>CAUQTV010000022.1:0-4304 GCA_963521185.1 uncultured Enterobacter sp. | reverse complement strand
AGGCATCAAACAAGCGAAAGGCCATCCTCACGGATGGCCTTTTTGCGTTGCTTTCTTTCAATTCCCCACGCGCCATAACCACAAGCCAACCCTCCACATATACGGTAAACTACAGAGGTTTTTGTCTCTGGATAGCGTCTATGAATCACTCCCTGAAGCCCTGGAATACCTTTGGCATTGCGCGTCGTGCCGCGCAGATTATTCGCGCTGAGAGCGAGCAACAATTACTGGAAGCCTGGCAAAATACGGTAAAAAACCAGCAACCCACCCTGATACTGGGTGAAGGCAGCAATGTCCTTTTCCTCGATGATTTTGCGGGTACCGTCATTGTAAACCGCATCATGGGTATTACCGCCGTGGAGCAGGCAGATGCCTGGCATCTGCACGTCGGGGCAGGGGAAAACTGGCACAATCTTGTGCAGCATACGCTGACTCACGGAATGCCAGGCCTGGAAAATCTTGCACTGATCCCAGGCTGCGTCGGTTCATCCCCCATCCAGAATATTGGCGCTTACGGTATTGAGCTGCAACGCGTATGCGAATATGTCGATTGCATTGAGCTGACGACCGGGCAAACGCGGCGCTTAAGCGCGCAAGAGTGCCGCTTCGGCTACCGTGACAGTATTTTCAAACATGAATATCAGGATCGTTACGCTATTGTCGCCGTAGGAATAAAGCTTTCGAAAACATGGCGGCCCATTCTCACCTATGGGGATTTAACACGCCTTGATCCCGCGACCGTCACGCCACAGCAGGTCTTTGATGCCGTGTGCCACATGCGCATGACAAAGCTTCCGGATCCAAAAGTGAACGGCAATGCCGGCAGCTTTTTCAAAAATCCGGTGATCACAGCCAAAGAGGCTCAACGATTATTAGCGCAGCACCCCCAGGCGCCGCACTATCCGCAGAGTGATGGCAGCGTCAAACTGGCCGCGGGCTGGCTTATCGATCACTGTCATTTGAAAGGTACAGAGATAGGCGGCGCAGCGGTACATCGTCAGCAGGCACTGGTGCTGATCAATACCGGCGAGGCGAGCAGCCAGGATGTCATTGCGCTGGCGCATCACGTTCGCCAGCAGGTGGGTGAAAAATTTAATGTCTGGCTGGAACCTGAAGTGCGATTTATCGGCCCGACGGGCGAAGTGAATGCTGTGGAGGTCATCGCGTGAAGGACAATACCATCCCGTTAACCCTGATATCCATTCTGGCCGATGGAGACTTTCATTCAGGCGAGCAGCTGGGTGAACGTCTGGGAATGAGCAGGGCGGCGATCAATAAGCACGTGCAGACTCTTCGCGATTGGGGAGTGGATGTCTTTACCGTTCCCGGTAAAGGCTACAGCCTGCCTGAGCCTATCCAGTTGCTGGATGAAGCGCTGATCGGCCGTCAGATCAACCAGGGAAATATCGCCGTATTACCGGTTATTGACTCCACAAACCAGTATCTGTTGGATCGCATTGATCAGCTTAAATCGGGTGACGCCTGTGTGGCTGAATATCAGCAGGCGGGCCGTGGCCGACGTGGTCGCAAATGGTTTTCCCCCTTTGGCGCTAATCTCTACCTGTCGATGTTCTGGCGTCTTGAACAGGGGCCCGCAGCCGCAATTGGCCTGAGCCTTGTGATTGGGATTGTGATGGCGGAAGTGCTGCATGATCTGGGTGCCGACCAGGTGCGCGTGAAATGGCCGAATGATTTATATCTTCAGGACCGCAAGCTGGCGGGTATTCTTGTCGAGTTAACGGGTAAAACCGGCGATGCGGCGAATATCGTTATTGGCGCAGGCATCAACCTGGCCATGCGGCATGTTGAGACCGATGTGATCAATCAGGGATGGATCAACCTGCAAGAGGCCGGGATCTCAATCGATCGCAACACGCTGGCCGTGCGTTTGATCACCGAATTGCGTGCCGCGCTGGAACTGTTTGAGCAGGAAGGATTAACGCCGTATCTTACCCGCTGGAAAAAGCTGGATAACTTTATTAATCGGCCGGTAAAACTGATTATTGGTGAAAAAGAGATATTTGGTATTTCTCGTGGAATAGATTCACAGGGGGCGTTATTGCTTGAACAGGATGGTGCGATTAAGCCGTGGATGGGTGGCGAGATTTCACTAAGAAGCGCAGAATAAACGAAAAAGGAGAGCCTGTGCTCTCCTTTCCTTTATTTACGTAAGCGAACCTGTTCGACGGCGTGATTAGCGCTCTTGGTCATGATTAGGCTGGCACGCTCACGTGTTGGAAGTATGTTTTCCTTGAGATTCATATAGTTAATCTCCTCCCAAAGTGACGTTGCGATATTCACAGCTTCATCTTCCGATAACTTTGCATAATTATGGAAGTAAGAGTCCGGATCGCTAAAGGCACCTTCACGGAATTTCAGGAAACGGTTGATGTACCAGTTTTGTAATAATGCCTCTGGGGCATCAACATAAATAGAGAAATCAACGAAATCCGACACAAACACATGATGCGGATCGTGAGGATAATCCATTCCGCTTTGCAAAACGTTTAAGCCTTCCAGAATCAAAATATCCGGTTGGGTGACAGTTTTATCCCCATCCTGGATCACATCATAGATGAGATGCGAATAGACCGGTGCGGTGACATTCGGCACGCCCGATTTCAAATCGGAGACGAACTGCACAAGGCGATGCATGTCATAAGATTGCGGGAAGCCTTTCTTTTTCATCAGGCCGCGATCTTTTAACACCTGATTAGGATGCAGAAAGCCATCGGTGGTGATCAGCTCAACACGTCGGTGCTCAGGCCAGCGGCTTAATAACGCCTGCAATACGCGAGCGGTGGTACTTTTCCCAACGGCCACGCTACCTGCAATGCTGATGATATAAGGAATACGTTCCCCATTGGTCCCCAGGAACTGCTCCAGCACCGCCTGACGACGCAGGTTAGAGCTAATGTAGAAGTTGAGTAAACGCGACAATGGCAGATAAATCTCGGCGACTTCTTCCAGCGAGAGATCTTCATTGATGCCTTTTAACCGCGCGATTTCCCCTTCAGTCAGGGTCATCGGCACTGAATCACGAAGTGCAGCCCATTGACTGCGGTTAAACTGCAGGTAAGGCGTCATTAACGTTTGCTCTTTTTTAATCATAAGCATGTTTCTGCCTGCCATTGTCACTTACTGCACATGGACTGCATGTCCAGCGATACGCGTCCTTCCGGACGACAATAATAATGGCACGCCGCATTTAAGTTAATTTGGACAATGGGCAGGAGGGTAACACCAGATGCCAGGGAATAATAAGAAAAAATGGTGCTCAATGACGCTTTCACTGATGAGTGTCACGATATGAGGGTATGGGCACAACCTCTCTATAAGGAGCACGCTGCCGCTTTGCTTATTCTGGACGCTTCCCGCGTGGTTTTTTCCGGCGGTAGTTTCGCATTCCGATGACCAGGAATGCTGAATAATTGTTCTGCATTGACTGAAATAACAGCATTTTTCCATGCTGGCGCACAAAATGTGAGCGATAGAACGTTTTCTGCGATTTTTTTGTTGCATGAGTCCGCCGCTCTCCCTAGAATGCGCGCTACTTGATGCCGACTTAGCTCAGTAGGTAGAGCAACTGACTTGTAATCAGTAGGTCACCAGTTCGATTCCGGTAGTCGGCACCATCAAGTCCGGTGGGGTTCCCGAGCGGCCAAAGGGAGCAGACTGTAAATCTGCCGTCACAGACTTCGAAGGTTCGAATCCTTCCCCCACCACCACTTTCAGGCAACGTGAAAACGTCGCCAGAGGCGGTAGCAGTATTTGCCGACTCAAATGGAGAGTGTTCTTCTCCAGAATACAGAAAGAACTGGGTAGCCGAGTTTCAGGATGCGGGCATCGTATAATGGCTATTACCTCAGCCTTCCAAGCTGATGATGCGGGTTCGATTCCCGCTGCCCGCTCCAGACGTGCTGATATGGCTCAGTTGGTAGAGCGCACCCTTGGTAAGGGTGAGGTCCCCAGTTCGACTCTGGGTATCAGCACCACTTCACTTCTCCTTCCCGTTTCTCTCTGTGTTTAAATTAAAAGCATTCAACAGTTCAGGCCTGATGCCTGGTTGATGTGGTGATATCACCGATTTATCCGTGTCTTAGAGGGACAATCGATGTCTAAAGAAAAGTTTGAACGTACAAAACCGCACGTTAACGTCGGTACTATCGGCCACGTTGACCATGGTAAAACAACGCTGACTGCTGCAATCACTACCGTTCTGGCAAAAACCTACGGTGGTTCTGCTCGCGCATTCGATCAGATCGATAACGCGCCGGAAGAAAAAGCTCGTGGTATCACCATCA
>CAUQTV010000021.1:0-25819 GCA_963521185.1 uncultured Enterobacter sp. | reverse complement strand
ACGGTCTGCGTTTCGCAATCCGTGAAGGCGGCCGTACTGTTGGTGCGGGCGTTGTTGCTAAAGTTCTGAGCTAATAATTTATTATCTCTGAATTGAAAAAGGACGCTTCGGCGTCCTTTTTGCTTTTCCTCTCTTCACTCTCTGCTGCCGTCATTTTTGTTTGCACTTTTTCCGTCTGCGATCTGTTTCTCTTCCGCTTGTGCTATTGTAATCATAACTATTCTCATTTACACTTTGCGCATAAATTGAACGGGAGTGATCATGTACGTTTGTTTGTGTAATGGTGTGAGTGACAAAAAAATTCGTCAGGCTGTACGCCAGTTTCACCCTCAATCTTTTCAGCAGCTTCGCAAGTTTGTTCCTGTGGGAAATCAATGCGGTAAGTGCGTCCGCGCCGCGCGTGAAATCATGCAGGATGAATTGATGCAGATCCCGGAATATAAAGAGATCGCTTAAGGCTCGCTCTTTTTTTTGACATCCCTGTAGCCCCATCTACGCTTCTATGAGTGGAAGCGGAGGGATGTGATAATGAAAGGTGATGTTAGAATCATAAATTATCTCAATAAATTATTGGGAAATGAGCTTGTCGCAATCAATCAGTATTTTCTTCATGCAAGAATGTTCAAGAACTGGGGCTTAACACGCCTCAACGACGTTGAATACCATGAATCCATCGATGAAATGAAGCACGCCGATAAATACATCGAGCGTATTTTGTTCCTCGAAGGTATTCCTAACCTGCAAGATCTCGGCAAGCTGGGTATCGGTGAAGATGTAGAGGAAATGCTGCAATCCGATCTGCGCCTGGAGCTGGAAGGGGCAAAAGATCTGCGTGAGGCTATCGCCTATGCGGACACCGTCCACGACTATGTTAGCCGCGATATGATGATTGAAATTCTGGCGGATGAGGAAGGCCACATCGACTGGCTGGAAACCGAACTGGATCTCATCAGCAAAATTGGTTTGCAAAACTATCTCCAGTCTCAGCTTAAACAACAAGCAAGCTGACGACTGCCGCACCGTTTTGCCAACCCACGATCAAACCCGCTGCCACCAGAAATGGACCCAATGGCAGCGGGTTTTTTAATGTCTGCTTATTCCGCCTGACAATCCACAGCGCGCCAGTGTAGAGACAGGCCAGCAGGGCAGCAATGAAGATCAGATGCGGCAGCGGTTCCCAGCCATGCCAGGCACCGAGTGCCGCCAGTAATTTGATGTCGCCGTAACCCATTCCTTCACGCCCGCGCAGCCAGCGGTAGCCCCAGTAAAGAGTGGCAAAAGAGAGATACCCCGCGATGGCCCCGCCCACACCGCTGGCCAGCGTTGCCGGCGGGTTGCAGCAAAGATGCCAGCCGAGGCCGGCCCACAGAAGAGGGCAGGTGTAGCGGTCCGGCAGCAGGCCGGTGCGAATATCCTCCCGACTCAGTAAAAAGCAGAGGATGAGATAACTCAGCAGAAAAGCAGACGTAATAAACATGGATACGGCTCCGTTGGGATAAGGTAGCCTGCATCCCCTCCGCGTCTGTGCCAATGACCAACGTTCACCTTTGTGAGGCGGCTTCAGAAGAGCTGGCGCTGTTGCAGCGATCAAAAGCCGCAGTGCGCGCACCCTCGCAGCGCTTATTTTCTAAACGCCACTTGCGCGAATGCCAATATTGCGTATAATGCGCGGGCTTGTCGTAATTGACGGCTGGTTCGATATGAACCCTGGCAGCGCTTTTCAGGCTGTCAAACAACGCTCCCAATCGGGGGGCAACGTAAGAACGATTACACTCCCCCATCAATCGTAATGGGTGCGAGTAGTGATTATTTTCGTCTATAAATAATTGGAGCTCTGGTCTCATGCAGAACCAAAGAATCCGTATCCGTCTTAAAGCGTTTGATCATCGTCTGATCGATCAATCAACCGCGGAAATCGTCGAGACTGCCAAGCGCACTGGTGCGCAGGTCCGTGGTCCGATCCCGCTGCCGACCCGCAAAGAGCGCTTTACCGTTCTGATCTCTCCGCACGTTAACAAAGACGCGCGCGATCAGTACGAAATTCGCACTCACAAGCGTCTGGTTGACATCGTTGAGCCAACCGAGAAAACCGTTGATGCTCTGATGCGTCTGGACCTGGCTGCCGGTGTAGACGTGCAGATCAGCCTGGGTTAATCAGGTCATCGAGCGATTGAGAGGTTGATACAATGATTGGTTTAGTCGGTAAAAAAGTGGGTATGACCCGCGTCTTCACTGAAGATGGCGTATCTATCCCAGTAACCGTAATCGAAGTTGAAGCAAACCGCGTGACTCAGGTTAAAGACCTGGCTAACGACGGCTACCGTGCTGTTCAGGTAACCACCGGTGCTAAAAAAGCTAACCGCGTCACCAAGCCGGAAGCGGGTCACTTCGCTAAAGCTGGCGTAGAAGCTGGCCGTGGTCTGTGGGAATTCCGTCTTGCTGACGGCGAAGAATTCACCGTAGGTCAGGACATTAGCGTTGAGCTGTTTGCTGAAGTTAAAAAAGTTGACGTAACCGGTACCTCTAAAGGTAAAGGTTTCGCTGGTACCGTTAAGCGCTGGAACTTCCGTACCCAGGACGCTACCCACGGTAACTCCTTGTCTCACCGCGTTCCGGGTTCTATCGGTCAGAACCAGACTCCGGGCAAAGTGTTCAAAGGCAAGAAAATGGCAGGTCAGCTGGGTAACGAACGTGTAACTGTTCAGAGCCTGGACGTAGTACGCGTTGACGCTGAGCGCAACCTGCTGCTGGTTAAGGGTGCAGTTCCGGGTGCTACCGGTTGCGACCTGATCGTTAAACCAGCTGTGAAGGCGTGAGGAGATAGCAATGGAATTAGTATTGAAAGACGCGCAAAGCGCGCTGACTGTTTCCGAAACTACCTTCGGTCGTGATTTTAACGAAGCGCTGGTACACCAGGTTGTAGTTGCTTACGCAGCTGGGGCTCGTCAGGGTACTCGTGCTCAGAAGACCCGTGCTGAAGTAACTGGTTCCGGTAAGAAACCGTGGCGTCAGAAAGGTACCGGCCGTGCGCGTTCAGGTTCTATTAAGAGCCCGATCTGGCGTTCAGGTGGCGTGACCTTCGCTGCGCGTCCGCAGGACCACAGTCAAAAAGTAAACAAAAAGATGTACCGCGGCGCGCTGAAAAGCATTCTGTCCGAACTGGTACGTCAGGATCGTCTGATCGTTGTCGAGACGTTCTCTGTAGAAGCGCCTAAAACTAAGCTGCTGGCACAGAAACTGAAAGACATGGCTCTGGAAGATGTGTTGATCATCACCGGTGAGCTGGACGAGAACCTGTTCCTGGCCGCACGTAACCTGCACAAGGTTGACGTACGTGACGCAGCAGGTATCGACCCGGTTAGCCTGATCGCCTTCGACAAAGTCGTAATGACTGCTGATGCTGTTAAGCAAGTTGAGGAGATGCTGGCATGATTCGTGAAGAACGTCTGCTGAAGGTGCTTCGCGCACCGCACGTTTCTGAAAAAGCGTCTGCTGCGATGGAAAAAACCAATACCATCGTTCTCAAAGTTGCTAAAGACGCGACCAAAGCAGAAATCAAAGCTGCTGTGCAGAAACTGTTTGAAGTCGAAGTCGAAGTCGTTAACACCCTGGTTGTTAAAGGGAAAGTTAAACGTCACGGACAGCGTATCGGTCGTCGTAGCGACTGGAAAAAAGCTTACGTCACCCTGAAGGAAGGCCAGAACCTGGACTTCGTCGGCGGCGCTGAGTAAGTCGGAGGAGTAATACAATGGCAGTTGTTAAGTGTAAACCGACATCTCCGGGTCGTCGCCACGTTGTTAAAGTGGTCAACCCTGAGCTGCATAAGGGCAAACCTTTTGCTCCGCTGGTTGAAAAAAACAGCAAATCCGGTGGTCGTAACAACAATGGTCGTATCACCACTCGTCACATCGGTGGCGGCCATAAGCAAGCTTATCGTCTGGTTGACTTCAAACGCAACAAAGATGGTATCCCGGCTGTTGTTGAGCGTCTTGAGTACGATCCGAACCGTTCCGCGAACATCGCGCTGGTTCTGTACAAAGATGGCGAACGCCGTTACATCCTGGCCCCTAAAGGCCTGAAAGCTGGCGACCAGATTCAGTCTGGCGTTGATGCTGCGATTAAAGCGGGTAACACCCTGCCGATGCGCAATATCCCGGTTGGTTCTACCGTTCATAACGTAGAAATGAAACCAGGTAAAGGCGGTCAGCTGGCACGTTCTGCTGGTACCTATGTTCAGATCGTTGCGCGCGATGGTGCTTATGTCACCCTGCGTCTGCGTTCTGGCGAAATGCGCAAAGTTGAAGCTGACTGCCGCGCAACTCTGGGCGAAGTTGGCAATGCTGAGCATATGCTGCGCGTTCTGGGTAAAGCAGGTGCTGCACGCTGGCGTGGTATTCGTCCTACCGTTCGCGGTACGGCGATGAACCCGGTAGATCACCCACATGGTGGTGGTGAAGGTCGTAACTTTGGTAAGCACCCGGTAACTCCGTGGGGCGTCCAGACCAAAGGTAAGAAGACCCGCAGCAACAAGCGTACTGATAAATTTATCGTACGTCGCCGTAGCAAATAATATTAGAGGATAAGCCATGCCACGTTCTCTCAAGAAAGGTCCTTTTATTGACCTGCACTTGCTGAAGAAGGTAGAGAAAGCGGTGGAAAGCGGTGACAAGAAGCCCCTGCGCACTTGGTCCCGTCGTTCAACGATCTTTCCTAACATGATCGGTTTGACCATCGCTGTCCATAATGGTCGTCAGCACGTTCCAGTCTTTGTTTCCGACGAAATGGTCGGTCACAAACTGGGTGAATTCGCACCGACTCGTACTTATCGCGGCCACGCTGCTGATAAAAAAGCGAAGAAGAAATAAGGTAGGAGGAAGAGATGGAAACTTTAGCTCAACATCGCCATGCTCGTTCTTCTGCTCAGAAGGTTCGCCTTGTTGCTGACCTGATTCGCGGTAAGAAAGTGTCGCAGGCCCTGGACATCCTGACCTATACCAACAAGAAAGCTGCGGTATTGGTTAAGAAAGTACTGGAATCTGCCATTGCTAACGCTGAACACAACGATGGCGCTGACATTGACGATCTGAAAGTTGCGAAAATTTTCGTAGATGAAGGCCCAAGCATGAAGCGCATTATGCCGCGTGCGAAAGGTCGTGCAGATCGCATCCTGAAGCGCACCAGCCACATTACTGTGGTTGTGTCCGATCGCTGAGACTCTGGAGACTAGCAATGGGTCAGAAAGTACATCCTAATGGTATTCGCCTGGGTATTGTAAAACCATGGAACTCAACCTGGTTTGCGAACACCAAAGAATTCGCTGACAACCTGGACAGCGATTTTAAAGTTCGTCAGTACCTGACTAAGGAACTGGCGAAGGCGTCCGTATCTCGTATCGTTATCGAGCGTCCGGCTAAGAGCATCCGTGTGACCATTCACACCGCTCGCCCGGGTATCGTTATCGGTAAGAAAGGCGAAGACGTAGAAAAACTGCGTAAGGTCGTAGCGGATATCGCTGGCGTTCCTGCACAGATCAATATCGCCGAAGTCCGTAAACCGGAACTGGACGCAAAATTGGTTGCTGACAGCATCACTTCACAGCTGGAACGTCGTGTTATGTTCCGTCGTGCTATGAAGCGTGCTGTACAGAACGCAATGCGTCTTGGCGCTAAAGGTATTAAAGTTGAAGTTAGCGGCCGTCTTGGCGGCGCGGAAATCGCACGTACCGAATGGTACCGTGAAGGTCGCGTTCCGTTGCACACTCTGCGTGCTGACATCGACTACAACACCTCTGAAGCGCACACCACTTATGGTGTAATTGGCGTTAAGGTATGGATCTTCAAAGGTGAGATCCTGGGTGGTATGGCTGCTGTTGAACAACCGGAAAAACCGGCTGCTCAACCTAAAAAGCAGCAGCGTAAAGGCCGGAAATAAGGAGCGTCGCTGATGTTACAACCAAAGCGTACAAAATTCCGTAAAGTGCACAAAGGCCGCAACCGTGGTCTGGCGCAGGGTACGGATGTTAGCTTCGGCACTTTCGGTCTGAAAGCTGTTGGCCGTGGTCGTCTGACTGCACGTCAGATCGAAGCAGCACGTCGTGCTATGACCCGTGCAGTTAAGCGTCAGGGTAAGATCTGGATCCGTGTATTCCCGGACAAACCGATCACCGAAAAGCCGCTCGAAGTGCGTATGGGTAAAGGTAAAGGTAACGTGGAGTATTGGGTTGCCTTGATCCAGCCGGGCAAAGTCCTGTATGAAATGGACGGCGTGCCGGAAGAGCTGGCCCGTGAAGCATTCAAGCTGGCAGCAGCGAAACTGCCGATTAAAACCACCTTTGTAACTAAGACGGTGATGTAATGAAAGCAAAAGAGCTGCGTGAGAAGAGTGTTGAAGAGCTGAACACCGAGCTGCTGAACCTGCTGCGCGAGCAGTTTAACCTGCGTATGCAGGCAGCCAGTGGCCAGCTGCAACAGTCTCACCTGTTGAAGCAAGTGCGTCGTGACGTCGCACGCGTTAAGACTTTACTGACTGAGAAGGCGGGTGCGTAATGACCGATAAAATCCGTACTCTGCAAGGTCGCGTTGTTAGCGACAAAATGGAGAAATCCATTGTTGTTGCTATCGAACGTTTTGTGAAACACCCGATCTACGGTAAATTCATTAAGCGTACGACCAAGTTGCACGTACATGACGAGAACAACGAATGCGGTACCGGTGACGTGGTTGAAATCCGCGAATGCCGTCCGCTGTCCAAGACTAAGTCCTGGACGCTGGTTCGCGTTGTAGAGAAAGCTGTTCTGTAATACAGTACGCGTTCTCAAACGATAAACGGTCCAGTCCTGGACCGTTTATTTTTTCTACCCATATCCCGGAAGCGGTGTTATAATGCCGCGCCCCCGATATGGGGCTTTTTAACGACCCGAGATTTTGGGTCCCAAAGTAGTAGTTGACATTAGCGGAGCACTGAAATGATCCAAGAACAGACTATGCTGAACGTCGCCGACAACTCCGGTGCACGTCGCGTAATGTGTATCAAGGTTCTGGGTGGCTCGCACCGTCGCTACGCAGGCGTAGGCGACATCATCAAGATCACCATCAAGGAAGCAATTCCGCGTGGTAAGGTCAAAAAAGGTGATGTGCTGAAAGCGGTAGTGGTGCGCACCAGGAAGGGTGTTCGTCGCCCGGACGGTTCTGTCATTCGCTTCGATGGTAATGCATGCGTTATTTTAAACAATAACTCTGAGCAGCCCATCGGTACGCGTATTTTTGGGCCGGTAACTCGTGAACTTCGTACTGAAAAGTTCATGAAAATTATCTCTCTGGCACCAGAAGTACTCTAAGGAGCGAATCATGGCAGCTAAAATCCGTCGTGATGACGAAGTTATCGTGTTAACCGGTAAAGATAAAGGTAAACGCGGTAAAGTTAAGAATGTCTTGTCTTCCGGCAAGGTCATCGTTGAAGGTATCAACCTGGTTAAGAAACATCAGAAGCCGGTTCCGGCCCTGAACCAACCAGGCGGCATTGTAGAGAAAGAAGCAGCTATTCAGATCTCTAACATTGCACTCTTCAACGCGGCAACCGGCAAGGCTGACCGTGTAGGCTTTAGATTCGAAGACGGCAAAAAAGTCCGTTTCTTCAAGTCTAACAGCGAAACTATCAAGTAATTTGGAGTAGTACGATGGCGAAACTGCATGATTACTACAAAGACGAAGTAGTTAAAAAACTCATGACTGAGTTTAGCTACAATTCTGTCATGCAAGTCCCTCGGGTCGAGAAGATCACCCTGAACATGGGTGTTGGTGAAGCGATCGCTGACAAGAAACTGCTGGATAACGCAGCAGCCGATCTGGCAGCAATCTCCGGTCAAAAGCCGTTTATCACCAAAGCACGCAAATCTGTTGCAGGCTTCAAAATCCGTCAGGGCTATCCGATCGGCTGTAAAGTAACTCTGCGTGGCGAACGCATGTGGGAGTTCTTTGAGCGCCTGATCACTATTGCTGTACCGCGTATCCGTGACTTCCGTGGCTTGTCCGCTAAGTCATTCGATGGTCGTGGTAACTACAGCATGGGTGTCCGTGAGCAGATCATCTTCCCAGAAATCGATTACGACAAAGTCGATCGCGTCCGTGGTTTGGATATTACCATTACCACTACTGCGAAATCTGATGAAGAAGGCCGTGCTCTGCTGGCTGCCTTTGACTTCCCGTTCCGCAAGTAAGGTAGGGTTACTGAATGGCTAAGCAATCAATGAAAGCACGCGAAGTAAAGCGCGTAGCTTTAGCTGATAAATTCTTCGCTAAACGCGCTGAACTGAAAGCTATCATCTCTGATGTGAACGCAACCGACGAAGATCGTTGGAATGCGGTTCTTAAGCTGCAGACTCTGCCGCGTGATTCCAGCCCGTCTCGTCAGCGTAACCGCTGCCGTCAAACTGGTCGTCCGCACGCTTTCCTGCGGAAGTTCGGGTTGAGCCGTATCAAGGTCCGTGAAGCCGCTATGCGCGGTGAAATTCCGGGTCTGAAAAAGGCTAGCTGGTAATTGTCACCAATTGAATCACGGGAGTAAAGACAGATGAGCATGCAAGATCCGATCGCGGATATGCTGACCCGTATCCGTAACGGTCAGGCCGCGAACAAAGCTGCGGTCACCATGCCTTCCTCCAAGCTGAAAGTGGCAATTGCCAACGTGCTGAAGGAAGAAGGTTTTATTGAAGAATTTAAAGTTGAAGGCGACACCAAGCCGGAACTGGAACTGACTCTTAAGTATTTCCAGGGTAAAGCTGTTGTAGAAAGCATTCAGCGTGTCAGCCGCCCAGGTCTGCGCATCTATAAGAAAAAAGATGAGCTGCCGAAAGTTATGGCCGGCATGGGTATCGCAGTTGTTTCTACCTCTAAAGGTGTTATGACTGATCGTGCAGCGCGCCAAGCTGGTCTTGGTGGCGAAATTATCTGCTACGTAGCCTAATCGGAGGAAAAAATGTCTCGTGTTGCTAAAGCACCGGTCGTTGTTCCTGCCGGCGTTGATGTAAAAATCAACGGTCAGGTTATTACGATCAAAGGTAAAAACGGCGAGCTGACTCGTACTATCAACGATGCTGTTGAAGTAAATCATGCAGACAATGCTCTGACCTTCGGTCCACGTGATGGTTTCGTGGATGGATGGGCTCAGGCTGGTACCGCGCGTGCCCTGCTGAATTCAATGGTTGTCGGTGTTACCGAAGGCTTCACTCGGAAGCTTCAGCTGGTTGGTGTAGGTTACCGCGCAGCGGTCAAAGGGAACTCTGTAAGCCTGGCACTTGGCTTCTCACATCCTGTTGACCATCAACTGCCAGCGGGGATCACTGCAGAATGTCCGACTCAAACTGAAATCGTGCTGAAAGGCGCTGATAAACAGCTGATCGGTCAGGTTGCAGCAGATCTGCGCGCCTACCGTCGTCCTGAGCCTTATAAAGGCAAGGGTGTTCGTTACGCCGACGAAGTCGTGCGTACCAAAGAGGCTAAGAAGAAGTAAGGTAACACTATGGATAAGAAATCTGCTCGTATCCGTCGTGCGACCCGCGCACGCCGCAAGCTCCAAGAGCTGGGCGCAACTCGCCTGGTGGTACATCGTACCCCGCGTCATATTTACGCACAGGTAATTGCACCGAACGGTTCTGAAGTTCTGGTAGCTGCTTCTACTGTAGAAAAAGCTATCGCTGAACAATTGAAGTACACCGGTAACAAAGACGCTGCTGCAGCTGTGGGTAAAGCTGTTGCTGAACGCGCTCTGGAAAAAGGGATCAAAGATGTTTCCTTTGACCGTTCCGGGTTCCAATATCATGGTCGTGTCCAGGCACTGGCAGATGCTGCCCGTGAAGCTGGCCTTCAGTTCTAAGGTAGAGGTGTAAGATGGCTCACATCGAAAAACAAGCTGGCGAACTGCAGGAAAAGCTGATCGCGGTTAACCGCGTATCTAAAACCGTAAAAGGTGGTCGTATTTTCTCCTTCACAGCTTTGACTGTAGTTGGCGATGGTAACGGTCGCGTTGGTTTTGGTTACGGTAAAGCGCGTGAAGTTCCAGCAGCGATCCAGAAAGCGATGGAAAAAGCCCGTCGCAATATGATTAACGTCGCGCTGAACCACGGCACCCTGCAGCACCCTGTTAAGGGTACTCACACGGGTTCTCGTGTCTTCATGCAGCCGGCTTCTGAAGGTACCGGTATTATTGCCGGTGGTGCAATGCGCGCCGTCCTGGAAGTCGCTGGGGTTCGTAACGTTCTGGCTAAAGCGTATGGTTCCACTAACCCGATTAACGTGGTTCGTGCAACTATCGATGGCCTGGAACATATGAAGTCCCCGGAAATGGTCGCTGCCAAGCGTGGTAAATCCGTTGAAGAAATTCTGGGGTAATTGACCATGGCAAAGACTATTAAAATCACTCAAACCCGCAGTGCAATCGGTCGTCTGCCGAAACACAAGGCAACGCTGCTTGGCCTGGGTCTGCGTCGTATTGGGCATACCGTTGAGCGTGAGGATACTCCCGCTGTTCGTGGTATGGTCAACGCGGTTTCCTTCATGGTTAAAGTTGAGGAGTAAGAGATGCGTTTAAATACTCTGTCTCCGGCCGAAGGCTCTAAGAAAGCGGGCAAACGCCTGGGTCGTGGCATTGGTTCTGGCCTCGGTAAAACCGGTGGTCGTGGTCACAAAGGTCAGAACTCTCGTTCTGGCGGTGGCGTACGTCGCGGTTTCGAAGGTGGCCAGATGCCTCTGTACCGTCGTCTGCCGAAATTCGGCTTCACTTCCCGCAAAGCGATGATCACTGCAGAGATTCGTCTCTCCGATCTGGCTAAAGTGGAAGGCGGCGTTGTAGACCTGAACACGCTGAAAGCTGCAAACATTATCGGTATCCAGATCGAGTTCGCGAAAGTGATCCTGGCTGGTGAAGTTTCTACTCCGGTAACTGTTCGTGGTCTGCGTGTGTCTAAAGGTGCTCGTGCTGCTATCGAAGCTGCTGGCGGTAAAATCGAGGAATAAGTAGCAGATGGCTAAACAACCGGGATTAGATTTTCAAAGTGCCAAAGGTGGCTTAGGCGAGCTGAAACGCAGACTGCTGTTTGTAATCGGTGCGCTGATAGTGTTTCGTATTGGCTCTTTCATTCCGATCCCTGGTATTGATGCCGCTGTACTTGCCAAACTGCTTGAGCAACAGCGAGGCACCATCATTGAAATGTTTAACATGTTCTCTGGTGGTGCTCTCAGCCGTGCTTCTATCTTTGCCCTGGGTATCATGCCGTACATTTCGGCATCGATTATTATCCAGCTGCTGACGGTCGTTCATCCGACGCTGGCAGAAATCAAGAAAGAAGGGGAGTCTGGTCGTCGTAAGATCAGCCAGTACACCCGTTACGGCACTCTGGTGCTGGCAATATTCCAGTCGATCGGTATTGCTACCGGTCTACCGAATATGCCTGGTATGCAAGGTCTGGTGATGAATCCAGGCTTTGCATTCTATTTCACCGCTGTTGTAAGTCTGGTCACAGGAACCATGTTCCTGATGTGGCTCGGCGAACAGATTACTGAGCGTGGTATCGGCAACGGTATCTCGATCATTATCTTCGCTGGTATCGTTGCGGGACTCCCGCCAGCCATTGCCCACACGATCGAGCAAGCGCGTCAAGGCGACCTGCACTTCCTTCTGTTGCTGTTGGTTGCAGTATTAGTATTTGCAGTGACGTTCTTTGTTGTGTTTGTTGAACGTGGTCAACGCCGCATTGTGGTGAACTACGCGAAACGCCAGCAGGGTCGTCGTGTCTATGCTGCACAGAGCACACATTTACCGCTGAAAGTGAATATGGCAGGGGTAATCCCGGCAATCTTCGCTTCCAGTATTATTCTGTTCCCGGCGACCATCGCGTCATGGTTCGGGGGCGGTACCGGTTGGAACTGGCTGACAACAATTTCGCTGTATTTGCAGCCTGGGCAACCGCTTTATGTGTTACTCTATGCGTCTGCAATCATCTTCTTCTGTTTCTTCTACACGGCGTTGGTCTTCAACCCGCGTGAAACAGCAGATAACCTGAAGAAGTCCGGTGCATTTGTACCAGGAATTCGTCCGGGAGAGCAAACGGCGAAGTATATCGATAAAGTAATGACCCGCCTGACTTTGGTTGGTGCGCTCTACATTACCTTTATCTGCCTTATCCCGGAGTTCATGCGTGATGCAATGAAAGTGCCGTTCTACTTCGGTGGGACCTCACTGCTGATCGTTGTTGTCGTGATTATGGACTTTATGGCTCAAGTGCAAACTCTGATGATGTCGAGTCAGTATGAGTCTGCATTGAAGAAGGCGAACCTGAAAGGCTACGGCCGTTAATGGTCGCCCGAGAAGTTACGGAGAGTAAAAATGAAAGTTCGTGCTTCCGTCAAGAAATTATGCCGTAACTGCAAAATCGTTAAGCGTGATGGCGTCATCCGCGTGATTTGCAGTGCCGAACCGAAACATAAACAGCGCCAAGGCTGATTATTTCGCATATTTTTCTTGCAAAGTTGGGTTGAGCTGGCTAGATTAGCCAGCCAATCTTTTGTATGTCTGTGCGTATCCATTTGAGTATCCTGAAAACGGGCTTTTCAGCATGGTGCGTACATATTAAATAGTAGGAGTGCATAGTGGCCCGTATAGCAGGCATTAACATTCCTGATCAAAAACACGCTGTGATCGCGTTAACCTCGATCTACGGTGTCGGCAAGACCCGTTCCAAGGCTATTCTGGCCTCTGCGGGTATCGCTGAAGATGTTAAGATCAGTGAGCTGTCTGAAGAACAAATCGACACGCTGCGTGACGAAGTTGCCAAATTTGTCGTTGAAGGTGATCTGCGCCGTGAAGTTAGCATGAGCATCAAGCGCCTGATGGATCTTGGTTGCTATCGCGGTTTGCGTCATCGTCGTGGTCTGCCAGTGCGCGGACAGCGTACGAAGACCAACGCACGTACCCGTAAGGGTCCGCGCAAACCGATCAAGAAATAATCGGGGTGATTGAATAATGGCAAAGGCACCAATTCGTGCACGTAAACGTGTAAGAAAACAAGTCTCTGACGGCGTGGCTCATGTCCATGCTTCTTTCAACAACACAATCGTTACTATTACTGATCGTCAGGGTAACGCTTTGGGTTGGGCAACAGCCGGTGGTTCCGGTTTCCGTGGTTCACGCAAATCCACTCCGTTTGCAGCTCAGGTTGCAGCAGAGCGTTGCGCTGACGCCGTGAAAGAATACGGTATCAAGAATCTGGAAGTTATGGTCAAGGGACCGGGTCCAGGCCGCGAATCTACTATTCGTGCTCTGAACGCCGCTGGTTTCCGCATCACTAATATTACTGATGTGACTCCGATCCCTCACAACGGTTGTCGTCCGCCGAAAAAACGCCGCGTATAACGCCCGTTTTTTTAGGAATGTTGGAGAAAGAAAATGGCAAGATATTTGGGTCCTAAGCTCAAGCTGAGCCGTCGCGAGGGCACAGACCTGTTCCTGAAGTCTGGCGTTCGCGCGATTGATACCAAGTGTAAGATTGAACAAGCTCCTGGCCAGCACGGTGCGCGTAAACCGCGTCTGTCTGACTATGGTGTGCAGTTGCGTGAAAAGCAAAAAGTTCGCCGTATCTACGGTGTGCTCGAGCGTCAGTTCCGTAACTACTACAAAGAAGCAGCACGTCTGAAAGGCAACACCGGTGAAAACCTGTTGGCTCTGCTGGAAGGTCGTCTGGACAACGTTGTATACCGTATGGGCTTTGGCGCCACTCGTGCTGAAGCACGCCAGCTGGTAAGCCACAAGGCTATCATGGTAAACGGTCGTGTTGTTAACATCGCTTCTTATCAGGTTAGTCCGAATGACGTGGTTAGCATTCGTGAGAAAGCGAAAAAGCAGTCTCGCGTGAAAGCCGCTCTGGAGCTGGCTGAGCAGCGTGAAAAGCCAACCTGGCTGGAAGTTGATGGTGGCAAGATGGAAGGTACGTTTAAGCGTAAGCCTGAGCGTTCTGATCTGTCTGCGGACATTAACGAACACCTGATCGTCGAGCTTTACTCCAAGTAAAGCTTAGTACCAAAGAGAGGACACAATGCAGGGTTCTGTGACAGAGTTTCTAAAACCGCGCCTGGTAGATATCGAGCAAGTGAGTTCGACGCACGCCAAGGTGACCCTTGAGCCCTTAGAACGTGGCTTTGGCCATACTTTGGGTAACGCACTGCGCCGTATTCTGCTCTCATCGATGCCGGGTTGCGCGGTGACCGAAGTTGAGATTGATGGTGTACTTCATGAGTACAGCACCAAAGAGGGTGTTCAGGAGGATATCCTGGAAATCCTGCTCAACCTGAAAGGGCTGGCGGTGAGAGTTCAAGGTAAAGATGAAGTTATTCTTACCCTGAATAAATCTGGCATTGGCCCTGTGACTGCAGCCGACATTACCCATGATGGTGATGTCGAAATCGTCAAGCCGCAGCACGTGATCTGCCACCTGACCGATGAGAACGCAGCGATTAGCATGCGTATCAAAGTTCAGCGCGGTCGTGGTTATGTGCCGGCTTCTGCCCGAATTCATTCGGAAGAAGATGAGCGCCCAATCGGCCGTCTGCTGGTCGACGCATGCTATAGCCCTGTAGAGCGTATTGCCTACAATGTTGAAGCAGCGCGTGTAGAACAGCGTACCGACCTGGACAAGCTGGTCATCGAAATGGAAACCAACGGCACAATCGATCCTGAAGAGGCGATTCGTCGTGCGGCGACCATCCTGGCAGAACAACTTGAAGCTTTCGTTGACTTACGTGATGTTCGTCAGCCGGAAGTGAAAGAAGAGAAACCAGAATTCGATCCGATCCTGCTGCGCCCTGTTGACGATCTGGAATTGACTGTCCGCTCTGCTAACTGCCTCAAAGCAGAAGCTATCCACTATATCGGTGATCTGGTACAGCGTACCGAGGTTGAGCTGCTTAAAACGCCTAACCTTGGTAAAAAATCTCTTACAGAGATTAAAGACGTGCTGGCTTCCCGTGGTCTGTCTCTGGGCATGCGCCTGGAAAACTGGCCGCCGGCAAGCATCGCTGACGAGTAACCGGATCACAGGTTAAGGTTTTACTGAGAAGGATAAGGTCATGCGCCATCGTAAGAGTGGTCGTCAACTGAACCGCAACAGCAGCCATCGCCAGGCTATGTTCCGCAACATGGCAGGTTCACTGGTTCGTCATGAGATCATCAAGACGACCCTGCCTAAAGCGAAAGAGCTGCGTCGCGTAGTTGAGCCGCTGATTACTCTTGCCAAGACTGATAGCGTAGCTAATCGTCGTCTGGCATTCGCCCGCACTCGTGATAACGAGATCGTGGCAAAACTGTTTAACGAACTGGGCCCGCGTTTCGCGACCCGCGCCGGTGGTTACACTCGCATCATTAAGTGTGGCTTCCGTGCAGGTGACAACGCGCCGATGGCTTACATCGAGCTGGTTGTTCGCTCTGAGTCGAAAGCAGAAGCTGCTGCAGAGTAATCTGTAGTAACGTAGAAAAACCCGCCTCGGCGGGTTTTTTTATTTGTACCCCATCACTCCTCTCTCATCTTGCTAAAATAGCCCTGTCTTAACGATAAGATCGCCAACATTCACTGAGGAGCAGCCATGTACCGTATTGGAGAGCTGGCTAAACTGGCCGACGTGACGCCAGATACCGTGCGTTACTACGAAAAACAGCAGATGATGGATCATGAGGTCCGGACGCAGGGTGGTTTTCGTCTGTACTCCGACAACGATCTGCAACGGCTTAAGTTTATTCGGCATGCCAGACAGCTTGGCTTCACGCTTGAGTCGATCCGGGAATTGCTGTCGATCCGTATCGATCCGCAGCATCACACCTGTCAGGAGTCGAAGAGTATTGTGCAATCGCGACTGAGCGAGGTAGAAGCCCGTATTGAAGAATTACAGACGATGCGGCTATCGCTTCAGCGTCTCAACGATGCCTGTTGCGGGACTGCGCACAGCAGCGTCTACTGCTCAATTCTGGAAGCTCTTGAGCAAGGGGCCAGTGGCAAAACGGAGGGCTGTTGATTTCGTCAACACTCGGGACTACACTCGCAGCGTTTTACATGAAAAGTCATCTTACAATCTGGAGATAATATGAGTCGCTATCAGCACCAGAAGGGGCAGATTAACGATAACGCCCTTGAAGCACTATTGCACGATCCGCTGTTTCGCCAACGTGTCGAGAAGAATAAAAAAGGAAAAGGCAGTTACTTACGCAAAGACAAGCATGCAAAACGGGGTGGTCAGGAGGCCAGTGGCAAGAGAGTAAATCACTTTTTTGCCACTGGCCTTCTCGTTTTAGCGACCTGTTATGGCCGGCTATTCTGTTCTTTCAACAAATCACGGATCTCAGTCAGCAGAATCTCTTCTTTCGAAGGCGCAGGCGGCGCTTTAGGCTGCTCTTCTTTCTTCTTATGAAGTTTGTTGATTAAGTTGATGGCGAGAAAGATAGCGAACGCCACGATGACGAAATCAAAAATGTTCTGAATGAAGACACCGTAGTGCATCACAACCGCAGGAACATCGCCCTGCGCTTCACGCAGCGTGATGGCAAACTGTTTGAAATCAATGCCGCCAATCAACAGGCCCAGTGGCGGCATAATGATATCGGCAACCAGTGAAGAAACAATTTTACCGAACGCCGCACCAATGATCACACCGATGGCCAGATCAATCACATTCCCACGCATCGCAAAAGCGCGAAATTCTTTTAACATGCTCATTTTATTCTCCCTATTACCGCAGACAACCCTAAGTCTAACAAAGCATTCTCTAATTTCCACGTCACCGGGATAAATGAGCTGAATTATTAACCTTTTATAAATAAGGGGTTAAACAAACAGGGGCGCTAATTTTAGCGCCCCGTGAGGGTTACAAGAAGAAGGGACTTGGCTGGAAGAGTCGTTCGACGTCTGAAATAAACTTTTTATCTGTCAGGAACATAATGACGTGGTCGCCTTGCTCGATGCGCAGGTTATCGTTCGCAATCATGACATCGTTTCCGCGTACAACGGCACCAATAATGGTTCCTGGCGGCAGTTTAATATCGTCAATAACACGCCCCACGACGCGAGAGGTGCTTTCATCACCATGTGCCACGGCTTCAATGGCTTCAGCGACTCCCCGGCGTAAAGAGGAGACGCCAACGATATCGGCTTTACGCACATGGCTTAACAGGGCTGAGATCGTCGCTTCCTGCGGGGAAATGGCGATATCAATCACGCTGCCCTGCACCAGGTCAACGTAGGCACGGCGCTGGATCAGCACCATGACTTTTTTAGCCCCCATGCGCTTGGCCAGCATCGCGGACATGATGTTCGCTTCGTCGTCGTTGGTGACGGCAATAAACAGATCAACCTGATCGATATGCTCTTCGGCCAGCAACTCCTGATCCGATGCATCACCATAAAACACGATCGTATTTTGCAGCTTTTCAGCCAGCTCAGCAGCACGCTGTTGATCGCGTTCGATCAGCTTCACGCTGTAGTCTTTTTCAAGCTGACGCGCCAGACCCGCACCGACGTTGCCGCCGCCGACCAGCATGATCCGCTTATAAGGCTTCTCAAGACGCTGTAGCTCACTCATCACTGCGCGGATATTTTGCGACGCGGCGATGAAAAAGACTTCATCGCCCGCTTCAACGATGGTGGATCCCTGCGGACGAATGGGGCGATCGTGGCGGAAGATTGCCGCTACGCGCGTGTCGATGTGCGGCATGTGCTCGCGCATGGTCGAGAGAGCGTTCCCGACCAGTGGACCGCCGTAATAGGCTTTGACCACCGCAAGACTGACCTTACCCTCGGCGAAATTCACCACCTGTAACGCGCCCGGGTATTCAATCAGACGGTGAATACTGTCAATGACCAGCTGCTCAGGCGCAATCAGGTGATCGATGGGAACTGCTTCGGAGTGGAAGAGCTTATCGGCATCGCGCACATAGTCCGGGGCGCGGATACGGGCAATTCGGTTGGGCGTATTAAAAAGGGAATACGCCACCTGACAGGCAACCATGTTGGTTTCATCGGAGCTGGTTACCGCCACGAGCATGTCTGCGTCGTCAGCCCCGGCCTCACGCAAAACGCGCGGATGGGAGCCATGCCCCTGAACGACGCGAAGGTCAAACTTATCCTGTAGGCTATGCAGCCGGTCGCCATTGGTATCGACGACGGTAATGTCATTGTTCTCGCCGACCAGGTTTTCGGCCAGTGTACCGCCGACTTGCCCTGCGCCCAGTATGATTATCTTCATCAGTTGTGACCCGTCATCTCAATCACTGTTTGATTAGCTTAGCGTAATAGAAGCCGTCGCCATCTTCCGCGCCTGGAAGATTCTGCTGACCCGGGCGCTCTGGCGTGCCTGTCCCACTGAGCGTGGCTGTCGGCGTGCGTGCAAAAAATGCGGCAATCTGTTGGCTGTTCTCTTCCGGCAGAACCGAGCAGGTCGCATACACCAGCGTGCCACCGGGTTTCAGGTGCGGCCAGACAGCGTCGAGGATTTCAGCCTGCAACTGCGCAAGTTCACTGATATCGCGATCGCGGCGCAGCCACTTGATATCCGGATGACGGCGAATCACACCGGTTGCGGAGCAGGGCGCATCCAGCAGAATACGGTCAAACTGCTGCTCGCCGCACCACTGCGCGGGGAAACGCCCGTCGCCCTGCTTCACCTGTGCTTTCAGCCCTAAACGCTTGAGGTTGTCGTAAACGCGCGACAGACGCTTTTCATCGACATCGACGGCCAGCACTGTGGCATCAGGAGCGACTTCAAGAATGTGCGTCGTTTTACCACCAGGGGCCGCGCATAAATCCAGAATCTGTTCGCCATTTTGCGGCTCAAGAAAACGCATGCAACCCTGCGCGGATGCATCCTGCACGGTCACCCAGCCCTCATCAAAACCTGGCAGCGTATGGACAGGTGCCGGGGAGTCTAAACGTACTGCATCCGGATAATCGTTATGCGTATAGCCCTGCTGACCCGCCTCTTCCAGCAGGGCCAGCCACGCGTCGCGGGAGTGATGCTTACGATTAACACGCAGCCACATCGGTGGGCGCTGATTATTGGCCTCAACAATAGCTTCCCAACGTTGCGGATACGCTTTTTGTAAGCGCTTAAGCAGCCATTCAGGATGCAGATAGCGGCTGTCACTGGCGGCAAACTCGGCGACCAGAGATTCCTGCTGCCGCTGGAACTGGCGCAGGACGCCATTGATCAGCCCTTTCAGTTGCGGTCGTTTAATCACAACTGCGCCTTCGACGGTCTCGGCCAGGGCAGCGTGCGGCGGAATGCGCGTATGTAGCAGCTGATAGACGCCAACCATAATCAGGTAATGAACGGTTCGCTGTTTGCCGGTCATAGGGCGCGACATCAGCTTATTGATAAACCATTCCATTTGCGAGAGCGTACGAAGGACGCCGAAGCACAGCTCCTGGAGCAGCGCTTTGTCTTTATCCGAAACTTTTTGCTGTAGCGGCGGCAGGACGTTGCTCAGTGACTGGCCTTTTTCAACGACCTGTTCAATAGCCTGAGCGGCCATGCTGCGTAAATTTAGATTTTTTTTCATAACCGCAAAAATAAAAATGCCCGGAAACACCGGGCTTTAGACGTTGTGACCGTCAGGCGAGACGGTGACCTGGAATAAACCATTCCCGGCGAGAGTTGAGCAGATCCTGCGCACTCATCGCTTTTTTACCGGCGGGCTGTAGCGATTCGAGATTCAGGATACCGTCGCCCGTCGCGACCTGAATACCCTGCTTGTTCGCATCAATGATTGTGCCCGGTTCCGCAGACGTTGGCGTGCTGATAACGGATGCCTTCCAGACTTTGACAGGCTGATCATCAATGACCAGATAGCTCATCGGCCATGGATTGAAGGCACGGATGCAGCGCTCAAGCTGTTGCGCGGATAAAGACCAGTCAACGCGGGCTTCTTCCTTGCTCAGTTTCTCGGCATAGGTGACCTGCGTTTCATCCTGCACCTGCGGCTGGGCTGTACCGCTGGCGAGCTGCCTGAGGGTTTCGATAAGCCCTTGCGGACCCAGTTCAGCGAGCTTGTCATACAGCGTTGCGCTGGTGTCTTCTGCGGTGATCGGGCACGCCAGCATATGCAGCATGTCACCGGTATCAAGACCGACATCCATTTGCATGATCGTCACACCCGTTTGCTCATCGCCCGCCCACAGCGAACGCTGAATAGGGGCGGCACCACGCCAGCGTGGCAACAGTGAACCATGCACATTAATGCAGCCGAGGCGCGGCATATCCAGCACGGTTTTCGGCAAAATTAAGCCGTAGGCCACCACGACCATGACATCAGCCTTTAAATCCGCCACAAGCTGCTGACTCTCCAGCGGACGCAGCGACACAGGCTGAAAGACCGGCAAGCCTTTTTCTTCTGCCAGCACCTTAACCGGGCCAGGCATCAGTTTTTTTCCGCGTCCGGCAGGGCGATCGGGTTGGGTAAACACCCCCACGATCTCATGTCCTGATGACAGCAACGCGTCAAGATGACGCGCTGCAAAGTCAGGCGTACCGGCAAAAATAATGCGTAGTGAATCCGACACGTTAATCCTTTTAGCTTCGGCTTATGGCCGCGCGTTCATGCGATCCAGTTTTTCAACTTTTTGACGAATACGCTGACGCTTCATTGGGGACAAATAGTCTATAAAGAGTTTGCCAACCAGGTGATCCATTTCATGCTGGATACAGATCGCCAGCAGGCCATCGGCTTCCAGTTCGAAAGGCTTACCATCACGATCGAGCGCGCGGATTTTCACTTTCTCGGCGCGAGGAACCAGCGCACGCTGTTCCGGGATCGACAAGCAGCCCTCTTCAATACCGGTTTCACCGCTTTTTTCCAGCAGCTCCGGATTAATCAATACCAGGCGTTCATCGCGATCTTCGGAGACATCAATAACAATGATCCGCTGATGAATATCGACCTGCGTTGCGGCAAGGCCAATACCTTCTTCGGCGTACATCGTCTCGAACATATCATCGACGATACGCTGAATTTCTGCATTTACTTCTTTAACCGGTGCGGCGACTTTGCGAAGACGCTCGTCCGGAATATGTAACACGTGCAAAACTGACATAAAGATCCAGAGTTGTGTTCAGGAGTTGGAAAGATTATTACCTCTATTCTAGACAAATCCCCTCCTGATTGACAGCATCAGTGACCAATCGCAAGGATTGTAAAAGCCGCTTATGGCAAGGGAAAAGGATGACTCTCACTGAGATTTGGTTGCGCCTCTTACACATCGGCGAGCTTTACGGTGACGCAATGCTCAGCATCGCACGCTGTTTAGCTCTTAGCCCTGACATCAATATTGCCGCACTACGCCAGGCCGGGCTAACGCCAAAGCAGATCGCGACGTTTCGCTCGCTGTCCGAACAGGAAATCGAAAAGAGTCTTGCCTGGCTTGAGATGCCTCAGCATCATCTGGTGCTCGCCAGCCATGCCGCGTACCCCACCCAGCTCAGGGCGATTGTTGATTACCCCGGCGCGCTGTTTGTTGAGGGGGATATTTCGCTGTTGAAATCACCACAGCTGGGCGTGGTAGGGAGTCGGGCGCACTCCTGGTACGGCGAGCGCTGGGGGCGGCTATTTTGTGAATATCTGGCTCAGCACGGCATGACCATTACCAGCGGACTAGCCCTGGGTATCGACAGCATCGCCCACCGCGCGGCACTTAATGTTCACGGCAAAACCATTGCCGTACTGGGGAACGGGTTGTTCAGCGTTTATCCGAAGCGGCACCGTGCGCTGGCGGCACAGATTATGGCGTCGGGCGGTGCTATCGTCTCGGAGTTTCCGTTATCCACCGTTCCCTGGCAGGGCAACTTTCCCCGCCGCAATCGGATTATTAGCGGATTGAGCCAGGGCGTGCTGGTGGTGGAGGCCGCGTTAAAGAGCGGTTCGCTGGTCACTGCGCGCTGTGCGCTTGAGCAAGGACGCGATGTGTTTGCGC
Source organism: uncultured Enterobacter sp. (assembly GCA_963521185.1). Classification (GTDB taxonomy): domain Bacteria; phylum Pseudomonadota; class Gammaproteobacteria; order Enterobacterales; family Enterobacteriaceae; genus Enterobacter_D. The sequence continues at coordinate 3,825 of CAUQTV010000021.1, read as the reverse complement.
TGCCGGGACCGCTGGGTAACCCGGGTTGTGAAGGTCCGCACAGCCTGATCCGGCAAGGGGCGACGCTGGTAACGTCAGCAGAAGAAATCCTCGAAAATTTGCAATATGGGCTCAATTGGCTGCCAGATGAGAGCGAAAGTTTAATTTATTCACCAGAACCCGAAGCGGTGGCATTGCCATTTCCTGAGCTCCTGGCTAACGTAGGAGATGAGGTAACACCTGTTGACGTCGTCGCTGAACGTGCCGGCCAACCTGTGCCAGTGACAGTGGCTCAGCTACTCGAACTGGAGTTAGCAGGATGGATCGCAGCTGTACCCGGCGGCTATGTCCGATTGAGGAGGGCAAGCCATGTTCGACGTACTAATGTATTTGTTTGAGACTTACATCCACAACGAAGCTGAACTGCGCGTGGATCAGGACAAACTGGAGTCGGATCTGACCGATGCCGGTTTTGATCGGGAAGACATTTACAACGCGCTATTGTGGCTGGAAAAGCTTGCTGATTATCAGGAAGGCCTCGCCGAACCGATGCAGCTTGCTTCTGATCCGCTCTCTTTACGTATTTATACCGCTGAAGAGGCCGAAAGGCTGGATGCCAGTTGCCGGGGATTCCTGTTATTCCTGGAGCAAATTCAGGTGCTAAACCTCGAAACGCGAGAAATGGTCATTGAGCGCGTGCTGGCGCTGGATACAGCAGAGTTTGATCTGGAAGATCTGAAATGGGTCATCCTGATGGTTCTGTTCAATATCCCAGGATGTGAAAACGCCTATCAGCAGATGGAAGAATTACTCTTTGAAGTGAATGAAGGTATGCTGCACTAAATTATTGCTGCAGCCTCAAGAGTTGTTATGGCCAAATCAGCACTGTTTTCAGTGTCTAATCAAGAGCCCTGCCCACAGTGTGGGGCTCCGCTTGTTATTCGTACCGGGAAGCATGGACCGTTTCTTGGTTGCTCACACTATCCGGAATGCGATTACGTTCGCCCGCTAAAAACGCAGGCCGACGGACACATCGTAAAGGTGCTGGAGGGGCAAACGTGTCCGCTCTGCGGTGCTGTCATGGTCCTTCGCCAGGGGCGATTTGGTATGTTCATCGGCTGTAGTCAGTACCCCGAATGCACGCATACCGAGATGATCGACAAACCCGACGACACGGCCATCACTTGCCCACAGTGCGAAAAAGGGCAGTTGGTACAGCGCCGATCCCGCTTCGGCAAAACCTTTCATTCCTGCGATCGCTATCCCGATTGTCAGTTCGTGATCAATTTCAAGCCGGTGGCGGGCACCTGCCCTGTCTGTCAGTACCCATTACTTATTGAAAAGAAAACCGCGCAGGGTGTCAAATGCTTCTGCGCCAGTAAACAATGTGGAAAGCCGGTTACGGCGGAATAAACCTGTGAATAATAACCTGCCATCAGGCTCCATCGCTGACGCGGTGGCAGTCCTGAACAACGAAAACGTCATCGCTTATCCTACTGAAGCTGTGTTTGGTGTCGGGTGCGATCCTGACAGCGAAACGGCCGTGTCACGTCTGCTCGCCTTAAAACAACGTCCGGTTGAGAAGGGGCTGATTCTTATCGCGGCGAATTTCGCGCAGCTCAAACCCTATATAGACGACACCGTGCTCAGCGAGGCGCAGCGCGCAACCGTCTTTTCCCGCTGGCCCGGCCCTGTGACCTTTGTCTTTCCGGCCCGGGCTGCGACCCCTCGTTGGCTGACCGGACGATTTGACACCCTTGCCGTGCGCGTGACGGATCATCCGCTGGTCATCGAATTATGCGAGGCATATGGCAAACCGCTGGTATCGACCAGCGCGAATCTCACGGGACGACCGCCGTGCCGTACCACGCAGGAAGTGCGCGCCCAGTTCGGCGATGATTTCCCGGTGGTGGAAGGCCTCACCGGCGGGCGTTTGAATCCATCTGAAATCCGCGACGCGCTGACCGGTGAGCGCTTTCGCCAGGGGTAATCTATGGAAAGCTATGCGGTATTTGGAAATCCCATCGCGCACAGTAAGTCGCCTTCTATTCATCTGCAATTCGCGCAGCAGTTGCAGATCGTTCACCCCTATGGCCGCGTCCTCGCGCCCCGAGATGGATTCCTGAACGCGCTGGAAGCCTTTTTTGCCGAGGGGGGAAAGGGGGCGAATATCACCGTTCCGTTTAAAGAAGAAGCTTATGCAAGGGCTGATGAGCTGACGGAGCGCGCAGCGTTAGCGGGCGCGGTCAATACCTTAAAACGCCTTGATGATGGCCGTCTGTTGGGGGATAACACCGACGGTATTGGGTTGCTTAGCGATCTGCAACGGCTGGCGTTTATCAAGCCAGGTTCCCGGATACTGCTTATTGGGGCTGGCGGCGCTTCGCGTGGCGTTTTGCTTCCTTTACTCTCGCTTGACTGTGCGGTGACCTTAACCAACCGGACGTTCTCCCGTGCGCAAGCGCTGGCAGAGCTGTTTACGCATGCGGGTAGCGTGAGTGCTGTGGAGATGGAAAAACTGGCCGGGCATGAATTCGATCTGATCGTTAATGCTACCTCCAGCGGCATTGGCGGCGAGATCCCGGCGATCCCGGCATCAGTGATCCATCCGCAGGTGTTCTGCTACGACATGTTTTATCAGAAAGGAAACACGCCATTTTTACGCTGGTGCGAACAGCACGGCGCGAAACATTGTGCGGACGGTCTGGGCATGCTGGTGGCGCAAGCGGCACATGCAGTACTGTTGTGGCATGGCGTATTACCTGAAACGGTTCCCGTCATTGATCGGCTCAAGCTGGAAATCGCGAAGTGAATCAGGCGATTCAGTTTCCCGATCGTGAGGAATGGCACGCGGAAAAACATGCAGTGTGTTTTCCTGTGCTGGTGAATGGAATGCTGCTGACCTGTGCTATTCCCGGAGCAACGCTGGCACATCGCTTTGGGGGCGATACGCCAGCGCAGTGGCTCGCGGCTTTCCAGGCAAACCGCTGGGATCTCGAAGATGAAGCCGAACAGCTGATCCTTGAGCAGCGGGAAGACGATCAGGGTTGGGTCTGGTTGTCCTGATCCAGATAGTCATCTTTCCATTTAACGTAATTGTTGGCGGAGTATTTGAGTCCCTCGATTTCCGCCTCTTTTAACGGACGGATCTGCTTAACCGGGCTGCCCAGATAAAGAAAGCCGCTTTCCAGCCGTTTGTTTTGTGGCACCAGGCTGCCCGCGCCAATCATCACATCATCTTCAACCACCACGCCATCAAGCAAGATCGAACCCATCCCGACCAGAACGCGATGACCTATTGTGCAGCCGTGCAGCATGACTTTGTGCCCGACAGTAACGTCTTCCCCGATAACAAGCGGATTACCGTCGGGGTTATAGGATGATTTGTGCGTTACATGCAGAACGCTGCCATCCTGAATATTACTTCGTGCACCCACCTCGACATAGTTAACGTCACCGCGGATCACCACAAGTGGCCAGATGCCCACATCATCGGCTAACCGGACATCACCGATCGCAACGCTGGTGGGATCGATCATGACGCGCTGCCCCACTTTTGGGAACAGATCCTTATAAGGGCGTAAAACAGCAGACATAATTACCTCGTCAAAATACGAACCGTAAGATGACTTTGGTGGCTTTATTGAGCCTGCGCAAGCCTTTTGCGCGTCAAAATTTAAGCAGATCGAACAGGATCACAGCGGAAAGAATGAAAAATCAACAGTCAGTAAAAAAGATCTAAAAAAGGCTTGTGCAAAAAACTGGGATCCCTATAATGCGCCTCCATCGAAACGGCAGATGTGAATCACTTCGCAACTAACACGCCGGTTCGGTTGAAGAGAAAAA
>CAUQTV010000020.1:0-27136 GCA_963521185.1 uncultured Enterobacter sp. | reverse complement strand
TTTTTCTCTTCAACCGAACCGGCGTGTTAGTTGCGAAGTGATTCACATCTGCCGTGTCGATGGAGGCGCATTATAGGGAGTTCTAAACGCACCGCAACACCTAAATGACAGAAAAATGACTGACTGCTGCATTCCACAGCAAAACGCGGCTTTATACCTGTTTGCACACAGACTTATCCACAACACTGCGAAAAATTGAAAATTCGCGAGCGATGCGCAAACGTTTTCGTTACAATGCCCGCGCTAAAACAAGGATGCCCCGTCTGGGGCGTTAGCTGAATCTTGGGTATAAAGAAGACCGAAAATTCAGCTAACGCTCTCTGTAATCGTCAAATCCAGGGGATTTACCATGCAACAACCTCGTCCAGTCCGCCGCGCCCTGCTCAGTGTTTCTGACAAAGCCGGTATCATCGAATTCGCTCAGGCTCTCTCCCAGCGCGGCGTAGAGCTGCTCTCCACTGGCGGTACCGCTCGCCTGCTGGCAGACAACGGCCTGCCGGTCACCGAAGTGTCTGACTACACCGGTTTCCCGGAAATGATGGATGGACGCGTGAAAACGCTGCACCCGAAAGTGCACGGCGGCATTCTTGGCCGTCGCGGGCAGGATGATGCCATTATGGCCCGGCACGACATCTCTCCGATTGATATGGTGGTCGTTAACCTTTATCCGTTCGCCGCGACCGTCGCCCGTGAAGGCTGCACGCTGGAAGACGCGGTTGAGAACATCGATATCGGTGGGCCAACCATGGTGCGCTCTGCGGCGAAGAACCATAAAGACGTGGCCATCGTCGTTAAGAGCAGCGATTACAGCGCCATTATTGCTGAGATGGATGCCAACGACGGTTCACTGACCCTCGATACCCGTTTCGACCTCGCAATTAAAGCGTTTGAACACACCGCCGCGTATGACAGCATGATCGCCAACTACTTCGGTAGCCTGGTTCCGGCTTACCACGGTGAAACCAAAGAACCGTCGGGCCGCTTCCCACGCACGCTGAACCTGAACTTCATTAAGAAGCAGGATATGCGCTATGGCGAAAACAGCCACCAGAACGCCGCCTTCTATATAGAAGAAGAAATTAAAGAAGCCTCCGTTGCTACCGCCACGCAGGTCCAGGGCAAAGCGCTCTCTTATAACAACATTGCGGATACCGACGCGGCATTGGAATGTGTCAAAGAGTTCAGCGAACCGGCCTGCGTGATTGTGAAGCACGCCAACCCCTGCGGCGTTGCGGTAAGTACATCTCTTCTTGACGCTTACGACCGCGCTTACAAAACCGACCCGACTTCCGCGTTTGGCGGCATCATCGCCTTTAACCGCGAGCTGGATGCCGATACCGCACAGGCGATTATCTCTCGCCAGTTTGTTGAAGTGATCATCGCCCCGTCCGCCACGGAAGCGGCGTTGAAAATCACCGCCGCGAAACAAAACGTGCGCGTCCTGGTGTGCGGCGAGTGGGCTGCACGCGTACCGGGCCTGGATTTCAAACGCGTGAATGGCGGTCTGCTGGTTCAGGATCGCGATCTGGGCATGGTGAGCGCAGGCGACCTGCGTGTGGTCAGCAAGCGTCAGCCAACTGAGCAAGAGCTGCGTGATGCGCTGTTCTGCTGGAAAGTGGCAAAGTTTGTAAAATCCAACGCGATTGTTTACGCGAAAGAGAATATGACCATCGGCATAGGCGCAGGCCAGATGAGCCGCGTCTATTCCGCTAAAATTGCCGGTATCAAAGCCGCCGACGAAGGTCTGGAAGTGAAAGGCTCTGCAATGGCCTCCGATGCGTTCTTCCCGTTCCGCGATGGCATCGACGCCGCCGCAGCCGTGGGCGTGAGCTGTGTGATCCAGCCTGGCGGTTCTATTCGTGATGATGAAGTCATTGCTGCCGCTGATGAACATGGGCTGGCGATGATCTTCACCGACATGCGTCATTTCCGCCATTAATTTCCGGAGCAGACAATGAAAGTATTAGTAATTGGTAACGGCGGGCGCGAGCACGCACTGGCATGGAAAGCGGCACAGTCACCGCTGGTGAAGACCGTGTTTGTCGCTCCGGGTAATGCGGGCACCGCGTTAGAGCCCACGCTGCAAAACGTGGCCATCGGCCCGACCGATATTCCGGCGCTGCTGAACTTTGCACAGAATGAAAAAATCGATATGACGATCGTTGGCCCGGAAGCGCCGTTGGTCATTGGCGTGGTGGATGCGTTCCGCGCCGCTGGCCTGACCATTTTTGGCCCCACCCAGGGTGCCGCGCAGCTCGAAGGCTCCAAAGCCTTCACCAAAGATTTCCTCGCGCGTCACAACATTCCGACGGCGGAGTACCAGAACTTTACCGACATCGAGCCAGCGCTGGACTATCTGCGCGAGAAAGGCGCACCGATTGTGATTAAAGCCGATGGTCTGGCCGCGGGCAAAGGCGTGATTGTCGCCATGACGCTGGAAGAAGCGGAAGCGGCGGTCACTGACATGCTGGCCGGCAATGCGTTTGGCGATGCAGGTCACCGTATTGTTATCGAAGAGTTTCTCGACGGCGAAGAAGCCAGCTTTATCGTTATGGTCGACGGCGAGCACGTGCTGCCGATGGCCACCAGCCAGGATCACAAGCGCGTCGGCGACGCGGACACTGGCCCGAACACCGGCGGCATGGGGGCTTATTCACCAGCTCCCGTGGTCACTGATGACGTGCATCAGCGCGCGATGAACAGGGTGATCTGGCCAACCGTGCGCGGCATGGCAGCGGAAGGCAACACCTATACGGGTTTCCTGTACGCGGGCCTGATGATCGACAAGCAGGGCAACCCGAAAGTCATCGAGTTCAACTGCCGCTTCGGCGATCCGGAAACGCAGCCGATCATGCTGCGCATGAAATCGGATCTGGTGGATCTTTGCCTGGCCGCCTGTGAAGGCAAGCTCGACGAGAAAACCTCTGAATGGGATGAACGCGCCTCTCTCGGCGTGGTGATTGCCGCCGGGGGTTATCCGGGCGATTACCGCACCGGGGATGTGATCCACGGTCTGCCGCTGGAAGAGATTGGCGGCAAGGTCTTCCACGCGGGCACCCGACTGTCTGAGGACGATCAGGTATTGACCAGCGGCGGACGTGTGCTGTGTGCGACCGCGTTAGGCCAGACGGTGGCAGAAGCGCAGAAAAACGCGTATGCGTTGATGGCAGATATCCATTGGGAAGGCAGCTTTAGCCGCCAGGACATTGGCTATCGCGCGATTGCGCGTGAGCAAGGGGAGTAGTTCCCCCTCAGCCTAACCCTCTCCTTCAAGGGAGAGGGGACTTAACTCAGAAACTTTTTTCTGTCGGCTGCCAGGTACAATAGTCCTCATTCGCCACCAGCAGCAGCTGAGCGCCTTCCGGTGCTTCCAGCCACGCAACACTCACCTCCAGCGATGAATGGCTCTGACGGCGTTCGATGTGGCTTAACGCCTGGGCGTCGAAATCGGGCTTAACCCTGTTCCCCGTGCAGGTCGTCACCGAGCGATCGGCATGCCAGCGCCCCTGATGCAGTACTACCTTCCCCTGACGCAGCGCATCGCTGGTCTGGCGGATTTGGTCGGCGCGATAGCGGTACAGCGCGATTTGGTCACTGGAAAGCTGTTGCTTCTGACCGTTAACTTCCCGCTGCATAAAGCTGAGTTCGCCGTGGTCATCAAAACGCACGCGAATATGCTCCGGCTGTTTGCCGTAGATGTTGAGTTCAATCAGGGAGAGTTGGTCGCCCTGCCAGCGATATTCACTGGTTGAGGTGTCGCCGGTGCGCCATGGGCTAAACGCGGAGAGGAGATGGACTTCACCGTCGGTGTCTTTACGCCAGAGACGTACCGCCCCTTGATCGCCGGCATAACCGCTGGCGGTAAAGGGCGGCAGTGACGCGTTATGACTGCAGGCAGCGAGCAACAGTACGCCCCCCAGCGCCAGTCCTGAGCGCCAGAATGACAAAAGGGGCGAAACCGCCCCTCTGTTAAAACTGTTCACTGCCACGCGGCGGTCTTACTTAACTGCGTCTTTCAGTGCTTTACCAGAAACAAATGCCGGCACGTTAGCTGCGGCGATTTTGATTTCTTTACCGGTCTGCGGGTTGCGGCCAGTACGCTCAGCGCGGTGGTTCACTTTGAAGGTACCGAAACCAACCAGTTGTACAGCATCGCCTTCTTTCAGAGACTCAGTAATTGCAGCCAGGGTGGATTCCAGAGCAGCTTTCGCCTGCACTTTAGACAGATCAGCCTTGTCCGCAATTACATCAATCAGTTGAGTCTTGTTCATAAGTTATCCTTACAATGTGTTTATCGCTTGCTAAGCATCGAGTGCGACGGAAATGCGAGAAAAGCACTCTCCTGCATACACGCACCGATAGCCACTTTTTTTCGCCCCCCAAATGTAGACCAGACGGGGGGCCAATGGGAAGCCTTGGAGTGCGACAAAACAGGCGTTAAATCACGTTTTGTTGTCTCATTGCTGCAAATTTATACCGATATTGCTCTCACCCGCTTCGCGCAGGTCCGCACGCAGACCTTTGATGAGTTCGACGTCACGCTCTTCACACTCGGCGAGAAGGCGGAAAATCTCCCACTGAATGTCCCATTCCTGCTCAACCGCCGGGTTTGCTTTTAGCTCTTCGTCGGTCATTTCGCGACCTTCCTGGGTCATTTCCAGCATCGCCACCGTCGTGATGGAGGTCTTGCTGACTTCGATGGCGTGCTCCAGGGTTTCTCCGCTCAGACGCGAATGCACCAGCTCGCTTAACGCGACGCAGGCATCAATGGCCGGGTAGACACCGTACAAATCATAGTCGTCCGCCGAGGGAATGGCCTCTTCGAGTTTTTCCAGCTGGCTGTCGAAATTCACCTTCGCATCTTTTACCGTCAGCGTTTCCCAGATCAGGTCCACAATGCGACGGTAAACCTGTGGGTCACCAAAACCGGTTTGCTGGCAAAACATCGCATAGTTGGGGTACATGCGTTCGCACAGGCAGGCCATAAAAGTGACGTGCTGCCAGCTTTCGAGCTTCTCCATGCGCAGGTGAATCGGGTTTTGTAACATGATGAGTTCTCAATTTCGGAAATTAGCCGCAGTGTACCTGAATCACGGCTTAGTTTCCTGCAAGCCGCAAAAATGCCGGACGCCCCGAGGCCACGGCATCTGCCCAGCGCGTCGGCTCCGGCAAACGGTAGCCTTTGGTGCAGCGCTGCACCCAGCCCAGCGCACTGTCCAGGCTCACGCGATGGCCCGTCGCCACAAACAGCGGGTTACAGCGCGCTTTACTGCGCCACACCCACGCCAGCTGCTCACCTTTGTCCATTAACGGTGCCAGCGCGCCCGGCTCGTCAGAAAGCGGCTCAAAGCGTCCGCACAGCCGCTTCTTCGCCACGCCAATGGTCGGCACGTCCACCAGCAGACCAAAATGGCTGGCCACGCCGAGACGGCGCGGATGCGAAATGCCGTGCCCGTCAACAAACAGCAAATCGGGCTTTTGCGATAGCCTCTCCCACGCTGCCAGCAGCGCCGGGTATTCGCGAAAAGAGAGGAAGCCGGGAATGTAGGGCATGGTGGTGGCGATACGCGCCACCTGGTGTTCGATCAGCTCCAGCGACGGATAGCGGAGTAATACCATTGCCGCGCGCGTGACCTCGCCTCCCTGCTCAAACCCGACGTCTGCGCCACCGATAATCGTCGGGGGATCGTTAACAAAACGATCTTCCCGGCATACCGATGCGGCGAGTTCAATCTGTTGTGCGCGCAGTGATGCGAGATCCATATTCACTCCTTACTGATGATACGGCTGCGACAGACGGTGTACCGCCTCAACAAAAGCGCCCGCATGTTCAGGTGGAACATCCTGATGAATACCGTGGCCGAGGTTAAAGACGTGGCCTTCACCCTGACCGAAACCGGCCAGAATGGTTGCCACCTCTTCTTCAATGCGCGCAGGCGGCGCGTAGAGCATGGACGGATCCATATTGCCCTGTAGCGCCACTTTATCGCCCACGCGGCGGCGCGCATCGGCAATATCGGTGGTCCAGTCGAGGCCCAGCGCATCGCAGCCGGTTTCCGCCAGCGCTTCCAGCCACTGACCGCCGCCTTTGGTAAACAGTGTCACCGGCACGCGGCGGCCTTCGTTTTCACGCAGCAGGCCATCAACGATTTTGTGCATGTAGTACAGCGAGAACTGTTGATAATCGCGCCCGGTCAGCACGCCGCCCCAGGTGTCGAAAATCATTACCGACTGCGCGCCCGCGCGGATCTGCGCGTTCAGGTACAGAGTGACGCTCTTCGCCAGTTTATCCAGCAGCAGGTGCAGCGCCATCGGCTCGGCATACATCATTTTCTTGATGACGGTGAAGGCTTTGCTGCTGCCACCTTCCACCATATAGGTCGCCAGTGTCCACGGGCTGCCGGAGAAACCGATCAGCGGCACCTCGCCTTTCAGCTCGCGGCGGATGGTGCGCACCGCGTTCATGACGTAGCCGAGTTCCTGCTCCGGATCGGGGATCGGCAGCTTATCAACGTCGGCTTTACAGGTAATGGGCGAGGTAAAACGTGGGCCTTCACCGGCTTCGAAATAAAGCCCCAGTCCCATCGCGTCAGGGATGGTGAGAATGTCCGAAAAGAGGATCGCCGCATCCAGCGGGAACCGACGCAGTGGTTGCAGCGTGACTTCGCAGGCCAGCTCCGCGTTTTTACACAGCGACATAAAATCGCCTGCCTGGGCACGGGTGGCTTTATATTCCGGCAAATAGCGGCCAGCCTGCCTCATCATCCATACCGGGGTGACATCCACCGGCAGGCGTTGCAGCGCGCGCAGGTAACGATCGTTTTTCAATTCGGTCATTTTGCAATTCCTCAATGCGTCAGACCGTTAGTGTATCATGTCACTCATACTCTGCCCGACACAAAGCCACGGTGTCCTCGATCAGGCGGCGCGCCACGGTGCCTGGCGGCGGTAGCAGCGGCAAATCGTCATAGCGATACCAGCCCGCGTCTATCAGCTCATTCGGATCGATATTAATTTCACCGCTGTCGTATTCAGCCATAAACGCCGTCATCAGCGATTGCGGGAACGGCCAGGGTTGCGAAGTGACATAGCGCAGTTTTTTCACGCGAATCGCGCTCTCTTCCATCACTTCACGGGCCACCGCCTGCTCCAGCGTCTCGCCCACTTCGACAAAGCCCGCCAGCACGGTATAAATGCCGTTGCGATGACGCGTGTGCTGCGCGAGCAGGATTTTATCGTCACGCTTAATGGCAACAATAATGCAGGGAGCGATTTGCGGGTAATAACGCTCGCGGCAGTGTCCGCACAGCATTGCCCATTCGGTTTTACTGGGGTGCATTTCGTGGCCGCAGTAGCCGCAGAATTTATGCGAGCGGTAGAATTCCGCAAGCTGGACGCCGCGCCCGGCGAGCTGGAAAAGCCCCACATCCTGATCGATGACCTGGCGCACCGACCCCATTTCCTGACGGCGCTGCTGCCTGATCAGCCAGACGGGTTCGCCTTCCCATTCACCGATGGCAAGTGCGCGCTGCCCCACAAGATCGTAATTTCCCGCCTCACCATGTGGTAATTCTCCACCGGGCAACCATAATTTTTGTTCATGGCTGACAATCCACCAGCCCTGATCGGTTAATTCGATGACACGTTCCATAATCTATTGCACTACCTTAGCGACACTGGCATGTTGGTAACATCATTTTTACATATTTTTGGGTGAGCACTTTTTAAACTTATTTTGACGGAGTAAATCATGCTAAACCAGCTAGAAAGCCTGACGCTGCGCGTTGGAGGCAGTAATAAACTTGTCGACCACTGGCTACACGTGCGTAAGCATCTGCTTGTGACGTATTACAATCTGGTTGGCATGAAGCCGGGCAAAGAATCATTTTCTGAGCTGGATGAAAAAGCGCTCGATGATTTTTGCCATAGCCTGGTCGATTATCTGTCCGCCGGTCATTTTAATATTTATGAACGGATTATTCGGGAAATGGAAGGGACCAGCCCACTTTTAGCCGCCACGCAACTTTACCCCCTGCTGGAAGCCAACACCCAGCAGATTATGGATTTCTACGATTCCAGCCTCGAAAACGCCATTGATGATGAAAACTGCATTGCGTTCCAGCAGGCGCTGTCGGGCATCGGCGAAGCGCTGGCGCAGCGTTTTACGCTGGAAGACAAACTTATTGTGCTGGCGTTCGATTATGATCTGAACGAGAGCGCAAACGACGAGAGCGACATGGCTCGTCCGGCTTGAGTTCTTTCGTAGTAACGCGTAGTTTATTGAAACCACCCCTGCTGTAGAGGGGTTACTTCTTGTCGGAGTGCCTGGTGTGAAAGCACCGGCTGAGACCGTTAATTCGGGATCCGCGGAACCTGATCAGGTTAGAACCTGCGAAGGGAACAAGAGTCAACGCTGTCGCTGTGTCGCCTTTCCGGGCGGCGCACACCTCTTGCTTCATCCGTCGTTCTGACAAGCCACGTCCTTAATTTTTTTGGAACGAGCTATGTCTGCAACCCACGTACCCGCTAACAAACCCACCCGCCGCGAACTGCGCGCGCAGGCGCAGGAATTTATCAACACGCTGGAAGGTACCCACTTCCCCAACTCAACGCGTATTTACATCAGCGGCTCCCGCGACGATATTCGCGTACCGATGCGCGAAATCCAGCTCAGCCCGACGCTCATTGGCGTGAGCAAAACCGCGCCGCAGTTTGAAGAAAACGAAGCCATCCCGGTTTATGACACCTCAGGCCCGTATGGCGATCCTGAGGTTGCCATTGATGTTAAACAGGGCATTGCCCGGCTGAGAGCCCCGTGGATTGCGGGCCGCAGCGGTAAATGCGTCACCCAGTTGCACTATGCGCGCCAGGGCATCGTGACGCCGGAAATGGAGTTTATCGCTATTCGTGAAAACATGGGGCGCGAGCGTATTCGCGGCGAGGTTTTGCGCCAGCAGCATCCCGGCATGAGTTTTGGCGCGCATTTGCCACAGAACATTACCCCGGCGTTCGTGCGGGATGAAGTGGCCGCCGGACGCGCGATTATTCCCGCGAATATCAACCATCCGGAATCGGAACCGATGATCATCGGGCGTAATTTCCTCGTGAAGGTCAACGCTAATATCGGCAACTCGGCGGTGACGTCTTCCATCGAAGAAGAGGTGGAAAAACTGGTCTGGTCAACCCGCTGGGGCGCGGACACGGTGATGGATCTCTCCACCGGACGCCATATCCATGAAACCCGCGAGTGGATCCTGCGCAACAGCCCGGTGCCCATCGGGACGGTGCCGATCTACCAGGCGCTGGAGAAGGTTAACGGGATCGCGGAAGATCTCACGTGGGAAGCCTTCCGCGACACGCTGCTGGAACAGGCGGAGCAAGGCGTGGATTACTTCACTATTCATGCGGGCGTGCTGCTGCGCTACGTGCCGATGACGGCGAAACGCCTGACCGGCATCGTCTCACGCGGCGGCTCTATCATGGCGAAATGGTGCCTGTCGCATCATCAGGAGAATTTCCTTTACCAACACTTCCGTGAGATTTGTGAAATCTGCGCCGCCTGGGACGTCTCGCTGTCGCTGGGCGACGGCCTGCGCCCCGGTTCCATTCAGGACGCCAACGACGAGGCGCAGTTTGCTGAACTGCACACGCTGGGCGAACTGACCAAAATCGCCTGGGAATATGACGTACAGGTGATGATTGAAGGTCCGGGCCATGTGCCAATGCAGATGATCCGCCGCAACATGACCGAAGAGCTGGAGCAGTGTCACGAAGCGCCGTTTTACACCCTGGGACCGCTGACCACCGACATCGCTCCCGGCTACGATCATTTCACCTCCGGCATCGGCGCGGCAATGATTGGCTGGTTCGGCTGTTCCATGCTCTGTTACGTCACGCCGAAAGAGCACCTTGGGCTGCCGAATAAAGAGGATGTGAAGCAGGGACTGATCACCTACAAAATCGCCGCGCACGCCGCCGACCTCGCTAAAGGCCATCCTGGCGCGCAAATCCGCGATAACGCGATGTCAAAAGCGCGCTTCGAGTTCCGCTGGGAAGATCAGTTTAACCTCGCGCTCGATCCGTTCACCGCGCGCGCTTACCACGACGAAACCCTGCCGCAGGAGTCCGGCAAAGTCGCGCATTTCTGCTCCATGTGCGGGCCAAAATTCTGCTCGATGAAAATCAGCCAGGAAGTGCGCGATTACGCCGCCAGCCAGGCCATAGAGGCTGGCATGACGGACAAATCTAAGGATTTTCGCGCCAAAGGCGGTGAGATTTATATCAGCCAGGAGGGCGCATGAGTTATCAACCTGACTTCCCGCCGGTACCGCGCCATCTCGGCCTTTACCCGGTGGTTGACCGCGTGGAATGGCTTGAACGCCTGCTGGAAACCGGCGTGCGCACGCTGCAACTGCGCATCAAAGACCAGCGAGACGAAGACGTGGAAGCCGACGTGATCCGCGCCATCCAGCTTGGGCGTCGCTATCACGCAAGGCTGTTCATCAACGACTACTGGCGGCTGGCGATCAAGCATGCGGCCTACGGCGTGCACCTGGGTCAGCAGGATTTGGACACCGCCGATCTGCACGCTATCCGCGCGGCAGGCTTGCGTCTCGGCGTCTCCACCCATGACGACATGGAAATCGAAATTGCGCTGGCAGCACGCCCGTCTTACATCGCGCTGGGCCACGTCTTTCCGACGCAAACCAAACAGATGCCCTCCGCGCCGCAGGGACTGCAACAGCTTCAGCGCCATGTTGCGCGCCTCGGGGATTACCCGACGGTCGCCATCGGCGGGATCAGCCTTGAGCGCGCACCCGGTGTACTGGCCACCGGCGTCGGTAGCATCGCGGTGGTGAGCGCAATTACGCAGGCGGCAGACTGGAAAGCGGCCACCGCACAGCTACTGGAACTGGCGGGAGCGGGCGATGAATGACAGCGATTTCATGCGCTACAGCCGCCAGATCCTGCTGGAGGATCTCAGCCTCGACGGGCAGCAAAAACTGCTCGCCAGCCGGGTACTCATTGTCGGTCTGGGCGGTTTAGGCTCCCCGGCCGCGCTGTATCTCGCTGCCGCAGGCATTGGTTGCCTGGTGCTTGCGGATGACGACGCGGTGCATCTCAGCAACCTGCAACGCCAGATTGCCTTTACCACGGCGGACATCGGGAAACCGAAGGCCGCTGCGACCCGCCAGCGCTTGCAGGCGCTGAACCCGGACATTGAACTGCTGGCGCTGGAAGCCCGTTTGCACGGCGAGGCGCTCCACCAGCAGGTGGCACAGGCGGACGTGGTGCTGGACTGCACCGACAACATGGTGGCCCGCCACGCTATCAACGCCGCCTGTGTGGCGCTGGACACGCCGCTCATTACCGCCAGCGCCGTCGGGTTCGGCGGTCAGTTAATGGTGCTCACACCGCCGTGGACGCACGGCTGCTACCGCTGCCTGTGGCCGGACGACGGCGAGCCGGAACGTAACTGCCGCACGGCGGGCGTCATTGGCCCGGTTGTCGGCGTGATGGGATCGTTGCAGGCGCTGGAGGCGATAAAACTGTTGAGCGGGATCCACACTGCCGCCGGGGAGCTGCGCCTCTTCGATGCGCGTAACCACCACTGGCGCACAATCGGCCTACACCCTGCGGCGAACTGCCCGGTATGCGGAGGGCGACATGCGCGTGCTGTTTAACGACGAACCGATGCAGTGCGCTGATGCACTTACCGTCAGCGCCCTACTGGCGCAGCTAAATCAGTTAACGCCGGGCATCGCGCTGGCGGTCAATCAACAGATTGTGCCGCGCGATCGCTGGGATCAACATCTGTTGCAGGACGGGGATCGGATCCTGCTTTTCCAGGTTATCGCCGGAGGCTGACATGTTACGTATCGCTGATAAAACCTTTGATTCTCATCTTTTTACGGGCACCGGCAAATATGCCTCTTCACAGCTCATGCTGGACGCCCTTCGCGCGTCTGGTAGCCAGTTGGTGACGCTGGCGATGAAGCGCGTGGATCTACGCCAGCGCAGTGATGCCCTGCTGGCACCGCTGCTAGCCGCCGGGGTCACGCTGCTGCCGAACACCTCTGGGGCGAAAACCGCCGAAGAGGCGGTGTTTGCCGCACAGCTGGCGCGGGAAGCGCTGGGCACCCACTGGCTCAAGCTTGAGATCCACCCGGATGCGCGCTGGCTGCTGCCGGATCCCATCGAAACCCTGAAAGCCGCCGAGTTGCTGGTGAAACAGGGATTTGTCGTGCTGCCCTATTGCAGCGCGGATCCGGTGCTGTGCAAGCGTCTTGAAGAGGTGGGTTGCGCGGCGGTGATGCCATTGGGCGCGCCCATTGGCTCGAACCAGGGCCTTGAGACCCGCGCGATGCTGGAGATCATCATCGCTCAGGCAAGCGTGCCGGTAGTGGTGGATGCCGGAATTGGTACGCCGAGCCACGCCGCACAGGCGCTGGAAATGGGGGCCAGCGCGGTGCTGGTCAATACGGCGATGGCGGTGGCCGACGATCCGGTGAAAATGGCGCACGCGTTCCGGCTGGCGGTAGAAGCCGGCGTGCTGGCGCGTGAAGCCAAACCCGGCGCGCGGCGCGAAACCGCCGATGCCACCAGCCCGCTCACCGCTTTTCTGGAGAGGCTGTCATGAAAACCTTCACTGACCGCTGGCGACAGCTGGACTGGGATGATATCCGCCTGCGCATCAACGCCAAAACCACGGCGGACGTGGCGCGCGCGCTGAATACCACGCAGGTCACGCGCGAAGACATGATGGCCCTGCTCTCCCCCGCCGCCAGCGCCTTTCTGGAACCGCTGGCGCAGCGGGCACAGCGGCTGACCCGCCAGCGGTTTGGCCATACCGTCAGCTTTTACGTGCCGCTGTATCTCTCGAACCTGTGCGCCAACGACTGCACCTATTGCGGCTTCTCCATGAGCAACCGCATTAAGCGCAAAACCCTTGATGAAGGTGAAATCGCGCGCGAGTGTGCGGCTATTCGCGACATGGGGTTTAAGCACCTGTTGCTGGTGACGGGTGAACATCAGAATAAGGTGGGAATGGACTATTTTCGCCGCCACTTTCAGGCCATTCGCCGCCAGTTTGCCTCATTACAAATGGAAGTGCAGCCACTGACTCAGGCAGAGTATGCGGAGCTAAAAACCCTCGGTCTGGATGGTGTGATGGTCTATCAGGAGACCTACCATGAAGCGATGTATGCCCTGCATCATTTGAAGGGCAAGAAGCAGGATTTCTTCTGGCGGCTGGAAACCCCGGATCGCCTGGGCCAGGCGGGCATCGATAAGATCGGCCTCGGCGCGCTGATTGGCCTTTCCGATAGCTGGCGCGTGGACTGCTTTATGGTGGCGGAACATCTGCTATGGCTGCAACAGCGCTACTGGCAGAGTCGTTACTCGATTTCGTTTCCGCGTCTGCGTCCGTGCGCGGGGGGAGTTCAACCCGCTTCGCTGATGGATGAGCGCCAACTGGTGCAAACCATTTGCGCGTTTCGTCTGTTGGCACCCGAGGTAGAGCTGTCGCTCTCGACGCGGGAATCGCCATGGTTTCGCGATCACGTTATTCCGCTGGCGATCAACAACGTCAGCGCGTTCTCTAAAACGCAGCCCGGTGGTTATGCCGACAATCACCCGGAGCTGGAGCAATTCTCCCCGCATGATGCCCGTCGCCCGGAGGCCGTTGCCAGCGCATTAATGCGCAGCGGCTTGCAGCCGGTGTGGAAAGACTGGGATGGATACCTGGGGCGCAGTCCCGCGTCCTGAGGCCATAGCGGGTGGCGCAAAAGCACAATTGCGTCACCCGGCATATACTTGTTCTGAGTAACAAACTGATTCCCACAGACAAATTATGTTAGCGACCGGAAAGTGTAACCGGTTTCAAAAAACGCGGAATTCTTTGTGATGCTCAACACACAATCACCGTAAAGCGGTTGTTGAACCCGGCGCTGCGGGATAATTATCAGAAATACCATCAACATCGAGGCTGACTATGAAAAACATCGTTTTGTGCTGTGCAGCAGGTATGTCCACCAGCATGTTGGTTCAACGTATGAAAGATGCGGCGCAGAAAAAAGGCGTTGAAGTGACCATTAAAGCCGTACCGGTTGCGGAGTTCAAAGACAATATTGCAACCGCCGATATCGTACTGCTGGGTCCGCAGGTCAAATATGAGCTTGCCAAACTCCAGGCGCAGGCGGAACCGCTGGGCAAAACCGTGGCGGTGATCGATATGATGGATTACGGCATGATGAAAGGTGATGTCGTGCTGGAAAAAGCCCTGAAACTGTTGGAGTGATCGCATGGAAGATTTAGAAACGGTCATCATGGAGTTGCTGGTCAACGCCGGTGCCGCGCGTAGCCAGGCGTTAACGGCGCTGCAACTGGCGCGCAAAGGTGATTTTGACGGCGCGGAACAGGCGATGGAAGAATCGCGTGAATATGTGAAGCATGCGCATAAAATCCAGACGCAGTTGATTGGGCTTGATGAAGGCGTCGGCAAGCTGCCGGTGAATTTAATTACCGTGCACTCGCAGGACCATTTGATGAATGCGATGGTAATTCAGGATCTCGCCGGAGACATGATTGAGCTTTACCGCCGGATACCGCTGGTCAACTAAGAATCTACAGATGTAAAAAAACCCGCCGAGGCGGGTTTTTTATTAGGCTAAAAGCAACTTAATCGTTGTCGGAGCCGCCCAGACCTGCGTTCAGCAGTTCTGCCAGGCTTGCAGAAGCATCTTCTGCCGTCACCTGCGGTGCCGCTGGCAGTTCACCTGCCGCACGACGACGCATACGATCCTGGTGGTACGCATAACCGGTACCCGCCGGGATCAGACGACCCACGATCACGTTCTCTTTCAGACCGCGCAGTTCGTCGCGTTTGCCCGCAACGGCTGCTTCGGTAAGCACACGAGTGGTCTCCTGGAACGATGCCGCGGAGATGAAGGACTCGGTTGCCAGAGACGCTTTGGTAATACCCAGCAGGTCGCGCGCATAGGTCGCTGCGATTTTGCCGTTCGCTTCCAGTTCGCGGTTAGCGATCTTAACGCGAGAGTATTCAGCCTGCTCACCTTCGAGGAAGTCAGAGCTTCCTGCGCTGGCGATGGTGGCTTTACGCAGCATCTGACGCACGATAACTTCGATGTGCTTATCGTTGATCTTAACGCCTTGCAGACGGTAAACGTCCTGTACTTCGTTGGTGATATAACGCGTAACCGCGTGAACACCACGAAGACGCAGAATGTCGTGCGGCGCTTCCGGACCGTCGGAAACCACGTCACCACGTTCTACACGCTCGCCTTCAAACACGTTGAGCTGACGCCATTTCGGGATCATCTCTTCGTAAGGCTCGCTACCGTCTACCGGGGTGATAACCAGACGACGTTTCCCTTTGGTTTCTTTACCGAAGGAAATGATGCCGCTGATTTCAGCCAGGATTGCCGGCTCTTTCGGACGACGGGCTTCGAACAGGTCAGCAACGCGTGGCAGACCACCGGTGATGTCCTTGGTACCGCTGGATTCCTGCGGAATACGCGCCAGAGCATCACCCGCACCGATCTGAATGCCATCTTCCAACTGGACGATCGCTTTACCCGGCAGGAAGTACTGCGCAGGCATGTCGGTGCCAGGGATCAGAACATCGTTACCGTTGGCATCAACGATTTTCAGTGCCGGACGCAGGTCTTTACCACCCGCGGTACGTTCTGCAGAATCCAGAACCACCAGCGAAGAGAGACCGGTCAGTTCGTCGGTCTGACGAGTAATCGTCTGGCCGTCGATCATGTCGGTGAAGCGGATGAAACCTGCTACTTCGGTGATTACCGGCATGGTGTGCGGATCCCAGTTTGCTACGGTCTCGCCGCCAGCAACCTGCTCACCATCACCTTTCGCCATCACCGCACCGTAAGGCACTTTATAGCTCTCTTTGGTACGACCGAATTCGTCGATCAGTTTCAGCTCGGTGTTACGAGAAGTCACAACCAGTTTACCGCTGGAGTTCACAACCGACTTCGCGTTATTGAGCTTGATGCTACCTTTGTTTTTCACCTGGATGCTGGATTCAGCAGCCGCACGAGATGCCGCACCACCGATGTGGAACGTACGCATCGTCAGCTGGGTACCCGGCTCACCGATGGACTGTGCCGCGATAACGCCGATAGCTTCACCTTTGTTGATGATGTGGCCACGCGCCAGGTCACGACCATAGCAGTGCGCACATACACCAAAGTCGGTGTCACAGGATACGACGGAACGTACTTTCACGGAGTCAACAGAGTTCACTTCCAGCAGATCACACCAGTGCTCATGCAGCAGCGTGTTGCGTGGAACCAGAATATCTGCGGTACCCGGCTTCAGAACGTCTTCAGCGGTCACACGACCCAGAACGCGATCGCGCAGCGGCTCTTTAACATCACCACCCTCGATAACAGGGGTCATGGTGATACCTTCGAGGGTGCCACAATCGTCTTCGGTCACAACCAGATCCTGCGCAACGTCAACCAGACGACGCGTCAGATAACCGGAGTTCGCTGTTTTCAGCGCGGTATCCGCCAGACCTTTACGCGCACCGTGCGTGGAGATGAAGTACTGGAGTACGTTCAGACCTTCACGGAAGTTCGCGGTGATCGGCGTTTCGATGATGGAGCCATCCGGCTTCGCCATCAGACCACGCATACCTGCCAGCTGACGAATCTGTGCCGCAGAACCACGCGCACCGGAGTCGGCCATCATGTAGATGCTGTTGAAGGAAACCTGCTGCTCTTCGACGCCGTCACGGTTGATGACGGTTTCGGTTTGCAGGTTGTCCATCATCGCTTTGGATACACGATCGTTCGCCGCAGCCCAGATATCGATAACTTTGTTATAGCGTTCGCCCGCGGTAACCAGACCAGACTGGAACTGTTCCTGAATCTCAGCCACTTCGGCTTCGGCTTCAGAAATGATCTCAGTTTTCTTCGCCGGGATGACCATGTCATCGATACCTACGGATGCACCTGAACGCGCTGCATACGCAAAGCCGGTGTACATCGTCTGGTCAGCAAAGATTACGGTCGGTTTCAGGCCCAGAATGCGGTAACAGGTGTTCAGCATTTTGGAGATTGCCTTTTTACCCAGCGCCTGGTTGACGATGGTGAAAGGCAGGCCTTTCGGTACGATCATCCACAGAATGGCACGGCCAACGGTCGTGTCTTTCAGGCTGGTTACCGCAACGAATTCGCCCTGTGCATCTTTTTCATATTCGGTGATACGCACTTTTACACGCGCATGCAGAGAGGCCAGGCCAGCGCGATAAATACGCTCAGCTTCTTTCGGGCCAGTCAGCACCATGCCTTCGCCTTTGGCGTTAACACAGTCACGGGTCATGTAGTACAGACCCAATACAACGTCCTGAGACGGAACGATGATTGGCTCGCCGTTCGCAGGTGACAGGATGTTGTTGGTAGACATCATCAGCGCACGCGCTTCCAGCTGAGCTTCAAGCGTCAGCGGAACGTGTACTGCCATCTGGTCACCATCGAAGTCGGCGTTATACGCCGCACACACCAGCGGGTGCAGCTGGATAGCTTTACCTTCGATCAGAACCGGTTCAAATGCCTGAATACCCAAACGGTGCAGGGTTGGTGCACGGTTCAGCAGTACCGGGTGTTCGCGGATAACTTCGTCCAGGATATCCCAAACGACAGCTTCTTCACGCTCAACCATTTTCTTAGCGGCTTTGATGGTGGTGGCGAGGCCACGCAGTTCCAGCTTGCCGTAGATGAACGGTTTGAACAGCTCCAGTGCCATTTTCTTCGGCAGACCGCACTGATGCAGACGCAGGTATGGACCTACGGTGATAACAGAACGACCGGAGTAGTCAACACGCTTACCGAGCAGGTTCTGACGGAAACGACCTTGTTTACCTTTGATCATATCGGCCAAAGATTTCAGAGGACGTTTGTTCGAACCGGTGATCGCACGACCGCGACGACCGTTATCCAGCAGGGCGTCAACCGCTTCCTGCAGCATACGTTTTTCGTTGCGTACGATGATGTCCGGCGCGGCCAGATCCAGCAGACGTTTCAAACGGTTGTTACGGTTGATCACGCGACGATACAGATCGTTCAGATCTGACGTTGCGAAACGACCACCGTCCAGCGGTACCAGCGGACGCAGATCTGGCGGCAGAACCGGCAGAACGGTCAGGATCATCCACTCTGGTTTGTTACCAGACAGGACGAACGCTTCCAGCAGCTTGATACGTTTGGTCAGCTTTTTGCGTTTGGTTTCGGAGTTGGTTTCGTTCAGCTCTTCACGCAGCTGCTCGCACTCTTGCTCCAGATCCATGCTTTTCAGCAGGGCCTGAATAGCTTCCGCACCCATTTTCGCGTCGAATTCGTCACCAAACTCTTCCAGCGCGTCCAGATACTGTTCTTCGGTCAGGATCTGGTTACGTTCCAGATTCGTCATACCGCCTTCGATAACCACATAGGATTCGAAGTACAGAACACGTTCGATATCGCGCAGCGGCATATCCAGCAGCAGACCGATACGGGACGGCAGGGATTTCAGGAACCAAATGTGGGCAGTCGGAGACGCCAGTTCGATGTGGCCCATGCGCTCACGACGCACTTTAGTCTGGGTCACTTCAACGCCGCACTTCTCACAAATCACACCACGGTGTTTCAGGCGCTTGTACTTACCGCACAGGCACTCGTAATCTTTTACTGGCCCGAAAATACGCGCACAGAAAAGGCCGTCACGCTCAGGTTTGAACGTACGGTAGTTGATGGTTTCCGGCTTCTTAACTTCACCGAAAGACCATGAACGGATCATGTCTGGCGAGGCCAGAGCAATTTTGATCGCATCAAACTCTTCGGTTTTAGTCTGCGCTTTCAGAAACTTTAATAAATCTTTCACGGATTTGCTCCCGTCGGAGTTAGCACAATCTGGCGCTGGCGGTTAGGCCAGCACCAGTGACCTGTTTGAGCGAGAGTTACTCGTCTTCCAGCTCGATGTTGATACCCAGCGAACGAATCTCTTTCAACAGTACGTTGAAGGATTCTGGCATGCCCGGTTCCATCTGATGGTTGCCGTCCACGATGTTTTTATACATCTTGGTACGACCGTTCACGTCATCAGACTTAACGGTGAGCATTTCTTGCAGGGTGTATGCTGCGCCATATGCTTCCAGCGCCCACACTTCCATCTCCCCGAAGCGCTGACCACCGAACTGCGCCTTACCACCCAGCGGCTGCTGAGTAACCAGGCTGTAAGAACCGGTAGAACGCGCGTGCATCTTGTCATCAACCAGGTGGTTCAGTTTCAGCATGTACATGTAGCCAACGGTAACCTGGCGCTCGAATTGCTCACCGGTACGACCGTCGAACAGTGTGATCTGACCGGAAGTCGGCAGGCCACCCAGCTGTAACAGTTCCTTGATCTCGGACTCTTTCGCACCGTCGAAGACAGGTGTTGCGATCGGCATACCTTTTTTCAGGTTCTCTGCCAGACGCATCACTTCATCGTCGGTGAAGGTGTTCAGGTCAACTTTCTGACGAACATCTGCGCCCAGATCGTAGGCACGCTGGATGAACTCGCGCAGTTTCGCGACTTCTTGCTGCTGTTTCAGCATGGCGTTGATCTTATCGCCAATACCTTTAGCAGCCATACCCAGGTGAGTTTCCAGGATCTGACCGATGTTCATACGAGACGGTACGCCCAGCGGGTTCAGTACGATGTCTACCGGCGTGCCGTTTTCATCGTAAGGCATATCTTCGATCGGGTTGATCTTAGAGATAACACCCTTGTTACCGTGACGACCCGCCATTTTGTCACCAGGCTGGATCTGACGTTTAACGGCCAGATACACTTTAACGATTTTCAGCACGCCCGGTGCCAGGTCATCGCCCTGAGTGATTTTGCGACGTTTCGCTTCGAGTTTTTTCTCGAACTCGTGTTTCAGTTCGTCGTACTGCTCAGCCAGTTGTTCCAGCTGATTTTGTTTCTCTTCGTCGGTCAGGCCCAGTTCCAGCCAGCGATCGCGTGGCAGTTTGTCGAGCTTCTCAGCTTCAACACCGCCGGCAACCAGCACCGCGTAGATACGACCAAACAGGCCAGCTTCGAGGATCTGCAGTTCTTCAGACAGGTCTTTTTTGGCCTGCTTCAGCTGCATCTCTTCGATTTCCAGCGCACGTTTGTCTTTTTCCACGCCATCGCGGGTAAAGACCTGAACGTCGATAACGGTACCGGAAACGCCGTTTGGTACGCGCAGAGAAGAGTCTTTAACGTCAGACGCTTTCTCACCGAAGATCGCACGCAGCAGTTTCTCTTCCGGCGTCAGCTGGGTTTCACCTTTCGGCGTAACCTTGCCCACCAGAATGTCACCACCGGTCACTTCAGCACCGATATAAACGATACCGGACTCATCCAGTTTGGAGAGCGCAGCTTCACCCACGTTCGGGATGTCAGCGGTGATCTCTTCTGGCCCCAGCTTGGTGTCACGGGACACACACGCCAGTTCCTGAATGTGGATGGTGGTGAAACGGTCTTCCTGAACCACACGCTCGGACACGAGGATGGAGTCTTCGAAGTTGTAACCGTTCCATGGCATGAACGCCACGCGCATGTTCTGACCGAGCGCCAGTTCACCGAGGTCGGTAGACGGGCCATCTGCCAGCACATCACCACGTTCAATTGGCTCGCCCAGGGACACGCAAGGCATCTGGTTGATGCAGGTGTTCTGGTTAGAACGGGTGTATTTGGTCAGGTTGTAGATGTCGATACCTGCTTCGCCCGGGTACATCTCGTCTTCGTTAACTTTGATAACGATACGGGAAGCATCCACGTACTGAACAGTACCGCCACGCTTAGCAACAGAAGTCACACCGGAGTCAACGGCAACAGCACGTTCCATACCGGTACCCACCAGCGGCTTATCAGCGCGCAGAGTCGGTACGGCCTGACGTTGCATGTTCGCACCCATCAATGCACGGTTGGCGTCATCGTGTTCCAGGAACGGGATCAGGGACGCACCAACAGAAACGATCTGCTGAGTCGAAACGTCCATGTAGTCAACCTGGTCGGCGCTAAACAGGCTGGATTCGCCTTTGCTACGACAGGTAACCAGATCGTCGATGAAACGGCCTTCGTCACTGAGGTTGGTGTTCGCCTGAGCGATAACGTAGTTACCTTCTTCAATAGCAGAAAGGTAATGAATCTCGTCAGTCACCACGCCGTCGGACACTTTACGGTACGGCGTCTCAAGGAAGCCATATTCGTTAGTCTGTGCGTACACGGACAGGGAGTTGATCAGACCGATGTTCGGACCTTCAGGCGTTTCGATTGGGCACACGCGACCGTAGTGCGTCGGGTGAACGTCTCGAACTTCAAAGCCTGCGCGTTCACGGGTCAAACCGCCCGGGCCGAGTGCAGAGATACGACGTTTGTGCGTAATCTCAGACAGCGGGTTGTTCTGGTCCATAAACTGAGACAGCTGGCTGGAGCCGAAGAACTCTTTCACTGCCGCAGAAATCGGTTTGGCGTTGATCATGTCCTGAGGCATCAGGGTATCCAGATCGCCCAGAGACAGACGCTCTTTCACCGCACGCTCTACACGCACCAGGCCAACGCGGAACTGGTTTTCCGCCATTTCGCCAACGGAACGGATACGACGGTTGCCGAGGTGGTCGATATCGTCCACTTCGCCTTTGCCGTTACGGATATCGATGAGCTTCTTCATCACCTGAATGATGTCGTCTTTGCTCAGGATACCGGAACCTTCGATTTCGTCACGCAGCAGAGAACGGTTGAACTTCATACGACCTACCGCAGACAGATCATAGCGGTCAGCAGAGAAGAACAGGTTCTCGAACAGGCTTTCAGCCGCTTCACGCGTCGGTGGCTCACCAGGACGCATCATGCGGTAGATCTCAACCAGCGCACTCAGGCGATCGTTGGTTGGGTCGACACGTATTGTCTCAGACATGTACGGGCCGTGATCCAGGTCGTTGGTGAACAGCGTTTCGATACGCTTGTGACCAGACTGGCTCAGTTTTGCCAACAGATCTAATGACAACTCCATGTTGGCAGGGCAAATCAGCTCGCCAGTATTGGTGTCAACGTAGTCTTTCGCAGCCACTTTGCCGGCAATGTATTCAACCGGAACTTCAATGAGTTTGATCTCATCTTTTTCCAGCTGACGAATGTGGCGGGCGGTAATACGGCGCGCTTTTTCCACATACACTTTGCCGTTTGCTTCGATGTCAAAGGAGGCAGTTTCACCACGAAGGCGTTCCGGCACCAGTTCCATCTGCAGCTTGTTGTCACGGATTTCGAAAATAACTTTGTCAAAGAACAGGTCAAGGATCTGTTCAGTGGTGTACTGAAGCGCACGCAGAATAATGGTCGCAGGCAGTTTACGGCGACGGTCGATACGTACGAACAGGTTGTCCTTCGGATCGAACTCGAAGTCCAGCCAGGAACCACGGTAAGGAATGATACGTGCGTTATACAGCACTTTACCCGATGAGTGGGTTTTGCCTTTGTCGCTGTCAAAGAATACGCCAGGACTACGGTGAAGCTGAGACACGATGACGCGCTCAGTACCGTTAATAACAAAGGTACCGTTATCGGTCATGAGCGGAATTTCGCCCATGTAGACTTCTTGCTCTTTGATGTCTTTAACAGTGCCTTCCGGCGCTTCGCGCTCGTAGATCACCAGACGCAGTTTTACGCGCAGCGGTGCCGAGTAGGTCACGCCACGGATCTGACATTCTTTTACATCAAAGACAGGTTCGCCAAGGCGGTAGCTGACGTATTGCAGCTCCGAATTACCGCTATAGCTCGTGATCGGGAACACGGAACGAAACGCCGCTTCCAGACCATACTGTCCTTCAGGATCTTGCTCGATAAACTTCTGGAACGAGTCAAGCTGGATAGAAAGGAGATAAGGAATGTCCAGTACTTGCGGACGTTTTCCAAAATCCTTACGAATACGTTTTTTCTCGGTATAGGAGTAAACCATAGGGTTCCTCAGCTCGCTGACAAGTCGACCCATCTGCCCGACGAAAGGGACAGTTTGTGCAACACTATTTTGTTGACCGGAAAGTGGAGCACTTTCCGCAATGCTTGTTGCTATCACGCTTAAACCATTTCGTCACGATTTACACAGATCCGAGACCTGTCGCAATATATTAAGTCGTCGATAGAAACAAGCATTGTGAGGGGTAGCCAGTAGGCAAACAGTGTGAAACCCTACTAACACCCTACAGCGCAAAAAGGCTGGTGACTAAAAGTCACCAGCCATCAGCCTAATTTCTCAGGCTGCAACCGGAAGGGTTGGCTTATTTAACTTCAACTTCAGCGCCAGCTTCTTCCAGAGATTTTTTCAGAGACTCAGCGTCATCTTTGCTCACGCCTTCTTTCAGAGCGGCCGGAGCAGATTCTACCAGGTCTTTAGCTTCTTTCAGACCCAGGCCAGTAGCGGCACGTACTGCTTTGATCACAGCAACTTTGTTTGCGCCAACTGCTTTCAGAACGACGTCGAATTCAGTTTTCTCTTCAGCAACTTCAGCCGGGCCTGCAGCAACAGCTACAGCAGCAGCAGCGGAAACACCGAATTTTTCTTCCATTGCAGAGATCAGCTCTACAACGTCCATTACGGACATAGCTGCTACTGCTTCAATGATTTGATCTTTAGTGATAGACATTTAAATTGTTCCTGAATATCAGAATAAGTTTATACGTAAGCAAATGCTTTACAAAGAGGACTGCGATTACGCAGCTTCTTTGGCATCGCGAACAGCAGCCAGAGTGCGAACCAGTTTGCCAGCCGAAGCTTCTTTCATGGTTGCCATCAGGCGTGCAATTGCTTCTTCGTAAGTCGGCAGAGTTGCCAGGCGATCGATCTGGGACGCCGGGATCAACTCACCTTCAAAGGCAGCGGCTTTAACCTCAAATTTTGCATTCGCTTTCGCGAAATCTTTGAACAGACGAGCAGCTGCGCCCGGGTGTTCCATAGAATATGCAATCAAGGTCGGACCAACGAACGCGTCTTTCAGGCACTCAAACTGAGTACCCTCAACAACACGGCGCAGCAAGGTGTTACGAACAACACGCATGTAAACGCCGGCTTCGCGACCTGCTTTACGCAGTTCGGTCATTTTATCTACGGTAACGCCACGGGAATCCGCAACAACCGCAGACAGCGCGCCTTTGGCTACTTCGCTGACTTCAGCAACAATCGCTTGTTTGTCTTGAAGATTTAAAGCCATTAGCTTTGCTCCTGGATGTTTGCCGGGGCTCATGCCCCGGAACTCACTTCACTCTTCTCAAAGAAAAGAGCGTCTTAATACGGTGAGCAGAAACAAGCCAAAGATACTTATAAAAATGTCTTCAGGTTCTGTCACCGTCTACGCAGGAAATTAAGCCTCTTTCGAGACGCCTGCGGTCTTGGACGGAGGCCTGGATTAGGCCAGGCTCCAACCGAAAATCTTTTCTATGTTTTCGTCTTTCAAACTGCCGCTGAGTTGCCGCAATTCAAATGACTCGCATAGCGTCTGTATATTTCAACAGAATCGTGGGGGTGAGATTGTAGACAAAACCACCGCCCACGTAAAGGCGAATCTTAGATCGCCACTGCGGACAGACCAGACTGGTCAACCGCAACACCTGCACCCATGGTGGTGGAGATGCTAACTTTCTTGATGTACACGCCTTTCGCCTGAGTCGGTTTTGCTTTTTTCAGCGCAACCAGCAGAGATTCCAGGTTTTCTTTCAGTTTGTCAGCGTCAAAGTCCACTTTACCGATGGTGGTGTGGATGATGCCGTTTTTGTCGTTACGATAACGAACCTGACCTGCTTTAGCGTTCTTAACCGCTTCAGCAACGTTAGGCGTTACAGTACCAACTTTCGGGTTAGGCATCAGGCCGCGAGGACCCAGAACCTGGCCCAGCTGGCCAACAACGCGCATTGCATCCGGAGAAGCAATAACAACGTCAAAGTTCATTTCGCCTTTCTTGATCTGTTCAGCCAGATCTTCCATACCTACCAGCTCTGCGCCAGCAGCTTTAGCTGCTTCAGCGTTCGGGCCCTGGGCAAATACGGCTACGCGAACTGAACGACCGGTACCGTGCGGCAGTACAGTTGCACCACGTACGTTCTGGTCAGATTTACGAGCATCGATGCCGAGGTTAACAGCAACATCTACGCTTTCGTTAAATTTAGCGGTGGCCAGCTCTTTCAGCAGAGCGATGGCTTCGTTGATGTCGTACTGTTTGGTCGCATCAACTTTCTCACGGATCACGCGCATGCGCTTGGTCAGTTTAGCCATTTCTTAATCCTCCACTACCAGGCCCATGGAACGAGCAGTACCTTCAATGGAGCGAGTCATCGCTTCAATGTCAGCGCCAGTCATGTCCGCGGCTTTAGTCTGAGCAATTTCTTGCAGCTGAGCACGAGAAATCTTGCCCACTTTGTCTTTGTTCGGCTTGCCGGAACCAGACTTAATACCTGCCGCTTTCTTCAGCAGAACAGCTGCCGGAGGCGTTTTGGTAATGAAAGTGAAAGAACGGTCAGCGTAAACGGTGATAACAACCGGAATCGGCAGACCTTTTTCCATAGAATCTGTTTTTGCGTTAAACGCTTTGCAGAATTCCATGATGTTAACACCCTGTTGACCCAGAGCCGGACCAACTGGCGGACTCGGGTTAGCCATGCCAGCCGCAACCTGCAGCTTGACGTAGGCCTGGACTTTCTTAGCCATTGCAATTTCCTCGTTTGGGTATAGCGCCTTTAGAAGGCTCCCCGTGATAAATGTGTTTTACGGACGCATGGCCCATAAAAACAAAAGGCGCGAAATTGTATTTCAATTTCGCGCCCTGTGCAACGATTTAATCGCCGCTTTTTTGATCGGCTGCTTACGCTTTCTCAACCTGACCGAAGTCCAGTTCTACCGGGGTCGCACGACCGAAGATAGAGACCGACACTTTCAGACGAGACTTCTCGTAATCCACTTCTTCAACAACACCGTTGAAGTCAGCGAACGGACCGTCGTTAACACGTACCATTTCACCCGGTTCAAACAGGGTTTTCGGACGTGGTTTATCGCCAACCTGTTGCAGACGATTCATGATGGCATCAACTTCTTTGTCGCTGATCGGCGCAGGGCGATCGGACGTACCACCAATGAAGCCCATCACGCGCGGTACGCTACGCACTAAGTGCCAGCTCGCATCGTTCATGACCATTTGAACCAGAACGTAACCCGGGAAGAATTTGCGCTCGCTCTTGCGGCGCTGACCACCACGGATTTCGACCACTTCTTCGGTCGGCACCATGACGTCGCCAAACAGCTCTTCCATATTGTGTAATTTGATATGCTCACGCAGCGACGTTGCTACGCGGCCTTCAAAACCGGAAAACGCCTGAACGACGTACCAGCGCTTTTTAGGGGCTTCAGACATCTCAGAACCTCAGGCCAGTGATAAAGGATACCAGGCGAACCAGAATACCATCCAGTCCCCACAGGATCAGCGACATAACAGCAGTAACGGCTGCCACAATCAGCGTGGTGTGCAATGTTTCCTGGCGAGTTGGCCAAATCACTTTACGGACTTCGGTTCTCGCTTCGCGGGCAAACGCAACGGTCGCTTTACCCTTCGTCGTCAACAGCGCGACACCACCCGCTGCAGCAATCAGAATTACCACTGCAAGCGCGCGTAGCGGCAGCATCATGTCACGATAGAGGTAGTTGCCGACGATAGCCACGAGGAGCAGTACAGCAACAGCAACCCACTTCATCGCTTCCAGGCCGCGCCCGCTCCCTTGAGCTTCGGTATTCGCACTCATAAACCAACCTGTCACAAGAATTCAGACAAACATTTTTGCCCCGCTTATGCGAGGCAAACCAAACCGAAATGCTCTATTGCGCTTCGGACTCAACGCCCTCTACAGAGCCTGTCTCAGCAATGATTATGACGTAAAAAATCACTGATGAGCCAGGTTCTGGTTCGAAAGCGTACAAAAAGGGCATCAAATGATGCCCTCTTCTTACGCATTGCGTCAAATATTATCAGCGATTAGCTGAGAACTTTAGCCACAACGCCCGCACCAACAGTACGGCCGCCTTCACGGATTGCGAAACGCAGACCGT
>CAUQTV010000019.1:0-34961 GCA_963521185.1 uncultured Enterobacter sp. | reverse complement strand
CTCGGCTACGAACCGAGCGGTCGGAGGTTCGAATCCTCCTGGATGCACCATCTTCTTTGCAGTAAATTAGCAGTCCCCAATGCATCCATAGCTCAGCTGGATAGAGTACTCGGCTACGAACCGAGCGGTCGGAGGTTCGAATCCTCCTGGATGCACCATCCCCCCCCAATTCAATATTCCTTTTTCCTTCTATTCCAAACGATCTGCTATCTCCATCAGCGACAAAAATCATTGTTTACGTTAAAGTACCGTTCTGTTATCCGGTTGTGAGAACACGATGTACGAACGTTACGATGGTCTGATTTTTGACATGGATGGCACCATCCTCGATACCGAACCCACGCACCGTAAAGCCTGGCATGAAGTGTTAGGACGCTACGGTCTGCGTTATGACATTCAGGCGATGATTGCGCTTAACGGCTCGCCCACCTGGCGTATTGCGCAGCTGATTATCGATATGAATCAGGCCGATCTCGATCCGCATGCCCTGGCCCGTGAAAAAACCGCCGCCGTGAAAGCGATGCTGCTGGATTCCGTGCGCCCGTTGCCGCTGATCGAGGTTGTTAAAGCCTGGCATGGGCGTCGCCCGATGTCCGTCGGCACCGGCAGCGAAAGCGCCATTGCCGAAGCCTTGCTCACGCATCTGGGCCTCCGGCACTATTTTGACGCCGTGGTGGCCGCCGATCACGTACAGAACCACAAGCCCGCGCCGGACACGTTCCTGCTGTGTGCGGAGCTTATGGGCGTTGCGCCTGCGAAATGCGTGGTCTTCGAAGATGCCGATTTTGGTCTTGAAGCCGCCTGCGCTGCCGGAATGGACGCCGTGGATGTCCGCATATTGTGAGTGACGGGCTGTCACTTTTTTCATTGTTTACCAGCAGCTTTCTCAGCGCCACGTTACTTCCGGGCAATTCTGAGGTGCTGCTGGTCGCACTACTGCTCTCTGGCGTCAGTCAGCCCTGGTTGCTGGTAGTAATAGCAACAATGGGTAATAGCCTTGGAGGGCTGACTAACGTTATCCTTGGGCGTTTCTTTCCGCTGCGTAAAACATCACGCTGGCAGGAAAAAGCCACAGGCTTTCTGAACCGTTATGGCGCAGCCGCGCTATTATTGAGCTGGATGCCTGTTATCGGTGATTTACTGTGCCTGCTCGCGGGATGGATGCGGATGGCGTGGGGGCCGGTTCTCTTTTTTTTATGCCTTGGCAAGGCGTTACGTTATGCGGTTGTGGCATACGTTACGCTTCAGGGTATGACGTGGTGGCACTAATTGGATTGCTTGAGTGACCTTTAATCGTCAACCATTACAATTATGCTGTGTAGAAATGATTTCGACAGGCGGGAGGTCAATTTGATCCCGGACGTATCACAGGCGCTGACCTGGCTGGAAAACCATCCTCAGGCATTAAAGGGGATCCAGCGAGGACTTGAGCGCGAAACGCTACGCGTTAATGCTGATGGCAGTCTTGCTACCACCGGACATCCGGAACGGCTTGGCTCAGCGCTGACACATAAATGGATCACGACCGATTTTGCAGAAGCGCTACTGGAGTTTATTACTCCGGTCGATGGCGACATTGAGCATATGCTGACGGTCATGCGCGACGTTCACCGGTACACCGTTCGCCAGCTTGGCGACGAGCGGTTATGGCCGTTGAGCATGCCTTGCTACATTGAGCAAGGGCAGGACATTGAACTCGCGCAGTACGGCACCTCGAACATTGGCCGACTGAAAACGCTCTACCGTGAAGGGTTGAAAAACCGTTACGGCGCGTTGATGCAGACCATTTCCGGCGTGCACTATAATTTCTCGTTACCGATGGCGTTCTGGGAAGCGAAATGCGGCGAAACGGATAAAGAAGCGATCTCGGCGGGCTATTTCCGTTTGATCCGCAACTATTACCGCTTTGGCTGGGTGATCCCATACCTGTTTGGTGCTTCGCCCGCGATCTGCCCGTCGTTCTTGCAGGGCAAACCCAGCGCGTTGCCGTTCGAGAAAACCGACAGTGGCATGCTCTATCTGCCGTATGCGACCTCGCTGCGTCTGAGCGATTTGGGCTACACCAATAAATCGCAAAGCAACCTGGGCATTACCTTTAACGATCTCGACAGCTACGTGACGGCGTTGAAGCGCGCCATCAAGACGCCATCGGAAGAGTACGCAAAAATCGGTCTGACCAAAGACGGGAAACATCTGCAAATCAACACCAATATTTTGCAGATTGAAAACGAGCTGTATGCGCCGATTCGCCCGAAACGCGTGACCAAAAGCGGTGAATCACCGTCGGACGCGCTGCTGCGTGGCGGTATCGAATACATTGAGGTCCGCTCGCTGGACATCAATCCGTTCACACCGATTGGCGTTGATGAGCAGCAGGTGCGCTTCCTGGATCTGTTTATGGTCTGGTGCGTGCTGGCGGATGCGCCGGAAATGAGCAGCGACGAACTGCTGTGCACGCGCACCAACTGGAATCGTGTGATTCTGGAAGGCCGCAAGCCGGGCCTGACGCTTGGCATTGGCTGTGAAACCGCGCAGTTCCCGCTGGCAAAAGTGGGTAAAGATCTGTTCCAGGATCTTAAGCGCGTGGCGAAAACGCTCGACGGTATTGACGGCGGTGATGCCTATGCGAAAGTATGTGATGAGCTGGTCGCCAGCTTTGACGATCCTGAACTGACGTTCTCTGCGCGTATTCTGCGCTCGATGATCGATCAGGGGATTGGCGGAACGGGGAAATCACTGGCGGCGCAATATCGCGATATGCTGCGTGAAGAGCCGTTAGAGATCATTACCGAAGCGGATTTCATCAAAGAACACGATGCATCATGGGTGCGTCAGCGGGAAGTGGAAGCGGCGGATACAGAGTCGTTTGACGCGTTGCTGGCGAGACACGCCTGACAGAAAAGAAAATGGCCACATTTCTGTGGCCAAACAATTCATCTCTGAATTCAGGGATGATGATAACAAATGCGCGTCTTTCATATACTGAGACTTGCACGCGTTCAAAGAGTTCAGTTTATTTTAAAAAAAATCATACCGGAGGTGTCAAAATGCCATTGTTGGATAGTTTTACTGTCGACCATACCCGTATGGAAGCGCCTGCTGTCCGTGTTGCGAAAACCATGGATACACCGCATGGCGATACCATCACCGTCTTCGACCTGCGCTTCTGCATCCCAAATAAAGAAGTGATGCCAGAAAAAGGCATTCATACGCTGGAGCACCTGTTCGCAGGCTTTATGCGCAATCACCTTAACGGCAACGGCGTTGAGATCATCGACATTTCGCCGATGGGCTGCCGCACTGGTTTCTACATGAGCCTGATTGGTACGCCGGCTGAGCAGCGCGTGGCGGATGCGTGGAAAGCGGCGATGACCGATGTGCTGAAAGTTAAAGAGCAGAACCAAATTCCTGAGCTGAACGTCTACCAGTGCGGTACGTATCAGATGCACTCGCTGGAAGAAGCGCAGACTATTGCTAAACACATTCTGGATCACGACGTGCGTGTGAACAGCAATGAAGAGCTGGCGCTGCCGAAAGACAAGCTGCAAGAGCTGCATATCTAGTGGAAATGCCCGGCGGCGCAAGCTTGCCGGGCCTACGTACTTCCCTGACTACCAGCTTAGTGCGCGCCACCGCCGCCGCTACCGGCACCAAACGGCGGTCTGGCAAAC
Source organism: uncultured Enterobacter sp. (assembly GCA_963521185.1). Classification (GTDB taxonomy): domain Bacteria; phylum Pseudomonadota; class Gammaproteobacteria; order Enterobacterales; family Enterobacteriaceae; genus Enterobacter_D. The sequence continues at coordinate 31,290 of CAUQTV010000019.1, read as the reverse complement.
CACACCAGACCCAGCAGGATAAGAAACACCCCGGCGGAGAACCAGAAGATTTCGTTGGCGGAGATAATCAGCCCCTGGTTGGTGATCTGCTGCGCGATCCAGCCGGACGCCTGTTGCTGCGTCATTCCCAACCCTTCGAGCTGATTGTACGCGTCCTGAGCGTTGACGTTATACGGGTTAACCGACTCCGAAAGCTGCGCGTGGTGCAGCGATTCCCGGTTGGTCCACAGCGTAGTGGTGATCGAGGTGCCGATGGAGCCTGCCAGCGTTCGCGCAAAGTTCGACAGGCTTGATGCGGCGGCCATGCGTTCCGGCGGTAGACCGGAGAGCGTAATGGTCGTCAGCGGCATAAAGAAGCAGGCGACGGCGAAGCCCTGAATAAACTGCGGCCAGGCCGAGGCACCAAAATCCATGCCCGGTTCGAAGGTGTACGCACGCCAGTAGAAGCACACCGCATACATAATAAAGCTGAAGGTCACCAGACGACGCATGTCGAGCTTATGGGCAAAGCGACCGATGATCGGCGAGAGGATCACAGGAATAACCCCGACCGGCGCAGACGCCAGCCCCGCCCAGGTTGCCGTGTAGCCATACACCTCCTGCAACAGCTGCGGCAGCAACACAATGGCACCGAAGTAGAGCATGTAGGCAAGGCTGATACAGAGGCAGCCGATGGTGAAGTTTCGCGACTTAAAGAGCGAGAGATCGACAATCGGGTGCTCGTCGGTCAACTCCCAGACCACGAGGAAGGTGATGGCCACCACGGCGACCACCGTCAGCACAATGATCTCCGTGGAGTTAAACCAGTCCAGCTCTTTACCCTGGTCGAGCATCACTTGCAGACTGCCGATACCAATCACCAGCAGCGCCAGACCAATGGCGTCAATGCGTCGCTGCTCGGTACGGGTTTCGCGTCCGCGCAGGCTCTGCATTGCCAGCATCACGACCACCGCACCGATGGGCACGTTGATAAAGAAGATCCAGCCCCAGTGGTAGTTGTCGCTGATGTAACCGCCCAGAATCGGGCCGCAAATCGGCGCGACGATCACCGTCATCGACCACAGCGCCAGCGCAATAGAGCGTTTAGCGGGCGGATAGTTGTTGAGCAACAAACTCTGGGAGAGCGGGATCAGCGGCCCGGCGACAATCCCCTGGATCACGCGGAAGAAGATCAGCATGGTCAGGCTGTTGGACATGCCGCACGCCCAGGACGCGATGGCGAACGCGATGGTGGACCACAAAAACAGCTTCACTTCACCGACGCGCTTTGCCAGCCAGCCGGTGATAGGAATCGAAATGGCGTTGGCTACCCCAAACGAGGTGATCACCCATGTCCCCTGGCTCAACGATGAGCCAAGGTTCCCGGCGATCGTTGGGATCGCCACGTTTGCAATGGTGGAGTCCAGCACCTGCATGAAGGTCGCCAGGGAGAGCGCAATGGTCATGATGACCAGCTGCGCGCCTTCCAGCGGTTTACGCTGCTGCATTACCGTCACCTCAGGATTAACCCGCGTTGGCCTGCACGATGGTGTTGATCAGGGCGTTAACCGGATCGAGACTGATCTCACGTGCGTTGCTTTCGTAAGCCGGGGCGCTACGCACCTGGCTTGCCAGCACGCTGCCGTCACGGTTTTCGGTATCGACGGTGACCAGCGTTGAGAGACCAATACGCAGCGGATGGTCAGCAAGCTGTTTCGCATCCAGCTCAATGCGTACCGGCAGACGCTGAACCACTTTGATCCAGTTACCGGTGGCGTTCTGCGCCGGAAGCAGAGAGAACGCGCTGCCGGTGCCCATATCCAGACCCACGACTTTACCGGTGTATTTCACCTCATCGCCGTAGATATCGGAAACCACGGTCGCCGTCTGCCCAATGCGCATATGCGCAAGCTGCGTCTCTTTGAAGTTCGCATCCACCCACAGGCCGCTCGCCGGGACAACGGCCATCAGCGCCGTCGTGGAGGTGATCTGCGCGCCTGGCTGAACCGCACGACGAGAAACATACCCGGTGGTCGGGCTAACGATATTGGTACGTTGCAGGGCAAGCCAGGCGTTACGCACTTCCGTCGCCGCCTGTTGCACGGCGGGCTGGTCTTCCAGGCGCGTGCCCAGAATCATCGCCTGATTGGCGTTAAACTGCTGCACCGCAACGTCGAGCTGCGCCTGTGCGCTGGCCACGGCATCACGGGAGTGTTGCAGCTCTTCGCGACCAATCAGGTTGGCGGTACCGAGCGGAACACGGCGGTTCAAATCGCTTTGCGCCTGGGCGAGAGCGGTTTTTTGCACGTCAATATTGGCCTGATACTGCTTGCTGTTGATCATCAACTGGCGGGTCTGGCGCACGCTTGAGGCCAGTTCCGTTTTCGCTTTTTCAAACGCCTGCTGAGCATCGGTTTGATCCAGTGACACCAGCGGATCGCCTTTTTTAACAAAGTCGGTGTTGTCCGCCCAGACTTTCGTCACGCTGCCGGACACCTGCGCCATGATTTGCACCTGGTTCCCTGCCACATAGGCGTCGTCGGTTTCCTCGACGTGACGCAGTACTAAAAACCAGTAAATCCCGTATGCCACAGCAATAATAATAAAGAGCAAGGTCAGAACAATCAGGGCGCTTTTACGTTTGCCTTTTTTGTTGTTGACCGGTTGCAGCGGGGTTTGAGTCTCCGCATTTGCGCTCATGTTTCTTCTCCACGATCTTTTTTATTTCACATCGGCAATGCCGACCTGTTCGCCAGAAAGGCCAGCATTTGGCGTGCTGGCCTGGCGGTATTCTTATTAAATCAGGATGTTTGGGCGGATCGTCGCGTTAGCGCAGTGCCTCAAGAATGACGTCTTCGTCGTCCATTTGATCAAGGCGAGTGAGAAGCTTACGGGTGATCTGCTCAAGCTGTTCTTTCTCTGAAGCACTCAGAGCAGACCAGAGTTGGTGCAGGCAGTTGTGCTGAGGGGGCAGTACCTGACGCAGGAATTCGTGACCTTTATCGGTCAATTGCAGATGCAGACAGCGACGGTCGTTGTCGCTTTCACGGCGTTCAATCCAGCCGCGCTTTTCAAGCTCATCGGCGATACGCGTGGCGTTAGTGCGTGACGAGCCAAGCGCGCAGCTCAGTTCGGACGGCTGAATACTGTGGTTTTCCTGAGACTCCAGCGTAATCAACGCCATAAACAACGTCTCGTTAATCCCTTGAGCTTTAAGCATCTTATTGCGGTTATCCAGCAGCTTGCCTTGCATATGCATGCACAGGCGAGTCAGGAGGATTTCCTCGAACGGGAAATCTTCATAGCGACTGGCGCGAAATTTTAGCATTTGTTCAATGGGCGTAAACGAACTATCCATTTGGGTATGACCTCATTAATTTCAGCCGATATAGTAACGATGGTGACAAATAAAGTAAATGTATTATTTTGTTGAATACATTGATTGCGCTTGTCCCGGTAACCACCGTTTTCAGGCCGGATGTGAACGATGCAGGAAGAGAGTTGATAACGGCAGGCAGGCCAGGTATGACACCTTCAGTTGGTGGAAGGTCTTGCGCGTTAGGGCCGTCCATAGATCCTGATAAATCACCCACGTTAAAATCACCTGCATGAATAAGTGCTTTAACCTTAACAGACTGAGGGGCACCTTAACACCCTTACGCCCCTCAAGTCGGTTAATCATGGGTTTGCCTTTAGTGCGCTGCCGCCTGGCGATGGAAACCGCGCCACCAGACCAGCAGATTGAGCACGGCAATGATGCTCCCCGCGAGGCATACGCCAGCCCAGCCCGCATGTTGCCAGGCGGAAGCGGAAATCAGCGAGCCAGCGGCACCGCCAATGAAGTAGCTGGTCATGTACCCGGCGGTCAGTCGGTTACGCGCATCCGGTTTCACGCGGTAAATCACCGTCTGGTTAGTGATGTGCACGCCCTGCACGGTGAGATCCAGCACCAGAATACCGACGATCAGCAACAGCGCCGAGCTGTGACCCCACCAGATGGCGACCCACGAGAGCAGTAACAGCACCAGCCCAGCGGTGGTGGTGATATGCGATTTGCCCTTGTCGGCGAGGCCACCGGCAGGCCGTGCGCCCAGCGCGCCAGCGGCTCCGGCGAGGCCAAACAGGCCAATCACGCCTTCGGAGTAGTTAAACGGCGGCGAGGCGAGGAGAAACGCCATCGACGTCCACAGAATGCTGAAGTTGGCAAAGGTCAGGCAGCCGAGCAGCGCGCGGGTACGCAGCAGTTTGTCGTGGGTGAACAGGCTAAAGACCGAACCCAGCAGCTGAAAATAGTTGAGGTGATTTTCCTGCTTCACCTGCGGCAGCCCGCGCCACAGCGCCAGCGCCATCACCACCATTAACGCGCTCGCCACCCAGTAAACGGTACGCCAGCCGCCCAGGCTTGCCAGCAGACCGGCGACGGTACGCGCCAGTAAAATCCCCAGCAGCAGGCCGCTCATGATGGTGCCGACCACTTTGCCGCGCTTTTCCGGCGAGGCGAGGGTGGCCGCCAGCGGCACCAGAATTTGCGCCACCACCGAGAACAGCCCGGTCAGCGCGGTACCGAGGATCATCATTCCCAGCGACTGGCTGGAGGCGGTGATCAGCATGCCGCCCGCCGCCAGCAACGTCATCACGACGATCAGCGTGCGGCGCTCAAACATGTCGCCGAGCGGCACCAGCAACAGCAGGCCCGCCGCATAGCCGAGTTGCGCGGCAGTGACGATAAACCCCGCCTGATTTGGCGAGAGCGAGAAGGCGTGAGCGATGGTGTCGAGCAGGGGTTGCGCATAGTAGTTGCTGGCGACGGCGAGGCCGGTCGCCACAGACATCAGCACGATAAGTGCCGGGCTGAGCGTTTGCGTGGATTTAGTCATTATAAGTAACGTCATGAGTTGAATGATTTTCTTGCCAGAAAGCCATCATAACGGATGACGACGAATGTTGGGGAATTGTTGCGTAGTGGATTGTGCGGTATCGCGGTGGGAGAGACGTTCCCCTCTCCGTCGGGAGAGGGGAAACCGGTATTACTTCTGCGTGGCCAGCGCGTCTTTCACCCAGCCGTCGAACTGCGGCTGGTGGGCTTTGATCCAGCCGTCAACGTGACCCTGGATATCCGCCTCGGACGCTTTACCCGCATGCATCATGGCGTTCTGCGCATTAATGTCCGCCAGCGGCAGCTTCATGATGGCAAACAGTTTCGCCGCCGCCGGGTTTTTCTCAGCCCAGGCTTTGTTCGCCACAATGTGCATGGTGTTCACCGGGAAACCGTAGTTCATGCCGTTCGGCAGTTTGGTATCGATGTCTTTCTGCTCGCCTGGCAGAGAGGAGAACGGCACCTGTAGCCACACCACGTCTTTACCCGGTTTCAGAATGTCGCTCACCCAGTACGGCGTCCAGGTGTAATAGAGCACCGGCTTGCCCTCTTTGTAGCGCGCAATGGTGTCGGCCATCATTGCCGCATAGTTACCGTGGCTGACGGTGACGGTGTCGGCAAGCTTGTAGGCTTCGTTCTGGTGATTAATCACCGCTTCACAGCCCCAGCCCGGCGAGCAGCCCATCATGTCGGCTTTGCCGTCACCGTTGCCGTCGAACAGCTTGGCGATTTTCGGATCTTTAAGCTGTTCAATATTGGTGATGTGGTATTTATCGGCGGTTTTCTTGTCGATCAGATAACCCTGCGCCGCGCCGGTCACATAGGTGCCTTCACGGTAGAACTTGTTTTGACCACCTGCCGCGGCGTACATGTCGTCATGCAGCGGCTGCCAGTTGACGGCGGTAAAGGTGGCATCGCCGGAGGCAATAGAGGTGTAGCCGACGTTGTAATCGACTTCGCTTGGCTTATTGACGGTGTAGCCGAGCTTTTCCAGCGCGCGGCTTACCAGCAGCGTCTGGAAGGTTTCTTCGGTGATGGTGCTCTGCACCGGCTGAACGGTGACGCCTTTGCCCGGCAGGTCAGCCGCGAAGGTGCTGGTGGAAACAAGGGTGGCGAGGGCTGTGGCTAAAATTACGCTATGTCGCATCGTTGTTCCTTTCTTTGAATGGTAAATGTCGTTGTTTTGGCGGAGGCGCTGCGCTTGTCCGCCCTACGTAACGGCCTGGTGAAGTTATGGTGTAGTTAGGGCTTAGTGAGATGCCCGGCAGACAAAGCGCCCCCGGGCAACGTGATTACTTGCTAAATGGACGGGTCAGCAGACCCAGCGGGCCGGTTTGATACCAGCGACGGTTGCCGCGACTGCGGGCATCGCGACCGACGGCCTGCGTGAGGCGGTCGAGGATGATGGCGAGGATCACAATCCCAACGCCACCGACGGTTGCCAGTCCCATATCGAGACGGCCAATGCCGCGCAGTACCATCTGACCAAGCCCGCCAACGGCGATCATTGAGGCGATCACTACCATGGAGAGGGCAAGCATGAGCGTCTGGTTAACGCCCGCCATAATGGTGGGCATGGCCAGTGGTAACTGTACTTTAAACAGCATCTGACGCGGGCTGGCACCAAACGAGCGCGAGGCTTCGATCAGATCGGCCGGCACCTGGTTAATGCCGAGAATGGTTAAGCGCACGATAGGCGGCAGTGCAAAGATAATCGTCACCACCACGCCCGGCACGTTGCCGATACCGAACAGCATAACGATCGGCACCAGATAGACGAACGCGGGCGTCGTTTGCATGGCATCCAGCAGCGGGCGAATGATCTTCGCCGCCCGCTGACTGCGCGCAAGCCAAATCCCGAGCGGTAGCCCGATGATGATACAGAACAGCAGCGCGGTCAGCACCAGCGCCAGGGTGATCATCGCCTGCGACCAGGCCCCGATCGCGCCAATCGCCACCAGCGAAACCAGCGTGGCGATCCCCATGCCCACGCTCGACATCTGCCAGGCGATCAGCGCAAAAATCACGATCGCCACCGGTGCAGGCATGCCTAAAAGCAGATTCTGGAAGCCGCTTAAGATGTAATCCACCGGCACGCGAATGCCCTGAAACACCGGGCGGAAGTGGGTCACCACCCAGTCGATCCCATCGGTTACCCAACTGTCCAGCGGGATCAGCGTTTTGTGGAACGGATCCAGGATGTTGAAATGCTCCGGCGCAGGCGGTGCGCTGGTCAGCCAGTCCGCGCCGCCGCCGTCCGTTGGTGTCGCAGCGGGCGTGCCCCATGCATCCGCGGACGGTGCCGCAGCCTGTGTCGCGGTGTCCGTTGCCGGTGCGCTTTCCCACGGATTTGATTGATCAGCCATTGATAGTCCCCTCGCGATCTAAAGCCTGTAGCAGCATGCGTTTCGAAATGCTGCCAACATATTGTTGTTCCTCACCCACCACCGGTACCGCGCAGGGTGCCTGGCCAACGTGGGAGAGCAACTCGCTGAGCGGCGTTTCCGCCTCCACCGCTGCCGGGGAGTCGAGTAACGCCGTGTCGATACCCTGGTTCTGGCTTAACGCCGTTTTCAGGGAATCGATGGAGACAATGCCGACGAACTTGTTACCGCGCTCAATGACATAGCCATATTCACGGTCTTCGTCTTCCAGCAGTTTCAGCGCCGAGCGCGGGCCGAAACCTGGCGTTTTACGGATAAGTCCCACCGGGCTACGGCGCGCAATATCCTTCGCGCTAAACACCTGGCTAATATCCACGCCACGGAAGAAGGTGCGCACATAATCGTTAGCCGGATTATTCAGAATTTCATCCGGGGTGCCGACCTGTACCACTTCGCCATTTTGCATAATGGCAATGCGGTCGCCGATGCGCATGGCTTCGTCGAGATCGTGCGAAATAAAGACGATAGTCCGCTGATGCCGGGCCTGTAATTTCACCAGTTCATCCTGCATTTCCGTGCGGATAAGCGGATCGAGGGCCGAGAAGGCTTCATCCATTAATAAGATGTCAGGATTGATCGCTAATGCGCGGGCAAGGCCCACACGCTGGCGCATGCCGCCGGAAAGTTCATCCGGGTAGGAGTGGGCATAATTATCCAGACCGACCTGGCGTAGCGCGTCCAGCGCTTTTGTCTGGCGCTCACTGGCAGGCGTTCCCGCTAATTCCATACCGAAGGCGGTATTATCGAGCACCGTCATATGTGGCATTAGCGCGAATGACTGGAAGACCATCGCAATCTTTTTTCTGCGCACCTCGCGGAGCTCGGCATCTGAAATTTTGGCGATATCGACGCCATCAATCAGTACCTGTCCACGGGTGGGTTCAATCAGGCGATTGAGAAGGCGAACCATGGTGGATTTACCTGAACCAGATAACCCCATGATGACGAAAATCTCGCCTTCTTCAATGGCCAGACTGGCGTCGATAACGCCAAGTGACAGACCCGTCTTTTCCAGTATTTGTTCTTTCGAAAGTCCTTTTTCGATATATTTGAACGCTCGCTGTGGATGCTCGCCAAATATCTTATAGAGATTTTTAATTTCGAGTTTAATTGCCATGCAATAAAAGGTTTCCTGTTATTTATTTATATCAATACAGTTCCTGATGGAAATAATGAGCGGGTTATACCCTAACATACTGAGAATCTGAGACAACCCTCAATTTCCTGTTGGTATGAAATTTGCCGAAGCCCATGCGGCGGCACTTCCCATGATATAAGGGCTGAGAGCGTGTTGGCGTGGGGGATATTTTTTTTCGTCAGCACAGCGCAATTGCACCTGAATGTGGGAGTTTCAGGTGAATAGGGTCAGAGAGGAACAGTGTAGAACAATGTGAAATATTAGTGCGATAAATCTGTCATTTTACAAAAATTGACCGGCGGGAAAAACGCAGTTATTTCCCGCCGTGGAATCGATTAAAAATCCCAGTCTTCGTCTTCGGTTTCCACCGCTTTGCCCATCACGTAGGAGGAGCCGGACCCCGAGAAAAAGTCATGGTTTTCATCACCGTTGGGCGACAGCGACGCCAGAATCGCCGGGTTCACGTCGGCCATTTCCGCCGGGAACAGCGCCTCGTAGCCGAGGTTCATCAGCGCCTTGTTAGCGTTGTAACACAGGAAGGCTTTAACATCCTCTTCCCAGCCCGTTCCCGCGTACAACGCTTCGGTGTAGGCCAGCTCGTTGTCGTAGAGGTCCATCATCAGATCCAGCGCAAAACCTTGCAGCGCTTCACGCTTACCGGCGTCTACCTGCTCCAGACCTTTCTGGTATTTATAGCCAATGTAATAACCGTGCACCGCTTCATCACGAATGATCAGGCGAATCAAATCGGCGGTGTTGGTCAGCTTGCCACGGCTTGACCAGTACATCGGCAGCCAGAAACCCGAATAGAAGAGAAAGGATTCCAGAAACACGCTGGCGATTTTTTTCTTTAACGGTTCGTCGGCGGCGTAGTGCTCAAGGATCAACTGCGCTTTGCGCTGTAGCGGCGCGTTCTCTTCGCTCCAGGCGTAGGCGGCATCCACATCTTTGGTCTGACACAGCGTCGAGAAAATCGAGCTGTACGAACGGGCGTGCACCGCTTCCATAAAGCTGACGTTCGACATCACCGCCTCTTCGTGCGGGGTGATCGCATCGGCCATCAGCGCTGGTGCACCAACGCTGTTCTGGATAGTGTCGAGCAACGTCAGACCGGTAAAGACGCGAATGGTCAGCTGCTGCTCGGCGGCGCTCAGCGTCTGCCAGGCGGGAATGTCGTTGGACAGCGGCACTTTCTCCGGCAGCCAGAAATTGCTGGTCAGGCGGTTCCACACTTCAAGATCTTTATCATCCTGGATCTTGTTCCAGTTAACGGCGCTGACGCGTGATAAACGGCTCATCCTTTTCTCCTTACAGCGCGCATGATACGCAGCCTTCAATTTCTGTGCCTTCCAGCGCAAGCTGGCGCAGGCGAATGTAATACAGCGTTTTGATGCCTTTCTTCCACGCATAGATTTGCGCTTTGTTGATGTCGCGCGTCGTCGCGGTATCCGGGAAGAACAGCGTCAGCGACAGGCCCTGATCGACATGGCGCGTGGCGGCGGCGTAGGTATCAATAATTTTTTCCGGCCCAATCTCGTAGGCGTCCTGATACATCGCCAGGTTGTCGTTGGTCATAAACGGGGCAGGGTAATAAACGCGCCCGATTTTGCCTTCCTTACGGATCTCAATTTTGGAGACAATCGGGTGGATGCTCGATGTCGCATGGTTGATGTAGGAGATCGACCCGGTGGGCGGCACCGCCTGTAAGTTCTGGTTATAAATGCCAAAGCGCATCACATCGTCACGCAGCTGTTGCCACATCTCGCGCGTCGGGAGCCGGATCCCGGCCGCGGCAAAAAGCGCACGAACCCTCTGCGTTTTCGGCTCCCAGCACTCTTCCAGATATTGCGTAAAATAGTCGCCGCTGGCGTAGCGGGAATCCTCAAACCCGGCAAAGCGCTGTCCGCGCTCGCGGGCAATCATCATCGACGTATTGAGCGCGTGCCAGGTGATGGTGTAGAAATAGAGATTCGTAAAATCAATGCCTTCTTCGCTGCCGTAGGCAATACCTTCCCGCGCCAGATAGCCGTGCAGGTTCATCTGCCCCAGACCGATGGCGTGGGAGGCGGCGTTACCGACTTCCACCGACGGCACCGAGCGGATGTGGCTCATGTCAGACACCGCCGTCAGGCCGCGAATGGCGGTTTCCACGGTGCGGCCAAAATCGGGCGAATCCATGGTGTGCGCGATATTGAGCGATCCCAGGTTGCAGGAGATATCGCGACCGGTCTGGGCGTAATCCAGATTCTCATCAAATTCCGACGCGCTGTTGACCTGCAAAATCTCTGAGCACAGGTTGCTCATATTGATGCGGCCCTTGATCGGGTTTGCGCGGTTCACGGTGTCTTCATACATAATGTAGGGGTAGCCGGATTCGAACTGGATTTCCGCCAGCACCTGGAAGAAGTCGCGGGCGTTAATCCAGGTTTTGCGGATGCGCACATCGGCGACCAGTTCGTCGTACAGTTCGCTAACCGCCACGTCGCCGAACGGTTTGCCGTACAGGCGTTCAACGTCGTAGGGGGAGAACAGCGCCATCTGCGCATTCTCTTTTGCCAGCTGGAAGGTGACGTCCGGGATCACCACGCCCAGCGACAGCGTTTTGATACGGATTTTTTCGTCGGCGTTTTCGCGCTTGGTGTCGAGAAAACGCAGGATATCCGGGTGATGCGCATGCAGATAGACTGCGCCCGCGCCTTGGCGAGCGCCAAGCTGGTTGGCGTAGGAAAACGCGTCTTCCAGCATTTTCATCACCGGGATCACGCCCGACGACTGGTTCTCAATGCGCTTGATCGGCGCACCGGCTTCACGCAGGTTAGAGAGCAGAAACGCCACGCCACCGCCGCGTTTGGAGAGTTGCAGCGCCGAGTTCACCGCGCGGCCAATCGACTCCATATTGTCTTCAATGCGCAGCAGGAAGCAGGAGACCAGTTCGCCGCGCTGCATTTTACCGCAGTTTAAAAACGTCGGCGTCGCAGGCTGGAAGCTCCCGGCGAGGATCTCCGCGGTCAGCTGTTGCGCCAGATGCTCATCGCCCTGGGCCAGCGTTAAGGCCACCATCACCACGCGATCTTCAAAGTGTTCGAGGTAGCGTTTACCGTCGAAGGTTTTCAGCGTGTAGCTGGTGTAGTACTTCCACGCGCCTAAAAAGGTCTTGAAGCGAAACCCGCTGGCATGCGCCGTTTCAAACAGCTGTACCACGAAAGCGCGGTCATAGCGCGCCAGCACGTTTTCGTCGTAGTAGCCTTCGGCAACCAGGTAGTCCAGTCGCGCATCCTGACTGGCGAAAGGCACCGTATTAGGCAGGACGTGAGCGGTGTGGAAGGCTTCAACCGCCTGCGTGTCTTTTTCAAACTGAATACGGCCTGCTTTATCGTACAGATTCAGCATGGCGTTCAGCGCATGGTAGTCAGGCGCGGCCTGCATCACGCGTTCTGCGGTTGTCGTTGCCAAAATTCGCTCACTCCTTTTCGCACATTGTCGATATCACGGGGGGTGCCCATCAGCTCAAAACGGTAGAGGTGCGGCACGGCGCATTTCTGCGCGATGACGTCACCCGCCCGCCCGTAGGCATCGCCGAAATTACGGTTTCCGGCGGCGATCACGCCCCGGATCAATGCGCGGTTCTGTGGGTCGTTTAAAAAGCGGATCACCTGGCGTGGCACAGCGCCTGCCGTGCCCCCGCCGCCGTAGCTGGGAACCACCAAAATGTAGGGGACGTCTACCTGAATGCGCTCGCGCTCATTAAGCGGAATGCGCACCGCCGGCAGCCCGAGGCGCTCGATAAACCGATGCGTATTTTCGGAGCTGCTGGAGAAGTAGACGAGGGTGTTCATGCGCTGGCGACTTGCGCGCTCGCGCTCAGACGATTGATCATGTCCGGGCGGAAGCCAGACCAGCTGGTGTCACCGGCAATGACCACCGGCAAGGAGCGAAAACCTTGCTCGCGCAGGGCATCTGCGGCGTCCGGCACCAAATCCACATTCACCATATCGAAGGCAACACCGCGGCTTTCCATTGCACGTTTTGTGGCGTGGCACTGAACACAATCATTTCGAGTGTAAATAGTAATGCGCATGATTCGTATTTCCATCTAAAATAGCGGGACGGCGCGATAAGTCGCGTCAGTTTGTGTGTCTGCTGCTTTAGGGAATACTAGATGTAGTTATAAAAATTATCAACCACGCAATATATGGTAGAAATGGATTTTTTTCCCCCGCCGGGCGACGCCGCGGGGGCAGAGGCTTTTTGACGCTAAATTACATGCGCATAGAGACGGCGAGACGGTTAAAGGCATTCATCAGGCTAACGGCAAACGTCAGATCGCTTACCTGTTCCGCACTAAAATGCGCCAGCAGCGGCTGGTAAACGTCATCTCCCGCATGGGTGGTGGAGATGTGCGTCAGCGACTCAGCCCAGGCCAGCGCAGCTTTCTCAGCGTCGTTAAAGTGATGGCTGATATGCCAGCCTGCCAGCGCGTCGAGTTTCCTCTGCGCCACACCGCTTTTGCGCAGCGCTTTGCTGTGCATCTCCAGGCAAAATGCGCAGCCGTTAATCTGCGAGACGCGTAAGTAAACCAGTTCCAGCAGCGATTTTTCCAGCGTGCTGCGCTCCAGCGCCTGGCTTGCCTGCACAAAACCGTTGTAGACGTCCGGGCTGAGTTCGTAATAGGGCTGGCGTAATGTCGTCATGGTCAATCTCCTCGTTAAGATGCGGCGAATTTAGCACTATAATGGTCTGCATCAGAGAGCCATATTGTGACAAAAAAAGCAGACCATCATGAAGGACGCACGCTATCAGCAAATTATTCGGTCACTGAAAACCGCCATTGAGTCAGGGGAGCTAACGCCGGGCAGCCGTTTGCCGTCGAGCCGCACCTGCGCGCTGGAGACCGGCGTGTCGCGCGCCACGGTTGAACATGCCTACGGCGATCTCGTCGCCCAGGGCTGGCTTGAGCGGCGCGGGCAGGCGGGCACCTTTGTCAGCGACACGGTAACGCCGGGCGTGGCGCAGACCGTACACGCCGCAGCGCCACGCAACAGCGATGCGCCGCTGCCTTTTCAGATGGGGCTACCGGCGCTGGATCTTTTTCCGCGTGCGCGGTGGGCGCGCCTGATGGGGCGGCGTTTGCGCACCCAGTCAAGGGCGGCGCTGGGGCTGGGCGATCCTACCGGCGAGCTGGCGCTGCGACAGGCGATCGTTGAGTATCTGCGCGTGTCGCGCAGCATCGACTGCACGCCGGAACAGGTGTTTATCACCTCCAGCTATGCGCAGTCGGTATCGCTCATTCTGCGCACGCTCGCTGAACCCGGTGAGGGCATGTGGGTGGAAGATCCGGGGTTTCACTTGATCCGCCCGACCATCGGCCGGGAGCAGATTGTTCAGCTTCCGGTGCCGGTGGATGAGCACGGCATGGACATTGACGCGGCTATTCGCCGGTACCCGAACGCGCGCTTTGTACTGCTGACCCCGGCGCACCAAAGCCCGCTCGGTGTGGCGCTCTCGCTGCCGCGCCGCCGCCAGGTGCTTGACTGGGCCGCGCGCACCGCAGGCTGGATCATTGAAGACGATTACGACAGTGAGTTTCGCTACCAGGGTAAACCGCTGCCGCCGCTAAAAAGCCTGGATGCGCCGCAGCGGGTGATCTACGCCGGTACCTTTAGCAAGTCGCTGTTTCCGGCGGTGCGCACGGGCTGGATCGTGGTGCCAGTGCCGCAGATTGCCGCCTTCCGTCAGCAGTCGCAGTGTACGGTACCGGGGCTGATACAGCTGACGCTGGCGGATTTTATTCGCGAAGGCCATTTCTGGCGGCATCTGAAAAAAATGCGTCAGCACTATGCCCAACGACGGCAATGGCTGGAGGCGGCCCTGGCGGAGCACGGCTTTGACGTGGTGCCACAGGCGGGCGGCATTCAACTGGTGATAAGCGTCGCGGGTGACGATCGGGCAAAGGTAGCGCGGGCGAACCGTGCGGGACTGGCGGTTGAGGCCTTAAGCGACTGGCGCATACATAAAGAAAACACGCAGGGCGGGATGGTGATGTGCTTTACCAATGTCTCCTCGGCGGAGATGGCAAGCGGGCTGGTGGCGCGACTAAAAAGGGCGGTGGAAGACGCCCCGTGATACGCCGATCACGGGGCAGGGCGTTAACGACGGAGGCTTAACAGCGCGCCGACGAAAATCCCGACCGCAGCCGCAGCACCCACGCTGCACCACGGTTTATCTTTAACAAAGGTGTCTGCACAGCCGACGGCATCGCGTGCGGCCTGCTGAACGCGCGTACGGCCATGAAGCTTCGCACGCGTTTCCCGGAGCAGGGCCTGCGCTTTACGTCGCGCACCATCCGCGTCGTCTTTAACGTCGCTTCCCCAGGACTTCAACACATCTTCCAGGCTATCCGCTAATCGGCTGACATCATTGTTGATGTCCTGTACGCCATCATCTACGTCGCTGCGGTTTGGTCTGCTAAACATATGATCCTCCCTTGATTTCGATGTGACTTTCAGTGTAGCGCAATATTTTAACCTCTGATGGGAATCACGGCTTAGGGCGGCGTTTATGGACTTTTCCGAAAGCGTTGCTAATGCTCATTACTGTAAGGTTGCGTTGCAGTGGTTGAAGACGAGGAAAAACTATGTATTTACGACCCGATGAGGTGGCACGCGTTCTTGAAAAGGCGGGGTTTACCATGGATGTCGCGACAACGAAGGCCTATGGCTATCGTCGCGGCGATAATTATGTCTATGTCAATCGCGAAGCGCGGATGGGACGTACGGCGTTAATTATTCACCCCACGCTGAAAGAGCGCAGTTTGTCCCTTGCGGATCCCGCCTCGGATATTAAAACGTGCGATCACTATCAGCATTTCCCGCTCTACTTAGCCGGTGATGCGCAGGAGCATTACGGCATTCCGCATGGCTTCAGTTCGCGCCTTGCGCTGGAGCGTTTTTTGTCCGGGTTGTTTGGCGAATCGGCCTGACCCGCCACCGCCATCAGGCTCTGGCCTGGTGGTAACGGCTCACCCGGAACAGGCGGCGGCAGTAATCGAGGAAGTAGCCGTACACCGCGCCCATCAGCATTGAAATCACAATATTTGAGCTTACCGCCGCGGCAATCTGGTGCCAGTCCGCGCCCACCGTCAGCAAAATCGCTACGTACACCGGTGACTGAAAGGTCACATACGCCAGCACATCCGCTATATTTTTCGTCCAGCCCGCCGGGCTTACGCGACGCGCATAACGCATAAACGCATCGCGATACATGCCGTAGGGCCAGGCGATACAGATGTTGACCGGGATCGCCACAAGGCGCGAAGAGAGCGACTGCTCAAAGCTCATATTGGAGAGGAAGATTTCGATCAACATGTTCACAACCGAACAATAGACAACCATCGCGAAGGTGTCTGCCACGGCGTGACGCAGGCGTGACTGCGGAGAGAACATGTTGAAGCTCCTTTATAAACACATATACCCGTCATACTTCAAGCTGCATGTGCGTTGGCTGCGCTCGTTCACCCCAGTCACTTACTTCAGTAAGCTCCTGGGGATTCGCTCACTTGCCGCCTTCCTGCAACTCGAATTATTTAGGGTATAAAATGATGAATCGCCGAAGGGAATCAGCGTAATACGGTGTCTGTTTTGATGTTGATAGAGTATATCGCTGGTTTGAAACCTACAATTAGCGATTAATTTTTATTTATCGCGCTTTTATCTATAAAACGCTCTGCCATCGAACGTTTTTTCACCGTTTCGTTATTTTTGTTTGGGCGTGTTAAAAATTACAGATATTTCAAATGGTTAATGATGGCTGGGGTTTTTGGACTGAAAGGGGCATAACGGGGTGCGGTGAGAGAAGCCTCACCGCGAGGGGATTAGCAGACGCCGAAATCACCGTCTTCTTTGTAGAGCGTCACATCAGCGGCTTTTAGCGTCAGCTTTTCGCCGTTTTCCTGCGACGCGGGCGCGACAATAAGTTGATCGTCATGCACTTCCAGCACCCTGAGTTTCGGACCGCCCATACGAGGCTGCACAATATCGCCAATTGAAAACATACCTGATCTCCTGTTTTGATTTCTGCCTGTTACCTTAACCCCGGCGCGGTGCGGGGTACAGGGCGTGTTATCGATTATAGCTATCGTTCATCTCTTTAAGCGCCGTGTATGGCTGCGTAAAAGAGGGTAAAAACGCGGGGCAGATTTGGCACTCCCGGCTAAAATGGCTACGCTTAAAGAGAAATTCTCTTTTTTTACAATAACCTGGATTTAGCCTGCATTGGAGTTGTTATGGGTTTCTGGCGTATCGTTTTTACTATTATTCTGCCGCCGCTGGGCGTGCTGTTGGGCAAGGGCTTCGGCTGGGCGTTTCTTCTGAACATTGTCCTGACGCTGTTGGGCTACATTCCCGGTCTTATCCACGCGTTCTGGGTGCAGTCGCGTAACTGATGTGCCCGCGCTCACCCTCTCACGGTGGAGAGGGTGATGCTTAGCCAGTGATGTTAAACCGGTGATGCTAAGCCTTAGAAGGTTTCCCAGTTGCTGTCGCCCCCGGAAGCGCTCACTACCGCCGGACGCAGCGTAGCCTGTGGCTTCGCGCGGGGTACGACTGGCGGTGTCACACCGGTGTTGACCTGAAAGACCGCCACCGCCTGACGCAGCTGATCCGCCTGTTCTTCCAGCGCGGCGGCTGCCGTCGCCGATTCCTGCACCAGCGCGGCGTTCTGCTGCGTGACGCTGTCCATCTGCGAGACCGCAAGGCTTACCTGCTCAATCCCCTTACTCTGTTCGTCCGACGCCGAGGCGATTTCCCCCATGATGTCGGTCACCCGCGTCACTGCGCTGACGATCTCTTTCATCGTTTCACCCGCTTCCGCCACCTGTGAGGTGCCGGTATCGACCCGGCTGACCGAGTTTTCAATCAGCGTTTTGATCTCTTTTGCGGCGTTGGCGCTGCGGCTGGCCAGCGTGCGCACTTCGCCCGCTACCACCGCAAATCCACGGCCCTGTTCGCCCGCCCGCGCCGCTTCCACGGCGGCGTTGAGCGCCAGGATGTTGGTCTGGAAGGCAATGCCGTCGATCACGCTGGTGATGTGCGCAATTTGCTGCGAGCTGTCGGCAATGGCGTGCATGGTGCGCACCACATTGCTCACCACATCGCCACCGCGCGCGGCGGTCTCCGAGGCGTTTTTAGCCAGCAGGGCCGCCTGACGAGCGTTATCGGTGTTCTGTTTTACCGTAGCGGTCAACTCTTCCATGCTGGCGGCAGTTTCTTCTAACGAGGCCGCCTGCTGTTCGGTGCGTGAAGAGAGGTCATTGTTGCCCGCAGAGATTTCCCCGGCACCGGTGTAAATAGAATCAGAACTGTTTCGCACCGCGCTCACCGTCGTCACCAGCGACTGCTGCATCTCATGCAGCCCGCTCGCCAGTTGGCCCATTTCGTTACGGCCTTGCGCATTGATCGCGCGCGTCAGATCGCCGCTGGCAATGGCGCGAATATGCGCCAGCATGGTTTGCAGCGGTTTCATCAGCACCTGTTGCAGCGCCAGCCAGATAAACAGGATCACCGCGATCATCACCAGCAAAATGGTGCCCAGCGTCCACTGCATCTGGGTGAAGCTTTTCTGGTTCTCGACGGTGGCGGCTTTGAGCAGACCGTTGTTTTCAGTGCGCCATTGCGAGTAGGTCGCTTCCATTTCATCCTGCGCCTGCTGCGCATCGAGATTACCGTAGGCATCGTAGTTGTTGGCCCGCAGGAACTGAATCGACGACTTCAGCACATCGTGCATCTGGCGGTAATTCTTTTCCATCGCGTCGGCGAGCGCGGCATTCTGACCGTTTAAACGGGCAATGCTTTTGTAGCTGGTGAAATAGTTTTCGGCCTTATCCAGCGAGTCGCTGGCGGTGCCGAGCAGCTTTTCGATGGCGGCAAGAGAGGCGGGATCGCGCTGATTTTTCAAAAAGCGGATCGCCACGCGCGTGACGGTGACGCGGGTTTTCACCAACGTATTGACGCTGTCGCCAAGGTTTTCCTGCTGGGCGTTGAGGACGCCATACTGCTGGAAGTTGCTGCGATCGTTATCGACCGCAGCGTAAAACAGCCCGCCGGTGACCGCTTGCAGAATGCAGAAGAGGGACAGCGCGAGGATAATTCCGGTAATAACTCTGATGTTCGTAAGCATAACTGTCGTCCGTTAGTGAGCCGCAAGTGCATAACGATTATCGACGCTTAAAATTTAAACTTTACGAACATTTTATTAACACGCGCTTAATATTTTTCCCGGCAGCCGGTGCCGGGAAAGATTAGCTGTTTTCGCCGTTACGCCGCGCCACGGCGCGGGCAATGTACGGCTCCAGTAAACGCGCCACGGCGGCAAAAACCGGCACCACCACCGAGTTGCCAAACTGGCGGTAAGCCTGCGTGTCCGAAACCGGAATGCGGAACGGGCGCTCGCCCACTTTTTCAAAGCCCATTAACCGCGCGCACTCCCTCGGCGTCAGGCGACGGGGTCGGCGCGCCTGGTTTGCGGCATCGGTGAAATCAGCCTCGCCGAGGGCTTTGTCCCAGCCTCTGTCGATCAAAATCTCTGAACCGTCTTTGTGATAGCGCGCGGAGAGGGTGCGCGCCACGCTGTCGGCCCGCGTGGGATCCACCAGCCCAAAGCCAAAGCCGTTACCCTTCGCCTGGTGTTTTTTAGCGTAACGGTACAGGTAATCCCACAGCTTTTCAGACAGCACGTATTTGCTGTCAACGGTCGGGTCCAGCAGTTCGCCAAAGGTCGGGCGCTGCGCCGGGTAAAAACGGCTGATGTCGCGCAGGGTAAAACCGTCGTCAATGTTCAGATCGCGGCGAAAACCGACCAGCACGATGCGCTCGCGGTGCTGGGGCAAAAAATGCTTACCGTCGATGATTTTCGGATCGTCCTTGCCGGTGACCGACGCGTCGGCCACTTCATAGCCCAGCTCGTCCAGCGTCTCCATGATCACGCTAAACGTTTTGCCCTTATCGTGGCTTTTCAGGTTTTTGACGTTTTCCAGCACGAAAATCGCCGGGCGCTTGGCTTTGATAATACGCGCCACGTCGAAGAACAGCGTGCCCTGCGCCTCGCATTCAAAGCCGTGCGCGCGGCCCATCGCGTTCTTTTTACTGACGCCTGCCAGACTGAACGGCTGGCAGGGAAAACCGGCCAGTAGCACGTCGTGATCGGGGATCTGCCCATCGATATGCGCATACGCCTGTTGCTCGCTGACCTGCGGTTTATCGCTCAGGGTCACTTCGCGGATATCGAGATTAAAGGTGTGCGTCTGCTCTTCGTTAAACCAGTTGGCTTTATAGGTGCGCACCGCGTTTTTATTCCATTCGCTGGTAAACACGCACTGACCGCCGATAGCCTCAAAACCATGGCGAATGCCGCCGATGCCCGCAAAGAGATCGATAAAACGAAACGCATAGTGGGGATGGTGCGCCGGGGGCGAGGGGAGCATTTTGCGCAGCAGCGCCTCCTCAGAGGTGGTCAGCGACTTTGGCGAACATTTACCGTTGACCCAGCGGTTGAGCGTCTCACGGCTCCACTCGTTTTTCCCCAGCTTGCGCAGCTGTTCCGCCACGTACTTCTGGCCGTAAATTTCCAGCACCCGGTCAAGTAACTTCCTGTCCTGCGCCTGCTGGCGTTGCTCTTCCACCAGCAGGTCACGCGCGATAGCATCAAATTCCGACATTGCATCTCCTTGGTTTACTGCGTGAAAATATATCACTCATTTGACCCAGAGAAGAGATGCAGCGGTAAATATCTTCCCACGACGACGGCGGATTTCGCCGCCCGTCACGTAACGGCATCACCCCGCCGCCTTTTTTCGCGTTGCTATACTATTATTTCCCTACGACTTTCGTGGTACGGCTGTAAAGCACCAGGGACGCCAACTATCTGACTCGTGGACGGGCAGATATCAAAAAAAACAGGGATGCTTTGTGACGCCATGCGACAGGGGAACTTTGTGCGTATTGCAACCATCACCAACTTTGCCTATGTCGCGACCGTGATACTGACGCTCACGTCCGGTGTCGCGATGTTTATGGCCTCCAGCGCGGATCGCGTGGAGCGTAAAGCCGTTGGGCAGCGCTACACCTTTGACACCCTCACCGAGGAAGTGGAAACCGAAGCATTCGCGCTGAGCGATCTGGCGCGATCCATTGTCATGAACCCCGATCCCGAAGATATCCAGGCGCTGAAAGCGGGCTTCGCGGCAGATGACAAACTGGAAAAACAGCTCGCTGCACTTAAAGACGCGGGGGCAACCACGGAAGAACTCATGCTGCTACGCGATGGCCTCGCGGTGCTAAAAGAGATCGAAGATGAGCAGCGCGCGGCGCTGGCAGCGGTAGAGCGGGGCGATGCGGCGGGCAGTATAAAATTGGTTTACAGCGATGCCTACGAACAGCAGCTGAACCAGGCGCAGTACGGCTTCGAGCATTTTCGCAATTTGCTGGATCAGCGTACCAAAAATGCCATCGTTGACGCCACGCAGGATTCGCAGCGGCTGCGCACCCTCTCGGAAATCATGGTCGCGCTGACCGCGTTTCTCTTTTTGTTCGTGCTGGGCTTTATTATCAAACACCGTATTTTGCGGCCGGTGGTGACGCTCAGCGATGTGGTCAACCGCCTGGCGTCGCAGGACTACGACGTCGAAGCCCCGGTGCTGGCGCAGGTGGATGAAATTGGCGATATGGCGCAGGCGATCCGCATCTTCCGCGAGAACGGCCTGGCGCGCCAGCGGCTGGAGCGGGAAAGGGATGCCGACTGGGTGACGCGCAATTTGCTGGCGCGCATGACCCAGCGGTTACAGGGCTGCGACACGCGTGACAGCATCTTAAAAGTCGTCACCCTGTTTGTACCGCAAATCATTCCGGACATGGGCGGACGCTTGTATATGCTCGACCGGCGCGCCAACCGCATGGTGTGCGTGACGCACTGGCTGTCACCGGCCGGGGACGACACGCCGTTTACGCCCGACAGCTGCTGGGCGCTCAAACGCGGTCAGCTTCACAGCCCCGCGCGGGATACCGTCGATATTCCCTGTGAACATCTTCCCGCTGAGATTGCCGAAAACGCCATTTGTGTGCCGCTCATCGCGCAAAATAATATTATCGGGCTGCTGACCTTTGAAAATCACCTGCACGATAAAGAGCCGCCGTTTACCTATCTTGAACTGATCGCCGAGACGCTGGCCCTCGCGCTGGCGAACCAGAAACTGCGCGACACGCTCACCGAGCGGGCGATGTTTGATTCGCTGACCGGCCTGCATAACCGCTACCATCTGGATGAAACTCTGCGCACGCTGATCACCCGCATGGAAGCGAAAAAAAGCGTGCTCAGTTGCCTGATGATCGACATCGACCATTTCAAACGGCTTAACGATACGTACGGTCACGAAGCCGGGGATAAAGTGATCCGCGAGACGGCGCAGCTTATCCAAAGCACCCTTGATGAGCGCGGCATTGCTTTCCGCTACGGTGGGGAGGAGTTCCTGGTGATCCTGCCGGATGTGACCGAAGCGCAGGCGCGCGCGATTGCCAGCAAGATCCTGATGGCTATTGCCACGCAGCCTATGATCTATGAATCCCACGATATCGGCCCGATCTCGGTCTCCATCGGGCTTGCCACCTGGCCGGTGCATGCCCGCGCGGATAACCTGATCCGCACCGCCGACCTGGCGCTGTATCTCGCCAAAGAGCGCGGCAGGGGGCAAATTGTGGTGGCAAAAGAACCGGTGAAAGAGGCGGGCTAACGCTGTGCGTTGCAAGTCCCCCGCCCTGACGTGAAGCGGGGGACGTTTGATGACTCAAAGGGATATTGCGCTAACGTCGCCTTTATTAACAGGCGCGTAGTACCAGAATTCATTGTTGATTTCTGCGTACTTCATCTTCTCGTAGGGGAGACTTTTACGCACGCCGTCCACCGTGACCGAAACGGGTTGATCAAGGGGCTGCGGGCTAATAATGACCAGGTCGCCCTGGTGATTAGTGTAGGCCACGGCACTGTTTGCCAGCTTATGCGCCTCTCCGTCGGCTACCACCGAATAGTCAAAGCCAACATTTTGCACGTCAATTTCCTGAACGCCGTAATATTCGCCGACCACCAGGA
This sequence comes from uncultured Enterobacter sp., assembly GCA_963521185.1. Taxonomy (GTDB): domain Bacteria; phylum Pseudomonadota; class Gammaproteobacteria; order Enterobacterales; family Enterobacteriaceae; genus Enterobacter_D. Next base: position 8,720 of record CAUQTV010000019.1, on the reverse strand, counting down.
CATCGTGGAAGAAACCAAATTGACCGCCACTGTTTTGCAATTTGACGAAGTAATAGTCAGGAATAGTAAACACCTGCTTACCCTGCGCAATCTCCTGTTTAATGACGTCTTGTCTTACTATTTCCTGTTTAGCGGTTTTTTGGTAAGCGTTGAACATCATCGGATAAGACCAGGCGAAGGTTATCCCGCAGAGCGCGGTAACGGCAGTCGTACCGATGAACCCCGCTTTTACTCCGCTGGTTAATAAACCATAAGCCACGAAGGAAATTGCCAACAGGAAGAACATAAACGTCCCGTTCATGACCCGGTCAGGGTAAGACGGGGAGGCAAACATAATCAACGACGTGCCAACGCCCGCGCAGACCACCAGTGCCGCAGCAACCAGATGACTTTTTGCGATCTTCGCACGAACCGGTTTACTAAAAATAACCAACAGCACTAACAAGAACAGAACAACGTAGCCAATCCAGATAAGCGCCAGGTGATTATGGACGCGTTCCGTTACGTGAATGAAAATGCGTTCGAAAACCGATCTCCCGTACCAAAACTCTTTCCCACTGGCACGGATGAAATTACCCGGTGAAAGAATCAATACGCAGGAGCCTAAGATTGTACTGATGCTGTAAATAATCTTATTGACGGAAACGGATTTTGTCCGCCACAGCTCGTAAGCAATCGCGACTATTGAGATCAGGGAAACAAATGGCGAGACGCTTTCATTGGAACAGCCTGCCATAAAACTGAGTAAGGCAATCAGCGGATTGATTGTCCTGATATTTTTCATCGTGATGCTGTACATAAAGAACAGCCATGCGGCGACAAATACGTTAGTCCAGAGGTAGTTTGCCGCGCCCACGATCCAGAAGGTTGTCTGCCCTAAATTGGGGTTGGCAATCCAGTAGGTGAAGAAGATCAATGGGAATAAAATAGAGTCTGCTTTCGTCCAGCGTAACGATCCTGACGGCGTTTTGACGATGAAGTAGCAGAACGCAACCGTCGAAAACCCTGCGGCAGCGGAATACACAAACTGTGATTGCGTATAAAGAATAAGCGAACTGACGTAGTCGGCAACGATCCTGCCGCTCCAGGTCATGTAATGATTGAAGTGGGCTTCAGGTGAAACCCCTAACAAATAGTAGCGGTAATCATCCGAATGAATGGGGGTATACCACTCAATGAGAAAAATGGCAAAAAATGCCAGCGTCACAATCGTTGTTTTAGGTAGTCGCTTTAACATGTTAATGATTATTCCATCGTCCTGTTTTTGCTCTTAATGATGTAACGAGGCCTTTGCTTAACCTCCGTGTAGACGCGACCAATATACTCACCCAGGATACCAATGCCAATAAGCTGAACGCCGCCTAAAAAGAGAATCGCGGTCATCAGCGAGGGATAACCGGGAACAGGATTACCCCATACGAGTTTATCCAGGATCATCCACACGGCATAAACAAAGGAGAGGGCTGAAACGCTGATGCCAATATAGGTCCAGATGCGCAGCGGGACGGTGGAAAAGCTGGTGATCCCCTCCAGCGCCAGATTCCACAGTTTCCATCCGTTGAATTTTGAATCGCCTGCAACACGGTCGGCGCGGGCATATTCAACAACATCGGTGTGGCCACCCACCCAGGAAAGCACGCCCTTCATAAACAGATTACGCTCAGGTAACTGCCTAATATTTTCCACCACCTCGCGGGACATCAAGCGAAAATCGCCCGCGTTCTCTTCAATCTTCGGCGTGCTGATTCTGTTATGCAGTTTATAGAACCATTCCGCGGATTTGCGCTTTAACCGACCATCCGTCGAGCGGTCGGTACGCTTTGCCAGCACCATGTCCGCGCCCGCCTGCCATTTCTCGATCAAATGCGGGATCACTTCAATGGGATCTTGTAGATCGACGTCGATAGGAATGACCGCATCGCCGGTAGCATGGTCCAGCCCGGCAAATAGTGCAGGCTCTTTGCCGAAATTGCGCGTGAACGAGAGGGACATAACCAGAGGATCGGCGATGGCCAGCGCATTTATGATTGATTCCGTCGCATCTGCGCTACCGTCATTGATAAAGACGATCTCGACAACATAAGGTTTTAGTGCGTCAAACTCTCTGACAGTCTTATAAAAAATGGGGATCGTGTCCTCTTCATTAAAGACGGGAACCACGAGTGAAATTTTCATTTCGTATTCCTGAAAACAATGAAACGCGAATAAAAGAACCCGCACACCAGACTGATTGCGGAAAACACAATAAGCGTAACGATCGGTGCCATGACGCACTCATCGGCAACCCAACCGACGACAGCGCTCAATGTTCCCATAAAGCCGACATAAAGCAGGTAGCGGGATGTAGACGTCGTTGATTTAAAAGTGAATCTGGCGTTAGCAAAGAAACTAAAACTGACAGCCACAGCAAAAGCAACCACATTTGCCAGCGCCTGACGCGTGTGGAAGCCATAAACGCACAGGGCGAAAATAATCCAGTGTAACGCCGTATTAAGCAGGCCAATGGAAGCATACTTTGTGAATAGTTTAAACATTACGAAAATCAACCGTTTTGAATTCCGTGAAGTCTAACAGACAAGACTCTCACAATCATCACTGGTTAAGTCGCAAGCATCGTGATCAAGAGGGGCAAACTGACAGCACGGCTTAGCGCCACAAGCGGGTGTCAATAACGCCCGATAGCGAAGCAATGCGTAGTCATTTTTTTTCCTGTCGCTATCAGATCTTAATGCCGTTTGATCTGCCTCAACTGATAAATATGATGAATCAATAAAATCATCATACTCATTTCGCTGTCTCTCTCCTCTATAAGGCCACTGCTGTGTCCAGATTATGCCCCTCGCTTGTGCTGCTGTTGACTCTTGTCTCTTGTTGGGGAAACGCTCACCCTTTGGATGAAATAACCACCGCATGGCCGGTAAACGTTGGCCCGCTCAACCCACATCTGTACACCCCAAATCAGATGTTCGCCCAGAGTATGGTCTATGAGCCGCTGGTGAAATATCAGGCAGACGGTTCGGTGAAACCCTGGCTGGCAAAAAGCTGGACGCACTCGGCAGACGGCAAAACCTGGACCTTTACCCTGCGCGATGATGTGAAATTTTCAAACGGTGAAGCCTTTGACGCCCATGCCGCCGCTGAGAACTTCCGCGTCGTGCTGGATAATCGCCAGCGTCACGCCTGGCTGGAGCTGGCCAATCAGATCGTTGACGTCAACGCACTCAGCACGTATCAACTGCAAATCACCCTGAAAAGCGCCTATTACCCGTTTTTGCAGGAGCTGGCGCTGCCGCGTCCTTTCCGCTTTATTGCGCCCTCGCAGTTTAAAGACAATGAGACCCTGCACGGTATCAAAGCACCGATTGGCACCGGTCCGTGGAGAGTAAAAGAATCTAAGCTTAATCAATACGATGTGCTGGTGCGAAACGACCACTACTGGGGTGAAAAACCGCAGATTCAAAAGATTACAGTCAAAGTGATCCCAGATCCTACAACCCGCGCCGTCGCCTTTGAAACCGGTGATATTGACCTGCTGTACGGCAATGAAGGATTGCTGCCGCTCGACACCTTTGCCCGCTTCAGTCAGAACCCGGCATACCGTACCCAGCTTTCCCGGCCAATAGAGACGATAATGCTCGCGTTGAACTCTGCAAAAGCGCCGACCAACGAACTGGCAGTCCGTGAAGCGCTCAACTATGCGGTAAACAAAAAATCGCTCATTGATAATGCCCTTTACGGCACGCAGCAGGTTGCCGATACGCTGTTTTCCCCTGGCGTTCCTTACGCCAATATTGGTCTGAAACCTCGCCAGTACTCGCCGCAACAGGCGAAAGCATTGCTGGAAAAAGCAGGCTGGACGCTGCCCGCCGGGAAAGCCATTCGTGAGAAAAACGGTCAGCCGCTGCGCATTGAACTGGCATTTATTGGTACCGACGCACTAAGCAAATCGATGGCGGAAATCATCCAGGCGGATATGCGGCAGACTGGCGTGGATGTGGCATTAGTCGGCGAGGAAGAGAGCAGCATTTACGCCCGCCAGCGTGACGGTCGCTTTGGCATGATTTTCAACCGTACCTGGGGCGCGCCGTACGATCCCCACGCCTTTATGAGTTCAATGCGCGTACCTTCGCATGCTGACTTTCAGGCACAGCAGGGGCTGGCCGACAAGCCGTTGATTGATAAAGATATAGGTGAAGTGCTGCAAACCGCTGACGAAACGCAGCGTCAGGCGTTGTACCGCGACATTCTTACGCGTCTGCACAACGACGCGGTCTACCTGCCCATTAGCTATGTCTCAATGATGGTCGTTGCCAGACCAGAACTTGGCGTCATCCCTTATGCGCCAATTGCCTCTGAGATTCCGTTTGAACAGATTAAACCGGTGAAACCCTGATGTTGCGTTACGCGTTGCGGCGCATGGCGCTGCTGATTCCGATGATTTTCGCCGCCTCGGTCATCATCTTCCTGATGCTGCGCCTGGGGACCGGCGACCCGGCGCTCGACTATTTGCGCTTGTCAAACCTGCCGCCGACGCCGGAGATGGTCGCTTCCACCCGCGTGATGCTGGGCCTGGATCAACCGCTTGTCGTGCAATACGGTACCTGGCTGTGGAAGGCACTGCATCTGGACTTCGGCATCTCGTTTGCCACCCAGCGACCGGTGCTGGATGACGTGCTGAACTTCCTGCCCGCCACGCTACAGCTGGCGGGTGCCGCGCTGGTTTTGATCCTGCTCACCTCGGTACCGCTCGGCATCTGGGCCGCGCGCCACCGCGATCGCCTGCCGGATTTCGCTGTGCGCTTTATCGCCTTTCTCGGGGTGTCGATGCCTAACTTCTGGCTCGCCTTTCTGCTGGTGATGTTTTTCTCGGTTTACCTGCAATGGCTGCCAGCGATGGGTTATGGCGGCTGGCAGCACATCGTTCTGCCTGCGGTGTCGATAGCCTTTATGTCACTGGCGATTAACGCCCGTCTGCTGCGCGCCAGCATGCTGGACGTCGCCGGGCAACGCCATGTGACTTGGGCGCGGTTACGCGGCCTGAGCGAGAAGCAAACCGAACGCCATCATATTTTACGTAACGCCTCGCTGCCAATGATCACCGCCGTCGGGATGCATATCGGCGAACTGATTGGCGGCACCATGATTATCGAAAACATCTTTGCCTGGCCCGGCGTGGGGCGCTATGCCGTTTCAGCAATTTTTAACCGTGACTACCCGGTGATCCAGTGCTTTACGCTGATAATGGTGATTGTTTTTGGGGGCTGCAACCTGATTGTTGATCTACTGAATGCCGTGCTGGATCCGCGCATTCGTCGCCATGAAGGAGCGCACTCGTGAACCTTTTCCTCTCTTCACGCTGGTCCGTCCGCCTCTCTTTGATCATCATTGCCCTGCTGGCGTTGATTGCGCTTACCAGCCAGTGGTGGCTCCCCTATGACCCGCAGGCCATTGATTTACCTTCGCGTTTACTTGCGCCTGACAGCCAGCACTGGCTGGGGACCGACCATCTGGGCCGCGATATCTTTTCGCGTTTGCTGGCGGCAACCCGCGTCTCACTCGGTTCGGTGATGCTCTGCCTGCTGCTGGTTCTGGTGATGGGACTTATCGTCGGCGGCAGCGCGGGGCTTATTGGTGGTCGGGTCGATCAGGTCACCATGCGCATCGCCGATATGTTTATGACCTTTCCGACCTCGATCCTCTCTTTCTTTCTGGTCGGCGTACTGGGAACCGGGCTGACCAATGTGATTATCGCCATCGCCCTGTCGCACTGGGCGTGGTATGCGCGAATGGTGCGGAGCCTGACGATCTCCCTGCGCCAGCGTGAGTTTGTGCTTGCTTCCCGGCTTTCCGGCGCGGGTCATATTCGGGTGTTTACTGACCATCTGGCAGGTGCGGCGATCCCCTCGCTGCTGGTGCTGGCAACGCTGGATATCGGGCACATGATGCTGCACGTCGCCGGAATGTCGTTCCTTGGCCTTGGCGTGACCGCGCCAACCGCTGAATGGGGCGTGATGATCAACGACGCGCGCCAGTATATCTGGACTCAGCCGCTGCAAATGTTCTGGCCGGGACTGGCGCTGTTTATCACCGTAATGGCCTTCAACATGGTAGGTGACGCGCTACGCGATCGCCTGGATCCTCATCTGGTTACGGAGCATGCCCACTGATGCCGCAACAGATTGAACTGCAAAACATCACATTACAGGCCGAACGCCCGCTGGTGCAGGGTGTCTCTTTAACGCTTAAGCGCGGACGGGTACTGGCGCTGGTTGGCGGCAGCGGCAGTGGTAAATCGCTGACCTGCGCGGCGGCGCTTGGCATTCTGCCCGCAGGCATACGGCAAACGGCAGGGAGCATTCTCGCCGATGGCAGGGCGGTTGCACCCTGCGAGTTGCGCGGCAGTAAAGTTGCCACCATCATGCAAAACCCGCGTAGCGCCTTTAATCCACTGCATACCATGGCAACTCATGCGCGAGAAACCTGCCGGGCGCAGGGCAAACCCGCAGACGACGCGACGCTCATCGCCGCACTTGAATCCGTTGGGCTGGAACATGCGCAGCGCGTTCTGAAACTTTATCCGTTCGAGATGAGCGGCGGTATGCTGCAACGCATGATGATTGCCATGGCGCTGCTGTGCGATGCGCCGTTTATCATCGCCGATGAGCCGACCACCGATCTGGATGTCGTGGCCCAGGCGCGCATTCTTGATCTGCTGGCAGGCATTATGCAAAACCGTGCGCCGGGCATGCTGCTGGTGACGCACGATATGGGCGTGGTCGCGCGACTGGCGGACGATGTCGCCGTGATGGATAACGGTAGCATTGTGGAACAGGCCGATGTCGAAACGCTGTTCAGCGCGCCCAAACACAGGATCACCCATGATCTGGTTGCGGCGCATCTCGCTCTGTACGGCCTGGAGCTGGCATCATGACATTACTCAGCGTCTCTACGCTCTCACACTGCTACGCACACTTACCGGTGTTAAAAGAGGTCTCTTTAGCGCTGAAAAGCGGCGAAACCGTTGCCCTGCTAGGACGCAGCGGCTGCGGGAAAAGCACGCTAGCGCGCCTGCTCGTCGGTCTGGAATCACCAACAGAGGGAAGCGTCAACTGGCGGGGCGTGCCGCTCTCGCGACTGAACCGCGCAAAGCAAAAGGCGTTTCGCCGGGATATTCAGATGGTGTTCCAGGACTCTATTAGCGCCGTAAACCCACGTAAAACCGTGTGTGAAATTTTACGTGAGCCAATGCGCCATCTGCTGTCGCTGACCAAATCAGAACAAATGGCGCGAGCCATCGAAATGCTCCATGCCGTAGAGCTTGACGACAGCGTGCTCGACAAGCGGCCGCCACAGTTGAGCGGCGGACAACTCCAGCGCGTCTGTCTGGCACGAGCGCTGGCGGTTGAACCGAAACTTCTGATCCTGGATGAAGCGCTCTCAAACCTCGATCTTGTACTCCAGTCGAGCGTCATTCGCCTGCTCAAAAAACTGCAACAGCAGTTTGGCACCGCCTGTCTGTTTATCACCCACGACCTGCGCCTGGTGGAACGCTTTTGCCAGCGGGTGATGGTGATGGATGAGGGGCAAATCGTTGAGACGCAGACCCTGGGCGACACATTAACTTTTTCTTCCCGCTCCGGTCACATGCTACAAAATGCGGTACTTCCCGCTTTTCCCCTACGTCGTAATAAGGTTTAACAGATGCAACGTGTCACTATTACTCTTGATGACGATTTACTCGAAACGCTGGATGGCCTGAGCCAGCGCCGTGGCTACAACAACCGTTCTGAGGCGATTCGGGACATTCTGCGCGGCGCGCTGGCGCAGGAAGCGACGCAGGAACATGGCACCCAGGGCTTTGCGGTGCTCTCGTATGTCTATGAACATGAGAAACGCGATCTGGCCAGTCGGCTGGTCTCCACCCAGCATCATCATCACGAGTTGTCCGTCGCCACGCTGCATGTACACATCAACCACGACGACTGTCTTGAAATCGCCGTGCTGAAGGGGGATATGGGCGATGTTCAGCACTTTGCCGATGAAGTCATTTCCCAGCGTGGCGTGCGCCACGGCTTTTTACAGTGCCTGCCTGACAGTTAACGTAGAGGCCGTCCGTCAAATCACGTAACCCGGATTTTCCGTTGCAGAGGCTTCCGATCATGGTGCCTGAAGGGCGGATTTAATGCGTTCTCTTCGGATTTGGCGGGACAATTGAGGGCACAAAAAAGCCCGCAGGGCTTGCGCCGTGCGGGCTCTTAGGACTTCATCGGATGACTCTGGTAATCACCGAGCTGGCGTCCTTGTAATTGGTGGGAGAGGTGGCTGAGTTTATTGGGGATTTTGATTTTTTGCGGGGAAGGGAAGGCGCAAAAAGAGTGGCGATGATGTTGATATGGAAGAGGTTTTTGTATCTTATTGATTTTCAGGTTGATTCTTAGGGGTGGGATTTTGCGTGTTGGTTGAGGCGTTAGTGGACGCTATAGGCTTGTCGTTCGTTTCCAGAAGTGAGCGTTTCTGTCGGATAATTCACTCTCTTGAATTTTCTAGACTGTAGACCATGCTCATCTAATACACGTGAAAAACAATAACGTCATCTATCGCAGAAGGAGATACGGATAGATGGCCTTTGGTATAGTCAATGATGTCCCTTTAACAATAAGAGAGCAGAGCCTGTAAATAATTCTGTGTAACTGCCAACGTGTTAAAGGTGATCGCTCAGG
>CAUQTV010000018.1:0-35262 GCA_963521185.1 uncultured Enterobacter sp. | reverse complement strand
ATCCTGCACGACCCACCAATTCAGAAAAAAGCGCCTTTAGGCGCTTTTTTCGTTTCCGCGATCTGCCTGATGGCGCTGCGCTTATCAGGCCTACAAAACCCCCGCCCGGCAAAACAGTGTCTTTAGTGCCGCTGCGCTATCTGGCCTGTGAAACCAAAGACAAAACCGTGCAAAATTGATAACGCAGGCAATTAAATAGCGGCGTTTAGGTTAAGGCCTGTTTTTTGATAATGAATGCTGTTTACCCTCACCGCAGCCATTCAACCTTTTCAAGCTTCGGCATAAAATGCCGATAAAACAGGTTTATGGCAAAAAGGGACTCACAATGACAACTATCTCGGCAACAACGTCCGGCGTTTCCGGCAGCAGCTCCAGCGGTTCTTCCAGCAACAGCATTGCATCGCAGATCAGCAGCCTGACGCAGCAGATCAGCAAACTGACCACCCAGCTGAAAGATGTTACCAACGGCAGCGGCACGGCAGAAGAAAAGCAGAAGCAGCAGGAAGTTATCCAGGCGCAGATCAAAATGTTGCAGGCACAATTGGCTCAGTTGCAACGCCAACAGGCGCAGCAGGCTGAACAGAAGAAAGATGATAAGCAGGAAAAAGCGGAAGGGGTAAACTCGCCGTCCGCTGAGCACAAAATCGATATCTACATCTAAATCCTCAGTCGTTAAACAGAGGATCGCTCATTCGGGCCTCGGTTAACCGCCGGGCCTGTTCCCGCACCACGTCCCACAACGCCTGCGCCGCCCCTGACAGCGAACGATTTTTTCGCCGCACCAGCATCAACTGCCGCTCAACCACCGGTGTTAAACGCTTAACCCATAGCGTACTGCCCATGGGCAGCGGAAGTGCCAGCGCCGGTAAAACGCTGATGCCAATGCCCGCTTCCACCATTGGAAAAAGCGTCGCCGGGTGGCCTATCTCTTGTACGATCTTCGCCTGCAAATGAAATCGCGCCAGCGCACTGTCAATAAGCGGACGGCTGCCCGAGGCATAGTCCTGCAATACCAGCCGCTCGTCGGCGAGCTTTTGCCACTCCACCTTATCCAGAGCGGAAAATGGGTGATCCTGCGGGCAAAGCAGCAAAAACGGCTCAGATAAAATCGCCTCGCTCTGCAAGTCGCTCACCGGCCCCGGATCGATAACAATACCGAAATCCACTTCGCCCTGGCGGATGCTCTCCAGCACCCACTGCTGCGGCCGGTCATGCAGTACAAAGTTGATCGCGGGGTAACACTGGTTGCTCCGGGCGATGCACTGCGGGATCAGATGCGCTGAAATGGTCTGACTGGCGGCCACGCGCACGGTACCGGTCAACTGCTGTCCAACGCGCCCCGCTTCGCGCAGGGTGCTGCTAAGCTCATCTAACAGGCGTTCCAGACGTGCCGCAAGCTGCTGCCCGGCTTCGGTCAGTTCCACCTCGCGCGTGGTGCGATCGAGAAGCCGGACGCCGGTCTGGTGCTCCAGCTCTTTCACGCTGTGGCTGACCGCTGACTGGCTAAGGCCGATAATCTCCCCCGCACGGCTAAAGCTGCGGGCCTGCGCGACGGTGATAAAAATGCGTAACTGACGGAGCGAGTAATTCATCTGTTTAATTCATCAATGGATGCAATAAATCAATTTTATTTCTCAAACAGAAAAAAGCAAAATAAGAACACTGACTTCAGGAGTGTTTATGAAATTTTTCCGCTTCCTCGACCCGTTTACCTTAACGCTGGTCTGCACCGTACTGCTGGCGTCGTTTCTGCCTGCGCGCGGTGGATTCGTGCCCTTTTTTGAATGGCTGACCAACGCGGCCATTGCGCTGCTGTTTTTCATGCACGGTGCAAAACTCTCTCGCGAAGCGATTATCGCAGGGGGCAGCCACTGGCGGCTGCATCTGTGGGTGATGTGCAGCACCTTCGTCCTGTTCCCGGTGCTCGGCGTGCTTTTCGCCTGGTGGGCACCGGTTAACGTGAGCCCGGAGCTGTATACCGGCTTCCTGTACCTGTGCATCCTGCCAGCCACCGTGCAGTCGGCCATCGCCTTTACGTCGCTTGCGGGCGGTAACGTCGCGGCGGCAGTCTGTTCGGCCTCGGCGTCCAGCCTGCTGGGAATTTTCCTCTCACCGCTGCTGGTCGGTCTGGTGATGAATATGCACGGCGCTGAAGGCAGCCTCGATCAGGTCGGCAAAATCATGCTGCAACTGCTGCTGCCGTTCGTGCTGGGCCACCTCTCCCGCCCGTGGACCGGCGCGTTTGTCGCCAGACACAAGAAGTGGATTTCCAAAACCGATCAGACCTCCATTTTGCTGGTGGTCTACTCTGCCTTTAGCGAGGCGGTGGTAAACGGTATCTGGCATAAGGTGGGCGTGGGATCACTGCTGTTTATCGTGATTGTCAGTCTGGTGCTGCTGGCGATTGTTATCGGCGTTAACGTGGCAGCGGCGCGCGGATTTGGCTTTAACAAAGCCGATGAGATTACCATTGTCTTCTGCGGCTCCAAAAAGAGCCTCGCCAACGGCATTCCGATGGCGAACATTCTCTTCCCGACGGCGGTCATCGGCATGATGGTGCTGCCGCTGATGATCTTCCACCAGATCCAACTGATGGTCTGTGCGGTGCTGGCGCGTCGTTACAAACGCCAGACCGACCAGTTAAAGGCGCAGGCGGCTTCCACCACCGACGCCGCGAAGGTCTAAGGGCGTTTCAGGGGCTGAACCAGATGCGTCAGCCCCTCGGTTTTGATCAGCATGGTGAAGGCCATTAGCTCACCTAATTGCCCGGCGGGAAACGCATCCTTACGGGCAAACCACAGCAAATACTCTTCTGGCAAATCAATCAGCCTGCGGCCTTTGTATTTGCCAAACGGCATTTCGGTATTGGCGATGTCAATCAGCCGCTCTTTGTCCATTTTACACGCCCAGCAGACGGAGCATTTCCGCCTCGTCGATAACCTCTATCCCCAGTTCCTGCGCCTTCGCAAGCTTGGAGCCGGCCGCTTCACCGGCAATCACCAGGTCCGTTTTCTTTGACACGCTGCCCGCCACTTTCGCGCCGAGTTCCACCAGGCGCGCTTTCGCATCGTCGCGGGACATCTGGCTCAGGCTACCGGTCAGCACCACCGTTTTCCCGGCGAACGGGCTGTCGATCTCATCGACGTTGATCGCCACCGGCGCAGGCCAGTGAACGCCCCGCTCGCGCAGCTGCTGGATCACCTCGCGGTTGCTCTCTTCGGCGAAGAAGTTAAACACATGGGTGGCAACCACGATGCCGACGTCAGGCACTTTTTGCAACTCATCAACAGAAGCCGCTTCCAGCGCCTCCAGCGTGCCAAAATAAGCCGCCAGTCCCGCAGCCGTCGCCTCACCCACCTCGCGGATGCCCAGCGCGTACAGGAAGCGCGCGAAGGTCGTCGCTTTCGCTTTCTCAAGGGCGTTGACCACGTTCTGCGCCGACTTCGGTCCCATACGGTCAAGGCCGGTCAGCTTGCCCGCCGTCAGGGTGAACAGATCCGCTGGCGTATGGACATACTCTTTTTCCACCAGCTGATCGATAATTTTGTCGCCCATGCCGTCCACGTCCAGCGCACGGCGCGAGACGAAGTGCTTCAGGGCCTCTTTGCGCTGCGCCCCGCAGATTAAGCCGCCGGTGCAGCGCGTCACCGCTTCACCTTCGACGCGCTCAACGTCAGAGCCGCACACCGGACACTGGGACGGAAAAACGATGTCGCGTGTTTCTTCCGGGCGTTCAGACTCCACTACGTTAACCACCTGAGGGATCACATCACCAGCGCGACGGATCACCACTTTGTCGCCAATTTTCAGTCCCAGACGCGCAATCTCATCGGCGTTGTGCAGCGTGGCATTGCTGACCAGCACGCCCGCCACGTGCACCGGCTCCAGGCGCGCCACCGGCGTAATCGCCCCGGTGCGACCGACCTGAAACTCCACGTCGCGTACAAAGGTCATCTGCTCCTGAGCGGGGAATTTAAACGCCACCGCCCAGCGCGGTGCGCGAGCGACAAACCCCAGTTGCTCCTGCAAATCCAGCGAATCGACTTTGATTACCACGCCATCGATATCAAAACCGAGCGTCGGGCGATCGGCTTCCACCTGGTGATAAAACGCCAGCACCTCTTCCGGCGTCTGACAAATACGTGTGCGCTCACTGACCGGCAATCCCCAGGCTTTGAACTGGTTCAGACGCCCTGAATGGCTACGCGACAGCTCTCCACCTTCGAGAATGCCCACGCCGTAGCAGAAGAAAGTAAGCGGTCGCTTCGCCGTGATGCGCGGGTCAAGCTGGCGCAGTGAGCCCGCTGCCGCGTTGCGCGGGTTAGCGAAGAGCTTGCCGCCGGTGCGACGCGCGTCCTCGTTGATTTTTTCAAAGCCCGCCTGCGGCAGAAAGACTTCGCCGCGCACTTCAAGGCGCGCAGGAATATTCTCGCCGCGCAGTTTCAGCGGGATCGCGCGGATGGTGCGCACATTGGTGGTAATGTCTTCCCCGGTGGTGCCATCACCTCGCGTCGCCGCGCGGATCAGCACGCCGTTTTCATACAGGATGCTGACGGCCAGACCGTCAAGCTTTAACTCGCAGCAGTAGCTGAGCGCCTCGGTGCTTTTCAGACGGTCCTGCACGCGTTTGTTAAACGCCAGGAAGCTCTCTTCATCAAAGACGTTATCCAGCGACAGCATCGGCACTTCATGGCGGATCTGACCGAACGCGGTTAGTGGTGCGGCCCCCACGCGCTGGGTGGGGGAATCCGGGGTAATCAGATCGGGGTGCTGCGCTTCCAGTTCGCGCAGTTCGCGCAGCAGGCGGTCATACTCTGCGTCGGGGATCTCCGGCGCATCCATCACATGGTAGAGGTATTCATGATGGCGAAGCATGGTTCGCAAGTCAGTCAGTTGTTGTTCGATTGATTCCATAACGCACCATCAATAATAAAAACCCCCGACAGGCGGGGGTTCAGGAAGGGGTTGGTTGCTACCGTTGCGCGATGATTACGCGTTAGCGCCTTTCACTTCACGAATTCTGTCCTGATACTCACGCAGCTTTTGCGGCGTCATCATGCGACGCTGATCGTCAAGCACCATGCCACCCACTTCATCGGCAATGTACTGCGCCGACTGGAGCATCAGTTTGAAGTTTTGCAGCTCATCACCGTAGGACGGCACCTGCATAAAGATGGTGACGCCCGGCGTGGTGAAATTGCCGGTCATGTCTGGATCAAAGGTGCCAGGGTTAACCATATTCGCCAGGCTAAACAATGCCGGGCCACTGCCGTCCGGGCTGAGATGACGATGGAAAATATTCATGTCGCCATACATAAAGCCGGCCTGCTGGATGCTGGTCAGTAACACTTCGCCATTGATCTCAGTGCCGTGATGCGCGGCCACGCTCATGACAATGACCGTCTCTTTACGCTTCGGGGGTTCAGCGGGGATCGGCTCTTCAATGACCGGTTCTTCATGTACAGGTTCCGCGAATACAGGCTCTTCGTAAACAGGCTCCTGCACACTCGGTTTCTGAACCATCGGTTTCTGAACTACCGGTTCATGCGCAACCGGTTCATGCACTGCCGGTTCTTGAACTACCGGCTGAGGCTGACGCACAGGCTGTGGCTGGGCTACCGGCTGTTGAGCGGGCTGGGTGTGCGCAGGCTGACGCGAAACAGGCTGCTGAGGCTGTGGCGGCTGACGCACCGGTTCGTCCTGAGCGGCAGGCGCAGTATGACGAGGCTGTGCAGACGCGTATGGCGGCTGATACTGGTGCTGCGGCGAACGAGGGGCGTCATGCTCCTGTCCCGCGTTCGGGGCGGAGTTAACCCGGTGAACACGCACTTCACCTACGCCATCATCGGCGTCTTCCTCGACGTCGTCGTCATACGGTTCATCATCGTCACGACGCGACTTCATGCGTTTTAGTGGGCGATCGCGGAACATAGAAGAGCGCTCTTTACGGCTGGTCCAGAAACCATGAACCAGCAGAGCGATTATGGCGATCGCGCCAACAATGATTAATATCAGACGCAAATCCTGCATCATTATATTCTCTGTTGTTCTAACACCTTGCCACCACGGCAAACATTTACTCACTAAGAGTATTTGTCGATTAACGCAAGTGCAAGTGCGCACATGGCTTTCACCGCATAAAGATAGGCAAAAACGTGCTTTTTGCTGTTTTTTCGAACATTTCCGAACTGATCAACACAGATTAAACGGATAATATAGCCCTGCACTTTCCCTGGCTGTCATTAAAGGAGTATAGCCTGATATGGGTTTATCATCTGCAACCGCACCGCACAGCGGCGTCTGGTACTTTTCTCAGGGCTGGAAGCTCATCACCCTCCCCGGCATCCGTCGTTTCGTTATATTGCCGCTACTGATCAACATCGTTCTGATGGGCTGCGCGTTTTTTTGGCTGTTCACCCAGCTGGACAGCTGGATCCCGGCGCTGATGCGCCACGTCCCGGATATGTTGCAGTGGCTGAGCTATTTACTCTGGCCCATTGCGGTGGTGTCGGTGGTGCTGGTGTTTGGTTATTTCTTTTCGACTATCGCCAACTGGATCGCCGCGCCGTTTAACGGTCTGCTGGCGGAACAGCTGGAAGCACGCCTGACCGGGGCCACGCCGCCTGACACCGGCGTGCTCGGCATCATGAAAGATCTGCCGCGCATCATGAAGCGCGAGTGGCAAAAACTGGCGTGGTATCTGCCGCGCGCGCTGGTCCTGCTCATCCTCTATTTCATTCCCGGTATTGGTCAGACGCTGGCCCCGGTGCTGTGGTTCCTGTTCAGCGCGTGGATGCTCGCGATCCAGTATTGCGACTACCCTTTTGATAATCACAAAGTGCCGTTTAACATCATGCGCACGGCGTTACGGGCGCAAAAGGTGACAAACATGCAGTTTGGCGCGCTGACCAGCCTGTTTACGCTGATCCCGGTGTTGAACCTGGTCATCATGCCGGTGGCGGTGTGCGGGGCAACGGCGATGTGGGTTGAGTGTTATCGGTCAAAACACGCGTTGTGGAAGTGAGTGGATTATTCCGTTTCTTATTCCATACTTGTTGCCATTATTTCTTAGCAGCATATAGATATGCGAATTGCTTACTTCCGCATACTGCCTGAGCGCGTATGCTGATGACGTTCCCAAATTTCATACAGTTAAGGACGGGCTATGAGTAAGATTTTTGAAGACAACTCGTTGACTATCGGTCACACGCCGCTGGTCAGACTGAATCGCATCGGTAATGGACGCATCCTGGCTAAGGTCGAGTCCCGCAACCCAAGCTTCAGCGTAAAATGCCGTATCGGTGCCAATATGATTTGGGATGCCGAAAAACGTGGCGTGCTGAAGCAGGGTATCGAACTGGTTGAACCGACCAGCGGTAACACCGGGATTGCGCTGGCGTACGTGGCCGCCGCTCGCGGTTACAAGCTGACGCTGACCATGCCTGAAACCATGAGCGTTGAGCGTCGTAAGCTGCTTAAAGCGCTGGGTGCCAACCTCGTGCTGACCGAAGGCGCGAAAGGCATGAAAGGCGCGATTCAGAAAGCGGAAGAAATCGTCGCCAGCGATCCGGCGAAATACCTGCTGCTGCAACAGTTTAGCAACCCGGCAAACCCTGAAATTCACGAAAAAACCACCGGCCCGGAAATCTGGGAAGACACCGACGGTCAGGTCGACGTGTTTATTTCTGGCGTGGGCACCGGTGGTACGCTGACCGGCGTCAGCCGTTACATTAAAAACACCAAAGGGAAAACCGACCTCATCGCCGTGGCCGTCGAGCCGACCGATTCTCCGGTTATCTCTCAGGCGCTGGCGGGTGAAGAGTTGAAGCCTGGTCCGCATAAAATTCAGGGCATCGGTGCAGGCTTTATTCCGGGCAACCTGGATTTGAAACTGATCGACAAAGTGGTGAAAATCACCAACGAAGAAGCGATCAGCACGGCGCGTCGTCTGATGGAAGAAGAAGGTATTCTGGCGGGGATCTCCTCCGGTGCCGCGGTTGCCGCCGCACTGAAGCTGCAAGAAGACGAAGCCTTTACCAATAAGAATATTGTGGTTATCCTGCCTTCCTCGGGTGAGCGCTATTTGAGCACGGCGTTGTTCGCCGATCTCTTTACTGAGAAAGAATTGCAGCAGTAAAGGCGGACGCCTGAAATTGCACAAAAAAGCACCAATTGAGGTGCTTTTTTGTGGCCCACTTCAAATTTTCAACTCTCCTGGCATTGATTAGCCCTCCCGGGTCTGGTATTTAACCAGCACATTTATTTTGAAGCGCGAAATTAATCGATTTGTGACTTTGAACTAGCTGAATCGATTTTATGATTTGGTTCAAGTCTCGCTTTCGCGGCATAATGTTTAGCGACGCGCGAAACGTCAACAGCCAGAAGTTTTAGGCTCCGGATTGTGTCGAACTGGCTTCTTTGCCGCGTCCCGTTACTGCCGGCGCTAACAATACAGGCTAAAGTGAAGCCCCCAGGCTAGACTTTAGATCCACAACACTAAACCTATAAGTTGGGGAAATACAATGTTCCAGCAAGAAGTTACCATTACCGCTCCGAACGGTCTGCACACCCGCCCTGCTGCTCAGTTTGTTAAAGAAGCGAAAGGCTTCTCTTCTGAGATCACTGTGACTTCCAACGGCAAAAGCGCGAGCGCAAAAAGCCTGTTCAAACTGCAAACTCTGGGCCTGACTCAAGGTACTGTTGTGACGCTGTCTGCTGAAGGCGAAGACGAGCAAAAAGCAGTTGAGCATCTGGTAAAACTGATGGCTGAGCTCGAGTAAGTTCACGGGTTCTTTTTAAAATCAGTCACAAGTAAGGTAGGGTTATGATTTCAGGCATTTTAGCATCCCCGGGTATCGCTTTCGGCAAGGCACTGTTGCTGAAAGAAGACGAGATCGTCATCGACCGGAAAAAAATTTCTGCCGACAAGGTTGATCAGGAAGTTGAACGTTTTCTGAGCGGTCGTGCCAAGGCATCAGCGCAGTTAGAAGCGATCAAAACTAAAGCTGGCGAAACTTTCGGTGAAGAAAAAGAAGCCATCTTCGAAGGCCACATTATGTTGCTGGAAGATGAGGAGCTTGAGCAGGAAATCATAGCCCTGATTAAAGATAAGCACATGACAGCAGACGCTGCTGCCCATGAGATTATCGAAGGTCAGGCCACTGCCCTGGAAGAGCTGGACGACGAATACCTGAAAGAGCGTGCGGCTGACGTGCGTGACATCGGTAAACGCCTGCTGCGCAACATTCTGGGTCTGGCGATCATCGACCTTGGCTCCATCAAAGAAGAAGTGATTCTGGTTGCGGCGGATTTGACCCCGTCTGAAACCGCACAGCTGAACCTGAATAAGGTGCTGGGCTTCATCACTGACGCGGGCGGCCGTACCTCGCACACCTCCATCATGGCGCGTTCTTTAGAACTGCCTGCCATCGTGGGTACCGGCAGCGTTACCGCGCAGGTTAAAAACGACGACTACCTGATTCTGGATGCCGTAAACAACAAAGTTTACGTCAACCCAACAACCGAAGAGATTGAATCACTGCGTAACGTGCAGTCTCAGGTTGCAGAAGAGAAAGCCGAACTGGCTAAACTGAAAGACCTGCCGGCGATCACCCTTGATGGTCACCAGGTTGAAGTCTGCGCCAACATCGGTACCGTGCGTGACATCGACGGTGCTGAGCGTAACGGCGCGGAAGGTGTCGGTCTGTACCGCACCGAATTCCTGTTCATGGACCGCGACGCGCTGCCAACCGAAGAAGAGCAGTTCTCCGCGTACAAAGCTGTTGCAGAAGCCTGTGGCTCGCAAGCGGTTATCGTCCGCACCATGGACATCGGCGGCGACAAAGAGCTGCCGTACATGAACTTCCCGAAAGAAGAGAACCCGTTCCTGGGCTGGCGTGCCGTGCGTATCGCGATGGATCGTAAAGAGATCCTGCGCGATCAGGTTCGTGCGATTCTGCGTGCCTCCGCGTTCGGCAAACTGCGCATCATGTTCCCGATGATCATCTCTGTTGAAGAAGTGCGCGCACTGAAAAAAGAGATCGAGATCTACAAGCAGGAACTGCGTGACGAAGGTAAAGCCTTTGATGAGACCATCGAAGTGGGCGTGATGGTAGAAACCCCTGCCGCCGCAACCATCGCTCGTCATCTGGCAAAAGAAGTGGATTTCTTCAGTATCGGCACCAATGACTTAACGCAGTATACGCTGGCAGTTGACCGTGGTAATGATATGATTTCACATCTTTACCAGCCGATGTCACCTTCCGTGCTCACACTTATTAAGCAAGTTATTGATGCTTCTCATGCCGAAGGCAAATGGACTGGCATGTGTGGTGAGCTTGCGGGCGATGAACGTGCTACACTTCTGTTGCTGGGGATGGGTCTGGATGAATTCAGTATGAGTGCCATTTCTATCCCGCGCATTAAGAAGATTATTCGTAACACGAACTTCGAAGATGCGAAGGTATTAGCAGAGCAAGCTCTTGCTCAACCGACAACGGACGAGTTAATGACGCTGGTTAACAAGTTCATTGAAGAAAAAACAATCTGCTAATCCACGAGATGCGGCCCAAATTACTGCTTAGGAGAAGATCATGGGTTTGTTCGATAAATTGAAATCTCTGGTTTCTGACGATAAGAAAGATACCGGAACCATTGAGATTATTGCTCCGCTGTCTGGCGAAATCGTCAACATTGAAGACGTGCCGGATGTGGTGTTTGCTGAAAAAATCGTTGGTGATGGCATTGCTATCAAACCAACCGGCAACAAAATGGTTGCGCCAGTAGACGGCACCATTGGCAAGATCTTTGAAACCAACCATGCTTTCTCTATCGAATCCGATAGCGGCATCGAGCTGTTCGTTCACTTCGGTATCGACACCGTTGAGCTGAAAGGCGAAGGTTTCAAACGCATCGCCGAAGAAGGCCAGCGTGTTAAAGTTGGCGATCCGGTGATTGAATTTGATCTCGCACTGCTGGAAGAGAAAGCCAAGTCTACCCTGACGCCGGTTGTGATCTCCAACATGGACGAAATCAAAGAACTGATCAAATTGTCCGGTAGCGTGACCGTGGGCGAGACCCCGGTTATCCGCATCAAGAAGTAATTCTTGCCGAATGGAAAAATGGCACCTTTGCGGGTGCCATTTTTTTTTAGCGCTGCGGGAGCATCAACTCGTCAAATCCCCGTTCAAGGGTATAACGCATCACCTCTGTGACCCGATTTCCTGCCGCCCGAATCGCCTCGGGAAGCGCAATGCCCTTCACCACGCAGCCGATCAGCTCTGAGCAGAAAAGATCGCCGGTGCCTTTCAGGTCGGTCGCCACGCGCGGGTAGCCGCTGATATCGACGCCGTTAGCGCTGACCAGCACCACGTGAATATCGTTATCGCCGGACACCGGTGCACTGGTGATCGCCACCCATTGCAGCGTGTCCGAAAGCAGACTTTTCGCCGCTTCAATGGCCTGTTCCAGCGTGTCGCACGGCTTGCCGCTCAGAATGCCCAGCTCGAAGACGTTTGGCGTAATGCCCTGCGCCAGCGGCAGCAGATGCTGACGGTAGGCCTGCGGGATCTCCGGCTTCACGTAGATGCCGCTGTCGGTGTCGCCAATCACCGGATCGACCATGATCACCAGCTGTGGATGTTTTTCCCGCAGCATCTTCAGCCACTGCGCCAGCAGCGCAATCTGGCTGGCGCTACCCATATAGCCGGTGGTCACCGCCTTGAGTTCGCGTAACGTGTCACGCTCTTCCAGCGCCCGCAGATAGCCGCTAAACCACTCATCCGGGATCACGCCACCGTAGAAGGTGTCGTAATGCGGCGTATTGCTGAACAGTACCGTCGGCACCGCCAGCACGTTGAGATGGTGCTGTTTGATGTTCGGTACCGCGATGCTGTTGCCCACGCTGCCGTACACCACCTGCGACTGCACGGCCACAATATCGGCCTGCTGCGCGCGCGTTTTATCGCGAAATAAGATCATCTCCATGAGGTTAAATCCCTGCTCCCTGACTGTAACTTTCTTCACCAAACACACCGGTAGAGAGGTAGCGATCGCCGCGATCGCAGATGATGGCCACCACCACCGCACCCGGATTCGCCTGCGCGACGCGCAGCGCCCCCGCCACCGCACCACCGGAACTGACGCCGCAGAAGATACCTTCACGCACCGCCAGCTCACGCATGGTATTTTCCGCTTCGCGCTGATGAATATCCAGCACCTCGTCCACCAGCGCGGCATTGAAAATGCCCGGCATGTATTCCGCAGGCCAGCGGCGAATGCCCGGAATGCTGCTGCCCTCTTCCGGCTGCAACCCGACAATCGAAACCGGTTTATGCTGCTCACGCAAAAAACGTGACACGCCGGTAATGGTGCCGGTGGTACCCATACTGGAGACAAAATGCGTGATGCGCCCGCCGGTTTGCTGCCAGATTTCTGGCCCGGTGGTGGTGTAATGCGCGTAGGGGTTATCCGGATTATTAAACTGATCGAGCAGCGTACCTTCGCCGCGTTGGGCCATTGCCAGCGCCAGATCGCGCGCCCCTTCCATGCCCTGCTCTTTGGTCACCAGAATCAGCTCCGCACCGTAGGCACGCATGGCGGCCCGACGCTCCTGACTCATGTTATCGGGCATCAGCAGCTTCATGCGGTAGCCTTTGAGCGCGGCGATCATCGCCAGCGCAATGCCGGTATTGCCGCTGGTAGCTTCGATCAGCACGTCACCGGGCTTAATTTCACCGCGCTTTTCCGCCTCGACAATCATCGACAGCGCCGCGCGATCTTTTACCGATCCCGCCGGGTTGTTGCCTTCAAGTTTGACCCAAATTTCACTGCCGTTGGCAGGCACCATGCGCTGGAGTTTGACCAGCGGCGTGTTGCCAATGGTGTGTTCTAATGTATTCACGATTTTTACTCAATAAAAAGCCGGGTGGCGTTTCGCTTACCCGGCCTACAAGACGCAGTGATAACTGTAGGCCCGGTAAGCGCAGCGCCACCGGGCGATAAACATGCTAATAACCTATCAGGCTGTCTCCGCCAGAGCAATATCCTCGCGCGTTTCAATACGCTCGGTGCCATGGTACAGGCGCGCATGTTGCAGGCCGACGAACAGACGATCGCCGCGTACAGGCGCATCATCGCCGCGCATCACCACCGACAGCGGTTCGTTATACCAGCCGAGCGGTTGCACCACCAGCTGCGTGTAGTGACCTTTGGGGCTGGCTTCCAGTACCTGTACCGGCAGCGGAGAGTCCAGGCTGGTACGGCGGCTGATGTCCACTTCCCACGGGCGCAGGAACAGATCGACATCTCCCTGATGCACCGGCGTGTAGCCCAGCGGCCAGCGGTGTGCGCCAACGTGGAACTGCCCGCCGCTGACGGTGCCTTTCAGGCGATTCACTTCGCCCATAAACTCCAGCACAAATCGGGTGGCGGGTTCACGCCACAGCTGTTCCGGCTCATCGACCTGTTCGATATTCCCCTGGCTCATCACCACTACACGGTCGGCCACTTCCATCGCCTCTTCCTGGTCATGGGTGACAAACACGCTGGTAAATTTTAACTCTTCATGCAACTGACGCAGCCAGCGACGCAGCTCTTTGCGCACCTGCGCATCCAGCGCACCGAAGGGTTCGTCGAGCAGCAGGATTTGCGGATCCGGTGCCAGCGCGCGCGCCAGGGCAACACGCTGCTTTTGCCCGCCGGAAAGCTGCGCCGGGTAGCGGTCAGCCAGGTGCGCAAGCTGCACCATTTCCAGCAGTTTTGTCACTTTCGCTTTGATCGCCGCCGCATCCGGACGCTCGCGACGCGGCAGCACCGTCAGGCCAAAGGCGATGTTGTCGAACACCGTCATATGGCGAAACAGCGCATAGTGCTGGAATACAAAACCCACTTTACGATCGCGCGCGTGCAGGCGGCTCACGTCGTTACCCTGAAAGCGAATGCGTCCGCTGGTCTGGTTTTCCAGCCCGGCGATAATACGCAACAGCGTGGTCTTCCCGGAGCCAGACGGCCCCAGCAGTGCCACCATTTGACCCGAAGGAATATCCAGCGAGATGTCATTCAGCACCTGGGTGCGACCAAACGACTTCTTAATATTGGCAATCTCAATGCTCATGATTTCCCTCCTGTTGCGCGCGTTTCTCTTGATTTTGTAAACGCCACTGCAACCCACTCTTCAAAAACAGGGTCAAAATAGCCATCAGCGTCAGCAGGGCGGCGGCGGTGAACGATCCCACCGTGTTGTAATCCTGCTCCAGCAACTCTATCTGTAACGGCAGCGAGAGCGTCTCGCCGCGAATGGAGCCGGACACCACCGACACTGCGCCAAACTCACCGATAGCGCGGGCATTGGTTAACACCACGCCGTAGAGCAGCGCCCAGCGAATATTCGGCAGGGTGACGCGACGAAACATCTGCCAGCCGGATGCGCCGAGTAAAATCGCCGCCTCATCTTCATGACTGCCCTGGCTTAACATCACCGGCACCAGTTCCCGCACCACAAACGGACAGGTGACGAAAATGGTCACCAGTACCATGCCGGGCCAGGCGAACATAATCTGTAAATTGTGCTCATCAAGCCAGCCGCCGAGCGGGCCGTTAGATCCGTAAAACAGCAGGTACACCAGACCGGCGACCACCGGCGAGACGGCAAAAGGAATATCCAGCAGCGTCAGCAGCAGCTGGCGGCCTGGGAAATCAAAGCGCGTCACCAGCCAGGCCAGCAGCGTGCCAAACACCAGATTTACCGGCACCGAGATCAGCGCAATCATCACCGTCAGCCAGATGGCGTGCAGCATGTCCGGATCGGCCAGGTTTTGCAGCACCGGCAGTAAACCTTTGCCAAACGCCTGCACAAAGATGTAGACCATCGGCACCACCAGAATGAACGCCGAAACGACCATGCCGGTGCCGATAAGAAACCATTTGCCCCAGTTAATGCGGGGCGCGTCAAAGCGATTCAATTGGGTAACGTCCGCCATTAGTGACCTACCACGCGTCGACCAAAGCGACTTTGCAGCGTATTGATTGAGAACAGCAGCAGCAGCGACGCCGCCAGGATCACCGAAGCAATCGCGCTCGCCGCCGGATAGTCAAACTCCTGCAAGCGAACAAAAATCATCAGCGAGGTGACTTCGGTTTTCCATGCGATGTTACCGGCGATGAAAATCACCGCGCCAAATTCGCCGAGGCTGCGGGTAAAGGAGAGCGCCACGCCCGCCAGCAGCGCCGGGGACAACTCCGGCATCACCACTTTCCAGAAACTTTGCAGACGCGTTGCGCCCAGCGTCTCGGCTGCTTCTTCGTACTCCGGGCCTAACTCTTCCAGCACCGGCTGTACGGTACGCACCACGAACGGAATGCTGGTAAACGCCATCGCCACCGCGATGCCAAGCCAGGTGTAAGTGACTTTGATATCAAACTGCGCCAGCCACTGCCCGTAAAACCCGTTGACCGAAAACAGCGACGCCAGCGTTAAGCCCGCCACCGCCGTGGGCAGCGCAAAGGGCAAATCCATCAGCGCGTCGAGCAGCGTGCGCCCAGGGAAGCGGTAGCGGGTGAGGATCCACGCCATCAGCAGACCAAACACGCCGTTAAAGATCGACGCCACGAACGCCGACAGCAGCGTGACTTTATAGGCCGCCACCACCTGCGGGTTGGTGACCACTTCCCAGTACTGTGCCCAGCTCATCTGCGCCAGCTGCATCACCAGCGCGCTGAGGGGTAATAACAGGATCAGACAAACAAACAGCAAACTGGTGCCGAGGCTTAAGGTGAAGCCCGGCAGCACGCGTTTGGTAGAAAGTGCCAACATTAACTCCGCCCCGCCGCTAACAGCTTGTCCAGTTTGCCGCCGGTGGTGAAGTGGGTTTTCATCACTTCAGGCCATGCGCCAAACTGGTCCTCCACGCGGAACAGATCGGTCTGCGGGAATTTATCTTTTAGTTTTTCCATCACCTGCGGATTGTTCACCCGGTAGTAGTAATCGGTAATGATGGTCTGCGCCTGCGGCGAGTAGAGATAGTTCAGGTAGGCCTTCGCCGCTTTTTCCGTGCCGTTGGCTTTGACGTTTTTATCCACCCACGCCACCGGGAACTCCGCCAGAATATTGACCTTTGGCACCACCACTTCGAAACCCTGCGCTTCGTACTGCTTACGGATGTTGTTCACTTCGGATTCAAAGGTGATCAGCACGTCGCCCAGCCCACGCTCCACAAAAGTGGTGGTTGCGCCACGACCGCCGGTGTCAAAGACTTCGACGTTCTTCAGGAACTGGGTCATGAACTGTTCGGTTTTGGCTTTGTCGCCGCCGTCGGCTTTGTCGGCAGCGCCCCAGGCCGCCAGATAAGTGTAACGCGCGTTACCCGAGGTTTTTGGGTTGGGGAAGATCAGCTTCACGTCTGAGCGCACCAGATCGTTCCAGTCGTGGATGTTCTTCGGATTGCCCTTACGCACAAGGAACGCCATGGTAGAGTAGAACGGCGAGCTGTTGTTAGGTAAACGGCTCTGCCAGTCCGCCGGGATCAGATTGCCTTTGTCATGCAGGATCTGCACGTCGGTGACCTGGTTATAGGTCACCACATCCGCTTTCAGCCCCTGCAAAATCGCCAGCGCCTGCTTTGACGACCCGGCGTGCGACTGTTTAATGGTCAGCGTGTCACCGCCGTTCTCTTTCGCCCACTGCTGTTCGAACGGGGGATTAAGGGCGGCAAACAGCTCGCGTGATACGTCATAGGAGCTGTTGAGCAGTTCTGTCGCCTGCGCCTGCGCCACCAGCAGTAAACCAGCCAGTGCCAGCGATCCTTTTTTCAGTACAGTAATGGCCATTGCGCACCCTTATAAATGTGATGACTTTCGAATCACAGTTTATTTATAAGCAGTACCAAAGGAGTAACGGTTTTATATACCGTTTGGTGATTTGCAAGTGTAAAAGGGAATAAGGGGAGATCACCCCCTCACCCCTGCCCTCTCCCCAAGGGAGAGGGAGAAACCGATCTGTCCCCTCTCCCTAAGGGAGAGGGTTAGGGTGAGGGTAAGGGTGAAAAAAGTTAAAGCGTCAGCAGACGTTCTAAAGACGGGGCAAAGTAGTAGCCGCCGGTCACCGGTTTAGTGAAGCGCAGCATGGCGTCGCGCTTACCGTCGGTGTCGCCGAACATGCTCAGCAACTGCTGTTCGATGTTGTACAACCGCGCGCAGTAAGCGCAGAAGTACAGCCCGTGCGTGCCGCTCGCCGTGCCATACGGCAGGCTCTGGCGCACAATCTTCAGGCTCTTGCCGTCTTCTTTCAGATCGACGCGGCTTAAGTGCGACGTCACCGGACGCGCGTCACCGTCGATCTCTTCATTGGCGACTTTCGTGCGGCCTATCATCATTTCCTGATCCGGCACGCTCATGCGGTTAAGCTGCTTGAGGTTGTGCTCCCAGCGCTGTACGAAGACGTAGCTGCCGCCCGCGTCCACGCCGTCGGCAATCACCGCCACGTCGGTGCGCTTCTCCGCGCCCGCCGGGTTTTCGGTCCCGTCAACAAAGCCGCTCAGATCGCGATCTTCGACCCAGCGGAAGCCGTGCACCTCTTCTTTGACCTCCAGCGCGTCGCCAAAGGCTGCAAGCGCCGCCTGGGCCACCGAGAAATTCACGTCATGGCGCAGCGAAAGAATGTGGATCAGCACGTCGTACTGCGTCGCCGGTGCCAGACCTTTGCCGTAAGGCACAAAATCTTTCAGCTCTTCGGCCCCTTCCCCGCCGCTTAACGCGCGCCAGGTATCGTGACCGAAGGCCACTACCGCCCCTAACGCCGCGTCCGGAAAGGCCGCCTGGAAGGTGGACAGTTTGTCAGCAAAAATCCTGCTCCCTTCGCGCAGGGCGTTAACGTCGCCCTTCACATTCGCTTCAATCCATATCGCCGCGCGGCAATGTTCTGGCAAAATGCCACTCTGAACCTGAGACATCGCTTCTCCTGAAAAAAACATGCCACGCAACCGTGGCATTGATGGCGCTATTGTACCCGTTTTTTCAGGCAGACTGGATGATCTCAGGCAAATTAACGACGCCAGATAATCTTGCTGATTTTCCAGTTTTTCAACGCGTCGTCGGCAGGCATTAACCCCTCCGGGCCGCTCCACTCGCCGCTGAACAGATAGCTTACGTGCTCGCTGCCTTTGGCTTTGCACTCCACGGACGCGCTGTCGTCGCCGGTGGCTTTCTCACAGTTGCCATAGGCTTTGTCATAGAGATCGCTAAAGGTTGTGCCAATGGTCACCCCACGATCGGTTTCGATCTCCGTGTCCAGTACGTCCACCCGGCTCACGCTGCCGTTTTCACCGTTAACCACCAGCGCGACCTTATCGTCTTTCAGCGCTTCGAAATAGCGCACAATGCTGCCGTTTTCGGTTTTCATGCCGCTGCGCAGACGGTAGTCGCCGTCCAGCGCATCGCTGATGGCGCTCTCCGAAAGCGCCGTGCTCGCCGTGATATCGCCCACGCCTTTCTCGCTGACCTGGGTGCTGGAGCCAAACCAGTTCCAGGGGTTGGCGGCAGACCAGTTAACGGCGGAGAGCGTCGAACAGCCCGTAAGGGCCAGCGGCAGAGCGCATAAAAGCAAACGCAGCGATTTCATTTCTGTTTCCTTATCATTTGATTCAACGCCAGTTGGAGTCCGCGAAGGCAAAAAAGTGCCGTTAGTCGTGCTCAGGGCGAAAACAGGCCCGTAACCGCGCGTTGGTGAGCAGCCAGTACAGCGCAAAGGCGTCGATAATCAGCAGCGCCAGCGCCACACCGGTGACCGGTTCGCCGTTAAGCCACAGCACAGGGTGCCAGCACAGCAGTATTAGCTGCGCGAGGATTAGCAGCCAGCGCAGGGCGCGCCAGACGCGGGGAAAAGCGTGGCGGCGACCGCTAAAAATAAAGGCCAGCACCGCAGGCACGCCCGGCAGCAGGCCGTACCAGAAGTTGTCATGATCCGGGTAGAACAGGTTCAGCAGCGCATCACCCTGATCGCGGGACGCCCCGGCGACAACAAACAGAACCCAGGTGCGCGCCTGCAACAGCAGCACGCACCAGAACATCAACGGCAGTCGTAAACGCCCGTGCCCGTCAAAATCAGCGGGTAAAAACTCAGTACTCTTCATCTTCAATCAGGCGTTTACCGAGGTTCAGGACATCCGAATGTTCATAGCCCAGGCGCTCGTACATGCCGAGCACCACGTCGTTATCTTCGCGCACCATGATCTGTATTTTTGGGCAGCCACGGGCAATAAGCTTTTTCTCAAGGCGATTAAGCAGCGCATTGGCGATACCGCGACCGCGATATTCCGGATGCACGCCGAGATAATAAGCCGAACCGCGATGACCGTCATAGCCGCCCATCACCGTACCGACCACTTCCCCGTTCACCTCGGCGACCAGAAACAGGCTCACGTCGTGGTTAACCTTGCGCTCAATGTCCATTTCCGGATCGTTCCAGGGGCGCAGGAGTTCGCAACGCTCCCACAGGGTAATGACTTCTTCGAAATCTTCCTGGCGAAATACGCGTATTTCCACGCTGTGTCCTACCCCTTCAGGCTAAAACGTTGATTATGGCGCGAAGTGCCCGCTAAGCCAATATCCGGCGAAATGTCGGTGAAAAAATGGCATAATACGACTCTGTCACGTATTGAAATGAAAAGTAAAACAATTCTTAACAAAGGAAGGTCGTATCAGGCAACACGATACGCTATAACACCAGGGATCCTTTTTTTACACTTCAGGCCGTATGAGCACATTCAAACCCTTAAAAACACTCACCTCGCGCCGTCAGGTCCTGAAAGCTGGCCTGGCTGCATTAACGCTGTCCGGCATGTCGAAAGCCATCGCAAAAGACGACACGCCGCTGAAAGTCACCACCGCGCACAGTAAGCCTAAGCCTAAAAAACGCGGGGCGCGGCGCATCGTGATGCTCGACCCCGGTCACGGCGGTATTGATACCGGGGCCATTGGCAGCAACGGTTCGAAAGAGAAGCACGTGGTGCTGGCGATCGCCAAAAACGTGCGCTCCATTCTGCGCAGCCAGGGCATTGATGCGCGGCTGACCCGCACCGGCGACACCTTTATTCCGCTGTATGACCGGGTAGAGATTGCCCACCAGCACGGGGCCGATCTGTTTATGTCGATCCACGCGGATGGCTTTACCAATCCGAGCGCGGCGGGCGCATCGGTGTTTGCGCTCTCCAACCGTGGTGCCAGTAGCGCGATGGCAAAGTACCTGTCTGACCGTGAAAACGCCGCCGACGATCTGGCGGGCAAGAAAGCGCAGGATAAAGATCATCTGTTGCAGCAGGTGCTGTTCGATCTGGTGCAGACCGACACCATCAAAAACAGCCTGACGCTGGGATCGCATATTCTTAAGCAGATCAAACCTGTACACCGTCTGCACAGTAAGCACACGGAGCAGGCGGCGTTTGTGGTGCTAAAATCCCCGTCAGTGCCGTCGGTGCTGGTGGAGACCTCGTTTATCACCAATCCGGCGGAAGAGAAGCTCCTAGGCACCACGGCGTTCCGTCAGAAAATAGCCGATGCCATCGCCTCCGGCGTGATGAGCTACTTCAACTGGTTCGATAACCAAAAAGCGCATTCGAGAAAACGTTAATGACCACACCCGACGTACAGCAGGTAAAAGCCTTTCTTCTGTCATTGCAGGACAGGATTTGCCAGCAGCTTTCCGCCGTTGATGGCACGCCATTCCTTGAAGATAACTGGCAGCGCGAGGCTGGCGGCGGCGGTCGCACCCGCGTGCTGCGTGACGGTGGCGTGTTCGAACAGGCGGGCGTGAATTTCTCCCACGTGTATGGCGCGGCGATGCCCGCCTCTGCCACCGCGCATCGCCCGGAGCTGGCAGGACGCAGCTTCGAAGCCATGGGCGTATCGCTGGTGGTGCATCCCCACAACCCTTACGTACCCACCAGCCACGCCAATGTGCGCTTTTTTATCGCCGAGAAGCCCGGTGCCGATCCGGTATGGTGGTTTGGCGGCGGCTTTGATTTAACGCCGTTTTACGGCTTCGAAGAAGACGCCGTTCACTGGCACCGCACCGCACACGACCTCTGTCAGCCGTTCGGTGAGGAGGTCTACCCGCGCTATAAAAAATGGTGCGATGACTATTTCCACCTTAAGCACCGCCAGGAGCAGCGCGGAATTGGCGGGCTGTTTTTTGACGATTTCAACGCGCCAGACTTTGACCACTGCTTTGCGTTTATGCGCGCGGTGGGCGAAGGCTTTACTGACGCGTACCTGCCGATTGTCGAACGGCGCAAAAACACCGACTATGGCGAGCGCGAGCGTGAGTTCCAGCTTTATCGCCGTGGGCGCTACGTCGAGTTCAATCTGGTGTGGGATCGCGGGACGCTGTTCGGCCTGCAAACCGGCGGGCGCACGGAGTCGATTTTAATGTCGATGCCGCCGTTGGTCCGCTGGGAGTACGACTACGAGCCAAAAGAAGGCAGCCCGGAGGCTGCCTTGCGTGAGTTTATTCAGGTTCGGGAGTGGGTTTAACTGCCGGATGGCGCTACGGGTTTTGTAGGTCGGGTAAGCGAACGCGCCACCCGACAAATCCCCATCACAACGGCTGCGTCTGCGCTTCCACCACCGCTAATGCGACCATATTGACGATACGGCGCACGGACGCAATCGGCGTTAACACATGCACCGGTTTTGCCACGCCCATCAGCACCGGTCCCACCGTTACCCCTTCGGAGCTGGAAACGCGCAGTAAGTTGTAACTAATGCGCGCGGCCTCCACGTTCGGCATCACCAGAATATTCGCCGACCCTTTCAGCGGGCTGTCCGGCATGCGCTCATGGCGGATACTCTCCACCAGCGCGGCATCGCCGTGCATTTCACCGTCGATCATCAACTCTGGCGCAAGCTCGCGAACCCGCGCCAGCGTCTCACGCATTTTGCACGCCGCCGGGGAGTTGGATGAGCCAAAGTTGGAGTGCGACAGCAGCGCCACGCGCGGTTCAATACCAAAACGACGCACCGTTTCCGCCGCCATGATGGCGATCTCTGCCAGCTGTTCCGGCGTCGGATCGTCGTTGACGTAGGTATCGGTGATAAAGGTGTTGCCGCTCGGCAGCAGCAGCGCGTTCATCGCCCCTGCGGTGTGCACGCCTTCACGGTAGCCAAACAGCTGCGACACCACCGGGAAATGCTCGTGATAATCGCCAATGGTGCCGCAGATCATCGCATCCGCTTCACCGCGCTGCACCATGATCGCGCCGATTACCGTGCTGTTGCTGATCACCGCGCGCTGCGCCTGCTCCGGCGTAATGCCACGACGCTTCATGATGGTGTAGTATTCGTTCCAGTACTCCTTAAAGCGCGGATCCGACTCGTTGTTGACGATCTCAAAATCCACGCCCGGCCTGATTTGCAGCCCCAGTTTCTGAATGCGCATCTCAATGACGCTCGGTCGGCCAATGAGAATGGGCTTTGCCAGACCCAGCGTGATCAGCTCTTGCGTCGCATGCAGCACGCGCGCCTCTTCACCTTCGGCCAGCACCACGCGTTTTGGATCGGTGCGCGCCTGGGAGAAAATCGGCTTCATAAACAGGTTGGTTTTGTAGACGAACTCGGTGAGTTTATCGACGTAGGCGTCAAAGTCGCTGATCGGGCGCGTTGCCACACCGGACTCCATCGCCGCCTTCGCTACCGCCGGGGCGATCTTCACGATCAGGCGCGGATCGAAAGGTTTTGGGATCAGATAATCCGGGCCAAAACTCAGATCCTGATCGCCATAGGCTGAAGCCACCACTTCGCTCTGCTCGGCGTGGGCCAGCTCGGCAATGGCGTGAACGGCGGCCAGCTTCATCTCTTCGTTAATGGCGGTGGCACCCACGTCCAGCGCGCCACGGAAGATGAACGGGAAGCACAGCACGTTGTTCACCTGATTCGGGTAATCCGAGCGTCCGGTACAGATGATCGCGTCCGGGCGCACCTCTTTGGCGAGCGGCGGCAGAATTTCCGGTTCCGGGTTGGCAAGCGCCAGGATCAGCGGCTGACGGGCCATCACCTTGACCATTTCAGGGGTCAGCACTTTTGGCCCGGAGCAGCCGAGGAAAATATCCGCGTCTTTCATCACCTCAGCCAGCGTGCGTTTACCGTCATCGTCCACCGCGTAGGCCGCTTTGGTTTCGGCCATGTTGGCTTCACGCCCTTTGTAGATCACGCCTTTCGAGTCGCAGACCACAATATTGTGTTTCTGCATGCCCAGCGCGACCAGCAGGTTCATACAGGCAATCGCCGCCGCACCCGCGCCGGAAACCACCATGCGCACGTCGGAGAGGGTTTTTTCCACCACCCGCAGACCGTTTAAAATGGCCGCCGTGCTGATGATCGCCGTGCCGTGCTGGTCGTCGTGGAACACCGGAATGTTCATGCGTTCGCGCAGCACTTTTTCGATGTAAAAACATTCTGGGGCTTTAATGTCTTCGAGGTTGATGCCGCCGAACGTCGGTTCCAGCGCGGCCACCACGTTGATAAATTTGTCCGGGTCCAGTTCATCCACTTCGATGTCAAACACGTCGATCCCGGCGAACTTTTTAAACAGCACGCCTTTGCCTTCCATCACCGGTTTACCCGCCAGCGCACCGATATTACCGAGGCCCAGCACCGCCGTGCCGTTGGAAATGACCGCCACCAGATTGCCACGCGCGGTGTATTTAAACGCCGCCAGCGGGTCTTTTTCGATTTCAAGACAGGGGGCCGCCACGCCCGGCGAGTAGGCCAGCGCGAGGTCCCGCTGGGTGGCTAAGGGTTTGGTTGGCGAGACCTGAATTTTGCCGGGAACGGGGAATTCGTGAAAATCGAGCGCGCTCTGTTTGAGTTGGTCGTCCATTTTTCTAATCCTTTCACGTATCGTTAGTAGGGTTGAAGCGTGATAGCTCTCCTGATGCGGCGCTTAGTATCGCCTTATGACCGCCTGTAAACTTTGAAGGCAGCCAAACTCTCACCAATCAAACGCAAATTTGTTATCAATTTATAACAATCATGTTATCCGCTTCCGCCAGCAAGGCGGTGCTCGTCTGCTATGCTTTTTTGTTAGGCACGTGAACCACTTCACAAAAGTGCGCGCTGACGCACCGATGTAAGGGCTTGCTTTTCAAGGAGTATTAAAGATGAACTACTTAGACGGCATCAAAAAATTTACCACCGTGGTCGCTGACAGCGGCGACATCGAGTCGATCCGCCACTATCAGCCGGAAGACGCCACCACCAACCCTTCGCTGCTGCTAAAGGCCGCCGCGCTGGATCACTTCTCGCATCTGGTGGACGACGCCCTCGCTTACGGCAAGCAGCGCGGTAAAACGCAGGAGCAGCAGGTCGCCGAAGCCAGCGACAAACTGGCGGTCAATATCGGTGCGGAAATTCTGAAAAGTATTCCCGGACGCGTCTCAACCGAAGTCGACGCAAGGCTGTCGTTTGATACAGAAAAAAGCATCGCCAAAGCCCGTCGGCTGGTGGAACTTTACCAGGAGCAGGGGATCGATAAGTCGCGCATTCTGATCAAACTGGCCTCAACCTGGGAAGGTATTCGCGCCGCAGAGACGCTGGAAAAAGAGGGCATTAAATGTAACCTCACCCTGCTCTTCTCCTTCGCCCAGGCCCGCGCCTGCGCTGAAGCGGGCGTCTTTTTAATCTCGCCGTTCGTGGGCCGTATTTACGACTGGTATCAGGACAGAAAACCGATGGAGCCGTATGTGGTCGAAGAAGATCCGGGTGTGAAGTCGGTGCGCAATATCTACGATTACTTCAAGCGTAACCGCTATGAAACCATTGTGATGGGGGCCAGTTTCCGCCGCCTTGAGCAGATTCTGGCGCTGGCGGGCTGTGACCGTCTGACCATCTCGCCGGCGCTGCTGAAAGAGTTGCAGGAGAAAGAAGGCACCGTGGAGCGCAAACTGGTGCCATCGTCCCAAACCTTCCAGCGCGCCGAGCCGCTGACCGAAGCCCAGTTCCGCTGGGAACATAATCAGGATCCGATGGCCGTCGATAAACTTGCCGACGGTATTCGTCTGTTCGCCGTTGACCAGCGCAAACTGGAAGATCTGCTCGCCGCCAAACTGTAACTTTTGCCATGGAGTGAACTATGTCTCGTAAAGAGCTTGCCAATGCCATTCGCGCCCTGAGTATGGATGCGGTTCAGAAAGCCAATTCCGGTCATCCGGGCGCACCGATGGGCATGGCCGATATTGCCGAAGTCCTGTGGAACGATTTTCTTAAGCACAACCCGACCAACCCAAAATGGTATGACCGTGACCGCTTTATTCTCTCCAACGGTCACGCCTCCATGCTGCTGTACAGTTTGCTGCACCTCTCCGGCTACGATTTGCCTATTGATGAGCTAAAAAACTTCCGTCAGCTTCACTCCAAAACGCCGGGGCATCCGGAAATCGGCTATACGCCAGGCGTGGAAACCACCACCGGGCCGCTCGGCCAGGGGCTGGCAAACGCTGTGGGTCTGGCGATTGCCGAACGCACGCTGGCGGCGCAGTTTAACCAGCCGGATCATGAGATTGTCGATCACTTCACCTATGTCTTTATGGGCGACGGCTGTCTGATGGAGGGCATCTCCCATGAGGTCAGCTCGCTGGCGGGGACGCTGGGGCTGGGCAAACTGATCGGCTTCTACGATCACAACGGTATCTCCATTGATGGCGAAACCGAAGGCTGGTTTACCGATGACACCGCCAAGCGCTTCGAAGCCTATCACTGGCACGTAGTGCATGAGATTGACGGTCACGATCCTGAGGCCATCAAAAAAGCCATTATCGAAGCGCAGAGCGTGAAAGATAAGCCCTCGCTGATTATCTGCCGCACGGTAATTGGCTTTGGCTCGCCGAATAAATCCGGCAAAGAAGAAGCACACGGCGCAGCGCTCGGTGAAGAAGAAGTGGCGCTGACGCGGCAGAAACTGGGCTGGAAATACCCGCCGTTTGAGATCCCGAAAGAGATTTATCAGGCGTGGGATGCCCGCGAGCGCGGCGAAAAAGCCCAGCAGTCGTGGACCGAAAAATTTGCCGCCTATGAAAAAGCGCACCCGGAACTGGCGGCGGAATTTAACCGTCGAATGAGCGGCGGGCTGCCGGAGGAGTGGGAAAAACTGACCCACGAGTACATCAACAAATTACAGGCGGAACCGGCAAAAATCGCCACCCGTAAAGCATCACAAAACGCGCTGAACCAGTACGGCCCGGCGCTGCCGGAACTGCTCGGCGGCTCGGCGGACCTGGCCCCCAGCAACCTCACCATCTGGTCTGGATCAACCTCCCTTAAGGAAGATGAGGCCGGGAACTACATTCACTACGGCGTGCGCGAATTCGGCATGACGGCGATTGCCAACGGGATCGCCCATCACGGCGGTTTTGTGCCCTACACCGCCACCTTCCTGATGTTTGTGGAGTATGCGCGAAACGCGGCGCGTATGGCGGCGCTGATGAAGGCACGCCAGATTATGGTCTACACCCATGACTCCATTGGTCTGGGTGAAGATGGTCCGACGCACCAGGCGGTGGAGCAGCTTGCCAGCCTGCGACTGACGCCAAACTTCAGCACCTGGCGTCCGTGTGACCAGGTGGAAGCGGCGGTGGGCTGGAAGCTCGCCATTGAGCGCCACAGCGGGCCAACGGCGCTGATCCTCTCACGTCAGAACCTCGCACAGATGGATCGCACACCGGAGCAGGTGAAGGCCATTTCGCGCGGCGGCTACATTCTGAAAGATTCGGACGGTACGCCGGATGTGATCCTTATCGCCACCGGATCCGAGGTGGAAATCACCGTCAACGCGGCGAAAAAACTCACGGAAGAGGGCCACAACGTGCGCGTGGTGTCACTGCCGTCAACGGATATTTTCGACGCCCAGGATGACGACTACCGCGAATCGGTGCTGCCGTCAGAGGTAGCCGCGCGCGTGGCGGTGGAAGCGGGGATTGCCGACTACTGGTACAAATATGTCGGGCTGAAAGGCGCGATCGTCGGCATGACCGGCTACGGTGAATCCGCCCCGGCCGATAAGCTGTTCCCGTTCTTCGGCTTTACCGTCGAGAACGTGGTGGCAAAAGCCAAAAAAGTGCTTAACGTGTGATCCATAAGGTGGGCCAGGCATCTGGCCCATGCCAGTTATCACAGCTTGGCTCTTCGGCATAGCGCACCAGGCGAAAACGCTGGCCGTCAAACCGCCAGCGCGTCTGGATGCCGCAGTCGGCTAATCCACGCCCCTTCGCCAGCGTGGTCAGTTCGCGGGTTTTGGTATCAAAGCCCGCGTTCATCAGCTCCATCTCATCGTCACCGCTCGACGGTGTAAACGGCAGACGCAGTTTCACCACCCGCGACGCATAAGGCTTTTTACGCGACACCAGCCAGGCCAGATCGATCGTGTTATAAGCCCCGGCCTCGCAGCCAATCATCAGCAGCGCTTTGTCATCGGTTAACGCGGTCACGCGCACTTCCCGGCGCGCCGGATCGAGGGAGCACTGGGTGTTGGTCATGCGCCAGGTGCCGTAATCCAGCAAATCGTTTAGCTCTTCCCGGGTAAGCGGCGTCGGCGTCGGGTTGACCAGCGCGACCTTTTTCAGTGCTGGTGCAGGCGGCACGCTGAGCGGCGGACTGTTACCTTTATCGATCCACGCGGTTTCACTCCCGGTGCGCTTTTGCTGGGCGTCAATAAACAGTAGCGCGGCTTTCAGGCCCACCAGCGAAATCGTGCCTTTACCGTCCGCAAGCGTAATGGCCTGCGCATTCTGAATGGTTTGTAGAAACGCGGCGATGGTCGGGGGCTGATCGGTCATCAACCGCCACGGGCTGACCGTCCAGTGTTCAGCGTCAAGGGTGAGCGGCTTACCGTCAAGCAGCAGCCGTGGGCCGATAGGCGGCACGTTCGCCGCGGGCGCTTCTTTACCGCCCAAATCGATACGCAGCGCCGCATCGGTTCGCGCCCCCGCGCTACGGGCGAGCGTCATCACCAGACCCTGGTGCTCGCCGGTATTGCGCGCGACACAAAAGTTCTGGTTATTACAGGTAACCTGCCAGTCGGAGAAGGACTGCTGTCCGGGGGCCGCCCATGACGAAAACGCCATCAACAGGCCTGCGGATAACAGCATAAAAACGCGATAACGCATGGACACGACAACCCCAGAAAAAAATACGCACATTGCAAACACGCGTATCTTCGTCGCCTGGGGTTTCGCGCTCAATCGGATTTATCGGATAGATTTATCCAAAATGCATCTTTTTAACCTGATAGAAATCAAGCCATTAAACCGGATGCATTCAAATATTGCAGCAATATCACCGTCTTACCGTCTCGTATCTCCCCGGAACTGACCATTGCCAGCGCTTGTGCAAAGGGAATTTCAAGAACCTCAATGTCTTCATCTTCAACGCCGCCGCCGCTGTTGGCGCGCTGAGCCTCGGTGTATTTCGCAATAAAGAAGTGCACGATTTCCGTCACGCCACCCGGCGACATATAGAGTTCAAAGACTTTTTGCACGTCGCCCACTTCGTAGCCGGTTTCTTCAATGGCTTCTTTGCGGATGCAGGCTTCCGGCTCGTCGTCGTCCAGCAAACCCGCGCAGGTTTCAATCAGGGTGCCGGCCTCATTGCCGTTAACCCAGGTTGCCACCCGGAACTGGCGGATCAGGACTACGCTCTGTTTTTCGGGGCTGTACAACAGGATGGTTGCGCCGTTGCCCCGGTCATAAACTTCGCGCTTATGTCGGATAACGTCGCCGTTTTTGCGGGTTAAATCGTAGGTGATGTTGCGCAGAACAAAATAATTTTCAGAGAGGACTTTGTCTTTGATAACTTCAATATTGAACGACATAGAGGCTCCATAGCGTATGTGAGAAAATATCTTACGCCGTGGAGCCTGCTTTGTCTTGCGCTGTCAGGCCTGTATTTTTGGCGCGGCCACGCCCAGCCAGTCGAGCATACCGCGCGCGGCGTGACGCCCTTCCGCCATCGCCGTGACCACCAGGTCGGCACCGCGAACCGCATCGCCACCGGCGAAAATTTTGGGATTGGTTGTCTGGTAGCGATAGCGACTGTCCACCTGCGCTGCAATGCGCCCCCAGTCATCGACTTTTACGCCGTGACGCGCAAGCCATGGCATCGCATGGGGGTTGAAGCCGAACGCCATGATCACCGCATCGGCGGGCATCACGAACTCACTGCCGGCAATCGGCACCGGACGACGCCGCCCGTTGGCATCCGGTTCGCCCAGCGCCGTGCGCAGTAAACGCACGCCGCTGACCTTGCCGCTGCCGTCCAACTCCAGCGTCACTGGCTGCACGTTGAATTCAAAGTCGGCACCTTCGTCACGGGCGTTTTTCACCTCTTTTTTCGATCCCGGCATGTTGGCTTCGTCGCGACGATAGGCGCAGGTCACTTTCTTCGCGCCGTGACGCAGCGCGGTACGCACGCAGTCCATCGCCGTATCGCCCCCGCCCAGCACCACGACGTTCAGCCCTTCAGTATTGATGAAAGGCTCTTCGGCAGACTCGTCAAGGGACATCAGCTGTTTGGTGTTAGCAATCAGGAACGGCAGCGCGTCGTACACGCCCGGCGCGTCTTCATTGGGCAGATTGGCTTTCATGGAGCGGTAAGTGCCCACGCCAACAAACACCGCGTCGTACTCCTCCAGCAGCGTATTCAGCGGGATATCTTTGCCAATCTCACAGTTGAGCTCAAAACGAATGCCCATGGCGCTGAAAATTTCCCGCCGCCGGGTCAACAGGGATTTGTCGAGCTTAAAGGCCGGAATACCGAAGGTGAGCAGACCGCCTATTTCCGGGTGGCGATCAAACACCGTGGCGCTGACGCCGCTCCGCGCCAGCACGTCGGCACACGCCAGTCCCGCAGGCCCCGCGCCGATGATCGCCACGCGCTTATCGACAGGCGTCACCTGCTGCAAATCGGGCCGCCAGCCCTTCGCCAGCGCCCGATCGGAAATATAGCGCTCAATGTTGCCGATGGTCACTGCGCCCGCGTCGTCGCGCAGGGTGCAGGCGCCTTCGCATAACCGATCCTGCGGGCAGACGCGCCCGGTGATTTCCGGCAGACAGTTGGTCTGATGCGACAGCTCCACCGCCGCGTCGAGATCCCCCGCTTTCACGCGCTCAATCCACTGCGGAATGTGATTGTGCAGCGGGCAGGTCCATTCGCAAATGCTGTGATCGCCGCAGGTCAGGCAGCGGTCCGCCTCGCGTTTGGCCTGTTCACTGCGAAACGGCAAATAGATTTCATCAAAACCGACTTTACGCGCGGCCACCGGGAGCTTATCCGGTTCACCCCGCGCAGGCGTGGCGCGCAGCTGTTCGATCTTGCTTAAGGTTGTGCCGCTAACCGCTGACGCCACGCTGTGCCACGGCGTCGCTTCCTGGCGCGCAGCCCGCAGACGGCGCGACCTGGTAAGACTCGCAAGAGTGGCGTCGGTGACCAGTTGCAGCGCATCCGCCGGGCAGTTCGCCACGCAGGCCGGGCCTGCGCTGTGGTCACGACGATCAATGCATAGATCGCATTTGTGCGCGGTGGCTTTCACCTGCGTTTCGCTGACCGGCGTCACCAGCAGCTTCATGGTGCCAAACGGGCAGGC
This sequence comes from uncultured Enterobacter sp., assembly GCA_963521185.1. Lineage (GTDB taxonomy): Bacteria > Pseudomonadota > Gammaproteobacteria > Enterobacterales > Enterobacteriaceae > Enterobacter_D. Next base: position 4,643 of record CAUQTV010000018.1, on the reverse strand, counting down.
CACGACGCAGGATTTGCAGCCAATGCACTTTTCCTGATTCACCTGCACGGCATCGCTGACCCGGCTGATGGCACCGTTGGGGCAGCTTCGCGCGCAGGGTGCGGCTTCGCAGTGGTGACAGGTCACCGCGCTGCGATGGCTGGCCTGTTTTACTACCGTAATGCGCGGGTTAAAATGGGCGTCACGTAAAACATGTTGCTCGTCATTGTGCGCCATGACGCAGGCGACTTCACAGGCTCGACATCCAATACATTGCTGGCTATTCGCCATAACAAAACGATTCATGGCTACCTTCTTTTCTGGTTTAATAAACCTTATTCTTTATAGGAATACTGTCTTAACCGAGGTTAGCGGAAGCTGGCAATGTCCAGATGCCCAGGAAGGTTGGGTTTTTCACCTAACGCTGTGACAGATCAATTTAACGGCGCGTTTCGGTCAGCGCCCGGTTTCAGTTAATGCCCAGATTCAGTTAGTGCCCAGATTCAGTAAATGCATAGTTGTGCATTGATTCTGCGTGGCAATTTACATTTTCTCCTTTTTTTCTCCACGTTTGGCTGGCGCATTGCCGCTAAAGTGGTGAGAGCAATGTAAAATAATGAAGCACAGCAAACGAGGTCTCATTTCAGATGGCGAATTTCTTCATCGATCGCCCCATTTTTGCCTGGGTGTTAGCTATCCTTTTATGCCTCACCGGCACCCTGGCCATTCTTTCGTTACCCGTTGAGCAATATCCCGATCTCGCCCCACCCAACGTGCGAGTGACCGCCAACTACCCTGGTGCGTCGGCGCAAACGCTGGAAAATACCGTGACCCAGGTGGTCGAGCAGAACATGACCGGCCTCGATAACCTGATGTACATGTCGTCGCAAAGTAGCGCCACCGGTCAGGCCACCGTGACGCTGAGCTTTAAGGCCGGTACCGATCCGGACGAAGCCGTGCAGCAGGTGCAAAACCAGCTGCAATCCGCCATGCGTAAACTGCCACAGGCGGTGCAAAATCAGGGCGTGACGGTGCGTAAAACCGGTGACACCAATATTTTGACCCTCGCCTTCGTCTCCACCGACGGTTCCATGGACAAGCAAGATATTGCCGACTATGTCGCCAGTAATATTCAGGATCCGCTCAGCCGCGTGAACGGCGTCGGCGACATTGACGCCTACGGCTCGCAATACTCCATGCGCATCTGGCTCGACCCGGCGAAACTCAACAGTTTCCAGCTAACCGCCACCGACGTGACGGACGCTATTGAATCGCAAAATGCGCAGATTGCCGTCGGTCAGTTGGGCGGCACGCCCTCCGTTGATAAGCAGGCGCTTAACGCCACCATAAATTCCCAGTCGCTGCTGCAAACCCCGGCGCAGTTTCGCGATATCACCCTGCGCGTGAATCAGGACGGCTCCGACGTGCGCCTGGGCGATGTGGCGGAAGTGGAAATGGGCGCAGAAAAATATGACTATCTCAGCCGCTTTAACGGCAAAGCCGCATCAGGCCTGGGCATTAAGCTGGCCTCCGGTGCGAACGAGATGGAAACCTCAACGCTAGTGATTAACCGCTTAAACGAGCTGTCGCACTTCTTCCCGCACGGGCTGGAGTACAAAGTCGCCTACGAAACCACCTCCTTTGTGAAAGCCTCAATTATTGACGTGGTGAAAACGCTGATTGAAGCCATCGCGCTGGTGTTCCTGGTGATGTATCTGTTTTTACAGAACTTCCGCGCGACGCTGATCCCGACCATCGCCGTCCCCGTGGTGCTGCTCGGCACCTTTGCCGTGCTCTACAGTTTTGGCTACAGCATTAACACCCTGACGATGTTCGCGATGGTGCTGGCGATCGGCCTGTTGGTGGACGATGCCATTGTGGTGGTCGAGAATGTCGAGCGCATCATGAGTGAAGAAGGCCTCTCCCCGCGCGAGGCCACGCGCAAATCCATGGGCCAGATCCAGGGCGCACTGGTGGGGATTGCCATGGTGCTGTCGGCGGTATTTGTGCCAATGGCCTTTTTTGGCGGCACCACCGGCGCGATCTATCGCCAGTTCTCAATCACCATTGTTGCCGCCATGGTGCTGTCGGTACTGGTGGCGATGATCCTCACTCCCGCGCTCTGCTCCACCCTGCTTAAACCGCTGCACAAAGGCGAGCAGCACGGCCAGAAAGGCTTCTTTGGCTGGTTCAACCGCATGTTTAACCGCAACGCGGACCGCTACGAATCCGGGGTGGCAAAAATTCTGCACCGCAGCGCGCGCTGGATGCTGATTTACGCGCTGCTGCTCGGCGGCATGGTGTTTATGTTCCTGCGCTTACCGACCTCGTTCCTGCCGCAGGAAGACCGCGGCATGTTCACCACCTCGGTACAGTTGCCCAGCGGTTCGACGCAGCAGCAGACGCTGAAAGTGGTGCAGAAAGTCGAAGACTATTTCTTCACCCACGAGAAAGACAACGTGACCTCGGTGTTTGCCACCATTGGCTCCGGCCCCGGCGGTAACGGGCAGAACGTCGCGCGCATGTTTGTGCGCTTAAAAGACTGGGACGAGCGCGACACCCATACGGGCACCTCGTTCGCCATTATTGAGCGCGCCACCAAAGCCTTCCAGCACATTAACGAAGCGCGCGTGTTTGCCAGCAGTCCCCCTGCCATTAGCGGCCTGGGCAGCTCCGCCGGTTTTGATATGGAATTACAGGATCACGCGGGGGCCGGTCACGATGCGCTGATGGCAGCCCGCGACAAGCTGATTGCGCTGTCTGGCGACAATAACCAGCTTACCCGCGTGCGCCACAACGGTCTTGATGACAGCCCGCAGCTACAGGTCGATATCGATCAGCGGAAGGCGCAGGCGCTGGGCGTCTCCATTGACGACATCAACGACACGCTGCAAACGGCATGGGGCTCAAGCTACGTCAACGACTTTATGGATCGCGGCCGCGTGAAGAAAGTGTATGTGCAGGCGGCGGCCAGGTACCGCATGCTGCCGGACGACATTAACCTCTGGTACGTGCGTAACAGCGCGGGCAGCATGGTGCCATTCTCGGCGTTCGCCACCTCCCGCTGGGATACCGGTTCACCGCGTCTTGAGCGTTACAACGGTTATTCCGCCGTTGAGATCGTCGGCGAGGCCGCGCCGGGCGTCAGCACCGGTACGGCGATGGACGTGATGGAAGATCTGGTTAAGCAACTGCCGGGCGGCTTTGGCCTGGAGTGGACCGCCATGTCATATCAGGAACGGCTTTCCGGCGCGCAGGCACCGGCGCTGTACGCCATCTCGCTGCTGGTGGTGTTCCTGTGTCTGGCCGCACTGTATGAAAGCTGGTCTGTGCCGTTCTCGGTGATGCTGGTGGTACCGCTGGGCGTAATGGGTGCGCTGCTCGCCACCTGGATGCGCGGCCTGGAAAATGACGTCTACTTCCAGGTGGGCCTGCTGACGGTCATTGGGCTGTCGGCGAAGAACGCCATTCTGATCGTCGAATTTGCCAATGAGATGAACGCGAAGGGGCAGGATCTGCTGTCGGCGACGCTCTTCGCCTGCCGCCAGCGACTGCGACCAATCCTGATGACCTCGCTGGCCTTTGTCTTTGGCGTACTGCCGATGGCGACCAGCACCGGCGCGGGTTCCGGCAGTCAGCATGCGGTAGGTACCGGTGTCATAGGCGGGATGATTTCCGCCACCGTGCTGGCGATTTTCTTCGTGCCGCTGTTCTTCGTTCTGGTGCGCCGCCGCTTCCCGCTAAAAGATCGTCAGGAAGATTGAACAAACAAAAAGGCGACCCGCTAAGGTCGCCTTTTATGGTGTGATTTTGTTCACAATTTTCTTATTTTAAGTGCTTCTTGCTCTAAAGTTTTTTACTGAACGTTATTTACGAAGCATGCCTTCGATAAAATCTTTCCAGTTCCCCAGTTCATGTTCAATCATAACAACCTCTCTAATTATTCACTGCATTCTACGAAAACAAAACGGTGTTGTGAAGATATTTTAATCGATTGCTATGATTGTTATCCCCTGCCACTTCTTTGTCTGAATTCACTATGCCGCGTAATACGAAACAATAATGTGATACATAGCAACATTCCGAAACGAACGAGAGAAACGTTTCGCTGGCGTGACGCAGGTCAAAAAATCGACATTCTCTGCGCCAGCGCGCGCTTTCGAGCACGGGGTGAAGACAAACGCGCGTTGTTGCAAAAAATTCTCAATACAATTCACAGCATCAATGTGTTTATATATTTTTCATTCGTTAAACGAATTTATTATCACCTTCGGTTGTGCTTAGCAGACTAATAAAATGCCAGGCAAAAGATATGCAGACTTATTCAACATTGGATATCCTGCTATTAATAACGTAAAAAGAGAATATTGGACATCTGCTCAACCTTCTCTATTCAATTGACCAGCGACTATTCAAATTAATTGAGTGACAAACGCAAATTCATTCATCTTCGTTATACAATGACGGATATCGACCACAACATCGCAGACACAGGACCGCCCATGACAGCCCCTTCGCATCAGACCATCACCACGCTTTATGGCATAAAAAATTGCGAGCTATTTTTATTATAAGAACCACAAAAGCATAATCATACAGAAAAAGAAACAACCGCGTTCCGTTATCTGACGGACGGCTTCTTCCTTAAATTCAGGTGTAAATCG
>CAUQTV010000017.1:0-41155 GCA_963521185.1 uncultured Enterobacter sp. | reverse complement strand
CTCAGCCGCCAGCAACACCGGCGACTACTCAGCCGCCAGCAACACCGGCGACTACTCAGCCGCCAGCAACACCGGCGACTACTCAGCCGCCAGCAACACCGGCTACCAGTCAGCGGCCGAAGTATCTGGATCTCAATCAGTAGCCGCAGCGTTTGGCATCGAAGGCAAGGCGCGCGCCGGGGAAAATGGCGCAATCGTCCTGTGCTTCCGTGACGATGAAGGTGATCTGATTCATATCCGCGCCAGTAAGGTTGGCGATAACGGGATTAGGGCTAACGTCTGGTATCAGTTGGATGAAAACTGCGAATTCGTGGAGGCATCATGACCGTCACCCACAACGGCAAAATTTACACTGCTGAGCGCATGGCAGATCGCATGCACTGGCGTCTCTCTGAGGTTGGCGCACCACGCAATACCGTGACGCTAAATCGTGACCAGATGATGATTGCAGGGTTTGGTCACGTCATTGAGCCGTGCATCGTAGACACCAAAAGTCTCCGCGCGGCATTAAGCAAGAAAGCAATAGCCCGCTGCATCTGCGACGACGTAATGCTGCAACAAGCTATTGAGGCACAGCGTAAAGCGCTGGGTATACGGGTAAATCGTAATTCGTTTGAAGTGAGGGCGTGATGGAATTAACTCAGTTTATTAAGCGCGTAAAGGAATACTACGATGATTGCAGCCTGGGATTCCCTGACGTCGTCGAATTAAAAAGCGAAGCTGGATTCGAGAAGCAGGAAGACACAATTCATGGGATGCCCTACGTGCTCGTTGAGCAGCACTCCCGTTATCCATGCGAGGACTGTTTCTACGGCTATCTGTTCTTCCCGCTGAAGAAGCGAAAATATATTCGCGTTCCGTTCGATATGTAATCCCTCCCCCATTCATCACTCCCTGTCCGGCTATCGCAGACGGGAATCGCACAACCAAATTTCAGGAGTCAGCAATGAGCGAAGTAACGGATTTAGTCGTCATTGAAAAGTCGAACGCCATGGCGGTGTTCACCACCAAGGAACAACTCGACCCTCTCATAGAGAAGATCGAGAAAGAAGCCCGGAGCCTGGTGCCAGATGTAACGACCCGCAAGGGACGTGATGCCATCGCTTCTATGGCGCATAAGGTTGCCCGGTCTAAAACCTACATCGACAACGCTGGTAAAGACCTGGTCGCCGAGCTTAAAGCACTACCGAAGCAGATCGACGAAAGCCGCCGCATTGTGCGCGAGCGTCTTGATGCCCTCAAGGATGAGGTGCGCCGCCCTCTCACGGAATGGGAAGCAGAGCAGGAGCGCATTGCAGCGGAGAAAGCAGCCGAAGAAGAACGGCTGAGAATCGAGGCTGAGGAAAAAGCAGCTATCGAAGCTCTCAAAAAGCAGTTCGAAGCCGATCACGAAATGGCGTTGCTGATGAACGAGAAATTTGACCGCGAAGCTCAGGAAAAGGCTGAAGAAGCGGAACGTCAGCGCATTGCTCACGAAGAGAATCTGAAGCGTGAGGCAGCAGAACAAGCTAAGCGTGAAGTGGAAGAGAAGGCTGAGCGTGAGCGCGCAGAAGCCGCCCGCCGGGAAGCAGAGTTAAAGCTCAAGGCAGAGCAAGCTGAACGTGACCGGATCGCCGCTGAGCAGAAAGCAGAAGCTGATAAGAAAGCCGCAGCAGAGAAAGCGGAACGAGAAAAGCAGGAGGCTATCGGGGCTGAAAAGCGTAAGGCACAGGAAGCAGCTGACAAGGTGCGTCGTGAGGCCGAAGCCAAAGAAGCCGCACGGCTCGCAGAAGAGAAGCGTATCGCTGACGAGGCGGCAGCCCGAGAAGCTGACGTGAAGCACCGCAAAGCTATAGGCACTGAAATCGTAAACGCCCTGACCTCCCATACATCCATCACTCGTGACCAGGCTATCGAAGTTCTTACGGCACTGAAAGACGGCCTGATCCCACGCACCAAAATTAACTACTGAGGTGGTTATGAAGCAAATAACGCAGCAGCCCCGACTGCCAAGAACAAAGCCAACAATGCTGGCAAGTCACCGCTCTCTGATTATCGAAGCCAGAGAGTCACGTCTTCTCGGGTGGCGTCGTGAGGCCGCTTACTATCTGCGCAGCGCAGCTGTAGAACGCCAGTGCATAGCGATGAAGGTATCACGTAAATGAGCGCCGCAGAGTTATGGGATGACGAAGCGTTTGTCCGGTTGATGAAGGATGTGATCGCAGAACCGGAAATGACGCATGAATTAGCCGCGCAGGAAGCAATGGCAGATTACCGCACTGAAAAACAGTCAGAGAGGATGGGGTTATGGGAACAGCAACTTTAATTCTAGGAGAGTCAGGCACAGGGAAGTCTACGAGCCTGCGCAAGATGAATGCTGACGAGGTGATTCTGGTTAAGCCGGTAGGTAAGCCGCTGCCCTTTAAGTCGCTGGAATGGAAGCCGTGGGATGCAAAGCTGAAACAGGGAGTGGTGGTCAGTAGCGATAGATGGGATGTGATCGTAAAGGTAATCCAAAACGCCACCGCTTATGGAAAGCGCATTGTCGTCATTGATGATTTTCAGTACGTAATGAGCAACGAGTTCATGCGCAGGTCTGAAGAAAAGTCGTTCGATAAGTTTACCGAAATCGGCAGACATGCATGGGAGGTGATCAAGGCTGCGCAGGACGCTCCTGATGACCTTCGCGTTTACTTCCTGGCTCACACCGAAGAAACGCAAATGGGACGCACAAAGATGAAGACGATAGGAAAGATGCTCGACGAAAAAATAACCGTCGAAGGAATGTTCACTATCGTGCTTCGCACCCTCACCAGAGATGACCAGTTCTTCTTTACCACTAAAAACAACGGTGCCGATACCGTGAAGTCGCCGATGGGCATGTTTGCAACCAACGAAATAGATAATGACCTGGCAATGGTAGACGCGACTATCTGCGATTACTGGGGCCTGTCTAACGTTCACAACCTCAAGGAAAACGCCGCATGAGCAACGTTATTTTTACCTATAACGAAGAAGCAGCACTGACCGCCGGGCAAGGCGGTTTCATTAATGAGTCTGGCGCATATGTCCTGACTATCACCGAAGCTGCGTTAAAGCAGTCGGAGAAAGGTGCGCGATTCATTGAATTCTCTGGCGAGTCTGACGACGGCAAGAAAGTTCAATACCTCAGCGTTTGCACCATCAAGAACGATGGCACTGAAAACAAGTTCGGAGCTAACGTTATTCACGCCATGATGGGTTGTGCTGGCGTTCGTCAGTTAACTCAGCATATGCAGTCAGTGAACAATTTTGTGGCACCCGAATTTCACGGAAAGAAAATCGGCCTGGTGATTCAGAAGGTCCTCACAACCAAGCGAGATGGCTCTGACGGCTACCAGATGGAAATACGGCTGCCGTTCATCGCGCAGACCGGCCAGACACTGAAAGAAAAAGCTGAAGGCAAGCAACCCGAAACCGTGCAGCACATGGTTGCAACGATGAAGGATAAGGACAACCGCAAAAAGCAATCCTCATCATCGCATCCGAATGATGGATACCCAGATTACGAAGATTCAGCCTCATTCTGATTTAACTCAATAAGGTAACCCTTGTGGCCTCACCTCTTCCCGGGGCGGATTACTTACGCCCACCAAAGCGATCTGGCACCAAGGAAGAGGTGCTGGCGCGAATGTTCGATCACCTCGATAAAACACTCGGCAAACCCTTTGAACCAGAGAGCAAGGAAGCTCGCACGAAGCGACACATGGATGAGTTGTGGGCTAACAGGGTGCATCAGGACAATTACGAGGCCTCATTCCGCCCCGGATGGCAGATTGTTGGCCCGGTTAAACCAACATACGTAGACGACCGTATGCGTACCTATCGTAGCAGATTCGGCCATGTAAGGAGTGACTAATGACACATGCTCACGACGACATCCGGGTTGGCTCAGTGCTGATCCCATTTATCGGTTACGGCTGGCTTATGCCGTGGGGTGAGGTGGTAAGCAACCCTTTAAAGGCGCAGCGGCTGGCTGAGGAATATCGCATCAGGCAGGAGGCCTCATGACTCCAGAGCAGGAGAACGCATTACGCGCCCAAGCCCGGCGATGCAATGAAGAACTGAAGGCGGCAATGCAGCAGAAGCCGAAACCTAAGTTCGACACAGTGAGCCGCCCGTTACTGGCTAAACACTTCGAGAAGATAAAGGGACTTGGCGTCCCTTTTCTTTTGTTCGTCTACACCATTGGTCGGATAAACGGCCAGTTCCGGGAGCACTGATATGGCAGACATTATTGATAACGCATCAGCGCTTGAAGACTTGCAGCGTGACGCGGCACTGAGCATGCACCGCATCAACCGCAACGCAGTATCAGCAAAGCATTGTGATTCATGCGGAGAGGACATACCAGAGCCGCGCCGGGTTGCTGTGCCGGGATGCAAGACGTGCAGCGACTGCCAGCGGTTAATCGAGATGAAGAATAAGCAGCGAGGCATCTAATGGCAGCTTATTACAACGAAATCGACCCATTTGCAGCACAGTGGCTACGTAACCTTATCGCCGGCGGTCATATCGCTCCCGGTGAAGTTGACGAACGGAGTATTGAAGATGTCTCTCCTGATGACCTCAGAGGATTTACCCAGTGCCATTTCTTCGCCGGGATCGGCGTATGGTCGCACTCACTCCGCCTTGCCGGATGGCCTGACGACAAACCAGTCTGGACCGGCTCTTGCCCGTGCCAGCCTTTCAGCGCGGCAGGCAAAGGAGATGGGTTTGCTGACGAGCGGCACTTATGGCCCCACTTCTTCCATCTCATCAGCGAGCGCAGACCTCAGCATGTCTTTGGCGAACAGGTTGCAGCTGGTAACGCAAACGTATGGTTCGACCTTGTACAGTCAGACCTGGAAGGAATGGACTACGCCTTCGGGCTTGTGCCGTTTGCGTCAGCGAGCATCGGTGCGCCGCACATCAGAGAGCGTGCTTATTGGGTGGCCGAGTCCGTTAGCGAGCAACGTCAAGAATTGCTATCAGGACTGGGAGAAAGTCATCGCCCGGAAAGAGGCTGGACGACAGCCAAATCTACAGGACTTTGCAGTACTGGCAGCATGGGTAACTCCAACATCTCGGGACTGGAAGGACTCTGCGGGAATGACTGCGCAGCGGGACGGGAGGGACCGGCTGGACCAGTTACCGAGGCAGGCATTTATGACGGGCTGGCCAACACCACAGGTCAACTACATCACCAATGCGACAACGGTGCAAATGAGCGCGGACGGCAGGGATACACCGAACAAAATCGGATGGGCGGCCAGCCTTTGCGGCCCCTTGAGGTTAACGGTTTTTGGCGAGATGCGGACTGGCTCTTATGTCGAGATGGCAAATGGCGTCCAGTTGAACCCGGCACATTCCCGCTGGTTGATGGGGCTGCCGCACGCCTGGGACGTGTCGAGTCCGGGGTGGCAAGAGTGGCAAGCAGCAACCGCGTCGGCAGACTCAAAGGTTACGGTAACGCCATAAACGCGCAGGCTGCCGCGGCATTCATCAATGCTTATATGGAGTCAGCCAATGTTCAGGATAATCCTGCCCGGTAGTTGGTACGCCGATTTACACGGCGCTCCATGCAAAATCATCCGCAGTACCCACGAAATCATCCACTACATCAGAAACGGTCGAACCTGCATCGCCAGCATGGACCGCTTTCAAAACGAGTTCGAGCCAATCAGCAAATTCGAAGCTGCGCGGATCGAAGAAGAAATCGAAAGAGCACATCACATTAAACAGCTACGCGCTATGCGGGTGGCCTAGGAGAGATTATGGAGTGGATTGATGTTAACCATAAAAAGCCAGAGGTTGGACAAGACGTCCTCGCCTTTGGTGAAGACTTTGGGTATGAAACAGCACTGTTCCAGTTGCCTTACATACCAGGCCCTCCATTCTTTGCCGCAAGTTGCGGTGAAGTTTTCCCCACGCACTGGATACCACTACCAGAGCCACCTACAGCATGACGCAACTGATAGCCAGTTATGAGCTGGCTATTGGGTGCGAAAGCGCCGGATCAAATCCCCATTTAGCCCGGACAAGTGCCGGGCATTTTTTTGGGAGTAAATCATGCAATCGAATCCCATCATCTGGGCTGTCGTCGCTCTCAATGCGATGATAGCTCTCATCTCATTTCTACACGAACCGGCAGGTGTGCAATGGCTAAATTTGCTGTGGGCGCGATAGTGAAACACTGGTCAGGGCAAATAAAAGGCGTCGTTGATGGCGTGACTGAACAGGAAGGAAGGCCCACGTGGTATCGCGTCATCTGGGATGACGGCACGTTTAGATCGCACGCTGAACAAGAACTACGGGGTGCCACTGTAGACGGTCCGCAACTGTATAATAGAATGGATTAGGAGAAGGCATGAACCTTGAGATTCCCGAGTATGAAGATCTGGAGTGGCAGCAAGAAATGCTTAGACAGCTAATTGACAGGCTGCATACTTTACGTGATGGGTTTGAAGAGATGAAGCAGGACGCATTAGATGAAGCGATAAGCATTGTTGATGCGCTGCAAGAATATTCTGGTTACTAGCCGCCTGAGGGCGGTTTTTTATTGCCTGGAGATAACCAATGGAAGAAAAGATATTCACCCGCGATGAAGCGGCGGACTTCCTGCGGGTCAGTGAAGGCACCGTCGCTGAGTGGATTAAGTCAGGAAGACTGGCTGCCACCCGCAAGAACCCCGCTAAAAAGAAAAGCCCCTATCTCATCTGTCTGACGGATTGCATTGCAGCCCTGAAGAACCCGATCCACAATCAGCCGGTGAATGCGGTTGATGTGCAGGAGGATAAAGCATGTCAATCAAGCAACGTGCCGGTACGTGGCACTGCGACTTCGTTACGCCTGGTGGGAGCCGAATTAGACGGTCTCTTGGCACAACGGACAAAAGGCAAGCACAGGAGCTCCATGACCAGTTAAAAGCTGAAGCCTGGCGTGTCGATAAGATGGGAGAGTACAAGGCGCACACATTTGACGAAGCGTGCGTGCGCTGGCTGAACGAGAAGCAGCATAAGAAAAGCCTGGATGATGACAAGAGCCGGATCGGATTCTGGCTCATGCATTTCAGGGGAATGGACTTATCCGCCATCACGGAGGACCGGATTCTTTCGGCAGCAAGTGGAATGGTGAACCGTAAGCACAGGATGAACTGGGAAGCCCGGCGTGATAGTTGCCTTCGGTCTGGCAAGACCGTTCCTGAGTTTAAGGATAAGCCAGCAGCGCAGGCAACCAGAACGACCCACCTTGCGTTTATCAGGGCTCTGTTGCGTTGTGCAGCGAATGAGTGGCGATGGATTGCTAAGGCACCAAATATCAAATGCCCGGTACCGAAGAACAAGCGCATCAGATGGCTGACCAGAGAAGAGGCTCAATCCCTTATCAGGGAGATACCTGCGCACTTTAAGCCGGTTGTGGTCTTTGCGCTGGCGACGGGTTTGCGCCGGTCCAACATAACGGATCTGGAGTGGTCGCAGATAGACATGCAAAGGAAAGTTGCGTGGATACACCCGGAGGATGCAAAAGCAGGAAGGGCGATTGGGGTCGCCCTTAATGATTCTGCATGCAGGGTGTTGCGCGATCAGATGGGCAAGCACAACCGGTGGGTATTCGTTCACACTGAATCATCCGTTCGGCCAGATGGAACCAGGACGAAAGAAGTCAGGAAGATGAGGAGTGATGCTAACACAGCGTGGAGGGCTGCGTTAAGGCGTGCCGGTATCGAGAATTTCCGGTTCCATGATTTACGGCATACATGGGCGAGCTGGCTTGTTCAGTCCGGAGTGCCGTTATCTGCATTACAGGAAATGGGAGGATGGGAGAGCATTGAAATGGTGCAACGATATGCGCACCTGGCACCTAACCACCTGACGCAACATGCCATGCAAATTGACTCATTTCTGGCAGGAAATGGCACAAATATGGCACAAGGTGTGTTTGCTGATTTGGTGAATATCGCGTGAAGCCGCGTGGATACTGGTGCCGATAATAGGAGTCGAACCTACGACCTTCGCATTACGAATGCGCTGCTCTACCAACTGAGCTATATCGGCCCTGAAGAGGGTGTCATGAGAACTCATGACGGGGTAAGAGGTTAAAACGAAGTGGGTGATGCGTCAATGCCCTTGAGAATCAAACGGCTACTTTTGCATCACCCGACTTCATTTAAGCACGAATCGTATCGTCGCCGAAGCCAATCCACTTGTAGGTGGTCAGCGCTTCGAGGCCCATCGGGCCGCGGGCGTGGAGCTTCTGCGTGCTCACCGCCACTTCCGCGCCGAGGCCAAACTGGCCGCCGTCGGTGAAGCGTGTGGAGGCGTTAACGTAAACCGCTGACGAATCTACCTCGTTCACAAAACGATCCGCGTTGCGCAGCGTGCGCGTGAGGATCGCATCGGAGTGCTGGGTGCCGTGTTCACGAATATGCGCGATAGCGTCGTCGAGATCGGCCACGATCTTCACGTTCAGATCCAGCGACAGAAACTCATCGTCGTACTGCTCAGGCTTCACCGCTTCCACGTTGGCCGGGCCATCTTTCAGCAGCGCCAGCGCGCGTTCGTCGGCATGCAGCGTCACCCCGCTGTGCGCCATTTGCTGGCTGAGCGCGGGCAGGAAGGTCGGCGCGATACGTTCATTCACCAGCAGCGTCTCGACGGTATTACAGGTGCTCGGACGCTGGGTTTTGGCGTTGACGATGATGTTGAGCGCCGGAACGGTCTCTGCGGTGTCGTCCACGTAGATGTGGCACACGCCAATTCCGCCGGTGATCACCGGAATGGTGGACTGCTCGCGACACAGCTTGTGTAACCCCGCGCCGCCGCGTGGGATCAGCATGTCGATGTATTTATCCATGCGCAGCATCTCATTCACCAGCGCACGATCCGGACTCTCAATCGCCTGCACGGCACCGGCTGGCAAACCGCACTCTTCCAGCGCCTGTTGAATAACGTTGACGGTTGCGGCGTTGGTGCGCCACGTCTCTTTACCGCCGCGCAGAATGGCGGCGTTGCCGGTTTTCAGGCACAGGGAGGCGACGTCCACGGTAACGTTCGGTCGCGCTTCATAAATCACGCCGACCACGCCCAGCGGTACGCGGCGACGCTCAATGCGCAGGCCGCTGTCGAGCAGACCGCCATCTATCACCTGACCGACCGGATCGGCAAGTTTGCACACCTGACGCACGTCGTCAGCAATGCTTTTCAGGCGCGCGGGCGTCAGCGCCAGGCGGTCAAGCATAGCCTCGCTCAGACCGTTGCGGCGCGCTTCCAGCACGTCCTGCTCGTTTGCCAGCAGGATCTCGTCGGTGCGGGATTCCAGATAGTCAGCGATTTTTTCCAGCACGCGATTTTTTTCGCGTCCGGAAAGCTGCGCCAGGGTGTAGGACGCTGCTTTTGCAGCGATGCCCATTTGTTCCAGCATGCGTCTGCTCCTTAACGGGTGATCATGTCATCGCGATGGACGGCAACCGGGCCATACTCGTAGCCCAGAATAGCGTCAATCTGCTGTGAATGGTGGCCTGCAATGCGGCGCAGCGCGTCGCTGTTGTAGCGGGTCACACCGTGCGCGATGTCGCGGCCTTCCAGATTGCGGATGCGGATCACCTCACCACGGGAGAAGTTACCGGCCACCTCTTTGATGCCTTTTGGTAGCAGCGAACTGCCCCGCTCAAGGATCGCACTGGTCGCCCCTTCATCAACGGTGATCTCACCCGCTGGCGGTGCACCAAAGATCCAGCGCTTACGGTTTTCCAGCGGCGAGGCCTGAGCGTGGAACAGCGTGCCGACCGGAATCCCCTCCATCACATCGCCAATCACGCCCGGCTTGCTGCCTGCGGCGATGATGGTGTCGATACCGGCGCGGCAGGCCACGTCGGCGGCTTGCAGCTTGGTGCCCATACCGCCGGTGCCGAGGCCGGAAACGCTGTCGCCGGCGATGGCACGCAGCGCATCGTCGATCCCATAAACATCTTTAATCAGTTCCGCCTGCGGGTTGCTGCGCGGATCGGCGGTAAACAGCCCTTGCTGATCGGTCAGCAGCAGCAGTTTATCGGCACCGCCCAGAATCGCCGCCAGCGCCGAGAGATTGTCGTTATCGCCCACTTTGATTTCAGCGGTAGCAACGGCGTCGTTCTCGTTGATGACCGGCACAATGTTGTTGTCCAACAGTGCACGCAGGGTGTCACGGGCGTTAAGAAAACGCTCGCGATCTTCCATGTCAGCACGCGTCAGCAGCATCTGCCCGACGTGAATACCATAGATGGAAAACAGCTGTTCCCATAGCTGGATAAGGCGACTTTGCCCCACGGCGGCCAGCAGCTGTTTAGAAGCGATGGTGGCGGGCAGTTCCGGGTAACCCAAATGCTCGCGTCCGGCGGCAATCGCCCCGGAGGTCACGATCACAATACGATGCCCTGCGGCATGAAGTTGTGCGCACTGGCGCACTAATTCCACAATGTGGGCACGGTTCAGGCGGCGCGATCCGCCCGTTAAAACACTGGTTCCGAGTTTTACCACCAGCGTCTGGCTGTCACTCATGATTCTTCGCCGTTAAACAAATAAGAAAAAAGGATAGTAATCAGACGTTGTAACAGGACTGGGCGCGCTTGCCAATAACCTGCGTCAAAACCGGGTGGATTAGCCCGAAGGATCGGCAAGCGTAACGGCACATTTTGACAAATTTATTGCAGTAGCAAATAAAGTCAGTTTTTTCAAATTAATCCTGGTTTGTCATAAAACGTTCATTTCAAAACGTTAAAACCCCTCATGTTTTTTCACGAGGCGTAAAGCCCAGCGAATATTTAGCGTGTCTTTCAAATCAGGAATCAAAATGAAAAAGAGTACTCTGGCATTAGTGGTGATGGGTATTGTCACTTCCGCATCTGTTCAGGCGGCAGAAGTCTATAACAAGAACGGCAATAAGCTGGACATCTATGGCAAAGTAAAAGCCATGCATTACTTCAGCGATGACGCTGGCAGCGATGGCGATACCACCTATGTTCGTCTTGGTTTCAAAGGCGAAACGCAGATCAACGATCAGTTGACCGGTTTTGGTCGTTGGGAAGCAGAGTTCGCGGGCAATAAAGTCGAAGGCGCAACGGATGCACAGAAAACGCGTCTGGCTTTCGCGGGCCTGAAACTTAAAGATTTCGGTTCACTGGACTACGGTCGTAACCTCGGCATCATGTACGACGTGCAGGCTGCAACCGACATGTTCCCGGAATTCGGTGGCGACTCCCTGGGTAAAACCGACAACTTCATGACCAAACGTACCACCGGCGTGGCGACGTATCGCAACACCGACTTCTTCGGTGCGGTTGATGGCCTGGATCTCTCCTTGCAGTACCAGGGTAAAAACGAAGGTTCTCGCGCGGCCAACAAACAGAACGGCGACGGCTGGGGCACCTCTCTGGCCTATGATTTCGGTGGCAGCCCGGTGACCATTACTGGTGCGTACGCAAAATCTGACCGTACCGACCTGCAACAGGCTCAAGATCGTGGTCAGGGCGATAACGCCGACGCATGGGGCACCAGCATCAAGTTTGACGCGGATAACGTCTACGTGGCCGCCATGTACGCCGTGTCTCACAACATGACCCCGATCAGCGGTGGTTTTGCTAACACAGCGGAAAACTTCGAAGTTGTGGCGCAGTACCAGTTCGACTTCGGTCTGCGTCCGTCCCTGGGCTATGTCCAGTCGAAAGGCAAAGACATCGAAGACGGTATCGGTGACGAAGATCTGGTTAAATACATCGACGTTGGCCTGACCTACTACTTCAACAAAAACATGTCTGCGATGGTTGACTACAAAATCAACCAGATCGACGACGACAACGCGCTCGGCCTGAGCAGCGACGACGTGGTTGCGGTTGGCGTGACTTACCAGTTCTAAGGTCGCCGGCAAAGAAAACGCCCTTCTTTAATGGAAGGGCGTTTTTTTATGTCTGCGTTTTACAAAATCAGGCGGAAAGTTTTACCGTCTGGTTTTTAAAATCATCGGCAGGTTCAAGTTTCAGGTTCAGTGTTGCCAGTAAATCACGCGCACGCCCGTGGAACTCACGCAGCGTATGCTCCAGACGGTCGTTGACTTCAGTATCTTTGATCGCCGTAGGCTGCCAGTGTCCGTCTTTGTCAAACAGACCGAACTGATAGCTGTACGTAAAACGCTTTTCCTGGGCTTCCATAATCATCCACCAGCCCCAGAACTCCCGTTTCTCCGGCGCTGGCTTCACGTTGACACACACGGCCAGGCAATCGAAAAAGAAGCGGTTCTCTTCACACTGCTCTTCCCGGATGTACGGGCCTAACGAGGTGAATTTTTTGATAAGCCTGCTCTTGGGGTGTCCACTCGGTAACGTCATTACGATCTCCTTATGCGAAGCAACTGATTGACCAAACCAATATAGATTAGCAATTAATTAACGCAATCTATGATTAATCCAACCGGTAATTTCCTGCAACGCGTTGTCGAAGTTGCGATATACCGGCTTAAACGGGATTTCAAGCAGCTTGCCGTCGGAAGATGACGCGGTGATTAAACGCGACTCTTCCTCGGGACTGAAGGGATCGTTTTTCCAGAAACCCGACAGCATTGGCGTGGGACAGCGGCGGCCTAACAGGCCCTGCGTCTTCAGCGAATAGCGGTTGAGTTCCACGCGCAGCGCCTCGTCTGAGGCGTCGTGCATACCGAGACGGCTTGCCAGCACGTCGAGATACATTTCCGGCACGTTGCTCTGGCGCACCGGATCGCTTAACAGCGCATGCACCACCGGCCCCAGACAGGCCACGCCTTTTAAGCGCATCGGTTCAAGATAGGCCAGCCGCACGGCAACGTTCGCGCCGAAGCGGAAGCCAAATGCCGCTACCCGCGTGTGATCGACCCACGCGATGTCGGGCAAGGCTTTCAGCACATGCTGGTGCAACATGCTGGAATCCTGGGTCAGTTTCCATTTCGACGAGAAGCCAATTGACGGCATATCCAGCGTCAGCATGGCGATGCCCTGCGGGGCAAAGTAGCGCTCATACAGCGGATAGTAGTCGCTTTGCAGGCTGTCCAGCCCGCCGCACATCAGCACCGTCGGGAACGGGCCGTCACCTTGCGGCATGTGCAGGAACGCGGTGAGCGGTGAGCCGCCAGCGATGGGGATTTCAATTTCGCGCATCGCCCCCGGCAGACGTTTTGCGGCTTCTTCATAAGCCCGGTTTGCCAGCGCCTGTGCCTGCTCGGCGAGATCGTCGCCCTTCAGATGCGGGTAAGCGGCGATGCTATAAAGGGTGGAAGCATGCAGCCAGTGCCGCCCGCTTTTTGTGGCATCCTCTTCCTGCGTGGCTTTTTGCTGCCAGATCATGGCCTGGGTGGCCCACTCGTAGATCCAGTTGCCGTTGCGGTAGCCCACCACGGTGTCATACAGCCCACTGTCGGTGCGTTCAGCGTCGCTCATGACGATGCGCGCCTGCACGTCCAGCAGCTCACGCGGATCGACACCGCGCCACACCCACATCAGGCGATTGAGCATGCGATACCAGTGCGGCACGTTGGTGCCGTCCAGCGCCGACTGCATGGCCGGTTGGGTGCCGTGCTGAAAACGACGTACCAGCGTGGACGTCTCGGGATGTTTGAAACGAGGTTTGAACAGGGTTTCGCTGAGGTTAACCTGGGTCATTGCGCGTTGCCTCCATGAATACGTCACTGAAGACTATTGTAACCCGGCGCGCGCTAAATAAAACAACGCCCGGCATAACCGGGCGCTGAAAAGCAAATAATTGCGGGAGGTGATTAACGACCGGAGATGGGCGGTACGAACACCACGCCCATATCCCACGGCTGTTCAATCCAGGTATCCTGCGGGATATCAACAACATAATCGTCAACCAACGGGCGACCGGCCGGTTTCGCGAAAATGGTCACGAAATGCGCTTTTGGGTACATTTCGCGGATGGCCACGGCGGTACCGCCAGTGTCTACCAAATCGTCGATCACGATGAAGCCTTCGCCATCCCCTTCCGCACGCTTGAGCACGGTCAGCTCGCGCTGGTTGTCGTGGTCGTAGCTGGAGATGCAAACGGTATCAACATGGCGAATGCCCAGTTCACGCGCCAGCAGTGCGCCCGGCACTAAACCGCCACGGCTAACGGCAATGATGCCTTTCCACTGTTCTGACGGCATCAGGCGCGCAGCCAGTTTGCGTGCGTGAATTTGCAGCATGTCCCAGGTGACGACGTATTTTTCGCTCATGTGAAGTGTCCCAGCCTATTTTTTAATACGGCTTAAAAAGTGTTCGAGGGGAAAATGGGTTGCGCGAGATTATAGAGATCTGACGCACTAAAAACCAGTGTTACAGGCCGCGCCCACCGCTTTTTACGCGCATCGCGCTACCAGAGCGTCAATAAAGTGGTATTCTCACCTCCATCGCGCAAGCACGGCTTGTGCCGTGTTTTTATTTGCTAACCCTGTGACCTGCAAGTCTGTTTTACAGGTCTACGTCAAGGAGACTCATCGTGTCTGAACTGTCTCAGCTGTCCCCGCAACCGCTGTGGGATATTTTTGCCAAAATCTGTTCGATTCCCCATCCGTCCTATCATGAAGAGCACCTTGCTGAACACGTGATGGGCTGGGCGAAAGAAAAAGGCCTGTTTGCCGAGCGCGATAGCGTGGGCAACATTCTGATCCGCAAGCCAGCAACAAAGGGCCTGGAAAACCGTAAAGCGGTGGTTTTACAGGCGCACCTCGATATGGTGCCGCAGAAAAATAACGACACCGTTCACGACTTCACGAAAGATCCGATTCAGCCCTATATCGATGGCGAATGGGTGAAAGCGCGCGGCACGACGCTGGGTGCAGACAACGGCATCGGCATGGCGTCCGCTCTGGCGGTACTGGCTGACGACAGCGTTGAACACGGTCCGCTGGAAGTGCTGCTGACCATGACCGAAGAAGCCGGTATGGACGGCGCATTTGGTTTGCAGGCCAACTGGATCCAGGCTGAAATCCTGATCAACACCGACTCTGAAGAAGAGGGTGAGATCTACATGGGTTGCGCGGGTGGTATTGATTTTATCAGCACTCTGGCGCTCTCCCGCGAAGCCGTTCCGGCAGGTTTTGAGACCTTTAAGCTGACGCTGAAAGGGCTGAAAGGCGGCCACTCAGGCGGCGAAATCCACGTCGGTCTGGGCAACGCTAACAAGCTGCTGGCGCGCTTTTTGGCCGGTCATGCGAGCGAGCTGGATCTGCGTCTGGTGGATTTCAATGGCGGTACGCTGCGTAACGCCATCCCGCGTGAAGCCTTCGCGACCGTGGCGGTCCCGGCGGATAAAGCCGCACAGCTGAAAACGCTGGTCAGCACCTATCTGGACATCCTGAAAAACGAGCTGTCGGTTAAAGAGAAAAACCTTAACCTGCTGCTGGAAAGCGCGACCACCGATAAACACGCGCTGACCGCGCAGTCTCGCGACGCGTTTGTGCAGTTGCTGAATGCGACGCCGAACGGCGTGATCCGCAATTCCGACGTGGCGAAGGGCGTGGTAGAAACCTCGCTGAACGTGGGCGTGGTGACGATGCAGGACGACAGCGCAGAAATCATCTGCCTGATCCGTTCGCTTATCGACAGCGGTAAAGAGTATGTGGTGAGCATGCTGGAATCGCTGGGTAAACTGGCCGGCGCGCAGACCTCCGCAAAAGGCAGCTACCCTGGCTGGCAGCCGGATGCGAACTCCCCGGTGATGCATCTGGTGCGTGAAACCTATCAGCGCCTGTTCGACAAGACGCCGAACATTCAGGTGATCCACGCGGGTCTGGAATGTGGCCTGTTCAAAAAACCCTATCCGGAGATGGATATGGTGTCGATTGGGCCGACCATCACCGGACCGCACTCCCCGGATGAGCAGGTGCATATCGAAAGCGTGGGCCAGTATTGGATCCTGCTGACGGAACTGCTAAAAGCGATCCCGGCGAAGTAAGGTTTGCGTGTGGTGCCAACGCCCGGCGGCGCAAGCTTGCCGGGCCTACGGAAATCCGAGACAATGTAGGCCGGGTAAGCGCAGCGCCACCCGGCGTTACAACCCCAGCACCAGCTGCCGCTCTAACTGCGGATCCAGCAGCGTGACATGCAACCCCACCAGCCTCACCCCTCGCCCACCCCGACGTTCGTCCCAGGTTTTGCGCGCGGTCGCCAGTAGATCGTCTTTATTTAAGCGCGGCCAGACGTGCTCCTGCGTGGTGAGCTGAAAGTCATTGAACTTGAGCTTCACGCCCTGACGCGCAATCAGCAGATCCGGTTTGACCTTTAACAGACGGCGCTCAAGCTCGGCGTAGAGTAATTCGATGATCGCTTCGCACTCCGACCACTGGTGAATATCCTCCATCAGCGTGCGCTCGACGCCGACGGATTTACGCAGCCGCTCGCTGCTGATCTCCCGCTCATCGATGCCCTGACTGCGCTCCCACAGCACGCGGCCAAACTTGCCAAAGCGCTTAAGCAGCATGGCGAGATCGGCTTTTTGCACATCTTCGCAGGTGCGCAGCCCGAGGGTTTCCAGTTTGGCGGCGGAGACTTTACCGACGCCAGGAATTTTCGCCAGCGGCAACGTTTTAATAAACTGCGGCACCTCGGCGGGGGTGATCACATACTGGCCGTCTGGCTTGTTGAGATCGGAGGCGATCTTGGCGAGGAACTTCACCGGCGCTATTCCCGCCGAGGCGGTCAGATTGAGCTCATCAGAAATCGCTTCGCGGATCTCCTGCGCCATCAGCGTTGCCGACCCCTGACAGTGCACGCTGTCGGTCACATCCAGATAGGCTTCGTCCAGCGAGAGCGGTTCGATAAGCGAGGTGTAGCGGGCGAAGATTTCACGAATATGGTTCGAGGCTTCTTTATAGGCGTCAAACCGGCCGGGCAGCAGCGTAAGGTGGGGACAGAGTTTAAGGGCCATCGCGGTGGGCATGGCGCTGCGCACGCCGAACTTACGCGCCGGATAGTTGGCGGTGCTGATAACGCCGCGCTTTACCCGACTGCCGCCAATGGCGATGGGAATATCGCGCAGCGCGGGGTTGTCGCGCATCTCAACCGCCGCGAAAAAGCAGTCCATATCAACGTGTATAATTTTTCGCATCGCAGGCCCTCACCTCTACTGGATAAGTATACAGCCTTCCTCCGTGAAATGAGAAGCGTTGGTTATGGATCCGTTACTGTGAGGCCATTATTAGGACGTTATAACTGTTAGCACAAAAAAACACATTGTAAACTCACCGGCATACTCTTGCGAAAAAATACCGGGGTGATAATGTGAGCGCACCTGGTACAGATTAATCTTATTTCGGTTGTCCTATGCCGTCCTGGCATTAGGGTATTCGCTTTATCAAGGAACTAGCAGTATGCGCAAAATCGCATTAATTCTTGCGATGCTTTTGATACCGTGCGTCTCGTTTGCCGGGCTGCTTAGCAGCAACAGCTCCACGACGCCGATCAGTAAAGAATATAAGCAGCAGTTGATGGGGTCGCCGGTTTATATCCAAATCTTCAAAGAAGAGCGTTCTCTGGATCTGTACGTCAAAATGGGCGAGCAGTATCAGCTGCTGGATAGCTACAAAATTTGTAACTATTCCGGTGGATTAGGCCCGAAACAGCGTCAGGGAGACTTTAAAAGTCCTGAAGGGTTTTATAACGTTCAGCGCAATCAGTTAAAGCCTGACAGCCGTTTTTATAAAGCGATCAATATTGGCTTCCCGAACGCCTTTGACCGCGCACACGGTTACGAAGGGAAGTACCTGATGATCCACGGTGCCTGCGTGTCCATTGGCTGCTACGCCATGACTGATACCGGCATTGATGAGATTTTCCAGTTTGTGACCGCCGCACTGATATTCGGTCAACAGAGCGTGCAGGTAAGCATTTACCCGTTCCGCATGACCGACGCCAACATGACGCGTCATAAATCTTCGTTCTACGCGGATTTCTGGAAGCAGTTAAAACCGGGGTACGACTATTTTGCCGCCACCCACCAGCCGCCTGTAGTGTCGGTGGTGGATGGACGTTACGTGGTGAGCAAACCGCTTAACAATAAAGGCGCTGTTTCGCCTCAGCTGGTGTCAAACTACACGCTCCCCGAGGCAAAATAAGACCCACTCTCCTGGCATGATTTTATGCCAGGTTTCATTGCTCGTTAGTGGCTGAGTGGCAATCACAGAAACCACATCATTCGGTGTGGTTTCTTTTTGGAAGTCGATCTCCACGTCCTGATCCAGCAGCGTTGCCACGCCGAACGGCGCTCGCCTTGTTATCCAGTAGAGGTTTGTCGAGCAGAACGCCATAACGTAACGCCCGTCCGACAGCAGCATGTTAAACACGCCCTTCTCTCGCAGCTCTGCCGCTAACGCAGCGATGTATTTAAACACCGCCGCCATATTACCCGGCGTGCGCGGGTAACGCGCGGTCAGCTTGTGCAGCAGCCAGCAAAACGCTTTTTCGCTGTCGGTTTCGCCCACCGGGCGGAAATTGCCGGTTTCCAGCGATTTATAGCCGGTCAGCTGTCCGTTGTGCGCATAAGTCCAGTTGCGCCCCCACAGCTCACGGGTAAAAGGATGGGTGTTTTCCAGCGCCACTTCACCCCGGTTGGCCTGTCGGATGTGGGCGATCACGGAGCAGGATTTGATCGGGTAGTCCTGCACCAGCTTCGCAATGGGCGAGTTGAAACTGGGTTGTGGATCTTTGAACGTGCGACAGCCTTTGCCTTCGTAAAAGGTGATGCCCCAGCCATCTTTATGCGGCCCGGTTCCCCCGCCGCGCTGAACCAGCCCGGTAAAACTGAAGCAAATATCGGTTGGCACATTGGCGCTCATCCCGAGCAGTTCGCACATACGTCACCTCCACACCATGGCGGGGGCCATCGCGCCCCCGCAAAAACTTACGCTTTTACCATTTCTTTTTCGATCAGCTGAATCAGGATATGGATCACTTTAATATGGATCTCCTGAATACGATCTGCATAGCCAAAATGTGGCACACGAATTTCAATATCCGCCGTACCGGCCATTTTGCCACCGTCTTTCCCGGTCAGGGTGATGACTTTCATGCCTTTTTCACGGGCAGCGGTGATGGCTTTGATCACGTTGCCAGAGTTACCGGAGGTAGAAATGCCCAGCAGAACATCGCCTTCACGGCCAACGGCTTCTACGTAACGGGAGAAGATCGCGTCAAAGCCAAAGTCGTTGCCCACGCAGGAGATGTGGCTAACGTCAGAGATGGCGATGGCCGGATAGCCCGGACGGTTTTCGCGGTAGCGACCCGTCAGCTCTTCGGCAAAATGCATGGCGTCGCAGTGCGAGCCGCCGTTACCACACGAAAGCACCTTACCACCGGCTTTGAAGCTGTCTGCCAGCAGAACCGCCGCGCGCTGAATAGCGTGAATATTGGCATCATCTTTCAGAAAATTAGCCAGCGTTTCCGCCGCTTCGTTCAGTTCGTTACGAATAAGATCCTGGTACATGAGGAGATCCTTCAGAATGGAAGTAAATAACTCCCGCAGTGTACCGGATAGCGCCACAGGCGAGAAGTATTAGCCTTACCTGGCATCGGGCATTTTCGTTTTCCGTGCGGTCATTGAGGGTAACAATGTGAGGCAGGTTGTAATTATCTTGTAAACACATTGCTAAATAAAATCACATCAACTACAACCATATCATCACAAGTGGTCAGACCTCCTACAAGACAGGGAGCAATTCTTTATGATGATTTTGAGTATTATCGCAACGGTTGTGTTACTCGGCGCGCTGTTTTACCACCGCGTGAGTCTGCTTTTGAGCAGCGTCATTTTACTGGCATGGACGGCTGCGCTGGGCGTCGCTGGCCTGTGGTCCATCTGGGTGCTGGTCCCGCTGGCGATCATGCTGGTGCCGTTTAATCTGCCCGCCATGCGCAAATCGATGATTTCTGCCCCGGCGTTTCGCAGCTTCCGTAAAGTGATGCCGCCGATGTCGCGCACCGAGAAGGAAGCCATCGACGCCGGAACCACCTGGTGGGAAGGCGATCTGTTCCAGGGCAAGCCGGACTGGAAAAAGCTGCACAACTATCCGCAGCCGCGCCTGAGCGCCGAAGAACAGGCGTTTATTGACGGTCCCGTTGAAGAAGCCTGCCGCATGGCGAACGACTTCCAGATCACCCACGAAATGGCTGACCTGCCGCCGGAGCTGTGGGCATACCTGAAAACGCATCGCTTCTTTGCGATGATCATTAAAAAAGAGTACGGCGGGCTGGAATTCTCGGCCTATGCGCAGTCGCGCGTGCTGCAAAAACTCTCTGGCGTGTCGGGCATCCTGGCGATCACCGTCGGCGTGCCTAACTCATTAGGGCCGGGCGAACTGCTGCAACATTACGGCACTGACGAACAGAAAAATCATTACCTGCCGCGCCTGGCGAAGGGTCTGGAGATCCCCTGCTTTGCGCTGACCAGCCCGGAAGCGGGTTCCGACGCCGGGGCGATCCCGGACACCGGCGTGGTCTGCATGGGCGACTGGCAGGGGCAACAGGTGCTGGGCATGCGCCTGACCTGGAACAAACGCTATATCACGCTGGCCCCGATTGCCACCGTACTGGGCCTCGCCTTTAAGCTCTCTGACCCGGAAAAACTGCTGGGCGGTGACGTGGAGTTAGGCATTACCTGTGCGCTGATCCCGACCTCCACGCCGGGCGTGGAAATTGGCCGTCGCCACTTCCCGCTCAACGTGCCGTTCCAGAACGGCCCGACGCGCGGTGACGATATTTTCGTGCCCATCGACTACATCATTGGCGGGCCGAAAATGGCCGGTCAGGGCTGGCGTATGCTGGTGGAATGCCTCTCCGTGGGCCGTGGAATTACCCTGCCGTCGAACTCAACCGGTGGGCTGAAATCCGTTGCGCTGGGCATTGGCGCGTATGCGCATATTCGCCGCCAGTTCAAAGTGGCGATTGGCAAAATGGAAGGCATTGAAGAGCCGCTGGCGCGCATCGGCGGCAACGCCTACGTGATGGACGCCGCCGCGGCGCTGATCACCTACGGCATTATGCTCGGGGAAAAACCGGCGGTGCTGTCGGCGATTGTGAAATATCACTGTACCCATCGCGGTCAGCAGTCAATTATTGACGCCATGGATATTGCCGGCGGTAAAGGCATTATGCTCGGCGAAGGTAACTTCCTCGCCCGTGCGTATCAAGGCTCGCCGATTGCCATCACCGTGGAAGGGGCGAACATCCTGACCCGCAGCATGATGATCTTCGGCCAGGGCGCGATCCGCTGTCATCCGTACGTGCTGGATGAAATGGCCGCCGCGCAGACCAACGATCTGGACGCCTTTGATAAACTGCTGTTTAAACATATCGGTCACGTCGGGAGCAATAAGGTGCGCAGCTTCTGGCTCGGCCTGACGCGCGGCTTAACCAGCGCCACGCCAACCAGCGATGCCACCCGCCGCTACTATCAGCATCTGAACCGCCTGAGCGCAAACCTGGCGCTGCTGTCGGATGTCTCCATGGCGGTGCTCGGCGGCAGCCTGAAACGCCGCGAGCGCATCTCGGCCCGCTTAGGCGATATCTTAAGCCAGATCTTCCTCGCCTCGGCGGTGCTGAAACGCTACGACGATGAAGGGCGTCACGAAGCGGATTTACCGCTGGTGCACTGGGGCGTGCAGGATGCGCTGTACAAAGCTGAACAGGCGATGGACGACCTGCTGGCAAACTTCCCGAATCGCGTGGTCGCGGGCCTGCTGAACGTGGTCATCTTCCCGACCGGCCGCCACTACTTTGCGCCGTCGGACAAGCTGGATCACAAAGTGGCGAAGATCCTGCAAACGCCGAGTGCGACCCGTTCGCGCATTGGTCGCGGGCAGTATCTGACTCCCAGCGAGCACAACCCGGTCGGTCTGCTGGAAGAAGCGCTGCTGGACGTGATGGCCGCCGATCCGATTCATCAGCGCATCTGCAAACAGATCGGCAAAAACCTGCCGTTCACGCGGCTGGATGAACTGGCCCGCGATGCGCTCTCCAGCGGCACGATCACCGCAGAAGAAGCGGCAGTGCTGACCAAAGCGGAAGCCAGCCGTCTGCGCAGTATTAACGTCGATGATTTTGAGCCGGAAGCGCTGGCCACCCAGCCGGTAAAGCCTGCGCCTGAAGCTGAAAACGTGCGCAAAATCGAAGCCGCGTAAGACAGCTAAACCTGCCAGCTAACCCCGCCCTGTGCGGGGTTTTTTATTGCCAACACTTTCGCGTTTTCCCGTGCTACAGTGAGAAAACGCTGATTATCGGGGAGACACACTGTGCCTGGTTTGAAAATTACCCTGCTGCAACAACCGCTGGTCTGGATGGATGGTCCGGCTAATTTGCGGCATTTTGAACGACAACTTGAAGCGATAACCGGGCGTGATGTGATTGTCCTGCCGGAAATGTTTACCACCGGTTTTGCGATGGAAGCCGCACAGCAGTCGCTGCCGCAGGATGAAGTCGTCGCCTGGATGCACGCCAGAGCGCAGCAAACCAATGCGCTGGTGGCGGGCAGTGCCGCGCTGCAAACGGATCGCGGCCCGGTAAACCGCTTCCTGCTGGTTGAACCCGACGGTACGCTGCATTTCTACGACAAGCGCCACCTGTTCCGCATGGCGGATGAACATCATCACTACGAAGCGGGCAACGCGCGCGTGGTCTTTGAGTGGCGCGGCTGGCGGATTTTGCCTCTGGTCTGTTACGATCTGCGCTTCCCGGTGTGGTCGCGCAACCGCGATGATTACGATCTGGCGCTCTACGTCGCCAACTGGCCGGCCCCGCGCTCGCTGCACTGGCAGTCGCTGCTGGTGGCGCGCGCCATTGAAAACCTGGCCTTTGTCGCGGGCTGTAACCGCGTTGGCACCGACGGCAACGGCCATCACTATCGCGGCGACAGCCGGGTGATCAACCCGCAGGGCGAAGTCATCGCCACCGCCGAGCCGCATCTGGCGACGCGCATTGACGCAGAGCTGTCGTTAACGGCGCTCAAAGAGTACCGGGAGAAGTTCCCGGCGTGGCAGGACGCGGACCCGTTTACGCTGGGATAATAATCCGCGTTAACCCACAGACCGCATCACTAAAAGCCTGCAATGCCAGCGCCACATCGCTCACCTGCACGCTTTCTGCCGGATGATGACTGATCCCCCCTTCGCAGCGCACAAACAGCATTGCCGACGGCCAGCGTTCGGCAATGGCGATGGCGTCATGCCCGGCACCGCTGGGCAGTAACAGCGCCCGGCCCTGCACCGTCTCACAGGCGTTCACCAGCGCGGATTGCAGCCCTGCGTCGCACAGCGTGGCCGGAATGGAGTAGAAGATGTCGTGGGTGAAACTCACGCCGCGCCGAAGCGCGATTTGATCCGCTTCGTCGAGCAGCGCGCGCAATAGCGTTTCCCGTTGCCCGTCCGAGGGGCTGCGGATATCCAGCGTCAGCGTGACTTCGCCTGGGATCACGTTGACCGCGCCCGGCTCGCAGCTTAGCGTGCCGACCGTCGCCACCAGCTCCGGCCCCCAGCGGCGCGTAGTCTGCTCCACAAACAGCGTCCAC
This sequence comes from uncultured Enterobacter sp., assembly GCA_963521185.1. Taxonomy (GTDB): domain Bacteria; phylum Pseudomonadota; class Gammaproteobacteria; order Enterobacterales; family Enterobacteriaceae; genus Enterobacter_D. Next base: position 17,603 of record CAUQTV010000017.1, on the reverse strand, counting down.
TCAGCGGCGGCGGTCAGCGCATCGCGTCGATGGCTCATCGGCACCGTACCCGCATGCCCGGCCACGCCCTCAAAGCGGCAGCTCAGGCGGCGCGCGCCGTTGATCGCGGTGACCACGCCCAGCGCCAGGTTTTCCTGCTCCAGCACCGGCCCCTGTTCAATGTGCAGCTCCAGATACGCGGTGAACGCGTCGGGCAAACGCTCCGCCCTGTCGATGCGCGACGGATCCAACCCGGCGCTGACCATCGCCTGGGCGACGCTGACACCTTGCCCATCTTCACAGCTCAGCCACCCGTCGGGCCAGCTTCCGGTCAGCCCACGGCTGCCGAGCAGCGTAATGCCAAAGCGGGTGCCCTCTTCATCCGCAAAACCGACGATTTCGATCGCCTGCTCGCCGCGCAGATCGTGGCGGTTGAGCCAGTCGACGATTTCGATAGCGGTCAGCACCCCCAGCATACCGTCGTAGCGGCCGGCGTTGCGCACCGTGTCGAGATGCGATCCTAACAGCACGGCGGGCGCGGCATCGTCAGCCGCGTCATAGCGTCCGCAAATGTTGCCTACCGCATCCTGCCAGGTGGTCATCCCCGCCTCTTCCATCCAGCGCGCAACCTGCGCGTTGGCGTGCAAATGCTGCCTTGAAAGGTAGACGCGGGTGAGGCTGTCCGGCGTTTCGCTTATCTGCGCCAGCGCCTCGCAGCGCGCCATCACCCGGCTGGCGTGTTGTGCCGCGTCCTGAGCGGGCATCATGCGCGCGGCCCTTCATAGATATCCCACGCCGCCTGCATCCCCGCCCCCTGAACGGTGCGGAAACCGAGGCGGTTGAGCACCGCTTCCAGCGCGGTGAGCGTTTGCAGAACGCAGTCTTTGCGCGCGTTATAGCCCATGGTGCCGATGCGCCAGATTTTGCCCTGTAACGGCCCGAAGGAGGTGCCAATCTCAATGTGGAAGTCGTCCAGCAGGCGCTTGCGCACCTCTTCGCCGTGGATCTGTGCGGGGATCACCACGCCGAGCACGTTATTCATTTTATGCGCGATGTCGCCAAACACCTCCAGCCCCATGCCCTGGATGCCCGCCAGCAGCGCGCGTCCATTGAGTTCATGACGCGCGATCAGCGGATCCATGCCCTCTTCGAGCATAATGCGCGCGCATTCGCGGGCGGCGAACAGCATGCTGGTCGCTTCGGTGTGGTGGTTCAGGCGCTCCGGCCCCCAGTAATCCATCACCATGCCGAGATCGAAATAGTTGGAGTAGATCATCTCGTCCGCGCCATCTTCGTGCGCCATGGTTCGGATCCCCTGCTCCACGCAGTGACGCGCGCGGATCGCCGCTTCCATACGGGTGCTAAGGGTGATCGGCGAGCTACCGGACGGGCCACCGAGGCATTTTTGCAGGCCAGCCGATACCGCATCCAGCCCCCAGGCGTCGGTCTCCAGCGCGTTGCCGCCGAGCGATGCGGTGGCGTCGGTGTAAAACAGCACGTCGTGACGACGGCATATCTCACCCAGTTGATCCAGCGGTTGCAGCATGGTGGTGGAGGTGTCGCCCTGCACCGTCAGCAGCAGGCGCGGCTTCACGCGTTTGATGGCCTCTTCGATGTGATCCGGCGTAAACACCTCGCCCCACGGCACTTCAATGGTGTGCACATCTGCCCGGCAGCGGCGGGCGATCTCGCACAGCAAATGGCCGAAGCGCCCAAATACCGGCACCAGCACTTTATCGCCAGGCTTGATTGCGGAAATGAGCACGGCTTCGATGCCCGCGCGGGAAGTGCCGTCCACCAGCATCGTCCAGCGGTTTTGCGTGCGAAATACCCCGCGATATAACGCCATCACTTCGTTCATGTAGCCGGTCATCACCGGATCGTACTGGCCTACCAGCTGGCAGGCCATGGCGCGCAGGACGCGCGGATCGGCGTTAATGGGTCCCGGCCCCATCAGCAGGCGATGCGGCGGATTGATTTGCGGGTAGTGCTGACTCTCGAACATGGGCGCGTCCTTTGATGTGCTTACGGCGACATTGAAACAAAAGATTCTTATAACCTGTTTTCTGCAACTAATGTGCCATAGCGCTTGCATCGCCACCAGCGTTAATACGACTCTTTTTTCAGCAACGGTAAGGCGCATGCGCGACCGCCCGTCGAACCCGCGTGAAACATCAGGCGGGTGCAGTCGCACTATTATGGCGCACGATCATGGCGCACTGACGCGATGCACTAACGCTGCTCTAATTCGTCCAGCTCAGTGTAGAGCGCGGCAATGTGATGAATGCGCTGGCGGCCTTGCGTCAGGCTGTTGTGCAGCAGCGCGTTGGCGAGCAGGTTGACCAGACTCATGGCGCTGCTGTAGCTGTCAAAGGCTGAAACGCTGTCGAGCGGCAGGGCGATATGCCAGCGGCAAAGCGTTTTGACGCCGGTAGCCTGCGGCTCGCTGACCGCCAGCACCGGCACCTGCCGATCGCGTAGCGCCTGAAGCAGCGGCACAATGATGCCCGGTCGCCGCCGGAATGCCACCACCACCACCAGATCCTGCGGGGTGATATCCACCAGCTCTTCCGCCAGCGTCTGGCCTGGCTGCGGCATCAGGTAAACCTGCCCGCGAGTTTGCATCAGTTGCTGGCGCAGATGCAGCGCCACCGGCGCACTGTTGCGCAGACCGATGATGAATACGCGCTTTGCCTCGTCCAGCGCGGTAATGACCGCGTTAAACTGCCCGGCGTCCAGCGTGTTCACCCACTGCGTGAGGTTGGCCATTTCCTGCTTGTAATGGCGGGCCAGCAGCGTATTGCCCTGCACCGCATCGCGGTTTTCCGCAATCGGCACACCGCTCTGGCGCAGCGTACGCAGTTCATCGCGCATATCCTTAAAACGATCATAGCCGAGGTGCTTAAACAGACGGCTCACGGTGGCTTTTGAGACACCGCTCAGTTGCGCCAGCTCGGCGCTGTTGTAACTGACGAGATCGTCAAAGTGATCCATGATAAACGCCGCAACCCGCTGCTCCTGCGGGGAGAGATCGTCATAGCTCGCGCGCAAACGCTCATCCAACTGCTGCATACCCTCTCCTGCAACTTTTGTTTCAGAAATTCCGCCCTACGCTGACACAGTGAAACGCCCGCCGTCAATCTGGAACAGCTCTTGCTTTATCTTATGCCTGACCCAACAGAGAGAGCACAACGATGCAGAGCAATATGGCACCCTCCGGCATGGCAGTGACCCCGCATCATCTTGCCAGCGAATCGGCGTTATCCGTGCTGCGTCACGGGGGCGATGCGATTGAAGCCATGGTCGCGGCGGCGGCGACGATTGCCGTGGCCTATCCGCACATGAACGGCATTGGCGGCGACGGTTTTTGGCTGATTGTGCCGCCGGAAGGGGAGCCGGTCGCCATTGACGCCAGCGGTGCGGCGGGTGCGCTGGCAACCCGTGAATTTTATGCCGGGCGGGAGACGATCCCCCACCGGGGCTGCCACGCGGCGTTGACCGTGCCCGGCACGCTCAGCGGCTGGGATGAAGCGCTGAAGGTGTCTGCGTCGTTGGGCGGCGGGCAGCTGCCGCTGTCGCGTCTGCTGGCGGATGCCATTCGCTACGCCACCGACGGCATTCCGGTCACGCAGTCGCAGGCCAGCGCCACGCAGGGAAAATATCAGGAACTGGTGAATATTACGGGCTTTGCAGAGACCTTTCTCACTCAGGGCGAGGTGCCAGCGGCGGGAAGCCGTTTTTGTCAGCCGCGCCTTGCCCGCACGCTGACGCGCCTGGCGACCGACGGGCTGGACAGCTTTTATCGCGGCCCGCTGGCGGCGCTGATGGCGCAAGAGATGCAGGCGCTGGGGATCCCGGTAACCGGCCAGGATCTCGCCAGCCATCGGGCGTACCGTCGCGTGCCGCTGAAACTCGCTCACCAGTGCGGCAGCGTGTATAACATGACGCCGCCGACGCAGGGCCTGGTGTCGCTGGCGATCCTCGGCATTACCGATCATCTGGAGATGGCGGCGGCCAACGAAGTCCAGACCATCCACCGCATCGTAGAGGCCACCAAAAAAGCCTTTAGCCTGCGCGATCGCTACATCACCGATCCGCGCCATGTCACGCTGCCGGTGCAAACGCTACTGGAGCGTGCGCCGTTAAAAGCGCTGGCGGAAAGCATTGATGAGCAGCGCGCGGCGAGCTGGGGCCAGGGGAGAGGTCCGGGCGACACGGTCTGGATGGGCGTGATGGATAAAAATGGTCTCGCGGTGTCGTTTATTCAGAGCATCTATCACGAGTTTGGCAGCGGCGTGGTGCTGCCGGAAAGCGGTGTGCTGCTGCAAAACCGTGGCGCGGCGTTCAGCCTCGATCCCACGCACTTGCTGGCGCTGGTGCCGGGTAAGCAGCCTTTCCATACGCTAAATCCTGCGGCGGCGCGACTGACAGACGGTCGCACGCTGGTGTACGGCACCATGGGCGGTGACGGCCAGCCGCAGACTCAGGCGGCGATTTTTACCCGCCATGTGCTGCAAAACATGCCGCTGCAACAGGCGGTGAGCGCGCCGCGCTGGCTGCTGGGTCGCACCTGGGGCCAGCCGTCTGAAAGCCTTAAGCTTGAGAGAGGGTTTAGCGAAGAGACCTTTAACGCCCTGCGCGAGCGGGGGCACGACGTGGAATGGCTGCCGGGATTAAGCGAAGCGACGGGCCATGCAGGTGCCATTGTGCGCCATCCCAACGGCATGCTCGAAGGCGCATTCGATCCCCGCAGTAACGGCAGCGCAGCCGGATTTTAACGCGCCATAATGACGCGCTACTCTCGACTGGCTATCCGATGCGGATCAGGGCGCGGGATGGTGCGTCACCCAGTGTTCGGCGATATCCTGGCGGCGGCAGATCCACACGTCGTCAAACTGCTGAACATACTCCAGGAAACGTTGCAGCGCACGGAAGCGTCCCGGACGGCCCAGCAACCGGCAGTGCATGCCAACCGACATCATTTTTGGCGACGTCTCCCCTTCCTCATACAGCACATCGAAACTGTCTTTCAGGTAGGTGTAAAACTGCTCGGCGGTGTTAAACCCCTGCGCGGTGGCGAAGCGCATGTCGTTGGCGTCTAAGGTGTAGGGCACAATTAAATGCGGCTTGCTGTCGACCGTCGTCCAGAACGGCAAATCGTCACCGTAGTAGTCGCTGTCGTAAAGAAAATCCCCCTGCTCCACCACCAGCCTGCGGGTGTTTGGGCTGTCGCGCCCGGTGTACCAGCCGAGCGGCTTTTTGCCAAACAGCGCGTGGTGTATTTCGATGGCCTGCTGCATATGCTGGCGCTCGGTCTGAATATCGAGATGCTGATAATGGATCCACCGCCAGCCGTGGCTCACCACGTCATAATCCGCGGCGCTGATGGCGTCGACGATTGCAGGGTTACGTGCCAGCGCCATTGCCACGCCAAAGATCGTCATCGGCAGGCCGCGCTTTTGGAATTCATGATGAATGCGCCAGAATCCGGCGCGCGAACCATATTCATACAGCGAATCCATCGACATGTGACGATCCGGGTAGCTTGCTGCCCCGATAATATCGGACAGAAACTGCTCGGATCCGCTGTCGCCGTGCAGAACATGATTCTCGCTGCCCTCTTCAATGTTCAGCACAAACTGGAGCGCAAGCCGCGCCCCGCCGGGCCACTTTGCCTGCGGCGGGTGGCCCGCGTAGCCTGCCATGTCGCGAGGATAGTGTTCGTTAAAATGCCAGGTGCGCGGTTCCGTTGCTGATTGCATGCTGATTCGACCTCTTCATCAGGGCCGGCTTTCCTTAGCTCAGCATGGCGAAGCACCCGGAAAGCGGCTTTTTATTGGGATACGCGAGATCGCCATATTTGCTGGTGCCAAGACCCAGCGCGAGCAGGGATTCAACCATCTTCACCGCCGCTGTCACGCCGTCGATCACCGGGATCGCAAGCTCGCGCGTCAGTTCGTGGGCCAGATTTGCCATGCCGCCACAGCCGAGGACAATGGCCCCGCTGTTGTCTTCGCGCTTCGCTTGTATACAACGCTCGCGTACCTTCTCCTGAGCAAGACCCGTGCCATCTTCGAGGGCCAGCACCGGCAGGTCGATGGCATGCACGGCCGCACAGTGATGCGCAAAGCCGTATTGCTGCACTAAATGCCGGGCGATGATCACCGTGCGCGGCAGCGTGGTCACAATGGAAAAGCGCGTCGCCACCAGCGTTGCCATGTGCATGGCGGCTTCCGCGATCCCCACGACCGGCCCGCAGGCCAGTTCGCGTGCGGCGAGCAGACCCGGATCGCCAAAGCAGGCAATCACATGCCCTTGCGCGCCGTTAGCTTTGCCGTAGTTGATCTGCTCCAGCACGCCAATGGCGGCGATGGCTTCGTCGAAGTGACCTTCAATGGATTCCACGCCCTGCGTCGGGCAACTGGCGAGAATGGTGGTGCCAGGGGCAGCCACCTGACGTGCGGCCCCGGCGATGGTCTGCGTCATGGCCTGGCTGGTGTTCGGGTTGATCACCTGTATACAGTATTTACTCATGCGTGTTCTCCTGATGCGCCAAACAGGCGGGCGAAGTCGGGCAGCGTTTCACCGCCGCGCTCAAAGTGCAGGCTCGACACAATATGATCAAAGTGGTGGTCCATCGCCGAACTGAGCGCGCTCAGATCCTTATTGCGCAGCAGTTCAATTAAGCGGTCGTGATCGTCACAGCGGCAGCCGCGCTGCCACGGCGCACCCCAGGCGGCGATCACCAGCGACGATCGCTGTGTCAGCGTGGTGATGATATCGGTGATGACCGGGTTGCCGGAAATGGCCTGAAGCTGAATATGAAAAGCCGCCGAGTGACGAATGGCCGCCGCGCCGTCATGCCGCTGGTGGGCCGCTTCTTCCAGAGCGACGATCGCTTCCAGCGCGGCAATATGCGGCGGCTGCAAATGCGCAAGCACCTGCGGCAGGTTGGCGCACTCGATCATTTTACGCGTACTGAAGATCGCCTTCGCTTCGTCGACGTCCGGATTGGCGACAAATGCACCACGCCTGCGCGTCATGGTGATCATTTGCACCGTGGCGAGGCGTGTCAGGACTTTGCGGATCCCGGTGCGGCTGACGCCAAATGCCTCCGCCAGCGCTTCTTCCGGCAGTTTGCTGCCCGGCGGAAGCTGATGTTCAACAATCGCCGTCATCAGCGACTGCCAGATGAAATTCTCTTTGTCTTCACGATCTGGAGGGGTGTGTGGCCCCGTTTCACGCGTCATTCCAGCGCTCCTTAATGACTCAAAACTTACCTTTTTGTATACAGTATTATCTGGCTTTGTATACAAAAAAGTAAAACCTGGCCTGGTTCGTGCAATACCTCCGTGAGACAAAACGTCACTATCTGTTTTCAGAGGAGCAGATTCCATGCCAAATCCTAAACCACACTACCCGGCACGCTACAGCCCGAGATTGACCAACGATGACCTTGCGCCGACCCGCGATCAGACCTGGTCGTGGTACAACATTTTCTCTTTCTGGATGTCGGATGTACACAGTATGGGCGGCTATGTGGTCGCAGCAAGCTTCTTTACGCTCGGCCTTGCCAGCTGGCAGGTGCTGCTGTGTTTACTGGTGGGAATTTGTATTGTTCAGCTGTGTGCCAATCTGGTGGCGAAACCCAGTCAGATGGCAGGCGTGCCTTATGCGGTCATCTGCCGCCAGGCGTTTGGCGTGTTTGGCGCGAATATTCCGGCGGTGATCCGCGGGCTTATCGCCTTTGCCTGGTACGGGATACAAACGTATCTGGCGGCGAATGCCCTGATGCTGGTCGCGCTGAAGTTCTGGCCGTCGCTGGCGGGCATGACGACCACGCACTTCCTGGGACTGTCGCATCTTGGCTGGATCTGCTTTGGTATTATGTGGGTGTTGCAGGCGCTGGTGTTCTGGCACGGTATGCGCGCGATTAAGCGCTTTATCGATGTGGCGGGACCGGCGGTCTACATCGTGATGATGGCGCTGGCCGGCTGGATTTTGTTTCAGACCGGATTCGACGGCATCTCCTTTACGCTGGCCAGCAAACAGCTGAGCGCGGGGGAACAGACCTGGCAGATGATCACCGCCACCGCGCTGGTGGTCTCCTATTTCTCCGGCCCGCTGCTCAACTTTGGTGATTTCTCGCGCTACGGGAAAAGCATGGGCGAGATCCGCCGTGGCAATCGCTGGGGGCTGCCGTTCAACTTCCTGCTGTTCTCGATTGTGACCGTGGTGATTGTCTCCGGGACGCAGTCGCTGTTTGGCAAAATGATCACGGATCCTATCGAAACCGTCAGTCATGTCGGTAACAGCCTGGCGATGGCGATTGGCCTGCTGACGATGATCACCGCCACCATCGGCATCAATATTGTGGCGAACTTTGTTTCTCCGGCCTTCGACTTCTCTAACTGTTCACCGCAGAAAATCAGCTTCCGCACCGGCGGCATGATTGCGGCAGTGGGTTCGGTGCTGTTGACGCCGTGGAACCTGTTCCAGTCGCCGGAACTCATTCACTACACGCTGGACGTACTGGGATCCTTTATCGGGCCGCTGTTCGGTATTTTGCTGGCGGACTTTTATCTGATTAAACGCAGCACCATCGTGGTGGACGATCTGTTCGATGCCACGCCAAATGGCCGCTACTGGTACAAAAATGGCTTCAATCCGAAAGCGATCGGCGCGCTGGTGCCGTCGGTGGTGGTGTGCCTGATCATCAGCTTTATTCCGGCGCTGCACGAGGTGGCAAACTTTAGCTGGTTCATTGGGGCGGCACTGGGCGCGGGCTGTTACCGCTGGGCGGCACGGGCTGAGCGCGCAAGCGTGGGTAACGGCTTTGGTGCTCACGTGGCGATGTCGAAGGAGTAAAACGACGAAAGCCTGAATCATTGCTGATTCAGGCTTTCTGGAATAGTGGCGGAACGGACGGGACTCGAACCCGCGACCCCCTGCGTGACAGGCAGGTATTCTAACCGACTGAACTACCGCTCCACTGTTCCCTTGGGAACGAGGCGAATATTACGGACTGCCTCGTCTGGCGTCAACGCTTTTTCTTCAGTTTTGAACCGGTTGCTGTAAAAATCGCCCGCATGACCCTTTTTACGCGCGTTTCACCGGCATCAGGCGCGCCACAGGCAGCTTCCGCCCTTCTTCTGCACCAAATCCAGACGCTGTTCATGCGCCATCACTTCTTCATCACTGGCTAATACCACACGCAGCTTACTGGCCTGGCGGATCACGCGCTGGATGCCCGCTTCATCCTGCTGCTGGGTGTTTTCGCCTTCCATGGAGAACGCCATGCTGGTCTGCCCGCCGGTCATCAGCAGGAACACATCGGCCAGGATTTGGGAGTCGAGTAACGCCCCGTGCAGCGTACGTTTGCTGTTGTCTATTTCATAGCGCGAGCACAGCGCATCGAGGCTGTTTCGCTTGCCCGGAAACATCTTTCTTGCCATCGCCAGACTGTCGGTGACTTTACAAAAGGTGTCCGTTTTCGGAATGCCACGGTTCAGCTTGCCAAATTCATAGTCCATAAAGCCGATGTCGAACGAGGCGTTATGAATGACCAGCTCCGCACCACGGATGTAGTCGATAAACTCGTCAGCAATGTCGCTGAACGTCGGTTTGTCGATCAGGAATTCGTCCGCAATACCGTGAACGCCAAAGGCTTCCGGGTCGATCAGGCGATCCGGTTTAAGATAGACGTGGAAGTTATTGCCGGTCAGACGACGGTTGATGACTTCAACGGCGCCGATCTCGATAATTTTGTGGCCCTCGTAATGAACACCAATCTGGTTCATACCGGTGGTTTCGGTATCGAGGACGATCTGTCGTGTAATTGCAGTGCTCATGTCGGTCATTTATGTCAGACTTGTCGTTTTACTTACCGTTTACGAATACAGGAAGTCTACCAGAGATGCTTAAGCAGGTAGAAATTTTCACCGATGGATCTTGCCTCGGTAACCCAGGGCCTGGCGGCTATGGCGCAATATTACGCTATCGCGAACATGAAAGAACCTTCAGCGAAGGTTATCGTCTGACCACCAACAACCGGATGGAGTTGATGGCCGCTATTGTGTCGCTCGAAGCGTTGAAAGAGCATTGCGAAGTGGTGCTCAGCACCGACAGCCAGTATGTCCGTCAGGGCATTACGCAATGGATCCACAACTGGAAAAAGCGCGGCTGGAAAACGGCCGATAAAAAACCGGTTAAAAATGTCGATCTGTGGAAACGCCTGGACGCCGCGTTAAGCCAACATCAGATCCGCTGGGAATGGGTGAAAGGCCACGCCGGTCACCCCGAGAACGAACGCTGCGATGAGCTGGCACGTTCTGCGGCAATGAATCCTACGCAGGAAGATATTGGTTACCAGCCCGAGGCCTGATCACGGCTTGCGGTATTGGCGGGTCGCCCCGACCGCTTGCCTGACCCGGGCCTTGGCTTTGCTCTGTTTCATCGGGTTTAGCGTAAGCGGAATGGTCCGTTTACGCGCCACGATCACCTGCATGCAGCCGAGCGCCGGCAAATGCGTGCCGAGCATTTTTCCGCCCTGCCGGGTCCACGGCAACACGTGAAACCGACTACAATGCAACACTTCAAAATTGAGCAGCGACAGCCAGTCCAGCTGGCGCATCAGCGTAAACATGCGGCTTTTGTAGATCGGTGACTGGCGGCGAAAAGGGATTGTTTTGCGCAGGCCCAGCAGGCTTACCGGGTTGAAGCCGCTGAGGATCAGCCAGCCATCATCAATCAATACGCGATCGGCTTCGTTTAATAAGCGGTGCGGATCCTGACACCAGGTGTGCGTGTGGGCCAGCAAACAGGCATCGACGGATTTATCGGCAAACGGCAAATGCAGCGGATCGGCCTTCACCTGAAGGGCATCGCCGCGCAGCGAGACGTTGACCTGATGCGAGATAGCGCAACTTTCGACATTGATTTCCGCGCTGAGATTGCCAATCTTAAGCAGATGAAACCCATAGATTTTCGCCAGCCAGGGTTTAAGTTGTTGCTCCAGGGCCTCGCGATAGTCTTCCCCCCGGGGTATATCAGCCCAGTGGGTGGGGGCCACGAACGTTTGAGGTATCCTTGCCGGTTTCATCACAACCTTCCGCTACGCTTTGAGAGGTATTTTATGAATCTTAACAGCATTCCCGCTTTCCAGGATAACTACATCTGGGTCCTGAATAATGATGAAGGTCACTGTCTGATTGTCGATCCAGGCGAAGCCGCGCCGGTGCTGGACGCCATAGATAAAAACGGCTGGCAACCTCAGGCCATTTTGCTAACCCACCACCATCACGACCACGTAGGGGGTGTGAAGGAACTGCTGACGCATTATCCCGATCTGGTGGTGTATGGTCCGGCGGAAACGCAGGGTAAAGGCACCACTGACATAGTCACAGAAGGTGACGTAGTTCGCGTTTTGGGACTCGACTTTCAGGTGTTTGCCACCCCCGGTCACACTTTAGGACATATCTGTTTCTTTAGCTTTCCTTATCTGTTTTGCGGCGACACGCTGTTTTCCGGTGGCTGCGGAAGACTCTTCGAAGGTACCGCAGACCAGATGTATCAGTCGTTTCTTAAGATTGATGCCCTTCCCGACGAAACGCTCGTTTGTTGCGCACATGAGTATACTTTAACAAATATGAAGTTTGCCAAAAGTATCCTTCCGCACGATTCGCTCATAAACGATTACTACAATAAAGTTAATGACTTACGTGCGCGAAAAGAAAAGACATTACCCGTCATTCTGAAAAATGAACGGCAAATAAATTTATTTTTACGAACGGAAGACACTGATTTAATTAATGAAATTAATAAAGAAACAATTTTGCAACACCCTGGCGAGCGATTTGCGTGGTTAAGGGCAAAGAAAGACGACTTCTGAGATTCATACTTGTCATCTGAAAGCTTCGCCGTTATGATTGCTCGTCTTTTAAGCAACGACTATTGACACACACATGAAGGCAAAAGCGATATTACTCGCCTCTGTCCTGCTAGTGGGTTGCCAGGCGTCTAATCACGACGGCAACGTACAACAGCACGCACAGAGCCTTTCTGCAGCTGGTCAAGGGGAAGCAGGAAAGTTTACCAGTCAAGCGCGGTGGATGGACGATGGGACATCACTCGCGCAGGATCAAGACTTGTGGGCTTTCATTGGCGACGAGCTAAAGATGGGAATTCCGGAGAATGGCCGGATTCGCGAACAAAAACAGAAGTATTTAAGCAATAAGAGCTATCTCCACGATGTAACTTTACGGGCAGAGCCGTATATGTACTGGATAGCAGGGCAAGTTAAGAAACGTAACATGCCCATGGAACTGGTACTACTACCCATAGTGGAGAGCGCTTTTGACCCCCATGCAACGTCGGGTGCGAATGCCGCAGGCATTTGGCAAATCATACCGAGCACGGGGCGCAATTATGGTTTAAAACAGACACGCAATTACGATGCGCGTCGTGATGTAGTGGCGTCCACAACGGCGGCACTCGACATGATGCAGCGTCTGAACCAAATGTTTGACGGCGACTGGTTACTCACCGTTGCAGCCTATAACAGCGGTGAAGGGCGTGTGATGAAGGCAATGAAAGTGAACAAAGCGCGGGGGAAACCCACGGACTTCTGGTCCCTTTCACTGCCTCAGGAAACCAAGATTTACGTGCCAAAAATGCTGGCCCTGAGTGACATCCTCAAGAACAGCAAGCGGTATGGTGTTCGTCTGCCTTCTACAGATGAAAGCCGTGCGCTGGCACGCGTCAGGTTAAGTAGTCCGGTTGAGATGAAGCAACTGGCCGAAATGGCGGGAATACCGGTGAACAAGCTGAAGACGTTTAACGCTGGCGTTAAAGGTTCGACGCTCGGATCGAGCGGACCTCAATATGTGATGGTCCCGCAGAAGCACGCAGAACAACTGCGTGAATCACTGGCTTCCGGCGAGATCGCTGCCGTACAGTCGACCCTGGTCGCGGATAACTCGCCGCTGACCAGCAGAAGCTACAAAGTACGGACCGGCGATACGCTTTCAGGTATTGCGGCACGCCTCGGCGTGACCACTAAAGACCTCCAGCAATGGAACAGTCTGCGGGGCGCACATCTGAAGGTCGGTCAGAATCTCAGCGTCGGTGCGGGTAACAGCGCACAGACCCTTGCGAAAAACAGCGACAGCATTACCTATCGCGTTCGCAAAGGCGATTCATTGTCGAGCATTGCCAAACGTCACGGCGTTAACATCAAAGATGTGATGCGCTGGAACGACAGCACCGACAATCTGCAACCAGGCGATCAGCTGACGCTGTTTGTGAATAACAGCGCCACACCAGATTCCTGATAAGCCATTAAAAAGGCACCGGTTTCCCCGCCGGTGCCTTTTTTGTTTTTACGCTTTCTGCCCTTCCACCATAATGATGTCGCTGGTAAATGAGCCATCGTCCCGCAGCTCAAAATAGGCTTTCACGTCCTTTGAGGCACTCTCCTGATACAGTCTGATAGCCTCGCATAAGCTTTGCGGCGTGCGCATACGCGCGACCCAGGAGGAAAACTCCAGCACCAGCCGGTCCGTGATTACCGCGCGAGAAGCCAGCCCCGCCTCGGTGATAAACGTCAGCCACTCGCCTGACGAGTAATTTTGCACGTGTGAAGTATCACGCAGTGCTTCGACGGTTTGCAGCCAGATGTTACGCACCGGGTGGCCCGGTGACATCACGTCCATGATAATCAGCGTGCCGCCCGGTTTTAAGACACGTTTGACTTCGCGCAGCGCCTGCCCGACATCATGCCAGTGGTGCGCGGAATAGCGGCTGATCGCCAGATCAAAGGTTTCATCCTCAAACGGCAGCGCCTCGGCGTAACCCTGCTGCGTGCTGATGTTGTTCAGCCCTTTTTCTTTTGCCGCAGCGGTGACCACGTCCAGCATCTGGCGGGATAAATCATAGGCCGTCACCTGGGCGACCTGTTCTGCGGCGATAAAGCTGGCGTGCCCTGCTCCGCATCCCATATCCAGCACGTGGGCGTCCGGGAAGTGCGCGAGGCGTTCCCGCAGGCGTTGCAGATCGCGGCCAGAGGCGTGCACTGCGCTGGTTAAATAGGCCTTTGCCTGTGAACCAAACTGTTTTTCGACGTTGTCATGATGGGAGTGCGTGGTCATTGTACTGTCCTTCGATTGTGTGAAAAAGAAAGGCAGCACCTGTTCAGGCCTGCCCCTACGGCAGACCTGACACGCCTTTACTTATCAGGTTTGCCGGGACTGAATTCAACGAGTAGCGGGTTGTGATCGGACGCGCGGGTGATCAGCACGGAGGCTTCATCCACGTTCAGACCACGGTAAAACACAAAATCGAGCGGGCGACCAAACGCACGGCGGCGATTGTCGTCGGTGAAGCGCACCTGGCGCAGCGCCATTTCACGTGAAAAACGGTAAAGCGCATTCATGCGCGGACGGCTCCAGGCATTGAAATCCCCGGCCATGATGACCGGCCCATTGTGGCGGGCGATCTGATCGCCAATCGGCAGCAATTGTTTACTGTAGACGTCCACGCCAAGGCTAAAGTTAACCGCATGTACGTTCACCACCATCAGCAGGCGCGTATCCGGCAGCGGATAGACCGTGACCAGCGCGGACTTCGCCAGACGCAAAATAGGCTCGCGCTCGCGCAGCGGGCAGCAGTAAACCGGGTGCGCAGAAGAGAGCGTCATGACGCCAGAAGGATGCTGTGGCAGAACGAAAGCGGGGACCTGGTCGGCGGCAAGGTAGTTTGTGGTGGCGAAGCGCACCAGTTCCGGCGTGGTTTGCGCCTCCTGTAATAAAACCAGGTGGGCGTCTTTGCCGAAATTTTGCAGCACTGACAGCCACTCAGCGCGCTGCTGTTTAAAAATATTCCACACCAGCACGCGGATTTTCTCTTCACCGCTCAATGGCGCACCAGCGGGCAATGCCTGGCCGATACTCGCAAACGACCCCGGCGGCAAAATGCGCTCAGCCGGTTGTCCTGCAATATAGCGCATGGCATAGGTATTTTTTCGCACTTTCTGCTTCAGACCTCGATTAACGTGGGTAGGCCTAAAAAACAGGCCGCTCTTCTGTTATAGGGATTTTAGCGCACACTTTCAACGCTAATCCGGAAAAACGCTGAATTAGCCGGGATCCCTTAATGCCGCTCGCGGATCCGATGGCACAGGCGCAGCCGGGATGCTTTAATAGCGTAGTTGATTACAATCCCAAAGAAGTTTTGCGACAGGTGCAATAATGAAAGCAACATCCGAAGAACTGGCGATCTTTGTCGCGGTGGTGGAGAGCGGCAGCTTTAGCCGGGCAGCAGAACAGCTGGGGCAGGCAAATTCGGCCGTCAGTCGTTCGGTCAAAAAGCTGGAAATGAAGCTCGGCGTGAGCCTGCTCAATCGCACTACGCGACAGCTTAGCCTGACGGAAGAAGGCGAGCGCTATTTCCGTCGCGTACAGCTGATTTTGCAGGAGATGGCCGCCGCAGAAACCGAGGTCATGGAAACCAAACTGACGCCCCGTGGCCTGTTGCGTATTGACGCGGCAACGCCGGTGATTCTGCATTTTCTGATGCCGCTTATCCGACCGTTTCGTGAACGCTATCCGGAAATGACGCTGTCGCTGGTCTCCTCGGAAACCTTCATTAATCTGATTGAGCGTAAGGTGGATGTCGCCATTCGCGTGGGTACGCTGACCGACTCCAGCCTGCGGGCGCGCCCGTTGTTTAGCAGCTACCGACGAATGATCGCCTCGCCGGACTACATTGCCCGCTATGGCATGCCGAAAACGGTGGATGACCTGGCGCAGCATGTATGCCTGGGCTTTACCGAGCCGGCGTCGCTTAACAACTGGCCTGTCGCCTGTGGTGACGGGCAGCTGCATCAGATCACCAGCGGGATCTCATCGAACAGCGGTGAAACGCTAAAGCAGCTCTGTCTCAACGGCAATGGCATCGCCTGTTTGTCTGACTATATGATCGATAAAGAGATTGCCAGCGGTGCGCTTGTCGAAGTGCTGGCGGAAAAGCGCCTGCCGGTGGATATGCCCTTTAGCGCGGTGTACTACAGCGACCGGGCGGTCAGCACGCGTATTCGGGCTTTTATCGATTTTCTCAGTGAACATGTCAACCCGACCGCATAAATGACGCGATTTGCTAAGCTTTACGCAGATTCCGGCTTTTTCAGGTGCCGTATGCCTTATCCCTTTATGGAAAATGCCGTCGTAATGTGAAAATCAGGAGATTCTATGAGCGTTAACCAAAAGCGCATTGTTGTGACCGGTACGGGCATTGTCAGCCCACTCGGTTGCGGCGCTGAACACGTCTGGCAACGCCTGATCGCAGGGCAGTCAGGGATTGCGATATTACCCGAAGCGCTCAGCGCTGACCTGCCGTGTAAAGTTGCAGGTCAGGTGCCTTCTGTCGAACAGGATCCTGAGCATGGGTTTGATCCCCTGGCGGTGATCCCGGCAAAAGAGCGCAAAAAAATGGACCGCTTTATTGAGTTTGCGCTGGTCGCCGCTCAGGAAGCGTTGACGCAGGCAGGTTGGTTTCCGCAGGATCAGGCTGAGAAGGATCGCACGGCGACGATCATTGCCACCGGGATCGGCGGGTTCAGCGAAATCGCCAATGCGGTGCGTACCACCGATAGCCGGGGTCCGCGACGTCTTTCTCCCTTTACCGTGCCGTCGTTTTTAGCCAATCTTGCTGCGGGACATGTTTCTATTATGCACGGTTTCCGGGGACCGATTGGTGCACCTGTGACCGCCTGCGCCGCCGGTGCGCAAGCGATTGGTGATGCGGCGCGTCTGATCCGCGCCGGTGAAGCGGATATTGCACTCTGTGGCGGAAGCGAAGCGGCAATCCACCACGTTAGCCTGGCGGGCTTTGCCGCTGCACGCGCGCTGTCGACGGGTTTTAACGATACGCCTGAAGAGGCGTCACGGCCGTTTGATCGGGACAGAGATGGTTTTGTGATGGGAGAGGGTGCCGGTTTACTGGTGATTGAGTCCCTTGAACATGCTTTGGCGCGAGGTGCAACACCTCTGGCAGAACTGGTGGGATATGGCACGAGCGCAGATGCTTATCATCTTACTGCGGGTCCGGAAGATGGTAATGGCGCACAGCGCGCAATGCAGATTGCCCTCAAACAGGCAGGATTAACGCCAGCAGACATTCAGCATATTAATGCGCATGCGACGTCCACGCCGGTCGGGGACAGCGGTGAACTGGCTGCGATCCGCACCGTTTTCGGTGAAAGCGACGTGGCGATTACCTCGACAAAATCGGCAACCGGTCATTTGTTAGGGGCGGCGGGAGGCATTGAAGCAATTTTTGCTCTGCTGGCGCTACGCGATCAGATTGTTCCGCCAACGCTGAACCTGCATCACCCGGATCCTGCCGCTGAGGGACTGAATATTGTGGGTCTGAAGGCTAAAGCACTACCGATGCAGTACGCGTTATCGAACGGTTTTGGCTTCGGTGGGGTTAACGCCAGCCTGTTATTGAAACGCTGGGAAGCGTAAAGACGAAAAAAAACCGCATCTCGTGAGAGATGCGGCTTCTTTAATAAGTGGCGGAACGGACGGGACTCGAACCCGCGACCCCCTGCGTGACAGGCAGGTATT
>CAUQTV010000016.1:0-46983 GCA_963521185.1 uncultured Enterobacter sp. | reverse complement strand
GCCTGAGCGATCACCTTTAACACGTTGGCAGTTACACAGAATTATTTACAGGCTCCTACCCGATAATGAAACATGCGGATATGTGGCAACCTATCTTATCGACCACCGCGAGGCATCGGTGGTGTTTCTCATTGTGGATCTAACTACCAAACGAACTGCGATTTCTTAGTTGGCGAATAGGCTAACATTTGTCTCAGAATGACCCCTAGGAGATGTCTGCACATTAAAAAAGTGAACCTACACTGATGTAATTGAAGCAAAAAAGTATCCTAATGAAGAGAAAGCAGGCATCGTTAATTCTCATGCCTGCTGTATTCAGATGTTAAGATAAAAGGTGCTATTCACCCTTTTTGTGGTTGTGATCTTTTAGACTAGGGTGTTTAGGTTTGTTTTCTGGCGTGACACGTTGTCGTTTATCTTCTTTTCCAGTTGATTTAGCAATAGGCTTTGGGCCGGGTTTAATGCTCATAAAAAATCTCCTTGAAGAAGTTAATGTGTTTATGTGCTGTGTTAGTGGCACCAATGACGTTATGAGGGTGGTAACTTTTAATTACAACTGACCTAAGTTTTGAATCTTGCGGTCCATCACAATAATTATTTATTTTCACTGTTTGGTAACATATTTGCGGCTGCGTGATGCCACATATCGATTTCGAATGAGTTGAGATTATCCCGTTACACAAATTTAGTCTTCAGGGTCATTTAACTCAATATTTACTTTCAACAACGCACTGTAGTTCAGAGGGGAGGCGTTAATTATTGGCCCATAGACGGGGCTTGAGCAAATTGTGGTGATACGGCGAGCATAGGTTTTACCGAAACGTTTTTTGTCCAACTTTCCATCGCGAAAACGCTGGCATGATATTTCATAGGTATTGAGTACATTATGAAGGTGTACATCCCAAAGTGCTTTCATAGATTGACTCAAGCAGAAGTCTTCACCTTTTTCTTCTCTATGCTTCATGATCTCGGCATTGTACTTGGCAAAATCAGTTTCTGCTTTTGTTATCATTTCAAGAGTTTTTAGCTCGGAATCGCCTAATGAGTTTAAATCTCGCTTTACGGTTCTATATGCGCAGAATGCTGCGACACCGGCAGCTAACGTCGAAATACCAGCCCCAAAGGCATAGAGTATATCTCTTATTGTCCAAACAATTGTTGTCGTAGTATTTACTGGATCCGGCATTATTTCCCACTCTCTTTCAATGCTGCAACCTCTTCTGCTAAATGGTCTGCAGAATCGAATGATATTTGAAGCCCTTTGTGACCACGATCCTTTAAAACTGGATGTTCAGGCTTGTTTTCTGGGGCGGAACGTTGTCGTTTATCCACTTTTCCAGTTGATTTAGCAACCGGTTTCGGACCAGGCTTAAGACCCATGCATATCTCCTTGAGGTTTCAGATTGATTCAATGTTACATTGTGACAGTAGTGTTAATCATGTAATGAGAGTTCTAGAGATTAATCACCTACATAATTTTAAAAACCTGGCGCTCATCACATTTCAGCCCTCAAAATTTTCTGTAGTTGTTGAAGCGCTGAGTAATCTCCTATCTGTCATGGCAAGATGTAGTGAGGTATGTCCCTTTCGGCATGGACCTAATCATCACGAAAGTCTCCATTTCAGTGATCATATTAGATCATGTCTAAGTTTTAAGGCTATCCAACAAGTCGCATTCCTTTCATCCCTTCTTCAATCATGCTCCCATGATCTGCTGCTGTAACGAAATCAGCCCACCACTGCATCATTGGACGACGTTGCTCAAGGTAATCGCTTCGATTGTAAGCACGTCGTACCTCATTTTTGTCTACATGAGCCAATGCTGCTTCAATAACATCAGGTGGAAATCCTTCCTCATTGAGTGCCGTACTGGCGATAGAACGTAAGCCATGTGAAACGAGTACGCCTCCTAAGCCAGCACGTTTGAGGGCTGCATTCACTGTCTGGCTGTTCATCGGCTGGGTTGGTTTGATGCGACTGGGAAAGATAAACTCTCGGCCACCACTGAGTGACTTCATCATTTCCAGAATAGAGAGAGCCTCATCGGATAGTGGAACCGTATGGTCCCGGTTCATCTTCATTCGAGCAGCAGGAATTTTCCATTCGTTAGCATTGAAATCGATCTCATCCCATCGAGCCTCAGCAGCTTCGGCAGGGCGGGTAATGGTGAGAAGCTGCCACATGAACAAGCACCGCGTTGACACACTGATACTTGCTGTACGCATTGTTTGCATTAACTGTGGAAGCTGATCCGGACGGATACTCGGCATGTTTTTCTTTTGCGGTTTCTCGAATGCTTTCCCGATGTTTACGCTGGGAACCGCATCAATCAGGCCCGTGTTCTGCGCATAAATCATGACTTCATTAATTCGCTGACAAAGGCGTCGAACAGTCTCTAATGCCCCTCTGGCCTGAACCGGCTGAACTGCTTTAACCAGAGTATGAGCCTTAATCTCAGTGACACTGATGTCACCGATTGCTGGAAAAACATCTCTCTCAAGTGAGCGCCAGATATCGTAGGCATAGTCCTCTGTTACGCTGGCTTTTTTCACATTCCACCAACGCTCGGCAACTAACAGGAAAGTGTTGGTTTTGCCCTCTTGAGAATTTCTAACCTGTTCTTTCTGATGTTCCTGAGGATCAATGTCTTTCGCCAACAAAACTCGAGATTCAGCTCTGAGTTTACGCGCATCAGAAAGGGAGACGGCTGGGTAGGCTCCGAAGCTCTGCTTGGTTCGCTGCTTGGTCAGAGGTCGATAGTAACGGAACTGCCAGAGTTTACTACCGCTGGACTTGATTAGCAGAGTAAGCCCGTCACCATCATACAGCTGGTAATCGGCATCTTTAGGTTTGGCGGCTTTGATTTCCGTATCGGTTAACGGCTTGGTTTTTCTTGCCATGGGGAGTCTCCATGCGTTTAGGCCCAACGAAAACAATAGAGCTTTTCGTTGGGCCTATCAATGGGCCTAAAAGGTTCGGATTTAATTAGTTTTCTTCGGACTTCGCGGGACAAATTCAAGGCACAAAAAAGCCCGCAGGGCTTGCGCCGTGCGGGCTCTTAGGACTTCATCGGATGACTCTGGTAATCACCGATGGAGAATTTTGGTGGAGCTGGCGGGAGTTGAACCCGCGTCCGAAATTCCTACATCCTCGGTACTACATGCTTAGTTTGTCTTTACATTCGCCGGGCAACTGCGAACAAACACGCCATTACCCGACTAGCCTGATTAGTTTTAACGCTTCAACCCCAGGCAGGGCATCCACGCGATCTCTTTTGGGTTTGACCTCTCTTGATCCCCGTCCTAAGAGCGGAGGCTAGGGAGAGAGGGCTCTTAGCAGGTTATTAAGCTGCTAAAGCGTAGTTTTCGTCGTTTGCGACTATTTTTTTGCGGCTTTTTACGAGGCAAACCGCCCCTCGGCATGCACCTTGGGTTTCGCAAATCCCGTCGAATCCAGAATCAGCCCCAATGTGTTGCGCTAAGTATAACAGATTTATGGCATTGCACACCAGTCCATAAGACTACAACTTTCGTGCGGGGCCGCGTCGCTCAAAGTATGAGCAGGCCGATGCCGCTTCGGTTGTAGCCTCGCTAACGGAATGTGAAGGAACGATCATGTTCAAAAGAATAAAAGAACAAATTGCGCGAAATATTTCGATATAGAATATATCGTAAAATTATTATTAGCTCAGGATGGTGATTGTTTTATTTTCATTTAATATTGCGCAAGCACATTTAAGCGTGGCTTAAACATCAAGTTTTATTTCACAAATATATTCTGTATTAGCGTAAATTATGTGAAATTGTGACATAGGAATTTGCCTAAATCCGGGGTTTGATTATATCTTTTAATGAGATGAGTTTTGTTGTTCTGCAATGGATGAAACTAAAATCACATGACAATCATATAGTTACGAAGTTACATCGTTTACTCATAGCACTATACAAAAATTCTGCCAGTTTATTTTGGTCGCTAGATTTTTACCCGAAATAAGCGTGTCAGCGCGTGGGAAAAAGCCCTTACTGCAAGAGGAATATAATATGGCTCCGCAAAATGGTCTTCCGGGAACCGTGGATATTATAAATCAGAAAACTGGCGATGTGGTCACACAATATACGCAAAGCGCTGATCGCGTCGTTAATCTCTCGCAGACAAGCGTCGTTCGCATAAATGCTTCACCGGAATCAGTAAATTTCTACGAGCGTGAAGGAAATGACCTGATTGTCCATATGAAAGACGGGACAACGGTTCGCTATCAAAGCTTCTTTAACCTTGATGCCGATGGGCTGCACAGTGAGCTGGTGTTCCAGGATGATCTTGGTACGCACCATGCGGCCTTCCCGTTCGCTGCCGAAGCCGGTCCGGCGGGCGCGGAAGCCATCGTTCCTGCGATGTCCGACGTCGCCTTTGATTCGCTGATTGGCGCGGCGGGGATCTCAACGCTGGCTGTACTCGGCGGGCTTGCGGCAGCGGCCGGGATCATTGGCGTAGCGGCTGCCTCAGGTGGCGGCGGCGGTGGTGGTGGCGGTGGTGATAACAACAACGGCGGCGGTAATAACGGCGGCGGCAACAATGGTGGCGGTAACAACGGCGGCGGCAATAACGGCGGTGGTAACAATGGCGGCGGGAATAACGGCGGAGGCAACAACGGCGGTGGCAACAACGGCGGTGGCAATGAAACGCCGCCCGTGACCTCCACGCTGTCGATCCGCGCGCTGTCGGTCGACAACATGCTGAACATAGCGGATGCGTCCCAAAATCAGATGCTGAGCGGGGCCACGCAGGCGTCGAACGCAGGCAGCATTATCACCATCATGTGGGGCGGCAACATCTGGACCACCCGCGTCAACAGCGACGGTTCCTGGTCCTTCTCCTTCCCGCCCTCTATTTTGCAGACGGTGCCGCAGGGCATGAGCACCATCAGGGTGCGGCTGCTGGATGTGCGTGGGCGCACCGTCGACAGCACTCTGGATATTATGGTGGATACCGTTCCACCCGCGCTTGAAACCACCGATTTTGTGCCAAACCGTGTGCTGGACAGCTCGCAGCTGAGCGGCGATAAAATCGTGCGCGGCTATTCCGAATCCGCAGACGAAGGCAGCACGGTTCTCATCACGCTGAACGGCAAAACCTACACGGCGATGGTTGACAGCAACGGCACCTGGCAAACCACTATCCCGCAGGCGGATCTCCAGGCGCTGGCGGACGGCGAGCAATACACCATTAGCTACAAAATCACCGATCTTGCCGGGAACGTCACCACGGGAAGCGATAATTTCACCGTAAACCTGACGCAGCCTGCCATTACCGTCAATCCGTTGACCGGCGACAATGTGGTCAACAGCGCGGAAGTCCAGCTCGATCAAACCCTCTCCGGTCATACGCAGAACATCGCCGCCGGGCAAACGGTCACCATTACCCTGAACGGTCAGACCTGGTATGCGGTGGTGCAGGGCGACGGTAGCTGGAGCATTACGCTGCCGCACGGCGACCTGCTGGCGCTGGCGAGCGGCACCCAGACGGTGACGGTCAGCGTGGTGGATAAAAACGGCAACACGATTATCCTCAACCATGATTTTACTATCGATCCCACGCAGGCCGGGATCGCCATTGCCATTCTCTCCACCGACGATTACCTCAACGCGGCGGAAGTGACGCAGCCGTTAGAGGTGCGTGGTGTGACGACCGTCTTTGGCCCGGCGGTGTCGGTCATTGTGCAGCTGAACGGCAAAAATTACACCGCCGTTGTAGACAGTACCGGGCACTGGAGCGCGACGATCCCCGCAGCGGATCTGGCCGCACTGAGCGACGGTGCACGCGTGGTGACGGCGACCGTCACGCTGGGCACCCAGACCGCCAGCGATGAGCACACCCTGAACGTAGCCATTAATCATCTGCCAGACCCGGTGGTGAACACGCCGTTTATCGATGGCATGCTGAACGCCGCAGAGCGTGACGTCGCGCAGGTCATTACCGGGAACACCGGTGTGAGCGGCGGCGGGCAGAAAGTCTCGGTGCAGTTCGGGGGCAAAACCTATACCGGCGCGGTAGACAGCGATGGCAACTGGTCGATCACCGTGCCCGTGGGCGATTTGCAGGCGCTGCCGCAGGGCACCACGCCGCTGGTGGTTAACGTCTCAGACGCCGCCGGAAATACCGCTACGCTGCCTGTCTCCACCGTGGTGGATACCCTGCCGCCGGAACTGGCGGTGCTGCCGGTGTCATCGGACAACCGTCTTAACGCGTCGGATCTGAATACGCCGCAGGTCATTAGCGGCATCTCGTCGGTCAATGAAGCGGGCCAGACGGTCACGGTGACCCTGCACGGTAAAACCTACACCACCACCGTGGGCAGCGACGGTAACTGGCAGGTTTCACTGCCGTCCGTCGATCTCCGGGCGCTGCCGGTCGGATCGAGCGTCGTGGCGGTTACGCTGACCGACGCCGCCGGTAACCAGAGCCAGATCACCCAGACCATTGATGTGAAAACCGTCTCGCCGACGGTCACGGTGCTGACCTTTGCCGGTAACGACGGGCTGGACGCCGCAGAGATCAAAACCGATCAGCTGATGCGCGGTGAAGCGATCAACGCCGAGCCGGGCAGCCGCGTCACCGTCGCCATTGGCGGCAACAGCTACCAGACCACCGTGGCAAGCGATGGCACCTGGTCGGTGCTGATCCCGTCCGGCACGCTGCATCAGCTGGCGAGCGGTACGAACAACGTACAGATCAGCATCACGGATATCTACGGGCAGACCTCTAACGGCAATTATGAGGTCATAGTCAATAACGCGCCGACGGCGGTTGCTATTAGTATTGTTTCCGGTGACGACTACCTTAACGCGGTGGACGTCACTGAGCCGCAGACCATCAGCGGCACCAGCGCCGGGCTGCCGGCGGGCACGCAAATCTCTGTTAACGTTAATGGCACCACGCTACCTGCCACCGTTGACGCTGACGGCGGCTGGAGCGTCGTCCTGCCGCCGAATACCCTGACCGTCGCGCAGGATGGAACGGTGATCATCACCGCCACCGCCACGGTGAACGGCACGACGGTAACGGATACGTACCCGGTCACCGTGATCATCAACGACCTGCCGCAGCTTACCGTCGATCCTGTATTTGGTGACGGCGTGCTCAACGGCGCGGAACAGCTGCAAAACCAGACGATCACCGGGAATACCGGGGTGAGCGGCCCTGGGCAGACGGTGAGCGTGAGTCTTGGCGGCAATACCTACACCGGCGTGGTGAGCAACACCGGTACCTGGAGCGTGACGATCCCGTCCGGGGCGCTGGATGATTTTACCAACGCGCAGTCGCCAATCCCGGTCATCGTGACGGTGGGCGATATCGCCGGAAATACGGCGAGCACCATACCGCCGATCCAGGTGGCGGTGGATGTTGACGCGCCGGTCGTGAGTTTCGATCCGTTTGCCGTGGATAACACGCTGAACGTGGCCGAGTCTGGCGTCGATCAGATCTTCTCCGGTACCGCGAGCGGCGTCGGTGCCGGGCAACTGGTCACCGTAGTGTTGAATGGCACCACCTATACCACCAATACCCTGGCGGGCGGGGTCTGGGCGGTGACGATCCCGTCATCGGCGCTGGCTGTGCTGCCAGACGGGCAGGCGACCTTTACGGTCACCGTTGCCGACACCGCGCAAAACAGCACCACCGCGACGCAGAACATTACCGTGCATATCGATCCGACCAGACAGCCGCTGCTGACTATCGATCCGATTGCGGAAGATAACATTATCGACGTGGCGGAGCGCGATGAGGCCATTACGCTGTCCGGTACCGTGCTTAACGTTGAAGCGGGGCAGACGGTCACGGTGACCCAGGGCGCAAGCAGCTGGACCGGCACCGTGGGGGCCGACGGCAAATGGCACGTCACCATCCCGCCTGGTGCTTTGGGCGGCCTGACTGACGGTGATTACACCCTGTCGGTAACGGTGAATGATGCCGCCGGTAACGGCGCGACGGTGACGCGTCCGTTTACGGTGGACACCACCATCAGCGCGATTTCCATTACGCCGCTTACCGGTGACGATACCGTGGGCGTGAATGATGTCACCAGCGGGCTGGTGATTGGCGGTAACGCGGTGGGCTTTGCCACCGGCGCGCCCATTACGGTGACACTGAACGGCAAACTGTACCAGACCACGGTGGGCGCAGGCGGGGCCTGGAGCGTGACCGTGCCGCAGGCGGATGCGCGCGCCATTGCCGATGGCAGCGTCACCTTTACCGTGTCGGGCCAGGACAGTTTTGGCGATAACATCAGTTCGAGTCACGCGTTCACGATTATCACCCACACGCTGCCGACGGTGAGCATGAACCTGCCGTTTACCGATGGCATCGTGAATGCCAGCGAAGCGCTGGCGGGGGGCACACTGAGCGGCACCACCGGCATCAATGGCGCAGGCCAGACGGTGCAGGTGACGATTGGCAGCGGCTTGCTGGCCCAGACGTTAACGGCCACCGTGGATGCCAGCGGCAACTGGACGGTGAGCGTGCCGCCAGCGTTACTCGCCACCCTGCCGGATGCCTCAACGCCGGTGGTGGTGACCGCCACCGACATCGCGGGCAACAGCACGACGCTGAACAGCAGCGTGCTGATCGACACCACGCCACCGGTGCTGACGGTCGGTAGCGTCACCGCCGATAACATCGTCAACAGCGGTGAAGCGGCGAATGCGATTGTCATCACCGGCAGCGCAACGCCTTACGATCCGGCGCTGCCGCAAACCGTGGTGGTGACCATCAACGGGCAAACGTATAACGCGCTGATCCAGACCGGCGGAACCTGGAGCGTGACGCTGCCTGCGGGCGCGCTGAACGGCGTGCCGGATGGCCCGGTGAGCATGACGGTTGTTGCGACCGACAATGCAGGCAACAGCGTCACGCAGAAATCGAGCTTCACGCTGGATGCCTCCCCGGCGCACGCGCCGGAAATCACCCTGAATTCCATCTCCGGCGATAACTACGTCAACGCCACGGAAATTAACGCGCCGCTGATCGTCTCTGGCAACACGGTTAATGTCGAGCCTGGGCGACTGGTGACCGTTACCCTCAACGGTCAGAACTACACGGCGACGGTGCAAAGCGACGGTAGCTGGAGCACCAGCATTCCAGTGAACGCGCTGGCAAACGTGCCGGATGGGGTGCAGGCGATCAAAGTGACGGTCAGCGATCTGGCGGGTAACGTGGATGACGCGACGCAAAACGTCACTTTCATCGCCAAACCTGTCGATCTGCCCACGCTCACCATCGATAACGTCGCGGGCGATAACGTCATCAACGACACGGAACATGGCGGAACGGTCACCATTACCGGCTCCTCCACAAACCTTGCGCTGGGCACGGTCGTGACCGTGACCTTCAACAGCGGCACCTACACCGCGAGCGTCGGGGCCGACGGTAAATGGCAGGTGAGCGTACCCGCAGGGGATGTGGGGGCGCTGGCCGACCAGTCTTATAACGTGGTGGCTAACGCACTCGACGCCGCCAATAACCCGGCGACCAGCACGCAGATCGTGCGTGTCGATACCACCGGGCCTGTGCTGAGCGTCAACACCACTACCGGCTTCCTTGCGGATGGCATCATCAACATCAGCGAGTCCAACACCGCGCAGACGCTCAACGGTACCAGCGGACCTGGCGCGACCGTTACGCTGAGCATTAACGGCAAAACCATCTCGGCGGTGGCTGACGATCTGGGTGCCTGGTCAATGTCGGTTCCGGCGGTCGATCTGAAATCGCTGGCGCAGGGCGTAACGGCCCTGCAACTGGTGGCAACGGATGCGGACGGCAATACCACGCCACTGTCGGTGCCGGTCAATGTGGGTAACAGCACAATCCCGACCATCAGCATTGCGCCATCGGGTGCGCTGGTGGATGGGATGATCAACACGGTGGAGTCGAACACCCCTACGCAAATCACCGGGACCGCCAGCGGGCTGGATGGCAGAACGATTATCCTCTCCATCAACGGCGAACAAATTGGCACCGCGCAGGTGACGAACGGCAGCTGGACCGCCAGCATTGATTCCAACGTCTATACCCAGTTCAGCAACGGGCAGTACATCATTACCGCCAGCGCCACGGACGCGTATGCCAACCCGGCCAGCGGCAATCTCAATGTGGAGATCCTGCACGCCACGCCGATCGCCACGCTGCCTGCCACGCCGTTTACCGACGGGGTGATCAACCAGATCGAAGCCAGCACCGGCCAGACGCTGACCGGGAATTCCGGTCTGACGGGGGGCGGCCAGGGCGTGACGCTGATCATTGACGGCAATGGCCTGCCTCAGCCGATCACGGTCACCGGCACGGTGGATAACAACGGTAACTGGACGGCGCAACTGCCTGCTTCGGTACTGCAAGGGCTGGATGACGGGAGTTACACGCTGGCGGTCACCGTCACCGATAAGGCCAACAACAGCAACACCAGCCCAACGGTGGACTTTGATGTGAAAACCGATGCGCTGCCGGTCCCGACGCTTACGACGCCATTTGGCGAAGGGGTACTGATCGCCAGTGAAGTGGCTAATAGCACCATCAGCGGCACGACGGGGCTGGCTCAGGCCGATATCGGCACCATTCAGGTCAGCATTAACAACGGCCCGCTGATTACCATCAGTCCGGCGAATATCTCTGCCACCGGCGTCTGGACGCTGCCGGTGAGCGCGGCGGATCTTAACGCGCTGCCGGATGGCACCATCCCGGTGAAAATTGTAGTGACCGACTCGGCGGGTAACGTGGTGAACGGCACTGGCTCGTTTGTCAGCGCCATTCACAACGTGCCGGATCCGACGCTCGGCACACTGTTTACAGATGGCATTCTGAACAACGCCGAAGCCGCCAGCGGCCAGGTCTTGCACGGCAGCAGCGGCGCACTGGGTGCCGGGCAAACCGTCACCGTCACGCTCAACGGCACGCCGGTGGGTACCGGGGCGACGGTGAGCGAGAGCGGTGAGTGGAGCATTACGCTGCCCGCCTCCGCGCTGACCGGCTTGCCAAATGGCGTAACCCAAACCCTGGTGGTCACGGTCACTGACGCCTACGGCAACAGCGATTCGGCGACGCAGACCTTTATTCCGCAAACCGCGCTGCCGCAGCCTACGGTCACCAATCTGTTTGGCGGCGATGGGACGTTGAATATCAGCGAAGCCGCAGGGCCGCTGACGCTTACCGGCTCAACCGGCACGACGGGGGGCAATCAGTACGTCACCGTCACCATTGACGTGAACGGCGTGACCTACACCGCCAGCGTGGATGCCACCGGACAGTGGACGGTGGCGCTGCCCGCCGGTGCGTTGCAGGGGCTGGATCCGGCGCTGGGACACGAGATCATTATTCACGCCGAAGATCAGTACGGTAACGTGAACGATGCCACGGCGAACTTCGACGTCGCCTTTGTCGCGCCGACCGCCACGCTCACCACGCCGGTCTTCGGCGATGGCTATCTCAACATCAACGAAGCGAATGGCACCACCACGCTCAGCGGCACCTTCACCTCGCGGGATCCGGCTGACACCACCATTAGCGTGACCATCGGCGGCAAACCCTTCACGGCGCTGGTTAATAGCGCAAACAATACCTGGACGCTGGAACTCGACAACACCAGTTGGGGCGGTGTGGGCCGGGGTCAGCAAACTATCACCGTGACCGTTACCGATGATGCGGCCAATACCGGCAGCACCACCGCGCCGGTGGTGATTGCCCTCAATCAGCCGACCATTAACGTCAGCGCGCCGTTTGGTAACAGCGATCTCGACTTTACGGAAAGCCAGACGCTGCAAACCCTGAGCGGCACCACCAGTAACGTCGAAGCCGGGCGCACGGTGGTTGTTACGCTGCCGGGTGGCACCTTTAACACCGTGGTGCAGCCGGATGGCAGCTGGTCGCTGCAACTGACGCCGCAGCAAATGGCGACGCTCACCAACGGCAGCGGCACGCTGGAAGTGACGGTCAGCGACCGGGCGGGCAACCAGGCGAGTTCCGGGCCGCAGATCATTAACATCGATACCACGCCGCCGACCTACAGCGTCACCGTTTACCCGGTGGCGGGCGATAACGTGCTCAACCTCGCGGAGAAAAACGCCGGTACCGTGGCAATAAGCGGTACCAGTTCGGGCTATGCCAGCGGAACGCTGCTGGCGATCACCGTCAACGGCACGTCGGTGGGGAATGCCACGGTCGGCAACGACGGCACCTGGACGCTGAATGTGCCCGCCAGCACCTTCCCGGCTCAAACGGACTACACCATTACCGCCACCAGCCCGACGCCTGTTTCCACAGCAAGCGTCACGCTGCATGTTGATACCGTTGCGCCTGTGGTGACCATCAATACCATCGCCGGTGACGATGTGATCAACGCCAGCGAAGCCGGGTCACCGCTGACCCTCAGCGGTACCGCAAGCCTGAGCGAGGCCGGGCGCAGTGTGACCATCACCATGAACGGCAAGATCTACTATGCGACGGTGCAGGGCGATGGCAGCTGGTCAACGGTGGTGCCGCAGGTGGATGTCGCCGCGCTGCCGAACACCAGCGTCGCGGTGACGGCGACGATGACGGACGCCGCGAACAACCCAGGCCAGGCTGGCCGCATTGTGGTTGTCGATACCAACGCGCCGCTGTTGCAGGTGGATGCCGCCAGCGTGCCAGCGGTACTTAACACCGTTCAGGCGGCGACGGGGTTACTGGTACAAGGGACGGGCGAACCGGGCAACACCGTGAAGGTGACCATCGGGCCGCTGAGCTGGACCAGCACCGTGGATAATAACGGCAACTGGAGCCACACCTTCCCGACGCTGGATCTGAACACCCTGACCGATGGCGCGCAGGTGGTGAACATCAGTTCGACCGACGCCTCCGGGAATACCTCCACCAATAACGTGGCGCTTAACGTCGCGCTGAACCAGGGCCTCGGCGTACTGGTGAATGACGTGTTTGGCACCGACGGCATTCTCAACGTCGCGGAGTCGCTGGTAACACAGCTGGTGACCGGGCAGGTGAGCGGGGATTATCGTGGCGCGACGGTGAAAGTGACCGTTGCGGGCGTGACGCTGCCGGTCTCCACCGTCGGTCCGGACGGGCGCTACAGCATTGAACTGCCACCGAGCCTGTGGGTGGGCTTAACCCAGAAAACGGCGCAGTTGCAGGTGGACGTTACCGACGCCAACGGCAATACCACCAACAAGATCGTTACCGTCGGCCTGGCGCTGACCGATCTGCCGGTGGTGAATAACATTGTGGTTGCCGCCGATAACGCCATTAACCTGGTGGAAAGCGGTGCCAATCAGCTGGTGACCGGGACGCTGACCAACGTGGCGAATGCGGCGGGCGTTGCGGTGACCATCGCCGGGCAGACGGTGCAGGGTACCATCGACGCGCTCGGCAACTGGAGCGCCACGCTGCCGACCGCGCTGCTCAGCACGCTGCCGGACGGATCCCTTGGGGTGATTGTCAGCGTGACCGATAAGTTCGGCAACGTCACCACCGGCAACACCAATGTGACGGTAGCGGTGAAAGCCCAGCCGTCGGTGGTGCTCGATCCGCTGTTCGGTGACGGGATCTTGAGTATTCCGGAGCTGTTAAACGGGGTGATCAGCGGCACGGCGACCGGGTTAAGCGGGCGCACGCTGAGCATTAAAATTGGCAATACCACCGCCTTTACCACTAACGTCGACAATACCGGCAAATGGTCCATCGCCCTGCCTGAGGCGGTGAAAACCGCGCTGCAAGGGCTGGCGAGCGGCAACGTGGCGGTGAGCGTGGACGCGACCGACACCTACGGTAACGTCGCGCACGTCGGCACGAATCTGACGCTGGATCTGCTGCGCCCGGTGCTGAACGCCGTTACGCTGTTTGGTGACGGTCTGCTCAACGCCGCTGATGCGCTGATCACGCAAACCATTACCGGTAGCGTGGCACAGGCACCGACCGGCTCCACGGTCTCGGTGGCGGTGGGCAGCAAAACCTTCCTTGGGGTGGTAGCCAGCAACGGCACCTTTACCATTAACGTCAGCCCGGCGGATCTGGCAGGGCTGGTAGACGGCACGTTAACCACGCGTGTCACCATTGCGACCCCGGACGGCAACACCTCCACCACCGACGGCCCGGCAATCAAAGTCGGCCTGACCAATCTGCCAACGGTGGGCGTTAACCTCAATACGCTCTTTGGCGGCGATGGTTATCTGAGCAAGGCCGAAGCGGGGGTTGCCCAGACCATTACCGGGGTGACAAACCTGGCCAGTGGCACGGTGACGGTGAAAATCGGCAGCGCGACGGTGACCGGCACCATCAGCAACGGCACCTGGTCGGTGAACGTACCGTCATCCATCCTGCAAGGGCTGGGGGACGGTGGCGTCACGGTGAGCGCCAGCGTGCGCGATGACGTGGGCAACCAGGGTACCGGTTCGCAGCTCATCAACGCCATTATCAACGCGGTGCCATCGGTAACGCTGGCGACGCCGTTTGGTGACGGCAATTTAAGCCTGTCGGATCTGCTCGGATCGCTGGCGTTAAACGGCACCACCAGCAACCTGGCGGTCGGCTCAACGGTGACCATTAACATTGGCGCGCTGACCTTTAACACCACGGTCGCCAGCGACGGCAGCTGGCGCTTGCCGCTGCCAACGGCCACGCTTCAGGGCCTGGCTGACGGTACGCTGTCGGTGGGCGTGTCGGTGAAAGACGTGGCCGGTAACGTCGCCAGCGCTGCGCAAAACCTGGTGGTGGCGATCCAGCAGGCTCCTTCGCTTATTATCAACTCGCTGTTTGGCGACGGCGGACTGAACGCGGCGGATATTCTCAGTGCGCAGGTGATCACCGGGACAAGTACCAACGCCGTCGGCTCGCAGGTGAGCATTAACCTTGGCGGCAAGCTGTATCAGACGCTGGTTGGCGCAGACGGTAGCTGGTCGGTGTCGGTGCCGAAAACGGATCTCAGCGCGCTGCTGGACGGAACGCTGACGGTCAACGCCAGCGTGGTCAACCCGGCGGGCAATACCGCCGCCACCAGCGGGCTGTTAAACGTGATCACCCACAGCCTGCCGACCGTGTCGCTGACCTCGCTGTTCGGTAATGACGGTTTCCTCAACGTGGCAGAAGCGGCGGGGACGCAGAACATCACCGGGAAAATCCTCGGCGGCATTACCGACGGTTCGCGCGTGGTTGTCTCGCTGGGCGGTACAAACTATAACGCCACCGTGGCCGCCGATGGCACCTGGTCGTTACCGGTCAGCAGCACGACGCTGAAAGGGCTGACCAGCGGGGCGCTGAAAGTGGGCGTGGCGGTGACCGATAAAGTCGGTAACACCAACAGCACCAGCGCCGACGTGACGGTTAAACTCACCACGCCAGTGCTGACGCTCAACGCGCTCGCCTCGCTCAACCTGATCACGCTGTTGACCAAAGGCCTGACCCTGAGCGGCTCGTCGCAGTATCTGGGCGCGAACTCCATCGTGCACCTGTCGCTGCTCAACGGCACCGTAAACACCACGGCGCTGACTGACAGTAACGGTAACTGGACAACGACGCTTAACCTCGGCCTGAACCTGCTGGAGCTGCTGTCGCTCACCAGCGTGGTCAACCTGTACGCCTCGGATACCGCAGGGAACACCGGTTATCTGAACGTGGGGCTGAACGGCAGCATCATCTCCACCACGCCACCGGCCACCGCGTCGCTGATGTCGCTGGCGGTGGATGAGAGCAGCTTCTCGGCGCTGTCGGATTCCAGTGCCACCACGGACAGCAGCACCACGCAGGTCGCCACCGCCGCACGCACGACCTCAACCACAGAAAGTGAAACGGCCACCACACATTCCGGCGATGCCACCTACACTATTGGAGGACTGAGTATCACGCTGGCGGACGGGACGCAGGCAAGCGGTGACAGTGTTCATGGCGGAGCCGGGAATGACACTATCCACTTGTCTACCCTCGGCTTTACGCAAATCGATGGCGGCGCGGGTACCGATACGCTGCTGCTGGACGGCGTCAATATGGTGCTCAACCTGATTGACGATGCCAGCAAAGTGCACAACATCGAAATTATCGATCTCGGTAAATCGGGCACCAACAGCATTACGCTGAATCTCAGCGAAGCGCTGGCGGTGACGGATAAACCGGAAGATGACCTGATCATCAAAGGCAGTAACGGCGATCGGGTGAATCTGGTGCACGGTAGCAACGACATCTGGGCGGTCAGCGGTCAGCGCGAAATGGACGGTATGCAGTTCGACGTTTATCACAACAGCGGACAAAGCAATACGTTAGGCGATGTGCTGGTGCAGCACGGTCTGCACGTCAACATGGTCTGATTAAGGGGTAGAGGATACCGGGCCTCAGGGAGGAGGCGAGGGAACTTAAAAATATCACCACGGGCATGCCAAAGGTGGAACGATGAAATTAACGACGCTAAGTCTGTTAGTGCTGGCAACGCTCGGAACGGGAATGGTGTCAGCATGGGGCGACGATCAGTATCAATGGCAGGCGGCACCTGGCGAACAGCTTCAGGCGCAGCTCACCATCAAAGAGGCGATTTTACGCGCGTTTGCCCGCAATCCCAAAATTGCCCAAGCGGCGGCGCAAATTCAGGTCGGGAAGGCCAATCTCAACGAAGCCGAAAGCGCCTGGTTTCCGCAGGTCTCTTTGCAGGGCAACGCGGGGCGTTCCCACCGCACCGACTCCGCCGGATCGCTTAACAGCAATGGATCGGCGGGCCTGACGTTAAAACAGCTGATCTACGATTTTGGTAAAACCGGCGGCAGCATTGATGAGCAAACCGAGCTGTCCGACGCCTACCGCTACGATCTTTACGCCTCGCTCAACGAGGTCGGTATGGAAACCCTGCAAACCTATTTACAGGTGAAGCGCTACCAGGCGCTGGCAGAGGCCGCGCGTAAAAATATTGCCTCGCTGGACGCGGTTCAGGAAATGGCCGATTTGCGCGCCAACGCCGGATTGAGTTCCCAGTCGGACGTGCTGCAAGCGCAGACGCGCATTGCCGGGCTGAAGGCGACCCTGGCGCAGTACGACGCGCAGACGCGATCCTCCCAGGCGGCGCTCAGCGTGCTCACCGGTGTCAGGTCCGACTCGCTGCCGGATCTGCCCGAAGATTTGATGAAGCAAAAAATCACCCTTAATTCCCTCCCGTACGAGCGCAGCAACGCGGTACGCAGCGCCCAGTCTAAGCAGCTTGCCGCCGAGCAGCGCATCCGCCAGGCGCAGGCGCAGCACTACCCGACCGTCTCGGTGCAGGCGGGCCGCACCCGCTATCAAAACGAACAGAGCAACTACTGGGATGACGAAGTGCAGCTTGTCGTTGACGCGCCGCTGTATCAGGGCGGCGCGGTGAGCGCGCGCGTGGACGCCGCCGAGGGGGATCGCGCTAACGCCCGCGCCCAGGTCGAGGCCAGCAAGCTGGATATTAACCAGCGCGCCGCCACCGCCTGGGCCGATTTAACCGGCGCACAGCTGCGCCAGCAGGCGGGTGACGCGCAGTTTTTAAGCGCCGATCGCGCACGCGGTGTTTACCGCGATGAGTACAAGCTGAGCAAGCGCAGCCTTAACGATCTGCTCAGCATCGAACAAGATGTCTTTCAGGCCGACACCGCATCCATTACGGCGCTATACGACGCGTGGGATGCCGCCGTGCGTTATGCCGCCGCCGCGGATAACCTGCTGGATATGTTAGGCATAGAACGTAGCCGGACCCTCGGCGACACCCTGCCTTCTCTTTAGGCGCTAACGGCGAAGGAGTAGTGATGCAAGAGCCTGATACCGAGAGCTGGATCAACGTCATGGTGCGCGCGGCAGGGCGATTTGGCCTGCCCGCCGATGCACCGGCTGTTCGTCAGCAAATGCGCTGGTTTGAGAATCTGCCGCTCAATGCGCGGCTGGAAAGATTAAGCGGGCTGATGGGCCTGCAAACGCGGGTGGTGCCGCTTGGCAAAATGCGCTGGAACGCGCAGAACCTGCCGGTCATTGTGCAACTGGAATCCGGCGAACTGATGCTGCTGGAAGCCATCGACGCCGACGGGCTGGCGACCTACTGGCTTAGCGAAGGCGGCGATCTGGTGCGTGAAGAGCCGCTGGAGACGCTGTTGACCCGCGTGAAGCCGGACGTGGTGATGCTCGGCATTGCCGCGCGCGGTCGCGATGCCCGCATTGATGATTTTACCCGTCCGTGGGAAGCGCACTGGTTCTGGCGGCATTTTCGTCATACCGGTCGCAAGCTGTCGGAGATCGCGCTGGCGTCCATGCTCGGCAACGTGCTGGCGCTGGCGGGGATTTTGTTTTCGATGCAGGTGTATGATCGGGTGATCCCGGCCCAGTCGATGCCCACGCTGTGGGTGCTGTTTATCGGCGTGCTGTTTGCGGCGATGCTGGAGTTCTTTATCCGTCTGGCGCGTACCCATGTTTCGGACATCATGGGCAAACACATCGATCTGAACGTCTCTTCGCTGTTCTTTGCCCGTGCGCTGGCGATCAAAAACGACGCGCGGCCCAAATCCACCGGATCCTTTATCTCGCAGCTGCGTGAAATCGATCAGGTGCGCGAACTGCTCACCTCCACCACCGTGGGCGCGGCGATGGACATCCCGTTTGTGCTGCTGTTCCTCGGCATTATGGCGCTGGTCGGCGGCCCGCTGGTGATCATCCCGCTGATCGCCATTCCGCTGATTGTGATCCCCGGCATTCTGGTGCAGTGGCCGATGGCGAAGTTGGCGAAAGAGGGTATGCGCGAGAGCGCGATCCGCAACGCGGTGCTGGTGGAGTCCATCGAAGGCGTTGAGGACATTAAAGCGTTGCAGGCTGAACCCTACTTCCAGCGGCAGTGGGAACACACTCACGCCGTGGGTGCGGGTATCGGCATGAAGCAGCGCGTATGGGGCGCAAGGCTGAGCGGCTGGGCGTCGACGGTACAACAGATCACTTATGCGGGAATGCTGGTGTTTGGCTGCTATCTGGTGATGGATGGCGCGATCACCACCGGTACGCTGGTGGCCTGTAGCTTGCTGTCGTCGCGCACTATCGCTCCGCTGATGCAACTGACGATGGTGTTCTCGCGCTGGCAGCACGCCAAAACAGCGATGGCCGGGCTGAACGATCTGCTGAAAAAACCGCTGGATAAAAGCGCCGATCAAAAAATGGCCCACTGCCCGGTGCTGGCGGGGGATTTCCAGGTGCAGCAGGTGCAGTACAGCTACGACGTCGAAAAGGGCGATCAGGCGGTGCAGATCCCGGAACTTATCATCAAACCCGGCGAGCGCGTGGCGATCCTCGGCAAAACCGGTGCCGGGAAATCCACGCTGCTCAAACTGCTTTCAGGGCAGGCGCAGGCCAGCAAGGGCAAAGTGATCATTGATGGCGTGGACATGGCGCATATCGATCCCAACGACGTGCGCCGCCAGCTCGGGTATTTGTCGCAGGATTCGCGGCTGTTCTTCGGCACCCTGCGCCAGAACCTGATGCTCGGTCATCCCCACGCCACCGAGGCGGAACTGATCCAGGCGCTGCGCATCAGCGGGGCGATTGGTCTGGTGCAGCAGGACGCCGCCAGCCTCGATCGCTTAATCAACGAGGGCGGGCGCGGATTGTCCGGCGGACAGCGACAGATGGTGCTGCTCAGCCGTTTGATCGTGCGTAATCCGCAGATTGTGCTGATGGATGAACCGACGGCCTCGATGGATGAACAGCTCGAAGCCTGGGTTATCCGCCAGCTTTCCCAGTGGCTGACGGGCCGCACGCTGGTGCTGGTGACGCATCGCCCGGCGCTGCTCGAACTGGTGGACCGCATTGTGGTGATGGAGAACGGCAAAATCGTTGCCGACGGGCCGCGCGATACCCTGCTAAAACAGGCGGCGCGCAATAGCAACGTGGCGTCGGTGGCCTGAGGAGTTAGCCATGAGTCAATTAAGTATGCAGGACGATCTGGCGCGGCAGGGGCGGTTTTACTCCTCCGTAATTTGGCTGACGCTGGCCGGGCTGGTGTTTTTCGTGGTCTGGGCGTGGTGGGCGATCCTTGACGAAGTGACCGTCGGGACCGGCAAGATCACCCCCTCCAGCCATGCGCAGGTGATTGAAAGCCTCGACGGCGGCATCATCAATGCGCTGCTGGTGAAAGAGGGCGATATCGTCACGCGCGGTCAGCTGCTGGCGCGGCTGGATCCGACGCGCTTTCAGTCTAACTACGTCGAGGCGGCGTCGCGGGTGCGTACCCTGCGGGCGTCCAGTGAGCGCCTGCGATCTGAACTGACCGGGGAGCCGCTGCGCTTTAGCGCGGAGTCGATGCGCGAGCCGGATCTGGTGGCGCGTGAACGCCAGTTATATGAATCCCGTCGCCGCAATCTGGATGAGACCGTCGCAAACCTGCAAAAAACCTGGCAGCTGGTGATGGCGGAACTGCGCCTGACCCAGCCGCTGGTGGCAAAAGGGGCGGCAAGCCAGGTGGAGGTGATCCGCCTGCAACGCCAGGCCGCGGAGACGCAGGGTAAAATTGACGAAGCGCGTAACCAGTATGCGGTGCGCGCCCGTGAAGAGCAGGTGAAGAACAACGCCGATCTGGATGCGCAGATCCAGGTAATGTCCGGGAAAGCGGACCAGGTGGACAGGGCATCGCTCTTTTCGCCGGTACGCGGCATTGTGAAGGATATTCAGGTGACGACCGTCGGCGGCGTGTTACAGCCCGGCGGTAAGCTGATGGAGATCGTACCGCTCGAAGATCAGTTGCTGGTGGAGACGCGCATCAATCCGCGCGATATCGCTTACATCCGTCCGGGCCTTCCGGCGACGGTGAAAGTGACGGCCTATGATTCGTCGATTTACGGTGATTTAAGCGGTCAGGTGGAGATGGTGTCGCCGGATACGTTGCAGGATGAGGTGAAGCGCGATCAGTTCTACTACCGCGTGTATGTGCGCACCAAAAGTGCGGAGCTGCACAATAAAGCCGGTAAGCGCTTCCCGATTTTGCCGGGCATGGTGGCGAACGTTGAGATCAAAACCGGGCAAAAATCGGTGCTGGATTATCTGATCAAACCGCTGAACAAGGTGAATGAGGCGTTGAGAGAGCGATAAAGTATTCCCCCCTCACGCTGGCCCCTCACCCTGGCCCTCTCCCACCGGGAGAGGGAAGGTACGGTAGGGTACGGGGCACAGATTAGCGGCCCGCGTGCTTCATGATGCGCGCTTTGTCTACGGCCCACTCTTTGTCTTTCAAATCGTTACGCTTGTCGTGCTGTTTCTTGCCTTTCGCCACGCCGATCTTCACTTTGCACCAGGCGTTCTTCCAGTACAGTGACAGCGCGACAACGGTGTAACCTTCACGGTTCACGCGCCCGTAGAGCGTGTCCAGTTCGCGCTGATTGAGCAGCAGCTTACGGCTACGGGTGGGATCGCAGACGACGTGCGTCGAGGCGACGGCCATCGGCGTAAAGTTCGCGCCGAAGAGGTACGCTTCGCCTTCAATAAGAATCACATAGCTGTCGCTGATGTTTGCTTTGCCCGCGCGCAGGGATTTGACTTCCCATCCCTGTAGGGCGAGGCCCGCTTCAAATTCATCTTCGATTGAATATTCATGGCGGGCGCGCTTGTTCAGCGCAATAGTGGCTGAGCCAGGTTTGTGTGCTTTTTTCTTGGTCATAATGCCGCTCAGTATAGGTAATCTGATGTTATAAAAACACCCCATTCCGTCCTGCGAGGTGTAACGCGTTATATTAGCATGAGTTGTGGCTAAGCGTTTTCCTTTCCTGAAAGGGAGATGGTATTATTTACCGGGTGTGGATCCCAGGAAAACGCTATGCCCCAGATTAGCCGATCTGCCCTCGTGCCCTATAGCGCGGAGCAGATGTATCAGTTAGTGAACGATGTGAAGTCTTACCCGGAGTTTTTGCCAGGCTGTACCGGTAGCCGGGTTATTGAATCAGGCCCGACGCAAATGACCGCTGCGGTGGATGTGTCGAAAGCCGGGATCAGTAAGACGTTCGTCACGCGCAATACGCTAACCAGCAATCAAAGCATTTTGATGCACCTGGTTGATGGCCCTTTCAAGAAGCTGATGGGCGGCTGGAAGTTTACGCCGCTGAGCAATGAAGCCTGCCGCATTGAGTTCCAGCTCGATTTTGAGTTCACCAATATGCTGATCGAACTGGCGTTTGGTCGCGTGTTCAAAGAGCTGGCCGCAAACATGGTGCAGGCGTTTACCCATCGCGCAAAAGAGGTTTACAGTGCCGGGTAATATCGTGGTTGAGGTCGCCTATGCGCTGCCAGAAAAGCAGTACCTACAGCGCGTGACCCTCAGCGAAGGTGCCACGGTGGAAGAGGCCATTGTGGCCTCTGGTCTGCTGGAGCTGCGCACGGATATTTCGCTCAGTAAAAACAAGGTCGGCATTTTTAGCCGCCCGGTGAAGCTGGGTGACGTGGTCAACGACGGCGATCGGGTGGAGATTTACCGCCCGCTGATTGCCGATCCCAAAGAGTTGCGCCGCCAGCGCGCGGAAAAAAACGCCGCTAACTCGTAGGCCGGGTTAACCGTACGCAGGGCTTACCGTAGGCCGGGTAAGCGCAGCGCCACCCGGCAATCTCACCGCATACGGCAATCTCACCAAACCCTGCCCATAAAAAAAGGTGCCCTTAAGCACCTTTTTGCATTTCTGCACCGTTACTCTTTCGTGAGTGCCGGTTTGTTATCAATGTTCGTCAGCACACCGCTGCTGTTGAAGGTCAGCGTCAGCGTTTGCTGCGTCGCGTTTTCATGGCCCGGTTGCTGACGGAAAATATAGAACCAGGTGTTAGTGCCAAACGGATCGGTCACCATCGGCGTGCCCAGCGCATACGCAACCTGCTGTTGCGTCATACCAACACGGATTTTAGACACGTCGTTAGGTGCCAGGTAGTTCCCCTGATTAATATCAGGGCGATAAACCACTCGCTCCAGAGTGGAACAACCTGCGGTCAACATCAGAAGAACCGCTGCGGCAGCAGTCAGCGTTTTACAGCGCATAGTGATTTGATTCCTTTTCGGGCCCGAGCAGTACGCGGCTCATTTGTAATATGCCGATGATAATAGACCTTTAGCCAGTTTGAAACCTCTGCTATTCGGTCAGTCGGCGATTTTATGTTTCACTATGACTCTGAATTACCCAAAAAGTTTAGGCCGCGAGCAGCTCTTTGGCGTTTGCCAGCGTGTTGCGGGTCACCTCGCTGCCGCCCAGTAAACGGGCCAGCTCCTGCAAGCGAGCGCGTTTATCGAGCGGATGCATATGCGTTTCGGTCATCGCGCCGTCGGTCTCTTTACTGACGACAAAGTGGTGATGACCACACCCGGCGACCTGCGGCAGGTGGGTAACGCACATGACCTGGGTCGATTCACCCAACTGGCGCAGCAGCTTGCCCACCACGGCGGCGGTCGGGCCGCTGATACCGACATCCACTTCATCGAAGATCAGCGCCGGGGTTTCCATTTTCCGCGCGGTAATCACCTGAATCGCCAGCGCGATACGCGACAGCTCACCGCCGGACGCCACTTTAGAAATTGCCTGTAATGGCTGGCCGGGGTTGGTGGTTACGCGGAACTCAATGCGGTCCGCCCCTTCTTCCGTCAGGTGACGATCGTCAAAGCTGACGTCGATGGTAAACAGGCCGTGCGGCATGGAAAGTGAGTGCATACTCTCCGTGATCAGCCCGCCCAGCTCCTGGGCATATTGGGTTCGCTCCGCATGCAGTTGCTGCGCGGTGGTCAGCGCCTGCTGATGATGTTTTTTCACCGCCAGAGACAGGGTTTCCTGGGAGTCGGCCTGATCGTCCAGTTGCTGCTGCTCATCGAGCAGATTCTGATGAAACTGCGGCAGCTCTTCCGGGGTGATGTGGTGCTTACGCGCCAGCGAAATTTGTTTCGCGATGCGCTGCTCCAGTTCATACAGGCGGTTGGGATCGAGATCGAGCCGCTCGCAGTAGTGGCGCAGTTCGTCGCTGGCTTCGCTTATCTGAATGGCGGCCTCTTCGAGCATCTCCAGCACGCCAGCGAGTTTGGCGTCCATACCGGCCAGCTCGGTCACCAGCTGACGGGCGGTGTACAGCTGGCCTTGCAGATTGACGTCTTCGTCATCTGCCAGCAGGGTGAGCGCGTTCTGGCTGGTGCTGAGCAACTGCCCGCTGTTGGCGAGGCGTTTGTACTCTTCGTCGATCTGCTCGAACTCGCCCGGCTGTGGGTTGAATTCGTTCAGCTCTTTTAACTGATAGTGCAGCAGTTCCGCGCGTGCGGTGCGCTCCTGACTTTGCTGTTGATGCAGGGCAAGCTCGCGGCAGCTGAGATTCCACAGGCGGTAGTGCTCCGCCATCAACTGCATGAGCGCAGACTCACCGGCGTAGCCATCCAGCAGATTTTTTTGATGTTCGGGTTTGGTGAGCAGCTGGTGCGCATGTTGGCCGTGGATCTGGATCAGCAACTGGCCCAGTTCGCGCAGCTGGGAAAGCGGAACGGCGGTGCCGTTGATAAAACCACGGGAGCGCCCGTCGCTGCTGATGACGCGGCGAAGTAAACACTCACGTCCATCTTCCAGCTGATTGGCGTCCAGCCAGCGCTGGGCGGCCGGGGTGTCTTTCAGGGAAAAGCGCGCGCAGAGATCGGCACGCGCGGCGTCGGCGCGCACCATGTCGGCTTCTGCGCGGCCGCCGAGGCACAGCCCAAGCGCATCGATAGCAATGGATTTGCCCGCACCGGTTTCGCCGGTGATGGCGGTCATTCCGCTGTGAAAGTCGATTTCAAGCTCACGCACGATGGCGAAATTGCTGATGGTCAGTTGTGCCAACATAGCTGCTTTCCTGTATGAAAAACCATGACTGTGTTTTCATACAGTATAAACAGGTTTTATAGACAGTAAAGCCCTGTGAATGCATTTCAGAACAATTTTTTTGACCACCCCAGTTTGGAGCTTAATGTATTGAAATAGCTGTAATCTTTGGGATGAATAAGATTGAGGTGATAATCGCAGCGGCGAATGAGCACGTCTTCACCTTCCTGAATCGGCAGCGCAATCTGGCTGTCGCAGCTGATCTCCAGATCGTTACGACGGTGAGAAAAGCGCAGTCGAATGGTGCTGCTGCTGTTAATGACCAGTGGGCGTGCGGAGAGCGTGTGTGGGAACATCGGCACCAGCGTGATGGCGTCCAGCGACGGCGTCAGAATCGGCCCGCCGGCTGACAGGGAATAGGCGGTGGAGCCGGTTGGCGTGGAGATGATCAGCCCGTCTGAGCGCTGCGAGAAGGCAAACACTTCGTCGATGTAGACTTCGAACTCAATCATGTGCGCCACTTTGCCCGGATGCAGCACCACTTCGTTAATGGCGGTGCTGATGCGTTTCTGGCAGTCCTGCTGACACACCTGCGCTTCCAGCAGAAAACGTTTTTCGGCGATGTAGTGGCCTTCCAGCACGTCGGCCAACTGCTGCTGCGCGTTATCCGGGTCGAGGTCGGTTAAAAAACCGAGATTGCCACGGTTAATGCCGATGACGCTGATGTCGTAACGGGCCAGCGTGCGTGCCGCGCCGAGCATATTGCCGTCGCCGCCGACCACCACCGCCAGATCCGCCTGCTGACCAATCTCTGCCAGCGTGCCGGTCTTCACGTTTTTAAGGCGCAATTCGTGGGCAATCTGTTGTTCAACGATCACGTCAAAGCCGTTTCCAGACAGCCAGCGATAGAGCATTTCATGTGTGGTCAGCGCAGTAGGGTGGCGGGGGTGCCCAACAATACCAATACACTTGAAATGATTATTCATTTTCTGGAGGTCCTTGTGCCGAATGGTGATGACAATCTCGTCGCTTCCCTTGAATCCCGGAAACATATCCCCATAATAAGCCAGGTTAGCGAAATGAATGCATAAAAACGCGGAGAAATTCATGAGTAGTAAAGAACAGAAAACGCCTGAGGGGCAAGCCCCGGAAGAAATTATCACGGAACAGCACGAAGAGGTTGAGGCGGTAGAGTCTGACGCTTCTGCTGAGCAGGTGGATCCGCGCGATGAGAAAATTGCGAACCTCGAAGCGCAGTTAGTCGAAGCGCAGAACCGCGAGCGTGATGGTATCCTGCGCATCAAAGCGGAGATGGAGAACCTGCGTCGTCGTACCGAACTGGACGTTGAGAAGGCGCATAAATTCGCGCTGGAGAAGTTTATCAACGAACTGCTGCCGGTCGTGGACAGCCTGGATCGCGCGCTCGAAGTGGCGGACAAAACCAACCCGGACCTGGCACCGATGGTGGAAGGCATTGAACTGACGCTGAAGTCGATGCTGGATGTGGTGCGTAAATTTGGTGTGGAGGTGGTTGCAGACACCAATGTCCCCTTGGATCCGAACGTCCACCAGGCCATTGCCATGGTGGAGTCTGAAGAGGTTACTGCGGGCCATGTGCTGGCGGTAATGCAGAAAGGCTACACCCTGAACGGCCGCACCCTGCGTGCCGCGATGGTAACGGTGGCGAAGGCGAAAGCGTAAGTTTTTGCCTCTCATCCGGACGCGC
Organism: uncultured Enterobacter sp.; assembly: GCA_963521185.1. GTDB lineage: Bacteria > Pseudomonadota > Gammaproteobacteria > Enterobacterales > Enterobacteriaceae > Enterobacter_D. The sequence continues at coordinate 20,457 of CAUQTV010000016.1, read as the reverse complement.
CCGCGCTCGCGGGGGCCGTCCGGATGGGATATCCGTTTGCGTTACTCCCCGACGCTCTCCCTGAGCGATTTCACCGGGATCACCTTCACCTGTTTAATCATATTGTCCTGCACGTCCAGGATATCAATATCGTAAAACTCAATGCGCACGCGCGTGCCTGTGGCCGGGATCTCCTCCAGCGCTTCGAGCAGCATACCGTTGATGGTGCGGGCTTCGTCTTCCGGCAGATGCCAGTTGAACGCTTTGTTGACTTCACGCACGCTGGCGGTGCCGTCGATGATCACTGAACCGTCGTTCTGCGGCGTGACCTCTTCCGCCAGCGTCGGCGACATGGAGGTGGTGAAATCCCCGACGATCTCTTCGAGGATATCTTCAACGGTGAGCAGTCCCTGGATATCGCCATATTCACTGACCACCAGGCCCACTTTCTTTTTATTGCGCTGGAATTTCACCAACTGAATGCTGAGCGGCGTGCCTTCGGGGATATAGTAAATTTCATCCGCCGCGCGCAGCATCACCTCTTTGGTGAACTCTTTTTTCTCGGTCATCAGGCGGTAAGCTTCCCGCAGGCGCAGCATGCTGATGGCGTCGTCGAGGGTGTCACGGTAAAGCACAATGCGCCCGTGGGGCGAGTGCGTCAGCTGGCGCACGATGGACTTCCAGTCGTCGTTGATGTCGATGCCGACAATTTCGTTGCGCGGCACCATGATGTCGTTGACGCTGACTTTTTCGAGATCCAGCACCGAGAGCAGCATATCCTGATTGCGGCGCGAAATTTGCGAGCGCGATTCATTGACGATCGTGCGCAGCTCATCTTTGCTGAGCGCACCGCTGACCACCACATCCGCTTTAATGCCCACCATGCGCATCAGCAGCCGTGTGACGCCGTTTAACAGCCACACCAGCGGCATCATGACGATTTGCAGCGGCCCCAGCAGGACGCTGCTCGGGAAGGCGACCTTCTCCGGATACAGGGCCGCGATGGTTTTCGGCAGCACTTCGGCAAACACCAGAACGACAAAGGTCAGCACCCCGGTGGCAATGGCGACACCGGCATTGCCATAGAGGCGCATGCCCACAATCGTGCCAAGGGCGGACGCGAGAATATTGACGAGGTTGTTGCCAATCAGCACCAGGCTTATCAGGCGGTCGGGCTTACGCAGCAGTTTTTCGACGCGACGCGCCGCACGGTTGCCCTGTTTCGCCAGGTGACGCAAACGGTAGCGGTTCAGCGTCATCATGCCGGTTTCAGACCCGGAAAAGTACGCCGAGATGACCACCATGACGATCAGGGTGACGATCAGCGTGGTGGTTGAGATGTGTTCCAAGAAGCGATCCTTTGTTGCTTAGCCTGCAAGCTGTTGTACGACACGACTGCCGAAGTAGGCCAGCGTCAGAATCCCCGCGCCCGCGACGTTAAACCACACGACACGACGACCGCGCCAGCCTTCATGATAGTGGCCCCACAGTAAAACGATATAGACAAACCATGCGATGATCGACAGCACGGCTTTGTCGATATTCTCCATACTGAACAGGTTGCGCATGTAGAAGAGACCGGTACACAGCGTCAGCGTCAGCAGGACAACGCCAATCTGCGTGATGTGAAACATTTTGCGTTCAATGCTCATCAGCGGCGGCATTTCGCTGCTAAACGCCAGCTTTTTGTTTTTAAGCTGGTAGTCGATCCACGCCAGTTGCAGGGCGTACATGGCGGCAATAATCAGCGTGGCGTAGGAGAACAGCGACAGGCCGATATGCACCATCATGCCGGGCGTGGTTTCCAGATGGGTGATGTATTCGTTGGGCACGAAAGTGGCAAACGCCAGGTTGATGAGCGCAAAGGCATAGACGATAGGCAGCAACAGCCAGCCGCGATTTTTCGAGGCGACGATGGTCATGACCGTACAGATCATCAGGCTGACCAGCGATCCGACGTTCAACAGGCTTAAATTCTGGCCGGTGTCACCCGACGGGAAGATACGGGCTTCCAGCGCTAACGCATGGCTGACCAGTGCAATGACCGCAGAAAAAATGGCCATGCGCCGCCATCCACTGTTTTTTTGCAGCAAACCGGGAATGACCAGCGCGAGGCTGATGGAATAAGCAATGAGCGCAATCAGTGCAAAAACGGGCATATAGGTGTCGATAGTTGCAATGGAAGAAAGAAAAACAGTATAGCGTTACGTGACCCCGGCTCCAACCGTTGCGTCACGTCCCATCATCACAACCCTTGATCACAAGAAAAGCCGCTTCATGTTATACTGCGCCAAAATCGTATTTATGTGTCGCTCTGGCGGCCAACCGTTTCCACCTCAGGCGAAAGAGAATGTTTGATAATTTAACCGATCGTTTGTCGCGCTCGTTGCGTAATATCAGTGGCCGTGGGCGTCTGACCGAAGAAAACATCAAAGAGACGCTCCGTGAAGTGCGCATGGCGCTGCTGGAAGCGGACGTTGCCCTGCCGGTTGTGCGTGACTTTATCAACCGTGTAAAAGAAAAATCGGTGGGTCAGGACGTTAACAAAAGCCTGACCCCAGGCCAGGAATTCGTCAAGATCGTTCGTCAGGAACTGGTCGCGGCGATGGGCGAAGAAAACCAGGTCCTGAACCTCGCCGCGCAGCCGCCTGCTGTGGTGTTGATGGCGGGCCTGCAAGGTGCGGGTAAAACCACCAGCGTCGGTAAACTCGGTAAGTTCCTGCGCGAGAAGCACAAGAAAAAAGTGATGGTCGTTTCGGCGGACGTGTATCGCCCGGCGGCGATCAAACAGCTGGAAACCCTGGCGGAACAGGTCGGCGTGGATTTCTTCCCGTCTGACGTTGCGCAAAAGCCGGTCGACATCGTTAACGCGGCGCTGAAAGAAGCGAAGCTGAAATTCTATGACGTGCTGCTGGTGGATACCGCCGGTCGTCTTCACGTTGACGAAGCGATGATGGACGAAATCAAACAGGTTCACGCCGCGATTAACCCGGTGGAAACGCTGTTTGTCGTCGATGCGATGACCGGTCAGGATGCGGCGAATACCGCAAAAGCCTTCAACGAAGCGCTGCCGCTGACCGGCGTGGTACTGACCAAAGTCGATGGTGATGCGCGCGGTGGTGCGGCCCTGTCGATTCGCCACATTACCGGCAAGCCGATTAAATTCCTCGGCGTCGGCGAAAAAACCGAAGCGCTGGAGCCGTTCCACCCGGATCGTATCGCCTCGCGTATCCTCGGCATGGGCGATGTGCTGTCGCTTATCGAAGATATCGAAAGCAAAGTCGACCGCGCGCAGGCCGAGAAGCTGGCCGCCAAACTGAAAAAAGGCGACGGCTTCGATCTGACCGACTTCCTGGAGCAGCTGCGCCAGATGAAAAACATGGGCGGTATGGCGAGCCTGATGGGCAAGCTGCCGGGCATGGGGCAGATCCCGGACAACGTTAAATCGCAGATGGACGACAAAGTGCTGGTGCGTATGGAAGCGATTATCAACTCCATGACGTACAAAGAGCGCGCCAATCCGGACATCATCAAAGGCTCACGCAAACGCCGCATCGCCGCAGGCTGTGGCATGCAGGTGCAGGATGTTAACCGTCTTTTGAAACAGTTCGACGACATGCAGCGCATGATGAAGAAAATGAAGAAGCGCGGGATGGCGAAAATGATGCGCGGGATGAAAGGGATGATGCCACCAGGTTTCCCAAATCGTTAATGGCCTGGCGTGTTTGTCATATTGGCACCGCCGACGGCCTTCGGCAATTGAGTTTCAACTGCTGATTGCATTTTCCCCAAAAATCAGTAAAATTTTCGGGCTTTTAATATGACACCAGGCTCCGTTCCTCGATGGGGCCGGGTGTTTTATTCACACAAGAGGATGTTATGGTAACTATTCGTTTAGCACGTCACGGCGCGAAAAAGCGTCCGTTCTACCAGGTTGTTGTTACTGACAGCCGTAATGCACGTAACGGTCGTTTCATCGAGCGCGTAGGTTTCTTCAACCCGATCGCTGGTGAGAAAGAAGAGAGCATCCGTCTGGAGCTGTCTCGCATTGAGCACTGGGTTGGCCAGGGCGCAACCGTTTCTGATCGCGTATCTGCGCTGATCAAAGAAGCTAAAAAAGCAGCTTAATCTGTCACGGTGGTCATGATGAGCAAGCAACTCACCGCTAAAGTGCCTGTTGAACCGGTTGTGCTGGGGAAAATGGGTTCTTCCTACGGTATCCGTGGTTGGCTCAGAGTGTTTTCTTCCACCGAAGACGCCGAAAGCATTTTTGACTATCAGCCCTGGTTTATCCAGAAGGCGGGTCAGTGGGAGCAAGTACAGCTGGAAGGCTGGAAGCACCATAATCAGGATCTGATCATCAAGCTGAAAGGCGTTGACGATCGTGACAGCGCGAATCTACTCACAAATTGCGAAATTTTGGTAGATACCTCGCAGTTGCCAGCCCTGACGGACGGCGATTACTACTGGAAAGACCTTATTGGTTGCCAGGTAGTCACCACTGAAGGGTACGGCCTCGGTAAAGTCATCGATATGATGGAAACCGGGTCAAATGACGTTCTCGTCATCAAGGCAAACCTGAAAGATGCATTTGGTATCAAGGAGCGGTTGGTTCCGTTCCTCGATGGGCAGGTTATCAAGAATGTCGATCTCACTACTCGCACAATCGAAGTAGATTGGGATCCTGGTTTTTAAAACCTCCGGATAAATCGTATTACACGGAGCTAAGGGGATTGGCTTTTGTTTATTGGTATCGTTAGCCTGTTTCCTGAAATGTTTCGTGCGATTACTGATTACGGGGTAACTGGCCGGGCAGTAAAAAATGGCCTGCTGAGCATCCAGAGCTGGAGTCCTCGCGATTTCGCTCATGACCGGCACCGTACCGTGGACGAACGTCCTTACGGCGGCGGACCGGGGATGCTAATGATGGTACAACCCTTGCGGGATGCCATCCACGCAGCGAAAGCCGCGGCGGGTGAAGGCGCAAAGGTGATTTATCTGTCGCCTCAGGGACGCAAGCTTGATCAAGCGGGCGTGAGCGAGCTGGCAACGCATGAGAAGTTAATTCTGGTGTGTGGCCGCTACGAAGGCATAGATGAGCGCGTAATCAAAACCGAAATTGACGAAGAATGGTCTATCGGCGATTACGTTCTCAGCGGTGGTGAGCTACCCGCAATGACGCTGATTGACTCGGTTTCCCGGTTTATTCCGGGCGTACTGGGCCACGAAGCCTCGGCAACGGAAGATTCCTTTGCCGATGGGTTGCTGGACTGCCCACACTATACCCGACCTGAAGTGTTAGAAGGGATGGAAGTACCGCCGGTATTGCTGTCGGGAAACCATGCCGAGATACGTCGCTGGCGTCTGAAGCAGTCGTTGGGCCGCACCTGGCTTAGAAGACCTGAACTTCTGGAAAACCTGGCTCTGACTGAAGAGCAAGCAAAGTTGCTGGCGGAGTTCAAAAGAGAGCACGCACAACAGCAGCATAAACATGATGGGCAGGCGTAAGCCCCCAAATATCAGTTTACCCAGGATAAGAGATTAAATTATGAGCAACATTATCAAGCAAATTGAACAAGAGCAGATGAAGCAGGACGTACCTTCCTTCCGTCCGGGTGACACCGTGGAAGTGAAAGTATGGGTTGTTGAAGGTTCCAAAAAACGTCTGCAGGCATTCGAGGGCGTGGTTATCGCTATTCGTAACCGCGGTCTGCACTCTGCATTCACTGTTCGTAAAATTTCCAACGGCGAAGGCGTTGAGCGTGTCTTCCAGACTCACTCTCCGGTTGTTGACAGCATTGCTGTTAAACGTCGTGGTGCTGTACGTAAAGCTAAACTGTACTACCTGCGTGAGCGCACTGGTAAGTCTGCTCGTATCAAAGAGCGTCTTAACTAAGATCTCGCTTTCGCGACATCCCAATAGAAAAGGGCTGGCCTGTGGGCTGGCCCTTTTTTTATGCTTATTTTAGTGAGAAAAGTGTCCATAAATCGCCCACGGCGTTAACCATTACGTTATAAATCATTTACAATAACGCCTCGCAAGCGGAGGGGCAGTGGTTAACAGCGCATTTCATCAGCACAGCATAAAACGTCACGCAGCATGGCTTGCCCTGTTTGCGATGTTGCTGATCCTGGTCGCGCCGCTTATCTCCGTCAGCCTGCAAAAAGATCCCATGAGCACGATGCCCGGCATGCATCACGACATGATGTCGATGCCTGCGCACCATGAGGGCGCGCCGGTGATGATGCCGGTGGACCACGCTGAAGCCTGCGGCTACTGCGTGCTGCTCGCGCATGTGCCGGGCGTGATGCTGCTGGTGACGCTGCTACTATGCGGGCTGCTGCGACATGCTGGCCTCAAAACACCGCCGCCGGTAGTGGGAGGCTGGCACTTCTTCCCCTGGCTCTGTCCTGATACCCGCGCACCGCCGCGCCGGTCTGCTTTTTCCACCCTCTGACTCTGTTCATCCGCCCATGCGGCAGGACACTCTTTGGCTTTGTTTAAGGAAAAGTATGACTTCCTCGACCCCGCGCGCGGCATGGATCAACCTGCTGCGTCGCCTGCATTTCTATATTGGTCTCTTTGTTGGGCCTTTTATCTTTGTCGCCGCGCTAACCGGCACGCTGTACGTTGCGACGCCGCAGCTGGAAAACGCACTCTATCGCGATGCACTGCACGGCAGCGCAAACGGCGAGCGCCAGTCGCTTGCGCAGCAGGTGGCCGTCGCGGAACGGCTGACCGGTGGTCATCTGCGGCTGCATGCGGTGCGTCCCGGCCTTGAAGGCACGGACACCACGCGCGTGATGTTTGCCGACCCGTCGCTCGGCGTGTCTGAGCATCGGGCCATTTTTATCGATCCGGTGACGCTGGCGGTAAAAGGCGACATGACGGTCTACGGCACCAGCGGCATATTGCCGCTCCGTCAGTGGATTGACTATGCGCATCGCTCGTTGCTGCTGGGCGATATCGGGCGGCTCTATAGCGAGCTGGCCGCGTCCTGGATGTGGGTGGCGGCGCTTGGCGGCATGGTGCTGTGGTTCTACACCCGGCCTAAACGCCGTCTGAATAATCCGTTTCAGAAAACGCGCCGTGTCCACGTCTCGCTTGGCTGGCTGCTGCTGGCGGGCATGCTGCTGTTCTCCGCCACCGGGTTGACCTGGTCGCAGTGGGCGGGGGGCAATGTCGATACGCTGCGCTCGGCGATGGGCTGGATGACACCGCAGGTGAACACCACACTGCACGGGCAGAAGATCGCGGCCGATCCGCATGCGGAGCATCATCAGCATCACGCTGGCATGATCATGCCCGAAGAACATAACGATCCGGTGCAGTTTGATGAGGTGCTGCAACGCGCGCAGGCGGCGGGTATTACGGCATTGAAGCTGGAGATCCGCCCGCCACGGGACGCGAACAGCGCGTGGACGGTGACCGAAATTGATCGGGCATGGCCCACGCAGGTGGATGCCGTCGCGGTGGATGCGGGCACCATGACGGTGGTGGATCGCACGCGGTTTGCCGATTTTCCGTTGATGGCAAAACTGACGCGCTGGGGCGTGGATCTGCATATGGGCGTGCTGTTCGGCCTGCCCAATCAGCTGTTGCTCATCGCTTTCGGACTCGCGCTGTGCGTCATGATCCTGTTCGGTTATCGCATGTGGTGGCTGCGCCGACCGGCTCAGGCAAACCGCAGCCCGGTGCATACGCTGGTTCAGGCCTGGCTGGCGTTGCCCGTTGCCGGTCGGGTGGCGGTGTTGGCGATCGCGGCGCTGTTAGCTCTGGCCCTGCCGGTGCTGGGCGTGAGTCTGCTGCTGGTTTTGGCAGCAGATATCGTGCGCTGGCGCAGAGCGCAGGGGGGCGCGCACGTGCAGCCAGCTTCTGAGGGCGAGGCTTAAGGGATCCGCGAATGGCGCGGTTTGACCTGGTACATGTTTTTATCGGCGAGTTCCAGCAGGCTCTCGGTGGTGTCATGTTCCCAGGTCAGGGCGTAGCCAATGCTTAGCGTCATGGTGGCGGTGCTGCCGTTATGCAGATCGAAGGGACGCAAAAATTGCTGGGAAAGCGCGCTTGAGATGCGCTGCACTTCGTATTCGGAGGCCACCCCGGTAAGGATAATGGCGAACTCATCGCCACCCAGGCGGTAGGCAAGGTGATGCTTGCCGCCAAATTCCGTCAGCCGTTTTGCCACTTCAATCAAAACGCAGTCCCCGACGGCATGACCCCAGGTATCGTTGATAATTTTAAAGTTATCGCCATCGAGAAACAGCAGCGCCGAGCAGGACTGTGAGGTGGCGTCATGCATCAGCGCGCTAATGGCGTTGCGAAAGGCCGCGCGGTTGGGCAGCCCGGTCAGCGGATCGTGCAAGGCGGTGCGTAACAGCTGGGCGTTTTTCGCCTGTAGGCTCAACTGCCACTCTTCCATCTCATCCAGCAGGCTATTGAAGTCCTGGGCGAAATGGTGGAACTCGGCAATGCGCTCGTCGGCAACGCGGCGGGAGAAATTACGGTAAGTGCGTACATCATGGGCGACGTCGGTAATATTTTGCAGGGCGTTAATGATGCCGTTATGCAAATAGCGACCCACGATCAGCGCGACGCACGACACTAAAAGAATACAGAGGGTGAGCACACCGAGCGAGAGCAAAATAAAGTGACCAATGAGCGTGTCTCGCGGGGTGAGGGTAATGTCGCCCATTAAAATCCCCTGAAACCAGATCGACTGAGTGACAGGCTCTGGCAATATCCACTGACGCATGAGCGTACTTAAATGACCATTTTCATCCGCGGCGTCTTCCGCCCAGCGGGCCATCGGGCGCTGGTAGGTGTCGCGCACTAGGGCTGCGCTGAATTGCCCCTGGCGACCCAGCACATCAAGGGTATCGAAGACGGCAGCGGTATTGTGCTTATACAATTCGGCACCGAGGCTGCGGCTCATGGTTGCCCCGGTCAGCTGGAGATTTTGCTGTGCGTACTCTTTTAGCGTCAGGACTGAGGTGACGGAAAGCAATAGCCAGATCAGCGTCATGGAAATAATGACGCTGATGATACTGATTCGTCGCAATGTTCGTTTAAACGTTGGGCGTGAAAGATCCGTATTCATATTCATTTCCCCGCAACGACGTCATGCTATTACGCGGCAAAATAACAGCACCCTTTTACAGAGACCGTAGTCCTGTGCGGGTTATTATAATGGGCCTGGATTTTTCTTATCCAGCCTTATTCACAAATATGAAATTTATTACTCAGTTAAGACGCGTTTCTCGGGTGCCTTCGTCCATGCCTTTTTGCCAGCGACCGCGAAGGGCGGCGGCATTCTCCTGCGTGTCGCATCCCGCAGGGTAGATTTTACCGGCGCGGCCCCAGGCGTAGAGAAAATCATCGGTGCAGATTTTTTTCAGTCCGTCGTTATAGCCTGCAAGATAGCGATGCCTGTTGACGTTAGGATCGTTAAAGTTTGCCGACAGCGATTCATCGGTTTTGGCAACGGCACCGGACATCGCATCGTCTTTGCCTGCGCTGTACCAGTCCGTGGTGGTCCAGGTCGGTGCGTGGCTGTAAGGCTCAACGGAACACCCTGTCAGTAAAAAAACGAAAAAGACAAAAATTCCTGATTTCATTGCGGGTCTCCTTTGGTTTGTTTAAGCGTAGCCTGGTAAAGGACTTAACGGTGTGTGTATCGTTTATTTTACGATTTAAAGGCCATTAATTGGCATGAAAACAGTCTGTGTAAACTAAAGTGTACGAAATATGGATTGAAATCTTTACTTAATATGGTATCGTTAGTTTATCCTCACTGAGGGCCACTATCGCAAACGAGCCAGACAGGATCGCCATCATGAAAAAAGACGCGCTGAACAATGTACACATTACCGACGAACACATTTTGATCACGCCCGATCAGCTGAAAGCGGAGTTCCCGCTCACCGTTGAACAGGAGGCGCAGATCGCCCAATCCCGCCAGACCATTTCTGACATCATCGCTGGCCGCGATCCGCGCCTGTTGGTGGTGTGCGGTCCCTGCTCGATTCACGATCCTGACACCGCGATCGAATACGCTCGTCGATTTAAAACACTTGCCGCAGAGGTCAGCGATAGCCTCTACCTGGTGATGCGCGTCTATTTTGAAAAACCCCGCACCACCGTGGGCTGGAAAGGGTTGATTAACGATCCGCATATGGACGGTTCGTTTGATGTTGAAGGCGGCCTGAAGATTGCCCGCCGTCTGTTGGTGGAGCTGGTGAGTATGGGGCTGCCGCTGGCAACCGAAGCGCTGGATCCGAACAGCCCACAGTACCTTGGCGATCTGTTTAGCTGGTCGGCAATCGGCGCGCGCACCACTGAATCACAGACCCACCGCGAAATGGCCTCGGGCCTCTCTATGCCGGTGGGCTTCAAAAATGGCACCGACGGCAGCCTCGCTACGGCGATTAACGCCATGCGCGCCGCCGCCATGCCGCACCGTTTTGTGGGCATTAACCAGGCCGGTCAGGTGTGCTTACTGCAAACGCAGGGCAACCCGGATGGTCATGTGATCCTGCGCGGTGGCAAAGCACCGAACTACAGCCCGGCAGACGTGGCGCAATGTGAAAAAGAGATGCAACAGGCGGGACTGAAACCGTCGCTGATGGTAGATTGCAGTCATGGTAACTCCAATAAAGATTACCGCCGCCAGACAGCGGTTGCTGAATCCGTGGTCGCACAGATCAAAGATGGCAACCGCTCGATCACCGGTCTGATGATTGAAAGCAATATTCATGAAGGCAATCAGTCGTCAGAACAGCCGCGCAGCGAAATGAAATACGGCGTCTCCGTAACCGATGCCTGCATCAGTTGGGAAGCGACCGATGCGCTGCTGCGTGAGATCGATAAAGACCTTCGCGGTCATTTGGCGTCGCGTCTCGCTTAAGAGGTTGTTATGGTTGCAGAATTGACCGCATTGCGCGATCAAATTGATGAAGTAGACAAGGCGCTGCTGGATTTACTGGCGCGCCGACTGGAGCTGGTCGCCGGGGTGGGCGAGGTCAAGAGCAAATACGGCTTGCCGATTTATGTGCCTGAGCGTGAGGCATCCATGCTGGCCTCGCGCCGTAAAGAGGCGCAGGCGCTCGGTGTGCCGCCTGATTTGATCGAAGATGTGCTCAGGCGCGTGATGCGTGAGTCCTATTCCAGCGAAAACGACAAAGGTTTCAAAACGCTGTACCCGGCGCTGCGTCCGGTGGTGATTGTTGGCGGTGGTGGTCAGATGGGCGGCCTGTTTGAAAAAATGCTGACTCTTTCTGGTTACCAGGTGCGTATTCTTGAGAAAGACGACTGGGCGCGGGCGGAAGAGATTGTCGTGGATGCGGGTATGGTGATCGTCAGCGTTCCCATCCACGTGACCGAGCAGATCATCGCCCGACTGCCGCGCCTGCCTGATGACTGCATTCTGGTGGATCTAGCGTCGGTGAAAAACGGTCCGTTACAAGCGATGCTGGCGGCGCACAGCGGCCCGGTGGTGGGCTTACACCCCATGTTTGGCCCGGACAGCGGTAGCCTCGCCAAGCAGGTGGTGGTCTATTGCGATGGACGCGCACCGGAAGCCTATCAGTGGTTCTTGGAACAGATTCAGGTCTGGGGCGCACGGCTGCACCGCATCAGCGCGGTGGAGCACGATCAGAACATGGCATTTATTCAGGCGCTGCGTCACTTTGCGACCTTCGCCTACGGTCTGCATCTGGCAGAAGAGAACGTTCAGCTTGAACAACTGCTGGCGCTCTCCTCCCCAATTTACCGCCTGGAACTGGCGATGGTCGGACGCCTGTTCGCGCAGGATCCGCAGCTTTACGCCGACATTATTATGTCGTCCGAAAGCAATCTGGCGCTGATCAAACGCTACTATCTGCGCTTTGGTGAAGCGATTGGTTTGCTGGAGCAGGGCGACAAACAGGCATTTATTGACAGCTTCCGTAAAGTGAAGCACTGGTTCGGCGATTATGCCGACCGCTTCCAGAGTGAAAGCCGCGTGCTGTTGCGCCAGGCGAACGACAACCGCCAGTAAGCCAGAAATCTGCTTATACTTGAAAGCCAGTGGGTGATCCACTGGCTTTTTTACGTTAAGGGATGTTTATGCCACAACCGCAACCGCTGTTTGATTACACCGGCCATCTGCCGGAATGCCCGACATGGAGCGAACCCGAGCAGGCGCTCTACTGGGCCGATATTCTTGAAGGGGAGATCCACCGTTACCATCCGGCGACGCAGGCGCACGCGGTCTTGCGCTTCCCGGAAGAAGTAGGCTGCTTTGCACTGCGTGAAAAAGGCGGCTTCATTGTTGCCATGCGCACCGCGATATGGCTGGCGGACAAACGCGGGCTGCTGACGCATAAAGTGTGCGATAACCCTTCTAATCCCACGCTGGCACGCTTTAACGACGGTGGCACCGATCACCTGGGGCGTTTTTATGCGGGGACATTCTGGGGACCGCTTGATTACAACGGTGCGATGCTGATGCGCATCGACAATGCGCTGACGCCCACCGTCATTCAGTGCGACATCAAAGGGGCAAACGGGCTGGCGTTCACTCCGGATAAACAGTGGATGTACACCTCAGATACGCCTAACGCGGTGATTTATCGCACGCCGCTAAATGCGCAGGGCGAACCGGGTGAACGCGCGGTTTTCCGCCGGTTTAGCGACGGCGAAGGTGTCCCGGACGGCGCAGCGGTAGACGTTGAGGGCTGTTACTGGAGTGCGCTGTATGACGGCTGGCGCATTGCGCGCTTCTCGCCGGACGGGGAGCAGCTTGAAACGCATCGGCTGCCGGTGCGCTACCCGACGATGGTCTGCTTTGGCGGCGAAGCGATGAAGACGCTGTTTATCACCACGACGCGGGAAAATATGGACGCCGAAGCGGTGCAGCAGTATCCGCTTTCCGGGGCGATCTTCACCCTGCCGGTGAGCGTGGCAGGCGTGAAGAAGTCGCTTTTTATTGAGCGTTAAACCGGGTCGACCGGCACCACGTTTTCGCTTGGATAGCAGCCCAGCACTTTCATTGAGCGCGTGATATCGCCTAGCTCGCGCAGGGCTTCCTGCATGGACGCGGACTCCAGATTGGCCTGGATATCCAGATAAAACATCTCTTCCCACGGGTTGCCGTAAATCGGGCGGGATTCCAGTTTGGTCATGATCAGATTGTGATTGCGCAAGACCAGCAGCGCTTCAACCAGCGCACCGGCCTGTTGACCCGTCGCCATCAGCAGCGTGGTTTTGGCGGGCACCTGGTCGGAAACGTTAACCGCTTTACGGGCCAGCACCACAAAGCGGGTGATGTTTTGCGTCTGGTTTGCCAGATTGCGCTCCAGCACCTGCAAGCCATACAGGCTGCCACCGGCTTCGCTGCCCAGTGCGGCAACCTGCGCCGAATTGGCCTGCGCCACTTTTTCCATCGCCGCCGAGGTGCTTTCGGTGTACTCGATTTTCCAGTGCGGATAGCGGTTCAGGAACTGGCTGCACTGCTGGAAAGGCTGCGGATGGCTGTAAACGGTGGTTATCTGTTCCAGGCTGGTGGTGCCGGAAACCAGCACGCAGTGATCGATAGGCACCGTCATTTCGGCAACGATAGACAGGCTGGTGTGCTGCAACAGATCGTAAACGTCGTTGATGGCACCTGAACTGGTGTTTTCAATCGGTACCACCGCGTAATCCGCCTGTCCGGTTTCGACCTGATTAAAGATGTCATGGAATTTCGCGCAGCCGCTCTCAATAAACTGCTCAAAATGGCGAGCGGCATACTGGCGCGCGGCAAGGTGCGAATACGATCCTTTCGGCCCCAGAAACGCGATGCGCGCAGAGTGCGGGTTGGTTTTATTGAGATGTTGCTGGAGCAGCGCCTGTTGAGTGAGCACGGAGTCTTCAATAATCAACTGGAACAGACGGGTGATGTAGTGGGCGTCCAGATGATGATCTTTGCCCAACTGAATCAGGCGTTCGAGTAAATCGCGCTCACGATCGATATCGCGCACCGGGCGGTGTGAGGTGAGCTTCGCTTTTCCGACCTCGACGGCGAGCAGGCGGCGCTCGGCCAGAAGGCTCAGCAGCTGTTCGTCCAGTGCACTTATCTTCACGCGCAAATCCAGTAATGGGTTATCCGATGTCATAGCGTTGCCTTTGTCGTTATCAATTTATTGTTATCAATAAAAAAGGCCCCCCGGTGTGGGAGGCCTTGTTGTTCGTCTTCGCATTCTTTATCACACGACGAAACGCCTCCCAGTCAGGGGAAGGAAAAAAAGAATGCGAAGAAAAACGGGACATGTTTCATGTTGCGATCCAGGAGTGGGTTACAGGTAAAGTAACCGTACTGTTTTCATCCTGTCAATAAAAAACGCGCCCGAAGGCGCGTTGGCGATACACTCAATGTAAAGGATTTTACTCTTCTTCAACTTCAACGAAGCTTGCGTCTTTCACCGAGGTGGTGGCACGACGGGCTTCACCTTTGTGTTGCACTTTATTGAGCTGCCGTTCCAGCTTGTTGATCAATTCGTTAATGGCGGTGTACATATCGTCATGCTTCGCACTGGCGACCAGATGCCCGTTTGGCGTATTGATGGTGGCATCCGCGGTGAAGCCCTGCGGTTCTTTAGAAAGAATGATATGTGGGTTAATCAAATGAGCTTGCCATTTATCCAGTTTGGCGAGACGGTCTGCGACATGTTGGCGAATAGCCGGAGTGATATCCATTTGTTTGCTGGTAATGTTCACTGTCATAGATGTTACCTCTTGTCTTTCCGTCTTGGTGATACCAGCATACCGTCCCTAATGTCAAAATGTGTGATTTAAATCACATTATTTCGTCACTTTTTGTCAAGTAAGCCTTTTTGTGAGTCAGGGCAGGAACAGGCCAATTTTCCCTTGTTGAACTCGAAAATAGCCGTCATAGTTGATGGGATGACCTGAGCCAAAAACGCGTAAGCGTGGCTTAAATTGCATAAAAAAACGGCAGCGCGAAGGCTGCCGTTTTACGTTCTGAAGGGGCTTATCAGGAATTGCTGCTGTTCGACGCAATGATTTTAGCCACTTTCTCCGCCTGCGCATTCAGTTGCAGCTGGCGATAGGCGTTTTCCATCAGCGGTAACGCATTGCGCGTCGCTTGCGTGTCCGGGAAATCACGCATCATCCCTTCAACGCGATTCACCACGGCAACCCAGGCACCACGATCGGTGTAATACTCCGCGACGGAATATTCATACTTCGCCAGTCGGTCTTTCAGGAAAACCAGACGTTTGCTGGCATCCGTGACATACTGGCTTTTCGGGTAGCCGCGCACCAGCTTCGAGAAGTCGTTGAAAGCATCGCGCGCGTGCTGCGGATCGCGGTCACTACGGTCAACGCCGAAGAAGCCCTGTAGCGCGCTGTCATCCAGCGCCATGTCGGTCAGACCGCGCATGTACATGACATAGTCAATGTTGGGATGAGTCGGGTTCAGACGCATGAAACGATCGATCGCCGCCTGAGCCAGCGGCAGGTCTGCGTTTTTGTAATACGCGTAAATCAAATCCAGCTGGACTTGCTGAGAATAGGGGCCAAACGGGTAGCGGTTATCCAGCGCTTCCAGTTGCGTTATTGCCTGTTTCCAGTTACCGTCCTGCAGCTTTTGCTGAGCAGTCGCGTAGATTTCATTAGGCGGATTATCAGGCACCTCTTCCTTTGAACCGGAGCAACCCACCAAAGCCAGGCTCAACGTGGCGGCTGCCACCAGATATTTCATGCGCGTCATGACGTTTTGACTTTCCTCAAAATGTTTATGCGGGAGGATTCTCTGTTCCTGCTCCCGATTAAGACCAGCTACAATAGCACACTATATTAAACGGCAAAGCCGTAAAAACCCAAGGTTAACGAAGAAGCTGTCTATGGCACAACTAGTACAACTCACCGCAACGGTGTCCGAAAATCAACTCGGTCAACGCTTAGATCAGGCATTGGCCGAAATGTTCCCTGATTATTCACGTTCACGTATAAAAGAATGGATTTTGGACCAGCGCGTGACGGTCAATGGCAAAATTTGCGCGACGCCAAAAGAAAAAGTGTTAGGTGGCGAGCGTATTGCCATCGATGCTGAAATCGAAGAAGAAGCACGTTTTGAGCCGCAGGATATCCCACTGACCATTGTCTACGAAGATGATGACATCCTCGTGATCAATAAGCCACGCGATTTGGTGGTTCACCCGGGCGCGGGTAATCCGGATGGCACCGTGCTGAATGCGCTGCTGCATTACTATCCGCCCATTGTGGACGTTCCGCGCGCGGGCATTGTTCACCGTCTGGACAAAGACACCACCGGTCTGATGGTTGTGGCAAAAACGGTTCCGGCGCAAACGCGTCTGGTTGAGTCGTTGCAGCTGCGTGAAATCACCCGTGAATACGAAGCGGTGGCCATTGGTCACATGACGGCAGGGGGTACGGTGGAAGAGCCGATCAGCCGCCATCCTACCAAGCGCACGCACATGTCCGTCCATCCGATGGGCAAACCGGCGGTTACGCACTATCGCATTATGGAGCATTTCCGTGTGCACACGCGTCTGCGTCTGCGTCTGGAAACCGGACGTACACACCAGATCCGTGTGCATATGTCGCATATTACTCATCCGCTGGTGGGCGATCAGCTCTACGGTGGCCGTCCGCGTCCGCCAAAAGGTGCCTCTGAAGAGTTTATCACCGCGCTGCGTTCGTTCGATCGCCAGGCGCTGCATGCAACCATGCTGCGCTTGTATCACCCGATCACCGGCATTGAAATGGAATGGCATGCGCCGATCCCACAGGATATGGTTGATCTGATCGAGGCGATGCGCGCCGATTTTGAACTTCACAAGGATGACGTGGACTGGTTATGACACAGCTTATTGTCCCGCAATGGCCGCTGCCGGAAGGCGTTGCGGCATGCAGTTCAACCCGCATTGGCGGCGTGAGCCAGGCGCCGTGGGATGCGTTAAATCTCGGTGCGCACTGCGGTGACAACCTTGAGCATGTTGAGATCAACCGCCAGCGGATGTACACCGCAGGCGGGCTGCCTTCCAGGCCTGTCTGGCTTGAGCAGGTGCACGGCACGCAGGTGTTGCACCTGCGCGGCGAGCCCTATGCCTCGAAGCGCGCGGATGCGTCCTACAGCACCACACCGGGCACCGTCTGCGCGGTCATGACTGCGGATTGCCTGCCGGTGCTGTTTTGTAACCGCGCGGGCACGGAGGTGGCGGCTGCCCATGCGGGCTGGCGCGGGCTTTGTGCCGGCGTGCTGGAAGAGACGCTCGCCTGTTTTGCCGACGCCCCTGAAAACATCATGGCGTGGCTCGGTCCCGCGATTGGTCCACAGGCGTTTGAAGTGGGTGCGGAAGTGCGTGAGGCTTTCATGACGGTAGACAGCCACGCTGCTTCGGCATTTGTCCCCCACGGCGACAAGTACCTCGCTGACATTTATCAGCTTGCCCGCCAGCGTCTGGCGACGGCGGGCGTGACGCAGATTTTTGGCGGCGACCGGTGCACCTTCACAGAATCGAATGATTTCTTCTCTTATCGCCGTGACAAGACGACCGGGCGTATGGCAAGTTTCATTTGGCTGATATAACCTAAAGAATCAAGACGATCCGGTACGCGTAACTTTCTTTTCACAGAATTCAGGTCATTAACCTTGAATAATTGAGGGATGACCTCATTTAATCTCCAGTAGCAAATTTGACCTGTTATTTATGGGAGGAGTTATGCGTCTGGATCGTCTTACTAACAAATTCCAGCTTGCTCTTGCCGATGCCCAGTCTCTTGCGCTGGGGCAAGACAACCAATTTATCGAACCTCTTCATCTTATGAGCGCCTTGCTGAATCAGGAAGGGGGATCGGTACGTCCATTATTAACCTCAGCTGGCGTTAACGCTGGCCAGTTACGCACCGCTATCGATCAGGCGCTGAGCCGTTTACCGCAGGTGGAAGGCACCGGCGGTGATGTTCAGCCTTCGCAGGATCTGGTGCGCGTGCTTAACCTTTGCGACAAGCTGGCGCAAAAACGAGGGGACAACTTTATATCGTCAGAGCTGTTTGTTCTGGCGGCGCTTGATTCACGCGGTACGCTGACCGACCTGCTCAAAGCGGCGGGCGCGACTACCGCGAACGTGACCCAGGCAATTGAACAGATGCGCGGAGGTGAGAACGTGAACGATCAAGGGGCTGAAGACCAACGTCAGGCCTTGAAAAAATACACGGTCGATCTGACCGAGCGTGCCGAGCAGGGCAAGCTCGATCCGGTGATTGGTCGTGACGAAGAAATTCGCCGTACCATTCAGGTGCTGCAACGGCGTACTAAAAATAACCCGGTATTGATTGGTGAACCCGGTGTGGGTAAAACGGCCATCGTTGAAGGCCTGGCGCAGCGTATCGTTAACGGTGAAGTCCCGGAAGGGCTGAAAGGCCGCCGCGTACTGGCGCTGGATATGGGTTCGCTGGTGGCGGGTGCCAAATATCGCGGTGAGTTCGAAGAGCGTCTGAAAGGCGTACTCAACGATCTGTCGAAACAGGAAGGTAACGTGATCCTGTTTATCGATGAGCTGCACACCATGGTTGGCGCAGGTAAAGCGGACGGCGCAATGGACGCCGGGAATATGCTGAAACCGGCGTTGGCGCGCGGTGAATTGCACTGTGTAGGTGCGACGACGCTGGATGAATACCGTCAGTACATTGAAAAAGATGCGGCGCTTGAGCGTCGTTTCCAGAAAGTGTTTGTCGCTCAGCCGTCGGTGGAAGATACCATCGCGATCCTGCGTGGTCTGAAAGAACGCTATGAGCTGCACCACCACGTGCAGATCACCGACCCGGCAATTGTTGCGGCGGCGACCTTATCGCATCGCTACATTGCGGATCGCCAGCTACCGGACAAAGCCATCGACCTGATTGATGAAGCGGCATCGAGCATCCGTATGCAGATCGACTCGAAGCCAGAAGAGCTGGATCGTCTCGACCGTCGCATTATCCAGTTGAAGCTGGAACAGCAGGCGTTAATGAAAGAGTCTGATGACGCGAGTAAAAAACGTCTGGAGATGCTCAACGATGAGCTGTCAGACAAAGAGCGTCAGTATTCGGTATTAGAAGAAGAGTGGAAGGCGGAAAAAGCTTCGCTTTCGGGTACGCAGACCATCAAAGCTGAGCTTGAGCAGGCGAAAATCGCTATTGAGCAGGCGCGTCGCGTGGGCGATCTGGCGCGGATGTCCGAGCTACAGTACGGTAAAATTCCTGAACTGGAAAAACAGCTTGAGTCCGCCACGCAGTCAGAAGGCAAAACTATGCGCCTGCTGCGTAACAAAGTGACCGACGTGGAAATTGCCGACGTGCTGGCGCGCTGGACCGGGATCCCCGTTGCCCGCATGCTGGAGGGCGAGCGCGACAAACTGCTGCGCATGGAGCAGGAGTTGCACAGCCGCGTAATTGGTCAGAATGAAGCTGTCGAAGCGGTATCGAATGCGATCCGTCGTAGCCGAGCGGGCCTGTCGGATCCGAATCGCCCCATTGGTTCGTTCCTGTTCCTTGGGCCAACGGGCGTCGGGAAAACGGAGCTGTGCAAAGCGCTGGCGAATTTCATGTTCGACAGTGACGACGCGATGGTGCGTATCGACATGTCTGAGTTTATGGAAAAACACTCGGTGTCGCGCCTGGTGGGTGCGCCTCCAGGCTATGTCGGCTATGAAGAGGGTGGCTACTTAACCGAAGCGGTACGCCGTCGCCCCTATTCCGTCATCCTGTTAGATGAGGTGGAAAAAGCGCACCCGGACGTGTTCAACATCTTATTACAGGTGCTGGACGATGGTCGTTTAACCGACGGGCAGGGCAGAACGGTCGACTTCCGTAATACGGTGGTGATCATGACGTCGAACCTGGGTTCCGATTTGATTCAGGAACGTTTCGGCAATCTGGATTATGCGCAGATGAAAGAGGTGGTGATGGGCGTTGTGAGCCACAGCTTCCGTCCGGAGTTCATTAACCGTATTGATGAGCTTGTGGTATTCCACCCGCTGGGTGAAAAACACATTGCTTCTATTGCGCGCATCCAGCTGCAACGTCTGTACAAACGTCTGGAAGAGCGTGGCTACGCTGTCGAACTGTCTGACGAGGCGCTGCAACTGCTTAGCCAGAATGGTTACGACCCGGTCTATGGCGCACGTCCATTGAAACGCGCTATTCAGCAGCAGATTGAAAACCCGCTGGCCCAGCAAATCCTCTCTGGTGAGCTGATTCCGGGTGAAACAATCAGGCTTGTGGTGAAGGAAGACCGGATTGTGGCGGTCCAGTAAGACATAAAATCGATTAAAACGGGCCCTTCGGGGCCCGTTTTTGTTTATAAAATAGACAAAAACAGGGCGTTCAGGTGTTCTTTGTCTATAAAGTGACCGAACGATACATTTTTTGTATTTTATCCTTGCCACCCCGGAATAACTCCCTATAATGCGCCTCCACTGACACGGAACAACGGC
>CAUQTV010000015.1:0-79372 GCA_963521185.1 uncultured Enterobacter sp. | reverse complement strand
CCTGCGACCAATTGATTAAAAGTCAACTGCTCTACCAACTGAGCTAACGACCCACGAAAACGTGGTACTGCCTGTAAAGTGGTGGGTCGTGCAGGATTCGAACCTGCGACCAATTGATTAAAAGTCAACTGCTCTACCAACTGAGCTAACGACCCACTTTTGCGCTGCTTTCGGTTTGTTTGATATCCCTTGGCAACGGCGGCATATATTACTGGTTTAAGAATTCAGCGCAACTAAAATTTCGATACAGATCACTTAAGTGCTTATGATTCATGCGACAAGACCAGAAATACACCGATTTCTGGTCATGCAGCATTCATTACATGGCAGCCAGACGTTTTTGCGCTTGTTTCGCACCGTCGGTACCGGGGTATTTGCTGATCACCTGCTGATAAACCGCTTTGGCTTTTGCAGTATCCCCTTTGTCTTGCATGATCACGCCAACTTTAAACATCGCATCCGGCGCTTTTGGTGATTTCGGGTAATTTTTCACCACTGAGGCAAAATAAAACGCCGCATCATCTTTTTTACCCTTGTTATAATTCAACTGCCCCAGCCAGTAATTGGCATTAGGCACGTAGGTTGAATCCGGGTATTTCTTCACAAAGGCCGAAAACGCAGCAATGGCTTCATCCTGGCGAGATTTATCCTGCACCAGCGCAATGGCCGCGTTGTAATCGGTATTGGCATCACCGCTCTGAACCGGTGCGCCAGAGGTTTGCGCGCCTGCGTCTGGTGCGGCCGGTGCTGCTGTCGCCGCGCCACTCTGATCGCCGGTGGCCGGTTGTGCGGCTGCCGCGCCGCCGCTCGTCAGCGCATCCATTTGCAGTTGAGCCTGCTTCTGGCGTTCAACAATCTGCGTCAATTGATACTGGCTTTCCTGAATCTGACCGCGCAAGGTATCAATATCCGACTGATTGTCAGACATTTGCTGCTGGAGCTGCGTTAAAAGTTGACTGTGAGCGTTAGAAATACGCTCAAGTTGGGTGACGCGGTCTTCGACCGAGCCTGAGCCGACACTACTGATTGGCGCCTGCGCAAAAGCGGCCCAGGGGGCCGCTATGCCAACCAGTAACGACAGACTCAACAGGTGATGTCTGAAGTTACTGCTCATGCAATTCTCTTAGTAAACCAGTACGGCGCGACGGTTTTTGGCATATGCCGCTTCGTCGTGACCCAGTACTGCTGGTTTTTCTTTACCGTAAGAAACGATGGAGATCTGGTCTGCAGTCACGCCTTTACCTTGCAGGTACATCTTAACGGCGCTGGCACGACGCTCACCCAGGGAGATGTTGTATTCCGGGGTACCACGTTCGTCGGCATGACCTTCTACGGTGACTTTGTAAGACGGGTTGCTACGCAGGAAGTTAGCGTGAGCGTCCAGCATCGCAGCGAAGTCAGAACGAATGTCAAATTTGTCCAGATCGAAGTAAACGATGTTGTTCTGCTGCAGCTGTTGCATTTGCAGACGCGCTTGCTCTTCAGAAGACGTATTGCCGCCGTTGGCGTCCATACCAGTGCCGGCACCCAGCATGCCTTCGCCGCTCTGGTCGTTGCTCGCGTTCTTGTTAGAAGAACACGCTGCGATTGCCATAACAGGCAGAGCCAGCATCAGCCCTTTCAGCACTTTGTTCAGTTGCATTTCTTTGATTCCTTTAGTAATCAATTATTTATTATTACAGATACGGCGACCAGGCAGGTGATTTTACCTGTCCATCAGTTGCCGGAAGACGCGCTTTGAAACGCCCATCTGTAGAAACCAGATTCAGCACGGATCCCATCCCCTGAGAAGAGCTGTAGATAACCATTGTGCCGTTAGGTGCCAGACTTGGGCTTTCATCCAGGAACGTTGACGACAATACTTGCGTGCCACCCGCTACCAGATCTTGTTTGGCAATGTGCTGCTGACCGCCATTGGAGGACACCATTACCATAAATTTGCCGTCGGCACTGACTGAAGCGTCCTGGTTCTGCGAACCTTCCCAGGAAATACGCTGCGCTGCGCCGCCGTTGATATTCACTTTATACACCTGCGGACGACCGGCCTGGTCAGAGGTAAAGGCCAGATTCTGGCTGTCCGGGAACCAGCTTGGTTCGGTGTTGTTGCTGCGACCGTCGGTCACCTGGCGAATCTGACCGGAGCCGAGATCCATCACGTACAGGTTCAGGCTGCCGCTTTTAGAGAGGGCAAAGGCCAGTTTTTTACCGTCCGGAGAGAATGCCGGTGCGCCGTTGTGACGCGGGAACGAGGCAATCTGACGCGTCGCGGTGCTGGCGAGGTTCTGCACCACCAGCGCAGAACGACCGCTCTCAAAGGTCACGTACGCCAGCTGGCTACCGTCCGGTGACCAGGAAGGCGACATCAGCGGCTGCGGCGATCTGTGAACAACGAACTGGTTGTAACCGTCGTAATCCGAGACGCGAACTTCATACGGGAACTGGCCGCCGTTGGTCTGCACCACATACGCGATACGGGTACGGAATGCGCCTTTAATACCGGTCAGCTTTTCAAACACTTCATCGCTGGCCGTGTGCGCACCGAGACGCAACCACTGTTTGGTCACTTTGAAGGTGTTCTGCGCCAGCACGGTACCCGGCGCACCGCCGGTGTCAACCAGCTGGTAAGCCACGCTGTAGCTGCCGTCCGGGTTAGGCGTAACCTGACCGACGACAACAGCATCGATGCCGAGCGCAGACCATGCCGCAGGCTGCACTTCCTGAGCGGTCGCGGGCTGCTGCGGCAGACGCTGCGCGTCTAACGGGTTGAATTTGCCGCTGTTGCGCAGGTCAGCCGCCACGATGCCGCCGATGTCTTCAGGCGCTGCGCCCGGACCTGCCCATTTAAACGGAACCACACCGATAGGACGTGCGGAGTCGACACCCTGTGTGATCTCGATACGGACTTCTGCATGCAGCACTGCTGCCCACAGCACTAAAAAACCAAACACTACACGTAATGCCTGCTTCATCATATCTCCCTTATCCGGGCCGTTAACCCACGATAATTTAGCAGAATGTTAACAACTCAAATAGACAAATTACATCGCTCACCGGTTCAACATAGCCGTTATTTTCGCATTTGCATGGCGAAAATAGCACTACGGCTTGAAGTCCAGCGGCGCGTTTTTAAACACTTCGTAAACGGCCTGGGTCGGCGGCTTCGGCAGCTTCGCCTGTCGGGCGGCAGCCAGTGCAGCCTGGCAAAGCGCCGGATCCCCGCCTTCAGACTGAATATCCAACAACGTACCATCAGGACCAAGCTTGATGCGCAGCGTACACACCTTGCCGGCGTAGGACGACGCGTCATAGAACTTCGTCTCAATGGCGGACTTGATCTGTCCGGCATAGTTGCTGATATCCGCGCCCGAAGCGCCATTGTTTTTAGTACTACCACTTCCCGCAGGCGCTGCGTTATTTCCTTTCGCTCCACCACCGGTTTTCGGTGCATTCTTACCGGAGCTTAAGTCGCCAAAGAGATCATCAACGTCAGAAGCTGCAGCGGCGTCTTTATCGGCAGCGGCTTTCTTCGCGGCGGCGGCTTTGGCGGCTGCGGCTTTATCCGCTGCTGCTTTTTTATCGGCAGCGGCTTTTTCAGCGGCGGCGGCTTTTTTATCCGCTGCGGCTTTCTCTGCGGCGGCGGCTTTCTCAGCGGCAGCTTTTTCGGCTGCTGCGGCTTTCGCGGCAGCGGCTTTTTCGGCGGCAGCGGCTTTCTTCGCTGCATCCGCCTGCGCTTTTTTCTCAGCGTCCTGCTGGGCTTTTTTCGCGGCTTCCGCTTCGGCTTTTTTCTGCGCGTCAGCGGCGGCTTTCGCGGCTTCGGCTTCGGCCTTCTTCGCGGCGGCAGCGGCGGCTTTAGCCGCATCTGCTTCGGCTTTCTTCGCGGCGTCTGCGGCGGCTTTCGCCTGAGCATCTGCCTGCGCTTTCGCATCCGCGGCAGCTTTCTGCGCGGCCTCTTCGGCCTGCTTCTGCTGCTCCTGCGCTTTTTTCGCCGCCTCTTCAGCCTGCTTCTGCTGTTCTGCCTGTTCGCGGGCGTTTTCCTGCGCCTGCAAACGCTCTTTCTCCAGCTGTTTCAGACGCTCCTGCTCAGCGGCCTGCTTCTCACGAAGCTCTTCCGCCTGCTGCTGCGCCTGTTTTTCTCGCTGTTCTTCTGCGCGTTTCGCGCCCGCCTGCTGCTGTTGCTGACGGTTGTACTGTTGTACGACCGCACCGGGATCAACCATGACGGCGTCAATGGCCGAGCCACCGCCACCGCCAGCAGAGGCGTCTATGTGCTCATCGAACGAACTCCAGATCAGCGCTGCAAAAAGGATCACGTGCAGCACGGCTGAAATAATTATCGCTCGTTTAAGCTTGTCGTTTTGTTCGGTTGCCTTTGACACTCTCGGTTCCCAAAAACTGTTCGCCTGTTATGCAGATGATTAAATAGGCTGCGTCATCAAGCCAACCGACTTCACACCCGCGCTGTGTAACAGGTTCAGCGCTTTAATTATTTCATCGTACGGCACGTCTTTCGCGCCACCGATTAAGAAGACCGTTTTCGGATTGGACTGCAAGCGACGCTGCGCTTCCGCAACCACCTGCTCCGGCGGCAGTTGATCCATACGATCTTTCTCAACCACCACGCTGTAACGCCCAACGCCGGAAACTTCAATAATGACCGGAGGATCATCATTGGTGCTCACGGTTTGCGATTCCGTCGCATCCGGCAGATCAACTTCAACACTCTGGGTGATGATCGGCGCGGTTGCCATGAAGATCAGCAGCAGCACCAGGAGCACGTCCAGCAGCGGTACAATGTTGATTTCGGACTTCAGTTCACGACGACCTCGTCCATGCTTTCTGGCCATGGCTTACCCCTTGTTGCTCTCGCTGCTGGTAAAGGCCTGACGATGCAGAATAGCGGTGAACTCTTCCATAAAGTTGTCGTAGTTCTGTTCCAGTTTATTCACGCGCTGGTTCAGGCGGTTGTACGCCATCACCGCCGGAATAGCCGCGAACAGACCGATTGCAGTGGCAATCAGCGCTTCAGCGATACCCGGTGCAACCATTTGCAGCGTGGCCTGTTTCACCGCACCGAGTGCGATAAAGGCATGCATGATCCCCCACACGGTACCAAACAGACCGATATACGGACTGATGGAGCCTACCGTGCCGAGGAAAGGAATATGCGTTTCTAACGATTCCAGTTCGCGGTTCATGGAAATGCGCATCGCGCGGGACGCCCCTTCGACGATCGCTTCCGGCGCATGGCTGTTCGCTCGGTGCAGGCGGGCAAACTCTTTGAACCCGCTGTAAAACATTTGTTCCGACCCGGTAAGGGTTTCGCGGCGGCCCTGACTTTCCTGATACAGGCGAGACAGCTCGATACCCGACCAGAATTTGTCTTCAAAGGTTTCTGCCTCACGCCCGGCCGCGTTAAGAATACGCGTTCGTTGGATAATGATGGCCCAGGATGCGATTGAAAAACCAATCAAAATCAACATGATAAGTTTGACCAAAAGGCTAGCCTTCAGGAACAAATCAAGGATGTTCATGTCAGTCACTGCTTAAACTCCGCGACAATAGACTTGGGAAGCGCACGAGGCTTCATTAAGAGTGGATCAACGCAGACAATCAGTACTTCAGCTTCATTCAGTACCACGTTCTCTGCATTGACGATCCGCTGCGTGAAAACCAGAGAGGTTCCGCGCATTGATGTAATTTCCGTTTGGACCTCGAGCATATCGTCGAGTCTGGCGGGCGCAAAATACTCCAGCGTCATTTTGCGGACCACGAAGGCGACTCGCTCGGCCAACAAAACCTGTTGGCTAAAATGATGATGGCGCAGCATCTCAGTGCGTGCTCGTTCATAAAAAGCGACGTAGCTGGCATGGTAAACCACACCACCGGCATCGGTGTCTTCATAGTAGACACGCACCGGCCATCGAAACAGCGTTGTATTCACTTTACATCCCGGTAATGCTAATAAATGTTACAGCTTTTGAACGTTGCTACTATACGCGCGGCAATGATGGTTTGGAATGGGAATACGTAAACGGAGAGTAAAAATTTATGGGCTTGTGCAAGCCCATATCATTTAAGACGGTTCTTATTCAAAAGAAGGCGAAAAAAAGAGCGGCGGCCAGCACGACGTCGGCAATCAGCGGGCAAAAAATCCCCTGCCAGTGAACCGCTTGCGGACGAAAACCCACACCGTGGATAACGCCTGCGCAAACCGCCCACATCATTAAGAAACCCTGCCAGATTTCGAACTCGCTGGTTTTGGCTGCGAAACGGGTCGGTTCCCAGATTATGCAGCCTGCCAGCAGCAGTGCCATCACTAAGGAAAGGGCCCGTAACGGGCCCTTGTCCATTACCGCAAATAGCTTTGCGATAATATTCATCAGTGTTCTTCTTTACCTGCTTTTAGCGCTTCAACGTGTTCAAGCGCCAGGGCGGTAATCACTCCAAAAGCACAGGCAAGAAGCGTTCCTAAAATCCATGCGAAATACCACATTATTTGCTCCTTACTTAGTACATAGAATGAGTGTTGCTTTCGATGTCTTCTTTGGTGATACGACCGAACATTTTCCAGTAACACCAGGTGGTGTAAATCAGAATCAGCGGTACGAAGATCAGCGCAACGTAAGTCATCAGGTTCAGCGTCATCTGGCTGGATGTCGCATCCCAAACGGTCAGGCTCGCTTTCATCACTGTGCTTGACGGCATGATGAACGGGAACATTGCCACACCGGCGGTCAGAATGATGCAGGCCAGCGTCAGTGAAGAGAACACGAAGGCAAATGCCGGTTTCTCCAGACGTGACATCAGGGTTGTCACCAGCGGCAGCACCACGCCCAGCGCCGGAATGAGCCACAGGATCGGCGTGTTATTGAAGTTCACCATCCAGGCACCGGCCTGACGGGCGACTTCTTTGGTCAGCGGATTAGACGCAGCATGGTGATCCATTGCCGACGTCACCACATAACCGTCGATGCCGAAGTAGACCCACACGCCTGCCAGTGCGAAGCACACCAGCGTTGCCAGTGCGGCAATTTGCGCCACGCCGCGAACACGCAGATGCAGCTCACCCACGGTACGCATTTGCAGATAGGTCGCGCCCTGGGTCAGGATCATCCCCACGCTGACAAGACCAGCCAGCAGACCAAACGGGTTCAGCAACTGGAAGAAGTTTCCGGTGTAGTACAGGCGCATATATTCATCCATATGGAACGGCACACCCTGCAACAGGTTACCGAACGCCACACCGATGACCAGCGGCGGCACGAAGCTACCGATGAAAATGCCCCAGTCCCACATGTTGCGCCAGCGGGTGTCTGCAATCTTCGAGCGGTAGTCAAAACCGACCGGACGGAAGAACAACGACGCCAGCACGAGGATCATCGCCACGTAGAAGCCGGAGAACGCAGCCGCGTAGACCATTGGCCAGGCAGCGAACAGCGCGCCACCGGCGGTGATCAGCCACACCTGGTTACCGTCCCAGTGCGGGGCGATGGAGTTAATCATAATGCGACGTTCAGTGTCGCTACGACCGAGGATGCGGGACAGCATCCCGACCCCCATGTCGAACCCATCGGTGACCGCAAAACCGATCAGCAAGATGCCAACCAGCAGCCACCAGATAAAACGCAGTACTTCATAATCGATCATTTCACGACTCCTGTCTTAGCGTGCCGGCTGAGAAGCCACGGTGGACTGCTCGTAGTGATAGCGACCTGTTTTCAGACTGCTCGGCCCAAGGCGAGCAAATTTGAACATCAGGAACACTTCCGCCACCATAAACAGCGTATACAGACCGCAGATCAGAATCATTGAGAACAGCAGATCGCCGATGGTCAATGACGAGTTCGCTACCGCCGTTGGCAGCACCTCACCAATCGCCCAGGGTTGACGGCCATACTCGGCCACAAACCAGCCGGCTTCAATCGCAATCCACGGCAACGGAATACCGTACAGCGCGGCGCGCAGTAGCCAGGATTTAGAGCCAATGCGGTTGCGGCACACGGTCCAGAAAGAGACGCCGAAGATTAACAGCATCAGGATGCCGCTGGCGACCATCAGACGGAACGCAAAGTAGAGCGGCGCAACACGCGGAATGGAGTCTTTCGTCGCCTGTTGGATCTGCGCTTCTGTCGCATCCGTAACGTTCTGGGTATAGCGTTTGAGCAACATGCCGTAACCCAGGTCTTTCTTCATGCTATTGAACTGGTCACGCACGCCCTGATCGGTCGAGCCAGCACGCAGTTCTTCTAACAGATGGTAGGCCTTCATGCCGTTACGAATACGCTCTTCATGCTGCACCATCAGGTCTTTCAGACCGATAACCGGTGTATCAATAGAGCGCGTCGCAATAATCCCCAGCGCATACGGGATTTGAATCGCGAATTTATTCGTTTGCTGGTCCTGGTCAGGAATACCAAACAGGGTGAATGCCGCCGGAGCCGGTTGCGTTTCCCATTCGGCTTCGATGGCAGCCAGTTTGGTTTTCTGCACGTCACCCATTTCGTAACCGGATTCATCACCCAGCACGATAACAGACAGCACAGCCGCCATACCGAAGCTGGCAGCGATAGCAAAGGAGCGTTTAGCAAAAGCGATGTCGCGACCGCGAAGCAGGTAGTAGGAGCTGATACCCAGGATAAACATCGCGCCACAGGTGTAACCTGCCGCCACAGTGTGAACGAATTTCACCTGCGCAACCGGGTTAAGCACCAGCTCGGAGAAGCTCACCATTTCCATACGCATGGTTTCGAAGTTGAAATCCGATGCGATCGGGTTTTGCATCCAGCCGTTCGCCACCAGAATCCACAGCGCGGAAAGGTTCGAGCCGAGCGCCACCAGCCAGGTGACGGCCATGTGCTGAACTTTACCCAGGCGGTCCCAACCGAAGAAGAACAGACCGACAAACGTGGATTCGAGGAAGAAGGCCATCAGCCCTTCAATGGCCAGCGGCGCACCGAAGATATCGCCCACATAGTGGGAATAGTAAGACCAGTTAGTCCCGAACTGGAACTCCATGGTCAGGCCGGTTGCCACACCCAGAGCAAAGTTGATACCAAACAACTTGCCCCAGAATTTGGTCATATCTTTATAAATTTGTTTGCCCGACAGGACATACACGGTTTCCATGATGGCCAGCAGGAACGCCATACCGAGCGTCAGTGGCACAAACAGGAAGTGGTACATCGCGGTTAAGGCAAACTGCAAGCGCGACAGTTCGACTATATCTAACATCATGACTCCTTGCTCATCGCATGAAGACTCCGAGAGTAAACCCCGTTAGAAAGGGTTCACACACATGCCCCATTACAAATGTATCGGCCTCTTTTCATTGTTACTGGTGTTCCCACCAAAGCGAATGTCTCAGCGAGGTTACAGTCTCAAAGAAAAGTTACAGATACGTTAATAAAAAGCTCAAATTGATCTCGCAGTATATTACGCCGCAAATCCCTTACAATAAACAGGTTTTTATTGAACCTCTTTTACGTTTTTCGACGGGGATCAATTTATCACCATTCTATGACTTTTCGACCATTTTGATCAGCGACAATTTAGCGGTTTTTAATGGTTTTATCCACGAATTAAATATTGATTTAAATCAATTTTATCCCGAAATGTTAATTTTGTAGCGCCACGGATCGCATGGTAAAGCCCATGTTAAATATATGTTCTAATAAACAGCTTGATGGTTATCACAAAGAAGACTTTTATAAATAAAAGTGATTTTCAGTAACGCTAAATCGCTGATGACGTTTCATTGCGGGATAATAACGAGTGTAGACCTTTTTGTTAAAAATGCCGCCAGTATAAAATTAACAAATAATCTACTTTTGATATCACTAAAAATAACAACGCGGCCGCGAGATAAAAAAAGCCACGCAGCGCGTGGCAGTATTCGATTTCAAGGCGCTATTTCAGGATGACGCGGAAGGTTTTTGACTCACAGGGACGGAACATGCCTGTCTCGCAGGCGGTGTCATCCGCGCGGCGCTCATCCATTGTGCTGGCGCAAATCGTGGCAGGGTGCGCCATCACCAGCGTGGCATCGCACGGCGTGGTCGCCGACGGGTTAAACAGGCGCACGATCAGTTCATCCCGATCTTCCGCTTTTTTCAGGGCGCTAAGCTGGCAGCCGTTCGGCGGCAGGGTGAGCAGACTGTAGCACGCTGGCGTGGCAAAGGATGCCGGATTGAGCTTCATCGCATTCCACGGAATTTTGTTATAACACTGCACGGGCGTCAGCCACGCACGCGCCTGCTGAGCAACCCCCGCGCTGTCCGCTGTGCCGGTAAAGGCAAACAGGCTAAAACGGCTGTGCAGCGGTCCGCGCAGCTGTGCCTCTGGCACCGGCAGCTTGATCCCCGACGGTCGGCCAGGGCGGGAAAGCAACGACGCTTTACCGAGATGACCCACGCCGCGCAACAGCGTCAGGGCAAAGGTTTTTTCCCGCTCACCAAGAATTTCAAACTCGCGCAGGCCTTCGGTGAACAGCGCCATCCCCTGTCTGCCCTGGGAAAGCGCCGCATAGTTCAGCAGATTCCACACCGGCACCGGCGCTTCTTTCCAGCCCTCCTGCTGCCAGTTCGCCATCGCGCTGTCCTGTGTGGGCCGCGTGATGCTGCCAAACTGGGTATCGGCCAGCACCTCTTCGGTGATAAAGGGCGTGGGGATCAGCACGCGCAGGCGGTGGTCGTCGGCCTGATTATCCAGCCGTACATCAACGTCAATGCGTCGGCTGTTGTGGGAAAGCGTCACTTCAAGCTCAACGTCGACAAAGGCGCTGGTCTGGCGCGCCGCACGTTCGGCCAGCGTGGCGGGCACCCCAAGCCGGGCGCGGATAATCGCCCTGCTCTGCCATCCCTCATGGATCACCTCATGCTGGTGGTCAACCGCCCGGGAGGTGAGCACCCACTCTTCACGCGCCGGGGAGTAATCATACTCGTCGCCATCGTCCGAGCTTTCCTCTATTTCCAGCACGCGGTCATAAATAAGCCCGCTCTCTTTATCGCGCAGGCGCAGCGTTCCATCGTCGTTGAGATCGATTTGCCAGAAGGCATTTTCCAGCAAAGCACGGCTTGCCGTCCGGGGTGCGATCTGCGCGG
Organism: uncultured Enterobacter sp.; assembly: GCA_963521185.1. Classification (GTDB taxonomy): domain Bacteria; phylum Pseudomonadota; class Gammaproteobacteria; order Enterobacterales; family Enterobacteriaceae; genus Enterobacter_D. Next base: position 68,273 of record CAUQTV010000015.1, on the reverse strand, counting down.
TCGCCGCCAGCGGTTCGATAAACAGCGTGCAATAGCCCATCGACGGCAGGATCCGGTTTACCTGGATGTCGAATTCCATAAAGGGTTCGTAGTTGCCGTAATGGACAATCTGACGATCGATAAGGCCGGGGTCGATTTCGCGTGAGGCGCGCAGAAAATAGGGGATCTCGCGGCCCTCGCTGTCCACAATACGGAACTGGCTGGCACGCAGGCGAACAGTGGTGTTGATGACCTCTTCACGCGGATACGGCGTCAGATTGAAGAACACCAGTTTATCGGCGTCGCTTTGCGGCATGTTGTCGACAATTTTACGCATATAAAAGCGGGTAAGATTTTCGGCCATGTCTTCAGCCAGCGCAAAACGGGTGAGGATTTCCCGGTGCACCTGATCGCTACAGCAGCAGCCGATGCTGTCGTGGGCGTGATTTTTTAAAATCTCCTTCCACATTTTCTCCAGCAGCCCGTGGTGATAGTCAAAGCCCAGCGTCCAGGCGAGCGAGGCCAGCGGCTCCAGCACATTGACGATTTTATTCTCAATGCGTGCGTGGGCAATTTTGATGTCCATGCGCGTCGAACCGATGGTGCGGTGAACGCGCATGTACTTCCCGTCAATAAACTCCCCTTGCAGCGTGGCAAGCTCGTCGCGATGCTGGTCGATGAGATCAAAGATCGCCTCAAAGCGGCTCATCACAAACTCGCGCTGCGGGTAGATTTCGCGCAGTTTCGCCATTACGGCAAAAATGTTTTGCTGTAGCGGCATCTGGTCATGCCCGTTAGGCAGCAAAATCTCACCGGTGAGCGAGGCGGTTTCCAGCACGTCAAAGTAGCTGTCCAGCCGGTTGCGCAGCCCCGCCTCATCCTCCGGTAAGTACTTACCAATCGCGTAGCCCAGCGGCAGCACCTGCGCGGTCACTTCGCTACCGTCGCGGCTTTGCCATAAAAACTCGGTTTTATCGGTACCGTGACGCTCAGAACAGCCGCGCCAGAAAAGCGTCCGCGTGATGCCAAAACCGTTATAAATGTGCGGCAGCTGCGCCGACATACCAAAAGAGTCCGGTAAATAGCCAATTTTCATCGGCTCGCCAAACGCCAGGCAATCACGCATGCCATACATCAGGTTGCGAACGATCGATTCACCGCCGACGACGCGGGTGTCGGTCTGCGTATACCACGGCCCGATGATTAATTTCCCGGCTTCCACCAGCGCTTTCAGCCGCGGCCTGTTCTGCGGCATTACCGCAAAGTAATCTTCCAGAATAGCCGTTTGCCCGTCGAGGACGTAAAAAGGGTAGTCGGCATCCTGCTCCAGTCGCGTCAGGATCTCTTCCATATTGTTAACCAGCAGGATGCGCGACTCTTCGGTGGTGAAATACCACTCCCGATCCCAGTGCATGTGCGGCGTGATGTGAACGCGAGATACAGCTTTCATCTTCGTTTCCTGAGAGTAATAGTGACGATTAAAGGGTGTCGGTGCTGTATTTGCCCTGGCGGACCGCGTGGCCGCGCCACAGCAGCAGCACGCCGGTGGAAATGGCCGCGCCCGCCACCGCTGCGCCAAACCAGACCGCGGCGGCAGTCACACCGCCCAGGCCGTTATCCAGCAGCAAAAACAGGGAGAAAATCCCGGCCCCCGGTGTCGACAGCCCCATCCCGACCGCCCCCACCAGCGCGCCAGTCACCATGGAACCCAGCACAAAGGAGCCGATGACGCGCAGCGGATCTTCGATCGCCATCGGGATGGCACCTTCGGTGATACCCGCCAGCCCCAGCAGCCAGGTCGATTTGCCGGTTTCAATTTCAAACTCTTTGAAGTAGCGCGGGGCGATAAGCGTGGAGGCGGTGACGGTAAACGCCGAGACCATCTTGACCGAGGCGAAAATGGCATAAGGTCCGTAAACGCCGTTGGCCATCGCGCCGAGGCAGAAGGCGTAGGCGGCTTTATTCACCGGCCCGCCCAAATCAAAGGAGCACATAAAGCCGAGAATGGCCCCCAGCAGCAGCGCGTTGGTCCCGGATAAGCCATTGAGCCAGGCGGTGAGGCCGTTATTGATCCACGCCACCGGTTCGCCGATCACAAACAGCATCAGACTGCCCGCGCCCAGCGTGCCGATGACCGGATAGAGATAGAAGGTCAAAAAGCCGTTAAATCGGCTGCCGAGACGCAGGTGCGTCTTCACCCAGCGCATCAGATAACCGGCAATTAAGCCCCCGGCGACAGCCCCCAGAAAACCTGCGCCAATCATGTTAGCGGCAAGGCCCGCCGCGAAGCCGGGCGTCAGCGCGGGTTTGTCCGCCAGTGAATACGCGGTGTAAGCCGCCAGTACCGGCACCATCAGGGTGCCGAGCATGCCGCCGCCGAGCTTGCGGTAGAGCCACAGCCAGGAGTTCTCCATGTCGAAAAGGTGTTGCAGGCCAAAAATTTGCGCCAGTAACACCGCGACGGCGAGGACGGTACCGCCCGCGACGATCAGCGGCACGGCGAAGGAGATGCCGCTCAGCAGCGCCTGCTTGAGTTCGGTTTTCACGCTTTTTGGCGCGTTACAGGTTTTTTGCGCCACCCGCACCTCCGGGCTTGCGTCGAGGGTCAGCGCCTGTTGCAGCAGGGCTGACGCGCGTTTGATCGGTTCCGCCACTGGCACCGCGAGCGTTGGGATCCCGGTAAAGCGATCAGCCTCTTTAACCGCCACATCGGCGGCCAGAATGCAGGCTTGCGCGCTATTGATCTGTTCATCGCTCAGCCGCCCTTCCACACCGTTCGCGCCCTGCTTTTCTACAAACACGCGGATGCCGAGCGTTTGTCCTGCTTTCTCAAGGTATTCGGCGGCCATGTAAGTGTGTGCGATGCCCGCCGGACAGGCTGTCACGCAAACCACCGTGGGTGCATCGGCGGCGATCGCCGTCGCGCGCGCTTCACGCCCGCTGCCGAGTATCGCCAGCAGTTCCCCGGGAGATTGCGCCGCCATCACCTGCGCGCGCACGGCATCATCCGCCAGCAGGCAGGTTAAGCCGGTCAGCAACTGCATATGCGTGGTGCCGGCCTGCGCCTGGGGGATCGCCAGTAAAAAAATCAGCTCAACCGCCTCAGGCCCGTCGATCCCTTCCCAGAGCAGCGGCTCACGCAGTGTCGCGACGGCAAACGCCGCCTCGTTAACCGCGTCGGTTTTACCGTGCGGCACCGCCAGCCCTTCGCCAAGCGCTGTGGGTCCGAGTGATTCACGCTCAAAGACTTCACTGAGAAAAACATCGCTGTTGTTGAGCTTGCCAAGCCCCTCCAGCCGCTGCGCCAGCGCGCGTATGGCGTCGTCCCGGCTGGTAAAACGCGTTTGAATCAGGCAGGCATCCGCATGGGTTAACGCCGTCAGGTTCATCACATCCTCACTGTGTTCGCAATTCGCCATCGTTTTGATGACGGGAATAGCGCGCATTGTGCAGAAGATAACAATACAGGTATGTGATCAATTTCACTTTAGCGAAATATTTGTATTATATTTGTATTGTTTACATTTAGCGGACGGCAGGCATAATCCCTTAAATTCGTTTGATACCACCGGGAAAGTGATGAGTAAAAAGCCCATGTACCGGCAGATTGCCGATGCCCTGATCGAGCAGATCCAACAGGGTGAGCTTAAGCCTGGCGATGCGTTACCTACGGAATCTGCGCTTCAGGCCCGGTTTGGCGTCAGCCGCGTGACGGTGCGCCAGGCGTTGAAGCAGCTCACTGAGCAAGCGATCGTGGAAAGCATTCAGGGTAGCGGCACCTATGTGAAAGCAGAGCGCGTAAATTATGATATTTACCAGCTCACCAGCTTTTATGAAAAGCTGGCCGATCGTCAGGTGGAAACCCACAGCGAGGTGCAGATTTTTGAGGTGATCAATGCCGACGATGCGCTCGCCGCGCAGCTGGAACTGGCAGCGGGCGAGAAAGCCTGGCACGTGAAGCGCGTGCGGTTTATCCAGCACAAGCCCGTTACGTTAGAAGAAACCTGGATGCCGCTGGCGCTGTTTCCCGATCTCACCTGGCAAGTGATGGAAAATTCCAAATATCACTTTATTGAGCAGATCAAAAAGATGGTTATCGATCGCAGTGAACAGGAGATCGTGCCGGTTATGCCCAATGAGGAGACGATCGCCGCGTTGGGTATCGATCCTGCCCGCCCCATTCTGGAGAAAATCTCCCGTGGCTTCCTGAAGAATGGTCAGGTATTTGAATATAGCCGAAACGCATTTAAAAGCGATGATTATAAATTTACGCTGGTGGCAAAACGTCGCCATACATAATCTTTTTTTCTTAATAATTTTAACATAAATAAAACAAAAACTGTTTTTAGAGCATGATCACAATTACCATCTAAAAATAATGCACCGATTTTCCCCCCGCGTTAACCGCCCATCACAAACATCAATTAACCAACTGTATTTAATACAATTTTACAAATAACCACACAAAAACAACCTGTTTATGAATGAGCTTTTGAAAATAGATCAATTGCTTCAACTCACCCCGCACAACACACTCCAGTGCTATTAAAAAGCCGCACAGCGCTCGCAGAATAATAGGTTTTATGGGCGGCTTTAGGATTATTTTTGTGCCTCGACTCTACAAAGGATGACAAATGAAAAAAGCAACGCTTGTTATTGGCGTAATTGGTGCCGATTGCCACGCAGTCGGAAATAAAGTGCTGGACCGCGTGTTCTCAAATTATGGCTTTCGGGTCATCAATCTGGGCGTCATGGTGAGTCAGGATGAGTACATCGATGCCGCCATCGAAACCGGTGCCGACGCGATTGTGGTCTCGTCAATTTATGGTCACGGCGACATCGACTGCCTGGGCATGCGCGAGCGCTGCATTGAGCGCGGCGTGGGCGACATTCTGTTGTTTGTTGGCGGTAACCTCGTGGTGGGTAAACACGATTTCGCCGACATTGAAGCCAAATTTAAAGAGATGGGTTTTAACCGTGTCTTTGCGCCAAGCCACGACCTTGACGATGTCTGCCAGCTCATCTCCAGCGATATTCAGGGTGCCAACTCCGCCTCCGTGACTCAGGCCGAAGAGGTGATCTGATGCGAACGGTCTCAGTCGATATTGGCTCCACATGGACGAAAGCGGCGCTGTTCGACCTGGAACATGCCGACGCCTTAACGCTGGTCAATCAGACGCTGACGCCCACCACCACGCACCATCTGGCGGAAGGCTTTTTTGACAGTTTAAACAAGGTGCTCAATGTCGCCGACGCCAGACCGTTGCTGCGCAGTGGCGAAGTGACCGTTAAATACTCTTCCTCGGCGAAAGGCGGCCTCGCCGTCGCGGCGATGGGCCTGGTGCCGTCGATTACGCTGGAATCAGCGAAAGTAACGGCGCACTCCGCCGGGGCAAAGATCGCGCACTTCTACGCTTACAAACTTAATCAGCAAGACATTCGCGAGCTGGAGCAATCCCCGCCGGACATTTTGCTGTTCACCGGTGGAACCGACGGCGGGGAAACGCGCTACGGGATCGCCAACGCGCAGCTGTTGGCTGAGTCCAGCGTCGATTGCGCCATCATCTACGCCGGTAACCGCGATATTCAGGATGAGGTGCGCCAGCTGCTGGGCCACAAGGATCTGACCATCGTCGAGAACATTTTACCGGATCTCGACTCCCCCAATCCGTTTGCCGCACGCCAGGCCATTTGCGATGTGTTCCTCTCCCGCATCGTCAAAGGCAAGGGTCTTGACGTCATCGTCGCGGAAACCGGGGAAGACCCGATGCCCACGCCGTGGACGGTGTTCGAGCTGGTGAACCATATCAGCCAGCTTGGCGACGAGTGGAAAGAGTTCATGCTGTTCGACATGGGCGGGGCCACCACCGACGTTTACTCCGCCTGTCACAACCTGCTGTCGCCGGATACGGTGCAGCACGGCCTGTCGGAGCCGTTTATCAAGCGCACGGTGGAGGGGGATCTCGGCATGCGCGTCTCGGCGATGGTCGTCGGGGAGAGCACCAAAGCCCTGACCGATATTATTTTTGCCAACAAGCCCGCAGAGCAGGAGGCGTTCTATCGCTACCTGCGCCATCTGGTGGCGAATCCCGACTACCTCCCCACCAGCACGCAGGAAAAAGCGTTCGATACCGTACTGGCCGGTCTGTGTATCGGCTACGCCAGCGAGCGTCACGCGGGGACGAAAAAAGCGGTGTGCACCTGCGTGGGCAATGTCGATCTGCAAATGGGCCGCGATCTCAGCACCACGCGCAAGATCATTGGTTCCGGCGGCTGGTTATCCCGCGCCGCAGACTTCGATATCCACCAGTGGTTGAAGTACCGCGATCTCAACGAAAAAGGCAACCGCATTCTGCTGCCTGCGCAATTTGATTATTACCGTGATGAGCGTGGGCTAATTCCTCTGCTCGCCAACGTAGCCCGCATCTGGCCACAGGCGGCAGCCCGCACCAGCATTCAATGTTTAACCCAAAAATAAGGTAGCAACGAATGGAACTCAGAAATAAAAAAATAACCCATGATGATTTCATGTCCGAACGACGCCAGGTGCTTGAAACCTGGCAAACCGGCAAGGACGTCACCCATTTTGAAGATGGCGTGAAATACCAGCAGACTTTACCTGCCAGTAAAAATTTCGCGCTGGCGCTGCTCAAAGCCGATCAGGAAGGGATCACCTTAAGCCAGCCTCGTGCGGGCGTGGCGCTGCTTGATGAGCACATTGCACTGCTGAAAACCCTCCAGCAAGAGTGCGATCTGCTGCCGACCACCATTGATGCCTACACGCGTTTGAACCGTTATGAAGAAGCCGCGGTTGGCATTCAGAAATCGATTGAGGCGGGAACCTCCAAACTGAACGGCCTGCCGGTGGTGAACCACGGCGTCGCGGCCTGTCGTCGTCTGACCGAAGCGCTGGAAAAACCGATGCAGATCCGCCACGGCACGCCGGATGCGCGTCTGCTCGGTGAAATTTCCATCGCCAGTGGCTTTACCAGCTACGAAGGCGGCGGTATCTCCTACAACATTCCTTACGCGAAGCGCGTCACGCTGGAGAAATCCATCCGCGACTGGCAGTACTGCGACCGTATGATTGGCCTGTATGAAGAGCACGGTATTCGCATCAACCGTGAGCCGTTTGGTCCGCTGACCGGTACCCTGATCCCGCCGTTCGTTTCACACACGGTAGCCATCATTGAAGGTCTGCTGGCGCTGGAACAGGGCGCGAAATCCATCACCGTCGGTTACGGCCAGGTGGGCTGTCTGACCCAGGATATCGCCGCCATCAAAGCCCTGCGCGAACTCTCTCACGAGTATTTCAACGATCAGGGCTTTGGCGATTACGAACTGAGCACCGTTTTCCACCAGTGGATGGGCGGCTTCCCGGAAGATGAAGCCAAAGCCTTCTCGGTCATCTCCTGGGGTGCTGCGGTCGCCGGCCTCGCGGGCGCGACAAAAGTGATCACCAAAAGTCCGCACGAAGCCTTCGGTATCCCCACCGCCGCGGCCAACGCACAGGGGCTGAAAGCCTCCCGCCAGATGCTCAACATGGTACGCGATCAGACCTTCCCGGCCTGCCAGGCCGTGGATCTCGAAGTTGAGCTGATCAAAAGCGAAGTGCGCGCCGTGATGAGCAAAGTGTTCGAACTGGGTAATGGCGATCTGGCACGCGGTACGGTGCTGGCATTCGAAGCCGGTGTGCTCGACGTGCCGTTTGCACCTGCCGCCTGCAACGCCGGCAAGATGATGCCCGTGCGCGACAACTCCGGTGCGATCCGCATTCTTGAGCCAGGCGCGGTTCCGCTGCCCGCAGACATTCTGGCGCTGCACCACGACTTTGTTTCCGAACGCGCAAAATTCGAAGGCCGTACCCCGTCCTTCCAGATGGTTGTCGATGACATTAACGCCGTATCCCACAGCAAATTAATAGGAAGACCGTGATGAAAATTAAACATGCGCTTTTTACCGCAGGCTATTCCTCATTCTATTTTGACGATCAGCAGGCGATCAAAGACGGAGCCGGTCACGATGGCTTTATTTACACCGGCGATCCGGTTACGCCGGGATTCACCGCCGTGCGTCAGGCCGGGGAGTGTGTCTCGGTGCAGCTGGTGCTGGAGAACGGTTCTGTCGCCGTCGGTGACTGTGCAGCGGTGCAATATTCCGGTGCCGGTGGCCGCGATCCACTGTTCCTCGCCGCAAACTTTATTCCTTTCTTAAACGATCACATTAAACCGCTGCTGGAAGGCCGTGACGTCAGTGCATTCCTGCCGAACGCCCGCTTCTTTGATACGCTGCACATTGACGGTAAGCAGCTGCACACCGCCGTGCGCTACGGCCTGTCACAGGCGCTGCTGGATGCTACCGCGCTGGCAACTGGCCGTTTGAAAGCCGAAGTGGTGTGTGATGAATGGCAGCTACCAACCGTGGCCGAAGCTATCCCGCTATTCGGTCAGAGCGGCGATGATCGCTACATTGCCGTCGACAAAATGATCCTCAAAGGCGTCAACGTTCTGCCGCATGCGCTGATCAACAACGTCGAAGAGAAGCTGGGCTACGACGGTGAAAAACTGCGTGAATACGTGCGCTGGCTGGCGGATCGCGTGATGACGCTGCGTACCAGCCCGCGCTATCACCCTACCCTGCACATCGACGTTTACGGCACCATTGGTCTGATCTTCGACATGGATCCAAAACGCTGCGCGCACTACATCGCCAGCCTTGAAAAAGAGACCCAGGGCCTGCCGCTGTACATTGAAGGTCCGGTTGATGCGGGTAACAAACCGGATCAGATCCGCCTGTTAACCGCCATTACGCGCGAGCTGGCGAATCTTGGCTCCAGCGTGAAAATCGTCGCCGACGAATGGTGTAACACCTATCAGGACATCGTTGACTTCACCGATGCGGGCAGCTGCCACATGGTGCAGATCAAAACCCCGGATCTGGGCGGCATCCACAACATCGTTGACGCCGTGCTGTACTGCAACAAGCGCGGCATGGAAGCCTACCAGGGCGGTACCTGTAACGAAACCGAAATCAGCGCCCGCACCTGCGTGCACGTGGCGATGGCTGCGCGGCCAATGCGCATGCTGATCAAGCCGGGCATGGGTTTTGATGAAGGTCTGAACATCGTCTTCAACGAAATGCACCGCACCATTGCGCTGATGCAGACAAAGGATTGACCCATGGCGAAGACGTTTAAAATTTTATCGCCTACGGCCATTCTCGGGTACGGTTTCCCGGAGGCCAGCTTCAATAAGGCGATGGAAGAATCTCCGGATTTGATCGCCGTGGACGCGGGATCGTCCGATCCCGGCCCACACTACCTCGGCGCGGGAAAACCTTTCACCGACCGGGCGGGCGTGAAGCGCGATCTGCGCTACATGATCGTCGCCGGGGTGAAAAATAACATTCCCGTGGTGATCGGCACCGCAGGCGGTTCTGGCGCGGCACCGCACCTGGAGTGGTGTCGTCAGATCGTGCTGGAGATCGCTCGTGAAGAGAATCTCTCTTTTAGCCTGGCCACCATTCCGTCGGATGTGGAGAAAGCCGTGGTGCACGAAGCGCTGGATGCGGGGGATATCACCGCCCTGGATTTCGTGCCTGCGCTGACGCATCAGGACATCGACGACAGCACCTGGATTTTGGCGCAAATGGGCATCGAGCCTTTCCAGCGCGCGCTTGAAGCAGGTGCTCAGGTTGTGCTTGGCGGGCGAGCGTACGATCCTGCGTGCTTCGCAGCCCTGCCCATCATGCGCGGCTTCGATGAAGGGCTGGCGCTGCACTGCGGCAAAATCCTCGAATGTGCCGCCATCGCCGCTACGCCGGGTTCCGGTTCAGACTGTGCGATGGGCATTATCGATGAGGGCGGCTTTACGCTGAAAACCTTCAATCCGAAGCGTAAATTCACCGAAACCTCGGCGGCGGCGCATACGCTGTATGAGAAATCCGATCCCTACTTTTTGCCGGGTCCTGGCGGCGTGCTGAACTTGCAGAACTGTTCGTTCACCGCCGTCAACGATGGCGAAGTGTACGTCAGTGGATCGCGTCACGAAGAGACACCGTACGCGCTGAAACTTGAAGGTGCGCGTCTGGTCGGCTATCGCTGCGTAACCATCGCAGGGGTGCGCGATCCCATCATGATCGCCGGTATTGACGCCATTCTCGAAGAAGTGAAAGCGAGCGTGGCGAGCAACCTGAATCTGAGCGATGAACGGCTGCACATCACCTTCCATCTGTACGGTAAAAACGGGGTGATGGGCGTGCAGGAGCCGATGCAGGACGCCGGACATGAGCTGGGGATCGTACTGGATGTGGTTGCGCCAACGCAGGACGAAGCCAACAGCGTGTGCTCGCTGGTGCGCTCAACGCTGCTGCATTATGGCTACGAAAATCGCATCGCCACGGCGGGCAACCTCGCCTTCCCGTTCTCGCCGTCGGACATTCCGAGCGGGCCAGTGTATGCGTTTTCGATTTACCATTTGATCAAAGCAACCGATGCGCTGCGCTTTGATTTCCACCTTGAACAGGTGACCCCAGAAGGAGCCGAGGCATGAAACAGTCTATTCGCTCGCTTGCACAGGTGATCCGTTCAAAAAATGCCGGTCCGTATGAACTGGTGCTGGATATTCTGTTTAAAGACCAGCGGGATTATCTGGCGGTAAAAGCCTCCGGTCAATTTACGCCGGAACTGATCGCCGGGTTATACCATGTTGAACCTTCACAGGTGCACCGTATTGTATGGTTCGACCCGGCAAACGCGGTAAAAGTGGTTATGCCGCGAGATATTGTCTCTGGAAATATTGGTGACAATGATGTTTATGGTGCTCAACAGCACACCCCATTATTATCGATCCATTTTGAGTTGTAGTGGTAAATAATTATAAAAACGTTCGGGTGCAGCCCGCTGCACCCTTTTTATTCCGATGGAGTGAACATAAAATTGAAAAAGCTTAGTTTAACCAAGATGATTGTTCTTGGCCTGATCCTGGGCATTATTGCCGGATTTGCGGTCAACAGCATGACCTCCCCCGAAACGGCGAAAGCCTACACGCAGGATATTTCAATTTTCACCACGATATTCTTGCGTTTGGTTAAAATGATCATTGCCCCGTTAATTATTTCGACGCTGGTCGTCGGGATTGCAAAAATGGGCGACGCCAATACCCTTGGGCGTATATTTTCCAAAACGTTGTTTTTATTTATCTGCGCATCATTAATTTCAATTGCTCTCGGCCTGGTCATTGTCAACATCTTCCAGCCGGGCGCGGGCATTAACTTTGTGGCGGATAACGCGGCGGCGGTCTCCGGCGTTAAAGCCGAAGCCTTCACCTTTAAAGTCTTCATCTCGCATGCGATCCCAACCAGTATCGTGGATGCCATGGCGCGTAACGAAGTGCTGCAAATCGTGGTTTTCTCCATCTTTTTGGGCTGCGGTCTGGCGGCGATTGGCGAAAAAGCCACCCCGATTGTGCACGTACTGGAATCGCTGGTTGATGTGATGCTGAAAATCACCGGCTACGTCATGCTATTCGCACCGCTGACGGTGTTTGCCGCCATCTCCGCGATGATTGCTGAACGCGGGTTAACCGTGCTGGTAAGCGCAGGCATCTTTATGGGCGAGTTCTACATGACGCTCGGCCTGCTGTGGGTGATCCTGATCGGCGCATCGCTGATTTTGCTCGGCCCCTGCGTGAAGCGTCTGGTCAAAGGTATCTCCGAACCAGCCCTGCTGGCGTACACCACCTCCAGTTCGGAAGCTGCTTTCCCTGGGACGTTGAAAGCGCTTGAAGATTTTGGCGTGTCGCCCAAAATCGCCAGCTTTGTGCTGCCGATCGGTTACTCCTTCAACCTCGTAGGTTCAATGGCCTACTGCTCGTTTGCCACCGTGTTTATCGCTCAGGCCTGTAACATTACCCTGAGTATGGGCGAGCAGATCACCATGCTGCTGATCCTGATGTTAACGTCAAAAGGCATGGCCGGTGTACCGCGTGCGTCGCTGGTGGTGATTGCCGCTACGCTTAACCAGTTCAACATCCCGGAAGCCGGTTTGATCCTGCTGATGGGCGTCGATCCGTTCCTCGATATGGGCCGCTCTGCTACCAACGTCATGAGTAACGCGATGGGCGCGGCGCTGGTCAGCCGCTGGGAAGGCGAGCATTTCGGCGAAGGCTGCCGTGGCAAGCCATTCAAACCGGAAGACAAACGTCAATCTAACCCTGTCACGTCAGAAGCCTGATAACACCACGCCGGTTGCGACCGGCGTGCTTATCCCACGTCATGCCTCACGGAAGGAAGCAATCAATGTTTAAAAAACTCTACCCCACCGGACTGCTGTGCGCCTCTCTGCTCCTTAGCCCATTAAGCCTCGCCACCACGACGCAAACCACGCCGGACTACAACGCGCTGATTGAACAGGCGCACCAGATGTTTAAAGGCACAAACGACGGCAAAGTTGCGGATTACATCCCGGCGCTCGCCAGTTACAGCCCGCAAAACTATGCCATCGCCATTGCCACCGTGGACGGCAAAGTCTATTCAACGGGGGATGCCAATAAAGCCTTCCCGATGGAATCACTGAGCAAAGTGTTCACCATGGCGCTGGTCATGCAGCAGCACGGTGCTGATGTGGTGCTGGAAAAGCTCGGCGCAAACGCCACAGGACTGCCGTTTAACTCGGGACTGGCGATCGAACTCAACCCCGGTAAGCCATCAAATCCGCTGGTCAACGCAGGTGCCATGGCGGCGGTCAGCCTCGTTAAAGCCGAAAACAAAACCGACCGCTGGAACAAAATCCTCAACAACATGAACGACTACGCCAATGCGTCGCTCACCGTTAACCAGCCGGTATTCCAGTCGGAAATGGACACTAACCAGCACAACCAGGCGCTGGCGAAACTGCTTGAATCCTACAACACCTTCTACGGTGATACCCAGGAAGCGGTGGAAATCTACACCCGCGAATGCTCCGTTGACGTCAACGTTGTCCAGCTTGCGCGTATGGGTGCCGTGCTGGCGAATCAGGGGAAATCCCCGTTCAACGGCAAACAGTTGCTGAACGCGGAGTATGTCCCGCAGGTGCTGGCAGAGATGGCGATTGCCGGTCTGTATGACGGCAGCGGAAAGTGGCTCTATCAGGTGGGCGTGCCGGCGAAAAGCGGCGTGGGCGGCGGCATGGTTGCCGTGGTGCCGGGCCAGTATGCCATTGCCGTTTATTCACCGCCGCTCGACAGCGCAGGCAACAGCGTGCGTGCACAGCAGGCGATCTCCTTTATCACCAAAGCCACCCGCGCCAGCCTGTTTGATGGGGCACAAAAATAGCACGGTGATCTCCTTTCCTCTTTGATGAGAATAACGAATGTCTACTCCGTTTATCTGGCAAGAGCCGTTTGTGCAAAATAAAGACACGACGGAATATTATTTACTCAGCGATCGCCACGTTTCAATGCAGGAATTTCGTGGTGAACAGATGTTGTGTGTTGAACCCCAGGCATTAACGCTGCTGGCAAAACAGGCATTTTACGATGCCTCGTTTTTCCTGCGCCGGGCGCATATAAAACAGGTTGCCTCAATTTTACATGACCCTGATGCCAGCGATAACGATAAATATGTCGCACTCCAGTTATTGCGTAACGCAGAGATCTCAGCGAAAGGCGTATTACCCAATTGCCAGGATACCGGCACCGCCACTATTGTGGCGCAAAAAGGGCAGAACGTCTGGACGGGTGCTAACGACGCCGAAGCGTTAAGCCTCGGGATCTATGAAACCTTTCAGGAAAATAATCTCCGCTATTCGCAAAACGCCCCGCTTGATATGTATAACGAGGTCAATACCGGAACCAATTTACCGGCGCAAATTGATATTAATGCTACCACCGGGCAGGAGTATCACTTTTTATTTGTCAATAAAGGCGGCGGTTCGGCAAATAAAGCGGCGTTATACCAGGAAACAAAATCGATCCTGGAGCCGGAGAAGCTGGTGGCGTTTCTGAGCGATAAAATGAAATCGCTGGGCACCGCCGCGTGCCCGCCTTATCACATCGCTTTTGTGGTCGGTGGCACCTCTGCGGACCAGGCGCTTAAAGTGGCGAAGCTGGCCTCGACCAAATATTATGACCACCTTCCCACCAGCGGCAACGCGCTGGGCCAGGCGTTCAGAGACACGCAGCTTGAGACCCAACTGCTCGACATCAGCCGTCAGTTTGGTATTGGCGCGCAGTTTGGTGGCAAATACTTCGCGCATGATATTCGCGTCGTTCGCCTGCCGCGTCACGGTGGCTCGTGCCCGATCGCGCTGGCGCTCTCCTGCTCCGCCGATCGCAACATCAAAGGTAAGATCAACCAGCACGGTATCTGGCTGGAGAAACTGGAAAATCATCCGGGCAAATACATTCCTGAATCCCAGCGTGCGCACAACGTCGGGCGTGAAGTCGCGCTCGATTTGAATCGTCCGCTGGAAGAGATCCGCCAGATGCTGACCACCCTGCCGGTGGGGACGCGCGTTTCACTTTCCGGCCCGATTGTGGTCGCCCGCGACATCGTACATGCGAAGATCAAAGCGCGTCTCGACAGCGGTGAGCCAATGCCCGACTACTTCAAAAATTACATGGTTTATTACGCCGGTCCGGCGAAAACGCCGGAAAACATGGTCTCCGGCTCCCTCGGTCCGACGACCGGTGGACGAATGGACGGCTATGTTGATGCCTTTCAGGCGCAGGGCGGCAGTCTGGTGATGCTGTCAAAAGGCAATCGCAGCCAGCAGGTGACGGATGCCTGCAAGCAGCACGGCGGCTTTAACCTCGGTTGCATTGGCGGTGCGGCGGCGCTACTGGCAAAAGAGTGCGTTTCAAAACTGGAGTGTCTGGAGTATTCAGAGCTGGGCATGGAAGCGGTATGGATGATGGAAGTCAAAAACATGGCCGCGTTTGTGCTGGTGGATGATAAGGGCAACAACTTTTTCCAGCAGTTTGAGCAGCAGCACCAGTGTGCTTCCTGCCCTGCCGGGCACTGAGGAGCGCACATGCAAGTCAGAGCGAATGACGAACGTCACCAGCAGCGACAGCAAAAGTTGAAAGAGAAAGTCGATACGCGCGTGGCCGCCGCCACGCAGCATCAGGGCATAGTGTTGATCTTTACGGGGAACGGTAAAGGCAAATCCACCGCCGCCTTTGGCACCGCCACCCGCGCCGTGGGTCACGGCAAGCGAGTTGGCGTCGCGCAGTTTATTAAAGGCGAATGGGAAAACGGCGAATACCAGCTGCTTAATCCCCACGGTGTGGAGTTTCACATTATGGGGACCGGCTTTACCTGGGAGACGCAAAACCGTGAACTGGATCAGCGGGCGGCGCAGGAGGTATGGGTACAGTGCCAGCACATGCTTGCCGATCCCGGTTACGATCTGGTGGTGCTGGATGAGCTGACCTATATGCTGGCGTATCAGTATCTGGATGTTGATGAGGTGCTGCAAGCCATCACTTCGCGTCCGGTGATGCAAAGTGTGATTATCACCGGGCGCGGCTGTCATGCACGCCTGATAGCGATCGCCGATACGGTTAGTGAAATTCGCCCGGTCAAACATGCCTTTGATAAGGGAATTGCCGCACAAACCGGCATCGACTGGTAAAAACGGCGTCGCCTGACATCACGTCAGGCGACGTATTTACTGCATCCGCACGGCCTGGCGGCTTAGCGCGGATTTTTTAACCACCCAGTCGTGGAAGGTTTGCAGCTTGGGTGACAGCATTTTGTCCTCCCGCCAGGTCATTATGAAACGGTTCCCGGTGCGCATCGGCACGTCGCAGGGGATCACCATGGTACCGTTATCCAGATCGTTCTGAATCGAAAAGCGCGGCAACAGCGCCACGCCCAGATGCGATCGCACGGCGGCGATCAGCATTGAAATCAGATCGAAACGCGGACCTTTATTGATGGACTGACCGCTGATCCCCGACAGCGCAAACCACTCCTGCCAACCGTCAATCCGCGTGCTTTGATGCAGCAGCGGAAAATCGTTGAGCAGCTCTTCCACGCTGATTCGCTTACCGGTGTGGCTAAGCAGGCTGCTGCTGCAAACGGGCAGGATCTCTTCTTCCAGTAGATGTACGACCCCGCCCCATGGCGAACAAAAATCTTCACGCATAATGGCGGCATCGTATTCCCGACTCTGAAAATCACCAAGGCTGGCAAGGGAATTGATGTTCACGACGATCTCCGGGTGAGTCTGGTTAAACTCACGCAGATTGGGGATCAGCCAGTGGGTGCTAAAGGTCGGGTTGACCGCCAGCTCAATCACCTGCACCGTCGGTTGCCAGCACATGATGTTATTGGTGTCGCGCTCCAGCTTATTCAGCGTCTCTTTCACAATGGAGAGATAGTGACGGCCCGCGTCATTGAGAAAGATGCGTTTCTTCGAATGGCTAAACAGCGCGGTCTTCAAGAAATCCTCCAGGGCAGTCACCTGGCGGAATACGGCACTTTGGGTCAGGGCCAGTTCTTCAGCCGCACGCGTGTAGCTCTCATGGCGTGCAACCACTTCAAAGGTCACAAGAAGCTCTGTCTTTGGTAATTTCCCTCTCATAGCATTTTCCATTTTATTAATAGAGTCATCGTAGCGATATTCTTCTGCGCGGCGGAATTATAGCAGCGCAAAACATCGCAACGCCGTGAGTCGCATTCCGCTTCTGACTACGCTGTGCGCTGTAAGCGAAATTGTTGCGGGGAAAGCTGATAGGTCTGACGAAAAAGTTTACAAAAGTAGCTGGTTTGCGAGAAGTGCAGCCGCCGCGCTATGCAGTCAATGGACCAGTCGCTGCTGTGCAGAAGATCGCGCGCCCGCTGCATCTTCTTTTCGTTCACCCAGGCATTGAACCCCACTCCCTGATGCTTCCTGAAAAGACGGCTGAAATAATAGGGGCTGAGATAGACGTGCGCCGCCACTTTTTCGAGCGTTAAGCCTTCAAAGAGATGCTCATCAATATAGCGCAGGGTTTTATTCATAATGACGTCATGACGTTTTTCCCGGTGCGATATTAATTTTCGCGGTTCAGCTAAATTTTTATTTAGTAAAAGCGTGCGAACATTATTATTAAGGTAACTCGTTACGATCGAGTTTAATAATCGGGCGGCAGAAGTCAGACGGGTATAATCCACCTGCGGCACGTCGTGCCATAATGACATGAGCGCCGCCTGCGCGTGCTGAGCGTCATCGTCTTGCAGAACAGAGGCAATGTCATTATGTGCGTCGACGCGCACCTGACCGCAAATCACAAAGCCCAGCAGTTGGCCGTCGATTTCCAGCGGCAGCGAAAACTCCACCAGCCCCGCATGGCAGCGGTAAAGGTGCGGTTTGTCGGCCTCAAGCGCGGCGAAACCACCCCGTTTATCGCAGCGCTGGCACTGCTGGCGATAGTGCTGGCTGGCGCGCATTTGTTGGCAGAAAGGCGTGCAATTGTAGAACGGTGAGATCGGCAACCCACGAATATCAACCATCACCAATGCAAGATCGGTGGCATTAACAAAATCATGAGCAATCGCCTCAAGGAATGAACTTCCTGGCTGACTGAATGATATCGACACGATTCTCTCCCATCGTAAAGGGTATTATCCAAACAAACGCAGATTCTCTTGTTGACTATGCGTTTATTTCATAACATTTACGTTGAATGTAATCGCACAATTTAATCGCCGTTTCGCAAGTTGATGTGCTGATAATGCACGAAGTTAGCCGCATAAAAAAGGCCGCTTTTACGCGGCCAATCATGTCGAGAATTTTCTATTTATTGCGCCCTTTCCAGAGCGCATATGGCTTATTTAATGATTGCTTTCAGCGCTTCGCCGATATCCGCCAGGCTGCGTACGGTTTTCACGCCTGCGGCTTCGAGGGCGGCGAATTTCTCATCCGCGGTGCCTTTGCCGCCTGCGATGATCGCGCCTGCGTGGCCCATACGTTTGCCTTTCGGCGCGGTAACACCGGCGATGTAGCCCACAACCGGTTTGGTCACGTGCTCTTTAATGTACGCCGCCGCTTCTTCTTCCGCGCTGCCGCCGATCTCACCGATCATGACGATCGCTTCGGTCTGCGGATCTTCCTGGAACAGCTTCAGGATATCGATAAAGTTAGAGCCTGGGATCGGATCCCCACCGATGCCCACGCAGGTGGACTGGCCAAAGCCGTAATCGGTTGTCTGCTTAACCGCTTCATAGGTCAGCGTACCGGAACGGGAGACGATACCCACTTTGCCCGGCTGGTGAATGTGACCCGGCATGATGCCGATTTTGCACGCGCCCGGGGTGATCACACCAGGGCAGTTCGGCCCAATCATGCGCACGCCAGCTTCGTCGAGCTTCACCTTCACCGTCAGCATATCCAGCGTCGGAATGCCTTCGGTAATGGTGATAATCAGCTTAATGCCTGCGTCGATGGCTTCCAGAATCGAGTCTTTGCAGAACGGAGCCGGAACGTAGATCACGGTGGCGGTTGCGCCCGTGGCTTCGACCGCTTCACGCACGGTGTTGAACACCGGCAGACCCAGATGCTCGGTGCCGCCTTTGCCTGGCGTGACGCCACCCACCATTTGCGTACCGTAAGCGATCGCTTGCTCAGAGTGGAACGTCCCCTGGCTACCGGTGAAGCCCTGGCAGATAACCTTGGTGTTTTTATCGATCAAAATGGACATTATTTCCCCTCCACTGCGGCAACAACCTGCTGTGCTGCGTCCGTCAGACTTTTCGCTGCAATAATATTCAGGCCGCTGTCAGCCAGTTTTTTCGCACCCAGTTCGGCATTGTTGCCTTCCAGACGCACCACCACCGGGACGTTAACACCCACTTCTTCCACCGCACCGATAATGCCGTCGGCGATGAGGTCACAGCGCACGATGCCGCCGAAGATGTTCACCAGCACGGCTTTGACATTGTCGTCGGAGAGGATGATTTTGAAGGCTTCGGTCACGCGCTCTTTGGTTGCACCGCCGCCCACGTCGAGGAAGTTAGCCGGTTCACCGCCGTGCAGCTTAACGATGTCCATGGTGCCCATTGCGAGCCCCGCACCGTTAACCATGCAGCCGATGTTACCGTCAAGCGCCACATAGTTCAGTTCCCACTGCGCCGCCTGAGCTTCGCGCGGATCTTCCTGAGACTGGTCGCGCATTTCACGCAGGTCCGGCTGGCGGAACAGCGCGTTACCGTCAGCACCCAGTTTGCCATCAAGGCAGATCAGGTCGCCCTGTTTGGTGATGACCAGCGGGTTGATTTCGATAAGCGCCAGGTCGCGCTCAAGGAAAATGTTCGCCAGTCCCATAAAGATTTTGGTGAACTGCTGAACCTGTTTACCTTCCAGACCCAGTTTGAACGCCAGTTCGCGGCCCTGATACGGCATTGGCCCGGCCAGCGGATCCAGCGCCACTTTGTGAATCAGGTGCGGGGTCTCTTCCGCCACTTTTTCGATTTCCACGCCGCCTTCAGTGGACGCCATGAACACCACGCGACGGGAGCTACGGTCAACGACCGCGCCCAGATACAGCTCTTTGTCGATGTCAGTTGCCGACTCAACCAGGATCTGGTTTACCGGCTGGCCGTTCGCGTCCGTCTGGTAGGTCACCAGACGCTTACCGAGCCAGTGCTCTGCGAACGCACGAATCTCTTCTTTGCTGTTGACGACCTTCACGCCGCCCGCTTTACCGCGACCGCCCGCGTGTACCTGGCATTTTACCACCCACGGACCGGCACCGATTTTGGATGCCGCTTCTTCAGCTTCACGCGGGGTATTGCAGGCGTAGCCGACTGGCGCTGGTAAGCCATAACGGGCAAACAGTTGTTTTGCCTGGTATTCATGTAAGTTCATGCGTTCTATCCACTTTTCAGGTAATCGTTATCATAAAGCCTGTGGGTCGGTGCGTTTTTTACGCCGGGTGGCGCTTCGCTTACCCGGCCTACAGGGCAGGTGATGCTTTTGTAGGCCCGGCAAACGCAGTGCCGCCGGGCGTTACCTCAAAACTAAACGTCCAGCAGCAAACGGGTTGGATCTTCGAGCAGCTCTTTAATCGCCACCAGGAAGCTCACCGATTCGCGGCCATCAATCAGACGGTGATCGTAAGAGAGCGCCAGATACATCATGGGCAGGATCTCCACTTTACCGTCTACCGCCATTGGGCGGTCTTTGATGGCGTGCATGCCCAGAATCGCGCTCTGCGGCGGGTTGATGATCGGCGTTGACATCAGCGAACCGAACACACCGCCGTTGGTGATGGTGAAGTTACCGCCGGTCAAATCGTCCACGGTCAGCTTGCCATCACGGCCTTTCACCGCCAGCTCTTTGATGCGTTTTTCGATGTCGGACATGCCCAGCGCGTCGACGTCACGCAGCACTGGGGTCACCAGACCGCGCGGTGTGGAGACCGCCATGCTGACGTCAAAATAGTTGTGGTACACCACATCATCGCCGTCGATGGAGGCGTTCACTTCCGGGAAGCGTTTCAGGGCTTCCACGACCGCTTTGACGTAGAAGGACATAAAGCCCAGACGGATGCCGTGGCGTTTTTCGAAGGCGTCGCCGTACTGCTTGCGCAGATCCATAATCGGCTTCATGTTGACTTCGTTAAAGGTGGTCAGCATGGCGGTGGAGTTTTTCGCTTCCAGCAGACGCTCGGCCACGCGTTTGCGCAGGCGGGTCATTGGCACGCGCTTCTCAGAGCGGCCCGCCAGCTGCGGAGCGGCCTGCGCCGGTGCAGGTGCGGCGGCCGGTGCTTTCTCTTCTTTTGCCGCTGGCGCTTTCGCCAGGTGTTTTTCAACGTCTTCACGCGTTAAACGACCGCCCACGCCGGTGCCTTTAATGGCACTGGCTTCAAGGCCGTGTTCTGCCAGCAGGCGACGGATCGCCGGGCTTAACGCTTCGTTATTTTGCTCTTCTAAGGACGCCGTCTGACGCTGAGCCGGGGTGGACTCTTTGCTTTCAGATTTGGCGCTGCTCTCTTTACCGCCGCTGTTACCTTCACGCAGGCGACCTAAAATTTGACGCGAGGTCACGGTGGTGCCTTCATCTTCCAGAACCGCATCCAGGATGCCGTCCGCCGACGCCGGTACTTCCAGTACCACTTTGTCAGTTTCGATTTCTACCAGCACTTCATCGCGCTTAACGCTATCGCCTGGTTTTTTGTGCCAGGTCGCGACAGTCGCATCAGCAACGGACTCAGGCAGGTCGGGAACAAGAATATCTACGCTACTCATTATTTATCCTTTAATTAATCGACGTTCAGCGCGTCATTAACCAGATCTTGCTGCTGCTTCTGGTGAACGGACAGATATCCTACCGCCGGAGAGGCGGAGGCCGGGCGACCTGCGTAACGCAGAGCAGACCCAAACGGAATCACTTCACGGAAATGATGTTGACTGCAATACCATGCGCCCTGGTTAAGCGGCTCTTCCTGGCACCAGACAAAATCATGCACGTGGGCAAACGGTTTTAAGGCTTCCTGCACCGCCTGGTGCGGGAAGGGATAGAGTTGTTCGATACGCACAATGGCGACATCTTTCTGGTCGTTTTTACGACGCTGTTCAAGCAGGTCGTAATAAACCTTACCAGAACAGAGAACAACGCGCTTAACCCCTTGTGGATCAAGGTCATCTATTTCGCCAATGGCCGGCATGAAGGTGCCGTTGGCCAGCTCATCCAGGCTTGAAACCGCCAGCGGATGACGCAGCAATGATTTTGGCGACATCACGATCAGCGGACGGCGCATACCGCGCAGCGCCTGACGACGGATCATGTGGTACACCTGCGCAGGCGTTGACGGCACGCACACCTGCATATTCTGCTCAGCGCACAGTTGCAGGTAGCGCTCAAGACGCGCGGAGGAGTGTTCCGGCCCCTGCCCTTCGTAACCGTGCGGCAGCAGCATCACCAGACCGCACATACGGCCCCATTTCTGCTCGCCGGAGCTGATGAACTGGTCGATCACCACCTGCGCACCGTTGGCGAAGTCACCGAACTGCGCTTCCCAGATGGTCAGCGTGCGCGGCTCAGCGGTGGCGTAACCATATTCAAACGCCAGCACCGCTTCTTCGGAGAGTACCGAGTCCCAGACTTTGAACGGCCCCTGCGAATTGTGCACGTGGTGCAGCGGCGTGTAGGTCGATCCGTTGGCCTGGTTATGGATCACCGCGTGACGGTGGAAGAAGGTCCCGCGACCGGAGTCTTCACCGGACAGACGCACGGAGATGCCTTCATCCACCAGCGTTGCGTAAGCGAGGTTTTCCGCGCCGCCCCAGTCGAACAGTTTGTCCCCTGCGGCCATCGCCTGGCGGTCACCGTAGATTTTCGCCACGCGTGATTGCATGTCGATGGCATCCGGCACCGTGCTGATGCGCTTCGCCAGCTCCTGCACGCGTTTCATTTCAACTTTGTTCGGGTAGCTTTCGTCCCACTCATGGTTCAGGTAGGGCGACCAGGTGAACGAGTGCATGTTCATCGGACGCCACTCTTTCACCACGCATTCGCCCGCGTCTAACTGGTCGCGGTAAAGATTGACCATTTCAGTGGCATCTTCCAGCGTGGCGATTTTTTCCTGCTCCAGCACGTCAGCGTAGATTTTACGCGGCGTCGGGTGTTTTTTGATTTTCTGGTACATCAGCGGCTGGGTGGCGCTCGGCTCGTCGGCTTCGTTATGGCCGTGACGGCGGTAGCACACCAGGTCGATGAACACATCGCGTTTGAAGGTATTGCGGAAATCGAGCGCCACGCGGGTGACGAACGCCACGGCTTCCGGATCGTCTGCATTGACGTGGAAAATCGGGGCCTGCACCATTTTACCGATATCAGTACAGTACGGGGTGGAGCGCGCATCCAGCGGGTTCGAGGTGGTAAAGCCCACCTGGTTATTGATGACGATACGCACGGTACCGCCCACTTCGTAACCCCGCGCTTTGGACATGTTCAGGGTTTCCTGCACCACGCCCTGGCCGGTCACCGCCGCGTCACCGTGAATGGTGATCGGCAGCACTTTATTGCTGCTCGGCTCATCAAGACGGTCAAGACGCGCACGCACGGACCCCATCACCACCGGGCTGACGATCTCCAGGTGCGACGGGTTAAACGCCAGCGCCAGGTGCACCAGGCCGCCTTCGGTTTCAATATCCGAGGAGAAGCCCTGATGGTATTTCACATCACCGGTGCCGAGGTGCTCTTTGTGCTTACCGGCAAACTCGTCGAACAGATCCTGCGATTTTTTGCCCAGCACGTTGATCAGCACGTTCAGACGACCACGGTGCGCCATACCCAGCACCACTTCGCGCGTGCCGCTTTTACCGGCGTGGCGGATCATCTCTTTGAGCATCGGCACCAGCGCGTCGCCGCCTTCCAGCGAGAAGCGTTTTGCACCGGGGAATTTCGCGCCCAGATACCGCTCCATACCTTCGGCGGCGGTCAGTTCACCGAGGAAACGTTTTTTCTCTTCCGGGGTAAAGCTGGCGCGACCGGCGACCGATTCGATGCGCTGCTGGATCCAGCGTTTCTCTTCGGTGCTGGTAATGTGCATGTACTCAGCGCCAATCGCGCCGCAGTAGGTTTGTTTGAGCGCATCAAGCAGATCGCCCAGTTTCATCGTGTCCTTGCCGATGGCGAAAGATCCTACGTTGAAGGTCTCTTGCAGATCGGCTTCGGTGAGATCGTGGTAGCCAAGGGAGAGATCGGCCACGGTCTCTTGTTTCCACAGTCCCAGCGGATCGAGATTCGCATGCTGATGACCACGGAAGCGATAGGCGTTAATGAGCTGCAGGACTTTTACCTGCTTCACATTGGTGTCGGGGTCGGAAACAGAAGAAGTATAACGTGAGGCATCCTTCGCCAGACGACGGAAATAATCACGTGTTTTGGAATGGAATTGATCCGGTTTCACACCGGTGACCGGAAGCTGCTGGAACATAGAGCGCCAGTTTGCATCGACCGAGTCAGGATCGGTTAAGAAGTCTTCATAGAGCTGTTCTATCCAGCTCTGGTTCGACCCAGAGAGGTAAGAAGAGTCCAGCCAGGCTTTCATCGCGCCGTTCTGCATCGTGATCCCTTAAGCATTTGTATGCTTATTCGCCGTGGATAACTACACCGTACACCGTGAGGGGCACGTACCAGGGTTCACTTGCGAGCTCTTTTCGTTAAGTTGGCCCGCGAAGGAACCTTTAGAAACTGTCTTTAGGGTTTCCCCTCACCCCGACCCTCTCCTAAAGGAGAGGGGGAAGGTCGTCGGCAGTTTTTAAAGGTTTCCTGCAATCTGTTCCCTCTCCCCACGGGAGAGGGCCAGGGTGAGGGGAACAGCGCCCCCTCTTGTTACCTACGCACTGCGCTGCAACAGCATCGATTTGATGTGGCCGATAGCGCGCGTCGGGTTAAGCCCCTTCGGACATACACTGACGCAGTTCATGATGCTATGGCAGCGGAATACGCTGAAAGCATCGCTCAGACCGTCCAGACGCTCGTTGGTTTCGGTATCGCGGCTGTCAATCAGGAAGCGATACGCAGCGAGCAGACCGGCCGGGCCGATGAACTTGTCCGGGTTCCACCAGAACGACGGACAGGACGTTGAACAGCAGGCACAGAGAATACACTCGTACAGGCCATCCAGTTTTTCACGCTGCTCAGGGGATTGTAGATGCTCCCGGGCGGGTGGTTTATGTCCATTATTCAACAAGTAAGGCTTGATCTTCTCATATTGGGCATAGAATTGCCCCATGTCCACCACCAGATCGCGTACCACGGGCAATCCCGGCAGCGGGCGGATGACAATTTTCTTCGTTCCGTTGCCCAGCGCGGAGATCGGCGTGATGCACGCCAGACCGTTTTTACCGTTCATGTTCAGACCGTCTGACCCGCAAACGCCTTCACGACATGAGCGGCGAAACGCCAGTGTAGGATCTTTTTCTTTCAGCTGGATTAACGCATCCAGCAGCATCATGTCGCGCCCTTCTTCGCCTTCCAGGGTATATTCCTGCATGCGCGGAGCATCATCGACATCCGGGTTATAACGATAAATCGAAAATTCGAGTTTCATTTTCCTGTCTCCGCATTAATAAGTACGAATCTTCGGCGGGAACGCCGGACGCAGTTTCGGTTCCATATTTACGCTTCGGCGCGTCATGGATTTCGATTCAGGCAGATACAGGGAATGGCACAGCCAGTTTTCGTCGTCGCGATCCGGGAAGTCAAAACGGCTATGAGCGCCACGGCTTTCAGTACGGAAGTTCGCCGAAACCGCGGTGGCGTACGCCGTTTCCATCAGGTTATCCAGCTCAAGGCATTCGACGCGCTGGGTATTGAAGTCGCTGGAGGTATCATCCAGACGGGCATTTTTCAGCCGCTCGCGGATCACTTTCAGCTGTTCAAGCCCTTTCGCCATCGCATCCCCTTCCCGGAACACCGAGAAGTTATGCTGCATACACTCCTGAAGCGCTTTACGGATCACCACCGGATCTTCACCGCTGCGGGTGTTGTTCCAGCGGTTAACGCGCTCAAGAGAGGCATCAAGATCGGATTCGCTGGCGTCGCGCAGTGCGCCCTGTTCAGCGATGGACTCCTGAAGATGCAGGCCTGCCGCACGGCCAAAGACCACCAGATCCAGCAGCGAGTTGCCGCCCAGACGGTTGGCACCGTGAACGGACACACAGGCGATCTCACCCACCGCGAACAGCCCTGGGATCACCACATCTTCACCCTGCGCATTCACCGTCAGCGCCTGCCCGGTCACTTTGGTCGGAATGCCGCCCATCATGTAGTGGCAGGTTGGAATCACCGGAATCGGCTCTTTGATCGGATCCACGTGCGCAAAGGTGCGCGACAGTTCCAGAATGCCCGGCAGACGGGATTCCAGCACCTCTTTACCGAGGTGGTCGAGTTTCAGTTTTGCGTGTGGCCCCCACGGGCCATCGCAGCCGCGACCTTCACGGATTTCGATCATGATGGAACGGGCCACCACGTCACGCCCCGCCAGGTCTTTGGCGTTCGGCGCATAACGCTCCATAAAGCGCTCGCCGTGTTTGTTCAGCAGGTAACCACCTTCACCACGGCAGCCTTCGGTCACCAGCACGCCCGCACCGGCAATGCCCGTCGGGTGGAACTGCCACATCTCCATGTCCTGCACCGGCACACCTGCGCGCAGCGCCATACCCACGCCGTCGCCGGTGTTGATGTGCGCGTTGGTGGTGGACTGGTAAATACGGCCTGCACCGCCGGTCGCCAGCACGGTCGCGCGCGCTTTAAAGTAAACCATTTCACCGGTTTCAATACAGAGCGCGGTACAGCCGACCACTGCGCCGTCCTGGTTTTTCACCAGATCGAGCGCATACCATTCGGAGAAAATCGTGGTGTGGTTTTTCAGGTTTTGTTGATAGAGGGTATGCAGCAGCGCATGGCCGGTACGGTCAGCCGCTGCCGCTGTGCGTGCCGCCTGCTCGCCGCCGAAGTTTTTCGACTGGCCGCCAAACGGACGCTGATAGATTTTACCGTCGTCCAGACGCGAGAACGGTAACCCCATATGTTCGAGTTCCAGAATCGCTTCCGGGCCGGTTTTACACATGTATTCGATGGCGTCCTGGTCACCGATATAATCGGAACCTTTGACGGTATCGTACATGTGCCATTCCCAGTTATCTTCGTGCGTGTTACCGAGTGCGACGGTAATACCGCCCTGCGCGGACACGGTGTGAGAACGGGTAGGAAACACTTTTGAGAGCAGCGCACAGGTCTGGCCGCTCTGGGAAATTTGCAGTGCCGCGCGCATACCTGCGCCGCCTGCACCGATGACGACAGCATCAAACTCTCTGACTGGTAAATTCATTACACACCCCACACCACAACGAATCCATAAATGACGTAAACCAGCAGCGCAACAACGATCACCAGTTGCAGCCCAAGGCGAATCGCCACAGGTTTAACGTAGTCGGTCAACACCTGCCACATGCCAATCCAGGCATGGATCAATATGGAGAACAGCGCCAGCAGGGTGAAGACTTTGGTAAAGGCGGTAGAGAAGAAACCGGTCCAGGCCTCGAAGGTCAATTCGCCACTGATAGCGAAAAACCCGACCATATAGATGATGTAAAGCGTCAGGACGATAGCGGTAGCACGGACCAGAATGAAGTCATGTACGCCGTTGCGTCCGAATGCGGAGGCGTTGCTTACCATACGAGGACTCCTGCGAGAATTGACAGCACGACAGTAACCACAAATGAAATCCAGGCGGAACGTTTCCCGGCTTCGAAAGTCTCTTCAAGATAGCCCACATCCATCAAACCGTGACGAATGCCACCCACCGCGTGATACGCCAGCGCGGTCAGAATGCCCCACATGATGAATTTCGCAAAGAAACCACTCATGATGGAGGATGCTGCCTGAAAGCCTTCTTCGGACGACAGCGACAGGCCCAGTAACCACAGCAGGATCCCTGTCGCCACAAACGTGATGACGCCGGAAACACGGTGCAGAATGGACGCTATAGCCGTAACAGGAAACCGGATCGTGGAGAGATCCAGATTGACAGGTCTTTGTTTTTTCGCATTTTTTATCATGTATAACGCCCACATGCTGTTCTTATAGTTTCCTTCCTCCGGTCTGCAGGCGGGTCAGACAGCGTCCTTTTCTATAACTGCGCGTCATGCAAATTACATTGCTTCCAGATGCTAAACGACACGTTACAACGCTGGGTGGCTCGGGACGGCAGAGTATTCCGGAGACCTGGCGGCAGTATAGGATGTTCACAAAATCATTACAATTAACCTACATATAGTTTGTCGGGTTTTATGCTGAACAGTGACCCTCGTCACGATAACAACATAATTTTAAATTTTAACCATCCGATTTGACAAAAGTTAAACATTCTTGTTACAAACATCAGCGGAAAAGGCATATAATTCATAAAAGTTATGGGGTCTCTCTTTCACCTGAGATTTAGTTATGTAAGAGTGAGAGGGATTGACCGACGTGATCAGGACAGTTATTAGTGATATACAGGTTTGACAAATTCGGACTGCAAGACCCTGATTTGTTGTTGTTTCGCTCTATTTTCAATGTGTTCCTGCAAGCGCCCATCGCTCTGTACCCTGGCAGTACTCTACACAGAGCCGCAAGCCAAATAACAAACTGGTAACATTGATATATTGAATGAATACAAATCCGGCTTTGGCAGTCTTAAGCATAAGGCGCTAAGGAGACCGTAAATGGCTGATAAAAAAGCAACCATCACCTACAATGGTGACGATGCTATTGAACTGGATGTGCTACAAGGCACGCTCGGTCAGGATGTTATTGATATCCGTAGTTTGGGCTCAAAAGGGGTGTTTACCTTTGATCCTGGTTTCACCTCCACCGCATCATGCGAATCCAAAATCACCTTTATCGACGGTGACGAGGGTATCCTGCTCCACCGTGGTTTCCCAATCGATCAGTTAGCCACTGAATCCAACTATCTGGAAGTGTGCTACATCCTGCTCTACGGCGAGAAGCCGAGCCAGGAAGAGTACGATGATTTCAAAACCATCGTTACCCGCCACACCATGATCCACGAGCAAATTACCCGCCTGTTCCACGGCTTCCGCCGTGACTCGCACCCGATGGCCGTACTGTGCGGCGTAACCGGTGCGCTGGCAGCGTTCTATCATGACTCGCTGGACGTGAACAATCCGCGTCACCGCGACATTGCGGCCTTCCGTCTGCTGTCCAAAATGCCGACCGTTGCCGCCATGTGCTACAAATATTCCATTGGTCAGCCGTTCGTTTACCCGCGCAACGATCTCTCTTATGCGGGCAACTTCCTGCACATGATGTTCGCCACGCCGTGCGAGACCTATGAAGTGAATCCGGTGTTAGAACGTGCCATGGACCGTATTCTGGTGCTGCACGCTGACCACGAACAGAACGCATCGACGTCCACCGTGCGTACCGCCGGCTCGTCTGGCGCGAACCCGTTCGCCTGTATCGCCGCCGGTATCGCCTCGTTGTGGGGACCGGCGCATGGCGGTGCAAACGAAGCCGCACTGAAAATGCTTGAAGAGATCAGCACCGTTGAGCACATTCCTGAGTTTGTGCGCCGTGCAAAAGATAAAAATGATTCGTTCCGCCTGATGGGCTTTGGTCACCGTGTTTACAAAAACTATGACCCGCGCGCCACTGTGATGCGTGAAACCTGTCACGAAGTGCTCAAAGAGCTGGGCACCAAAGACGATCTGCTGGAAGTGGCGATGGAGCTGGAACACATCGCGCTGCACGACCCGTACTTCATTGAGCGTAAACTCTACCCGAACGTCGACTTCTACTCCGGCATTATCTTAAAAGCGATGGGCATTCCGTCATCCATGTTTACCGTGATCTTCGCGATGGCGCGTACCGTGGGCTGGATTGCACACTGGAACGAAATGCACGACGACGGCATCAAAATCGCCCGCCCGCGTCAGCTGTATACCGGCTACGAACAGCGCGATTTTAAGTCGGATATTAAACGCTAGTAGCTGTCAGGTGCGGTCTGATGCCCTCACCCCGGCCCTCTCCCACAGGGAGAGGGTGAAAATACTAAAAACGGTAACCTAAGGGTTACCGTTTTACTTTTACCTCCGCCACCCGGCTTTTTTACTTCTGACAGTGCGGACACCAGTAAAACGGCCTTGATGAGAGCGTCGTTTTCTCAATTACCCCGCCGCACCGCTCACACTTTTTTCCCGCCCGATGAAACACCTTAAAGCGAAACAGCGCCCCATGATGCTTATTCTCATCCACCGCGCCGCGCGTCTGGTAGGAGAGTCGAGGGATGGCCAGCAACGCCTGTGCCAGTGTGTTCAGCTGCGAATCATCAAGCTCCGCCGCCTTGTGGTGCGCGGCAAGGCCTGCGTGCCAAAGGATTTCGACGCGTAAATAGTTACCCAGTCCGGCGAGAAAGGCCTGATCCAGCAGCAGGCCTGAAAACTGCCGGCGACGAAAACGTGCAGATAACAGCCGCGTTTTGACCGTATCCGCATCAAGGGACTGATCCAGCACGTCCGGTCCGACACGCTGCAAAAAGGGATGCGCCGCCAGCTGCTCCGGCGTTAGCATCTCAATGTCCGAGGCGCTGTAAAGCAAAATAGCTTTGCTATCGGTCTCTAATTTTACCCGCAACACGCGGGTGGTTTGCAGCGTTTCGCCCGCGTCAATTACCCGCCACACGCCGTAAAGCTGATTGTGGCTGTAGAGCGTCATACCGTTGGAGAAGTGCGTGAGCAGTGCTTTGCCGCGCGTTTCAATGTGCGTCACGTGCTGCCCGATGAGCGGCTGCGCCCAGGGTTTGAGGGAGTCGAAGGCAAACCAGACCCCGGTCAGGATCTGGCCTTTTATCACCGCTTCCAGGCTGTCCGCCGCACGGCGGATCTCCGGTCCTTCCGGCATAGCAAAGTCCTTATATTGAGCGCTATAGCGCGCTGACCCCGATGTTGCGCCGGGCAAATTCCGTGCGTAAACGATGGGCAAACGCCAGCGCATGCTCGCCATCGCCGTGTAAACAGACGGTTTGCGCATTCACCGCCACCCACTGCCCGTTCACGCTCTTTACGCGACCAGCGGTGATCATCTCCAGCGTTTGCGCCAGCGCCTGCGCCTCGTCAGCGATCAGCGCACCGGTTTGCGTACGCGGCACCAGCGTGCCGTCGTCCTGATAGCCCCGGTCGGCAAACACCTCTTCGCGGGTGACAAGCCCGTAGCGCTGTCCGGCGCGGATCAGCTCGCTTCCGGCAAGCCCTACCAGCATCAACGCCGGATCGCAGGCGTGCACCGCGCGGGCAATCGCATCGGCAAGCGCCGGATCCTGTGCCGCCTGGTTGTAGAGCATGCCGTGCGGTTTAACGTGCGTCATCACGCCGCCTTGCGCACGGGCAAGTGCCGCGAGTGCGCCAATCTGGTAGAGCGTTTGTGCGTAGACGGTTTCCGGCGGCAGATGCATCACTGTGCGGCCGAAGTTTTCCCGATCCAAAAAGCTCGGGTGCGCGCCAATGGCGACACTGTTTTTCAGCGCCTCGCGCACGCACCGCTGCATGGTTTGCGCATCCCCTGCGTGAAAACCACAGGCGATGTTGGCCGATGAGACCAGCGCAAGTAACGCGGCGTCGTCAGAGCCGCCTTCGCCGAGATCGGCGTTCAGATCAACGTTCACCGCGCAGTCCCCAACTGAGCTGGTCGAGAAACAGCCGCTGCTCGCGCCGGACCTTCAGCGCCTCTTCCAGCGTGCACGGCACAAAATGCACCGGATCGCCCAGGCGAATTTGCGCCAGGTGGTACATATCCGCCTCAATGACACAGGCGATGCGCGGATAGCCGCCGGTGGTCTGCGCGTCGTTCATCAGAACAATCGGCTGGCCGTTATGCGGCACCTGAATCACGCCCGGCAACAGCCCGTGCGACAGCAGTTCCCGGTTATCGGTACGCGTGAGCTGCGCGCCCTGCAAGCGATAGCCCATGCGATTGCTCTGCGGGCTTATGCGCCACGGCAACCGCCAGAAGGCATCCTGTGAGGCTTTATCAAAAAGTTGATATTCTGGTCCCGGCAGCACGCGAACGCGATTACCCCACAGCAGTTGCTTCACGCCCTGTGGGCCGCTGAGATGCGTTGTTGGCGCGTTGAGCGTCAGCACGTCGCCATCGCTTAACAAGCGTCCTTCCAGACCGCCAATGCCGACTTTTACATCGGTGCTAAAGGATCCCATCACCTCCGGCACCCTGATGCCGCCGTCCACCGCCAGATAGCTGCGCATGCCGTGCAGCGGGCGTTTTAGCGTCAGCCGCTGACCGGCGTTCACCGCATGACGCCAGCCGGTCCAGATCGCTTTGTCGTCGAGCTTCGCGTCGCAGCCTGCGCCGGTGAGCGCAAACCAGCCGTCACGGGCAAACTCAAATTCGCACTGTCCGAGGGTGATCTCAAGCGCGGCGGCACTGGCCTCATTGCCCACCAGCGCGTTGGCGATTTCCAGCGCGGGCGCATCCAGCGCACCACAGTAGCTGATGCCCGACTGGCGCAGCCCTTTGCGTTTTGCCCCCTGCACCGAGGTGTGCATTCCGGCACGGATAACCTTCAGCATACGCCCTCCTTTTGCGGCACAAAGCGCACGGTGTCACCGGGGCGCAGTAAGACCGGATCGTCCTTTTGTGGGTTAAACAACGCCAGCGAGGTCTGGCCGATAATTTGCCAGCCGCCGGGCGTCGCCAGCGGGTAAATGCCGGTTTGTGCGCCGCCAATACCCACCGAACCGGCCGGGACGCTCAAACGCGGCTCCGCACGGCGCGGCATGTGCAGCGCTTCAGGCAGACCGCCAAGATAAGGGAAGCCAGGCTGGAAGCCCAAAAACCAGACCACGTAATCCACCGAGGCATGCAGCTCGACCACCTGCTTTTCACTCAGCTCCGCGTGGCGCGCGACCTCCGCCAGATCCGGCCCCGTGACATTGCCGTAGATGACCGGAATATCGACGCGGCGCGCGTCCGGCTCCAGCGCCTCGCTCTCTTCCCACCAGCGCTGCAAACGCTCAATGGCGTCGAGCGCTTTGTCCTGCGGATCGCGCAGAACCACGGTGACGTTGTTCATGCCGGGGATCACGTCCATCACATCAGGAATGTCCACCACACGCTGGGTCAGCCGCCAGATTCGTTTCTGGCTCGCCAGCGTGACCGGCGGTTCCAGCTCCAGCACCACCGCCGTTTCACCTAACAGATAACATCGCGCTCGCTGCACTTTCGTTCCTCACATCAGGCCGGATTGGGGATATCAATAAAGGTCACTTCGAGGTCGGTATTTTCGCTGAGCCATTCGCTGAGCGCACGAATACCGCCGCGCTCGGTGGCGTGATGGCCCGCAGAGTAGAAATGCAGCCCCTGCTCGCGCGCGGAATGAATGGTCTGCTCGGAGACTTCGCCGGTGATAAACGCATCCACGCCAAAACGGGCTGCGTTATCGATAAAGCCCTGGCCGCCGCCGGTGCACCACGCCACGCGCTTCACCTCGTCCGGGCCGGTATCACCGCTCCACAACGGGCGACGGCCAAGACGCGCTTCAATCCATGAGGCCAACTCCAGTCCCGGTACCGGGATCGCCAGTTCGCCCCACGGCAGCAACTCTTCTATTTCGCCCATCACGGTAATGCCCAGCAGTTTTGCCAGCTGTACGTTATTGCCCAGTTCCGGGTGCGCATCCAGCGGCAGGTGCCAGCCATACAGGTTGATGTCGTTCGCCAGCAGCGTTTTCAGGCGGTTGCGTTTCATTCCGCGAATAATCGGCGCTTCGTTTTTCCAGAAATAGCCGTGATGGACGATCACCGCATCGGCTTGCTGACGCACGGCTTCATCGAGCAGCGCCTGACTTGCGGTGACGCCGGTGATGATCTTCTTCACCGTTTCTCGCCCTTCAACCTGTAAGCCATTGGGGCCGTAATCGCTAAAGCTGGCGCTGTTGAGCTTGTCGTTAATCAGGCTTTCCAGTTCGGTATTTTTCATCATGATTCTCTTTTACGATTTACGGGCGGCTTCATACGCTGCCAGCGTGGCGGCGCGCGCCTGTTTATGATCAACAATGGGACGGGGATAGTTCAGGGTCACACCCTGCTTATCGGCCCAGCCCCAGGGGTCATGCAGCGATTTAACCGGGACATCGGCCAGCTCCGACACCCACTGGCGAATGAAATCACCCTCTTTATCAAATTTTTCACCCTGCGTGGTCGGGTTAAAAATACGAAAATAGGGGGCTGAATCATTGCCCGTTGAGGCGGCCCACTGCCAGCCACCGTTGTTAGCGGCCAGATCGCCGTCAATCAGTTGAGAAATAAAATAACGCTCTCCGGCGCGCCAGTCGATAAGTAAGTCTTTGACCAGGAAGCTGGCGGTGATCATGCGCAGTCGATTGTGCATCCAGCCGGTCTTATTCATCTGGCGCATCGCCGCATCGACAATCGGATAACCGGTGTTCCCCTCCTGCCAGGCCTGCAAGTGCGCCGCGTTATCCTGCCACTGTACGCGCTCGGTCCACTGGATAAACGGGCGGTGCTTGCACAGTTCAGGATGGTAGGTCATCAGATGACGATAAAACTCGCGCCAGATCAGCTCGTTAAGCCACACTGACCCCGCTCCGCCACCGAGGGCGTCGGGCTGCTCTTTGAGTAAGCGGTGCAGACACTGGCGCGGCGACAGAGCACCCATCGCCAGCGCGGCCGACAGGCGACTGGTGCCGTCAATGGACGGGAAATCGCGCCGCGCTTCATACTCGCCCGCGCCCTGCTGGCAAAACTCGCGCAGCCGGGCGATGGCGGCTTTTTCATCGGCGGGAAATAAATTGGCGTCAAAATCCTGCTGCGGATAATTCAGGGTGACCGCGTGCGGTTTTTCGTCAGCCGCCCCGCTCTCCCGCATTTTTGGCGCGACGACGCATTCAGGTAAATCTTCACGTAAACGTTTCAGGAACGCGTTCTTAAACGGCGTGAAGACTTTATACATCTGATGACCGCCGGTCATCACGCTGCCGGGGGCCAGCATCACGCTGTCGTCAAAGCCCTGAAAGGCGACATCGGGCAGCGATTTTTCGATGTAGGCATCGCGCTTACGTTCATTGATTTCATATTGGTAGTTGTAGAAAAGGTGCGTGACGTCATGCGCTTCGCACACGCTTTTTACCACGTCTGCGCTGGCGGCAAAATCATCCACCTCTTTGAAAATAAGCGGGATGTGTAGCGAAGCCAGCGTCTGTTGCAGGCTGTTAAGATGCGATGAAATATAGGCGGCCTGGCGCGGGGCCATCTCATGGATTTTCCATTGCCGCGGCGTGGCAATAAAGAGGGCCAGCACAGTGGCGTGTTTGTCGCGGCACGCGGCGGCGAGCGCAAGATTATCGTTCGCGCGTAAATCCGCGCGAAACCAGACCAGATGCGTGGTCATAACTCTCCTGAATCGTTATCCGTGTCGAGATTAATGCCCGTAGCGAAGGCGTAGCACTTCCGGCCAGGGGTCAAAGTAGCGTTGCCCTGACAGATAAGCGTCGGGGAATTCTGCCATATAGTGTTTCAGCAGCGTGACCGGCGCAAGTAGCGGCTGGTTGCCCTGACGGTAACGATCGATGAGCGACGAAAGCTCTTCACGCTGACGCGCGTTAAGCTGTTTGCGGAAATAGCCCTGCACATGCATCAGCACGTTGGTGTGATTGCGGCGCGTAGCCTGGTGGGAAAGGAGATCCATTAAGCGGGCGCGGTATTCGACGAACCACTCCTCAAGGGAGGCCCATTCGTGAATGGCGGCCACAAAGCGCCCAAGTTCACGGTATTTAGGCTGGGAGTGCGCCAGCAGTAACAGCTTATAGCGGCTGTGATAGGCGATAAGCTCACCGCGCGTCAGCCCCCGCTCGCGCACGCCGTTCAGTTCGTGTAATGCGTAGAGACGTTCAACGAAGTTCTCGCGGATCATCGGATCGTGCAGCCGTCCATCCTCTTCCACCGGCAGCCAGGGATAGGTTTTCATGAGTATGTCGGTGTAAATGCCGCGCCCCGCCTTACGGTTGTTGTTGCTGTCCGGATCGTAGACCCGCACGCGCTCCATGCCACAACTGGGCGATTTCGCGCAGACGATGTAGCCGCACAGCCGATCAAAATGGCTGATGCGCTTTTCAGCGTACTGCTGCATGTCGGCGGTGAGGCTGCCTTCGCGTTTGTCACTAAAGCGCAGCGACATTTCGCCATCCGCGTCTTTCACCAGCCGCAGCGCCGGGCGCGGCACCGGTAAACCAATCGCCATTTCCGGGCACACCGCTTCAAATTTTACCCACGGCGACAGCTCTTCAACCGCAAACGCCAGGCGCTTATGCCCACCATCAAACCGAACTTGCTCCCCTAACAAACAGGCACTGATGCCAACAGGGATTTTTTCACTCATAGCGACTCCTTATTCACTTCAAGAATAAGTGTAGCGCGAGTTGATACCGGAAGGTGTATTACTGTGCTTGTCGTCAAAAACGCCCGGCGGCGCAGGCTTGCCGTGCCTACGGAGAAGTAGATCTCATCAGGGATACACAAATGATATAAAAAAGGCCGCACGGGGCGGCCTTGGGCGCTACTTGTCCAGCTGTGTGAGAGTCATGACGGCAACCTTAAATGAGGTGTCGCAACGAATCATCAGTGCGCTGGAGACAATGATCACGATACATACGTAGCGTTTCATTATGCGGTCCTTGCATAAAACCGCCCCACCGTTTTACCACCGATGATAATTCGGCGGACACAAGCACTGGACAGTGCCTGTTTACGGTAGTGAATATTCCTTTCCTTAATGAATAATCGGTGCCCATGTGCGAGATGGCGGAAAGGGACAACGGCATGGTAATGAATACGGGTTGTTATCGTTAGTCCAGAAGCGGACTTTTAGGGATTTATTTGGCTTAAGGCGATTGATCGATAAGTGCTTAAACGCGACAATGAAAAACACTGGACAGTGCTTGTTAGCCCAAGGGACCGCGAATCCTGCGGGCATAAAAAAAACCGCCAAATCTGATTTGGCGGTTTTTTACTTTGGTTGCTGTGTGCGCTTTGCCTGTTAATAAAAATCGCAGGTCGCTTTCTCGGCCTGATCCATCCACACCGGTTTGTCGCTCGTTTTGGCCCAGACGCGGTGCAGATAGCTGTAAAAACGTGCACGATCCTTCCAGAACAACATCACCGGCAAAGCCGCGACGCCCGCCGCAATGGCGAAAGCACGGCGCGCAATGACAACATGTGCAGGATACTCTGTGTATAAAGACATACGCTCTCCCCTCTGAATTGGCCGGTAAACATTCACCGGAAAAATGGATTTCGTTAACTGCTCAAAATAGTACCGCTTTGTTTGTAATTTTACTACTCATCCGACCACTCTTTTTACCCTGTTTAAGGGATATTTACATTTCTTTGTGTAATTGAGTTACAGAAAAGTTAAATAAATACTAACCACTAGTTAAATTAAGGCCTTTGGCGTCTTTATACTTTTTTTACACTGGCCCCTTCGAATTTTGCAAAATCTTTGCACCAAAAATCCTACCTTCACTGCATATCCAATTAGACACCTGGAGGTGGATTGTGAGTGCAGGCGTGATAACCGGTGTGGTACTGGTTTTCCTGTTGTTGGGCTATCTGGTTTATGCCCTCGTCAACGCGGAGGCCTTCTGATGGCGGCCCAGGCTTTTTTATTGATAGCAAGCTTCATGCTGGTGCTGTTTGCGCTGGCTCGCCCGCTGGGTAACGTGCTGGCAACATTGATTACAACGCCGCTGTCAGGTTCGCGCGGCGTTGAACAGCGCCTGTGGCGCATGCTCGGAATCAACACAGGGGAGATGGGCTGGCGTCACTATTTACTGGCGATCTTAACGATAAACCTGCTCGGCCTGCTGGCGTTATTCATCATATTGATGATTCAGGGCGTGCTGCCCTTTAACCCGCAGCAGCTTGCAGGTCTTTCGTGGCACCTGGCGCTGAATACCGCCGTAAGTTTTGTGACCAACACCAACTGGCAATCCTACAGCGGCGAAAGCACGATGAGCTATTTCAGCCAGATGGTCGGGCTGACGGTGCAAAACTTCCTCTCGGCGGCGACCGGCATTGCGGTGATCTTCGCGCTCATTCGCGCCTTTGCCCGTCAAAGCATGAGCACACTCGGCAACGCGTGGGTGGATTTAACGCGCATCACACTGTGGATTTTGCTGCCGCTGTCGCTGCTCATCGCGCTGTGTTTGATCTCGCAGGGCGTGCTGCAAAACCTCTCACCCTACCAGCCATTCACCTCCCTTGAAGGCGTACAGCATTTGCTGCCGATGGGGCCGGTGGCGTCGCAGGAAGCGATCAAAATGCTGGGCACCAACGGCGGCGGATTCTTCAATGCCAACTCGGCGCATCCCTTTGAGAACCCCACTGCGCTGACCAATATGGTGCAGATGCTGGCCATTTTTCTTATCCCGGCGGCGCTCTGTTTTGCCTTTGGCTTAGCCGTAGGCGACAAGCGACAGGGCCATATGATCCTCTGGGCGATGTCGATCATTTTTGTGGTCTGCGCGGGCCTGGTGATGTGGGCGGAACTCTCCGGCAATGGGCATTTCACCGCGCTCGGAGCGGACAGCAACATCAATATGGAAGGCAAAGAGAGCCGCTTTGGGATCCTTGTCAGCAGCCTGTTTGCGGTCATCACCACCGCTGCGTCCTGCGGTGCGGTGAACGCCATGCACGACTCCTTCACCGCGCTCGGCGGCATGGTGCCGCTGTGGCTGATGCAAATCGGCGAAGTGGTGTTTGGCGGCGTGGGTTCAGGCTTATACGGCATGCTGCTGTTTGTGCTGCTGGCGGTGTTTATCGCCGGGCTGATGATTGGCCGCACGCCGGAATACCTCGGTAAAAAAATCGATGTCCGGGAGATGAAAATGACCGCGCTGGCGATCCTCGTCACCCCGGCGCTGGTTCTGCTCGGCACTGCGCTGGCGATGATGACCGACGCCGGACGCGCAGGCATGCTCAACCCCGGCACGCACGGATTTAGCGAGGTGCTGTACGCCGTCTCGTCCGCCGCCAATAACAACGGCAGCGCCTTCGCGGGCCTCAGCGCCAATACGCCGTTCTGGAACGTCTTACTCGCGGTGTGCATGTTTGTGGGTCGCTTTGGCGTCATCATCCCGGTGATGGCGATCGCCGGTTCGCTGGTGGCGAAGAAAAGCCAGTCAGCGGGCAGCGGGACGTTACCGACGCACGGCGCGCTGTTCGTCGGTTTGCTGATTGGCACCGTGCTGCTGGTGGGCGCGTTAACCTTTATTCCCGCGCTGGCATTGGGTCCGGTCGCAGAACACCTTTCACTCCGTTAAGGCGCATATCATGAGTCGCAAGCAACTTGCCCTGCTCGAACCTGCGCTGGTTCGTCAGGCGCTGTCAGAGTCGTTCAAAAAACTAAGCCCGCGCGTGCAGTGGCGCAACCCGGTGATGTTCATCGTCTGGATGGGCAGCGTGCTGACCACGCTGCTGACGGTGGCGATGGCAACCGGACATCTTACCGGCAGCGCCACCTTTACCGGCGCAATCAGTGTCTGGCTGTGGTTTACCGTACTGTTTGCCAATTTCGCCGAAGCGCTGGCGGAAGGCCGCAGTAAAGCGCAGGCCAACAGTCTGAAGGGCGTACAGAAAACCGCGTTTGCCCGCAAACTGCGCGCACCGCAGCATGACGCGCAGGTCGATCATGTGCCGTCAGCCGATCTGCGCAAAGGCGATATTGTGCTGGTCGAAGCGGGGGATATTATTCCCTGCGACGGCGAGGTGATCGAAGGCGGCGCTTCGGTAGACGAAAGCGCCATAACCGGGGAATCGGCCCCGGTGATCCGCGAATCCGGCGGGGATTTTGCGTCGGTCACCGGCGGGACGCGCATACTCTCCGACTGGCTGGTGATCCAGTGCAGCGTCAATCCCGGTGAAACGTTTCTCGATCGCATGATCGCCATGGTCGAGGGTGCGCAGCGTCGCAAAACGCCGAACGAAATCGCCCTGACCATTTTGCTGGTGGCGCTAACGATAGTCTTTCTGCTGGCGACCGCCACGCTGTGGCCCTTCTCGGCCTGGGGCGGCACGGCGGTCAGCGTGACCGTGCTGGTGGCCCTGCTGGTGTGCCTGATCCCCACCACCATTGGCGGGCTGCTGTCGGCAATTGGCGTGGCGGGGATGAGCCGCATGCTCGGCGCAAACGTCATTGCCACCAGCGGTCGCGCGGTAGAAGCCGCAGGCGATGTTGACGTGCTGCTGTTGGATAAAACCGGCACCATTACGCTCGGCAACCGTCAGGCGTCTGACTTTCTCCCGGCTCATGGCGTGGATGAAAAAACGTTGGCCGACGCCGCGCAGCTATCGTCGCTGGCCGATGAAACACCGGAAGGCCGCAGCATTGTGATCCTCGCCAAGCAGCGCTTTAATCTGCGCGAGCGCGACGTGCAAAGCCTGAACGCCACCTTTGTGCCCTTTACCGCGCAGACGCGCATGAGCGGCATTAACATTCAGGATCGAATGATCCGCAAAGGCTCGGTAGACGCGGTGCGCCGTCATATCGAGGCCAACGGCGGTCACTTTCCGCCGGAGGTGGATGCGCTGGTTGAGCGCGTCGCCAGACAGGGTTCCACCCCGCTGGTGGTCGCGGAAGGCGCTCACGTGCTCGGCGTGATTGCGCTGAAAGATATCGTCAAAGGTGGCATTAAAGAGCGCTTCGCGCAGCTACGCAAAATGGGCATCAAGACGGTGATGATCACCGGGGATAACCGCTTAACCGCCGCCGCCATTGCCGCCGAAGCGGGCGTGGATGATTTTCTGGCGGAGGCGACCCCGGAAGCCAAGCTGGCATTGATTCGTCAGTATCAGGCCGAAGGTCGCCTGGTGGCGATGACCGGCGACGGCACCAATGATGCCCCGGCGCTGGCCCAGGCGGACGTGGCGGTCGCGATGAACTCCGGTACCCAGGCGGCAAAAGAGGCGGGCAACATGGTGGATCTGGATTCCAACCCCACCAAGCTGATTGAAGTGGTGCACATTGGTAAACAGATGCTGATGACGCGCGGTTCGCTCACGACATTCAGCATTGCCAACGACGTGGCAAAATACTTCGCCATTATTCCGGCGGCGTTTGCGGCGACCTACCCGCAACTCAACGCGCTCAACGTCATGCACCTGCACTCCCCCGCCTCGGCCATTTTGAGCGCGGTGATTTTTAATGCCCTGATTATCGTTTTCCTGATCCCGCTGGCGCTCAAAGGGGTGAGCTACAAACCGCTGACCGCGTCGGCGATGCTGCGCCGTAACCTGTGGATTTACGGTCTCGGTGGCCTGCTGGTGCCGTTTGTCGGCATCAAGCTGATCGATCTGCTGTTAACGCTGTTTGGCCTGGTTTAAGAGGATGTTCAAGATGGCTCTGTTACGCCCTGCGTTTATGCTGCTGTTGTTTTTAACGTTAATCACCGGCGGACTCTACCCGCTTGTCACCACGGTACTCGGTCAGTGGTGGTTCCACGATGCGGCCAACGGTTCGCTTATCCGCGTACAGGACGAGGTACGCGGCTCGCGCCTGATAGGCCAGGACTTCACTGGCGCAGGATATTTTCACGGTCGCCCCTCCGCCACGTCAGATTCGCCGTATAATCCGATGGCGTCCGGCGGCAGTAATCTGGCGGGCAGCAACCCGGCGCTGGATGACGCGGTTCGCGCGCGCGTGGCGGCCCTGCGTGCGGCGAATCCGCAGGCCAGCCCGCAGGTGCCGGTTGAGCTGGTGACAACCTCCGCGAGCGGGCTGGATAATGGCCTCTCACCGGAGGCCACCGCGTGGCAAATCCCACGGGTGGCGGCGGCACGCCATCTGCCGATCGCCACCGTGACGCAGTTAATGACAAATCATACCGCCTCGCCGCTGCTTACTTTTATCGGCGAACCGGTGGTCAATATCGTTGAGCTTAATCTCGCGCTGGACGCGCTTAAGGACACGCCGTAAATGAGTGACGAGCCGCTGCGCCCGGATCCCGACCGTCTGCTGGAACAGGCCAGCACACCGCATCGTGGCAAACTGAAGGTCTTTTTTGGTGCCTGCGCGGGCGTCGGGAAAACCTATGCGATGCTGGCAGAAGCACAGCGTCTGCGGGCGCAGGGGCTGGATATTCTGACTGGCGTTGTGGAAACGCACGGGCGCAAAGAGACGGCGGCCCTGCTCGACGGGC
This sequence comes from uncultured Enterobacter sp., assembly GCA_963521185.1. Classification (GTDB taxonomy): domain Bacteria; phylum Pseudomonadota; class Gammaproteobacteria; order Enterobacterales; family Enterobacteriaceae; genus Enterobacter_D. The sequence continues at coordinate 26,586 of CAUQTV010000015.1, read as the reverse complement.
TGGCGACGATGACGCACCGGCGTATCGCCCATCGCGGTCGGCACATTGAAGAGTTCGACCTGGATGCGGCGCTGGCGCGGCGTCCGGCGCTGATCCTGATGGATGAGCTGGCACACAGCAACGCGCCCGGCTCCCGACACCCGAAGCGCTGGCAAGACGTTGAGGAGCTGCTGGAGGCGGGCATTGACGTCTTCACCACGGTGAACGTGCAGCATCTGGAAAGCCTCAACGATGTGGTCAGCGGCGTGACCGGTATTCAGGTGCGGGAAACGGTGCCGGATCCCTTTTTCGACAGCGCCGATGAAGTGGTGCTGGTGGATCTGCCGCCGGACGATCTGCGCCAGCGCCTGCACGAAGGCAAGGTCTATATTGGCGGCCAGGCCGAACGCGCCATCGAGCATTTTTTTCGCAAAGGCAATTTGATCGCCCTGCGCGAGCTGGCATTGCGCCGCACCGCTGACCGCGTCGATTCGCAGATGCGCGCCTGGCGCGACCGTCAGGGCGAAGAGAAAGTGTGGCACACGCGCGACGCCATTTTGCTGTGCATCGGCCACGGCAGCGGCAACGAGAAGCTGGTGCGCACCGCCGCGCGGCTGGCGGCAAAGCTTGGCAGCGTCTGGCATGCGGTGTATGTGGAAACCCCCACGCTGCATAAATTACCGGAGCCGCAGCGGCGGGCGATTTTGAGCGCGTTACGGCTGGCGCAGGCGCTGGGTGCCGAGACCGCCACGCTGTCGGATCCGGCGGAAGATAAGGCGATTTTGCGCTACGCCCGGGAGCACAATCTCGGCAAAATCCTTCTGGGTCGGCGCGGGCAGCGCCGCTGGTGGCACGCTGAATCTTTTGCTGACCGCCTCGCCCGCCGCGCGCCGGATCTCGATTTGGTGATTATCGCCCTCGAAGACAAGCCCGTCGTCTTTACCGCCCGCGCCGCCGATACGCGCCCACTCATGGAAAAATGGCGCGTGCAGATCCAGGGCTGCCTGGTGGCGACGGGCCTGTGCGCACTGATCACCGGGATCGCCAGTCACTGGCTGGGTGCCTTTGACGCCGCGAACCTGGTGATGGTGTATCTGCTCGGCGTGGTGATCGTTGCGCTGTTTTATGGACGCTGGCCGTCGGTACTGGCAACGGTGATTAACGTCGCCAGCTTCGATCTCTTTTTTATCGCCCCGCGCGGCACGCTGGCGGTGTCCGATGTGCAGTATCTGCTGACCTTTGGCGTGATGCTCACCGTCGGGCTTGTGATCGGCAATCTGACCGCTGGGGTGCGCTATCAGGCACGCGTGGCGCGCTATCGCGAGCAGCGCACCCGCCACCTGTATGAGATGTCAAAAGCGCTGGCCGTCGGGCGCAGCGAGCAGGATATCGCCCACACCAGCGAGCAGTTTATTCACTCGACCTTCCACGCCCGCAGCCAGCTTTTGCTGCCCGACGAACACGGCACGCTTCAGGCGATGACGCACACGCCGGGCATGACGCCGTGGGATGACGCCATCGCGCAGTGGAGCTTTGCCAAAAGCCAGCCCGCCGGCGCAGGCACGGATACGCTGCCCGGCGTGCCGTACCAGATTTTACCGCTGGTCAGCGCCGATAAAACCCTGGGGCTGGTGATTGTTGAACCCGCAAACCTGCGCCAGCTGATGATCCCGGAACAGCAGCGCCTGCTGGAAACCTTCACCCTGCTGGTTGCCAGTGCGCTGGAGCGGCTGGCACTGACCACCAGCGAGCAGCAGTCACGGCTGGCAAGCGAACGGGAAAGCCTGCGCAACGCGCTACTGGCGGCGCTCTCCCACGATCTGCGTACCCCGCTCACCGTGCTGTTTGGTCAGGCTGAAATTCTGACGCTGGATCTCGCCAGCGAAGGCTCAAAACATGCGCCGCAGGCCAATGAAATCCGCCAGCACGTGCTGAATACCACGCGGCTGGTGAACAATCTGCTGGATATGGCCCGCATCCAGTCCGGCGGCTTTAACCTGAAAAAAGAGTGGCTGACGCTCGAAGAGGTGATCGGCAGCGCGCTGCGCATGCTGGAGCCGACGCCCGGCGGTCGCCACATCGATCTCGCCCTTCCCGATCCGCTGCTGCTGGTGCACGTTGACGGGCCGCTATTTGAACGCGTGCTGATTAACCTGCTGGAAAACGCCATGAAATATGCCGGGCCGCGTGCGGCAATCGGCATTGACGCGCAAAGCCGTCCTGGCGAGCTGACGTTGAAAGTCTGGGACAGCGGCCCTGGTATTCCCGACGGGCAACAGGCGAGCATTTTTGACAAGTTCGCGCGGGGGCATAAAGAGTCGGCGATCCCCGGCGTCGGCCTCGGGCTGGCGATTTGCCAGGCGATTGTCGAGGTGCATGGCGGGCGCATTACGGCGGCTAACCGCCCCGAAGGCGGGGCCTGTTTCTGTGTTACACTTCCTCAGGAAGCCCCGCCGGAACTGACTGAATACCCAGAGGATGCGTGATTAACGTACTGATCGTTGAGGATGAACAGGCCATTGTCCGCTTTCTGCGCACTGCGCTTGAGGCCGATGGCCTGCGCGTGCATGAGGCCGGCACGCTACAGCGCGGGCTGCTCGAAGCCGCCACCCGCAAGCCGGACCTGATTATCCTCGATCTCGGTTTACCGGACGGCGACGGCATCGATTTTATTCGCGATTTTCGCCAGTGGAGCCAGTCCCCGGTGATCGTGCTGTCGGCACGCATTGAAGAGAGCGACAAGATTGCCGCGCTGGACGCGGGTGCGGATGATTATCTTAGCAAGCCGTTTGGTATCGGCGAGCTACAGGCGCGCCTGCGGGTGGCGCTGCGTCGCCATGCCAGCAGCAGCCCGGGCGATCCGCTGGTCAGCTTTTCCGATATTCGCGTTGATCTGGCCGCTCACCGTATTCAGCGCGGTGAAGAGGAGATCCATTTAACGCCGACTGAATTTCGCTTGTTGGCGGTACTGTTAAATAACCACGGCAAAGTGTTAACCCAGCGCCAGCTATTAAGCCAGGTCTGGGGGCCGAATGCCGTTGAACACAGCCACTATTTACGCATCTATATGGGGCATCTGCGCCAGAAGCTGGAAAACGATCCGGCACGTCCCCGCCATTTATTAACCGAAACCGGAATAGGTTATCGGTTTATGCTTTAGTTTCTATTCCCCCTCTTATTTCTCACATTAACTGGCCGTCAAAAGCCTGGCGCTCGGACGCACAGTGATCCGCCCTGCGTTATGCATAAAAACCGACTAATTATTTTTGATTCTCGACTGTTTAGTAGATCATCCTCACAGTTTATGCGCCATTCACAGATAAAATGACCACGCTTTCAATGATGAAAGGGATCATGTATGGAAAATAACAATCGTTTCATGCCGCATATCCGGCGAATCACGCACATCATGATGTTCGCCGACCGCAATATCTTTGATTTTCACTTCGTTAACGCCCGATAAGCGGGTTTCCGCACGTCCAATAAAAATATAACCACGCTAGCACTGGGAATTATTCCAGCGAACTCGTGCATGCAAAATTTATATCAATTCCGCTAACGGGAATTGAGGGATAACGATTACCTGTAAAAAAGGATTTCTCATGCAACAATTAAAAATTGCGGCCAGCCGCGCCTGTCCCGACTGTTTCTCTACGCACCGGGAAGTGATTAATATTGTCGATACCGATTACCGGGATGTCGCGGCGGTGGTGCTGTCGATTAACGACATTCACAAAGGCATTATTGAAGAGATCGAAGAAACCGGCTTTGGTATTCCCCTTTTCGTGGCCAGTCACGACAGTGAATTTGTTCCCGCCGACTATCTGGCGCGCATTCAGGGCGTATTTGAGGATGCCGGGACGTGCAGTGATTTTTACGGTCGCCAGCTTGAAGCCGCCGCGCTGAAGTATGAGCGAGCGCTGCGCCCGCCGTTTTTCAGCGCGCTGGTGGATTACGTGAAGCAGGGAAACAGCGCGTTCGACTGCCCCGGGCATCAGGGCGGGCAGTTTTTCCGCCGCCATCCTGCCGGTAATCAATTCGTCGATTTCTTCGGAGAGACGCTGTTTCGCGCCGATCTGTGCAACGCCGATGTGGCGATGGGCGATTTATTGATCCACGAAGGCGCGCCCTGCCTTGCTCAGCAGCACGCGGCAAAGGTGTTTAATGCCGATAAAACCTATTTTGTGCTTAACGGCACGTCGTCCGCCAACAAAGTGGTGTTAAACGCCCTGCTCGCGCCCGGCGATTTGGTGCTGTTTGACCGCAATAACCACAAATCTAATCACCACGGCGCGTTGATTCAGGCGGGCGCGACGCCGGTGTATCTGGAAACCGCCCGTAACCCCTACGGGTTTATTGGCGGCATCGACGCACACTGTTTCGACGAAGGCTATTTGCGCGCGCGGATTGAGGAGGTCTCTCCCCGCCATCTGCACCAGCCGCGCCCGTTCCGCCTGGCGGTGATCCAGCTTGGCACCTACGACGGCACCGTTTATAACGCTCGTCAGGTAGTGGATAATATTGGCCATCTTTGCGATTACATTCTGTTCGACTCGGCATGGGTCGGCTATGAACAGTTTATTCCGATGATGGCCGACTGCTCGCCGCTGCTGTTAACGCTAAACGCTGACGATCCGGGGATTCTGGTGACCCAGTCGGTGCATAAGCAGCAGGCGGGCTTTTCACAGACCTCGCAGATCCATAAAAAAGACAGTCATATCAAAGGCCAGCCGCGCTATGTGCCGCATAAGCGTCTGAATAACGCGTTTATGATGCACGCCTCCACCAGCCCGTTTTATCCGCTGTTTGCATCCCTCGACGTCAACGCCCGCATGCACGAAGGCGAAAGCGGCAAGCGCATGTGGATGCGCTGTGTCGAACAGGGCATCGATGCCCGCAAACTGATCCTGCAAAACTGCAAACACATTCGCCCGTTTATCCCGGCGACGGTAGAGGGTCGCCCGTGGGAAACATTCGAAACGCCGGAAATCGCCAACGATCTGCGCTTCTTCCACTTTGTACCGGGCGAGAGCTGGCACGCCTTTGAAGGCTACGCCCCGCATCAATACTTTGTCGATCCCTGCAAGCTGCTGCTGACCACGCCTGGGATCAACGCCCGCACCGGCGAGTATGACGACTTTGGTGTGCCGGCGACCATTCTGGCGAACTACCTGCGCGAACAGGGCATCGTGCCGGAAAAATGCGATTTGAACTCGATCCTCTTCCTGCTCACCCCGGCGGAAGGCATGGGCAAACTCCAGCAACTGGTGGCGCAACTGGTGCAGTTTGAGAAATTGCTGGAGAGCGATGCGCCGCTAAGCGCGGTGCTGCCTTCGCTGTGGAAGCAGCATCAGCAACGCTACGCCGGATACACACTGCGACAGCTGTGCCAGGAGATGCATGATTTGTATGCCCGCAACAATGTTAAACAGCTGCAAAAAGAGATGTTCCGCAACGCCTCCTTCCCCCGCGTGTTAATGGGGCCGCAGCAGGCGAATTACGCCTTTATTCGTGGCGAGGTCGAGCTGGTGTCACTGAACGATGCCGAAGGGCGCATTGCCGCCGAAGGCGCGCTGCCTTATCCGCCGGGCGTGCTGTGCGTTGTACCCGGTGAAGTCTGGGGCGGCCCGGTGCTGCACTACTTTGCCGCCCTGGAGGAAGGCATCAATCTGCTGCCGGGCTTCGCGCCTGAATTGCAGGGCGTTTATCTCGACGAGATCGACGGCCGCAAGCGAGTGATGTGCCACGTCATCGCGCAACCTGCGCCACAAAGCGACCTGCTGAAAGGAGAAATATTATGAGCAAATCCAACAAAATGGGCGTCGTTCAACTCACCATTCTGACGATGGTCAACATGATGGGCTCCGGGATCATTATGCTGCCGACCAAGCTGGCGGAAGTCGGCACCCTCTCGATTATCTCCTGGCTGGTCACGGCGGTGGGTTCAACGGCGCTGGCCTGGGCATTTGCCAAGTGCGGCATGTTCAGCCGCAAATCCGGCGGCATGGGCGGCTATGCCGAGTACGCTTTCGGCAAGTCCGGCAACTTTATGGCGAACTACACCTATGGCGTGTCGCTGCTCATTGCCAACGTGGCGATTGCCATCTCCGCCGTGGGGTATGGCAGCGAACTGCTGGGCGCAAGCTTAAGCCCGGTGCAAATCGGGATTGCCACCATTTGCGTGCTGTGGATATGCACGGTGGCGAATTTCGGCGGCGCGCGCATTACCGGCCAGCTCAGCAGCATTACCATCTGGGGGGTGATCATCCCGGTGATGGGTCTGTCGGTGATTGGCTGGTTCTGGTTTAGCCCGGCACTGTACGCCCAGTCCTGGAATCCGCACAGCGTGCCGTTTTTTGATGCGGTCGGCTCCTCCATCGCCATGACGCTGTGGGCGTTTTTGGGGCTGGAATCGGCCTGTGCGAATACCGACGTCGTGGAAAACCCGGAGCGCAACGTGCCAATTGCGGTGATGGGCGGAACGCTGGGGGCAGCGGTGATTTATATCGTTTCGACCAATGTGATTGCGGGAATTGTGCCAAACATGGATCTGGCAAACTCCACCGCGCCCTTTGGTCTGGCCTTTTCGCAGATGTTTACCCCCACCGTCGGGAAAGTGATTATGGGGCTGATGGTGATGTCCTGCTGCGGCTCGCTGCTGGGGTGGCAGTTCACCATTGCGCAGGTGTTCAAATCCTCGGCGGACGAGGGCTACTTTCCGAAAGTGTTCTCAGCGCTTAACCGCGCGGACGCCCCGGTGAAAGGCATGCTGACGATTGTGATTATCCAGAGTGGGCTGGCGCTAATGACCATCAGCCCGTCGCTGAATAAGCAGTTCAACGTGCTGGTGAATCTGGCGGTGGTGACCAACATTATCCCGTATATTCTGTCGATGGCGGCGCTGGTGATTATTCAGAAAGTGGCGAAGGTCGATCCGCACAAAGCGAAAATTGCCAACCTCGTAGCGCTGTTGGGGGCGCTTTACAGCTTCTACGCGCTCTACTCCTCCGGACAGGAAGCGATGCTGTATGGCGCGATGGTGACCTTTATGGGCTGGACGCTGTACGGGCTGGTGTCACCGAGGTTTGAGTTGAAGGATAGGCATAGTTAGGTAAAAGCAAAACGGCAGCCCGAAGGTTGCCGTTTTTAGTGTTTTCTCCCTCTCCCCGTGGGAGAGGGCCGGGGTGAGGGCATCAGCCCGCCCCCGAACAGCACTTACGCGTTTTTCAGCACTTCGCTGACAATCTCTACCGCTTCTTTCTCAATGCGCAAACGGTGCTCTTCACCGAGGAAGCTTTCGCAGTAAATTTTGTAGGCGTCTTCGGTGCCCGACGGACGCGCCGCGAACCAGCCGTTAGCGGTCATCACTTTCAGGCCGCCAATGGACGCGCCGTTGCCCGGTGCTGCCGTCAGACGTGCGGTGATCGGATCACCCGCCAGTGTGTCGGCGCTCACCATTTCCGGCGACAGCTTAGACAGCGCGGCTTTCTGAGCGGACGTTGCCCCCGCTTGCAGACGGTTATAGCTCGGCGCACCAAAGCGCTCAGCCAGTTCGTCATAATGCTGCTGCGGGTTTTTACCGGTGACCGCGGTGATTTCAGCCGCCAGCAGGCACATGATGATGCCGTCTTTGTCCGTGGACCACGGCGTGCCATCGAAACGCAGGAACGAGGCCCCGGCGCTCTCTTCGCCACCAAAACCGAAGCTGCCGTCAAACAGGCCGTCGACAAACCATTTAAAACCGACCGGAACTTCAACCAGCTTGCGGCCCAGATCGTTGACCACGCGGTCAATCATCGCTGAGGACACAAGGGTTTTGCCAACGGCAACGTCTTTGCCCCACTGTGGACGGTGCTGGAACAGGTAGTTAATCGCCACCGCCAGATAGTGGTTCGGGTTCATCAGTCCCGCAGGGGTGACGATGCCGTGACGGTCGTAATCCGGATCGTTGGCAAACGCGAGGTCAAATTTATCGCGCAGGGCCAGCAGGCCCGCCATTGCGCACTCGGAGGAGCAGTCCATGCGGATCGCGCCGTCTTTGTCGAGGTGCATAAAGCGGAAGGTCTGATCCACGTGATCGTTCACGATGGTCAAATCCAGCTTGTAGAAGTCGGCAATGCGCTGCCAGTATTCAATGCCGGAGCCACCGAGCGGATCAACGCCCAGCTTGAGGCCAGCTTTCTGAATAGCCGCCATATCGACGATCTGCGCCAGGCCTTCGATAAACGGCTGCACCAGGTCCTGCTCTTTCACATGACCGGAGGCCATCGCCTCATCAAGGGAGATGCGCTTCACGCCTTGCAGACCGTTTGCCAGCAGTTGGTTAGCGCGATCTTCCACCACTTTGGTGACGTTGGTATCGGCCGGGCCACCGTTTGGCGGGTTGTATTTAATGCCACCGTCGTCCGGCGGGTTATGCGACGGCGTAATCACGATACCGTCCGCCTGAGCGCCACCCTTTTTATTGTGCTCAAGGATCGCGTTCGACACGGCAGGGGTCGGCGTATAGCCGTTATTGTCCTGCACAATAATGTCCACGCCGTTTGCCGCCAGCACTTCCAGCACCGAAATAAACGCCGGCTCGGAGAGCGCGTGGGTGTCTTTACCCACATAGCACGGACCGGTAATGCCATTCTTCGCACGATCTTCCGCAATCGCCTGAGCAATCGCCAGAATGTGCGGCTCGTTAAAGCTGTGACGGGCTGCGCTGCCACGGTGCCCCGAGGTCCCGAACTTGACCGCGTGTTCTGCATTCCCGACATCCGGCTTCAGTACGTAATACTGCGCCGTTAGCTGGGCGACGTTAATCAGATCGCTCTGTTGTGCAGGCTGCCCTGCACGTGGGTGGTTGGCCATTGCCTGGTCCTTCTTCTGCAAGGATTAAATAGTGCCGCAAACCTTTTCAATCAATTCCGCCGGGAATTGCATCGACTGCATGATGTGTTCAATCATGCTGCATTTACGACCCGTGTTGGTATTCGTAATCACCCAGTAAGGCGTGCCTGGCACTTCTTTGGGCTTGGTCTGATTGCCGTTTTGCAGCAGCGTGTGCTCGTTGCTGGCAAAGTAGACGCGCGTGCGACCGTGTAAGGACTCCGTCGCGTCCGCAAAGGCTTTTGCATCTAATGAATAAAGTGTAGACAGCACCAGCATGAAACGATTAACGGCTCTTTTCTGATCGGCATATTCGTCAGAAAGCAGCAGTTCGCGCATGGCACGGACCTTATCTTTTGCAGTGTTCGCCGGTTTGGCATCCGCGGTAACGATAACCGGGGCAGCGTCTTTCGGCGCGGCGGTGGCAGGCTTTGAGGCGGCGGAAAATTTCAACATGCGCCGTAAAATGTCCGATGCACTCTCACCAATGTGTTTGGTGTGGCCGGCAATGTAGCTATAGAGTTCATCATCAACTTCGATCGTTTTCATCTTAATCCAGTGAAGTATCTTATCTGAATACAAGTCATTGAGATTATAAGGTCAAATCTCAACAGCGGATAGCGTCAAGCCAGAAGGACGGCAAAAGTCGGATAAATCGACCCCTTGCAGCCGGGCGGCAGAATGGTCAACATAATACCCTAACCCTTGCGAGCGAAAAAAAGAACTTTGCCATGAAAATGAATACCCGAGCGCAAACTGCACAACATCTGCACAACAATTCTCCCATCGTCCTCGTTCACGGTCTTTTTGGCAGTCTGGACAACCTCGGCGTGCTGGCGCGTGACCTGGTGAATGACCACGATATCATTCAGGTCGATATGCGCAACCACGGTCTTTCACCCCGCGCCCCGGAGATGAATTACCCGGCGATGGCTCAGGATCTGCTCGACACGCTGGACGCGCATGGTATTGAAAAAGCCACCTTTATTGGGCATTCGATGGGCGGCAAAGCGGTGATGGCGTTAACCGCGCTGGCACCTGAACGCATCGATCGGCTGGTGGCGATTGATATTGCGCCGGTGGATTATCAGGTCCGCCGTCATGATGAGATTTTTGCCGCGATTAATGCCGTGACCGACGCGAACGTGTCCACCCGCCAGCAGGCGGCAGCCGTTCTGCGCGAACAGCTGGATGAAGAAGGCGTGGTGCAGTTTTTGCTGAAATCTTTCGTTGACGGTGAGTGGCGCTTTAACGTGCCGGTGCTGTGGGAGCAGTACGCCCATATCGTCGGCTGGCAAGAGGTTCCGGCGTGGGACAAGCCCGCCCTCTTTGTGCGTGGTGGACATTCACCCTATGTGACCGAGGCGTATCGTGATGCGCTGCTGGCGCAATTCCCGCAGGCGCGCGCGCATGTGATTGCCGGAGCCGGTCATTGGGTACACGCTGAGAAACCAGAGGCGGTATTGCGGGCCATTCGCCGCTACCTTAACGACGCGCGTTGATTAAAAACCCGGCGACCGAGCGCCACGACGCGCCCGGTCGTTGGCGTCCCCCGCTCCCTGATGTATGATGGCGCGCTAATTGCTCAGGGCTACTCTCTGGCAGCGTGTTTTTCCCCCGAAGTCACTCTAAATCATGGCTAAAGAACAAACGGACCGTACGACAATAGATCTGTTCGCGAATGAGCGTCGGCCGGGAAGACCGAAAACGAATCCGCTCTCACGCGACGAACAATTGCGCATTAATAAGCGTAATCAGCTTAAACGCGATAAAGTTCGTGGCCTCAAACGCGTCGAACTGAAACTGAATGCAGACGCGGTTGACGCGTTGAACGAACTGGCCGATGCCCGCGAAATCAGCCGCAGCGAACTGATTGAAGAACTGCTGCTGACCCAGCTAAAAGCGTTGCATGACCAGGGGATCGTCTGAAAATCCCTACAAATCTCACATTCATGTAGCACAGAGTGCAGTCTGAGGCGATTGCTGTTTCCGCGCGCTTCTCTGTTCTGCTATCATTGCCCTTATCCGTGGGCAATGTGCCACCACCATTTCATTAAGTTTCAAGAGGTTATTTTACTCATGGCAATCACAGGCATTTTTTTCGGCAGCGACACTGGTAACACCGAAAATATCGCGAAGATGATCCAAAAGCAGCTTGGTAAAGACGTTGCCGACGTGCATGACATTGCCAAGAGCAGCAAAGAAGATCTCGACGGCTACGACATCCTGCTGCTGGGTATCCCGACCTGGTATTACGGTGAAGCGCAGTGTGACTGGGATGATTTCTTCCCGACGCTGGAAGAGGTCGACTTCAACGGCAAACTGGTGGCGCTGTTCGGCTGTGGCGACCAGGAAGACTACGCGGAATATTTCTGTGATGCGCTGGGCACCATCCGCGACATCATCGAACCGCGCGGTGCGACCATCGTCGGTCACTGGCCAACCGCAGGCTACCATTTTGAAGCGTCGAAAGGTCTGGCGGATGACGACCATTTCGTCGGCCTTGCCATTGACGAAGATCGCCAGCCGGAGCTGACCGCTGAGCGCGTTGAAAAATGGGTGAAGCAGATTTCTGAAGAACTTCATCTAGATGAGATCGTGAACGCCTGATTGCTGTGCGGCGCAACCTGTTGGATGCGCCGCATTGATAGATATTACCGATGAAAATAATTGCTACAATTTTTTAACTTTTACGCTCATACCTGTACAATATCCCCTGGTTAAACGTGCTGTGTCACCGAGGTTTGTTGGCGATACCACGTTTTATACGCATACTTTGCTTGAGGACTTGCAGTTTTCATTTAGACATGGCAGTTCTATAATGAGACGCATTTACTCAAGAGCATTCTCATTTACTTCCAATCGGGAAGTGAATCGCTACGCAACAGGACAGATTCCGCATGACTGACAACAATACCGCATTAAAGAAGGCCGGCCTGAAAGTCACGCTTCCTCGGTTAAAAATTCTGGAAGTTCTTCAGGGCCCGGATAACCATCATGTGAGTGCGGAAGATTTATACAAACGCTTGATCGACATGGGCGAGGAAATTGGTCTGGCGACCGTGTATCGCGTGCTTAACCAGTTTGATGACGCGGGTATCGTAACCCGTCATAATTTTGAAGGCGGCAAATCCGTTTTCGAATTGACTCAGCAGCATCACCACGATCATTTGATCTGCCTCGACTGCGGCAAGGTCATTGAATTTAGCGATGATTCCATTGAAGCGCGTCAGCGCGACATCGCCTCTAAACACGGTATTCGTCTGACGAACCACAGCCTGTACCTGTACGGCCACTGCGCCGAAGGTGATTGCCGTGAAGACGATGCGGCACACGAACTTTCGCATAAATAAGCGAACCAGAACGTAAAAAGCCAGCTTTCGGGCTGGCTTTTTTATGCGCGCAATTTATGCCGGCTTCTGTAGCCCAGCAAGCCTTCGCCGGGTGGCGGCTGTCGCCTTACCCGGCCTACGAAACCATACCGGCAAGCGAAGCGCCGCCGGGCGTGACGTCGGGCTTATGCCTTACAGTTAATCACCACGCGGCCACGCACTTTGCCGTCGAGTAGCTGTTCCGCCACGCTGATGGCGTCTGACAGCGGATGCACTTCGCTTAGCGTCGCTAACACTTCCGGCGTCAGGTACTGGCAGGCTTTTTCCCAGATGGCCGGGCGTTTAGCGCTGCTCACCATCACGCTGTCGATCCCGCGCAGAGTTACGCCGCGCAGTATGAACGGGGCGACGGTCGCGGGCAGATCCATGCCCTGCGCCATACCGCAGGCGGCCACGATCCCATCGTAGCGCACCGAGGCGCAGACGTTACTCAGCGTATGGCTGCCGACGGTATCCACCGCCGCCGCCCAGCGCTCTTTTTGCAGCGGTTTACCCGGTGCGCTCAGTTCATCACGATTGATAATCTCACTGGCCCCGAGCTGGTTACGCATCCACTCGCCCTCCTGCGGACGACCGGTGGACGCCACAACCTGGTAGCCCATTTTCGCCAGCAAGAGTACCGCGCAGCTGCCTACCCCGCCGCCTGCGCCAGTCACCAGCACCGGACCGTCTTCCGGCTTCACACCGTGATCCAGCACCGCCTGGACGCATAACATGGCGGTAAAGCCTGCGGTACCCATCGCCATCACCTGTTTTGCATCCGCTGAGTTTGGCAGCGGCGTCAGCCATTCGCTTTTGATACGCGCTTTACCCGCCAGTCCGCCCCAGTGACGCTCGCCCACGCCCCAGCCGGTCAGCAGCACTTTATCGCCCGGCGCGTACTGCGCGCTGTCGCTGGCAATGACCGTTCCCGCGAAATCGATACCGGGCACCATCGGAAACTGGCGCACAATCGGCCCGCGTCCGGTGATCGCCAGCGCGTCTTTGTAGTTAATCGACGAGTAGTCGATCTCAACCGTCACGTCCCCTTCCGGCAGATCCTGTTCATCCACTTCAACCAGCGCTGCGGCGTACTGCCCTTCCGTCTTAGTAATCTGAATTGCTTTAAACATAGTGACCTCATTGCGTGAGCCAGGTGTTAGCACGTTAAAATCATTATTGACCGATCGTCTAGTATTAATAAAGACGGTAATCGGTGACGGTTCTTTGTTCAAGGATTATCAGAGGATTGCGCCAGGGAAATGAAAATAAATTGTTTTGCGTCAATTACGCCGCGCGGATCGACGCCGAAAAGTAGTCCCAGAATTCATTGAGCGGCTGGGCGGATCGGAACAGCCTCGCGCGCATTACCGCCCCCTCCCAGCCGCTCCAGAAAACGATCGCCAGGGCATCCGGCGACAGCGCAGACGTTATCTCTCCGGCGGCCATCGCCTCGCGCAGACAAGCCGCCACGTGCTGCTGCCAGCCCGCAAGGATCGCTTTGAGCTGTTCGCTGAAGGCTTCAGGCAAACCGGGGCTTTCCTGCATCAAATTGCCGACCAGGCAACCGCGCGTAAAATCGTATTTAGCCATCCCCTCCCCGGCGCTCTGCACGAAACAGGCGAGGCGGTTTAGCGGTGCCAGCGAAGTGTCCGCCAGATATTTACGCAGCTTGTGCTGAAAGAAGCTGTCATATGCCTCCAGCACCACCTGACCGTACTCTTCTTTGTTTTCAAAGTAGTAATAGAACGAGCCTTTCGGCACGCCGACGTTTTTGACGATGGCGTCAATGCCGGTTGAGAGATAGCCGACGTGTGTCAGTAACGCCAGGCCGCTGCGGATCAGCGCTTCACGCGTGTCGGTAAAAGTGCGGTCGGTTTTCGGTGGACGGCCACGGCGGCGCGGGGCAATGTCAGTGGTCAAGCAGGCTCCGGTATTCTTCATCTCAACGCTCTGCGACCATAATGCGTCACGCACGCTATTTTATCTACAAAAACGAAAACCAGCCGCGAAGGGCTGGTTTTGTCATGGCACGTAATACGCTTAGAAAATGGTGAACGGCGCGATGACCATGAACTTCACGTCACGCTCATCCTGGAAGATGTTGCCGTAGCCACCCGCGTAGCTCGGAATGTCGGAGTGGTTGTCGTACTGCGTAAAGTGCAGCTTGAACATGGTGCCCTTAGCGCGACCGTCCTGCAACGTATAGACCGCATCAAGGCTGTAAGCGGACTCTTTCAGACGGTAGTTGGGATCGTAATATTCATCCGGCGTCGCCATGTCGCCCGGTTTGGCATCCCAGGCGTAGGCGTATGACGCACCCACTACCCAGCCCGGCAGATTGAAATTTTTCAGGTCGTACATCGCCCCGAAGAACAGCGCTTTTTCGCCGTCGGCGTTGAAGTCTGAGCGGTTATCCCACCAGATATCCAGACGACCGTTCGATGACGCATAGGTTGGCGTCATGCGTTGCAGGAAATAGCCCTGCTGCCCTTCAGCTTTGACCCAGGTGCCTTCGAGGCGCAGATCCACGTCACCCACTTTGTAGCCAAAGGTTAGTGCCTGCGTCCACGCGGTGCCGTCGTAGATATCGTTCACGCCGCCATCGCTGACTTTGTCGCGCGTGCCGTAAAACTGATAGCTGGTAGAGAGCGGGCTGCCGACCACATCAAACTTGTAGCTGGCTTTGGCAAAATACTGATCGATATAGCCCTGCGCCTGACCAAACGCGGCTTCCAGCACCAGGTCGTTTTTGAAATCATACTTCGCGCCCAGCGAGTGCAGATAATCGACTTTGGTTTTTTGGTCGTTCTGATAGAAGCCGTCCATTTCGGTATGCCACGGCGCTTTGTAGTTATCCGTCCACATATAGGAGAAGCTCAGCGCTCCGGCGTCGCCGTAATCCAGGTTGGCCCCGGCTTCTGCGCCCTGATAGGTGCCCGGCATAAAGTTCCAGTGTGGTGCCAGTAGCGTCTGGCCCGTCGGCTGGATATACCCCGCACGCGCCCATACCGGACCGTATTTGAATTTCGCGGCAGCTTTGTACAGGCTCACGCCGCTTTTATCACCGGACCAGTCTTCGTCGTAGGCTTTGTTTTTGGACGAAAACGCGATTTCATTGGGGTGACCGCTGTCGCCGTTCTCACCCATTTCAATGGCGGTAAAGGCGGCGATATCAAAGCCAAACATGTCGGCGGCATAGCCCGACTGGAAATCGAGGTTGGCGTTCCATGTGGAATGGGAAAGGTTGGTTTCGTATTTGTCGTGTTCGGTTACGTCTTTACGGTCGCGCTCACGCTGCCAGTAATAGATACCGCCAGTCAGCGTGGAATCATCAATAAACCCGGCGGCTGCCGCCTGCGGCGAAATGGCCCAACCCGACAGTGCTGTAGCGCCAGAAATAACCAGCGCCAGCGTACTACGTTTGCCACTGAACGTACGCATAAGTGTTCCTCTTTGACGTATTAAAAGCGCCTGCAAATGCAGAACGCGAAAAATAAAAAATGAAGTAAAGCCCGGCAGTTATGTGAAAACCACATAAAATCTACCGTCTCCAAGACTATTTTTCGCGACGCGAATTATCAACACATTTCAGTGAGCAAAGGATGAGATTATGACGAAGAGCACATATTTGTTCGCGTTTCGTTACATTTGTGAAAAACGCCTGGTGATAAGCCTTAGAAAGGCATTTTGATTAAAATTGAGGAAATGAGAGATCGCGCAGAAAGTTAATTAATTCGCGTCGCGAATATATTAAGTAAGGCTTAATTATGCGCAAAAAAAACGCCGCTCGAAGCGGCGTTTGATTGACGCGATAAACCGTTACTCGCCGATTTTCGCCCAGGTATCACGCAGGCCGACGGTGCGGTTAAATACCCGTTTGTCGGCGGTGGTGTGACGGCTGTCGAGGCAGAAATAACCTTCACGCTCGAACTGGAACGCCTTGCCCGTTTCCGCCGCTTTCAGGCTCGGCTCCGCGAAGCCCTGCTTCACCACCAGCGATTCCGGGTTGATGGTGGCGAGGAAATCCTCCGCTGCACCCGGGTTGGGAATGCTGAACAGACGGTCGTAAAGACGAATCTCAACCGGCAACGCATGCGCCGCGCTGACCCAGTGGATCACGCCTTTCACTTTGCGGCCATCGGCCGGATCTTTACTCAGCGTATCCGCATCGTAAGAACAGAAAATGGTGGTGATGGTGCCTTCAGCGTCTTTCTCTACGCGCTCGGCTTTGATCACGTAGGCGTTGCGCAGGCGCACTTCTTTGCCCAGCACCAGGCGTTTGTACTGCTTGTTGGCTTCTTCACGGAAGTCAGCACGGTCAATCCAGATTTCCGCGCTAAACGGCACTTCACGGCTGCCCATTTCCGGTTTGCCCGGATGGTTAGGCATGGTGACCATTTCGCTCTCACCCTGCGCATAGTTCTCGATCACCAGCTTAACCGGATCGATAACCGCCATTGCGCGCGGGGCGTTTTCGTTCAGATCTTCACGAATACAGGATTCCAGCGACGCCATTTCAATGGTGTTGTCCTGCTTGGTTACGCCGATGCGTTTGCAGAACTCGCGCACGGAGGCGGCGGTGTAGCCACGACGACGCAGGCCAGAGATGGTCGGCATACGCGGATCGTCCCAGCCTTCCACATGCTTGTCGGTCACCAGCAGGTTCAGCTTACGCTTGGACATCACGGTGTATTCCAGATTCAGGCGCGAGAATTCGTACTGGCGCGGGTGAACCGGAATGGTGATGTTGTCCAGCACCCAGTCATACAGACGACGGTTGTCCTGGAACTCCAGCGTGCACAGGGAGTGCGTGATGCCTTCCAGCGCATCGCTGATGCAGTGCGTGAAATCGTACATCGGATAGATGCACCATTTGGTGCCGGTCTGGTGGTGATCGGCAAACTTGATGCGGTAGATAACCGGATCGCGCATCACGATAAACGGCGAGGCCATGTCAATTTTGGCACGCAGGCAGGCGGTGCCTTCTTCAAAACCACCGGCACGCATTTTTTCAAACAGCGCCAGGTTCTCGTCGACGCTGCGATCGCGATACGGGCTGTTTTTGCCCGGTGCGGTCAGCGAGCCACGGTATTCACGGATCTGTTCCGGCGTTAATTCGTCAACGTAGGCGAGGCCCTTGTTGATCAGCTCCACCGCATAGCTGTGCAGTTGATCGAAATAGTCAGAGGAGTAGCGCACATCGCCGGACCAGTGGAAGCCAAGCCATTGCACGTCGTTTTTGATCGACTCAACGTATTCGATGTCTTCTTTTACCGGGTTGGTGTCATCGAAACGCAGGTTGCACTGGCCCTGATAATCCTGGGCGATGCCAAAGTTCAGGCAGATAGATTTCGCGTGGCCGATATGCAGATAACCGTTCGGCTCCGGCGGAAAACGGGTGCAAACAGTGGAGTGTTTTCCACTGGCCAAATCTTCATCAATGATCTGGCGAATAAAGTTACTCGGGCGGGCTTCTGCCTCACTCATCGCGGATTCCTCAAAGCGTAAACAACGTATAACGGAGTATGATCTTATAAGCAGGACGCCGAGACAACCCTTAGTTCAACAAAAAGCGTGTTTGCGGGAGATTAGCGCAAAAAAAAGCGGTGGGTTTGCGCCCACCGCTTATCCGTACATTGGAACAGGCGATTAACCTTTGATATCAAACAGTGGCGTTTCACCGGCAATGACATGACCCTGTGCTTTAAGCACCAGGCCGCTGAAGTCATCGCTGTTGCTGCATACCACCGGGCTTATCATTGAACGCGCGTGGGCGTTCAGATAATCCAGATCCATTTCCAGCACCGGTTGCCCTGCGACCACCTGCGCGCCCTCTTCCACCAGGCGCGTAAAGCCCTGGCCGTTGAGCGCAACGGTATCGATGCCCATATGGACCACGATCTCCGCGCCTTTTTCCGTTTCGAGGCAGAAGGCGTGGTTGGTGTTGAAGATTTTCACGATGGTGCCCGCCGCGGGTGCCACCACGGTTTTATCCGTCGGTTTCACCGCCACGCCGTCACCCACCGCTTTGCTGGCGAAGGCTTCATCCGGTACCTGCTCCAGCGCCACGATGTCACCGGTAATCGGCGATACCAGCTCGGCAATCAGCGCGGCGTTCGGCACGGCCTGCGGTTTTGCCGCAGCAGGTGCAGCGGCGACCGGGGCAGATGCCGTTGTAGCCGCCACCGGACCGCGCGCCACAACGCGTTTCATCGCGTCGCCCACGGATTCGGCTTTCGCCCCCACAATCACCTGGATGGTTTGCTTGTTCAGCTTCACCACGCCAGACGCACCAAGGCGTTTGCACTGCGCATCGTTAACCTGCGCGGAATCCACCACGCTCAGGCGCAGACGGGTGATACACGCATCAATAGCGGTCAGGTTGGCGGAACCACCAACGGCGGCGACATAGCTGGCGGCCAGCTGATCCAGACCCTCTTCGGTGTTGCTGTTCGCCTCTTCCAGTACCACCTCGTCGTCACGATCTTCACGACCCGGCGTTTTCAGATTGAAGGTGCGGATAACAAAGCTGAAGACCACGAAGTAGATCAGGAAGAAAGCAACGCCCATCACCAGCAGCATCCAGACGTTGCTGCTTGCCGCTGGCAGGTTGTACATCAACACGTAGTCGATAGCACCGGCGGAGAAGGAGAAACCGGCGTGAATGCCCAGTGACGTGGCGATAAACAGGCTGATGCCCGTCAGCACAGCGTGCAGGAGATAGAGCAGCGGTGCGAGGAACATGAACAGGAATTCCAGCGGCTCGGTCACGCCCGTCAGGAACGCGGTCACCGCAACGGAAATCAGCATACCGCCGACCATAGGACGACGATCTTTCGGTGCCGCGAAGTACATCGCCAGCGCCGCACCCGGCAGACCGAACATCATGATCGGGAAGAAGCCCGACATGAACATGCCTGCGGTGGTATCACCTGCATAGAAGCGGTTGATGTCGCCGTGGAACACCGCGCCTGCCGCGTTGGTGAAATCACCAATCTGGAACCAGGCAATGGTATTCAGCACCTGATGCAGACCGGTTGGGATCAGCAGACGGTTAACGAAGCCGAAGATACCCGAGCCGAGCGCGCCGACCGACACAATCCATTCACCACCGGCATGAATCGCGTTTTGTACCGGTGGCCAGACGTAACCAAAGATGGCCGCCAGCACCAGACAGAAGAAGCCTGTCGCAATCGGCACAAAGCGTTTGCCGCCGAAGAAGCTCAGGAAATCAGGTAATTTAATGTTGGCCCAGCGGTTGTAGACCATACCGCCAACGAGGCCGGTGATAATCCCCGCCAGCACGCCCATATTGATGGCCGGGTTGATGGTGACCATCGCTTTAGTCAGGACGAAGTAACCCACCGCCCCTGCCAGTGCTGCCGCACCCGCGCTGTCTTTCGACCATGAAGACGCCACACCGATGGCGAAAATCAGCGCGAGGTTATCAAAAATCGCCCCGCCCGCCTGTGCAATAAACGCCACATTCAGTAGATCAGGTTGCCCGAAGCGCAGCAGAAGTGCCGCCACGGGCAATACCGCGATCGGCAGCTGCAACGCTCTACCTAATCGCTGGAAAAAGCCTAAAATATTCATCTCAATTCCCCCTATGAAACCCTGTTGAGCCTCATCACAAGCACTATTTTTATTGTCGAAACTCACCTGAAACACGGCCAATTTTCACTGACTGTCTGAGTGTGTGAAAAATTAATTCGCCTCGCAAATTAAACGCGATCTTTTTGTGATTAAAATCACCAAATATCGTTAATACCCCTCCTCTTCACTGGCTAACCAGGCAAACTTATTTTATGATTCAAAAAATCAAGACGGATTGACCCCGCTCGATGCTGATACTGAGTTACGCTTAATGCTGAAGCAGACACGTCATCCGCCCACTTATTTTTAACTGTTGAGTAGAGGTGCACAATGAGACTGATCCCCCTGGCGACCGCTGAACACGTCGGCAAATGGGCCGCACGCCACATCGTTAACCGCATTAATGCGTTCAAGCCGACGGCGGATCGTCCGTTTGTTCTCGGTCTGCCTACCGGCGGCACGCCCCTTACCGCGTATAAAGCGTTGGTAGAAATGCACAAAGCGGGCCAGGTTAGCTTCCAGCACGTCGTGACCTTCAATATGGACGAATACGTCGGCCTGGCAAAAGAACACCCGGAAAGCTATCACAGCTTTATGCACCGCAACTTTTTTGATCATGTTGATATCCCGGCAGAAAATATCAATCTGCTGGATGGCAATGCGCCAGATATTGACGCAGAATGCCGTCAGTATGAAGAAAAAATCCGGGCCTACGGCAAAATTCACCTGTTTATGGGTGGCGTAGGCAACGACGGTCATATCGCGTTTAACGAACCGGCCTCTTCACTGGCTTCCCGCACGCGCATTAAAACGCTGACGCATGACACCCGCGTGGCGAACTCCCGCTTCTTTGATGGCGACGTTAACCAGGTGCCAAAATATGCGCTGACCGTGGGCGTGGGTACGCTGTTGGATGCGGAAGAAGTGATGATTCTGGTGCTGGGCAATGTGAAAGCGCTGGCGTTGCAGGCGGCGGTTGAAGGCAACGTGAATCACATGTGGACCATTAGCTGTCTGCAACTGCATCCGAAAGCGGTTGTAGTGTGTGACGAGCCGTCCACCATGGAACTGAAGGTTAAGACGCTGAAATACTTCAACGAATTAGAAGCAGAAAACATTAAAGGTTTGTAATCAGTTTCCGCTTTTCATGCCTGACACCTGAAAAGCGGACCCATTTTTTACCCGGGGGTCGTTATGTACGCTTTAACCCAGAGTCGGATCTTTACCGGCCATGAAATTCTCGATGACCATGCGCTGATTGTCGCAAATGGCCTGATCGACAGTCTTTGTCCACTGTCTGAGCTTCCGCCTGGCATTGAGCAGCGCTCGCTAAACGGCGCGATACTCGCCCCCGGTTTTATTGATGTGCAGCTCAACGGCTGCGGCGGGGTGCAGTTTAATGACACCGCAGAGGCGGTGAGCGTCGAAACGCTTGAAATCATGCAGCGCGCTAACGAAAAATCCGGCTGCACCAGCTATCTGCCTACGCTTATCACCAGCAGCGATGACCTGATGAAACAGGGCATCCGCGTCATGCGCGAGTACAAAGCGAAATACCCGCACCAGGCGCTGGGTCTGCATCTTGAAGGTCCGTGGCTGAACATCGTGAAAAAAGGCACCCACAATCCAAAATTTGTGCGTAAGCCCGATGCAGAACTCGTTGATTTTCTCTGCGAAAATGCTGATGTTATTACCAAGGTCACGCTGGCACCGGAAATGGCCGGCAGTGACGTCATCAGCGCACTGACGGCGGCAGGCATAGTGGTATCCGCCGGGCATTCCAACGCCACGTATAAAGAAGCGAAAAGCGGCTTTCGTGCGGGCGTGCGCTTTGCGACGCACCTGTTTAACGCCATGCCGTACATTACCGGGCGCGAGCCGGGGCTGACCGGTGCCATTCTCGACGACGCAGAGATTTACTGCGGCATTATTGTTGATGGTCTGCATGTGGATTACAGCAACGTGCGCCTCGCTAAGCGTTTGAAAGGCGACAAACTTTGCCTGGTGACCGACGCCACCGCCCCTGCGGGTGCCAATATTGAGCAGTTCATTTTTGCTGGTAAAACAATATACTACCGTAATGGACTGTGTGTGGACGAAAACGGCACGCTGAGCGGTTCCGCCCTGACGATGATCGAAGGGGTGCAGAATCTGGTGGAACACGTGAATATTGCGCTGGATGAAGCCCTGCGCATGGCCACGCTCTACCCTGCTCGCGCCATCGGCGTTGACAAACAGCTGGGCAGTATCGCACCGGGCATGGTGGCCAACCTGACCGCATTTACACGCGATTATAAAGTAATCAAGACCATCGTTAATGGTAACGAGGTCGTCACTGAGTAAGTAAAAGTATGACATCAGGCGGACAAGCTCAAATTGGTAATGTTGACCTCGTTAAACAGCTTAACAGTGCGGCAGTTTACCGCCTGATCGATCAACACGGCCCGATCTCACGCATTCAGATCGCCGAGCACAGCCAGCTTGCTCCCGCCAGCGTCACCAAAATTACGCGCCAGTTAATTGAACGCGGGTTGATTAAAGAAGTCGATCAGCAGGCCTCCACCGGGGGCCGCCGCGCCATTTCGATCGTGACTGAAACGCGTAATTTCCATGCGATTGGCGTACGCCTTGGACGTCACGACACCACGCTGACCCTCTTTGATCTGAGCAGCAAAACCATCGCTGAAGAGCACTTTCCGCTGCCCGAGCGCACGCAGGAAACCCTCGAACACGCGCTACTGAATACCATTGCCACCTTTATTGAAAACTGCCAGCGCAAAACCCGCGAGCTGATTGCCATTTCGGTGATCCTGCCGGGCCTGGTTGATCCTGAAAGCGGCGTGATCCGCTATATGCCGCACATCCAGGTCGAAAACTGGGCGCTGGTGGAGGCGCTGGAAAAACGCTTTAAGGTGACCTGCTATGTCGGTCACGATATCCGCAGTCTGGCGCTCGCAGAGCACTACTTTGGTGCAAGTCAGGACTGTGAAGACTCCATTTTAGTGCGTGTTCACCGGGGAACCGGGGCCGGGATTATCTCTAACGGGCGTATTTTTATCGGCCGCAACGGTAACGTCGGTGAGATCGGTCATATCCAGGTTGAACCGCTGGGCGAGCGCTGCCACTGTGGCAACTTTGGCTGCCTTGAGACCATCGCCGCCAATGCCGCTATTGAACAGCGGGTGCGCCATTTACTGGAGCAGGGCTATCAAAGCCGCGTGACGCTGGACGATTGCAGCATTAAAGCCATTTGCAAAGCCGCTAATAAAGGCGATGCGCTGGCCAGTGAAGTGATTGAACACGTTGGCCGCCACCTCGGTAAAACCATCGCTATCGCCATTAACCTGTTTAATCCGCAGAAGGTGGTGATCGCCGGGGAAATCGTCGAAGCGGAAAGAGTGCTGCTCCCCGCCATTGAAGGCTGCATTAATACCCAGGCGTTGAAAGCCTTCCGCAAAAATCTGCCGGTGGTGCGCTCGACGCTCGATCACCGCTCGGCCATCGGCGCGTTCGCGCTGGTCAAACGCGCCATGCTTAACGGCTCTTTACTGCAACGTTTGCTGGAAAGTTAATACTTTTATATCCGGACAGTTCATGACCATTAAAAATGTAATTTGTGATATCGACGGCGTGCTGATGCATGACAACGTCGCCGTACCCGGTGCCGCTGAGTTTCTGACGGGCATCATGGAAAAAGGGCTGCCGCTGGTACTGCTGACCAACTACCCGTCGCAGACCGGACAGGATCTGGCGAACCGGTTTGCCTCTGCGGGCATCAATGTGCCGGACAGCGTCTTCTATACCTCAGCGATGGCGACCGCCGATTTCCTCAAGCGTCAGGAAGGGAAAAAAGCCTATGTTGTGGGCGAAGGCGCGCTGATCCATGAGCTGTATAAAGCCGGTTTTACCATCACCGACATTAACCCGGATTTTGTGATTGTGGGCGAAACGCGCTCCTACAACTGGGAGATGATGCATAAGGCTTCCTTCTTTGTGGCTAACGGCGCACGCTTTATTGCCACCAACCCGGATACCCACGGACGCGGATTCTACCCGGCCTGTGGCGCACTGTGCGCAGGCATTGAGAAAATCTCCGGACGCAAACCCTTTGTGGTGGGCAAACCCAGCCCGTGGATTATTCGCGCCGCGCTCAATACGATGCAGGCGCACTCCGAGCACACGGTGATTGTCGGCGATAACCTCAAGACGGATATTCTGGCCGGTTTTCAGGCGGGGCTGGAAACCATTCTGGTGCTCTCCGGCGTCTCGCAAATCGATGACATCGACAGTATGCCGTTCCGACCGAGCTGGATTTACCCCTCCGTCGCAGAAATCGATGTGATTTGATCACCACCACGCCGCCGGGCGTGGTTTTTCATTTTTAGCGCCCTTTTAAATATTCACGTTCAATAAAAACCGCCAAAAATTATCGATTCCGCAATAATCACCGCCAATCCATACGCATTTTTCATCATTCGACAATGGCTATTGCACTATTTGATTTCAGCACGCTAAAACGCTTGCGCCCTTCTCCCCTTTCCGGCATTTTCATTTGCAGGCGATAAGACAATGCGATGACGCGTTGCACAGCAAACAAACACCACAGGGTTAACGGAGAAGGTTATGTGTTCAATTTTTGGCGTACTGGATATTAAAACTGACGCGGTCGAGCTGCGTAAAAAAGCGCTGGAGCTGTCGCGTTTGATGCGCCACCGTGGTCCGGACTGGTCCGGCGTCTATGCCAGCGATAAAGCGATCTTAGCTCACGAACGTCTGTCGATTGTTGACGTTAACGCCGGTGCTCAGCCGCTGTACAACGAACAGAAAACCCATGCGCTGGCCGTTAACGGTGAAATCTACAATCATCAGGCACTGCGCGCGGAATATGGCGATCGCTATGCCTTCCAGACCGGTTCCGACTGTGAAGTGATCCTCGCGCTGTATCAGGAAAAAGGCGCGGACTTCCTTGACGATCTGCAAGGGATGTTTGCCTTTGTTCTCTACGATAGCGAAAAAGACGCGTACCTCATTGGCCGCGACCATATTGGTATCATCCCGCTGTACATGGGCTACGACGAGCACGGCAACATGTTCATCGCCTCTGAAATGAAAGCGCTGGTGCCGGTGTGCCGTACCATTAAAGAGTTCCCGGCAGGCAGCTACCTGTGGAGCAAAGACGGCGAAATTCGCAGCTACTATCAGCGCGACTGGTTTGACTACGACGCGGTGAAAGACAACGTCACCAACAAAGACGAGCTGCGTAACGCGCTGGAAGAGTCCGTGAAAAGCCACCTGATGTCAGACGTGCCGTATGGCGTGCTGCTCTCCGGCGGTCTGGACTCCTCGGTTATCTCTGCGATCACCAAGAAATATGCGGCGCGTCGCGTCGAAGATCAGGAAAAATCAGAAGCCTGGTGGCCGCAGCTGCACTCGTTTGCCGTAGGCCTGGTGGGTTCTCCCGATCTGAAAGCCGCGCAGGAAGTGGCAAACCATCTGGGTACCGTGCACCATGAAATTCATTTCACCGTGCAGGAAGGTCTGGATGCGATCCGCGATGTGATTTATCACATTGAAACCTACGATGTGACCACCATTCGTGCCTCCACACCGATGTATTTGATGTCGCGTAAAATCAAAGCGATGGGCATCAAAATGGTGCTGTCCGGCGAAGGATCGGACGAAGTGTTTGGCGGCTACCTCTATTTCCATAAAGCGCCAGATGCCAAAGAGCTGCATGAAGAAACCGTGCGCAAACTGCAAGCTCTGCACATGTTCGACTGTGCCCGTGCGAACAAAGCCATGTCCGCCTGGGGTGTTGAAGCCCGTGTGCCGTTCCTGGATAAGAAATTCCTTGATGTGGCGATGCGCATCAACCCGCAGGATAAAATGTGCGGCAACGGCAAAATGGAAAAACACGTTCTGCGCGAATGTTTTGAATCCTATCTGCCGGCAAGCGTGGCATGGCGTCAGAAAGAGCAGTTCTCTGACGGTGTAGGCTACAGCTGGATCGACTCGTTAAAAGAAGTGGCTGCGCAGCAGGTGAGCGATCAGCAACTGGCGACCGCCAGCTACCGTTTCCCGTACAACACGCCATCCTCTAAAGAGGGCTACCTGTACCGCGAAATCTTTGAAGAGTTGTTCCCGGTACCGAGCGCGGCGGAATGCGTTCCGGGCGGCCCATCGGTAGCCTGCTCGTCCGCTAAGGCCATTGAATGGGACGAAGCGTTCAAAACCATGAACGATCCGTCAGGCCGCGCAGTGGGCGTGCATCAGTCCGCCTATAAATAAGTGAGTGTTATCATGCCAGGCCCTGCGGGGCCTGTTTTTGTTTTCTGCTTTTTTTAAGCGTTTAAAGCGATTGATAACCAATAATTGCCGAATATTGCGCCAGGCTGTTCGCAACCTAACCAAACAGTCACATTACGGCAATTTTCGATGAAAAAGGTATTGACCATCCTCGGCCCAATACGCATAATGCGCCCCGCAACGCCGATAAGGTAACGCGAAAAAAAGATGGCTACGTAGCTCAGCTGGTTAGAGCACAGCACTCATAATGCTGGGGTCACAGGTTCGATTCCCGTCGTAGCCACCATCTTTTTTTGCGGGAGTGGCGAAATTGGTAGACGCACCAGATTTAGGTTCTGGCGCCGCAAGGTGTGCGAGTTCAAGTCTCGCCTCCCGCACCATTCCCAGTAAGCGTTGCACGGATGGGGTATCGCCAAGCGGTAAGGCACCGGTTTTTGATACCGGCATTCCCTGGTTC
>CAUQTV010000014.1:0-92383 GCA_963521185.1 uncultured Enterobacter sp. | reverse complement strand
AATACCTGCCTGTCACGCAGGGGGTCGCGGGTTCGAGTCCCGTCCGTTCCGCCACCCTAATTAGGGGCGTAGTTCAATTGGTAGAGCACCGGTCTCCAAAACCGGGTGTTGGGAGTTCGAGTCTCTCCGCCCCTGCCAGAAAATTATCCTTTGCTTCGGCAAAGGATTTTTTTTGTCCAAAATTTACCTCGCACCTCTTCTCTTCACTGATCCCAGACCTAAGAAAACATTGCGTCCCTGCAAATGTTCACTCATTCCATTACATTGGTTTTTAAAAGATCTTTCACCATGCTTTGCTTATCACTGGTTTGCAACCAGATGGCGTAGAGCGGTCGCGACAGCGTTAAGCTGTCGGTGACCTGATGCAGATCCGCTTTCGTTTTTGCCCATGAAACCGGTAGCCAGGCGCATCCTTCCAGACAGGCAAGCTGCTGACGGGCGATCTCGGCTGAACTGGTCGTGAGTTGAGGGATCTCCTCGCTTGCGATCAGGCCCGCTTCATGCTGCTGAAAATCCGGACCCCAGTCGAGGCGCAAATAGCTAAGGCCCGTCTTATATTTCGCCGGGGTTGCACAGTAAAGCGCCAGCGAGAAATGTCCCAGTAACTGGCTGCTAAATTCGTCCATCTTGGGGGCTTCTGTTGTGATCAACAGATCAAGTTGTCGCTCATGAAGTTGTTTCACCAGTGACTGGCGCTGCGCGATCCGCGCTTCGAATTGCAGACTGTTATGCGTAAGGTAAAGACGGCTCAGCCAGCCGTTGAGCATGCATTCCCACAGTGACGCACTGGCACCGATGGAAAGCTCATTGTGGCGAGACGTATGCGCGACGTCTTTTCGCGCCGCCTGCCAGGTATTCATTAGCGTTTCTGCATAGGGCAACAGCTTCTCTCCGGCCGCCGTAAGCCGGATGTTGTTACGATGACGAGTAAAAAGATTTACACCCAGTTGGTTCTCAAGCTGGCGAATACGAAAACTGACGGCTGATTGCGTCAAGTACAGCGCCTCTGCGGCGCGACCAAAGTGGCGAGTCCTGCTGACTTCCAGGAAAGTTTTTAACAATTCCGTATCCACAGCTTTCTCCACAAAATTATTTGTCGTTATGATTTAAATGTTTTGTTTTACACTCTGTCAAGCGTAACTAATACTCCGCGCCATAAATAGCTCAGCCAAAGAATTAGGAGCGTGTAGGATGGCGGAAAGCTTTACGACGACGAATCGTTTTTTCGACAATAAATACTATCCACGTGGGTTCTCTCGTCATGGTGACTTCACCATCAAAGAGGCTCAACTGCTGGAACGTCACGGTTACGCCTTCAATGAACTGGATCTCGGCAAGCGTGAGCCGACGACTGAAGAAGAAAAACAGTTTGTCGCTGTCTGCCGGGGTGAGCGTGAGCCTGTCACTGAACCGGAACGTGTATGGAGCAAATACATGACGCGTATTAAACGTCCGAAGCGTTTCCACACGCTGTCTGGCGGTAAACCGCAGATGGAAGGTGCAGAAGACTACACCGAATCTGACGATTAAAGAACAGGGGCTTAGGCCCCTTTTTTTATCCCAGCATCTTTTGCAGATGGATGAGCAGCCGATCAATGGCGCGATAGCTTAACGCTTCCTGTAAATGCGCGCGTGCGATCGTCTCCTGCCCGGCTAAATCCGCAATGGTGCGCGCCACCTTGAGTAACCGCTGCCAGGCGCGGATTGACAATCCGAGGCGGGTTAACGTCTCCTCCAGCCACTGCGCGTCCTCTGCGCTGAGCTGGCAAATCTCGCGCATCTCGCTGCTTTCCAGCCTGTTGTTCAGCTTTTGCTGTCGCCTGTACTGACGTTGCTGCGCCGCGACCACGCGCTCACGTATAACGGCACTGCTTTCTCCCGCGTTGTCGGTTTGTCTCAACAGTCCCGGTGGCGGAAGCGGTATTTCCAGCGACAGATCAAAACGGTCAAGAAACGGCCCCGACAACTTGCCCAGATAGCGCAGCGTCTGTTCTGGCGACGAACGATTGTGCATGCCCTGATAATGGCCGGTCGGACTGGGATTCATGGCGGCAATAAGCTGAAAACTGGCGGGGTAGGTGACTTTCGCCCGCGTGCGTGAAATATGGATCTGCCCGGACTCGATCGGTTCGCGCAGCGCATCGAGCACGCGGCGCTCAAACTCCGGCAGTTCATCCAGAAACAGAATGCCGTTGTGCGCCAGTGAAATCTCCCCCGGTCCTGGCATCGATCCGCCACCCACCATTGCGGTGAGCGACGCGCTATGGTGGGGTGAACGAAAGGGCCTGCGCCGCCACTGTTGCCTGACGACTGCGGCATTGAGCAGGCTGATGATGGCTGCGCTCTCAAGCGCTTCACGGTTGCTCAGTGCGGGCAATAACCCGTTCAGCCGACTGGCGAGCATGGTTTTTCCGGTGCCCGGTGGGCCAATCAGCAGCAGGTTATGCCCACCCGCCGCAGTGACTTCCAGCGCTCGCTTCCCCTGTTCCTGGCCGATAACATCGCTCAGACACCCCTCACCCTTTATCTCTTCTGTCATCGACGCCACAGGCTCACGCAGCGTGCTCTTACCTTCCAGAAACGCACAGACCTCAAGCAGATGCTCCGCAACCAGACAGTCTGAGGTGCCTAACAAACTCACTTCGGCTTCATTGTCCGCGGCGACAATAATCTTTCTGCCTGCGCTGATAACCTCCATCGCACTTGAAATGGCCCCAGGAACGCCGCGTAGCGCACCTGTAAGCGCCAGTTCGCCTACTAACTCATACTGACTCAGTTTGGTGGAGGTAAGCTGCTCAGAGGCCGCCAGGAGCGCAATAGCGATAGGTAAATCATATCGCCCGCCCTCTTTTGGTAAATCGGCCGGCGCAAGATTGATGGTGATTTTCTTTGCGGGAAAGGTGTAACCGCTGTTAATGATGGCGCTGCGTACCCGATCCCGGGCCTCTTTGACGGTGGTTTCAGGTAGCCCGACCATCGTCAGGCCGGGCAGTCCGTTGCTGATGTGGACCTCAACCGTGATTAACGGTGCCGTAACGCCCAGCGCCGCTCGTGTATAGATAACCGACAATGTCATAAATCCTCCGTGAGAAGGAGAGTATGCGGCATCGCGTTTTGAGGGTGGCGGACCAAATTGCAGCATTGCGTGACGCATTCAGCATTTGTTGCGCCGTTTCATGTTTTACCGTTACGTACCGGAACACTGCTCGCAACGTTGTCGCTCATTCAGGCAAAAGAGCGGCAAAAGAACGCAGTGTGATGAAAATAATTGAATTATTTTCACTTAAGTATTTTCTTATGTAAAACAAGCGGTTTTGACAAAATCATTAGCGCACTCAGTAATTGATCCATAAAAAAATCTTGTGTCACAGCCAGAAACTGTGATAACTCTTTAGGTATTCCTTCGAACAAGAAGCCAGAAAGTACAGAAAATGACAGCCCTTCTACGAGTGATTAGCCTGGTCGTGATTAGCGTGGTGGTGATTATTATCCCACCGTGCGGGGCTGCACTTGGACGAGGAAAGGCTTAAAAAACAAGCCTTAACGAACTAAGACCCCCGCACCGAAAGGTCCGGGGGTTTTTTTATGACTTTAAAATATCAACGAGGGGAAAAGAATGAGTGATAGCACAATGTTCTGTTTCTCTCGGATTACGGCGGGGAAGTCACTATGAATGGGGCGCAGTGGGTGGTACATGCTTTGCGGGCACAAGGAGTCCAGACCGTCTTCGGTTATCCGGGTGGCGCAATTATGCCGGTTTACGATGCGTTGTATGACGGCGGCGTGGAACACCTCCTGTGCCGACACGAGCAGGGCGCAGCCATGGCGGCCATCGGTTTCGCGCGTTCCACCGGGAAAACCGGCGTATGCATCGCCACGTCAGGGCCGGGCGCGACCAACCTCATCACTGGTCTTGCCGACGCACTGTTAGATTCTGTTCCGGTAGTGGCGATCACCGGCCAGGTGGCCGCACCGTTCATCGGCACTGATGCATTCCAGGAGGTCGATGTTCTCGGATTATCGCTGGCCTGCACCAAACACAGTTTCCTGGTGCAATCGCTGGAAGAGCTGCCGCGCGTCATGGCCGAAGCCTTTCGCGTTGCCAGCGAAGGTCGTCCTGGCCCGGTGCTGGTTGATATTCCCAAAGACATTCAGCTGGCCGTGGGCGATCTCGAACCCCATTTCGCCACCGTTGAAACCCATAACAGCTTCCCGCAGGCGGAACTGGATCAGGCCCGGCAGATGCTGGCAAAGGCCAAAAAACCGATGCTCTATGTGGGCGGCGGTGTAGGGATGGCGCAGGCGGTTCCGGCACTGCGTGCGTTCGCTGAGGCGACGCAGGTGCCGGTGGCCTGCACGTTAAAAGGGTTGGGCGCGATCGACGCCGACTATCCGTATTATCTCGGCATGTTAGGTATGCACGGCACCAAAGCTGCGAACCTGGCGGTACAAGAGTGCGATTTGTTGATTGCCGTCGGTGCGCGATTCGATGACCGCGTGACGGGCAAACTGAACACCTTTGCGCCGCACGCCAGCGTTATCCATATGGATATCGATCCGGCCGAAATGAATAAACTGCGCCAGGCGCACGTCGCGTTGCAGGGCGATTTGTCCGCGCTATTGTCGGCGTTGCAGCAGCGGTTAACTATTGGCGAATGGTGCCAGTACGCGGCGGATCTGCGCCGTGAACATGCGTGGCGATATGACCATCCGGGTGAGTCCATCTACGCGCCGCTGCTGTTAAAACAGCTCTCCGATCGCAAACCCAAAGAGTCCGTGGTGACCACCGACGTTGGCCAGCATCAGATGTGGTCGGCGCAGCACATGACCTACACGCGCCCGGAAAACTTCATCACCTCCAGCGGCCTTGGCACCATGGGTTTTGGCCTGCCAGCGGCGGTAGGTGCGCAGGTTGCCCGCCCGGACGATACGGTTATCTGTATCTCCGGTGACGGCTCCTTCATGATGAACGTGCAGGAGCTGGGCACCGTAAAACGAAAACAGCTGCCGGTGAAGATCGTCTTACTGGACAACCAGCGTTTAGGAATGGTTCGACAGTGGCAGCAGCTGTTTTTCCAGGAACGTTATAGCGAAACCACCCTCACCGATAATCCCGATTTTCTCATGCTGGCCCGCGCTTTTGGCATTCCAGGCCAGCATATTACCCGTAAAGACCAGGTTGAAGCGGCGCTCGACACGATGCTGAACAGCGAGGGGCCATACCTGCTTCATGTCTCAATCGACGAGCTTGAGAACGTCTGGCCGTTGGTGCCGCCCGGTGCCAGTAACTCACAAATGCTGGAGAAATTATCATGATGCATCATCAACTCACTGTGGCGGCCCGCTTCAATCCGGAAACGTTAGAGCGTGTATTGCGCGTGGTGCGCCACCGTGGCTTCCAGGTCTGTGCCATGAACATGGAGTCCGCCACCGATCCGCAGAACATAAATATTGAATTGACCGTTGCCAGTCCCAGGCCTGTCGAATTACTGTTTAGCCAGTTGAGCAAACTGGTGGACGTAGCTCGCGTCGAGATCCAGCAACGTACAACGACATCACAACAAATACGCGCCTGAGCGCAAAAGGAAGAAAAATGACGACGAAAAAAGCTGACTACATTTGGTTCAATGGTGAAATGACGCCGTGGGGCGAAGCAAAAGTTCACGTAATGTCCCATGCGCTGCACTACGGTACGTCTGTGTTTGAAGGCATCCGTTGCTACGATTCACACCTTGGGCCAGTGGTGTTCCGCCATCGCGAACACATGCAGCGTCTGCGTGATTCAGCCAAAATCTATCGTTTCCCGGTCACTCAGAGCGTGGATGAACTGATGGAAGCCTGCCGCCAGGTTATCCGTAAAAACAACCTGACCAGCGCCTACATTCGTCCGCTGATTTTCGTCGGTGATGTTGGTATGGGCGTCAACCCGCCGGACGGTTACGGCACCGATGTCATCATCGCGGCTTTCCCATGGGGCGCTTACCTGGGCGCAGAAGCGCTGGATCAGGGTATCGACGCGATGGTGTCGTCCTGGAACCGCGTGGCACCGAACACCATCCCAACCGCCGCCAAAGCCGGTGGTAACTACCTCTCTTCTCTGCTGGTCGGTAGCGAAGCACGCCGCCACGGCTACCAGGAAGGGATTGCGCTGGACGTTAACGGCTACATCTCCGAAGGCGCAGGTGAGAACCTGTTCGAAGTGAAAGACGGCATCCTGTTCACCCCGCCGTTCACCTCTTCCGCGCTGCCGGGCATCACCCGCGATGCGATCATCAAGCTGGCGAAAGATCTGAATATCGAAGTGCGCGAGCAGACGCTGTCCCGCGAATCGCTGTATCTGGCGGACGAAGTATTTATGTCCGGTACGGCGGCCGAGATCACGCCAGTGCGCAGCGTTGACGGTATCCAGGTGGGCGAAGGCCGCTGCGGCCCAATCACCAAACGCATTCAGCAAGCCTTCTTCGGCCTGTTCACAGGTGAAACGGAAGATAAATACGGCTGGCTGGATCAGGTTAACCCTCAATAAATTAAAATACACTTTTCCCCAAATAATTCGCGTCACAGGAAGGCGGCAACGCAGCGAGTCGCCGGGAGCTTACTGAAGTAAGTGACCGGGGTGAGCGAGGCAGCCAACGCACCTGTGGCGTGAAGTATGAAGGGAAAAGATAGATGGGAGTAAAGAGCATGCCTAAGTACCGTTCCGCCACAACAACCCATGGCCGCAATATGGCGGGTGCCCGCGCGCTGTGGCGCGCAACCGGAATGACCGACGACGATTTCGGTAAGCCGATCATCGCCGTTGTGAACTCGTTCACCCAGTTCGTGCCGGGCCATGTGCATCTGCGCGATCTCGGTAAGCTGGTTGCCGAGCAAATTGAAGCCGCTGGCGGCGTGGCGAAAGAGTTCAACACCATTGCGGTGGATGACGGTATCGCCATGGGTCACGGGGGTATGCTCTATTCACTGCCGTCGCGTGAGCTGATTGCGGACTCCGTCGAATACATGGTGAATGCCCACTGCGCCGACGCGATGGTATGTATCTCCAACTGCGACAAAATCACCCCCGGGATGTTAATGGCCTCCCTGCGCCTGAACATCCCGGTGATCTTCGTTTCCGGTGGCCCCATGGAGGCCGGGAAAACCAAGCTGTCCGACAAAATCATCAAGCTCGACCTGGTCGATGCGATGATTCAGGGCGCGGATCCCAAAGTCTCTGACGATCAGAGCGATCAGGTTGAGCGCTCCGCGTGCCCGACCTGCGGTTCATGTTCCGGCATGTTCACCGCCAACTCAATGAACTGCCTGACCGAGGCGCTGGGTCTGTCGCAGCCGGGCAACGGCTCACTGCTGGCCACGCACGCCGATCGTAAGCAGCTGTTCCTCAACGCCGGTACGCGCATTGTTGAACTGACGAAACGCTACTACGAGAAAGACGACGCCAGCGCGCTGCCGCGCAACATCGCCAATAAATCCGCCTTTGAAAACGCCATGACGCTGGATATCGCCATGGGTGGCTCCACCAACACCGTTCTGCATCTGCTGGCGGCGGCGCAGGAAGCGGAAATCGATTTCACGATGACGGATATCGACAAGCTCTCCCGCAAGGTTCCACAGCTGTGCAAAGTCGCGCCGAGTACGCAGAAATATCACATGGAAGACGTACACCGTGCGGGTGGCGTTATCGGCATTCTTGGCGAGCTGGATCGCGCCGGGCTGCTGAACCGGGAGGTGAAAAACGTGCTGGGTCTGACGCTGCCGCAAACCATCGAGCAGTATGACGTCATGGTTACCCAGGACGCGGCGGTGAAATCGATGTTCTCCGCAGGCCCGGCGGGTATCCGCACCACCAAAGCCTTCTCGCAGGACTGCCGTTGGGATTCCCTCGACACCGACCGTGCCGAAGGCTGTATCCGCTCGCTGGAGCATGCCTACAGCCAGGATGGCGGACTGGCGGTGCTGTACGGTAACTTCGCGGAAAACGGCTGTATCGTCAAAACCGCAGGCGTGGACGACAGCATTCTGAAATTCACCGGCCCGGCGAAAGTGTATGAAAGTCAGGACGACGCGGTCGAGGCGATCCTCGGCGGCAAAGTGGTGGCCGGCGACGTAGTGGTGATCCGCTACGAAGGGCCAAAAGGCGGGCCGGGGATGCAGGAAATGCTCTACCCGACTACCTTCCTCAAATCCATGGGCCTCGGTAAAGCCTGTGCGCTGGTGACCGACGGGCGTTTCTCCGGCGGCACGTCCGGTCTTTCCATCGGTCACGTTTCCCCGGAAGCGGCCAGCGGCGGCAACATCGCGATCATTGAAGACGGCGACATGATTGCCATCGACATCCCGAACCGGGGCATCCAGTTGCAGTTGAGCGATCAAGAGATTGCTGCACGCCGTGAAGCGCAAGACGCTCGCGGTGCTCAGGCGTGGACGCCGAAAGCGCGCGAGCGTCAGGTTTCCTTCGCCCTGCGTGCCTACGCAACGCTTGCGACCAGCGCAGACAAAGGCGCAGTACGCGATAAATCCAAACTGGGAGGCTAATGATGGCCGAATCCCAACCGCTGTCCGCCGCCCCCGAGGGGGCGGAATATCTCAGAGCGGTGTTACGTGCACCGGTCTATGAAGCGGTGCAGGTCACGCCGCTGCAAAAAATGGACAAGCTCTCGTCGCGTCTCGATAACGTGATTCTGGTGAAGCGCGAAGACCGCCAGCCGGTGCACAGCTTCAAGCTGCGTGGTGCCTACGCGATGATGGCGGGGCTTACCGACGAGCAAAAAGCGCGCGGCGTGATCACCGCCTCGGCAGGTAACCATGCCCAGGGCGTGGCGTTTTCTGCGGCCCGTCTTGGCCTGAAAGCGCTGATCGTCATGCCGGTTGCGACGGCGGATATCAAAGTCGATGCCGTGCGTGGTTTTGGCGGCGAAGTGCTGCTGCACGGTGCGAACTTTGACGAAGCCAAAGCGAAAGCGATTGAGCTTTCCGCTCAGCAAGGTTTCACCTGGGTGCCGCCGTTCGATCACCCGATGGTGATTGCCGGGCAGGGCACGCTGGCGCTGGAGCTGCTGCAACAGGACGCTCATCTCGACCGCGTGTTTGTCCCGGTCGGTGGTGGCGGCCTCGCCGCGGGTGTCGCCGTGCTGATCAAACAGCTGATGCCGCAAATCAAAGTGATTGCCGTTGAAGCCGAAGACTCCGCCTGTCTGAAAGCGGCGCTGGATGCCGGGCATCCGGTGGATCTGGCCCGTGTGGGGTTGTTTGCCGAAGGCGTGGCGGTGAAGCGCATTGGCGATGAGACCTTCCGCGTCTGTCAGGAATATCTCGACGACATCATTACCGTTGATAGCGATGCCATCTGTGCGGCAATGAAAGATCTGTTCGAAGATGTGCGTGCGGTAGCCGAGCCGTCCGGGGCGCTGGCGCTGGCGGGCATGAAGAAATACATCGCCCAGCACAATATTCGCGGCGAGCGTCTGGCGCATGTGCTCTCTGGTGCGAACGTCAACTTCCACGGGCTGCGCTATGTTTCCGAGCGCTGCGAGCTGGGTGAACAGCGCGAAGCGCTGCTGGCGGTGACCATTCCGGAAGAGAAGGGCAGCTTCCTCAAGTTTTGCCAGCTGCTCGGCGGACGTTCGGTGACGGAGTTCAACTACCGTTTCGCCGATGACAAAGACGCGTGCATTTTTGTGGGCGTGCGGTTAAGCCGGGGGCTGGAAGAGCGTAAAGAAATTTTGGCGCTGCTCAATGACGGCGGATACAGCGTGGTGGATTTGTCTGACGATGAGATGGCAAAACTGCACGTGCGCTACATGGTGGGCGGACGTCCGTCCAAACCCTTACAGGAGCGTCTGTACAGCTTTGAGTTCCCGGAATCGCCTGGTGCGCTGCTGAAGTTCCTGCACACGCTCGGCACGCACTGGAACATCTCCTTGTTCCATTACCGCAGCCACGGCACCGATTTTGGCCGCGTGCTGGCGGCGTTTGAGCTGGGCGAGCATGAGCCGGACTTCGAAACCCGTCTCAATGAGCTGGGTTACGACTGCCACGATGAAACGCATAACCCGGCGTTTAAGTTCTTCCTGGCAGGCTAAGGGTGTTCGGGAAAATGCCTGATGGCGCTGCGCTTATCAGGCCTACGTTCTTCTAAGCCGTAGGTCGGGTATGCGTAGCTCCACCCGACTCTAATGATTCGGCAATATCTTCCAGAACGCATCAATAAGCGGCTCATACAGCCGCTTTTTTTGTGCGCATACGCCAAGCTCGAACGGCGTTTTCTCATCGCTGCGCTCTAAAATCATCACGCGGTTTCGCACCGGCTCCGGGCTGTTTTCCAGCACCACTTCCGGCAGCAGCGCCACGCCGCAGCCCAGTGCGACCATTGAGACCATGGCCTCATGCCCGCCAACCGTGGCGTAAATCGACGGGTTGCTGATTTTTTGCCGACGAAACCACAGCTCAATGCGCCGACGCACCGGGCCTTGATCCGCCATGATAAACGGCACCGTGGACCAGTCGGGTTCCGGCACGGAGATCTGATTGCGCACCGGGCAGGGCAGCGCCGGAGCAATCAGCACCACCGCGAGATTTTCCAGCATTGAGAAGGCCACCGCGCCCGGCAGGGTTTCGGGCTTACCGGCAATGGCGAGATCCGCCTCGCCGGTCACCACTTTGTCCATCGCGTCGGCGGCATCCCCGGTGGTGAGTTTAATCTCCACCGACGGATGCTCTGCGCGAAAGCGATCCAGAATCGGCGGCAGATGGCTGTAGGCCGCCGTGACCGAGCAGAACAAACGCAGTTCGCCGGACAGCGACGGCCCCTGCTGGTCGATGGTGTGGCGCAGCTGCTGGTATTGCAACAGCGTTTGCTGGGCGAAAGTCCGCAGCTCTTCACCGGCTTCCGTGAGCGTGACGGTGCGGTTATCACGCACAAACAGCGGCTGCCCTAAATCCTCTTCCAGACGCTGGATCTGGCGAGAAAGCGTGGAGGGGCTGACATGCATCGCCCGCGCACTGCGGCCAAAATGGCGGCTCTCCGCCAGATGCAGGAAAATTTTCAGATCGCGTAAATCCATGAAACCGACTCCACAGTTTTACGTTGCGAATATTGCAACGTCACGTTGTTAATATATCAATTTCAGCAACGCATTTCCTGTCATATAGTGGGTTCATTCTCGCAATAGCGAATAAGCACGACACACCATCACGGAGTACACCGCATGTCTAACTACTTTAATACGTTGAATCTGCGCCAGCAGCTGGCTCAGTTGGGTAAATGTCGCTTTATGGGCCGTGACGAATTCGCCGACGGCGCGAGCTACCTGCAGGGTAAAAAAGTGGTCATCGTGGGCTGTGGCGCACAGGGCCTGAACCAGGGCCTCAACATGCGTGACTCCGGTCTGGATATTTCTTACGCCCTGCGTAAAGAAGCGATTGCTGAAAAGCGCGCATCCTGGCGCAAAGCGACCGAAAACGGCTTCAAGGTCGGTACCTATGAAGAACTGGTGCCGCAGGCGGATCTGGTGGTTAACCTGACGCCTGACAAACAGCACACCGACGTTGTGCGTGCGGTACAGCCGCTGATGAAAGACGGCGCAGCGCTGGGCTACTCCCACGGTTTTAACATCGTTGAAGTGGGCGAGCAGATCCGTAAAGACATCACCGTGGTGATGGTTGCGCCGAAGTGTCCGGGTACCGAAGTGCGTGAAGAGTACAAGCGTGGTTTCGGCGTGCCGACACTGATCGCCGTGCACCCGGAAAACGATCCGAAAGGCGAAGGCATGGCGATTGCCAAAGCCTGGGCCGCAGCCACCGGCGGTCACCGTGCGGGCGTGCTGGAGTCCTCTTTCGTGGCGGAAGTGAAGTCTGACCTGATGGGTGAGCAGACCATTCTGTGCGGTATGTTGCAGGCCGGTTCGCTGCTGTGCTTCGACAAGCTGGTGGAAGAAGGCACCGACCCGGCATACGCGGAAAAACTGATTCAGTTTGGCTGGGAAACCATCACCGAAGCGCTGAAACAGGGCGGCATTACGCTGATGATGGACAGACTGTCCAACCCGGCGAAAGTGCGTGCTTATGCGCTGTCTGAGCAGCTGAAAGGCATTATGGCTCCGCTGTTCCAGAAACACATGGACGACATCATCTCCGGTGAGTTCTCCTCCGGCATGATGGCTGACTGGGCAAATGACGATAAAAACCTGCTGACCTGGCGTGAAGAGACCGGCAAAACCGCGTTTGAAACCGCGGCACAGTTTGAGGGTAAAATCGCCGAGCAGGAGTACTTCGACAAAGGTGTACTGATGATTGCCATGGTGAAAGCGGGCGTTGAGCTGGCCTTCGAAACCATGGTCGATTCCGGCATCATCGAAGAATCCGCTTACTACGAATCACTGCACGAGCTGCCGCTGATCGCGAACACCATCGCCCGTAAGCGTCTGTACGAAATGAACGTGGTTATCTCTGATACCGCCGAATACGGTAACTACCTGTTCTCGTATGCGTGTGTACCGCTGTTAAAAGAGTTCATGACCACCCTGCAAGCAGGCGATCTGGGCAAAGCGGTAGAAGGCACGGCGGTAGACAACGCCCAACTGCGTGACGTAAACGACGCCATCCGCAGCCATGCTATCGAAGCGGTGGGTAAAAAACTGCGCGGATACATGACCGATATGAAACGTATTGCCGTAGCGGGTTAAGTCACAAAGGCATCCGTAGGCCTGATAAGCGAAGCGCCATCAGGCGAGAGTTGTGATGCCGGATGGCGGCGTAAATGCCTGATCCGGCCTACAAAAAAGCCTGGAGTCTTAGACTCCGGGTTTTTTATTAGTTGCGATACAACACTTTAATGATGTGATAACCGAACTGGGTGTGCAGCGGGCCGGTTGGCTCCAGCACCGGGCAGGAGAAGACCACTTTATCGAACGCCGGAACCATCTGGCCCTGACGGAATTCACCAAGGTGGCCGCCTTTTTTACCTGACGGGCAGGTAGAGTGTTTCTTCGCCAGTTTCTCGAAATCCGCGCCGTTTTTAATCTGCTCCAGAAGATCCAGTGCCAGTTTCTCTTCTTTAACAAGAATATGCAGTGCTGCTGCTGTTTTTGCCATGATCGTGCCTTGAGTGGTATGGATTAGGCTCGCTATACTACCACGCGTTTTCCTCCTCTCCCGACTTTCATTGAGTGAACTTTTATGCGTTTAAACCCCGGACAACAACAAGCCGTCGAATTCGTCACCGGACCTTGCCTGGTGCTGGCGGGTGCCGGTTCCGGTAAAACGCGCGTCATCACCAATAAAATCGCCCACTTAATTCGCGGCTGCGGCTACCAGGCGCGGCATATTGCCGCGGTGACGTTTACCAACAAAGCCGCCCGCGAGATGAAAGAGCGCGTGGGGCAAACGCTGGGGCGCAAAGAGGCGCGGGGCTTAATGATCTCGACGTTCCACACGCTGGGACTGGACATCATCAAGCGTGAATTTGCCGCGTTGGGGATGAAATCCAATTTCTCTTTGTTCGACGACACCGATCAGGTGGCGCTGCTAAAAGATCTGACCGAAGGGCTGATCGACGACGATAAGGTCGTGTTGCAGCAGTTGATCTCAACGATCTCAAACTGGAAAAACGATCTGCTGACGCCCTCGCAGGCGGCGGCGCAGGCGAAAGGCGAACGGGATCGCATCTTCGCTCACTGCTATGGCCTGTACGACGCA
Organism: uncultured Enterobacter sp.; assembly: GCA_963521185.1. Taxonomy (GTDB): domain Bacteria; phylum Pseudomonadota; class Gammaproteobacteria; order Enterobacterales; family Enterobacteriaceae; genus Enterobacter_D. The sequence goes on along the minus strand of CAUQTV010000014.1, from coordinate 78,688 downwards.
CACATGAAAGCCTGTAACGTACTGGATTTCGACGATCTGATCCTGCTGCCGACGCTGCTGCTTCAGCGCAATGAAGAGGTGCGCGAACGCTGGCAGAACAAGATCCGCTATCTGCTGGTGGATGAATATCAGGACACCAACACCAGCCAGTACGAGCTGGTTAAACTGCTGGTCGGGCAGCGAGCGCGTTTTACGGTGGTGGGCGACGACGACCAGTCGATTTACTCCTGGCGCGGTGCGCGGCCACAAAACCTGGTGCTGTTAAGTCAGGATTACCCGGCCTTGCAGGTAGTCAAGCTGGAGCAGAACTATCGCTCGTCCGGGCGTATTCTGAAGGCAGCTAACATTCTGATTGCCAATAACCCGCACGTTTTCGAAAAGCGCCTGTTTTCGGAGCTGGGCTACGGACCTGAGTTGAAAGTGCTGAGCGCCAACAATGAAGATCATGAAGCCGAGCGCGTCACCGGGGAGCTTATCGCCCATCATTTTATTCAGAAAACGCAGTACAAAGATTACGCGATCCTCTATCGCGGCAATCACCAGTCGCGCGTGTTCGAAAAGTTTCTGATGCAAAACCGCATTCCCTATCGCATTTCCGGCGGCACCTCGTTCTTCTCGCGACCGGAGATCAAAGATCTGCTGGCCTATCTGCGGGTGCTGACCAACCCGGACGACGACAGCGCCTTCCTGCGTATTGTGAACACGCCGAAACGCGAGATCGGCTCCGCCACGCTGCAAAAGCTGGGCGAATGGGCGAACACGCGAAACAAAGGGCTGTTTGCCGCCAGCTTCGATATGGGGCTGAGCCAGACGCTGACCGGACGCGGCTATGAATCCCTGACCCGCTTTACCCACTGGTTGAGCGAGGTGCAGCGCTTATCCGAGCGTGAACCCATTGCCGCCGTGCGCGATCTTATCCACGGCATCGATTACGAGTCCTGGCTGTTTGAAACCTCGCCCAGCCCGAAAGCGGCCGAAATGCGGATGAAGAACGTCAACACGCTGTTTAGCTGGATGACCGAAATGCTTGAAGGCTCGGAAATCGACGAACCGATGACGCTGACGCAGGTGGTCACGCGCTTTACCCTGCGCGACATGATGGAGCGCGGCGAAAGCGACGAAGAGAGCGATCAGGTGCAACTGATGACGCTGCACGCGTCGAAAGGGCTGGAGTTCCCTTACGTGTTTATGGTGGGAATGGAAGAAGGCTTCCTGCCGCACCAGAGCAGCATCGACGAAGAGAACATCGACGAAGAGCGTCGTCTGGCCTACGTGGGCATCACCCGCGCGCAGAAAGAACTGATTTTTACGCTATGCAAAGAGCGCCGTCAGTACGGTGAACTGATACGTCCGGAGCCGAGTCGTTTTCTGTTAGAACTGCCGCAGGACGATCTGATCTGGGAGCAGGAGCGCAAAGTGGTGAGCGCCGAAGAACGCATGCACAAAGGGCAGGCGAACGTTGCCAACATCAAAGCGATGCTGGCAAAGGCAAAAGCGAAGTAGTGGCAGTCATGTAGGTATCCAGGCCGGGTAAGCGCAGCGCCACCCGGCACAGCAAACGAGCCTTAAGCCACGCTCAGCGGCCAGTGCACATAGCTCTGCCACTGGCATTCCTGATCGATAAGCTCGGCCCCCAACGGATGATTTGCCAGCCAGTCGTGCGGCAGCACCAGCGCCAGCGCTTCATCCGTCGCGGTCAGCGTTATGTCCGGCAGCAGGTCGTCCCGGCGGCGATTAGCGAAAATAATCGCCAGTCGCAGCAAACGGCACAGGTGCTCAGCGGTACGCGGAGGCACCGCATTTTGCTGGTGTAACGAAGAGAGATCGACAGGACTGGTCTGGTTCAGCAGCAGCGTCGCCAACAGTTTTTTCTGCGCGGGGGTAAAACCCGGCAAATCAAGATTGTGCACCAGATACGCCGCATGCTGGGGCGCGCGTTTAAAATCCACACTCAGGCCAATCTCATGCAGTTGGCAGGCACTTGTCAGCAGTTCGCCGCTTAATGGCTGCAAATCCCACACAGGCTGCACCTGTTCGGCAAAGCGTGTCGCCAGTTGCGCCACCCGCTGAGCCTGACCGGTGTCTACCATAAAACGGCGCTGAATATTGCGCAGCGTGCGGCTGCGAATATCCTGATCGACCGACAAATGCAGCATGCCGTAGACTAGGCCTTCGCGCAGTGCGCCACCGGCCAGCGTCATGCACTGAATCTCCAGCTCGGTAAAAATGGCGATCAAAATGGCCAGCCCGCTCGGGAATACCAGCGCGCGTTCCAGCGTCAGACCTTCGATTTCCAGCTCTTCAAGGCGACCACACTGAATGGCGCGCTGCTTAAGCTGTTGCAGTTTGGCGAGCGTAATGCGCTCATCCATGCCCTGCGCCATCATGATCTCTTGCAGCGCCTGCACGGTACCAGAGGCCCCCACGCAGACTTTCCAGCCGTGCAGGCGCAGCTCATCGGCTATCGGACGCAGCACCTCGCGCGCGGCTTCCTCCGCCTCGTCAAAGTTCTCTTTTGCCAGATTGCGATCGGTAAAGTAACGCTCAAGCCAGGTGACGCAGCCCATCGACAAACTGAACAACGACGTGGTCTGCGCGGCAATGCCGGTCACCAGTTCAGTGCTCGCGCCGCCGATATCCACCACCAGACGTCGGTCATCGCCGCCGGTCGTATGCGCCACGCCCTGATAAATCAGCCGCGCCTCTTCCTGACCGCTGATCACCTGCACCGGACAGCCGAGGATCTCCTGTGCTTTGGTAATAAAGACAGGGGCGTTGACGGCCAGGCGCAGGGTCGCGGTGGCGACTACCTGGATTTGTACCTGAGGGATATCCTGCAAGCGCTCAGCAAACAGGCGCAGGCACTGCCAGCCGCGTTCCATCGCGTCAGGCGAGAGCACGAAATCGTTGCTCAGGCCCGCCGCCAGCCGCACTTTGCGCTTGATACGGGAAAGCGTTTGTATGCTTCCCGCCACCTCGCGAACAACCAGCATATGAAAACTATTGGAACCGAGATCAATGGCCGCATAGAGCGAGGTGGAACTGGGCATATTTTAATTAACCTGAACGACGACGATTACGGGGCGCGCCACCCGTGCGGCGCGGGCCATTGCCAGGACGGGCGCGGGTCAGGCGCTTCGGCGGCGGTAATTCGCTTAACAGTGCATCCGGATTGTATTTGCTGACCGGGATTGAGTGACCGGTATAGGTCTCAATGGCCGGCAGGTTCAGCGCATACTCTTCACAGGCGAGGCTGATCGAGTGACCGCTCGCACCGGCGCGGCCTGTACGGCCAATACGGTGAACGTAATCTTCGCAATCGTCCGGCAGATCGTAGTTAAACACATGCGTCACCGCCGGAATGTGCAGACCACGGGCGGCCACATCGGTGGCGACCAGAATGTCTAAATCACCACGGGTAAATTCTTCAAGAATACGCAGGCGTTTTTTCTGCGCCACGTCGCCGGTCAGCAGGCCAACGCGATGACCGTCCGCGGCCAGATGGCCCCAGATGTCTTCGCAGCGGTGCTTGGTGTTGGCGAAAATAATGGCGCGATCCGGCCACTCTTCTTCGATCAACGTTTGCAGCAGACGCATTTTTTCTTCGTTAGACGGGTAGAACAGTTCTTCTTGTATGCGGTGGCCGGTTTTCTGTTCCGGTTCGACTTCCACATATTCTGCGTTGTTCATTTGTTCGAAAGCGAGTTCACGCACGCGGTAAGAGAGCGTGGCGGAGAACAGCATGTTGAGGCGCTGATTAGCCACCGGCATGCGGCGGAACAGCCAGCGAATATCTTTGATAAAGCCAAGATCGTACATGCGATCCGCTTCGTCCAGCACCACGACCTGGATTGCGCCAAGGTTAACGTGATTCTGTTTCGCGTAATCGATCAGACGACCGGTGGTGCCAATCAGGATATCGACGCCGCTTTCCAGCACTTTGAGCTGTTTGTCGTAGCCATCGCCACCGTAAGCCAGGCCCAGTTTCAGGCCGGTAGACTGTGCCAGTGGCTCAGCATCGGCGTGAATTTGCACCGCCAGCTCGCGGGTTGGCGCCATGATCAGTGCGCGCGGTTGGTTCACCTTGCGGTCTTCGATCGCCGGGTGAGAGAGGAGATAATGAAACGTTGACGTCAGAAACGCCATCGTTTTGCCGGTACCGGTTTGCGCCTGCCCTGCAACATCACGACCTGCCAGCGTTAGCGGGAGGGCCAGTGCCTGTATGGGCGTACAATTATGAAAGCCTTTGTTTTCAAGGGCTTCAATCACCTTAGGGTGCAGGGCGAAGTCGGAAAACTTCTGTTCTGTTAAATGTGTTTTGCTCATAGTTTGGTAGAATATCAGTTTACTATTGCTTTACGAAAGCACATCCGTTCAAATAAACGGGGTGAAATAAAGTCAACCTTTAGTCGCATACCCTAATAAGGTAGACATAATCCTGTGGAGTAAACATGAGCGATAAAATTATTCACCTGACTGACGACAGTTTTGACACGGACGTACTCAAGGCGGAAGGGCTGACCCTCGTTGATTTCTGGGCAGAGTGGTGCGGTCCGTGCAAAATGATCGCTCCGATTCTGGATGAAATCGCTGACGAATATCAGGGCAAACTGACCATTGCCAAGCTGAACATCGACCAGAACCCGGGCACCGCACCGAAGTACGGCATCCGTGGCATTCCGACCCTGCTGCTGTTTAAAAACGGCGAAGTGGCGGCGACCAAAGTGGGCGCACTGTCCAAAGGTCAGCTGAAAGAGTTCCTGGACGCCAACCTGGCATAATCCAGCAGTCCGGCGTCTGGCATTCCTAATTTCCTGGGATTGCTGGACGCCCGGCTTTAGTCGTGCTAAGTTAGTTTTGACTTCGTTTTAAACATACCTTTGCAGTTTGCATCTTGTTTTACCCGATGTGTTTTACCCGATAACTTCCCGCCGAGCTTGTATGCCGCGAGAGAAGTGGATAGATTCCGGGCTTGTCACTCAATCCGTCTTGTCGTTTCAGTTCTGTGTTCTTCCTGTAAGCAGGCAGCGAACAGACATGAGTTGATGGCCGCTAAAACAGGCATGGATGACCCTGCCATACCATTCACACATTAAGTTCGAGATTTACCCCGAGTTTAAGAACCCACACCATTATGAATCTTACCGAATTAAAGAATACGCCGGTTTCTGAGCTGATCACTCTCGGCGAAAATATGGGCCTTGAAAACCAGGCTCGCATGCGCAAACAGGACATCATTTTTGCCATCCTGAAGCAGCACGCTAAGAGTGGCGAAGATATCTTTGGCGACGGTGTGCTGGAGATTTTGCAGGACGGGTTTGGTTTCCTCCGTTCCGCAGACAGCTCCTACCTCGCCGGTCCTGATGACATCTACGTTTCCCCCAGCCAAATCCGACGTTTCAACCTCCGCACTGGTGATACCATTTCTGGTAAGATTCGTCCGCCGAAAGAAGGCGAACGTTACTTTGCGCTGTTGAAAGTCAATGAAGTTAACTACGACAAACCCGAAAACGCGCGTAACAAAATCCTCTTTGAGAACCTGACCCCGCTGCACGCAAACTCACGTCTGCGCATGGAACGTGGTAACGGCTCAACGGAAGACTTAACCGCTCGCGTGCTTGATTTGGCTTCGCCAATCGGTCGTGGTCAACGTGGCCTGATCGTTGCGCCGCCGAAAGCAGGTAAAACCATGCTGCTGCAAAACATTGCGCAGAGCATCGCTTACAACCACCCGGACTGCGTCCTGATGGTCCTGCTGATCGACGAACGTCCTGAAGAAGTGACCGAAATGCAGCGTCTGGTGAAAGGCGAAGTGGTTGCGTCAACGTTTGATGAACCGGCTTCCCGTCACGTTCAGGTTGCGGAAATGGTTATCGAGAAAGCGAAACGTCTGGTTGAGCATAAAAAAGACGTTATCATTCTTCTCGACTCCATCACCCGTCTGGCCCGTGCGTACAACACCGTGGTCCCGGCTTCCGGTAAAGTGTTGACCGGTGGTGTGGATGCTAACGCCCTGCACCGTCCAAAACGCTTCTTCGGTGCGGCACGTAACGTGGAAGAGGGCGGCAGCCTGACGATCATCGCCACTGCGCTGGTAGATACCGGTTCTAAAATGGATGAAGTTATCTACGAAGAATTTAAAGGTACCGGCAACATGGAACTGCACCTGGCGCGTAAAATCGCTGAAAAACGTGTGTTCCCGGCGATCGATTACAACCGTTCAGGTACGCGTAAAGAAGAGCTGCTTACCACGCAGGAAGAACTGCAAAAAATGTGGATCCTGCGTAAAATCATTCACCCGATGGGTGAGATCGACGCAATGGAATTCCTCATCAACAAGCTGGCGATGACGAAAACCAACGACGAATTCTTCGACATGATGAAACGCTCGTAATCCAAATAAAGCCCCGAAACGCCACGTTTTTACGTGGCGTTTTTCATTTATGGAATATACGCTATAACCACGGGGCTGGACTTTGCCGCGTTCGGGATGCGCTTTTATGGAACATTCACTATAAGAATGTCCTAATTGATTGAAAAACATACAACTGAGCCTGTGAATCACCTGCTTTAGTTCTTCTGGAGCCGGGACATCGTCGTTATACTTCCAGGATCAACATTCGCTGAGAGCATGCATTGTGAATTTACTCACTGCGGTTACTGAGTTATTCAGTATTTTTTTACTCACATTTATTTTTCTGTTTTTCGCGCGTAAGGTGGCGAAAAGAATCGGCCTTGTCGATAAGCCTAACTTCCGTAAACGACATCAAGGGCTGATCCCGCTGGTGGGCGGCATCTCCGTTTATGCAGGGATTTGCTTCACCTTCGCGATCGCAGATTACTATATTCCCCATGCCGCTCTCTATCTTTGCTGCGCAGGTGTGCTGGTATTCATCGGCGCAATGGATGACCGTTTCGACATCAGCGTTAAAATTCGCGCAACCATTCAGGCGTTGATTGCCATCGTCATGATGGCCGTTGGCAAACTCTACTTGCTCAGTCTCGGTCATATCTTTGGCTCGTGGGAGCTGGTGCTCGGGCCATTCGGTTTCTTCCTCACGCTGTTTGCCGTCTGGGCGGCGATTAACGCGTTCAATATGGTCGATGGTATTGACGGTCTGCTGGGCGGTTTGTCCTGCGTCTCCTTCGGTGCCATTGGCATTATTTTGTGGTTTGATGGTCAAACCAGTCTCGCGATGTGGTGTTTCGCCATGATCGCCGCCATCCTCCCTTATATTCTGTTAAACCTCGGTATTCTGGGCCGCCGCTATAAAGTTTTCATGGGCGATGCGGGCAGTACGCTCATCGGCTTTACCGTCATCTGGATCCTGCTGGAAACCACGCAGGGCCAGCGTCATCCCATCAGTCCGGTGACGGCATTATGGATCATCGCCATCCCGCTGATGGACATGGTCGCTATAATGTATCGCCGACTGCGTAAAGGCATGAGCCCGTTCTCGCCGGACCGTCAGCATATTCACCACTTGATCATGCGTGCGGGCTTTACCTCACGTCAGGCGTTTGTGCTGATTACGCTGGCTGCCGCGCTGCTTGCCGGCATTGGCGTTGCGATGGAATATGTGCACTTTGTGCCTGAATGGGTCATGTTGGTACTCTTCTTGCTAGCATTCTTCCTGTACGGCTATTGCATCAAGCGTGCCTGGAAAGTGGCTCGCTTTATCAAACGTGTGAAACGTAGGATCCGTCGTAACAGTAAACATAATCCGACATTAACCAAGTAACTCTGGGATAGCGATGACTCAACCATTACCGGGAGCACAGTCAGTGGGTACTGAAAATGAACTGGATATTCGTGGTTTGTTTCGTACTTTATGGGCAGGGAAGTTGTGGATTGTAGGTGTGGCACTGGTTTTCGCCTTACTCGTCTTACCCTATACCTTTTTCGCCCGACAAGAGTGGGGCGCAACGGCGATCACCGATCGGCCGACCGTTAACATGCTGGGCGGGTTTTATTCGCAGCAGCAGTTCCTGCGTAATCTGGATGTGAAAGCCAATCTGGTGCCCGCCGATCAGCCTTCGGTCATGGATGAATCCTACAAAGAATTTGTCATGCAACTGGCCTCCTGGGATACGCGCCGTGACTTCTGGTTGCAGACCGACTATTACAAACAGCGGACGGTGGGCAACAGCAAAGCCGACGCGGCAATGCTGGACGATCTCATCAACTACATTCAGTACACGCCGGGCGATGTTCTGCGTAATCTAAATGACAGCGTTAAGCTCACGGCTGAAACCGCAGCGGATGCCAATAACCTGCTTCGCCAGTATGTTGCTTTCGCCAGCCAGCGTGCGGCGAGCCATCTCAATGATGAGCTTAAAGGTGCCTGGGCCGCGCGAACTATCCAGATGAAAGCGCAGGTGAAACGTCAGGAAGAGGTCGCCAAAGCGATCTTCGCTCGCCGCGTTCACAACGTTGAGCAGGCACGTAAAGTGGCTGAACAACACAATATTTCTCGCAGTGAAACCGAAGTGCCAGCGGATGAACTGCCGGATTCCGAACTGTTTCTCCTGGGCCGCCCTATGCTTCAAGCGCGCCTCGAAAATCTTCAGGCTGTCGGTCCGGAATACGATCTGGACTATGATCAGAACCGTGCCATGCTCAATACGCTCAACGTTGGCCCGACACTTGATCCCCGTTTTCAGACTTATCGTTATTTGCGCACGCCGGAAGAACCGGTAAAACGCGATAGCCCGCGTCGTGCTTTCCTGATGATCATGTGGGGCATTGTGGGGGCGTTGGTGGGAGCGGGTGTGGCGTTAACGCGTCGTCGCTCATTCTGAAACGCCGTCTGAGATGAAGGCTCTGGGGCCTTCATCATCTAATCGAAGAGAATCGTTGTGAAAGTACTTACCGTATTTGGCACACGACCAGAAGCCATCAAAATGGCCCCTCTGGTTCATGCACTGGCAAGGGACCCTTATTTCGAGGCGAAAGTGTGCGTCACCGCTCAGCATCGGGAGATGCTCGATCAGGTGCTTCATCTCTTTTCGATTGTTCCGGATTACGATCTGAATATTATGCAGCCAGGCCAGGGGCTGACGGAAATCACCTGCCGCATTCTGGAAGGGCTTAAGCCTATTCTGGAATCCTTCAAACCGGACGTGGTGCTTGTCCATGGCGATACCACAACGACCATTGCAGCGAGCCTTGCGGCCTTCTATCAGCGTATACCGGTAGGGCACGTCGAAGCGGGTCTGCGCACGGGCGATCTCTCATCGCCCTGGCCGGAAGAAGCAAACCGCACGCTGACCGGTCATCTGGCGATGTATCACTTTGCGCCGACCGAGAATTCCCGCCACAACCTGCTGCGCGAAAACGTGGCGGACAAGAAGATTTTCGTCACCGGCAACACGGTGATTGATGCGCTGTTCTGGGTACGCGATCGCGTGCTGAACAACGAAGCGCTGCACGTTGAGCTGGCCGGACGCTATCCGTTTATCGATCCGGCGAAGAAACTCATTCTGGTTACCGGGCACCGCCGCGAAAGTTTTGGCCGCGGCTTTGAGCAAATCTGCCATGCGCTGGCCGCCATTGCCGCGCAGCATGAAGATGTCCAGATTGTGTATCCGGTGCACCTCAACCCTAACGTCAGCGAGCCGGTGAACCGCATTCTGGGCCACGTTAACAATGTCATTTTGATTGAGCCACAGGACTATTTGCCGTTCCTTTGGCTGATGAATCACGCCTGGCTGATCCTGACGGACTCCGGCGGTATTCAGGAGGAAGCGCCCTCTTTAGGCAAGCCTGTGCTGGTGATGCGCGACACCACAGAGCGCCCGGAAGCGGTGGATGCCGGAACGGTCAGACTGGTGGGCACCGACACGCAGCGCATTGTGGAAGAGGTGAACCGCTTACTCTCGAATAACGACGCCTGGCACGCCATGAGCCACGCGCACAATCCGTATGGTGACGGGCAGGCCTGCGGTCGAATTTTGCACGCTCTTAAACATAATCGGGTAACGCTATGAGCTTCTCAACCATTTCTGTCATTGGCCTTGGGTATATCGGACTGCCAACCGCAGCGGCATTCGCTTCGCGGCAAAAGCAGGTCGTGGGCATTGATATTAATCAGCACGCGGTCGACACCATCAACCGTGGGCAAATTCATATTGTTGAACCTGAGTTAGACAGCGTGGTGAAGGCGGCCGTTGAAGGCGGCTTTCTGAAAGCCAGCACCGTCCCGGTTGAAGCCGACGCTTACCTGATTGCGGTGCCCACGCCGTTTAAGGGCGATCACGAGCCAGATATGGTTTACGTCGAGTCGGCGGCAAAATCGCTGGCACCGGTGCTAAAAAAAGGCGCGCTGGTGATCCTCGAATCCACCTCACCGGTCGGCGCAACCGAACAAATGGCGCAGTGGCTCGCTGAACTGCGTCCTGACTTGAGCTTCCCGCAGCAGGCGGGCGAGCAGGCCGATATCAATATCGCCTACTGTCCGGAGCGCGTGCTGCCGGGCCAGGTGATGGTTGAACTGATTAAAAACGACCGCGTGATTGGCGGCATGACGCCGGTCTGCTCCGCACGCGCCAGCGAGCTGTATAACATCTTCCTCGAAGGGGAATGCGTGGTCACCAATGCCCGCACCGCTGAAATGTGTAAGCTCACAGAGAACAGCTTCCGCGATGTGAACATCGCCTTTGCCAACGAGCTGTCGCTGATTTGCGCCGATCAGGGGATTAACGTCTGGGAGCTTATTCGCCTGGCGAACCGCCACCCGCGCGTAAACATCTTGCAGCCGGGGCCGGGCGTGGGCGGACACTGTATTGCCGTCGATCCGTGGTTTATCGTGGCGCAAAACCCGCAGCAGGCGCGGCTGATCCGCACCGCGCGCGAAGTGAACGACAGCAAGCCGCACTGGGTGCTGAACCAGGTGAAAGCCTGCGTCGCCGACTGCCTGACGGCCAGCGGCAAGCGCGCCAATGAGATCAAAATCGCCTGCTTCGGTCTGGCGTTTAAGCCCAATATTGACGATCTGCGCGAAAGCCCGGCGATGGAAATCGCCCACAGCATCGCCGACTGGCACAGCGGTGAGACGCTGGTCGTAGAACCCAATATCCACCAGTTGCCGAAAAAGCTGGCGGACAGCAGCCAACTGGTGAGCCTGAGCGACGCGCTTGCCTGTGCCGATGTGCTGGTGATGCTGGTGGATCACACGGAATTTAAAGCGCTGGACAGCAGCGCCATTACGCAAGCGTACATCGTCGATACCAAAGGCGTCTGGCGTTGAACACGTCCGCCATGGCGGTGCACGGCACGGTTGAGGCGCTGGCCTGGGAAAGCCAGTTTTTTGGCCTGAACAGCGCAATAGTGCGTCTTAACGCCGGGGCCAGCCCCATTGCCGATGCCGATCTGGCCGCATGGGACCGTGTGCAGGTGAAAGTCCCGGCCTCTGAGTCTGCGCAGCTTGATGCACTCCAGCAGCGGGGCTTTCAACTGGTCGAAGGGGAAGTGGATTTCGCGCTGCCCCTGCGTGATGCGCAGCCGTGTTCCCAGGCGCAATCTGCCACCGTGGAAGACATTGCCGCGCTGCGCGAAATGGCCGCTCAGGCGTTTGCTCAAAGCCGTTTTCGCGCGCCCTGGTATGCGCCGGACGCCAGCGCACGCTTTTATGCGCAGTGGATTGAAAACGCGGTAAAAGGCACATTCGATCATGAATGTCTGGTCTTTCGCAGCGATAGCGGCGAGATCCGCGCCTTTGTGTCGCTGCGTCAGCTTAACGACGCCGAAGCCCGTATTGGCCTGTTGGCCGGACGTGGCGCAGGCGAATCACTGATGCAAGCGGCAATGTATTGGGCGCAGCAGCGCCAGCTTTCGACCTTGCGCGTGGCAACCCAGCTTGGGAACCATGCCGCGCTTAAACGTTACATTCAAAGCGGTGCGAATGTGGAATGCACCGCCTATTGGCTATACAGGTGACACTATGATCCCGTTCAATGCCCCTCCCGTCGTTGGGACCGAAATCGACTATATGCAGTCTGCCATGGGCAGCGGCAAGCTCTGTGGCGACGGTGGTTTTACCCGTCGCTGCCAACAGTGGATGGTGCAGCGCTTCGGCAGCGCAAAAGTGCTGCTAACGCCTTCCTGCACCGCCTCGCTGGAAATGGCTGCGCTGCTGCTGGATGTTCAGCCCGGTGATGAAGTGATCATGCCGAGCTACACCTTTGTGTCTACTGCCAACGCTTTTGTGCTGCGCGGGGCGAAAATCGTCTTTGTCGATATCCGTCCGGATACCCTCAACATCGATGAAACCTGTATTGAAGCGGCGATCACCGACAAAACCCGCGTGATTGTGCCGGTGCATTACGCGGGCGTCGCCTGCGAAATGGACACCATTATGGCGCTGGCGAAAAAGCATAACCTGTTCGTGGTAGAAGACGCCGCGCAGGGCGTGATGTCGACCTATAAAGGCCGGGCGCTGGGGACCATCGGTCACATCGGCTGCTTTAGCTTCCACGAAACGAAAAACTACACCGCAGGCGGCGAAGGCGGTGCGACGCTGATTAACGATCGTGCGCTGATTGAGCGTGCGGAAATCATCCGCGAAAAAGGCACCAACCGCAGCCAGTTCTTCCGTGGCCAGGTGGATAAATACACCTGGCGCGACATCGGCTCCAGCTACCTGATGGCCGATCTGCAAGCGGCCTATCTGTGGGCGCAACTGGAAGCGGCAGACCGCATCAATCAGCAGCGCCTGTCGCTGTGGCAGACCTATTTTGACGCGCTCACCCCGCTGGCGCGCGCGGGGCGCATTGAACTGCCGACCATTCCGGCGGACTGCGGCCACAATGCGCACATGTTCTACATCAAACTACGCGATGAAGCGGACCGCAGCAAGCTGATCGCTTTCCTCAAAGAGGCGGAGATCCTGGCGGTGTTCCATTACATTCCGCTGCACGCCAGCCCGGCCGGGGAAAACTTCGGTGAGTTCCGGGGTGAGGACCGTTTTACTACGCAGGAAAGTGAGCGTTTGCTTCGCCTGCCGCTGTTCTACAATCTTTCACCGGTTAACCAGCGCACGGTAATCAATACCCTGCTGAGCTATTTCAACTGAGATGTCGCTGGCTAAAGCTTCGGTGTGGACGGCGGCAAGCACGCTGGTCAAGATTGGCGCAGGATTACTGGTGGTTAAGCTGCTTGCCGTGTCATTCGGCCCGGCGGGCGTCGGCCAGGCGGGGAACTTCCGTCAACTGGTGACGGTGCTCGGCGTGCTGGCAGGGGCCGGAATCTTTAACGGCGTGACCAAATTTGTGGCGCAATACCACGACGATCCCGCGCAGCTGCGTAACGTGGTGGGAACGTCGTCGGCGATGGTGCTGGGCTTCTCCACGCTGCTGGCGGTCATTTTTTTACTGGCTGCCGCGCCCATCAGTCAGGGGCTGTTCGGTCATACGCATTTTCAGGGGCTGGTGCGGCTGGTGGCGCTGGTGCAAATGGGCATCGCCTGGGCCAACTTCCTGCTGGCGGTGATGAAAGGATTTCGCGATGCCGCCGGCAATGCGCTGTCGCTCATTACCGGTAGCCTTGTTGGCGTCGTGGCCTATTACGCCTGTTTCCGTCTGGGCGGTTACCAGGGGGCCTTGCTGGGTCTGGCGCTGGTGCCCGCGCTGGTGGTGCTACCGGCAAGCGTCATGCTGATCCGCCGCAGGACGGTGCCGCTGTGTTTTCTCAAACCGCGCTGGGACGCGCTGCTCGCTGGTCAATTGGGTAAATTTACCCTGATGGCGTTAATCACCTCGGTCACACTGCCGGTGGCGTATGTGATGATGCGTAATCAGCTCGCCGCGCACTACAGCTGGGACGAGGTGGGCATCTGGCAGGGCGTGAGCAGTATTTCCGACGCCTATTTGCAGTTTATCACCGCGTCGTTTAGCGTTTATCTGTTACCGACGTTATCGCGGCTGACGACCAAAGAGGACGTGACCCGCGAGATTGTGCGGTCGCTAAAGTTTGTAATACCGGCGGTGGCGGCAGTGAGTTTTACCGTCTGGCTGCTGCGCGACGTCGCAATCTGGCTGCTGTTCTCCGATAAGTTTATCGCGATGCGCGATCTTTTTGCCTGGCAACTGGTGGGCGATGTGCTGAAAGTGGGCGCTTACGTTTTCGGTTATCTGGTGATCGCGCGCGCCTCGTTACGATTTTATATCCTGGCGGAGATCAGCCAGTTTGCCCTGTTGACCGGGTTTTCCCGCGTGCTCATCCCGGCACACGGTGCCGCTGGGGCGGCACAGGCCTACATGGCAACCTATATTCTTTATTTCGCTGCCTGTTGCGGCGTATTTTTACTCTGGCGTAGAAGGGTATGACTGCACTCATTCACGTTCTGGGATCTGACATCCCACACCATAATCAAACGGTGCTGCGGTTTTTTAACGACCACCTGGCGAGCACGGGCGCGTATGCCCGCGAATTTATGATCGTCGGGCACGATGACGGCATGAGTGCGGCATTTCCCGCGCTCACGCTGCGCTTTTATGCGAATAAAAAATCCCTCGCTCAGGCGGTGATAAGCCAGGCGAAGGCCGATCGTCAACGGCGCTTCTTCTTCCACGGGCAGTTTAATACCGACCTGTGGCTGGCGCTGCTGCGCGGTGCGATTAAGCCTGAACAGTTTAACTGGCATGCCTGGGGCGCGGATCTTTATGAAGTGTCGCAAAGCCTTAAGTTCCGCCTGTTTTACCCGCTGCGTCGCCTGGCCCAGCGCCGTGTCGGCTGCATTTTTGCTACGCGGGGCGATTTGCAGTTCTTTGCCTCGCGTCACCCGAACGTGCGTGGCGAACTGCTCTACTTCCCCACGCGCATGGATCCGACGTTAAACGACATGGCTCCTGACTCACCCCACGACGGTAAACTGACGCTGCTGGTGGGAAACTCCGGCGATCGCAGCAATGAGCATATTGCCGCGCTGAAGGCGATTCACCAGCAGTTTGGTGATACGGTGACCGTCATCGTGCCGATGGGCTATCCGGCCAACAACGCCGCCTATATCGATGAAGTGCGTCAGGCGGGGCTGGCATTGTTCAGCGCGGAAAACCTGCGCATTCTCAGCGATAAAGTGGCATTCACGGACTATCTCGATTTACTGCGCCAGTGCGATCTGGGCTACTTTATTTTTGCCAGACAGCAGGGCATCGGCACGTTATGTCTGCTGATTCAGGCCGGCGTGCCCTGCGTGCTTAACCGTGAAAACCCGTTCTGGCAGGACATGGTTGAACAGCATATTCCCGTGCTCTTCACCGGCGATACGCTCAATGTGTCGGTGGTGCGCGAAGCCCAGCGCCAACTGGCGTCAGTGGATAAAAATGCCATCACCTTCTTTAGTCCGAATTACCTGGAGCCGTGGTATGCGGCCCTGCGTATCGCGGCGGGAGTGGCACAATGAGCCAGCTTGAGTTCTGCGGTTTACTGGTTATCTGGCTGCTGGCCACGCTCTTTATCACTACCCTGACGTGGTTTGAGTTTCGTCGCGTGAGGTTCAACTTCAACGTCTTCTTCTCGCTGCTGTTTTTACTGACCTTTTTCTTCGGTTTTCCGTTGACCAGCGTGCTGGTGTTTCGCTTCAACGTGGGCGTGGCACCGCCGGGTATCATGATGCAGTCCATGCTGGCGGCGGCCTGTTTCTATGCCATCTACTACGTCACCTATAAAACACGACTGCGCGCGCAAACGGCGCAGGCAGCACGACGCCCGCTGTTTACCATGAACCGCGTAGAGACGCATCTGGCGTGGGTGATGTTAATGGGCATCGCGCTCATCAGCGTCGGTATCTTCTTTGTCCACAACGGTTTTCTGCTGTTTAAGCTGCACTCCTACAGCCAGATTTTTTCCGCTGAAGTCTCCGGCGTGGCGCTTAAACGCTTCTTCTACTTCTTTATCCCGGCGATGCTGGTGGTCTATTTCCTGCGCCAGGACAGCCGGGCGTGGCTGTTCTTTTTGGTCAGCAGCGTGGCCTTTGGTTTGCTGACCTACATGATTGTGGGCGGTACGCGGGCCAACATCATTATCGCCTTTGCGATATTCCTGTTCATCGGGATTATTCGCGGCTGGATCTCGCTGTGGATGCTGGTCGCCGCGGGCGTATTGGGGATTGTGGGGATGTTCTGGCTGGCCCTGAAACGCTATGGCATGAATGTCAGCGGCGACGAAGCCTTCTACACCTTCTTGTACCTGACCCGCGACACCTTCTCGCCGTGGGAAAACCTGTCCCTGCTGCTGCAAAACTACGACAAGATTGAATTCCAGGGCCTTGCCCCTGTCGTGCGCGACTTTTATGTGTTTATTCCGGGCTGGCTATGGCCGGGAAGGCCGGGCGAGGTGCTGAACACGGCAAACTACTTCACCTGGGAAGTGCTCAACAACCACTCCGGGCTGGCGATTTCGCCAACGCTGATTGGCTCTTTGGTGGTGATGGGCGGCGCGTGGTTTATTCCGCTCGGCGCGGTGGTGGTGGGGCTGATTATCAAATGGTTCGACTGGCTTTACCTGCTCGGTAACCGCGAGACCAACCGCTATAAAGCCGCCATTTTGCACAGTTTCTGCTTTGGGGCCATTTTCAATATGATCGTGCTGGCGAGGGAGGGGCTCGATTCCTTCGTCTCGCGCGTCGTCTTTTTCCTTGTGATCTTTGGTGCCTGCTTACTGATGGCGAAATTACTGTACTGGTTATTTGATAGCGCCGGGCTGATTCATAAGCGCGTCATCCGCGTGCCAAAACCCCTGTCACCGATCTGATAAGGATATTCAACATGACGGACAATACGAAAGCGCCTGTTTACAGTCTGCGCGGTCTGAATCTGATTGGCTGGCGCAACATGCAGCACGCGCTGGATTACCTTTACGCGGACGGCGTGATGAAGCAGGGCACACTGGTGGCCATCAACGCAGAGAAAATGCTCGCCGTTGAAAACGATGCGCAGGTGCGTGGACTGATTGAGGCGGCGGAATTTAAATATGCCGACGGCATCAGCGTGGTGCGCTCAATTCGCAAGAAGTTTCCCCAGGCGAAGGTTGAGCGCGTGGCCGGCGCGGATCTGTGGGAGGCGTTAATGGCGCGGGCGGGTAAAGAGGGCACGCCGGTGTTTCTGGTGGGCGGCAAGCCTGATGTGCTGGCCCAGACGCAGCAAAAACTGCGTGCACGCTGGCAGGTGAATATTGTCGGCAGTCAGGACGGCTACTTCACACCTGAAGCGCGCACGGCACTCTTTGAGCGCATTCGCGACAGCGGGGCGAAGATTGTGACCGTGGCGATGGGATCGCCGCGCCAGGAGATCCTGATGCGTGATTGTCGGGCGATCTATCCAGAAGCGTTATATATGGGTGTGGGCGGTACCTATGACGTTTTCACCGGGCATGTAAAGCGTGCGCCGATGGTATGGCAGCGCCTGGGACTGGAGTGGCTCTACCGCTTACTGTCGCAGCCAAGCCGCATCACGCGCCAGTTGAAGCTCTTGCGCTATTTGTCCTGGCACTATCGCGGCCAGCTTTAACCCGCTTATTTCCTTTCACTGTGGGCAGCATCGCTGCCCGACAAGCGCCGTTCTGTTTGTTGAATTAGTGTTCAACACATTCATTTTTTTTATACATCGTTTGCCATTTCCGCGAAATTAAGAAACCATTCCCTCACTCAATGCAGTGCCCTGGTGTTTTGCGCCAGCCATTTATGGCCGGTGCAGCCGCGTATTTGCCTGAGAAAAACGTTTACGCATAACAATAACCCGCGATGTCGGGAACCGTTGCAGACACGACAGAGGATTTATGGCTGAGAACAAACCGGAGCTACAGCGTGGGCTGGAAGCTCGTCACATAGAATTAATTGCCCTTGGGGGCACCATCGGGGTGGGCCTCTTTATGGGGGCGGCAAGTACCCTGAAATGGGCTGGTCCGTCAGTCCTGCTGGCCTACATCATCGCCGGGCTGTTTGTTTTCTTCATTATGCGCTCAATGGGGGAGATGCTTTTCCTTGAGCCGGTGGCCGGGTCGTTTGCCGTCTACGCGCACCGCTATATGAGCCCGTTCTTTGGCTATCTCACCGCCTGGTCCTACTGGTTTATGTGGATGGCGGTCGGGATCTCTGAAATTACCGCCATTGGGGTTTACGTCCAGTTCTGGTTCCCGGAGATGGCGCAGTGGATCCCCGCGCTGATTGCCGTCGGGCTGGTGGCCGTGGCGAACCTGGCGGCCGTGCGGCTGTACGGCGAGATTGAGTTCTGGTTTGCGATGATCAAAGTAACCACCATCATCGTGATGATTGTGGTTGGTCTGGGCGTGATCGTCTTTGGCTTCGGTAACGGCGGGCAGGCGATTGGTTTTAGCAACCTGACCGGACACGGCGGCTTCTTTGCCGGTGGCTGGAAAGGCTTCCTCACCGCGCTCTGTATTGTAGTGGCGTCTTATCAGGGCGTGGAGCTTATCGGTATCACGGCCGGGGAAGCAAAAAACCCGCAGGTCACGCTGCGTAGCGCGGTGGGCAAAGTGCTGTGGCGCATTCTGATTTTCTACGTGGGGGCGATTTTTGTCATCGTCACTATTTTCCCGTGGAATGAGATTGGCAACAACGGCAGCCCGTTCGTGCTGACCTTTGCCAAAATCGGCATTACGGCGGCGGCAGGGATCATCAACTTTGTGGTGCTGACGGCGGCACTGTCGGGCTGTAACAGCGGCATGTACAGCTGCGGGCGTATGCTTTACGCGCTGGCGAAAAACCGTCAGCTGCCAGCGGCAATGGCGAAGGTCTCGCGCAATGGCGTGCCGGTCGCGGGCGTGGCTATATCGATTGTGATTCTGCTGATTGGCTCGTGCCTGAATTACGTGATCCCCAATCCTCAGCGCGTCTTCGTTTACGTCTATAGCGCCAGCGTGTTGCCGGGCATGATCCCGTGGTTTGTGATCCTCATTAGTCAGATTCGCTTCCGTCAGGCGCATAAAGCGGCGATTGCCAGCCATCCGTTCCGCTCCGTGCTGTTCCCGTACGCCAACTACGCCACCATGGCGTTCCTGATTTGCGTGCTGATTGGCATGGGCTTTAACGATGACACCCGTATGTCGCTGTTTGTTGGCGTCATCTTCCTGGCGGCTGTGACGCTGGTTTATAAGGTTCTGGGGCTGAATCGCGCTATTGAGCGCTAAAAGGTGGGGGAATAACCGCCAAAGTGCGCAAAGCATAACCAAACGCGCATTTTCTCGAATTTTCTTTTAAAAAGCACTAGACAGGTGCGCCCGATGTCCGTACTATCCACACCCGCAACGGCGCTAAGCGCCCGTAGCTCAGCTGGATAGAGCGCTGCCCTCCGGAGGCAGAGGTCTCAGGTTCGAATCCTGTCGGGCGCACCATTTACCCGGTGCTGGAGCTGCGGTGGACTGTGAAGTTTACAGTGCCGCGTGAAAGAATATCAGTGGTGGCTATAGCTCAGTTGGTAGAGCCCTGGATTGTGATTCCAGTTGTCGTGGGTTCGAGTCCCATTAGCCACCCCATTAGTTAGAACGATTTAGACAGTTTAGTTTTACAAAGTGTACCGTGGAAGGCGATGGTGGCGGAATTGGTAGACGCGCTAGCTTCAGGTGTTAGTGTCTTAACGGACGTGGGGGTTCAAGTCCCCCCCCTCGCACCACAACTTTGTAACTGAAAAGAGTTAACTAAAAAGTCAAAAAGCAGTATTTCGGCGAGTAGCGCAGCTTGGTAGCGCAACTGGTTTGGGACCAGTGGGTCGGAGGTTCGAATCCTCTCTCGCCGACCAATTTTGAACCCCGCTTCGGCGGGGTTTTTTGTTTTCCGCCTTTCTCTGTTTTGTTCCCCGATTTCTCTGTGTTGCTGTCTGACGACAAGCGCCGTTGTGCTGTCGCGAATAAGAGACATATAGCACTTTGTTTTATAATGCCTTTTTTAAAACTCATCATTTGTGTCTCCCACTGGCGACAAAAATCCCGCTTTAGCTCACGGAACCGGTAAATTTTGGCGCTGGCGTGTGATGAATCTCGATAAATCCTAAATGAATCAACACTATTAGAATTGGGGATGAATTCCTGGCACGGGATGTGCAATAATACACATGTAGATGCTCATTCCATCTCTTATGTTCGCCCCAGGGCCTCATAAACTCAGGAATGACGCAGAGCCTTTTAAGGGTGCTTATCGTCCACCGAGAGATGTCGCTTCGGCCTCATCAAACACCATGGACACAACGTTGAGTGAAGCACCCGTTATGTTGTCAAAACAGACCTGTTTAATGCCTGCTCAATTGAGCAGGCATTTTTTTTGGCAGGTGAACAGCAGAGGTTATTGCAGGGGAGTGCTTTGCAAGGAATGACTTTGCAGGGAGTTATTTTGCAGCGTCAGCAACAGGCCGTCACGACGCATGGCAGCGGCTTCTTCCGGCTGGTGCAGCCTGTCCAGCGTGTCCGCAAGCCAGGCGTAATCGAAGGCATCCGGGCGCTGTTTTAGCGCGGCGCGGAACGCCAGACCGGCTTCTTTCCATTCCCCGTGTTTCGTCAGCGACTGACCTAATGTGCTCCACAGAATCGGGCGATCGCCCTGAGTTTTGATCTGCTGGCGCAACACCTTCTCAACCTGTTCAGGATTATTGGTCTTCAGGCGCGGCAGTACCATCACCAGACGGTCATCATAGTGGCGTTTTAACCCGTCGAGCAGGATCTGCTGGGCGGTGTCATGATCGTCGCACTCAATCAAATGCTCGGCCATAGCGACCTGCAAGGCCACCTGATGGCGGGTCTTACGGCTCTGGTTTTTCCACCAGGCTTTCAGGCCATCGCTGCCCTGATCCGCACGCGCCTGATCCATCAGGCCAATCCACGCCTGCTGAGCAAGCCGGTCCCGCTGCTCTTCATCGCCAACGTCGGCTTTCGCCATCGACGGGATGATGTCCAGTAGCGAGCCCCACGCACCGGTACGGATATAGGCCATTTCGGCCAGCCGTAACACTTCAGGATGGCGCGGCGTGATTTCCAGCAGCCTGTCCACCCCGTGGCGCGCCGCATGGTTTTCATTGCGGGCAAGTTGCAGACGAACGCGGGTGATTTCAACGGGGATCTGGTCGTTGTCAGCCAGTTCCGACGCCCGCTCCAGATGCTGATTCGCCCGGGCTTCATCGCCACGCTGCTGGGCAGCTTCGGCGGCCAGCAAATAGTTCACCACCGGCTGTTCGGCGTGATCGGCATTTTTCGACATCAGCTTTTCAACCTGCTGATAATCGCCTTCCGCCAGTTTCAGCAGCGCCTGTTCGGTCTGTTTGCGGGCGCGACGGCGTTTACGCCCCACGAACCAGCCGCGCGTGTGGGCGCTGGTGCGCAGAATGCGGCGCAGGATCCATTCGACGACAAACAGCACCACCATCGCGAGGATCAGGATGATCACCAGCCCCGTAACGCTGGTCTCGACGTTGTAGTTATCGGTCTGGATCAGCACATAACCCTGATGCCCGGCGACGATCGGGCCAAGAACGATCCCGGCGATCAGCAATGCAAAGAGTAATAATACTTTCAACATGATTATTCTCCCTGCGGCGCAGCGGCAGGCTGGGCCTGATCGGCTGCGGCACCCGGCTGAGCGAGCAGATTACGCACGCGCGTCTGCATCAGCTTTTCCATAATCGGCTGGCTTTGCAGCGTGTCCGGCACGTCCATGGTAATACTCTGCTGACCGAGCTTATCGATATCCTCCAGGAAGGCCTTGGTGCTGGCGTCGTCAGTATCGTAGTAAGCGCGTACCCAACTGGAGACGTTATCCAGCGCCTGCTTGTAGGTCTCTTCCTGATGGCGGGGAACGGCTTGCGCGGCTACGAGCAGACGCGAGCGAATGTTTTCGCGCAGGTAGATGTCCTGATTTGGGGCCAGCAGCGGTACAGCGGTTTCATCGCGACGGCGCACGGTGATGAAGCTGTCCATAAAGTTCTGCCAGCTTTTTTGCAGGTTGACACGCCACTCGCCGATGGAGCTGGACAGCTCGCCGCTGTCGGCATCCATAGGGGAGTCATCGTCGTTATTATCGGCCAGACGCAGGTTATCGATCTGATTCGACAGCTGGTTAACCTTCAGAATAATGCCGTCGTAATCAACCTGCGCCACGGCGGACAGGCTGGCAACGTCATCGGTAATGGCCCGACGCGCGGTAATCAGGCTCGGGTCATTCATGTCGGCAAGGCTGGCGTCGGCGCTTTTGAGCAGCGCGGCTGCCGTGGTGACGTCCTGATCGCTCCACAGCTTACGCCCGGCCAGCTTCACCAGGAAATCCGCCTGCGCGAGCAGCCAGGTTTTCGCATCGGTGCCGGATATGGTCGCCACTTTTTGCTGCACTTCATCCAGTTGCTTCGCGAGCGCAGCCTGCTGTTGCTGCGCCTCATCCAGTTGCGAAGCCTGCTTTTTGATGATGCCTTCAAATTCCGCTTTCTGCGATTCCTGCGCCTTTTGCAGGGCAGTCACCTGATTGACCAGCGCATCGCTGGTGGCGGATTGCGTGGAATTTTGCTGTTTTACCCAGCCATACAGTCCTATCCCGGCCGCCAGCGCAATGGCGATGGCAATCGCGCTCAGCGCAAGACTCGTCTTGTTCGCGCGGGTGTTCTTCTCCGTTTTTTCTGGCTGTGGCCTGGTGTCCACGGCCTCCCGGGTTTCATCAACCACGGCGGAGGCGTTTTCTTGTTCCGTCATTATGGCTTCCCATTATGAGAGTTATTGTAATGCGCGCAGCAGCGCATCGTTGTCAGCGTTATCAGCGACCAAAATGTCTTGCCAGCCCAGGTCCCGGGCGAGGTGCGCCAGACGCTCGCTAACCACAACAAGGCGGCAGCGAAGTAACCAATTTTCACGATACCAGGCGGGGATCAGCGAGAACAGCTGCTGGAGCATCTCACCGCTGGTGACAACAAGGGTCGTCACACCGCGCGAGTGCCAGCGCATCGCTTCTTCCGCACCGTCGTAAAACTTTGCACTACGTTGATAGCATTCACAAAAAGAGACAGTGGCACCGCGTGAAGCCAGCGTTTCCGCTAACAGTTCGCGCCCGCCATTGCCGCGTAAGATAATGGCACGTTTGCCCGCAATATTTTGTAATTCAGGTAATTGTAGCAACACTTCGCTAATTTCCCGATCGGAAGGATAGCGCACATCGACGCCGCTGACGGTGTGTAATGCCAGCGCCGTGGTTCTGCCAATGGCGAAATAGTGCGGCGCGACAGGCCAGCGCGCGCCATGCTGGCGCAGATGCGCTTGGGCAAAGGCCACGGCATGTTGGGAGAGAATAAACACCAAATCATTGGCAGAGAGTGCGCCGAGCATGTCTGGCAGCGAAGCCAGTTCGCGGCCCGGCGTAAACTCAATAAGAGGGAAGCTCCAGGCCACCTTGCCCTGTGCGCACAATCGGCTCACTAATTCTTCCCCGGCAGGGGACGGGCGGGTGACCAGAATACTCATGCGGGTGCTTCTCCTTTATAGACCTCGGCGAGAATTTCGCGTGCGCCGTTGGCCAGCAGCTCTTCCGCAAGGGAGATACCCATTTGCTCTGCGTCTTCGGGTTTGCCACGGCGTTCACCGCGAATCAGTACGGAGCCGTCCGGTGCGCCGACCAGCGCACGTAACCAGATGTCACCGTCCACCCATTCAGCATAGCTGCCAATCGGCACCTGGCAGCCCCCTTCAAGACGCATATTCATTGCCCGCTCGGCTTTGACGCGCACGGCGGTTTCATCATGATTGAGCGGCGCGAGAAGCGCCTTTGTGCGGGCGTCGTCGAGGCGGCATTCAATGCCCACCGCACCCTGCCCAACGGCGGGTAGCGACAGCTCCGGCGGCATCGCGAAACGAATACGCGCGTCCAGCTCAAGGCGTTTCAGCCCGGCCACCGCCAGAATAATGGCATCGTAATCACCGTTATCGAGCTTACCGAGGCGCGTACCCACGTTGCCGCGCAGCGAGCGGATCACCAAATCCGGGCGACGCTCGGCCAGCTGACACTGGCGGCGTAAACTGGACGTGCCAACGACGCTGCCGGGTGGCAAATCATCGAGGTTGTCGTAATGATTTGATACAAACGCATCGCGGGGATCTTCGCGCTCGCAAATGGTGGCGAGGCCCAGCCCTTTGGGGAAGTCGACCGGCACGTCTTTCATCGAGTGGACGGCAATGTCGGCGCGATTTTCGATCAATGCCAGCTCTAGCTCTTTAACAAACAGCCCTTTACCGCCGACTTTTGCCAGCGGTGTGTCGAGGATCACATCGCCGCGCGTCACCATGGGCACCAGTTCTACGGTCAGGTCAGGGTGATACGCCATCAGGCGCTGCTTAACATATTGTGCCTGCCAGAGCGCAAGGGGGCTTTGGCGTGTGGCAATTCTCAGAACATTGTCTAACATGCTTGTTACCGTCATTATCGTCCTTCGACCATCCTAACATTGTTGGCATAGGGTGTCAGGTTTCGCGGACGATTGCGGAGTAGAGGGACGTCGCCGTATTCAGGAATTTACACGTAATAAACGGTGCTACACTTTCTATGTAGCGCATCTTTCTTTACGGTCAATCGGCAAGGTGTTAAATTGATCACGTTTTAGACCATTTTTTCGTCTGTACTTCCAAAAACACAAGGACGAAAAGGGTCAACGGGTTTTTTTGTAATACTGAAATCTGAACCGTTCGGTGATTGCAGACTAACGCAGCTGGACCGTGCAGGTTTAAACATCAGGCGATACGTCTTGTACCTCTATATTGAGACTCTGAAACAGAGACTGGATGCCATAAACCAACTGCGTGTTGATCGCGCACTGGCTGCTATGGGCCCTGCTTTCCAGCAGGTGTACAGTCTGCTGCCGACATTATTGCACTATCACCATCCGCTGATGCCGGGTTACCTCGACGGTAACGTTCCCAGAGGCATTTGCCTCTACACGCCTGATGAAACCCAACGCCACTACCTCAACGAACTCGAAGAACACCGTGGGCTGTCGCCGCAGGAGTCGCCGCAGGGCGAACTGCCGATTACCGGCGTCTACTCTATGGGCAGCACCTCATCTGTGGGTCAAAGCTGCTCTTCCGATCTCGATATCTGGGTCTGTCACCAGTCCTGGCTCGACAACGATGAGCGCCAGCTGTTGCAGCGCAAATGCAGCCTGCTTGAGAGCTGGGCCGCGTCGCTGGGCGTGGAAGTCAGCTTCTTCCTGATCGATGAAAACCGCTTCCGCCACAACGAAAGTGGCAGCCTGGGCGGTGAAGATTGCGGTTCAACCCAGCATATTTTGCTGCTCGACGAATTCTATCGCACGGCGGTGCGCCTCGCCGGGAAACGTATTCTGTGGAATATGGTGCCGGGCGACGAAGAAGCACATTACGACGACTACGTGATGTCGCTGTACGCGCAGGGTGTACTGACCCCTAACGAATGGCTGGATCTCGGCGGATTGAGCTCGCTCTCCGCAGAGGAATATTTCGGTGCCAGCCTGTGGCAGCTATACAAAAGTATCGATTCCCCATACAAAGCGGTGTTAAAAACGCTGCTGCTGGAAGCTTATTCCTGGGAATACCCGAACACCCGCCTGCTGGCAAAAGACATTAAGCAGCGTCTGCACGACGGTGAAATCGTGTCGTTTGGCCTCGATCACTACTGCATGATGCTGGAACGTGTGACGAGCTACCTCACCGCGATTGAAGATTTCACGCGCCTCGATCTTGTGCGTCGATGTTTCTACTTAAAAGTGTGCGAGAAACTGAGCCGCGAGCGCGCCTGCGTGGGCTGGCGTCGTGAAGTGGTTAGTTCGCTGGTCAAAGAGTGGGGCTGGGATGATGAACGTCTCGCCATGCTCGATAACCGCGCAAACTGGAAGATTGGTCAGGTGCGTGAAGCCCATAACGAACTGCTCGACGCGATGATGCAGAGCTATCGCAACCTGATTCGTTTTGCCCGCCGCAACAACTTAAGCGTTTCCGCCAGCCCGCAGGATATCGGCGTGCTGACGCGTAAACTCTACGCCGCGTTTGAAGCCTTGCCGGGTAAAGTGACGCTGGTTAACCCGCAGATTTCACCCGATCTCTCAGAGCCAAATCTGACCTTCATCCATGTGCCGCCGGGCCGCGCCAATCGCGCAGGCTGGTATCTTTACAACCGTGCGCCAAACATGGACGCTATCGTCAGCCATCAGCCGCTGGAATATAACCGCTATCTGAACAAGCTGGTGGCCTGGGCGTGGTTTAACGGCCTGCTCACCTCCCGTACTCGCCTGTTTATTAAGGGCAACGGTATTGTCGATCTGGCGAAATTACAGGAAATGGTCGCGGACGTATCACACCACTTCCCGCTGCGTTTGCCATCGCCGTCACCGAAAGCGCTCTACAGCCCGTGCGAGATCCGCCACCTGGCGATCATCGTTAACCTGGAGTACGACCCGACGGCGGCTTTCCGCAATCAGGTGGTGCATTTTGACTTCCGCAAGCTCGACGTCTTCAGCTTCGGCGAGCAGCAGGATTGCCTGATCGGCAGCGTGGATCTGCTGTACCGTAACTCGTGGAACGAAGTGCGAACCCTGCATTTCAACGGCGAGCAGGCGATGATCGAAGCGCTGAAAACCATTCTCGGCAAAATGCATCAGGACGCGGCACCGCCGGACAGCGTCGAAGTGTTCTGCTACAGCCAGCACCTGCGCGGGCTGATCCGCACGCGCGTGCAGCAGCTGGTTTCCGAATGCGTTGAGCTACGCCTTTCAAGCACCCGTCAGGAAACCGGGCGTTTCAAAGCGCTGCGCGTTGCCGGACAAACCTGGGGCCTGTTCTTTGAACGCCTGAACGTCTCGGTGCAGAAGCTGGAAAACGCCATTGAATTCTACGGCGCGATTTCCCATAACAAGCTGCACGGCTTGTCTGTACAGGTGGAAACCAATCACGTCAAACTGCCGTCGGTGGTGGATGGTTTCGCCAGCGAAGGCATTATTCAGTTCTTCTTTGAAGAGTCGAGCGAACTGAACGGTTTTAATATATACATCCTTGATGAGAGCAACCGGGCAGAGGTGTATCACCACTGCGAAGGCAGCAAAGAGGAACTGGTGCGTGACGTCAGCCGCTTCTACTCGTCGTCGCATGACCGCTTTACCTACGGCTCCAGCTTCATTAACTTCAATCTGCCGCAGTTCTATCAGATTGTAAAAGTGGACGGCCGAGCGCAGGTTATCCCCTTCCGTAATCAGGCGATCGGTGCCGTTCCACCGGCCAATCAGGACGACGATACGCCGCTGCTACAGCAGTATTTTTCCTGACACCGCCCCAGGGGGCTGTTGCTGATGGTCTGAATTTAGTCTATATTTAGACCAATACAGCAGGAGTGAATGATGCGCGTTGAAACGATCAGTTATGTGAAAAAAAACGCTGCCGCGTTAGAGCTTGATGAGCCTATTCTGGTGACGCAAAACGGCGTGCCAGCCTATGTGATTGAGTCTTACCATGTTCAGCAGGAACGTGAACAGGCCATCGCCTTGCTAAAGCTGTTAACACTGTCTGAGCAGGATAAAGCGCAGGGCCAGGTCTTGTCTAAAGACGAATTGCTGGCGGGTATAATTACATAACGCTGTTTTGTTGGCTGCTGATAAGGACTATCAGGCAATGAAAATTCAATATACCCGCACCGTTGCGATCTGTATAAATGATATTGCCAGCCATTTGCGGCAGGGCGGTGTAAACCCCCAACCTATTCTTGCCGCCGCGATCGAGGCGTTTGAAACCACCGTAGGTACTTTTCCCGAAGGCTGTCACATATGTCCGCAATTACTCATGCTGGGCGTTGCACGTTATCGCGAATTTAACAGTGAAAACGGTTATCGCGTGCTCTACAGCTTTGACGATGACATCATTACCGCACACGCAGTTTTGGCGCAAAGACAGGATATCAAGCAGTTGCTATTTAAACGCCTCATTGAGGCATAAGGGCCACAATCACTGGCCCGTTTATAACCGCTTACCGTCGATGATTAACGAAAATGCACCGCTTCGCCCGCCTGTTGCGTGGCGGCCTGCTCCAGCAAATCCCAGAAGTTTTCCCCGCTGCGATCGCACATCCACTCGTCATTTTTCAGATCAAAATGGTAGCCGCCCTGTTTGGTTGCCAGCCACACCTGGTGCAGCGGCTCCTGGCGGTTAATGATGATTTTGCTGCCGTTTTCAAAGGTTAACGTCAGTACGCCGCCATTAATCTCACAGTCGATATCACCGTCGCCGTCCCACGCGTCAAGGCGCTCTTCAATGGTCTGCCACAGGCTGTCAGCAAGGCGATGAAATTCTGAATCGTTCATTTTTTTTCCTTTTTTTCGTGATGCCGCGAGTATAACGCGAAACAATTCCCAATGCAGGAGGTGCGCAAACTCTTGCTTTTGCGCCTCCTCCTGCGATGATAGAAACAGCAAGCATGAACTTACAGGCAAACCATAATGAAGAATGTGTTCCGAACGCTTTTTGCCCTCGTTGCATTAATGAGTCTGGCAGGCTGTGGCTTAAAAGGGCCGCTCTACTTTCCACCAGCCGATAAGTCTGCGGCTCCCCCGACGAAACCGGTTGAGAGCACCGAGCAAACCGTTACGCCCGATCGTAACGATCGTGGCGACGATGGTGGCCCGACGCAGGTTAATTACTGACAGATAACGTTCTGTATCCGCGGAAATGGAGTAGATGATGCAGTTCTCTAAAATGCATGGCCTTGGCAACGATTTTATGGTCGTCGACGCGGTGACGCAGAATGTTTTTTTCTCGCCGGAGCTTATCCGTCGACTGGCCGATCGTCATGTGGGCGTTGGCTTCGATCAACTGCTGATCGTCGAACCGCCTTACGATCCGGATCTGGATTTCCACTACCGCATTTTCAACGCTGACGGCAGCGAAGTGTCGCAGTGTGGTAACGGCGCGCGCTGCTTCGCCCGCTTTGTGCGCCTGAAAGGGTTAACCAATAAGCGCGACATTCGCGTCAGTACGGCGAACGGTCGTATGGTGTTAACCGTGACCGACGACGAGCTGGTTCGGGTCAATATGGGCGAGCCAAACTTTGAGCCATCGGCGGTGCCGTTCCGGGCAAACAAAGCGGAAAAGACCTATATTATGCGTGCCGCTGAACAGACTATTCTCTGCGGCGTCGTTTCCATGGGTAATCCACACTGCGTCATTCAGGTTGAGAGTGTCGATACTGCACCGGTGGAAACGCTCGGCCCGGTCATGGAAAGCCATGAGCGCTTCGCAGAGCGCGCGAACATTGGTTTTATGCAAGTGGTCAAACGTGAACAGATTCGCCTGCGTGTATTTGAACGCGGCGCAGGGGAAACGCAGGCCTGCGGCAGCGGCGCATGTGCAGCCGTCGCGGTGGGCATCCAGCAAGGGCTGCTGGACGAAGAAGTTCGCGTGGATTTACCAGGAGGGCGTCTTGATATCGCCTGGAAAGGTCCGGGTCATCCGCTGTTTATGACTGGCCCGGCGGCACACGTCTACGACGGATTTATTCATTTATGAAGCACAGTGAGGAAGAACAGCAGGAAACCCTGGCCGCGATCGCCGATCGTGACGTGGTGGAGTATCTGCTGCGTAATCCTGAGTTCTTTATTCGTAATGCGCGGGTGGTGGAGCAGATGCACGTTCCCCATCCGGTGCGGGGTACGGTGTCACTGGTCGAATGGCACATGGCGCGCGCGCGCAATCACATCAACGTGCTGGAAGAGAACATGACCCTGCTGATGGAGCAAGCCAGCAGCAATGAAGGTCTGTTCTACCGCTTACTGCGTCTGCAAGGGCGTCTGGCGTCGGCCACCAGCCTTGAAGACCTGCTTAATCGTTTTCACCGTTGGGCGCGTGAGCTGGGGCTGGCGGGCGCGACTATTCGCCTGTTTCCGGATCGCTGGCGCATTGGCGCACCCTCGGGCTTTACCCATCTGGCACTGAACCGACAGGCGTTTGAACCGCTGCGCATCCAGCGCCTCGGTCAGGAAAATCACTATCTGGGCCCGCTGAATGGCCCGGAACTGCTGGTGGTGCTGCCGGAGGCGAAAGCCATCGGTTCTGTTGCGCTGTCCATGATGGGGCGCGACGGCGATCTGGGAGTGATCCTCTTTAGCAGCCGTGATGTTCACCATTATCAGGAAGGCCAGGGCACGCAACTGCTCCAGGAGATTGCGCTGATGTTACCCGATCTGCTGGAGCGCTGGATTGAGCGCGTATGAGCGACGCTTCGCTGCATGACGCGGTTAGCCGTTTTCTTCGCTATCTCGGCGTTGAGCGTCAGCTTAGCCCGATAACGCTGCTCAACTATCAGCGCCAGCTGGATGCCATTATCGCCCTTGCTGAAGAAACCGGCGTTACGCGCTGGTCGCAGTGCGATGCGGCTGCCGTGCGAGGGTTTGCCGTGCGCAGCCGCCGCAAAGGTCTCGGGGCAGCCAGCCTGGCACTGCGCCTTTCCGCGCTGCGCAGCTTCTTTGACTGGCTGGTGTCCCAGGGCGAGCTGGTCGCTAACCCGGCGAAAGGCATCTCCGCGCCGAAAGCCCCGCGCCACTTACCGAAAAACATCGACGTTGATGATGTCAATCGCCTGCTGGATATCGATCTTAACGATCCGCTGGCCGTTCGCGATCGGGCAATGCTCGAAGTGATGTACGGCGCTGGGCTGCGTTTGTCGGAACTGGTGGGTCTGGATCTGAAACATCTCGATCTCGACACCGGTGAAGTGTGGGTGATGGGCAAAGGCAGCAAAGAGCGGCGCTTGCCCATTGGTCGTAACGCGGTGGCGTGGATTGAACACTGGCTGGATTTGCGTGGCCTGTTTGGCGCAGAAGAGAACGCGCTGTTTTTATCGAAGCTGGGTAAGCGTATTTCGGCGCGCAACGTACAAAAGCGCTTTGCCGAGTGGGGCATAAAGCAGGGGTTGAACAGCCACGTTCACCCGCATAAACTGCGCCATTCGTTTGCCACGCATATGCTGGAGTCGAGCGGCGATCTGCGCGGCGTGCAAGAACTCCTTGGTCACGCCAATCTCTCTACGACACAAATCTATACGCATCTTGATTTTCAACATCTTGCCTCAGTGTATGATGCAGCGCATCCACGCGCTAAACGGGGGAAATAATGCATTTTTACCGCCCTTTGGGTCACATCTCTGCCATCACCTTTGATCTGGACGACACGCTTTACGACAACCGCGATGTGATTCTGCGGACCGAACACGAATCGCTGACGTTTGTGCAAAATTACCATCCGGCGCTCAGCGCGCTGCAAAACACCGATTTTCAACAACTGCGTCAGGCGCTGCGCGAAACCGAGCCGGATATCTACCACGACGTGACCGAATGGCGGCGTCGCGCGGTGGAAAAGGCGATGCTTAACGCAGGGCTGGACGCCGAAGCTGCCACCGCTGGCGCAACCGCCGCCATGTCGCATTTTGCGCAATGGCGCAGCCGCATTGATGTGCCGCCCTCCACGCATGAGACGCTTGCCGCGCTCGGCAAAAAATGGCCGCTGGTGGCCATCACCAACGGTAACGCGCAGCCGGAACTGTTCGGGCTGGGCGACTATTTTGAATTTGTGCTGCGCGCAGGCCCGGACGGGCGCTCAAAACCCTTTAACGATATGTACCATCTGGCGGCGGATAAACTGAATCTGCCGCTCGGGGAGATCCTGCACGTGGGCGACGATCTCACCACTGATGTTGCCGGGGCGATCCGCTGCGGCATGCAGGCGTGCTGGATCAAACCGGAAGGTGCCGATCTGATGACCGCCCGCGACAGCCGCTTATTACCGCACATTGCAATTTCCCGGTTGGCATCTCTGACCTCGCTGATATAATCGCCAGTAGTGTTGTATATATTACCAGGGGTTTGCAGCCGCAGGCCCGGTAAGCGAAGCGCCACCGGGCGTTTTGCTGTGTTCCTGAATACTACCCGGCGGTGCCAATGGACGTTTCTTACCTGCTCGACAGCCTCAATGACAAACAACGCGACGCGGTGGCCGCGACGCGCAGCAACATGCTGGTACTGGCGGGCGCTGGCAGTGGTAAGACACGCGTGCTGGTGCACCGCATCGCCTGGCTGATGACGGTAGAAAACTGCTCGCCGTTCTCGATCATGGCGGTGACCTTTACCAATAAAGCGGCGGCAGAGATGCGCCACCGCATCGCCCAACTGATGGGCACCAGCCAGGGCGGTATGTGGGTCGGTACCTTCCACGGTCTGGCACACCGTCTGCTGCGCGCCCATCACATGGACGCTAATTTGCCGCAGGATTTTCAAATCCTCGACAGCGAAGATCAGCTGCGTTTGCTGCGCCGCTTAATCAAGGCCATGAACCTCGACGAGAAGCAGTGGCCGCCGCGCCAGGCGATGTGGTACATCAACGGTCAGAAAGACGAAGGCATTCGTCCACACCATATTCAGAGTTTCGGTAACCCGGTTGAGCAGACCTGGCAGAAGGTATACCAGGCCTATCAGGAAGCGTGCGATCGTGCGGGGCTGGTGGATTTCGCCGAACTGCTGCTGCGCGCCCATGAGCTGTGGCTGAACAAACCGCATATTCTCAACCACTACCGCGAACGCTTTACCAATATCCTGGTGGACGAATTCCAGGATACCAACAACATTCAATACGCCTGGATCCGCATGCTGGCGGGTGACACCGGCAAAGTGATGATCGTCGGTGATGATGACCAGTCCATTTATGGCTGGCGTGGCGCGCAGGTCGAGAACATCCAGCGCTTCCTGAACGATTTCCCCGGTGCCCAAACCATCCGTCTTGAGCAGAACTACCGCTCGACCAGTAACATTCTGAGCGCGGCCAACGCCCTGATCGAAAACAATAACGGGCGTCTGGGCAAAAAGCTCTGGACCGATGGTACCGAGGGCGAACCGATTTCGCTCTACTGCGCCTTCAACGAACTGGACGAAGCGCGCTTTGTGGTCAACCGGATTAAAACCTGGCAGGACAATGGCGGCGCTCTGGAAAAATGTGCCATTCTCTACCGCAGCAACGCCCAGTCGCGCGTGCTGGAAGAGGCGCTGTTACAGGTCAGCATGCCGTACCGCATCTATGGCGGCATGCGCTTCTTCGAACGCCAGGAGATCAAAGACGCACTCTCCTATCTGCGTCTGATTGCCAACCGTAACGACGACGCCGCCTTTGAGCGCGTGGTGAATACACCGACGCGCGGCATTGGCGACCGCACGCTTGACGTGGTGCGTCAGGCGTCGCGCGATCGTCAACTGACGCTGTGGCAGGCCTGCCGCGAGTTATTGCAGGAGAAAGCCTTAGCGGGCCGTGCAGCCAGTGCCCTGCAACGCTTTATGGAGTTAATCGACGCGCTGGCGCAGGAAACCTCAGATATGCCGCTGCATGTGCAGACCGATCGGGTCGTGAAAGACTCCGGCCTGTTCATTATGTACGAGCAAGAAAAAGGCGAAAAAGGCCAGGCGCGCGTCGAAAACTTAGAGGAACTGGTTACCGCAACGCGTCAGTTCAGCTATAACGACGAAGAAGAAGATTTGATGCCGCTCCAGGCGTTCCTGTCCCATGCGGCGCTGGAAGCCGGCGAAGGGCAGGCAGACACCTGGCAGGACGCGGTACAGCTGATGACGCTGCACTCCGCGAAGGGGCTGGAGTTCCCGCAGGTGTTTATCGTCGGCATGGAAGAGGGCATGTTCCCGAGCCAGATGTCGCTTGATGAGGGCGGGCGTCTGGAAGAGGAGCGCCGCCTGGCCTACGTCGGCGTGACGCGTGCGATGCAAAAACTGACGCTGACCTACGCCGAAAGCCGTCGCTTGTACGGCAAAGAAGTTTATCATCGCCCGTCGCGTTTTATCGGCGAACTGCCGGAAGCCTGCGTGGAAGAAGTCCGTCTGCGCGCCAGCATTAGCCGCCCGGTGAGCCACCAGCGCATGGGCACGCCGATCTCTGAAAACGACACCGGTTATAAACTCGGTCAGCGCGTGCGACACACTAAGTTTGGCGAAGGCACCATCGTCAATCTGGAAGGCAGCGGTGAGCACAGCCGCCTGCAAGTGGCGTTTCCAGGCCAGGGCATAAAATGGCTGGTCGCCGCTTATGCAAAGCTCGAAACTGTGTAAGTGAGACACAAAAAAGCATCCCGTAGCCGTTTATTGTCGGCTACGGGATTGTCAATGGGTCATGCGGCAATATCAGTAGACCTCAACAGACATCCAGGCAAGCACTAAGAATCGCTTATTTAACGTTGACGCCGGGTAACGGTGTTTTATCTGTGAAGTAAGCAATAATATCTTCAGGCGTCCATATCGTTTTATTGTTAAAAACGATATGTTCAAGACGATAAGCGCTACGGCCATTATCGAGAAAGTAATTCTTTATTGTTACCTGACTGTTGCTGTGTTTTTTAAACAGAATAGTCAGATCTTGTTTTTGTGTTTTCTTCAGCTTTACCTGGCTGGGTTTGATAGATTTCTCAAATAATAACTTATCTTTGCTGTTACTGTCATCATTATTATTGATAACCAGGCTGCCTGGTGGTGTGAATACATAAATATCTTTGCCGGGACCCCCTTCGAAATAATCATTGTCGTAAACGATATTTTGTTGATTATCATCAGCGGTGACAGCATGGTTTAGTATATCATTACCGTCGCCACCGTATAACGAATCATTACCATCGGAAGATGTGAAGTTGTCGTTTACGCTGCTGCCATAGAAGAGATCATCCAGACTGGTGTCGTGAAATGACGCCCCATCAAGCAATACGGCTATCCCGCTGTCACGACGATAATATTCACCGCGGTCTGTATCATTGGGTCGGGTGGATGTTAATGCAATAATTAACGCGTAGCGGGAAAGTGGTTTCAGTGACGATATGTTAAGATCAAATTGCGTTTGCAATGTTTGCGAATAAACGGTTAAACCAAACAGCGTTTCAAGGTAAGCGCTAACGCTGCTGAAATCCCTCGCGAAATGGGATGTGAGAATGAAATCGCCGAAAGCAGAAAAATCGATAATAATCGTGGGTGCAGCAGAACTATAAGGTGATTTTACAAATTGTCTGAAGATTTCAGCGAAGCGCGTTTGCGCATCAATTTGTGCTTTTGCATAAACCTTATAGCGTCTGTATTCATTATCAACCATTACTTTTGTACTACAGGACAATTTTTGTACAAATGCTTTTTTTTGCAGATTGAATTTGTCCGGGTCGCCCTCGCCAACCTGTTCCACTCCGGCCCAATGAAAAAGCAGATCATCGAGTTTTTTGTTGCGCAAAGAGGCATCTTTTTCATCCACGAAGGCGTCAAGACTCCTCTTCAAATCGGGGTTCAAAACGAGAGCCTGACGTAAATCATTTATACCACCGAATGCACGAGCATTGGGCAGTTGAGCTATTTCTGGCGTAATTTTGATACTGGAATCTTGTATTCTGTTATAGTAATCAACGGCATAATTGACATCGGCAATGAGTATACTCTTTCCCTCATCGCTTTCAGCCGTCGTTTCCTGGTATATGATATTTCCATTGCCCAGATCGGTATAATTTGAACGCGCATCGAGACTGATAGTGGATATGCCCGCTTGCGCCATGGACAATAATTCACCTTCTTCGGTGATGGCATTAGTATTGCTGTCTCTCCACACGGTCAAAGATGACCACGCACTGTCGTTACGATCAATCCTGTTATCATGATTTTCATCTAAGTCTGTTAATGCCTCAATACCCTCATAGGCCCTTTCGCCACTCTCTGTCAGGGTAAATTCACCAAAAAGTTCGCCACCGTTGTTAATCACGCCATCGTTGTTTAAATCGCGTGCTAGCAGACCATCTCCATTGGTGATCCAACCCGTTTGCTCTTTTAATCCATCCTTATTATGGTCAAACCAGACCGGCGTTTTCTTATCATTAACTTCAGTCGTGTCAATTTTCTCATTACCGCTGAGATCAATACTGAGCGGGTCAACTCGCGTTCTGGTACTGCGTAACTCTTGTTTAGGGAGTTGACATTCTTCGCGACCAGTCAATACTGATATGCCTAATGCAGTGAGACCGTAACATACACCCAGGGTCATTGAATGTGCATAGATTTTGAAATTCATTATTTTTAATTTTCCATTGATGACAAGATCATTTCCAACATAGCTAAAATAATTTCCGTGATAGTCATCAAATAGGTTTTCTCTGTCAAATTCGCCACGGAACGCCTGGGATAGTTGATTCCCGTTTAGAAATACCTGGCCATTAACACATTGTTCATCATCGATGACGATAACGTCATTTACCCTACTTTAAGATCAAAGCCGATACCGATGGTGGGGTTGCCATTCACTTCGTGCAGTGCTAAACGATTTTCCGCCACCGGCGCTTCGATCGCGCCGATAAAAGTGTATAGTTCATCGTTAAACACGCCTTCCACGGTTTGCCAGTTTATGGGCATATTTTACTTTCCTTGTCGTTAATATTGCGGTTAAGCGCTAATCGCGCCGGTGGTTAATGATTTCTAATCACGCAAAACGGAAGAAGAAGCTCCCGCTTTGCAAAACTAATGATGATAATTTCGTCACCATTGCTGCTGATGGAAAAAAAATAGGTTTTTCCTTCGAAAATATAGGGCGTGGTGCCCATAAGATCTCTCAGCATACCTGGCCCATAATAATCTCTGATATGTGTGGTGCTGCTGGAACGCGTTCGGGGGTCCGTGCCGGTTAACGATTCGTTGGCCAGATAAACACCCCCCCAGATCTTTTCAGGCTTTTTCTTGATAAAATGCTGATGCAGACAGTCGTTAATGCTTTCCCGGATGCGCTTGCGCTGCATCAGGGGTTCACGACCGGTCATCAACAATCTTAAGGGCGTGTTTGCATAGCCGCCGGCTAAAAATCCATGGTTAAGCCAGTCCGGCATCATTACCTGCCAGATCCGATAGCTCGGATTTCCTTGCGGCGATAAGGCGTACTCCGTGTCTGATTTTGATGCTCGCGCCCAAAATGGCGGCAGAGGGGAGCCTGGCTCATACTCTCCGTAGGGTTTGTAATAGTAAATGTTGACTTTATCCAGCACTAACTCTTTAATTTCACTGGTGCTTCGCTCCTCTCCCCATGCGGGTTGTGAGAGCTTGTCAAACTCATTCAAAATAAACCAGGAGCATAATTGCCGATTAGGCAGGGCAAGTTTTTTTAAGTTATAACGTTTGAATTTGTTATAGACCGCATCGCAAACGGGGTATCCTTTACCTTGAGCCTGATACCATTTTATTTTTTCTGCCTGCACGGGTGCCGTGAATAAGGTAGCTAACGCATTCAGGATAAAAATCCCTGTTATGTAACGTTTTCCGTTCATAATTGGCATTCCCTTTCAAAAAGTCCAATTTTGCTAATTTATGCTTTTTTTAGCAATATGATGTGATAGCGATCATAATACTAAAATACATTTCTATATTTATTTTGTGAATATATTTCGCATTATCAATGCGTTTGATGAATATTATTCGGCTGTTGTTTAATTCAAGCCGTTGCTTAAAAGATTTAGCGCGATTATATTCATTACATGAATGACGTGAGTGATCGTTATTTAGATTTACGCATCGGAGAGGGGACAGCACAGGGCCTGTGCAATGGCACCATGAGTAGGTATGCAATAGGGCGTTCACCGTCCAGAACTGATTCTAACTTTCAGAAAAATATCATTTTTTTGTCATACTCTGCTACCCTTAATGGCTGGAGCGCAATAATTGTTCTTCCGCGTCCCGTTGCGTGTTGACGCCATTTTTTTGCTGGCGTAACATGCGCGCACGATTACGCTAAGAGGACATTCGCCTTGGACACACCCAGTAGATACTGGCTCAATTCCCTGTCATCCAGGAACAACTCCTAAGGCTATCCCCTCGTGCTGATGGCCTTAGTGGTTGTCAGCGACTTGCTTAATTCCCGTCGCGCTGAGTCAGACTGTTTAATGGTCTGAAACCCAATTCGTTTCTGTGTGCCCACCGAACTGTCCGATATTTTTTGCATTGGGAGTCCCGGTCATGTTGAGCGCATTTCAACTGGAAAATAATCGCCTGACTCGTCTGGAAGCTGATGAGTCGCAACCCCTAATTGACGCCGTATGGGTGGATCTGGTCGAACCGGACGACGACGAACGACACCGCGTACAGTCTGAACTGGGTCAGAGCCTGGCGACGCGCCCTGAACTGGAAGACATCGAAGCCTCCGCGCGTTTCTTTGAAGACG
Organism: uncultured Enterobacter sp.; assembly: GCA_963521185.1. Taxonomy (GTDB): domain Bacteria; phylum Pseudomonadota; class Gammaproteobacteria; order Enterobacterales; family Enterobacteriaceae; genus Enterobacter_D. The sequence continues at coordinate 40,497 of CAUQTV010000014.1, read as the reverse complement.
AAGACGGGCTGCACATTCACTCCTTCTTCTTCTTTGAAGATGCGGAAGATCACGCCGGTAACTCCACCGTCGCGTTTACCATCCGCGATGGTCGCCTGTTTACCCTGCGTGAACGCGAACTGCCGGCGTTTCGGTTATACCGCATGCGCGCACGCAGCCAGGCGATGGTCGACGGCAACGCCTACGAGCTGCTGCTCGATCTGTTCGAAACCAAAATTGAACAGCTGGCGGATGAGATTGAAAATATCTACAGCGACCTGGAAAAGCTCAGCCGTGTGATCATGGAAGGCCGTCAGGGCGATGAATACGATGACGCGCTTTCCACGCTGGCGGAGCAGGAGGACGTGGGCTGGAAAGTACGCCTGTGTCTGATGGATACCCAGCGCGCGCTGAACTTCCTGGTGCGCAAGGCGCGTTTACCGGGCGGGCAACTGGAGCAGGCGCGTGAGATCCTGCGCGATATCGAATCCCTGCTGCCGCACAATGAGTCGCTGTTCCAGAAGGTGAACTTCCTGATGCAGGCGGCGATGGGCTTTATCAACATCGAGCAGAACCGCATCATCAAGATCTTCTCGGTGGTCTCGGTGGTCTTCCTGCCACCGACGCTGGTGGCGTCGAGCTATGGGATGAACTTCGAGTTTATGCCAGAGCTGAGATGGAGCTTCGGTTACCCTGGCGCGATTATCTTTATGATCCTCGCCGGGCTTGCGCCGTACCTGTACTTTAAACGTCGTAACTGGCTTTGATAATTTGCCCGGTGGCGCTGCGCTAGAGTTCCCTCTCCCTGTGGGAGAGGGTTAGGGTGAGGGCAAAAAGGCTTACAAACCTTTCCGTACACGACGCTGCGTATATAACGCATCCATCACAAAAACCGCCAGTGCAATCCAGATGAACGCAAAGGTCACCATTTTATCCGCGCCCGGCACTTCACCGTAGAAGGTCACGGCCAGTAAGAACATTAGCGTCGGGCCAATATACTGGAAAAAACCCAGCGTGGAGAGGCGCAGGCGCGTGGCGGCACCGGTAAAGCACAGCAGCGGGATGGTGGTGACCACGCCTGCGGCCATCAGCAACAGGTTAAGCGACCAGGCGTTTTGCCCCAGATGGCTGGTGGCGCTATCGGCAATGCCGAACAGCCAGACGGCGGCAACGGGCAGCAACCACAGCGTTTCAATCAACATGCCGGTCTGCGCATCAACGGCGATTTTCTTACGGATCAGGCCATAAAGCGCGAAGCTGAAGGCCAGCGCCAGCGCAATGATCGGCAGCGAACCAAATGTCCATAGCTGCACCAGCACGCCACAGGCTGCGAGAAGGACCGCGACCCACTGCATGCGGCGAAAACGCTCTCCGAGGAAGATCATGCCCAGCAAAATATTCACCAGCGGGTTGATAAAATAGCCGAGGCTCGCTTCGAGCAAATGATGGTTATTCACCGACCAGATAAACAGCAGCCAGTTACCGCCAATAGTGACCGCTGATACGGCCAGCAGCAGGATCTTCTTCGGCTGTTTGAACAGGAGTGTAAGCTTCGACCACTGGCGGCTTACGCTAATCAGCGCCACCATGAAAAAGAAGGACCAGATTATGCGGTGGGTGAGAATTTCTTTCGCGGGAACATAATCGATCAGCTTAAAGTACGCCGGTGCGACGCCCCAAATAAAATAAGCGGCAAGGGCGAGTAATACACCCTGCCGCGTCTGTTTTGCATCCATCGGTAAATCCAAAATCCGTTACGAAAAAGTAAACGTACTTTACCCGATTTTGCCTGCTCAACCTACCATATACGTCGCGGTTGCACTGGCGATATGCAGCTGTTCTTCGTTGTGTAGCTCGACGCGTGCGACGGCCACTTTATTCCCCGCGCGCAGTAAACTGCTGCTGGCGGTAAAGCGATTACCGCGGCCGGGCCGCAAATAGTCTACGCGCAGATCGATGGTGCCCATACGCGATAACCGCTGGCGCAGCTCCTCTTCGCTGATGGTGTCATGGCGCGTCAGGGTGCTGCCCACGCAGACCAGGCCTGCGGCGACGTCGAGGGCGGAGGCGATGACGCCGCCATGCAAAATGCTTTGCGCCCAGTTGCCTACCATCATCGGCTGATTGTTAAAACTCAGTTGCGCGAACGCTTTTTCATAGCGTTCAAGCTCCAGCCCCAGCGCGCGGTTAAACGGCATATGGTAAACAAAAATCTCGCCGACCAGCTGTAAAGCGGCGTCGGCGGTAAGGACGGCTGACATAGTGACTCTTTTCGTTAGTTAATCAACTGTTGATTTTATGCTTCTAATTTGTTGATTTCCACTTTCAGAAACGATAACTGCGCAGGATCTCAGGAAGTATGTAAAATGGAGACCAGAAAATAGTCATCCCAATGATATTTGTTCAGGAGAACAAGAGTGATGCGGACGTTTCAGGGTTGGTTTTTGGTGGCCGCCGCGCTGCCTTTTACAGCATTTGCGCAGGAAGCCACCGTCAAGGAAGTGCATGACGCTCCCGCCGTTCGCGGCAGCATCATTGCGAATCTACTCCAGGAGCACGACAATCCTTTTACGCTTTACCCGTATGAATCTAACTACGCCATTTACACGGCAACCAGCGATCTGAATAAAGAAGCGATTGAGACCTACAACTGGTCGCAGAATGCGCGTAAAGACGAGGTGAAATTCCAGCTCAGTCTGGCCTTCCCGTTCTGGCGTGGCATTTTAGGGCCGAATTCAGTGCTGGGCGGATCGTACACGCAGAAATCCTGGTGGCAGCTTTCCAACAGTGGGGAATCGTCGCCGTTCCGCGAAACCAACTATGAGCCGCAGTTATTCCTCGGCTTTGCCACCGACTACGAGCTGGCAGGCTGGACGCTGCGCGATGTCGAATTGGGTTTCAATCACGACTCTAATGGCCGTTCGGATCCCACGTCTCGCAGCTGGAACCGCCTCTACACCCGTTTGATGGCACAAAACGGCAACTGGCTGGTGGAAGCGAAACCCTGGTATGTGATTGGTGAGACCGACGATAACCCGGATATCACCAAATACATGGGGTATTACCAGTTGAAAATTGGCTACCAGTTGGGCGCAGCGGTGCTGAGTGCCAAAGGTCAATATAACTGGAATACCGGCTACGGCGGCGCAGAGCTGGGCCTGAGCTATCCGGTCACGAAACACGTACGTCTTTATACGCAGGTGTACAGCGGCTACGGCGAATCGTTAATTGATTACAACTTCAACCAGACGCGCGTCGGCGTGGGCGTAATGTTGAACGATCTGTTTTAAAGCATTGCAGTTTGACTCGCAGGCGCTGAAAATAGCGCCTGTTTTTATTTAAGTGAATGGGGTTAATGTGGCGCAGGCGGAAGTTTTGAATCAGGAGTCGCTGGCTAAACAGGTTTTGCAGGAAACCTTTGGCTATCAGCAATTCCGTCCTGGCCAGCAAGCCATCATCAACACCGTGCTGGAAGGGCGCGACTGCCTGGTCGTGATGCCCACCGGTGGCGGCAAGTCGCTGTGCTATCAAATTCCGGCGCTGGTGCTGGACGGCCTGACCATTGTGGTGTCGCCGCTTATCTCGCTGATGAAAGATCAGGTCGATCAACTGCTCGCCAACGGTGTCGCGGCGGCGTGCCTTAACTCGACCCAGAGCCGTGAGCAGCAGCAGGAGATCATGGCAGGTTGCCGCAACGGGCAAATTCGTCTGCTCTATATCGCGCCGGAACGCCTGATGCTCGACAACTTCCTGGAGCATCTGGGGCACTGGAATCCAAAGCTGGTCGCCGTCGATGAGGCGCACTGTATTTCCCAGTGGGGGCATGATTTCCGTCCGGAATACGCAGCCCTGGGCCAGTTACGGGCGCGCTTCCCGGCGCTGCCGTTTATGGCACTCACCGCCACGGCGGATGACACCACGCGCTTTGATATCGTTAACCTGCTCGGACTTCAGGATCCGCTGATTCAGGTCAGCAGCTTCGACCGCCCCAATATTCGCTATATGCTGATGGAGAAGTTTAAACCGCTCGATCAGCTACTGCGCTATGTTCACGATCAGAAGGGCAAATCCGGCATCATTTACTGCAACAGCCGCGCAAAAGTGGAAGACACCGCCGCGCGTCTGCAAAGCCGTGGTTTTAGCGCGGCGGCCTACCATGCCGGGCTGGAGCACACCGTGCGCGCCAGCGTGCAGGAGAAATTTCAGCGCGATGACCTGCAAATCGTGGTGGCGACCGTGGCGTTCGGCATGGGTATTAACAAGCCAAACGTGCGCTTTGTGGTGCACTTTGATATTCCGCGCAACATCGAATCCTATTATCAGGAAACAGGCCGCGCCGGGCGCGACGGACTGCCTGCGGAAGCGATGCTGTTTTACGATCCGGCAGACATGGGCTGGCTGCGTAAATGCCTGGAAGAAAAACCGCCCGGACAGTTGCAGGACATTGAACGCCACAAGCTGAATGCGATGGGCGCGTTTGCTGAAGCGCAAACCTGTCGTCGTCTGGTGCTGTTGAACTATTTCGGCGAAGGGCGTCAGGAGTCGTGCGGTAACTGTGATATTTGCCTCGATCCACCGCGTCAGTACGATGGGCTGATGGACGCACAAAAAGCGCTGTCAGCGATTTACCGCGTGGGCCAGCGCTTTGGTATGGGCTACGTCGTGGAAGTGTTGCGTGGTTCGAATAATCAGCGTATCCGCGATTTTGGCCATGACAAACTGAAAATATACGGTGAAGGGCGCGATCACACCACCGAGCATTGGGTCAGCGTGATCCGCCAGCTTATCCATCTTGGCGTGGTGACGCAGAATATTGCTCAGCACTCGGCGTTGCAGTTAACCGAAGCCGCGCGCCCGTTCCTGCGCGCCGAAGTCCCGCTGCAACTGGCGGTGCCGCGCGTGGTGGCTATTAAAGCGCGTGCGAATCCGAAAGTCTTCGGCGGTAACTACGATCGCAAGCTGTTTGCCAAGCTGCGCAAGCTGCGTAAGGCCATTGCCGATGAAGAGAATATCCCGCCGTATGTGGTATTTAACGACGCGACGTTGATTGAGATGGCCGAGCAAATGCCGATCACCCCGAGTGAAATGCTCAGCGTGAACGGTGTCGGTATGCGTAAACTGGAGCGTTTCGGTAAGCCCTTTATGACGCTTATCCGCGAGCATGTTGACGGTGACGAAGAGTAGTCACCGCCATCAAAAAGTGCCAGGATAACAGCCTAATGAATTATTTCCCCGCGAGTTCCCTATGTTAATGCTCTTTCTGACCGTGGCACTGGTGCATATCGTTGCGCTGATGAGCCCGGGGCCGGACTTTTTCTTTGTTTCCCAGACCGCCGTAAGCCGTTCCCGCAAAGAGGCGATGATGGGCGTGCTGGGTATTACCACAGGCGTCATGGTCTGGGCGGGCGTTGCGCTGCTCGGCTTAAACCTGATCCTCGAAAAAATGGCGTGGCTGCACAACATCATTATGGTGGGCGGTGGCTTATATCTGTGCTGGATGGGCTACCAAATGCTGCGCGGTGCGCTGAAAAAAGAAGACAAAACCGCACCTGCCCCGCAAATTGAACTGGCGACCGGCGGCCGCAGCTTCTTGAAAGGCCTGCTGACCAACCTGGCAAATCCGAAAGCGATCATCTACTTCGGTTCCGTGTTCTCACTGTTTGTGGGTGACAGCGTGGGATCCGGTGCGCGCTGGGGTATTTTTGTGCTGATCGCGCTGGAAACCTTCGCCTGGTTCACGCTTGTTGCCAGCCTGTTTGCCCTGCCGAAAATGCGCAGCGGCTACCAGCGCATGGCGAAATGGATCGACGGTGTGGCGGGCGCGCTGTTCGCAGGCTTCGGCATCCACCTGATTATTTCGCGCTAAAAACTGCCCACCTGGTTGTCTGGGTGGGTGCTGTTTTCAGTGGCTAATCTGCCGCAACTCATCTTCCGACAAACCTGTCATTTCCATGATGGCATGATTATCGAGACCGTGTTTTAACATGGCCTTGACGACATCTAACAGGGCCGCGCGTTTTCCTTTTTGCATACCTTCCTGTACGCCCTGTTCAATCCCTTGCCGTATGCCCTGTTCAATCCCTTCGTTGCGGCCAATTTGCTTCAACTGTTCTGCCATCGTCATTAGCTTCTCTCCTTGTTGGGGTACGCGTTGCGCCAGTTCATACAGCAACGCCTGAACATCCTGGGTTTCTCCCGCTTGCACCATATAGTTTATCAGCACGGTTATTTGTTGTCCGCTCATGTTTTCCCGCAGTAATAGGCTGGCGAGCCTGTCCTGCAACTGCGCAATATCACGCTCGCGAATGTGTTTTTGGATAAGCGTCAGCGCTGCCATGCTGCGGTGCTGCATGATGTCGTCGTCTGGAATGACGGTAATGTCAACGAGCGGGAAAGCATTGCTGTAAATGTGGCGCGCGATGTCCGGTTCGTGAAAATCGTCCAGCCAGTTCATTGTCCACGGATAAGGGCTACGACGACCCTGATAAAAAAGGATGGGGATAACAAGCGGCAGCGTTTTATGTCCCGCTTCTAAATGGCGCTGCATCGCGGCGATGGCATAGCGTATCAGTCTGAACGCCATGTGTTTATCGGGCGAACTTTGGTGCTCAATAAGAACATGCACATAGCCACGGCCGGAACGGGTCTCCAGTGAGTAGAGTATGTCGCTGTAGTAGGGGCGCAGATCGTCTTCAATAAAGCTGCCGGGCTCCAGGCGTAGCGTCTCCAGATTACAGATACGTTTTAACGACGGCGGCAAATGTATTTCAATAAAGTCGCGCGCGGTTTCCGTACGCGACAGGAAGGTTTTAAATACCGCGTCATGCGGTGTGGTTGCTTCCGCCATCGTTCATCATCCATGAATGAGAGTGTCAGGCGATACTCTGGCAGCACAGTGGTTAGCAGCACAACCGATATTAAAAAGTTGCGTCGCGCTTTGCGGTCATCCTCGGAAAGCGATGTCCGCACAGTGATAAAACACGCGCGGTTTTGCGAGCCGCGTTCCGTCAGGCGTGGCGCGCTGACGCAAGCAGCGCGCCGACCAGCATAAACAGCGAGCCAAATACCCTGTTCAGCGCACGCATCTGCCGCGCGCCTTTAATCCAGGAGGCAATGCGTTTTGCCAGCGTCGCGTAGCCAATCATCACGATAATATCGACAACAATCGTCGTTGCGCCGAGCACTATGTACTGCATGACCTGAGGCTGATTAGGCACGATAAACTGCGGGAACAGGGCGGCGAGAAAAACGATACTTTTCGGGTTGGTGAGGTTCACAAATACCGCGCGCTTAAACAGGTGACCGCGCGACTGGGTAGTGGCGAGCGTATTCAGATCCAACGCACCGGCGGCACGCCACTGCTGAATGCCGAGCCAAATCAGGTAGGCCGCGCCCGCCCACTTCAGCACCTCAAACGCCAGCACCGAGCGTGAAAATAGTGTCCCCAGTCCGACGCCGACCAGCACGATATGGATGCCGAGTCCGGTCTGTAGCCCGGCGATGGACGCCACAGCGCCGCGATAACCGTGGCGCATGGCGGTGGTCATGGTGTTGATGGCACCCGAGCCGGGTGACAGGCTGAGGATAATGGACGTTAGCAGGTAAGCGAACCACCATTCGAAGGTCATGCGAAACTCCCGTGATGTCTTTTTTTATGCCACAATACGCTATTGTTTACGTATTGTGTGACGAGTCACAAAAAAACGATAATACACGGTGGGCGGGGGTTCAGACCCAATGTTTCGGCAGAAAAAGGACTGGGAAACAAGAGAAAACGCGTTTGCGGCTTTTGCTCACGGACCGCTGACCGACTTCTGGCGTCAGCGTGAAGAAGCTGAAATCCTCGGTGTCGATAACATTCCGGTTCGGTTTGTTCGCTTTCACGCGGCCAGCAATGACCGGGTGATTGTCGTCTGTCCTGGCCGCATTGAAAGCTACGTTAAATACGCCGAGCTGGCTTACGATCTCTTCCACCTTGGGTTTGACGTGTTGATCATCGATCATCGCGGGCAGGGGCGTTCAGGGCGTATGCTCTCTGATACCCACCGCGGTCATGTTGATAACTTCGACGATTACGTTGACGATTTAGCGGCGTTCTGGGCACAGGAGGTCGCGCCGGGTGCGTGGCGTAAGCGCTATATTCTGGCGCACTCCATGGGCGGTGCGATTTCGACACTTTTGCTTCAGCGCATGCCGCAGGTGTGTGATGCCATCGCGCTGACCGCCCCGATGTTTGGTATTGTTATTCGCTTACCGGACTGGATGGTGCGCCACATTCTCGACTGGGCTGAGGGCCATCAGTTCATGCGCGAAGGTTACGCCATGGGCACCGGGCGCTGGCAGCCGTTGCCGTACAGCCTCAACGTACTCACACACAGCCGCGAGCGCTATCGCCGCAACCTGCGCTTTTACGCCGACGATCCGCAGCTGCGCGTGGGCGGCCCAACGAATCACTGGGTGCGCGAAGGCATCCTCGCCGGTGAAAAGATACTGGCCGGTGCCGACAAAGACACCACGCCGATGCTGCTGATTCAGGCGCAGGAGGAGCGGGTGGTCGATAACCGTATGCACGATCGTTATTGTGAAATGCGCGCCGCCGCGGGACACCCTTGCGAGGGAGGTCAGCCGCTGGTCATAAAAGGCGCTTATCATGAGATCCTTTTCGAAAAGGACGCCATGCGCTCAGTCGCGCTTAACGCCATTGTCGAGTTTTTCGACAGGCATAACTAATCCGGCGGATCCCCGCTTTGCCCAGAGGTTTTATTTCTTATGTATCAGGTTGTTGCGTCTGATTTAGATGGCACGCTGCTCTCACCCGACCATACGCTTTCCCCCTATGCGAAGGAGACGCTCAAGCTCCTGACCGCGCGCGGCGTTAACTTTGTCTTTGCCACCGGTCGTCACCACGTTGATGTCGGGCAAATCCGCGATAATCTCGAAATCAAAGCCTACATGATCACCTCAAACGGTGCGCGTGTGCATGATACCGATGGCAATCTGGTCTTCTCCCACAATCTCGATCGCGACATCGCCACCGACCTGTTTGGTGTGGTGCACGCGAACCCGGATATCATCACCAACGTCTACCGTGAAGATGAGTGGTTTATGAACCGCCACCGCCCGGACGAATTGCGCTTCTTTCAAGAAGGGATCTTTAAGTATGCGCTGTACGAACCGGGTCTGCTGGAGCCAGAAGGCGTCAGCAAAGTCTTCTTCAGCTGTGAAAACCATGAAACGCTGCTGCCGCTGGAGCAGGCGATCAACGCGCGCTGGGGCGATCGCGTGAACGTCAGTTTCTCGACGCTGACCTGCCTGGAAGTGATGGCCGGGGGCGTGTCAAAAGGTCACGCGCTGGAAGCCGTTGCAAAAGCAATGGGTTACGAGCTAAAAGACTGCATCGCCTTTGGCGACGGCATGAACGACGCGGAAATGCTCTCCATGGCCGGTAAAGGCTGCATCATGGAAAACGCCCACCAGCGCCTGAAAGATCTGCATCCGGAGCTGGAAGTGATCGGCACGAATGCCGACAGCGCCGTGCCGAAGTATCTGCGCAAACTGTTTCTTGAGTGATGCTTTTATAGCCAGTTGTCAACCGTGAAGTCCGCTACAATGAGTGCTCATTAACCTAAGAGACATTCATTGTGGCGTTACTGATCATCACCACCGTTCTGTGGGCGTTTTCCTTTAGCCTGTATGGCGAATACCTCTCCGGCCATGTCGACAGCTATTTCGCCGTACTGGTACGCGTCGGTCTGGCGGCCCTGGTGTTTTTGCCGTTCCTGCGCACGCGCGGACATAACGTCAAAACGCTCGGTCTGTATATGCTGGTCGGGGCCATGCAGTTGGGCATTATGTATATGCTCAGCTTCCGCGCATACACCTACATAACCGTGTCCGAACTGCTGCTGTTTACCGTCCTCACGCCGCTGTATATCACGCTGATTTACGATCTGATGAGCAAGCGCCGCCTGCGCTGGGGCTATGCCTTTAGCGCGCTGCTGGCGGTGATTGGCGCGGGAATTATCCGTTACGATCAGGTCACCAGCCACTTCTGGACCGGGCTGATTCTGGTGCAGCTGTCGAACATCAGCTTCGCGATTGGCATGGTCGGTTACAAACGCCTGATGGAAACTCGCCCAATGCCGCAGCACAACGCTTTCGCATGGTTCTACCTTGGCGCGTTTTTGGTGGCGGCGATCGCCTGGTTCATGGTGGGCAATCCCCAGCGCCTTCCGCAAACGACGCTGCAATGGGGTCTGCTGGTGTGGCTGGGCGTGGCGGCATCCGGTATTGGGTACTTCATGTGGAATTACGGTGCCACGCAGGTGGACGCGGGCACGCTGGGGATCATGAACAATATGCACGTACCGGCAGGACTGCTGGTCAACCTCGCGATCTGGCACCAGCAGCTACACTGGCCGAGTTTTATTATTGGTGGCTCGGTGATAGTGGCTTCGCTGTGGGTGCATCGAAAGTGGGTCGCTCCGCGCTCCGCACAAAAGGAAGATGGTCGCACGCATGATTCCGCGCTGCGCGAATAAAGGCTTCCGTGACCGGCTGACGCTGCTCGCCATCGCGCACGGCGGCGTACAGTCGGCTCCATAATCCCTCGCCCAGGGTTTTGGTGACCACCAGGCCCTGGCGTTCAACGTTCTCCACCACCCAGTGCGGCAGCGCGGCGATACCCATTCTTGCCGCCACCATCTGGATCAACAGTAGCGTGTTATCAACGCTTTTCAGCGCAGGGCTGATGCCCGCCGGTTGCAGGAAATGCCGCCAGATGTCGAGGCGACTGCGCTGTACCGGGTAGATCAACAGCGTTTCACTGGCGAGATCCTCCGGGGTAATGCGCGCTTTGGCCGCCAGCGGATGATCCGGGGCCAATACCAGTCGAACTTCAAAATCAAACATTGGTGAATAGTGCAGACCGCTGCGCGGCAGAATGTCAGACGTGAGCACCACGTCCAGCTCGCTCTGTTGTAGCGCGGGCTGCGGATCGAACGTCACGCCGGATTTGAAATCCATCTCCACCTGCGGCCATTTCTGGCGGAAATTCTCAAGCGCGGGCGTCAGCCATTGAATACAGCTGTGGCACTCGATGGCGATGCGCAGCGTGGTTTGCTGTGGCTCATTGCAGGACTGTAGCGCACGGCTGATTTGCGGCAGTACCTGATTAGCCAGTTGAAGCAGAATTTCACCCTGCGGGGTGAAGCGCAGCGGCTGGCTTTTACGCACAAAAAGACGGAAGCCAAGGCGCTGCTCCAGATCGCTGAACTGGTGGGAGAGTGCGGACTGGGTCTGGTGCAGTGTTGCCGCCGCCGCCGCCAGCGATCCGCAGTTCCGTAACGCCTGTAGCGTTTTCAGATGTTTAATCTCGATCATGAAAGTCCTTCACTTCGGCGTGAACATTTTACGCGTGAGGATTATACAGTACCTTCACAATATGGATGTGTAAACATCTGGACGGCTAAAACTACCGATCTTTTAACTTTTCGGCGCGTGAGCGACGTTTCACCCTTTCGCAATGTTAAGCGGGGTTAATCGATTTTTAGCACGATTTCCCACGTTATCAGCAGGTGATTAAGAAAATATGACGATAAAAGGAACAGGTCATCTTTTTGTCAGATTGGCCTGATGTAATCATCGTAACGAAAACTGAAGGGAAACAACCATGAAGAAGAGCATTGCGCTGATCGCTGTTTTACTCGCCTCAATGAGCCTCCCGGCATTCGCCAAATCCACCTTAACGCTTTACACCAGCCAGCCGGGCGAAGACGCGCAGATGACCGTCAGCGCCTTCGAAAAAACGCACTCGGACGTTGAAGTGAAGTGGATACGCGACGGAACGGCGAAGCTGGTGGCCCGTCTACAAGCCGAGCTGGCTGCCGGAGACGCTGCGCCGGACGTCCTGTTGATTGCCGACAGCGTGACCATGGAATCTTTTAAAAAACAGGATCTGCTGGCGGCGTATCTCTCCCCGGAAGCCAAACGCTATGCGGCGCAACTCTACGATCCGGCGGGTTATTACTACGGTACTAAACTCATCACCACCGGCATTGCCTACCACACTAAAGCGCCGGTCAAGCCGACCTCCTGGCAGGATTTGCTCAATCCTGATCTGAAAAACATGACCACGCTGCCCAGCCCGCTTTACTCCGGCGCGGCGCAAATTCACATGGCGACGCTGATGAACGATCCGCAGCTCGGTTGGGCATTTTACGAAAAGCTGCACGCGAACGGCGCTATGCCGCAAAGCGGTAACGGCGCGGTAATGAGTGCGATTACCTCAGGTGCCAAAGCCTATGGCGTGCTGGTGGATTACATGGCAATCCGCGAGAAAGCCAAAGGCGCACCGATCGATTTTGTGTTCCCGAAAGAGGGCGTCAGCATTGTGACCGAGCCGGTCGCGATGATGAAAAACGCCAAAAACCCGGAAGGGGCTAAAGCGTTTATCGACTTTGTGCTGTCCGAGGCGGGCCAGCGCCTGGTGCTGCAACAGGGCTATCTGCCAGCGGACGCGAAATTGCCGGTACCGGCGGGTTTCCCGCCGCGTGAGAGCATCAGGCTGATGCCGTTCGATGCGGCAAAAGCGCTGGCTGACACCGACGCCAACAAGACACGATTTAGCGATCTGTTTGGCCGTCAATAATTGATGGGCATAACGACCCTTCGTCAACCTGCCAGAAGCGGCCCGCCGAACGGGCTGCTGTGCTTACTGACCGGCATCGTCGTGCTGCTGAGCCTGTTGCCCAGTCTGCGGTTGCTCATAACGGCGCTGCTGGACTGGCAGCAGGGCAGTAACAGCAGCCTCTGGCGCGTGTTGCATAACGCGTCAACCTGGACTGCGCTGTATAACAGCTTCTATACCAGTGGCCTCGGCACGCTGCTATCACTGTTACTGGGAAGCCTGTTTGCGTTTTGCCTCGGCTTAACCGACGTTCGGCTTAAAAAGCTGTGGGTGTTCCTGTTTATGCTGCCGATGATGATCCCGCCGCAGGTGACGGCACTCAGCTGGCTACAGCTGTTTGGCCCGGGCAGTGTCCTCCTGAACAGCATGGGCCTGGCCCCCGGTTTTGGCAGCGTGAATCCGCTTTATTCGCCGGAAGGCATTGCCCTGCTGCTCGGTATTCAGCATGCGCCGCTGGTGTTTCTGGCGCTACGCACGCAGTTGCAGTGTTTACCCAAAGAACTCATTGAAGCCGCGCGACTGAACGGCGCGCCCCTGTGGCGCGTGTTTTTCGATATCGTCCTGCCGCTGTGCCGTCCGGCGCTGTGGGCAGGGGCGGCGATCGCGTTTGTCTCAGCGCTCGGCAACTTCGGCATTCCGGCGATGCTCGGTATACCTGTCTCTTATTTTGTGCTGCCGATCCAAATCTACCAGTCGCTTTCAAGCTTTGGCCCGTCGATGCTGAGCGATGTGGCGGCACTGTCGGTGCTGATGGGCGTGCTGGCGGTGGGCATTGTCACCGTGCAGGGTGTGATGCAGCGGCGTCATGCGCAGCCATTAATTGGCATGGCGGCGCGGGCGCTCGACTTTCAGCTTGGCGCGTGGCGGCTGACGGTGGAAATAGTCCTGGGCGTGGTGCTGCTCGCGATTCTGGTTGCGCCGCTGCTGGCGCTGATTGCCACTTCGCTGGTACCGACGCTGGGCGTGCCGTTGAACGCGCAGACGCTGACCTTTGCCGCCTGGCACGCCATGTTTGACGATCAGAGTGCGACCTGGCGAGCACTCACTAACAGCATGGCGCTGTCCGTCGCCGCCGCGCTGGTGCTGATGTTGCTGTCTCTGCCGCTGGCCTGGCTGCTGGTGCGCTTCCCCAGCCGACCGCTGCGCTGGCTGCAACACGCCATTGATATTCCCTACACCTTGCCAGGGGTGGTGCTGGCGATTGCAGTGATCCTGCTGTTTTCCCGTCCGCTGCCACTGCTGAACTTCAGTCTCAGCGGGACGTTAATCATTATTTTTATGGCCTATCTCGCCCGTTTTATGACCGTGTGCCTTAAGCCCGTGCACACCAGCATGATGCAGTTGGATCCGTCGATGGAAGAGGCCGCGAGCCTCGCCGGTGCCAGTGTCTCGCAGCGGTTACGCCACATCGTGTTACCGCTGCTTGCGCCTGCTGCGTTCGCCGGGGCGCTGCTGGTGTTCCTGACCGCCGTCAATGAGCTGACCGTGTCGGCGCTGCTGTGGAGCGCGGGCAACGAGACCATCGGCGTGGTGATTTTTAATCTTGATGAAAGCGGGAATAAGGTGCTGGCCTCGGCGATTTCCGTGCTGGTGGTGGCCCTCGTGGCGCTGGTGATGATCTGTTTAAGCGGTCTGGGCCGCTTCCTTCCAAAAGGGGTGATCCCGTGGCAGAACTGAAACTGCAACAGCTGAGCAAGGTTTTTAACGGGCACGCCGTGGTCAGCGATCTCAGCCTGACGATCCCCGAGGGCGCTTTTACCGCATTGCTAGGCCCCAGCGGCTGCGGGAAAACGACCACGCTGCGCATTCTCGCAGGGCTTGAGCACTTAAGCCACGGGCGGCTTTGGTTGGGCGACAGGCTACTGGCCGATGAAAATAGCCATCTGCCGCCGGAGTCACGCAACATGGGAATGGTCTTCCAGTCCTATGCGCTGTGGCCGCACATGACGGTCGCTGAAAACGTCGGGTATCCGCTGAAGATCAAGAAGGTGCAGGGCGCAGCCCGACAAAAACAGGTGATGGCGGCGCTGGAGGGGGTGGAGCTTGGCGCGTACGCCGATCGCTCCCCGCAGGCGTTAAGCGGCGGGCAGCGTCAGCGCGTGGCACTGGCACGCTGTCTGGTGTCCGAGCCACAGGTGGTGCTGCTGGATGAGCCGCTGGCAAACCTCGATCGCCACCTGCGGGCGACCATGGAGCAGACCTTTCGGGATTTCCATCGTCGGACCGGTGCGACCTTTGTGTATGTCACCCACGACCAGGCGGAAGCCATGGCGCTCGCCAGTCATATTGCGGTCATGCGCCAGGGAACGCTGATGCAGTGGGGATCGCCTCAGGCGCTTTATCAGCATCCGAGTAGCGCCTGGGTGGCGCGGTTTATCGGTAAAGGCAGCGTATTGACGCTCAACGCCAGCGCTGAGGATACCCATTTAGACGGCGGGCAACTGCATCGCGGCTTAAGGCTGCCAGTTCACGGCGAGCGTCAACAGGTGCTGGTTCGCCCGGAGCATGTGGGCATCGGCGCGGACGGGCTGGGTGCCTGGGTGGAAAGCTGTATCTATCAGGGTGAGCGTTATTTGCTGACGCTGCGGCTGGAAGATGGTCAGCGACTGACGGCGTTTCATCACGCCGCGCTGAATGAGCAGCAAGCGGTGGCGGTACAGCTGCACCAGGGCTGGCGTCTAGACGCCACGTAAAGGAAGGGGCGCTGATTTGCCCCTCCTTTACACATCTGTTAACACGGCTATTTCACCTTTTTGCCCGCATGGGTGGCAAACCAGGTCAGCATGCGTTGCCAGCCGTCAGCGGCGGATTCAGCGTGATAGCTCGGACGATAATCGGCGTTAAACGCATGTCCGGCCTGGGGGTAAACGACAATCTCGGCGTTAGCGTTGGCCGCCCGCAGCGCCTGGCGCATGGTGTCCACGGTGTCGAGCGGAATGCCGGTATCCTGTCCGCCGTAAAGGCCGAGTACCGGCGCATTCAGGTCGGTGGCGATATCTACCGGATGCTTCGGCGAATTCAGCGATTTGTCACCCACCAGTTTGCCGTACCAGGCGACAGAAGCTTTTAGCTG
Source organism: uncultured Enterobacter sp. (assembly GCA_963521185.1). Taxonomy (GTDB): domain Bacteria; phylum Pseudomonadota; class Gammaproteobacteria; order Enterobacterales; family Enterobacteriaceae; genus Enterobacter_D. The sequence continues at coordinate 24,757 of CAUQTV010000014.1, read as the reverse complement.
AGGGTTATGCGCGGCGTATAACCACGCGATGCGACCGCCCCAGCAAAAGCCGGTAGTCATCAGGCGATGCGCATCACCACCGTTGCGCGCGGCCCAGTTCGCCACATGGTCGAGATCCGCCAGCACCTGCGCATCCGGCACTTTGCTCACCAGTTCGCTAAATAGCGTGGGGATGTCGGCATAGTCATTGGGATCGCCCTGACGGAAATAAAGTTCGGGGGCGACGGCGAGGTAGCCTTCAAGCGCCAGGCGGCGGCAGAGATCGCGAATGTGCTCGTGCACACCAAAAATCTCCTGAATCACTATCACCACCGGTAGCGCGTCTGACGCCTCTTTCGGTCTGGCGTGGTAGGCAGGCATGTTTTCGCCCTGCGAGGGGATCGATGTCTCCCCGGCGATAATGGCGTCTTCGGGCGTATGTACGACGGTGGATGCAAGCGGGGATGCAGCAGGTGCAAATCCGGGTTGTTTGTCAGTGGTCATGGCAGTCTCCGTACCCTTTTATTAGCGCAGTAATAACTATAGTCAGGTGTGCATCGTCGGGCGTTAAAAATCCAGAGGGGAGAAAGGGGCTATCTTTTGTTAAGTGAGCGAGCGTCGCGCATGTTAATGTGATGTGAATCACTATTTTATAGAAAACCACTGCAAACAATTTCATTCGTGGTGATGACTGTCACGAAATTTAGCGAGCGGCTTCTATAAAGTACCTTTTTGCTGCTCTCGACAAACCGACCCACAGAGGAGTCACTTATGTCCAAGTCTGATGTTTTTCACCTCGGCCTCACAAAAAATGATTTACAAGGGGCTACGCTTGCCATCGTCCCTGGCGATCCAGAGCGAGTGGAAAAGATCGCCGCGCTGATGGATAAGCCGGTCAAGCTGGCATCGCATCGCGAATTTACGTCATGGCGCGCTGAGCTTGACGGTAAGCCGGTGATCGTCTGCTCAACCGGCATCGGCGGCCCGTCGACCTCCATCGCCGTAGAAGAGCTGGCCCAGTTGGGCATTCGCACCTTCCTGCGCGTCGGCACCACCGGTGCCATTCAGCCGAACATCAACGTCGGTGATGTGCTGGTCACCACCGCCTCCGTGCGTTTAGACGGAGCGAGCCTGCACTTTGCGCCGATGGAATATCCGGCGGTCGCAGACTTCGCCTGCACCACAGCACTGGTCGAGGCGGCTAAAGCCGTGGGCGCAACCACACACATCGGCGTGACCGCCTCTTCAGACACCTTCTACCCAGGCCAGGAGCGTTACGACACCTTCTCCGGTCGTGTGGTAAGCCGTTACAAAGGTTCCATGGAAGAGTGGCAGTCAATGGGCGTGATGAACTATGAAATGGAGTCCGCGACCCTGCTGACCATGTGTTCCAGCCAGGGCCTGCGTGCGGGTATGGTGGCCGGTGTCATCGTAAACCGCACCCAGCAAGAGATCCCGAACGCTGAAACCATGAAGCAGACCGAAAGCCACGCGGTGAAAATCGTCGTTGAAGCGGCGCGTCGTCTGATCTGATCGGCAACCTGCACGTGAAGCTTAAGTAGGGCCTGATTATTCAGGCCCTTTTTTACAGCTGAACCGCTTAAACGGTGGTGTTAGTGGCATCGAGCAGACCGCCTAACGCCAGCCCAACGCGTTCTGAAAGCGGCATTAATTCGTCACTGACCATCGCGAAGGCATCCAAAAAATGCCCATTTTTATGGAGTTCGACAATTTTACCGGCACATAGATGGAACTGGGCATGGAGTTCACGAAAATCCTCATACTCCGGATAAACGGCTAGCGATGCCCCGTCCTTGTAAATCCATTGCCCAACTTTGCAAACGGCGTCATTCGAGACCTGACTGACATCAAACTCATCACCACGGCGTTCGCGAAGCGCAGTCAGCCAACGCTCGCGCCAGGCGATATGAAATGCAATGGCATCTTCAAGTACTAAGCCGTTCAGGCTCTGTTTCTCTTTCGGGATCCCCAGTGCAATATCTTCGCCCGCAATCCTTTTTTTTATCCATGTTTCAAAATCCATCTTCTTCTCCATTTACATACAGCATGACGATTAGCTGATAACTGCTTATTATCGGTAGCAATTTTTGATAATTCATTCGGTAAATCTATTATTTGTCACTGTATTATTCATGTATGTTATGTGTCGATGAGTAATACTATTTGCATTATCAATGCTTACCATTTTCCCGGTCAAATTAGCGTGTTTGCAACCCAAAAACAGTGATGACATCCCAATGTTTGACATCTTCATGCATTTTTCTTTTAATGCAGGACGCGCGTTTTTGCAGAATCAATAAAAAAATATTGAGTTAAAGGCGTGGGCCTCTGCTGAATGCAGAGTTAATCAGCGAGTGTGAAGTGCCTCGGTGACATGGAGTCATACAGCAGCATGTATAATATATTATTCAAAATGATGTTTATTGAGGATACAGATGATGATGAGAAGTCGAGATTTGTAGTATTTTCAGCAATCTATAAATTACTGCTCTTTATTAATAGATCCCAATAATGAACCCGAAATACTGCGAAGTTAATTTTGACTATAATTTAGTAAAGGTTCTTGATGCTGTGATCACCGCAGGTAACGCGGCTAAGGCCTCAAAGCAACTGTCAGTTACGCCTGCGGCAGTATCGCTGGCATTAACACGATTGCAGCATTTCTATAATGAAGAGCTTTTTGTCAGAGGTAAACATGGACTTGTGCCCACCATGAAGGCGCTGGAAGTGCATAAATCTTTTCGTCAGGCAATAGAGCTGGTGAATGAGACAATAAAACCAGATTCAATGAATCCGCATGGGAGCAAAGTTACGATCCTCGGTGGCGATATCATTGAAAACTACTATCTCTCGCAGATCTACGACGATAATATCTTTGATCGCTTTATACTTAGACATTTTTCGCGCAGAAACATGAATATGGATGAAATCAAGCGAAGGCTCATTACGGGAAGTTGCGATCTGGTGATGAGTACAGACATTATTAATGAGCCATATATAAAAAGTGAGCTTATTGATAGTTTTAAAGACTTTGCCTGCGTATGCAGTAGTGATAACTTATTGGGTGATTTAACACAGTTGTCACTGCATAATTTCTACGCGGCACGCCATGCGCTGTACCAGTCCGATCTCTTTAAAACGGTGCTGGTTAATGACGATCACTTGTTCGGCGAGAGTACGCCTTATAAAGGACAGCGGGTGAAGGGATATCAAAGCGATTCCATTTCCGGCATTATTAGCATCATCGAACGCACCTCGCTTATTGCACTGCTACCCTTAAAGTTAGCTGCCTTTTTTAAAGGGCAGCGTAAGTGTGCAATAAAAATAATTGAGCCACCCGCTGAAATGATTTTTAAACCCATTAATATTTATGCTTCATGGGACAAACGAAATCCAAACGGTCAGGATATCGAAGAGATCGTTACCATACTGCATACTTTATCAACATTCAGGCGTTAAAGTTAAGTCTGGCAAGGCTCGATTGAGCCTTGTATTGAGGTAAACGATCCCGGATTCACCCGGGTCAGGCTACACGGTTTTTAATCCATCCATAAACAAACTCCTCGTTTTGCAGCCTTTGCTCGGTGATGTTTAAGTAGTAGGCGCCCTGACTGCAATTTAATGCCTTTACCAGCACATTTTCACCTTCTTTTCCCCGTTGATTCAGAAAGGCTTCAAGCGCGTTAAGGGTCTTGGGTCCAATGACGCCATCCACGCTGACATCGAGGCCGTTTTTCTGCTGCTTATTAAAGGTGTTCAACCAGCGCTGAAGCCACAGGTTGGGAAAACGCGGGCCAATGTTAACGGCCGCATCGCAGAGCTCAAAAGAAATGGGCCAGGAGAGCTGCGAAATTTCCTCATAGCCGGGCGCTTTCCAGTATAAATTTTCCAGTATTGTATAGGCCTCGCTGCGGGTAAGATTTTTCATATCACCCTGATAACCCTGGGCGCGAGCAATTTTTTCAGTAATCCCCCAATGTGTGGGGCCACCGGCATCTGCGGGATTATCCACATATCCGCCTTCCAGAGTGATAATACCGTCAATTACAGGATTGTTTGCCATAGGTCCTCCAGGCCATTAGTGAAGTAAAATAAAGAGTGCTAACAGTGTCAGCATCAGTGTTGCCACGACGGCGGAAAGAGAAAGTGTTTTTGATTTCACGCTGCGCTGAGCGCTGTCGGCGTCAGAGTGCAGCCGCTCAACTTTTATCTCATCGTTTACCTTAATGCCAAGGCGCGGAACGGTGATAAACATATCCTGAACGCCCATCGACTTTAGATCCCGTCGAATCAGATAGATAATTTGTGTTAAGCTGGCGTCACTAACAAATTGACCTCTGCTGCCCCACAATGCCGTGGCTATCTGTTTCTTTTCGATAATGTCACAGTGAATGTTTTCGATAATATACGTCAGGCACCTGGCGCGCATCGACGTCATTCTGATGGTGCAAGAGTTTTCTTTATTCTTCAACTCACTCCTGGACTCGTTATAAATGCATTTGTCACCAATGATATAGCTGTTCATATTTCACCTGGTCATTAAAAATTAATAATCTCGTATGTTTCGTGATGAGATAAATCTTATGGCCTGTTGATGTTTGATGCTAGCAATACATTCTGATAAATCGCCGGTAATAAGTGAAATGTTGGGCGTTATCACAAAAAAGAGATGAAATTAAATAATGCTTATTTTTATAGTAAACAGGACTAAATGTGCAGCATTGCAGGATTAAAAGCAAAATCGCCGAATTCCGCATATGTGACATCTTATAAATATAAAATAGCATGAATGAGAATTGGTGATGACTTGTTATTTGCCGGATGAGTTTGAGCTCGACATGATGGGTGCCACAGCAATTCGCTGTATCATTCAATAACAACAGGAGTGCCATCATGGCGAAGAGTAAATTGATTAAAGGCGACAGCTATACAGAGACAAGTAATGCTGCCGACGGGTTTAACCCGGCAACAGAAGTAGAGAAATACAGCTATACCTCTGCTCGCGTTCAAAATTTTGTGTACAACAAATATAATACTGCGGGTAAGCCTAAGGTATTTGGTTATTTCACCGACTGGTCACAATATGATGGCCGTTTATCAGGCAGCGATTCCCCGGAAAACCGCGGTCGTGGCTATGACTTATCTAAAGTCTCTCCGACGGCGTATGACAAAATCATTCTCGGTTTTGTTGGCATCGTGGGTGATAAAGGTGAAAAACAGTACACCATTGAAACCGCAGCCGGCCTGACCAATAAAGTCACTGACGAGCCGACTTTCCTCGATCCGTGGGGTGATTTCCAGTCCAGCACCAACTGTAATGTTGAAGAAGGTTGGGTGGATATCGATGTGGCGACCGTCACGCAGGCGCAGTCAAAGGGTATCGTCGGTGGCTTGCGTAATTTGCAGGCGGCAGCGAAAAAAGTCGGTCACGATCTGGTGCTGTCGATGAGCATTGGTGGCTGGACCATGAGTAATGGTTTCCATGAGATGGCCAAAACGGCTGCCCGCCGTCAGACCTTCGCGAAAGGCGTCGCCAAACTGTTTAAACAGTTCCCGATGTTCAGCGAAGTGGATATCGACTGGGAATACCCGAATGATATCGGCAACAATAACCCATACGGCCCGGAAGATGGTGCCAACTATGCGCTGCTGATTGCTGAAATCACCAAACAGCTGAGCGCGATTGGCCGCAGCGATGTGAAAATCTCCATTGCCAGCTCCGCAGTCGTTGAAAAACTGGGTTATTCCAACGTGAAAGCGCTGATGGAAGCCGGTCTGCATGCCATCAACGTCATGACCTATGACTTCTTTGGTACGCCGTGGGCGGCAGAACTGGCTCACCACACCAACCTGAAAGCCGTTGTAAAAGACGGTTGGGGAATCGACTCGGTTATTGAATATCTGTTGGCGGAAGGCTTCCCGTCTGACCGCATCAACATCGGCTATGCCGCCTATTCCCGTAATGCCCGCAATGTGGAAATTGAAAGCTTCTCCCCGTTAAAAGGCACCTACAACCCAGGCCAGGGCACGACCACCGGGACATTTGAGTCCGGCTCCACGGAATGGTATGACACCATTTATAACTACCTGGATCTGGAAAACCAGAAAGGCCGCAACGGTTTCAACGTCTATACCGACCAGGTTGCTGACGCTGACTACCTGTATAACCCGCAGAGCAAGCTGTTCATGTCCCTTGATACCCCTCGCTCGGTCAAAGCGAAGGGTGAGTATGCGCTCAAGCATAATCTGGGAGGCGTCTTCACCTGGACCATCGATCAGGATAACGGTGTGCTGGTTAACGCCGCGCGTGAAGGTCTGGGCTGTCCGATTGTGACTCAGGCGATTGATATGAAGCCTTTCTATTTTGAAGGCATCAACGTGACGGGTGAAGAAAGCGATGACACGCAGCCTGCCATCAACCATGCGCCAGTTGCGCAGATCAATCTGAACATCGTGGGCGGATCTACCGTACAGCTTTCTGCCGAAGGTTCCACCGATGAAGATGGCGATGCGCTGACCTACAGCTGGGGCGTCCCGGCGGGCATCACCGTTGCCGATAAAACCGCCGCTGTGATTGAGTTTGCGGTTCCGAACGTCACCGAAAAAACCGCGTATCAGTTCACGCTGTTTGTTCGTGATAGCCACAACGAGCCGTCCTCACAGCAGCGCTTTGAACTGACCGTCGTTGCGGGTGGCGTTGAGCCGGTGGAAGAGCCTGAGCAGGATCCGTCGGATGAAACGCCAGTGGATCCGATCCCGGAAGAGCCAACCGATCAGACCCCGGCAACCGAAACGCCGTTCCCACTGTGGGATGCAAAAACGGTTTACGGTGCCGCATGGGGTACCTTTGAAACGGTAAGCTGGAAAGGCCACAACTACCGCGTGAACTGGTATTCGCTCAATGAAGAGCCAAGTGCAAACTGCGGTCAGTTTGCCGTGTGGACGGATCTCGGCGCGTACTGATCCCTTTTCATTTGCGTGACTTTCTCCCTCGTGATGACATCACGCAGCCCCGGCAGAGATGCCGGGGCTTTTTCACTTCTGCGAGGAGCCTCGCACGACGAACAGGAAATCCCTTCCAAACTGGACATCTATACAGCACAATCTGACTTTGCATCGCTGAGTGATAAATGCAGGGGGGATTGTGGATATTTCGATTGTGTTCAGCGTCGTTGCCGCGCTAATGGGGGTGCTGGTCGGATGGCTGGCGACGAAATCGCGTGCCGATCAACAGCGGGCCGATTTCCTTGATGCGCGCCGGGAAACGGACATCGAACTGAGCGCAGCCAGACAGCAAATTGCACAGCACCAGCACTGGCGTGACGAGTGTGAGCAGCTTAACAACGAATTGCGCACCCAGCGCGAAATCAACAGTTCGCTGGAAGCCGACCTGCGTGAAGTCACTACCCGTCTCGAATCCAGTCAGCTGCATGCCGAAGATAAAATCCGCCAGATGATGAACAGCGAGCAGCGCCTGAGCGAGCAGTTTGAGAACCTTGCTAACCGCATTTTTGAGCACAGTAACCGCCGGGTGGATGAGCAAAATCGCCAGAGTCTGGGCGGGCTGCTGACGCCGCTGCGTGAACAGCTGGATGGCTTCCGTCGGCAGGTGCAGGAGAGTTTCGGCCAGGAGTCGCGGGAACGTCATACGCTGGCGCATGAGATCCGTAATCTGCAACAGCTTAACGCACAGATGGCGCAGGAAGCGGTCAACCTCACCAAAGCGCTAAAGGGCGACAATAAAACGCAGGGGAACTGGGGCGAAGTGGTGCTGACGCGCGTGCTGGAAGCATCCGGTTTACGTCAGGGCCATGAATATGAAACCCAGGTCAGTATTGAAACCGACACGCGGGCCAGAATGCAGCCGGATGTGATCGTGCGTTTACCCCAGGGCAAAGACGTCGTCATTGACGCCAAAATGACGCTGGTGGCGTACGAACGTTATTTTAACGCCGAGGATGAATATACCCGCGAAAGTGCGTTGCAGGAGCACATTGCTTCGGTGCGTAACCACATTCGCCTGCTTGGCCGTAAAGATTATCAACAGTTGCCGGGGCTGCGCTCGCTGGACTATGTGCTGATGTTTATCCCGGTGGAGCCTGCGTTTTTGCTCGCGCTGGACAGGCAGCCTGAACTCATCACCGAAGCGCTCAAAAACAATATTATGCTGGTCAGCCCCACCACGCTGCTGGTGGCGCTACGCACGGTGGCGAACCTGTGGCGCTACGAGCACCAGAGCCGTAACGCCCAGCACATTGCGGAACGTGCCAGCCGTCTCTACGATAAAATGCGCCTGTTCGTGGATGACATGTCGTCAATCGGGCAGGGGCTGGATAAAGCCCAGGATAACTACCGCCAGGCCATGAAGAAATTAACTTCCGGGCGAGGCAACCTTCTGGCGCAGGCTGAGGCTTTCCGTGGTCTCGGCGTTGAGGTGAAACGGGAGATTAATCCGGATTTGGTGGAACAGGCTGCCGCGCAGGATGAAGAGTTCCGCCTGCGCGCCGGGCAGCGTTCGAGTGATGAACCTAACGAAGACAACGGATTAGCCGAGCCAGGCCGCGCGGATCACGCCCCGACACGCGTTTCACAAGGTGGTTGAAACGTAGGGCAATTGCGCCCAATCTGTTACACTTCACCAACTATTTCTTGATAAGCAGGCACTGAGATGGCGGAAGATCCACAAGCAAATTCACAGGAAACGACGCACTTTGGTTTTCAGACCGTCGCCAAAACGCAAAAGGCCGACATGGTCGCGCACGTCTTCCATTCTGTGGCAGCAAAATATGATGTCATGAACGATCTGATGTCCTTTGGTATCCATCGTTTATGGAAGCGCTTTACCATCGACTGTAGCGGCGTGCGCCGTGGTCAGACAGTCCTGGATCTTGCGGGCGGCACGGGCGATTTGACGGCGAAATTCTCGCGTCTGGTGGGTGAAACCGGGCGTGTGGTGCTGGCCGACATCAACGAGTCGATGCTGAAAATGGGGCGCGAAAAGCTGCGCAACATCGGCGTGATTGGGAATGTGGAGTATGTGCAGGCCAACGCCGAAGCGCTGCCATTCCCTGATAACACCTTCGACTGCATCACCATCTCTTTCGGTCTGCGTAACGTGACGGAAAAAGAGAAAGCGCTGCGCTCCATGTTCCGCGTATTAAAGCCAGGCGGTCGTTTGCTGGTGCTTGAATTCTCCAAACCGATCATCGAGCCGCTAAGTAAAGCGTACGACGCTTACTCCTTCCACGTATTACCGCGCGTGGGTGAGCTGGTGGCGGGCGACGCAGAAAGCTACCGCTACCTCGCCGAATCCATTCGCATGCATCCGGATCAGGACACGCTCAAAGCGATGATGCAGGACGCCGGTTTTGACAATGTGGACTACTACAATATGACGGCCGGTATTGTTGCGCTCCATCGTGGTTATAAGTTCTGACAGGAGCCTGCTGATGCCGTTTACGCCGTTAATGAACGCCGGAATTGAACGTGTGCTCAATACCTTTTTATACCGCGCGCAGGCACTGAAACCCGCACGCCAGCGCCTGCAAGGAAAAGTGCTCCGCGTGGTAGTCAAAGAGCTTTCATCCCCGCTGATTCTGGCCTTTAGCGAGCGTCAGATTGATGTGCTCGGCGAGTGGGAAGGCGAAGCGGACTGCTCGGTGATCACGCATCTTCGGGTACTGCCTAAGCTGAGCGACCGTCAGCAACTCACCACCCTGATCCGTAGCGGTGAACTTGAAGTTCAGGGTGATATCCAGGTGGTGCAAAATCTGGTCGCACTGATGGATCTGGCGGAGTTCGACGCGGCTGAGCTGCTTGCGCCCTATACCGGTGACATCGCTGCGGAAGGCATCAGTAACGTGCTGCGTAGCGGCGCGCGCTTTTTACGCCACGGCGTAAAGCGCCAGCAGCAGTATGTGGGTGAAGCCATTACTCAGGAGTGGCGCATGGCGCCGGGCGCGCTGGAAGTCGCATGGTTCACGGAAGAAACCGCTGCCGTCGTGCGTTCGGTTGATGCGTTAACCAAGCGGTTGGAAAAACTGGAGGGCAAATGACGCCTGGTGAAATTCGGCGCCTCTATTTCATCATCCAAACTTTTTTGAGTTACGGGCTTGATGAGCTCATCCCCAGAATGCGCATTACCCTGCCGTTACGACTGTGGCGGCGCATGCTGTTCTGGATGCCAAATCGACATAAAGATAAAGAGTTAGGCCATCGACTGCGGCTGGCGTTGCAGGAGCTGGGGCCGGTGTGGATTAAATTCGGGCAGATGCTGTCGACACGCCGCGACCTGTTCCCGCCGGTTATCGCCGATCAGCTTGCGATGTTGCAGGACCGCGTCGCCCCGTTTGATGGCGCGCTGGCAAAACGCCAGATTGAAAAAGCGATGGGCAACCTCCCGGTTGACACCTGGTTTGATGATTTCAGTATTGAACCGCTGGCGTCCGCATCGATTGCGCAGGTGCACACTGCCCGGCTGAAAGAGAACGGCAAAGAAGTGGTCATTAAGGTGATCCGTCCGGACATTCTGCCGGTCATCAAAGCGGATATGCGCCTGATTTACCGTCTTGCACGTTGGGTGCCGCGCCTGCTGCCGGACGGGCGTCGCCTGCGTCCGCTGGAAGTGGTCCATGAATATGAAAAGACGCTGATCGACGAGCTGAATCTCCTGCGTGAAGCGGCGAACGCCATTCAGCTGCGGCGTAATTTTGAAAACAGTCCGATGCTCTACGTACCGGAAATCTACTCCGATTATTGCAGCCAGGACATGCTGGTGATGGAGCGCATTTACGGTATCCCGGTCAACGACGTGGTGGCGCTGGAGAAAAACGGCACCAACATGAAGCTGCTGGCAGAGCGCGGCGTGCAGGTGTTCTTCACGCAGGTCTTCCGCGACAGCTTCTTCCATGCGGATATGCACCCCGGCAACATTTTTGTCAGCTACGAGCACCCGGACGATCCGCAATATATCGGCATTGACTGCGGCATTGTCGGCTCCCTGAATAAAGAAGATAAACGCTATCTGGCTGAAAACTTTATCGCTTTCTTCAACCGCGATTACCGCAAGGTGGCTGAACTGCATGTGGATTCGGGCTGGGTGCCGCCGGATACTAACGTTGAAGAATTCGAGTTTGCCATCCGCACCGTTTGCGAGCCGATCTTTGAAAAGCCGCTGGCGGAAATCTCGTTTGGACATGTGCTGCTGAACCTGTTTAACACCGCACGCCGTTTTAATATGGAAGTGCAGCCGCAACTGGTTCTGCTGCAAAAAACGCTGCTGTATGTGGAAGGGGTGGGGCGCCAGCTTTATCCGCAGCTCGATTTATGGAAAACGGCGAAACCTTTCCTCGAATCCTGGATCAAAGATCAGGTCGGCATTCCGGCGCTGGTGCGCGCGCTTAAAGAGAAAGCGCCGTTCTGGGTGGAGAAAATGCCAGAGTTGCCTGAACTGGTGTACAACAATCTGCGCCAGCACAAGCAATTGCTGAGCAGCGTAGAACAAATCTCTCGCGACCTGCACGTCAATACTGTGCGTCAGGGGCAGTCCCGTTATCTGTTCGGCATTGGGGCAACGTTGATACTGAGTGGGACATTATTACTGATTAACCGGCCAGACTGGGAGACCGCTCCCGCATGGATTATGGCCGCCGGGCTGGTGTTCTGGCTGATTGGCTGGCGCAAAACACGCACAATTTAACGTCGCTCACGACGGGCCGGGTAACGTATACTGAGGCCCGATAAATTCATCATCTATCACAGAGGATCATGTATGGGTGGTATCAGTATTTGGCAGTTACTCATCATTGCGGTCATCGTTGTACTGCTGTTTGGCACCAAACGACTCGGTTCTATTGGTTCCGATTTAGGGGCGTCAATCAAAGGTTTCAAAAAAGCCATGAGTGATGAGGACAAGACGGAAAAGCCCTCCGAAGACGCGGATTTTCCGGCGAAAAACATCGCTGAAAAGCAGGATGACGTGAAAAAAGACGACGCGAAGCGTCACGATAAAGAGCAGGTGTAATTCGTGTTCGATATTGGTTTTGGTGAATTAATTCTGGTCTTCGTGATCGGCCTCATCGTGCTGGGGCCGCAGCGACTCCCGGTGGCGGTGAAAACGGTAGCGGGCTGGGTTCGCGCACTGCGATCGATGGCGACCACCGTGCAAAATGAACTGGCGCAGGAGCTGAAACTCCAGGAGTTTCAGGACAGCCTGAAAAAAGTCGAAAAGGCGAGTCTGGACAATTTGACGCCAGAACTGAAGGCGTCCATGGATGAGCTGCGTGAAGCGGCAGAGTCGATGAAACGCACGTACACCGCTAACGATCCTGAAAAGGAGAGTGATGAGGCGCACACCATCCATAATCCGCTGGTGAAAGGCAACGAAGAGCAACATCAGGGCGTTACCCCGGCAGCCGCTGAGCATCAGGCCAGCGCACCGGTTCAAACCCCTGAGCCTGTTATACCTGAAACCGAATCTACTCCTTCGACACGGGGTAAATCGTAGACATGGCTGTAGAAGATACCCAACCGCTGATTACGCATCTGATTGAACTGCGAAAGCGCCTGCTGAACTGCTTTATTGCCGTTTTTGCCATTTTTCTGGCGCTGGTGTATTTCGCTAACGACATCTATCAACTGGTGTCCGCGCCGCTGATTAAGCAGATGCCGGAAGGCGCGACAATGATCGCCACCGATGTGGCATCGCCCTTTTTCACGCCGATCAAGCTAACCTTTATGGTGTCGCTGATCCTGTCCGCCCCGGTTATCCTCTACCAGGTGTGGGCGTTTGTGGCCCCTGCGCTTTACAAACATGAGCGTCGTCTGGTGATCCCGCTGCTGGTGTCGAGTTCGCTGCTGTTTTATATCGGTATGGCCTTTGCCTACTTCGTCGTTTTTCCGCTGGCGTTTGGTTTTTTAACCCATACGGCACCGGTCGGCGTACAGGTTTCGACGGACATCGCCAGCTACCTTGATTTTGTCATGGCGCTGTTTATGGCCTTTGGCGTGTCATTTGAAGTCCCGGTTGCCATCGTGCTGCTTTGCTGGATGGGGATCACCACGCCGGAAGATCTGCGCAAGAAACGGCCTTACGTGCTGGTTGGCGCGTTTGTCGTCGGCATGCTGCTGACGCCGCCGGACGTTTTCTCACAAACCTTACTGGCGATCCCGATGTATTGCCTGTTTGAAATCGGCGTGTTCTTCTCGCGATTCTATGTTGGGAAGCGACGCTTTCGCGGCGACGAAGACGCTGAAACGAAAAGCACCGAAGAGTAACTGCTGACCGCCCGTAAGGGCGGTTTTCATATGGGAGAATGCATGTTTGATATTGGCCTCAATCTGACCAGCCCGCAATTTGCTAAAGACCATGATGCTGTGGTGGTCCGCGCCGTGGCCGCTGGCGTGAAAGGCATGCTGCTGACGGGCACCAGTCTGCATGAGAGCGAAGAGGCGCAAAAGCTGGCCGAGCTTTACCTGCACTGCTGGTCAACGGCGGGTGTGCACCCGCATGACAGTAGCCAGTGGAACGATGAAACGGCAGCGGGCATTTATGCGCTGGCGGGCAAGCCGGAAGTGGTCGCTATTGGCGAATGCGGCCTTGATTTCAATCGTAATTTTTCCACCCCACATCAGCAGGAGGCCGCGTTCACCGCGCAGCTGGCGATTGCCGCTGAACGCGCAATGCCGGTGTTTTTACACTGCCGTGACGCGCATGAACGATTTCTGGCGCTGTTAACGCCATGGCTGGATAAGCTGCCCGGCGCGGTATTGCACTGCTTTACCGGAACCCAGGCTGAAGCGGATGAATGCCTCGCGCACGGATTGTATTTAGGTATCACCGGGTGGATCTGCGATGAGCGTCGTGGGCAGTCGCTGTGCGAGGTTGTCCCGCATATTCCGCTGGAACGTCTGCTGGTCGAAACCGATGCGCCTTATCTGTTGCCGCGCGATCTCTCACCAAAACCCGCGTCACGCCGTAACGAGCCTGCGCATCTGGGACACATCGTTGAGCGTATTGCGAGGCTGCGTGGCGAAACGGCAAGCAGGGTAAGCGAGGCCACGGATGACAACGTTAAGCGACTGTTTGATATCGCTTTTTAATGAGGGTCAGACCTTACGGAAGTCGGTGTTTTTGACGCTTTGCATCACCTGCCGGTTGAGCAGGTTGAGCAGCAGCATAGAGCGCGCCTCACCGTCTGGCTCGCTGAAAATGGCCTGCAAGCCTTCGAAGGCACCTTCGGTGATCACCACGCTATCGCCTGCGTAAGGCGTGTCAGGATCGGTAACGTCTTCTGGCTGGTAAAGGGCTAACTGCGCAATCACCGTGGCGGGCACGGTCGCCGGGCTGGTGCCAAAGCGCACAAAATGGCTGACACCACGCGTGGCGTTCACGGTGGTGGTATGGATGATTTCGGGGTCAAATTCGACAAATAAGTAGTTCGGGAACAGAGGCTCATTGACCTCGGTGCGCTTGCCACGAACCATTTTTTCCAGCGTAATCATGGGCGTCAGGCAGTTGACGGCCTGGCGTTCAAGATGCTCCTGAGCGCGCTGAAGTTGTCCACGTTTGCAATACAATAAATACCAGGCTTGCATAATCATTCTTCCCATATGTTCGGGCGCAAGCATATCAAAATCATTACGCGATAGCGAAGTTGATTATAATCGTCAACGACGGGATATGACGGCAAGTTTTACGCTTATTTAACAAAATTACAGCATCACGCGAGCGTTCGCCGTATAATGAAAGGCTTACAGAGAGGCCATGATTAACTGCATGAAATACCACGACCTACGCGATTTTCTGGCGCTGCTCGAACAGCAGGGCGAACTCAAACGCATTACCCTTCCTGTTGATCCTCATCTGGAAATAACAGAAATTGCTGACCGCACATTGCGCGCGGGCGGCCCTGCTTTGCTGTTTGAAAACCCGAAAGGTTATTCGATGCCGGTGCTGGTAAACCTGTTTGGTACGCCGAAGCGGGTGGCGTTGGGTATGGGGCAGGAGGACGTCAGCGCGCTGCGGGAAGTGGGCAAGCTGTTGGCGTTCTTGAAAGAGCCGGAACCGCCGAAAGGTTTTCGCGACCTTTTCGACAAGCTGCCGCAGTTTAAGCAGGTCCTCAATATGCCGACAAAACGTCTGCGCGGTGCGCCGTGTCAGCAAAAAATCGTGCAGGGCGAGGCGGTTGATCTGACGAAAATCCCGATTATGCAGTGCTGGCCGGAAGATGCTGCGCCGCTGATCACCTGGGGGCTGACGGTCACCCGGGGGCCGCACAAAGAGCGGCAGAACCTGGGGATTTATCGCCAGCAGCTTATCGGCAAGAATAAATTGATCATGCGCTGGTTGTCGCATCGCGGCGGCGCGCTGGATTATCAGGAGTGGTGCGCGGCACATCCGGGTGAGCGTTTCCCGGTGGCGGTGGCGCTGGGTGCGGATCCGGCAACCATTCTTGGCGCGGTCACGCCGGTGCCGGATACGCTGTCCGAATATGCCTTTGCGGGCCTTCTGCGTGGCACCAAAACGGAAGTGGTCAAATGCCTGTCCAACGATCTTGAGGTGCCCGCCAGTGCGGAAATCGTCCTTGAAGGCTATATTGAGCCGGGCGAAATGGCACCCGAAGGGCCTTATGGCGACCACACCGGTTACTATAATGAAATAGATAGCTTCCCGGTCTTCACGGTGACGCACATTACCCAGCGTGAAGATGCGATTTACCACTCGACCTACACCGGACGTCCGCCCGACGAGCCTGCGGTGCTGGGCGTGGCGCTTAACGAAGTCTTCGTGCCGATTTTGCAAAAGCAGTTTCCGGAGATTGTCGATTTCTACCTGCCGCCGGAAGGGTGTTCGTACCGCCTGGCTGTGGTGACCATGAAGAAGCAGTATGCAGGCCATGCAAAACGCGTAATGATGGGCGTATGGTCGTTTTTACGCCAGTTTATGTACACCAAATTCGTGATCGTCTGCGACGACGATGTGAACGCCCGCGACTGGAATGATGTGATTTGGGCGATTACCACGCGCATGGACCCGGCGCGTGATACGGTGCTTGTTGAAAACACACCGATAGATTACCTGGACTTTGCCTCGCCGGTTTCCGGATTGGGTTCAAAAATGGGACTGGATGCCACCAATAAATGGCCCGGCGAAACCCAGCGTGAATGGGGGCGACCGATTAAAAAGGATCCCGAGGTAACGGCGCGTATTGACGCTATCTGGGATGAACTGGCCATCTTTAATGACGAGAATAGACCCGACAGAGGGAGCGCATGACAACCTTAAGCTGTAAAGTGACCTCGGTAGATGCCATCACCGATACTGTATATCGCGTCCGTTTAGTTCCGGAAGCGGCGTTTTCCTTCCGCGCTGGTCAGTATTTGATGGTGGTGATGGACGAACGTGACAAACGCCCCTTTTCGATGGCTTCAACGCCCGCTGAAAACACCTTCATTGAGCTGCACATCGGTGCGTCTGAACTGAATCTGTACGCGATGGCGGTGATGGATCGTATTCTCAAAGAGCGCGAAATCGTCGTTGATATCCCGCACGGCGATGCCTGGCTGCGCGACGATGAAGAGCGTCCAATGATTTTGATTGCTGGCGGCACCGGTTTCTCCTACGTGCGCTCCATTCTGCTGACCTCGCTTGAGCGTAACCCGAACCGGGAGATCACCCTCTACTGGGGCGGTCGTGAAGAGAAACATCTCTACGATCTGGCCGAGCTGGAGGCGCTGTCGGTGAACCATCCGAACCTGCGTATTGAAGCCGTGGTTGAACAGCCGGAAGAGAACTGGCGCGGTCGCAGCGGCACCGTACTGACCGCCGTGTTGCAGGATCATGGTACGCTTGCCGGGCACGATATCTATATCGCTGGCCGCTTCGAAATGGCGAAAATCGCCCGCGACCTGTTCTGCAATGAGCGTGGCGCGCGCGAAGACCGCCTGTTCGGCGACGCGTTCGCGTTTATTTGACGTAAAAAAACCCGCCCCTGACAGGCGGGAAAAACGGCAACTAAACTCTTTTCGCCATTGCCGCCTTGTTCTGGCAGCAATGGCTTTAAGATCACCTTTCCAGGCCGGGCAAGCGAAGCGCCCTGGCATGATGGTCTTATACCCGCTCAAACACCGTCGCGATCCCCTGACCTAACCCGATGCACATTGTCGCCAGCCCAAACTGGGCGTCCTGGCGCTCCATCAGGTTAAGAAGCGTGGTGCTGATGCGCGTGCCGGAACAGCCCAGCGGGTGGCCGAGCGCGATTGCTCCGCCGTTGAGGTTGATCTTCTCGTCGATCTGCTCCAGTAGCCCCAGATCTTTAATGCACGGCAGGATCTGCGCGGCGAACGCCTCGTTCATTTCAAACAGGTCAATATCGCTGGCGGTCAGCCCGGCTTTTTTCAGCGCCAGCGTTGAGGCCGGAACCGGGCCGTAACCCATAATCGACGGGTCGCAGCCGACTACCGCCATTGAACGAATGCGAGCGCGAGGCGTTAAACCGAGTTCGCGGGCGCGGCTTTCGCTCATCAGCAGCATGGCGGACGCACCGTCGGAGAGCGCTGAAGAGGTGCCTGCGGTGACGGTGCCGCTTACCGGATCAAACGCCGGTCGCAGCGCGGAGAGCGCTTCAACGGTGGTTTCCGGGCGGATCACTTCATCATAGGTAAACTGCTTAAGCACGCCGTCGGCATCGTGACCGACGGTGGGGATGATTTCGTTTTTGAAGGCACCCGACTGTGTGGCGGCCCAGGCACGCGCGTGGGAACGGGCGGCAAACCGATCCTGCATTTCGCGGCTAATACCGTGCATGCGCGCCAGCATCTCCGCCGTTAAGCCCATCATGCCCGCCGCTTTTGCGACGTTACGGCTTAAGCCCGGATGGAAATCCACGCCGTGACTCATTGGCACGTGGCCCATGTGCTCAACGCCACCCACCAGGCAGGTCTGCGCATCGCCGGTCATGATCATGCGCGCCGCGTCGTGCAACGCCTGCATGGATGAACCGCACAGTCGGTTAACCGTGGTCGCCGGAACCGAGTGCGGGATTTCGGCCAGCAGCGCGGCGTTGCGGGCGATGTTAAAACCCTGCTCCAGGGTTTGCTGCACGCAGCCCCAGTAAATATCGTCGATGGCCGTGGCCTCAAGCGCCGCATTGCGCGACAGCAGGCTGCGCATCAGATGCGCGGAGAGATCTTCCGCACGAACGTGGCGAAACGCGCCGCCTTTTGAACGGCCCATCGGGGTGCGGATCGCGTCAACAATGACTACCTGTTCCATTCTGACTCCTTAAGCCGTTTTCAGCTCGCCAACCGGACGGGCAGGCTCAACAGGGGGATAGTACGCCTCGTTATGACGTGCTTTATCGCGCAGACCGTCTGGCACGTCATAGAGCGGGCCAAGATGCTGGAACTGCTGCGCCATATCGAAATATTTCGCGCTGCCAAGCGTATCAAGCCAGCGGATCGCGCCACCGTGGAACGGCGGGAATCCCAGGCCATAGACCAGCGCCATGTCGGCTTCAGCGGGGCTGGCAATAATGCCTTCTTCCAGGCAGCGCACCACTTCGTTGACCATCGGGATCATCATGCGGGCAATGATCTCCTCATCGCTGAAATCACGTTTCGCCTGACTCACCGTTGCCAGCAGCGCCTCGACCGCCGGATCGTCTTCTTTCTTCGGTTTGCCTTTGCTGTCTTCTTTATAGCGCCAGAACCCAAGGCCGTTTTTCTGCCCGAAGCGGTTGTCGTCAAACAGGGCGTCAATGGCGTCGCGATACTCTTTTTGCATACGCTGCGGGAAGCCTGCGGCCATTACCGCCTGGGCATGGTGGGCGGTATCAATGCCGACCACATCCAGCAGATACGCCGGACCCATCGGCCAGCCGAACTGTTTTTCCATCACTTTGTCGATTTTGCGGAAGTCCGCGCCGTCGCGCAGTAGCTGGCTAAACCCGGCAAAGTAGGGGAACAGCACGCGGTTGACGAAGAAGCCAGGGCAGTCGTTCACCACGATCGGCGTTTTGCCCATTTTGCTCGCCCAGGCGACGATTTTAGCAATGGTTGCATCCGAGGTTTTCTCACCGCGAACAATCTCAACCAGCGGCATGCGGTGCACCGGGTTAAAGAAGTGCATTCCGCAGAAGTTTTCCGGGCGCTTGAGGACGCTGGCAAGTTCGCTAATCGGGATGGTCGAGGTGTTTGAGGCCAGCACGGTATCCGGGCGAACCTTCTCTTCGGTTTCCGCCAGCACCGCTTTTTTCACCTTTGAATTTTCGACCACCGCTTCGACCACCACTTCCACACGATCAAAACCGGTGTATTCGAGAGCGGGGTGGATTGTTGAAATCACCCCCGCCAGCTTCAGCCCGTCGATTTTTCCGCGCTCAAGCTGTTTATTGAGCAGCTTGGCGGCTTCGTTCATTCCGAGCGTCAGGGATTTCTCATTAATATCTTTCATGATCACCGGCACGCCCTTCCAGGCAGACTGGTAAGCGATGCCGCCGCCCATGATACCCGCGCCGAGTACGGCGGCCTGTTTCGGTGTTTCCGTCTCTTTGGTTAGCGCCTTCGCTTTGCCTTTGACGTACTGATCGTTTAAGAAAATCCCCACCAGCGCGCGGGCCTCAACGGTATGCGCCAGCGGAACGAAACTTTGGTTTTCCAGCTTCAGCGCTTCTTCACGACCCAGCCGCGCGGCGGCTTCAATGGTTTTCACGGCGGTCATCGGTGCGGGATAGTGCTTACCTGCCGTCTGCATCACCATGCCTTTGGCGATGGTGAAACTCATGGTGGCTTCGATTTTGCTTAAGTGCAGCGGCTCCAGCTTCGGCTGGCGTTTGGCTTTCCAGTCTAGTTCGCCATTTATGGCCTGGCGCAGGACGGCAATCGCGCCGTCACGCAGTTTTTCCGGCTTGACGATGCCATCCACCAGGCCGATTTTCAGCGCCTGTTCCGCGCCAACGTCTTTACCTGCGGCGATGATTTCCAGTGCGCTGTCGGCACCCAGCAGGCGCGGCATACGAACTGACCCGCCGAAGCCCGGCATGATGCCCAGCTTCACTTCCGGCAGGCCGATACGCAGATCTGGCGTGGCGAGGCGGTAGTCGGTCGCCAGCACGCATTCACAGCCGCCGCCCAGCGCGTAGCCGTTGACGGCGGCGATGGTCGGCACCGGTAAATCTTCCAGACGGTTAAATATGCTGTTGGCGAAATGTAGCCACTGGCTTAGTTGCTCTTGAGGCACCTGGAACAGCGAGAGGAATTCGGTGATATCGGCACCGACAATAAAGGCGGCTTTGTCGGAGCGCAGCAGCAGCCCTTTTAAATTCGTTTGCTTTTCCACCACGTCCAGCGCCTGGCCGAGGCTTGCCACCGTCGCGGTATCGAGCTTGTTGACTGAGCCTGCTGCCGAGAACACCAGTTCGGCAATGCCGTCTTCCAGCCAGTCGAGATAAAGGTTATCGCCTTTGTAAAGCATGTCAGTCTCCTGAATCCAGCAGGGTTACTGGTCTTACCAGATGACGGAGAGTGTGGTTTTTATGTTAATAAAATGCAAATAACTCATTAAAAAGTTGCTGGTTCGATCACGCTTAGCGGAAATCACGCACCGTTTCTCACCTGTGCTAAGATGCGAACAATTGAGGTCAAAAACAGAAGGGAAAACGATGGACTCACTGGCCGCGCTTTATAAAAATCATATTGTTACATTACAGGAACGTACCCGCGATGTGCTGGCTCGCTTTAAGCTGGATGCCTTGCTCATCCACTCTGGCGAGCTGATGAATGTCTTTCTCGACGATCATCCGTACCCGTTCAAGGTTAACCCGCAGTTTAAAGCCTGGGTACCCGTGACCCAGATACCGAACTGCTGGCTGCTGGTGGATGGCGTGAACAAGCCGAAGCTGTGGTTCTATCTGCCGGTGGATTACTGGCACAACGTCGAACCGCTGCCCACCTCCTTCTGGACCGAAGAGATTGAGATTATCGCGTTACCAAAAGCCGACGGCATTGGCAGTCAGCTGCCGGCGGCGCGCGGGAATATCGCCTATATCGGACCCGTCGCTGAGCGGGCGCTCGGCCTTGACATTAAAGCGGAAAATCTCAATCCGAAAGGCGTGATTGATTATCTGCACTATTACCGCGCCTATAAAACCGACTATGAACTCGCCTGCATGCGTGAAGCGCAAAAAACGGCGGTGATGGGGCATCAGGCCGCGCACGAAGCGTTCCAGTCGGGGATGAGCGAGTTCGATATTAATCTGGGCTACCTGACCGCTACCGGGCATCGCGATCTCGATGTGCCGTACAGCAATATTGTGGCGCTTAACGAGCATGCGTCGGTACTGCATTACACCAAACTCGATCACCGCGCGCCGTCTGAAATGCGCAGCTTCCTGCTGGATGCGGGCGCTGAGTACAACGGCTATGCGGCAGATTTGACGCGGACCTGGGCGGCAAACGGCGATAATGATTTTGCCCAGTTGATCAAAGATGTGAACGACGAGCAACTGGCGCTGATTGGCACCATGAAGGCGGGCGTGAACTACCTTGAGTACCACATCCAGTTTCATCAGCGTATCGCCAAACTGCTGCGCCGCCATCAGATTGTGACGGATATGAGCGAAGAGGCGATGGTTGAAAACGATCTCACCGGGCCGTTTATGCCGCACGGAATTGGTCACCCGCTGGGCTTGCAGGTTCATGACGTGGCGGGCTTTATGCAGGATGATACCGGCACACACCTTGCGGCACCGGCGAAATACCCTTACCTGCGCTGTACGCGAGTGATGCAGCCACGCATGGTGCTGACCATCGAGCCGGGCATTTACTTTATTGAGTCGCTGTTAGCGCCGTGGCGTGAAGGCCAGTTCAGCAAGCACTTCAACTGGCAGAAAATTGACGCGCTGAAACCGTTTGGTGGCATTCGCATTGAAGACAATGTGGTGATCCACGAAAACGGCGTTGAGAATATGACGCGAGATCTGAAACTGGCGTGATGGAGAGCTGGCCGATACCGGCACACCCGGTCACCTGTGTTGAAGAGATCAAAAAGAGCCGCTTCATTACGCTGTTGGCGCATACCGACGGCGTAGAGGCGGCGAAGGCGTTTGTCGAGTCGGTTCGCGCTGAGCATCCTGACGCCCGGCATCACTGCGTGGCGTGGGTTGCCGGTGCGCCTGATGATTCTCAGCAATTGGGATCTTCGGACGACGGTGAACCGGCGGGTACGGCGGGCAAGCCGATGCTCGCCCAGTTGATGGGCAGCGGCGTCGGCGAAATCACCGCCGTGGTGGTTCGCTACTACGGCGGCATTTTATTAGGCACTGGCGGTCTGGTGAAGGCGTATGGCGGCGGCGTGAAGAGCGCGTTGAATACGCTCACCACCTCCCGCAAAATGCCGCTAACCGCATATACTTTGTGGTGTGAATACGCACAGCTTGCGGGCATTGAAGCGTTGCTTGAGCAATTTGAAGGGAAAATTGTCGACAGCGAGTATCAGGCCACTGTGCACCTGCGCGTGGCGCTTGCGCAAAGCCGACAGGCTGAATTTTCAGCAAAGCTGGCGGATTTTAGCCGTGGTTCATTGCAATTGTCGGCGATTGAAGAATAATCCCCACCTCATTTATCTGGATACCTAAGGACGCGGCAGAGATGCATTTTCGTGCCATTACCCGAATCGTTGGTCTGCTGGTCATACTCTTTTCCGGGACGATGATCCTCCCCGGACTCGTTGCTCTTCTTTACCGTGACGGGGCGGGGCGTGCGTTTACCCAAACCTTTTTTGTCGCACTGGCGATTGGTTCGCTGCTGTGGTGGCCAAACCGCCGTGAAAAGGGCGAGCTGAAATCCCGTGAAGGTTTTTTGATCGTCGTACTGTTCTGGACCGTACTGGGGAGCGTGGGGGCATTGCCGTTTATCTTTTCTGAACGCCCCAACCTGACGGTCACCGATGCGTTTTTTGAGTCGTTTTCCGGATTAACCACCACCGGTGCGACCACGCTGGTGGGGCTGGATACGCTCCCGCATGCGATCCTCTTTTACCGGCAGATGCTGCAATGGTTCGGCGGTATGGGGATCATCGTGCTGGCGGTGGCTATTCTGCCCATCCTGGGCGTTGGGGGCATGCAGCTGTACCGCGCGGAAATGCCGGGGCCGCTGAAAGACAACAAAATGCGTCCGCGCATCGCCGAGACGGCAAAAACCCTGTGGCTTATCTATGTGCTGCTCACCGTCGCTTGCGCGCTGGCGCTGTGGTTTGCCGGTATGCCCGCGTTCGATGCCATCGGACACAGCTTCTCCACCATCGCCATTGGCGGCTTTTCCACGCATGACGCCAGCGTCGGCTACTTCGACAGCCCAACCATTAACACCATTATTGCCATCTTCCTGCTGATCTCCGGCTGTAACTACGGTTTGCACTTCTCTTTATTGAGCGGACGTAATCTGAAAGTGTACTGGCGCGATCCTGAATTCCGCATGTTTATCGGCGTGCAGCTGACGCTGGTGTTCATCTGTACGCTGGTTCTGTGGTTCCACGATGTCTATAACTCGGCGGTGACCACGTTAAACCAGGCTTTCTTCCAGGTGGTGTCAATGGCGACCACCGCAGGCTTTACCACCGACAGCATTGCGCGCTGGCCGCTGTTCCTGCCGGTACTGCTCTTGTGCTCTGCGTTTATCGGCGGCTGCGCGGGATCGACCGGCGGCGGGTTGAAAGTCATTCGTATCCTCTTACTGTTCAAGCAGGGCAACCGTGAACTGAAGCGCCTGGTGCATCCAAATGCGGTTTACAGCATCAAGCTCGGTAACCGTGCGCTGCCGGAACGTATTCTTGAAGCGGTATGGGGATTCTTCTCGGCCTATGCGCTGGTGTTTATTGTCAGCATGCTGGCCATCATCGCCACGGGCGTTGACGATTTCTCCGCCTTTGCCTCCGTGGTGGCCACGCTCAATAACCTTGGGCCGGGCCTTGGCGTGGTGGCGGATAACTTTGCCAGTATGAATCCCATCGCGAAATGGATTCTGATCGCCAACATGCTGTTTGGTCGTCTTGAAGTCTTTACGCTGTTGGTGCTCTTTACGCCAACCTTCTGGCGCGAATAAGGAAGCAGTCAGTGAAAACCTTGATTCTATTTTCCACCCGGGATGGGCAGACGCGTGAGATTGCCTCTTTTCTGGCTTCTGAACTTAACGAACTGGGTGTCTACGCGGATGTCGTAAACCTCAACAGGGCGGAAGAGATTGCGTGGGCGAGCTACGATCGCGTGGTGATTGGCGCGTCGATTCGTTACGGGCATTTTCACCCCGCGCTTGATCGCTTCGTGAAAAAGCATTTGCAGGCGTTGAATACGCTGCCGAGCGCGTTTTACTCCGTCAACCTTGTGGCACGCAAGCCGGAGAAGAGTTCTCCGCAGACAAACAGCTATACCCGCAAGTTTTTGATCGCTTCGCCGTGGCAGCCCGATCACTGTGCGGTTTTCGCCGGGGCACTGCGTTACCCTCGCTATCGCTGGTTTGACCGCCTGATGATCCGCCTGATTATGAAAATGACGCAGGGCGAAACGGATACAAGTAAGGAAGTGGTGTATACGGATTGGGATCAGGTTGCCAGTTTTGCCCGTGAAATCGCGCAATTAACCGTCAGAAAGGTGACTAAACACGCGTAATGCGCTAATTCTGAGCGGTTGAAAAGTTTTTTGTATTTTATGCTTGTCACCCCGGAATAACTCCCTATAATGCGCCTCCACTGACACGGAACAAC
>CAUQTV010000013.1:0-104212 GCA_963521185.1 uncultured Enterobacter sp. | reverse complement strand
CGGCAACGGCAACGGCAACGGCAACGGCAACGGCAACGGCAACGGCAACGGCAACGGCAACGCAGTGTGAGAAGCAAAACAGTCAGGTCAACAATGGAACTGCGGCGGTCTGTTCTTATTAACGTTATGTTTACTCAGGGCGGAGTTGAAACGTACAGCGCCGCAGGCGCGGTAGCTTTTACCCCGCCAGGCCGCAGGCCTGCATGGTTTTCGCGCGCGTCAGCAGTGCAGCGGAATTAATCAGGGGCGCAGACACGCCCCGTTATTTCATTCTGCCGGCGTTCCCTTCCCGCCCTGTAAAATATACTGCCCGGCCAGAAACACAGCATACTGACAGGTCATATATTCACACATCGATTCAACCACCTGGGCTGTCGTCACAGGGGATAATCCGGCAGCGGTTCGTCTGCCGTTAATCAGGGTTTTGTACTGGCGCAGTATGTCGCGGCTTTCAGCGTTAAGTTGCATATTATTTTCCCGTATTTGTTGTAAAGGGGCGGCAGGACCGCCCCGCATTTTTCAGTCCAGTGCGCGGTAAATCACGCCGGCGTCCGGATGCGTATCAACAAAATCCATTAACTGCTGGTAACGGCGGCAAAAATGCCGGCACAGCTCTTCCTGGTCATGGTGGTCGTGGTGAAAGCTCCGGTGATTCAGCACCAGAGCGGTAATGATGATCCCCGCCACTTCCGCGCTAACTTCCTCCTCAAACCAGTTTCCCGGCTGACTGAACATCACCGTGCCGGCATCCAGCTCCGGCACCATAAATCCGCCGCCTGCCGGAAGACGATAAAATTGCCACATTCCGCCCTGATAACCTTCACAGAAACGCCCTGTGTAGGCGTAGACCGTCGCCTCTGAGCGTATAAAATCGGTGCTGAACAAATCGGGTAAAAACGTCAGGCGCTGAGCGCCCTGCAAAAGTGTAGCGTCGCAAAGATCTGTAATTGTGTTCATACATCCTCCGATGGTTAAGGGATAACTGTTCCGGCTTACGCCGTGCCGACACGACAGACCGGCGGAAAGCGGAGGATGCAGGGGCGTTACCGGAAGCCGCAGCGCAGCAAAAAAAGCGGGCTGAATGCACCGCTTTTTGGCGAGAACGGGTGAGGATAACGGCGCAGCGAACCCTTGCAGCCGCAGCGGCCGGGCTACAGTGAAGGCACGGCGTTAGCCGTCAGCTGCACGGATTCAAAATTGGGTTGCAGATACATGCCAGCAGGCATGTATCGTGGGGAAAGCGAAGCGCAGCGACATCTTTTTAGCTGTTGACTGGCCGCCAGTGAGAGCGCCGGCACGGCCGGCCAGCGCCTGAGTATGTCGATTGGCGGCAGGCTTTTTATCCGCCTGCCGTTTTTACTAACTATGCCTTACAGGTTAGTCCCTCAACTGTTCGCGCAGAGCAGCAGCCTGCCGGTATAATTCGATCAGCTTTAAATCCAGTTCGCTTATCGCGAGACCAACAAGCCTTCTGGCAAGATCACTGCCATGCCTCTGATATTTGAGCGTCATGTGATGCATTCTCAGGTGTAGTTCGTACAGTGATTCTTCGATATCAGCCACATCTTCACTCAGGTCCATGTTTTCGCGTTGATTCATCTTTATGCCTCTTTAAATGTCGTGATGTTATGCCGCACGAGCAGCACGCTGGCTGAAAAGACGGCGCAGCCCGGCCGCATGGTATTGTTCAAGCAGTTCGATACCGATCCACCGGCGTCCGGCCAGCTCTGCCGCCACACAGGTGGAGCCTGATCCGGCAAACGGGTCGAGAACAATATCCCCGGGTCTTGTAAACGACTCGATTAAGGGTTGTAGCGCTGAAACGGGTTTTTCTGTCGGGTGATGCCGGTTTCCCGTGTACTGCCAGGGAATCACATCAGGCAACGGGGACGCAGGCACTGGAGGACGCCCTTTTGCCAGCAGGTAAGCACTTTCATGCTGGTAGCCCACAAACGCGGACTTTGAGGCATAGGGTTTAGCGAAAACGAGGTGGCCCACGACCCGGAATCCGGCCGCTTTCCATGCGTTCATAAAAATATCGATCCGGTTCCAGCCGTAAAAACTGACGGCCAGACTGTCGCGTTTCAGAACGCGGAACATTTCACGGCTGGCGGGCATCACCCAGTCGTCATGGTTATCGCCGGCAATAGTTCTCCCGGAACGGTCGGTAAATCCGACCAGGTACGGTGGATCGGTAAGTATAAAATCCACGCATTCTGACGGAAAACCGGCCATTACACGGGTGCTGTCACCCAGGATAAAACGGGACATGGTGTACTCCTCTGTGGAAGGTTGCGCGGCATCAGTGCCGTGGCCACCACAAAGACGGGCGGAAAGCGGAGAAGGCAGGGGCGCAGGCGCAGGCCGCAGCGCAAGCGCTTTACGGGCTGAATGCACCGTAAAGCGTGCGAACGGGCGAGCACAGCGGCAACGCGAACCCTTGCCGGCGAAGCGGCCCGGCTACCGTGAGGACACGGCACCTGGAATACATCCGGCCCGTCGTGGCGGGGCGGTGGATAAAAGAGGAGCGCAGCGACATCCTTATGAGGGCAATTTGTCACGGCACGGTACCGCACGAACTATGCTGTAAAGAAATGATCAGGCCGGAGGAACGCATGTGCGGACGATTTACGCAGTTCAATACCCGCGAGGAATATCTTGCATATCTTGCTGACGATGCTGCTCGTGACATCATTGCCGTCGACCATCAGCCTGTTGGTCGGTATAACGTGGCTCCCGGCACGAAGGTGCTCCTGCTGAGTGAAAAGGATAGCGCCCTGCATCTCGATCCTGTTCACTGGGGCTACGCGCCCGAATGGTGGAATAAGCAGCCCCTTATTAATGCCCGTCTGGAAACCGCCGCGACCAGTCGAATGTTTAAGTCGTTGTGGTTACACGGACGCGCGATTGTGTTTGCCGATGGCTGGTATGAATGGAAGAAGGAAGGGAGCGCAAAACAGCCGTATTTCATTCACCGGCGTGATAGCCAGCCATTGTTATTCGCAGCGATCGGCAGTACGCCATTTGAACGCGGCGATGAGAATGAAGGCTTTCTTATCGTCACTGCGGCGGCGGATAAAGGGCTGGTTGATATTCATGATCGCCGCCCGCTGGTACTGACTCCGGACGCAGCACGCAGCTGGCTGCAGCAAAATACCAACGGAAAAGAGGCGGAAGATATCGCCCACCAGGGAAGCGTTTCTGCAGAGGATTTTATCTGGCACGCGGTTACTCGCGCAGTAGGAAACGTGAAGAATCAGGGTGCGGAACTGATACAGCCGATCTGAACAATCTGCACACAGCTTACCCGCCCTCCTGCACAGAGTTATCCCCTGTTTTTGTGGATAAGGCTGGCTTACTACTGCCCTGTTCTGAATGACTGAGCACGTCAGAATGACAGGATATGTCAATTAGACAAAAAACGTGCGGCGGGTACGACTAACCGGCAACGATAGGGTGGCACACCCGCAGGAAATGATCAGGACACCGCCCCGACGCGCTGCGTGCGGGTCATAAGCGTACCGGCCCTGTCGGTACAGTGAGAACGACGTGGACGACGTCCGCTGTTCGCGGCATAAAAAAGCCCGTCACTGATGAAGGGCTTCGGTATCGGGTGGGGATGCTGTACTTATCGGACTTTTTTCCCGTCGTCAAAGGCCAGAATGACGCCGGTACACATCAGTGCGGCATAGCCCAGCTGGAGAACAATAGTGACCGCAAGAGGGACATGGCTGGCAAGCAGGAGCGGAACGACAAGCAGAATGCTGAACAGGATCATTCCCCTGCCCGTTTTCTTCAGAGTGTCGGGCATTTCTGCCGCCGGCACCCCGGCCCTTTTCAGTATCCGGGCGGCAATGCTTTCAACCTGCTGTTTAAATCGTGACATCGCGCCTCCTGTCAGAATAGTTTTTTCATATTATTTCTGATTCTGGCTTCTTCGCCAGCGTCTGCAACCGATACGTCTGCCCTCACAGCCTCAGTGTGTTTGTCAGCTGCAGGGGCCTGTGTCCCGCCTGCCTCGCCTGTGACTTCGGTCAGAAGACTCATCAGCGCGTTAAGCGTGCCGGGCGGTGCCGGCAGGTTCGTCAGCAGCTGTGGCAGCCGGACATCCAGCGTATGGAGCGCGCACCCCGTGGTGATGAGCTGGCGCAACAGCTGTCCCCGTAACCGGGAGGGGGCTGATTCAATCATTCTGACGGTGGCATTTGTCTCCGGCAACTGCAGGGTAATGCGCCGCCGCTCATCAGGTTCTTCGCTATCGGTTTCAGCCCATCGCCTGGCATGCAAAGCCCCCCTCACCTCCGCTGCCGGTGAAGCCGGCAGCAGGCCGTTCAGTGCACCGATAAGGCACGTAAGCTGTACCGAGTACAGCTTACCGTCGAACAGCTCGGTGATGAGCGCGGGAAGGCGCGTATCAATCCGGTACAGCACCCCACCTGCCGTGGTTGCCGTGCGCAGAAAATCCCCGCGCAACGGCTGAGAAACCGTTTCAAGTGTGGCGGAAACCAGCATATCCGTGCGGTCATCGGTGTGAAGATAGAAAGAATATTTGCCGGCTGGCACAGTCAGACCTCGCTATGGTACAGAGCAATCTCCCGGACCAGAGCCAGCTGGGGATCAGGAATGATTTCGATCCGCTCTGCCGATAATGGCCACGCCTGCCGGACAGCATCCTCAATCAGCACCGCGCCGCCACCAACAAGAAAAATTCTGTTCACGTTGCGATAACGAACCAGTTCACCGATCACCTGCGCGCCCAGCGTGGCGATTGCTTCTTCAATTTTGTCAGTTACATAATCAATTTTTTCTCCATCATTGATGATGCTCGACAGAAATGCACGATCTTTCCGGGACCGGATGACAGTGTCAGCCATCAGCGGGCTGGTTTCACTGTCAGCGGCACGCAGTGCGGCCTGGGCTGCACGGGTCACCACGGATACCCCGACGCCCGGATTACCATGCACGGCGCTGATGTCGTCAAACTGCCCCACAATGATCCCGGCATCGAGCGTGGTTCCCCCCAGATCGATGATCAGTGATGTCTCAGAGGGGCCCGGTTTCAGCCCGGCCAGCCTGCTGAAGGCGGCAGGAAGAGATTCCGGCATCACCTTCACATCAGTAATGGTGAAACGCTCCCGCTTATTAACAGTCAGCTCACGGAGTAAGTTAGAACGTTTTCGCTCAATGTTTTCTTCATTTTTCTGGCAGTCCTGATCATAAAATTCGCTCAGGGGCAGCGTGACAGTAAGCGAAACCGGCTGCGGTGAAAGGCCGCTGTTCAGGAGCGCATGGTGGACGGCGAGGAGATTCATATCGCCGTACTGATATTCCACGTTCGTCGTCGGCACTGCATCACGACTTACACTGTCCCAGGTGTACTTCAGCAGCCCTACCTGATAATTAAACGCGCTCGCGCCGAAATCAGCCACTTTCCAGCCATGACGGAAAGAATTGGCAGAAATGGACGTTTGCAGGGAGCCTTCAGCAAACCAGGCCAGCTTTACATTCGTTGAGCCATCATCACAATAGATATTCATCATTAAGAGCCTTATATATTTCTCAAATTGAGAATAAAACTATCATATTGATCTTTGGTGTCAATATTGAATACTCAAAATGAACACAAATAAATTCTCTTTTAGATGAAATCACAAACACACAGCGATGCAATCAAGGCCCTGCAGAATTTTTTGCGCTTCACTTTTAAAATGTTCTCCGCCTATACTGTTTATACATACAGTATAAAAGAGATAAGAAGATGAAACTGGTTATGACGTTTCCCGCCAGTGATTGTCCGCCACTGGCATTTCCTTTGTTTGCCGACAGGGCTTCCTGTGGATTTCCCTCCCCGGCACAAGATTATGTTGAGCAAGAGCTTGATTTAAATGACTATTGCATAAGACACCGCAGCGCAACCTACTACCTCCGTGCGAGCGGAGACAGCATGGCTGATGGCAGTCTTTTCAACGGTGATCTGCTGGTTGTCGACAGTGCGGAAAAACCCGTACACGGCGATATTGTCGTGGCCAGCGTTGACGGGGGATTTACGGTTAAACGGCTCCAGTTGCGTCCCCGCCTGGCCCTGCTACCGATGAATGCCGCTTATCCCGCGTTATATCCGGACCCGGATGAGCTGGAGATATTCGGGGTGGTGACGCATATCATCCACCGGCCACGGGAGATGTTCTGATGTTTGCCCTGGCTGATGTGAATTCCTTTTATGCAAGCTGTGAGAAAGTCTTCAGACCGGATCTGCGAGGCCGGCCGGTGATCGTTTTGTCCAACAACGATGGCTGTGTTATTGCGAGAAGTGCGGAGGCAAAACGGCTTCAGATCAAAATGGGCATACCATGGTTTCAGCTGAAAGAGATGCGTTTCACCGAAAAAGTTTATTCTTTTTCAAGCAATTATGAGCTTTACGCTTCAATGTCCAACAGGGTGATGACATGCCTTGAGGAATTAGCCCCCCGCGTTGAGCAGTACAGCATCGATGAGATGTTCCTCGATGTCCGGGGTATAGATAGCTGTATTAATTTTGAGGATTTTGGTCGCCAGCTGCGTGAGCATGTCTATGCCTGTACCAAGTTGACCATTGGCGTGGGAATGGGCCCCACAAAAACCCTAGCAAAATCAGCACAATGGGCCTCTAAAGAGTGGCCCCAGTTTGGTGGAGTCTTGGCACTCGCTAAAGGTAATACCCTGCGCATAGAAAAACTGCTTTCGCTGCAGCCGGTGGAGGAGCTGTGGGGCGTTGGCCGGCGTATTGCGAAAAAATTAAACACGATGGGGATCACCACTGCCCTGCAGCTGGCGCGCACGAACCCGTCCTTTATCCGCAAAAATTTCAGTGTGGTGCTGGAGCGTACTGTACGCGAACTTAATGGTGAAAGCTGTATCGCACTGGAAGAAGCGCCGCCTGCAAAACAACAGATTGTCTGCAGCCGGTCATTCGGTCAGCGCATCACTGCTCAGGAGGAGATGCATCAGGCGATCTGCCAGTATGCAGAGCGCGCAGCAGAGAAACTGCGGGGCGAACGGCAGTACTGCAGGCATATCTCGGTCTTTATCAAATCCTCTCCGTTTGCGCTGAATGAGCCGTACTACGGCAACGTGGCGACGGAAAAGCTGCTTACCCCTACCCAGGACACCCGTGACGTCATTGCGGCGGCTGTACGCGCGCTGGAGCGTATCTGGCAGGACGGTCACCGCTACGCAAAGGCCGGTGTCATGCTGAACGATTTCGGTGCGTCTGGTGTGGCGCAGCTGAACCTGTTTGATGAGCAACCCCAGCGTCCCCGCAGCACTGAACTTATGAGGGTGTTGGATGGCATTAATCAGTCTGGTCTGGGACATGTCTGGTTTGCAGGCCGTGGCATTGCACCTGAATGGAAAATGAAACGGGAAATGCTTTCTCCTGCTTACACAACTAACTGGAAAGATATCCCAATCGCTAGGATCAGTTAGAGATCATCGTCTTTTGAAAACGCTGAAAGTGCTCGCCGCAGATAAGTGACCGGGCGAAGCCCGCGAACGGTCGAGGAAGCGCAAGTGCACCAATGCCAAATTTTGCACGTTCACTCTGAAATAACATTTGCGGGTTATCCACATATACCGGCGCTATTTTTAAAAGATCTTTTTAAAGATATTGTTAGATCTTCTTTTTTAGGGAGTCCGTTAACCCTTTCGTGGCGCGGGTTCCGGGATGATCACCGTGACAATTTGCCCTTTAAGAGTGACAAATCACCCTCACATTTCATTTTAATCCGTGACAATTTACCCTCAAGCCTGTGACAAATTGCCCTCAGTAATTGGTTGAACTCACAAAGTTATCCCCATCGGTTGACTCTTTTAAAATAAGTGTGACAATGTGATTCACTGTCACACATCAATTGGATCTGTCATGACGGAAATTGCGGTTATAAATCACAAAAAACGTAAAAATAGCCCGCGAATTGTGCAGTCTAACGAGTTGACTGAGGCGGCCTACAGCCTTTCCCGCGATCAAAAACGCATGCTTTATCTTTTTGTTGAGCAAATAAGAAAATCGGACGGTACGCTTCAGGAACATAATGGTATTTGCGAGATTCAGGTCGCGAACTATGCCCAGACCTTTGGCCTAACTTCAGCTGAGGCCAGTAAAGATATACGTCAAGCTCTCAAAGGATTTGCCGGAAAAGAAGTGGTTTTTTATCGACCTGAAGAAGATGCCGGACAGGAAAAGGGATATGAATCCTTTCCCTGGTTCATTAAGCGCGCGCACAGCCCATCAAGGGGCCTTTATAGTGTACATATCAACCCTTACCTGATCCCTTTCTTCATAGGGCTGCAGAACCGCTTCACGCAGTTCCGGCTCAGTGAAACGAAAGAGATCACTAACCCCTACGCCATGCGTTTATATGAGTCGCTTTGCCAATACCGTAAAGCTGATGGTTCTGGAGTAGTTTCTCTGAAAATAGACTGGATTATGGAGCGATACCAGCTGCCACAAAGTTATCAGCGTATGCCCGACTTTCGCCGCCGATTCCTGCAGGCCAGTGTAGATGAGATCAATACGAGAACTCCAATGCGTTTGTCCTATATCGAGAAGAAGAAAGGCAGACAGACGACACATATTGTATTTTCTTTCAGTGACATAGCGAATATTTTACCGGCTTAAATCGAAGGCAGTTTGTCACATCTCTGAGGGCAATTAGTCACGCTTTATTTATAACACTAAGGGCGTTTTGTCACAGTTCAGCCCTTTAACCCTCTTCATGGCAGACTACAGTGTCCAGATTTGCCCTTAACTTTATTCTTATCCCCCCGTTCGAGGGCTAATTGTCACTGTTAGCCGAGGGCTTTGTGTCACACTTGCCTGCGTGCAGTGAGTGCCATTTGTCACAGAAGCGTCCACAGCCCCCCTTGTTACACAGTCCTTTTAAGGGCTAATTGTCACAGTTTTCACGAGACAAATTTGCTTTTGCTCTCTCACTACATTTTACCTGCCCTGAAAATGTGTCTGAGAAGAAAGCTATTAAACGTTTTATCTGAAGCTTCTGGCCAGCCAGGTGGCCAAATTCACTATGCCACTACAGTTCAAACTTACCTCTTGGATTCTTCTTCCACACCAGGTCCATTCATGTCCTCCCTTTTGGCAAAATTTACAGTAATACTCTTAGTTTTTTGTCATCCGCCCATATTAATATCATGATAAACTAATAACTTATTAAGATAACAATAAACATGTTATGTTAATCATATGTATATGATTTATAGTATTTATATAACTTAACAAGATAACAATTAAATAAGTTGTTATCTTGTTGTAATGCTAACCTCCCTCGCGTATTATCTTAATAAGTTAACATGATGAAAGGTGCAATGATGATCATAGTTCTTGGTAGTCAAAAGGGCGGTGTTGGTAAAAGTACACTAGCTGTTTCCATTGCTGCATATCTAATGACGCTTGGTAAACGAGTTCTTATTGTTGATGCTGATGATCAGAAATCAGTTATAACCTGGTATAACAATCGGCCGGAACATCTTCCCCATATCCCCGTCACAGGTGCGACTGGCAACATTAAAGCAATGCTGAAAGAGCATGAGAAATCGTATGACTTCGTAATAGCAGACTGTGCTGGACGAGACAGCGCAGAAATGAGAAGTGGATTGATGGCGGCTGATGTATTCATTTCCCCTCTACGTCCTTCACAAATGGATCTGGATGTAGTCCCTCATACATGTTCAGTGTTCACTGCGGCAAAGGATTTCAATGAAGCTGTTCGAGGGTATTTAGTTTTGAATATGACGCCAACTAATATGTTTGTGAATGAAGCAAATCAGGCTGCCGAAGTTCTTAAGGATTTTCCACAAATGAAGCTGTCAGAATCTCGAATTTGTGACCGTAAAGCTCACAGAGATGCCTGGGCTGAGTCTATGACTATTTTCGAAACACAGAACACTAAAGCTCAAGAAGAAATTGAGGCTCTGGTAAGAGAGATTGTTCTATGAGGAATAGAGCTCATACGCCGCCGAAGGATGAAGCTTCATTCATTCATGGTGGGTCTGCTGGTCTTAATACAACGGAAGTTGAAGCTTCCACCAAAAAGCCGACGGCGAGCAAAGCTAAACCAGTTAGTATTTCTCTGGCTGATGAGAACTTACGTGCAATAGATAACGTCATCAGAGAAGAAATGCTATCTGGACGAACAAGAGCAAACCGGTCAGATGTGGTGAGAGCGGCTGTGATGGCATTAGAAATGTTGACAAAAGATGAAATATCGCAACTGATTGAAAAAGCGAAACTAAAATAAAAAATTAAGATAACCAGATAACACCATATTAACTGTTAATGAAGATAACAAGGTAATATCTTGTTATCTTGTTATCTTGTTATCTTGTTATCTTGTTATGTAAATTTATATCTGTTACTTCTCAAGTTCCCTTTATCATTGAAACAGCATCAGTGCCAGACATGTAGAACTGGACCCTGTGACGAGCCGCGACATCGAGCGCAAACACTTTCGTGTAGACCTCTGACGAGCTGACGGATTTGTGCCCCATCAGACTCTGCAGCACTTTCAGCGGGATCCCCGCATACAGCATATGCATGGCGTAGGAGTGACGGAACGTGTGCGGTGTTACCGGGACGGAGAACCTCACCCCGTCTGCGGCTGCGGATTCAACAGCCTCGTTTATCCAGGTTCTGACGGTTCGGTCGGTGATCTCCCAGATGCGCGCCTTCTCGGTTCTGCCGGTGCGTTTGTTGCGGCGCTCCAGCGGAATCTTCAGCGTGGCCACCATCATCAGCAGCTGACTGACGTAGTGACTGTCGGACAGGGGGACAATCCTGTGACTCGTATTGCCTGCCGGCGCACGGCCTGCCGTTCTGGTCGCTTTTTCCGCGCGCTGTTTGAGCGTGGCCAGCTGTACGAAGGGGTAGGGCGGCGCCAGGGAAAAATCTCCCCGCGTCAGCGACAGAGCCTCATTAATTCGTGCCCCGGTATTCCACAGGGTTGCCAGCAACATCTTGCGGTGAAGATCGGGAACATAGTGGAGCAGGGCACTCACTTCCGGCGCCAGCAGGTATTTCGGCAGCTCATCCTGGACCAGCGCCATCTGTCGCAGTGCCAGTGCCGCAGGATAATCAATACTCACTGGTAGCTGAGACGGGCTGAACTGACCGGGTGTCATGACGTGCATGAGTGAATTAGTCAAAAGTTGTCTCCGTTATTGTGGTTATTGTCTGTCGTTTTTCCGGAGATCCGTTTCAAATGAGCTCTAACCAGATCCTGCTCAAACAGCATTTCCATATTACGGCGTCTTCTCTTTTCCAGCCTCCAGACTTTGATTAGTGCCTTTTTAGCTGGCCAGATAATGTCATCTGACCGGGTCTGATGAAATCCAGCCAGTTTGCGCAGGCTGCGGGCCAGAATGAGGGCTCTGATACCGAGTCGCGTGTATTCATACCGGCGTGTAATAGTTGCATCCTCAAAATAGGGAGGAGCCCTGTGGCCGGTTGTGATTGTCCTGTCAGAGGACTGTTTGATAACCGGGAACTCACGTAGCCTGTACATCAGCCTCGCTGGCAGCACACGCCAGTCCCCTTTGACCTCTGAGAGATCAATCTCCGGGAGGTCAACGTCAGTCCCGGAAAGGCTGTACCTATTTTCAAACGCAATAGTCGCACACTTTTCCGCGAACTCTTCCAGCAGAAATACCAGCTCGATGGCGATGAAATGTCTTTCACGGTCAATTTTTTCCTGCTTAACTTCTTTTTCCTGGCGAAGGCGTTCAGCCATCGCCTTCTCTTCACGTTCGAGGGCAAAGTAATGATTCTGCCGGTTCATAAAGTACTGGATTGTTCCTGTGAGCACACTGGCAGCCAGGGCAGAAATCACCGGCACCCATACCGAAATTCCATCAGCCATGCTTTTTCCTTTTTGAGAAATCCCGCCAGTAATTATTTACCTGCTTGATGCGGCATAAGTAACTGCCAGGTGAGAATCTGGAACCAGTATTCATCTAGGTTGAATGCATTCGGATTCGGGCCTTCATAACTAACAGGATCATCGTATCCATAAAGAGCCCCCCATGTGCCATCAGGTCTTTTTTGTGCAATGACGCGGCAGTCTGCTGAAATAATCGCAACCGGGCATCGTTCGTCAGGCACCCCGTTTGTTAATGCACCTGAGTACCAGAGAACTGATTTTGTATGGCCACTTTTTTCAAGCTCACTGACTAATTCTTCAATCCTGGAGAATTGGGCAGGCTGTTTTCTAATATGAGACATATATCCAGTTCCTTACTATTTGAAATTATCCCGCCCCGAAATCATTCGCTCCCTGACGTCACTCCTTCCTGTTCGCATTATCGCGTGACGTAAAAATCACTCACCTGATAATATGCAGGCATATAACCACCTTTTGCAATTACCGGATGCGCCGCCGGGTATAATCCGACTTTCTGGCAAATAAAGACTTTCCGGAAGTGTACCACGACGAGGAAATAAGCAAAGCGGCGGACATCACGGTCCCGCCGTGACCGGGCGCGGGGGCGGAAAACCCCGCGCAGCCCTTGTGTACCGCTACTATAGGTCATAAATCCGTTTCGTTTCAGGATAATTTTCGGCACTGCAAAGGGCAGATCCGGAACTTCCAGAAACCGGATCTGAGGAGAAGATGAGAGGAATTATTGCAGGAATAACAGAAATAACGGCGGATTGTTGTGATTTGTGGATTATTGTATTTTCAGCATCCGATAATGACTTTGTTCACCATAAAGCAATAAATATTCTCAGGCCCGCTCCGCAGAAAACAAGGGTCATAAAAAGCGTCTGCCGCCCGTCCTGATCTGAGACGCCTGTATACCAGCCTGAGAAAGTTCCGGGTGACGGAAAGGGCAGAAATGTTCAGGAAACGCGACCGGATCATAATCCCGGAATGCCATCAGGTTATCCTGAATCACGGCATTTCCCCGCCAGGGCTCAGGCTCATACACGACAGATATTGTATTCAGGGTTCCGGTCACAACGCTTTCTTACACACAGGACTGTATATGCGGCTCAGAAAATTAAAACTTACGAACTTCAGAGGCTACAGAAACTCCACTGAGATCATTTTTGATTAAGGCATGACGGGCATTGTCGGCCGAAATGACTTCGGGAAATCAACGCTTCCGGAAGCGCTGGCTATATTTTTTGAAACAGAAGGAATTAAGTCAGGAAAAAACATAGCAGGTGCATATATTGCGCCCCACAATACAGGAACTGGGGACAAAATATAAAAAACCCGAAATTAATCGGGTTTTAATTATTTGACGTTTAACAGGCTCCCGTGCCCGGGAGTGATTTAAATTTACGCTTATCATGGCGTTTTTGCAATTGTTATTTTTGGCTGTCTAGCCATTTATTCATTTGCCCGATTTCACCTTTCTGAGCTTTAATGATGTCCTGCGCAAGCTTTCTCATTTCGGGATCTTTTCCGTATTTGAGCTCGGTCTCAGCCATTGCGATTGCCCCTTCATGGTGTGCGATCATACCTTTTGCAAAGGCCTTATCGGGATTGGGTTCATTAACGGCGGCCATCATTTTTTCATGCATATTTTTCATGCCAGCCATATATTCCTGTGATGATGCCGATGAGTGCATATCTGACATTTTCATTTCCGAATGTTCAGCAGAAATGGCTGGCAGGGATAACATTAATATTACAAAAAGGGTGTTTTTGATTTTCATATAATAATTCCTTTCAGACAGGTACCGGTTAAGTGTAGCTGAGTCAGACAAAAAAGCCCCCTGACGGGGGGCAAAAATGTAGCAACGTTGTTTAAGGAAAATCTATCAGGGAAAAGGTAACAGCACGGATACTACCGTCGCATTCAGCCTGCATTGATCATGCGGCGGTGCGCTTCGGCCATGGCCTGATGTGGGCCGGATTGCCCGTTATTCATGAATTCATGGGCAACCGCTGCTCTTTCATGCTCATTCATCGCCGCGTAAGACGTTGACGGGACGGTCGTGGATACCGTGTTATTTCCCATCATCTTCTGATGACTTTCCACCATTTTCTGGTGCGCATCCGCCGAGCCGTTCGTCATGGTTTCATGAGCAATAATGGCCTGTTCATGCTGGTCCATACCGGTCATACGAGGAGCAGTCCCCTGGATCCCGACAGGAGCCGCAGCAGACTGCATCTGGTGAGCAGGAGCCTGTGCATTGTTGACGCGATCATGGATATTCACGGTTTCAGTGGCCCAGGCCGATGAAATTAAACCAAAGCCCAGCAAAGATGCTAATACGATATTTTTCATGATAACTCTCCATTTCTGAATTAGTGATGTCCGGGGAAGTACAACCGGTGTTTTCAGTTCCATAACTGAAACAAGTTCGGCAGCGTTTATTTCTCCGGAAGAGGGCTGGATATTCATTTCCTGGCGTACTCTGACGCCGGGTATTGATGAAGCAATCCAGCCTTCCTGATAAGTTGCACTAATTATATCGAATGGCTTCTGTTTGCTGCATGACAGGCTAATGACATCTTTGTCATTTACATCTTTATTTTCAGCATTGGGTTTCCGGGATCATTTTCTCCAGTCTGGGCACGGATAAGATAAAACGCGTGGAGCGTACGTCTGATTCCACCTGCACTCTTCCGTGATGTGCTTCCACGATTGACTTCACAATCGCAAGGCCGATGCCGCTGCCTTCTCCTTTTCGTTGTCTGGATGGATCCACCCGATAAAAACGGTCAAACAGCCTTGATAAATGTTCTTCAGGGATCGGTTTCCCTGGATTTTCAATCACAAGGTCAAAAAAGCTCTCCTGCTTTCTTATTGAGACGGTGATGGCCTGTCCCTCCGGGGTATAACGCAGGGCATTGGATAACAGATTATTGATCGCTCTTCTGAACATTTGTGGATCTCCCTCAACCAGGCAGGGCATCCCGTTAAATTTGAGCGTGATATTGCGTTCTTCGGCCCAGGCTTCGAAAAACTCGAAGACTTTCATGACTTCTGCTCTGAGGTCAAAACGGACCCTGTCAGGTATAAGCTGGTTATTGTCCGCCTGTGCCAGAAACAGCATGTCGCTGACCATTTTGGTCATCCGGTTATACTCTTCAAGACTGGAGTAGAGGACATCCTCAAGTTCCTTCTGGGTTCGATCCTGACTCAGTGCGATTTCAGTCTGCGTCACCAGATTGGTGATGGGCGTTCTGATCTCATGCGCGATATCGGCAGAGAAATTGGCCTGGCGGGTAAAGACGTCCTCAATCTTTCCAATCATATGATTGAACGAGATAACCAGTTGCTCCAGCTCAATGGGAACGCGTGTCGGTTCCAGCCGCGCATCAAGATTCTCGGAGGTGATGTTTTTAATGGCATTGCTGACATTACGAAGGGGCAGGTGCCCCTGACGGACAGCGATGCGAATGATCAGAACAATCAGCAGGCTTATCACGACGGCGATCGCAATCAGATTTTTTTTCAGCGCATCGAGGTAATGGAGATGGAAATTAATGGAGAGGCCAGTCAGCATGACATAATTCTGCTGTTTGCCCTGAAATATCGCCTGGCCAGAGGAGGCGATAATCCGGTATGTTTCCATCTTCATTTCAGACCCGGTATCCATCGGTCTCGCAGGATCCTCCACCGTCCAGAGAAAGACATCCCGTGCGCGACTGTGCTCGCTAAAATCTGCGGAATTCACGGCCGGGTGTAGTGCCGCCCCCTGCGCTGAACTAAAGAGCACTTCCCCCCTGGGATTGAGGAGCAAAAGGGCAACGTTGCGGTAGCTGGCAATCGACTCCTTTATTTTGCTTACTTTTTTTTCATCCGGATCCACCGGGGACTGCAGTATACGGTTCAGGGTAGTGCTGATTTGTTGAAGATCGCTGACATCCTGCTCGGCAAAATGATTTTCAACAGAATGCAGCATAAACCAGGTGAAGGCGATAAAAGCCAGTATCGTGGACAGGCTGATAAAAAAGGTCAGCCGCAGGGCGAGTGAGAAAGGGCGCCTGGAAGGTTTGCTATGCATCCGGGGCCTCCAGCATATAGCCCACGCCCCGGACAGTCTGGATCAGCTTTGTCCCGTAATCGTTGTCTATTTTAGCGCGGAGTCGCTTTACGGCGACATCAATCGCGTTAGTGTCGCTGTCAAAATTCATGTCCCAGACCTGAGAGGCAATCAGGGAGCGGGGAAGAACCTCGCCCTGATGGCGAATGAAAAATTCCAGCAGGCTGAACTCTTTACTGGTGAGCACAATGCGGTTTCCGGCGCGACTGACTTTTCTGGATACGAGATCCATCGAGAGATCAGCCACCCTAAACTGGCTTTCCGTGATCATCGTGTTTCCCCGCCTCAGAAGGGTTCTCACCCGGGCCAGCAGTTCGGCAAACGCAAAGGGTTTAACCAGATAATCGTCCGCACCCAGTTCCAGTCCTTTGACCCTGTGTTCGATCGTGCCGAGGGCCGTCAGTAGTAAGACCGGCATACCCTTTCCGGCAGTGCGCAGCATGCGGATGATATCCCAGCCGTTCACATCAGGCAGCATGATGTCCAGAATGACTAAATCATACTCGGCTGTCATGGCGAGATGATATCCGGTAAGACCATTATCAGCGTGATCCACTACGAACCCTGCCTCTGTAAGCCCTTTGCTGAGATATTCACCTGTTTTAATTTCGTCTTCGACGATCAATATTTTCATCTTGCTCCCCGTCTGGCTGCTAATGTCATTCTATTGCGCACACGATCGTAATCAACGAATTACCGTAAAAATGACAACATTGTCATTATTCTGTCACCCGACAAACAGAGTGCATTCTGTAAAGTAACCCTGGTAATACTCTGAACTTCATTTGAACCATTTACCAGGTCTGCCTGGACGAGAAGCAATATGTTCAAATTAAAACTACTCAGCATCAGCACAATCTTCATTCTGGCTGGTTGTGTCTCTCTGGCGCCTGAATATCAGCGTCCGGCAGCACCGGTACCCCAGCAGTTTTCACTGTCCCGTAACAGCCTGACGCCAGCGGTGAATGGCTATCAGGATACGGGCTGGCGTAACTTTTTTGTCGATCCCCAGGTCACCCGGCTGATTACTGAAGCCCTGACTAATAACCGTGATTTGAGAATGGCTGCACTGAAGGTTGAAGAGGCCCGGGCCCAGTTCAACGTCACGGATGCAGATCGTTATCCCCAGCTGAATGCCTCATCCGGGATCACATACAGCGGTGGTCTGAAAGGTGACAAGCCGACCACACAGGAGTACGACGCAGGTCTGGAGTTCAGTTATGAGCTCGATTTTTTCGGCAAACTTAAGAACATGAGTGATGCTGATCGCCAGAACTACTTTGCCAGCGAAGAAGCCCGTCGGGCCGTACACATCCTGCTGGTATCCAACGTTTCACAAAGCTATTTCAGCCAGCAACTGGCGTACGAACAACTTCGTATTGCGCGGGAAACGCTGAAAAATTATCAACAGTCCTATGCTTTCGTTGAGCAGCAGCTCGTGACCGGGAGTACGAACGTTCTGGCACTTGAACAGGCGCGAGGACAAATCGAAAGTACCCGCGCCGAAATAGCCAAACGAGAAGGCGATCTGGCTCAGGCAAACAATGCCCTGCAACTGGTGCTGGGAACGTACCGCGCACTTCCGTCAGAAAAAGGGATGAAAGGCGGGGAGATAGCCCCAGTAAAATTGCCACCAAATCTGTCTTCACAAATTTTGCTGCAGCGACCGGATATTATGGAAGCGGAATATCAGCTGAAAGCGGCTGATGCCAATATTGGCGCAGCGCGAGCGGCCTTTTTCCCCTCAATTACCCTGACCAGTGGTCTTTCCGCAAGCAGTACGGAGCTGTCCAGCCTGTTTACGTCAGGAAGTGGAATGTGGAATTTTATCCCTAAAATTGAAATTCCTATATTTAATGCTGGCAGGAATAAAGCCAATCTGAAGCTGGCTGAAATTCGCCAGCAACAGTCGGTGGTTAATTACGAACAAAAAATTCAGTCAGCCTTTAAGGATGTTTCCGACACGCTTGCGCTGCGCGACAGCCTTAGCCAGCAACTTGAGTCACAGCAGCGTTATCTTGATTCACTTCAGATAACTCTCCAGCGTGCCAGAGGATTATATTCCAGTGGTGCTGTCAGTTACATTGAAGTGCTGGATGCAGAGCGTTCTCTCTTCGCTACGCAGCAAACCATTCTCGATCTTACCTATTCCCGGCAGGTTAACGAAATTAATCTGTTTACCGCACTGGGTGGCGGTTGGGTAGAGTAAATTTATTTAATTAATCAGGAAATTTAAAATGCGTAATTCATTTAAAGCCGTTTTATTTGGTGCCTTCTCTGTCATATTTTCTGCCGGTCTTCATGCTGAAACACATCAGCATGGTGATATGAATGCTGCCAGTGACGCTTCGGTACAGCAGGTTATCAGGGGCTCCGGTGTCGTTAAAGCCATTGATATGAATAGTAAAAAAATCACCATTTCGCACGAAGCTATCCCTGATGTGGGCTGGCCTGCAATGACCATGCGCTTCACTTTTGTTAATGCAGACGACGCTATTGACGCTATTAATACCCTGAAAACTGGCAGCCACGTTGATTTCTCGTTTATTCAGCAGGGTAATATTTCTTTACTTAAAAGCATTAACGTGACGCAGTCCTGATTGGCTGTCCGGAGCGATTACATCCTGTGCGCCTGTACATTCACATAGGTATATGTGTGAGTTAACCGTCAGGCGCATATGCCAGGTGTTTTGATTTTTTAGCGGAAAATTGTATGGCTTCTTTAAAGATAAAATATGCTGCAATAATTATCAGCAGCCTCATAGCAGGGGGGCTGATATCGGTTACTGCCTGGCAGTATGTAAACTCAGCACAAAAGACAGAAAAAACAGAACAAAAGGCACCGGAACGAAAGGTGCTTTTCTGGTATGACCCAATGAAACCGGATACCAAATTTGATAAACCCGGAAAATCGCCCTTTATGGATATGGACCTGGTGCCAAAATATGCTGATGACAGTGGCGATAAAAGCAGTGGCGGGATCCGTATCGACCCAACCCAGGTTCAGAATCTGGGATTAAAAACGCAAAAAGTCACGCGAGGAATGCTGAATTATTCTCAGACAATCCCGGCTAATGTCAGCTATAACGAGTATCAGTTTGTTATTGTGCAGGCGCGTTCTGACGGGTTTGTCGAAAAAGTCTACCCCATGACGATTGGCGATCATGTGAAGAAGGGGACGCCACTTATCGATATTACCATTCCGGACTGGGTGGAAGCACAGAGTGAATTCCTTCTGTTATCCAGCACCGGTGGTACTTCCACGCAAATTAAAGGCGTTCTGGAACGGCTTCGCCTGGCAGGTATGCCGGAAGAGGATATTCAGAGACTGCGTTCTACCCGGAGCATTCAGACCCGTTTTACCATTAAAGCACCTATTGATGGTGT
The DNA here is from genome assembly GCA_963521185.1 of uncultured Enterobacter sp. Taxonomy (GTDB): domain Bacteria; phylum Pseudomonadota; class Gammaproteobacteria; order Enterobacterales; family Enterobacteriaceae; genus Enterobacter_D. The sequence goes on along the minus strand of CAUQTV010000013.1, from coordinate 84,771 downwards.
CATTACTGCATTTGACCTGCGCACCGGCATGAATATTTCGAAAGATAAGGTGGTGGCTCAGATTCAGGGAATGGACCCGGTCTGGATCAGCGCTGCAGTGCCAGAATCTATCGCCTATCTGCTGAAAGATACGTCGCAGTTTGAAATTTCGGTACCGGCTTATCCGGATAAAACATTCCATGTCGAAAAATGGAATATTCTTCCCAGCGTGGATCAGACAACCCGTACGCTTCAGGTCCGTCTCCAGGTTTCTAATAAGGATGAGTTTCTCAAGCCGGGCATGAATGCCTATCTGAAACTGAATACCAGAAGCCAGGAGATGCTGCTGATACCAAGCCAGGCCGTTATCGATACCGGCAAAGAACAGCGCGTGATTACTGTTGATGATGAAGGCAAGTTTGTGCCGAAACAGATCCACGTTCTGCATGAGTCACAGCAACAGTCCGGCATCGGCTCCGGCCTGAATGAAGGCGATACCGTGGTGGTCAGTGGCCTGTTCCTCATTGACTCTGAAGCCAATATTACGGGCGCACTGGAACGTATGCGCCACCCTGAAAAAACAGAAAGCAGTATGCCAGCAATGTCTGACCAGCCTGTAAATATGCATTCAGGGCACTGAGGAGACGACGATGATTGAATGGATTATCCGGCGCTCTGTCGCCAACCGTTTCCTGGTCATGATGGGGGCCCTGTTTCTCAGCATCTGGGGCACATGGACGATTATTAACACGCCTGTCGATGCCTTGCCTGACCTGTCAGATGTGCAGGTCATTATCAAAACCAGCTATCCCGGCCAGGCCCCGCAGATTGTAGAAAACCAGGTCACCTATCCACTTACCACCACCATGCTGTCCGTGCCTGGCGCAAAAACCGTGCGTGGTTTTTCACAGTTCGGTGATTCGTATGTGTATGTCATTTTTGAAGACGGCACCGATCTGTACTGGGCCCGTTCCCGCGTGCTGGAGTACCTGAACCAGGTACAGGGAAAACTGCCCGCCGGTGTGAGTTCTGAAATCGGTCCGGACGCCACGGGGGTGGGCTGGATATTTGAATATGCCCTTGTCGATCGCAGCGGAAAACACGACCTTTCAGAACTGCGTTCTCTGCAGGACTGGTTCCTGAAATTTGAGCTGAAAACCATCCCGAACGTGGCTGAGGTCGCTTCGGTTGGCGGCGTGGTGAAACAGTACCAGATTCAGGTCAATCCGGTAAAACTGTCTCAGTATGGTATCAGCCTGCCCGAAGTGAAACAGGCCCTTGAATCGTCTAACCAGGAGGCCGGTGGCTCATCCGTTGAAATGGCCGAAGCTGAGTATATGGTCCGTGCCAGCGGTTATCTTCAGAGCATTGATGATTTTAATAACATCGTCCTGAAAACAGGCGAGAACGGCGTGCCGGTTTATCTGCGGGATGTTGCCCGCGTGCAGACCGGGCCTGAAATGCGGCGTGGTATTGCCGAGCTGAACGGCCAGGGCGAAGTCGCTGGCGGCGTGGTGATCCTGCGGTCGGGTAAAAATGCACGCGACGTTATCACGGCAGTGAGGGATAAACTTGAGACGCTGAAGGCCAGCCTGCCGGAAGGCGTTGAAATCGTGACCACCTACGATCGCAGCCAGCTCATCGACCGGGCGATTGATAACCTCAGTTCCAAACTTCTGGAAGAGTTTATCGTGGTGGCCATCGTCTGTGCCCTGTTCCTGTGGCACGTACGTTCTGCCCTGGTGGCGATTATCTCTCTGCCGCTTGGTCTGTGTATCGCCTTTATCGTCATGCACTTCCAGGGACTGAACGCCAATATCATGTCGCTGGGAGGGATAGCGATTGCCGTCGGTGCGATGGTGGATGCCGCCATTGTGATGATTGAGAATGCGCATAAGCGGCTTGAGGAGTGGGATCATCAGCATCCGGGTGAGCAGATTGACAACGCCACCCGCTGGAAGGTGATTACCGATGCCTCCGTTGAAGTGGGACCCGCACTGTTTATCAGCCTGCTGATCATCACCCTGTCCTTTATTCCTATCTTTACCCTGGAAGGTCAGGAAGGACGTCTGTTTGGCCCGCTGGCATTCACGAAAACGTACTCCATGGCGGGCGCGGCCGCGCTGGCCATCATCGTCATTCCGATTCTGATGGGATTCTGGATCCGGGGGAAAATTCCTGCAGAGACCAGTAACCCCCTGAACCGGGTACTGATCAAAGCGTATCATCCATTGCTGTTGCGGGTTCTCCACTGGCCAAAAACAACCCTGCTGGTTGCGGCCTTGTCCATTTTCACCGTTATCTGGCCGCTGAGCCAGGTGGGCGGTGAGTTTCTGCCGAAGATTAACGAGGGCGACCTGTTGTATATGCCGTCGACCCTGCCGGGTGTCTCTCCGGCTGAAGCTGCAGCGCTCCTGCAGACGACGGACAAGTTAATCAAAAGCGTTCCTGAAGTGGCCTCTGTATTTGGCAAGACCGGTAAAGCAGAGACCGCCACGGATTCCGCACCGCTCGAAATGGTTGAAACCACGATCCAGCTCAAACCTGAGGATCAGTGGCGTCCAGGCATGACGATTGACAAGATTATTGAAGAACTCGACAGGACCGTCCGTTTACCGGGGCTGGCAAACCTCTGGGTGCCGCCAATCCGTAACCGTATTGATATGCTCTCAACCGGGATCAAAAGCCCGATAGGTATCAAGGTGTCCGGAACGGTTCTGTCCGATATCGATGCAACGGCGCAGAGTATCGAAGCGGTCGCCAAAACCGTACCCGGCGTAGTGTCTGCTCTCGCAGAGCGACTGGAAGGCGGGCGCTACATTGATGTGGATATCAACCGGGAAAAAGCCTCCCGCTACGGAATGACGGTGGGCGATGTGCAGCTGTTCATCTCATCAGCCATCGGCGGCGCGACGGTAGGGGAAACGGTTGAAGGCGTGGCCCGGTACCCGATTAATATCCGCTATCCGCAGGATTACCGGAACAGCCCGCAGGCCCTGAAACAGATGCCGATCCTGACCCCGATGAAGCAGCAGATCACGCTGGGCGATGTTGCGGATATTAAGGTCGTTTCCGGGCCGACTATGCTGAAAACGGAAAATGCCCGTCCAGCCAGCTGGATTTACATTGACGCGCGCGGCAGGGATATGGTGTCGGTGGTTAATGACATTAAAACGGCGATCAGTCAGAAAGTGAAACTGAGACCGGGTACCAGCGTGTCATTCTCCGGACAGTTTGAACTGCTTGAGCATGCCAACAAGAAACTGAAGCTGATGGTGCCGATGACGGTGATGATCATCTTCATCCTGTTGTATCTGGCATTCCGCCGGGTTGATGAAGCCCTGCTGATCCTGATGAGCCTGCCGTTCGCCCTGGTTGGCGGGATATGGTTCCTGTACTGGCAGGGCTTCCATATGTCTGTCGCAACCGGAACGGGGTTTATCGCTCTGGCCGGGGTGGCAGCAGAGTTTGGCGTGGTCATGCTGATGTATCTGCGTCATGCCATTGAAGTGCACCCGGAATTGTCCCGTAAAGAGACGTTCACACCGGAAGGTCTTGATGAAGCCCTCTATCATGGTGCCGTGCTGCGTGTCCGGCCGAAAGCCATGACCGTGGCGGTGATCATTGCGGGTCTGCTGCCAATACTCTGGGGAACCGGTGCAGGTTCAGAAGTCATGAGCCGTATCGCGGCACCCATGATTGGTGGGATGATCACGGCTCCGCTGCTGTCCCTGTTCATAATTCCTGCCGCCTACAAATTAATCTGGCTGCGCAGACATAAAAAAAGCGTGTCATAACCCTGTAAGGGCATCCTCTGTGGGTGCCCTTCTGTACTGATTCATCCTGACGTCAGGGGTTATATCGATAATATACAGAGGTGAGTATGAAAAAAGTGGTCCTGGTGGCCCTGGCTCTCGGCCTTTCACTGCCCGCAATGGCGAGTGAAAAAGTGATTGATATGTACAAATCTGAAAACTGTGGCTGTTGTTCCCTGTGGGGCAAGGCGATGGAAAAAGACGGGTTTGAAGTACGAACTCACGTCATGAATGATCAGGCGCTGTCAGCCCTGAAAGAAAAGCATGCTATTCCTGCAGGACTACGAAGTTGTCATACCGCGGTTGCCGGTAATTTGATCATTGAAGGCCATGTGCCTGCGACAACGATACATAAGGCAATGCAGTCTGGTTCGGGTATATACGGTCTCGCCACCCCCGGTATGCCAGCAGGAAGTCCTGGAATGGAGATGGGAGCCCGAAAAGAGGCTTACGATGTTATCGCATTCTCACCGGATGGAAGTAAAAAAGTCTTCCAGCGAATCGAATAGTCAGCGGAACGGCTGATAACGGGACGCCGGTAGCAGGCACTCCTGTGCCGGCGATATTCGTGGTAATCGCATCCATGACATACCCTGAAGACAGAAGATGCTTCGGTATGCATAAGGAGAGTTACTGTGAAAAATGACAATGCAGTGCAACACAACAACCAGACTGCTTCTGAGCAGACATTATCCCCGGACGAGGGCCACGTATTGCATAAGGTGAGAGATCCCGTGTGCGGGATGGCCATCCTGCCCGACAGGGCGCACAGCAGCATTCGATACCAGGACCATCAACTTTATTTCTGCTCCGCCAGCTGTGAGAGTAAATTTAAAGCCCATCCCGATCGTTATCTTACCGAAGATGCCAGTGAACATTCCCATCACCATCACCACGATCATCACGAAGTCAGCCCTGATCAGATAAAACAGCCTCACCACCAGGCGGAAAAAGAGAATTCTGAAGGTGTGTGGACATGTCCGATGCACCCGGAGATACGCCGCAGTGGTCCCGGAAGCTGTCCTGTCTGTGGAATGGCACTGGAGCCGCTCGTAGCTACGGCATCCACGGGGCCGAGTGATGAACTTCACGACATGACAAGACGCTTCTGGCTGGGGTTGTTGCTGGCGTTTCCGGTTCTGGTACTCGAAATGGGATCTCATCTGTTTCCCGACTTGAGGAATACAGTACCGCCACAGTACAACACATGGCTGCAGTTGCTTCTGGCCTCCCCTGTCGTGTTGTGGTGTGGCTGGCCATTCTTCGCCCGGGCCGGAATGTCGTTACGTAACCGCTCCCTGAACATGTTTACCCTTGTTGCAATGGGGACCGGCGTAGCCTGGGTTTACAGCGTCATTGCAACCGTCTTCCCCTCCTGGTTTCCTGCATCGTTCAGAAACATGGATGGCCTGGTGGCCGTTTATTTTGAAGCCGCAGCAGTTATTACGGTGCTTGTTCTGCTGGGACAGGTTCTTGAGCTGCGGGCACGGGAACAAACCTCAGGCGCCATTACTGCGCTTCTGAACCTTGCCCCCAAAACCGCCAGACGGCTGGATCATGACGGTCATGAAACGGATATTAATGCGGAAGATGTCCTGCCTGGCGATAAGCTCCGCATCAGACCTGGAGAGAGTATTCCGGTCGACGGTATCGTGATCGAAGGCAAAACAACCGTTGATGAATCGATGGTGACCGGGGAGTCTATGCCGGTTACCAAAACGAAGGGTGACCCTGTCATTGGGGGGACGATTAATCAGACAGGTAGTCTTATCATCCGTGCAGAGAAAGTCGGTGATGAAACGATGCTCTCACGAATTGTTCAGATGGTCGCTGATGCACAGCGTTCGCGTGCCCCCATCCAGAGAATGGCTGACAGCGTTTCAGGCTGGTTTGTTCCTCTGGTGATACTTATCGCGGTTGTTGCTTTCGTGATCTGGTCTGTCTGGGGGCCCGAGCCCAGGATGGCGCACGGTCTGATTGCGGCTGTGTCGGTCCTGATTATTGCCTGCCCCTGCGCACTGGGGCTGGCCACACCGATGTCAATAATGGTGGGGGTAGGCAAAGGAGCCCAGGCCGGGGTGTTAATCAGGAATGCCGAAGCCCTTGAGCGTCTTGAAAAAGTGGACACGCTGGTTGTCGACAAAACAGGCACGCTCACGGAAGGTTCGCCTACGGTGACAGGGATTATCAGTCTCAATCCGGGTGGGGAAGCATCTCTTTTACGTGTAGCGGCCGCAGTGGAAAAAGGCTCGCAGCATCCGCTGGGTATGGCTGTAGTCCGGGCAGCCCAGCACAGGGGGATCATGATACCCGCAGTCAGTGATTTCAATGCTCCGTCGGGGAAAGGTGTTTCAGGCGATGTTGAAGGTCAACGGGTTGTTATTGGTAATGAACTGGCTATGCAGGAAAACAGTATCGTTATTGATAATCAAAAGGCCGTTGCGGATACGTTGCGGATGGAAGGCGCTACCGTTATCTATGTGGCCACAGATGGGTACCTTGCAGGCCTGATAGCTATCTCGGATCCCGTGAAAGCAACCACGCCGGATGCGCTTAAAGCTTTGCGTCAGGCGGGGATCCGCATTGTTATGCTCACCGGGGATAACCAGCTTACTGCTGAAGCAGTCGCACGGAAACTGGGAATAGATGAGGTTGAAGCCGGGGTTCTGCCTGACGGCAAAAAAGCAGTGATAACCCGACTGAAAGCGTCTGGTCATGTGGTTGCGATGGCGGGGGACGGTGTAAATGATGCCCCGGCGCTGGCAGCGGCTGACGTGGGCATAGCTATGGGAACGGGTACAGATGTGGCAATTGAAAGTGCCGGAGTCACCCTTCTCAAAGGCGACTTGATGATACTGAACAGGGCCCGTCATCTGTCAGAGATCACCATGAAAAATATCCGACAGAATCTGTTTTTTGCATTTATCTACAACGCACTTGGCGTGCCTGTGGCTGCAGGTCTGCTTTATCCTGTGTATGGAATACTGCTGTCGCCAGTTATTGCGGCGGCGGCCATGGCTCTTTCCTCCGTCAGCGTCATTGTGAATGCGTTGCGTCTGAAAAGTGTCAGGCTCGGGAAATAACACTGAGTGAAGGGTCAGTTACGAACAGAAGGAGTCCAGTATGAAAAGTACCACCTATGCGCTTATTGCTGTCGCCGCGATCGCGGCATTTGCCCTCCTGCGCGAACACTGGTCACATGTGGCAGGTTACTGGCCATATCTGTTATTGCTGGTCTGCCCGCTAATGCATCTTTTCCACGGCCACGGAGGGCATGGAGATCATCAACATCACGGAAGTGAAAACGATAAAAAAAATTAATCCGGCAGACGGGGCCGCGTCGCGGTCCCGTTATCAGTCCAGGTATCGTTCGTAGTCTCTGACATGCGCAAAGGCATGCTGTTCGAGTTTGTTATCAGCGGGTGCCGCTGCCCGGAACGCCAGAGAGTTAACAGGGTTGTTATTGATGACCAGCTCGTAATGCAGATGAGGACCGGATGAACGTCCGCTGTTACCGGATAACGCAATAGCACCTCCCCGTGTAACCCTGGCCCCTTTAGTAACGAGTATTTTATTGAGGTGGAGATAGCGAGTTTTAACACCGGCTTTTCCCGTTACTTCAACAAAATATCCCATGGTACTGTTGTATTCGGCCCGGGTGATTTTTCCGTCGATGACGCTGACTATTTTCGTGTTCATGGGCATGGAATAATCAATGCCATTATGGGGACTCACTTTTCCCGATACCGGGTTAAGTCTTGCAGGATTGAAAGGCGAACTGAGTCTTGCTGTGGCCGGTAACGGATAATCGAGACTGCCTTTCCCGGAAGTATCGGAAAGGTTATAGAACTTTTTATCTGATATACGATACGCCGTGTAATTAAATGAACCGGACGTAAATTTATAGGCCACGACACGTGATTTTCCCGCTTTCTTTTGCAGTACGAGTTTTAATGATTCATTTTTTTTCAAATGCCGCAGATTAAACCGGGAAGGCAAGGAGCGCTGAAGAGTAGCGATCTCGTTCGATTCCAGCCCCGAGCGGGTGGCTGAAAGGTAGGCATTTTCTTTTACGACATCGGTAGAATACATTTACTGGAATTCGCCGTTAGCATGAACACTGCGGCGTATGCTAGGGGTTTTCAGGAGGCGTGTCATCTGTCAGTTAATCGGGAGCACCGTTGATGGTCGTCATTTTTGTAACATATCTTGTTTCCCGTTTGCTCCTGAAGCTCTGGGAACTGTATGACCAGCCCGACGGTGATGATTAACGGGACTGAAACAGGTTACGGCAGAGCAATATGGGGCTCATGTCCTGCTACGTAACCCGTCAGTAAAGCCCTGCTGCGCACCTGACGCTAAGCACTAACCCGCCTGCAGTTACTTGGTCGAATACAGCCCGCGAAGCTTTCTTGCCTGCGTCTGATGTGCTTCCGCACCGGCATTATTGACCTGCTCATGCACGAGAGCGGCTTTTTCTCCGGCATTCAGTTCGTTAAAAGAAGAAGACGAGGTCTTTGAATTTGCATCACTGCCGGACAGCATTTTTTTATGTTCCTCAATCATTTTCTGATGCGCATAGGACGCGCTGTTGTTCATAAATGAATGAGCAACAATGGCCTTTTCATGTTCATTCATTTCAGAGAATGAGGGCGTGTTGTTTTTATTAACCCTGTCCGGTAAGTTTTCATGCGTCGAGGAATTCACATGACTGACGGCTGAGGCATTATTAACAAATCGATGTGCTTCATGGGCAATATCACTGGACTGAGCAAAAGCTGCCCCACAAAATAAAGCTGTAAACGCAGTGGTCGTGATTAATATATTCATGTGTAATTACCTTCTGAGGTACATAAAAGATGTCCTTATGATCATATATAAAAATAATCAACCTGTGGGGAAGATGACGTAAATGTAATACAGCTATGTACATTACACGATTGTAATGAATTTGTTTCTTAAGGTGTGCTAGATTCATTTCATTGTAAGTGGATGAACCAGTAATTTAATTTAAATCGGTTCTCGAATTCTGTCAGTAACCATACTTTAAATAAGGGAATGCGCATGCTGTTGAAAACGTCTCGACGAACTTTCCTGAAGGGGTTAACCCTCTCTGGCGTAGCCGGAAGTCTTGGCGTATGGAGTTTCAATGCGCGTTCCAGTCTGAGCCTGCCAGTTGCCGCATCCCTGCAGGGTACTCAGTTTGACCTGACCATTGGTGAAACGGCCGTCAATATCACGGGCAGTGAGCGTCAGGCCAAAACAATCAATGGAGGCCTGCCGGGGCCCGTTCTTCGCTGGAAAGAAGGTGACACCATTACCCTGAAGGTCAAAAACCGTCTTAATGAACAGACGTCCATTCACTGGCACGGCATTATTCTTCCGGCCAATATGGATGGTGTTCCGGGGCTGAGTTTTATGGGCATAGAGCCTGATGATACCTACGTTTACACCTTTAAGGTTAAGCAGAACGGGACTTACTGGTACCACAGCCATTCCGGTCTGCAGGAACAGGAGGGGGTATACGGTGCCATTATCATCGATGCCAGGGAGCCAGAACCGTTTGCTTACGATCGTGAGCATGTGGTCATGTTGTCTGACTGGACCGATGAAAATCCTCACAGCCTGCTGAAAAAATTAAAAAAACAGTCGGATTACTACAATTTCAATAAACCAACCGTTGGCTCTTTTTTCCGCGACGTGAATACCAGGGGGCTGTCAGCCACCATTGCCGATCGGAAAATGTGGGCTGAAATGAAAATGAATCCGACTGACCTCGCGGATGTCAGTGGCTACACCTACACCTATCTCATGAACGGGCAGGCCCCGCTGAAAAACTGGACCGGACTGTTCCGTCCCGGTGAAAAGATACGCTTACGGTTTATCAACGGCTCGGCAATGACCTATTTCGATATCCGTATCCCCGGGCTGAAAATGACGGTCGTGGCTGCAGATGGCCAGTATGTAAACCCGGTTACCGTTGACGAATTCAGGATTGCCGTTGCCGAAACCTATGATGTCATTGTGGAGCCTCAGGGTGAGGCCTATACCATCTTCGCACAATCCATGGACAGGACCGGTTACGCTCGAGGGACACTGGCCACGAGAGAGGGGTTAAGTGCTGCCGTTCCCCCCCTCGATCCCCGTCCTCTGTTGACCATGGAAGATATGGGTATGGGGGGAATGGGACATGATATGGCAGGAATGGACCACAGCCAGATGGGAGGCATGGATAACAGCGGAGAGATGATGTCTATGGACGGTGCTGACCTTCCGGATAGCGGGACATCCTCCGCGCCCATGGATCACAGCAGCATGGCCGGTATGGATCATTCCCGGATGGCCGGAATGCCGGGTATGCAAAGTCATCCTGCGTCAGAAACGGATAACCCACTGGTTGATATGCAGGCGATGAGCGTCTCTCCGAAATTAAATGATCCGGGTATTGGTCTTCGAAATAACGGAAGAAAGGTTCTCACGTACGCGGATTTGAAAAGCCGCTTTGAGGATCCTGACGGACGTGAACCTGGCCGTACCATAGAACTGCATTTAACCGGCCACATGGAAAAGTTTGCCTGGTCATTTAACGGAATCAAGTTTTCAGATGCCGCACCGGTGCTGCTGAAATACGGTGAGCGGCTCAGGATCACGCTGATCAACGATACCATGATGACTCACCCCATTCACCTGCATGGTATGTGGAGCGATCTGGAAGATGAAAACGGTAATTTCATGGTTCGTAAACACACAATAGATGTTCCCCCTGGTACAAAACGCAGTTACAGAGTGACAGCAGATGCGCTTGGCCGCTGGGCGTATCACTGCCATTTGCTCTATCACATGGAAATGGGAATGTTTCGTGAAGTCCGGGTGGAGGAATGATGCGAATGAAGAGAAATTTGAAGGCCATACCTGTTCTGGTCGCCGGTTTGTTTACCTCACAGCTTTCTATTGCGGCGGGCTCCGTCTCTGCAGATCCCCACGCCGGGCACGACATGTCTGCCATGCAGATGCCAGCAGATGAGAATTTCACTGAGATGACGTCAATGGAGCCCATTGTAACTGAGAGCAGAACGCCAATTCCGCCTGTTACCGATGCCGACCGGAAGGCTGCATTCGGCAATTTACAGGGGCATGCGATTCACGACAGTGCGATTAATTATCTGGTTCTGCTGGATCAACTGGAATGGCAACGGTCGGATAACACCAACAATTTCAGCTGGAGTGTTAACAGCTGGATTGGAGGCGACACAGATCGGATTTGGCTAAAGAGTGAAGGTGAACGAAGCAATGGGGAAACGGAGGCGGCTGAAGCGCAGTTACTCTGGGGACATGCGGTTGGCCCATGGTGGGATTTGGTTGCGGGTGTCAGGCAGGATTTCAGACCTGCTTCTGCCCGGACCTGGGCTGCTGTCGGTTTTCAGGGGCTGGCACTCTATAATTTTGAGTCTGAAATTACGGGTTTTGTCAGTAATGGCGGAAAAGCAGCCCTTCGTCTGGGAGGAGAATACGACGTTTTACTGACTAACCGGCTCATACTCCAGCCATCCTATGAGGTGAATTTCTACAGTCAGGATGATGAATCGCGGGGTCGCGGCAGGGGACTGACTGACACAGAGCTGGGGCTCCGGCTGCGCTATGAAATACGCCGTGAGTTTGCACCCTATATAGGCGTTTCCTGGAATCAACTTTACGGGAAAACATCCGATATGGCGAAAAGAGAAGGTGAGAAAGACCATCAGGTAGTATTCCTGGCGGGAGCCAGAATCTGGTTTTAACGCACTGATATAAAACACTCAACTAAACAGGTAAATAAAATGTCGATTTTAAATAAAGCCATTCTTACAGGTGGCCTCGTTATGGGCGTTGCTTTCTCTGCTATGGCCCATCCGGAATTAAAAAGCTCTGTGCCACAGGCTGATTCAGCCGTAGCGGCCCCGGAAAAGATTCAGCTTAATTTCTCGGAAAATCTGACCGTGAAATTCTCAGGTGCAAAATTAACGATGACGGGTATGAAAGGCATGTCATCACATTCTCCGATGCCGGTCGCGGCAAAAGTGGCGCCAGGCGCTGACCCTAAATCGATGGTCATTATTCCGCGAGAGCCTTTACCCGCTGGCACTTATCGTGTTGACTGGCGCGCGGTTTCTTCAGATACGCACCCTATTACCGGTAATTACACCTTTACAGTGAAGTAATATTATGAACGACCTGATTATGATTGTTATTCGTTTTCTTCTTTATCTGGATTTGATGGTAATATTTGGATTGCCATTTTTTCAGATATATGGAATAAGCGGTGTCAGACATGAAACCTATAACCTGACTAATTTCAGGTCGTTTATAACCTTTGCTGTTGTTACAGGCATCATTCTTACTGGCATTAATATGCTCCTGGTATCTAATGCCATGAGTGGAGTAACTGACCTCAGAGAATTATCCATCCATGTTATCGAGATGGTGATAGAAGAAACTGATGTGGGTATTAGCTGGATTGTCAGGCTCTGTGCCCTGTTTACCACACTCGGTGCTTTGTTCCTTTACACTAATAAGAGAGTATTGTCCTGCCTGCTGATGACGATGAGTGGGGGCGTGGCGCTGGCTACACTTGCCTGGGGAGGACACGCCGTTATGCATGACGGTCTGCATTACTATCTCCATTTACTGAGCGATCTGACCCATCTCGGCGCTGCAGGTGCCTGGACAGGTGCTCTGGTTGCATTTGCTATCCTGCTGATGCGCAGAAACGCGCATAATGCACAGAGCGTCATTGTGATATCTGACTCCCTGGCAAAATTTGCCACGGCAGGAACGGTGATTGTTGTAGCCCTGATCCTGAGTGCGCTGGTCAACTATCTGTATATTGCTGAGGGTAACTTAACTCCCTTATTCAACAGTTCCTGGGGGAGGATATTGCTTGCCAAGACGGCTCTGTTTGTTCTGATGCTTCTTCTGGCTGCAGCAAACCGGTTTCACCTGGGTCCCCGGCTTGAAGTTATGGTCAGGGAAGGGAATTATGATCGCAGCGTTGCCCTGATGCGAAACAGCATCCTGACAGAATTCGTTGTTGCGATTATCATTCTGGGCGCCGTAGCGTGGCTCGGAATGCTTGCTCCGTCTCAGGTCAGCTAGGGGACAGCCAAAGCTCATGCGTGAGATTTTTACTTTCATATCAGCGAGTTGACCATGCAGCGTATTTTAATCGTTGAAGACGAACAAAAAACAGGTCGTTACCTGCAGCAGGGACTGGTTGAGGAAGGCTATCAGGCCGATCTCTTTAATAATGGCCGCGATGGTCTCGGGGCCGCGTCGAAGGGACAGTATGATTTGATAATACTGGACGTGATGCTGCCTTTCCTCGACGGGTGGCAAATCATCAGCGCACTGAGGGAGTCCGGGCACGAAGAACCGGTCCTGTTTTTAACCGCAAAGGACAACGTGCGGGACAAAGTGAAAGGACTGGAGCTTGGCGCAGATGACTACCTGATTAAGCCCTTTGATTTTACGGAGCTGGTTGCACGTGTAAGAACCCTACTGCGCCGGGCACGCTCGCAGGCCGCAACAGTCTGCACCATCGCCGATATGACCGTTGATATGGTGCGCCGGACCGTGATCCGTTCGGGGAAGAAGATCCATCTCACCGGTAAAGAATACGTTCTGCTTGAGTTGCTGCTGCAACGCACCGGAGAAGTGTTACCCAGGAGTCTTATCTCGTCCCTGGTCTGGAACATGAATTTTGACAGTGATACGAATGTGATTGATGTCGCCGTGAGACGTCTGAGAAGTAAAATTGATGATGACTTTGAGCCAAAACTGATCCATACCATTCGCGGTACCGGATATGTCCTGGAGATCAGAGAAGAGTGAGGTTCAAAATTTCCCTGACCACACGCCTGAGCCTGATTTTTTCTGCGGTGATGCTTACGGTATGGTGGTTATCAAGTTTTATCCTGATTAGCACCCTTAATGGCTATTTCGATAATCAGGACCGCGATTTTCTGACAGGTAAACTTCAGCTCACCGAAGAGTTTCTTAAAACAGAGACGTTCCGGAACAAAACGGATATTAAGTCATTATCAGAAAAAATAAACGATGCGATGGTAGGGCACAATGGTTTATTCATTTCTATAAAAAACATGGAAAATGAAAAAATTGTTGAACTCTATGCCAAAAATTCTGTTGTTCCAGCGGTCCTGCTTAATAAGTCGGGTGATATTCTCGACTATATGATCCAGACGGAAGAAAATAACACCGTGTACCGCAGTATCTCGCGGCGGGTTGCCGTGACGCCGGAACAGGGTAAAAGCAAACATGTCATCATTACGGTTGCCACGGATACTGGGTATCACACCCTGTTTATGGACAAACTCAGTACCTGGCTGTTCTGGTTCAATATCGGTCTGGTCTTTATTTCTGTTTTTCTGGGCTGGCTGACCACACGTATTGGTCTGAAACCGTTACGGGAAATGACCAGTCTGGCTTCCTCCATGACTGTACACAGCCTGGATCAGCGTCTAAATCCCGATCTGGCTCCGCCGGAAATCTCTGAGACCATGCAGGAGTTCAATAATATGTTTGATCGCCTGGAGGGGGCATTCCGGAAACTGTCAGATTTCTCGTCTGACATCGCGCATGAGCTGCGCACACCAGTCAGTAATCTGATGATGCAGACGCAGTTTGCACTGGCTAAGGAAAGGGATGTTTCGCATTACCGCGAAATTTTATTCGCTAACCTGGAAGAACTGAAAAGGTTGTCACGAATGACCAGTGACATGCTTTTTCTGGCACGTTCAGAGCATGGTCTGCTGCGGCTGGATAAACATGATGTGGATCTGGCAGCCGAACTGAATGAATTACGTGAGTTGTTCGAGCCCCTGGCAGACGAAACAGGAAAGACAATCACGGTTGAAGGAGAGGGCGTTGTTACCGGAGACAGCGATATGCTCCGACGTGCTTTCAGTAACCTGCTTTCCAATGCAATCAAGTATTCTCCCGATAACACCTGTACAGCGATACACCTTGAGCGTGACAGTGACTGTGTGAACGTGATGATTACGAATACGATGTCCGGCCAGGTTCCCGCTAATCTGGAACGTTTGTTTGACCGGTTCTATCGCGCAGACTCATCAAGGTTCTACAACACGGAAGGCGCGGGGCTGGGATTATCAATTACAAGGTCGATCATTCATGCTCACGGCGGCGAGCTGTCAGCAGAACAGCAGGGGCGGGAAATTGTGTTCAGTGTGCGTCTGTTAATGGATTAATACCGTTATTCAGGAGAAACCCGGAAGGTGACAAAAATGTCATCGTTCAGTCACGCGATAAACAGAGTCGGTTTTTTATAATCAGCCATAAATCAGGACAGCGTGATAATTCAATCGCCCGGTTCCTGGCGTGATGATCAACCAGCCCTGAGATCAAATGCTTTCTCTGTTATAAGCATTGATTGTTCGGGTATGAAAACACCGGAGACCCAACCATGAAAAAGATCCTTGTATCCTTTATTGCCATGATGGCTGTCGCTTCATCTGCCTGGGCTGCAGAGACAATGAACATGCATGACCAGGTAAATAATGCCCAGGCGCCTGCCCATCAGATGCAATCATCCGCTGAAAAAAGTGCAGTTCAGGGGGAGAGCATGAAAATGATGGATATGAGCGGTCACGATCAGGCCGCAATGTCCCATGAAATGATGCAAAACGGCAATTCTGCTGCCCATCAGGACATGGCTGAAATGCATAAAAAAATGATGAAATCCAAGCCAGCAGCTTCTAACGAAACAGCAAAAT
This sequence comes from uncultured Enterobacter sp., assembly GCA_963521185.1. GTDB lineage: Bacteria > Pseudomonadota > Gammaproteobacteria > Enterobacterales > Enterobacteriaceae > Enterobacter_D. Next base: position 69,188 of record CAUQTV010000013.1, on the reverse strand, counting down.
CATTTTCCGAAATGAACGAGCATGAGAAAGCCGCTGTTGTACACGAGAAGGCGAATAATGGTCAGTCTTCAGTGATTCATCAGCAGCAGGCTGAAAAGCATCGCAGCCAGATCACCCAGAATTAACCCGCAGCTCCACTTGTCAGACCCTCATTTGACGCCGAAGTCACTGGCTTACGCTCCCGCCGGGAGCGTTTTTTTTCGTAATTAATAAGTGTCATTAAAAGCATCCATCACCATTATCATAATTGGCCCTGATCAAATAAAATTTAACTTATGTTGCGCGAGAATTCAGTTCATGAAAAAAATATCAGTATCATATTGTTTTTAATTATTATTTTCGTTCCCGGTTATATCCTATATCCAGGGTTCATGCCGCGCCGTATCCTGAGACTGGCTGAGAATACGAATGATCGTAACCACCGAATGTGATGACACAAAATAGATCATGTGCTGTTCCACCGGCAGCGAGCAGATATTGTCTCCCAGCTCCGCGCGATGCGTGCCTATGTCATGCATGGCCAGAACGTCAAACACCGCTGCTATACTGTTACCAACGGTGCAAAACTGGGTCTTCCGCAACTTAGGTGGAGTTGTTTAAGCCAGAGGGCTCATGACTCGTCGTCGCAGTAACTCGAAGCCAGCTCGACCGTACATCTGCCGTTTCAGCATCTTCAGGCGGTTTACATGGCCTTCCACAACGCCATTACTCCATCTGCTGCTTATCGCTTCGTGTATTGCTGTTGCATCCGCTTCCATACCGGCCGCAACACGCTGAAGGTCAATGAGCCCACTTTGACTGACGTCAGAGAACCATTGATTTAACTGCGATTTATTCTTCGTTTTCAACATTCGATAGAAGTCGAGCGACAGCTGTTGCGCCATTTTCAGTTGCGGTTCTTTCTGGCACATCGATTCGATGAAGCGGGATGCATAGTTTTCTTCTCCTCTGATCATTCGCCAGGGCATTAACCAGCGGCTTACTCTGGATGCTGAGGGGAGTCGAACTGGGGCGATAACGGGACTGTTAACCTGCTTACGCCACTTAGCCACAGCATCCCTGACCGTCGTTTCGCTCCCGGTGAAGCCAGCATTTACCATCTCCCGCCATAGCTGCCCGGCATTATGGTTACCGTTTATCCGTTGTTCTTCCAGCCATTCCTGCCATGGTTCAAGTAACCCGGGTCTGGGTGGCTTAGTTGATATTTCAGGGAACGCTTTTGACTGTATCCACCGGCGAACCGTCACCCGGGACAGTCCGGTGATACGCGATATTTCTCTTATCCCACAACCCTTTTTATGAAGAGAGTCTACCTCAGCCCAGCGCTGATACCGTTTGTCACGTCGCTCTCGTTTAATACGTTCAGGGCGACGTAACGTTGACGTTGGCACCAAAGACGCTTCAGCATTCTGTTTTTTGGGGGATAACTCGGTGGCCACCAGTCGTATCAATGGCATGTGTCTGTACATCATGCGCTCCAGCGCATCACCAATATTCTTCAGCAGATGCCAGCGATCGGCCACCTGTATTGCCTGCGGTGCACCATCGCGAGCAGCTAACGCATAGATCCCCCCACGATCGCGTGAGACGACCTGTATCTCTGGGTATTTTTTGAACCATGCCGCCAGAGTGCGTTGCTCCCGGCCTGGCAGTAACACCAGGGGGCGATGGGTATCAAGATTTACGATCAGTGTGCCGTACCTGTGGCCCCGATGCCATGCCCACTCGTCAATACCAACATGCCTGGTCCGGTTCTCTGTTTGTTCCGGAGCTTGAACCACTCTGCGCAGTAAAGTATCCGCGCTGATCTGTATTCCTGAAGCTACTGCAGCTCGTCTCCCTGCTTCACCACCTGCGATAAGCCCCAGCTGATGCTGCAGATTTTTCAGCAATGCAGAAGACTGCTGCTGCGGGCCTGCAAAGGGAGCAAGCGATTCAGCAAAAATTTTACGTGAACAGGAAGGGTTACGACAGTACCAGTGCCGGATGGCGAAGACTAACCAGAGGGCCTGGCCTGAGCATGGAAGATGCTGTACTCGCCTCCGCCGGCAACTATGAACAGAATGACTGTGCGTGAGGCACTCAGGACATGATGCCGTTTTACGTGTGGCGCGGAGATGGAGGGTTATTCCATCAGTACCAGTAATCTGTCGGCAGGTTTGCCACCCGCGCGGTAGCTGTAAAAGTCTCTTAAGTGAGGCCATTTTGTTATACATAACTTAAAACAGCTTAGATCCTTGTTAACTAAAAAGTTTCATCAATTTTTGTCCACCTAAGTTGCGGAAGACCCACTTTTTACCCGTTGTTGACAGCGGAGCACACCTTAACCCCGTGGTAAGCCTGATTTTTTATCTTATCGGGGCCTGCTCTTTCAGGGCAACCATGAATTACATCGTGGCTCAGTTGTTAGGGGCCGGCGCTGCTGCACTGTGCCTGAAGGCTGTCTTTGGCCACTCCCTGCTGGCCGGGGTGACCCGGGTCCATATGGGGGTATCACTGTACAATGCCTTTTTCATCGAAGGTGTCATGACTTTTATTCTGATTATGAGCATCCTCACGACCAGAAACCCCGCGATTATCAGCATTGCTGTTTTTCTTGATGCTTTTATTGGCGGGCCGCTGACGGGGGCAAGCATGAACCCGGCCCGTAGCTTCGGGCCGGCATTGGCCATGGGATACTGGGATAATCAGTGGCTGTACTGGGCCGCTCCGCTGTCTGGCGGGCTTGCAGCTGTTGCGTGCTGCCAGCTGTTTATGCCGCAACTGAAGTCACCCTCACCGGAATAAAGTCCCTTCCAGGACAGAATGCCTCTGATGAACAGAGGCATTCTTTTTTTCAGCAACCCACTGTCCGGCTACGCCTTTCCAGAATGAGAACATCTCTCCATTTTCCGTTCATTTCACCCACTTTTTCCCGGCAGCCGACTTCCCTGAATCCCTGGCTGCGATGTAAAGCAACACTGGCCTGGTTTTCCGGAAAGATGCCAGCAAGTAGCGTCCAGAAACCCGCACTTTCCGAGCCCTTTATCAGCCCGGAGAGCAAAGCCCTGCCCGCGCCTTTTCCCTGAAAATGAGTACTGACATAAATGCTCAGCTCTGCGACACCGCGGTATGCATGCCGGCGGGAAAAAGGAGATAGCGCAGCCCATCCCACCACTCTGTTATCAACAGTGGCGACGTAGCGGCAGTCCTGAAGATGCCCTTCATTCCATTCCAGCCACTCAGGTGCTGCGGTCTGAAAGGTGGCGTTCCCTGTTGCAATTCCTTCCTGATAAATTTCCCTGACTGCACACCAGTCCTCTTCGTGCATTTTTCTAATGATGATCTCTGCCATTTCTCTGTACCGTATGTTTGCTGTATTCATAGGCAGCCAGAAAACGAGCCTGCCTGGGCTTCCCGGCGGCGGGACATAATGCGCCCGTCAGCAAAGGATGAAGGTCATTTCATTTTTAGCGGGAATCGGTTTCTACTGTGACGGATTCATATGCATTTTTCCATATATATTGTGACGTACCTCATTTCTGAGAGGTATAAACACCGATCATGTTTTCTCCATGCCGCGTAAGTGTAAGGCCCCGGAGATGGAGTCATATTATGGACGTGGTTGCGCTCACTATATATTTCTATTATTCTGGAAATATAGAAATAAAATTACGAGGAATGGGATGGAGCTGAAAATCGCCGCGATGGTGCTGAAAGAACTTGGCCACACCACTCGTCTCGATATTTACAAAACACTCGTTAAGGCCGGACGTCAGGGACTGCCCGTGGGGGAACTGCAGCAACATCTCGCCATTCCGGCCTCGACCCTGAGTCATCATCTTTCATCGCTGATATCCGTCTCACTGGTTCGCCAGGAAAGGCAGGGGAGAACACTGTTCTGCCACGCCTGTTATGACAACCTTGCTGCATTGATTGCCTTTCTGACAGAAGAGTGCTGTGCAGACGAATATGCCCCGCCTGGTTTTATGTCACCACCGGAGAAAAAATGATTGCTGAACTGAAAAATATTGTTCCTGAGCTGTTTGATACAGGTCTCACCGGGGTCCGCCTGGGTGTAAAGACAGTTGACCATCCTCCCCGGATCCTGATGTTGTACGGTTCCGTTCGAGAGCGGTCCTACAGCCGTCTGGCCACCGAAGAGGCTGCCCGGCTTCTTACCGCCATGGGTGCGGATGTCCGCATCTTTAATCCTTCCGGTCTCCCTCTGCCGGATGATGCAGCGGATACGCATCCCAGGGTTATGGAACTTCGCGAAATGGTGCGCTGGTCTGAAGGGATGGTATGGTGCTCTCCTGAACGTCATGGTGCGATGACCGGCATTATGAAAGCCCAGATTGACTGGATACCACTATCAGAGGGCGCAGTACGCCCTTCTCAGGGAAAAACCCTGGCCGTCATGCAGGTCTGCGGAGGCTCCCAGTCTTTCAATGCGGTAAACCAGATGCGTATTCTTGGCCGCTGGATGCGAATGATTACTATACCTAATCAATCCTCGGTAGCGAAAGCCTGGCAGGAGTTTGATGAAGACGGACGGATGAAACCATCCCCGTACTACGACCGTATTGTGGATGTAATGGAAGAGCTGATGAAGTTTACCCTGCTGACCCGGGAGTATGCAGCGTATCTCGTCGATCGCTACAGTGAACGTAAAGAGTCGGCAGAAGCACTTTCCCGGCGGGTGAATCAGAGCAAAATCTGAGGGCTGGTATGAGTGATGTAACGGCATTCAACAACTGCATGAGCGTGTTCTGGCAACAGCATGAAGCAGAGCTCTCCCGTTTTCTGGCATCAAGGACAGGCGATCGGGAGCAGGCAGCCGATCTGCTTCAGGAAGTCTTCCTGCGCGCCCGGGCCTGTGCAGACCGCTTCTGTGAAATGGAGAACCCGCGGGCCTGGCTGTACCGGACGGCGAGGAATCTGCTGACGGATGAGTACCGTGCCGCCAGAGACGTCGTGGTGCTGGAAGACGAGATCCCGCTGCCTGACGCCTTCCATGAGGCGGTTTCAACGCTGGAGATTTGCCTGCCTGAAACCCTGCAGGCCTTACCTGACGAGGAAAGATGGCTGATAGAAGAGGCCGATCTGAACCGGCGTCCCCAGCAGCGCCTGGCCGACGAGCTGGGGATCACGCTGACGGCGTTTAAGTCGCGCCTGCTTCGCGCCCGGAAACATCTGAAGAAGACGATGACGGAACTCTGCCAGGTGGAAGTGGATGATGCGTCTTCCGTCTGCTGCCATAAAAAAATGGATTAACCGCGCATCTTTTTCCCGCCTCACTCGTTTACCTCAGTGTAAAGCCCCATCATTCAACACTGAGGTAAACAGTCCATGTCAAAAATTGAGATCTTTGAAGCCGCAGGCTGCTGTGCGACCAGCAGCGTCGTGGTCAGCGATGAAGCCGTCAAATGGAACGCCAGCGCCGAATGGGCGAAAAAGCATGGTGTGAATATTCAGCGTTACAGCCTGGCAAAGAACCCGCAGCAGTTTCTGAATACGCCCGTCATCAGGGCCTTCCTGAACACGTCAGGAATGGAGTCCCTTCCCGCTACCCTGCTTGACGGCCAGCTGGTGATGGCGGGCAAGCTCCCGTCCCGGGAAGATATCGCCCGCTGGGCCGGTATTTCCCTCACGCAGGACTGGAATGAAGACAGCACGCAGCCGCGCTGCTGCAGCATTCCCCGTATGCCTTAATCCCGGAGGAGCTCAACAATGACGATGCCATTTTTACAGAATATCCCCCCGTTTATCTTCTTCACCGGCAAAGGCGGCGTGGGGAAAACCTCTCTGGCCTGCGCGACGGCGGTATGGCTGGCTGACCAGGGCCGGAGAACGCTTCTGGTCAGTACCGATCCGGCCTCCAATGTCGGTCAGGTCTTCAGCCAGACTGTGGGCCACCGGATCACTGGTATCCGCACCGTGGAAAACCTTGCGGCAATGGAAGTTGACCCGATGGCGGCCGCGCAGGCTTACCGCGATCGCGTGCTCGATCCTGTTCGTGAACTGATGCCTGCCGATGTCATCAGCAACATTGAAGAACAGCTTTCCGGTTCATGTACCACGGAGATCGCGGCGTTTGATGAATTTACCGCGCTGCTGACCAGTCATGAACTGCGCGAAAAATATGATCATATCGTCTTTGATACTGCACCAACCGGACACACCATCCGTATGCTTGAGCTGCCGGGCGCCTGGAGCGGGTACCTCGATGCACATCCTGATGCTGCGGCGAACCTCGGCCCTCTGGTGGGGCTGGAGAAACAACAGGACCAGTACGCTGACGCAGTGAAAGCCCTCTCTGATACGGCACTCACGCGACTGGTTCTGGTTGCCCGCGCACAGGCGTCGACCCTGAAAGAGGTCTCCCATACCCACGAGGAGCTGTCGGCTATCGGTCTGCAGCATCAGCACCTTGCCATCAATGGCGTGCTGCCTCCCTTTGCCGGTGAACAGGATCCGCTGGCGCACAGTATTCTGGCGCGGGAGGAACGGGCCTTACGGGCCATGCCTGAAAACCTCGCGCATCTTCCCCGGTCGATGCTGTATCTGAAGCCTTTTAATCTGGTTGGTCTGGAAGCCCTGAGGGCGCTGTTTACAGAGAGCACACTTGTTCTGCCGGATCCGGGAGCCACGCTCACGACGGTCGATTTACCGGAGCTTGCCTCCCTGGTGGAGGACCTCAGCCGAGCGGGAAAAGGGCTGGTCATGACGATGGGAAAAGGGGGCGTGGGGAAAACCACGGTGGCGGCTGCGGTCGCGGTCTCGCTGGCCAGACGCGGTCATAAAGTCCACCTGACCACCTCCGATCCGGCAGCCCACCTGTCTTACACCCTGGATGGCTCGCTGCCAGGCCTTCAGGTCAGCCGTATCGATCCAAAAGCAGAGACTGAGCGCTATCGTCGCTTTGTGCTGGAAAATCAGGGAAAAGGTCTGGATGAAGAGGGACTGGCGGTACTGGAGGAAGATCTCCGTTCCCCCTGCACCGAAGAGATTGCCGTGTTTCAGGCATTCTCCCGGATCATCAAAGAGGCCAACGACCATTTTGTCATTATGGACACTGCGCCCACCGGGCATACGCTGCTGTTGCTGGATGCAACCGGGGCCTATCACCGGGAAATGGTGCGCCAGATGGGGCAGGCTCACGATCACGTGATAACGCCAATGATGCAGCTGCAGGATCCGGAGAAGACCAGAGTCATTATCGTGACGCTTGCCGAAACCACGCCGGTACTGGAAGCGGCCGGGCTGCAGCAGGACTTACGCCGGGCCGGGATTGAACCCTGGGCGTGGGTCATCAATAACAGCCTCGCGGCCGCGAAGCCGTCCTCCCCGTTCCTGGTCACCCGTGCCCGTCGCGAACTGCCGCTGATCGACGACGTTGCCGGGCATTATGCACAGCGCATTGCCCTGACGCCACTGCTGAAGGACGACCCGGTAGGCGTGGACCTGCTGGCTGAAATGGCGGGCTGACAGGTGGGGCGACGCCCTACCTCCACTTAAAACATTTCCTTATACAGGTCATAAGATGAAGCGCTTAATCTGCCGTCGCGAATTCCGGTAGTGTGTCAGTCAACGTCACAGGAGTCATACAATGCACATTATCAATGCTGAAGAGCAGCACATTCCCGCCATACGGCGCATTTACGCCCATCATGTCCTGCACGGCACAGGCAGCTTCGAGACGGAACCCCCGGACACGCAGGAAATGCTTGCCCGGGTGAAAAATGTTCAGTCACGTGGATTTCCCTGGTATATCGCCCTGCAGGGGGAGACGGTCATCGGCTACTGTTATCTCTCCCGCTACCGCGAACGCCATGCCTACCGGTTTACGGTTGAAAATTCGGTGTACATCGATCCGGCTTATCAGCGGCAGGGGGGCGGAAAAGCCTTACTCGATCATGCCTTAACATGGGCCCGGTCTCAGGGATACCGCCAGATGATAGCGGTTGTGGGGGACAGTGCGAACGTCGCGTCTGTAGCGCTGCATCTTCGCGCCGGATTTACTGAAATCGGCACGCTGAAGGACATCGGTTTCAAGCATGGCCGCTGGCTGGACACGGTGTTGCTGCAGCGTCAGCTGGGAAAAGGGAGCTGTACGCTGCCGGACAGTCCGGTACCCGGACGCTGAGGCAGGAGAAAGGGGGCATCGCCCCCTTTCGGTTATTTCAGCCGTTTCCCTGCCTCATCTACTACTTTCTCGCCGTCTTCCTTAGCAAATGCGCCTTTTTGCGCATCCGGAAGAATATCCAGTACCACTTCGGAAGGGCGGCACAGACGCGTTCCCAACGGTGTCACCACAATCGGACGGTTAATCAGGATCGGATGCTGAAGCATAAAATCGATTAACTGATCGTCAGTAAACTTATCTTCCTCAAGCCCCAGTTCTTCATAAGGCTCGACGTTTTTGCGCAGCAAAGCCCGGACTGAAATGCCCATATCTGCAATGAGTTTGACCAGCTCATCGCGTGACGGTGGATTTTCAAGGTAATGAATAACGGTCGGTTCATTACCACTGTTGCGGATCATCTCCAGCGTATTACGCGACGTGCCGCAGGCCGGGTTGTGATAAATGGTGATGTTGCTCATATCAGTATCTCATTACAAAGTGAAAGAGAGACGTAGCGCCAGCGCTGCCAGCGTTACAAACAGCACAGGCAGAGTCATGACGATCCCGGTGCGGAAATAGTATCCCCAGGTGATGGTCATATTCTTCTGTGAAAGGACATGCAGCCAGAGCAGCGTTGCCAGGCTACCAATAGGTGTAATTTTAGGTCCCAGATCGCAGCCAATCACGTTGGCGTAGATCATCGCTTCTTTGATAACGCCTGTTGCGGTGCTTCCATCGATAGAAAGAGCGCCAACCAGCACGGTAGGCATGTTGTTCATGATGGAAGACAGGAAAGCCGTCAGGAAGCCAGTACCCAGCGTTGCAGCCCAGAGTCCTTTATCCGCAAGTACATTCAGCACACCTGAAAGGTATTCGGTTAGCCCGGCGTTGCGCAGACCGTAGACCACCAGGTACATCCCCAATGAGAAGATGACGATCTGCCATGGCGCACCGCGCAGCACTTTGCCAGTTTTAATGGCATGGCCTCGTTTAGCTACTGCAAACAGGATCACAGCTCCAACAGCCGCAATCGCGCTAACGGGAATACCAAGCGGCTCAAGGACAAAGAACCCAACCAGCAGAAGTATTAAAACTATCCAGCCGGTTCTGAAGGTTGCCAGATCTTTAATCGCTTTTGCCGGTGCTTTCAGAAGAGCCAGGTCGTAAGTCGGTGGGATATCCTTGCGGAAGAACAAATGCAGCATAACCAACGTGGCAACAATGGCTGCAATATCCACCGGCACCATTACCGACGCATACTCGGTGAAGCCCAGTCCAAAGAAGTCTGCAGAAACGATGTTAACCAGGTTGGACACGATAAGCGGCAGGCTGGCTGTATCGGCAATAAACCCGGCAGCCATGACGAATGCCAGTGTCGTGCCTTTGCTGAACCCTAATGCCAGCAGCATGGCGATGACTATCGGCGTCAGAATAAGTGCCGCACCATCGTTGGCAAACAGTGCCGCCACCGCTGCACCAAGCAGAACGATATACGTAAAGAGCAAACGGCCACGACCGTTACCCCAGCGCGAAACATGCAATGCCGCCCATTCGAAAAAGCCGGACTCATCAAGCAGCAGGCTGATAATAATCACGGCAATAAAGGTCGCCGTCGCGTTCCAGACGATATTCCACACCACCGGAATATCGCCCACATGCACAACGCCAGATATCAGAGCCAGTCCCGCGCCCAGCATTGCACTCCAGCCGATCCCTAATCCCTTTGGTTGCCAGATAACCAAAACAATGGTCAGGACAAAAATAGCGCCTGCCAGTAACATAAAACCTCCTGACAGGGCGACTTTGTCGCCCTGTAGATGTCAAAAAATTAACTCATCAACTCTCTGAGCTTTTCAATACCGGCGGGCTCTGACGCCAGCACCGGAACAAGCGCTATACGGTCAGCATGCTGATTCTTAACAGCCTCAATCTGAGGCAGTTCCTGTTGAGCACGCTGACAAAGCAACGGAGAACGCGTATCCGCAATGGAAAGGCTGTTATTGATAATCCAGCCCCACGGATGAATCCCCGCTCTTTCAAGGTCAGCCTGCAGGTTTGCCGCTTCCAGCACCGGTGTGGTTTCAGGAAGCGTAACCAGCAGAACTTTGGTTCTATCCGGGTCCTGAAGCTGCATCATGGGGGTAGTAAAATGACCTTTACTCCCCATTTTTTTGGCAATCTCTCGGTGATAAGCCCCGGTCGCATCCAGCAACAGCAGCGTGTGTCCGGTAGGGGCGGTATCCATGACAACAAAGCGCTTACCCGCTTCACGAATCACACGGGAGAAGGCCTGAAACACGGCAATTTCTTCAGTACAGGGAGAGCGTAAATCCTCTTCCAGTAACCGTTTCCCTGCTTCGTCCAGATCTCTTCCCTTCGTCTCAAGAACATGCTGGCGATAGCGTTCGGTTTCATCGTGAGGGTTGATGCGGCTGACCTGCAGGTTTTTGAGGCTGCCGTTCAGCGTTGTACTCAGGTGCGCAGCAGGATCAGAGGTCGTGAGATGCACGTCAAATCCCATGTCGGCCAGCCTCACGGCGATGGCGGCAGCCATCGTGGTTTTCCCTACACCACCTTTGCCCATCAGCATAATCAGGCCGTGTTCACTGCGAGCGATATCATCGACCAGGCCAGAGAGTGATAAGTTTTCAGGCGTGTACAGGATGTTCGTTACCGGGAGCGGTAATGCCTCAGAACGGGTAGCCAGCAGTCCCTTCAATGCTGAAACACCAACCATATTGACTGGCTGGAGTAACAGGGTATCTGTCGGTAGCTCAGATAAACCGGCAGGAAGATTTGCCAGTGCCTCCTGCTCACGTTGCCATATCGCCGCGGCCAGGGCGTCATGTTCAGCTTCGGCTTCAGGCAGCACACCATTAATCACCAGATATTGATTTTTCAGGCCAATCTCAGCCAGTTCCTCATGAGTGCGGGCGACTTCCTGCAGCGTAGAATTTTGCAGTCGTGCAACCAGAACCAGGCGGGTACGTTCAGGGTCGGATAACGCCTCTACCGCATGAGCATACTGCTCACGCTGCTTTTCCAGCCCGGCCATCGGGCCAAGACAGGAGGCACCATCTGGATTGCTTTCAATAAAGCTACTCCAGGCACCAGGAAGCTGGAGAAGGCGAATCGTGTGGCCCGTCGGCGCGGTATCAAAAATGATGTGATCGAAACGGGTCAGCAGGGAAGCGTCTGTCAATAAGCCGGTGAACTCATCAAACGCCGCAATCTCAGTGGTGCAGGCTCCTGAAAGCTGCTCGCTGATACTGTTAACAACGTCATCAGGCAGAAGACCTTTGATAGGATCAACGATTCTGGCCCGATATTGCCGGGCGGCTTCCTGCGGGTCAATCTCCAGAGCAGAAAGCCCAAGAACTGCTGTCACAGGGCGAATCGTGTTACCGATAGCCAGATCGAATACCTGACCGACATTGGAGGCCGGGTCGGTACTGACCAGCAAAACCCGCTTACCCTGTTCGGCAAGGTGGATAGCCGTCGCGCAGGAAATGGAAGTTTTTCCTACACCACCCTTGCCAGTAAAAAACAGGTAAGGCGGGATATTCTGTAAGAATTTCATATGTCCTCCTGACATATTCAGCAACAGGAAGTATTACCACCACAGCAACTGGTGGGAGCTAACCCTACCTTCTCCAGCGGAATACCGAACCAGCGAGCCAGCTCAGCGCGTTTTGGGTATCGCCCAGCCATCACCGTTTCGCCGTCCAGCAACAGCAGCGGAAGCCCTTCTGCGCCGGATGCATCGAGGAAGGCTTTCGCTTTCTCATTGTGAACAAAGCTCATGGGCTGCTGCGCCAGGTTGTAACGTTCAACCTGTACGCCACGTCCTTTCAGCCACTGCATATCAGCAGAAAAATCAACCAGAACCTGATCGACATCTGAACCACATACACCGGTACTGCAGCACATTGCCGGGTCAAACACCGTTAACGTCTTCATTCTGAATACCTCATACATTCGAAAAAACACATATGTTCAGGCAAATTTTTTAGATGCAAACAGCCTTACCGCTACCAGAGCAGTTTGCCGATGCCAGCTTACGGGCGATGGCCTGTACGTCGTCCTGTTGGCTTAACCAGGCCTGCTCAATCACCTGAGCAGCCCAGGAAGGAATATGCGGGGATAAGCGATAATGAACCCATTTCCCCTGCTTGCGATCCAGCAATAGACCGCTTTCCCGGAGCATTGCCAGATGACGGGAGATCTTGGGCTGGGACTCATCCAGCGCCGTGCAGAAATCGCAGACGCACAGTTCTCCCATCTCCCTGAGCAGCAGGACAATACCCAGACGGGTTTCATCGGACAGGTTTTTGAAAAGCTTAAGGGCTGTAAGGGTCATTATTCCTCCTGTTCGGTTGCGTAAAGCATACGCCCGGAGACAAAAAAAACAACCATATATTCGGAAAATCGAATGTGTGAAAGTGTCAGATGACGCTGTCACGCTGGTATACGTCCATTACTTTCCGGGGAAAATACATGTGTGTTACAGAGATCCGGCTCTGACGGTTTTCGGATCTTCTGTGAAAAAGAGAGAAATACGGACAGGTGAGGCAGCCCCATATGCCAGGCATCTGCATAGGTAAGGGATACGCATATGCAACCCCTATACATATGCATTACATCTGCCTATACTGAGCATATGCACACACCCGGTGCAACGAACATATCATTAGGATATGTGCCACATACCATTTGATCGGGAGAGAATCATGAGAACCGTATCCATTTTTAAAAATGGCAACAACCGCGCCATCCGTCTGCCCCGCGATCTGGATTTTGAGGGGGTGAGCGAACTGGAGATCGTCCGCGAAGGGGACAGCATCATCCTGCGTCCCGTCCGCCCGACCTGGGGTTCGTTCGTGCAGTTCGAAAAGGCCGATGCGGACTTTATGGCGGAGCGCGAGGATATTGTCAGCGATGAAGGACGATTTAACCTGTGAACAAAACGTATATGCTGGACACCTGTATCTGCTCGTTCATCATGCGCGAGCAGCCGGAAGCCGTACTGAAGCGCCTTGAGCAGGCGGTGCTGCGCAGCCACCGCATCGTGATCTCGGCCATCACCTATTCCGAGATGTGCTTCGGTGCCACCGGCCCGAAAGCCTCGCCGCGCCATATTCAGCTGGTTGACGCGTTCTGCGCCCGCCTCGATGCCATCCTGCCGTGGGACCGTGGCGCAGTGGACGCCACCACGGAAATCCGGGTCGCGCTGCGGCTGGCCGGCACGCCGATCGGCCCGAACGACACGGCGATTGCCGGGCATGCTATTGCGGCGGGAGCGATTCTGGTAACGAATAATGTGAGGGAGTTTGCACGGGTGCCGGGCCTGGTGCTGGAAGACTGGGTTAACTGACCGCAGAAAGAACACTGAAGCGAGGAATGTCCGCTTTGTGCATAGGTTGTGTGAAACCTTTTTTGGCCGCTGAAACTGCCAAAAACAGAGCTAAAAACCGCGCTCATACGTAAAATTCGGCTCTACTAACCAGTCGCTCAATTCCAGATTTTGCGTAGACGTGCGCACTTCAGTTTTTGGTCAGGGTTTTCACACAGCCTGTGCCAAGAGCAGACTGAAGTGGAATACTGAATTTGGCCACCTGAACAGAGGTGATATGCTCACCTCAGAACAACACAGGTGCACCAATGAAAAGAAGAAATTTTAGTCCTGAATTCAAACGCGAATCAGCTCAGCTGGTTGTCGACCAAAATTACACCGTCTCTGACGCTGCTAAGGCAATGGATGTTGGTCTTTCCACGATGACGAAATGGGTCAAACAACTGCGTGATGAGCGTCAGGGCAAAACGCCAAAAGCATCCCCGATAACGCCGGAACAAATCGAAATACGTGAGCTAAAGAAAAAGCTGCAACGTATTGAAATGGAAAACGATATTATAAAAAAGGCTACCGCGCTCTTGATGTCAGACTCCCTGAACAGTTCTCGTTAATCGGGAAACTCAGGGCGCGTTATCCAGTGGCCACACTCTGCCACGTATTCAGGGTTCATCGCAGTAGCTACAAATACTGGAAAAACCGTCCTGAAAAGCCAGACGGCAGACGGGCTGTATTACGCAGTCAGGTACTTGAGTTGCATGGCATCAGCCACGGTTCGGCCGGAGCAAGAAGCATCGCCACTATGGTAACCCAGAGAGGCTATCAGATGGGGCGCTGGCTTGCCGGCAGGCTCATGAAAGAGCTGGGGCTGGTCAGTTGCCAGCAGCCGACTCACCGGTATAAGCGTGGCGGTTATGAGCACGTTGCCATCCCGAATCATCTTGAGCGACAGTTCGCCGTAACGGAGCCAAACCAGGTGTGGTGCGGTGATGTGACCTATATCTGGACGGGTAAGCGCTGGGCGTACCTCGCCGTTGTTCTCGATCTGTTCGCAAGAAAACCAGTGGGCTGGGCAATGTCGTTCTCGCCGGACAGCAGACTCACTGAATCGCCACGGATAATCTAGACACTTCCGAGCCGTTGATAATACTGGTTTTCATATTCTGTCGGTGACATCTGATCGCTAGAACCATGCCGACGCTTACTGTTATAAAACATTTCGATGTAATCAAAAATATCGCTGCGGGCTTCTTCCCGCGTTCCGTAGATCTTTTTCTTTATCCGTTCGCGTTTCAACAACTGGAAAAAGCTTTCTGCAACCGCATTATCATGGCAGTTACCGCGACGGCTCATGCTGCCCTCCAGGCCGTGTGATTTCAGGAACGACTGCCACTCATGGCTTGTGTACTGACTGCCCTGATCCGAATGAACCAGCACCTGTTTTTGGGGATTACGCCGCCATACAGCCATCAGCAGTGCGTTCAGGACAATGTCCTTTGTCATCCGGGATTGCATGGACCAGCCGATAATTTTGCGTGAGAACAGATCAACAACCACGGCAAGATACAGCCAGCCTTCGTGGGTCCTGATGTAGGTTATGTCCGTTACCCAACGCTCATCCGGAGCATCCGGATTGAACTGTCGCTGGAGCCTGTTGGGCGACACGATACTGGCCTCGCCTTTACGTGCCCGCGGGCTCCGGTATCCGACCTGAGCCTTTATCCCGACACGTTTCATCAGTCGCCAGACCCGGTTCACTCCGCACTGTTGCCCGCTGTCCCGCAGATCCAAATGGATTTTGCGATAACCATAGACGCATCCCGATTCCAGCCAGAACTGTTTGATCTGTCCCGTCAGTCTCAGATCTACCTGGTGGCGCTTAGAATGCGGCTGCTGAAGCCAGGCGTAAAAACCACTGGGATGAACATCCAGCACCCGACAGAGCAGGCGAACAGGCCAGCAACAGGTGTTGTCACGGATAAAGGCGTACCTCAGTCGGACAGCTTTGCGAAGTACGCCGCGGCTTTTTTTAATATGTCCCGTTCGTCGGTAACCCGCTTCAGCTCTTTCTGAAGACGGCGGATCTCGGCCTGAGCATCTGACTGTTCTTTATTAGTGGAAGAATCCGGACCGTACTTCTTTATCCAGGCGTAAAGGCTGTGGGTGGTGATATCGAGACGTGTTGCAACGCTGGCAACAGAATAACCGCGATCAACAACCTGTTTGACTGCTTCAATTTTAAACTCTTCGGGATAACGCTTACCGCTCATGGGCACCTCTCTTTAAGCCATCTTAAATGACTCTGAGGTGTCTGTTAAACCCGTGGCGATTCAATTCCTTGAGGTTAAGTACACTCTCTGAATATATGGGAAGGCTTCAACCTTAACAATCTCACGATTTCTTATTTTTGAATATACCCATATTGTGTTGTATAAACATCAGCTTTGCGTTGGACTGAAGGTCAGGTAGTGGCCTGTAAGGTATTGTTGTGTACCTGAATGTCACGCTTTCTTTGACTACTCAAGTAGAGCAGGATCGCCTGCAGGGGCAGGGGCAGGGGCAGGGGCAGGGGCAGGGACAGTTCAGTCTGCTAAACCAAGGACGATTCGGAACACTACGTATTACCTGTAACCTGAAATACTCATTAAGTTGCAGTTAATTAAAGGATAAAATTGATCAAAATTGAAGAGTTTGCTCTATACTAAATGTGGAGTGAAAGCTGTGTTTGTGTTTTTTAGGAGGTTGAGGGTGTCACTTATCTCTTTTTTTCGATATAATTACCGATTAATCTTCTTTTTTCAGATTAAACAGAGTTCTTGCCTGAAATTGGAGAGCTCTTTTTCAATTATCTGGCTTGGGCATTTCGGGATTTCTGAGTTACCACTTCTTGTATGAAGCGAAACGCAAACAGACGCATTTTATTATTTTTTATCTAGAGAGTTGTTAAATGAGAAATATTATCCTGGTTTTAACTAATGC
Source organism: uncultured Enterobacter sp. (assembly GCA_963521185.1). Lineage (GTDB taxonomy): Bacteria > Pseudomonadota > Gammaproteobacteria > Enterobacterales > Enterobacteriaceae > Enterobacter_D. Next base: position 52,752 of record CAUQTV010000013.1, on the reverse strand, counting down.
TCCGCCAAGAATTCTACGTACAGCGTCATGTAAAAAGGAAATTTTGCTGTTTTCTCGAGAAAAATCAGGAGAACCTGTCAGGCGTCTGAGCGTCGATATCAGGTTCGTAACATTAAGAGAAGGGAAATGTGGCGTACTGTTGATAGCTTCAGACAGAAATGTTTCTCTTTCAGAAGCTCTTGATTTACATTATCAATTAAACAGACACTGATATCGCTCATGCCTGAATGCGAATGTCTCTTGTTAATACGCTGAACAGGAGGCTAAACGACACCATGGAAAAAGGTGACATGCGGAATACTCCTTTTGCTGAACATGCTCACATCATATCCATTATCTGATGCGGAATTCGCCCAGCTTTTTGAGTTGCCTCCCTCTGTCATTGAAGTTCTCCTTTCTGAGCCAGGCCCTGAGTGCTGAAGATATATCTATCCACTCAGTTGAAGTAATAGAAAAAACAGCGATATCCTCTGAATGCCCTTTCGTCACTTTTTTATCACGTAGTATACCTTCTTTTTGAAACCCGATGCGCTCTGCTGAACTGATTGAGTCCAGGTTATGATAATTAGTTCTCCACTCACATCGGCGATATTTTAATTTATCAAAAAAATATTCCAGAACAAGAAAAAGTTCTTCAGTGCTAAGTCGGGTCCTTTTCATCGATGGCGTCCAGTTAATTTCTGCTATATGAAATGCACCGTTATCATGGTCAATATGTGCAATACAGAACATACCCTTTACAATTCCGCTAGTTGTATCTTTTACGGAGAAGTATATTTTCTCGTCGTCAGCACATAGAGTTCTGAAAAAATTGTAACATGATTCCTTTGTCTTAGGTTTGTTATACATAAGGTATGTCCAGTCCCGGTCATCATCGATACTCTGCCATTCGCGAAACAAATCTTCTGCATGATCGGCGGCCAGCGGACAAACAACTGTGTAAAGGGCCTTTGAGTATGACCTTCTCAGGATAAGGTCCGGGTGACCATTCTTTAACATCTCTGCCTAAGCTCTGGCCGTAACTGTTCTGGTATTGCATATATTCTCCCGTAATCTTCTTAAAATGTAAGGATCCTGAACTGGATCACATTATTCGTTTTAAGGTCTTCTCTTTTGTGCAGAAAACTTCGTTAATAATGGTAGACATATTCCGGTTGGACAACTATGTTAATTTTAAAAATATCTGAACACGGTACCTTACCCTGCAAAGAAGGATATTAGTGATATAATTGCATATGATGGTCTTTGTCTGCGAAGTACTGTCCTGTTTTTCAGTATGCTCCGGGCAAACCTATCCGCAGAAACGGGTATGCTGATCCTTTCTGCATACAACACAGGAAATAGGTTTATGTCTGGAAAGGTGTTTACGTCTTTTTTTTCTTTGTTACACACTTCACTGGGCAGAAGTATGGCAATTTTTCTGCTTGTCACCGTAATGACGGTCGCTGCAATCAATAGTTGGGCTATGTGGAACTCCTGGCAACTTCAGCTTACTAAGAGTGAGAATGATGCCCGTAACCTTTCCGTTTCACTCGCCCGGCAGGCGGAGGATGCTTTTTTACAGGTGGATATTATCCTGTCTGATGTGGTCAGGCAGCTTACGATGAATGGAATGGAGTATGCTGATACGCAAGTCTTTGCATACCAGTTGAAAGAGTTGCACGGAAAGTTGCCCCAACTGCATGGCTTGTTTATTTATGATACCAAGGGCAGCTGGGTGGCCACATCAGGTGGTTACACACCGGCAAAAGCCAACAATGCGGATCGTGAATATTTTATCTGGCACCGTCGCCACACAGATCAGGGGATTCATCTCGGTCATGTTATCCGAAGTCGTTCCACCGGGGATCTGGTTATCCCGGTATCAATGCGCCTAAACGATGCAGAGGGCCATTTCGCGGGCGTTGCACTTGCGACCGTAAAAGTCGATTATTTCAGGCATCATTATAATTACTATATTCTTGGCCAGCGCGATATACTTGGTCTCATTCTGGCAGACAGCACAGTTCTGTATATTCGCCCGCTGCCGGACACGGTTATAAACAAGAGCTTGTCGGACAGTCCTCTTTTTACATCTGCACTGAAGTCATCTGAAAGTGGCAGTGCAACCTGGATCTCATTAGTGGATGGTGTAGAAAGAATATTTGGCTATGCCCGTCTTGAGAAGTATCCTTTAGTAGTTACCGCCGGTTATGATTGGAACCAGATACGCGCAGACTGGCTGCGGTCAAACATAACCGATGCCGTGCTTAATACGGCCCTGCTCGTCATTATGCTCCTCCTCGGATTATTTGTGTTGCGTCAGATCAGCGCCAACGTCAGGAATCAGCTCGAACTGACACAGATGCGAGATGATCTGACCACCATAAATCATACGCTGCAATTACTGGCTCTTCTTGACGGACTGACCGGACTGGCCAATCGCAGGCAGTTTGATGTTTTCCTTGAACAGAGTCTGGAGCGTTCACAGAAAGACAGGACTCCTCTTTCACTCATTATGATCGATATCGACTTTTTTAAGCGCTATAACGATACCTATGGTCATGTGGCTGGCGATACCTGCCTTAAGAGAGTGGCCAGCGTACTGAGTGCTCTCACTCATCGAAAAGGTGACCTGGTAGCTCGTTTTGGAGGTGAAGAGTTTGCGATTATTTTGCCTGACGCCGAGGCTTCAGATGTCAAACGCTTTGCTGACAGGGCAGTAATGACTGTCAGAAACACGGCTATCAGGCATGCCTCAACAGACCTTGGGGAACATGTAGTCACTGTCAGTGCAGGTTGTGCAACTATGATATCAGAGGGAAGAGAAGGAGAGTCGGATATACTGAAAGAACGGGCGGACAGAGCGCTGTACGAAGCAAAGCTTGCCGGGCGTAACCGTGCGCATGCCGGGTGGCAGTAGCAAGTCATTCTGTCCAGCATAGCTATAAGCAACTATCTAATCAGGCCGCTTCTGCGGCCTTTTTCATTGTGGCCTGACACAGCGCTTATCGACCGCAAGCACGATCATGGTCTCCATTGCTGCCGGGTCGATCAGTCCCTTCCGGGGACTTAATGCCCGCCTCCCCAGCGCCAGATACAGGTTTTCATACAAAAGCCAGCTAACTGCCGTTCCTGCGCTCAGATGATCACTTCTTGCCCGTGCCGTTCTGCCGATCAGGTCTTTTAGTTCATTCCCATCATTCATTTAATTTCTCCCGCATCCACCCTGCATGCCCGGGCCCAGAATCACATCACGACGCGGAGCAGGGCATCCGGATAAGCCAGAATCCAGATCTGCACGGCAGAAAAACGGCAAAGGATATGATTAAGTGACGATATAAGTAAAATCATACGAGGAGTGATATTTATCATTATTCTGTAAATCATATCTTATATGATGTTTATCAGATTTGAAATAAACCATTCGCAGTATGATTTTACACATAACCGCACATCATCAGACGGAGCGCGCAGGATGGAACGAGAACAGAACACTTCACTCCCCTATGACATCCTGACAGGCGAATGTGAAGCCGCACTCAGGAAGCATCTGGCCAGAACGGAGATCCTCGACGGCATTGGCCTCGCACTCGAGCAGGCAAAGGCGTATGCCGTGTTGTCACTCTGGTCCAGTCTGGCCGTCGCTGCAAAAGCGCGCCAGGAGATTATCGACGCGGACAGGGAACGCCTGATGCTGATTTTTGCCGGAAACCAGACCATGAGGCTGCATTGATGACCGGAGTGAAAAATTCGCGCCGGCCGTCACCGCTGCAGAGACGGGTGCTGATTGTGCTAGCCGCCCTCGATGCGAAACGTCCGGGGCCGGTTGCGACAAGAGATATTGAGCGGGTGCTGGCACAGGGCGGTGAGGAAGCGGTTTACGGTAACAACCTGCGGGCCTCCTGCCGGCGCATGGAGGAGGCAGGCTGGCTGCGTACCCTGCGGGCACCGAACCTGCAGCTGGCCGTCGGGCTGACCGACACCGGCCGTGCGCTGGCCGCCCCGCTTCTGGCTGCCGAGCAGGAACGTATGCTTGCAGAACGTCGCGCAACGGAAGTATTTGTTCTGCCCGCTTCTGACGCTGGCAGTGTTGCCGCGCCGGCTGAAAGGGTGGTGAACCTCGATGGCACCAAGCATACCGCCTGGCGCGCCGATTTCGTCGTGCGGCTCCGTGGCGGGACATGTCTGCAGCTGTGGACCATTACGGGGCAGGTGACACGGCTGGAGGGCGATCCACTTCAGGTGGCGCAGTGGCTGAAGGTATGCCATGAAGCGGGGCTGTGTATTCGCACGCAGGTGAACGAAAGCGCCACTCCGGAGCAGCAGTAGCCTGAAAGACAGGCTTTGACGGCTATACTCTCATAGAATGACCCGCCGGGCGGGAAGGCGAATAAAAACACCGATGGGCAAAGGTGATAAATAATTCAAAGGAAGGCTACGATGTATATATATTATCTGAAAAACATTCACTGGGGCCTTATAATTTACGGCATAGCTGTTTATCTGATGCGTGACAACTTTAATGAACCAAAAGTTAAGGTTCTACTGGTGATTTTCTTTTTCAATTTACTGTTATTCCCTTTTGCTAAAAAAAGAATAGAGAGGCTCGTGCTAAAATATTCTTCACGCCAGTGCTGGACGACGGGTTTTTATACCGAAACTCCCATGAAAAGTGGTGTTTATGCATTTTTTACATGGCTGTATTCATTACAGCAATACCCGTAGACTTAGCTTACCTGTTATACTTATTAACTCGGAAAAAATCCGCATGCTCGTGAAGAAAACTGTATGTGTTTATTTAATTACTCTGCCTTAAAACCGGGCTTATCGTGAGCAGTCAGCTATTGCTTAACGGTCCCTCGGTTGAGGCATGAGACGCTGCTTACGGACGGAAGATGAGGTTCCGGCGCGAAGGATGCTCAGTTAAATGTGCGGCTTCATCATTCTCCTTATCAGTACTGAGGTCAGTGGCAATAATTTTATTAACCCAGCTCACACGCTTTTTCTCAGTAACATCTGAATTTTTCTTTTCTGGCACCTGGTTCTCCCTCTTTGGAAACTAATGTGACGCAAAACTATTAATGTTGCCACATGATATGAACGAGCAGCACCTGCAGTTAAATCGGAAAATGAGATAAAATAGTTCGCATTAGTTTATTTGTCTGTGGCATATTGAAGGTGGTAAGGCCATCCATTAAAATATACTCATAATAATAAAGTTTCGCATAAGGCATTCCGAAATACTGCCGATAACAATAGTGTTATCAGCAAGGAATATTATGAACTGTTTTCATTTATTTAGTTTAGCCATTGAGCAGAAAAACAAAATTCAGGCAATGATGATCCTCCGGGATAAAACCGAGGCCGTGGCAAAAAAGATACTCATAAAAGCCAGAGTGAAGGTTCCTGATTATTCCGGCCGCGCATTCTGGCTGTGGGTACAAAATTATATTTCAACACAGTGTTCACCACCAGAGGATCAATATGAGAAACAGCAAGATGTTGCAACATCCTCTATTTGTAAAAGAGAGGCGCTATCCGGGGATATGCAGCCCCGGTGCGCTGGACATGCTCAAGCTACTGGCACTGGCCGCGATGTTGGTGGATCACGTCAATACTCTGTTTCTGCACCCACCGGCACCGGAATTGTATGCGCTGGGCCGGATGGCCTTTCCGCTGTTCGTTCTGGTCTGGGCAATCAATGCGGGACAGCGACCGGAACGTCTCCAGCACCGGGCAAACCGGCTCTGGGGATGGGCACTGCTGACGCAGCCGATATTTGTATTTGCCTTCCGGGAACAGCAACCGTGGTACGCACTCAATATACTGTTTGTCTTCGCCGCCGCCACACAGCTGCTTGCCCTGCGGCACCGTCACGGCCTGGCTGGCATTATTGCCGGCACGGGACTGCTCGCGCTGCTGGTCCTTCCGCTGACGTCGGCAAGTTACGGTATACAGGGGATCGTACTCTGCCTGTCGCTGGCCACTTTTTTTTCCGCCTATACCGGCAGGATACAGGCGCTTTCCGCTGCTGCTGCGGTTATCTCGCTAATCACCCTGAACGGCTCAGCACATCTTCTCAGCCGCCCTCTGGACACACTGGTTGTCGCGGTTCTCCCCACACTGCTACTGCCGGTTTTTGCCGTGTTCACAGCGGGTTCACTTCAGCCTGCCGGTAGCACGCGTTTTTTACCGGGCCGCTTCTTTTACGTCATGTACGGACTGCATCTGCTGGTACTGGGGTGTTTTCTGTGAGGCTTAAGACCGTCCGGACTTTTGATGCGCGCAGCGCATAAAGGCGACAGGGGCTGCCAGGTCTAACGCTGGAGTTTGCTGTCGCCGTCGCGCGGCTTTGCCGCCCAGGTTTGACAGGTTCCGCCATTCCCCCCCCCCTCCATCCTGCTAAGCCATACCCGCTAAAAACGACACAGGAGCTGTTTTGCGCGGTCGGAGTGGTCACGGCAAGGCCGTAAGCCGCCGCCGGGGCGTATCTCCGCGTGCGAGCGTTTACGCGAAGCTACGAGCGTGTACGCAGGTAATGATGCGATGTGTACCTGCAGCGATATCTAAATCTAGTTACAACATCCCTCATAAAGCCACTCTGTTCCGGGCCTTCGGCCCGGGGCGGGGCGGCTTTTCGGGGGAAAGGCAGCGCGCAGTAGCGATCACTGTGCACGATCGGGGACCCGCCGCGTGCGGTGGGGGCTACCTCCTTCTGAGCGCGTGGCCGTCAGGCCGCTGCTGGCGAAGGCGTTATCCACAGAGCTTTAGCTCTTATATTTAAAATAACTTTAAGAAATAAAGACAGTCACTACGCATCCAGGCTTCTGATTGCATAGAATTTTCTGAGCCGTTTGCATCTATATAGGGATAAGTCGGGGAGGGGAATGCAAAACGATGAGAATAAGCGTGCGGGAGTGCTGAAAGAACAGGCTGGTTGGTTATAAATAGTGCGGGTGTGGAGGTCAGATATGGGGAGGCCTCTGCCTTCCGGCAGATAATCAGGGGAGGATGGTCTATTCCTGCTGTCGGGCTACCGTCTGTATCCAGGCCAGACGCTGATTTACCAGTTTACGGAAACCATCAAGTGTAAGGCCTTCGTGTAGGCCCTGGCTCAGCTCGTGCTGAATCTGGCAGGAAATCTGGTGTCGTAAGTCAGTTTCGTCTTTCCTGGCCGCCAGCGCAGCGATTTTACGTTTGCGTCGAATATCCTGAGCTGTTTTACGTCGCTGCCAGGCGATTTCAACCAGCTTTTCTTTCTGCCGGCGCGTGGCTTCAGTTCGGGTTAGCGGTTTCTCGCCCTTTTTGGCCAGTCCCAGGTTAATCCATGCCAGTTGCTGATTACGCGCTTTTTCCCAGGCCTGCGGATTACTGCCGACCATATCAAAGAAGCGGTCAGTCACCTCGATGTCTGCCGGGAAGAATTGCCGGGTGACTTTGTCCCATAGAAGTTTGTATGTGATGAGGCCGAACGCAGCAAGGTCGTGCACCGCGCGCGTGGCACGCGTGATGGATTCATTGCCGGCAGCTGAAATCGTGGCCAGTCCAGATTCACGCGCAAGCGTAGTAAAGCTCACCGGAATTGTGCCGCTGACGATGTTCAGGTGATATGCCATCGCCTGAACAAGTGCATTAATAGCGCGTGCGCGATGCTTGTTGAAATGACGCTGACGCACCACAGGCTTGTTTGTCTTGTGATGAAAGGCGTCATAGAAGTAGAACCCTGCCCAGCGCGCTACGTCACGGCTTGAAACCGTGTCAACGAGCTGCTTGTTGTAAGCAGGAAGATTATGCTTGTGGTGCGCAGGACGGGTGAATACCGGCGCGGGATTGACCACATAACATTGTCTTGATGTGATGTTAATTTGTTCAGTCACCGGCTCCAGAACTTATGGCGGCCGGGTGTTGTGTTATATGGTGCATGCGTTATAATCCTTCACAGGCAAGGCGCCTGCGTTATTACCCCCTGAACATCTGTCTCTCCCGCCAAGTTGAAGCAGATTTCAGGGGGTTTTTGCATTCTGACTCAGGCACATACGCCCTCGTCATGTCCTGGACGATTTTCGGATACGTCCCATCCTGGAATCCTTCCCTCGCTGTCGGTTCGCATATACAGGCAACGAGGAGTTATATGCCCCTTACCTCTGAATCGTACGCCCCACCACAAGGCACGATAATTCAGTTACAACTTAAGATAAGTAAGCCATTGTAAACTTCTCTCTACACACGCCTCACCACAAGACGAACTGCAGAGGGTAGAGTATATCTAAATACTCTACTGTGATCTACTTTAAAGTGAAAATGCTGTCTTGTACGGTTACTTATTTAATGCTAATTTCTGCATGCGATTAACTCATTGAATTTTTAAAAATAGAGAATATATTTTTCTTTTAAAGATTCCTATGAAAACACAAAATTTTAATGCGAAGATTTTATAAAAATAACTTTGTGAATCACCATCATTGATATGAATTATTTTCTCCGGATTTAGGAAAATAGGCAACCAATGTTTCTCCATGAAATCACCTGCAAAGAAACAACTGTGTCCCCCTGTGTGATATCTATTAAAGAAATTCTTGCCTGAGAAACCATTGAAACCCGTAACACCAGCCAAACCCACGTCAGGTACAAAAGCTTCATTTATTGCCAGAGGAAAATCGTGTACAGCGCATTCGTTAATGATCACTAAATTATCATTAAAGTCTAGAAAGTCGAAGTTGAAGCTCCTATCAAGAACAGAGCCGCAAAGAACAATTAAATCAAGCTCTTTTAACAATGAGCGGTCTTCTAACTCTTTAAGTGCGTTCATTAAAACATAGCTTCCGAAACTATGGCCTATGCAAATAATCCTTCTAGAACGATTGTTTTCTAAATACTCATTTAAGACTTTCTTAAAATCATTAACGACTAATTTTCTTCTCGATGGCATTAGGAAAGACAAGGTGGAAATTAGCGTATATTTAAATGGGAGATTTTTTACTGAGCTGAAACCTTCACTATTCTTACAGATTTCTGCGAGTTTATCTTGCCATTTCCCATATGTACGTATACCATGCAATGTAAGAATTACGATATCAGAATTTTTGTTTTCCAATCCATTAAATAAAGCTGCATTGTAATCTATAATTGCCTTTCTGTTTTCCAGCCATGAAAAATCGTTGGCCGGGCAATAAACCAATTCAAAGCCGGTTTCCTTATAATATTTTTGTTTATGGTTTTCTATTTCATCTTCTATACCTGTGTACGCAAATATAGTGCCAGGGCGTTTTAGTCTATTGTTAATTATTGACTGTACAATGTTCAATCCTGCAACTGGATTTATCTCACCTCTTTTAAGCTGAGGAAGTGCAACATCGACAAAGATGATTGTATAAAAGGTTCTTCTCAAAAATGCTGTCGCTTCGTTAACACACTCGGCATAGTCAATGAATTCCTCAGGGATTCGATGATTACTAATGAGTAGTTTTTTAATCTTTAATCCGCGAGTGCTGTCATCATCGACGATTAAGTATCTATTCATTTTTACACCATTAATTTTTTAACAGCTTCTTTCCAAACAATGCTTGAATTATCATATTTTATGCATCCCCTGTAATTTTCTGGGTATTTTTCAATCATCATTTTTTCAATATTAGCGAGATCGTAGCTTTTATCATCTGAAGCAAAAGATATATATTGAGTTAAAAATATGTATTGTAATGTGAGTTTTTTTCTCTTGATAAATTTTGCTATATCCATTCCTCCAAAAGTACGAAACTCACTAGATGGCATTCCTGCATCTTTATCAAAGGTTGGTAAACTCATATCAATAATTGCAAAATCAAAAAACTTAGAGCTTAACAAACTAATCCCACTTGAATATGAACGACTAGAAGATATAATAGCTCCAGGGAATTCAGATGAGATAAAATCAACTATTTTTTGTGTTTTATATTCGTTGTCTTCAATAATCAAAATGTTCATCTTAAACCTTTTGGAAGTTAATAATCTGCTTGAACATGTTATCTTCTAACTCTATATAAAACTGGGCATCAGGGAATGCATCAGAGATGTTTTTATAAACTTTATAAAGACCTGTCCCTCCCTCCTTTGTAAGTTTAACATTGTCTATTTGACTTTCGAAATCCGCAATACCTTTAATGTTATTAGCCTTGGTTAGCTCATTGAATTGAAACTCACTAATTTCATTACATACTTTAATGACTTTGCCGTTCTTTTCACTGACTACTGATACATAGATATGTGTTCCAGCCTTATGGATACCATGTTTAAGACAATTCATATACATGGTTACTAAAGACCTTGTTAAAAACAGAAGCGAGTTATTATTCATCACCCAAGAAAGACCTTCCTGAATGTTAAATGTCATATCAATTTTTTGGGGCGTATAAATGCCTTCAATATATTCTTTGGAGGCTTGCAAAATGGCGCTTATTTCAACATCTTCATCTAATTCATGCGCAGGTTTTCTAAACCACTCTTCAAAATCGGAAAGTTTTTCATTTACGTTAAATTTTGCTAATGTGAGTTTGTTAATTAGATTGCTCTTAGAAGGTATGTCTGGAATTTTATTTATTTTGAAGATTAAATCATCACATGCTTTAGCAAATGCTGGTTTGATTACTTCATTGCTAAACCTTCTGACTAGGTGGAATGAAGTTTCGAGAACTAGCCATATAAAATCTTTTATAACCTCTGTAAATCCCTTGTAATCCATCTCTGATGATGAACTAAATTGACCTAGATAACTATTGATGTATACGCTAAAGAAATTTATCTGCTTATCGGATATTTGAAAAAGGAAGGCTGTATCAGGAGTTTTAGCCTCTTTATACTCTCTCAAATCCGGAATGGTTGTAGGTCTGATTAGATTATTAGTTGTCTGAATGAGTGAGTCGATTGACGCTGAAAAGTCTATAATGTAATCGTTTAAATGTAAAAGTTGAGTTGGCTCGACATCTTTCATTTCATTCAGCCAAAAATATGGTGGCTCATATGAAGACCTTATGTCCTTATCAGAAACTTTTGATGTTACGAGATGCTCTGCTTCAAAAACACTACGTATGTGATTTGGTAAAACACCATGTCTTATTTCTGAACTTAAGTAACGAACTAAACCAAATTCATTGTTCATTATGAAGTCATCAATTAAGTTAGAGTATATCAAACTATAATGATAGGCTTTTGCTTTGATTGTTTCCTCAGATGTAATTTCACCTATATCAATGCCATCATCTTGTGAGGTAGATAAATAATAGTCAAGATAAATAGAGAAATCATCATTTTTAATGCCTTTCATTGTTTCGAATGCAGAATGATAATAATCATCTTTAACTGAAAGCACCCCTGTGAAGTCTATGTTTATTTTATTTTTGGCGTGGTGATTCGTAAGACGACTGACTAATAGCTTTTGATATATTCCCACTTCTTCTTTGGACAGGTTTTCAGACATTTCATGACTAAGCAGATCATTCCGTTCCTTTTCCAGGAGTAAATCAATAATTTTCAATCTTTCAGTTAACATTATGACTGAATCAGAAATATGTTCTAGCCCGCTTAAAACCCTCTCATCACAAACATCAGTTAATAGAAATAATTCGTTTTCATTTATACTTCTACTTTCCAGTAACAGGTCGCTAGGCTTGCTGAAATTTAATTGCGCCAAGTATTTATCAATAAAGAAAGAGGTAACGTCACTATAAGACTTATCATATTGCGTCTGGTAAAAATGGCAGAAAATTGCAGCTTCTAAAGAATCACTCAAACTATCAACATCTTCATCAACAATTTTCGCTAATTGTTGCATTGGGAATAATATTAGATTAGATCTTTTTTGTAATGCTTTTGTGTTTATTATTTTCACTAAGTCATTGTATGACTCTATATTTATAAGCGATGTGGATTCGTAATAGTATGAGTCAGGAATAGTAATATCACTTTCCTTTTTTAATTCTTTAATCAATTCTTTTGTGTTATCGCCCGAAAAGTTATAATCTGAATTATGGTCAAATAATTTATTTCTAATATTTCTTGATCTTGTTAAGCGTGGGCGCTCTAACAACGATTCAGTTTTTGAAGAGTTCTGTTTTTCAGTGAAAATTTGATGTAAAAATTTTGGTGTTATCACTAACCCATTACACATCACATCTAATATAGCCGTTTTAAGCTTATCCTTATTCTGATAAGGATAGGATATATAAAAAGGAGCTGAAATCGCACTGGTGAAATTGAAGCAGGACAATTTGAAGCTAATATCTTCAATCACTTCTATTGAGGATTGATATTGCTCAGTATATTGATACTGCTTTATTAGGTTAGTAAGTAGCACACCATAAGTATCATTAGCGTTAATATTATCAAAGTATTCTTTTTGCTTTTTTGCGAAAATTATGGATCTCGCTAATACATCTATTAAAATAAGCTGCCTCGGATGCTGTGTGAAATACTCTTTGCATTTTACTATAACAGCATCATAATCACCTTCGGTGTAGGATATTATTATCTCTTGAACTTTAATATCTGTGTTGGTTAAGGGTTTGTTATTAATTACATTTGTCATTCCCGTCCATGATTCATCAATATCTATTTCTGCCATTGACATGACAAATTTCTTTACATCATCTTCTATAAGGTTGTTGTTTGATATTTTAGTGGAAACATGCTCTGAAATAGCCTTCCTAATAAATACATATTTATCAATAGGGAAAAGTTTTTGTGAATATTGTATAATATTATCTAAAGATCGAGCATTGTCCATACCAAATGGAAGTAACAGCAATGAAAGAAAATCAGCGTAATTTTTTCTGTTGCTATTAATTCTTATTGAGTCAATAATATTAACTTTTGATTTTTGTTTGAATGAAAGAGCGCTGTGAGATGTATGTTTATTATAAAGATAATTTGTTATGTGGTACAACTGCGGAGATGAAGAATCAATGAAATTTTCTTTATTTGCTGTCTTTTTTTGCGTAGAGGCTATTGCCATTTCAACATCAGTTGACCATATAGATTTTCCAAATTTTTCTTCGATTAGCTTGAGTACTTCGATTGCTTGAGAAAACTCTGACCTTAGAAAGTGCTCTTCTAATTTGTTTTTTATCATAACAAAATGCTTGAAATCATTTCTGTTATCTTTAACGAACTCTAACAACATTTCTAATATAAATTCATTAGGTAAATTCCTCTCTTTTACTAAATCAAGATATGTTTTTTTATTGAAACCCGAAAGATTAAGTAAATTCCTAACCGAAACATTTTTATAGCATGAATGTGCAAAGCTTTTAAGTTTCTCTTTTTGAAATGATGATGTTTCAATTGATAAATTATTTAATGCCTTTATTTTTCCGAAATTACCTTTGCCTTTGTTTTTCCCATATACCCCTAATATGATTTTAATTTTATTATTATTCACATAATCGAAAAGAAAGTTAGTCATAAATATAACCTTTTGATTAAAATAAAGTTCTTAATGTCGAAAAGGGATGCTACCGCCCCAAGCAGTTGAAAACTTGTTCTGTTTGAAACCAATTTTGTAAACGTCCTGATTCTATCATTAAGATTCCAATAGTATGTATAAATATTCTACTTATTAAAATGTATCTTTGAAAAAGTAGAGTCTTTGTTTTATCATTTGCGTGAGGATTTGTGCCCGAAACGTGCGTAGCGCACCGCATCTTTCCTGAGCCGGCCGAACAACCCTTCACCCGCACTCACGACACTTTTTCAGGAGCTGACATGACACCGCTGCACGATGACGCGCCGCTTTCCGGCCAGCTGGTCTCCGCACAGGATCCGCGTCCCGGTGGATTAGCCCTGAACGGTCAGCACCCGGTCAATCCAGCACGGGCCTATCTGCTGAGTCTCAATTCGCCGCGCAGCCGGAAGACCATGGCGTCTTTCCTGGGCATTGTTGCCCGGATGCTCGGGGCTGATTCTCCTGATACCTGTAACTGGCCGCTGCTGCGCCGCCACCACATCCAGGCGGTCATTGAGCTTCTGCGTGATTCCGGGAAAGCTCCGGCAACGATCAATACCTACCTGTCCGCCCTGAAAGGTGTGGCCACCGAAAGCTGGATGCAGAAGCTCACGGATGTGGACACCTGGCAGCAGATTCGCCTTATCCGCTCCGTGCGCGGGAGTCGTCTTCCCCGTGGTCGCGCGCTCGGTAACGCCGAGATACGGGCACTTTTTACGACCTGCGAACAGGATAAACGTGCCCTTGGCCTGCGGGACGCGGCGATTTTTGGAGTGCTGCTTGGCTGCGGTCTGCGCCGGTCTGAAGTGGTCGCCCTCAGCATGGCAGACATTATCTCAGGGGATCAGGCCTTGCGGGTTCTGGGCAAAGGGAACAAGGAAAGACTGGCGTTTATGCCGGCGGGCACGTGGCAGCGTCTTCAGCTGTGGATCGACCAGGTGCGAGGCGAGCAGGAGGGCCCGCTGTTTACCCGAATCCGGCGTTTTGATGACGTAACTGACCGGCGCATGACCGACCAGGCCATTTACCATATTCTGCAGACCCGACGTTGTGAGGCCGGGGTGGCCGCCTGCGCGCCCCATGATCTGCGTCGCACCTTCGCCACCGCCATGCTGGATAACGGGGAAGACCTGATCACCGTCAGGGATGCGATGGGGCATGAAAGTGTTCACACCACGCAAAAGTATGATCACCGCAGCGACGATCGCCTTCGTCAGGCCCGGGAACGTCTTCGACTGGCCGAGTAAAGACGCTTTAAGCCTGAATTTCCGAACAAAAACAATCGCTCCTGAAAATTTACATTTCCCCTGATCCGCGTCTTCTGTACGGTTTGGGTTTTACTTTGTCCTGCATCAATAAAATCGATAACTTCATTGATGTGAATCACTATATATAGGCCTTAGAATATGTTTCAGACCCAACATATTGGCGGTTCTGATATACAGTTCTCATGCCCCGGCCGGTGATTTTGCCAGAATCACTCATCAGTTTGCCGGGATCATTTATGGTGGTAAGGCTTTGCTCAACGAAAGACGGTCCGGTGCATGAAGTGATGATAGCCGCGGACGCCACCCTCACAGGACAACCGTCGATGAACAGACGACACTTTCTGTGTGTGATTGTTCTTGCCGTGATCAGCCAACTGCTCACGGGACAGAGCAACTGGCTGATCAATGTCAGCCAGATAAGTATCAGCATCAGCGTTTAGGTCAAGTACAAACTAAAAAACCACCTGCCAGGGTGGTTTTTTACATCGTTGCGAACAGAGCCTGGCAGAATGTTGTTCCGTCAGGCCCACTGAGTATTAAGTGCCGGGCACGCATAATGTTTTTGCGGGTGTAACAGCCAGCAGATGATAAGAGTGTGAGGTGAAGCAATGAAAGCCTTTATATTGAGCGTTTTGCCATTGCTGGTTGCGTTTGTCAGCCCATTCCTGGTTTATTGCCAGACGACGGCAAAGAACAAAACAGTGATCGCCGAATTGCTGTCGCGGGAACTGGCGAAGAATGATCCCGTGGCGTATCTCGTGGAATCCTGCGTCTCACGCCTACACAACATCAGGCCTTTACCCTGGTCCTTCCTGCAAAAAGTGTTGCCGCTGAGCAATGCAGCTGAAATAATTTATCTCGTTTCTACGGGCCGGCGAACTCTGGATCTTTTCGAGATTTCCGGACTTGATGTACAGTTCACCCGCTGCTTTCGCTGTCGACGGGACCGCGTGAAAATAATGCTGCTGGCGCTTGTGATGGCGTTTTTTTTCCTGACTGAACTTTTTTCAGCCTTTACGTATTTTTTTGAACTGCTTTCACCTGATTTAAGGCCGGACAGTACTGGCAAGCTGCATGCACTGAAGCTGGGTTTGACACTGGTTCAGATTGTTTTTTTCATTGCCGCAGAGTATTTCTTCTTTCTGCAGTTTATCATTATCTGCCGTGCACGACGGCGGATTGAAAAAATCTCGGCTCTGATTTCGTCGAATTTTCCATTCACTGTAAACCCGGAACACGCAAATGCAGAGGGCGAGGAATAAAAGAACGGCGAACGTATGGCGTGCTGAACTGGCTGCAGGATCTGCCAGTGGCTTGCTGGATGTATGCAGAATACACTCCGCTGCAGTAGCTTCTGCATGACAGGCTTTTTAAAACAAAAAAACCACCTGCCAGGGTGGTTTTTTTGCGCCACCGGTTTAGGTGACTGGTAAGGCTTTGCTCGGAAAGATTATGCCGTCCGACCGTCTTCTTAAGCAACGACTTTTACAATATATCCCGTTAATGACAATCCAGAATGCACGTACTCAGGTTTCCTGACATTTCAATTCCGGGCATTTCTGAGACAGCGCTCGCCGCAGGACAGCGACCGGGCACAGCCCGCGAGCGACCGAGGAAGCGCAACGCCACAGGAATAACGGGGACGCCTTACGCTCCGGGCTGAACGGGACATGAGCTACTGGCGGGTAGTCACACGCATTCCCGGAGATGGGGTAAGTCACTACCGCCTGGCTTTTACAATCGCAGCCTGCAGCTGTTCCGCTGTTGCCATGCCGGGGAATACGGTAATGGCGTCAGGCGTCGCATTTTTTACCGGCATGACGATGATGCCTGGCGTTCCGGTCAGTCCCAGATCCTGAGCCAGTGCATCTGTTCTGGCCAGAACGTCATGACGGTCGGCTGCGGGTTGCATCTTCACGCCCGTTGCCTCTGTAACGGCATCAATATCCGCTGTCGTCAGCTTCCCTTCATTGTGACCAGTCCGGTACAGGCCGTTGTGATAGGCCATGTAGGCTTTGCTGCCGTGCTGTCTCCATATATTGATCCCCTGCAACGCGGCGTTTTCTGATGCCGGCCATTTCTGAGCGAAGACAGGCCACTCCTTAAAAATAAAACGCACATCCGCGCTGGTCCCCATGATTTGCTCCATCACCGGTGCCTGCTGACTGCAGAAGATGCACTGATAATCAAAGAATTCAATCACCGCAACGCCCGCGCTGTCAGGACCTGCTGACGGTGTGTCCGGATCGTTAAGCAGGTTGCTCTGGTGCTCCATAGCCTTCATCGCGAAACGCAGCTGCATTCGCTCATACTGTTGCTGCTGAAGTTTCTGGCTGACCTTAACCAGTATTTCCGGGTGAGCCAGGAGATAATCCCCCGCGATCTGTCCAATCCGGGCTTCCTGGTCTGCAGTGAATGTTGTCGGCGGGGTCGAAGACAGTGTGTTTTCTGAAAATAAAATGAATGTTGTAACTATTAAGGGCATAACGGTCTGTTTAAAAACCATGTGTATATTCTCCTGTTAACGTTCTTTCTGGATCGTGCGGGTATGAACGGGTTCTTCATGCTCGATGACACGACCCCGATCGCCTTCGGCAGACAGGCGTACCATATCTCTTTCGGTTGCCGCCAGTTCATTCACCACCTTAGCGGCACTGGCGAGTTCTGACGCCGCGCGCTCCGGGTCAGTGCCGCTCTCGTCGCGCATCAACCCAGCGGGGATCCGTTCTCCGGTGTTGCCGGTCAGGTCGTGTGTGAGTTTGCGCAGCGTGCTGCTGTCCGGCGTGAATGCCTGGATTCCGCGCGCCTGCGTCAGGTCGGCCGGCAGGATAATGCTTTCTTCGGCGGGCAGCGTGACAGACTCTGGTTTATCACGGGCATTCGGCGTCGGCGTGTCCACAACCGCGCCGGCTCTTTCCTGTTCCGCCGCCCTGCGCAGCGCCTCTGCGGCCTGAAGCACAAACAGCTGTTCCCCCTCCCGTTCCGGCGTGTCCCGCGTGACGGGCAGCGTAATTTCCGGAACGAAGCCTGACACCGCTCTGATGCGGGCTGCATCCTCCTCCTGATGTACCCCCCGGCTGACTTTCATCAGGTGTGCGGACGGTTTCTCCCCGCCGGTCTGCCACACCACCCCGTCTTTCGGATGCTCACGCACGGCGGTCAGGGCATCGCTGAGATGCCTGACAACATGGGTGTTACCGGTCTGACTGCGCTGGAGTACGGCCGCGCTGGCACCTTCCGTGGCCACCATGCGTATATCACCCTGTGTCAGTCGCCCTTCAGGACTGGCAATCAGGGAGATCAGGGCCAGCCCGGCCCCTTTGCCATTGTTGTCATACAGCGGTAATGCCAGCGCCGGCTCCGGAAAACGCCGGGTGGCCGGGATGATTTTTGCCGTCAGGCTGTGTTCAGCCATTGACTGATGGCGTGCCCACGCCCGTCCGATGGCGGTTTTAGTGACCGGCTGCCCCATCGCCCAGATGGCTTTTGCCTGCTGGCGCTGTGTTTCGGGTTTCAGGGCATCATGCGCGGTTTTCACCTCCTTTTCGGGTTGTTTCATGGCGGCCACCCACTTACTCTTTTCGTCGGTGTAGATCTGCACATGCTCTTTTGCACGGGAGGCAGAAATGTAGAAGGCCCGCTGTGATGCAAGATACTTACGCCCGCCCTCCGTGCCTTCCAGCGCGATCACGTACTCGCTGCTTGCCCCCTGTGCGCCGTAACCGGTGACCGCCCAGGCATAATCGATATGCTGCTCTGCACGCACCTGCGCGGGATTGATGATCTTCGTTCCGGCCGCGCCCTTCATGACAATGTCACCGTTATCGTTCACGGACTGTACGGTAAACCGCTGATTACCGGTCTGGCCACGTTCCCGGTCGGTGGCGGTAAAGCGAAGCTCATCACCGGCGTTTACCGTCATCCCGCTGCGGGTAAACAGCTCCACGTCGGCGGTAATAAGCTCGCGGGGGGACACCATACCGAGTCTGCCGTCCTCATCCCTGACCGTGACCAGTGAGCCGTTTTTGTCCACCGCAACCACATCCTGATACCGGTCGCCCCGTTTCACCACCATGCCTGCCTGCCACGCAGCGGTTTTATTAAACTGATGGCGGGTATGGGACATTTTTTCCAGCACCGGGACGGTGATGCTTTTCTCCCCCAGTTCCCCGCGCCCGGCTAATTCCGCGTGGATCCCTGCGTTGACGGCCTGCCGGTCGGCGTTCAGTTGCGTGATGATTAACGTATTCTGCCGGGCCTGCGGGGTGCGCTCTGTCCAGTCGCGGACAATGTCGCCCACGGCATCTTCTGTGGTGACAATACCGGAATCTGGAAGCGTGGCCCCGGCCATACGCGGGATTTTACCGGCCGGCTGCGCCTCAATGCGTCTGATGGCGGCATCGATACGGTTATCAATGATGTCGTGTACTGCAGCTTTCAGCTGGACATCTTTCTGACGGACGATCTCTTTCATAATGGCCACATCCATCGGGCTGCGCTCCTGCACCAGTTTAAACGGCGCGCCGGAGTCTACCGATTCAAACTGATCAGTATCCCCCATCGAGACACCGCGTCCGCCGCCAGCCTGAATCGCAAGGTAGACGGCAGCGGTATCCTGGTTTCCGATCATGGAGGATTCATCGATAAGAAAGACACGTTCACGGTAGTCAGGTTTTTCGCCGGAGTTGACACGCTGGTCATGCTCAACCAAGAAAGACTTCGCCGTCTGCGCGGGCATCCCTGTGTCCTTAAGTTCCTTTACGGCCTGGTGTGTGGGTGCAAGACCGCTCAGCACCGGTCGTCCGGCGACAGGCAAAGTTTCAATGGCGGCTTTAACGGCTTTAACCTGTGTGGTCTTGCCGACACCGGCATAACCCTGAATACCGATAAACTGATCGGTTGTGCCCAGCACCAATCTGGCGGCGGCTTTCTGACCGCCGGTCAGGCCGTCCAGTAAACGCGGATCAACCTGCTCGAGCAGCTGTTCCTGCGTGTTTTTACCCTCATCGATCACCCGGATAATGGCTTTCTCCATTTCCCACGTGGCGCGGGCGACCAGGGCGGGTTCACCCCTGACCGACACCGGCAGCAGATCGCCCTGTCTGACCATCGTGCTGATATGCTGCCCCACCGCACCGATGTCAGGATGATACTCTGCTGCCTTTGCAAGCAATGTCAGTTCGCTAAATGTCACCCCACGCTGGTCATTGATGGCGCGCCAGACTGCAAGCCCTGCCTCACTTTTCACCCCATCATGCAGGGCACTGATCGCAACACTGACATCGTCCTTCCCGCTGAGGTGCCGAACAAGCTGCACCGGAGAGCTGTTGCTGTTCATACGCTGCAACCGGGCTTCAGCCCTGTCCTGCGTTTCAGCTGTAAACACTTCAGCCCGTGTGCCGGACTGCGCCAGTGAATTCATGGTGCGTGCTGAAATATCACGTGAATTCAGCGCGGCCAGTACCACACCGGTATCATTATCCCGCCCGCCCGGCGCGGCCACATAGGCATGTTTCACATAAAGAGGCCGATCCGCCGGCAGCGTCATTGTCTGGCCATCGCGCTCCACCTGAATACCTTTTGCGCTGAACCCGATGACCTGCAACCGGTCTTTCGCTTTCAGGCCAGCCTCCCTGTCACCGGCGATGGCGATCAGCTGCTCGCCTGTGCTGATGCTGATCGTCTCGCTGTCATACAGACGCCAGTCGGCAGTCAGTTCAGACATTTTCATACGGGAAAGTACACCATCACTGTCAATAAGGGACAGGACGCGGGTGTCTTCGTGGATACGCTCAATGACGAAATGCCGGGTGGTCTTTGCATCACTGCGATCTTCCAGTACCTGCCCGGCCCGGTACGTGCCGGACATTCGGCGTGTTTTATTGTCCAGCCAGACCGGGGAACGCGCCTCAACCGTGACACCGTCACGCTCAAGCTGTCCGGCATTCTGCAGCGCATCCCGGATAAGCCCCGTCAGGTGCTTCTGCTCCCGCTGCCCCAGCACGACGGCCGTGACCGGCTCACTGCCGGCGCTGAGTTCAGCAAACCGACTGGCCAGGGCAGCATAGCGGTCACGTTTGTCGGCAATGCTGACCACTTCCGTCTCAAGGCCCGGCGCAGGCTCAGTTCGCCGGCTGCGTTCCACGCCGGCTGACTCCAGTACCGACATGGCGTTTCCGTTTGCCTGACGTCCCGCGCTGTCGAGAAAAACGAGTTGCGCGTCTTTTTCACGCGCTTCCCCCAGCAGAACCAGCGTTTCTTTCAGGCCCAGACGCTCGGCACCTTCAATGATAAGCGTGCCCTGCGGCTTCAGGCTGAAATCGCCGCTCAGCACATGCGAACGACTGATGAGGCGATCGCGCAACGTATCGGACTTCGCGAGAGACGTGGCCCGCTCCGCCGAACTGGCCAGAACCGTCACCTCACGCCCGTGCGCGGTGGAAATATCTGTCAGCTGTGTAGTCAGCTCCCGGATCCCGGCCACGCCGGTCGGGGCATTCATCAACACGAGAGGCGATTTCTCCACGGCCTCAAGCGCACGGGGCGCATACTGCTCAGGCCTGGCAAAGCTCACCACCTTCCCGTCTTTCAGCCGCTCCTGGCTCAGTGCCTGGATGGACAGCTCATCAAGGAGATGAATGCGCGAGGTGAACACGCCCTTTTCACTGTCGAGCGGGACGATCATGCCCTCCTTCAGGGAGGCATCGATAGCCATTTTGACCTCGGCCACGGCCGGCAGCTGATCACTGAATTCGGTGGCCGTCAGCATCAGCTCACCCCAGGTAAAACGGGTTTTGTCGTTACTTAAATGGGAAATGGCATGGCGCACGGCGTCGGATACCTCCGCCCTGATGTGCGGTTTTTCAGGTCCGGCTTTAGCCCCCTGTGCAGCAGGTGACACAGCGTGCGTTCCGGTCTGCATCACCGACGGGGTCGATGTGACAGGGCGGGACGGTTCTTCACGCGCCACATCACGTTCAGTGACTTTTCCCGCATCGGGTATACTGTCCCGCGCAGGGACTTTTTCAGGTGTGCTGTCTGGCTGTGACCGTGTCTGAACGTCTGCCGTCGACGGGATTTGTTCCGGAAGACTCGCCGTGTCGCTTTCAGCTTGCGTCACGCTGTCCATATAGCCTTTCAGATCGAAGCCTTTCTCCTTCATCTGTGTCTGCCAGCGCTCCATCAGCCTGATGCGGGACGGGTCAACTTTCGCACGACGGGTGTCTTTTGCCGCCACATCCCGGCTTCGCAGGGTGGCTTCAGCACCGACCGCCCCCTGCACCTCGCGCCCGCGCGAGGAGTATTCCTCCCGGACCTCCTCCGGTACGCCCCGGATTTCCCACATGCCGTGCTTACCGACTTCCTCCACCTTATGCCCCATCGCTTCGACCTGTTCACGCAGCGCGGTACGGTAGATTTTGCCGAGCGTGACCTGCATTTTCATCACGGTTTCGATAAAACCCGCGTCATGAATGTAATCTGTGGCCAGCGCTTTCCACTTGCCACCCAGCTCAGTCATGTTGGCGACGATAAGGTGCGTGTGCAGTTGCGGATCGAGATTGCGTGAGGTGTCATGCGTGAACGCGGCGGCCACCATTTTTCCGGTATGCACAATAGAGGTGACGCCATTTTTGGTTTCCCGCGCCGAGATCAGCTTCTCCACATACCCGGCGGCCACCTGCACCGCATGGTTGTGCGCATCAACCATGCGTTTATCGCCGCCAATGAGCGCCAGAATGGACACGCTTTTGGGGGCAGAAAACGTCAGGTCATGCCCCGGCCGGTGGACATGATTGCCGTTAATTTCTTTCCCCAGCCGTCCGCCGTCCGGCAGACGGCCTTCCAGCACCGCCGTCAGCGAGTCACTCCGGACAGGCCCGTCGAGGCCCAGCTCCCTGGATCCTTCACCCAGCCAGTGGCTCTGCAGATTGCCGAGGAAATAGTAATTATCAGAATGGCTGTAATAACCGGCGGCAGTGCCTGCCGAGGCTACGGGGGCGACTGACATCATAGGTCACGTTCTCCGTCGTCGTAATTAAGGTCGTACTCGCTGTAACCCGGATCGTCAGGATGGCGGTGCAGCAGAATGTTTTCTTCGTCCTGTGCCAGGCTTTTGCTGGCGCGGTGATCAGCGGGATAGTCGTCGCTTCGCTCATGCGTACCAGCGGTGGAAAGCTCAAGGCCACCCTCCGCCAGCGCGGTGACGTGCATATCGAGGCTCATAGACTCCCCGCCCCCGGAAACGTCCTCGTCACCCCCATTACTGGCTGCGCTGGAGACGGGCTGGCGAAGCCGGCGATTAAGCACCTCAAGTGCGTCTTTACCTTTACCAGGCGTTGTACGAACATTTTCTGGTGCGACCGAAGATACAGGTGGTGTGGGTCGTATCAGCACTGGACGCAGGGAAACAACGTTACCGCCCGGCGTTTCAGTTGCCGCAGGTTCAGGCGTCCGGGAATTAACGGCAGGACCGGTTACAGGTTCAGCAGGAGGACGGGTAAGCGGTACAGATACCTTCTCTGGCACCGGGCCTGGAGTTAATGGTTTTGCTGACGCTGTTGCCTGAGCTTTTGCCGCTTCAGGCCTTGCGGGTTTGCTTTCTGCTTTTTCCGGCACCGGCTGCGGGGCAACAGCAGGCGCGGTTTCGGGAGTGGCGCTGTTACTTTCCAGCACTTCATCCCCGGTCGGGAAGTTAAGGCCTGCCGCAGTGGCCGCCCGCTCGTTCTCCTGGATAACTTTTTCCAGCTCCGGACTCAGCACATCACGGATGTTTCGCTCAATAAGGCCGGTGTTATGTTTCACCAGTTTCTTGTATTTCAGGCCCAGTCTGACCACCGGATATTCCCCCGGCAGACGCACGTAAAAATTCAGGTTCGGCAGGCGCATAATCTGCTCGTAATCGACAATCGGGTTGTTAACCTTGTCCTTACCGAGCGAGATGCCGTCACGCACCGTATCCAGGCCATAGGAGTTCTGCTCCCGGATTTCGCGCTTGCGCTGATTGCCCAGCTCTTTCTGCACAATTTCTGCCATTTCGGCACTGGGGGAACGGCCGTACATGCGTGTGTTGAGCAGGTCAAACATACTTTTCGCCAGCTCCCGGCCATACGCGTGAACCAGCTGCGCCATGTTCTGTACGCCGATGACAAAGCAGCCACCAAATTTTCGCCCTTCGGCCAGGGTTTCGTTGAATTCAGGAATGCGCTGCAGGCTGGGAAGTTCGTCAAAAATAAACCACACGCGCCGGTCGCTGTTCTCGCCCATGCTCTGCAGCATCAGGGTGGCCAGCGATACCCAGAGCGAAATCAGCGGCCTTACGCTCTTACGGTGCCGGGCCTGCGTGGAGATAAATAACCAGCTGTTATCGTATTTCTCCGTGGTCATCCATTCCCGGATGGTGAACGGCGGTTTGACACCGTCATCGAGGCCCTGCAGATAACGCAGCGCTTTGGCGTAGTTGGTGACAACGGAACGGATCGAAATAGCCGTTTTCTCGTTTTTTTCCTCAACGAGGTTGGCGGCCGGCGTGTTCGCCAGGTATTCACGCAGGCTCTGCATGCTGAGTGACAGCAGGGTTTTCAGGAATTTTTCGATACTGCGATCGGGGTCGGCGGACATGCGGATGGCAAGGTCGGCATAGATGGTACGCGAGCTGGACACCCAGAACGGGTCAGAATCCCCTTCAACCGGGATAAGACTGGCCGCCATGTTGTCGTAATCGACGGCATCCACACACTCGCCCCACATCTGCCAGTTGGCGCAGCGATCGTCGTGGGCGTTCAGGATAATGTCTGTGCGGGGATCGTAGTGGGTTTCGGTAAACGTACAGCCCGAATCGTAAATAATGGCCCGGTCGCCGCGCTTGCGAATGTAATCGAGCAGCCAGCGAATAATCGTCGATTTCCCCACGCCAATGGTGCCGTGAATGAGATAATTCATCACCTCGGCGCGCTGTACCATATGCAGCTCCCCGACGCGCAAATCGGACAGCTCACCGTTCTGGCGCAGCAACCGGTTCACGTCAGCAGGTTTATCCGTCAGCTGCATCCCGGAGATATACTGATCTTCGCTCTCCTGCTTACCGATACGCGAAATATACCAGGATATGGCGGCGAACACACCGGTGCAAAATATGCCACTGGCCAGCGCTGCCCATTGCAGCTGCTCCAGCACCTGCGTCCCCATCGCATTCATGTACGGATCGCCATAAATCTGCACCAGGGTCATTTTGAGGACATAATTTGTCTGCGTCGGTGCGTGGTAATAATGAACATCGTAAAACCGCCCGGCACCGGCCGGCATGAGGTCGATAAAGCTCTGATTCAGGTTAGCGAACCAGTAAAGTGCCCCGTTATCCAGCATCTCCTGCGGTGTGCGCCACAGGAACAGGGATGAGGCGATCAGAACGAACAGGATAAATACCCAGAAACCGATCCAGTTGTTGACCTGAATAAACATGCGCCAGCGGTAGGCGGTCATCTGGCCGCCCTGAGTAAGGTTCTTGCCTGCAAAGCTCATAGGAAATTTTCCGGCAGTCATCGCGCCACCTGGGCAGGTAGCGTGAGGAAGTTAATAATCAGGTACCCGCCGCAGACCTGCGGAAGGCAGCACATTCAGTACGGGGGCAGGACAGAAGGGGCGTGCGGAGGTTGCTGTCCCGGCACTTTATTCCGGCAGATCGCCCTGCATCAGGGAAAGCTCAAATTGCGCCTGCCTGACACCGGTCTGCCACTCTTTGTTATCCAGTTCAGCAGCCATGCGGCAGATGGACACCACCACATCAGCACAGGCTGCTGACACGTCTGAATCATCCTGTGTTCCCCACCAGGTAAATCTGTACCCGGCCCACCACGACGCCAGGGCATGGCTCTGGTTGTCGACAGAGGGCCCAAAAATACGAAACATTGCCAGCGCTTCCACCAGGTCGCTTTCCAGTAAAATCAGCGACCAGAGGGTGTCTGATCGGGTGGTATCGGGTTTGTTGTCCTGAGTAAAATAGTTGTCTGCAGTGTGCATAAGCATTTTTCCGGCAGTCATCGCGCCACCTGAACAGGTAGCGTGAGGAAGTTAATAATCAGGCGCTCGCCGCAGACAGGGCTGCGCCATGCGCAGTCATGCGAGGAAGCGAAATTTCACAGGAGTAACATTACGCACATACACACCGGATCCTGGTTTATCCCCGGAGGGGGTTATGCTTTAAGAAGGGTAAGGCAGAGAATGTCGGCGACAGCGTGCTGCTATCGCCGGGGGAATTACATAATACCGGCGATGGACTTCGCCAGCTGGGCTTCAAGTTCAGGTTTGGCTTCTTCGAATTTGAGGTTGACCTTGTTGGCGTTGGACACCACGCGGGTCTGGTATTTCTGGCGGTTGCCTTCTTCAGAGCTGGTCTGTACTTTCACTGCCGAAGTCCCCTGACGCAACGCGGCCACGTTGTCGGTGGTCACGGTGGCTTTGGTGCGTTCGGAAATCTGCAGATCGGTCACCATCGTGAAGTTCACGTCCTCAACCATCGAATCTGCAGCCAGGCCTACAAGGCCAGCGGCAAGTCCGACACCCAGCGTAGCACCGGCAGATGAAGAGTTGTAGGCGGTGATACCGGCTCCCAGGGCGGCGGCAGAAGCGGCTCCTTCATAACCCGTGCTCAGGAACCCCTGAGCCTGACGCAGATCCATTTTATCGGCTTTCAGCACGTTGGCCTGCACCCAGTAATAGGCAGTGTCCGGGGACGAACTGACTTTATAACCTTTCGCCGTCAAATCACGGTTAATTAATGCCTCCAGACCGGACATATCTTTATCGGAGGTATTACGGACCTGAATATAAACGGTCTTCTCAGATGATGGCTCAAGCCAGATGGTCTGACTCATTTGCGTTTTGACATCGAGGTTACGTTTTTTAACTGCCGTTGACATTGCGCCACAGCCGGAGAGGGTGAAAACAGAGAGTACGATGCCAGCTACGGCAATATTTTTTAATTTCATTGAAGTTATCCTGTATAAGCCAAAGCGTCCCGGTTAATGGCAGACCATTAACCAGACTCTTATCGGCAGTAGAGAATTTTTCTTTACGGGAAATATAAAGCCCCGCTGGTTTAGCGAGGCTTTATTGATTTGAATCAAGCGGAGTTAGATCTTTCTGGCAAGCGATACCATCTTCTTCATTAACGGCGCGATACCGTAACGGGTCATCTCTGCACTCAGGATGCCCTGCATAATGATGAAAGAAAACATCAGCAATAATGGTGAGGCGAACATTAAGTCACGATAAAAGCAAACAGCCACTGCAAGCATAAAATTACAAATGATGAAAAATGCCCCCAACTTTTTGACTAGCATCTTCATGTTACTGATAACAAGTGACTTACTTCTGATGTCTTCCGGAATAGTCAGGTAAAACAAAGCCGGACCATACATGCCTGCCCCGATCGCCAAACCAAACGCGACTGTTAGACCCATGGCTGCAAATCCAAAGCTGTAATCCCAGAAAATGCTGACAGGATCACCCCATGCATCATAAACAGGTGGATAAGATATAATTACCAAGATAAAAGCGGTTAAATAAGCCAACAAACACAGACCGGGCCAAAGCATCGCTATTTTCAGGGCAGCGACGGGGGCAACAAGTGGTCTGTTTTTATCAGACAGACTGTCCGTAATCATTTTAATGTCGTTGCCGACATCATTTTGCGTAATCACCATATATCTGCTCCTTTAACCTGCTTTTTTTCTCAGTTCGTCAAGCTTACTCTGAAAGTCCTGCTCGCCTGGTTTCTGGGTTATTAAATGCTGTTTACCTTTTGCTTCTTCATTGCCCTTAACAAACCGACTCTGGGCACCTGCATGTTCTCCTTTTAATATACCACTGGATGCTTCAACAGTGGATCGGTTTTTATCAATATTGTCTGAGTTATTCTTAATTTCTTCTTCATTCCAGTTTTGCTTTGCCGCGACACGACCTGCCATTTCCTGTTGCGCGTTAAATCCTGTTTCCGACTGTGCTTTCAGGGCCTCCTGGTGTTGTTTAAATTCATCCTTCAGTTTATTTCCCGGCAGGTTGTCCGTCCCGTTAACATTAACCGCCTGGCCCTGTACGCCATCGTGTTGCCCCTGGCCGGCTGCATGGCCTGCCACAGCAACGTGACCACTATCTCCGTGTGTTTGCGCCGGAGACGGATCATACAGCTGACCGGAAGTGCCTCCTGAATTTGTACCGCGCGTGTTGACGCTGCCATGCCGGGTAGCCGCTCCTGAACGGCTCAGATCGTCAGGCTGCGGTTGACTGCTTTGAACGCCTCCGGACTGCGATACGCCACTGTGCGCATACCCTCCGGACAGAGTACTGCTTTGATAGCCAGACTGTACCTCACCACGTTGCTGATACCCGCCGGTGATGTTATTGCCCTGCGAGGTGGACGCTGCCGCGCTTTCGCTACTATGACTGATGCCACGGTTTTCGCTCTGAATTATCGGTGCGTCTCCTGCTTCAGACGGAGTAGAACTGTGGGACGTGAAGGCCTCATGACTGTCACCAGACCGCAGGTCTGAACGGCCCTGCTGATAATCCCCCATAATTTCCGGTTTCAGCCGCTCGTTCACAAACTCCATTGCGGCTTCGCGGGCCTGCGGCGCGCTCGTCAGCATGGCCTGGGCTTTATCACCGTATTTATTGGCAGACCAGTTAACAAACTCCTGGGTGTAGTTCGCATCGAGGCTGGCACTTTCGTTCTGAGACAGGCTGGCCATCCGGCTGAACTCATCGCTTTTCGTTGCGCTGGTCGTGTACTGATGATACTGGCTTTTCGCATCACTGAGCGTGGCCGCCAGCTGCTGCACGTCGCTGGTCCCGGCATTTTCAGCATGGCTTGCGCTGTCGGTCACCCGTGCGCTGGTCACCATATCCATGCCCTGGCGGAAATCGTTCACCATCTGGCTGTTTTTATCGTGACGGTTATCAATGCCATCGGCGACAGTGGTCTGCGTACCGTGCGAAGCTGACATTGCGCCTTTATAGTCTACGCCACCATGAAGATTGACACTGGCCCCGGTCGCCATCTCGCCGGCCTTGCCCCACAGGCTTTTACTGGTATCAATTTTTCCTCCCATCCCGACGTTAAAGCTTTCTTCATTCGATTTACTCATCAGGGTGTTATAGGCCTCCTGCGTCGAGATATTATTCGCCTTCGCGTAACTCTCTGCGGCCGACATCATAATGCTGGCCCCGCGACTCGCATTCATTGCCTGGCTGTTTTCAGCCCCCTGCGTCAGCGTTTCACTGCTGCCTTTCTGGTGTGACAGCTGCGAGAGCTGGGACCAGCCGCTGGTGACGCTGTGGTTGTAGCCATCGAGCGACGTCTGCGCCTGCGTCTGTGACAGTCTCGCCTGCTCCTGGAAGCCACTGCTAGCCAGCTGGCTGAGCCGCATGTTGACCGGCAGGTTGGACATGGCTCCGGAACCATCGATCACGTTCATACCGCTGGCCGTCATGGTCTGTGTGGAACCATTGTCAGCCTGCCAGGTCTGCTGCCCCTGTCGTTGCGACAGGTTTGTGTCCATTTTGTTTTGCGAGACGTTATCCATGGACATGTTATTGAACGACCAGTTTCCGTCAGCAGTGGAGGCTGCCACGCCGGCAGAACCAAAAGCAGCCGAACTGAGTACGCTGCCCGCCACCTGCGAACCGACGGAGGCGGCACCGCGCGTCAGGTAAAACGCCAGCAGGGGTATGGACATCGACAGATACCCGGCCAGATTTGCCACATCGGAATGCTGCAGGGCCACCACGTCACTGTTCGCCAGCACAAGCGGCGTACCGCCAGTCTTTGTCTGCAGCCAGAACGTCGCCGCATAATTGAGAATGGCAAACATCACCGGCCACATCTGGAAATACAGGAAGCCGCAGACATAGATTTTCAGCGTGTTGAGGCCGAAAAGGGTATGGTTGGCAGCCGCCAGCGCGATAACCAAAGGAAAGAGGCACACCAGGATCAGCATCAGCAGGGACTGCGCAAACGGCAGGGTCCGGGTGGCCAGCTCACTGCCGGCCGCCCAGCTGAGACGCTGTTTTGTGGCAGCACTTTCTGTCGCCAGATTGAGCAGGTTGGCGGTATCTGATGATCGTGCCGCAAAGCCTTTCACACCCTGCCGGATAGCCCCGTTGGTGACGTTATTTTTCATGATCTGCGCCGCCGTCAGGCCACCGGTGTAGAAAAATCCGTAACTCTCCCCCATCGCATTGGCCAGTAACGTCGCCCCGCCCACTTTGTTACCGAACACTTTCTGCGTCAGCCAGGCAAAGCTGGCGCTACCCGGCTGGGCATCGGTGTTGGCCAGCGTTTTGATTTGCGCTGCTGCCTGCGCGCAGGTCAAAAACTCACGGGTGACACTGGTAGTCTTATATATCCCCCTCAGCGGACTGGGATCACTCGTGATAAGCGTCAGGGGATCGGTCGTGTTAAGCAACTGATTGACGGTGTACTTATGGTTCAGCAGGATATCGCCGATGACACAGTTTTCCACATAGTCGGGAAGCATCTGTGCAAGATCCGGATTCTGTGTACGGAAATCACTGGTTTCGGCCACAATCTGTGAGCCAAACAGCATGCCCGTTCTGGTGTAGGTTACTGAATCGGGCCGGGCCATCATCATGTCGTAAAGGCTGGCGATCCGGTATCCAATGGACGTGGTCAGCGAGGCGATTGCCGCAAGGCCAACAGGAACATTATCTGTCTTCCACACGGCGGCCGGGTCAGTAATGTCAATAATCTGAACAGACCGTTTAGGGACAACCAGCACCGTGGTGACCAGCATAAACACCGCCAGCCACTTCACGAACTCCATCGGGTTACGGGTTTTGATAAAAATAATCAGCACCCCACCGACTGCAAAGGTGCCGGCAATACGCATCAGGGTTCGCCAGGTGCTGTTGCCCATAATACCGACCACAGCATCGAGGGCGGATTTCCACATTCCCCCGCCATAAATCGTGTAAATCTCAAGCATGCTGCCTCCCCAAAGCGTGGCCGCAACGTAAGGAAATCATCATTGGTCGCCCCAGTGGTAGTTGCTCTGGTACGAGCCGGATACGATGGTCGATACCTGCTGCTGCAGGTACTGCATATTGCGGTCAATGCCATCAAGTGCGTTCTGATCGGCTGCGGACTGCAGCTTCATATCGGCCAGCAGGCCCTGCGCATGCATCACATTGTCGCGCAGTTTCCCCGCGGCATCTTCTGGCCAGTTTTTACCGGCCATTGACAGGCTGGCCTGTTTGACCAGCTCCTGCAGGTACTGGATCATCAGGTCCTGAGCAATAAAATCAGCAACCTGAATCAGGTAAGTCGCGCTCTGCCCCATACTCTGGGCGTTGGTGAGATATTTCAGTACCGGGACTGATGTGGTATTAACGAAGCCTTTCTCCTGATCGGTCAGCGCCGTGTCATCCGTCAGCTTCGCCTGCATGGAGAGCATCAGATTTTTCACCAGCGTCACCAGACCATTGCTTTCCGTAATGGTGATGGTGGTCACCACAGGTGTCAGGCACAGGGTTGCCTCATCACAGCCGTACACCTTTGCCGCACCTCCGCGCATCAGCACTTTTATGAGGTCACGGTTATCAACCAGTGGCGTCAGGATCGTAACGTCCCCCGTTCTGTTGAAGATAATCGAACCAACCGTACTCATTACCAGCTCTTTTAGCTGCTGATTACTGTCGAACAGGTGATTTCGACTGAGTGCATCCCAGATGAGGTTTTTATTTTTCAGCACCTGATCTTTCTCCGAATCAGACGCTCTGCTGGTAACGTTGTCGCCCTGCCCTCCGACCGTACAGCCCTGACGTGACGCCGCCCAGTCAGAAAACATATTGGTTTCACCGGCAATGTCCTGGCAGATTTTTTGTTGGGATACCTGCGTAACAGGCCACAGTCCGCCGATAATGCCCTGCGCAGCCTGACATGAACTCATATTTGACGAATTCACGTCACTGGCCAGCTTTTGCAGGAAGTCTTTGGCCTGCTTCAGCTCCGGCACCATCGTCTGAAGCGCCAGGTCAAACGCGTACCCGGCGGCGTTACTCATGATCTGCTTCACAAAGCGCTGGATTTCCTCCCCGCTTATCATTGAAAACGAACCGAGGTATGCATCAATCCCACCGCAGCCGGCATTGAGCGACGGTAGTTGCATTGAAATAAGCTGGACGTTTTTTACCGGGTTACGCAGATAGACAGAACCGCCGGTGAAGTAGCCGGCGGCCTGCCCCTGCCATGCCTGAGCCTGTGTTACGTTGCCGCTGTAGCCGAGACTGCCAAAGAAGCCATTCAGGTCACTGTTCACATCAGCCCGCACCGGTGACACAGCGAGACCAGAAAGAAATACCAGACCGGCCATCAAAAGAGGTTTAATCATCATCAGCCCCCTTCCGGCCATCTTTCAGTAAGGTAATTAGCCGTACTTTCATGAAACTGACTCCTTTTGAGCAATGATCAGGGACTGCCGGATGGCGTAATGTCCGACAGTGGTAAAGAAGAAGCCCGCGCTAAGCGAAATCAGCAGCAGGGCCGGGCAGTCACGCAGGATCATGCTGATATCTGGCCGGGACATCGCACTGACAACCCGCCCGGCCAGCGAGCCGTAAAACGCGGAGGACAGCAGAAACGCCACGCTGTAAACCAGCCAGCAGCGCTCGGAATGCGTAAGTGCATACAAAGATGTGTTCATGTTGAATTCCGGAAATTACTGGGGGGTCACCAGGGCATTCGCTGGCATCGGCGAAAGCTGTTGCGGACTGACCTGGTCCATATCTGCCTGGATCAGACTGGCGTAGCGGTTTTCCAGCGCGGGGATCTCCATGACCCCCTGTGACAACGGGTACGCTTTCAGGGTATGGACATTGACCATAAAAGCCGTGGGCGTGGCAATCGGCAGCCCGTTACCAAAGAACGTCATGATCTCATCTGCCAGCGGCGATGTCGGGCTTGTCTTGCGGGGTATCAGCGGCACCGGATAAGCGCTGTCACCGCCGCCATCAAGTGTGTAGGGATACACCCGAACACCATGCTGATCGGCCCAGCTTTTCAGGACCGGATCAAACTTCGCGCTGTACTGGCAGTGCGACTGCATAAAAAGGACAACGGCATAATCCTTCATGTCGGCCTGGCGGCCATCAGGCAGCGACATGAGGTTTCGCGCACTGACAGGCGATGCGGCCACCGGCGCAGGCATTGACGTTGCACCCGTTTTGCCCGCTTCAAGGGCCGCAATGTCTTCCCGCGCCCCGGCACAGGCCAGCAGAGGGAACAGGAGTAACAATGAAACCAGGGCTTTACCGTTCACGGGGCACCTCCGGGGTGGTGTTGTGTCGGCGACGCCAGTAGCAGAACCGGTTGAAGGCAAGCAGCCCTGCTGAGAGGGCCAGCAAAAAGTACGCCAGCCAGAGAACCAACTGCTGCGCGACATTCGGATATACCGCGATAATTTCGCTGAGTATTTTCAGCACCATCCCGACCGCAAAAAACGCAACGATTTCAGATAATGATCTCATCATTTCATTCCTTATCCTGTTTGCCATGCCCGCCCTGAACTGCCCGCCGGACAGCGTTAATTTTCATGGTTTTACCCTTCAGCCAGCGCCTGGTGTCTTTAAACCCGGCCATGCCGTTGCATAACAACCATGTGAACGCGCCCATGATGACCAGGATTTTGTAGGCATCCCGGATACTGCTGTCGGCTGACCGTTGCCAGTCGAGCGCATCCGTCAGTGCCGGCTCACACGGGGACGTCAGGACGGGCGGCGGCTGAACGTGCCCGCCTCCTGTTGTGTTAAGAGGCGGCGCACACACCCGTACTTTGTCTGCAGGCGTACCAGCAACCAGA
The DNA here is from genome assembly GCA_963521185.1 of uncultured Enterobacter sp. GTDB lineage: Bacteria > Pseudomonadota > Gammaproteobacteria > Enterobacterales > Enterobacteriaceae > Enterobacter_D. The sequence goes on along the minus strand of CAUQTV010000013.1, from coordinate 19,156 downwards.
CCACGGGCTTCGTTCAGAAACGTCCCCGCGAGGGAGTTGTTGAAAGTCAGGAAAATAAACACGCAAAAGAGCGCCAGTGCCGGCGCAGTGACAAAACTGAACCAGACGGCACGACGAAGCGAGCGCAGGGTGCGCCCGGTAACGATGGTATTCATGGAGAACCTCAGAAGAAGGGTATGGAGGCCTGACGTGTCTCACGTCCGGTCAGCTGATCGCCGGGAACTTAACAGACACCAGAAAGGACAGCTCAACAAGGCGATGAACAGATAAAGCCTCAGCAGAAACCTGTCCACGTTGCGGATAAAGTCAGATTCTGGTTTCGCTAACTGCAGGCACGGGCGAGGGTAAGGATCGTCCACTGGCGTTATCGCGCAGGAAGTGGGCGGCTGTTCAGCCGGTGCCGGGACCGTCGCGGTAAACGTCCGGGCAGCGTTAACAAACAGAGCAGACGGAGACGGTACGGATAACATAAGGGCAAGCAACAGCACACCGGGTGCCGTGATGTTACAAAAAATCAGCGCACTGAGACATGACGTTGCCATGCCGGTAAGACGTTTTATGTTCACAATCGAGTCCTCAGAAATTGGGTTTGAAGCCGTTTGAGACATTAAGGAAGCGTTTTGCCAGGTCATCCTGCGTCATGAAACCCCAGGCGAGGGGCTGAAACTGGCGACTGCGCGGGTCAACAAGGAACAGGGCCGGGAAATGACTGACATTCATCGCCTTGATCTGGCCGCTGTCCGGGCGGCTGTCCGGCAGCGATGGTGCAACCTGGCCATCGATGGACACCGGTATCAGCGAAATGCGGTTGGTTTTTGCAAAATCGGCCACCACACCGGCCATCTGCGCATCTATAGGGTCACTGCCCCGGTAGAAGTAAAACAGACCGTACTGCGAGGACAGTTTTGCTATGGCCTCGTCACGCAGCTGCTGATCGCGTGACTGAACCAGCGGCGCGGTGGAGTTGTAATGCGGAAACTCCAGGTTGTAATCCAGCTCAGGATTCGACAACTGCGCCGCCGCAAAGGACTGGCTGAACATCGACCCCCTGTCGGTCCAGAATTTCTGCCACTTCAGGAACGTCGCCGTGTTCTCGCGGGTCGGATACAGAATGGCGCGGTTTAGCGCCTCCATCGTATAGCCCTTCAGCACCTTCGCCTGCTCCAGTGCGGACATTTTACTCAAGTCCGGTACGGCAGGCTGCGGAGGTTCCGGCGCTTTGGGTGTCGGTGCCTCCGGTTTCTTTTTCGGCTCGTTGTACCAGGACCAGCCGGTAAAAGGCGGGGCCGGCGAAATGATTTCCTCCGCCAGCGCTGGCAAGCTGGCACCCAATAGCAGAAGCGGGATCAGCCGTTTCATCATTTGCCTCCGGTCTGCTGGTTCACCTGGGCGGCGATCCTGTCTTTCACCTGTTTAACCATCACCGCTGAATCCGGTATTTTCTGGTTATCCATCAGATCGTCGTAGAAATCTGCGAAGTTGATGAGGTCGAAGTTAATACCCTGCAGTTCCGGTACTGTAATGCCCCGGCAGTTCGGGCTGTTGCCGTTGCCAAATGACACGTGCAGCTGATCGCGACGGCCCTGCTCCTGAATGATGCGGGCCAGCATGCCGCCAAAGACGCAGTACACTTTGCTTTTCTGGATGCAAACGCCGAGAACTGAATGGTCACACCGATCACCCAGACTGACGGTTACTTTTTTTGCTTTGGCTTTACCCAACGCCATTTCATTACTATTGCAGGAAGCCAGCCCGGTATCCTGTCCCCAGCCGGAGTCCTTACAGCAGTTAGAAAATCCGGCACCAGACTTACGACAGCTCATCACCTGTCCGGTAAAGGCTTTGACGTTGACGGTATCGCTTTTCACGTCATCAGCGGCTGAGGCAAGACCAGCAAGTTTGGCCACAGCGGTATCAAACCCGCTGTCCCCGGCACCATCGGTATCGCTGCATTCACCAGACTGGCAAAAATACTGCCCACCACACACAAGGCCCACAGATGAATGGACTGTCTGGCATTCATACGTCAGCGTCTCATGCTCACAGTAGCTGCCCGTTTTCTGATTACAGGTCGTTGAATTTACGGTACAGGCCGTATTTTTCATCAGCGCATCACAGTTACCATTTGAATTTGCTTTCGTCAGGTAGGTATCTGTGTACTGCCAGCAATCGCTCTGGACCTGATACGTATTGCCGTCCACGGTGACCGGACGGCTACCGCCAACTGCTGTACACGTTGAGCCAGTCTTCACTGCACCCGTTTTGCTAATCGCGCAGGATTCCGTCCATTTTACAGCTGGCACAAACGTCTGTTCGTAACTCACCGTATTCAGTATCAGAGTGAAGCCTATATGCTGGTTCTCAAATGACTGAGAAATAAGGCTTTTAGTGGCTGCATTACATTGATTACTACAGAATTCACTGGAGGTGAAGACCTGCCCGGCAGATACACTACCGGTAAAATTCAGGTCATATGACGACGTACCGTCGAGACTGATACCGGTATTCATAAACGAGCCACTGGCACCGAACAGTGATTTATCGGCCAGTAACTTTGCACTGGTGACGATCATATTTTCAGGCATGGTCACTCTGAACGTCCGGCCATCCCCGATGAAACTTTCATTTGTAATAGTTACCGTCTTCGTTGTGGCAACCGGCGCGCCCATGGATCCGCTCGCGGTCCCGGTCCGGGAGCAACTTTGCTCGAGCCAAACATCACGCTCGCATGTGTATGATTCAAAGGTGGATTTTGAGATTCCGGTTTGTGTGCACTGTTTGCCTGTACCATCCAGGACAGAACCCGCCCCCCCTTCAGCCTGCTTGCCAATAGTGATGTAAGGCGCACTGGGATCGATAGCCGGGGGTGGGTTGGTTGTGCCGGAACTGATAATTGCCTGACCAGCCTCACTGGCACCAAGCGCCGTCTGCCCACTACTGCTCAATCCGCTGTCGCCACCGGTCACACCTCCGTAATAACTGCTTTGAGGTGGGTTTGTGGTGTAACCGGGGATCGTACTGGTTACGGCTCCAGGGTTACTCAGGCTTCCCGTTCCCTGTGAGGCATTGCCTTTTCCGTAACTCGCCCCGGCATTGAATGCGTCACTATTTGCATCAGCCAGTGCCGGTAAAGACATCATCAGCGCAGCGATGAAAATCAGGTATTTCATCTGGCCTCCTCCAGCAACTTGCGTGCAGTAGTGGCACAATCACCGGCTTTTGCAATTTTCTCCAGTGCCTGTGCCAGCGGCAAACTGCCGCGTATGACATCAAAATGTCCCGGGCAGGTCACTACCAGAGCGGGTACGGCGCTGATGTGGTATTCACTGAACAGGGTCGGGTCAATCTGAACCCCGATATTTTTGTCCTCTTTGGCCAGCTCAAACATCGCTGATGCGGTCTGGCGTAAATCGTTATTCAACAGCCCCCGGATGGTTGCCGGGATCCCATAGCGGGTTGCGTCCTTAAGCATCGGCAGCAATCCTTCCCGAGGTATGCCCAGAGACACAAAATACAGCGCCGGGAAAGCAGGTTTTTCACCCTGTCCTGACGCCGCCTGCCGGGCCGAGATGTCTCCCTGCAAACGACTGACCAGGTCACGTTGTGCGGGTGGCAGTTGCATACGCTGTTCCTGCAGGGTGCTTTTGAATTCCTGCAGTGCCTGTTGCTGCTGTTTCATCCAGTCCCTGTCACGTCCGGATATCGTGGCCTGTTCACTTGCGGCCACCACCGACGTGCAAAAAAACAGGCCGCTGATAAACAGGGCCTGTAAATAAGCATTTTTCATTGTCCGACCTCACGAATAGACGCAGTTGCGTTTGCGCCAGAGCAGATAACCGAAGTTTTTCTTCGACTGAGGAGAGTTATGGGGCGTACCCCAGGTCTGGGTGCTCGCTCCAAAGGCATGACAGCTGGAAGTTTCGGGATACATGTTAACCATCTGATAGCGCCAGCGCTCTTTGGGTACAATAGGCGATGGATACTCATAACAAACCGCAAAGTCAGCTCCGACGGTGTTCATCACAAGTCCTTCCCGGTGTAACTTGAACGCCATGCGCTCACTGACCAGCAAAGATGACTCCAGCGGGGAAAACTCACCACTGGTAAAGCCGGTAAATGGGTACATGGAACCCTGACTGCCGGCACACCAGAACAGAGGTGATAACGGCACACCCGCTGTACTGGCTACTGCGTCTGCAGCACATGCAGCCTGTGCTATAAGATTGCCAAACAGCGCCGCTTCGGGATTGATCAGCATTGAGAGCGTCGAGTCATTCCACAGTGGATCGACCTCGGACAGATATGCAATGTCCATATCTCCTCCCTGGAAACATCCTGTGCTGGTCATGATGCTGAGCCAGGAGATGAGCGGATATTTGTACCAGTGAACATGGTAGAACGCGCCGGCATTCGGTCGGTCACTTTGACCTGCGGTTCCGGTTCCTGTGCGCCCAAGGTCAATTTTGAATCCGCCCATATTCACCATCACACCCGGTTCGCGCGTAACGTCGGTCATGGCTACTGGTTCCCAGTAGCCAATGGCCAGGCCCATACGATAAAGCACACCATATGAGCAAATCTGGATGGGCGACGCAGGATTCGAGGTGTCCGGCTGAGGACCGGAAGCAAGCTTGATACTGCCGACTGACATAGGGAACAGGCATTTCCAGCAGACATCCGAGATAGGGTTTACCCAGCGTCCATCACCGGCGTTACTCGCAGCAGCAGAAGATGGCGCACTGAAAAGAAGCAACGCAAGCATCCCGGACAAAAACAGCAGCAACCTCAGATAGCGACGCATGTCACCTCCCGTAACCAGATGCACACCGGGCCGTCATCTTCATTTTCATGCAGGGAGCCGACAAACCACCCTGCGCCTGCCGGGCTTTCCGGTTTCCACTGCGTGAAGGCCCCGGTCATCGCGAACTGCAGCGCCGCGACAGACCCGTCTTCTGTATCCATTGACGTCAGCACCATCTCAAGATGGTTCGCCGCAAGCCAGGCATCAAACTCGCCCGGACGACCAAAGTCACTATCGTCAGCGGGAGTGAAATACAGCGGGTGTGAAAAGAAGCCGAAACGATCGCGGACAACCGGCACCGGCCCGATTTTTTCAGGTTGGGACATGGAATAAACCTTAATGGAGTGCCACGGCCACCGGGAAAGGCGGGCGGGCTGATTACGGGAGCGAAGACTTAGCGGGCAGCGGCTTCGAGAATGGCAGCTTCGCGCTCTTTTTTGGGGAGACGGGACAGAACAAGCAGGGCGCCACGCAGGATAACGGACCGGTTATACAGCGGGTTTTCACCCAGGATGGCAATAATTTCAGCTTTCGCTTGCTCATCAAGGCGCATGGAAGAAATGTCAGTCGTTCTGGCCCTTTTGCTTTCAGGGTCTTTTTGCATAGCGATACCTTTTCAAAAGATGTAATCAGGAGGCGTCCGGATGATGCTGAGCGCAACGCGGTAAGCAACGAATATTCAGCCAGAACGGGGGGGTGACTATGTTGACTCGACCTCAGGAACAGCGATGCGCTCTTTAATGAAGGCATAGCCTGCATCGTCATCATATTCCGCACCTTCATGCTCTCCGAGACGCAGTCGTTTCGCAGCCTGCTCAACAAACTGCGCCAGGGTTTCAGTAAAGGTATGACGCGTTCCCTGCACAACGACGGTGATATGAAGGCCCGGAAGAGACTTCAGTCTTTCGCGCTCTTCATCAAAATAATGCGGTAGTACACTGCCGTAATCGTCGACAAAAAATCCAGGCGATATCGCGCAGTGCTGGCAAAGCAGTTCGTAGTTCACCGGCAGGTATGGATTTGTCGAACCGGTGTAACCATAATTCCCCGCAAGCTTCATGCTATCCCCTGAAGCCGGGAAAGGTGTTTCCCGCAGCGTCCCGGCGATCGTCTCAAGACAGCGGGTCAGGTCGCTGGTAATTGCACGGTTGCTCGCAGTGACCTGAATAATGACCTGTTGCAGCGGGTAAGCATGCGCTGACCAGGTTGTTTGAAAGGGAGTATATTCACCTGCCCCGCTGGCATCTGCACAAAGGGCAATATGCCAGCCCTGAGCCTCACATCCTTTAAAGAGCCACTCCAGCAAGGTATCAGCATATCCATCAGTCAGGCTAATTTCGACACAGTTCTGAAGCGCTTTTTCATCCTGCTTTGGTGCCAGGTAATGTCCGCGCATGCGTACCATTGTTTCACTGATGCGCCTGCGGACATGTTCAGGCATCATCGTGCGTTCCGACACTTTGCGGGTCAGGCAATAACCCTCCCGTTTAAGCGCAGTCTGGAGTTCCTTTAATAAATAAGCATAAAAAGCATCATTTGCATGTTCCCATACTGCACGGCCATTCCCTGTACTGCTGAATATCAGCTCTTCCTGAGGCACCGTATACGGACCGGCCTGATGATGACGGTGTAAAAACCACCGTATCAGCATGCTGATAATCACCAAACCTATAGCGGCTGCGCTTATTAACTCGAACACTTCCTTATTTGTCAGCGCCATTGTCCAGTCTCCCGCATTTCCCCCTGGATTTTATCTATCAGGAAAGTCGGGAAACGTTCATCGCGTTTATCCGGCTCCTTCAGTGCCATTCCGATTGATCTCAGCCAGTGGAACCAGGCCTGCGTGACGAAAACAGAATTCCATGATTCAATTTCAGGATAGAGATCTTTAAGTTTTTGAGCCGTTCCTTTACGGACTGGCTTTTGTGACTTTTTCTGCTCCTGCCGACAGTTATTCAGCTGGGGGAACAGATCGCCTAATGTTGTTGACATGGTCAGCTCCATAATTGCGGTGGATGTGCGGTTTTCTGTATGTGGGATGCGCGTTAAGGGGAGGTCAGAGGGGAACGGAAACGTTTATTTGCCACCTGACTTAACCGGGATTTCTTCAATTTTCATTACGCGATCGTCTCGCGTAATGCGTACAGGCGTGTGTTCAAACCCGAATTTTGTGGTCAATACGCCAGCCTGGTCAAAATAAATCCGCTCATCGAGCGCGTCACTGGTGTCTTTAATGTTGCCGTTCACCAGGATCACCTTGAAGTTTGTCGTGCCGGTGATCTCCCTCTTAACCCATGCCAGCTCGTCAGGGTTGTCTCCATCGAGGAAGTAAAGCGTCTCACTAAAGGGTACTTTATCGAACGGGTTAACCCTGTCGCCTTTGCGGGCGATAATGTTTCCCTTCGTATCACTGATGGTTTCGTTAACGGTGAAGGTCGGATCAAAGCTGAAGGTGCGGTATTTGGTGGCGTGCGTCAGCCCGGTCACCGGCGGTGGCCGGACGGCGTTTTTCTTCACCCGATCAATGGCTTCGTTTTTAAGTCGGTCCAGTTCACCGCTTTGCTCCATCGTCTGCAGGCGGTTCTGAATGAAGACCAACATATCCTGTTCTGCCGGCTCGAACACTGCGCCCCACGTGCCGAGGTCTTTTGCGCCTGCTGTTGCCGTTATCGCCAGTAACATTACGCCAGCCAGCCCGCGGTGCATCTTCATTTCGCCTCCTGCATGCGCTGCGCAATTTCATTACGTATTTGCGGCGTAATATCGGGCTGCGCGCTGACGACGGCCGGGGACACCAGGATGATCACGTTATGCTCCTGCTGCCAGTCACTGAGGCTTTGCGTCAGCGCCGCGTTGAACCGTCGGGTGAGCACCTTCGCGCTGGCCTCATCCAGTTTCTGCTGCGCCGACTGCTGCATGAACATGTCCATTGTGCCTTTCATATCGAAGGTCACGATGGCCGGCGTGGCCAGCCGGACCGTGAGAAGACTTATCGCGACCGTCGCCGTCAGCGCAGCCGTTATGCCCGTCACCCACACGCCCCATTTCCGCCCGCTGCTGATGCGGACTTCACCTTCCTCTACCGCACCGGCGCTGTTTGATTCATCCGGTGTCGTCATGCTGCTTTCACCCATTCTTCAAGCTCCTTCAGTTCTTCACCAAACTCTTTTTCTGCCAGCAGGTATGCGGCTTCCTCCGCCGTTGCCCCGGCTTTCTGTGCCTCCTGCATAAACGCAAAGTCCTCCCCCTTCGAGCTGAACATGGCGCGGGTGACCGGATCCACGAACAGCCGGTGGAAGGAGCTGAATTCACCTGCAGTTATCAGCAGAGAACTGAAACCAGTAGAGAGCGCTTTCTGGAAATAGCGGATAACTTCCTGCTCAACGGGGAGGAACTGATCCGGGTTGTCAGACAGGTACTGTTTGAAGGCTTTCGCATCCTGCAGCAGGGTGATTTTGGTGGAGCTGTTGTTCCAGGCCGCTTCGGCTTCCTTACTGGCGGTGAAGTCCCTGATGCCCTGGGTGATGGTGACGAACGCCCCGCGGTGGCGGCGCACGGTACGATAACCGGTTTCGATAAACCGTGCTGCGTGCGGGTTGGAGCCACCGAGCAGTCGCCAGGCCTCATCGATAATGCAGACTTTTTTCAGGTTTCTCGGGCTGTGGTACATCTTTTCCTGAATCGCGAGAATGAGCGAAAACAGGATCGCAGAGAGCAGCTTCGGCTTGTCTTCCAGGCTCAGCAACTCCAGAACTGCAAAGCGGGTTTCACCGTCCAGTGTCGGTGTGGCCGCATTAAAGTATTCGCCGTCAGGTCCCCAGGTACAGTAGGTTTCCAGCAGCATGGCCAGTTCAGCCAGCCGCGAGAGAATGGTGGGTTTGTCGGCAAACGCCTCATTTATCTCAGTGCTGGTCAGGTAGTTATGCACGTCATCAATGCGCGCCTCGTTTTGCTTCAGTTCCCATGCGTGTACGACCGCTTTTTGCAGAATGGCTTCAAACACCGCGTCCAGGGCTGCCGTCGGGCTGGCCAGTACTGCCAGCAGGCGGACAATCCCTTCCGCAGACTCATCAATGTTTTTCACGTTGGCAAACGGGTTAAAGCGCAGTTTCGCGCCGTCAAGGTACACACCGCCCGCCTGGTGGCAGTAGTTCTTATAACTGTCACCCATATCAATCACCCAGCCAAACCCGCCGGCGTTCAGCACATCTCGCAGTATGCCCTGTGTCAGGAACGACTTACCTGCTCCGGAGGTGCCGGTGACTGCGATGTTAAAGTTGGTGCTGCCGTTTTCCTCCCCGAACATGTCAAAGAAGGCCACCTGGTTCCGGTAGGTTGGCAGCGGCATGCCCTTATAGGAAAGCTGGCGCTCGCCCACAACCGGCATCAAATTGACCGCATTCCAGCTCTTGGCGCGCAGCGTCGCGCCCGTGGCTTTGAGGTCTTCCCACATGCCTTCCTGAATCACGAATGGGAAGCCGGCCAGCCAGTTACGCATCTGCTGATACTGGGGCGCAACCATCTCCAGCTCGTTTTTACGAAAGACGTTCACTGCCGCCAGTTCACAGGAGAGCGCATCCTGATCATTGTCGGGGGTGAACAGCGTCAGGTTAAAGTAGAAGCGGCAGAGGGATATTTCATTGCTGTGCAGCTGCTCGCGGGTCCGTCGCCACTCCTCTGCGGCCCGTTTTGTGCCGGGGAACAGCTGGCCGTAAGCGGACGCCGCCTTTTTACTTAAATCCATGTCCTTGCGCATCGCCTCACCCTGGCTTTTAGTCTGTTCCTCAAGCTCGATGGTCCAGGTGAGCATGAAGGGACAGGGAATACCCAGATCGGGATAACGCAGGTTCTGCAGGTTATCTGCGCCCTGCCAGAGCGCAAAGCGTTTGGGGTTTTTGGCCAGCTGCATGTTGACGACACGACAGGCAGACGCTGGTTCACGCCGGGTCGTGACGTTGTGGCCAGCTTCTTCCGGCAGCTCAAGGCGGATATACGACGGGCGCACATTAACATCAATGCCCTGGTCGACTATCTGACGGTTAAGCAGCTCGTCTTCGTTATATTCCGGGCTGGCCGGCATGACCTGTGCGTGACGGTAGTTGGTCAGCTCCCGCATCACAGACAAAAACTCGTTCACGCCGGTGTTGACCGTTTCAATGCGCGCGGCATCAAGTGAGACGCGGATGGTGTTGCGGACCTGGATCAGCTCATCGGTCAGCTGCTGGCTGTGGCGCTTCATGGCCTTGCCGTAGACGATAAACACCCGGTAATTGCGCAGGTATAGTGGGTATTCCCGCTTGTTAGCCAGGCCTTTCAGCGCAGAACGTTCCCAGAAGGCGCGCGTGATTTTATTGAGATGATCGGCCATCCCTCCTTTCCACATATCATCACTGACGCCGTTCTTGATCCGCTCCCCAACACACTTGCTGGCGACCATTATCACGGTGACCGGTGTCTTGCGGGGCAGTTTCTTACGCAGCATGTCATCCAGGGCGGCGACAATCTGTTCATTCGCACCCGGCAGCGGTGCGGCTTCCATAATGAAGCCCGCCGTGCCGGTATTAATAAAGAGATCGTTCACATCATCGTAGTAACGGTACGGCAGGGACGCGATAAGCGAGGGATAATCCCACGTCTGCTGCAGGTTGGCTTTTGCTCTTGCCGCCCCGTCAGCCTCACCACGCCCGCGAACGAGGCTCATCACACTGTCGAGAAAATCACTCATTATTCCCCGCCCTCCCCAATAACCCGAAACCCTTCATCCCAGCGGGATTTGTTTTTCACAAACTCCACGACAGCGGGCTGATGAAAGTTGTCGTCAGTGTCAACCCAGGGGGCGATCCACAGGCGCTGCGTGGCATCAGGAATACGCTGCGCGGTCACCCGCCCGGCACCGGTGTCCGGTTTCACGGACGGGGTGTTAACAACCGTCCGGCCTGTCACAGAAGACCGGACAGGCGTACCGGCAATCGGGCGGGGAGTGAGCGTGGAAGGCGCGGTGTAACCGGTTGGTGCGACAGAGACAGGCCGGGAAGGACTGATAACCGGGGCTGTATTACGCAGTGCCGGCAGGGTTTCACCCGCAGGCTTTTTTACAGGTTTCTCAGCGGTAAGGTCATCCAGGCTTTTACCACTGGCGGCGAGTTTGTTGGCTTCAGCTGTGGTAAGGCACTGGTCTGTAGCGGTTTTATTGCAGTCAAAATTGGAATTCATACCGGCGCAGCCGGTTAGTGCGCCACACAGCAGTGCAGCACCCAGTACGTTTTTCATGGGGTAACTCCGGTTGGTAATTCAGGGTGTATATAAAAGAGGGATGCGGATTTAAAACTTATTAGAAAGCCCGGCTCATAAGGGCGAGCATAAACTGCATGAAAAAGCTGGCCAGTACGCAGATAAAAAACCAGTCAATCGACAGGAAATGCAGATTCATTTGGATGAAGCCATACACGGTGATGACAACAGGCGCAATGAGCCAGGGCGCGATGGCTCCTGCAAACGTCAGTGCCGCCTCATCGGAATCGTAATAAGAGCACCCACTTAACACTATGATAACCATGCTTACGAGCAGACAGATTCGCCAGTTGACAAAGTTCTGGTCACCGAGTCCCTTCAGGTTTAGCACTGCCTATACTGTCATTTCAGTCGCATAAATAAGCACTAAAAAGACGACGTGGCGAAAGTCATACAGCACTTTGAGCAATAGCGAACGAGTTCGTATTACAGACATAAACGCTCCGGTTATCTGGAGTACAGGGTTGATAAGATGCGGCAACACAGTCCGGCTATAAAATTCAGAGCGTGTATGGCTTTTTATCAGTTGATGGTGTCGCCGAGACGCAACTGGCTGGCCTGGCGCAAGACTTCATCAGGGTTAATATTGCCGGTCGAGGTCGGGGATGACGTGGAGGTGGTGGCCGGTGCAGGATGAGCAGCATTCTGTGCCGCATCACTCACGGTTTGTGCCGCTGCCTTCACGCGTTCCTCATCGGTTTCATCAATGGTCTTGAGCTGAAAGCCCTCCTGGAAAACGACAGTGATGGCGTTGCCCGCTCCGATATCTATCACCGGGTGATACTGCTCAGCACGTTTAATCCAGTACTGGCTGAGATTATCGGCTGCCTTATCGGCACCGCCGCCAAACCCTTGTTTGAGCACATCCCCTGCCCCGACGTCAGCTGTGGCCCCCAGGCCAACAGAAGGAGTGGAGGCGGATTTGATGCCCTCCCCGATACCAGACAGGAATCCTGCGCCGGCTGCGTAACCAATAATCATGCCGTTACGCATAACCGGTTTGCCCCGGATACCGCCCTTACCCTGATAGCTGACGTGGCCCTCGAAAACCATATCAATGGGTGCGCCGTGTTTGGGCATGCAGCTGAGGTTCTTTGTGCGGACTTCGCCACGCTCACTGGAGATGTCACCCCAGATTTCGCCTGTGACAAAACAGCCGTCCAGGTCGTATTCGTGGTTGTTTGGCATCTGCACTTTACCCTTCAGGCGGATAGTGACCGGACGGGTATTCTGCTGGCCGGTGACGCTGGCGTTCGCATCGGCCCCTTCAATCAGGATGGCATCAGTGAATGACCCGGAGGGTATCCAGGGCAGTTTAGGCCCCTTCTTTTTCAGGCTGTCGTAGGTGAATGTGGTGGTGGTCAGCCCGCCCGTCATGCGCTGGCCACTTCCTCCCGGATAAAACCCGGCACCCTGATTGACGTTAACAGCACCACTGGCGGTCGGTGTTGCGGTGTAAACAGGTGGGCGGGTCTGACCGGCAGCAACAGGACCCGGCAGTGGTGTGCCATCCGGACCAGCAGGTGGTGTCTGCTGTCCCGTGGGGGTGTTGCTGCCAGCCGGAACGGGTGGCTGTTGCGAAAGCCGTTGAATCTCAGCGTCTCGCTGCGCGAGTTTTTGCTCAAAGGTGGCGTTCTGCTGATTGAACTTTTCAAGCAGCAGGGCCATTTGCGACTCAAGTGAAGACGTTTTTGCCTGCTGCTGTGCGAGGGCCGAGGCGTTAACTTCTTCATTAAAGGTGGCGGTAACGACGCCGGTCATATTGGGGGCCGGTGCAGCCCCGGCGTTCTGGGGGGCTTTATTTTCGCCCCCGTAAAGCATTATGCCGGTGGCGGCGGCAGCACCAGTTATGATTATCCCGATTAGGATGGCCAGCTGTTTACGCCGGGTGGTGATATTGATGTTGAGGCTCATTGGCGTGGCGCTCCGTCATCTGAAAAAACCACCCAGGCAAAGCCTTCCCCGCCGGCATACAGCTCGTTCTGAGAGAGCATTACGGCGCGGACACCCTTGCGCCAGAAGTCGCGCTCCCGCAGGGCCACGGTCACATAGCCTGGGTTCGTCATGCGAAAACGTACCACACGCAGATGTGAGCCGATAAACTGCCGTTCCGGCGTCAGGTGCACCGCAATGCCGGGGGTGTAAGCCGGCATTCTGCTGACCGGCAGTTCGGTATAGTCGTCCGGTACTTCTCCCCGCACCACGGCGCGGGACAGGGTGACCAGCGTTTTTTCATAGCTCAGGCCTTCTTCCCAGGCCTTAGCATCATCATTACTGTGCGCCGGCATACTGAGCGGTGTAAACCGCAAGGTGCGGCCGGTGCCGGGTTTTGGCTGAACGTTCAGGCTGACGGAAGTACCGCCTGCCGTCTGCAGAAAGACCGTAAAATTCTGGCCACCGAGAGGCGAAAGCAGCAATGCACCTTCCGGTGTGGTGCTCTGGTCATAAGCGCCTGCTGGCCCGCTGAGACTGGTTACGAGTTCCCCGTCAATGATGATTTTGTTGGGGTTGGTGTTGCTGAGCGTGACGCTGAAACTGGCGTCATTCTCAAACGGTATGGCGGCGGGACCGGTGGCGGCCCGGAGGCCGCCGTGAAAGAGTCCTGTAGCCAGTAACACAGTTGCAGCTGCCGGTGAAATGCGGATTTTCATGGGCAGTCCTTGTTAGTGTGGGGTCGCGACGGGCACAAGTTCTGAGAAGTCCAGCAGGTTAATGATGCCGTTCTCATAACTCATGCTCAGCCGGTAAGTTTTTTCCTGGCTGTCCAGGGCTATGGTGATACTTCCGTTAGTGGTTGACGGGTAAAGCGTCAGGCTCATGTCAACAGTGCCGGGGTCAATAATCCGGATGTCGTGCATTTCAAAGCGGGTGGTGATGCCTCCTTTTTTGATCCGCTCCGCCTCCACATCAAGCACCTTTTTCAGCGCGTCCCGCCTTTCGGCGGGTACATAACCGAGCAGCATTTTCTGGTTGCCGTCGATGGATTCAGGACTGACATTCAGACGCCAGTAAAGAAAGGACGTGGCGAACATCGTCATGCCGGTGCTGTCTGCTGATTTCGCATCTGAGGAAAAGGGATGGTTATAGGTCATGGGCGTGGTGATGGTTTTTTGTGTGGTGGCAAAATGCCAGGCCAGCGAGCTGGTGAGCACCGTTCCTGCCACACACAAAACACTCAGAACAGAGAGGCCAACAAATGCGGTACGAAGATATTTATCGCGCTCTCCTTTAATCTTTAATTTCATTCCCTACGCCCTCCAGTGCCGGAAACAGGAGTCAGGTATCTGCCGGAAAGTCACTTTGAAAATAATAAAAGGTAGGTGCCAGTAGCAAAAATTCAGCATCCAGTAAGAACCCTGCCCTTTTTTCAAATATCTGACCAGCCACCACAGCAGGCCCGCAATAATAGATAGCACCGTCGACATGTTGCAGAGCACTCCCGTAACCACGAGAGGAACAACAACAATAAATTCGTCGATGGGCAGGCCAATAATGCGTTCCTGCTGATTGAGCGTTTCCGGGAAGTAATATTTATCATCTTCCCCGTTCATGATTAGTTCGCGATTGCGAAACCAATGTGTGTGAAGATAATACAAATAACCAGGCCGACGAACACCAGAGGGGAGCGCTTGATGATGAAGGTAAATAACGCCATCACAATTTCAGCGATATAAAACCATTTAATAAGCGAGGAACCAGAGCCAAACGTGGAGTTAACCGTTGTATTTTGCGAGGACAATAAATCCGTGCCGGTTGCATGGGCTACTTTCGTGACCAGCATTAGCAGCAAAACTGAACTCGCGATATTACAGATACGTTTTAAGTTAAATTTATTGATTGCAGCACGGAATAAAGACGCTACCGCCCATCCCTGCGTGGTTTCAAGGGCATTACCTTTCATGCTTGAGTCTCCGATGTATACAAAGTGAGGTTACGTAAGTGTTTGTTTACGCAGGCGCTAGTGTCTCATGACCTCAAAAAAAAAAAACTGTGAGCATCATCACACTTTACGGCATTATTAAGAATTATCTGACGCGCGGCGGGATATATCCTTTGTCATGCAGGAGAAACCCTGTGGTGCCAGGAATCTATAAATATGAAAATTAAAGAAAATATGTGGGGTAAGCGTGGTAGACCACGTAAATTCCATGCTGGTGAAACGATTGAATGGCGGCTGAGGGCACCGGATAATTTGTTAATGGAGCTGAGGATATGTGGTCGATTAGGGCGAAAGAGCATTAACGATGAAATAATAGCGCGCCTGTTAATATCATTGAATTACCAGCCTGACCGACCGATCATTCGCACGGCGCAGGGAGAACGCCTCATCGCTCTCGCAGCAAAATTCGAGCACTGGCTTGATGACCTTATAAGAAAAGAGAATGAACCGAAGGAATCTGAACATAATGCGTCCGGACATGAGGAAGTCTGGATGTGGCGGGAAGGTGAACGGGTACTTATTCCTGGAAAAACATCAGGCTACAGCATGCGTATTCCTGAAAATCTTGCCGATGAAATTCGTATTATGGCGCGCATACACAAACGCAGCCTGAACGATGAAATGCTGACAAGGCTCATGAATTCTCTGGGGTATTTTACGGACCGCTTACTGGAGCAGAATGAAGATGCTCAGGCGCTTAAAGTGCTGTGTATGGCATTTGAGTGGTATCTGAAAGAAAAAATAGCGGAAGCAGAAGACAGAGGTACATCAGCGGAAAAACAGGAGTAGCGATACAGGGAACGGGCCGACATGTTGTCGGCCTTTTTTATTGTTCATCCAGGACGAAATGATGATTTTCGGCATTATCTTCCGCGTTCGAAATGCCACTCAGGATCATATCCAGCGTTTCTTCCAGTTTGCCGGGCTCATCTTTTCCGGTCATTTTCAGATACATCTCTGCCAGCAGAGTCGCTATTAACACACTCCCCTCGCGGGAACCGGCCGCTTTGCGTATCAGGTCACGTCGGTATCCTTCCAGATCGAACTTATGCTCTCCGCTCTCATTATTTTTATAAACGAGCAATCCCAGCCGTATTAATTCATTACAGGTTGCAGAGATGTTCGCTTCTCCCGGAGAGGCCCCATTCTGAATATCTTTCTGAACAATATCACGGACTTCTCGCTCTATTTTATCTTTAAGGTAAATGCCGAGACGGCCCATATTTCCTCTCATCTTATGGTAGTGTCGGATCCGACACTAACTTTGCCATGCAAGTCTGCACATACCGTAGTTACCGTCACAGTAAGGAGCCTGCCCCGGTATCGTACAATTCAACACTAACGGGTTTACACAGGTAGTAGAAACCGACACTATTGTGTGCGACAGTGTGACACTGTACGACACCCAGTCTACTGATTAATTTAACTATCTACAATAGTGCGATATGTGTGCGACATTCTGACACCAACAGGTAGTACAAATGTGTTAACCGTGTCATACAAACCTGCGATAGATTAGTGTCGGTATGTGCGATACTTTTACCTCATACTTCATGACAACGCTTATAGTTTAAGTATAACCAACTGAAATTAAAGACATAATATGCAAGACAACGTCTTGCGTGGGGTGTGAGGGTTTTAAGGGGTGAGGAAGGAGAGGGGAATTTTAAGTGGGCTCCGTTGGTTTTTGTATTTCAGCCCGCCGGGAAACCGTGAATGGAAGCGCCCCCTGCGCGTTTGTAAGGAAACGGCTTGAAAAAAATGATCGCGCAGCGTATTTTTTATTCCTCATCTCTGAGCGCCTTTAAACTCCCACTAAGTGGATCGAATGAAATGAAAAATGTCCCGTTCCTTCTTCTGGTTTTCTCATTGTCCTGCGGCGCAGCTCCTCAGTTGTGTTTTAACCAGGCCGGAAAGGACTACAACATTGATCCGTTGCTGCTGACTGCAATTTCAATACAGGAAAGCAGACTACGCCCTGCAGCCATAAATAACGCCAACCGTGGTGGAACGGAAGATGTTTGCGCTATGCAGGTGAACAGCTCACATTTCAGAAAACTGAGACAATTTAATATCACCAGGGAAAGACTGCTGAATGAACCCTGTATATGCGTTTACACCGGTGCATGGGTGCTGGCGGATAACTTCAGGGCATACGGGAAAAACTGGGACAGTGTCGGAATGTATAATGCGGGACCGTCATCGGAAGCGATCAAAGCACGGCGTGAATACGCCAGAATAATCAAGAGTATTTATCGTGTTCTGCAGGCCAGGAAAATTATTGAGGAAAAGCAGAGCACCGACTTACAAGAATCGCCGAAGGCTGCTGAAAAACTTCAGGCACTCGCGGCGAACTAAACAAATAAAAAAGCCCGGTTAACCGGGCTTTTTTTTTAGGCTTTCAGCTTCGCCATCTCGTCGGCCAGTTTCCATAGCGCGCGGTTTAATTTTACGTCACCGTCGATTCCTGAGACTGGTCGTGTTCGGGTACGCTTCCCGGTTTTCGTTTGCGCGGGGAGTCGCCCCTTAATTAAATTTTCCTGCACACGGTTAAAGGTAGTCCAGATATCTGTTTTTCTGTCTTCATAGCGTCGCGGCTCAAGGATCTGACTAGCTGTAACCGGCTGGTGTTCTTCGCCGAACTTATATTCAAGTGCGGCATTTGCAAAAAGATGCTGCTCGGATGGAGAAAGGCTGACTGATTTAAGGAGATCCATACTTTCGTCCACCTCCTTAAATGTTTTGAGCACTTCAAACGCGCCCTCAATAACCTGCCTCACAATATCCCCTTTATGTGGGACACGGATTTCTCCGAACGTATCACCGCACACCATTCCGTTTGTACAGACAAAACGAAACATCCCAGGGATCATCTGATAACTGCTTGACCCATCATGGCTGTTAAGCAAAATAATTTCTGGCACTTCACTACCAATAATCTGATCACGACGGCGCAGACGTAACATGTGTTTTGTAAATTCGCGCCGATCCGATTTATTCACGCGAGTCTGACAGGCAAAGAACGGCTCAAAACCTTCCTCGCGCAACTTATCAAGAATTTTTATAGTCGGAATATAGGTATACCGGGCCGATCGTGAGTCATGTTTATCCCCGGTAAAAATACTGGGAACATGTCTTACCAGCTCATCATTGGTAAGTGCGCGTTCTTTACGAATAACAGTTGCTGCGTGAAAGCGCGACGCTAATGTAGACATAATTTTCTCCTAAAAGTTAAATAGAGGCGGGGCTCTACCCGCCTGATTTATTTGTCGGTTAAAGAGGTATTCCGGTTAGTACGGCCAAAAATTGTTTTTCCGGGATTGAAACAGCCAGCGGCCAGCTGTTTTCCGTAATAACCAGGACAGTTTCGTTATACTCATCGCTACGCGCTGTCATCAGTTCACAAGTTTCAGGCATTGCGAAAAAAGTCGGTTGTTTTTGCTGCAATGAGTTTTCTACGACATACCTGAACAAATCGATCATTTGCTCCAGACTATAGCCCCCTATCTTCCTGGAAGATTCATGAGCGGCGGTTTTGACGTTGACGTTTTGTGTGTTCATTCTGTTTCTCAGCTCCTCGATGGTTAATCCATCTCCCTGGTGAGTTCTTTCGCGGCGAAGGGCAAAGGAGCAACGGGGATGAACTAAAAACAAGGGCGAGCGCAGCGAGTGCATTTCACCCTTGTTTTTCGGGCAGCAACGGTGCTACGAAAAGCCCTCCGCGAAGGAACGACAGGGGTGATGGGTGTCGGGGAACGACAGAATGCACACACCACGACACGACGGAACGGCGTGGCGTCATCAGAGCGCCACCGGCGCGGTGAACGCTGACGGCGAAGCCGGCTGCATGACCTGGACTTTCGCCATCAGACCCTAGCCGTCAGGCCCGGAACCCGCAGGGGTCCGGCGGAGACTGGCCGGTGCGTAGCAGCGGCCCTGGCGCAGTAGGGCTCGACGACCCGGCGAAGACGGGAAGCCGAAGGGGGCCAGTGTTCTTGGTGAATTTTTTGGGGTGATCGTGGCAATGAGGGAAAAGCTGCTGATCGGACGTCAAAATTAAAGGCGGCAACGGCAACGGCAACGGCAACGGCAACGGCAACGGCAACGGCAACGGCAACGGCAAC
>CAUQTV010000012.1:0-138651 GCA_963521185.1 uncultured Enterobacter sp. | reverse complement strand
GGCGGGGTCAGTCCAACTATAGGGCAGGATCGTCTACCGGGGCGGGGTCAGTCCAACTATAGGGCAGGATCGTCTACCGGGGCGGGGTCAGTCCATAGTTACTTGATGTAGCCTACTTTTCATAACAACTGCTCTGAGGTCGAATCGGTGGAAAAGTTAGAAGCGCAAGCGGTAGTTGTAGATCAACGGTAGTTTTCATTATAAGCTTAGGAAAGCTACAAAAGCTTGACTTAAAATCGGTGTTAACATTCAACTTTGTATAGAGGGATTTATAAACATGGCTGATTCAAAGAAAGTTATATTCGTTGCCTTTGCTATTGAAGATGAAAGAATGAGAGACCTTTTAAAAGGTCAGTCTCTTAATACAAAATGTGAGTTTGAATATATTGATATGTCTGTTAAAGAGGCATATGAAAGCGGTTGGAAAGATAAGGTTAGAACTAGGATTAAACGATCTGATGGTGTTATTGCACTGATTAGCTCCGATTCTTTAACATCCACTGGGCAGAAGTGGGAGATAGAATGTTCTAGAGAGGAAAAAAAACCTATTCTTCCTCTTTGGATTTATAAAGAAGATCGAACCAAGCCGGATGGATTATCTCCAGTAGTATGGACATGGGATGGCGTTAAATCATTTATCGATTCTTTATGAGGTATCCAAATGAGAAAGGCGTTAGTTATTGGTATTGATCATTACGATAAAATATCCCCTTTGTTTGGGTGTGTTAATGATGCATACAGTGTAAAAAGTGTACTTGAACGACATTCTGATGGCTCAGTTAACTTTGCCGTTAAGTTGATGACCGCTACTGGCCCAACAAAACCTATAATCAGAAAAGAAATAAAACAAGCTGCTGAGCAATTATTTGAAGGTGACAGTGATGTAGCCTTATTCTACTTCGCTGGTCATGGTTATATTGAAAGTGTGGGTGGTTTTCTTTGTGGTAGTGATTGCGAAACTGGTGATGATGGTTTTTCACTCCATGAATTAATACACATAGCCAATAAATCTAGAGCGCGAAACAAAATTATAATTTTGGATAGTTGCCACTCTGGAGTTGTAGGTAGTAAAAATAGAAGTGATCCAACCGCAGAGCTTACCGAAGGGATGACCATCCTTACAGCATCAACAGAAGAACAGTATTCGATGGAGGAAAACGGGTCTGGTATTTTCACTACATTGCTAGTTGATGCTTTAAACGGTTCTGCTGCAAATTTGATTGGTGATATTACCCCAGGCAGTGTTTATGCACACATTGATCAGTCTTTGGGAGCATGGGATCAACGACCTTTATTCAAAACAAACGTCAAAAGCTTCGTTTCACTTAGAAGTGTGCAATCTCCATTAGATTTGGCTGATTTGAGGAAGTTAGTAGATTACTTCCCACAGCCCGGCTTTAAATTTCAATTAGATCCATCTTACGAACCCAAAAGTGATTGTCCTGATCCGGATAAAACGGAAGTTTTTGCAATTCTCCAGCAGTTTAATCGCGTCAATCTTCTCGTTCCTGAGGATGCGACGCATATGTACTTTGCTGCGATGGAAAACAAGTCCTGTAGGCTTACAGTTTTAGGCGAGCATTACCGACGGCTCATCGAAAGAGGGCTAATTTAACCCTCTATTTTTCGAGGGACAACAAAAAACATTTTTCCTCTAGATAGACGGTATGAGCCGACGGAGGAGAAATTGTTTAATCCGAAGCACGGCGGTTTTTTTGCACACCTCCATAGTGTAACCGCCATAGCCTTTTAAATCATTTGAAGCTGAACATATCTATTAACTCAACTGGCTTTCACCTTACAGCACTTGGTGCTTATAATCGTGAACTAGCAACCAAAGGACGTTACTAATGACAGTTTTCATCAGTTATCGCCACACTGATCTAGCACAGGCGATGACTATCAATAGCAGGCTTAAAAGTGAAGGTATCTCAACATATCTCGATGTTCTTGATGTTGAATCGCAATCCACTGATGATATAACTAGTGTAATAACTCGTCGAATTAGTGAAAGCACGCACCTCATTGCGGTAGTTTCAAGTCAAACTGCACAATCTTGGTGGGTTCCATTCGAAATAGGTGAGGCCACAATCACTAATCGTAGGATTTGCTCGTACAGAACGACTGTTAGTGAACTGCCTGAGTATCTGAGCAAATGGCCGCAGATGACAAAGCCTGCTGAGATTGAAATGTTCATTCAATCTTATAAAAATGAAACAAGCGGGAAGCGCAAGATTACCCTTGAGTCTATCAATGGAAGCGAGGCAATGCGTAGTTTAGATAAAATAAATGCAGAAACATTCCACACCGACCTTAAGCAAAAAATCCGGAGAGGGTACTAATTTCACCCAATATGCTCCAGGTCTTGCAATCTTTTATATGGTTATCCATAAGAAGGCACTAGCTAGGTGGTAGTACGTTTCATAATTATGCAGGTTTTAGTTCAAAGTATCTGGCCCTGGCCCAAAATACGACTCTATTCCGAAATAGAATTCCAATGTGACTCTGGGGCCAGGGCACGAACTTCCGCTCTACACTCAGAGCTGATCATTCCTTTCTTTCTACTACACCAAAAGCCGACATTACTAAGTTCGCTCTGTATTAATTTGATAGAAGCAGGTCAACCGGGTCGTAGTTCATCCCCCGCCGAAGCGGGGGGTCTGAAAACACTACTCATCGAGTCTGTCGCAGTAGGCTGTTCATCGCGAAACTGCCGCTCAGAGCCGCCATCAATATGAATAAACCTGTTCCTCCATTTAGCACCACGACAAACTGCCATACGTCAAATGGGGATGGCCTACCTATGCTTGCTATTGCAAAAGCTGGTATCAACAATACTGCAGCAAGGGACGTTGCGACAGTTTTACTTTTAAGCCATTTAAGCCTACGCATCAATATGAACATTCCGTTTCCGACAAATACTGGCCCGAATATGCTGTAGATTACCTGATAGTCGGTTTTCCAGTTCCAGAATCCGTAGATAAGGAGACCAATTCCAATAATGAACATTGTAATGGAGGCTAGTTTATATACAGCGACTAGTTTACCTGGTGAATGGCTGCATTTATTTGCAATAGCGAATGCACCGCATGCACCAATAAAGCCACTGAGAATAAGTATAATTCGAGGAAACATGACCTGTAAGCCGAAGCTGTAACCTTCGTCAGTAGTCCAGACCTGATAGCCCACGATACCTCTAGCGTAACCGATGGAAGCTAGGGCAAGCACTACGGCCAGTACTGACAAGACTTCGGGGCGATTTTTAAATACCATTATCTGACTCCTTTACATGTATTAAGCTCGCCGTGTGGACCTATCTGCAATTCAAAGTGATTTAGCTTACTGCCATTCATAAACATGACTTTTGCCAGTGCTGACCCATCATAGAAGGTGATAATCGAATATTTATCGACAACATCTGCTTTGTGTAAGCGTATTTTTCGCTCGCCACTTGGTGAGTTAATGTCGATAAAGCCTTGCTCATCAGCATAATGAATATCAGCGGTTATGCTGTTCTCACAGATTAACGTTATATCCATTACTTGACTTTCTGCTCTTGCGTGGAAACAGATGACTATAACAAGCGATAGCACTGTTATTAGTGAAACGTGGTTCATTTTGTATTCCTTTAACTTGGTTTGTTTCTGACTATTCGATAAATACTGGTGATACCTATTCCCAACTGGCGGGAAATTGCGGGCTTACTCAGTCCTTGATCCAGCATATCCAGAACTTCCTGTGATTTGCTACGAGCCGTGGCCTTTCTGCCCTTGTACTTACCTTTTAGTTTTGCCAGCGCTATCCCCTCAGCTTGACGCTCCAGAATCATTTCTCTTTCGAACGTGGCGATTGCCCCTATCATAGTCAACATGAGTTTTCCGGTCGGAGTGACTGTATTGATGCCAATGTTAAGAATGCTCAACGCCACCCCTTTTTTCTGGAGGTACTCAGATATTTCCAGCAGGTGGCGAGTGTTACGGGCGAGACGATCAAGTTT
Organism: uncultured Enterobacter sp.; assembly: GCA_963521185.1. Classification (GTDB taxonomy): domain Bacteria; phylum Pseudomonadota; class Gammaproteobacteria; order Enterobacterales; family Enterobacteriaceae; genus Enterobacter_D. Next base: position 134,654 of record CAUQTV010000012.1, on the reverse strand, counting down.
CGTTACCTGTACAGTGTCACCCTCACGGACAAATTCCAGCATTGCCAATAACTGAGGACGGTCATCCTTAGCCCCACTGATTATTTCCTTAAAGATTTTTTCACAGCCGGATAAGGCTGAAATTTGTACATCCAAACTTTGCCCTGTGGTGGATACTCGGGCGTAGCCAACAATAGCCATATGAACCCCTTACCCTGCCAATAGGTATGCTACGGTGCACATGACCTGCCAAAACTCGTAATCCGCATAGTGGCAGGTATTCGTGAGGCATCGCACCGTTGTAGTGCTGGCAGATCTTTAGGGTATACCTATCGGCAGGGGTCTATTGGTGAGAGGAAATTAGAAGAAATCTTCGTCGGGTGCGTAGCGTGTAGCCATTCCCCGGAAGAAGACGGTTGCAAAGGTCGTTAAGGCCATAATCAGAACTTCGACAAGTAACGCTTTCCAACTCATGATTTTACCTCTTAGACGCCTGCCCGATAGTAGGCTATGAAGTTTCGCTGCCAGAGTTGGAACAGCTCACGGTAATGCCAGATGTCGGTACAACCTGCATAAGCCTGAAAACCGACACCCTGACCGAAGTCGAAATCCAGTGACTTTTCCAGTTCATATCCGAAGTAGGAAAACTCGGTAACGTAGTCCAACGTGTCACCAACCAAACGGATTTCAACTGGGCGGTAACCGCCTTCTGTCGAGTAATCCGGTGAACGGAAGTTAAGAATGTACTCATCTGATTTGCGGTGTTTATTCAGTATCGCGGTGAAGCCAGGCTGTAACGGCAGTATGCATTTCATAGCCAGCCTCTCTCTGCAAACGAAACGGTTCGCCCCCCACCGACGACAACGTGATCCAGCACACGAACGTCTATCAGTGCCATCGAGTTCTTTATCCGTTCGGTAATTGTCCTGTCAGCCGCTGACGGCTCTGGATGACCCGAAGGATGGTTATGGGAGCAGATAACCGCAGCGGCGTTCAGACGAAGTGCCAAGCGGGCTATTTCACGTGGGTAGACGCTGGTGGAAGCGATACTTCCGTAGAACATTTCCTTGTACTGAAGAATCTGATTACGGTTATCCAGGAAGATGACCGCGAAGACTTCCTGCTCACGGTCACCAAGCTGAAGGGCGAGATAACTTTCGGTTTCTTTGGGGGACCCCAAGGACTCGTTATGGTGCAGCCTTGCAGTCAAGAGCTCACGGGCCTGATTGATGATATCGTGCATAATTTTCTCCTGTGGTTGTATGCACGTTTCTTGTACCAGGAAGAGCGTTCAATATTGAATTACAGCGAGGGTATAAGGAATATAAAAGCTTACCGATTATGTTGCTTTTGTTACGAGGCGAAATTGGAGAACGTAACAGAGAAAACATTGATCTGACGGCGTGTGACGAATGTTACGGCTGTTACGCTGGAAAACATCAATCTGAAAGGGCCGAGGCCCTTCATTTCAGAATGATGCTAAAGGGATGTATTGGTATGTAGCCGACTTGTTGCGGGTATCGTCAATCTCTTGGTTGAAATCATCAATAGCGATCTTCTTGAAAACTACCTCATGAAGGACTTCATAGTTATCAACTAATTGAGTGAATGTATGGGCTCCACCATAACGGCCATCCTTGAGCGCCTTGTACAGAATGGTATTTACTGATCTGATGTTTGACGTGTTGGGGGCATCTTTTGAAGCTTTTATGAGCTTCTGTAGGACTTCCAGTGTTTTTGATTCGCCTTTGATTTTCCCCTTTTCATCATCCGTCAGAGAAATGTACGTTTGGAGTACCCGGATAAGACGTTTCATTCTTGGATTTGATTCAGCTTTGGGTTGTTTTGCAGTCCCGCTTCCGCGAGTTTTACCACTACCTGAGGATTCGCCAGTAAGGGGGTTATACGATGGAATATCTTCAGGTTTCTGTCCGTTCAAATTAAACCATCCGTCTGCTGCATAAAGTCCGCATGTAAAATACCCTGTAAGCTTCGGATTCTCCCTGCTAGTGAATAAGAAAAGGTAATAATCCGTCGTTAACAGTCCATCGTAATAAGCCGTTTTCACCTGCCCCGGCAGCAGAACAGAACGGGTAATTGCTTCAACTTCGTATAATTTATATGCCGCATCTCTTACCTCCTGAGATATCTTGCTGTACTCCTTAGGCCAATCCATATCAATCTCCAACATGATGTTTTTAAAGGTAACAAGCGTAACAGCGTAACACGCAGCCATACCATCGATCTCGCTGTTACGTTCACTTTTTGGCAATCGTAACAACGTAACAAAGGGGGCAGAGCCCCCTTTGAATTAAACGCTATATGGTGATTCCTCGCACTGTGGTGTATCAGGAGCTTCCGGATCATCGCCAAGTAAGCGTTCAGAAATAGCATAAACTCTATGAGTTTTGCCACCAGGGACACGCTTAGTTCTGGCAGCTACACTCGGGAGAAAACCATTTTCGAACAACACCCTGGCGACGTTACGATGATCAAGCCCCCGACATAGTTCCGTCTTAAAAGCATCGGGATAGACTAGGAAGTCACGACCATCTTTTGCTCCCCATACAGGTCCATTTGCCGCCTGTCCGAAGCGTGAATCTCCCCATGTCAGCAGACGAGCCCGGACTGACTCAATGGCCTGGTTCGATTCGTGAGATCCTTCGCCACGCTCGGCAAGCCAGGCATCAAAACAAGCCTTAACACCACGAAATGACTCGCCTTCAGGCCATTCCGTAATATCTGAGGCTAATTTCCCGGCTGCCGCCACAAGGGCGAACCGGTTCGCTGAGCGCTTAATCTGACCATCAGCTCCCTCTGGCACATTTTGCAAGAATTCAGCCATCAGCACCTTGAGCCTGTTAGTGAATCCCGCCTTGTCTGCCGTGATCTGAGCCAGAAACGCACGAGCTGCCGTTCCATAGAAGCTCTTACTGTTACTGTTCAGTGCCTCAGCAAAACTGGCACCATCCGGGCAATCATGCAGCTCTTCGAACAGACCCAGACCTTTACCAGCATCTGCCGGGATATCAATGAAACGCACCTCCTGCCCAGCCTTAACCGTCTTACCTGCCTGAGCCATCAGGTTAGACAGAGAAACTTCTCCAGCCGATACGAAGATAAGTCGCCATGTTTTAATCCCCGCGGCACCTCCCGTCCTATTTGCCCTCTGCTTACTCGACCCATTAGCAACCATATAGACGGTCTGAGCCGCCTCTGCGGGGTTTTCATCAGCCATCTGGCCTAGTTCATCAATAACCAACGTCGCGTCGTTATGGGCGAAACAGACACCTTCAAGCCCGTTAGAGGTGGCACGCCACGTTACTAACTTGTCTGGGGCCCCCCAAAGTGACTTACAAACCCTGAGAGCTGTCGACTTGCCCCGGCTGCTCTCACTACGGATATGAAACCCGCCAGACTCCAGTGAGCTATCCAGTTCCAGTAATGGCCCGGCAAATCCGGCTGCAACCATCAAAACTAACCGACTGTTACCGACACACTTGGCAGAGATATTCTTCTGCCAGTCCTCCAGACTACCTGACTGCTCATAGCCAGGAGGAGCACCGGAAAGCGACTGATAAATTACCGTCTCGCTTGTTGCACCAATCGCTTCATCGGGAAGCACGTAGACATCACCGAACCATCCAGTCTGAGATACACTCCTGGCCCTGTCCACCGGCTGAACCATATTGATGTAGCTCTGGAGTGCCCGGAGTTCGGTCGGTTCATAATGCAGACCTCGCGAAACCAAAGGCTCTAACATCAACGATGGTTCTTTAATTAAAGCCGTTCTCGGCAGTGCAAACTGGTGTGTATGGTTATCCATATCCGCAAACTGAAGGACTAATCCCCAGTCTTCACTCGCCTTATCACGTGACAACGCAACAGGGAATAAAGCAGAACTAACCTTAACGTCGTAGTTCCCTTTCTCCGACTTACGCTTCTGACACAGCCAGCCATTCGAGAAGAAATAGCCGGATGGAATTCCCATTCTGGCATGAGCGATAACGGGTTCCAATTGCCTCCTCAGTTCGTCCATTCCCTCCAGCAGCATCAGATCGTTGGCATCCGTGGGCTGACTCATCTCGTCCTGAAACTCAGGGATGAAGATGGATACCCCTTCAATTGCTTTTGCGACCTTTTCCGCAGCCTCAACTCCTGCGTTTTTCTCCTTGTATTTATCGTTATCGGCAACAATGATGATTGGAGCCTTTGTATGTAAGCGAACAGACTCAGCAACCGAATAAATATTCCCGCAATCGATCGCCATAACGGACGTATATCCCATGGCATCGAAGCAGGACGCCGCTGTTGCATATCCCTCCGCAATTAAAATGGTGCTGTCGTCGCCCTGAATAACATGGCAGGCACCTTTTTTACCGCAATCCTTAAAAAAGTATTTAGTTCCATCAGGAAAAATACGCTGAGCATTAACAAACTCACCGCCATAATAATGAATGGGGATAATTAATGTATTTCCATCCACAAAAAGGCCATTCCCTGAAACTTGCTTCCTTGATAAATAAGGATGCTGTAATGCTGGCGAGAGTGACTTTAAATTTCTTTCTAATTCAGCTCTGTTATTAGCAATAAGGCTATCCTTCTCCTGTATTCGTTTAGCCTTCAGTGCCTTCAGTTCATTATCTAGCTCCTGGAGTCCTTCTGGCAGTAATGAATGCAGTCCATCATGATCCCATATAGCGCTACCTAAATCTTCATGATAGCTACTAATATATACCCTGAGGATCTTACCTTCATTATTACTATATGGACTTAACCAGGCACTTGCACGCCCAGGTTTATCATAAACATCCTGACATCTGGGAAATTCCGTATCGATTGCTTTTAATTCGGCATTCTCAGCGGCAATACCATGTTCTTTTGCGAGGCGTAACGCTTCAATTAATGCATTTTCATTATGCTCTTCAATATTCATATTGACTCCCCGCATGACTTTAGCAAGGGAGAGTTGACGTTCCCCCTTGCGGGTAAAGTCAATGCGATATTGTATAGTTAGTTATAGCTGAACTCGAAGTGTTCGATGTCTCCGTAAGGACTCATGACAAGGCGCATGCTACAGCATTCTCCGCCGGAGAAAAACTGATAGCAGTCGTGCTCTTCGCTGTATGTGGCATGCCCATCTTCAACGGGACAGATACATTCAAGCAACTCGGATACGTATTCGCATTTATCTTCAACAGAGGTGAACTGGCTAAAGGTAGCAGCCCTCTGCCTGAAGCTCTCATTGTTACATATCATTGTATTTCCTCATCTTTACAGCAAGAGTGTCTCGCTGCGTTGAGAGAAATGTTATAAGGATTAGCAGTGACATGTCGACAAAATAGAAGGGGGAATTTTCCGTAACGTCAATTCCCCCTTAAAAAGCAGTTGACGTTATAGCGTTACCTTGATAAGCGGGATTTTATGTAGTTTCTGTTCAATTTTGGCTAAGATAAAATTCAGCGCATCTAATTTTTTTTGATTATTCTCTGTGAGATCGATGTCATTCATTGCAATAATAGTTTCAATCAAATACTCCCTGTATTTATCCAAACACATAATATCTTTATGACCATAGTTTTGGAAAAAGTTATTACCTAATCCAATCACTTTCCCTTTATTAGTCAAGTCCTTTAATTTATCTCTGCTTACGTTCCCTTTTAAAAAAATGGAACTCAACTCGTCACATAAGGAGTCATTTAATGCTTCATTCCTGAAAAACGGATTTTTATCACCCCTCGGTCTAATTTCTTTATGCAAGGCTATTCTGAAGTGGATGTAATAAATCGCATCCTCTTTATTCATGTCGTCTTCTCTGCTTCTTTTCTTTTGTCTCAACCCAAATAACGAATCCAGACTCCTTGGATTTCGACCTATTGCTTCTTTAAACCTTACAGATAAATACTCCCTCATCTCGCTAGGCATTTTCCAGTTTCCATCAAGATATTCCGTTATTATCTCAATGACTTCTTTGTGGGTATGGGATGGAATAGAGCCTGCGACTCTGGAATATTTAAATGGTTCATCAAAAACATATTCACCATTTTCATCCGGTTCGGTTCGAACTGCCCCAAGCTCATCATCGACATAAAAACAGTCCTGATTGAACTTTATTTTTTTATAAAGGAGTAAAAACCTTGACTCCAAATTATTCATGCGTTCAATTTCGTCGTCAACTGACATAAATTTTCCTTACTCTGCGGTAAAATAAAGTATGTGCTTAAATTTATATCACATTATGACCTGATAGAGGAGAACAAGAGCTTATGAACTATTTAAGACTAATCATTGACCGCGAGAAGCACTCCGTTGGTTTTAACTGTGCGATTGATGCCGATCTTGTACTTCCGCTCATCGGGGCCAGCCTGCATGCTTCAGGCTATCGGGATGGCCTGACTAAGTGGCATGCCGAATCTATTATGCGTAGGTTGCTTCGGCTCCTGGAGGGTCTTCCCGTTAAGGCGACGATCACCGACCACACACAGCGTAAAACACAAGTTTATACTTTCTGACTCAACGGGCAGGGATGCCCGTAGTGATCGGGACAAAAGGCCGGGAGTACCCGGCTTAATGGCTCCAGTCCTAGATTTGGCGTAGGTTTAATCTCGGGATTGTCTCGATGACTTCCAGCTTGGTTTCTACGGGTTTGTCGCCATTGCTCTCGCTTTCGTTCCTGTTCAAATCGATGTGGTTCGTAATGCTGACTCGAATACTTATCGCAACCCGACTACCCCGACAATTAGTTACCCGTAGCTAATACATCGAAAGAAGGTTACGAAACCTCAAGAATTTTTATTCAGATTGTCGACACTAAAATCGCCACATCCGTCAAATTCGACAAGGTTACCTTTTTCATACTCCACTCTTTCTTCTTCAGCCCAGACAGGGGCAACATAAGGAGCTTCCGCGATGGTTTTAACACAGATATGGCCTTCATAATCATGGACAATACTGCTCATTAATTTGGGACCAAATGCTTGCTCCAACATGAGTTCACCTTCCATGTCTTTGATTACAAAAACAAGCACAGCATTCTCATAAATCAATTCTATTGTGATAGCTGACTTTAGCTGACTGTTGAACTGTTGACGCTGCTCCGTACTGTTTAAATCCTCCGGGCTCAGAAAGCGAGCAATTGTCCTGGTAGAGAGTTCAAGGGCCATAATCTCCCCCTCAATTTGCACAATTTTTTCCTCCAGTACATGGCAGGCATTCTTAGACTCTTCAAATAACGCTCGGAAAGCAGCATCATCATCAAAATCCAGTACTAACTGAGCTGCCTTCACCCTCTTTTTACCTTCTGTTTCCAGCTCATTTCGTAACACAGCTAGATCGTCTTTTAACGCTGATACTCTGCCAGTCTGCGGTTGCCTTTGCTTCATAACGCTGGATAGCCTACTCAGAGCCTGTAGTAATTGCGGCTCAATTCTGTTGTATGGCAAATACGGCAACTCGCATCCGGTAACGCCTTCCATTGGGCATACAAGATAATTACGAATCTGTCCCTTGCTACCTTTATTATGGAAGCGTAGTAATTCACCGCACTGACAACGGATAACCCCGCTGAACAGATTGTTATAGAGGCCTTTTCTGTAAGAGCCGCTATGGTTGTTCCTCTTATCCACAATATGTTGTACCTCTGCAAAAATTGCAGGTGAAACAACGGTCGGATAATAGCCAAAAAGTGGATCACCATCTGGCACTCGCTTCCCTCCAAAAATGATATGAGGCTGAAATTCACCTATTACGGCTCTGCTCTTGACCACTGATTGGATACCAGCTGGACGCCATGCTTTACCCTGCCCAAATGTCTTGTAATCTTTATCTCTGAAAACCTTAGCAATCTGTTGATAACCTTGGCCAGAGCGAACCATTTGGAACATCTCGTTCACAATAGCAACCCTTTCAGGGATAGGAACGATCTTGTCACCCTCAAGCGTCAACCATGAAGGGAGGCGAGAGTTAGCTATCACTTTGTTATTTTCTCTCGCTTGTTGGCGTCCATTGGACCATGCGGCACGGCTACGGCGGCTTTTCATTTCAGATTCATCATTGGCACGAGCCATATAAACAATCGAAACAATCAGCTTTGTGAAATCTACCTCACCACTGTGAAAGACCTGCTTATCTGAAAGAGTGACAATCACAATACCTTCTCTGACTATTTCCAAGAACTGCGTTAGAGCCTCTTCAATCGCTTGCCTGCTCAGCCGATCCACCGATTCAACTAAGAGATAAGAACCCCTTTCGATTTCCCCACTTTTAACTGCATCGATGAAGCGGCCCAGTGCACCATCAGTACGGTTACTACCACGAAAAGCACTAACGCCAAAGTCCTCAATAGTCTTGTCATCCAACACGAGATTGTGAGTCGTACAGTAGTCCCTAGCCTGCTGAAGTTGGCGGCGGTAGCTATCCCCTTGAGCCTGTTTAGGGGTACTGAAACGAACGTAGGAATAAGCTTTAGGACTTCTCACAACTGCTCCTTTGCTGATGGCAAACAACAATGACAGAAAACTAAGATGTGCTAACGTTATCAACGAAAGGCACTTTTAACAATATATGGAACTAATTATTTTCACCACAATCATAATAAAACGATAACCATTTGATTATCATCGAATATTCTTATGGTGTTAATGGCTTATGAACGTCTGTATGCTACAGACCTAACTAAATTTCATAGGTAAAACGCCATGACCGACCATACTGAACCAACATTAATCATGTACGGCCTTTCTCCTAAAATATGCGACACCATTAAAAAGGCGCGCCGCTGGCTGGACGACCGCCACATCGCTTACCGCTTCTATGACTACCGGGCAGAGGGTCTGGACAACGCGCTGTTACAGACGTTTATCGATGAGCTGGGCTGGGAGGCGCTGCTGAATACGCGCGGAACGACCTGGCGTAAGCTCGATGAAAGCCTGCGCGACAGCATCACCTCCGCTGAGGCCGCCGCCGCGCTGATGATTGAAATGCCTGCAATTATCAAACGACCATTGCTCTGCGCGCCCGGTAAGCCTATGCTGCTGGGTTTCAAAGAATCCAGTTACGAGCAGTTTTTCAACGAGGTGTAGTCTATGTCATGCCCGGTCATTGAGCTGACGCAACAGCTTATTCGCCGCCCTTCCCTGAGCCCCGATGATGCGGGATGCCAGGCGTTAATGATTGAGCGTCTTCGCGCGATCGGTTTTACCATTGAGCCGATGGACTTTGGCGATACGCAGAACTTCTGGGCCTGGCGCGGTCAGGGTGAGACGCTGGCCTTTGCCGGTCATACCGACGTCGTGCCTGCCGGTGACGCGGACCGTTGGATTAACCCGCCGTTCGAACCGACAATCCGCGACGGCATGCTGTTTGGTCGGGGTGCCGCCGACATGAAAGGCTCGCTGGCGGCGATGGTGGTGGCGGCTGAACGTTTTGTTGCTGCGCACCCGAACCACAAAGGCCGTCTGGCGTTTTTAATCACCTCCGATGAAGAAGCCAGCGCGGCAAACGGCACGGTGAAAGTGGTTGAAACGCTGATGGCGCGCAATGAGCGTCTGGACTACTGCCTCGTCGGCGAACCGTCAAGCACCGAAGTGGTTGGCGATGTAGTAAAGAACGGGCGTCGTGGCTCGCTGACCTGCAACCTGATCGTGCACGGTGTGCAGGGACATGTGGCCTATCCGCATCTGGCGGATAACCCGGTGCACACCGCGGCACCGATGATCAATGAACTGGTGGGGATTGAGTGGGATAAAGGCAACGAATTTTTCCCACCCACCAGCATGCAGATTGCCAATATCCAGGCCGGTACCGGCAGCAATAACGTCATTCCTGGCGATCTCTATGTGCAGTTCAACTTCCGTTTCAGCACCGAACTGACGGATGAGATGATCAAATCCCGTGTGGCGGCGCTGCTGGAGAAGCATCAACTGCGGTACACCGTTGACTGGTGGCTCTCCGGCCTGCCGTTTTTGACCCAGCGCGGTAAGCTGGTGGATGCGGTGGTGAAGGCCATTGCGCACTATAATGAAATTAACCCGCAGCTGTTGACCACAGGCGGCACCTCCGACGGGCGCTTTATCGCGCGCATGGGGGCGCAAGTGGTGGAGCTTGGACCGGTGAACGCCACCATTCATAAAATCAATGAATGCGTGAACGCCGCCGATCTGCAACTGCTCGCCCGCATGTATCAACGTATTATGGAACAGCTTGTCGCCTGATAAGCGTTTCTGAATGAGGATAAGCGCATGGAATGGCTAACAAAGTACTGGTGGATTTTAGTGCTGGTTTTTCTGGTTGGCGTACTGCTGAACGTGATTAAAGATCTGAAGCGCGTCGATCATAAAAAGTTTCTCGCCAACAAGCCGGATCTTCCCCCGCATCGTGATTTTAACGATAAGTGGGACGACGAAGACGACTGGCCGAAGAAAAAGTAATTCTCCACAACGCCCGGCTTCTGGCCGATCCCACAGGCCGGGCGTTATCGCGAATCAGAAACATCACAAAAATTCTACGATATCGTCGTCATTCGGCTTGCTGCCGCTTAACGCTTCGTCAAAATAGTGCTTCGGTACCGTGTGCTGCAAATGGTCCATCGCCAGCTGCATGCTTTTCTCACTAATCGCGTGCCCCAGCCCGTCAACGATATCCAGCGTCACATCGCCCCCCGCCTGTATCAGGGCTTCCTGCGCCGCTACCGCATGGGACAGTTCAATCACCCGGTCTTCGCCGCCATGGATCAGATGAACCGTCGTCGCTGACGGCGCGCGCAGCGGAAGGGTGGCAAAACGACCATTAAACGCAATCACGCGGGATACCAGCCCCGGCTGCGCTTTCAGGCTTTCCAGCGACATGATCGAGCCTTGCGAAAAACCAATCAGCGCGGTCGCCAGCGGACTCACGCCGCTTTTTTCCTGCCAGTAGCGCACCGTCTCCACAAACACCGGCATGATGGCGTCAATACGCGCCTGACGATTCTCTTCCGTCACGCCCTGCACGGAAAACCACTGGCGTGCCGGTGCGGGGCCGCATGCCTGCGCGCCGCCAATGCTGACAATCAGCGCCTCCGGGAACAGTGGCGCAAACCAGCTACCGATTTGCCCCATGGCCACCGGGTTATCGCCCACGCCATGAAACAGCAACAGCAGTTGTTTGGCCGGGGTGTCAGGGCTTTGCACTACAAAATGATCGTGTTTCATGGCGTTCTCCTTAAGTTCATAAGACAAGTTTACGCCGCACAGCGACAATCACCATGCCAGTTTACTGAAGGAGTCAGTTAAAAAAATTGCAGATTAACAACGGTTTCCTGCAAACGATTTGCGCGTTCTTCATTAAGAGTACGCAATGCCTGCGCCACCTGCTGGCGCTGAACGACCAGCAGCGCTTTGCGCCCGGCAAGTCGCAGATGCGCGCAGGTGTCCGCCCCGGACTGCCCCGCTTCCAGCGGCATTCTCAGTGCCGTCAGCGGTAAGCTCACCTCGCGCAGCAAACGGCTTATCGCGCCCTGCGAGGCCGACCACGGGCGATGGGCAAACGCAAAGCCGCCGAGTTCCTGCCAGTCGGCGTCATCAAGAGGGCGATCGTCAACGGCGGGCAGCACGAGTGCTTCATCACGCCACGGCGCAAGCCACGGCAGATCGCGCGCCAGTCGGTACTGTTCGCGGCTCACCAGCGCTCGCCCCGCGTCAGTGAGCGGCAACAGCGCCATCGCGGTGTAGCAGCCGCTGCTCGCGTCGCGAACCGTGCCCAGCCGCACCAGTTCAAAACCGCTGCGCTGCCAGAAGCGCCACAGTTCGCGCGTGTAGCCAAAGCTCACCGACAAATAATCACACCCCGGCGTATGCGCTCGCGCCGCAGCCATCAGCCGCAGCCCGATACCTTCCCGCTGACGCGAAGGGTGCACCGCAATGCGGCTCACGCGTCGTCCGGTTAGCGTGGCGGCAAGGGCACTGCCCCCGTGGGCCGCCAGCGACTGGGCCACCAGATTGCCACGCGGGCGGCGATACCCGGCCCACACCGCCTGGCTAAGCGCGGGGGGTAGCCCGCCCTCCTCCACCAGCCAGAGCGCCGCGACCGGCTCGCCCCCGGCGATTGCCTGCCAGAAATGCTGGCCCGGTGCGTCCATCATCCGACGCAGATCGAGCGGCGAGGTGCGGTAGTGCGCGCTGCAAAGCAGCCGGTAGAGCGCGGCGGGCTGAGAAGGCGTGTGCTGCCAGGCCTGCTGTTCGAGCGCCTTTATCTGATACTCCCCGCCAGGCGCGCGTTGCAGCCTGTCGTCTTCAAACAGCAACAGCGCGCTGATAAACGCCTCCAGCGGGCAGCCGCTGGCCCAGCGCAGCGGTGTGCTGAGGGTGTAGTGACGCAGCTGCGGGAAGCTGGCGCAGAATTTCAGTAAGAAGCCCTGCCCGGTGCCTTCGTAACCCTGAACGGTGGTGGTTAACAGCGCGTGAGAAAATCCCGCCACCAGCTGGTGCAGCAGCGGGCCGGGGATCGCCGCCGCTTCATCGACAACCAGCCAGTCGGCGCTGAACTCGCTCCCCTGCGCAATCAGACCGGCCAGCGCGTCGGGGGCGATGAACTCAAAATTCTCACCGGCAAATTGCGCCATAACGTCCGTTGCCGCACGCGTAGGGGCGGTGACAATAGCCTTGCCTGGAATAGCCTTGCCTGGAATAGCCTTGCCTGCCAGCCGGGCAATGTGCATCCCGGCGAGCGCCGATTTGCCCCGACCACGCGCCGAGGTGACCACCGTTACCCCAGGGGCAGGCTCAGCGAGCGCCTTCAGCACTGCCGCCTGCTCACGCTCAGGTGCGCCCGTCGCCGCATGCCAGGCGGCACGCGCCGGGAAGTCAGGCAGGGTTAACGGCTGAGGTTGCTGCCAGAGTAAAGCGTGCGCATCGCGTGAAAGGGTTCGGCAAAAATGATCGACAAAATGGGGGGTGGCGATCGGCGTGGCGGTGTCGCTCCAGCGGCAGGCGTCCGCATCCGGCGTGTGCGCCCAGCGGGTTAACTCCGGCGTAAGCAGCACCAGCCAGCTTCCGGCGGTTAAGGTGCCGCTGAGGGCCGCAAAGGCGGCGGCGTCAAAACCTGAACGGGCATCGAAGACCGCGTGGGTGAATTCGCGCCCGAGCAGCGTGGAGACCGCGCGCGGGCTGCATTGCCAGGGGGCCGCGCACGCGTCGCTGACCCACAGCACGTCAACGCCCAGCGCGTCGGTAAACGCCTGCGCCTGTGCGGCGCACCACGCGGCGTCACCGGCGATGGTCAACAGACGGCGAATGCCTTCGCCCGCCATCTGTGCGGTCAGATCATGCAGACGCTCCCTGTCCAACGTGCGCATTACAGGCGGTTGCCGAAGGTGTTGCACTGCCCCAGTTCGCCACTGTCGAAACCGCGTTTAAACCAGGTGTAGCGCTGTTCCGACGTGCCATGGGTGAAGCTATCCGGCACGACCCGGCCCTGACTTTGCTGTTGTAAACGGTCATCGCCGATGGCTTCGGCGGCGTTCAGCGCTTCCTGAAGATCGCCCGCCTCCAGCACGCCCTGCTGCTGCATGTTGTGGCCCCAGATCCCGGCAAAGCAATCCGCCTGCAACTCCATCAATACCGACAACTGATTCGCCCCGACCTGGCTGGCGTTTTCTTGCAGCTGACGTACTTTCGGCTCAATGCCGAGCAGTTTTTGCACGTGATGGCCGACTTCATGGGCAATCACATAGCCCTGGGCGAAATCCCCCGCCGCACCGAGTTTGCTTTTCATGTCATCGTAAAAGGAGAGATCGATATAGACTTTGCTGTCCGCCGGGCAGTAGAACGGCCCCATCACCGACTGACCGGTACCGCAGCCGGTTCCCGTGTGATTGCGATACATTACCAGCACGGGCTGCTGGTAGGTCTTGCCGAGTTTTTCGAAGATTTGCCCCCACGTCTCTTCCGTGGTGGCGAAGATCACCGAGGTGAATTTGGCGGCTTCATTTTCCTGCGGCGTGGCGGTGCGAGGGCCGCTGGTTTGCGTAGCGGGCTGGCCCGTCAGCAAGCCGGTGAGATCCACGCCGTAGTAACCTGCCACGACCACCACCAGCAGCAAAATAATCCCGCCTTTGCCCGCGGGCAATCGGATCCCGCGACCGCCCATTGAGGGTCCGCCGGACTCGTTGCGCCTGTCTTCTACATTGTCACTTTCCCGACGCCCTTGCCAACGCATACACACCTCTGCCTCAATCACTGTATTGGTATGATCGTAGGCGGTTAAGCACAGGATTACCATAAGAAATAAGACGCAGAAAGCCCGAGGCGTGCAATATCCTCAGGCTTTCAGAAAGGTGCGTTCGGGCGGACGGTTAGTCTAATTTCACGCCCAGACGATGAGCAACGGCTTCATAGGCTTCAATCAGGCCACCCAGGCTCTGACGGAAACGGTCTTTGTCCATTTTATCCAGCGTCTCTTTGTCCCACAGGCGGCTGCCGTCAGGCGAGAATTCGTCACCCAGCACGACTTCGCCTTTGTACAGGCCAAACTCCAGTTTGAAGTCAACGAGGATCAGGCCCGCGTCATCAAACAGCTTGAACAGCACGTCGTTGGCTTTGTAGGTCAGCTCTTTCATGCGCGCCAGGTTCTCTTTGTTCACCCAGCCGAAGGTTTCGCAGTAGGACTCGTTGACCATCGGATCGTGCATTTCGTCATTTTTCAGGAACATGTCAAACAGCGGTGGGTTCAGCTCGATACCTTCTTCGATACCCAGGCGCTTAACCAGCGATCCGGCGGCGCGGTTACGCACGACGCACTCCACCGGCACCATGTCGAGTTTTTTCACCAGGCATTCCGTGTCAGACAACAGCGCTTCCATCTGGGTCGGGATACCCGCTTCTTGCAGTTTGCTCATAATGAAGTGGTTGAACTTATTGTTCACCATGCCCTTACGATCGAACTGTTCAATGCGTGCGCCATCCCCTGCTGACGTATCATTGCGGAATTCGAGCACCAACAGGTCCGGGTTTTCCGTGCTGTAAACGGTCTTCGCTTTGCCACGATACAACTCAGCTTGCTTTTGCATCTTTGTTACTCCAGGTTCCAGTGTGATGATTTAAACGGCTAAATTTCGCTTTTCAGCGCGACGCACACGTTTGCGTATGGCTGAATAAAAAAGGCCGGAACACACCGGCCCTCTTTCTTACTTGGTAAAGGCGGCCTGGAATACGGCCACCAGCGCGTCATTCTGCGACTGGGTGAGCGTATGGCCTTTCGGATCGATGAACTGCAAACTGCTGCGGTTATCAAGATCGCCGACCTGCAATTTGTAATCACCCGAGTTCAGACCCGGATCGCGCGCGCCCAGCTCCTGCCAGTTGCTGTCAGACAGCGGCTTGTAGGTCACCGCGATACTGCCCGTAGAGCGGGTGCTGTCGGTCACTTTCATGCCCACTTTTTCCAGCACGCCCGGCAGACGCTGCCATACGACGTTGAACGGGCCGCGAACCACCAGCATTGGCAGACCGGTATCGTCCGCCGCGCTTTGTACGTCAAGCGTGCTTGCCGCACGGCTCTGTGCCGCGTTTTGCGCATCGGTCACGGTTTTATCCAGACCGGCAGAGATCACGTTGAGCATTTCCGTGCTGTAGCGTTGCAGGGATGCGGTGTCAGCCACCGGTTTACCCGCCTGCTCCAGATTCACCAGCTTCACGGTGACCGCCTGCTGATAGCCCTGCGGTTTAACCGAGACCTGATAACGACCACGGTACTGCTGATCTTCATCCAGACGGTTCCAGTCAACCCAACCGGTGGTCAGGGATTGCGCGGCATCGTCGCGTTTATCAATGGCATAGTTACCGGCCTGAAGCACGCTAACCACCTGCGGCCAGATATTGCTGTTGCGGCCGTTTTCCACCAGCAGCGTCGCGGTATCACCCGTAAACTGGGTGCGTCCGCCGGTCACCAGCGCCAGCGCCTGAGCCGGTGGGCGAATATCCAGCTGTTTACCGACAGCACCGCTGCCGTTGGTCACCGGGACGTTGTAATCGCCATTTTGAACAGGCAGGATCATGCCAGCGGGTGAATGAAGTTCAGCGAGCGGTGCGGCATCCAGATAGGATTCATCACCGCTGACCTGGCGCTTATAACGTGAATCGGAATTGCAGGCTGCAAGCAACATGACAAGCGAAACACCCGCAACCTTCACCAGGCGCGACTTCTGTACTGAGTAAGCCATCAAATCTCCCTAAACTTTACAGCAAACCGGCATGCTTAAGCGCCGCGGTAACAGCGTCACGACCGTGGTCGGTAATCGGTGTCATTGGCAGACGCAGCGTGTCGGTCGCCACAAGCCCCAACTCCTTACATGCCCATTTCACTGGGATAGGATTGGGTTCGACAAATAGTTTGTTGTGTAATGGCATCAGACGCTGGTTGATCACCCGCGCTTCGCTGTAGTGACCTTCCGCTGCCAGTTTGCACATTTGTGCCATGTCACGTGCTGCCACGTTGGTGGTCACGGAAATCACGCCGTGGCCGCCGAGCTGCATGAAGTCCAGCGCCGTCGCATCATCACCGCTCAGCAGAATAAAGTCATCTGAAACCAGCTCTTTGATCTGGTGAACACGACTTAAGTTCCCTGTCGCCTCTTTAATTGCGACAATATTTTTTACTTTCGAGAGGCGTCCTACGGTTTCCGGCAGCATATCGCAGCCGGTGCGCGAAGGCACATTATACAGAATTTGCGGCAGGTCAGTATGTTCAGCGATGGCTTTGAAGTGCTGGAACAGACCTTCCTGCGTCGGACGGTTGTAGTAAGGCGTTACCGTCAGGCAACCCACAATGCCGCTGTCGTTAAAACGCTGGGTCAGGCTAATCGCCTCTGCGGTTGCATTTGCACCGGTACCCGCAATCACCGGAATACGGCCGTCTGCCAGTTCCAGCGTCATCATCACCACATCGCCATGCTCGTCGTGGCTCAGGGTCGCAGACTCACCGGTGGTCCCTACCGAAACGATCGCAGACGTTCCGCTAGCAACATGATAATCAATCAGTTTCTTCAGGCTTGACCGGCAGACATTACCTTTTTCATCCATCGGCGTAACAAGCGCGACAATACTTCCCGTGAACATGGGCCATCCTCTGTGCAAACAAGATTCTCAATGGTACGTTTGGAGCCATATTAAAAGCAAGCGACCTGAGGCGTTCAGGCGGTTGTATGCAGGTTTTTTTTATGCTTTCCTTATGATTACCCACGCACTTACAGGAAGAACAGGTTTGACGCCCTCATCACAACATTATTTGGTTATCACAGCGCTTGGTGTCGACAGGCCTGGTATTGTGAACACGATCACCCGTCACGTCAGTAGCTGCGGCTGTAACATCGAAGACAGTCGGCTGGCCATGTTGGGTGAAGAGTTTACGTTTATCATGCTGCTTTCAGGTTCGTGGAACGCCATCACCCTTATCGAATCAACGCTACCGTTGAAGGGTGCAGAGCTGGATTTACTGATCGTGATGAAACGCACCACCGCAAGACCGGGCGCGGCAATGCCCGCCACCGTCTGGGTACAGGTTGACGTGCCCGATTCTCCGCACTTAATCGAACGCTTTACCGCGCTGTTTGATGCACACGACATGAACATTGCCGAACTGGTTTCGCGCATCCAGCCCGCTCAGGATACGGCTGCCGCACAGCTTTTTATTCAGATTACCGCACACAGTCCTGCCTCTCAGGATGCATCAATTATTGAGCAAGCGTTCAAAGCGCTATGTACAGAACTGAACGCACAAGGCAGTATTAATGTCGTCAACTATTCACAGAATGATGAACATGATGGAGTGATGTAATGAATCCACTGAAAGCCGGTGATACTGCACCGAAATTTAGCTTGCCGGATCAAGACGGAGAACAAGTAAATTTGGCCGACTTCCAGGGACAGCGTGTGTTGGTCTATTTCTATCCCAAGGCCATGACCCCAGGCTGTACCGTTCAGGCATGTGGCTTACGCGACAACATGGACGACCTGAAAAAAACAGGCGTTGACGTGTTGGGCATCAGCACCGATAAGCCGGAAAAATTGTCCCGATTTACTGAAAAAGAGCTGCTGAACTTTACGCTGTTGTCTGATGAAGACCATCAGGTTTGCGAAGCGTTTGGCGTGTGGGGTGAGAAGTCGTTTATGGGTAAAACCTACGATGGCATCCACCGCATCAGCTTCCTGATCGATGCGAACGGCGTCGTTGAGCATGTGTTTGATGATTTCAAAACCAGCAATCACCACGATATCGTGCTGAACTGGCTGAAAGAACACGCCTGATAGAAGGCAACCCTTTTCACGCCCGGCCTCATCGCCGGGCGTTAATGCGGTTTATTCAAACGTCCCTTTCACGCAGGCCTGCGCGTCCCACACCATTTTTTTCCCTTTCGCCCAGACGTGCTTCACCTCCAGCGCGGCATTCAGCACCAGCAAATCCGCATCGCATCCTGCGGCTAGGCACCCTTTTCGCGCAAATCCAAGAAACTCGGCCACCGTGCGGGTGAGCGGACACAGCGCTTCTTCGAGCGGCAAGCGGTGCGTGAAAACAAGCTGGCGCAGCGTATCGGCCAGTGTATCGAATCCGGCGACGCCAATGCCCACCAGATTGCCATGCAGATCGAACTCCGGCTGGCTGCCGTTGCCGTCAGAACTGAGCGTGATGCGCGACAGCGGCACGCCGTTATTGAGCGCGGTGGCAATGGCGGTGGCCGGATCGATCGGCGTTTGTATGCTGCTGGTGATATCAATATAGCCGCCGCTGCGGGCGAAGTGCTGCGCCGCGACAAACAGCGCTTCGCTGCGATTAACGTGCGTTGGCAACAGCTTCGTCATGGGCACATCGGCGTGTTCAAGAATGTCATACAGCGGTTCGAGCAGGCGCGGGCCGTTGCCCATATGAAAAACGCTGATCCCCGGCTTTTGACCGAGCAACCCGCCCACCCGGGACTGCGCCGCCATGCTGGCGAGTTGCGAGACGTTGGGTGCCGAGGATCGGTGATCGGACACCGCGCACTTCACGCCGATCACCTTGTCGATGAGCGCCACATCGCGCTCGACGCTGCCGGCAATCGTCGGCGACGGCAGCGAGTAGGCACCGGTCAGCATCCAGGCGCTGAGGCCTTCGTTCTCCAGCGCCCGGGTTTTCGCCAGCAGGGACTCCGGGTGACGCGTAATGCCGTCGGTGCCCAACAGCCCGACCACCGAGGTGACCCCCGCTTGCACCAGCGCCGACAGGCGCACTTCCGGCGTGCGGGTGTGCGGCCCGGCCTCACCGCCGCCGCCAATTAAATGCACGTGCTGGTCGATAAACCCCGGACACAACATGTCGCCGCGCAGGTCGATAACCTCGCATCCGGGCAGATCTTCGCGCGCAATGGCGCGGTTTATCGCAATGATTTTACCGTCGGCGATCAGCACATCGTTGATGCCGAGATCGTCAGGGGCATAAACGTGCGCGCCCTGAAAAAGCGTCAAACCTGGAAAGGTGAAGTTCATACGGATTCCTTGTTAAGCCAGCAGCTGCATGACCCAAATCGACAGCAGCGCATTGATAACGCACACCGCGATAATGAGAGGATAATATTTCGGGTTCACGCCCGCCGTGCCGAGGCAACGCCCGACGTTTTGCACCGGGTTACCCATCAGATAAATAGCGGGCAGCAGCACGGTGGCATCGTGTCCGCTCAACACACCGGTGACCACCAGGCTTGCGCACACGCCCACCCCGCCGCCCATGCTCATTACCGCCGCCAGCAACACCGTCGCCGACGCCCCCGGCAGCCCCCACAGGGCCATCACCGGCTCGCACACGCGCCCGATGATGTCGAGCAGCCCGGTGACTTTCAGCGCCTGAATAATGACGAAGGCCATCACCACGTTGGGCAGCAGGCTGGTGGTGGCGATGGTGAATCCCCGCCGCGCGCCATCAATAAACAGGTCCATCACGTTTTTACGCGTTTGCGTTGTCATCCTGTGCCTCCGTGCCGCGACGGGTTTCAATTTGCGCAATCCACAGCCGCAGCATATTCGCGCCGACAAATTTAAAGATAAGGATCACCACCAGCGGGGTGATCACCGGCACCGTTATGGTGGTAAACAGCGCCGCGCCTGAGGAGAAATAGTTAGTGATACAGGCGCTGCCGCTGGTTTGCCAGCTGGCAAAGATAGCCCGCTCCCGATCGCTTATCGCCCCCTGCTCCACCAACTCTTTGGTCATCCCGGCGGCGGCATCGGTGTTTTGCAGATTGGCGATCAGCGCCAGCGAACTGATGCCCGGAATGCCGAGTAGCGGTTTGAGGATCGGCGTCATTAACTGCTGTGCCGCGCGTAAGCCACCGAGTCCTTCGGTGACAGAAATGATGCCCAGCGACAAAATCACCGATGGCGCAAGCTCAAGGGCAAATAAGAAACCGTCTTTTGCCCCGCTCCCGCCGCTGCCACGAAAGCTGAGGGCGTTCTCCCCGGCGGGGTTAATCTGCCCGAATGCGCCGTTCAGCACGGTGAAATCAAACACCCGCCACCATTCGGTGCTTTTGGCGAAAATGCCTGAGAAAAAGAGGATGGTAATGAAAAAGGCGAGGTAGCTCCCTGCGCCAGGTTTGTCCTGTGGGCGTCTGTGTTGACCCATTGCGATCTCCTTATGGTCCGGTTCCCTGCAACGCCTGTGCGCGTGCAAAAACCAACTTAGTGGCAAACCGTGGGAAAGACGACAGCCGGGGCGCATTATCAGAATTGACCAAGACACGGGTCTGCTGCCAGCCCATTTTTTTGAGGCAGTTCACATCTTTATCGGCACGCTCGACACTTGTGCCGCCACGCGATTGCCCGCGCAGGATTGACCATCACTTTTGTACAACCGCATTACGCTTAACATCTTAACTAATTAATAAATAACACAATTAAAACATGGCACACCTTGTGCTAAGCAAAGCGAACGTTTAGCTGTTTGTCTCAAGGAGCCGACATGAACCGCTTTGTGATTGCAGATCCTGACGGGTGTATAGGCTGCAATACCTGCCTTGCCGCGTGTTCGGATGTACATAAAACGCAGGGGTTGCAGCAGCACCCGCGCCTGACGATGGTGCGTACCTATACGCATACCGCGCCGGTCCTCTGCCGCCAGTGCGAAGATGCCCCGTGCATGCAGGTGTGTCCGGTCAACGCCATTTCGTTTCAGCACGACGCCGTGTATCTCAATGAGAGCCTGTGCATCGGCTGCAAGCTGTGTGGGCTGGTGTGTCCGTTCGGGGCGATCACCCCGGCGGGCAGCACGCCGCTTAACGTTCCCGCCCAGTACGAATACAGCGCGTCGCCCGGTTCGCTAAACGCGGTGCCGGTCAGCCCTGCCTCGCTGGATCCCTTTTTGCGCTGGAACGCTGGCGTGCAGACCGTCGCCGTGAAATGCGATCTGTGCCACTTCCGCCCGGAAGGTCCGGCCTGCGTCTCAGCCTGCCTGACCCATGCGCTCACGCTGGTCACCGATGCCACGCTGCGTAAACAGCAAAAAGAGCGGCGGAAAATCGCCGCGCTCGGGGCGGTGGATATCACCTTTGGCGACCTTTCTTCACTCCGGGAGCAACGTTAATGGATGCCTTGCAATTACTGATGTGGTCGGTGGTTAGCTATGTCTTCGGCGGCGTGGGTTCACTGCTGTTAAGCCGCCAGGAGACCTTAGCCATACGGCTGTCCGGTGTCGCCTCCATGCTCGGTGGCGTGCTCGGTCTGGGCAGCGCCATTGGCCTGTTACGCGTCGGAGAAACGCTGAGCCTTCACGCCGCTGGCCCCTTTGCCTTCGCCGCCTTTGTGGTGCGCATGGACAGCCTCGCCGCCTTTATGGTGCTGGTGATCTCCCTGCTGGTAACGCTGTGCGGGTTGTATTCGCTGGCCTACGTGCGGGAGTACATCGGCAAAGGCGCGGGGGCGATGGGCTTTTTCCTCAATCTCTTCGTCGCCTCCATGGTCGGGCTGGTGGTGATGGATAACGCGTTTTGGTTCATCGTGCTGTTTGAGATGATGTCGCTGGCGTCGTGGTTTTTGGTCATCGCCGATCGGGACGACGAGTCGATTCACGCCGGGCTGCTCTACTTTTTCATCGCCCATGCCGGTTCCGTGCTGATCATGGTCGCGTTCTTCCTGATGTGGCGGCAAAGCGGCAGTCTCGATTTTGACAGCTTCCGTCAGTTGCAGCTCTCCCCTGGCCTCGCGTCGGCGGTATTCCTGCTGGCCTTTTTTGGCTTCGGCGCGAAAGCGGGCATGCTGCCGTTACACAGCTGGCTGCCGCGCGCGCACCCTGCGGCACCGTCACATGCTTCGGCACTGATGTCCGGCGTGATGGTGAAAATTGGTATTTTCGGCATCATCAAGGTCGGTATTGATCTGCTGGGACACAGCGGACTCCCCCTGTGGTGGGGAATGGTGGTGCTGGCGTTCGGGGCGGTCTCCTCGGTGCTCGGCGTGCTGTATGCGCTGGCGGAGCATGACATCAAACGGCTGCTGGCGTGGCACACGGTGGAGAACATCGGCATTATTTTAATGGGCGTCGGCGTCGGAATGGCGGGCATTGCGCTGCATCAGCCCGCCATTGCCGCTGTGGGTCTGTTGGGCGCGCTGTTTCATTTACTCAATCACGCGCTGTTTAAAGGCCTGCTGTTTCTCGGCGCGGGGGCGATCATCTTTCGCCTGCATACCCGCGACATGGAAAAAATGGGTGCGCTGGCAAAACGCATGCCGTGGACCGCAGGTGCCTTTCTCATCGGCTGCCTGGCCATCTCCGCCATGCCGCCGCTCAATGGCTTTGTCAGCGAATGGTACACCTACCAGTCGCTGTTCTCCTTGACGCGCATTGACGACATGGTGCTGCGCCTCGCCGGGCCGACGGCGATAGTGATGCTGGCGATCACCGGGGCGCTGGCGGCGATGTGTTTCGTGAAGGTTTACGGCATCAGCTTTTGCGGCAATGCCCGCAGCGAAAAGGCCGATAACGCCCGGGAAGTGCCGTGGCCGATGGTGGTCGCCATGGCCGTTATGGCGCTGCTGTGCGTGCTGCTCGGCGTCGGCTCGCCGCTCGTTGCCCCGCACATTACGCAGATCGCCCTGTCGCTTACCGGGCACATTCCCCTGACTGTTGCCGGGGGATCGACGCTGATTCCTGGCGATGCGGCACAGGCCGTACTGTCGCCAGGGGCGATCTTCATTCTGCTGATCCTGATGCCGCTGCTGCCCGCCTCACTGTGGTACCTCTGCCGCCATTCGCGCGGATCGTTTCGCCGACAGGGCGACGCCTGGGCCTGTGGTTACGCCTGGGAAAAAGGCATGGCACCGTCCGCAGGCAGCTTTACCCAACCGCTGCGCGTGATGTTCGCGCCGCTTTATCAGTGGCGTAAACAGCTTGATCCCGCAAGACCCCTGGCACAGAGCCTGAAAAGCATGACCGCCGCCGCCCAGCGCGTGGAACCGGTGTGGGACGACCACATTATCCGCCCGGTGGTGGGTGCGGCACGGCGCACCGCAGGCATTGTGCAACAGATGCAAAGCGGCGATTTCCGGCTCTATTGCCTGTATGTGATCGCCGCTCTCGCCATCCTGCTGTTGTGCATAGCGGTTTAAGGAGCACGAAAGATGATACAACACACTCCCGACTGGTCCCTTGGGCTGTTTGCCTTCTGCCAGGCGACGCTGCTGCTGGCGCTGGCCCCGCTGTTCACCGGGATTTCACGTCAGATCCGCGCCCGCATGCATTCACGTCAGGGGCCGGGCATCTGGCAGGATTATCGTGATTTGCAAAAGCTGATGAAACGCCAGGAGGTTGCACCCGCCTCGTCCGGCATGATGTTTCGCGTCATGCCGTGGGTGCTGCTTGGCAGCATGCTGGTGGTCGCGATGGCGCTGCCGCTGTTTACCCGCGTCTCACCCTTTGCGGGCGCAGGGGATCTCATCACCCTCATTTATCTGTTTGCCCTGTTTCGCTTTTTCTTTGCCCTCTCGGGGCTGGACACCGGCAGCCCCTTTGCCGGGATCGGTGCCAGCCGCGAATTGACGCTCGGCATTTTAGTCGAACCAATGCTGATCCTCTCGCTGCTGGTGGTCGCGCTGATGGCCGGTTCAACCAACATTGCCACCATTAGCGCGTCGCTGGCGTCCGGCTGGATGTCACCCGTCGCCACGCTGCTGGCACTGCTGGCCTGCGGGTTTGCCTGCTTTATCGAAATGGGAAAAATCCCCTTCGACGTGGCCGAGGCCGAGCAGGAGCTACAGGAAGGTCCGCTGACGGAATACTCCGGGGCCGGACTGGCGCTGGTGAAATGGGGCATTGGTCTGAAACAGGTGGTGATGGCCGCGCTGTTTCTGGCGCTGTTCTGCCCGTTCGGTAACGCCGACGCCTTGAGTACAGGTGCGCTGCTGCTCTCGCTGGCCGTGACCGTCGTAAAACTGCTGGTGCTGTTTGTGGTGGCGTCAGTGGTGGAAAACTCGCTGGCGCGCGGACGGTTTTTACTGACGCATCGCCTGACCTGGCTCGGTTTTAGTCTCGCCGCGCTCTCGTATGTTCTGTGGTTAACCGGTCTGTAAGGAGCGTCAACCCATTATGGAAACTCTTGCTCTGACAACCCTGCTGCTGCCGTTCATTGGCGCGCTGGCGGTCTCGCTGGTCCCCAGGCAGCAGGCGGGCCGGCTGGCGACCGGCTTCGCGCTGCTGGCGACGCTCGCCACGGTGATGCTGGACTGGGCTTTTTTCAACGGCGGGAAAGTCGCCACCACCGTGACCCTGGCAAGCATCGGCGACATCGCCCTGTTTGGCATAGTGGTCGATCGCATCAGTACGCTGGTGCTGTTTGTGGTGGTGTTTCTCGGCCTGCTGGTGTCGCTCTACTCAAATGGCTATCTCACGCGGGAAAACCGTGAACACCCGCACGAGGGCAGCAACCGCTATTACGCCTTTCTGCTGATCTTTATCGGCGCGATGTGCGGGCTGGTGCTCTCTTCTACGCTGCTCGGACAACTGCTGTTTTTCGAAATCACCGGCGGCTGCTCCTGGGCCTTAATTAGCTATTACCAGAGCGAAAAATCCCAGCGCTCGGCGATGAAAGCGCTGCTGCTGACGCATATCGCCTCGCTGGGACTCTACCTCGCGGCGGCCACGCTGTTTTTACAAACCGGCACCTTTGAATTGAGCGCACTAAGCCAGCTTGAGGGGAGCGCCCGCTATCTGGTGTACGGCGGCATCCTGTTCGCCGCGTGGGGAAAATCAGCGCAGTTGCCGCTCCAGGCCTGGCTGCCGGATGCGATGGAAGCGCCCACCCCGGTCAGCGCCTATTTGCACGCCGCGTCGATGGTCAAAGTGGGCGTCTATATCTATGCCCGCGCCATTGCCGACGGCGGCAACGTGCCTGCGCTGATTGGCTGGGTCGGCGTCACCATGGCGACGCTGACCATGGTGTACGGCTTTTTGATGTACCTGCCGCAAAAAGACATGAAGCGACTGCTGGCGTGGTCGACCATTACCCAGCTGGCGTGGATGTTTCTGGCGCTGTCGCTGGCGACGTTCGGCTCCCGCATGGCGCTCGATGCCGGGCTGGCGTACCTCTTCAACCACGCCTTTGCCAAAAGCCTGTTCTTCCTCGTCGCCGGGGCGCTGAGCTACAGCTGTGGCACACGCATGTTGCCCAGACTGCGCGGCGTGCTGCGCGTGCTGCCGCTCGCGGGCATTGGCTTTTGCGTCGCGGCGCTCGCCATTAGCGGGGTGCCGCCGTTTAACGGCTTCTTCAGTAAATTCCCGCTGTTTGCCGCCGGGTTTACGCTCTCGGCACAGTACCCGATCTTACTGGGCGTGCTGGCGCTGATGCTCATCGAATCGGTCGCCAGCTTCGGCTGGCTGATCTACTGGTTTGGCCGCGTGGTGCCCGGTGAGCCGAGCGACGACGTGGCGTCGGCCATTCCGCTGCCGCTCTCCATGCGGGTTGTGCTGATCGTGTTAGTGGGGATGTCGCTGTGTTCAAGCGTCATTGCCGCCGCCTGGCTTGGATAAAGGAGTCGATGATGACTGGAACACTGCTCGTCAACAATCTGGCAGGGCTGATGATGTTTACCTCCCTGCTGGTGATCTGCGCCAGGCGCTACACCGCCTCCTGCTGGCTGTACGCCTTGCAGTCGCTGGTGCTGGTGACGCTGTTTTTTACCCTCTCGCGCCTGCTGCACGCCGAACAGCTGCTGATGTGGTCGGTGAGCGCGCTGATCACCAAAGTCATTTTAGTGCCGCTGATTATGGGCTACGCGTTTCGCAAAATGACCCCCGCCGGATCCAGCGACACGCTGTTCGGCCCGGCGGCAATGGTGCTGATGGCGGCGGCGATTGTGCTGCTGTGCTGGTTTGTCGTCAAACCCGTGCAGTTGCCGATGGTGGCTGAACTGAAGCCCGCGCTGGCGGTGGCGCTCGGCCATTTTATGCTCGGGCTGCTGTGCATCGTCAGCCAGCGCAACATTCTGCGTCAGATTTTTGGCTACTGCCTGATGGAGAACGGATCGCATCTGGTGCTGGCGCTGCTGGCCTGGCGTGCGCCGGAGCTGGTGGAAATTGGTATTGCCACCGACGCCATTTTTGCGGTGATCGTCATGATGCTGCTGGCGAAGCGGATCTGGCACACCAACGGCACGCTCGACGTCAACGACCTGACGGCGCTGAAGGGATAACGAAATGAGCCACTCTGTTATGTTTACCTTACTGCTGCTGACGCCGCTAGTGACGTCGCTGCTCTGTTTTGCCTGCCGCCTTTCCGGCAATGAAAAGCGCGTCGCGGTTACGCTGCTGCATACGCTTGGCATTACGCTGCTGCTGGTTATCGCGCTGTGGACGGTCGCGGAGGCAGCCAACGCAGGCGAGATCTTCGCCGCCCACCGCTGGCTGCACATCGACAGCCTGAGCGGGCTGTTTCTGGCGATCCTTGGCGTGATTGCTTTTATCACCGGGATTTACTCTATTGGCTATATGCGCCACGAGGTCGATCACGGCGAGATCACGCCCGCTACGCTGTGCCATTACTACGGCTTCTTTCACCTCTTTTTGTTCACCATGCTGCTGGTGGTGACCAGCAATAACCTGATTGTGATGTGGGCCGCCATTGAAGCCACCACCTTAAGCTCTGCCTTTCTGGTGGGCATTTACGGTCAGCGTTCGTCGCTGGAAGCCGCATGGAAATACATCATTATCTGCACCGTCGGCGTGGCGTTTGGCCTGTTCGGCACGGTGCTGGTGTATGCCAATGCCGCAGGCGTGATGGCGGATCCCGATCACGCGATTTACTGGACCGAGGTGCTCAAAGAGAGCCGCAGCCTGGATCCGACGCTGATGCTGCTGGCCTTCGTGTTTGTGCTGATTGGTTTTGGTACCAAAACCGGCCTCTTCCCGATGCACGCCTGGCTGCCGGACGCGCACAGTGAAGCGCCAAGCCCGGTCAGCGCGCTGCTCTCGGCGGTGCTGCTCAACTGTGCGCTACTGGTGCTGATCCGCTACTACATCATCATCTGCCATGCGATTGGCAACGGCTTCCCGAACACGCTGCTGCTGATTTTTGGCATGCTTTCGGTGGGCGTGGCGGCGTTCTTCATTCTGGTGCAGCAGGACATGAAGCGCCTGCTGGCCTACTCCAGCGTGGAAAATATGGGGCTGGTGGCGGTGGCGCTGGGGATCGGCGGCCCGCTCGGCATTCTGGCGGCGCTGCTGCATACGCTTAACCACAGCCTCGCGAAAACGCTGCTGTTCTGCGGCTCCGGCAATGTGCTGCTCAAATACGGCACCCGCAATATCGACGTGGTGTGCGGCATGCTCAAAGTGATGCCGTTTACCGCCGTACTGCTCGGCGGTGGCGCGCTGGCGCTGGGGGGGATGCCGCCGTTTAACATTTTCCTCAGCGAGTTTATGACCGTGACCGCCGGGCTTGCCCGGGATCATATCGCCCTCACGATTGTCCTGCTGCTGTTGCTGACGCTGGTGCTGGCAGGGCTGGTACGCATGATTGCCAAAACGCTGTTTGCCCCGCCGCCACAGGCGGTGAGCAAAGGCGAATTAGGCTGGCTGACCACCCTGCCGATGGCGATATTGCTGGTGATGATGCTGGCGATGGGCACGCACATTCCACAGCCCGTCAGCCGCCTGCTGGAAAATGCCACCACCATAGTGCTGGCCCCGTCCAGCGACAGTGACCTCAAATTTAGCTGGCTCGGTGCAAGATTCGATACCGCCAGCCAGTCTGCTTCCCCTCGTGCTCTGGAGAGTAAAAGTGAGTGACGTAATCCACGTAAATCGCCATGACGCGCGCGGCGCGGCGTACATCGCAGCCGTGAAGCTGAAATTTCCCGGTGCCATTCTGGACGAAGAGCGACAGACGCCCGAGCAGGTGACGCTGACGGTCAAAATCGATCGGCTGCCAGAGATCGTACAGTATCTTTATTATCAGCATGATGGCTGGCTGCCGGTGCTGTTTGGCAACGATGAACGCACGCTGAACGGGCACTACGCCGTCTATTATGCGCTGTCGATGGAAGGCGCGGAAAAATGCTGGATCGTGGTCAAAGCGCTGGTCGATGCCACCAGCCGCGAATTTCCGTCGGTCACCCCCCGCGTGCCTGCGGCGGTGTGGGGCGAGCGCGAAATCCGCGACATGTACGGGCTGATCCCGGTGGGCCTGCCGGATCAGCGTCGCCTGGTCCTGCCGGATGACTGGCCGGACGATATGCACCCGCTGCGCAAAGACACCATGGACTACCGTCTGCGCCCGGAGCCGACCAACGACACGGAAAATTACCGCTTTATCAACGACGGCGACAGCGATGCGCGCATTGTGCCAATTGGCCCGCTGCACATCACCTCCGATGAACCGGGCCATTTCCGGCTGTTTGTCGACGGCGAGCGCATTATCGACGCTGACTACCGCCTGTTTTACGTTCATCGCGGCATGGAGAAACTCGCCGAAACGCGCATGGGCTACAACGAAGTGACCTTTTTATCCGACCGCGTCTGCGGCATCTGCGGCTTTGCCCACAGCGTGGCCTACGCAAGCTCAGTGGAAAACGCGCTGGGCATTTACGTGCCGCCGCGCGCGCAGAGCATTCGCTCGGTACTGCTGGAGGTGGAACGCCTGCACAGCCACCTGCTGAACATAGGGCTTTCCAGCCATTTTGTTGGCTTTGATACCGGCTTTATGCAGTTTTTCCGCGTGCGTGAAAAATCCATGACCATGGCGGAGCTGCTGACCGGATCGCGCAAAACCTACGGCCTGAATCTGATTGGCGGCGTGCGCCGCGACATTCTGAAAGCGCAGCGCGTCAAAACGATCCAACTGGTCAGAGAGATGCGCGCCGAGGTGAGCGAGCTGGTAGAGATGCTGCTCAATACGCCCAATATCGCCCAACGCACCCAGGGCGTCGGCATTCTCGACCGCCAGGTGGCGCGGGACTACAGCCCGGTCGGGCCGCTGATCCGCGGCAGCGGTTTTGCCCGTGATTTACGTTTTGATCACCCCTACGCCGACTATGCCAACATCCCAAAAACGCTGTTTACCCAGGATGGCGGCGACGTGTTTTCCCGCGTGATGGTGCGGGTAAAAGAGACCTTTGACTCACTGGCGATGATCGAATACGCGCTGGATAACCTGCCGGACACCCCGCTGCTGACCGAAGGCTTTCGCTATCGACCACACGCCTTTGCGCTGGGCTACGTTGAAGCTCCGCGCGGGGAAGATGTGCACTGGAGCATGACCGGCGATAACCAGAAGCTCTTCCGCTGGCGCTGCCGGGCAGCAACTTACGCCAACTGGCCGGTGCTGCGCTACATGCTGCGGGGCAATACCGTGTCCGATGCACCGCTGATCATCGGCAGCCTCGATCCCTGCTACTCCTGCACCGACCGCGTGACGCTGGTGGATGTGCGCAAGCGCAAAAGTACCACCGTGCCGTACAAAGAGATCGAACGCTATGGCCTTGAGCGCCGTCACTCGCCGCTGAAGTAAGGAGGCAACGATGCTGAAACTGTTAAAAACCATCATTAAAGCAGGCGAGCCAACGGTGAAATATCCGTTTGCACCGCTGGAACTGTGCCCCGGCTTTCGCGGCAGACCGGAACTGGATCCGTTGCAGTGTATCGCCTGCGGCGCATGCACCACCGCCTGCCCCGCTAATGCGCTGACCATGGAAACGCGACCGGAGGAAAACGCCCGCGTCTGGCAGCTGTTTTTGGGGCGCTGCATTTATTGTGGACGCTGCGAAGAGGTGTGCCCGACCCACGCCATCCGCCTGACGGAAGATTTCGAACTGGCGGTGACGCGTAAAGCCGATCTGTATGTCACCGCCACATTCCGTTTGCAGCACTGTCGGGTGTGCGAGCGGCCCTTTACGCCGGAAAAATCGCTGGCGCTGGCGGTGGCCCTGCTTGTCCATCAGCAGGGAAAACCTGAACTGGCGGCGTTTTTACGCGCTCAGGCGGAAGTCTGCCCGGCCTGTAAACGCCGGGCGGCGGTGGCCCAGCGCGACAGCGTTAACGTTCATTTTCATCTCAAGGAGCACGTATGAATTCCGGCGCTCGCACACTGACTCAGCACGTCAGCCAACCGGTGGCCCTGCCTGAGCACGCCGATAAAATGAAGCAGCTTCTGCTGCGCGATATTAAGCGTTCCGCCTACGTCTACCGCGTGGACTGCGGCGGCTGCAACGGCTGCGAAATTGAGATTTTCTCCGCCATTACGCCGCTGTTTGATGCCGAGCGCTTTGGCATCAAAGTGGTCGCCTCCCCGCGCCATGCGGATATTTTGCTGTTTACCGGCGCGGTAACCCGTGCCATGCGGATGCCCGCGCTGCGCGCCTGGCATGCGGCACCCGATCATAAAATTTGCGTCTCCTACGGTGCCTGCGGCGTCGGCGGCGGTATTTTTCACGATCTCTACTGCGTCTGGGGCGGCAGCGACACCATTGTGCCCGTTGACGTGTGGATCCCCGGCTGCCCGCCAACGCCCGCCGCGACCATCCACGGCTTCGCAGTAGCGCTCGGCTTACTGCAACAAAAGCTCCACGGCATTGACTATCAACAGGCTCCCGGCGAAGAAGCCGTCGTGCGCTGGCCAACCCTTCCGCTGCCGCTGCGCATCACAATCGAGCGCGCCGCCCGGCGTCTTGCAGGTTACCGACAAGGGCGTGAGATCTGCGATCGCTTATTCGCCCTGTTGAGCGAGGGTGACCCTCAGTTTGCGATGGCGCGGGTGGAAAGCTGGCTGGCGCAGGCTGACGATCCACGGCTGAGCGTGGTGGTGCGCGAACTGTTAACCGAACTGGAGGCAGCCGTATGAGCACGCCCGACAATAACGTTCTCTTCTGGACGCTGCGGCAGAAATTTGTTGATAACAGCGCCAGCGTACCGGAAAACAGCCAGCAGGTGCTCTACTACTCGCTGGCAATCGGGCACCACGTCGGCGTGATTGACTGCCTGAACACCGTGCTGTCGCTCTCGCTATCGCAATATACAAGCTGGGTGGCGCTGCTCGACGACGGCGCCGCGAAACGTAAAATGCAGGGACTGTTGAACTTCGGTGAAATTGTCGTAGATTCGACGCACGTGCCGATGCTGAGCGCGGCACTTGCGCCACTCGCCGACACCGCCCCGTCGCCCTGGCGTGAATGGAGTCGTCAATTCATTGATTTGCTGGATGATATTTCCTGTGAACCGGCGATCTATTTAATGGTAAGACAGCTGCCTGCGGACAGGCAATAAAGCTTTACGTGAAGCGGATAACACTACGAAAGGAAAGGTTATCGTAGAATAGCGGCTCGCCAGAAATCGTCGCGCCGCCCTTTTGCCAAGGATGCAGTATCAATGATTTTACAGCATTTACTGCAACAGAATGATAAAGCGTCAGTATTGCGAGCCTTTGTTCCTTTGCCTCCGCCTTTCAGCCCGATTCAATTTATTGAGCTACGTCTTAGCGACGGCAGCTACTATCGCTGTTTCGACGACGGTAGCGTCGAATGCGTCAATCATGCGTATCAGGGGGAAATCAGCGACAGCGCGTTGCATATGGTGCTGTTGAAAAACGAGATCATGGCAGAGTTGCGCTTTGTGCGTACCGACGGCGGCAAATTTGCCGCCCGCGATAACGCCCAACTGGCCTGGCTGGCGCGCCTCGCGGTGCCTGCGTTAGAAGGGCTGCTGGAGCAGGCGGCATTAGAGAAATCACTGCGTTCGACGGCGCAGGAACGGGACCATTATCGTATTCTGGTGGACATCACCAATACCGTGCTGTCGCATCTGGACAGCGACGAACTGGTTGAACATGTCTCTCATGAAATTCATCGCTTCTTTGGCATTCATTCCGTCAGCGTGGTATTACGCGACGGTCTGCACGCCAGACAGCGTATTTTACACACCACCAATTTCACCCATCAGCCTGCGATCAGCCAGCAATTCCCGCTGCATGACGAGAGCGCCCTGCTGCAAAAAATAGTCAGTGAAAACAGTGCGTGTTTATTGACTGCCGCCGAGATTGACGCGCTGGTGCAACAGGATCCGCTAATAAGCCGTTTTGCCGCTGACGGTCTTCGCGCGATTTTCCTGCTACCGCTGGCCTTTGGCCCGCAGGCCACCGGCGTGCTTATTCTGGCACATGCGGACGCCGCGCTGTTTGACGATCAAAATCGCACGATTTTGCAACAGATCGCCGATCGGATGGCGATCGCCGTCGATAACGCCGACGCTTATCGCAACGTGACGCACCTGAAGGAAAATCTCAACAGCGAAAACACCCGGCTGAGCGAGCAAATTCTCTCGGCCCAGGGGTCTGGCGACATTATTTACCAAAGCGAGGCCATGCATGACGTTCTCCAGCAGGTGAAGATCGTCGCGCAAAGCGACAGTACGGTGCTGATTCTGGGGGAAACCGGCACCGGAAAAGAGATCATCGCCCGCGCCATTCATCAGCTAAGCGGTCGTAAGGACAAGTCGCTGGTGAAAATCAACTGTGCGGCCATTCCGGCGAGCCTGCTGGAGAGCGAGCTGTTCGGCCACGACAAAGGGGCGTTTACCGGCGCGATCAACACCCATCGCGGGCGCTTCGAAATGGCCGACGAAGGCACGCTGTTTCTTGATGAGATTGGCGATTTGCCCCTTGAGCTTCAGCCCAAGCTGCTGCGCGTATTACAGGAGCGTGAAATCGAACGGCTGGGGGGGAACCGGGTGATCCCGGTTAACGTCCGCGTCATTGCCGCCACCAACCGTGACCTGCAACAGATGGTGATCGATCGTGAATTCCGCAGCGATCTTTTTTATCGCCTGAACGTCTTCCCGCTGGTGCTGCCACCGCTGCGCGAACGCCCTGACGATATCCCACTGTTGACCCACGCATTTACGCAAAAACTGGCGCGCCGCCTGAACAAAGTGATTGATGATATTCCGGCGCAAACCCTGCGCCAGCTGATGCGCTACGAATGGCCGGGCAACGTGCGCGAGCTGGAAAACGTGCTGGAGCGTGCGGTGCTGCTATCACGCGATAACACCTTAACCCTGTCGCTCGGCGCGCAAAATCCAGGCATGACGCAACCGGTCAGCCACGATCCCTTCCCATTCACCCGCGTCGCGGAGATTATCCACACCGCGCCGCCGGAAAATGACGAAGAGGAGCGCCTGCGCATTATTCAAATTCTTCGCGAAACCAACGGCATTGTGGCCGGGCCTCGCGGTGCGGCAACGCGCCTTGGTATGAAACGCACCACGCTACTTTCGCGCATGCAGCGCCTGGGGATCACCGCCAGGGAGGTGTTGTAAGATCGGGCTTACCCAGGCTTTCAGACATCGTTTTCAATCGTCAGCCCGTCCGGCCAGGCGTGCATCACCGCTTTAATCAGCGTCGCCAGCGGGATGGCGAAGAACACGCCCCAGAATCCCCACAGTCCGCCGAAAATCACCACCGACAGGATAATCACCAGCGGGTGCAAATTCACCGCTTCCGAGAACAGCACCGGCACCAGTAAGTTGCCGTCCAGCCCCTGAATGATCAGATAAACCGCAAAGCAGCTCCAGAACTCAGTGCCAAGGCCAAACTGGAACAGCGCCACCCCGACAACCGGAATGGTGACCACAAACGCACCGATGTAGGGGATCAGCACCGAGAAGCCCACCAGCACCGCCAGTAGCAGCGAGTAGTTGAGGCCGAAAAGAATAAAGCCAATCCAGGTGGCGACGCCGACGACGATCATCTCCAGCACTTTGCCGCGAATATAGTTGGTGATCTGCTGGTTCATCTCTTTCCAGACCTGGCCCGCCAGCCCACGATTACGCGGCAGCACGCGGCGCACCGCGTTGAGCATTTGCTCTTTGTCTTTGACGAGGAAGAACACCATCAGCGGCACCAGCACCAGATAGACCGCCAGCGTCAGCAAACCGACCAGCGAAGCGAGAGACGCTTTCACCACGGAATCACCCATCGACAGCATGCGGGTGCGCATGTTTTCCGCCATCGCGTCAATAATGCCCGCGTCCATCAGCGCCGGATATCGGCGCGGCAGCGTGGCGGCGAAATCGGAGAGTTTATTCAACATACCAGGCATGTCGCGGATAAGATTGATCCCCTGCTGCCAGGCCACCGGCATCACCACAAACGCCATCAGCAGCAGGATGCCGACAAAAAACACCAGCACGATGCTGCTCGCCCAGCGCCGCGAACAACCAATGCGCTCAAGCCGGGCCGTCGGCCATTCAAGGAGATAGGCCAGCACAATGGCCACCAGCAGCGGCGCAAGCAGGCCGCTAAAGAAGAAAAGGATCGTAAAGCCCGCGAGCAGGATGACCAGCAGCGCAATCGCCTCTGGATCGCTAAAGCGACGGCGATACCACTGCAGCAACATTTCGAGCATAGTCTTCTTTCCCTGGCGTGTTTTCATCAAAACTGATTACGGTAATTGTATCGAAATGACACAAAAAAGACTTCGCTTTTCGTACCGGGAACAGGAAACTGCTACGGGGATTGCCTATGATAGTCATCACATTTGTCGTGCCGGGCCAGCGCAACGCGTGCAGGCGGAACAATACATGACATAATGGGTCAAATGGTCACAACCCAGATACAGGATTGAGGTTATGTTCAGGCAGTTGAAAAAGACCCTGGTTGCCACGCTCATTGCGGCACTGACGCTAGGTCAGGCGGCCCCTGCGTTGGCGGACTCTACTGACGATCTGCCGGATATGGGCACCTCCGCAGGCAGCACGCTGTCGATTGGTCAGGAGATGCAGATGGGCGATTATTATGTGCGCCAGCTGCGCGGCAGTGCGCCGCTGATTAACGATCCGCTGCTGGTGCAATACATCAATTCCCTCGGCCTGCGCCTGGTGGCACACGCCAACTCGGTCAAAACGCCTTTCCATTTCTATTTGATCAATAACGACGAAATTAACGCCTTCGCCTTCTTTGGCGGTAACGTGGTGCTGCACTCGGCGCTGTTCCGCTATGCGGATAACGAAAGCCAGCTGGCGTCGGTGATGGCGCACGAAATTTCTCACGTCACGCAACGTCACCTCGCCCGTGCGATGGAAGATCAGAAAAACAGCGCGCCGCTGACCTGGGCAGGCGCGTTAGGCTCCATTCTGTTAGCGATGGCCAGCCCACAGGCGGGCATGGCGGCACTGACCGGTACGCTGGCTGGTACGCGCCAGGGGATGATCAGCTTTACGCAACAAAACGAACAGGAAGCCGACCGCATTGGTATTCAGGTGCTGCAACGGGCCGGATTCGATCCGCAGGCGATGCCGACGTTTCTTGAGAAACTGCTCGACCAGGCGCGTTACTCGTCGCGCCCGCCGGAAATTTTACTGACGCACCCGCTGCCGGAAAGCCGCCTCTCCGACGCACGTAACCGCGCAAACCAGATGCGCCCGGTGGTGGTGCAATCTTCCGAAGATTTCTATATGGCGAAGGTGCGCACGCTGGGCATGTATAAGTCGGGCCGCAATCAGCTCACCAACGATCTGCTGGACGCGCTGGCAAAAGGCAACGTGCGGGAACAGCGCGCCGCCCAGTACGGACGTGCGCTTCAGGCAATGGGCACCAGCAATTATGCTCAGGCCAGCCAGGCGCTTCAGCCGCTGTTGAGTGCCGAACCGGGCAACGCCTGGTATCTCGACCTTGCCACCGACATCGATCTGGGGCAGAACAAAACCGCAGACGCCATTAATCGCCTGAAAAACGCCCGGGAAATTAAAACCAACCCGGTGCTCCAGCTCAATCTCGCCAACGCGTATCTGGAGGCGAAACAGCCCGCCGAGGCAGCGACGATCCTTAATCGTTACACCTTTAGCTATAAAGAGGATCTCAACGGCTGGGATCTGCTGGCACAAGCGGAAGCGGCGTTAAACAACCGCGATCAGGAACTGGCGGCGCGGGCGGAGGGTCAGGCGCTGGTTGGAAAACTGGATCAGGCCATTACGCTGCTCGGCAGCGCCAGTTCGCAGGTGAAGCTCGGCAGTCTGCAACAGGCGCGCTATGACGCACGTATCGATCAGCTGCGCCAGATGCAGCAACGTTTCAAACCTTACACCAAGATGTAAAAAGGAGAAGGCATGTCGGACGCCGTGAAAATCTACCATAACCCGCGCTGCTCAAAGAGCCGCGACACGTTGAGCCTGTTGAAATCAAACGGCATTGATCCCGACGTGGTGCTCTATTTAGACACGCCGCCGGATGTGGCAATGCTGCGGGATCTGCTGCAAAAGCTCGGTTATGCCAGCGCGCGCGATTTGATGCGCCAGAAAGAGGATCTGTATAAAACGCTCAATCTTTCTGACAGCCACCTTTCCGAGGATGAGCTTCTGCGCGCGATGGTGGACAATCCAAAACTGATTGAGCGCCCGATTGTGGTGGCGAACGGTAAAGCGCGGATTGGCCGCCCGCCGGAGAGCGTGCTGGAGATTTTGAATTAACTGATGCCGCCTGGCCTACCCAAACCGTCAGGCCCTTGTAGGCCGGGTCAGGCGTAGCCGCCACCCGGCGCAATCACAGCTTCAGGGTCTCTTTCACGAACGGAATGGTTAGCTTGCGCTGGGCGGTAATGGAGGCGCGATCGAGCTGATCGAGCGTCATAAACAGCGTGCGCATTTCCCGATCCAGACGTTTTAACAGGAACCGCCCCACGTCTTCCGGCAGTTCGAAACCCCGCTGGCGTGCGCGCAGCTGGAGGGCGAGCAATTTGTCTTCATCCGAGAGCGGTTGCAGCTTATAGATTTGCCCCCAGTCGAGGCGCGAGGCGAGATCCGGTAAACCGAGCTTAAGCTGGCGCGGCGGTCTGTCACCGGTGATCAAAAGCCGCGTTTTCCCGGACTCCAGGATGCGATTATACAGGTTGAAAATCGCCATCTCCCAAAGCTCATCGCCCGCCACGCATTCGATATTGTCGATGCACACCAGCGCGAGTTGCTCCATGCCGTCCAGCACTTCGGGAACAAACCAGGTGCGTTTATCCAGCGGCACATAGCCCACCGCATCACCGCGCGCGGAGAGTTCTGCGCAGGCGGCGTGCAGCAAATGGCTGCGGCCAGCGCCTTCGCGCGACCAGAAATAGATGTATCCGCTGTGATCCTGGCGCAGGACGTTTTGCAGGGCGGCCAGTAAAGAAGGGTTATCACCCGGCCAGAAACTCGCAAAGGTTTCGTCGTCAGGTAGATACAGTGGCAGGGAGAGCTGTGCCGGTGTGTTCAGAGGTACCTCAACAGGGCTTACAGAAATCGCAGTGAGTTTACCATAAAATAACGCTATGTCAGAACCGGGCATTACACCCGGTTCTGACAGGACGGTTACTGCCCTTTGACGTCGCTTTCTTCGGCGTCCAGCACCACTTCTTCCGGGCGCAGTACCCTGATCAGTTTGAAGATCAGCGCAAGGCCCACGCCCACGATGGTCGCCAGCGCCATACCTTTCAGCTCAGCGGCACCAATGTGCACTTTCGCGCCGCTCACGCCGATGATCAGGATCACCGAGGTCAGGATCAGGTTTTGCGTTTTGTTGTAATCCACTTTGGATTCAATCAGCACGCGAATACCGGATGCGCCGATAACCCCGTACAGCAGCAAAGAAACGCCGCCAATCACCGGAACCGGAATAATTTGGATCGCCGCCGCCAGTTTACCGACGCAGGAGAGCAGAATCGCAAAAATGGCCGCGCCGCCAATCACCCAGGTGCTGTATACACGGGTGATCGCCATCACGCCGATGTTCTCGCCGTAGGTGGTGTTCGGCGTGGAGCCGAAAAAGCCGGAGATAATGGTCGAAATACCGTTAGCAAACATGGAACGGTGCAGGCCGGGATCGCGGATCAGATCGCGTTTAACGATGTTCGCCGTGACCACGAGGTGGCCTACGTGCTCCGCAATCACCACCAGCGCCGCAGGCAGAATGGTGAAAATAGCAAACCATTCAAAACGCGGCGTGTAGAACGTTGGCAGCGCAAACCAGTGCGCGTTGGCAATCGGCGTGGTATCGACAACGCCCATCGCAAACGACAGCGCGTAACCGGCCAGCACCCCGATGAGGATCGGGATAATCGCCAGGAAGCCGCGGAACAGCACGGAACCAAACACCGTCACGCCCAGCGTCACCAGCGAGATGATGATGGTTTTGGACTCCGGCGACTGGCCGTCAGCCGGAAGCAGACCTGCCATGTTCGCCGCGACGCCAGCCAGTTCCAGACCGATGACGGCAACGATTGCGCCCATCGCCGCGGGCGGGAACATCACGTCCAGCCAGCCGGTACCGGCTTTTTTCACGATGAATGCGACGATGCAGAACAGCACGCCACACATGATGAAACCGCCCAGCGCCACTTCATACCCGAGCGGCAGCAACAGCAGCACCGGCGAAATAAACGCA
This sequence comes from uncultured Enterobacter sp., assembly GCA_963521185.1. Lineage (GTDB taxonomy): Bacteria > Pseudomonadota > Gammaproteobacteria > Enterobacterales > Enterobacteriaceae > Enterobacter_D. The sequence continues at coordinate 95,794 of CAUQTV010000012.1, read as the reverse complement.
AAGCTTGAACCTAAATACGCAGGGATTTTACCTTTACAAATAAAGAGATAGAGCAGCGTCCCGATACCATTGAACAGCAGCACAGTGGCCGGGTTAATGTGAAACAGGATTGGCACCAGCACGGTCGCGCCAAACATGGCGAACAGGTGCTGTAAACTAAGCGGGATTGTCTGTAAAAGCGGCGGTCTTTCACTCACCCCGATAGCACGGCGCGTCATAGTGTTTTCCTCTGAGTTGGAGTTGTGTTTTGTTTTACGAACAGCTTCTTTTATTCAAAAAAAAGCCGACTATCAAAGTCGGCTCTTTTTTATTTATTCACTTACTTGGTACCAAAAATCTTGTCGCCGGCATCGCCAAGCCCCGGAATAATGTATCCGTGCTCGTTGAGGCCCTGGTCGATTGACGCCGTGTACAGCTCGACGTCCGGGTGGGCTTTCTCCAGCGCCGCCAGACCTTCAGGTGCCGCCACCAGCACCAGCACTTTGATGCTGGTACAACCGGCTTTTTTCAGCAGGTCGATGGTCGCGATCATTGAGCCACCGGTCGCCAGCATCGGGTCAACCACCAGCGCCATGCGCTCGTCGATGTTAGACACCAGCTTCTGGAAATAGGGTACCGGCTCCAGCGTCTCTTCGTTGCGGTAAATCCCCACCACGCTGATGCGGGCGCTCGGCACGTGTTCCAGAACGCCTTCCATCATGCCGAGGCCTGCGCGCAGGATCGGCACGACGGTAATTTTTTTACCCTTGATCTGCTCAACCTGCACCGGGCCGTTCCAGCCTTCGATGGTCACTTTTTCGGTGGCCAAATCGGCGGTAGCTTCATAGGTCAACAGGCTTCCGACTTCAGAGGCGAGTTCACGAAAGCGTTTGGTGCTGATGTCGTTCTCTCGCATCAGTCCCAGCTTGTGTTTGACGAGTGGGTGTTTTACTTCCACGATCTTCATACTCTTCTCCTTCCCCAGACAGTTGGCAGCCACAAAAAAAATCGCCGGATTATACCGCTTTTTTTCCGTTACGCTACAGGCGGCGCGTTGATCCGGATCAATCAGAATGGAAATGAGTATATCGCAAGAATCCTGGTAAGCCGCGAATAATGGACTCGCAAACGATTGCCTGGGCTGTTAGAATTGCGCCGAATTTTATTTCTACCGCAAGCAAACGCGTGGGGACTCAAGCAGTGACCGATAAAACCTCTCTCAGCTACAAAGATGCCGGTGTTGATATTGACGCGGGCAATGCTCTGGTTGACCGAATCAAAGGCGTGGTGAAGAAAACCCGTCGCCCTGAAGTCATGGGTGGCCTGGGTGGCTTCGGCGCGCTGTGCGCATTGCCGCAAAAATATCGTGAGCCAGTGTTGGTTTCCGGCACTGACGGCGTGGGCACCAAGCTGCGTCTGGCGATGGATCTGAAACGTCACGACACCATCGGCATCGATCTGGTCGCCATGTGCGTGAACGATCTGGTGGTCCAGGGCGCTGAGCCGCTGTTTTTCCTCGACTATTACGCCACCGGCAAATTAGATGTTGATACCGCGGCCAGCGTGATCAACGGCATCGCCGAAGGTTGCCTGCAATCCGGCTGCGCGCTGGTGGGTGGCGAAACGGCAGAAATGCCGGGCATGTACCACGGCGAAGACTACGACGTGGCGGGCTTCTGCGTCGGCGTGGTAGAAAAATCAGAAATTATCGACGGATCTAAAGTCACCGATGGCGATGTGCTGATTGCACTCGGTTCCAGCGGTCCGCACTCCAACGGCTACTCGCTGGTACGCAAAATTGTGGAAGTGAGCGGCTGCGATCCACAAACCACCGATTTGGACGGCAAACCGCTGGCGGATCACCTGCTCGCCCCGACGCGCATCTATGTGAAAAACATTCTTGAGCTGATTGCCAACGTTGACGTTCACGCCATTGCGCACCTGACCGGCGGCGGCTTCTGGGAAAATATTCCGCGCGTGCTGCCGGATAACACCCAGGCGGTGATCGACGAGTCCTCCTGGCAGTGGCCGTCGGTGTTTAACTGGCTGCAAACCGCCGGTAACGTCAGCCGTCATGAGATGTATCGCACCTTTAACTGCGGCGTCGGTATGCTGATCGCCCTGCCTGCGCAGGAAGCGGATAAGGCCATTGAACTGATGACCGCAAAAGGTGAAAACGCGTGGAAAATCGGTATCATTAAAGCCTCTGATTCCGACGAGCGTGTGGTCATCGAATGAAAAACATTGTGGTGCTAATTTCCAGTAACGGAAGCAATTTGCAGGCGATCATCGATGCCTGTGAACAGAAAAAAATTAACGCCACGATCCGTGCGGTATTCAGTAATAAGGCTGAGGCTTTCGGCCTTGAACGTGCGCGCGACGCCGGGATTGCGGCGCACGCGCTCACGGCGGATTTGTTTGCCAGCCGTGAAGCGTTTGACCGCGAACTGATGCAGGAAATCGACGCCTACGCGCCCGATGTGGTGATCCTCGCGGGCTATATGCGCATCCTCAGTCCGGCGTTTGTCGCACATTACGCCGGGCGTCTGCTGAATATTCACCCTTCCCTGCTGCCGAAATACCCTGGCCTGAATACGCACCGTCAGGCGCTGGAAAATGGCGATGCCGAGCACGGCACCAGCGTGCATTTTGTTACCGATGAACTCGACGGCGGCCCGGTCATTTTACAGGCTAAAGTCCCGGTATTTGACGGCGACACGGAAGAGGACATTACCGCCCGCGTGCAAGCGCAGGAGCATGCAATTTACCCGCTGGTGGTGGGCTGGTTTATTGAAGGACGACTGGTCATGCGTGACAACAGCGCGTGGCTGGATGACGTGCAGCTTCCCGCCCAGGGTCACGCCTGCGACGAGTAAATTTTCCCGTCCGATTAATAAGATGCTGGTGAAAACCGGCATTTTTTTATTCCGCTTTCTACTGGTTCGCCCCGCATAAACGGTTTATTGTCATACTTACCTGTCACAATTGGACAACCTGTGGCAAAGCTCGCCATAATGAAGGCTGAGACGGATTTGCCACGAACCGTGATTGAACCGGAGTGTGAGTTTTAATGGGTCAGGAAAAGTTATACATCGAGAAAGAGCTGAGCTGGTTAGCGTTTAACGAACGCGTCCTACAGGAAGCGGCGGACAAAGCGAATCCGCTTATTGAGCGCATGCGTTTTTTAGGGATCTACTCCAATAACCTTGATGAGTTTTACAAGGTCCGCTTCGCCGAGCTTAAGCGCCGAATCATCATTAGCGAAGAGCAAGGATCGAACGCCCACTCGCGACATCTCCTCGGTAAGATCCAGGCCCGGGTACTGAAAGCCGATCAGGAATTTGATGGCCTGTATAACGAACTGCTGCTGGAGATGGCGCGCAACCAGATTTTCCTCATTAACGAGCGTCAGCTTTCCGTTAATCAGCAGAGCTGGTTACGCAACTACTTCAAACACTATTTGCGCCAGCACATCACGCCCATCCTGATTAACCGTGAAACCGACCTGGTGCAGTTCCTGAAAGACGATTACACCTATCTGGCGGTGGAAATTATTCGCGGCGACACGATTCGCTATGCGCTGCTTGAAATCCCGTCTGATAAAGTCCCGCGCTTTGTGAACCTGCCGCCGGAAGCGCCGCGCCGCCGCAAGCCAATGATCCTGCTGGATAACATTCTGCGCTACTGCCTGGATGATATTTTCAAAGGCTTCTTCGATTACGACGCGCTCAACGCCTACTCGATGAAAATGACCCGTGACGCCGAATATGATTTGGTGCACGAAATGGAATCGAGCCTGATGGAGCTGATGTCCTCAAGCCTGAAGCAGCGTCTGACCGCAGAGCCGGTACGCTTTGTCTACCAGCGTGACATGCCCGATGCGATGGTGGAAATGCTGCGCGAAAAGCTGACGATTTCCCGCTATGACTCCATCGTGCCCGGCGGACGCTACCATAATTTTAAAGACTTCATTGGTTTCCCGAACGTGGGTAAAGCCAATCTGGTGAATAAACCGCTGCCGCGCCTGCGCCACCTCTGGTTTGATAAATTCCGCAACGGTTTCGACGCCATTCGCGAACGCGACGTGCTGCTCTACTATCCATACCACACCTTTGAGCACGTGCTGGAACTGCTGCGCCAGGCCTCCTTCGATCCGAGCGTGCTGGCCATCAAGATCAACATCTACCGCGTAGCGAAAGACTCCCGCATTATCGATGCGATGATCCACGCCGCGCACAACGCCAAGAAAGTTACGGTGGTGGTTGAGCTACAGGCACGTTTTGATGAAGAAGCCAATATTCACTGGGCGCGACGCTTGACCGAAGCGGGCGTGCACGTGATCTTCTCCGCGCCAGGCCTGAAAATTCACGCCAAGCTGTTCCTGGTGTCGCGCAAAGAAGGCGATGAAGTGGTGCGTTACGCGCACATTGGCACCGGTAACTTCAACGAAAAAACCGCGCGCCTCTACACCGACTACTCATTGCTGACCGCCGATGCGCGTATCACCAATGAAGTGCGTCGCGTGTTTAACTTCATTGAGAACCCGTACCGCCCGGTCGATTTCGATTATCTGCTGGTTTCGCCGCAAAATTCCCGCCGCCTGCTCTATGATATGATCGATAAAGAGATCGCGAATGCGCAGAAAAAACGGCCATCCGGTATTACGCTGAAGCTTAACAACCTGGTGGATAAGGGCCTGGTGGACAGACTCTATGCCGCTTCAGGCTCTGGCGTTCCGGTGAATCTGCTGGTGCGCGGTATGTGCTCGTTGATCCCACAGCTTGAGGGGATCAGCGACAATATTCGCGTGATCAGTATTGTTGACCGCTACCTTGAGCACGATCGCATCTATATCTTTGAAAACGGTGGCGATAAGCAGGTCTATCTCTCCTCCGCTGACTGGATGACGCGTAACATTGACTATCGTATTGAAGTTGCGGCACCGCTGCTGGATCCGCGGCTTAAAGAACAGATCCTGACCATTGTCGATCTCCAGCTTAACGATACCGTGAAAGCCCGGTACATCGACAAAGAACTGAGTAATCGCTACGTACCGCGCGGTAACCGCCGCAAAGTGCGCTCGCAACTGGCGATTTACGATTACATTAAATCACTCGAACAGCCCGATTAATCTATGCCTATAAATGACAAGACCCCACGGCCGCAGGAGTTTGCTGCGGTCGATCTTGGTTCGAACAGTTTCCACATGGTCATCGCCCGTGTGGTGGATGGCGCGATGCAAATCATCGGTCGCCTGAAGCAGCGCGTGCATCTGGCCGATGGTCTCGACAGCCAGAACATGCTGAGCGAAGAAGCCATGGAGCGCGGGCTAAGTTGCCTTGCGCTATTTGCTGAACGCCTGCAAGGTTTTGACGCCTCCAGCGTCTGCATCGTGGGTACCCACACGCTGCGCCAGGCCCTTAACGCCTCTGAGTTTGTCAAGCGCGCGGAGAAGGTCATCCCCTACCCGATTGAGATCATTTCCGGTAATGAAGAAGCACGTCTGATTTTTATGGGCGTGGAGCACACGCAGCCGGAAAAAGGCCGCAAACTGGTGATCGATATCGGCGGCGGTTCAACGGAGCTGGTGATTGGCGAGGACTTCGAGCCGAAGCTGGTCGAAAGCCGCCGCATGGGCTGCGTGAGCTTTGCGCAGCTCTACTTCCCAGGCGGTGTCATTAGCCGTGAAAACTTCCAGCGCGCGCGTATCGCGGCGGTGCAAAAACTGGAAAGCCTGGCGTGGCAATACCGTATTCAGGGCTGGAACGTGGCGCTGGGCGCATCAGGCACCATCAAAGCGGCACATGAAGTGCTCCAGGCGCTGGGCGAAAAGGATGGCTTCATCACGCCTGAACGCCTCGAAATGCTGGTTGGCGAAGTGCTCAAAGCCAAAAGCTTTAGCGCGCTCAGCCTGCCGGGGCTGTCCGATGAGCGTAAAGCGGTTTTTGTGCCGGGGCTGGCGATTTTGTGCGGCGTCTTTGATGCGCTGGCGATCCGCGAGCTGCGTCTGTCTGACGGTGCGCTGCGTGAAGGTGTGCTGTATGAAATGGAAGGCCGGTTCCGCCATCAGGATATTCGTAGCCGCACCGCGCAAAGCCTGGCGAATCAGTACAACATTGACCGCGAGCAGGCCAAACGCGTGCTCGACACCACCACGCAGATGTATGAACAGTGGCAGGAGCAAAATCCTAAACTCGATCACCCTCAGCTGGCCGCGCTGCTGAAATGGTCCGCCATGCTCCACGAAGTTGGTCTGAACATCAATCACAGCGGCATGCATCGCCATTCGGCGTACATTCTGCAAAACAGTGATTTGCCGGGCTTCAATCAGGAGCAACAGCTGATGATGGCGACGCTGGTGCGCTACCATCGCAAAGGGATCAAGATTGACGATCTACCGCGCTTTACGCTGTACAAGAAAAAGCATTATCTGCCGTTGATTCAGCTGTTACGCCTGGGCGTGCTGCTGAACAACCAGCGCCAGGCGACGACAACCCCGCCGACGCTGCGTCTGAAGACGGACGATAACCACTGGACGCTGAGCTTCCCGCCGGACTGGTTTAGCCAGAACGCGCTGGTGCTGTTCGATCTGGAAAAAGAGCAGGAGTACTGGCAGTCGGTGACCGGCTGGCTGCTCAAAATCGAGGAAGAGCAATCGCCGAATAACGTGGCTGCCTGAGCATCCACGTTCATTCGACGACCGTTCAGGCGCTCTTAGCCAGCGCCTGAACGGGCTTCACCAGATCCGCAAGCGGTTCCGGTTTGCCAATCAAATACCCCTGCAAATAATCAATACCCAGCGCGATGGCCGCGCAGCGTATCTCTTCGCTTTCAACATATTCCGCCACCACGTGCATTTTTTTCATGCGCGCCAGATGGCAGATCGACGCCACAATCTGGTAGTCCAGGCTGTTCGACGTAATATTGCGGATAAAACTGCCGTCGATTTTTAAGATATCGGCGTTCACATTTTTCAGTCGCGCGTAGCTGGCATAGCCCGTGCCAAAGTCATCTATCGCCACGCGACAGCCCATATTTTGCAGCTGGCCCAGCGTCTGGTTTGCCTGTTCGATGTTGCTCAGCGAGTTGCTTTCAGTGACTTCAAAAATCAGCTGCCAGGCTTCAATATTATGCAGTTTGAGCAACAGGCTGACTTCCTGCGAAAACTGCGCACGGCACACGGACGAAGGGGACAGGTTGACGGAGAAACGCTGACCGGGCAAGGCTTCGCGATGGGTGTCCATAAATTGCAGCGTGTGCGCAATGACCCAGATATCAATGCGCGATGACAGACCAAGCTCATGCGCCACCGGCAGGAAGTTATCCGGGCTGATGAGCTCGCCGTTATCCCCTACCAGACGCAGTAAAATCTCGTGATAGTTGTCACCGCGAATGCCCGCGATGGGCTGCGCCATTAACCGGAAGCGATCCTCTTCCAGCGCACGCTGCAAGCGGTTCATCATTTCGACTTTGTCTTTCAGACCGCGCTGTAAATTTGCCGCACCGCGGTGTTGCAGGCTTTCCGGATGATTCGTCGCCAGCGAAAGATCGGCGATGGTGCTCAGCTCGCCCAGGAGCAAATAGAGATGGGTAACCGGCGATCGGACGTAGCAGAAGCTGATGCCAACCTGCGGTTGCAGCGGCATGCCATCCCACACGAAGCGGAACTTCTTTATGCGCTGATCGAGTTCGTCAATACGCGTCTGATGGGACTCCGTATTCATGCGGATCGCCAGATCGTGCCCGGAAAGATGGTAGACGTCTTCGTTTTCGTTCTCGTGCAGGCTTGTACGGATCCACTCCGACAGCTTTTGCTTGTACTGGATCCTGAGCATCACACCGTAGTTGCGCCCCAAAATTTCCAGCTCCGGGATGCGCAGAAAACAGATGACGGACCACGGAGACTTCGCCAGCGCACGGTTTAGCGCCCTGAGGTTCGGCATATGTAGCACCGGATCGAGGTAGGCCAGCTGTCGGGCGCGAACGTGAATGATGCGCTGCCGCGTCGCCAGCATCGACATATAGGTGATGATGAACGAAAAGACCAGATAGCTCGAAGACGTAATGGTCAACTGGATATCGTAGCCCTGATGAATCGGCAGATAACAGTAAAAATAGTGGATCGAAACAATGAGCAACGGCGTCCAGACGATGGACATAAAGCGATAGCCGAAACGCATCGATCCCCACAGCATTACCGGCATCAGCAGCGTAAGCGTGTAGTTGGTGCTAAAAATGGTACTGCTCTCATTCCACGGTGCGAGCAGAAGTGCCAGAAACAGGCCTAACGCCCCCAGCCAGATACCCAACTCAACGCGTGTTGTCTTTGGGTCAAACTCCCGTTTTAGCTGAGAGATAAAGCTTTTCACGTAGCGTGGATGACGCAGCAGTCTGATGAGCAAATAGCACATCGGGACACCGGTAATGCATCCTACCAGTAGCGCCTGGAAGTTGATCAGCGTGCGGATACTGAGCGGGCCGACCCCGGTCAGCGCATCGTAGTTGTCATACAGGCCAAGATAGGTGGCAAACTGGAAAATGATCAAAAAGAGGGAGGCCGGGCAAAAGACCTGCCAAAAAATACGCTGCCCCATCAGGCTGATGTTGCCATAGGAGACCATATGGCGTCGGGTGACAAACACCCGGTAACCGCCCCAGCTTAGCACCACCGGTAAGAGAAAATGTGCGGTCTTGGCCAGCGCTTCGGGGACGCCCGCCTGCGGGTAATAATGGTGAAACAGCGCCAGTGCAATGCCGGGTACCGCAGCCCAGCCGAAGAAAAGCATCAGGCTGATAAAAAAGCCCAGTGGCAAATAGTAAAGGACAACGCCGCCGCCCTCGATCAGGGTAGAAGTGTTGGCAAGACTGACTAAAGGCAGCAAAGCGCCGGGAAGCACAAGAGGCAGCGCCCACCACTTATCTTTGAACGCGTGGTACGTTTTTTTAAAATTCATAGATGCTCGACGGAAAACCCAGGATCCTGAAGGGGCGTTTCAGGCAGGCATCCAACCCGACTGTAAATGTCACGTACTCAGTGGCCTTTAAATATTGTATGGATTTTAGTTGTGTACGGAGCGTAACAATTGATTCAGATCAAATGGCCCAAAATAATTAATTAATCGTTTTGTATTTTTTTGGTACAAAATGCGTTTAAATTCATGGAGTGAATCTTACCCCGCTTTACATAACAAACTTGAATGTTTTCTTTGACGGAATTTTACATTAAGTCGAATTGACCTGCGAGAGAGACTGTGTATTAATATTGTACCGCCCGGAAAATCGGGTATACCTTAAGGTCCCCTTTGTGAGTCAGGCAACCAGTATGCGAAAACGACATCGATTTGACAGTCGCATGACCCGTATCGTACTTCTCATCAGCTTCTTCTTTTTCTTTGGACGCTTCGTCTATTCCTCTATTGGTGCCTGGTATCATCATCAGGATAAAGTCCAGTCTCAACAAATCAGCCAACCTGGCGATTCCTCCGCGCATCGTTAAAACCTACCCCGGATCTTGCACGCAATGCCCTGCGTGGGCTTTCCTATGGCTATGGTTTTTCGTATCGTTATAGTTTTGCCAGACCCGACAGCAAAATGTAGACGCCAAACCCGGCGAGGACGACGCCTGCAAAGCGCTCAATGAGGTGAATGCGGGTTCGCAAAGGCTGCTGCACAATGCGAAGGCCAATGGTCGCCGCCACCAGCACATCCCATAACAGCACGGCGGAGGTCATCCATACGCCGCAAAACATCTGCTGGGCCAGGGTGACGTCGGGGCCAAGTATTGAAGTCATTAGCGCCAGATAAAAAAACGCATTTTTAGGGTTAAGCAGGGATGATCCCAGCCCGAGAAGCGCCTGCCTGAAAAAGGACGGACAGCGCGATTCGGTGGCGTCGAGCGCCAGCGCCTGGGGTTTGCTGCGCAACAGCTGGCTGCCAATCCACAGGAGATAGCCTGCGCCGAGCAGTTCGATGAGGGTGAACAGCATCGGCACCTGCCTGAACCCCCCCCAGCCGAGCATCGCCAGCACGATATAGAACGCATTGCCCAGCGCAATGCCCGCGCATAGTCCAATGCTCCCCCGCAGGCGATAGCGAATGGCGTAACCAATCAGCAAAAAGAAATCGGAGCCAGGACTGAGCAGAGCAACAAAATGCGACAGCGCAAGCAGTGGGAATGCCGCAGGGATAAGCGAACTGAGGGAAACCATCGTGACCTCTCCATGTAAGTGAGCGGTCACTGTAAAGCGCAACTGCCGCTAATTATTGTCTGATATTGATCCTTCAGGCTGCGCATACTGGCGCGGTGTGGAAGCGGTGTAACGCACAAAGGTGCGGTGGAAGTGACTCTGATCGGCAAATCCACTCTGGTAGCCGACGTCGGTAATCCCCTCACCCGCTCTTAATCGCGTTTTAGCGAATTCGACGCGAAGGTTGTTGAGCAGCGCACCCGGTGTCATGCCCGTCGCCAGCCTGACATGACGGATCAGCGTCTCTTTGCGTATCGCAAACGCGCTGGCCAGCTGATCAAGCGTCGGCGGCATCTGCAAATCCGCATGAAAACGTTCAAGCAGTTGCGTGCTGCAATCGGCGTGACTGGGCGTTGAGGTTGCGAAAATGCCCGGCAGCGCTGCGAACAAGGCTTCCAGCCGCGAAGGAACACGAGCCATGTCGTTTGCATGCATCAACGAGACGAGTTCTGTAAAGCGGGAAAAAACGTTTTCGTCGCGAACCACCGTTTGTTGACAGTGAAGTTGCCCCTGCGTCAGCCCCAGTTGTGCCAGACACCAGTCGCGATCCAGATAAAGCATATGATAACTGCGCGCGCCCCCCAGCGGATTACAGCTGTGAGCGACCTCCGGTGCAATAAGCACGACATCCCCCACCCGCAGCGAATAAAGCTCGCCATCGCAGAGCGTTTGCGTTTCGCCCTCCACAATTGCCCCCACCGACAGTTGTGCATGACTGTGCAGTTTATACGCCTGAAGACTTCGCCACGTAGAACGCAGTTCAGCATAGGGCACCACAGGCGAACGCCAGAAGCGCTGATCGATGTGTCGTGTGGTCATGGGGTCTCCGCTTACGTTTTGGAGAACAAAAAGCCCGCAGGATGCGGGCTATGTGTGATTACTGACGCGGGTTTATTCCCACTCGATCGTTGCCGGTGGTTTGCCGCTGATGTCGTACACCACACGGGAAATGCCGTTCACTTCGTTAATGATGCGGTTGGAGACGCGGCCCAAGAATTCATACGGCAGGTGCGCCCAGTGTGCGGTCATAAAGTCGATGGTTTCGACAGCACGCAGAGAGACCACCCAGTCGTATTTACGACCGTCGCCCATCACGCCAACGGAGCGTACCGGCAGGAACACGGTGAAAGCCTGGCTCACTTTGTTGTACAGGTCAGCCTTGTGCAGCTCTTCAATGAAGATCGCATCAGCGCGGCGCAACAGATCGCAATACTCTTTCTTCACTTCGCCGAGTACGCGCACACCAAGACCTGGACCCGGGAACGGGTGACGGTACAACATATCGTACGGCAGGCCCAGCTCCAGACCGATCTTGCGCACTTCGTCTTTGAACAATTCGCGCAGCGGTTCGACCAGGCCCATCTTCATCTCTTTCGGCAGGCCGCCGACGTTGTGGTGAGATTTGATGACGTGTGCTTTGCCGGTAGCGGAGGCCGCAGACTCGATCACGTCAGGGTAAATAGTGCCCTGCGCCAACCACTTCACGTCTTCCAGCTTGAGGGCTTCCTCGTCGAACACTTCGACGAACACGCGGCCGATAATTTTACGTTTAGCTTCGGGATCGTTCTCGCCCGCCAGCGCGCTCAGGAAGCGCTCTTCACCTTTAACGTGCACAATGTTCAGGCCAAAATGGTCGCCAAACATGTCCATCACCTGATCGGCTTCATTCAGACGCAGCAGGCCGTTATCCACGAACACACAGGTCAGACGATCGCCGATGGCGCGGTGCAGCAGCATGGCCGTCACGGAGGAGTCAACGCCACCGGACAGGCCGAGAATGACCTTATCTTCGCCAACCTGCTCGCGCAGACGCACAATCGCGTCTTCGATAATTTTCGCCGGGGTCCACAGCGCTTCGCACTCGCAGATATCGCGAACAAAACGCTCAAGCAGACGCTGGCCCTGGCGGGTGTGCGTCACTTCCGGGTGGAACTGCACGCCGTAGAAGCGTTTTTCTTCGTTCGCCATAATCGCAAACGGGCAGGTCTCGGTGCTGGCAACGGTCACGAAGTCAGACGGGATAGCGGTGACTTTATCACCGTGGCTCATCCACACGTCCAGCAGCGGGTTACCTTCGGCGCTCAGGGAGTCTTCAATGCCGCGCACCAGTGCACTGTTGGTCAGCACTTCAACCTGCGCATAACCGAACTCACGCTCGTTAGAGCCTTCAACGTGGCCGCCAAGCTGCATCGCCATGGTCTGCATACCGTAGCAGACGCCCAGCACCGGTACACCGGCGTCGAAGACGTACTGCGGCGCGCGCGGGCTGTTGTGTTCAGTGGTGCTTTCCGGTCCGCCAGAGAGGATAATCCCGCTCGGGTTAAATTCACGGATTTGTGCTTCCGTCACATCCCAGGCCCACAGCTCACAGTAGACGCCCAGCTCACGCACGCGACGTGCCACCAACTGAGTGTATTGCGAACCGAAGTCCAGGATAAGAATGCGATGTTTATGGATGTTTTCCGACATTGACGCTAATTCCGAGGCTGTATCGACAAAATTAAAACGCCCGGTAGAGCCGGGCGCGTAAAAAATCAGGAACCCATGCGGTAGTTCGGCGACTCTTTGGTGATGGTCACGTCGTGAACGTGACTTTCCTGAATACCCGCACCGCTGATACGAACGAATTCTGCTTTGGTACGCAGCTCGTCGATAGTACCACAGCCGGTCAGACCCATACAGGAACGCAGGCCGCCCATCTGCTGGTGGATAATCTCTTTCAGGTAGCCTTTGTAGGCCACGCGGCCTTCGATACCTTCCGGCACCAGTTTGTCGGCGGCGTTATCGGTCTGGAAGTAACGGTCAGAGGAACCTTTGGACATTGCGCCCAGTGAACCCATGCCGCGATAGGATTTGTAAGAACGACCCTGGAACAGTTCAATTTCGCCCGGAGACTCTTCGGTACCTGCCAGCATCGAACCGACCATCACTACGCTGGCACCCGCCGCGATCGCTTTCGCGATATCGCCGGAGAAGCGAATACCGCCATCGGCGATCACCGGAATACCGGTGCCTTCCAGCGCTTCAACCGCGTCGGAAACGGCGGTGATCTGCGGAACGCCCACGCCGGTCACAATACGCGTGGTACAGATAGAACCTGGGCCGATACCCACTTTCACTGCGCTGCAACCGGCTTCCGCCAGCGCACGAGCGCCAGCGCCTGTCGCCACGTTACCGCCAATGATTTGCAGATCCGGGTATTTGGCACGGGTGTCACGAATGCGTTGCAGCACGCCTTCGGAATGACCGTGGGAGGAGTCGATCAGCAATACGTCAACACCGGCAGCCACCAGCGCATCGACACGCTCTTCGTTGCCCGCGCCCGCACCAACCGCCGCACCCACGCGCAGACGACCATGCTCATCTTTACAGGCCTGGGGTTTACGTTCAGCTTTCTGGAAGTCTTTGACGGTGATCATGCCGCGCAGGTGGAAGCCCGCGTCCACAACCAGCGCTTTCTCAACGCGTTTCTCGTGCATTTTGGCAAATACGGCATCGCGTGCTTCGCCTTCACGGACGGTGACCAGGCGCTCTTTCGGCGTCATGTACACGCTGACCGGCTGGGTCATGTCGGTAACAAAACGGATATCACGACCAGTGATAATGCCCACCAGTTCGTTATCAGAGGTGACAACCGGATAGCCTGCGAAACCGTTACGCTCGGTCAGCTCTTTCACTTCACGCAGCGTGGTGGTTGGCAGCACGGTTTGCGGATCGGTAACCACGCCGGACTCGTGTTTTTTGACGCGTTTGACTTCTTCAGCCTGGCGTTCGATGGACATGTTTTTGTGAATAAAGCCAATGCCACCCTCTTGCGCCAGCGCAATCGCCAGGCGCGCTTCCGTCACGGTGTCCATTGCCGCAGAGAGCATAGGAATATTCAGGCGAATGGATTTCGTCAGCTGCGTGCTGAGATCGGCAGTATTCGGCAGAACGGTGGAATGAGCGGGAACAAGGAGGACGTCGTCAAACGTCAGTGCTTCTTTAGCGATACGTAGCATGGGCAATATTCTCTGACCGGGTGGTTAAATATTGCCGTGGCATTATACAGAGCGTAATCGGTTGCATCTACACTTTTTTAATAAAAATAGTTGCGTTCGCCTCGCTTCGGGTTACTATCGACTGAATAACCTGCTGATTTAAAATTTGATCTAGCTCACATGTCATCGATTGCTTCCCCCTCAATTTATACCGTCAGCCGCCTGAATCAGACGGTGCGAATGCTCCTTGAGCACGAAATGGGGCAAGTGTGGATCAGCGGTGAAATCTCCAACTTCACCCAGCCTGCCTCCGGCCACTGGTACTTCACCCTCAAAGATGACAACGCTCAGGTGCGCTGCGCGATGTTTCGCAACAGCAATCGTCGGGTGACATTCCGTCCGCAGCACGGTCAGCAGGTGCTGGTTCGCGCCAACATCACGCTGTATGAACCACGCGGTGATTACCAGATTATTGTCGAAAGTATGCAGCCCGCTGGTGAAGGGCTGTTGCAACAAAAATATGAGCAGCTAAAAAGCAAACTTCAGACCGAAGGGCTGTTCGATCAGCAGTTTAAACAAACACTTCCCTCCCCTGCGCACTGCGTCGGGGTCGTCACCTCAAAAACCGGTGCCGCGCTGCACGATATCCTGCACGTGTTAAAGCGCCGGGATCCGTCGCTGCCGGTGGTGATTTACCCTACTGCGGTTCAGGGTGATGATGCGCCAGCTCAGATTGTGCGCGCCATTGAGCGGGCAAACAGCCGTCAGGAGTGTGACGTGCTGATCGTCGGGCGCGGTGGCGGTTCGCTGGAAGATTTATGGAGCTTTAACGACGAGCGCGTGGCACGGGCAATTTTTGCAAGCCAGATCCCGGTTGTAAGTGCGGTCGGACACGAAACGGATGTCACCATCGCCGACTTTGTCGCCGATTTACGCGCCCCGACTCCGTCTGCCGCCGCTGAAATCGTTAGCCGTAATCAGCTTGAGCTTTTACGTCAGTTGCAAAACGGCCAGCAGCGGCTGGACATGGCGATGGATTATTATCTGGCAAACCGTAACCGCCGCTTCACGCAGCTGTTTCACCGCCTACAGCAGCAGCACCCGCAGCTGCGCCTGGCGCGTCACCAAACGGTGCTGGAGCGTCTGCGCCAGCGCATGGGTTACGCGCTCGACGCGCAGCTGAAACGCGCAACGCAGCGTCAGCAGCGCGCTACGCAGCGCCTGAATCAGCAAAACCCGCAGCCGCGCATCCATCGGGCGCACTCCCGCGTGCAGCAGCTCGAATACCGCCTGAGCCAGACGATGCGTTCACGCATCAGCAGCACGCGTGAGCGTTTTGGCACTGCCCTGACCCATCTCGAAGCGGTCAGCCCGCTCGCCACGCTGGCGCGCGGCTACAGCGTCACCACCTCGACTGACGGGAGACTGCTTAAGCAAACGAAGCAGGTACAGGCGGGCGATATCTTAACGACGCGGCTTGCCGATGGCTGGGTGGAGAGCGCGGTGACCACGGTGAAAGCCGAAAAGAAAACCCGGACGCGAAAAGCGAAGTAAGCCTGCGCCCATCAGCGCAGGTGAGTCAGAAAGCCCGCCGCTACGCCTTAACCGGCACAAACTCCACGCGTTTTTTCGATATCAACCCATGGCCGTTCTGGCAGAAATAATCCACCGCACCACAGGCTTTTAGCACGTCTAAGGGTTTGTGACAGTCGGGGCAAAACGCATCGAGCGCGAGATCCTGATGGCAGGTCGCACAGTGCGCGTGCGTGCCAACACGTTCCATCGGGTTGTGGCAGGTCGGACAGTTGAGATCCATAGCGACTCCAGTTCCCCTCGCCCAGCAAACACGGTGTCATCCCCCCTCTCTCGGGGAGAGGCGTGGAGCGAGGGGGGAGTCAGGGAGAATTATTTCCCTTTCTTGATGTGTTTAATCAGACGTTTACGTTTACGCATCTGGTTTGGCGTCAGCGTGTTACGCTTATTGGCGAACGGGTTATCCCCTTCCTTGAACTGAATGCGGATAGGCGTACCCATCACGTCCAGCGACTTACGGAAATAGTTCATCAGATAGCGTTTGTAGGAATCCGGCAGGTCTTTAACCTGGTTGCCGTGGATCACCACAATCGGCGGGTTATAACCCCCGGCATGGGCGTATTTCAGCTTCACGCGGCGACCACGCACCAGCGGCGGCTGGTGATCTTCTGCGGCCATAGTCATGACGCGCGTCAGCATCGCCGTGCTCTGGCGACGCGTTGAGCTGTCGTAAGCTTCACGCACAGATTCAAACAGGTTACCTACGCCGCTGCCGTGCAGAGCGGAGATAAAGTGCACGCGAGCAAAGTCGATGAAGCCCAGACGGTAGTCGAGGGTCTCTTTGACCTGCTCTCTCACTTCGTTGCTCAGGCCGTCCCACTTGTTGACGACGATGACCAGTGAGCGCCCACTATTGAGGATGAAGCCCAGCAGCGAGAGATCCTGATCGGAAATCCCCTCGCGGGCATCAATCACCAGCAGCACAACGTTAGCGTCTTCAATCGCCTGTAGCGTCTTGATTACGGAGAATTTTTCCACCGTGTCGGTGATTTTGCCACGCTTACGCACGCCCGCCGTATCGATGAGTATGAACTCGCGATCGTCGCGCTGCATCGGGATATAGATGCTGTCACGCGTCGTGCCCGGCATGTCGTAAACCACAACGCGATCTTCACCCAGAATACGGTTTGTGAGCGTTGACTTACCGACGTTCGGACGCCCGACGATCGCCAGCTTGATGGGCAAATCCAGCGGGTTGAAATCGTCTTCAGGTTCTTCAGGCGGTTCTTCACCGTTTTGCTCGGCTTCAAACTTCGCCCAGTAGGCTGCCTCTTCGTCGATTTCTTCGACTTCACGCGGGTCCACTTCCTGCATCCACGGGATCAGCGCGTGCTCAAGCAGACTGGTCACGCCGCGACCGTGTGATGCGGCAATGGCGTGAATTTCACCCAGACCGAGTGAGTAGAAATCAGCAACCGCCTGATCCGGATCCAGACCGTCGGTTTTGTTCGCCACCAGGAAGGTCGGTTTCTGGCGGGAACGCAGGTGTTGAGCGATGGCTTCATCCGCCGGCATCAGGCCCGCGCGCGCATCCACCATAAACAGCACAACGTCTGCTTCTTCAATCGCCAGCAGCGACTGCTCAGCCATGCGGGTTTCCACGCCGTCTTCTGTCCCGTCGATACCACCGGTATCAATGCAGATAAACTCGCGGCCTTCCACCTCGGCACGACCGTACTTACGGTCACGAGTCAGCCCCGGGAAATCCGCCACCAGCGCATCACGGGTGCGTGTTAAACGGTTAAAAAGCGTGGATTTTCCAACGTTAGGGCGCCCGACAAGCGCGACCACAGGTACCATGTTTAAAGCCTCTTTCAATAAATCATTTACGACGTCGCCGGAAAGCGCCGCCGCTTAAAGCGATAAAATTTAAAAACAGTAAAACGGCCCCTGCAACAGGAGCCGTTTTTCAACGCTAACGACCGCTGGACTTAACGCGTAATCGCGTACAGCGTGCCGTCTTTTGCCTGAATCAGCAGTTTACCGTCGGCAACAACCGGTTCAGTCAGCAAGCCTGAGCTATCGACTTTTTGCTGTGCCTGGAAACGACCATCTTCGATGTTGATCCAGTGCATATAGCCTTCGCTGTCACCGACCACTAATGAACCATTATACAACGCTGGCGTCGTAAGGTTACGGTGCAACAGGTCGCTTTGCGTCCAGAGTGTGACGCCACCGTCGGTGGTCAACGCCAGAACGCGGTCATTTTGATCCACCAGGTAGATACGGTTGCCGTCCACGATGAAATCATTCACCGAGCCGAGTTCACGTTTCCACATCACCTGCCCACTGCGCAGATCCAGCGCGGTCAGATTGCCGTTATAGGCCAGCGCGTAAACCACGCCATTGACCACAACCGGCGTCGTGTCCACATCGCTCAGACGATCGATTTCGGTAGCACCAGTGGCCTGAGAGATGCGCTGCTGCCAAATCATCTGGCCTTGCTGCATCAGTACCGCGCTCACGCGACCGTTGTCACCGCCCACAATCGCTGCGCCAAACGCAGACGCCGGGGCAGATTCACCGCGCAGGGAGAGCGAAGGCATGTCGAGGTTGACGGTCCATTTCACCGCACCGTCAGATTCATTCAGCGCCTGCAACTGACCGTTACTGGTGTGGATCAGTACCAGACCGTCGCTCACCACCGGACGGGAGAGCACTTCACCGGCGACTTTCGTCTGCCAGGCGTTAGAGCCATCGCTGGTGTTCAGCGCATAAACCTGCGCTTTTTCAGAGCCCACGTAGACATGGCCGCCCGCGACGGTGACACCACCGGATAACAGGGCCGGACTGGTGGACAAGAAGCCCGATTTCTCAGCCAATGAGACGGACCAGACTTCTTTGCCATCGGCCAGATTCACCGCTTTCACCACGCCATGACGATCCGCCGCATACACGACGTTATCGGCATAGGCCGGATGCAGGTTGGAGTAGAAGTCGCCAATGCCGTTACCGACAGACGTGCTCCACGCCGTAGACGGGGTGAACTGGTTTTCAACCGTCGGCAGCGGGGACATTTTGACCACATCTTCTTCGCTGTTAAACAGAGAACAGCCACTCAACAAGGTGACAGAAAGCAGCCCTGGCAGAAGTAATTTACGCAATTGCATCGGGTCCCTCTTAGATGGACAAATTATTGATTTTCATCTGCATCATTTCGCTCAGCGCCGGTGAGGCGTCGCTTTTCGCGCCACTTTCCCATGCGGCGCGAGCACCTTGTTTGTCGCCTTTGCTCAGCAGTGCTTCGCCGCGCAGATCCGCAACGATTGCCGCCCAGCCTTCCCCTTTGATGGAATCAAGGGTTTTCAGCGCGGCATCCGCCTGCTTAAGCTGCACCTGGACACGCGCCAGGCGCAAATTGATCACCGCTTTGAGATTTTCATCGCTGGCGGCATTCAAACCCTGTTGCAGTTGAGCCGCCGCTTTATCGAGTTGGTTGTTTTCAACAAACTGCTGAGCCAGCTCAAGAGAAGCAAACGCACCGTAAGTGTTTTTATTGTCTGCGGCAAATTTCTCTGCTGCGGTCAGGGTTTCAGGCTTTTCGGCATGAAGCGCCGCCACGGCATTCTCATAGGACAGAGAAGCCGCACGCGTTGAATCGTCCTGATGCCCCGTCCAGTAGCGCCAGCCTACCAGCGCGCCAATGCCCAAAATAACCCCAACGGCCAGCGCTTTGCCGTTCTCGGCAAAGAAGCGTTTTAACGCATCAACCTGCTCGTTTTCGTTCTCGTAGATTTCCACGCAGTCCTTCTCCTAAACGATAATTCACCGGGGGAAGATTAGCCCAGTAGTGTGCGCAAATGCGCCTCAACGCCATCCTGCGTCACTGTAGTTTGCTCACCAGAGCGTAAATCCTTCACCACAACCTTGCCGTCAGCCACTTCAGATTCACCCAGCACCAGTGCAACGCGAGCGCCCCACTTGTCTGCCCGGCCAAACTGCTTCTTGAAGTTGCCGCCGCCGTGGTTAGTCATCACCTTCACGCCAGGTAACGCATCGCGTACCTGTTCAGCCAGCTGCAAAGCAGCAAACTGCGTATCGGTGCCAGACGCCACCAGGTATATATCGACAACGGATTCGGCTTTAAATTCCGGATTAACAGCCTGAACTAACAAAACAAGTCGTTCAAGACCCATCGCGAAGCCTACCGCTGGCGTCGCACGGCCGCCCAACTGTTCCACCAGGCCATCGTAGCGGCCCCCCGCACACACGGTGCCCTGAGAACCCAGACTGCTGGTTACCCACTCAAACACGGTGCGGTTGTAGTAGTCGAGACCGCGCACCAGACGCTGGTTCACGGTGTAGGCAATGCCTGCCGACTCCAACAGTTTGCACAGACCGGCGAAGTGCTCGCGGGAGTCTTCGTCAAGATAATCACCCAGTGCAGGCGCGTCGTTAAGCAGCACCTGAACGTCCGGGTTTTTCGAATCCAGCACGCGCAGCGGGTTGGTGTACATGCGACGCTTGCAGTCTTCGTCAAGTTTGTCCTGATGCTGTTCCAGGAACGCCACCAGCGCATCGCGGTAATTCGCGCGGGCTTCCAGCGAGCCAATGGAGTTCAGCTCCAGGCTAACGTGTTCAGAGATACCCAGCGCACGCCACCAGCGCGCGGTGAGCATAATCAGCTCCGCGTCGATGTCCGGCCCTTGCAGACCAAAAACTTCACAACCCAACTGGTGGAACTGGCGATAACGGCCTTTTTGCGGGCGCTCGTAGCGGAACATCGGTCCGACGTACCACAAGCGCTGCTCTTGATTATACAGCAGACCATGTTCGATGCCGGCGCGGACGCAGCCTGCCGTGCCTTCCGGACGCAGCGTCAGGCTGTCGCCGTTGCGGTCGTCAAAGGTGTACATCTCTTTTTCAACGACGTCGGTGACTTCACCAATGGCGCGTTTGAATAACGGGGTCTGCTCTACAATCGGCAAACGGATTTCACTGTAACCGTAGCTACCGAGCACGTTTTTTAAGGTGCCTTCAATGCGCTGCCAAAGGGCAGTTTCGCCAGGCAGGTAGTCGTTCATGCCGCGAATGGCTTGAATATTCTTTGCCACGTTTATTCTCTTTATGAATATAAAAATGAACCCTCAGCGTTTCTCCTGCTCTCGCAGCCGCCTTGCGGGTTCAATCATACACGGGAAGCCTGTCGCTTCCCAGTCACGTTATTTTTCAAGCTGCTGAATATCAATGCGGCGAGCTTCGTCCATGATGGACGCTTTGGCGCGGATTCGGGCTTCGAGCTGGCTTATCATGTCGTCGTTATCGAGGCGGTCTTTACGCACGCCGTCTTCATACAGGCCGCTTTTCTTACTGCCGCCGGTGACGCCGAGCGTGGAAACCAGGGCTTCACCGGGTCCGTTCACCACGCAGCCGATAATCGACACATCCATCGGGGTGATAATGTCTTCCAGGCGTTGCTCCAGCGCATTCACCGTGCCGATGACGTCAAACTCCTGACGTGAACAGGTCGGGCAGGCGATGAAGTTAATGCCACGTGCGCGGATGCGCAGCGACTTCAGGATGTCAAAGCCGACTTTGATCTCTTCAATAGGATCGGCTGCCAGCGAAATGCGCAGGGTGTCGCCAATGCCTTCAGACAGCAGCAGCCCTAAGCCAATTGCCGATTTAACAGCACCCGCACGCGCGCCGCCCGCCTCGGTGATCCCAAGATGCAGCGGTTGATCGATCTGTTTCGCCAGCAGACGATAGGACTCAACGGCGAGGAAAACGTCGGAGGCTTTTACGCTCACTTTGAACTGATCGAAGTTGAGACGATCCAGATGATCAACGTGGCGCATGGCGGATTCGAGCAGCGCCTGTGGCGTCGGCTCACCGTATTTTTCCTGGAGATCTTTCTCAAGCGAACCGGCGTTGACGCCGATGCGGATAGGAATATTTTTGTCGCGTGCGCAGTCAACGACGGTACGAATGCGCTCTTCGTTGCCGATGTTGCCTGGGTTGATGCGCAGACAGTCGACGCCGTACTCCGCCACTTTTAGCGCAATGCGGTAGTCAAAGTGAATATCCGCCACCAGCGGCACGTTCACCTGCTGCTTAATGAGCCTGAAGGCTTCAGCCGCGTCCATTGTCGGCACGGAGACGCGGACGATGTCGGCACCCACGCGTTCAAGCGCTTTGATTTGATTGACAGTCGCTTCCACATCCGTGGTACGGGTGTTTGTCATTGACTGGACGGCGATAGGCGCACCATCGCCAATCGGCACATTACCCACGTATATCCGTTTGGATTTCCTACGTAGAATAGGGGCCTGGTTATGCATGCAAAATCTCCCGCGTTGCCTGTCTGTTACTTATTACTGTGCAGCTGATTGTTCGGCATTGAGGGTCAGTCGCGCAACCTGGTTAGTTCTGATAAAACGGCTCAGATCGACAGGTTTTCCTTGAAACTGAATCTGAACGGCAGACGGCGCACCGATTTTGAGCTTATACGGAGCCTGACCGGCCAGGTTCAAATTCGCATCTTTGCGTTGGATGCCGCTAAACAACTTTTTGCCAGTGGCATCGCTGATTTCAAGCCAGCAATCGGCGGTGAAGTGCATGACCAGCGCATTCGGATCGGCAGAAGCGTTGGTGTTCACACCGGCCTGATCGGTTGGCAGCGGTGCAGCGCCATTTTGGGCTGCGGCATTCGCCGGTGCCGGGTTTACCATGGGATCGACGTTAGCCTGCGACGGTGAGACCACCGCCGTTTGCGCCGCATTGCTGGCAGGTGCCGGCGTCTGTGGTGCGGCAGATTGCGCTGCTACAGATTGTGATGCGTTGGCCTGAGAGGCACTGACCGGTGCGTTTTGCGCTGAGGCATCCGCCGGTTCAGTACCGGTGGTTTGCGCATCAGCAGGGGCCGCTGCCGGATCGTTACCCAGCGGGATGCTTTGTGCATCTCCACCGTTGTTGGCATTCAGCTCAGCGGAAGATTGATCGGCCATGGTCGAAATCTCTTCCTGCTGCGCTTTGTGATTCTGCCACCACCAGGCACCCGTCAGACCGAGCACCACAAAGAACACCAGCCAGGTGATGCTGGTCAGCCAGCCATCGCGTTTTTTACGACGCTTACCCAACGCAAAGGTCTGCATCGGCGCGACTTTCGCCGCACGAATCGGTGCCTGCTTTTCCATCATCGGCAGCAGTTCTTCTTCCGGAATATGCACCAGACGGGCATAAGAACGGATGTAACCCCGCAGGAACGTTGAAGCTAAATCGGCAGGTGCCTTATCGTCTTCAATATCGCGAACCGTGGAAACCTTCAGGCACAGGCGCTCAGCGACCGCTTGCTGGCTGAGACCGAGTTGTTCACGGGCGCTGCGCAGACGAACGCCAGTGGATTGTGTTGCATTTTGATCGTGAGTGGCTTCAGTATTCATTCGCTACAACTGCTGGTACGTGAAATGTAAATTCAGGTGCCGGTGAGTCACAATGCCCACCCGCACCGCGAAACTTCTGGGTCAGTTAACCATAGTCCGACAGTATAGGACTGTCAGGCTGGTGATAACAGAACAGCTTTTGCCCGTTTGGCTAAACTGTTGTTCCATCGTTACATACTGCCTTAAACACGAAAGAAACGCACCGTAATTATTGACCGCATGCGTATATTTGGGCGGTGTGTTCGACATCGTTACGCTGGAAGGTACATTCCCTGTACCGCACAGCGTGCAACATCAGACGGCTTTCACCGCAATCGACTCACCCTGCATGCGTTTGCGCAGCGTGCGCTTGGTTCGGTCAATGACGTCACCCGCCAGCTGACCGCAGGCTGCATCGATGTCATCACCGCGCGTTTTACGCACAATCGTGGTGAAGCCATATTCCATCAGCACCTTGGAGAACCTGTCGATACGGCTGTTCGAGCTGCGGCCATACGGCGCGCCAGGGAACGGGTTCCAGGGGATGAGGTTGATTTTGCACGGCGTATCTTTCAGCAATTCTGCTAACTGATGCGCCTGATCTGTGCCGTCGTTAACGTGATCGAGCATCACGTACTCAATCGTCACTCGACCCTGGTTAGCGTTAGATTTGCTAATGTATCGGCTTACCGCCGCCAGGAAAGTTTCGATATTGTACTTTTTGTTGATCGGCACGATTTCGTCGCGAATTTCGTCGGTCGGCGCGTGCAGGGAGATCGCCAGCGCCACGTCGATCATATCGCCCAGCTTATCGAGTGCCGGCACCACGCCGGAGGTCGACAGGGTCACGCGACGTTTTGACAGGCCGAACCCGAAGTCATCCAGCATGATTTCCATCGCCGGAACCACGTTATTCAGGTTGAGCAGCGGCTCGCCCATGCCCATCATCACCACGTTGGTGATAGGACGCGTGCCCGTCACTTTTTGCGCACCGACGATTTTCGCCGCACGCCACACCTGGCCGATAATTTCGGACACGCGCAGGTTACGGTTAAAGCCCTGTTGGGCCGTCGAGCAGAATTTGCACTCCAGCGCGCATCCAACCTGTGAAGAGACGCACAGCGTGGCGCGATCTTCTTCCGGGATATAGACCGTTTCAACGCGCTGATCGCCCACGGCGATAGCCCATTTGATGGTGCCGTCAGAAGAGCGCTGTTCTTCAACGACTTCTGGCGCACGAATTTCGGCGACCTCTTTCAGGCGATTACGCAGCACTTTGTTGATATCGGTCATATCGTCAAAGTTGTCGCTGCAATAGTGGTACATCCACTTCATCACCTGATCGGCGCGGAAGGGTTTTTCGCCCATATTGGCAAAGAATTCACGCATCTGCTGGCGGTTAAGATCCAGCAAATTAATTTTGGCGTCTTTATTGGGTACCGTAGAAACAACGGTATCAGGCGTAACTGTTTGTTCTGACATAATTTATTCCGGCCTCGTTATTACACGTTATGGCCCGTGGAGGGTTAAAAAGAAACGCCCCGGCGAGCGGAGGCTCATCCGGGGGCGTTGCATTGTACAAACTCTGACGCACAG
The DNA here is from genome assembly GCA_963521185.1 of uncultured Enterobacter sp. GTDB lineage: Bacteria > Pseudomonadota > Gammaproteobacteria > Enterobacterales > Enterobacteriaceae > Enterobacter_D. Next base: position 71,038 of record CAUQTV010000012.1, on the reverse strand, counting down.
ATGCCACGCCTGTGCGCAGCATTGTTTAAATAAAGTGTAAACGTGCCGCCTTTACCCGATTAGCGGGTGCGCGGGCAAACTTCACCTTCCGCGAAGAAATAAGCGATTTCGCGGGCTGCCGATTCCAAAGAGTCGGAACCGTGGGTGCCGTTCTCGGTGAAGCTGTCAGCATAGTCAGCGCGCAGGGTGCCCGCCAGGGCGTTAGCCGGGTTGGTGGCACCCAGCAGATCGCGGTGACGCTGTACGGCGTTTTCGCTTTCCAGTACGGATACTACGATCGGACCGGAGGTCATGAACTCTACCAGGCCGTCGAAGAACGGTTTGCCATCGTGCTCAGCATAGAAGCCGCGAGCCTGCTCAACGGACAGATGCAGCATTTTGGTGCCGACAATTTTGAACCCTGCCGCTTCAAAGCGCGCAAAGATGCTGCCAATAACGTTTTTTGCCACCGCGTTCGGCTTAATGATGGAAAAAGTACGTTCAATAGCCATGATTACCTCTGTGTTATGTTCTGTTGTCGTGCATACATGCGTATGACCTGGCGCGAATTATAGAGAGCAACGGCGGTGTTGCCTATGGACAGAGATAACATTTTTTTAAAATAAGACGAGTTTCAGCAACACCTTCATGCAAAACACCGGTTTTGCCGTTACTGAACAACAAATTGCACGGTGACCGTTTGCCCGACTCCATCCATCACCAGCAGTTGAACGGCTCCAGGAGTATCGAGTTTAAGACTGATTGCGCGATCGTGCGTTGCCAGCGGCTCCCCGTTCACAAACCACCAGCGCTCCCCTGCTCCGCCCGCGGCCTGAAGCGGCAGCGACGCATGCGTCTCACCTGGCAAACGTTTGATTACCGCACCGTCCCGGATGCCGGTTAACAGCAGCGGCGGCGGCGAGTCCTGCTGCTGGGGTGGGCACGCTTTCGACGCCAGGGGTAAACGCGCGGCCCGGCGCTCGCTGACTGGCAGCCACGGCTCCAGCGGACGCGGCCAGACGATCATTGTGCGCGGCTGGGCCTGCGGGCAATCGGCGGCCACGCGCTGACCTGCGTTATTTAACCAGATGGGGAAGCGAATTCCGCTCATCCCTTCCTGCTCCGGCAATAACAGCGTCGGCGGTTCGCTGCCGTCCAGTAACCAGGTGGCCAGCCGGCGACGGCAGTTGCTGTCACCCTCCGGCAAATGCTGGCCGCCGGGCCAGCAAATCACGCCGCGCGTAACCGACGACGGTCTGGGATCGGTGGGCTGCTGCCCTTGTGCCACCAGCGACTGCGCTTGCAGCATGTTATTCACCTGATTGAGCAGCGGCACAGCGCTGGCAAAACCAAACTGCCCGGCCACCGGCGTGCCGTCGGGTCGTCCGACCCAGATGCCAATGACGTAGCGCGCGTTAAGGCCAATCGCCCAGGCGTCGCGATAGCCGTAGCTGGTGCCGGTTTTCCAGGCCAGCGGCACCACGGGTGAAATCGCACTGTCCGGCAGCGGCTGCGCCTGAGAGGCCAGCACGCGGCGGATAATCCAGGCGGCCCCTTCAGAGAGCAGCGGTCGCTCAACCAGCGGATCGGTGGGCAACAGGCGCAGCGCTCCGGCGTTACCGTGACGGGCAAACGCGCTGTAAGCGGCGGTGATATCCGCCAGCCGTGCGCCTGCGCCACCGAGGATCAGCGACAGATTTGGTTCAGCACCCGCAGGCAATATTAACGGCAGACCCGCATTGCGCAGACGACCGGCAAACCGCTTCGGTCCGTAAGCTTCCAGCACCTGCACCGCCGGGAGGTTGAGCGAGCGCACCAGCGCTTCACTCATGCTCACCGGACCGTGAAAACCGCTGTCAAAGTTACCGGGACGATAATCCCCGGACAGGCGCGGCACGTCCTGGAGCAGCGAGGCCGGATGAATCAACCCGTCGTCCATCGCAAGACCATAGATAAACGGCTTCAGCACCGATCCTGGCGATCGCACCGCGCTCACCATATCGACGTGGCTGAAACGGCTATCGTCGTTGATGTCCACCGACCCCACCCAGCCCCGTACTTTCATGTTGGTATGATCGACCACGATCATCGCCAGCGAACTGCGCAGGGGCAGACGCGGTTTCAGATTGAGCGCCAGCTCTTCAAGCTGACGTTGCAGACCCGCATTGAGCGTGGTGGTGATTTTGTCACTTTTGCTTTTCCCGGCGACGAGGCGGGCAAACAGCGGTGCCAGCTGCGGCATCTGGCGCGGGGCCAGCCATACCGGCTCTTCGCGTGCTTCCTCTACCGCTTTTAACGGCCATACGCCCTGCTGCGCCATTCTGTCGAGCACTTTATCGCGCGCGGCCTGGGCGCGATCCGGCCAGCGATCGGGACGCAGACGGCTCGGGGCCTGGGGGAGCACCGCAAGCAGCGCGGCTTCTGCATCGCTCAGTTTTGCCGGGGGTTTACCCAGATACGCCCAGCTCGCCGCGCCGACGCCCTGCAAGGTGCCACCGAATGGCGCGCGGTTGAGATAGAGCGTGAGGATCTCGCGCTTGGAAAGATGCCACTCAAGCTGCATGGCGCGCCAGAGTTGACGAACTTTGCCCCCCAGCGTGCGGGAATGGGGATCGAGCAGACGTGCGACCTGCATTGTCAACGTGCTGCCGCCTGATACCACGCGCCCGGAGGTGAGATCCTGCCAGGCGGCGCGTAAAATGGCGAAGGGATTGACGCCGGGATGCTGCCAGAACCAGCGGTCCTCATACTGGATAAGCGCCTGTAGATAGCGCGGCGAGACCTCTTCGATAGTCACCGGATAGCGCCAGATGCCGTCCGCATCGGCAAAACGCCACAGCGGCGAGCCGTCTTCAGCCACCACAACCCGGGCGGGATAGACCTCTTTTAGCGGTAGCGGCCACAGGCGGTCGGCGATAAACACCGCAGCAACAAGCAGTAACAGCGCTCCCGGTAACCACAGCCAGCGGGAGCGCCAAAGAGGACGCAACGTCACTATGGCAGGACAATCAGCGGGCCAGTCGCAGCCCCCGTTGCCCGCCATTGCGGCACATACATCGACTCAACCTGCGGCATCGGTACCTGATAGGTCCCCGGCGTGACGGCGCGCGCCAGATAGACCAGCGTCACCAGTTGGCTTTGGTTAACTGCCACCGCCGCCACAAAGCGATCGTCGCGGAACTCCATGTGTTGAATGTCGGCCTGCTGCATCTGATTAAGCAAATTGCGCACTTCATCGCCGCTGTCCTCAAGGCTGGCGCTGCTGCTGGCCAGGTTCTGATTTTCCAGTTCAAGACCCGCAGGCAATAAATCCACCACCAGCGCATCCGGCACGTTTTGCGAGGCGTTCACTTCCAGCAACACCAGTACCAGCTCACCGCTTTTCAGCGTGGAGAGGGATTTCACTTTTCCATCGGTGCCCAATATCTGACGGTCGATGCGCAGCACGTTCGACGACGGCGCGGGTGCGCTTTGCGGATAACCTGACGAATCAAGGCGCAGCCACAGCGGCGAGGTGCCGGTGTTGGTGACGTTAAGCGCAGCCAGCTGATCGTTTGTTAACAACCGGGTTTGCGCCTTGTCACCGCTGAGCGCCGTGGGATCCAGCGAGGTTTGCGCCTGCCATGCTCCCGTCACCCCCTGCAGATCTTTACCCGCCAGGAACAGCGCATTGCTCTCCTGCGTGGAGAGCCAGCGCTGACCGTAAGCCTGCTCAGACAGTTCCATCAGCAGCTTAGTTTGCGCCTCCGGCAGCAGCTTATTTTCCTGGAGCAGCGAGAGCATTAACGCGTTGTCACGCAGTGCGCTGCCGTAATCGCCAATCCAGCGGTAACCCCCCTGACGTGGGGTTTTTAACGCCAGCGCAAGCGCTTGCTGGCTGCGTGCGTCATCACCCATCAGTTTTAACGCAACGCCCAGCTGCATGAGCGGCAGACCCGAATCGGTCTGATTGTGACGCTGCCAGATTTCGCGCAGTGCGCCAAGCGGTGCTTTTTGCTGGCGAGCAAGCACCAGTCCGGCGTAGGCCTGCACCGCGAATTTGCTGGCCGGGGTGCTGTCGCTGTAGCGCGGGGTAATCACACCCGGAGCCTGTAAATAACGCAGCAGGCGACCGTTAGCCTTGTTGAGCGCATCCGTCGGTACGCTGTAGCCCTGCTGACCTGCCCGCACCAGGAAATCGGTAACGTAGGCGGTCAACCAGAACTCTTCAGGGCCGTCTTTATCCCACAGCGCGAATCCGCCGCTCTCGCGCTGCTTTTGCAGTAAACGCGCGATACCGATATCTACCGCCGCACGGCGTTGTTCATCGCTTTCACCAGCAATGCCCATCGCTTTCAACTGCTCAGCATTGGTGTACAGCGACGGGAACAGACCGCTCGTCGTTTGCTCAAGGCAGCCGTACGGATAGGCTTTAAGCTCCTGAATATAGCGCGACAGATTCAGTGGCGCCTTGCCGTTCAGTAACAGTTGGCCCTGTAGCGTGGCGGGTGAAAAACCCGCCAGATGTTGCGCAGGTGCGGTCCAGCTTTCGCCGGGCTTAAGCACCGTTCCGGTGTTGACCGTTTGTGCCGGGAACGCCGGGCGCACGCCGATTTTCCACAGCTTTTGTTCCGGCGTAAAACTCTCGCCTGGCAGGTTTATGCCGCTGATTTGCGCACTCACCTCACCGTCGCCAAACCCTTGCTGTGCGCGGACTGCAACGAACAACGTTGTGCGTGCGCCGGGGTCGAGCGTCACCGGCTGTGGCTGTGCGCTCTCCAGGGCAATTAACCCGCTGCCCGCCAGGGTGACATTGAGGGTTTGCGGCTGGTCGGTCAAATTAGTGAGATCGAGCGTTAAGCGCGTGGTATCGCCGCTTGCGAGGAATCGCGGCATGTTCAGTTCTGCAATCAGCGGCGCGGCGACAATCACCTTGCTTTCGCTGCTGCCAAAGTCATCGTCGGTCCATGCCTGGGCCATCAGACGCAGCTCGCCGCTAAAATCGCCAATCGGCAGCGAGACCGTGCCTTCGCCGTTTTCATCAAGCGTGACCGGCAGCGCTTGCTGGGCGACAATGTTCACGTGATTGACCGGCGGTTTGCCACCGCGATTCAGTTCGTCGCCGTCACCGCCAAAGCGCAGCGCCGCCAGGCGGCCCTGGCCTTCAATCACCTGACCGTAAATGTCGTAAATATCCGCGCCATAGCGCTTCTGACCGAAGAAGCCCTGCCACGGGTCCGGCGTCACGTAATCGGTAATGTTCAGCACACCGCTGTCCACCGCCGAGAGCAGCACGTTAACCTGTTTTGGCAGTTCACCGGCTTTGACGCTGGCTTTCACTTTCACCGTCAGCGGCTGATTGGGGCGCATTTTCTGCGGGTTATCCAGTGCAATGTTCAGGCGGCGATTTTCATCACCCAGCGGCAGATGCAATAACCCCACCGCGCGCTTCGGCGTGGCGGAGCGGGATTTATCGCCCGGCCGCACCACCAGCGTACTTAAATAGAGGTCGTGACGGTTCCAGGCTTTATCGACCGGGATCGACAGATCCATACCGCCTGCGGGGACGTCAATCTCCTGCCACCACAGCGGGCCTTCGCTCGACTCCACCATTGCGTAGCCTTTGCCCGCCGCCGGAGCGGTAACATGTAACTTAATGGTGTCGCCAGGCCGATAAGCGGGCTTATCGAGTTTGAGGGTTACGCGGTCAGGACGCGCCGCGCCCGCCCCGTCGCTGTTGTCCTGCCAGCTGTAACCGGCCCAGAAACGCACGCTGCTGATGGTGTCGTCCGGTGCTTTTACTTCAAGTCGATAGGAGCCCCACTCTACCGGGAAGCTCACCTTGCCGGTTTCGTTGGCCGCCAGGTTGAGGGACTGTTCAGCTACAACCAGAACTTTTTGATCGTACTGCGACAGCCAGCCTTCGCTGTCTGACCAGTTCCAGAAGTAATCGCGACGCTCGCGCACCAGGCGCACTTGTAGCCCGGAGACCGCCTGTTTGACGCCTTTTGCGTCGGCGTAAACGATATCAAAGGCAGCGTTGCTCTCCTCATCCACCATGGGCTTATTGACGGTAGTGTCGGTGCGATAGTCATATACCGTTTTGGCGGCAAACTGCGGACGGATGCCCGGCAGCGCCTGTGCAGGCCAGACCGCCTGTTCTGCGCGACGGGTCACCGGTCGGCCGCCGGACTCCATCAGGCTCGCCTGTAAAATGACCTGCAACGGCGAATGCACTTCTTCCCACTGGCTTTTGGTGCTGACCTGACCGTGGCCTTTTTCATCCAGCGTCATCTGCACTTCATCGAGACTGCGTGAAAGGTTCTCTTCGGCAATGTCACCAAACTGGAAGCCGGGCAGCTCTTTCACCGCTTCACGCAGCGGACGCAGGAAAAGCTGGCCCTGTAACGTGTTGCCGTTTGCCGGTGCGCCATACAGGTAGTAGCCCGTCACGCCAAACGCGACGTCGTCGCCCATCGCCAGCGGCGTTTTTTGTGCGTCAAGAATGAGCGCCATTCGCTCCGGCATAAAGTCTTCGACGTGGAATTCCCACTCCACACGTTTGTTATCGCCGGTATTGGCGCGCACGTGCCACAGGCCGGTTTCCGCGTTGGCATCCAGCGCGTAATTAAACTGATAAAAACCGTTTTGCGGCTGGCTGACGACGGTGCGAACCACCTGTCCGTCCGGCTTGACAACCTCAAGTTTGACCGGCTGCGCGGGCAGCGTTTTGCCGTCGATGTCGCGCAGCAGCGCGTTTAAAATCACCGTTTCGCCAGGTCGATAGAGATCGCGCGGGCCAAACATAAAGAACTGTTTGCTTAAGCCTGGTTCCCCGGCAATATCGAATTCGGCCAGATCGAGGGCCGGTAATTTGAGATCCAGCAGCGTAGTTTCGCCGTCTTTACGCGCGAGGATCAGCGCAGCTTCACTGCCGGTTTCAAGCGCGGCATGGCCTGTACCGTCAGTGGTGGCCTGTGCCAGCGTTTGCCCTTTGTCGTTAAGCAGCACCACGTCAACGCCCTGTTGGGCGCTACCGTTTTCCAGCCCCTGCGAGAAGACGTCAAGGCGGTTATGGTAGCGGTGCACGGAGACACCGATATTGCTCAGCGTAAAGAGCGTGGCGGCGTTACTGTAGTTGTAATGTCCGGCCTGATTCATTACCGCGATATAGACACCCGTTTGCTGTAACGGTTTGATTTCGCTTAGCGGCAGCAGCAGTTTTTCACGGGTGTTACGCGCCGGGTTGAGATCGAAACGCCCGGTGTAGACCAGATCCGCCATCTTGAGCAGGTCGTCCGATTCCCAGTTCGACAGCGCATTGCGGTACTCCCACTGGCTGATAAACGCGGCCAGCGTTTCCGGCTTCACGCGGTAGAAATTAACGTCAACGTTATTGACGTTAAGCGCCATTACCGGCAGGCCATCGACCACTTTCCCCGGCAGTAGCGATCCCCGGCTGGCAAAGCCGACCGAAGGCTGCACATCGCGGGTGGTGATCGTTTTTTCGTAATCAATGCCAAAGGTGGCTTTGTTGACCCCGACCAGGCTGCGATCTACGGACACCACCAGCTCGCGGTTTGGCTCCAGGTGGCGCAAACGCAGCTCTTTCAGATTCGGTGCCAGCTCCCATGCGCCGTCAACCTTGCCGTTTTTCTTGTCGACAAGGTGTACGCTTTTGGCGAAATCCTGACTGGGATCGAGCGGGACGGAGAAGGTCAGCACCAGCGTGGCGGCCCCCTCCAGCTGCACTTCCGACGCGTCGATGAGCGTCAGCGGTTTATCTTTGCTTTGTTCGGCGAGTCGGGCCAGCGTTGCCGCATCGGGTTTGGCCTCTGCGGTCGCGGGCGCTGCGGGTTTCGCTTCCTTGCTCGTGGCGGTTGCAGCACCGGGTGCGGCTACCCTGGGTTTATCATCGTTATCACAACCCACTAGTGTTAGTGCAGTCAGTAACGCCATTGAGAGCGCTGCTAATCGTAACGGTTTCATCCTTTATCCCTGGCCTTCACAGCCCGTTGCTCGTCGGTATGCTCTGTATTATGCGCGAGTTTATGAATTACAAAAGTCAGAAAATGAACATTGGAAGCCGCCTCGCATATCGCCTGCCGCCGGGCCGCCATTGCTACGGCGATCACACCGCTAAACGTCACATGTGACGTTTGCAGTCATTTGTTTTTAAAACAACAAGATAGCTAGTGACTTAGCGCTTTTCACTGCTAACGTTAAGCTGTCTTCGCACCGTTGTGCGCGGTTCCTATAAGAGAGTTCGTGATGAAAAGAGCCGTTAATGCCCTACAAAATTTCGGAAAATCACTCTACGGCCCGGTGCTTATTTTACCCATCGTGGGGTTGTTTATCGCCTTTGGTAACGTACTGGGAAACGGTAACCTTGCGGAGTACCTGCCTTTCCTGGGTCACCCGGCGATCCAACACATCGGGCAGCTAATTGCAAAATCGGCGGTGTCGGTGCTGGTCAATCTGGCGCTGGTTTTTGCCGTCGGTATCCCGGTGGGACTTGCCGCCCGCGACAAAGGCTATGCGGCGCTGATTGGCCTCGTCACCTTTGTGGTCTTCATTAATGCCATGAATGTGACACTGCAAATGCAGGGTGAACTGGCCCCGGCGGCGCAGATGAAAGCGGCGGGCCAAAGTATGGTGCTGGGCGTGCAGGTGCTGGAGATGGGCGTCTTCGCCGGGATCCTCACCGGTGCGCTGTCCGGCTATCTTTACAACCGCTACTCCTCCGTACAGTTTTCCGGGGCGATGGCGATTTACTCCGGCCACTGCTTCGTCGCCATTATTATGCTGCCGGTGTCTATGCTGCTCGGGGTAATCATGAGCGAGCTGTGGCCGTTCGCCCAGCAGGGCATCAGCGCCCTGGCGATGGCCATCAAAGGCGCTGGCCCCTTCGGTGTGGCCATTTACGGCTTCCTTGAGCGCATTCTGGTGCCGACCGGTTTGCATCACCTCGTCTATACCCCATTTTTGTATACCGAACTCGGCGGCACGGCGGACGTGTGCGGCCAGGCCTATCAGGGCGCGCGCAATATTTACTTCGCCGAAATGGCCTGCCCGGAGGTGAAGCAGTTAAGCAGTACGGTGGTCTGGGATGCGCGCGGGATCAGCAAAATGTTTGGCCTGCCCGCCGCCGCGCTGGCGATGTACATGACCGCCAGACCCGAGCGTAAAGCCGCAGCCAAAGCCATTCTCATCCCTGCCGCGCTGACCTCGATACTGGTCGGTGTCACCGAACCCATTGAGTTTTCGTTCCTGTTCGTCGCTCCGCTGCTGTTCGTGGTGCATGCGGTGCTGACCGGCCTCGGCATGATGCTGTTTTATCTCCTCGGCGTTCACGCCATCGGGGCTAACGGCATTATCGATTTTATTCTCTACAACCTGCCGCTGGGCACCGAAAAGTCCAACTGGCCGATGTACATCGTGGTCGGGCTGGTCATGTTTGCCCTCTATTTCGTCATCTTCCGCTTCCTGATCCGCCGTTTCGATATGAAAACCCCAGGCCGTGAAGACGATGAGCAGGAGACGCGTCTTTACAGCAAGCAGGAATATCAGGCCAAAGGCGGTAACGACGGGCTGGGTGAAGCCATCGTGACCGGGCTGGGCGGCCGCGACAACATTGAAGTGGTCGATAACTGTTACACCCGACTGCGCGTCACGGTGAAAGACACGACGGTGATCGACGAGCCGCGTCTGAAGGCGACCGGCGCGAAAGGCATTATCAAACAAGGTAACAACGTTCAGGTGGTCTACGGGCTGCATGTCAAAAAAATGCGAGAAGCCGTTGAGACGTTTCTCTAAAGGAGCCAACCATGATTAAACCTCCCTTTATTTTAGCCATTGCCGGTGGCGGCAGCACCTATACGCCTGGCATCGTCAAGAGCCTGATGGTAAGACTGGAGGATTTCCCGCTGGCTGAAATTCGTCTTTACGATATCGACGAAGCGCGTCAAAGCACCATTGCGCCGGTGGTGGAAAAGGTGATCCGCGACCACAGCCAGAGCATTAAATTTACCGTCACCGGCGATGCTGAAACCGCCTTTAGCGGCGCGCATTTTGTGTTTGCTCAGATGCGTGTGGGCCAGTACAAAATGCGCGAGCAGGATGAAAAAATCCCGCTGCGCCACGGCGTTGTCGGTCAGGAGACCTGCGGCCCTGGCGGGCTGGCCTACGGACTGCGCACCATTTTGCCGATGGTCGAGCTTATCGATCTGGTGGAGCGTTTTGCCCACAAAGACGCCTGGATCGTGAATTACTCAAACCCGGCGGCGATTGTTGCCGAGGGGGTACGTCGCCTGCGTCCTGCCGCGCGCGTGCTGAATATTTGTGATATGCCGGTTGCCGCCATGCGCAACATGGGCGCGATCCTCGGCGTTGATCGCCACCGCCTGGAGGTGGATTATTTTGGCCTCAACCACTTCGGCTGGTTCACCCGCGTGCTGGTCGACGGCGAAGACAAACTGCCGGAGCTACGCCGTCACATCGCCAAATTTGGCCTGTTGACGGAAGATGCCGCACAGACCGACCCGCAGCACTCGGATCCCTCCTGGGTGAAGACCTGGCGCAACATCAAGCCGATCATGGATCACTTCCCGGAGTATCTGCCGAACCCGTATTTGCAGTATTACCTGATGCCAAACCAGATCGTTGAGCATCAGGATCCGCACGTCACGCGCGCAAACGAAGTGATGAACGGGCGCGAGAAAAAACTCTTTGCCGCCGCTACGGAGTACAAGCGCACAGGGATCCTGCCGGATGCGTTCCATGTGGGCGTGCACGGCGCGTTTATTGTGGATGTGGCCTGCTCACTGGCGTTTGATTTACGCCAGCGCCATCTGGTGATTGTGGAAAACAAAGGCGCGATTGCCAATCTGCCTTACGATGCGATGGTTGAAGTCCCGGCGTACATCACCGCCAGCGGCCCGGAGCCGGTCCGCATGGGCGCGGTGCCGCTGTTCCACCAGACGCTCTTAATGCAGCAGCTGGCGTCGGAACAGCTGCTGGTGGAAGCGACCATCGAAGGCAGCTACGAAAAAGCGTTGCAGGCGTTTACGCTTAACCGCACAGTGCCGACTATGCAGCATGCGAAAGCCATTCTCGATGAGATGATCGACGCCAACCGCGACTACTGGCCTGAGCTGCAACGCGCGTGGCGCGATGGCGAATCCCTATAATTTTCTGAAGCAGGCTCGCGACTTAAGCAGGGTGAACTTGTCGGTGTCAGAAAAAACACCGACAATCCTTTAATCATGACATTAAAGGAGGCAACCATGACCACGTCGTTTTTCGTCGCCGCTGACTGGCTTATCGAACACAGTGACGATCCGCAGGTGCAAATCATTGACGCACGCATGGCCCCGCCGGGTCAGATGGATCGTGACCTTGCCGCGGAGTACCGCGCCGGGCATCTGCCGGGGGCGGTATTTTTTGATATCGAAGCCCTTTCCGATCACACCAGCCCGCTGCCGCATATGATGCCGCGCCCGGAATCCTTTGCCGTGGCTATGCGCGAGCTGGGTATCGACAGCGCTAAGCATCTGGTGGTGTATGACGAAGGCAATCTGTTCTCCGCGCCGCGCGCCTGGTGGATGCTGAAAACCTTTGGCGTTGATAACGTGTCGATTCTCGCCGGGGGCCTTGCGGGCTGGCAGCGCGACGAACTGCCGCTACAGCAGGGCGAGGTCACCCTTCCGGAAGCCGATTTTGACGTGAAGTTTGATCCGTTGCAGGTAAAACGCCTGACCGACGTCCTGCTCGCCAGCCATGAAGGCACGGCGCAAATCGTCGATGCGCGACCGGCGGCACGTTTTCACGCCGAGGCAGACGAACCGCGACCCGGCCTTAAGCGTGGGCATATTCCGGGGGCGCTCAATGTGCCCTGGACGGATCTGGTGTTTGAAGGCGAGCTGAAAACCACCGATGAACTACGCGACGTTTTCGCGCGTGCCAACGTGGACATTAACAAGCCGATCATTGCCAGCTGCGGCTCGGGCGTGACCGCCGTGGTGCTGGTGCTGGCGCTCAATACGCTGGGTGTCAACGACGTGACGCTGTACGACGGCGCATGGAGCGAGTGGGGTTCACGCGACGATCTTCCCGTTGAACCCGCCTGAGCATGGATAACCGACTGGCCCCGCTGTTAACGCGCGGTGGCTCCCTGACGCGCGCGGAGTACCGCGTACTGGCCCACCTGACGGCGCATCCGCTGCTGGTGGGCAACATTACCGTGCGCGCGCTCGGCGAGGCGACCTTTGTCTCGACGGCGACGATCATGCGCCTGTGCCAGAAGCTCGGTTTTAGCGGCTACAGCGAATTTATCTGGCACTGCAAACAGCTGCTCGCTGATACACCGCACATTGCCACGCCGGGGGCTGACACCTCCGAACTCCCTGCCCTCTTCAACCAGTTTATCGCCAACTATCAGCAAACCTTCCGTTGGGTGACCGAAGAGAAACGCCAGCAGTTTGCGGCTTTACTGCGCGAAAAGGAGAGCTTTTTTCTTTACGGTGCCGGGTTCTCGTACCTCTTTGCCGAATACCTGACCAAGAAATTGCAGGTGCTGGGCAAGACGGCGTTCATCTCCGGTCCCGGTGACAGCCGGAATATTTTTCTCAGCAATGCCGCCCGCTACCAGGTGTTTATTGCGGTGTCACGCAGTGGGGAAACGGAGCAGGTCGTCGATAAGGTGAAGATCGCTAAAAACGTGGGAATGACGGTGATCGCCTTTACCCGTGCGTCGGCGAATACGCTGGCAGGTCTCGCCGATCTGCATTTTGCGCTGTATGACGAAGCGGTGCACTTTGCCGCTGAAGCCGCAGGCGTCACCTCTTTTGAGTCCAATCTGGTGCTGTTGATGGATTTACTGCTGCTGGAAGCGACGGGATGATTGCGCATCCCGTGTGAGAGGGGTCACCGTCAGATAATGCGGTTTTGTTTGAAGTCGCGCAGGAAGCTGCCCCAGCGACGCTCATAGAACGGCGTAATGTGCGCCAGCATAAAGTGGCTGATGCCCTTTTCGCCTTCAACAACCTGGCAGATATCAATCGGTTCATCGCCTGGCAAGGTATCGGTAGCCACGCTGCCCGCCGCCTGAATGATCGCCTCAATATCGCCATCGGCTTCAATGCCAATCAGCAAATTGGCCTGCTCGTCGGCTTTCTCTTTAATGCTGCACAGAAACGCACGTTTAACCAGTTTCTGCGTTTTGAACAGCGTGGTCAGTGAATCGACCATCTGCGCGGGCGGCTCGCTGACCTCCGAGAGCAGCAGCGCTGTGCCGCCTTCCAGCACTTCCTGCTGGCTTAACGGGCTTTCTTCTGCGCCGACCAGGTGGCTGATTTCACGTGGGGTGAACTCTTTGCCGGTGGGCAGTTTAGCGTTAAGGAACAGCGTTTCGCCGAGCGTCATTTCAAACAGCGTGCGCACGGGCATGACCACAAAAGCCTGCTCGTCAGCAACCGCCTGTTGCAAGGCTTCAAGGGAGGTAAAGAACGGGATCACCGAGGTGCCATCGTCTTTTTCCCAGTGCTGTAACTCCAGCGCGCTGTCGGCGACAATGGCCTCGGCCTCGCCTTCCGCCGAGGTGCCAGGCACCCAGACGGTGGACTCCAGCAGCGTGCGGAAAAACGCCGGACGATGAGCGGGTTCAGTGGCCGCCTGCTCCAGCAGTGTTTCTAATTCATTTTTGGTTTCGGACATTGTTATTCCAGATGATGTATTTCCCCCTCACCCCGCCCTCTCCCACAGGGAGAGGGAGCAAACCATCCCCTCTCCCCGTGGGAGAGGGTTAGGGTGAGGGCAACAATTACTTCGCCGTTAACAGGTTAGCAATGGTGCGCACACCGAGGCCGGTTGCGCCAGCGGACCACTGTTCCACGGCGGCTTTGCGGTAGGTCGCAGAGCAGTCGATGTGCAGCCAGCCCTGTTGATAGTTTTCAACAAAGTGAGACAGGAAACCCGCCGCCGTGCTGGCACCCGCCGGGAAGGCAGCGCTGGCGGTGTTGTTCAGTTCGGCAAAATTCGACGGCAGCTGGCTGCGGTGGATCTCCGCCAGCGGCAGACGCCAGAACGGCTCGTTCTCTGCACTGGCGCTTGCCAGCAGGCGGTTTGCCAGTTTGTCGTCAAAGCTCAGCAGCGCGTGGTAGTCATTGCCCAACGCGGTTTTCGCCGCACCGGTCAGCGTTGCCGCATCAATGATCATCTGCGGATTCTGTTTGTCGGCGTTGATCAGACCATCAGCCAGCACCAGACGGCCTTCGGCATCGGTGTTCATGATCTCAACGGTTTTGCCATTGCGATAACGGATGATGTCGCCGAGCTTGAACGCGTTACCGCTGATCAGGTTATCTGCGCAGCACAGGTAAAGTTTGACGCGTTTGTTCAGTCCACGGGTGATAGCAAAGGCCAGCGCCCCGCTCACCGTCGCCGCACCGCCCATGTCTGACTTCATCGAGTCCATGAACGCGCTCTGTTTAATGCTGTAGCCGCCGGAATCAAAGGTGATACCTTTACCGACGAGACAGGCGAAGACCGGCTCGTTTTTGTCGCCGCTCGGGTTGTAATCCAGCGCCAGCAGCACCGGCGTGCGTTCAGAGCCGCGACCCACGGTGTAAATGCCCATGTAATCCTGCTCGCGCAGATCTTCCCCTTTGGTGATGCGGTAGGAGACGTGGTCGCCGCCGACGCCACACAGCAGATCCACCGCGCGCTGCGCCAGTTGTTCCGGGCCTAAATCTTCCGCCGGGGCGTTGATGGTATCGCGCACCCAGTCGATGATGTTACGACGCGCGTCCAGCTCTTTTTGCTCTGCCTCCGGCAGCGAAGCCCACTCGACTTTACGGCTGCCTTTTGGCCCTTTATAACCCTGCCAGAATGCCCAGCTGCGGTCTGCATCCCAGCCTTCTCCGGCAAACGCGACATGTTTAATGCCCATGCCGTCAATTTTGCGCGCTGCGCGCTGAATCAGCCCTAAATCGTCTTTGCCGTTCAGGTGCAGGGTAATACCATCGTTATTAACGCTGTACGTCGCTTTCTCACCCCAGCGCGCATCGGCGGCGCGGGTCGAAAGGGTAATGTTCATGGCTTCGGTTGTCATCGTTCTTTCCTTATTATCATCAACCTGTCTGGTTCACACTTAAATGTAAAACAGGATGTAAAACGGGCCGCCCGAAGGCAGCCCGTTCAATCATTCTGCTTCATCTAACCAGACTAACAGAATCGCTTCCAGAATTTTTTCATTGGATGCGTTCGGGTCATCGTCAAATTCATCCAGCGCGCAAATCCACTGGTGCAGATCGGTAAAACGCACGGTTTTAGGATCCACGTCCGGGCGGCTGTCATACAGTGCCTCGCCGATTTCGCGGCTGTCGGTCCACTTCAGTGCCATATTAATGCTCCCGTGCGTGGTTGATAGTATAGCGCGGCATTTCCACGACCAGATCGTCGTCGGCAACACGCGCCTGACAGCTCAGACGGCTCTCCGGCTCCAGGCCCCAGGCTTTGTCCAGCATGTCGTCTTCATCTTCGGTGCTTTCCGCCAGCGAATCAAAGCCTTCACGCACCACGCAGTGGCAGGTGGTGCAGGCGCATGATTTTTCGCAGGCGTGTTCGATCTCAATGCCGCTACGCAGGGCAACGTCGAGAATGGTCTCACCGCTTTTTGCTTCCAAAACTACACCATCCGGACAGAGATCCTGATGAGGCAGAAAAACGATCTTTGGCATATTAAACCTCGTCCACGGAATGGCCTTTCAGCGCCGTGCGGACAGACTGGTCCATACGACGAGCGGCGAATTCCTGGGTTTGTTTGTCTGTGTTTTTAATGGCTTGTTCGATTGCGTCAGCGTCATCGCCCTGCGCCATCGCACGAAGGTGTGCGGCGGCGTCGTCGATGGCCTGACGCTCTGCGGCGCTTAACAGCGCGGCATCCGCGGTGAGCGCACTTTGCAGGCTTTCAAGTACGCGCGCGGCCTCCACTTTCTGCTCCGCCAGCATGCGCGCTTTCACGTCATGCTCGGCAAAGCTCATGGAATCCTGGATCATGGTGGCGATTTCGCCATCGCTCAGACCGTAAGAGGGTTTGACCTGAATAGAGGCGACCACGCCGGTGGATTTTTCCATCGCCGTCACCGACAGCAGCCCGTCCGCATCCACCTGGAAGGTGACGCGGATATGCGCGCCGCCCGCAGGCATGGCGGGTAACCCGCGCAGCGCAAAGCGCGCCAGCGAACGGCAATCGGCAACCAGTTCACGCTCGCCCTGCATGACGTGGATAGACATCGCGGTCTGCCCATCTTTGAAGGTGGTGAACTCCTGCGCACGCGCCACGGGGATGGTGGTGTTGCGCGGGATTACTTTCTCAACCAGACCGCCCATGGTTTCAAGGCCCAGCGACAGCGGGATAACATCCAGCAGCAGCATTTCGCTGTCCGGCTTGTTGCCCACCAGAATGTCGGCCTGAATGGCGGCACCGATAGCGACCACACGATCCGGATCGATAGTGGTTAACGGTGTGCGACCGAAGAACTCGCCCACGCGCTCACGCACCAGCGGTACGCGGGTGGAGCCGCCTACCATCACCACTTCCAGCACCTCTTCGGCCTCGACGCTGGCGTCCTTCAGCGCACGGCGACAGGAGAGCAGCGTGCGCTTCACCAGCGTGGAAATAAGGTCGTTGAACGCCTCGCGGGTGACGGTGCCGGTCCAGCCCGCCACGCTGACCGTCGCGCTGTCCGCCTCGCTGAGCGCGATTTTTGCGGCAACGCAGGCATCCAGCAGTTCGCGCTGAAGCGCGTTGTCACTGCGATCGGTCATGCCCGCCTGCTCGCGAATATGCTCCGCCAGCAGGTCGTCAAAATCATCGCCGCCGAGGGCCGAGTCCCCGCCGGTGGCGAGCACTTCAAACACGCCGCGGCTTAAGCGCAGAATGGAGATATCAAAGGTCCCGCCGCCGAGATCGTAAACGGCAATCACGCCCTCTTTGCCCGAGTCCAGACCGTAGGCGATAGCTGCCGCCGTCGGTTCGTTAAGCAGGCGCAGTACGTGTAAACCCGCAAGCTGGGCAGCGTCTTTCGTGCCCTGACGCTGGGCATCATCAAAGTAGGCCGGTACCGTGATCACCACGCCGTCCAGCTCACCGGACAGTGCTTCGGTGGCGCGCACCGCCAGTGCTTTGAGGATGTCAGCGGAGATGCGGATCGGGTTCAGCAGACCCGCCTCGGTGGCGATCATCGGCAGGCCGTTTTCACTGGCCTGCAACTGCCAGGGCAGGTGCGGGTAGCGCGCCTGAATATCCGCCAGCGAGCGGCCCATGAGCCGTTTTACTGAGCTGATGGTGTTAACCGGATCGCGCGCGGCATTGCTGCGGGCGTCATAGCCCACGGTAATCCCCTGACGCTGATAGTGCACGACGGAGGGCAACAGGTGCCGCCCCAGCGCGTCGGGCAGCGTTTCCGCCTGACCACTACGCACGGTCGCCACCAGAGAATTTGTGGTACCTAAATCAATACCGGCCGCCAGGCGTCGCTGGTGCGGCGCGGCGCTCATACCCGGCTCACTAATTTGTAATAAGGCCATGTTCGCTTCCGAAATTAAAAATCTTGCAGCTTTTCTTCGATTTGTTCTGTTGTGCTGCGTAGTTTATCCAGAAAACGGAGTTTGCGCACAGAGTCTGCGGCGATTTCCCACGCTTGCTGGTCAAGCTGTTCGACCATCTGCTGATGACGCGTTTTGATCATGGCATTCACCCGCGTCAAAAACGCCTCAAGCCGGTCGAGATCCTTTGCCTGTTCAATCTCATCTAACGCTTCGCGCAGTTCAAGCTGTTCCATCAGAAATGCGGTATCACGCACGGTATGCTGCTCGGAGGCGAGCTCAAAACCGTGCAAGGAAAGCAGATACTCCGCGCGCATAAGCGGGTTGCGCAGAGTTTGCCACGCCTGATTAATGGTGGCGGAGTGCTGGACTGCGGCGAGCTGTTCTGCGGGCGTTCCGCTGGCAAAACGATCGGGGTGGTACTGACGTTGCAGATCCTGAAAACGCGTCGCCAGCGCCTGGGTATCGAGGTGATAACCAGCGGGCAGCCCAAAGAGGGTGAAGTAATCCATAACAATCTCGGGTTCAGGCGGGTAAAAGCAAACCCCACACATAGCGGTGGGGTTTGTTCGTTCGGATGCGGTTAAACGTGGAAGCTTTCGCCGCAGCCACACTCATCTTTCACGTTAGGGTTAGTGAACTTAAACCCTTCGTTGAGGCCTTCTTTGACGAAGTCCAGTTGAGTGCCGTCGAGGAATTGCAGGCTTTTGCCATCGACCACGACTTTCACGCCTTTGTCTTCGAACACGGTATCTTCAACCGCCGGTTCATCAACAAATTCCAGTACATAGGCCATGCCAGAACATCCAGAGGTTCTGACGCCCAGACGCAGACCAAACCCTTTACCACGGTTGGTCAGAAAGGAATTTACTCGCGCGGCAGCACTGTCGCTAAGGGTAATCGACATACAAACCTCAACTATTTAGCGTCACGTTTGCTTTTGTAATCAGCAATCGCGGCTTTGATCGCATCTTCCGCCAGAATAGAACAGTGAATTTTCACCGGCGGCAGTTCGAGTTCGTCGGCAATATCGGTGTTCTTGATAGCCTGCGCTTCGTCCAGGGATTTGCCTTTCACCCATTCGGTCACCAGCGAACTGGAGGCGATGGCGGAACCGCAGCCGTAGGTTTTGAAACGCGCGTCTTCGATGATGCCGTCGTTGTTCACTTTGATCTGTAGCTTCATGACGTCGCCACAGGCCGGTGCACCCACCATGCCGCTGCCAACGCTGTCGTCGCTGTTGTCAAAAGAGCCGACGTTACGCGGGTTTTCGTAGTGATCGATAACTTTTTCGCTGTATGCCATGATGAATTCTCCTTATGCCTACCGATTAATGATGTGACCATTCAATGCTGTTCAGATCCACGCCCTGCTTGAACATTTCCCACAGCGGAGAAAGATCGCGCAAACGGCCAATGGAGTTGCGAACCAGCTTGATGGTGTAGTCAATCTCTTCTTCGGTAGTAAAGCGACCTAAAGAGAAGCGAATAGAACTGTGTGCCAGCTCATCGGTCATGCCCAGCGCGCGCAGCACGTAGGACGGTTCCAGGCTCGCGGAAGTACACGCAGAACCGGACGACACGGCCAGATCTTTCAGGGCCATAATCAGCGATTCCCCTTCAACGTAGTTAAAGCTCACGTTGAGGATGTTCGGTGCGCCCTGCTCAAGGTCACCGTTCAGGTAAACCTCTTCCATATCTTTTACGCCTTCCCACAGACGGTTGCGCAGACCGCGCAGACGCGCCATCTCACCTTCCATCTCTTCTTTTGCGATACGGTAAGCTTCACCCATACCGACAATCTGGTGGACCGGCAGGGTACCGGAACGCATGCCGCGCTCATGACCGCCGCCGTGCATCTGTGCTTCGATGCGGATACGCGGTTTGCGACGCACGTACAGTGCACCGATACCTTTTGGACCGTAAATTTTGTGACCGGAGAAAGACATCAGGTCCACTTTCAGCTGGCTCAGATCGATAGGCAGTTTGCCCACGCTCTGGGTCGCGTCAACGTGATAGATGATGCCACGCGCGCGGCACAGCTCACCGATGGTGGTGATGTCCTGCACCACACCGATTTCGTTGTTCACATGCATGATGGACACAAGAATGGTGTCCGGGCGCATCGCGGCTTCGAGTTCTTTCAGATCGATAATGCCATTGCGCTGAGGCGCGAGGTAGGTCACTTCGAACCCTTCGCGCTCAAGCTGACGGCAGGTGTCGAGCACGGCTTTATGCTCGGTTTTGCTGGTGATAATGTGCTTGCCTTTTTTCTGATAGAAGTTGGCAGCGCCTTTGATCGCCAGGTTATCAGATTCGGTGGCACCCGACGTAAAGACGATTTCACGTGGGTCTGCGCCAACCAGTTCAGCAATTTGGTTACGGGCGATATCAACCGCCTCTTCCGCCTGCCAACCGAAACGGTGGGAGCGGGAGGCCGGGTTACCAAAAGTCCCGTCCATTGTCAGAAACTGCATCATCTTCTCGGCAACACGCGGGTCCACCGGCGTGGTTGCGGAGTAGTCGAGATAAATTGGTAATTTCATTGCTCTTAAGCTCCGTACATCACTCTAATGCAAGGAATCAGGCAACCGGCTGGATGTCGACCGGGGTATCGGGACGCGGACGTCCCGGCCTGATTCAGAAATCTATTTTTTTAGTTAGTCATTCCCCTAAATCATTCGCGTTGCAGCCAACGCATCTGCAACCCGAAGGATGACGGGGAATTTACGCGCGTAGTTTGACGTCGATTGCGTCTTGCGCGCGGGTGCTGCGTTGGGTATCGTGGCTGTGCTGACGATCGGACACGTCCATCACTTCCTGGTTATTCACCAGTTCGCCCAGCGTAATATTGTTTAAGAAGCCGGTGAGACGGTCGCTCAGGTCGCGCCATAGCGCGTGGGTCAGGCATTTATCGCCGCCCTGGCAGCCGCCTTTACCCTGGCAACGGGTTGCGTCTACAGATTCGTCAACGGCGCTGATCACTTCGCCCACGGCGATGGTGTTCGCGTCTTTACCTAACAGGTAACCGCCGCCTGGACCACGTACGCTCGACACCAGGCCATTTTTGCGCAGGCGAGAGAACAGCTGTTCCAGGTAAGAAAGGGAGATACCTTGACGTTCAGAAATGTCGGCCAGCGGAACCGGGCCGGATTCGGAGTTCAGTGCAACGTCAAGCATTGCGGTTACGGCATAACGGCCTTTAGATGTGAGTCTCATGTCTTACTTAACCTCAAACGCGCCCCTGCCCGGGGTTGTTATTAAAATGGTGTGTTGCATAGCAGGGGCAAGTCTGACATTCCCGACTAAATTGGTCAACTATTTACTTGACTGTTTTAGTCAGGTATTTAGCCTAACGTGCCTTCATCACATCGGTGCGGTCTGATGCCCTCACCCCAGCCCTCTCCCACGGGGAGAGGGGGAAATCGACGCTACCCTTTATTCTTCATCTCAATAATCGACGCCAGCATGCCGCGCAGGATATTCAGCTCCTGACTTTCCGGGCGTGCACGCGTAAACAGACGGCGCAGCTTGTTCATCACCTGCCCCGGATGGTTCTCGCGAATAAAGCCGGTAGTCAGCAACGTTTGTTCAAGATGACCGTAAAAGCGCTCTAAATCATCCACCAGCGGATACGGTGCCTCTTCGTCTTTAGGCGCAGGCGCGTCGTTTTCCTGGGTGGCAAGCCATGCCATGCGGACTTCGTAGGCGATGACCTGTACCGCCATCGCCAGATTCAGCGAGCTGTATTCCGGGTTCGCCGCAATCGCCACGTGATAATGGCACTTTTGCAGTTCATCGTTGGTGAGACCCACGCGCTCGCGACCAAAGACCAGCGCAACCGGCGCATGTTGCCCTTCGCTCACGCTCTTCAGCCCGCACTCACGGGGATCGAGCATGGGCCACGGCAGCGTGCGTGAACGCGCGCTGGTACCCACCACCAGGCTACAGCCCGCCAGCGCTTCGTCGAGGGTATCAACGATGTTGGCATTGCCAATCACATCGCTTGCCCCGGCGGCAAGCGCAATCGCCTGCGAGTCCGGCTTGACCAGCGGATTGACCAGCCAAAGATTGGTCAGGCCCATGGTTTTCATTGCGCGGGCGACGGAGCCCATGTTGCCGGTATGAGAGGTTTCAACCAGCACGATACGGATATTTTGCAGCATAATTTTTCTACGGCTAAAGATTATTCACGCATATTATCATAAACCGAAGACATATAACGAACTCGCTGCTATACTCTGCGCCGTTTTCCCCCGTTCTTTAACATCCAGTGAGAGAGACCGATGCATCCGATGCTGAACATCGCCGTGCGCGCAGCGCGCAAGGCGGGTAATTTAATTGCCAAACATTATGAAACCCCGGACGCTGTAGAAGCGAGCCAGAAAGGCAGCAATGATTTTGTGACTAACGTTGATAAAGCAGCTGAAGCGCTGATTATCGAAACCATTCGCAAATCTTACCCGCAACACACCATCATCACCGAAGAAAGCGGTGAGCATGTTGGCGAAGATCTGGATGTACAATGGGTTATCGATCCTCTGGATGGCACCACCAACTTTATCAAACGTCTGCCGCACTTCGCGGTATCCATCGCCGTACGCATTAAAGGCCGCACCGAAGTCGCGGTTGTCTACGATCCGATGCGCAACGAACTCTTCACCTCTTCACGTGGTCAGGGCGCACAGCTGAACGGTTACCGTCTGCGCGGCAGCATTGCCCGCGATCTGGATGGCACCATTCTGGCGACGGGCTTCCCGTTCAAAGCCAAACAGCACGCGCAGACCTACATCAACATCGTTGGCAAACTGTTTACCGAATGCGCTGACTTCCGTCGCACCGGTTCTGCTGCGCTGGATCTGGCCTACGTCGCGGCTGGCCGCGTTGACGGTTTCTTCGAGATTGGCCTGAAGCCGTGGGATTTCGCCGCAGGCGAACTGCTGGTCCGTGAAGCAGGCGGCCTGGTGTGTGATTTCACCGGCAACCACAACTACATGCACACGGGTAACGTTGTTGCCGGTAACCCACGCGTTGTGAAAGCAATGCTGGCGAACATGCGTGACGAACTGAGTGACGCGCTGAAGCGCTAATTCCGTTTTGCCCGGTGGCGCTACGCTTACCGGGCCTGGGGTTTTCATCCTGGTTCGATTCTTAAACTCGCCGCTCACGCTTTACTTCTTCTCCCACCTCTCACACTATCGACCCCTTCTTATCAAAGGATTGAACGGTGATGTCTTTTCCCGGCGGAAAGCGCGGTGCCTGTTGCTCCGTTGTCCTGTTAGTGGTGCTGGCGTGCGGCTATGTGCTCCATCGCGTCGCCAACGCGGCGTTCTTTTATCCGAATGACACTGTGTATGGCCCCATGCCGGTGTTCGCAGAGTCCGTCACCTTTAACGCTAAAGATGGTACCCGACTGCACGGCTGGTTTATTCCCTCAGCCACGGGGCCTGCGGGACGTGCAACCGCAACGGTCATACATGCACACGGTAACGCGGGGAATATGTCGGCGCACTGGCCTCTGGTCAGCTGGCTGCCGCAGCGAAACGTCAATCTGTTTATGTTCGACTACCGGGGATATGGTCAGTCGCAAGGATCACCCTCTCAGGCGGGGTTATGTGATGATACGCAAAGCGCTATCGCCTATGTGCGCCAGCGCAGCGATGTGGATCCGCAGCGTCTGGTGCTGCTCGGCCAGAGCCTGGGCGGGAACAATGTTCTTGCCGCATTTGGGCAAGAAACGCAAACGCCAGGGCGCTCGGGCATCCGCGCCATTATTCTCGACTCAACCTTTTCGTCCTACTCCGCAATCGCCAGTGATGTGGTCCCGGGCAGCGGCATTTTGCTGAATAACCGTTACAGTGCGGACCGCTATATTGCTGCGGTCAGCCCCATTCCCGTGCTGATTATTCATGGTAAAGCCGATCGCGTGATCCCCTGGCAGCACAGCGAAACATTATACCGTCTTGCCGGTCAGCCGAAGCAGGCGATCCTTATCCCCGACGGCGAACATATCGACGCGTTCTCCAAACGGCACGGCACCCGCTACCAGGACGCCGCGCTGCGCTTTATACAAAACGCGCTACAAGACACAGCGCATTGAGTCACTTTTGAACGCCGTCCGGTCTGACCGGGTGGTTAAAAGGGCCGCAATCCCCGCCCGACCGGCACCGCACTGAACCACATCACTCCCGCCGCCACCACCAGCACCACGCCGCCCGCCAGCGCCAGCGTTGTCCAGCCCACCTGTCGCCACAGCACGGGGGGTTTCTTTCCGCTGAGCGTTATCGCCAGTTGCCGAAAGCTGTGCACCAGTACCGCCAGCGACGAAATGGTCAGCGAGGTGCCTGCCGCCATCGCCAGCGCAGAGGCAATGCCCCACGCAAAGACGCCAATCACCTTACTGAACAGCAGCACCATGATTGCGCCCGAGCAGGGACGCATGCCCATCGACAGAACGATCATCAACCGCGCTCGCCAGTCATCACCGCTCTGTAGCTGCGCCTGCGTCGGTAAATGCTGATGTCCGCAGCCACAGTGCGCATCATGCACGTGCTGCGGCGTAAAAGCGGTAAAGGTGGGTTTTCGTAACAGGCCGCGCAACTTTTTAAGCGCCCGCACGCACAGCACAATACCCAGCACGCCCACCAGCGCATAGCTCCCCTTCTCCAGCCAGAAGCTGCTGATGTGCAGTTGACGCGCAGGCAGTTGCAGTAGCGTCAGCACGACGACAACCAGCCCGATAGCCACCAGTCCTTGCAGCAGCGACGAGGCAAACGTGAGCCACAGGCTGGACCGAAGCTTCGACGGGTGCGTCGCAAGCCAGGTGGTGATGACGATTTTACCGTGCCCCGGCCCCAGCGCATGCAGCACGCCGTAGACGAGGCTGAACAGCAACAGCGAACCGCCCGCCCCGCCAGGGTTTTGCGCCACGCGCTTAAGCAGTCCACTCATTTGAAGATTCACCTCGCGCTGCCAGGCGATGCTTTCTGCCATCACGCGCGGCCAGTTCTGCCACAGCAAAAAACCCGCCACCACGGCAGCGATGGCAAAAACCGCCAGCGGCCACAGCGCCTTCCCCCGCCGTGCGGTGCGCACCGGTGCGCCCATTACTGACATGTTAAGCTCACCGTTTGTGCAAATTGTTTACCCAACTCCATATCCTCCGGCGGTGCGTCGCTTTTATCGAGCGACTGCGCAAACATGAGCGCATCGTCCCCCGGCGTCGGCGTGGTGACCGTGACGTGACACTGGGCTTTCAACGTTGCAGGCAGTTGAACATCGCTGTCCTGCTGATAGTGCATGTCCACATAATAGGTGGGATCGAAGGTCGAAAAGGTCAGGGTCTGCCCGCTGAGCGGTTGCGGCGCAGCGAGCGGTAGAATGAACGTCAGCACCGCCTGATGCGCCTGGCGCGACAATCCATACCGCGTCGGGCGATTCTGGAATTTGACCTTCTGCCCGTTATGCCAGAACTCGGTGAAATAGTGCTGGCCCAGCACGTTCGCCATCACTTCCGCAGCCAGCTTCTTCCACACCTCATCGCCCGGTTTTGCATCGCCGGCGTCATACAACAGATCGGCTGAAGTGATTTCATCCATCGTCCAGCGCATTGACAGCCCGGTCAACTGACCGTTTTCCACCACCGGCTCCGTATTCAGGCTGATAAAACTGTGAGGATGAGCCAGCGCGGGCAGCGATAAAAGCGTGAGAAGGAGCGCGCTGACGCATTGTTTAACTGTTTGCATGTGTTCCTCACGTGAAAAATTCTGTGATGCTCCCCGGCAATCCTGAGGGAAAGGCCGCCCGGTGCGCTTTCACCGTCACAACCTTTAGCTATTCTTATCAAAAACCCTAACTGGAGCCAAACAGATGACCCTTGTGATAACCCCAGCATCTGTCCTCTCCAGTCCGCAGCGACGCTGCCAGACGCTATTAATGCTCGCGTTGCCCGGTCAGACGGTGACGCAGGAAACGCTGGGCGCGCTGAACGGCGTGGATGAGAGAGTCACCCGGCAAGATATAGCCGACACCGGCACAGAGATCCAGCGTTATCACCGCCTGAACATCGCCTCGCTGCCCGATGGCAGCTACCGCATTGAGGGCAGCGTGCTGGATCAACGCCTGTGCCTCGTACACTGGCTGCGCCGGGCGCTGCGCCTGTGCCCGCATTTTATCACGCAGCAGTTTACCCCGGCGCTAAAAACCGCCCTTAAACAGCGTGGCATCGCGCGCACCTTATATGACGATACTAATCTGCATGCGCTGATTAACCTCTGTTCGCGCCGCCTGCAACGGCAGTTCGAGTGCCGCGACGTGCAGTTTTTACGCCTCTATCTGCAATATTGCCTGCTGCAACACCAGCTTGGCGTAACGCCCGAGTTTAATCCGGTGCAGCAAGCCTGGGCGCAGGCGCGCGCCGAGTACCTTGCCACGCAGGAGATCATCCGCCACTGGAAACGCCGGGTGGCGCAGATGCCGCACGACAGCGAGCATCTGTTTTTGAGCGTGCTGTTTATGATGGTGCGCACCCCCGACCCTATCCGCGATGCGCATCAGCAGGATATGCGCTTACGCCGCTCAATCAGCCAGACGATCGCCCGCTTTCGCGCCCTTTCCGCCATGCGGTTTAGCGATGAGCAGGGGCTGACCGATCAGCTCTATATCCACCTGGCGCAGGCGCTGGACCGCAGTTTGTTTAACATCGGTATCGATAACAGCCTGCTGGAGGAGATCAACCGGCTCTATCCCCGGTTAATGCGCACCACCCGCGAGGCGTTGAGCGGCATGGAGCAGGAGTACAACCTGCGTTTTACCGATGAAGAGGCGGGGCTGGTGGCGGTGATCTTTGGTGCCTGGCTGATGCAGGAGAGCGACCTGCATGAAAAACAGGTGCTGATCCTCACCGGCGATGCACCCGCAAGAGAAGAGGCCATCGAGCAGCAGCTGCGCGAGCTGACGCTGCTGCCGCTCAATATTAAGCATCTGACGCTGAACGCGTTTCAGAAAGAAGGGGCACCCCGTGAAGTGGCGCTGATCGTCACGCCCTACCCCACGCCGTTACCGCTGTTTTCCGCCCCGCTCATTCACGCCGAGCAGACGCTGAGCGAGCAGCAGCAGGCGCATATCCGCGCCATGCTGGAAACCTAAGGCCGGGCCGTGACGCGCGGTCGCAGGATCGTTGCCGGAAGCGCCACCAGCGCCATCACCCAGAAAACACCCTGGTGCAGATGCTGGAACAAAAAGCCGGCGAAGAGGGTCATCACCGCAATACTGCCGCCCATGGCGACAGCCGAGTAAAGGGCCTGCAAGCGGATCACCTCTGCGCCCTGTCTTGCGGCGATATAGCGCATTGCCGCCAGATGGCAGACGGTAAAGGTGCCGCAGTGCAGGATCTGCACAACCACCAGCCACGGCAGCGCGGTGGTCCAGCCCATCAGCCCCCAGCGCACCACGCCGCAGACGGCGGAGAGCAGCAGCAAATCCCGCGCGCCCCAGCGGCGAAACAGCTTATTGCTCAGGGTAAACACCACCACTTCAGCCACCACGCCGAGCGACCATAAATAGCCCACCGTTGACGCCGGATAGCCCGCTTCCTGCCAGTAGATAGCGCTAAAACCGTAGTAGGCCGCGTGCGCCCCCTGCAACAGGGAAACGCAGGCGAGAAAGCGCCAGCTTTGCACAATCAGGCTTTTCCACGCCGTCCAACCGGCCCCCTCCTGCTGCCGGGTTTGCCCCTGCGGCATCACCGACGGGCGCAGCAGCATACCGAGCAGCATTGAGATCGTGCCCAGCGTCAGCATTGCGAGGATCGCCGGGTAATCATACAGGCTGACCAGCTTACCGGTCAGCGCCGAACCAATCACGAAGGCAATGGATCCCCAGACCCGCACCCGCCCGTAATCCATCGGCATCTGCTTTTGCCAGGTGTTCGCCAGCGCATCGGTTAACGGCACCAGCGGAGAGAAAAAGAGATTGAAGCCGACCATCACGATCATCAGCCAGGCCACGTGGACTCCGGCCCAGAACGCGAGGGCGAAAATCAGCGTCAGCAGCGCCAGCACCCTCAGGGCGACAATCAGTCGGGCGGGATCGGAGACGCGCGGGGCAATCAGCAGGCTGCCGAGAAAACGCGCCACCAGGCCTGCACCCAGCAGTAAACCAATGGTTTCAGGCGTTGAGCCGGTGCCTTTTAGCCAGACGCTCCAGAACGGTAAAAAAATGCCATAGCTAAAAAAGTAGGTGAAATAGCTGAGCGCCAGCCAGCGCGTCGAGTGTAAGACCATGAATCCCTCCCGGTTGGAGGCGCTAGTCTGGCGACAAACGCAGCCGGGTGCAAGCGAGTATTAACAGGCCAATAACATTATTTAGCGGATGTAAGAATCCAGCACGCTGAGCACCACATCGAGATCCGCTTCGCGCTTGATCTCGTCGTTTTCATGGACAATGTGATCGGTCAGATGGCCTTTGATGACCTCGCGCATCAGCCCATTCACCGCACCGCGAATGGCGGCGATCTGCTGCAAAACCTGCGCGCATTCATGGGGTTCATCCAGCATTTTTTTCAACGCCACCACCTGGCCTTCAATCTTGCTGGCGCGCGCTTTGAGCTTGCGTTTATCCCGAATGGTATGAGACATGCCTACCTCAGTGTCGATAACAATCCTGGAAGAATGA
The DNA here is from genome assembly GCA_963521185.1 of uncultured Enterobacter sp. Classification (GTDB taxonomy): domain Bacteria; phylum Pseudomonadota; class Gammaproteobacteria; order Enterobacterales; family Enterobacteriaceae; genus Enterobacter_D. Next base: position 42,800 of record CAUQTV010000012.1, on the reverse strand, counting down.
TATCACGCAACAACTGGGGGGGAGTTTATTTCTACTGGGGGGTAGTATTTTTTACTGGGGGGGAGTAGATTCAGCCATCCCACGTTTAACAAGAATGACTCTCATGAACGACTTTACTACGCTCATACAGCAGGGCAATGCCTGGTTCTTTATTCCGAGCGCCATACTGCTGGGTGCGCTGCACGGCCTGGAGCCGGGCCACTCAAAAACCATGATGGCGGCGTTTATTATCGCCATTAAAGGCACGGTGAAACAGGCGGTGATGCTGGGGCTGGCCGCCACGGTTTCGCACACGGCGATTGTCTGGCTGATTGCGATGGGCGGCATGTATGTGAGTCAGAAATTCACCGCCGGGGCCGTTGAGCCGTGGTTGCAGATGATCTCGGCGGTCATCATCATCGGCACCGCGGTGTGGATGTTTACCCGTACCTGGCGCGGTGAAAAAGCCTGGCATCAGGCGCAGGCGGTAAAAGCACATCCGCCCGCCGCACCGCGAAAATTCACCGCCATGGCAAAAATGGAGGGCGCGAGCATACCGCTGGTGTTGCAGGCGAATTCCGGCGATCACCACCATCAGCTCATCGGCCTGACGCCAGGGTCTAAAGAGTATCAGGATGCCCACGCGCTGGCGCACGCCCGTGATATTGAGCGCCGCTTCACGCGCTCTGAGGTGTCGAACATGCAGATCCTGCTGTTCGGACTGACCGGCGGGCTGATCCCCTGCCCGGCGGCAATCACCATTTTGCTGATCTGCATTCAGCTCAAGGCACTGACCCTGGGGGCAACGCTGGTGGTCTGCTTCAGTGTTGGCCTGGCATTGACGCTTGTGGCGGTCGGTGTCGGGGCCGCTATCAGCGTGCAGCAGGCGTCGAAACGCTGGCCTGGCTTTACGACGCTGGCGCAAAAAGCGCCCTATCTCTCCAGCGCGCTGATTGCCATCGTGGGGGTGTATATGGCGGTTCATGGCTATGCGGGGCTATAGCCGTCAAATCGGGTCCAACTGACGCTCAGAGATTGCTTAAAGAAACGTTTATTATTTGAGCTTTGGTTGGCCGAGACTGAACGCGTTGGGTAGCATACCTGTCTGAATATTCTGACAAGGCGCTACTCTGATGAAATCAAGCAATATAACCGCACCCAATAGTGTTACGCGTTTGACTGTCGATCCTCAGCCCAGTACAACGCCCATTGAAACCGGCGCGCATCAATCCGCGCTGGCCCCGCACATAATATCCGTTCACAACACGCCGCTTGCCACTCACGAGACGGTAAAAAATAGCGCGGCTGGCCTGTTAAAAACTCACGCCCCTTTTTTAATACTGTCGTTTGAAAAGGGTGAGGTGATCACCCTGCGTGAATTTGCCGATGGAAAACTTCCCAGAACAAGCGGCGAGTGCTATATCCCCTGGGCGATGACCGAGCATGCCGATGTGGTCTATGCAAAATATGGTGAACACCAGGGATTTAATGAAAAAGTGCAGCAGCATACGCTTAAACCCTATACGTCTGAAGTAAGCCAGGCGCAACGCCGTTTATGTCAATCAGCGCTGGGGGCGATAGCCTTAAATAATCAGGCGTATACTGCGGAGGCCGTTAATAAGGTTACCGAAGGCATACGACAATACCTGAATACACAGTTCGAAAAAAATTCCGACCTGACATTAGAGACCATCAAACAGACGATAAGCCATTATTTTTTTACCAACGGGCAGCATGGCTTTGGCCGCATTTCGGAACAGGATGCGTCAACACTGACAAAAGAAGAGATCTGGCGTCAGTTAGATCAAGCGCTGGACACGGGCACATTAGAACAGAAACTGGCTATTCATGACGCGATTGGCCGCAAAGTGCTCCCGCGTCTTCAGGGCGAACCCTTAAAGGCTTATCAAGCCCTCGGTAAAATAGTCAGGGCGTCATGGCTCGATCAATCCGCTTGTCGAGGCAGGGCAATGCGACCAGAGCAATGTGGTGCAACAACGATTGCCGGTATCGTTGATGAGCGCCAGTCGCAACGAGTAGGAACCGTAACCCAGGCCAGAGACAGGGCTGTGGACATGTTCCAACGAGATCTGCATCGTCAAAGTCATCCAGAGGCCGACGCTTTTTTTGATGACAGTGATACGCGCAATTTATTATTTGGTGCCAGTATTTCTGGTACCACCGGAACGCTGCTGCAAGCCGCCGAAGCGTTTGGGCACTTTACGGACATGGAGCACAAAAAACAGTATATTCTGGCGATAATCGGTTATTTGGTGGGGGGCGGCATGCACGCCTATCACGAATCAATGACCATCGCGCAGAAGGTGGGTATTCCCTATAATCCCGGTTCCTATGTTGAATCATTACCTGATTCGTTTAAAACCAGCGATGAATTCAAGGCGTGGAATCACCAATATTACGATATCAGCACGCTCGGCGCGACGCACTGGCGTTTTAATGAAGGTAAACTCCCCTCCCATTTAGACAAAAATTTACGCCACGATGCAGTAACAGTGCGTAAAGATTTTAGCGGAGTGATTAATAAATATCGTCTGTAATGACCGGGCAGAGGTCACTCTTCATTGAGTGTCGCGGCTAAAATAAAGGCCGCTTGCGCGGCCTTTATTTTATTTACTGCTTTTATTAAAGCTTATGCGTAAACCGGGAAGCGTGCGCAGATATCCAGCACTTTACGTTTGGTGCTTTCAATCACGCCTTCGTCGTTGATGCTGTCCAGCACGTCACACATCCAACCCGCCAGCTCTTTCGCTTCGGCTTCTTTGAAGCCACGGCGGGTAATCGCTGGAGAACCGATACGGATACCGGAGGTCACGAACGGGCTTTTCGGATCGTTCGGCACGCTGTTTTTGTTCACGGTGATGTTGGCGCGGCCGAGTGCTGCATCCGCTTCTTTACCGGTCAGATTTTTGTCGACCAGATCCAGCAAGAACAGGTGGTTTTCAGTACCGCCAGAGACCACTTTGTAGCCACGGCTCAGGAATACTTCAACCATCGCTTTGGCGTTTTTCGCGACCTGCTGCTGATAAACTTTGAATTCTGGCTCCATCGCTTCTTTCAGCGCGACGGCTTTCGCCGCGATAACGTGCATCAGCGGGCCGCCCTGCGCGCTTGGGAACACCGCAGAGTTCAGTTTTTTGTACAGCTCTTCGTCACCGCCTTTCGCCAGGATCAGGCCGCCGCGAGGACCTGCCAGGGTCTTGTGCGTCGTCGTGGTGACAACGTGAGCATGCGGGACCGGGTTCGGGTAAACGTCTGCGGCAATCAGGCCAGCGACGTGCGCCATGTCCACGAACAGGTACGCGCCAATGCTGTCTGCGATTTCACGCATTTTTGCCCAGTCAACGATACCGGAGTAAGCAGAGAAACCACCGATAATCATCTTCGGTTTGTGTTCTTTAGCCTGCTTCGCCATGTCTTCGTAGTCAATTTTACCCGACTCATCAATACCGTAAGGGATGATGTTATACAGTTTGCCGGAGAAGTTTACCGGGGAACCGTGGGTCAGGTGACCGCCCTGCGCCAGGTTCATACCCAGAACGGTATCGCCCGGTTGCAGCAGCGCGGTGTAAACCGCGAAGTTAGCCTGAGAACCTGAGTGCGGCTGCACGTTGGCGTAATCAGCACCAAACAGCGCTTTTGCACGATCGATAGCCAGTTGCTCAACGATATCAACGTATTCGCAACCGCCGTAGTAACGTTTACCCGGATAGCCTTCCGCGTATTTGTTGGTCAGCTGAGAACCCTGAGCCTGCATCACGCGCGGGCTGGTGTAGTTTTCGGAGGCGATCAGCTCAATGTGTTCTTCCTGACGTACTTTTTCCTGCTCCATAGCCTGCCACAGTTCGGCATCATAATCGGCAATGTTCATTTCACGCTTTAACATCCGCATCTCCTGACTCAGCTAACAGTAAATTACAGCTCTAAAGGGGGGCCCCTTTGGGCAACGGCGAACAGTATAACCGATTCATATCGCGATAACAGGTCTTGACAAAGGATTTTACGCAAACGATTGGCTCCGCGCCGTACAAGGGTTTGACACACAAGAAGCTTCCCGCTCGTTGCTGATTTCTTTTCAGGTTTGTGATGCAGAATTTTCATCTTTTCAACCGGACTTAAGGCAAACGCTGCAAAGCCGTGACCATGCGATAGTGTTTTTATATTGAGCGGGATTTGATTGCGTAAGGAGGGAGTGAATGTGCAGCGCTTTCGTAGGCCGGGTAAGCGCAGCGCCACCCGGCAAAAATGTTAAATCGCCGCGTCGTCTTCTTCGCCGGTACGGATACGCACCACGCGAGCCACGTCGAAGACAAAGATTTTACCGTCGCCAATTTTGCCGGTCTGCGCGGTGCGAATAATGGTGTCCACACAGGTATCGACGATATCGTCAGTGACCACGATTTCAATTTTCACTTTTGGCAGAAAGTCCACCATGTACTCTGCGCCGCGGTACAGCTCAGTGTGACCCTTTTGACGGCCAAAGCCTTTCACTTCGGTGACGGTCATCCCGGTAATGCCAACTTCCGCCAGCGCTTCGCGCACATCATCCAGTTTGAAAGGTTTAATAATCGCATCAATTTTTTTCATGGTGGTTCCTTTAATTCTCTCGCCTGTCAGCTGCTTCGTCATCGGTGGCTCACAGTAGCATATTCACTGTGCTTTTGCGGCTTACTCTTTAAAGTCGTTAGCATCCAGTTCATGGCGCGATAACAACTTATAGAATTCGGTGCGGTTACGACCAGCCATGCGCGCGGCGTGCGTCACATTGCCTTTGGTAATTTGCAGAAGCTTGCGCAGATAGTTCAGCTCAAACTGATTTCTGGCCTCTGCGAAGGTGGGCAGCGCGGTGTTCTCGCCTTCCAGCGCCTGCTCCACCAGCGCATCACTGATCACCGGTGAGGACGTTAACGCCACGCACTGCTCAATGACGTTCACCAGCTGACGCACATTACCGGGCCAGCTGGCGGTCATCAGGCGTTTAACCGCGTCGGTGGAGAAGGCACGCACAAACGGCTTGTGTCGATCGGCGGACTGGCGCAGCAGGTGATTCGCCAGCAGCGGAATATCTTCCGCACGTTCCGCCAGCGCCGGGATCTTCAGGTTAACCACGTTGAGGCGATAAAAGAGATCTTCGCGGAACTCACCGCGCGCCATCGCTTTGGGCAGGTCACGGTGGGTGGCGGAAATGATACGCACATTGATGTCGATATCGCGGTTACTGCCCAGCGGGCGCACTTTGCGCTCCTGGAGTACACGCAGGAGTTTCACCTGCAACGGGATCGGCATGTCGCCAATCTCATCAAGAAACAGCGTGCCGCCTTCCGCCGCCTGGAACAGCCCTTCGCGGCTGCTCACCGCGCCGGTAAACGCGCCGCGCGCATGACCGAACAGCTCAGACTCAAGCAGCTGTTCCGGCAGCGCGCCGCAGTTAATGGCGATAAACGCATTCTTACTGCGCGGGCTGGCATTATGAATGGCCTGCGCCAGTATCTCTTTGCCGGTGCCGCTCTGCCCGTTAATCAGTACGCTGACGTCGGACTGCGCGACCATGCGCGCCTGCTCAAGCAAGCGCAGCATCAGCGGGCTGCGGGTGACGATGGTTTCGCGCCAGCGATCGTCGCCCGCCGGGGCAGAATGCTCCAGCGCCTCGTCGATGGCTTTATAGAGGGCGTCTTTATCGACCGGTTTGGTGAGGAAGCTGAACACCCCCTGCTGCGTGGCGGCAACCGCGTCGGGAATGGAGCCGTGGGCGGTGAGGATGATCACCGGCATGCCAGGCTGAACGCGCTGGATTTCCGCGAATAGCTGCATCCCGTCCATCTCATCCATACGCAGATCGCTAATCACCAGATCGACCTTTTCGCGCGCCAGCACGCGTAACCCTTCCTGACCGCTTTCCGCCGTGGTCACGCTGTAACCTTCGCTGGTCAGTCGCAGCCCGAGCAGTTTTAACAGGCCCGGATCGTCATCCACTAACAGCAACTGGGCGGGTTTACGGCTGGTCATGGTTTCGCGTCCTCTGGTTTTGTCTCCGGCTGCGCCGGGCGCGCGCTGTCCGGCAGATCGGTGCCGCCCGGTTTACGCGTTGATAAGCGACGTTCAATGTCGGTCAAATTTTCCAGCTTGCGGGAAGTAGTGTCGAGCTGATCGCGCAAATACTGCTGCTGTTGACGTAGCGTATCCAGCTCGCCGTCCGTTGACTGCTGGAGCTTCGCATAGCGCGAGCGCTCCTCCGCCAGCTGCAATTGCAGCGCCTGTCCGTCGCGCCAGACCTGGAATAACGGCCGCACCTGCACCGGCAGCTGTGGGCTGAGGGTGTCGAGACGGGTCATGTATTCACGACGCTCCACCGGCGATATTTTAGCGCTGGCCAATAAAATGCCGCGCTTGAAGGTGTCCTGCCAGGTATCATCCGGCCAGCTTCTGGCCTGCGCCCGGGCGACCGCAGGGGAGAGCCGCTCAGCGCAGTCCATGCCCCTCAGCCAGTAAAGGGGGTTTGTGACGACGGTGTCCCCGTACAACGACCAGATGTCTTCGCAGTCGGTAGATAAAAAATCCGCCAGTTGATTCTGTGGTAGCTTCTCTTGCTGTTTATCGTGAATGGCGCTTTTCGGCGCGTGGACGGAACAGCCCGCCAGCACCAGGCAACCAGACAACGACACCGCGTTAACGACGCGAGTAAAAATGTGCGACATACCCACCAGTCATAGATTCATTTTATGGATTTTTCCGGCGCACCGAGCGGTAACTCAATGCGGAAGCAGACATCCGATGCACTTCCGGTCACCAGATGCAGCTCACCACGCATACGGCGAATACAGTCTCTGGCGATACTCAACCCCAGCCCACTGCCCTTCACCGCCCCTTTTCGTTGATGGCTCCCCTGAAAGAAGGGTTCAAAAATCATCGCCTGTTCCGCTTCCGGGATCGGTGTACCCGTATTGGCTACGTCAATGCGTAGCCGCGCGCCATTCGTGTAGCTGCGGATATAAATGTTACCGGATTCAGCACCATAGTGCACCGCGTTCGAATAGAGATTATCCAGCACGCTCATTAACAGCATCGGTTCCGCGACGCAGGATGTTTCGAGCAGAGACACATCGGTATGCATCATTTTAGCCCGTGCCGGCAAACTGTGTGCGGAGAGCACCATATCGACCAGTTGCACAAGGTCTACCGTTTCCAGCTCGACCGCACCATCGGCGAGTTTGCGGTTGTAATCCAGCAGTTGCTCAATCAGTTTTTGCAGGTTGCGGCTGCTGTCGTCGAGAATATCGACCACTTCTTTTTGCTCAGCGGTCAGAGGCCCAACCACCTCGTCGGCGAGCAGCTCCGTGCCCTCGCGCATACTGGCGAGCGGCGTTTTCAGCTCATGGGAAATATGACGTAAAAACTGGTGGCGCTGGGATTCAAGCCACGCCAGGCGCTCGCTTAACCAGATTATGCGCTCACCGACGGAGCGCAGTTCGCGCGGCCCTTTAAAGATCACCGTATTGCCCAGCGAGCGCCCCTCACCCAGCCGGTTAATCATGCGTTCAATGCCTTTTACCGGCCCGATGATCATGCGGGTAAATAACACTACTAATCCAAGACTGACGAGAAACAGCACCAGCGCCTGCCAGCCGAAGAACTGGCCCCGTTCGGCGATCTCCTGCTGGAGCTGCTGACCGCGCGAGAAGACCACGGTGCGGGTGGACTGCACCATCTGCGTATTGGCGGCGGCAAACGCCTCAAGCCGCGCCGACGCCGCTTCACCCGGCCCGCTGTTGTGGCACTGAAATTGCGCCAGATCGTTCAGATCCTGACGCAGCGCCTGGTAAAGCTTTTCGTCCGGCAGCACACCGGCATGGGCATCGAGCATTTCGCTGTAGCGTTTACGCTGGCTCTGGTAAACCTTCGCCAGCGTGGGATCGTCGAGCACGCAATACTGGCGGTAGCTGCGTTCCATCTCCAGCGCAGCGTTGGTCATGGCCTCGCTGCGGCGCGCATCGATAAGCGTCGTGCGATTGGTCTGGGCTGCCTGGGCGCTGAGCGCGTTGAGGCTTTGCCACGCCTGCCACGCCAGTACCAGCAGGGGGAGCAGGATCAGCAGGAAGGCCATCATGACCAGTTGTCGCAACGAGCGGGGAAAGACAGACCAACGTTTCAACGCGTGACTCTCATATTTGGCAGGTAAAAGGATGCTAACTGAGTAACGCGCCGGGGGAAAGGTGAGATTGCCATTCTTTAGAAACAGCAAAGCTTTAGAAACAGCAAAGCCGGGACGAACCCGGCTTTGCTGTTTTGAATTAGGCGGTGCCTTACTCGACGTTTCGCCCGGAGCCTGAAATAGCAGCGCTATGATCAGAAGTTGGACGGCAGGCACCTGTTTGTGCATCATTCCAGGGTTTATGTAGCGCTTCCCGAAGGGGCTGACATAAGAAGGTGAATGAGCCACTGCTTAATAATATGCACAACCTGTGCCAATGTACAGATATAAAACTTTATGTATTGATTTTAAAAGGTTTTAATTTTTTGTGATGCAGGTTTGTTTTGCATCGTTTTTAACCAAAGTGTCTCTAAAAAACAACACACCGGTGACTAAAAAATAAAACGATTTAAAATCAACAGATTAAGTGTCGCCAAACAGAGACACTGAAAGGTGCCGCATGTCGGGAAATGCCGACATGCGGACTTGAGCATTAGCCCAACTGCTTACGCGCGTTGCGGAAAATACGCATCCACGGGCTGTCTTCACCCCAGTTTTCCGGGTGCCAGGAGTTACTGACGGTACGGAAAACACGTTCCGGGTGCGGCATCATCAGCGTCACGCGACCGTTTTCAGAAGTCACGGCGGTAATGCCGTTCGGCGAACCGTTCGGGTTGGACGGATAGTTCTGCGTCACCTTGCCAAAGTTATCGACGAAGCGCAGCGCCACCAGGCCTTTGCTCTCAAGCTGAGCCAGATGTGCAGCGTCGCGGACTTCCACGCGGCCTTCACCGTGAGAAACCGCAATAGGCATTTGCGAGCCGACCATACCCTGTAACAGCAGTGACGGGCTTTGCGTGACTTCCACCAGGCTAAAGCGCGCTTCGAAGCGATCAGAGTGGTTGCGCACAAAGCGCGGCCACAGATCGCTGCCGGGGATCACCTCGCGCAGATTGGACATCATCTGACAGCCGTTGCACACGCCCAGCGCCAGCGTTTGCGGACGGTGGAAGAAGGTTTCGAACTCATTGCGCACGCGCTCGTTGAACATGATCGACTTCGCCCAGCCTTCGCCCGCCCCCAGCACGTCGCCGTAGGAGAAGCCGCCGCACGCCACCAGCGCATGGAACGCTTCCAGACCGGTACGGCCCGCCAGCAGATCGCTCATGTGCACGTCAATGGCATCAAAGCCCGCGCGGTAGAACGCCGCCGCCATTTCCACGTGGGAGTTAACGCCCTGCTCACGCAGCACGGCGACTTTCGGACGCGCACCCGTCGCAATATACGGCGCAGCGATGTCTTCGTTGATGTCGAAGGAGAGCTTGACGTTCAGACCCGGATCGGTGTCGTTGGCTTTCGCCTGGTGCTCCTGATCGGCGCATTCCGGGTTATCACGCAGACGCTGCATCTGCCAGGTGGTTTCGGCCCACCAGGTGCGCAGCGTGGTGCGGCTTTCGCTAAATACCGGCTGACCGTTGGTGGCAATCACAAAGCGATCGCCCGCGACCGCTTTGCCCAGGTAGTGCACGCACTCCGCCAGACCGTGAGCGCTAAGAATCGCCTCCACCGCATCACGGTCAGCGGCACGCACCTGAATCACCGCGCCCAGCTCTTCGTTAAACAGCGCAGCCAGGCGATCGTCGCCCAGGGCGGCAATATCTGCTTCCACACCGCAGTGACCGGTAAAGGCCATTTCCGCCAGCGTCACCAGCAGACCGCCGTCTGAGCGGTCGTGGTACGCCAGCAGCTTACGGGCGGCAACCAGCGCCTGAATCGCATCGTAAAAACCTTTGAGCTGCGCTACGTCGCGCACGTCTGCCGGTGCGTCACCCAACTGACGGTAAACCTGCGCCAGCGCGGTCGCGCCCAGCGCATTATGGCCTTTACCCAGATCGATGAGCAGCAGGGCGTTGTCGTCGGTAACGAGCTGCGGGGTGATGGTCTGACGCACGTCTTCCACGCGGGCAAAGGCGGTGATCACCAGCGACATCGGCGAGGTCATCTCGCGCTGCTCGCTCCCTTCCTGCCAGCGGGTTTTCATCGACATGGAGTCTTTGCCCACCGGAATGGTCAGGCCGAGGGCCGGGCAAAGCTCTTCGCCTACCGCTTTCACCGCGTCATACAGACCGGCATCTTCGCCAGGGTGACCGGCGGCGGCCATCCAGTTAGCGGAGAGCTTAATGCGTTTGATGTCGCCAATCTGCGTCGCTGCAATGTTAGTCAGCGCTTCGCCCACCGCCAGACGGGCAGATGCGGCAAAGTCCAGTAGCGCCACCGGCGCACGTTCTCCGAGAGACATAGCTTCGCCATAATAGCTGTCGAGGCTGGCTGTGGTCACCGCACAGTTGGCGACGGGAACCTGCCACGGGCCAACCATCTGATCCCGTGACACCATGCCGGTGACGGTGCGGTCGCCAATGGTGACGAGGAAGGTTTTTTCCGCCACGGCGGGCAGATGCAGTACGCGATTAACCGCCTCTGCCACGGTGATACCCTGGCGGTCAAACGCGTCACCAGTGGCCGTAAGCCGTTGCACATCGCGGGTCATTTTCGGGGTTTTACCGAGCAGCACGTCCAGCGGCAGATCGATCGGCTGGTTGTCGAAATGCGGATCGTTCATGCTCAGGTGCAACGCTTCCGTTGCTTCGCCAATCACCGCATACGGCGCGCGCTCACGGCGGCACAGTTCGTCAAACAGTGGCAGCTGGTCGGCGGCGACCGCCATGACGTAGCGTTCCTGAGATTCGTTACACCAGATTTCCAGCGGGCTCATGCCTGGCTCGTCGCTGAGGATCTTGCGCAGATCGAAGCGCCCACCGCGACCACCGTCGCTCACCAGTTCCGGCATGGCGTTAGACAGACCGCCCGCGCCGACATCGTGAATGAACAGGATCGGGTTGGCATCACCAAGCTGCCAGCAGCGGTCGATCACTTCCTGGCAGCGGCGTTCCATTTCCGGGTTGTCGCGCTGTACCGAGGCGAAATCAAGATCCGCATCCGACTGGCCGGAAGCCATAGACGACGCGGCACCCCCGCCGAGACCGATGTTCATGGCCGGACCGCCCAGCACGATCAGCTTCGCGCCCACCACAATCTCACCTTTTTGCACGTGATCGGCGCGGATGTTTCCAATGCCGCCCGCCAGCATGATCGGTTTGTGGTAGCCGCGCAGCTCTTCGCCGTTGTGGCTGTTAACTTTCTCTTCATAGGTGCGGAAATAACCGTTTAGCGCCGGGCGACCAAATTCATTGTTAAAGGCTGCCCCGCCCAGTGGGCCGTCGGTCATGATGTCCAGCGCGGTCACAATGCGATCCGGCTTACCGAAGTCCTCTTCCCACGGCTGCTCAAAGCCCGGGATACGCAGGTTGGAAACGGAGAAACCCACCAGACCGGCTTTCGGCTTCGCGCCGCGCCCGGTTGCGCCTTCGTCGCGGATCTCACCGCCGGAACCGGTCGCCGCACCTGGCCAGGGTGAAATGGCCGTCGGGTGGTTGTGGGTTTCCACCTTCATCAGGATATGCGCAGCTTCCTGATGGAAATCGTAGCGCCCCTCTTCGTGGTTTGCGAAGAAGCGGCCCACCTCTGAACCTTCCATCACAGCGGCATTGTCTTTATAGGCAGACAGCACGTGGTCCGGCGTTTTTTCAAAGGTGTTTTTGATCATTTTGAACAGCGATTTCGGCTGTTGCGCACCGTCGATTACCCAGTCGGCGTTGAAGATTTTGTGACGGCAGTGCTCGGAGTTGGCCTGCGCGAACATGTACAGTTCGATGTCGTTCGGGTTGCGACCCAGCGTGGTGAAGGCATCGAACAGATAATCAATTTCGTCTTCCGCCAGCGCCAGACCCAGACGCAGGTTAGCGTCGATGAGCGCCTGACGGCCCAGGCCTAACATATCAACGCTTTCAACCGGCGCGGGCTGATGGTGCTCAAACAGGCACCCGGCCTCGGCTTCTGTTGAAAAGACGGTTTCCATCATGCGGTCATGCAGTTCGGCGGCGACCGCTTCCCACTGCTCCGGGCTCAGCGTGGAGGCCTCAACGTAGTACGCCACGCCGCGCTCCAGACGATTCACTTTCGCCAGGTCGCAGTTATGGGCGATATCCGTTGCTTTTGAAGACCAGGGAGAGATGGTGCCAGGACGAGGGGTGACCAAAATTAACTTTCCGGTCGGGGTGTGGCTGCCGAGGCTTGGGCCGTATTTCAAAAGGCGCTCAAGTCGTGCGAACTCTTCCTCATCCAGCCGCGCATTCAGATCGGCGAAATGGACATACTCGGCGTAAATGTTGCTGACTGGAAGGCTGGCGGCCTGAAAACGTGCCAGCAGTTTAGTGATACGGAAGGCAGACAGTGCAGGCGAACCACGCAGAATTTCCATCATAAGTCTCTCGTCTTTAGCGCGTCGGTGACGCCTTAAGTTTGCACAAGGGGGAAAACGGGCGTCATTATAGAGAATAGTGCGCCGTGACGAAACCGTTTGCGTGGAAATAAAATCCCATAAACTTTTTACCGCCAGGTGCGGCCACTCTCTCGAATTAGTTGCCAACTGGCTTATTGTTAAGCAAAATGCCGCTCAATCACCGTTTAACCTTCTCGTTATCAGGGTAACCACTGGCTGAGGCTTCGCGCGACGCAGAGAATTAACTAATTGAAAAAATTAAAGATTAATTATCTGCTCATCGGCATTGTTACGCTGTTGCTTGCAGCGGCCCTGTGGCCTTCCATTCCCTGGTCCGGCAAAGCCGAAAACCGTATCGCCGCCATTCAGGCGCGCGGTGAGCTGCGCGTCAGCACCATCGTCTCGCCGCTGACGTGGACATCCATTGACGATAAAACTTACGGCCTGGATTACGAACTGGCGCAGCAGTTCGCCGACTATCTTGGCGTGAAGCTCAAAATTACCGTGCGCCAGAACATCAGCCAGCTGTTTGACGATCTCGACAATGACAGCGCTGACATGCTGGCCGCCGGGCTGGTGTACAACAGCGAGCGCATCAAAAACTACCAGGCTGGCCCGATTTACTACTCCGTGTCACAACAGCTGGTGTACCGCGTGGGCAGCTACCGCCCGCGCACGATGGCGGACATTAACGACACGCAGCTCACCGTTGCGCCGGGTCATGTGGTGATCAACGACCTGCGCGAGCTGAAAGAGAAAAAGTTCCCGCAGCTCAGTTGGAAAGTCGATGAGAAACTGGGGACCAACGAGCTTCTGGAGCAGGTCGCCGACGGCAAACTGGCTTACACCATTGCGGATTCGGTCGCCATCAGCCTCTTCCAGCGGGTGCATCCGGAGCTGGCGGTGGCGCTGGACGTCACCGATGAACAGCCGGTCACCTGGTTTAACCGCAACGACAGCGACAATACCCTGTCAGCGGCGATCCTCGACTTCTTCAATAACATCAACGAAGACGGCACGCTGGCGCGCCTGGAAGAGAAGTATCTCGGTCACGGCGAGGATTTTGACTATGTTGATACCCGCTCGTTCCTGCGCGCGGTCGACAATGTGTTGCCCGATCTGCAACCGCTGTTTGAGAAATACGCTGAGAGCATCGACTGGCGACTGCTGGCGGCAATTTCCTATCAGGAATCCCACTGGGATACCCAGGCCACGTCGCCTACCGGTGTGCGCGGCCTGATGATGCTGACCAAAAATACGGCGCAAAGCCTGGGCCTGAATGACCGCACCGACGCGGAGCAGAGTATCAGCGGCGGCGCGCGCTATTTACAGGATATGATGGGCAAAGTGCCGGAGACGGTGCCGGAAGAAGAGCGCATCTGGTATGCGCTGGCGGCCTACAATATGGGCTATGCGCACATGCTCGATGCACGCGCGCTGACCGCTAAAACAAAGGGTAATCCCGACAGCTGGGCGGATGTGAAGCAGCGCCTGCCGCTGCTCAGCCAGAAGCCGTATTACAGCAAACTGACCTATGGCTATGCGCGCGGCCACGAAGCCTATGCGTATGTGGAGAACATCCGTAAATATCAGATAAGCCTGGTGGGCTATTTGATCGAGAAGGAAAAACAGGCCGCCCTGGCGCAGCATCTGGCACAAAGTTACCCGGTTGTCGCGCCGGATGAGCTGAATCATCAGCGCGAGGGCGTGCTGCCATTTAGCGCGTTTTCGCCGGAAGATATGTTCGGCAAATCAGGCCTGGTGATCCCGACCGCCCCGGCGCAGCTTCCTCCGCCCCGAAAACCGATCCCCTGATTTACTCCTGCTCCGCCGCGCCTTTTTTTAGCGCTTTGATAGCCAGTCGGCGCTGACGAAAGAAATCGCTTAACGTTGCGGCGCACTCATCGCGCAGAATGCCTTCGGTGATCTCCACCCGGTGATTCATGCCGGGATGGTGCAACACGTCCATCAGCGATCCCGCCGCGCCGGTTTTCGCATCCCGCGCGCCAAATACCAGCCGACCGATGCGGCTGTGCACCATGGCTCCGGCACACATGACGCACGGCTCCAGCGTGACGTACAGCGTGGTATCCAGCAGACGGTAATTTTGCAGCACCAGGCCGCCCTGACGCAGGGCCATGATCTCCGCATGCGCGGTCGGATCGTGGCGGCCAATTGGTCGGTTCCAGCCTTCGCCAATCACCTGGTTATTGTGCACCAGCACCGCGCCGACGGGCACTTCGCCCTCTTCCCAGGCGCGCTGTGCCAGCGTCAGCGCATGGCGCATCCAGTATTCATGGGTCAATTCGGCGTCGGACAAGGGAAAGCACTCCAGTGATAAAAGCGGGGCGCATTATACACAGCTGGCTGCGCGCGGACTATGCGCGTCGCTGAAGTTTATTCCAGCTGCTGGAGTTCGCCCACCGGCGTGACGCGCCAGCGGTGCTGGCAAAAATAGAGCAGCGGGTTGTCCTGCTTGCTGTCGCTGTAGCCGCTGTAAAGACGCAGGGGTGTGCCAATTTTGCGCTCAAGCTGGACCACTTTTTCATGCCCAAGACAGCGCATGGTCAGCACCCAACCGCCGTAGCGACGATGGATCTGACTGGCGATAAGATTGACGCGGGGCAGCCAGGGGGTATCAAAATAGACCTGCTCCACCAGCGGCTGCGGGGAGCCGGTGATTAACCAGATGTCGGCGTCAGAGGCGGCAAGATAGTTGGTTAGCCGATCCTGAACCACCGGAAACGCCGTGACACGCGTGCGGAACCAGGCGACGAAATCCGCCTCCAGCGCTTTTAACCGCGCCTCGCTGTGCCCCCAGGTGCAGGCCCACAGCAGCAGGCTCATGGGCCAGCGTGCGGCGCGCCCTTTAATCAGAAGCGCACCGCCGATGACCGGAAGTAACGGCAGAACGAGCAGCGCATTCAGTGGCTGACGACGCAACATGTACCGCAGGAAGGTGCCGAACATATCCTGCTGATGCAGTGTTCCATCCAGATCAAAAAAGACGACACGACGCTCGCTAGTAGCCAAACCTTACTCCTCTGGATCGTTGAACCCCAATAGCCAGGTAAACAGGAACCCGGCAATTACCGCTACTAAATAGCCTAACAGATAGAACATCACTTTTCCGGTAACAATCGTTAATGCCAGCGGTAAACCGGAAATTCCGAAGGTGATGACCGTCGCCACCTTCCAGTAGCTGATCAGCGCTCCGCCCACCGCGCCGCCGAGGCATGCGCCGAGGAAGGGCTTACCGAGCGGCAGCGTGACGCCGAAAATCAGCGGCTCGCCAATGCCAAGCAGTCCCACCGGCAGCGCGCCTTTGATCAGCTTTTTCAGGCGCAGGTTGCGGGTTTTCATCAGCACGGCAATCGCCGCCCCCACCTGGCCGACACCGGCCATCGACAGAATGGGAAACAGCGCGTTGTAGCCGTGCGCCTGCACCAGTTCAACGTGAATAGGCACCAGCCCCTGATGCAGACCGGTAAGCACCAGCGGCAGGAAGGCCCCGGCCATCACCGCGCCCACCAGGAAGCCGCCCTGCTCAATGGCCCAGGAAGCGCCGTGAGCGATGGATTCAGAGATCACGCCGCCCAGCGGTTGCAGCACAACAATCGCAATGGCACCGGTGATAAGCGTGGTGAGCAGCGGGTTAAGGATAAGCTCCAGCGAGCCGGGCAACAGCGTGCGAAACTTCTTCTCGATCCAGCACATCAGCGCCACCACCAGCAGCACGGCGATCACCCCGCCGCGACCGGGCTGTAACGCCTCGCCAAACAGGGTAATTTGCGCCAGCTGCGGGCTGGAAAGTATCCCCGCCATCACGCCGCCCATCGCCAGCGAGCCGCCAAACACGCGGGCGGTGTTTACCCCCACCAGAATATTCATGATGGCGAACACCGCGCTGCCGAAAATGGCCAGGATGCCGAGCAGGTTCGGGTATTGGGTGGCAAAATCACCGACAATATCCGGACGCTTAAGGATGTTGATGATGCCTGTGATAAGACCAGAAGCAATGAAGGCAGGAATGAGCGGAATAAAAACGTTAGCGAGCATGCGCAGCGCGTCGCTCATCGGCGCTTTGTATTTTGACTTCGCCTGGGCTTTATTGCGCTCAACGTCATCACCCGGCGCGATGGCTTCACCGCTGCTGCTCATCTGCGCGTTCATGGCATCGACCACCTGCGCGGCCTTGCCAGGCCCGACAATCAGCTGATGCTGTGCGCCCTGCTTAACGTAACCGCTGACGCCCGGCAGTTTTTTCAGCGCGGGAATGTCCAGACGGGCATCGTCGTGCACCTCGACCCGCACGCGGGTCATACAGTTTTCCAGACGCAGGATGTTACCCTGCCCTCCTATGCCCAGCAAAATCTCGCTGGCAAGCGTTGCTGTCTTATCCATACACGCCTCGTTATTGTGTTAAAGCGGCCCGCAAAAATCCGTGGTGAGCGGCCAGTTTTGCCCGTGCGGCGACGGCATCCAGACCGGTTAAGATCATCAGGATGGCGGGCTTCACGTCGTAATCGGTCTGTTTTAATACCCGCTCGGCGTCTTCGCGTGCCGCACCGGTAGCTTCAACCACCATGCGACAGGCGCGATCCACCAGCTTGATATTGGTGGCTTTCATATCGACCATCAGGTTCTGGTACACCTTGCCGAACTTGACCATCGCCCCGGTGGAGATCATATTCAGCACCAGTTTTTGCGCGGTGCCGGACTTCAGCCGCGTTGAGCCGGTCAGCGCTTCGGGGCCGACGACCGGGGAAATGGCGATATCGGCTTCGCGGGCAATTGGCGAGCCGGGGTTACAGGAGATCGCCACCGTCGTTGCGCCCTGCGCGCGCGCATATTGCAGCCCGCCGATAACGTACGGCGTGCGTCCCGATGCCGCCAGGCCAACCACCAGATCCTGGGGAGCCAGGTGGATATTACGCAGATCGTCCGCCCCCAATTGCGGGTCGTCTTCAGCGCCTTCCACCGCTTTGAGCAGCGCGCCCGGCCCGCCCGCAATCAGTCCGACCACCAGTCCGTGCGGCACGCCAAACGTCGGCGGACATTCCGAGGCATCCAGCACGCCCAGTCGCCCGCTGGTGCCTGCGCCCATGTAAATAATGCGCCCACCGGCTTTTAATGCGCTGGCGGCGGCATCCACGGCGCGGGCGACGTCGGGTAATGTCTCTTTCACTGCACTCGCTACCAGCGTATCCTGTTGATTAAAACGGTTAACTAATTCGATGGTCGACAAGGCGTCTAAATCCATTGTCTGTGAATTGCGTGTTTCTGATACCAGTGATCCAAGATTCATACAGTGACCTCTAAGAATTTTTAATTCATCCTAACCGCTCTATAATGGAATATAATATTCATACATGCGAGCGGAATGTGGTTTTGCAATCGTTGTCACATTTTGCCCCCGGAGAACCCATGAATTGTTTGATTCGCATTCGCCAGCGCTACCCTGGACTTGCGCAAAGCGATAAGAAGCTGGCGGATTTTTTGCTGGCACAGCCGGACGTTGCCCGTCATCTCAGCTCGCAACAGCTGGCCAGTGAAGCCGGAGTCAGCCAGTCGAGCGTGGTCAAATTCTCCCAAAAAATGGGCTATAAGGGATTTCCGGCGTTAAAACTGGCGATCAGCGAAGCGCTGGTGAGTAATCCCAACCCGCACGCCATTGAGCTACACAATCACATTCGCGGTGACGATCCGCTGCGCCTGGTGGGCGAGAAGCTCATCAAGGACAATATCAGCGCCATGCATGCCACACTGGACGTGAACAGCGAAGATAAACTGCGGGAAAGCGTGCTGCTGCTGCGTAACGCGCGGCGCATTATTCTGACCGGCATTGGCGCGTCAGGGCTGGTGGCGCGTAACTTTGGCTGGAAGCTGATGAAGATTGGCTTTAACGCGGTGGTTGAGCAGGATATGCACGCCCTGCTGGCGGCGGTGCAGGCGATGGATCCCAGCGATCTGCTGCTGGCGGTCTCCTATTCCGGCGAGCGTCGGGAGATCAATATGGCGGCGGACGAAACCTTCCGCGTGGGCGGTAAGATCCTGGCGATCACCGGTTTTACGCCCAATATGTTGCAGCAGCGCGCCACCCATTGCCTGTACACCATTGCGGAAGAGCAGGCGACGCGCAGCGCGGCGATGTCATCCACAAGCGCACAGATGATGCTCACCGATCTGCTGTTTATGGCGCTGGTGCAGCAGGATCTGGAGCACGCCCCGGAGCGGATCCGTCACAGTGAGGCGCTGGTAAAAAAACTGGTCTGAACACAAAACAGGCGTATAATGCCCGCCCTGTTTGTGTAGCTTCTGAGATTTTCCTGATGGCGCTGTTGATCACCAAAAAATGCATAAATTGCGATATGTGCGAACCGGAGTGTCCGAACGAGGCCATTTCCATGGGCGAGAGCATTTATGAGATCAACAGCGATCGCTGCACCGAATGTGTCGGCCATTACGACACCCCCACCTGCCAGAAAGTGTGCCCGATCCCCAATACCATTTTGAAAGATCCGGCGCACCCCGAAAACGACGAACAGCTGTGGGATAAGTTCGTGCTGATGCATCACGCCGACAAAATCTA
This sequence comes from uncultured Enterobacter sp., assembly GCA_963521185.1. GTDB lineage: Bacteria > Pseudomonadota > Gammaproteobacteria > Enterobacterales > Enterobacteriaceae > Enterobacter_D. The sequence goes on along the minus strand of CAUQTV010000012.1, from coordinate 23,624 downwards.
GCTTTCGATAATCACCGTCGCACAGGCGTAATGCCGCTCGTCCGCCAGCGTCACGTGGGTGGATCGCACGCCCATCTGCTGCGCCAGCCGTTCGGCTTCATCCCACAGGCGCAGCTGCGGTTTGCCCAGCGCATCGTTAAAGACTTCAAACTGATTAAACGCCAGACCGTTGCGAATGCCGGTGCCAAATGCCTTGGCCGCCGCCTCTTTGACGGCGAAACGTTTAGCGAGAAAGCGCACCGGCTGCTGGTGTGCCTGGTATAGCGCCCATTCATTGGCGCTTAAGACCCGTTTTGCCAGCCGATCGCCGGAACGGGCGATCACCGCTTCGATGCGGCCGATCTCCACGATGTCCGTACCCAGTCCGAGGATCGCCATTACTGACGGGCTTCCAGCATCAGACGCTTCATTTCCGCCACGGCCTCTTTCAGCCCGCTCATCACCGCACGCCCAATGATGGCATGACCGATGTTCAGCTCGTGCATTTCCGGCAGCGCGGCAATGGCTTTGACGTTGTGATAGGTCAGACCGTGACCGGCATTGACCTTCAGGCCGAGGCTGGCGGCATAGGTCGCCGCGCGGGCAATGCGCTCCAGCTCGTGGGCAAGCGCGGCGTCATTTTTCGCCTCAGCGTAGCAGCCGGTGTGAATTTCAATGTAAGGCGCGCCGACATCCGCCGCGGCTTTGATCTGCGCAAAATCGGCATCGATAAACAGCGACACCAGAATGCCCGCCTCAGCCAGCCGTGAACAGGCGTCGCGCAGTTTGTCGCGCTGACCCGCCACGTCCAGCCCACCTTCGGTGGTCACTTCCTGGCGCTTTTCCGGCACCAGGCAGCAGAAATGCGGTTTTGTTTCACAGGCGATGGTCAGCATCTCTTCGGTGACCGCCATTTCCAGATTCATGCGGGTGTCGAGCGTCTGACGCAGTACTTTCACGTCGCGGTCAGTGATGTGGCGACGATCTTCTCGCAGGTGCACCGTGATGCCGTCTGCGCCCGCCTGCTCGGCGATGAACGCCGCCTGAACCGGATCCGGGTACGCCGTCCCCCGCGCGTTGCGCAGAGTGGCAATGTGGTCAATGTTGACGCCTAACAGTAAATCAGCCATGACAATCCTCGAATGATAATGTTGCAGGGGATACCCCTCACCCTGACCCTCTCCCGGCAGAGAGAACGTCTATTTTTTTGGCACAAACTGGCGAAACAGCTCGCGACTTTTTAGCGGCTTACCGCCAAGATACGGCTTTAAGGCGATGCGGGTAAAGCGCTTTGCCGCCCTGAGCGTATCGATATCCGGAAAGCTTCGCTCAGCCAGCGCCTTTAAATGGCGTCCGGTGAAGCTATTGTTATCTATAACAATACTGGCAATAAAGCCTTTCTCTTCACGGTAGCGATAGGTCATGGTGTCGTCCACCGGATCGCCGGTCCCCGCGCAGTGCAGGAAATCCACGCCGTAGCCAAGATGCCCCAGCAGCGCCAGCTCGAAACGCCGCAGCACCGGCTCAGGCGAGCCGGTGACGCCTGCCAGCGCCTGAATACAGTGCAGATAGTCAAAGAACAGTTCAGAGAAGCGCGTTTCGTGTTCCAGCACGCGTGATATTAGCTCGTTAACGTACAAGCCGCTGTAGAGAGTGATACCGCTTAAGGGGAGTGCCAGCGAAACGGCTTCGGCGCTGCGCAGGGTTTTGACTTCACTGCGCCCACCAAAACGTACCAGCAGAGGGGTAAAAGGCTGCAATGCGCCTTTCAGGTTGGAACGTTTGGAACGTGCGCCTTTTGCTACAAGGCGCACGCGACCTGACTCTTCCGTAAAGACATCCAGCATCAGGCTGGTTTCGCTCCACGGACGGCTGTGCAAGACGAATGCGCGCTGCCAGCCCTCGTTCATGTTCGTTGTCTTATACGTCGTCGCCGTAACCGAGGCTACGCAAAGCGCGTTCGTCGTCGGCCCAGCCGGATTTCACTTTCACCCACAGTTCGAGGTGAACTTTGGCTTCAAACATCTCTTCCATGTCTTTACGCGCTTCGATACCGATGGTTTTGATTTTGGCACCTTTGTTGCCGATCACCATTTTCTTCTGCCCTTCGCGCTCGACGAGGATCAGGCCATTGATATCGTAACCGCCACGCTCGTTGGTGATGAAGCGTTCAATCTCCACCGTAACCGAGTACGGCAGCTCCGCACCGAGGAAGCGCATCAGCTTTTCACGGATGATTTCAGACGCCATAAAGCGCTGAGAACGATCGGTGATGTAATCTTCCGGGAAGTGATGAATGGCTTCCGGCAGATGCTTACGCACGATGCCTGCAACGGTATCGACGTTCATCCCGGATTCCGCTGACATCGGCACGATGTCGAGGAAGTTCATCTGGCTTGCCAGGAACTGTAAGTGCGGCAGCAGATCCGCTTTTTCCTGCACGTTATCAACTTTGTTCACCGCGAGGATCACCGGGGCTTTACCGTCACGCAGTTTGTTCAGCACCATTTCGTCGTCCGGCGTCCAGCGCGTGCCTTCAACCACGAAAATGATCAGTTCAACGTCGCCAATCGAGCTGCTCGCCGCTTTGTTCATCAGGCGGTTGATGGCGCGTTTTTCTTCCATGTGCAGACCCGGGGTGTCAACGTAGATGGCCTGATACGGACCCTCAGTGTGGATCCCCACAATACGGTGACGGGTGGTCTGCGCTTTACGCGAAGTAATGGAAACCTTCTGCCCAAGCAGATTGTTCAGCAGCGTGGATTTGCCAACGTTGGGACGCCCGACGATGGCCACAAATCCGCAATATGTTTTTTCTTCGCTCATTCCAGCTCCAGTTTCTTAAGCGCCTGTTCGGCGGCGGCCTGCTCCGCCTTGCGGCGGCTGGAACCTGTGCCGACCACCGGTTCGCTCAGACCACTGACCTGGCAGTGGATAGTAAATTCTTGATCGTGTGCTTCACCGCGTACCTGCACCACCAGATAAGTTGGCAGCGGCAAATGGCGACCTTGCAGGTATTCCTGCAAACGCGTTTTCGGATCTTTTTGTTTGTCGCCCGGACTGATTTCTTCCAGACGCGATTGGTACCAGTTCAGGATCAGCTTTTCGACAGTCTGAATATCGCTGTCCAGGAAGACGCCACCGATTAAGGCTTCGACGGTATCCGCCAGAATTGACTCACGGCGAAAACCGCCGCTTTTCAACTCACCCGGCCCTAAGCGCAAACATTCGCCCAGCTCAAATTCACGGGCGATTTCCGCCAGCGTATTTCCGCGCACCAGCGTGGCGCGCATACGGCTCATGTCACCTTCGTCCACGCGAGGGAATTGATGATAAAGCGCATTGGCAATGACGAAACTTAAAATGGAGTCACCCAAAAACTCCAGACGTTCGTTGTGTTTGCTGCTGGCACTGCGGTGAGTTAATGCCTGCTGCAATAACTCCTGGTGTTGAAAAGTGTAGCCCAGCTTCCGTTGAAGCCGATTAATTACGATGGGATTCATGCGATACCAAAATAAATGAATGCGTCAAAAATGCAGCACACGAAACCGACCTGATGGGAAGACCAACGCGGTTTCGTGTGCCGTGGCACCTTACAGCGCCAACCTTAAACTTCGGGGGAATATTCTATACACAACGGCAGGGGATGTCGTTACCGGAATAGAGTTATCGCGGAAATAATTTGGGCTGCGGTCATGACGGCCGCAGCCCGGCAGATTAATGAATGCCACCAATGCGATTTAAACGCACGCCGGTCGGCCATTCACCCTCTTGTTTGTCGAAGCTCATCCAGATAGCCGTTGCACGACCGACCAGATTCGCTTCCGGCACAAAGCCCCAGTAACGGCTGTCCGCGCTGTTATCGCGGTTATCACCCATCATGAAGTAGTGTCCCGGCGGCACGATCCACGTCGCCAGCGGTTGGCCCGGCTGACGGTAGTAAATGCCCAGTTGATCTTGCGCAATCGGCACGGTCAGAATACGGTGCGTCACGTCGCCGAGCGTCTCTTTGCGCTCAACGAGGCGAATGCCGTTTTCACGGGTTTCACCTTTCGGCAACTGGAAGAAACCGCTGCTGGCCTCGCCGCCGTTGCGACGACCAAAGGTCTGGACAAAATCACTCGGTTCCACGTTGGAGTAGGTGATCGGCAGCGCGCTTTGGCATGCCTGACCAGAACTACAGCCTGGCTGAACGGTCACCTGCTTGGCGACGGGATCGTAGCTGACTCTGTCGCCAGGCAGCCCGACGACGCGTTTGATGTAGTCCAGACGCGGATCGTCAGGGTATTTGAATACCGCGATGTCGCCACGCTTTGGATGACCCGTTTCGATCAGCGTGTTCTGGTAAATCGGATCCTTGATGCCGTAGGCAAACTTCTCCACCAGAATAAAATCGCCGATCAGCAGCGTCGGCATCATCGATCCTGACGGGATCTGGAACGGCTCATAAATAAACGAGCGCACCACCAGCACAATCGCCAGCACCGGGAACACGGACGCCCCGGTTTCCAGCCAGCCCGGTTTCGGACTGACTTTTTTCAGCGTTTTCGGATCGAGCGTGTCTCCCGTTGCAGCCTGGGCAGCAGCCTGACGTTCCCGGCGTTTTGGCGCGAAGATAAACTTATCCAGACACCATAACAGCCCCGTCGCCAGCGTTGCGATCACCAGGATTAGGGCAAACATATTCGCCATGCCAACTCCTTAAAGTTATTTGCTGTCTTTACCCACATGCAGAATGGCGAGGAACGCTTCCTGCGGCAGTTCGACGTTGCCGACCTGCTTCATACGTTTCTTACCGTCTTTCTGTTTTTGCAGCAGTTTTTTCTTACGGCTGACGTCGCCACCATAGCATTTTGCCAGCACGTTTTTACGCAGCTGTTTCACCGTTGAGCGGGCGATAACATGGTTGCCGATCGCCGCCTGAATGGCGATATCAAATTGCTGACGCGGGATCAGCTCTTTCATTTTTTCCACCAGCTCACGCCCACGGTACTGGGAGTTGTCGCGGTGGGTGATCAGCGCCAGCGCGTCAACGCGCTCGTTGTTGATCAACACGTCCACGCGCACCATGTCTGAGGCCTGGAAACGTTTGAAGTTGTAGTCAAGCGACGCATAGCCACGGGAGGTGGACTTCAGGCGATCGAAGAAGTCGAGCACCACTTCCGCCATCGGGATCTCATAGGTCAGCGCAACCTGTTTACCGTGGTAAACCATGTTGGTCTGCACCCCACGCTTCTCAATACACAGCGTAATGACGTTGCCGAGGTACTCCTGCGGCAGCAGCATATGACACTCGGCGATAGGCTCACGCAACTCTTCAATGTTGTTCAGCGGCGGCAGCTTGGACGGGCTGTCGACGTAGATCGTCTCTTTGCCGGTGGTTTCCACTTCATACACTACGGTCGGCGCGGTGGTGATCAGCTCCAGATCGTATTCACGCTCCAGACGCTCCTGAATGATCTCCATGTGCAGAAGACCGAGGAAGCCACAGCGGAAACCGAAGCCCAGCGCGGTGGAGCTTTCCGGCTCGTAGAACAGCGAGGCGTCGTTCAGGCTCAGCTTGCCGAGCGCGTCACGGAAGTTTTCATAGTCGTCGGAACTGATGGGGAACAGACCCGCATACACCTGCGGCTTCACTTTTTTGAAGCCAGGCAGCGCTTTGTCAGCCGGGTTGCGCGACAGGGTTAGGGTATCGCCTACCGGCGCGCCCAGGATGTCTTTAATGGCGCAGACCAGCCAGCCCACTTCGCCACAGTTCAGTTCGGTACGGTCAACCTGTTTCGGCGTGAAGATCCCCAGGCGGTCAGCGTTGTAGACCTGGCCGGTGCTCATCACTTTGATTTTGTCGCCCTTACGCAGCGTGCCGTTTTTCACGCGGATAAGCGAGACAACGCCTAAATAGTTATCGAACCAGGAGTCAATGATCAAGGCTTGCAGCGGGGCATCAGGCGAACCTTCCGGCGCGGGGATTTCACGCACCAGACGCTCCAGTACATCGCCCACGCCGACGCCGGTCTTCGCCGAACAGCGCACCGCGTCGGTGGCGTCGATGCCAACAATGTCTTCAATCTCTTCGGCGACGCGCTCAGGATCGGCCGCAGGCAGGTCGATTTTATTCAGTACCGGCACCACTTCGAGATCCATTTCCAGCGCGGTGTAGCAGTTAGCCAGCGTTTGCGCTTCTACGCCCTGCCCGGCATCAACCACCAGCAGTGCGCCTTCGCATGCCGCCAGCGAGCGGGATACTTCGTAGGAGAAGTCAACGTGACCCGGCGTGTCGATAAAGTTCAGCTGATAGGTTTCACCGTCAGAGGCTTTGTAATCGAGCGTAACGCTTTGGGCTTTAATGGTAATGCCGCGTTCGCGCTCAAGATCCATAGAATCAAGCACCTGAGCTTCCATTTCACGGTCGGATAAGCCGCCGCAAAGCTGGATAATACGGTCAGACAGCGTCGACTTACCGTGGTCGATGTGAGCGATGATCGAAAAGTTGCGTATGTTCTTCATATATGGAGATTTTATGCCTTACGGAAACTAAGAGGCCGCTGTACTGAGCCCACGTCTGTTGTCTGAAACGCCGCATTCTACACTACAACCACAATGCGGGGAAATGCTCATCCCGCACGCGGTGCGGTAACCGGCGGCGCGCGCTTACGTGCTGTGTTCGTTAAGGCAAAAGATGTGGCGTTAGTGGCTGACCGATGAGGGCGAGGCATCTACGCGCAGCATGTCCGGCGGTAAACCTACGCTTAAAATGACCGGCTGCCAGGCTTCACGCGTAGCCATTTTCGGTGACAATGCGCGCGCCAGCATAAAGCCGCCCACGCCACCTAACAGCGCGCCACACATCGCCGCCAGGTCATGACCAAACAGCGTCTGGAAAAGTGCGGCCATCGCGAATAACCCCACCAGCGGCGTCAGATAGACCAGCACGGCGGAGCCGAGCAGACTGCCTTCGGCGATCCCCAGTTCGACTTTCTGACCGGCAATCAACGGCTGTTCACTGGGCACGACAATAATATGGGTGGTTTGCGGTCCGAGCTTATTCAGCACGCGGGTTCCGCATCCTGAGCGCGACGCACAGCTGCTGCACGACGCTTTCACATCGCAGCTTACCCGTGCTTCGCCATTGCTCCATGAGACGACGGTCGCCCACTCTTTAATCATCGTATTGCCCTAAATTATTGTGCAGCTTTGAATTTGAGACTGTCCGCAATACGTTTTGCGGTTTGCGGCGGGAGCTCTCCTACCACGGTAATTTCTGCGTTGTCGCGCACCGTGGTGCTGACGGTACGCCGACCGGTGCGCAGCATCTGATCGGTGCTGTTTTGATTTGCACGGTTCACATTAACAGAAAAGCTGAATAAGCCGTCGGAATAGAGCCGCGATTCAACCGGCATGTCCACGGTCGGCAGCTTACGACGACTGCTGGATACCTCGCTGAATCCCTGCGGAAGCCAGGCCGGAGACCAGTTAAAGTCAATTTTATCGCCCGTCGGCACGGAGAGCAGCGGCGGCAGGCTGGCTTTCGCCAGGGTTTGCATACTGGTGCCTACCTGCGCGTTTACCGAAAACGCAATCACGCGGAACTGTTCGAGGGTCTCACCATCGCGATCCAGCAAATCGACGCGCATCGGCAGTTTGGTTTCCGCATCCAGCCAGACGATATAGCTGTAGCGCGTACCGTCACGGGCGACCACGCGGATGACCTCGCACAGCCTGTCGGCGATGCGCGTGCGGCCTACGGAGATAAAATCGTAGATAGCAGAAATGCGTTTGAAATCGGTGTAAATGAGCGAGGGAAGTGAATCGACGATGTAGTCGCCGTTAAGTGTGAACGGCTCAAGCCCCGGTTCGAAGTAGCTGATCTCGCTGCCACGCTGCACGACTTCACGGCGCGGGCCATCCATTTGCAGCAGTTGCGCAAGGGGCTGGTTATCGAGACGGGCGTGGCGATAGCGTAACGACTCTACGCCCTGCTTGTTGATGCTGACAAATGACAGCTCATAATTGAGTGACTGGGAAGCCAGGTTCATCTGCTGCAACAACGCCCCGGACGAGACATCAGCCGAGGCGTTTGCACAGAAGAACAGGCTACCTGCCACGAGTGACATGGCACACCAAAGTTGCTTCATTACTGCGATTGCGTTCCTAAGGTTTGAGTGCCGGGCACTTGCACAGCGGCTTGCTGGGTTTGTGCCTGCTCAAACTGAAGCTGTTCAGAATGCAGGCGGCGTTGCAGTTCGTAATCCTGCAACATGGCATTGATTCGACGACGCTGCTCTTGCACCTGCTGCTGCTGACCGGCACTGGCCGATGTGGCATCAGCGGGAACACCGAGACTCACCGGACTGGCTTTACCCATCATTGGCAGGGTGTTAAACACCGGAGCTTCTGGCTGCTGGGTCGCATCAGACTGGCCGTTATAGTGCTGGACGCCAACAATAACTGCAAGCGATACGCACGCGGCAACGCCCATTTGGGTAAGCTGGCTCGCCCACGGGCGGACTTTTGCCCAGAACGGCATTTTCACCCACTCCTGCGGCGCAGGTTGCGCGTCTGGAATGAGCGGCGATGCCTGGCGAAGCGGCTCGTTTTCAATGGCGGCCATGACGCGGGCTGAAATATCGAAATGGAGCACATCAGTTGTATCACCTCGCATCGAATCACGAATGAGATGATAACTCTCCCAGGTTTTCTGCATTTCTGAATCACCAGAAAGCTCTCTGAGAAGCTCACTATCCAGCGTTTCGCCATCCATTAAAGCGGAAAGTTTTTCTTTCTGCATGCCTCAATACCTTTTCCAGTATCCCGCTATCTTCAACGCCTGATAAGCGGTTGAACTTTATTATCAATGGCTTCCCGCGCCCGGAAGATACGTGAACGCACAGTACCTACCGGACAATCCATGATGGCGGCTATTTCTTCATAGCTAAGACCATCCAACTCCCGCAAGGTAATGGCCATGCGTAAATCTTCCGGAAGCGACTCTATGGTACGGAAAACGATTTGTCTCAGTTCTTCTGACAACATTAAGTTCTCAGGGTTCGAAATTTCTTTCAACGCACCGCCACTTTCGAAGTTTTCTGCTTCAATAGCGTCTATATCGCTGGATGGCGGACGACGACCCTGAGCGACCAGGTAATTCTTCGCGGTGTTGACCGCAATGCGGTACAGCCACGTGTAAAAAGCGCTATCCCCCCGGAAAGAATCCAGCGCACGATAGGCCTTAATAAAAGACTCTTGTACCACGTCGGGAACATCGCCCGACGGTACATATCGAGAGACCAGGCTCGCCACTTTGTGCTGGTAACGTATCACCAGTAAGTTAAACGATTTCTGATCTCCCTTCTGGACCCGTTCAACAAGGACCTGATCCGTTAACTGCTCGCTCATCCGAGGTAATGTCTCCCCAAACCCTATTTCCACGCGTAATCGAAACGCCACTCCAACACTGCACTATGAGCAAGCTGGTGATTAGAGAGCCGGTTTCGAGAAAAGTTCCGTTACGCCATTGTTTTTGTGTATCGTTTCGCAGACTGTTCGTTATGACTCATTATAAGTCTACTGACTCTGAACTATGCACACTACGATGAGAAAATGCCTTTTTTACCGTCAGCAGAGTAACGCAACAGGCGTTGGATTTCATCACTTAATCTGACGCTAACGATCTGCTTCGCAAAATATTTTCGTTTAGTTGACCCGTTATTGCCTTTTCGGCCGTGTTTAGTCTCTGTAACCCCGTTTAAAAAAATCGTACTCAGAGTGCGTTTCCGGTGCTATGCTGGCCGGACCTTGTTTAGTAAATTAAACACAAACAATGAATACGACCCCTGAACTCTCCTGTGATGTCTTAATTATAGGCAGCGGTGCTGCCGGTTTATCCCTGGCGCTACGCCTTGCAGAAACGCACAGCGTGATGGTGCTCAGTAAAGGTCCCGTGAGCGAAGGTTCAACCTTATACGCCCAGGGCGGGATTGCTGCTGTATTTGATGAAACCGACAGCATTGATTCTCACGTGCAGGACACGCTGATAGCCGGCGCGGGCATCGTGGATGAACATGCCGCCGCGTTCGTCGCCAGCAATGCGCGCCATTGTGTACAGTGGCTTATCGATCAGGGGGTGTTGTTTGATACCCAGCGCCAGCCTAACGGCGAAGCGGGTTATCATCTGACCCGTGAGGGTGGACACAGTCACCGCCGTATTCTGCACGCCGCCGATGCCACCGGCAAAGCGGTCGAAACGACGCTGGTTGGCAAGGCGCTGAGTCATCCGAATATTCACGTGTTTGAGCGCAGTAACGCCGTTGACCTGATTATCTCCGATAAAATCGGCCTGCCCGGCACCCGTCGCGTGGTGGGAGCATGGGTATGGAATCGCAATAAAGAGATTGTGGAGACCTGCCGTGCCAAAGCCGTGGTGCTGGCGACGGGCGGCGCATCCAAGGTCTACCAGTACACCACCAATCCTGATATTGCCTCCGGCGACGGCATTGCCATGGCGTGGCGCGCGGGCTGCCGGGTGGCAAATCTCGAATTCAACCAGTTTCACCCGACCGCGCTGTTTCATCCTCAGGCGCGCAACTTTTTGCTGACCGAAGCGCTGCGCGGCGAAGGCGCGTATCTGAAGCGCCCGGACGGCACGCGCTTTATGCCCGATTTTGATGCGCGCGCTGAGCTGGCTCCGCGAGATATTGTCGCTCGTGCCATCGACCACGAAATGAAACGTCTGGGCGCGGACTGCATGTACCTCGATATCAGTCATAAGCCCGCTGAATTCATCCGCCAGCATTTCCCGATGATCCACGAAAAGCTGTTGGGCCTGGGGATGGATTTGACCAAAGAGCCGGTCCCCATTGTGCCAGCGGCGCATTACACCTGCGGCGGCGTGATGGTGGATGATTTCGGGCGCACGGACGTTGACGGACTGTATGCCATTGGTGAAGTCAGTTACACCGGTCTGCATGGCGCGAACCGCATGGCGTCAAATTCCCTGCTCGAATGTCTGGTGTACGGCTGGTCGGCGGCGGAGGATATTGCTAAACGCATGCCGTACGCGCGGGAGGTAGAATCGCTGCCGGCATGGGATGAGAGCCGTGTCGATAATGCCGATGAGCAGGTAGTGCTTCAGCATAACTGGCACGAGCTGCGCCTGTTTATGTGGGATTACGTCGGCATCGTGCGCACCAGTAAACGCCTGGAGCGCGCGCTCCGTCGCATCACGCTGCTACAGCAGGAAATTGACGAATATTACGCCCACTTCCGCGTGTCGAATAATCTGCTGGAGTTGCGTAACCTGGTGCAGGTAGCCGAATTGATAGTGCGCTGCGCGATGATGCGCAAAGAGAGTCGCGGCTTGCATTACACGCTCGATTTCCCGGATCTGCTGCCCGCGTCCGGGCCGTCGGTGCTGTCGCCTGCGACCTACATAAAGAGATAGAAGGCCTGGGTCAGCGCGGTATAGCCTTCGGCGTAGCGCTGATCCGGACCGCGAATCACCAGCCTGTCGCTAAAACACTCTCCCTGCTTTGGGGAGAGCGCCAGCAGAACGCGGTGTGGTAAGCGGCTCTCGGTATCGGCGATATCGGTACGCAGGCGCAGATGCCAGCCCATCTCCAGCGCTTTTTGCACGAAAACGTTGCCGGTGTTTTCCGGCAGGACGACGCAGAAAAATCCCTCTTCGGTAATGCATTCCGTCGCGCAGGCCAACAGGGTCGCGTGATCGAGCGAGGTGGTGTAGCGCGCCTGCTCTCGCTGCGGGCTGCCGCACTCAACGCCTTTTTCAAAATAGGGCGGGTTGCTGACAATCAGATCGTAACGCACGGTGCTGTGCTTCACCCACTGCTGAATGTCAGCGCTGTGAACCTGAATGCGCGCCTGCCAGGGAGAGTCATCGACGTTTTCCTGCGCCTGGCCTGCCGCCTCCGCGTCGAGTTCAACGGCGTCAATGGTCACCGTCTCATCCGTGCGTTGCGCCAGCATCAGCGCCAGCAGGCCACTGCCGGTGCCAATATCCAGAATGCGTTTGACGCGTGCGACGGGCGACCATGCCCCTAATAAAATACCATCGGTACCGACTTTCATCGCACAGCGATCGTGCGCGACAAAAAATTGTTTAAACGTGAATCCATCACGGCGAAGCAGCGTTTTGGCGGGTGTCATTCTAACAACTCTCTAAACGAAACCGATGTAGCATAGGTGAAAGCGATAATTCGGGGAAGGGTTATCCACACAAACAGATGAAGATTGCAGCCATAACGTCTATAATCAGCGCCCCACACAGAGGTAGAACATGACTGTAACGACTTTTTCCGAACTTGAACTCGATGAATGCCTTCTGGAAGCTCTCCAGAATAAAGGCTTCACACGCCCGACTGCCATCCAGGCGGCAGCCATTCCGCCTGCGCTAGAAGGCCGTGATGTACTCGGTTCTGCGCCGACAGGCACCGGTAAAACGGCGGCGTATTTGCTGCCGGTGTTGCAGCATTTAATTGATTTCCCACGTAAGAAATCAGGGCCGCCGCGTATTCTTATTTTGACGCCGACCCGTGAACTGGCCGTTCAGGTTGCGGAACATGCGCGTGAGTTAGCCGCCAATACCCACCTGGATATCGCCACCATCACCGGCGGCGTGGCGTATATGAACCACGCCGAGGTGTTTAGCGAGAACCAGGATATCGTGGTCGCGACCACCGGGCGTCTGATGCAGTACATCAAAGAAGAAAACTTTGACTGTCGCGCCGTTGAAACGCTGATCCTTGACGAAGCGGACCGCATGCTGGAACTGGGTTTTGCCCAGGATATTGAGCACATTGCGGGTGAGACACGCTGGCGCAAACAGACCATGCTGTTCTCCGCCACGCTGGAAGGCGATGCGATCAAAGACTTTGCCGAGCGTCTGCTGAATGAACCGGCTGAAGTGTCAGCCACGCCGTCAACGCGCGAGCGTAAAAAAATCCACCAGTGGTACTACCGTGCGGATAATTTTGAGCATAAAACGGCGCTGTTAAAACACCTGTTAAAGCAGGAAGATGCCACCCGCACCATCGTATTTGTGCGTAAGCGCGAGCGGGTGCATGAGCTGGCAGAACTGCTGCGCGCTGCCGGTATCAACAACTGCTATCTTGAAGGCGAGATGGCGCAGGTTAAGCGTACCGAAGGCATCAAGCGCCTGACGGAAGGCCGCGTTAACGTTCTGGTCGCCACCGACGTTGCGGCGCGCGGAATTGATATCCCGGACGTAAGCCATGTGATCAACTTCGATATGCCGCGCAGTGGCGATACGTACCTGCACCGCATCGGCCGTACCGGTCGTGCAGGCCGTAAAGGCACAGCGATTTCGCTGGTCGAAGCCCACGACCATTTGCTGCTGCTTAAAATTGGTCGCTACGTTGAAGAGCCGCTGAAAGCACGCGTTATCGATGAGCTACGCCCTACCACGCGCGCCCCGAGCGATAAGCTGACCGGTAAGCCGTCGAAGAAAGTGCTGGCGAAGCGCGAAGAGCAGAAAAAAGAGAAAGATAAAGAGAAACCGCGCGTGAAGAACCGCCATCGCGATACCAAAAACATTGGTAAGCGTCGTAAGCCAAGCGGCTCTCAGGACGCCTCAAACGAGTAAATAAAAAGCCGGGTGATTAACCCGGCTTTTTTATGGCACTCGCTTATGCTGAAGCTTACAGGCTTTCAGTAAAAGTACGTGCGATAACGTCACGCTGCTGTTCCGGTGTCAGCGAGTTAAAGCGTACCGCGTAGCCAGATACACGGATGGTGAGCTGCGGGTATTTCTCCGGGTGCTCAACCGCGTCCATCAGGGTTTCGCGACGCAGAACGTTAACGTTCAGGTGCTGACCACCTTCAACACGCACTTGCGGTTGCATTTCCATCGGCACTTCACGGTACTCTATCTCGCCCAATTTCGTGACGGCGACAACGTCGTCTTCCGCATAGCCCGCTTTCGCACAAACGCAGCGCGCTTCGCCAGTTTCGCTATCGAGCAGCCAGAAAGAGTTCAGCAGATCGTCGTTAGCGGCTTTAGTGATTTGGATACCTGTAATCATGTGATGCCTCCCAAGGCTTCATAATTTGATTTCGTCGGCCTGGTCCCGGCCAATTGGTAAAACCATTGTTGCTTGAGTGTAGATATACCAGCCAAACACCCCTGATTCCTTGATTTAAATCAACAAAAACCACACACCTAACGCGGTGATGCAGGGAAATACTTGTTTTATATCAAGTTACGCAAAGCGGTTCTGTAAATATTTTTGCAAATTTTAAACTTTTTTTAAGCCTTTTGCGCGTGAGGCGCATGCGGATTTTATTCTGGTGAAAGAAGCAGTTAAGCTAGCGCATATCGACATTCGCAGGAGAGCGATATGACCGCTTCATTAACGTGGCACGATGTGCTGGCTGAAGAGAAAGAGCAGCCCTATTTTATCAACACCCTGAGCACCGTCGCCGCCGAACGCCAGGCGGGTCAGACGATCTATCCCCCACAAAAAGATGTCTTTAACGCCTTCCGTTTTACCGAGCTTGGCGACGTCAAAGTGGTAATTCTGGGTCAGGATCCCTATCACGGTCCGGGCCAGGCGCACGGGCTGGCCTTTTCTGTCCGTCCCGGCGTGGCGACGCCGCCCTCTTTGCTGAACATGTATAAAGAGCTGGAAAAGTCGATACCGGGATTTGAGCGTCCTGCCCACGGCTATCTTGAGAGCTGGGCGCACCAGGGCGTACTGCTGCTTAACACGGTGCTCACCGTGCGCGCGGGCCAGGCGCATTCTCACGCCAGCCTGGGATGGGAAACCTTTACCGATAAGGTGATTGCGCTGATTAACGCCCACCGCGAGGGCGTGGTGTTTTTGCTCTGGGGATCGCACGCGCAGAAGAAAGGGGCCATTATTGACGGTTCGCGCCATCACGTTTTGAAAGCGCCGCACCCTTCCCCACTCTCCGCGCACCGGGGATTCTTTGGCTGCAACCATTTTGTGCTGGCGAATCAGTGGCTGGAACAGCACGGAAAGACACCCATCGACTGGATGCCAGTGCTGCCCGCCGAAAGCGACTAAAAAAATGCCAGCGCGAGGCTGGCATGTTTCATCAGGCTTTGCTCTGCCGCCACCATTCCGCCAGCAACACGCCGGTTGCTACAGAAACGTTGAGGCTTTCAACCTTGCCGGTGCCCTGAATGGACACGCTCATGTCAGCGCTGTCGAGGGCGGCATCGGACAGACCGTCACGCTCCTGGCCCAGCACCAGCACCATTTTCTTCGGCAGCGTCGCCTCAAACAGCGGCGTCCCTTCATGGCTTGACGTGGTCACAATGCTGTAGCCCGCGCTGCGGAACGACGCGATCGCATCAAGCACGCTGTCGCCCGTAATGGCCTGAACGTGCTCAGCGCCACCTTCTGCGGTACGAATGGCCGCGCCGGATTCAATGATCGCCGCGTCATCGAGCAGAACGCCTTTCACACCGAAATGCGCGCAGCTGCGCATCATCGCGCCGAGGTTGTGCGGATTGCCCACGTCTTCCAGCGCCAGAACACAGTCGATTTCGTCCGCCTGGTCTACCCATTGCTGAACGGAAACACCGCTGCGTTTTTTGATAATGAAGCATACGCCACCGTGGTGTTCAGTACCGGACGCTTTAACCAGCTCAGCTTCATCTACCACATGGTAAGCTTTGCGGTTGGCCGCCATCCAGCGCAGCGCTTCTTTAAAGCGCGGCGTGACGCTCTGCACGAACCAGGCGCGAACGATGCAGTCCGGGCGGCTCTGGAACAGGGCCTGACAGGCGTTCTCGCCATAGACACGCGTCTCTTCAGCGCGCTGACGACGGATAACTTCCGGGTCGACAATGTTTTTGCCAGCGGCGGTGTTATTGTCCGGGTTCGCCACGCTGTCTACCGGCGGGCGGGACACGGTGCGCCATGGCGACGAGGAGTCGCTGTCACGGTCACGGCCACGGTCTGTGTTACGGTCGCGATCGCGGCCAGGACCTTTACGTTCATCGCGGGCGGGGCGACGGCCACCGTCTGCACGAGAAGATGCCGGACGCCCTCCCCCTTTCCCGGTACGCGGGTTATGGGTGCGTTTATCGGAATCATCATCACTGCGGACATACATCACTTTGACCTTGCCGCTTTTGTTTTTAAGTTCGTCGTTCATGCTTTTCTCCACCAGCGCTGCGCGAAGCGCGCAGATTACCCGATGTGCAGGCGCATAGCCATTACTTCGTTTAAAAGCTCACGGCTATTGTACTCATTGAATAAAACGCATTGTCGTTTCAAACAGGGTCAATGATAATATGTAACATATAAGAAACATATCCAGCATTTACCTGTGCTCACGATTTACCTGAGGTTAGTTATGAATACCGTATGTGCAAACTGCCAGGCGCTTAACCGCATTCCCGACGAACGCGTTAATGATGTAGCGAAGTGCGGGCGTTGTGGTCATGAACTGTTTGATGGTGACGTGATCAATGCTACCGGCGAGACCCTGGATAAATTACTGAAAGACGACCTGCCCGTGGTGGTTGATTTTTGGGCACCCTGGTGTGGGCCGTGCCGTAACTTTGCGCCGATTTTTGAAGACGTGGCGGAAGAGCGCAGCGGGAAAGTCCGTTTCGTGAAGGTAAATACCGAAGCCGAGCGTGAACTGAGCGCGCGATTCCGTATTCGCAGCATTCCGACCATTATGCTGTTCAAAAACGGTGAGGTCGTCGACATGCTGAACGGCGCGGTGCCGAAAGCGCCGTTTGACAGCTGGCTGAACGAATCCCTCTGATCGACCGGGGCACGGCTTGTGCCCCCTGTTCTCCTCTGCGACAATGGCGTTTTACAGCGCACCCTCACGACAGTTTTCTTAATGACCGCTCCCTTACTCGCACCAAACGCCGTTCTGCAACTGCGGACCGAACGTCTCGCCCGTGCCACACGCCCCTTTCTGGCACGCGGTAACCGCATTCGTCGCTGTCAGCGCTGCCTGCTACCGCTAAAACAGTGCCTGTGCGCGACGCTAACCCCCGCGTACGCGCGCAGCCGTTTCTGCCTGGTGATGTTTGATACTGAGCCGATGAAACCCAGTAATACTGGGCGCTTGATCGCGGATATTCTGCCCGATACCGCCGCCTTCCAGTGGTCGCGCACCGAACCACCGCAGGCGCTGCTGGATTTAGTCGCCGATGAACGCTACCAGCCGATGGTGGTTTTTCCGGCCTCCTACGCCGGCTGTGAACGTCAGGTGCTTGCCGCACCGCCCACCGGGAAACCGCCGCTGTTTATCATGCTCGATGGCACCTGGACCGAGGCGCGTAAAATGTTTCGTAAAAGCCCCTATCTGGATGCGCTGCCGGTGATCTCCGTCGATTTGTCGCGGGTGTCGGCGTACCGTCTGCGTGAAGCCCACGCCGAAGGGCAATACTGCACGGCGGAAGTGGCGATTGCGCTCCTGGATTTAGCCGATGATCTTCCGGCGGCGACGGCCCTCAGCGATCACTTCTCGCTATTTCGCGAGCGTTATCTGGCAGGAAAACCCCATCATCAGGGCAGTATCACAGCAATCGAGCCGGAAAGCGTTTAAAATCATCTGGTCACTCTTTTCAGGAGACCGGTATGAGCCAACGAGGGCTGGAAGCGCTTTTGCGTCCGAAGTCGATTGCAGTTATTGGCGCATCCATGAAGCCGGAACGCGCCGGTTTTCTGATGATGCGCAACCTGCTGGCAGGGGGATTTAGCGGCCCGGTTCTGCCGGTTACGCCAGCCTGGAAAGCCGTGCAGGGCGTGCTGGCGTGGCCAGATATTCCAAGTCTGCCCTTCACGCCGGATCTGGCGGTGCTCTGCACCCATGCGAAGCGTAACCTCGGGTTACTTGAAGCCCTCGGTCAGAAAGGCTGCAAGACCTGCATTATCCTCTCTGCACTACCCGAGCAACATGCCGAACTGCTGGCCTGCGCCAGCCGTTACCAGATGCGATTACTCGGCCCCAACAGTCTGGGGCTGCTTGCGCCGTGGCAGGGTCTGAACGCCAGTTTCTCCCCGGTGCCCATCACGCGCGGCAAGCTGGCGTTTATCTCCCAGTCAGCGGCCGTCTCAAATACGATTCTCGACTGGGCGCAGCAGCGTGAGATGGGCTTTTCATATTTTATTGCCCTCGGTGATAGCCTGGATATCGACGTCGATGAGCTGCTGGATTTCCTCGCCCGTGACAGCAAAACCAGCGCCATCCTGCTCTATCTGGAGCATTTAAGCGATGCGCGCCGGTTTGTCTCCGCCGCGCGCAGTGCGTCGCGTAATAAACCGATCCTGGTGATCAAAAGTGGGCGCAGCCCGGAAGCGCAGCGTCTGCTGCATTCCCACTCCGGCATGGATCCCGCCTGGGATGCGGCTATTCAGCGTGCGGGCCTGCTGCGCGTGCAGGATACCCATGAACTGTTTTCCGCCGTTGAAACCCTGAGCCACATGCGTCCGCTGCGCGGTGAGCGACTGATGATTGTCAGCAACGGTGCGGCACCCGCTGCGCTGGCGCTGGATGAACTGTGGCTGCGCAACGGCAAGCTGGCGACGCTCAGCGAAGAGACCCTCACGCGTCTGCGTGACGCGTTGCCGCCCTATGTGGATGCAGGGAATCCCCTTGATTTGCGCGATGATGCCAGTAGCGAGCGTTACATTACGGCGCTGAATATTTTGCTCGACAGCACCGACGTGGATGCCTTGATGATCATCCATGCGCCCAGCGCCGCCGCACCGGGTAGTGAGAGTGCGCTGGCGTTAATCGACGCCCTTAAAAAACATCCACGCGGCAAATATGTTTCAGTACTGACCAACTGGTGCGGGGAGTATTCGTCGCAGGAAGCGCGGCGTCTGTTCAGTGAAGCCGGTCTGCCGACCTACCGGACACCAGAGGGGACAATCACCGCCTTTATGCATATGGTGGAATATCGCCGTAACCAGAAGCAACTGCGTGAAACACCGGCGCTGCCGAGTAATCTCACCGCCAATACCACCGAAGCACACCATCTTTTACAACACGCCATTGAAGAAGGGGCGACCTCTCTGGACACGCACGAGGTGCAGCCCATTCTGCGCGCCTATGGTTTGCAGACGCTGGCAACGTGGATCGCCAGCGATAGCGCGGAAGCCGTGCATATTGCGGAACAGATTGGCTATCCGGTGGCCCTGAAATTGCGCTCACCCGATATTCCGCATAAGTCTGAAGTTCAGGGGGTGATGCTGTATCTGCGCACGCCAACGGAAGTGCAGCAGGCCGCGGACGCCATTATCGATCGCGTCAAAATGAACTGGCCGCAGGCACGGATCCACGGCCTACAGGTGCAGAGCATGGCTAACCGTGCTGGTGCACAAGAATTGCGCGTGGTGGTGGAACAGGATCCGGTTTTCGGCCCGCTGATCATGCTGGGTGAAGGCGGCGTGGAGTGGCGAGCGCAGGATCAGGCCGCCGTTGCGCTGCCTCCGCTGAACATGAATCTGGCACGTTACCTGGTGATTCAGGCCATCAAAAGTAAAAAGATCCGTGGACGAAGCGCGCTGCGTCCGCTGGACATTGCCGGGCTAAGCCAGCTGCTGGTACAGGTCTCTAACCTGATCGTCGATTGCCCTGAAATCCACCGCCTCGACATTCATCCGCTGCTGGCTTCCTCCCATGAGTTCACCGCCCTTGACGTGACGATGGAGCTGGCTCCGTTTGAGGGCGATGGGGAGACGCGCCTCGCGGTACGGCCCTATCCCCAGCGCCTTGAAGAGTGGGTTGAGATGAAAAATGGCGAACGCTGCCTGTTCCGCCCAATCCTGCCCGAGGACGAACCCCAGCTTCAGCAGTTTATTTCCCAGGTGACAAAAGAAGATCTCTACTACCGTTACTTCAGTGAGATCAACGAATTTACCCATGAAGACTTAGCCAATATGACGCAAATCGACTACGATCGGGAAATGGCGTTTGTGGCGGTGCGTCGAACCGACAATGGCGAAGAGATATTGGGCGTGACGCGCGCGATTTCCGATCCGGACAACATTGACGCGGAATTTGCCGTGCTGGTGCGTTCAGATTTGAAAGGTCTGGGTTTAGGTCGTCGCTTGCTCGAAAAGCTGATCAGTTACACCCGGGATCACGGACTTAAGCGTCTGAATGGTATTACTATGCCCAATAATCGCGGCATGGTAACCCTGGCGCGTAAACTTGGATTCGACGTCGATATCCAGCTTGAAGACGGTATTGTTGGCTTAACGCTCGCGCTGGTTTCGGCAGAGTAATCGTAAGTAAGGTACTGGAAATGTTGACCACTTTGGCAGGCTCTGGTGTTATCATTGTCGGCTTATGTCGTCTGCATGGTACAGAGGACCCTTCAATGAACAGAGAAGAAACGCACTGTGATGTTGTCTAAATTTAAGCGTAATAAACATCAACAACACCTTGCCCAACTACCTAAGCTCTCTCAGTCAGTTGATGATGTCGCGTTTTACTATTCTCCCGCGGATTTTCGCAAGACATTGCTCGAAAAGATCGCCAGTGCAACGCGCCGCATCTGTATTATCGCCCTCTATCTGGAACAGGACGATGGTGGTAAAGGCATTTTAGCCGCACTGTAC
Organism: uncultured Enterobacter sp.; assembly: GCA_963521185.1. Taxonomy (GTDB): domain Bacteria; phylum Pseudomonadota; class Gammaproteobacteria; order Enterobacterales; family Enterobacteriaceae; genus Enterobacter_D. The sequence goes on along the minus strand of CAUQTV010000012.1, from coordinate 3,045 downwards.
GAGGCCAAACGTCAGCGCCCGGAACTCGACGTTCGCGTTTTGGTTGACTGGCATCGCGCCCAGCGTGGCCGCATTGGCGCGGCGGCGTCGAACACTAACGCTGACTGGTATTGTCGCATGGCGCAGGAAAACCCTGGCGTCGACATTCCCGTTTACGGCGTGCCGGTGAATACCCGCGAAGCGCTGGGTGTACTCCATTACAAAGGTTTCATCATTGATGACAGCGTGCTGTACAGCGGCGCGAGCCTCAATGATGTGTATCTGCATCAGCACGATAAGTATCGCTACGACCGTTACCAGCTGATCACCAACGCACAAATGGCCGACGTCATGCTGGGCTGGGTGGATCAGAATCTGGTTCAGGGGCGCGGTGTTAACCGCCTCGACAGCGATGAGCGTCCGAAAAGTCCGGAGATCAAAAACGATATTCGTCTCTATCGCCAGGAGCTGCGCGATGCGACGTATCATTTCCAGGGCGATGCGGATAATGAGCAGCTGTCGGTCACACCGCTGGTCGGTTTGGGTAAATCAAGCCTGCTCAATAAAACCATCTATCATTTGATGCCCTGCACGGAGCAGAAGCTGACGATTTGCACGCCGTACTTCAACCTGCCTGCAATTCTGGTGCGTAACATCATCCAGCTGCTGCGCGAAGGTAAAAAAGTGGAGATCATCGTCGGTGATAAAACCGCCAATGACTTCTTCATTCCTGAAGATGAACCGTTCAAAATTATCGGCGCACTGCCTTATCTTTATGAAATCAACCTGCGCCGTTTCCTGAGCCGGTTGCAGTATTACGTCAACACCGACCAGCTTATTGTGCGTCTGTGGAAAGATGAAGATAACAGCTACCATCTGAAAGGCATGTGGGTTGATGACGAGTGGATGCTGCTGACGGGGAATAACCTCAACCCGCGCGCATGGCGTCTGGATCTGGAAAACGCCATTCTGATCCACGATCCTAAGCAGCAACTTGCGCCGATGCGTGAGAAAGAGCTTGAGCTGATCCGCACGCATACTACCGTGGTAAATCACTACCGTGATTTGCAGAGCATTGCTGACTACCCGGTTAAGGTCCGTAAGTTGATTCGCCGCTTGCGCCGTATCCGCATTGATCGGCTGATTAGCCGCATTCTGTAAAGACTGTTCTGACCACGAAGCCCCGTCATTGATGGGGCTTTTTACTGGAGGCAGACGCTTGCGTATTTTCCCGCTATCTCTTGTTGCCCTTCTGACAGGCTGTAGCCACATGGCCAATGATCAATGGCACGGTCAGGATAAAGCACAGCATTTTCTCGGCTCGGCCATGATTGCCGCAGCGGGGAATGAGTATGCCCAGCACCAGGGTGTTAGTCAGGATCGCAGCGCCGTATTCGGCGTGATGATCTCACTCAGCCTCGGTGCGTCAAAAGAGCTGTGGGACAGCCGCCCGGCGGGAAGCGGCTGGAGCTGGAAAGATTTTGCCTGGGATGTCGCGGGAGCTACCACCGGCTATAGCCTGTGGCAGCTGGCCCGAGATTAAAGACGGATCCCTTTTCCTTTGCGGTGCAGCATCAGCGAGACGATAAACGCGACAGCGCCCATCAGGGTGACATACCAGAAAAACGCCGTCTCAATTCCCAAGGATTTCAGCGACAGGGCAACATACTCCGCTGAACCGCCAAACAGCGCGTTCGCCACAGCATAGGAAAGCCCCACACCCAGCGCGCGCACCTGCGCCGGAAACATTTCCGCCTTTAAGATCCCGCTGATCGAGGTATAGAAGCTGGCGATCACCAGCGCCATCATGACCAGTGCAAATGCGGCATAGGGCGAAGTGACACTTTGCAACGCGGTCAGAATGGGCACGGTGCACAGCGTTGCCAGCCCGCCGAAAATCAACATTGAGGTGCGACGCCCGATCCTGTCTGACAATGCGCCAATAAGCGGCTGAATCAGCATGAAGACAAATAGCGCGACCGTCATGATAATGCTCGCCATGTTGGCGTGCATTCCGGCGGTGTTCACCAGGTATTTCTGCATGTAGGTGGTGAACGTGTAGAAGGTTAAGGATCCGCCTGCGGTAAAGCCGAGTACCATGATGAACGCTTTGCGGTTGCGCCATAATCCTTTAAACGATCCGGCCTCTTTTAACGCACGCACCTCTTTTTGCGAGGTTTCATCCAGCTGGCGACGCAGCCAGAGCGCCACGATAGCCAGTACCGCACCGAGAGCAAACGGAATACGCCAGCCCCACGCCCGCAACGCTTCATCACTCAGTACCTGCTGTAAAACCACCACGGTCAGCAGGGCAAGAAGTTGTCCCCCAATGAGCGTAACGTACTGGAATGACGCAAAAAAACCTTTGCGGCCTTCCACTGCGACTTCGCTCATGTAGGTCGCGCTGGTGCCGTATTCGCCCCCAACGGACAGGCCCTGGAACAGACGAGCCAGTAGCAAGAGCGCCGGTGCCCAGGTTCCGATGCTGTCGTAACCTGGCAGGCAAGCGATCACCAGCGATCCCATGCACATCATGCAGACGGAGATCAGCATTGAGGTTTTACGCCCTTGTCGATCGGCGATCCGACCAAACAGCCAGCCGCCAATGGGTCGCATCAGAAACCCGGCGGCAAAAACGCCTGCGGTTTGCAGTAATTGCGTGGTGGTATTGCCGGAGGGGAAGAAGATATGGGCAAAGTAGAGCGAACAGAAAGAGTAGATGTAAAAATCAAACCATTCGACCAGATTGCCCGATGAGGCACCGACAATGGCCCACACCCGACGCCGGGTGTCGTGGCTGGCCAGTGAATTACGCGCTGTCATGCTGCTTTCAGTCATTCTCGCTATGCTCCTGCAAAGACATGTTTTGTCCTGCCAGGAGCAAAATGCCTCACTCGCAGACAATGAGTGCGATGAATGTTACACAATTGTTATATTTAATGCGTGATGAATATCACGTTTTTACTTAGCACAGTAAGCGTTTAGGAAAATGCGTAAGATGCGTAAGAAAGGAAAGCAACGCAAAAAGGCCATCCGTGAGGATGGCCTTTCGCTTGTTTGATGCCT
>CAUQTV010000011.1:0-143519 GCA_963521185.1 uncultured Enterobacter sp. | reverse complement strand
GATGGTAGTGTGGGGTCTCCCCATGCGAGAGTAGGGAACTGCCAGGCATCAAATTTAGCGTGCTGATATGGCTCAGTTGGTAGAGCGCACCCTTGGTAAGGGTGAGGTCCCCAGTTCGACTCTGGGTATCAGCACCAGTTTTAAGCGGTTAATGTTCGGCACTTAGAAAAGAATTTGCCTGGCGACACTAGCGCGGCGGTCCCACCTGACCCCATGCCGAACTCAGAAGTGAAACGCCGTAGCGCCGATGGTAGTGTGGGGTCTCCCCATGCGAGAGTAGGGAATTGCCAGGCATCAATTACAACAAAAAGCCCAGTCGAAAGACTGGGCTTTTTGTTTTATGATTTTCACAAGAACGTAAATACTGAATGGTAGGCCCGGTAAGCGAAGCGCCACCGGGCAAAACAGGTTTAATGAATAACCTGAGACAGGAATGCGCGGGTACGTTCTGATTTTGGGTTCGCAAAGAACTCATCAGGGGGGGCCTGCTCAACGATTTCCCCACGATCCATAAAGATCACCCGGTCAGCAACGGTACGGGCAAAGCCCATTTCATGCGTCACGCACAGCATGGTCATCCCGGACTGGGCCAGACCAATCATGGTATCCAGCACTTCTTTGACCATCTCTGGATCCAGCGCAGAGGTTGGCTCATCAAACAGCATAATTTTCGGCTTCATGCACAGCGAGCGGGCAATCGCCACGCGCTGTTGTTGACCGCCAGAAATCTGGCCCGGGAATTTATGCGCATGCTCAGCGATACGCACACGTTCGAGATAGTGCATCGCCAGAGCCTCCGCTTCCTTTTTCGGCATTTTACGTACCCAGATGGGTGCCAGCGTACAGTTCTGCAAAACGGTAAGATGTGGGAACAGATTAAAATGCTGGAATACCATCCCGACTTCCTGACGAACCTTCTCAATGTTACGGATGTCATCATTAAGCTCGATGCCATCGACAACAATTCGCCCCTGCTGATGCTCTTCCAGGTGATTGATACAGCGAATCGTGGTTGATTTCCCCGATCCTGACGGACCACAGAGGACAATGCGCTCGCCCTGCTTGACGTTCAGGTTGATATCTTTCAGCACGTGAAACTGCCCGTACCACTTATTCACATTGTCGAGCGTAATCATCGCGTCGTCAGGTTGCATAATCATATTACTCATGGTGATCCTCAGTGCGGTGTACGCCCGGTGTTAAAACGCTTCTCCAGATGCTGGCTATAGCGCGACATGCTGAAACAGAAAATCCAGTAAATCAGTGCGGCAAAGACATACCCTTCTGTCGACATCCCCAGCCAGGCGGGATCGACGGTAGCCTGTTGCACGCTGCTGAACAGATCAAACAGCCCAATGATGATCACAAGGCTGGTATCTTTAAACAGCGCAATAATGGTGTTGACCAGTCCCGGTATCACCAGCTTTAGCGCCTGCGGTAAAATGACCAGACCCTGTGTTTTCCAGTAGCCCAGCGCCAGAGATTCCGCCGCTTCGTACTGGCCTTTGGGTAATGCCTGAAGCCCGCCGCGCACCACTTCCGCGACGTACGCTGACTGGAACAGCACCACACCGACCAGCGCACGAACCAGCTTATCAATACTGGTCCCTTCCGACATAAACAGCGGCAGCATCACCGAAGACATAAACAGCACGGTGATGAGCGGTACGCCACGCCAGAATTCAATAAACACCACTGACAGCAAACGCACCACTGGCATTGTCGAACGACGCCCCAGTGCCAGCAGGATCCCCAGCGGCAGCGCTCCCGCAATACCGACCGATGCGATAATCAGCGTCAGCGTCAGGCCGCCCCATTGGCGTGTCTCCACGCGCTCAAGACCCAGAAAACCCCCGTACATCAACACCCAAACGACAATCGGATAAACCACGGCCCAGCAGGCGATATAACGACCGCGCTTCGGCAGCGATTTCCAGAACATCGGAACAATCGATAATAAACCCACGATCAACGCGGTATTGATACGCCAGCGCTCTTCGTGAGGGTAAAGGCCATACATAAACTGACCAAAACGCTGATGGATAAATACCCAACATGCGCCCTCTTTGGTGCAATCCGCACGCGTTGTGCCTGTCCAGTTGGCCTGGAATAACGCCCAGTTCAGTAATGGGGGGATCAGTTCCCACATCAGCCACAGGCAAACCAGCGTCAGCAGCGTATTAGACCAGCTGGAAAACAAGTTTTTACGCGCCCAAAGAACATAGCGTCCAGCGCCGGCACTGGCCGGACGCGGGGGTTGAGATAACAATGCTTTTGTCATCATGGCTCCTTAGCGCTCAATCAGTGCGATACGACGGTTATAGATATTCATCAGTAATGAGATCGTCAGGCTGATAATCAGGTAAACCGACATGGTAATCGCGATCGTTTCAATGGCTTGTCCTGTCTGGTTTAGCACCGTACCCGCAAACAACGACACCATATCGGGATAACCGATAGCGGCCGCAAGCGATGAGTTCTTCACAATGTTGAGATACTGGCTGGTCAGCGGTGGAATGATCACCCGCAGCGCCTGCGGAATGATGACCTGACGCAGCGTCACCGGATGTGGTAAACCAAGAGAACGGGCCGCTTCATGCTGACCGTGCGGAACAGACTGGATCCCGGAACGGATGATCTCGGCAATAAACGCAGAGGTGTAGACCGAAAGCGCCAGCGTTAACGCGGCAAGTTCGGGGATCAACGCCATCCCACCCCGGAAGTTAAAGCCTTTCAGCTCAGGCACATCCCAGTGCAGTGCCGCACCAAATATCCCGTGCGCCAGCAGGGGCAGTAAAATAATCAGGCCAATAGCCGCAGGCCAGGTGCGACGGAGTTGACCGGTTTTAATCTGGTGCTTTTTATTAAAACGAAACAGACCCACAGAGATAACGATAGCCAGCGCGAGGGCACCGATAAATGCCACTACCCCTTCGCCAAACTCCGGCGCGGGGATATACAAGCCACGGTTACTCAGGAAGGCTAAATCGAAAGCGCTGACGGCCTGTCGCGGGCCTGGGAGATTTCGCAGTACCGCAAAGTACCAGAAGAAAATCTGCAGTAGCGGCGGAATATTACGGAACGTTTCAATGTAGATTGTCGACAGCTTACGCATCAGCCAGTTTTCAGACAGGCGCGCAAGGCCGAGGAAGAAACCCAGAAACGAGGCGAAAACAATGCACAATGCCGAAACCAGCAGTGTGTTCAGTAAGCCGACAAAAAATACCCGGCCATAGGTATCGCCTTGTTCATAATCGATAAGATGTTGAACAATCCCGAAGCCGGCGCTGCGGTCGAGAAACGCGAAGCCGGATGTAATGCCGCGATTGCTCAGGTTAGTCACTGTGTTGTGTATCAAATACACCGCGACGCTGACCACGGCCAGAATAGCGATAATTTGAAACAGCCAGGCACGAACCGCAGGGTTGGAAAGGGAGAGCGATCCTTTGACGGTTGGGCGGCGATGGGACATAAGAAAACCTCGGTAACCATGACTCTGGGCTGGGCACCGCAACAAAGGCGGTGCCCGTTACTGCACGACGCGTAAACCTGAGGTCTTAGCGTACTGGCGGAGCGTACTGAATACCGCCGTTGTTCCAGAGGTTGTTCTGGCCACGTTTGATTTTCAGCGGGCTGTCAGAACCGACGTTACGTTCGAATACTTCCGCATAGTTCCCAACTTTCTTGATGATGTTGTAAGCCCATTTGTTATCCAGCTTCAGATCTTTACCGAAATCGCCTTCTTTACCTAACAGGTGCGCCATGTCAGGCGTTGCCGGGCTGGCTGCTTTTTCGTCAACGTTTTTAGAAGTGATGCCCATCTCTTCAGCGTTCAGCATGGCGAACAGCGTCCAGCGCACGATGGAGAACCAGTCCTCATCGCCACGACGAACCACCGGACCCAGCGGCTCTTTAGAGATCACTTCCGGCAGAACAATCCATTCACCCGGCGTGCTCAGTTTGATACGCAGTGCGTACAGCTGAGACTGATCGGAAGCCAGCGTGTCGCAGCGACCTGATTCCAGCGCCTTAGCGGATTCATCAGAGCGATCGAACGTGACCGGGGTATATTTCATGTTATTGGATTTGAAGTAGTCGGCGACGTTCAGCTCGGTATCCGTACCCGCCTGAATGCAAACGGTTGCGCCGTCCAGCTCTTTAGCACTCTTCAGGCCCGCTTTGTTATGGGTCAGGAAGCCGATGCCGTCGTAATAGGTCACGCCGGTGAAGGACATGCCCATACCCGCGTCGCGAGAAGAGGTCCAGGTGGTGTTGCGGGAGAGGATATCCACTTCGCCAGACTGCAATGCGGTGAAACGCTCTTTCGCCGTCAGCGGGGTATATTTCACTTTGGTGTCATCACCGAATACGGCAGCGGCGACGCCACGGCATACATCCACATCAATACCGGTGAATTTACCGCTGGCATCCGCATAAGAGAAGCCTGGCAGCCCGTCACTGATACCGCATTGTACAAAACCTTTCTTCTTCACGGCATCCAGAGTGGTGCCCGCATGCGCCTGATTAACAACCGTTAACAGTGCGCCGGCAGCGGCCAGGCTGGCGATTATCATCTTTTTCATAATGCATCCTGTGTGGCGAAAATTATCGTTATATAGAGGCGTTCGAGAAACGCCTTAAACCTGTCTGTGGCGTCGGCCATACTTTCTAAAGCAAAGGTAGTGCCAGGTTTACGGGCGGGAAAAACAGTGAAAAAATGCCCGTAACAGGGAGAGTGTAGACAGGGAAAAATAGATTGAGCGCACTGGAATGGTGCGAAACTGAAACCTGTGCCACAAATCAGAGCAAAAAAGTTTCATCGCTGGCGAAAGATTGATTAGGTGAATGGCTGGAAAGGGCAGAACGGATGAAATGAATGAACCACGGTGTTATTCATTTTTAACAATGTTGGGGAAATGCACCGGAGAGGAGCAAAAAACCGACGTGACTCATCATCACGCCGGTGCGAGATTACTTCGTCAGGGCAACGATACCTAGGGTTAAGCCTGCGATGGCAGCGGCACCCCCTGCGATGGCACCGGCGGTTTCCCAGTTATCCTGAGTCGTCCCTTTCATACAGGTGTTGGTATGCACCAGGCGCCCCTGATCGTCATAGACCGGTACGCATGGGGAGTCATGAGCACACCCTGCGAGAACCGACGATAACAGTGCAACGGCAATTAACTTTTTCATGATCGCATTTACCTCTTCTACGTGCATAACGCCATTCTATCACCAGATGACCAGCCCCCAAGCAGTCGATTTTTACAAAGCATGTCGAATGTAAAAAGGATGGAGATAAATGCGCTAAAAGCGGGGATTATGGAGAAATGATGGATTCAGCGGGCGCGCTGTGGCTGGCTTTGATGCTACTCGCATTGGCGTCTGGTGTCACGCGCAGGAGGGTGAGCAATCCCTCCACCAGCTGCGGTGCCAGCCTGCTCAGATCGAAATTTTTATTTAACATTAACCAGTTTTTTACGATGCCACTCATATAAGCCTGAATAATGATTAACGCTAACTCACGATTACTGCTGCAAAATAGCGGATCCTGTATTAAGCATTTCTCTAACAGTGCATCAACGCTGTCGTGATTGAAAAAGAGACGCTCACGAATGTCGGCTTCCGGCGTCATCTCTTTTGTGAATTCGCATTTATGGTAGAGAATTTCAATGAGTGCTTGTTCTAATGGGTCATCAGCTATCAACCGCAGGCCTTCAATGAGCGAGTATCGGAATAACCTAATGGGATTGTCTTTAAACTGTAACGTATCTTTACGAGAGAGTTTCTCTTTCAACGGCAGTTGTTGTTGCCAGATAGCATTAAAAAGTTCGGTTTTATTGGTGAAGTGCCAATAAATTGCGCCGCGCGTCACCTGCGCCGCATGCGCAATATCATCCAGCGAGGTATTGGAAAAGCCGCGTTGTGAAAACGTTAAAATAGCAGCGTCGATTAACTGCTGCCGTGTCTTTAATGCGTCTTCTTTTGTCTTCTTTGCCATAAAAGTAATTTAAATGTTAAATTCGTTAATTTACATTTGCTGAATAAAATGCGCGTAAAGATTAATATCTATCCTTGCATTTTTTTGCTGTTCATTCAACATAGCGAGCGTATTTTACCTTCGTCTCTTTATATATTCACGGCGTGAATAATATAAGCGGAGAGGGTCTTTGTTTTATTTTATACACTACCACCGGTCGGTGATTGCGAGAGAAATATAAGGTAACCAGCTAACATGGCTAAATTTTTCATCGAGCGTCCGATTTTTGCCTGGGTATTGGCGATTATTCTGATGCTGGCGGGGGCGCTGGCCGTCATGAGTCTTCCTGTCGCTCAGTATCCTACTATTGCGCCACCCGCAATTGCCATTAATGCCACCTATCCAGGGGCTGATGCGCAAACGGTGCAGGATACCGTTACCCAGGTCATTGAGCAGAATATGAATGGCCTGGACAATCTCATGTACATGTCATCGACCAGTGATTCCGCAGGCAGTGTCTCATTAACGTTGACCTTCAAATCGGGCACTGACCCGGATATTGCGCAGGTTCAGGTCCAGAACAAATTACAGCTCGCCATGCCATTGTTGCCGCAAGAAGTGCAGCAGCAAGGGATTAACGTCAAAAAATCGAGCAGCACCTTTTTGATGGTGATGGGCTTTATCTCGGACGACGGCAGCATGTCCCAGGACGACATCGCGGACTACATCTCCTCGAACATCAAAGATCCGGTGAGTCGAACGGAAGGCGTCGGCGATGTGCAGCTGTTTGGCGCGCAGTACGCGATGCGCATATGGCTGGATCCCCATAAGCTGAATGAATACCAGCTCACCACCGTTGATGTGGTCAATGAAATTAAAGCGCAGAACAGCCAGATTGCGGCGGGGCAGTTAGGGGGAACACCTTCGGTTAGCGAGCAACAACTTAACGCCTCCATCATTGCCCAAACGCGACTGCGTACGCCGGAAGAGTTTGGCGGTATTACGCTGAAAGTGAACACCGGCGGGTCGCGGGTAAGATTGAAAGACGTGGCCAGAATTGAGCGCGGAGGGGAAAACTATAATGTCATTGCCCGCTACAATGGCAAACCGTCCGCGGGCCTCGGTATTAAGCTTGCAACCGGCGCAAACGCCCTGGATACGGCAGATGCTGTGAAGCAGCAAATGTCACATTTGCAGTCCTACTTTCCCCATGGCCTGAAGCTGGTTTACAGCTACGATACCACGCCGTTTATTAAGATCTCCATTCGTGAAGTGTTTAAAACCCTGCTCGAAGCTATCGTGCTGGTTTTCCTCGTCATGTATCTGTTTTTACAGAATATGCGGGCGACGCTGATTCCGACAATTGCCGTGCCGGTGGTACTGCTGGGGACCTTCGGCGTGCTGGCCGCGTTTGGTTATTCCATCAACACGCTGACGATGTTTGGCATGGTATTGGCTATCGGCTTGCTGGTGGACGATGCGATAGTGGTGGTCGAAAACGTCGAGCGCGTAATGGTGGATGAGGGACTATCACCGAAAGCGGCGACGCAGAAGTCAATGGGGCAAATACAGGGTGCGTTGGTCGGTATCGCGATGGTGCTCTCCGCCGTCTTTGTGCCAATGGCGTTCTTTGGCGGCTCCACCGGCGTTATCTATCGCCAGTTTTCAATCACTATCGTCTCTGCCATGGCGCTGTCGGTATTGGTGGCGCTGATCCTGACACCGGCGCTTTGCGCCACGCTGTTAAAGCCCGTTGCACCGGGCGGGCATGCCAAAACCAATCGCCTGTTTAGCTGGTTTAACAACCTGTTCGAGAAAAGCACGCAGCATTACACAAACAGCGTGCAGAACCTGCTGCGTAAGACGGGGCGCTACATGGTGGTCTATCTGGTGATCGTGGTGGGCATGGCCTATCTGTTTATGCGGCTGCCCACCTCGTTTTTACCGGAGGAAGACCAGGGCGTTTTCCTCACAATGGTAACGCTGCCCGCAGGGGCAACGCAGGATCGTACCGAAAAGATCATGCGCGAAGTGACGAATTACTACCTCACTGAAGAGAAAGACAACGTTGACTCGGTGTTTACCGTAACGGGTTTTGGCCTCAACGGCAAAGGCCAAAACAACGGACTGTCCTTTATCCGCCTGAAGGACTGGGCGCAGCGAGAAGGCGAAGAGAACCGCGTTGAGTCCATTGTTGCCCGCGCAACCAAAGCATTCAGGGGTATCCGGGACGGAATGGTTTTCGCTTTTAATCTGCCAGCAATCACCGAGCTGGGTACGGCCACCGGGTTTGATTTCGAACTGATTGACCAGGCCGGTCTGGGTCATACCGCATTGACCCAGGCGCGTAACCAGCTGCTGATGATGGCGGCAAAACATTCGGACATGCTGGTGCGCACGCGTCCTAACGGACTGGAAGATATGCCGCAGTTTAAGCTCAATATCGACCAGGAGAAGGCGCAGGCGCTGGGCGTCTCGTTGTCAGATATCAACAGTACGATAGCCACAGCGTTAGGAAGCACTTACGTCAATGACTTCATTGATCAGGGACGCGTGAAAAAAGTCTATGCCCAGTCCGATGCGCCTTATCGCATGATGCCAGACGACATCAACGGGTGGTATGTGCGAAGCCAACAGGGCGAAATGGTGCCCTTCTCAAGCTTCGCCAGCGCGAAATGGATCCAGGGTTCGCCCCGTCTGGAGCGCTACAACGGCTTACCCTCTATGGAAATACTTGGGGAAGCCGCGCCGGGCAAAAGCAGCGGTGAGGCGATGAAACTGATGGAACAGTTGGCAACCGCACTGCCCAGCGGCGTCGGTTTCGACTGGACCGGCATGTCTTATCAGGAACGGCTGTCCGGTAATCAGGCCCCTGCGCTGTACGCCATCTCACTGATGGTGGTGTTTCTTTGTCTCGCCGCGCTGTATGAGAGCTGGTCGATTCCGTTTTCGGTCATGCTGGTGGTTCCGCTCGGTGTACTCGGTGCGCTGTTAGCAGCCACCTGCCGCGGACTGAGCAACGATGTCTATTTTCAGGTAGGCCTGCTTACCACTATTGGATTGTCGGCCAAAAACGCGATCCTGATTGTCGAGTTTGCCAAAGATCTGATGGATAAAGAGGGCAAGGGGTTAACAGAAGCGACGCTTGAAGCCGTACGAATGCGCTTACGCCCCATTCTGATGACATCGCTGGCGTTTATCTTGGGCGTCATGCCGCTGGTGCTTAGCACTGGCGCGGGCAGTGGTGCGCAAAATGCCGTCGGGACTGGCGTTATGGGCGGAATGGTGTCGGCGACACTGCTGGCTATCTTCTTTGTGCCGGTCTTCTTTGTGGTCGTACGCAGTCGATTTAACAGGGGCAATGCTACCCGGTAACCATGACATTGCCATTTGTCTTCTGAATATCAAAGAAGATTTATATTAATGATAATGATGAATGTAAAACACTGTGAGTTATTCATCGCAATTATTAATTAATATTGATCTATACAGCGGGATTATATTTCTGGCGACAGCTGTCCGCCAGGCATTGAAGGACGCTTTTAGTTTTACGTGCCATTGCGCTCATCATGAGCGCAGGCGTGATTTACAGTGAAGGCGGATTATTTGTAGGATGTCCGACCCTCTGGTTTTATTTCATATCCGTATTTGGTGGCTCGCGCCGCGCATTGTGTTTTGAGGAACTGCAATGAATAAATTTGGTGAATGTATTCGCCTTTCGTCACTACTCTTAATTTCAGCTGGATTAATGAGTGGCTGTAATGACAGTGAAAATGGCCCGGCTAAAGTGGCTGCGCCGGAAGTCAGCGTCTGGCAAATTAAAGCGGCACCTTTAGCGGTGACCACCGAACTGCCTGGCCGCACGGAAGCATTTCGTATTGCAGAAGTTCGCCCGCAGGTCAACGGTATTATTCTCAAGCGTAATTTCGTTGAAGGGGCGGATATCCGCGCAGGTGATTCGCTCTATCAAATCGACCCGGCCACCTATCGTGCTGCGCTATCCAGTGCGCAGGGCGAATTAGCCAAAGCGCAGGCGGCAGCGAATATTGCCCATTTAACCGTTAAACGCTACGCGCCGTTAGTGGGCACGCAATATGTGAGCCGTCAGGAATATGACACCGCGGTGGCTGACGCCAGGCAGGCTGATGCGGGTATACAGGCAGCACAGGCTGCGGTAGAAACCGCGCAGATAAATTTCGCCTATACCCGGGTAAGTTCACCGATTAGCGGGCGCATTGGTAAATCGGCGGTGACCGAAGGCGCGCTGGTGACCAACGGCCAGGCTGCGGCACTGGCGACCGTGCAGCAACTCGATCCGATTTATGTCGATGTCACACAATCCAGCAGCGATTTCATGCGCCTGAAACAGGCGGTTTCGCAAGGCAGCTTGCAACGCGCCGATGGCAAAGCTGACGTTGAACTGCTGACGGAAAACGGTCAGGCCTACCCGCTGAAAGGCACGCTGGCATTTTCTGATGTCACCGTCGATCAAAGCACTGGCTCAATCACCATCCGCGCGGTCTTCCCGAACCCTGACCACACCTTGCTGCCCGGCATGTTTGTTCGCGCCCGCCTGGATGAAGGTGTTCAGCCCAACGCGGTGCTGGTGCCACAGCAGGGCGTGACGCGAAATGCCCGTGGTGACGCCACAGTGCTGTTGGTGAATGCGAAAAACCAGGTTGAGTCCCGCAACGTTGTTGCTTCACAGGCAATTGGCGACAAATGGCTGATTTCTGAAGGCCTTAAAGAAGGTGAGAAGGTTATTGTGAGCGGCTTACAGCGCGCCCGTCCCGGAACCACTGTGACTATCGCCGCCGCAAACGCAGGTGAACAAAAGACCGCGTCGCACTAATCGCAATAATGCAATGAGAGCAAAAGATGGCTAAGTTTTTTATTGATCGCCCGATCTTTGCCTGGGTGCTGGCGATAATTTTGATGATTGCCGGTGCGCTGGCAATCATGCAGTTACCCGTGGCTCAGTATCCGACTATCGCCCCTCCGGCGATAGCCATTAGCGCGACCTATCCAGGCGCTGATGCCCAAACGGTGCAGGATACCGTGACGCAGGTTATTGAGCAGAACATGAATGGCATCGATAACCTGATGTACATGTCCTCGACCAGTGATTCTGCGGGCGGCGTGACGATCACGCTGACGTTTAAATCCGGTACCGAGCCCGATATCGCTCAGGTTCAGGTGCAGAATAAACTGCAACTGGCGATGCCTCTTTTGCCCCAGGAAGTGCAGCAGCAGGGTATCAGCGTTGAGAAATCCAGCAGCAGCTTCTTAATGGTGGTGGGCTTTACCTCTGATAACAAAAGCCTCAACCAGGATGATATCTCTGACTATGTCGCCTCTAACGTTAAAGATGCGATCAGTCGTACCAACGGCGTCGGGGATGTTCAGCTGTTTGGCGCGCAATATGCCATGCGTATCTGGCTCAACGCTGACCTGCTGAATAAGTATCATCTGACGCCCGTGGATGTGGTCAGCCAGATCAAAGTGCAAAACGATCAGATTGCCGCCGGGCAGTTGGGCGGTACGCCATCCGTTCCTAATCAGCAGCTAAATGCTTCAATCATTGCTCAGACGCGACTCAAAGATCCCGAGCAGTTCGGTAATGTGACGCTGCGGGTCAATGCCGACGGTTCTCAGGTGCGGTTAAAAGATGTCGCGCGCATTGAGCTGGGCGGTGAAAACTACAACACCGTGACCAAAATCAACGGTCAGGATGCTGCGGCCATCGGCATCAAACTCGCCACGGGGGCGAACGCGCTCGATACGGCAAGTGCTATCAAGGCCAGGCTGGCAGAACTTTCACCGTTCTTCCCGCAGGGTATGAAAGTCGTTTACCCCTACGACACCACGCCTTTCGTGCAAATATCCATTCACGAAGTGGTCAAAACGCTCTTTGAAGCCATCATCCTCGTGTTCCTGGTGATGTATCTGTTTTTGCAAAACATTCGTGCCACGCTGATCCCGACCATCGCCGTGCCCGTCGTGCTGCTTGGAACCTTTGCCATACTCTCGGCGTTTGGCTATTCGATAAACACCCTGACCATGTTCGGCATGGTGCTGGCTATCGGCCTGTTGGTTGATGATGCCATTGTTGTGGTGGAAAACGTCGAGCGCGTGATGGCGGAAGATCATCTGCCGCCGAAAGAAGCCACGCAAAAATCGATGGTGCAAATTCAGGGCGCGCTGGTGGGGATCGCCATGGTGCTCTCGGCGGTGTTTATCCCGATGGCGTTCTTTGGTGGTTCCACCGGTGAGATTTACCGTCAGTTTTCAATCACCATTGTTTCAGCGATGGCGCTCTCTGTGCTGGTGGCGCTGATCCTCACGCCGGCCCTGTGTGCCACCTTGTTAAAACCCGTTGATCCGCATACACACGGCGTGAAAACCGGTTTCTTCGGCTGGTTCAACCGACTGTTTGATCGCAGTACACACCATTACACCGAGAGCGTCGCTGGCATTATCCGCAAAACCGGGCGTTATCTGGTGGTGTATGTGGTGATCGTGGTGGGAATGGCAGTGCTGTTCCTGCGGCTACCCACCTCGTTTTTGCCTGATGAAGATCAGGGCGTCTTTATGACCATGGTTCAACTGCCGGCCGGGGCCACGCAGGCACGTACGCAGAAAGTGCTCGATAAGGTGACGGATTACTATCTCAATGATGAAAAGGCGAACGTTAACTCTGTACTGACGGTTAACGGTTTTAGCTTTAGCGGACAGGGCCAGAACTCCGGTATCGCCTTTATCAGTCTGAAGCCCTGGGAAGAACGCAGCGGTAAAGAGAATGGCGTTAGCAGCATTGTTGAGCGCGCCACAAAAGCGTTCAGCCACATTAGCGACGGCCTGGTGTTTCCGTTCAACCTACCCGCGATCATTGAACTCGGCACCGCGACGGGCTTTGACTTCCAGCTTATTGACCAGGCGAACCTCGGACACGACGCGCTGACCAAAGCCCGTAACGAGCTGCTGGGCATGGTGCGTGAACATCCGGATCAGATGGTACGCGTTCGTCCTAACGGGCTTGAAGATACCCCGCAGTTTAAGCTGGAAGTGGACATCGAAAAGGCACAGGCGCTGGGCGTTAATCTCTCGGACATTAACCAGACGATCTCAACCGCGCTGGGCGGCACCTATGTGAACGACTTTATCGATCACGGGCGCGTGAAAAAGGTCTACGTTCAGGCTGATGCGAAGTTCCGCATGTTGCCATCGGACATCAACAACCTGTATGTCCGCAGCGACAATGGCGAAATGACGCCGTTCTCGTCGTTCACCTCGTCACGTTGGGTATATGGATCGCCGCGTCTTGAACGCTACAACGGCTTGCCGTCCATGGAGATCCTGGGTGAAGCGGCACCCGGTAAGAGTACGGGTGATGCCATGCTGCTGATGGAGCAACTGGCGTCTAAACTGCCGTCGGGGATTGGCTACGACTGGACCGGCATGTCCTACCAGGAACGGCTGTCGGGCAACCAGGCCCCCGCGCTCTACGCCATTTCGCTGATCGTGGTTTTCCTCTGTCTGGCGGCGTTGTATGAGAGCTGGTCTATTCCGTTCTCTGTCATGCTGGTGGTGCCATTAGGCGTACTCGGTGCGCTACTCGCGGCGGCGATGCGGGGGATGAATAACGACGTTTACTTCCAGGTGGGGTTACTCACCACCATCGGGCTATCGGCGAAGAACGCCATCCTGATTGTGGAGTTCGCTAAGGACCTGATGGATAAAGAAGGCAAAGGTCTGGTTGAAGCGACGCTTGAAGCGGTGCGCATGCGACTGCGCCCGATCCTGATGACCTCTCTGGCGTTCATCCTTGGCGTCATGCCACTGGTTATCAGTTCTGGTGCGGGAAGCGGCGCGCAAAATGCGGTGGGCACCGGCGTACTGGGGGGAATGCTGTCGGCGACGCTGCTGGCGATATTCTTCGTGCCGGTGTTCTTTGTCGTCGTGCGTCAGTATTTCTCTAAAAAATCGGGTTGACCGGTAAGGCCCCACGTTTCGCGTGGGGCCTCGTTTCCCCGACACTATTCGACCGCACTACCTAACCGCGCGGCTTCCTGAGCGGAGACTGGTTTGCCGAGCAGATAGCCCTGTAAGGTGTTACACCCCAAATCCGTCAGGAATGCCTGTTGTTCTTCGGTCTCCACGCCTTCAGCAACGACACGCAGATTCAGCGTCTTCGCCAGCGCGACAATCGCCGACACAATCGTCGCATCATCGCTATTTCTGCTCAGCTCTTTCACAAATGCCCGATCGATTTTTAGCTCACAGGCGGGCAGGCGCTTAAGATACAGCAGGCTGGAATAGCCGGTGCCAAAATCATCAATGGATGCTTTAACACCTGCATCCGTCAATTCAGTAAGGACGCGCACGCTCTCCTCCGGATTGGTCATGGCGGTCGTTTCCGTCACTTCCAGAATGAGTTTTTCCGGCGGCACCTCGTTGCGTCGCAGGCTCTCCATGACGTGCTCAATAAGGCCGGGCTGTTCAAATTGCAGCGTCGATAAATTGACCGCCACTGACCAGGAGTGATTGCCCTGCAAGTGCCACTCATGCAGCTGTCGGCAGGCTTCTTCAATAACCCAGTTTCCCATCGGCACGATCAATCCCGTTTTTTCCGCCAGCGGCAGAAAAGCATCCGGCGGTAATAAGCCGAGCGTGCTGTGCTGCCAGCGGATCAGCGCTTCAAAACCCACCACCGGGCCAGCCGGTGCCTGGAATTTCGGCTGGTACAGCAGGCGCAGCTCTTGACGTTCCATCGCCAGCCACAGATCGTTCATCAACTGTAACTGCGCCTGCGCCATGGTGTTCATTGACGGCTGGAAAAAGTGGTAGCCGTTACGGCCCATATGCTTGGTGTGATACATCGCCGCGTCAGCGTTGAACATCAATTCACGCTCATTTTCACCATCGTGCGGGTAAAGGGCGATACCGACGCTTAACGTCACGATCAGCTCATAGGGATCAAGCGAAAAGGGCGCGTCAATGGCGCGAACCAGATGGCCGGCCAGCGTGGCGGCCTCGTCGGGTGCATTCACTTCAGCCAGCAAGACAAATTCATCGCCACCGATGCGGGCAAGGGTGTATTGCCCCTTTAGCGGCTGCTTTAAGCGCTCTGTAACGGCGATAAGCAGCCGGTCGCCCACATCGTGTCCGTAAGCGTCGTTAACCGTTTTAAAACCGTCGAGATCCATAAACATCAGGGCAAAAAAGGTGCCATCGCGCTTGGCCTTGTTGATGGCCTGGTCGAGGCGGTCTTCCAGCAGCACGCGGTTGGGAATACGCGTCAGCGTATCGTGCAGCGCCAGTTGCGCAAGTTCGCGGTTTGCCTCGGCCAGCGAGGAGGCCAGCAGGGAGGTGCGCGCCTGCAAGCGGGCGTCCAGCATCGATACTAACAGCGTAATGCCCAAAATAGAGAGCGCGACAACGCTGACCAGAATTGCCAGCCAGCTGCCATTAACGCCATGGTTCATCTGCATATGCTGCACGGGGAAAATGGCCGCACGCATGCCGGTGTAGTGCATGCCAGCGATCGCGATCCCCATCAGAACGGCGGCACCTGCACGCATTTGCGCAACCTGAGCGGCTTCACGCCGCAAGCGGAACGTCAGCCACAGTGCGGCCCATGACGCGACCAGCGCAATGATCAGCGACACGGCAACCCAGCGCATATCCCAGATAATGGCGGGTGACACCTGCAATGCCGCCATGCCCGTATAGTGCATCGCCGCAATGCCCAGACCCATCACCAGCGAACCCGGCAGCAAACGGCGCAGGCGCAGCTGTTGCGTGCTCACCAGCCACAATGCGAAGAGAGAGGAACCAATGGCGATGAGCATGGAACACGCCGTGAGCTGCGGGTCGTAATTCATGCGCATGGTGAGATCCATCGACAGCATGCCAATGAAGTGCATGGCCCACACGCCAATGCCCATTGCCACGCCACCGCCGAGAAGCCAGACCCACGCGGTTTTACCCGGCGTAGTCGTGACGCGTCCCGCCATATTAAGCGCAGTGTATGAGGCCAGAATGGCAACAATAAAAGAAATTACAACGAGGATTTGGTCGTATTGGTTAACCAGCATGATGTCATCAACTCATCCACTGAAAACGGGATTCACTACTTCAGGCGTACAGGCGAAAAGGGCTGAGACATTATCATTGTATGAACATTGCGCAAAGGCTTTTAAATCCCTCATTTTTAAATGGGATAGCAGCACGTTTACGTTTTTTCGTGAATGATTCACTCATCAAGCGCGATCCTGTTCTTATGTCGCGCAGAGCAGGCAATATACCTGAAATCAGGCCAATGAAAAGATGGGGCGAGCAGGAATTTTGCGAGGAATTCAGGCAATAAAAAAGGCGCGTCCCCATGCCGAGTAGCGCCTTTTTAAACAAGCATTTAACTGATTAGTATCAGTTCATGCCATATTTTTTCAGTTTCTTACGCAGAGTACCACGGTTGATGCCCATCATCAGGGCAGCGCGCGTTTGGTTCCCGCGGGTGTATTGCATCACCATGTCCAACAATGGCTGTTCAACTTCAGCCAATACCAGCTCATACAGGTCACTCACATCCTGACCGTTCAGTTGAGCAAAATAGTTCTTCAGTGCCTGTTTAACCGAGTCACGCAAAGGTTTTTGTGTTACTTGATCCTGAGAGTTAACGGTAGAAACGGTCAGTACGTCAGAATTTACGCGTTGTTCGAACATAGTTCTGTCAGCTCTTTATTTCTGTTTACGCAAGATTTTCGAAGTATGCCTCCAACGCCTCCAGCTGTACGCTGGCATCCTCAATGGCGTTGAATGTGCGCCGAAACTGGTCATTTGGAGCGTGCTCCTGGAGATACCAGGAGACGTGTTTACGCGCAATTCGGTACCCCTTTGCCTGACCGTAAAAGTCATGCAGTTCCCGAACGTGCGAACAAAGCAAGCGCTTAACCTCTGCCAAAGGCAAAGGGGGCAGCAACTCCCCAGTGTCCAGATAGTGCTGGATTTCCCGAAAGATCCAGGGTCTTCCCTGAGCCGCGCGACCTATCATCAGAGCATCAGCCCCTGTATAGTCGAGCACAGCTCTGGCTTTAAGCGGGTCAGTAATGTCACCATTCGCGATAATCGGAATGGAAACTTTCTGCTTAACTGCCCGAATACTGTTGTATTCCGCGTCTCCGTTGAACAAACAGGCACGAGTGCGTCCATGAATGGTCAGAGCCTGGATACCACAGTCTTCAGCCAGTTGGGCAATTTCTACGCAGTTGCGGTGTTCCGGTGCCCAGCCAGTACGAATCTTAAGCGTAACGGGAACATCCACTGCGGCAACCACCGCGGTCAGGATAGACTTCACCAGATCGGGATGCTGTAACAGGGCGGAACCCGCCAACTTGCGATTCACCTTTTTTGCCGGGCAACCCATATTGATATCAATAATCTGGGCACCGCTTGCCACGTTAATACGCGCGGCCTCTGCCATTTCTTCCGGCACGCTACCGGCGATTTGCACGGTACGAATACCCGGCTCATCTACGTGCACCATCCGCAAACGTGATTTGTCGCTTTCCCAAACCTGCGGGTTAGACGACATCATCTCCGATACGGTAAGTCCTGCTCCCATCTCGTAGCACAGCGTCCTGAATGGTCTGTCAGTGATGCCAGCCATAGGTGCTGCGATCAGGCGATTTCTGAGCTGGTGGTGTCCGATTCGCATGAGTTAAGAAATGACCATACTGTGACTGCAAGGCGGCGTATATTACGCATTTTTTGCATGAGATGAAAGGCCAAACTTTGAACAATCCACTGTCTTAGATCAATGAATCACGGGTCAATAGCGCTACAAAAAATAAATAACCTTTAATTTCATCGTTTTAATGCGTAATGGCTATTTTGTGTCCATTTATAAATTCGTCAAACTTATCGTATATTCTTAAGAAGAACCCTAAGAATTCGGCATAAAACGCTGTTTTTATAAACAAAAAAACGCCTGTGAATGCGATCGTGCTCCCATTTCGGCGTTTCATTTTGTTTAATTTACAATCAACGGCGGTGCCCATCGATGCCGCGTGATTTTATTTTTTACGCCCGGTAATGCGGCACCACTCCTCTTTCTCAACCACCGGGTCGAGCGCGTAGAGATCGGCGTAAGCTTCGCAGACGCTCTCGGCCTGGCTGGCGAGAATGCCCGATAAGCCCAACAGCCCACCCTCAACCGGCAGCACGCTGATGAGCGGCGCAAGTTCACGCAAAGGGCCTGCCAGAATGTTCGCCACTACCACATCGGCTTTCATCGCCTCAGGCTGGTCCTGAGGAAGATACAGCTCCAGACGATCGGAGACGCCGTTACGCTGTGCGTTGTCGCGACTGGCCTGAATCGCCTGCGGATCGATATCAATCCCGATGGCCTTTGCCGCACCCAATTTCAGTGCCGCAATGGCGAGAATGCCGGAGCCGCAGCCAAAATCGATCACCGTTTTGCCGTCCAGATCCAATCCGTCGAGCCATTGCAGGCACAGGGAGGTCGTGGGATGCGTGCCCGTGCCAAAAGCAAGGCCTGGGTCGAGCATGACGTTGACGGCGTTGGCGTCCGGCACATCGCGCCAGCTTGGGCAGATCCACAGGCGCTCGCCGAAGCGCATCGGGTGGAAGTTGTCCATCCACTCGCGCTCCCAGTCTTTGTCTTCCAGTTGCTCAATTTTATGCGCAAAGCCTGCCCCCAGCAGCGGATGCTGTTCCAGCATGGCAACCACATCGTCCATCTCGGTTTCGGCATCGAATAGGCCGATGACGTCGGTGTCGCCCCACAGGCGGGTTTCGCCCGGCAGCGGTTCAAATACCGGCGTGTCGTGCGTGTCCTGGAAGGTAATCGACACTGCGCCTGCTTCGAGCAGCGCATCGCTTAAATCTTCGGCGTTGGCACCGGTTGTGTTCAGTTTCAGTTGGATCCACGGCATGGCAAAACTCTTTATTTATCAGTAGTAGTAGCGTTAGCGTCAGAAACGGGGCGACCAAACAGGTTCCCGATAACAAACGCCAGCAAGCTTAACAGTAGCGACGGCACGATCGGGTGGAACCCGAGATACTGGATTTTGAAGGTCGCTAAAATTGCGTACAGCACACCGCCGACGATCATCGCGCTCAGCGCACCGACCGCGTTGGCACGCTCCCAGTAAAGCCCCAGCACCAGCGGCCACAGGAAAACGGCTTCCAGCCCGCCAAAAGCCAGCAGGTTTAGCCAGATGATCATCTCCGGCGGTCGCCAGGCGGCCAGCAGCAGCAGGGCACCGAGCACCAGCGTAATCACCGATGACATCCGCTTCAGGCGCTTCTCATTGTGGATCTGCTCAGGGTGCAGATTCAGATACAGATCTTTAATGATCGTAGCGGAGCTTTGCAGCAGCTGCGCGTTGATCGTCGACATGATCGCAGCCATCGGTGCGGCAAGAAAGATCCCGGCGGCAAAGGGCGGCAGCACTTTAACCATCAGCGTCGGGATCACCAGATCCGGTACCGTCAGGTCCGGGATCACGGCGCGGCCTAACGCGCCCGCCAGATGCATGCCAAACATCAGGATCGCCACCACAATGGTGCCGATAATAATGCCACGGTGAACGGCTTTGCTGTCTTTATAGGAGATGCAGCGCACCGCCGTGTGCGGCAGGCCAATCACCCCGAAGCACACCAGCACCCAGAACGAGGTCATAAAGGTCGGGGAAAGGATATCGTCCGCGCCTTGCGGCGTCACCAGCTTCGGATCGATATGGCGCAGCGTGTCCACCGCGTTGCCAAGACCGCCCGCCGCATGCACGACCCCGACCAGCAGCACAATGGTCCCGATCAGCATCACCATTCCCTGCATGGCGTCATTGAGTACGCTGGCACGAAAACCACCGTACGCGGTATAAAGTGCAATGCTGATACCAAAAATCAGCAGGCCCGTTTCATAAGGAATGCCCGCCGCGCTCTCCAGCAGCCGCGCGCCGCCGATAAACTGCACCGCCATCGCCCCGATAAAGGCCACCAGCAGGCTGATGCTGGCAAGCCAGACCAGCAGCCGACTTTGATAGCGCCCAAACAGCATATCGTTGAGGGTCACAGCGTTATAGCGGCGCGCCAGAATGGCAAACTTTTTGCCCAGAATACCCAGCGACAACCACACGGCCGGTAACTGAATCATCGCCAGCAACACCCAGCCCAGGCCGTATTTATAGGCGGCACCCGGCCCCCCGATAAACGAGCTGGCGCTGATGTAGGTGGCGGTTAGCGTCATCGCCAGCACCACGCCGCCCATCGAACGGCTGCCGAGGAAATATTCATTTAAGAACGACCCCGTGGTGCGCTGGCGCATGGCATAAATTGACAGGCCAAACACCACCAGCAAATAGGCCACCAGCGGCAGGATCACTTCACGCTGCATCATCATCCTCCAGCGGGATTTCGCGATAGATGAATTTTACCATCGCCCAGCACAGCAAAATAAAGACCAGCGGGATCAGCAGACACGCCATTTCAAACCAGTGCGGCAGGCCGGTAAACCCGGTCATGGAGTCAGGTAAGTAAGCGGTCACTAACCACGCGACGAGATACAAGAGCGTCAACCCTAAAGCCCAGCGGGCTTCTTTATGCGCCTGAACGAAACGTGTATCCATTATCGTCCCTCGTGGATCAGAAAAGCGGGAATTGTACAGCAAGGGGAAACAGAGGAAATAAAAAAAGAAAAAGGCCGGATAACCGGCCTTATGCAGCGAGCGCGTGCTTACTTCTCGTGAAGACCGAGTTTCTTCTCAAGATAGTGGATGTTGGTTCCACCGTGCTGGAAGTTCTCGTCGTTCATGATGCGGGTCTGCAAATCAATATTGGTTTTGATGCCGTCGATGATCAGCTCCTGCAACGCATTCTTCATGCGTGCAATCGCCACGTCGCGGGTCTCACCAAAGCAGATCAGTTTGCCGATCATGGAATCGTAATACGGCGGCACCGTGTAGCCCGCGTAAATATGCGATTCCCAGCGCACGCCAAAGCCGCCCGGCGCGTGGAAGCGCGTGATTTTACCCGGGCTAGGCAGGAAGGTGTTCGGGTCTTCGGCGTTAATACGGCACTCTACCGCATGGCCTTTGACGATCACATCTTCTTGCTTAATGGACAGCGGCTGACCGGCTGCAATGCGCAGCTGCTCTTTGATCAAATCAACGCCGGTGATCATTTCGGTAACCGGGTGTTCAACCTGAATACGGGTGTTCATCTCGATGAAATAGAACTCGCCGTTTTCGAACAGGAACTCGAACGTGCCTGCGCCGCGATAGCCGATATCCACACACGCTTTTGCACAGCGGTCGCCGATAAAGCGACGCAGTTCCGGCGTGATGCCCGGTGCTGGCGCTTCTTCGACGACTTTCTGGTGGCGACGCTGCATGGAGCAGTCACGCTCAGCCAGATAGATCGCGCTACCCTGACCGTCTGCCAGCACCTGAATTTCGATGTGGCGTGGGTTTTCCAGGTATTTTTCCATGTACACCATGTCATTGCTGAAAGCCGCTTTCGCTTCCGCTTTGGTCATGGAGATGGACTGGGCCAGTTCAGCGTCGCTGCGCACAACGCGCATACCGCGACCGCCGCCGCCGCCGGAGGCTTTGATGATCACCGGGTAGCCAATGCGTTTCGCATGGGCGCGGTTCGCATCCATATCGTCGCCCAGCGGGCCGTCAGAGCCTGGCACCGTGGGAACACCGGCTTTTTTCATTGCGGTGATCGCCGAGACTTTGTCGCCCATCAGGCGAATAGTGTCAGCTTTCGGGCCGATGAAGATAAAGCCGGAGCGCTCAACCTGCTCAGCAAAGTTGGCGTTCTCAGACAGGAAGCCGTAGCCCGGGTGGATAGCCACCGCACCGGTGATTTCAGCTGCGCTGATGATCGCCGGAATGTTGAGGTAGCTTTTTACGGACGGTGCCGGACCGATACAGACGGTTTCGTCTGCCAGCAGCACATGTTTTAAATCGCGATCCGCAGTGGAGTGCACGGCGACGGTCTTAATGCCCAGTTCTTTACAGGCACGCAGAATACGCAGGGCAATCTCGCCACGGTTGGCAATGACAATTTTTTCCAGCATGTTCGCCTCGTTATTCGATGACGACCAGTGGCTCGTCAAATTCAACCGGTTGACCGCTTTCGACCAGGATCGCTTTCACCGTACCTGATTTGTCGGCTTCGATCTGGTTCATCATTTTCATGGCTTCAACGATGCACAGGGTGTCGCCCGCGTTCACTTTCTGGCCAATTTCGATGAAGGCTTTCGCGTCCGGGCTAGGGGTGCGGTAGAACGTACCGACCATTGGGGAACGTACGATGTGACCACTGATTTCTGCTGCTGCCGGCGCTTCCATGGCTGGAGTGGCGGCAGGTGCGACAGCGTTAGCCAGAGCAGGCTGCTGCATCATTGGTGCGGCATAAGCCTGCTGCATCATGGGATAGCCCGCGTTAGGCGCGGCACGACTGATACGAACAGACTCTTCGCCTTCAGAAATTTCCAGTTCGGAGATGCCTGATTCTTCAACCAGCTCGATCAGTTTTTTTATCTTACGAATATCCATGAGTGGGTTCCGTACTCTTGTTTAGTGTGATTGTGACAGGCGTTTTACCGCCGTCTGTAAAGCGTATGAATAACCGTCAGCGCCGAATCCGCAGATGACGCCAGCAGCGATATCGGAGAGATAGGAGTGATGGCGGAACGGCTCACGCGCATGCACGTTGCTCAGGTGGATCTCGATAAACGGGATACTCACCGCGAGCAGGGCATCGCGCAGGGCGACGCTGGTGTGCGTAAACGCGGCCGGATTAATCAGAATATAGTCAACATTGTCTTTAGCCTGATGAATACGGTCGATGAGTGCGTACTCCGCGTTCGACTGAACATGCGAAAGAGACACGTTAAGCGCTTGCGCCTCGGCGGTCAGACTCGTAACAATTTCGTTAAGCGTCAGGGTGCCGTACTTCTCAGGCTCGCGTGTTCCCAGCATATTCAGATTGGGGCCGTTTAAGAGCAAAATGTGCAACTTGTCCGCCATCGTGCAGCTATCTCCTGCAATACTCGGGTAAAAAACAAAATATACCTTCGTTGCCTGGTTGTCACCTTTTCAGGGCCTTAAAAACCCTGTCGGCAAAACCAAAGTCGCACATTATAACGATTTCGTAGCATTTGGCAGCTAAATACTGGTCTTATCAGGGAAGATTATCAACCGCTATCGGAGAAATGATAGCGGATGATAGAGGAATTGCGGGAAACTACACAGATCACAACATTAACGCCACCATTGGCGGAACTTCTTGTAACGCCACGCTAAAAGCGCCACCGCGGCGGCTGCGTAGAGGATCGGTTGGGGTGAAAGTACCTTCACTGACCACAGGTAGTGAATCGGTGCGAGGATCGCGACAAGATAGACGACATTGTGCAAACGTTGCCAGTTTCTGCCCAATTTTCGCTGCGCGGCCTGGGTTGAGGTCAGCGTCAGCGCAAAAAGAATCAGCCAACTGATGACGCCGAGCGTCAAATAGGGGCGCGAAATCAGCTCCTGGCCCAGCAACGAGAGGTTATTAATGCCCAACTCCAGCAGCGAATAGCTGATCAAATGCAGCGTCGCCCACGCAAAGCACCACAACCCGAGCAGGCGTCGGGTGCGGATCAGCAGCGGCTGTTTCGCATAGCGCGCAAGGGGTGAGATCAACAGCGATCCCAGCAGGAATTTCAGCGCCATCCTGCCGGTAAAGTGCTGAATGTCTTTGGCCGGATCGGCGCTGAAGTAGCCCTGGCTCGCCGCCCAAAATAGCCAGACAAAGGGCAAAAATCCCGCCAGATGCAGTACCACTTTAAGCCAGGTAATCTGTTTTGCCGTCAAACGCACTTAGAAACTCTCCCGCAGGTTCAGGCCCTTATACAGCGAAGCAACCTCATCGGCATAGCCATTAAACAGCAGCGTCGGCTGGCGGTTGACGTCCAGCACGCCGCCGGCACCAATAAACCGCTCCGTCGCCTGCGACCAGCGCGGATGGTCAACGTGCGGATTGACGTTGGCGTAAAATCCATACTCGTCCGGCGCGGAGAGGTTCCAGGTGGTGGGCGGGCGCTCGCGCGTCAGCTTGATACTGACAATGGATTTGATCCCTTTAAAGCCGTATTTCCAGGGGACGGTTAAGCGGACAGGCGCGCCGTTTTGCGGCGGCAGCGCTTTACCGTACACGCCAACGGAAAGCAGCGTCAGCGGGTGCATCGCCTCGTCGATTCGCAGCCCTTCAACGTAGGGATATTTCAGTCCACCGCCGATAAACCGGTCTTTTTGTCCCGGCATCTCCTCGGGGGAATAGAGGGTTTCAAAAGCGACGTATTTCGCATTGCTGGTGGGTTCGACCAGCGCCAGCAGTTTATGCAGCGGGAAGCCAATCCACGGCACCACCATCGACCAGGCTTCGACGCAGCGCATGCGGTAAATACGCTCTTCCAGCGGGAAGCGTTTAGTCAGCGCGTCATGATCCAGCGTGAGGGGTTTTGCCACTTCACCGCTGATGTTGAGTGTCCAGGGGTCGGTTTTCATGCCGCCCGCGTTGGCCGCCGGATCGGCTTTGTCGAGGCCGAACTCATAAAAATTGTTATACCCCGTGACCTTATCTTCCGGCGTCAGCGCCAGTTTAGTTTGCCATTCTGCGGGCTTAGCAAACTCCAACGGTCTGCCCGACGGGGCTTTAGGGCGGTCGTTGCCCTTGAACCAGTCCAGCAGGTCCGCCTGCGCGGAAGGGGAAAGCGATAGCGCCGTCGCGCTAATGCCCAGCGCCTTCAGTACCTGTCGGCGTTGCAGCATGAAGACAGATTCTGCCGTCACGTCTGCCTCAGTCAATTTACGTTTATTCATCGCGTCCTCCGTCTGCCTTTATATAAGCATGACGGAGGAGTGATGTTCGCGCGAGTTTGTTACGAAAATTTGCCAACGTCGCTGGATGATTGGCAAAAAATCTGAGCAGTCTATACTCGGCTAGTGAAATGCGCTTACTGAGGGACGCGAACCGTTGCCAGTGGCGCAATGTTTGGTAGTATCCCGTTTGCTATGTAGTACGTTAGCGCTCATTTTTGCCATTGACGGCGGCAGGCCGCGCTCCTCTCAACTCACGGAGTTAACACACGGATGCGATTAACGACGAAATTTTCGGCATTTGTAACCCTACTGACGGGGCTGGCGATCTTTGTCACGCTCATGGGCTGTTCGTACAGTTTTTACTCGGCTATTGAACAAAAAGTTGCCAACCGCGTTCAGTCTGTGGCCGCTGTCATCGATACCCGACTCATTTCAACGCCCCTTGAAACGCTCCGCACTCAGTTAAATGAAATGATGGTGCCGGTCGATATTGTGCGCATTGAGATCAAACAGGGCGATCGCGTTCTGTTGAGCCACTCGCAAAAGGACGGCTATCGCCCGGCAGGAAGCACCACGCAGTTCCGCGAACTGACGGTGACGTCGGTGAAGAATCCCGGCATGCGTATTGAACTGATGTATCAGGATCCGATGGCCAACTATTTTCACTCCTTGCTGACCACCGCGCCGCTCACCGTCGCGATCGGCTTTATGGTGCTGATTATTTTCCTGGCCGTGCGCTGGCTGCGTCGGCAGCTATCAGGGCAGGAACTGCTTGAGCGCCGCGCCACCAAAATCCTCAACGGCGAGCGCGGACAGCAGGTTCGCGGTACGGTGTTTGAGTGGCCATCGCGCACCAGCAGCGCGCTGGACGTATTGCTCTCAGAGATCCAGTTCGCCGGTGAACAGCGCAGTCGCATCGATACGCTGATTCGCTCTTATGCCGCACAGGACACCCGGACCGGCCTCAGTAATCGACTGTTCTTCGATAATCAGCTGGCAACGCTGCTCGAAGATCAGGAGGGCGTCGGTTCGCACGGCGTGGTGATGATGATCCGCCTGCCCGATTTTGATCTGCTGCGCGACAGTTGGGGGGCGACGGCCACGGAAGAACATCTGTTCGTGCTGATCAATCTGCTCTCAACCTTTATTTTGCGCTATCCCGGCGCGTTGCTGGCGCGCTATCACCGCAACGACTTTGCCGTATTGCTTTCGCACCGCACGCTTAAAGAGTCTGAAAGTATCGCCGCACAGCTGCTGAAATCCGTTGATGCGCTTCCGCCTTCGAAAATGCTCGATCGTGACGACATGATCCACATCGGTATTTGTGCCTGGCGCGGTGGGCAAGCCACGGAACAGGTCATGGAACACGCCGAAGCGGCAACGCGTAACGCCGTTTTACAGGGCGGCAATAGCTGGGCGGTTTACGATGACACGCTGCCGGAGAAAGGGCGCGGCAATGTGCGCTGGCGCACGCTGATAGAGCAAACGCTCAGCCGCGGTGGCCCGCGCGTCTACCAGAAACCGGCGGTGAATCGAGACGGACAGGTGCATCACCGTGAACTGATGTGCCGTATTTTCGATGGCGACCAGGAGGTCATCACGGCGGAATATATGCCGATGGTGCTGCAATTTGGCCTCTCGGAGGAGTACGACCGTTTGCAGATCACGCGACTGATGCCCTTCCTCGGCTACTGGCCGGAAGAAACGCTGGCGACGCAAATAACGGTAGAATCATTAATCCGTCCGCGTTTTCAACGCTGGTTGCGTGATACATTGATGCAGTGTGAAAAATCACAGCGCAGACGGATTATTTTTGAACTTGCAGAGGCAGATGTCTGTCAACATATCAGCCGGTTACAACCGGTGGTTCGATTGATTAACGCTCTGGGCGCTCGCGTCGCGGTCACTCAGGCGGGTTTGACGCTGGTGAGCACCAGTTGGATCACCGCGCTGGACGTCGAATTACTGAAGCTTCACCCGAGTCTGGTGAGGAATATTGAGAAACGTACCGAAAATCAGCTGCTGGTACAGAGTCTGGTTGAGGCCTGCAAAGGAACGCAGACGCGAGTTTTCGCCACCGGAATTCGATCCCGGGGCGAATGGCAGACGCTGATCGAACGCGGTGTTACCGGTGGGCAGGGCGATTTTTTTGCAGCTTCCCAACCACTTGACACCCATGTGAAAAAATATTCGCAAAGATACTCGGTTTGACCTGCCGTTTAACGTGTTTTCACGTAGAATAACGCGCGCTGTGTCTCGTGGGGGTGTGCGTGTGTCTGCCTGCCAGTTTGCGTAGCAAAAAAGCCAGTGAATGACCTTGAACAGGTTGCAAAGCGAAGGCGTGGAACGCCGTTGTGCCATTCAGTCCTGAAGGAGTCAGGTCGATTTGTAACAAAGGAAACGAACTGCACTAATTTTCACCGTAGCAGACACTTCTTGTGCCTTGTCGCTGCTGCGTGTGGTTGGTAAAGTAAGCGGATTTTGTTTTCCGCCCCAGCTTTCAGGATTATCCCTTAGTATGTTGAAAAAATTTCGTGGCATGTTTTCCAATGACTTGTCCATTGACCTGGGTACCGCGAATACCCTTATTTATGTAAAAGGACAAGGCATCGTATTGAATGAGCCTTCTGTGGTGGCTATTCGTCAGGATCGTGCCGGTTCCCCGAAAAGCGTCGCTGCGGTTGGTCATGAAGCTAAACAGATGCTTGGCCGTACTCCGGGCAACATCGCGGCAATCCGCCCAATGAAAGACGGCGTAATCGCTGACTTCTTCGTGACGGAAAAAATGCTTCAGCACTTCATCAAACAGGTGCACAGCAACAGCTTCATGCGCCCAAGCCCGCGCGTCCTGGTGTGTGTGCCGGTGGGCGCGACGCAGGTTGAGCGTCGCGCTATTCGTGAATCCGCGCAGGGTGCAGGCGCTCGTGAAGTGTTCCTCATCGAAGAACCGATGGCTGCCGCCATTGGTGCCGGCCTGCCGGTCTCTGAAGCGACCGGTTCAATGGTTGTCGACATCGGTGGTGGTACCACTGAAGTGGCGGTGATCTCCCTGAACGGCGTGGTCTACTCCTCGTCCGTGCGTATCGGTGGTGACCGCTTCGATGAAGCCATCATTAATTATGTGCGCCGTAACTACGGCTCTCTGATTGGTGAAGCGACCGCTGAGCGCATCAAGCATGAGATCGGTTCTGCCTATCCGGGTGACGAAGTGCGCGAAATCGAAGTGCGCGGTCGTAACCTGGCAGAGGGCGTTCCACGCGGCTTTACCCTGAACTCCAATGAGATTCTGGAAGCGTTGCAGGAACCGCTGACCGGTATCGTCAGTGCGGTAATGGTTGCTCTGGAACAGTGCCCGCCGGAACTGGCTTCCGACATCTCCGAACGCGGGATGGTACTGACCGGGGGTGGCGCACTGCTGCGTAACCTTGACCGCCTGTTAATGGAAGAGACAGGAATTCCTGTCGTAGTTGCAGAAGATCCACTGACTTGCGTCGCCCGTGGCGGCGGCAAGGCGCTGGAAATGATCGACATGCACGGCGGCGACTTGTTCAGCGAAGAGTAGTCTGCGCCAGGCTTGGGGCGATCATTCGGTTGCCCCAAACCTGTCCGGCCTGAGAATACGCATAGCCTATGAAGCCAATTTTTAGCCGTGGCCCGTCGCTACAGATTCGCCTTTTCCTGGCGGTGCTGGTGGCGCTTGGTGTCATTATCGCCGACAGCCGCCTCGGTGCGTTCAGTCAGATTCGAACGTACATGGATACCGCCGTCAGTCCTTTCTACTTTGTCTCGAATGGTCCCCGCGCCTTACTCGACAGCGTGTCGCAAACGCTGGCCTCGCGTGACCAGCTTGAACTTGAAAACCGGGCACTGCGTCAGGAACTGCTGCTGAAAAACAGCGAACTGCTGATGTTAGGGCAGTACAAACAGGAGAACGCGCGTCTGCGCGAGCTGCTGGGTTCACCCCTGCGCCAGGATGAACAAAAGATGGTGACGCAGGTCATCTCGACGGTTAACGATCCTTACAGCGATCAGGTGGTGATCGACAAAGGCAGCGTGAACGGTGTGTATGAAGGCCAGCCGGTCATCAGCGACAAAGGCGTGGTCGGCCAGGTCGTTGCGGTGGCAAAACTCACCAGCCGCGTACTGCTGATTTGCGATGCCACCCATGCCTTGCCGATCCAGGTGCTGCGTAACGATATCCGCGTGATTGCGGCCGGTAACGGCTGTACTGACGATTTGCAGCTTGAACATCTGCCGGCCAACACCGACATTCGCGTCGGCGATGTGCTGGTGACGTCCGGTCTCGGCGGCCGCTTCCCGGAAGGGTATCCGGTCGGCGTGGTGTCGTCGGTGAAGCTGGATACACAGCGTGCGTACACCGTGATTCAGGCGCGTCCAACCGCCGGGTTACAGCGTCTGCGTTACCTGCTGCTGCTGTGGGGTGCCGATCGTAACGGTGCCAACCCCATGACGCCGGAAGAGGTCCACCGCGTGGCGAATGAACGCCTGATGCAGATGATGCCGCAGGTTTTGCCCGCGCCTAACTCTATGGGACCGCCAGCGCCGATGCCTGCGCCAGCAACCGGGTTGACCACTCAACCTGCTGCGCCCGCGCCTGCACCGGGGGGCCAATAGTGGCAAGTTATCGTAGTCAGGGACGCTGGGTTATCTGGCTCTCGTTTCTTATCGCGCTGCTGCTGCAAATTATGCCCTGGCCGGACGACATTATTGTCTACCGGCCAAGCTGGGTTCTGCTGATCCTGCTCTACTGGATCCTGGCGCTGCCGCACCGCGTAAATGTCGGCACAGGTCTGGCGATGGGTGCCATACTGGATCTTATCAGTGGCTCGACGCTTGGCGTGCGGGCCTTATCACTGAGCATCATTGCTTATCTCGTTGCACTAAAATTCCAGCTGTTCCGTAACCTGGCGCTCTGGCAGCAGGCGCTGGTGGTGATGCTCCTGTCGCTCGCGACCGAGGTCATTGTTTTCTGGGCAGAGTTTTTAGTGATCAATGTCTCTTTCAGACCGGAAGTGTTCTGGAGTAGTGTAGTTAACGGTGTGCTCTGGCCATGGCTTTTCCTGATGATGCGGAAAATTCGCCAGCAGTTTGCAGTGCAATAAAAGGGTGTTATGACAGATCTCTATCTCGCGTCCGGCTCTCCTCGTCGTCAGGAATTACTCACGCAACTCGGCGTTGCCTTTGAGCGTATTGTGCCGGGCATCGAAGAGCAACGGCAGGCGCAGGAAAGCGCGCAGCAGTACGTTGTGCGCCTGGCGCGAGAGAAAGCGCTGGCGGGTGTGGCGATGGTTTCGCGCAACCTGCCGGTACTCGGTGCGGACACGATCGTGATTTTAAATGGCGAAGTGCTGGAAAAACCGCTGGATACCTCTCATGCTGCTAAGATGCTTCATCAGCTTTCGGGGCAAACGCATCAGGTAATGACCGCCGTTGCGCTGGCCGACCGGGAGCAGATCCTCGACTGCCTGGTGGTGACGGAAGTGACGTTCAGAACGCTCTCAGAGAGCGACATCGCCGCCTACATTGCCAGCCGCGAGCCGATGGACAAGGCGGGGGCTTACGGCATTCAGGGTCTGGGCGGCTGTTTCGTTCGACGCATAAACGGCAGCTATCATGCCGTGGTAGGATTACCGCTGGTTGAAACCTGTGAATTGCTGAGCAATTTTAACGCACTGCGTGAGGGAAGGGATAAACATGACGGCTGAATTGTTGGTTAACGTAACGCCATCAGAAACACGCGTAGCGTACATTGATGGTGGCATTCTTCAGGAAATTCACATTGAGCGTGAAGCGCGACGCGGAATCGTGGGCAATATCTACAAAGGGCGTGTGAGCCGTGTCCTGCCCGGTATGCAGGCGGCTTTTGTAGATATTGGTCTTGATAAGGCGGCGTTTCTTCACGCCTCCGACATCATGCCGCACACGGAATGCGTGGCCGGGGAAGAGCAAAAAAACTTCACCGTGCGCGACATCTCTGAGCTGGTGCGTCAGGGCCAGGATTTAATGGTGCAGGTGGTTAAAGATCCGCTCGGCACCAAAGGCGCACGTCTCACCACCGACATTACCCTGCCGTCACGCTATCTGGTGTTTATGCCGGGGGCTTCCCACGTTGGCGTCTCTCAGCGCATTGCGAGCGAAACCGAGCGCGAGCGCTTAAAACGCGTGGTGGCGGACTACTGCGACGAGCAGGGCGGTTTTATCATCCGTACCGCGGCGGAAGGCGTGTGCGAAGAGGATCTGGCGTCGGATGCGGCGTACCTCAAGCGCGTCTGGACGAAGGTCATGGAGCGTAAAAAACGCCCGCAAACGCGCTACCAGATGTACGGCGAACTGGCGCTGGCCCAGCGCGTGCTGCGTGATTTTGCCGATGCGCATTTGGATCGTATCCGCGTCGATTCCCGTCTGACCTTTGACGCGCTGCTGGAATTCACCGCCGAGTACATTCCGGAGATGACCAGCAAGCTTGAACATTACAGCGGCCGTCAGCCGATTTTCGATCTCTTCGACGTGGAGAACGAAATCCAGCGCGCGCTGGAGCGTAAAGTTGAACTGAAATCCGGCGGCTATCTGATCATCGATCAGACCGAAGCGATGACCACCGTGGACATCAACACCGGCGCGTTCGTCGGCCATCGCAATCTTGATGACACCATTTTCAACACCAATATAGAAGCGACGCAGGCCATTGCCCGTCAGCTGCGACTGCGCAACCTGGGCGGCATTATCATCATCGATTTTATCGATATGACCAACGAAGACCATCGCCGCCGCGTACTGCACTCCCTCGAACAGGCGCTCAACAAGGATCGGGTAAAAACCAGCATCAACGGTTTCTCGCAGTTGGGCCTGGTCGAAATGACCCGCAAGCGCACGCGCGAAAGCGTCGAGCACGTGCTGTGCAACGAATGCCCGACCTGTCACGGTCGCGGCAGGGTCAAAACGGTGGAAACCGTCTGCTACGAAATCATGCGCGAGATCGTGCGTGTGCATCACGCTTACGATTCCGATCGCTTCCTGGTCTATGCTTCACCTGCGGTGGCTGAAACGCTGAAAAGCGAAGAGTCGCACGCGCTGGCTGAAGTCGAAATCTTTGTCGGCAAACAGGTCAAGGTGCAGATTGAGCCGCTCTACAATCAAGAGCAGTTCGACGTGGTGATGATGTAATCCGCAGCATGCTGCGACACGATCACGGCCTGCAATATAGGCTGACAAGGAGAGATGCGTGAGGCGACTGCCTGGGATACTGCTGCTGACTGGGGCGACGTTGATTGTCATCATCGCGCTGCTGGTGAGTGGGCTGCGTCTTCTCCTGCCGCATCTTGATACCTGGCGTCCAACGATGCTGGCGAAAATCGAGGCCGCCGCTGGCGTCCCGGTTGACGCCAGCCATGTCAGCGCAAGCTGGGAAAACTTCGGCCCAACGCTAGACGTGCGTAACATCCGCGCCGGACTGAAAGACGGCGGCGATGTTTCTGTTGAGCGCGTAACCCTGGCGCTGGATATCTGGCAAAGCCTGCTGCATTTGCGTTGGCAGTTCCGCGATCTCACGTTCTACCAGCTTCAGGTTCACACAAATACGCCGCTGCAACAAGACAACAAAGGCGACGGGCTTGAAACCAGCCGCATCAGCGATCTCTTTCTTCGCCAGTTCGATCACTTCGATCTTCGCGACAGCCGCATCAGTTTCCTGACGATCTCCGGTCAGCGGGCTGAACTGGCGATCCCCCAACTCACCTGGCTTAACGGCAAAGATCGCCACCGCGCGGAAGGCGAGGTCAATCTCTCCAGCCTGACGGGCCAGCACGGCGTGATGAAAGTGCGCATGGATCTGCGCGACGATGACGGCCTGCTCAATAACGGGCGCGTCTGGCTACAGGCTGATGACATCGACGTTAAGCCCTGGCTTGGCAAATGGATGAAGGACAACATCGCGCTGGACGATGCGCGCTTTAGCCTTGAAGGTTGGGTGACGCTCAGTAAAGGTGAAGTGGCAAGCGGTGATGTGTGGCTGAAAAAGGGCGGAGCCAGCTGGCAGGGCGATAAGCAGTCGCACCAGTTGTCCGTCGATAACCTGACCGCGCACGTGACGCGCCAGCAGCAAGGCTGGCAATTCGACATTCCCGAAACGCGTATCACCATGGACGACAAAGCCTGGCCGAAAGGTGCGCTGTCGCTGGCCTGGGTACCGTCGCAGGAAGCGGGCGGACCCAACGGCATACGCAGCGATGAGCTGCGCGTGCGGGCCAGCCATCTGGAACTGGACGGCCTGGATGGCCTGTTGCCTATCGCTGAAAAACTCTCCCCGTCGCTGGGCGAAATCTGGCGCGCGTTGCAGCCTGCGGGGCAGGTCGAGCAACTGGCGCTGGATATTCCGTTGCAGGCCACTGAAAAAACTCGTTTCCAGGCCAGCTGGAAAAACATGACCTGGAAACAGTGGAAACTGCTGCCCGGCGTTGAACACCTCAGCGGCACGCTCTCCGGCAGCGTCGAAAATGGCCAGTTAACCGCTCAGGTGACACAGGCGAAAATGCCCTATGAGACGGTGTTCCGCGCGCCGCTGGAAATTGAAAACGGCGAGGCCACGCTCAACTGGTTAAAGAATGACACCGGTTTCCAACTGGACGGGCGACACATTGACGTCAAAGGCACCGGCGTGCATGCCCGTGGCGACTTCCGTTATTTGCAGCCCGCCGGTGACGAGCCGTGGCTGGGGATCCTGGCGGGGATCAGCACCGATGACGCCGCACAGGCCTGGCGCTACTTCCCGGAAAATCTGATGGGCAAAGCGCTGGTGGATTACCTTAGCGGTGCCATTCAGGGCGGCCAGGTGGACAACGCCACGCTGGTGTACGGCGGCAATCCGCATCTGTTCCCCTATAAGCACAACGAAGGTCAGTTTGAAGTGCTGGTGCCGCTGCGCAATTCCACCTTCGCCTTCCAGCCCGGCTGGCCGGCGCTGAAAAATCTGAACATCCAACTCGATTTCCTTAACGACGGCCTGTGGATGAAAACCGACGAGGTGAACCTTGGCGGCGTGAAAGGGACCGGGCTGACGGCGGTCATTCCGGATTACTTAAAAGAGTTGCTGATCATTGATGCGGATATCAACGGGCCGGGCAAAGCCGTCGGGCCCTATTTCAAAGAGACGCCGCTAAAAGAGACGCTGGCCGCCACGCTTGAAGAGCTTCAGCTCGACGGCGATGTGAGCGCTCGCTTACATCTCGACATCCCCCTCGACGGCAAAATGACCACCGCCAAAGGCGACGTGCGGCTTAACAATAACAGTCTGTTTATCAAACCGCTGAACAGCACCCTGCATAATCTCAGCGGTCAGTTCAGCTTTGTGAATGGCAATTTGCAAAGCGAGCCGCTTACCGCCACCTGGTTTAATCAGCCGGTGAATATCGATTTCACGACCACCGAGGGCGAGAAAGCCTATCAGGTTGGGGTAGATCTCAATGGCAACTGGCAGCCTTCACGTACCGGCCTGCTGCCCGAGCAGCTCAATAACGCGATCGGCGGCAGCGTGGCCTGGAACGGGAAGGTCGGTATTGAGCTGCCTTATCGCGGCGGCACGAATTACAACGTCGACATCAAGAGCGATCTTAAACACATCGCCAGCCGTCTGCCTTCACCGATGAACAAAGAGGCCGGGACCCCGCTGCC
This sequence comes from uncultured Enterobacter sp., assembly GCA_963521185.1. GTDB lineage: Bacteria > Pseudomonadota > Gammaproteobacteria > Enterobacterales > Enterobacteriaceae > Enterobacter_D. Next base: position 108,953 of record CAUQTV010000011.1, on the reverse strand, counting down.
GCTTAACGTTAAGGTAAAAGGTAACCTGCGCAGCTTCGAGCTGACGGGGAACGCCGGTGCCGATAACCATTTCAACAGCCGCTGGATGCTTAACAAAAAGCTGACGTTGGATCGCGCCATTTGGGCATCCGAGAGTCGCACCGTGCCGCCGTTGCCGGACAGCGCGGGCGTAGAGCTTAACCTGCCGCCGATGGACGGCGCGCAATGGCTGGGGCTGTTCCAACAGGGCGTCGCCAGTAACGTCAGCAATGCGACCGTCTTCCCGGAACGCGTCACGCTGCGCACCCCGGCGCTGGCGCTCGGTGGGCAGCAGTGGAATAACCTGAGCATTGTGTCTGTGCCGACGGCTGGCGGGTCAACCATTGAAGCGCAGGGCCGTGAAATCAACGGCACGCTCAACATACGGGATAACGCGCCATGGCAGGCGGCAATCCGTTACCTTTATTACAATCCGACGCCAAAAGCCGCCGATGACAGCGAGCCGCTGTCGCCAGCGTCGCTGCTGTCAGGCAAAACGCAGATCGATTTTTCGGGCTGGCCGGATCTGCAATTACGCTGTGCGGAGTGCTGGTTCTGGGGGCAAAAATATGGCCGCATTGACGGCGATATTGCCATTACCGGCGACACCATGGCGTTAACCCATGGCGTGCTGGACAGCGGCTTTGCGCATCTGACCGCCGACGGTCAGTGGGTCAATCGCAAAGGTGCGGAGCGTACTTCGCTGAAGGGCAAACTGAAGGGCGATAAAATTGACGCGGCGATGAGTTTCTTCGGCATCACAACGCCGATGCGCGGTGCGTCCTTCGATGTCGATTACGATCTTCACTGGCGCAATCCGCCGTGGGAGCCGCAGGAGGAATCGCTCAACGGCATTCTGCGCACGCGTCTGGGTAAAGGTGAAATCACCGACGTCAGCACCGGGCGTGCGGGCCAGTTGCTGCGCCTGCTGAGCTTTGACGCGCTGCTGCGTAAACTGCGCTTCGATTTTAGCGACACCTTTAACGAAGGCTTTTACTTCGATTCGATTCGCAGTACCGCGTGGATCAAAGACGGGGTGATGCACACTGACGATACGCTGGTGGATGGCCTGGAAGCGGATATCGCGATGAAAGGCTCAGCCAATCTGGTGCGTCGTGAGCTGGACGTTGAAGCCGTGGTCGCGCCGGAGATCTCCGCCACCGTCGGCGTGGCAGCGGCATTTGCCGTCAATCCGATTGTGGGGGCCGCCGTGTTCGCTGCCAGCAAGGTGCTGGGGCCGCTGTGGAACAAAGTGTCGATTCTGCGCTACCGCATTACCGGACCCATGGATAAGCCGCAAATTAGCGAAGTGCTGCGTCAGCCGCGCACCGCTACGCCAAAGCAATGATTTGACGGAGGCAGAGAATTGCCTCACTCTCAATATATAGACTTCTACCGCTAACCTGGCGGCAACCAAAGAGTAGCAAAATGACGAGTTTGAATCTGGTGAGTGAACAATTGCTAACGGCGAATGGCCTGAATCATCAGGATCTGTTTTCCATTCTTGGTCAACTGGCCGAGCGCCGTCTCGATTACGGCGATCTCTATTTCCAGTCGAGCTATCACGAATCCTGGGTGTTAGAAGACAACATTATCAAAGACGGCTCGTACAACATCGACCAGGGCGTGGGTGTGCGAGCGGTGAGCGGTGAGAAAACCGGTTTCGCTTACGCCGATCAGATTAGCCTGCTGGCGCTGGAGCAGAGTGCTCATGCCGCGCGAACCATTGTGCGCGACAGCGGCGATGGCAAAGTGAAAACCCTCGGGGCGGTGGAATACGGTTCGCTCTATACCAGCATTGACCCGCTGCAAAGCATGTCGCGGGAAGAGAAGCTCGATATTCTGCGTCGCGTTAACAGCGCTGCCCGCGCGGCAGATAAGCGCGTGCAGGAAGTCACCGCGAGCCTGTCCGGCGTGTATGAACTGATCCTGGTGGCGGCAACGGACGGTACGCTGGCGGCTGATGTGCGCCCGCTGGTGCGCCTGTCGGTTAGCGTGCAGGTGGAAGATGGTGGTAAACGCGAGCGCGGCTCAAGCGGCGGCGGCGGTCGATTCGGTTACGAATGGTTCCTTGCAGAGGCCGACGGCGATGTGCGCGCAGACGCATGGGCAAAAGAAGCCGTGCGTATGGCGCTGGTAAATCTCTCTGCCGTGGCAGCACCGGCGGGCACGCTGCCGGTGGTGCTGGGCGCGGGCTGGCCTGGTGTACTGCTGCACGAAGCGGTAGGCCACGGTCTGGAAGGCGATTTCAACCGTCGCGGCACCTCGGTATTCAGCGGTCAAATGGACAAGCTGGTGGCCTCTGAACTGTGCACCGTGGTGGATGATGGCACCATGCTCAACCGCCGTGGCTCGGTGGCTATCGACGACGAAGGCACGCCGGGTCAGTACAATGTGCTGATTGAAAACGGCGTGCTGAAAGGCTACATGCAGGACAAGCTCAATGCGCGTCTCATGGGCGTTGCCCCAACCGGTAACGGTCGCCGTGAATCCTACGCGCACCTGCCGATGCCGCGCATGACCAACACCTACATGCTGGCGGGTAAATCCACGCCGCAGGAAATTATCGAATCCGTTGAGTACGGCATTTTCGCGCCGAACTTCGGTGGCGGTCAGGTGGACATCACCTCCGGTAAGTTTGTCTTCTCCACCTCAGAAGCCTACCTGATTGAAAACGGTAAAGTCACGACGCCGGTGAAAGGCGCGACGCTGATTGGCTCGGGTATCGAAGCGATGCAGCAGATCTCGATGGTCGGTAACGATCTTAAGCTCGACACCGGCGTGGGCGTCTGCGGCAAAGAAGGCCAGAGTCTGCCGGTTGGCGTGGGCCAGCCAACGCTGAAAGTCGACAATCTGACGGTCGGCGGCACCGCGTAATCGCCGTTCCCCTCTCTTCCCGGAGAGGGGAAACCCCTATTTCTCTTTAGCGCGTCCGCGCATCGCCTGAAACAGCTTCGCCACCTCGACAAAATAGTCCGTTAAATAGTTGATGCAGACCTGCACTTTGAGCGGCAGCTTGTCCTTTTCGGTGTACAGCGCGTACACCGGGCGCGGATCCGACTGATAGCGCGGAAACAGGATCTCCAGCGTTCCCCGGTTGATCTCATCGATCACCCACATCAGCGGCACATACGCCACCCCCGCACCCGCCGTTAGCCAGCGCGAGAGGGTCATGGGATCGTTGGTCACAAAACGCCCCTGCGGAATGATTTTGCTGGACAGCCCTTCCGGGGCGATCAGTTCAAATTCATTGTCCGGGCGCACGCTATACTCAAGCCATGAATGGTTGCTGAGATCCGCAGGCTTCTCCGGAATACCGTACTGCGTCAGATAGCTTTTCGCGGCGCACACCACCATCGGCATGGTGCCAAGGCGGCGGGAGAACAGGCTGGAATCCTGCAACGCGCCTACGCGGATGACCACGTCCAGGCCGTCGGCGATCAGATCGGGGGCGGGGATGCCGGTGACCAGATTCACCGTCAAACCTGGGTAGTCTTTGAGCATTTGCGCGGTCATATTGGCGAGGACATTTTGTGCCATGGTTGAAGAACAACCAATCCGCAGCGTGCCAATCGGCGTGTTGTTAAAGGCGTAAAGCTGCTCGTGCACATCGCGCACTTCATGCAGCATGCGTCGGCAGCCCTGGTAATAGATTTTACCGGCTTCGGTCAGCCCAAGGCTGCGTGTGCTGCGGTTGAGCAGCTTCACCTGTAGCTCGTCTTCCAGCTTTGACACCGTCTGGCTAATGGAAGAAACGCTCATTTGAAGTTGTCGGGCAGCGGAAGTGAACGAACCCAGTTCGACCACTTTGGCGAACACCGACATACGTTTTAATCGTTCCATTGTTCACTCTGGCTTAAAAGTGATTTAGATCACATAATATAGATAACAGCATAACAGTTACGTTAATATACTGTTAGCTGAATAATAGATACGTCACTCTCGCCTGGCCTTTCTGGCCCTTATTCCTGCGGTGACGTGAAAAATAAATTGTCGCCTGCACGCGCTCTAATCAAGGTCAACATGAGTCTTTTTCCCGTTATCGTGGTGTTCGGTCTCTCGTTCCCACCGATTTTCTTCGAGTTACTTTTATCGCTGGCGGTTTTCTGGCTGGTGCGCCGCATGCTGATTCCGACCGGGATCTATGACTTCGTCTGGCATCCGGCATTGTTTAATACGGCGCTCTACTGCTGCTTATTTTATTTACTCTCGCGCCTGTTTGTTTGAGGTTGATGTGAAAACGCTAACAAGAAAAATTTCCCGCACCGCCATCACGGTGATACTGGTCATTCTGGCCTTCATCGCTATCTTCCGTGCCTGGGCCTATTACACTGAATCTCCGTGGACGCGCGATGCGCGTTTTAGCGCGGACGTTGTCGCCATCGCGCCGGACGTCGCCGGACTCATTACGGACGTGAAAGTAAAAGATAACCAGCTGGTGCAGAAAGATCAGGTGCTGTTCACCATCGATCAGCCGCGCTACCAAAAGGCGGTCGAAGAAGCCGAAGCCGATGTGGCCTATTATCAGGCGCTGGCAAGTGAAAAACGCCGTGAGGCGGGGCGTCGTAACCAGCTGGGTGTGCAGGCGATGTCGCGTGAAGAGATCGACCAGGCCAACAACCTGTTGCAAACCGTGCTTCACCAGCTGGCAAAAGCCGAGGCGACGCGGGATCTGGCAAAACTGGATTTAGCGCGAACCGTGATCCGCGCCCCCTCTGCGGGCTGGGTGACAAACCTGAATGTCTACACCGGCGAATTTATCACGCGCGGTTCAACCGCTGTCGCACTGGTAAAACAGAACTCTTTCTACGTACTGGCCTATATGGAAGAGACCAAGCTTGAAGGCGTGCGCGCGGGTTACCGGGCGGAGATCACGCCGCTGGGCAGTAACCGCGTTATCAAAGGCACTGTCGATAGCGTGGCGGCCGGGGTGACCAACGCCAGCAGCAGCGTCGATGCCAAAGGCATGGCGACCATCGATTCCAATCTGGAGTGGGTGCGTCTGGCCCAGCGCGTTCCTGTGCGTATTCGTCTCGACGATCAACAAAGCAACGTGTGGCCTGCGGGCACCACGGCGACGGTGGTGATTACCGGGAAGAAAGATCGTGATGAAAGCCAGGACTCCTTCTTCCGTAAACTGGCTCACCGCCTGCGCGAGTTTGGTTAAGCGTGATGGGCATCTTCTCTATTGCCACTCAGCATGTGCGCTTTGCCCTTAAGCTTGCCTGCGCCATTGTGCTGGCGCTGTTTGTGGGCTTCCACTTTCAGCTTGAGACGCCGCGCTGGGCGGTGCTGACGGCGGCCATCGTCGCGGCCGGTCCGGCGTTTGCCGCGGGCGGCGAACCCTATTCCGGCGCGATACGCTATCGCGGGATGCTACGTATTGCCGGGACCTTTATTGGCTGTATCGCCGGGCTGGCGATCATCATTTTGATGATCCGCGCGCCGCTGCTGATGCTGATCGTCTGCTGTATCTGGGCGGGGTTTTGCACCTGGGTTTCCTCGCTGGTGCGCGTTGAGAACTCTTACGCCTGGGGGCTTGCCGGTTATACCGCGCTGATCATTGTCATCACCATCCAGACGGAGCCGCTGCTGACGCCGCAGTTTGCCGTTGAACGCTGTAGCGAAATTGTCATCGGCATTGTGTGTGCGATCGTCGCGGATCTGCTGTTCTCGCCGCGCTCCATCAAACAAGAGATTGACCGGGAGCTGGACAGCCTGCTGGTGGCGCAATACCAGCTGATGCAGCTGTGCATCAAGCATGGCGACAGCGACGAAGTGGACAAGGCATGGGGCGCGCTGGTGCGCCGCACAATGGCGCTGGAAGGCATGCGCATCAACCTGAACATGGAGTCTTCGCGCTGGGCGCGGGCCAATCGCCGTCTTAAAGTGATCAATACGCTGTCGCTGACGCTCATCACTCAAGCCTGTGAAACCTTTCTGATTCAAAACTCCCGGCCTGAGCTTATCACCGACACCTTCCGCGAGCTGTTTGACGCCCCGGTTGAAACCGTGCAGGACGTGCATAAACAGTTAAAACGTATGCGCAGAGTCATCGCCTGGACCGGCGAGCGCGACACGCCCATTACCGTTTACAGCTGGGTGGGATCGGCCACGCGCTATCTGCTGCTGAAGCGCGGCGTGGTCAGCAATACCAAAATCAGCGCCACCGAGGAAGAGGTCCTGCGCGGTGAAGCGGTGGTGAAAGTCGAATCCGCCGAACGTCACCACGCGATGGTCAACTTCTGGCGCACCACGCTCTCCTGTATTCTGGGGACGCTGTTCTGGCTGTGGACCGGCTGGACGTCCGGCAACGGCGCGATGGTGATGATTGCCGTGGTCACGGCGCTGGCGATGCGTTTGCCGAATCCGCGCATGGTCGCCATCGACTTTGTTTACGGTACGCTGGCAGCGCTGCCCATCGGGGCCTTCTATTTCTTAGTGGTGATCCCGTCCACGCAGCAAAGTATGCTGCTGCTGTGTCTGAGCCTCGCGGTACTGGCGTTCTTTATCGGTATTGAGGTGCAAAAGCGGCGGCTGGGTTCGCTTGGGGCGCTGGCGAGCACCATCAATATTATCGTGCTGGATAACCCGATGACCTTTGAGTTCAGCCGCTTTCTCGATAGCGCGCTGGGGCAGATCGTCGGCTGCGTGCTGGCGCTGATGGTGATCCTGTTGGTGCGTGACAACTCCCAGGCGCGTACCGCTCGCGTACTGCTTAATCAGTTCGTCTCGGCGGCGGTTTCAGCGATGACCACCAATACCGCCCGGCGTAAAGAGAACCATCTGCCCGCGCTCTACCAGCAGCTGTTTTTACTGCTCAATAAGTTTCCCGGCGATGTGGCGAAGTTTCGCCTGGCCCTGACGCTCATCGTGGCGCACCAGCGTCTGCGTGACGCGCCGGTGCCGGTGAATGACGATCTCTCCGCGTTCCATCGCCAGTTGCGACGCACTGCGGATCAGGTTATTTCAGCCAGCAGCGATGAAAAACGCCGACGCTACTTCACGCAGCTGCTGGAAGAGCTGGATATTTACCAGGAGAAACTGCGTATCTGGCAGGCCTCCGACCAGGTGACACAGCCGGTGAAAAGGCTGGTGGGGATGCTGCACAAATACCAGCATGCGCTGACCGACAGCTAAATCCCTGAAGGATCAAACCGACGCCAAAAGCGTCGGTTTTTTTGTGGCTATACTTACCTCAGTCGATCGTAACCCTTAGATCAGGAGGACATATGGCAACGCAGGCACTTCAGGACAATGCGCTTTTTCAGACCGGGTACTTTGTCGATGGCGTATGGAAAACGCTGGATACCACATTTGATGTCACCAATCCCGCCACCGGCGAGGTTATCGCGAAGGTCGCAAAAGCCGGTAAAAAAGAGACCGAAGAGGCTATTGCCGCCGCCAGCCGCGCCTTTCCCGCCTGGCGTGCGAAGACCGCAAAAGAGCGCTCCACGCTGCTCTATCGCTGGTATGAACTGATCATTGAGAACAAGCGCTGGCTGGGGCAACTGATGACCGCCGAGCAGGGTAAACCGTTAAAAGAAGCCGAAGGCGAAGTGGACTATGCCGCCAGCTTTATTCAGTGGTTTGCCGAGCAGGCCAAGCGCGCAAACGGTGAGATCATTCCCCCCGCTAAACCCGGCTCGCGCATTTTCGCCACCCGTGAACCCGTGGGCGTGGTCGCGGCGATCACCCCGTGGAACTTCCCGATGGCAATGCTGACCCGCAAACTCGGTCCGGCGCTTGCCGCAGGCTGTACCGGGGTGATCAAACCGGCTAACAACACGCCGCTGAGCGCCTTTGCGCTGTTGCAGCTCGCCAAAAAAGCGGGCATTCCCGACGGCGTGCTGAACGCGGTTGCCGGTAACACTCACGACATCAGCGATGCAATCATGGCAAACCCGGTTGTGCGCAAAATCTCCTTTACCGGCTCGACCGCCGTGGGCAAGACGCTGGTGCGCAACGCAGCCGAGACCATGAAGAAAGTGTCGATGGAGCTGGGCGGTAACGCACCCTATATCGTGTTTGACGATGCGGATATCGATGCCGCCGTGCAGGGCGCGATCGCCAATAAATTCCGCAACGCCGGTCAGGTGTGCGTCAGCGTGAACCGCTTCTATATTCATGAATCCATCTATGATGACTTTACCCGCAAACTCGCCAGCGCCGTTAAGGCACTGAAGGTGGGAAACGGCATGGATGACGGCGTGATTGTTGGCCCGCTCATTGAGCCTGCCGCCGTGGATAAAGTGCGCGAGCACGTCGATGATGCCGTTGCCCGAGGCGCAACCGTGCTGGCCGGTGGCAAAGCCCATGCGCTGGGCGGCAACTTCTGGGAACCGACGGTGCTGGGGGACTGCAGCGAAGGGATGAAGCTGGCAAGCGAAGAGACGTTCGGCCCGGTGGCCGCCTGCTTCCGCTTTACCAGCGAAGAGGAAGTCATTCAGCGCGCCAATGATACGCCGTTCGGACTGGCGGCCTATTTCTACACCCAGAATCTGGCGCGGGTTTTCCGCGTTTCACAGGCCATTGAGAGCGGCATGATTGGCGTAAACGAGTGCGCGGTGTCGACCGAACTGGGGCCGTTTGGCGGGGTGAAAGAATCCGGCCTTGGTCGTGAAGGATCGGTGCTGGGGCTGGATGAATATCTGGAAGTCAAAACCCTGCATATCGGGGGATTATAATCATCGCGGGGCGGCAGTAGCCGCCCGATCGGGCTGGGTGGCTGGCAATGAAAATCTATACGTTTGATTTTGACGAAATCGAAGATCAAAACGATTTCTATCGGGAATTCGCGCTGGCGTTTGGCATTGAGCGGGCCAGGGTCAGCGATCTGGATTCACTGTGGGATGTGGTCACCGGTGAGGTGCTGCCGATGCCGCTGGAGATTGAATTCGTGCACGTCGCGGAGATTCAGCGTCGGCGGTTTGGCGCGCTGATCCTGCTGTTTGATGAAGCGGAAGAAGAGCTGGAAGGATCGCTGCGCTTCAATGTGCGTCACTAGTTTCAGGGCATAAAAAAGCCCCTGCAAGGCAGGGGCAAGTCGTAGAGGATTTCTACGACGAGGGATTATTTATAGAGTTCTGCGGTGGCGTGCCAGCTATCGCCGGTACGTGCTTCGATGATGCGGTAAGACGATGCACCTTCTTCCTGGGCTTTTTTATCCAGCGCCTGACGCATGTCCATCGGTGATGTGCTGATACCCCCAACGGAAACCGTACCCAGACCCTGACGGTTTTGTGCCTGATCGGCGCTGATGGAGTCAGCGGCGAATGCACCGAATGACAGGACGGAAAGGATGCTCAGTGTGGCTACAGTGGTTTTGATTTTCATGATAGTTACCTCGTCGTATTCTTTTCACTAAGGGCCTTGTTTCGTGACCCTCATCACAAAATCAAGTATACACTAATCACGCGAAAAATTAATACCACGCTAATGGTTTCACTGGGTATTAAGTTACAAAAACAACGATTTTTATTCACAAAAGTAATCAAAACGCACGTTTTTTGTACATGCTTGTGGATTTATTATAACTAAATCAGATGGATAGCGTGATTTGATTTTTCGTGCGATTTTGCCTTTTGGTATTCACTCCATGAATGCATTTAGGCAATTAATCGCACTAACTGTTAAAGCAGGACGCAGTGAATTGTCACAAAAACGTGCGAGGGAGGGGAAGATTCCCCTCTTTGAGGAAGAGGGGACGCGCGGATCAGAGTTCCTGTTCGAACAGCACGAGGATCGCTTCGTACAGCTCTTTCACCGTAAAACCGTGGGCCGGCGTGGTGAAAATGGTGTCGTCACCGGCGATGGTGCCGAGAATACCTTCCGACTTGCCCAGTGAGTCGAGCAGGCGGGCAATCAGCTGCGCCGCACCCGGACTGGTGTGGATCACCACCACCGCATCGTTGAAATCAATGTCCAGCACCAGGTTCTTCAGCGGACTGGAGGTTGTCGGCACGCCCAACTCAGCCGGCAGGCAGTACACCATCTCCATTTTCGCATTGCGTGTCCGCACGGCACCAAATTTGGTCAGCATGCGGGACACTTTCGACTGGTTGATGTTATCGAATCCCTGTTCCTGTAACGCCAGAACGATCTCGCCCTGAGAACTGAATTTTTCTTCTTTAAGTAGCGCTTTAAACGCTTTCACTAATTCTTCTTGCTTTGCTGAACTTCGCATAAGTCACCCGTGGAATGGCGAAAGGAACATCATGATTATGCAGATATATGAATTTTTATGCAAACAATCTGCCCTGGGAAAGATTGAAATATTGTGATGGAAGCGCGTTTTTCAATCAAAGAACGTGATTGATAAACAGGCTTGCGTCACGCGTCTATAATGAGATTAAAAGTAAACTAAATGTTATCAAAATGATGTTGTTTTGCTGGCTTTACTGGGTGTATTGTAACCGCCAGCTGATAACGTTGCTGACTATGATAAGAGATGACCGTCACGCCTCAAAGGGCTACCTGAAGTGAATTATGCTAATAGTGTGCTACACCGCATTCTTTTGTCGTGAGTTTTGCTATGGTTCACCTCATGTTTTAAGGTCGGCAGCAACGGAGTATCGGTATCTTTACCTCACCATAATAAGGAGTTTAGGATGAAAGTTGCAGTCCTCGGCGCGGCAGGCGGTATTGGCCAGGCGCTAGCCCTTCTTCTCAAGACCCAACTGCCCTCAGGTTCGGAACTCTCTCTGTATGACATCGCTCCGGTAACGCCAGGTGTGGCGGTTGACCTGAGCCATATTCCTACCGCAGTGCATATAAAAGGTTTTTCAGGCGAAGACGCAACACCGGCGCTGGAAGGCGCAGACGTGGTGCTGATCTCCGCTGGCGTCGCGCGTAAGCCGGGGATGGATCGTTCCGATCTGTTCAACGTCAACGCCGGGATCGTGAAGAATCTGGTCAATCAGGTGGCGAAAACCGCACCCAAAGCCTGCATCGGCATCATCACTAACCCGGTGAACACGACGGTGGCGATTGCCGCAGAAGTGCTGAAAAAAGCGGGCGTGTATGACAAGAACAAACTCTTTGGCGTGACCACGCTCGACATCATTCGCTCGAATACCTTCGTGGCTGAATTAAAAGGCAAGCAGCCGGGGGAGGTTGAAGTCCCGGTGATCGGCGGTCACTCAGGCGTGACCATTCTGCCGCTGCTGTCGCAGATCCCAGGCGTGAGCTTCACCGAACAGGAAGTCGCTGACCTGACCAAACGTATCCAGAATGCGGGCACCGAAGTGGTAGAAGCCAAAGCCGGTGGCGGGTCTGCAACCCTGTCTATGGGTCAGGCGGCCGCGCGCTTTGGTTTGTCGCTGGTGCGTGCGCTTCAGGGTGAAAAAGGCGTCGTAGAGTGTGCCTACGTTGAAGGCGATGGCGAACATGCTCGCTTCTTCTCGCAGCCGCTGCTGCTGGGTAAAAACGGCATTGAAGAGCGTCAGTCTATTGGCAAGCTGAGCGCGTTTGAACAACACGCGATGGAAGGCATGCTGGAGACGCTGAGAAAAGATATTCAGCTTGGTGAAGAGTTCGTTAACCGCTAAGGCTGACACCACGAAAAAAGCCGGTTCACACAGTGACCGGCTTTTTTTATGGCGCGGGGGATCAATTGGTCGCCGGGTATTCCTGTATCGTCACTTTCAACGACAGTTTTTTGTCTTCACGCATGACGTCCACCGGGATTTCTGAACCCGGGCGGATCTCCGCCACCTGGTCCATTGTCTCCAGCGCAGAGACCGCCGGTTTGCCGTTGACCGACACGATCACGTCATTCACCTGAATACCTGCGCGCGCGGCCGGGCCATCTGCCGCAACTTCATTCACCACAATCCCCTGAATCTGATCGATGCCGCCGCCCTGGGTATGCAGCGGTGCAATCTCCCGGCCACTGATGCCAATGTAACCACGGATCACGCGACCGTCGCGGATCAGCTTATCCATGATTTTGGTCGCCAGCTGGAACGGAATGGCAAAGCCGATGCCTTCGGGCGTTTCCCCATCGTTGCTCTTATCAAAGGAAAGGGTGTTGATGCCCATCAGTTCGCCGAGGGAGTTAACCAGCGCACCGCCCGAGTTACCGTGATTGATGGACGCATCCGTTTGCAGGAAATTCTGCCGCCCCGACGGGTTCAGGCCGATACGCCCGGTGGCGCTGACGATCCCCTGGGTGATGGTCTGCCCGAGGTTGTACGGGTTGCCAATCGCCATCACCACATCACCGATGTGCGGCATGCGTTTCGGGTTGATGGGGATCACGGGCAGCCCGCTGTTGGAATTCACTTTTAACACCGCCAGATCCGTTAACGCGTCGGAGCCGACCAGCAGCGCTTCAAACACGCGGCCATCCTGCAAGGCGACGATGATCTGATCGGCATCGTTAATCACATGCTTGTTGGTAATGATGTACCCGCGCTCGTCCATGATCACGCCAGAGCCCAAGGTGCGGATTTCGAGTTGATTGTTGGACGAATTGTTCATGCTGCGGTTATAGACGTTTACCACCGCGGGCGCTGCGCGACGCACCGCCCGGTTATAGCTCACCGGCGTTTCATCGGTGCTGTCGAATTTGGGTGCCGCCAGCGGGTTTAACTGACGTAAAGAGGGCAGAGCAGCCAAAAGAAGGCCACCGACAATTAAACCGATCGCAACCGAGCGTAGGAGCTTCACAAACATGATGATGCAGGCGTCATAATAGAGAGAAAGGGCAGCATAGCATGAGTTATCCGGACATCACACGTGGCGATGATGTCCGGAATCGCAAATGCTTAACGTAATAATAAATAGATCGTCTCGTTGCCGCGCACCACGTGCAGGGCAATGATATTCGGCTTCGCTTCCAGCACTTTACGCATTTCCGCGATGGACTGAACGCGCTCGCGGTTAACGCCGATGATCACATCATCTTTGTGCAAACCGGCCTGAGCGGCAGCGCTGGCTTTTTCCACTTCATCAACGGAAATGCCTTTGGTGCCATCTTTCAACTGCCCGTCGCTCAGCGTAGCGCCTTGCAGCGACGGCGAGATGATTTCCGCGCTGGCGGAGGAAGAGGAGTTTTTATCCAGCGTCACTTCCACTTCCTGCGCTTTGCCATCGCGCAGCAGACCCAGCTTCACTTTGGTTCCCGGCTCCGTGGTGGCAATGCGGGAGCGCAGTTCGGCAAAGCTGTTGAGCGGTTTACCGTTGAGACTGACAATCACATCGCCCGATTTGATCCCGGCTTTCGCCGAACCCGAATTCGGCAGCACTTCACTGACAAACGCACCGCGCTGCACGTTTAAATTAAAGGCTTTGGCAATATCCGCGCTCATTTCGGTGCCTTTAATGCCGAGCAGACCGCGTTTGATTTCACCGAACTGGATCAGCTGCTGGGCCAGCGTCTGCGCCATGTTGCTTGGGATCGCAAAGCCAATGCCCACGCTGCCGCCCCCTGGCGCGAGGATCGCGGTATTGATCCCAATAAGCTCGCCGTTGAGGTTTAACAATGCGCCGCCAGAGTTGCCACGGTTAATTGAGGCGTCGGTCTGGATAAAGTTTTCCAGCCCTTCCAGGTTTAATCCGCTGCGCCCCAGCGCAGAAACGATGCCCGATGTCGCGGTTTGCCCCAGGCCAAACGGGTTACCCACGGCGACGGCGAAATCGCCCACGCGCAATTTATCGGAGTCGGCGACGGCAATCTGCGTCAGGTGGGTCGCGTTTTGCAGCTGTAGCAGCGCGATATCACTCTGATCGTCGCCGCCAATCAGTTTGGCTTCGAATTCACGGCCATCGTTAAGCTGGACGTTGATCTTCTGCGCCTGATTGATGACGTGATTATTGGTCAGCACGTAGCCTTTCGCGGCGTCGATGATCACACCGGAGCCTAAGCCTTCAAACGGCTGCGCCTGCGGGTCAGGTAACTCCTCACCGAAATATTTTTTCAGCTCTTCAGGTACTTTTTGCCCCTGCACAGCGGTGCCTTCAACCTGCACGCTCACCACGGCCGGTAACACTTTCTCCAGCATTGGCGCAAGACTCGGGATAGCTGGCTGGCCAGGAACCTGCGACGGCAGCGCCGCCATTGCCTGAAAGGGTGCCGAGAGAGATAACCCGACACTTAACGCTAACGCACTCAACAGCTGGGTTTGTTTCTTCATTGATGCTGGCTCTCGTAACCTGAAGTGTAAGGAAAATCGCCCAAAACAAGTTGATGTTATTGAATTTTCAACCGGGTAACAATGCGGACAATGACTAAATAATAGCTGTGATGGGAAAGAAGGGGCGGGCGTAACGCGTACGCCCGTAAAAATAAGAGGATCGGCGATTAATCGCGTTTTGGCGCACCGCGAAGCAGGCCAGAAGCCCCTTCGGAATAATCACGCGGCATCTGTACCGGTGCCTGATCGTTACCCGCTTCTGACTCTGCCAGACGATTACGGAACGGGTTCATCTCTTCGGTCATTTCCGGCAGCAGCTGCGTGGAGCTGGTTGCCATGTGTTGATAGAGCTGACGATAGTCATGCGCCATGTTATCCAGCAGCTCGGCGCTGCGCGCGAAGTGCCCAACGATCTCTTCGCGATACTCTGCCAGCTCGGCTTTATTTTTTTCCAGCTCGTACTGCAAGGCCTGCTGCTGACGTAATTTACGATTACCAAAACGCATGGCCACAGCACCGATCACGATGCCGACGACTAAACCAATTAGCGCATATTCCCAGGTCATGAACATCTCCCATTGTCTTGTGGTTCCGTAGGGTGTTGGCGGTGAGGCTCCTTGCCTGTGCCTGATTATGCCACTATAACCGCTAATCCCGTATAAGTGGAATCCTAGCGCTGCATCGCGTAGTGTAGAACGGCCTTTTTTTCGCCAACCGTGACCTGCGGCATATCGATATTCAAGGAATAACAACAACATCATGCAAAGCTTTACCCCCACATCGCGCTACCAGCTCGCCCTTGACGCGGGCACGCATCAGACTGATGACGTGCAGCGCGAAGCCGTTAACCGGCTGGAAACGATCTATCAGGAATTAACCACGACCAGACCCGCGCCCGCGCAGAGCGGCGGACTGCTGGCGAAGTTTGGCAAACTGCTGGGAAAACGTGACGAAAAAGTGCTGACGCCGGTGCGCGGGCTTTATATGTGGGGCGGCGTCGGACGCGGCAAAACCTGGCTGATGGACATGTTCTACCAAAGCCTGCCGGGCACGCGAAAACAGCGTCTGCACTTTCACCGCTTTATGCTGCGCGTGCATGAAGAGCTGACGGCGCTGCAAGGGCAAACGGATCCACTGGATACAATTGCCGAGCGTTTCAAAGCGGAAACTGACGTGCTGTGCTTTGATGAATTTTTTGTTTCGGACATTACCGACGCCATGCTGCTGGGCGGGCTGATGAAGGCCCTGTTCGCACGGGGCATCACGCTGGTCGCCACCTCGAATATTCCGCCCGATGAGCTGTATCGTAACGGTTTGCAGCGGGCGCGTTTTCTCCCGGCTATCGACGCCATTAAGCACTATTGCGACGTGATGAACGTGGACGCGGGGGTGGACTACCGACTGCGCACGCTGACGCAGGCGCACCTGTGGCTGTCGCCGCTCAACGCGGACACCGCCGCACAAATGGAAAAACTGTGGCAGGCGCTGGCGGGCGGGCAACGAGAAAATCGGCCTGAACTTGAGATTAACCATCGCCCGCTGCCCACGCTCGGCGTGGAAAATCAGACGCTGGCGGTGTCGTTCACCACGCTGTGCGTGGACGCGCGCAGCCAGCACGACTACATTGCACTGTCGCGCCTGTTCCATACCGTCATGCTGTTTGATGTGCCGGTCATGACGCCGCTGATGGAGAGCGAAGCACGGCGTTTTATCGCGCTGGTGGATGAGTTTTACGAGCGCCATGTGAAGCTGGTGGTGAGCGCCGCCGCGCCGCTGCACACCATTTATCAGGGTGAACGGCTGAAGTTTGAGTTCCAGCGCTGCCTGTCGCGTCTGCAAGAGATGCAAAGCGAAGAGTACCTGAAGCGCGAGCATTTGGCGTAATAATGCCCCCTGCTCCCCGTGGGAGAAGGGCTGGGGATGAGGGCATCAAGCAGCACAAACGCAAACCCCGAAAAACCCGCGCCGAATTACATAAAGGGGTCGATCTTTGACCCTGACTTCTCTATAATCTTGCGACCCCACGTTACGAGAAGGTTTTTTTCCCAAAACTTTCTATGTGCCGGCATAGGCTATTCGAAGGGGTAGGTTTGCTGGACAATGTCGTGTGAACCTCAACTGACAAACGTTTGGGTGTTCACCAACGTGTAACTTATTATTTGGGTAAGCTTTTAATGAAAACTTTTACAGCTAAACCAGAAACCGTAAAACGCGACTGGTATGTTGTTGACGCGACCGGTAAAACTCTGGGCCGTCTGGCTACCGAACTGGCTCGTCGCCTGCGCGGTAAGCACAAAGCGGAATACACTCCGCACGTCGATACTGGTGATTACATCATCGTTCTGAACGCAGAAAAAGTTGCTGTAACCGGCAACAAGCGTACTGACAAAATGTACTACCATCACACCGGCCACATCGGTGGTATCAAAGAAGCGACCTTTGAAGAGATGATTGCCCGCCGTCCTGAGCGTGTGATTGAAATCGCGGTTAAAGGCATGCTGCCAAAAGGCCCGCTGGGTCGTGCTATGTACCGTAAACTGAAAGTTTACGCGGGTAACGAGCACAACCACGCGGCACAGCAACCGCAAGTTCTGGACATCTAATCGGGATTATGGCAATGGCTGAAAATCAATACTACGGCACTGGTCGCCGCAAAAGTTCCGCAGCTCGCGTTTTTATCAAACCGGGCAGTGGCAAAATCGTTATCAACCAACGTTCTCTGGAACAGTACTTCGGTCGTGAAACTGCCCGCATGGTAGTTCGTCAGCCGCTGGAACTGGTCGACATGGTTGAGAAACTGGATCTGTACATCACCGTTAAAGGTGGTGGTATCTCTGGTCAGGCTGGTGCGATCCGTCACGGTATCACCCGCGCTCTGATGGAGTACGATGAGTCCCTGCGTGGCGAACTGCGTAAAGCTGGCTTCGTTACTCGTGATGCTCGTCAGGTTGAACGTAAGAAAGTCGGCCTGCGTAAAGCACGTCGTCGTCCGCAGTTCTCCAAACGTTAATTCGTTTCTGCTTTGCAGAACGATTGGCGAAAAGACCCGCTTCGGCGGGTTTTTTTATGAACAAAAATTAAGATATCCACAGTAATAGATTGATTCTCGCCTCTTTTTCCGCATTTCCGGAATCCCCTCACCACAAAGGTCGCAAAATCTGGTAAACTATCAACCAATTTTCTGCCCAAATGCCGGGGATAGTTCATTTTTGTTGTCATTTTGAACAATGAAATGTTCGCGGGTGGATGGGTTACTTACATCTGGCTGGTCACTGTGTGGCTCGCAGCAGTACTATTCTGAATATACCTGGAGGTTTTCATGGCTGTCGCTGCCAACAAACGTTCGGTAATGACGCTGTTTTCTGGTCCTACTGACATCTATAGCCATCAAGTCCGCATCGTGCTGGCTGAAAAAGGTGTCAGTTTTGAAATTGAGCACGTGGAAAAGGATAATCCGCCTCAGGATCTGATTGACCTCAACCCGAATCAAAGCGTCCCGACACTGGTGGATCGCGAGCTGACCCTTTGGGAATCTCGCATCATTATGGAATACCTGGATGAGCGTTTCCCGCATCCGCCGCTGATGCCGGTGTATCCGGTTGCGCGTGGCGAAAGCCGCCTGTACATGCAGCGTATCGAGAAAGACTGGTACTCACTGATGAACGTTATCGTGAACAGCACCGGTGCTCAGGCTGATACCGCACGTAAACAACTGCGCGAAGAGCTGCTGGCTATTGCCCCTGTCTTTGGACAAAAACCGTACTTCCTGAGCGATGAGTTCAGCCTGGTCGATTGCTACCTGGCACCGCTGTTATGGCGTCTGCCGCAGCTGGGTATTGAACTCAGTGGCGCAGGTGCGAAAGAGCTGAAAGGCTACATGACCCGCGTCTTCGAGCGCGACTCTTTCCTCGCGTCGCTGACTGAACCCGAGCGTGAAATGCGCCTTGGCAGAGGTTAAACCGCATGGAAATGTCACAACTGTCTCCACGCCGTCCGTATCTGCTGCGCGCATTCTATGAATGGTTGCTGGATAACCAGCTCACGCCGCATCTGGTGGTAGACGTGACGTTGCCCGGTGTACGCGTGCCGATGGAATACGCGCGCGATGGGCAAATTGTGTTGAACATCGCACCGCGTGCCGTGGGTAACCTGGAGCTGGCCAACGACGAAGTGCGCTTTAACGCGCGTTTCGGTGGCGTTCCGCGTCAGGTTTATGTTCCGCTGGCGGCCGTACTGGCGATCTATGCCCGTGAAAATGGTGCAGGCACCATGTTCGAGCCAGAAGCGGCTTACGACGGTGAATCCGCGAGTCTCAACGATGACGAAGAGGCGATCACCACGGATAGCGAAACGGTGATGTCAGTTATCGATGGCGACAAACCCGATCACGAAGAAGACAACGATCCTGATGACACCCCGCCTCCGCGCGGTGGCCGTCCGGCGTTACGCGTTGTGAAATAAGCGCTAAAAAAATCTGACAGGCCCCCTCGGGCCTGTTTTTTTATCTGCAATTCCCCACACTTACCAAACCGTTTGCGTTTCGCACCCCCGATTTTCCTGTGTTATCATGAAATTTGTTCGCACTTTTCCTCTTTCACTGACACGGCGCGTATGAGCAATCCAGGCGAAGACAACCGCGATAGCACCACTGAAACTATTGGGCATAGCCTGCGTCGTCGTCCGCTGGCGCGTAAAAAGCTCTCCGACATGGTGGAAGAGGAGCTTGAGCAGATGATCCGCCGTCAGGAGTTTGCTCAGGGCGAGCAGCTCCCGTCTGAACGCGAACTGATGGAGTTTTTTAACGTCGGTCGCCCTTCAGTGCGCGAAGCGCTGGCGGCGCTCAAGCGCAAAGGGCTGGTGCAGATTAACAACGGCGAGCGCGCTCGTGTCTCGATGCCCTCTGCGGACACCATTATCAGTGAGCTTTCTGGTATGGCGAAAGACTTTCTCACCCGGCCAGGCGGCATTACCCACTTTGAACAGCTTCGCCTGTTTTTCGAATCCAGCCTGGTGCGCTACGCGGCGGAATACGCCACCGACGAGCAGATAGAGAGGCTGTCAAAGGCGCTGGAGATCAACAGCCAGTCGCTCGGTGACAATGCGCTTTTTATCCGTTCTGACGTTGAGTTCCATCGCGTGCTGGCGGAAATCCCCGGTAACCCGATCTTTATGGCCATCCATGTTTCCCTGCTGGACTGGCTGATTGCCGCCCGTCCAAAAGTGTCCGATGCCGAGCTGTATCAGCACAACAACGTCAGCTATCACCAGCATATAACGATTGTCGATGCGATCCGCCGCCACGATCCGGACGAAGCCGATCGCGCGTTACAAACCCACCTCAATAGCGTATCCGCAACCTGGCACGCCTTCGGTCAGGGATCCAAATCCAAAAAATAACGATCCTTTAGTGAAGCCGATCGCAATATAAGCGTTCGGTATGCAAATGCTGCTTATTTAATCTGGTATAACAGGTATAAAGGTATATCGTTAAAACACAGCAGTCATCATTTGAGGTATCTATGGCAAAGCATTTACGTGGCGTAATGGCCGCACTCCTGACCCCGTTCAACGCGCAGCAGGCACTGGATAAACAGAGCCTGCGCCGTCTTGTGCAGTTCAACATTCAGCAGGGCATCGACGGGTTGTACGTGGGCGGTTCAACGGGCGAAGCCTTTGTGCAAAGCCTTGCAGAGCGAGAAGAAGTGCTGGAGATCGTGGCGGAAGAGGCGAAAGGCAGGATCACGCTGATTGCGCATGTCGGCTGCGTCAGCACCGCCGAGAGCCAGCAGCTGGCAAGCGCCGCCAGCCGTTGCGGCTTTGACGCGGTGTCTGCGGTCACCCCGTTTTACTATCCTTTCAGCTTTGAAGAACACTGCGATCACTACCGGGCGATTATTGATTCGGCACAGGGGCTGCCGATGGTGGTCTACAACATTCCGGCGCTCAGCGGGGTGAAACTCACGCTTGATCAGATCAACACGCTGGTGACGCTGCCGGGCGTGGGGGCGCTGAAACAGACGTCGGGCGATCTCTTCCAGATGGAGCAGATCCGCCGCGCGCACCCGGATCTGGTGCTCTATAACGGCTACGACGAGATCTTCGCCTCAGGCTTACTGGCGGGCGCAGACGGCGGCATCGGCAGCACCTATAACATTATGGGCTGGCGCTATCAGGCGATCGCCAAAGCGGTCCGCGAGGGCGATAACGCGACGGCGCAGCGCCTGCAAAGCGAGTGTAACAAGGTGATTGATCTGCTGATTCAGGCCGGTGTTTTCCGTGGGCTGAAAACGGTGCTGCATTATATGGATGTGATTGCCGTGCCGCTGTGCCGTAAGCCGTTCGCCCCGGTAGATGAACGCTTCCTGCCTGAGCTTCAGGCGCTGGCAGAGCAGTTAATGGCGGAAAAACGCTGATGCATTGCCGGATGGCGCTTCGCGTATCCGGCCTGGAAAAACGCGATACGTTGGCCGGATAAGGTGCAGCCGCCGTCCGGCAAAACGACAAAGAAATCGTCGGGAGAGTGAAATGAGTAAGTCTACCCAAAGCATCCCGTGGTACCGCCATCTTAGCCGCCCGCAGTGGCGCGCATTCTCCGCCGCCTGGCTGGGATATCTGCTTGATGGTTTTGATTTTGTGTTAATGGCGCTGGTGTTAACGGAAGTAAAAAGCGAATTTGGATTAACCACGGTAGAGGCGGCGAGCCTGATTTCCGCCGCCTTTATCTCCCGCTGGTTTGGCGGTCTGCTATTAGGAGCGATGGGCGATCGCTACGGTCGCAAGCTGGCGATGATCACCAGTATCGTGCTCTTTTCCTGCGGCACGCTGGCGTGCGGTTTCGCCCCAGGCTACGTCTCGCTGTTTATTGCCCGCATGGTCATCGGCATGGGCATGGCGGGGGAATATGGCTCCAGCGCGACCTACGTCATTGAAAGCTGGCCGAAGCATCTGCGCAACAAAGCCAGCGGCTTTTTAATCTCCGGTTTTTCCGTCGGTGCTGTCGTGGCGGCGCAGGTTTATAGCCTGGTGGTTCCCGTCTGGGGCTGGCGTGCGCTGTTCTTAATTGGCATTTTACCCATCGTCTTCGCCCTGTGGCTGCGCAAAAATATTCCGGAAGCAGAAGACTGGAAAGAGAAGCACGCCGGGAAAGCGCCGGTGCGTACGATGGTGGATATTCTGTATCGCGGCAAACACCGGGCGATCAATATCATCATGACGCTGTTTGCCGGTACAGCGCTGTGGTTCTGCTTTGCAGGTGAACTGAATAATGCCGGGCTGGTGGTGATCCTCGGTTTGCTTTGCGCCTGCGTCTTTATCAGCTTTATGGTGCAAAGCAGCGGCAAGCGCTGGCCGACCGGCGTCACGCTGATGGTGGTTGTGCTGTTCGCGTTTCTCTATTCGTGGCCGATTCAGGCGCTGCTGCCGACATATTTAAAAACGGAGCTTGCCTACGATCCGGCGACGGTGGCCAGAGTGCTGTTCTTTAGCGGTTTTGGGGCGGCGGTGGGCTGCTGCGTCGGCGGTTTTCTCGGCGACTGGCTGGGCACGCGTAAAGCCTATGTGTGCAGTTTGCTGGCGTCGCAATTGCTGATCCTGCCGGTCTTTGCTATTGGCGGTTCAAGCGTCTGGGTGCTGGGCCTGCTGCTCTTTTTCCAGCAGATGCTGGGGCAGGGGATTTCCGGGATCTTACCGAAACTCATTGGGGGCTACTTCGATACCGATCAGCGCGCGGCCGGGCTGGGCTTCACCTACAACGTTGGGGCGCTGGGCGGGGCCATCGCGCCGATTATCGGTGCCTTGCTGGCACAGCGGCTGGAGCTGGGCACCGCGCTTGGCTCACTGTCGTTCGGCCTGACGTTTGTCGTGATTCTGTTGATTGGCCTGGATATGCCCTCCCGCGTCCAGCGCTGGCTGCGCCCGGAAGCGCTGCGCACGCATGACGCCATCGATGGCAGACCCTTCAGCGGAGCCGTGCCGTTCACGGTGAGTAAAGGCCAGTTGATGAAGCCCAAACACTGAAGGCATAAAAAAAGCCGGACAGGAAGATCCGGCTTTTATGCTTGATGTCTGAACGGGCTTTAAAGCTACACTTCCAGCCAGTTCATAATGCCGTCTGCCGCTTTACGGCCTTCGGCAATCGCGGTCACCACCAGATCCGAACCGCGCACGATATCGCCACCGGCGAAGATTTTCGGGTTGCTGGTCTGGAAGGCGTTTTCGTTGCCTTCCGGCGCAATCACGCGGCCCTGGGAATCCAGCTCAACGCTGTGTTTCGCCAGCCATTCCATGCTGTGTGGACGGAAACCAAAGGCCATCACCACGGCATCTGCCGGAACCACGTGCTCGGAGCCTGGAACGATTTCCGCGCGACGACGACCCTGTGCATCCGGTGCGCCCATTTCGGTACGCGCCATTCTTACGCCGCTCACCTTGCCGTTGGCGTTAACTTCAACACCCAGCGGCTGCACGTTAAACTGGAACTCGACGCCCTCTTCACGCGCGTTTTTCACTTCGCGGCGTGAGCCAGGCATGTTCTCTTCGTCACGACGGTACGCACAGATAACGTGCGTCGCGTTCTGGCGAATGGAGGTGCGCACGCAGTCCATCGCCGTATCGCCACCGCCCAGAACCACGACGCGTTTGCCTTCCATACTCACGTAAGGCTGTTCCGCTGTTTCGCCAAAGCCCATGATCTGGCGGGTGTTGGCGATCAGGAACGGCAGCGCGTCAAACACGCCATTGGCATCTTCGTTTTCCAGCCCGCCACGCATTGACTGATAAGTCCCGACGCCCAGGAACACGGCATCGTACTCTTGCAGTAAATCGTCGATCTGGATATCGCGGCCCACTTCGACATTGAGTTTGAATTCAATGCCCATGTCGGTGAAGATTTCACGACGGCGGGTCATGACCTCTTTTTCCAGCTTAAAGGCCGGAATACCAAACGTCAGCAGACCGCCGATTTCCGGGTGACGGTCAAACACCACGGCTTTGACGCCGCCACGGGTCAGCACGTCGGCACAGGCCAGACCTGCCGGACCTGCGCCGATGATCGCCACACGCTTGTCGGTTTGCACCACGCCGGTCATGTCCGGACGCCAGCCCATTTCGAACGCTTTATCATTGATATAGCGCTCGATGTTACCGATGGTCACTGCGCCAAACTCATCGTTTAAGGTACAGGACCCTTCGCACAGGCGGTCCTGTGGACAGACGCGGCCGCACACTTCCGGCAGGGTGTTGGTCTGATGCGACAGTTCCGCCGCTTCAAAAATACGCCCTTCGTTCGCCAGCTTCAGCCAGTTCGGAATGTAGTTATGGACCGGACATTTCCATTCGCAGTATGGGTTGCCGCAGGACAGGCAGCGATCGGCCTGCGCTTTGGCCTGGCCTTCTGAAAACGGCTCGTAAATTTCAACAAATTCAATTTTACGGATCTTCAGCGCTTTTTTAGGCGGATCAACGCGCTGTAAGTCAATAAATTGATAGACATTCTGGCTCATTGCTTCCCCTTACTGCGCCTGCACCCGCAGCTCAGCTGCGGAACGACTACGGTGACCCAACAGTGCTTTAACATCGCTGGACTTCGGTTTAACCAGCGCAAATTTGGCGGAGAACGCTGGCCAGTTCGCCAGGATCTCTTCACCGCGTTGCGAACCGGTGTGCTGCACATGCTCGGTGATCAAACCGCGCAGATGCTCTTCGTGGATCGCGAGGTCATCGACGCTCAGCACTTCCACCAGCTCCGGGTTGACGCGTTTGCGGAACTCGCCGTCTTCATCCAGTACGTAGGCGAAACCGCCTGTCATACCGGCACCAAAGTTAACGCCCGTTTTGCCCAAAATGCAGACGATACCGCCGGTCATGTATTCGCAGCCGTTGTCGCCAATGCCTTCGACGACGGTGATCGCCCCGGAGTTACGCACACCGAAACGTTCACCCGCGCGGCCTGCGGCATACAGACGCCCACCGGTCGCACCGTACAGGCAGGTGTTACCAATAATGCTCGCTTTGTGGCTCAGGAAGGCCGAACCAATCGGCGGACGCACCGCCAGCAAACCGCCCGCCATGCCTTTGCCGACGTAGTCGTTGGCATCGCCGGTCAGGTATAGCTCAACGCCACCGGCGTTCCACACGCCAAAACTCTGGCCTGCGGTGCCGCTAAAGTGGGCTTTGATCGGGTCTGAGGCCAGGCCCTGATCGCCGTGCGTCTGGGCGATGTAACCGGACAGCGACGCGCCCACAGAGCGGTCGGTGTTGCGAATGTCATACCAGAAGGTTTTACTCTGGCGCTCATCCACAAACGGCTTCGCCTGTTGCAGCAGCTGCGCGTTGAGCACGCCATTGTCGAACGGCGGGTTGGTCTCGGTGCAGTGCAGCGCTTTGCCCGCATGCGGCTCGGCGGTTTCCAGCAGTTTATGCAGCGTCAGATTCTGCTGTTTGCGGGTATTGCCTTCCAGCTCTTTGAGCAAATCGGTGCGGCCAATCAGATCCACCAGACGCTTCACGCCAAGCGAAGCCATCAGCTCGCGGGTTTCACGGGCGATAAATTCAAAGTAGTTGGTCACTTTGAACGGCAGACCGTGATAGTGGTTCTTACGCAGTTTGTCATCCTGAGTAGCAACACCGGTTGCGCAGTTGTTCAGGTGGCAAATACGCAGGTATTTACAGCCCAGTGCGACCATCGGGCCGGTACCGAAGCCAAAGCTTTCCGCGCCGAGGATCGCCGCTTTAATGATGTCGAGGCCGGTTTTCAGGCCACCGTCCACTTGCAGGCGGATCTTGTGGCGCAGACCGTTGGCTACCAGCGCCTGCTGGGTTTCCACCAGGCCGAGTTCCCACGGGCAGCCCGCGTATTTCACCGAAGAGAGCGGGCTGGCACCCGTACCGCCGTCGTAACCGGCGATGGTGATGAGATCCGCATAGGCTTTTGCCACACCGGTGGCGATGGTGCCCACGCCCGGCTCAGATACCAGCTTGACGGAGATCATCGCCTTCGGGTTGACCTGTTTTAAGTCGAAAATCAGCTGCGCCAGGTCTTCGATCGAGTAGATATCGTGGTGTGGCGGTGGCGAAATCAGCGTCACGCCCGGTACGGAGTAACGCAGCTTAGCGATGTACGGCGTGACTTTGTCACCTGGTAACTGACCGCCTTCACCCGGTTTCGCGCCCTGGGCCACTTTGATCTGGATAACATCGGCATTCACCAGGTACGCCGGGGTCACGCCGAAGCGACCCGAGGCAACCTGTTTAATGCGCGACACTTTGTTGGTGCCGTAGCGCGCCGGATCTTCCCCGCCTTCGCCGGAGTTTGAGTTCCCGCCGATGCTGTTCATCGCTTCCGCCAGCGCTTCATGCGCTTCCGGGCTTAACGCGCCGATAGACATGGCCGCGGTATCAAAACGCTTGAACAGATCCTGCGCGGGCTCCACGTCATCAATGCTGACGGCGTCGGTGCCTGGGCTGATCGCCAGCAGATCGCGCAACGTTGCCGGTGGGCGCTCGTTGACCAGCTTCGCATACTGCTGGTAATCGCTGTATTCACCGCTCTGTACCGCCAGTTGCAGGGTGCGAACCACATCCGGGTTATAGGCGTGGTATTCGCCACCGTGGACGTATTTCAACTGCCCGCCCTGATCCAGCGGTTTACGCGCCAGCCACGCACGTTTCGACAGGTTCAGCAGATCCTGTTGGAAGTCGCTAAAGCCCGCGCCGCCGATACGGCTGATCACGCCCTGGAAGCACAGATTCGCCACGTCGTCGTGCAGACCGACGGCTTCGAACAGCTTCGAGCAGCGGTAGGAGGCGATGGTCGAGATGCCCATTTTGGACATGATCTTGTACAGGCCTTTGTTGATGCCGTTACGGTAGTTCAGCATCACGGTACGGTAGTTTTTCTCCAGCGCGTGGGTATCCACCATCCTTGCCAGCGTTTCGTAAGCGAGATACGGATAGATCGCCGTCGCACCAAAGCCTAACAGCACGGCGAAGTGGTGCGGATCGCGGGCGCTTGCGGTCTCAACAATAATGTTGGCGTCGCAGCGCAGGCTCTTCTCAACGAGACGCGTCTGGATCGCACCGACCGCCATCGGGGCCGGCACCGGCAGACGGTTTTTACCGATGTTACGGTCAGAGAGCACCAGCAGTACCGTGCCGTCGCGCACCATCTCTTCGGCTTTGTCGCACAGCGCGCTGACCATGGCTTCGAGCGAGGTTTCATTCACGTCGAAGGTAATGTCCAGCGTATCGGCGCGATAGTGATGCTCCGTCATGGTGGTGAGCTGTTTGAAATCGGAGTACAGCAAAATCGGCGATTTGAAGCTCAGGCGGTGCGCCTGGCCTTCCGCTTCACAGAAAACGTTCATCTCACGACCGATGCTGGTGGCAAGCGACATCACGTGCGCTTCACGCAGCGGATCGATTGGCGGGTTGGTCACCTGCGCAAACTGCTGGCGGAAGTAGTCGTAAATGATACGCGGCTGGCTGGAGAGCACGGCAAACGGGGTATCATCGCCCATTGAACCGACCGCTTCCTGGCCATTTTCACCGAGCACGCGGATGATGGAATCCAGCTCTTCGGCGCTGTAGTTAAACTGTTTCTGGTAGCTGGCGAGCAGGTCGTCGCCCATTTCACGGCTACCGACATCTTCGTCAGGGAGATCTTCGAACGGCACCAGACGACGAACGTTTTTCTCCATCCACTCTTTATACGGGTGGCGGCTTTTCAGATCGTCATCGGTTTCGGCGGAGTGCAGAATGCGGCCGCCGCGGGTGTCGATCACCATCAATTCGCCAGGACCCACGCGGCCTTTTTCGACCACTTCATCCGGCTGGTAATCCCAAATGCCCACTTCTGAGGCACAGGTGATTAACTTGTCTTTTGTGATGACGTAGCGCGCCGGGCGCAGACCGTTACGGTCGAGGTTACAGGCGGCGAAGCGGCCATCTGACATCACGATACCGGCCGGGCCATCCCACGGTTCCATGTGCATGGAGTTGAAGTCGAAGAAGGCACGCAGTTCCGGATCCATATCAGGGTTGTTCTGCCAGGCCGGTGGCACCAGCAAACGCATGGCGCGCACGATGTCCATCCCACCTGCCAGCAGCAGTTCGAGCATGTTATCCATTGAACTGGAGTCTGAGCCGGTTTCATTGACGAACGGTGCCGCATCGTGGAGATCCGGGATCAGCGGGGTCTGGAATTTATAGGTACGCGCCCGCGCCCACTGACGGTTACCGGTGATGGTGTTGATTTCACCGTTGTGCGCCAGATAGCGGAACGGCTGTGCCAGCGGCCAGCGCGGCACGGTGTTGGTGGAGAAGCGCTGGTGGAACAGGCAAATCGCCGATTCCAGGCGCAGGTCCGCCAGGTCCAGGTAAAAGCGCGGCAAATCCGCCGGCATACACAGACCTTTATAAATGTTGACCAGGTTCGAGAGGCTACAAATGTAGAACTCTTTATCGTCCTGGATACGTTTTTCGATACGGCGACGTGCGATAAACAGACGGCGTTCCATATCGCGTGGACGCCAGCCCGCAGGCGCGTTCACAAAAATTTGTTCAATACGTGGCAGAGAGGAGAGGGCGATTTCACCGAGCACCCCTTCATTCGTTGGCACGTTACGCCAGCCGACGATAGACAGGGTTTCACGCTGAAGTTCTTCTTCGACGATGCGGCGAGAAATGGCCGCTTTTTCAGGATCCTGATTCAGGAACAGCATGCCGACGGCATAGTTTTTGGCTAAGCGCCAGCCGCGCTCTTCGGCAACGATGCGGAAGAAACGGTCAGGTTTTTGCAGCAGCAAACCACAACCATCGCCTGTTTTACCATCGGCGAGGATTGCTCCACGGTGCTGCATTCGGGCCAGTGCGTGAATAGCGGTACGCACTACCTTGTGGCTAGGTTCGCCTTCTATGTGGGCGATCAGGCCGAAACCACAGTTATCTCTCTCAAGAGATTTATCGTACAACATATCAGTGAACCTCCCCAGGCTCTACGGGAGCCCCTCTAAACCGTTGCGCACAGGCGCAGAAAGAGCGTGGCGACGGGGTTTTTAGGCCTCGCATGTCGCCCTCTTGTTTTTCCTTTTCGCATCGGTACACAAGTGTTGAGGACTTGCTTAAGAGGGAATCTCAATTACTGCATAAATATGATGAGCAGACCGCTCATCCAGAAAGCTTCCAGCGGATCCTCAAGTTATCGGGAATCGGCACACAGGTCAAATGGCAATCTTATTTATGCAAAAATGTGCTAAAAAGAGGCTAACTCAATGAAATTAAATGAGATTAATGTCTTTTACCATCATGTGAGCACAGCCGCAAGGGCCAGCGGAATGTGATCTCTCTCACTATAGTAAAGCGCTGTTATTACCGTGCTGTCCTGCTTTTATATTCTCAGGCAGAGTTTTACACTGCCTTTTTAGAGGAACCCGCCTAAAGACACTGTTTTGCAATTCTGCAACAAATTATGAAAAATAGCGGCGCAACATAAGGAAAAGTAATTAGCGAAGCTCTGAATGAAATTGCGGTTATTTTGCTTGTTTATGCAATAGATATGAGTCCTCTCTGACGATTGATCCCGATCATCGCCGACAAAGACTAAAAATGGCAGGCTTGGCCTTTTCTAAAGGCCGGTCAATCAGATTATGCAGTTACAGAAATTAGTCAATATGTTTGGTGGGGATCTTGCCCGTCGATACGGACAAAAAGTTCATAAGCTGTCGCTGCATGGCGGCTTCAGTTGCCCAAATCGCGACGGCACCATTGGGCGCGGCGGCTGCACTTTCTGTAACGTGGCCTCGTTTGCCGATGAAACCCAGCAGAACCACTCCATTGCCGAGCAGCTCGCCTGGCAGGCGAAACTGGTCAACCGGGCGACGCGCTACCTCGCCTATTTCCAGGCCTACACCAGCACCTGGGCGGAAGTGCAGGTGCTGCGCGCGATGTACCAGCAGGCCACCAGTCAGGCGAGCATCGTCGGGCTGTGCGTAGGTACCCGCCCGGACTGCGTGCCGGACGCGGTATTAGATCTGCTGAGCGAATATAAAGACCAGGGCTATGAGGTCTGGCTTGAGCTGGGACTGCAAACGGCGAACGATAAAACCCTGCACCGCATCAATCGCGGCCATGATTTTGCCTGCTACCAGCAGACCACGCGTCGTGCACGCGAGCGCGGGCTGAAAGTGTGCAGCCATCTTATTGTTGGCCTGCCGGGGGAAGATCAGACGGATTGCCTGGCGACCCTGACGCGGGTGGTGGAGACTGGCGTTGACGGCATCAAGCTTCATCCGCTGCATATTGTGCAGGGCAGCACCATGGCGAAGGCGTGGGAAGCCGGGCGGCTCAGCGGTATTGAACTGGATGCCTATACGGTGACCGCAGGGGAGATGATCCGCCACACGCCGGCTGAGGTCATTTACCACCGTATTTCAGCAAGTGCCCGTCGGCCAACGCTGCTCGCGCCGCTGTGGTGTGAAAACCGCTGGACCGGTATGGTCGAGCTGGACAAATATTTGAATACGCATGGCGTGCAGGGATCGGCGCTGGGTTCGCCGTGGAACATGCGCTAATCGCCGCACTTTTTCACACAACCTTCAACGC
Organism: uncultured Enterobacter sp.; assembly: GCA_963521185.1. Classification (GTDB taxonomy): domain Bacteria; phylum Pseudomonadota; class Gammaproteobacteria; order Enterobacterales; family Enterobacteriaceae; genus Enterobacter_D. Next base: position 79,200 of record CAUQTV010000011.1, on the reverse strand, counting down.
CTTGCCCGAAATTGAGTATTATTGTGCCAGGTTGTCGCGAAGGAATCCCCTATGAAGCAAATTCGGTTACTGGCGCAGTACTATGTCGATCTGATGATGAAGCTCGGACTGGTACGCTTTTCTATGCTGTTGGCGCTTGCGCTGGTGGTGCTCGCCATCGTGGTGCAAATGGCGGTGACCATGGTGCTTCATGGCCGTGTCGAAAGCATTGATGTTATCCGCTCCATCTTCTTTGGTCTGATCATTACGCCGTGGGCGGTCTACTTCCTGTCGGTGGTTGTTGAGCAGCTTGAAGAGTCCCGCCAGCGCCTCTCTCGCCTTGTGGACAAGCTCGAAGAGATGCGCGATCGCGACCTTAAGCTCAACGTGCAGCTTAAAGACAACATCGCGCAGCTAAATCAGGAAATCAGCGACCGTGTGAAAGCCGAAGCTGAGCGCCAGGCCACGTTTGAGCAGCTTAAAATCGAGATGAAAGAGCGCGAACAGACGCAGATCCAACTGGAGCAGCAATCTTCCTTCCTGCGCTCGTTTCTCGATGCTTCGCCGGATCTGGTGTTCTATCGCAATGAAGATAAGGAGTTCTCCGGCTGCAACCGCGCCATGGAACTGCTGACCGGCAAAAGCGAAAAACAGCTGGTTAACCTGAAGCCGCAGGACGTTTACTCCGCCGAAGCGGCGGAAAAAGTGATCGAAACCGACGAGAAAGTGTTCCGCCATAACGTCTCGCTGACCTATGAGCAGTGGCTCGATTACCCGGACGGGCGCAAAGCCTGTTTTGAGATCCGTAAAGTCCCCTATTACGACCGCGTGGGGAAACGCCACGGGCTGATGGGCTTTGGACGTGACATTACCGAGCGTAAGCGCTATCAGGACGCGCTGGAACGCGCCAGCCGTGATAAGACCACCTTTATCTCAACTATCAGCCACGAGCTGCGTACGCCGCTGAATGGCATCGTTGGCCTGAGTCGCATTCTGCTGGATACCGAGCTTAGCGACGAGCAGGAAAAATACCTTAAAACGATTCACGTTTCGGCGGTGACGCTGGGTAATATCTTCAACGATATTATCGATATGGACAAAATGGAGCGGCATAAGGTCCAGCTCGACAAACAGCCGATCGATTTCACCAGCTTCCTGGCCGATCTGGAAAACCTCTCCGGCCTACAGGCCCAGCAAAAAGGGCTGCGTTTTGTACTGGAGCCGACGCTACCGCTGCCGCATAAAGTCATCGCCGACGGCACGCGACTGCGCCAGGTGCTGTGGAATCTGATCAGTAACGCGGTCAAATTTACCCTGCAAGGGCAGGTGGTGGTGCGCATCCGCTACGGCAGCGATGAAATGTTGCGCTTCGAGGTGGAAGACTCCGGCATCGGCATCCCGCAAAGCGAGCAGGATAAGATCTTCGCCATGTATTACCAGGTGAAAGACAGCCACGGCGGTAAACCGGCGACGGGCACCGGCATTGGGCTGGCGGTGTCGCGCCGACTGGCAAAAAGCATGGGCGGCGACATCACCGTTACCAGCCAGCCGGGAAATGGCTCCATCTTCAATCTGTCGGTGCATGCGCCAGCGGTGGCTGAAGAGGTCGAAGACGCCTTTGAAGACGACGACCTGCCGCTGCCCGCGCTTAACGTGCTGCTGGTGGAAGATATCGAGTTGAACGTGATTGTCGCGCGCTCGGTGCTGGAAAAACTGGGCAGCAGCGTGGATGTCGCCATGACCGGCACCGCGGCGCTTGAGATGTTCACGCCGGGCGAATATGACCTGGTGTTGCTCGATATTCAGTTGCCGGACATGACCGGGCTGGATATTTCCCGCGAGCTGACCCGCCGCTACGCCGCCGACGATCTCCCACCGCTGGTGGCGCTTACCGCCAACGTGCTGAAAGACAAACAGGAATATCTGGATGCGGGAATGGATGACGTGCTCAGCAAACCGCTGGCGGTTCCGGCATTAACAGCCATGATTAAGAAGTTTTGGGATACCCGCGACGATGAAATCGACACCGAAAGGGAGAATGCCGTGATGCCTGTTGACGACAATAAAGCGCAATCGCTGTTAGACATTCCGATGCTGGAGCAATATCTGGAACTTGTCGGGCCGAAGCTTATTACCGACGGTCTGGCCGTCTTTGAAAAAATGATGCCGGGTTATATCGGCGTGCTGGAATCGAACCTGACCGCCCGCGATCAAAAAGGGATCGTTGAAGAGGGACATAAGATCAAAGGTGCCGCAGGATCAATTGGTTTACGTCATCTGCAACAGCTCGGTCAGCAAATACAATCGCCGGATCTGCCTGCCTGGTGGAATAACGTCGGTGACTGGATCGAAGAGATGAAACAGGAGTGGCCGAACGATGTGGCGGTATTAAAAGCCTGGGTAGCGAGCGCGCCAAAAAAATGACCCCGGATAAACCGGGGTGCGCGAATACTGCGCCAACACCAGGGAAACCTTGGCTGCGCCTTCATGTTTTTTAATGTTATCGAACGGGCGCAGACTGAAAAGTTGGACGGCCCGCACATAAGATAGCAAATCTTAAATGATTTGTTACATGAATCAGTGAAATGTGTGAAGCATAACGTTCTTATCAGAACTTTTAATAATCTTCAGCATGTTGCAAGAAAGGATCGGCAGGATGAAAAAAGTGGGTGTGGTACTGAGCGGCTGTGGTGTTAACGATGGATCTGAAATTCACGAAGCGGTGATCGCGCTGCTGGCGATTGCCCGTGGCGGCGCACAGGCCGTCTGTTTTGCGCCGGATAAAGCCCAGTCTGACGTGGTGAATCACCTGACCGGTGAGCCGATGGCCGGGAGCCGTAATGTGTTGATCGAGGCCGCGCGGATCGCCCGTGGCAGGATCGCCCCGCTGGCGCAGGCTTCAGCCGACGATCTGGATGCGCTGATCGTTCCAGGCGGTTTCGGTGCCGCGAAAAACCTGAGTAACTTCGCCAGCCAGGGCGCAGAGTGCACCGTTGATGGCGGGTTGAAAAGCCTGGCGCTGGCCATGCACGCCGCAGGAAAACCGCTGGGGTTTATCTGCGTGGCCCCGGCGATGCTGCCGAAAATTTTTGATTTCCCGCTGCGTTTAACCCTTGGCACAGATATCGATACCGCCGAACTGCTCGAAGAGATGGGGGCGGAGCACGTGCCGTGCCCGGTCGATGACATTGTCGTTGATGAAGAGAATAAAGTGGTCACAACGCCTGCGTATATGCTGGCGGAAAATATCGCCGAGGCGGCGACGGGTATCGAAAAACTGGTCGCGCGCGTGCTGGTTCTGGCGCAATGAGGTGGCGGAAGGCGTCGCGAAAAGTGACGATAAAATCCTGTCTTCTACGCGTGCTGCTGGTGCTGGCCCTGTTCTGGGGCGGCGGGATTGCGCTGTTTAGCATTGTGCCGGTGCCGTTTTCTGCGGTGATGATCGAACGCCAGGTCTCGGCATGGCTGACGGGGGATTTTGGCTACGTGGCGCATTCGGACTGGACCAGCATGGATGAGATTTCGCCGCTGATGGGCCTGGCGGTGATCGCGTCGGAAGATCAGAAATTCCCGGATCACTGGGGATTTGACGTTGCGGCGATCGAGAAGGCGTTTTCGCACAATGAACGTCATGAGAATCGCATTCGCGGCGCGTCAACGCTGTCGCAGCAGACGGCGAAAAACCTGTTTTTATGGGACGGGCGTAGCTGGGTGCGTAAAGGGCTGGAAGCGGGCCTGACGCTGGGCATGGAAACCGTGTGGAGTAAGCGGCGGATCCTGACCGTGTACCTGAACATTGCCGAGTTTGGCGACGGGGTGTTTGGCGTGGAAGCCGCCTCGCAACGCTATTTTCATAAGCCTGCCAGTCGGTTAACGATGTCGGAAGCCGCGCTGCTGGCGGCGGTGCTGCCAAACCCGATCCGCTTTAAAGCCGATGCTCCTTCCGGCTACGTGCGTAACCGCCAGGCGTGGATCATGCGGCAGATGCGCCAGTTAGGCGGGGAAGGGTTTATGCGGGAAAATAAGCTGATGTAAGGCGGGTAAGCGCAGCGCCACCCGCCAGAAGAGGCTAGTCTTCGTCAAATCCGGCGTTAAACAGCGCGATCACCGCGGCGAGCGCTTCTTCTTCCTGCGGGCCGGTGGCTTCTATTTCGATCTGACGGCCTTTCGCCGAGTCCAGCATCAGCAGCGCAATCACGCTGTTGGCTTCGGCCTCGGTGCCCTCGTCGTTTCGCAGCAACACTTCTGCTTCAAAGCCCTGCATCAGCTCAAACAGTTTCATCGCCGGGCGCGCGTGCATACCCAGCTTGTTGGTGATTTCAACGGTTTGTTTTACGGTCATGTTTTGCGTTTTTCCAGCGTGCGATGGCGGGATTGCACATTTTTGCCACGGGAGCGGAAATAATCCGCCAGCTGTTCAGCCACGTACACCGAACGGTGTTTGCCGCCGGTACAGCCAATCGCCACGGTCAGATAGCTGCGATTGTTGGTTTCCAGCATCGGCAGCCACAGCTCTAAATAGCTGCGCGTCTGATAGATAAAATTGTGCACTTCGGTATGTCGATCAAGGAACGCGGCGACGGGTTTATCCAGGCCGGTCATTGGACGCAGTTTCGGATCCCAGTGCGGGTTCGGCAGGAAACGCACGTCGAACACATAGTCCGCGTCAATAGGGATGCCGTGCTTGAAACCGAACGACTCAAAGACCATCGTCAGTTCACGCTCACGCTTGCCCAGCAGGCGCGTGCGCAGCATTTCGGCCAGTTCGTGCACCGACATCTCTGAGGTATCCACGATCAGATCCGCGCGGGAGCGCAGCGGTTCCAGCAGATCGCTCTCTTCGTCGATGGCGCTTTCCAGCGACAGGTTTTTGCTCGACAACGGATGCAGGCGACGCGTATCGCTGTAACGACGAATCAGCGTATTACGGTCGGCGTCAAGGAACAGCAGCTGCGGCGAAAAAGCCTCCGGCAGATTGTTCATCGCCTGTTCAAAGATTTCAGGGGATTCAGGCATGTTACGAACGTCAATGCTGACGGCCGCCGAGATCTGACGGTCAGCAAGCGATCGCGCCAGATCGGGCAGCAGCACGACCGGCAGGTTATCGACGCAGTAGAAGCCCATGTCTTCCAGCGCTCGCAGGGCGACTGATTTGCCCGACCCCGAGCGACCGCTGACGATCATCAGTACCATGTACCGTTTCTCCTCAGGACAGCAAATACGAAGACCTTTTCCGTGTTACGCATCATCATGGCCGCCTTCTGTTTCCGTGATGATTTGATACAGCTCTTCGTCGCTTTGCGCGGCGCGCAAACGGCGGCAAATGGTTTTATCTGCCAGGCGGCGGGCGACGAGTGAGAGCGTGTGCAGGTGCGTTTTGGTCTGATCGGCGGGCACGAGCAGTGCAAACAGCAGGTCAACCGGCTGATTGTCAATGGCGTCGAACGCGATTGGCGTTTCAAGCTGCACAAACACGCCAACGGCACGCAGGGTGTCTTCTTCCAGCTTGCCATGCGGGATCGCGATACCGTTTCCGATACCGGTACTGCCCATTTTCTCACGGGTCAGTATCGCTTCAAATACCACCTGAGGCGGCAAGCTTAGCTGTTTAGCGGCCAGTTCACTGATGATCTCCAGCGCACGTTTCTTGCTCTGACAGTGAACCCCGCTGCGGGTACATTCCTGGTTAAGGACATTGCTCAATTGAAGAGCTGAATCGTTGTTCATCATAATTTCACCTAAGCGCTAACCGTACAAAGGGCCTGTTGTGTGTGACAACAGGCCAACCTGCACCCGTTAACTGCCCGGACAATTAGTGTTGTTTCAGTTTATCTTTATGTTTAGTGAGCTGCCTGGAAAGTTTATCAATTAAACCGTCGATGGCAGCGTACATATCCTGACCTTCCGCGCTGGCGTGAATCTCCCCGCCGTTGACATGCAGGGTGGCGTCGGCGACATGGGTCACCTTTTCCACCTTCAACACAATGTAGACCTGATTGATCCTCTCGAAATACTGTTCGAGCTTGGCAAATTTTGTCGTTAAAAATTCGCGCAGTGCTTCGGTAATTTCGACGTTGTGCCCTGTGATATTGAGCTGCATAGTGTCTTCCTTATCGGTTGGGTCAGACCAGCTGTTTACGCTGGTTAGACGGCGGAATGGATAAAGACTCTCGATACTTCGCAACAGTGCGGCGCGCCACCATGATACCCTGGTCGGACAGCAGGGTGGTTAGCTTACTGTCACTCAGTGGTTTCGCCGGGTTTTCTGCGGCTATCAGTTTCTTCACCAGCGCGCGAATCGCCGTCGACGAGGCCTCGCCACCGCCTTCGGTGTTCACATGGCTGGAGAAGAAATATTTAAGCTCAAAAATGCCCCGTGGGCTGTGCAGGTATTTCTGGGTAGTAACACGTGAAATGGTCGATTCATGCATCTCGACGGCCTGGGCGATATCCGCCAGCACCATCGGTTTCATATACTCTTCGCCTTTGTCGAAAAAGGCCTGCTGCTGTTCAACGATACAGCGACTGACGCGCAACAGCGTATCGTTGCGGCTCTCCAGGCTTTTAATCAGCCATTTAGCGTCCTGCAAATTGCTGCGAATAAACTGGCTGTCGGCGTCGTTACGCCCGCCGTTGCACATTGATGCATAGGTCTGGTTGATTTGCAGGCGCGGAATGCTGTCGGCGTTTAACTCAACGGCCCAGCGCCCCTGGATCTTGCGCACCAGAACATCCGGGATCACGTACTCGGGTTCACCCGTCTGGATCGACTGGCCCGGACGCGGATCCAATGACTGGATCAGATTAACGGCCTCTTTCAGCACGTCTTCTTTTAAGCGCGTGACGCGCATCAGCGAACGGAAATCGTGGTTTGCCAGAAGATCCAGATGCTCACTGATGATCAACTGCGCTTCTTCGCGCCAGGACGTCTCTTTGACAAACTGGGAGAGTTGGATCAGCAGGCAGTCGCGCAGATCTTTGGCGGCAACGCCCACCGGATCGAAGCGCTGCACGCGTTTTAACACCGCTTCGACTTCATCAAGGCCCACCTCTTCATCACCCATGCTTTCCAGAATATCTTCCAGCGAAACGGTGAGGTAGCCGGTGTCATCGACGGCATCGACAATGGAGGTGGCAATCGCGCGATCGGTATCGGAAAAAGGCGTCAGTTCGACCTGCCACATCAGGTAATCCTGAAGGGACTGGGTGGTTTCACCCTGGTAGACGGGAAGCTCATCGTCCTGATAATCCACACCGTTGCCGGAAGGGGTACCGGCGGTGTAGATCTCATCCCAGCTGGCGTCCAGCGGGAGTTCTTCAGGCATATCTTTCTGCTCGAGGGCGTCCGCTGAATCCAGCGTTTCCGTATCCTGAGTTTCCTGCGCGTCTACCTCTTCGTGAAGATCGGTTTGTTCCAGCAACGGGTTGCTCTCCAGCGCTTGCTGAAGTTCCTGCTGAAGTTCCAACGTAGACAATTGCAGCAGACGTATCGCCTGTTGCAATTGTGGCGTCATGGCTAGCTGTTGGCTAAGCCGTAGTTGCAAACCTTGCTTCATATTCAGAGCAGTCTTCTCCGACTATAACCTCAATTTTCTCTACCCTATCAGAGTCTGAAGTCTTCCCCAAGATATACGCGCTTAACATGTTCGTCTTCAAGGATTTGCTGCGGGGTGCCGTGTGCAATCAGATGCCCCTGGCTGACGATATAAGCGCGTTCGCAGACGGCTAATGTCTCGCGCACATTATGGTCAGTTATCAGCACGCCAAGGCCGCTGTCGCGCAGGTGTTCGATAATGCGCTTGATGTCGATGACGGAAATGGGGTCTACGCCCGCAAAGGGTTCATCCAGCAAAATAAATTTTGGATTGGCGGCCAGCGCACGCGCAATTTCAACACGGCGGCGTTCACCACCGGACAGCGCCTGGCCCATGTTGTCGCGCAGATGCTCGATGTGGAACTCTTCCATCAGCTCATTAGCGCGATCTTCACGCTGCTGGGCGCTAAGATCGTCACGAATTTGCAGCACCGCCATCAGGTTGTCGTACACGCTCAGACGGCGGAAAATCGACGCTTCCTGCGGCAGGTAGCCAATGCCACGGCGCGCGCGCGCATGCAGCGGTAACAGGCTGATATCATCGTCATCGATGATAATATTGCCCGCGTCCCGTGACACAATACCGACCACCATGTAGAACGTCGTGGTTTTGCCAGCACCGTTAGGACCGAGCAGACCGACGATCTCGCCGGAATTCACGGACAGACTCACGTCTTCCACCACGCGGCGGCCTTTGTAAGCCTTAGCGAGATTCTTTGCAGTTAAAGTTGCCATAACGAATCAGTTACTCTTCTTTTGTGCGGGTGCCGCAGCGGGAGCCGGGGTCTTGCCTTTGTCCTGCAACTGCGTAGGAACCAGAACGGTGGTCACGCGTTTACCTTTCTCGCTGAAAGCCTGCATTTTCTGCTCTTTCACCAGATAGGTAATTTTGTCGCCTTTGATATTGCTGTCGAGCTGTTCCAGGAATGCGTCACCGGTCAGCACCACGAAATCATTTTGCAGCTCGTAATGCAGCTGAGAGGCATGGCCTTTCACCGGTTTGCCGCTGTCCTGCATTTGATAGAAGGTGGCAGGTTTGCCGAAACCATCAATGACTTCTTTGCCTTCCTCACCGCCAGGACGCGTTACCACGACCTTATCGGCGTTGATTTTGATGGTGCCCTGCGTCACCACAACGTTACCGGTGAAGGTGACCACATTGCCTTGCATATCCAGCGATTGCTGATCGGATTCAATGTGAATCGGCTGTTCGGTATCGCCCGTCAGCGCAAGCGCGGGAAGGCTGGCGGCCAGAAGCGTACTCGCAAGCACAAGATTAAGGCTGAGTTTGTTTATTTTGAATTTCATAGGAGGTTCTAACCTTTTCAATCAGCTCGGCGTTTTTGCTGCGTAAGTTGCCGCGCATTTTCAGGCCGCTGGAATTAAATGTCGTGCCGTACAACGTGACCAGATCGTTAGAGGTAACATCCTGAGTGATCAGGTTAATCTGGGCGTTATCCGTCGTAATTTTACGCAATTGAGCGTCGGCTGTCAGGGCGTTGACCTCAACGTGTCCATAAAGGTAAAGCATGCGGTCATCGGTCAGTTTGGCTTTATCTGCTTTGATTGACCATGTCGGAATTTTATCTTTATCAAATGTCGTCAGTAAGGGCTGTGTGAACCATGACAGTGCCTGATCGGAAAAGTACTCCACGTGCTGGGCAATCAGGCGATAGTTCAGCGCCCCTTCCGGGCTGTAGACCACGGTATCGGTGTGCTCGCTGCGGTAGGTCGGCTCATTGGTGTTCACGACCACCTGCTCGGTATCGTCTCTGTCCGCCAGATTTACGCCAATCAGCACCAGTATTACCAGCGATAGCAGAATGATAACCCAACGTCTGGTTTTACTCATATTGATTGCCCTATGGCCTCTTCAAGCTTGCCCTGCGCCAGCAACAGTAAATCGCAGACTTCACGCACGGCACCGCGCCCACCGTTGATGCGCGTCACATAGTCCGCACGCGGGATCAGCAGCGGATGCGCATCCGCCACGGCAACGCTTAAGCCGACGTCCGCCATGACCGGCCAGTCGATCAGATCGTCACCGATGTAGGCCACTTCATCCGCCGATACCGCCAGCTCCGCCAGCAGCGCTTTAAACGCGATGCGTTTGTCCGACTGTCCCTGATACAGGTGCGTAATCCCCAATGTCTGGCAGCGGTCCTCTAACAGTTTAGCCTTGCGCCCGGTAATAATGGCAACCTCAATACCGGACGTTAGCGCGCAACGGATGCCGTAACCATCACGAACGTTGAACGCCTTCAACTCTTCGCCGTTGTTACCCATAAAAATCAAACCGTCCGACATCACGCCATCAACGTCGAGGATCAGCAGACGGATTTTCTCCGCCTTCGCCATTACCTCGGTGCTGACGGGACCATAGCAGGTTGCAATCAACGCACCAGCGTCACTCATTCTTTTATCCTTATTACACCACGCCTGCGCGCAGCAGATCATGCATATGTACCACACCCAGCAACTGGTCGCCATCGGCAACCAAAACCACCGTAATGTGCCGGGATTGCATCAGGTTAAGCGCGTCCACCGCCAGCGTGCCGGAGCGTACACGCACGCCGCCGGGGGTCATGACATCGGCAATGCCCAGACTGCGCACATCGGCACCCATGTCGAACACGCGGCGTAAATCGCCGTCGGTGAAAATCCCTTCAATCTTCATCAGATCGTCGCAGACGACCGTCATGCCTAAATTTTTGCGGGTGATTTCGAGCAGCGCATCGCGCAGCGACGCCTCTTTGCTCACATGCGGGATTTCCGCGCCGGTGTGCATGATGTCGTTCACCCGCAGCAGCAGCTTGCGACCAAGCGCGCCGCCGGGGTGCGAGAGGGCAAAATCTTCTGCGGTAAAGCCGCGCGCTTTCAACAGCGCCACGGCCAGCGCATCGCCCATCACCAGCGCCGCGGTCGTGCTGGAGGTGGGGGCCAGGCCCAGCGGACAGGCTTCTTTCGGTACCTTCACGCACAGATGGATATCTGCCGCGCGCGCCATGCTGCTTTCGGGGCGACTGGTCATGCAGATTAGCGGCACCTGCAAACGCTTCAGCACTGGGATCAGCGCCAGGATTTCGTTGGACTCGCCGGAATTAGACAGGGCGATGACGATATCCTGCGGCGCGACCATGCCGAGGTCGCCATGGGCGGCCTCACCTGGGTGCACAAAGAATGACGGCGTGCCGGTGCTGGCAAAGGTCGCTGCCATTTTGCGACCAATGTGACCGGATTTGCCCATCCCCATCACCACGATTTTCCCGGCGCAGTAGAACATTTTCTCACAGGCTTCGCTAAAGTCCTGATTAATGTACTGGTCGAGATTGGCCAGGCCTTCACGTTCAATATCAAGGACATCTCTGCCCGCTTGCTGAAAGTCAAAGCCCGGCTGCAAATCTATTTGCGACATATGCGTTTCCGATTAAGCTGTGAAAAAAGGCGACAGCCAGTAGAGCATCGCCATCCAAACGATAAATCCGCCTATCAACAATGCCCCGGCACCTTTGCCAGTCTGGCGCTGACGACGCCAGCATAGCAGGGCAAAAATCACGCTGACGACCAGCATCACACCGTAGTCGCGGCTAAACGCCAGCGGGTTGAACGCACCTGGCGCAATCAGCGCTGGCAGGCCCAGCACGATGGCGATGTTAACGATGTTAGAGCCGATGATATTGCCAATGGCGATGTCATCTTCTCCTTTACGTGCTCCAGCAATGGCGGTTGCCAGTTCCGGCAGGCTGGTGCCAATGGCGATGACGGTCAAACCGATCGTCAGCTCGCTCATAGCAAAAAAGTTTGCCAGCACGGTGGCGTTGTCAATCACCATGCGGGTGGCCATCGGCATAATAATCAGCGCCACGCCAAGCCATAAAAAGGCGACAGACAGGCTGCCTTCGCGCGGCAGTTCGGCCATTTGTTCGCGGGTCAAGCTGTCATTGCCCTGGCGTTCGGCCAGTCGACTAATTTTAACAATGAACAGCAGCCATGCGACAGCCAGCAGCACCAGAAAAAAACCGTCAAAACGCGTCAGTTGGCCGTCGTACAGCACGCTGCCTGCCAGCAGGCTGACCACTAACATTATCGGTAATTCCCGGCGCAGAATATCAGAATGTACGGTAAAAGGATGAAGTAGCGCGGCGAGGCCGAGGATCAATAAAATGTTAACAATATTCGATCCAATGGCGGTGCCGATAGCCAGATCGATTTGACCGTGCATGGAGGCCGCGGCGGAAACGATAATCTCCGGCAAAGACGTGCCAATGCTGACGACCGTCATGCCGATGATCAGCGGTGGGATCCCAAGACTGCGGCAAAGAATAGATGCGGCAAACACCAGACGATCGGCACTGTAGACCACCAAAAGTAAACCAATTATTAACAGCGCCGTGGCTAAAAGCATCTAAAGTCCTTTCTTCAGGTATAATCGCCGGTCCAAAGTTTGCGATCGATGGGCAGGGTTGGGATCGTCAAGACACAGCGATTTCCTAATTTTGACTTTATGCGGCTCAAAAGTAAAACAAATGCCAGCTTTCGCTAACCCAAGCAGGTAATATTCTGTAAAAATGTGGGGTTCAGGGTGCGATAACGCGCCATGCTTACACCAAACAAGGCTAAAAGGATAAGTGAATGAGCCAGACTGTGGCGAATTTAGTCGATGTTCGCGGCGTCAGCTTCACTCGTGGCAGCCGGTGTATTTTCGACAATATTTCACTGACGGTACCGCGCGGTAAGATCACCGCGATCATGGGGCCGTCGGGGATCGGGAAGACGACGTTACTGCGTCTGATAGGCGGTCAAATTCCGCCTGATTCTGGCGAAATCCTGTTTGATGGCGAAAACGTGCCGGAAATGTCCCGCTCGCGGCTCTACACTGTGCGCAAGCGGATGAGCATGTTATTCCAGTCCGGTGCGCTGTTCACGGACTTGAACGTGTTTGAAAACGTCGCGTATCCGCTGCGCGAGCATACGCCGCTACCCGCCGATCTTCTCCGCAGTACGGTCATGATGAAGCTTGAAGCCGTAGGGCTTCGCGGTGCGGCGAAACTGATGCCGTCAGAGCTATCAGGCGGTATGGCGCGGCGTGCGGCGCTGGCGCGAGCCATTGCGCTGGAACCGGACCTGATCATGTTTGATGAGCCGTTCGTGGGACAGGATCCCATCACCATGGGCGTGCTGGTGAAGCTCATTTCAGAATTGAACAGCGCGCTGGGCGTCACCTGCGTGGTGGTGTCTCATGACGTGCCAGAAGTGCTGAGCATTGCGGATTACGCCTACATTGTGGCGGATAAAAAGATTGTCGCCCACGGCAGCGCGCAAGGACTGCAAGAGAATGCGGATCCGCGTGTGCGTCAGTTCCTCGACGGCATTGCGGACGGCCCGGTGCCGTTCCGTTTTCCTGCGGGCGACTATCTTCATGATTTACTCGGAACGGGGAGTTAAGCCACTCATGCTGTTAAATGCACTGGCATCGCTTGGACATCGCGGGATCAAAACCCTCGCGACGTTTGGTCGTGCCGGGTTGATGTTATTCAATGCGTTGGTCGGTAAGCCCGAGTTTCGCAAGCACGCGCCGCTGCTGGTCCGCCAACTCTATAATGTGGGTGTGCTGTCGCTGTTGATCGTCAGCGTGTCCGGGGTGTTCATCGGCATGGTGCTGGGTCTGCAAGGCTATCTTGTGCTCACCACCTATAACGCGGAAACCAGCCTCGGTATGCTGGTCTCACTGTCGCTGCTGCGCGAGCTGGGTCCGGTGGTCGCCGCCCTGTTGTTCGCCGGGCGCGCGGGGTCGGCGTTAACCGCGGAAATCGGCCTGATGCGCGCCACCGAACAGCTCTCCAGCATGGAGATGATGGCCGTCGATCCGCTGCGCCGTGTCATTTCACCGCGCTTCTGGGCGGGGGTGATTTCTCTGCCGCTGCTGACGGTGATCTTTGTCGCTGTCGGTATCTGGGGCGGCTCGTTGGTGGGCGTTAACTGGAAGGGTATCGACGCAGGTTTCTTCTGGTCGGCAATGCAAAACGCCGTCGACTGGCGTCTGGATCTTGTGAACTGTTTGATTAAAAGCGTGGTGTTTGCCGTTTCGGTAACGTGGATTGCATTGTTCAATGGTTATGATGCCATTCCGACCTCTGCTGGGATTAGCCGGGCGACGACACGCACCGTTGTGCATTCATCATTGATCGTCCTCGGTCTTGATTTTGTGCTCACCGCACTGATGTTTGGGAATTGAGTTCATGCAAACGAAAAAAAGTGAAATTTGGGTCGGGGTATTTTTACTGATTGCGATGCTGGCAGCGCTGTTTATTTGCCTGAAAGCCGCCGACGTTGCGTCGATGCGCAGCGAGCCGACGTACCGTATTTATGCCACCTTCGACAATATCGGTGGGCTGCGCGTCCATTCGCCGGTGCGCATCGGCGGTGTGGTCGTGGGGCGTGTCGCGGATATCTCGTTGGATCAGAAAACCTATCTGCCACGCGTCACGCTGGATATCGAAGAGCGCTACAACCAGATCCCGGACAGCAGTTCGCTGGCAATTCGCACCTCTGGTCTGCTGGGTGAACAATATCTGGCGCTCAATCTTGGTTTTGACGATCCTGAGCTGGGAACTTCTATTCTTAAAGAGGGCGGTACGATTCAGGACACCAAGTCCGCCATCGTGCTCGAAGATCTGATCGGCCAGTTCCTTTACAACAGTAAAGGCGCTGACGATAAAGCTTCACCCGCTGCATCCACGCCAGGTGCCGCTGATACTAACGCGACGCCGCCCGCTGGCACGACGAATCCTTAAGGAGAATTGACGCATGTTTAAACGACTTTTGATGGTAGCAATGCTGGTGATTGCACCGCTTAGCGCCGCCACCGCCGCGGATCAGACCAACCCGTACCAACAAATGCAGGAAGCGGCAAAGAAAACCTTTGATCGCCTCAAAAATGAACAGTCGCAGATCCGCGCAAATCCGGATTACCTGCGTGATATCGTCGATCAGGAACTGCTGCCGTACGTGCAAATCAAGTATGCGGGCGCGCTGGTGCTGGGCCGCTACTACAAAGACGCAACGCCTGCACAGCGTGAAGCCTATTTCGCCGCCTTTCGCGAATACCTGAAACAGGCCTACGGCCAGGCGCTGGCGATGTATCACGGCCAGACTTACCAGATTGCGCCAGAGCAGCCGCTGGGCGATGCGACAATTGTCCCGATCCGCGTCACTATCGTCGATCCCAACGGTCGTCCGCCGGTGCGTCTGGATTTCCAGTGGCGTAAAAATACCCAAACCGGCAACTGGCAGGCGTATGACATGATTGCCGAAGGCGTCAGCATGATCACCACTAAGCAAAATGAGTGGAGCGATCTTCTGCGCACCAAAGGCATCGACGGGCTGACCGCCCAGTTGCAGTCCATCTCGCGTCAGAAAATTTCGCTGCAAGAGAATAAATAATGGCGCAGCAACTCAGTTGGACGCGTGAAGGCGCGCGACTGGCCTTGCTGGGCGAGCTGGACCAGGACGTGCTTAACCCGCTGTGGGACGCGCGCGCCGAGGCGATGAAAGGGGTGAGCGTGATCGATCTTACCGGCCTTTCACGCGTCGATACCGCAGGCGTTGCGCTGCTGGTGCACTTGGTGGCACTGGCGAAAGCGCAGGGCAGTGCGGTGCGTCTCGAAGGCGTAAGCGATAAGGTGAAGACGCTGGCGCAGCTTTATAATTTGCCCGCCGACGCCCTGCCACATTAATATTTTCAGTACGTTACTACTCATAGCCTCGCGAGATTTCTTAGCGAGGCTTTTTGCTTATTTAAGACAGCGCCACTTTCCTCTAAGATGTTGGACTGTTTTCACTATCAGATAATGTAGAGCCCATGGAAAATCATGAAATTCAGAGCGTGCTGGTCAACGCACTCTCTCTCCAGGAAGCCCACGTCACCGGCGATGGCAGTCACTTTCAGGTTATTGCTGTGGGTGAAATTTTTGACGGCATGAGCCGGGTCAAGAAGCAGCAAGCTGTCTATGGCCCGCTGATGGAATTTATTGCGGATAACCGCATCCACGCCGTCTCGATCAAAGCCTATACGCCCGCAGAGTGGGCGCGCGATCGCAAACTAAACGGTTTTTGAGCTGCCGGTTTTACACCGTCAGTACTTGTGAATTCTTAACAGAGATCAGATGAATGGATAAGTTTCGTGTACAGGGGCCAACCCGGCTTCAGGGCGAAGTGACAATTTCCGGCGCGAAAAACGCTGCGTTGCCAATCCTTTTTGCCGCACTGCTGGCAGAAGAGCCTGTCGAAATCCGTAACGTTCCGAAACTGAAAGATATTGATACCACCATGAAGTTGCTCAGCCAACTGGGCACCAAAGTGGATCGCAACGGTTCCGTGTGGATCGATGCCAGTGACGTCAATATCTTCTGCGCACCGTATGAGCTGGTGAAAACCATGCGCGCCTCTATCTGGGCGCTTGGCCCGCTGGTGGCGCGTTTCGGTCAGGGTCAGGTCTCCCTGCCGGGCGGCTGCGCCATCGGCGCGCGGCCGGTCGATCTGCACATCAGCGGCCTTGAGCAGCTTGGTGCGCAAATCAAGCTGGAAGAAGGTTATGTGAAAGCCTCCGTCGATGGCCGCCTGAAAGGCGCGCACATCGTGATGGATAAAGTCAGCGTCGGTGCCACCGTCACCATTATGTCTGCGGCAACGCTGGCGGAAGGGGTGACCATCATTGAGAACGCCGCGCGCGAGCCGGAAATCGTTGATACCGCGAACTTCCTGAATACGCTGGGTGCGAAGATCACCGGACAGGGCACCGATAAAATCACCATTGAAGGCGTTAAGCGTCTGGGCGGCGGTGTTTACAGCGTGCTGCCGGACCGTATTGAAACCGGCACCTTCCTGGTGGCGGCTGCCATTTCCGGTGGCAAAATCGTCTGCCGTAAAGCGCAGCCGGATACGCTTGATGCCGTGCTGGCGAAGCTGCGTGAAGCGGGCGCGGACATCGAAGTGGGCGAGGACTGGATCAGCCTCGACATGCACGGTAAACGCCCGAAAGCCGTTAACGTGCGCACCGCACCACATCCTGCGTTCCCGACCGACATGCAGGCGCAGTTCACCCTGCTGAACCTGGTGGCCGAAGGCACCGGCGTGATTATCGAAACCATTTTCGAAAACCGCTTTATGCACATTCCTGAGCTTATCCGTATGGGTGCGCATGCCGAAATCGAAGGTAATACCGCGATTTGTCACGGCGTGGAAACCTTATCCGGTGCTCAGGTCATGGCGACGGATCTGCGCGCATCCGCAAGCCTGGTGCTGGCCGGGTGTATCGCAGAAGGGACGACCATTGTCGATCGTATCTATCACATCGACCGTGGCTACGACCGCATTGAAGACAAACTGAGCGCGCTGGGTGCAAACATTGAGCGTGTGAAAGGCGAGTAACGCTTCTGATGTGTTGAAAAGGCTCCTGCTGCCCAGGAGCCTTTTTTTTGCGTTATACAAAATAAGGAATGGACAACCGGGATCGCGGAAATGACAAGCAGGGGGAAGAAATGCTGCGTTGCGTGAAGGAGCGTCGTTTTAGCGGCCCCCTGCCGTCAAAGACCAGGGGGTTGTTGCCGGAGCGGCCGTGTTTACTTCTGCTTTTGCTGACGCATCATGCGTGAACGGTCGATAAACTCGTGCGTGACCGGATCGTGATAGCGTGACGGCCAGATAATCCACGGATCGGTGCTCAGCGCTTTCGCAATAATCAGCTCTCCCTTCGGCCAGGTACGCGTTAGCGCATTGGCCAGCGTGGATGAGCTCAGGCCATTTTTTCGCGATTCCGCCGCCAGTGACGTTCCTCTCTTTCGCAACCCGGCGATGATATCGGCAGGATGCCAGTCGATAAGTTTATTTTCCATCATTCCTCCCAACGGTTGAAGTCAACGCGGCAGCTGCATATTAACGCCGCAAACTCACTATACTCTTCATGAGCCAATGTTTTAAAAAGTTCCTGTAAAGGCGGAGGAAATTCAGAATAGACCAGGGGCTAACGTATTATTTATCAACGTTTTTTAAGTTGCAATTGAGTGCTTATGGGAACTTACTGGAATCTCTCCGCGCCATGACGCGGAGAGGTTTGGAGGATTAGCGATCGCGCTGAACGGCGATGTGCGCAAGCCCAATCAACGCTTCGCGCCAGGGGGAATCGGGCAGTACCTGCAACGCCGCGATGGCTTTGTCAGCTTCCTCTTCGGCGCGCTGACGCGTCCACTCTAATGAGCCACAATCAGCCATTGCTTCCAGAACGGGTTCTAAAAGATGACGGCCGTTGCCCTGTTCGATAGCCTCACGGATCATTTGTGCCTGCGCCGGTGAACCGTGACGCATCGCGTGCAGCAGCGGCAGCGTCGGTTTGCCCTCGTTGAGGTCGTCGCCCACGTTCTTGCCGAGGGTTTCGCCGTCGGCGCTGTAATCCAGCAGGTCATCGATGAGCTGGAACGCGGTACCCAGATAGCGGCCATAGTCCTGTAGCCCTTTTTCCTGCGCGTCAGTACAGCCCGCGAGAAGGCCGGAGCACTGTGCGGCGGCTTCAAACAGACGCGCGGTTTTGCTGTAGATCACGCGCATGTAGTTTTCTTCGGTGATGTTCGGATCGTTGACGTTCATCAATTGCAGAACTTCACCCTCCGCGATCACGTTAACCGCTTCAGACATGACCTCCAGCACTTTGAGCGAGCCGAGGCTGGTCATCATCTGGAAGGAGCGGGTATAGATAAAATCGCCCACCAGAACGCTTGCCGCATTGCCAAAGGCGGCGTTAGCCGTGGCTTTGCCGCGGCGCATGTCAGACTCATCGACCACGTCGTCATGCAGCAGCGTCGCGGTGTGGATAAACTCGATTAACGCCGCGATCGTGACATGTGCATTTCCTTCGTAGCCTACGGCGCGTGCGGCGAGCACGGCGATCATCGGACGGATGCGTTTTCCGCCGCCGCTGACGATGTAGTAGCCCAACTGATTGATCAACTGAACTTCAGAGTTGAGCTGTTGCAGGATGGTCGCATTGACACCCGCCATATCTTGCGCGGTTAACTCATTGATTTTTTCTAAATTCATCGCTAAAGCCGGGCTTCATGTCCTGTTTACCACATAGCAAAATGGGATAACAAAGGGTTACGGGTTAGAATAGTATTGTCGATTGTACTGAAAAAACGCGCCAGATAAACGTTACCATACACGCTGTGTTTTTTTTCTGCGTGTATTGACGATCACACTTGTCAAAGCTTCGCGTTTTGCGTAATATTCGCGCCCTATTGTGAATATTTATAGCGCACTCTGAATCACACAAAAGGTGCGCGGAAGCGGAGTTTTTTATGTACGCGGTTTTCCAAAGTGGTGGTAAACAACACCGAGTAAGCGAAGGTCAGACCATTCGCCTGGAAAAGCTGGACATCGCAACTGGCGAAACTGTTGAGTTCGCTGAAGTTCTGATGGTCGCAAACGGTGAAGAAGTCAAAATCGGCGTTCCTTTCGTTGATGGCGGCGTTATCAAAGCTGAAGTTGTTGCACACGGTCGTGGCGAGAAAGTTAAAATCGTTAAGTTTCGTCGTCGTAAACACTACCGTAAGCAGCAAGGCCATCGTCAGTGGTTCACTGATGTTAAAATTACTGGCATCAGCGCTTAAGACTAGGGGAGCAGATTTAAATGGCACACAAAAAGGCTGGCGGCTCAACTCGTAACGGTCGCGATTCAGAAGCTAAACGTCTGGGCGTAAAACGCTTTGGCGGAGAAGCAGTTCTGGCAGGTAGCATCATCGTTCGTCAACGTGGTACCAAATTCCACGCTGGCTCCAACGTTGGTTGCGGCCGTGACCACACTCTGTTCGCTTTGACTGACGGTAAAGTTAAGTTCGAAGTTAAAGGCCCGAAAAACCGTAAGTTCATCAGCATCGTTGCTGAATAAGTTTTTCGCGTCCCGGTAACGGATGAAAGCCCCGCAACACGTTGCGGGGCTTTTTACATTCTGTCCCGCTAAATTATTTGCAGGGTACGGGCATGAAGCAGCAGGCAGGCATTGGTATTCTTTTGGCGCTCACGACAGCCATGTGCTGGGGTGCGTTGCCCATTGCAATGAAGCAGGTGCTGGAAGTGATGGAACCGCCTACGGTGGTGTTCTATCGCTTTTTAATGGCGGCTATCGGCCTGGGGTCGATTCTGGCCATCAAAGGCAAACTGCCGCCGATGCGTATTTTTCGTCATCGCCGCTGGCTGGTACTGCTGGCTATCGCGACGTGCGGCCTGTTTGGGAATTTCATTCTCTTTAGTTCTTCCCTGCAATATTTAACCCCGACGGCTTCACAGGTGATTGGGCAGCTCTCACCGGTTGGCATGATGGTCGCCAGCGTCTTCATTCTCAAAGAGAAGATGCGCGGTACCCAGGTGATTGGGGCAGTGATGCTACTTTGCGGGCTGGTGATGTTTTTCAACACCAGTCTGGTAGAGATTTTCACCCGGCTGACGGATTACACCTGGGGTGTGATCTTCGGTGTTGCAGCGGCAACGGTCTGGGTAAGTTATGGCGTCGCGCAAAAGGTGTTATTGCGTCGACTGGCCTCACAGCAGATCCTCTTTTTACTGTACACTTTGTGTACAATAGCGTTATTGCCTCTGGCTAAGCCCGGTGCAGTGTTCCAGTTAAGCCAATGGCAGCTGGCCTGCCTGGTCTTTTGTGGCCTGAATACGCTGGTGGGTTATGGTGCGCTGGCGGAAGCGATGGCGCGCTGGCAGGCGGCTCAGGTAAGCGCGTTAATCACGCTTACCCCGCTGTTTACATTATTGTTTTCAGATTTATTATCACAGGCCTGGCCCGATTTCTTCGCCAGACCGATGTTAAACCTTTTAGGTTATCTCGGTGCGTTTGTCGTGGTTGCGGGCGCAATGTATTCCGCCATTGGCCATCGCCTGTGGGGAAGCTGGCGCAAGCGTGAAGTGGTTGTCACTTTACCCCGCTCAGGCGAATGAGTAACGGAGAGTAAAATGAAGTTTGTTGATGAAGCTGCGATTCTGGTCGTAGCAGGTGACGGCGGGAACGGCTGCGTAAGCTTCCGTCGTGAGAAGTATATTCCGCGTGGCGGCCCTGATGGCGGCGATGGCGGTGACGGCGGTGATGTCTGGCTGGAAGCGGACGAAAACCTGAATACCCTGATCGACTACCGTTTTGAGAAGTCGTTCCGCGCTGAGCGTGGGCAGAATGGTCAGAGCCGTGATTGCACCGGGAAACGCGGCAAAGATATCAGCGTCAAAGTGCCAATCGGTACGCGTGTTATCGATCAGGGTACGGGCGAAACCATGGGTGACATGACCAAACACGGTCAGCGCCTGATGGTCGCGAAAGGCGGCTGGCACGGTCTGGGTAACAGCCGTTTCAAATCCTCCGTTAACCGTACGCCGCGTCAGAAAACCATGGGTACGCCGGGCGAGAAACGTGATATTCAGCTTGAGCTGATGCTGCTGGCCGACGTCGGTATGCTGGGTATGCCAAACGCCGGTAAATCCACGTTCATTCGTGCGGTGTCTGCGGCAAAACCAAAAGTGGCGGACTATCCGTTTACCACGCTGGTGCCAAGCCTTGGCGTTGTGCGTATGGATAACGAAAAAAGCTTCGTGGTCGCTGACATCCCAGGACTTATCGAAGGTGCCGCTGAAGGCGCAGGCCTCGGTATTCGCTTCCTGAAACACCTTGAGCGCTGCCGCGTGCTGTTACACCTGATCGACCTCGATCCGATCGACGGTTCCGATCCGGCTGAAAACGCGCGCATCATCATTGGTGAGCTGGAAAAATACAGCGAAAAACTGGCGGGCAAACCGCGCTGGCTGGTCTTTAACAAGATCGACCTGATGGACAAAGCGCAGGCGGAAGAAAAAGCCAAAGCGATTGCTCAGGCGCTGGGTTGGGAAGAGAAGTTCTATCTCATTTCTGCGGCGAGCCAGCAGGGCGTTAAGGACCTGTGCTGGGATGTGATGACCTTCATCATCGAAAACCCTATTGCCCAGGCAGAAGAAGAGAAGCAGCCAGAGAAAGTCGAATTCATGTGGGATGATTACCACCGCCAGCAGCTTGAAGAGATGCAGGTTGAAGAAGACGACGAAGATGACGACGACTGGGATGAATCAGACGACGAAGGCATCGAGTTCATCTACAAGCGATAATTCAGCGTGGCTCACCCGGCAGTGCAGGTTTACCGGGTGAAGGCCTGAATGGCTGATCAAGCCCGGCAGCATTGCGCTACCGGGCTTTTTTATTCAGTTGTTTTGATAGATATCTTTATACAATCTGCTCTCGAAACGCACCAACGGAATACGGCGGTTGCGCTGGTCAGCAGGCTCTACGGCATAACCCGAAAGATATTGCACAAACGCCATTCGCTGACCGCTGGCGGTGGTGATAAAGCCCGCGAGGTTATACACCCCCTGCAACGAACCGGTCTTCGCCGACACTTTGCCGTCCACGCCCGCCTGATGCAGCCCCGCACGGTATTGCAGCGAACCGTCGTAGCCTGCCAGCGGCAGCATCGAAATGAAGTTAAGCTCGGTATCATGCTGCGCAATGTATTGCAGCACCTGCATCATGGTGGCTGGGGAGATCAGGTTATGGCGCGACAGGCCCGAACCGTCCACCACAATGCTGTTACCCAAATCCACCCCCGCCTGTTGGCGCAAAATTTGGCGCACTGCGTCTGAACCGGCACGCCAGGTACCCGGCACGTTAAAGCGCGCATGACCAATGGAACGGAAAACGGTGTCGGCAATCATGTTGTCGGATTTTTTCAGCATGATCTTCAGCAGGTCGTGAAGCGGCGCTGACTGTTTGCTGGCGATGACCGTGCCCGGCTCATTCACCCGCGTCTGGCGCAGCAGCGTGCCGCTGTAGGTGATGCCCGCCTGCTTCAGCTCATCTTTGATAATGGCCCCGGCGTAGCTTGCGCCATCCTGAATAGCGAATGCCAACGGTAAGGGGTCCGCACGCTGCGTCATACAGCCTGTGAGCGTGAAGCGGTTCAAATCGCCCGGCACTACGTCCAGCTCGCAATACTGCGCGTCAGGAGCGCCTCTGGCGAGCGTACGCACCTGACTAAACATGGTCACGGGGTAGTAAGAGGCGATACGGATAAACGCCAGGTCGTCGGCTTTTGGCGCACTGTAGAGCGAAACAGAGAAGCAGTTGCGGTCAATGATAGCTGCCGCCGGGGGCGCGCTGAAGCACTGCGTCATGTCGTTCCACGGCCAGCCTGGCGCTTTATCGTGGCTGGCGAACACCGACGTATCGATAAGCACATTGCCTTCGATTTTCTGCACGCCGGATTTTTTCAGTACCGCCACCATATTGCGAATATCCTGACGTTTAAGCGTCGGATCGCCGCCAAATCGCGCCGTCAGGTCCCCTTTCATGACGCCATTTTCAACCGGTGCTTTTGTTTCAAGCGTGGTGATAAAGCGAAAGTCCGGGCCAAGTTGCAGCAGGGCAGCCAGCGCGGTAATGACTTTTTGCGTACTGGCTGGAAGGGCCATTTGCTGGCTATGATAATCAATGTCGGGTGCCTGAGCGCCAACCTTCTGCACCATCAGGGCAAGGTTGGCGCCGTCGGGTAACTGGTTAATGTACTCATCGACATTCGCCGCCTGGACATTCAACGCTATACTGGTGGTCAATCCGATGAAAAATCTGGAAAATCGCATAATCTCGCGCAAGCAGCCTGGAAACAAGCCGTCATACTACGGTGCATCGCACCGGAAAGTAAACGATGACCCATGGTGAACTTCGCGGTAAAATGCGTATCAAATTGAAAAATTGCTTCTGACCTGGGGCGTAGTCTCCGGGTCAGTTTTCTTTTGCTTCTGGCCCGGGATCGGCATGATTTCCGGGCGGGCTTAGCTGCCGGGGCGGGGCAACCGCTCCCTACAGGAATGTTCAAGAGGTATAACCAATGCAAGCTATTCCGATGACCTTACGTGGTGCCGAAAAACTGCGCGAAGAACTGGATTTTTTGAAATCCGTGCGTCGTCCTGAAATCATTGCCGCGATTGCCGATGCGCGTGAGCACGGCGATCTGAAAGAAAACGCTGAATACCACGCAGCCCGCGAACAGCAGGGCTTTTGCGAAGGGCGCATTGCTGATATCGAAGCCAAGCTGTCCAATGCGCAGGTCATCGATATCTCTAAAATGCCGAAGAATGGCCGCGTGATTTTTGGCTGCACCGTGACCGTGCTCAACCTCGATAACGACGAAGAACAGACCTACCGCATCGTGGGCGACGATGAAGCGGATTTTAAGCAAAATCTGATTTCTGTGAATTCACCGATCGCGCGCGGTCTGGTGGGCAAGGAAACAGACGACGTTGTCGTTATCCGCACGCCGGGTGGTGAAGTCGAATATGAGATTATCAAAGTGGAATATCTTTGATTTCGTTACAAGCTGTAATATGTTGATGGTTTGTAAAGATAAGAAAAAGGCCGCATAGCGGCCTTTTATCAACACTCAGAGCGTGGCATTTTGCTCGTCTGCTTGTAGAAAACCCCTCGTTTTACACAGTAAATGTGTTCAATTCAGGATATTCTTAACGTGGCAGCGAGATTTTACGCTCAGCAGTTGGACGGTACAGTACCAGCGTTTTACCGATGACCTGTACGTTACAGGCGCCGGTTTCACGAACAATCGCTTCCACGATCAAAGTTTTAGTTTCGCGATCTTCAGTAGCGATTTTTACCTTGATAAGCTCATGGTGCTGCAACGCTTGTTCAATCTCGGCCAGTACCCCTTCGGTCAAACCATTGTTGCCAAGCATAACCACGGGCTTGAGCGGATGTGCCAGACCTTTTAGGTGCTGTTTTTGTTTAGTACTCAGATTCATCGTATATTTTTGCTTACGTTGGGATTGAAAACGGTTCATTCTACCGCCATCTCCCTTATATCGCCAAATTGCCGTGTGGAAATTTACACCGTCGGCTCACGATGAACCCAGTTGGAATGTTAAATGACAGGTAAAAAGCGTTCTGCCAGCTCGAGTCGCTGGCTCCAGGAACACTTTAGCGATAAATATGTTCTCCAGGCGCAGAAAAAGGGGTTACGTTCCCGTGCCTGGTTTAAACTTGATGAAATACAGCAAAGTGACAAACTTTTTAAGCCGGGTATGACGGTGGTCGACCTGGGTGCTGCACCCGGTGGATGGTCTCAATACGTGGTCACGCAGATTGGTGGCAAAGGCCGAATCATCGCATGCGATCTTTTACCTATGGATCCTATCGTTGGTGTGGACTTCCTTCAGGGCGATTTTCGTGATGAATTAGTCGTGAAAGCATTGCTTGAGCGAGTCGGTGACAACAAAGTCCAGGTGGTCATGTCTGACATGGCACCCAACATGTGTGGCACGCCAGCGGTGGATATCCCACGCGCCATGTATCTGGTGGAGCTGGCACTGCAAATGTGTCGTGATGTACTGGCACCTGGCGGCAGTTTTGTAGTGAAAGTGTTTCAGGGCGAAGGATTCGATGAGTATCTAAGAGAAATTCGCTCCCTGTTTGCGAAGGTCAAAGTTCGTAAGCCGGACTCTTCCCGTGCGCGATCACGTGAAGTGTACATTGTAGCGACCGGGCGAAAATGATAACCGATTGATTTTGAACGAAAGTTTGAAAGCAACCGGATATGAAGTATCCTGACGCTGTTTTTAACACAGTTGTAATATGAGGTTAATCCCTTGAGTGACATGGCGAAAAACCTAATACTCTGGCTGGTCATTGCCGTCGTGCTGATGTCAGTATTCCAGAGCTTTGGGCCCAGCGAGTCTAATGGCCGTAAGGTAGATTATTCAACCTTCCTGCAAGAGGTCAATCAGGACCAGGTTCGCGAAGCGCGTATCAACGGACGTGAGATCAACGTTACCAAGAAAGATAGTAACCGTTACACGACTTACATCCCGGTCAACGACCCGAAACTGCTTGATAACCTGCTGACGAAAAACGTCAAAGTGGTTGGCGAGCCGCCGGAAGAACCTAGCCTGCTGGCTTCAATCTTTATCTCCTGGTTCCCGATGCTGTTACTGATTGGGGTCTGGATATTCTTTATGCGCCAAATGCAGGGCGGCGGTGGCAAAGGTGCCATGTCGTTCGGTAAGAGCAAGGCGCGCATGCTAACCGAAGATCAGATCAAAACCACATTTGCCGACGTTGCCGGTTGCGACGAAGCAAAAGAAGAGGTTGCTGAACTGGTTGAATACCTGCGTGAACCGAGCCGTTTCCAGAAGCTGGGCGGTAAAATTCCGAAGGGCGTGCTGATGGTCGGCCCTCCAGGTACCGGTAAAACCTTGCTGGCGAAAGCCATTGCCGGTGAAGCGAAAGTGCCGTTCTTTACGATTTCCGGTTCGGACTTCGTTGAAATGTTCGTCGGTGTTGGTGCATCTCGTGTGCGTGACATGTTTGAACAGGCCAAAAAAGCGGCACCGTGCATCATCTTTATCGATGAAATCGACGCCGTGGGCCGCCAGCGTGGCGCAGGCCTGGGTGGCGGTCACGATGAACGTGAACAAACCCTGAACCAGATGCTGGTTGAAATGGACGGCTTCGAAGGTAACGAAGGTATTATCGTTATCGCCGCAACTAACCGTCCGGACGTGCTTGACCCGGCGCTGCTGCGTCCAGGCCGTTTCGACCGTCAGGTTGTGGTCGGTCTGCCGGATGTGCGTGGCCGTGAGCAAATCCTGAAAGTGCATATGCGTCGCGTCCCGCTGTCCCCGGATATCGACGCGGCAATCATCGCGCGTGGTACGCCTGGCTTCTCCGGTGCGGATCTGGCCAACCTCGTCAACGAAGCGGCCCTGTTCGCCGCGCGTGGTAACAAACGCGTTGTGTCGATGGTCGAGTTCGAAAAAGCGAAAGACAAAATCATGATGGGTGCGGAACGTCGCTCCATGGTGATGACAGAAGCGCAGAAAGAGTCCACCGCGTATCACGAAGCGGGCCATGCGATCATTGGCCGCCTGGTGCCTGAGCACGATCCGGTGCACAAAGTGACGATTATCCCGCGTGGTCGTGCGCTGGGTGTGACCTTCTTCCTGCCGGAGGGCGATGCAATCAGCGCCAGCCGTCAGAAACTGGAAAGCCAGATCTCCACGCTGTACGGCGGTCGTCTGGCAGAAGAGATTATTTACGGCGTAGAGCATGTTTCCACCGGGGCGTCTAACGACATCAAAGTGGCAACCAATCTGGCGCGTAACATGGTCACCCAGTGGGGCTTCTCCGATAAACTCGGTCCGCTGTTGTACGCAGAAGAAGAGGGTGAAGTGTTCCTCGGTCGTTCTGTGGCAAAAGCGAAGCACATGTCCGATGAGACGGCACGTATTATCGACCAGGAAGTGAAAGCGCTGATTGAACGTAACTACAATCGTGCGCGTGAAATCCTGAACGCGAATATGGATATCCTGCATGCGATGAAAGAGGCGCTCATGAAATATGAGACCATCGACGCACCGCAGATCGATGACCTGATGGCTCGCCGCGATGTGCGTCCGCCAGCGGGCTGGGAAGATCCAGGCACGTCTAACAACTCTGACAGCAATGGCACCCCGCGTGCACCGCGTCCGGTCGATGAACCGCGTACGCCGAATCCGGGCAATACCATGTCAGAACAGCTGGGCGACAAATAAGTCCTCGACTGTCCATGATGCTATCGTTACCCAAAACCCTGGAGCTTGCTCCGGGGTTTTTCATATTCAACTCACCACACAATAAAAAGGGATGATTCATGAAACTCTTCGCTCAGGGATCCACGCTCGACCTGTCACATCCGCACGTGATGGGGATCCTCAACGTTACGCCGGATTCGTTTTCCGACGGCGGGGCGCATAACACGCTGGTGGAAGCGGTTAAACACGCCAATCTGATGATCAACGCGGGCGCGACGATTATCGATGTGGGGGGCGAATCGACTCGCCCTGGTGCGCTGGACGTGAGCGTTGATGAGGAGTTGTCCCGCGTGGTGCCGGTCGTTGAGGCGCTGGCGCAGCGTTTTGAGGTGTGGATTTCCGTGGATACGTCGAAAGCGGAAGTGATCCGTGAAGTGGCCCGCGTGGGCGCGCACATCATCAATGACATTCGCTCGCTGAGTGAGCCAGGCGCACTGGAAGCCGCTGCACAAACGGGGTTGCCCGTTTGCCTGATGCATATGCAGGGCGATCCAAAAACCATGCAGGATGCGCCAAAATACGCGGATGTCATGACTGACGTTACGCAATACTTTGTCGATAATATTGCTCGCTGCGAGCGTGCCGGGATCGCAAAAGATAAATTGTTGCTCGACCCAGGATTCGGTTTCGGTAAGAATCTGTCGCACAACTATGCGCTGCTTGCACGCCTGTCGGAATTTCATCAGTTTAACCTGCCGCTGCTGGTGGGAATGTCACGCAAGTCGATGATCGGCCAGTTGCTTAACGTCGGCCCGTCGGAGCGTCTGAGCGGTAGTCTGGCCTGCGCCGTGATTGCGGCGATGCAGGGTGCGCACATTATTCGCGTCCATGACGTAAAAGAAACGGTTGAGGCTATGCGAGTGGTCGAAGCCACGCTTTCAGCGAAGGAAAAAAAACGCTATGAGTGAACGTAAATATTTTGGTACCGACGGCATTCGCGGTCGTGTAGGTGATGCGCCGATTACGCCGGACTTCGTGCTGAAGCTGGGCTGGGCGGCCGGTAAAGTGCTGGCGCGTCATGGCTCGCGTAAAATCATTATCGGTAAAGACACGCGCATTTCCGGTTATATGCTGGAATCGGCGCTGGAAGCCGGTCTTGCGGCGGCGGGAATTTCCGCGTCGTTCACCGGCCCCATGCCGACGCCGGCGGTGGCTTATCTCACGCGTACCTTCCGCGCCGAGGCGGGCATTGTCATCTCCGCATCGCATAACCCGTTCTACGACAATGGCATAAAATTCTTCTCTATCGATGGCACTAAACTCCCGGATGAGGTTGAAGAGGCCATCGAAGCCGAACTGGAAAAAGAGATCACCTGTGTGGATTCCGCGCTGCTGGGCAAAGCCAGTCGTATTGTCGATGCCGCCGGTCGTTACATCGAATTCTGTAAAGGCACGTTCCCCAATGAACTGAGCCTCAAGCACCTCAAAATCGTCGTCGATTGCGCGCACGGGGCAACCTATCACATCGCGCCAAACGTCTTCCGCGAGCTGGGCGCGAATGTTGTGACCCTCGGCTGTGAGCCGAACGGCGTCAACATCAATGAAGAAGTGGGGGCGACCGACGTACGTGCGCTTCAGGCGCGCGTGGTGGCCGAGAAAGCGGACATTGGCATCGCTTTTGATGGCGACGGCGACCGCGTGATCATGGTTGACCATGAAGGTAACAAGGTCGATGGCGACCAAATCCTTTACATCATTGCGCGCGAAGGTCTGCGTCAGGGCCAGCTACGCGGTGGCGCGGTCGGCACATTGATGAGCAACATGGGGCTGGAGCTGGCGCTTAAGCAGCTTGGCATCCCGTTTGCGCGCGCAAAAGTTGGCGACCGTTATGTGCTGGAAAAACTCCAGGAAAAGGGCTGGCGCATTGGCGCTGAAAACTCCGGCCACATCCTGCTGCTGGACAAAACCACCACTGGCGACGGCATCGTCGCGGGTTTGCAGGTCGTTGCCGCCATGGTGCGCAACCATATGTCGCTCCATGACCTGTGCAGCGGCATGAAACTGTTCCCGCAGATCCTGATCAACGTGCGCTTCACCGCCGGTATCGACGATCCGTTGGAAAATGAAACCGTCAAAGCGGTCACCGCCGAGGTGGAAGCCGCGCTGGGCAGCCGTGGGCGCGTGTTATTACGCAAATCAGGCACCGAGCCGCTGATCCGCGTGATGGTTGAAGGTGAAGATGAAGCCCAGGTTGTGGCGTTTGCGAATCGCATTGCGGATGCGGTGAAGGCCGTTTGACCCTAAGTGCTTAAAAAGGTGGCGTTTGCCGCCTTTTTATTGCCCGACTCGCCCGCTTTTGCTGTTTTTTTCCGCACTTGATACAATGTGTTGAAATTGCCCTTGCGAAGCCGATTCGCTTTGGTTAGTATTCACACCCGCTTCAGTGGGAAACAACAATAACTCCCGCATTTTGGTTTAACGCCCTCCGGGGTACGAAGCTAATGTTACGCGGCAACTCCGCAAGGAACAGGTTGATTATGTACGAAGCTCTTTTAGTCGTTTTCCTTATTGTTGCAATTGGCCTGGTAGGTCTGATTATGCTGCAACAAGGTAAAGGTGCTGATATGGGAGCCTCCTTTGGTGCAGGCTCATCCGCTACGCTGTTCGGTTCAAGTGGTTCTGGTAACTTCATGACCCGTATGACAGCCGTGTTGGGTACCCTGTTCTTCATCATCAGTCTGGTGCTGGGCAACATTAATAGCAACAAGACCAATAAAGGAAGTGAGTGGGAAAACCTGAGCGCGCCAGTGAAATCTGAGCAGACTCAGCCAGCAGCACCGGCTAAGCCGAGCAGCGACATCCCGCAGTAAGTATTCAGTACCGAGGTGGTGGAATTGGTAGACACGCTACCTTGAGGTGGTAGTGCCCTAACGGGCTTGTGGGTTCGAGTCCCATCCTCGGTACCAATATTCCGAAAAAAAGACATCGTAAGATGTCTTTTTTTTCGCCCAAAATTTGCCCCTTCTTCACTCCCCTTCTTCGAGCTCTGCAATTTTTCCCCCGTTTTCATCCGCGCTGTTTTCGCTTTTCCGACGCCACACCACAAATCAGAAATAAAAACCGCTATATCCTGTTTTTCCCATGTTCCGCGATTAACATTATTGTTGTCTGTGACCCTACCTCAATAAGGATAATTTGATGAAAAATAGAATGTTTTATCGTGTTATCGGTGCGACAGTCGGTTTAGCGCTCTCGACGGCGTTTGCATTACCGGTCGTTGCGGCAGATGCGCCGGCGCAGAAGCCAAAAATCGCGCTGGTGATGAAGTCTCTGGCCAATGAGTTTTTCCTGACCATGGAAACGGGGGCGAAGGATTACCAAAAGAAAAATGCGGATAAATTCGATCTCGTCTCCAACGGCATTAAAAACGAAACGGATACCGCGAATCAAATTCAGATCGTTGAGCAGATGATCGTCTCAAAAGCTGACGCCATTATCATTGCGCCATCGGATTCCAAAGCGCTGCTGCCGGTGGTGAAAAAAGCCATTGATGCAGGGATTATCGTGATTAACATCGATAATAAATTTGATGACGGCGTGCTGAAAGAGAAAAACCTGAACATCCCGTTTGTCGGGCCGGATAACCGCAAAGGTGCGAAAGACATCGGTGACTATTTAGCTAAACACCTGAAGGCGGGCGATCAGGTGGGCATCATTGAAGGTATTCCGACCTCCAGCAACTCTCAGCAGCGCACGCAAGGTTTCCAGGAGGCGATGGATCAGGGGGGCATGAAAGTGGTGTCCGTGCAGTCCGGTCAGTGGGAAATTAACAACGCCAACACCGTGGCCGCCGCCATGCTGAGCGAATACCCGGATATCAAAGCGCTGTTAGCGGACAACGATAACATGGCGCTCGGAGCCGTCTCTGCCATTCGCGCCGCAGGCAAAAAAGGCCAGGTGCAGGTTGTCGGGTATGACAACATCGAAGCCATCAAACCTATGCTACAGGATGGTCGCGTGCTCGCCACGGCAGACCAGTTTGCTTCCCAGCAGGCGGTGTTCGGCATTGATGCCGCCCTCGACGCGCTGAAAAACGGCAAAAAACAGAGTGACCTGTCCAGCAGTGTCGAAACCCCCATCAAACTCATCGTTAAGCAATAAGCGGTAACGTTCCGGCGGTGTCTTGAGCGATGCCGTCGGCGCGTCATGCGCGGATAGGGCCACACTATGAATGACGGGCATGAGATCCTGGCGGTAAAGGGGCTGGGCAAAACCTACAGCGAAGCGGTGTTAACGGATGTGACGCTGGCACTCTATCCAGGAAAAGTTTTGGCCCTGACCGGTGAAAATGGCGCGGGCAAAAGTACCTTATCAAAAATCATCGGCGGACTCACCCACGCGACCACCGGTCAGATGATTTACCAGGGGCGGCCTTACGCACCGGCAAATCGAAAGGAAGCGGAAGCGCTGGGCGTTCGCATGGTCATGCAGGAGCTAAACTTGCTGCCGACGCTGTCGGTTGCTGAGAACCTCTTTATCGAACAGCTGCCGAATCGCTTTGGCTGGATTAACCGCAAAAAGCTTGAAGAGATGGCGCGCCCGGTAATGGCCATGGTCGGTCTGCAAAACATCGATCCAAACACGCTGGTGGGCGCGCTGGGGATCGGTCATCAGCAAATGATTGAGATTGCGCGCAACCTGATTGGTGACAGCCGTATTCTGATCCTGGATGAACCGACCGCCATGCTCAGCAGCCGTGAAGTGGAACTGCTGTTTACGCAAATCGCGCTGTTCAAAGCGCGCGGCGTCTCGCTGGTCTATATCTCCCACCGGCTGGATGAACTGGCGAGGATCGCCGACGACGTGGCGGTGCTGCGCGACGGTCATCTGGTCTGCGTGGACGACATTAAACGCTATACCAGCGATCAACTGGTGTCGCTGATGGTTGGGCGCGATCTGGACAGTGCGTTTGATGTCAGTGAGCGTCGGGCGGGCAATCCGGTATTGACGGTTGAGCATTTCACCCGCGGTAAAGCCATCAAGGATATCTCGTTTAGCGTTCACCGTGGCGAGGTGCTGGGCATCAGCGGTCTGGTCGGCTCTGGCAGAACCGAGCTGATGCGTGCGCTCTTTGGTGCCGATCCTGTCGACAGCGGCACGTTATCCGTCGGCTCACCGCCAAGACCCGTCACGCTGCGCTCACCGGCGGATGCCATTAAGCACGGTATCGCACTGGTCACAGAGGATCGTAAAGGGGAAGGCCTGCTGTTGCCTCAGCCGCTGGCGGCCAATATTTCGCTCGGCAACAGCGACAAAATCAGCCGCTTTTCTGTCGTTAATGGGCAAAAGGAGTCGACGTTAGCCAACCGGCATATCAAAAGCCTCGGCGTACGTGCCGCAAGCTCTGCGCAGCCGGTGGAGAGCTTATCCGGCGGCAATCAGCAAAAGGTGCTCATTAGCCGCTGGCTGGAGCGCGACTGCGATGTGATCCTGTTTGATGAGCCGACGCGCGGCATCGACGTGGGGGCCAAGCGCGATATCTATCTGTTGCTCAATGAACTGACGAAAAAAGGTAAGGGGCTGGTGGTGGTGTCCAGCGACCTGCGCGAGTTGATGCTCATTTGTGACCGCATCGCGGTGATGTCAGACGGCAGGCTGGTGGAGACCTTTGATCGTGATGGCTGGACGCAGGACAAAATTTTAGCGGCGGCATTTTCAGGCTACCAACAGGCTGAGGGTGTCGGGCGCACGCCGATGGGTAAACAGGATCCCCTATGAATAAAACGCTATCAACGAAACCCGCTGCACCGAAGGTGAATGCTTATTCACCCTGGCGAAGTCTGAGCAGCTATCTGGGGTTGCTGGGCGCGCTGCTGGCAATGATCGTGCTGTTCTCGTTTCTCAGTACGCATTTCCTGAGCATGAACACCTTTAGTACCATCGCCAACCAGATCCCCGATCTGATCGTGATGTCCGTCGGCATGACCTTCGTGCTGATCATCGCTGGCATCGATCTCTCCGTCGGTTCGCTGCTGGCGCTGGCGGCGGCGGTGGTCAGCGTGACGTCGCTGAACTGGCACTGGGAGCCGTGGCTGGCGGCGCTGGCGGGCGTGGCGCTCTCCACGTTGGTCGGATCCTTTACCGGCCTGATTACCGTGGCGTGGCGCATTCCGGCGTTCATCGTTTCCCTCGGCGTGCTGGAGATGGCGCGCGGGGCGGCGTACCAGCTCACGGATTCCCGTACGGCCTACATTGGCTCCATTTTTGATTACCTGGCCGATCCCATTTTTCTGGGCATCTCACCGTCGTTTATTATTGCCATCGTGGTGATCATCGTTGGGCACCTGGTGCTGACCCGCACGGTGTTTGGCCGTCATCTGATTGGCATTGGCACCAACGAGGAAGCGGTGCGCTTATCGGGCATCAACCCGGGGCCGTACAAGATTGCGGTGTTTGCGTTGATGGGCGGGTTATCCGGTCTCGCGTCACTGTTTCAGGTAGCGCGACTGGAGGCGGCAGATCCGAACAGCGGCGTGGGTATGGAGCTTCAGGTGATCGCGGCGGTGGTGATTGGCGGCACCAGCCTGATGGGCGGGCGTGGCTCGATCATCTGCACTTTTTTAGGGGCGCTGATTATTTCAGTGCTGGCGGCGGGGCTGGCGCAGGTCGGGGCCAGTGAACCAACGAAGCGGTTTATCACCGGGGCGGTGATCGTCGTGGCGGTGGTGCTCGATACCTACCGCAGCCACCTTAACAAGAAATAAAAAAACGGCCCGGCGAGAGATCACCGGGCCGTTTTTACGCATACCGCTGGCTGATTACTTTTTCTCGATGTGTTCCAGGCTGTCCATCTGCGGCAGACCGGTGCTGGCAGAAGAGGAGAGCAGGCCGGTCTCGACGTAGTTGATCAGTTTTTCGCGGGTGTCGGTAATGTCCAGATTACGCATGGTCAGCTGACCGATACGATCGTCCGGAGAGAAGACGGACTCGCCTTTTTCCATGGTCAGACGTTCTGCTTTGTAGGTCAGATTGTCAGACACGGTGTTGAGGATCGAGTAGTCGTTACCGCGACGCAGTTCCAGCGTCACTTCACCGGTAATCGCACTGGCGACCCAGCGTTGCAGCGCATCACGCAGCATCAGCGCCTGCGGATCGAACCAGCGGCCCTGATACAGCAGTTTGCCTAACTGGCGACCGTGGGAGTGGTACTGCTCGATGGTATCTTCGTTGTGGATACCGGTCAGCAGACGCTCATAGGCGATGTGCAGCAGCGCCATCCCCGGAGCTTCGTAGATGCCACGGCTTTTCGCTTCAATGATACGGTTTTCAATCTGATCGCTCATGCCCAGACCGTGACGGCCACCGATGCGGTTCGCTTCCAGCATCAGCTCAACGTCGTCTGCAAAGGTTTTGCCGTTCAGCGCCACCGGGTAACCGCGATCAAAACGAATGGTCACTTCTTCCGCCGGGATTTTGACGCTCTCATCCCAGAATTTGACGCCCATGATCGGGTTAACAATTTTGACGCTGGAGTTGAGGAATTCCAGATCTTTCGCTTCGTGCGTCGCGCCCAGCATGTTGGAGTCAGTGGAGTACGCTTTTTCTACCGACATTTTATAGTCGAAACCGCAGGCAATCATAAACTCAGACATTTCCTGACGGCCACCCAGCTCATCAATGAAGTCGGTATCCAGCCACGGTTTGTAGATTTTCAACTCGGCATTGGTCAGCAGGCCGTAACGGTAGAAACGCTCAATGTCGTTGCCTTTATAGGTGCTGCCGTCGCCCCAGATATTCACGCCATCTTCTTTCATGGCGGCAACCAGCATGGTGCCGGTGACGGCACGGCCCAGCGGCGTGGTGTTGAAATAAGTCAGCCCGCCGGTGGTGTTATGAAACGCGCCACACTGAATCGCGGCAATGCCCTCAGCCACCAGTTGCTTACGGCAGTCAATCAGGCGTGCGTTTTCTGCACCGTATTCCTTCGCACGGCGAGGGATCGCCTCATAGTCATCTTCATCTGGCTGACCCAGATTTGCCGTGTACGCATAAGGAACGGCACCTTTCTGGCGCATCCACAGCAGGGCTGCGCTGGTGTCGAGGCCACCGGAGAAAGCAATGCCAATACGTTGTCCAACCGGAAGATGCTTGAGAATCGTCGTCATAAAAAAATCCCTGCTTAATATATCTGGGCGAGAGACTTCGCAGCCACGCCATGATGTTGTGCCAAACACAGTGAACAGTCACTGCTTAGATGTTCGTTAGTAATGCATGATTATGCAAAATAAGTGAGTTTTCATTTAAACATCTTTTGCGAAGAACCGGAAGAGAAGAGTGACAAGATCGTTAAAAAATCATTGCGTGCCGCTCGCCACACGCTATTTTTTCCTTGCATTGAATAAAATCAATTGATTATAATGCTCGTCTTATCAGTCGTTCCCGGTGTTTACACCTGTCTTAACTTGCATTTATTGCATGATCGGCGTAGTATTTGCCACGTTTCAGGCGCGGGGTGGAGCAGCCTGGTAGCTCGTCGGGCTCATAACCCGAAGGTCGTCGGTTCAAATCCGGCCCCCGCAACCACTTTCCCTTAGTGTTCTTTTTCAAATATACTGTGAAGACTTTGAGCCTTCCTCGTTGGATTTGAAAAAAATACTTTCGGAAGGTTCTCCAGGCTGCATTTGCAGCTATAGGGTTCAGTTATCTAAAGCCCCGATTTATCGGGGTTTTTTGTTATCTGACTACAGAATAACTGGGCTTAACGCCCTTTTTTTATGTCTTGGGGGTGGGTTTGTCCACATTAGAGCAAAAATTAACAGAGATGATCACGGCACCAGTTGAAGCGCTGGGTTACGAACTGGTCGGCATCGAGTTTGTGCGCAGTCGCACATCGACACTGCGCATCTATATTGATAGTGATAATGGCATCAACGTTGATGATTGTGCTGATGTCAGCCACCAGGTGAGCGCCGTACTGGATGTAGAAGATCCGATTACCGTTGCTTACAACCTGGAAGTCTCCTCACCGGGTCTTGATCGTCCTTTATTTACCGCCGAACACTACGCACGTTATATGGGCGAAGAGTTAACGCTGGTGCTGCGCATGGCGGTGCAAAACCGTCGCAAGTGGCAGGGCGTTATTAAGGGTGTAGATGGCGAGATGATCACCGTTACGGTCGAAGGTAAAGATGAAGTGTTCGCACTGAGCAATATTCAGAAAGCGAACCTGGTCCCCCACTTTTAACAGTCTGGATTGAGGTGAAAGGCCCCCAATGAACAAAGAAATTTTGGCTGTTGTTGAAGCAGTTTCCAACGAAAAATCGTTGCCGCGCGAAAAAATTTTTGAAGCGCTGGAAAGTGCTCTGGCGACAGCAACCAAGAAAAAATACGAGCAAGAGATCGATGTTCGCGTAGAAATCGATCGTAAAAGCGGTGACTTCGATACTTTCCGCCGTTGGGTGATCGTAGAAGAAGTGACCCAACCGACGAAAGAAATTACGCTTGAAGCGGCTCGTTTCGAAGACGAAAGCTTCAACGTGGGCGAATATGTTGAAGACCAGATTGAATCTGTGACCTTCGACCGTATCACCACGCAAACGGCGAAACAGGTTATCGTCCAGAAAGTGCGCGAAGCTGAGCGTGCGATGGTCGTTGATCAGTTCCGTCAGCACGAAGGTGAAATCATCACCGGCGTGGTGAAAAAAGTTAACCGCGACAACATCTCTTTGGATCTGGGCAGCAATGCTGAAGCCGTGATCCTGCGTGAAGATATGCTGCCGCGTGAAAACTTCCGCCCAGGCGACCGTATTCGTGGCGTATTGTACGCTGTGCGTCCGGAAGCGCGTGGTGCGCAACTGTTCGTGACGCGTTCCAAACCGGAAATGCTGATTGAACTGTTCCGCATTGAAGTGCCAGAAATCGGTGAAGAACTTATCGAAATCAAAGCCGCGGCGCGCGATCCGGGTTCTCGTGCGAAAATCGCCGTGAAAACCAACGACAAGCGTATCGACCCCGTCGGTGCTTGTGTCGGTATGCGCGGCGCGCGCGTTCAGGCGGTATCGACCGAACTGGGCGGCGAACGTATCGATATCGTTCTGTGGGACGATAATCCGGCACAGTTCGTGATCAACGCAATGGCACCGGCAGACGTCGCGTCTATTGTGGTTGATGAAGACCGTCACACCATGGATATCGCCGTAGAAGCGGGCAACCTGGCGCAGGCGATTGGCCGTAATGGTCAAAACGTGCGCCTGGCTTCACAACTGAGCGGCTGGGAACTCAACGTGATGACCGTTGACGACCTTCAGTCTAAGCATCAGGCGGAAGCCCACGCAGCGATCGACACCTTCACTAAGTACCTTGATATTGACGAAGATTTCGCCACCGTACTGGTAGAAGAAGGTTTCTCATCGCTGGAAGAACTGGCCTATGTGCCAATGAAAGAGCTGCTGGAAATTGACGGTCTTGATGAAGCGACCGTTGAAGCCTTGCGCGATCGCGCTAAGAACGCACTGACCACCCTGGCCCTGGCGCAGGAAGAAAGCCTCGGTAATAACAAACCGGCTGATGACCTGCTTAACCTCGAAGGGCTGGATCGCGAAATGGCGTTCAAACTGGCTGCTCGTGGTGTTTGTACGCTGGAAGACCTCGCCGACCAGGGCGTTGATGACCTGAGTGATATCGAAGGTCTGACCGACGAAAAAGCGGGTGAGCTGATCATGGCCGCACGTAATATTTGCTGGTTCGGTGACGAAGCGTAATAAACTGTAGCAGGAAGGAACAGCATGACAGATGTAACCGTAAAAGCGCTGGCCGCTGAGATTCAGACCTCCGTGGACCGCCTGGTACAGCAATTTGCTGATGCAGGGATCCCGAAGTCTGCTGAAGACTCGGTAACAGCTCAAGAAAAACAGACGCTTCTCTCGCACCTGAACCGTGAACACGGTTCCTCGCCAGACAAGCTGACGTTGCAGCGCAAAACGCGCAGCACATTAAATATCCCAGGCACCGGCGGGAAGAGTAAATCGGTGCAGATCGAAGTCCGCAAAAAACGCACCTTTGTAAAACGCGATCCGCAAGAGGCAGATAATCTCGCCGCGGAAGAAGAGGCGAAGCGCGAAGCGGAAGAGAAGGCCAGTCGTGAGGCGCAGGAAGCTGCTAAGCGTGAAGCCGAGGAAAAAGCCAAGCGTGACGCACAAGAGAAAGCGAAACGTGAAGCCGATGAAAAAGCGAAACGCGAACCCGCTGATACGGCGAAACGCGAAGCTGCGGAAACGAGCAAAGTGAGCAACCAACAATCTGACGAAATGACCAGGACTGCCCAGGCTGAAAAAGCCCGTCGTGAAGCTGAAGCGCAAGAACTTAAGCGCAAAGCCGAAGAAGAGGCACGTCGTAAACTGGAAGAAGAAGCGCGTCGCGTCGCAGAAGAAGCGCGTCGTATGGCTGAAGAAAACGAGAAAAATGGCGTTAACGTTGCTGCTGAACCTGTTGAGGAGAACGGCGATTACCACGTGACCACTTCTCAGCATGCGCGTCAGGCTGAAGACGAAAACGATCGCGAAGTGGAAGGTGGCCGTAGCCGTACCCGCACCGCGAAAGCACCGCGTCCGAAGAAAGGCAATAAACACTCAGAATCCAAAGCCGATCGTGAAGAAGCGCGTGCCGCTGTTCGCGGAGGCAAAGGTGGCAAGCGTAAAGGCTCCTCTTTACAGCAGAGCTTCCAGAAACCGGTTCAGGCCGTTAACCGTGACGTCATCATCGGTGAGACCATCACCGTAGGCGAACTGGCTAACAAAATGGCGGTGAAAGGTTCTCAGGTCATCAAAGCGATGATGAAACTGGGCGCGATGGCCACCATCAACCAGGTCATTGACCAGGAAACTGCACAGCTGGTTGCAGAAGAGATGGGCCACAAAGTTATCCTGCGTCGTGAAAACGAGCTGGAAGAAGCGCTGATGAGCGACCGTGATATGGGTGTTGCGCCTGAATCACGCGCGCCGGTTGTGACCATCATGGGTCACGTTGACCACGGTAAAACCTCTCTGCTGGACTACATTCGTTCAACGAAAGTGGCCTCCGGTGAAGCGGGCGGCATTACTCAGCACATTGGTGCTTACCACGTTGAAACCGAAAACGGGATGATCACCTTCCTGGATACCCCGGGTCACGCCGCGTTTACCTCAATGCGTGCTCGTGGTGCTCAGGCAACGGATATCGTGGTTCTGGTTGTCGCCGCAGACGATGGCGTGATGCCGCAGACTATCGAAGCAATCCAGCACGCGAAAGCGGCGCAGGTGCCGGTTGTCGTTGCAGTGAACAAAATCGACAAACCTGAAGCCGACATGGATCGCGTTAAAAACGAACTGTCTCAGTACGGCGTGATGCCGGAAGAGTGGGGCGGCGAGTCTCAGTTCATCCCAGTATCTGCGAAAGCCGGTACCGGTATTGATGACCTGTTGAACGCCATCCTGCTGCAAGCAGAAGTGCTGGAGCTGAAAGCGGTTCGCAAAGGTATGGCGAGCGGCGCGGTGATCGAATCCTTCCTGGATAAAGGTCGTGGTCCGGTAGCAACCGTTCTGGTGCGTGAAGGTACGCTGAACAAAGGCGACATCGTTCTGTGTGGCTTCGAATATGGCCGTGTTCGTGCAATGCGCAACGAACTGGGTCAGGAAGTGCTGGAAGCGGGTCCGTCTATTCCGGTTGAGATCCTGGGTCTGTCCGGTGTGCCGGCTGCCGGTGATGAAGTGACCGTGGTACGTGACGAGAAGAAAGCGCGTGAAGTTGCACTGTATCGTCAGGGCAAATTCCGTGAAGTCAAACTGGCACGTCAGCAGAAATCCAAACTCGAGAACATGTTCGCCAACATGACCGAAGGCGAAGTTCACGAAGTGAACATCGTGCTGAAAGCCGACGTACAGGGTTCTGTCGAAGCGATTTCCGATTCCTTGCTGAAACTGTCTACCGACGAAGTGAAAGTGAAGATCATCGGTTCTGGCGTGGGTGGTATCACCGAAACCGACGCCACGCTTGCTGCGGCATCGAACGCCATTCTGGTTGGCTTCAACGTGCGTGCGGACGCGTCTGCTCGCCGCGTAATCGAATCAGAAAGCCTGGATCTGCGTTACTACTCCGTCATCTACAACCTGATCGACGAAGTGAAAGCAGCAATGAGCGGCATGCTGTCGCCTGAGCTGAAACAGCAGATTATCGGTCTGGCTGAAGTTCGCGATGTGTTCAAATCACCGAAATTCGGTGCAATCGCGGGCTGTATGGTGACTGAAGGTACCATCAAACGTCATAACCCAATCCGTGTACTGCGCGACAACGTGGTGATCTATGAAGGCGAGCTGGAATCCCTGCGCCGCTTCAAAGATGACGTTAACGAAGTTCGTAACGGCATGGAATGTGGTATCGGTGTTAAGAACTACAACGACGTTCGCGTTGGCGATATGATCGAAGTGTTCGAGATCATCGAAATCCAACGTACGATCGCCTAACCTTCGTAATGCCCGGTGGCACTTTGTTTACCGGGCCTACTGCCGGGTTGTCGGCCTGATAAGCGTAGCGCCATCAGGCTTCGAAGCGCCACCCGGCAAAAATTTC
The DNA here is from genome assembly GCA_963521185.1 of uncultured Enterobacter sp. GTDB lineage: Bacteria > Pseudomonadota > Gammaproteobacteria > Enterobacterales > Enterobacteriaceae > Enterobacter_D. The sequence goes on along the minus strand of CAUQTV010000011.1, from coordinate 38,375 downwards.
AAAAGGGGCTTTTAGCCCCTTTTTTGTCTGGAGAATTTACTATGGCGAAAGAATTTGGTCGCCCACAGCGCGTGGCTCAGGAGATGCAGAAAGAAATCGCTCTCATCCTGCAACGCGAAATCAAAGATCCCCGTCTGGGCCTGATGACCACCGTCTCTGGCGTTGAAATGTCACGTGACCTGGCGTATGCAAAAGTGTTCGTCACCTTCCTGAACGACAAAGATGAAGCCGCCGTGAAAGCGGGCATCAAAGCGTTACAGGACGCCTCTGGCTTTATTCGCTCGCTGCTGGGTAAAGCCATGCGCCTGCGTATTGTGCCGGAACTGACCTTCTTCTACGACAACTCGCTGGTTGAAGGGATGCGCATGTCTAACCTGGTGACCAACGTGGTGAAACACGACGATGAACGTCGTGTGAACCCGGACGACAGCAAGGAGGACTGATGAGTCGTCCTCGTCGTCGCGGTCGCGATGTGCACGGTGTGCTGCTGCTGGATAAACCGCAGGGGATGTCCAGCAACGACGTGCTGCAAAAAGTAAAACGCATTTATAACGCTAACCGTGCCGGGCATACGGGTGCGCTGGATCCGCTGGCGACCGGCATGCTGCCGATTTGCCTCGGCGAAGCCACCAAGTTTTCCCAGTACCTGCTGGATTCAGATAAGCGTTACCGCGTGATTGCCCGTTTGGGGCAGCGCACGGACACCTCTGATGCTGACGGACAAATTGTCGAAGAGCGCCCGGTAACCTTCAGCGCGGAACAGCTTGCTGCCGCACTGGACACCTTCCGTGGCGACATTGAGCAGATCCCGTCAATGTATTCGGCGCTGAAGTATCAGGGTAAAAAGCTGTACGAATACGCGCGTGAAGGCATTGATATTCCGCGTGAACCGCGCCCGATCACGGTGTATGAACTGCTGTTTATTCGCCATGAAGGCACGGAGCTGGAGCTGGAAGTTCACTGCTCGAAAGGCACCTATATCCGCACCATTATTGACGATCTCGGTGAAAAGCTGGGCTGCGGCGCGCACGTGATTTTCCTGCGTCGTCTCGCGGTGAGCAAGTATCCGGTTGAGCGCATGGTGACGCTGGAGCAGTTACACGATCTGTTGGCGCAGTCAGAGCAGCAGGCGATCCCAGCTGCGCAGCTACTCGATCCGTTACTGATGCCGATGGACAGTCCGGCTTCGGACTTCCCGGTGGTGAATATCCCCGCCGTGACGGCAGCGTACTTCAAGAACGGCCAGCCGGTTCGTGCGTCCGAAGCCCCGTCTGAGGGACTGGTGCGCGTGACGGAAGGGCCAGAAGCGCTGTTTATCGGCATGGCGGAAATTGACGATCAGGGTCGCGTTGCCCCGCGCCGCCTGGTGGTCGAGTATCCGGCGTAATCGCGCAGTCACCTTGCGATAACAGGGTACTGCGAGTAGAATATTGCCGCTTGACGTCGGGTCAGATGTTTAACATAAGGCCGGCGTTAATACTGGGGTCGCTGAATTAGAGATCGGCACCCTCTCACACTGTTAATTTTGGAGTTTAAAATGTCTCTAAGCGTTGAAGCTAAAGCAAAAATCGTTTCCGAGTTTGGTCGTGGCGAGAACGACAGCGGTTCTACCGAAGTTCAGGTTGCCCTGCTGACTGCTCAGATCAACCACCTGCAAGGTCACTTTGCAGAGCACAAAAAAGATCACCACAGCCGTCGTGGTCTGCTGCGCATGGTTTCTCAGCGTCGTAAACTGCTCGACTACCTGAAACGTAAAGATGTAGCACGCTACACCGCGCTGATCGAGCGTCTGGGTCTGCGTCGCTAAGTCTGGCGAGTTTCACAGAAAGGGGCCTTAACGGCCCCTTTTTTCAACCAGACGGCAGCAATTCACCCTAAACTATTGTATTGTTGCTCTGAATGATCTTTGTTGCAGAGGTTCGCGCGGCTAATGAGAGGCTTGGCCCGATTGTGGTCAGGATTGTCATTAGTCGCGAGGATGCACTAAAGATCGGGTTCACACGTCAGCACACCCAATGGTGTGCTGTCATTCATTAAGAAAGGATAAAATTTTGCTTAATCCGATCATTCGTAAATTCCAGTACGGTCAGCACACCGTGACCCTGGAAACCGGCATGATGGCGCGTCAGGCGACAGCAGCCGTTATGGTAAGCATGGACGACACTGCGGTATTCGTTACCGTTGTAGGTCAGAAAAAAGCGAAACCAGGCCAGGATTTCTTCCCGCTGACCGTTAACTACCAGGAGCGTACTTACGCTGCCGGTAAAATCCCGGGTGGCTTCTTCCGTCGTGAAGGCCGTCCAAGCGAAGGCGAAACCCTGATTGCGCGTCTGATTGACCGCCCGGTTCGTCCGCTGTTCCCGGAAGGCTTCGTTAACGAAGTTCAGGTCATCGCGACCGTGGTTTCTGTTAACCCGCAGGTTAACCCGGATATCGTGGCAATGATCGGTGCATCCGCTGCACTGTCCCTGTCCGGCATTCCGTTTAACGGCCCAATCGGTTCTGCTCGCGTCGGTTACATCAACGACCAGTACGTGCTGAACCCGACCCAGGAAGAGCTGAAAACCAGCAAACTGGATCTGGTGGTTGCCGGTACCGAAGGCGCTGTGCTGATGGTTGAATCCGAAGCTGAACTGCTGAGCGAAGACCAGATGCTGGGTGCGGTGGTATTTGGCCACGAACAGCAGCAGATCGTTATTCAGAACATCAACGACCTGGTGAAAGAAGCGGGTAAACCGCGTTGGGACTGGCAGCCTGAAGCAGTAAACGATGCGCTGAACGCACGCGTTGCTGCCCTGGCAGAATCCCGTCTGTCCGATGCCTACCGCATCACCGACAAACAAGAGCGTTACACTCAGGTTGGTCTGATCAAATCTGAAGCCGTCGCTGCGCTGCTGGCGGAAGACGAGTCTCTTGACGCGAATGAGCTTGGCGACATCCTGCACGCTATCGAGAAAAACGTTGTTCGTAGCCGTGTACTGGCAGGCGAGCCGCGTATCGACGGTCGTGAAAAAGACATGATCCGTGGTCTGGACGTGCGCACTGGTGTTCTGCCGCGTACTCACGGTTCCGCGCTGTTCACCCGTGGTGAAACTCAGGCGCTGGTTACCGCAACGCTGGGTACCGCACGTGACGCACAGAACATCGACGAACTGATGGGCGAGCGCACTGACAGCTTCCTGTTCCACTACAACTTCCCTCCGTACTCCGTCGGTGAGACCGGTATGGTGGGTTCGCCGAAACGTCGTGAAATTGGTCACGGTCGTCTGGCGAAACGTGGTGTTCTGGCGGTTATGCCGGAAGCTGACAAATTCCCGTACACCGTACGTGTTGTGTCTGAAATCACTGAATCCAACGGTTCTTCTTCCATGGCTTCCGTGTGCGGTGCGTCTCTGGCACTGATGGACGCAGGCGTGCCGATCAAAGCCGCCGTTGCGGGTATCGCAATGGGCCTGGTGAAAGAAGGCGACAACTTCGTTGTTCTGTCTGACATTCTGGGTGACGAAGATCACCTCGGCGACATGGACTTCAAAGTGGCGGGTTCCCTCGAAGGTATCTCTGCGTTGCAGATGGATATCAAAATCGAAGGCATCACCAAAGAGATCATGCAGGTTGCTCTGAACCAGGCTAAAGGTGCGCGTCTGCACATCCTGGGCGTGATGGAACAGGCGATTAACGCGCCGCGCGGCGACATCTCTCAGTTCGCTCCGCGTATCCACACCATCAAGATCAATCCGGACAAGATCAAAGACGTGATCGGTAAAGGCGGCTCGGTTATCCGTGCGCTGACCGAAGAAACCGGCACCACCATCGAAATCGAAGATGACGGTACCGTGAAAATCGCGGCGACCGACGGTGAGAAAGCGAAATTCGCTATCCGTCGTATCGAAGAGATCACTGCTGAAATCGAAGTGGGTCGTATCTACAGCGGTAAAGTGACCCGTATCGTTGACTTTGGTGCGTTCGTTGCCATCGGTGGCGGTAAAGAAGGTCTGGTTCACATCTCTCAGATCGCTGACAAGCGTGTAGAGAAAGTGACTGACTATCTGCAAATGAACCAGGAAGTCCCGGTTAAAGTTCTGGAAGTTGACCGCCAGGGCCGTATCCGTTTAAGCATCAAAGAAGCGACTGAACAGTCTCAGCCTGCACAAGCGCCAGAAGCGCCTGCAGCAGAGCAAGGCGAGTAAGTTGCTGTTTAGCTCTCCGCCCCTGGCGGAGAGCTTTTAATTCCGGGCAGGACGCCATGTTTGCAGCCGGGGGACAGGACGTTCATCCAATTGTTGTCTTCGGGAGTGGGAAATGAAGCCTTTTTTGCGCTGGTGTTTCGTTGCGACAGCTTTAACGCTGGCAGGATGCAGCAACTCTGCCTGGCGTAAGAGCGAAGTCCTGGCGGTGCCATTGCAACCGACTTTGCAGCAAGAAGTGATTCTGGCACGCATGGAACAAATTCTTGCCAGTCGGGCTTTAACCGACGACGAACGCGCACAGCTTTTATATGAGCGCGGAGTGTTGTATGATAGTCTCGGTCTGAGGGCACTGGCGCGGAATGATTTTTCACAAGCGCTGGCAATCCGACCCGATATGCCCGAAGTATTCAACTACTTAGGCATATACTTAACGCAAGCGGGCAATTTTGATGCCGCTTATGAAGCGTTTGATTCTGTACTTGAGCTTGATCCAACTTACAACTACGCGCACTTGAATCGCGGGATCGCCTTATATTACGGCGGTCGTGACAAGTTAGCGCAAGATGATCTGCTGGCGTTTTATCAAGACGATCCCAATGATCCTTTCCGTAGCCTGTGGCTTTACGTCGTTGAGCGTAAGCTCGATGAGAAGCAGGCCAAAGAAGCACTACAACAGCGCTTCGAGAAATCGGATAAAGAACAATGGGGATGGAACATTGTCGAGTTCTACCTCGGTGACATTAACGAAGCAACGTTAATGGATCGCCTGAAGGCGGACGCAACGGATAACACCTCGCTCGCTGAGCATCTCAGTGAAACCAACTTCTATTTAGGTAAGTACTACCTAAGTCTGGGGGAAAAGGACAGCGCCACGGCACTGTTCAAACTGGCGGTTGCTAACAACGTACACAACTATGTTGAGCACCGTTATGCATTGTTGGAATTAGCGCTCTTGGGCCAGGAGCATGACGACCTGGCAGAATCGGACCAGCAATAGCTGACGAACATATCAGCCCACGATCTTTTTTGATTGCCATCATCTTAACGGGTGAGGGCTTTATTGTTCGTCAATACACCTAATTTGAGCCGGTTCACACTTTTCAATGAAAATTGCAGATCAATTTCACGATGAGTTATGTAGACTGGCCGCCACTGACATTGAGGCACTTGTACTACATGGCTGAATTCGAAACCACTTTCTCCGATCTGGGGCTGAAAACCTCTATTATTGAAGCCCTTAACGATCTCGGTTACGAAAAACCATCTCCGATCCAGGCTGAGTGCATACCGCACCTGTTGTCTGGCCGCGATGTACTGGGTATGGCCCAGACGGGTAGCGGTAAAACTGCAGCGTTCTCGCTGCCGTTGCTGCACAATATTGACCCGGACCTGCGCGCACCGCAGATCCTCGTACTCGCTCCAACCCGTGAACTGGCTGTTCAGGTTGCAGAAGCGATGACTGATTTCTCTAAACACATGCATGGCGTAAACGTGGTAGCCCTTTACGGCGGCCAGCGTTATGACGTGCAGCTGCGCGCCCTGCGTCAGGGTCCACAAGTTGTTGTGGGTACCCCGGGCCGCCTGCTTGATCACTTAAAACGTGGCACGCTGAACCTGTCCAACCTGAAAGGTCTGGTACTGGACGAAGCGGATGAAATGCTGCGTATGGGCTTCATCGAAGACGTTGAAACCATCATGGCTGAGATCCCGGCTGAACATCAGACCGCGCTGTTCTCTGCAACCATGCCAGAAGCGATTCGTCGCATTACCCGCCGCTTTATGAAAGAGCCGCAGGAAGTGCGCATCCAGTCCAGCGTAACCACTCGCCCGGACATCAGCCAGAGCTACTGGTCTGTGTATGGCATGCGTAAAAACGAAGCGCTGGTGCGTTTCCTGGAAGCAGAAGATTTTGATGCGGCGATCATCTTCGTTCGTACCAAAAATGCGACCCTGGAAGTGGCTGAAGCGCTGGAGCGTAGCGGTTATAACAGCGCCGCGCTGAACGGTGACATGAACCAGGCACTGCGTGAGCAGACGCTGGAGCGCCTGAAAGATGGTCGTCTGGACATCCTGATTGCGACCGACGTTGCGGCCCGTGGCCTGGACGTTGAGCGTATCAGCCTGGTGGTTAACTACGACATCCCGATGGACTCCGAGTCTTACGTTCACCGTATTGGCCGTACTGGCCGTGCGGGTCGTGCTGGCCGCGCACTGCTGTTCGTTGAGAACCGCGAGCGTCGTCTGCTGCGTAACATTGAACGCACCATGAAGCTGACCATTCCGGAAGCAGACCTGCCGAACGCAGAACTGCTGGGCAAACGCCGTCTGGAAAAATTCGCCGCCAAAGTACAGCAGCAGCTGGAAAGCAGCGATCTGGACCAGTACCGTGCGCTGCTGGCGAACATTCAGCCGACCGCCGAAGGCGAAACGCTGGATATCGAAACGCTGGCCGCTGCACTGCTGAAAATGGCACAGGGCGAACGTGCTCTGATCGTACCGCCAGATGCGCCGATGCGTCCGAAGCGTGAATTCCGTGACCGTGACGAGCGTTTCGAACGCCGTGGTGACCGCCCTGATCGTAACGATCGTGGTCCGCGTGCCGATCGCCCTGAGCGCAGCGGTGAAGACCGTCCGCGTCGTGAGCGTCGTGACGCTGGCGAAATGGAACTGTATCGCATCGAAGTGGGCCGTGATGATGGCGTTGAAGTGCGTCACATCGTTGGCGCTATCGCTAACGAAGGCGACATCAGCAGCCGTTACATCGGTAACATCAAGCTGTTCGGTACGCACTCCACCATCGAATTGCCGAAAGGCATGCCGGGTGAAGTTCTGCAACACTTTACGCGTACTCGCATCCTGAACAAGCCGATGAACATGCAGCTGATGGGCGATGCCCAGCCGCGTACCGATCGTGGCCCGCGTTCAGATCGTCCTGCTGGCGAACGTCGTAGCTTCGGCGGCGGCGAGCGTCGTGAAGGCAACCGTGGTCCGCGTCGCGAAGGCGCAGCACCGGGTGCCGGTCGCTTCAGCGGTGAACGTCGTGAAGGCGCAAGCCGTGGTCCGCGTCGTGAAGATGGCGCAGCCACAACCCGTCGTCGCTTCGGTGATGCGTAATCTGTAAAGATTAAAAGCGTTTCTGTAACGTAAACGTTCCAGCCCCGATCTTAACAATCGGGGCTTTTTTTATCGGTAATGTACTCGTGTACTGGTACAATGCGGCGCAACGCTTCACTGACTGAAGCCTTTTATGAAAACCGGAGAATTGAACGGATGGCGACGTTAACGACCACACAAACAACTCCCTCGCTGCTTGCAGGCGTGGTGATCATCGGTGGCACCATTATTGGCGCGGGCATGTTCTCGCTGCCGGTGGTCATGTCCGGTGCGTGGTTTTTCTGGTCACTGGCCGCGCTCGTGTTTACCTGGTTTTGCATGCTGCATTCCGGACTGATGATCCTTGAAGCGAACCTCAACTACCGCGTCGGGGCAAGTTTCGACACCCTGACCAAAGACCTGCTCGGTAAAGGCTGGAATCTGGTTAACGGCATCTCGATTGCCTTTGTGCTCTACATCCTGACCTACGCCTATATTTCAGCGAGCGGGTCGATTTTGCACCATACCTTCGCAGAGATGTCGCTGAACATCCCCGCGCGGCTGGCAGGCGTAGGCTTTGCGCTGCTGGTGGCGTTCGTGGTCTGGCTCTCCACCCGCGCGGTAAGCCGTATGACGGCGATTGTGCTGGGGGCGAAAGTGATCACCTTCTTCCTGACCTTTGGCAGTCTGCTCGGGCATGTCCAGCCGGTCACGCTGTTTAACGTCGCCGAAAGCCATGCGACCTACACGCCCTATTTATTGATGACGCTGCCATTCTGCCTGGCGTCATTTGGCTATCACGGTAATGTGCCAAGCCTGATGAAGTTCTACGGCAAAGATCCGCGCACCATTGTCCGCTGCATTGTCTACGGCTCGCTGCTGGCGCTCGGGCTGTACGCGATCTGGTTGCTGGGCACCATGGGTAACATCCCGCGTGGGGATTTTATTGCGATTGCCGCGCAGGGCGGAAACATTGATGTGCTGGTACAGGCGCTGAGCGGCGTGCTGAACAGCCGCAGTCTGGATCTACTGCTGCTGGTATTCTCTAACTTCGCGGTCGCAAGCTCGTTTCTGGGCGTAACGCTGGGCCTGTTTGATTATCTGGCGGATCTGTTTGGCTTTGACGATTCTGCGGCGGGGCGGTTTAAAACGGCGCTGCTGACCTTTGTGCCACCGGTGGTGGGCGGGTTGCTGTGGCCGAACGGTTTTCTCTATGCCATTGGCTATGCCGGACTGGCGGCCACGGTGTGGGCGGCGATTGTGCCTGCGCTGCTGGCAAGAAAATCACGCAAACGCTTTGGCAGCCCGCTATTCCGCGTCTGGGGAGGCAAGCCAATGATTGCGCTGATCCTGATTTTTGGCGTAGGGAACGCGGTGGTACATCTGCTGTCGAGTTTTAACCTGTTGCCAGTGTATCAGTAAAGCGTGCGATTTGACCCCCTCACCCCGGCCCTCTCCCAAAGGGAGAGGGAGAAAATAATGGCTATCCCACCAGTTCCTCTTTCACCTGCATCGCCAGATCAAACGAATAGAGCCGCGCCTGATTATCAAAAATCTGCCCGTTAACCATAATTTCGTCAGCGGCGGTCTCGCGCAGAATGGATCCCAGCCCGTGACGCACTTTCGCCTTATCCCCCACCAGCGACATACCGAGCGCCTGCTGCACGCCGTACTGCTCTGAAGGTGACCAGAAGCCGTCCATCGTTGGGATCGGCGGTGGCAGCTGACCGGCTTCGCCGCGACGCAGTTTCACAAACGCCTGCTGCATTGAAGTAAACAGGAATTCGGCATCGCGGTTGCTGTCGGCGGCCACAATATTGATGCACACCATCGCATAAGGTTTCTCAAGACGGGCAGAGGGTTTGAAATTCGTGCGGTAAAGCTGCAACGCCTGGAACAGCATGTCTGGCGCAAAGTGCGAGGCAAACGCAAACGGCAGGCCAAGCTGGGCGGCAAGCTGCGCGCTATACAGGCTGGAGCCTAACAGCCACACCGGGATCTTTTCGCCATAGCCGGGCACCGGGCGCACATGCGGATTAGGATCGCGCGCGTCAAACCAGTCAACCAGCTCGGCGACATCGCGTGGGAAGTTGTCGATATCACCGCTCATATGGCGACGCAGCGCCCGCATCGTCAACTGATCGCTGCCCGGTGCACGGCCCAGACCCAGATCGATACGACCGGGGTAAAGCGTGTTCAGGGTACCGAACTGTTCAGCAATCACCAGCGGCGAATGGTTGGGCAGCATCACACCGCCAGAGCCCAGATGCAGCGTGTGGGTGTTAGCCGCCAGGTAGCCAATCAGCACCGACGTCGCCGCGCTGGCGATGCCGGTCATGTTGTGGTGTTCCGCCAGCCAATAGCGATGGTAACCGCGTTTTTCGGCCAGTTGGGCAAGATCGAGGGAGTGCGTAAAGGCATCTTTCGCAGAGAGACCCTGCGGGATCGGTGCCAGATCCAGCACCGAAAAAGGAATCGTTTTGTCAGTCATAACACGCTCACTTTGTTACTGGCTAATCGTTTAATACTGCATTAAAGATTAGTGAATGTTGTTAACAAAGTGAGCTATTTTCACACCAGTTCGAGACCGGCGAGACGTTTCCAGTAGCCATTGCAGTCGCTGTGCGCCGTGAGCGGCAGGGGAGCCGCACCGTTTTCATTGGCGCGGAAGGCGTCAAGCATGGCGATCGTCTCGTTGCCCATTGGCGAGAGGCGCACCAGATCCACCAGCCCGCTCATCGACGTCAGTTCGTTGCCCAGGTTGTAAACGTAGCCGCTCATGGTCTGGATACCGTTTAGCACAAAGACCTGCTGGTTTTCCTGCGACAGCACATCACGGCCGGTCGGGTATTTAATGCAGCAGGTTTCACACTCATCCTTTGGCCTGTCTTCAGAGCGCGCGGTAAAGCAGCGGGCGGAGTATGCCAGCGGCAGATGACCGTAGCTCAGCACTTCCACTTCAAATTGATCGCGAATGCCCAGTTCGTCGCACTGCGTTAACAGGTTTGCGAGCCAGTCGCGGGAAAGCTCCACCGGCATGCACCAGCGCACCATGCCCTGCTTTAGCAGCAGGCGCAGGGTCACTGCGTTATAGCAGTTGAGCGCATGACCGGCCACGAACGGCAGCTTGCGCTCCGCACACATGTTCACCACGCCAAGATCGCTGGCTTCCAGCAAAAAGTCGCCGTTCTCGACATAGCGTTTCAGCTCGCCGAGTTCAGACGACGCCTGCACCAGCGCTAACGTGGAGAGCACGATCTGCTTGCCGCTGCCGGCAAGCGATTTAGCCATCGCCAGCCAGTCGCCCACTTTCGTGGCACGGCGTTTACTGCACACCGCTTCACCGAGATAGATCACATCGGCGCTGCTATTAGCAGCCTGCTGGTAAAAATCTTCCAGCGTCTCTTTTGGCCAGTAGTACAGCACCGGCCCTAATGAATATTTCATCGCTTTTCTCACTGCCATTTACGGTGATACGCACCAAGCGTGGTTTGCGTGCCTTCAGACATCGCACCGAGCGTGTCCATCCACGCGGGTTGCGGCGCATAGCGCTCCGGTGACGCCATGCAGCGATCGATCGCCTGACGCCAGACCTTTGCCACCTGGCTGACGTAGGCCGGGCTGCGCTGGCGACCTTCGATTTTCACCGAGGCAATATTGGCGGCCAGCAGTTCCGGTAACAGTTCCAGCGTGTTCAGGCTGGTCGGCTCTTCCAGCGCGTGATAGCGCTCGCCATCGACCTTATAACGGCCTTTACACAGCGTCGGATAACCGGCGTTTTCGCCGTCCTGATAGCGGTCAATCAGCACTTCATTGAGGCGCGACTCCAGCCCCTGTGGCGTTTGCTGCCAGCGCACAAAGCGTGCCGGAGAGCAGGCTCCCACCGTGTTCGGCGACTCGCCGGTCAGGTACGACGACAAATAGCAGCGGCCTTCCGCCATGATGCACAGGCTGCCGAAAGCAAAGACTTCCAGCGGGACGGGGGTGGCGCGCGCGAGCTGCTTCACCTGATGGATAGACAGCACGCGCGGCAGGACCACGCGCGCCACGTCAAAGTGGCGATGATAAAAGCGAATCGCTTCTTCATTGGTGGCTGAAGCCTGAACCGACACGTGACGCTCAATGTGCGGGTAGCGCTCAGCGGCGTATTCCAGCATGGCCAGATCGGCGAGGATCAGCGCATCCGCGCCAAGCTGGGCCGCCATATCCACCGCCCGTTGCCAGCGCTGATAGCCGTCAGGGTGTGCGAAGGTATTAATGGCAATGTGCAGTTTTTTGCGGTGCTGATGCACAAAGCTTACCGCTTCCTGGAGTTTTTTCTCCGTGAAGTTGAGTCCGGCAAAATGGCGGGCGTTAGTATCATCTTTCAGGCCGATGTAAACGGCGTCGGCTCCATTTTCAATGGCCGCCTTCAGCGCCGGAAGATTTCCGGCCGGGCAGAGCAACTCCATAATGTGTCCTGAATTTCAGGGGCCATAGCGACCCGTTCGCACCGGTGCGGTGCAAAATTGTTAACGAACTGGGATTTTAGTTAACCCATCCGCGACAATTTTTGATTTGAGGCAGCTAATCGCGTATTGATGACATCAATAATGGTGTATTTCTTCTCCGCAATTGTTGATTTACACCGCTATGTCATCCGTGTGATGTGGCAAAATAGCCGGAGTTATCATTTCAGGGAGTAAAGCTTGTGTTGGATAAACTGCGCTCACGTCTCGTTCTCGCCGGTCCGTCTCTGCTGAGCGTGCCGGTAAAGCTTGCGCCATTTGCCCTCAAACGCCAGGTGCTGGAACAGCTTCTGCGCTGGCAATTTCAGCAGGCGCTGGCGGACGGAGAACTTGAGTTTCTCGAAGGACGCTGGTTAAGTATCGACGTGCGGGACATTGGCCTGAAATGGTTTACCTCCGTTGAGAACGGACAGCTTGTCGTGAGCCAGTCTGCCAGCGCCGATGTCAGCTTCAGCGCGGATGCCCGCGATCTGTTAATGATCGCCGCCCGCAAACAGGATCCGGACACGCTGTTCTTCCAGCGTCGCCTGGTGATTGAAGGTGACACTGAACTTGGGCTATACGTTAAGAACCTGATGGACGCCATTGAACTTGAGCAGATGCCGAAACCGTTGCGTGTCATGCTGATGCAACTGGCGGAATTTGTTGAGGCGGGCGAACAAACGCCCCCTGTGACCAAACCAATCTCTGTAGGTGAGCCATGCTGATTAGAGTCGAAATACCCATAGATGCGCCTGGCATTGACGCATTACTTCGTCGGGCCTTCAACGGGGATGGCGAAGCGGGTCTGGTGCACGATTTGCGTGAAGATGGTTTGATCACGCTCGGTCTGGTGGCAACGGACGACGAAGGGCAGGTTGTGGGCTATGTGGCCTTCAGTCCCGTTGAGATCCACGGCGAAGATCTCCAGTGGGTAGGGCTTGCACCGCTCGCTGTGGATGAGAACTACCGCGGTCAGGGACTGGCGCGCCAGCTGGTGTATGAGGGGCTAGACTCGCTCAACGAGTTTGGCTATGCCGCCGTTGTGGCGCTGGGTGATCCGGCATTTTATGCGCGTATGGGCTTTGAGCAGGCCGCTCACCACGATTTGCACTGCCGCTGGCCGGGAACCGAGAGCGCGTTTCATGTCCACCGCCTGGCCGATGATGCATTAAACGGCGTCAACGGGCTGGTGGAGTACCACGAGCATTTTAATCGTTTTTAAGCGCGGGCATTTGCAGGCTGAGTAACAGCGCTTCAAACGATCCATCGCCGGTAACGAGGCGCTCTTTCTGGCGCTTCGTTAACTTTTTAACACGATACTCGATTCTTAACGCAAGCGAGCGCTCACCAACCTGAGCGGCGAACGCCAGCGTTAACTCGCCCTTGCCCCGTAACGCCTTCGCGCCTTTACCGGTTTGATGCTGATTCAAGCGACGCGTGACATCCGTGGTAATGCCCGTGTACAGGGAATCATCAGCGGTGCGAATAAGATAGAGAGTCCAGGGCGTCATCACAGCGTTCACTATGTTATGGTGAGCGCACCATAGCATGAGGAAGAAGTCAGATGGAATCACTCGCAGCCATTAATCGCTGGCTGGCCAAACAACACGTTCTGACCTGGTGTGTCGCAAACCAGGGGGAACTGTGGTGCGCTAATGCGTTTTATCTCTACGATCCCAAGAAAGTGGCGTTTTATGTGCTGAGTGAAGACCATACCCGACATGCGCAGATGACCGGGCCGACGGCCGCCGTTGCCGGCACCGTAAACGGTCAGCCCAAAACCGTGGCGTTGATTCGTGGCGTGCAGTTTAAAGGGGAAGTTCGCCGCATGAGCGACGAGGAGAGCGACGTTCCGCGTGGGCAGTACAACCGTCGCTTCCCGGTTGCCCGCGTGCTATCTGCGCCGATTTGGGAAATCCGCCTCGACGAACTCAAATTCACCGATAACACGCTGGGCTTTGGTAAAAAATTACACTGGATCCGTGACTCAGGCGCCGAGTAAGCGCAGCGCTTCACGGTTAAACGCGGGCAGATCGTCCGGGGTGCGGCTGGTGACGATCTGATCGTTATCGATCACCACTTCCTGATCGTAAAACTCAGCGCCCGCGTTTTTCAGATCGATAACCACCGGTTTCACCGCCGTGAGTTTACGTCCGCGCACTACTTCCGCGCTGATCAGCAGTTGCGGGCCGTGGCAAATCGCAAACACCGGTTTGCCGGAATTCACAAAATCACGCGTAAAAGTCACAAAGCGATCGTCGCCACGCAGGGCATCTGGCGAATAACCGCCCGGTAGCAGCAGCGCGTCGAACGTGGCGGGCGTGACGTCATCAATGGCCTCGTCGATGGTGACGCTGGCTTCACCCTCTTTGCCCTTCACGGTTTTACCCGCCTGCTTCTCAATGGTGATCACCTCATGTCCGGCTTTACGAAACGCCTCGGCGGGTGATGTAAATTCTGAATCTTCAAAATCGTCGGTGATCAATACTGCAATCTTCTTGCCCATGCTTCCTCCGCTGTTTTGGGTTTCAGACAGGTTTTTTCGCCAGTAATCGTTAATAATGACGAAGAGTACCGTTAAGTCTGGTTCAGCACCGGAACATTGCAAGGCGGACTAATCTGCAAAAGGGGACACTATGAGTCAGGTATTGATAACCGGCGCGACCGGTCTGGTGGGCGGGCATCTGCTGCGCATGCTTATTCAGACGCCGGAAGTGAATTACATTGCCGCACCCACCCGACGCCCGCTTACGGATGTCTCCGGCGTGTTTAACCCGCACGACCCGCAGCTCAGCGACGCGCTGGCGCAGGTTACCGATCCCATCGATATTGTCTTTTGTTGCCTCGGCACCACGCGGCGCGAGGCGGGCAGCAAAGAGGCATTCATTCACGCCGATTATACGCTGGTAGTAGACACCGCGATCACCGGCCAGCGGCTGGGCGCAAAACACATGCTGGTGGTCAGTGCGATAGGGGCCAACGCCCGCTCGCCCTTTTTCTACAACCGGGTGAAAGGGGAGATGGAAGAGGCGCTGAAAGCGCAGCAATGGCCTTATCTGACGATTGCGCGCCCGTCCATGCTGCTGGGGGACAGAACAACAAAACGCGTCAACGAATCGCTGATGGCACCGCTGTTTCGCCTGCTGCCCGGTAACTGGAAATCTATCGACGCGCGCGATGTCGCCAAAGCGCTGCTCGCTACCGCGTTTTCACCGGGTGAGGAGGGCGTGACCGTGCTTAGCTCAGCGCAGCTCAGGCAGATCGCGGCGCTGAAAAAAGATTAACCGTTTCCAAAAAATGCCGACCAGGCGTAGTATTCATCCGCTTAATAAAATCCTTACTTATCCCCGGGGCATGCTATGACTGGTCAGTCTTCATCTCAGGCGGCGACACCCGTTCAGTGGTGGAAACCCGCACTCTTTTTTCTCGTTGTGATCGTTGGCCTTTGGTACGTCAAATGGCAGCCCTACTACGGCAAAGCGTTTACAGCCGCTGAAACTCACAGCATTGGTAAATCCATTCTGGGCGGAGCCAGTGCCAGCCCGTGGCAGGCCGCGCTCGACTATGCGATGGTCTATTTCCTTGCCGTCTGGAAAGCCGCCGTACTGGGCGTATTGCTCGGATCGCTCATCCAGGTACTGATCCCGCGCGACTGGCTGCTGCGCACGCTGGGTCAACGGCGCTTTCAGGGCACATTGCTGGGCACGCTGTTTTCGCTGCCGGGGATGATGTGCTCTTGCTGCGCCGCGCCGGTCACGGCGGGAATGCGTCGGCAGAATGTGTCGATGGGCGGCGCGCTGGCGTTCTGGATGGGCAACCCGCTGTTAAACCCGGCAACGCTGGTGTTTATGGGCTTTGTGCTTGGCTGGCAGTTCGCGCTCATCCGTCTCGTCGCCGGTCTGGTGACGGTCGTCGGCGTCGCCATGGTGGTGCAACGTCTGGTCAAAGACAGCCAACAGCCCGCCGAACCGGTCACGGTAAGCACGCCGGAGCCGCAGGGTGATTTCCTGACGCGCTGGGGCAAAGCGCTGTGGTCGCTCTTCTGGAGTACCATTCCGGTCTATATTCTGGCCGTGCTGGTGTTGGGTGCCGCGCGCGTCTGGCTGTTCCCGCACGCTGACGGTGCCGTGGATAACACGCTGCTGTGGGTGATAGCGATGGCGATTGTGGGCTGCCTGTTTGTGATCCCCACCGCCGCTGAAATTCCGATTGTGCAAACCATGATGCTGGCCGGAATGGGCATGGCCCCCGCGCTGGCGCTGCTGATCACCTTACCTGCGGTGAGTCTGCCGTCGCTTATCATGCTGCGCAAATCCTTCCCGGCCAAAGCGCTGTGGCTGACGGGCGCGCTGGTGGCGCTCTGCGGGATCGTCGTCGGTGGAAGTGCGCTGATTTGACGATTACGCGCCACAAAATATAGGGCAGGATCGTCTACCGTGGCGAGGACAGTCCGTATTCCAGAGTCACGTGCTAAAAACTGAAAGTGAATGGTATGGTAAAATTGGCGCCATCGTATACAGCAGGATGAAGGTAAAAGTAGCGTGGCGCGGGCTATAAAAGGATTGACCACTTTTAGGGATTTAGATCTACCAGACCTGCGAGTGCTGGAAAGTGAATGTAGATTAGATCCAACACCTGAGATTGAAGCCGGAGACAACGTTGAAGCTGCTGTTGCTCTGCTGGAATTTCATATGGGTTTTCTGGAACAGGACATACTTGTCGTACCTAAGGAAACAATCATAGGGACGCTGAGTATTTTGCGGGCTAATCTTGAACATATCGTTGAAAAGCGTTTTGATGCCCGTGAACGCTATGTTCTCCTTGCGCTTGATACCATGGAAAATCCTTACGAGATTTGGGAAACCCTGTACGACGATGGACAGGTGCGCTACCTTTTCATCGGCACATACAGGCAGAAGCAGCAGATGCTCGTTGTGGTAGCACCGTGGGAAGGTAAAGTGCTCTGGAACTTTATGCACACTGATGCAAAAAGCCTGAATAAGCATCGTCAGGGGGCATTGCTATATAAAAGGCATTAAAAAGGGCCACCATTTATTAATGGCAGCCCGTGGAGTCTTAGGCCTGTTTATTTTACACCCTCAGGCGGGAGGTGTGAGGTTTCACCCTGGCACAGAATTCAGGGATTCTATGGGGTTCTTCCACCAACTATTGCACCCTGATGCAGTTGGCTTCTCGCTCATCAAGAATACTACGCTATCGCGATGTAACCGTCAATTTTCCCGGTTCATGCTAAAAACTTACTTAATAAACGTAAACGCTGTGGTGACGTGCTTAACACCGCTGACGCGGCTGGCGATGTCGGCGGCGGCTTTGGCTTCGCGATCAGTGACCAGACCGAGCAGGAACACTTCGCCGTTCTCCGTGGTGACTTTCACGTTAGACGATTTCACCTGATCGCTGCCTAACAGCTGCGAGCGCACTTTGGTGGTGATCCAGGTGTCGTTTGACGCCGTGCCAAGACCGATAGGCTGGCCCTGCCGAACTTCGTTGTACACTTCTGTTGCGCCATCAACGCCCATGGCGATTTGCTTCGCACGCGCCGAGAGCGAGCTGTCTGGCGACTGGCCAACCAGCAGCACTTTGCCCTGATAAGCGGTCACGTTGATGCGCGCGTTTTTCTTAATTTGTTCGTCTTTTGACAGCGCGTTATTCACGCGAACTTCCAGCGTTCCGTCATCCACCTGCGTGCCAACGGTACGCGGGTCTGTCGCCGCTTTCGTGCCAACAGCCGCCGTGCCTACAACCGCTGCGGCAACACATCCCTGGAGCAGTAGCGCGGAAATAAGGACTGCGAGGGGCGAAAATGCCTTCATGTATACTCCTTAATCATCCTGGTGTGGAAATAGCGTGTTATCAATCAGATCGCATAAACAATTCACCGTCAGCATGTGCATCTCGTGAATGCGCGCGCTGCGGTGCGAGGGGATACGGATCTCGACGTCCTGCGGGCCAAGAAGCCCGGCGAGTTCACCGCCGTCATACCCGGTCAGCGCGACGATGGTCATGTCTCGCGTCACCGCCGCTTCAACGGCTTTTACGATATCCCGGCTGTTGCCTCTGGTAGAGATCGCCAGCAGCACATCGCCCGCATGCCCCAATGCGCGTACTTGTTTTGCATAGATTTCTTCATGCATACGATCATTTGCGATCGCAGTTAAGACCACATTATCGGTATTAAGTGCAATGGCCGGTAAACTGGGGCGTTCTGTTTCGTATCGATTGATCATGCTGGCAGCAAAATGCTGTGCATTGGCGGCAGACGTGCCATTGCCACAACAGAGGATTTTGTTGCCGTTAAGCAGGGACTGAACCAGCGTCATGGCTGCACGGGAAATCGCATCCGGCAACGCTTCCGCCGCCGCAATTTGGGTTTGAATACTTTCCGTAAAGCAGACTTTAATTCTTTCGAGCACGATGATCCCTTGGTTTACGCAATTATGAGTGGTCGTTAAAGGCGTCTTGTATCCACTCAACATCATTTCCGGTGAAGGCTACCACATCGAACCGGCAATCCACAGTATCAAAACTCCCATTGTGTCGGGCAAGCCACAAACGTGCGGTTTGCAACAATTTGAGTTGTTTAGACCGGGTTACGCTGGCGGCTGCACCGCCAAACGCGGCGGATTTGCGGTAGCGCACTTCGATGAAGACCGTCGTCGGGCCGTGTTTCATTATCAGATCGATCTCGCCGCCACGCGTGTTGACGTGAGCGGCGATAAAACGCAGTCCTTTGCCTTCCAGCCAGCGACGCGCGGCAGTTTCCCACGCGTCGCCGGTCTGTTTACGGGTCAACTGGCCGGAACGATCTGTCCCTGCTGGTATTTGAGCCATGATAACTTCCTGTTAATCACACAATGCTGAGTGGCAGAGAGATCGCCGGTGTTGCCGTTAAGCTCAAAGCCCGGTACCTGGCGCATCTGAGAGAAGTGGTTGGCTAACGCCCAGGCGTCAACGCCCATCGCGTAAAGGCGCGCTAATGAGTAATCGTTGTTTACGCTGCCGAGCGCCTGCTGCATCAGTTGCGGGTTGCTGCCTGCCAGCATCGGGATCTCGCTAAACTGCAAGCCTTCCATCTCCAGACGGAAATCCGGGCCTGCGCCGCCTTGCGAACTGCGTGAGCTGGCGTACAGCGTCACGCCGCTCTGGCTGCCGGAGCGCATAGCGATCATCGGTTTGATCAGCGCGATCTCATCCGGCGTTGCCAGAATGTAGGCCGCATCCACATTGCCGCTGCCGGTGATTTGCGCGTCGGTTGGCGCAGCCGGGATCGTCAGGCCGCCAATGGTCACGCCCTGCTGCTGTGGCAGACTTGCCGTGACCGGGCTACCGCTCATGGCAATGCCCGCGCCGCCGTTGATGCCCATCTTCAGCTCCGCCGTCGAGCCAAACTTCTGCTGCAACACGGTGCCGCCGCCCAGATTGTGCCACTCCTGCGCAAAAGCATTGGTGACGCGATCGCCCAGCGCACTGCGTGGCACCAGCATCAGCGGCGCGTGACGCCCTTCATTCCAGATATGATGCGCCGCATCGCGGGCTTCGTCTTCCGGGGAAAGGGCGAAATAGCAGATATTGGCGCGATTCTCAACCGCTTCAGGCTGATTGAGCGCCAGCACGTTCAGCGCGGTGTTGCTCTTCATCAGCTCTTCAACGTTGTTTTTCAACAGCGGGCCGACCACGATGCTGGCCCCGTCCTGCTGAACCTGGGTGAGGATCTGATCCAGCGGCTGCGAGCTGGTGTCGTAGATTTTCAGCTCCGCAGACGGGTTGGCAGGCGTGCTGGCTACCGTCTGTGCGCTGTCTGGCGTGGCATCGGTGGCCGGTGCGGCGGTTTGATCGCCAGTGGCCTGTGCATCGGATGGCTGCTCGTCAGTTTGCTGTGCGTCAGTTTGCTGCGCGTTATCCCGCTCAGCGGTCTGGCCCTGCTGCTGGTCGAGCAACTCTTGTACCTGCGCGTCCGCCGGGCTGACAACTTCGCCGGTCGTGGCGGCCTGGGCAACCTGCGCCGGAACGGCAGTGCCTGAGACGCTGGCAACGCCATTTTTCGCCGCTTCAAAACCCTGCTGGATAGTGCGGCCAAACACCGCCGCCTGGCCGTTTAACGGCAGTAGCAGGGCGATTTTACCCGCTGATGCTGGCGTAAAGTTCTGCACGTTCACCAGCTGAGACGGCAGCATTTTCGCGCCCGGATTCTGCGGATAGCGCACCTGCCAGTCGCGGATGCCGGCTTTGAGCATGTTGGCATCGGTGCGGTTATCAAACCACACGCGTTGCAGATCCAGCCAGCCTTGCAGCACGTTCTCATCGGCGTTGATCACCAGCGCCTGCGCCTGATCCTGCGTCATTTGAGAGAGCGCCTGCCAGGTGGCATCGATATTGGCCTGCTTATCCTTCGCCGCCAGCAGCGGTTCCTGCGCAATGAGCGCGCGCAGTAACGTCAGCGACGGACGACCCTGGTTGGCATCAATTTGCGCCTGCCAGTAACGCGCCTGTTGGTTCTCATCGAAATCGCCCGGTTTTAACGTAGCCAGCGCGGCCTGCGCCCCGGCGGCATCGCGTTGAGCGACCTTGAGTTCAACCGCCAGCAACGTCTGTTCCTGGCGCTGGGCATCGTTCAGATCCTGCGGCAGTTGAGCAAACAACTCGCTGGCCTGCTGGGTTTTACCCTCTTTCACCAGTGCACGAATGGCGAGTAATTGCCAGTTGGTCTTGCTATCATCTGAGCTTTGCTGCATCTGGCTTAAGTAAAAGCCAGAGTCGGCCTGCGCCGAGCCTTGCATGTGCGCGCTGCTCTGGTCGGGTGGAGACTGTGTTCCGCAGCCTGCAAACAGCAGGGCGGCCAGCACCACAGGCAGACAGCGCGTGGCTTTCGAGCGTAGAAATGTTGACGGTACCATTCTGTATCCAGTGATATTTTTTATGCAATGCTCAATATTAAATCGGCACTACGGACGAAACAATGAAACAACACGAATCCGCTGAGAATTCTCAAGGTCAGCTTTATATTGTACCCACTCCTATCGGGAATTTGGCTGATATTACACAACGTGCTCTCACCGTGTTGCAAAGCGTTGATTTGATTGCGGCTGAAGATACCCGCCACACGGGATTACTGCTACAGCACTTCGCCATTAGCGCCAAAATGTTCGCGCTGCACGACCATAACGAGCAGCAGAAAGCGCAAATGCTGGTGGATAAACTGAAGCAGGGCGTCAACATTGCGCTCGTTTCAGACGCCGGAACACCGCTGATTAACGATCCGGGCTACCATCTGGTGCGCACCTGCCGTGAAGCGGGCATCCGCGTCGTGCCGCTGCCTGGACCCTGTGCAGCCATCGCCGCATTGAGCGCCGCCGGTCTGCCGTCGGATCGTTTTTGCTATGAGGGTTTTTTGCCCGCCAAATCAAAAGGCCGCCGCGATACGCTAAAAGCGCTGGAAGCCGAACCCCGCACGCTGATTTTCTATGAATCCACGCACCGCCTGATCGACAGCCTTGAAGATATTTGTGCGGTGCTGGGCGAGTCCCGCTACGTGGTGCTGGCACGCGAACTGACCAAAACCTGGGAGTCCATTAACGGCGCACCCATTGGTGAACTGCTGGCGTGGGTCAAAGAGGACGAGAACCGCCGCAAGGGGGAAATGGTGCTGATCGTCGAAGGTCACAAAGCGCAGGAAGAGGATCTTCCCGCCGATGCCCTGCGCACCCTCGCATTATTGCAGGCGGAACTGCCCCTGAAAAAAGCCGCCGCGCTGGCCGCCGAAATCCACGGCGTGAAGAAAAACGCGCTGTATAAATACGCGCTGGAGCAGCAGGGTTAATCGCGCATGAGCCGCTACCAACCTCCTTTTACCATCACGCCAGCGATACTGAATCAGGTGGTTGAGTTCGGCGAGCTTTTAGGGCATTGGGCCGCCCGGACGGGGCGCGCCTCGCCTCTGCTGCGCAAAGAAAACCGCATCCGCACTATTCAGGCTTCCCTCGCCATTGAGCACAACAGCCTGAGCACCGAACAGGTCACCGCGCTGATGGACGGTAAGCGGGTGCTTGCCCCGGCAAAAGATATTCAGGAAGTCAGAAACGCGATCCTGGCTTATGAAAAATTGCCTGCCTGGCGCAGCGATAGCCGGGATGATCTGCTTGATGCTCATCTCACGCTGATGGCAGGACTGGTCGACAGGCCCGGCGTGCTTCGCCAGAGTAACGTCGGCGTTTACCGCAGCCAGACGCTGGTGCACATGGCACCGCCCGCCTCGCAGGTGCCGCGACTTATCTCTGAACTGCTCGACTGGCTTAACACCACAGAGTTGCATCCGCTTATCGCCAGCTCAGTCTTCCATTATGAGTTCGAATTCATTCATCCCTTTACCGACGGCAATGGGCGGATGGGACGTTTATGGCAGACATTAATACTGAGTCAATGGCGACCAGAACTTGCGTGGCTGCCCGTTGAAACGCTCATTCATCATCAGCAGGATCGGTACTATCAGGTATTGGGCGAGTGTGATAAGGCCTGCAACTGCACGGCATTTATTGCGTTTATGCTGGAAAAAATGACGGAAGCGTTACGCGAAGCGATCCCTGATGCGGAGGACGTGTCGGGGCAAATGTCGGGGCAAATGTCGGGGCAAATTTCTGAGCGCAATACGTCGTACTTAACCGCGACGGAAAGCGCAGTGCTGGCGTTGTTGCAAAACAAACCGACGCACACAGCGGCGACACTGGCAGAAATGCTTAATGTCACCGTGCGTACGGTGGAGCGCAATCTCAAATCACTGCAAGCAAAAGGCAAACTTAAACGACACGGGGTCCCGAAAGCGGGCAAATGGATCGTGCTGGTTTAAGTTGCTCGTTTTCTGATTGATGCAGCACCCCGTCATACTTGCACTGCACGCCTGAGAGTTAAACAATCAGTAATTCAACGGCGGTTTTCATCAATGCCGCTTTATCCTCTTCGCGGATCCCTTCATCGGTGATGACGCATTGAATGTGATCCATGGGTAAAACCTGGTTGAATCCACGACGGTTAAACTTGCTGGCATCCAGCACAGCGATGACTTTGCGAGCGGCTGAGGCCATTACGCCGCTAATGGAGTAACCCTCGTTGAAAGTGGTGATCCCGTTTGTGGCATCAATGCCGTCAGCCCCAACGAACATCAGATCGGCGCTAATACCCTGTAGTGAGCGTTCCGCTATCGTGCCATGCATGGAATGCGTTTTATGCCGTACTGTTCCGCCACAGACGACCAGCGTGATGTCTTTATTGTCCGACAGGGCAAACGCGGCGGGGAGGTTGTTGGTGATGACGGTGATATTGGCTTTTTTTGTCAGATCCTCGGCGATGAGCATCGTTGTGCTGCCGCTATCAAGTATGACCGTCATACCCTCTTCAACCATCGCCGCCGCTGCCTGCGCGATGCGTTTTTTAGGATCGCTGGCGAGTTGGTATCGGTCTTCAAGTACGACTTCCTGATTTTCACCTTCCGCCTGGTTAGTGCCGGGTTTTGCCGCGCCGCCGTGGAAGCGAGTCACCAGACCTTTCTCTTCTAACAGTCGTAAATCCGCACGGATTGTGACCTCTGAGATACCAAAGCTATTCGAAAGATCTAAAACTAATACGCTGCCGCGTGTATTAATTAGATCAACGATTTTATTCCTTCGTTCAAATGAGTTCATCTTGATTTGCCTGACAATTAATTCCAGATAGTGTAATCGAAGGATTCTGAAAGGTGAACGATAAGTTTCGAAAGTAAATGTGAGCCAGCTCTGGTTGCTGGCCCGTGGGTTTATGGCAGCTGAAGTAAAATCTTGCCCTGGAGCGGAGAACCCTTAACGGCCTGCACTGCGCTGGCAAAGCTGGTAAAACCTCCTTTGTGTGCAATTAGCGGTGCAAGCTGCAAACGTTTTTCACTCAAAAGCCGAGCCGCAGTGGCCCACTCCTCGCCCGGCCACGGTGCTGAATAGTTCATCCAGCTTCCTAAAATAGTGAGTTCTTTACGCAATATTTGGCCGAATACAGCCGATGAAAGTTCCAAATCATCATGCAGCGTACCCACCAATGACAGTTGCGCTCTCGGGCCGGCTAACGCAATAGCGAGTGAGACCGTTTGCGGAACGCCTGCCGTTTCGAGTATCAGCTGATTAAAACGTGTCTCCTGAAGCTGAGCGTGGATCTCCGGTGGGCTCATGTCCCGACTGTTAAAGACATGGGTGGCCCCTAATGATGTTGCCAGTGCCAGCTTTTCAGCACTGATATCAACGGCGGTAACGCTTTTGGCACCTAATGCCTTCGCGCACTGCATCGCCAGCAGACCGATTGTTCCAGCGCCAACAATGACGACATTTTTGTTTTCACAGCCGTTCGCAAGGTGGAAGGCGTGCAGCCCAACGGTAATGGGTTCAATAAATGCGCCATCCTCAATCGGCATGTTTTGCGGAAGTTGAAACACATTGTCCCGTTTCACCACAACGTATTCCGCATGGCCTCCATCGCTTCGTGAGCCGACAAAATGATAATGCTTACACAATGAGTAAAACCCACTCAGGCATTCCGGGCAGCCAAAGCAGGGAAGAAGAGGCACGCAGGCGACTGCATCGCCGGGCTTCAAATCCTTAACCCCTGCGCCACAGGCATCAACGTAACCACTGAACTCATGGCCAAGCGTGATGGGATAATAGTGTGCGCCGTGGTTAAAAATTCGTGGCATATCAGAGCCGCATAAACCGGAACTCACCACTTTGACACGGATATCATTCTCGTCTTTCAACTGAGGCAATGGACGTTCTTCAACGCGCACGTTTCCCTCAGCATGGATAACCACTGATTTCATCTTAATCTCCAGCAAATAGGCAGGGGAGCAAGGCTCCCCCGAATGTTAGGAAAGGGCCTGGCTTTGCTTTGCCGTCTCAACTTTTTCTGCGGCGGTGAAGGCGCGTGCGCGTCTCCATGTCAGTAATACGCCAGCCAGATAAATGATGCCGATGACGCTGAATCCGGCGATATTTTGCCAGGTAAAGAACTGGATTAGCAGCCAGGTAACCGGGGAGCCGCCCTGGTCCATGGAAGCAACCATACCCCCGGCTTTTAACGTACCTGCGTTGGCGGCGAGTTGGGTATGCAAGCCAATGGTCTGCGTCGCTATCCACAACGTAATGCTCATAATGATGACGCCGGAGATCAGCGTGCGGAACAAATTGCCCTGATGGACGGCGACCGCCATGGCGACGAAGAAACCGATTGTGGCGAGATCGCCGAAAGGCAGAACCTGATTTCCCGGCACCACGACGGCAATCAGAATGGTCAGTGGAATAAAGATCAGACTGGCCGAGACCACGGAGGTATGACCGAGCAGCAATGCCGGGTCGAGACCGATGAGGAATTCCTGACTGCCGAATTTTGCCTGAAGACGTTTGCGGGCATGTTTTGCAATGGGCGTCAGGCCATCCATAATCGGTTTGATCACACGCGGCATCAATAACATGACGGCAGCTGTCTTCACGGCAAGTTGCAGCACGCCTTTGGCGTCGTATCCCGCCAGTAAGCCAATGATTAACCCCATCACAAAGCCGACGGTGACCGGTTCACCAAACGGACCAAAGCGTTTCTGAATGTCATCTGCGCTGAAATGCACGCGATTCAGTCCGGGTATTTTCTCGATAATGGTATCGACCAGCACGGCGATTGGACCTAAATAGGCTGACGAACCATGCGGAATGGCGATGCCTTCAAGCTCAAAATAATCGCGTGTGTCTTTGGCAAACCAGTCACCCAGTTTGTAGACAAATGCGGCGTGAAGAACCACTCCTAAAATGCCGATCCAGTATGAGCCGGTCGCAAGGTGCAGCATTGCGCCAGTAAACGTCATATGCCAGATGTTCCAGATATCCACGTTAACCACGCGCGTCATGCGCGTCACCAGCATCAATACGTTCACGCCAATCGCGATGGGAATTGCCACCAGCGCAATCTGTGATGCCCAGGTCATTGGCGAGGAGCCAGGCCACCCAATGTCAACGACGTGAAGATTGATTTGGAACTGCTCCGCCATTGATTTTGCCGCAGGCCCGATAGAGTCG
Organism: uncultured Enterobacter sp.; assembly: GCA_963521185.1. Taxonomy (GTDB): domain Bacteria; phylum Pseudomonadota; class Gammaproteobacteria; order Enterobacterales; family Enterobacteriaceae; genus Enterobacter_D. The sequence continues at coordinate 12,512 of CAUQTV010000011.1, read as the reverse complement.
AGCATCAATCCAATAACGAGGCCAATCCCAACGAAGCCGATACCAATATGCAAACCTGACTTAAAGCAGTCGCCGAGTTTCATCCCCAATAATTTTGAGAACAGAATGATCACCAGGGGCAACATGACCGTTGGTCCTAAGTCGAGGATATAGCGCATTATTTCGCTAAACATAATGTTTACCCCACCAGAATAGTCAGTATTTTTTGTTGCAACGCTTCAATGCCTACGCCGGAAATAAAAGGCATTCCGTGTACGACGGGGATCTCGTCAAAGGTGCGATCCACTCTGGCGGTTGTACAGATAAGGTCTGCCCCATCCATATAGGTTTCGATTTCGTTCACCCGGCATTGAACAAGATCAACCTGAATGCCGTGTGCTTCACACAATTCTTTGATTTCTTCCGCCGCCATTGTTGACGTCGCAACAGCACCACCGCATGCCACAATCACTTTACGCTTCATAGGGTACTCCTTTTATTATCAGTGCTTTATATCGACTAAGCACACAGCTCAGTCTCAAGGATCGTATTTTTAAAAAGTGTCGAAAGGGTTGAACTGGGTTCGTTTAATAACGCGTCCAGCGTTGCCGGATTTTGCAATTCGCTAAATAACCGACGCAGCAACTTAAGCTGTGCGGCGGGGTTCTCAACGATCAGGGCGATAATCAGCGAGACGGCAATGTCGCCTTCATCATCTGCACGTTGGAAGTTCACCGGGGTATCTGGACGTATCAGGTAAATCGCGGGTGATATGGCATGCGCGGCCTCGCAATGAGGAATGGCAACCGCATAGTGTTCTAATGCAATGCCCGTCGGGAAATTGGCTTCGCGCTCAATAAGTGCTTCAGGGTAAGTGCTGTGCACAACGCCCTTTGATAGCATCTCTTTACCAATGTGGGCGAGGACATCCTGGCAATCCTTGAATTCAATATTTGTACGGACAAAAAGCTGCGTCATTGGGGCATCCTCATGCGCTTTCGGGCGCGCAACCGTAGCGGTATGCGCGCAGAACATCCTGAATCTTGTCGAGAATCAGGGCGTGGGGTGTTGCAGAGATTTCGTCGAGGGCCAGACGTTCGAACTGAACCGGCAGGTACTGGCTAATTAAACCCAGAGGTAGCGGGATGTTTTCGAGGTTAGCCACGAGCTTGTCAACACTCTGACGAATACGTGGATGTGGCCAGTAATAGCGGATGCGATCCGAGAGGCTGAAATGGATATCCACCATCGCCTGGCTCCAGGTCGGACGATAATATTTCTTCCAGTAATGGGGTTCGTTGAGCATGACCTCGTCGATCACCTCCAGCACGCGGCTGCGATTCTCCGGCACGACTAACGCATTTTCCATTTGGGCAAGGGCAAAAATTGCCTCCCGCAATGCAAACGTCAGTGCAGGCCCCACTTTCAGAATGGCAAAGTGGTCGCGCACCAGCGATCGATACGCAGTGCGAGACTGATAATCCGTGGAATGCGCCTCATAAACCATGGGTGTCTGTTTAACCCAGCCCGAGAGTGCCTCCGCGTCGTGCGGCTGGTAATGAATAATCTGTGTGTGATCAAACTCGACGCCGGGTTGAACCACGATTGCAATGACGCGGCTAAGCGCGGCCTCCAGCCCCAAAGCCGAAAAGGCCAGGCGATGTGTCTCCAGCGTATGTGCGGCGTCTTCTGCACGGGTGACATGCACGGTGCCAATTGTGCTGGCTTCGCCTCCGGGCACCGGAACTTCTGTACCGATGACATAAGTGAGGCGCTGTTTTTGTTGCTCCGTGGCGGTAGATTCTGCGGCCTGGCAAAGACGGGCGGCGCGTTCTGCGACGGTCATGGGTGAGAGGGGAACGGGATCACCCGCGCATGACATAGAGGCATCAAGGTGGATTTTAGTGAAGCCCGCGCTGACGTATGCTCTGATAAGCTCCACTGATTTTTCCATTGCGGCATCTGCGGACTCGTTTTGCCAGCAGTTGGGACCCAGATGGTCGCCGCCAAGAATAATGCGCTGGCGATCAAAACCGATGTCATCAGCAATCTTATAAACAAAATCGCGGAAATCGGCGGGCTTCATGCCAGTGTACCCGCCGAACTGATTGACCTGATTGGATGTGGCTTCTATGAGTACTTTGTTATCCGTGTCGAGATCGAAGCGTAAGGTCGCTTCAATCACGAGGGGATGTGCGGAGCAAACAGAGCAGATACCAATATGTTCACCCGATTTATGCCTGGAAATTATATCTTTCATTTTATCCTCCGATTTCTTTTGTTTATTTTCGTTATGTTTTGAATTTGAGGCAAAGGATAAGTTGTGCTTTCGTGATCACGATCGAGAAAAAAGATTCTTCTATTTATTGTTATATTTCAATCAAATAAAAAGCCCGCCGTGTTTGGCGGGCTGATTTCGGAATCAGGATCTCAAAGTTTGCCTTCGCAACCACAGTCTTGTATGACCTTTCGGGCAACGTCTTTCATGGCTAATTTGGCGGGGTGAAGATAATGACGCGGGTCGTTTGCTTTCGGATGGGCATCAAGATAGCGCTTGAGGGCGGCGGCGAAGGCTTCCTTCAATTCTGTCGCCACGTTCACTTTGCAGACACCCAGGCTAATGGCCCTGCGAATATCATGAGAAGGCAGGCCCGATGCGCCATGCAATACCAGAGGAATATTCACCTGCTCACGGATCGCGGCGAGTCGCTCAAAATCCAGCCTGGGTTCAGCTGTGTAAAGCCCGTGAGCGGTACCAATCGCGACCGCAAGGGAATCAATTCCGGTTTGTTCTACAAACGTTTTTGCCTGTTGCGGATGGGTATACAGCGTATCTTTTTCACTCACGATGAGGTCATCTTCCTGACCACCCAGTCGCCCAAGCTCTGCTTCAACGCTGGCGTCAAAGCGGTGGCAGGACGCCGTGACCTGACGCACCAGCGCGACATTTTCCTCAAAGGCCAGATGCGATCCATCGATCATGACAGAACGAATGCCCGCCGCCACTTTGGTTTCGATATCGCCAGGCGCTTCGTGATGGTCAAGATGTATAGCCAGTGGGTGATTAAACGTGCGGGCTAAATCGCTGGCGATAGCGACGATATTGCCTGTGCCCGCATAGCTAAAGGTGCCAGGCGTGCCCGCGACGATCAATGGCGACCGCAGTTCCACTGCGGCTTCTACGACGGCCTGTAACGTTTCAAGATTGTGAATGTTGAACGCAGGGACGGCATAGCCTTCGCGTTGTGCTTTTGACAGCATTGCCCTGGTCGAAATGATGTACATGCCTTCTCCGTTATCTTTCGAATTGATCATTTCGAAATAAAATAAAGGAGTTCGAAAGTTTATTGTGTGATCGGGATCGAAACGATGGATTTTCGAAAGAAAAAGTAAGGGGAGGGATGCAGGCATCAAAAAAGCATGGCCGGTTGGCCATGCTTCGGTTGATTGACTGTTAGTCGGGTCGCGATCTACATCATGTCACCGGTGCCGGGTTAAACACAGCCAGCTGATTGTGCAGACCCCATTGGTCGGAGAAGGTTTTCTTGCGACCGCTGGCGACGTCGAGGATGAAATGGAACAGCTTCAGTCCGACGTCTTCAATGGACTCTTCGCCTGTGGCAATGGTGCCAGCGTTAATATCCATCAAATCGTACCAGCGGTTTGCCAGCTCGGTGCGCGTCGCCATCTTGATGACCGGAACAGCCACCAGGCCGTAAGGCGTGCCGCGACCGGTGGTAAACACCTGCACGGTAATGCCCGATGCCACCTGCTGCGTGCCGCAGACAAAGTCGCTGGCAGGTGTCGCGGCGTAAATCAGGCCGCGTTTGGTCGGACGCTGACCCGGAGACAGCACTTCAGAGATCGCGCTCTTACCGGATTTTGCAATCGAGCCGAGGGCCTTTTCCACCACGTTTGCCAGACCGCCTTTTTTGTTACCCGGAGACGGGTTCGCGCTGCGGTCGGTTTTACCCATGTCTAAATAGTTGTCGTACCAGGCCATCTCTTCCAGCAGGCGTTTGCCCACTTCTTCGTTAATGGCGCGCGGCGTCAGCAGATGAATAGCATCACGCACTTCGGTCACTTCTGAGAACATCACCGTGCCGCCACAGCGCACGATCAGGTCAGACGCATAGCCTACGGCCGGGTTTGCGGTCACGCCGGAGAACGCATCGCTGCCGCCACACTGCATGCCCACGACCAGCTCAGAAGCCGGACAGGTCTCACGCTGGCGTTTGTTCAGTTTTTCCAGGTGACGCTCGGCGACCTGAAGAATGTCTTCGACCATGGATTTAAAGCCCACGTGCTGCTCATCCTGCAAACGCACAATGCTCGCGCTGTCCACCGGAATAGACTGCACATCTTCCGTGCCCTCTAACAGACGCTCAGGCTGGAGTTTTTCACAGCCGAGACCGACGACCATCACTTCACCGCCAAAGTTCGGGTTCAGGGAAATGTTGTGGATGGTACGAATCGGGATCACCGCCGCCGGCGCATTAATGGCGACGCCGCAGCCGTACAGGTGGTTCAGGCCGACCACGCCGTCAACGTTCGGGTATTTTGGCAGTAAATCACGTTCGATAATCTTCACAACGTAATCCACCACGCCCGCCACGCAGTGCACGCTGGTGGTAATGCCGAGCAGGTTTTTGGTGCCCACGCTGCCGTCCGCGTTGCGGTAACCTTCAAAGGTGTAACCTTCGAGCGGCGGCAACGGTTCAGGGACTTTCGTCGCCAGCGGCAGGGTGTTTAATGGCGGCGCTTTTGGCAGTTCAACGGTGGATTCATCGATCCAGCTTCCGCGCACAACGTCGCGTACCGCATAACCGATGACTTCGCCGTAGCGCACAATCTCGCCGTGCACCGGAATATCAACCAGCGCAACTTTGTGCCCTTGCGGGATATGTTCAATGAGTTCAAGACCATCCGGGAAACGCGTCCCGGCTTTTAACCCATTGTCATTGACAATAATAGCGACGTTATCAGTTTCATGAACTTTAATATAAAACGCTGCCGGCGAATATTGTCGGATTTCGATGTCGGCCATTGTCCAGTATTCTCCAACCAAATGTAGATGACGAAAATAATTAACTGTAAGGTATGCTGTCTAGTTATTGGCAATAATCACAATTTGCTATGGAATAAAGCATGTCAGGAGTTCGGGTTTAATAATGTGATCCAGATCACTCATTTTCGCGGTTGCAGGGCCGGTGGCACAGGCAATGCGTAAATATGTGCATCAGCGCCCAGCGGTTTGTGCATTTGCTCAATATAATCGATTCATAGACCGTGTTAATTGAGCATTGCGACAATGCGTGGGGCGCAGAGGCTGATTATACTGATCCACGATTTCTTAATGTCTGATTCGTTATCGGTGTCGTAATAAAATTTGTAGTGACTCCCGTTAATTAATCAGATCACGCTGTTACTTCCATTATAAAAAATACTTAGATCTTTGTACCAGAGGATAAACAAATGATACTGGACACTGCTGTAGAATCTAAAAAACAAGGGATGCATACCCGCTACTTAATACTGCTGATTATATTCATTGTTACTGCTGTTAACTATGCCGACCGTGCAACGCTGTCCATTGCCGGTACGTCGGTGGCGAAAGAGCTTCAGCTTAGCGCCGTCTCGATGGGTTACATTTTCTCCGCATTCGGCTGGGCTTACCTGCTAATGCAAATCCCGGGTGGCTGGCTGCTGGACCGCTTCGGCTCCAAGAAAGTCTACACCTATAGCCTCTTTTTCTGGTCGCTGTTTACCTTCACGCAGGGCTTCATTGACCTCTTCCCAATTGCCTGGGCTGGTGTGTCGATGTTCTTCATGCGCTTTATGCTCGGCTTCTCTGAAGCCCCGTCATTCCCGGCTAACGCCCGTATCGTCGCGGCCTGGTTCCCGGCGAAAGAGCGCGGTACCGCGTCGGCTATCTTTAACTCTGCGCAGTACTTCTCGCTGGCGTTGTTCTCTCCGCTGTTAGGCTGGCTGACCTTTGCCTGGGGCTGGGAACACGTCTTCACCGTGATGGGTGTGATTGGTTTTGTGCTGACCGGTATGTGGGTGAAGTTTATCCATAACCCCACCGATCACCCAAGAATGTCTAAAGAGGAACTAAAGTACATTGCTGACGGCGGCGCAGTGGTTGATATGGACCATAAAAAGCCGGGCGTCTCTGCGGGTCCTAAAATGAATTACATCAAGCAAATGCTGACCAACCGCATGATGCTTGGGGTGTTCCTGGGGCAGTATTTCCTTAACACCATCACCTGGTTCTTCCTGACCTGGTTCCCGATTTACCTGGTGCAGGATAAAGGCATGTCGATCCTGAAAGTCGGCCTGGTGGCCTCGATTCCGGCGCTGTGCGGTTTCGCAGGCGGCGTGCTGGGCGGCTTCTTCTCGGATTATCTGATTCGTCGCGGCTGCACCCTGACGCTGGCACGTAAGCTGCCGATTGTGTTAGGCATGCTGCTGGCGTCCAGCATTATCCTGTGTAACTACACCGACAACACCACGCTGGTGATTGCGCTGATGGCGCTGGCCTTCTTCGGTAAAGGGTTTGGTGCACTGGGCTGGCCGGTCATTTCTGATATCGCGCCGAAAGAGATCGTGGGTCTTTGCGGTGGTGTGTTTAACGTGTTTGGCAACGTTGCCTCGATTGTAACGCCGCTGGTGATTGGTTATATGGTCAGCGAACTGCATTCATTTAACGCGGCCCTCGTCTTTGTGGGATGCTCAGCTCTGATGATGATGATCTGCTACCTGTTCGTGGTCGGCGACATCAAACGCATGGAACTGAAAGTTTAAGCAACGGTTAATTCAAGGTATATGTGATGACTAACTCTATTTTCCCGAACAAATTTAAAGCGGCGCTGGCTGCACACGAAATTCAGATCGGCTGCTGGTCAGCGCTGGCAAGCCCGATTTCCACCGAAGTGCTGGGCCTGGCGGGTTTTGACTGGTTAGTGATGGACGGCGAACATGCGCCGAACGATGTCACCACCTTTATCCCACAGCTGATGGCACTGAAAGGCAGCCCGAGCGCGCCGGTTGTGCGTCCACCGACCAACGAGCCGATTGTCATCAAACGTCTGCTGGATATCGGTTTTTACAACTTCCTGATCCCGTTCGTTGAAACCGCTGATGAAGCCGCGCTGGCCGTGTCTTCCACGCGTTATCCACCGGAAGGCATTCGCGGCGTGTCTGTTTCTCATCGCGCCAACATGTTTGGCACCGTGCCGGATTACTTCGCACAGTCCAACAAAAACATCACCATCCTTGTGCAGATTGAGAGCCAGCTGGGCGTGGATAACGTTGAGGAAATCGCCGCCGTTGACGGCGTTGACGGCATCTTCGTTGGACCAAGCGATCTGGCTGCGGGCCTGGGCCACCTGGGGAATGCTTCCCACCCTGAGGTTCAGCGCTGCATTCAGCACATTTTTGCGGTTGCTAAAAAACACGGCAAGCCGAGCGGCATTCTGGCACCGATTGACGCCGACGCCCGTCGTTACCTGGAAATGGGTGCCACCTTCGTTGCCGTGGGGAGCGATTTAGGCGTGTTCCGTGGCGCAACGCAGAAACTGGCTGATTCTTTTAAAAAATAACGATCACTGACACGAAGAGAGAGACATCATTATGACGATGAAAGTGGGTTTCATTGGCCTGGGTATCATGGGTAAACCAATGAGTAAGAACCTCATTAAAGCAGGTTACTCACTGGTGGTCACTGACCGTAATGCAGACGCGGTGGCTGAAGTGATTGCTGCGGGTGCAGAAACTGTCGCCACGGCGAAAGAAGTGGCTGAGCGCTGTGATGTCATCATCACCATGCTGCCAAACTCCCCGCATGTGAAAGAGGTTGCGCTGGGCGAAGGCGGCATCATCGAAGGCGCTAAACCGGGCACCGTGTTAATCGACATGAGTTCCATTGCACCGCTGGCCAGCCGCGAAATCAGCGAAGGCCTGAAGGCGAAAGGCGTTGCGATGCTCGACGCGCCGGTGAGCGGCGGCGAACCTAAAGCCATCGACGGTACCCTGTCCGTGATGGTCGGCGGCGACAAAGCCCTGTTCGACAAATACTACGATCTGCTGAAAGCAATGGCAGGCTCGGTTGTTCACACCGGGGATATCGGTGCCGGCAACGTGACCAAACTGGCGAACCAGGTGATCGTCGCCCTCAACATCGCGGCGATGTCCGAAGCGCTGACCCTGGCAACCAAAGCCGGTGTTAACCCGGAACTGGTGTTCCAGGCGATTCGTGGCGGCCTCGCGGGCAGCACCGTGCTGGAAGCGAAAGCGCCGATGGTGCTGGATCGCAACTTCAAGCCGGGCTTCCGTATCGACCTGCACATCAAAGATCTGGCAAACGCACTCGACACCTCACACGGCGTGGGCGCACAGCTGCCGTTGACGGCGGCGGTAATGGAAATGATGCAGGCGCTGCGTGCTGACGGTCACGGTAATGACGACCACAGCGCCATCGCGTGCTACTACGAAAAACTGGCGAAAGTCGAAGTCTCTCGCTAATGATGTGGTGCCCGGATGGCGCGCTGCGATCCGGGCCTACACTGTAGGCCGGATTCGTGAAATGCCATCCGGCGTTGTGCAGTAACAGGCCAGAACTATGAAAATCGTAATCGCCCCAGACTCTTATAAAGAAAGCCTGTCTGCTACTGAAGTAGCGCAGGCGATAGAAAAAGGCTTTCGGGAAATTTTCCCCAATGCACAATACGTTTCGGTTCCGGTCGCCGACGGTGGCGAAGGGACGGTTGAAGCGATGATTGCTGCCACGCAGGGTACTGAACACATTGCGTGTGTCACCGGGCCGCTTGGCGATAACGTTGACGCGCGCTGGGGCATGTCTGGCGACGGTAAAACCGCGTTTATTGAAATGGCGGCGGCCAGTGGGCTGGCGCTGGTTCCACCTGAATTACGCAACCCTTTGATTACCACTTCGCGCGGCACCGGGGAACTCATTTTGCACGCGCTGGAGCAAGGGGCTCGCAATATTATTATCGGCATTGGCGGTAGCGCGACGAACGACGGTGGCGCAGGCATGGTGCAGGCGCTGGGCGCAAAACTGTGTGACGCGAACGGCACCGAGATTGGCAACGGCGGCGGCAGTCTGATGAGCCTCAACGCCATTGACGTTTCCGGGCTGGATGCGCGCATCAAAGAGTGCACTATCCGCGTGGCCTGTGACGTTACCAATCCGCTGACCGGTGAAAAAGGCGCTTCGCGCATCTTTGGCCCGCAAAAAGGGGCAACCGAAGCGGTCATCGTTGAGCTGGACAAAAATCTGGAGCACTACGCCCACGTCATTAAAAAATCTCTGCGCGTGGATGTGAAAGAGGTGCCGGGTTCCGGTGCGGCGGGCGGCATGGGGGCGGCGCTGATGGCCTTCCTCAACGCAGAATTACAAAGCGGTATTGAGATCGTGACCGAGGCGCTGAATCTGGAAGAGCATATCCATGATTGCACGCTGGTGGTGACCGGCGAGGGTCGTATCGACAGCCAGACCATTCACGGCAAAGTGCCGATGGGCGTTGCCAACGTTGCGAAGAAGTATCACAAGCCGGTGATCGGCATTGCAGGCAGTTTGACGCGCGATGTGGGCGTGGTGCACGCCTACGGTATCGATGCCGTCTTCAGCGTACTGACCAGCATCAGCACGCTGGAAGAGGCCTTCCGTGGGGCGTTCGACAATATTTATCGCGCCTCGCGCAATATTGCCGCCACATTGCAGGTCGGGATGCTGACTGAGGGGTGACAGCGGCGCGCAAACCCTCTATACTTCGCGCCGAAGCTGACCAGACAGTCGCCGCTTCGTCGTCGTCCTCCTTCGGGGGAGACGGGCGGAGGGGAGGAAAGTCCGGGCTCCATAGGGCAGGGTGCCAGGTAACGCCTGGGGGGGAAACCCACGACCAGTGCAACAGAGAGCAAACCGCCGATGGCCCACGCAAGTGGGATCAGGTAAGGGTGAAAGGGTGCGGTAAGAGCGCACCGCGCGTCTGGTAACAGTTCGCGGCACGGTAAACTCCACCCGGAGCAAGGCCAAATAGGGGTTCATAAGGTACGGCCCGTACTGAACCCGGGTAGGCTGCTTGAGCCAGTGAGCGATTGCTGGCCTAGATGAATGACTGTCCACGACAGAACCCGGCTTATCGGTCAGCTTCAACTTCTTAAAGAACCCCGCCTCGGCGGGGTTTTTGCTATCTGCGCTAAATAAGATGAATGACTGTCCACTCCGCTTTCTATGAAAGAACGCGCCTTATCGGTCAGCTTCAACTCATTCCAAAACAATACGTTGGTGAGTCTCAGGTGCTCAGAAGCAAAAATGAGATACAGAATGGGATACACCAACGGTTGCACTATCCCTCATACGCTCCGCCGCAACGACATTTACTCTGTCTACTTTCGCTTTCCTGATAGCCACTTTTTCCGTTGTTCTTTGGGTACTGATAGTCCCCGTCGCTGCCGATTTATCATTTCTCGTCTCAGCCCGTACATATACCTTCATTACGAAATCGAAAAAATGTCCGGCATTCAAAACCTTCGACACTTCGCAAGCTGAATGAGCCCCATCAACATATTCACCACGTAAATATTTTGAAATGTAATTTCATTTTCTGGAAAAGCCATTTCCTGTGGAAGGGTATTATTTATACAATGAACGGTGCATTAGCATTAATACACTGTAAGTAGAGGGAATTATGGCAAAGGGATACATACTCCACATGTACGACCCCACCACGTGTGGCGGTCGGGTACTGGAAGGAGCACCAAACCGAAGGACTAACGGAACTCCCGTAGCCCGTATGGGGGATAAAGTTTCTTGCGGAAAGAATAGCGGCGTTTATCAAATCATCGGCGGTATATCGTGGATAACAACCGAAGGTCGCCTGGTGGCGGGAAGTCTGAACAGTTTCAGCAGTTGCCCGTGCAATGCAAAAATCATCCCGCAGATTACCGTACAAACCTATGAATCACGGGGCGAATCCAGAAAGTCTGCGCCAGTGGCAGCAACGGCACCACCGACAATCGTTTCCTCAAATACATCGTCTCAGGCGACTTCCGCAGCACTTTTACCTCTCCCAGTTTTCGCAAAATCCTGTCTACGGGGCGATGGTTGTACTGACGCAGGAACAGATCAGGAGTCCGTTGATAATTTCGGTCACGCTGGCTATTACCGTGCATCCCCTCAATCAGAACAGCCAACTGAAGAACCTGTTCAGCACGCACAGGTAGCAAAGAAGCACAAACCAGCCGAACCAACACCGCCATCTGAAGATAATCGCCCCTGGTATAAACGTCTTTTCAGTTCCCCGGACACAACCGAAGCCGCAGCAGCGGCAGGAATGGCAACGGCAAGAGCCGCGACCACCACCGGAATCACAACAGGCGCAACGACAGAAGCCGGATATGCAGCATTGCAGCAAATTGGCGGGAATCTTTCGACCGCTGGTCGCTGGATAGCACCTAACCCGACAACAGTTCTTCTCTTCGGTATGTTTTACTCACCAAAGCTCAACAGTGGTGAGCAGGATTATATCGACAAGATGCGACTTGAGCAGGCTGCAAAAGCGAAAGAAGATGTTCCAACCCGTGTTCGTTTTCGCTGGGAAGCGGATCAGTACGGCACAATGAAGCCAAAAGGTTTTCATGTCAGCGCGACAGGCCGACAGGACAAAGTTCCGGTAAGAATGCTCCAGAAGAACACCACCACCGGGAACTATGAGTTTTGGGAGGATGGCGCAACTAAACCGACTATCGTATGGACACCAGACGAACCGGGTTATATTTCCCCTTCCAGCACAGGCAATCAGGACAACGTATACATCCCTCCGAATGTGCTGGTTTACCCGGAAAGTGAAATCAACAGCCCTTGGTCAACGGTAACACCTGCACCGGGAGAACGTCCATTCCGGGATTATATCCTTGTACATCCAGCCGGGACGTTTGACCCAATTTATATCTACCTTAGTAAAAATCCTGATGACCCGATTTGGACAAAAACTAAAGCAGCCGAACCTGTGGAAAATGCTTATAGTCACTGGGTTAAACACGGGCATGAATTCGTAGGCAAGTCTTTCAACAACTCGAAGGAGTACGTTGATGCCACTCATGATTTTGTAAGAACACCTCCCGCAGGGACTCTAACAAAGACCCGACAGAATGGCGATGTAATGTACTATCATCCAGCGACAAATACTTTCTCAGTGAAGACTAAGGATGGAGTACCAAAGACAATGTTTAAGCCGAAGGGTGGAATGGAATACTGGGAGAAACAGAAATGATAGATTCAAAACACTCGTGCCCTTGCTGCGGTCAGTATGAATTCCCCGAGGAAGGGAGTTATGAGATTTGTCCTGTTTGCAATTGGGAAGATGACCCGGTTCAGACTGAAGAGCCTGACTACAGAGGTGGGGCTAACATTATGAGCTTGAACGAAGCACGCGAAGCATTCCGGCAAGGCCGAAGAGCCTGTAAATAATTCTGTGTAACTGCCAACGTGTTAAAGGTGATCGCTCAGG
>CAUQTV010000010.1:0-146268 GCA_963521185.1 uncultured Enterobacter sp. | reverse complement strand
GTTGTTCCGTGTCAGTGGAGGCGCATTATAGGGAGTTATTCCGGGGTGACAAGCACAAAATACAAAAAACTTATCAACCGTCTCTTTTTTGTTCAACCACCCACTAAAGCGCCAGTTTTTCGAGCAAACCAAAGCCATAACGATGCAAAACGGGCAGAAGTTGTACAGTCGCAGGCGTGACCGCCATACAGAAGGCAATATTTTCATCCGCTGATTTTGCATCAGGCGCTTCATGCTCTAACAGCCAGGCTGTTCTGCGCGCAATCGCCGCGCCTGAGTCCACCAGCCGCGTGCCTTCCGGCAGGACCTGCAACAGTTCATCTTGCAGCAGCGGGAAGTGCGTACAGCCCAACACCACGGTATCCGGGGGTTCAGGCATACGTAACCACGGACGCAGAATGCGTTTCAACTCATCCAGCGATACCGGCTTGCCGTGCAGCTTCGCTTCCGCGATCTCAACAAGCTCCGCCGACCCCAGCAGCTCTATATGGCATTCATTACCGAACCGCTGGATAAGCTCATGGGTATAAGGACGTTTAACCGTGCCGCGCGTAGCCAGCAGGCCGACCACACCATTTGCCGTCAGCCGTGCCGCAGGTTTAATCGCCGGGACCACACCCACTACCGGGAAGGGGAACTTCTCGCGAAGAGCAGGAAGCGAAACGGTGCTGGCCGTGTTACAGGCAATGACGGCTAACGCAAGGGGGTAGCGCGCCTGTACGGCGGTGACAATGTCGAGCACGCGCTCAACGATAAAGGCCTCGGTTTTTTCACCGTAAGGAAAGGCGACATTATCGAAAACGTAGATGTAATGAAGATCCGGCAGGAGATGCCGGATCTCATCATAAACCGATAACCCACCGACGCCGGAGTCAAATACCAGCACGGTGGGTTTAAGGTTAGAAGGTGTAGCTGCCAGACAAGTTGTACTCTCGTCCTGCAGTTTGGTAGCCATAAGCTGTCTCGTAATCTTTATCGAACAGGTTAGCTATTTTACCACGAACTGTGAGATGAGAGGTCACCGGATACGATGCAGAAACATCAACGGTGGTGTAACTCGGCAGAACTTGCTGCGTATTGTTGTACTGGGAGGTGTTGTTGTCATAGCGCTTGCCAAAGTACTGCCAGGAGATGTCCATGCCGACGTCAAACATCGTCCAGTCGAGCTGGTACTTCGCCTGGCGTTTAGATCGGCGGGCCAGCACTTCATCGTTTTCATCATTGCGCGGATCAACATATTGCAGCGTCACGCGATGGCTGAAAATGCCGGTATCCACACTCCCGGTCCACTCCACGCCTTTAATGGTCGCGGAGTTGATATTGTCGTACGACCCGTCATAAGTAACAGGATCGGAATAATAGGTGATCAGGTGGCTGATTTTGTAATGATACGCAGACAGACGCCAGTCAAGCGGCCCGGTTAATCCTTCCAGCCCCGCTTCCCACTGCCGGGATTCTTCCGGTTTCAGATTCGGGTTCGAATCGATACCGAAACGGGTTGAGCCAAACTGCTGTCCCAGCGAAGGGGCGAGGAATCCCGTGCCGTAGGAAAGCGTCGCGCGGTAGTTGTCGATAAACTCCCAGCCCGCCGCCGTTTGCCAGGTGCCGTGCCAGCCGAACTGCTCATCGTGTTCTTCCCGGCCAGAGGCTTCCAGCGTAACGCTGCCGAACTGCTGCTGTCCGGTCAGATACAGGCCGGTATCTTCGCGCTTGTAGCTGTCGGAGATCACGGTGTCCGACGACGTCAGGCGCTGTTGCTGCCAGTCCACGCCCGCGCTAACCGACCCATGACCGACAACAAGGTTGTTACCCCATTGCAGGTTACGCTGTTCCATCCGATCCAGCGTAGTGCCGTCCTTATAGCGCCCGTAGATACTGCTGTAGTTGTAATCTTTAATTTTCTGATAGCTGGCAATCAACTGCGACGAGTAGATATCGGAATGGAATTTCATCCCCGCATCAAACGTCTGATTGTAGAGCTGGTTTTCATCCGCGCTGTAGGCCGGTAAGTAGGGTGCAGCGCCCAGGTCATAATCGATGTTGTTCGAATAGCTGTGCCCACGGAAGAAACCGTCAAGGCTGTCGTTGAACCGGTGCTCCAGGCTACCCCAGAAGGTTTTATTACGATAGCCATCGCGATCCCGGTCATGATCCCAGCTCGAACCCGGTTGAACGTCGAAACCCTTAGTGCTCTCATACGAACCGGCCACGGTCGCCACGGTATCGTCAAAACGCTGACGCAGCGTGCCATCGTACTGTTGATAGCCTTTTGATCCCACACCGGCGGTGATTTTTGACTCGTCGTCGCTGCTTTGGGTAATCACGTTGATCACACCGCCCATTGCGCCGGAGCCGTAAATCGCCGAACGGGGACCACGGATGTATTCAACGCGCTGCACCAGCGACATTGGGATCTGGTTCAGGTCGGCGTTATTCGTAATGCCAGGGCGGGCCATCGGAATGCCATCGACCAGAATTAAAACCTGTTTGGTTTCCGTGCCGCGAATATATAAAGAAGAGGTCTGCTTCATGCCGCCGTTTTGAGCAACATCGACACCGGGTAAACGGCGAAGCACGTCATTAAGCGTTTTGGCCTGCCAGCGCTCGATATCGTCGCGAGTCACAATATCCATCGGTGCCAGCACGGTGTTCACCGGCTGTTGAAAACGACTTGCTGTGACCACCACGTCCGGGTTGCTGTCCTGCGCCCAGCCGGAAAAAGCCGTGACGGAGAGCGCCGTCAGCAGCGAAGTTTTTTTAATCATTGTTAAAGCATCCACAATATAAGAAGGATGCCGCAGGCTCCATCGATAGCACGCGATGATGTGAACCAAATGCGACGTATTCCGGCAGGTCTTCGGGCTCGAAACTCTACGACGTGATGACTTCCCACCTTGCGGCAGTGTCTGCTTTCGCTATCACCTCACCATCTCTTACCGCTGCGCGTCAGCCCCAGCTTTTCACTGGATTCCCTTTTAACTCACAGGACCGGAACCCGGATGCTACATTTAGTTACATATAGAAGTCCAGACTGCTAATTAAGAAATCGGAAATCGCCAGGGCTGGACAATACGCGCACAATCCCTACAATCCCCGCGTAATTCATTTTCACTCAGGAAGCATCATGACCCCCGAACACCTCCCGACAGAACAGTACGACGCACAGCTGGCTGAAAAAGTCGTCCGTCTGCAAAGTATGATGACGCCTTTCTCCGCGCCGCTGCCGGAGGTGTTTCGTTCGCCGGTCAGCCACTACCGCATGCGCGCCGAATTCCGCGTGTGGCATGAAGGCGATGACCTGTACCACATCATTTTCGATCAGCAGACGAAAAGCCGCATCCGCGTTAACAGCTTCCCGGCGGCCAGCGAGCTGATTAACCAGTTAATGACCGCAATGATGGACGCCGTGCGTGAAAATCGCGTGCTGCGCCACAAGCTGTTCCAGATTGATTACCTGACGACGATGAGCAACCAGGCGCTGGTCACGCTGCTCTACCACAAAAAGCTCGATGATGAGTGGCGCACAGAAGCCGAAGCGCTTCGCGATGCGCTGCGGGCGCAAAATCTGAACGTGCACATCATTGGCCGCGCCACCAAAACTAAAATCGAACTGGATCAGGATTTTATCGATGAACGTCTTCCGGTGGCGGGCAAAGAGATGATTTATCGTCAGGTGGAAAACAGCTTCACGCAGCCGAACGCGGCGATGAACATCCAGATGCTGGAGTGGGCGCTGAGCGCGACCAAAAATGCGACCGGGGATCTGCTGGAGCTTTACTGCGGCAACGGCAACTTCTCACTGGCACTGGCGCGCAATTTTAACCGCGTGCTGGCAACTGAAATCGCCAAGCCCTCCGTTGCGGCGGCGCAGTTCAATATTGCGGCCAACCACATTGATAACGTGCAGATCATTCGTATGGCGGCAGAAGAGTTTACCCAGGCCATGAATGGCGTGCGTGAATTTAACCGTTTGCAGGGTATCGATTTAAAGGGCTATCAGTGTGAGACGATTTTCGTCGATCCCCCACGCAGCGGGCTGGACAGCGAAACCGAGAAGATGGTGCAGGCCTACCCGCGCATTTTGTACATCTCTTGTAACCCGGAAACGCTGTGCAAAAACCTCGAAACATTAAGCCAGACGCACAACGTTGAACGGCTGGCACTGTTCGATCAGTTCCCGTATACGCACCATATGGAATGCGGGGTGCTGTTAACCGCGAAATAACGGGATTGCCACGGGCAGGTAAGCGAAGCGCCACCTGCCCGAACGCCCACGTTGACCTACTCCGTGACCTGCTCTTTACGGTTACGCATGCGGTAGCCAATCCAGAACACCAGCACCACCGAGAGCACTGCCGGCACAAAGTTAGACCCGATGGCCGGGTATTCCGCACGCACCACCGCGCTGTAAAGCAGCACGCCTAAAATAAAGCAGGCGGCGGCGAGGCCGGGCAGCCCGAGGGGCATGGTGCGGTTTTGATAGCGCTGATGCAGACAGTAGACCGTCAGCACCAGCGAGATAACCGGGAATACGGAGAACGGCACAATGGAACTGAACACCGCCGTAAACGTACCGTTAATGGATAAGCCAGCGATCAACGCCAGCAGCAACGTACCTTTATCCTGACCTGTCTGTTTCATTACTCATCCTTCACTCATCGGGTTGATGCGAAACCTTCTCTTGTTCACGGCGATACCAGTAATACGCACCCTTGGAAATCATCCGCAGCTGCAATACCAGTCGCTCTTCTAATTGCCGACGCTGCTCCACGCCGACGTCCAGGGCTTCTGCGCCAGCGCTAAACACGATGGTGACCATCGCTTCGGCCTGCGCTTCGGTGAATGCCCTCGGCATATGGCTTTCGAGTTCAAGATAGTCGGCAAGTTCCGCGATAAAGTGTTGAATTTCGCGCGCGACCGCCGCACGAAACGCAGCCGATGTTCCGGATCGTTCCCGCAGTAACAGGCGGAAAGCGTTGGGATTATTGCCGATGAACTCCATAAAAGTGGAGACGGACGTGCGAATAATGCTGCCGCCTTTAGCAATGCGCTGACGCGCCTGGCGCATCAACTGGCGTAGCATCAAACCGCTTTCGTCCACCATCGTCAGGCCGAGTTCATCCACATCGCGGAAATGGCGATAAAATGACGTGGGGGCAATTCCCGCCTCGCGCGCCACCTCGCGCAGGCTAAGGCTGGCAAAACTACGCTCAGCGCTTAATTGACTAAATGCGGCTTCTACCAGCGAACGCCGGGTACGTTCTTTTTGTTGCGCTCTTACGCCCATCACGATGTCTGAATCCTTCCGAAGGTCTGCTGGCACTATACCAGACAATAAAACTAATGGGTTTAGTCAGCATTGTGAATGATTGTTTACAAGGTGTTTCACCTTTGGCGCGGGAAAAAGCACAACGATAATTGGGTTATCCCGGCTTTGATGTTACTATTCTGTTGCTATTATGTATAAGAACAGGTAAGCCTTACCATGCCACATTCCTACGATTACGATGCAATAGTGATAGGTTCCGGCCCCGGCGGCGAAGGCGCTGCAATGGGTCTGGTTAAACAAGGAGCACGGGTAGCGGTCATCGAACGCTATCACAACGTGGGCGGCGGATGTACCCACTGGGGCACCATCCCCTCAAAAGCGCTTCGCCATGCTGTCAGCCGTATTATCGAATTCAATCAAAACCCGCTGTACAGCGACCACTCCCGCCTTCTGCGCTCCTCTTTTGCCGACATTCTCAACCACGCCGACAATGTGATTAATCAGCAAACCCGTATGCGACAGGGTTTCTACGAGCGCAATCACTGCGAAATTCTCCAGGGCAACGCCCACTTTGTGGATCAAAACACGCTGGCGCTGGAGTGCCACGACGGTACGGTGGAAACCCTGACCGCCGAGAAATTTGTCATCGCCTGCGGCTCGCGTCCCTACCACCCGGCGGACGTGGATTTTGCGCATCCGCGCATTTATGACAGCGACTCTATCCTCAGCCTGCACCATGAACCTCGCCATGTCATTATCTACGGCGCAGGGGTGATTGGCTGCGAATATGCGTCTATCTTCCGTGGAATGGACGTCAAAGTGGACTTGATCAACACCCGCGATCGTCTGCTGGCGTTTCTCGATCAGGAGATGTCGGACTCGCTGTCATACCACTTCTGGAATAATGGCGTGGTGATTCGTCACAACGAAGAGTACGAGCGCATTGAAGGCACGGACGATGGCGTGATCATGCACCTGAAGTCCGGCAAAAAACTCAAAGCGGACTGCCTGCTTTACGCCAACGGTCGTACCGGTAACGTGGACTCCCTGACGCTGGAAAATATCGGGCTGGACGCCGACGGTCGCGGGCTGTTGAAAGTCAACAGCATGTACCAGACGGCGCTACCGCATGTTTATGCGGTAGGCGATGTGATTGGCTACCCCAGTCTCGCCTCTGCGGCCTACGATCAGGGCCGCATTGCCGCGCAGGCGATGGTCAAAGGTGAAGCCACCGCGCATCTGGTGGAAGACATTCCCACCGGCATCTATACCATTCCCGAAATCAGCTCCGTGGGTAAAACCGAGCAGCAGCTCACGGCAATGAAAGTGCCATACGAAGTGGGTCGTGCGCAGTTCAAGCACCTGGCACGCGCGCAAATCGTCGGCATGAGCGTGGGCACGCTGAAGATTTTATTCCACCGCGAGACAAAAGAGATTCTGGGGATCCACTGCTTTGGTGAGCGCGCGGCCGAGATTATTCACATCGGCCAGGCGATTATGGAGCAGAAAGGTGGCGGTAACACGATTGAGTACTTTGTTAACACCACCTTTAACTACCCGACGATGGCGGAAGCCTATCGGGTTGCCGCGCTTAACGGCTTAAACCGCCTGTTTTAACGCGCTGTCGAAGTGGCCATCCATCGTGGTACGGATGGCCTCTGCCAGCTGCTCATAGCGGCTACGCAGCGGTGAACCAGGGCGGTAAACCAGGCCAATCGTACGGCGCGGCTCCGGTTTAATGCACGGCAGATAAACCACGCCATCGCGCTTACGCTGGTTCGGCACGGCCAGCGCAGGCAGTAACGTAATACCGCTGCCCGCCGCCACCATGTTACGCAGCGTTTCAAGGCTGGTTGCCCGGAAGTGGGTGTCTTCATCGGCACCCGCCTCAAAGCAGAAACCCATCGCCTGATCGCGCAGACAGTGACCATCTTCGAGCATCAACAGCTTCTCACCGGCCAGATCGCCCATCGGTACGCGATCGCGGTTCGCCCACGGGTGATCTTCATAGATCGCCAGCATCATCGGCTCGTCAAATAGCGGCACTTCGATAAAGGCTTCGCTCTCTTTCACCAGCGCCAGAATGGCACAGTCCAGCTTACCGCTGTCGAGCTGGGCCAGCAGCTGGTGAGTCTGTGCTTCATGCAGATACATTTCCAGTTTCGGGAAAGTCTGGTGCAGCAACGGAATAATTTGCGGAAGCAGGTAGGGTCCAATGGTCGGGATAAGACCAATATGCAGCGGGCCGGACATCGACTCCCCCTGCTGGCTTGCCATTTCCTTAAGCACTTTGACCTCGCGCAATACGGTGCGCGCTTGATCCACCAGCAATAAACCGGCCTGAGTGAACAGCACCTTGCGGCTGGTACGCTCCAGCAGCATGACGCCAAGCTCATCTTCCAGCTTACGAATTTGGCCGCTCAGCGTAGGCTGACTCACGTGGCAGGAGTCTGCCGCACGGCGAAAATGACGGTGTTCAGCTAACGCAACCAGGTATTCAAGATCACGAATATTCATTATTCATCCTCCGACGCCACGATAGTTCATGGCGATAGATAGAATAGCAATGAACGATTATCCCTATCAAGCACTCTGTACAATAATTAGCTCAAGAAACGAAGCGGCACCTCAAACTTTCCCTTGAAGTCGCCCACTCTCGTTCAGAAATAACTAAAGCCAACGTGAACTTTTGCGGACCTCAGGTCCGCATTTTTTTTGCGTAAAACACCGGGCTAAAAGCAAAATGGCTCCCTCTCCCTTTGGGAGAGGGCTGGGGTGAGGGCATCAGCCCACACGCCACTTAAATCAACCGATCTTTCGCCTCGTTAATCGCCAGCGCCACCTGCGTCGGGGAGACGCCGCCTTTCGCCGCGCGCTTATCCAGGCAGGATTGCAGCGACAGGATCGGATAGACATCCTCGCCAATCACGCTGCTGAATTTTTGCAGATCGGCAAGCGCCAACGCTTCCAGCGGTTTACCCTGGGCAATTGCTTCCACAACGGCTTCACCAACAATATGGTGCGCTTCACGGAACGGGACGCCTTTCGCCACCAGGTAATCCGCCAGCTCAGTCGCATTGGCATAACCCTGCTGCGCCGCTTCCTGGCAGCGCGGACGTTTCACCTGGATGCCATCCAGCACCAGCGCCGCCATATGCAAACAGTCGAGCCAGGTGTCGAGCGCGTCAAACAGGCCCTCTTTATCTTCCTGCATATCTTTGTTGTAGGCCAGCGGTAGCCCCTTCAGGGTCATCATCATGCCGGTCAACGCACCCTGCACGCGGCCACATTTACCGCGGATCAGCTCCAGCGCATCCGGGTTTTTCTTCTGCGGCATTAACGACGAGCCAGAGGTCACGCGGTCAGACAGCTCAATAAAGCCCGCTTCACCGGTATTAAAGAAAATCAGATCTTCGGCGAAGCGCGACAGGTGCACCATGCTGATCGACGCATCAGAGAGCAGCTCCAGCACGTGATCGCGGTCGGACACGCTGTCCAGACTGTTGCGCGTTGCCGTTGCAAAACCCAGCCAGCCGGCCAGCTGTTCACGATCGATTTCATAGGCCGTTCCCGCCAGCGCACCGCAGCCCAGCGGGCTGACGTCCAGACGCTTGAGCGCATCCTGCAAGCGGCTTTCATCACGGGCGAGCATTTCAACGTAGGCCAGGCACCAGTGTGCGAACGTCACCGGCTGCGCGCGTTGCAGGTGGGTATACCCCGGCATCACTGCATCCTGATTATTCTGCGCGGTTTCCACCAGCGCCGACTGAAGCTGACGCGTCGCCAGCAGCAGTTCGCCCACCTGATCTTTACACCACAGTTTCAGATCGGTGGCGACCTGGTCATTACGGCTGCGGCCCGTGTGCAGCTTTTTACCCAGCGCGCCGACTTTATCGATCAGTTTGCCTTCAACCCAGCTATGAATATCTTCGGCATCGCTCGCCAGAATGTCCTGCGGGTTCAGACGAATCTCTTCCAGCAAATTATTCAGCGCCTCTTCAAGCTGCAACTGCTCATCCGCGGTCAGTACGCCGACGGTGACCAGCGCTTTGGACCAGGCCACAGAGCCGACGATATCCTGTTCGGCCAGGCGGTAGTCAAAGCGCAAAGAGTCGTTGAACTGTTTGAACCGTTGATCCGCTGCCTGTGTAAAACGCCCACCCCAAAGTGCCATAATCTACTTCCTTTATTCGTTAGTGCCGCCGGGTGGCGCTGCGCTTACCCGGCCTACGGTGTTGTAGGCCCGGCAAGCAGAGCGCCGCCGGGCAGTAAATATTAAGCCAGAATACGTGTGCCAATCGGCGTGCCGTTAAACAGCGCCGGAAGTTGCTCGGCGTGACGCCATGAGGCGATGTCCACCGGGCGGCCCAGCGTGCGCGCCGCATCAAGCGCCGCATTCACTTTTACAATCATGCCGTCGGTGATAATGCCCTGGGCGATCAGCTGCTCGGCTTTTGCCGCCGTCATCTCAGCGATGCGCTGACCTTTGCCGTCCAGAATGCCGCTCACATCCGACAGCAGGATCAGATCCGCGCCCAGCGTGGCCGCCAGCGCCGTCGCTGCCTGGTCCGCGTTCACGTTCATCAGTTGACCGTCACCCGTCACGCCAATGGAGCTGACAACCGGCAGGAAGCCGCCTTCCAGCAAGGTGTTAATCAGTTTCGGAGAGCCTGGCTGCGCAAGGCCCACGTGGCCCAGCTCTTCATTAAGCTGCGTCACGTTTACGCTGTCGCCGTCGCCGAGGAACAGGCCCACGGACGCGATGTGATGTTTCTTCGCCCACGCCAGCAGCGTTTTGTTCGCCGTGCCGGCCAGCGCGCCGGTGATGATGTCAATTTGATCGGCAGGCGTCACGCGCAGACCGTTTTTCTTCGTGACCGGCAGGTTTAGCTGCTTCATCAGTTCATCCACGACGCAGCCGCCGCCATGAACAATGATCAGCGGACGCTGATGAGACTCACGATAGTTGACCAGTGCAGTAAACAAGCGCGCCAGCGCTTCTTCGCTATCCAGCAGTACGCCACCAAGTTTGATAATTAAGGGGTTCATCATCACGCCTAATCTTTAAATAAGAGACTGCGTTTCAGCATAGCCGAAACGAATATTTGCGCACTGCACCGCCTGCGCCGCCGCACCTTTCAACAGGTTATCTTCGGTCGCCACGACGATCAAATGCTGGTCCTGGACCGCGAAACCAATGTCGCAGAACGGCAGACCGACCACGTTTTTCAACGCCGGAACGCCTTTGTCATACAGACGCACCAGCGGTTTGTCGGCATACGCCTGCTGGAAAGCCCCGGCGACCTGTTCTTTGCTCACGCCCGGTTTCAGGCGGCAGGTGATGGTTTCCAGAATGCCACGCGGGAAATTACCCAGATGCGGGGTGAAAATGACGTCCGCGCCAAGATGGGTGGTGATTTCCGGGTGATGACGATGGTTAAACACGCCGTACGGTTGCAGGCTTACTTCGCAGAAGCTGTTAGCGATCGCCGCTTTGCGACCCGCACCGCTCACGCCGCTGGTGGCGTTGATCACCGGCCACTGGCTGAGATCCAGCAGGTCGGCGTCGATCAGCGGTTTTAATGACAGTTGCGCCGCCGTTGGATAGCAGCCAGGCACCGCGATCAGGTTCGCGGTTTTCAGTTTTTCACTGTTCCACTCCGCCAGGCCGTAAACCGCTTCTTGCAGAAGCTGCGGGTGCTGGTGGGTGAAGCCGTAGAATTTTTCGTAGAAGGCAACGTCGTTAACGCGGAACGCGCCAGAGAGGTCAAACACCACGCAACCGGCGGCGAGAAACTGTGGAGCCAGGTCATGGCTCACTTCATGCGCCGTCGCCAGGAACACCACATCCACGCCGTCGCTAAACTCGCTGATGTCGGACATCGGCTGCAACGGCAGGTCGACAATGCCTTTCAGCTGCGGATGCAAATCCGATATTAACTTTCCCGCATCATTGCTTTGCGCTGACACGGTCAAAGCGGTTATGTTCATATGAGGATGGCGATTCACGTAGCTTACCAGCTCTGCGCCCGCATAACCGCTAGCGCCCACAATCAGCGTATTCAACATCGGGTTCCTTTACGATCAACGTTAGTGTATTTTTATTCACATTTATTGCATGAATATTGATACTATCACGACCTAAGGTATGTCAACAATGAAAATGAATTTACCGCCATTTATCGAGATTTACCGCGCCCTGATAGCCACACCGTCTATCAGCGCAACGGAAGAAGCGCTGGATCAGAGCAATGCGTCTTTAATCAATCTGCTGGGCGGGTGGTTTGGCGATCTTGGGTTCAGCGTTGAAATCCAGCCCGTCCCCGGAACGCGAAATAAATTCAATATGCTCGCCACCGCAGGCACCGGCGCGGGTGGCCTGTTATTAACCGGGCATACCGACACCGTGCCGTTTGACGATGGTCGCTGGACGCGCGATCCCTTTACGCTTACCGAGCATGACAACAAGCTCTATGGTCTCGGCACCGCCGACATGAAAGGCTTCTTTGCCTTTATTCTTGATGCGCTGCGTGACGTGGATGTGACGACGCTGAAAAAGCCGCTTTACGTGCTGGCCACCGCCGATGAAGAAACCAGCATGGCTGGCGCTCGCTACTTCGCAGAGCATGCGGAAATTCGCCCGGACTGCGCCATTATTGGCGAACCGACCTCCCTGCAACCGGTGCGCGCGCACAAAGGCCATATTTCCAGCGCCATTCGCATCCTCGGTCAGTCCGGTCACTCCAGCGATCCCGCACGCGGCGTGAATGCCATTGAGCTGATGCACGACGCCATTGGCCATATCCTGCACCTGCGCGACAGCCTGAAAGAGCGCTACCATTACGACGCGTTCACCGTCCCTTATCCGACGTTGAATCTTGGCCACATTCACGGTGGCGATGCGGCAAACCGCATTTGCGCCTGCTGTGAACTGCACATGGATATTCGTCCGCTGCCGGGCATGACGCTAAACGATCTGGAAGGTCTGCTCAACGAAGCGCTGGAGCCAGTCAGCGAACGCTGGCCGGGCCGTTTGACGGTGTCCGAACTGCATCCGCCGATCCCCGGTTACGAATGCCCGCCGGATCATCAGCTGGTGCAGGTCGTGGAAAACCTGCTGGGTGCGAAAACCGAGGTGGTGAACTACTGCACCGAAGCGCCATTTATTCAGACGCTGTGTCCGACGCTGGTATTAGGGCCGGGTTCGATCAATCAGGCCCATCAGCCGGATGAATACCTGGAAACGCGCTTTATTAAGCCGACGCGGGAATTAATCCAGCAGGTCGTGCATCACTTCTGCTGGCATTAAAACCGCACCCTACGATTCCCTCTCCCAATGGGAGAGGGTTAGGGTGAGGGCCAGATTTTTCACATTCCCATAAGCTACGCTTATCTGGCGCAAAGCCTGTTAACTTTCATAAATTGCCACGATTTATTCGTTTGCTGAACCGATTTCGCCGCAATTGACGCAGGGGGTTTTACGTGGCTTTATAAAGGCGGTGTCTTATATCCCACTGCTTGCTGTTGCGGAGCGCCGGGTATAACAAAATAAAATGAGATGGGGTGTCTGGGTTAACATGAACGAACAATATTCCGCTTTGCGTAGTAATGTCAGTATGCTCGGCAAGCTGCTGGGAGATACCATCAAGGATGCGCTGGGAGAGAACATTCTTGACCGTGTAGAAACAATTCGAAAGCTCTCTAAATCTTCACGTGCGGGTAACGAAGCCAATCGTCAGGAGCTGCTTAACACCTTGCAGAATCTGTCCAACGATGAGCTGTTACCGGTGGCACGGGCATTTAGCCAGTTTTTGAATCTCGCCAACACCGCTGAGCAATACCACAGCATTTCGCCAAAAGGCGAAGGTGCCAGCAACCCGGAAGTGATCGCCCGCACGCTCAGAAAACTGAAAGAGCAACCCGAACTCAACGAATCGATCATCAGAAAAGCGGTGGAATCCCTGTCGCTGGAGCTGGTTCTCACCGCGCACCCGACGGAAATCACCCGCCGCACGCTGATCCACAAAATGGTGGAAGTGAACGCCTGCTTAAAACAGCTCGATAACAAAGACATCGTTGATTACGAGCGCAACCAACTGATGCGCCGCCTGCGCCAGCTCATCGCGCAGTCCTGGCACACGGATGAAATTCGTAAACACCGCCCAAGCCCGGTCGATGAAGCCAAATGGGGCTTTGCCGTGGTGGAAAACAGCCTGTGGGAAGGCGTGCCTAATTATTTACGCGAGCTGAACGAACAGCTGGAAGAAAATCTCGGCTACAAACTGCCGGTAGATTTCGTTCCCGTGCGTTTCACCTCGTGGATGGGCGGCGACCGTGACGGCAACCCGAACGTCACCGCCGACATCACCCGCCACGTTTTGCTGCTCAGCCGCTGGAAAGCGACCGATCTGTTCTTAAAAGATATTCAGGTGCTGATCTCTGAACTGTCGATGGTCGAATGCACTGACGAACTGCGCGACATGGTTGGCAGCGACGGCGCACAAGAGCCGTATCGCTACCTGATGAAAGGTCTGCGCGCCCGCCTAATGGCGACGCAAGTCTGGCTGGAAGCGCGTCTCAAAGGCCAGCGCCTGCCAAAACCGGCCGGTTTGCTGACGCAAAATGAAGAGCTGTGGGAACCGCTCTACGCCTGCTACAAATCCTTGCAGGCCTGCGGTATGACCATTATCGCCAACGGCGAACTGCTCGATACCCTGCGCCGCGTGAAATGCTTCGGCGTCCCGCTGGTGCGCATCGATATTCGCCAGGAAAGCACCCGTCACACCGAAGCGCTGGGTGAACTGACCCGCTACCTCGGCATTGGCGATTATGAAAGCTGGTCAGAAGCCGACAAACAGGCGTTCCTGATCCGTGAACTGAACTCCAAGCGTCCGTTGCTGCCGCGTCAGTGGGAACCCAGCGACGAAACCCGCGAAGTGCTCGACACCTGCAACGTGATCGCCGAAGCGCCGAAAGGATCGATTGCCGCCTATGTGATCTCGATGGCGAAAACGCCGTCGGACGTGCTGGCGGTGCATTTACTGTTAAAAGAAGCCGGGATCGGTTTTGCGCTGCCGGTTGCTCCGCTGTTTGAAACGCTGGACGACCTCAACAACGCCAACGATGTAATGACCCAGCTTCTGAACATTGACTGGTATCGCGGCTTTATCCAGGGCAAACAGATGGTCATGATTGGCTATTCCGACTCCGCAAAAGATGCGGGCGTGATGGCCGCCTCCTGGGCGCAATATCAGGCGCAGGATGCGCTGATCAAAACCTGCGAAAAAGCGGGCATCGAACTGACGCTGTTCCACGGTCGCGGTGGTTCCATTGGTCGTGGTGGCGCACCGGCGCACGCGGCACTGCTTTCCCAACCGCCGGGCAGCCTGAAGGGCGGCCTGCGCGTGACCGAACAGGGCGAAATGATCCGCTTCAAGTACGGTCTGCCAGAAGTCACCATCAGCAGCCTGTCGCTCTACACCAGCGCGATTCTGGAAGCGAACCTGCTGCCGCCGCCGGAGCCAAAAGAAGCCTGGCGTCATATTATGGACGAGCTTTCGGATATCTCCTGCGACATGTACCGTGGCTACGTGCGTGAAAACGAAGGCTTCGTGCCCTATTTCCGCTCCGCTACGCCTGAGCAGGAGCTGGGCAAACTGCCGTTAGGTTCACGCCCGGCCAAACGTCGCCCAACCGGCGGCGTTGAATCCCTGCGCGCCATTCCGTGGATCTTCGCCTGGACGCAAAACCGCCTGATGTTACCCGCCTGGCTCGGTGCCGGTGCAGCGCTGCAAAAAGTGGTTGAAGACGGTAAGCAGCGCGAGCTGGAAGCGATGTGCAGCGACTGGCCGTTCTTCTCCACGCGCCTCGGCATGCTGGAGATGGTGTTTGCCAAAGCCGACCTGTGGCTGGCGGAATACTACGATCAGCGTCTGGTAAAACCCGAACTGTGGGCGCTCGGTAGCGAACTGCGCGGTCTGCTGGAAGCGGACATCAAAGTGGTTCTCGACATCGCCAACGATTCGCATCTGATGGCCGATCTGCCGTGGATTGCCGAATCTATCCAGCTGCGTAACATCTACACCGACCCGCTGAACGTGTTGCAGGCCGAACTGCTGCATCGCTCACGCAAAGCGGAAGAAGAAGGCAAGGAGCCTGATCCCCGCGTTGAACAAGCGCTGATGGTTACCATCGCAGGCGTGGCAGCCGGTATGCGCAACACCGGCTAATCGCGATGTAGAGAAACCGTTCGTTGTGGCTCTTCTGATGTTTTTCAGAAGAGCCACAAAAAAAATCCTGTCATCTTTTATTCATATTCAATATATTCCCCGCTTCAATTATTCACGCAACGAATACTTACCTCAAATCATCAGGCATCAACATCGTGAGTTAAGGTTGGTTTAAGGTTCGCGCGTTACGATTTGCTCTATTTTAAAGACAGGCAATAAATATGGTTTCCTCGCATCGCCAGACTGACACATCGTTCAGCTGGAGCGCCCTGCTTTGGGCTTTACTTTTCGTCGTATTTTTCTCATCTGTCCTTCAAATATTAATTCTTTCAACTGGTTATAGCGGAACGAATGGTCTGCGTGACTCATTAATTTACAGCACGCTTTGGCTGATCCCACTGCTGTTATTTCCACAAAGAACGCGCGCCATTGCCGCCGTGATTGGCGTGGTATTATGGATTACCTCGCTGTCAGCACTGTGCTATTTCGTTATTTACGGACAGGAATTCTCACAAAGTGTTCTGTTCGTTATGTTTGAGTCCAACGCGAATGAAGCCAGTGAATACCTGAGTCAATATTTCAGTGTCAAACTGGTCCTGGTCGCGCTGGCGTATACGGCGGTGAGCATTTTCCTGTGGACACGTCTGCGCCCGGTATATATCCCTAAACCCTGGCGCTGGGGCGTGGCATTCGCCATCTTCTACGGTCTGGTGCTCAATCCGATTGTTATTAACACGGTGTTGGGTCATCAGAAACTTGAGAAGACCTTCTCCGGGATCTCCTCACGTTTCGAACCTGCTGCGCCGTGGCAATTTGTGGTGGGCTATGCGCAGTACCGTCAGCAGCTTGAAAGCCTGAATAACCTCCTCAACAGCAACAGCGCCCTGCCGCCGCTGGCAAACATGAAAGACAGTTCAGGCGACGCACCGCGTACGCTGGTGCTGGTGATCGGCGAATCCACCCAGCGTGGGCATATGAGCCTGTATGGTTACGATCGCAACACCACGCCAGAGCTTGACGAACTGCATAAAACCGATAAAAACATGACCGTTTTCAATAATGTGGTCACATCGCGTCCCTACACCATTGAAATCCTTCAGCAGGCGCTGACCTTCGCGAATGAAAAAAATCCGGATCGCTATCTGACGCAGCCGTCGCTGATGAATATGATGAAACAGGCGGGGTATAAAACGTTCTGGATCACCAATCAGCAGACGATGACCGAACGCAACACCATGCTGACGGTGTTTTCAAAGCAGACTGACAAACAGTTCTATATGAACCAGCAGCGCACCCAGAGCGCCCGTGAATACGACACCAATGTGCTGGCACCGTTTAAAGAAGTGCTGGCAGACCCTGCGCCGAAGAAGTTTATTATCGTGCATCTGCTGGGGACCCACATCAAATACAAATTCCGTTACCCGGATAACTGGAACAAATTTGATGGACAAACCCAAGGCGCACCGGCAGGTCTGAGTGAGGATGAGCTTAATTCCTATAATGATTATGACAACGCCAACCTGTTTAACGACCACGTTGTCGCGACGCTGATCAACGATTTCAAAGCCACCGACCCTAACGGCTTTATGCTCTATTTCTCCGACCACGGTGAAGAAGTGTATGACACTCCGCCGCACAAAACCCAGGGACGTAACGAGCAAGAACCGACTCGCCACATGTACACCGTGCCGTTCATTATCTGGACTTCATCCCAGTGGCAGGCGGCGCATCCGCGCGATTTCTCCGGCGACGTTAACCGCAAATACAGCAGTTCAGAGCTGATCCACACCTGGTCTGATTTAGCCGGGCTAAGCTATGACGGATTCGATCCAACCCGTTCGCTGACGAATGATAAGTTTATCGAAACGACGCGCTGGATTGGTAACCCGTATAAGAAAAACGCGTTACATGATTACGACGCGCTGCCCTTTGGCGAGCTGACCGGTAACCAGTAATAAAAACGCAAGGCCACTTCCCGCGAAGTGGCCTTTTTCAATCAGTGATGCGCCATCTCGTGCACAATCTCCTCTTTGCTCAACGCATACGGATAATACGTCGGCCAGTTATCCATCTCTTTTAACAGCGCCTCCTGAGAGTCATTGCCCATAAAGATGTGGTAATGGGCAGACTTACGCGGCCCAATGGTGTGATCGCTAAACTGCACAAACTTAGGCGCTTTGGAGTCAGGCTGCGTGCATTCAAACAGATAGCGCACCCCTTTTTTGCCGGATTCGTAGGTCAGGATCTTAAAGCCTGAATAGGCGTAAGCGCAGGCGTTGACCGCTTTCCCGACGTGAAACTCCATCACATTGTTTTCAATACCAATAGTGTCGATATCTGTCGCATAGCCCTTCTTGTAATAGGCGCGAACCTCGTCGAGCGTTTTGTTGCTCTTCTTCGCTTTTTGCGCCAGCACCGGATCCAGCGCGCCTTCGAGCAGGTACGGATTTAATGACTGCCACATGCCGTCCCAGTCGCTCAGCGCGCGATCCTTGACGTCTTTATTATCAAACACACCTTCGCTGGCTTTACGCTCGGCGTCGGTTAACGGCACGCCGTGATCGTGGTGTCCGTGGGCAAAAGCCTGGCCGCTGGCGAATACGAATCCCAGGCTTACTACGAGGGCGGTAACCTTACTTGTCATGAACTTCTCCGTGGCAATCATTTGCAATGAATAATTACGTTATAACATAACAATTAAAGAATCAACCCTGCGTCGGTAAACAGACATCGCAACGTTGACAAGGGATCGCAACTGTCTTCTCATGAGCGCTTAGCCCACGCGTATTCGGAGAGGCGATGCATAACGACATCAATCAGATCCTCGATTCATTGATCACAGGCCCCGTCGGGTTGAAACAGGTGCGGTTCGCCAGCGACGCGAAACCCGCGCCAGCGCTGGCATTTCAGGTCGATTTCCCACGAATTGAGGTCGTGCTGGAAGGCGAGTTCGCCGACATCGGCGTGGCGGAGACGCCCGCGCGGCTTGCCCGGCACGACGTGCTGTACGTGCCCGCCGGCGGCTGGAACTGCCCGCAGTGGCACATGCCCGCCACTACGCTCAGTATTCTTTTTGGCAAGCAGCAGCTTGGCTTTAGCGTATTGCAGTGGGATGGCGCGGCGTTTCACAATCTCGCCAAACAGCACGTTGCGCGTCGGGGGCCGCGTGTAGGATCGTTTTTATTACAGGCACTCAATGAGATGCGCATGCAGCCGCAGGAGCAGCAAACCGCGCGCTGTATCGTCACCACGCTGCTGAGCCACTGTGCGGATCTACTCGGCAGCCAGATTCAGACATCGTCGCGCAGTCAGGCACTTTTTGAAGCTATTCGCAGCTATATCGACGAACATTATGCCGAGGCGCTGACGCGAGAATCCGTCGCGCATGCGTTTTATATTTCGCCCAATTATCTGTCGCACCTGTTTCAAAAAACCGGTGCCGTGGGGTTTAACGAATACCTCAGTCACACCCGGCTGGAGCACGCCAAAGCGCTGCTCAAAGGCTATGATCTGAAGGTCAAAGAGGTCGCTCACACCTGCGGTTTTTTGGACAGCAACTACTTCTGCCGCCTGTTTCGCAAAAACACCGAGCGCTCACCGTCGGAATACCGCCGCCAGTACCACAGCCAGCTCACGGAAAAAGTGCTTACTGAAGAATAAGATGGGTTTGCTGCGGTGCCGAAAGCAGTTTGCGTACCGCGCTCATCACCTTTTGCGGATCGCGTAAAAAGGCATTAATGCCCGACTGCACATAGCGGGACTGCACAAAGCGATCGGCTCCGGCCAGGTCGATATCGGTGATCAGCAGTACGGCGTCTGCCCGGTGGATCTCCTCGTCGCTCAGCCTGTTTTCGATACCCAGCGCGCCCTGGGTTTCAATTTTGATCTGCCATTTCTCCTGCTGGCACAGCTTTTCCAGCCGCTCAGCGGCCATATAAGTGTGCGCCACGCCGCTGACACAGGCGGTGACCGCCACCAGATAACGTGCTTTTATCGCCAAATACTCATCCTCCTGTGGTGACCAGAAAACCCGCCGCTTCCGCGCGCTGCCGCACCAGGCCGACATCATGCATGGTGGGCGGTTTGCTGCCCGCCATCGTTAACGGCAAGCCCAGTAACCGGTATTTCGACTCGCCGTACTGATGAAAAGGCAGCAGATGCAGCTCGCGGATCCCCAGCGGTTTAAGGACCGCCAGCACCCGCTCAATGTTCTCGTCATGCAGCGTATAGCCTGGGATCAGCGGCAGACGCGGGATAACATTGATGCCCTGCGCCACCAGCATTCGCAGGTTAGAGAGCACGCGCGGCAGGTTGATGTTCAACACCCGCCGGGCGTCGTCCGCCTGCATGATTTTTAAATCGAACAGCACTTCATCACATTGCTGCGCTAATTTCAGCACGCGTTGTGCGGGTGCGTCCCCCGCCGTCTCAATGGCGGTATGCACCCCAAGCTGGCGCATACGGGCCAGAAAGCGCGTGGCAAACGCCGCCTGCATTAACACCTCGCCGCCGGAGAGCGTCACCCCGCCGCCGGAAGCGCGAAAGAAAACTTCGTCTTTCATCACCTCGGCTTCCAGCGCGGCGAAGGTGATATCGCGGCCAATCTGCTCAAACGCGCCTGAGGGACACTCGACCGCATCGCGCAGGCAGGGCTGGCAATGCAGGCATTTGCTCTCGCGCCGCACGGTCTGGATGACGGGCGACAGGGATTCCGGGTTCGCGCACCACGGGCAGGTGTGCGGACAGCCTTTAAAAAACACCACCGTGCGGATCCCTTGCCCGTCGTTGAGCGAGTAGCGCTGGATGTTAAAGATCCGCGCCCGCGCTTCCCGCTCATCAACAGCGATCACGTCACAGCTGATGCGCGGTCCGGCGAATGATGTCATCCTGGATCTCCTTCGACAGCTCAACGAAGAACGCGCTGTAACCGGCCACGCGGACCACCAGCCCGGCGAAATCCTGCGGCCTTTGCTGTGCCTCGCGCAAAGTGTCGGCATTGACCACGTTGAACTGAATATGCTGCAACTTCAGCTGCGTGAAGGCGCGCAGGAAATCCGCCAGCTTGCGTAAGCCTGCCTCACCTTCAAGCGTGGCGGGGGTGAACTTCACGTTCAGCAACGTGCCGTTCGATAGCAGCGTGTTATCGAGTTTACTCACCGACTTCAATACCGCCGTTGGCCCTTTGGCATCCTGGCCGAGCATTGGCGATAACCCACCATCCGCGAGCTGCTCGCCCGCCAGTCGGCCATCTGGCGTGGCACCCACCACCGCCCCTAACGGCACATGGGCCGAAACCGTGTAAGAGCCTGGCGTAAACACGCCGCCACGGGGATTGTGATATTTTTCCACTTCTTTGCAGTAAAAACGCAGTAAATCGGCGCTGATGTCGTCAACATCGTCGATATCATTGCCATATTTCTCAAAGCGGTTAATCAGGCGCGCGCGGATCTTCTCCCCGTCCGGGGTGGCAAAATTGGCTTTCAGCACCACCATCAGATCGGCAAAAGATAAGCGCTGCTGTTCAAACACCATGCCGTTGAGCGCGTGCAGCGAGTCGCTCAGGTTCGCAATGCCAATGCCCTGAACGCCGGAAAAGTTGTAGCGCGCGCCGCCGTCGGTAATGTCCTTGCCGTTTTGCAGGCAATCGCTGATAAACGACGACAGCAGCGGCACCGGTGCCCAGTCGCGGTGGCCGATATCGCAAATGTTGCTGCCCTCCACCATCAGGCGGATGTAGTGGCTGATCTTCTCGCGCATCTTACCCAGCAGCGCCGCATAGGTGAGATCGGGCTGTGCCGCGTTTTCATGCAGGGTGATCTCCATGACTTTCAGCAGGTTAAACATGGCGATGTCGTGCAGGCCATAGGTGCGACCGGGGATCGACAGTTCAACGCAACCGACCACCGCGTAGTCGCGCGCATCTTCCAGGGAAACGCCGCGATTGAGAAACGCCGGGATCACCACCTCATCGTTGAAGATTTGCGGGATACCGGTACCGAGACGAATGGTTTCGGCGGTTTTTTGCAGAAACGCACCCTCAATACGATCATTGATGCGCACGCCCAGATTCGGCTGCGGCAGTTGCACATCCTGATAAGCGTCGAGGCACAAAAACGACAGCACGTTGACCGCGCTACGCCCGTTCTCCGTCAGCCCGCCTAACAGCGCGGTGTAGCCCGTTGGGAAGCCCGCAAAATAGCGTGCGCTACTGGTGGATCGCAGCAGCACCACGTCGTTGCATTTGATCCATAGTGAGGCCAGCAGTTCGTGTAAAAAACTCGCCTCCTCGCCCTGGGATAGCGACGCCTGGTAAAAGGGCAGCATGTACTGATCAAAACGCCCAAGCGACAGCGAACTGGCGTTGGATTCATACTGCAAAATCACGTTCATAAACCAGAACAGCTGGCAGGCCTGCCAGAAGGTCTGCGGACGTTGCCCGGCGTTATGCCGCGCGTTGGCCGCCATCGTCCGTAATTCTTCGCGACGCGCCGCATCGTCACAGCGCTGGGCCATCTCATCGGCCAGCGTCGCATAGCGCAGGATATGGCGCTGGGAGGCGTTGAGCAGCAGCAGCGCCGCCGCGTAAAAGTGATTCTCCGGCTGTTGCGCACAGTGCTTTTGCATCTCGCTCACCAGCGCGTCCAGTCCGTTATTCAGCAGGCGCGGATAATCAATGATGATGTGCCCCTGGCCTTTGTCCGTCTGATTGATGCTAAAAATCTGTGTGCCGACGGCCTCTTTCACCTCATCGGTCATCTGCCCGTTGATGAAATCCTTCATCGAGCGGTTTGCCCAGTAGGGGTAAAGCGTTTCGCGGTAGAGCCGTTTGTCGCCTTCGCTGATGTCAAAACGATCCTGCGGGCGCGTCGGGAACTGGTCGAGTTCGTCCTGCAACCACCAGGGATCCATCTCGGGTGACACAATGCCCGCACGCGGTTTTACCGTGCGGTTTCCAGCAATTAACTCCTCATCACGAATCGAAATCGCCACATTATCAAGAATGTGCGCCGTGGCTTTTGCACGACGCATAATCACCGGTTCGCCTTCGGTCTGGCGATGGCTTTCGGTATAGAGCAGCGCACGCTCAAGTGAAATTTCGCGGGGCGCAGTAAACAGGGCCGTTTTCAGACGCTGAAGACGATTCGTCATGAGGAACCTCCTGGAAAGGAAAACCCCGCCACAGGGCGGGGAAAGGGATCAGGCCAGCGTGGCCAGATGAGCATCGATTTTGTTCATGATGGCGTCAGCGCGTTTTACCGCGTCGCTGATGTTGACGCGCACAATGGTTTTCCCGGCAAAGCGCTCTTCGAACTTGATGCCGATATCTTTCGTCAGCACCACCATATCCGCAGCGGCGATATCGCTGGCGGTCAGTTCATTCTCCAGCCCAATCGACCCCTGGGTTTCCACTTTGACCTGCCAGCCTTTGGCTTTTGCCGCGCTTTCCAGCGCTTCGGCGGCCATATAGGTATGGGCAACGCCCGACGGACACGCCGTCACCGCAACAATATTGGTCATCTCAACGTCCTCACTCAGTTAATTTCAAAATCCAAATCCAAATCGTCTTCTTGCTCGCTCACCTGCGGTGTGTTCTTGCGCGCCAGGCTTTTCAGCAGATTGACGCACAGCGCTGTCACCACCGCGCCCACGGCCACCGCCGCGAGATAGCCCAGCTTGCCCTCAACGACCGGCAGCACAATTAAACCGCCCCATCCGGCGTAGCACTGCGCGCCCAGCAGCGCGGCCGTTACAGCACCGCAGGCTGAGCCCAGCATGATGGAGGGAATGACGCGCAGCGGATCGGCGGCGGCGAACGGGATCGCGCCTTCGGTGACGCCAACGCAGCCCATGACCAGCGCGGCCTTACCGGCTTCGCGCTCTTCAGAAGAGAAATTGTTTCGGTTCAGTAGCGTCGCCAGCCCCAGCCCGAGCGGCGGCACGCAAATGGCCACCGCAGCGATGGCGACCACGCCGTACACGCCCTGCGCCACGCAGATCAGCATGAAGGCATAAGCAACTTTGTTAATCGGGCCACCCATATCGAAAGCCAGCATCAGCCCCATGATGATCGCCAGCACCACAATGCTGCCCTGCTGCATCCCCTGCAACCAGCCGGTCAGGCTGGCCGTGAGCGCGCCCACCGGTTCGCCCAGTCCCCACATCATGATGCCCGCGGTAATAAACGTGCCGATAATCGGGATAACGAAAATAGGCATCACCGAGCGCAGCACTTTGGGCACCGGCAATTTTTTAAGATAGAAAACAATAATGCCGCCAATCAGCCCGGCGATAATCGCGCCGAAAAAGCCCGCGCCAAAGCTGTTGCCCACCCAGGCACCGATGGCGCAGGGGGCCAGCGCCGCACGTTCGGCGATGGAATAGCCGATGTAAGCCGCAAGAAACGGCACCATTAACGTCAGCCCGGCGACGCCAATATCAAACAGCTTTTTCAGGTTCGGATCGGTGGCGGCATCCGGGACTGCGCCCTTGCCGTATAACATGACGGACACCGCCAGCAGGATCCCCCCCGCGACCACGAACGGGATCATATGCGACACGCCAGTCATTAAATGCTGCCGCGCGTTCTTCAGGATTTGCACCAACTCTTTCATAAGCGCTCCGGGGACCTTTCAGTCTTTTTCCACAAGGATGTGGTGGCAACAATAGGCAATCCCGGTCGGTGCAAACAGTGGACAAAAAGGCCATTTACTGGATTTTTGTAATGTCAGTGGAAAAATGCGATCGGCTTCATAAGTTGGATTTTGCGAGGCTTCACGCAAAGTTTTGCAACCTGTGAGCCGAGTCTCATTTCGACACAGACATTACATTTGTCCAGTTTTTGGCAGAAATGTCACATAGCGGTCTTCCGGCCTGCGCTCTTATGCTGGACCCATAACGGGGAATCAGGAGAAGAGCGATGGCTCTGGTTGTGGAATTTATTTGTGAATTGCCAAACGGCGTGCACGCGCGTCCGGCAAGCCATGTTGAAACGCTGTGCAATACGTTCACTTCACACATTACGTGGTGCAATTTACGCACCGGCGCTAAGGGCGATGCCAAAAGCGCGTTGTCGCTGATTGCCACGGACACGCTGTTAAACGATGCCTGTCAGTTGCTGATTAGCGGTGACGATGAAAAAGCCGCGCACGCACGTTTATCGCAATGGCTAAAAGAGGAATTTCCGCACTGCGACGCCCCGCTGGCGGAACCGCCTTCGCCCACCAGCGAACCGCTGCCGTTGTCACTGGCGAATTTGAACCCTACGCTGTTTCACGCTCAACCGGTATGCAGCGGCAGCGCGGGCGGCGTCTTGCTGCGCCTGAGCGCGCTGGATCTGCAACAGTTGGGTGAACTGCCCGCCGCTGGCAGCGTGGAGCACGAACAGGCCGCGCTGGATAAGGGACTGACGCTGCTGGTGAAAAACATTGAACTGCGTCTGCTCGACAGCGACAGCACCACGCGCGCAATCCTGGAAGCACACCGCTCCCTCGCCAGCGACACCACGCTGCGTCAGCGTTTGCTGGACGGCGTTAACGCGCAGTTAAGCTGCGCGCAAAGCATTGTCGATGCGGCGGCCCATTTTTGCGATACCTTCTCCCGCTCGGCAAGCCACTATTTGCAGGAGCGCGTACTCGATGTGCGGGACGTCTGTTTCCAGCTTTTGCAGCATATCTACGGGGCGCAGCGCTTCCCGGCACCGGGCCAGCTGACGCAGCCGACGCTGTGCATCAGCGAAGAGCTGACCCCCAGCCAGTTTCTGGAGCTGGATAAAACGCAGCTCAAAGGGCTGCTGTTAGCGAGCGGCGGCACCACCTCCCACACGGTGATCCTTGCCCGCTCGTTTGGCATTCCGACACTGGTCGGCGTGGACATTCATGCCCTCGACGCCTTCATCGGCCAGCCCGCCTTTATCGACGGCAACACCGGCGTGGTGGTGGTCGCGCCCAACGAGGCGGTGAACCGCTACTACCAGCAGGAAGCACGCATTGCCGACACCTTACGCCAGCAGCAAAGCGTCTGGCTGACGCGGGAAGCTCGCAGCGCGGACGGTATTCGCATGGAAGTGGCCGCCAATATTGCCCATGCGGTGGAAGCGGGTGCGGCCTTTGGCAACGGCGCGGAAGGCGTGGGACTGTTTCGTACCGAAATGCTGTATATGGATCGCGCCAGCGCGCCCAGCGAAGATGAGCTGTACAACATTTTCTGCGAAGCGCTAAGCGCGGCAAACGGGCGTAGCATTATTGTGCGCACCATGGATATCGGCGGCGACAAGCCTGTCGATTACCTGCCGATCCCGGCGGAAAACAACCCGTTTCTCGGCTATCGGGCGGTACGTATCTACGCCGAATATGACGCCTTATTTACCACCCAGCTGCGCGCCATTTTACGCGCCTCCGCCCACGGCTCGCTGAAAATCATGATCCCGATGATCTCCTCAATGGAAGAGATCCTGTGGGTGAAAGAGAAACTGGCCGAGGCCAAACAGCAGCTGCGCCAGCAGCAAATCCCGTTCGATGAAAAAATTCCGTTCGGCATCATGCTCGAAGTGCCTTCGGTGATGTTCATCATCGATCAGTGCTGTGAAGAGATCGATTTCTTTAGCATCGGCAGCAACGATTTAACGCAATACCTGCTGGCGGTCGATCGCGACAACGCCAAAGTCACGCGCCATTACAACAGCCTGAATCCGGCGTTTTTACGCGCACTCGATTTCGCCGTGCAGGCGGTGCATCGCCAGGGCAAATGGATTGGCCTGTGCGGTGAACTGGGTGCGAAAGGCTCCGTGCTACCGCTACTGCTGGGCCTGGGGCTGGATGAGATCAGCATGAGCGCACCGTCAATTCCGGCCACCAAAGCGCGACTGGCACAGCTGGACAGCCGCGACTGCCGCAGGATGCTCAATCAGGCGATGCAGTGCCGCACCTCGCTTGCGGTTGAGCACCTGCTGGCGCAGTTCCGCATGACGCAGCAGGATGCGCCGCTGGTCACCACCGATTGCATTTCGCTCAACAATGACTGGCGCAGCAAAGAGGAAGTCATCAAAGGCATGACCGATAACCTGCTGCTGGCCGGACGCTGCCGCTATCCGCGCAAGCTGGAGGCCGATCTCTGGGCGCGCGAAGCGGTCTTCTCTACCGGACTGGGCTTTAGCTTCGCCATTCCACACAGTAAATCCGAGCATATTGAGCAATCGACCATCAGCGTGGCCCGTCTGCCCACGCCGATTCGTTGGGGCGATGAAGACGCGCAGTTCATCATCATGCTCACGCTCAATAAACATGCCGCAGGCGATCAGCATATGCGTATTTTCTCGCGGCTGGCGCGGCGCATTATGCACGACGAATTCCGTAGCGCACTGGTCAACGCCGCGTCCGAAGAGGCCGTTGCCCACCTGCTGTCGCACGAACTTGAACTGTAACCGACCGAGGGAAAACCATGGAACTGTATCTGGATACCGCCAACGTGGCTGAAGTGGAGCGCCTGGCGCGTATTTATCCGCTGGCGGGCGTGACCACCAATCCCAGCATTATCGCCGCGGGTAAAGAATCCATCTGGGACGTTTTACCGCGTCTGCAACAGGCGATTGGCCCGGACGGCACGCTGTTTGCTCAGGTGATGAGCCGCACCGCTGACGGCATGGTGGAAGAGGCCCGGCGTCTGAGCAATGCCGTACCGGGGCTGGTCGTGAAAGTGCCGGTGACGGCGGAAGGCCTCGCTGCCATAAAAATGTTAAAAAAAGCGGGCATTGTGACCTTAGGCACCGCCGTTTACAGCGCCGCGCAAGGCTTGCTCGCCGCCCTCGCCGGTGCGAAATATGTCGCGCCCTATGTGAACCGCGTTGACGCCCAGGGTGGCGATGGCATTCGCATGGTGCAGGAGCTGCAAACGCTGCTCGAACGGCATGCGCCTGAAAGCAGTGTGCTGGCGGCCAGCTTTAAAACGCCGCGCCAGGCGCTCGATTGCCTGCTCGCAGGCTGCGAGGCGATCACGCTGCCTTTAGACGTCGCGCAACAAATGCTCGGCACGCCCGCCGTAGACTCGGCGATAGAGAAGTTTGAGCAAGACTGGAAAACCGCGTTTGGTAACCTCACCCTTTAAGGAGTCAGTGTATGGACCATATTATTCAATCGCCTGGTAAATACATCCAGGGCGCAGATGTGCTCACCCGCCTCGGAGAGTATCTCAAACCGCTGTCGGAGAGCTGGCTGGTGGTCGGCGATAAATTTGTATTAGGTTTCGCGCAGGAGACCGTGCAGACCAGCCTGCACGACGCCGGGCTTGCCGCAGAAATTGTGCCGTTCGGCGGTGAGTGTTCACAAAATGAGATCGATCGCCTGCGCGCCGTGGCTGAGAAAGCGCAGTGCAGCGCGGTGCTGGGCATTGGCGGCGGTAAGACGCTGGATACCGCCAAAGCGCTGGCGCATTTTATGGGGCTGCCGGTGGCTATTGCCCCGACCATTGCCTCTACCGACGCCCCGTGCAGCGCGCTGTCGGTGATTTACACCGACGATGGCGAGTTCGATCGCTACCTGCTGCTGCCGAAAAACCCGAACATGGTCATTGTGGACACGAAAGTCGTGGCGGGAGCACCGGCGCGACTGCTGGCGGCAGGCATTGGCGATGCGCTGGCGACCTGGTTTGAAGCCCGCGCCTGTTCACGCAGCGGCGCAACCACCATGGCGGGCGGTCAGTGCACACAAGCCGCGCTCGCGCTGGCAGAGCTGTGCTACCACACGCTGTTAGAGCAGGGTGAAAAAGCGATGCTGGCTGCCGAGCAGCACGTGGTGACCGCAGCGCTGGAACGCGTGGTGGAAGCCAATACCTACCTGAGCGGCGTCGGTTTTGAAAGCGGCGGTCTTGCTGCCGCTCACGCTATCCACAACGGCCTGACGGCGATCCCGGACGCCCATCATTTTTACCACGGTGAAAAAGTCGCGTTTGGTACGTTAACGCAGCTGGTATTAGAAAACGCGTCGGTTGAGGAGATTGAAACCGTGGCGTCGCTATGTCACAGCGTCGGTCTGCCGATCACGCTGGCGCAGCTGGATATCAAAACCGATATTGCGGCGAAAATGCGTCTGGTGGCGGAAGCGGCGTGTGCCGAAGGGGAAACCATTCACAACATGCCGGGCGGCGCGAGCGTGGATCAGGTTTACGCGGCACTGATCGTTGCCGATCAATACGGCCAGCGTTTCCTGGATGAGTGGGAATAAGCGTTAGTGATTTGCGCTAACAGACAAAACGTTCAGGCCGGGTACGCGCAGCGCTACCCGGCTTTTCTCACGCTCAGAGTGCAGGACGCACGCCCAGCGTATGGCAAATCGCGTAGCTCATCTCAGCGCGGTTCAGCGTGTAGAAGTGGAAGTCTTTCACCCCTTCACGGCTCAGAATTTTCACCATGTCCATGGCGATACTCGCCCCCACCAGCTTGCGGGTTTCGGCATCATCATCCAGACCGTTAAACATCTGTGACATCCACGCCGGAATGCGCACGTTGGTCATGTCAGCAAATTTTTTCGCCTGTTTGAAGTTGGAGACCGGCAAAATGCCTGGAATGATCTCCACATCAATACCGGTCGCCGCACAGCGGTCACGGAAACGCAGATAGCTTTCCACATCAAAGAAGAACTGGGTGATGGCGCGATTGGCACCGGCGTCGATTTTACGCTTCAGGTTCAGCAGATCCGCCTGGGCGCTTTTCGCTTCCGGGTGCACTTCCGGGTACGCCGCGACGGAGATGTCAAAATCCGCAACCTCTTTCAGCAGCGCCACCAGATCGGAGGCGTACATGTCCGGGCGACCACCGCCTGGCGGCAGGTCACCGCGCAGGGCCACGATATGGCGAATGCCGCTGTCCCAGTAATCTTTGGCGATAGCCCGCAGCTCGTCGCGGGTCGCATCGATGCAGGTCAGATGCGGCACGGCCTCAAGACCGGTTTTATCTTTAATGCCTTTAATGATGCTGTGGGTGCGGTCACGCTCGCCGGAGTTTGCCCCGTAGGTCACGGAAACAAATTTTGGCTTCAGGCTGCTCAGGCGATCGATGGAAGTCCACAGGGTTTGCTCCATTTCACTGGTGCGCGGCGGGAAAAACTCAAAAGAAACGTTAATCTGACCCTGCACTTCTGCCAGGCTCTGATTCAGGGCTTCCCGCTGATTGGCGTGAAAAAAGCTCATACCTTACCTCATCAATCGCATGTCGTTATGTGTTGTGTGCGAACTTCTATACGTTTAGACGTCCAGATGTAAAAATGACGGAAAAGCCGTTTCGCGTCAACAGAATTATCATCAATATGCGTGAGGAATGTGCCGGGAAGATGAAAATAGCCCTCCCTCTCCGACCAGGAGAGGGAAGGTAAACCTGATTACGGCTTCACGTCTTCCACGCGCATGCCTGTTAACTGTTCATCCGTAAGCGTATGACCCGCGTTAAAATAATCGACGACGGCATTAGAGATATAGTAACCGCCGGAGGTGTTACGCGCTTTGCCTTCGGTAAATGTCGTAAACCCGTCCCCGCCATCGGCAATGAAGCTATTGGTGGCGATGTGATACACCGTGGCGTCCTCAATCGGTTTGCCGTTAAGCGTCAGGCGGGTGACACGCTGACCAATGGGTTTGCTGCTGTCGTACTTCATCTCCAGCCCTTTGGATACCTGCAACACCCCGTTGGTTAAGCCCGCGCCGTGCTCCATGATAGTTCGCAATTGTTTCCCGGTGAGATCCATCGTCGCCAGCTCATTCGGGAACGGGAAGGTGCTAATAACCGCGCCCATGGTAATCACGCCCGCCGGGATCTCATTGCGGATGCCGCCAGAGTTCGTCAGCGCTAACTGGGTGTCTTTACCGGCCGCTGACAGCAGCGCATCCGCCGCCAGATTTCCCAGCGAGGAGGATTCACCGTACGCGCGCGTCAGCTCAACCGGAGAGGTTGCCACCGTTTTCTGGACCACCACGTCGAGCTTTTTATTCCAGTCATCAATGACCTGTTTCGTTTGCGCATCGGGCTTCCACTCATCGGCGTAAACGGTCTTAAGCTCAAAATGCTTCACGGTAAAGCGATGCGGCTTCTGCTGGTAATCGAGCACCAGTTTGCCCACATCAATACCCCCGCTGTCGGTTGAGAGGATCAGGGTATTACCCACTTTAATCGGTTCCGGCGTGCCGACATGCGCATGGCCGGTGATCAGGATATCCAGCCCTTGCACCTGGCCTGCGGTCTGGATGTCTTTATCCAGCGCGCGGCGTACATCGGTGCTGCCCTGGCTCGACTGACGCGCTGGCGTACCTTCGTGGATCAACGCGACGGTGAGATCCACTTTACCTTTCAGTTCATCGATATAGCGTTGCAGCCACTTCACTTCATCCCGCGCTTCAATACCCACACGCGTTGCCGCAGACACCGTATCATCAAAGGCGAACACGCCGTGCAGGCCAATCACGCCAATCTTCACGCCCTCTTTTTCAATGATGGTATAAGGCTTATCCCAGAACATTTTGCTGCTGTTCTGGTAAAAGATATTGCCCTGCACGACCGGGAACTTCGCCTGACTTAGCTGCAATAACGTATTGTCCCAGCCGTGATCGAACTCATGATTACCCATCGTGACGGCGTCAAAATGCATGGTGTTCATGATATCGATAATCGCCTTACCCCGGCTCAGGCTGCTGATATACGGCCCGGTAAAATAGTCACCGGCATCGAAAAACCAGGTGGCGCTGTTTTTTGCTTTTTCCTGCTTCACCAGCGTCGTGATATTAGCCCAGCCGCCAATGTCGCGCGTGCCATCGGCAATCCACGGCACTTTATAAGGTTCCACGTGAGCATGAAGATCGTTGGTGTAGATAATCGTGACATCTTTCGCCGACGCCCAGAATGGCAGTGAGAGCAGAACCCCAACCGCAAGCGTTTTTAGTTTCATCATCAATCCCTTTCAGTCGTATAAAGAAGCGCTACGTTACGTTCTGAAAGGTTTTTTTATGTGAGACCACTCACACCCGGCGGCGACAGAAGCAGGTCAAAATCAACGACCTTTAAAAATCGTTGGTCACGTGATGACGTCGCTGTTCACCATCAATTGCTGTAAGTCTTTTGGCTGTCAAAATCTGGGGCGGGCGAGTTCACCCGATTACCGCTGGCCCGATTATCGGCTGGGCTATGCGGCACTCCATTGTCAGGCATGCGGAAGTTACCCCCCGCTGTTTAACGATGCGCATTTCCACAGGTGGCTCAGCGCGTATCTGGCGCACTTCGCCGCCAACAGCGGTCTTTTTTGCCCCGACTGCTACCAGCGTGAAACGATTCGTTATGGCCATAATCCGCTGGGCACCCAGCGCATACAGTGCCGGGGTTGTAAAAAAGTCTGGACGCCGGGTCCGTCGCCCATGCTCACTCTCCATCCACCAGAGCAGATAGCCACTGCCCCGTTAATTGTCCCTTTCCAGGGGGCACGCGCCGGTCAGAAACT
Source organism: uncultured Enterobacter sp. (assembly GCA_963521185.1). GTDB lineage: Bacteria > Pseudomonadota > Gammaproteobacteria > Enterobacterales > Enterobacteriaceae > Enterobacter_D. The sequence continues at coordinate 114,301 of CAUQTV010000010.1, read as the reverse complement.
GTATGTATTACTGAGCGTTGACGCTGTTCGCGGCAATGTGCTGCATGTGTCCAGCAATTTCACCCCGCACCCGGCGGGTGAGTCATTAGGTTACCGCTGGCGTGAGATAAGCGAGGAAAGCGGCGCGCAGCACGATATTGTTCAACGCGTGCATCAGCGAGAAACCCAGTTTTTACGCCGTAGCCAGTTTGATGAAATTCAGTACGGCAGCGCTGTGCTCAAACGTAACGCCAGCGGCGCGGTGCTGCGTCCGGTGATTGCCGCCCACGGGCATTTCCGGCTGCTTAGTCACCTGTGGCCAGCGGCAACAACGCACATCATTGCCCACGAATGCTTCCTGCGTGGCGCGGCGATCACCGCATGGGCGGCGCTGTTTCGTCGCAAGCAGGGCGAACTGTGGTTTGTGGATGAAGAGATCAATAGCGATGAAAGCACATTACCCTGGCAACTGCGGGGCAAAACCTGTGCGGGATGGTGGCAAAACACGTGGCAAATTTGGGCGCAAGGCAACAACCGAAAAATGGTCTGCCCGTTAACGGAGGCTGATATTGAAAAAGGGGCGGCGATATCGCTCTCGGCAAGCCGCCATTTTATTGACTGGCTGCATCAGCAAACGGAATTTCGGCAAAGCGCGCGTTACTCTGCCCGGCAGGTATTCCAGATCATACAATCGCTGGCAGACAACTATAACGACCAGATTGCCCGGCAATGAGCTTTGATGCTTCGAACTTACCCGGCCCACAGGCCGGATAAGCGCGCCATCCGGCAAAAAGATTACAGCAGCTGCGCCAGACGGTTAATGTCCGACTGGATCGCCCCGGCGGTGACATCGCGGCCTGCGCCTGGGCCACGGATCACCAGCGGGTTATCGCGATACCAGCGGCTCTCAATGGCGAAGACGTTATCACACGGCAGCAAGGCCGCCAGCGGATGCTCAGGACGCACCGCTTCCACACCTACGCGCGCCTTGCCGTTGGCATCGAAGCGCGCCACGTAGCGCAGCACCAGCCCCATTTCACGCGCGGCTTCCAGACGCTGGACCATCTGATCGTTCAGCTCGTCGCCGTTTTCAAAGAAGTGATCGACCGAGCCTTCTTCACAATGCGCAGGCACTAACGATTCCACGCGCACCTGATCCGGTTCGATGTCGTAACCCGCTTCACGTGCGAGGATCACCAGCTTGCGCATCACGTCTTTACCCGACAGGTCAACGCGCGGATCCGGTTCCGTCAGCCCCTGCTGCCAGGCCTGATCCACCAGATCGGTAAAGGGCACGGTGCCATCAAATTGCAGGAACAGCCACGACAGCGTGCCGGAGAAAATCCCGCTGATCGCCAGGATAGCGTCACCGCTGTCAATCAGATCGCGCACAGTGTGGTTGACCGGCAAACCCGCGCCCACGGTGGCGTTATAGAGCCAGTGACGGCCCGTTTTCTCAAAGGCGTCATGGATTTGGCGGTATTTGTCGCTGGTGCTCGCCCCCGCCAGTTTATTGGCGCTGATGACATGAAAACCGTGGCTGGCAAAGTCCAGATACTGATCGGCAAGCTGCTCGCTGGCGGTCACGTCGAGCACCACTAAATCATCATACGGGTGCGCGCGCATCCACAGGAACAGCGACTCTTCATCCTGTTCAATCGCTTCATCGTTAAAGAACGCCAATGCGCGACTGGCGTCGAGGCCGTCGTAGCTCAGCAGACTGCGGCGGCTGTCCACCACGCCTGCCAGCACAAACTCAAACCCGGTGCGGGCCGAGAGCGCCCCCTGTTCCCTGGCGAACAGTTCCAGCCAGCGGGAGCCAATATTGCCTTTGCCGAACAGCACCAGACCGATGCGCTTCTCCGCACGGAACAGCGACTGGTGCAGCCCCTGAATCAGGCTTTCGGTCGGGCCAACGCGCAATACGGCAACAAGGCTGATGCTGTCGTCGGACTGCCAGATAAACTCCACCGGCTGGCCTTTGAGCTGTTGCCAGAAGCGGTGGCTGTGCAGCGGGTTGCGGCACACGCCGGCACCGACCAGCGCCACCAGCGCCAGCCCCTGACGTAAACGTAACTCGCCCGGCAGTCCGGCTTCGTCGAGCAGTTTCAGGGCGCTGTCCACCACTTCGGAGGTGTAGCACAGTTGCAGCAGGTTACGGTCGTTATGCACGCCCACCGCCAGCGGACGCAGCTGAGCGCGCTTTAAGATCAGGTCGATGTCACGGTGCGCCAGCTTAAAGTCCTGGCTGGCCGGGACCTGGAATTCAATCAGGCAAACATCATCATGACTGGTGACAATGCGCGCCCCGGTACCGGAAGCGAGCACGCGCTCAATGCGCGTCGAACCCTGTTCCGGGTTGTAGCTACAGCGCAGTTGCAGATCGATATCGCTACCGGACACCGGCTGTAAGGTGCGGGCATGCAGGACCGGTGCGGCGAGACGCGCCAGTTCGCTGGCTTCATCCAGGCGCAGCAGCGGTAACAGGCAGGCATCTTTCACTTTGCGCGGGTCGGCGCTGTAGACCCCGGCCACGTCGCTCCAGATGGTAACGCGAGAAACGCCGCCCAGTGCGCCAATCTGCGTTGCCGAATAGTCAGAGCCGTTACGGCCCAGCAGCACGGTTTCGCCTGCATCGTTGCGGCAAATAAAGCCGGTCGCCACGATGCGTTTGTTCGGATGCTGCACCAGCAGTTGCTGTAGCAGCGGATAAGAGAGGCCTTCATTCACCTGCGGCTGTGCGGAGCGCTCGGCGCGTAAGAAATCGCGCGCGTCCAGCCAGGCCGACTCCATACCCTGCAAGTTGAGCACCGCAGACATCAAACGCGCGGACCAGATTTCGCCGTGCCCCACCACTTCGGCGTACACCGCATCGGTGATGCCGCTGTCGAGCAGCGCGGCCAGACGCTCTAAATCGTGAATAAAGGTGCTGAGCAGGGTTTGGGCCATCTCCGCCGGTAATAAGCCGCTAATCAGTTCGCTCTGATAACGGCGCAGCGCCTGTTGAACCTGATGCGCAGAAAGTCTGTCCGTCTGGCTTAACTTCAGCCAGCTGATCAGTTGGTTGGTGGTGCTGCCCGCAGCCGACACGACCATCATGTCGCCAGGCTGCGAATATTCCGCCATGATACCCGCCACGCGCAGGTAACATTTCACGTCTGCCAGACTACTCCCACCAAACTTATGCAGTTGACGACCTTTCGCCCCTGCCTGCGCAATCACACTCATGTTTACCCCTCGTTTGCTACCCGGAAGCCATTTTCCAGATCGGCAATTAAATCTTCACCATCTTCAATGCCGGTAGAGATGCGTAACAGCGTCTCGGAAATACCGGCGGCGGCACGCGCTTCTGGTGCCATACCCGCGTGCGTCATGGTGGCAGCGTGGGAGATTAAACTTTCAACCCCACCTAAGGATTCTGCCAGCGTAAACAGTGACAACCCGCTTAAGAAGCGACGCAATGTTTGCTCATCGCCATCCAGTTCAAAACTCAGCATCGCGCCAAAGCCTTTTTGCTGACGCGCTGCAATTTCATGCCCCTGATTTTCCGGCAGCGACGGGTGATAAAGTTTTTTCACCAGCGGCTGGGTCTTCAGGAATTCAACAATCGCCTGGGCGTTACGCTGCGCCACTTCCATGCGCGGCGACAGGGTGCGCAGGCCGCGCAGCAGCAGATAGCTGTCAAAGGCGCTGCCGGTGACGCCGATATTATTCGCCCACCATGCCAGTTCGGTGACAGCCGCTTCTTCTTTCGCAATCACCACGCCCGCCACCACGTCGGAATGCCCGTTGAGGTATTTGGTGCAGGAGTGCAGAACAAGATCCGCGCCCAGCGCCAGCGGGTTTTGCAACGCCGGGCTGAGGAAGGTGTTGTCCACCACGCTAACGGCCCCCGCCTCGCGGGCAAGCTGACAGATTTTCGCAATATCCACGACGCGCAACAATGGGTTGCTTGGACTTTCAATCAGCACCAGCTTCGGTTTTTCGGCCAGCGCCGATTTTACTGCCTGCTCATCGTTCTGATCGACAAATAAAACGCGATAGCAGCCGCGTTTTGCCAGGCTGTCAAACAGACGGTAGCTGCCGCCGTAGCAGTCGTGCGGGGCAACCAGCAGATCGCCGGGCTTGAGATAAACCGTCGTCACCAGGTGAATGGCTGACATGCCGGTATTGGTCATCACCGCGCCTGCACCGCCTTCAAGTTCCGCCAGCGCGCGCTGAACGACATCACGCGTTGGGTTACCCCGGCGGGAGTAGTCATGGGCACGAGGTTCGTTGAATCCGGTGAAGTTGTAAGTACTGGAGAGATGAATCGGCGGGACGACGCAACCGTACTGTTCGTCATCATTCAATCCGCTACGCACTGCGATGGTGGCCTGTTTACGCGTCATGAGAAGGCTTCCTGGCTTAAGGGATGAAAAGTCAGGCAACAGAATAACATTGTGATAATAGACGTCAATACATCTGGACATCTAAACTTCTTTGCGTATAGATTGAGCAATTAGCAAATAGCCGTTAAAATTATATGCTTTAGTGCACATCCTGGACGGCGATACTCCGTGTCACGGTGTCGTCTCTACGGTAAACTACGCGAGATTACGGCCCGGTACCTGTGTTCTGTCAGGTTTTGGCCTTTTATTAATGACTGAGAGGATTAAAGGTATCTCATGGCTGAATGGAGCGGCGAATATATCAGCCCATACGCTGAGCACGGTAAGAAGAGTGAGCAAGTAAAGAAAATTACGGTTTCCATTCCTCTGAAGGTGTTAAAAATCCTCACCGATGAACGTACCCGTCGTCAGGTGAACAACCTGCGTCACGCCACCAACAGTGAACTACTGTGTGAAGCGTTCCTGCATGCCTTTACCGGTCAGCCTCTGCCGAACGATGAAGACCTGCGTAAAGAGCGCAGCGATGAGATCCCGGAAGCGGCGAAGGTGATCATGCGTGAACTGGGTATCGACCCGGATACGTGGGAATACTGATAAACAAATAAGGGCAGAATCTCATTCTGCCCTTATTTCTTCCCGCAGGCAGTTGTAGGCCCGGCAAGCTTGCGCCGCCGGGCGTAACCTGTTACGCGAATAGATAAATATTCGGGACCGTTTTAGAAATTATAACCAATACCGACACGATAACGCGTCTGACGATCGTCGGTGGTGGCGGTATTAAACCCGGAAGAGACGTTACCCACTTCGGCGAAGGGTACCCATTGACCAAATTTGTGGGCCACGCGGAAATTATATTCATAATCGCGCTTGGTATTATTGTATAAATTTTCAGCTTCCGCGAATTTATAAATACCGTTGAGTTCAAACATCCAGTCACCCACATTATAACCAACCCAGGCTTCCGGACGGTCTACGCGACGATCGTCACGACCATCCGCATTACGGCGGGTGTACTCGAAACGGTAACGGAACGCCGTCCACCAGCTTTCGTTGATGTTATACTGCACGCGCAGATAAGGCTTATAAATCGCCTGATTTTCATCGGTTTCTACCACAAAGCCTGGCTGCCAAATCAACTGATTCCAGGTGAACTGATAGCTCGCGGTGTACTCATTACCGTTGGTTTCCATGTTGTTAAACGGCTGTTTCGCGTCGGCATCATTCGAGCGCGAGATCGCTTCAACCGCCACACCAAAGCCGGTCGCAAAGCGATGAGACATATAAACACGATCGTAGTTACGGCCATCGTCATAATATTCATGGCGGTAATCCACGTAACCCGCATGAGCTGCACAGGATAATAATGGCAGCAGTAACAGCGCATATTTCGACTTCATGGAAATTCCTCTGAGACGTAAATTTTCAAAAAGAAAAAAGGTAGCTATAAATTCCCAGGCCAGCCCATCAAGTGAAATACACAGCTACGGGTAATAATGTTTTGAAAGCGTCACGAAGTGTATTTTAGTGTAAATGCCTAAACCTTTTAAATTTTGCCAGGAATTGAAAATTGCGGCAAAAAACGAAAGGTTAGCGGGATCAATATCGCAACTGAAACAATATACCTTCAAAAAAGAAACGCCGTGCCAATTGTGAATATTTTGTGGAGAAGAGCGGTGTAAGCGGGAGGAGGACAAAATGCAGATACAAAAAAACCGCCCGTAGGCGGTTTCTTCTGGCAGCAAGACTTATTTGCTGCTTGGCACGCTGAAGCGCTTGTTGAAGCGGTCAACACGGCCACCGGTAGCAACATCACGTTGTTTACCAGTATAGAACGGGTGGCATTGGCCGCACACGTCCAGGTTCAGATCGTGACCCACGGTAGAGCGGATTTTGATCACATTACCGCAAGAGCAGTTTGCAGTAATTTCTTCATATTTCGGGTGAATATCTTTTTTCATGGAACAAACCTCAGTTTAAGGCCGCGTCGCTCTTCCAGCCCTAACGCCAGACACCACGCGATATTTAAAGTAGATAACAGTCTCTTTGGCGTGACAAAACACACCAAAGGCGGCGAATCATACAGAAATTAACCAGCACATGCAAACTGATCCGCTCGCTTAGTCTAACAATGTGTATACTAACCCGCCAGTTTTCACGTCAGGATGATTAGATGCCCGTCGCTCATGTAGCCCTGCCCGTCCCGCTTCCCCGCACGTTTGACTACCGATTGCCCGAGGGCATGGTCGTTCAGGCGGGCTGTCGCGTGCGCGTGCCGTTTGGCAAACAGGAACGCATCGGCATCGTTGTCTCTGTCAGCGACAAAAGCGAACTGCCGCTTGATGAGCTGAAAAACATCGTCGACGTGTTGGATGAGGAGCCGGTCTATTCGGCCGCCGTCTGGCGACTGCTGCTGTGGGCGGCGGCGTATTATCACCATCCGCTGGGCGATGTGCTGTTTCACGCGCTGCCCATTCTGCTGCGCCAGGGCAAACCGGCGAGCGCGGCACCGCTGTGGTACTGGTTTGCCACCGAGCAGGGCCAGGCGGTCGACATTAACAGCCTGAAGCGATCCCCCAAACAGCAGCAGGCGCTCTCCGCGCTGCGACAGGGAAAAATCTGGCGGCACCAGGTAGCCGATCTCGAATTTAACGACGCCGCGCTTCAGGCGCTGCGCGCGAAGGGCCTGTGTGAGCTGAATAGCGAAGCGCCGTCCCTTAACGACTGGCGCGCCACCTGGTCCGTTCCCGGCGAGCGCTTACGGCTCAATACCGAGCAGGCGACGGCGGTGGGCGCGATCCACAGCGACTCCGACACCTTCTCCGCCTGGCTGCTGGCGGGCGTCACCGGCTCAGGCAAAACAGAAGTCTATCTCAGCGTGCTGGAGAACATTCTCGCGCAGGGAAAACAAGCGCTGGTGATGGTGCCTGAAATCGGCCTGACGCCGCAGACCATCGCCCGCTTTCGCGAACGTTTTAACGCCCCCGTTGAAGTGCTGCACTCCGGGCTTAACGACAGCGAGCGCCTGAGCGCCTGGCTGAAAGCGAAAAACGGTGAAGCAGCGATTGTCATTGGCACGCGCTCGTCGCTGTTTACGCCGTTTAAAAACCTCGGCGTGATCGTCATCGATGAAGAGCACGACAGCTCGTACAAACAGCAAGAGGGCTGGCGCTACCACGCGCGTGACTTAGCGGTGTACCGCGCACACAGCGAGCAGATCCCGATTATTCTTGGCTCGGCCACGCCGGCGCTTGAGACGCTGCATAATGTTCGCCTGCGTAAATACCGCCTGCTGCGGCTAACGCGTCGGGCGGGAAATGCGCGACCGGCGACGCAGCACGTGCTCGATCTCAAAGGTCAGCAGGTGCAGGCCGGGCTTGCGCCTGCGCTCATTACCCGCATGCGCCAGCATTTGCAGGCCAATAATCAGGTGATCCTGTTTCTAAACCGCCGGGGTTTTGCGCCTGCGCTGCTGTGCCACGACTGCGGCTGGATTGCCGAATGCCCTCGCTGCGACCACTACTATACGCTGCATCAGGCGCAGCATCAGCTGCGCTGCCACCATTGCGACAGTCAGCGTCCGGTGCCGCGCCAGTGCCCCTCCTGCGGCTCCACGCATATGGTGCCGGTCGGTCTGGGCACCGAGCAGCTTGAACAGGCGCTGACGCCATTCTTCCCCGGCGTGCCGATCTCACGTATTGATCGCGACACCACCAGCCGCAAAGGTGCGCTGGAGCAGCATCTTGCCGACGTGCATCGCGGCGGGGCGCGTATTTTGATTGGCACGCAAATGCTGGCGAAGGGGCATCACTTCCCGGATGTGACGCTGGTGGCCTTGCTCGACGTGGATGGTGCACTGTTCTCCGCCGATTTTCGCGCCGCCGAGCGCTTCGCCCAGCTCTATACCCAGGTATCCGGTCGCGCAGGCCGGGCGGGCAAACAGGGCGAAGTCGTGCTGCAAACGCACCATCCCGAGCATCCTTTATTACAGACGCTGTTGCATAAAGGCTACGACGCCTTTGCGGATCAGGCGCTGGCGGAACGACAGACGCTGCAACTGCCGCCGTGGACCAGCCACGTGATTATTCGCGCAGAAGATCACAACAATCAGCAGGCTCCGCTCTTTTTGCAGCAGCTACGCAATCTTTTGCAGGCCAGCCCGCTCATCGACAAGAACCTGTGGATTTTAGGGCCGGTCCCTGCCCTCGCGCCAAAACGCGGTGGCCGCTATCGCTGGCAACTGCTTCTTCAGCACCCTTCCCGCGTGCACCTCCAGCATTTGATTACCAGCGCGCTGGTGCTGATCAACACGCTGCCGGAATCGCGCAAGGTGAAGTGGGTGCTGGATGTCGATCCCATTGAGGGCTGAGGTTGCGAGGCGGATCGAAAAATTCAACATCCGTCACACTTTTCATGAAAATACTGTAACCGAAACGAGTAACTATCTGATAAAAATGTGTCTGAATGCCAGACACAGGGGATGTGGCTGCGCCTGCGTCGTGCATGCGAGGAGAAAGAGGTGAAGGCTAAGAAAGAGGTTGCTGCCGCGACCATGAAAGATGTTGCCGAGAAAGCGAACGTCTCTACGGCAACCGTGTCTCGTGCGTTAATGAATCCGGATAAAGTCTCCCAGTCTACCCGCAACCGGGTGGAACAGGCGGCGATGGAAGTGGGCTATTTCCCGCAGGCCATGGGGCGCAACATCAAGCGCAACGAGTCACGCACCCTGCTGGTGATTGTGCCTGACATTTGCGATCCCTTTTTCAGCGAGATTATTCGCGGTATTGAAGTCACCGCCGCGGAGCAGGGTTATCTGGTGCTGATTGGCGACTGTGCGCACCAGAATCAGCAGGAAAAAACCTTCATCGATTTGATCATTACCAAGCAAATCGACGGCATGCTGTTGCTCGGCTCGCGTCTGCCTTTTGATGCCAGCATTGAAGAGCAGCGCAATTTGCCGCCGATGGTGATGGCCAACGAGTTTGCCCCTGAGCTTGAACTGCCAACGGTGCACATAGATAACCTGACGGCGGCGTTTGACGCCGTTAACTATCTGCTTGAGCAGGGCCACCAGCGCATCGGCTGTATCGCCGGGCCAGAAGAGATGCCGCTGTGTCATTACCGTCTGCAAGGCTACGTGCAGGCGCTGCGCCGCACGGGTATTACCGTTGATCCGCACTACATTGCGCGTGGAAACTTCACCTATGAAGCGGGGAGCAACGCGCTGGAGCAGTTACTGTCGCTGCCTAAACCGCCCACCGCCGTGTTCTGCCACAGTGACGTGATGGCGCTGGGCGCGTTGTCCTGTGCCAAACGCCGTGGCCTGAAAGTGCCGCAGGAGTTGTCTATCATCGGTTTTGATAACATTTCGCTGGCGGAATTTTGCGATCCGCCGCTGACCACGGTGTCGCAGCCGCGCTATGAGATTGGGCGTGAAGCTATGCTATTGCTGCTCGATCAGCTCCACGGGCAGAACGTCAGCAGCGGCTCCCGGCTGCTGGACTGCGAACTGATCGTTCGCGGGTCGACACAGGCGATTACCTAAAGTAAACGGCTTTAGGACTCCCGCTTCTGGTCAAAGCCCCGTCGCTTAAGTAACATGACGGACTGACAAACGAATAAATACAGCGAAACGATAGTGGCACAACGAGATTATGTACGCCGCAGCCAGTCGGCTCCTTCGCGGCGAAAAAAGAGCACTCCAGGGAAAAAGCAGCGTAAGCCGTCTGTTGTTTCGCCAGCCATGGTGGCAATTGCAGCGGCGGTGCTGGTGGCCTTTATCGGTGGTCTGTACTTTATTACGCACCACAAAAAAGAAGATTCTGAGACGCTGCAAAATCAGAAAGTGGCCGGAAATGGACTGCCGCCAAAGCCTGAGGAACGCTGGCGTTACATCAAAGAGCTGGAAAGCCGACAGCCGGGCGTGCGCGCACCTACCGAGCCGTCTGCGGGTGGCGAAGTACAAAACCCGAACCAGCTGACCGACGAACAGCGCCAGTTGCTGGCCCAGATGCAGTCCGATATGCGTCAACAGCCCACGCAGCTTAATGAAGTCCCGTGGAATGAACAAACGGCAGAGCAGCGCCAGCAGACGTTGCAGCGCCAGCGTCAGGTTCAATTGCAACAGCAGCAACAGACCTATGCGCAGCCGGTGCAGCAGCCAAAAGCACAGCCACGCGTAGCCGAGCAGCCGTACCAGCAACCGCGCACCGTGCAGCAAACTGCGCCAGCGCAGCCGCGACAGACGCAAACGCCGAAGCAAACCGCGTCTCAGCAGCCCTATCAGGATCTGCTGCAAACGCCGACGCACACGGAAGCCACGCAGCCAAAAGCGCAACAGGCCGCGCCGATCACGCGTGAACCGGAAGCGCCAAAACCTACGGCGGAGAAAAAAGATGAGCGTCGCTGGCTGGTTCAGTGCGGTTCGTTCAAAGGCTCCGATCAGGCGGAAACCGTTCGCGCGCAGCTTGCATTTGAAGGTTTTGACTCCCGCATTACCACCAATAACGGCTGGAATCGCGTGGTGATTGGCCCGGTCAAAGGCAAAGATAACGCCGATGGCACGATAAACCGCCTGAAGATGGCGGGTCATTCAAACTGCATTCGTCTCGCCTCCGGGGGTTGAAACCCCCAAAAACCCCCCCATCTATAATTGCATTCAGCCCTGCACTCTGTGCGGGGCTACTAATCCGTTTATGCAATAAGGGGTCTGCTCGTGACAACAATCGTAAGTGTACGCCGTAACGGTCACGTCGTTATTGGTGGTGATGGACAGGCCACGCTGGGCAATACCGTCATGAAAGGCAACGTGAAAAAAGTGCGCCGTCTGTATAACGACAAAGTGATCGCGGGCTTTGCCGGCGGCACCGCCGATGCCTTCACGCTGTTTGAGCTATTTGAACGCAAGCTGGAAATGCATCAGGGCCATCTGGTGAAAGCCGCCGTGGAACTGGCAAAAGACTGGCGTACCGACCGCATGCTGCGCAAGCTCGAAGCGCTGCTGGCGGTCGCGGATGAAAACGCATCGCTTATCATCACCGGCAATGGTGATGTGATCCAGCCGGAAAACGATCTCATCGCAATCGGCTCCGGCGGGCCTTACGCCCAGGCCGCGTCCCGTGCTCTGCTGGAAAACACCGAGCTTAGCGCGCGCGAAATCGTCGAGAAGTCGTTGGGCATTGCAGGTGATATCTGCATCTACACCAACCACTTCCACACCATCGAAGAATTAACCTCTAAAGCGTAAGGATCTCCCATGTCTGAAATGACCCCACGCGAAATTGTCAGCGAACTGAACAAACACATTATCGGTCAGGACAATGCCAAGCGTTCCGTGGCGATTGCCTTGCGTAACCGCTGGCGTCGCATGCAGCTCGACGAAGAGCTGCGCCATGAAGTGACCCCGAAAAACATTCTGATGATTGGCCCGACCGGCGTCGGTAAAACCGAAATCGCCCGTCGTCTGGCGAAGCTCGCCAACGCGCCGTTCATTAAAGTTGAAGCCACGAAATTCACCGAAGTGGGTTATGTGGGTAAAGAAGTGGATTCCATCATCCGCGATCTGACCGATGCTGCGGTGAAAATGGTGCGAATGACCTCCATTGAGAAAAACCGCTATCGTGCCGAAGAGCTGGCGGAAGAGCGCATTCTCGACGTGCTGATCCCGCCGGCGAAAAACAACTGGGGCCAGGCGGAGCAGGCGCAAGAGCCGTCTGCCGCACGCCAGGCGTTCCGCAAAAAACTGCGTGAAGGCCAGCTGGACGACAAAGAGATTGAAATCGATCTCGCGGCGGCACCGATGGGCGTTGAAATCATGGCACCTCCGGGCATGGAAGAGATGACCAGTCAGCTCCAGTCCATGTTCCAGAACCTGGGCGGTCAGAAACAGAAACCGCGTAAGCTGAAAATCAAAGACGCCATGAAGCTGCTGATTGAAGAAGAAGCCGCGAAGCTGGTGAACCCGGAAGAGCTGAAGCAGGACGCCATCGACGCCGTTGAGCAGCACGGTATCGTGTTTATTGATGAGATCGATAAAATCTGTAAGCGCGGCGGCAACAGCTCCGGCCCGGACGTCTCCCGCGAAGGCGTGCAGCGTGACCTGCTGCCGCTGGTGGAAGGCTGCACCGTCTCCACGAAACACGGCATGGTCAAAACTGACCACATTCTGTTTATCGCGTCTGGCGCGTTCCAGACCGCCAGCCCGTCGGATCTGATCCCTGAGTTGCAGGGGCGTCTGCCGATCCGCGTTGAACTGCAAGCCCTGACCGCGCAGGACTTCGAGCGCATCCTTACGGAGCCGAACGCGTCAATTACCGTGCAGTACAAAGCGCTGATGGGTACCGAAGGGGTGAGCATTGCCTTCACCGACGACGGCATCAAGCGTATCGCGGAAGCCGCGTGGCAGGTTAACGAATCCACCGAGAACATCGGTGCGCGTCGTTTACACACCGTACTGGAGCGTTTAATGGAGGATATCTCCTATGACGCCAGCGATTTAAACGGTCAGTCGATCACGATTGATGCGGAATATGTGAGCAAACATCTGGATGCGCTGGTTGCAGATGAAGATTTGAGCCGTTTTATCTTATAATCTCGCTCAATGCATTTTCATCACTGTTGATGGGGCTGAATAGCCCCATTTTTATTGGCAAAAAACTATGACTGACTCACAACCTATGAGCCGCTCTCAGGCCTGGCTGGAAAGCCTTCGCCCGAAGACGCTGCCGCTCGCCTTCGCTGCCATTGTGGTAGGAACGGTACTCGCCTGGTGGCAGGGCCATTTCGATCCCGTGGTGGCCGTGCTGGCGCTCATCACCGCAGGGCTGCTGCAAATTCTCTCCAACCTGGCAAATGACTACGGCGACGCGGTCAAAGGCAGCGACAAACCCGATCGCATTGGGCCGCTGCGCGGGATGCAAAAAGGGGCGATTTCGCTGGCGCAAATGAAACAGGCGCTGATCGTGATGGTGGTGCTGAGCTGCGTCTCAGGCCTCGCGCTGGTGACGGCGGCGTACCAGACAATGGCCGATTTTATCGGTTTCCTGGTGCTCGGTGGCCTGTCGATTCTGGCGGCCATTACCTATACCGTGGGGCGTCGTCCGTATGGATACATAGGGCTGGGTGATGTTTCGGTGCTGGTTTTCTTCGGCTGGCTGAGCGTGATGGGCAGCTGGTATTTGCAGGCACACACGCTGGTGCCGGCGATCTTCCTGCCGGCGACCGCCTGCGGGTTACTGGCCACGGCGGTGCTGAACATTAACAATCTGCGCGATATCGACAGCGACAGAGCCAACGGCAAAATCACCCTGGTGGTGCGCCTTGGCCCGCTTAACGCGCGTCGCTATCACGCCTGCCTGCTGATGGGTGCGCTGCTGTGCCTTGCGCTCTTTAACCTGACGTCGCTGCACAGCGTCTGGGGCTGGCTGTTCGTGCTCGCCGCGCCGCTGCTGGTGCGACAGGCCCGTTTCGTGCTGCGCGAGCGCGATCCGAAGGCAATGCCGCCGATGCTCGAACGCACGGTAAAAGCAGCACTTTTAACTAACTTATTGTTTGTGGTCGGAATAGTGCTCAGCCGGGCGTTGTTTTAACTGACAAATATCAATTAACAATTGATGATTTTGCCAACAACGGGCTATGCGCGATATACTGACAGCTCTCGCAGCAACTGAACGTAAATCCTATGAAATACGATACTTCCGAGCTTTGTGACATCTACCAGGAAGATGTCAACGTCGTGGAACCGCTGTTCTCCAACTTTGGTGGACGGTCGTCTTTTGGCGGACAAATCATTACGGTGAAATGTTTCGAGGACAACGGGTTGCTGTATGATCTGCTCGAACAAAATGGCCGTGGTCGCGTCCTGCTGATTGACGGCGGTGGTTCTGTACGTCGTGCATTAATCGATGCAGAACTGGGGCGTCTTGCCGCTCAAAACGAATGGGAAGGCATTGTGGTCTACGGCGCAGTCCGCCAGGTGGACGATCTTGAAGAGCTGGATATTGGCATTCAGGCGATTGCCGCTATCCCCGTGGGTGCCGCAGGTGAAGGCATTGGCGAGAGCGATATCCGCGTGAATTTCGGCGGTGTCACCTTCTTCTCCGGCGACCATCTCTACGCCGACAACACCGGGATCATCCTTTCCGAAGACCCGCTCGACATCGAGTGATCAAAAAAGACACCGCAAGGTGTCTTTTTTTTGCGTCGCCGCAGAGTGCCGGATGGCGGATTACGCCTTATCCGGCCTACACGCAGCCAACGCAGCTACAGCGCGAAAGATAAAGTGTAATCAGACTTCTTCCATGCGACCGAGCAGCGCTTGCAGACGATCCTGCCAGCCGCTCTGCTGGTCTTTTAACTGGTTGTTTTCGCGCTCCAGCTCTTCACGGGAGTGCTGCGCCGTCTGGATTTCCTGCACCAGTCCGTTGTTCTTCTCTTTCAACTCTTCAATTTCCATTTGCAGCAGGGTGATGGTATCAATCGCCTGCTGTACTTTCGCTTCCAGCTTCTCAAACACTTCTAATGACATAGCCATACCTCTCCTGAATTCTATCATTGCAGGGCGACGCCCAAATTAACGCGCTCTCTATCCCCCCGATTGTATGGAGCGACTCCGCCCCTGTCCAGCGGCAAGCCGCGCAGATCGCGCTTTGCAACACTTTTCATCCTGGTCCTGGTGCGTTTCGCGCATCTACCCCTAAATTGTTAACTCATTCGTTAAAGAAATGATTCAGCTCTCACTTCGCACTGATGCTAAAATGCGCTTCATCGCGCGAAAACGCTCATTTTATTGACACAGCACACACATTTTGATTTCGATATTTCTCGTTTTTGCTCGTTAACGATAAATTAACACTATGTCTACAGGACATCGTGGCTGTCTTCGACCGTCGCGCTAACAACAAACATTAAACTCTTCAGGATCCGATTATGAGTCAAACATCAACCTTAAAAGGCCAGTGCATCGCCGAATTCCTCGGCACCGGGTTGTTGATTTTCTTCGGTGTAGGCTGTGTGGCAGCGCTGAAAGTGGCGGGAGCCGTTTTCGGTCAGTGGGAAATCTGCATCATCTGGGGTCTGGGCGTGGCGATGGCCATTTACCTGACCGCAGGGGTTTCCGGCGCACATCTTAACCCGGCGGTAACCCTTGCGTTGTGCCTGTTCGCCAATTTCGACGGACGTAAAGTTGTACCCTATATTTTGTCTCAATTTGCCGGGGCCTTTTGCGCGGCAGCATTAGTTTACGGGCTTTATTACAATCTTTTCTTCGACTATGAACAGGCTCACCACATGGTGCGTGGCAGCGTTGAAAGTCTTGATCTGGCTGGCATCTTCTCAACTTATCCGAACCCGCATATCAATTTTGTGCAGGCCTTCGCGGTTGAAATGGTGATTACCGCTATTCTGATGGGCGTGATCATGGCCCTGGGCGATGACGGCAACGGGATCCCACGTGGGCCGCTGGCACCGCTGTTAATCGGCCTGCTGATTGCCGTTATTGGCGCGTCGATGGGTCCGCTGACCGGCTTCGCCATGAACCCGGCCCGTGACCTTGGACCGAAAACCTTTGCCTGGCTCGCGGGCTGGGGCAACGTTGCCTTCACGGGTGGTAAAGATATTCCCTACTTCCTGGTGCCGCTGTTTGGCCCAATTGTAGGCGCTGCGCTGGGTGCGTTTGGCTATCGTAAACTGATTGGCAACCATCTTCCGGGCGCAACTCGTGCAGAAGAAGAGAAAGGCACCGCAGCCTCCTCTGCACAACAAAAAGCTTCGCTGTAATGAGACTACGGGAACAAAATCATGACTGAGAAAAAATATATCGTTGCAATAGACCAGGGAACCACCAGCTCTCGCGCCGTTGTCATGGATCACGACGCGAACATCATCAGTGTCTCGCAGCGCGAATTCGAACAAATTTATCCTAAGCCCGGCTGGGTTGAGCACGACCCGATGGAAATCTGGGCGACCCAAAGCTCCACGCTGGTGGAAGTGCTGGCGAAAGCCGACATCAACGCCGACCAGATTGCCGCGATTGGGATCACCAACCAGCGCGAAACCGCCATCGTCTGGGATAAAGAAACCGGCAAGCCGATTTACAACGCCATCGTCTGGCAGTGTCGTCGCACCGCAGAAATCTGCGAGCAGCTGAAACGCGATGGCATGGAAGACTACGTGCGTAAAACCACGGGCCTGGTGGTTGACCCCTATTTCTCCGGTACCAAAGTGAAATGGATCCTCGACCACGTCGAAGGTTCACGCGAGCGTGCAAAACGTGGCGAACTGCTGTTCGGTACTGTCGATACCTGGCTTATCTGGAAAATGACCCAGGGACGCGTGCACGTGACGGATTACACCAACGCCTCGCGCACCATGCTGTTCAACATCCATACGCTCCAGTGGGACGACAAGATGCTGGAAGCGCTGGATATTCCGCGCGCCATGCTGCCTGAAGTCCGCAAGTCTTCAGAAGTGTACGGTCAGACCAACATTGGCGGTAAGGGCGGCACCCGTATTCCTATCGCTGGGATCGCCGGTGACCAGCAGGCGGCGCTGTTCGGCCAGCTGTGCGTCAAAGAGGGGATGGCGAAAAACACCTACGGCACGGGCTGCTTTATGCTGATGAACACCGGCGAAAAAGCGGTCGCCTCCGAGCATGGTTTGCTCACCACCATCGCCTGCGGGCCGCGCGGTGAAGTGAACTACGCGCTTGAAGGTGCCGTGTTTATGGCCGGTGCGTCTATTCAGTGGCTGCGCGATGAGATGAAACTCATCAGCGACTCGTTCGATTCCGAATATTTCGCCACCAAAGTGAAAGACACTAACGGCGTCTATGTCGTTCCCGCCTTCACCGGTCTGGGCGCGCCTTACTGGGACCCCTATGCTCGCGGCGCGATTTTCGGTCTGACCCGTGGCGTCAACTCCAACCACATCATTCGCGCAACCCTGGAATCCATTGCTTACCAGACGCGCGATGTGCTGGAAGCGATGCAGGCCGACTCAGGCATTCGTTTGCACGCCCTGCGCGTGGACGGTGGCGCGGTGGCCAACAACTTCCTGATGCAGTTCCAGTCCGACATTCTGGGCACCCGCGTTGAACGCCCGGAAGTGCGTGAAGTGACGGCGCTCGGTGCCGCCTATCTGGCCGGTCTGGCGGTGGGCTTCTGGCAGAACCTGGATGAGTTGCAGGAAAAAGCGGTGATTGAGCGTGAGTTCCGTCCGGGTATCGAAACCACCGAGCGTAACTACCGTTACAGCGGCTGGAAAAAAGCCGTGAAACGTGCGCTGGCGTGGGAAGAGCACGAAGAGTAATTGTTCTTAACCCCCCTCTCCCCTGGGAGAGGGTTAGGGTGAGGGGCTCAGACCGCACCGGGCCATTCACCACTCCCTCCTCTGTGTTAAACTTCGTTCAATTCCTTTTGATTGTACGAGTCTGTAATGAAACGAGAACTTGCCATTGAATTTTCCCGCGTAACCGAAGCGGCGGCCCTGGCTGGCTACAAATGGCTGGGACGCGGCGATAAAAATATCGCCGACGGCGCAGCGGTTCACGCCATGCGAATCATGCTTAACCAAGTCAACATTGACGGCACCATCGTGATTGGCGAAGGTGAGATCGACGAAGCGCCGATGCTCTACATCGGTGAAAAAGTCGGGACGGGCAAAGGGGATGCGGTGGATATCGCCGTCGATCCTATCGAAGGCACGCGCATGACGGCGATGGGTCAGGCCAACGCGCTGGCGGTGCTGGCCGTTGGCGACAAAGGCAGTTTCCTCAATGCGCCGGATATGTACATGGAAAAACTGATTGTCGGCCCCGGCGCGAAAGGCGCAATCGATCTGACGCTCTCGCTGGAAGCGAACCTGCGCAATGTCGCCGCCGCGCTCAATAAACCGCTTAGTGAACTGACGGTCACGATCCTGGCGAAGCCGCGTCATGACGTTACCATTGCGCAGCTCCAGACGCTCGGCGTGCGCGTATTTGCCATTCCCGACGGCGACGTGGCGGCCTCCATTCTGACCTGTATGCCGGACAGCGAAGTCGATGTGCTGTACGGCATTGGCGGCGCACCGGAAGGCGTAGTGTCGGCTGCGGTGATCCGCGCGCTCGACGGCGACATGCAGGGCCGTTTGCTGGCGCGCCACCATGTGAAAGGTGACAGCGAAGAGAACAGGCGCATCGGCGAGCAGGAGCTTGCGCGTTGCCAGGCGATGGGCATTGAAGCGGGCAAGGTGCTGCGTCTTGATGAGATGGCGCGCAACGACAACGTGGTGTTCTCCGCCACCGGGATCACCAAAGGCGACCTGCTGGACGGCATCACCCGCAAGGGCAACATGGCGACCACCGAAACGCTGCTGATCCGTGGCAAATCGCGCACCATTCGCCGCATCAAATCCATTCACTATCTGGATCGCAAAGACCCGGACGTGCAGCGTCACATTCTCTGAAAACATTTGATCAATTGAGCTTTCCGGCCCGTGCGGGCTGGAAATCTTTATCCCGACGAACGAAGATTAGGCAACGAATCGGAACAGGAGACGATCATGGCGGAGTGGGTTACAGGAAAAGTCACAAAGGTTGAGTTCTGGACGGACGCCCTGTTCAGCCTCACCGTTCATGCCCCCATTCACCCCTTCACTGCCGGTCAGTTTGCCAAGCTTGGGCTGGAGATTGACGGCGAGCGCGTGCAGCGCGCGTACTCTTACGTCAATGCCCCTTCGGATCCGAATCTGGAGTTTTATCTGGTCACCGTCCCGGACGGCAAGCTCAGCCCGCGGCTGGCTGCGCTCAAACCCGGCGACGAAGTGCTCATTGTCGCCGAAGCCGCTGGCTTCTTTGTGCTCGACGAAATTCCCGACTGCGAGACGCTGTGGATGCTGGCAACCGGCACCGCGATTGGGCCGTATTTATCGATATTGCAGGAAGGGCGCGATCTCGACCGTTTCAAAAATCTGGTGCTGGTGCACGCCGCCCGTTATGCCGCAGATTTAAGCTATCTGCCGCTGATGCTGGAGCTGCAAAAGCGCTACGAAGGCAAGTTGCAGATCCAGACCGTGGTCAGCCGTGAAACGGTGCTCGGTTCGCTGCATGGCCGCGTTCCGGCGCTGATTGAGAGCGGCGAGCTGGAAAACGCCGTCGGCTTACGCATGCAGACCGACAGCAGCCACGTCATGCTGTGCGGTAATCCGCAGATGGTGCGCGATACGCAGCAGTTGCTGAAAGATACCCGGCAGATGACCAAACATTTGCGTCGCCGTCCGGGGCATATGACCGCTGAACACTACTGGTAAGAAGATCAGCGAAACTTCACGTCGAGGGTGTCTTTGCCGAACTTATTCTCGCCCTGGGTGCCCAGAAACGCGCCCAGGTCGATGAGCATCATCACAATGATCAGCGTCGGTACAAAGCGGCCAACGGCCCACATCCAGACGCCGCCTAACACCTGCCAGTTGCCCATCAGCAGCATCCACGCCAGCACCATCAACAGCGCCCACAGCCCGGACCTGCCGCGATCGTGTAACCGCTTAATCACTACGCAAGCCGTAGGCCACAGCAGGCAGACCAGCATGAAAGCCGCCATTTGCAGATCCACCAGTCCCCCGCCCGCCAGCGAAAAGAGCAACACCATCGCCAGCACCCAGACGGCCATCCAAATCCAAAAATCCCGACGCCCAATACGCCCTTTAATTGAGAATAACCACTGCTGTAGGGTCATGTAAGATTCCTTATAATCGTAATGCTGCGTAGTTTACCTTAGTCGGGTCAGGTTTTGACAAGCAGGACGGTTATCGTTTTAATCGTGGGCTTAGTATACGGAGGACGATACGGATGAAGTCATGGCGTTATCAGATTGGATTGTTACTGTCATTGTGGATGTTAAGCCTGCCTGGCCGCGCCGTTGACGTGCCGCTGGCGGCGACAGCCCCCTATCTTTTGGCGGGTGCACCGACCTTCGATCAGTCCATCAGCCAGTTTCGGGAAAAATTCAACGTCGACAATCCCGGCCTTGCGCTCAATGAATTTCGCGCCATCGATGCCGGAAACGATCGCGCCAACCTGACCCGCGCCGCAAGCAAGATCAACGAGAATCTATACGCCTCGACGGCGCTGGAGCGCGGCACAATGAAGATTAAATCGATGCAGATCACCTGGCTACCCATTCAGGGGCCTGAGCAGAAAGCGGCAAAAGCCAAAGCGCAGGAGTACATGGCCGCCGTGCTGCGGGCGTTTTCCCCGACCCTTAGCAAGGCGCAAAGCCTGCAAAAACTGCAAAAATTGCTGACGGCGAGCAAAGGGAAAAGCTGGTACGCCCAGACGGAGGGCGCTTTACGCTATGTTGCAGCAGATAACGGCGAAAAAGGGCTGACCTTCGCTGTTGAACCGATTAAGCTGACGCTATCTGAGACGCCTGAAGGCAACAATAAATGACAAAAAGCAAAGCCTTTGAGGGGATGAATCTCTATACTGTTTCACAGACCATGCTGCCGTAAACGGCAGCCATATTCCTTGATTCGCTTAACGCGTGGAGAATGAAAATGCGACATCCTTTAGTGATGGGTAACTGGAAGCTGAACGGCAGCCGCCTCATGGTAAATGAGCTGATTGCTAACCTGCGTAAAGAGCTGGCTGGAGTGACCGGTTGCGGCGTCGCCATCGCCCCGCCGGAAATGTACCTGGATCTGGCTAAACATGCCGCAGACGGCAGCCACATCATCCTCGGCGCGCAGAACGTTGACGTTAACCTGTCTGGCGCATTCACCGGTGAAACCTCGGCAGAAATGCTGAAAGACATCGGCGCGAAATACATCATCATCGGTCACTCTGAGCGTCGTACTTACCACAAAGAGTCTGACGAGCTGATCGCGAAGAAATTCGCGGTGCTGAAAGAGCAAGGTCTGACCCCGGTTCTGTGCATCGGTGAAACCGAAGCCGAAAACGAAGCGGGCAAAACTGAAGAAGTGTGCGCACGTCAGATCGACGCCGTGCTGAAAACCCAGGGCGCAAGCGCGTTCGAAGGCGCGGTAATTGCTTACGAACCGGTTTGGGCTATCGGTACCGGCAAATCTGCGACCCCGGCGCAGGCGCAGGCGGTTCACAAATTCATTCGTGACCACATTGCGAAAGTAGACGCGAACGTGGCTGAACAAGTGATCATCCAGTACGGCGGTTCCGTAAACGCAGCGAACGCAGCAGAACTGTTCACCCAGCCGGACATCGACGGCGCGCTGGTTGGCGGTGCTTCTCTGAAAGCAGACGCGTTTGCCGTGATCGTTAAAGCAGCAGAAGCCGCTAAACAGGCGTAATGCTGTTGTGGCGGGTGGCGCTTGCGCTTACCCGCCCTACAAAAACGCTACAAACGACCTAACACGCTAAACCACAGATAATCCAGCGGCAGCAGCACCAGATACGTTGCCATTGCCAGCGCCAGACAAAGCTGCATCCCCGCCTTTGCAGGCACCTTTCCTAGCCCCATTGCCACCACAATCGGCGACGCCTGATACGGCAGCAGCGGCGTGGAATAGCCCAATACCTGAATCATAATCACCGACAGCAGCGGGAAACCGGTCGCATCGGCGAAACTCTGCGCCAGGGTGGTGTACAGCGCCGGAACCCCGTTGGCGGTCATAATGAAGTTGAGCGCGGTGGTGATCCCGCTCAGCGCCAGGAAGCTGGTGAAGGGTTTTTCCGCATCCAGCGGCATCACGTGCAGCAGCGCATTGCCGACGGCACTGCCGATCCCGGTCTGCGTCACAGTGATCGCCAGCCCCAGAATTCCCGCCACGTACAGACAGGTGCGCATGTTAACGCCAGCGGCAAACTCCTCGCCGTTAATAAAGCCGACACGCGGCAACAGCGTGACGCAGGCTGCCGCCAGACCGGTCCACGCCGGACCAATACCGTGCAGGCTTTCTGTCACCCACATGATCAGCACCACGGCCAGCAGCCAGGCAAGGCGCTTTTCCTGTCGGCTCATCGGCGCTGAAGGGATGGCCGCTTTCGGCGCGTGCGGTTGACCGGGAAACAGCCAGCAGATCAGCGCTATCAGTATCAACCCTTTCAGAATACCGAGCACCGGCGTGTGCAGCACCAGGTACGGCACATAGTTGAGATGAATACCAAACGCGCCTTCCGCCGCGCCGCTCATCACCAGATTCGGCACGTTAGCGGGCAGAATGGTTGCTGACAGCTGGAAGGTGCCAAAGCCCACCGCCAGCGCCAGTCCATACCAGGCGCGCGTGCCTTCATTGATGCCCGCGCGCGCCGCCATGGCCGCCACAATGGGCATCAGCAGCGCGATACGCCCCATATTCGATGGCATCACAAAGGCCAGCGCATAGCTCAGCAGCACCACGGCTGCGACCATCAGCGGCCAGGAGTCCGTCAGCGTTGCCGACAGCGCGCGCGCGGCCCTGTCGGCCAGGCCGGTTTTACGGATCGCCACGCCGAGAACAAACCCACTGAAAACCAGCCAGAAAGCCGACGAGGCGAAGCCGCCAAAAATGACATCCGGCGGAGCGATTTTTGCCACCATCGCCACCGTAAAAAACAGCAGTGCGGTAATGAATTCCGGCAGTAACGACGTCGCCCACAGCACGATGGTGACGCCAACAATCACAGAGGGAAGGAACAGAGGGTGAGTTAACCAGAGTGACATGCCTGTCTCCTGTCGATATTTTCAGCAAGTCTACGGCGACAGGCGGTTTCAGTAAACGCCAAATGTGGTGGGGCTATTTAAGGATATCGCATTGATGATCCTGGATTTCCTCAGCGCTTGCGCGTAGCTGGCCCTGGCAAGCGCGCGTCTTACCAGTAACCGAGCACGCGCCACCACAAGCTACCCAAAATGCCCCAGATCAGTAGATTGACCACGCTCATCACCAGGCCGGCCTTCCACCACTCACCGAGCTTAACGTAGTTCGATCCGAAGATAATGGGCGCGGTGCCCGTGCCGTAATGCGTCAGGGACATCATCAGCGAGGAGGAGAATCCCAGCATAAGGCCTAACAGCGCGGGGGGCGCCCCCAGCGCCAGACCGGCGGTGAAAAAGGCGGCAAACATGGCGGTAATGTGCGCCGTGGTGCTGGCAAAAAAGTAGTGCGAATAGACATACAACAGGACCAACAGCGCAGCGGCCACACCCCAGTTGGCCCCCAGATGGCTGATGAAAAAGCCCACCTGCGTTGCCAGCCATTTTACCAGCCCCAGCTTGCTTAAAAAGCTCGCCATCATCACCAGCGCCGCAAACCACACCACCGTATCCCAGGCTCCCCGGCATTTGAGGATATCATCCCAGCTTAACACCCCCGTTATCAGCAGGATGGACAGCCCCACCAGCGCGGCTGAAGTGGGATCCACTGCCCAGTGACTACCGAACAGCATGACGGGAACTCCGGCCCACAGGCACAGCAGCAGCACAAAAACGCCGAAGGTGATCTTTTCGTTGAGCGTGAACAGGCCTAGCTCACTGAGTTTTTCGCGCGCAAACTGCGGCGCGTTCGGCGTGCGGGTAATGGCGGGTGGATAGAGCCACCAGATGACCAGCGGCATCACCGCCAACGACACGATAGCGGGTAACAGCGCGGCCACGGCCCACATTCCCCAGCTCATCACAAATGTGCCACCGGTGCCGCTGACGATCAGATTCACAATCAGCGGGTTTGGCGCGGTGGCGGTGATAAACATCGCGGAGCTAATCGGGTTGATGTTGTAGTTCACCAGCGCCAGATAGCGTCCGGTGCTGCCGTTTTCACTGTCGCCAGGCTGCGATCCGAGGCTTGAGGCAATGGATCGCATAATCGGGTGAATAATCCCACCGCCGCGCGCGGTATTGCTCGGCGTCACGGGCGCAATCACCGTTTCCGCCAGCGTTAACGCCCAGGCAATGCCCAGCGTGCGTTTACCAAACAGCGCAATAAAGTAGTAGCCGATCCGCGCGCCCAAGCCGGTTTTGAGCAAGCTTTGCGACAGCATAATCGACAGCCCAATCAACCAGATGAGGGAATTTGAAAAACCACTTAACGCATCGGTCAGCGCGGCGGACGGGTTATCCGGGTGCGTCACGCCGGTCATGGCGACCAGCATAATCGCGATAATGGCGATGGCCCCGATGGGCAGCGTTTTGCAAATAATGGCGGCAATGGTGCCAATAAACAGCGCCAGCAAATGCCAGGCATGTGGCGTCACGCCTGTTGGCACCGGGATGGCAAACCAGATAATCAGGCACAGCGCGACGGGCAGCACAACAGAGGTCAGACGAACCGGGGTGAGACGCTCCATAAGATCATTCCTTGATAGCCTCTGGCATCGAAAGATGCTCAGGAGGGGAGGTAGTGTCCCGGCTATTAATGGCGATTTACGGATTAAAATCCACGAGCAGCGTCACTGTTCGAAAAAATAAAAATGAATGCAATCAACGATATGAAAATTAATCAAGAAGGTTTTCACGGAGGGAATGAAGTGCCCACCAAAAGGTGGGCACGAGGAAAAATTAACGTTTGCTGATCTGATCGAAGGTGCCGCCGTTGGAGAAGTGCTCTTTCTGCGCTTTCGTCCAGCCGCCAAACTCTTCATCAATGGTGAACAGTTTGAGTTTCGGGAACTCGCCGTCATATTTCTTCGCCACATCCGGGTTACGCGGACGGTAGAAGTTCTTCGCCGCGATCTCCTGGCCTTCCGGCGAGTAGAGATATTTAAGATAGGCTTCCGCCACGGCTTTGGTGTCTTTTTTCTCAACCACTTTGTCGACCACGGAGACGGTCGGCTCGGCCAGAATCGACTCGCTTGGCGTGACGATTTCGAATTTATCTTTGCCCAGCTCGTTGGTCGCCAGCAGCGCTTCGTTTTCCCAGGCGATCAGCACGTCGCCAATACCGCGCTCAACGAAGGTGTTGGTTGCGCCACGTGCGCCGGAATCCAGCACTTCCACGTTTTTAAACAGCGCTTTCACGAAGTCCTGCGCTTTGGCCTGATCGCCATTGTTGTGGTGCAGGGCGTAGCCCCACGCCGCCAGGTAGTTCCAGCGTGCGCCACCCGAGCTTTTCGGGTTTGGCGTGATAACTGAAACGCCCGGCTTCACCAGATCGTTCCAGTCGTGAATTTGTTTTGGGTTGCCTTTGCGCACCAGGAACACGATGGTCGAGGTGTACGGTGCAGAGTTGTCCGGCAGGCGCTTGATCCAGTTTTTATCGATGCGGCCGCGTTCGGCAATCGCATCCACGTCGTAGGCCAGCGCCAGCGTTACCACGTCAGCTTCGATGCCGTTAATGACGGACGTCGCCTGTTTGCCAGACCCACCGTGCGACTGGCGGATCACGACATTATCGCCGGTTTCCTGTTTCCAGTGAGCGCTGAACGCTTTGTTGTACTGATCGTACAATTCACGCGTTGGATCGTAAGACACGTTTAATAACTGAATATCCTTTGCCAGAACACTGCCGGATGCCAGCAGTAAAGTTAAGCCTACGCCCCATTTGTTCATCGCTCACTCTCTTAGAATGTTGTGTTGTGATGGACTCAGCGTGCCAGAAAGCGAACTAATGATTAAAGAATAAAAAAAGATTGGCTATAACAGTGCGGAATAAGAAGAGTACATCCCTCTCCGGGCGGAGAGGGATGAGAACCGATTAATAGAGTTTTTTAGCGCAGTCCAGCCAGTCGCCTTTAAACGGACGCTTCATGTTCTCGATAGCGTCAATGATGTCATGGTGCACCATTTTTTCGTTCTGGATGCCAACGCAGCGGCCGCCATGACCCTGCAACAGCAGTTCAATAGCATAGGACCCCATGCGGGAAGCGAGGATGCGGTCGTAAGGAACCGGGGAGCCGCCACGCTGAATGTGACCCAGCACGGTCGCGCGGGTTTCGCGTTCGGTTTCCACTTCGATGTATTTCGCCAGCTCGTCGATATCGCAGATGTGCTCGGTAATCGCCACAATGGCGTGTTTTTTACCTTTGGCGATACCGGCTTTAATTTCGTTAACCAGGTCTTCGCGGTTAAATTCAACTTCCGGCAGCACGATGAATTCACAGCCGCCCGCGATGGCCGCCGCCAGCGTCAGATCGCCGCAGTAACGGCCCATCACTTCAACGATGGAGATACGCTGGTGAGAAGAGGAGGTGTCGCGCAGACGGTCAATCGCTTCAACCACGGTGTGCAGCGCAGTGAAATAACCGATGGTGTAGTCAGTACCCGCCACGTCATTATCGATGGTGCCTGGCAGACCGATGCACGGGAAGCCCATTTCAGTCAGACGTTTTGCACCCATGTAAGAACCGTCGCCACCGATCACCACCAGCGCGTCGATGCCGCGTTTTTTCATGTTTTCGATAGCCACCGCGCGGACATGTTCTTCGCGGAATTCCGGGAAGCGCGCAGAGCCGAGGAACGTGCCGCCACGGTTGATCATATCGGACACACTGTAGCGGTCGAGCTGAACCATACGGTCTTCATACAGACCTAAATAACCGTCGTAAATACCACAAACTTCCAGACCTTCAGTTAATGCCGCACGGACAACGCCACGAATTGCTGCGTTCATGCCCGGCGCATCACCGCCACTTGTCAACACACCGATTTTCTTAATCATGACTACCTCTGAACTTTGAATGCAAAATGAATTCTGTTGCCCGAAGCGACTCCCCTGAGGAGTGAACAACTATGCTGCGATATTATATCAATAACTCTGTGCTGAATTGATTCAGGTCAGTCGAAATGGCGGTAATTTATCCACAAAATGCTGGCCTGGCTCACTCTTTTACAACGTATTACAAAGCATTGATAGACGTACCCTTTTCCTGGGGTACCACCGAACAGGGATCCTGATGGATGATGACATCTGAACCCGGAAAGCGATGCAGGATCGCCTGTTCGACCTGCTCAGCCACTAAATGCGCCTGAACAAGCGGGAGATTGTCATCCATTTCCAAATGAATCTGAATAAAGCGGGTCGGCCCTGACTGCCGCGTGCGAAGGTCGTGCGCGCCGCGGACACCCGGCCAGCGCGTGACGATATCGAATATTTCCTGACGTTCGTCATCGGGTAGCGCCCGATCCAGCAGTGACTGAACCGCGTCATACCCCATGCGCAACGCGCTGTACAAAATGTACACCCCTATTCCCAGCGCAAAGAGCGCATCCGCACGGTGCCAGCCGT
This sequence comes from uncultured Enterobacter sp., assembly GCA_963521185.1. Lineage (GTDB taxonomy): Bacteria > Pseudomonadota > Gammaproteobacteria > Enterobacterales > Enterobacteriaceae > Enterobacter_D. Next base: position 86,786 of record CAUQTV010000010.1, on the reverse strand, counting down.
ACCACGACAGGCCAAGTGCGACGAGAATGGCACCGTTCATCATAACATCAGACTGATAATGAAGCATATCCGCCCGCACAGCCTGGCTTTGGGTTTTTCGCACCACCCAGCGCTGAAAAGTGACAAGGATCACAGTACAAAGCAGTGCGATAACGGTAACAACAACGCCAATGCCCGGCGCATTCATCGTTTCGGGACGCGCCAGGTGCTGGAAACCGGTCAAAAACAGGAACAGCGCCGATCCGGAAATGAACATACTTTGCGCCAACGCTGCCAGCGATTCAGCTTTACCGTGACCGAACGTGTGCTCATCGTCCGCCGGTTGTAGCGAATAGCGCACCACCAGTAAATTCGTCAGCGACGCCGCGATATCCACCAGTGAATCCACCAGCGCGGCCAGAATACTCACCGACCCCGTATACCACCACGCCACAATTTTAATCAGCAGCAAACACGTTGCCATGATCGTCGCGGCAATCGCGGCGCGACTCACCAGCCGCCCATAAGATTGATTCATAGAGACTCCAGTCTGAACCCGCAGCAAGTATAACGGATGACAAAATCGCCATTGTGGGAAAAAGACGCATCGGAGGGGGAAAACAAGAAAGTGAAGGGTGTTTGGCCCACGCCTGGGTATCATCAAGCCAGACTGAAAGCATAAAAGCCCCATTAGAGGGTTGATGAGGCTATTATCGTCCACCCATGATTTTGCTTAACCGATCGGTGTCTATCAGGCCGAAGCGGGCCTTTTGGCTACGCAGCAAGGATGTGCTGGATAGCTAAAAACATTGGCACTGCACCAAACGCGTTTGGTGTCTCTTTCAACGCCATAAAGCCCAAACGCGCATAAAAATTAACGGCGTCGGGATCTGCATCCAGATATACACCCTTTACAGGTAGTGCCTGGTGAATCAATTTCACATGCTCAAAAAATTCACAGAGCAAGTCTTGTCCGTAGCCTTTTTTCTGTTCTTTAGTCGCCACGCCCAACATGTTCAAACGCACTACCCCAACGTCATTTGGCAATGATCCGCCGACTGTGCCAGCCAGCTTGCTCTTCTCGAGAGAGTATGCGCTGAAGCTGCAAATCCCGAGAAGCTCGCCTGTCTCTTCATCGATCAAGGCCTTAGCCGCACAATTCCCATCTCTTACGCTTTTCTTTAATGAATTGCGTACAAATGAGTTAATTACAGTATTTCCACAATCAAAATGTTTGACGCCAGGATAAGTGATATCTGCAAGATACGCACAAACCATTAGTCCCTTACTGGCTACTATTTCCGTATTTTCCATCTGCATTTTTTCTCCGTATTAACGCCTGTAACGCCGGCGTCGGCGCGGCGGGTTCAGAAAGAAGCCGATTTATCTGTTGCCAGCTCTCTTCAGAAAGCTGGCGGCGGCGCTGATTGTCCAGCACGCTTTCTGCTCGCTCCAACGCTGCATTCAGGATAAATGCACTTAAATCCAGGCCTGCGGCCATAGCCGCTTCACGAAGCATGTCTTTAAGATCGCTACTTGTTTTCAACTCGACCCGTGCGTTTTTAACGCTGCGCGCATCAGTTGGGAACGCAGATACATTAGTCATATTTACCTCGCTGATTTACCTATAAATTTCTCCTTGTTGATCGTTACGAAAAGCATCGATAACTCTGTAACTTTGCACTATTGGATTGGTTTCTCATTTCAATATTCCAGGTAGTTTTGTTGGTGTATTTCTTACGCTATCGTTTAAAGAGCCGTCTCCACTGTTAGCGGCTTTTGAAAACGTTTCAAATTTTCTCTGATACGGCTATCAGCCGTATGGTTATAACTTATCCAAGTAGCATCAACATGTCAAACCGTACGGCTAATAGCCGTATAGCCAAATCTCATCCCTGGCTGCCTGCCTCCGCACTTGAGGAAATTCTAACTGGCTTAACACAGCTCCAGCTATTTGTAAGTGGCTATTTTATTTAGGATTGGATGTGATTTTTTGACAAAAAAAACCCCCTCATCATGAGGGGGAAGACAGGGATGGTGTCTATGGCAAGGAAAACAGGGTTGTTACTGGTTACTACCGGTACTGCGACTACTCGATAACGTTAGCGATGAACGGTGCTGCATTTGCGCGACGTCGCGCAGTTGTTCCATTCGCTGATCGTGTTTCTCGTGCAAAACCGCTTGCTGCGCCGGCGTGAGCAGGTGGTACATTTGGTTGCGGACTTTGGCCATTTCGACCTGTCGGGCAACCTGTTCCTGCGCCATTTTCTGGGCCTGAGCGCGCACAGCGCTTTCATCAAAATTTTCTGCGGTGACAAGGCGATGCATTGTCTCCATTTCGCTAACATTAACAGGAGGCTGGTCGTGCCTTGCCCGCTGCATAAGATCGCGTAGCTGTTGACGCTGTTGCTCGGTTAAATTTATGCCGTCAAACATATGGCTCTGACTGCTACGCTGAGTAAGTCCATCTGTCGGGTGCCAGTTATCGCCTGTTACGACGCCAGCGGCCTGGCTAAGCGTACTGAATGCCAGCGTTGAGGCCATGACGGCAGCGGTAACATTGCGCATCACTTGCTCCCAAAATCTTTTCTGTCGCGATTCAACGAGACTCAGTCTACGATTCAGGCTGCAAACTAGCGTCAGGGGGTGTAAAACAACGTAAAGTCATGGATTAGCGAGCCTTGATGACGTAATTTCTGCCTCGGAGGTATTTAAACAATGAATAAAATCCTGTTAGTTGATGATGACCGAGAGCTTACATCCCTGTTAAAAGAGCTGCTCGACATGGAAGGCTTCAATGTGCTGGTTGCCCATGACGGGGAACAGGCACTCGACCTCCTGGACGATAGCATCGACCTGCTTTTGCTCGACGTCATGATGCCAAAGAAGAATGGTATCGACACCCTTAAAGAGCTTCGCCAGACACACCAGACGCCCGTTATTATGTTGACTGCACGCGGCAGCGAACTCGATCGTGTACTCGGCCTTGAGCTGGGCGCGGACGACTATTTGCCGAAACCCTTCAATGACCGTGAGCTGGTTGCCCGCATCCGCGCCATCCTGCGCCGTTCACACTGGAGTGAACAGCAGCAGAACAGCGATAACGGTTCCCCTACCTTAGAAGTCGATGCGCTAAGCCTGAATCCAGGCCGCCAGGAAGCCAGCTTTGAAGGACAGTCGCTGGAGTTAACCGGCACGGAATTCACGCTGCTCTATCTGCTGGCACAGCATCTCGGCCAGGTGGTTTCTCGTGAACACCTGAGTCAGGAAGTGCTGGGTAAACGCTTAACGCCTTTCGATCGCGCCATCGATATGCACATCTCCAACCTGCGCCGTAAATTGCCGGAGCGTAAAGATGGGCATCCGTGGTTCAAAACCCTGCGTGGCCGTGGTTATCTGATGGTCTCCGCTTCATGATAGGAAGTTTGACTGCTCGCATCTTTGCCATTTTCTGGTTAACGCTGGCGCTGGTGCTCATGCTGGTTTTAATGGTGCCGAAGCTCGACTCGCGTCAGATGACGGAGTTGCTCGACAGTGAACAGCGCCAGGGCGTAATGATTGAACAGCACGTAGAAGCGGAACTCGCCAATGACCCGCCCAACGACCTGATGTGGTGGCGGCGGCTTTTTCGCGCCATCGACAAATGGGCACCGCCGGGGCAACGCCTGCTGCTGGTGACCAGCGAAGGGCGCGTCATTGGTGCAGAACGCAACGAAATGCAGATCATCCGTAACTTCATCGGACAGGCGGATAACTCCGACCACCCGCAGAAGAAAAAATACGGTCGGGTAGAGCTGGTAGGGCCATTTTCCATCCGGGATGGGGAAGATAATTACCAGCTGTACCTCATTCGTCCGGCCAGCAGTTCGCAGTCAGACTTCATTAACTTACTCTTCGACCGGCCGCTATTGCTGTTGATAGTCACCATGCTGGTGAGTTCCCCGCTGCTGCTATGGCTGGCGTGGAGCCTCGCAAAACCCGCCCGCAAATTGAAAAACGCGGCGGATGAAGTGGCGCAGGGCAACCTGCGTCAGCACCCGGAACTGGAAGCCGGGCCGCAGGAGTTTCTCGCCGCCGGGGCCAGCTTTAACCAGATGGTGACGGCGCTGGAACGTATGATGACCGCCCAGCAACGCCTGCTGTCGGACATCTCACACGAGCTGCGTACGCCGCTCACGCGTTTGCAACTGGGCACCGCCCTGCTACGCCGTCGCAGCGGTGAAAGCAAGGAGCTGGAACGCATTGAAATGGAAGCTCAGCGTCTCGACAGCATGATCAACGATCTGCTGGTGATGTCGCGCAACCAGCAAAAGAATGCGCTGGTGAGTGAAACCATCAAAGCGAATCATCTGTGGGGCGAGGTGCTGGACAACGCTGCCTTTGAAGCCGAGCAGGTGGGCAAATCCTTGACGGTGAAATTCCCGCCGGGACCGTGGCCGCTCTACGGCAACCCGAACGCGCTGGAGAGTGCGTTAGAGAACATCGTGCGCAACGCCCTGCGCTATTCGAATACGCAGATCGAAGTGAGCTTCTCGGTCGATAAAGAGGGCGTGACCATCAATGTGGACGACGACGGCCCAGGCGTGAGCCAGGAAGATCGCGAGCAGATTTTCCGCCCATTCTACCGCACCGATGAAGCCCGCGATCGTGCCTCTGGCGGCACCGGCCTGGGGCTGGCGATTGTCGAAACCGCTATTCAGCAGCACCGTGGCTGGGTGAAGGCCGACGACAGCCCGCTCGGGGGTTTGCGCTTAACGATCTGGCTGCCGTTATACAAGCGCAGCTAAGTGAACAATGCCGGGCGGCGACAGAGCATCGCGCCTCACCCGGCTTCGTATTATTTTCCCCACAGTCTGCGGGAATTATCTTCGATTTTGCCGCTTAAACGCCGCTTCTGCATCGTTCTGCTCCAGCTAACGGACAGCCCTGCTGCCGATAACAACCGATGATACTGCTCGTCGTCGAACGGCGTATGCCACGCGATGGCTGCGGCGTCGTACACGCTGATCTCGCTACAGCGTGACACCAGTTCCAGGGGCGCATCGCCCGCGACCTTTCCGCCAGCAATAACCCGGTACAGCCAGCCGGTTTTGCCACTGTTTTGCATCACTTCTGACAGGTTACTGATGGCGAAGTGAAAATTGAGCTTAAAGCAGGGTGAGCGCGGCTGGGTGACCTGAATCAGCGCCTCGCCCCAGCGGAAAATATCCCCGATGTGGACGTCCTGCTCCGTCAGCCCTTCCGTTGACAGGTTCTCGCCAAACGCCGGAGCGACAAACAGCGCCGCCTGCTCGGGAAAATCCCGCGCCCACTGCGCATAGTGCTCACGCGGATAGTGGCAGAGCGCGCGATCCGGCCCGCCGTGGATCACCTTTTCCGCCTGCTCATCACCCACGATGCCCGTTTCCGTCAGCGTCAGCTCACCTTCCATCTGGATTTTAGCAATCGCGCTCGGTCGGCTACCCGCGTAGTCGCGCACCTTGCCGATAAATACATCAACCGGGTGTTGCATCCCCTCTCCTTTGCCACGGTGAAATCAGCGCTCAGGCTCGCCGGAAACCCGGTCAATTACAACATTTTTTGTCTACCTGGCACGCAAATTCGGACAGCCATGCGCGTGAGGATCGCCAACGCGTGCTATCACTTACTTTAAGTTTTGAAACGGCATTTCACATTAAAGGAGTAAACATTATGTCCAGCGATACTCTGTTTACCGGTGTCTGGTGTCCTTCCATTACGCCAATGGAGGACGACGGAAAGATCGATCTCAATGGGCTAAGCCAGCACATGGCCCGTCTGACCGACGCCAAAATTAACGTGATTTTACTGATGGGCAGCATCGGCGAATTCGCCTCTTTCACCCTCGGTGAGCGGCTGTTGCTGATACGCGAAGCCCGCGCCATGTCTTCGCTGACGATGGTTGCCAACGTCTCGTCTAACTGCTTTAGCGACATTCTGACCCTCGCGGAGGAGTCCTACCGCGTGGGCTATGATGCGGTCATGATCCTGCCGCCGTACTACTACGACCAGACCGCAAAACAGCTGTTGAGCTACTATCGCGCGCTGGGTCAGCAGCTTACGGGGAAATGGTTTGCCTATAACTTCCCGGCACGTACCGGCTGCGATTTAACGCCAGAGATCATCGCCACGCTTGCCGCTGAATTCCCGAACTTTGCCGGCATCAAAGATACCGTCGACTGCCAGTCGCACACCCGCAGCATGATCATGGCGACTCAGGCGGTGCGCGACGATTTCGCCGTGCTCTCAGGCTATGACGAGTATTTCATTCCTAACAGGCTGGCGGGCGGCGCAGGCGTTATTTCCGGGCTGAACAACATTGTGCCGGAGCGGTTTGTCGCCGCGCGTAAGGCGCTGGCGCAGGGTGATCTGGAAACGCTACAGCGCATTCAGCGTGAAATCGGCAAACTCTCGGCGATCTACGCCATAGGCGATGATTTTGTCACCACCATCAAAACCGTGGTGTCGCGCAAATTCGGCTACTGCGGGGCGACATCGCGCAATTTTGGCGGCGCGCTCAGTGAGGCAGATCGCCTCATCCTTGACGACATGTTCGATCGCTAAAAAAACGCCCCCGGCGGCATCACCGACGGGGGCGTTTTATCTCACACGCGGTGAGACGGGCAACACGGTCTTACTTTTTCGCAGCGAAACGCGCCGCGGCTTCGTCCCAGTTTGCCACTTCCCAGAACGCCTTGATGTAGTCAGGGCGTTTGTTCTGGTATTTCAGGTAGTAAGCGTGTTCCCACACGTCCAGACCCAGGATTGGGAAACCGGATGCGCCAGAAATAGCTTCACCCATCAGCGGGGAATCCTGGTTTGCGGTAGACACCACCGCCAGTTTGTCGCCTTTCAGTACCAGCCACGCCCAGCCGGAGCCGAAACGGGTGGCGGCGGCTTTCTCGAATTCCGCTTTGAAGTTATCAACGGAACCGAAGTCACGTTCGATAGCCGCTTTCAGGTCGCCTTGCAGGGTAGTACCAAGTTTCAGGCCTTTCCAGAACAGGCTGTGGTTCGCATGGCCGCCCGCGTTGTTACGCAGTACGGTTTTCTTGTCTGCTGGCAGCTGGTCCAGTTTGGTGATCAGCTCTTCAACCGGCAGGCTGGCGAATTCTGGCAGTGTTTCCAGCGCCGCATTGGCGTTGTTCACGTAAGTCTGATGGTGTTTAGTGTGATGGATTTCCATCGTCTGCTTGTCAAAATGCGGTTCTAATGCGTCGTACGCGTAAGGCAGGGATGGCAGTGTGTAACTCATAATCATCTCCATTATTGTCGGGCGGCAGAAGTGTTAACGCCGCGTAAGCAGTTGGTTCATTATAGTTAATTAAGTGATATTGAAAATGTTTATCAATGCCGTAGTTTTTATATGGTTATAACTTTTGGTTATGAAAGCAAGTTTACGCCCCGCTTTGCGCTCATTTTTAACGATAAATGGCGTCACGCCAAAAAGCACCTTACCAGGCGGTGTCATCGCTGATGGGGGTTTTGACCGCGCGACTGCGGGAACGCCAGTGGCTGGGCGTCGCGCCCGTCTCGCGGGTGAAGACCACCGAGAAATAGTTGCTGTCTTCAAAACCGCAGCGCATGGCGATCTCACCGATCATCAGTTCGGTGTGTTGCAGTAAATATTGCGCGTGGCAGATGCGCAACTGACGCAGGTAGTGATTGATGGTCATGCCAGTCTGCGCGCGGAACTGCTGGCGTAGGGTACGCTCGCTGCACTGATGTGCTTCGCAGAACTGCTCCAGCAAAAAGGGGCGGTTCATGCTGCCCGCCAGCGCGGTGATGAGCTTATCCAGCAGCGCCTCGCTATGGGTGGCGGAAAGATTGTCGGTGGCGTAGCGGTGGCGCGTGAGGGTCATGATCAGCTGCGCAAACAGGATCTCGGCCATCGGGTTCGCCATCGCGTCGGTTTTGGCGCTCTCCTGCTCAAGTTGCGTGATGACGTTTCGCGCCTGCGTCATGCCGGTGCTGCCGAGCCGCCAGTAGGGCGTCCAGTGCGCGCCGTTCAGCCCAGGAATATGCGCCGCCCAGTCCAGATTGAGCGTGAGCCTCTCGGGGCAGTAGATAATGTTTTGCAGGACCAGATCGTTAACTGACGCGTAGGAGTGGCGATCTTCCGCGCGGATATAAAACAGGTCGCCGCGCGTGATGCGGTAAGGTCGGTCATTAAGAATATGCAAACCGTTGCCGCGCCAGACCAGCACCAGCTCATAAAACTCGTGGGTGTGCTCGCCAAAGACGTTTTGCGGATAGCGATCGGCCACCGCCACCGCCTGCCCGTCACGGGGAAAAAAATCCGCTTTTCGGAGAATTAACTGACCCACCACACGCGCACCTCAACAGCCATTAACCTTCCATTATTAGCTGTTTCGCAGCAAAAAAACGGTGATAGCCCTCTCGTTGCCTGAAAACGCTATTGCAGCGGCGTGTCGCGGCCCTGACGAATGTCGCGGGGAGACCAGTCGAACTCGCGGCGAAAAAGCGTGGAAAAGTGGTTACTGTCGCCGAAACCGCAGCGATAAGCGATATCCGTGACGCTTTCGTCACTGTGGCGCAATAAATGGCGGGCTTTGATCAACCGCAGGCGGTTGAGGTAGCGCTGCGGGGTCATGCCGGTGTACTGCTTAAGCTGACGGTGAAGCGTGCGCAGCGACAGCGAGAACTGGTCGGCGAGCGACTCCCAACACACCTCTTCAGAGAAGTGATCTTCGAGCCAGGACATCAGTTGATTCAGGCGCGCATCGTTATTGGTCGCGCCCTCTTCCAGACTGCTACGGCGCAGCAGCACCAGCAGTTGCATAAACAGGATCTCACGATTGGCGAGCGCGGCGGTATCAGTGCCATCGTCGCCATTTTCCATCTGCCCGACAATATTGCGTACCTGCTGCAATACGCCCTGATTGATGCGCCAGTGCGACGGATAGTGGCCGTTCTGCTCCTGGGGCAGCAGTTGGTTCAATCCGGCCAAAAACTGAAACGCATCCGGCGAGCGGTACAGCACGTTAGTCAGGCATAAGTTATCGGTGTGCTCATACAGATGCCGGTCATGATCGCGCACGAAACAGACGGTGCCGCCGCTAATGGTGTAGGGCTGACCATTGAACACATGAATGCCCGTGCCGTGCTCCACAATCACAATCTCATGGAAGTCATGATGATGTTCAGGAAACGCCGATTGGGGAAGACGCGGTTCAATGGCAACGGGTGCCAGGCCCGGCGGGAAAAAGTCCACGCTGTGTAATACGGTCATGATAATCCCCACCGATGAGAAACGTTCTCAGAATAGTAATTAAGGGGGGCTTTTCTGACCTTGAATTTTTGACAGCAAAGCGCGCAAAGGCTGTCGTTTTTTCAAGAAACAGCCGGAAAGATCCGGAAATGCGGTCGCCGTCACATGCCGCTGAAAACGCATGATTATTAGAAACTGTGAACTCTCTCACGTTCATCTTTGATTTCTTGCCAGTGGGGGTTATTGCCTGTCATTAACGAGAAGGTCGCCGCGACGGGCCTTTTTTAGACTGTCGGCAATGACTCTCAGAAGGACCCGATCATGACTTTTCGCCATTGTGTCGCTGTTGATTTAGGCGCATCCAGCGGGCGCGTAATGCTCGCTCGCTTTGATCCGCACCAGCGCACGCTTACGCTCCGCGAAATCCACCGCTTTGTGAACTGCTTACAGAAAACAGCGGGCGTCGAGACCTGGGATATTGACGGCCTTGAGGCGGAGATCCGCTGCGGACTGGACAAAGTCTGCGACGAAGGCATCGCCATCGACAGCATCGGCATTGACACCTGGGGCGTGGATTATGTGCTCATCGACAATCAGGGTCAGCGCGTCGGTCTGCCGGTCTCTTACCGCGACAGCCGCACCGACGGCATCATGCAGCAGGCGTTAGCGCAGTTGGGAAAAGCAGACATCTACCGTCGCAGCGGCATTCAGTTTCTGCCATTTAACACGCTTTATCAGTTCCGCGCGCTGGCTACACAACAGCCGGAACTGTTGGCGAACGTCGCCCATGCGCTGCTGATCCCTGACTACTTCAGCTACCGCCTCACCGGCAAGCTCAACTGGGAATACACCAACGCCACCACCACGCAAATGGTGAACATCCAGACCGATAACTGGGATGAAACCCTGCTGGCGTGGGCGGGTGTGCCGTCGCGCTGGCTTGGGACACCGACGCATCCGGGCAATGTGATTGGTCACTGGCACAACGTGCCGGTGGTCGCCGTCGCCAGCCACGATACCGCCAGCGCCGTCATCGCCTCGCCGTTAAAAGATCACGACGCCGCCTACCTTTCCTCCGGCACCTGGTCGCTGATGGGCTTCGAAAGCAAAACGCCTTACACCAGCGACGCGGCGCTTAGCGCCAACATCACCAATGAAGGCGGTGCCGAAGGCCGCTACCGGGTGCTGAAAAACATTATGGGCTTATGGCTGCTGCAACGGGTGCTGAAAGAGCAGAGCGTCACCGACTTGCCTGATCTCATCGACCGCACCGAGGCGCTGCCCGCCTGCCGCTTCGTGATTAACCCGAACGATGACCGCTTTATTAACCCGGAAAACATGAGCCGCGAGATCCAGGCGGCCTGCCGGGAAAGCGCGCAGCCGGTGCCGCAAAACGACGCCGAGCTGGCGCGCTGCATCTTCGACAGTCTGGCGCTGCTGTACGCCGACGTGCTGGCAGAAATGGCCCAGCTTCGCGGCAAACCCTTTAGTCAGTTACACATCGTTGGCGGCGGTTGCCAGAACCAGCTACTCAACCAGCTCTGCGCCGATGCCTGTGGCATCACGGTAGTGGCAGGCCCCGTTGAGGCCTCAACCCTCGGCAATATTGGCGTGCAGCTTATGACCCTCGACGAGCTGACCAACGTCGATGATTTTCGCAGCGTGGTGAGTGCGAATTACGCCCTGACCACCTTCACCCCTCATCCTGATAATGAAATTGCCCGCTTCGTTGCGCAGTTTCAGCAAAAACGACCGATAAAGGAGCTTTGCGCATGACCACTCAACTTGAACAAGCCTGGGAGCTGGCTAAACAGCGTTTCGCCGCTGTCGGCATTGATGTCGAGGCGGCGCTGAGCCAGCTCGACCGCCTGCCCGTTTCAATGCACTGCTGGCAGGGCGATGACGTCGCTGGCTTCGAAAACCCGCAGGGCGGTCTGACGGGCGGCATCCAGGCCACCGGTAACTATCCGGGCAAAGCGCGTAATGCCGCTGAGCTGCGCGCCGATCTGGAACAGGCGCTGAGCCTAATCCCGGGTCCTAAGCGTCTGAACCTGCATGCTATCTACCTGGAAGCTGACGAACCGGTTGAGCGTAACGCCATCAAGCCTGAGCATTTCAAAAACTGGGTGGAGTGGGCAAAAGCCAACAAGCTGGGCCTGGATTTTAACCCGTCGTGCTTCTCGCATCCGCTGAGCGCCGACGGCTTTACCCTGTCGCACGCTAACGACGACATCCGCCAGTTCTGGATTGACCACGTGAAAGCCAGCCGCCGCGTCTCTGCGTATTTTGGCGAGCAGCTCGGCACGCCGTCGGTGATGAACATCTGGATCCCGGACGGCATGAAAGATGTCACCGTCGATCGCCTGGCCCCGCGCCAGCGCCTGGTGGCGGCGCTCGACGAAGCGCTGAGTGAAAAGCTGAGCCTGGCGCATCACATTGACGCCGTGGAGAGCAAACTGTTTGGCATCGGCGCTGAGAGTTACACCGTGGGCTCGAATGAGTTTTACATGGGCTACGCCACCAGCCGCCAGACCGCGCTGTGTCTGGACGCCGGTCATTTCCATCCCACCGAAGTGATCTCCGACAAGATCTCCGCCGCCATGCTCTATGTGCCGCGCCTGCTGCTGCACGTCAGCCGTCCGGTGCGCTGGGACAGCGATCACGTGGTGCTGCTGGATGATGAAACTCAGGCGATCGCCAGCGAAATCATCCGCCACGATCTGTTTGACCGCGTGCACATTGGCCTCGACTTCTTCGATGCCTCGATCAACCGCATTGCGGCGTGGGTCATTGGCACGCGCAACATGAAAAAAGCCCTGCTGCGTGCGCTGTTAGAACCGACCAAGCAGCTGCGCCAGCTGGAGGCCGACGGCGATTACACCGCACGCCTGGCGCTGCTGGAAGAGCAAAAATCACTGCCGTGGCAGGCGGTGTGGGAAATGTATTGCGATCGCAACGACACCCCGGTGGGCAGCCAGTGGCTGGACAGCGTGCGGGCGTATGAGAAAGACGTGTTGAGTAAGCGCGGGTAATTTTGCCCTCACCCTAACCCTCTCCCACAGGGAGAGGGAACTTTTACCCCCTCTCCCTGTGGGAGAGGGCCGGGGTGAGGGGTTCAACCTCACCGCGATAACTGGAAAAGAAGACTATGCAGACCATTACCGATTCCTGGTTCGTCCAGGGCATGATTAAAGCCACCACTGACGCCTGGTTAAAAGGCTGGGATGAGCGCAACGGCGGCAACCTGACGCTGCGCCTGGACGACGCCGACATCGCGCCGTTCGAAGCCGATTTCCACACAAAGCCGCGCTATATCGCCCTCAGCCAGCCGCTGCCAGCGCTGGCTAACACGCCGTTTATCGTGACCGGCTCCGGCAAGTTCTTCCGCAATGTGCAACTGGATCCGAGCGCAAATTTAGGCGTCGTAAAAGTGGACAGCGACGGCGCGGGCTACCACATTCTTTGGGGGCTGACTCACGAAGCGGTGCCAACCTCTGAACTCCCGGCACACTTCCTGTCGCACTGCGAGCGCATCAAAGCCACCCACGGCAAAGACCGCGTGATCATGCACTGCCACGCCACCAACCTGATCGCCCTGACCTACGTGCTGGAAAACGACACTGACGTGATCACCCGCAAACTGTGGGAAGGCAGCACGGAGTGTCTGGTGGTATTCCCGGACGGCGTCGGCATTCTGCCGTGGATGGTGCCAGGCACCGACGAAATCGGTCAGGCCACCGCGTCTGAAATGTCCCGCCATTCGCTGGTGCTGTGGCCATTCCACGGTGTGTTCGGCAGCGGCCCGACGCTGGACGAAGCCTTTGGTCTGATCGACACGGCTGAGAAATCCGCCGAAGTGCTGGTCAAGGTGTACTCGATGGGCGGCATGAAGCAAACCATCACTCAGGAAGAATTGATTGCATTGGGTAAACGCTTCGGCGTGACCCCGCTGGCCAGCGCATTAGAACTGTATAAATAAGAACATCGCATAACCCCTTCGGGCCATGACCTGAAGGGGACATTTTTTTACCTGCACTATCCCTACACTAACTCGTGGAGTACAAGCAATGAAAATTAAAGCAAGCTTAATCCTCACCGTTGCCGCTTTGGCGTTGTCCGGTTCCGCATTAGCAGAAGTCAAAATCGCCCTCGTGGCGAAATCATTGGGAAATGGTTTTTTTGAGGCAGCAAACGTCGGCGCGCAGGAAGCGGCGAAAGAGTTAGGGGACGTAAAAGTCATTTATACCGGCCCAACCACCACTACGGCCGAAGCACAGATCGAAGTGCTGAACGGGTTGATCGCCCAGGGGGTGGATGCGATCGCCATCTCCGCAAACGATCCGGATGCCGTGGTGCCGGTACTGAAAAAAGCGATGCAGCGTGGCATTAAAGTGGTGTCATGGGATTCCGGCGTGGCGAAAGCCGGGCGTCAGATCCACCTCAATCCCTCCAACAACGCGCTGATTGGCGAAACCAACGTTAAGCTGGCGGCCGAGGCGCTGAAAGCGCTGAACGTGGAAAAAGGCGATGTGGCGATCCTGAGCGCAACGCCCACGTCGGCAAACCAGAACACCTGGATTGCCGAGATGAAAAAAGTGCTGCCAAAATACCCGTCGATCAATCTGGTAACCACCGCCTACGGTGATGACCTGTCAGACAAGAGCTACCGCGAAGCGGTCGGCCTGCTGAAAACATACCCGGATCTGAAAGTCATTGTGTCACCGTCGTCGGTCGGCATTGTGGCCGCGGCACAGGCGGTAAAAGATCAGGGCAAAATCGGCAAAGTTTACGTGACCGGCCTCGGTCTGCCGTCTGAAATGGCAGGAGCGGTGAAATCGGGTGCAAGCAAAAGTTTTGCTATCTGGAACCCGATCGATCTGGGTTACGCCGCCACCTACCTGGCCGATGATTTAGTCAAAGGCACCGCCACCAAAACCGAGGCCAGCATGGGCAAACTCGGTAAGGTGAAACTGGATGCCGACGGCAGCGGCGCGATGGCTGAGCCGTTCGTTTACGATGCCAGCAACATTGATAAGTTCTCAAAGATTTTCTGATCCCCTTGCCCCTCACCCTGGCCCTCTCCCAAGGGGAGAGGGAACATTAACCCCCTCTCCCTTTGGGAGAGGGTCGGGGTGAGGGGGAACCAAACGGAGAACTATCATGACACCACTTCTTCAACTTAAGGGCATCACCAAAGTTTTCCCTGGCGTACGCGCCCTTGAGAATGTACAGCTCGACCTGTGGCCTGGCAAAGTCACCGCCCTGATCGGTGAAAATGGCGCAGGCAAATCCACGCTGGTGAAAGTGATGACCGGCATCTATCAGCCCGAAGAGGGCGAAATTCTTTATAAAGCCATCCCGATTACCCTGCCGACCCCCGAATCCGCCCACAAAGTCGGCATTACCGCCATCCACCAGGAAACCGTGCTCTTTGACGAACTGTCGGTCACAGAAAACATTTTTGTCGGCCAGTATCTCCACACCGGCTGGCTAAAAAAGCTCGACTGGCCCGGCATGCACCAGAAAGCGCAGGCAATTTTAACCCGCCTCGATGTGCCCATTGACCCGCGCGCCACGCTGAAAACGCTCAGCATCGCCCAACGCCACATGGTGGCAATCGCCCGCGCACTGTCGTTTGACGCGCAGGTGGTGATCCTCGACGAACCCACCGCAGCGCTGTCACAGCATGAAATTCTGGAGTTCTATCAGATCGTTGAACGCTTAAAACAGGAAGGCAAAGCGATTCTGTTTATCTCGCACAAGTTCGATGAAATCTTCGAGCTTGCCGATCACTACACCATTTTGCGCGATGGCGTGTACGTCGGATCCGGGGCAATGAGCGACATCACCGAGGAGCGCATGGTGTCGATGATGGTCGGACGCGCCATCACCCAGACCTACCCGAAAGTGGCCTGCGAAAAAGGCGAAACGGTGCTGAAGGTGAGAGATCTGTGCCATCCGACCGAATTCGCGCACATCAATTTCAGCCTGCGCAAGGGCGAAATCCTCAGCTTCTATGGGCTGGTCGGTGCCGGGCGTACCGAGCTGATGCAGGCGCTGTCCGGCGTCTCGCACCCGTCATCCGGTGAGATCGTACTTAACGGCAAACCGGTGCATTTCCGCCAGCCGAGCGACGCCATCAACGCGGGCATCGTCTGCGTGCCGGAAGAGCGTCAGAAACAGGGCGCGATCATCGAACTGCCGATTGCGCAGAACATCAGCCTGCCGCAGTTAAGCAAACTCAATCCCAACGGCGTGCTCAACGACGCGAAAGAGTGGGCGCTGGCCGAAGAGTATGCCCGGCGCTTGCAGGTCAAAGCGTTTAGCTGGAAGCAACCGGTGCAGACGCTGTCCGGCGGCAATCAGCAAAAAGTGGTGATCGGCAAATGGCTCGCCACGCACCCGGAAGTGATCATTCTCGACGAACCCACCAAAGGCATCGACATCGGCTCGAAGGCCGCCGTGCATCAGTTTATGTCAGAGCTGGTCGCGCAAGGGCTGGCGGTGATTATGGTGTCATCAGAGCTACCGGAAGTGATGGGCATGGCGGACAGGATCATCGTCATGCATGAAGGCTTAATGGTCGCGGAGTACCCGGCGGGCGAGGCGACGGCGGAAACCATCGTCAGCGCCGCCAGCGGTGCCGGTCAGGAGGCAGCATAATGTGGCAACAATGGCTTAAGAATCGTGAAGCGCTGCTGGCGGCGGTGATTGTATTGATGTCGGTGGCGATTGGCAGCCGCGTGCCCTCGTTCCTGCAACCGGAAAACCTCGTTGAAATCTTTAACGACACCTCGATTCTGGTGATTCTGGCGCTCGGGCAAATGATGGTGCTGCTGACCAAAGGCATTGATCTGTCGATGGCCGCTAACCTGGCGTTGACCGGCATGATCGTCGCGCTGCTCAATTTCCATCATCCTGAGATCCCGGTGTGGGCGCTGCTAATACTGGCGACCGCTCTGGGGCTGGTGATGGGCATCATCAACGGCCTGCTGGTGTGGAAAATGGGCATTCCGGCGATTGTAGTGACGCTGGGGACCATGAGCATCTATCGCGGCATCATTTTCCTGCTTTCCGATGGCG
Source organism: uncultured Enterobacter sp. (assembly GCA_963521185.1). Lineage (GTDB taxonomy): Bacteria > Pseudomonadota > Gammaproteobacteria > Enterobacterales > Enterobacteriaceae > Enterobacter_D. Next base: position 70,474 of record CAUQTV010000010.1, on the reverse strand, counting down.
GCTGGATCAACTCGCACCAGATGAGCGGGGATTTCCTCGGTCTGCCGCGAACCGCCTTACTTGGTCTGCCGCTGCTGAGCTGGTGCGCCATTGCCGCGCTGTTTGTCGTGGGTTATTTCCTGCGCTACAGCCGCACCGGGCGTGCGCTCTACACCGCAGGCGGTAACGCCACCGCCGCGTATTACACCGGCATCAACGCCGGGAAAATGCAGTTCGTCAGCTTCTGTTTGTCGGGGGCGCTCGCTGGATTCTGCGGCTACTTGTGGATTTCCCGCTTCGCCGTCGCCTATGTCGATGTGGCTAACGGTTTTGAACTACAAGTCGTGGCAGCCTGCGTTATCGGCGGCGTCAGCACCATGGGCGGCACGGGACGCGTGCTGGGCTGTTTGTTTGGCGCGCTGTTTTTGGGCGTCATCAACAACGCGCTGCCGGTGATCGGTATATCTCCCTTCTGGCAGATGGCCATCTCCGGCACGGTGATCGTCATTGCGGTTCTGCTTAACGAACGAGGCAATAAGCGCAAAGGGCGTTTGATCCTGCGTGATGCGGCGCTGGCACGCCAGAAACAGGCGGTGAAATCATGAGCAAAATTATGACCACTGAAGAGATGAAAACCACGCCGACGGCGCAGCCCTTCCTGCAACGACTGCTGTGCTGGGAAGGCTTTTTGCTGGCGGTGACGGCGGCGGTGTTTATCGGTAATGCGCTGGCGTCGCCCTATTTTCTCAACATCTGGAACCTGTCCGACGCCACGTTTAACTTCACGGAAAAAGCGATCATCGTGCTGCCAATGGCGATGCTGATTATCGCCCGTGAAATCGATCTCTCCGTGGCGTCCACCATTGCGCTTAGCTCTACCGTAATGGGCTTTTGCGCGCAGGCGGGCGTGGATACACCGCTGCTGGTGTGCGTGGGGCTGGGCGTGGGCCTGCTGTGCGGGCTATTCAACGGCATTCTGGTGACGCGCTTTAACCTGTCGTCGATTGTGATCACCATCGGCACCATGAGTTTGTATCGCGGCATTACCTACATTCTGCTGGGCGATCAGGCGCTTAACGCCTATCCGGAAAGCTTTGCCTGGCTGGGCCAGGGCTACGTGTGGGGCGCGTTGTCGTTTGAGTTCGCGCTGTTTATCGTGCTCGCCGGGCTGTTTGCCTTCCTGCTGCATCGCACCAACTTTGGTCGCCGCACCTACGCCATCGGCAACAACCCCACCGGCGCATGGTATTCCGGCATTAACGTCAAACGCCACAACCTGATCCTCTTTGCGCTTGTCGGGCTGATGGCGGGCCTCGCCTCGGTGCTGCTGACCTCACGGTTGGGCAGCACGCGCCCAACCATTGCCACCGGCTGGGAACTGGCGGTGGTGACGATGGCGGTGCTCGGCGGCGTCAATATTTTGGGCGGCTCCGGCAGCATGGTGGGCGTGATCATCGCCGCCTTCCTGATGGGCCTTGTGACCTTCGGCCTGAGCCTGCTCAACGTGCCGGGCATCGTGATGTCGATCATCATCGGCGCGATGCTGATTGTGGTGATTTCCCTGCCGATCATCACCCGCCGCATTCTGCAACGAAGACGAATCTAACTGCCGGGTGGCACTGCGTTTACCCGGCCTGCTTAACCCCAGGTCCGCGCAAGCGCAGTACCGCCGGGCATAAAAATCACAGCAATTAAGGAGAATTATCATGAGCTTTATGTTGGCACTTCCCAAAATCAGCCTGCATGGCGCGGGCGCAATCGGCGACATGGTTAATCTGGTGGCCGGCAAACAGTGGGGCAAAGCATTGATCGTCACCGACGGTCAACTGGTGAAGCTGGGCCTGCTGGATAGCCTGTTTACCGCGCTGGATGCGCATCACATGTCTTATCATCTTTTTGATGAGGTGTTCCCAAACCCGACCGAAGAGCTGGTGCAAAAAGGCTTCGCGGCGTATCAGGAAACCCAGTGCGATTACCTTATTGCCTTCGGCGGCGGCAGCCCGATTGATACCGCCAAAGCGGTGAAAATCCTCACCGCGAACCCAGGCCCCTCCACTGCCTACTCTGGCGTTGGCAAGGTCGTCAACGCCGGGGTACCGCTGGTGGCGATTAATACCACCGCCGGAACCGCCGCCGAGATGACCAGCAACGCGGTGATCATCGACACCACGCGGCAGGTAAAAGAGGTCATTATTGACTCCAACATCATCCCGGACATCGCCGTGGACGACGCCAGCGTGATGCTGGAAATCCCGGCGTCCGTCACCGCGGCTACCGGTATGGACGCGCTGACCCACGCCGTTGAGGCCTACGTCTCGATTGGCGCGCATCCGCTGACCGATGCGAATGCCCTGGAAGCGATTCGCCTGATCAATCTGTGGCTGCCAAAAGCCGTGGACGACGGTCACAACCTTGAAGCACGCGAGCAAATGGCCTTCGGCCAGTATCTGGCGGGCATGGCGTTTAACAGCGCCGGTCTGGGTCTGGTGCACGCGCTGGCCCACCAACCGGGTGCCACGCACAACCTGCCGCACGGTGTCTGCAACGCCATCCTGCTGCCGATCATCGAAAACTTTAACCGTCCAAACGCCGTGGCCCGCTTTGCCCGCGTGGCGCAAGCGATGGGCGTCGATACGCGCGGCATGAGCGAAGAAACCGCCAGCGAAGAAGCGATCATTGCGATTCGTGCGCTGAGCGTGCGCGTGGGCATTCCAACCGGTTTTAGCCAGTTAGGCGTGACCAAAGATGATATCGAAGGCTGGCTGGACAAAGCGCTGGCCGATCCGTGCGCACCGTGCAACCCGCGCACCGCCAGCCGCGACGAGGTCCGCGAACTCTATCTGGAGGCGTTATGATCCGTAAGGCCTTTGTGATGCAGGTGAACGCCAGTGCACACGAAGAGTATGAGCGCCGCCATAATCCGATCTGGCCGGAACTGGAAACCGTACTGAAAGATCATGGCGCACACCATTACGCGATTTACCTCGATAAAGCGCGCAATTTGCTGTTCGCCACCGTCGAGATAGAGTCAGAAGAGCGCTGGAACGCCGTCGCCAACACCGACGTCTGTCAGCGATGGTGGAAGCACATGGCCGACGTAATGCCGTCCAACCCCGATAACAGCCCGGTCAGCGCTGAGTTAAAAGAAGTGTTTTACCTCGATTGATTGCAGCCCCCGGCCCCGGTTTTCGCCGGGGCTTTTTCATTTCGCTCATTCCGCACCTCCTTTCACATTATCAATTGTGTGATTAATCTCCCGCAGACGCGCGGGAAGAGTGTGTTATGTTCTCTCCAAACTGGCATACGCCAGTTAAAAATGGAGAGCGCAGAATGGATAAATTAAAAGTCGTCACCCTCGGCGGGGGTTCCACCTATACACCTGAACTTATTGATGGTTTTATCAAAAGGCACGCCGAACTCCCGGTCAGTGAATACTGGCTGGTGGACGTTGAAGAGGGACGTGAAAAACTGGAGATCGTGGGCGGGCTGGTGCGACGCATGGTAGAAAAGGCGGGGATAGCCATGACCGTCCATTTAACCACGCATCGGCGTGAGGCGTTAAAAAACGCGTCATTTGTCACTACACAAATCCGCGTTGGACAACTGGATGCCAGGATCGAGGATGAAAAAATTCCCCTTCAGTACGGCGTACTGGGGCAGGAAACCACCGGACCAGGCGGTTTTATGAAAGCCCAGCGTACCATCCCGGTTCTGCTGGATGTCTGCCGGGATATGGAAGAGCTTTGCCCGGATGCCTGGCTCATCAATTTCACCAATCCCGCCGGGATCGTGACGGAAGCGATAGAAAAGCACAGTACGATAAAATCATTGGGCATTTGCAGCGGCGCAAACAGCATGATGATGGATATTGCCAGAACCTATGGCGTTGAGCGTCAGGCTATCTCTGCCCGCGTAATGGGGCTAAATCATCTTATTTTCGCCGATCGCATTATGCTAAACGGCCAGGATATTAGCGCAGACTTTTTTGCCCGCCTGGCTGACGGAACGGGAAAACACAGCCTTAAAAATGTACCGGATTTAGGATTACCCAGTGAATTCGTCAAAGCGCTGAACTTCTATCCCCTGTCATACCTTAAATATTTCTGGCTTAACCGGGAAATGGTAGAAAAAGAGATCGCGGAATTACGCAAGGGCGGCACCCGTGGCGAGCAATCCAAAGTGATTGAGAAGCGGCTGCTGGAGATTTATAACAACCCGGCGTTAACAGAAAAACCCTCAGAGCTTGAGAGTCGGGGCGGCGCCTGGTACTCCGATACGGCCTGTTCAATTATCAGCTCAATTTACAATAATAAAAAAGAGATCCACGTAGTCAATACCGTGAATAACGGCACGACCCGCGATTTACCGGATAGCAGCGTCATTGAGACCAACGCGGTCATTGATAAGCAAGGCGCACACACTCTGACCTATGGCCCTCTGCCCGCACGCATACGCGGTCTGATTCAAAGCGTAAAAGCCTATGAAGAACTAACCGTTGAGGCAGCCGTAACGGGGAACTATCACACCGCATTACTGGCGCTGGCCAGCCATCCTCTTATGCCTTCAGTCGATATTGCAGAAAAAATATTGCAGGACTACCTGGCGGCTAACCGCAATTATTTGCCGCAGTATCAATAACAATCTCCGATCGGATGTAAGGATAACATCATGATGAATTTCCTTGAGAGACGTTTTGTTCCAGTATTGATAAAGATTGGAGAAAATACGATTCTGGTCGCCGTGCGCAATGGGATCGCCTTCACGCTACCGTTTATTATCGCTGGCAGCATTTTTTTAATTATTGCTAATTTACCCGTGCCAGGCTGGAGCGAATGGCTGGGCGATTTTTCCAGTAAATTAAGCGTGCCTGTCGCCGTCACTTTCGGCGCAATAGGCCTGATTGCGGCTATCGGCATCAGCTACAACCTGGCGCAACAGCTTAACATGGACGGTCTGAGTTGCTGTTGTATTACCGTCGCGGTGTTCTTGCTGGCGCAACTCGATGATAACGGCAGCATTAACACCGCAAACTTTGGCGCATCGGGGCTGTTCTCCGCCATTATCCTGTCAATCGCCACGGTGTATATTGTCCGCTTCTTTATCCGGCATAATCTGTATATAAAGTTACCCGACAGCGTTCCCCCGGCGGTGCTGCAATCTTTTGTCAGCCTGGTACCTGCAACGGCTTGCCTGGCGCTGGTCTGGTTGGTGAGGGTCATTCTCAACTTCGATATTAATGCTTTTTTCACATTACTGCTGAGTCCGCTGGTCATGGGACTGGATACCCTACCCGGCATGTTGCTGCTGGTATTTTTAATTTCGCTGTTATGGTGCTGCGGGATCCATGGCACGAACGTTCTGTCTGGCATCACCAGCCCTGTCTTTCTGAAATTTATCGTCGAAAATACAGAAGCCTTCGTGAATCATCAGCCTGTGCCGCATATTACAGCGGAAGGCTTTTATACCTTCTTCATTTGCGCAGGGGGCTCGGGAGCCACCATGGGGCTGGTGCTGGCGATGATATGCTCTCGCTGCCGTTACTACCGCTCTCTGGGAAGAATGTCTTTTGCACCAGCCATCTTTTGCATCAACGAACCGGTGATTTTCGGCGTGCCGATGGTCTTTAACCCGCTAATGATGCTGCCGTTAATCATCACGCCGCTGGTGCTTTGTACCTGTTCTTACCTGCTAATGGACCTGGATATCATCGGTCGTCCGGTATTTCAGATACCCTGGACCATGCCGCCGATCCTGAATGCGTATTTTGCCACCGCAGGCAATATTCCCGCTGCTGTCTGGTCGGGATGCATGGTCGTCATCTCTACGGTGTGCTATTACCCTTTCTTCAAAATGATGGAGCGAACACAACTGCAAAAAGAAGCAGCGGAAAATGCAGAATTGAACCCGGCGACCGCCCGGTAACACACGAAGATGAAAGACAACGCCAGTGACATGTTACACTGGCGTTCGTCACTCTCCGGGAAGAAACCAGTTTATGACCGCACGCTACATTGAGATTAAAAACGACATCAAAGAAAAAATCCAACAGCAGCAGTACCGCCCTGGCGAGAAAATACCCTCAGAGCGGGATCTGGCGGTGACTTATAATGTTACTCGCGTCACGCTGCAAAAAGCGATGCTGGTGCTTGAGCAGGAAGGTTATATTGAGCGCATCCACGGTAAGGGGATGTTTGTAGCGGGTACAACAAACGATAATGTTTTTTTTCTCAATAATGGCAGCAGCGACTCCATTCTCGGCTTCTCACGCGAATTTAATCATCAGGCGGCCGTGACTAGTCGCCTCGTCAGTCAAAAGATCATCGCTGCACCAGCGGATGTTATGCAGGCATTAAATCTCACGGAAAAGACTGACGTTCATGCTATTCGCCGCATTCGCTTTATCAATAATATTCCGGTGCTGGTGGAAGACTCCTGGATACTCTGCTCGGTCATTGCAAAAATCCCTGCTGATGTGCTCAGTAAAAGCTCGCTTTATGAATATATAGAGCAGGTCACAGCAAAAAAGATAAAATTCTATAATTCGGTCATCGAAGCCGATTTATTCGACGATGCATTAGGCACGTTACTAAACGTTGAATCAGGCACCCCCATGCTTAAAGTCACTGGCATTACAAAACTGGATGACGGCACCACGTTTAACTATTCTTGCAGTTACAATCGCGCGGACAAATTCAAAATAAAAAATAACTGGGTCGGCAAGTAAAACCCTGCCACCCTAGGCCCGGCAAGCGAAGCGCCGCCGGGCATCCATCGCTTACCCGAATATCTAAACGGCCTGTGGTTTTTCGACCGCGACAACAACGCGATTATTCGACAGCGTAAACGCCGAGATGACCGTAATGGTCAGTACCAGGCAGCCGAGGATCAGGTAGGTATCCTGGAAGCCGATGCGGTCGTACATATTTCCGGCGAAGGCGGAGAGGAAAATTGCCGCCAGCTGTTTAGCGAAGTTAAAGCCAATCAGGTAAATAGTGGCCGAAAGCCGGGTATCGAACACGCCAGTGATGTATTTGAACGCGCCCACCAGCAGGAACGGCACTTCCAGCGCATGCAGCATTTTCAGCGCCACCACTTCCACGACGGTCGTCGCAAAGGCGGAACCGATAATGCGTGTTGCCATGATGGTACCCGCAATCAGCAGCGTGTTCTTCGCGCCGATGCGGTTAATGATCCACGGCGAGCAGAACATGATCACGGCGTTGCACAACTCCCCGGCGGTGGTCGCAAAACCAAACGCCTGAGTACCTGCCTGCGGGGTGGCAAAGAACGATTTGAAGAAGGTGGCAAACTGCTGATCGAACACGTCGTAGACACAGGCCACGCCGATGACGTAAAGAATGAACATCCACATTTTGCGCTGGCGGAACAGGTTGAAGACCATTTTGGTGTTGATCTGCGAGTTGTTCGCGCCGAGTGCGTCCATCACCTGCGCATTTTGATTCGCCTGCGGGCGGGCGATGAGCAGTAGCACCATTAAAATCAGCGATGCACCTGAACCCATCCAGAACACCCACGCCGGATTAATGCTGAACAACATCCCGGCGGTCGACGCGCAAAGCCCCCAGCCGAGACAGCCGAACATGCGCGCTTTACCGTATTCAAAGCCAGTGCTGCGGCTGACACGCTCAATGTAGGCTTCAATGGCCCCGGACCCTGCCGAGAACACAAAGCCGATATAGATGCCCCCGCTCAGCGCCCCCAGCCAGATATTCATTTTCAGCAGCGGCGCGAAGACGTACAGGAAGAACGGGGCAAACAGGAGCAGCATCACCGCGATGATCCACAGCAGGTGCTTTTTCAGGCCCAGCTTATCAGAGATCACGCCAAGCACGGGCTGGAAGGCAATGGCCGACAGCGACATGCAGGAGAAGACGATGCCGGTGTGCGTTTTACTCAGCCCAATGATATCCGACAGCCAGATCGGCAAAAACGGATAGCAGGTCGCCATAATGAAAAAGTAGAGAAAAAAGAACGAACCAAAAATCCAAAAATTGGGGTTATTTTTATGGGTACAGGCCGTTGTGTTCATTGTGTTTTCCTCAAAATGGGCCACCGTAGTGACCCGATTTCACTGCGCTTATTCAGTTCGACACGCGTTCAAAGCCAATCAGAATGGCACTTTCCGGATCGAGCACCGGCAGCGACATGCCCGCCTGCATCAGCCATTCGCCGCTCACCGTCTGCGTATCGGTCATCCACGCGGGCAATTTGCGCATGGTATGCCCGCCTGCCCCGGTCAGCTGAATATTGGGATGATCGAGCAGCGAGATGCGATAGCGCGCCTCGGGCAATAAGCCCGGCACGCGCAGCGGCGAGAGCAGCGTGTAATCCGGCATCGCCAGCTGGCTGACGATAAACAACCCCTGTTGTCCGTCCTCGCTGACGACGCCCAGCGCCTGCGTGGTGGCATCCGGCATGTCCACGCGCCACTGCGTGCCGGAATGAATCAGCCCGCGCCAGCGTTTGTAGAGCGCCGCATAGTGCTGATATCCCTCGCGCTCGCTGGCATCCGCACTGACCGGATCCAGCTCCAGCCCCATGTGCCCGAACAGCGCGGTCAGTCCGCGAAACGCGATGCTGTGCTGGCGAAACGTTGCGTGGCAGTGGCGATTGCCAATGTGCGCGCCCATCACCTCCGGTGGGAAAAAGTAGCTCATGCCGCGCTGGATGGTGTTGCGCTCCAGCGCGTCGTTGTTATCCGATGCCCAAAAACGATGCGTGCGGCGCAGCACTTCATAATCGATGCGACCGCCGCCGGAGGCGCAGGATTCAAACTCCACCTGCGGAAAACGCGCCACCAGCGTGTCGAGCAGGCGGTAATACTGGCGAGTCTGCGCATCCGCGGCGGCTTTGCCATGATGCCCCGGCTGGACCAGCTCGCGGTTCATGTCCCACTTCACATAATCAATTTCATGTTCGCCGAGCAGCCAGCTCATGCGCGCCAGCAGGTAATCGAACACCGCCGGGATGTTGAGATTCAACACCAGCTGGTGCCGCCCGGTCACCTGTGGGTAGCCCGGCAGCGCCAGCACCCAGTCCGGGTGCGCGCGGTAGAGATCCGAGTTCGGGTTGATCATCTCCGGTTCGACCCAGATGCCAAACTCCATGCCCAGCTGTTTCACGTGACCGATCACCGGCGTCAGTCCGTTCGGGTATTTGCTTTCATCGAGATACCAGTCGCCGAGCGCGGCATGGTCATCGTTGCGACCTTTAAACCAGCCGTCGTCGATAATAAAACGCTCAACGCCGAGGGCTGCGGCATCGTCCGCCATGCGCATAATATAGTCAGGCGAGTGGTCAAAATAGATGCCTTCCCAGGTGTTAAGGTGCACCGGGCGCGGCTTGTCCTGCGGGAAGCGGATCACCTGTTCGCGCAGGAAACGGTGGAACTGCTGACTCATGCCGTTCAGGCCACGGTCGGAATAGCTGGCGTACAGGTGCGGCGTCCACAGCGTGTCGCCCTCTTCCAGCGCCATCTCCCCCGGCAGATACAGCGCTTCGGCCTGCACATAGCGCCGCCCGTCGGTTTTCGCCTCACAGCGCATACGGTGATTGCCGCTCCAGCCCAGATGCACACCCCACACGTCGCCGTGCAGTTCACTAAACCCTTGCGTCCCGGCCATCAGCGCCGGGAAGTGCTCATGGGAGCTGCGCCCACGGCGGCTTTCCAGCACAACGCTGTCATGCTCAAGCTGTACCCGGTGCGGCTGAAACTCTCGCGTCCAGCGCCCGTGAAAAGCCATTACCTCGCGAGCGCGCTCCGCGACGGGTAACGTTACCGCAAAACGGTCAACCTGCCACGGCTGCGCGCGCAGATTCGTCAGGCCGTGGCGCACAGAGAGCACGCCAGAGGCGTCCAGCGTCAGCTCGCTTGTAAGCTGTAGCCCGGCCTGTTCGTCAGCGCTTTTAATCGTCAGCGTTTGTCCGTTCTGTTCAACCTGAGTGGTATTAAACACCGGCGAGCCATCAAGGCCGTTGCGGTGGCCCTCAATGCCTGGCGAGCCAAACAGGCCGCGCCCCAGTTCCGCCATCAGCGTGACGGGGGAATCCACATCCAGTCGGCCATTGGCGATCGGGCGTTGCAGACTTAACGCATCCTGCGGCGAAAAGTCGTTAAGATGGCGTCCCCAGTAGAGTATTTCGGCGAAATGATGGGTTTTGATTATCACATCCACGGTCGCACTTTGCAGGCGCAGGCAGGTCGTATCCATTCATCATCTCCAGACAGTCGATGATTCAATCGTTGATCCGAAACGTTTCGGATGCCAACCCAAACGTTTCGGATTTGTGATCGGGATGCAAATTTATCGGGTATTTATCGGGATTATGCGGTCGCGCCGGGCCGGAACTCCGGCTGCCAGAGCACCTGCAAGCTGGCGAGATCCTCTCCCGCAATAAGCCTGCGCACCATGTCGGCGATCTGCTTGCCCACGCCCTGACGCGTGGACTGAATCACAGCGGCAACGTCGGTATCCACAATGCTGTCGGCGGGAAGGCCGTCATAGACAATGAGCGCCACGCGATTGTCGCCCGTCAACCTGCCAAGCTGAGCCAGCGCCATCGCGGCCCCGTCACCGTGGGTGTTGCAGTCGGTGATAATAGCGGTAGGCGGCGCGGGCTGCGCGAGGAGTTCGCGGGTGGCGTTATACCCTGCCCGACGCGAAGGCGGCATGGCGCGCAGTCCTTCGTGGGACAGGCCGTATTCGTTGAGCGCGTTGAGGTAGCCGTTACGCCGCTGAGTGATAAATGCCTGGGTATTGTTCTCGCCCAAAAACGCGATGCGCGTGTGGCCCTGCGCAATCAGGTGCTGTGTGGCGCGATAGGTTCCGGCATGGTTATCAAAATCAAACCAGGCATAGGGTTCGGAAAGCTGGCTGCGCCCCAGCGCAAGAAACGGGAAGTTCGCCGCCTGAAGCTGCTCCAGGCGCGGGTCGTTATCGAGCGTATGCGCGACGATGAGCGCATCCACGCGGCGGCTTTGCACCATGCGCATGTAGCTGTGTTTATCGGCCAGATCGTCATCGGCAATCAGCAGCAGATCGATCTCATGCGGCGCAAGCTGGTGGCTGATCTCGCCGACCATATCCATAAACACGCTGTTATTGAGCGGCACCGGATGCACCGGAAAGACCAGCCCAACGGCGTCGATTTTGCCCATCTTCAGGCGACGCGCGAAGGTGTTCGGGCGGTAACCCCGCCGCTGCGCCTCGGCCTCGACACGCGCACGCGTCTCCTGCGAAACATCGTCGTAGCCGTTCAGCGCACGGCTTACCGTGGTCACCGACAGGCCCAGTTCTTTGGCGATGGCTTTTAACGACATAATTTTCCGTGTCAGAGACGAAAATGAGCGGTTAGTTTCCCGCAACGCTGGCAGGGCGTCCAGCCTTAGGGCAGGAAATAAAAAAACGCCTGCGAACAGGCGTTAGTGGGTCGGGTATCGCGATTAGAAATAGTATTTGAAGCGAACGCGCGCGCCGTAGCGGTCGTCATCGCTTGAGTTTTTGCTGTCGCTTTCCAGTTTAGAGTAGTAGGCACCGAGGTAAATATTGAAGTTTTCCATGTCCATCACGAACGGAAACAGGTAAGACGCGTGGATGGTATGAATATCATATTTACCTTCTTCGGTGATCCAGCAGTCATCGTCACAGGTCGCGAAGCTTGAACCGTTGTAAGCTTCGACTTCGTTATGCGCATAGATGTAGCCTAACTCGAAGCGTTTCCACAGGGAGTTAATCGCCGCCGTGAAATCTTTCTCGTCAGTGGCATCCATGTAAGCGACGTTCAGGTTGGTGACAATGCCGTTTTCCGGATCGGCTTTCTGGCCGTTCCAGGTCATCGTCAGACCGTAACCGGTACGCTGCGACTGATCGACCCACTGACCGTTTGTGTCACGGAAACCGTAGGCGTTGTTGACCACGTTTGCTTCCATCGCCGCTGCGGCGGAGAAAGCCCCTTCCGAGTAGGAGATGACGGGACGCAGATAGGCGACGTTTTTCTCGGTGGTTAGCTCTTTTCCGTGATATTCACGATCCGCATACAAATCGCTGCCGTCTTCTATCAGGCTGTTTAACTCGAAATACCAGTTATCCACCTGTTTGCTGAGCATGAAGTTGCCGCCGGAATCGGAACGTCCGCGCCCCTCTTTCATCATGTAAATATAGCCGTGACCGTCGTCATAGAGATCGTTGGCGGTATTCCCGGTGTGCTCAACAAAGGTATCCTGATTAAGCGGGAACATGTCAAAAGCTTCGAAGCGACCGATTTTAATGCGCCAGTCATTTTCCTGACCGAAATAGAAATGCGCATCATCGAGATCGACGCTGCCGGTCATGTCCGCCAGCGGCTGGGCGGAGAACCCTGCGTAATAGCCATTATCCATACGGCGCACGCCGTCAAAGCCTAATAATATGCGTCCGTTTAAATTCCACTGTTCAATGCTGTCGTCGCGGTTGGTGATCAGCGACCCTTTACGGCTTTCCGCGTCCATGTTGAATTCGACGTCACCATAGAATTTAATATCGCCATAACCGGTTAAATCGAGCGAGGGCGTGGTGGCGTTTTTGCGCATTTCATCGTTTGCTACCGTTCCATCAACGCGCACATTTCCTTGCGCTGCTTTGATTTCCTGTATCTCGACGGCCTGCTCAAGTTTCATCTGTTGAACGTGATTTTCCGCCACTGTTGCACGTTCTTCTGCGGCGGCTAACCGGCGTTCAAGCTGCTGTAGACGCTGTTCAATATCATCGCTGTCTGTTGAAGCCCAAGTCGCGTTGCTGACTGCGCACAATCCTATTGCTACTGCGAGGACAGTTTTCTTCATTATTACGTTCCTTGAAATAAAGTAGAGTTAAAGGCTGCGTTAATACGCCGCCTTTAAATCATAATTACCGTGAATATATTTACACACTACACGCAAAGCAGAAAAATCTGTTCGCATCGAAAAGGGTAAAATGCGAACCCCCATTAATGTAAGCGATTACAAAATGAGAATCGTGAGCTTGCTAGCAGAAGCATAAAATAAAGAGAAAACAATCCGCATATTTTTACACTTATATAATTCTAATAAATGATTTAACAGAAGCTATAAATACAGTGAATATAAATAATCGGTTAATATTAACGAAAGCGGTAATAATACGCCTGATACCAGGCGTTTTATTAATTTTGCTCAGCGACGAGAATCGCGTGCGTGTCGGGAACCAGCGCTTTGAAAATATGCGGTTGATCGGCGGGGTAACAGATGTAATCGCCTTCGTTTAACTCTTCAGCCGCCCCGGTCAGCCCCACCAACGCACGGCCTTGGGTCACGATGATGTGCTCAACCGATCCCGCAGGATGAGGCTGTGAAATGCGATCGGCTCCCGGCTGCGTCAGCAAAAAATAGACGTCGCGGCGCGCGCCCGGCGGGCAGGCTGCCAGCAAAATAGCTTCGTAATTGGCCTCATCGGCCACCACTTTTGTTCCTTCGCCACGGCGGATCACCTGCGTTTTCACCGCCTGTGGTTCAAGCAGCCGCGCAAAGGGAATATCCAGCGCCACGCACAGTGACCAGAGCGTCTCAAGACTCGGATTACCGTTTCCGGACTCCAGCTGCGAGAGCGTGGATTTCGCGATGCCCGCGCGGCGGGCGATTTCCGCAAGCGATAGCCCTGTGCGTAGGCGTTCGCGCACTAAACTTTTGGCAATGACGCTAATTGGCTGAGTCATACTCTCTTCTCATGTGTACCGCCCCATCGTTCGATATAACGAACGAATCGTTCTCTTGATAAAACCTTATCAAGCGTTCATTATAATAGAAATCTGTTCGATATGGCTAAAATTGTATGTTCACTCATCACTTCGCCTGCCTGAGGGGCGACACGAAAAAATCCATTTTTCTGGTTTGTCTGGCGGTTGGCGTGGTTGGCGCGTCCTACGGATCGCTGGCGATGGCGTATGGCTTTCCACTGTGGATGCCGCTGGTGCTGTCGGTCTGCGTGCTGGCGGGCGCATCCGAATTCATGTTTATCGGCATTGTGGCGAGCGGCGGCAATCCGCTGGCTGCTGCCATTGCAGGGCTGCTGGTCAACGCCCGGCATATTCCCTTCGGCGTGACGGTGCGTGAACTGGTGGGCAAGGGCGCAGCCAGCTTTTTAGGCTGCCACATTATGAATGACGAGAGCGTGGTGTTTGGCCTGTCGCAGGAAAGCGCCGCGCAGCGTAAAGCGGCGTTCTGGCTGTGTGGACTGGGCGTCGCGCTGTTCTGGCCGCTCGGGGCTTTGCTGGGCGCGCTGGTGGGCAAAGTGCTGCCCGCGCCGGAAACCATCGGCCTTGACGCCGTCTTCCCGGCGATTCTGCTGGCGCTGGTATTACCGGCACTGAAAAAGAAAACCACACTGATCCGCGCCACCAGCGGTGCCGCCCTGTCGCTTGCTGCCGTGCCGTTCGCGCCGGTGGGTCTGCCGGTTTTACTCTCCCTGCTGGGCTTATTGACGAGGAAAAAATAATGGCGAGCACCGGTTTGATTATCGCGGGGATGGCGGTCCTGTCCGTCGGCACTTACCTGATGCGTATGGGCGGCGCAAAACTGGGCGGCCGACTGGCCTTCTCCGAGCGTGCGCAGGCGCTGCTCTCCGACGCCGCGACCACGCTGCTGTTTGCCGTTGCGCTGGCGACGCTCATTTACGAAGGCGATCATTTCGCGGGCATGGCACGCCTGCTCGGCGTGGGGTTTGCCGTGTTCCTCGCCTGGCGAAAATGGCCGTTAATTGTGGTGATCGTGTCGGCGGCCGTGGTCACGGCGCTGCTGCGGTTGTCAGGAATGCCTTAAATCACATCGCGCACGCACAGGGAAGTGTGTGCTGCGCCACAAAATACGCCCTCTCCTGCGCGAAATCTGTCGCGCCAGCCGGACATATCCCCGCTCATTTTTACGCCCGCGCCCGCTTACAATGAAGTCAAATTCTTCAATGGAGTGAAAAGATGGCGGTTCTCACACCCGAATGTATCAACCTGAATATCAGCGGCAACAGCGGCTATTCCATTCTGAAACAGCTGGCGGACATGGCCGAAAAACGGGGATTCGTCAGCGACCGTAACGCGTTTTTGCAAACGCTGCTGCTGCGCGAAAAGCTGCACTCCACCGGATTCGGCTCAGGCGTGGCGGTGCCGCACGGTAAAAGCCCGTGCGTGAAGCAGCCGTTCGTGCTTTTTGCCCGCAACCCCAACGGCGTTGACTGGAAAGCCAGCGATGAAGAGGCGGTGAACTGCTGGATTTGCATCGGCGTGCCGCAAACGGGCGAGGAGAGCCAGGTCAAAATGATTGGCACACTGTGCCGAAAAATCATTCACGCCGACTTTATTGCCCAGTTAAAACAGGGCGACGAGCACCAGGTGCTCGCGCTGTTAAACCACACTCTCAGTGAATAAGGAGCGTCACATGGGAACATCGTTACGGTTGGTGGCGATCACCAATTGCCCCGCAGGGATCGCCCACACTTATATGGTGGCGGAAGCGCTGGAGCAGAAGGCGCGCGCGCTCGGGCATTCCATTCAGGTGGAAACGCAAGGCTCAAGCGGCGTCGAAAACCGGCTTCACGACGACGCGATAGCCGCCGCTGATTACGTGATTCTTGCCACCGGTCGCGGCCTGAGCGGGGAAGATCGGGCGCGTTTCGCGGGCAAGCAGGTTTATCAAATTCCGATCTCGCAGGCGCTGAAAAATATCGATCAGATCTTTGCGCAGTTGCCCACGCATTCGCAGACCTTTGCCGCCGACAGTGCGGTGAAACTCGGTCAGCAGGAGGTGCAAAAAGGCAGCGTGATGAGCCACCTGATGGCCGGCGTGTCGGCGGCGCTGCCGTTTGTCATCGGCGGCGGTATTCTGGTCGCCATCGCGAACATGCTGGTGCAGTTGGGCCTGCCGTATACCGATATGGCGAAGGGTGCGCCGTCGTTTACCTGGGTCGTGGAGTCCATTGGCTATCTGGGTTTCACCTTTATGATCCCAGTGATGGGCGCATACATCGCCTGGTCGATTGCCGATAAACCGGCGTTCGCCCCGGCGTTTTTAGTGTGCTATCTGGCGAATGACAAAGGGCTGCTCGGCACACAATCCGGCGCGGGCTTTCTTGGCGCGGTGGTGCTGGGGCTGGCGATCGGCTATTTCGTGCTGTGGTTTCGCAAGGTCAGACTCGGTAAAGCGCTGCAACCGCTGCTCGGCTCAATGCTGATCCCCTTCGTCACGCTACTGGTCTTCGGTGTGCTGACTTACTACGTGGTCGGCCCGGTCATGTCAGACATGATGGGCGGCCTGCTGCATTTCCTCAATACCATTCCACCGTCAATGAAGCTCGGCGCGGCGTTCCTCGTCGGGGCGATGCTGGCGTTTGATATGGGCGGTCCGATCAACAAAACCGCCTGGTTCTTCTGCTTCTCACTGCTCGAAAAACACATTTATGACTGGTACGCCATTGTCGGCGTGGTGGCGCTGATGCCGCCTGTCGCCGCCGGTATTGCCACCTATATCGCACCGAAGCTGTTCACCGCGCAGGAAAAAGCGGCCGCCAGTAGCGCGATTGTGGTTGGGGCGACGGTGGCAACCGAACCGGCCATTCCTTATGCGCTGGCGGCACCGCTGCCGATGATCACCGCCAATACGCTGAGCGGAGGTGTCACTGGCATGCTGGTGATCGGCTTTGGTATTCAGCGCCTGGCACCAGGGCTTGGCGTGTTTGATCCGCTGATTGGTCTGATGTCACCGGTCGGCTCGTTCTACCTGGTGTTAGCCATCGGGCTGGCGATGAATATCTCGCTGATTATTTTACTCAAAGGACTGTGGCTGAAACGCCAGGCGGCAAAAAGGGAGTTGGCTCATGAACACTGATTTACTCAAACAACTGTGCGAAGCAAGCGCCGTCAGCGGCGATGAGCAGGAAGTGCGCCAGATCCTGGCGAAGACGCTTTCACACCATGCGGATGAGATTAGCTACGACGGCCTGGGCAGCTTTATCGCCCGCAAAGGCACGCGCGGCCCCAAAGTCGCGGTGGTCGGGCATATGGATGAGGTCGGTTTTATGCTTACGCACATTACCGAAGAGGGTTTTCTTCGCTTTGCGACCATTGGCGGCTGGTGGAGCCAGTCGATGCTGAACCACCGCGTGTGCGTGCGCACACGAAGCGGCGAAAAAATTCCCGGCGTGATTGGCTCCGTCGCGCCCCATGCCCTGTCGGAAAAACAGAAGCAGCAGCCGATGGCCTTCGATGAAATGTTTATTGATATTGGGGCGAGCAGCCGCGATGAGGTCCTTGAACGCGGCATTGATATCGGTGATTTCATCAGCCCTGAAGCCAATTTCGCCCGCTGGGGAGACGACAAAGTGGTTGCCAAAGCGCTGGATAACCGCGTGGGCTGCGCGCTCATGGCAGAACTGTTTACCAGCGTCGATAACCCGGACATCACGCTGTATGGCGTGGGCAGCGTGGAGGAAGAAGTGGGCCTGCGCGGCGCACAAACGTCCGCAGAGCACATTAAACCGGACGTGGTGATCGTGCTCGATACCGCCGTGGCGGGTGATGTGCCGGGCATTGATAGCGTGAAATATCCGCTCAAACTCGGCAGCGGCCCGGCGATGATGCTGTTTGATAAGCGCTATTTCCCTAACCAGAAACTGGTGAATGCGGTAAAAGAGAGCGCGGCACGCAGTGAATCGCCCTTACAACGCTGCACCATGAAAACCGGCGCGACCGATGGCGGGCGCTACAACGTGATGGGCGGCGGGCGTCCGGTGGTGGCGCTGTGTCTGCCAACGCGCTATTTGCATGCCAACAGCGGGATGATTTCCGCGCGCGATTACGATGCGACGCTGACGCTGGTGCGCTCGCTGCTGATGACGCTGAACGCCGAAAGCGTAGCTGCGATGAGCGGCTTCGACTAAGACACAACCACTGAGAAAATCCTATGCTCAACGAACGCCAGCTGGCCCTGCTGGAACATCTGGAAAACCAGCCGCAGGTGCTGGCAGAACTGGCACGGCTGGCCGGCGTCTCGGCGCGCACGATCATGCGCGATCTGGATTATCTCAACTTCACGTTAAGCGGCAAAGCGCGGATTTCCACCACCGGCAACGCCACGTGGCAGCTCGATATCATCGACAGAAAAAGCTATTTCCAGCTGTTGCAGCGCCACGATAACGACGACCAGATGCTCGCATTGCTATTGCTCAACGCGTTTACCACCCGCACGCAGCTGGCCGATGCGCTGAATATGCCGGAAGCCTGGGTCAGCGATAAGCTAACGCGCTTAAAGCAGCGCTATGAGAAATGGTTTTCGCTTGCAGGAAGGCCGGGCGCGGGCTATTTCATCGACGAGCCTGAAGCGAAGCGGGTGATTATCCTTGCGAATCTACTCAAAAAAGATCCAACGCTGCTGGCAATGAACGGCGTCTTTCTCACGCAGCATGAATCCTCTGCGCTGCCGGGCTATCCTGATATTCCGCGCGATTATCTGGTGAGCGTGATCCTGGCGGTGTATGCGCTGCGTAACCGTCTCGATACCCCTGCGATGACGCCGGTCAGCGACGCGCTGATACTGTGCGTGGAAAAAATGGGGCTGTATTTGCACACCCAGGCGCTGCAAACCCTGGCGGGTATTCTTGATGCGCTGCAATATCGGGCCAGCCTGCTGACGCCAGAACGCATCGCCGCGCTGCTGGAACAGGTGCGCGATAAGCACCCTCCCGCCATTATTGATACACCCCTGATTGATGATTTAACCGCGCACCTGGTTCGCTGCGCCGCCACGCCGGTGTGGCTGGCGGAAAGTCGTCAAAGCAGCCTTAATAATTTAAAAGCCGCGTGGCCCGCCGCGTTCGATATGAGCATCCGTTTTATTGCGCTGCTGCGCGAACAGCTGAACCTACAGGTCTTTGACAGCGATCTCATCGGCCTCTATTTTGCCTGTAGCCTTGAGCGTAATCAGACCGAGCGCCAGCCGGTGATTTTGCTCTCGGATCAAAATGCGATTGCGACCATCAATAAAATGGCTATTGAGCGGGATGTGCTGAACTGTCGGGTGGTTATCGCCCACAGCCTGAATGAACTTGATGAACTGCTGCATGCGATCAGCCCGGTGTGTATTATTAACAACAGCCATTTCCGCCCCGCCGATACCCTCAAAAATATCCTGACGATTAAAAATATTATTACCCCTGCCGGAATCGGGCAGATTAAAGATCACGTGGAGTCGGCGTTTATTCGGCAAAATATCGATCGCTTATTTCCGGCAGACGGCAGTTTCCATTTCGAGAATACCGCGTTACAAAGCTGGGACAGCGTCATCGCCCAAATCTGCGCGCGTTTAAAGGCGGCGAAGCTGTTATCGGCCGAAGAGACGGCGCGTCTTTGCCAGCGCGAGCGCGAAGGGGAAAACCTGATCGTTAACCGCCTCGCTATACCCCACTGCTGGAGCGAAGAGCAGCCCACGTTCCGCGGCTACTTCATTACGCTGGCGCACCCGCTCACGGTCAACCACGAGCCGGTTTCCCATGTGCTGGTCGCCTGCGCCAGTTCAACCGCGCGGCAGGAATTAAAAATCTTTAGCTATCTCGCCAGCGTGCTGCACCGCCATCCGGCAGAAGATATTGCGGCATTAAAGGCGTATGGGGATTTTATTGGGATGTTTAAGGAATAACATCCCAAAAAACCCAATAACATCTTAAAAGCGTCGGATGTTATTAGTTACTCCATTAATTAATATTTATTTTATTCACTTACCTTGTTCTTTATCAACCAATGTAAAAAATTAAGCAATGCAATTCACTCTCTGCATCTGATATTTTTTTCACAGATTCATGAACAGGTCGATATTAATGGTTTGCGTAATTAATGAGATAGTGCGTAGTGGCTAAATGGCAAATAGCGTCAGTTCAACAATGGGAACCCTTTGAATATGGCGGGGCGAACTACAGTCTGGCACACCTCGATGCCCACGAAGTTGTTTTTAAGAGCGATAAAACGAGTTATACATTCGTTGTCACCTATGGGCTGCATTGCTTTGCAAAGGACATCACGCCTTACAATATTCCTGTTGTTTATCAGGATGGACGGGAGATAAGAAGTGTTTGCATGGAACGTTATGAAGCATCGAAACAGCTCCGCCATATTTTGCCAAACTTACCCTCTCTCGTTCTTTATCAGACAACGGTCGAGAAGTTTTTCACTCTTTTCATGATGAACAGTGCCACACAAAAAATAGAGCCTTACAAAATATGCTTTGCGTGTTTCAAAGAAAAACGCTTAATGCGCATGCACATCACCTCTGCATTTTTTGTGCGTACGGGCGCAGGCGCACCGGGTAACGCGCCTCTCAACAAAAAACTCAGCGTGTTTAAAATTGCGAAAGATTTAGAAAAAAAACCGAAGAGCAGCGCAATGCCAAAAGAAGCAATCAACAAGTGAATATTTGGGAGACGGCCCCCTTTCGGGGGCCTCAGCTGCCTAATCTTCTCAGGCAGGGCAGGACATTGTTACCTCGCCATGGGCGAACCAGTTTACTGGCAATGGGATGCGATTCCAGAGAATCCCTGTAGTCATCCTGTGGGTAATATTATGCTTTCTGCAAGGCATGTCAAGCCAGCACCTAAAGGCGAAATGAAGGCAAAAGTCAGGAAACGAGAGAATAAACAGGCGGGTAAAACGCAGGAAATGAAAGCCTGTCCCTGTTCAGAAAACCAGGGACAGTAGCTTACTGTCGGCGGGTAATAACTTATTTGGTCAGTTCAGCGGTCATGTGAACCTGGTTGCCAGTATAGGCTTCGGTGATTTTATAAGAAGACGCGCCCGCTTTGTCTGCCTGAGCGGCGATTTTTGCTTCTGCGCCAGACAGAGTGGTGTCCGTTGCGGTGACAGACTGCGCGGCGAAAGAACCAAAAGCGGTAGAGAGAGCGATAACTGCAACAAAAGTTTTGATAGTGTTCATAGTGATTACCCTTAACGTTGTTTGTTTGAATAAGGCGCGTCGCCTTGATGTGATAAATAGTAGACCTGTTTATCAGCAACGAACAGCGGAAGGATTTGCTCACATCGTTCAAAACTTTTGATGTATTTTTAGACCCCAACGAGACGCTGAGGATGCGTGTAGATGGTTGCCCTGCCCGGCTTGCAAAAACCCACCAGCGTCAGGTTGCAGCGCTCGGCAACCTCAACGGCCAGCGTGGTCGCCGCTGATACCGCAAACACAATCTCAACGCCGCACATCGCCGACTTCTGCACCATTTCATAGCTTGCCCGGCTCGACACCAGCACCGCCCCTGGCTGCCAGTCGCGACCTTCCCGGGCGCGGCGACCGAGCAGTTTATCGAGCGCGACGTGGCGGCCCACATCTTCATGTCCGCCCGCCAGTTCGCCAGAGGGCGTCATCCAGGCGGCTGCATGCGTACAGCCCGTCAACGCGCCCACGGGCTGAAAATCGGTCAGATGGCGCAGGGCGTGATCCAGCCGCGCCAGCTCAAAGGTCTGCGTGAACGGTAATGGCGCAACCGGCTTGCCGATGTCGTTAAGCTGCTCCACGCCGCACACGCCGCAGCCGGTCCGCCCGGCCAGCGCACGGCGACGCTCTTTGAGGCCCATAAAGCGGCGACTCGACAGTTCAATGTGCACTTCAAGACCGTTGCAGGCCTGCGCCACATCGATGCCATAGATCTCCTGCGGCGTGTCGATGATGCCTTCCGACAACGAAAATCCCATGGCAAACAGCGCTAAATCTTTGGGTGAAGCCATCATGACCACATGTGAAATGCCGTTGTACACCAGCGCAACAGGCACCTCTTCAGCCAGCACGTCAGGCTGAGAATGTTGCAAATCATCGCGCTTCCACAGCGCGACAGAACGAGACCCGGTGATGGATGTCACATTTACCCCTAATTTAAGGCACTAATTGTTCACTTTTCGTTAACCGTAACGGAACAGGCCTGATGACATTGTGGTATTCTTTTTTCAATTCCTTCAGGAACGAAGGGAGATTACCTTATTCTGAACCTTTGTGGCGTCAGCCGCAAAATATAACGACTCGCGATAATTACTTGAGACAATGTCGAAACAAGGAGCGACCATGCAGGTCAGCAGAAGGCAGTTCTTTAAGATCTGTGCTGGCGGTATGGCAGGGACAACAGCGGCGGCACTGGGCTTTGCACCCGGTGTGGCGCTGGCGGAGACGAGGCAGTACAAGCTACTGCGTACCCGTGAAACCCGTAACACCTGCACATACTGTTCCGTTGGCTGTGGGCTATTAATGTACAGCCTCGGTGACGGCGCAAAAAACGCCAAAGCATCAATCTTCCATATTGAAGGCGATCCGGATCATCCGGTCAACCGTGGCGCACTGTGTCCGAAAGGGGCCGGTCTGGTGGACTTTATCCACTCCGAAAGTCGCCTTAAATTTCCAGAATATCGTGCGCCTGGCTCCGATAAATGGCAGCAAATCAGTTGGGAAACCGCGTTTGAACGCATTGCCAAACTGATGAAAGAAGACCGCGATGCCAACTACATTGCGCAGAATGCGGAAGGCGCAACCGTCAACCGCTGGCTCTCGACCGGCATGCTGTGTGCGTCTGCGTCCAGTAACGAAACCGGCTATTTAACCCAGAAATTTACCCGCGCACTCGGCATGTTAGCCGTCGACAACCAGGCGCGTGTCTGACACGGACCAACGGTAGCAAGTCTTGCTCCAACATTTGGTCGCGGTGCGATGACCAACCACTGGGTTGATATCAAGAACGCCAATCTCATCATTGTGATGGGCGGGAATGCGGCTGAAGCACATCCGGTGGGATTCCGCTGGGCGATGGAAGCCAAAATCCACAATGGCGCGAAGCTGATTGTTATCGATCCGCGCTTTACGCGTACGGCCTCGGTGGCTGATTTTTACACGCCGATCCGCTCCGGTACTGACATTGCCTTCCTGTCAGGCGTACTGCTGTACCTGCTGACCAACGAAAAATACAACCGCGAATACACCGAAGCCTACACCAACGCCAGCCTGATCGTGCGTGAGGATTTTGGCTTTGAAGATGGCCTGTTTACCGGCTACGACGCGGACAAACGTAAATACGACAAAACCAGCTGGAACTATGAGCTGGATGAAAAAGGCTTTGCCAAACGCGATACCACGCTGACCCACCCACGCTGTGTATGGAACCTGCTGAAAGCGCACGTTTCCCGTTACACGCCAGATGTCGTCGAAAACATCTGTGGTACGCCGAAAGCCGATTTCCTGAAAGTGTGCGAATACATCGCTGAAACCAGCGTCCATGATAAGACCGCCTCGTTCCTGTATGCCCTGGGCTGGACGCAGCACTCCGTCGGCGCGCAAAACATTCGCACCATGGCCATGATCCAGCTGCTGCTCGGTAACATGGGCATGGCGGGTGGCGGCGTGAACGCCCTGCGCGGTCACTCCAACATTCAGGGTCTGACCGATCTCGGCCTGCTGTCGCAAAGCCTGCCGGGGTACATGACGCTGCCAAGTGAAAAGCAAACCGATCTGCAAACCTATCTCACGGCGAATACCCCGAAACCGCTGCTGGAAGGTCAGGTCAACTACTGGGGTAACTACCCGAAATTCTTCGTGTCGATGATGAAAGCCTTCTATGGCGATAAAGCGACGGCGGAGAACAGCTGGGGCTTTGACTGGCTGCCGAAGTGGGATAAAGGCTACGACGTCCTGCAATACTTCGAGATGATGTCGAAAGGCCAGGTGAACGGTTATCTGTGCCAGGGCTTTAACCCGGTGGCGTCATTCCCGAACAAAAACAAGGTGGTGGCGTCGCTGTCGAAACTGAAGTTCCTTGTGACCATCGATCCGCTCAATACCGAGACGTCAAACTTCTGGCAGAACCACGGCGAGATGAACGACGTTGATCCGTCCAAAATCCAGACCGAGGTGTTCCGTTTACCGTCGACCTGTTTTGCCGAGGAAAACGGCTCCATCGTTAACTCCGGTCGCTGGCTGCAATGGCACTGGAAAGGTGCGGATGCCCCAGGCGAGGCGCTGAACGACGGTGAGATTCTCGCCGGGATCTTCATGCGCATGCGCAAAATGTACGCCGCACAAGGCGGGGCCAATCCGGAACAGGTGCTGAACATGACCTGGAACTATTTGACGCCGGAAAACCCGTCACCGGAAGAAGTGGCGATGGAGAGCAACGGTAAGGCGCTCGCCGACGTTATCGATCCCGTCACCGGCGCGGTGCTGGCGAAAAAAGGCAACCAGTTGGGCACGTTTGCGCACCTGCGCGACGATGGCACCACGTCGAGCGGCTGCTGGATCTTCGCCGGAAGCTGGACGCCGGACGGTAACCAGATGGCGCGACGCGACAACGCCGATCCGTCAGGCCTCGGTAACACGCTGGGCTGGGCCTGGGCGTGGCCGCTCAACCGCCGCATTCTGTATAACCGCGCCTCTGCCGACCCGCAAGGCAACCCCTGGGATCCAAAACGCCAGTTGCTAAAATGGGACGGCGCAAAATGGGGCGGCGTGGATATCCCGGATTACAGCACAGCCGCACCGGGCAGTGACGTCGGGCCATTTATCATGCAGCCGGAAGGCATGGGTCGTCTGTTCGCCACCGATAAAATGGCGGAAGGTCCGTTCCCTGAGCACTACGAGCCGTTTGAAACGCCGCTCGGTACCAACCCGCTGCACCCGAACGTCGTATCTAACCCGGCGGCGCGCGTGTTTAAAGACGATCTTGAGGCGATGGGCAAACACGATAAGTTCCCGTATGTGGGCACCACGTATCGTCTCACCGAGCACTTCCACTACTGGACCAAGCACGCGTTGCTCAACGCCATCGCGCAGCCGGAGCAGTTTGTGGAGATCGGCGAGAAGCTGGCGGGCAAACTGGGCATCGTGCAGGGCGATACGGTCAGAGTCTCTTCCAACCGTGGCTACATCAAAGCTAAAGCGGTGGTGACCAAGCGTATCCGCACGTTGAAAGTGAACGGCCAGGATGTCGATACCATCGGCATTCCTATTCACTGGGGTTATGAAGGTGTGGCGAAAAAAGGCTTTATCGCCAACACGCTGACCCCGTTTGTTGGTGACGCGAACACCCAGACGCCAGAGTTTAAGGCGTTTTTGGTGAACGTGGAAAAAGCGTAACGGAGACGACAAATGGCTTATCAATCGCAAGACATCATTCGTCGTTCCGCGACAAACGGTTTTACGCCCGCACCTCAGGCGCGGGATCACCAGCAGGAAGTGGCGAAACTGATCGATGTGACCACCTGCATAGGCTGCAAAGCCTGTCAGGTGGCCTGTTCAGAGTGGAACGACATTCGTGATGAGGTGGGACATAACGTTGGGGTGTATGACAACCCGGCGGATTTGACCGCCAAATCCTGGACGGTAATGCGCTTCTCGGAAGTGGAGCAAAACGACAAGCTGGAGTGGCTGATCCGCAAAGACGGCTGTATGCACTGCGCCGATCCTGGCTGCCTGAAAGCCTGTCCGTCAGAAGGGGCTATCATTCAGTATGCCAATGGGATTGTCGATTTTCAGTCTGAACAGTGCATCGGCTGCGGTTACTGCATCGCGGGCTGTCCGTTTGACGTGCCACGCCTGAACCCGGAGGATAACCGCGTCTACAAATGCACCTTGTGCGTAGACCGTGTCACCGTCGGTCAGGAGCCTGCCTGCGTGAAAACCTGCCCGACGGGGGCGATCCACTTTGGCTCCAAAGAGGACATGAAAACGCTGGCCGGTGAGCGCGTCTCTGAGCTGAAAACGCGCGGCTACGATAACGCCGGTCTGTACGACCCGGCGGGTGTGGGCGGCACGCACGTGATGTACGTGCTGCATCATGCCGACAAGCCAACGCTGTATCACGGCCTGCCGGAAAACCCGCAAATCAGCGCCACAGTGAAGTTCTGGAAAGGCATCTGGAAACCGCTCGCCGCCGCGGGCTTTGCGGCGACCTTTGCCGCCAGCATCTTCCACTATGTCGGCGTCGGCCCGAACCGCGCAGAGGAAGATGAAGACAATCTGCATGAAGAGAAAGACGAGGTGCGCAAATGAAAAGACGTGACACCATCGTGCGCTATACAGCGCCGGAACGCATAAACCACTGGGTCACCGCCTTCTGCTTCGTGCTGGCGTCGGTGAGCGGGCTGGGCTTTTTCTTCCCGTCCTTCAACTGGCTGATGAACATTCTGGGCACGCCGCAGCTGGCGCGCATTCTGCATCCGTTCGTCGGGGTGGTGATGTTTGCCTCATTCATCATCATGTTTTTCCGCTACTGGCACCATAACCTCATCAATAGGGATGATATCTTTTGGGCGAAGAATATTCGTAAAATCATCGTCAACGAGGAAGTGGGCGATACCGGACGATACAACTTCGGCCAGAAATGCGTCTTCTGGGCGGCGATCATTTTGCTGCTGATGCTGCTGGTGAGCGGGGTGATTATCTGGCGTCCCTACTTCGCGCCTGTGTTTCCCATCCCGGTCATTCGATTTGCGTTAATGCTACATTCATTTGCGGCAGTAGGGTTAATTGTGGTTATCATGGTGCATATCTACGCCGCCCTCTGGGTGAAAGGCACCATAACCGCGATGGTGGAAGGCTGGGTTACTAAGACATGGGCGAAGAAACATCACCCACGCTGGTACCGGGAAGTCCGCCAGAAAGAGGATAAGTCATCTGAATGAGTATTCGCATAATCCCGCAAGATGAGCTGGAAAAGAGCGAAAAACGCACGGCGGATATGATTCCGCCGTTGCTGTTCCCCAGACTCAAAAATCTCTATAACCGCCGCGCGGAACGCCTGCGCGAACTGGCAGAGAAAAATCCACTGGGCGATTACCTGCGTTTTGCCGCGCTGATCGCCCACGCGCAGGAAGTGGTGTTGTACGACCATCCGCTACAGATGGATCTCACCGCCCGCATTAAAGAGGCTGCCGCTCAGGGTAAACCGCCGCTGGATATTCACGTCCTGCCGCGCGATGCGCACTGGCAAAAGCTGCTGAACTCGCTGATTGCCGAGCTAAAACCGGAAATGAGCGGTCCGGCGCTGGCGGTCATTGAGAACCTGGAGAAAGCCTCATCGCAGGAGCTGGAAGCGATGGCCAGCGCGCTGTTTGCCGCAGACTTTGCCTCGGTGAGCAGCGATAAAGCGCCGTTTATCTGGGCCGCACTTTCAATGTACTGGGCGCAAATGGCAACGCTGATCCCCGGCAAAGCGCGTGCAGAATACGGTGAGCAACGCCAGTTCTGCCCGGTTTGTGGCTCGATGCCGGTTTCCAGCGTCGTGCAAATCGGTACCACTCAGGGGTTGCGCTATTTGCACTGCAACCTGTGCGAAACCGAATGGCACGTGGTGCGCATCAAATGCAGCAACTGCGAGCAGAGCCGCGACCTGCACTACTGGTCACTCGACAGCGAACAGTCCTCGATCAAAGCGGAAAGCTGCGGTGATTGCGGCACTTACCTGAAGATTCTTTATCAGGAAAAAGATCCCAACGTGGAACCGGTGGCAGACGATTTAGCCTCGCTGGTGCTGGATGCGCGTATGGAACAGGAAGGTTTTGCCCGCAGCTCCATCAACCCGTTTTTGTTCCCTGGCGAAGGGGAATAATATACGGCTCGCATGCCCGATGTGCATAAAACGTCGGGCTTGTTTTCCCTATGCCAGTGCTGAAATGACGTTTATAGGATCTTTTGCAATAGCTCTTAATAACGCGCGAGCTGGACCCGTTGGATTGCGTCGCCCCTGCTCCCAGTTTTTCAAAGTATCAACGCTTACCGCAATTAGATTCGCAAATTTAGCCTGGGATAAACCCGAAGCCTGACGAATGGCTTTGATTTCCAGCGCATCAATCTCAAAGGTGCGGGCAGGCTCCCGCGTACCGTCAATGATGTCGTTCATCTGCGCCATGCTCTGGGTCAAACGTGAAAACAAATCTTTGTCCATTTACCACCTCTCATTCATTTTGCGTAGAATCGCCTTTTCGCTCTTACTCAAATCATCTTTGATCCCTTTTCGGTAGATGAGAAGAAAGCGAATTTGAGACTCATGCGCGCGATGAAAATAAATGACCCTCACTCCACCTCGTTTACCCATACCCTCTGATTTCCAGCGAATTTTCCTTAGCCCACCGGTATCCTGAATGACATCACCAAAATCAGCATTAATCGTTAAGAAATACTGAAGTTTGATGTATTCGTCGTGCGTGAGTAACGCTTTAACGTCTTGCGCGAAGATTTCCGTCTCTATAAATAACATCCTGTACGCCAACGGCTTATAGCCTAAGTAATTTAGCACAAAAAAAGTGTACGTCAATGACGTACATAGTTCAGATTACTTTACGCTCTCATCTTCTCACCATCAATCGCGTCTCCGCGTTTATTCTGGTTTTACGAGGCGCTTTCCAGAATCGCAAACCAACCAAAATTTGTCGTTTTCACGCGCGTTCATTCCGGCTATAACAACTGGATATCTATACAGACAAGGAGTGCACCATGGCAGTGGAACAGGGTATTGCTGAATTAGTAAACGACTTTATTGCGGCTGGTCGGCCTTCGGCGCGCAACCAGACCGTGGAGGCGCGGCGGGCCGGTTACGTTAACAGCACCGTGCTGGCAGGTGACGCGCAGACGCAGGTTGAGGTTGAAGACCGGGAGATTGACGGCATTAGCTTCCGCATTGTATCGCCGCTGAACGCAGGCAACTCACTGCCTGCCGTGATCTATTACCACGGCGGCTGTTTTGTTAGCGGCGGGTTCGCTACGCACGATAAGCAACTGCGTCAGCTGGCGTTTGAGAGCGGGAGCCGGGTTATTGCCGTGCAGTATCGCCTTGCGCCTGAACATACGTTTCCAACCGCGCATGATGATTGCGAGAAAGCGGCCAACCTTGTCTGGCAGTACGCCGTGCGCTTTGGCATTGATCGCACCCGCATTACCCTCGCGGGAGACAGCGCCGGTGGGCATCTGGCGCTGGTCACGGCGCTGCGCCTGAAAACCGTCGGCCAGTGGGCACCCGCGCAGCTGATCCTGCTTTACCCGATGCTGGACGCCACGGCGTATTTCGAAAGCTACACCCGCAACGGACTCGATTACATCATCACCCGCGACACCCTGCTCAGCGGCTATGAAATGTACCTTGCGCGCACTGACAGGCAGCATCCGGAAGCCAGCCCACTGTGGCGCGAAGATTTCAGGGGATTGCCGCCGGTGCACATTGTGACCGCGGAATTCGATCCGCTGTGCGATGAGGGAGAAGCGTTGTTTAAGCGCTTAACCCAACAGGGCGTTACCTGCACGGCCCAGCGCTATCTCGGCGTGATCCACGGCTTCTTCCAGCTTGCTGGCGTCAGTCGAACCGCGCGATCGCTAATGCGAGACATCGCCTGGCGGGTAAATAATGACGTTTGAATTCGACTGTCAACCCGACAGCATGATGCTATTCTGTGTGAATAATTAACACACAGGATGAATATCATGCCGAGAACAACGAGCATCACGATTGGTGATCACCTGGATAATTTCATTGCAGGCCTCGTCAGGAGCGGACGCTATGGCTCAACGAGCGAAGTTGTTCGTTCGGCCTTGCGACTGCTTGAACAACGTGAACTACAAAATGAGACTTTAAGGGAAGCTCTGCAAGCGGGCGAGCGGAGTGGGGAAAGCAACCTCACGCTACAGGACATAGCAGCAAGGAAAAAGCGAACGCTTGATGTATAAACTGTCAAATAAGGCCGCAGAGGAGCACCCGGCGCTGCACTTGTTCGAACCTTGATACCCGTTCTACTCCTCTTCGTTGCCGCCCTCTTCCAGCGGTCCGAAGGGTTTGGCGGGGAGCACGATATAAATGCCCTCAAAAATAGCGCCAGCGGTGTCATCGCCGAACAGCTCAACCTGTAGCTGCACGCGCGACTTACGTCCGCGCGCCAGGCGGTCCAGATCGCCGCTGAGCGAGCCTAAGTCGGCAATCGCACTTGGGCGACCGCTAATGGGGTGACTGTAGCGAATGTGCGCATCCGCGAGAATAATGGTACCGCCGAGATGGCGCTCACGCAGCATCAGCCAGATAAGCCCCCAGCCGGTCAGCGTCGCCAGTGAAAACAGGCTACCGGCAAACAGCGTATGGTGCGGATTTTGATTGCCGATTTCCGGCATGGTGGTGATGAATTTTTGCCCGGTGTACTGCTGAATGCGCACGCCCATCTTTTCACTGAGCGGAATATGTTCATACCAGGCCTGTTGCAGCTGACCGCACCAGTCGCCGCGATGCAGAATATCGTCGAGCGTGGCGACGGGTTTAATCATCAAAAAATGGCGCAGCGGGGTGGTTTGCGGCGCGGTGATCTCGCCTTCGTTGATGAACCCGAGCTTGGAGAAAAATTCGACGGCATCTTCACGCGCGCTACAGGTCACGCGCTTCACCCCTTCCTGGCGCGCCACGGATTCCAGCGTCATCGCCATCAGCGTACCGAGGCCTTTGTCCTGCACGTCCGGGTGAACCGCCATAAAGCGGATTGACGCTTCGTTATCGGCATTGATGTACAGCCGGCCGACGGCCACCAGATTGCCCTCTTCGTCCACCACCATCTGGTGATGCGCCATGGCGTCCCAGGCGTCGCGCTCTGAGCCTTTAGGCTGGTGCAGCGGCTGACGCAGCATTTCCCAGCGAAACGCGTAGTAACGCTCTAACTCTTCTTCTGTCTGCGGTACGCGAAGATGATACATAGCGGTATTCTCTCTTGTTGCCCGAGGCCACGCCGCAAGCTGGCTCATATCTGCAACCAGAACGTTACGGGACCATCATTGACCAGCGAGACCTGCATGTCGGCGGCGAAGCGCCCGGTTTGCGTCACCATGTCCTGGCTACGACACCGTGCGACGAAATACTCATACAGTTCTTCAGCGCGATCCGGCGCAGCGCCTTTGGAAAAACCCGGACGCATACCACGTTCGGTATCGGCTGCCAGCGTAAATTGCGAAACGACCAGCACACTGCCGCCTGCCTGTTTCACATTCAAATTCATTTTGCCGTCGGCATCGCTAAAAATACGATAGCCCAGCACGCGCTCGCACAGGCGATTCGCCTTTTGCTCGTCGTCTTCCCTTTCGACACCTAACAGCACCAAAAGTCCTGGGCCAATTTCACCCGTCACCGCATTCTCCACGGTGACGCTTGCTCGGGTTACGCGTTGAATTAATGCAATCATGGTTGGTCTGCTTGTTCTTGCAAAGCGGCTTCTTTGAGTTTTCGGTATTCCCCGAGAGTGACAGTTATTTCAGCACCAAGCAAGACGATACACCACGTCCAGTAGACCCAGACGAACAAAATCGGCACCACGGCCAGCACGCCATAGATCAGCTGATAAGACGGGAACGTGGTGATATAAAGCGCGAAGGCTTTTTTGCCCAACTCAAACAGCACAGCGGCCACCAGCGCGCCCACGATGGCATCACGGTTAGGCACGCGTATGGTGGGTACGATGCTGTACAGCAGCCAGAACGAAAGCCAGGAGAGGATCAGCGGGAAGATGCGCAGCACGTCGTCAATCACGCTGTTGAGCTGGCTTGCCCAGCGCAGCGACAGCAGATACGAGCTAATGGCAAGACTTGCGCCCGCCAGCAGCGGCCCCAGCGTCAGGATCATCCAGTACACCGCAAAGGAATAGACCCTCGGGCGCACGCGCTTGCTGCGCCAGATGGTGTTGAGCGCACTGTCGATGGCATACATCAACAGCAACGACGTAACAATCAGCCCACAGGCACCGACCGCCGTCATTTTGTTGGAGTTCGCCACAAACTGCTCAATGTAGCGCTGAATAACGTCACCCGTTTCCGGGATGAAATTGGCAAAAACAAAATGACGCAGTTGAATGCTAACGTCTGAAAACATCGGAAATGCGGCGAAGAGCGCAAAGATGACCGCCACCAGCGGCACCAGCGACAACAGAGAGACGTAGGCGAGATTCCCTGCCAGCGTGGTCATGTTGTCTTCATCAATGCGCTGCCACAGGAGTCTCAGCCACGCCCAAATCGGCCGGGCGTGGTGTTTCGCTTTATGATGAACGGTTTTTAGCATAACTGCTTCGCAAAGTAAGTCGGGATGGTCTCCTTACCGGTCACCAAAATTGAGGTGATCCCGAGTCGGTTAGCGCCCTCTATATTATCGGCGTTGTCATCGAAAAAGACCGCATCCGCCGCAGAAAAACCTTCTGCCTCAAGCACGCGCTGGTAAATCTGCGCTTCGGGTTTGCGCATACCCATTTCCTGTGACAGGTAAACGTTATCCGCCGCCGCGCGCACTTCCGGGTATTCGTCAGGCCAGAAGGTGGTGTGCAGGCGGTTGGTATTGGAGAGCACCACCACGCGGTGCCCTTGCGCGCGCAGTTTGTGCATGATGTCGATAACCTCCGGGCGCAGCGCCACAAAAACGGCCTGCCAGCCGGTGGAGAATTGTTCGTAGCTGAGCGGTAAAGACATCTCCTGGCACAGCGCTTGCGCAAATGCCTCGTCAGTGATTTCACCGCGTTCGTGCTGGTGAAAGGCTTCGCCCATGGCAAAGCTTTGTCGTAGCGTCGCCAGCGGCACACGGCTAAAATCGCTCCATGCGCCCAGCACCCGATTAAAGTCGATGTCGACAATCACGTTACCTAAATCAAAGATATAGAGCATTTCCCTCTCCTTGTTAGCCGTGGAGAGTTAACTGTAGCGGGAAATGAACAGAGTGAATAGCGAGGGACGCCACAGGGCGTCACATTCGAATTAAAAAGGCAGCTTCGTGGTGTTGCGCGGCATGATCTCAAAGCCGACGTCAACGATTTCACCCGCGAATGATTTATCCTGACTCATTCTGAGCATCATCTCTGCCGTGCGGCGGGCTATGGCATCCGCGTTTAAATTGACGCTGGAAAGCGGGGCGGGAGAAAGCCATGCGCTGGAGGGAAAATCGCCGAAGCCCATGATGCTCAACTGCGCCGGGACCGACACGCCTCTGGCCTGCGCCTCCATCAGTAGCGCCGTCGCAATCGAATCGCTGGTACAGAATATGCCATCAAGCCCGCGCGCTTTTACCAGCGTTTTCATCAGGATTTCGCGGCTCGCCTGCCAGATATTCTCCGTGCGCGGAATATCCACCAGCAGCGGCGTTTTTCCCTGCTCGCTCAGCGCGCGGCAAAACCCGGCGTAGCGGGTCCGCGCACGTATGTCATCATCAAAACGCGTGGTGAAATAGGCCAGCTGCGTGCAGCCGGTATCGAGCAAATAGCGGGCGGCAGCGTAGCCAATCTGGTCGTGATTGTTGCCCACCTGCGCGGTGAATGCGCTGCCATCGACTTGCCACATCTGCACTACCGGCACGCCGCTGGCCTGAAGCATTTTGAGCGTGGCGGGTTTATGCGCAGCGCCCGAAATGGCAATCACCGCAGGCGACCACTGTAAAATGGCGCGGATCTGCTCTTCTTCTTTATCGAGGCTGTGATCGTGTGAGGCAATCGACAGCTGGAATCCCTGCTCGCTTACCGTTGATTCAATACGTTGTATGACGTGGCTAAAAATGACGTTTGCCAGAGAGGGTAAAACCACGGCCATGTTACTGCGCTGACCACCGGTAAATTGACTGGCAATTTTGTTGTGTACGTAACCCAGGCTATCAATCGCTGACTGGATTTTTTTGCCGGTTTTTTGCGAAACGCGATCGGGCAGGCGGATGTAGAGCGACACGGTGGACGGTGACACACCCGCAAGCCCGGCGACATCATCAAGTTTTACGATTTGGCGCGATCTCTGACGCATGCCTCTCCTGCACTCTCGTTCAGTGCCACCAGAGGTTTATCAGCATGCCTTTGATGGTGGCGTAGTAATCCCAGAATCAGTACCAATGCGCCAGCCCATATCACAGCAAGAAGATAGCCAAAACTCCCGGGCACGCCCTCTTTGGCCGCTAAGCCAAGTGGGGATAACGCAATGAAGATACTCACTAAAAACGCCATCATAATAACACTGACCGGATAAGCATATCGCCATTTTTCCATCGGGATGCGCGCGGGCAACGCGCAGGGAGCGGCGGCGGTCGCCGAAAAAATCCTCCCCATCAAAAGCATCATCGCCACTTCAATAACGAAGAGCGCGCCCATAACGTGGATAAAATGCAGGGCAATCAATTTGTTCAGCCCGGTGAAGGTGTAAAGCCCATAAGCCAGAATATGGAAAATCAGCACGCATTTTGCCGCAAGCGCGGGCACGCGCCGCGTGAGGAAACCCACTAACACGATAGTAATGATCGGAATGCTGTAAAAGCCGGTGAACCGACGCATTAAATCAAAAATACCGTTCGGCGCGTGTAATAACAGCGGAGCGATCACCATTGAAACCAGCGAAAACACAACAGAGGCGATTTTCCCCGTGCGCACCAGCTTTGCTTCGTCACGACAGCCGGTAAGCGGGCCGTAAAGATCGATAACAAATAGCGTGGCGCTGGAATTGATTATCGAGTTGAAGTGACTGATCACCGTACCGAAAATGGCGGCGGCGAACGTGCCAATAAACCACCAGGGCAGCACCGCTTTCACCAGCGCCGGGTAGGCATAATCCGCCACATCATACACCGGGCCAAACAGATTGAAGGCAATCAGACCTGGCAGCACCATCGCCAACGGCACGATAATTTTAATACTGCCCGCCAGCAAAACGCCCTTCTGACTTTCAGCCAGCGACTTCGCCCCTAAGGTGCGCTGAATGATCATCTGGTTGGTACACCAGTAAAACAGGTTAGCGCACAGCATACCGGTAAAGATCGTACTGAATGGCACCGACGAGGTGTCGGAGCCAATGGCATTGAGCTGCTCGGGGTGGCTTAACAACGCTTTTCCGCCCGCCATAAAATCGCCGTGCCCCAGCGCCATCAGCCCAAGAAGAGGGATCAGCAATGCGGCGACCAATAAAATCACCCCGCTGATGGTATCGGAAATGGCAACCGCTTTCAGTCCGCCCAGCGTCGCATACAATCCACCCACCACGCCCATCGCGAAGGCTAACAGCCCGATGGCACCCCAGGAGGGCAACCCTACAATGTGTTGAAAATCAAAGAGTTCATTCATGGTGATGGCACCCAGATACAGGCTACAGGGGTTTGCCATTATCGCGTAACCGACCAGCAACAGAATGCTGACCATCCGCCGGGTATGGGCATCAAAGCGCTCCTCCAGAAACTGCGGCAGGGTGGTAATGCCACGGCGTAAAAAGCGAGGCAGGAAGAAAATCGCCATCATGATAGTGGCAACCGCCGCTGTGCTTTCCCACGCCATTCCGCTGATATCAAAACGGTAGGCGTTGCCGTTAAGTCCCACCAATTGTTCTGCGGAGAGGTTTGAAAGCAGTAACGATCCGGCGATGAAATACCCGCTTAGCCCGCGGCCTGCCAGAAAGAAACCCTCCACGCCCGCTTCTGAAATGCCTTTTGTTTTGCGATATGAATATAGCGCTACGAAAACAAGAAAGAGCAAAAAGGTTACCGCAGAAAATAGCATTTCCATTGATCAGATCCTGCTTTAACGAGATTCTATTTACTATCACACGCCGTATTTACCACGTTAATCTCCTTTCACTGAATTCTGGAATCAGCCTCGTAAAAACCGCATAAGTGAAGTGGTTTTTGCGCTTCACGTCACATTTCTGATATCAAACCTATCGACAATCGTAGCGCTACGATATTAGCGTATTAGGAAATCCAAAACACAGGCAGTCACGATCATGTTCAACAAGGCCACACTCCCTCGCCGTGACGTTTCGGCGTTACGCAGTCAGCGCTGGTATGCGCCAGAAACCATTCGCGCCTTTGCGCACCGGCAGCGGACGCAGCAAATGGGGTTCGCGCGTGAGGAGTTTCTGGGCAAGCCGGTCATTGGCATCATCAACACGTGGAGCGACATGAGCGCTTGCCACGCCCATCTGCGTGAAAGAGCCGAAGCCGTAAAGCGCGGCGTGTGGGCCGCGGGTGGTTTCCCGGTCGAACTTCCCGCGCTGTCGATGGGCGAAGTGATGGTGAAGCCGACCACCATGCTGTACCGCAATTTCCTGGCGATGGAAGCAGAAGAACTGCTGCGTCAGCATCCGATCGATGGCGTTGTACTGCTCGGCGGTTGCGACAAATCCACGCCCGCCCTGCTGATGGGCGCATTGTCGATGGATATTCCCACGCTATTTTGCCCGGCAGGCCCCATGACCACCGGCAAGTGGCGCGGGCAAACCACCGGCGCGGGAACCCACACCAAAAAATTCTGGGACCAGCTGCGCCTGGGGGCGATTACCCAACATGACTGGATTGAGCTTGAAGGCGCAATGACGCGATCCATCGGCACCTGCAATACCATGGGAACCGCATCAACGATGACCTCCATCGCCGATGCCATGGGCTTTACGCTGCCCGGTGCCAGTTCGATTCCCGCCGCTGACTGCCGCCATCCCCAAATGGCCGCCCAGTGCGGGCACACCATTGTTGATATGGTCTGGCACGACCACAAACCTTCCCGCTGGCTGAAAAAAGAAAACTTCCTTAACGGCATCGTTGCCTATATGGCGCTTGGCGGCTCGACGAACGCCGCGATCCATTTGATTGCGATGGCCAATCGCGCGGCCATTCCGCTCTCGCTGGCAGACATGGAAACCATTGCCCGCAAGGTTCCGGTACTGGCAAATCTGTTCCCTTCCGGCAGCGGACTGATGGAGGATTTCTTTTTCGCGGGCGGCCTGATGGCGCAGTTGAAAAAACTGACCCGTTTTCTGCATCTGGACGCCGTTGGCGCAACCAATCAGCCCGTCAGCCAGTGGATTGAAAACGCACATTGCTATGACGATGAGGTCATTCGCGGGCTGGATAACCCGGTGATCCCGCTGTCACAAGGCTGCGCGCTCGCCGTGCTACACGGCAATTTATGCCCGAACGGTGCGGTGATGAAGTCCTCCGCCGCCAGTCCGGCGCTCCGCCAGCACACCGGCCCGGCGCTGGTATTCGATACCCACCAGGCGCTGTCCGACGCCATTGACTCGCCCGATCTGCCCGTGACCAAAGAGACGGTGCTGATTCTGCGCAACGCAGGTCCGGTCGGCGCGCCGGGAATGCCCGAGTGGGGCAATCTGCCGATCCCGAAAAAGCTGCTGCAACAGGGTGTGACCGATATGGTGCGCATTTCTGATTGCCGTATGTCCGGCACCCATTACGGCACCTGCATTTTGCACGTCGCACCGGAATCCGCTGTGGGCGGCCCGCTCGCGCTGGTGAAAACCGGTGATCTCATTGCGCTGGATATCGATGCCGGCACGCTCAATATGCTGATCGATGATGATGAACTGACGCGCCGCCGCGCAGCATGTAAACCGACACACCGGGTGTTTGAACGCTCCTGGGCAGCGTTATACCAACAGCACGTAACGCAGGCTGACGAGGGCTGCGACTTCGACTTTTTACAATCCGGCAGCGATGTCCCTGAACCGCCGATTTTCTGAGGAATATAAATGAACACCTTTAAACACGCCCTTTCGGAAGGGCCGGTACAGCTGGGCACGTGGATGATGACCGGTAGCGATACGGTGGCTGAAGCGATGGCAACCGTGGGTTTCGACTTTTTGGTGCTGGATCAGGAGCATGTCGCGGTGGATACGCTGGATGCCATTCGCATCGACCGCGCCATTCGCAGCGTCAACCCGCGCATTACGCCGCTCTATCGCCTGGCGGGGAACGACACTGTGCTGATCAAACGAGCGCTGGACGGTGGCGCGACATCGCTGATGATTCCGTTTATCAATACGGTTGACGAGGCGAAAAATGCACTGGAATCCGCCTATTATCCGCCGTTTGGCAAACGCGGATTTGCCGCTATGCATCGCGCCTCCCACTGGGGCACCAACCCCGATTTTGTTCAGCACGCCCGCGATGAGCTGTGTCTGATCCTGCAAATGGAAACCCCGGAGGCGATTGGCAATATTGAAGCCATTGCCGCGCTGGAGGGCGTTACCGGCTTTTTCATCGGCCCCGGTGATTTATCAGCGGCCATGGGTTACCCCGGCAATCCGTCGCACCCAGAGGTGCAAAAGATGATCAAAAAAGGCGTGCAGACCTGCGTGCGCCTTGGCAAACCGTGCGGCATCGTCGGCGGCAATCCTGAGCTGGCAAATCAATACCAGTCCATGGGTTTTCGCTTTGTGGCGCTGGCTTCCGACATGAGTTTTCTGCTCGCCCGCGCCAAAGAACAGCTGGCAGCGATTCAGGGAAAAACGCTGCATATCGCCGGTGGCGAGGTGTACTGATGCTCGCGCGCATTGAGAAAAAAGGATGTTCGACGATGAATAACCCAACGCTGCTTTTTGATTACCAGGGGCATCTGCCGGAATGCCCGACGTGGGATGCCGACCGTCAGACGCTGTACTGGACCGATATTCTGAATAAGGAGATTCATGCCTTTACGCCGGAAAGCGGCACGCACCAGGTGCTGACGTTCCCGGAAGAAGTGGGCTGTTTTGCCCTGCGCGAACGGGGCGGTTTTATCGTCGCGATGCGCACCGGGATCTGGCTTTGCGACGCTCAAGGCACGCTTACGCAGAAAGTGTGCGATAACCCGAATAATCCCGCTCAGGCGCGCTTTAACGACGGCGGCACCGATCCCTGGGGGCGTTTTTATGCGGGCACCTATTGGGGCCCGCGCGATTACAACGGTGCGCTGTTATGTCGCGTGGATTCGGCGCTTAACACGCAGGTTATGCAGTGCGACATTCTCGGCGCAAATGGCCTCGCGTTCTCCGCCGACAAAAAGTGGATGTATAACAGCGACACGCCCAACCATGTGATTTATCGCAGCGCACTGGATGCGCGCGGCAACCCCGGCCCGCGTGAAGTGTGGAAAACCTTCACGCCGGGTCAGGGTCGCCCCGATGGTGCAGCCACCGATCAGGACGGGTGCTACTGGAGTGCGTTATTCGATGGGCATCGTATTGCACGTTTTTCACCGGAAGGTGAACTGCTCGCAGAAATTCATTTACCGGTACGCTGCCCGACGATGGTCTGTTTTGGCGGGCCGGACATGAAAACGCTGTTTATTACCACCACCCGGGAAAATATGACTGAAGAGGAGATCGCCCAACGACCGCTCTCTGGATCGTTATTTTCATTAAACGTTGCTGTACCCGGAATACCTAAACCTACCTTTAAAGAGAGTTAATGTATGAAAACGATCGGTTTTATCGGGCTTGGCCTGATGGGCGAAGCTATGTCCAAAAACATCGTTAAGAAATTTAACGGCACCGTACTGGTTTACGATATTCATCAGGATGCCGTTAACCGACTGGTGCTGGAGGGCGCGCAGGCAGCTGCGTCCGTTGCGGATATTGCCCAACGTGCGGATGTCATTATTAGCATGGTGCCCCGCTCGGAACATGTGCGGGACATCTATCAGCAAATGCTGCCGTTATTACACGCCGGGCAAATTACCCTTGATATGTCGACGATTGAACCGACCGTTTCGGCGGAAATTGCAGCTGTGGTGAAAAAGACCGGGGCCGTTATGCTGGATGCCCCCGTGGTGAAATCTGTACCGGCAGCGGAAAAAGGCGAGCTGGGTATTTACATTGGCGGCGATAAACAGGCCTGGGAACAGGTAAAACCCATCCTGGCGATGCTGGGCAACAATCAGATCCACATGGGCGAGAATGGCCGTGGGCTGGTCATGAAGATGCTGCATAACGTGCTGGTGGCGGGCATTCAGAACAGCGTCAATGAAATGCTCACCGCAGCAAGCCACTACGCCATTGCGAAAGAGGATTTTCACAAAGCCATCTCTTTTGGAGGTGCCACGAATTTCTATCTCGACAGCAAAATCAACAGCCTGATAGCCGGGGATTACCGCGCGGCATTCTCCCTGCAAAACATGGCGAAAGACGTCAACATTATGAAGTCTATGCTTATTGAATCCAGCCTTAATTTACCCGGCGTCAACGTCATTAAACACGTTTATGACAACGGAGTGGCGTCAGGTTTAGGGGGCGAAGATTTCTGTGCAACCTACAAAGTTGTTAATAACGTAGCCCACAAGTAACAGGACACGAAGCATGAATACCACAGCAAATGTTATCTATAACTCATTAAAAAATAAAGTTGTCGCCATTACCGGCGGTGCCAGCGGCATTGGTGAAGAGCTGGTACGCGCATTTGTGGATCAGGGCGCGCGCGTTGCGTTTCTCGATTATGACCAGGCGGCAGGGGAAAAACTGGCGGCGGAACTTAACTGTCTTTATTTGTTTTGCGATGTGACGAATATTGCGCAGCTGCAAGCCTGTTTTAACACCGTGGCAAGTCAGATCGGTGATGTCGATATTTTAATTAACAATGCGGGCAGCGACGATCATCATAACATTGACGATCTCACTGAAGACTATTTTAATAACCGTATTAACGTCAATCTTCGCCATCATCTTTTTGCCATTCAGTCGGTTATTCCCGGCATGGCGAATAAAGGCACGGGCAGCATTATTAATATGGGGTCAATTAACTGGATGCGCGGGCGTCCGGGACGCGTATGTTACTCCCTGTCGAAAGCCGCCATTCATGGCTTTACGCGCACGCTGGCGCATGAGCTTGGCCCGCGCGGTATTCGCGTTAACAGCCTCGTGCCGGGGGCGATCCGCACCGCCAAACAGGATGCGATGTGGGCCAGACTCGATCCCGGTGCCGTGAATCAGTTTATCGAATTGCAAGCGCTGAAGTTTCGCCTGGATGGCACGCACTGCGCACGCCTTGCCCTGTTTCTGGCCTCTGAAGAATCCTGCGGCTGCACCGGGCAGGACTTTGTGGTCGATGCGGGTCTGTCGCTGAACTAAGGAGCGGATATGGACTTCTTCACCTTATTAACGCCCGATGGCGTGACGCTTGATACGCAGACCATCCTGATCGTCGTCGCGGTGATGTTTCTCTATACCTTTGTGGGGATTTGTGCCGGTTTTGGCGGCGGGCTTACCGCCATGCCGCTGATTACGATGGTATTGCCGCTAAAAATGGCGTCACCGATGTCGGTGATTGTTGGCACAGGCACGGCGATTTATGCCACCTGGCTATCGCGCAAAGAGACGGACTGGAAATCTGCCGCCGTGCTGATCGCCTTTTCATTACTGGGCATTCCGGTGGGCCTGTATGCGCTGTCCTATCTGCCCGATCACATTATGAAGATCGGGTTGGGCGGATTTATCATTCTGTATTCGTTTTACAGCCTGTTTATCCCCCGCCTGCCGGTTTACGACAAACGCTGGATTGCGGCCCCGATGGGCGCTGTCGCCGGGGCGCTGGGCGCGGCCTTCTCGACCAACGGCCCGCCGGTGGTGATGTACGGCATGCTGCGCAACCTTGGCCCGGCGGCGTTTCGCGGTACGCTTAATGCCTTTTTTACCGCGAACAATATCGCGATTATTGGCGGTCTTGCCACCAGCGGTATTTTGACGGTATCGACATTCAAGCTGGTGATCCTGTGCATTCCAACCATGATCCTCGGCTCGCTTGTCGGCCAGTACGTGCATAAGCGGATTTCGGTGAAAATATTTCGCATGGTGGTCTTTTTGCTGCTGATCGCCTCTGGCGCGATGCTGATTAAAGGCGCAACCGGCATTTCTGCGCTCGCTGCACTGCTGCCTGCGTTTGGCACGCTGGCGGTCTTGCAGCTCGCTTTCGGCAAAAAAGTGGCGGCCATTCGTGCCGCAGACGAGGCAGCGAAAGCAAACGCCTGATAAAGCGTGTGAAATCCCCGGTGCAAACCGGGGAGTGTTTACTGCCCGGCGACCACCAGTTCGACCTGCTGCTGCTTTAAGATCGACAGCAACGGTTCCTCCGGCTGCGCGTCGGTAAAAAGCGCAGTGAGCTGGCGCAGATGCCCAATTTCAACGGCGGCAGAAGCGTGATATTTGGTGTGATCGGCGGCCAGTAAAACATGGCGGGAATGCGCCATCATCGCCTTCACTACGCTGGCTTCATTCACATCAAACTCCAGCAGTGCGCCATCGGGTTCAATGGCTCCGACGCTGGTGATGAGGTAATCCGCCCGAAAGCCTTCAATAAAGGCCGCCGCCGTGGGGCCTACGATGCCGCCATTGTGCGTGCGCAGCGTACCGCCCGGCACCATGACCTCGAAGCGGCTATTTTTATAAAGAATTTGCGCCACACGCAGGCTGTTGGTGATCACACGAAGATGATTGTGATTTAGCAGCGCCCGGGCGATGTGCTCAACGGTGGTGCCAATGGTGATAAACAGGGTCGAGCTGTCGGGAATATAATCGGCAATGGCTTCTGCAATGGCCTTTTTTTCCTCGGTCCACAGCGCCTCACGCTGTTCAAAGGCCACGTTTACCACGCTGGATGCGCGCCCGGCACCGCCGTGGTGGCGGGTGATAAGCCCCTGCTCGCTGAGCTTGCGAATGTCGCGGCGAACGGTTTGCGTGGAGACATCCAGTAGTGCAGCCAGCTCATCAATATTCATGTAGCCGCGCTCGGCGATCAGCCCAATCAGCTGGTCGTGGCGTGGATTGCCCGTCAGTTCGGTCACACTGCTCATTGCTACTCCTCTTCTCGCCCGGTAGTGCGTAATAAGCCGGGCAGCCAAAAGCGCATATTGTTTATGTCATTTTATACAAAAAGTGACAGAAAAGACCGGGTTTGATCACAGTCGGGTATTCCGGCGCGGCCACCGGGACGGGTACATTTTAGCGCGGCGACGGCGCAGGCGTGGCGCACGGCGTCTGACAAAGGCGCGCGTTGCGCCAGGCTCACCGCAAGTGCGCCGTGAAAAACGTCACCGGCACCGGTCGTGTCTACCACATCAACCGCAAAGCCCGGCTGGTGTTGCAAAATCTGCTGCTCCAGCCAGTAGCAGCCTGCACGACCTTTCGTGACATAGACATGTCCATCAGTGAGCGTTTTTGCTTTTTTGAGTGCCGCCAGGGTGTCGCTTAATCCGGTGAGCCGTTGCAGCCCCGGTTCGGAAAAAGCGACGTGATCGCTTAATGCCACCAGATCAGTAATATCCTGCGGGGTGGTGTCGGCATCCAGCACCGTTAAAACGCCTGCCCTGCGCGCCAGCGTGAACGCGCGTTTCGTGCCCTCGTGCCAGCGCACATCGGCCAGCACCACGTCCCACTGCGTGAAATCAATCTCCTGTAACCAGTCGGCATCCTGCGGCAGATCCGGGCTGGGGTAATTAATGATCATCCGCTCGCCGTGGTCATCCACCAGCACCGCTGACTGTGAAGAGTGCGCTTGTGCATAGCGTCGGGTAAAATGGGTGTTTACTCCCAGCGATGTCAGCTCCGCCAGCAACCTGTCGCCGGTGTCGTCATCGCCCACCCGACCAATAAAGTCCACCGCCGCGCCCAGTTTTGCCGCCGCAACCGCCGCCGTGGCCGCCGGGCCACCGCCCACCTCCTGATAGCCATTAGCCACATACTTGCCTCCTTGCGGGGGGAGCGCCGCAAGCGAGTAGATCCTGTCCATCACGGTTATCCCCACGCATGCGATACGAATCATGGTCACTCCTTATGCGTTGTTTGATGCCGCCATTTTTAATTTTCTGGATTGTTAAAAAAGTGACCGCTGTCAATTTTTTAACCATAAATTACAAATACGATCAAAAACAGACATAATCAATCGCACAACAACGCCACAAATTGACACAGTGTGTCACCACTAAGGAGTGATTCAATGGCCAGTATTGCCTTCATCGGTCTGGGACAAATGGGCGCGCCCATGGCCAGCAACCTGTTAAAAAAAGGGCATCAGCTGTGGGTATATGACCTTAACCCGCAGGCGGTCGAGATGCTCATGCGCGAGGGCGCAATCGGCTGCCAAAGTGCTGCGGACGCGGCGCAGTTTGCCGAGTTTATTATCACCATGCTGCCCAACGGTGAGCGCGTCGCGGAGGCGCTGTTGGGTGAAAACGGCGTCTGCACGCGGCTTTCAACCGATGCGCTGGTGATGGATATGTCCACCATCCATCCGCTGCAAACCGACAAGCTTATCAATGAGATGCAGGCGCGAGGATTCAGCATGATGGACGTTCCGGTCGGGCGCACGTCCGATCATGCCGTTGCCGGCACGCTGCTGCTGCTGGCGGGCGGCACGGCGCAACAGGTGGAACGCGCCACACCGGTGCTGATGGCGATGGGATCGGAGCTTATCAATGCGGGCGGTCCCGGCATGGGGATCCGCGTCAAGCTCATCA
The DNA here is from genome assembly GCA_963521185.1 of uncultured Enterobacter sp. GTDB lineage: Bacteria > Pseudomonadota > Gammaproteobacteria > Enterobacterales > Enterobacteriaceae > Enterobacter_D. The sequence continues at coordinate 26,236 of CAUQTV010000010.1, read as the reverse complement.
ACAACTACATGAGCATTGCGCTTAATGCACTGTCAGCGGAAGCGGCGACGCTGTGCGAAGCGCTGGGTCTTTCCTTCGACGTGGCGCTAAAGGTAATGAGCGGCACCCCGGCGGGCAAAGGACATTTCACCACCTCGTGGCCAAACAAAGTGCTGAAGGGCGATCTCTCCCCGGCCTTCATGATCGATCTCGCGCATAAGGATCTGGGCATCGCCCTCGACGTGGCGAATCAACTGCACGTTCCGATGCCGCTGGGTGCGGCGTCACGTGAAGTTTACAACCAGGCGCGCGCCGCCGGACGCGGTCGCGAAGACTGGACGGCCATTCTGGAACAGGTCCGCGCCAGCGCCGGGCTTCCCTCTTTAGTCTGATTTAACAAGGAGACGACATGCAGCATTACACCCTTAACGACATCACCCGACCTTCCGGTGGGTTTGCCATGCTGGCGGTGGATCAGCGCGAAGCGATGCGGCTGATGTTCGCCGCCGCCGGTGCGCCGGTGCCGGTTGCCGATGCGGTCCTCACCGATTTTAAAGTGAACGCTGCCAAAACCCTGTCGCCTTATGCCTCGGCGATCCTGGTCGACCAGCAGTTTTGCTACCGGCAAATTGTTGAGCAAAACGCGATCGCTCAAAACTGCGCGATGATTGTCGCCGCTGACGCGTTTATCCCCGGTAACGGCATTCCTGTGGACAGCGTGGTCATCGATAAGCGCATCGATGCGCAGGCGGTGCGGCGAGACGGTGCCAAAGCGCTGAAGCTGCTGGTGCTGTGGCGCAGCGATGAAGATGCGCAGCAACGCCTTGAAATGGTGAAAGAATTCAATGCGCTGTGTCATAGCAACGGCCTGCTGAGCATTATTGAGCCGGTGGTTCGCCCGCCGCGCCAGGGCGATAAATTTGACCGCGAGCAGGCGATTATTGATGCGGCAATTGAGCTGGGCGACAGCGGTGCTGACCTCTACAAGGTGGAAATGCCGCTGTTCGGCAAAGGCCCGCAGGCGGCGCTTCTCACCGCCTCCCAACGGCTTAACGAGCAGATCAACATGCCGTGGGTGATCCTCTCATCCGGTGTTGATGAAAAACTCTTTCCGCGCGCGGTCAGCGTGGCGATGCGCGCTGGGGCTTCCGGCTTCCTCGCCGGGCGGGCGGTGTGGTCATCGGTTGTGGGACTGCCGGACACCGACCTGATGCTGCGTGATATCTCGGTGCCGAAACTTCAGCGTTTGGCCGAGATTGTCGACGACATGATGGCGAAGCGCTAACGCGAGGAGTGAAACATGAAATGGTTTAACAGGTTGAGCCACCATCGCTGGCTGGAGCAGGAAACCGACCGCATCTTCGAATTTGGCAAAAAGGCGGCGGTGCCGACGGGTTTTGGCTGGCTGGGCAATACCGGCCAGGTCAAAGCCGATATGGGCACGCATCTGTGGATCACCGCCCGCATGCTGCACGTCTATTCAGTGGCGGCGGCAATGGGCCGCCCCGGCGCGTATTCGCTGGTTGAGCATGGCATTCATGCGCTAAACGGCGCGCTGCGCGATAACGTTCACGGTGGCTGGTACGCCTGTGTGAATGACGACGGCGTGATGGATGCCAGCAAGCAGGGGTATCAGCATTTCTTCGTATTGCTCGGTGCCGCCAGCGCGGTGACCACCGGGCATCCCCTCGCCCGCCCACTGCTCGATGACGCCATTGCGGTGATCGAGCGCTATTTCTGGAGCGAAGAGGAGCAGATGTGCCTGGAATCCTGGGATGAAGCGTTCAGCAAAACGGAAGCGTATCGCGGTGGCAACGCCAACATGCACGCGGTGGAGGCTTTCCTGATTGTTTACGATGTGACCCAGGATAAAAAATGGCTCGATCGCGCTCTGCGCATCGCCTCGGTGATCATTCACGACGTCGCCCGACGCGGTGATTACCGCGTGAATGAGCACTTCGATACGCAGTGGAACCCGCTGCGTAATTACAACATTGATAACCCTGCACACCGCTTCCGCGCCTACGGCGGCACGCCCGGCCACTGGATTGAGTGGGGCCGCCTGATGCTGCATCTGCACGCCGCGCTTGAAGCCCGCGATGAAACACCGCCCGCATGGCTCGTTGAAGACGCCAAAGGATTATTCCACGCCACGGTCCGCGATGCCTGGGCACCGGATGGCGCGGATGGCTTTGTCTACTCCGTTGACTGGAACGGCAAGCCTATCGTGCGTGAGCGCGTGCGCTGGCCAATTGTTGAGGCGATGGGCACCGCTTACGCCCTGTATACCGTGACCGGCGATGCGCAGTATGAGCGCTGGTACCAGACCTGGTGGGAATACTGCGTCAACTACCTGATGGATTTTGAAAACGGATCCTGGTGGCAGGAGCTGGATTGCGACAACAAGGTGACCACCAAAGTGTGGGACGGAAAACAGGATATTTACCATCTTCTGCACTGCCTTGTGATCCCCCGTTTACCACTCGCGCCGGGCTTAGCGCCTGCGGTGGCGGCGGGACTGCTGGACATTAACGCAAAATAACACTATCCAGAAAGGATGGCTTATGAATACCCTACACAATATGGCCCTGACGCCCACCCCAACGGGCTTTACCCTGCACTGGGAAAAGCGTCTGCTGTTAACCCACAGCGAAGATAACCCGTGTTTGTGGACTGGCGCAGGCGTTGCCGACATTGAGATGTTTCGCGGCAATTTCAGCATTAAAGACCGGCTGCAAGAAAAAATCGCCCTGACGGACGCCACCGTCACCGCGCAGGCCGACGGCTGGACCGTGCGGTTTGGCCGTGGCGACGTGGTGAGCGCGACGATGAAAATTGGCGTTGATGAGGCCGGGCGCTTGCGGCTGGCGCTGAAAAACGATGCCCCTGCGCATAACCGCATCTGGCTGCGTTTAGCGGCTCAGGCTGAAGATCATATTTACGGCTGCGGCGAACAGTTCTCCTGCTTTGATTTGCGCGGCAAACCCTTCCCGCTGTGGACCAGTGAGCAGGGCGTCGGGCGCAACAAGCAGAGCTATGTCACCTGGCAGGCGGACTGTAAAGAGAACGCGGGCGGCGATTATTACTGGACGTTCTTCCCGCAGCCGACGTTCGTCAGTACGCAGAAATACTACTGTCACCTCGATAACAGCGGCTACATGAATTTCGATTTCAGCGCGCCGGACTATCACGAACTGGCGCTGTGGGAAGACAGCGCCACGCTGCGTTTCGAATGTGCGCCTACCTATATCGACCTGTTGGAAAAACTCACCGCGCTGTTAGGGCGTCAGCCCGAGCTTCCCGACTGGATCTACGACGGCGTGACGCTGGGTATTCAGGGCGGCACGGAGGTGTGCCAGCGTAAGCTCGACGCCATGCGCGACGGCGGCGTAAAGGTTAACGGCATCTGGGCGCAGGACTGGTCCGGCATCCGCATGACCTCGTTCGGTAAGCGCGTGATGTGGAACTGGAAATGGGACAGCACGAACTACCCGCAGCTTGATACCCGCCTGGCGCAGTGGAAAGCCGAGGGGGTGCAGTTTCTCTCCTACATCAACCCCTATGTCGCCAGCGATCGCGATCTCTGCGAAGAGGCGGCGGCGAAAGGCTATCTGACCAAAGACGCCAGCGGTAAGGATTATCACGTTGAATTCGGTGAGTTTTATGCGGGCGTGGTCGATCTCACCAATCCGCAGGCTTACGCGTGGTTCAAATCGGTCATCAAAAAGAACCTGATTGCGCTGGGCTGTGGCGGCTGGATGGCGGATTTCGGCGAATATCTGCCGACGGACACGTATTTGCACAACGGCGTCAGCGCGGAAATTATGCATAATGCGTGGCCCGCGCTGTGGGCGAAATGTAACTACGAAGCGCTGGAAGAGACGGGCAAGCTCGGGGAGATCCTGTTCTTTATGCGGGCGGGTTATACCGGCAGCCAGAAATATTCCACCATGATGTGGGCGGGCGATCAGAACGTGGACTGGAGCCTTGACGATGGCCTGGCCTCCGTAGTGCCTGCGGCGCTGTCGCTGGCGATGACCGGACACGGCCTGCACCACAGCGACATTGGCGGTTACACCACGCTGTTTGACATGAAGCGCAGCAAAGAACTGCTCCTGCGCTGGTGCGATTTTAGCGCCTTCACCCCGATGATGCGCACCCACGAAGGTAACCGTCCAACTGACAACTGGCAGTTTGACGGCGACGCCGAGACCATCGCCCACTTCGCCCGCATGACCCAGGTCTTTACCACCCTCAAGCCCTATATCAAACAGGCCGTTGCGGCGAACGCCAAAAGCGGTTTGCCGGTCATGCGTCCGCTGTTTTTGCATTACGAGGACGATGAGCGCTGCTATTCGCTGAAATATCAGTATTTGTTCGGCCAGGATCTGCTGGTCGCACCGGTGCATGAAGCGGGTAAACGCGAATGGATGTTGTATCTACCTCAGGACACCTGGATCAATCTCTGGACCGGCGAAACGGCAAGCGGCGGCGATATCACCGTAGAAGCACCGCTCGGTAAGCCGCCGGTGTTTTACCGCGCAGACAGCGAATGGGCGGCGTTATTCGCGCAGTTACGCCACCTCTGACAGGACTCGCCCGCAGGTCTGCGCCTGCGGGCAGATGGAGAATAATAATGAGTCAAACCTCAACCGATCCGGCAACCCTACGACTGCCGTTTAACGAAAAGCTCGCCTATGGCATGGGAGATTTAGGCTCCAATATCCTGCTGGATATTGGCACGCTGTACCTGCTGAAGTTCTATACCGATGTTCTCGGCCTGCCCGGCGCGTATGGCGGATTGATTTTTCTGATCGCCAAATTCTTCACCGCTTTTACCGATATGGGCACTGGCATTATGCTCGACTCGCGGCGCAACATTGGCCCAAAAGGCAAGTTTCGCCCGTTCGTGCTGTACGCCGCCTTTCCGGTGACGCTGCTGGCGATCGCCAACTTTGTCGGCACGCCGTTTGCGATCACCGGCAAGACCGTAATGGCGACGGTGCTGTTTATGCTCTATGGCCTGTTTTTTAGCATGATGAACTGCTCCTACGGCGCGATGGTGCCCGCCATCACCAAAAACCCGGATGAGCGTGCGTCGCTGGCGGCGTGGCGTCAGGGCGGCGCAACGCTTGGCCTGCTGCTGTGCACCGTCGGCTTTGTGCCGGTGATGAATATGATCGACGGCAATCCGCAGCTGAGCTACGTTTTCGCCGCTACGCTGTTCTCGCTGTTTGGCCTGCTGTTTATGTGGCTCTGTTTCAGAGGCGTAAAAGAGCGCTACGTTGAGGTGCAGCCCACCAGCCCGACGCAAAAACCGGGCCTGTTGCAGTCGTTTCGCGCCATTGCCGGGAACCGCCCACTGTTCATTTTGTGTATTGCCAATCTCTGCACGCTCGGGGCGTTTAACGTCAAGCTCGCCATCCAGGTTTACTACACGCAGTACGTACTTAACGATCCTATTCTGCTCTCGTATATGGGCTTTTTCAGCATGGGCTGCATTTTCATCGGCGTGTTTTTGATGCCGGGTGCGGTGCGGCGCTTTGGCAAGAAAAAGGTTTATATCGGCGGGCTGCTGATTTGGGTGCTGGGCGATCTGCTGAACTATTTCTTTGGCGGCGGATCGGTCAGCTTTGTGGCGTTCTCCTGCCTCGCCTTCTTTGGTTCAGCCTTTGTCAACAGCCTGAACTGGGCGCTGGTGTCCGACACCGTGGAGTACGGCGAGTGGCGAACCGGCGTGCGCTCAGAGGGAACGGTCTACACCGGATTCACCTTCTTTCGCAAAGTCTCGCAGGCGCTGGCGGGCTTCTTTCCCGGTGTGATGCTGACGCAGATTGGCTACATCCCCAACGTGGTGCAATCCGCGGGCACTGTCGAAGGCCTGCGGCAGCTGATCTTTATCTACCCTTGCGTGCTGGCAGTGGTCACGATTGTGGCGATGGGCTGCTTCTATAACCTCAACGAGAAGATGTACGTGCGTATCGTCGAGGAAATAGAAACCCGCAAGCGGATGGCGTAACAGATTGACTACGATGGCGTCCGCCTGGACGCCATGAGGATCGACTATGAAGAATCCAGATCCGTTAACGCTCAAACTGAGCTTACGCGAAAAGTGTGCTTACGGGATGGGCGACTTTGGCTCGAATCTGATGCTGTGCATCGGCACGCTATACCTGTTGAAGTTTTACACCGATGAGCTGGGTATGCCGGCCTTTTACGGCGGCATTATTTTTTTGGTGGCGAAATTTTTTACCGCGCTGACCGATATGCTGACCGGCGTGCTGCTCGACTCCCGCCGCACGATGGGACCGCGCGGAAAATTCAGGCCGTTTATTTTGTACGCCTCGATGCCGGTCGCGCTGGTCGCCTGCGCGCAGTTCATCGCCAATGACTTTAGCCTGACGGTGAAGACAGCCGTTGCCACGGTCCTGTTTATGCTCTTTGGCCTGTTTTACAGCCTGATGAACTGTTCCTATGGCGCGATGGTACCGGCGATCACCAAAAATCCGCAGGAGCGCGCGCAGCTTGCCGCCTGGCGTCAGGGCGGTGCGACGGTCGGGCTGTTACTCTGTACCGTGGGATTTATGCCGGTTCAGGCGCTGTTTGTCGGCCAACCGTCGCTCGGTTATTCGGTCGCGGCGTTTATCTTTGTCACCTGCGGTCTGTTCTGCATGGGGTGGTGCTACAGCGGCGTGAAAGAGCGCTATGTTGAGGTGCCTCCTGCGCACCACAAGCCAGGCATCCTGAAATCGTTCTGTGCCATTTTCCGCAACCCGCCGCTGCTGGTACTGTGTATTGCCAATCTCTGCACGCTGGCGGCATTTAATATCAAGCTGGCGATTCAGGTCTATTACACCCAGTACGTGCTTAACGATCTTCATCTGCTGTCATGGATGGGTTTTTTCAGCATGGGCTGCATTTTACTGGGCGTTTTTTTGGTGCCCGGTGCGGTTAAACGCTTTGGTAAGAAGCGCGTCTATCTGGGCGGGTTATTGCTCTGGGCGCTGGGTGATACGCTCAACTTTGTGTGGGGCACCAGTTCACTGCTGTTTGTGCTTTTCTCCTGCATGGCGTTCTTCGGCACGGCGTTTGTGAACAGCCTGAACTGGGCGCTGGTGCCGGACACGGTGGACTATGGCGAATGGAAAACGGGCATCCGTGCGGAAGGATCGGTGTACACCGGCTACACCTTTTCACGCAAAATTTCTGCCGCGCTGGCCGGATTTTTACCCGGCATTATGCTCACGCAAATCGGGTATATCCCTCACGCCGTCCAAAGTGCGGGCACCCTGCTCGGTCTGCGCCAGTTGATTTTCATCTGGCCATGCGCGCTGGCGATCATTGCGGCGCTGACGATGGGCTTTTTTTATAAACTGAATGAACAGCGGTTTGCGATGATTATTGGGGAGATAGCGCAGCGGAAAGCGGGGAGTCCCATATCTGATGAGATAAAAAAGGAGATCCCTGCGGCGTTGAAAGCATAATACCGTCGCCGTTTCTTGCTGTAAGAAACGGCGATTCTATTTAACCCCAACCATCAACCTGGAATTTTTCAATGATTATTGCTAAGGGCCTCTGACCAAAATGGATCATGAACCCAGTCATCCGGAATACCCATATGAGATAATGATACGTGCGGGTACCGTTGCAATAGTTCTTTTAATCGCAAAGCCCATTTTGATGAAGGGTTAATGGTATACATCAAGCATTGCAATGCAGCTAAAATAGAATAAAGTCTTTTTTCGTAGCGGATATTTTTATCTGCAAGATTCGGGGAATGTTTTAACCAGCGAACTCTATCCGAATTTGGTATTTTTATACTCAACCCAAATTCACGGTTCCAAAGACGACTATGATGGGCACAATGATTTCTAATGGTATTCAGGGATTTCATCCAGGACGTGAGTAGTTCAGCATTACACCCCACGGCAGAAGCGATGGCCTTTTGATCTGAAGCCTTAAATAAGCCGCTGTATAAATGCGACAAATTACCCCATGTGAGCATCTCAACCATCATCCAGCATGGTGGCAGGCGAGGCTGATCGTAGTTACAAATATAGTGCCGCAAAAATGTTTCCTGACTCAGGTTTCTCAAGATAGCGTCTTTCTGTTCTGTGGTCAGTTGTTTCCTTTTATCAAGATGTTTGACATCATTTTCATAACGACGCCTTTCATCGTCAATCTGCCTTTCTAAATCGGCGAGTAAACGCTTATGCCCATACTCTGGCCTAAAAAGGCTTTCGTCTAAATACCAAAAAGGATTGTTATTGTATTGCATCGCCATATGATTGCAAAGTTGCGCCCTAATAGCGACTTCCACACGCTCAACGGCATCAAGAACTAATAATCTTAACTCTCGATCGAAAATATACAGTGATAAAATATCATCAAAGTTCGTGCCGTTTTTAAAAAAATGGGTATCGTCACCAGATTTATAAAAAGGTATAGCATAAGCGGAAAGGCGATAATAGCTAATGTGTGACAGATAACGGATTGCCCTGTCATTATCCGGAATGATTAATCCACGTCCATGCCATTGTTCTAACTGCTCTGCCGGTGACATAGCAGGCTTTTTAAAAGGTCTCATCCTCAAACCTCTTTAACAATAAAAAACCCGCCGATTTGGGCTTCAGTGAGAGGCCTGGCGGGTGTGTTATGAACAATTTATATTACATTGTAATAATGTCAATCCTACTGGCAACGCTGACTGTGTGGAGGATGGTGTAAAAATGCATTAAACCACTAGATATAGCCTTTTCCTTCCACTTCAAGTCCACCGGTTGTGGTAATCGGTTTTATCTATTATTAGCTGAAGTATCTCTAAAAATACTGCATTAACGTTCTAAAAGCCTTATGCCGCAACTGCCAGCGCTCAACTCATCAACCCTCACCATAAAAAAAGCCCCGCCTCGAAGGGCAGGGCTTTCATCGTGTTCAGCGTAAAACTTACGCTTCTTTCGGACCACGCGAAGCGCGTTTACGGTCGTTCTCGGTCAGGTGACGTTTACGAATACGGACAGACGTCGGGGTGACTTCTACCAGTTCGTCGTCATCGATGAACTCAAGAGCCTGCTCCAGGGACATTTTCTGAGGCGGAACCAGAGTGGTCGCTTCATCAGTACCGGAGGCACGCATGTTGGTCAGTTTTTTACCGGTCAGGCAGTTAACGGTCAGGTCGTTAGAACGGCTGTGAATACCGATGATCTGGCCTTCATAGACTTCTGCACCGTGACCCAGGAACAGCTTACCGCGATCCTGGAGGCTGAACAGCGCAAACGCGACTGCTTTACCCTGGCCGTTGGAGATCAGCACGCCGTTCTGACGCTGGCCGATTTCGCCCGGACGCACGTCGTCGTAGTGGCTGAAGGTGGAGTACAGCAGACCGGTACCGGAGGTCATGGTCATGAACTCGGTACGGAAGCCGATCAGGCCACGTGCCGGGATCAGGTAATCCAGACGGATACGACCTTTGCCGTCAGGGATCATGTCTTTGACATCGCCCTTACGCTCACCCATTGCCTGCATTACAGAACCCTGGTGCTGTTCTTCGATGTCCAGCGTCACGTTCTCGAACGGCTCTTGCATACGGCCGTCGATCATGCGGTTGATAACTTTAGGACGGGAAACCGCCAGCTCAAAGCCTTCACGACGCATGTTTTCGATAAGAACAGACAGGTGCAGTTCGCCACGACCAGAAACACGGAACGCGTCCGCATCTTCGGTTTCTTCAACGCGCAGTGCCACGTTGTGAACCAGTTCTTTGTTCAGACGATCAAGGATCTGACGTGAAGTAACGAATTTACCTTCTTTACCGCAGAACGGAGAGGTGTTGACGTTAAAGAACATGGTAACAGTCGGTTCATCAACAGACAGGGCTGGCAGCGCTTCGACGTTTTGCGGATCGCAAAGGGTGTCGGAGATGTTCAGCTCGCCCAGACCGGTGATCGCGATGATATCGCCCGCTTCAGCTTCGGTGGATTCAATACGCTCCAGACCGAGGTGAGTCAGTACTTTACCCACTTTACCGTTACGCGTTTTACCTTCGCTGTCGATAACAGTGATCTGCTGGTTAGGCTTCACTTTACCGCGCTTGATGCGACCGATGCCGATTACGCCAACGTAGTTGTTGTAATCCAGCTGAGAGATCTGCATCTGCAACGGACCATCGAGGTCAACGTTCGGTGCTTTAACGTGGTCAACAATCGCCTGGTACAGCGGGGTCATGTCTTCCGCCATATCGGTGTGGTCGTTGCCCGCGATACCCATCAATGCAGATGCATAGATGATCGGGAAATCGAGCTGCTCGTCGCTTGCGTCGAGGTTAACGAACAGGTCAAACACCTGATCCACAACCCAGTCAGGACGCGCGCCAGGACGGTCAACTTTGTTAATTACCACAATCGGCTTCAGACCGTGAGCAAACGCTTTCTTGGTAACAAAGCGAGTCTGCGGCATTGGGCCATCCATTGCGTCAACCACCAGCAGCACGGAGTCTACCATGGACATAACACGTTCAACTTCACCACCGAAGTCGGCGTGACCCGGGGTATCAACGATGTTGATACGGTAGTCATTCCATTTGATAGCGGTGTTTTTAGCGAGGATGGTAATCCCACGCTCTTTCTCCAAATCGTTGGAGTCCATCACGCGTTCCTGGGTTTCAGCGCGCTCGCTGAAAGTACCGGATTGTTGCAGCAGTTTATCAACCAGGGTCGTTTTACCATGGTCGACGTGCGCGATGATGGCGATGTTACGCAAATTTTCGATCACAACTTTGCCTCAGGCATTAGAAATAGCGCGTTATTGTACACGTATTAATCGCAGTACAGAACAGGATCACAAAGAACCTTTACAAACAATACTGAAAGTAAGGCTTTGTGATCGCTTTCACGGAGCGGAAAAAGGGTACCTTAACGAAAATTGCACCAATATAGTGCTCAACGTTCACACGCAGGCACTATACTGGTGCAATGTTACCATCGTGGTGCAGCCCTTTTGCACTATGACGTGCATGATAACGCCTTTTGGGGGTAATTTTAAAGTTGGCACAGATTTCGCTTTATCTTTTTCAGGGCAACAGTGCCAATTATAAGCAGTGTCTGTAGACCTCGTTACCACGACGACAATGACAAAATCCGGGAGAGTTAAGTATGTCCGCTGAACACGTTTTATCAATGCTGAATGAGCATGAAGTGAAGTTTGTTGATTTGCGCTTTACCGATACCAAAGGTAAAGAGCAGCACGTCACCATTCCCGCTCATCAGGTAAATGCCGAATTCTTTGAAGAAGGCAAAATGTTCGATGGCTCCTCGATTGGTGGCTGGAAAGGCATTAACGAATCTGACATGGTTCTGATGCCAGACTCTACCACCGCGCTCATTGACCCGTTCTACGAAGAACCGACGCTGATCATTCGTTGCGACATCCTGGAACCCGGCACGCTACAGGGCTACGACCGTGACCCGCGCTCCATCGCGAAACGCGCTGAAGAATACCTGCGTTCTACCGGCATCGCAGACACCGTTCTGTTCGGGCCAGAGCCTGAGTTCTTCCTGTTCGACGACATCCGCTTTGGTGCGTCTATTTCCGGTTCCCACGTGGCTATCGACGATATCGAAGGCGCATGGAACTCCTCCACCAAATACGAAGGCGGCAACAAAGGCCACCGTCCAGGTGTGAAAGGCGGTTACTTCCCGGTTCCTCCGGTCGATTCTTCACAGGATATCCGTTCTACCATGTGTCTGATCATGGAAGAGATGGGCCTGGTTGTTGAAGCGCATCACCACGAAGTGGCTACCGCAGGTCAGAACGAAATCGCTACGCGTTTCAATACCATGACCAAAAAAGCGGACGAAATTCAGATTTACAAATATGTGGTGCACAACGTGGCACACCGCTTCGGTAAAACCGCGACATTTATGCCAAAACCGATGTTTGGCGATAACGGTTCCGGTATGCACTGCCACATGTCCCTGTCCAAGAACGGTACCAACCTGTTCTCTGGCGACAAATATGCCGGTCTGTCTGAGCAGGCGCTGTTCTACATCGGCGGCGTCATCAAACACGCTAAAGCCATTAACGCCCTGGCGAACCCGACCACCAACTCCTACAAGCGTCTGGTCCCGGGTTATGAAGCGCCTGTAATGCTGGCGTACTCTGCCCGTAACCGTTCTGCGTCTATCCGTATTCCGGTAGTGGCCTCTCCGAAAGCGCGTCGTATCGAAGTGCGCTTCCCGGACCCGGCGGCGAACCCGTACCTGTGCTTCGCAGCCCTGCTGATGGCTGGCCTCGACGGTATCAAAAACAAGATCCACCCGGGCGAAGCAATGGACAAAAACCTGTATGACCTGCCGCCGGAAGAAGCAGCAGAGATCCCACAGGTTGCAGGCTCTCTGGAAGAAGCACTGAACGCGCTCGACGCGGACCGTGAATTCCTGACCGCGGGTGGCGTGTTCACCGACGACGCGATCGATGCTTACATCGCTCTGCGCGTTGAAGAAAATGACCGCGTGCGCATGACGCCGCACCCGGTAGAGTTCGAACTGTACTACAGCGTTTAAGACTTTACATATCCGACGGATTTCTCGTTGCACTCAGACTGCGGCGAGAAAGACGTGCGAAGATTTTGTTGCCGTGGAACTTTCAGCCCATCTCCGGATGGGCTTTTTTCTCCACAAACATAGACTGTTTCCGCACTTTTCATCAACTTGCGCTTATACTGCACTACATTGGTGCACCCTAAGGAGACTGCTGTATGGCAACTGGCACGCTGCCCGATGCTGGGCAGATCCTCAATTCTCTAATCAACAGTATTTTGCTGGTTGATGATGAACTGGCCATTCATTACGCGAATCCCGCCGCACAACAGTTGCTGGCTCAGAGTTCGCGCAAGCTGTTTGGCACTCCCCTGCCGGAATTACTGAGTTATTTTTCGCTGAACATCGGACTGATGCAGGAAAGCCTGCAAGCGGGACAAGGGTTCACCGATAACGAAGTGACGCTGGTAATTGATGGACGCTCGCACATTCTTTCCCTGACGGCGCAACGCCTGCCAGAAGGCCTGATCCTGCTGGAGATGGCACCGATGGACAACCAGCGGCGCTTGAGTCAGGAACAGCTGCAACATGCTCAGCAGGTCGCTGCCCGCGATTTAGTGCGGGGCCTGGCCCATGAGATTAAAAATCCGCTCGGCGGTTTACGCGGCGCGGCACAGTTATTAAGTAAAGCGTTACCCGATCCGTCACTGCTGGAATACACCAAAGTCATTATTGAGCAGGCTGACAGGCTGCGTAACCTGGTGGACCGCTTATTAGGGCCGCAGCAACCGGGAATGCACGTGACAGAAAGCATTCACAAAGTGGCCGAGCGCGTGGTGAAGCTGGTATCGATGGAGCTGCCAGAGAACGTCACGCTGGTACGCGATTACGATCCGAGCTTGCCTGAACTCGCGCACGATCCCGACCAGATTGAGCAAGTTTTACTGAATATCGTGCGCAATGCTTTGCAGGCGCTGGGACCCGAGGGCGGCGAGATCATCATTCGCACCCGCACGGCCTTCCAGCTAACGCTGCACGGCACGCGCTATCGCCTGGCGGCACGCATTGATATCGAAGATAACGGTCCTGGGATCCCATCGCAGTTACAAGACACGCTGTTTTACCCGATGGTCAGCGGTCGCGAAGGGGGCACCGGCCTTGGGTTATCGATTGCCCGTAATTTGATTGATCAGCACTCCGGCAAAATTGAATTCACCAGTTGGCCTGGGCACACCGAATTCTCGGTGTTCCTGCCTATTCGGAAGTAGAGGTGTTTATGCAACGAGGGATAGTCTGGATCGTTGATGACGATAGCTCCATCCGATGGGTGCTTGAACGCGCGCTCACCGGGGCAGGCTTGAATTGTACAACGTTTGAAAGTGGCAACGAGGTGCTTGATGCGCTGACCACCAAAACCCCGGATGTCCTGCTGTCGGATATTCGTATGCCGGGAATGGACGGGCTGGCGCTGTTAAAACAGATTAAGCAGCGCCATCCGATGCTTCCGGTCATCATAATGACCGCGCATTCTGATTTAGACGCGGCAGTGAGCGCCTATCAGCAAGGGGCGTTTGATTACCTGCCGAAACCCTTTGATATTGACGAAGCCGTCGCGCTGGTTGAGCGCGCCATCAGCCATTATCAGGAGCAGCAGCAGCCGCGTAATGTGCAGGTGAATGGCCCGACGACCGATATCATTGGTGAAGCACCGGCGATGCAGGACGTGTTCCGCATCATCGGGCGCTTATCGCGTTCGTCCATCAGCGTATTGATTAACGGAGAATCAGGTACCGGTAAAGAGTTGGTCGCCCATGCGCTGCACCGCCACAGCCCGCGCGTGAAAGCCCCGTTTATCGCGCTGAATATGGCGGCCATCCCGAAAGATCTGATCGAGTCTGAACTGTTCGGCCATGAAAAAGGCGCGTTTACCGGTGCGAATACCATTCGCCAGGGGCGCTTTGAGCAGGCCGACGGCGGTACGCTGTTTCTCGATGAAATCGGTGATATGCCGCTGGATGTGCAGACCCGCCTGCTGCGCGTGCTGGCCGACGGTCAGTTCTACCGCGTCGGCGGCTATGCGCCAGTGAAAGTGGACGTGCGTATTATTGCGGCGACTCACCAGAACCTGGAGCTGCGCGTTCAGGAGGGCAAATTCCGTGAGGATCTGTTCCACCGCCTGAACGTGATCCGCGTGCATCTGCCGCCGCTGCGCGAGCGTCGCGAAGATATTCCACGCCTGGCGCGTCACTTCCTGCAAGTGGCCGCACGGGAGTTGGGGGTCGAAGCCAAACTTCTGCATCCGGAAACCGAAGCGGCGCTGACGCGTCTGGCCTGGCCGGGCAACGTGCGTCAGCTGGAAAATACCTGTCGCTGGCTGACGGTGATGGCCGCGGGTCAGGAAGTGCTGATTCAGGATCTGCCGGGCGAGCTGTTCGAAACCTCGCTGCCCGACAGCCCGTCTCAGACGCTGCCCGATAGCTGGGCGACGCTGCTGGCGCAATGGGCCGATCGCGCGCTGCGTTCCGGTCATCAAAACCTGTTGTCTGAAGCGCAGCCGGAGATGGAACGCACGTTGCTGACCACCGCCCTGCGCCATACGCAGGGGCATAAACAGGAAGCGGCTCGCCTGCTTGGCTGGGGGCGTAATACTCTGACGCGGAAGCTGAAAGAGCTGGGAATGGAGTGATTTTGGCATTGCCGGGTGGCGCTTCGCTTACCCGGCCTACAATGCTTAAATAACCCGCGAGAACTGCTGTAAGCGCGCTTTCTGGCGCAGGTAGGCATCGAAGCACATACAGATGTTTCGAATCAACAGGCGGCCTTTAGGCGTGACCTGAATCCCCTTTTCATCCACATCCACCAGCCCGTCTTTCGCCAGCGGCGCGAGCAGCTTCAGGTCTTCGGCAAAATAGCCGGCAAAATCCAGATCCCACTGCGTTTCCACCGCCGCGAAATCCAGACGGAAATTGCAAATCAGCGCTTTGATCACATCACGACGGATGCAGTCATCGCGCGTCAGCGCAATACCGCGCCACAGCGCGTTCCCGCGCTCATCCACCTGCTGGTAATACTGTTTCAGCTCTTTCTGGTTCTGCGCGTAGCAGTCGCCAATCATGCTGATGGCGGAAACGCCCATGCCCAGCAGATCGGTATCGCCCTGGGTGGTATAGCCCTGGAAGTTGCGGTGCAGTACCCCTTCGCGCTGCGCCACCGCCAGCTCATCGTCCGGACGGGCAAAGTGATCCATACCAATAAACTGGTAACCGGTATCGATAAGCGAGGTAATGGTAGCTTGCAGGATGTCGAGTTTTTGCTGTGCCGACGGCAGATCCGCATCTTTGATTTTGCGCTGGGCGGCGAAAAGGCTCGGCAGATGCGCGTAGTTAAACACGCTCAGCCTGTCCGGGTTCAGCTCCGCCACACGCTGTAGGGTAAAGGCGAAGCTTTCCGGTGTCTGCTTTGGCAGACCGTAAATCAAATCGATGTTGGTCGAGGCGAAGCCAATTTCGCGCGCGTGATGGAGCAGAGCAAAGATAAAATCCTCATCCTGTTCACGATTCACCAGTCGCTGAACCTCTTTGTTGAAGTCCTGCACTCCCATGCTCAGGCGGTTGAATCCTTCGCCGCGCAGGTGATCAAGCACGTCGAGTTCAATTTCACGCGGGTCAACTTCAATGGAAATTTCGGCGTCGGCGTTAAAATCAAAATGCCCGCGCAGAAGCTGCATTAAGCGGCTGATTTGCGCTTTATTGAGATAGGTTGGCGTGCCGCCGCCCCAGTGCAGCTGGCTGACATGACGCCCCGCAAACAGTGGCGCACGGTGAATTATCTCTTGTTCGAGCGCGTCGAGATACTGATCGGCTTTATGCTGCTGGCGGGTGACAATTTTATTGCAGCCGCAGAAGTAGCAAAGCTTGTGGCAAAACGGAATGTGGACGTACAGCGAGAGCGGGCGTTCAGGATAGCGTGTGACCGCCTGCGTGAATTCGGGGTTGCCGAAGGATTCAGCAAACTCAAGCGCCGTCGGGTATGACGTATAGCGCGGGCCGGAATAGTTATATTTCTGGATCAGGGCCAGATCCCAATCGATCAACTGCGATGACATGCTCACTCCTTCCGATAAGGCCGCGGGCGTGTCCGGCGGCCCGGCGTGACCTCATGACGGGTCATCAGCCGGTTGCGCAGCCTTTTACGCTGCTGCGACAACCGTCGTAGTTTAACGAATAACCACGCCAGATAACACATAACCGGAAGGGTTATAAGCAGAACGGGTAAGCCCACGTCTCGCCCGTTAGTTGCCGCCCTTAAGCAGGCGCATCATATCTTCTTTTTTGTCTTCCTCTTCGTCGTCGTCTTCATCGTCGTCGTAGGAAAGACCCAGCTGCTGCATCAGCGCGTCGATTCTGTCGAGTTTGGCATCTACCCACGCCTGATCTTCTGTGCTCAGGGCATCGCCTTCTTCCAGTCGTTCCAGCAGCGCGTCCAGGCGCTCATCCGATTCCAGCAAATCCAACTCAGCCTGCGGTGAAAGCATAGGTTTCTCGCTCTTAGGTTTGTGCTGACGGGTAACCGGGGCACTTGCACTGACGCCTAACGGTACCGGGGTTTTACTACCAATACGGGGGTCTTTTTGTTTGCCCTGACCACGAGAACCTGACGCGTTATCACTGCCGGTCGCGCGACTGCCCGCAGTATTGCCACGGTGTTTTTTCTGGCGCTTACGGTCGCGTGCTTCCTGGTTAATTTCTTCGCGTGTTTTACGGCGCGATTTTGCAGCACTTTTGCTGCGTGGAGCCGTTGAAGGTTTATTCATAATTTTCGGTCTTGAGCCATTTTATTCAGTATAGAATTGCGGCGGAATCTAGCAGAAAGCAAGCAAAGAAAAAAGGCGACAGAGTAATCTGTCGCCTTTTTTCTTGACTCAACACCCTTAACGGGTTGGACAATCCCTGTTTGCTAACAACTAGCCCTGTTTATCCATTAGCCTGGAACGTTCCCTGTTGCGGTCCTTTTCCTTTTTCAAACGTCTCCTGACGTTGGTCATCCTGACAAATCCGCGTCTTCGCCTCCTGGCGCTCCTGACCCTTATCCGTAAGTCTTAATTCCTCTGGCATCCCCGCCTTTGCCGACTACTTTACCTTGTTCACTCAAACGTACAAGGCGCTACAGGGCAAATCACGGCAAATTCAGAAAAATCTATAATGGTAAATTCATATAAAACAATTCTTTAGTTATTTTCTGCCCTGCAACTATTCTGAAATCACCCATAGTAACAATGGCGAATGTCTTACAAAGTTTATAGCTACTTTGGCCTGTGGCAACAAAGGATGAGAAAACCAGCCTTTTCCCGCCGTTCAGGTATAATCCCCCAAAGCTTTACTTATGGAGACGACCGCTTTGACTAACTTGAATTATCAACAGACGCACTTTGTGATCAGTGCGCCTGATATTCGCCACTTGCCGACCGATAGCGGAATTGAAGTGGCCTTTGCGGGCCGTTCCAACGCGGGCAAATCAAGTGCGCTCAATACGCTGACCAATCAGAAAAGCCTGGCGCGTACCTCAAAAACCCCTGGCCGCACCCAGCTAATCAACCTGTTCCAGGTGGCGGAGGGCAAACGCCTCGTTGACTTGCCGGGCTATGGCTACGCCGAAGTGCCGGAAGAGATGAAAATCAAATGGCAGCGTGCGCTGGGTGAATATTTAGAAAAACGCCAGTGCCTGCAAGGGGTGGTGATCCTGATGGATATTCGCCACCCGCTTAAAGATCTCGATCAGCAGATGATTTTGTGGGCCGTGGAAAGCGACATTCAGGTTCTGGTGCTGCTCACGAAGGCCGACAAACTGGCGAGCGGTGCGCGCAAGGCGCAGGTGAACAAAGTGCGTGAAGCGGTGCTGGCCTTTAATGGCGATGTGCAGGTTGAAGCATTCTCTTCGCTGAAGAAACTGGGCGTGGATAAACTGCGCGAGAAGCTGGACAACTGGTTCGACGGGACGCCGACGGTAGAAGAGATCGCCGAATAAATCGGGAGGCGCGGCGCAGGCTGCGCACAGATTTCGCCGGGTTTGTACAATAAAAAACGCCCCAGTCATTACTGACTGGGGCGGCTAAAATATTCAGCCAAATCCGATTACGTGAAGTAAAAGGTCTGAAAGATAGAACATCTTACCTCTGTACCCTACGTCTTTAACTCTACTCTTTTTTCGGACCGACACAAAGTGCTTTTTGTAGTTTTTTTTCATTCTTTACATAGGGAATTCTAATGATCATCACAAAATTCCCTGGGTTACGTTACTTACTTACAGAAAATGCCCATTACTACGTGAACACTTAGTGCGCCTGATCCCAGTTTTCACCGCTGCCCACTTCCACCAGCAACGGCACATCCAGCTGGGTACTGTTTTCCATCAGTTCATGGATCTTTTTAGAGACCGCCTCAACGTCATCTTTGTGCACTTCAAACACCAGTTCATCGTGGACCTGCATGATCATGCGCACGCGCGGTTTTTCCGTTTCTAACCAGCGATCAACGGCAATCATCGCGCGCTTGATGATGTCAGCCGCGGTTCCCTGCATGGGTGCGTTAATCGCCGCGCGTTCTGCACCGGCCCGGCGAGCACCGTTGCTGGATTTGATATCCGGCAGATATAAACGACGGCCATCCAGCGTTTCAACGTAGCCCTGCTCTTTGGCCTGCGCCCGCGTACGCTCCATGTAATCGTGCACGCCTGGGTAACGCTCAAAGTAGAGATCCATATACTTCTGTGACTCTTTGCGTGGAATGTTGAGCTGACGCGACAGGCCGAACGCGCTCATTCCATAGATCAGACCAAAGTTGATGGCTTTCGCGCTGCGGCGCTGTTCGTTGGTGACGCTATCCAGCGGCAGTCCGAACACTTCGGCTGCGGTAGCGCGGTGGATGTCTTTCCCCTCGGCAAACGCGGACAGCAGGCCTTTGTCCCGTGACAGGTGCGCCATGATGCGCAGCTCAATTTGCGAGTAGTCCGCAGAGAGGATGACGTAATCCGTCGGCGCGATAAACGCCTGGCGAATACGGCGGCCTTCTTCGTTGCGCACCGGAATGTTTTGCAGGTTCGGATCGGTTGATGACAGACGCCCTGTCGCCGTCACCGCCTGATGATAGGAGGTGTGCACGCGTCCGGTCTTCGGATTAATCATCAGCGGCAGCTTGTCGGTGTAGGTGGATTTCAACTTCGACAACCCCCGGTGCTCAAGAATGACCTTCGGCAGCGGGTAATCCAGCGCCAGCTCTTCCAGTACCTCTTCCGACGTGGACGGTGCGCCGCCCGGCGTTTTCTTCAGTGGCTTGATCCCCTGCTTCTCGAACAGGATGGTTTGCAGCTGTTTGGTGGACGCGAGGTTAAACGGCTCGCCCGCAATCTCGTGGGCTTTCTTCTCAAGCTCGGCCAGGCGCAGTGCGATCTCACCAGAATGGTTGTGTAGCACCGCCGGGTCGATCTTCACGCCGTTACGCTCAATGCGAGACAGCACCGGCACCAGCGGCATCTCAATATTTTTGAAGACGTTCAGCGGACCTTCACTCTCTTGCAGCTTCGGCCACATTTTCAGGTGCAGTTGCAGCGTGACGTCAGCATCTTCTGCGGCGTAATGCCCGGCCTGTTCAAGGGCGATCTGATTAAACGTCAGCTGATTTTTACCTTTGCCCGCAATCTCTTCAAAAGTGATGGTTTTGTGCTTCAGCCAGCGATCGGAGAGGCTGTCCATATCATGACGCCCGGCCACGCTGTCGAGAATGTACGATTCGAGCATGGTGTCGAACGCAATGCCTCGCAGTTCAATACCGTAGTTTTGCAGAATGCCACGATCAAACTTCAGGTTCTGACCGACTTTTAACACCGTTTCATCTTCCAGAAGCGGCGTGAGCAATTCCAGCGCCCGCTCGCGGGAGATCTGATCCGGCGCGTCGAGATAATCGTGGGCCACCGGAATATACGCCGCGACGCCGGGTTCGGTGGCAAAAGAGAGGCCCACCAGATTGGCGCTGACGTTTTCAAGGCTGTCGGTTTCGGTATCGAAGGCAATGACCGGTGCTTTTTTCAGGCGCGCGATCCAGTCGGTCAGCGTGGCTTCCTCAACAATAGTGACATAGTGCTCAGCCGAGAGGGCGCTGGCAGGCTCCTCAGCTTCCGCCTCAACCACCAAGGTTTCCTGTGGCTTCGCGGCGGATTTTGCGCCTTTAGCCTGTAGCCATTTCCCCGCTTCGACGTCGGCAGTCCAGCGCTTAAATTCGTAGCGCTTAAACAGCTCGACCAGCGCATCCGCTGCCGGCTGCTGCACTTCGAGCTGCTCACAGGTTAATTCCAGTTCAACATCCGTTTTAATGGTCGCCAGCTGGTAGGAGAGATAAGCGACGTCTTTATTTTGCTCAAGCTTTGCCGCCATGGTTTTTGCACCACGAAACGTGAGGCCAGCAATTTTATCGGCCTGCTCATAGAGCGTATCGATACCCCCCAGCCCCTGTAACAGCGCCTGCGCCGTTTTCTCACCGACACCCGGCACACCAGGGATATTATCGGAAGAGTCGCCCATGAGCGCGAGGAAGTCGATAATCAGACTCGGCGGAACACCGTATTTGGTTTCCACTTCTTCCGGCCCGAGAATGGTATTGGTCATGGTGTTGATCAGGGTGATCCCTGGCGTCACCAGCTGCGCCATGTCTTTATCACCGGTGCTGATCAGCACCGGGCGACCCATTTTTTCTGCTTCGCGCGCCAGCGTGCCGATAACGTCGTCGGCTTCGACACCCGACACGGCCATCAGCGGCAGCCCCATCGCTTTTACCATGGCATGCAGCGGTTCGATTTGCGCACGCAGATCGTCCGGCATCGGCGGACGGTGGGATTTATAATGCTCAAACAGTTCGTCGCGGAACGTTTTCCCTTTGGCGTCAAACACCACTACGGCATGCGTCGGCTGGTACTGAAGGATCAAGCTTCTGAGCATATTCAGCACACCGTACATCGCGCCGGTTGGCTCCCCGACGCTGTTGGTCAGCGGTGGGAACGCATGATAAGCGCGATAGAGGTAGGAAGAACCGTCAACAAGGATAAGTGGGTTTTCTGGGATCTGAACCATGATGTCCGTGCCTGTTTGTCAATTTATGGTTAAAGGATGCCACAGACCGACTGAAAACTTGAGTTTTTCACCGCATTTGCAGCAAAAGATTTCGCGATCGTCGGGATCGCTCGCATTATCGGGCTGTGGATAAGTTTGTGAATGAATTCTCAGGCGCTGGATAATTGTGTGTTTCCAATAATTGACAGATCAAAAATAAACAATTATTTCAGTTAGTTATAAGTATTAGCAGGATCGTTATTGCCGATCGATGACAATTTACTCCATGTGGATATAAGCTGCACCCCTCTCAATATCCCTTCGCTTTGCGCCCTCTCCCACGTTTCGCCCATCATTTGATCTGTTTTCTGATAAAATCAGCGCCCTGCCCATTTTTAAGAGCCTTTCAGGGCCAACCTTCTGAATAATTACTATGTCGAGAATACTTGCGACCTTCACATTACTTTTAAGCGTCGCGCTAACGATTTTGGTCACGATCCTCTGTTCAGTACCGATTATTCTGGCCGGGATAGTGAAAATCCTCTTACCCCTACCACCGGTCTGGCGCGCTGTTTCGACGTTTTGCCATTTCATGATGTATTGCTGGTGCGAAGGACTCGCGGCGCTGTTGCGCCTGAACCCGCATCTGAAATGGGATATTGAGGGTCTTGAAGGGCTGGATAAGAAAAACTGGTATCTGCTGATTTGTAATCACCACAGCTGGGCGGATATCGTTGTGCTGTGCGTACTGATGCGTAAACATATCCCAATGCACAAATATTTCCTGAAGCATCAGCTGGCATGGGTGCCCTTTATTGGCCTTGCCTGCTGGGCGCTGGATATGCCCTTTATGCGCCGCTATTCGCGCGGATATTTATTGCGCCATCCGGAACAGCGCGGTAAAGACGTCGAAACCACGCGGCGCTCGTGTGAGAAATTTCGCGCTCACCCGACGACAATCGTGAATTTCGTTGAGGGCTCGCGCTTTACGCCAGAAAAGCATATGCAGACTCGTTCACCGTTCAAACATCTGCTGCCGCCCAAAGCCGCAGGTATCGCAATGACGCTGAATGTATTGGGTAAACAGTTTGATAAATTGCTGAATGTCACGCTGTGCTATCCAGAAAACGATCATAAACCCTTTCAGGATATGCTGAGCGGCAAGCTGACGCGCATCGTGGTGCGGATTAACCTGATCCCGGTGAACGACGCGTTACATGGGGATTATATTAACGATAAGCACTTTAAGCGCGGTTTTCAGCAGTGGCTCAATGCGCAGTGGCATGAGAAAGACCAGCAGCTCGACGCGCTGAAAGCGCAATACAGTAACGCCGGTCAATGACCGGCGTTTGCTTCATTACTTCTGTTCGACCAGGTGCTTAACGGTCTCAGCATACTGCTGGACGAAAATGTCCATATTGCTGGCGTCCATTCCCTGCGGGTTGATCTGGTATTTGCCATTAACGAACATGGACGGAACACCCTGCAACTGCAAATCTTGTGCGGCTTTCTCTTGCTGGGCGACCAGCGATTTCACCACAAAGCTGTTCCACGCAGCGTCATAATCTTCCCCTTTTACACCCGCATCGACGAACACCTGACGGATATCCGCCGGGTTTTGCACGGTCTGGGTTTTCTGCACGGCTTCAAACATCGGCGCAGTGATCTTATCTTCAACACCTAATGCGATAGCCACCGCCCACGCCTGCGTCATTTCTTTGCCCAACGGGCCTAAGAACTCAACGTGATACTTGGTCATTTTTGTGCCCTGCGGCAGCTTTTCTTTCACCGTGTCCGATACATGCCAGACGCGCTCAAAGTCGTAGCAGTGCGGGCAGTAAAACGAGAAGAACTCCAGCACCTGAGGCTCTCCCGCCACTGGCTTGTCTAACGTGATGTACTGCTTGCCGTCGGTAAATTGCGCAGCCGAAGCGCTAAATGCCAGAATCAGACCTGCCAGCGCCAGCCAAATTTTCTTCATGGTTAACTCTCTCCTGAATATGTCAAAATTAATACATTGGCGTTAATTGTAGAGGTGGCTCGCGAAGAACCTTTACCTGCTCGTTAAAAGTCAAAGTTTGTTGATGCCAGTAATCTTCCCCAGTCAACCACGGGAAGTTACGGGGAAACGCAGGGTCGTCCCAGCGGCGAATCAGCCAGGCGAGATAGTACACCTGGCGCATGGCGCGCAAAGGCTCAATGAGTGCAATCTCATCGGTATTGAATTCACTGAATTCTTCGTAGGCTTCGATGATGGTTTCAAGCTGCATTCGCTGCTCGGCCTTATCGCCATTAAGTAGCATCCATAGATCCTGTACCGCCGGACCATTACGGGCATCGTCCAGATCGACAAATAAGGGGCCGTCGCGCCAGAGGATATTGCCCGCATGGCAGTCGCCGTGCAGTCGAAGTTGATCAAAGCGGGTATGCCACTGCGGCATGACCGCATCGATCAAGGCATCGGTTGCGCGCAGGAAAGCCTTCTTTAGCCCGGAGGGAATGAGCGTGGCCTCTTCAAACACGGCGCGGGGTTCAATCAGGTATTCGTTGACACCGATATCGGGACGACAGGCAAAAGGCTTTTTGCGCCCGGTCTGATGGATGCGGCCAAGATAGCGACCTACCCACTCCATTTGATCGAGGCTGTCGGATTCAAACTGCCGACCGCCGAGGCTTGGGAAGACAGCGTAAAAGAAGCCCTGATGGGTAAGCAGCGTCTGACCCTGGTAGGCAATGGGGGCGGCGACGGGAACGTCATCGTCCAGCAATTCTTGCGCGAACTGATGCTCTTCCTGAATTTGTTGTGCTGACCAGCGCTGCGGACGATAGAATTTGACGACGAAGCGTCGACGATCTTCATCCTGAAACTGGTAGACACGGTTTTCATAGCTGTTAAGCGGAGTAAGCCCGGAATCCACCCGAATCCCCTGCTCGAACAGTGCATCGATGATGGTATCCGGGTGTAGTGTCTGGAAAGTAAAAGCGTTGTCGGTCATCCCATCTTCCGGAAAATACTACGAATGATTCAGGATATCATTTCGTGGCGATTTCGGTGGCGCCGCTTACAAGCTTTTACTCTTTAATTACGCCGCGCGCGCGGAGCAGCGCCGTTTTGAAGTCTTCTTCGTAATCTTTCTGGATGCCGGGGATCACCGCATCTTTGGCCGAATCGCGCATTTTTAGCTGATAGATCAGGATATCGTCAGAAAGCTCGGCAAGTTCCCCTTCAAAGCCTGACTCCTGAGCCAGTTTCTGCAAAAATTGAATGAGATTAAGTTCTGGCTCTTTCTGCCAGGCTGGCTGGAGGAGTTCGATAACTTCGTTCAGACGTTTACATTTCATGGTTGGTGCTCCTTACGCTTGAGAGAGACACGTTATCAGGGTCAAACCCACAATAAAAGGGGCGATATTGGTGAATCAATGCCAGGCAGTCACCGGCGTCGTACTGGCGGGCGGTCGCGCCACGCGGATGGGCGGAAAAGATAAGGGATTACTGCAACTTAACGGTCAGCCGTTATGGAAACATGTTGCCGATAAACTGGCAACGCAGGTTGATTCCATCGTTATTAGCGCTAATCGTAATCTGGCGATCTATCGGGCCAGCGGGCTTCCGGTGATTGAAGATACACTGAACGATTATCCGGGACCGCTGGCCGGGATGCTTTCCGTTATGCGCTGTACACAGGGCGAATGGTTTCTCTTTTGTCCCTGCGATACCCCGAATATCCCGGACACACTGGCCACGCGGCTACAGGCGGGTTTGCAGGGCGCGCCGGTGGCATGGGTTACCGATGGCGATCGCGATCATCCCGCCATTGCTTTGATGCACCGGCAGCTCGCGCCGCGTTTGGAAGCGTATCTGGCCTCGGGTGAGCGCCGGGTGATGCTATTTATGCGCCAGGTCGGTGGACACGCTGTCGATTTCAGTGAGATAAAATCGGCGTTTATTAATGTGAATACGCCGGAAGATCTGGCCTCCTGGCAGGACAAACAATGATACCGATGCTGGCCATTGCCGCCTGGAGCGGAACCGGTAAAACGACGCTGTTAAAATCCCTTATCCCAATGCTGTGTGAGCAAGGGATCCGACTGGGACTGATCAAGCACACGCACCACAATATGGATGTCGATAAACCCGGTAAAGACAGTTTTGAACTGCGCAAAGCGGGCGCTGCGCAGACGCTGGTCGCCAGTCAGGAACGCTGGGCATTGATGACTGAGACACCGGAAGCGCCTGCGATCGATCTGGCGTATCTGGCCAGCCGTATGGATGCGACGAAGCTGGATATTATTCTGGTTGAAGGTTTTAAGCACGAACCGGTTTCAAAGCTCGTTTTGTTCCGTGAGGCGGCGGGTCACCGTGAAGATGAACTGATCGTTGATGAGTTCACGATCGCCGTCGCCAGCGATGTTCCGCTGCGATTGAGCGTGCCGGTGCTGGATTTAAACGATGCGGATGCGATTGTGGCGTTTATTGTGGCGTGGTTAGAGAAGGCTTAGGCCGTTGTGAATTGCCGGGCGGCTCTGCGTTTGCCCGGCCTACCTGTGCTGCGTAGCGTTTCCGGTGAAACAGAAACGCAAAAAGGCCATCCGTGAGGATGGCCTTTCGCTTGTTTGATGCCTG
>CAUQTV010000009.1:0-149436 GCA_963521185.1 uncultured Enterobacter sp. | reverse complement strand
ATTCCTGTTTTATTTTACGGGGGAGGTACTGTTGACGACACAGCGGGCAGTTGTGCCATACGGACCATCTGGTTCTTGTACTTTGAAATTACGTGTAAAAGTTTGACTGTTAGAAAACCCTGGATATGGGAAATTGTCTGATCTCGATACTTTTAAAAACTGATTATCTGATTTAGATTTAACTACGGGTTTTGCAGGTCCTTTGGGATCTAATAATGGAGAATTTTTATAGTAATCGGGATCGTACCAGTCGCTCATCCATTCATAGCCATTATCTACCATATTGTATAATCCCATTGGGTTTGGGGGATAATTATCGACAGGAAAATGGATATAAAATGATTCAATACCTAAAGGCTTAGCAGCTTCACGTCGGGCGGTTTCATTAGCAAAATTCTCACCTTTTTCCGTTAATTTATTCACCCGAAAAGTACCATCATCGGTAGCAACCCCCACATATTCCCCACGATTACGGGCGGCATACTCCCACTGGGCTTCGGTTGGCAGCGCAAATGGAATACCGGACTCCTGCTTTAACCAGGCGCAATAGCGGTCTGCTTCGGTCCATGAGATAATGGCCGGGCTGTTAGCGAAGTACGTCTCAGCGGCAAGTATTTTATTATCAATGGGGTCTGTCGTATACTCTTTGATAACACCGGTCGCGTTTACATATACATCAAACTGTTCATGGGTGATCTTGAATTTACCCATTGAATAGCTCGACAACTCGACCTCATGCAACGGTTTATTATTTTCATCTGACGAACAGTAAGGCCCGCCGTTTCGCATCTGCGAACAGAAATCTCCCATCCAGAATTTGCCGCCCTGGACGAAAACCAGGTCGGCTTTGGTTTTGGTAATAAGCTGCTGTACTTCACTTTTTTGTTGTGGTGTTAACGTACGCGTCGTGGTTTCGACGCTAACGTCATCGCAGCCGGTAAGACTCAGCAAAGTGATTAACACTATGTAATTAATTTTCATTGCATTGGCTCCAGCTTGTGCTTGATGGTCGGATCTTCAGGAACAAAATAACAGAGCGAACGGTAAAAAGGATTGTCATCACAATGAATGAGATATGACTTGCTACAGTTAGGTGCAAACGGATAGCCAAAGGAAGGTTTATCTTTCAATCGCTGGTAAACTTGATTGAAATCATTTAGTTCAAGTTTATTCAATACAGCATTCAGTTCATCTATACGGTCGAAGCCGATCTGTAATATGTCGCAAATGATTTTTTCTTTTTCCTTAACCACGATAAATTCTGCAGAAACGGATGATGAAGCGGCAGGAATCACGCTACCATCAGATGTTATACGGCTTAATACTTTACGCCATTCCCGCTTTGTCTGTATACTGGAAAGGATGTAGAGAATGGCTTTTTTCCTTTCATAACCGGTATCAGGTAAAAAACCGTCCCCCTGATTTTTATAATCAATGCGATCGTATGCGCCATCCCCGGTGAGCAAATGCAATAAAGCACCTTTTCCTTCGGGAGTTAGTAGATAAATCTGCCCCGGATCTTTATTAATTAAAAGTGCAATATTGTTTCGTTTCTCCGAGGTATCTTTGGCATCAGAAAAATCATCTGCATTTTTTTTAATGAAATGAGAGAAATCCGTAGCCACCTTTAATAGATCGGCAGAAATCTCATGATAATATTTTTCATACTTTTCCTTACCACCCATCAATAATATGTATGTAAATACCTTAAATGCTTCTTCTGAGATTATTTTAAAATGTTTATAATCTATCCCATGCAATTGATAAATAGTCCACACTGCAAATTCCATAAACATGGAGGGTGTTATTTCGCCTTTGATGTCCCCTTTTGCCCCCGGCCCCAGACAAGCGCTGGCAGCGACATGGAACTTGAAACGACCATCTTTGAATATGATCTGAAATTCACCAGAATAACCTATCCCTAGCTCGACATCACCACTTAAGGTCAGTGAGCAAAAATCAGTGAATTTGCCAAGTTCGGCATCGCGTCCACCTTTGCCGATCAGTTTGTGGGCCAGCGTCGCGGTTTCCACATCAATGCCCATCGTTTTTATCATAGTGGGCAATTCCTCCACTAAAGAATGGAAGGGTTTTAACCACTGTAGTGCGCCACCAACTTTCCCCCCTGCTTTAATCCCAGCAAACATGCCAACCTTAACTTCCATTGGCAACGGTGCTTCCCCCTCGGTTTTAACGACGACACCAGACTGACGTTCTTTGAACTTAGAAGCCGGAGCACGCAACCCCATGATTTTTTGTTGATTATCACTGGTCACAAATTGAAGATTGGCCTCAATTTGTGCAGAAGCTCCAGCATAGCCGGTAAGACCAGTATCAATTTTTGCCCGTAATACTCCCAGGTTTGCTTCCTTGTTGTCGTCATTAATAATGCATTTTAATTGCCAGCCCACTCTGTCAGGTGCGTATAACGTTGCATCGACTTTACCTGCAAAAAGTGCCAGTTCTGCGCTGGCTTCGCCCTTTATTGCACCCTTTCCCGAGTCTGGATCCCATGAGGCTTGATATGCAGTATTTGCTGAAAGGCGTAAAAATTGCGCGCCAGCACTTACATCAATGTATGTGCCCTCTTTGCTGTATTTTTCATATTGCGCATTCCACGCTTCTGCCCAGTCCGTTAATATTGTTTCATAATGAATACTCGCGGCGGCTTTCTTTTTTTTGCTGAGCATAGCGTCGATCGTTTTTTTTGCCTTGTTGAGTTTATCAACTATTGCTTTCACATCAACGCTGGTGATATTTTTATCTTTATCTCTTTTAAAGATGCTCTCATCGCTAAAAATATCTAATTTTATAACATTTAATTTTCCACTTTTATCAAAAGTATCAAAATCCTTTTTTTTGATGTAGGAATAAAAGCGGCCATAAATTCCCTTCTTCAGCGGTTCTAAGGGGATAAGCTCAATAACCTCTGGGTAACCTTTTTGCTCATCAAAGTCGCCAATCTGTTCTTGTAGTGCTTTAGCAGCTTTGCTGAGTTTGTTTTCAGCTTCCGCTATAGCACTTTCCAGTTTGGGCAATTCCTCTTTGTTTGCAATGTCAGTCCTTTTTAACGCAAAAACTTCAACCGCCGTTGAATAATCATTTTTTGCCATATGGTGTTTTGCCACAATCATACTTAGCGGCGTCATTAAATCATCGAATGCAGTCGCATCCGACTCATCAAGAAAAATCAACTCCAGCGTTTCAATCCTGAAATAGCATAGACATGATGCATGATAAACAACAACTGTGTTTTTATCTTTTTTACTAAGCTTATTTTCTGCAGCAGGTGCCGAGGCCGTTTGGTCACTCATATCAAAAATCCCTTTTATTCAAAAAATATTTTAATATCCGATGCATCGATACCGTAATGCTGCTGTGTCATACCATTTTCATCGGTTTCTCCACGTATAACTTTCCCATCTGACGTTTCAATACGGTAGGGAATGTAGGGCTTCGGTTTGTTTGTCTGTTGATTAACGATTTGAAAACTTCCGTTCATCGTATTCTGAAACTCAGGATCGGTAATTGATGCTGATTTCAGTGATTCCTGAAGGGTGCCAGGGCTCCCCCATTTAATCATTGCACTTTTGAGATCAATGTTACCCGGTGCACCAATTTCAATATTGCCATCTTTTATCTTGATATAAGCCCCCCCGGTGCTCATTAACGTGATGCCTTGCGCTGCATTAAGCACAATTTCATCACTCACACTGTTGATGTTCATTTTTTTCTCAGCCTGCAACCGCATTGCATCCGTCTGAGCCTGAATATCAACCTTTCCCCGCGCAGCGAACAACGTCATTCCCATTCGATGCGCAAACAAGCTGATTGCTTCACCCGCCGCCACCGTCAGTCGCTTCACAATGCTCATATCGACATTTTCACCGGCGGTGGCAGTCAACGTGTGTCCTGCTGAAAGCTGAATATTTTGTGGCGTAACGATCCCTATTCCCGCCGGTGCCGTCGCCAGCAAACCAGCCTCTTTCAGTTGATCAATAGCCATGCCCAGTTTTTGCTGTGAATCGATATCTGCATCCATTGCGCCGGACGCTTTTGCACTTTTTGCCAGTGAAGTGACTGTCTGAAGCGCGCTTTGTAGCTGGTTAATAGCGGCATCCATTTCCAGCATTTTTCCTTTCGCGCCAGGTTGACTGTCCGCACTCAGTAAAATACCTTTTCCACCGCGAAGACTTACCCATTTGTCTGTACGTAGTTCTGCGCCTTCCCCCCGTAATGCCCGCGATGCATCAACGTTATGCCCCAGATTCAATTGCGTCTTGCCGCCGAACTCAGTGCTGAGCTTGACGTGCTCTTCGCCCCGCTTATCTTCCATGCGCAGCTTATTGAGGCCCGCCGTGCGCACCACATTACGCGTGCTGTTCTTTTCAGTGACGTGGTCAACGTGTCGGGAGTCGTGCAGGGCGTGGGCTATATACGGGCGGTCTGGATCGCCTTCATGAAACGCAATGGCCACTTCGGTCCCCTGGATCAGAGGAAAGTGAAATCCGTATTTATCGCCGCCATAGGGTTTGGCAAGACGCACCGGCATGCTTTCCTGGCCCTGACGTTTGTCATCGCGATCGGCATCAAATTTCACACGATAGAGACCAGCCTCATCCTGCCAGGCGTAAATATCATTATCTTTTGCACTGGTGATGCGCGCCACCATCGTCCCGGTCACGACAGGACGGGGGACAGGAGCAGGACGCCAGCAGCATGTTTCGCTATAAGGAATTGCCCGCCACGTCACCATTAGCGGATCTTTACGGCTGGCAAAAAAGCCGGTTCCGGTCACCACCAGACCATTTTCTGCCGCTACGGGTAACGTCGGAGTAATGGCGTTTTCAGTGATGCTGAATACCTGAGAAGGCTGCAAGGTGACATCGGTACTTTTGCCTGTAACGATTGTCTGGCCAGAAAGGAAACGCTCATGTTCAAGGCGGGCCCAGAAATTGCCTGTTTCTGCACCCGGATCGATTTTATCGCCATTATCGAGATGCCGTGGCCGATAGTGGTAAACATCACCATAAACAACACCATCCCCATTACCCCGGGTCATATCAGCTGGCGCAGAAACCAGTACTTTTTGTGCTTCCCGGTGATTGTAGTCGTTGGCCGTCACCGAACGCTCGACGACTTCATGGCTGACATTTACGCCCCATACAGAATAAACGGCATTGTCGCTGGCTCCTGACGGGCTGTTTAAGGGCAATGTTTTGCCAAACTGCCAGGCGCTTTGCTTGTCTGCAAAATGAATGACTTCAGTTTGTGTTTCAGCCTGAAGCGTGAAAAAGTAAAATATCCCCACCTCGGCCAGCAGACGCTGAATAAAATCGAGGTCACTTTCCTGATACTGATTAATCTGTTCGCGCTTCGGATATTCGTTGCGCAGGGCAAACTCATACTCCCAGCCCTGAAGTCCATGTTCCTGTAATATTTGCTCAACGACATCGGGCACCGATTTATTCACAAAGAAACGGTGTGTACGAAATTGTTTTCTCAGAAGAGCCAGAAATGGCTCAATAATAATTTCGTATTTCACCTGATCTTTGGAGCCAGATAAGCGTCTGAAGTTCGTCACAACGCCGTGTACAACCTTGCCCACTACCGGACAGAGTAGCTCTCCAACACTCATCTCCAGAGTGGCAGGTTTGCTTAGAATGGTCGTTTCCGCGATGTCATGGTTATCACTGGTGAAGCGGATAGTGTAATGATAGAGGACACTTAACTGCTCCAGACCTTCAAAATTATCTACATCCAGTGGATATGGGCACGCCGGAATCTTTAATAAGTAACGATTAATTTCTTTCTTCATCATCTCTGATATTTTCTCCATTAAATTAACCCTTCCCCGAAACGTTTAATCAAGACAAAAAAGATAATCTGTAGTTGATTAAAACTTACTCATGATCGCAAGCAATTAACGAACAGACATAAAAAATCAACTATCGATAATGATCCCACTCATCGTAAATACAGGTTATAGCGAATTTATAAAGACCATATCCGACAAAAACCCCCAGAACCCCTCCAGCCCCCAAAAGAAAACGATATGCATCATCCGAAAAAAATATATTCCAGAATGCGTAAATCGTACCTATAAGCCCCATAGTCATACCGGTTCCGGCAACAAGCCTGGAAATAATGATAAGAATGAAATCTTTGATACTCATAACCATCACCTCAATCATGTTCCAATATGAGATCAATAATGATCAGTCCATTTTTTATGGATCTTTGGAAACACATAACGATAGATTATATAGCCAATGAATGCAGCAACAAGATAAATCGTCCCCTTATAGAAGCGCCCCTCTTGTTCTGATGCAAAAAAGAACCAACATGCGAGAATAACCCCTAAATACACTAGCGTCGCACCCATAGCACAAATAATATTAAGGGCTATAGAGATGCCAATTTTTTTCAAACTCATAATCCACCAAAGAAGTATTCGCAAATACTACCAAATTTTTCCGGATTGAGTTGATTAATACTACATGCCGTTTCAAAAGGCCTTACAATATCTTCAACAAGGAAATATAAAAGATCCAGATCCCCCTTGAGCTTCAGCGCTTCATACATAGCAGGATTTCTTTCACGTAAATATCTCGACGTATAAATTGCTCTGGATGCCTCAGCACCAATAGCCAGTACGCCACCGGTAGCTGCACCAGAAATAAACGAAGCAGCTCCCCTGGATGCGATTGCTCTTCCGAGATTGAAACCAGTAACCTGTGAAAAAATTAGTTTCCCGGCAACCGTTCCAGTTATATCTTTTGCAAAGAAGCTTAGTTTACCCATATCTACATGAGAAATAAATTCATCGATAAACGGCTTGATGACAGCTTCAATAGTTTCTTTGTTAAACTTTGTCTTCTTAATCAAATTTGCCAGCCGGAATTTATCATTCTGGTTATCTCTTCGATGTCCCGTATCGATCACGTCATATCCAAGATAACCCAGACTAACTGGAAAAGAAATTATACCCTTTACAACTGCCCCTATAAAACCGGAACCATCGACATTAATGGCATCCAACATATCTTTGGCAATTTCTTTTGCACTGTCCATGTTCGTTATCCTATAGAATCAAAAAATCAACATTTGAGATCCATACATTAAACCCAATCCAAATAATAATTTAATACTTTTGCCATGAGTTTTTATTAAAAACTCCGCACCTCAAAAAAGCGATAATATTTATTCGTAAAAACGAGATGCATAATTAAATTATCGCTCATATATCTCAGACACTCCACAATCGGCTTACATGGACTGAAAATATAGCCAACACCAAAAAATAAAATATATAAGCCCTTTTGTCGTTTATCGCGTGAAACATAGTAGTTTATCAACGTAATTATGCTGAGGCATAAATTTCTCGGTTTTTGAAGCGGCGAGACAACATCTTCGTTCCAGATAATAAACTTTGATAACTTGTAATAAGCCATTTTTCAGTTATAACGTTGTTTGAGTCGCTATCAATGATTCTGCATATATCTAAAACTTGCATCCACACACTCAAATTACAAGTACCTGCTATTATAAAAAAACCTTGTAGAGTTCAATTGTTCTTTCTTGCCTGTTTTGTTCAATAACAAACTATATTTTTTGGTTCCTTTGTGACTTCCAGATCTCCTCCAGTACATTACCTTTTTTTTGGTATAAATAAAAGCCGAGACATTCAAGGTATGTTCTAAGTCGAGAAGAATTTTCTGCCTGGTATATAATTCCGCTTATCTCTTTTGTTGAGCCATTGGGTGAACGATAGTAAAAGTAGAATTTATCTGATATCCTGGGTGCGTTCTTGATATCACTATCCG
This sequence comes from uncultured Enterobacter sp., assembly GCA_963521185.1. Classification (GTDB taxonomy): domain Bacteria; phylum Pseudomonadota; class Gammaproteobacteria; order Enterobacterales; family Enterobacteriaceae; genus Enterobacter_D. The sequence continues at coordinate 141,610 of CAUQTV010000009.1, read as the reverse complement.
TCAACATATAGTAATTATAATTATCGTTTTTTTTGTACTCTATATACGCAGGAGTGGAGGTAAAATATACCACAAAAAATAACAGAACCGGGATTGCCAGGCAGCAAATTTTTTTATGAAAATTATTTGCCTTCAATATAAAAATGCATTCTATCACTTGTCACAACCTTAACAATATCGAACTCAAAATATGTGAAAGGTTGCACCCATGTCATAAAAGGGTCAATTTCCATTTATACGGGATATTGTGTGCGCAATCTTTAGCAGACCCCGGAAACAACCACGGTAAAAAAACCTTATTTTTGTACGTACCAACTGGACCATAATAGTCCCATCTTTTAAAAAATCCTTCCTGGCTAACTAATTTCAAACGAGGAATTTAGTTTGTTGGAAGGATGGCCTTATAAAACCCTAGAAGATCAGAAACGAGATCTTTTCCACTAAAACAACTGTCAGTATGCCAGCAAAAAAACCATTCCGTATGAAGTTATTGATTATTTTTAAGGTAAGGATGTCCACAGCGAAAAATCAAATACCCAACATAAATTAGCACGAGCGCACCGCACCCCCAGTAGTATCTATTAACGTTATTGGATATAAAAAAGAACCAGGCGGCACCAAATGCACCGAATGAAGTGATGGTATTTCCAATGCCACACACGAAAAGCGACAACAGAGAGATAGATTTATTTTTCAGATTCATAGGCCACCAAAGAAATAGTTGCATATAATTTCGAACTTGTCTGGACCTTTGTCATACACATCACACGCTTTTTCAAATAGTGGTTTTTGCCCAGAATTCAATCGATATCACTCTCATCCATCTTTGTCTGTGCTGCCGTGGCAGTTACGGTAAATATATTTGTGGGCAAGCGGAAATGGCGCAGTTTTAGCAGCACCAGGGGACCTTCATCCACTTCGGTGCGCAGGGTGTAATTAAGTAGTCGGCCGTCCTGCCCTTTCCAGGCCAGGCTGTAGCTGCTTGCCACTCCCGGATAGGCATTAACCGATGCCTGTTCTAGCAAACGTATCCAGCCCCAGGAGCCGCGTTCATCAGCATACTGAAGAGTACCCGCCTGGGTGCTGACCCAACTTAATGCGCCGCCAGGCGCTTCGGTGTCGGCCGGCCAGGTAAATCGATGCCATTCAGGTAGTTGGTTTACATAGGTCAGCCGCTGGCCATCGACCATAAGATCCGTTTTCATGACACCATCGGCAGTACCGGGTCGGAGGTCGAAATTCAACAGAGCACGACCATCCGTAAATGCCACGTCTGAAATATGACTGAGTGCATTGATGGCTTCGATAAACGCCGGGTTGAATGTGAGTCCCTGCGCATTGACGCTGTCTGGCACCCATTTGCTCCCCTCACGATGCAGCACACCCGCAAGATTCATTTGTAGAAATTGTGCAATGCGACCTGAGTCAGCATTTAAATATTTTGCCAGGAGCGGCAAAGAAACCTCGCTGCTGCTGTTATTGAAGGGGTAACGCCCGTTAAATGCCTGATTCCAGTCACCGACCAGTGATTGTTGCCACTGAACATTCAGGCTTTCCGCAGCAGGCGTGAGCACCTGCTGCCAGGCCTGCTCCATGGGGCGTACAAACACCGTCTGACCAAATCCATTCCATTCCTGACCGAGTCTGGCTGCCATCAGGCTACCGTAATCTCGCGTTTCGGTCAGATCCACCGTTTTCCCCTGAAAGACTGTCTGCGCCAGCGCCAGGCTCATGGCCTGCGGATCGGTCGCATTGGTGATCTGCTGTAAACGCAGGCGAACCTGGGTAACCCGGTTCAGCCAGCTTTGCAGATTCAGGATCTGCTCACCGGATTTATCATTATCCATCAGTCCAATAACCTGCCCAAATGTCGCATCAAGCGGGCCGTGGGCATCGCCATGCTGGTCAATAGTGCCTTTGGTTTTATTACCCAGCAGATTTTTAGCCGATTTTACCAGCGAGTCGGAGAGGGCCTCACTGCCCTGCCCCGTACGCCCCTGTACGCTGAGTGTGTTCATTAGTGCAACCAGTGGCGACTGTCGCACATCGGCAACAAGAGTGAGTTGATCGATAGCGTCCGACAACGTCTGAACACGCTGAAGCCGCAGACTGTTTAAAAATTCCAGCCATGCGCCACTAAAATCGGCAAAATAACGCGCTTCCAGCCTTGCCTTCAGTGCCTCGGGGGAACTTTCCTGCTGTGCTGATTGCTTATTATCGGTGAGTACCCAGTCCATTTCGTCCCGGCGCTGCTTTACCATATTTTCAATGGCTGGCTGCACCGACTGCTCCCATGCCTGACGGGTGAACATGCCGGGAACGCTCTGTGATGACGTAAAAAGTCGCGAGGCGTCTGTGTCAGCGGTCATGTCTTCCAGTTGCATATCGGTGTACATATTCGCAATCTGCAAGAGCATTTTCTGGTAGAGCGTCGCTTCGCTATTGCGCATCCCCATCAGCCGGATCAGTAGCGCACGCACCTGGCTCACCCGATTTTCTTCTACAGGAAGACGCCATTGCGGGTGCTCAGATAATTGCTCGCCATAAAAGGACATCAACGAGGGAGCCAGCCCCTGCCATATGCTGTCCGTGACGCCCTTCCGTTGCGGCCATTGCTGGATAAGCGTGTCGGTGAACCAGCGGGCGTCCATTTTTTCAGGTCGGGCAAGCATCAGGTAAAGTTTGAGTTTGTCATACATTGCTTTTGACATTTTTTCACGCAGGGAGCTCTCGGGGGGGAGCTGCACGAAATGTTTTAGCTGGCTTTCCAGCTGCACCGCAGCGGCGTTACGCAATAAAGGCAGTGCATTTTGCGCATAACGAGGCCACAGGGCTGAGAGCAGTTCATCATTGCGACTAAGTCCGGCGCGGTTATACCAGGGCACACCCTTCTCGGCACGATATTTCAGGCGGGCCATGGTCTTTTGCAATTCTGACAGCGCCAGCAGACGATCTGGCAACGTTAATTGCGGTTCCGAAGCGCGAACAGCCTGCGTCAACGACTGGTTGATCGTGCTGCGATTGTTGATGAATGAGACCACCATCCATGCAGCGCACAACGCACCTAACCCGGCAGTTCCCCAGGCCGCCGCACGTTGCCTGTTCAGTCCTGGTCTGATGGGGCGAAGCCCTGAAGGTAGCATTCGTACAGACGAGGGCAGGATATCCCATCGATTATCCATTCCCCAGTGGTGCCTGACGCTACGTTCTGCTCCCGCCGAGGGCTGGCTGAAGATCACACCTGCCAGGGGCAATGGTCGATAGGGATTGAGCAATACGGAAAGAGGAGCAGTAACGGTAGCCGTTTCTTTGTTCAATTGATCGGCGAGCATCAATAAGAATTGGTGTTGCGGTTTGGCACTGATTTGCTGGATGCCTTGAGATATCAGTTTTGATGATAGGGTTTTCAGTTGTTCAGTCAGCACTTCTCCCTGACATTGCGCGGGCAGTAAGCATCCCACAGCCTGGGTGATCCGTTCATCCTGTGTGCCAGCGTGGGAAAATAACGACCAGACGTATAGCGGCAGTCGCCATTTTAGTAATAAGTAACGGGCATTAAGCGCGTGAGCAACTGCGTCCATCTCATTATGAGAGAATGCACTGTATGATTCGGACAGATCGTTAATGGGGAAACTTTCGAAAGCCGCTGTTACCCAGACAATACCATCAAAGGGGCGACGACAAAGTTTATGTAATGCCTGCAACCATTCCGCGTCGGGTGGTGTGTTCAAGTCACCTCCCCAGAGTAAAAGCGTCCCTTTGTCTTCCTGCCAGTATTGCGAAGATAAACCTGGTGTGAGTTTTTCTACATCAGTAGTAGACCCTGTTATGAGCAGGATGCGAACTTTATGTGCCCAACCACGATGGTACAATTCGGAAAGGCACAGCTGTATTTGTTTTACCTTCTCCTCACCAGGGTTTTTTCTCTTATCTTGACCAGAGTTACTTAACCGCCTTCCAGCATTGGACCAAAGCGCCTGAATAAAACGAACAGAAACGACTCCGCGTATGAATCTAATGATCAATTCATCACATAGCAGAATAATAATGCAGAAAGCAGCAACCATTAATGAAGCATTAAGCCTTTGTTCATACGTTGGAAAGTTTAAAACGGGGTTATCCACCCAGATAATAACAGCAGCTACTGTAATTATAATTCCAACAATGAACCATATGCTCATCCTTTTATGTGTTATCAATTGATTATCCCTTTCATAATTCATTAATGCTATGTAAGCGCATGAACTCGACTATACATTTCTAATCTGTATTACTGACAGGTACCCTGACAATGAGCATCTCTTTAGAAAATTTTCGAGAGATGCTTTTTCCATATCATTCATTTTATCTCTCGCCTTAATCGTTAATTCCATCACTATCAAATTCCAGCACAATCCCTTCTTCCTCATGCCACCCCAGCGTCAGCGATTGCGGCTTCTGTTTCGCTGCCATGTAAGTGAGCAGTTGCTGACTGAGCACCGGCAGAATTTGCTGGTTGAGCAGGCTATCGACATTGCGTGCGCCGGTATCCGGTAGCAGGCAGGCGGCGGTGAGCGCGTCGTATAGCCCCTCGGCGATATGGGTGGTCATGGCGTAATGGCGATGTAAGCGCTTGCTGACGCTGTCGAGCTTCATCTGCACGATGGTGCGCATGGCGGTTTCACTGAGCGGGCGGTAAATGACGGTCTGAAAACGGGCCAGTAGTGCAGGCTGGAAGTGGTCACGTAAAATCGGGCGCAGCCGTTCCTGCAAATCGCCTTCTGTGGCATCCGGATGTTCGTCCAGCAACTGCATCAGGCTGTCGCTGCCGAGGTTCGAGGTCATCAGGATCACCGTGTTGCGGAAGTCGATTTCACGCCCTTCGCCGTCGCGCATAAAGCCTCGGTCAAAGACCTGGTAAAACAGGTTCATGACGTCGCGATGGGCCTTTTCCACTTCATCCAGCAGTACGATGCTGTAAGGCCGCTTGCGCACTGCTTCAGTAAGAATGCCGCCCTGACCATAGCCAACATAGCCCGGCGGCGAACCTTTCAGCTGTGAAACCGTATGCGGTTCCTGATATTCAGAGAGGTTAATGGTGATAAGCGATTTTTCACCGCCGTAGAGGGCATCGGCCAGCGCCAGCGCGGTCTCGGTTTTACCCACGCCGCTTGGCCCCACCAGCAGGAAAACACCCTGCGGGCCGTTTTCAGACGTCAATCCGGTTTTGGCCGCGCGCAGGCGCTGAGCGATGGCGTTCAGCGCGGCACCCTGCCCGACCACGCGTTTTTCCAGCTGCGATCCCAGCAACAGCAGTTCGGTCTGTTCGTCTTTCATCAGCGATGAGAGCGGCACGCCGGTCCAGTCCGCAATCACATTCGCGACCGTGCGGGCATCGACATCAAGCGGGATCAGCGCGTCGTTACTCTGCAATGCGCGAAGCTGCTGGTGCAGGGTCTGGATGTTCTGCGAGTGATTGTTCCGGCGGCAAAGCATGATCGCGTCCACCAGCTCTTTTTCATCCTGATAACGCATCAGATGCTCACTCGCCTCGTCCCCGAGGGCGGCACGCTGCTTGGCAATAACGGCCAGGCGATCGTTAAGCGCGGTGCTTCCCACGGCAATATCGTCATGAAGCGCCTGCTCTTCTAACCCCAGCGCCGCCTGCCGGGCGCGTAAGCGCGTCAGGATCTCCGGCGCGGTTTCCAGGCTCATGCGCACGCGAGCGGCCGCGGTATCTAACAGATCCACAGCTTTGTCCGGTAGCTGGCGACCGGTCAGGTAACGGCGAGAAAGGGTGACGGCCGCACGCACGGCGTCATCGGTAATGTGCACGCCGTGGTGCTCTGCGTAGCGGGATTTTAGGCCGCGCAGCATCAGACACGCGGTGTCATCGTCAGGCTCGTCCACTTTGACCATCTGAAAGCGTCGTTCCAGGGCAGCATCGCGCTCAAAATATTGTTTGTATTCACTCCAGGTGGTGGCGGCGATGGTGCGCAATTCCCCACGCGCCAGTGCGGGTTTTAGCAGGTTTGCAGCGTCAGCGCCTCCGGCCTGATTACCGGCACCAATAATGGTGTGCGCTTCATCAATAAATAACAGTACCGGCACAGGCGACTGCTGGACCGCATCGATGACATTTTTCAGGCGCTGTTCGAACTCGCCTTTGACGCCCGCGCCAGCCTGTAACAGGCTGAGGTCGAGCGTGCGCAGGCTGACCGACTTTAAGCTGTCCGGAACATTACCTTCGGCAATACGCAGCGCCAGCCCCTCCACCAGCGCGGTTTTCCCCACGCCCGGTTCGCCCACGAGGATCGGGTTGTTTTTGCGGCGGCGAGAGAGGATATCCACCATCTGACGGATTTCCGTGTCGCGGCCAAAAACCGGATCGATATTGCCCGCAGTGGCTTTGGCGGTGACATCAAGCGTGAATTTATCCAGCGCATTTTGTAGCGCGGGAGAAAGCTGCCCCTCTTTGAGGTCTGCCCCCACGGGACGCCCAATAAATTCGATTTCACCACCAGCGCTGTGCTTGAGTTCTTCATCCTGCTGCACAGCCTCGCGCTCGTCAGACTGTGCATCCAGCAACGGGCGCAGCCGCTCCAGCTGGCTTTGCCCGATCGTCAGCAGCGGCCAGAGACCGTCGCACTGCAACTGCTTTGGCATCTCAATCATCGCGGTCAGCAGGTGCACACTGCGAATCGCCTCTGCACCTTCGAGCGACGCGTTCATCCAGGCCTGTTTCAGCAGCGCCTGGAGCGTATCCGACAGCTGCGGACGGCTGCGCACGGATCGCGGCAGGTTATCGAGCCAGACGAGCAAATCTTCCCACAACGCATCCATGTCCCATTCATAACGACGCGCCAGCACGGTGAGATCGCCCTCGCCCTGCTCCAGCAGTTTTAGCAGCCAGTGTTCAGGGAGGATTTCAGCGTGAGCGCGGGTCTGGCACAGGCTGGCAGCCCCTTCAAGCGCGCGGGCGCAATAGGGGTTGAGACGACGTAACAAAATAGCCGGGTTTTCCATGTTCATAAACTCACTGTCAGTGACCATCAGGTACGCTACCGCCATCGCTGTAACCGAAGCGCACGAGGTCCATTTCCGGATTGTGGGATTCTTTACTCAACGACCGCATCGCGGGCGCTCAGCAAAAAATGCGGACGGGAGACCCCGTCCGCGGCAGGCTTACGCGGTGGCGCGTTCGTTCCAGGAATCGGAATGAATGATGTTGCCGTCTTTGTAGGTCCAGATGATTTTTTCGTAACGCAGCTCGACTTCTTCGAGGTGGTTATGTTTCTCGAACGAAGGGTTTTTAATGTCATGCATGACCGGATTAACCTTCACTACCTTCACGTTTTCCAGTTTGGTGTTGAAGTACTCCACTTCCTGGCCCGCATCGCTGATTTTGTACCACTTGAATTCAGCCGATTTCAGGGTCTGCCCGGTGGTCACCGCTTTGTACAAATACGGGCTGGAAGAATCGACTTCCTTGGTGAATTTAAATGGCGTGTGGATGCGAGTGCCGGTCAATTTGCCCGTGTTGTTATCCGTCGGGATATACAGGCTGTGCGTTTGAGCAACGACTTCAATGCTGCCTTCACGATCTTCAACGTCCACAGAACCTTTGATATCCGCGCCGCCGTCGTTTTTCAGCCAAAGATAAACAGGAATTGCCATCAGATTTACTCCATTAGGGTTGATAAACGTCATCATCCTGAGATGACGCTGGGGTTGTGCCCGGTAGTTGACAGGCGTCGGCCTGCGGTACCAGACTGATTTCGACACGGCGGTTAAGCGCGCGCCCTTCTGCCGTATCGTTTGTTGCAATCGGGCGACGTTGACCGTAGCCCTGCACCGCAAAGCAGCTTTCCGGCACGTCGCCGGTATCACGCATCCAGTTACGCACCGCTTCGGCGCGCTTGAGTGAAAGCGTCTGATTCATTTGTACATTGCCGGTGTTGTCGGTGTGTCCGGCAATGACAATTAACCATCCTGGTTTCGCCTTGATGTCGACAAGTGAATTAACCAGAAGCTTTGTTGAACCGGCCTTAAGCGCATGTTTTCCGGAATCGAAAAGCGACATGCTGTCGAGGCTGACGGGCTTGGGTCCAATGACAATCTGGTCGATAACGGGTGCTGGAGGCGGTGGAGGAGCCCAGTCATTGAGGGCAGCCTGAATCGGGAGAACCAGGCGCAACCCCTGATATAAACCCAGACGGTAACGCAGTGGTTCACCGCGCTGTTGCCAGCCATCCAGCAGATGACTATCTGCACGTAAACGCCGTTGGGCCTGGATTTTAGGCGCAGGCGGATCTTCGTTGAGAAAGTGATACTGCGCGAGATGGTCAGCCACGCTGCGAACCAGCCGCTGGTTATTGACGAAGGAAGCCAGCATGGCCAACGCCAAAAACAGGCCGCTCACTAAACCCGCGCGTTGCCAGAACACCATCCGACGGCTGATTCCGTGACGACGCGGTAGATGTGAGAGCAGAGCTCTGCTTCACTGATCACAGGGGGTGTCAGAGCCGTTAATGTGGTGATATGGCGCTGCCAAAGATTGCCAGACACACCGCTGACCGCCGTCAAACACATACTCTGAGCGCAAGGAATTAACACAGGGAGTTCACCGTAGCGTACAGACAACAGGGCATTTACAGCCGCATGTTGCCAGGCCAGTAAACTATCGATCCAAAGCACCTGGCTCAGTCGGCTAAAACGACCCGCGCTATCACTCTCGCTGACCCACTCCGTGAGCGACAGATTTCCATGCCCAGGCTGATAAAGCTGAATAGCATCCCGGTTATTCAGCACGCTAAACCACGTCGCATTGCTGCCTGCGCATACCTCTGCGGATGAAATCCAGGTCACGGTCCATACGGGCGGCAGCCCATTTAGCCATCGCCGGCATTGCGTCACCCCACGCTGCCAGCCACGCAATTGCGACGTGAATTCTTCATGTGAAGTATGCTGCTCCGGCAAAATAGCCAGCATCACCGAAATCTGCGCGATCAGCGCCGGGCGCAACAGGCTGAGGTGCTGCGCCAGAATTAAGAGTTGCTCAGGATCATTGACCTTGAGATACCAGCCCTGTCGGGTTTCACGGTGTGGAACGTCATGACTGAACAAGGCTGCACTGTCCCCACAGGCCAGAATGACCGCGCCCTGAAAATCTTCTGGCGGCAAATTGTCATCGTGCAGGATCCGGTCGACGGTGTGCCGCGACAATGACAAGCGCCATTGCCGCCAGAGTGTTACGCACGTGATGAGCACGACCAGCAAGCTCAGCACCGCCTGGCTACTTATTGATAATGGCCAGAAACCAAGAATGAGCCAGAGGCCCAAAATGGCTGCCAGCATCGTCAACAAGCTTAGGTAAACGTCACGCATCGCTTACCCCGGCCTGACTATTTGATTCACCATGTCGGTGAGGGTGGAAGATAGCCAAAACCAGAGCACAGCCAACGCTGTTGCACCCACGAACCAGGCAAGCCAGTAAAAGCGACGCCCACTGCGTAAGCGCGATGCTCTGACAACAATGGGGGCATCCTGAGCCAGAGTGAACGACGGTACCCGCTCCCCCAGCGCGCGAACAATATCCTCACGTCGCTCATTATTTTGTGCACGAAACTCGCCGACGAATCCCAGCTGCAAAGTGCGGTAAAGGCAGGTGAGCACGGCGATATCCGGCGATGTTTCCTTTAGTAGATCGCGAATGCGCTCCCACAACTCTTCACCTGCACGCAGGTTGCCGAAGAAATGCGCCTGCAGAGGATCACGACGCCATATCAGATAGCCATCATCTTTTTTGCCCCGATTGAGTACGCTTTCATCCAGTAATGCACAATATGCGTACAGCATATGGTCACGGCTCGTATCGCTGTAACCCGCTTCACTCAACGCCGTCTGAGCATCCTGAACCAGACGACACGCATGCCGATACAGGCTTTCCCCCTCTTTGACCTCTTGCCCGCTGCGCAACTGGCTGACCATTAACCAGCCCGGATAAAAAATACGTTCGATTTGAGCGAGTTCAGCTTTATTCATGTGCGCAGCACCGCGTAGAGTTCGAGTTTTACATCCCCCAAAGATTTCGGGGTGTAGAAGGTACAACTTCCGGCCTCAAGCATGGCGCGGGCTGCATCCGTACTTAAATCGAGGGCAAAGTATTGATTCTCCAGGCGTAATGGGATCGCCGCAGGGACATGGCTTAGCGGTTTGATGACCATGCCACTCAACGCGACATTCACCACATCGGAGACGTCATCCTGGCTACCTGCTTTGCACAGTTGCGGAAATTTGATTTGAAGTTCGTGGTTGGGCATCGACGATCGTACAGAAAGGTAGAAATCTGCACCTTCACGTAACCGCGCATCGTGCAACAATCCCTTCCAGATCTGATCGTCGTGTTCAAGCTCGATACTGATCATTCGCGATGGGAGCGTTGTTTCCAGCAGACGATCGAGTAATGCCAGCAACGGCGGGAATACCTGCTCTGGCAATGCATGCTGGTAAACCGGAATGTCTGCTGCACTGCTCTCCAGTGAAAACGTCAGCAGGCTCCCGGCAAGTCGCACTAACTCCCGGTAGATCAGCTCCGGATGACGATCGGGCGCCTGGAGCAGTTCTACGAGTATGGGTTCAGCACTGTTCAGGGCATTCAGAAGCCAGAATAATGTGACATCGGCGATGGCAAAATCAGCCATACGCGCATTGCTCTCGCGGCGCATACCCATGAGACGCTCACGGCGAGACTGAAGGCGATTAAGCAAATCCCCCATTTCTTCCACCAGCTTAGGGCTGGCAGATAAACTGAGCATTGGCGGTATAAACGTAACGTCGCGGCTCCACTGACCCTGCGCGTTACGCACAAGACGCGTGACGGGACAGGTCAGATAGGCCGTGTTTTCCTGCGTCGCGAGACGTAAGGTCAATGCGTGACGAAGAACCGCCAGCTCACCACGTTCTATTCCCGCCAATTCCTGCACCTGAACGCGTTCCGGTTTCCAGCGACGGGGGCGCTCACTGTCGTGACCATCATCAAGATTGCCACCATTGGCGCTGAGCAGAGGCAGCGCAAGTACCACTTCAACGTAACCTTGTGCCGACGCGGCAGAGACATCACAGGCAGGAGGGAGATTATCCGAGAGATCAGTGTCCACCAGCGTGCCATCAGGAAAGCGCACGACAATTTTGGTCGCGTTAAGACGTGATAAGCCCAGTGCAGCATCGTCAAATTCCGCAGCGATGACGCCCCAAGGGTTAGCCAGCCCCATGCGTGCAATCACATCGGTGACATGCGCATCCCACAAGGCCTGTTGCTGGAACTGTTGTGGGGCCAAAAAGGCCCCATCTTCCCAGAGTGGACGGTAAATTTTCATCCCTGAGTCACCGCCTTACGATTTCGCTTTCGGCATCTGGGAAACCAGAGACAGATTCACGTCCATGCCTTCCACCTGGAAATGTGGAATGGCGAACAGCTTGACGCGGAAGAAGCCTGGGTTGTCCTCAATATCTTCAACGATCACTTTTGCGTCACGCAGCGGGTGAGACGCTTGCAATTCGTCGCCGGGATCGGTCATTTCCGTCACCAGTCCGCGCACCCAGGTGTTAAGTTCCAGTTCCAGCAAACGGCGGTCTTTGGTGGTGCCGATGTTTTCGCGCTGGATGAGTTTCAAATAGTGCGCAATGCGTGAAAGCAGGAAGATGTAAGGCAGACGCGCGTTGATGCGGCTGTTGGCGGTGGCATCGGCGGTGTCGTACAGCGCGGGCTTCTGGGTGGAGTTCGCCGAGAAGAAGCAGGCATAGTCACGGTTTTTGTAATACGACAGCGGAATGAAGCCCAGATTGGCAAATTCAAATTCGCGCGTTTCCGGGATCATCACTTCCGACGGGATTTTCACCTGATTGCCGGTGCCCAGATCGTAAAGGTGGATCGGCAGATCCTGCACCGCGCCACCCGCCTGCGGGCCACGGATCTGCACGCACCAACCGTTATTGATAAAACTGCGCACCATGTTGGCCGCGAAGGCAAAAGAGGCGTTGGTCCACAGGTATTTGTCGTGATCCGGGCCTTTAACTTCTTCAACATAGTTAAAGCTGCGCACCGGCACGGTGTCCGGACCGTACGGCAGGCGACCCAGCACGCGCGGCATCACCAGGCCGATATAGCGTGAATCGTCGGTCTCGCGGAACGACTTCCATTTAATGTATTCCGCACGATCAAAATAGTTGCCGATATCTTTGATTGCCGCCACCTCTTCCATGGACTCTTTGAGGAAGAATTTCGGGCCAGCGGATCCGATAAACGGCATGTGCGCCGCCGCAGAAACTTTGGAGATATTGCGCAGCAGCGCCACGTCCTGTGCGGAAGCATCAAAATCATAGGCTGAAATCAGCGCGCCGATCGGCTCACCGCCTGGCGTGTCGTATTCCGCGACGTAGGTCTGCAAATAAAGACCGCTCTGGATCACTTCCGGCGCATCTTCAAAATCCTGACGCAGATCGTCTTTAGAGAGATCGAGCAGTTCGATTTTCACGTTCTGGCGGAAATCGGTTTTATCAATCAGTGATTTTGTGCCCTGCCATAATGACTCGACGGCCTGGAATTCCGGGTGGTGCAACACCGCATCCAACTGGCGGCTGATCTGCTCGTCCAGTTCGGCGATGTGGTGGTCAATCAGCGAACGATCCAGCTTTTCAATTTTGGTGCCAGCCTGGCGCAGACACTCCAGGAACACCTGCATACCTGCGGTAAGACGCTCATCGACGGTGGCGTCGGACATCGCTTGCGCGTCCTGCCAGACATCCAGCGCGCTTAGGCGTGACACCGGGTTGAGATTGATTTTTTCAAACAGCGAGGCGTAAACCCGGCCCGCTTCCGGGCGCTCAAGTACCACGCTTTCACCAAGGGTGGCGTTTTCATTTTTTACAGACATCAGCATTTTCTCTCGTTAATCCGTTAAACATTGCCGCCGTTCAGGCCTGTTCAGGCACCAGGGCTGACAGTTCACTGCGCAATTCGCTGCTCAGTGCGGGATCCAGCAGGATTTTTTCCAGCTCTTTACGAAAAGCCTGGTTATCCAGCAGGTTCGCCTTGAGATCGCGAAGAAGATTGCGCATCGAGAGCATGGCTTTGAGCTGGGGGATTTGGCGGGCAACCTGTTCGGGCGTGAAGTCATTCATGCTCTTAAACGTCAGGCTGATATTTTCTTCATTACCGTCTCCCGCCAGGGTGTTGGCGACGGTCAGGTTCACGCGAGGAGAAAACTCCGCGAGCACGCTGTTGAAATTGTTTTTATTAACGTTGATTTTGGATCGTTCAGATAACTGCGCGGTCTCCTGACCATGGCTAAAATCACCGGTTACCAGTAATTTCAGCGGAAGTTCCGTTTTCTTTTGCGCGCCGCCCGTGTGCAGGTCGAGCTTCAGGTTAATACGTGCTTTGGGTATTTCTCGTTGGAAACTGTCACTCATAAAATCCCTCTTTGCCTATCGCCGTATGATGGTTTTTCGAACTCATTTCGCAGCCGACGATAATAGAGCATTACGCCTTCAATTATCAAATAAACAGATCAAACTGCTGCCGTTAGAATATTCTTAAGAATATTACCCTGTTGAAATATTTTATTACTTTTGTAGGGTTCATAATGTCTGGCGTAAATCGCTCCCTTTTTTAAGACACCCAGTAAATACCTCCGGTTTTACTGAAAATAGTGGTGCTATATAATTAAAAACGGGGACTCACCTGTCGGGTAATCAGTATCGATAGGTCAAAAATGAATTAGAAATATCCTAATAAAATCCTCATCCAGCCCTTTTCTTCAGTAAAAAAAGTCCGAAAATAGTGCAATGATCACATTTGAAAGCACGATTATTTATCGGCACGCCTCTTTCCCGGTGCCTGTGCCTTAAATGAACCCTTTTACCAATTCCCCTCTCTCACCTTTTTGTTACACTGCGAAAAACACCCACAACATCAGGAGTTACTATGAGTCAGCACACTGCTCTGAACCCGCAGCCGCTCGAATGGGGCCACGGTCCACGTACTTTTGAAATGTTTCTTGAGCCAACCTGTCCCTATTCAGTGAAAGCGTTTAATAAGCTGGATGCGCTGTTGACGCATCTCGGTGAAGACAAGGTGACGGTTAAAATCCGTTTGCAGTCGCAGCCGTGGCATCTCTTCTCGGGGGTGATTGTGCGTTACATCCTGGCGGCATCAACGCTGCCGAATGGCCGGGATGCGGCACGAAAAGTGATGCAGGCGGTTGCCGATCACCGTGAAGAGTTTGAATTCACCGACCATTGCAGCGGTCCGAACATGGACGCCACGCCTAACGACATCATCGCGCGGTTGAAAAATTACAGCGGTGTGGATGTCTCCGTGCCGTTTGCTCGTGCGGATTTGCAGACGCTGATCAAGTGGCACTGTAAATATTCGCGCCAGAACGGGATCCATGTTTCGCCGACCTTTATGGTCAACGGACTGGTTCAGCCGGATCTGGGCAGCGGTGATGATGTCAGCGTTTGGGCTGAGCGCATTCTCATCAGCTAAACTGCTACAACACGTTAACGCAGAGGCAAATCAACATGTCAGACAGCAACTACCAGCCACCGAAAACCTGGACGTGGGATAAATCCGGCGGCGGCGCATTCGCCAGTATCAACCGCCCGGTGTCCGGGGCGACGCATGAAAAAACGTTACCGGTAGGCAAACATGCCCTTCAGCTCTATTCCCTCGGCACGCCGAACGGCCAGAAAGTGACAATTCTGTTAGAAGAGTTGCTGGCGAAGGGCGTGAAAGAGGCGGAGTACGACGCCTGGCTGATCCGCATTGGCGAAGGCGACCAGTTCTCCAGCGGCTTCGTTGAGGTGAATCCGAACTCGAAGATCCCGGCGCTGCGCGATCACAGTACGACCCCGCCGACGCGCGTGTTTGAATCGGGATCGATCCTTGTCTATCTGGCGGAAAAATTCGGTCACTTCCTGCCAAAAGATCTGGCGGGGCGAACCGAAACGCTCAACTGGCTGTTCTGGTTACAGGGATCCGCGCCGTTCCTCGGCGGCGGTTTTGGTCACTTCTACCATTACGCCCCGGTGAAAATCGAGTACGCGATTAACCGCTTTACGATGGAAGCCAAGCGTCAACTGGACGTGCTCGACCAGCAGTTAGCGAAGCATAAGTATGTTGCCGGTGATGAATACACCATTGCGGATATGGCGATCTGGCCGTGGTACGGCAATGCGGTGCTGGGTACGATTTACGACGCCGCCGAGTTCCTCGACGCGGGCAGCTATAAAAATGTGCTGCGCTGGGCGAACGAGATTGCACAACGTCCGGGCGTGCAGCGGGGTCGCATGGTAAACCGCACCAGCGGGCCGCTCAATGAGCAGTTGCATGAGCGTCACGATGCAAGTGACTTCGACACCCTGACCGAAGATAAACGTAACGGTTAATGCTTTTACCGGGCGTTCGCGCCCGGTTTTTCCTCTTTTCCCCGTTCTTTTTTGTGCGACATATTTACAACAAAATCATAACTAGTGAGAATGGTTTTTATTTGTCCACAACGGGCTGTCATGTCTGAACTCGCGCTTAAGCAACAGATCCTGAATCTGAAGAAGCATAATGCCCGTCTGGTGCGGCTGGCCCGTGACGCCCGCAATAAGCTGAGCGCGGCGTTGGACGGTACGGGTCTGTGCCTGTGGCAGCTGGATGTGCCCAGTGGAAAACTGATTATCTATAATCGCCGCTGGGGATCAATGCTCGGCTATCAGCCCAAAGAGCTGAGCGCGAATTTTGACGTCTGGAAAGAGCATCTCCACCCCGACGATCGCCAGCGCGTGCTGGATGCGTTTTACGATCATCTTGAAGGCAACGCCCCCTGGTACGAAGCGCTGCATCGCATGCAGCATAAAAACGGCACCGTGACCTGGGTGCTCGATCGCGGTCGCGTCAGTGAATGGGACGATCGCGGCAAAGCGCTGAAGGTGACCGGCACACACATCGACATGACAAAAGAGAAGCAGTACGAGGAACAGCTCGCCCTGCTCGCCAACCACGACCCGCTCACCGGGCTTGCGAACCGCCATGCGCTGATCAAACACTTCACTGCGCTGAAACAGGCGGGAGCACTCTGCGTGGCGTTTATCGATCTGGACGATTTTAAACGCATTAACGACACCTTTGGTCACCGCAGCGGCGATGAACTGCTGATGCAGCTAAGCCAGCGGCTAAGTGATACCTGCCCGGAAGGCTCCGTGGTCGGACGCCTCGGCGGCGACGAGTTTGTGCTGCTGCTGCCGTTTGCCCTCCATGACGCGGAGATTAACAGCACCGCGCAAAACTGCCTGCGCGCGGCGTTAGCACCGTTTGAACTGGATAACGGCGTTGGCATGGTGGGTGCGTCGATCGGCATTGATGAAGTGCAGGATGGCGATGATTTCCCCGAAGCGTTAAAGCGCGCCGATCTGGCGATGTATCACATTAAGCACACCGGCAAAAATGGCGCGGCGATCGGCCCGTCGCTGATCACCATTCCACCCAGGCTGAGCGCTTAAGCCCAAAGGTACGCCATGAAATCCGCGCGACAGCAGGTCATTTTGCAGATGCTGGCACAGCACGACACGCTGACCACCGGCGGCCTTGCCCTCCAGCTCGGCATCAGTAAAGAGACGCTGCGCCGCGATCTGAGCGCCCTGCAATCCCAGGGTAAAATCGTGCGTCATCACGGGCGGGCGCGGCTGATCCACACGCGCAATCACGACGGCGGTGAGCCCTTTTTCGCCCGGCTGAAAAGTCACTATGCGGATAAAGCGGATATCGCCCGCCTGGCGCTCGGCTGGATCACGCAGGACATGGTGCTCGCGCTCGATGCCAGTTCAACCTGCTTTCACCTGGCGCGTCAGCTACCGGACATGCCGCTGACGGTGTTCACCAACAGCCAGCCGATTTGCCAGGAGATGGCGCGTCGCCAGCACGTCACGCTGATCTGTTCAGGGGGACAGCTCGATCGTAAGTACCGCTGCTATATGAATCCAACGCTGGCCCCGCTGCTCAAATCGGTGGCTATCGATCTGTTTATTTTTTCCTGCGAAGGGGTCGATGCGAACGGGGATATGTGGGATCCCACGGTGCATAACGCCGGGTTTAAAACCCAGCTGTTACAACGCGCGCAGCAGTCGTTACTGCTGATTGATAAGAGCAAATTTAAGCGCGCCAGCGACGTCAAAATCGGTCACCTGAGCGCCGTGACGCAGATGATCACCGACGCCGGGCGCTAAGCGGTGGTGTCGATGTCCAGCAATTCGAGCGCCGCCAGCGTTTCACGGGCTTCGTGCTCATCGATAATGCTCATGGCAAACCCCACATGAACCAGCACCCATTCGCCGAGCAGTTCAGCGGGTTGCCCTTCACACACCAGCGCAATATTAATGTCACGCGTGACGCCACAAATCGACACCTGCGCGAGGTGGTGAATATCCTCCCCCACCGCGACAATCTGACCCGGCACGCCTATACACATTCTTCACGCCCTCTGTTATTCCACTTCAATGCTTTTTACCCGCAGCGCATCGCCGCTCTGCATGTGCAGCCGCACGCCCTGACACAGTGGGCAAGGCGCATCGTGCTGCATCACCGTCACGCTGGCGCTGCAATCCCAGCACCAGGCCTGGGCGGCTGAATGCGTGATGTGCAATTCGCACCCCTGTGCCTGCGTGTGGCGACAGACGGCGTCAAAGCTAAAACGCAGCGCGGTCTCTTCGACGCAGGCCAGTGCCCCAACCTCAAGCCAGACGCCGGTAACACGCCGGGCGCGGTGCTGCGCGGCCTGCTCAAGCACGATGGCAAGTGCGTTTTGACACAGCGACAGCTCATGCATCTTGCAGGCCAGACCGCCCGAACAGCAGAGCGCGCCGTGCCGGGGACGCAGGCGCGTTTACCGGCAGCGACAGCAGCATTCGCCCGCAATCGTTCGCCAGCCGAATGCCCTGATCGACGGTGAGGGTGCGCGCCAGCGGTGACATCAGCGAACAGGCGAGATACTGCCCAAGCGTGTCCAGTTCACCGACGCTAAAGGTCATAGTGCCGATGGGCAACGCCAGCGCGATTTTTTCGCCGATGTTACGCGCAGGCCACTGCTGCTGCGGACCGGGCAGGATCAGCGCGCTGAGCAGCCACGGCGTAATCACACATCCCGTCCATTGCCCTTCGAAAAGCGTAAACGCGCTGGCATGCACCGGCATTTCCGGGTGAAGAAAAGCCCCATCGTGTAGCGTTTTTCGGGCAACGCTTTCAAACGCCGCCGTTACGCGTGCAGCAGGGCTGTCGATAAAACCGGTAAACGTTGCGCTCATGACGCTCGCGCCTCGCAGTGAATACCGCTCTCGTACAGGGTTGCCAGCACGCACTGGAGTGCGGGCTCCAGGCTGGCCGCCACGGTCGGCGTCAGGCCAATGTGCGGTTCAAGGGAGTGTGGGATCACTCCTATCAGCGTGATGCGCTTAGGGAACTCGCCGGTGAAGCGCAGCGCCGACAGCACATCCGCCAGCCCAAGCTGGTGCGGCGAGATTTTGTTGGTAAACAGTACCGGCACCTCTTCGTCGCACAGTATCATGATCGATCCCGGCGGATGATTGCGCGAGACGATCGCATCAATGATGATCAGATGGTCGCGGTCTGCCATCGCCTCCATCAGCTCCATGCCCGCCGTGCCGCCGTCCAGCACGTCAACATTCGCGGGCAGACTGTAGCGCGCCATCAGCGCTTCAACGGTACGCACACCAATCGCTTCGTCGCTCAACAACACATTACCCACGCCTAAGACAAGAATTCGCATCAGAGTACCTTCACGGTGACCACATCCTGCCCGTCGGCATCAACGACGTGCACGGCACAGGCCATACAGGGATCGAAAGAGTGGATCGTTCTCACCACTTCCAGCGGTTTTTGCGGATCGGCAACCGGCGTGCCCACCAGCGACATTTCATACGGCCCCACCTCGTCATTCATATTGCGCGGTCCGGCATTCCAGGTCGAAGGGACCACGGCCTGGTAATTACTGATTTTGCCCTCTTTGATCACCATCCAGTGCGAGAGCATCCCACGCGGCGCTTCCAGAAAGCCGACGCCTTTAAACTCGCCGCTGGCGGGGATATCGGGTTTCACCCACGTCAGATGATCGCCTTTGCCAATGTTCTCGATCAGCGCCTGATACTGATGTTGCAGGATCTGTTGCAACTCGCAGGCGTGCACGGTGCGGCCAATGATGCGCCCAAGCGTCGAATGCAGTTGCTCCACGGCGATCGTTTTCCCCGTCAGCGAATGGTAAATAGCGATGATTTCAGCAAGCTTAGCCTTCGTGGGTTCACGCCCGGCCGCCAGTTTGCACAGCATGTTTGCCAGCGGCCCGACCTCGACGGTTTTGCCGTAAAAGGTCGGCGCTTTGACCCATGAATATTTTCCGTCATCCGCCCAGCCGGTGTAGTCCGGCTCGGTGGTGCCTTCCCACGGTGCCTGCGGCGCATCGTCTTTATACCAGGCGTGCTTCGCGCTCTCCTGGATGCCGTTGATCAGCCACGCATCCGAGTGGGAATCTATGGGCCGGAAGGTTTTCAGATCGGCATCGACGATCGCCCCGCCGGGGAAAAGAAAACTGCCGTTTTTGCTGTCGGTCGGGTATTCGGGCGCGCAGAGATAATTCACCGCACCTTTGCCCTGCTCCAGCCATTCCGGGTAATACGCGGCAATCACCGCCGTATCAACTTTGTAGACCTGCTCGATAAAATCGCCCAGTTTGTCGATAAAAGATTTGATGTACATCAGGCGTTCGAGATTGAGTACGCCAATGCCGTCAAGATTGATGGGGTTTGCCACGCCGCCGACGGCAAGGTTCTGAATGTGCGGGGATTTACCGCCCAGTAGCGCCACGATACGGTTGGCGTCGCGCTGGCACTCCAGCGCCTGTAAATAGTGGGCCACGGCAATCAGGTTCACCTCCGGCGGCAGCTTCATCGCCGGGTGCCCCCAGTAGCCGTTGGCAAAAATCCCAAGCTGCCCGCTGGCGACCAGATCCTTCACTTTGTTCTGCACGCGGGTGAACTCTTCCGCGCTATTAAGCGGCCAGTTTGAGACACCCCTGAGCAACGCCGACGCTTTAGCGGGATCGGCCTTCAGTGCGGCGGTAATATCCACCCAGTCCAGCGCCGAAAGCTGATAAAAATGCACAATGTGATCGTGGGTGGTGTGCGCCGCCAGAATGATATTGCGGATGTACTGCGCGTTCAGCGGCACCTCTATTTTTAACGCGCTTTCCGCCGCACGCACGGACGAGATCGCATGCGTGGTGGTGCACACGCCGCAGATGCGCTGCACGATCATCCAGGCATCGCGCGGATCCCGGTCTTTGACGATCGTTTCCATGCCGCGCCACATGGTACCGGACGCCCAGGCTTTCGACACTTTGCCGTCGGTGATTTCGCAATCAATGCGCAGGTGTCCTTCGATACGCGTAACCGGATCGATCGTGATTCGTTGACTCATGCTTTACTCGCTCCCTGATGACGAAGTGGCTTTTTTAACGGTGGAATGATCGGCAGCAGGCGGACCAGTAAGATATAAGCGCAGATCTCGATAGCCACGAAGCCGATGGAGATCAGCAGCTCTTCCCAGGTCGGGAAGTAGTGATAGCCGCCACCGGGGTTGAAGGCGAGCAGCGAATAAGAGAGCCGCCAGCACGCGCAGCCAAGCAGCATGCTGAGCGCACCGATAAACAGCATGCGCGGCTCGCGCCGCAGTCGGGGCAGGCGCAACAGGACCAGCGGAAACGCCAGCAGGCCAGTTTCAATCCAGAACAGCACAGAATAAAAATCCCCGGCAAAGGCGTAACCGAGCTTGTGCCGCCAGAGTAGCTCACCCATGCGCGCCACGAGAAACAGCGCCAGCAGTACGCTGAGCACGCCGCTGAGCTTCGTAAACAGCGCGGTTTCATCCACACTGTTGCCGCGCAGCGCGCTTTTCACCAGCGAGCCTTCGAAAATCACAATCGAAAAGCCCATAATAAACGCGGTCAGCAGGGAGAACAGCGGCAGCATTTCATAGCTCTGCCACAGCGGATGCACCTTGTGCCCCGCCACAATCATCAGCGATCCCATCGACGACTGGTGCATGGTCGGCAGCAGTGCGCCCAGTGCGATGACAAAAAACATCACCTTGTTAAGACGCTTTAGCGACACCGTCCAGCCCAGCCGCTCGAAGACGGCGGGGGCAAACTCCAGCGCCATGACCCCGATATAAATGGTCATGCAGACGGCGGTTTCAAACAGCACGGAATTGACGTTGAAATGGCCCGGAATGTAGAAATAGGGCAGATTCCAGTAGCGCCCAACGTCAATGGTGATCGACAACCCGCCGAGCGAGTAGCCAAACAGGCTCGCCAGCAGCGCCGGGCGCACCAGCGGATGGTATTCACCCCGGTTAAACACGTACACCGCCCACGCCAGCGCCCAGCCGCCGCAGGCAAAACCGGTGCCGATCAGCAGATCAAAAGCGATCCAGATCCCCCAGGGATAACCGCCGTTCAGATCGGAGACCGATCCCAGGCCAAACACCAGCCGTTTGCCGATAAAAATCAGGCACAGCAGCACCAGCGGGGCAAAGATCACCACGGCTTTGCTCAGCAGTTTTCCACCGAGCGGTTGTGGCTCATGATGCGTCATCGTCGTCCCCCTTATGCGGATCATGTTGAGTATGACGACGCACCAGCACGCTGAGCCCTGCCAGCAGCGCCAGCGGCAGCATCATGCCTTTGTATACCGTGTGCTGAATGTGTTCTGCGCGTGCGCCGGTGGCGAGCGGGTCAAGCGCGGGCAAATCCAGGTTTTGCGCAGGAACAGCGCTCAGCACTAAAACCTGCGTGCCGCCGCCTTCGTTTTCGCCATAAATATGCGGAGAATAGTGCGCGACCGCATGCATGTAGGTATCGCCCGCCGCCAGGGTCTGGCGTGGATAGCCGTAGTCGCTGCCCACCGGTAATGCCAGGCGTTTACGCGCTTCCGCCAGCAGTTCTTCACGGGTACCAAAGATGACCGCGCCGGCAGGACAGGCTTCAACGCAGCCCGGCAGACCGCCTTTGTCGAGCCGCTCAACGCCTTGCTGGTTGCACAGCTCGCATTTGTGGATCGCCCCAAACGGGTTGTTGTAATCGTATTTCGGCACGTTAAACGGGCAGCCGACCATGCAATAGCGGCAGCCGGTACAAACGCTGGCGTCGTAATGCACGATGCCGGTTCGCGGATCTTTTTTTAGCGCCGAGACCGGGCAGACCGACACGCAGTTGGGATCGACACAGTGCATGCACTGTTTTTTGATATAGGCATAGCCGTCGACAAGCTGGTCTTTATTGACACCCGCGCCGCTGCGCCACACCTGAATAATGTTGTTAGTATACGGCGAGAGCTTGTCGTTATTGGACCAGGTTTGCTCCCCCTCGGGATTGCGCGCCGGAAAGTTAATGTCCTGGCAGCGGGTAACACACGCCTGACAACCCACGCAGAGCGTTGAGTCGTAGAGCATGCCGAGCGCGCCGGGCAGGGGCGGACGATTATGCACCGCCGCATGGCCGCGGGATGCGCCGCCCACCAACAGCGCACCGCCGGAGGAGAGTTTGAGAAAATCACGTCTGTTCACGGTCACTCTCCTTGTGGATCCGCGTCGTCTTTCTTCTGTTGACGTCCCAGCTCGCGCACCGTCATCACACTGACGCCGCCCGCCACGCCAATCACGCCGCCCAGAAGCCCCATCGCCGTGGCAGAAACGCCGCCGCCTTCTTTCAGAGTGACGTCGGGTTTTTCAGCGCGCGGGGTGGGGTTTTGCACGCTCGCCAGTTGATGAATGCCTTTATGAAAACCGATGCCCTCTTCGTTGCAGCCATAGCACGGGTGACCAATGCCCACCGGCCACACACCGCCGACGTCGCAAAATTGCAGCGTTGAGCAGTTGCCCCAGGTTTCCGGGCCTTTGCAGCCCAGATGGTACAGGCACCAGCCTTCCCGGTGACCTTCGTCGCCAAACGCGCGCGCAAAGCGCCCGGCATCGAAGTGCGGACGCCGCTCGCAGTGCTCATGGATCAAACGGCCATAGGCGAAGGTCGGGCGATTTTTGGCATCCAACTTCGGCGGCTTGCCGTAGGTAATAATGTGCGCCACGGTGGCGAGAAAGTTATGCGGATTGGGCGGACAGCCCGGAATGTTGATCACCGTTTTCCCTGGCAGCACCTCGCTTAACCCGACCGCGCCGGTAGGGTTCACACCCGCCGCAGCCACGCCGCCCCAGGCGGAACAGGAGCCGATGGCGATAATCGCCGCCGCATGCTCTGCTGCCCGACGAATATGATCGACAATGGGTTCACCGGCGACCATGCAGTAAATGCCGTTGTCTTTCAGCGGGACAGAGCCGTCAACCACCAGCACGTACTGGCCCTTGTACTGCTCCAGCGCGTGGTGCTTATTCTCTTCGGCCTGGTGACCAAACGCCGCGCTGAGCACTTCGTGGTACTCAAGCGAAATGGTGTCCAGCAGGAGATTTTCAACCGTGGGATGCGTGGCGCGCAGCAGGGATTCGGTGCAGCCCGTGCACTCCTGTGCGCCAATCCAGACCACCGGCGGGCGCTGCGGTTGCGTGAGCGCCGCGGCCATTCCGGCGGCGGCCTTGCCGCTCAACCCCAGGGTAGCTGCCAATGCCGTGCATAACTTCATAAAGTCACGGCGATTAATGCCGTGGGGGGTAGACGCTGCGTTCAGATCCGCCATTCAGTGCGCTTCCTTTTGCAAAGGGAGCGGCTATTTCAAACGCTTTCAATGAAAAATGCTGCGATCGGTACGACATTTACCCACATGGATACAGTGGTTATCGGCGATTCAGAAAATGAAATGGCCACGACATGATGACCGTGGCCTTAAAGGGCAGAAAAAGAATAACCCGGGAGTCACCCTTCCAGCCGGTAACCCGCCATAAAGAAGCGGATGATGGTGCTGGAGTGGCTTTCCCGAAAGAAGTCCATCACCATCTCTTTATCCAGCCCGTAACGACGGGTCAGGATCCCGGCTTCCCACGCGCTAAGCTGTCGGTCGCCCGTGTTCTCATACATGCGCTGGGAAAAACCCAGCACGAATCCACGTTTATAGTCAGCACAAAAATGTGCCACGTTACGGGCACTTTCGGCCTGCGCCGCTCTCAGCCCCGCCATTAAACCTTTACCGAAATGGTTATCCATTGCTGCGCCCTCAATCGCTATATAAGAGATTATATAGCGATATTTTGAGCACGAAAAGTCTTAATTAAAACGCCACCCACTCATCTGTCGATGCGCTTTTTGCCGATGCGACCGCGCGTGGAGCCGGCGTTTTTAGCGGGGCGGCCGCTATTTTCTGCTCTTCACCGGACAGGCGGAATTGCTGCACGGAACGCTGCAACTCTTCGGTCTGACGCTCAAGTGCAGCGGCGGCAGCAGAAACCTGCTCCACCAGGGCGGCGTTTTGCTGCGTTACGCTGTCCATCTGAGTGATGGCAATGCCGACCTGCGAAATGCCTTTGCTCTGCTCCGCAGACGCGCCAGCAATTTGCTTCATAATGGTGGTCACTTCCGTTACCGCTCGCAGAATACCTTCCATCGTGGTCCCGGTGTCGTTCACCAGTTTCGCGCCTTTTTCCACGCGGGTAGCGGAATCCGCAATCAGCGTTTCGATCTCTTTCGCGGCACCGGCACTGCGACTCGCCAGATTGCGCACTTCGCCCGCCACCACCGCAAAACCTCGGCCCTGCTCACCGGCGCGCGCAGCCTCAACCGCCGCGTTCAGCGCCAGAATGTTAGTCTGGAAAGCGATGCTGTTAATGACGTTGGTGATCTCAGCGATTTTCTTCGAGCTGTCTGAGATCCCGGCCATGGTACTCACCACTTCATCCACCAGTGAACCCCCTTTGCTGGCGGTTTTCGACGCCACTTCTGCCAGATCGCTGGCCTGACGCGCGTTTTCGGCGTTCAGTTTCACCGTGGCGGTCAGTTGCTCCATACTGGCGGCGGTCTCTTCCAGCGCGGCCGCTTGTTCTTCGGTGCGTGAGGAGAGATCGTTATTGCCGCTGGAGATTTCCGTCGCACCGCGCCAGATGTTGTCGCTACCGGAACGAATGGAGCTGACGGCTTCGCGCAGGCTGTCCTGCATCCCCTGTAACAGCGGCACCATCTGCCCTACGCAGTTGCGACCAAAACCCTGCACCGGCTGGCTGAGATCGCCCTGCGCAATCAGGCGGAAATGCTGACGGATCGTCGCCAGCGGTTTCACCAGCATGGTCACCAGATAGCGGTCAGAGAACAGCAACAGCAGAATACCGAGCACCACCGCCGTCAGGATCACGGTGCGGGTGACGCTGGTCTGCCAGTCAACCATCACGCGGGTGTCATCCAGCATTTTGCCCGCGGCATTGTTAAAAGCTTCCGCGCTGGCACCGAAGTTACGGCTGAGCGCGGGTGTGACGTTGTTCGCCTGATGACGATAACCGTCGATATTCCCCTGCTGCGCAATTTGCACCTGCGGACCGACACCCTGATCTAACAGTGCCTGCCAGCTTGCAATCACCTGCGCGGAGACGTTTTCATCCACCGGACCAGGCGAGATGGCCTTGAGCGCATCCAGTTTGGTTCTCATATTGTCCAGCGCCTGCTGAACCGGGGCGAAATCTGCCGTACCGCCCGATGCCTTAACATCCATGACCCGCGCTAAGCGCGTGACAACGCGAAAATATTGGTCGTTCCCCTGGCTCAGCAACGTCATTTGGTTAACCAGTTGGCGGTCGACCTCGTTACCGTTCGCCACTTTGGACAGAGAAGACACGCTGTACAAGCCCACGCCAGACCACAGCAGGCAGAACACGCCCAGGATGGAGAGCATCACAAAGCGGATAGTGAAGTTTTGAAGCATACGCATAGTTAATTCCTTGCCTTGAAGGTACATTCTCACCCGCAGGCGAGACTTATTTTGGTTATCGGCAAAACATGAGCAATATGTATAGGTCGGCGTAAATTTTTTGATCAATAAATATTCATCAAATTATTCGTTCAAAAACAAGGTTAATCACCCACAGATAATGACCAAAGGTTGCATTTGTTCACAATTGTTCAAAAAAAGACACAGATGATACCATCAGGAAACTATGCGTAACCTGCTTATCTTAAAAGGAAAATTTATTAGCCATTTATTTAGCACGCTAAGTTTATTATTTAACACCCTCTTTCTTACGCACTCACATTAAATATAAAAACCGTTCTTGTAAAATACACAGAATAAATAACAATTCACAGATGATATTATTTTTCCTGCCACACTTTTGGCGCAAAATTATTTATCAGTCGTCGTTATCGATAATAAAAAACGCGATCGTGGCGAAGAAATCATGAAAGTAAACTATTCCACCCTTTAAATTGTTATCAAAATGTTACCCGTAATTATAGTGAACGCTTTTTGGCTCTTTTTTGCGTCAGGCCGCACCAGCTCTGGCTTGCAGGGGTCAACCCGATAAAATGCTCACCTATTGACAGGTGGCTTATTGATGAGCGGCGAAAAAGTGTGACGCAGATCACCCTGCTATTTTAACCCTGAAAGCGCGCCGATTTCAGTTAAAACTAGCCTGAGGGTAATAATTATTTTAGTGCGGCTAAATAGTCACGCAGGATGATTAATCGCATTTCGCGAAGGATGCGCGGAGGGGGGGCAACGGTGTCCATAACGGATATTATTTTGCCTAAAAACCGAACGCCCCGGAATTGTCCGCCGGGGCGCAGCGGTTAATTGAGATATTTGTTAAACCAGTCCAGCGTGCGCTGCCAGGCCAGCTCCGCCGCCGCATGATCGTAGCGCGGCGTGGAATCATTATGAAAACCGTGGTTAACGCCAGGGTAGATGTGCGCCTCATAAACCTTATGGTTTTCTTTCAGCGCCGCCTCGTAAGCAGGCCAGCCCTCATTGATCCCTTTATCGAGTTCGGCGTAGTGCAGCAGGAGTGGCGCGGTGATCTTCGCAACATCCGCCGCAGGCGGCTGGCGTCCATAGAACGGCACCGCGCAGGCCAGCTCCGGGTAGGCGACAGCCGCCGCATTCGACACACCGCCGCCGTAGCAAAAACCGGTGATGCCCACTTTTCCGCTGGCGTCGGGGTGCTTTTGCATAAACTCGACGGCGGCAAAAAAATCGTTCATCAGCTTCACAGGGTCGACCTTCTGTTGCAGTAGGCGTCCTTCATCATCGTTACCCGGATAGCCGCCCACCGAACTTAGCCCATCGGGGGCCAGCGCGATATAGCCCGCCTTTGCCACGCGGCGCGCCACATCTTCAATATAGGGGTTCAGCCCGCGGTTTTCGTGTACCACCACTACGGCAGGAACTTTACCACTCACCTTCGTGGGTTTTACCAGATAGCCGCGTATCTCACCGTTGCCGTTGGGTGAGGGGTAGGTGATGTACTCGGGCAGGATCGCCGGATCGGTAAACTCAACCTGCGTGGCGAGAGCATAATTAGGTTTGAGCAAATTGAACAGCGCCAGCGCGGTGACGCCGCCGACCGCATACTTTGTCGCGACCTGTAAGAATTCGCGCTTGGATATTTTACCGTGTGCGTAGTAGTCGTAAGAGTCGAGCAACTCTTGTGGAAAGTCTTTCGCAGTGAGGCGCGTCATAGCCAGGCTCCATGAATTGAGTGCTTTCTAAGCAAAGCACAGCGTCACGTTTTTGCCAGCCAACGGGCGCAGATGTGACCGACAGGGGTTGTGAGGCGTGGCTGAAAAGTTATGATAGAAACGCTGTTTCGAAATTCCATAAACAAGAAAGGAGACATCATGCCCTGGACCGCCAATCCCTCACGCTACGAGCAGATGCAGTATCGCTACTGCGGTAGGAGTGGGTTACGCCTGCCCGCTTTTTCACTGGGCCTGTGGCACAGTTTCGGCCATGTACAGGCGCTGGATACTCAGCGTGCGCTGCTGCGTAAAGCCTTTGACTTAGGCATTACCCATTTTGATTTAGCCAACAACTACGGTCCACCGCCGGGCAGCGCCGAAGAGAACTTTGGCCGTCTGCTGCGGGAAGATTTCGCGCCGTATCGCGACGAGATCATCGTCTCCACCAAAGCCGGTTATGACATGTGGCCAGGCCCGTATGGCTCCGGCGGTTCGCGTAAATACCTGCTCGCCAGCCTCGATCAAAGCCTAGCGCGCATGGGGCTGGAGTACGTCGATATTTTCTACTCGCACCGCGTGGATGAAAACACGCCGATGGAAGAGACCGCTGCCGCGCTGGCCCAGGCCGTACAAAGCGGTAAAGCGCTGTACGTGGGGATTTCGTCTTACTCTTCTGAGCGCACGCAAACCATGGCCGCCCTGTTACGCGAGTGGAAAATTCCGCTACTGATTCACCAGCCCTCTTACAATCTGCTTAACCGCTGGGTGGATAAAAGCGGCCTGCTCGATACCTTAGAGGCCAATGGCGCTGGGTGTATCGCCTTTACCCCGCTCGCGCAGGGTTTGCTGACCGGTAAATACCTCGACGGTATTCCGGAAGGCTCGCGTATGCAGCGTGAGGGCAAAAAGGTGCGCGGACTCACCGAGAAAATGCTGACCGACAGCAATCTGAACAGCCTGCGGTTACTCAACGAGATGGCACAGCAGCGCGGACAGACAATGGCGCAAATGGCCCTGAGCTGGCTGTTGAAAGATAACCGCGTGACGTCGGTGCTGATTGGTGCCAGCCGCCCGGAACAGCTGGAGGAGAATGTGCAGGCGCTCAATAATCTGCGCTTTACGGATCAGGAGCTGCAACAGATCGACAAGCACGTCGCCGACGGGGAGTTAAATCTCTGGCAGGCCTCTTCCG
Source organism: uncultured Enterobacter sp. (assembly GCA_963521185.1). GTDB lineage: Bacteria > Pseudomonadota > Gammaproteobacteria > Enterobacterales > Enterobacteriaceae > Enterobacter_D. Next base: position 112,720 of record CAUQTV010000009.1, on the reverse strand, counting down.
ATAAGTAATCCGCCAGACGATGCCGGGCTTGCCCGGCATTTATCGTCACGGTCAGCGCAACGCGTTACACCTGGGCGGTGCTGACGTCTCTCGGGTTCACTTCCGGGCGTTCATACTCCGGCCAGACCAGCACCACCAGCGCCGGGTAAGCATCCAGACTGAACTCCTGAAAACACTGGCTCAGGTTGAGCAAGTCCAGATCCGAGTGCGGAACCTTTTCGCCGTTCAGGCAGCGTTTTTTAATATTGTCATAATACTTATACACCGCCGAATTGAGATCGCTGCAACGACGCTGCGCCTCAAATAAACCCGGCACGCCATTTATTTGCGACATGTTCATTCGCTTTATTGTGGCATGTAAAAAATCAATATATTCATGATTAACACGCCAGTACCACACCGGGGTAATGGCGTTCATTAACAGCGAGAAATGGTCCTCCCCTTCCTCTTTGGACAATGGCGTGGCATCAGGCGGCAGACCCACCTCTTCGCTCAGCGGACTTTTATTGAGCTCGCGCATCATAAAAAGCACACCAGCGGTAAGTAACAACAGGGCAATAACAGAATAGAAAATACTGTTCATATGCTGGCTCCATTTTTTTTGATTTTAAAAGTCTGCCATGATATTGTCAACGGACCTCACGTCTGGACCCCTTCCCCACCCGTTTGAAATCAAAGGATATTAGAGATGCTGCCCGAGAACCTTGTCCCGGCTCGTTTTCACATTTCCGCGAAGGATACTGAATCGGGGGAAGCAGGAAAAGCGGATAATTTAACTCAGGGAAAAAGAACGCTCTCTGATTTCGAAAGCGATATATTAACGAATGTGAGTCGTTCCAGGCAATCAAGAAATATGTTGCTGGAGGAACGCGATCGTCATATAAAAGATCGATTGTTCCGCGTGGTAAAAATTGAAACCTTTACTCGTCTGCTTAACGATTTGCAGGCCGAGGGTGAGATTGACGCTCAGGCTTTAAGTCAAATATTAGCTGAAAAGACAGAACAAATTAATGAAGCGGGCAATGAAATTTGGCTTAATCTCATTACCCGTGAAAAAGATGCGCCTTTGTTTTATTCGCTAGAGGATGAATAACGTGAAAGATGTTGAAAACAACAACGTTTATTTGACTTTAGATAACCAACATAGCGATGAGTTTATCTTAAAGCAAAATTTGGACTCGCTGATTCAGAGCAAAAATGAACACATCGCGCGCCTCGCCAAAGACCTGATCTCTATCCCTGCCGCGCTGGTGCGGATGAAATGGCAAAACCGCCGCGAGATTTATGCGCTACAGGTCAAAGAAGAGATTTACGGTGCCACCATCAACGAGATCGTCAAACAGCACCCTGAGCTGTACGAAAAAATAATGTCGCGTCTCGAATCCAATTATCAGCATCTGCTCGCGCGGGAAACCGCCACCCTGCGCATTACGCGTAAGCTGGCTGACGGCGGCTACCGCACGCCCAACGTCACCACCGTCGCGCTGGAAGAGAAAGCGCCAGACACCCCGCAAGCACCTGTTCCGTCCTGACAGGCGTAAAAAAAGCCGGCGCATGGCCAGCTTTTTATGCATCACGAGAGCGGTTACTTCGGTACAGCCACTTCTTCACCCACCAGGCCAATCTTCAGATAGCCAGCCTGATGCAGCGAGTCCATCACTTTCATCATCATCTCGTAATCCACGGTTTTATCCGCGCGGAAGAAGACGGTGGTGTCTTTCTTGCCCTGAGTCACGGCCTCCAGCGCGCTGATCATCGTCTCTTCGGTGACCGGATCGTTGCCGATGAACACCGAGTTATCGGCTTTGACCGATAAATAGACCGGTTTTTCCGGGCGCGGCTGTGGCTGGCTTGACGACGCAGGCAGATTCACTTTCACATCGACGGTCGCCAGCGGCGCTGCCACCATGAAGATGATCAGTAACACCAGCATGACGTCGATAAACGGCGTCACGTTGATTTCATGCATTTCACCGTTATCGTCCAGATTTTCGTTAAGACGCATTGCCATAAGACATTAACCTAAACGTAATTTCGTGGCCGCATGGACCGGCGTAGCGGAAGCGCTGGCGGCAAGATCGAGGTCGCGGCTTTGCAGCAACAGCACCTGCGCGGCAACGTCGCCGAGCGTGGCTTTGTAGCTACCGATCATGCGCGCGAAGATGTTATAAATGACCACCGCCGGAATAGCGGCAATCAGGCCGATGGCCGTTGCCAGCAGCGCTTCTGCGATACCCGGTGCGACCACCGCAAGGTTAGTGGTTTGCGTCTGCGCAATGCCGATGAAGCTGTTCATGATGCCCCATACCGTACCGAACAGGCCGATAAACGGGGAGATGGCACCGATTGTCGCCAGATAGCCATTGCCACGGCCCATATGACGGCCCACGGCCGCAACACGACGCTCCAGGCGGAAGCCGGTACGCTCTTTGATGCCTTCGTTGTCTTCCGAACCGGCAGACAGCTCAAGCTCGTTCTGCGCTTCGTTCAATAATTGGGTGCTGAGGCTTTTGCTTTTAAACGATGCGGCAATCTCGCTCGCCTGATTCAGGGAACGGGCTTCGCCAAGCAGCTGCTGCTCACGCTTAAGACGGCGCTTATGAGAAATCAGCTCAACGCTTTTGCTAAAGAAAATGGCCCAGGTGACGACTGACGCCAGAATCAGGCCAATCATGACGATTTTCACTACGATGTCGGCATGATGATACATACCCCAAACGGAGAGATCCGTCTGCATCAAATTATTACCCACTCTGTATCTCCGGACGCAAATCACAAAATCTGAGCGTAATAATATCAAAACGTCGTCGAATTGATAGTAGTTCTCATTAGTATTTACATAGTGCGCTAATTAATCCGCACTTTCTTTGCGCTTACTCAGGAAAAAAGTGCCGTTGGCGACTTTTCAGAAAATATTCTGCTGAATGAAGATCCCTCAGGATGCACAATCGCGCAATCATGGTAGTCTGGACATCCAGACGTATAAAAGACGGGTTATGCGAAGATGACAGCGAAGCACATTGATACCGCGCTGGTAAATGCCGGGCGCAGCAAAAAATACACTCTTGGCTCGGTGAACAGCGTGATTCAACGCGCGTCCTCTTTGGTGTTCGACAGCGTGGAAGCCAAAAAGCAGGCGACGCGGGGTCGCGCCAAAGGCGAGCTGTTTTATGGCCGTCGCGGCACCTTAACGCACTTTTCCCTCCAGGAAGCGATGTGCGAACTGGAAGGCGGCGCGGGCTGTGCGCTCTTCCCCTGCGGGGCCGCTGCCGTCGCCAACACCATTCTGGCCTTTGTTGAACAGGGTGATGAGGTGCTGATGACCCACACCGCCTATGAGCCAAGTCAGGACTTTAGTACGAAGATCCTTGCCAAACTCGGCGTGACCACCCGCTGGTTTGACCCGATGATTGGCGCGGATATCGTCAACCTGCTGACGCCCAAAACAAAAGTCGTGTTCCTGGAGTCGCCCGGATCTATCACCATGGAAGTGCACGATGTCCCGGCGATTGTGGCTGCGGTAAGAAGCGTGTCGCCGGAGGCGATCATCATGATCGACAACACCTGGGCGGCGGGCATTCTGTTCAAGGCCCTCGATTTCGGCGTCGATATTTCGATCCAGGCAGGCACCAAATACCTGATTGGGCACTCTGATGCGATGGTCGGCACGGCGGTGTCCAACGCGCGCTGCTGGGATCAACTGCGTGAAAACGCCTATCTGATGGGCCAGATGCTCGACGCCGACACCGCGTACATGACCAGTCGCGGTCTGCGCACGCTGGGCGTTCGTCTGCGCCAGCACCATGAAAGCAGTATTGAAATCGCCCAGTGGCTGTCGCTGCACCCGCAGGTCGCCTGCGTGAATCACCCGGCGCTGCCGGGCAGCAAAGGCCACGAATACTGGAAACGTGATTTTACCGGCAGCAGCGGCCTGTTTTCGTTCGTGCTCAACAAGCGTCTTACCCAGGAAGAGCTGTCGGCCTATCTCGATCACTTCGAACTGTTTAGCATGGCTTATTCATGGGGCGGCTTTGAATCGCTGATCCTGGCTAATCAGCCTGAGCAGATTGCCGCCATTCGGCCGGGTGCAGACGTGGACTTTAGCGGTACATTGATCCGCGTCCATATTGGTTTGGAAAACGTTGAGGATTTGCTCGCGGATTTAGCAGCGGGATTCGAACGCATCGTGTAAAGTGACACGCCTGACAGGAAAATGGATTAGACCAGCAGAATTGTCTGCATTTCTTGCGTGAGGGATCAAGGTGTCCTTAACAATTCAGGCGTACAATAGACTCATTACGCGGTTCCACAGGAAAGTCCATGGCTGTTATTCAAGATATTATCGCCGCACTCTGGCAACACGATTTTGCGGCGTTAGCTAATCCACACGTTGTCGGTGTCGTTTACTTAGTGATGTTTGCGACACTGTTTTTAGAAAACGGATTGCTCCCGGCCTCTTTTCTACCCGGTGACAGCCTGCTACTTCTGACCGGTGCGCTCATTGCCCGGGGAGTCATGGACTTTATCCCGGCGCTGGTGATCCTCACCACCGCCGCCAGTCTGGGCTGCTGGCTGAGCTACATTCAGGGCCGCTGGCTGGGCAACACGCGCGTGGTGAAAGGCTGGCTGGCACAGCTTCCGGCGAAGTACCACCAGCGCGCTACCTGCATGTTTGACCGTCATGGTCTGCTGGCACTGCTCGCAGGTCGCTTCCTTGCCTTTGTGCGCACCCTGCTGCCAACGATGGCCGGGATTTCCGGGCTGTCTAATCGTCGCTTCCAGCTCTTTAACTGGCTGAGTGCGCTGCTGTGGGTGGGCGTGGTAACCGGCCTCGGTTATGCGCTGAGCATGATCCCGTTCGTGAAACGCCATGAAGATCAGGTCATGACCTTCCTGATGATCCTGCCGATTTTCCTGCTGGTCGCTGGCCTTTTGGGCACCATTGCGGTGGTCATTAAGAAGAAATATTGTAACGCGTGATGTCTGTCCCCTCTCTTCCGGGAGGGGATATCGCTTCCCTGCCTTAACTCCCCTGTATTAACTGCCGGGCATCATCCTGATCCTTGCCGCGTCTTCCCCCGGCGTCACGCCAAAATAGCGCTTAAACTCGCGGCTAAACTGCGACGCGCTCTCATAGCCGACCCGCATTGCCGCCGCGCTGGCTTTCATGCCGTCGTGGATCATCAACATACGCGCCCGGTGCAGACGATAGGTTTTCAGATATTGCAGCGGTGAAGTGCTGGTTACCGATTTAAAATTGTGGTGAAACGCCGAGACGCTCATATTGGCTTCGGCGGCCAGCTGGTCAACGCTGAGGTTTTCGGTGTACTGACTCTCGATGCGTTTGAGCACCCGGCTAATTAAACTGAAATGCGTCTGACGACTCACCAGCGCCAGCAGCGCGCCGCCGCGCGGACCGGTCAGCACGTGATAGAGAATTTCACGCACAATCTGCTTACCTAAAATGCGCGCATCCAGCGGGCGCTCCATCACATCCAGCAGACGCTCGACCGCACAAAGAATCTCGTCTGACAGGGTAGCGGAGTTGATGCCACTGGCCGCCATTGACGGCTGAAAATGCTCATCTTCGCCAATATCCATCAGCAATTCCTGCAACTGGAGAATATCGACGTTGACGCGGATCCCCGCCAGCGGGATTTCCGGCGTGGCAAAGGTTTCGCATTCGAACGGCAGCGGCACGGTGAGCAGCAAATATTCGTTGGCGTCATAGCGGAACACGCGTTCGTTGATGTAGCCGATTTTATGCCCCGAGAAGAGGATCACAATGCCGGGCTGGTACATCACCGGCGTGCGCGTGCCCGGCTGCGTGCCGTGCAGCAGACGGATATCGGGCAACAGGGCGGTTAACCTGTTCTCATTAATTTTCAGGCGCTTAATTTGCTCCGTCAGCTGCAAACAAATCTCTTCGCGGTTCATATAACGTGACTCCGGGGGCGGCTTTTAACCAGCAGATTTTAACCGAAACAGTGTGCGCATTTCTGTGCTTTTTCTCCAGCCCAACGGAGAAATGGGCAAGACATCGGCAGAAATGTGCATTGAGAGGTACCGCCCGGACGCAGACAATAGTCCTCATCAGGCAGCCCACTGCCTTTCGATTTTTTACCCACCTATAGGGCACGAGCAATGAATAACTTTAATCTGCATACCCCCACTCGCATTATTTTTGGTAAAAACGCGATTGCCGATCTGCGCGACCAAATCCCGGCTGGCGCACGCGTGCTGATCACCTACGGCGGCGGCAGCGTGAAAAAAACCGGCGTGCTGGACCAGGTTTACAGCGCGCTGAGCGGCCTCGACGTTCTGGAGTTTGGCGGCATCGAGCCGAACCCGTCTTATGAAACGCTGATGAAAGCCGTTGAAATCGCCCGCAGCGAGAACGTCACTTTCCTGCTGGCCGTTGGCGGCGGTTCCGTGCTGGACGGCACTAAGTTTATTGCCGCTGCCGCACACTACGCGGACGGCGTCGATCCGTGGCACATTCTGCAAACCCGCGGCAGCGAGATCAAAAGTGCCATCCCGATGGGCTCCGTGCTGACGCTGCCGGCGACCGGTTCCGAATCCAATAAAGGCGCGGTGGTTTCCCGTAAGTCCACCGGCGACAAACAGGCGTTCATGAATGAGCATGTGCAGCCGGTGTTCGCTATTCTCGATCCGGTGTACACCTACACCCTGCCGCCGCGCCAGGTGGCTAACGGCGTCGTTGACGCCTTCGTCCACACCGTTGAGCAGTACGTCACCTACCCGGTTGACGGCAAAATCCAGGATCGCTTCGCTGAGGGCATTCTGCTGACGCTGGTCGAAGACGGCCCGAAAGCGCTCAAGGAGCCGGAAAACTATGATGTGCGCGCCAACGTAATGTGGGCCGCAACCCAGGCGCTGAATGGCCTGATCGGTGCGGGCGTACCGCAGGACTGGGCGACGCACATGCTGGGTCATGAATTGACGGCGATGCACGGTCTGGATCACGCGCAAACTCTGGCGGTGGTACTGCCTGCGCTGTGGAATGAAAAACGCGACACCAAGCGCGCGAAGCTGCTGCAATATGGCGAGCGCGTGTGGAACATCACCGAAGGGTCTGACGATGCGCGTATTGATGCCGCCATTGCCGCCACCCGCAACTTCTTCGAGCAAATGGGCGTGCCAACGCGCCTGTCCGGCTACGGTCTCGACGGCAGTTCTATCCCGGCGCTGCTGGCAAAACTTGAAGAGCACGGCATGACCGCTTTAGGCGAACATCAGGACATAACGCTGGATGTCAGCCGTCGCATCTACGAAGCCGCACGCTAAAGGTTTTTTCTTCTGTGGCTTTCGTTTTTGGGCTTTTCGTCCAGACTTAAGTCACACAACTTCACCGGGGGTTTCCCCGGTGAACTTCATATAAGGAGGAATGCATGGCACATCCAACCGTGATCAAGCTTCAGGACGGCAACGTCATGCCGCAACTGGGACTCGGCGTGTGGAAAGCGAGCAACGAGGAAGTGATTTCCGCCATTCATAAAGCGCTGGACGTGGGCTATCGCTCCATCGATACCGCCGCCGCGTACAAAAACGAAGAGGGCGTCGGCAAAGCGCTACAGAGCGCAGGCGTCGCGCGTGATGATCTCTTCATCACCACCAAACTGTGGAATGACGATCAAAAACGTCCGCAGGAAGCCCTACAGGAAAGTCTCGATAAGCTTCAGCTCGACCATGTTGATCTCTATCTGATGCACTGGCCGGTTCCGGCGATCGATCGCTACGTTGAGGCGTGGAAAGGCATGATCGCTCTGCAAGAGCAGGGACTGGTGAAAAGCATCGGCGTGTGTAATTTCCAGATTTCCCATCTCCAGCGCCTGATTGATGAAACGGGCGTGACGCCGGTGGTGAATCAGATTGAACTGCATCCGCTGCTGCAACAGCGACAGCTTCACGCCTGGAACGCGACGCACAAAATCCAGACCGAATCCTGGAGCCCGCTGGCACAGGGCGGCGATGGCGTGTTTGATCAGAAAATCATTCGCACGCTGGCGGATAAATACAGTAAAACCCCGGCGCAGATCGTGATCCGCTGGCATCTGGATCAAGGCCTGGTGGTGATCCCGAAATCGGTTACCGCCTCGCGCATCGCCGAGAACTTCGACGTCTGGGACTTCCGCCTCGATAAAGATGAACTGAGCGAAATCGCGAAGCTCGATCAGGGCAAGCGTCTGGGGCCGGACCCGGATCAGTTCGGCGGTTAACGTTTTTGTTTCATCCTTTACCTTTTCCCCTCACCCTAACCCTCTCCCCAAGGGAGAGGGGCACCGACATTTCCTGAAACAATTTACCCCTCACTTTACTGTGTATTTATTGCGCTCACTGACGCAGCATGAAATGTAGCTAAGCTATTGATTATTCATCACATCAATCGTTTTAACGCATTTCATTCACGTAATGAATAAGGATATCAGTGTGGCGGAAACGAAACCCTCGGGCGTCAGATGGCTCCCACTACTCTCCATTATCGCGCTGGCCGCGATCCTCTGGCAGTTGACGCCCCCCACGGGCCTGAGCGCGGATGCCTGGCATTCGGCCATCATCTTTGTGGCGACTATCGCGTCGATTGTGGCGAAAGTGCTGCCGATTGGCGCAGTCGGTATCATCGGTATTACGGTGTTTGCGCTGGCGTATGCGGCGGGCGATAAAACCGCCAGCGGGGCGATCACTACCGCGCTGAGCGAATTAAACAGCTCACTGATCTGGCTTATCGTGGTCGCCTTTATGATTGCCCGTGGCTTTATCAAAACCGGGCTGGGAAGGCGCATCGCGCTTCAGATGATCCGCCTGCTCGGCAAGCGCACGCTCGGGCTGGCCTATGGGCTGGCGTTTGCGGATCTGATCCTTTCGCCTGCCATGCCAAGCAATACCGCGCGCTGCGGCGGGGTGATCTACCCTATCGCCGACTCGCTGGCCCGCAGCTTTGGCTCGCGCCCGGATGACGCCTCGCGCAATAAAATCGGCACCTTTCTCATCACCTGTATCGGCAACGTTAACGATGTCACGGCGGCGCTGTTTATGACCGGTTACACCGGCAACCTGCTGGCGGTGAAGCTGGCGGCAAACGCGGGCGTGACCCTCACCTGGGGCGGCTGGTTTATGGCGGCGCTGGTGCCCTGCCTGGTGTCGCTGTTGATTGTGCCGCTGCTGGTGTACTGGCTGACGCGCCCGGAAATCCGCCACACGCCGAATGCGCCAGACCTTGCGCGCAACGAACTGGCGCAAATGGGTGCCATGTCGCGCGGTGAATGGCTGATGCTCGGCACCGTGGGCGTGCTGCTGGTGCTGTGGATTTTTGGCGACAAACTGGGCGTTGATCCAACCACCGCGTCGTTCGTCGGTCTGTCGATTCTGCTGCTCTCTGGCGTGCTGAGCTGGGAAGATGTGAAGAGCGAAAAAGGCGCGTGGGATACCCTAATCTGGTTTGCGGCGCTGTTAATGATGGCTAACCAGCTGAAAAAACTCGGCTTCACCAGCTGGTTTGGTAACCTGATTGGCGACAGCCTGGCCAGCTCGCTCGGCGGCACAAGCTGGGTGATCATTCTGCTGCTGCTGAACGCGGCCTATTTTTACACCCACTACTTTTTTGCCAGCGGTAACGCCCAAATCGCCGCGCTGTACGCGGTGTTTCTTGGCGTCGGTCTGCATCTGGGGATCCCGGCGGCACCCGCCGCGCTGATGCTGGCGTTTACCAGCAGCCTCTACTGCTCGCTCACGCAATACACGCACGCGCGTGGCCCGATCCTCTTTGGCGCGGGCTATGTGCCGACGGGCGTCTGGTGGCGAACGGGACTTGCGATAAGCCTCTTCAACCAGGCGGTGTTTATGACCGTGGGTCTCGCCTGGTGGAAGGTGCTGGGCCTGTACTAACCCTTAGCGCACGCGAGCCGGTTTCTTCTTCGCAGAAGAGAACGGCTTTTTACTGGTGCTCTGGCGCTGATGGGCGATCGGCGTGTGTTTGGTCAGCGCCGGACGCGCCTGGCGATTCTGGCGCTTCGCTTCGCGCATTTCATCAAGCGTTGGCGCAGGCACCAGGCACTCACGACGTCCGCCAATCAGGTGTTTCTTACCCATATCCTCCAGCGCCTGGCGGATCAGCGGCCAGTTTTTCGGATCGTGGTAACGCAGCAGCGCTTTGTGTAAACGGCGCTGTTTGTCGCCGCGCGGCACAAAGACATCCTCGCTCTTGTAGTCGATTTTCCCCAGCGGGTTCTTGCCGGTGTAATACATGGTCGTCGAGTTGGCGAGCGGCGACGGGTAGAAGTTCTGTACCTGATCAAGACGGAAACGATGCTGCTTGAGCCACAGCGCCAGATTCACCATGTCTTCATCGCGGGTGCCAGGATGCGCGGAGATAAAGTACGGGATCAGATACTGCTCTTTACCCGCCTGTTTTGAATAGGTGTCGAACAGCTCTTTGAACCGGTCATAGCTGCCCATGCCCGGCTTGAGCATTTTCGACAGCGGCCCCTCTTCCGTATGCTCAGGGGCAATTTTCAGATAGCCGCCAACATGGTGCGAGGCCAGCTCTTTGATGTAGCGGGGATCCGCCACCGCCAGATCGTAGCGCACGCCGGAGGCAATCAGGATCTTCTTGATGCCTTTCAGATCGCGGGCGCGACGGTAGAGGTTGATGGTCGGCTCGTGGTTGGTGTCCATATGCGGACAAATTTCCGGGTACACGCAGGAGAGGCGACGGCAGGTCTGCTCCGCACGCGGTGACTTACAGCGCAGCATGTACATGTTCGCGGTCGGCCCGCCAAGATCGGAGATGATGCCGGTAAAGCCCGGTACCGAGTCACGGATCGCCTCGATCTCATTGATGATCGACTCTTCCGAACGGCTCTGAATAATGCGCCCTTCGTGCTCGGTAATGGAGCAGAACGAGCAGCCGCCAAAGCAGCCGCGCATAATATTGATGGAGAAGCGGATCATCTCGTAGGCCGGAATACGGCTGGTGCCGTAGGACGGATGCGGGACGCGCTGGTACGGCAGGGCAAACACGCTGTCCATCTCTTCCGTTGACAGCGGGATCGCGGGCGGGTTGATCCAGATATAGCGATCGCCGTGCTTTTGCAGTAACGCGCGGGCGCAGCCAGGGTTGGTTTCATGGTGCAAAATACGCGAGGCGTGCGCATAGAGCACTTTGTCGCTCTTCACTTTCTCAAAGGACGGCAGCAGCACGTAGGTTTTTTCCCACGGCTTTGGACGCGGCGGTTGCACGGTTACGGCCTTCGTTTCCGCTCTTTTGGGTTCGACGGGCTTGTTATCCGCACAGGGGAGATCGTCACCGTAGGGATGCGGGATCGGGTCGATTTTGCCCGGCGTATCCAGCCGCGTTGAATCCACGCCGCTCCAGCCCGGCAGCGCTTCTTTGACGATGATCGCCGTGTTGCGCACGTCGCGGATGTGGCTGATTGGCTCGCCAGCGGCAAGACGGTGCGCCACTTCCACCAGCGGACGCTCGCCGTTGCCGAACATTAGCATGTCGGCTTTGGCGTCGATGAGCACCGAACGGCGCACGGTATCCGACCAGTAGTCATAATGCGCGGTGCGGCGCAGGCTGGCCTCAATGCCGCCGAGGATCACCGGCACATCTTTCCATGCCTCTTTGCAGCGCTGGGTATAGGCGAGCGTGGCGCGATCCGGGCGTTTACCGGCTACGTTATCTGGCGTGTAGGCGTCGTCATGGCGCAGTTTACGATCGGCGGTGTAGCGGTTGATCATGGAGTCCATATTGCCCGCGGTCACGCCAAAGAACAGGTTTGGCTTACCCAGACGCATGAAGTCATCTTTGCTGTTCCAGTCCGGCTGGGCGATGATCCCGACGCGGAAACCCTGAGCTTCCAGCATGCGCCCACAGATCGCCATGCCAAAGCTCGGGTGATCGACATAGGCATCCCCGGTAACCAGAATGATGTCACAGCTGTCCCAGCCGAGTTGATCCATCTCTTCACGTGACATGGGCAAAAACGGTGCCGGGCCAAAACAGGCCGCCCAGTATTGTGGCCATGAGAAGAGGTCGCGATCCGGCTGGATCAGGGAGATAACGCTCATAATGCTTCCGAAGAAAAAATAGACAAAAGGAGCGGGATTATACGCTGGATCATTGTGGGAAATGAAGGGGTATTTATTGCCCGGTGGCGCTGCGCTTACCGGGCCTGTGGGCCTGTAGTCGGGTCAGGCGAAGCCGCCACCCGACACGTTTTTACGGCGCGGGATTAACCAGCAGCTGACCAATGGAGCCGCGATCGGACATCTCCAGCGTCTGGCTGGCGTACTGGAACGGGAAGTGCGGCCACGATGGCTGGCCGTAGTAGACCAGCAGTTCAACCTGCCCGTCGACCCACACCGTGTCTTTCATGCCGCGATCTTCCGGGAACGGCAGCGCGCCGTTTACGTTGCGGATCATAAAGCTGACGCCTTCAATGTGGAACGACTGCGGCCGGTCGGCGCGAACCGTCCAGCGCTCCCAGGTGCCCTGCTGGGCGGTAATATCCAGACGCTGAATATCCCACAGCTGACCGTTGATGCCAGGATCGTCGCCGAGGCTGATATCCCGGCTGCGGATCGGCGTACCGCTCATCAGTTCGGTCGGGAGCAGGCGCATCGGCAGACTGTCGGTGACCAGCGGCAGCAGCCCGGTCGGGCGCAGCGTGAGCACCAGCGTGGAGATCAGAATGCTCGACGGCTCAAAGAAGCCGCGAATGCGATCGACAATGCTCGCCGCTTCACCGCAGGTGATCGACACTTCATCGCCGTTGGTCATATCAACCAGAATTTCCCGGCGCTCGCCCGGCGCAATGGACAGCTGTTTCACCGACACCGGCGCGGGTAAAAAACCCTGGTCGCCGGAGATCACATGCAGCGCGCGCCCGTCGCTCATTTGCAGCTGATAGCGCCGCGCATTGGAGGCATTAAGCAGGCGCAGGCGCACCCACCCGCGTGAGACTTCCACAAACGGCCCCTGCACACCGTTGGCCAGCAGCGTATCGCCAATAAACCCGCCGCTGCCCGGCTCGCTGTATTCCGGCGTGCCAAAGTTATCCAGACGCTTATCCTGAATAATCACCGGGATGTCATCCACCCCGTAGTGATTGGGGATCGGCAGGGATTTACTGACCTCATCTTCCACCAGCCACAGCCCCGCCAGCCCGTTGTAAACCTGCTGAGCGGTGCGGTTCGGCGTGTTGGCGTGATACCACAGCGTTGACGCAGCCTGGCGCACAGGCAGCACCGGTGCCCAGTCGGCGTTGGGCGACATCATGCGCGCCGCGCCGCCAATCAGCGGCCCAGGCACCTGCAAACCGCTGACCGTCATGGCGACGTTTTCCGTCAGGCGGTTGCTGTAGATCATCTTTACGTCATCCCCGTTCCAGACGCGGATCGTCGGCCCCAGATAGCGGCCATTGATCCCCCAGACCTGCGCGCGCGTCCCGGCCGAAAAGGACCAGTGCGTGCGTTGCAGCGTCAGAAAGAGGGGTTGACCGCGACGGGATTCAAGCAGCGGTGGAATGGGCAGCGGTAACTGCTGCCCGGCAGCGTTCGCCCTCAGCGGCACTGCACCCGCACAAAGCGCGATCCCGGATGCCTGTATAAACTGACGCCGACTGAGTGACATATATGCTCCCTGTAAAACTGGCTAACAACGCGTGGGAAACCATTTCCCCATCCATTGAGATGATTAGTGCTTCCCGGCGGCTTCGCGCTCTGCAACTTCTTTATCGAGTTCGGCGATTTTGTTTTCCATGATCGTGCGGCAGTGCGCCGCCAGCTCACGAACCTGATCTTTACCAAACTGACTCACGTCCACGGGCTGTAACATTTCGACGATCACCAGACCGTTATTCCAGCGGTTAAGGTTAATTTTATTCGACGTGTTGGACACGCACACGGGGATCACCGGCACCCCCGCCGCAATGGCGGCATGGAACGCACCGGTCTTAAACGGCAGCAGGCCACGGCCACGGCTGCGCGTTCCTTCCGGAAACATCCAGATTGAGATGTTGCGCTTCTGAATGTGCTTCACCACCTGCGCAATGGTACCGTGCGCCTTCGTGCGGTTGTTACGGTCAATCAGCAGGTTACCTGTGATCCAGTAAAGCAGACCAAAGAACGGCACCCACAGCAGACTCTTTTTCCCCACCGTGACCGTCGGCGGCAGCACAATGTTTGACGCCGTGACCATATCGTAGTTGTTCTGATGGTTACAAATATAGATAGCGTTGCCAAACTGCGCGGCATTCGATGGTACGCGCCGCTCGACCTTCAGGCCGAATACCGGGGCCATGCGGCCAAACATGCGACCAAAGGTGGAAACATGCTTTGGATTCCGTGGGCTAAACAGGCAATAAATACAGCCGAAAATACAGACCAGAATGCTGTAAATCACCACAATGATGACGCGAAAAATAAAGAGCATAGCTACCTCTAAGGCCCGGACATCCGACCATTATACTTCAGCGATGGGGAGTGGCAGGACTTTGTTATACGCAGGTCCGTTGGAAAGCCTATTGTTAATCGCAATTTGTGATTTAACAACGGCTTTACGGGAAATTTTACTGTTGATCCCTCCGCGCACGTGCGGGAGGGATCACAGGAGCCGGTTACGCTTCGCTGTCACCCGCGCCTGGGCGGAGTGGCGAGTCGATATCCACTTTGTCGATTCGCTGCAAGCCGCGCATCAGCGTGCCGCGACGACCGCGCTCACCGTGCACTTTTTGCAGCTCTTCCGGACGCAGTTTGATTTTGCGTTTACCGACGTGGAGGGTCAGCGTGGTTTGCGGCGGGATCAGGAACAGATGCGCGAGGCTGTCCTCGCCTTTCGCCGCTTCCGCCGACGGAATGCTAATAATCTTGTTGCCTTTGCCTTTCGACAACTGTGGCAGATCGCTCACCGGGAACATCAGCATCCGGCCGGCGGCGGTGATCGCCAGCAGCATGTCGCTGTCGTCGGTGATTTCCAGCGGCGGCATGACTTTGGCGTTCTCCGGCAGGGTGATCAACGCTTTGCCCGCACGGTTACGCGCGACCAGATCGTTAAAGGTACAGACAAAGCCGTAGCCCGCATCGGAGGCCATCAGCAGCTTCTGCTCTTCGCCGGTCATCACCATGTGCTCAACGGTCGCCCCCGGCGGCAGCGTCAGCTTACCGGTCAGCGGCTCGCCCTGCCCGCGTGCGGACGGCAGCGTGATCGGATCAATGGCGTAGCTGCGACCCGTGGTGTCAATAAACACCACCGGCTGGTTGCTCTTGCCTTTCACCGCCGCTTTAAAGCTGTCGCCCGATTTGTAACTCAGCCCTGGCGCGTCAATGTCATGACCTTTGGCGCTGCGCACCCAGCCGCTTTGCGACAGCACAATAGTGACCGGTTCAGACGGCAGCATGTCGTGCTCGTTCATGGCTTTGGCTTCTTCGCGCTCGTGCAGCGGTGAGCGACGATCGTCGCCAAAGGCTTCGGCGTCGGCCTGGAGCTCTTTCTTCAGCAGATTGCTCATCTTGCGCTCGGAGGCGAGGATACCCTGAAGCTGGTCGCGCTCTTTTTCAAGCTCGGCCTGCTCGCCACGGATCTTCATCTCTTCGAGTTTGGCAAGGTGACGTAATTTCAGCTCAAGGATCGCTTCGGCCTGGGTTTCGCTGATGCCAAAACGCGACATCAGCGCGGGCTTCGGCTCGTCCTCGGTACGGATGATCTCAATCACTTCGTCAATATTGAGGAACGCCACCAGCAAACCTTCAAGGATATGCAGGCGTTTGAGGACTTTTTCCAGACGATAGTTAAGGCGGCGACGCACGGTATCACGGCGGAACGCCAGCCACTCGGTCAGGATCTCCAGCAGGTTTTTCACCGCCGGACGACCGTCGAGACCGATCATGTTGAGGTTGATGCGGTAGCTTTTTTCCAGATCGGTGGTGGCGAAGAGGTGATTCATCACCTGATCCATGTCCACGCGATTCGAACGCGGCACCACCACTAAACGCGTCGGGTTTTCATGGTCAGATTCGTCACGCAGATCGTCAACCATCGGCAGCTTTTTATTGCGCATCTGCGCGGCGATCTGCTCAAGCACTTTCGCGCCGGAAACCTGGTGCGGCAGCGCGGTGATCACCACTGCGCCATCTTCTTTATTCCACACCGCGCGCATGCGCACAGAGCCGCGACCGTTCTGGTAAATTTTGCGGATCTCCGCACGCGAGGTGATGATTTCCGCCTCGGTTGGGTAGTCCGGCCCCTGCACGATATCGAGCAGATCGTCGAGGGTGGTTTTCGGCTGGTCAATCAGGGTGATGGCGGCTTTCGCCACTTCGCGCAGGTTGTGCGGCGGAATATCCGTCGCCATACCGACGGCGATGCCCGTCGTGCCGTTAAGCAAAATGTTCGGCAGACGCGCAGGCAGCATTTTCGGCTCCTGCATTGTGCCGTCAAAGTTCGGCACCCAGTCAACCGTGCCCTGCCCCAGCTCGCCCAGCAGCAGGTCAGCGTATTTGGACAGGCGGGATTCGGTGTAACGCATGGCCGCGAACGATTTCGGATCGTCCGGCGCACCCCAGTTTCCCTGGCCATCGACCAGCGGATAACGGTAGGAGAACGGCTGCGCCATCAGCACCATCGCTTCGTAGCAGGCGCTGTCGCCGTGGGGATGGTATTTACCCAGCACGTCACCCACGGTACGGGCGGATTTTTTAAATTTGGCGCTGGCGTTAAGGCCCAGTTCTGACATCGCGTACACGATGCGGCGTTGAACCGGCTTGAGGCCATCACCGATAAACGGCAATGCCCTGTCCATGATGACGTACATGGAATAGTTTAAGTAGGCGTTTTCCGTAAATTCATGCAGCGCAAGGCGCTCTGCCATATCGCTCATTTGTCTTTATTCCTCAACACATGCGCCATTTCTACATTTAAGTCATCACCCAATAGCGTTAAAAACGCGGGGTAAACTCTGGCTATATTGCCGCCGATACTATCCTATCTGGCGTGCTGAGTCACAAAGAAAAGGGCCGGAGAACCCGGCCTTAGACGATTATTTAGCGACTTTATTCACCTGCTTAACGTCGATTTCCACCGAGTTCCAGTCTTTATCCACTTCGCCCTGAAGCTCGACCACGTCCTGTGGCGTGATGGTGACGCCTTTCCAGCGCTTATCATCAATCTCTACGTTGATGGTGCCGGAGGCATCTTTAAAGCGATACAGGTCATCGGAGATGCGTTCAACAAGATTACCGCGCAGCGTCACCCAAGTGTCATCACGCAGAGTTTTCGCGTTCTCGACGGTAGAACTGCTGCCGTTCGGTCCGGTAAAGCCACCGCTTTGCTGGGTGGCGGGTTCAGAAAATCCACCGCTATTGGCATTGGCGGCGAACGCAGGCGCGGAACACAGGGCCAGAATGGCGGTCATTGCAGCGATCTTTTTCATTTTTTCTCTCTCCCTTTAGGTTTGGTTCAACGCCATTAAACACCCCAGTTCTTAACAACTTCTTAAGGGAAAAAAAGAAATGTTTTTGCTGTACAGCAACGGCGCTAAGAGGTTTTACTGCCTATAAACAGCAGCGGGACGGGAAAGGACACGGCGATGCGCATTTTACTGGTGGAAGACGACAAGTTGATTGGCGACGGTCTGCGGGCGGGGCTGGGTAAAATGGGCTTTACCCTCGACTGGTTTACCGACGGCACGCAGGGTAAAAACGCGATCTACACCGCGCCCTACGATGCGGTGGTGCTTGATCTGAGCCTGCCGGGTATCGACGGGCTGGACATCCTGCGCGAGTGGCGTGAAAAAAATCAGACCTGCCCGGTGCTGATCCTTACCGCCCGTGACGCACTGGATCAACGCGTGGAAGGCCTGCGGCTCGGCGCGGACGATTATCTGTGTAAGCCCTTCGCGCTGGTGGAAGTGGCCGCGCGGCTGGAAGCGCTGATCCGCCGGTCGAGCGGACAGACGCGCAGCGAACTGCGCCACGGGAGCGTGACCCTCGATCCCACACGCCTTATCGCCACCCACAACGGCGAAACCCTGACGCTGAAGCCAAAAGAGTTTGCCCTGCTGGAGCTGCTGATGCGCAACGCCGGACGCGTGCTGCCGCGCAAGCTGATTGAAGAGAAAATCTATAGCTGGGACCAGGACGTGTCGAGCAACGCGGTTGAAGTCCACGTCCACCATTTGCGCCGCAAGCTCGGCAGCGATTTTATTCGTACCGTGCACGGCATTGGTTACACGCTGGGAGAGGCATGAAACGGCTCAACACCCTGAACCTGCGCGTTCGCCTGACGCTGCTGTTTATGCTGCTGGCAGGCGCGGCGTGGCTGGCGGCGAGCGTCGTCGCCTGGCAGCAAACCACGCACAAACTCGATAAGCTCTTTGATACCCAGCAAATGCTGTTTGCCAAACGCCTGAGCACGCTGGAGTTTGACGAGCTGACCGCCCCGGCACGCATGGACAGCGTGGCGAAAAAAAAGGTGAAGCACGGACATCTGGACGATGACGCGCTGGCGTTTGCCATCTACTCTACCGATGGCAAAATGCTGATGGACGATGGCGATAAAGGCCAGGACATTCCCTATCACTACCGCCGGGAAGGCTTTGACGATGGGCGGCTCAAAGATGATGACGACGAGTGGCGCTTTCTGTGGCTGACCACGCCGGACGGCCACTACCGTGTGGTGGTCGGGCAGGAGTGGGATTACCGCCGTGAAATGGCGCTGGACATTGTCACCTCACAGCTTACGCCGTGGCTTATCGCCCTGCCGCTGATGTTCCTGCTGCTGATTGTGCTGCTCAGCCGCGAACTGCGCCCGCTGAAAAAACTCGCGCACTCCCTGCGCACCCGCGCCCCGGACTCGGCACAAACCCTCGACCTGAGCGGCGTGCCGGGCGAAGTGCGCCCGCTGGTGGACGCGCTCAATCAGCTGTTTACCCGCACCCATGAAACCCTGGCCCGCGAGCGGCGCTTCACCTCCGATGCGGCCCATGAGCTGCGCAGCCCGCTGACGGCACTCAAAGTGCAAACGGAAGTGGCGCAGCTGTCGGATGACGATCCCCACGCGCGTGCGAAAGCGCTGACGCAGCTGCACGCCGGTATCGACAGGGCCTCGCGCCTGGTCGATCAGCTGCTGACGCTCTCGCGCCTCGACTCTCTTGATAACCTCGACGACGTTGAACAGGTGTCGCTGAGCGACGTGCTGCAATCGGCGGTGATGGACATTTACCACCCGGCGCGGCAAGCGGGCATTGAGGTGCGTCTGCACCTTAACGCGCAGAACGTGACGCGCCAGGCACAGCCGCTGCTGCTCAGCCTGCTGGTACGCAATCTGCTGGATAACGCCATTCGCTACAGCCCGGCGGGAAGCACTGTGGAGGTGACGCTGAACGCGCGTGAGTTTACCGTCAGCGATAACGGCCCCGGCGTGAATGCCGACGTGCTGGCGCGGCTGGGGGAACGCTTTTACCGGCCGCCAGGGCAGGATGCCCCCGGCAGCGGCCTGGGGTTATCCATCGTTAAACGCATTGCCGCATTGCATTCGCTGTCGGTTGTGTTTCGTGAAGCCAGCGGCGGAGGTTTTGAAGTCGCGGTGCGCTGGTAACGGGATTATTGCGTTTAACGCAAAAGACTATGCACATTTTGCTCATTACACCGCACCGTTGTTACGGGTAAGATTGCCGTCAAACGACATTCTTCGAGGATAAATAATGAGCAACATTTTGATTGTTAACGGCGCGAAAGCCTTTGCCCACTCAAAAGGTCAACTTAACGACACCCTGACCGAGGTCGCGCAGGGCTTTCTGCGTGACGCCGGGCATGATGTCCGCGTCGTGCGTGCCGATGGCGATTACGACGTGAAAGCCGAAGTGCAAAACTTCCTGTGGGCCGACACCATTATCTGGCAGATGCCGGGCTGGTGGATGGGCGCGCCGTGGACGGTGAAAAAATACATTGATGATGTGTTTACCGAAGGGCACGGATCTCTGTACGCCAGCGATGGCCGCACCCGCTCGGACGCTGCCAAGAAATACGGTTCCGGCGGCCTGTTGCAGGGCAAAACCTACATGCTGTCGCTGACCTGGAACGCCCCGCTGGATGCGTTTACCGACGAAGAGCAGTTCTTCCACGGCGTGGGCGTTGACGGTGTGTATCTTCCTTTCCACAAGGCGAATCAGTTCCTGGGCCTGGCACCGCTGCCAACGTTTATCACCAACGATGTGATCAAAATGCCGGACGTGCCTCGCTATATCGCAGAATACCGCAAGCATCTTGCTGAAATTTTTGCTTAACTGTGGGCAGGATCCAAAAGGAGTTAAACCATGTTGACAGTGATTGCTGAAATTCGCACACGTCCGGGCCAACATCACCGCCAGGCGGTGCTGGACGAATTCGCGAAAATTATCCCCACCGTGTTAAAAGAAGAAGGCTGCCACGGCTATGCGCCAATGGTCGATCACGCCGCTGGCGTGAGTTTTCAGACCACTAACCCGGATTCCATCATGATGGTGGAGCAGTGGGAAACCGTCGCTCACCTTGACGCGCATTTGCAAACCCCGCACATGAAGGCGTGGAGCGAAGCGGTCAAAGGCAGCGTGCTTGAAACCCATATCCGCATTCTGGAGCAGGGCGTTTAAGGGAAGGCTTTGTGCTTCCTCCCCTCCCCTGGCGATTTCCTCTTCCAGGGGAGAAGGTAGCGTGACGGGCGTTACCAGTACAGCTTCCAGCTTTGCGTCATCCGCACCAGCGCTTCCACGTAAAAGTAATCTCCCCAGCTTGAACACTCATCCACGCCTTTGTTGCTGGAAAGATGGTAGACGGAATGTTTAAGCATGCCGTTGCACGGCTCATTCACGCCCGCCAGGTAATGCTGGCTCAGCGACGACATAATGCGCATCGCCCACTGCTGATAGCGCTCACGATCCGGATCGGTTTGCGGCAGCTGTTTGACCAACTCCAGCAACCCGCACACCGCGATGGCCGCTGACGACGAATCACGCAGCGCATCGGTGCCGACCAGCGCCAGATCCCAATGGCACACCGCATCTTCCGGCAGACGATTGAGGAAATAGTTTGCCAGCCGCTTTGAAAGCGTGACCATCGTTTTGTCGCCGGTATAGAGATAGCTCAGCAGGAATCCATAAATGCCCCACGCCTGCCCGCGCGACCAGCAGGAGTCGTCCGCGTAACCCTGTTGGGTATTGCCGTAGCGCGGTGCGCCGGTTTCCACGTCCATGTAATAGGTGTGGAACGTGGAGGCATCGTCACGAATCAGATAATTCGCCGCCTGCATCACGTGCGCCTGCGCAGCCTGTGCAAAACGCGGATCGCCGGTTTGCTCGCTCGCCCAGTACAGCAGCGGCAGGTTCATGTTGCAGTCGATGATCATGCGTCCCGCCTGTTGCGGATCGTTCAGATCGCCCCATGCCTGGATGATGTGCGCTTTCTCATGGAAGCGCTCCAGCAGCGCTTCGGCGGCCTGTAGGGCAAAACCACGCGCATCACGATTGCCGGTCAGCCGCCAGGCGGAGACGCAGGAAAGCGTGTAGAGAAAGCCCAAATCGTGGGTGTTGGTATCATTGCGCCCGGCAATGCGCAGACCAAAGGAGCGCACATGCTTTTCCGCCATCGCGCGGAATTTCTCGTCACCGCTCATCTCCCACGCCAGCCATAGCTGACCGCTCCAGAAGCTGGTGGTCCACTCCACGTTCTCCGTCAGCGGGTAGTACCCGTCAACGCAGGTTTCAGCCGGAAACTTTTCACCGAATTCCGTTAAATGACGGCTTATCAGTTCGAGGGTATGCGCACGCGCGGTGGCCATTTCATCGCTAAACTGCTGCGCGTTGAAAGGCGCTCCCGGGCATTCACGTAAGGCTTCCTCTTTGATACGACTTAACATATTTCGGCTCCCGATTTACTTAACGTCTACGATATTCATTTCAGCGTCGGCTTGTCTTTTATTACGACAGGCCGATAAGGTGAAGGCGGAAACAAGGGTAAAGGTCAGGGCCACACAGCCCATTATGATATAGGTATTCTCAAAACCAATTCGGTCATACAATAATCCCGCCGGTGACGAGACCACGACGTTACCCACATACAGCATCGCCTGATAACCCAGCAAATACATGGTGGCGTTCACACGCTTATCGAAATGCTCAGCGATATATTTAAAGACCGACACCAGCAGCAGACAAATTTCCAGACCGTAAAGCGGTTTAAGCACTGAAATTAACAGGTGAGAGTCGCACAGGCCGGAAATAATCAGGCGTGCGCCCACCACCATACCGACGATCAGCAACCCGCGTTTTGCGCCAACGTAGTTGACGAACATCGGGATCACCATATACATGATGAATTCCATACCCGACTGCACGGTACCGAGGTAGCCGAAAATCGCATTGCCCTGGTGAACATCATCAAAGAAGGTGACGAAGTAGCGGGAGAACTGCTGCTCGGCGATAAACATCATCCAGGCCACGCCCGCCACGTACAGGCAGAATGCCCAAAACTTACGGCTTCTCAGCAGCGCATAGACATCGGCCGGGACGATTTTTTCTTTCGCCAGCACTTCACTGGCATGCGCCGAGCGGGTATCCACTTTCAGGCTAAACAGCACCACCAGCATAACGATGGACGCGACGCTGCCCATCATGAAGTTGTATGCCGGCGAGAGGTTAAACAGCAGGCCGGAAAACGACGATGCCACCGCCCAACCGAGCGAACCCCACATGCGGATCTGCCCAAACTCCATGCCGTTGAGGCGGCTGTAGCGGTCGGTATAGGATTCGCACGCCGCCACGCCCGCATACCAGGCGAAGCTTAAATAGATCGCGCCGACGACAATCCCCAGCAGTGTATTGGAGAGCAGCAGCGGCTGATACACATAAATAAAGAATGGGGCCATTAATGCTGAAACCGCGACGACAAAATAGAGCAGATACTTGCTCATGCCTATTTTATCAAGAATGTAGCCATATATAGGTTTAAGGATCACTGAGAAGATCCCGTTGACGGCAAACACGGTGCCGATTACGGTACCGCTCAGATTCGCCTTTTGTCCCAGCCATATTGCCAGCAAACCAATACTGGCCGACCAGGTAAAAAAGTAGAGAAAGATAAAGCTACTGATTTTGTAATATTCAGTTCGGTTATTGGGGGCTATTTTTTCCATACTATCCTCGACGAAAGCATGTGTTATCCAGAAGTGTGATGTTATTCCGGGCTTGCGCCCGGTATTGTTATCAACCGCCTTTACAGCGTTAAGGTCAGACGTTTTCCCAGGGCGGGGTGCTCAATGTTGATTCGGTTTTTGTCGATGCGCACATCCGGTACGCGGGCCGCCACATCCTGCTGGCGATCGCCTGCCCATACGGCGCAGCACAGCCAGTGCTGGCCCGGCGCGATGGCGGCAGTGAGCGTGGGGATCGCCGCGCATTCGGCAAACATGACGCTGCTGTTCGGCGGGGTGATCACACAGTCCGGCTCGCGCGAAAGCCCGGCGCTTAGCGCAAAGATAGCGCTGCTGCCGTTTTGCGCGTCAACCACCACACCGGTTTTGCCGTCTGCGATGACCGGCTGGTGCGCCGCTTTCATCACCGCAAAACCGCCCTCAACGCTGGTCAGCGCCCGCCCAGTGTCAATGTGATGTATGCGGATATGCCAGTCGCCGCAGGGGATCAGCCAGCTTGCCACGTGCACGTCGCGCCACGGCGACCAGCGGGAGAAAATATGCGTATCGGCCACCGTCAACTCATCACAGCGACGACGCCCACGGTAGTAATCATCGCCCTCAGCGAGCAGCAGCATGGAGTCGCAGGCCGCGTGTTTAATGCCATAGCGGCCCCGCTCAATGGTGAACCCAAAGCGGCTGGAGTAGGCAAATTTGGTGTATTTCGCCTCGGTGTTAACGTAGTTGTTCAGCTCCAGCTGACCGGAGGTGAGCATAAAGACATGCTGCGAATGCGCGTCGTGTACCAGAATCTGCTGAGCGTGCGCAATCACACGTACGGGCGCAAGCGCGGGCAGCGGCAGCTCTTGTGCCTGCCAGAAATCGCTCTCCTCCGGCAGCGCCAGCATCAGGAACACTTTCAGCGCCCAGTACGGCGAGCCGGGGGAGTTATAGTCTTCACACATCGCCAGATTGGGATAAGCGAAACCGAGCGTGAGGATCCCGTCGCGATCGAAGATCGGCTGCGCTAACCACCAGCGCAGATGCCGCAGAATCAGCCCTTTCACCACGCCAGGGGAGAAGACATCCAGCTTCGCAAACGCCACTGCGCTCCAGAAGGCGATCATCGCAAAGCGGTAGGTCAGGCTGCGGCCAAACGGCACCGATTCACCGCCCGCCGCCGACATATAAATAAAGTCCTCGGCGAACAGGCGCGCCCTTTCGCGCAGCGTGTCGGCGCGGTGGGGATCGTCTTCGCCATTAAGCGTGGCGTAAATCAGACCGTAAAAATGAAACGCCATCGAGATGTAATAATCTTTTGGCCGGCCCGGCCCGTCGGAGTACCAGCCGTCGCCGAGATAGTAGGCTTCCATCAGCGCAAAACGGTGCTCAATGGCCGCCTGATCCCACGGCAGCCCGGCACGTTTAAAGCCCAGCTGGACCATAATGGCAAAATAGTTCCAGTTGCTGTCCGGCATTTGCGCATCGGTGATCTGATTTAACCAGCGGTGCAGGTTTTCACACTCCTGCGCGGTGAAGCTCGCCAGCAGTTTGTCCTGCAATAGCGACAGCCCGAGACCGTAAGCCGCCATCTCCACCAGCCGCTGATCGTAAGGGCCGGTTTCGCCCCAGTAGCCGTCGCTGTGGGGATCGGTGCCCTGCTTGATCGCCGCAAGGTATTTATCGCTAAACGGCACCGTTTCGCCGGACGCCATCAGTGGGAAAAGACCCCACAATGCGCGCGACAGCCCCTCCATACTGGCGATCTCTGCGCTGTAATGTGCGCAGGTATTGCCCAGCGGGAAGCGGGACGCTCCTTGTGGAAATTGCCTGTCCAGCGCGCCAAGCATGCGCATCAGGGCGTCAACGACGTCCACTCGGGAAGACAATCTATTTGATGTTTCAACGTTTGCCGTCAGCATGGTGGTGCCTCTCACAATCAAGTGGCACAAGCATAGTGAATCGGCATGCGGCAGAAATGTTACCTCTGTCACACCCAACGAAGTTAACTGAACCGCCCGTTGAGAAAATTTAAAAAGATGGTTTATAACGATGGTTAGAGGCGGAAAAATTGAGAAATATTGCACCGTGCACACACTAAAAAAGGCGCAGGACAAAAACGGCCCGTCCGACCGGTTAGAGCTGATTGCCCTCAACGATACCATCGTGTCGTTCAGCCGACTGTTTGCCAATACCGTGCGCTACCATCACTGGCATCAGTGCCTGGAAGTGCTGTACGTCGAGGAGGGATTCGGCGTGGTGATTGTCGATAACCGGCAGTACACCATGCGGCCAGGCAGGATGTTCTTTTTCCCGCCCTTTACGATCCACAAAGTGAGCGTTGATGAGCAGGCGCAGGAAAATTACCGCCGCACCATCATTCATGTCGATCACCACGCGGTGCTGAAAATTCTGCGCGATTTCCCGCAAAATCAGCTGCGCCTTAAAAATTTATCCGCGCGCGGTGGCCCGGCGTTTGTGGCGGATCTCTCGGCGCAGCATGCGCATATCGACAACGTGTTCAGCGGCTATGCGCGCATGGCGAGCGCCGGAAATCTTAGCGCCGAACATGTCGCCTGCCTGCTGCTCAGCCTGTTTAGCCTGCTGCCGGAAGACAACGCCATGCCGTCCGATAACCGCAACGCGCTGGCGACCCAGGTGATGTTCTGGCTGGAGGAAAATTACACGCAGAAATTCAGCCTTGACCGGCTGGCAGAGGAGATGGGCAAATCACGCAGCTATCTCTCGCGTCGTTTTCATTATGAAACCGGCGAGCTTATTCATCAGTATCTCAACACCATCCGCCTGCGCAAAGCCTGCGAGATTTTACTGCACAGCGACACCTGCGTGAGCGAGGTGGCAACGCAGGTCGGGTTTGCGGAAGTAACCTACTTCATCAGTGCGTTCAAAAAAGGGATTGGCGAAACGCCACTTCAGTACCGTAAAAATCATCTGCCCGCGAATAAAAAATCAGTAAGATAATACTTAACTTGCTTAATTTTAAGCGCTTTTAGCCCCGTGAGAATTACCGGGACATCAGTGGACACACAGGCCCGACAATTGGGCAAACTGTTCCTGTGACCAGGCCCGTTGAAGGCGTAGCGCCTTGAATTTATTCGTGTCACTCATTGACCTTCTACACATAGTAAGTCATCGGTGGACAGCGACGGGGAGGCAAGTACCTTGTTAATGTGAAGCAACAGTGGATGGATGAGCGTTTTCCATTCCTCAAAGTCGGCCTGACGGTGAAGTTCCAGCGTATTCTGAAACTGTTGTCCAGCTTTGATATCGATTACGGTTCCTGCTTCTGCTGATTTTTTCAGGCATTGGGTAACCTCCGCCAAGGTAATTCTCTTGGTATATTCCCCGGACAGATCCTCAAGAATTTTATGGACCCTCATGCAGTTCATGTACAGATTATTCAGACACTTGTCGCACTCAAGAGCCATCCGCTCCAACCTATTAGTTTCGAGCTTTAGCACTTTTTTACGCATATCATTACGTAATGCGAGTCTGGCCGCGAGCCAGACAGCAGTGACAGTTACGACAGGTGCGATAAGATCTTTCCAGTCAAACTGGCATAGTCTGTATTTCCTCATACAACAATGAATTTACTGATAGATAACTTCTGCGGTCGTGGAACAGCTGTGGCCGGTACCAGGCGGACGCATACTATATGCGGGCACCGTTGGTATAGTTGAGGCGGTAGATGCTGTTTTTACGGCGGATGTGGTCTGTCTCAATATTCGGTGAGAATTGCGTGTCAACCAAGCCAAGGTAAACAAAGCATAAACGAACTATCTGGAGATTCAGGGTATTTAGTCTATTGATCAACTCTCTGCTAATGAACTCAGACTACTCTCAGCGATGTCCGCTCCTGGCACAAAACTAACCGTGAACTCCAGCCTTAAAGCTTGTTTTCATGACTTACTGCGCGTCTTGCCATAGGCATTCGTTAGTGCAATAATCGTAATGACATTTGTATTTACAGAAGGTGTTCGATATGGGTAGCATCAATCTGCGCATTGACGATGAACTTAAAGCTCGCTCTTATGCTGCACTGGAAAAAATGGGGGTAACACCCTCAGAAGCACTTCGCCTGATGCTTGAATATATTGCGGAAAATGGACGTTTACCGTTTAAACAGATACTCCTGAGTGATGAAGATGCAGAACTCGTAGAGATAGTCAAAGAGCGTCTTCGTAATCCTAGACCCATACGCGTGAGGCTGGATGAACTCTGATGGCGTATCTTCTGGATTTTGACGAGCGGGCACTCAAGGAATGGCGAAAGCTGGGCTCGACGGTACGTGAACAGTTTAAAAAGAAGCTAAGTGAAGTGCTTGAGACACCGCGAATTGAAGCAAACAAGCTTCGTGGGATGCCAGACTGTTACAAGATAAAGCTCAGTTCCTCTGGTTATCGCCTGGTATATCAAGTCATTGATGAAAAGGTTATTGTATTTGTCGTGTCAGTCGGCAAGAGAGAACGCTCAGACGTCTATTCTGAAGCGGTTAAACGTATTCTTTGAAGCCTTACCCACCATTGTCAGTGCCTCAATCAATAATCACACGGCTAAAAACATCCGGCATCTCCCAAACAAAAAAAGAGCCCATACGGTGATGGACTCTTTTTCGGTTTCACAGGCCGGGTCAGGCGACAGCCGCCACCCGGCGAAAGGTTGGACTCAATCGGATGCGATTACCCTTCGACGTCGGCCAGATCCCCTTTTTCCTGTAGCCAGTTACGGCGATCTTCCGAGCGTTTTTTCGCCAGCAGCATGTCCATCATCGCGTTGGTCCGCTGATCGTCATCATCGCTGATGATCAGCTGCACCAGACGGCGGGTGTTGGGATCGAGCGTGGTTTCGCGCAGCTGGAGCGGGTTCATCTCGCCCAGACCTTTAAAGCGCTGCACGTTGGGTTTGCCCTTTTTGCGCTTAAGCTGCTCCAGCACGCCGGCTTTTTCCTCTTCCGTGAGCGCGTAATAGACCTCTTTACCAAGGTCAATGCGGTACAACGGCGGCAGCGCCACATAAACGTGGCCGTGCTTCACCAGCGTGCGGAAGTGCTTCACAAACAGCGCACACAGCAGCGTGGCGATGTGCAGACCATCGGAGTCCGCATCCGCGAGGATACAGATTTTACCGTAGCGCAACTGGCTCAAATCATCGCTGTCCGGATCGATACCGATCGCCACCGAAATGTCGTGCACTTCCTGCGAGGCCAGCACTTCGTCTGAGGACACTTCCCAGGTATTCAGGATCTTGCCTTTCAGCGGCATGATCGCCTGGAATTCGCGATCGCGCGCCTGCTTGGCGGAGCCGCCTGCGGAGTCCCCTTCGACGAGGAACAGTTCGGTGCGGTTAAGATCCTGCGCGGTGCAATCCGCCAGCTTGCCCGGCAGCGCCGGACCACTGGTGAGTTTTTTACGCACCACTTTTTTGGCCGCGCGCAGACGACGCTGAGCGCTGGAAACCGCCATTTCTGCCAGCTGTTCCGCTGACTGCACGTTCTGATTCAGCCACAGGCTGAAGGCATCTTTGACCACGCCGGAGACAAACGCCGCGCACTGACGCGATGAGAGGCGCTCTTTGGTCTGCCCGGCGAATTGCGGATCCTGCATCTTGACCGACAGCACATAGGCGCAGCGATCCCAGATATCTTCCGCCGACAGTTTCACGCCGCGCGGCAACAGGTTGCGGTATTCGCAAAACTCACGCATCGCATCCAGCAGCCCCTGGCGCAGACCGTTAACATGGGTGCCGCCCTGCATGGTGGGGATCAGGTTAACGTAGCTCTCGGTCAGCAGCTCGCCGCCTTCCGGCAGCCACAGCAGCGCCCAGTCCACCGCTTCCACATCCCCGGCAAAACTGCCGACGAAGGGTTTTTCAGGCAGCGTCGGCAGGCCGTTCACGGCTTCGCAGAGGTAGTCGGTCAGCCCATCGGCGTAGCACCAGCGCTGCTCGGTATTATTCACTTCATCTTTGAAGGTGATTTCAACGCCAGGACACAGTACCGCTTTGGCTTTGAGCACGTGCGTCATGCGCGTGACGGAAAAGCGCGGGCTGTCGAAGAAGCGCTCATCAGGCCAGAAATGCACGCTGGTGCCGGTGTTGCGTTTTCCGCAGGTGCCGACCACGTTCAGATCCTGAACCTTGTCGCCATTTTCAAAGGCGATGTTGTAAATCTGCCCGTCGCGGCGCACGTTAACTTCCACGCGTTTTGACAGGGCGTTCACTACGGAAATCCCTACACCGTGCAGGCCGCCGGAGAACTGATAGTTCTTGTTGGAGAATTTACCGCCCGCGTGTAAGCGGCAGAGGATCAGCTCGACCGCAGGCACGCCCTCTTCCGGGTGAATGTCTACCGGCATACCGCGACCGTCATCGATAACTTCCAGCGACTGGTCGGCATGAAGAATGACATCCACGCGCTTCGCATGGCCTGCCAGCGCTTCATCCACGCTGTTATCAATAACTTCCTGGCCCAAATGGTTTGGGCGAGTGGTGTCGGTATACATCCCCGGACGGCGGCGAACCGGCTCAAGCCCGGTCAGTACCTCAATGGCATCAGCGTTATAGGATTGCGTCATGGTTTGTTCGTAGATAGTGACCGCATCGTTTCCTGCCAGGCTCAATGCAGCCCGAGGAAATCGATAATCTGTGTGAAATGATCGTCAAAGCCCACAAAGGCATGGTTTCCGCCGTCGATAACTGTCTGGCGGCATGACGCGTAATACGCGACGGCCTGGCGGTAATCCAGCACTTCATCGCCCGTTTGCTGTAGCAGCCAGAGTAAATCCGACGCTTCCAGCGGGTCAATCTGCATAACTTTGAGATCGTAAATATGCCGTGACTCTAGCACATATTGCTGACCGGTGTAGGGGTTCTCGTTCGCGCCGAGAAAATCGCGTAGCAGTTCGAACGGGCGAACCGCCGGGTTCACCACTACAGCAGGCAGCATAAAACATTGCGAAAGCCAGGTGGCGTAATAGCCGCCGAGTGACGATCCCACAATGCCCAGCGGTTCACCGCCGTGCTGCAACACCAGCGATTCAAGCAGCTCAGCGGCCTCGCCAGGATAGGGCGGCAGCTGCGGCGTGACCATGGTGATCTGCGGATGATGCTCCGCCAGCCACTGCTGCAACTGGGTGGCCTTCGCCGAGCGCGGCGAACTGTTAAAACCATGCAGATAAAGGAGCGTTGACATCAGTATCCTTCTGAACCGGTATCCGGATTAAATTGCGTACTTTCCAGGCGGCAGACTTCCGTGTGTAAGGTTCCGTCGGCGCAAAGCTCCAGCCAGCGCCAGCCGGGTGCGATAGTATCCAGCGTAAAGTTGGAGCAGTGCGGCTTAAACTGCACGCAGGTTGACGGCGTCGCCAGCAGACGGCGACCGTTCCAGTCGAGATCCTGCTCCTGATGAATATGCCCGCACAGCAGGTGCTTCACGCGCGGGAAACGCACCAGCACGTTATCCAACTCTTGCGCATTGCGCAGGCTGTGCTGATCGAGCCAACCGCAGCCCGCCGGCAGTGGGTGGTGGTGTAACAGCAACAGCGTGTGGCGATCGGGCGCGTCGGCCAGCTTATGCTCCAGCCACTCCAGCTGAAACTCGCTCAGTTCACCGTGCGGCACGCCAAATACCTGGCTGTCGAGCAGCAGGATTTGCCAGTGATCGCCAACGAAAACCCGTTTTGAAGGCGAGATCCCCGCTTCCTGCAATGCGCTGTACATCGCAGGTTGAAAATCGTGATTGCCCGGCAGCCAGACGCAGGGTACATCAAAGCTTGCGATGCCTTCAGCGAAGTGCTGATAGGCCGCAGCCGTATGATCCTGTGCCAGATCCCCCGTCGCGACAATAAGGTCGCAATGGCGCTGTTCAGCGCGGATGGCATCCAGTACCGCCTGATAGCTCTCCCAGGTGTTCACACCCAACAGCGTTTCGTGCTTCTCGGCAAACAGGTGAGTATCGGTTATTTGTAAGACTCTGACGCTGGCCTCACCAGCCAGACCCAGTTTTAACAGGCTTTCCAAATGGTGTCCTTAGGTTTCACGACGCTAACAAACCGGAATCGCCATTGCTCCATGTGCTAAACAGTATCGCAGCCAGTCGGCCAGAAACTGATTAATTTGATGCTTTTCGTCGCGTTGGTGCAACTTTTTATTTGGGTAATCATACCGCGCTTTAAAGCGAAAGATCTGCTGACTCGAACACACTTCAGCGACCATCGCATCGTGGTAAAGCCGCACCGTCATTGACGGCAGGCTCCAGTAGCTTATCGCCGGAACGGTCTGGACGATTTCCACAAGCGTAGTGTAGCGGGTTGATTCCGTAATCGTTAACCGGTATTGCGCATTTGCCACCTGATAGCTCACTGTTTCACCGGGCGCATCTTCTCGGGGCAACAGGCGGCGCAGCTGCGCGAAATTGGTTTCGCACAGGCGCATCATTTCCGGGAAGTCAGGTGTGTAACGCTTCATTTTTTCCACTCGTTTCTCAATTCTTTATAGTGCAGCTGTAGCCATTGCAAGGCGATGACAGACGCGGCGTTGTCGATTCTCCCCTCTTCCACCCACTGGTAAGCCTGCTCCCGGCTCACCACCTGAACACGAATATCTTCGTTTTCTTCCACTAAGCCATGAATACCTTTGGCCAGCGTGGCATCCACTTCACCCACCAGTACGGTTAAGCGCTCGCTGGTCCCGCCAGGACTGGCCAGGTAACTCAGCATTTTTTTCGTACGCCCAACGATAAGCCCCGACTCTTCGACCGCTTCCCGTCGCGCCACCTCGTCAACGGTTTCGCCTTCTTCTATCATGCCAGCCACTAACTCTAGCAGCCAGGGCGTTTCGCTGGTGTCATAGGCGGCGATACGAATTTGCTCGATCAGCACAATTTCGTCGCGCACTGGGTCAAAGGGTAGCAACACCGCCGCGTGACCGCGTTCAAAAATTTCACGTGTCACTTCACCGCTCATTTCACCGTTGAAAAGGCGATGTCTAAAACGGTATAGATCCAGCGAAAAAAAACCGCTGTACAGCGTTTCCCGTGCAATAATTTCTACATCATTTTTGGTAAACGATGTGGCTAATGGAGTAGCTTTACTCATGGTTTCATCCCGGTTACACATATTGATGAAATTATGGATTTCAAGACCGTTTGACTGCCGTTTTACCCGCGCTGTGGTAGATTGGTGCAAATTCCCGCCGGATGGCACGTAACGCCAACCTTTTACAGGGGTACTCTCTGCTAGAATCGGCGATTATTTTTTAATTAGATCAGCGCTAAATCATGCTTCACAACAAGGAATGCAAATGAAGAAATTGCTCCCCATTCTAATCGGCCTGAGCCTTGCAGGTTTCAGTGCTATGAGCCAGGCAGAGAACCTGTTACAGGTTTATCAGCAGGCGCGTTTAAGCAACCCGGAACTGCGTAAGTCCGCCGCAGACCGTGATGCCGCATTCGAGAAAATCAACGAAGCGCGCAGCCCGTTACTGCCACAGCTGGGTTTGGGTGCAGATTACACCTACAGCAATGGCTATCGCGACAACAACGGTATTAACTCCAATGCGACCAGCGCTTCTTTGCAACTTACACAAACCTTGTTTGACATGTCAAAGTGGCGTGCGCTGACACTGCAAGAGAAATCAGCCGGTATTCAGGATGTGACCTTCCAGACCGATCAGCAATCGCTGATCCTGAACACCGCTACCGCTTATTTTAACGTACTGAGCGCGATTGACTCGCTCTCTTATACTGAAGCACAGAAACAGGCGATTTACCGTCAGTTAGACCAAACTACCCAGCGTTTTAACGTTGGCCTGGTCGCGATCACCGACGTGCAGAACGCCCGTTCACAGTACGATACCGTGCTGGCAAACGAAGTTACCGCGCGTAACGATCTGGACAACGCCGTTGAACAGCTGCGTCAGGTCACCGGTAACTACTACCCGGAACTGGCGTCGCTTAACGTCGATAACTTTAAAACCGACAAGCCTCAGCCGGTGAACGCGTTGCTGAAAGAAGCCGAAAGCCGTAACCTGACGCTGTTACAGGCACGTCTGAGCCAGGACCTGGCCCGCGAGCAAATCCGCCAGGCGCAGGACGGCCACTTACCGACACTGAGCCTGAGCGCATCCACTGCCGTCTCCGATACCTCCTACAGCGGTTCCAAAACCAGCGGTGCGACCGGTAGCGCGTATGACGACAGCAACATCGGCCAGAACAAAGTGGGCCTGAGCTTCTCGCTGCCGCTGTATCAAGGCGGTATGGTGAACTCGCAGGTGAAACAAGCGCAGTACAACTTTGTTGGTGCCAGCGAGCAGCTTGAAACCGCTCACCGCAGCGTTGTGCAGACCGTGCGTTCCTCCTTTAATAATATCAACGCCTCTGTCAGCAGCATCAACGCCTACAAACAGGCCGTTGTGTCAGCGCAAAGTTCACTGGATGCGATGGAAGCCGGTTACTCGGTGGGTACGCGTACCATTGTTGATGTGTTAGATGCGACCACCACGCTGTATAACGCCAAGCAACAGCTCTCCAGCGCGCGCTATACCTA
The DNA here is from genome assembly GCA_963521185.1 of uncultured Enterobacter sp. Lineage (GTDB taxonomy): Bacteria > Pseudomonadota > Gammaproteobacteria > Enterobacterales > Enterobacteriaceae > Enterobacter_D. The sequence goes on along the minus strand of CAUQTV010000009.1, from coordinate 78,973 downwards.
CCTTATCAACCAGTTGAACATCAAATCTGCGCTCGGCACCTTGAACGAGCAGGATCTGCAAATGCTCAACAGCACGCTGGGTAAACCGACGTCCACGACGCCGGAAACCGTTGCCCCGGAAAACACCGAGCAGGACGCACGCGTGCAGAACATTGGTAATGACGCATCGGCGAACGCTCAACCGGCCACCACGCAAGCCGCCGCACAACCGGCAGTGACGCGCACTGGCAGCAAGGGCGCTAACCCTTTCAGTCAGTAATGTGACCTGATGGGGGCGTCAGCCCCCATTTCAACGTAAGACAACGTAAAGATCCGCCTTCACCTCCTCTTCTGACCTGTTCGCGCTTCATTTTCGACCACTCATCCTCTATTCTGAGCACTATTCACATGCTGTAACTCTGGGCTTAGGAAGACATACATGAAACGGACAAAAACGATCAATCACGCGACGTTCCGCAAAAGCTGGAGCGCACGCCACCTCACGCCGGTCGCACTGGCCGTAACTGCCGTGTTTATGCTGGCAGGTTGCGAACAAAGCGACGAAACGGTCTCGATGTACCAAAACGCTGACGACTGTTCCAGCGCCAATCCGGGCAAAAGCGCGGAATGCACCACCGCTTATAACAACGCGGTAAAAGAAGCTGAGCGCACCGCGCCGAAATACGCGACGCGCGAAGACTGCGTGGCTGAATTCGGTGAGAACCAGTGCCAGCAGGCCCCTGCACAGGCGGGCGTTGCCCCTGAAAACCAGGCGCAGACGCAGCAAAGCGGCGGCTTCTGGATGCCGCTGATGGCCGGTTATATGATGGGCCGCATGATGGGGGCCGGCGCGGGCTTTGCTCAGCAGCCGCTGTTCAGCTCGCGTAACCCGGCAAGCCCGGCCTATGGTCAATACACTGACGCCTCCGGCAAAGGCTACGGTGCGGCGCAACCTGGCCGTACCGCGACCGTCCCGAAAACGGCGATGGCACCGAAACCGGCCACCACCACGACCGTGACGCGTGGCGGCTTTGGCGAGTCGGTGGCTAAACAGACCTCAATGCAGCGCAGCGCGTCCGGCACCACCACGCGCTCAATGGGCGGCTGATCCTCATGGAAAGAGTCAGTATTGTTGAGCGCCCGGACTGGCGCGAAAAAGCCACCGAGTACGGCTTTAACTTTCACACCATGTATGGCGAGCCGTACTGGTGTGAAGATGCCTATTACAAACTCACGCTTGCGCAGGTTGAAAAGCTGGAAGACGTGACCGCAGAGATCCACCAGCTGTGCCTGAAGGTGGTGGAAAAAGTGATTGGCAGCGATGCGCTGATGGCAAAGTTCCGCATCCCCAAACACACCTGGGGATTCGTGCGCCAGTCATGGCAGACGCAGCAGCCTTCGCTCTATTCGCGTCTCGATCTGGCCTGGGATGGCGTGGGTGAACCTAAGCTGTTAGAGAACAACGCCGATACGCCAACATCGCTGTACGAAGCCGCGTTCTTCCAGTGGATCTGGCTTGAAGATCAGCAAAACGCTGGCAACCTGCCCGCAGGCAGCGATCAGTTCAACAGCCTGCAAGAGAAGCTGATTGAGCGCTTTGGCGAATTGCATGAGCAGTTCGGTTTTAATCTGCTGCACATGGCCTGCTGTCGCGACACCGTGGAAGATCGCGGTACCGTGCAGTACTTGCAGGATTGCGCCGCCGAAGCCGGGATCGCCACCGAATTCCTCTATATGGAAGAGATCGGTCTGGGCGAAAAGGGTCAGTTCAGCGACCAGCAGGATCAGGTAATCAGTAATCTGTTTAAGCTCTACCCGTGGGAATATATGCTGCGCGAGATGTTCTCGACCAAGCTGGAAGACGCTGGCGTGCGCTGGCTGGAACCGGCCTGGAAGAGCATCATTTCCAACAAAGCGCTGCTGCCGATGCTGTGGGAGATGTTCCCGGATCACCCCAATCTTCTGCCCGCCTATTTTGCCGATGAAGATCACCCGACGCTTGAGAAATACGTGGTGAAGCCGATCTTTTCCCGGGAAGGGGCAAACGTGTCGATCATCGAAAACGGCAAAACCGTTGAGCAGGTGGACGGCCCGTACGGCGAAGAGGGCATGATTGTTCAACAGTTCTGTCCGCTACCGAAATTCGGTGACAGCTATGTCCTGATTGGCAGCTGGCTGATTAACGATCAGCCAGCGGGCATTGGTATCCGCGAAGATCGGGCGTTGATCACCCAGGATCTGTCGCGGTTTTACCCGCATATTTTTGTTGAATAACAGGCCGTAACAAGCCCGGCTGGCAACGCGCCGCCGGGCAGTCGTTTTAGCCAACCTGCACGGAAAGCATACTCAAGGATCCCATCTCAATACCGTCCACCGGCACAGTCACCGGTTCTGTACCGTCCCACGCGCCCAGCACGTAAAGCAGCGGCAGGAAGTGATCCGGCGTCGGGTTCGACAGCGAACCGCCTTCGTGATCCATGTAGTTGACCAGCGGATGATCTTCCGTTGCCCCTTGCCAGGTCAGGTTCTCTTTCACGTAGTCGTTAAACGACGTCGCCCACGGATACGGCGAGCTGTCACCGTGCCAGCGTGCGGTGCGCAGGTTATGCACCACGTTGCCGCTCGCCACCAGCATAATGCCTTCATCCCGCAGCGAGGCCAGTTTGCGTCCCATCTCAAGGTGCCATGCGGCAGGTTTGGTGCTGTCGACGCTCAGTTGAACCATCGGGATATCGGCATTCGGGTACATCTTGATGAGCACTCCCCAGGAGCCGTGGTCAAAACCCCAGGCTTCTTTATCCAGCCCGACGGGTACCGGTGCCAGCAGATCAACCAGACGCTGCGCCAGCTCAGGCGAACCGGGTGCCGGATAGTGCGTATCGTACAACGCCTGCGGAAAACCGCCGAAGTCATGGATGGTTTTCGGGGCTTCCATCGCCGTCACGCCGGTGCCGCGCGTAAACCAGTGTGCAGAGACCACCACAATCGCTTTCGGACGGGGTAATGTCTCGCCTAACTGCGCCCAAGCACGGGTATAGCGGTTATCTTCCAGAACATTCATTGGGCTGCCGTGACCCAAAAACAGCGCAGGCATACGGGGTGCAGACATGGTGTTATCCTTCCAGAGGCGGTGGTCTTTAATGACCCTACATTACGCCTTTTCGATAACGGATAAACTCAGATAACCGTGATGATGATCATCAGGAATTTTGAACAGCAATGAGACAGGTGGTGAGATCAGGCCTGCTCTTCTGGGGTTTTCTCCTCGGCCTGACGCGGGCGTGCTTCGCTTTCGGCAGGGCTCTTTTTCAGTTTTTGCCTCAGCCGACGATAGCCTTCCAGCATAGCGTCTCTGTCCTGGCGAAATGCCGCACAGTAACGCCGCATATGCAGAACATAACCGATAGCGAGCGCAGCTATTAGCACCAGCCAGTACCAGGCAATAAACATTCCCCTACCCCCAGAAATCAGTCCATATGAAAAAGTCACCCACATGCGCCTTCATCCTGCCAGAGTTCACGCGCAATGAAATGACACCGATCATGTAAACGGAGCAAGGATCGAATTAATCCTTTAGGAGTAGATTCTGGAGTGGATTATGCCGCACGGTGCGTGCGGCATCGGTTTAACGCGTGGGATTAGCTGGCTTTACGCTCGTGCTCCTGGCGGTAAGCCACCAGGTCTTCGATGGTGACAACGGCCATATTGTGTTCTTTGGCAAACGCAATGCACTCCGGCGCGCGCGCCATGGTGCCATCGTCGTTGGTCAGTTCACAGAGCACGCCTGACGGCTTGAAACCGGCCAGCGTCACCAGATCGATGGTGGCTTCCGTGTGACCGCCACGGGTCAGCACGCCGCCCGGCTGCGCACGCAGCGGGAAAACATGGCCGGGACGGTTAAGATCGGAGGGTTTCGCGCCATCGGCAATCGCCGCGCGCACGGTGGTCACGCGGTCAGCCGCAGAAACACCGGTCGTCACGCCATGCGCCGCTTCAATGGTCACGGTAAAACCGGTACCGTAGGCGCTGGTATTGTTTTCGACCATCATTGGCAGGTCGAGCTGTTTGCGGTGCTCGTCGGTCAGGCACAGGCACACAATGCCGCTGCCATGGCGGATCGTCAGCGCCATTTGTTCAACGGTCATGGTTTCGGAGGCGAAAATCATGTCGCCTTCATTTTCACGGTCTTCGTCGTCAAGCACCATCACACCACGGTGTTCACGCAGTGCGGTTAACGCATGTTCAACGCGTTCGAAAGGGGTGCCAAAAGAAGAAAGCAGCGTCTGATTCATGGTAAAAAAACCTCATTAAAATTATGGTTACCAGAATCAGGGCAGTCTTAGGAGTACCGCACAGCGGCAAAAAAATAACGTGAGCGGGCACGCGCCCGGCGGATCGTTACTCTCTCCCATCCGGACTCTAACCGTCGGCCCCGGAATTACACCGGATCTGCTGACCTTTGAGTTTGCACCCAAAGCGCTCGCGGGCTTTCAACGCTGAGGTTAACACCTGAGTTGATTTACCGCCGGTGGGGAATTTCGCCCCGCCCTGAGAATAAGCGCATTAACTATAACGCCATTGATTATTCCGGGCAATGGTCTGCGCTTAAACAAATCAGGTTTATCCGTGCGGTTAACACGCTACAATAAAAGCTAATACCCACTCGTTCAGGGAAACTACAATGATTGACCCGAAAAAAATTGAACAGATCGCCCGCCAGGTCCATGAGTCGATGCCGAAAGGAATTCGCGAATTTGGGGAGGATGTCGAGAAGAAAATCCGTCAGACGCTGCAATCGCAGCTGACCCGCCTTGACCTGGTAAGCCGTGAAGAGTTTGATGTGCAGACGCAGGTGCTGCTGCGCACCCGTGAGAAGCTGGCGCTGTTAGAACAACGCCTGAGCGAGCTGGAAAATCGCCAGTCATCGGCACAGACCGTTCCGGCAGAAATTAAACCTGCCCCGGCGATCCCACCAGTAGAAAATATCGATTAAGCCGCCGCGCAACGCCCGGTGGCGCAAGCTTACCGGGCCTACGGAAACAGCACCCAGCCCGTAGGCCGGGCAAACGCAGTGCCGCCCGGCATAACAACATCACCCGATAAGCTGGCTGCTGTTTACTGGCTGTCTTTCTGGATCTTTTTGATGATATTGGTGGTTGAACACCCGTCTTCAAAGTTCAGCACCAGCACCTCACCGCCGTTTGCCCACACCTCTTCGCTACCGGCGATTTGCTCGGGTTTGTAGTCCCCGCCCTTCACCAGCAGATCCGGCAGTACACCAGCAATCAGGCGCTGCGGCGTGTCTTCTTCAAACGCAACCACCCAGTCCACGGCTTCCAGCGCGCCCAGCACGATCATGCGCTGTTCAAGCGGGTTCACCGGGCGGGTTTCGCCCTTCAGACGCTTAGTGGATGCATCGCTGTTCACCGCCACAATCAGGCGATCGCCCAGTTTGCGCGCGTTCGCCAGATAGGAGACGTGGCCCGCGTGCAGAATGTCGAACACGCCGTTGGTCATCACCACTTTCTCACCCCGCTTGCGCGCGGCGGCAACGGCCTGTTTGAGTTCGTCTTCGCTCATAACGCCAAAACCGGTTTCTGCACGCCCGCGCACCGCGTTTTCCAGCTCAATAGGCGACACGGTCGAGGTACCCAGTTTGCCCACCACCACGCCTGCGGCAGCGTTAGCAAAGTAGCAGGCTTCTTCCAGTGAATTGCCCGCCGCAAGCGTAGCCGCCAGCACGCCAATCACCGTATCGCCCGCACCGGTCACGTCGTACACTTCCTGCGCCTGCGTCGGCATGTGCAGCGGCGCTTTACCCGGCTGAAGCAGCGTCATGCCCTGTTCGGAGCGAGTGACTAATAGCGCGGCGAAATCAAAATCGGCGATGATCTTCATGCCGCGCTCAACGATCTCTTCTTCGCTTTTGCACTTGCCCGCCACCGCTTCAAATTCCGAGAGGTTAGGCGTGAGCAGCGTGGCACCGCGATAGCGTTCGAAATCGGTGCCCTTCGGATCGATCAGCACCGGCACACCGGCCTCGCGCGCAATCTGGATCATCTGCTGTACGGTGGCTAACGCGCCTTTGGCGTAGTCCGACAGCACCAGCGCGCCAACGTTGCCCAGCGCCTGGCGGATGCGGTCATGCAGCGGCTCGGCATCGACCCCCTCAAACCCCTCTTCAAAGTCGAGGCGGATCAACTGCTGGTTGCGCGACAGCACGCGCAGCTTGGTAATGGTCGGGTGCGTGGGAACAGAAACGAAGTCGCACTTCACGTTGACGTCGGCCAGCGTTTTGCTGAGCGCACGCGCGGCGTCGTCAATGCCGGTCAACCCCACCAGACGCGAGGTTGCGCCCAGCGAGGCGATGTTCATCGCCACGTTCGCCGCGCCGCCAGGGCGTTCTTCGATGGTATCGACCTTCACCACCGGCACTGGCGCTTCCGGGGAAATACGGCTGGTTGGGCCATACCAGTAGCGATCTAACATCACGTCACCGACGACCATGACACCCGCACGTTCAAACTCTGGCAGCGTTACTTTCATTCCTGACTCCAGAAAATTTCAAAAATTTGCGCGCGATAATACCACATCAGGTATCAAGCGCACGGTTCCACCATCCACTTCTGCCAGCTTGCGCTTACCAGACGGCGTTCGTCGCTAAAGCACGAGCGCGCCACATGGCCTGGCTGCTCCTGTAACGCCAGATGGTGCAGCTCATCGCGCAGAGTGGTGTAAGCCTGGGTGAGCGCCTGCGCTTCCTGCTCATCCATAATGTCGTTTTGCGCGAGTAACTCGAAGATGCGCACGTTATCCGACCAGCGCGTCAGCTTCGGTTTTTCGCGGGCGTGGTGTAACACCAGATACTGCGTGATGAACTCAATGTCGGTGATCCCGCCCTCATCGGCTTTTAAATCGAAGCGATCGCGATGCTTATTGCCGAGATGGGCGCGCATTTTTTCACGCATTTCACGCACCTCTTTTTGCAGGGTTTGCCCGTTACGCGGCAGCGTCAGCACGTCGCGGCGAATGGCATCAAAGGCGGTTTTTAACTGCGGATCGCCGTACACCACGCGGGCGCGCACCAGCGCCTGATGCTCCCACGTCCAGGCTTCGTTTTGCTGATAATCGGCAAACGCCTCCGCAGTGGTCACTAACATGCCCGCCGCGCCGGAGGGCCGCAAACGCGCATCCACCTCGTACAAAATGCCTGACGAGGTGCGGGTGCTGAACAGATGCATGATGCGCTGCGCCAGGCGCAAATAGAACTGACGCCCGTCGATTTCACGCTCACCGTCGGTCATAACGTCTGCCGGGCAGTCGTGCAAAAAGACCAGGTCGAGATCGGAACTGTAGCCCAGCTCCCAGCCGCCAAGTTTGCCGTAGCCGACCACCGCAAAGCCGCGCCCTTCGCGTTCACGCAAGTGCAGAGGTTGACCGAAGCGCGCCACCATTTGTCCCCACGCCTGCTGCACCACGGCGTCGATAATCGCCTCCGCCAGCCAGGTTAAGTGATCGCTCACTTTCATTACCGGCAGCGTGCCAGCAATGTCAGCCGCCGCCACGCGCAGTAGCTGCGCCTGTTTAAACTGGCGCAGCGCTTCAAGCTGCTGCTCTTCGTCGTCTTCCGGCACACGCAGCACATACTGGCGCAGTTCATCGCGATAAGCGTCCATCGCCGTCGGCTGATAGAGCGTGTTGGGATCGAGCAGTTCATCCAGCAGCAGCGGGTAGCGCGCCAGCTGGCTGGCGACCATTGGCGAGGCCGCACAGAGTGAAATCAGGTGTTTGAGCGCGCCGGGAAATTCGCTCAACAGTTCAAGATAAGTGGTGCGCGTGACGATACCGGTCAGCAACGGCGTCAGGCGCGAGAGCGGCACGGGCGCGTCAGACCGCGCGCAGACGTCGGCCAGCAGATGCGGCATCAGGTGATCGAGCACCTGGCGTCCGCGCGGGCCAATGGTGCGTTTATCCAGCTCTTTACGGAAATCGGCGATCAGCGCTACTACGCGGCGACGATCCTCGTCGGTTAAATGCGCCAGCACCGGCGTGGTGTCATCTTCCGACAGCGCGTCCTGCCACAGTTCGCGCCAGTGCTCCGAAAGCTGCTCATCCGGCGACTCTGACTCGTCGTCACCGATAAGATCGTTAAACACGCGGCGAACGGCGGTCATCTGTGCGGTAAGCGCGTCGGTGAGCGCGGCCCAGTCGGGAACGTTCATGCCCCACGCCAGCCGCGCACGATTGAGATCGTCGCCCGGCAGGGTTTGCGTCTGCTCATCGTTGATGCTTTGCAGCAGGTTTTCCAGACGGCGCAAATAGAGGTACGCCTCGCGCAGCGCCTGGGCGTCGCCTTCCGGCAGCAGATGCAATTGTTCAATCGCCGCCAGCGTCGGCAGCAGCGAGCGGGATTGCAGCGACGGTTCGCGCCCGCCCCGGATCAGCTGGAACACCTGCACGATAAATTCAATTTCGCGGATACCGCCCGCGCCGAGCTTAATATTGTCTTTCAGCCCCCGGCGGCGCACCTCGCGGGCGATCATGCCCTTCATGTTGCGCAGCGACTGGATCACGCTGAAATCGATATAGCGGCGGAACACGAAGGGCCGCAGCATGGCGCGCAGTTCACTGGCAAACAGGTCGTCGTTGTCACCCATGATGCGCGCTTTGACCATCGCATAACGCTCCCAGTCGCGCCCCTGCTCCTGGTAATAATCTTCCAGCGCGGCAAAGCTCAGCACCAGCGGCCCGCTGTCACCAAAGGGTCGCAGGCGCATGTCCACGCGGTAAACAAAACCATCCTGCGTGGGCTGATCCAGCACTTTGATCAGCCGCTGACCCAGCCGGGTGAAGAACTGCGCGTTGTCGAGTTCACGACGCCCGCCGCGCGTGCTGCCGTTTTCCGGCCAGCAGAAGATCAGATCGATATCAGACGAAAAATTCAGCTCGCCACCGCCCAGTTTCCCCATGCCGAGGATCAGCATCGGCTGCGGTTTACCGTCCTGACTGCACGGCGTGCCCCACTCACGACAGCAGGCGTCGTACAGCCAGTCACGCGCAGCGACAATCAGCGTTTCGGCAAGCACGCTCATCTGCTGGAGCGTGGTCTCTTCCGCCACCCGTGACAGCGCCTGCGTCCAGGCGATGCGCACCATAATGCGGCGGCGAAAAAGGCGCAGCGCGCGCATCAGCGAGGCTTCATCCTGCACCGCCGCCAGTTCGCTTTGCAGCCAGGCCGCGTAATGCCGCCACTCGTCCGCCTCAACCGGCTCGCGTAGCAGCGCCTCCAGCCAGTCGGGATGAGCGATGACGCTCTCACGGACAAAATCACTGAACGTCAGCACGGCCTGCGCCTGGGCGGGGAGGGTTTCCGGTAGACGGTCAGCAACCGTCTGCCAGTGCTGCTGTAAGGACGAAGAAAGCGGCATCATGGGATGATCCTTTGCCTGAGTTATCGTTTTCCGCTGTGCAACCAGAACGGCGTTTGCATATTGGCTTCGTTGCGGAAATGCTCAATTTCAATGCGCTGGCCGGTTTTGATGGCGTGGAGCAAGCCCTGCCAGTTTTCGAGCCAGGCCTGCGCCTGCACGGCGTTGTAGTAGCCGGACAACAGCAGCACGCTGTCGATGTCGCGCGAGAGGCGCGGCAGCTGGTCGCGGTAACGATCGTCAAGCGGACGCTCGAACGTGACGCGCAGTTCCGCCGCATGACGGGACAGATGCGTATCCGCGAAACGCTTAAAGGAGTCGGCAATTTTCGCCTGCGCTTTCTCGTCGAGGAACGGACGCCAGCCGCGCGTCACCAGCCACTCGGTGAGCGCCAGTTTCGCCATCGCCGTTTCCGTGCTGTACACCGCCGTCTCAGCGGAAACCGCCGAGGTAATGGTCGCTTCCGACTGGGTGAGTAAATCACGTAAGCGAGCGCTCGCTTTTCTTGGCACAATGCCGCCAAACAGCATCAGCGCGTGACGCACCAGCGCAATCGCCTTCATCACGTCCTCTTTTGCCGCCGAGATGCCGCGTACCCACAGCTCTTCATGGTACTGCCACTGGGCCAGCGCCAGCTCCAGCGCCCCTTCCAGCCCCTGCTCTACGCTGGCTTTAGGCACCACGCGCAGGATCTGCGTGGGTTTTCTTTCGCGCGGCGCATTGCCCGCGGCCAGATGATAACCCCGTGCGGCTTTGCTCAGGCTGCCCTGGCGCAGACCGGTTTGCGTCACCAACTGACGCGCCAGCTTCAGCACGTCGTCACGCTCACCGCTCAGCAGTTCCAGCTCCAGTTCACAGATTGGCTCCTGGAATTCGCCGGCTTTGACTTCGCCGAGATCAAGCGCGATTTCGATACGGCTGTCACCGAGGTTAACCAGCCATTTCTCACGGTTGAAGTGCGTGCTAAACAGCGGGCTGACGCGCCGAGCGAGGTCATCAGGCAGCCCGCCTTCCGGCCAGACTTCCTGCGGGAAATGCGCCAAATCCAGCTCAGCTTTTTCCAAATCAATATTGTACTCAGGGCGCTGATGCAGCCCGCCCACCACGCGACCGGCAATTTTCATTGTCATCTCGTAGCGGCCCTGCGCACCCCGAATACGCAGCCCCATATCGTGACTGCGCAGCCAGTTATCCGGCGTTTCGTAGTAGATATTCAGCAGCTCACCAGGGGCATGATGTTCATCCGTGAGGGTATGCAGATGGCTGCGCAGTGCCTCGACGCTTTGGGGATTGACGATAAATTTTAATTCGATTTCTTGAGCCATGGCCTTGTTCTTAAGGTTGTGTCACATCAGTGAAATTTTCGGCGAACTTACACGCCTGATGTTTGTCAGTAGATAGTATTTTGCGCCAAATTTCCATTCTCCAGGAAACCTGGCTGATTTTATAATTCGCAGAAGTGGCCAGATCGACCTGGATGATTCCGATTGATGCCGAATACTTTGCGTCGTCAGACTGATGCCACTACTATCGTTCCACTTTTTATGACTATAACGACTGCCTGATGCCAAAATTACGCCTGATTGGACTGACTTTATTTGCACTTAGCGTTACTACTGTGGCCCATGCCGAAGAAAAGCGTTATGTCTCTGATGAACTGAACACCTGGGTGCGTAGCGGCCCGGGGGACAACTATCGCCTCGTGGGTACGGTTAATGCCGGCGAGGAAGTCGTGCTGCTGCAAACGGACAGCAACACCAACTACGCGCAGGTTCGTGACAATACCGGCCGCACCGCGTGGATCCCGCTTAAAGAGTTAAACAGCACCCCAAGCCTGCGCACACGCGTGCCGGATCTGGAAAATCAGGTAAAAACCCTGACCGACAAGCTGAACAATATCGACACGACCTGGAATCAACGCACGTCCGATATGCAGCAGAAAGTCTCCCAGAGCGACAGCGTCATCAACAGCCTGAAAGAAGAGAACCAGAAGCTGAAAAACGAGCTGATTGTGGCGCAAAAGAAAGTGGATGCCGCCAATCTGCAACTTGATGACAAGCAGCGTTCCATCATCATGCAGTGGTTTATGTATGGCGGTGGCGTGCTCGGCGCGGGCCTGTTCCTCGGGCTGGTGCTGCCGCACATGATCCCGCGTCGCAAGCGTAAAGACCGCTGGATGAGCTGACGCCAATTCGCCATCTTCCTCAGAGTTACGTATCATTGAGAGTAATTTAATGATGGGGAACCTGGTGTGAAGAGTTATCTGGTCGGTGGTGCTGTTCGGGATGCGTTGTTAGGGCTACCGGTTAAAGATAAAGACTGGGTGGTGGTCGGTGCCACCCCGCAGGAGATGCTCGACGCGGGCTACCAGCAGGTAGGCCGCGATTTCCCCGTGTTTCTGCATCCCAAATCTCACGAAGAGTATGCGCTGGCGCGCACCGAGCGAAAATCGGGTTTCGGTTATACCGGGTTCACCTGTTATGCCGCACCGGATGTCACGCTGGAGCAGGATTTGCTGCGTCGCGATCTGACGGTCAACGCCATGGCGCAGGATGACAACGGCACGCTTGTCGATCCCTACAACGGCCAGCGCGATCTCAAAAACCGTCTGCTGCGCCATGTCTCCCCCGCTTTTGGTGAAGATCCGCTGCGCGTGCTGCGCGTAGCGCGGTTTGCCGCACGCTATGCGCACCTGAGCTTCCGTATTGCTGACGAAACCCTGGCGCTGATGCGCGAGATGACCGCCGCGGGCGAACTGGCGCACCTCACGCCCGAACGTGTCTGGAAAGAGACCGAGAACGCGCTCGGTACCCGTAATCCGCAGGTCTATTTTATGGTGCTGCGCGAATGCGGCGCGCTTAAGGTGCTGTTTCCTGAACTCGATATTCTCTTTGGCGTCCCCGCGCCCGCTAAGTGGCATCCGGAAATCGATACCGGCATTCATGTGCTGATGACGCTGTCGATGGCGGCAATGCTCAGCCCGGCGCTGGATGTGCGGTTTGCCACGCTGTGCCACGATTTAGGCAAAGGATTAACACCGAAAGATCTCTGGCCGCGTCACCACGGTCACGGCCCGGCGGGCGTAAAACTGGTGGCGAATCTTTGCGAGCGGCTGCGCGTGCCTAACGAGATGCGCGATCTGGCGAAGCTGGTTGCGGAGTATCACGACCTGATCCACACCTTCCCGATCCTCAAACCGCAAACCATCGTTAAGCTGTTTGATGCCATTGACGCCTGGCGCAAGCCGCAGCGGGTTGAGCAAATTGCCCTGACCAGCGAAGCCGACGTGCGCGGACGCACCACCTTTGAAGCCTGTGATTATCCGCAGGGACGCTGGCTGCGCGAAGCGTGGGAGGTGGCCAGAACGGTGAGTAATAAAGAGGTGATTGAAGCCGGATTCCAGGGGCCGCAGATCCGCGAAGAGCTGACCCGTCGCCGCATTGACGCGGTGGCAAACTGGAAAGAGAAACGCTGCCCTCAGCCAAAAGACTGAGGGCGGGCGCTTTAGAAGAACACGACGTAAACCGCAGCCGCGACAATAAAGCGATAGATGGCGAACGGAATAAACGAGATACGTTTAATCAGTTGCAGGAAGGTTTTAATGGCAATCAGCGCCACGATAAACGCGGTGATGAAGCCGACGGCGAACATCGGGACATCCGCCATCGTCAGGAAATGGTAGCTCTTGTAGAGATCGAGCACCGTCGCGCCCATCATCATTGGCACCGCCAGCAGGAACGAGAACTCAGAGGCCGCGTAACGGCTCACGCCCATCAGCATCCCGCCTGAAATCGTTGCCCCGGAACGCGAAAAGCCGGGCCACAGCGCGAGGCACTGGAAGCAGCCGATCATAAACGCCTGGCGGTACGTCATGTCATCCAGACCTGGCGCGCGCGGCTCTTTTGGCTTCAGACATTCGGCGGCAATCAGCAGGCAACCGCCCACCACCAGCGCGTACATGACGTTAATCGGATTAAACAACGACTTGATGGTGTCGTGGAAAATCAGCCCCAGCACCACAGCCGGGATCATCCCCAGCAGAATGTGGATGAGCGTTAAGCGCCCTTTACCTTCGCCTTCACGCTGCTGCGGACGACCAAAGTGAATGCCGATCAGGCCAAACAGGCGACGCCAGAACATCACCACCACCGCCAGGATCGATCCTAACTGGATCACCACCTCAAACGTTTCTGCCGTGTCACCCTCAAAGCCCAGCATATGGCCGACGATGATCATATGCCCGGTACTGGACACCGGCAGAAATTCAGTCAGTCCTTCGACAACACCCAAAATCGCTGCAATCAGCAGGGAGTGCATATCGCTCATTAAATAAACCCCTAAAAAGACATAAAAACGGTCTGCTATCAAACGAAGCCGCAAAGGCCCTGACGTATGACCGGTATACTGACAGTTGGTTTAATGATTATGAATTTAATTGTTTTTTTTCGGACTTTTGCCACGCTCAATGATAACGCCGACGTTAGCCGCGCGCGCCACCGCACCGGGTTTACTCACCTTGATGCGCACCCAGGGCGAGTTAAAGCGGCTTAACAGAAGCGCGGCCACCTCTTCCGCCACGCGTTCCACCAGCGCAAATTGTTGGCCCTCAACGTGGCCTACCACCGTTTCGGCGATGTCAGCATAGCTCAGACAATCGTTCACATCGTCGCTTTTTGCCGCGACCTGGTTATCCCACGCCATTTCGATATCGAACATCAGCTTCTGTTCGATGGTTTGTTCCCAGTCGTACACCCCGATAGTGGTGATTACCGAAAGTTGCTCTATAAATACAATGTCCATCACGCCCCGCCTGGTTTTTGGCTTACCCGGATACCACTTTCAAAAAATTATGCGTATTATCCACAGATGCTGAGAATAAAACGACATTTTCAAAACGGAACAGCGTTATGAGTGCAATCGCGCCTGGAATGATCCTCCTCGCGTACCTTTGTGGCTCAATCTCCAGCGCCATTCTGGTCTGCCGCATAGCCGGTCTACCCGATCCTCGTGATAGCGGTTCGGGCAACCCTGGGGCGACCAACGTATTACGAATAGGTGGCAAAGGAGCAGCCGTAACGGTACTGATCTTTGACGTCCTCAAAGGCATGCTGCCCGTCTGGGGCGCGTATGCGCTGGGCATCACCCCCTTCTGGCTCGGGCTTATCGCCATTGCCGCCTGTCTCGGGCACATCTGGCCGGTATTCTTTAAATTTCGCGGCGGTAAAGGCGTGGCGACGGCGTTTGGTGCCATTGCGCCTATCGGCTGGGATTTGACCGGCGTGATGGCTGGCACCTGGCTGCTGACCGTCCTGCTCAGCGGCTACTCGTCGCTGGGGGCCATCGTCAGCGCGCTGATCGCACCCTTTTATGTCTGGTGGTTCAAACCGCAGTTTACCTTCCCGGTCGCTATGCTCTCATGCCTGATCCTGCTGCGTCATCACGACAACATTCAGCGCCTGTGGCGCAGACAAGAAACCAAGATTTGGACCAAGTTTAAGAAGAAGCGCGAGAAAGATGTGGAAGTGAAGAACGAAGAGTAGGCCCGGCAAGCAGCGCGCCGCCGGGCATTACGGACTGGCATTACGCCGCAGGCAGTTCAGCCAGCGGCCAGCGCGGACGCACGGTGACACCCAGATCGGCCGTCGTGCCCACCTTTAACCGCACCATGCCCGCATAGGCAATCATCGCCCCGTTATCGGTACAAAATTCCGGACGCGCATAAAACACCTCACCACGACGCTTTTGCATCATCTCAGCGAGTTTTGCGCGCAGCGTGCGGTTCGCGCTCACGCCACCCGCCATGACCAGACGCGTAAAGCCCGTCTGATCCAGCGCGCGCTTGCATTTGATCATCAGCGTATCGACCACCGCATCTTCAAACGCACGGGCGATGTCGGCACGGGTTTGATCGTCGGTACCGTTGCTGCGAATGGTATTGGCCGCAAAGGTCTTAAGCCCGGAGAAGCTAAAATCCAGCCCCGGACGATCGGTCATCGGGCGTGGGAAGGTAAACCGCCCCGCCGTACCCGCCGCCGCCATTTTTGATAGCATCGGACCGCCAGGGTAATCGAGGCCCAGCAGCTTGGCGGTTTTGTCGAACGCTTCACCGGCCGCGTCATCAATGGATTCGCCCAGCAGTTCATAGTGGCCGATACCGGTCACGCTGATGAGCTGCGTGTGCCCGCCGGAGACCAGCAGCGCCACAAACGGAAATGCAGGCGGATTGTCTTCCAGCATCGGGGCCAGCAGATGGCCTTCCATATGGTGCACGGCAATCGCCGGAACGCTCCACGCAAACGCCAGCGAGCGGCCCACGGTCGCGCCGACCAGCAGCGCACCCACCAGGCCGGGACCGGCGGTATAAGCGACAGCGTCAATCTCTTTTGCACTCAGGCCCGCTTCCTTCAGCGCCGCCTGAATCAGCGGTACGGTTTTACGCACATGGTCGCGTGACGCCAGCTCTGGCACCACGCCACCGTAGTCAGCGTGCAATTTCACCTGACTATACAGTTGGTTGGCTATTAGCCCTTTTTCATCGTCATAAATCGCGATGCCGGTTTCATCGCAGGATGTTTCAATACCCAGTACACGCATGGTGGTTTCACCCTCTTTTCACTCCCGCGCAGTGTAGGGCCAATGCCCCCTGTTGTAAAACTTTGCTCACCCCCGCAAGCCACTTCGTGTATACTCGTCCCCCTTACAAAAGTCCCTTGCAAAAAGGGTAGCGGTGCTTTACAAAGCAGCAGCAATTGCAGTAAAATTCCGCACCATTTTGAAATAAGCTGGCGTTGATGCCAGCGGCAAACCGATTTAATCAAAGGTGAGAGGCACATGCCGGTAATTAAAGTACGTGAAAACGAGCCGTTCGACGTAGCACTGCGTCGCTTCAAGCGTTCCTGTGAAAAAGCGGGTGTTCTGGCGGAAGTTCGTCGTCGTGAGTTCTATGAAAAACCGACTACCGAACGTAAACGCGCCAAAGCTTCTGCTGTGAAACGTCACGCGAAGAAACTGGCTCGCGAAAACGCACGCCGTACTCGTCTGTACTAATTCTTTGAGGGTTTTGCCCCTCAAGTCTCAGACCGAGTTGTAGTTGTAAGGCCGTGCTTCCGAAAGGAATGCGCGGCTTATTTTCGTTTATGATCTGACATACCTGAATGCTTCACGCTAAAGGTAGACGGGGCCTATGGCTGGACGAATTCCACGTGTCTTTATCAATGACCTGCTGGCGCGCACCGACATCATCGATCTTGTCGACGCCCGCGTAAAGCTCAAAAAGCAGGGCAAGAATTATCACGCGTGCTGTCCGTTCCATAACGAAAAATCCCCCTCTTTCACCGTGAACGGTGATAAACAGTTTTACCACTGCTTCGGCTGTGGCGCACACGGTAACGCCATCGACTTTTTGATGAACTACGACAAGCTTGAGTTCGTTGAAACCGTTGAAGAACTGGCGTCCATGCACAACCTTGAGATTCCGTATGAATCCGGGACCGGCCTTAGCCAGATTGAGCGTCACCAACGGCAAAATCTCTATGAGCTGATGGAAGGACTGAATGATTTTTATCAGAAGTCACTCGCTCAGCCCGTCGCAGAACCCGCCCGCCAGTATCTGGAAAAACGTGGCCTGAGTGCCGACGTTGTGCAACGCTTTGCCATTGGCTTTGCGCCACCTGGCTGGGATAACGCACTAAAGCGTTTCGGCGGTAATGTCGATAACAAGAAATTACTGCTGGATGCGGGAATGCTGGTCAACAACGACCAGGGCAGGACGTACGACCGTTTTCGCAATCGGGTTATGTTCCCGATCCGTGATAAACGCGCAAGGGTGATTGGTTTTGGTGGACGCGTTCTCGGTAACGATACGCCGAAATACCTGAACTCCCCGGAAACCGATATTTTCCATAAGGGCCGCCAGCTGTATGGCCTTTATGAAGCGCAACTGCACAGTTCAGAGCTGCAACGCCTGCTGGTGGTTGAAGGCTATATGGATGTGGTTGCACTGGCGCAATTCGACATCAACTATGCCGTGGCGTCATTGGGAACCTCAACAACAGCCGATCACATGCATATGCTGTTTCGGGCAACCAACAATGTGATCTGCTGCTACGACGGCGACAGGGCAGGCCGTGACGCCGCATGGCGCGCGCTTGAAACCGCCATGCCGTACATGACAGACGGGCGTCAGCTACGCTTTATGTTTCTGCCCGACGGTGAAGATCCCGATACGCTGGTGCGTAAAGAAGGCAAAGCCGCATTTGAAGCACGGATGGAGCAGGCTCAGCCGCTCTCTATGTTTCTGTTTAACAGCTTGTTGCCCCAGGTTGATCTGAGTTCACCGGATGGCAGCACGCAGCTGGCAGCGCTGGCATTGCCGCTGATAGGCCAGGTACCTGGCGAGGCGCATCGCATTCAGCTTCGCCAGATGTTGGGCCTTAAACTGGGCATTTTTGACGATACCCAGCTTGACCGTTTAATGCCGAAGCAGGCGGACAGCGGCCCGGTGCGCCCGGTACCACAGCTAAAACGCACAACCATGCGTATACTTATTGGGTTGCTGGTGCAGAACCCCGACCTGGCCCCGCTGGTACCACCGCTGGTCGGCCTTAGCCAGGAAAAACTGCCTGGACTTGGCTTATTTACGGAACTGGTTAACACTTGTTTGTCACAGCCAGGTCTGACCACCGGTCAATTAATAGAGCTGTATCGCGGTACAAATGAAGCCGCTACCCTTGAAAAACTGTCGATGTGGGACGATATAGCTGATAAGGACATCGCAGAAAAAACGTTCACCGACTCGCTCGGTCATATGTTTGATTCGATGCTTAAGCTGCGACAGGAAGAGTTGATTGCTCGCGATCGCACACACGGTTTAAGCAGCGAAGAACGCCGTGAGCTTTGGACACTGAACCAGGCGCTGGCAAAAAAATAGAATTCAACGGCTTAAGTGCCGAATATCGTTCGGGTAGATCCCGACAGCCGCACTGAGGGGCAGCGGCAAAAATATAAATACCCCCTTGTTAGCCTATGTTGGCGGTTTACTTTTACTTTCGCCGACCGACACCAACCTCATGAATTAAGTGTGGATACCGTCTTATGGAGCAAAACCCGCAGTCACAGCTGAAACTTCTTGTCCAACGTGGTAAGGAGCAAGGCTATCTGACCTATGCCGAGGTCAATGACCATCTGCCGGAAGATATCGTCGACTCCGATCAGATCGAAGACATCATCCAAATGATCAACGACATGGGCATCCAGGTGATGGAAGAAGCACCGGACGCCGATGATCTGCTGCTTGCTGAAAACTCAAACAACACCGACGAAGACGCGGAAGAAGCTGCCGCTCAGGTGCTGTCCAGCGTTGAATCTGAAATCGGACGTACCACTGACCCGGTGCGCATGTACATGCGTGAAATGGGTACGGTTGAACTGCTGACCCGTGAAGGCGAAATTGACATCGCCAAGCGTATCGAAGACGGCATTAACCAGGTGCAGTGCTCCGTTGCTGAATATCCGGAAGCGATCACTTATCTGCTGGAGCAGTACGATCGCGTTGAAGCGGAAGAAGCCCGTCTGTCTGACCTGATCACCGGTTTTGTCGATCCGAACGCGGAAGAAGATCTGGCCCCGACCGCAACGCACGTCGGCTCTGAACTCTCTCAGGAAGAGATGGCCGACGATGAGGAAGACGAAGAGGAAGAAGACGACGACAGCAGCGACGATGACAACAGCATCGACCCTGAGCTGGCCCGTGAAAAATTCGGTGAGCTGCGCGCGCAGTATGTTGTCACCCGTGACACCATCAAAGCGAAAGGCCGCAGCCACGCTGCCGCTCAGGAAGAGATCCTGAAGCTGTCCGAAGTGTTCAAGCAGTTCCGCCTGGTGCCGAAACAGTTCGACTACCTGGTCAACAGCATGCGCGTCATGATGGATCGCGTGCGTACCCAGGAACGCCTGATCATGAAGCTGTGCGTTGAACAGTGCAAAATGCCGAAGAAGAACTTCATCACCCTGTTCACCGGCAACGAAACCAGCGAGACCTGGTTCAACGCCGCTGTCGCCATGAACAAGCCGTGGTCTGAAAAACTCCACGACGTGGCAGATGACGTTCAACGCGGCCTGCAAAAGCTGCAACAGATTGAAGAAGAGACCGGCCTGACCATCGAGCAGGTAAAAGACATCAACCGTCGTATGTCCATCGGTGAAGCAAAAGCGCGCCGTGCGAAGAAAGAGATGGTGGAAGCAAACTTACGTCTGGTTATTTCTATCGCCAAGAAATATACCAACCGTGGTCTGCAATTCCTCGACCTGATTCAGGAAGGTAACATCGGCCTGATGAAAGCGGTTGATAAGTTTGAATACCGTCGTGGTTACAAGTTCTCCACCTACGCAACCTGGTGGATCCGTCAGGCTATCACCCGCTCTATCGCGGATCAGGCGCGCACCATCCGTATTCCGGTGCATATGATTGAGACGATCAACAAGCTCAACCGTATCTCCCGCCAGATGCTGCAAGAGATGGGCCGCGAGCCGACGCCGGAAGAGCTGGCCGAACGCATGCTGATGCCGGAAGACAAAATCCGTAAAGTGCTGAAAATCGCTAAAGAGCCGATCTCCATGGAAACGCCAATCGGCGACGATGAAGATTCGCATCTGGGTGATTTCATCGAGGATACCACCCTCGAACTGCCGCTGGATTCGGCGACCACCGAGAGCCTGCGTGCGGCGACGCACGACGTGCTGGCGGGCCTTACCGCTCGTGAAGCGAAAGTCCTGCGTATGCGCTTCGGTATCGACATGAACACCGACCATACGCTGGAAGAAGTGGGTAAACAGTTCGACGTGACCCGCGAACGTATCCGTCAGATCGAAGCGAAGGCGCTGCGCAAACTGCGCCACCCGAGCCGCTCTGAAGTGCTGCGTAGCTTCCTCGACGACTAATCCAGGTAAACAGTCAAAAGCTCCCAATCGGGAGCTTTTTTTTTGTTTATTCCCTCTCCCCGTGGGAGTGTGTCAGGGTGAGGGTATCAGGCCGCAGTGAACCTCAAAGCCCGCGCATCACCAGCGCCTGATCCAGTTCCCGATACGCCTCTACCAGCTTATCCAGCGTCGCCCGGTTCAACCCGCTGGGATTGGGCAGCACCCACACCTGCGTGGCACCAATCATGATCTGCTGCTTGCCCCACTGAATACCCCGCTGGCTGAACGCCTGCTCATACGCCTGCTTGCCCAAAATCGCCAGCGCATCAGGCTGGTAATCGTCAATCTTCTTGATCAGCTCACGTCCGCCGGTACGCAGCTCATGCAGCCCGACTTCACTGGCCTGCACCGTGGGGCGCTCCACCAGCATCGTAATGCCGCAGCGCGTATCCAACAGCCGCATCTCCTCTTCCGGCTTCAACAGCTCATCGGTAAACCCGGCCTGATGGATCACCTTCCAGAAGCGATTCCCCGGATGCGCAAAGTGAAACCCCGTGTGCGCCGATGACTTCCCCGGATTGATGCCGCAAAACACCACCCGCAGCCCCGGCGCGAGAATATCGTTAATCATTGATTGCCCCGATGAATGAGTGATTCCTAAAGTATAAAGGATTGATTATGTGTTGTTTATAAAAACGGCAGGCACACGCATATGGCTGGATTGCAGGCAGAAGTTACATTATAATCCCCCGCCACGGCCCCTTAGCTCAGTGGTTAGAGCAGGCGACTCATAATCGCTTGGTCGCTGGTTCAAGTCCAGCAGGGGCCACCAAACAAAACAAGGAGTTAGATGAGAAATCGTCTGACTCCTTTTTCTTTGGATGCAATTTGGGTCAGGTAATGGGTCAGGTAAGGAATTGCCTCCCTCCCCTCTTCATCTCGCTGCATACATCCCCCGATAGTGATAAAGCCAGTAATACCGCCCGTAATATTCACGATACAGCATTATTACGGCTCTGTCGCAGCAAGCCAGTTGCTTGTCGTGCTCGCAGAATATCTACAGCCCGAAGATAAGGCGTAAGCGTCCAGCCACTGCCGTCTGTGATTCTGGTTCCGGGATCGTTAGGTTAGAGCTCCCTCTAAATCAGATGGAGTTCTATTCATGGAAAATGCTGCTGACTGGCGAACTGAATCCCGTACTTTCTATTCCAACGACTTCAAACTTCGCATTGTTGAACAGGCTTCTCACCCGGGCGCCAACGTCGCCAAAATAGCGCGAGAAAATGGTGTCGCTCACAACCTCATCTTTAAGTGGCTGCGTATGTGGCAAAACGAGAGGCGGGTGTCACGTCGCCTTCCGGCGACCCTCGTTCCATCTGCAAACCCGTCACTGTTGACCGTCCAGGTCATGCCAGAACCCGCAGTATCAGAGGCCGGTTCCGGGCCATGTCCGTTGAATGCGTCTTCCTGTTGCGTGGAGTTCCGCCACGGCAAAATAACGCTGGAGAACCCGTCGCCAGAGTTGCTGGCTGTGCTGCTCCGCGAACTGACAGGGAGAAGCCAGTGATATCCCTCCCGTCAGGCACCCGTATATGGCTGGTTGCCGGTATCACCGATATGCGCAACGGCTTCAATGGTCTTGCCGCAAAGGTGCAGACGACGCTCAAAGACGATCCGATGTCCGGCCACGTCTTCATCTTCCGGGGACGCAGCGGCAGCCAGGTCAAACTGCTCTGGTCAACCGGTGACGGGTTGTGTCTGCTGACGAAACGGCTGGAGCGTGGGCGCTTCGCCTGGCCGTCGGCCCGCGATGGAAAAGTGTTCCTGACCCCGGCACAGCTGGCGATGCTGATGGAAGGCATCGACTGGCGGCAGCCAAAGCGGTTGCTGACATCCCTGACCATGCTGTAAATCTCTTTATCCTGGTTGTTGCTGAATAAGCCTGGTAAAATACGGGCTTATGAACGACACCTCTCCTGACGACATCCTGCAGCTGAAACAGCGCCTGGCCGAACAGGAAGCGCTGAACCATGCTCTGCTGGAAAAACTGGCCGATCGTGAACGCGAAATAGACCATCTGCAGGCGCAACTGGACAAGCTGCGCCGGATGAACTTCGGCAGCCGTTCCGAAAAAGTCTCCCGCCGTATCGCACAGATGGAAGCCGACCTGAAGGCGCTTCAGAAGGAAAGCGACGAGATTACCGGCCGGGTTGATGACCCGGAAGTTCAGCGTCCGCTGCGTCAGACCCGCACCCGTAAACCGTTCCCTGAATCACTTCCCCGTGATGAAAAACGGCTGCTGCCGGCAGCGTCATGCTGCCCGGACTGCGGCGGTTCGCTGAGTTATCTGGGTGAGGACAGCGCGGAACAGCTGGAGCTAATGCGCAGTGCCTTCCGGGTTATCCGGACGGTGCGGGAAAAGCACGCCTGCACAAAATGCGACACAATCGTGCAGGCACCCGCTCCGTCACGTTCCATCGAGCGGGGTATCGCCGGGCCTGGTCTGCTTGCCCGGGTCCTGACGTCAAAATATGCAGAGCATACGCCACTGTACCGCCAGTCAGAGATATACGGCCGCCAGGGTGTGGAGTTGCGGCGCTCACTCCTGTCGGGCTGGGTGGATGCATGCTGCCGGTTGTTGTCCCCGCTGGAAGAGGCCTTGCAGCAATACGTGCTGACCGACGGAAAGCTCCACGCGGATGACACGCCGGTCCCGGTGCTGTTGCCAGGTAATAAGAAAACGAAGACCGGACGCTTATGGACATATGTTCGCGACGACCGTAACGCCGGGTCAGCGCTGGCCCCGGCAGTCTGGTTCGCCTACTCACCGGACAGAAAAGGCATCCATCCGCAGACTCATCTGGCCGGCTTCAGCGGTGTGCTGCAGGCCGATGCGTACGCCGGGTTCAACGAGCTCTACCGCGAAGGTCATGTACAGGAAGCCGCGTGCTGGGCACATGCCCGACGTAAAATCCATGACGTTCACGTCCGCACTCCGTCTCCGCTGACAGAAGAAGCCCTGAAACGTATCGGCGAGCTGTATGACATCGAGGCGGATATCAGGGGAGCACCGGCAGAGAAGCGCCGTGCGGAACGTCAGCTGAAAACGAAACCGTTACTGACATCACTGGAAAGCTGGCTGCGGGAAAAAATGAAAACCCTGTCGCGACACTCGGAGCTGGCGAAGGCGTTCGCGTATGCCCTGAACCAGTGGTCAGCCCTGACGTATTACGCAGAAGATGGCTGGGCTGAGGCAGATAACAACATCGCCGAGAATGCGCTGCGGATGGTCAGTCTGGGGCGAAAAAACTTCCTGTTCTTCGGCTCGGATCACGGTGGTGAGCGGGGTGCGCTGCTGTACAGCCTGCTCGGAACGTGCAAACTGAATGGAATAGATCCGGAGCGTTACCTTCACCATGTGCTTGATGTCATAGCAGACTGGCCGGTCAATCGGGTTAGTGAACTGCTGCCATGGCGCATCGTCCTGCCAACTGAATAGTCGCCGTTCGTCAATACGGTTCTGACTGTCCGCTTACGAAGAAAACGGTCGTGATGTGCCCGCAAAATTAATCCGGCACAACCGGTGGCCACTAACGGCAGGAGCACAGTAGGCAGGATGGCAAACATCAGCGCCGGTCCGGGTGAACCGGACAGATGTGTGATACCGTTCATCGTGACCAGGGCGACAGCCCCGGTGACGGCAGCGACCCGTCTGGCTCCGGTAGAGGACGAACGAAACCAGAATGCCGCCGACGGCGCCAGAACCAGCCCCTGAAGTCCGTAACTGGCTGGTGACAGCAGGTACGTCATCACTGCGCACAGCGCAATGCCGGCGGCAGGCACTGACCGCCCAGGTCAGGATGAACAGCGGAAACGCCATCCGGCCGATCGCATACAGCTCCGGTTCCGGGGGACTCAGGAACAGCGGGTAGCAAGTACATAAACCGGAGAAATATAATAATATATTCACTTAGGCATGGGCAGTTCAGAATAAAGTGAGTAAATGAATATCAATGCATGAAGCAGAATACACAAGGAAAACAGGGCTCGGTTTGGATATAAATAATTATTGTACGGTAAGCCCGTTATGAAAATTTGCGTTTCGGTGAAATTATGAATACCAAAAAATGAATTAGCCAGAATATTCAGAAGCGGACACTTTGAGTTATCTGATGAAGATAAGTCTGATAAATGAAATTTGTAACAAACGCCTGTAAAACGGGTAGTCAGGCAGCCCTCAGCCGCAGCGCAAGCCTATAACCGCAGCCAGCAACAGCAAAATGCTGCCGATACGAGAAGGTTGGGATTGCAACATCCCAGGAAGTACCCTCTAAAATAAAAATGAAAAAATAATGCGTTTTTGTAAGCAAATGAGGCTATCAATTGCGCAGGAAATTGTCAAAAAATCAAAGCGGTACGAGAGAAAGCAGCATAAGTCCCTAAACGTAAAGAGTATTGAAGAGGATTTTTCTTAAGGAGTGTTCAAGCACAAGTTGCCTAAACAAGGCCTTATTAAGATCGCAAACCTAATTGTCATTATTAACTGTATTCTGACGATTCAGCTCCGTAAAATATCCGTCAGCCAGATACAGAACCCGATCTGCCGATGCTATGGTTTCCGGGCGATGGGCAATGAGTAAGACTGGTAGGCCCAGATGACGTAGCGTCTGACTTATCATGATTTCACTTTCGACATCAAGGTGGCTGGTCGCTTCATCCAGTAATAGAAATCCCGGTTTCTTGTACAGAGCCCTTGCCAGTAGAATACGTTGCTTCTGCCCTCCGGAAAGCCCTCCCCCAGTTTCACCAATTAATGTCTGATATCCCATCGGCATTGCCATAATATCAATGTCAATGAGTGCCAGACGGGCACACTGGATCACTCTTTCCACATTGCGGTCCTCACTGAAGAAAATGATGTTATCTGCAATAGATCCCCTGAAAAGATGATCATCTTGCAGAACGGTACCAATCCTACGGCGTAACTGAAAATAGTCAGGATGAGTTTGCGGTATACCAAATGTTCTGATCGCTCCTTCATCAGGGATATGTATCCCCAGGATAAGTTTCACCAGCGTCGATTTTCCACACCCTGATTTGCCGGTAATGGCCACCACTTCTCCTGGTTGCAGCGTCAACGATACACCGCGAAGTATCGGTTTATTACTGCCTTTGTGGCTGAAAACGATATGGTCCAGTAATAACGGGAGCTGGATATCTTCGTCTATCCCCCCCGGGGATACAAAGGGAGCGGCCGAAGTCTGACTATCTTCTTGAACGGATTGTTGCTGATGGCCTTCTGTCGGGGTCAGCACAATATCAGCCAGACGTTCGTTATAGACATCAAGCATACGCCACGTAAAAAACTTATCGGTTATGCTACTGATGCTCGCTGAAAAACGCATCTGGTAAGACAAATAGGCTACCAGCATACCCACAGTAAAGGAGCCATTCAGTACTTCACCAGCCCCTTTCCACAATATAACCACCGATACCATACTGCCGGTCAGGGTGTGCACAATGTCATAGCACATCAGCTGACGACTCTGACGCAATTGCGTATTCCTTCGGGTAACGTTAAGGTTTAGCCAGGCAGCTTCACGATGTGCAGTCACACCGTTGATTCTCAGGCTCATGATCCCGTTGAGGGTTTCAAGAAAATGCCCGGATTCCCTTGCACCTGCATCCCAGGCATCTTCTGCCGACTGTCGCAGAGCCGGGTACCAGAGCGCTCTCAGTACACCGTAAACGATGGCAGCGAGCACCGCTATCAGCGTCATTTCGGGACTATACAACAGCATCATACAGAACGCTGTAATAACCAGTAGCACATCCAAAGTACCGTCCATCACCTGTGTGGTCAGCGCCTGCTGGATGGTATCTACAGCCTCAAATCGGGCGTTAATACTTCCCTTACTGCGAGCATCAAACCAGGACAGAGGAAGGCGGACCAAATGATGAAAAACCCTGGCCGTCCACTGCATATTAAAATTGACGGTCAAGCTTATACTGGCCCACTGGCGGGCCAGAGACAACAGCATCTGGGTCATAGACAATAGCAGCAATGCAATAATAATAATGGTCAACAGGCTTCTGTCGGCTGAGACCAGTACCTCATCGATCACCAACTGACTTAGAAGAGGGCTTCCCAGCGTCAGTATCTCCAGTGCCAGGGCAAAAATGATGATACGTGACATGGCGGCCAAAAGCCCAGGAATCCTGCCCGTTAACTGGCGCAGATGAATTTTTTTTCTTTCATCCCTGGCCGTAAAACCACTGGCTGGTATCAACTCCAGCGCAATGCCAGTAAAATGCTTACCGACATCCTGCTGGGAGAGTGTAATCTTCCCCTTGTCGGGATCATGAATATCCAGCCTACTCCCTCGAACTTTGTAGAGCACGACGAAATGATTCATATTCCAGTGGAGAATACACGGGAGAGAAAGGGACTTCAGATCTTCCGGCTCTAATCTAACGGCACGAGAAGAAAGTCTGATACCTGCTGCACAATCAATCAGCCTCTGCAGAGTCATTCCCTGAGTACTGATACTGAAGCGTTCACGAAGTATGGGTAAATCCGTCTGTAGACCATGCCAGCAGGCCATCATTGCCAGGCACGCCAGGCCACACTCCGCTGATTCTGTCTGGCGGATAACGGGAAGCTGTTTTCTTCCAGACCAATTCATTGATACCATTAAATTTTTCCTTTCAGACTCCATAGTGGTTCTGTTAGCCATTCCCATAAATGTCTTGTATCAAGGCTGACGTCCCCTTCAAGTGTCATACCGGGGCGCAGGGATTCTTTTTTGCCATATGCCAGGATAAAAATATTTTCAGGCTCGACGATGACACGGTAGTGACCTTCATTCTCATTCCAGGTTACCGGAGAGACAGAAAGTAAATCCGAAGGTATCAGCGTTGTGCGGCTGATTTCACGGATAGTGCCGTACTGGACGCCAAACTTCTGATAAGGAAAGGCGGCGAACCGTAGAGCGACACGCATTCCCGGCTTAATGAACCCGACATTCTGGCTGGCGGCATAGAGTTCAATCTGTAGACGAGCATTGTCGGGTACCAAAGTCATGACGGGCTCAGATGCTCTGACAGATTGTCCCTGCCTGACCAGTACGGCTGCAACGGTCCCGGATACCGGTGACGTCAGCGTAAAGCTCTCCTGTCCTGACAGTTCTTCCTGCTGTTGCCTGATCCCCAGTAATTGCCTGCTCAGCTCAGCTTTCCGGCTTTCCCCCTGAACAATGAGATGTTTAAGGTCGTCTTCAGAGGCCTCCATTGCAGTATGTAGCTGTAGAAGCCCCTGGCGCTGATCCTCAACGTTTTGCTGCGCCGTAGAGACATCAATCTGTTTTTGCTGGAATTCAATATCTGAAACGTAATGTGTGCCAACAAGTTGCTTATAGCGCCCCATGACCGCAGTGGTCAGTTGGACCTGCCTTCCAGCAAGTAGAAGACGTTGCTCAGCACTATTAATCTGTGGCTGGAGAGAAGTAATACGCTGGCGCACCGCTTCCTGCTGTTGCTGGTTATCACGCGACTCTAAAGTCTGTTGAGAAGCCAGCATGGAGTACTGTGTTTTCAGGGAAAGACTGACAGCAGCCAGAGTACCAGTTCCTTGCCCGTTAAAATGCTCACCGCTAATTAGATAAAGAGGTTCACCAGCGTCAACATGCTGGCCTTCTGGAACCATCAAGTGTGATACATACCCTTCATATTGTGGTGCAATCTTTACAAGACCAGAAGATGGCATAACTATACCTGCCAAATGAGCCTTGCGAGTGTAGCTACCATAATAAACAAACGATGCAATACTTAGGGATAAAAAAATTGTTGCTGTTGCGATGAAGGACATGCCAAAAGATGTTGGTATGATGATATCGCCATTTGCAGTTTCATTATGGTACTCCACAGATTCCTTCCTGAATATATCCATCATAAAACCCTTTTAATTTTCATAACCACATTCATTTTTTAGTTAAGAAACCAATGAAGCATGGTGTTTTCTTATTTAATTATTATAAGAACAGCGTGTGAAAAAACAAATAGCACGACATGGTAAAAGGAAATGTACTGAGTGTGTATTGCGAAAAATCAATAAGGTAATAACCCAAAGGATTATCAAGCTTCCTATAGCACGGAGTAAATAAAACGAACGAATAATATCCGCACAAGTAAGCCAAGAACTTGAAGAGCTCGCCCCTCCTTTTTAGCCTCGCTCTTCTTTTCTCCAATTATTTTCACATTGAATTATGCAGGAAGCTTATAAGCTCAAAGTTTGACAGTTATTTTTTTCTAAGCCATAAATAAACACTACAAGCCAATACGACTAAAATGGTCTGCAGTGAGTTTAGATAAGAATGATCTATATTTAAATGAGTTAATAATAATCTAGATGAGAACAAGATTATGAATAACAAAAAGCAAAATATTATTGGCATCAAAATAACTTTGACTACATCAGTAAAATTAGCCTTGCTCATTATTTTCTCATGGCATTTATGTTATCAATTATTATTGAGGATATTTTATAAAACGTTTATTTACCAGCGATTACAAGTCCCTATTCCGGCAGGGGTGTGAGAAACACTCGGTGCATCATGGGCGCGATCTGCGATATTCCCGCCAATATTTGAACCGATACCTGCACCAACAGCCCCACACACCTTCCCACAAATTCTATTCCCAATAGCACCACCTAAAGCGCCGCCAATTGCCGAACCAATATCGTGACCCATTCCATTATCCCCTTTAGAAGAACCATTGGAGGATTTTCCTGAGTTAGAACAGTCATGATCACCAGCATTGCCTCCACCACTCACCTGAGCTATCTCATCACTACTTAACTCTCTGATATTACCCATAAAATCCCTCTTTTATCTGATTGTTGCATTAAGTGCTCTTTGAATATTGCACGTACTAAAGGTGTGGAAAAGTGACTTTGTGTAAACATTTGTAAACTCAAGCTTGTCACAACATGGACTTTCCCGGCCCAGTTAGACGATCCGGCTATATAGTTTTAGCATTGAAGGAACTTATGGGTACGCCACGATTTACACTTGAATTTAAGGCTTAATCCGTCCGTCAAATAACGGAACGCGGTTATTCCGTTCTGACCGTCTGGGCGTTTTTGCACATAGCCTCTATAGTGGCTAAAAGCTAGCAAACCAGATAACAGCGAATAGCATGTCCGAGATTTACTGGAAGCCGAAAGAGTGCATCTGAAACTACGGAAGCAGCTAGAACGCACCGAATAAGAACGGGATATCGTTTAAAAGGCCGCGCGGTACATTGCAAGGGAGTCCGATTGAAGTGTAAGTACCCCACATAATCGTGCCATTCATATTTAGAGATCATCCTGAGTAATCAATCTTCCAACGAAGGAGATCGCTATGCGTAAAGCCCGTTTTACTGAGCACCAGATCATCGCTGTGATTAAGTCGGTTGAATGGACTGACCCCACGGCCGTAGACAGATTCTGTCCTCACGACGAGGCCTGTTCGAAGGCCTCCGGACTGACGCCGCCGAGATGACTGTGGCGCCGGGCCCGGTTGTAGAACACTTCAATGTAATCGAAGATATCCGCCCGGGCCAGATCCCTGGTTTTATATATGCGTTTTCTGATCCGTTCTTTTTTCAGCGAACTGAAGAACGATTCGGCCACCGCATTATCCCAGCAGTTGCCACGCCTGCTCATGCTCGGCACCAGGTTATTGGCCCGGCAGAAACGCTGCCAGTCGTCGCTGCCGTACTGGCTGCCCTGATCGCTATGTACGATAACCTCGCCGTCCGGTTTTCGACGCCACACGGCCATCATCAGAGCGTCCAACGCGAGTTCGCGAGAGAGAGTGGGCTTCATCGACCAGCCAACCACGTTACGGGCGAAGAGATCGATAACCACCGCCAGATACAGCCAGCCCTGCCAGGTGCGGATATAAGTAATATCGGTGACCCAGACCTGATTGGCCCGGACAACGGTAAACTGCCGCTGCACACGATTAGGCGCAACCACTGAAGGTCTGCCAGCGATACGACGCGGAGCTTTATAGCCGCGCACGGCTTTAATCCGGTTCAGTTGCATAATACGGCCCACCCGGTTTTTACCGCAGGTTTCCCCGATTTCGTTCAGGTCGCCATGAACCCGGCGGTAACCGTATACGCCTCCGCTCAGTGAATAGGAGTCACGGATAAGCGTCAGCAGACGCTGGTTATCTTCATCCCGCGCGGAGACCGGGTTATGTAGCCACGCATAAAACCCGGCCCGGGCAACGCACAACACCCGACACATCGTCATGACACCCCATACAGTGCGGTGCTCATTGATAAAGCGGTACTTCAGTCGGGCTCCCTTGCAAAGTACCGCGCGGCCTTTTTCAGAATGTCCCGTTCTTCCTCAGTGCGCTTCAGTTGGGCCCTGAGCTTCAGGATCTCGCTTTTCGCTTCCAGTAAATCACGGGCATGCTGCTCGCTGTTATCGGGTTTAATAGCCCGCAGCCACTTATAGAGACTGTGTGCTGAAACGCCCAACCGGTCAGAAACTTCGGCGACGGAATAACCGCGTTCCGTTATCTGACGGACGGCTTCTTCCTTAAATTCAGGTGTAAATCGTGGTGTGCCCATATGCTCCTCCTATGCTCAAACTATAGGGCAGGATCGTCTACCGGGGCGGGGTCAGTCCAACTATAGGGCAGGATCGTCTACCGGGGCGGGGTCAGTCCACTCCACGTGGCATTCTGCCAGGTAAACGGCCAATTCTGCACGAGAAAGCATCCTCAATTCGGCTAGCCGTTCGTCGAAAGCGTCCGGATTTACGGATTAGCAGTTGCCCTTATTAGCTCTTTTACAGAGACCAATACCGTCATCCGCAAATGAGGGCAGCGAAATCCCTGCCCTTCCGTCACAACAGGCATTCACCCATTAAGAATGACTTTGTGGTAGTTCTCTTTATCGATGTCACCGATTTCGACGGTGATGGCCGTTTGCACACCGTTCCCGACCGTTAAGTGCTCCGCAGCCAGCGTCAGG
The DNA here is from genome assembly GCA_963521185.1 of uncultured Enterobacter sp. Taxonomy (GTDB): domain Bacteria; phylum Pseudomonadota; class Gammaproteobacteria; order Enterobacterales; family Enterobacteriaceae; genus Enterobacter_D. Next base: position 47,612 of record CAUQTV010000009.1, on the reverse strand, counting down.
ATCAGATCCGCAGCGGCTTTTTTCACCTCGGGGGTGCGTCCGGGCAGCATACGAAAATCAATGTGCAGGAAAGCTTTTTGCGACTCTCCCGCACCCGCAACAAAGCCCGCAACCGGGATAAAAAAGGTTCTAAAATTGCCGACGTCGGTGTTTACCACCGGCGCGAGTGACGTATGAATGTGCGTGGCAAACGCTGACAGTTTATCCTGGGCTGGCAGGTTAGCGGTGTAGGAAAATTGAATATTAGGCATACCGTTTCCTCTGTGTACTTTGCTGAATGTTATGGGATTCTCACACAGATACTATGCCTGATACCGCGCGAAGAGAGTGGCGTATTTTGCGGTTTTGCACCGATTCCTGGTGAATGAGACGGATTGTTCAGGTAAGTTTTATCCTCCGTCGTTTAACACCCACTTCAGGTACGCCACGAATGGAATCACACCGCGCCCCTTATACGCTAACTGAACTGCTCTGTCTGATGGAGTTTGAGAAAGATGGCGTGCCGAAAGGCTCTGATAACAGCCTGAAAGCACTGCTTGAATGGGCCGAGTGGGAAGTGTTGTCCGGAGACGATTCTGAACCGCTGTTGATCCTCGCTTCGCTAAATCTTGATGAGAAACCCGATGCGTTCGAGGCCAGGATCTATCTGGATCGGTATCTTGGCGAGCGCGGGTTACGCTATCCGGGTTGGGATCGCAGTGCGCTCGTGTGGCTTCAAATCCAGCTTCGGCACTTAATCACCTGCGAGAGCGCCGGGCGCGCCGAGGCATTGCTGTCGCGGTTTGCCATCATCCGTATGGATTACGATCCACGCTTTTTCGCCAAATCCTGCGGCTATCTCAATTGGCTCTATGACTTCCTTTACGAGGATTACGGCGAGGTCGCTCCCTCGCTCGCCTCAACAATGAGCGAGGACGCCATTCTGGCGCATATCCGGCAGCATCTGCGCCCCATCGAGAAAGTGCTTTCCAGTGAGGACTGGCTGCGATTTCTGAGTTCAGAACGATCCCCCCCACGAATCACAAAAAATTAACGCTCCGGTTCCAATGGCTTATTCCATGATGCCGCAATAACAACTACCATTGAGAAAGACCCTAATGCGCCTTAACGAAATGCCATGAATAAACCCATCAAACGGCTTGAGATCATTAAAAACGCCATTGAACTGGAGGATGACGACATCATCCGTAGCCAACTCCCGTACCTGAAAAAAGAGGCGTGGGATGCGGAGCTTAAGTTCATTGTTGAGGCGCTGGAGCAAAAGAACTATTCCGCTGCGATGAGCGCTATCGCCACCTGGCTACAAAACCAGCGTGCGGTGATGCAATGGCGCGATCCGCAGGTGGCGGCCAGCAAGCTGGAGCTGAAGGCGCTGGAAGAGCAGCTGCGCGAGCTTATCGACAAGCGCAACGCGCGCATCCAGATCCTCGATGACTTCAACGATCTCTACATGAAACGCCTTGGGCCACTGATGGCGCAGATCCTGCGCCTGCGGAAAGTGCTTGCCGAAGCGACGCTGAAAAAGCAGCAGGCGGAAGCGCGTCGCCGTGAAGCGGATTACCGTCGCTGTCAGCAATACATGACCCAGGCGGTTGATGAGTTGACGACGCTGACTCAGCGCTGGCGTTCCCTGCCGGCACATTCGGCGCAGGCCGCCGAGACGCGTCGCCGGGTGCAGCAGCAGAACGCGCTGATTGCGTCACTGCTCGACGAAGCGCAGGAGCTGGAGAAAGGCCTCACGCGCGAAGACGAACCCGCTCGCCAGGCGCGGGACGATGCCCGTAAAGAGTATGAGCACTATCAGGAACAGCAGCACGACGCAGAGCAGCGTTTCAGCTTTGAGCAGCGCATGTCCGAAGATGAGCGCCGCGAGCTTAAACGTTTATGGCGTCAGGCCAGCAAACTCTGCCATCCGGATCTGGTGGACGACGAGTTAAAAGACGAAGCCAACGCCACCATGGTACAGCTGAATCAGGCACGTCAGCGCGGGGATCTGTCGGCGGTACGCTCGCTGTTGACCCGCTTGCAAAAAGGGCTGGAGCCGCTGATGGCCAGCGATCGATTAAACGATCTGGCGCGTCTGCGCGAGAAAATTCTCGACGTGAAGCAGCACATTGCCAGCCTGCGCCAGGAGCTGAGCGCGCTGGAGCAGGAAAATGCCTGGCAGCTGGTGTCGTCGTTGGGCGATCAGGAAGTTTATTTCACCCAGCAGGAAAAATCACTGTCGGAGCTGCGCGGCACGCTGGAGCAGCAGGTCAGCGAAGCGCAGTACGACGAAGTGGCATAGCGACTGGCTTTGCCGGGTGGCGCAGCCGACGGCTAACCCGGCGGGGACTCACACTTTTATTTAGCGTGCCAGTAAGCGACAGCGCGCAGCAGCTGCGGGTCGATAGCGTCGGTTTCAAAGACCTGGCTGACGTTTTTCACCACTTTCCCTTCCCCGGTGATCCACAGGAAATAGTCCTCTGACGGCACCTGCACCGTCGCCAGGCGCGCTGCCAGCGCCGCTTCGCTATGCCCGACAATCCACTCGATGTTAAAGCCCTCCAGATGGGCCAGATAGTCTTTACAGGCTGCGTCGGCAACCGTGACGACAGCGGTCACGTCCGGGCGCACGGCGAGCCTGCTGAGACCTTCCAGGCGGCGGCGCAGCGCAGGCATACCCGACTCATCGCAGGCGTAAAACTGCCAGGCGTAGTCTTCCGGCACCACCAACGAACCGCGCGGCCCGCCGAGGGTCAGCGTATCGCCCACTTTCGCCTGCATCGCCCAGCTGCTTGCCACCCCGCCGTCATGGATAAAGAAATCCAGCGCCAGTTCATGGCGGGCTTCATCGTAGAGCGGCGTGTAGTCCCGCGCCATCGGGCGCACATCGTTGGGCCAGACGATGCCGTCGTCGGTCAACGTGGGCGGTAAAAAAGTCTGCCCTGGCTGGGCAAAAAAGATCTTGGTGTGGTCGTCAAACCCTTTTGAGCTAAAGCCTGCAAGCGCGTCCCCGCCTAACACAATGCGCTGAAACCCTGCGCTGATACGCTCTACACGTAATACGGTCAGTTCGCGAAAACGCAGTTCATTACGCACGCGCTGCGGATAGCGGTGATTTTTATTCGTCATAGTGAGCCTTCGTGAAGTTGAATACGATATATCTAAATTTTTCGTAAATGATAATGATTGTTAACAAAGCAGAATGCAACTCTTTTTTTGATACATACATAACGCGTTACGCCACACGCAATAAAAACCTTTAAAAACAAAGAGATAAAAATTATTTCGCTCTAAAATTTGCATAATGAATGTATTTAGATATAAATTAGATATATCAAATAAAACGGAGTACACACCATGCGACACCCTCACGATGCGCACAGTTCTGAACATCACACTTCTGATCATCACGGGCATGACCATCACGGTCGGGGTGGCCGCCGTCAGCGCTTCTTCGGCCATGGCGAGCTTCGGCTGGTGATCCTGGATATTTTGACCCGCAGCGCCAGCCACGGTTATGAACTGATCAAAGCCATTGAAACCCTCACCCAGGGGATTTACAGCCCCAGCCCCGGCGTGATTTACCCCACGCTGGATCTCTTACAGGAGCAGGACTTTATCAGCATTGATGAAGAAGAGAACGGGCGTAAAAAAATCGCCATTACCGACGCCGGTCAGGCGTGGCTGGCAGAGCATCAGGAGCATCTGGCGCACATTCAGGCGAAGGTCAACGCGCGCAGCGTAGGGTATCAGCTGCGCAAAAATCCGCAGATGAAACGCGCGCTCGAAAACTTCAAAGCGGTACTGGATTTGAAGGTGAATCAGGAAGATATCAGCGCCGCACAGCTGAAACAGATCGTCGGGGTTATTGACCGCGCGGCGCTGGAAATCTCCCAGATGGATTAAGCGATCGCTTCGCGACGCACGCGGAAGACTTTCACCAAATCTTTAAGGTGGATCGCCTGCTCGCTTAACGACGCCGCCGCCGCTACCGACTCTTCCACCAGGCTGGCGTTCTGCTGGGTGGTGGAGTCAATCATGCCGATCGCGGTGTTGATCTGCGAAATGCCATCGGTCTGTTCGCGGCTGGCGTGGCCAATCTGGCGCAGGATGGTGTCCATCTCTTCCACGTTGCTCACCATGCCGTTGATCAAGCCGCCGGCTTTCTCCACCAGCGCCATGCCTTCGCGCGCCTGTGAGGTCGAGCTTTCAATCAAGTGGCGGATCTCGCTCGCGGACGACGCCGTTTTCTGCGCCAGCTGGCGCACTTCACCCGCCACCACCGCAAACCCGCGACCGTGCTCGCCCGCGCGCGCCGCTTCAACGGCCGCATTCAGCGCCAGAATGTTGGTCTGGAAGGCGATGGAGTCGATAAGGTTGATGATGTCGGACATGCGGTCAGAGGTCTCGTTGATGACGCGCATTTTCTCGGTCACCTGCTTCATCATCTGACCGTTGTTTTTCACCACGTTTGCCGCATCGGCCGAAAGCTGCGTCGCCTCGGTCGTGTGATCGCTGGTGTTTTTCACCGTCGCGGTGATCTGCTCCATTGAGGCGGCAGTTTGCTCAACGGAGCTGGCCTGCTCCTCTGTGCGGGCGGCTAAATCCTGATTGCCCGCCACGATTTGCGCCGCCGCGCTGGAGATGCTCTCCGACCCGTGCTGCACCTCCTGCACAATGTCGAACAGACGCGCTTTCATCGACACCAGCGCGCTTAACAGTACGCCGGTTTCATCCCGGTGCTTCACCTCAATGGTGTGGGTGAGATCGCCTGCGGCAATGGCTTCTGCAAAGTGTACCGCCTGCAACAGCGGGCGCGTGATGGCCCGCACAATCAGCCAGCCCATCAGGCTTCCGGCACCGATGCTCACCAGCGTCAGCAGGATCAGCATCAGGCGATTGGAGGCGTAGTCATGCTCAACCTGATCCCCGGCGCGGCGCATTTGCGCGTCCTGGATGGCGATCAACGCCTGCACTTTTTCTTTGTAAGCTCGCTGGATGGGAAGCGTGGTGTTCATCATCTCCTCAATCGCGACCTGCCCGTTGCTGTTTTTGACCGCTTCAAGAATACGAAAACGGGAGTCGAGGAACTGCTGGCGAACCTGGCGTACATCAGCGAGAATTTTTTGCGACTGCGGATCCGGGAGGGAGGTATTCAGCTCGTTCAGAAGAACGGTGATTTGGCTGCTAAGCTCGGTCATGTGCTTCTGTGATTCTTCCCGCCACTTCCCTTCGCTATCCAGCAGCATCAGCTGTTGGGTACTGACAAAATCCTGGAACTTATCAATCAGCTGATTGGCTTTGACGGTAGTGGGATAATCCCCGTGAACAATGTTTTGCATCCCGTTGTTAGCGCGATTCAGGCTAAACAATGAAAGGCTGGAACTCACCACCATCAACACGATAAAAATTCCGAACGCCAGAAATAATTTCGTGCTGATCTTTACATCATGTAAGAACATAATTTCTCCATGTCTATGTTTATTTACTGACGAAATAGTTGCAACGAGCTAAAGCGAAGGCGCAAAAGCATCGTCAGACTAAAAAATGACCCTTGCACCAAACGTTATCGGTAACGGCTTCGCTAACTTTATGAGTTTGATCGTTTTTTTATTTTTGTGGTTTTCCATGAAATAGTTTTAAGCTATTAATTCAACTAAATAGATCGATATATGATCAATCAACACCGTTTCCATGGCGATTATTTTTAGTTGAAATTAATTAATTTTGGACGTGAAATTCGTTCATTCGGACAATATATTTTGATCAAAAAGTGATCTGCATTTAATATAAATTTAACAAAATTTAAAAAATAAAATTACATCTATTCGTCTTAACGTGAATTATTTCCGGCGAAAAAAAACCGCTCTTCTGGGGCAGAAAAGCGGTCGGTTATCACGTGGCAACACCGTCAGTGCAGAAGCGTCACCGCGTCCTCAAGCCGACTCGCCCGGCGTTTGACCATCGCGGAGACCTGCGCGCTTTCTTCCACCAGCCCGGCATTTTTTTGCGTGATGGTGTCCAGTTCCGCCACGGCGCGAGTCACATCCGCAAGCCCCGTCGCCTGTTCGGAAGTGGAGTGGCTGATCTGCGCAATCAGCCGGGTGACGTTTTGCACCTGCTCAACAATGTTATCCATGGTTTCACCGGCGGCGTGCACCTGCTGCGCGCCCGACTGGACTTTGCTGGCGCTGGCGTCAATCAGTTTACGAATATCATTGGCAGCGCTGGCGCTGCGGCTTGCCAGGTGACGCACTTCTCCTGCCACCACTGCGAAGCCCTTGCCCTGCTCCCCCGCCCGGGCAGCTTCAACGGCGGCGTTCAGCGCCAGAATGTTGGTCTGGAAAGCGATGTCGTTAATCAGCGCGGTGATCGATCCAATGCGCTGGGTGCTGTCGGCGATCTCATCCATGGTTTTCACCACCGTGTCCATCGCCTCGCCGCCGTGTGCCGCCGCGCTGCTGGCCTCAATCGAGAGCTTATCCGCCGCGGCTGCCGTCGCGGAATTGTGCTGCACCGAGGCGGCCATCTGGCTCATGGTGGCAACGGTCTGCTGCACATTAACCACCGTCTGACGCGTGCGCTCATTGAGATCGTCATTGCCCTTCGCCAGCGTTTCACTGCCCGCCCGCACGCGGGTCGCCTGGCTTGCCACGTCGTTAATCAGCCAGCGGCACATCAGCCCCAGTTGCCCAACCGCGCGCAGCGTCACGCCCAGTTCATCGCTGCGGTTAAGGTGATCCACGCTATGGCGCTCGCCGGTCGCCACTTTCAGCGCCTGACGCGCCACCGTTTCGACCGGGCGCACAATCTGCCACTCCACCGAGACGCAGGCCAGCAGCATCGCCACGGCGCTCACCAGCACCGCCGCCAGCCCGGCATCCAGACTCACCAGGCTCGCCGCCAGCAGCGCCCACAGCGTGCCCATAACGCCGCGTACCCGCCAGCGCAGCGGCATAGCGGGCAAGCGCCCCAGCCAGCCTTTGCGCACCACCAGCCCGCTGGCAATCCGCTTGTTGCTGCGCCCTTCGTTCAATGCCTTATACAGCGGCGTGACGGCAGCAATCTCTTCGGCCGTCGCCCGCGTGCGAATCGACATAAACCCCTGCACTTTCCCGGCGCGCACCATCGGTACCGCGTTGGCACGCACCCAGTAGTGATCGCCATTCTTGCGGCGGTTTTTCACAATGCCGCTCCATGGCTCGCCGCGCTTGAGGGTGGCCCACATATCGGCAAAGGCGGCTTTCGGCATATCGGGGTGGCGCACGAGGTTATGCGGCTGGCCGATGAGTTCATCCAGCGCGTAGCCGCTGACCTGCACAAAAGTGTCGTTAGCGTGGGTGATGTAACTGTTGAGATCGGTGGTGGACATTAAGGTCGTGTCATCATCGAGCAAATACTCGTGCTGGCTGACCCCGGAATGAGCAGGCATGGTAGCGTCCCTTGCAGTTAGTTATCTGGATGTTAAATTTTCTTGCGAATGTTATTTCGGCGATAACCAATTTATCTTTAGTTGTTAAATTTGATTTAGATCCCATTTCCACTAAAAACCGCATTTTTTGTATGTTTTATTAATGTATTGATTTCCAATAATTTCACTCAGAAACCACCGAAAAGCGCTTAATGCTTTCGCTCAGGCGTGGGGCAAACGCTGCACCCTATTGGCGCATCTGTGCAAAAACACGTCACTTATCCGCTGGATATCCTCCAGCTCTCCCGGTGATTTCCGGCCCGGCGGGACGATTAAATTTCGCGCAACTGCGGTTACGCCTGGTGTTTATCCCGATTTTCGTTATGGCCGCCGAAGTGGCGTATTCCCTGCAATACTTATTTCGTGTATCGCGTGATACGCCACTCCCAGGAGCTCATTTTGAACAGGTTACCTTCCAGCGCATCGGCTCTTGCCTGTAGCGCGCACGCACTGAACATCATCGAGAAGCAGACGCTTGATCACGATGAAATGAAAGCACTCAACAAAGAGGTCATTGAATACTTTAGAGAACATGTGAATCCGGGTTTTTTGGAGTACCGAAAATCTGTTACCGCAGGCGGGGATTACGGAGCCGTAGAATGGCAGGCGGGAAGTTTGAATACGCTTGTCGACACCCAGGGACAGGAGTTTTTAGATTGCCTGGGTGGGTTTGGCATTTTTAACGTGGGGCACCGTAATCCAGTTGTGGTTTCCGCCGTACAGAATCAGCTCGCTAAACAACCTCTTCACAGCCAGGAGCTGCTCGATCCTTTAAGAGCGATGCTGGCAAAAACGCTGGCGGCGCTCGCGCCTGGCAAACTGAAATACAGCTTCTTTAGCAACAGCGGCACGGAGTCGGTTGAGGCTGCGCTGAAACTGGCGAAAGCTTATCAGTCGCCGCGCGGCAAATTCACCTTCGTCGCCACCAGCGGCGCGTTCCACGGTAAATCACTCGGGGCGCTGTCGGCCACCGCAAAATCCACCTTCCGCAAACCCTTTATGCCGCTGCTGCCGGGCTTCCGCCATGTGCCGTTTGGCGATATCAACGCCATGCGCACGCTGCTGAGCGAATGCCATAAGACCGGTGACGATGTGGCGGCGGTGATCCTGGAGCCGATTCAGGGGGAAGGCGGTGTGATCCTGCCACCGGTGGGCTATTTACCTGCCGTGCGTAAGCTGTGCGATGAGTTCGGCGCGCTGCTGATCTTCGATGAAGTCCAGACCGGGATGGGTCGGACGGGCAAAATGTTTGCCTGCGAGCATGAAAATGTCCAGCCGGATATTCTCTGCCTCGCGAAGGCCCTCGGTGGCGGCGTGATGCCGATTGGCGCGACCATCGCCACCCCGGAAGTGTTCTCTGTGCTGTTCGATAACCCGTTCCTGCACACCACCACCTTTGGCGGTAACCCGTTGGCCTGTGCGGCAGCGCTGGCGACCATCAATGTGCTGCTGGAAGAGAACTTACCGGCGCAGGCCGAGCAGAAAGGCGACATGCTGTTAGACGGCTTCCGCCTGCTGGCCCGGGAATATCCGGATCTGGTACAGGATGTGCGCGGTAAAGGCATGCTGATGGCGATTGAGTTTGTTGATAACGAAATCGGCTATGACTTTGCCAGCCAGATGTTCCGCCAGCACGTGCTGGTCGCCGGGACGCTGAACAATTCGAAGACCATTCGCATTGAACCGCCGCTCACCCTGACAATAGAGCAGTGTGAGCAGGTGCTGAAATCCGCCGGCGTGGCGTTAGCCGCCCTGCGGGTGAGCGTGGAAGAAGCGTAAAAAGCGCCGGGCGGCGCTGCGCTTGCCCGGCCTACGCATGGTTGGTTTGGTAGGCCCGGCAAGCTTGCGCCGCCGGGCAATTTCACGCGGGCAGTAAACCAATAAAACTGCGTTTTTTGCGCGGTTCCGACATCAGCGCTTCCAGCTTATCCACGCAGTCGAGATAGTGCGGGGTTTTCTTGTGCGCCAGCACCGCTTCGTCGTCTTTGTAGGCCTCATAAATATAAAACCGCGTCTTCACTTTCGGATCCTGTAACACATCGAAGCGTAAATTTCCCGGCTCCTGAATCGCCCCTTCATGATTGGCGCGAAAGACCGTCAAAAACTCCTCCACGCGTTCGGGTTTGATATTGATCTCCACCAGCGTTACGTTCATTGCGCCTCTCCCTGTTTCTCGTCCTGCCAGAACTGGTACGCCTCGTGGGCGCTCATGTTTTCATGCACCACTTTTTTCACCGCTTTTAGCATCGCCAGCGGCGCGCTGGACTGGAAGATATTGCGCCCCATGTCCACGCCGGATGCGCCCTGATCGATAGCCCGGAAGCACATCTCCAGCGCCTCCCTCTCCGGCAGCTTCTTCCCACCGGCAATGACAATCGGCACCGGACAGCTGGCGGTCACTTTCTCAAAGCCCTCTTCGACAAAGTAGGTCTTCACAAACTGCGCGCCGATTTCCGCGGCAATGCGGCTGGCGAGCGAGAAATAGCGGGCGTCGCGGGCCATCTCCTTGCCGACGCCGGTCACCGCCAGCGTCGGAATGCCGTAGCGGTTTCCCGCGTCCACCAGCTTAATGATGTTGTTGATCGACTGGTGCTCATACTCGCTACCGATGTAGACCTGCGCCGCCACCGCGCAGGCGTTCAGGCGCAGCGCGTCTTCCATCGCCACCGCCACGCACTCGTTCGACAGCTCCGAGAGGATGGAATTACCGCCGGAGGCGCGCAGCACCACCGGTTTGTTGGTCGCCGGTGGTACCACGCTGCGCAGCACCCCGCGCGTGCACATCAGCACGTCGGTCTCACCGAACAGCGGCGCAATCGACAGATCGATGCGCTCAAGCCCGGTGGTCGGCCCCTGAAAATAGCCGTGGTCAAACGCCAGCATCACCGTGCGGTTGCTCGCCGGGTTAAAGATGCGGGCCAGCCGCGACTGCATCCCCCAGTCCAGCGCCCCGCAGCCCTTCAGTGCAAACAGCGTGTTTTTTTGCGGCGTCTCAAGGCCAAAATTTTTGCCCTCTTTAATGTCATCTAAATCTGCCATTTTCTCCCCCGTCAGAAATCGTATTTACCGATATTCTCTTTGGTGAACACCACGCGCTCCGGCAGCAATACAATGCCGTTGCCCTTCGCTTCATACTGGTAGCCCTGCACGCTGTTCGGCTCGACTTTCAGCGGCCCCAGGCCTTTGACCTCCACGCTATCCCCCACGTTGAGATCGCCGTTTTTCAGCAGGTGATTCGCCACGTTGACCGAAATTTTGCCCTGCTGCACCACGTCCCAGAGGCCGAAGGCTTTCACCGTGCCGCGCTCCACGTAGGGGCGCATAACGTTTGGCGTACTAAAGCCGACAATGGCGACGCCTTCCCGCTTCAGGTTCTCGGCCGCCTGGGCTGCGGCGGGCAGCGCGTTAGCGTCCGGGGCGATAATCGCATCCAGATCCGGGTAAGCTTTCAAAATACCCTCGGCGGTCTGCAACGATTTGGTGGCATCGTTATAGCCAAACTGAGTGGTGACCACCTGCCACTGGGGATGGTCTTTGCCGATTTTGGCTTTCGCCTCTTTCACCCACTGGTTCTGATCCGTCACCGTCGGGCTGGAGTAGAAGAACGCCACTTTGGCGTTGGGTTTGGTCACCTGTTTAGACGCCATATCCACCAGCAGGCCACCCAGCTGTTGCGGCGTGCCCTGGTCGATGTAAATACTGCGGCATTCGGGTTTGGTGTCGGAGTCCCAGGTCAGCACTTTTACGCCGCGCTGCATCGCCCGCTTGAGCGCCGGACACAGGCCGTCTGGCGACACCGCCGAGACGATAATCGCGTTAAAGCCCTGGTTGACAAAGTTGTTGATCAGCTGCACCTGGCCGGACACGCTCGGCTCGGTCGGCCCGTCGTAGGTCACGTCAACGCCCAGATCTTTACCCGCCTCTTTCGCGCCGTTGCCACCGCTGGTGAAGAAGCCCACGCCGACCAGTTTCGGGATAAACGCAATGCGATCGGCGGCCTGCGCCGAAGCGAAACTCAACGCCATTGCCAGCACTATCAGTTTTGTTTTCATCTTAAGCTCCGAGTGTTTTATGTGAGAAAAGGCGACGCCAGGCCATTCGCACCCACTCGCGGTGCAGACTCAGCGAGCGCCCCATCACCACCACAACCAACAGCGCACCTGACAACGCGCTCGACACCTGGTTGGGGATGCCGACCATTTGTAACCCCTGCTGCAAATACCCCACCAGCAACGCCGCCAGCGCAGTACCCAAAATGGAACCCGATCCGCCGTAGATATTCGCGCCGCCCAGCACGGCGGCGGTAAGGGCGGGCATCAGCAAATCACGCCCCAAATCTGACCGCGCCGAGCCGAAGTAGGAGACCAGCACCAGCGCGGCAATCGCCGAAGCCACGCCCACCAGCCCGTACAGCGCGTAGGGCATCCCGTTGACCGACAGCGCCGCATAGCGCGCCGCACGTGGGTTTTGCCCGATTAAAAAAAGGTGACGGCCAAAGCGCCCGCGATGGGTCATCAGCCAGAAGATCAGGGTGAGCACGCCAAACAGCACCAGCGGGATCGGCAGCCCCAGCAGCGTCAGATTGGCGAACGCCGTGAAGCTATCCGGGAAGCCGCCAATCCCCTCATAGCCCGTGGCTCCCGCCATGCCGGACAGCAACAGCGCCCCGCCGCCGTACAGGTACAGCGTGCCGAGGGTGATCACCAGCGGGCTGATGCCGGTGTAGTGGATCAGCGCGGCGTTAAACAGACCGCACAGCAGGCCCAGCGCCAGCGTCAGTACCACCGCGACGCTCATCGGCCAGCCCGCCTGCATCATCACGCCCAGCGCAATGGCGCACAGGCCAATGGTGGATCCGAGCGAAATATCGATGCCGCCGCTGATGATCACAAGCGTCAGCGGCAACGCCACAATGCCAATGCAGATAAAGTCGCTGGTGCTGAACAGCAGCATGTTGACGTCGAGCATGCGCGGGTTGATGGCGCCAAACAGCGCAATCTCCAGCACCAGTAAAATCAGCAGCGCGCACGCCCAGTTGATCTTCATTTACGCCACCTCTTTATTTTTGCGTTTGGGAAAGGGAGCGACGTTTTTGCCCCCCTTATGGCCCGGCTGAAAACGGCTGTATTTGAGGTTACGCTGATGGCGGGTGAGCGCCTGGCGCAGGCGTCCGTCGAGCACCAGCACGCCCAACAGCACCAGCCCGGCGATAAAGTCGTTCCACCACGCCGGGAGCCGGAACAGCACCAGCACGGTGTCAATTTGCGTGAGGAAGAATGCGCCGAGGAACGCGCCAACCAGCGTGCCGGTGCCGCCCAGCAGAGAGATCCCGCCGAGCACACAGGCAGCGATAGCTTTCATCTCCAGTCCGCTGCCGGTCTGATTCGGCACAAAGCCGATTTGCGAGGCGAAGACGATCCCCGCGCAGGCCGCCAGCACGCCGTTTACGGTAAAGGCCAGCATTCGCGTGCGGTTCACCGCCACGCCAAGCTGGCGGGCGGCGGCGAGGTTATCGCCCACCGCATAGAAATCGCGGCCAAAGGCGGTGCGCGCCAGCAGCCACGCGCCGATGGCCAGCACGCCGAACACCAGCAGACCCAGCGGCGAGACGCCCGCCACCACCGGCACCGAGAGCGATTTGAGGCTGGCGGGCAGCCCCTCGATCCATTTGCCGCCGGTCCACAGCAGCATCGCGCCGCGATATAACCCCAGCGTGCCCAGCGTGGCGACAATCGCCGGAATGCGCAGCCCGACCACCAGCACGCCGTTGAACGCTCCCGCCAGCGCGCCAAGCGTCAGCGCAAAGAGGATCGCCAGCGGCAGGCCGTAGCCACTGTTGAGCGCCACGCCCACGGCAATCGCGCACAGGCCCACGGTCGAGCCAACCGACACATCAATGTTGCGCGTCAGCATCACCAGCGTCGCCCCCATCGCCAGCAGCGCGAGGATCTGGCTACTGGCGAAAATCATGCCCAGCGTCTGCAAGCTCAGGTACGCCGGATTGAGCGCCACCAGCACGGCAAACAGCACGATGATCGCCAGTAACGCGCTCAGCTCGCGGTTTTTCAGTAACGTTTTCATGGGCGACCTCCGCCGAACGCCAGCGCCATCATGCGATCCACGCTCAGCGCCTGCCCCGGCAGTTCACCGCTGCGCATGCCCTGGTGCATCACAATGACCCGGTCCGCCAGCCCCGGGAATTCGTCAAGATCGCTTGAGATCATCAGCACCGCCACGTTTTGCGCCGCCACGCTTTTCAGCAGTTGGTAGATGTCCGCGCGGGCGGAAACGTCTACGCCGCGCGTGGGTTCATCCACAATGAGCAGCAGCGGATTCGCCTCCAGACAGCGCGCCAGCAGCACTTTTTGCTGATTGCCGCCGGAGAGCGTGCGCACGATTTGATCCGCATGATTGAGCCGGATGCCGAGCGCGCGGTGATAGCGCTCCACCACCGCCGATTCCCGCTTGCGCTGCTGCCAGCGCGACGGTTCGTTGAGCGTGACCGTGTTCCAGCGCACGGGCGCATCGAGAAACAGCCCGGAAACCTGCCGGTCTTCCGGCAAATAGACCAGCCCGCGCGCCAGTCGCGCCTGCGTGCTGTGTCCGGTGATCTCCTGATTTTCCAGCCACACGCGCCCTCCGCGCACCGGGCGCAGTCCGTAGAGCGTTTCGGCAAATTCGGTACGCCCGGATCCCACCAGTCCCGCCAGGCCGACGATCTCCCCGGCGTGGATCTCAAGGTTAAGATCGATAAAGCCTTCGCCGGTCAGATCCTCCACCCGCAGCACCGGAAAATCCTGCGGCTGAGTGCGGCGATTACCCGGCAGCGCCAGCCACAGTTTTTGCGTATCGCTAAGCGTGCGGTCGCGGCTGAGCGGCGTCATGGCGGCAATCAGCGATGCATCGTCAAACTGCGCGGTCTCGCCGCTCAGCACCACCGCGCCGTCGCGCATAACGGAGACATGGCTGGCAAGCTGGCGGATTTCCGGCAGCTTGTGCGAGATAAACACGATGCCGACCCCCAGCGCCTGTAGCGCGCGGATCTGCGTGAACAGACGCTCGGTTTCGCCCGGCGTCAGCGAGGCGGTGGGTTCGTCGAGGATCAGGATCGTCGCATCGCGCATTAAGCCGCGCAGGATCTCCACCATCTGCTGATCCGCCACTTCCAGCGTGCTGGCCGCCGCCTGCAAATTCAGCTGGCAGTTAAGCTGCTGCAATTTTTCCGCAAGCCTGGCCTCGTGCTGCGCGGATCGCGGCAGGCGAAACAGAATGTTCTCCCGCACGCTGAGGTTAGGAAACAGCATCGGCTCCTGCGGCACGAGGTAAATCCCCAGTTGATGCGCCTGGCCGGGAGTTAAGCGTGCGAACCCCTGCCCGCGAATGCACAGCTCACCGCGATCCGGCGTTTCGACCCCGGCGATGATCTTCATCAGCGTTGATTTGCCCGCGCCGTTTCCGCCCATCAGCGCGTGCACCTGTCCGGAAAGCAGTGTGAAATCAATGGCTTTTAATACCGCGACGCCGGAGAACTGTTTGCTGATGTTGCGCGCTTCAATCAATGGGGTCATCGTCGCTCCGCTTATGAACAAAAGATTTTTAGATTTAATAATGTTCAAAAGCGTAGACCCTGAACTATATTTACAACCGTGCAACGATCACAGTTTCAGTCTTTTGGATCGTTCAAATACAAGAGCGTCATCAAAAGATCCGTTTTGCCAGTCTGCTCACAGTTTCCGCAGAGGCAATAACGAACATATGATCTAAATTTTTATAAGAGTTCATTTATGAGCGAGAGAAGAGCAACGGAAGAACAGCGTTTTGCCGGACTGGCGCTGGCAGAAGAGGAGTTAGTGGCCCGCGTGGCGTGGTGCTATTACCACGACGGCCTGACGCAGAATGAAATTGGCGAGCGCCTGGGGCTACCGCGCCTGAAGATCTCTCGCCTGCTGGAAAAGGGGCGGCAGTCGGGTGTGATCCGCGTGCATATCAACTCACGCTACGAAGGTTGCCTGGCGCTGGAGACCGAACTCCAGCAGCGTTTTGGCCTGAAGTTAACCCGCGTGCTGCCCGCGCTGAACACGCCGCCGATGAGCGTGCGTCTGGGTATCGGGGCCGCACAATCATTGATGGGCGTGCTGGAGCCGGGCCAGCTGTTGGCGGTCGGCTTTGGGGAAACCACCATGAGCTGTCTGCAACACCTGAGCGGGTTTATCAGCTCGCAGCAGATCCGCATGGTGACGCTCTCGGGCGGTGTCGGGCCGTATATGACCGGCATCGGGCAGCTGGACGCCGCCTGTAGCGTCAGCATGATCCCCGCCCCGCTGCGCGTCTCATCGCCGGACGTGGCGGAGATTTTAAAACGCGAATCCAGCGTGCGGGATGTGATCCTCGCCGCCACCGCCGCCGACGTTGCCGTGGTGGGCATTGGATCGGTCAACCAGCGGCGCGATGCCACGATTTTACGCTCGGGCTATATCAGCGAAGGTGAACAACTGATGTACGCGCGCAAAGGCGCGGTGGGCGACATCCTCGGGTACTTTTTGCAGGCCGACGGCGAACGGGTCGAAAGCCTTGAGATCCACCGGGAACTGCTCGGCGTCACCCTTGATGAGCTGGCGCAACTGCCCACCATCGTGGGCGTGGCCGGCGGAGAAGAGAAAGCAGAAGCCATTTATGCCGCACTGAAGGGTCGCCGTATCAATGGCCTGGTGACGGAAGAGACCACAGCACGCGCGGTTCTGGCGCTGGCAGAGTAACCTGCCGCTTGCCCCGCGCTCACAGCGAGGCAAGCTCATGAGTTACCTTTTAGCGTTAGATGCAGGGACCGGCAGCGTGCGCGCGGTGATCTTCGATTTGCACGGTCGCCAGATTGCCGTTGGACAAGCGGAATGGAAGCACCTGAGCGTGGAAAACGTGCCAGGCTCCATGGAGTTCGACCTTGCCACCAACTGGCAGCTCGCCTGCCAGTGCATCCACCAGGCGCTGGCCCGCGCCAACCTCAATGCCGGTGATATTCAGTCCGTCGCCTGCTGTTCGATGCGCGAAGGGATTGTGCTGTACGACCGCAACGGCGAGGCGATTTGGGCCTGCGCCAACGTCGATGCCCGCGCCAGCCGCGAAGTCGCCGAGTTAAAAGAGATCCACGACGACCGGTTTGAATCTGAAGTTTATGACGTCTCCGGCCAGACGCTGGCGTTAAGCGCGATGCCGCGCCTGCTGTGGCTGGCGCACCATCGCCCGGATATTTACCGCCAGGCGGCGACCATGACGATGATCAGCGACTGGCTGGCGGCGAAGCTGTCCGGCGAGCTGGCGGTGGATCCGTCTAACGCGGGCACCACTGGCATGCTGGATCTCTTCTCCCGCGACTGGCGTCCGGCGCTGCTGGACATGGCCGGGCTGCGCGCGGATATGCTCTCGCCGGTTAAAGAAACCGGCACCGTGCTGGGGGCAGTGACGCACGCGGCGGCGGCCCAGTGCGGTCTGCGTGAGGGTACGCCGGTGGTGATGGGCGGCGGTGATGTACAGCTCGGCTGCCTGGGCCTCGGGGTGGTGCGCGCCGGGCAGACCGCCGTGCTGGGCGGTACGTTCTGGCAGCAGGTGGTGAATCTGCCGCAGGTGCGTACCGATCCAGACATGAACATCCGCGTGAATCCGCACGTTATCCCCGGCATGGCGCAGGCGGAGTCCATCAGCTTCTTTACCGGCCTGACGATGCGCTGGTTCCGCGACGCCTTTTGCGCCGAGGAAAAACTGATCGCCGAACGCATGGGGATGGACACCTATGCGCTGTTAGAAGAGATGGCGAGCCGCGTGCCTGCGGGATCGCACGGCGTGATGCCGATTTTCTCCGACGCGATGCATTTTAAACAGTGGTATCACGCCGCCCCGTCGTTTATTAACCTCTCTATTGATGCGGAAAAATGCAATAAAGCCACGCTGTTCCGCGCGCTGGAAGAGAATGCCGCGATTGTCTCGGCCTGCAATCTGGCGCAGATTTCGCACTTCTCGGGCGTGACGTTCGACAGCCTGGTGTTTGCGGGCGGCGGCGCGAAGGGCGCGCTGTGGAGCCAGATTTTGAGCGACGTAACCGGGCTGCCGGTGCGCGTGCCGGAGGTGAAAGAAGCGACGGCGTTAGGCTGCGCGATTGCCGCAGGCGTGGGGGCGGGAGTGTTTGACGATATGGCGGCCACCGGCGAGCGGCTGGTGAGCTGGAGCCGGGAGTTTACGCCAAACCCGGCACACCGCGAACTGTACGACGGTATGCTGCAAAAATGGCAGGCGGTGTATGCGGAGCAGTTGGGGCTGGTGGACAGCGGGCTGACGACATCCATGTGGCAGGCACCGGGCCTTGTTCGCGCGGTGCCGTCCGGGAAAGCGGCAGCGCCGGGTGGCGGCTTCGCCTGACCCTGCCTACGGGTTTGATGTGCTTGTGTAGGCCCGGCAAGCTTGCGCCGCCGGGCATGATGGCTTACTTCTCCAGCGCCTCATACACCTGATCCACCACCCAGCCGTAGGTGGAGATCGGCAGCCTGCCACTTTCGAACACGTTGGGATTCGTTTTATCGGCGACCGGTGAATGCGGTCGGTTGCCGAGGATCACGATAGCCAGTTGGTTCACCGGATCAATCAGCGTTAGCGTGCCGGTCCAGCCGGTGTGACCGTAGGTTTGCGCGCTGGCGTGATGACCAAAAATCCCCTGCATCGACGCGTTACCGTTCACCCGCCAGCCCAGCCCGTAGGTGGCATCCTCTTTCGAACTGCGGGTAAAATCCTCAACCGTGGCCCGATCAAATACCTGCACGCTGCCGTAACCGCCGCCGTTAAGCATGGTTTGCATCAGCACGGCGATATCATGCGTGGTGGAGAATAGCCCCGCGTGACCGGATACGCCGCCCATCGAGTACCAGGCTTTTTCGTCGTGCACCTCGCCCCAAATCGTTTTTGTGCGGATCCCCGGAAACGTAATCGCCCCATCGCGCGTATTGCCGTTCAACTCCGTGGCCGCGATGCGCTGGCGGCTGAAGCCTTTTTTCAGCGGATTAAACACCGTGCGCGTCACGCCAAGGGGCTGGAAGATCTGCGTTTCAACGTATTTATCCAGCGGCATCCCGGTAACTGACTCGATGATAAAACCGAGCAGCATATAATCCACATCGCTGTAGACATGCTGCGTGCCGGGCGGGTAGCTGAGCGGTGTGCGTTTGATCATCTCAAGCGTGGTGGCTTTGTCCTGCGAGAACAGATCGCGCGCCACGCGCTGATTGGGGTACTGCGGATCCGCCGGGAAACCGCCGGTGTGGTGCAGAAGATCCGCAATCCGCAGCCTGTTTTTGCCTGTGATCCTGTCGCCGGGCCGATCGGCAAAACCGGGAATATGCGCGGAAATAAGATCGTTCACGTTAAGCTTTTTCTCAAACACCAGCTTTTGCAGCGCGAAATTGGTGGCATACATTTTGGTGTTCGACGCGAGATCATACATCGTATTGGTGGTCGCGCGAACCGGCGTGGGCATCAGCGTTGAGCCGTCGTACTTCTTCGCGTAGCCGTAGGCTTTTTGCCACACCACTTTCGCATCTTTCACCACCAGCAGATTCAGGCCGGGGTAACCCGCCGCGATCTGCTCATTTATTCTGGCGTCCATCTCCGTAAGCTTTTGCACGTTAAAGCCCGCGCGCGCCGGATCTGCGCCGTTCAGCACCGGGTACGCCGCCGCGAAGGCATTTGCGCTCAAACAGAACAGCGCCGCCATTAGGCCTTTCCCTTTCATAGTATTCCTCCTGAATCGTGTGGGTCTGACCGTTACAGCATAAGGCGTTATTTGAATCTCATCACAACTGCTTCACGGGGCTTTTCCCTTTTGCGCACTGAGCGCTAAAGTAGAACTCATCCGACCACATAACAATAATTTTACATTGGAAGATCATATGCCCTATCCGTCGCTGTTTGCCCCGCTTGATCTTGGCTTCACAACGTTGAAAAACCGCGTGCTGATGGGCTCCATGCATACCGGCCTGGAAGAGCGTCCGGACGGCGCTGAACGCCTCGCGGCCTTTTATGCCGAGCGCGCCCGCCACGGCGTGGCGCTGATTGTCACCGGCGGTGTGGCTCCGGCCTTTTCCGGCGTGACCATGGAGGGCGGCGCGGTGCTGTGCGATGCCAGCCAGCTGCAGCATCACCGCACCATTACCGATGCCGTGCACCGCGAAGGGGGCAAAATCGCCCTGCAAATCCTGCATACCGGGCGTTACAGCTACCAGCCGCATCCGGTCGCGCCGTCGGCCATTCAGGCTCCCATTAACCGGTTTGCGCCCACGGCGCTGACTCACGGCGAGATCCTGACGCTGATTGATGATTTTGCCCGCTGCGCCTTTCTTGCCCGCCAGGCCGGGTACGACGGCGTGGAAGTGATGGGTTCCGAAGGGTATTTGATCAACGAGTTTCTGGCGGCGCGCACCAACCAGCGCGACGATGAGTGGGGCGGCGAGTATGCGAAGCGCATGCGCTTTGCCGTTGATGTGGTGCGGGCGGTGCGTGAACGCGTGGGCGCAGAGTTTATTATTATCTATCGCCTGTCGATGCTGGATCTGGTGGAAGGCGGCGGTACCTTCGACGAAACGGTGCAGCTGGCGCAGGCCATTGAAGCGGCAGGTGCCACCATTATTAACACCGGCATTGGCTGGCATGAAGCGCGTATTCCGACCATTGCCACGCCGGTGCCGCGCGGGGCGTTTAGCTGGGCGACGCGCAAACTGAAAGGCAAAGTGTCGCTGCCGCTGATCACTACGAACCGCATTAACGATCCGCAGGTCGCCGACGCTATTCTCGCCAGCGGCGATGCGGATATGGTGTCGATGGCGCGCCCGTTTCTCGCCGACGCGGCGATCCTCTCCAAAGCGCTGGCGGGGCGCGCAGATGAGATCAACACCTGCATCGGCTGTAACCAGGCCTGTCTGGATCAAATCTTCGCGGGCAAGGTGACGTCGTGTCTGGTCAATCCGCGCGCCTGCCATGAAACGCTCATGCCGGTGTTGCCCGCCGAACGCATAAAACGTCTGGGGGTGGTGGGCGCAGGTCCCGCCGGGCTGGCGTTTGCCGTGAACGCCGCCGCGCGTGGGCACAGCGTGACGCTGTTTGATGCGCACGCGGAGATCGGCGGGCAGTTTAACGTCGCCAAACAGATCCCCGGCAAAGAGGAGTTTTACGAAACGCTACGCTATTACCGCAAAATGATCGCCCTGACCGGTGTGGATCTGCGGTTAAATCAGCCTGTGACGGCGCAGATGCTGAGCGATTTTGACGAAGTAGTGCTGGCAAGCGGCATTGCGCCACGCACGCCGCCGATCGCCGGGATCGACCATCCGAAGGTGCTGAGCTATCTTGACGTGCTGCGCGACAACGCCCCGGTCGGTGAAAAAGTGGCGATCGTGGGCTGCGGCGGCATCGGCTTTGATACCGCCATGTATTTAAGCCAGCCCGGCGAGCCGACCAGCCAGAACATTGCGGAGTTCTGTGTGGAATGGGGCATTGATACCAGTCTGAGCCAGCCCGGCGGGTTACGCCCGGAAGGGCCACAGCTGCCGAAAAGCCCGCGCCAGATTGTCATGTTCCAGCGCAAAGCCAGTAAACCGGGCGACGGTTTAGGCAAGACCACCGGTTGGATCCACCGCGCCACGCTGCTGTCTCGCGGGGTGAAGATGATCCCGGCGGTGAGCTATGTGGCGATAGATGACGCCGGTTTGCACGTGTTGATCAACGGCGAGCCGCAGGTGTTTGAGGTGGATAACGTGGTGATTTGCGCCGGTCAGGAGCCGCGACGGGAACTGGCGGAGCCGCTACGCGAGGCGGGTAAAACGGTGCATTTGATCGGCGGTTGCGACGTGGCGTTGGAATTAGACGCCCGCCGCGCCATCGCCCAGGGCACGAAGCTGGCACTGGCGATTTGATGTTTTTGCCGGGCGGCGCTGCGCTTGCACCGGCCTACGGGAATGATATTTTTGACGGGCGGCGCTGCGCTTGCGCCGGCCTACGAGTAGGCCCGGTAAGCTTGCGCCACCGGGCGTGGGGGCTTAACGGCGACGCCCGGTCTTCACCGCTTTCAGCACCACAAACTTGCTGTTGGTCGCCACGGTTTCGCAGTTGCCGAAAATCTTTTTCAGCTTGTGGAAGTAATCCAGATGGCGGTTGCCAACGATATACAGTTCCCCGTTGATTTTCAGGCAGCGGCGCGCGTGGTTAAACATCTCCCAGGCGATGTTATCGGTCAGCGCATGTTTCTGGTGGAACGGCGGGTTGCACAGCACCGCGTTAAAGCGGAACGGCTCCACGCCTGACAGCGCGTTATTGATCATAAACTCGCAGCGGTCGAGCGCGTCCGGCATATTGGTTTCAACGTTCAGACGGCTTGACGCCACCGCCATTGGCGACTCATCCACAAACACCACGCTGGCTTGCGGGTTTTTGCTCAGCAGGGTCATTCCCACCACGCCGTTGCCACAGCCCAGATCGACGATTTCGCCCTCCAGGTTTTCCGGTAGATGCTCCAGGAAAAAGCGTGCGCCAATGTCCAGCCCGGTGCGGGAGTAGACGTTGGCGTGGTTGTGAATCGTCCAGTCGGTGCCGTCCAGCGTCCAGCTTAAGGTCTCTGGCGCGTCGGCAAGCGCTGGCGCGGTAAAGGTGCCGTTGATCAGGCGCGCTTTTTTCCATGCCAGCGTCGTGGTGGTCGGGCCGAGCACTTTTTCAAACAGTTCCAGCGTCGAGTTGTGAATATCACGCGCTTTGGCACCGGCAATAATGCGCGTCTGCGGGGTCACCACCTTGCGCAGGGCGCGAAGCTGCTGCTCCAGCAGGGCCAGCGTTTTCGGGACTTTAATCAGCACCACGCCCGGCGCATCCGGGTAGGGGGTCGTGCTGTCGAGGAAGGTAACGTCGCCTTCATCAAGATCGTTGTGGCGCAGGTTTTCACGTGTTGCAAGCTCGGTTAAATAAGAGTCGCCGATGCTGTAAGGCTTGTGCGTCACCAGCGCGCAGGCCAGTGCGCCAAAGGTGTCGTTAAAAATCAGGACCGGGCCGCTGATTTCAGTTTCGTCCAGTTGTTGCAGCAGATATTCATCCGCCGCTTCCCACGCCTGTAGCGGGTTGACGTCGTCCGTTTCTGGAAAACGTTTTAATGTCAGTGAACGGAAACCGTTGTCTGATTGGCTCATCGGCCCTCCTGGATGGTAAAATTCGGTGTTATCCCCTGAATGGGGGCGTGAGTATACCCTTTTTTGACAGCAATCGCGGGGCAATGATGAGCAAACTTCTTTATCTCCAGGGTTATCCTGAATCCCTGCTGGCCCAGGTGACGTCGCTGATTGAGCAAAACCGGCTCGGCGAGGTGCTGCAAAAACGCTACCCCGGGACGCACAGCGTTACCACCGACAAGGCGCTTTATCACTATACCCAGGATTTTAAAAACCAGTTTCTGCGTAACGCGCCGCCGATCAATAAAGTCGCTTACGACAATAAGATCCACGTGTTGAACAATGCGCTGGGTTTGCACACGGCGGTGTCCCGCGTGCAGGGCGGCAAGCTGAAGGCGAAAGCAGAAATCCGCGTCGCGACGGTGTTTCGCAACGCGCCGGAGGCCTTTCTGCGCATGATTGTGGTGCATGAGCTGGCGCACCTGAAAGAGAAAGATCACAACAAAGCGTTCTACCAGCTGTGCTGCCACATGGAGCCGCAGTATCACCAGCTGGAGTTTGATACGCGCCTGTGGCTGACGCATCAGGCGCTGGCGTGATCACCCCTGCCAGGGGGTATCCCACAAATTGAGCGACTGCCCGATGCCCTTTTCATGGGCGGCTTTCAGTAGCTCATAGCCCCAGCTGATATCAAACACCGACATGCCGCAGGCGATAAACACGACACGTTCAGCGTCGCGGGTGCGCCCTGCTTTCCTGCCGTTGACCACATCGCCCAGGCCCGTTGAGGCGTTTAACGCCGGGAGCTTTCCGGCGTCAATCAGCCGGTAAAACGGGCCACCAATGACGCTGCTGTAGTAGCCCTCTTTGTCACCGGAGGCGATGGCGTCCTCAACGTAGGCGTCATGCAGCGGCGTGTGATCGTAGATAAGGGTACAGTCGGTCAGGAAGGATTCGTCGCTGTTGACCGGCCCGGAAACCAGAATCGTCGCGCCCTCTTTGATCCAGTCATCGCTAAAATGCAGCGGCTGTAACCGTGACGCGGCGACGGTGATCACGTCCGCGTGGCGAAAACCGGCTTCGGGTTGATCCACAGCCAAAACCTGCACCGCCCAGTTGTCACTCACCCAGCGGGCAAACGCCTCGGCTTTGTCGAGGAACAGATCGTAGCAGATCACTTTTTCGACCTGCTTTAGCTGCGTCATCACCGCCATAAAACAGGCTTTATTGATGGGGCCACAGCCTACCACCGAGACCACTTTTGCATCCGCGCGGGCCAGATGTCGGGCGGCGACGCCGGGGACGGCACCGGTGCGGGCGGCGCTCAGCAGGTTCGCCGACATCAGCGCCAGCGGTGCACCGGTCTCTTTGTCGTTGAGCATCAGGGTCAAAATGGAGCGCGGCAGCCCTTTTTCCGCGTTCGCATGATTGGAGCCGTACCACTTGTTGCCGCAGACGTCGAAGCGCCCGCCCAGATAGCCGGGCATCGCGGCGAAACGGCGATCCGGTCCGGCCACCGGCATATTCGGAAATGGCGTAGTTTTTGGAAACACGACGGTCATGCCGTGATTATTGTGGCTTGCGCCGCCCATCAGGTAATCGCCCTCGCCCAGCAGGCTGAAGGTTTCTTCGCAGACGTCGACACAGCGCGCGGCGTCCAGCACGCCCGCGGCAATCATGTCCGCTTCGGACAAATAGAGGAAATCAATTTTCGGGTACATGGCTTCGCCTTTTGGGTGGAGGAACATCAAAATTTCAGCAGCGGTGTGATGTCATACAGCCGGCAACCGGGGCTGCGCGCGCTGGCCCGCATCAGGAAATTGAGCTTTTCGATACGCTCGCCGGAACGCGGTGCGCCGTTTTTTTGCAAAGGCACCTGTAGCCCCACCGAGAGATCCATCACCACGTCGTCCACCACGCCGCCGGAGCGCCCGGACGGCACCGCGATCAGCCCGTGGCGCGTCGCAAAGGCGCAGGCCTCCAGCGCTTCGGTGAGGGTGCCCACCTGATTCGGCTTGAGGATAAACCCGTGTACGGCGCGGGTTTCCCAGGCGCGTTCAAGCATGCTCAGGCGGGTGACCGTCAGATCGTCACCGAGAATATTGGTGCGGATGAGTTGTTGCACCGCGCGGCTATACCCCGCCCAGTCGTTCTCGTCGAGCAGATCTTCAATAAAGACAAAATCGAATTTTGTGCACAGAGTGTGGGCATAGGCGATCAGCGCGTCGCCCGATACCCGCTGGCCCTTGAGCAGATAGGTCTGGCTTTCGGCGTCGTAAAACTCGCTCGACGCGCAGTCCAGCGCGAAACCGATGCGCCCACGGTAGCCGCACACATCAATGGCCTGCTGCATCAGCGTGAGCAGCACTTCCGGATCGTCGCTCGGCGCGGCGTAGCCGTAGGAGCTGGCGATCTGCGGCTTGCAGCCCAAATAATCGGTCAGCACGTCGTTTAGCGTTTGAAAGACATCCACCGCCATTTCAATGGCGATATCGATGCTGTCGGTGCCGTAGGGCACGATCAAAAACTCGTTAAACGACTGGGTGAAATCCGCGTAACGACCGCCGTTGATGACGTTGAAGCACGGCACCGGCACGGTGCGGATGTCGCCGTTGGCAATATGGTTGTAAAGCGGAATGCGGCGCGCGTCGGCGGCG
Organism: uncultured Enterobacter sp.; assembly: GCA_963521185.1. Classification (GTDB taxonomy): domain Bacteria; phylum Pseudomonadota; class Gammaproteobacteria; order Enterobacterales; family Enterobacteriaceae; genus Enterobacter_D. The sequence continues at coordinate 22,314 of CAUQTV010000009.1, read as the reverse complement.
GCACGAAACGCGGCAATGGAGACGGAATAGATCGCGTTGCCGCCGAGAACGCGTTTATCCGGCGTGCCGTCGAGGGCAATCATCGCAGCATCGATGGCCTGCTGATCAAACACGTTCATGCCGACCAGCGCCGGGCCGATGATCGTTTCCACGTTCGCCACGGCCTTGTGCACGCTAAGGCCGTGCCAGCTTGCGGGATCGCCATCGCGCAGGACAAAAGCTTCGTGCATGCCGACGGAGGTGCCCGTGGGCGCGGCTCCGCGCCCGGTTGCGCCGCTTTCGGTGCGGATCTCCACTTCAACGGCGGGGCGGCATTTGCAGTCGATGATCTGCTGCGCCCGAACAGAAACAATGGTGTCTTTCATATCACTGACCGTCCTGTAAGGCGGGAATATAGAGAATGTTCAGATCGCACAGATTGGTGCCGGTATTGCCGGTAAACACCGTCGAGCCAAGGGCTTCCAGCGCCTCGTAGCAGCTGTGCTCGCGCAGCGCCTGCCACAGGTTGAGGCCCATCGCCTGGGCGGTGTGCAGCGTGGTGGAATCGGTGATACCCCCCGCCACGTGGGTGGTGCCGTCGGTCCCTTCGCTGTCGATGGAGAGCAGACAGGCACCGGGGGTTTTGGCCGCGGCAATGGCAAAGCTCACGGTCATCTCCTGGCCGGGACCACCGTGGCCTTTGATGACGCTGTTATCAAGGATCTGGGTGGTGACCTCCCCGGCGCTGAGCAGCACGCAGGGCGGTTTGATCGGGTTGCCGTAGGTCTGGATTTCGCGCACCAGCGAGGCCATAACGGTGCCGGCGTCGCGGCTTTCCCCTTCCAGAAACGAGGTCAGGATCATGGCCGGAATGCCCTTCTCTGCGCACACTTCGCGGGCATAGAGGCAGGAGTCCGGCAGCGTGTTGATCAGGAAATAGGTGTTATCCGGGAAGGCCTTCGGCGTTTCGGCTTCCGGGCCTGCGTTCATCAGATAGTCCACCACGCTTTTTGGCAGCCGGTCGGTGACGTCGAAGTTGCGCAGCGTTGCCCGCGCGTCGTCAAGCGTGGTGGCGTCGGGGCCAATGGGGGTGCTTTTGTAGGCCGCATAGGGCACGCCAATATCGCCCGTCGCCGGGCTGCCGACCGCATCGCTGATGCCAAAGCCGATAAGCTCTGCGCCCGCGTCCTGAATACGCTTTGCCAGCATGCCGCCGTTAAGCGCGGAAATGTGGCGGCGCACGGCGTTGATTTCAACGATCCCGGCCCCGGATTTCAGCAGCACGTCGGTGGTGTCGATCTCATCCTGCAAGGTGATGCCGTCCCGTGGGCAGGACATCAGCGCCGAACTGCCGCCGCTGATCGCCACGATAAACAGATCGTCCGCGCAGGCGTTGTCGATAATCTCAATGATCTTTTTCGACGCCTGATATCCCACTTCGTTGGGCAGAGGATGGCCTCCCACGAACACCTCCGTGCGGTGAAAGCGATCCGTTTCCTCGTGGATCTTCACGATGGCGATCCCCTGCGTCAGACGATCGCCGAGCACATGATCCACTGCCATGGCCATGTGGTTGCAGGCCTTGCCCGCGCCAAACAGATAGACGTTGCGCTTTTTACGCAGATCCCAGCTGCGCGATCCTATCCATAGCGTGTCGCCGTCCAGACGCATGATGCTGCGGATGCGGTGGTAGCTGTCGAGGCGCGCGAGGGTGCCCTCGGCGATCGCCAGCACAATCTCTCTTGAAGCGATATCGCCGCTGGCGAGAAGGTGGGCGGCGTTGCGGATCTTTTTCATGCTGTCGGTCCGGCTGTTCAGAATGAAAAAAGAATGCGATTGCGAGAAGTGAATGTCAATCGATTGTCTGACAATGCATCCAGACGAAATTAGTATGACCGCCTGACCAGGGCCGTCGCGCTCAGCGTGTCGGGATCAGTTTTCGGTGAGGTAGTTAACGAGGATCGCGCCTTCGGATTCGTTGTGCGCCATGGCGGCATGCACGGCGGCTTCGGCATCGCCCGCCTGTAGAGCATCGATCAGCGGAACGTGCTGGGCGAGGATCTCGTCGGGGGTAGCCACCAGCGCGTCGCTGGACTGGATGTAGATCAGGATTTGATGCTGAATGCGCGAATATTGATCCTGTAAGCGCCCGTGACCGGACAGGGCAATGATCGCTTTGTGCAGGTTCATGTCTTCGACGGCGATGGCCTGCTTGTCCCCTGCCGTGCAGGCGTTTTTCAGCGTGGTAAACGCCTGCGCCAGCGCGTCGGCGACGGCACTGTTGCCGTCTCGCTGATGCTGCGCCGCTATACTCTGCGCGGCTATACTCTGCGCAACAAGGCGTGCCGCCAGCGCTTCTAGGCTCGCCCGCAGCGTATACAACTCCCACGCGTCCTGCGCGCTCAGCGTCATGACCGTCCAGCCGGTATAAGGCACCTGAACGATTAGCCCTTCCTGCACCAGCTGATGAAACGCCGTGCGGATGGTGCTGCGGGAAACGCCCAGCTGTTCCGCCACGCTGATTTCCGTCAGCCGTGTGCCGAGCGGAATATGCCCGGAGATGATCGCCTCACGCAGCACCTCCGCCGTCTGTACCTCAGCGCTGCGCTTCTGGACTTTTTTGATGTTTAAGAGAGTCGTTTCCATGCGGTTCACTGTAATGACGCGGCCGTTATATTGTCAAACAATTGTCTGAAGGCTATGACGCGAGGTCGCGCAGGTATCCAGCCAGTTCACTGCACGTTCTCGCACCGGTTGCGGCTTCGACGGTTAACTCTTCAAGCAGCGTACCTTCGTCAATGATACCCACACCATTACGCGCCAGGAACGCCATGGTGACAAAGAAAGCGGTGCGCTTATTGCCATCATTAAAAATATGGCCCCGGGCAATCGCCACCCAATACGTCGCCGCTAATTCGTAGAGGTCGGACACATTTTCGTAATGATAGCGTTTTTGCACCCGATAAATAATGGCCTCAGCGCGGCCGGGATCGGGCATACCGGCCACACCGGGAAGCACGCGTAATATCCTGTCGTGAAAGGCAATCACTTCACCTGAGCTGATCCATTTCATCGGTCACTCAGGGCCTTCACCGTCCGCCCGTGGCGTTGCATAATGAGATCAAATTCATTGTCCAGCCTTGCTGCCAGATAGCGTTCATATTCAGCTTTGCTGATCAAGATATTGGCAGTGCCGTCGCGGCGTGTAATTTCAACCGCTTCTCCCTGGGCTGCCGCGTCCATCACGGCAGCGATATTCTGCCTGGCTTCTGTTGTGGTAAAAGAGCGCATTGTTGAGATCCTGCGTGTGAGTTGTACATCTCGAGCGTACGTTAAACCGGTACATTTCACAACGTGATTGCGCACCAACTTCTGCGTATCCGCGCACTGGTTTTGTCACAGTGACGTGATACATTGGCGGAAGGTTCCCTTTTCCGGAGTACGAAGCCGTTTATGATACGTTTCGCAGTCGTTGGGACGAACTGGATCACCCGCCAGTTTGTCGATGCCGCCCATGAAACCGGCAAATATAAACTCTCCGCCGTCTATTCCCGCAGCCTTGAACAGGCGCAGCACTTCGCGAGCGATTACCCGGTGGAGCATCTGTTCACCTCGCTCGACGCGCTGGCGCAAAGCGAAGACGTTGACGCGGTTTATATTGCCAGCCCAAATTCCTTCCACTTCCCGCAGACGCAGCTGTTTCTTCGCCACAAAAAGCACGTCATTTGTGAGAAGCCACTGGCCTCAAACGTGCGTGAAGTCGATGCCGCCATTGCCTGCGCGCGGGAAAATGGCGTGGTGCTGTTCGAAGCCTTCAAAACGGCGTCGCTGCCCAACTTCCTGCAATTGCAGGACACACTGCCTAAACTGGGTCAGGTGCGCAAAGCGTTTATCAACTATTGCCAGTACTCCTCGCGCTATCAGCGCTATCTCGACGGCGAGAACCCGAACACCTTCAATCCGGCCTTTTCCAACGGATCGATCATGGACATCGGTTTTTACTGCCTGGCCTCGGCGGTAGCGCTGTGGGGCGAGCCGCAGAGTGTGACGGCGTCGGCCAGTCTGCTCGACAGCGGCGTGGATGCCCACGGCGTGGTGGTGATGAACTACGGTGATTTCAGCGTCACGTTGCACCACTCGAAAGTGAGCGATTCGATGCTGGCCAGCGAAATCCAGGGCGAAGACGGCACGCTGGTGATTGAAAAAATCTCCGAATGTCAGAAAGTGTGCTTTGTGCCGCGCGGTGGCAAATCGCAGGATCTTAGCCAGCCGCAGCACATTAATACCATGCTCTACGAAGCCGAAACCTTTGCCCGTCTGGTGGAATCAGGCGAGGTGGATCACCCGGCGCTGACCGTCAGCCGTATTACCGCGAAGGTGCAAACGGAAATTCGCCGCCAGACCGGCGTGGTATTCCCGGCGGATAACGGCGTGGCGTAAAAGTATGTAAAAGCAATGTTACATACCATTGACGGAATGCGATCTCTGTCATATTTTGTTACCAGCAAAGGGGAGTAACTTCATTGCCGGTTGGTCGTCATTACGATGCGTGGTTTAGCATCCGGTCACCGGGCATCCTGCGAAGGATGTAAGTGAGACCTTGCCGAAAGGCGAGGCCCTGTGCATCAAAAATAGCGGCTGCCGTCTTTCGACGTTAGCCGTTTTTTTATGCAAGGAACTCTCTATGAATAGTGTCGGCACACCGCTGCTTTGGGGCGGATTCGCTGTTGTCGTCGTGATCATGCTGGCTATCGACCTTCTGCTTCAGGGGCGTCGTGGCGTGCACACCATGTCCATGAAGCAGGCGGCCGTGTGGTCACTGGTCTGGGTCTCGCTTTCACTTCTGTTTAACGCCGCCTTCTGGTGGTATCTCTCCAGCACGCAGGGCCGCGCGGTGGCCGATCCGCAGGCGCTGGCGTTCCTCACCGGTTATTTGATCGAAAAAGCGCTGGCGGTGGATAATGTCTTCGTCTGGCTGATGCTGTTTAGCTACTTCTCGGTGCCGCCTGCCCTTCAGCGTCGCGTGCTGATTTATGGCGTGCTGGGCGCGATTGTGCTGCGTACCATCATGATCTTCGCGGGAAGCTGGCTGATCTCCCAGTTCGAATGGCTGCTGTACGTGTTCGGTGCGTTCCTGCTGTTCACCGGGGTGAAAATGGCGCTGGCGAAGGAAGATGAAGCAGGGATCGGCGATAAACCGCTGGTGCGCTGGTTGCGCAGCCATTTGCGCATGACCGACAGGATCGAAAGCGAGCACTTCTTTGTGCGCAAGAACGGTCTGCTGTTTGCCACGCCGCTGCTGCTGGTGCTGATTCTGGTGGAGTTAAGCGATGTGATCTTCGCGGTCGACAGCATTCCGGCGATTTTCGCCGTCACCACCGATCCGTTTATCGTGCTGACCTCAAACCTGTTTGCCATCCTGGGCCTGCGTGCGATGTACTTCCTGCTGGCGGGCGTGGCTGAGCGCTTTACGCTGCTGAAATACGGTCTGTCGGTGATCCTGGTGTTTATCGGTATCAAGATGCTGATCGTCGATTTTTACCATATCCCGATCGCCGTTTCCCTTGGCATTGTGGGCGGCATTCTGGCGCTGACCCTGCTTATCAATGCCTGGGTGAACCACCAGAACGACAAGAAAAAGCTGCACACATAATCAACAGCACCCTCTCCTGCCTGGGAGAGGGTCTTACTGCTGCTCATGTCACAATTATGTTATTAGCAAGTTAAAAAACATGATGAATGGCGAATATCCAGTGTCTTATCCTTCCCTGTTGCGCGACATTCCGTATACTCCTTCCTGCAAACATTTGTTACATCCTGAAAAGAACGTGACCAAAGAGTCCGTCCGGGATGGCATCACACCCTGATCTAAGGAAATTCGCATGACCACGCAACGCCCACATGGACTGCTCCAGCGCCTGGCGCACGGCAGTCTGGTAAAACAAATTCTCATTGGCTTAGTTCTGGGCATTCTGCTCGCCTGGGTATCCAAACCCGCCGCGCTCGCTGCGGGCCTGCTCGGAACGCTCTTCGTTGGCGCACTGAAAGCCGTTGCACCGGTGCTGGTTCTGATGCTGGTGATGGCCTCGATCGCCAATCATAAACACGGCCAGAAAACCACCATCCGTCCGATTCTGGTGCTCTATCTGGTGGGCACCTTCTCGGCGGCCTTAACCGCCGTGGTGTTCAGCTTCCTGTTTCCCTCTTCACTGCAACTGGTCACCGGCGCGACGGATATCACGCCGCCTGCAGGCATTGTGGAAGTGCTGCGCGACCTGCTGCTGAGCATGGTTGCAAACCCGATTAACGCCCTGCTCAATGCCAACTATATTGGTATTCTGGTCTGGGCCGTTGGCCTGGGCTTTGCGCTGCGTCACGGCAGTGAATCGACAAAGAGCCTGGTGAACGACGTCTCCGACGCGGTGACCTTCATGGTGAAAGTGGTCATCCGCTTTGCGCCGATCGGTATCTTTGGCCTTGTGTCGTCCACGCTGGCGGAGACCGGATTTGCCACCCTCTACGGTTATGCGCATCTCTTGGTGGTGCTGATCGGCTGTATGCTGCTGGTGGCGCTGGTGATTAACCCGCTGCTGGTTTACTGGAAGATCCGCCGCAATCCTTATCCGCTGGTCCTGACCTGCCTGCGCGAAAGCGGCGTCACCGCGTTCTTTACCCGCAGCTCGGCGGCCAACATTCCGGTCAATATGGCGCTGGCGGAAAAACTCAATCTGGACCGGGATACCTATTCGGTTTCGATTCCGCTCGGGGCAACCATCAACATGGCAGGCGCGGCAATTACCATCACGGTACTGACGCTGGCGGCGGTGCATACGCTGGGCATTCCGGTGGATCTGCCGACCGCGCTACTGCTGAGCGTGGTGGCGTCTCTGTGCGCCTGCGGGGCGTCGGGCGTGGCGGGCGGGTCGCTGCTGCTGATCCCACTAGCCTGTAATATGTTCGGTATCCCAAACGATGTCGCCATGCAGGTGGTGGCGGTGGGCTTTATTATCGGCGTGCTTCAGGACGCATGTGAAACCGCGCTGAACTCCTCCACCGACGTTCTCTTCACCGCGGCAGCCTGCCAGGCGGAAGATGAACGCCTGGCGAAAAACGCCCTGCTCGGGTAACGCCTTTTCCCTCTCCGTCAGCGGGCGGAGGGGGATTCTTCACTCAGTGCCGTTTCCACTTTGAAGGGATCAATGCCGCGTTTTTGCATGCGCCAGAAGCGAATAATGTTCAGGCCGTTCATCACCAGAAAGCTACCCTCAATCAGCGTGCCGCCAATCGATCCTAACCAGAAATTATGCGTGACCCAGCAGGCGGTCGAGCACCAAATGACACAGCGAACCGTCAATCCCTTGCAGCGAAACAGTGCCCAGGTACTGGCGACAGTCCCGACAATGGGCAGCAGCTCCATGGCGTGATGCAGTTTCGATAACCCCAGAATCAGCGTCAGAGCAATGAACACAACCATCACCCACAGCCTGCGCGTATAGAGCGAAATCAGCGTTCGCAGGGTGTTAAGTTCTGCGCTCATCCCCGCAGGCAGTGCGCCCATCAGGAAAAAATGCACGCCAATCACCGCGCTGTAAATCGCCAGTTGCACTTTAAAGCGCTTTTCATCGCGGTTAATAAACGTGGTGATACCAATCAAAAAGGCGAAAACACCAACGCCCTGGGCAAGCCAATACGCGGTCATGAGAGAGTCCTGAAAGGTCAAAAAAAGAAACGGCGCTTCATTATATGAAACGCCGTTTTGGATTAACAGTGTGTTATCGCCAAACTATTTCCCTTGAGGCCAACGCAGGCATCGAGCGAAAGAAGCAGGCGATTAAAGTGTCACGCCACTTTTAAAGATCGCCAGTTCACGGAAATCGTTTTTCTCGTTGCAGGTCTGTTTGCCGCTGGCAATTTCTGCAATGGTATCAACGAATTCGTTCAGCAGCTGCGGCATCATTTTGCCGTGGATCAGCTGGCCGGCATCAAAGTCGATCCAGTGTTTTTTCTTCGCCGCCAGTTCGCTGTTGGTGGCGATCTTCACCGTCGGCACAAAACCGCCGTAAGGCGTACCGCGTCCGGTAGAGAACAGCACCATGTGGCAACCGGCTCCCGCCAGCGCGCTGGTAGCGACCGCATCGTTACCCGGAGCGCTCAGCAGGTTCAGACCGTGGGTTTTCAGGCGCTCGCCGTAGCGCAGCACGTCAACCACCTGGCTTGCGCCCGCTTTTTGCGTACAACCCAGCGATTTTTCTTCAAGCGTAGTGATACCGCCCGCTTTGTTACCCGGCGATGGGTTCTCGTAAATCGGCTGGTTGTGGGCGATGAAATACTGTTTGAAGTCGTTCACCATGGTGACCGTTTTTTCAAAGGTAGTTTCATCAATGCAGTGGCTCATCAGGATCTGCTCTGCGCCAAACATTTCCGGCACTTCCGTCAGCACGGTGGTGCCACCGTTGCCAATCACGTAGTCAGAAAAACGACCGAGCATTGGGTTGGCGGTGATACCGGACAGGCCGTCAGACCCGCCGCACTCCAGCCCAAACTTCAGCTCGCTCAGTTTACCCGGTACGCGCTGGTCATGACGCATAAACTCGTACAGCTGATGCAGCTGTTCAAGGCCCGCTTCCACTTCGTCTTCCTGGTGTTGGCAGATCATGAAGTGGACGCGGTCAGCGTCGAACTCACCCAGCGTTTCGCGGAAGGCGTCAACCTGGTTGTTTTCACAGCCCAGGCCAATAACCAGCACCGCACCGGCGTTCGGATGACGCACCATGTTTTGCAGCATGGTACGGGTGTTCACGTGGTCATCACCCAGCTGCGAGCAGCCGTAGGTGTGGCTAAACAGGAACACACCATCTGTGCCTTCGGCGTTATTGGTTTCTTTCAGGAAACGGTTCTGGATCTGGCGGGCGATGCCGTTGACGCAGCCAACCGTTGGCAGGATCCACAGCTCGTTGCGGATCCCAACCTCGCCGTTCGCACGGCGGTAGATCTCAACGTCACGATCGCTGCCCTGAGCCACATCCGCCTGAAAATCAGGTTGATAGCTATACTCGTCCAGATCGCTCAGATTGGTCCGCGCATTGTGGGAGTGAATGTATTCACCCTCAGCGATCTCAGCCGTAGCGTGACCAATGGGCAAACCGTATTTAACAACGTTTTCGCCCTGATGGAGAGTACGCAGAGCAAACTTATGCCCGCGTCCCACCGCCTGACGAAGCCGTACAGTCTGATTATCTACGGTAACTTCTGTGCCTTCCGCCAGGTCAGCTAACGCTACTGCGACGTTGTCCAGCGAATGGATCTTGATGTATTGCATATCAACCTCAAACGGCCTTAGTTCAGTTCAATCGCGAAGTATTCACGCGCATTGTCAAAGCAGATATTTTTCACCATCTCGCCCAGCAGTTGGATATCTGCCGGTGCTTCGCCGTTTTCCACCCAGCGGCCAATCATCTGGCACAGGATGCGACGGAAGTATTCGTGACGGGTATAGGACAGGAAGCTGCGGCTGTCGGTCAGCATGCCCACAAAGCGGCTTAACAGGCCCAGCTGTGCGAGCTGCGTCATCTGACGTTCCATGCCGTCTTTCTGATCGTTAAACCACCAGCCGGAACCGAACTGCATTTTGCCCGGCATGCCTTCGCCCTGGAAGTTACCGACCATGGTGCCCAGCACTTCGTTATCGCGCGGGTTCAGACAGTACAGAATGGTTTTTGGCAGCAGGTTTTCTTCGTTCTGTTTGCTCAGAAGTTTGGACAGCTCTTCCGCCAGCGGACGGTCGTTGATGGAGTCAAAGCCCACATCCGGCCCCAGCAGTTTGAACTGGCGCAGGTTGTTATTACGCAGCGCGCCAATGTGGTACTGCTGTACCCATTCGCGACGGGCATATTCAGCACCCAGGAACACCAGAACGGCAGTTTTGAACTGTGCGACTTCATGTTCGCTCAGGGTCGCGCCAGAGAGGCGACGCGCCAGGATGCTGTCGAGTTCCGCTTCGGTGGAGTCAGCAAACAGAACAACGTCCAGCGCATGGTCAGACACTTTACAGCCGTGAGCGGCGAAGTGATCCAGGCGTTTGGTCAGCGCGGTTTGCAGGTCAGCGAAACGACGAATGTCGGTGTCAGACACTTCACCGAGTTTCGCCATGTAATCATTAAAGGTCGCCAGTTCAATGTTGAACGCTTTATCCGGACGCCAGGACGGCAGCACTTTAATGCTGAAGCTGGTGTCTTTCGCGACGCTGGCGTGGTGCTCCAGAGAATCGATCGGATCGTCAGTGGTGCCGACCATTTTCACATTCATCTGCTGCATGATGCCGCGCGCGGAGAATTTGTCCTGCGCCAGCAGTTCGTTACCCTGGGTCCAGATTTCGTCAGCGGTAGACGGGGACAACAGCTTACCTGTAATACCAAACGGGCGACGCAGCTCAAGATGTGTCCAGTGGTATAACGGGTTGCCAATGGTATGCGGAACGGTGGCAGCGAAAGCATCAAACTTCTCGCGGTCAGACGCGTCGCCGGTGCACAGGCGCTCAGGCACACCGTTGGTACGCATAGCGCGCCACTTGTAGTGGTCACCTTTCAACCAGATGTCATACAGGTTTTTAAAACGGTAGTCTTCGGCGATCTGCTGCGGCGGTAAATGGCAGTGATAGTCGAAAATCGGCTGATCTTTGGCGTAGTCATGGTACAGACGGCGGGCAAATTCAGTATCCAGTAGAAAATCTTCAGTCATAAACGGGGTCATTATCGTCTTCCTCTACACGAGTGCGTATATGTATGCCTCTAATGCTGACAAAGTTATCACACCAATTTCTATAGGCCGAAGATATTTTCGTGAGTTAGATCAATAAAACCATGCAAAAAAATTACTCTGAAGGGAGTAAACAACCCGCCACGCCGCGCCAGCTCTGGCTTTGTTACTGCAAACTAAAAACCACACAAAGAAACACACTTTTGTGATGTCACTCACCTTTTAAAGTTGTATGACAAGTTATCTTTCTGCCGTCGCAAATCATAAGCCGACGGAATGCATTACAGGTGATTCATTCACCCAGATTAACGGTACGGATACCGAATTTCGCACGAACACTACTGATGGCAAGGTTTGGGCCGTACCGGGAACCTCCCGGTTACTCCCCCCGTTACATAACATCCCCCGGAATGACGCGGGAGATGAACCGCCGAAAGGCGGAAATAACATAACGTTGAGGAAAACATGCGTAAAATTAAAGGGTTACGTTGGTACATGATAGCACTGGTGACGCTGGGCACCGTGTTAGGCTACCTGACGCGTAATACTGTGGCGGCAGCTGCACCAACACTGATGCAAGAACTGAATATCTCCACACAGCAATATTCTTACATCATCGCGGCATACTCTGCGGCATACACCATCATGCAGCCGGTCGCAGGTTATGTGCTGGATATTCTGGGGACCAAGATTGGTTATGCCGTCTTCGCGGTAACCTGGGCAATCTTCTGCGGCGCGACAGCGCTGGCAGGCAGCTGGGGTGGCCTGGCGCTGGCGCGTGGCGCGGTCGGTGCGGCTGAAGCAGCAATGATCCCGGCGGGCCTGAAAGCCGCGTCTGAGTGGTTCCCGGCGAAAGAACGTTCTATCGCGGTCGGCTACTTTAACGTCGGTTCCTCTATTGGCGCGATGATCGCTCCGCCGTTGGTGGTGTGGGCTATCGTGATGCACAGCTGGCAGATGGCGTTCATTATCTCTGGCGTGCTGAGCTTCGCATGGGCAATGGCGTGGTTGATTTTCTACAAACACCCGCGTGACCAGAAAAAATTAACCGAAGACGAGCGCGCATACATCATTGGCGGTCAGGAAGCTCATCACCAGACTAACAACGCGAAAAAAATGACGCCGTGGCAGATTCTGGGTACCCGCCAGTTCTGGGGCATCGCCCTGCCGCGCTTCCTGGCAGAACCAGCCTGGGGTACGTTTAACGCCTGGATCCCGCTGTTCATGTTTAAAGTCTACGGCTTTAACCTGAAAGAGATCGCGATGTTTGCGTGGATGCCAATGCTGTTTGCTGACCTGGGTTGTATCGTTGGGGGTTACCTGCCGCCGCTGTTCCAGCGCTGGTTTGGTGTGAACCTGATCGTTTCCCGTAAAATGGTTGTGACCATGGGTGCGGTACTGATGATTGGCCCAGGCATGATCGGTCTGTTCACCAGCCCGTACGTGGCAATCGGCCTGCTGTGCATCGGTGGTTTTGCTCACCAGTCACTGTCTGGCGCACTGATTACGCTCTCCTCTGACGTCTTTGGTCGTAACGAAGTGGCGACCGCCAACGGTCTGACCGGTATGGCGGCGTGGACAGCGAGCACCATGTTCGCTCTGGTGGTCGGTGCACTGGCTGACACCATCGGCTTCAGCCCGCTGTTCGCCGTGCTGGCCGTCTTCGACCTGGTAGGTGCGGTGCTTATCTGGACCGTGCTGAGAAGCAAGTCCGCAGCCGAACTCGAAGCCGAGAAATCCGGCATCGGTGGACCTGCGGCGCAGAGCTAACAAAATCGACAAATGCATCATGCATTTATCTAAAAGCCGCCGCTATTATTAGGGCGGCTTTTTGCGTTCTGCCCTTGTGAGAAGAGTGGTGAGAATGTCGTAAAAGTGGTATAACAAATCTAATGTGCCTTATCCTGCCTGGAGTGCAAATGGAAATCACCGAATCACGTCGTTTGTATCAGCAGCTCGCCGCTGAACTGAAGAGCCGCATTGAAAACGGTGTGTATCTGGTGGGTGACAAATTGCCAGCAGAACGCTTTATTGCGGATGAGAAAAGCGTCAGCCGCACGGTGGTGCGAGAAGCCATCATCATGCTGGAAGTCGAAGGCTACGTTGAAGTGCGCAAAGGCTCAGGGATCCATGTGGTTTCTAACCAGCCGAAGCACCAGCAGGTGCCGGATGAATCCTTAGAGTTTGCCAACTATGGTCCATTTGAACTGCTTCAGGCACGCCAGCTTATCGAAAGCAACATTGCCGAGTTTGCCGCCACCCAGGTGACCAAGCAGGACATCATGAAGCTGATGGAAATCCAGGATAACGCGCGTAAAGAGAAATGCTTCCGCGATTCCGAATGGGATTTACAGTTTCACGTTCAGGTGGCCCTCGCCACGCAAAACACCGCCCTTGCCGCTATCGTTGAAAAAATGTGGACCCAGCGCGTGCACAACCCGTACTGGAAGAAACTGCACGATCACATCGATTTGCGCACCGTCGATAACTGGTGCGACGACCACGATCAGATCCTTAAGGCGCTGATTCGCAAAGATCCCCATGCCGCAAAAGTCGCGATGTGGCAGCATCTGGAAAACACGAAACAGATGTTATTTAATGAAACCAGCGATGACTTCGAATTCAACGCTGACCGCTATCTTTTTGCTGATAATCCGGTCGTTCATCTTGATACCGCCACTAACGGCGTGAAATAACCTTTTTGCCTTTTACGTGCGGGCGCACAAGCGCCTGCGCGGTCAGTAAAAGGTATAGAGTGTCAGCCTTTGTAAATACTCTGGTCTCCCCCCTCCACCACAAGCAAAATCAATCCTCAACAGGCCGCAAATTCTGTGACGCAGAACCCCGGCGTTTGTTACAATTAGATGCAATTTGCTTTTGCATGCGCCAGGAATACCGAATGGAACTATTGACTCAGTTACTTAACGCATTGTGGAGCCAGGATTACGAAACGCTGGCGAATCCCTCCATGATCGGCATGCTTTATTTCGTCTTGTTTATGATTTTGTTCCTGGAAAATGGTCTGCTCCCGGCGGCGTTTTTACCCGGAGACAGCCTGCTGGTGCTGGTTGGCGTGCTGATTGCCAAAGGGGCGATGGGCTATCCACACACGATTTTGCTGTTAACGGTTGCCGCCAGCCTCGGTTGTTGGGTCAGCTATATCCAGGGCCGCTGGCTCGGGAATACGCGCATTGTGCAAAACTGGCTGTCGCATTTGCCTGCCCATTACCACCAGCGCGCGCACCACATGTTTCATAAACATGGGTTATCTGCGCTGCTGCTAGGAAGGTTTATTGCGTTCGTTCGTACGTTGTTACCCACGATTGCCGGGCTTTCGGGTCTGAGTAACACGCGCTTTCAGTTTTTCAACTGGATGAGCGGCTTACTGTGGGTCGTGATCCTGACGTCGCTGGGCTATTTTCTCGGCAAGACGCCGGTCTTTTTGAAGTATGAAGATCAGCTCATGTCGTGCCTGATGCTGCTCCCGGTGGTGCTTTTGGTGTTTGGGCTGGTTGGCTCGCTGTTCGTGTTATGGAAGAAAAAATATGGAAATCGGGAATAACCGAATGCTCACGCAGCGCCCTGTGGCGCGACGCCTTGCCTTACTGCTCACTGCGATTTTACTGTTCAGTGGGTTTTTCTTCGCCTGGGCAACGTTGCAGCAACAAGAATCCACGCTGGCCATTCGCCCCGCCAGCCAGAGCGTAAGCGTGCCGGATGGGTTTTCGATCTGGCACCACCTCGACGCCAACGGCATTCGCTTTAAAAGCATTACCCCGCAAAATGATACGCTGCTGATCAAGTTCGATTCCAGCGCCCAAAGCGCGGCGGCGAAGGTGGTGCTCGACCGCACCCTGCCCCACGGCTATATCATTGCGCTTCAGGAAGAAGAACAGAGCCAGCCGTCGGCCTGGCTTTCTCGCCTGCGCGAGACGCCCCATCGGCTGGGCTAAAAATTTCCACTAATCCGAATCTTTTCACCCACTTTGGTGTTCTTGCCGTTACTTACTATGCTTAAGAGACGGGCACCCATGTAACTCTTTTAATCAACTGGATTTACGACACATCACGGTGACGTGTCGTGACAACAATGGAAGGTTTCAAGAATGAAATACCGCATCGCACTGGCGTTAGCCCTTTTTTCCCTGAGCGCAGCTTCACAGGCCGTTTCCCTTTGTCAGGAAAAAGAACAGGACATTAAAAAGGAAATCACGTACGCCGAGAAGCACAACAATCAGAGCCGCATTGATGGCCTGAACAAAGCCCTCAGAGAGGTCAGAGCGAACTGCACCGACAGCAAATTGCGCGCAGACCACCAGAAAAAAATTGCCGGCCAGAAAGAAGAGATAGCTGAACGTAAGCAGGATCTTCGTGAAGCGAAGCAAAAAGGCGATGCGGAGAAGGTGACCAAACGTGAACATAAGCTCAAAGAGGCACAGGACGAACTGAAAGCACTTGAGGCTCGTGATTATTAAAGGAAGTTAACACTCACTCACCTGGAGAGAACCATGTCAAAAGATAACACTGCGGACCACCTGCGCGCTGAGTTGAAATCCCTGACGGATACCCTGGAAGAAGTGTTGAATACGTCCGGCGAAAAATCGAAAGAAGAATTGAGTAAACTGCGCAGCAAAGCGGAACGTGCGCTGCACGAAAGCCGCTATCGTCTGGGTGAAACCAGCGACATTATTGCTAAACAAACGCGTGAAGCGGCCAGTAAAGCCGACGACTACGTGCGTGAAAATCCATGGACTGGCGTCGGTATCGGTGCCGCGATTGGCGTGGTACTGGGCGTCCTGCTGACGCGTCGTTGATATGGCTGATTCACGTCAACCACACGGGCCCGGAAAAAGCGTTCTGGGCATCGGGCAGCGCATTGTCACTATCATTGTTGAGATGGTGGAAACGCGACTGAGGCTGGCCGTGGTGGAGCTGGAAGAGGAGAAAGCCAATCTCTTTCAGCTGCTTCTCATGCTGGGGCTGACCATGTTGTTTGCCGCCTTTGGTCTGATGAGCCTGATGGTGCTCATCATTTGGGCCATCGATCCGCAGTACCGTCTGAATGCGATGATTGCGACGACCGTTGTCTTACTGGTGGGTGCGCTCATCGGTGGACTCTGGACGCTGCGCAAAGCCCGTCAATCGACGCTTTTACGCCACACACGTCAGGAACTCTCCAACGATCGTTCGCTTCTGGAGGATGATTAACCGTGAGCAATAAGCTGGAACGTCAAAAGCGCAAAGCCATACTGCTCAGTCATATCCAGCAGCAGCGTCTTGATCTCACCGCCAGTCGCCGCGACTGGCTTGAGACCACGGGCGCTTACGATCGCGGTTGGAACACCCTGCTCAGCCTGCGCTCCTGGGCGCTGGTGGGCAGCAGCGTGATGGCCATCAGCACCATTCGCCATCCGAATATGCTGCTGCGCTGGGCTAAACGCAGTTTCGGCGTGTGGAGCGCCTGGCGTCTGATTCAGTCTACGCTACGTCAACAGCGCCTGCGCTAACGTTCTCATGCCGGGCGGCGTGCCTGCCCGGCCTCTTCTGACTGCCCGAATCCTACCTCAGATATTTTGAAGAAGATTAACAGTTTTCCTTGCTAACAATCTTTCTCCGCCCCGCTTATTATCCTCTCCATCGACAGCAAACACGCGGCACAAGCCGTTAGTGCTTGAAAAACAAAACCTGCACAGAGCAAGAAATCCTTGGAGAGTAAAATGAAAAAATTAGAAGATGTTGGTATCCTGGTAGCGCGTATTTTGATGCCTATTCTGTTCATCACTGCGGGCTGGGGTAAAATCACCGGTTATGCGGGCACCCAGCAATATATGGAAGCCATGGGCGTGCCGGGGTTCCTTCTGCCGCTGACCATTCTGCTTGAGTTCGGCGGCGGTCTGGCTGTGCTGTTCGGCTTCCTGACCCGTACCACCGCCCTGTTCACCGCCGTCTTCACGCTACTGACCGCGTTCATCTTCCACAGCAACTTTGCGGAAGGCGTGAACTCCCTGATGTTCATGAAGAACCTGACCATCGCGGGCGGCTTCCTGCTGCTGGGTATCACCGGTCCAGGCGCATTCAGCATTGACCGCGTGCTGAATAAAAAGTGGTAAACGTTCTATACTGAATACAAACAAAGCGAGGAGATATCTCCTCGCTTTTGCTATGTGCCATAAAGTAAGGAGAACGTAATGGGACAACTGATTGATGGCGTCTGGCATGACACCTGGTATGACACCAAATCCACCGGCGGCCGCTTTCAGCGCTCGGTCTCGGCGTTCCGAAACTGGTTAACCGCCGATGGCGCACCCGGCCCGAGCGGTGAAGGCGGGTTTGCCGCTGAAAAAGATCGCTACCATTTATACGTTTCACTCGCCTGTCCGTGGGCGCATCGCACGCTGATCGTGCGTGCGTTGAAAGGCCTGGAGCCTTTTATCGGTGTGTCGGTGGTCAACCCGCTGATGCTGGAAAACGGCTGGACCTTCGCGGAGGATTTTCCCGCCGCCACCGGTGACAACCTCTACCAACACGAGTTCCTTTATCAGCTATATCTGCATGCCGATCCGCATTACACCGGTCGCGTGACCGTACCTGTGCTGTGGGATAAAAAGAATCACACCATTGTCAGCAACGAATCCGCTGAAATCATCCGCATGCTAAATACCGCCTTTGACGCGCAGGGTGCAAAAGCCGGTGATTACTATCCGGCTGATTTGAAAGATAAGATCGACGAGCTGAACGGCTGGATCTACGACAACGTGAATAACGGCGTATATAAAGCGGGCTTTGCCACCAGCCAGGAAGCCTACGACGACGCCGTGGGCAAAGTGTTTGAATCGCTGGCCAGACTTGAGCAGATCCTCGGGCAGCACCGCTACCTGACGGGCGATCGCCTGACGGAAGCCGACATTCGCCTGTGGACCACGTTGATCCGCTTTGATCCGGTCTACGTGACGCACTTCAAATGCGACAAACACCGCATTAGCGATTACCTGAACCTGTACGGTTTTCTGCGTGACATTTACCAGACGCCGGGCGTGGCGGAAACGGTCGATTTTGATCACATTCGCACGCACTACTATCGCAGCCATAAAACCATCAATCCGACGGGGATTATTTCCATTGGCCCGTGGCAGGATCTGGATGAGCCGCACGGGCGCGATTCCCGTTTTGGCTAACGCATCAGGGCGCTCTCAGGAGCGCCTTAATTTATTCATCGCCGCGATATTTACCGCCTCTGTAAATCTGTCTAAGCTTAGCGTGATCGCTGAGAAAACAGATAATTAACCCTAGATTGAGGCGCTGAAATGGACTGGTATTTCAAAGTACTGAAGAACTACATTGGGTTTCGGGGGCGCGCCCGCCGCAAAGAATACTGGATGTTTATTCTGGTCAACATTGTGCTGACCGGCGTGCTGAGCATTGTGGATAAAATGCTGGGTTTTAGCCGCGCGGGCGGCGAAGGCATTCTGACCACGCTCTACGGTGTGCTGGTGTTTCTGCCCTACTGGGCGGTACAGTTCCGACGACTGCACGACACTGACCGTTCGGCATGGTGGCTGCTGCTCTTGCTGATCCCAGTTGTCGGCTGGATTGTGATTATCCTGTTTAGCTGCCAGAACGGCACGCCGGGTGAGAACCACTTCGGGCAGGATCCGAAAACGACCCTCTGATTTTTAATGGCCCGGTCGCGTTTCGCTGACCGGGCAGCCCCGCCTTATTTGTGCATAAACAGCTTAGGGATCTCGCGCAGGCACCAGGCTTTCGCTTCGCCCATGCTGTCACGTCGCCACGCCATAATGATGTCCACTTCGCTGGTGTATTCCGGGCTGACCACCCGCAAGCGCCCTTCGGCGATATCCTGCTCCACCAGCGGATACGGCATGGTTGCCACACCGAGGCCTGCCAGCAGCGCCTGACGCTTATCCTCAATGGTGCTGACCGTCAGACGCGGCTGCTTATCCAGAAGCTGCACGGTGAGCACCGGACGCTCACGGGCGGTATCCGCCACTGCAACGCCGCGATACTTCACGCGGGTGACTTCAGAAAGCGGTTCCGGCTCGTGGTGGATCGGATGATCCGGGGCGGCAACGTAGACGTTGAGGATCTTATACAGCTTGCGGGAGTTGATCTCCGACGAGGAACGAAAGTGCATATCCGGGGCGATAACAATATCGGCGCGCCCCTGCTCCAGCCGCTCCCAGGCACCGGCGAGCACTTCCGTTATAATGGAAAGCTGCGTGTTGGCTTTGGTGGCGAGTTTTTCCACCAGCGGGAAAAAGGCCGGCGTTGGCACCAGCGCTTCGGTGACCAGCGTCAGATGGGTTTCCCACCCGCGCGCCAGCGCTTCGGCATCGGTGGTGAGCTTGTCCGCCGCTTCGAGCAGAACGCGCCCGCGCTCCAGCAGCATACGGCCAACGTTGGTGAATTTGGTTCGGTGACCGGAGCGGTCGAAGAGCACCACGTCCAGCTCTTCTTCCAGTTTTTGCATGGTGTAACTGAGTGCAGAAGGTACGCGGCCCAGTTCGTCCGCTGCGGCGGCAAAACTGCCGCGCCTGTCAATCGCGTCCATAACGCGTAACGCCTCAAGCGTTAAAGCCCTTTCTTTGGCCATGTCGTTCTCATTCAGGAAATTTGAACATACCGGGCAGAATATCTGGCTAACAATGCAGCGTCCATACCTTTACCATTGATTTAGTGTAAAGAGAGGTCAAGAATTATGATTACTACCAGAACAGCCAAACAATGCGGACAAGCAGACTTCGGATGGCTACAGGCCCGCTACACCTTTTCCTTTGGACATTACTTTGACCCTAAACTGTTAGGCTATGCCTCATTGCGCGTGCTGAATCAGGAAGTGCTGGCCCCCGGTGCGTCTTTTCAGCCGCGGACGTATCCGAAAGTGGATATCCTGAACCTGATTCTGGAAGGCGAAGCGGAATACCGCGACAGCGAAGGTCACCATGTGCAGGCGAAGGCGGGCGACGCATTGCTGATTGCGACCCAGCCGGGCATCAGCTATAGCGAACATAACCTGAGCAAAGACAAATCCCTGACGCGCCTTCAGCTGTGGCTGGACGCCTGCCCGGAGCGGGAAAATCCGCCGGTGCAGAAAGTGACGCTGACGCACAACGCGCAGCAACTGCTGGCCTCCCCGGACGGCAGCCAGGAGAGTTTGCAGCTGCGCCAGCAGGTCTGGCTGCACCATATCGAGCTGGAAAAAGGCGAACAGGTGAGCCTGCAACTGCACGGCCCGCGCGCGTATTTACAGTCGATCCACGGGACTGTGCACGCCGTCACACATCAGAAAGAGCAGGAAGCGCTGACCTGTGGCGACGGGGCTTTTATTCGTGATGAGGCTAACATTACGCTCGTCGCCGATACGCCTCTGCGCGCTTTGCTGATAGATTTACCGGTGTAAATAGAAAGGTTCTTTGGAGTGCGCACGTGAGTAAAAAACAGAAGAAGGCCGCACCGGTCGCGGTGGCTGTAGAGATCGCGGACCAACAGCCCGCGAATGCCGATGTCGTGATGGCGTTGGGTTATGACGAGATGCTGAGCGAACTCGAAGCGATCGTTGCTGACGCCGAAATCAGGCTGGCCGAGGAAGAGGCCGCCTGAGAAATCCGTGTCGGGTGGCGCTTCGCTTACCCGACCTGGGCGAATGCCTCCAGGCCTGCAAGCGAAGCGCCGCCGGGCAATTAGCCCCGCGCTTTATCCGCCATGATCGCGATAATCTGCCGGTCGGTTTGCTGCATGGATCGACATGCCAGCGCGCAAAGATTGGCGATCGAGGCTTCCACATCGTGATCCACAATCCCTTCGTTGCCGGTGACGGCGGTGCCATCGAGCGCCATCAGTACCGCTTTCCACGCCGACGACACGCTGGTGGAGACTTTCATCGCGCAGCTGTTCGACGCGCCGTCGCAAATCATGCCGCTGATATCGCCAATCATACTGCCGATCGCCATGGCGATGGTTTCGTAGCGCCCGTCGATAAGCCACGCCATTCCCGCCGCCGCCCCCATTGCTGCCGTGGTTGCCGCGCACAATGCAGACAAGCGAGGCAGTTGGTAGTGAATGTAGATCGCGCTCAGGTGTGAGAGCATTAACGCCCGCGCCAGCTGTTCTTCACTGGCCTGATAATGCTGCGCTACCACCACCACCGGCATCGTGGCGGCAATGCCCTGATTGCCCGAGCCGGAGTTGCTCATTGCAGGCAGGCTTGCGCCCCCCATGCGCGCATCCGACGCCGCGCTGGTACGGATAACAATGCGTGATGCCAAATCGCTGGCCATTAACCCGCGTGCGCACTGCTTTTCAAGCGTCGCGCCAATGTGTAAACCCCACTTCCCGCTGAGTCCCTCCTGCGAGAGCGCATCGTTTAAGCGTGCCGATTCCAGAATAAAGCGGATCCGTGCAAAGGGTACGCGCTGGACAAAATCGAGGATCCCGTTGAGCGATGTCTGCGCCAGCACCGCCAACGGATCGTCACCGGCCCCGGCGTCGCTTTCGGTCAGTTGAAACAGGAGCTCCCCCTGCCTGTCGATCTGCACAATGCGCGTATGATCGCCCGCGATGGTGACGCTCACCCAGCGATCCCCGGCGTAAAGCCGTGCGCGCGAGTAGAGAATGTCATCGCACGGCGTTTGCAGCATCACGCTGACGCGCCCGCCGTCGAGCAGGCTTTTCGCCGTTTCGACCGCCTGCGCATCGACCCCGCTCAACACTTGCAGTCCGGCCTGCGCGTTGCCCGCAATCGCCCCCAGCGCCGCCGCGATGGGCAGCCCAACCATACCGGTTCCCGGCACGGTCACGCCCATGCCGTTCTTCATCAGATTCGGCGACACCCAGGCGTCAATGCGATCGATCGTGCCGGTGAGATACGTCGCCGCTGTCGCACAGGCGAGCGCCAGTGAAATCGGTTCGGTACAGCCCAGCGCGGGCTTCACCTCCCCCTGCACCACCTGGATAAAACGCGCCCATAACGGATTTTCTTCAGTGACAAACATAACGGCAGCCTTCTCAGGAAAATGCGAGGAACGGAGAGATGCACAGCAGCAGCCCCGTCACGATAATGATATACAGCGATAGCCCTTTGTATTTGTGTAACACGGGGACTTTGTAGACCAGCCAGGCGGGGATCAGACACCCAACCGGTATCGCTATAGAAAAAGCATACCGGGGAAATCGGAGAAAAATTTCGCTTTAAAACCCTTTAATATTTATGGTTAAAGAAAGATTTTTCATGGCGATTGTGTTTAATAGAGGGTTATTCTGTCAATCGTGTATGTGTGAGAAATATCACGCTACGCAAGCCGCAAAGTGTGGCGTAGTGGCGTAGGCCCGGCAAGCAAAGCGCCGTCGGGCATCTGCGGCGCTGGAGTTGTCGTGTGTCGCAGACTGTATTGCAGTTTGTATTGCAGATAAAGCAGGCTAACATGCAAAAGAAAGGCCGGGACAAAGCCCAGCCAGTTCGTTCACAAACCAGATTTACTCACCGCGAAATCCGGTTTTGCCGTTGGCTAAGACTGTAATTAAAATTGTGTAATTGCCTGATTTTGATATGTTCACTCCATCTAC
>CAUQTV010000008.1:0-155374 GCA_963521185.1 uncultured Enterobacter sp. | reverse complement strand
CAGGCATCAAACAAGCGAAAGGCCATCCTCACGGATGGCCTTTTTGCGTTTCTGTCTTGATCCTTCATTGACTGCCCCATCCTCGTCTAGAATTTCTGTATCCTGGACATGACGATGAGGTGATCTTGCCAACCCCGCCTTTTAACTACCAGCAGGATTTTGAGCAGACCGATTTTCGCGCCCACCCGGAACGCTATCAGGTTGGCCGTGGTGAACAGGGTGTGCTGCTCGTCGAACCCTACAAAAGTGAAATCCTGCCCTTGTGGCGCTACAAAAACGCCGAAGTTGCGACCGTTTCCGCGCAAAAGATCCATGCGCTGTTCGAGCAATACCGCGAGCAGAACGATTTTGTTGGCATGGATATGGCGCGGAAATTCATTCAGATGGGCTACACGCGCGCCAGACGCTACGCCAACCACCCCGGTGGACGCAAATACGACAAAGACAAAAACGTCCTGCCGCGACAAAACGATCCGGTAAAAGCCGAAGCCGCCGCCATATTTAAGCAGTGGTGGGACAAAATACGCGCCGATCAGGATTACTTAACGCGCAAGAAGGCGCATCAGAAGAAATACGGCTGAACCACACGGGGCGCAGGTCTTGAAACTTTCTCACCTGGCATATGCAGACTCGACATTTTGATCATTCCTGGTTATTGTCAGGTGTCTGGATGTCTAAACGTTTAAACGTATGCTGTGAGGATATAAGGTTATGCCGATTCGAGTGCAGGACGAGCTACCCGCCGTCAATTTCTTGCGTGATGAGAACGTCTTTGTCATGACGACATCGCGCGCAACAGGTCAGGAAATCCGCCCCCTGAAGGTGCTGATCCTGAACCTAATGCCGAAGAAAATCGAAACGGAAAACCAGTTCTTGCGCCTGCTTTCCAACTCCCCGTTACAGGTTGACGTAAAACTGCTGCGTATCGATGCCCGTGAGTCACGCAACACCCCTGCCGAGCATCTCAATAATTTTTACTGTAATTTCGATGAGATCTGTAACGATAATTTTGATGGCCTGATTGTGACCGGCGCGCCGCTGGGCCTGGTCGAATTTAATGATGTCGCCTGGTGGCCCCAGATCAAGCAGGTGCTGGAGTGGGCCAAGGATCACGTCACCTCAACGCTGTTTGTCTGTTGGGCGGTACAAGCCGCGTTAAACATCCTCTACGGCATCCCCAAACAGACCCGCAATGAAAAGATCTCCGGCGTATACGCTCACCACATCACCCATCAGCATGCATTATTAACGCGCGGCTTCGACGACACCTTCCTCGCACCACATTCACGCTATGCTGATTTTCCGGCGGCCCTGATCCGCGACTACACCGACCTGGAGATCCTTGCAGAAAGCGATGAAGGTGACGCCTACCTGTTCGCCAGCAAGGACAAGCGCATTGCCTTCGTCACCGGTCATCCTGAATATGACGCGAACACGCTGGCGGGAGAATACTTCCGTGACGTCGAAGCGGGTCTCAGCCCGGAGGTACCGCATAACTATTTCCCGAATAACGATCCGCAGAACGCGCCGCGCGCCAGCTGGCGTAGTCACGGCAATCTGCTGTTCATCAACTGGCTGAACTACTACGTCTACCAGATCACACCGTTCGATCTGCGTCACATGAACCCCACGCTCGACTAATCGATCCAGCCTGCTAAAAAGCACCTTCGGGTGCTTTTTTTATTTCTGAAAATCACTTCACACTTTGTGCAAACTTTAATCTTATTGTTATCAATTGGTTAAATTATTATTAAAATTAAAATGGAAATTGTTTTTGATTTTGTAATTTAATTGCGTAGTCTTAGTTTTGCTGAACGAAAACTGCGCAACGATCTTTCGTTCGCGATGGCACGTTAATTCGGATCAACGACGAGGAGCCAAAGCATGACACAACAGGCAACCACCACCGACGAACTGGCCTTTAGCCAGCCGTTTGGCGAGCAGGAAAAGCAGATACTGACTCCGGACGCGGTAGAATTTCTCAGCGAACTGGTCGCGCGCTTCACGCCGAAACGTAACAAACTGCTGGCGGCGCGCCTTGTGCAGCAGCAGGATATCGACAACGGAAAGCTGCCTGATTTTATTTCGGAAACGGCTTCCATTCGTGAAGGCGACTGGCAAATTCGCGGTATTCCGGACGACCTGAAAGATCGTCGCGTGGAAATCACCGGCCCGGTTGAGCGCAAAATGGTCATCAACGCGCTCAACGCCAATGTGAAAGTGTTTATGGCCGACTTTGAAGATTCGCTGGCACCGAACTGGCAAAAGGTGATCGACGGGCAAATCAATCTGCGCGACGCGGTAAACGGGACCATCAGTTACACCAACGAGGCCGGAAAGATCTACCAGCTCAAACCCGATCCGGCGTTGTTGATCTGTCGCGTGCGTGGTCTACATCTGCCGGAAAAGCACGTCACCTGGCGTGATGAAGCGATCCCCGGCAGCCTGTTCGATTTCGCACTCTACTTTTTCCACAATCACAAAAGCCTGCTGGCAAAAGGCAGTGGCCCCTATTTTTATCTGCCGAAAACGCAGTCCTGGCAGGAAGCGGCGTGGTGGAGCGACGTGTTCAGCTACACCGAAGATCGTTTCGATCTGCCGCGCGGCACGATTAAAGCCACACTGCTGATTGAAACCCTGCCAGCGGTGTTTCAAATGGATGAGATCCTCCATGCGCTGCGCGATCACATTGTCGGACTGAACTGCGGCCGCTGGGACTACATCTTCAGCTACATCAAAACGCTGAAGAACTACCCGGATCGCGTCCTGCCAGACCGCCAGGTGGTCACCATGGATAAGCCCTTTCTCAACGCCTACTCGCGGCTGCTGATCCGCACCTGTCATCGCCGTGGGGCATTAGCGATGGGCGGCATGGCGGCATTTATTCCGAGCAAAGACAGCGAGCGCAACAATTGGGTGCTCAACAAAGTGAAAGCGGACAAAGAGCTGGAAGCGAAAAACGGTCATGACGGCACCTGGATTGCGCATCCGGGGCTGGGCGACACGGTGATGGCCATCTTCAATACCGCACTTGGCGACACGCCAAACCAGCTGCATGTCACCCGTGAAGACGACGCGCCGATCACCGCCGATCAACTGCTGGCACCCTGCGACGGGGAACGCACCGAAGAGGGCATGCGCGCCAACATTCGCGTTGCGGTTCAGTACATCGAAGCATGGATTTCCGGCAACGGCTGCGTCCCGATTTATGGCCTGATGGAAGATGCCGCAACGGCGGAGATTTCCCGCACTTCCATCTGGCAGTGGATCCACCATGAGAAAACGCTGAGCAACGGCACGCCGGTGACCAAAGCGCTGTTCCGCCAGATGCTCGCTCAGGAGATGTTGGTGATTCAGGAAGAGCTGGGGGAGCACCGCTTCAGCAGCGGTCGCTTCGACGACGCCGCACGCCTGATGGAACAGATCACCACCTCAGATGAGTTAATCGACTTCCTGACCTTGCCCGGCTATCGCCTGCTTGCCTAAATCCACCCCATAACAAAATGGAGCATCTGCTATGAAAACTCGTACCCAACAAATCGAACAATTACAACAAGACTGGAAAGATGCGCGCTGGGAAGGCATCACCCGCCCGTACAGTGCAGAAGAGGTGGTGAAATTACGCGGCTCGGTAAACCCGGAATGCACGCTGGCGCAGCTGGGCGCGGCGAAAATGTGGCGTTTGCTGCACGGCGAGGCCAAAAAAGGCTATATCAACAGCCTCGGCGCGCTGACCGGCGGCCAGGCATTGCAGCAGGCGAAAGCGGGTATTGAAGCGGTGTACCTCTCCGGCTGGCAGGTGGCCGCAGATGCCAACCTGGCATCGAGCATGTACCCGGACCAGTCGCTCTACCCGGCGAACTCCGTGCCGTCGGTGGTAGATCGGATCAATAACACCTTCCGCCGCGCGGATCAGATCCAGTGGTCAGCGGGCATTGAACCCCAGGATCCGCGCTACGTTGACTACTTCCTGCCGATCGTCGCCGACGCCGAAGCCGGGTTTGGCGGCGTGCTCAACGCCTTCGAACTGATGAAGTCGATGATCGACGCGGGGGCGGCGGCGGTGCACTTTGAGGATCAACTGGCGTCAGTCAAAAAATGCGGGCACATGGGCGGCAAAGTGCTGGTGCCGACGCAGGAAGCGATTCAGAAGCTGGTGGCAGCGCGTCTGGCCGCTGACGTCATGGGCGTGCCGACGTTGCTAATCGCCCGCACCGATGCCGATGCCGCTGACCTTATCACCTCTGACTGTGATGAATACGACCGTGAATTCATTACCGGCGAGCGCACCAGCGAAGGCTTCTACCGCACCCGCGCAGGCATTGAGCAGGCCATCAGCCGTGGGCTGGCCTACGCGCCCTATGCCGATTTAGTGTGGTGCGAAACCTCCACCCCGGATCTGGAACTGGCTAAGCGCTTTGCCGAAGCCATCCATGCGAAGTACCCCGGCAAACTGCTGGCCTACAACTGCTCGCCGTCGTTTAACTGGCAGAAAAACCTGGACGACAGCACCATCGCCAGCTTCCAGCAGCAGCTGTCGGACATGGGTTATAAATACCAGTTCATCACGCTCGCGGGCATCCACAGCATGTGGTTCAACATGTTCGACCTGGCCCACGCTTACGCGCAGGGCGAAGGTATGCGCCACTACGTTGAAAAAGTGCAGCAGCCGGAATTTGCCGCCGCCAAAGAGGGTTACACCTTTGTTTCACACCAGCAGGAAGTGGGCACAGGGTACTTCGACAAAGTGACGACGATTATCCAGGGCGGCGTCTCCTCTGTCACCGCCCTGACCGGATCGACCGAAGAGCAGCAGTTCTGATCGCCCGCCTTTTCCCTCTCCCGCCGGGAGAGGGCATAACGCTGCTCCTGATGAGGAAACACGATGACGCGTGGCCTGGAACTGTTAATCGCACAAACCATCCTGCAAGGCTTCGACGCGCAGTACGGTCGCTTTTTAGAGATAACCTCCGGTGCGCAGCAGCGCTTCGAACACGCAGACTGGCAGGCGGTGCAGCAGGCGATGAAGAGCCGCATCCATCTCTACGACCATCACGTCGGTCTGGTGGTCGAACAGCTACGCTGCATCACCGAGCGCCACAATCCCGACGCCGACCTCCTGCTACGCGTGAAAGCGCATTACGTCCAGCTTTTGCCGGATTACCCGCGCTTCGAAATTGCCGAAAGCTTTTTTAACTCGGTTTATTGCCGTCTGTTCGATCACCGCTCGCTCACGCCCGAGCGGCTGTTCATTTTCAGCTCCCAGCCCGCGCGGCGCTTCCGTGCCATCCCGCGCCCGCTGGCGAAAGACTTCTTGCCGGCCTATGGCTGGGACGCGCTGCTCAATAGGCTGTTAAGCGATCTGCCGCTGCGCCTGCCGTGGCAGGATAAGGCCCGCGATGTGGCTTACGTGCTGGCACACCTTCACGAAACCTTCGGTCGTGAGGCGCTCGAAGGGGCACATTTGCAGGTGGCGAACGAACTGTTTTACCGCAACAAAGCCGCCTGGCTGGTGGGGAAGCTCATCTTTGCCGAAACCACCGTCCCCTTTTTGCTGCCGCTTCACCGCACCGATGAGGGCGAGCTGTTCATTGATACCTGCCTGACCACCCGCGCCGAGGCCAGCATCGTCTTTGGCTTCGCCCGCTCCTATTTTATGGTCTACGCGCCCCTGCCCGCCGCGCTGGTGGAGTGGCTGCGCGAGATCCTCCCCGGTAAAACCACCGCCGAGCTGTACATGGCGATTGGCTGCCAGAAACACGGGAAAACCGAAAGCTACCGTGAATACCTCACCTACATTGCCCACAGCGACGAGCAGTTTGTTGAAGCGCCGGGCATTCGCGGCATGGTGATGCTGGTCTTCACCCTGCCGGGTTTTGACCGCGTATTTAAGGTCATTAAAGATACGTTCGCGCCGCAAAAAGAGATGAGCGCCGCACACGTGCGCGCCTGCTACCAACTGGTCAAAGAGCACGATCGCGTTGGGCGCATGGCCGACACGCAGGAGTTTGAAAACTTCGTGCTGGATAAGCGCCAGATTGATCCGGCGCTCATGGCGCTGCTTATGCAGGAAGCGGGCGGGAAGATCACCGATCTGGGTGACGCCATTTCCCTGAGCCATTTGTACATTGAGCGCAGAATGGTGCCGCTGAATCTCTGGCTGGAGCGGGTCGAAGGCCAGCCCCTGCGCGATGCCATTGAAGAGTACGGTAACGCCATTCGCCAGCTTGCCGCCGCCAATATTTTCCCCGGCGATATGCTGTTTAAAAACTTTGGCGTGACGCGTCACGGGCGGGTGGTGTTCTACGATTACGATGAAATTTGCTATATGACCGAGGTGAATTTCCGCGACATACCTGCGCCGCGCTACCCGGAAGATGAAATGAGCGCCGAGCCCTGGTACAGCGTCTCACCGGGGGATGTCTTCCCGGAGGAGTTTCGCCACTGGCTGTGCGCCGACCCGCGCATCGGGCCGCTGTTTGAAGAGATGCACGCCGATCTGTTCCGCGCCGACTACTGGCGCGCGCTGCAAACGCGCATCCGCAACGGGCATGTGGAAGATGTGTACGCTTACCGACGTAAACAGCGGTTTAGCATTCGGTTTGCTGCATAACGTGCGGTCTGGTGCCCTCACCCTGACCCTCTCCCAAGGGAGAGGGAACAAACACTAAAAACGGCAACAAGGTTGCCGTTTTGCATTTACCTCGCCACCCGGCATTCCCATCTTACCGGGTCCCACCGTACGCCAGCGTCACTTCCTTCGCCGCTTTGATCACCAGCGCGCCCAACTCGGTCACCCGGTCATCGGTCATGCGTGAAATCGGGCCGGAAATGGAGATCGCGGCAAAGGGTTCGCTGTGCTCGTCAAAAATGCACGACGCCACGCAGCGCAGGCCGAGCGCGTGCTCTTCATCATCAAAGGAGTAGCCGCGCTTGCGCGTCTGGGCGAGATCCTCTTTCAGGTGCAGTGGTGACACCAGTGTGGCGTGGGTGTACGCATGCAGACCCTGTCGATGCAACAGGTCGGTAACCTGCGCTTCCGGTAGCTGCGCCAGGAATGCCTTACCCGCGCCCGAGGCGTGCATCGGCAGCTTACCGCCAATGGGGGCCGACATGCGCATCAGCTGCGTGCACTGCACCTGGTCTATAATAATGGCCTGATGATCGCTCTGGTCGAGCACCGCCAGGTTGACCGTCTCGCCAGAGTCGTCCATCAGTTTACGCAGGATCGGGTGCACAATCGCCAGCAGGTTACGGCTTTGCAAAAAGCTGCTGCCAATCACAAACGCGTGTGCGCCCACCGACCAGTGTCCCAGCTCGCCCACCTGGCGCACAAAGCCCAGCTGTTGCATGGTGGTCAGCAACCGGTGCGTGGTGGAGTTTGGCAGGCCCGCCTGCTGCGCCAGCTCCGTCAGCGCCACGCTGCCGTGAGATTCCGCGATCCACTCCAGCAGCTTCAGGCCGCGGGTAAGCGACTGTACCTGGCCGGTGGCCTGTGCCGCCGCCGGTGTCGATGCGGGTTTACGCCCACGCTTAGCGGGAACAGTAGCAACCATGGCAGACTCCTTTTTCTGTATCGTGGAAATCATTTTCGTTTTATTTGATTATAATGCAACCACCGTCTGACTGATCGGATGAGTCCATATGAACATGTCTCATGTTTGGCGTTGTTATCTTTTCCGTCCGCAGGGTTTGTGCCAGTATGGTCTGCTGGCCTTTCTGGCCTGGTTGAGCGTCGTCGGGAGCACGTGTGAGCAGCAAAGTTGAGCAACTGCATCAGCAGTTAAAAAAACGTATTCTGGTTCTGGATGGGGGCATGGGCACCATGATCCAGGGCTATCGTCTGAGTGAAGAAGATTTTCGCGGCGCGCGCTTTGGCGACTGGCCGTGCGATCTGAAAGGCAACAACGACCTGCTGGTGCTGAGCAAGCCCGAGGTCATTGCGGCTATCCACAACGCCTACTTCGAGGCGGGTGCGGATATCATCGAAACCAACACCTTCAACTCGACGACCATTGCGATGGCGGATTACCAGATGGAATCCCTGTCGGCAGAAATCAACCGCGAAGCGGCGAAACTGGCACGCGCCTGCGCCGATGAATGGACCGCCCGCACGCCGGATAAACCGCGCTATGTGGCCGGGGTGCTTGGCCCCACCAACCGCACCGCCTCTATTTCCCCGGACGTGAACGACCCGGCGTTCCGTAACGTCACCTTCGATCAGCTGGTGGCGGCCTACCGCGAATCGACCCGCGCGCTGGTGGAGGGCGGAAGCGACCTGATCCTCATTGAAACCGTGTTCGACACCCTCAACGCCAAAGCGGCCATTTTTGCGGTGAAAGCGGAGTTCGACGCGCTGGGCATTGAACTGCCGATCATGATCTCCGGCACCATCACCGACGCCTCTGGCCGCACGCTCTCCGGCCAGACCACCGAAGCGTTTTACAACTCCCTGCGCCACGCCGATGCGCTCACCTTCGGCCTGAACTGTGCGCTGGGGCCAGATGAACTGCGCCAGTATGTGCAGGAACTCTCGCGCATCGCCGACTGCTACGTCACCGCGCACCCCAACGCCGGTCTGCCGAACGCCTTTGGCGAATACGATCTCGACGCCGTCACCATGGCGGCGCAAATTGGCGAATGGGCGCAGGCGGGCTTTTTGAATATCGTTGGCGGCTGCTGCGGCACCACGCCTGCGCATATCGCCGCCATGAGCCGTGCGGTTGAAGGATTACCGCCGCGTGCGCTGCCGGAGTTGCCGGTGGCCTGCCGTCTCGCAGGCCTGGAGCCGCTCAACATTGGCGCGGACAGCCTGTTTGTGAACGTCGGCGAGCGTACCAACGTCACCGGATCGGCAAAATTCAAGCGTCTGATTAAAGAAGAGAAATACAACGAAGCGCTGGAAGTCGCTCTGCAACAGGTGGAAAGCGGAGCGCAAATCATCGACATCAACATGGATGAAGGGATGCTCGACGCTGAAGCGGCGATGGTGCGTTTCCTCAACCTGATTGCCGGTGAGCCGGACATCGCCCGCGTGCCGATCATGATCGACTCCTCGAAATGGGACGTTATCGAAAAAGGGCTGAAGTGCATTCAGGGCAAAGGCATCGTTAACTCGATCTCCATGAAAGAGGGCGTAGAGGCTTTTAAGCATCACGCCAAACTGGTGCGTCGCTACGGTGCGGCGATGGTGGTGATGGCCTTTGATGAAGTGGGCCAGGCCGACACCCGCGCGCGCAAAATCGACATCTGCCGCCGCGCCTACAAAATATTGACCGAAGAAGTCGGCTTCCCGCCGGAAGACATCATCTTCGACCCGAACATTTTTGCCGTGGCGACCGGCATTGAAGAGCATAACAACTACGCCCAGGACTTTATCGGCGCATGCGAGGACATCAAACGCGAACTGCCGCACGCGATGATTTCCGGCGGCGTGTCGAACGTATCGTTCTCCTTCCGTGGCAATGATCCGGTGCGCGAAGCGATCCACGCGGTGTTCCTCTATTACGCCATCCGCAACGGCATGGACATGGGGATTGTCAACGCCGGGCAGCTGGCGATTTATGACGATCTGCCCGCCGAACTGCGTGACGCCGTTGAAGATGTGGTGCTCAACCGCCGCGACGACGGCACCGAGCGTCTGCTCGAACTCGCCGAGAAATTCCGCGGCAGCAAATCCGACGACACCGCTAACGCCCAGCAGGCCGAATGGCGCTCATGGGACGTGCGCAAGCGCCTGGAATACTCGCTGGTTAAGGGGATTACCGAATTCATTGAGCTGGATACCGAAGAGGCCCGCCAGCAGGCCGAGCGTCCGATTCAGGTGATTGAAGGTCCGCTGATGGACGGCATGAACGTGGTGGGCGATCTGTTCGGCGAAGGCAAAATGTTCCTGCCGCAGGTGGTGAAATCCGCCCGCGTGATGAAACAGGCGGTGGCTTATCTCGAACCCTATATCGAAGCCAGCAAAGAGAAAGGCCAGACCAACGGCAAGATGGTGATCGCCACCGTGAAGGGCGACGTGCACGACATCGGCAAAAATATCGTCGGCGTGGTGCTGCAATGTAACAACTACGAGATTGTCGATCTTGGCGTGATGGTGCCGACGGAGAAAATCCTCAAAACCGCGCGCGAAGTGAATGCCGATCTGATTGGCCTGTCTGGCCTTATCACGCCGTCGCTCGACGAAATGGTTAACGTGGCGAAAGAGATGGAGCGCCAGGGCTTCACCATTCCGCTGTTAATTGGCGGGGCGACCACCTCGAAAGCGCACACTGCGGTGAAAATCGAGCAGAACTACAGCGGCCCGACGGTATATGTGCAAAACGCCTCGCGCACCGTGGGCGTGGTGTCGGCCCTGCTGTCAGCGAGCCAGCACGATGATTTTGTCGCCCGCACGCGCAAAGAGTACGAAACCGTGCGTATCCAGCACGGGCGCAAAAAGCCGCGCACGCCGCCGGTCACGCTACAGGCCGCGCGGGAAAACGATCTGGCGTTTGACTGGGAAAGCTACACGCCGCCGGTGGCGCATCGACTGGGGGTGCAGGAGGTGACCGCCAGCATCGAAACGCTGCGTAACTACATCGACTGGACGCCGTTCTTTATGACCTGGTCGCTGGCAGGCAAATACCCGCGCATTCTGGAAGATGAGGTGGTGGGCATCGAGGCGAAGCGCCTGTTTAAAGACGCCAACGAGCTGCTCGATAAACTGAGCGCGGAGAAAGCCCTCAACCCGCGCGGCGTGGTGGGCCTGTTCCCGGCGAACCGCGTGGGTGATGATGTTGAAATTTACCGCGATGAATCCCGCACGCAGGTGCTGAACGTGGCGCGTCATCTGCGCCAGCAGACCGAAAAAGTCGGCTTCGCTAACTACTGCCTCGCCGATTTCGTTGCGCCGAAGCTGAGTGGCAAAGAAGATTACATCGGGGCGTTTGCGGTGACCGGTGGGCTGGAAGAGGACGCGCTGGCAGACGCTTACGACGCGCAGCACGATGATTACAACAAGATCATGGTGAAAGCCATCGCTGACCGCCTGGCCGAAGCCTTTGCCGAATACCTGCACGAGCGCGTACGTAAGGTGTACTGGGGCTATGCGCCGAATGAGAACCTCAGCAACGAGGAGCTTATCCGCGAGAACTACCAGGGCATCCGACCGGCACCGGGCTATCCGGCCTGCCCGGAACATACCGAGAAAGGCACCATCTGGGAACTGCTCGACGTCGAAACCCACACCGGCATGAAGCTCACCGAGTCGTTCGCCATGTGGCCTGGGGCGTCGGTTTCCGGCTGGTATTTCAGCCATCCGGACAGCAAATATTTTGCCGTGGCGCAGCTCCAGCGCGATCAGATTGAGGATTATGCCCGCCGCAAAGGCATGAGCGTCAGCGAAGTGGAGCGCTGGCTGGCACCGAATCTGGGCTACGACGCCGACTGACCGTCTCATTCTTTCGTATACTGAGTCATTGCCCGGTGGCGCTGTGCTTACCGGGCCTACGCACTACACACTACACACTACGCACTACGCACTACAGGCATGACATCGATCCTGAGGACAAACGATAACGCTAAGGAGGCAACACTTCCGTGCTGACGCTTTTACATCTGCTTTCTGCCGTGGCATTACTCGTCTGGGGCACGCACATCGTGCGGACCGGGGTAATGCGCGTCTTTGGTGCGCGGCTGCGTACCGTGCTCAGCCGCAGCGTTGAGAGAAAGCCCTTCGCTTTCTGCGCTGGCATCGGCGTGACGGCGCTGGTGCAGAGCAGCAACGCCACTACCCTGCTGGTCACCTCGTTTGTCGCCCAGGATCTGGTGGCGCTCACACCGGCGCTGGTGATTGTGCTCGGTGCCGACGTCGGTACCGCGCTGATGGCGCGCGTGTTAACTTTCGATCTCTCCTGGCTGTCACCGCTGCTGATCTTCATTGGCGTGATCTTCTTCCTCGGACGCAAGCAAACGCGCGCCGGACAGCTTGGGCGCGTGGGCATTGGCCTCGGGCTTATCCTGCTGGCGCTGGAACTGATTGTGCAGGCCGTGACGCCCATTACCCAGGCCAACGGCGTGCAGGTGATTTTCGCCTCACTGACCGGCGATTTGATGCTGGATGCGCTTATCGGCGCGATGTTCGCCATCATCACCTATTCCAGCCTTGCGGCCGTGCTGTTGACCGCCACGCTCACGGCAGCGGGCATTATTTCGTTCCCGGTGGCGCTGTGCCTGGTCATCGGGGCCAACCTCGGCTCAGGTATTCTGGCGATGCTCAACAACAGCGCCGCCAACGCCGCCGCACGTCGCGTGGCGCTGGGCAGTCTGCTGTTCAAACTCATCGGCAGCCTGCTGGTTCTGCCGTTTATTCACCTTCTCGCATCAATGATGGACAGGCTGCCGGTGGCGGATTCCGAGCTGGTGATCTACTTCCACGTCTTCTACAACCTGATCCGCTGCCTGGTGATGGTGCCGTTTGCCGGGGCGATGGCAACGTTCTGCATGCGCATAATCCGCGACGAACCGGAACTCGACGCGCGCCTGAAACCAAAGCATCTCGACACCACGGCGCTCGACACGCCCGCGCTGGCGCTGGCCAATGCGGCACGTGAAACCCTGCGCATGGGCGACGCCATGGAGCTGATGCTGGTGGATCTAAAGAAGGTGATGCACGGCGAACCGCGGCAGGAAAAAGAGCTGCGCAAAACCGCGGATGACATCAACGTGCTCTACACGGCGATTAAGCTCTATCTGGCGCGGATGCCCAAAGACGAGCTGGCGGAAGAGGAGTCGCGGCGCTGGGCGGAGATCATCGAAATGTCGCTCAACCTGGAACAGGCCTCGGATATCGTTGAGCGCATGGGCAGTGAAATCGCCGACAAATCCCTGTCCGCACGTCGCGCGTTCTCACTGGAAGGGATCAGCGAACTCGACGGGCTGCTGGATCAGTTGCTGAGCAATCTCCAGCTGGCGATGTCGGTCTTCTTCTCCGGCGACGTCCCCAGCGCCCGCCGCCTGCGTCGCAGTAAACACCGCTTCCGCATCCTCAACCGGCGTTATTCCCACGCCCACGTTGACCGTCTGCACCAGCAAAACGTGCAAAGCATCGAAACCAGTTCGCTACACCTTGGTCTGCTCGGCGACATGAAGCGCCTCAACTCGCTGTTCTGCTCTGTAGCCTACAGCGTCATGGCGCAGCCAGACGAAGACGACGATCGCAACGAATACGTCTAACCCACAAACCCGGTAAGCAGGCGCTGCCGGGTTTGTAAACTGGAAAGCGTCTCGCAGTTTTTCCCAACCAATCTGACAGCACGTTGTGAAAAGGCTATGTTCCTTCGTGTTTTCAAAACGGAGGATGGAATCTGATGTTTTATTACGCTACGCTGAGGGAAATCATGCGCGTTTCCACGGGGGTTACCATGCGCACGGCATCCGCTGTAAAAAAATCCGTTAACATCACGCTTGCGCCTGAAATATTAGAAGAGGCGCGTAAGCTCAATATCAATCTCTCCGCAGTATTAACAGAAGCGTTACTGGAAAAGTTTCGCGAAAACCAGCGTGCAGAGTGGCTGAAAGAGAACAAAGGTCAAATTGAGGCCATCAATCAAATGGTGGAAGAGCAGGGATCGTTCAGCGGCTTTCAGAGGTCATTCTGATGGAGCAATTCTTTGCCTATGAAAACAAAGGAGCAGGAAAGAAAACCTACCCTTACCTCATAAACTTGCAGCACCCCATTGCGAATGTGCTCAAACATGTGCTGGTGGCACCGGTCATCGCTCTCGATCTCGTTCCTGGCGGAAAACCGCCCGCTAAAATTTGCCCTGTCGTGAGAATTGCCGGAAAGGATTACGTCGCAATGACCCACATGATGGCGGGCATCGTGGCCCAGGAGTTAGGCGATCAGGTTGCCGATCTCTCCAGCCAAAGAGCTCTTCTGCGCGATGCGGTGGATTTTTTAATGAATGGCTACTGAGTCCAAACTTTCATGAGTCTGCGCACGGATAATTCACAAACTCATTTTTTCTCCTGCGGCAGGTAAGGTATATTCCGCGTTTACAGGAGAAACTATGCTGCCAACCCAATCAACCCGATTAAACAAGTACATTAGCGAGAGCGGGATCTGCTCACGTCGTGAGGCTGACCGCTACATTGAGCAGGGCAACGTCTTTATTAACGGCAAGCGCGCCGGGATCGGCGATCAGGTTGTCGCAGGCGATGTGGTCAAAGTTAACGGTCAACTGATTGAGCCGCGCAACGAAGAAGACCTGGTGTTTATCGCGCTGAATAAGCCGGTCGGTATTGTCAGTACGACAGAAGATGGCGAACGGGATAACATCGTTGATTTCGTAAACCACAGCAGCCGCGTATTCCCGATTGGTCGCCTGGACAAAGACTCCCAGGGGCTGATATTCCTCACCAATCACGGCGATCTGGTGAACAAAATTTTGCGTGCCGGTAACGATCACGAAAAAGAGTATCTGGTGACGGTGAACAAGCCCGTGACCGATGACTTTATTCGCGGCATGGGCGCGGGCGTGCCGATCCTCGGTACCGTCACCAAAAAATGCAAAGTGAAAAAAGAAGCGCCCTTTACCTTCCGCATCACGCTGGTTCAGGGGCTAAACCGCCAGATCCGTCGCATGTGCGAGCACTTCGGTTTTGAGGTGACCAAACTTGAGCGCACGCGCATCATGAACATCGGCCTGACGGGCCTGCCGCTGGGTGAATGGCGCGATCTGACGGATGATGAGCTGATTAATCTGTTTAAACTGATTGAGAATTCAAGCTCGGAAGCGAAGCCGAAAGCGAAGGCAAAACCGAAAGCGCAGGCGGCGAAAAGCCCGGCGGTAAAAGCGGTGAAGCCCGACGAGAAAAGCCGGGCGAAACCTGCCGGAAAACGCTTTGTGCAGCCAGGCCGCAAAAAGAAAGGGCGCTGATTAACGTCTGCCGCGCGGCGAGGTGCTCGCCGTCCAGGAGAAGGTCGCGTCCGTATCCGGTTTATAGGCTTTTTGCTTTTTCACCTGACGCGCCTTTTTCGCTGCGGCTTCACGCTCTGCCATCAGTTTATCGATGTACTCTTTTTTCACATGGTTGGTTTCGGAGTTTGTCAGCAGACGACCGTGTGAGATGCGTGCGCGATCGAGCAGCGTTTTCAGCTCACGCTGCTCACTTTCCGTCATATCTTGTTGTGTCAGTCTTGCAATGGCCATGGTGACTACCTCGTGGGGAAAGTGCGAAGAGTGTACGCGATGACGCCCGTTCGTGCAGTAATCATCGTCGCACAATAAAAAATGCCGGGATTTCCCCGGCACTGGCGTTACGCTTTTTTGTCGTTGTTGATCGGCTCACCTTTTATCGGTTTACCGGACCAGTAACCCGCCAGCAGCCAGGCGGCGAGCGGCATCACCAGATAATGCAGAAAGATCCCCGCCGCAACCGGTGCCGGGCGCGACAGCACGCGTTTAAAATCGTCGATCTTCAAATGCACGCCCATGCCGAACATGATCAGCATAAGCAGCGTGGAAACCCACGGGCCGAGAGGTGTAAAGGTTGAAGGCGTATACCAGGCGATAACAGAGAGCAGCAGCGCCCATAACGGGAACAGCCGGGTAAAAACGGGGAACATAGTGTCTTCCTTTAAGGTGTCGTGTTTTTGCGTGTTGTTTAGTTATAAAAAAGCCGGGTTCAAGCCCGACTATAGGTATTGTTTATCGTCTGCGGGGAAATTATTCAAATAAATTATGGTGAAGTTTCTGCACGACCTGCTCTGCTTCCGCGCCCGGCACCAGGAAACAGAGGTTATGACTGGATGCGCCGTAGCAAATCATGCGGATATTGAACGGCTCCAGCACGCCAAACACCTCTTTGCCCACGCCGCAGGCTTTCGACAGATCGTTACCAATCAGCGCGACCAGCGCCAGGTTCTCTTCCACTTCCACGCGGCACAGCGCCGACAGCTCCATTAACAGACTCTGGGTGAGCAGCGTATCGCCGGTGGAGGTGGACCCTGTGGTATCGAGCGTTAGCGCCACGCTCACTTCGGAGGTGGTGATCAAATCAACGGAAATGTTGTGCCGCGCCAGGATGCCGAACACCTCCGCCAGAAAGCCGCGTGAGTGCAGCATGTTCAGGCTGTGCAGCGTCAGCAGGGTTTGTTTTCGGCGCAGCGCCAGCGCGCGGAACAGCGGCGGGTTAGTGGTTTCATTGCACACCAGCGTACCGCCCGCTTTCGGATCTTTGCTTGAGCCGACAAACACCGGAATGTCGCTGCGCACAGCAGGCAGGAGCGTTGCCGGGTGCAGCACTTTCGCGCCAAAGGTCGCCATTTCAGCAGCTTCTTCAAAGGCGATTTCGTCGATGCGCTTCGCGGAAGGCACCACGCGCGGATCGGTGGTGTAAATGCCGGGTACATCGGTCCAGATATCCACGCGGCTGGCGTGCAGCGCTTCGGCAAGCAGGGCGGCGGTATAATCGCTGCCGCCGCGACCCAGCGTCGTGGTGCGACCTTTGGCTTCGCTGCCGATAAAGCCCTGGGTGATCACCAGACCGTCGTGAAGGCGCGGGGCAAGCTGGTGGGTGGCAAGTTCGGCCAGCGCCGCGACATCCGGCTCAGCACGCCCAAAGCGGTCGCTGGTGCGCATGATTTTACGCACGTCAAACCACTGTGCCTGCACGTTGCGCTCGCGCAGTACCTCAACAAACAGCAGCGTCGACATCAGCTCGCCGTGGCTCACTAGCTCATCGGTAAGCGCGGTTGACGTGGCAAGCGAAGCCGCCTCGGCCAGTGTGGTGATATTTTCCAGCAGACGCTCAATCTCCTCGCGGATGACGTTGGGGTTCGCCATGCGTTCAAGGATATCGAACTGAATTTTGCGGATGGCGTCGAGTTTCACGAAGCGTTCGGTGGCTTCCAGGCCTTCAGCCAGGGCGACCAGCAGATTGGTGACGCCCGCAGAAGCAGACAGCACCACCAAACGGACGGTGGCGTCTGAGAGCACCACATCGGCGCTGCGGTTCATGGCGTCAAAATCGGCAACGCTGGTACCGCCAAATTTGGCTACAACTAAATTCATTTAGAACCTCGTGTCAGGGGGAGTGTGTTCAGCCATGGCACAAGGGAAGAGCGGGAGGGCAGACGTAGCAAAACTACCGTTTACCCAGAAGCGCTCCACCTTGCGAAGCACCCGACTGTTGGGCGCTTCCGGTGACAACCCAGGGGATTCAGCCCCTGTAGCCGATGGGAACGCTGCCTCGCGTGTCGCCACCTCGGCGTTGCACCCCCTCACGTATCGTCCTCGAACGGGCTTCTCAGATACGGTACCTGGGCAACGCGCCTCTTCTGGCCTGCGCACGCGCAGGTAGTACATTTATAAATAAAGGTTTTACCGGGGGGCTGTCAACGTTGTGATTATGCAGATTTTTCATTCAGGCCAGCATGCCAGAAAAAATGCTTATGATACGAGGGTTATTGGCGGCGTGCCGCAGGGGTCAGGCGGATTTTCAGCGTAAAATGCTCAATTTTACCGCACGGTTAAGATAAAATTGAGCGAGGATGTGTTGTATCGCCAGCGGCGAATTTACGTTCTTAGCGGTTCGTAATGGTTAAAATTGATATCCACGCCACCCGTAAGATTATAGTGTTGGCGATACTCTTCAAGCATTCCCTGATGGTTGATCGTTAACTTACTGTTATCTACATTCGCGAGATATTTCACAAACTGGCTCGGCGTACAACGTATGGGTTTTTCCGCATGAGAATCCTGTAAATACCAGCAGCCATTTCTTTTGGTGAATTGAATGGAATGCCCGTATTTCTCCTCCAGATTATAAAAGCCAC
This sequence comes from uncultured Enterobacter sp., assembly GCA_963521185.1. Lineage (GTDB taxonomy): Bacteria > Pseudomonadota > Gammaproteobacteria > Enterobacterales > Enterobacteriaceae > Enterobacter_D. The sequence goes on along the minus strand of CAUQTV010000008.1, from coordinate 137,550 downwards.
ACTCCAGTCTATGGTGTTGTTGTTCCAGGAATTTCACTGTATTGAGATGGTTAAGCCATTCTTTCGCACTCATTCTGTCACTCGTTGCCCGTACCGTTAATCCATAAAGTTCGTTCATTAACGTTGTGATTTGGCTGGACATTAAAGAGCCTGTTGTGGCCGTTGTGTATGTTTTCCCAGAGTGCACCTCAGAGTCTATCTTTAAAGGCTTGTTTTTTTTATCTGTTAAGCTTACTTCACTTCTTAATAATGATTTGGTTGCGGTAAGTGCCGCTTTTTTAGGGCGCATACCCTGCTGCAAATTCATGGTTGTGAGTTCGCGTAACGCGGTTTCTCTTCGACAGGTCAGGCCGCTTAACAAAAGCGTCAGTCGGCGCGGAGTAAGAGGAAGAAAGGTTTTGTTTTCTCTTTCTGCCCAGGAGGCTAAATAATGATTATTGGAATGGAGGATGCACGTTCCGGAGAACATAAATTGCTGTTCATGATAAAGCCCGCTATCCGGATCAATACCATTTTCACTGCTGAATAAGGGGATCTGTTCCATCTTTGCCAGGCTACTTTTAAGCAGTTCGTCAGCAGAAACAGATGTTTTTAATGACTTCGGTACCTTAATCGCATTTTCAGTGGGTGGCACCCATTCCGCTTGTTCGTGCAGGCGCAATACCTTTAAGCAAAAATCAATAATGGCAAGTTTTTTTTCTGCAACGTTAATTTTCGTAATGGCATATTCTTTTTGCGTTAATTTTTTATGCTCATGCTTAATGGGATGAAGCTGCGAATACACCTCTCTTTGCATCCTGAACTCTTCCACAAGAATCGCGCGGTATAACTGGCTGTTGGCGTCGGACGATAGCGGCATCGCATTAATATCCTCCGCCAGCTCTTGAATTTGTACCAAATCCATGGCGCAATTATTTGCAGGTCGCTGCGACGGCATTTTTAAATGGGATTTCTCCGCGTATAGCGTCGCTGCCACGCTCTCTCTTAACTGGAGAAGCTGCTCCCTCTGTTTCATGATGTCAGTCACCAAAGGCCTATCAGGCGCTGACACTTTATTGCGCGTCGGGATCGTGGACTTTTGCCCTTGCAGGTTCTGGTGTAGAGTCCGATGACGTTTTATTGCTGCCAGAGGGGGATCCAGCCGTTCGCCGGTTTGTCTCGCCTGAGTGATATTCGCGGCCATCGGCGAGTTCTTTTCTTGTATTCCGATCTGGTCGTGATGACGAGAAGCGGCGATTTCTGGGATGCTATTAGTAATTTTCACTTTTGTTGTCCATACCTTTCTGCAAATTCATCACGATAAGTTCTTTCAGCATAAAACGCTCAATTTTACCGCACGATTAAGATAAAATTGAGCGAGAATGTGTTGTATCGCCAGCGGCGAAATTACGTCCTCTGCGGTTGGTAAATGTGAAAACTAATTACCGCACTACCCGTAAGATTATGGTGTTGACGATACTCTTCCAGGTGACCCTGATTGTTGATCGCTAACCTACTGTTATCTGCCTTCGCGAGATATTTTACAAACTGACTCGGTGTACACAGTACTGGTTTTACCGCGTGCGAATCCTGTAGATACCAGTTGCCATTTATTTTATTGAATTCAATAGCATGTCCGTAGATTTCTTTATGGCTGCGAAAATTGCATGCCAGACTATTCTGGTGCCGTTCTAACAATTTCAGTGCGTCGAGATCCTTCACCCAATCGTTTGCACTTTTCTTTGCGCTAGCTGCTCGTACCGGCAGGCCATAGAGTTCATTCATTAATGTCGTGATATTAGTGGACATCAGATACCCTGTACTGGCCGTCGTGTAATTTTTCCCAGAGTACACCTCTGACGCTATCTTTAAAGGCTGCCGTTTTTTATCCGTTAAGCTTACCTCACTTCTTAATAATGATTTGGTTGCGGTAAGCGCCGCTTTTTTAGGACGCATACCTCGCTGTAAATTCATTGTTGTGAGTTCACGTAACGCGGTCTCTCTTCGACAGGCCAGACCGTTTAACAAAAGCGTCAGTCGGCGCGGGGAAAGAGGAAGAAAGGTTTTGTTTTCTCTCTGAGCCCAGGAGGCTAAATAATGATTATTTGAATGGAGGACGCACGTTCCTGACATCATATACTGCTGTTCATGATACAGCCCGCTGTCGGGATCAACGCCATTTTGACTACTGAATAAGGGAATTTGATCCATATTTGCCAGACTGTTTTTAAGCAGTTCGTCAGCTGAAACAGACATTTTTAATGATTTCGGAACTTTTATAGCATTTTCAGTAGGCGGCACCCATTCCGCTTGTTCGTGCAGACGCAACACCTTTAAGCAAAAATCAATAATGGCAAGTTTTTTTTCTGCTACGTTAATTTTTACACTGGCATACTGTTTTGACGACAATTCCGGCAGCTCATGTTTAATACGATGGTGTTGGGTAAACACCTCTCTTTGCATCCTGAACTCTTCCACAAGAATAGCGCGGTATAACTGGTTGGCGGCGTCGGGCGATCGCGGCATCGCATTAATATCATCCGCCAGCTCTTGAATTTGTGCAAAATCCATGGCGTAATTATTTGCGGGCAACTGCGACGGCATGGGTAAATAGGATTTCTGCGCGTGTAGCGTCGCTGCCACGCTCTCTCTTAACTGGAGAAGCTGCTCCCTCTGTTTCATGATATCAGTCATTAAGGGCTTATCAGAAACTGACATTTTATTACCCGCCAGCGTCACTGACTTCTGGCCTTGCAGGTTCTGATGTAGAGTCCGACCACGGTTTATCGCAGCCAAAGGGGGATCCAGTCGCTCGCCGGTTTGTCTCGCTTGGGTGATTTTCGCGGCCATCGGCGAGTTCTTTTCGTGTATTCCGATCTGGTTGTGATGACGAGATACGGCAATGTCAGGGATGCTGTTAGTAATATTCATTTTTGTTGTCCGGTTAAACTATTTTGTTGTCTCTCACTGAGAACGCATGAGTAATGGTGCTGAGTTACTCATAATGGCAAAAACGAATAAGTGACGTGCTGTTTAATTTTTTCCTGGTGCAATAATTTTTCATTATTAAATCTTCTGATACGTTTTCGTTTTTAGCGGGATACTGCATGATGTAGTCAATAAATTTTGACGGGCTACAGGGGATTGGCAGAGCTAAATTGGAATCCTGAAGATACCAGACACCGTTCTTTTTATTAAAAGCGATGGCGTGACCTGTATTAGCTTCAACTACCCGATAACCGCAGCCAATGCTGTCATGTGTTTTCTCAAGCTCGAGGAGGGTGCTTCGATTTCTGAACCAATGGAGTGCACTTTCAGCGTCATACACTTGCTGTAGCGTCAGACCATATAATTCATTTACAACATCAGTGATATGGTCAGCTCTAATAGCACCCGACCTCATTGTATCGTAAACCTCACCCTTCCGTACTACAGTGTTAAATGTTAAGTGTTCGCTGTAACTATCCCCTAAGGCTTGCTCTTCTTGGGTCAGGGCTTGTTTGGCGCGGTTGATCGCCTCTTTTACGTCCATACCCGTCTGCAAATTCATCACGATAAGTTCTTTTTGCGCGGTGGTTCTTCGATTAATCAGTCCTTCTACGATTAATGCAAAACGACGGGCTGTAAGGGGTAAGAAGGTTTTATTCTCCCGCTGGCACCATGACGCGAGGTAGTGATTATTCGCGTGAAGTGCACATGATCCTGACTTGGTATACTGCTTCTCATGATAAAGTCCGCTGCGTTGACATATCCCATTGGCGCTTTTGAACAGGGGAATGCTGCTCGTTTCACTGAGGCATTTTTCCAGCAAACGATCGGCATTTATTGGTGTGGCTACCATGTTGGGAAGCATATATTCAGTGTTACTGGGTGGAGTCCACTCTGCCTGTTCATTGAGTCGCAGTACCTTCAGGCAAAAATCGATAATGGCTATTTTTTTCTCGCAGGCATTTTTTTGGGCCATAGCGCATTCATCTGCTGAGGGATTCTTGAAATAATGATCTTTAAGCCCTTTTGATGCGAGTACCCCAAACTGCATGTCATGCTCTTCCTTAATAATAGAATTATACAGCGCGCCAAAGGATTGCTCCTTCTCTGATGCTGTTAATAACGCTATCTGTAAAGTCGAGACCGTTTGCTCTCGTACCTCAGAAGGGTGAACGTTAGCGGTTTGCGTTGTTAATTCTGCCAGGTTTCTTGTCAGTACGCTTCTTTGTTCAAGCAGTTGTGCGCGCTGTTGTTGGATCCCGGTGCCGGATTGCGATTGCGTAAATGTCCGATTACGCACAGTTTCCACTGGAGGTTGAGACGGCTGACGTTGTAATTCGCGATTTTTATTATTGTTAAGGGGAAGATTTGTGGTGCTGAGTTGACGGTGACTTTGTTTGACATGGGCTATTTTGCTGGCTGTAGTCGAGTCGCCAGCTGATTCAATTTTTGTGCAGCGTTGAGATGAAAATAGGTTGATTATACTTTTATTCACTTTCATGTCTGGTATCCAGATGCTGACTGCTACAGAGGAATGGGTGGAGGTTACGGAAGACAGAATAATAATTGTGCGGGTGCGCTTATTTAATAAATTTTCTTTTAAATTCATGGTGAACGAACGTGCAACCGTTACGCTACCGTTGATAGCATTTTCTTAACTCGCCGCATTTCAGGGTCGGTGCGGGGCAGAAAAATGAACCGGGATTTGTCATCGCAGGGCATAAAAACCATCACAATTTTCCGTCACAGGCGCTACAATCGACAGCAGTTTACATTCTCAAATCAGAAGAGCATTGCTATGAAAAACATCAACCCGACGCAGACTTCTGCCTGGCAGAAACTGCAACAGCACTACGATAAAATGAAAGATGTTTCCCTCACCGACCTGTTTGCGCAGGACGGCGATCGTTTCGCTAAATTCTCTGCGACCTTCAACGATGCCATGCTGGTGGACTTCTCCAAAAACCGCATCACCGAAGAGACGCTGGCGCTGTTGCAGGATCTGGCAAAAGAGACCGATCTGGCGGGTGCGATCAAATCAATGTTCGCGGGTGAGAAGATCAACCGTACTGAAGACCGTGCGGTGCTGCACGTGGCGCTGCGTAACCGTAGCAATACGCCCATCATCGTTGACGGCAAAGACGTGATGCCGGAAGTGAACGCGGTGCTGGAAAAAATGAAGGCGTTTTCTGAAGCCATTATTTCCGGTCAGTGGAAAGGCTACACCGGCAAACCGATCACCGACGTGGTGAACATCGGTATCGGCGGTTCTGACCTCGGCCCGTTCATGGTGACCGAAGCGCTGCGTCCGTACAAAAATCATCTGAACATGCACTTTGTGTCCAACGTCGATGGGACCCACATCGCCGAAGTGCTGAAGAAAGTGAATCCGGAGTCCACGCTGTTCCTCGTGGCATCCAAAACCTTCACCACGCAGGAAACCATGACCAACGCCCTGAGCGCGCGCGAATGGTTCCTGGGTAGCGCTGGCGATCAGCAGCACGTGGCGAAACACTTTGCCGCGCTCTCCACCAACGCCAAAGCGGTCGGCGAGTTCGGTATCGACACCGCTAACATGTTTGAATTCTGGGACTGGGTCGGTGGTCGTTACTCCCTGTGGTCGGCGATTGGTCTGTCGATCATCCTGTCCGTCGGTTTTGAGAACTTTGTTGAACTGCTGTCCGGTGCGCACGCCATGGACCAGCACTTCTCAACCACCGCGCCGGAACAAAACCTGCCGGTGCTGCTGGCGCTGATTGGTATCTGGTACAACAACTTCTTCGGCGCTGAAACCGAAGCGATTCTGCCGTATGACCAGTACATGCACCGTTTTGCCGCTTACTTCCAGCAGGGCAATATGGAATCCAACGGCAAATACGTTGACCGTAATGGCGTTGCTGTGGATTACCAGACTGGCCCTATCATTTGGGGCGAGCCGGGTACTAACGGTCAACACGCGTTCTACCAGCTGATTCACCAGGGCACCAAAATGGTACCCTGTGACTTCATCGCCCCGGCGCATACGCATAACGCCCTGTCCGATCACCATCAAAAGCTGCTGTCTAACTTCTTTGCTCAAACCGAAGCGCTGGCGTTTGGTAAAGCCCGCGAGGTGGTTGAGCAGGAATACGCCGATCAGGGTAAAGATCCGCAGACCCTGGAGCACGTGGTGCCGTTTAAAGTGTTTGAAGGTAACCGCCCGACAAACTCCATTCTGCTGCGTGAAATCACGCCGTTCAGCCTGGGTTCTTTGATTGCGCTGTATGAGCACAAAATCTTTACCCAGGGCGCGATTCTGAACATCTTCACCTTTGACCAGTGGGGCGTAGAGCTGGGTAAACAACTGGCAAACCGCATTCTGCCGGAACTGGGTGACGATGCAGACATCAGCAGCCACGACAGCTCGACCAACGGCTTAATTAACCGTTATAAAGCCTGGCGCGCATAATCACGCAGCTGAATTAATGCCGGCACCCTGCCGGCATTTTTCTTTCATCATGTAATGAGATAATTCTCGTTGTCTGTGTCCTTCCGCAAATTCCCGTCTTGAGTTTATTCCGAAAAGCATGAATACCCGGTTATTACCTGAGGGTTATTTTAGGATTATCCGGAGATAAGAAACCGCTATGATTAATTTTATGTGATTGATTTTATACTCTTTAAAATTAAATCGTCAGCCCGGGGCGTTACGCTTTATCCAATTATCTTAAAACCTTGCGCCTATTTCCCTGTGGCGTAATTCGACTGCTTTAGTTGTGTATACTCGATCGCGCCTGAGTCTCTTTCAGGTAAAAACTCCATTCATTCAATGAAGGGAAATTGATATGCGTAAAGTCCTGTATGGCATTTTTGCCATTTCCGCACTTGCGGCGACTTCTGCGTTTGCGGCACCGGTACAAGTCGGTGAAGCAGCAGGGTCGGCAGCGACGTCGGTCTCGGCGGGTAGTTCTTCCGCAACCAGCGTTAGCACCGTAAGTTCCGCGGTGGGTGTCGCGCTCGCGGCGACCGGTGGTGGTGATGGCTCCAATACCGGAACCACGACCACGACGACCACAAGTACCCAGTAATCGGGGGTACCTTAACCATAACCACACTTCGGTGTGGTTATTTTAACCCTGGAGAATTTTCGTGAAGCGAGCTGGAATCGTGCTGCTTTGTCTGTTGCTTCAGGCGTGCTCAGGCACGACCAAAGGATTGGGGAACGCGCTGTGGGATAGCGTGTTCGGCACCCCCGGCGTGCATCTCACCGATGATGACATCGCGCAAATGCCCTATGCCAGCCAGTACATGCAGCTCAACGGCGGCCCGCAACTCTTCGTCGTGCTGGCGTTCTCTGAGAATGGCCAACAAAAATGGGTCACCCAGGATCAGGCAAGCGTGGTGACGCAGCATGGTCGCATCGTAAAAACGCTGCTCAATAAAGACAATCTGTTAGACGTCAGTAACCTGGATGCAGATCCGCTGGTCAACCCTAATCAGGTGCGGGATGGCGCAGGCTGGACGCGTGTGATGGGCTGGACCGAGCAGGGTCAGACGCGGTATGCCACCGCCCGTTCTCAGTTCCGCTGGGCAGGCACCGACACCCTCACGCTCGGCAGCGATGTCACCACCGTTCGCGTGCTGGAAGAAGAGGTGACCACCGATCGGACATCGTGGACCAACCGCTATTGGGTGGATAGCGAAGGGCAAATCAGGCAGTCGACCCAATATTTGGGCGCTGACTATTTCCCGGTGAATACCCGGCTGATTAAGGCTGCAAAACAATGAAAATAATTACGCTTAGCGCCATTTTATTAAGCCTTGCGTCACCGCTCGCGTTCGCGGCGGGTAACGTCTCGGTTTATTCCCCGGACAGCACACAGCCCAAAAAATTAACCGATGCCGCGCATCTCATTGACCTGGTGGGGCAACCCCGGCTAGCTAACAGTTGGTGGGCGGGCGCTGTCATCAGTGAACGACAGGCCACCCTTGACGCTGAACATCAGCATCAGGCGCTGCTGGCACAGCTCTCGGCGCTTGCCGCCGATGAAGAGGGCGACGATGCCGCCGCGATTAACGCCGTTCGTCAACAGCTGCAAAATGTGAAGGTCACAGGTCGCCAACTGGTGCCGCTCGATCCGGATCAGGTGCGCGTGCAGCCCGGCGCAAACCCGCCACTGCAAGGGGAGTATACCCTGTGGGTCGGCCCGCAGCCCTCCACCGTCGAGGTGTTTGGGCTGGTGAGCCGTCCGGGCAAAAAGCCGTTTACGCCCGGGCGCGATGTGGTGAGTTACCTGGATGATATGAGTCTGCTCAGTGGGGCGGAGCGAAGCTATGCGTGGGTGATTTACCCCGACGGGCGCGTGCAGAACGTGCCCGTGGCGTACTGGAACAAACGCCATGTGGAACCCATGCCCGGTAGCGTTATTTTTGTCGGCTTCTCGCAGCATCTCTGGACCAGCGAGTATGACAAGGCTAACGCCGCGATCCTTCACTCCCTGACGCATCGGATACCGGATTAATGAAAAAAACCTACCTGTTAAGTTTGCTGGCGCTGGGCGTAAGTGCCGCCTGCCATGCAGAAAGTTGGCCTGCACCCATAGGCCCTTCGCAGTCGGATTTTGGCGGCGTGGGCCTGTTACAAACGCCGACGGCGCGCATGGCGCGTGAAGGCGAAATCAGCCTCAACTATCGCGATAACGATCAATACCGTTATTATTCAGGCTCTGTTCAGCTGTTCCCGTGGCTTGAAACGACGCTGCGTTACACCGACGTGCGCACCCGACAGTACAGCAGCGTGGATGCCTTCTCCGGTAACCAGACCTACAAAGATAAAGCCTTCGATTTGAAAGTACGGCTGTGGGAAGAGGGTTACTGGCTGCCGCAGGTGGCCGTTGGCGCGCGCGACATCGGGGGTACCGGCCTGTTTGATGCCGAGTACCTTGTGGCGAACAAAGCCTGGGGTCCGTTTGATTTCTCGCTTGGCCTCGGCTGGGGTTATCTCGGCACCGCGGGCAACATCAAAAACCCCCTGTGTAGCTACAGCAATAAATATTGCGTGCGGGATAACAGCTACAACCAGGCGGGATCGGTCGACAGCAGCCAGATGTTCCATGGTCCGGCCTCGCTGTTTGGCGGCGTGGAGTACCAGACGCCGTGGCAGCCGCTGCGCCTGAAGGCGGAATACGAAGGCAACAACTACACGGAAGATTTTGCCGGACGTCTGCCGCAAAAAAGTAAGTTTAACGTCGGGGCCATTTACCGCGTGGCGGACTGGGCCGACGTAAACGTGAGCTACGAGCGCGGGAACACGGTGATGTTTGGCTTCACGCTGCGCAATAATTTCAACGACCTGCGTCCGCATTATAACGATAATGCGCGGCCGCAATATCAGCCGCAGCCGCAGGACGCCATCCTGCAACACTCGGTCGTCGCCAATCAGTTGACGCTGCTGAAATACAACGCCGGCCTTGCCGACCCGAAAATGCAGGTCAAAGGCGACACGCTGTACGTCACCGGTGAGCAGGTGAAATACCGCGACTCCCATGAGGGCATAGAGCGCGCCAACCGCATTATCATGAACGATTTGCCGGAAGGCATACGCACGATCCGCGTGACGGAAAACCGACTCAACCTGCCGCAGGTGACGACGGAAACAGACGTCGCCAGCCTGCAAAAACATCTACAGGGCGAACCGTTAGGGCATGAAACCGAGCTGGTGCAAAAACGCATTGAGCCAGTGGTGCCAGAGACCACCGAGCAGGGTTGGTATATCGACAAATCCCGTTTCGATTTCCATCTCGATCCGGTGCTGAATCAGTCGGTGGGCGGCCCGGAAAGTTTCTATATGTACCAGTTGGGCGTGATGGCGACGGCGGATCTGTGGCTGACAGATCATCTGTTAACCACCGGCAGCCTGTTTGCTAACCTCGCCAACAACTACGACAAATTTAACTACACCAATCCGCCTAAAGATTCGCTACTGCCACGCGTGCGTACCCGCGTGCGTGAATATGTCGAAAACGACTATTACGTTAACAACATGCAGGCTAACTACTTCCAGTATCTGGGCAACGGCTTCTACGGCCAGGTCTACGGCGGTTATCTGGAAACCATGTACGGCGGTGCCGGGGCCGAAGTGCTGTGGCGGCCGGTGGACAGCAACTGGGCGTTTGGCATTGATGCCAACTACGTAAAACAACGTGACTGGCGTAGCCCGAAAGAGATGATGAAATTTACCGATTACAGCGTCAAAACCGGGCATCTCACCGCCTACTGGACGCCGTCGTTTGCCCAGGATGTGCTGATCAAGGCCAGCGTCGGGCAGTATCTGGCGGGGGATAAAGGCGGCACGCTGGAAGTGGCGAAACACTTCGACAGCGGCGTTGTGGTTGGCACCTATGCCACTATCACTAACGTGTCACCGGATGAATACGGTGAGGGCGATTTCACCAAAGGCGTGTATGTGTCGATTCCGCTGGATCTGTTCTCGTCAGGCCCGACTCGCAGCCGTGCGGGTATCGGCTGGACGCCGCTGACGCGTGACGGCGGTCAGATGCTGGGCCGTAAGTTCCAGCTGTATGACATGACCAGCGATAAGAGCATTAATTTCCGCTAGCGCTTGCTTGCCCGGTGGCGCTGCGCTTACCGGGCCTACGAGAGTGTTTTTGTAGGCCGGGCAAACGCAGTGCCGCCCGGCAGGAAAGCGAATGCGCCAAACATAAACAAAAAATATAGATCCCCGTCACATTTTTGCGTTATACAGGAAGCTCACCCCTGTCAATGAGGTGCTGTATGACGTCACTCACTCGTCCACGCGTTGAGTTCATCTCAACCATTTTGCAGACCGTGCTGAGTTTAGGTCTGCTAAGCCTTGGCCTTATTCTGGTGGTTTTCCTGGGGAAAGAGACGCTGCATCTGGCGGATGCGCTTTTTGCGCCGGAGCAAACCAGCAAATATGCGCTGGTGGAAGGCCTGGTGGTCTATTTTCTCTATTTCGAATTTATCGCGCTGATTGTGAAGTACTTTCAGTCCGGTTATCACTTTCCCCTGCGCTATTTTATCTACATTGGCATTACGGCAATCGTGCGTCTGATCATCGTCGATCATAAATCGCCGATGGACGTGCTGATCTACTCAGGCGCGATCCTGCTGCTGGTGATCACGCTCTGGTTGTGTAACTCGAAACGGCTGAAGCGCGAATAAAAAAAAGGCGCTCCGGGGAGCGCCAAAACAGTCACAAGTTAGGGTCAAACAGGTTGAGGGTTGCAGTGGCTTATAACAATGAAACTTAACCTTTCACCCCGCCCGCCGTCAGACCGTTCACCAGCCAGCGCTGAGCCAGCAGGAACACGGCGGTAATAGGGATTGCAGAAAGTACAGCCGCAGCGGCGAAATCGCCCCACAAATAGTTTTGCGGGTTGAGATACTGCTGCATACCGACCGCCAGGGTGTAGCTGTTAACATCACGCAGCAACAGCGAGGCGACCGGGACTTCGGTAATGGCGGCAATAAACGACAGGATAAACACCACCGCCAGAATCGGTACCGAAAGCGGCAGCAGCACCAGGCGAAACGCCTGCCACGGTGTTGCGCCATCCAGCGCGGCCGCTTCCTCCAGCGAGCCATCGATGGTTTCGAAATAGCCTTTAATGGTCCACACATGCAGCGCGATACCGCCAAGATAGGCGAAGATCACTCCACCGTGCGTGTTTAAACCAATAAACGGAATGTACTGCCCCAGACGGTCAAACAGCGCGTACAGCGCCACCAGCGACAGTACCGCCGGGAACATCTGGAAAATCAGCATGCTTTTTAACAGCGTGGCTTTGCCAGGAAAACGCATGCGGGCAAAGGCGTAAGCGCAGGTGGTGGAAAGCGCCACAATGCCAATCGCCGTGATGCAGGCGATTTTGATCGAGTTCCACAGCCACAGCAGCACCGGGAAGGGCGGCGGCGTGACGCGTCCGTCCGCGTGTTCCACGCTAAACCCGAGCGCCAGCTTCCAGTGCTCCCACGACACCTGGTCCGGGATCAGACTGCCGGTGGCAAAGTTGCCCGGACGCAGCGAAATGGCGATCACCATCAGCAGCGGAAACATAATGGCGGCGATAAAAATCAGCAGGCCCAGATGCGTGACCAGTAAACGGACTTTTTGTGATTTCGGTTGAACCATAGCCATTGTCGTTATCTCCCTTAATCAAACTTCATGCGCGTGGCTTTGAGGTTAATAATCGCTAAAGCCCCGACCAGCAGGAAGATCAGCGTCGCGATGGCCGCCGCCAGGCCAAAGTCCTGCCCGCCGCCGCCTTCAAAGGCGATACGGTAGGTGTAGCTCACCAGCAAATCGGTATACCCGGCAGGCGTCGTGGTGCCGAGTCGGTCCGGGCCGCCGTTGGTCAGCAGTTGGATCAGCACGAAGTTGTTAAAGTTAAAGGCGAAACTGGCGATCATCAGCGGCGTGAGCGGCTTAATCAGCAGCGGAAAGGTGATCTTAAAGAAGTTCTGGAACGGGCCTGCGCCGTCCATCGCCGAGGCTTCGTATAAATCGTCCGGGATGGCTTTCAGCAGCCCCATGCACAGGATCATCATGTAGGGATAACCCAGCCAGGTGTTAACGATCACGATCATCGAACGGGCGGTGGTCGGGTCGCTAAACCACGCGGGCTTAATGCCGAACAGCGTGCTGAGCATCAGGTTGATTTCACCGAAGCTCTGGTTAAATAACCCTTTGAAAATCAAAATAGAGATGAACGAAGGCACGGCGTAGGGCAGGATCAGCAGTACGCGATAAATTGCCTTGCCGCGCAGGGATTCCCACTGCACCACGCACGCCAGCACCATGCCCACGGCGACCGTCAGCACCACCGTCAGCAGGCTGAAAATCACCGTCCAGACGAAAATCGCGAAGAACGGTTTCTGGATCCCTTCATCGGTAAACACACGCATGAAGTTATCCCAGCCGATGGTGACGGTATAACCCGGACTGAGTTTTTCGTCGCCCCAGTTGCCGTCGGCGTTAAGCGCCTGGTAGTAGCCCGCATCGTTGTTTGGGCGGTATTTGACGCCGCTTTGATTGTTGAGCAGCGTACCGTCATCCGCGCGCGTGTACAGCGGGCGCGTGCCGGAGAACTGGCGCAGCGAACTCATTATCACGTTGCTGTTGTCGGGCAGTACGGCGGTCAGCTGGTTCAGCGCCTGGCGGTTTTGCGTGATAACGCGCAGGTTGGCGCGTTCGCCCGCCGGGATCGCCTCTGCGTCTTTCAGGGTAAGTTTTTGCGCGCCGCCAAATTTGAACGGCTCAGAGAGATAATGCTTGCCGCTCTCGCCGTCGGTGAGCGCTAACTGCCAGTCGCTGCCAGCCGGGTAGAGGCCAAACTCGTAGGTCTTGCCCGCCTGATACGAGCGATCCATCAGCACCTGTTCGGCGCGCTCCTGGGTCAGCTGGTTGGTGCTACTGTAGTTGGTAAAGGCAATGGCGATGGTGCACACCAGCGGAAACAGCACGAACAGGCCCATGCCCGCCATGCCGGGGTAAACGTAGCGCCAGGCGTAGGTTTTACGGTTGGCGAAAATATAGAGGCCAGCAGAGCTTAATATCAGCGTCATGATGGCAAACAGGTATTCCCCCTGGACATACATCAATACAACAAGATAACCCACCAGCAGACCAAGCAGGGCAATCACTGACCATTTCAGCGTCTCGCTTTGCCACCAATGACTCTTTTTAACGACATCCATGGGGATTCTTCCTCAACAGCAATTAAACAGTTCTCGCCCCTCACCCTAACCCTCTCCCGGAGGGAGAGGGGACCGATCGAGCGCCTTTCCCCCTCTCCCCTGGGAGAGGGGACTGACCGGGCGCCTTTCCCCCTCTCCCTGGGGAGAGGGCCGGGGTGAGGGGACTTGTGCTTACTTCGTAATACGACCCTGTGCATCTTTCAGTGCAGCATCTACCGTCTGACGACCGCTGGCGGCGTTGATCACCGCCGTGCGTACGGCGTACCAGAAGGCGGCCATCTGCGGAACGTTCGGCATGATTTCACCGGTTTGCGCGTTCGCCATGGTGGCGGCAATGCGCGGATCTTTCGCTAACTGCTCCTGATAGGATTTCAGGGCCACTGCGCCCAACGGTTTATCCTTGTTCACTTCCGCCAGGCCCTGGTCGGTCAGCAAGTAGTTTTCGAGGAACTCTTTTGCCAGCTCTTTGTTCGGGCTGGCGGCGTTGATCCCGGCGCTCAGCACGCCCACGAACGGCTTAGACGCTTTGCCTTTGAAGGTTGGCAGTTGGGTTACGCCGTAATTGATTTTGCTCTTATCGATGTTGGCCCACGCCCAGGGGCCGTTGATTGTCATTGCGGTTTCGCCTTTGTTGAAAGCGGCTTCCGCGATGGAGTAATCGGTATCGGCGTTCATGTGTTTGTTTTTGATCAAATCCACCAGGAAGCCGAGGCCCGCTTTCGCGCCTGCGCTGTCCACGCCGACGTCTTTCACGTCGTACTTGCCGTTGGCGTATTTGAAGGCGTAACCGCCGTCAGCGGCAATGATCGGCCAGGTAAAGTACGGCTCTTGCAGGTTGAACATCAGCGCGCTCTTACCTTTCGCTTTCAGTTCTTTATCCAGCGCCGGGATCTCTTCCCAGGTTTTCGGCGGGTTCGGTACCAGGTCTTTGTTGTAAATCAGCGACAGGGATTCCACGGAGATCGGGTAGGCGATGATTTTGCCGTTATAGCGCACCGCGTCCCAGGTAAACGGGAAGAGTTTGTCCTGGAAGGCTTTGTCCGGCGTCACCTCTGCCAGCAGACCAGACTGCGCGTAGCCGCCAAAACGGTCATGCGCCCAGAAGATGATGTCCGGGCCGTCGCCGGTCGCTGCCACCTGCGGGTATTTCTCTTCCAGTTTATCCGGGTGTTCAACGGTCACTTTAATGCCGGTATCTTTTTCGAATTTTTTACCCACTTCAGCGAGGCCGTTGTAGCCTTTATCGCCGTTGATCCAGATAACCAGCTTACCTTCTTCAATCTTGGCGAGAGCCGGGGCGGTAAACATCATCGTCGTTAACGCTGACAATGCGAGGATGCCTGCGCCAGTTTTGATTTTCATATCTCCCATCCTTTTTGGTGATGTGCTCGTAGATACACAGAGGTGGCTTAACGCTTCTCAGTCTCCTGTTTTGACAAGCGCTTCTCATCCTCCTTGGGCCTACGCCCCACCCCCGCTTTATGTGATCGGCTTTGCATAAATCAGTGTTATGAGCAGTAGCGCACATAAATCAGCGGCTATTTTTGCCGCCTCCATCACGAAAATCGCTAAAGCAGGGAACTTGTGAGGGCAGACCCGGTCGCCTCATCCTCCCGTCTCCTCCCCCATAAAAAAGAGAGGGGTGGAGGATTCACCAAAGTTATGAATCACGCATAGTCGGCCCATCTTGAAGGTGTGAGCGCAGTAACGAAGGGAGAAGGGCATGGCGAGCGTGGAGTTGCAGAACGTAACGAAAGCCTGGGGTGACGTTGTCGTATCGAAAGAGATCAATCTCGTTATTAATGAAGGCGAGTTTGTGGTGTTTGTCGGTCCGTCAGGCTGTGGTAAATCGACACTTCTGCGCATGATTGCCGGGCTGGAAACCATCACCAGCGGTGATTTATTTATTGGCGACACCCGCATGAATGACATCCCGCCCGCTGAGCGCGGCGTCGGCATGGTGTTCCAGTCTTATGCCCTCTATCCCCACCTTTCCGTCGCTGAAAACATGTCCTTTGGTCTGAAGCTGGCGGGCGCGAAAAAAGAGACGATCAAACAGCGCGTTGCTCAGGTTGCCGACGTGCTGCAACTGGGGCATTTGCTGGATCGCAAACCGAAGGCGCTTTCCGGCGGTCAGCGTCAGCGCGTGGCGATCGGCCGCACGCTGGTGGCCGAACCGCGCGTGTTCCTGCTCGATGAGCCGCTGTCGAACCTCGACGCCGCACTGCGCGTACAGATGCGCATTGAGATCTCCCGCCTGCACAAACGCCTGGGACGCACGATGATTTACGTGACCCATGACCAGGTGGAAGCGATGACGCTGGCGGACAAAATTGTGGTGCTGGATGCCGGGCGCGTGGCGCAGGTCGGCAAGCCGCTTGAACTCTATCACTACCCGGCGGACCGCTTCGTTGCAGGCTTTATTGGCTCGCCGAAGATGAACTTCCTGCCGGTGAAAGTCACCGCCACCGCCATTGATCAGGTGCAGGTGGAACTGCCGAACCGTCAGCAGGTCTGGCTGCCGGTTGAAAGCACCCATGTGCAGGTCGGCGCAAACATGTCTCTCGGTATTCGTCCGGAGCACCTGCTGCCCAGCGACATCGCCGATGTCACCCTGGAGGGCATGGTTCAGGTCGTCGAGCAGTTAGGTCATGAAACACAGATTCATATCCAAATCCCCGCCATCCGTCAGAACCTGGTGTATCGCCAGACTGACGTGGTGTTGGTAGAAGAGGGTGCCACATTCGCTATCGGCTTGCCGCCGGAGCGCTGCCATCTGTTCCGTGAGGATGGCACTGCTTGTCGTCGGTTGCATCAGGAGCCAGGCGTTTAAGCATTCCCATTACAAAGAAAAGCAAAGCAAAGCTCTCAGGAGATAGAATGATGATTACTCTGCGCAAACTCCCAGTGGCAGTCGCCATTACAGCAGGCATCCTGTCTGCCCATGCCGGCGCTGTCGACTTCAAAGGCTACGCCCGTTCGGGTATCGGCTGGACAGGCAGCGGTGGTACGCAACAGTGTTTCCAGGCAACCGGTGCAGACGCTAAATACCGTCTCGGTAACGAATGTGAAACCTACGCTGAAATTAAGCTAGGCCAGGAAGTGTGGAAAGAAGCAGATAAGAGCTTCTATTTCGATAGCAACATTGCTTACAAATCCGATCAAATCAACGACTGGGAAGACAGCAATACCCCTGCGATCCGTGAATTTAACGTCGTCGGTAAAAACCTGATCGACGCCCTGCCTGGTGCGAATATCTGGGCCGGTAAACGCTTCTACCAGCGTCATGACGTTCACATGATCGACTTCTACTACTGGGATATCTCAGGTCCTGGTGCTGGTCTTGAAAACGTTGACGTCGGCATCGGTAAACTCTCCTTTGCGGCAACCCGTTCGTCTGAATCCGGCGGCTCCTCCGCGTTCGGTGACATCGATCCGGCGACAGGGATCAGAACCTATAACAACGATGTGCCGAACGATGTCTTCGACGTTCGTTTAGGCGGCATGGAAACCAACCCAGGCGGCGCGCTGGAATTAGGTGTGGACTATGGTCACACCAACATTCCTGACGATTACTACTTAGAGCCAGGCGCAACGAAAGATGGCTGGATGTTCACTGCGGAACATACGCAAACCATCGGCACCGGCTTTAACAAGTTTGTTGTTCAGTATGCAACCGACTCCATGATTTCTCAGGGTAAAGGCCAGGCGCGCGGCGGCGCGGTTGATAACAACGGCAGCCTGATCCGCGTGCTGGACCACGGTTCAATCTCGATGGGCGATCGTTGGGACATGATGTACGTCGGCATGTATCAGGATATCGACCGCGACAACAACCGTGGCAACACCTGGTGGACCGTCGGTGTGCGTCCAATGTACAAATGGACACCGATCATGAGCACCCTGTTGGAAGTGGGCTACGACAACGTGAAATCGCAGCAGGTTGATGAGACCAACAACCAGTACAAAATCACCCTCGCCCAACAGTGGCAGGCGGGCGACAGCATCTGGTCCCGTCCGGCCATCCGCGTTTTCGCCACCTACGCCAAGTGGGATGAGAAATGGGGTTACGTGAAAGCTGACAACGGCAGCGCCACATCACTGGCCGCATCCAACGGTGATTTCACGCCGTTTGGTAATACCAGCCGTGGCGACAGCGACGAAGTCACCTTCGGCGCACAGATGGAAATCTGGTGGTAATTACGCAGTAAACGTTATACCGGAGAGGGGCGAAAGCCCCTCTTAACCCTCATCAGTTAAGTCATTTGAGATCTGACGCGCTATTGCCTGGCTACCGTCAAATCTGCGTATTGAGGTTAAAACAATGAAAATGAAAAAAACGCTCGTCGCGCTTTGCCTGAGCGCAGGGATCCTCGGCGGTATGCCCGCCATCAGCTTTGCCGACGTGAATATCGTGCCGCAGAATACCGCCGCCGCACCGGCTATCCCGGCGTCGGCGCTGCAACAGCTGGCCTGGACGCCCGTCGCCCAGTCCCAAACGCAAGCCACCGATGTCGCAACCACCGGTCAGACCCTCAACGTACCCGGCATCAGCGGTAAAGTGGTGGCCTACAGCGTGCCCGCCAACATCGGTGAATTAACGGTGACGCTGACCAGCCTCGGTGAAAAGCAGCACTCGATTTTTGCCCCTAACCTGCTGGTGCTGGACCAGAATTTAAATCCGTCGGCTTACTTCCCTAGCAGCTATTTCGCCTATCAGGAGCCCGGTGCCGTCTCTGAAGATCGCCTCGAAGGTTCGGTGAAGCTCATGCCTGCGCTGGGGCAACAGAAGCTGTATCTGCTGGTGTTCACCACGCCGGAGGATCTGCAAAAAACCACCACCATGACCAACCCGGCGAAGGCTTATGCAAAAGGCGTGGGCAATGCGATCCCGGATATTCCTGATCCGGTTGCGCGCCACGTCACCGACGGCAAACTGAAGCTAAAAGTGAGCAACAACTCCACCTCCAGCATTTTAGTCGGCCCGCTGTTTGGATCCTCTAATCAGGCGTCCGTCACCGTCGGTAACACCGCCGCGCCCGCCACCGCCTATGTCGCGCCTGCCGCCGCTTACAGCGCACCGGCACCTGCGGCCGCACCCGCCGCTGCACCTGCCCCTGCCGTGAAACACGAGCCGGTGCTCAGCGATACGGAAAACTACTTCAATCAGGGCATTAAGCAAGCCGTTGCCAAAGGCGAAATCGATAAAGCGCTGAAATTACTTAACGAAGCTGAAAGCCTCGGCTCTAAAACCGCCCGTCCAACGTTTATCAGCAGTGTAAAAGGCAAGGGGTGATCGTCTCCCCGCAATGCTGATTTTGCCTGTTTGGTGCACCTTAACCGGTGCACCCTTTTTTCCGCGCAGCAGCCTCTGTTGCGCAACTGTTGCACTTTTGCAAAGTGAATGAAGTTTGCCCGCCGCCCCCCGCTATTCTGCGATACAATACTGATACGTTATGTACCGGAGAGTAAGGCATGTCACACCCTGCGCTAACGCAACTGCGTGCGCTGCGCTATTTTGACGCAATCCCCGCGCTGGACTCGCAACTGCTGGACTGGCTGTTGCTGGAAGATTCCATGACCAAACGTTTTGAGCAGCAAGGCAGGCAGGTGAGCGTGACGCTCATTCAGGAAGGCTTCGTCGCGCCAGACGCGGTGAGCGAAGAACTCGCCTTGTTACCGCAGGATGCGCGCTACTGGCTGCGTGAAATTTTACTCTGCGCCGACGGCGAACCCTGGCTTGCCGGGCGCACCGTGGTGCCTGAATCCACGCTTAACGGCCCGGAAATCGCGCTGCAACAGCTGGGCAAAACGCCGCTGGGGCGCTATCTGTTTACCTCATCCGAATTGACCCGTGATTTTATCGAGATTGGCCGCCATGACGCTTTATGGGGTCGCCGGTCCCGTTTGCGCCTGAGTGGAAAGCCGTTGCTGCTAACAGAACTTTTTTTGCCTGCATCGCCGTTGTATTAAGAGGAAGAAAACATGGAGTGGAGTCTGACGCAGAGCAAGCTGCTGGCGTATCACCGTTTAATGCGCACGGACAAACCGATTGGCGCACTGTTGCTGCTGTGGCCCACGCTGTGGGCGCTGTGGGTGGCAACGCCGGGTTTGCCGCCGCTGTGGATCCTCGCAGTATTTGTCGCGGGCGTCTGGCTGATGCGCGCGGCGGGTTGCGTGGTCAACGATTATGCCGACCGTAAATTTGATGGCCACGTAAAGCGCACCGCCAACCGTCCGCTGCCGAGCGGCGCGGTAAGCGAGAAAGAGGCACGCACGCTGTTTGTGGTGCTGGTGCTGCTGGCGTTTTTGCTGGTGCTGACGCTCAACCTGATGACGATTTTGCTGTCGGTTGCCGCGCTGGCGCTGGCGTGGGTCTACCCGTTTATGAAGCGCTACACGCATCTGCCGCAGGTGGTGCTGGGGGCGGCGTTTGGCTGGTCGATCCCCATGGCCTTTGCCGCCGTGAGCGAGTCGGTGCCGCTAAGCTGCTGGCTGATGTTCCTCGCCAACATTCTCTGGGCGGTGGCCTATGACACGCTCTATGCCATGGTGGATCGGGACGATGACGTGAAGATTGGCATTAAATCGACCGCCATTTTGTTTGGTCGTCACGACAAGCTGATCGTCGGTATTTTGCAGGTTGCCGTACTGGCATTGATGGCCGTCGTTGGCGTACTGAGCGGGCTGGGCTGGGTATATTATGCGTCGATTGCGGTGGCGGGAGCGCTGTTTATCTATCAGCAGCGGTTGATTGTCGATCGTGATCGGGACGCCTGTTTCAAAGCGTTTATGAACAATAACTATGTGGGCCTGGCGCTGTTTTTGGGGCTGGCGCTGAGCTATCTCGCCCGTTGATTTTCTTTAGTGGCCCGGCAAGCTTACGCCGCCGGGCACCGCGCACCCGCTCTTACTGACTGGTTGCGCTTTCTATCGTTAAGCGCACATCCGACGTCACCAAATCCGCCAGCAGCTGATACACCTGAAGCGTTTTCATCGGATCGGCATCGCCGGTATCACTGATGTAGCCTTCGTCACGCAGCGTCAGCACTAAGGTGCTGAATACCGCTTTATCGAAGAACTCCGGCGCGTTGATGCCGTGAAGCACCGACAAGCGCTGAGCCAGCGTGCGGCTCTCTTTTTCCAGCGTACTGCGGTTCACCGACGGGTTCTGGCTTAGCAGCCAGAAGGTGATGGCGTAGCGTTGCAGCGTCTCGCGCGCACCGGCTGCCAGCAGTTGCAGGGTGCGGGAGTGCAGCGGGTTGATGTGCAGCTTATCGTCCTTCGCAATCACCAGATCCTGACGCAGCAGTTCGGCGGTCAGCGTCTCCAGTACGCCTGCCAGCTCGGCTTTTTCCCAACGCAGGAACAGCTCCGCTTTCAGCATCGGATATAGCTCTTCAACGTGGCGCAGGATCTCCTCGCGGGAGATCTGGCGATGCTGGGTGATAATTGCCGCCATCAGCGACGGCAGCACCAGCATGTGCGCAATGTTGTTGCGATAGTAGGTCATCAGCACCGCCTGCTCGCGCGGCAGAATGATGATGTCGCCAATGGTGTCTTTCTCGACCTCAAACTTATTCATTTGCAGGGCGTGTTCGATCAGCTCATTGGCGCTCGCCGTCGGCACGGTGGCATCAGACGCATACGGCGCGTTACGCAACAGATCCAGATAGCAGTTGAGCTGCTCGGTCAGCTGTTCGCGGGTGAGCGAGCGCTGACGCGACGCCAGCAGCGCGGTACAGCACAGGTTCATGGCGTTTGCCGCACCGGCGTTGTTGATACGCACCATCAGATCGGCGGCGATACTGTTGACCGTTGGCGTCAGCCAGGCCGGACGCACCGCTTCAATCGGATCGATGGACTCGCGCCACTCCGGCACGTGGTTGTTGAGGTACGTCATCAGCGGCATCGGTTCGCCAAAGTTAACGTAGCCCTGACCCAGGTTACGCAGCTTGCTCAGGCCGCGCACCATCTGCATCAGACTCTCTTTTTCTTTCGTCGCGCCGCGAAGCTCTTTCGCGTAGGTGCCCACTTCCATCACATGCTCGTAACCGATATAAATCGGCACCAGCGTGATAGGACGCGTGCCGCCACGCAGCATCGCCTGAATGGTCATCGACAGCGTGCCGGTTTTCGGATCGAGCAGGCGACCCGTGCGGGAACGCCCCCCTTCAACGAAATATTCCACGGAATAGCCACGGTTGAACAGCTCACCGAGATACTCGCGGAAGACGGTGGAGTAGAGCTTGTTGCCTTTGAAGGTGCGGCGAATAAAGAACGCGCCCAGGCGGCGGAAAATCGGGCCTGCGGGCCAGAAGTTCAGGTTAATCCCGGCGGCGATATGCGGCGGCACCAGCCCCTGGTGGTAAAGCACATACGACAGCAGCAGGTAGTCCATGTGACTGCGGTGGCAGGGCACGTAGACAATTTCATGCCCGTCGTGGGCCAACTGGCGCACGCGCTCAGCGTTGTGCACGTTGATGCCCTGATACAACCGGTTCCAGGTAAAACTCAGGATGCGGTCGGAGACGCGGATCATTTCGTAAGAGAAGTTAGCCGCAATCTCTTCCATCAGCGCGACGGCGTTTTGCTGCGCCTTCTCATGGGAGATTTTCTTGCTGCGCGCTTCGTCTTCAACCGCGCGGGCAATCGCTTTTGACGACAGCAGCTTGTTGAACAGATCCTGACGTGCAGGCAGGCGCGGGCCAACGGCGGCCAGGCGCTGACGGGCAAAGTGCATACGCGCAACGCGAGCCAGCTTCTGAGCGATGATTTTGTCCGTGCCGTGCTCGGTCGCCATGCGGCGCAGCGAAACCGGCGGGGAGAAGCGCACAAAGCTGTCACGCCCCAGCCAGGAGATGGCAAAGAACTTCTGTGCGCCGTTAAGCATGCGCAGCGGTGGGTTAACTTCACCTTTTTCACGCCCTGGCGATCGGCCAAACATCACCG
The DNA here is from genome assembly GCA_963521185.1 of uncultured Enterobacter sp. GTDB lineage: Bacteria > Pseudomonadota > Gammaproteobacteria > Enterobacterales > Enterobacteriaceae > Enterobacter_D. Next base: position 114,912 of record CAUQTV010000008.1, on the reverse strand, counting down.
ATACCGGCACCATTTGCACATCCAAATCCGGATGGCTGCGGTGCAGGTCGAGATAGTCATGGAACAGCTTGATCGACTCTTCTTTTGGCGTGTAGTACGTGAAAATACGCGGTCCACCGTGGATGAACACGTAACGCGGTAACAGCGTGCCGTCGATCTCCAGCGGTTCCAGCGGGTCTGGCAATTCATGTGCCAGACATTGCGCGCGCAGAGTCAGCAAGTCTGCCTTAGAGTTATAGGGCAAAACGTACATAATTGGGCGTGAAGTATCGAGTCCCAATTCCTGTGCAGGTTCTGCTGGGATAGACTTGCTTTTTACCAGTACGCTTAATGGTAAATTAAGTAATTTGTAGTAAATTCGTGGCCAGCCGGACATAAACGATGTGAAGCCTCTGGTTAAAAATGCCATTGCGCCGCAAGAATATCAGAAAGCGCGCGGAAATTCTGTTGTACCTCGGTAAGCTCGTATAGACATTGACGCTAATTACATAAAAAGGTTCTTTTTGATGGCCAATAATACCACTGGGTTAACACGAATCATTAAAGCAGCGGGCTATTCCTGGAAAGGGGTACGCGCAGCATGGATCAACGAAGCGGCATTCCGACAGGAATCGGTGGCGGTGATCGCTGCGATTGTCATCGCTTGCTGGCTGGACGTGGACGCCATTACACGTGTTCTGCTGATTGGGTCAGTGGCGTTGGTAATGATAGTGGAAATTCTCAACAGTGCGATTGAAGCGGTGGTGGACCGCATCGGTGCCGAGTTTCACGAGCTCTCTGGTCGGGCGAAGGACATGGGATCGGCGGCGGTGCTGATGTCGATTCTGCTGGCGCTCGCCACCTGGGGCATGCTGCTCTGGTCGCACTATCGTTAAGCTTTTCTTTCCGGTTCTCGTCTTAGCTCCCAGAAATGCATAAAGCCCTGGTTTTTTGCTTAAAATTCGGTTCCAAAATGGACTTTGACTGTATATACTCACAGCATAACTGTATATACACCCAGGGGGCGGAATGAAAGCGTTAACGACCAGGCAGCAAGAGGTGTTTGATCTCATCCGGGATCATATCAGCCAGACGGGCATGCCGCCGACACGTGCGGAAATTGCTCAGCGCTTGGGGTTCCGTTCCCCGAATGCGGCTGAAGAACACCTCAAAGCACTGGCGCGTAAAGGGGTTCTTGAGATCGTGTCAGGGGCTTCCCGCGGTATCCGCCTGCTGGTGGAAGAAGAAACCGGTTTGCCGCTGGTGGGTCGCGTCGCGGCGGGTGAACCGCTGCTGGCACAACAGCACATTGAAGGTCACTATCAGGTCGATCCTTCTCTGTTTAAACCGAACGCCGATTTCCTGCTGCGCGTGAGCGGAATGTCGATGAAAGACATCGGCATCATGGACGGCGATCTGCTGGCCGTGCACAAAACGCAGGATGTGCGTAACGGCCAGGTGGTTGTAGCGCGCATTGACGACGAAGTGACGGTTAAGCGCCTGAAAAAACAGGGCAACACCGTGTCGCTTCTGCCGGAAAACAGCGAGTTTTCCCCCATTGTGGTTGACCTGCGCGAGCAGAGTTTCACCATTGAAGGGCTGGCCGTTGGCGTGATCCGCAACGGTGAGTGGCTGTAACCTTCTCCTGTAAACGCTGTGGCACGGTTACCGTTGCCGCAGCGCTTCTTTGAACTGCCCGGTATTTCCGCATGTCACTGCTGACCGCTTCCGATAAGGCGCTCTGGCGTCTCGCGCTTCCCATGATTTTTTCCAACATCACCGTGCCGCTGTTGGGGCTGGTGGATACGGCGATCATTGGTCATCTCGACAGCCCGGTTTACCTTGGCGGCGTGGCGGTTGGCGCAACGGCAACCAGCTTTCTGTTTATGCTGCTGCTGTTTTTACGCATGAGCACCACCGGCTTCACCGCACAGGCGTTTGGCGCGCGCGATCCCCAGGCGCTGGCGCGTGCGCTGATCCAACCCCTCATCCTGGCCCTGGCGGCGGGCGCGCTTATTGTGCTCTTCAGAACGCCGCTTATCGACCTGACGCTGCACATTGTGGGCGGCAGCGACGCGGTGCTGGAACAGGCGCAGCGTTTCCTGAGCCTGCGCTGGTTGAGCGCCCCGGCCTCGCTGGCCAATCTCGTTTTGCTGGGCTGGCTGCTGGGCATTCAGTATGCGCGCGCGCCGGTGGTTCTGCTGGTGGTGGGTAACCTGCTCAATATCGTGCTCGATATCTGGCTGGTGATGGGGCTGAAAATGGACGTGCAGGGGGCGGCGCTGGCGACGGCGATCGCCGAATATGCGACGTTTTTTGTCGGGCTGGGTATGGTTCACCGTGGCTTGCGGCTGCGCGGCGTATCGCTGGCCATGCTCAAAACCGCGTGGCGCGGCAATGTGCGGCGGTTACTGGCGCTCAATCGCGACATCATGCTGCGCTCGCTGCTGCTCCAGCTCTGCTTTGGCACCGTCACCGTGCTCGGTGCGCGCCTCGGCAGCGACGTCATTGCCGTGAACGCGGTGCTAATGACGCTGCTGACCTTCACCGCTTACGCGCTTGACGGCTTTGCCTACGCCGTCGAAGCACATTCCGGCCAGGCCTACGGCGCGCGCGACGGCAGCCAGTTGCTCAGCGTCTGGCGGGCGGCCTGTCGGCAGTCGGGGATCGTGGCGTTAGGCTTTGCGCTGGTGTATGCGGTGGGCGGTGAATACATCATCGCGCTCCTGACATCGCTGCCGGAACTGCAACAGCTGGCGGATCGCTACCTCGGCTGGCAGGTGGTTTTACCCGTTGTGGGCGTCTGGTGTTATCTGCTCGACGGCATGTTCATCGGGGCAACGCGCGGTGCGCAGATGCGAAACAGCATGGCGGTGGCCGCTGCCGGGTTTGCCCTGACGCTCACTACCGTGCCGCTGTTGGGCAATCACGGACTGTGGCTGTCGCTGACGGTGTTTCTGGCCCTGCGCGGCATTACGCTGGCGTGGATATGGCGCAAACACTGGCGGGCTAATAGCTGGTTTTCATAACGCGTTACCTTTATTGACACGGGTTTACGCAGCGCGTTACCCACCTGATCCCGCATCGGTTTTCCTCTCTATAACCCTACTATTTGCCTGCCAGAATGGTTCAATATTCCGAATAACGCCCATCATATAAAATCCTTATCTATAATAATTATCACGTTCAGCACATCATGAACGTAACGATGGACGACGAATAGTTTATGTTATTCAACACCGAACGATGAGGAAGACATTATGAATAAAGACGAAGTCGGCGGTAACTGGAAACAGTTTAAAGGTAAAGCGAAAGAACAGTGGGGCAAATTGACCGACGATGATATGACAATCATCGAAGGTAAACGCGATCAGCTGGTCGGGAAAATTCAGGAACGCTACGGCTATCAGAAAGACCAGGCCGAGAAAGAAGTCGGTGACTGGGAAACCCGCCACGACTATCGCTGGTAGTAGCGTACTGCACCAAATCTAAGGCTACCCTGCCCGAATGGTACAAGGATGTACCACCAACCTCATACTCCATTCAAAACTCAACGTAATCAGCGCGGTTTTTTCTTCAGCTGAATGCTGTGGTCATGGTGGCACTCGCCCTGATGACGACAGGCTTCCACTTCTGAACAGGCCGAACACAGGCCATGCGCTTCAATCACGTTATGCCGCAGCGCAAAACCCATTTTAGCGGCCAGCCCGTGCATAATATCTTCTACACCCTCAGCGCCTTCTTCTTTCACCGACCCGCAGCGATCGCAAATAAACATGGCGGAGGTGTGCGACGGTTTGTCGAAAAGGTGGCACAGCACGTAGCTGTTGGTGGACTCCACTTTATGCACAAATCCCTGCTCAAGCAGAAAATCCAGCGCGCGATAAACCGTTGGCGGTTTGGCCTGCGGCTCAGATACGCGCAGTAAGTCCAGCAGATCGTAAGCGCTAATCGCCCCTTTTTGCAGGCTCATCAGCCGCAACACTTCCAGACGCTGCGGAGTCAGTCGCACATTGCGTTGCGCACAGAGCTGTTCGGCCTGCGTTAGCATCTCTTGCGAAGTGGTCATGTCCATGGGCATCCTCTGGTTGCGGGGAAGGGGAAACACACACTTTACCATGTTCTCGTCAAAACGCCGAGATCCGCGCCACTGCGCGCTCCCGGCAGCATTATTTGCTCAGATTTCTACCCCGATGCATCCCGCCACGTTACGCGCCGTTTCCGTCTTCTTTTTCATGCTCGCGCTGGAAAACCTACCCGAAATTAATTTCGTCTTCTATAAGTTAATAACGTCCGCGAAAAGGATGGGATTAGGAATGAATAAAATCAGCGCGGAACCCGCGTCATTAATTTGAATTAAGCGCATTTAACATCGTTGTTCACAGCAATAGTTCATCCCTGTTCAGGCGATAACTGTCGGGGGATAGATCTTCACTTAATTAAAAGACGGGCATACTGTGAAAAAAAATTTTAAGTTTTCGATGATAACTCTCGCTGTCTCCTTTTTTGTGGCAAATCAGGCAGGAGCAGCCAATACCTGGGCAGAAGCACGTAGCGACGCAATGGGGGGAACCGGTGTGGCTTCCGCCAGTTATGGCAGCGGCGTACTGATTAACCCGGCGTTGCTGGCCAAAGCGCAGCCGGAAGATGACGTAACGGTGATCCTGCCGAGCGTGCAGGCGCAACTTACCGATAAAGACAATCTTCAGGACGAAATCGACGACATTAGCGACAAAATTGACCGCTACAGCGACGTCGTGGATAACCTGACGGCGGCAGATATCATTGCCAACCCGCTGGGTACGCTCAATGAATTCCAGGGCGCGGCGAAAGATCTGGCCGATGAGCTGGAATTTTTAGACGGAAAAACCGCGCGCGCCAGTGCCGCAGCGGGCATTGCGGTGAGTATTCCTAACCGTGTGCTGTCGGTGGCTTTCGTCACCAAAGCCTATGCGCACGCGCGTGTCAGCTCTTCTGTCGATCAGCAGGACATCACCTACCTGCGCAGCATCCAGAACAGCGATGCGGTCGCGGCGGGCGTGGCCCTGCAAGCGGCACTGTCACCAAACGGCGCTGACGAAATCACGCAAAACCTTAACTCCACCGCCTCCGGCCGCGCAGCGATCGTTTCGGATTACGGCGTCGCTGTGGCGCGCCAGTTTATGATCGGTGATGTGCCGGTCTCCTTCGGTGTGACACCGAAGCTGCAAAAAACCTGGGTCTACAACTACACCACGTCGATTTACGATTACGACAGCGATGATTTTAAAAGCAGCCGTTATCGCACCGACGACACCGGTTTTAACGTCGATGCCGGTATCGCCGCCGACCTGAGTGAAAACTGGACCGTGGGCTTAAGCGGCCAGAACCTGATCTCCCGCGATATCGACACCAAAGATATTCGCATCACCAATGGCCGCACCGGCGATGTGGTGAGCTATAAAGATACCTACCAAATCAGCCCGCTGGTGACCGCCGGTGTCGCATGGCACAACGATCTGGTCACCGTTAGCGCCGATGGCGATCTGACGGAAACCAAAGGCTTCAAGAGCGAAGAGAACTCCCAGTATGTGGGCGTCGGTGCTGAAGTGCGTCCGCTGAACTGGCTGGCGGTGCGTGCTGGTTACCGCGCTGACGTGAAAGACAACGACAGCAATGTCTTCACCGGCGGTGTGGGTTTTGCACCGTTTAACACCGTGCACGTCGATCTGACGGGACTGGTGGGCGAAGACGAAACCTGGGGTGCAGGCGCACAGCTCAGCATGACCTTCTAAAAAAGCCGACCGGAGGCGCAACGCCTCCGGTTAGCAAATAATTTGTTTGTTTTTTGTGTACGCGGTACACTTCTGCGGTGAGATATCTTGTTGCAGGATGCATCATGTACACATTCATAGAACTGCATGGATTTAGCAAAAGAAGAAAAGCGCTAATGCCTGACGATGAATTCCAGGCATTTCAGGAAATGTTAATCAACGATCCTGACGTAGGTGACGTGATTGTCGCCACGGGTGGATTTCGAAAAGTGCGCTGGAACAGGCCAGGCATGGGTAAGCGTGGCGGTGTTCGCGTCATTTATTACAATATCCTTAGAAATGGCCGTATTTTTCTTGCGCTCATTTATCCCAAAAATGAGCAGGATTCCCTCACTGACGAACAATGTAAGCTACTGTCACAGTTAGTTGAAAAACTCAATGTCTGGTAAGGCTTAACCGAACCCGACTCAGGTTCTTATCCTGTTTGAGAGATTGATAATGAAAGATGCGTTATTTGCCGATCTGCTGGCCAGTGCAGAAGAGATGGTCCACATCGAAATGGGTGAGATTTCGCCGAGTCCTGAGCACGTACATTCCTTTAGTGAGATAGATGTAAAAGCGATTAGAGAAGCGACCGGCCTGCGTCAACAGGAATTCGCGACTGCCGTAGGTGTAAGCCATGATCTGGTGAAAAGTTGGGAGAGCAAGCGCCGTCAGCCAACGGGTGCCCCTCGTAAGCTCTTATTATTACTACAGTCCAACCCTTTTATTATCAATCAGCTAAAAATCATTTAATGCTAGTTTATGCCGCCGCTTGACTGGCATAAACGTGCGCTGTGTCCCAGCGAAATGAGTGTGCTATAGTAGCGCCCCTTTTTCACGTTGATGCAAAATTGTACGCTATGTCACTAGTCACTCCGTCCTCTGAATTCGCTTCTTCCCGCTTTTCCATCGCGCCGATGCTCGACTGGACGGACAGGCATTGCCGCTACTTTTTGCGTCTGCTGTCCCGCGAAACGCTGCTCTACACGGAAATGGTCACCACCGGGGCGATCATTCATGGCAAAGGTGATTACCTGGCGTACAGCGAGGAAGAGCATCCGGTGGCCTTGCAGCTGGGGGGCAGCGATCCGGCGCAGCTGGCGCAGTGTGCAAAACTGGCGCAAGCGCGTGGCTATGATGAGATCAACCTCAACGTCGGCTGCCCGTCCGATCGCGTGCAAAACGGCATGTTCGGTGCCTGCCTGATGGGCAATGCGCAACTGGTGGCCGACTGCATCAAAGCCATGCGCGATGTGGTGTCGATCCCGGTGACGGTCAAAACGCGTATCGGCATTGACGATCAGGACAGCTACGCTTTTCTCTGTGATTTCATCAATACGGTTGCCGGTAACGGCGAGTGCGAGATGTTTATCATCCATGCGCGTAAAGCCTGGCTCTCGGGCCTTAGCCCGAAAGAAAACCGTGAGATCCCGCCGCTGGATTACCCGCGTGTTTACCAGTTAAAACGCGATTTCCCGCAGCTTACGATGTCCATCAACGGTGGCATCAAATCGCTTGCGGAGGCCAAAGCGCATCTTGAGCACATGGACGGCGTGATGGTAGGGCGCGAAGCCTATCAAAACCCCGGAATTCTGGCCGCCGTGGACCGTGAGATTTTCGGTCTTGACGTTCCGCAACCGGATCCCGTAGCCATTGTGCGCGCCATGTATCCGTACATGGAGCGAGAGCTGAGCAACGGCGCATATCTGGGTCACATCACCCGCCACATGCTCGGGCTTTTCCAGGGCATTCCGGGCGCGCGCCAGTGGCGTCGTCATCTGAGTGAAAACGCGCATAAGCCTGGTGCCGACGTCAACGTGGTTGAGCAGGCGCTGAAGCTGGTGGCGGATAAGCGTTAAAATTTCACTAAAACCTGGTCAAAATAACCACGCCTCGCTCTCGTCAGCGAGGCGTTTTCGTTTTAAAACAATAAGTTAATTTTGGCATGTTTCTTGTAATACAGACTTCAGTGATGTAACGATTTCTGGGCGATGACCTTTGGGAGACAGCCATGCTGGAACTACTGTTTGTGGTGGGATTTTTTGTCATGCTGATGGTCACCGGCATTTCACTGCTGGGTATTGTGGCCGCGCTGGTGGTAGCAACGGCGCTGATGTTCGTCGGCGGACTGTTCGCGCTGATGATCAAACTGCTGCCGTGGTTGCTGTTAGCGGTAGCGATTGTGTGGGTGATTCGGGCGGTGAAAAAGCCAAAAGTCCCACAGTATCAGCGCAATAACCGCTGGCGTTACTAAGGTAATGCGGGGTCGATCACAACCTCGGACATTTCCCTGGTGAGTTCGCTGAAACCGCATAGGCTTTAGATACCAGATCTGGCACTATTGCGCGGTCAACGAATTCATCGAGCTGTACCCTACATACAGCCGAACTAAAAAAAGAAAGGGCTTCCCATGTGGAGGCCCTAATTCTTTGTCGCAACGAGAAGCGCTTACGGGATCAACAGGCTTGAACCCTGCGTCGCCCGGCTTTCCAGCGTCTCATGCGCCCGCTGTGCATCGGCCAGCGCAAACTTCTGATCCTCTGCCACATCCACTTTGATCACCCCACTGGCGATCAGCGAAAACAGCTCGTTGCTGGCCTCTTCTAACTCTTCGCGATTGGTGATGTAACCTTGCAGGGAAGGGCGGGTCGCATACAGCGATCCTTTCTGGTTCAAAATACCCAGGTTCACGCCGGTCACCGGGCCGGACGCATTGCCGAAGCTGACCATCAGCCCGTGGCGTTGCAGGCAGTCCAGCGACGCCTCCCAGGTATCTTTGCCCACCGAGTCATACACCACGCGGACTTTTTTCCCGCCGGTGATCTCTTTTACCCGCTCGGCGATGCTCTCTTCGCGATAGTTAATCACCTGCCATGCGCCTGCCTGTAACGCGCGCTGTGCTTTTTGCGCGCTGCCGACGGTACCAATGAGTTTTGCACCGAGCGCTTTTGACCACTGGCAGGCGATCAGCCCCACGCCACCGGCCGCAGCGTGGAAGAGAAACGGCTCGTCCGGTTTGATTTCGTAGGTTTTGCGCAGCAGGTAAAAGACCGTCAGCCCTTTGAGGAAGGAAGCGGCCGCCTGCTCAAATGAGATGGCGTTAGGCAAAATCGCCGCTTTGTCCGCGGGCACATTGTGCACGGAACTGTACGCTCCCAGCGCCGACTGCGCATACACCACGCGGTCGCCTGCTTTAATGTGCGTCACGCCTTTGCCCACTTTGCTGACCACGCCCGCGCCTTCGGTGCCCAGACCGCTCGGCAGGGCTGGCGGCGGGTAGAGTCCGCTGCGAATATAGGTATCAATGTAGTTGATCCCTATGGCTTTATTTTCAACCTGGATTTCGTTTTCGGCGGGATCGGCGGGGGTAAATTCCACCGCTTTCAGAACGTCGGGGCCACCATGCTTGTGAAATTCAATACGCGTTGCCATGCTTCCTCCTGAACTCTATGGTAATCTTTCGACCCAATCATCATCTCGGTAACTCCATTCACTATGGCAGGAAATAAACCCTTCAACAAACAGACTGAACCCCGCGACTTCAAGGTCGAAGGGATGAAAGTGCCCCCGCACTCGATTGAAGCGGAACAGTCGGTGTTGGGCGGTTTAATGCTGGACAACGAACGCTGGGACGACGTCGCCGAGCGCGTGGTCGCGGAAGATTTTTACACCCGCCCGCACCGCCATATCTTTACCGAAATGCACCGCTTGCAGGAGATGAGCAAGCCCATCGACCTGATCACGCTGGCAGAATCCCTCGAACAGCAGGGTCAGCTCGACAGCGTGGGCGGGTTTGCCTACCTGGCGGAACTGTCGAAAAACACGCCAAGTGCGGCGAACATTAGCGCTTATGCGGACATCGTGCGTGAACGTGCGGTAGTGCGTGAGATGATCTCGGTAGCCAATGAGATCGCCACCGCCGGTTTTGATCCCCAGGGCCGCAGCAGCGAAGATCTGCTCGATCTGGCGGAATCCAGCGTGTTTAAAATCGCTGAGAGCCGTGCCAATAAAGATCAAGGGCCGAAGAGCATCGATCAGATCCTCGAAACCACCGTCGCCCGTATTGAGCAGCTTTTTCAGCAGCCGCACGATGGGGTGACCGGCGTCGATACCGGTTATCAGGATCTGAATAAAAAAACCGCTGGCCTACAGCGTTCCGATTTGATCATCGTGGCGGCGCGTCCGTCGATGGGTAAAACCACCTTTGCGATGAACCTCTGCGAAAATGCGGCGATGTTGCAGGACAAACCGGTGCTGATTTTCAGCCTTGAGATGCCCGCCGAACAGATCATGATGCGTATGCTGGCCTCGCTGTCACGCGTTGACCAGACCCGCATTCGTACCGGTCAGCTCGATGATGAGGACTGGGCGCGCATTTCCGGCACTATGGGCATCCTGCTTGAAAAGCGTAACATGTACATTGATGACTCCTCCGGCCTGACGCCGACGGAGGTCCGCTCCCGCGCGCGCCGCATCTTCCGCGAGCATGACGGCCTGAGCCTGATCATGATCGACTACCTGCAACTGATGCGCGTGCCGTCGCTCTCCGATAACCGTACGCTGGAAATCGCTGAAATCTCCCGCTCGCTGAAAGCGCTGGCGAAAGAGCTTCAGGTGCCGGTTGTCGCGCTCTCGCAGCTTAACCGCTCACTGGAGCAGCGCGCCGATAAGCGCCCGGTGAACTCCGACCTGCGTGAATCCGGCTCCATTGAGCAGGATGCCGACCTGATCATGTTTATCTACCGTGACGAGGTTTATCACGAGAACAGCGATCTGAAAGGTATTGCCGAAATCATTCTGGGTAAACAGCGTAACGGCCCCATCGGTACGGTGCGCCTGACCTTTAACGGACAGTGGTCACGTTTCGATAATTACGCCGGTCCTCAATATGATGATGAATAATTTTTAAGGAATTCAAATGCAAGCGGCAACTGTTGTAATTAACCGCCGCGCTCTGCGACACAACCTGCAACGCCTGCGCGAACTGGCACCCGCCAGCCGCATGGTGGCAGTCGTGAAAGCGAACGCCTACGGACACGGTCTTCTGGAGACCGCGCGAACGCTCACCAGTGCCGACGCTTTTGGCGTCGCGCGTCTGGAAGAAGCCCTGCGCCTGCGCACGGGCGGCATCACCCAGCCCATTCTGCTGCTGGAAGGCTTTTTCTCCGCCAGCGATTTACCCACCATCGCCGCTCAGCATCTGCACACCGTCGTGCACAATACTGAGCAGCTCGATGCGCTGGAAAACGCAGTGCTCAGCGAGCCGGTCACCGTGTGGATGAAGCTTGATACTGGTATGCATCGCCTCGGCGTGCGCCCGGAGCAGGCGGACGCCTTCTACCAGCGTCTGTGCGCCTGTAAAAACGTTCGCCAGCCGGTGAACATCGTCAGCCACTTCGCCCGCGCCGATGAACCAGAATGCGGCGCAACCGAGCAGCAGCTCGACACCTTCAACACCTTCTGCGACGGTAAACCCGGTCAGCGCTCGATTGCGGCGTCCGGCGGTATACTGCTGTGGCCGCAGGCGCACTTTGACTGGGTACGTCCCGGCATTATTCTCTACGGCGTATCGCCGCTGGAGCAAAAGCCCTGGGGGCCAGATTTTGATTTCCAGCCGGTCATGTCGCTCACCTCCAATCTGATTGCCGTGCGCGAGCACAAAGCGGGCGAACCGGTGGGGTACGGCGGCACCTGGGTCAGCGAGCGTGACACCCGCCTCGGCGTGGTGGCGATGGGCTACGGCGACGGGTATCCGCGTGCCGCACCATCCGGCACGCCGGTGCTGGTCAAGGGGCGCGAAGTGCCCATCGTCGGGCGCGTGGCGATGGACATGATCTGCGTCGATTTAGGCCCGGACGCGCAGGATAGCGCCGGCGATCCGGTAACGCTGTGGGGTGAAGGGTTGCCCGTTGAGCGCATCGCGGAGTTCACAAAAGTGAGTGCTTACGAACTTATCACCCGCCTGACGTCGCGGGTGGCGATGAAATATCTGGATTGACGCTCTCTGCTCTGGTCTTCTCCCTCTCTTAGGGAGAGGGCCGGGGTGAGCAATTGTATCTGTCACATTCCCCTAACAACCTCTCGATCTTCCCCCGCTTCCGGTTTATTGTATTTCTCTCGCACCGTAAACCTGGAGAACCACCGCGTGTTTCAGAAAGTTGACGCCTATGCTGGCGACCCCATCCTGTCTCTGATGGAGCGTTTTAAAGAAGATCCCCGTAGCGACAAAGTGAACCTCAGCATTGGGCTGTATTACAACGAAGACGGCATTATTCCGCAGCTTCAGGCCGTGGCCGAAGCGCAAGCCCGCCTGAACGCCCAGCCGCACGGTGCCTCCCTTTATCTGCCGATGGAAGGTCTCAACCTTTACCGCAACACCATTGCACCGCTGCTGTTCGGTGCGCAACACCCGGTGCTGACGCAAAAACGCGTCGCCACGCTGCAAACGCTTGGCGGCTCCGGTGCGCTAAAAGTCGGTGCAGATTTCCTGAAGCGCTACTTCCCGGACTCTGGCGTGTGGGTCAGCGATCCGACCTGGGAAAACCACGTCGCCATTTTTGAAGGTGCGGGCTTCACCGTCCAGACCTACCCGTGGTTTGATCCCGACACCAACGGCGTGCGCGTCGATGCCCTGATCGAAAAGCTGCACACGCTGCCCGCACAGAGCATCGTGCTGCTGCATCCGTGCTGCCACAACCCGACCGGTGCGGACCTGACCAACGCCCAGTGGGATGCGGTCACTGAGGTGCTGAAAGCCCGTAACCTGATCCCGTTCCTCGACATCGCCTATCAGGGCTTTGGCGCAGGCATGGAAGAAGACGCCTATGCCATTCGCGCGATTGCCAGCGCGGGCTTGCCGGCACTGGTCAGCAACTCGTTCTCGAAGATTTTCTCCCTCTACGGCGAGCGCGTCGGCGGGCTGTCGGTGGTGTGTGAAGACGCTGACGCCGCAGGCCGCGTGCTGGGACAGCTAAAAGCCACCGTGCGTCGTAACTACTCCAGCCCGCCAGCCTTTGGTGCGCAGGTGGTGGCGACCGTACTGGGCGATGCTGCGCTGAAAGCCAGCTGGCTGGCGGAAGTGGAAGCGATGCGCGTGCGCATTCTGGCGATGCGCAAAGAGCTGGTCCGCGTGCTGAAAGAGACGCTGCCAGGCCACAACTTTGACTACCTGCTACAACAGCGCGGCATGTTCAGCTACACCGGACTCAGCGCGGCGCAGGTGGACAGACTGCGCGAAGAGTTCGGCGTCTACCTGATTGCCAGCGGGCGTATGTGCGTGGCGGGTCTTAACTCTCGCAACGTGCACCGCGTAGCGCAGGCGTTTGCTGCTGTGATGTAAGCACTTACTTACATTCCCTCTCCCTGTGGGAGAGGGTCAGGGTGAGGGGGACAGACCCCTGTGATCATTCTCTTTCTCTATGACATTCCCGCAGAAAATTCTTCCCTTCAGCCGCTGTGGGCGTTAAGGTCAGGTAAATTTTTGACCATTCGCTTAAAATCTCATCGCAACAAGCTGAAAATTTAGGGAAAAATATGCGCAAAATCACACTTGGACTCAGTGCGTTCTGCTTACTGTTTACGCTCAATGGCTCCGTCACCGCCCACGCCTCTTCACCGTCGCCGATCTATCCTGGTACTAACGTCGCAAAACTCGCCGAGCAGGCACCCATCCATTGGGTGTCGGTGGCGCAGATCGAAAACAGCCTGTTGGGCCGCCCGCCAATGGCGGTGGGTTTTGATATCGACGACACCGTGCTCTTCTCCAGCCCCGGTTTCTGGCGTGGCAAAAGAACCTGGTCACCAGACAGCGAAGACTATCTGAAAAACCCGGCGTTCTGGGAGAAAATGAACAACGGCTGGGATGAGTTCAGCATCCCGAAAGAAGTCGCCCGTGCGCTTATTGCCCTGCACGTGAAGCGCGGTGACAGCATCTTTTTCATCACCGGACGCAGCGAAACCAAAACCGAAACCGTGTCAAAAACCTTACAGGACGATTTCCTGATCCCCGCTGCCAACATGAACCCGGTGATTTTTGCCGGGGACAAAGCCGGACAAAACACCAAAACGCAGTGGCTACAGGATAAACAAATCAAACTGTTCTACGGTGACTCTGATAACGACATCGCCGCCGCACGGGAAGTGGGCGCGCGTGGCATCCGCGTACTGCGCGCGTCCAACTCGACCTACCGGCCGCTGCCGCAGGCGGGCGCGTTCGGTGAAGAAGTGATCGTCAATTCAGAGTACTGATCCCCGCGTTTATCCCGATAACGGCACTCTTTTGATTGCCGTTTTTTTAATCGCCTCTGGCTGGATCCCGACACTTGCTGCACACTGAGAGGGATGCGTTTTTCACATCGCATCGTATCCACGGCAGTTCGCACACTCTCGTCGCGACACTACAAGGGGAACAAACATGACCAATTCGGAACTTCTGCCCTACTGCATGGGTAAATCGGGGGCGGAACAGAGCGTGCACAGCGACTGGAAAGCCACGCAAATCAAGGTCGCGGACGTACTGTTTGCGATGGTGCACGAAACGGACAATCGCCCGGCGGTGTCGCTGAAAACCAGTCCGGAGCTGGCAGACCTGCTGCGCAATGCGCACAGCGATGTGCGTCCGAGCGCGCACCTCAACAAAGCGCACTGGAGCACGGTCTATCTGGACGGTTCGCTGCCGGACTCACAAATCTATTATCTGGTGGATGCCTCCTATCAACTGGCCCTCGCGGCGCTGCCGGAAGATACCCGCAGGCTGCTACCTGGCGCGTGAAGGGGGCTACAGCGCGCGGATAAGCGTCGTCAACGTGATATTCAGCAGCTGCGCGACAATGGCCTGCATGCGCGCCCGCGTGGCGATCTCAGCGTTGTTAAGCTGGATCTGCAATAGCGCGCGCTGGCTGTTGAGATAAACCATCACGTCTTCTTCCTCCAGCTCGCCCTGCGCCTTGTCGCGCAGCACCTGCACAAGCTGCGCACAGCTGCTCTGAATGTACTCATTGGTGTCGTGTAAGCCCTGGCGGAACAGCGTCAGGCACTGGCTGCGCACGGTCTCGCTCACCTGTTGACGAAAAGCGGGGCTTGAGAACGCGGCTTCTAACTCGTCGAACACGCTCATTCTGACTCCTTTACGGGCAAACGGAGTGCGGACGCAGACACTCCCCATGGATCACCTGCTGCCAGCCCTGCGTGGCCTGCTGGCGGAATAACTGCGCCTGTTCCGGTTTAAAAGGGCGACCCTGCTGCGCAAAGCGGGCGTATTGCAGCTGATAGATCTGGTGGGCGGCAGTGAGGTTTTTTAGCCGCAGCGGATCGCCAAGGCTTTGGGCAAAGAGCACTGCTTCTTCAAATTGCAGCCGCATTTCACGATCGTCCTGACTGATGGTGGCGGGATCGCTCTGCGCATCCGGCAGGCTGGCATCGTCGATAAACTGCACATGCAGCGCCTCAAGCATGACCAGCTGGCGATGCGCGTCGCTGTTGTAGCGGCCGGTAAAGGTGCAGGCGATCAACAGTAAAATGGGCAGCAGGCAGGCCGTTCGTAAAAGTCGCATAATGTTTCCCTAAGGCTTCCAGGCATTCAGGCTACAGCGCGTGGGAAAAGTCAGTCACATCATTTGCGGGGGTGTGAGGGAAAATGAGGAAATGTGATGCGCCTTGCCGGAGAGCAGCAAGGCGCAGAGTGACGATTACAGCATGGGCTTGAGGAAGCGCGCCGTGTGCGAGGCTTCGCACTCCGCAACGGTTTCCGGCGTGCCGGAGACGAGGATTTCGCCGCCGCCGCTGCCGCCTTCCGGTCCCAGATCGACCACCCAGTCCGCGGTTTTAATCACGTCGAGGTTGTGCTCAATCACCATGATGGTGTTGCCCTGATCGCGCAATTGATGCAGCACTTCCAGCAGTTGCTGAATGTCAGCGAAATGCAGGCCAGTGGTCGGCTCATCAAGAATATAGAGCGTCTGGCCGGTACCGCGTTTTGACAGTTCACGCGCCAGCTTCACGCGCTGGGCTTCACCCCCGGAGAGCGTGGTTGCCGACTGACCGAGACGAATATACGACAGGCCAACATCCATCAGCGTTTGCAGCTTACGCGCCAGCGCCGGAACCGCATCGAAGAATGCGCGGGCATCTTCAATGGTCATATCCAGCACTTCATGAATGCTCTTGCCTTTGTATTTGATCTCCAGCGTTTCGCGGTTATAGCGTTTGCCTTTGCACTGGTCGCACGGCACGTAAATATCCGGCAGGAAGTGCATCTCGACTTTGATCACACCATCGCCCTGGCACGCTTCGCAGCGACCGCCGCGCACGTTAAAGCTAAAGCGGCCCGGCGTGTAACCGCGCGAGCGCGACTCGGGAACACCGGCAAACAACTCACGCACCGGCGTAAACACACCGGTGTAAGTGGCCGGGTTAGAGCGCGGCGTGCGGCCAATCGGGCTTTGGTCGATGTCGATCACCTTATCGAAATGTTCCAGACCCTGAATATCGCGGTACGGCGCAGGTTCGGCGATGGTCGCACCGTTCAACTGGCGCTGGGCAATCGGGAACAGCGTGTCGTTAATCAGCGTTGATTTACCGGAACCGGACACGCCGGTAATGCAGGTAAACAGGCCCACCGGCAGCGTCAGCGTCACGTCTTTCAGGTTGTTGCCGCGCGCGCCGGTTAGCTTAAGCACTTTTTCCGGATCGGCAGGGACACGCTTCTTCGGCACGTCGATTTTGCGCTTGCCGCTCATGAACTGACCGGTGAGCGATTCCGGCACCGCCATAATGTCTTTCAGCGTCCCTTCCGCCACCACCTGGCCGCCGTGCACACCAGCGCCCGGACCGATGTCGATCACGTGGTCGGCGGCGCGAATGGCGTCTTCGTCATGCTCCACCACAATCACCGTGTTACCGAGATTGCGCAGGTGGATAAGCGTGCCGAGCAGACGTTCGTTATCGCGCTGATGCAGACCGATAGAGGGTTCATCCAGCACGTACATCACGCCGACGAGGCCCGCGCCAATCTGGCTTGCCAGACGGATACGCTGCGCCTCACCGCCGGAGAGCGTTTCCGCCGAGCGGGAAAGCGTCAGGTAGTTCAGGCCAACGTTCACAAGAAACTTCAGGCGATCGCCAATCTCTTTCAGCACTTTCTCGGCGATTTTTGCCCGCTGACCAGCCAGTTTAAGATTGGTGAAGAAGTCCATCGCATGACCGATGCTCATGTCTGAAATGGTCGGCAGCGGCGTGTTCTCAACGTAGACGTGACGCGCTTCACGGCGCAGACGCGTGCCGTCGCACGAGGTGCATGAGCGGTTGCTGATAAACTTCGCCAGCTCTTCGCGCACCGCGCTGGATTCCGTCTCTTTATAACGGCGCTCCATATTGTGCAGCACGCCTTCAAACGGGTGACGACGCACGGAGGTGTCGCCACGATCGTTCATATATTTGAACTCAATGCTCTCTTTGCCGGAACCGTAGAGCACTACTTTATGCACGCTGGCACCGAGGCTGCCCCACGGCGCTTCCACGTCGAATTTGTAGTGCTCGGCCAGCGAGCGCAGCATCTGGAAATAGTAGAAGTTGCGGCGATCCCAACCGCGGATAGCCCCACCCGCCAGCGACAGTTCCGGATTCTGAATAATGCGGTCCGGATCGAAATACTGCTGCACGCCCAGGCCGTCACAGGTCGGGCACGCGCCCGCCGGGTTGTTGAACGAGAACATACGCGGTTCAAGCTCGTTCATGCTGTAGCCGCAGATTGGGCAGGCGAAGTTGGCGGAGAACAGCAGCTCTTCCGCTTTGGTATCGTCCATATCTGCCACAATCGCCGTGCCGCCGGAAAGCTCCAGCGCGGTTTCAAAGGATTCCGCCAGGCGCTGGGTGAGATCCTCGCGCACTTTAAAGCGATCGATAACCACTTCAATGGTGTGTTTCTTTTGCAGCTCAAGCGCGGGCGGATCGGAGAGATCGCACACTTCGCCGTCGATGCGCGCGCGGATGTAACCCTGGCTTGCGAGGTTTTCCAGCGTTTTGGTGTGCTCGCCTTTACGCTCTTTAATGATGGGCGCAAGCAGCATCAGGCGTTTACCTTCCGGCTGCGACAGCACGTTATCGACCATCTGACTGACCGTTTGCGCCGCCAGTGGTACGTCGTGATCCGGGCAGCGCGCCTCGCCCACGCGGGCGAACAGCAGACGCAGATAGTCGTGAATTTCGGTGATCGTCCCGACCGTGGAACGCGGGTTGTGCGAGGTCGATTTCTGCTCAATGGAAATCGCTGGCGACAGCCCTTCAATATGATCGACATCCGGCTTTTCCATGAGCGACAGGAACTGACGCGCATAGGCGGAGAGCGATTCAACGTAGCGACGCTGCCCTTCGGCGTAGAGGGTGTCGAAAGCCAGTGAGGATTTGCCTGAACCCGATAGCCCGGTGACGACAATGAGTTTGTCGCGTGGGATAACGAGGTTGATGTTTTTGAGATTATGGGTGCGAGCGCCCCGTACTTCTATCTTATCCATTCACCTTTCCCGGTAGATACTCGGCATGCCCCGGCATGTTTGAAGGACACCCGGCGGTCAGAACTGAAACGGCTAATTATGACACAATTTAACCTGATTGGATATACAGTATTATGATGCGCATTCCACGCAGGTGTGCAAAAATGTTAGTTGACTGAGCGATCTCTGGAAAGAGTCTCACAGCTATCAAAAGGCGACGTGGAAATGGTACACTCACGCGTTTACACTATTAAGAAACGTATTCAGGAGACACGACCATGGCCAGCAGAGGCGTAAACAAGGTGATTCTCGTCGGTAATCTGGGCCAGGACCCGGAAGTACGCTACATGCCTAATGGTGGCGCAGTTGCCAACATTACGCTGGCTACTTCCGAATCCTGGCGTGACAAGCAGACCGGCGAAACCAAAGAGAAAACAGAATGGCACCGCGTTGTGCTGTTCGGCAAGCTGGCGGAAGTGGCCGGTGAATACCTGCGTAAAGGTTCTCAGGTATATATCGAAGGTGCGCTGCAAACGCGTAAATGGACCGACCAGGCGGGCGTTGAAAAATACACCACGGAAGTGGTCGTCAACGTAGGCGGCACCATGCAGATGCTGGGTGGCCGTCAGGGCGGCGGAGCACCGGCTGGTGGTCAGCAGCAGGGTGGCGGTCAGCAAGGCGGTTGGGGTCAGCCTCAGCAGCCGCAGGGCGGCAACCAGTTCAGCGGCGGCGCGCAGTCTCGCCCGCAGCAGTCTGCTCCTGCACAGCAGTCTAACGAACCGCCAATGGATTTCGACGACGATATCCCGTTCTAAGTCTCGCCTTCCTGCGTTGACGAAGAGAAAAAGCCCCGTTGAGACGGGGCTTTTTGTTTTTAGCGCATCAGGTCAGAACCATCGGCCATTCTGGCGGCGTGTGGCTTGAGGCTTCAATCATCACGTCTTTAATGTTGTGCCAGATGGTGGCAACGTCAACGAGGGTGATGCCCAGCAGTCCGGTTGCAAACCAGCAGGCAGCGACAACGCCCATGCCGCTACTGATCACCGCAAGACCAATATAATCCGACTTGCGAAACCGGATGTTCAACGTGCTCGCCATAAACATTAACACCGCACTCAATAACTGCCAGCGCAGCAACACGACGCTGGTGGTGATCGTAGCCATCTACCTGTCCTCAGAAAAAAAACGCTATTCCTGCGAACCGGCGTTATGCACGGGCGGCGCACTAAACGCGGGAGGTTCGCAGCGGTTACACTCTTTAATGAAACGCTGTTTCCTGTTTCACAATATGTGTGAACTATATCACATTTGGTTTTTTATTAGCCAGTGGTTGTCTATCGGTTTTCGCTGATTTTTTAGCCATAAATAATGTGGGTGAATCTATCATTAACATTAAATTTGGTTTAAGTGCGCAGTGTTTCAGCGGGATAGAACAACTTTTTAAGCAATTCATTGGCATAGCAATAATGCGCAGGGTTAGCGTTTTTTTTTGCACGCATTTACAGGCGGAAATTGATCTATTATGCTTGATTGGGCAGTTAACTTTTCGGGTGCTTGAATATTCAGGCAGTTTATTTGAATGGTTATTTATATTCCTGTTCTGTTTAGTCTCTTTTTCCTGCGTTATTTACGCTGAGTATTGGTCGTTAGCTTTCTGCGTTTTAGCTATTTTACTTCCCTGAAATAAATGACAGGCAAGGATTAACGATTTCAATAACCTGCGAAACATACAATGAAAAAAAATAGCGACGAGACAACAATGGATGATGCGAAGGCGTTGCATATGCTGGCGAAGCTTATGCCCTGGTTGACCGCCGACCGCTCGCTACACGACATTCTGCACGCTATCAACACCACCTTTGGTGCCGCGATGTCATGGGTCGTGGTGGATGATGACGCGGGGCGTCAACTGGTCTCTTGCGGCGAGATCCCCTGCACGTTAGAGGACGTAGAAGGTTTCCTGGGCAATGCGCAAATGCGCCGTCATTACCAGGCGTGGCGCGTGATTTGCTGGCGTAGCAACGTCGGGGTACGCCTTTTTCCCCAGGCGTCTGAAACGGCATCGCAATTACAAAGCGGTATTTTGTGCAAATTGAATACCAAAAATCCCACGCTTAACGGCTATTTCTTTTTAGCGCTTTCCCGTCCATTACCGTCAATGGTGGTGCTAAAAAATATTGTTGTTATTCTGGTCGAGAAATTAAAAGATTATCTCGGCGAGATTATGGCCCGCGAACGTATGGCGCTGGAAATGCAGCGCGTTGTCACTCAATACAAAATACTTTTCGATCGCGCGCCGGTATTAATGAATTCTTTTGACAAACATAACCGCTGCGTTTTATGGAATGGTGAATGCGAGCGCTTATTTGGCTGGCGAATAGACGAGCTCAATCAACATGCCGATCCGCTGGCGCTGTTCTACCCGGACCCGGAGGTGCGACGACAAATGCGCGCGTCGGTCAATACTTCACCGATGGTCGATATGCAGGAGTGGCACCCCGTGCGCCGCGATGGCGCAGTGCTGACGGTGCTGTGGTCCAACATCCTGCTGCCCGATAACTCCATTCTGAATATTGGCCTCGACATTACCGAGCGCAAAAAAGCCGAACAGCAGCTGGCGCTGAAAGCCACCACCGACGATCTGACCGGCTGCCTTAACCGCTTTGCCATTCTTCTGCGGTTAAAAGATGCGCTGGTGGCGAGTGCGGCGGGCTGCCACCATCAGCGCTTCAGCGTAGTGATGTTTGATCTCGACCATTTTAAACGCATCAATGACTCATGGGGACATCAGGCGGGCGACATGGCGCTCACGTGGTTTTGCGATCGCATTCGGGAGCTAAGCCCCCAGGGCTATCAGCTTGGTCGACTCGGAGGCGAAGAGTTTTTGATGATCATGCCACTGACGGGCAGTCAGACAGCGGTTCGCTTTACGCAGAAACTGCGCGCCGTGCTCTCCGACGAACCGCTGCTGGTGGGTAAGGAGCGGCTTAAGCTCTCGTTTAGCGCGGGTGTCGTGAGCGTGACCAACGGCGAGGTAGAATCCTCGGCATTGCTGACGCTGGCGGATAATGCGTTGTACGATGCGAAACGTGCCGGTCGGGGAAAAACAATTGTCGCCGCCGAACTTTTTTAAATACGTACATTCTTCGATCAATGGCGTCTGAAGCCGTTGAAAAAACAAACAGCCGGAGCACCTGATTTTTAACCTTCTGGCAGTTTGGCTTAATCACCGATCCTGTGTTGTGTTATCTTAAACCCGCTCGTTCACCCGGATAATTATTTCCCTTAATATAATCAGGGCCACCTCTTTAAGTTTGGCTTACGGGCAAATAATATCGTCATAACCAAATATTAGGTTTCGAATGAGAAAAGTCAGTTGCTAATGTCGTATGATTCATGCAACGTAATCACCTGTTAAACATAGCATCCTGCCGTCATTGCAGGCACACACAATGCAGGGATATTAGGCGGAAATGAATCATAGCGCACGCCTCAAGGTGCTGAGAATCGTCGGGGTCATCATGGTGGTTATGCTGCCTGTGATGCTGGCGCTATGGTTTGCGCACATCCGTGCCGTGAAAGAAACGGGCGTCGAGCTGCGGTCGTTTGCTCAGCTGGCGCTGGATAAAACGGAAGTGGTTATCCAGCAGGTTGAAATCGCCCGTCAGGACGCCCTGAAATTCAACGGACAGATCTGTTCCCCGACGCACCGTCAGAATATGCTCAATATCATTCGCGGGCGGCTTTATGTTGCTGATTTAATCTACGCGAAGGGGAATCACTTTTTATGCTCAACCTCAGTCACGCTTGATCAGCCGTATATTATTCCCGCGGCGGAATATACCCGTAAGCCCGATGTCTCTATTTACTATTATCGCGACACGCCTTTTTATAGCGGCTATAAAATGGTGTATCTGCAACGCAGTAATTATGCGGTAGTGGTTAACCCGCTCTCTTTCAGTGAAGTGATGTCAGACGATCCTTCGCTGGCATTCGGTGTGTATGACACCGTGACCAAATCATTCTTTTCTGTCAGCCCCAATGCCAACCTCAAAACATTATCGTCGCTGGTGCAGAAGAATGATTTTAACTTCAAGAAGGATGACCGCTTCTATACCATTGCGCATTCCGCAAAGCGCCCGATTGCGATTATTGTGTCGACCTCCAGCGATCGCTATTTGAAGTTCCTCTATCATCAGGCCACGCTGACATTACCGCTGGGCATGATTTGCAGCATTATTGTTTTACTGGTGTGGTCGCGAACGCGGCAGGAGTTTAACTCGCCGCGCCGCCTGTTACACCGGGCACTGTTAAAACGTCAGCTTCGCCTTCACTACCAACCCATTATCGACATTAAAACCGGTCAGTGCGTCGGTGCAGAAGCGCTGCTACGCTGGCCGGGCTTCGACGGTCCGGTGATGAGTCCGGTTGAGTTTATTCCGCTGGCGGAAAAAGAAGGGCTGATTGAGCGCGTCACCGACTACGCCGTCGAAGAGGTGTTTAACGACTTAGGTGACTATCTCGCGGGTAACCCAAACCTGTATATTTCCATTAACCTGTCCGCCTCCGACTTCCACTCCTCGCGCCTGATTGCATTAATCTCCGATAAAGCGCAGCACTATTCGGTACGCGCCGCGCAAATTAAGATTGAAGTGACCGAGCGTGGTTTTATTGATGTGCCGAAAACCACGCCGGTGATCCAGGCGTTCCGTCAGGCGGGCTATGAAGTGGCAATTGATGATTTCGGTACCGGCTATTCGAACCTGCACAATCTCTATTCTCTGAATGTCGATATCCTGAAGATCGACAAATCCTTTATTGATACGCTGACCACTAACAGCACCAGCCATCTGATCGCTGAGCATATTATTGAGATGGCGCAGAGTCTGCGCCTGAAGATCATTGCCGAAGGGGTGGAAACCGCAGAGCAGGTCACCTGGCTGTTAAAGCGTGGCGTGCAATATTGTCAGGGCTGGCATTTTGCCAGGGCGCTGCCGCCGCATGAGTTTATCACCTGGGTTGAGCAGCGCGAGTAACGCGGCTCGCTCACTGCCACTACATCTGATGCCGGTAATCGCTCGGCGTTCTGTCAAACTCGCGGCGAAACACGCGCGAAAACGTCTGCTGCGAGACATACCCCAGATCCATCGCGATATCAAAGATGGGCCGCTGGGTGGTGCGCAGCGCTTCCGCCGCCAGCAATAAGCGGCGCTGGCGAATATAATCGCCAAGCGTCTGATGCGTGACGGTACGGAACATCCTCTGCAAATACCACTTCGAGTAACCGGATTTTCGGGCAACCACGTCAATGTTCATGGGTTGGTCGATATGTTCATCAATCCATTCAATCAGTGTCTGAATAATCTGCTGATGGGACATATTACAGCCTCTTTCTCAGTTTTGATCCGTCGTTGGGTCTGGGCTGGAGTATAATTCCTCAAGTTAACTTGAGGTAAAGAGGTTTATGGAAAAGAAATTGCCGCGAATGAAAGCCTTGCTGACCCCCGGTGACGTGGCGAAACGTAGCGGCGTTGCGGTTTCTGCTCTACACTTTTACGAAGCGAAAGGCCTGATCAAAAGTGTGAGAAATAGCGGAAATCAGCGGCGTTATACGCGTGATGTGCTGCGATATGTGGCGATTATCAAGATCGCGCAGCGTATTGGTATTCCGCTGGCGACCATCAAAGATGCCTTCGGCGTACTGCCGGAAGGCCACACGCTGAGCGCCAAAGAGTGGAAGCATTTGTCGTCACAGTGGCGCGAGGAGCTGGATCGCCGCATTCACACGCTGGAAGCCTTGCGCGACGATCTCGACGGCTGCATTGGCTGCGGCTGTTTGTCACGCAGCGACTGCCCATTGCGCAATCCGGGCGATGCGTTAGGCGAGCAGGGCACGGGGGCGCGGTTGCTGGAAGATGACTGACGCCAAAAAAACTAAAGCGCCACAAGGGCGCCTTAGTTTATTTCCGGTCTTTGTCTTTCTCTCTATCCCGCGCCTGTGCGGGAGGGTTTCCCCCGACATCAACACCCCTCAGTCGAGCAATGTGGTGGAGGTTCCGGGTTGTGCTGACACTTTTAGTGTATGTCAGGCTGATGACATTACCAGTCGGGGTGTCTGTTTTTTAGGCGAAATTTTTTCCGCAACTCATTCCATTTTTTGACGCAACATTGAAAAAACCTAAGGGAGTCAATGATGATCACCGTCCACCATTTAAATCAGTCCCGCTCCCAGCGCGTGCTCTGGGCGCTGGAAGAGTTGGGTTTGCCCTATCAGATCGTGCGCTACCAGCGCGAAAAGACCATGCTGGCCCCGGCGTCACTGAAAAAAGTGCACCCGCTGGGTAAGTCGCCGGTGCTGGAAGATAACGGCGTGACCATTGCCGAGTCCGGCGCGATTCTGGAATATTTGCAGGAAACCTACGATCCCAATCATACCCTCAAGCCAGATGATGCCGCGCAGCGCTTGCAGTACCGCTTTTGGCTGCACTACGCCGAAGGATCGCTGATGCCGCTGCTGGTGATGAAACTGGTGTTTGGCAGCCTGGGCAAAGCGCCGGTGCCGCTTGGCTTTCGCACCCTGGGCAAAGCGCTGGGGCAGGGGGTGCAGAAAGCGTATCTCAACAAGCAGATCGAGACCCACGCCCGCTATGTGGAGTCTGAGCTTGCCAGCCAGGCCTGGTTTGCCGGTGAAGCGCTCAGCATGGCCGATATTCAGATGAGCTTTCCAGTTTTCGCGCTGCTGGCGCGCGGCGGCGTGGACCATTTGCCGTACCTGGAGGCCTGGAAAAAACGCGTGGAAATGCGACCCGCCTGGCAGCGGGCGATCCAGCAGGGCGGTCCGTTTGAACTGCCTGGCGCGTAGTCTGTTTTATGAGGATGACCTTAGGGTGTTGCGGCGAAAACGAGACAAAAATGTTGCAAAGTTGCGCATAGACGATAACGTTTGCGCATCGACTGATGGTTTCTTCGCCGCCATAAGTGAAAATTAGTAAAAACAGGCAAAGTTAAGTTGAAAAACCCCTGTGGAAGGCTAGATAATCGTTTGCCTTTTTTCTAACAGCTGTTTTATTTGCGCGGAGTTAAACGTTTGCTTTTTTGTGGCCCTGCTTTGCCGCAACGTAGCACATGGAGATGACGTTTAACGGGCAGTGGATTGTCCACCACGCTCAACAGTGAATATAAAAATTCTCAGGGGATGTTTTCTATGTCTACGCCATCTGCGCGTACCGGCGGTTCGCTTGACGCTTTCTTTAAAATCTCTGCACGCGGCAGTAATGTCCGTCAGGAAATTGTAGCCGGTCTCACTACCTTCCTGGCGATGGTCTACTCCGTGATCGTCGTACCGGGCATGCTGGGCAAAGCGGGCTTTCCGCCTGCGGCGGTCTTCGTGGCGACCTGCCTGGTGGCAGGTGTTGGTTCCATCGTGATGGGTCTGTGGGCCAACCTGCCGCTGGCGATCGGTTGTGCCATCTCATTAACCGCCTTCACCGCGTTCAGCCTGGTGCTGGGCCAGCAGATCAGCGTGCCGGTTGCCCTTGGCGCGGTGTTCCTGATGGGTGTGCTGTTCACCGTGATTTCTGCCACCGGTATCCGTAGCTGGATCCTGCGCAATCTGCCGCAGGGCGTTGCGCACGGCACCGGCATTGGTATCGGCCTGTTCCTGCTGCTGATCGCCGCGAACGGTGTGGGTCTGGTGGTGAAAAACCCGATCGACGGTCTGCCGGTTGCGCTGGGTCACTTCGCCAGCTTCCCGGTGATCATGTCGCTGATTGGCCTTGCGGTCATTATCGGCCTGGAAAAACTGAAAGTGCCGGGTGGCATTTTGCTGACCATTATTGGCGTGTCGGTTGTCGGCCTGATTTTCGATCCGAACGTTCACTTCTCCGGTATCTTCGCCTTTCCGTCACTGAGTGATGAGCATGGCAACTCGCTGATTGGCACGCTGGACATCGTGGGTGCACTGAACCCGGTTGTACTGCCGAGCGTTCTGGCGCTGGTGATGACCGCCGTATTTGATGCTACCGGCACCATCCGTGCGGTGGCCGGTCAGGCAAACCTGCTGGACAAAGACGGTCAGATCATCGACGGCGGCAAAGCGCTGACCACTGACTCCCTGAGCAGCGTGTTCTCCGGCCTGGTGGGCGCAGCCCCGGCAGCGGTATACATTGAATCAGCCGCGGGCACCGCAGCGGGCGGCAAAACCGGTCTGACGGCGGTTACCGTCGGCGTGCTGTTTATGGCGATCCTGTTCCTCTCGCCGCTCTCCTATCTGGTACCGGCTTACGCGACGGCACCGGCGCTGATGTACGTTGGCCTGCTGATGCTGAGCAACGTGGCGAAAATTGATTTCGCTGACTTCGTGGATGCGATGTCCGGTCTGATTACCGCCGTGTTTATTGTGCTGACCTGTAACATCGTGACCGGCATCATGATCGGTTTCGCGTCGCTGGTGATTGGCCGCGTGGTGTCCGGTGAATGGCGTCGCCTGAACATCGGCACCGTGGTGATTGCCATCGCGCTGGTGGCGTTCTACGCGGGCGGCTGGGCGATCTGATGTTAATGCCAACTGGCAAATAAAGCTCCTCTCCGTCGGGAGAGGGTTGGGATGAGGGGCGGCGTTTGCCGCCCTTTTTATTTTTTTTTAGGGCACATCCTGTTTCCTTTGCGTTAATCTGAATGTTCTATGATGAAAGGCATGATGCCTCGTCATCGATTATAAAAAACATCGCAAACAGGGAACGCATGGAAATCTTCTTCACCATACTGATCATGACCCTTGTGGTCTCACTCTCAGGCGTAGTGACGCGAGTCCTGCCCTTTCAAATCCCGCTGCCGCTCATGCAGATTGCCATTGGCGCTATGCTGGCGCTGCCGACGTTTGGCCTGCACGTTGAGTTCGATCCGGAACTGTTTCTGGTGCTGTTTATCCCGCCGCTGCTGTTTGCCGACGGCTGGAAAACCCCCACGCGAGAGTTCCTGGAGCACGGGCGCGAAATCTTCGGCCTTGCGCTGGCGCTGGTCGTCGTCACGGTGGTGGGCATCGGTTTTCTGATTTACTGGATTGTGCCCGGTATTCCGCTGATCCCCGCTTTTGCGCTGGCCGCCGTGCTGTCGCCGACCGATGCGGTGGCGCTGTCCGGCATTGTTGGTGAGGGCCGCATCCCGAAAAAAATCATGGGCATCCTGCAAGGCGAAGCGTTGATGAACGACGCCTCGGGCCTGGTCGCGCTGAAATTTGCCGTGGCCGTGGCGATGGGGACGATGGTCTTTACCATTGGCGGTGCGACGGTTGAGTTCTTTAAAGTGGCGGCAGGCGGCATTCTGGCGGGCTTCGTTGTCAGCTGGCTGTACGGGCGCTCGCTGCGTTTTCTCAGCCGCTGGGGCGGTGATGAGCCTGCCACGCAAATCGTGCTGCTGTTCCTGCTGCCGTTCGCCTCCTATCTGATCGCCGAGCACATTGGTTTCTCCGGCATTCTGGCGGCGGTCGCGGCGGGCATGACCATTACCCGTTCCGGCGTGATGCGCCGTGCGCCACTGGCGATGCGTCTGCGTGCCAACAGCACCTGGGCGATGCTCGAATTCGTGTTTAACGGCATGGTGTTCCTGCTGCTGGGCCTGCAATTTCCGGGCATTCTTGAAAGCTCGCTGGTGGCGGCAGAAGCCGATCCTAACGTCGAAACCTGGATGCTGTTTACCGACATCATTCTGATTTACGCCGCGCTGATGCTGGTGCGCTTCGGCTGGCTGTGGACGATGAAAAACTTCAGCCGTCGCTTCCTGAAGAAAAAGCCGATGGAGTTTGGCGCATGGTCAACGCGCGAGCTGCTGATTTCCACCTTCGCGGGCGTGCGTGGGGCGATCACCCTTGCCGGTGTGCTCTCCATTCCGCTGCTTCTGCCGGATGGCAACATCTTCCCGGCACGCTATGAGCTGGTGTTTCTGGCGGCGGGCGTGATCCTGTTCTCGCTGTTTGTCGGCGTGATCATGCTGCCGATCCTGTTGCAGCACATGGAGGTGGGCGACCACGTTCAGCAGGCGAAAGAAGAGCGTCTGGCGCGGGCAAAAACGGCGGACGTGGCGATTGTCGCTATCCAGAAAATGGAGGAACGTCTGGCGGCCAATACCGAAGAAAATATTGATAACCAGCTGCTGACCGAGGTCAGTTCCAGGGTGATCGGCAACCTGCGTCGCCGGGCGGACGGGCGCAACGATGTGGAAAGCTCAATGCAGGAAGAGAATCTGGAGCGCCGCTTCCGCCTCGCGGCCCTGCGCTCAGAGCGTGCCGAGCTGTACCATCTACGCGCCACGCGGCAAATCAGCAACGAGACGCTGCAAAAGCTGCTGCACGATTTGGATCTGCTGGAAGCTCTGTTGATTGAGACGAAGTAGCGCTGTTTTGCCCGATCGGTTCCCTCTCCCTGTGGGAGAGAGCTAGGGGGTGGGTGCCCGATCGGTTCCCTCTCCCTGTGGGAGAGGGCTAGGGTGAGGGGGCCCAAAACCCTTTACAGCACTCCAGCCAGGCCTGGGCGCTGTTTGACAGATACACCCCGTGTCGCCAAATCATCCCCAGCTCCCAGTGCAATTCGCTTTGCAGCGGTATCCAGCGCAGGGTTTGCTTATCGAGACGCTGGCAGATCGGTTCCGGTAATATCGCAATCCCAACGCCGGCCTGCACCATGGCCGCCAGAAAATCCCACTGCCCGCTGCGCACGGCAATGCGCGGTTTGACGCCGTGCTGGCTGAACAACTGCATCAGTTGGCGGCTGAGGGCAAAGTCTTCGTTGTAGATCAGCAGCGGGTGTTCCGCCAGCGCCTCGGGGGCAACGGTGTCGTATTTCAGCCAGTCGCCCGAGCGCGGCACCAGCACGCACAGCGGATGTTTGAACAGCGGCAGCGTGGCCAGGCCACTCTCTTCTTCCACCGGCAGGGCGGTCATTGCCAAATCCAGCTCGCCGTTGATCACCGCCTGCTGCACGGTTAATCCGCCGAATTCGGAAATCTTCAGCTCCACGCCGGGGTAGCGCTGGCGAAACAAGTTGATGGGGCCGGCCATGAGCATGCCGACCATCGGTGGAATACCCAGACGCAGTACGCCTTTGTTCAGGTGGTTGATGTCGCCCAGTTCGGCCTCAAGCTGGCGGAACTCCGCGAGTATCGCCAGCCCGCGCTCAAAGACCACGCGCCCGGTGTCGGTTAACAGCAGCTTGCGCCCGTCGCGGATTAACAGCGTGCAGTTAAGCTCATCCTCAAGGTTTTTAAGCATCTTGCTGATGGTCGGCTGCGTGACAAATAAGCGCTCCGCTGCGCGCGTGAAGCTCTGTTGGCGCACGACCTCCACAAAATAACGCAGCGTTTTGATGTCCATGATGCTTCCTTCAGCCTGTACCTGTGATGAGTGTAAATCATTTCCATCGCTGAAGGAGGCCGTTGTGCGAGTTATGCGCGCGATCTCGCTAGCGCGTTAACCGTCGCAGAATACGCTCGGACTGCTGACGAAACTCAGCGGCGGCCTGCGCAGGCGTGAGCTTGCCGAGATCCATATTTTCCCGCGCGGCGGTGAACCGATCGACGATTTGCAGATCCTCAATGTATGGCGACGCGACAACGTTAGTCGGCAGCGACTGGGCCTGGCGCAGGCCCGCCACCACCGGATCGTGCGGATCAATGGTGCCGTCCCCGGTGAGGATTTTTTCTGCCGCACGGCTGAGCGGAATGCCGCGCTCAAGGCCAAGCGCCTGGACCGCCCGCGGATCGTTAAGTAAGAAGTTGACCAGTTTCGCCGCTTCCTGCGGGTGGCGCGTCGATTTCGCCAGCGAGAACATTTGCGCGGTCTTGAAGTAGATCCCCGCATTCGTCGCGCCGGGAAGGGTGACGTAGTCCCCGAGCACCAGTTTTGCCGGTGGCGTCAGGTTGTTGATGTACATACGAATGGAAATGTTCCAGGTATAGGTGCCGCCCCACTCACCCGAAATCCACGGCTTCATCTCATAGAGATTGCCTTTGCCGTAGGAGGACATCGTTTTGGGGCGCGGGATCACGTGATCGTCGGCGAGGCGCTTAACGAAGCTGAACGCTTCTGCCCACTGGGCGTCGTTCCAGGTAAATTTCCCCTCCGGGGTTAACATCGACAGCCCATGTTTTTGCGCCATGTACGAATTAAGCAGCAGGATCACATCCTGATCGACCATCGCTAAGGGGTAGTCATTTTCCCCCAGCTTCTGTTTAAACCGCGTGCCTGCGGCAAACAGTTCCTCCCAGTTTTTCGGGTAGGCCAGCCCGGCTTTTTTCCAGGTCACGTCGTTATAATAAAAGACCGGCGCGTTCACGGAGATCGGCAGGCCGTTTAATTTGCCGTTCACGGTGGTGGAGAGCAGATCTTTTTTCGCGTACTGGCTTAAATCCAGCGTGTCTTTCAGGGTATTGAGATCGTAATAACCGTCGCCTTTTTTGGAGAATATCGGCAGCCACGGCCAGTTGGTTTGCATGACGTCCGGTTCGGTACCGCTGGCCATTTGTGTGGTCAGGCGTGACAGATGCCCGTCCCAGCCGGTGTATTCCGCTTTCACTTTAATATCCGGGTAAGCTTGCTCAAAGGCGGCAATGGCCTTGAGCGTTGCCTGATGTCGGCTGTTACCGCCCCACCACGACATGCGTAATTCGACCTGCTCAGCGGTCACGTTTGCAGAAAAAAGAGCCAGTGCGATAACGCCAGAAATAGCGGCTTTCATGATGTTACTCCGGTACAGAGATTCTTATTGTGGGTATGGCGTGCAGGTGAGTAACCGCAAAATACTGACCGACGAAACAGACGCGGCATCCCGCCGCGCCCGTTGCCCGTGTATTACTGCTTTTTAAGACGTGAAACGAGTTCGAATTCGCGGAAGTTAACCGGGCGCTGCTGCTGCATAGAAATATTGCCCGCAATCCCGGTGAGAATAGACATCGCGCCTGCGCGGTGGTCGGCGGCGCGTTTTAACGGGTCAGCTACCGGTTCACCGAACAGATCCGCCAGCATGGCGTTATCGCCGCCGCCGTGGCCCCCTTCGCCCAGCGAGAAGTCCGCTCTCCACGGTTCGGCAAACATCGGGTAAACGGTGATGTCACAGGCTTCCAGGCTGCCTTCGTTCGCGCGCTCACCGCCCGCGTTGACGTAGGATTTCTCAACGATTTTCATCTCCAGACGGCCTTCGCTGCCGTTGAATACCACGTTCAGCCCCTCCCACGGCAGATAAGTATTTAGCGAGTAGGTGAGCTGCACCTGGTTCTGGTATTTCACCAGTACCGACATCGTATCTTCAATGGTAATGCCGTCGCTGAACACGCTCTGATCGCGGTAGTAGTTGTCCTCATGCTCAGCGTCGAGATAGAGCGCTTTAAGCTGCGCGTTATCGGACATGTGCAGCGCAAAAGGATCGTCTTTGGCCTCAGGGTAACCGTGCGTGCGCGGGTAAAATTGCGTCACGCCACGGCGTTCGGCGTTCTCTTTGCCGTAAAAACGCAGGCTGCCTTCGGCGTACACGCGCTCCGGGTAGCTCGCCAGCCAGAAGTTCATCAAATCAAAGTGATGGGTTGATTTATGCACCAGCAGGCCGCCGCTGTTGCGTTTTTCCCGGTGCCAGCGACGGAAGTAATCCGCGCCGTGTTCGGTGTTGAGCAGCCACTCGAAGTGCACGGAGTTAACCTCGCCGATGGTGCCGTTCATCAGCAGTTCGCGCACTTTGCTGTGGTGCGGCGCATAGCGATAGTTGAACGCCACGCGCACCTGGCGGCCCGTTTCCTCAATGGTGTCGAGAATGCGCAGCGCGCGCTGTTCATCAATGGTCATCGGTTTTTCGGTGATCACGTCGCAACCGGCGTGCAGCGCGCGCACAATATAATCATCATGCGTGCGGTCCATGGTGGTGACGATAATAATGTCCGGACGCGTTTCACGGATCATCTCTTCAAATTGTGACGCCTTCCAGGTGGAAACCGGCTGAGCGCCTTCATTTTGCAGCAGCTGGTTGGCGTAGTGCATCCGCGTCTGATTGGTGTCGCAAAAGGCCACCAGTTTCGCATTTTCTTTCCACTGACCGCCGATGGCGGAAATATAGAGTCCGGCACGACCGCCGGTGCCAACAAGCGCATATTTTTTCATCTTTACCTCTATTATGATAAACACCTAAAAATGACCTGGATGAAGCGATGAAACGTATTCCGCATCAGTTAATGGAATTAAACAGCACGTTTATCTGGCACTGGCCGTGGTTTGTTCAGGGCGTAGCGAGCGCCAGACAGCACGGCTTTACCGGCATCATTCTTCATCAGCAGGAGTTGCTTTCACTGCTTGCCACGCCGTCGCCGCTCAGTCAGCGGCTTAATGTTGAAAACCTTATTCATCAACAAAATTACGCGTTGCACTATTTAAAACGGGTCAGCCTTTATCTTCAGGAGAATAATTTATCCTTCTGGTTACAGGGGGAGGCCGCGCCCTCTGACGATATTATTAAGCGCAAATTCCCCGAATTTGCCTTTGACGAAAAAAGCGCCCCGGATTTCTGGCAGCGTTTTTATGCCGCTATTCTGACGCCGCTATTACCGGCGCTGCCGCACCTCAGCGGCATTATCCTCAGCCTGACCACGCCAACCTTTCAAACCGCGGGCTGGCAACAGAGCCTGCATCAGGTGTGGAGCCAGCTCCGCGCGCAGGGTAAAAAGCTCGTGCTGCGCGATTTTATCGATCACTCATGGCCGCGCCAGCAGCTCTCCACGGTGCTGTCGACGCTGCCCGGCGACGTGCGGGCGTCCATTAAAGCCACCGAACTTGATTACCATCCGGGCTTTGCCAATCACCCGCATATCGCCCAGTTGCCGGATCACAAAAAGTGGATCGAGTACGACCTCTGGGGCACCGGTTATGGCTGGACGGTGCTGCCGTGCTATCTCGCGGATGAGATCAGCGGTCGCCTGAGCTGGGCGCTGAGCGTGACCGATAACGACGTCGAAGCCATTACCTCGCGCGTGGCCTGGCAATGGCTGCCGGACAGTCGGGTGACGGATTCCGCCAACGCCATCAACCTGATCGGGCTTGCGGCGGCCAACCAGACCTCGCTGTCGGTGTTCGACGTCTGGTGCGAACAGCACGGGCTGCGTTTTCGCCAGCACGCCGATAAGCAACGCCTCATCGCGCTTTTTCATGCCAGCTACGACTGGCTGTGCAAAACGCCGAACCTGCTCGGGCGCAGGCTGCACTATCAAAGCCAGGTGCCGCAA
Source organism: uncultured Enterobacter sp. (assembly GCA_963521185.1). Taxonomy (GTDB): domain Bacteria; phylum Pseudomonadota; class Gammaproteobacteria; order Enterobacterales; family Enterobacteriaceae; genus Enterobacter_D. The sequence continues at coordinate 81,398 of CAUQTV010000008.1, read as the reverse complement.
AGCCTGGCGCAGGCGCAGCAGTTGCTGCACATGGATACCCGCAGCGCCAACTGGGGCCAGGCCTATCAGCCGCTGATGCCCGCCGATGATAAAACGCTCGGCGAAGAGCAGCGCCAGCTTATCGCGCTGGAAAAAGAGACCGCCTGTTTTCTGGCCGGCCACAGCGTACACGCCCTGCGCGAACTGCTTCCCCGCATCACCTGCGCCGACGACACGCTGGAGGTGCTGCTCGCCGCCTGGCGCAACGCCGAGGTCTACAGCCAGATGTTTTCCCGCGTGAGCGCGGCGGTCAGCGATCTGACCTGGTGCGATCACTACAACGAACCGGCAGGCGGCGTGGCCCTTGCGCATCAGCAAACGCTGCTGCGTTACGCTGACACCCTGGCCCGCTGGGTTGACGCTCCTGCGCCCGGCAGTCCGCTGTTTTTACCGCTGCTGTTAAGCCCGGCGCGCCTGAGCGAGTTTGCCCGCAGCCTCGTGTAACTGAACTAAGCATAAAAAGCGCAGGCGTCGTTGTCGCGAAGCGGCGAGGGGCAAACGCATGGCCGGGGCGTGAAACGCCAAAAAGTGTGAAAGGTGTAGCGAAAGAGGAATAAAGGGTGTGACGCGGATCGACTTTTACACTGTGAAAGACGTGATGCGGCTCACCTGCGGCGGGGAAAAACGTGATCTGAAAACCCGGCCATTGCTGGCCGGGGAGAGGGGATTAATGCGCGCGACCCTGTTCGATACCAATGCCGGTTTGCGAACGGATAAACTGCGCGCGGAATTTCTCACGCTCCAGCTTTCCTTCGGCTGAATTATCGGTGATCGAGAAGAACCAGATGCCGATAAACGCCACCGCAATGGAGAACAGCGCCGGGTATTCGTACGGGAAGATGGCGCTGGTGTGACCGAGGATCTGCACCCAAATGGTCGGGCCGAGCACCATCAGCACCACGGCGGTGATAAGCCCCAGCCAGCCACCGGTCATCGCCCCGCGCGTGGTCAGTTTCGACCAGTACATGGAGAGCAGGATGATCGGGAAGTTGCAGCTTGCGGCGATAGAGAACGCCAGGCCAACCATGAAGGCAATGTTCTGATTTTCAAACAGAATACCCAGCAGGATGGCAATCACGCCGAGGATCAATACGGTAATTTTCGACACGCGAAGCTCGTCGCGCTCAGACGCGCCCTTGCGGAACACGTTGGCATACAAATCGTGCGACACCGCCGATGCGCCTGCCAGCGTTAAGCCTGCAACCACCGCCAGGATCGTGGCGAAGGCCACCGCAGAGATAAAGCCGAGGAACAGGTTACCGCCGACGGCGTTGGCGAGGTGAACCGCCGCCATATTGTTGCCGCCAATCAGCGCGCCCGCCGCGTCTTTAAACGCCGGATTCGCCCCCACCAGCATGATCGCCCCAAAGCCGATGATAAAGGTCAGGATGTAGAAATAGCCCATAAAACCGGTGGCGTAGAACACGCTCTTGCGCGCTTCACGGGCATCGCTGACGGTGAAGAAACGCATCAAAATGTGCGGTAAGCCCGCGGTACCAAACATCAGGCCAAGACCCAGCGACAGCGCCGAGATCGGATCTTTCACCAGCCCGCCCGGACTCATGATCGCCGTGCCTTTCGGATGGACCGCCATCGCTTCGGTGAACAGGTTATTAAAGCTAAAGCCCACGTGGCGCATCACCATAAACGCCATGAAGCTTGCGCCGAACAGCAGTAGCACCGCTTTGATGATCTGCACCCAGGTGGTTGCCAGCATGCCGCCAAACAGCACGTACATCACCATTAATACGCCCACCAGCACCACGGCGACGTGATAGTTAAGGCCGAACAGCAGCTGGATCAGCTTGCCCGCGCCGACCATCTGCGCGATCAGATACAGCGCCACCACCACCAGCGAACCACAGGCCGACAGCGAGCGGATCGGCCCCTGGCGTAAGCGATACGACGCCACGTCGGCGAAGGTATAGCGCCCCAGATTGCGCAGCCGCTCAGCGATTAAAAACAGAATGATCGGCCAGCCGACAAGGAAGCCCAGCGAGTAGATCAGCCCGTCGTAGCCGGAGGTGAATACCAGCGCGGAAATGCCCAAAAACGACGCCGCTGACATATAGTCACCGGCAATCGCCAGCCCGTTTTGCAGGCCGGTGATGTTACCGCCTGCGGTGTAGTAGTCGCTGCGCGTGCGGGTGCGCTTCGAGGCCCAGTAGGTGATGCCGAGCGTGAAGGCCACGAACACCACAAACATGATGATCGCCTGCCAGTTGGTCGGCTGGCGCTGTACCGCGCCGGTAATGGCGTCGGCGGCACTGGCGGTAAAAGGCAGCAGGGCGGCAAGCGCCGTCAGAATTCTTTTCATGGTGCTTTTACCTCGCGGATCACGGCCTGGGTCAGACGGTCGAATTCACCGTTAGCGCGCCAGACGTAAACGCCGGTCAACGCAAAGGAGATCAAAATGACGCCCACGCCAATGGGGATCCCGCGCGTAACGCTGGTACCTGCATGCAGCGGCGTACCGAGCCAGGCGGGGGCGAAGGCGATAAGCATGATGAAACAGACATAAATCACCAGCACAATGAGGGACAAAATAGTGGCAAACCGCTGCCTTTTTTCAACAAGCTCTTTGAAATGCGCGTTATGTTCTATCCGCTGATAAATGGTGTCATTCATCACAGAATCTCCAGAGGTATCCCCTTGGTCTTTTACGCCGTAGGGTTTTTTTATATTTTCCCTTTCCCATTTTGAGAAAGGGCAGGGGTAGGGGTGGTAGGCCGGATAAGCGTAGCGCCTTCCGGCATAGTATTGTTATGAAGGCATGGTGATACCCTGCTTCTCTTCGAGCAGTTTTTCCACCACGCCCGGATCGGCGAGCGTTGAGGTGTCACCCAGATTGCTGGTGTCACCGGCGGCGATTTTGCGCAGAATACGGCGCATGATTTTGCCGGAGCGTGTTTTCGGCAGTGAGTCTGTCCAGTGCAGCACGTCTGGCGTCGCCAGCGGCCCAATCTCTTTACGTACCCAGTTTCGTACTTCGGTGTAGAGCGCCGGTGATGGCTCTTCGCCGTGGTTGAGCGTCACATAGGCATAAATCGCCTGGCCTTTAATGTTATGCGGAATACCGACCACGGCGGCTTCGGCGATTTTCGGGTGCGACACCAGCGCTGATTCGATCTCAGCGGTGCCCAGGCGGTGACCGGAGACGTTGAGCACGTCATCCACACGTCCGGTGATCCAGTAGTAACCGTCCTCGTCACGACGCGCGCCGTCGCCGCTGAAATACATATTTTTGAAGGTCGAGAAGTAGGTTTGCTCGAAGCGCTCGTGATCGCCAAACAGCGTGCGTGCCTGACCAGGCCAGGAATCGACAATCGCCAGATTGCCCTCGGTGGCTCCCTCCAGCGGGGTGCCTTCGTTATCCACCAGCGCGGGTTGCACGCCAAAGAACGGTTGAGTTGCGGAACCGGCTTTCAGCGGCGTTGCGCCCGGCAGCGGGGTGATCATAAAACCGCCGGTCTCGGTCTGCCACCAGGTGTCCATCACCGGGCATTTTTCGTTGCCGATTTTCTTCCAGTACCACTCCCAGGCTTCCGGGTTGATCGGCTCGCCGACCGAGCCAAGAATGCGCAGCGATGAGCGGTCGGTGCCTTCAATGGCTTTATCGCCTTCGGCCATCAGCGCGCGGATAGCCGTAGGCGCGGTGTAGAGAATATTCACCTTATGCTTGTCCACCACCTGCGACATGCGCGCGGGCGTCGGCCAGTTCGGCACGCCTTCAAACATCAGCGTGGTTGCGCCACAGGCCAGCGGACCGTACAGCAAATAGCTGTGCCCGGTGACCCAGCCCACGTCGGCGGTGCACCAGTAAATCTCGCCCGGATGGTAATCAAAGACATATTTAAAGGTGGTCGCGGCGTACACCAGATACCCGCCGGTGGTGTGCAGCACGCCCTTGGGCTTGCCGGTGGAGCCGGAGGTATAGAGGATAAACAGCGGATCTTCCGCGTTCATCACTTCCGGCTGGTGGTCGCTGCTGGCGGTGGCGATGACGTCGTTCCACCACAGGTCGCGCCCCTCCTGCCACTCTACTTTTCCGCCGGTGCGTTTGAGCACCACCACGTGTTCAATGGTGTTGACGTTCGGGTTTTTCAGCGCCTCGTCGACGTTTTTTTTCAACGGAATGCTGCGTCCGGCGCGCACGCCTTCATCGGCGGTGATCACCAGCCGCGAGCTGGAATCCACAATGCGTCCGGCGACCGCTTCCGGCGAGAAGCCACCGAAAATCACCGAATGTACCGCACCGATCCGTGCGCAGGCGAGCATGGCGACGGCGGCTTCCGGCACCATCGGCATATAAATCGCGACCACATCGCCTTTCTTAATGCCGAGGGTCAGCAGCGCATTGGCAAAGCGACACACATCGCCATGCAGCTCACGGTAGCTGATGTGTTTGCTCTGGGTGGCGTCATCGCCTTCCCAGATAATGGCGGTCTGATCGCCACGGGCGGCAAGGTGCCTGTCCAGGCAGTTTGCCGCGAGGTTCAGCGCGCCATCTTCATACCATTTAATGGAAATATTGCCCGGCGCAAAGGAGGTGTTTTTCACTTTTGTGTAGGGCGTGATCCAGTCGAGGATTTTGCCCTCCTCGCCCCAAAAGGCTTCAGGATCGCTGACCGATTGCTGATATTTCGCCGTGTACTGCTCCGCATTAATCAGGCAATTTTCCGCGATGTCGGCGGGAATAGGGTGTTTGTGTAGTTGGCTCATGGCTTTTGTTCTCCTTGTAAGATGTTAATGATATGTCACACAAACGTTAACTGTAGGGCCTTTAGCAGGTTTGTTTACTTTTTGGGCGGCAGATCACGCATTGGTTGAGTGTATGAAAAAGCAGCATATGATGCTTAGAAGGAAAATAATTACCGACGATAACTATTGCGTTTATCGGCATAAAAAGCCTATCCATAACAAATAGTTATGCACGATAATTGAAATAAACTCGGGTTATTATGCAATAAACTGGTGAAAGGCCCTGATCTTAAAGGGTTGCGCAGGATACCTTGCAAATGGTACTGATAATGCGCGTTATAAAACCCCGCTTTTCTAAAGAAACGCTAACCATACCCCTTTCAGTATGTGTCGTTCCTGTGCCTGGAATGGCGCTTCATTGAGGATGTCAGTAGTTATGAAAAATGTGAAAGTCAGCCTGGCCTGGCAGATTTTGCTGGCCCTGGTGCTGGGTATTCTGCTGGGCAGTTATCTGCATTACCAAAGCGACAGCCGTGAGTGGCTGATTGCGAATCTCCTGTCTCCGGCGGGCGATATCTTTATCCACCTGATCAAAATGATCGTGGTGCCGATTGTGATCTCCACGCTGGTGGTGGGTATCGCAGGCGTCGGTGACGCTAAACAGCTTGGCCGTATCGGTGCGAAAACTATCCTTTATTTCGAAGTGATCACCACGGTGGCGATCGTTCTGGGCATTACGCTGGCGAATGTGTTCCAGCCGGGTGCGGGAATTGATATGTCGCAGCTGGCAGCGGTGGATATTTCGAAATACCAGAGCACGACGGCGGAAGTACAAAGTCATGCGCACGGGCTGATGGGCACTATCCTGTCACTGGTGCCAACCAACATTTTTGCCTCGATGGCGAAAGGCGACATGCTGCCGATCATCTTCTTCTCGGTGCTGTTTGGTCTGGGGCTCTCTTCACTGCCCGCCACGCACCGGGAGCCGCTGGTGACCGTGTTCCGCTCGGTGTCGGAAACCATGTTTAAAGTCACCCACATGGTGATGCGCTATGCGCCGGTGGGCGTGTTTGCGCTGATCTCGGTGACGGTGGCGAACTTCGGTTTTGCCTCGTTGTGGCCGCTCGCCAAGCTGGTGATCCTGGTGTACGCCGCGATCCTCTTCTTCGCGCTGGTGGTACTGGGCGCGGTGGCACGGGTGTGCAAACTGAGCATCTGGACGCTGATCCTGATCCTCAAAGATGAACTGATTCTGGCTTACTCCACCGCCAGCTCTGAAAGCGTGCTGCCGCGTATTATCGAGAAGATGGAAGCCTATGGCGCGCCAGCGTCGATCACCAGTTTTGTGGTGCCGACCGGCTACTCCTTTAACCTCGATGGTTCCACGCTGTACCAGAGTATTGCGGCGATTTTCATCGCCCAGCTCTACGGTATTGACCTGTCGATCGGCCAGGAAATTATTCTGGTGTTAACGCTGATGGTGACCTCAAAAGGCATCGCGGGCGTGCCTGGCGTGTCGTTTGTGGTGCTGCTGGCGACGCTCGGCAGCGTGGGTATTCCGCTGGAAGGCCTGGCGTTTATTGCCGGCGTTGACCGTATTCTTGATATGGCGCGCACCGCGTTAAACGTGGTCGGTAATGCCCTCGCGGTACTGGTCATCGCCAAGTGGGAACACCAGTTTGACAGCAAAAAAGCGCGGGCTTATGAGCGCGAAATGCTGGGCAAATTTGATAAAACCGCCGAGCGGTAACCTTTTCTCTCCCGTCGCCTTCGCGGCGGGAGAGAAAACGGGTGCAATAAGGCCACAGCTCAAACAAGACGGGCGGGTTGCCCCGCCCGTAGAGTCATTAGCCTGCAACGCAGGCTAATTTTGCCGCCACCTCCTGATGCTCACTCTTTATATTGAACTCGCATAACCTGCCGCGATGAATAAAAGAAAAGATCAGTATGGTCAAACAAACTATACCCTAAATAATTCGAGTTGCATGGAGGCGGCAAATGAGCGAATCCCCGGGAGCTTACTCTGGTAAGTGACTGGGGTGAACGAATGCGGCCAACGTACATGCAACTTGAAGTATGACGGGTATATTAACAGAATGCCTAACACATATTCTAATGGCGTCATGCCTTATACTCCTTGCAAATAAAAGGGTAAAAGGCTACTCTCAACCTGTTGAGTGGTTGTGAGAGTAGCCTCGGGTTAATGGAAACATTGCCCGGGGCTTTTCACTTTCTGTCTCTCACACTCTCATCATCGCCAAGAATGACTTTGAGCAGCGCTTAAGACAGAAAGCCTTAAGCACCCGCGTCACAGAATAAACATCTTACATAAAATTGAAAGCAGAAAGTGAATGTAATTCATTTTGCTGTTTTACATTTATCTGGAAGTGGCTTCGCAAAAAAATTTATATATTTATCCGATGAATAGTAATGGATCTATTATTAAGTCAGCGCTATTCATGTGATCGTTAATAAAAACGGCCCCCGTTTGGGAGCCGTCTGCACGTGTTAATTCCCGCTTAGCCCATGGCGCTTTCACGCAGGCGATTTTTCAGTTTGCTGTACTCGTCAATCACGTACTGCTCGGCACTGCGCTGATCGGCGATCGGCTCAATGTTCACGGCGCAGTATTTGTACTCCGGCGTTTTGGTTATTGGACTGAGGTTCTCCGTCACCAGCTCGTTACAGGCCCCAATCCACCACTGATAGGTCATGTACACCGCGCCCTTGTTGGGACGTTCGCTGACCTGTGCCCGGGTGATAATGCGGCCTTTACGCGAGTTCACCCACACCAGCGCTTCGTCTTCAATGCCCAGTCGCTCGGCGTCTGCGACGTTGATTTGCGCGTAGCCAGGTTCATCCGCAAGGGCTGCCAGCGCCGCACAGTTGCCGGTCATTGAACGACAGGAGTAGTGGCCCACTTCGCGCACCGTGGAGAGCACCATCGGGTACTCTTCGGTGAGCTTGTCGATAGGCGCCACCCAGTCGCAGGTGAAGAACTTCGCCAGCCCGGTATCGGTGTCAAACTTCTCTTTAAAGAGGTAAGAGGTGCCCTGGTCGGCGTCCGACGTGTCACGACACGGCCACATGATGTAGCCCAGCTCGCCCATTTTTTCATAGGTCGCGCCGTAGAAATCCGGACACAGATGACGCAACTCATCCCAGATTTCCTGCGTGTTGTTGTAATGCATCGGATAGCCCATGCGGGTGGCGATCTCACTGATGATCTGCCAGTCCGTTTTCAGATCCCACTGCGGTTCGACCGCTTTGAAGAAGCGCTGGAAGCCACGGTCGGCCGCCGTATATACGCCTTCATGCTCGCCCCAGGACGTTGATGGCAGGATGACGTCCGCCGCCGACGCGGTTTTGGTCATAAAGATGTCCTGCACAATCACCAGTTCCAGATCCTCAAACCCTTTGCGCACGGCGGAGAGTTCCGCATCCGTTTGCAGCGGATCCTCGCCCATAATGTACGCGGCGCGGACTTCACCATGCGCCGCACGGTGCGGCAGCTCGCTAATGCGATAACCGGTATGACCCGGCAGGCTGTCCACGCCCCAGGCTTTGGCGAATTTCTCGCGGTTCGCCGGATTACTGACGTACTGGTAGCCCGGATAGGTGTCCGGCAATGCGCCCATATCGCACGCGCCCTGCACGTTGTTTTGCCCGCGAACCGGGTTGACGCCGACGTGCGGTTTCCCGAGGTTACCGGTCAGCATGGCGAGGCTGGTCAGCGAGCGCACGGTTTCGACACCCTGGTAGAACTGGGTGACGCCCATGCCCCACAGGATCGCCGCGGTTTTCGCCCCGGCATACATGCGCGCCGCCTGGCGGATTTGGTCCGCGCTGACGCCGGTGATCGCTTCCACGGACTCAGGCGTATAGCCTTCAACGATTTTGCGGTACTCGTCAAAATCCTGCGTGCGACTGGCGATAAACGCCTGGTCGTAAAGGTTCTCTTCGATGATGACATGCCCAAGGGCATTGAGTAGCGCGATGTTCGAGCCGTTTCTCAACGCAATGTGCATATCGGCAATGCGCGCGGTTTCAATTTTACGCGGATCGCAGACAATAATTTTCGCCCCATTCTGCTTCGCCCGAATCACATGATTGGCGACGATAGGGTGTGAATCTGCCGGATTGTAGCCAAAAATAAAGACTAAATCGGTGTTATCAATTTCCGTGATGGCATTACTCATTGCGCCATTACCGACCGACTGGTGCAGACCTGCAACCGAAGGGCCGTGTCAGACGCGAGCGCAGCAGTCGACGTTATTGGTACCAATAACGGCGCGCGCGAATTTTTGCATCACATAGTTGGTTTCATTCCCGGTGCCGCGAGACGAGCCGGTGGTCTGGATCGCGTCCGGGCCATATTTTGCTTTAATGGCGCTCAGGCGATCGGCGACATAGTTCAGCGCTTCATCCCAGGAGACGGATTCCAGTTTGCCGCCACGTGTACGGCGGATCATAGGTGTTTTCAGACGAGGGGTCAGGATTTGGGTATCGTTAATAAAGTCCCAGCCGTAATAGCCTTTCAGGCACAACGTTCCCTGATTGGTTTTGCCCTGCGCTGCCTCCGCCCGAACGATTTTGCCGTTATCGACCACCAGGTTAATTTTGCAACCCGAGGCACAATAGGGGCAAACCGTAACGACTTTTTTCATCGCTTTTGCTCCAGTTTTCAATTCGCGCTTACACGCACACGTCCCACAGTATGCATCTTGCATGCCATATTGTTATTGGGGACATTCCCTGATGTGACGCGGGAATTTTGGTCAAAACCCTGACGAAAAACGGGTGGTCGTCATATTTGACGTGTCGAAACGTGGGCAGATGTGACCGGGGTTAAAAATCCAGGATGTCGTTACGCGTTTTGCCCACGCGTCCGGGCAGAATAGCTAACACTTATGGCATGACTTCCTGGGCGGACGCGAGTAATGAAACCGGCAATTCTGGTGGTGGATGACGACACGGCGGTGTGTGAATTATTGCAGGATGTGCTTAACGAGCACGTCTTTGCCGTGCACGTCTGCCATAACGGCGAGGAGGCGCTTACGCTCGCCTGCCGCGAACCGGATATCGCGCTGGTGCTGCTCGACATGATGCTGCCGGATATCAACGGCTTAATGGTACTGCAACGCCTGCAAAAGCTGCGCCCTGAACTGCCGGTGGTCATGCTGACCGGGCTGGGGAGCGAGTCCGACGTGGTCGTTGGCCTGGAGATGGGCGCGGATGACTACATCGCCAAACCGTTCAATCCGCGCGTAGTGGTGGCGCGGGTAAAAGCCGTGCTGCGGCGCACGGGCGTGCTGGCCGCCGAGGTTTCCGTTGAGAAAAGTGCAGACATCGTCTTCAACGGCTGGCGTCTGGACACCGCACGCTGCGAGTTGAGTAACCCCGGCAATAACGTCGTGTCGCTCACGCAGGGCGAGTATGGTTTACTGCTGGCGCTGGTCCAGCATGCGCGCCGTGTGCTTAATCGCGAGCAGTTGCTGGAGCTGACGCACAGCGAAAGCATGGACGTGTTCGACCGCACCATTGACGTGTTAATCATGCGGCTGCGGCGCAAAATCGAAATCAATCCTCACCAGCCCGCGCTGATCAAGACCATCCGCGGGCTCGGCTATGTGTTTGCCGCCGACGTGACCCATAACGTCAACGCGGCTTAAGCGTTCTCGCGGATAAACGCCTTTAGCTCGTCCAGCGTTTTTGCGCCGTCGATGGCATTGGCGGCAAGCAGGCTGGCCCGCGCGCAGACGTGCGCCAGCTGTACGCTCTCTTTCAGCGGCCAGCGTTCGTGGCAGCCGTATAAGAACCCGGCGCAAAACGCATCCCCCGCGCCGACGCTGCCGATAATCTCCTGCTGCGACAGGTGCCAGGAGGGGATCCATTCCCCCGCATCCTCCGGCGTTTGCCCCCACGCGCCTTCCGGGCAGTGGATCACCACGCGCTGGCGCACTCCCGCGTGCAGAAGCTGTTTTGCCGCCTCGGCAATGTTCTCTGTGTGCGGATCGCCGTTGGCATGGCGAACGTCGAGTTGGCTAAACTCCCCGGCTTCCAGTTCGTTAATCACCAGATAATCCAGGTGGCGCAGGGCAGGATTGACCAGCGGGCGGTAGCGCGGATCGCCCTTGCGGGAGACCAGATCCAGCGAGGTTTCAAACCCCAGGTCGTGCATTTGCGCCATCAGCCGTGCGCTGCGCGTGCCGAACTCGTCATCCGGCATATCGAGGCTGTCGAGCAGCAGCAGATAGCCGAGATGGAATATTTTCATCGTCGTGTCGAGGCGGTCAAACGCCGGCAGATCCAGCAGACGGTTGGCCCCCGGCGAGTGGAAGAAGGTGCGCTGCCCGCTCGGATCGGTCATCACCTGCGACATGGACGTGGAGGCGAAGTTGGTGCGCTGTACGTGCTGGCGATTAACGTGATACTGCTCCAGCATCGCCATAATGTAGTCACCGTCATTGTCGTCGCCCACCAGACCCACCGCCTGAAGCGGCAGGCCGGTGCGCATCTTCGCCAGCGTCAGCAATACGTTGAGCGGTGCGCCGCCGGTTGAGCGCTCGCTGTGAACAATTTCCGCCAGCCAGCCGCGCTCCGGCCACTGCACAATTTGATGGACGTGATCCACCAGCATGTTGCCTGCGGCGACGATGCCTTTGCGTTCCATCAGATTTTCCCCTGGCTGCCGAAGATGCGCATCTGTTCTGCGACGGTATCGGTAATGGCCTGTTCAATGCCTAACAGCAGTTCCGCGAACTCGTCGTAGATCGGCTGACGCGCGGCCATACGCTGCTCGACCGCGCCGAGGGCCGCCTGCGACATACCGGTGTAAAAGTTGATTTTATGAATGCCCAGTTCGATGGCGCGGCGGAAATCCGCGTCGCTAATGCCGGAACCGCCGTGCAGCACCAGCGGTAAACCGGTTTGCTGACGGATCGCATCGAGGCGCGCAAAATCGAGTTTTGGCTCGCCTTTGTATTTGCCGTGGGCATTACCGATCGCCACGGCCAGCGCATCAATGCCGGTTCTGTCGACAAAATCACGGGCTTTGGCCGGATCGGTAAAACAGGCTTCGTCGGCATGACCATACAGCGCACCGCCCTCATCACCGCCGACCGCGCCCAGCTCCGCTTCTACCGAGACGCCCACCGCATGGCACATCTTCACCACTTCACGCGTCTGACGAATATTTTCTTCATACTCAAGCGTCGAGCCGTCGAACATTACCGAGCTAAAACCGAGGCGCAGCGCGCGCACCACGGCGTCAAAATGCAGACCGTGATCGAGGTTTAATACCACCGGGATCGCGTGCCGGGCGGCTTCGAACTTCACCGCCTCCACCAGTGAATCCAGCGAGACATACTTAAAATGCACTTCGGCGATATTGATGATAAACGGCGAGCGCTCTTGCCTTGCGGCAGCAAACAGCGCCCGCAGAAAATGCGAGTCGAGGACGTTAAACGCCCCCAGCGCATAGTGATGTTCGCGGGCATGCGCCAGACCGTCTGCGAGGGAAATCAAAGGCATAGTCGTCTCCTTTAGCGGCGAAATAGCGCATATTCATTGCACAGCACGAGGTTCGCCGGTTCATCTTCTTCAATGGTGTTATAGCGATCGATGGGTTGCAGGAAGTGGTTGTCGTGATCGTCATCGTTGACCGACGACACTTCACCGACCAGCACGTCGCCGAAACCCTGTTCGCCCCAAAAACGGTGATACAGACCTGGCGTCAGGCAGATGCTTTCCCCTGGTGAGAGGCGTAGCTGGCTACCCGCCGCGTGGGTCTGCTGGCAGCCATCAATCACCACCGTGACGTCGCTCTCTTCGGTTTGCTCACGCGCGCCCGCGTTCCACAGCTCAATGATCAGATTGCCGCCACCGCGATTAATAATGTCTTCGCGTTTGCGCCAGTGAAAATGCAGAGGAGTGGCCTGGCCGTCGCGCACGTGCATGATCTTTTCGGCGTAGCATTTGGCATAAGGCACGCCGTCAGGGGAGCCGTTGCGCAGGGTGAACAGCGTCAGGCCCTGCGCGTCGAACGCCTCACCGCCAAAGCCGGTGACGTCCCAGCCCAGTTTCAAATCAAAGACTTCCTGCCATGCGTGGGCATCCAGCTGCGCCCATTGGGTGGGGGCGAAGCTGGCGAAGGCGGGCAGGTGCACGTCGTGCATGGAAAAAAACTGGCGCGTGTGGCCGAGGATTTCGTTAATGGCGGAGCGTTTCATCGTGTCTCCTTTGGGGTTTTTCCCCTCACCCTAACCCTCTCCCAGAGGGAGAGGGAATGGACGGTGCAGAGGGCAGGGGTGAGGGGAAACATGTCAACGTGATCTACTTAACCGTCCAGCCTTTGTAGGTGCTCACGCTTTTCTTGTCGATCATGGTCACCGGGATCAGCACAGGCTCTTTCGGCGCGGGTTTGCCTTGCAGAATGTCGTAGCCAATCTCTACCGCTTTCGCTGCCATCACCTGCGGATCCTGCGCGGGCGTTGCCACAAACAGGGAATTTTCACGCTTCAGCGCTTCTTCGCCGTCCGGGCTGCCGTCCACGCCCACGATAAAGAACTCTTTACGCTGCGCCTGTTTCGCCGCCAGATCCGCGCCGATCGCCGTCGGATCGTTGATCGCGAATACGCCGTCGATCTTCGGATTCGCCGCCAGCAGCGAGGTCATCACTTCCAGTCCGCCTTCACGACTGCCTTTGGCGTTCTGGTTCCAGGAGAGCACTTTGATATCCGGATGGCGTTTGAACTCGGTCTGGCAGCCTTCCACGCGGTTTTGCACGGCGGAGACCGGCGGTCCGTTGATGATCACCACATCGCCTTTGCCTTTCAGGCGATCGGTGATGTATTTACAGGCCATTTCGCCCGCCTGGGTGTTATCGGAAGTGATGGTGGCATCTGCGCCAACGGCTGCGACGTCAACCGCCACCACCACGATCCCGGCGTCTTTTGCCCGTTTCACCGCCGGGCCAATCCCTTTGGAGTCGGCGGCGTTAAGGATGATCATGTCCACTTTCGCGGCAATGAAGTTATCGATTTGCGACACCTGCTGACCGAGATCGTAGCCGCTGGAGACCAGCGTCACTTTGACGTTATCGCCCGCCAGCTTGCGCGCTTCCAGCTCTGCGCCTTTGGTGATCTGCACGAAGAACGGGTTGGCGAGATCGCCCACGGTGACCCCGATGGATTTCAGTTCTTTTGCCTGCACAAAGGGGCTTGCGGCAAGTATTGCGCCCGCACAGAGCGCAGTGACGATTGGCTTCAAACGCATACTCTTTTCCTCACGTAGGGTTTTGTTGTTATATGCCGGCTAAGCGCAGCGCCCTCCGGCAATTTTTGTTAAGCACTTTGATGATGTCGGGTACGGTATTTGTCGATCAGCACCGCAATGATGATTACCGCCCCTTTAATCACCAGCTGCCAGAAGTAGGAGACGCCCATCAGCGTCATGCCGTTGTTGAGCGTGGCGATAATCAGCGCCCCCACCAGCGTGCCGGTGATGGTGCCGATGCCGCCAACAAAGCTGGTACCGCCGAGGATCACCGCCGCGATGGCGTCAAGCTCGTAGCCCATGCCCAGGTTGCCGTTCGCGCTGTAAAGGCGTGAGGCGCTCATGATGCCGCCCAGGCCCGACAGCAAGCCGCTCATGCCGTAGACGAACAGCAACACCAGCCACACTTTGATGCCGGTCAGGCGCGCGGCCTGCATGTTGCCGCCCACCGCGTAGATATGTACGCCCAGCGTGGTGCGGCGCAGAATAAACCAGCACACGGCGATTACCGCCAGCGCAATCACCACCAGCCACGGGATCGGGCCTAAGTAGTTGTTGCCAATCCATTCAAAGCTGATATCAGAGTTAATGACCGTGGTGCCGTCCGCCAGCAGATACGCCGCGCCGCGCAGCGCGGTGTAGGTGCCGAGGGTGACAATAAAGGGCGGCAATCCGGCGAACGCCACCAGTGCACCGTTGAACAGGCCAAGCACCAGGCCGAGCATCAGCGCGGCGGGGATCGACAGCATGGAAAATTCCGGGATCAGCGACACGACCATCGCCGCCACCGCCGTGGTGCCGAGGATCGAGCCAACCGACAGGTCGATCCCGCCGGTTAAAATGATGAACGTCATGCCCGCCGCCAGCACGATGTTGATCGACGCCTGGCGGGTAATGTTCAGCAGGTTGCTTTCGGTAAAGAAGTTCGGAGTGATAAAGCCAAACACGGCGACGATCAGGATCAGAATCGGCAGAATGCCGACCGTTTGCATCAGATCGCCCATTAACAGCTTTTTGGCCGACGCGGATTTTGCCACCTGTTGCGGCGTGGTTACGGGAGTGTGTTTCTCATTCATGGTGCACCGCCTGATTCACGCCGGTTGCCAGCGTCATGATATTTTCCTGGGAGATATTTCCGTCGAGCAGTTCACCGGCAATTGCGCCTTCACGCATCACATACACGCGGTCGCTCATGCCCACCACTTCCGGCAGTTCGCTGGAGATCATCAGGATCGCCACGCCCTTACGCGCCATCTGATTCATGATGCGGTAGATCTCGCTTTTGGCCCCGACATCCACGCCGCGCGTTGGCTCGTCTAAGATCAAAATGCGTGGGCCGATCGCCACCCAGCGAGAGATCAACAGCTTTTGCTGATTACCGCCGGACAAGCCGCCCGCCCGGACCTGCGCATGTGGAACGCGAATGTTGAGCAGGGCAATGGCGTCATCCGAGATGCTTTGCGCTTTTTTGCGATCGAGCATGCCGAAGTTCGCGTCGCGCTCAAGGGTCGCCATGGTGATGTTTTCCGCTGCCGCCAGCTCCAGGAACAGGCCCTGCTCTTTGCGGTTCTCGGTTAAAAAGCCAATGCCCAAATCAATGGCCGCGCGCGGGGAGTGGATCACCACCGGTTCGCCGTCAATTTCAATCACGCCGCTGGTGGCCTTGCGCACGCCGAAAATCAACTGCGCCAGTTCCGAGCGCCCCGCACCCACCAGCCCTGCCAGCCCGACGATTTCACCGGAACGCACGAACAGGCTGACCGGCTGAATTTTGCCTCCGTCAGTCAGGTGATGAACGTTCAGACGCGGACTGCCGAGGGGAATGTCGCGCTCTTTGTTGAACAGATCGCTCAGCGGGCGGCCCACCATCATGCGCACCAGTTCAGAGGCGTTTAGCTGCTCGCGCATCAGGCTGCCGACGTACTGGCCGTCGCGCAGGACGCTGACGCGATCGGACAGCTCGTACACCTCTGCCATGCGGTGGCTGATGTAGATAATGGCCATGCCTTCGTCGCGCAGACGCAGGATCAGCTCAAACAGGCGGTGGGTTTCCCGGGAAGAGAGCGCGGCGGTGGGTTCGTCCATCACCAGCACCCGGCTGTTGCGGTGCAGCGCGCGGGCGATTTCCACCTGCTGCTGCTCGGCGATGGTCAGCTTCATCACCAGGTCGCTGGCTTTAAACTGCGCGCCGAGGCGATCGATGACCGTTTGTGCCTGGGCGACCATCTCTTTGCGTTTAACGAGGCCGCCCGTTGACAGTTCGCTGCCGAGGAAGATGTTTTCCGCGACGGTGAGGTTCGGGGCGAGCTGCATCTCCTGATAAATCAGGGTAATGCCTGCGGCCAGCGCGTCTTTTGGCCCCTTGATATGCCTGGGCTGACCGTCGATGAGGATCTCGCCGCTGGTGGCGGTGTAAGCCCCGGCGAGAATTTTCATCAGCGTGCTTTTGCCCGCGCCGTTTTCCCCCATCAGCGCATGGATTTCACCGGGATACACCGTGAGATCCACACCTTTGAGCGCGTAAAACTTGCCAAAGGCTTTGGCAATATTGCGCATTTCGAGTACCGGCGTTGTGCTCATGACGAGACTCCTGTGTGGGTCGATGTCAGCAGTCAATCACCGGCATATAAATGCAACATGTCAGATGCCGTTCACAATTGTCATATTGCGAAATAGTTAATGGCGATCACAATTACGTAACGGGAAGATATGCGACTCTCCCGGGGAAAAAGACACACCCACAGCGGAGCCAGCCATGCCCTATCGCCACACCTCTTTTTTTGCCAGCGCGCGGGGGCGACTGCTGTTCTTTAATGTGCTGGTGATGGGGGTGACGCTGATGGTCAGCGGCGCGGCGGTGCTGGGCTTTCGTCATGCCAGCCAGATCCAGGAGCTGGTGCAGCAGCAAACTCTTGACGACATGACCGGCAGCATGAACCTCGCCCGGGATACCGCCAACGTCGCCACGGCGGCGGTGCGCCTCTCGCAGGTGGTGGGCGCGCTGGAATATCAGGGGGAAGCGGCGCAGTTGAAAGAGACGCAGACGGCGCTGAAACGCTCACTGGAACAGCTTGCTCAGGCACCGCTGGCAACGCTTGCGCCCGCGCTGGTGGCGCGCATTATTTCCCGCAGCAACGAACTGCAACACAGCGTGACGCAGATGCTGCAACGCGGGCAGCGCCGCCACCTGCAACGCAACGACCTGCTCAGCTCGCTCTACCAGAATCAAAGTTATTTACGCCATTTGCAGAGCCTTAACCAGCGCACCGGCGCGAACGTGCCGGATGGGCGGTTGCTCAGCGAAATGGACCGCCTGATTGAGGCGGCGATCCAGACGCCATCCCCACGCCCGACGGTGCTTCAGCTTGGGGAGGTGATGGCGCAGTTACCGCGGAACGCCACCGCGCCGACGGTGAATTTTATCCTGCCGGATTTCACCGCTGAGCTGCACAAACTGGGGCCGCTGGCGCAGCAGCTGGATGAGAGCGATCTGGCGATCAACTGGTACATGTACCACATCAAAGCGCTGGTGGCGTTTCTCAATACCGACATCAATCAGTACGTTGAACGGGTGGCGCAGGCCTCGTCCGATCGCACGGCACAAAGCCACCATGAACTACGCTCTATCATCCTGTTTATTCTGGCCTTTGCGCTGTTGGCGCTGGTGATCACCGGCTGCGCGGGCTGGTACATCTACCGCAACCTCGGCTCGAACTTAACGGCGATTTCCCGCGCTATGTCGCGGCTGGCACGCGGTGAGCCGGATGTGCCCGTGCCAGCGCTACAGCGACGGGACGAGCTGGGGGAACTGGCGCGCGCTTTTAGCGTCTTTGCCCGCAATACGGCGTCGCTGGAGCATACGACCCGACTGCTGAAAGAGAAGACAACGCAGATGGAGATCGACCGCATTGAACGTCAGGGGCTGGAGCAGGCGCTGCTGCACAGCCAGAAGATGAAGGCGGTGGGGCAGCTGACCGGCGGTCTGGCGCACGATTTTAACAACCTGCTGGCGGTGATCATTGGCAGTCTGGAGCTGGCGGATACGCACTCGCCGGATGCGCCGCGCATTGGTCGGGCGTTGAAAGCCGCCGAGCGCGGGGCGCTGCTCACCCAGCGTCTGCTGGCGTTTTCCCGCAAACAATCCCTGCATCCCCACGCGGTTGACATGCAGCCGCTGCTGGAAAACCTGGGCGAGCTGATGCGTCACTCGTTACCGGCGACCCTGACGCTGGCGATAGAAGCCCAAAGCCCGGCGTGGGCGGCGTGGATAGATGTGGGGCAGCTGGAAAACGCCATTATCAACCTGGTGATGAACGCCCGCGACGCGATGGAGGGCCAAAGCGGCGCGATCAAACTCCGCACCTGGAATCAGCGCGTCACGCGCAGCGACGGCAGGCGGCAGGACATGGTGGCACTGGAGGTTATCGACCACGGCTGCGGCATGTCGCAGGCGATCCGCGCGCAGGTGTTTGAACCCTTCTTCACCACCAAACAGACCGGCAGCGGCAGCGGTCTGGGGCTGTCGATGGTCTACGGCTTTGTGCGCCAGTCGGGGGGACGCGTTGAAATTGACAGTGCGCCAGGACAGGGCACCACCGTGCGGCTGCATCTCCCGCGGGCGGCGGTACCGGCGATGAGCCTTGTGCCAACGGAACCGGCGCTGGAAAGCGAAGACAGCGACACCCTGATTCTGGTGCTGGAAGACGAAGCCGATGTGCGTCAGACCCTGTGCGAGCAACTGCACGAGCTGGGCTATCTGACCCTTGAAGCGCAAAGCGGCGAGCAGGCGATCCACCTGCTGGAGGCTTCGCCGGATATCGGGTTTATGCTGAGCGATTTAATGCTGCCGGGGCGACTGAGCGGCGCGGAAGTGATGCAGTATGCGCAGTTACATTACCCGCAGTTGCCGCTATTGCTGGTCAGCGGGCAGGATTTACGCCCGGCGCACAACCCTGCGCTACCGGACGTGGAACTGCTGAGAAAACCCTTTACCCGTGTCCAACTGGCGCAGGCGCTGCGCAGAGCGCGGGGACGAACCGGGTAAGGGGAAGCGGGGTGGGTAAATAACAGCACTGGATTTGAGGATCCTTCGTGACTCGCTTTTAGCGTTCCCGCTATCGCGTTAATACAGCTCAATATGCGTCCCGGCGGGGAGGGCGAGTAACCGATCGCCGCAGGTCAGCAGCAGATCAAAGCCCAGCACCGTGGTGTGCGGGCGCTCACCCAGCGTGTGGATCAGACACTCCGGCAGCTGTGGGGCCACCATCCGCTCTTCGCGAATGCCTGCGCCGGTCAGGCGTAACATACGGCCACCGCTCAGGCTCGGCACCTGTAAAATCAATGTCGCTGGTGACAGCGATGACAGTTGTTCAGCGCTAATCTGCTCGTCCGCAAGGGCCAGGACCGCGTCCTGCGGCGTTTCAACGCACGGTGCCTGCGTCGATAACCGCAGGTTTTGCGTCACCAGATCGTTACAGAGCGACGGGCTTAGCCAGACGGGCGTGTTGGCCCCGGTCAGCGTCAGTAGCACGCTGGTGGAGGCGAGATTCAGCGGTTGCCAGCCGTGTTTGAGCTGATGCAGGCCGACAATCACACCCGGCTCGCTCATGGCTTTATTCAGACGACGGAAACTTTGTTGTGCATCCTGCACGGGTAGGACAGAAGAGGTGGACGTGAAAAGCATTCAGTGCTCCAAAATGAATTCGACTCTTTTATGAGTACATCACTCTGTATCCTGACCCTGTGATATGACATTTGCGTTACGGAAAGATGACGGCAGGATGATCGGCATCGCCGCCGTCATGTCCGAAATCAGTTCTTTTTCACGAACTCTGATTTCAGCTTCATCGGGCCGAACCCGTCGATTTTGCAGTCAATATTGTGATCGCCTTCGACCAGGCGAATATTCTTCACTTTGGTGCCGATTTTCAGCATGGACGAGCTGCCTTTCACTTTCAGATCTTTTACGACCGTCACGCTGTCGCCGTCGGCCAGCAGATTGCCGTTGGCATCTTTGACGATCAGTTCGTCGCTGTCGGTCGCGGCGTCAGCCGTGTTCCACTCGTTTGCGCATTCCGGGCAAATGAACATGCCATTGTCTTCGTAGGTGTATTCAGAATTGCATTTTGGGCAGTGGGGGAGTTGCATGATGATTCCTCAACAAAGGGGGCGAATGCTGCGGGAAGCCCGCGCGCAAAAAATGGCAGAATGCCAAAAAGGTCGAAGATTATACACCATGTCCTTACTGTTGTCGGTGCTATTCTTTTTAGCGGCAAAAGCCAAAAAAGTGATGCGGGTGACACAACCTGTCACGCTGTTAAGCGATGCTTACATGGTGAGGTAAGGGCAGTACATCATGGTTGAAAATTTGAATATTTTCTGGTGGAAATTGCCAGTGTTAACCAATTCATATATGGTGAGATCGCGTATACAGTGTTATTAAAAGAGGAGAACCTGACGCCTGCTCACTCCTCTGCTGGGCGCAGTTAATTACCTCTCTAATTGGGTGGGTAAATAAATGAAGATATATCCTGGTTGTTCATAAAAATGAGCTACGCTCTCTATCGCTCTGATTCTCTGGCCTGGCGCACATGCGCTGTCAATGAGTTGAGACTTAACTTACTTATTTTCCTGAGTTTCATCAGGTGTTTATCTCTTTTTAGATATTTTCCACACGTAATTATAAACCCAATGGATTTCAAGATGCAGGTAGGCGGCAACTGAGCGAGTTCCGATGAGCTTACTCAGGTAAGTGATTCGGGCGAGTGAAGGCAGCCAACACCGCTGCATTTTGAAAGACGACGGGTATAAAAGCCGAAACTACATTAATAAAACACCACGGCTAAATAAAAGTTAGAAAAATTTGCGTTAAGGAAAGACTTTTATCATGCACACACAGACAATTTTTGAATTGAGTCAGGAAGCCGAGCGGCTACTACAGCTTTCACTGCATAATCTTCACTCGCTTAAGGCTATCCCGATGGCGGCGCTCGACGGGACAATGACCACTGAAAAAGGCGAGGCGGAAAATGTGCATCCGTTGCATTTTAGCGCCCGTGGCGTTGATGCACAGCATGCGACCCTTAATAACGAATTACGCAAAATAACCCGACTGGAAATGGTGCTGGCCATTGTGGGCACCATGAAAGCGGGCAAATCGACCACCATCAATGCCATTGTTGGCACCGAAGTGCTGCCCAACCGTAACCGGCCAATGACGGCGCTGCCGACGCTCATTCGCCACACGCCCGGTCAGAAAGAGCCGGTGCTGCATTTCTCGCACGTCGGCCCGATTGATGCGCTCACGCAGCAGCTTCAGGCGCGGCTGTTCGGCTTTGATCGTGAAATGCTGGCGCAAAAGCTGGAGATCGACCGGGACATGTCGACCTTGCTGGAGCGGATCCAGCAGGGCGATGCCTTTGATAAACACTATCTTGGCGCACAGCCTATCTTTCATTGCCTGAAAAGCCTCAACGATCTGGTGCGCCTGTCAAAAGCGCTGGACGTGGATTTCCCCTTCTCCTCCTATACCGCCATTGAGCATATCCCGGTTATCGAAGTGGAATTTGTGCATCTGGCCGGACTGGAAAACGACATGGGTCAGTTAACCCTGCTCGACACCCCCGGGCCAAACGAAGCCGGACAGCCTCATCTCCAGCAGATGCTCAAGGAGCAGCTGGCGCGCGCCTCGGCGGTGCTGGCGGTCATGGATTACACGCAGCTGAAATCCATTTCTGACGAAGAGGTGCGGCAGGCGATTGCGGCGGTCGGCAAGTCTGTGCCGCTGTATGCGCTGGTGAACAAATTCGACCAGAAAGATCGTAACAGCGACGATGAAGAGCAGGTGCGGGCGCTGATTGCCGGCACGCTGATGAAAGGGCATATCACCCCCGCGCACATTTTTCCGGTTTCCTCAATGTGGGGCTATCTGGCGAACCGCGCGCGCCATGAGTTGAACCTGCGCGGCAAATTGCCCGATCCCGAAGAGCAGCGCTGGGTGCAGGATTTTGCCGAAGCGGCGCTGGGTCGCCGCTGGCGCACGGCGGATCTGCATGATATTGCGCATATTCACCACGCGACGGAACTGTTGTGGGAAGACTCGCTGTTCGAGCAGCCGATCAGAAAACTGCTGCACGCGGCGCACGCCAACGCCTCGCTTTACGCGCTGCGCTCGGCGTCGCACAAGCTGCTGAACTATGCTCAGAGCGCCCGTGAGTATCTCGATTTCCGCTATCAGGGGCTGACCGTGGCCTTTGAAAAGCTGGAGCAAAATATTGCCCGTCTGGAAGACGATACCCGGCTTTTGCAATCCTGCCATGAGCAGGTCAGCGATGAAGTCGGGCATGAAGTGGACGAAGCGCTGGCGGCGGCAGAGATTTTTATCAACGGGCAGCAGACCGCCATTGTTGACGCCATCGACAGCTACTTCAAAGAAGGCAAGCTCACGGAGATGGCCAGCCAAAGCCTCGCCGAGTTCCGCGATGACGAAGCGTTCGGTCCCGGCAAACTGGTGCTGGAAGACGAAAGCCAGGCGCAGATCGTGCTGAGTAAAATCCGTTCATCCTGCGAGGTCATTTTGCTGGCGGCCCAGGAAAAAATCAGCCGCGAGCTGGCGCAGCGTTTCGATCAGTTGGAAAACACGCTGACCCGCTCGCTGCACGATGCAATGCGCCCGATTGAGACGCGCATAAAAGAAGAGCTGACCCACGCGGGATTTCGCGCGCGCATCAGCTTACCGGCGTTTCAGGCCAGCGCGCTGAACTTCAATACGCGCCAGCTTTTTGTTGATGCCATTGCCTCCGAGGACACGCCCCTCGGCCAGTCGCGGGTAGGCGGCGTGCGCGATACCATGTCCCGCTGGCTGAACACGCCTGGCTGGGGCTGGAATGATTATGTCGTGACGCGCACGCGTTATGTTATAGATGTCAGGTCTTTGCATAAGAATTTGATCGAACATGTTGCACATTTTTGTGCACAAATACGTAAAGCTTTGGCTGCACAGGTCGATGTTTCAGTAACGGCAGGCATGGCGACGTTCTTTGCCGAGTTCTCGCAGAGCCTTGCAGGGCTACAGGAAAGTTTGCGTGACAGCCTGGCGATACGCCAGCAAAACGAATCTTCGGTGATGACGCTGCGTCAGCATTTACGCCAATGCATTACGACAGCGAACTGGATCCATGAAGATGCTCGCCTGTTACGCGATGATATTCAAACTCTATTCGCGGCTGATCAACCATGAAAAATCGACTACTGGAAGGACCCGGGAGAACGCTGGAGTGTATCCACCCGAAATTTATTGTGGATCTTATCCAGGGTATTGATGCGCCCCGGCAGGCGCAGATCGTCCCCCAGCAGCAGCTTTTTCGTGAACGCTTAACGCAAGAAATTATGACCCAGACGCAGCTGCGTCCGTGGGCCATGTCCGGCATGTACAGTGAGAATGACGCGTTACGCCTGGGGCTGGTGGAAAAACTCGCCAGCATGATCGATCCCGGTCAACTGGCGCTCACGCGCATTACCCAGCGGCTGACCGTCCTCTCGCAGGGCGTTGAGCGTCGTCCGATGCAGTCAGAAGCGCTGCAAAAACAGTATGACGATCTGCGCGAACATTTCAGCCGCCGTGCCGAATGGAAAGAGAAAGCGCTGACTCAGCGCGGGCTGATGGTGCAGGCGGGCCTGCACAGCGAGCAGATTTTTACCCGCTGGCGGGCGGGCAAATACAACGGCTGGTCGCTGGCCGGGCGTTGCTACGTTGCGCTGGAGGAGCTGCGCTGGGGGGCGTTTGGCGACGCCTGCCGGTTGACCAACGCCGAAGTGTCGACGCTGCTTAAAGATAACCTGCGCATTATGGCCGCCGATTTTCTGGCGCAGGGTATTGGTGCCTCTCCGGCAACGCGTCACTTTTATCACCAGTGGTTAAGCACGCCGACCACGGCAGGGCTGATGGATTTCAAAGATATGCTGGGCTGGCTGGGTGACTGGTGTGACGCTGACCGCCATCCCATTTGCTGGTCAGTCACCCAAAGCTGGCAGAATGTGGCCTTAGGTATGCCGAGACTCTGTTCCGCCACGCGGCTGGCAGATGCCTTAGTGGATGAAATCTTTAGCGAGGGAGTGTGAAAAACCCCTCCCGACAGGCGAGAGGGGCAAACAGGGCCGTGACGCTTAACGGTTAATGATTTAGCGACTCCACCTTTTTCTCTTCGCTCACCGCAGCCACCTGCGGGTTACCAAAGCGCTTCGCATACAGCGCGGTAATAATCGGTACCAGAATCGCCGTCACAATCACACTTGCCGCCACCAGTGCCGTTGCTGAAGCCGCGACCGGTTCGAACGCTGGATTGATCTGTGCGATGATCACCGGGTTCGCCACTGCCGCACCCGCCGCAGAGGACGCCGCCACGCCTGCCGTACCGTTACCGCCGCCAATCAGTCGGTCCGCCAGAATCAACGGAATACCGGTGATGATGATGACCGCGACGCCCAGGAAGATGCCCAGCAGACCGGTGTCCATGATCACTTTCAGGTTGATGGTGTTACCCAGCGCGAAGCCGAAGAACGGGATCAGCACCGGTGTCGCTTTGCTGAAGAAGGCGCGGAAGTCGTGATCCAGGTTACCCAGCGCAAAGCCCACCAGGAACGGCAGAACGGCCCCGATGAAGTGATGCGGTTCAAAGGTCGCCAGACCCGCAGAACCCAGGATCACCATGGTCATCAGCGGGCCGGATTCCAGTGACATCAACACGAACGCGCCAGACTCTTCTTTACTGCCGTACTGGTTCATCAGGCTGGCGTACAGACCGCCGTTGGTCATGTCCATGGCGGAGACAATCGCCAGCACGGACAGCCCCGCAAAGAAGCCCGCTTCGATGCCGTGTTCCGGAATAAAGGTGGCCGCGACCATCGCGACGATCCACGCGACCGCGATTTTAGTGAGGACCAGCGTGCCCGACTTACGCAAAACGGTGCCGGTGGCACGTAAATCAATCGACGCGCCTATACAGAAGAACCAGACCGCCAGAATGGGTACCGTGCCGGTAATCATCCCTTTGGTAAACGAACCGAAATAAGCGCCTGTATCCGGTGCGAGGGTATTAAGAATTGCCCCAAGCAGCAGCGGAACTAACATCATCCCACCGGGTATACGTTCGATCCTGGCTTTGATTTTCATTATCACTCCTCACGCCTCATCGCGCCGTAACGCGACAAAAGCAAAATTTAATTATGTTTTAATTCAGGGTGTTAAGGATTACTGGTGTTGGTGACTGCTTTACAAGATTTGCCTGAAACTATGATGCGATCATTGGAATAATGATTCAATCAAAACGAAACACTGTTTTAGTTATCTTCATCACATATTTCGCGTAAAGATTCTTAAAGGCTCCAGCTAATTAAAAATGGTGTAAACAGGTTGTGAATAAACAAGATTTTTTTCTTTGGCAGAGAAATAATTGCGGGGGTTATTGGTTACTTTCGGAAAGGTAAAAAAGGAGAAAAAGTGGGGTTATTTGTCATGTTAATTAAATGTATGTGAAGTTGATCACAGTTTTAAACCCTGCTAGGGTAAAGAGGTCATTAACTGCCCATTCAGGCGTCAACAGGTTTGGCTGTCCAGGCTTTAGCCAGCTTATGTAACTAAACCTGCTACGCTTGAAAGAGGATACGGCTACACAGTACAGATCCGACGCACGGTGCTAAAAACGAGGGCGCAGTCCCTCGCTGACGGTGCGGTTCCGGGCAAAGCAAACGAGGAAATAGAATGCTAAAAAGGAAAAAAGTTAAGCCTATCACCCTGCGCGACGTCACCATCATTGATGACGGTAAGCTGCGCAAAGCCATTACCGCTGCGTCGCTCGGTAATGCTATGGAGTGGTTCGATTTTGGTGTGTATGGCTTTGTGGCTTACGCGCTCGGTAAGGTCTTCTTCCCCGATGTAAACCCCAGCGTGCAGATGATTGCCGCGCTGGCGACGTTCTCCGTGCCGTTCCTTATTCGTCCGCTGGGCGGTTTGTTCTTTGGGATGCTCGGCGACAAATATGGCCGCCAGAAAATACTCGCCATTACCATCGTCATTATGTCGGTCAGTACCTTCTGTATCGGTCTGATCCCGTCATACGCGTCGATTGGTCTTTGGGCACCGGTGCTGCTGCTGCTGTGTAAAATGGCGCAGGGCTTCTCGGTGGGGGGCGAATACACCGGGGCATCGATATTCGTCGCGGAATACTCGCCGGACCGTAAACGTGGCTTTATGGGCAGCTGGCTGGACTTTGGCTCCATCGCCGGTTTTGTGCTCGGCGCGGGCGTGGTCGTGCTGATTTCAACCGTTGTCGGTGAAGAGAACTTCCTGAGCTGGGGCTGGCGTTTGCCGTTCTTCCTGGCGCTGCCGCTGGGGCTGGTAGGTCTCTATCTGCGTCACGCGTTAGAAGAGACCCCTGCGTTCCAGCAGCATGTCGATAAGCTGGAGCAGGGCGATCGCGAAGGCTTGCAGGATGGACCAAAAGTCTCCTTCAAAGAGATTGCCACTAAACACTGGCGCAGCCTGTTGACCTGTATCGGTCTGGTGATTTCCACCAACGTGACCTATTACATGCTGCTGACCTATATGCCGAGCTACCTGTCGCACAACCTGCACTACTCTGAAGATCACGGTGTGCTGATTATCATCGCCATCATGCTGGGTATGCTGTTTGTGCAGCCGGTTATGGGACTGCTGAGCGACCGGTTTGGCCGCCGCCCGTTTGTTATTCTCGGGAGCGTGGCGCTGTTCCTGCTGGCCATTCCGGCGTTTATCCTGATCAACAGCGATATCATCGGTCTGATTTTTGCGGGCCTGCTGATGCTGGCGGTGATCCTCAACTGCTTCACCGGGGTAATGGCTTCTTCACTGCCTGCGATGTTCCCGACGCACATTCGTTTTAGTGCGCTGGCGAGCGCCTTCAACATCTCTGTGCTGGTTGCGGGCCTGACGCCTACGCTGGCGGCATGGCTGGTGGAAAGCTCAGAAAACCTGATGATGCCTGCGTACTACCTGATGGTGATTGCGGTGATTGGTTTGATTACCGGGATCACGATGAAGGAGACCGCCAATCTCCCGCTGCGTGGCGCGACGCCTGCGGCCTCGGATATTCAGGAAGCCCGCGAAATCTTGCAGGAGCATCACGATAACATCGAGCAAAAAATCGAGGATATCGACAAAGAGATCGCTGATTTGCAGGAAAAACGTACGCGTCTGGTGCAGCAGCATCCGCGCATCGACGAATAAACTACAGTAATCGCTCTACACATGCCGGGTCAGGCGAAGCCGCCACCCGGCGTTTTAACGGGCCGACAAAATTCAACACCCCGCCGCAATATAATCCCCGTTCGCGCTCACCGGTATCACCGTCAAAAACAGCACCGTAGCAAACAGGATCAGCGCAAGGCCTCCGGCGATTTTTAATGCCGGTACCACCCACGCTAAACGCTCCGCGTCGTTGCTAAACAGCGCGGCGGTCCGTGCGCGGGCATAGCGCACCGCCAGCGATAAACCCATGATCGACAGCGCAGTGCCCAGCGACATCGTCATGACTGCGGCGATGCCCCAACTGACAATCCCCAACGCATTTGAGAACAGCAAAATCATGATCGCCCCGCTGCACGGGCGCGCACCGATCGCCAGAATCACGCCGAGACGCGCCTTCCAGTCGCCCTGCGCCACCGCGCCGACGCCGTGGTGACCGCAGCCGCAATCGGCGGTATGCGCATGCGTGAGTGGGCTTATGCCGGTGATGCGCAGTTTGCGCGGTTTCAGACTTCTCGCGGCCTGAAACAGGACGTAGAGACCAAATGCGCCAATCATCAGCGCGCTGATTTTTTCAACGTACCAGCGGCTCTGGCTGAGATCCCCCGAGGCCAGGTTAAAGCCTATCGCCAGAATAAAGACAAATAAAATCGCACTGACGCCCTGCATCAGGCTGCCGAGGAACGGGATCGCGCGGGCGGCGAGCGGGCTTTCATTATTGGTGCCGAGATAGGTGGTGACGATAAATTTACCGTGGCCGGGACCAATGGCGTGCAGCACGCCATAAAAGAACGCGCCGGTCAGCAGCCACAGGCCGCCGCTGATTTGATGATTATTCAACTGGAGCAGATACATCACCAGGTAGCGATGCAGCGTGATTTGCGTCGCGAGGCACCACTGAATAAAGGCCGGCCAGTGCGCGTGGAGTGCAAACACGGCGGCAAACGCGAGAAACGTGGCGGTTATCGCGCCGGGGATCCGCCAGTGGCGGGTGAACAGTTGCGTGGTCATAAGCGGTCATCACAGGAAATGATGACCGAATTATAGATGTTATACCGGTTTTAGAAAGCGGGCGAGCTGGTGCTGATGCGTGCGGGCCAGCAGGCACACGGTGGTTAGCGCGCCGAGCAGGGCGCAGAACATATCGGACTGCGTATCCCACGGATCGCCCTGCGTGCCGAGGAAATCATCCGCGCCCTGGCCCATCGCCAGTGCTGCCCACCATTCGATCAATTCGTAGGTGGCGCTAATGGCCAGCGCAATGCAGCACACCACAAAGCCGAGCATCTTTTGGCCGCGAACAAAATGCCCGCGCAGAAGAATTTCACGGGCGGCAAGCGCAGGCACCAGCCCCTGGAAGAAATGCCCCAGCTTGTCATAGGGATTACGGCTCAGCCCAAGCCACGACTGCACGTCGAATCCGATGGGGACTTTGGCGTAGGTGTACATGCCGCCCACCATCAAAATAATGGCGTGGAAAAAGATCAGCGTATAAAGAAGAGGGGTCAACGGATAGCGGGAATGCGTGGCCCATAGCACGGGGACAATGATTAACACCGGCGTGACTTCCATCAGCCAGGTTATTTTATCGCCCGCGTACAGGCCCGTGTAGATAACAATCAGTAACAGCAGCAGCGCGGCCAGCTTGAGTATTGATGAGGGCATCAGAGAGGATCCTCGATAAAAACGTCACTATCGAACGGAAGCGTAGCGGAAACAATCTGAAAAATAAAAAACGCCCTGACTTAGCAGGGCGTCTTGAGAACAACTTTACGTCGGTAAATCAGAACGATTTGTTCAGACGCAAGCTAAAGGTGTGCGCCTGGTAACGATCGCCAGCCTGAACATCGTAGCGGGCGTCGAGGGTCAGATCGTTTGCGCTGTACAGTGTGCTGCCGAGCGACAGACCTGCCATATCTTTCACCGGTGCGGCACCTTTGGTGGTGAACTGCGTTTCACCAATGGTGTCTGCGGCGTAAGACGCGCCACTGCTCATGCGGCGGTTGTCGTACTGGTGGATCCAGGAGATCTGCGCGAACGGTGTCAGGTTGCCCAGACGGGTGTCGAACGTTTTCTCAACGCGTGCACCGATATCGCTGGTCACGGACTGAGAGTGCGAAGCATCAACGTCCAGCGCCATGCCGTTACCGCCGGTCTCTTTATAGTCATCAATGTGCTGGTAGCTGTATGTCACACCTGCCAGCGGGGTGATAACCACGTCAGACGGCAGCGTCAGCGGGTAGCCCAGTTCGCTTTGCAGCGTAACGGACTGGCCGTTGAAGTCACCTTTCGCGGCACCGGAGAAGCCGGTGAAATCAGCGCGACGCACGGAGTCATAGTTCTGACGGTTAACGGCAGCAGACAGGTTCAGGAACCATGGGTTGCCGGTATACGCCGCGTAACCAATCACACCGTAGCTGTCTGCGGTAGAGGTGTTGCCGGTCAGGTTATCTTTACCGTGAACGGAGGTGTTGCTGTAGTTCAGCGCAGCACCTGCACGCCAGTTGTCGCCCAGCGCACGGTCAGCACCCAGCAGCAGGCCGCCGAATTTCGCGCTGTAACCGCTCACATCGCTGGTACCGTCCTGACGGGCATAACCGCCGTACGGCTGGCCCCAGACGATCCAGTTGCTGTAGGCATCACCGGTAGACACACCGCTCACACCCGCCGTTTGCGGATTGCGCACGGTATCCATATGGTTACCCACAACGGCCATTGCGGTGGTGTTTGCCACACCGGTCGCCGTGCTGGCGCTGATGTTTTGCCCGGTCGACAGGCGCTCGCCCACGCGGTTGGCTTCTTTTTTACCGTCAATCGCCAGTGAGGCGTTGTACAGATTAAGCAGCTGCGGAGAGATACCCGAGTAGCTGGTCAGGCCGCCGAGGGATGACGTGGCGTTCGGGATGGTTGCCCAGCCCTTGTTTGGCGTCGGTTCGGTGGTTACCGGCGGCGTCACGACAGGTGTTGTGACGACAGGGGGCGTGACAACTGGCGTGGTGACGACCGGCGTGGTGACCACTGGCGTCGTGGTTGGCGGCGTTGTCACCACCGGCGTCGTTGGTGCGTTCACAAGCGTAACAACCAGCGCGCTGTTGGTGCCGTCGTTGTAGGTCGAACCCGTAACAGCACCCGTGTAGCCCACGGCTTTATATTTCAGCGTGTCGGCGTTGTAGTTGGTGTCGGTCGCGTTGGCATCAATCACCACATAGCGCTGGCCTTTGGCGAAGCTGTAGGTGCTGCCGGTGCGGCCCAGGATCACGCTGGAGCCTGAATCCACGGTGGCGGAACCGGTGACGTTCAGACGACCATAGCCGCTGTCTGCGGTTGTGTCGCCGTTGGCAACAGCACTGTCGCTCACGCCAATGATCAGCGCAGCGGCGGCATTCTGGTGGTAGTTGCCAGAGACGATCAGCGTGTTGTTCACCTGCAAGTTAGCCGCATCGTTGAGGATGGTGTTACCGTTGGTGATGATGTTGTCATTCAGTAACAACGAACCTGAACGGAAAATCACATCGCTGGTGCTGGCGATATCGCCCACGCCGTCGAGGCCCGTCAGAACGCCCGCGTTATTGGTGCCGCCGGAAATTTCGAACAGCGCACCGTTACCCGAGTTAATGCTACCTTTAATGACCCCGGTGTTGGTAATGGACAGGCCGGAACTGCCATTGCCCGAAGAGAATACGGCGTATTGGCTGCCCGAAATGATACCGGTATTCACCAGGTTAATCTGGTTAGCGCCATTATCATAATTGTAGGAGTAAATACCGTATGCGCCGCTAATGGTGCCGTTGTTGACGATATTGCCTACATTGCCGTTATTATTTGAGATATTACGGTTATAGATCCCGACAACGTTGCCAGTAATACTGCCGTTATTGGTCAGCGAGTTAATTTGACCATCATTATAGATGCCGAAAGACGCGCCCTGAATAGCGCTATCATTCACCAGGGTTGAAATAGTGCCCCGGTTATAAATACCCGAATTATCATAACCATTCGACGTGTTGTCGCTGGTGATAGAACCCGAGTTATAGAGTGAACCGATGGTGCCGGTGTTCATTACGGCGGCGGTGGGATAGTAATTACCATTACCGTTACCTGAACCGGTGTTTGTAATAGTGCCCGCGTTGTTTAACGCATCGATGGTGCCTGTGTTAGTGATACCGCTGTAGCCTGAAATCGACGCGTCCAATACGTTATTCAGCGTACCGACATGACCGGCATTGGTGATCCCTGCATTGTTGGCGTAATCGCTGCTGCTGCTGTAATAGCTGCTGTTAGCCGGCCCAATAATCGTTCCGCTGTTATTAAACGTGGTCACGTCACTGGTGCTGGTCAGATTCACCGCGCTGCTTTTGTAGCTGCTGTACGTGTTGTTGAGATTACTGATCGTACCGGTGTTATCGATCGTGCCAATCGTCCCCGCGTTTTGCAGCGAAAAGACGTCGGCACTGTTTCCGCTGTTGCTGGACGAAATGACACCGTCATTTTTAAGCGTAGTCAGCGTAACGCCCTGGTTAACGTTCAGCGCTGCCCCTGATCCGCTGCTCACTGAACCCTGATCGGTAACCGTCACCGTGGCGTAATCATTGGCGATTTGAACATCGCTTTCGACCGTTGAAATTGTATAGTCGCTCGGTACAGGAAGAGCGATTGCGTATGGAGCCAGCAGTCCTTGCGCGGAGGTTAAAGCGACCAGCAATGACCCATGCTGGCTGATACGTAATATATTCATGTTGTACCGTTGCGATGTCGCGCTTATGGTGAAAAATGTGCAGGTATAGGTCGGGTTCAGATAAATCTGAATCTCACTCAGACGCAGAATATACATTTGGTTGCTAAAAAAACAATAAGCGTGGCTTAACTATTTTTTGCGGGTAATGTTGTGGCGCTTAATATTTGCGTTAAGTTACGATCTGCTGGAGACTAAAAATGCAAGCAAAATGTTGCAATTTTGTGCGCTTAATATTGATCTGTATCACTTTATGTTTAACCGCTTGTGCCTCTTCCGATCCGCGCGAGACTGCTAGTACATTTACAAAAAAAACTGGTCTGATCAGTGTCGATTTGGACACAAATTGGGTGAAAGTGAGATCCTGGCAACGGATTTCCTCTTCCGTTAGCGTGCTACGCGTTTACATTGAGGGGGATGGTTTTGCCTGGAAAAGCCGGACGCAACCCTCAGACGATCCGACACCGCGCAATCCGGTGGGCCTTCAGCTTGCGGCAGCCGATCCGGGGGCCAACGTGCTGTACTTAGCCCGACCGTGCCAGTTTATCGGCCCGCCATTACCGGCAGGCTGCACCGTGCATGACTGGACCGATCGGCGTTTCTCACCGCAGGTTGTTGATACTCTGGATAATGCGCTCAATGAGGTGCTGCGTCGTTACCCCCATGCCAGACTCGAACTGGTGGGATATTCCGGGGGTGGCAACATTGCCGCGCTGCTGGCCGCCCGTCGTGATGATGTGGTAAGTCTGCGCACCGTCGCCGGTAATCTGGACGTGGCGTATGTTAATGCCCTGCATAATGTCTCACCGATGCCTGACGCGCTGAATGCGATTGATTCAGCAAAAAAACTTAATAATCTGGCGCAGTTACATTTTAGCGGTGCTAAAGATTCTACCGTGCCACCGTCCGTGGCTGAGCGCTTCCAGCGTGCGACAGGTGAGCGCTGTGCGCGGGTCATCATCGTCCCGGATATGGATCATGGATCGGACTGGGCAGCACGCTGGCCTGAATTACTGAAAGAGAGGGTGGCGTGCGAGTAATGGCTACGCATTGGAGTAAAAATCAACGATTTTGAGTGCATATTACTTCTATTAATTTAACATTTACTTTATGATTTGTGAAATAAAGAAATAATTCGTCATAATTAGTAACCGCAATGGGAATTTTCCTCAAAATAAAAAGACCGTGCTTACAAATGTATAGCCTTATCCGATATTGAATTTTTCAGAAAAAGCCAAAATAAGCTCCACATTCGATACATGCTTCGGAATGCTTGTTCTGTATTAAGAACAACAAATATGGATTATTAAAAGTATGAATGTGTGGATGTTAATAATAAATTTTTTTGGAGTTCAATAATGAAGAAGTCTTTACTGGTACTGGCACTGATGGCATCCCCGGGTTTGGTTTTCGCACAGACGTCGAACAATACTGTTCGTTTCACCGGTGAGGTTGCCGACCAGACTTGTAGCGTTGACGTGAACGGTAGCGCCAGCCAACCAGTTGTTCTTATGCCAACTGTAGCTGCCAGCGCGCTGAAAGCGGCAAATGACGTTGCTGGTAAAACTAATTTTACCATCAACCTGACCAACTGCACTGCAGCTACTGAAGATACCCTTATCAGCACCATGTTCGCAGGTACTGATGTTACTGCTGGCGGTAACATGGGTAACGCCGGTACCGCAGATAACGTTGAAGTTCAGCTGGTGGGTACTGATTCTGAAGCAGTGGATTTATCTAATGGTATGACTGAAGTTCCAGGCATCACTCTGGCAAAAGGCGAAACTTCTGCCTCTCAGGATTTGGCTGTGCAGTATATCACTGAAGAAGGGACTGCAACTGCGGGTACTGTAGAAGCATCCGCTCAGTACGCTATTCACTACCCATAATCTGTATTTTAATTCCGTACTCTCTGGCAGCCTTTTAGGCTGTCAGATATTTTTGTGCAGGTAATTCATGAAAATCATTAAGCATTTATCCTTTTCTTTATTAGCTATTATGACATTAGCTACTGCGGCTCATGCCAGCGTGGTGATGACAGGAACCAGAATTATTTATCCGGCGGGCAGTCGTGAAAAAGTTCTGCAATTAACTAATAAAGATAATTATCCTAACATTGTTCAGGTATGGATTGATAAAGGAGGTAAAAATCCAACAGCGAGCAATGCCGATAATTCTTTTGTCCTGACACCACAGATGTTCCGAGTTGAACCCATGGGTGGCCAGGTTATCCGCATGAAATATGTTGGACCGAAACTACCGGAAGATCGAGAGTCACTTTTTTATTTCAACTTTGTACAAATTCCGTCTTTTAAATCTAGTGAGCACGATTCTAATAAGATCGTACTGGTACTGGACAACAGACTGAAGGTCTTCTATCGCCCTGATCATCTCAAAGGTAATGTTAATGATATAGGGCATGAGATCAAAGTTAAGGCTGATGGTTTAAATTCTGCGAGTATTGAAAATCCAACCGGATATTATGTCAATTTACGTCGTGCAGAAATGACTGTTAATGGGAAAAAGTTGGCGTTTGCTAATGGTGTGATTATTCCTCCTAAATCAACACAACAAATTAACTTACCAAAAGGCAAGAGAGCATCTCCTTTGACCTTAAAAATCGTCGATGATTACGGTGCAGATAATCAGGTTGATTTTGATATTTAATTTTACTGTTGTTTGTAAACATCTTCGCTTTTAATATTAGTCGAACGGGTGGCGTTGTGAAATTTTACTATTGGCTGTCATGTCCATTGACACTTTTACTGGCTTTATCTCCGGTGGCCTCAGCTGTAAGCGTAGCGACTACACCGTTAAAGGCCAATGAAGAATATACCTTTGATGATTCGCTTCTCCGTGGTAATAATCTGAATATAAAATCATTATCCCGGTTTAATACTGCTAATAATGTTGAACCAGGCGACTATCAGGTTGATGTTTATATTAATGCACGTCTTGTTGATCGTATGGATATTAAATTTGACGATCACAATCAGAAATCTGAAGGGTGTTTGACAAAAAAACAACTTTTGCGTATTG
Source organism: uncultured Enterobacter sp. (assembly GCA_963521185.1). GTDB lineage: Bacteria > Pseudomonadota > Gammaproteobacteria > Enterobacterales > Enterobacteriaceae > Enterobacter_D. The sequence goes on along the minus strand of CAUQTV010000008.1, from coordinate 46,332 downwards.
GTGTTAGACCGGCCGTTTTATCAAAACTGACTGATCAATCCCAGTGCGTTTTTATCACGGATTATTTACCAGGTAGCCGAAGCGATTTTGATTTCGGCCATCTGCGCCTGGATTTGTCTGTTCCGCAGAACCTTGTTGTGACGCTGCCACGTGGTTATGTCGATCCCGCGAATCTGGATGAAGGCGAATCGATTGGTTTTGTTAACTACAATGCAAACCAGTATCACGTCCAGACAAGCGCTGGCACGGGCAATATGCGTATTGATTCTTCTTATGTCGGATTATCAGGCGGTATTAACGCCGGAATGTGGCGTTTCCGTCAGCAAGGTTCATGGCGGCATGATGATTATGGTAGCAAGTGGGAACGAGACCGTACTTACGTGCAACGCGCATTGCCGTTTATCCGTAGTGATATGACCCTGGGTGAAACGTTTACCCCAGGACAGCTATTCTCAAGCCTTGGTTTCCGTGGGGTTTCATTAAGCTCCGACGATCGAATGCTACCGGATTCTATGCGTGGATATGCACCGACCATCCGGGGGATTGCGAAGACGAACGCCCGCGTTACGGTTTATCAGAAAGGGCGCACAATTTACGAAAGTACCGTACCACCAGGCTCTTTTGAGATTAGCGATCTCTCTGCCACGAAATACGGTGGCGATTTAACCGTTGTTATCAAAGAAGCGGATGGATCTGAAAGCACTTTCGATGTGCCATATGCTTCTGTTCCAGAATCACTACGTCCTGGTATTAGCCACTATAACGCCTCGGTGGGGCGAGTTCGTGACGTTGGAGGGAAGGATGTCTTTGGCGAGCTGACTTACCAGCGCGGGCTTAGCAACAGTGTGACTGGCAACTCCGGTTTACGTATAGCGAATGGCTATACCGCAGCCACGATGGGGGGAGTTTTAACAAACTTCATCGGGGCATTTGGTCTTGATTTGACCTATTCTCACGCGCACTACGCCGATGCCGGAGATCAGGCTGGGTGGATGGCAAGGGCAGCATTCAGCCGAACCTTTCAGCCAACGGGAACAACGCTTGGAATTGCAGGCTATCGCTACTCGACCAAAGGCTATCGTGAACTGAGTGACGTATTTGCAGTGAGAAACTCTGGCTCTCACTGGCAATCTCCAAGCTATCTACAGCGTTCTCGCTATGAAATCTCATTGAATCAGAGCCTGAAGAATTACGGTTCGGTGTTCTTATCAGGCTCCTCGCAGGACTATCGTGATGGTCGTTCCCGAGATACACAGTTGCAGTTCGGTTACAGCACGATGTTTGGCAATGTCTCTTTGGGGTTGAGTGTGTCTCGTCAGCGCACAACTCGTTACCAGCAAACACCGCAAAGTTCGTGGGATTCAGAAGATCCAAATGCATGGACCCCTAACGCCGGTACTTCGCAGACTGAAAAAGAAACACTGACTCAGTTGACGGTCTCCTTCCCGTTAGGCAGTAGCCCAAATTCACCGTATGTGAGTTCTTCGGCGTCACATAGCCACGAGGGAGGAAATCAGTATCAAACTTCACTCTCTGGTACAGCAGGTGATAATCACGATTTCTCATACAGTGCAGACGTTTCACGTCAGGAAATTGGTGACGAAACCACGATTGGCGGCAGTATGCAGCAACGCTTTGCTTACACTCAGCTTGGTCTGAGTGGTTCGAAAGGACGCGATTATCTACAGGGATCGGCCACAGCTCATGGGTCTGTAGCGGTTCACAGCGGCGGTGTTACCTTCGGACCTTATCTTAGCGATACCTTCGGTCTGATTGAGGCGAAGGGGGCAGAAGGTGCAAGAATTATGGATGGTCAGGCAGCAACCATTGATCGATTTGGTTATGCACTGGTGCCGACGTTGATGCCTTATCGCTATAACACAGTCAGCCTGGATCCTGAGGGTATTTCTCCTAATGCCGAGTTACAGGATGGCTCACGCCGTGTTGCACCTTCCGCTGGGGCCGCAGTGAAAATTAAATTCCGTACCTTAATGGGATATCCGGTGCTGTTGCAAACCACGCTCCCTAATGGACAAATTATTCCAATGGGTGCAGATGTTTACGATAAAGGCAAACTGGTAGGCATGATGGGCCAGGCGGGACAGGCTTATCTTCGCGCTTCTGGATTGACTGGCAAGCTCCTGATCAAATGGGATGACGATCAGCAGTGTTCTCTGAATTATAACTTGGGTACACCGGAAAAAGATCAGTCATTGATTAAAACCACCGGCGTGTGCCTGGCTGATTGATCGAATTGTAGGAACGAAAATGAAACGCTTTATTCAATCAATGAAAAATTCTGGTTGTAGAAGAATAAAAAATGTATTGCTTTTGATTATACTATTTACCTTTGGCGCAACAACATTTAATGCGTCAGCAACTTGCGTTCGTAAAAATTTCCAAGATAGTGGGGGCGATACGCTTGGTGCACCGATGAATTTAGGCAATATCAACTTAACCAGTAATGATTTGCAACCGGTCGGAACAATTTTGGCAACTTCTTTTTTTACTCTTTTTCCTTCAAAAGGTGGCATTGAACCTGATACCGTTCTGTTTGAGTGTGATTTGGCTGATGCGAATAATATTTATCAGGTGTTTGCCACGAATGGAGACAGCAATGTCGGTGGTTTTACAAACTTTGGCGATAATTATTTTCAGACTTTTTTTCGTTATACGGCACTTAAATTAGTGGAGGCCGATTCTGGTTTGGAATTTACCAGGATTTGGCAGAAAACACCAATCACACACTATGCAACTGTCGGGGATAAAATTCAAATCAGAGGGCAAGACTTTAGTGCAATACGGGCTGAATTGATCAAAACAGATCAATACGATCCCACTCCTGGATTCGCTTCATGGGGCTGTCCCGGACCAGCAGCGGCTGACTATACAGGGCCTTATAACTGTCAACAGCCGAATGGATACGTTGCATTTTCTGGTCCAGGAGTTGAGCTTACAGAGATTGGTCTGGATTCAAATACTAATTTTCCCGGGTGGGGGCTAGTTCGCTATTACGCATTCGGAATGAACATAGGGCCTTCCACTGTAACCAACAACAATACCTGCGGCGTTGTGAGCACTACGCCCGTGGTAACTTTCGCGAAAATTTCACCGGCAGAACTTGTGGCAGGCGGCAACCGGTCGGCAAATTTCAACGTGGAAATTCGATGCCAGGATGGTGTGGATTCAGGTGTCAGTCATGGGCAAACATCGATAGCGATTCAGACATCAATGCCTGCCTATATAGCGGCTCAAAAGATTAACCTGGTGAATGGTGCTGGTGGCGTGAGCTACCTGTTGTCAGATGGTTATGGCACTGATACATCAGTCGCGACAGGTGTTGGGATTCGACTTGAGGATAGTGCTGGGATGCAGCGCTATTTTACTGGCTGGGCACCTTGTGTAAGTGATTGTGCTAGCGCCGAAAATTCTGGATGGTACCCGGTACTTAGCAATGCCACTTCTAACGGTACAAACGGCGGTTATACCACTTACGAAAGTACTTATAGCGCTATTCTTGAAGCTTTACCTGGTCAGACGCCAAAGGCCGGTAAGGTTGATGCGATGGCGTATGTGCTGGTGAAGGTGCAGTGATGGGTATTGAAATGCAAAAGAATAAGGTGAAGCGAGTTTGTTTTCAGGCACTGCAATCATTAGTGTATACGCTGATGTTGCTCGGGGTCGTGACGTTTGTAAATCAGGCACGGGCCGGCATAGTCGCATCCAGTACCCGATTAGTTTATAAAGATGATAAAAGCGAGCAGACTTTAATGCTCGCAAACACTAATAAATATCCAGTCATTGTGCAAACGTGGACTGATAACGGAGATACCTCTGGTACTTCAGACCAGGCGAACGCTCCGTTTATACCTGTGCCGTCAGTGTTTCGCATGGAACCTGCAGGTATCAAGGGTATGAAGGTTATTTATAGGGGCGATCGCCTCCCTCAGGATCGTGAATCTGTTTATTGGTTAAATATTTATGAGATCCCGCCCATCGCCAAAAAGGAAGAGGGGGCGCACATTGAGTTAGCCATTAATACACAGCTGAAGATTTTTTATCGACCGGGTAGTTTGTCTGACGATCCTCAATTAGCACTTAAGAAAATGAAATTTACGGTGCAAGATAAAAATGGAGTGCAGGTTATTCATTGCCAAAATGATACGCCATTTTATGCATCATTTGGTCAGATGAGTGTTGATATCGATGGGAAGAAATATTTTTCTGACCAGCAGATGGACATGATGACAGCGCCTTTTTCTGGTCATGACTATCGTATTTTGATACCAAATTCTAAAGTGTCACTTCATGGGCAAATGTTGGATTTTATTTTATATGACGACCATGGTAAATCCATTAAGCACGTTGCTCGATTGCAATAAGTATAAATCGTATGGATGTTCTTATTATGAGGTTCCTGGAGAGATACAGCTTGTTCATTGTTTGGATAAATATTTTGAAGCTGGCGTGATGACACTGTTAAATAACATATTTAGCCAGCGCATTGCTGATTTTTTGAAACTCCATAACTTTTCGTATCTTTCTGTTTATGTTTTTTCAGGAGAGAATCTGGCGGAAGTCTGTAACATAATGATGAGTAGACCAATTGTTGATTATGCTATTGTATTCGGTGATGAATCTGTCTATCGATTGCTTAGCAATATGTATAAATCTGAGCGAGTTTGTTTTCTTTCCTCTCACTCTGGTATTGTGTCTGTAAAAAACAAGCTTCTGCGATTTTTTAAATCCAGAGACAGAAAGCCTGTAAGGGAAGTCGAAATGACAAATTTGGAAACATTGGTTCTGTCATTTTTGGCAAAGGGCCGAACACCAAATCAGATATCCAGGGGTTTTAATCTTTCGATTCAGTCAATTAGCCGGCATAAGCGAAATGCGATGCTAAAGTTGGGAGTGCGCACAACGACTGAACTATTTTTAAAACATACCCTTATAACTGCACAGAGAAAACTACAGACTGTGATAGTCATAAATGAAATGAGTCCTGACCGATGAAATATAAACTAACTACCTTTATAACTATTGCTGCATTTCCGTTCCTGGCTTTTGCGACAGATGTTCCTATGCTTGGAAACATCAGGGCTGAAAGCCACCAGGTATGTGGGAAAAAAATAGAAATTCAAGCCGTTACCCTTGAGGATGCCTCTGTAATGATTGGCATTCTTAACAAAAATAGCAATGAGTGGGATACTTTCGTTTCAGAAAAACCCATGACAAAAATGTTTTCATTCTCTAAATTCCAGCCTGTTAAATTTGATGCACTTTCGCAGACCTTCATTAAGCAAGAGAATAAAAAAATGTTTGTACTTTGGGGGCAGTCACAGGATGATAAAAAGGGGACTAACTATACTTTATCATTGGGTTCACATACTTACGATTGTGGACAAATGCAGAGCTGGCCTGAAGACCTGGCGAATGATCTTTACGGTGAAGCGGCTGGAGATTGATACTTTACCAAATGACCGGAAGCATGCAGATCGGATGTGGTTTCCTTGTGTAAAACGATGAGTTACGCCATACTACTTGCACTAATCAAAATGCCACCAGTGCGCTATCTATTGATGAGGGATAGATGATGAGTTCAGCTATCATTATTGATGACCATCCTGCTATTCGTATGGCTGTTGGATCATTATTGTCACAGGATCCTCAGTTTGATGAAATATATGAAGCTAGCTGTGGGGATGAGGCTCTCGAAATCGCAAAAGAAAATGTTATAGATTTATTCCTCATTGATATTTCGCTTCCTCATTATGATGGTTTTGTCTTTTTGAAAAAGTTACGGAATATGAAGGTTTCAGGAAAAATCCTGTTCCTTTCTGCAAAAAATGAAACTGTGTATGCCTATCGGGCAATGAAGTTAGGCGCGGATGGATTCATCAGTAAAGATAAAGATATTAGCGATATCCTTTTTGCTGCTAAAAATGTTCTTCGTGGTTATTCTTTCTTTTCCCATGATGTTATCAACATGGTTTCGAAAGGATTTGATCCCGATAAACCAATCGAATCAGCAATGAGACTTTCCACCCGAGAAATTGAAGTGCTCAAACATTTAGTTAGCGGTCTATCAAATAAACAAATTGCAGAGAACATGACGATTAGTAATAAGACGGTAAGTACATACAAAATCAGAATAATGGAAAAGCTTAATGTCACGTCGTTGATGGAACTGGCCAATTATGCACATAACCATAATCTGGTCTAGCAAATCAAATGCTGGTCGCTTTTTGTATTTGCTGCTAAGTTTATTCTTATTTCCCCTGGTTTCGATAGCGCAGACCTGTCAACAAGGGATCCCGATGGAGGTATTAAGCTCCGCGCAAAATTTTACAGAACCCTTCGAGCCTATTCCTGGAATTACAGAGTTCCAAAAAAATAATCCCGTGATCAAAGTCGGTGTGGTTGGTGTTGGAAATATCCCTTTTGTATTCCAGACCAGCGATCATGTTGTCAGGGGAGTCGTTCCTGATTACCTGAATGTATTAGCTGATATTTTACCCGTAAAATTTAGTATTATTGGCTACTGTGATTACGCGCTAATGGTCAAGGCATTAGAGGATCATGATGTTGATGTGATTATGGGAACGCCAATCCTTCCTCAGGATGACCAGATGGCATCCCGCCCCTTTTTTACCAATCTCTCTGTAGAAGTACGATCCAAAAAATGGCAAGGAAAACAACATCGTCATCCTGAGCGTATCGCCATTTCACGCACGGAACCCTTGTCCGCAGCCTTACTTTCAAACTACCAGCAGGATCATATTACGATTTATCCCTCTCAATTACAGGGATTGCTTGCTGTCTCCTACGGTAAAGCAGATTTGTACGTGGGAAATGCCACGGCGACAAATTTTATTATTGATCGAATGCAATTGCTGAGCCTTGAAATCCGAAATTTCACCTCTTTCCATTCTGCTCCATACTCGTTTATCGCCTTGAAAAGTGGAAAAAAACTGATCGATACTCTTAACGCTGCTCTCCTGAATATTTCAACGCGCGCCGCAGCAGATATTCAGATCCGATGGTCGGGATTCAAACCACACTACAACATTGAAGCGACCGTGCGTCTAAGTAAGCAAGAAGTTAAATGGATTGAAGATAACCCTGTTATCTATTATGCCGCACAGCAGAACTGGATTCCGGTCTTGTTCAAAATGACCCGTTCAGGACAGATGGGGGGATTAGCTGTTAGTTACCTCGATCTCATCAGCAAGCGTACCGGCATTATATTTAGACCTGTTATTGTGAATTCGGCAGCAGATTCTTATGAAAAATTTATGGATGGCAAGGTTAAGTTGCTCGTCACAACGACGGCTGGCAAAAATAAGGCACATATGGACTTTACCTTACCAATGGCACGGATGTTGTGGTCTGTTTTAGTCCGGGGTGATAATAATAATATTAACTCAATAAACGATCTTTCCGGTCGTAAAGTCGGTTATCTGGCAGTTAATAATCCCGCGTCTATCATCCTTGACAGAGACGTGACCAAGCGTGTTGAATTTGTTCCCTCACCGGATATGTTGACGCTGCAAGAGTGGCTACAGCAAGGAAAAATAGATGCTGCCGTTGCAGATTTGCTCACAGCAAATTACCTGGCCGCTATGCCACTTCAGCCATCGCTGAAAGTGGCAACGATCGCCAGTGAGTCAGCAATACCACTTGTGTTTGGGATCCAGGACACCTCTCCGGTGCTGTTGGGCATAATGGATAAAGTTATCGGCTCTCTGACTCAGGAAGAGAGTGAAAATCTACTCAGCGACTGGAGTGTTTATCAGGATAGCAGTCTTTATTCTTTGGTGGGGGCACCATCTGGCTGGCTCATTAACCTGCTTGAAGCCGCTTCAGTGTTATTGCTGATGGGCGGTCTTTGGCTAGGATATATGCTCTTTAAGAAATGGAGGCAGGCGACGGGTTTGCGACGTCGACTGAAACTCAGGGAGAATTTAATCAACGGGTTGCCTTTTGCCGTATTCATCCGGACGGTGGATGGAAACCTTGAAACGTATAACCAGCACTTTGCTGATTCCCACGAGCAACACTGGCAATTTTCCCCTGAGCAAGGCTGGCCTGAAGATACGCCATTTGATTTCGAGATTGGCCGACTGTGTGATGTTGTTCAGCGTACCGGAGACGTTTTACTGCGCGATATGAAATTCACCATCCGTGGAGTAGAGCGCGATCTTTATTTATGGATTATTCCCTTAGGTGATACGGATGCAAACCTCCTCGGTGGCTGGCTGGATATCAGCCACCGTAAAGATGTGGAACGCCAACTGGTATCGGCGCGTATTGAAGCGGATACAGCGAACAGGGCGAAAAGTACGTTTCTGGCGACAGTGAGCCATGAGCTTCGCACACCAATGAATGCCATCCTAGGGCTACTTGAGCTTGAAATGAAAAGTGACAAGCCAGTAAGCCGTCAGGCGCTGGCAACAGTCTCTGCCTCTGCACAAATGTTGCTACGTCTACTCAACGATATTATTGATACCGCGCGTATTGAATCTGATCAGATGGATATTCATCCGGAGCCATGCAATCTGAAGGAGGAGATACAGAGGTTATCCTGTATTTATCAGCCGGTAGCGGCTGAGAAAGGACTTAAGCTCGCCTGTTGGGTTGATAACGAAATGCCTGAATACGTTATTGCAGACATGCTGCGTATCCGCCAGGTGGTCAGCAACCTGCTGAGCAATGCTATAAAATTTACCCACAAGGGGAGTGTCAGTATGGATGTTATTTGGTCTGCTGATTCTCTGTCGCAAGGTGAGCTGCAAATTGATATTTCCGATACGGGTATGGGGATGTCAGCGTCTGCGCAACAGGGGTTGTTCCGTCCCTTTAGTCAGGTGCATGATGCCGAGCAGACACAGCCTGGCGGCTCTGGTCTTGGATTATGGATATGCCGAAATCTGGTTGAAAAAATGTCAGGAAATCTTGACCTTGAAAGTGAAGAAGGTACCGGAACGACGGTGTTCTTACGGTTTCCTATTCGCATCGCTTCTCAGCATGAAGGTGAATTGCAGAGACTTCCTGAAGTTGTCGAAGGGAAACATGGCTGGCAAGCGATAAGGGTGTTGATCGTAGACGATCTCGAAGCTAATCGCATGTTGTTACAACAACAGTTGGCGTATCTCGGGTTAACGCATTTTATGCAGGCAGAAAACGGCAGTGAAGCGCTCGTTTATATGCAACAACACCTTCCTGATTTGGTCATAACCGATTGTAATATGCCAGTGATGAATGGCCTTCAGCTAACAAAAATAATCCGCGATACGCCGGGATGGGCGGAAGTCATTGTGATCGGGTGTACAGCGGATGCCCGACCTGAGACTTTCCATCGTTGTCTGACGGCAGGAATGAATGATTGCCTTGTTAAACCCATTGGGATCCAGGGCTTGCAGCAGATGCTTGTTCAATTTTACTCCGCCAGCGAGATAACTTTGCCCATCCAGGGCGAATTCTTTGAAGCGTTACCTCCGTTACCCCCTTTATTCACCGCATTAAAGCGTTTTATCGACGGTGGTGAAAAAGTCCAGCAATTGCTTTTTATACTCGAAGCGACAAACCGTGAAGATGAGCGTACGTTCCAGACCATGCTGAGGAGTCAAAATGTGGAAGGCGTTAATCAAATAGTTCATAAAATAAAAGGCATGGCGCAGCTCATACAGGAGTTAACACTTATTGAACTAAGTGAGGAATTAAATGCGGCCATCAACCTGCACGGAAATATTCCAGAGAAAGCAGATTTACGTCGCTGGAGTGATGAATTTCAGAAGGTTAAAGAGAGAATTGAAAAAGCGGCAGCGGCGTTTCATTCTGATGACTAAGCGCATCCATTGCGCCTCGTTTGGAATCGCTGCGAATGTGTTCTTTAAGTTGATATATCGGATTAGGCGCTTTTGAGATAACCAAACATCATGGCTCATTTCAATCGCTGAGAACTACAGCTAAAAATACGGCTTCAGAACCGCCTGACGAGTGAGCGTGGCCCTGTAGCCCAAGGCTGACCAGACCTCGCCAGCATGTTTTTAATTTTCTGCGATCGGCCTTCCAGAACCTCACTTGCCGTTAACCGCTAATCGCGGTATCTTTTACCCGCATCTGCAAAATCAGGTGCCGGGCTTGACCTCCTGAAAACTGTTACAGAAAACCCGTTACAGGAGGCTGCCACTATGGCTACGATCCCCAGTCAAGTACACCCGTTACTTGCAGTTCCCTTCAATGCCGCCACGGATTTCACCGTCCTTGCCGACCACTGCGAAAACTTTGCTGAAACCCTGATTGAAAACGACGATCCCACGCTGAAAATGGCGCTCTGCGGCAGACTTAACGCCTGTCTGACGCTGCTTAAGCCCACGCTGTTAGAACCCGTTCCGCCGCATCTTGTTGACAGCCTCACCGTTGATACACTTCCGGCGAATTCCCCTCAATTTGGGGCCGAATGCACCGAACTGTGCTGCTACTGCCTTGCCCTGACGCAAACGCTGGCGGGGCAGGGTTTTGCGTCTGAAACGGAGAAACAGCTTAGCTGGCTGCTGTATGACCTGATTAACGACTTTACGGCGCAAATGAAAGCCCCACGCTGGTTAAGGACGCAGGAGGGCGTGATCGCATTGGCGTACTGACATTTACGTTACGCATGCTGTATACTTAATATCCAGAGAAACATAAGAGGACAACATTATGCCAGCCGCAAACAGTATGGCGATTAAACGCGAAACCTTAAACCTGCGCATCAAACCCGCAGAGCGTGATCTTATTGATCGGGCGGCAAAAGCCAGAGGAAAAAATCGCACGGATTTCGTGCTGGAAGCCGCTCGCGCTGCCGCAGAGGAAGCCTTGATTGAACAACGCATCATCATGGCCGATCCCGATGCTTATCAGGCATTTCTTGCCCGCCTCGATCAGGCTCCTGCGCCTAATGAGGCACTGCGTAAAACCATGCAGACCCCTGCGCCGTGGCAGCAAAATAAATGATTTCCGCCCCTGAGCCACTCCATGCCGGGCATGTATTGACTTCATTTTGCTGCGGCGTGAATTCTATGGATAACTGGCTGAAACAACGGGCGATGAAAAACCAGATCACAGGCGCATCCCGCACCTTTGTCTGCTGCGACAATACTAAGGTGATGGCGTATTATTCGCTGGCCTCCAGCGCAGTGACGACAAATACTGCGCCCGGACGTTTCCGCCGCAATATGCCCGACCCGATCCCGGTTGTAGTATTGGGTCGTCTGGCGGTGGATCAGTCTCTACATGGGCAGGGTGTTGGTCGGGCGCTGGTACGCGACGCCGGACTGCGGGTGATTCAGGTGGCGGAGACTATCGGTATTCGCGGGATGCTGGTACATGCGCTGTCTGATGAGGCGCGGGATTTTTACCTGAGTGTGGGGTTTGAGCCGTCGCCGATGGACTCTATGATGCTGATGGTGACGCTGGGGGATTTGGTGGGAAGTGCTATCTGAAAAACGGTCATTTAATAATACTAGAACAACAAAAGCACCACTTTCCCCTCTCCGCTGAACAGTACTGCCCACCCCGGTCGGTATGAACAATGACATTTCCCGAGCGTTTTCGCCGCCACAGCGCCATTTGCAGCGCATCGCAGGCAAGCTGCGTCGTCATCTCCAGAAAGCAAAAAAACCGCCATAGGCGGGTTCTTCTGAATAGTGGTGCCCGGACTCGGAATCGAACCAAGGACACGGGGATTTTAATCATGATGCCTCGAAAGAGCATGCCTAAAGGAAGTGATCCTTTTCGCGACCGCAGCACTGTTGTTTCAGCCAGCCCATGATATTTACAGCTTCGCTGCGGTCCTTTATATCTTTCAATTCAACGCTGTTAAGTGAGTAGCCGTTTGCGCGATGGCTCCTAGGTTTTGGAAACGTGTGGAAAGAGAATGCCATTTTCCATAATAAGAATACGGTCAGCAGAAGCTAGTGTGTCCGGTCTATGGGCAATAAGAAGCACGGGAATGCCTGTCTGACGCAATGTCTGACTGATGATAATCTCACTTTCCACATCCAAATGGCTGGTAGCTTCATCCAATAATAAAAAATCAGGCTTTTTGTACAGCGCTCTGGCTAGCAGAATGCGTTGCTTTTGTCCTCCTGATACTCCCCCACCGCCTTCCCCTATCAATGTTTGATATCCCATTGGCATAGCCATAATATCGTTATCAATCAGAGCGAGCTTTGCACATTGAACCATGCGTTCAGAATTACGCTCTTCACTAAAAAATATAATGTTATCCGCCACCGACCCCCGGAAAAGTAGATCATCTTGTAGCACGGTTCCGATTCGCTGGCGAACCTGAAAATAATCCGGATGAGAATGTGACATACCAAACGTTTGGATAGTACCGTTATCAGGAATATGAATACCTAGGATCAGCTTCACTAGCGTAGATTTTCCGCATCCCGACTTACCAGTGATGGCAACTACTTCACTTGGATTAAGGGCTAGTGATATGCCGTTTATAACCGGTTCTTTTCCGCCCTTATGGCTAAAAAATACCTGGTCCAGTAATAATGGAGGATAGATATCAGGTGAGACACGTCTCGGAATCATCGGCGTGAAGGTCGGCATTTCTCTATTCATGTGGAGATCTTGATGCCCCTCGACTGGACTCATGACAATATCTGCAAGCCGCTCGTTATAAACATCTAACATACGCCATGCAAAAAATTTATCTGTCAAACTGTTAATACTGGAGGAAAAGCGTCCCTGATAGGAGAGATAGGCAACAAGCATGCCGACAGTAAATGTTCCGTTGAGCACTTCGTTTGCCCCCCTCCATAAAACTATAGCTGACACCACGCTCCCGGTCAGGGTATAAGCAATGCTATAAAACATAGTCAGTCTGTCCTGGCGTAACTGCATATTCCTGCGAGTAACATTAAGGTTAAGCCAGGCTGCTTCGCGCTGTGCAATAACACCGTTGATCCTCAGGCTTTGAATGCCATTTAGGGTTTCAAGAAAATGACCAGACTCGTGGGTACTCGCATCCCACGTATCCTCTGCAGACTGTCGGAGGGAAGGATACCAAAGTGCTCTTAGCAGGGCATAGACTACCGCCGCCAGTATGGCTATCAGTGTCATTGCGGGGCTGTAAAGTAACATCATACCAAGGGAAGTCATGACAAGGAGTACATCCAGAACCCCTTCAAGCATCTGCGTTGTCAGCGCTTCTTGAATAGTATCTACTGCGCTGAAACGGGCATTAATACTCCCTTTACTTCTGGCATCGAACCATGTCAGTGGAAGGCGTATTAGATGGTGAAAAACTCGCGCAGTCCATTGCATGTTAAAATTGACAGACAGTGTGATGCTAGCCCATGGCGCGCCAGTGAGAGAAGTAGCTGGGTGATGGACAAAAGCAGTAAGGCAATAATAATAAGGGTAAGCAGGCTCCTATCTGATGCCACAAGCACTTCATCAATGACCATTTGGTTGAGCAGTGGGCTGCCTAGGGCCAGAACCTCTAAAACCAGCGCGAAAATAATGATCCTTAGCATCGCTGGGAACAGGCCGGGTGTTTTTCCAGTGAGCTGACGTAGCCGAATTTTTTTTCTTTCATCCCGAGTAATAAAATCATTGGCAGGATTAAGCTCCAGCGCAATACCTGTAAAGTGTTTACCCGCTTCTGTAAGAGAAAGCGTAAATTTTCCTCTGTCCGGATCGTGTATGACTAACTTATTTCCCCGCGCCTGGTGAAGCACAACGAAGTGGTTCATGTTCCAGTGAAGAATACAGGGAAGAGTTAGGGACCTCAGATCATCAGGTTCAAGCCTGACGGCGCGGGAAGCGAGATGAATACTTGAAGCACATTCAATTAAGCGCTGTAGGGTAATCCCCTGCGTACCGATATTGAACCGCTCACGCAGCGTAGGTAGATCAGTCTGCAGACCATGCCAACAGGCTATCATCGCCAGACAGGCTAAACCACACTCTGCCGATTCCGTCTGCCGGATAATCGGCAGACTCTTTCGGCCTGTCCATTTCAGTATTTCCATTACAGTTTACCTTTAAGGCTCCAGAGTGGCTCAGTGAGCCATTCCCACACATGCCGGGTATCAAGACTGACATCACCTTCGAGCGTCATGCCGGGGCGTAGCGATTCTCTTCTACCGTAAGCCAGAATGAAAACATGCTCCGGCTCAACGATGACGCGATAGTGGCCTTCATTTTCTTTCCATGTGACAGGAGAAATGGTGAGTAAATCTGAAGAGGTTAATGTCGTTCGGCTGATCTCACGAATAGTGCCATATTGCACACCGAATTTTTGATAGGGAAAGGCAGAAAATCGGAGCGCCACTCGCTGACCGGGCTGAATAAAGCCAGCATTTTGGCTGGTTGCGAACAGCTCTATCTGAAGATTGGCATTATCCGCTACTACTGTCATGACTGGCTCTGAGGCTTTGACAGATTGTCCCTGCCGGACAAGTACGGCGGCAACGGTACCGGATACAGGTGTGGTCAGCGTGAAGTTTTCCTGTCCTGCCAGCTCAAGCTGTTGCTGTCTAATACTTTGTAGCTGCCTGTTTAGCTCTGCTTGTCGGCTTTCGCCCTGCGTAATCAGATGATTTAAATCTTCTTCTGTTGTATCCAGGGCAGCGTGCAGCAGCATAAGCTCCTGCCGCTGGTCTTCAACATTCTCCTGCGCAGCGGAGGCTTCAATTTGCTTCTGTTGATATTCGATATCAGACACGTAACGATCGGCCACAAGTTTCTGATATCGGCTCGTGACGGATGCAGAGAGTTGCGCCTGATGTTCTGCCTGAATCAGACGTTGCTCTGCGCTTTTAATCTGTGGATGCAGTGATGAAATTCTTTGCCGGGTAGCCTGTTGTTGTTGACTATTATCGCGCAGCTCTAGAGTTTGCTGTAAAGTTAGCATGGAATATTGGGTTTTCAGCGACAGGTTTATGGCGGCAAGAGTGCCCGCTCCTTGTCCGTTATAGCGTTCGCCACTTACATGATAAAGGGTTGTACCTGCTTGTACATGCTGACCCTCCGCAACGAGTAAATCTGTAACGTACCCGTTGTATTGCGGTGTTATTTTTATTAAGCCCGATGAAGGCATCTAGATGCTGAGGTAGTGTTCAGCGTCAAATGGTTTTATAGACTATTAATATGAATAATATATTGAAAAAAGAGTGTAGCATTATTGGAAGCGCAAGACCTTTAGTTAATAATCTGACACAAATAAGCAGTATGGAAAGGATAAATACAGAAGTGTATTCGGTTATTGATGAAAATTGTGTATGCATCACACTAAATACAAGAGAAGTAGCAAGCAATGGTACTATCATAGCTTGTCCCGCACCAAGCTTATTACAAAAATGACATAACGAATCAAAAAGACAGCCTCTGTAAAAAACTTCCTCACAGAATGGGCTAATACATATAAAGTAAATAAGCCCTGGCGTGTCTGATAGTGAAAAATGTATGGGAGGATTATAGCTATGGGTTAAAATAATAGGCAAAGTTTGTATCAGAAAAACTAATAAAAAAAATGGCGATGTTTTTTTTAAATATAAGCCGCATATTTGGCCTTGTTTACGGTAGAAAATAGTATAGGCTAAAATGCCTATGAGTACCTCCAGCATAACCATCGTGAGAAAAGCGAACCCTGTACCAATAAGGTGGGCCGTAATCAACGGAGATAATGTGTTGATTATTGCTGCTAAAAAAAAGCACATTAAGAAAAATGGCTTTTTTTGTGTAGGTGAAAGCAGGATGGTTCCTGTTGTTTCATTGTCTATAGACATAGATTAACCTGTAAAGAAAATAATATAGGCAAGGAGCTATTTATGCTCCCTGCCTGATTCAGTTACCGGAAAGGCGCTCCAGATGATTTGTTACAGGTGCTTTTAATATCAGAAAGTGCTGAAGCTACTGTTGTTGCATAGCCCGCATAACTGCGAGTGCGAGCCGCGACAACTGCGTTAGCCGTTCCTAATGCCATTGAGCCAAGGCAGTCTTTGTTTGCTGCAATTGCTTTTCCAGCAGCGGTCATACCATAAACATCAATATTGGGAATTGCACCATATCCACCGCCGGCGCCATTGAGCGAGCGTGAAGAGGCGGACTCATGATCGCCAGCGTTTCCGCCTCCACTGACTAAAGATATTTCTTCTAAATCTAATTCTTTAAAATTACCCATACAAAATCCCTCTTAATATATTTGTGCAAATAATGCACCTGACTATTACACGTACAAATTGTATGGGAAATTATGTTTTTGTAAGAAAATGATTTAATTTGTAAAAAATTATTTCTTTGAGATGGCATTAAAAATTTTTTAAGCCGAGAGGAGTGCAAAGAAGGGGAGTAGCATAGAGAGTAGGCCGGGTAAGCGTAGCGCCACCCGGCGTCAGATGCCCTATTCGGCATTGTAACGCCTTTCGTCGCAGCACAGGATGTCAAACAGGCCAAAGCGGATTATTTTAAAACCCATTCTCTGCGTAGCGATCGTTATAGCGGTGCTGAAACAGCGAAGTATCTTAACGAAGATTACGCAAATAAAGCGGAAAACTGTAGTGGCTCAAGCACACCTGCATTTTTGTGTTCGGGTGTGCTGTTCTGTGGAACCGCTGCCTTTTCTACCAGCTTTCATTCATGGGATCCCAGCCCGGCTTCACAAACGAGCGGCGGCGTGTCTTTCTCCTATCTGCGTGCCGATGCAAAATTTTCAAAGCTGGCTTACTCCTACAATAACGGCTTTATTTTCTATCCCTATTTTTATGCGCCGGATGATGCGGGAATAGATACAAATATTGACGTCCTGTGCTCATTCCCAATTGATGCGGTATCCAACAACCGCTCGGATAAAGGGTGTGGTGCGCATAGTAGCTATCCTAAAGACAGCGGTCCTTGCCAGGATCAAGATATTTTTACCGCAGACGAGTGGTACGCGCATTACGTGAAAGGTAACCGTAATCATGCCTATCAGTGCGGATTTACGGTCGCAGATGGCAGCGTATATAACGTTGCTGACGGTTTTTATCAAACGATTCTTAGCATGGCAACCATTGTAAGCGAGTCGATTAATGAGCAAAACGAGTTAAGGCTGGCAACCTGGGCACAGGGTAAACAGGATTCTCTGCCTATTGAAGCCTTTTTCTATATAAAAGGTAACGCCAGTGGATTAAACAGCGCGCAGAAAAACCAGCAGGATTTTTATAACTCCACCACCGACCATATTTGGTTGCCGGTGAGCCACTTGTGGCGAATAATCGAACGGAGTTCGATGGAGAGTCCGGCTCGCCCAAATGCAAAAAACCCGCCATAGGCGGGTTCTTCTGAATAGTGGTGCCCGGACTCGGAATCGAACCAAGGACACGGGGATTTTCAATCCCCTGCTCTACCGACTGAGCTATCCGGGCAACGGGGCGCATTAAACCCTAATCCTGTAGGGGCGTCAACCCAAATTCGGGAAAAGCTGTTCAACTGCTTAACTTTACGGCAATCTGTCCGTTTGAACGCCGATTTTGCACAAATCTTCCAGACACCGACGGGGTTGAGTGGCAATGCTTGTGGCGAGAGGAGGGCAGTATGGCGAACGACTGGCTTGAGCTGCGTCAGCATGCTGACACAGGTATTGAAACGATCAAAGCGCACTTCGAAGGGCACGCGTTTGATCCGCACTGGCACGACAGCTATCTGGTGGGGATCACCCTGTCCGGCACGCAGCAGTTTCACTGCCGCCGTGAGCGTCATCGCAGTCATCCGGGCGATGCGTTTTTGCTCGAGCCGGGCGAAATACACGATGGCGATGCGCCGGTGGAAGGCGGCTTCACCTATCTGACTTTTTATCTTGATGAGCAGTGGCTGACCCACACGCTACGCGGGCTGTATGATGCCACGCCGGGCAGCTATTCCCTCCACTTTGACCGTACCCTGACCCGCGCGCCGCAATTGGTGCGCGCCATTGGCGACACCTTTGCCACGCTGCATAACGACGAAATGAAAATTGTGCAGCAGAGCGCCATGGACGGGCTGCTGGCGCAGATCACCGCGCACTGTCAGTGGCGAAAGCGGTTGCCTTCTGAGGTGAAAAGCGCGGCGGTGGCCCATCGCGCCCGCGATTATCTGTACGCGCACATGGGCGAAAACATCGGCCTGTCCGATCTGGCACGCGAAACAAGCACTGACCGCTTTACGCTCACGCGCTGCTTTAAGCGCGAGTTTCATATGGCACCGCACGCCTGGCTTATTCAACTGCGGCTGGCAAAAGCCCGGCAGTGGCTGGCGCGGGGTCAGCAGCCTGTGGACGTTGCGGCGGCGCTGGGGTTTGCCGATCAAAGCCACCTCGGGCGCTGGTTCCAGCGAGCCTATCGCATCTCGCCCGCGCACTACCGTCGGTTGTGCACAAACGTTCCAGACGTTTCCAGAAAATAACGGCACATTCAGGGTTCTTATAATAAGGAGCCACCTGTGACCGTTATTCCCTTTCTGCTGTTTGCGTTTGTTGCGTCCATCACGCCTGGGCCGACGAACATCCTCATTCTGACCAACAGTCAGCATTACGGCGTAAAAGCGACGATACCCGCGTTGTTGAGCGGTTGTCTGGCGGCGAGCGCGATTGTGCTGGTGTCCGGGGCCGGGGCGGGCGAAGTGCTGCGTCAGTATCCGCTGATACGGCAGGTGATGAGCTGGGCGGGCGTGCTGTGGCTAAGCTGGATGAGCTGGCAGCTGTTTCGTGCGCCAGCGGCCACGCCGGGAGCGGCGACACATACCCGTTTTACCGCGCGTGCGGCAGCGCTGTTGCAGGTGATCAACCCAAAAACCTGGATGATGGCGCTGGCGGTGGTCAGCCTGTTCGCGCCCACGGGCGATCACCCGCTGCGGGATATCGCACTGATGGCGCTGTGGTTTTTGGCGATCTCGGTCCTGTGTCTGATGTGCTGGGCGTGGCTTGGGAAGGCGGTAAACAGGGTCTTTCGCACCACCGTGGCGATGGTGCGCTTTCAGCGCCTGATGGCGCTGTGCCTGTTGATCTCCGCGTGGGCAGGGCTGTTCGCTTAGGTCAGCGCGCCACCCTGTCGGCACTGGGCAAAGCGTAAAATATCTTCGGCCAGGCGGTGGGCGGTATCGACATCGGTCTGGCTCCGATTAACCAGCATGCGGCTGAGACAGCCTTCCAGCACCAGCTCCATCTGTTTGGCGACCATCGCCGGATCGTCCACTTCCAGCTGCGTGAGCAGATCGTGGGAGAAATCATGGGCGGCGCGTTTTTGCTGATCCGCCAGCTGGTGGATCGGATGCGCAGGATCCGGGTAGAAGGTGCAGGCGGCTATAAACAAACAGCCAGGATAGCGGTCGTTGGTGACGCAGTCGGTCAGCGCGGCGTAGCGCGCCAGCAATTTTTGTTCGGTGCTCATCTCTTCGTTGAGCAGCAACTGCCTGCGCCAGGTGTCGACCTGCGCGCTTAAATGGCGCAGTGCGTCGTAAATCAGCGCCTCTTTGTCCGGCCAGAACTTCAAAAACTCATCAAGCGACGCGTTGATGCGTTCGGCGACCATTTGTGGAGTGGTATTGGCAATCCCTTCGCGTTCAAGTAATTGCAGAGTCTGACCCAAAACATCTTCACGTTGCACGGTATCCTCCAGCCTTGTTGAACCGTTTTTCCCACTCAAAGTGTCGTTTACGGTTGGTGATTACGCAAATGCGCGGTAAACGCGGCGGCATCCATAAATCCTGCCACGCGCTGCGCGGGCTGCTCGTTGCCCTGCGCGTCGAAGAACAAAAGGGTCGGCAGGCCGGGCACGTTAAGGTGTTTTAACAGCGCCGCGTCCTGCGCGTTATTGGCGGTGACGTCGGCCTGCAACAGCACCGTCTCTTTCAGGGCGGCCTGCACCTGCGGATCGCTAAAGGTGTATTTCTCAAACTCTTTACAGGCCACACACCAGTCGGCGTAGAGATCGAGCATCACCGGTTTGCCGTTGGCCTGCGCCAGCGCCTGGTTGAGATCCGCCACGCTGGCGATGCGCGTAAAGTTCAGGTGCGACACGCTTTGCGCGGTGCTGACGCCAAACGCCCAGTCCTGTAGCGGCTTCACGCTCACCAGCGCGCCACCCAGCAGGAGAATTTGCACGACGCGCATCCACGCCGCTTTCGCACCAAGGCTGGTGATGAACGCCCAGCCAAAGAACGCCACGCCGAGCAGCGACCACAGGCGTAGCCCCCAGACGTCGCCCACGATACGCTCCAGCAGAAATACTGGCAGCGCAAGGATCACAAAACCAAACGCGGTCTTCACCTGCGCCATCCACGGGCCGCTTTTCGGCAGCAGGCGGTTGCCAAACACGGTGATCAGCATCAGCGGCAGGCCCATGCCCAGCGCATAAAGGTAGAGCGTACCGCCGCCGAGCCACAGATCGCCGCTCTGGGCAATGTAGAGCAGGATAGCGCTGAGCGGCGCGGTGGTGCAGGGGGAGCAAATCAGCCCGGCGATAGCGCCCATGGCGAAGACCCCGCCTGCCGAACCGCCCTGCTGACGGTTACTCATCAGCGCCAGACGCGTCTGCACGGACGACGGCAGTTGCAGCGTAAACAGGCCAAACATCGACAGCGCTAACAGCGTAAAGAGCACGGCGAGGCCGATGAGGACGTAGGGGTGTTGCAGCGCGGCCTGGAACTGTAGCCCGGCGGCGGCAACGACCAGGCCCAGTGCGGTGTAGGTCAGCGCCATGCCCTGCACGTAAATAAACGACAGCAGCAGCGCCCGCCCGGTGCTGAGCCGCTGTTTACCGCCGAGCACAATGCCGGAAATCAACGGGTACATGGGCAGCACGCATGGGGTAAAGGCAATGCCAATGCCGATCAGCAGCGCCCAGAGTGCGGAGAAGGGAAGGTCGGCGCGTTCATCCTTCACCGCACCCTTTTCCCCAAAAGAGAGGGAGCCAGACGCGGGCAGCGACGCCACGGCCACCACTTCACTTAGCGGCACCACGTGCGTCTCCGGCGGGTAACAGAATCCCGCGTCGGCGCAGCCCTGCCAGGTTACCGTCAGCGTGGCGTTTTTGGCGGCGGAGCGCACCGTCACCGGCACGTTCAGCTGTTGACGGTAGATCTCGGTTTTGCCATAAAATTCATCTTCATGCGCTGCGCCCGCAGGCAGTTGCAGCGGTGCAATGTCCGCCTGTGCGGCGGTCACTTTCAGCTGCTGGCGATAGAGATAGTAACCCTCTTTAACCTGCCAGTTCAGCGTAAGATCGTGCTGGTTTTGTTTAAAATCGAAGGCAAAAGCCTTGTCGGCCGGAACGAAATTTGCGCGACCTGGCGCGTCAAACAGTCCGGCAAAAGCAGAGGTGCTGCACAGCAGTAAAATCAGCGTAACGATGCGTTGAGCCATGAGAGGTAATCATTATCTCCGTGGGTAACGGGCAGAACCAGCAGTTCGGGCGTTTGATAAGGGTGGTGTGATTTCAGGCAGGCGATCAGCGCGTCCTGATGAGCGAGGTCGCTTTTGAGCAGCATTTGTACTTCGTACTTCTGCTCAAGCTTGCCTTCCCAGTAATAGAGTGAGGTCGCACCGGGCAGCAGCGTCACGCAGGCGGCGAGCTTCTCAGCCAACACTTTTGCCGCCAGGTCCTGGGCAGTGGCTTCATCCGGGGCGGTACAGAGCACAACAACAGCGTCAGGTGTGTTCATCGTCAATCTCGACTCGATGAAAACAGCCACTATAGCATGCAAAACGTATAGCACGCGAAACGGACAGCATGCGAAACGGACAGCACGCGAAACGGCGGGGAATAACGCAACGGGCTGCGCGGCAGCCCGTATTCAACGCGGTTTACAGCAGGATGCTGCTAAACAGGAAACCAAAGCAGACGGACAGTACCACGCCCAGCGTGCCGGGAATGAAGAACGGGTGGTTGAACACAAAGCGACCGATGCGCGTGGTGCCGGTATCGTCCATTTGCACCGCGGCCACCAGCGTTGGGTAGGTCGGCAGAATAAACAGGCCGGACACTGCCGCAAAAGAAGCAATGGCGGTGAGCGGAGAGACGTTCAGCGCCAGCGCCATCGGCATCAGCGCTTTTGCCGTCGCCGCCTGCGAATATAGCAGCGCAGAGGCGAAGAAGAAGATCACCGCCAGCAGCCACGGATGCCCCTGAATCACGCTACCTGCCGTCTCTTTGATCCAGTCGATATTGGCAGAGACAAAAGTATCACCCAGCCATGCGACGCCCAGGATACAGATGCAGGCGCTCATCCCCGCTTTAAAGGTGCTGGAGCTGAGAATGGTGTCCGTTTCGACCTTACACACCATTGTGGTCAGGGTGGCCACGCTCAGCATGATAATCAGGATCGCGTTGGTGGTGTTCATCAGCGGCTTCGCGACAAGGCCGAGACCTGGGCTGTTAATAATGGCGAAGATCACCACGCAGATGACGCCGCACAAAAACAGCCAGACTGAGGTTTTCGCCTGCGGTTTGATGTCGATTTGCTTGTCGCCGCGCAGGGCAACCAAACCCTCGCTCAGGCGTTTTTGGTAAACCGGATCGTCAGAGAGTTTTGAGTCAAACAGCGTCGACACTAGAAATGACATGATCAGCACCGCCAGCAGCGTGGACGGGATCACGATGGACAGCAGTTTGATGTAGCTGACGCCGTGACCTTCCATGACGGATGACATGTACACCACCGCCGCTGAAATAGGCGAGGCGGTAATGGCAATCTGCGCGGACACCACGGCGGTCGACAGCGGACGACAGGGTTTGATGCCTTGCTCTTTCGCCACTTCGGCAATCACCGGCAGAGTCGCCAGTGAAATATTGCCGGTGCCGGCAAAAATCGTCAGAAACCAGGTCACTATCGGCGCGAGGATTGTGATGTATTTCGGGTTGCGACGAAGCAGTTTTTCCGTCTGGTTGACGAGGTAATCCAGCCCGCCGGCGACCTGCATCGCCGAGATCGCGGCAATTACGGCCATAATGATGGAGATGACATCAAAGGGAATGTTGCCGGGTTTGACGCCCAGTATCGCCAGCACCAGCACGCCTAAGCCGCCCGCGTAACCAATGCCGATACCCCCTAATCGGGCACCAATGAAAATGGCCGCCAGCACGATAATAAGTTCAACAACTATCATGTTTTTCTTCCTTGCTTGTTAGTTAATAGATGAAGAAATGTTGTTTTTTAGTAACGCATATAAACAAAAAGGCACGTCATCATGACGTGCCTTTGAGATTCAACCGGGCATGTTATTGCTCGCTTTCATCGGTATACCGTTTGGCTTTGTAGGCCGGGTGCATCAGGTTTTGCGCAGAGAAAATATCGTCCAGCTCGGCTTCGGTCAGCAGACCACGCTCCAGCACGACTTCGCGCACACTCTTGCCGGTTTCCGCACAAATCTTGCCAACGATATCGCCGTTGTGGTGACCGATAAACGGGTTGAGGTAGGTGACGATGCCGATGGAGTTGTACACGTAGCTCTCGCACACCGCTTTGTTGGCGGTAATGCCGTTGATGCATTTCTCCAGCAGGTTGTAACAGGCGTTGGTCAGGATGTGGATAGACTCAAACATCGCCTGACCTATCACCGGCTCCATTACGTTTAACTGCAACTGGCCCGCTTCCGAGGCCATGGTGACGGTGATGTCGTTACCAATGACTTTAAAGCACACCTGGTTCACCACTTCCGGCACCACCGGGTTGACCTTGGCGGGCATGATCGATGAACCGGCCTGTAGCTCTGGCAGGTTGATTTCGTTCAGGCCAGCGCGCGGGCCGGAGGAGAGCAGGCGCAGGTCATTACAAATTTTCGACAGCTTCACCGCCAGGCGTTTCAGCGCGCTGTGCACCATGACGTACGCGCCGCAGTCAGAGGTGGCTTCAATTAAATCTTCCGCCGGAACGACCGCCAGGTTGCTCACTTCCGCCAGCTTTTGCACCGCCAGCTGTTGGTAGCCGTCCGGAGTATTGAGGCGGGTGCCGATGGCGGTTGCGCCAAGGTTCACTTCCAGCAGCAGCTCGGAGGTGCGCAGCAGGTTACGGGTCTCTTCGTTCAGCAGAACGTTAAACGCATGGAACTCCTGGCCGAGGGTCATCGGTACCGCGTCCTGCAACTGGGTGCGGCCCATTTTCAGCACGTCCTGGAACTCGACGGCTTTGTTCTGGAAACCTTCGCCCAACTGGTGAATGGCATCGACCAGCTTGACGATCGAGGCGTAAACCGCGATGCGGAAGCCGGTCGGGTAAGCGTCGTTGGTGGACTGGCATTTGTTGACGTGATCGTTCGGGTTGAGGTACTGGTATTCCCCTTTCTGGTGACCCATCAGCTCCAGGCCGATGTTTGCCAGCACTTCATTGGTGTTCATGTTGACGGAGGTGCCCGCGCCGCCCTGATAGACGTCTACCGGGAACTGGTCCATACATTTGCCGTTATTCAGCACTTCATCACAGGCGGCAATAATGACATTAGCCACGCTTTTCGGGATGGTCTGCAACTCTTTGTTGGCCATTGCTGCCGCTTTCTTGACCATGACCATGCCGCGGACAAATTCAGGGATGTCACTGATTTTGCTGTTGCTAATGTAGAAGTTTTCAATCGCTCTCAGAGTGTGGACACCGTAATAGGCATCCGCTGGAACTTCCCTTGTACCCAACAAATCTTCTTCGATACGAATGTTGTTTAACATGTGAACCTTCTTTTTCAAGCTGCGAATGAATGTACCAAACACACAGTGGATCTGTGGTCATGTGCGTTTGCTAACCGACGATTATGTCCTTAATCGGCCACGTATCCCGGATCATATGCTGATGATAGCGAATTGCCGTAATCTGGATCACTTATTATCTTAGCGGTTGCATCCGTTTTATTGATTTGTGAAATGCATCACCGGATGAATAATTGCGGAAAAATAGTCGTGCAATCTGATTGAATTTTGGTTAGTTGGCACCATCTCAGGAGTATGCGTGTCGCAAAATTATGCCGACAGCGGCCAGGGCGTCGTTGTTTTTCAACAGGAGAAGCCAGTGCGCTGGATACCGTTAATTGCTGTATTTTTATATGTTTACATTGAAATTTCGATCTTCATTCAGGTCGCCCATTTCTTTGGCGTCCTGCTCACGCTGGTGCTGGTGATATTCACATCGGTGATAGGTATGTCGCTGGTGCGCAATCAGGGATTCAAAAACTTCCTGTTGATGCAGCAGAAAATGGCGGCGGGTGAAAGCCCGGCGGCGGAGATGATCAAAAGCGTTTCGCTGATCATTGCGGGTTTGCTGCTCGTGCTGCCTGGATTCTTTACCGACTTCCTCGGTCTGCTGCTGCTGTTGCCGCCGGTGCAAAAACTGCTGACCATCCGCCTGATGCCGCACCTGCGTTTTAACCGTATGCCGGGCGGCGGGTTTAGCGCCGGTACGCAGGGAGGCCAGACGTTTGACGGGGAGTATCAGCGCAAAGACGATCAGCGCGACCGTTTAGATCATAAAGACGACCTTTAGGTTTCGGTTTTTCGCCCGGTGGCGTTACGCTTACCGGGCCTGCCAGGCCATGCACACCGCGCCTTCGGCGCTTACGCCACGCTCCGCTTCGGCAACAGCACCCACAGCCCTGCCAGCATCACGATGGCATACAGGCTTTTCCAGCCGACCATCGCCAGCAGCAGCAAACACAGCACGCCGCCTGTGGCCGCCAGCGCGCGGTACCGCCCTTGTAGCAGTCGGCAGCCCGCCAGCATGCACAGCAGGTAGATCATAATGAAAATGCCGTTGGCGTAGACGATCAGCGCATCCAGGTTGATGTCCAGCATATAGATGCCCAGCGTGCTCAACACGCAGCAGCCGAGCACCGCGTTGAGCGCATTTTGTGGGATGTGGCGTGCAGAGAGCCGGGAAAGACGGCTGTCGGGCAAATACTGCGCCTGCGACCAGACCAGGCGGGCAAAGCTCTGGATGTAAATATTCAGGCTGGCAAAACAGGCGAGATAGCCAATCACGCAGGCGATC
Organism: uncultured Enterobacter sp.; assembly: GCA_963521185.1. Classification (GTDB taxonomy): domain Bacteria; phylum Pseudomonadota; class Gammaproteobacteria; order Enterobacterales; family Enterobacteriaceae; genus Enterobacter_D. The sequence continues at coordinate 20,346 of CAUQTV010000008.1, read as the reverse complement.
CACAGCGCCTTAACGCCAAACAGCTGCACAACAATGCCCGGCAGCGACGTCGCCGCCGCACGGTCAGCGCTGTAGGCGTTAAAGTGCAGCACCAGTACGGTACAGGCCCAGTAAACAGTGCCCGCCAGTAGCAGGCCGATCATCAGCGCCCGGGGGAAATCGCGCTCCGGCTGTTTGAACTCAGAGGCCAGATGCGCGAAGGCTTCCAGGCCGACAAAACACCAGAACATCACCGAAAGCGCATCAAACAGCTGAGAAGTCTCGACATCCGCCAGCGCCGGGAAAGGGATGGCGGCGACGGTGATATCACCAAAAATCCAGATGGCGGCAATCAGGGCCACAATCAAAATAGCGACCAGCGTCTGCAAATTCGCGCTCGATCGCGCGCCGCGTGAGCCAATCCACCAGATGATGCCCAGCGTAGCCAGTTCGGCCATCAGCAACTGAGCATCGTGCCAGCCAAACAGCGACTGACCGAAACCGGTGGCGATGTGCAGCGCGGCAGGCAGACCCACCGGGATCACCGAGAGAAACAGCCAGCCGGTCACCCGCTCAAGGCGCGTGCCAAACGCCAGGCCGACAAAATGCGCGACGCCGCCCGCGCTGGGGTAGTGACGGCCTAACAGGGCGAAAACAATGGCCACGGGAAACACCAGCACGATCAGCGCAGGCCAGGCCCACAGGCTGTTATTGCCCGCCACCAGCGCTGCCAGCGCGGGCACCGCAAATACGCCGGTGCCTAATAGTGAGGTGGAAAGCAGCCCCACACCCTGCGCCAGTCCAAGCTCTTGTTTCAACCCGCTCATCATTCATCCCACGTCGTTAGCGAGCGGGGATGGTAACATAATCACCGCTTATGATTGCGTTCACCGCGCCCCCTTACTTCTGGCAGGGGGGCGGAATTCCCGCTTTCCTCACGCGCGGGTAAATTTTTTTTCATTTTCCCCCTTGAAGCACCGATCATGCACCCCCATCTCTGACGTCACCAGCCGGGAACCAATATAAAACCGGCGTCTTCGATAACCGATACTGACTTTCTCAAAGGAGAGCTATCAATGAGTATTCGTCCTCTGCATGACCGCGTCATCGTCAAGCGTAAAGAAGTTGAGTCCAAATCCGCGGGCGGCATCGTACTGACCGGTAGTGCTGCGGGTAAATCTACTCGTGGCGAAATCATCGCCGTCGGTAAAGGCCGCATCCTGGAAAACGGTAGCGTTCAACCGCTGGACGTGAAAGTCGGCGACATCGTGATTTTCAACGATGGCTACGGTGTGAAATCCGAGAAGATTGACGATCAAGAAGTGCTGATCATGTCCGAAAGCGACATTCTGGCAATTGTTGAAGCGTAATCCACACGCGAACTGAACCTACGAATTTAAGGGAAAGAAGAAAATGGCAGCTAAAGACGTAAAATTCGGTAACGACGCTCGTGTGAAAATGCTGCGCGGCGTAAACGTACTGGCAGACGCAGTGAAAGTTACCCTCGGCCCGAAAGGCCGCAACGTTGTTCTGGATAAATCTTTCGGTGCACCGACCATTACTAAAGACGGTGTGTCCGTTGCACGTGAAATCGAACTGGAAGACAAGTTCGAGAACATGGGCGCGCAGATGGTGAAAGAAGTGGCCTCCAAAGCGAACGACGCTGCGGGCGACGGCACCACCACCGCGACCGTACTGGCGCAGTCCATCATCACTGAAGGCCTGAAAGCGGTTGCTGCGGGCATGAACCCGATGGACCTGAAACGCGGTATCGACAAAGCGGTTATCGCGGCCGTTGAAGAACTGAAAAACCTGTCCGTACCTTGCTCTGACTCTAAAGCCATTGCACAGGTAGGCACCATCTCTGCGAACTCCGACGAAACCGTGGGTAAACTGATCGCAGAAGCGATGGAAAAAGTAGGCAAAGAAGGCGTTATCACCGTTGAAGAAGGCACCGGCCTGCAAGACGAGCTGGACGTGGTTGAAGGTATGCAGTTCGATCGTGGCTACCTGTCCCCGTACTTCATCAACAAGCCAGAAACCGGTTCTATCGAGCTGGAAAGCCCGTTCATCCTGCTGGCTGACAAAAAAATCTCCAACATCCGCGAAATGCTGCCGGTTCTCGAAGCCGTGGCGAAAGCAGGCAAACCGCTGCTGATCATCGCTGAAGATGTTGAAGGCGAAGCGCTGGCGACCCTGGTGGTAAACACCATGCGTGGCATCGTGAAAGTGGCTGCGGTGAAAGCACCGGGCTTCGGCGATCGTCGTAAAGCGATGCTCCAGGATATCGCTATCCTGACCGGTGGTACTGTGATCTCTGAAGAGATCGGTATGGAACTGGAAAAAGCCACCCTGGAAGACCTGGGCCAGGCGAAACGCATCGTGATCAACAAAGACACCACCACCATCATCGATGGCGTGGGTGAAGAAGCGACGATTCAGGGCCGCGTGTCTCAGATCCGTCAGCAGATCGAAGAAGCCACTTCCGATTACGATCGTGAAAAACTGCAAGAGCGCGTAGCGAAACTGGCTGGCGGCGTTGCGGTTATCAAAGTGGGTGCGGCGACTGAAGTTGAAATGAAAGAGAAGAAAGCCCGCGTTGAAGATGCTCTGCACGCAACCCGTGCTGCGGTTGAAGAAGGCGTGGTTGCGGGTGGCGGTGTTGCGCTGATCCGCGTGGCGTCCAAACTGGGCGAACTGCGTGGTCAGAACGAAGATCAGAACGTCGGTATCAAAGTTGCGCTGCGCGCAATGGAAGCACCGCTGCGTCAGATCGTGCTGAACTGTGGCGAAGAGCCTTCAGTGGTTGCGAACACCGTGAAAGCGGGCGACGGTAACTACGGTTACAACGCCGCGACCGAAGAATACGGCAACATGATCGACATGGGTATCCTGGATCCGACCAAAGTGACCCGTTCTGCTCTGCAGTACGCGGCCTCTGTTGCCGGTCTGATGATCACCACCGAGTGCATGGTGACCGACCTGCCGAAAGCAGACGGCCCTGACTTAGGTGCTGCTGGTGGTATGGGCGGCATGGGTGGCATGGGCGGCATGATGTAATCATGTTGTTCTGCCCCTCGCAGAAATGAACAAACCCCCGTGCAGAAATGCATGGGGGTTTTTCTTTTGGTCATCTTTTTAGTATAAGGTTTAGACACGGACACCTTCTGTCCAGATTATTAAAACGAGGAATCACATGCGCGTTAACGTGGGTGCAGGGATTGTCGGGGCAGCGTTGCTGTTGGCGGGGTGTAGCGCCAGTAACGAACTGACCTCCGGTGGGCAAAGCGTTCGCTTTGTTGAGGAAAAACCGAGTGCAGAGTGCCGTTTAGTGGGCACAGCAACGGGCAAGCAAAGCAACTGGCTCTCGGGTCAGCATGGGGAAGAGGGCGGTTCAATGCGCGGCGCGGCCAATGCACTGCGTAACGAAGCGGCGCAAATGGGCGGCAACGTGATTTACAGCGTGAGCAGTCCGACCCAGGGCTTTATGTCGAGCTTTGTCCCGACCGCCAGCGAAATGACCGGTCAGGTCTATAAATGCCCGAACTGAGTTGAGTGGGGACTGATGCCCTCACTCCACCCCTCTCCCTCGGGAGAGGGACTGGGAACCTAGCGCTGCCGCAGCTGCAAATCCAGCGGCGTTTTACTCGGTTCGCCACCAATCTCACGCGCCAGTCGCGGCACCATATAGCCCGACACCATCGTCAGCAGTTCGCGCATGATCTCGCGCGCTTCGTCATCGCTCACCATAAAGTGCGCCGCGCCCTGGACCTTATCCAGCACGTGCAGGTAGTACGGCATCACGCCCGCATCAAACAGCGCATTGCTCAGCGCCGCCAGCGTTTTCGCATTGTCGTTCACGTCACGCAGCAGCACGCTCTGGTTTAACAGCGTCACGCCCGCCGTGCGCAGCGTTGCCATCGCCATGCGAAACGCTTCGCCAATCTCATTCGCATGGTTAATGTGATTCACCAGCAAAATCTGCAATGACGAGCGGGCAAAGCGCGACGCCAGCGCATCGGTTATGCGCGCAGGAATGACAATCGGCAAGCGGCTGTGAATGCGCAGACGCTTAATGTGCGGGATCGCTTCCAGCTGCGTCAGCAGCCAGTCCAGCTCATGATCTTTCGCCATTAGGGGATCGCCACCGGAGAAAATGATCTCATCCAGCTCATCATGCAGGGCGATATAGTCGAGCGCGGCCTGCCAGTTGCGCTTATTGCCCTGATTGTCGGCGTACGGAAAGTGACGGCGGAAGCAATAACGACAATTTACCGCACAGCCGCCTTTCACCAACAGCAGCGCGCGATTGCGGTATTTGTGCAGCAAACCGGGCACCACGCTGTGCTGCTCGTCGAGCGGATCGGTGGTGAATCCCGGTGCCGTAACGAACTCTTCGCGTGAAGTAAGTACCTGACGCAAAAGCGGATCGTCTGGGTTGCCTTTCTCCATACGCGCCACGAAAGCACGGGGAACGCGCAGGGCAAACAGACGCTTCGCATCGCGCCCGGCGAGCAGGTTTGCGTTTGCGTCTACATTTAATAAACGTAATAGTTCATCTGGATCGGTTATTACATCGGCAAGTTGCAATAACCAATCTTCTCTGGATGGGGTATTTAGGGTTACAATATGCGCCATTTTGTGGCTTAGCTACCAGTTAACAATTTTCAGAGGGCCTTATGGCGACTTACTATAGCAACGATTTTCGTGCTGGTCTTAAAATCATGATGGATGGTGAACCGTACGCGGTTGAAGCCAGCGAATTCGTTAAACCTGGTAAAGGCCAGGCGTTTGCGCGCGTTAAGCTGCGTCGCCTGCTGACCGGTACCCGCGTAGAGAAAACCTTCAAGTCTACTGACTCCGCTGAAGGCGCAGATGTTGTCGATATGAACCTGACTTACCTGTACAACGACGGTGAGTTCTATCACTTCATGAACAACTCCACTTTCGAGCAGCTGTCTGCTGACGAGAAAGCCGTTGGCGACAGCGCTAAATGGCTGCTGGATCAGGCCGAGTGCATCGTGACTCTGTGGAATGGTCAGCCCATCTCCGTGACCCCGCCAAACTTCGTAGAACTGGAAATCGTTGAAACCGATCCAGGCCTGAAGGGTGACACCGCAGGTACTGGCGGTAAGCCCGCTAAACTGTCTACCGGTGCAGTGGTTAAAGTTCCCCTGTTCGTACAGACTGGCGAAGTGATCAAAGTGGATACCCGCTCTGGCGAATACGTATCCCGCGTTAAATAAGACGTGATGTAAGACACCAACGGTGTGGCCTTGTGCCGCACCGTTATTCTCCCCCGGCAACACCCTTTCCCGCGCGTCCCGTTTATTCCTTCACATCGTCCGAAAAATCGTCCTTTCCCGTCATTGTCCGGGATTTTGTCTATGCTTAAGTGGCTATACACAAATAACATTGGCTATAAAAGGAAGATATTATGGTTAAGAAAACAATTGCAGCGATCTTTTCTGTTCTGGTGCTTTCTTCGGTGTTAACTGCCTGTAACACCACGCGTGGCGTAGGTGAAGATATTTCTGATGGCGGCAGTGCCATTTCGGGCGCAGCGACGAAAGCTCAGCAGTAATGTCAGGCGGTACGGCTCAGGCCGTACCGTTAATTCACGTTTTCTGGCAGAGATAAGAACGGCGAAAAACGGTTTCCCATGCCCAGCTTCATGCGGATATTACGTTTGTAGGTATACACCGTTTTGCCATTAATACCGAGCTTCAGGGCTATCTTGTGATTATCTGCCCCCTCCATCCACAGCGACAACACTCTCTCTTCCTGACGCGTTAACAGCGGCGTGGCTAACTGCGGTGAGATTCGCGCCGGGCGCGACATCAGTGCAGCCTCAATGCTTTTGGCAAGCGGCTCCAGCGGCGTATTTTTACTGTGCCTTGCCCAGATCGGGAACTGCTGGCAGTAGGCTTCCATGTGCGGATCAACGCCTGATTGCAGTAATAACAGCTTACTGTGCTCGCTACAGGCATGGATCACCGAGGAGAGTTGCTGGACGTGGTGAAGATCGCTGGCAAAACCGTAAAGGTCAGCGATCACTAAATCGGGCTGCCATTGCAGCGCATGTTCCTTTGCCAGCATCAGATTGTTTAGCCCAGTGACCAGCCGTGGGCCTGGGAATAAACCAGCGTGATTGAGCCAGGACTCCAGCCCGGAACGGGTGAAATTACAGCGGTCAATCAACAGAATTTTGAACATTATTTTTATTCGCAATCAGGGTGAGGGTTTCGGCTTCCGTGTCTTTGAAAGCACACCATCATAGGGGGCGGAGATGCTGAATAAATGCGGGAACTACGCTGCTAACTGCGCCTATTTCTTGCTTTAAGCCGACGAAATTTGGCTTAAATAAAAAAGTTGAAATACAAAATGCTCCAGGTGAGAATAACTCTCTCTTACTCAGCCTTGCAGGACGACCTGCCAGCGCCATCTACAACGGGGACGGCCCCATTTTCTGGAGCCATCACATGTCCTGGTTCATTTTAATTATCGCCGGTCTTCTTGAAGTCGTCTGGGCCGTCGGCCTGAAGTACACCCACGGATTTACCCGCTTAACGCCCAGCATCATCACCGTCAGTGCCATGATCGTCAGCATAATGCTGTTGTCGTGGGCAATGAAAACGCTGCCGGTGGGCACAGCGTATGCTATCTGGACGGGGATTGGGGCGGTGGGTGCGTCCATCACCGGCATCATCCTTCTGGGCGAGTCCGCAAGCCCGGCGAGGATAATCAGCCTGCTGCTGATTGTCGCCGGGATCGTTGGTTTAAAAATCAGTACCCATTAGCGGTTCTGCGCCACCCAAATGAGCTTCCCGACGTCGAAGCCCTGCCGGGTGGCCTGGGCGATCATCTGCTGTTTTACGTCATCCGGGATCGTGCGGGTACGCGAGAGGATCCACAAATAGTCGCGATCCGGCCCGCACACCAGCGCGTAGCGGTAATCTTTGTCCAGCGCGATGATGTTATACCCGCCGTAGAAGGGGCCAAAGAAAGAGACTTTCAGCGCCGCGCGCTGGGGGCTGCCGGTGAAATACGCTTTGCCATCGGCTTTCTGCCACATGCCGCGTTCCGCATTGTAACCCTTGTTGATCACGTTCAGGCCGCCGTCTTCACGCAGGCTGTAGGTCGCGGTGACGTTATCCAGCCCACGTTCAAACCGGTGATCCAAACGCGCGATTTCATACCAGGTACCGAGGTAGCGCGCCGTGTTGAAGTTTTCAACCACGGTGACGCCAGAGGGAGGGGTAGGGGAACTACAGGCAACCACCAAAAACGCAGCGGCTACGGTCGCAACGATGGGCAGCACTCGCATGGTATTTTCCTTCCAGGCTTTTTAGCTAAGTGTAGAGCGTGGCAGAAAAAAATGTGGTACCTGGCGAGGATAATTCTCTCTGTCTGACAGGTCCGACAGACAAACGCTGCCGGACCGGATTACCGTTACAGGAAGATCACGCCAACCAGCGTGACGACGCTGAGAATGGCCGCCAGACCGTAGAACACCCATTTGCCGCTCGGCACGTGAATGTGCAGGTCATGCATCATGTGATGAAGGCGGTGCAGACCGCACCACAGCGGCAGCACAATCATCAAAAAGATAAACGCGCGTCCCACCAGACTTTGAGCAAACGCCAGCACGCGCTCAAAGCTCAGCGCGTCGCCAGGGTACAGTCCCAGCGGCAGCATAATGCCCACCAGCAGCACGATGACCGGGGCGATAATCGCGCCCCACATGCCACCTGCGCCGAACAGACCCCAGAAGACGGGCTCATCAGAACGTTTTGGATTTGGGTTAATCACCTTGGCCTCCTTACCAGAACAGTGCGACAAACAGAATGACCACGGTGACCAGCGCCGTGACAGCCCAAAGCCCTTTAATGATCGGCTCTGGTCCCATTTTCTCGCCTTTGACGATAATACTGGCGGCCTTCGGTGCCAGCTCAAACCAGGTTTTGGTGTGCAGCAATGCGCCTGCCAGCGTGACCAGGTTCAAAATAACCACGATCGGGTTTTGCAGAAAACCGACGTAGCCCGCCCAGCTTTCCGCGCCGTGTTTGAGTGCGAAAAGGCCATACAACAGTACAATGCTAAACCATACCGTGGTCACGGCTGTGCCTTCGCGCAGCATGTAAAAGCGATAAAACGGCAGACTTTTCCACCAGGTAGACGGCATTGGCCGCACGAAGGGTTTACGTTTAGTCGTCATCATGCGCTCCTTAGCGTGGTTTCAGGGTGGCGATAAGAAAGTCTTTCGAGCTTTCGACTTTACCCTGCTGAATGGCCGCCGCCGGATCGACGTGCTTCGGACACACGACGGAACAGTAGCCGACAAACGTACAGCTCCAGACGCCGTTCTGGCCGTTGAGCTGCGCCATGCGCTCCTTCTTGCCGTGGTCGCGGCTGTCTTCGTTATAACGATGCGCCAGCGTAATGGCCGCCGGGCCGATGAACTCAGGGTTCAGGCCAAACTGCGGGCAGGCGGCGTAGCACAGACCGCAGTTGATGCAGCCGGAGAACTGGTGATACTTCGCCATTTGCGCGGGGGTTTGCGTGTTCGGACCCTGATCCGGCGTGCGCGGGTTGCCAATGATGTACGGCTTAATGGCTTCCAGGCTCTCGATAAAGTGCGTCATATCCACGACCAGATCGCGCTCGATCGGGAAGTTCGCCAGCGCCTCCACCTTCATGCCCTTCTCGTACTCACGCAGAAAGGTTTTACAGGCCAGCTTCGGCACGTTGTTGACCATCATGCCGCAGGAGCCACAAATCGCCATACGGCATGACCAGCGGTAGCTGAGGTCGGGGGCGAGCGTATCCTTGATGTAGTTCAGCGCGTCGAGCAGCGACGTGGTTTCATCATAAGGGACGTCATAGAAAACGCTGTGCGGGGCGGCATCCACTTCCGGGTTGTAGCGCACCACTTCAACGTTCAGGTTTTTCATCTCAGCCATTCGTCGACTCCTTCTTCTCGGCTGCTTCCGCTTCACCACCGTACATGCGTTTAGCCGGGGGAAGCGTGGTGATTTTCACGTCGCTGTATTCAAGACGTGTCGTGCCGTCAGCGTCGCGGAAAGCAAGGGTATGCTTCAGGAAGTTGACGTCATCGCGCTCGGTGCAGCCTTCGTCCAGACGCTGGTGTGCGCCGCGCGACTCTTTACGGGCCAGCGCTGAGTGCGCCATGCATTCGGCAACATTGAGGCCGTGACCCAGTTCGATGGTGTACAGCAGATCGGTATTGAAAACGCTTGAGGTGTCGGTGATACGCACGCGTTTGAAGCGCTCTTGCAGCTCCGCCAGCTTATCGACGGTTTTTTGCATCAGATCCGGTGTGCGATAAATGCCGCAGCCTTCTTCCATCGACAGGCCCATCTCATCGCGGATCGTCGCCCAGCTCTCAGTGCCTTCCTGATTCACGAGTGTTTTCAGGCGCTGTTCGACATCACCCGCCTGCGCGGTAAGCGCTGTGTCGTTCGGGGCCTGGGCCGCAAGCGCATGCGCCATGGCTTTTTCACCCGCCAGACGGCCAAACACCACCAGTTCCGCCAGCGAGTTGGAGCCGAGGCGGTTAGCCCCGTGCAGACCCACGGACGAACACTCGCCCACGGCGAACAGACCTTTGATGCGGGTTTCACACTGGCTGTCAGTTTCGATACCGCCCATGGTGTAGTGCGCGGTCGGTCTGACCGGGATCGGTTCTTTAACCGGATCAACACCCACATAGGCTTTCGCCAGCTCGCAGATAAACGGCAGGCGCTCCAGCAGCTTTTTCTCGCCCAAATGGCGCAGATCAAGATGCACCACGTCGCCGCGCGGTGTTGAGATGGTGTTGCCTTTGCGCCACTCATGCCAGAAAGCCTGAGAGACTTTGTCGCGTGGGCCAAGCTCCATGTATTTGTTTTTTGGCTCGCCGAGCGGGGTTTCCGGGCCCATGCCGTAATCCTGCAAATAGCGGTAGCCATTTTTATTCACCAGGATGCCGCCTTCACCACGGCAGCCTTCGGTCATCAGGATGCCGGAACCCGGCAGGCCGGTCGGGTGATACTGGACGAACTCCATATCACGCAGCGGCACGCCGTGGTTGAGCGCCATCCCCATTCCATCGCCGGTCACAATGCCGCCGTTGGTGTTGAAGCGATAAACGCGACCCGCACCGCCGGTTGCCATCACCACCGCGTTGGCGCGGATCTCGATAAGCGATCCTTCCATCATATTCATGGCCACAAGGCCGCGCACCGCGCCGTCGTCGACCAAAATATCCAGCACGAAATGTTCGTCAAAACGCTGGATTTGCGGGAATTGCAGCGAGGCCTGGAACAGCGTATGCAGCATGTGGAAGCCGGTTTTATCGGCGGCGAACCAGGTGCGCTCGATCTTCATGCCGCCAAAGCGACGCACGTTAACGGAACCGTCCGGACGACGGCTCCACGGACAACCCCACTGCTCAAGCTGGGTCATCTCCGTCGGGCAGTGGTGGACAAAATAGTCGACAACGTCCTGCTCGCAGAGCCAGTCGCCACCGGCTACGGTGTCGTGAAAATGGTAGTCGAAGCTGTCATGATCCTGCGCGACGGCGGCAGAACCCCCTTCCGCGGCAACGGTATGACTACGCATGGGGTAAACTTTTGAGATTAGTGCGATTTTAGCGTTGGGATTCGCCTGTGCAGCTGCAATTGCTGCGCGTAATCCAGCCCCGCCTGCGCCAATAACGGCAAGATCGGCTTGAAAGGTTTGCACGACATTCCTCCAGATTTTTAGTTATTTCGCATTGCACGGTTTGTGAGGGCAAAGAGGCATCACGAAAGTCAGTCCACTGCTCCATTATGGTGCGGGAAGTATAACCTTGTGCTCCTGAGGGAAATTTGACGCGTTCGATTTTTTTGCTGATCTGTTGGGTAATTTGTCATCAGATTTGATGCAGTTGCCCAACGGCGTTTTTGCCTGCGGGCGGCGGCAGAACGGCAGGAAAATTTACCGTACAAAATTTGTCTCTCCCTGCCGTTCCGAGTAGACTTCGTGCCCTTGTCTGAATTCGGAGAACGTCCCATGAGCGAAACGGCCACCTGGCAGCCGAGCGCATCCATCCCCAACTTATTGAAACGTGCCGCAAAGATCGCGGAAATTCGCCGCTTTTTTGCCGACCGTGGTGTACTGGAGGTGGAAACGCCCTGCATGAGCCAGGCGACGGTAACGGATATTCATCTGTTCCCGTTCGAAACCCGTTTCGTCGGCCCTGGCCATTCTCAGGGGATGAATCTCTACCTGATGACCAGCCCGGAATATCACATGAAGCGCCTGCTGGCTGCGGGCTGTGGCCCGGTATTTCAGCTGTGTCGCAGCTTCCGTAATGAAGAGATGGGGCGTCATCACAACCCGGAATTCACCATGCTGGAGTGGTACCGTCCGCATTACGACATGTACCGCCTGATGAACGAAGTGGACGATTTGCTGCAACAGGTGCTTGAGTGCCCGGCGGCGGAATCGCTCTCCTACCAGCAGGCGTTTTTGCGCCACCTGGAAATCGATCCCCTGTCTGCGGATAAGCAGCAACTGCGCGATGTCGCGGCGAAGCTGGATCTGAGCAATATTGCCGATACCGAAGAGGATCGCGACACGCTGCTGCAACTGCTGTTCGCCATGGGCGTTGAACCGCACATCGGTAAAGATCGCCCGGCGTTTGTTTATCATTTCCCGGCAAGCCAGGCATCCCTTGCGCAGATCAGCACGGAAGATCACCGTGTGGCGGAACGTTTTGAGGTCTACTTCAAAGGTATTGAGCTGGCCAATGGTTTCCACGAACTGACCGACGCGCGTGAACAGCAGCAGCGTTTCGAACAGGACAACCGCAAGCGTGCGGCGCGTGGCTTAGTCCAGCAGCCCGTTGATGTGAATCTGCTCGACGCATTAAAAGCCGGTATGCCTGATTGCTCCGGCGTTGCGCTGGGTGTCGATCGCCTGGTGATGCTGGCGCTGGGCGCAGAAAGCCTGGCTGACGTACTGGCCTTTACCGTCGACCGCGCCTGATCCTCTTCCTCTCCGCCCCGGCGCGGTCCGGGGCAGATCCTTCTTTTCGCTGAATTATCACTCCGATGAATATATTGCCAATAGTGCGATCTCTGGCGCAATCTGTTGGTTTTGCGCATTAATGTCACACTATTAATCTGGTCATTTGATACTATCCGGCGCAGTGTAATGCTGGCTTATTTTATTGTTTTGTCGAATGTTTTACGCGGCAATCTGGATGGTTAAATGACTCAAAATATGAAAAAGATGAGCCTTATCGGGCTGATATTAATGATCTTCACCTCGGTATTTGGCTTCGCCAATAGCCCCTCTGCGTTTTATTTGATGGGTTACAGCGCCACGCCCTGGTATATTTTCTCCGCACTCTTCTTCTTTATTCCCTTCGCCTTAATGATGGCGGAAATGGGATCGGCGTATCGCAAAGAAGAGGGGGGCATTTACTCGTGGATGAACAACAGCGTGGGGCCACGCTTTGCGTTTATTGGCACCTTTATGTGGTTCTCTTCGTATGTGATCTGGATGGTCAGCACCGCCGCCAAAGTGTGGGTGCCGTTCTCAACGTTTGTTTTCGGTGCCGACATGACGCAGCACTGGCAGTTTGGCGGACTGGCGTCCACCCAGGTTGTCGGCTTACTGGCGGTCTTCTGGATGGTCGTGGTGACCTTTGTGGCGGCGAAAGGCATCAATAAAATCGCCAAAATTACCGCCGTCGGCGGCGTCGCGGTCATGTGTCTGAACCTGGTATTATTGGGCGTCAGCGTCACCATATTACTGCTGAACGGCGGGCATTTTGCCGAGAACGTGAATTTCACCGCCTCACCCAATCCGGGTTATCAGTCCGGTCTGTCGATGCTCTCATTTGTGGTGTTCGCCATTTTTGCTTACGGCGGTATTGAAGCCGTCGGTGGACTGGTGGATAAAACCGAAAAGCCAGAAAAGAATTTCGCCAAAGGCATCGTCTTTGCGGCCATCGTTATTTCCGTTGGCTATTCGCTGGCGATATTCCTCTGGGGCGTCAGCACCAACTGGCAGCAGGTGTTAAGTAACAGCACCACCAACCTCGGCAATATCACCTATGTGCTGATGAAAAGCCTCGGGATGACGCTGGGCAATGCGCTGGATCTTGCGCCTGAATCCTCTGCCGCGTTGGGCATATGGTTTGCCCGCATTACCGGCCTGTCGATGTTTCTCGCCTATACCGGCGCGTTCTTCACGCTGATCTACTCACCGCTGAAAGCCATTATTCAGGGCACGCCAAAAGCGCTGTGGCCTGCACCGATGACGCGCCTGAACGTCAGCGGTATGCCCGCCACGGCGATGTGGATGCAGTGTCTGCTGGTCAGCCTGTTTATTCTGCTGGTCTCTTTTGGCGGTGATACGGCGTCGGCGTTTTACAATAAGCTGACGCTGATGGCAAACGTCTCCATGACGCTGCCGTATCTGTTCCTGACGCTGGCGTTCCCGTTCTTTAAAGCCAAAACCGATCTAGAGCGCCCGTTTGTCATCTTCAAAACGCGTGTATCGACGTGGGTTGCCACCGCAATGGTGATGCTGGTGGTGGCTTTCGCCAACATCTTTACGGTGATCCAGCCGGTGATTGAAGCGGGGGATGTCAGCAGTGCGCTGTGGATGGTTGGCGGGCCGGTGTTCTTCTCGCTGCTGGCGCTGACGATTTATCAGAACTACCAGCGTCGGATGGCAAAACTGCCGCAGTGGTCACCGGTTTAAGCTGTGTGCCCCGCAGAGACCTGCGGGGCGTAAGAGTTACACGCCACCCGCCTGACGGCCATTGCGCCCGGCAGAGGCGATGGTGCGGTTGGTGCGCGTGCCGCCCAGCGTTTCCAGACGCATCTGGAACGGCGGGAACGGCATATCGATGCCGTGCTCGCGGAAGCCCTGCAAAATCAGCTGATGGATTTCATGGCGCAGCGGCATACGGTGGCCCATCTCGGCGGCGTAGATACGCAGTTCAAACAGCTGAATGCCCTGCTGCAAATCCACCAGGAACACTTCCGGTGCCGGGTTATCAATCACCAGCGAGCAGCGCTCGGCAGCGGTATACAATAGCTGCGTCACTTCTTCACTGTTAGCGTCCGCCGGGGCAGGCACCGTCAGCACTACGCGGGTGACCGAATCGGACAGCGACCAGTTGATAAACTGCTCGGTAATAAACGCTTTGTTCGGCACGATGATCTCTTTGCGATCCCAGTCGCTGATCGTCGTGGCGCGGGTGTTGATTTTGGTGATGCTGCCGGTGAGATCGCGGATCGTCACGGTATCGCCGATGCGGATCGGTTTTTCAAACAGGATGATCAGGCCAGAGATAAAGTTGGCGAAGATCTCCTGCAAACCAAAGCCCAGCCCGACACCGAGCGCGGCCACCAGCCATTGCAGCTTCGACCACTCAATGCCGATCATGGAAAAGCCCACCAGTCCGCCAAACAGCATCAGCAAATATTTGGTGATGGTGGTGATGGCATAACCGGTGCCCGGTGTCAGATCGAGGTGCTGCAACAGCGCAAGCTCCAGCAGCGCGGGCAGGTTACGCACCAGCTGTGTGGTGATGATAAACACCAGAATGGCAATCAGCACCGCGCCAAGCGTGATCGGCTCCAGGCTTTCAACACCCTGCACCGTGGACGTGACATCCCACAGCGAAATGTTCTCCAAAAAGCCAAACGCCGAATGGATTTCCGACCACAGATAAATCACCGACAGCAGGGCGATCAGCATCAGAATCGAGCGCACCAGCCGCAGTGACTGGGTGCTAATGGTATCAAGATCCACTTCGCTCACGTCGATATCCACCGCGCCTTCGGTGCTGGTGGAGTGGGCCGGTTCCTCTTCGCCGCGCGCACGCTGAGCGAGGATTTCCGCCCGGCGATGCTTGGCGCGATCAAACGCCAGACGGCGGCGCTGGATCAGCATCCAGCGGCGGATAATGTGGTACACCACCAGCAGCAGGAACCAGATGGCGACCGAGGTTTCCAGTCGCGCCAGCAGCGCCTGTGCGGTCGCCAGATAGCCTACCGCCGCAGCCAGCATAGCGAGCAGCGGCGCGCTGACCAGCAGGTTCCACAGCAGATGGTTGCCCATATTGTCGCTGCTGCCGCTCTTGTCCAGATAGAGCGGAATACCGGCGCGCTTCAGGCTTAGCGTCACCATCGCCAGCGCCCCGCAAATGAGCACAAAGCACAGACGACCCAGCGAGCCGGAGAACTCGCGATCGTTGAGGTTATCGAACATGATAAGCGTCATGATCAGCGGCACAATCACGCCAATGCTGAGCAGATAGTTGCGCATTCCTCGCGCCACGCGTGCGCGCGGCCAGCCAAAGTGCGTAACAAACAGCCCGTTAGGTCGCGCAAAGGTCGCGCAGATCATCACCACCCACAGCAGCGGCACCGTGGCGGTAACGCCGTCGCCAATCGCCACCGCCAGCGGGTAGGGCCAGGCTTCGCGCAGCCCATAGCCGAGCGTGGCCCACAGAACCGGTAGCGGCAGGGCGACCAGAATCGACCAGAACACCGTGCGCAGCGTCAGCCAGAAGTGATCCTGGGTGACTTTGCCCACTTTGGCGCTGGAGCGCTCCAGGAAGCGGTTGAAATGTTTGCGCGAGTAAAGGCTAAACCCGACGAGGATCAGCGCCGCAAACAGCGGCAGCAGCGTCTCTTTGCTGGTCAGCATCATCGCCGTCGCTTTGCCAAGCTGGCTAAAGGTGTCCAGTGAAATCAGGCGTCGCAAATCCTGCACAATCTCAATCGGCCATGAGAGCGTCATTGGGCTGACGTCCGAGGTCCAGAACAGGTAGCGGTGCGTCGCTTCGTTGACCTCTTTGAGCGCGTCCTCAAGCTGCGTGTGCGACACCTTCAGCTTGGTGAGTTCGAGGATCAGCGTATCGCCGCCCTGTAACAGTGAGGTCAGTAGCTCCCGCTGCGTGCGTAACTGGGCGTCAAGAATGCGGTTTTGTTCGGCGGTTAGCGGCTGGCCGTCGGCCTGGCGGATCTGGCGTAGCACGGGCTGCTTGTTCAGCAGATCTTCATAGCGCATGCGGTGCACGCGAAGCTGCGCCATTTCGGTGTCCAGCTGCTGCGGTTTTGGCATTTCCGGCAGGCGAGCCACCTGCGCGCGCAGCGCTTCACCCAGCATGTTGGAGGCACCCAGCCACTGCGACTGTTCACGTAACGTATTGAGCGCCTGGCGAACCTGGAGCGTCTGCCCGGTGGCCTGCCGCTGTTGGGAGGCCACCAGATCCATGCGCTGCGCCTGCTGGTTCAGCGCCTGCGAAAGCTCGCGGTTAACCTTAAATTGCTCGACGATACCCGCCGGGAGATTGGCGCTGTTCTCCGCCAGCAGTTCGGTGCTCTCCAGCGCCTGTTCGGCTTCACGCTGGCGCTGACTGTTGAGCTGATTACGCAGCGTCTGTAACCAGGTGTCGAGCTGTGCCGCCTGTTTTTGCGCCAGTTCCGCACGCATGCGCGCCAGCTCCTGACGGTTATTCGCCGACAGCTGCGCCAGTTCCAGCTCGTCAACCAACGCTTTTAATTTCGCGGACTCCGCCTGCACCCCGAGCGCCTGCGCCTGTGACAACGGCGTAGAGCCGCTTTGCGTTCCGGCCCGACGTTCAACGTCATTGAGCTGGCGACGGGCGTCAGTTTGCTGCTGGGGTAACTGGCTTAAGGAGTCGCTGATTTCGCGGGCGCGCTCTTGTTCCTGCTGGGCCAGCCGCGTTTTATCTAACAGTTGGCTGCTGACCTGCAAAATTTCCTGATTGAGCGCATCGGTGCTCATTCCGGCGGGCACGGCTTTTGGCTCGTCGC
This sequence comes from uncultured Enterobacter sp., assembly GCA_963521185.1. Classification (GTDB taxonomy): domain Bacteria; phylum Pseudomonadota; class Gammaproteobacteria; order Enterobacterales; family Enterobacteriaceae; genus Enterobacter_D. The sequence goes on along the minus strand of CAUQTV010000008.1, from coordinate 3,514 downwards.
GCAGGCTGGCAAGCTGGGTACGGAGGATCTGGGAGGTTTTGGCGAAGTTGTCGATCGCCAGTTGGTACTGCTTTGCGCGCTCAAGGGAGCCATTTCGCTCCTCAAGCGCGTTCAGCGCGGCCTGGAGCACCTCGACGGTTTCGGTTTGATCCGGCGAGTTTTTGGCCGCTTTGGCCTGCTCCAGCTCCTGGGTAATTTGTTTGGCGTCGGGGGCCGTCGCCGCGTACGCCCCCACACTGAGGCACCAGGCCATCAGAAAAGTGATAATCAGGCGCACGTCAGTTTACCTTTGTAAAAATCAGACAGGATCTTGCTTGTCGTCAACCAGCGGGCTGGCGTCATGCTCGGCGGCAATCTCTTCCGGTGCAAGCGGCGCAGGTTCAGCCTCCGGGGTGATGATGGCGTCAGTGGCGATCGCCAGCGGCTCACCGATTTTGGTCACCGACAGGCTTTGCAGAGCAGCCACTAAATCCACTTTACCCGGTGCGAAAAGGTTGATCACCGTTGAACCGAGTTTGAAGCGGCCCATTTCCTGGCCTTTCAGCAGCGCAACCGCACCTTCGCTTTCACCCGCCGGCCACGTCCAGCGCTTGATAACGCCTTCACGCGGTGGGGTGATGGTGCCCGCCCAGACGGTTTCGATGCTGCCCACAATCGTGGCACCCACCAGAATTTGCGCCATCGGGCCAAATTCCGTATCAAACAGGCAAATGACACGCTCGTTACGCGCAAACAGGTTCGGCACGTTCTGCGCGGTCAAATGGTTTACTGAGAAGAGATCCCCCGGCACGTAGATCATTTCGCGCAGGATACCGTTACACGGCATATGCACGCGGTGATAGTCGCGGGGAGAAAGGTAAGTGGTCACAAACGACCCGTCGCGGAACAGATCCGCCATCAGGTAGTTGCCCGCCAGCAGCGCTTCAAGGCTGTAGTTGTGGCCTTTTGCCTGCAAAATTTTGTCGTTGTCGATGCGGCCAAGCTGGCTGACGACGCCATCGGCAGGCATCACCAGCACGTTGGGATCGGTATTGAGCGGACGGACTTCATCGCGCAGCGGGCGCACGAAGAATTCATTGAAAGAGCGATAGCTGGCGGTATCCGGCTTCTGCGCCTCTTTCATGTCGACCTTGTAGTATTTGACGAACAGATCGATAACCAGTTTGGTCAGCCAACCCGCGCGTTTGCTTGCGCCCCAGCCCGCGAGGCGAGTGAGCCACAGTTTAGGCAGAATGTATTGAAGCGAAAGTTTAAATGAGTCTAACAAGGTAGCCTCCAGGCTAATGTTTATGTCGTTCCTGATCCGCTTGCATCGACGGACCTTTAAAAAAAGGGGACGATTTTAGCGATGCTTAGCTTAATTGTCAGTCATCAGAATCAGAAAAGCTTTTACGCGTTTTTACCTGCGACATGCTTTCAAGAATACGGTGATAGTTTTCAAACCGGGTTTCTGCAATTTTGCCGTTCTCAACCGCGGCACGTATGGCACAGCCAGGATCGTTATCGTGTTTACAGTCACGATATTTGCACGCGCCCAAATATTCATTGAATTCGACAAAGCCGTTAAAGATTTGTTCCGGCTCCAGGTGCCAGAGGCCAAATTCGCGTACGCCTGGGGAGTCAATCACATCGCCGCCGTGCGGGAAGTGATAGAGACGTGACGCGGTGGTGGTGTGCTGGCCCAGTCCTGAGTTGTCGGATACATCGTTGGTCAGGATCTCCTGCGGTAGCCCAAGCAGGTTATTTAGCAGGCTCGATTTCCCGACGCCCGACTGTCCGGCAAAAATACTGATACGATCGGTCAGCGCTTCTTCCAGCGGTTTCAACCCATCCTGAGTATGGCTGGAGACCATCAAAACGCGATAGCCAATATGACGATAGATATCCATCTGCTCGTTCACAAACGCCATACCGTCGGTGTCCAGCAGATCGATTTTATTGAGCACGATGATCGGCTCTACTTCAAGCGTCTCACAGGCGACCAGGTAACGATCGATGATGTTAAGCGACAGTTCCGGCAGGATCGCCGACACAATCACGATCTGATTGATATTGGCCGCGATCGGTTTTACGCCGTCATAAAAGTCAGGGCGCGTCAGCACCGAGGTGCGCTCGTGCACCGCTTCGACGATGCCTTTGACGTAAACCCCTTCGGAGGCGGCTTTCCCCGGACGCCAGACGACGCGATCGCCGGTAACCAGCGAGCGGATAGTGCGACGGATGTTGCAACGGTGCGTTTCACCGTTCGCGGCTTCAACGTCGGCATGCATGCCAAAACGGCTAATGACGATGCCTTCGGACGGCTCGCCAAACAGGTTGTCGTCAGGGTCTGGCTTCTCCACAGACGTTTTGAGCCGCCGCTGATGATTCGCCTTTACGCGACGCTGCTGGCCTTTGGAGAGTTTATTTTTACTCAATCGTGCTGACTCCTGGTCGCCCATAGTGGGCAAAACCTCTATGATACACGCTATTTTATACTAGTTAACCAGATGTGGCTGGTTATGCGAGAAGGGTGGAAAATAGCATGAGTGCAAATGAAAACAACCTCATTTGGATCGATCTGGAAATGACCGGACTGGATCCCGAGCGCGATCGCATTATCGAAATTGCGACGCTGGTGACCGATGCGAACCTGAACATTCTGGCGGAAGGCCCGGTGATTGCCGTGCACCAGTCGGATGAACAGCTGGCGCTAATGGACGACTGGAACGTGCGAACCCATACCGGCAGCGGTCTTGTGGATCGCGTGAAGGCGAGTAAGCAGGGGGATCGTGAGGCTGAATTAGCCACTATCGAATTCCTCAAAGCGTGGGTGCCCGCCGGGAAATCGCCGATCTGCGGCAACAGCATCGGTCAGGACCGTCGTTTCCTGTTCAAATACATGCCGGAACTGGAAGAATATTTCCATTACCGCTATCTGGACGTCAGCACGCTTAAAGAACTGGCGCGCCGCTGGAAGCCTGAGGTGCTGGACGGCCTGAAAAAACAGAACACGCACCAGGCGCTGGATGATATCCGCGAGTCGGTGGCGGAACTGGCTTATTACCGCGAGCATTTTATTAAACTGTAAGAGAGATGCCGGATGGCGCTGCGCTTATCCGGCCTACAACGACTACAACGACAATTGTGCCCCCTATACGCCGTTGCGCACGGGGAATTGCTGTTAAAATATCCATTTTGCCGATTAATGCAGCACTTGAACAAAAAAATCAAAAATTTGAGTTCAGGGGCTTGCAGCTAAAATGTTTTCTCGTATAATGCGCCTCCCGTACCGATGCAGAAATTGCAATGATACGCAGAGCGGGAATAGCTCAGTTGGTAGAGCACGACCTTGCCAAGGTCGGGGTCGCGAGTTCGAGTCTCGTTTCCCGCTCCAAAATTTGATTGGCTTATATAGCCACGCACCATCCAGATTCAATGGATTTCAGACTGCGGTCTACGCAGATGAAAGACTAAGAATATGCGGGAATAGCTCAGTTGGTAGAGCACGACCTTGCCAAGGTCGGGGTCGCGA
>CAUQTV010000007.1:0-169903 GCA_963521185.1 uncultured Enterobacter sp. | reverse complement strand
CGGTGGCGGTCGCATGGCTGACGTGGTTTACCGTATCCAGATGCGCACCCGGCTCAGAGCTGTAGTGCTGCACGGCATCAAGATGCGTACTGCGATCCACGCTCGGTGTTGCAGTGGCGGTCGCATGACTGACGTGGTTTACCGTATCCAGATGCGCACTGCGATCCACATTCGGCGTGGCGCTGGCGGTGGCATGCCCGACATGGTGAGCGGCATCAAGATGTGCTGCTGCTGCCACGGTAGCGGCCTGCGCGTCCTTGGCACTACGGTCTAAATGGGTGACAGGTCCGGTCTGGGTGTTGGTTGGCTTACCCACCACGTTGCTCTCTTTCACAATCCCCGGCTGCTGATTCCAGTTCCCCTTGTGGGTCATCGAATCCATATTCTGCCCGGTAGGATGTCCCAACGGATTGGTTTCTTTTGTGGTGGACGGAGCCAGTGTGTCAGGGGTGGTTTGTGACGGATGCATATTGCGCAGACCGTGCGCGTAAGCTTCGTTTTCACGTAGCACCTGGCCGGCCACTTTATCGTCGGCCTGTTTCTGAATGGCCACGCTGGCCTCACGCGCAGAGGCGGCATAAGCGGTGCGCTGATCGGCCAGCGCTTGTGCCCGCGCCGTAGCGGCTGCGTTCATATTTTTTTCGGCCACCGAGCCGTTTACACCACTGCTCTGCAATCTTGCCGCATGATTATAATCACTCAGCGCGTTGTCATAATCTGACTGCGCAATCTTCACGTTCACATCGGCTTCGTTGAGGCTCATTGCCTGGACAGACATGGACGCCGCAGCAGACATTAATAAGACCAGCTTACTCAATTTCATTTGTTTCAAACCTGATTATGATATGTGTGGAACGGGTTATTTCTGACGTTATGGTTTGAGCTATCACCATAAATGCGTTTCTATTTTAGAGACGCAAATTAACTTTGCGTGCGGTAGTTCACAAATGAAAAAGTTTCATCGATAGTTCATCACGGTAATGATTCAGATCAGAAATATTTTCTAAAGCGTTGTATCTCAATACAAAGCAGTGGAATTCAGGCAGTTTCGTTTGAAAGAGGGTTTTGCGGGGTAATCGCTAATGCATTGATTATTAGCGCTTAAAATCCGATGCCACAGAAAGTGTCCATTTTTGGCTATTCGAAAGGCAAAAAAAAACCAACCGCGAAGGTTGGTTTTTTCAGTATGCGGGCGTGGGTTCAGGCGATATCAGCCATCGATTCCGCTTCTTCAGCCTGATCGTTGGCGGCCACGGGTGGCTCGTATTTCAGGCCCAGCACGGCGCTGGTGGCTTGCAGTTGCTGCTCCGCCAGCGCAGGATTGCCCTCCAGGGAGATGCCCCAGGTCGGCACCATCGCCTTAATCTTTTGCTGCCACTGCGGCGTGGCGAGCTTCTCTTTAAACACTTTTTCCATCAGGTGCAGCATGATTGGCGCTGCCGTTGATGCGCCCGGCGAAGCCCCCAGCAGCGCGGCAATAGTGCCCTGCTCGTCGCAGACCACTTCAGTGCCCAGACGCAGCACGCCCCCTTTTTTCGCGTCGCGTTCAATGATCTGTACGCGCTGGCCCGCCTGCCACAAACGCCAGTCCTCTTTCTTCGCCTGCGGATAGTAATCGCGCAGCGCAGCCATACGGTTGTCTTCGCTCTGTACCACCTGCCCGACCAGGTATTTGACCAGCCCAAAGTTGCTCAGCCCTACGTTGACCATTGGCATAAAGTTCGTCGGTTTGGTTGAGCGCGGCAGGTCCCACAGCGATCCGTTCTTCAAAAACTTGGTGGTGAAGGTCGCGAACGGGCCAAACAGCAGCACGCGCTTACCGTCGATAATGCGCGTATCGATGTGCGGAACCGACATGGGCGGAGCGCCAACCGAGGCCTGACCGTACACTTTCGCCTGATGCTGACTGACGATCTCCGGGTTATCCGCCACGAGAAACTGACCGCCAACCGGGAAACCGGCATAGTCTGCCGCCTGGGGAATGCCGGACGCTTGCAACAATTTTAACGCTGCGCCCCCCGCGCCAATAAAGACGAATCTGGCATGAATGGTCTGTTTGAGTTGCGGGTTATTGACGTCAACGACGGTGACGGTCCAGCTATTATCCGCGTTGCGCTTGATGCCGCGCACTTCCGTATTCAGCTGTAACGTGAAGTTATTTTTTTGTTTGAGCGACGCCACCAGTTGGCGGGTGACTTCGCCAAAATTGACATCAGTGCCCATTTCAGTGCGCGTGGCGGCCACTTTCTGCTTCGGCGAACGGCCTTCCATCACCAGCGGGGCCCAGGCTTTTATCTGGGCGTAATCTTCGGAGTAGCGGATGCCGCGAAACAGCTCGCTCTGCTGCATGGCCGCAAAGCGCGTGCGTAAAAAGTTGACGTTTTCATCGCCCCACACAAAGCTCATGTGCGGCACGGTATTGATAAAGGATTTGGGATCCTGCAACACACCGGCTTTCACCTGATGCGCCCAGAACTGGCGGGAGATGAGGAACGCCTCATTGATTTCAACCGCTTTTGCAATGCTAACCGATCCGTCGGCGTTTTTTGGCGTGTAGTTCAGCTCCATCAGCGCAGAGTGCCCGGTTCCGGCATTGTTCCAGCCGTCGGAGCTCTCTTTCGCCACGTCGTCCAGACGCTCTACCAGGGTCATTGACCACTCTGGCTCCAGCGCCTGTAAATACGTACCGAGCGTGGCGCTCATGATACCACCACCAATTAAAAGCACGTCTGTCTGGTGCTTCACTGTCACTTTTGTCTTCGCCTTTGCTGAGGCCGCATGAAGACCTGGCGCCTTAGCAAAGAGCCTGGCACGCATTTTTTTCATAATGATAATGCCCTACTTTTAGTGCCGCTTTATTTGACGGATTCGCGGGTGAAATAATTAGCAGCACTAACGTATCATCATCGGCTGGTAAATTAAATATTGTTTAAAGACTAAAAACTAAGTTGATTATTGTTAACTGAAAGTTAGGTTTTTATAAGGTTAATGACAATAAAACTGGTATCTCCTGCGCTCTGCGGCTACTATTTTGCGCTTTGCTAAACCGCATGGATGCCTGTCAGCCCGCTTACGGCGTGGCGCTCTCAATCTGCGAAACCTTATGCCTGATTCTCACGCGTTATCCTCGTCAAAAAACACCGGCAGCGTCAGCGCCGTTCTTAGTTCACCCACATTGCTTATGCGTGAATCGCTGGCGGGCGTGATCACCGCGCTGGCGTTAATTCCGGAAGTGATTTCATTTTCCGTGATCGCGGGCGTAGATCCGAAAGTCAGTCTGGTGGCGTCGGTGGTGCTGTGTCTGGCGATGTCGTTTCTCGGCGGACGCCCGGCCATGGTCACCGCAGCGGCCGGCTCTGTGGCGCTGGTCATTGGCCCGATGGTGCATCAGCACGGCGTACAGTACATTCTTCCGGCGGTGGTGCTGGCGGGGCTGATTCAGATTGTGTTTGGCGTTGCGGGCATGGCACGCCTGATGCGTTTTATTCCGCATACGGTGATGACCGGATTTGTGAACGCGCTGGGGATCCTGATTTTCTTCGCCCAGGTGCCGCACTTCAGGACCCGCGATCCGCTGATCCTGGGGCTGTTTGTGCTGACCTTGCTGATCGTGCTGTGGCTACCGCGCTGGGTGAAAAGTGTGCCATCGCCGCTGGTGGCGATTGTGCTGTTGACGGTGTTCACCGTGAGCACCGGGCAGATCCTGCCAACTGTCGGCGATGAAGGACCGATGCACGGCGGCTTACCCGGTTTTACGCAGCTACTGGTGCCGCTAAATCTTACGACGCTGAGCATCATCTGGCCCTGCGCGCTGAGTATCGCTTTTGTCGGTCTGATGGAATCGCTGCTGACCGCAAAACTGGTGGACGATCTCACCGATTCCCGCTCCAGTAAACGCCGGGAAAGCACCGGTCTTGGCATTGCCAATATTCTCGCCGGGTTTTACGGCGGCATTGCCGGCTGCGCGATGATAGGCCAGACCATTGTTAACGTCGAAATGGGCAAAGGCCGCAGCCGCCTCTCCACCATCGCCGCAGGCGTTGTGCTGCTGCTGTTGGTGACCGCGTTAAGCGACGTGATGGCCAAAATTCCGATGGCGGTGCTGGCGGGCATTATGGTGATAGTGGCGGTGAAAACCTTTAACTGGCACAGCATTCAACCCGCAGAACTGAAGCGCGCCCCCGTACCGGAAACGCTGGTGATGCTGCTGACCGTGGTAGCCACCGTCTCGACAGGTAATCTGGCGATCGGCGTGGCCGCAGGCGTGGCGCTGATGTTTATCCTGCCACGCCGTTTTAGACGCCACGCGCCCCCTAAAGCAGAAACAGCGTCGCAAGACCAAGAAAAATAAAGAACCCGCCGGTATCGGTTATCGCGGTGATCATCACGCTGGAGCCGACCGCCGGGTCGCGCCCCAGTTTGACCATCACCATTGGGATCAGCACGCCCATCAGCGCGGCCATCAGCAAATTTAGCACCATCGCCAGCGTCATAACGCCGCCCAGCGCCCGGTCGCCGTACAGCCACCAGGTCACACCGCCCATGATGCCGCCCCACACCAGACCGTTGATCAGCGCCACGCCCATTTCGCGAAAGATCAGAAAACGGAAGTTGCCCGGATGGATATTTTGCAGCGCCAGCGCGCGCACGATCATGGTGATGGTCTGATTACCCGTGTTACCGCCAATTCCGGCGACAATCGGCATCAGCGCTGCGAGCGCAACCAGTTGCGAAATGGTGTGCTCGAAGCCGTCGATCACGCGCGAGGCGATAAACGCGGTGCACAAGTTGAGCGCCAGCCACGCCCAGCGGGTTCTGAACGCCTTGCTGACCGGGGCGAAAACGTCCTCTTCCGCGCTTAAACCGCCCATCAGGCGCATGTCGTTGTCGGTTTCTTCATAAACCACGTTCACGATCTCGTCGATGGTTAAGCGCCCCAGCAGCGTGCCGCTGGCATCCACCACGGCGGCGCTGAGCAAATTGTCACGCTCGAAAGTGCGAGCGACTTTCTCCGCCTCCCCTTGCGGCAGGAAGGTGACCGGATCGGCGTTCATCACCGCCTCCACGCGCGTTGACGCCGGGTTGAGCAAAATGGTTTGCAGCGCCAGTTCACCCAGCAGCTGATTTTCACGTCCGGTAACAAACAGCTTGTCGGTGTTGTCCGGCATCTCCCCCAGCCGTCGCAGGTAGCGCTGAACGACACCGAGCGTGACGTCAGGCCGCACGGTGATCACCCCAAACTCCATGATCGCGCCGACGCTGTTTTTCGGCGAGTTCATCACCTGCCGCACCCGCGCCCGTTCGCTGGCGGGCAGCGTGGCGACCAGCCGCCCGGTCAGGTTGCGCGGCAGATGCTGAACCAGATAGATCTGGTCGTCGATATCCAGCGTTTGCAGCGCGTCCAGCAGCGCTTTGTCGCTCATCTCTTCAATCAGATCGTCCCAGACGTTTTCTGACGCTTCGAGCAGCACTTCACCGCGCTTTTCTTCGCCGATTAACCGCCACAGCGCGTGGCGTGCGTCGGCGGGCAGCGCTTCCAGCGTATCCGCAAGATCCGGCGGCGGCAGGTGTTCCACCAGCACGCCTACTTCGGCAATGTCGTCCGCCAGCGTGCCGACGTCCCAGGACTCCGCAAGGGTGAGTTTGCCCAGTAGCGTTGAGGTGATAGCTTTGTCGGTGCTGAGCAGCCAGATAAGTCGCGCGCGCTCTGCATCGCGAAGTTTGACGCTGTGTTTGGGTGTTAATGGCATTGAACGTCCCTGCCTGAAAATAAAAATGAGCAGAAATAAGCATAGCGGGAGAAAAGGCCCGGCGGAGGAAATGCCGCCGGGTGACAGCACGAAAATCAGGCGGTGCGTGACACCGCATCGCGCGAGGCCAGCGCACGCTCGTCCCCGGTCAGCTCTGAGAGTTGACCGTTACGCATTTCCAGCAGCCTGTCGGCGTGAATGAAATAGTGATCGTCGTGGCTGATGGCAAAAATGGTTTTATCCATCGACTGCATCAGAGGCAACAGCACCTGGTAGAATTCGCGGCGGAAATGCGGATCCTGATCGGCGGCCCATTCATCTAACAGAATAATGTCGCGATCTTCCGCTAACGCCAGCAGCAGCGCCACACGCTTTTTCTGCCCTTTTGAGAGCTTGAGATCGAGGATCTTGCCGTTCTCCAGCTGCACTTTGTGCGACATCTTCAGGTGATTAAGCCATTTTTCCACCAGCGCAGGATCGGCGTTTTTCCCCTCCGGCCCCAGCAGTTGATCGAACAGCCAGACATCGGTAAACACCGCCGAGAACAGCTTGCGATAGTCCTCCGGCTTGTTGGCCGCCATCGCTTTACCGTCCAGCAGGATCTCCCCGGATACCGGCTGGTACAGCCCGGTCAACAGCATGGCGAGGGTCGATTTACCGCTGCCGTTGCCGCCAATCAGGAACACCAGTTCACCACGATTGAGCGTCAAATTGAGCGGCCCGACGGAGAACGCGTTGTCCTGATAGGTAAAGGTCACATCGCGCATTTCCAGCGTTTTCCAGTCCGGAAACGCCTGCGGGCGCGGGAATTCTTCCCGATAAGGGGTAAGCGAGAACTGCTTAAGCTTGTTGAACGCCACCTGCGCGCTTAACAGCGTTGGCAGCGCGCCCACGGCGGAGATCAGCGGCGTGCGCAGGAACAGCAGCGTCAGCGAGTAGGTCGCCGCCACGTTGGTGTCCGCCCAGCCGAGGCTGTTTGCCATCCAGAAGACCAGGCCAATGGCACCGAGCATCATAATGTTCGACCAGTTCACCGCGCTCAGGTGGAAGGTATCCGCGCGGATAATATGGTGGCGGTATTCCCGCGCATCCGGCAGATACATCTCATTGAAAACGTGCTCTGCGCGCTCGCGGTTGAGGGTCAGTTCTTTGCGTCCTTCCAGCACCGTCTGATAGTCGTTATGCAGTTTGTCTTCGGTTTCACGCAGTACCGCCATATGTTTATAGACGCGCGCCACCAGCACAAACCCGCCCCAGATGGTCAGCACCATCCAGCCGGAGGTAATCAGCAGCATTTTGCCGGAAAGCCACGCCAGATAAGCCGCAGAGCCGAGGGTCAAAATGATCCCCTGCACCAGTTCCGGCAGGCGCACAAAGGCGATGGTGATACTGCGCACATCGCTGGTCAGCCCGGCCAGCAGCGACGCGCTACCGATTTTCTCGATGCGCTCGACCGGCGTGTCCAGAATACGTTTGATAAATTCACCGCGCAGGCGATAGACAAAGTGGTGGCCTAATCCGGTCAGCGCCAGCTGGGAGCCAAGCGTTACCGCCATCAGCAGCAGCAGCAGCCCCAAAAATTCCGGCAGCACCGCAAGAGAGATGTCGACGCTTTCAATCAGTCGCAGGTTGATAAAGGCGATAAGGCCAATACCCAACGCCGCGCTCAGAAGGCTGAGCAGCATCACCGCGATGAAGGGCCAGCGGTACTGACGCCAGACGAGAAGAAGAAGTTCCATAAACCGATCCGCACAGAGAAAAAACAGCCCGCAGTGTAAACTGCTCTTGTTCTGGATCAAGAATAATTCTTATTAATATTCCTTTTTACCCGCCTGACGGAACGTAAGGTTGTAACGGTACGCGCCGGTCAAGGGATGCTCGCCCGCTTTGAGCGGTAAAATGCCGTGGTAGAACAGCCGCGAAGGCCCGCCCCAGACCACCACGTCGCCGTGCTCCAGCATCAGTCGGGTGAGCGGATCGCTGCGTTTCAGGCCGCCAAACTGGAAGACGGCGGGCAGGCCGAGCGAGACGGAGACAATCGGCGCGCGCAAATCCGGCTCGTCTTTATCCTGATGCAGCGACAGCTTCGCACCCGGCGCGTAGCGGTTGATCAGGCAGGCATCGGGCACAAAATCCCCATAGCCCGCCGCGACGGCGGCATCATGACACAGCACGGCCAGCGCGTCGGGCATCGCGGGCCATGGCTGCCCGGTCTTAGGATCGACCGGCGAATAGAGGTAACCGCGCGCATCGGTGGTCCAGCCCAGCCGCCCGCAGTTGGTCATCGCCACCGACATGGTGTAGCCGCCCGGCGTGACCATTTGACGAAACGGCGACTGGCTCGCCACCTGAGCAATCGCGGCCAGCAGCGCGTCGGCACGGCTGACGGCAAAGCGGCGCAGCACCACCGCGCCAGGTGCGAGCGGCTCCTGCCAGGGTGGTTCATCGGCAAAGAGATCCAGCATTACTCCTCCTCGTTTGACGCTTCACGCGCCAGCAATCGGGCCTTGCGGGACACGCCCCAGCGATAACCCGATAGCGCGCCGTCCCCGCGCAGCACGCGATGGCAGGGTATCACCACGGCCAGCCGGTTGGCGGCACAGGCGCTGGCGACGGCACGGACCGCGCGCGGCTTGCCAATAGCTTCCGCCACGCGCTGGTAGCTTCGCGTTTCACCACGCGGGATACGCCGTAACGCCTGCCAGACCTGCATCTGAAAGGCCGTGCCGCGAATATCGAGGGGCAACGACAGATCGGCTTTCGCATTATCAAGACAGGCAATGACCTGCTCCACGCGTGCGCTAAATTCTGCCTCCGCCTGCTCACGCCTGGCCTGCGGGAAAAGCTGTTCCAGCTCGGCGATAAGCGGTACATCGCTATCGGCGAGCAAAATGGCACAGATGCCGCGCTCGCTCTCGGCCACCAGGCAGCGGCCCAGCGCGCAGTCGCTGAGAGCGTAACGTACAGGGAGTGAAGTGCCGCCGTTGCGGTATTGCCGTGCGGTCATGCCCAGGGTTTCGTCGGCCTTGCGGTAGTAGCTGCTGCTGTCGGGAAACCCGGCGGCGAGCACTGCGTCGGTCACCGACGGGTGCTGCGTTAACGTTTCACGCAGGCGTCTTGCGCGCGATGCCTGCTGCCACGCTTTTGGCGTCATGCCGGTGGTGGCTTTAAACAGGCGATGAAAATGGTACGGGCTCATTGCCACCTGTGCCGCCAGCGCATCAAGGGTTACAGGGGTATCCTGCGCAAGAATGCGGCAGGCTTTTTCGATTTTATCGAGGCGGTGCTGACCGGCGCAAAGCTGATCGGGGCGGCAGCGTTTGCAGGGACGAAAACCGGCGGAGGTGGCGCTGTTAACGTCCGCGTAAAAGCGGACATTCTGACGCAGCGCACGCCGCGACCGACACGACGGACGGCAGAAGATGCCGGTGGTGATCACCGCAAACACGAACTGACCATCGGCGGCGGGATCGCGGGCGAGCACCGCCTGCCAGCGGTTCTCGTCATTGTGCAAATCAGTGGTGTGCATGATGGGCTCCTTCTTTGAGTGTAGCCTCAGGATGCCCGACGCGGTTGAGGGATAAACCTGCAATCTTGCTTTTTAATTTTTATCGCGCACCAGGAAAGCCTCGAACTGCGGCGACATCCAGGGAACGAATTTATCACCCTCTTTGGTGATCATATAGACCGCCAGCCCTTCCCGGCGCACCACTTCTTTGGCGTTCTGTGGGCCGAGCACCATCAGACCGGTATCCCAGCCGTCGGCTTCCAGCGCCGTGGGCGCAATCACCGTCACCGAAACCAGATTATGCGCGATGGGGCGGCCCGTTTGCGGATCGATCACGTGCGAGATGCGCTTGCCGTCCAGCTCGTAATAGTTACGGTAGCTGCCGGACGTGCTGATGCCATGGCCGTTGATGTCGACTACCGCCTGCACCGCGTTTTCCTGGTCGGTTGGTTTCTGGATAGCCACGCGCCAGGGTTTATCCTCACCGTTGGTGCCGCGACTCGCCAGCGCCCCGCCCACGGACACCAGGTAACGGGCGATCCCTTCCTGTTCCATCAAACGCGCCAGATGATCGGCGGCATAACCCTCGCCGACCGTGGAGAGATCGACAAACAGATCCGGCAGATCTTTTTGCAGATATTGTCGCCCCGCTTCCTGCGTCACCGTCAGGTGCTGCAAGCCCGTGCGGGCTTTTGCCGCATCAATTTGCGCCTGTGACGGCGTACTCACGGGCTGTTTGTCCGGGCCAAATCCCCAAAGATTAACCAGCGGTCCGACGGTAATATCCATCGCCCCATCGGTTTTACTGCCAATACGCAGGGCGCTGGTGACGATATCCGCCATCGCTTCGCTCACCGGCCAGGGCGTGACGCTGGCTGAGGCGTTAAAACGCATCAGCGCCGAGTCTTTTTTCCACGTCGAGAGTAATTGATCGTCGGCGTCCAGCTGAGATTGAATTTTTTGCTGAAGCTCGTCAGCCTTCGGTTTTTCGAGGTCGATAACGCTGACACGCCAGGAGGTGCCCATGGTTTTACCTTCAAGCACCGTCAAGGGTGACGCGACGGGCTGGGGGCTGGAAACCGCGTCACACCCGGCTAAAAAGAGCGCGACCGCAAACAGTGCAGCGCGAAAAAATGTCTGTTCCATGTCCATTCTCCCCTTGCGAATGCGCGCAAGGGTACACTAAAAAAGCGGGTTTGTGACCCCATAAAAAAAGGGGCCGCATCGGCCCCTTCCACAACGTTCTCAATCGATTAGAACTGGTAAACCACACCCAGTGCCACGATATCATCCGTGCTCACGCCAGCCTGACGGGTGAAGGCGTTGTCATCCAGCAGGTTGATTTTGTAGTCAACGTAGGTGGACATGTTTTTGTTGAAGTAGTAGGTCGCGCCAACATCAACATATTTCAGCAGATCTTGATCGCCGAAGTTGGTGGTGCCGTTGGTCACGTCTTTACCTTTGGATTGCAGGTAAGCCACGGACGGACGCAGACCGAAGTCGAACTGGTACTGAGCAACCACTTCAAAGTTCTGCGCTTTGTCAGCAAAACCATAAACATCGCTGTCGTTCTGCGAGTTACCGAAACGGGTTGCGTTATACGTCTGGGAGTACTGTGCTGCCAGGTAAACGTTGTTTGCGTCGTATTTCAGGCCGCCGCTGTAAACGTCTGCGCGGTCGCCGCTACCGTACACGCCTGCTGCGTTCTGGTCAGCAGTACGTTTGGAGGAGGACATCGCCGCGCCCACGCCGAAGCCTTCGCCCAGATCGTAGGTCACGGACATGCCGTAGCCGTCACCGTTCTGTTTCAGGGTGCTACGACCAGTGTCGTTCTCACCGCTCACGCTGCCGTTTTTGCCCTGATATTGCAGAGCAAAGTTCAGGCCATCAACCAGACCAAAGAAGTCGGTATTACGATAGGTTGCAACGCCGTTAGCACGGGATTGCAGGAAGTTGTCAGAACCGTAGGTGTCGCCGCCGAATTCCGGCAGAACGTCGGTCCAGGAGGTCACGTCGTAGATCACGCCGTAGTTACGGCCGTAGTCGATAGAGCCTGCGTCAGCAAAACGCACACCGGCGAATGCCAGACGCGTCCAGGCCTGGTCGCTTGCGCTTTCGGTGTCGTTCGCCTGAACGTTGTATTCCCACTGGCCGTAACCGGTGATCTGATCGTTAACCTGGGTTTCGCCTTTGAAGCCGAAACGAACGTAGGTCTGATCGCCATCTGCGCCATCATCATCAGAGAAATAGTGCAGGCCGTCTACTTTACCGTACAGATCTAATTTGTTGCCGTCTTTGTTGTAAATTTCAGCCGCATTAGCGGCACCAGCGACCAGCAGCGCTGGCACCAGGAGAGATAGTGCTTTGACTTTCATGTTATTAACCCTCTGTTATTTGCTTTTTTTATATACCACTGCTTACTGATTAACCTGCAAATCAGTCGGCCCGTTCATTCTCCCTAAAAAAACAGAATAATCCAACAAGAAAATGATACGAAAACTTTTAAGATGTTTCATTTTTCTATTTACATGTTTCAGTTTGTAAATTTCACGGAACTTTTTATAGCACTAATCGCTAAAAAATTTAGCACTAAAAATCAAAGTCACGAAAAATTACATTAAATACAGCTAGTTAAAAAGATATATAGTCACAGCACTGAATGACAAAACAAATCCTTCACTCGCAACTAAAATAACTCTCGCTATCATCATTAACTTTATTTATTACCGTCATTCAGTTTTGAATGTCTGTTTACCCCTATTACGACCGAATGCTCTGCATTCGGTTTTTTTTTACCTTTCTTTACGTTGATTTATGCACAATGTACTACCGCATAGAAATCATAATGACTATTAACTAATCACTCCCCGAAGCGTTGAGATTTTGCCGCTGCGTTTGCGCTATTAATTTCTTGTTAATTAGTGCTATTTACATTTGCGCGCCGGGAAATAGTTGTACAGTCGAAGAAAAAATGTCCACGTTTGCCGCTTCGATGAGTTTAACGCCCGCCCTTCACCGCTCTGAGCGGCTTATCCTGCAAGAGAGTCTGGAAATTCATTCATTAGGCTTTATACTGCCTGCTGTACACTGCCGTGTAACATAACGACTACAAGCCGGAAGCGAAGGGGCCGATGGCGAGGTAGTAACAGGTCCTGGTCGCACGATAAGCGCAAAATGACGTTCTCTTCACGCGTTGTCATAACGGGTTACGCACAATAATGAGTCAATCTGACACAATGATCCCTGGCAAATTTTCCCTGATACCGGGCAGCATTACCCGTTTCTTTCTTCTGTTGATCATCGTCCTGTTAGTGACGATGGGCGTGATGGTACAAAGCGCCGTTAATGCGTGGCTCAAAGATAAAAGCTATCAGATTGTCGATGTCACCCACGCGATGCATAAGCGCATTGATACCTGGCGCTACGCGACCTGGCAGATCTACGACAACATCGCCGCCGCCCCCGCCACACCGGCAGAGGGTTTGCAGGAAACGCGTCTTAAGCAGGACGTCTATTACCTTGAAAAACCTCGCCGTAAAACCGAAGCGTTAATCTTCGGCTCGCACGACGGTTCGACGCTGGAGATGACGCAGCGTATCTCCTCTTATCTCGACACGCTGTGGGGCGCGGAGACGGTGCCCTGGTCGATGTATTATCTTAACGGCCAGGACAACAGCATGATCCTGGTGTCGACGCTGCCGCTAAAAGATCTATCTTCCGGCTTTAAAGAGTCTACGATTGGCAGCATTGTTGATACGCGCCGTGCAGAGATGCTGCAACAGGCCAACGCGCTGGACGAACGCGAGAGCTTCTCGCCGCTGCGTCGCCTGGCCTGGCAAAACGGCCACTATTTCACCCTGCGCACCACCTTTAACCAGCCGGGGCATCTTGCGACGGTGGTGGCGTTCGATCTGCCGATTAACGACCTTATCCCGCCGGGTATGTCCCTCGACAGCTTCCGCCTGGATGCGGATGCAACCCAGAGTACGCTGCGCACGCCGGATAAAGAGATGGCCGATAGCGTGTCGATCAATTTCAACAGCTCGCAAATTGAGATTTCATCCTCGCTCAATTCCACCGGTATGCGGCTGGTGTGGCAGGTGCCGTTTGGCACGCTGCTGCTGGACACCTTACAGAACATTTTACTGCCGCTTCTGCTCAACATCGGCCTGCTGGCGCTGGCGCTGTTTGGCTACACGACCTTCCGCCACCAGCCGGGACGTCTGGCGGAAGGAAGCACCGCCGTGGGGCCAAATAACGAACTGCGCGTGCTGCGCGCGCTCAATGAAGAGATTGTGTCGCTGCTGCCGTTAGGTTTGCTGGTGCACGATCAGGAAGCCAATCGCACGGTTATCAGCAATAAGATTGCCGATCATCTTTTGCCGCACCTCAACTTGCAAAACATCACCAGCATGGCCGATCAGCATCAGGGCGTTATCCAGGCCACGGTCAATAATGAACTCTATGAGATCCGCCAGTTCCGCAGCCAGGTGACGCCGCGCACGCAGATTTTCATTATTCGCGATCAGGACCGTGAAGTGCTGGTCAATAAAAAGCTCAAACAGGCGCAGCGTCTGTATGAGAAAAACCAGCAGGGGCGCACCGCGTTTATGCAGCATCTGGGCGATGCGCTGAAGCTGCCGGTGAAAAGCCTCGCCAATGACGCGGCGGCGCTCCACACCGACGAAAGTAAAAACGTGGCGCATCAGGCGGATATGCTGGTACGTCTGGTGGATGAAATTCAGCTCGCCAATATGCTTGAAAGCGACACCTGGAAAGGCTCATCCACGCTGTTCTCGATTCAGGATCTGATCGACGAAGTGGTGCCCGAGGTGCTGCCGGTGGTCAAGCGCAAAGGTCTGCAACTGCTGATCAATAACAATCTGCCGGCCAATGAAGAGCGTCACGGCGATCGCGACGCGCTATCGCGCATTCTGACCATGCTCATTTCCTATGCCGTGACCACCACGCAAATTGGTAAAATCACCCTGGAAGTGGATAACGACGAGTCGGCGGAAGATCGTCTGACCTTCCGTATTCTGGATACCGGCGAAGGCGTGACCGCCAGCGAAGTAGATAACCTCCATTTCCCGTTCCTGCATGACACTCAGGGCGACGATTACGGTAAAGCCAACGCCCTCACCTTCTGGCTGTGCGATCAGCTGGCCCGTAAGCTGGGCGGGCATCTGAACATTAAAGCCCGTGAAAGTCTGGGTACGCGCTATTCTTTACATGTCAAAATGGCGGCCCGCCCGCAGGAAGGCGAGTCGGAAGAGAAGCTGCTGGATGACGTCATCGCGATGATTGATATCACCTCCAGCGATATTCGCCACGTTGTGGTTCGTCAGCTCGAAAACTGGGGGGCAAGCTGTATCACCCCCGATGAGCGGCTATTAAGTCAAGAATATGATCTCTTTTTAACGGATAATCCGTCTAATCTTACTGCCTCGGGCTTGCTTTTAAGCGATGATGAGGCCGGCGCGCGCAAAATCGGCCCAGGCCAGTGGCGCGTGAACTTTAATATGAGCAATGCAATGCAGACCGCGATATTGCAGCTTATTGAAGAGCAGCTGGCGCAGGAAGAGATCCCTGAGTCACCTCTGGGCGGCGATGGAAGCGCCGAACTGCATGCCAGCGGCTATTATGCGCTGTTTGTGGATACAGTACCCGATGATGTTAAGAGGTTGTATACTGAATCGGCGACGAGCGACTTCGCTGCGCTGGCGCAGACAGCACACCGCCTCAAAGGGGTGTTTGCCATGCTAAACCTGGTACCCGGCAAGCAGTTATGTGAAACGCTGGAACATTTAATTCGTGAGAAAGATGCTCCAGGCATAGAAAAATACATCAGCGACATTGACGCTTACGTCAAGAGCTTGCTGTAAGCAAGGTAGCCCAATACATGAACACTATGAACGTAATTATTGCCGATGATCATCCGATTGTACTGTTCGGTATTCGCAAATCACTCGAACAAATTGAGTGGGTGAATGTAGTCGGTGAATTTGAAGACTCAACACAGCTGATCAATAACCTCCCTAAACTTGATGCCCACGTATTGATTACCGACCTGTCAATGCCAGGCGATAAGTACGGTGACGGGATCACCTTGATCAAGTACATCAAGCGTCACTTCCCTCACCTGTCAGTCATTGTGCTGACGATGAATAACAACCCGGCAATTCTGAGCGCCGTGCTGGAACTGGATATCGAAGGGATTGTGCTGAAACAGGGCGCACCAACCGACCTGCCAAAAGCGCTGGCATCATTGCAAAAAGGCAAGAAATTTACCCCGGAGAGCGTCTCTCGTCTGCTGGAGAAAATCAGCGCAGGTGGCTACGGTGACAAACGTCTATCACCCAAAGAGAGCGAAGTACTGCGTCTGTTTGCGGAAGGTTTCCTCGTGACCGAGATTGCCAAGAAGCTGAACCGCAGTATTAAGACCATCAGTAGCCAGAAGAAATCAGCGATGATGAAACTGGGTGTGGATAACGATATCGCTCTGCTGAACTACCTCTCTTCCGTAACGCTGAGCGCTGCGGACAAGGATTGATCCCGGGCAGGTGTGCGGCCTGATGCCCTCACCCCGCCCCTCTCCCACCAGGAGAGGGTGAAAAACGTAAAAGGCCCTTTCGGGCCTTTTTTATGTTCTCGTTTTCCTCACGCGCTCGGCGTAGACCCCTACCGTTTGCTCAAGCACATCCAGCGTCACCGGCTTCGACAGACAGCTGTCCATTCCCGACTCCAGGCAGCGCTGTTTCTCTTCCGCCAGGGCGTTCGCCGTCACGCCCACCACCGGCAGCGTCAGTCCAAGCTGGCGTATGCGCTGCGTCAGGCGATAGCCGTCCATGTTCGGCATGTTGACGTCACTAAGAATAATGTCGATGTGGTTTTTGCTCAGCACGTTCAGCGCATCCACACCGTCGTTAGCGGTTTTACACTGATAGCCCAGCGATCCGAGCTGATCCGCCAACAGGCGGCGGTTGATCGGATGATCGTCAACGACGAGGATCATCATGTCGTCGTTGCGCGCGCCTTGCGCATCCGGCGCATGAAGGGATGGCGAAGCCTCGTTGCTCTCCACTTTCACGCTGTAGATCCGCGCAAGCAGTGCAATCAGTTCATGCGGGGAGGCGACGCTGTGCAGCCATTCGCCCGGCGCACGCTCCAGCGGAATACCGATATGCCGACGGCAGAAGGTAATCGACGCCCTACCCGGCCACGGGGTTTCCTGCTCGTCATCGGTAATGAGCGTGTCGTTCGCCTCCGGCGTCTGGCCTTCGTAGTGCAACACGCGAATACCGTTGCGGGCCAGCAGCGAGGTCACAAAGGTGGCGAGCTGCGCATTGCGCACCGCCAGCCAGCAGGTGGTTTCGGCCAGGCCGTCAACGTCGAGCTTTTGCGGTGCCTGCGCCGAATAAAGCGGAATGCGCACGGTAAACTGACTGCCCATTCCCGGCTCGGTGTCCACCGCGATGTCACCGTCCATCATGCTGATCAGCTTCTCACAGATCGCCAGACCCAGCCCGGTGCCCTGGAAATTACGCTGCACGCCGGTGCCGACCTGGAAGAAAGGATCGAACAGGCGCACCACTTCTTTAGACGGAATGCCGACGCCAGTGTCCCGCACGCGGATGCACAGATAATCCCCCACGCACTGTACGTGCAGGATAATGCAGCCAACGTCGGTGAATTTAATGGCATTGCTCAGCAGGTTAGAGATCACCTGTTGCAGGCGCATCGGATCACCGTCCAGCGCCACCGGCACATCCGGATCGATAAAGCAGTAAAGTCCCAGTTGCTTACGCACCACCAGCGGCAAATAGTTGGCGGTGATGTGGTTCATCACCTCGCGCGGGGAGAACTCACGCGGCTCGATTTTCAGCTGCTCCGACTCAATTTTTGAAAAATCGAGAATATCGCTAATGATTTTAAGCAGCAGGCTGGAAGAGTTGTTCATCGCCGTCACCAGACGATCGACGCCCTTCGGCAACTCTTTGGTTTGCAATAAATCGAGGTTACCGATGATGCCATACAGCGGCGTGCGAAGCTCATGGCTGACGGTGGCGAGGAACATCGATTTCGACTGGCTCGCCTGCTCGGCGGCCTGGGCCATATCCTGTAACGACTCTTCCATTTTGACGCGCGCGGAGACATCCACCAGCACGCAGATCGCCACGTTCTCGTTGCGGTAGCGCGAATGCACAAAGCTGATTTGCAGGTTAGTGTTATTACTGGTCAGCACATCGACGAAGTTCACCTGCTGACCACAGATGATTTGCGTCAACCGCTGCCGATCTTCATGGGTCAGCATATTGAGATAGTTATGCGCCAGCTCGTTGCTGAGAATATTGGTGCCGTCGAGCGTGCGTAAAATACAGATCCCCACCGGGGCGGAGGCGACAATTTTGCGGTTGAACTGCTCGTGTTCTTCAAGGCGCTGGGCATCGGTTTCCGCCGGAATGAAGATGCGCCGCTCGTACATGCGCGCCAGCGTGAACAGCGCAATCCCCACCAGCACGTTGAGTAACACGGCGTTGAGGATCAGCATGCGGATGCGCTCCAGCACGATATCCACCGGCACCGAGTAGACAATGCTCAGCGACGACGGCGGCAGGCTCTTTTTCAGCACCAGATCGCGATAGCCTGCGGTGTAGCCAAACCACGAGCGCTCCTGCATCCAGCGCGGATCCACCTCTAAGCGGTTTTCCGGGCCGGTGAGCGAGATTAACGCATGGCCGTTTTCATCGAGGATCGTCACGCCGACGGGGAAATTGCCCGGCGTGTAGAAGTTATCCATGCGGATGGTTTGTTCGGTGCCAAGCAGCGCTTGCAGACGGTTCGCCAGGTACACCGGCGTTAACGCGTAGAAGTAGCCAATGCCGGGACGCGGCCCCTGGCTCATCCAGAAAATGTTATTTCCGCGCTCTTCCTGCGGCGCGTTGCGGTATTTCATGATCCGATCGTGCAGGCTTTTCAGCGCCGTTTCACGTTCGAGCGGTACATCGCGCAGGCCAAAATCCGCCATGCACAGCGTTTCGTTGCCAATCAGGAACACGCGGTTGAGATCGTAGGCGGCGGAGAAGTTGTCCCGCCAGTAGCGCATAAACCACGCCAGTGATTCGAGCGAGCCGCGCCAGGTGTTGCCCATGGCGGAGCAGTCAGAGTCCGGGAACAGCGGCTGAAAATCGGGCACGTCGTTGCGCGCGTTTTGTCCGCGCGAGGCCAGAATGCCGTTCTCCGCGGTCAGGCGGTTTTCGGCGATGTACTTCAGCTCCTTCATTACGTCGGAGGTGCGCTGAATATAGCGCTGCGCCTGTTCGGAACTGAGGTTCAGCTCTTTACGAATTTCCGATTCTTTATGTTGTAAGGCATTGACGATGTAAAACACCGAACACAAGGCAATCAGCAGCCAAAGCAATAACGCCAGCGCCCGGAAAAGGTATCGAGAGACTTTTAACGTGGTGCGAAAAGAGACAAGGTATTTCAAAGGGGCGCAGCTCCGCCGCATGTTAATAGAATGTGGTTAAAGTAGCCCTAAATCGTAAAGCCCGCAATGGCAAACCACCGGGAAAGAAAAAGGGCCGGGGGAAACCCGACCCTTTTATCAACGAGGCTGATTATTCGTCAGCGTCGTCGGCTACGTCATCATCGGTATCCGCTTCCGGGGCGATTTCGTCATCCCCTTCTGCGACGCTACCGTCGATGGCGTCCAGTTCTTCATCATCGACCGGCTCCGCAACGCGTTGCAGACCGACGACGTTTTCATCTTCCGCCGTGCGGATGAGGATCACGCCCTGGGTATTACGGCCTACCACGCTGACTTCCGACACGCGTGTACGCACCAGCGTACCGGCATCGGTGATCATCATGATCTGGTCGGTATCTTCGACCTGCACCGCACCCACAACAGAGCCGTTACGCTCGGTCACTTTGATGGAGATAACGCCCTGGGTGGCACGCGATTTGGTCGGGTATTCTGCCGCAGAGGTGCGTTTACCGTAACCGTTTTGCGTCACGGTCAGGATCGCGCCTTCACCGCGAGGAATGATCAGTGAAACCACTTTGTCATCACCCGCGAGCTTGATACCGCGAACGCCGGTCGCCGTACGACCCATTGCGCGCACTGCGCTCTCTTTAAAGCGCACCACTTTACCGGCGGCCGAGAAGAGCATCGCCTCGTCGCTGCCGTTGGTCAGATCCACGCCAATCAGCTCGTCGCCTTCGTTCAGGTTCACGGCGATGATACCGGCAGAGCGTGGACGGCTGAACTCGGTCAGCGCCGTTTTCTTCACCGTACCGCTGGCGGTAGCCATGAAGACGTTAACGCCCTCTTCGTATTCGCGCACCGGCAGGATCGCCGTAATACGCTCGTTGGCTTCCAGCGGCAGCAGGTTAACGATGGGACGACCGCGCGCGCCACGGCTGGCTTCCGGCAGTTGGTAAACCTTCATCCAGTACAGGCGACCCCGGCTGGAGAACAGCAGGATCGTGTCGTGGGTGTTAGCCACCAGCAGGCGGTCGATAAAGTCTTCTTCTTTAATGCGCGCCGCAGATTTGCCTTTACCGCCACGACGTTGTGCTTCGTAGTCGGTCAGCGGCTGATACTTCACGTAGCCCTGGTGAGACAGGGTGACAACAACGTCTTCCTGGCTGATCAGATCTTCGATATTGATATCGGCGGTGTTGGCGGTGATTTCCGTGCGACGCTCGTCACCGAACTGGTCGCGGACCAGTTCAAGTTCTTCGCGGATCACTTCCATCAGACGCTCAGCGCTGCCCAGAATACGCAGCAGTTCTGCGATCTGTTCCAGCAGCTCTTTATATTCGTCGAGCAGTTTTTCATGCTCAAGGCCGGTCAGTTTCTGCAAGCGCAGATCCAGAATCGCCTGTGCCTGTTGTTCGGTCAGGAAGTACTGACCGTCACGCACGCCAAATTCTGGCTCCAGCCATTCCGGACGCGCCGCGTCGCCGCCCGCACGTTCCAGCATAGCCGCCACGTTACCCAGCTCCCACGAACGGGCCACCAGGCCGGCTTTCGCTTCCGCCGGAGTCGGTGCACGACGGATCAACTCGATAATCGGGTCGATGTTCGCCAGCGCCACGGCCAGGGCTTCGAGGATGTGTGCACGGTCACGGGCTTTACGCAGTTCAAAGATAGTACGACGGGTCACCACTTCACGGCGGTGGCGCACAAACGCAGAAAGAATGTCTTTCAGGTTCATGATCTTCGGCTGACCGTGGTGCAATGCCACCATGTTGATACCGAAGGAAACCTGCATTTGCGTCTGCGAATAGAGGTTGTTCAGTACCACTTCGCCGACCGCATCGCGTTTGATTTCAATGACGATGCGCATGCCGTCTTTGTCGGACTCATCGCGCAGGGCGCTGATGCCTTCCAGACGTTTTTCTTTTACCAGTTCGGCAATCTTTTCGATCAGGCGCGCTTTGTTCACCTGATACGGAATTTCGTGCACGATGATGGTTTCACGACCGGTTTTTGCATCGGCTTCCACTTCCGCGCGGGCGCGAATATAGATTTTGCCGCGACCGGTGCGGTACGCTTCTTCAATGCCACGACGGCCATTAATAATGGCGGCGGTCGGGAAGTCAGGACCTGGGATGTGTTCCATCAGCCCTTCAACGCTGATGTCTTCATCCTCAATATAGGCGAGGCAACCGTTAATGACTTCGGTGAGGTTGTGTGGCGGAATGTTCGTCGCCATACCCACGGCAATACCGGAAGAGCCGTTAACCAGCAGGTTCGGGATCTTCGTTGGCATGACGTCGGGAATTTTTTCCGTGCCGTCATAGTTATCAACGAAATCAACCGTGTCTTTTTCCAGATCGGCCATCAGCTCGTGGGCGATTTTCGACATACGGATTTCCGTATAACGCATCGCTGCGGCGGAGTCGCCGTCTACCGAGCCGAAGTTACCCTGGCCATCAACCAACATGTAACGTAAGGAGAAAGGCTGTGCCATACGAACGATCGTGTCGTAAACCGCGGTATCACCATGAGGATGGTATTTACCGATAACGTCACCAACGACACGGGCAGATTTTTTGTAGGCTTTATTCCAGTCATTGCCCAATACGTTCATGGCGTATAGTACGCGACGGTGAACCGGTTTTAAGCCATCGCGGACGTCTGGCAGCGCACGGCCAACAATGACCGACATCGCATAGTCCAGATAGGAGCTCTTCAGCTCTTCCTCGATGTTAACCGGTGTAATTTCTCTCGCAAGGTCGCTCATCTAACCGCTATCCCTCTACTGTATCCCGGATTCAAAGGTCGCAAATTATAACACAGCCGACGTGATACAGGTAAACCTATACGCTTTATTCGCGCCGCCGGGCTGATATACTCGACGGTCTTGTTGATAAAGGAGTGTAAGCGCCCATGAATGCCGAAAAACCGTCGGTGGCTCATAATGTTGACCATGAAGAGATCGCGAAATTTGAAGCCGTCGCCTCTCGCTGGTGGGATCTCGAAGGCGAGTTTAAACCGCTGCATCGCATCAATCCGCTGCGCCTCGGTTACATCGCTGAGCGCGCGGGTGGGCTGTTTGGCAAGCGCGTGCTCGACGTCGGCTGTGGCGGCGGCATTCTCGCGGAAAGCATGGCCCGCGAAGGCGCAACCGTCACCGGGCTGGACATGGGCTTTGAACCCCTGCAAGTCGCCCGCCTGCACGCGCTGGAGTCTGGCATCACGGTGGATTACATTCAGCAGACCGTCGAAGAGCATGCCGCCAGCCACGCGCAGCAATATGACGTGGTGACCTGCATGGAGATGCTGGAGCATGTGCCGGATCCGCAATCGGTGGTTCACGCCTGTGCAAAGCTGGTCAAACCCGGCGGACATGTGTTCTTCTCCACCTTAAACCGCAACGGCAAATCCTGGCTGATGGCGGTGGTAGGCGCAGAATACGTGCTGCGCATGGTGCCGAAAGGCACGCACGATGTGAAAAAGTTCATCAAGCCCGCAGAGCTGTTAGGCTGGATTGATGAGACACCGCTAAAAGAGCGTCACATCACCGGTCTGCATTTCAATCCGCTGACCAATAAATTCAAACTCGCGCCGGGCGTTGATGTTAACTATATGTTGCATACCGAAGCAAAAAACGACTAACGTCATCAAATATTCCTATAAAGATTGCGCGGTATCATGCCGCGCAATTATCGCGACGATGAAGAAATCAGCACTCGATCAAATTTTCATTTTTTTTTGTAGATGATTGACTTTCCCTACAGGCCTTACCGTTCGCGGACTTAGCGATTCTCACCTTTTTGCAACCTCAATTTAACCTCAAAATCAACTCTTGTACTGAAAAGAATCCCAACTAGAATACTCACCATATAGCGTTTATCTTATCGCAAACCCCCTACATGTAGTATTTATCCACAGAGTTAGCCACAGCGCGGATCTGTGGATAAAGGCGGGGATATTTTTCAATTTCACGGACAGGTAAATCCCACATGAATCAGAGTCTGCTGGTCACTAAACGTGATGGACGCACTGAGCGTATTAATCTTGATAAAATCCATCGTGTTCTTGATTGGGCCGCTGAAGGGCTGAACAACGTCTCTATCTCTCAGGTGGAACTGCGTTCGCACATTCAGTTCTATGACGGTATCAAAACCTCCGACATTCACGAGACCATCATTAAAGCGGCAGCGGACCTGATTTCCCGCGACGCACCGGATTACCAGTATCTCGCCGCGCGCCTGGCCATCTTCCACCTGCGCAAAAAAGCCTACGGTCAGTTTGAGCCGCCGACGCTGTTCAACCACGTGCTGAAAATGGTTGAGCTGGGCAAGTACGACAATCATCTGCTGGAAGACTACACGGAAGAAGAGTTCAAGCAGATGGACTCGTTCATTGTGCATGACCGTGACCTGACCTTCTCCTACGCTGCGGTTAAGCAGCTCGAAGGCAAGTATCTGGTGCAGAACCGTGTGACCGGTGAAATCTACGAAAGCGCGCAGTTCCTCTACATTCTGGTGGCGGCATGCCTGTTCTCGAACTATCCGCGTGAAACCCGTCTGGACTACGTGAAGCGTTTCTATGACGCCGTATCCACGTTTAAGATTTCACTGCCGACGCCGATCATGTCCGGCGTGCGTACCCCGACCCGTCAGTTCAGCTCCTGCGTACTGATCGAGTGCGGCGACAGCCTGGACTCCATCAACGCCACCTCCAGCGCGATTGTGAAATACGTTTCCCAACGTGCGGGCATTGGTATCAACGCCGGTCGCATCCGTGCGCTGGGTAGCCCGATCCGCGGCGGTGAAGCGTTCCATACCGGCTGTATTCCGTTCTACAAGCACTTCCAGACGGCGGTGAAATCCTGCTCGCAGGGCGGCGTGCGCGGCGGTGCAGCGACGCTGTTCTACCCGATGTGGCATTTAGAAGTCGAAAGCCTGCTGGTGCTGAAAAACAACCGTGGCGTGGAAGGCAACCGCGTGCGTCACATGGACTACGGCGTGCAGATCAACAAGCTGATGTACACCCGTCTGCTGAAAGGTGAAGAGATCACCCTGTTCAGCCCGTCCGACGTGCCGGGCCTGTATGACGCGTTCTTCGCCGATCAGGACGAATTTGAACGTCTCTACACCCAGTATGAAAAAGACGACAGCATCCGCAAACAGCGCGTGAAAGCGGTTGAGCTCTTCTCGCTGATGATGCAGGAGCGTGCTTCTACGGGCCGTATCTACATTCAGAACGTGGACCACTGCAATACGCACAGCCCGTTCGATCCGGCGATTGCGCCCGTGCGTCAGTCTAACCTGTGCCTGGAAATCGCCCTGCCGACCAAGCCGCTGCTCGACGTGAACGACGAAAACGGCGAAATCGCCCTCTGTACACTCTCCGCGTTTAACCTGGGTGCGATCAAAAACCTGGACGAACTGGAAGAGCTGGCGGTGCTGGCGGTGCGTGCACTGGATGCGCTGCTCGACTATCAGGATTACCCTATCCCGGCCGCCAAACGCGGGGCGATGGGTCGCCGCACGCTGGGAATTGGCGTCATCAACTTCGCCTACTGGCTGGCGAAAAACGGCAAACGCTACTCCGACGGCAGCGCCAATGTGCTGACGCACAACACCTTCGAAGCGATTCAGTACTATCTGCTGAAAGCCTCTAACGAGCTGGCGAAAGAGCAAGGCGCATGCCCGTGGTTCAATGAGACCACCTACGCGAAAGGCATCCTGCCGACCGATACTTACAAGAAAGATTTGGATGCTATCGTAAGCAAGGAGTTGCATTACGACTGGGAAACGCTGCGTGAATCCATCAAGACCCACGGCCTGCGTAACTCCACGCTGTCTGCCCTGATGCCGTCTGAGACCTCGTCGCAGATCTCGAACGCCACCAACGGCATTGAGCCGCCGCGCGGCCACGTCAGCATCAAAGCGTCGAAAGATGGCATCCTGCGCCAGGTGGTGCCGGACTACGAGCTGCTGAAAAACAACTATGAACTGCTGTGGGAAATGCCGAACAACGACGGCTACCTGCAACTGGTTGGCATCATGCAGAAATTTATCGACCAGTCGATCTCGGCGAACACCAACTACGACCCGACGCGTTTCCCGTCCGGAAAAGTGCCGATGCAGCAATTGTTGAAAGACTTGCTCACCGCCTACAAATTTGGCGTCAAAACCCTGTACTATCAAAACACCCGCGACGGTGCGGAAGATGCGCAGGATGACATGGTGCCGTCAATTCAGGACGATGGCTGCGAAAGCGGCGCATGTAAGATCTAATAAACCCCTCACCCTAACCCTCTCCCACGGGGAGAGGGAACTCTTTCCCCCTCTCCCCGTGGGAGAGGGCCGGGGTGAGGGAAATAACACCACAGGACACACACTTAATGGCCTATACCACCTTTTCACAGACGAAAAACAATCAGCTACTGGAGCCGATGTTTTTCGGTCAGCCGGTGAACGTGGCGCGTTACGATCAGCAAAAATATGACATCTTCGAAAAGCTGATTGAGAAACAGCTCTCCTTCTTCTGGCGTCCGGAAGAAGTGGACGTTTCCCGCGACCGTATCGATTTCCAGGCGCTGCCGGAACACGAAAAACACATTTTCTTAAGCAACCTGAAATACCAGACGCTGCTCGACTCTATTCAGGGCCGCAGCCCGAACGTGGCGCTGCTGCCGCTGATCTCGATCCCTGAGCTGGAAACCTGGGTTGAAACCTGGGCGTTCTCCGAGACGATCCACTCCCGCTCTTACACGCACATCATCCGCAACATCGTTAACGATCCGGCGATTGTGTTTGACGATATCGTCACCAATGAGCAAATCCTCAAGCGTGCGGAAGGCATTTCGCACTACTACGACGATCTGATCGAGATGACCAGCTACTGGCATCTGCTGGGCGAAGGCACGCACACCGTTAACGGTAAAACCGTCACCGTTAACCTGCGCGAGCTGAAGAAAAAGCTCTATCTGTGCCTGATGAGCGTCAACGCGCTGGAAGCGATCCGCTTTTACGTCAGCTTTGCCTGTTCTTTCGCCTTTGCCGAACGCGAACTGATGGAAGGTAACGCGAAGATTATTCGCCTGATTGCCCGCGACGAAGCACTGCACCTTACCGGCACACAGCACATGCTGAATCTGCTGCGCAGCGGCGTGGACGACCCGGAAATGGCGGAGATCGCCGAAGAGTGCAAGCAAGCCTCTTACGACCTGTTTGTGCAGGCGGCCGAGCAGGAAAAAGAGTGGGCGGAATACCTGTTCCAGGGCGGTTCAATGATCGGCCTGAACAAAGATATTCTGTGCCAGTATGTGGATTATATTACCAACATCCGTATGCAGGCCGTGGGGCTGGATCTGCCGTTCCAGACGCGCTCAAACCCGATCCCGTGGATCAACACCTGGCTGGTGTCCGATAACGTGCAGGTCGCGCCGCAGGAAGTGGAAGTGAGCTCTTATCTCGTCGGTCAAATCGACTCCGAGGTCAACACTGACGACCTGAGCGACTTCCAGCTGTAATGAGCCGCATCACGCTAAGCAATACTGGCACAGAGCTTCTGTGCCAGCATGAAGAACACCCCTCGCTGCTGGCGGCGCTGGAGTTTCATCAGGTGAAGGTTGAATATCAGTGCCGTGAAGGCTATTGCGGCTCCTGTCGCACGCGGCTGGTCGCAGGCCAGGTTGACTGGCTGACCGAACCGCTGGCCTTTGTCTCACCCGGTGAAATCCTCCCCTGCTGCTGTCGCGCCAACGGGGATATTGAGATCGATCTGTAACCCCGGCCAGGGTATTAGCGGCAACGTTCTGACGGCGCTAAATATAAAAAAACCCCTGAACACACAGACATGTTCCGGGGCAAAAACCTGGTTGACATCACTCACACAGGAATAGTTAGCTCTCCTTTATTTCTTCAGGGTGATGATGGAGTTCACTTTCCCTGTAATAAATTGGCGTTATGTCTGCATAATTAATGATATAGCCGCTTCCTTTCACACTGATGATGAAATCCTCAGGCAACCCCAACAAACTCAAACGTCGGTTAAGGTTTTTTAACACCTGCCAAAGGCGCTGGGTCGAAGGAATCAGATCGTTTTCCTCCCAGACGACCCGAAGCAATTCCTCTTTGGTCACAATGTCCTGGCGACCATGCTGGAGTAAATAGACAAATAGCTGCAACATCGTGTGATTAAATAAAACTGAACCGAATATAAAATATTTTTCAGCACTTCCTTGCGGAAGGCGATACAGCCTTCGGTTCTCAATCTCGAAGTGAATTTCTTTACCTATCAAGTACCCGTACAGCCGATATCCCATCGTATCTTTGCTCATATGCCCTGAAACTTTCCGGAAGATGCCTTTTGTCCCTGGTGATAAGCCATACTGTAATAAGGACGATTATATGGCGAGTGAAATTACTTTCAACATACAGTTGGCTGCTTATTTTTACACGCAATATGATGAGCAAACAAACTAATCAGTTAGCCTAATCAAAACAAAAAGATTTTTAACATATCTTAAGCGCAACTGGCGGATAGCTCACTGCGTTGACGATCGCTATCCGGATCATCAACGGAATATATTAATTTTTATTCATTTGGCGGGATATAATTCTAAATCGATGATTTATGCGACATCCGTTGCGGCATTCGAATATAAGAAACCGCCGCTTCTGACCTTCAGCCTCTAAGCAAAAATGTCCCTCCTGGGCAGGAGGGACAGGGTAAAAATAGATCAGAGACGTTTTCTTGCCAGCTCCTCGTGATGTTTCTTCTCGCCCACCATCACCACCAGCAGCAGGATAACCGCCAGTACGCTACCGCCTATCATCACCATAAAGCCGCCGTCCCAGCCGAAATAATCGACGGTGTAGCCCACTATCGCACTGGCGGCGACGGAACCACCGAGGTAGCCAAACAGGCCGGTAAAGCCTGCGGCCGTCCCTGCGGCTTTTTTCGGTGCCAGTTCAAGCGCGTGTAAACCAATCAGCATCACCGGGCCGTAAATAAGGAAGCCGATGACGATCATGCACACCATATCCACCGTCGGATTCCCCGCCGGATTCAGCCAATACACCACAGTAGCGATAGTCACCAGCGTCATAAAGAACACGCCGGTAGCGCCACGGTTGCCACGGAATACTTTGTCGGACATCCAGCCACAAATTAACGTACCGGGGATCCCCGCATATTCATATAAGAAATAGGCCCACGAGGATTTATCCAGTGCAAAATGTTTCACTTCTTTCAGATAGGTCGGTGACCAGTCGAGGATCCCATAACGCAGCAGGTAGACAAAGACGTTAGCAATCGCGATATACCATAGCAACTTATTTGGCAGCACATATTGCATAAAAATTTGCTTCGCCGTCAGTTCTTCTTCCGCCTGCTCGCTGTAATCGTCCGGATAATCGTTCTTATACTCTTCGATAGGCGGCA
This sequence comes from uncultured Enterobacter sp., assembly GCA_963521185.1. Classification (GTDB taxonomy): domain Bacteria; phylum Pseudomonadota; class Gammaproteobacteria; order Enterobacterales; family Enterobacteriaceae; genus Enterobacter_D. The sequence goes on along the minus strand of CAUQTV010000007.1, from coordinate 141,726 downwards.
GCCCGCAAGACTGCGGCGTGTCGCGCATTAACGCAAAGGCGATTAACGCCACCAGAATAGCCCCGAAGGCGGGCATATACAGCGCTGCTTTCCAGTCGTTAAACCACGCCATGCCTAGCAGGAATAATAGCGGGGGAATACCGCCGCCCACGTTGTGCGCGCAGTTCCATACCGACACAATACTGCCGCGCTCTTTTTGCGACCACCAGTGCACCATGGTGCGTCCGCACGGCGGCCAGCCCATACCCTGGAACCAGCCGCATAAAAACAGCAGCACAAACATCACCGCAATACTCGACGTTGCCCAGGGCACAAATCCCATAAACAGCATGACGGCGGCGGCAAGGATCAGCCCGGCGGGCAGAAAGACGCGCGGGTTAGAGCGATCCGACACCGATCCCATAATGAATTTCGAAAAGCCATAGGCAATGGAAATCCCCGAGAGCGCAAAGCCCAGATCCCCGCGCGAGAAGCCCTGCTCCACCAGAAACGGCATCGCCAGCGCAAAGTTTTTACGCACCAGGTAATAAGCGGCGTAACCAAAGAAAATGCCCATGAAAATCTGCCAGCGCAGACGGCGGTAGGTAGGGTCTATCTGTTCCTCAGGGAGTCGGGCGGTGTGCGGACTGGGTTTGAAAATGCTCAACATAAAAGCCTCCGTGGCAGGTGTTGATGAGGGAGATAAGGGTGACAACGTGTTTAGCCTGGATGCTGAAACGTCCGCCGTCGCGCCGATTGTTACAGAAATATGACAAAGCGCTCATTTCACGCATGAAATGTTCTTTTACTTTCGTTTTTTGTTCGAATATGCGCGATATCAAACAAACCATAAAAAAGATGTGGCTAAATGCGCATTAAAGCTTCACTGAATCGAAGGATGTGCGAATGCGCAACGCTCATGAATACGATGTCATTATTATTGGTGGCGGCGCGACCGGTGCCGGTATCGCCCGCGATTGCGCCCTGCGCGGGCTGCGCGTTGTGCTGCTCGAACGTCACGATATCGCCACCGGGGCCACGGGCCGCAACCACGGTCTTTTGCACAGCGGCGCGCGGTATGCGGTGACCGATCAGGAGTCCGCGCGGGAGTGCATTTCGGAAAACCAGATCCTGCGCCGCATCGCCCGGCACTGCGTGGAATCCACCGGCGGGCTGTTTATTACGCTACCGGAAGACGATCTCGCCTGGCAGCAGCGCTTTATTACCGCCTGCACCTCTGCGGGCATCGCCGCCCAGCCGCTCTCTGCGGAAGATGCGCGGCGCATTGAACCCTGTGTGAATCCTTCGTTGATTGCCGCCGTGCACGTGCCGGATGGCACCATCGATCCGTTCCGGCTCACCGCCGCAAACATGATGGACGCCCGTGAGCATGGCGCGGTTATCTTAACCGGGCATGAAGTCTGCGGGCTTTTGCGGGAAGGCGACCGGGTGAACGGCGTGCAAATCCGCCACCCTTCCACGCAGGTGGCCCAAACGCTTTATGCGCCCGTGGTGGTTAACGCGGCGGGGATCTGGGGCCAGCGCATTGCCGAATATGCCGATCTTAGTATTCGCATGTTCCCGGCCAAAGGGGCGCTGCTGATCCTCGATCACCGCATTAATCAGCACGTGATCAACCGCTGCCGCAAACCGGCGGACGCCGACATTCTGGTGCCGGGCGATACCATTTCGCTCATTGGCACCACCTCCACGCACATTGATTATCACGATATCGATAACACGCGCGTCACCGCCGAAGAGGTGGATGTGCTGATGCGAGAAGGGGAAAAACTGGCCCCGGTGATGGCGAAATCGCGCATTTTACGCGCCTATGCCGGGGTGCGACCGCTGGTCGCCAGTGATGATGACCCGACCGGGCGCAACGTGAGTCGCGGGATTGTGCTGATGGATCACGCCGAACGCGACGGCCTCGAAGGCTTCATTACCATTACCGGTGGCAAGCTGATGACCTATCGCCTGATGGCCGAATGGGCCACCGACGCCGTGTGCCGCAAACTTAACAACAGCGCCGTCTGCACCACCGCCAGCGAACCGCTGCCCGGCTCGCACCAGTCGACCGAAAGCACGCTGGCAAAAGTGATTTCACTGCCCGCACCGCTGCGCGGATCTGCGGTGTGGCGTCATGGCGATCGTACCCCGGAATGGCTGGGCAACGAGCGGCATAACCGCGCGCTGGTGTGTGAATGCGAAGCCGTCACCGCAGGGGAAGTCCAGTACGCCGTCGACAATCTTAACGTGCGCTCGTTGCTGGATCTGCGTCGCCGTACCCGCGTGGGCATGGGCACCTGCCAGGGTGAACTGTGCGCCTGTCGCGCCGCCGGGCTGCTCAACCGGTTACAGGTGACGAATGAAGCCCAGTCCATCGCCCAGCTTTCGGCGTTTCTCAACGAGCGCTGGAAAGGCGTGAAGCCCGTCGCCTGGGGTGATGCGCTACGTGAAACCGAATTTACCCGCTGGGTGTATCAGGGACTGTGCGGTATGGAAAAGGAGAGCACGCATGAATTTTGATACCGTTATTATTGGCGGCGGCCTGGCCGGTTTACTGTGCGGTATTGCGCTTAATCGCCAGGGACAGCGCTGCGCCATCGTCAGCCGTGGACAAAGCGCGCTCAGCTTCTCTTCCGGCTCGCTGGATCTTCTCTCACGTCTGCCCACCGGCGAGAGGGTCACCGGGACGCAAGCCGGGCTGGCGGCACTGGAAACGCTCGCGCCTGACCATCCCTATTCCTTGATTGGCGCGCAGCGGATTTATCACTACGCCGTTGAAGCGCAGGCCCTGCTCGCCGAGTGTGGGCTTGCGTTTTATGGCGATGTGGAGACACCGCACCAGCGCGTCACCCCGTTAGGCACCCTGCGCCAGGCGTGGCTTAGCCCACCGGAAGTGCCGGTAACGCCGCTGCACGGTTCACGCATTTGCGTCGTGGGCATTGGCGGGTTTCTGGATTTTCAGCCGCAGCTGGCCGCCGCCGCGCTGCGTAAACGCCAACTGGACGTCTCATCCGCTGAAATTGCGTTACCGATACTCGATAAACTGCGCGACAACCCCAGTGAGTTTCGCGCCGTCAATATCGCCCGCGTGCTGGATCAGGAGAGCCGTTTCGCCCAGCTGTGCGACGCCCTGCGCCCGCTAAGCGAGCAATACGACGCGCTGTGGCTGCCCGCTTGTTTTGGTCTCAGCGACAACCGGATCTACACGCGGCTCAACGACGCGCTGGCGTGCGAGGTGCGTCTGCTCCCGACCCTGCCCCCTTCGGTGCCGGGCATGCGGATGCAAACGCGGCTACAGCAGCATTTTATCCGCACCGGCGGCACCTGGATGCCCGGCGACGAAGTGGTCCGCGCCAGCGTGGACAATGGCGTGGTCAGTCAACTTTGGACGCGTAAGCATGAAGAGATCCCCCTACGCCCCCGTCACGTCGTGCTCGCCAGCGGCAGCTTTTTTAGCAACGGCTTAGTTGCCGCGCGTGAAGGCGTGCGCGAAACGGTGTTTGGCCTGGAGGTGATGCAAAGCGCCGATCGCGCCGACTGGTATCGCGATGACGTCTTTGACGCCCAGCCGTGGCAGCAGTTTGGCGTGCGCACCGACGGCACCCTGCGCGGGCAACAAAACGGGCAGCGGCTGGAAAACCTGTGGGTGGTGGGATCGGTATTGGGCGGTTTCGATGCCGTCGCAGAAGGCTGTGGGGGCGGCGTTTGCGCCGTAACGGCGTTACATGCTGCGCAACTCATCGGCGCGCAGGGAGGCACACAATGAGTTCCACCGGCTTTGAAAGCTGCATTAAATGCACGGTGTGCACCACCGTTTGCCCGGTCAGCCGGGTGAATCCGGATTATCCTGGCCCCAAACAGGCAGGCCCGGACGGCGAGCGTTTACGCCTGAAAGATGCCAGCCTGTATGACGATGCGCTGAAATACTGCACCAACTGCAAACGCTGCGAAACCGCCTGCCCTTCTGGCGTAAAGATTGGCGATATTATTCAGCGCGCCCGCGCCCAGTACGCACCGAAAAAAGCGTCTGTGCGCAATGCCATTTTAAGCCATACCGATTTGATGGGTACGCTGTCAACGCCCGTGGCCCCGCTGGTCAATATGGCGACGTCGCTGAAACCCGTGCGCCAGTTGCTGGACACGGCGCTGAAAATCGACCACCGCCGCACGCTACCAAAATACTCCAGCGGTACCTTTCGTCAGTGGTATCGTAAACAGGCGCAAGCGCAGGCCCGCTTTGCTGAACAGGTGGCCTTTTTTCACGGCTGTTTCGTGAATTACAACCATCCGCAGTTGGGCAAAGATTTGGTGCGCGTGGCCAACGCAATGGGCATCGGCGTGCAGTTGCTGCACAATGAGAAATGCTGCGGCGTACCGCTGATCGCTAACGGCTTTTTTGAGAAAGCCAAAAAACAGGCGCAGTCCAACATGGAGTCGTTACAGCGCGCCATTATGGGCAACGGCCTGCCGGTCATTGCCACCTCGTCAACCTGCACCTTTACCCTGCGTGATGAGTATCCGCACCTGCTGGATATCGACAACCGCCCTTTGCGACCGCACATTGATTTAGCCACGCGCTGGCTGTGGCGCAAGCTGGATGAAGGACGCACGCTTGGGCTAAAACCGCTGCCGTTAAAAGTGGTCTATCACACGCCCTGCCATATGGAAAAAATGGGCTGGACGCACTATACGCTGGCGCTGTTGCGCAAGATCCCCGGTCTGGAACTGATTGTGCTGGACTCGCAGTGCTGCGGCATTGCTGGCACCTACGGTTTTAAATCGGAGAACTACCCCACCTCGCAGGCCATCGGCGCACCGCTGTTTCGCCAGATTGAAGAGAGCGGCGCGGATCTGGTGGTGAGCGATTGCGAAACCTGCAAATGGCAGATTGAGATGTCCACCAGCAAACGCTGCGAACACCCGATCACCCTGCTGGCTCGGGCATTGGAGTAAGAAAACGCCGGGCGGCACTGCGTTTGCCCGGCCTACGGGCCGGTTGAGGTTGATGGTGTAGGCCCGGTAAGCGCAGCGCCACCGGGCAAGCGTACTAAAGCGATTCCACCACGTTAATCCACCCATGATCGGCGGCAACGTCTTTGCCGAGCAGCCAACGGCGCAGCATGTTAAGCGCCATCATCGCACACACCTCCTGGCGCACCGTCACGCTGTGTCGGCTGGTGTTGAACTTGACGCGCAGCGCATGAACGCCGTCCGGCGTCGCCAGCGCGAAGTTCAGGTGCTCATCGTCAATGCCACTCACGGTCAGGGCCAGCCCTGCCAGATGACGGTCGCGCAGTTCGGTAGCCCAGCGCGCGGACTGATCCAGCGTTTCCGCCTGCGACGGCAGCACCTCGCTTGCCAGCAGCGGCGCGTCGGCACGGGAGAGTTGCAGCGCGACCAGGCCGCTGGTGAACTGCTCGCTTAGCGTCAGGCTGAGCTGTTTTTCACGCAGATGGCGGGCGATCAGCGCCGGTAACCCTTCTGTGCCTTCAAAAATCAGGCTTTCACCCGCCACGCGCTGCACCTCAGGCCACAGCGCTTCCATAGCGGCACGCTGGTGCGCCGGGCCGGTCAGCTTAAGCTCAATAATCGGCATGGAAGAGCGATAGCCCATCACCACGCCGTCGGGCAGCGACAGATGATCGAGGCTCTGGGCGAGATCGCTTTCGGAACGGCCAAAGGTGGTGAGGCGCAGACAGACTGGCGGCGACGTCACCTGCAAGCGCTTGCGCAGACGCGGCAGGATCTCATGCTCGACCATCACCTTGAATTCCGACGGCACGCCGGGGGTAAAGAACATCAGGCAGCGGTTAAGCTGTAGCGCAAAGCCGCAGGCGGTGCCGACCGGGTTATCGACCAGCTCAGCGCTGGCGGGGATCTCCGCCTGCTTGCGATTGCTCGGGGCCATCACCCGACCCCGTTCGCTAAAAAAGCGCTCCATATGCGAGAGCCACTCTTCATGCAGCACCAGCCCTTCGCCCGCCGCGGTGGCCGCCGCCAGCGCACTGAGATCGTCGCTGGTCGGTCCGAGACCGCCGTTCACGATTAAGACGTCGGCGTGTTCGCTGCGCTCGCGCAAAATGGCGACCAGGCTGTCGAGGTTGTCGCCGACGGTATTGCGGCGCGTTAACGGTAATCCCTGGGTAAATAAAAAATCAGCCAGCCAGGCGGCGTTGGTGTCGACGATTTGACCGTGCAACACTTCATCGCCGGTGGACAGCATTTCCACCTTTATCATCATGTTCTCCAGCAAGAGCGGTCCGAACACTATAACGCAAGGAAGGGGAATTGGGGGCAGGAAACTGGCGCGACGAGTGCCGCGCCGGGGAATCAGAAGCTGGCGTTGACACCGACATACGGGCCATCAGCCACGTTGCTGTCACGATTGCCATCTTTACCGGCAAGGCCGATGTAACGGTAACCGGCTTCGATGCTCAGCGGACGGAACAGCGACAGACGCGCGCCCGCGTTGGCTTCGGCGTAATCCTGAACGCCGCTTGACAGAGAGTCCGGCGAGTAATAGTACTCACCAAACAGACGGAAGGACTCACCGATCTGCCATTGCAGACCGCCGCCCACCGCTGCCGCGTACCCTTCGTCACCCTCATTCGGATTCAGATACACGCCTTTACCGCCCACGGTGGCGAGGAACGGACCTAGCGGAATATTCAGACCAAGACCCAGGCCCGCAATATCGCCGCGATCGTCGTTATGCGCCCAGTTGCCGCTCAGCGCAAGACCGCTGGTTTCCGTACCAAAACCAACACCGATATTGGTGTAGTCTTCACCGGCCTGACCGCTGACGCTCAGCGCATTTGCCGCCGCTGAAAAAAACAGCAGGCTGGTCACGGTGATAAGTGCAATTCTTTTCATTTTTAACTCTTCCACGCAAAAAATCGTAAAACGTCCCAAAAACGCCAGTAGTGTACAACTGTTCCCTGCAAATCAATGCACGAAAAGTGGTGTCAGCAGGCGAACTGGCGGGAAAAGGCAGCGTGCAAAAAGAGACACTTTGCCACGGATCAAACTCCCTAAGGCAAATTTTGCTTATATTGATTCGCGTAACACCGAGGAATATAAACAATTATCTCACGCTACATTAAGGAAATAAGATGAGCAAAAAAGGACTCACTACTGCCGCAGGTGCCCCCGTCGTCGATAACAATAACAGCATGACCGCCGGTCCGCGCGGGCCTTTGCTGTTGCAGGACGTCTGGTTTTTAGAAAAGCTGGCGCATTTCGATCGTGAAGTGATTCCGGAGCGCCGTATGCATGCCAAAGGCTCTGGCGCGTACGGCACCTTTACCGTGACCCATGATATTTCACACTACACCCGCGCCAAACTCTTCGCCGATATCGGCAAAAAAACGGATCTGTTTTTACGCTTCTCCACCGTGGCCGGGGAGCGCGGCGCGGCCGATGCCGAGCGCGATATCCGTGGTTTCGCCATCAAGTTCTACACCGAACAGGGAAACTGGGACCTGGTCGGCAATAATACGCCCATTTTCTACCTGCGCGATCCGCTGAAATTCCCGGATCTCAACCATGTGGTCAAACGCGATCCGCGCACTAACCTGCGTAACGCCACCTACAAATGGGATTTCTTCTCGCACCTGCCTGAAACGCTGCATCAGTTGACCATCGACTTTAGCGATCGCGGGCTGCCGCGCTCATACCGCCATATGCACGGTTTCGGCAGCCATGCGTTCAGCTTTATCAACCACGACAACGAACGCTTTTGGGTTAAATTCCACCTTAAGTCCGAACAGGGTATTGCCAACCTGATGGATGATGAAGCGAAGCGCCTGATTGCCGACGATCGTGAAAGTTCACAGCGCGATCTCTTTGAGTCCATCGAAAAGGGCGATTTCCCGCGCTGGAAATTTTATGTGCAGGTGATGCCAGAAGCCGAAGCCTCATTGGTGCCTTATAATCCGTTCGATCTGACCAAAGTCTGGCCGCACGCAGACTATCCGCTGATCGAAGTCGGCGTGCTTGAACTGAACCGTAACCCGGATAACTACTTCTCTGAAGTTGAACAGGTAGCCATGTCTCCCGCTAACGTGGTGCCGGGGATCGGCTTCTCACCGGATCGCATGTTGCAGGGCCGCCTCTTCTCCTATGGCGACGCGCACCGCTACCGTCTGGGCGTTAACCACCAGCAGATCCCGGTCAACCAGCCGCGCTGCCCGTTCCATAACACCCACCGCGATGGCGCAATGCGCGTGGACGGCAATTGCGGCAACGGCCCGACCTATGAGCCAAACAGCTTCGGCGTGTTCCAGGAGCAGCCGGATTTCAGAGAGCCGCCGTTGTCCGTTGAAGGGGCCGCCGACCACTGGAATCACCGTGAAGACACCGATTACTTCAGCCAGCCGCGCAAACTGTTTCTGCTGCTGAGCGAAGAGGAGCATCAGCGCATGTTCGCGCGCATCGCCGACGATATGAAAGACGTCCCTGAGGCGATCACGCAGCGTCAGATTGCCCTGTTCAGCGAAGTGCATCCGGCCTACGGCGCGGGCATCAGTGCCGCGCTGAAAGCACGTAAAAACACGCTGTAAACGGCACACGCTGAGGCTTAATGCGGCCTCAGCGTTTGCTGCACCCAGTCGCCCAGCGATTTGCGTGAAATCTTAATGCCGCCCGTTTTCAAGGTGTCGGGTAACACCAGCCAGTGCACCGGCTGCTGGAAACGGGCGAGTTTGCCCCTCACCCACGCGGCAAGGGTCGCCACGTCAAAACCGCTTTCGCACTCGACCACGGCAATGGGACGCTGGCCGAACTCGTTATCATCCACCGGCACGATAAACACCTGCTCCACCTGCGGATGCGCTACAATTACCCGCTCCACCTCTTCCGGCTGAATGCCTTCACCGCCGCTAAAAAACAGATTATCCATGCGGCCCAGAATCGTCAGCCTGCCGTCATCCAGCACGCCGCGATCGCGGGTGGCAAACCAGCCTTCATCGTTGACCAGCGGCAGCAGTTCACCGTTGCGCCAGTAGCCCGCCGCCATGCTGTGCGCCCGCAGCCACACTTCGCCATCCACCACGCGAACCTCGCGCCCCGGCAACGCAACCCCAACGTCGGGCTGCCCATCGGCGGCTTTTGCACACACCGTCGAGGCGAACTCTGTCAGGCCGTAGCCGCACCAGGTCTGGATCCCGCGCTCACCGGCCAGTATCGTCAACCCGACCGGGATCGCCGCGCCGCCCAGCAGCACCGCGCGCAGACTGACGGGCTTGTCGCCCGCCAGCATCCGCCACAGCTGGGTTGGCACCAGCGAGGCATGCGTGCAGCCGTCAAGCGCCTGCTCCAGCGGCTGCTTTTCCCGCACGGTGAGTCGCGCACCGGCCAGCAGCCAGCGCCACAAAATCCCCTGCCCGGAGACATGAAACAGCGGCAGCGACAGCAGCCAGTCATCCCCCTGCCCGAACGACATCATCGACAGCACGCCCTGCGCGCTGGCAAGGTGTGCGGCAAAGGTGTGCACCGCGGCCTTCGGCAAGCCGGTGGATCCGGACGTCAGCGTCATCGACGCCAGCCGCTCGGGCTGCCAGGGCAGTGTCTCGCACGGTAGCGCGTCCATCGGTGTTAGTGCGTTAAGGTCAGCGCCGACGTTTTCGCCTTCGAGGCACAGAGTATGGCGTAACGACAACTGCGGGATCAGCACGTCCATCAGCGCGCCCGGCAGCTGCGGGTTGGCGTGCAGCACGCGAGCACCGCACTGCAACAGCGCCAGCCAGATGAGCAGCGTGTGCGGATGATTGCTGGCGCGCAGCAGTACGCCGTCGCCCGCGCGCACCTGTTGGCGGATAAACCCGGCGGCGAGCGCATCAATACGCGCGCACAGCGTCCGCCAGCTTAGCGTCTCATTTCCCAGACGAATCGCGGCCTCGTCGCCATGCTGCTCGCGCCAGTGTCGCCAGGGCCAGTCGGTAAAGATCACAGCAATGGCTCCAGCGCGTTAAGCTCGCGGCACGGTAGCGGGCTGTCCGGCCAGCGCCGCACCAGTTGCTCGCGCATCAGACTGAGCGTATCCAGCCCTGGAATCACCTCCGGCGTTAGCCACGCGGCGATGCGCGCCAGCTGCGTTAAACCGAGACTCGATTCAAGGGAGGAGCTGATCACCGCCGTCAGCCCCAGCGCGTGCGCGGCCGAAACCTGCGCACGCACCGCGTCAAGCGTGCCGGTCAGCGTCGGTTTGATCACCACCGCCCGCAGCCCTGGCTCGGCGGCAAACTCAAAGTCAGCGTCGCGCAGGCTTTCGTCCCAGGCGATGGCGATCCCGGTTTCACGGGCAAAAGCGCGGGAGTCTTCGCGGGTTTTACACGGCTCTTCGAGAAACGCAATGCGCGGGCGGTTTTCCGCTTTGACGTACTTCGCAAACTGTTGTGCTTTCAGCGGCGTCCAGGCGCGGTTGGCATCAAGGCGCAGCTGCAAATCCGGGATCGCCTCTAACAGCACATTGACTACCATGCCGTCGCGTACCGCTTCGTAGAGACCGACTTTGACCTTCGCCACCTTCTCACCTTTTACCGCCGCAAGTGTGACGAGAAGATCGTCGGGATCGCCGGTACACAGCGGGGCCGCGCGGTAATCCGCCGCCGCAGGCAGCGCGTCATGCAGTTCGGCCAGCGCGCAACTGGTGCCAAAGGCCACCGATGGCAGCGCGCTGTAGGCCGGGTTATCGCCCGCACGCCAGGCCTGCGTCCACGCCAGCAGCGAAGCCTGCGCCTGATCCAGCGATTCAGGGCTAAAGCCCGGCAGCGGCGCGATTTCACCGAAGCCTTCACGGCCATTTTCCTGCAAATGTACCAGCAGGCCATCGCGGGTTTTCAGTCGCTGTTCTCGCAAAATCACCCCCGCGTCCATGGGGATCTGCCAGCGGTACACCTGCGCGTGACGCATTATGGATTCCGTTTGAATTTGCTGAAGTCCGGCTGGCGCTTCTGGTTGAACGCGTTGCGGCCTTCCTGACCCTCTTCGGTCATGTAGAACAGCATGGTGGCGTTGCCTGCCAGCTCCTGCAAACCGGCCTGACCGTCACAGTCGGCATTGAGCGCGGCTTTCAGGCAGCGCAGTGCCATCGGGCTGTTTTGCAGCATTTCGCGGCACCAGCGCACGGTCTCTTTTTCTAGTTCGGCAACCGGCACGACTGTATTGACGAGGCCCATATCCAGCGCCTGTTTCGCATCGTACTGGCGGCACAGGAACCAGATTTCACGGGCTTTTTTCTGCCCGACGATGCGTGCCATGTAGGCCGCGCCCCAGCCGCCGTCGAAGGAGCCGACTTTCGGTCCGGTCTGGCCGAAGATGGCGTTTTCCGCCGCGATGGTCAGATCGCACATCATGTGCAGCACATGCCCGCCACCGATGGAGTAACCGGCGACCATCGCCACGATAGGTTTCGGGCAGGTGCGGATCTGGCGCTGGAAGTCGAGCACGTTGAGGTGGTGCACGCCACAATCATCCTGATAGCCGCCGTAGTCACCGCGCACTTTCTGATCGCCGCCGGAGCAGAAGGCTTTGTCGCCTTCACCGGTCAGGATGATGACGCCGATGTTGTCGTCATAGCGCGCGTCGGCCAGCGCCTGGATCATCTCTTTCACCGTCAGCGGGCGAAAGGCGTTGCGCACCTGCGGGCGATTGATGGTGATTTTGGCAATGCCATCGCTCGATTTTTGGTAGCGGATGTCGGTGTAGCCTTCGGAGCAGTCCTGCCAGTCAACCGGCGCGTAGAGCATTGTTTCATCAGGATAGATCATAACGTGTCCTTTATCTGTAGACGCAAAAGAGTGGCCAGACGCTCGCGCACGGCGGCGGGATTTTCCCGGTGCGCATTGTGTCCGGCGGCGGCAATGAGCAGGCAAGACGCGGCAATGTCGTCGCCAAGGGCGCGAAATTTGGCGTCGTTCTCACCGCAGAGGTAATAAAAGGGGATCGTGAGCGCGCGAAGCGCAGCGCGTAGATCGGGCTGGCGCGCAAGGGACGTGGCGCCCAGCATCGCCGCCAGCGTGTCACCCCGGTTCTGGCAGCGAAGGCTGATCAGCGCCTGGCGCTGTGCCTCATTGAGCGAGGCGAACACCGGCTGCCGGTACCAGTCGTCAAACACAGCGTCCAGCGGATCGTGGCGAAAACGTGCGGCCCAGCGGGCGTCGTTGTGCGCGCGCTGCTGGCGCTCAGGTTCGTGGGTGAGTCCCGGATGCGCGCCTTCGACGATGAGACCGAGAAGCCCGTCCGGCTGCTGGCACGCGTGATACATGGCGATACGCCCGCCGAGGGAGTACCCCACCAGCCAGAACGACAGTATGTTGTAACTAATTAGCGTATCGCGCAGGCACTGGCTCATCTCGTCAAAATCAGAGACCTGAATATCGGCTGAACCGCCATGCCCCGGCAGATCAAGGTACAGGCGAGAGTAGTCACCCAACGCCTCACCGATGGGCTGCCATTCCCGCGCGTCGCCAGAAAAACCGTGCAGGAACACCAGCCACGGCAAATCGGGTTGGCCGGGCGAGGCCTGGGCGTGCAGGATCACAGCTGGCTGACCTGCGCGAGCAAATGCTGTAGCGCCTGCGCGCCGTCGGTTTCACTGACCACCAGCTCAATGATTGTCGCCTGCGGCGTGCGCCATGCGCCAGCCAGCGCGTCTTCAAGCGCCTGCCAGCTTTCCGGGCGCTGGTAGTGAAGGCCAAACATCGCTGCCGCGTGGTCAAAATGCACGTTCTGCGGCATTAGATAGAAGCGTTCGCGCTCGCTTTGCGGCGTGGGCAGCAGCGAGAAAATCTGCCCGCCGTTGTTGTTAACCACAATCAGCACGAAGGGGGCGGAGACCTGACGCAGCAGCGCCAGCGCATTGAGATCGTAAAGCGCCGAGAGATCGCCAACGATAGCCAGCGTGGATTTGGCGCTGGCGCGCTGAACGCCCGCCGCCGTGGAGAGCAGACCGTCAATTCCGCTCGCGCCACGGTTGCTGAAAACCGGGTAGCCCGCCGGCAGTTGCCCGAGCGCATCCACCAGACGTACCACCAGACTGTTGCCTAAAAACAGCTGCCCCTGCGCCGGGAGCCAGGCCGCCAGACGGTGCGCTAACTGCGCCTCGCCGAAGGTGTCACGGGTGGCGGCAACCGCTTCCCAGGCCTGCCGGGAGAGTTCAGGGATCGCGTCGCACCACGGCTGACGTTTCTCCGCGGGGTGCATTTCGAGCCAGTCGGCGACGCTTGCGACCAGGCGGCGACCGCGATGGTGCGCCGGATCGAGTCGTCCCGGCAGGTGATCAATCAGCCAGTACTCTTCCGGCTCGCAGGTGGCCTGCCACTGGAGCAGACGTTTTCCCGTCAGGCTGCTGCCCAACTGGATGACGATCTGCGCCTGGGCAAGTTCGGTGACCGCACGGGCGTTGCCCAGCCACAAATCGGCGCACGGCAGCGGCTGCCCGGTTTGCGACAGCACGTCGCCAATCAGCGGCCAGCCCAGCGTTTGCGCCCATTCGGCGGCCAGTTTGCCTTCGGCGGCGCTCATGCGCCCGGCCACGATCACGCCACGCTTTTGCCGCCAGAAGAACCAGTCGCGTTGCTTTTCGCTGGTCAGTCGTGTGGCTTCGCGCAGCCAGGGTTTATCGCTGTCCCACCACTCCCCCAGCGCCTGCTGCCACGCCAGACCGGTGTCATCCAGCTCGCCATACAGCGGCTCGGCAAACGGGCAGTTGATGTGCGCGGCACCGCTATGCAGCGATCCCAGAAGGTTATCGAGCGTGCTGACCAGCCAGCGCGCCGGAATATCCTGCGACGGACGCGGCAGTGAAAGGGTTTGCGACGGATGAGAGGCGAACATGCCGGGCTGGCGGATGGCCTGGTTCGCCCCGCAGTCGATAAGCTCAGGCGGTCGGTCGGCGGTGAGCAGGATCAGCTTCTCGCCGGTCAGTCCCGCTTCAATCAGGGCGGGGTAGAGATTCGCCACCGCCGTACCGGAGGTGACAATCACCGCGACCGGCTCTTTGCTGACCTTCGCCAGCCCCAGCGCCAGATGCCCAAGGCCGCGCTCATCAAAATGGGTGTGATGAATGAAGGCGCGGTTTTCCGCCGCCGCCAGCGTCAGCGGCGTTGAGCGCGAGCCGGGGGCGATGCAAACGTGGCTGACACCGTGGCGGGTTAAGGCTTCGAGAATCACCTCTGCCCAGCGTCGGTTGAATGAGCTTACTGACATGAGTTTGTCCGGTATCAATATTGCGACACAGTATAAGGAATCGTGAACTATCTATTTTTGATATGAATCGGTAATGCGTAACTCTGTATTAATCCATCAGGAGTAGTGAACGCAAGCCCGCCGCTTTATTTTCGATCTCCTGCCACTCCTGGGCCGGGTCGGAACCGCGAACAATACCCGCACCGGCGTACAATCTTACCACCTGCTGTGTGACGCTGGCAGAGCGCAGGGCCACGCAAAACTCACTTTGCTGCAACGACAGATAGCCCGCGGAACCGGCGTATCCCTCGCGGGAAAAGGGTTCATGCTGCTGGATAAACGCCCGGGCTTTTTCACGCGGCAGCCCGGCAACGGCGGCGGTAGGCTGAAGCTGAATTAAGCACTTTTCATCGTCGGCATCGCGCAGTTCGGTCCAGATACAGCGGCGCAGATGCTGCACTTTACGCAGCCTGACCACCTGCGGCGGCAGCACGTCCACCAGTGCGACGACGCTTTGCAGGCGCTGACAAATGTCCTCCACCACCAGCATATTTTCACGCTGGTTTTTGTCATCTTTCATCAGCCAGTCGCCGAGGGCCTGCGCCTGTTCATCAACGGGGTGACTGGCCACCGTCCCCGCCAGCGCTTCGGTACGCAATTGCATGCCCCGGCGTCGCCAGAGGCGTTCCGGCGTGGAGCCAAGAAACGCGCGCCCGGCCTCGAAGGCCATGAAAAAGTGGTAGCAGTGATGATTGACCCGACGGCTTGCCGCCATCAGCGAGGCGGCGTTGACCGGTGCGCTGAAGGTGTAATCACTCGCCCGCGCCAGCACCACTTTATCGAACTCGCCCCGCTCAATAAAGGCCAGCGCGTGCTCAAGCAGCTGCTGCCAGCCCTGCCGATCGGGATGATGCTGCTCAGTTATCAGCGTGGGATGCAGCGCAGCCAGCGGTACGGGCGCGACAAGCGCGCGCAGAAAATCACGCGCGGCACGGCCATCATCATACAGCGAGAGTGCGCTACAGAGTGTGAGGCGCAGCGTGGCGCTGCTCTGGGTACGCCGCCATTCGAGGCGCGGCAAAAATAGCGCGCCCTGTTCGGGGTCAAACGCATTCACCCCGCCAATACGTAGGTCGTGATGTAAAGGATGTTGGTGGAGAAACTGCTGCGCCAGCGCCAGCGAAGGGAAGGTGTGTACCGAACCCAGCATCGCCAGCTCTTCGTCACCGCTGCGCTGTTGCCAGTAAAATTGGGGGAATATTGACTGGCTTGCCAGCCAGCTCAGGGCGTCAAAACCATCATTGAGGGGCACATTAACGTCGAAGATGCGCAGGCCGGGAGCATGCGGCAGATCATCGGTGATACGCTGTTGCAGGTATTCGAGCGCGGTGGAAATAGAAGACACGCTAACCCCCTCCCCTAAAAACCCACTATTATACGGGGTACTGGCAAAAAATTGCAGTACCCACGTTTAGGGAGGGGGTGGGGTCAGGCGAGCTTAACGACGGGCCAGCAGCAGACCGAGCACCAGACCTGCGGCAGCACCGACACCAATGCCCTGCCACGGTTTTTCGTGCACGTAATCATCCGCACGGTAGGCCACCTGTTTTGCGCGCAGATAGTAGTTGTCTGACGCCTGGCTGACGCGGGATTTCACGTCATGCAGCGCCTGCTCTGCACGGGCCTTCAGCTCAATGTACTTCTGGTCAGCAGGATCGCCCGATGAGCGCAGCACTTCTTCCAGCGTTTCACTCAGCAGGGTCAGGTCGTCATCGATACGTGAATCAGAAAATTGATAAGTCATTCGTTTTCTCCATGTTTTGCACCTGTCCGCTAACTATAGACAATGACTTACGGTTACGCCTGGCGAACTTCCCGCGCCATGCCGATATGCGGGATGCCGTCTTCGTCATAAACCCCGGTCACCGGTACGAAGCCGAAATGGGCGTAAAACGACTGCAAATGGGCCTGCGCACCCAGGTATTGCGCGCTCTGCGGCCAGTGCTGCGTGCAACTGTTTACCGCACGCTCCATAAGCTGATAACCCAGTTTTTCACCGCGAACTGCGGCACTGACGATGACGCGGCCGATTACCACCGGCTCCCAATCCTCGTCACTTTTCAGAATCCTCGCATACGCCACCAGCGCATTATCTTTCCATCCCAACAGATGACGGTTCTCCCCAACCAGATCGTCGCCATCAACGTCCAGATAGGGACAGGTTTGCTCAACGACGAACACTTCGCAGCGCAGTTTTAACAGCGCGTAAAGTTCGGCCACGCTCAGTTCAGAATGGTGCAGGTCTTGCCAGCGGATCATGAGAGGCTCCTTATTCATTTTCACCCTCGCTATACTAAAGACTTTTCCGCAATCTCATAGGGTGCAGTGCACATATGGAACTGATTTTTCTGGGCACCTCCGCAGGCGTGCCGACGCGCACGCGCAACGTGACCGCGATTCTGCTTAACCTCCAGCATCCGACGCAGCCCGCGCTGTGGCTGTTTGACTGCGGCGAAGGAACGCAGCACCAGCTACTGGAAACGCACTGGCACGCAGGCAAAATCGACCGAATTTTTATTACGCATCTGCATGGCGATCATCTGTTTGGCCTGCCGGGCCTGTTGTGCAGCCGCTCAATGGCGGGTATTGCGCATCCGCTGACGATTTACGGCCCGAAAGGCGTGCGCGAGTTTGTGGAAACGGCGCTGCGCCTGAGCGGCTCCTGGACCGATTACCCGTTAACCATTGAAGAGGTCGGCCCCGGCTTTGTCGTTGACGATGGTCTGCGCACAGTGACCGCGTATCTACTTAATCACCCGGTGGAATGCCTGGGCTATCGCATTGAAGAGCACGATAAGCCCGGCGCGCTGGATGCCCGTGCGCTGGTGTCACAGGGCGTGACGCCCGGCCCGCTGTTCCAGCGTTTAAAAGCTGGTGAAACGGTCACCCTCGACGACGGGCGCACGCTCGATGGCCGTAATTTTATCGCCGCCCCCACCGCCGGTAAAAAACTGGCGATCTTCGGCGATACCGCCCCCTGCCCCGCCGCGCTGGCGCTGGCGAAGGGCGTGGATGTGATGGTGCATGAAGCCACGCTGGAAACCGCCATGGAGGAGAAAGCCAACAGCCGGGGACACAGTTCGACGCGTCAGGCGGCGGCACTGGCGCGAGAGGCCGCGGTGGGCAAGCTGGTGATCACCCACGTCAGCTCCCGCTACGACGCCGAAGGCTGCGCGAAATTGCTGGATGAGTGTCTCGAAGGCTTTCCCGCCACACTTCTGGCGGAAGATTTCGCCGTCATCACAATTTGATGTAAAAACGCACCTCCACTTTTCCCCCGGCGTGCCGATAACAGTGTTAACGCACGCATTTCACTCCGAGGGCATGATGGATAGTTTCCAGAAAGATATTGATGACAGGGCTAATCTTACCCTGTCAAACCGCTTTGAGCTTTTACTGTTCCGCCTTGGCGCTTCGGTGCATGACGCCAAGTCTGAACTCTTTGGGATTAACGTATTTAAGCTGCGTGAAATTGTGCCCATGCCAACCTTCACTCGCCCCGCCGGTATGAAACCACCGATGATGGGCATGGTGAATATTCGCGACCAGATTATCCCGGTGATTGATTTGGCGGCGGTGGCAGGCTGCAAGCCCGCATCGGGCCTGAATATTTTGCTGATCACCGAATATGCCCGCAGCGTGCAGGCCTTCGCCGTGGAGTCAGTGGAAAACATTATTCGTCTGGACTGGAAACAGGTGCACACCGCCGAGAAAGCGGTAAACGGTCGCTACATCACCAGTATCGCCTGCCTCGATGAAGATAAGGATTCCAACAACCTGGCACTGGTGCTGGACGTTGAGCAGATCCTCTATGACATCGTGCCAGCCGATCACGAAATGCATGCGAAGAACCTGAAAGAAGCGAAGAAATTCAACATCAAACCGGGTGCGATTGCGATTGTGGCTGAAGACTCCAAAGTGGCGCGCGCCATGCTGGGCAAAGGTCTGGAGTCAATGAACATTCCGAACACCATGCACATCACCGGCAAAGATGCGTGGGAACGTATTCTGGAACTGGCGCAGCAGGCGGAAGCCGAAGGCGTGCCGATCAGCGATAAAATTTCGATGGTGCTGACGGATCTGGAAATGCCGGAAATGGACGGCTTTACCTTAACGCGCAAAATCAAAACCGATCCGCGTCTGAAGCACATTCCGGTTGTGATCCACTCGTCACTCTCCGGCAGCGCGAACGAAGATCACGTGCGTAAAGTGCAGGCCGATGGCTACGTGGCGAAATTTGAAGTGAACGAACTCTCTGCGGTGATTCAGGAAGTGCTTGACCGTGCGACCAATAACGTCAGCGGGCCGCTGATCAGCCACAAACAGTTTGGTTAGTCGGGTGGCGCTACGCTTAGCCGACCAGCAATTCCCCCCGACCCTGCAAGCGTAGCGCCGCTGAGCAATAAAAAAAACCGCCGAATGAATCGGCGGTTTTTTTGTGGGCGTTAGCGCATTACATCAGCGGCTTAGCCAGCATGACAATGTCGATGAGCGGCTGCGGGTAGACACCGAGCAGCAGCACCAGCAATGCAGAGATCAGCACCACAATCCCGCCCGCGCTGTACTGCCAGTTTGACGGTGCATCGCGGTTGAGCTGCTGCGGCGCGCTGAGATACAGGCTTACCGCTACGCGCAGGTAGTAGTAAAGACCAATCGCTGAACCGAGAACCACGCCACCGGTCAGCCACCACAGGTTGGCCTGCACACCGACCGCCAGTACGTAGAACTTACCGATAAAGCCCAGCGTCATTGGGATACCGGCCAGCGACAGCATCATCACTGTCATCACGGCGGCCAGGATCGGGCGATGCCAGAACAGACCACGGTAGGAGAAGAGTGAATCGGCGTCCGGGCCACGATACGGACTGGACATCAGGCTGACCACACCGAACGCGCCAAGGCTGCTGAACAGGTAACCGGCCAGATAAACGCCCACCGCTTCCATCGACATCTGCCCGCTTTGCAGCGCGATCAGCGCCACCATCAGATAGCCTAAGTGAGAGATCGACGAGTAACCGAGCAGACGTTTGATGTTGGTCTGGCTTAGCGCCATCAGGCTACCGAAGATGATCGACGCAAAGGCGATAATCCCCAGCACCACGCGGACCGCTTCACTGTCACCGACCGGCGCGTACATGAACAGACGCATCACCACGCCAAAAATAGCGATTTTGCTGGCGGTGGCGAGGAACGTAGAGACCGGGGCCGGTGCGCCCTGATACACGTCCGGTGTCCACAGGTGGAACGGCACCAGCGACAGCTTGAAGCCAAGACCGACGATCATCAGACCCAGACCAGTCAGCAGCAGCGGCTCGTGCAGCATGCCGTCGCCGAGGCTCTTACCGATAGCCTGGAACGCCAGGTTGCCGGACTGTGCGTACACCAGAGCCATACCGAACAGCAGGAACGACGAAGCCGCGGCGGACAGAATGGTGTATTTGATGCTCGCTTCCAGGGAACGTTTTTGCTGGAACGCATAGCCAATCAGACCGAACAGCGGCAGAGAAATCAGTTCAATGCCGAGGAACAGCGCGGCCATGTGGTTGGCGTTCGCCAGCAGAATGCCGCCGAGGGCAGCAATCAGCACCAGCAGGTAAAACTCTTCTTTGTTGTCCTTGTAGCCTTCCAGCCACGGATAGGCAAAGGTACAGGTTGCGAGGCTCGCCAGCAGAACCAGCCCGGTGTACAGCATCGCGAAACCGTCGACGCGCATCAGCGGCGTGACGTCCATTGCTCCCGCCTGGCCAACAAACCAGAGCGAAACTAACGCGGCGTTAAGCCCAATGACCGACAGCGTGGCATTGAGAAAGTGGTTGCGTCGCCACGCAATGGAGAGCATCACAACCACCACCGTCAATCCGACGATCAGCAGCGGTAGCAGCGCAATCAGGTGTTGTGGAGTTATTGTCATGGCGATTTACGGCCTTGTAGTAGAAACAGAATTAACAAACCACTGCTGGATATTGCTCATCGCGGAATGCGACGTATCCAGAATCGGCTGCGGATAGAAGCCAAGCAGTACCAGAAGCACGACCAGCAACAGAATGATAAACAGCTCGCGCAGTGACATTCCCGGCAGTTCTTTGCTGGCGATTTCACTCTTCGCTTTACCGAAGTAGGCGCGGTGCAGCATCGCCAGTGAGTAAACCGAGGCGAAGACCAGACCGAAGGTGGAAATCACGGTGATCACCGGCACCACTTTATAGCTGCCGAAGAGGATCATGAATTCGCCGACGAAGTTACCGGTACCCGGCATCCCGAGGGTGGCAACCGCGAAGAACATCGACAGCGCAGGCAGCCATTTGATCTTGCTCCACAGGCCGCCCATCATACGCATATCACGCGTGTGCAGACGTTCGTACAGCTGACCGCAGATGATGAACATCCCTGCCGCTGACAGACCGTGAGCGATCATCTGGATCACCGCGCCCTGATAAGCGAGCTGGCTTCCGGTGTAAATCGCAATCAGCACGAAGCCCATGTGCGACACCGAGGTGTACGCAATCAGACGTTTGATATCGGTCTGCGCAAAGGCCATCCACGCGCCGTAGAAGATACCGATGACACCCAGCCACATGGCGATTGGCGCAAACTCAGCGGAAGCGTTCGGGAACAGCGGCAGTGCGAAACGCAGCAGACCGTAGGCGGCGGTTTTCAGCAAAATCCCCGCCAGGTCAACGGAACCCGCCGTTGGAGCCTGGGAGTGCGCATCCGGCAGCCAGCCGTGCAGCGGCACCACCGGCATTTTCACCGCAAACGCGATGAAGAAGCCCAGCATCAGCAGGTATTCCACGCCGTGCGACATTGGCGTTTTCAGCAGTTGCGGGTAATCGAACGTCCAGACGCCGGTCGCGTTGTAGTGCACCAGCACCAGCGCCAGGATGGCAATCAACATCACCAGACCGCTCGCCTGGGTGTAGATGAAGAACTTGGTCGCGGCGGTGATACGCGTCTTCCCGTCGGAGGCCTTGTGGCCCCAGAGTGCGATCAGGAAGTACATCGGCACCAGCATCATCTCCCAGAAGAAGAAGAACAGGAACATGTCGATGGCAAGGAACACGCCGATCACGCCGCCGAGGATCCACATCAGGTTGAGGTGAAAGAAGCCCTGATATTTTTCGATTTCACGCCATGAACAGAGCACCGCCAGCACGCCGAGGAAACCGGTCAGCACCACCATCAGCAGCGACAAACCGTCCAGCGCCAGGTGGATGCTAATGCCAAAGCGCGGGATCCACGGCAGCAGGAACTCAGACTGCCACTGCGGCAGCCCTGTCGATTGCGTCAGAGAGTAGCCGCCCTGCAACCAGAGTTGCAGGCCAAGTGCGAGCGTCAATCCCATGGTTACCAGCGCAATCCAGCGCGGCATCTTCACGCCGAAGCGTTCAGTCTGCCAACACAGGAATCCACCAATGAAGGGAATTAATATTAGCCAGGGTAGTAACATGGCGATTTTTATTCCTTTTTAAGGCCCCGCCTGGGGCCTGATTTTCAACGAATTCGACCACATTCACATTTGAGTGCGGTTTGTTGTGTCGGGTGGCGCTAACGCTTACCCGACCTACGGTCTTGTAGGCCCGGTAAGCGCAGCGCCACCGGGCAAAACCGCCAGCTCAAATCAAACTCAACGCAACACCATTAACAGCGCGAGCACCACGACCGCACCGATACTCATGGATGCCACGTACCAGCGCAGATAGCCGTTCTCACTGAACAGCAGGCCTTTACCTGCCACCCGCGAGAGCACTGCCGGAATGTTCATCAATGAATTCAGCGGATCGCGCTTAATCAGCCAGGCGATGCCAAGGAATGGCTTAACGAAGATTTTGTCGTACAGCCAGTCAAAGCCCCATGCGTTGTACCACCAGGTGCCAAGCAGACGGCCCGGTGCGCTGTTGGCAACGGCGGTTACCAGCGTGCGTTTACCCAGCCACAGCCAGGCGGCAATCAGGATCCCGGCGATAGCGACCACACCCGAGGTGATTTCGAGGGTCAGCACGCGTCCGTGTTCCAGCGCGGTGGTTTCCGGCAGCACGCCGTGCAGCGGCGGTACAATCAGCGCGCCCACAAACGTGGAGAGCACCAGCAGCACAATCAGCGGCAGATGATGGGTGATCCCCTTCCCTGCGTGCGCGTGGATCTGCTCTTTACCGTGGAAGACGATGAAGATCATGCGGAAGGTGTACAGCGAGGTCATAAACGCCCCCGCCAGGCCCGCCACCATCAGGTTGAGATGTCCGTTCGCCATCGCACCGGCAAGGATTTCGTCTTTACTGAAGAAGCCCGCGGTGATCATCGGCAGCGCCGACAACGCCGCGCCCCCCACCAGGAAGCAGACGTAAACCAGCGGAATAGACTTACGCAGACCGCCCATCTTGAAGATGTTCTGCTCGTGGTGGCAGGCAAGGATCACCGAACCGGACGAGAGGAACAGCAGCGCTTTAAAGAACGCGTGCGTCATCAGATGGAAGATCGCCGCGTCCCACGCCTGCACGCCGAGCGCCAGGAACATGTAGCCAATCTGGCTCATGGTGGAGTAAGCAAGTACGCGTTTGATGTCGGTCTGGACCAGCGCAGCAAAGCCTGCCAGCACCAGCGTGACGGCACCGATAATACCCACCAGATGCAGGATTTCCGGGGTCATCAGGAACAGACCGTGGGTACGGGCAATCAGGTAGACACCGGCGGTGACCATGGTGGCGGCGTGGATCAACGCGGAGACCGGGGTTGGACCCGCCATCGCGTCAGCAAGCCAGGTTTGCAACGGCAGCTGCGCGGATTTACCGACCGCGCCGCCCAGCAGCATCAGCGTGGCCCACGTCAGCATATTATTACCTGCGGCGAAGTGTGCCGGAGCCAGCTCGACCATTTCACGGAAGTTCAGCGTGCCGAGTTCGGTGTAGAGAATGAACAGCGCGAACGCGAGGAACACGTCACCCACGCGGGTCACGACGAAGGCTTTCATCGCGGCAGCGCCGTTCTTCGGATCGGTGTAGTAGAAACCGATCAGCAGATAGGAGCACAGGCCCACGCCTTCCCAGCCGAGATACATCAGCAGCAGGTTGTCCGCCAGAACCAGTACCACCATGCTGGCGATAAACAGGTTGGTATAGGCGAAGAAGCGGGAGTACCCCTCTTCACCGCGCATGTACCAGGAGGCGAACATGTGGATCAGGAAGCCGACCCCGGTCACCACACTGAGCATGGTCAGAGAGAGGCCATCCAGCACCAGGTTGAAACCGATGTTGAAATCGCCCACCGACATCCACGTCCACAGCGGCTGGCTGTACGCCTGTTGGCCGTTATTGAAGAAGTCGATCCCTACAATCGCGGTGACCAGCGCGGCGAGGCCAATGGACCCCATGCCGATGGTCGCAGAGAGATTCTCTGACCAGCGGCCGCGCGAGAACGCGAGTAATAAGAAGCCAATCAATGGCAAAACAATGGTTAAGGCAAGCATGTTCATCCACGCAACTCACTTACTGAATCGATATTCAGGTTCTGGCGACGGCGATGCAGTTGCAGTAACAGCGCCAGACCAATACTGGCTTCCGCTGCCGCAAGGCTGATCGCGAGGATATACATCACCTGACCATCGGTCTGGCCCCAGTAGCTCCCGGCGACGACAAACGCCAGCGCCGAGGCGTTGATCATGATTTCCAGCCCAATCAGCATAAACAGCAGGTTGCGGCGGATAACCAGACCGGTCAGACCGAGAACAAACAGGATCGCGGCAAGGATCAGTCCATGTTGTAAGGGGATCATGCGTGCTCCTCCGTTTTTCTTTTCGCATCGCCAGGACGGTTGCTGAGCACTTCGCCCGCGCGTTCTTCACGACCCACGTGGAAAGCGACGACCAGACCGGCCAGCAGCAGCATTGACGCCAGTTCAACCGCCAGAACGTAAGGCCCGAACAGCGTGATGCCCACTGCTTTCGCGCTGATTGGCGTGCCGTCGATGCCCTGATCGTTGACGCCGAGAATAGCGTAAATCATCACCGCTAGCAGCACGGCGGACAAAATCGCCGGACCAATCCAGATTTGCGGTTTCAACCACTGGCGTTCCTGTTCAATTTCAGCCCCGCCAAGGTTGAGCATCATCACCACGAACACGAACAGCACCATAATGGCACCCGCGTAGACGATGATCTCCAGCGCACCGGCGAAGTACGCGCCGAGCGAGAAGAACACGCCCGCGATCGCCAGCAGCGAGATGATTAAGTACAGCAGCGCATGCACCGGATTGGTGTGGGTGATCACCCTGAACGTCGTCAGGACGGCAACCAGGCCACAGATATAAAAAGCGAACTCCATTGCCCCTCTCCTTACGGTAACAGGCCTTTGACGTCGATAGGCTTGGCTTCGTTTTCCGCGTCGCCCTTATCTTTGCCGTCGATTGCCATACCTGCCATCCGGTAGAAGTTATATTCCGGGTATTTGCCCGGACCGGAGATCAGCAGATCCTCTTTTTCGTAGACCAGATCCTGGCGCTTGAACTCACCCAGCTCGAAGTCCGGCGTTAACTGAATCGCCGTGGTCGGACAGGCTTCTTCGCACAGACCGCAGAAGATGCAGCGTGAGAAGTTAATGCGGAAAAATTCCGGATACCAGCGACCATCGACCGTCTCTGCTTTTTGCAAAGAGATACAGCCGACCGGACAGGCTACCGCACACAGGTTACAGGCAACGCAGCGCTCGGAGCCGTCCGGATCGCGCGTCAGCACAATGCGGCCACGGTAGCGAGGCGGCAGATAAACCGGCTCTTCCGGGTACATACGAGTTTCGCGTTTTGCAAACGCGTGCAGACCGATCATCCAGATACTGCGTACCTGGGTGCCAAAGCCCACCAATAATTCTTTTAATGTCATGGTCTTTTCACCCCTTATTGCGCCTGCCAGAGAATGACAGCCGCCGTGCCCAGCAAGTTGAGTAGCGTCAGCGGCAGGCACACTTTCCAGCCGAAGGACATCACCTGGTCATAACGCGGACGAGGTAACGCTGCGCGAATCAAAATGAACATCATCATGAAGAACGCCGTTTTCAGTGCGAACCAGATGAAGGGCGGTAAGAACGGACCGTGCCAGCCACCGAAGAACAGCGTTACCATCAGTGCAGAAATGGTGACGATGCCGATGTACTCGCCCACAAAGAACAGACCGAACTTCATGCCGGAATATTCAATGTGATAACCATCCGCCAGTTCCTGCTCGGCTTCCGGCTGGTCAAACGGATGACGGTGACACACCGCCACGCCGGCGATAGCAAAGGTGACAAAGCCAAAGAACTGCGGAATGACGTTCCAGATGTCAGCCTGGTTGTTGACGATATCGGTCATGTTAAATGACCCCGCCTGCGCTACCACGCCCATCAGCGAAAGCCCGAGGAACACTTCGTAGCTCAGGGTCTGCGCAGACGCACGCATCGCACCGAGCAGCGAGTATTTGTTGTTACTCGACCAGCCCGCGAACAGCACGGCGTACACCGCCAGACCGGCCATCATCAGGAAGAACAGAATACCGATGTTCAGGTCGGCCACCACCCACGACGGGCTGACCGGCACAATGGCGAAGGCCAGCAGCAGCGAGGTGAAGGCGATAACCGGGGCCAGCGTAAAGATCACGCGGTCGGTGAATTTCGGGATCCAGTCCTCTTTGAAGAACATCTTGATCATGTCCGCGACGATCTGGAGCGAACCGCCCCAGCCGACACGGTTTGGTCCATAGCGATTCTGGAACAGACCCAGCAAGCGACGCTCACCGAAACTCATCAGCGCGCCGCAGGTGACCACCACCAGCAGAATAACCACCGCTTTGAGAATGCTGAGCAGGATGTCGATCAACTCCGGTGTAAACCAACTCATTGCTGTGCCTCCTGCAGATCCTCAAGACGTGCGCCCGCCAGCACCGGCGCGATGCCCGGCATACCCATTGGCAAGCCCACCTGACCGGCAGCCAGACCGTCGGAAATCACCAGCGGCAGGCTCACGGTGTGGCCTTCGTAGCTGAAAGCGACGTTCGAGCCTGCGTTCACCCCTAACTTCGCGGCGTCCGCCGGGTTAAGTTTGATGTAAGGCTGCGGCATACGTTGCTGGAAGACCGGCGAACGCTGGGACATTTCGTCGCTGCCAAACAGATGGTAGTAAGGCGCGATACGCCATTTCCCCTCTTCCGCCTGGAAGCTCGCCGGCACCGTAGTGAAGTAATCCAGCCCGCTGTCCGACGCTTCGATCAGACGCACGCCCGGATCGCCATGACGCAGTTTGCCGCCCACTTCAGCCTGGAACTTGTTCCATGCCTGCGGTGAGTTCCAGCCTGGCGCCCAGGCAAACGGAATTTGCGAGCGCGGCGCTGACGGCTGGTTGTTCCCTTCCATTGAGAAGGCAAACATGGTGTCTTTGTCCTGCGGCTGACGCGGTTCATGCACGCTGATGTTCGCGCGCATGGCGGTGCGTCCACTGTAGCGATGCGGTTCACGCGCCAGCTTTTGACCGCGAATACGGAAGCTCGCGTCCGGCGCGGCATCTTTAATGCCTGCCAGCTGCGGCAGTGCCGCAATGGCTGCGTCGATAACGTGATCGAGCTGCGTCCAGTCCACTTCACGACTCTGTACGGTGCTGTGCAGCGAGTGCAGCCAGCGCCAGCTTTCCAGCATGATGGTGCTGCTGTCGTAGTAAGCCGGATCGTACACCTGGAAGAAGCGTTGGGCGCGGCCTTCGTTGTTGATGACCGTACCGTCGCTTTCGGCGAAGCTGGCGGTGGAGAGCACCAGATGGGCTTTGTCCATGATCGCGGTGCGCTGATGGTCGATAACCATCACCAGCGGCGCTTTCGACAGCGCGGCGTCAACGCGGGCAGCAGAAGCGTGGCGATGCAGGTCGTTTTCCAGCACCACGACGGCGTCAGCACGGCCGGTTTCCATCTCGCTTAACGCGTCGTCAAGGGAACCGCCGCCAATCATGCCGAGACCGACGCTGTTAACCGCACGCGCAATCATCGTCACGCCAACGT
Organism: uncultured Enterobacter sp.; assembly: GCA_963521185.1. GTDB lineage: Bacteria > Pseudomonadota > Gammaproteobacteria > Enterobacterales > Enterobacteriaceae > Enterobacter_D. Next base: position 114,485 of record CAUQTV010000007.1, on the reverse strand, counting down.
CTGCGCCACGGCCTTTCAGCGCTTTGGCTACGTTCGCCGCCGCCTGAATCATCGCCGTGCTGCCAGCGTTGGTGCCGGAGATAATCAGCGGTTTTTTCGCACCGGCTAACGCCTGTACTACCACGTCGATTTTGTTTTGCAGATCGCGATCGATACCCTCGACGGCCGGCGAGGCACTGTCAAGCGCATGGGCAATGGCGAAGCCGAAACGCGCCTGATCTTCCACCGGTGCGCGGTAGGTCCACGCCGCGATGTCATCCATACGCGTGCTGTCCACGTTGGTCACAAACAGCGGATGTTTGGCGCGCTGGCCAATGTTTAAGATCGCCGCAATCTGCCAGTCGGCCACTTTCTGTGCCGCCGCCATTTCACGGGCTTTGCCTTTAACCGCCTGACGTACCGCCAGCGACACGCGCGCGCCGGTCTGAGTAATGTCTTCACCCAGAATCAGCACGGCATCGTAAGATTCAATTTCGCGCAGCGCAGGGGTACGAATACCGCTTTCACGCAGCACTTTCAGCATCAGTTCCAGGCGTTCCTGCTCGCCCGCCGCGATACCGGTATAGAAGTTTTCAGCACCCACCAGTTCACGCAGCGCAAAGTTGCTTTCGACGCTGGCGCGCGGGGAGCCGATACCGATCACTTTCTTCGACTGGCGCAGAATATCGGCGGCACCCTGCATCGCCTGTTCCGCGTTCAGCGTAATCAGGTCATCGCCACGGCGTTGAACCGGCTGACGCGGACGGTCTTTCAGGTTCACGTAGCCATAGCCGAAACGACCACGGTCACAGAGGAAATAGTGGTTTACGGTGCCGTTGTAGCGGTTTTCGATACGACGCAGTTCACCGTAGCGCTCGCCAGGACTGGTGTTACAGCCCAGAGAGCACTGCTGGCAGATGCTCGGCGCAAACTGCATGTCCCATTTACGGTTGTAGCGCTCGGAGTGCGTTTTGTCGGTGAACACGCCGGTCGGACAGATTTCGACCAGGTTACCGGAGAATTCGCTCTCAAGCGTACCGTCTTCCGGACGACCGAAGTAGACGTTGTCATGCGCGCCGTACACGCCAAGATCGGTGCCGTCGGCATAATCTTTGTAGTAACGCACGCAGCGGTAACAGGCGATGCAGCGGTTCATCTCGTGGGAGATGAACGGCCCCAAATCCTGATTGCGGTGGGTACGCTTGGTGAAACGGTAGCGACGGAAGCTGTGGCCCGTCATCACGGTCATATCCTGAAGGTGGCAGTTACCGCCCTCTTCACAGACCGGACAGTCGTGCGGGTGGTTGGTCATTAACCACTCCACAACGCTTTCGCGGAACTGCTTCGCTTCTTCGTCATCAATCGAGATGAAGGTGCCGTCGGTGGCCGGTGTCATACAGGACATCACCAGGCGACCACGCGTGTCTTCCGCGTTCTGATATTGCTTCACCGCACACTGGCGGCAAGCCCCAACGCTACCCAGCGCCGGATGCCAGCAAAAATACGGAATATCAAGGCCGAGCGAGAGACATGCCTGTAGCAGGTTGTCCGCCCCGTTGACCTCGTAATCTTTGCCGTCTACATGAATCGTAGCCATTAGCATGCTTCCAGTTGGCCCAGTCAGAGACTGAGCGTTAATCAAATTATTCTTTTCGTTCCTTCGCCCTCACCCCGGCCCTCTCCCCCAGGAGAGGGGGAAGTCCGTGCATTCCCTCTCCCTGAGGGAGAGGGTTAGGGTGAGGGTGAAAAAACAATCACCAGCGAGCTTTCAACAGGTTCGGCTGAATACCGTTAATCACATGGGTATTGCTGAACGGCTGTTTGATGCCAGCTTCGAATTCGTCGCGGAAATATTTAATTGCACTCTGGAGAGGCTCTACCGCGCCTGGCGCATGCGCACAGAAGGTTTTCCCCGGCCCTAAGAATCGACACAGTTGCTCAAGTGTCTCGATGTCTCCAGGCTGGCCTTCTCCGCGCTCAATCGCCCGCAGAATTTTGACGCTCCACGGCAGCCCATCACGGCACGGTGTACACCAGCCGCAGGACTCACGGGCGAAGAACTCTTCCAGGTTACGCACCAGTCCGACCATGCCGATTTCGTGATCGACGGCCATCGCCAGCGCCGTACCTAAACGGCTGCCCGCTTTACCGATGCTTTCGAATTCCATTGGCAAATCGAGGTGCGCTTCCGTTAAGAAGTCGGTTCCCGCACCGCCCGGCTGCCAGGCTTTGAATTTGAGGCCATCGCGCATGCCGCCCGCGTAATCTTCGAGGATTTCACGCGCGGTGGTGCCAAATGGCAGCTCCCACAGGCCCGGATTCTTCACGCGACCGGAGAAGCCCATCAGTTTGGTTCCCGCATCTTTACTCTGCGAGATGCCCTGATACCACTCCACGCCGTTCGCGAGGATAGCCGGGACGTTGCACAGGGTTTCGACGTTGTTGACACAGGTCGGTTTGCCCCACACGCCGGAGCTTGCCGGGAATGGCGGTTTAGAACGCGGGTTAGCACGGCGGCCTTCCAGCGAGTTAATCAGCGCGGTCTCTTCACCGCAGATATAACGGCCCGCGCCGGTGTGCACGAACAGCTCGAAGTCAAAACCGGTGCCGAGAATGTTCTTGCCAAGCAGACCGGCTTCGGTGGCTTCGGCAATGGCACGGCGCAGGTGAACGGCGGCTTCGATGTATTCGCCACGCAGGAAGATGTAACCACGGTACGCTTTTAGCGCGAACGCGGAAATCAACATGCCTTCCACCAGCAGGTGCGGCAGCTGTTCCATCAACAGGCGGTCTTTATAGGTGCCCGGCTCCATTTCATCGGCGTTACACAGCAGGTAACGGATGTTCATGGATTCATCTTTCGGCATCAGGCTCCACTTCAGCCCCGTGGAGAAGCCCGCACCGCCGCGCCCTTTCAGGCCGGACTCTTTCACCGCGTTAACGATGTCGTCAGGTGCCATGCCGGAGAGCGCTTTACGCGCACCCGCGTAGCCGTTTTTGCTCTCATACTCTTCGAGCCAAACCGGCTGTTTATCTTCCCGCAGACGCCAGGTCAGCGGATGCATTTCGGGAGTACGGATAACGTTTTTCATTTATACCGCTCCAGCAGATCGGGGATCGATTCCGGCGTCAGATGGCTGTGAGTGTCCTCGTCAATCATCATGTTCGGGCCTTTATCGCAGTTGCCCAGACAGCAGGTCGGCAGCAGCGTAAAGCGACCATCAAAGGTGGTCTGGCCCGGCTTGATGTTGAGTTTTTTCTCAAGCGCCGCCTGAATACCCTGGTAACCGGTAATGTGGCACACCACGCTGTCGCAGTAGCGGATCACATGGCGGCCAACCGGCTGGCGGAAGATCTGGCTGTAGAACGTTGCCACACCTTCGACGTCGCTGGCGGGGATATCCAGCACCTCAGCGATCGCGTAGATCGCGCCATCGGGTACCCAGCCACGCTGTTTCTGAACGATCTTCAGCGCTTCGATAGAGGCCGCGCGCGGATCTTCATAGTGATGCTTTTCGTGCTCAATCGCGTCACGCTCAAGCGCACTCAGTTCAAAAGCCTCGGTCTGTGGTTGTTGATTCTCGTGCATAATTAGCGGTCCACATCTGACATAACAAAATCGATACTACCCAGATAGACGATAAGGTCTGATACCAGGCTGCCGCGGATTGCCGACGGGATCTGCTGCAAATGCGCAAAGCTCGGCGTACGCACGCGGGTGCGATAGCTCATGGTGCTGCCGTCGCTGGTCAGGTAGTAACTGTTAATACCCTTGGTTGCCTCGATCATCTGGAAGGATTCGTTAGCCGGCATGACCGGACCCCAGGAAACCTGCAAGAAGTGAGTAATCAGGGTTTCGATATGTTGCAGCGTGCGCTCTTTCGGTGGCGGCGTGGTCAGCGGGTGATCCGCTTTGAACGGGCCTTCCGGCATGTTATTGAGGCACTGCTCAAGGATGCGCAGACTCTGGCGCAGCTCTTCCACTTTCAGCATCACGCGGGTGTAGCAGTCGGAAACGCCACCGCCCAACGGCACTTCAAAGTCGAAGTTTTCATAGCCAGAATAAGGACGCGCTTTACGGATATCGAAGTCGATACCGGTTGCACGCAGGCCAGCCCCGGTGGTGCCCCACTCCAGCGCTTCTTTCGCACCGTAAGCGGCAACGCCTTTGGAACGGCCAATCAGAATGGTGTTGCGCAGCGCGGCTTTCTCGTAAGAGGCCAGACGCTTCGGCATCCAGTCGAGGAACTCACGCAGCAGACGATCCCAGCCGCGCGGTAAATCGTGCGCCACGCCGCCGATACGGAACCACGCCGGGTGCATACGGAAACCGGTGATCGCTTCCACCAGATCGTAGATTTTCTGACGATCGGTAAAGGCGAAGAATACCGGCGTCATGGCACCGACGTCCTGAATAAAGGTCGAGATATAGAGCAGGTGACTGTTGATGCGGAACAGCTCGGAGAGCATAACGCGGATCACGTCCACGCGCTCAGGCACTTTGATGCCCGCCAGTTTTTCCACCGCCAGCACGTACGGCATTTCGTTCACGCAGCCGCCGAGGTACTCAATACGGTCGGTGTACGGAATGTAGCTGTGCCAGGACTGACGCTCGCCCATCTTCTCCGCACCACGGTGGTGATAGCCGATATCTGGCACGCAGTCGACGATCTCTTCGCCATCAAGCTGGAGAATAATACGGAACGCACCGTGCGCGGACGGGTGGTTAGGACCGAGGTTGAGGAACATAAAGTCCTCGTTTTCGGTACTGCGCTTCATGCCCCAGTCTTCCGGCTTAAAGGTCAGCGCTTCCATTTCCAGATCCTGCTTGGCTTTGGTCAGCTCAAACGGATCGAATTCGGTGGCGCGCGCCGGATAGTCTTTACGCAGCGGGTGGCCTTCCCAGGTTGACGGCATCATGATGCGCGTCAGGTGCGGGTGACCTTCGATATTGATGCCAAACATCTCCCAGGTTTCACGCTCATACCAGTTGGCGTTCGGGAAAAGTTTGGTGAATGTCGGCACGTTCAGATCGTTTTCAGACAAGGCCACCTTGAGCATGATATCGCGATTACGCTCTATTGAGATCAAGTGGTAGAAAACGGAAAAATCCGCGGCGGGTAAACCGTCACGGTGTGTGCGCAGACGCTCGTCCATGCCGTGTAAGTCAAACAGCATGACGTAAGGTTTTGGCAGTTTCTTTAAGAAATCGCCAACTTCCAGTAACTGTTCACGCTTAACCCAAACAACGGGTACCCCGGTGCGGGTCGGCTGAACGGTAAAGGCATCCGGCCCAAAACGGTTGCGCAACTCGCCGATGACCGGATCATCAAGGTGATCCCGGGTCTGCCATGCGGCGTCTTGCGCGGTTAAGTCGGTCATATTGTTCACCATTGCAAAGGGTCCGTGGTGACTGTCGGGCGTGGCTTCGCGCTATTTGTTTGTTATGCGAAGGAGTTCTCCACGGCCCACAGGCGCAAATTAAATCTCGTCAGGCGTACGCAGATTGGTAACCGCAATGCGTTCGCCGCGTTTGCGCTCGCGCTCTGACTGCATGTTGGCGCGATACACGCCCTGATCGCCGACCACCCACGAGAGCGGGCGACGCTCTTTACCAATCGACTCCTGCAACAGCATCAGCGCCTGCATATACGCTTCCGGGCGCGGCGGACAGCCAGGGATGTACACATCCACCGGAATAAATTTGTCGACGCCCTGCACCACAGAGTAAATGTCGTACATACCACCGGAGTTTGCACAGGCGCCCATGGAGATGACCCATTTCGGCTCCAGCATCTGGTCGTACAAACGCTGAATAACCGGTGCCATTTTGGTGAAGCAGGTACCGGCAACCACCATCAGGTCAGCCTGACGTGGGGAGGCGCGCAGAACTTCCGCACCAAAACGCGCAACGTCATGCACCGCAGTGAATGACGTCACCATTTCAACGTAGCAGCATGACAGGCCAAAGTTATAAGGCCAGATTGAGTTTTTACGGCCCCAGTTAACCATGTCGTGCAGGGCGTTTTCGAGCTTGCCCATGTACACGCTTTTGTTAACTTCTTGCTCAAGAGGGTCGGTTACGATCTCCTGTTTTTGCAGGGGGTAACGGTCGTTCTCACCGTTAGGATCTATGCGGGTGAGCGTATAATCCATCTTATTGCCTCGCTGTTAGCGTTGACGGTTAGCGTTACTGCTGATTTCCGGGTTCACACGGTCGCGGCGTGAACGCGCAGGCGTCCAGTCCAGCGCGCCAATACGCACCAGATAAAACAGACCAGCCAGTAGCACTAAAATGAAAATTGCGGCCTCGGCAAAGCCGACCCAGCCGCTTTCGCGGATTGAGGTTGACCATGCGTAGAGATAGAGCGCTTCAACGTCAAAGATGACGAAGAACATGGCCACCAGATAAAACTTGGCGGACAGGCGTAAGCGGGCAGTGCCGACGGAATCGATACCCGATTCAAACGGCGTGTTTTTATGCCGGGCGCGGGCTCTACCGCCCAAAAACCAGCCACCTACCAACATCAGGCAGCACAGGCCTACAGCAACAATAAGAAAGATAGCGAATGCCCAGTGATGAGCGATGACTTCAGTGGATGTTGACATACTCATTGCTTACTCATCAAAAGTAGCGCTAAAACCTCTGCTCTTCACGGCAGATGAACGCCACATCGATTTAAGGGGAGGAACAAAAAAAACCTTACACTCACTGTCCCTAATTTATATAACGTAGACAGCCAAATGATGGGGTTTTTTACTCCTTTCTATAACCTTTTGTCAACTTTAACAAAAGTTTCCTCACATTAGTTTACATCGGCACCATTTCATTAACATTTAATGCTTTTTTCATCATTAACGTAAAAGTCCGCAGACTGTTTTCACGCTGTTGAATCGTGTCCGTTGTGAGGTTTAACAAAAATTACCCTCTTATTTTGACAGGATTTCCCAAGGATTCCTCCCCCTAAATGGGAGTATTTTCTTGATCTGTGACACGCTTTTGTTAATTCACACAAAAAATCGGCAACAAAAGGACTTGTTTTTTAACATGACCGGACGCTATGAATAGCAGCAATCGCCACAGGGATAATGGACAGATTAGTCTTTAAACTTTTGATAATCAAAAGCATAAGCACTCGCTCAGGCGGGGGGCGGCAGAAGTCCTGCAATAATCACACCACAGACAGCCTTTCCACTGTCTGTGGTCAATTTTCGCACTTACATTTTGTTACGAGTTTTGTGCTCGCGCGTTATTCAAAATCGCCTTCAACGATCAGGCTATCCCCTCCCCCTTCGGAGGTAACATTGCCGTATTGCCAGGGATTTTGATAATTGTCCATCGCCTGAAAAATCACCTGCGCCAGCTCGTTTTGACTCTGGGGATTATGACAAAGCAGGTATTCCGTATCCGGTAGCGGCGGCAGACCATCGAAGTGGCTTAACACGCGCAGGTCAGAGCTCATCATCTCGACCGGACGGGCGGTGACGCCCAGGCCCGCTTTTACCGCCGCTTTCACCGCTGAGAGCGTGGAAGCAACGTAGGCCAGACGCCAGGGGATATCCGCCGCGTTTAGCGTACTGATGACCATATCGCGGAAAGGACTGGGTTCATCGAGCAGCACCAGCGGCACCGGATCGCCTTTCTGCATGATGTATTCCGCAGCACAGTACCAGTGCGTCGGTGAGTTACGCAGGGTCAGGCATTCAAACTGACTGGGGCGATGCGTTGTCACCACAAGATCCACTTCCTGCTCTTTGAGCATCTCCATCATGAAGGGGTTGCGTTTCACGCGCACATCCAGCGCCAGCTTCGGATAGACCGAACTGATGCGGTTAAGCAGGAAGGGCAAAATGGTGTCAGCAGAGTCATCGGATGCGCCGATAGTGAGCACACCCTGAAGATTACTGAACATCAACGACGTACAGGCTTCATCATTGAAGCGTAAAATTTTTCTCGCGTAGCCCAGCAGTTGAATGCCGTGCTCCGTTAAGAGCTTATTACGCCCATGCCGGGCAAACAGCTCTTTCCCCACCAGTTGTTCCAGGCGCTGCATCTGTTGACTGACCGCAGACTGCGTGCGGCACACCGCAGCGGCGGCGGCGGCAAACGTATTAAGATCGGCGACTGCAACAAAGGTTCTCAGCAGATCGAGGTCGAGATTTAGTATCGGACGATTTGCATTTATCATATGTTTTCACTTACCGGTTGCACGTGTCGCGCGACCCGGTTTTGCTGTGTTTAAAAGAGTGAAGCAATTCCATTTGAAATACGCGTCCTGCGTTGTCCAGGCCTGAAGCAAAGCCTGTCTAAAGTGAGTTGTGTATTTGCAAGCTTGTCAGCGCACACGCCGCGCAGCAAGGGTCTTATTAGTCTATTACTGGATCCTTACATATATACAAATCTGCAATCGACTGTAAATTCTTTTTGCGTATTTACAATATCGTCTAACGCCAGATCCGATAACCCACGATGGCTCCAGGGTGACACTGTATATGCACAATAAGAATAAAAACCACAAATAACAGCGTTTTATATATATGTAAAAGTGGACATTCCCGTCAAACATCACAGGAGATCCACCATTTCCAGCGATGTATCTTACCCTATAACCCTTATCGCTATAAGCATTATTGCGGATAATCTGATCGCATCAACGCCCGAGATTGTAGCCTAATTTTATTAATATTGACCGCGATGTTCCCACTCTGCACCAATATTAAATTATTATTAATTGATAATAGAACCAACCATTAATACTACTTAACAATGTGTTTACACATGCTAAGCTCCCCGCAACGCCCTCTTCCACCACGCATTGCTCCCCTTAAGCGCCGGTTCTGCACGGCCTTCACAGCATGTCACAGCCAACTGAAACGTACACTAAACATCCGGATTTTTTCAGAATAAAACGCGATTAATTATGGATTAATCATTATTTATAGCCATTCAATCATCATTTTTTGATATCTTCAGCGAAGGAAATGACAATAATGCAGTGTTAAAACCCACGTAAATGAATGTCATAAAGACAAAATCTTCTTCTGTAAACGCTTCTAAACGGGCACTCGGGGGAGTACATTGTTCCGTGCTGACTTCCACGGCAGGGAGTGGCGATAACAGCTAAAAGGTCAAAGGTTCATGTCATCCATCGAAAAATCCAGCAAATTAGATAACGTCTGTTACGACATCCGTGGCCCGGTTCTGAAAGAAGCGAAACGCCTGGAAGAAGAAGGCAACAAAGTTCTCAAACTCAATATCGGCAACCCAGCGCCATTTGGCTTTGACGCCCCGGATGAAATCCTTGTTGATGTTATTCGTAATCTCCCGACGGCTCAGGGTTATTGCGATTCCAAGGGGCTTTACTCTGCGCGTAAAGCGATCATGCAACATTACCAGGCGCGCGGAATGCGCGATGTGACCGTTGAAGATATTTATATTGGCAACGGCGTCTCTGAGTTAATTGTGCAATCGATGCAGGCACTGCTGAACAGCGGTGACGAAATGCTGGTTCCCGCGCCGGACTACCCGTTATGGACAGCGGCGGTTTCCCTTTCCAGCGGCAAAGCGGTGCACTATCTGTGCGATGAATCTTCCGACTGGTTCCCGGATCTGGACGATATTCGCGCCAAAATCACCCCGCGCACCCGCGGTATCGTGATCATTAACCCGAATAACCCGACCGGCGCGGTGTACTCTAAAGAGTTGCTGTTGGAGATCGTTGAAATCGCCCGTCAGCACAATCTCATCATCTTTGCTGATGAGATCTACGACAAAATTCTTTATGACGATGCCGAGCATCATTCGATTGCGCCCCTGGCACCGGATCTGCTAACCATCACCTTTAACGGTCTGTCCAAAACCTACCGCGTGGCGGGTTTCCGCCAGGGCTGGATGGTACTGAACGGTCCGAAAAAACACGCCAAAGGCTATATTGAAGGGCTGGAGATGCTGGCCTCAATGCGCCTGTGCGCCAACGTCCCTGCGCAACACGCGATCCAAACCGCGCTGGGGGGCTACCAGAGCATCAGCGAATTTATTACGCCGGGTGGGCGTCTGTATGAACAGCGCAACCGCGCGTGGGAATTGATCAACGATATCCCTGGCGTCTCCTGCACCAAACCGAAAGGCGCGCTGTACATGTTCCCGAAAATCGACGCTAAACGCTTCAATATTCATGACGATCAGAAAATGGTGCTCGATTTCCTGTTGCAGGAAAAAGTGCTGCTGGTTCAGGGCACCGCGTTTAACTGGCCGTGGCCGGATCATGTGCGCATTGTGACGCTGCCCCGTGAAGATGACCTCGAAATGGCCATCCACCGCTTCGGCCGCTTCCTGTCGGGTTACCACCAGTAAATGCGTTTGTTGCCGGGTGTCGCTTCGCGTACCCGGCATACCCTTAACAGGGGCGAAACGCATTTGCATCTTACCTTCCCGCCCCGCACAATGTGATCCAGTCGCCGTTACAGACAGGGTTACCTATGAGTCAAAGTCATTTCTTCGCCCATCTTTCCCGCCTTAAACTGATCAACCGCTGGCCGCTGATGCGCAATGTGCGCACGGAAAACGTCTCCGAGCACAGTTTGCAGGTGGCGATGGTGGCACATGCCCTCGCGGCGATTAAAAACCGCAAGTTCAACGGCAACGTCAATCCGGAACGCATTGCGCTGCTGGCGATGTATCACGACGCCTCCGAAGTGCTGACGGGCGATCTGCCCACGCCGGTGAAGTATTTCAACTCGCAGATCGCGCAGGAATACAAAGCCATTGAGAAAATTGCCCAGCAGAAGCTGGTGGATATGGTGCCGGAAGAACTGAGGGATATTTTCGCCCCGCTGATCGATGAGCATCAGTACAGCGATGAAGAGAGATCGGTGGTGAAACAGGCGGATGCGCTGTGCGCCTATCTGAAATGCCTGGAAGAGCTTTCCGCCGGTAATAACGAATTCTCGCTGGCGAAATCACGGCTGGAAAAAACCCTCGCGTCGCGTCGTAGCGAAGAGATGGATTATTTTATGGCGGTGTTCGTGCCGAGTTTCCATTTGTCGTTGGATGAAATTAGCCAGGATTCGCCGCTTTAACCATTCAAATATTCGCCCGGCGGCGCTGCGCTTGCAGGGCCTACGGGGTTATGTTTTGTAGGCCGGGTAAGGCGAAGCCGCCACCCGGCAATGTTCTCACGCTTAAAACGGGAACAGCACCGGAATGAGCACCACGCACACCACCATCACGATGAGCGTAAACGGCACGCCAATCTTCACAAAATCACTGAAACGGTAGTTCCCCGGCCCCAGTACCAGCGTATTGACCGGCGATGACACCGGCGTCATAAACGCTGCGGACGCCGCCATTGCCACCATCATGGCAAACGGGTATGGCGACAATCCCATTGATTTCGCCGTCGCCAGCGCGATGGGGGCCATCAGCACCGCCGTTGCGGTATTGGAGATAAACAGGCCAATCGCCGCGCAGAGCACAAACAGGCACAGTAGCATCATGTACGGCCCGTAGCCGCCGCCGAAGTCCATCAGCCCTTTTACCACCAGATCCACCCCGCCGGTTTTTTGCAGCGCAAGGGCAAACGGCATCATGCCGACGATCAAAATGATGCTCGGCCAGTGGACGGCCTTGTAGGCGCTTTCGGCATCGATACAGCGAAATTTCCCCATTAGCAGACAGGCAATAATCGCCGCGATGGGGTTGGGGATTTCGTCGGTCAGCATGAGTGCGACCATCAGCACCAGGCAGAAGATTGCGTGCGGTGCCTGGCTGTGCGCGGGCGAAGCCTCACTCTCTTCCATCGGCATATTGGGCACCACGAAATCGCGCCCTTTTTGCCCCAGAGCGCTAATGAGCTTCCAGTTGCCCACCACCAGAAAGATATCGCCCAACTGCAAGGGTTCATCCACCAGCGCACCGTCGATGGCGCTGCCGTCGCGCTTGATGCCCACAACGTTCAGCCCATAGCGGGTACGAAAAGCGATTTCACGCACGCTTTTGCCGATAAGCTCTGAGCCAGGTATCAGCGACACTTCCGCCATGCCGACGTCCAACGCCTGATCGGAAAAATACTCCCCGCGCAGCACCATCGGCTCAAGCTGCTGTTCGCTGCAAAACTGACGCAGATCGACCTCCGCCGCCGACATGTCAATCAGCAGCACGTCGCGGGCGCGAAACTCGGACACACCGTTGACGTTCACAATCACCCGACGAAACCGACGCCAGCGCTCCACGCCAATGACGTTCGCGCCGTAGCGTTCACGCAGTTTGAGATCGTCGAGCCGTTGACCGATCATCGAAGAGCCAGGGCGGATGGCAAGACGGCGGGCGCGCCCGGTCAGACGATACTCTTTGATCAGATCGCGAAAGGTGCGCCGCTTCCAGCCGTCGCGGGCATGATCCGGCTGCTCGCCTTTCAGCACGAAGCGCATCACCAGCATATACAAAATCCCCAGCACCAGAATCACCAGTCCCAGCGGCGTGACGCTAAAGAAACTAAACCCCGCCAGCCCCTCGCGCAGCAGTTCGCTGTTCACCACCAGGTTTGGCGGTGTGGCGACGAGGGTCATCATGCCGCTGATAAGCCCGGCAAAGCTCAGCGGCATCATCAGGCGCGAGGGCGAGATTTGCATGCGCATCGACACGCTCAGCACCACCGGAATAAAAATGGCCACGACGCCGGTTGAGCTCATAAACGCCCCCAGCCCGGCCACGGTGATCATCAGCAGCACCAGCATTTTGGTTTCGCTGCTGCCCGCCACGTTGACCAGCCAGCTGCCCATGTTGGTCGCGACGCCGGTGCGCACCAGGCCATCGCCAATGACAAACAGCGCGGCAATCAAGATCACGTTGGGATCGCTAAAACCCGAAAAGGCTTCGGTAAGGGTCAGGGTTCCACTGAGGACAAACGCCACAATCACCAGCAGCGCCACCGCGTCCATACGAATTTTGCCGGTCGCAAATAGCACCACGGCTACCGCCAGCAAACACAGAACCCAGATCAGTTCACCGTTCACAACATGTCCTTGTCAATGGAGTGGATAACGAATTGTGCCATAAAAAAGCCCCGACGATGCGGGGCTAAATCATGCGATCAGGCATTTCTCGTGACGCGTGCACGGCCATCGGAATCTTTGGTCACCGCGACCTCGTTCAGGCTTTGCAGGACAAAATCGACCTCATCCAGACGCGGCGCGTCGTGCGGCGCGCGCACGGAGATCACGTGGCAACCCGCCGCAAGCCCGGAGAGGATCCCGGCGGAGGCATCTTCCACCACAACACAGTCAGCGGCGGGCAACCCGAGCAGTTTCGCACCCAGCAGATAGGCGTCAGGTTCCGGTTTGCCGCGCTGCACCTGCTCGGCGGTAACGAACACTTCCGGCAGCGGCAGACCCGCCGCGTTATGCCGCGCTCTCGCCACCGGCATCGACCCCGACGTGACAATCGCCCAGGGAATAGCGAGATCGTTCAGATGATTCAGCAACGCCACCGCGCCCGGCAGCGCGACAATGCCCGTGGTATCCGTGGCTTCAATCTCTTCAAGACGGGTGAATTCCGCAGCAATCTCCTCTTCGCGGTGCCCCGCCATGAAGTGGCGCAGCGAGGTGATGGCCTGTTTGCCATGGATAAAATTCAGCACCTCATCATGCGCGATGCCAAACCTGTCCGCCCAGTTACACCATGCCCGCTCGACCGCAGGCAGCGAGTCAACCAGCGTACCATCCAGATCAAACAGAAAACCTTTACACTGCACAAGCGCCTCCTTAGGCGTTGATAATTTGGTTAATTTCGTTGCTACTCAGGTGATACTGACGCGGGCAGGCGTGCCATGCGCCCAGCATCCGCTGGTATTTTTCCCACATTGGCGTCTGGGCGTTAAAGCCGTGCGTGCCCGCATCGAAATCGGTATAGCGCCCTTCGGTGTTGACCATGAAACGGACATAGCTCAGGTAGCGTGATTCGGTCGCCGCATCAAAGCCAAGGAAGGTGACGCGACGCTCGTCGATGCTCTGGGCATCTTTCAGGTTGGTCCAGGACACGTGAAGCGCGTGATACATCTCCATAATGTCGATGACAATGCGGCAGGTCTCTTCCGGCAGCTCACCGAATTCACGATCCAGCTCGCGCATTTGCAGGCCGAAACCGCGCTCAACAATGGTTTGCAGGCGGCGATAGCGCTCGGCGTTGGTGGGATCGAGCATGGTCATCATTTTGTACTGATTGGATAAAATCAGTCGTTGGGCGTTGGTCATTTCCATTTCTTCACTCCTGTATCACTTCACGGCAAAAAAAGAGGCACATAAATTATGTGCCTTCTTTATATGCGTAATCATGGGCGAATTACAAATCATCCAGGAAAGTTTTATCCAGTTGTTTGAAGGCGCGCTTAAGCGTGTCAGCCAGTGCCTGGTAATCCGGCTTACCTTCAACGGGTGACAGCGCCTGTCCGGCTTCCTGCAATTTTCCGCGCACTTCGTAGAACCAGTGCAGGATCGTCGGCGGCAGCGGCGTGACTGAGCGCTTACCCAGCCACCATAAGCCCTGCATCGGCAGGCTTAGCGCAAACAGCGCCGTCGCAACCGCAGGACCCAGTTGACCGCCAAGGGCGATTTGCCAGCACAGCGTAAAAATAGCGAGCGGCGGCATGAAACGAATCGCGTAGCGGGTGGCGCGGATGACGCGATTGTCGATAAACATCGGGGCGAGGCGTTTTTCCATGGGCCAGGTCTTCGCATAATGCTGCCCCCGGCGGAACAAACTGAAAAAGCTCACGTGGCGATTCTCAGGTGTAGACATGGCGTTACCTCAACTTCACATATAAAAATTAAAAATTTTGTGCAAAACAACAACTGCGCATGACAACGTTCAAAATATTTTGTCATACCAGGGTGGTATCAGGTATCCTGTGGCAGCCTGAGTTGCCCTTAGACGACGAATGTCGCATCGTCAACTTTTCGCTTATTATGCCACTGTCTGAAATTTGCGCAAAATGGCATAAAATTATCTGTATTCGCCTTCATCATGCCGAAATCTTAAGCTGGCATGATGTTAATCATAAATGTCGGCGTCATCATGCGCTACGCTGTGAGACTGACTGACGTTTTTTTAGCCACGTATCAATAATAGGTACTTCCATGTCGAGTAAGTTAGTACTGGTTCTGAACTGCGGTAGCTCCTCACTGAAATTCGCAATTATCGATGCCGTAAACGGTGAAGAGTACCTCTCTGGTTTAGCCGAATGCTTCCATCTTCCAGAAGCCCGTCTTAAATGGAAAATGGACGGTGGTAAACAAGAAGCTGCTTTAGGTGCAGGTGCCGCTCACAGTGAAGCACTGAACTTTATCGTTAACACTATTCTGGCACAAAAACCAGAACTGTCTGCTCAACTGACAGCGATTGGTCACCGTATCGTTCACGGTGGTGAAAAATACACGAGTTCCGTCGTGATTGACGACTCCGTTATCCAGGGCATCAAAGATTCCGCATCTTTTGCACCCCTGCATAACCCGGCGCACCTGATCGGTATCGCCGAAGCGCTGAAATCCTTCCCGAATCTGAAAGACAAAAACGTGGCTGTGTTTGACACCGCGTTCCATCAGACCATGCCGGAAGAGTCTTACCTCTACGCCCTGCCGTACAAACTGTACAAAGAGCACGGCGTTCGTCGTTACGGCGCACACGGCACCAGCCACTTCTACGTGACGCAGGAAGCCGCGAAAATGCTGAACAAGCCGGTGGAAGAAGTGAACATCATCACTTGCCACCTGGGTAACGGCGGTTCCGTTTCAGCTATCCGTAACGGCCAGTGCGTTGACACCTCCATGGGTCTGACCCCGCTGGAAGGCCTGGTGATGGGGACTCGCTCCGGTGATATCGACCCGGCGATCATCTTCCACCTGCACGACACCCTGGGCATGAGCGTTGAAGACATCAACAAAATGCTGACCAAAGAGTCCGGCCTGCTGGGTCTGACCGAAGTCACCAGCGACTGCCGTTATGTTGAAGACAATTATCAGGACAAAGCGGACGCTAAACGTGCAATGGACGTTTACTGCCACCGCCTGGCGAAATACATCGGCTCTTACACTGCGCTGATGGACGGTCGTCTGGACGGCGTGGTCTTCACCGGTGGTATCGGTGAAAACGCTGCCATGGTTCGCGAACTGACCCTGGGTAAACTGGGCGTTCTGGGCTTCGACGTTGATCACGAACGTAACCTGGCTGCCCGCTTTGGCAATTCCGGCTACATCAACAAAGAAGGTACCACCCTCGCGATGGTCATCCCGACCAACGAAGAGCTGGTCATTGCACAAGACGCTAATCGTCTGACTGCCTGATGTTCCACACCGCCAGCCAACGCTGGCGGTGCTGTTTTGTAACGCGCCATTTTCCGGCGGTAACGAAAAAGAGGATATACCGTGTCCCGTATTATTATGCTGATCCCTACCGGAACCAGCGTCGGCCTGACCAGCGTCAGCCTTGGCGTTATCCGTGCTATGGAACGCAAAGGCGTTCGTTTGAGCGTCTTTAAACCTATCGCCCAGCCGCGTGCGGGTGGCGATGCGCCAGACCAGACCACCATGATTGTGCGTGCGAATTCCGGTCTGCCAGCGGCTGAACCGCTGAAAATGAGCCACGTTGAGTCTCTGCTGTCCAGCAACCAGAAAGATGTGCTGATGGAAGAGATCGTTGCGCGCTACCACGACAGCGCGAAAGACGCTGAAGTTGTGCTGGTAGAAGGCCTGGTGCCAACGCGTAAACATCAGTTCGCTCAGTCGCTGAACTATGAGATCGCCAAAACCCTGAACGCAGAAATCGTCTTCGTGATGTCTCAGGGTACTGACACCGCAGAACAGCTGAAAGAGCGTATCGAACTGACGCGCAGCAGCTTCGGCGGCGCGAAAAACGCCAACATCACCGGCGTTATCATTAACAAACTGAACGCCCCCGTTGATGAACAAGGCCGCACCCGCCCGGATCTGTCTGAGATTTTCGATGACTCCTCCAAAGCGAAGGTGAGCAACATCGATCCGGCACAGCTGCAAAACGCCAGCGCACTGCCGGTGCTGGGCGCGGTGCCGTGGAGCTTCGATCTGATCGCGACCCGTGCTATCGACATGGCGCGTCACCTCAACGCGACCGTGGTTAACGAAGGCGACATCAACACCCGTCGCGTGAAGTCCGTGACCTTCTGTGCGCGTAGCATTCCGCACATGCTGGAACACTTCCGCGCAGGCTCCCTGCTGGTGACCTCCGCTGACCGTCCTGACGTGCTGGTTGCCGCGTGTCTGGCAGCGATGAACGGCGTGGAAATCGGTGCCATCCTGCTGACCGGTGCCTATGAAATGGACCCGCGCGTGGGCAAACTGTGCGAACGTGCTTTCGCCACGGGCCTGCCGGTGTTCATGGTTAACACCAATACCTGGCAGACCTCGTTGAGCTTGCAGAGCTTCAACCTGGAAGTGCCGGCTGATGACCATCAGCGTATCGAGAAAGTGCAGGAATACGTTGCAGGTTACATCAACGCTGACTGGATCGAGTCTCTGACCGCCACCTCTGAGCGTAGCCGTCGCCTCTCTCCGCCAGCCTTCCGTTATCAGCTGACCGAGCTTGCTCGTCAGGCTGGCAAACGCGTTGTGCTGCCGGAAGGTGACGAACCGCGTACCGTGAAAGCAGCCGCTATCTGTGCGGAACGTGGCATCGCGACCTGCGTCCTGTTAGGTAACCCGGACGAAATCACCCGCGTAGCCGCGTCTCAGGGCGTAGAGCTTGGCGCTGGCATCGAAATCGTGGATCCGGAAGTGGTACGTGAAAGCTACGTTGCCCGTCTGGTTGAGCTGCGTAAGAGCAAAGGCATGACCGAAGCCGTTGCCCGCGAACAGCTGGAAGACAACGTGGTGCTGGGTACGCTGATGCTGGAGCAGGACGAAGTTGACGGCCTGGTGTCCGGTGCGGTTCACACCACCGCGAACACCATCCGCCCACCGTTGCAGTTGATCAAAACCGCACCGGGTAGCTCACTGGTTTCTTCTGTGTTCTTCATGCTGCTGCCGGAACAGGTTTACGTTTACGGTGACTGCGCGATCAACCCGGATCCGACCGCTGAGCAACTGGCAGAAATCGCGATTCAGTCCGCAGATTCCGCGACCGCTTTCGGTATCGAACCGCGCGTGGCAATGCTCTCCTACTCCACCGGTAACTCCGGTGCCGGTAGCGACGTTGAGAAAGTGCGTGAAGCGACCCGTATCGCGCAGGAAAAACGTCCGGATCTGGTTATCGACGGCCCGCTGCAATACGACGCGGCTGTGATGGCAGACGTAGCGAAATCCAAAGCGCCGAACTCACCGGTTGCTGGTCGTGCGACCGTGTTCATCTTCCCGGATCTGAACACCGGTAACACCACCTATAAAGCGGTACAGCGTTCAGCCGACCTGATCTCCATCGGGCCGATGCTGCAAGGTATGCGCAAACCGGTTAACGACCTGTCTCGTGGCGCGCTGGTAGACGATATCGTCTACACCATCGCACTGACCGCGATCCAGTCGTCCCAGCAGCAGTAATGTTAAAAAGCCCGGTGGCGCTCGCGCTTACCGGGCCTACGGTTTTTTAGGCCGGATAAGCGAAGCGCCATCCGGCAACAAAAAGGCGACCACTTAACGGGTCGCCTTTTTTACTGCCTGTTCATTTTCTACTGCGCTTCTTCCATCTTCGGCACATCGTTGTTGGCATTGCGGCTCATCCACAGCGCCAGCGCTTTCAGCGAATCCGGGGTGAACTCGTCACAGCGGGCAGTGATCTCTTCTGGCGTCATCCAGCTCACTTCATCCACTTCTTCTTCCTGTAGCGCAAACGGGCCGTGAGACACGCAGCTAAACAGCGCGCCCCAGACGCGGCAGTGCTCGTCTTCAAAGTAGAACTGCCCGTGATCCGCCAGCGGTACGCCAGCAATCCCCAACTCCTCTTCGGCTTCACGACGGGCAGAGTCCAGTAACACCTCATCGGCCTGCACCACGCCACCGGCGGTCGCATCCAGCATGCCCGGCATAAAGTCTTTGATTTCGGTGCGGCGCTGAACCAGGATTTTGCCCATACCGTCATGCACGACGATGTAGGTCGCGCGATGGCGCAAACACTGCGCGCGCATTTGAGCGCGGCTGGCCTGCGCAATCACTTCATTGTCTTCATTAACAATGTCTACCCACTCCGTGCCTGCAAAATGACTTTGTTCCACCATCAGGAAACCTTCTCTTTAAGCGCTCTTATGACGCGTTTTTGGTTGAGGGGTAAATTACGGATTAATCGCGACCTGCGCAATAACACGTTGATCATTGAGTGCTATCACCCGCAGGACGTTTTCCTCAAGCATACCGTAGCTTGGCGCAAACCCGCCTTTCGGGATGCTGACCGAACCGGGGTTAAAATGGAAAATATCGCCCTTTTTCTCGGCCACGGGAAGATGAGTATGACCATAGACCAGCACGTCGCCCGCCGCCAGCGGCGGGAGATTTTCCGGGCTGAAGAGATGCCCGTGAGTCAGGAAAAGTCGCTGGTGGGCCGTGAGTACCTGCTGCCACGGCGCGGTGATGGGAAAGTGAAGCAGCATCTGATCCACTTCGCTGTCGCAGTTGCCACGCACCGCAATAATACGGCTGGCCTGTTCGTTTAAGCGATCTGCCACCTGTGCTGGCGCGTAGCCGTCTGGCAGGGCATTGCGCGGGCCGTGGTTTAACACGTCGCCCAGAATCACCAGCCACTGCGCGCCGCTCTGCGCGAAGAGTGACAGTACGCGTTCTGTTGCCGGCAGCGAGCCGTGAATGTCTGAGGCAAACATCAGCTTCATTGCAAAAACCTCGTTGAAAAGTGTCCCGCTCATGATACCGGATAAGTCCGCGTCATTCAGCCTGAACGCTTCGCCGATAGTGCCACATAACGCTGTACGGACGAGCGCTGCCACTGGAACGCGGCGTAGTCAGCGAGCGCGTCCGGCACGTCATCGCCGTGAAGCACCAGCCGATTGAGCATCAGCGCCAGATCGGCGTCGGCAAGGCACCATTCGCCAAACAGATTGGGCTTACCGTGCGCCAGCAGCAGACCAGCCGTATCAAAGAGTTTGGCCGCACTGGCGAGACCCGCCTGGCTCAACGGCGCTTTTTTCGCTCCGGCAAACACCACGTCGGTTGGACGCTCTTCGCGAATGGGCATCAGATCGCTGCGCAGCCACGCCTGGATCTGGCGTGCGCGGGCGCGGTTTTGCATGTCGTGCGGGTAGAGACGCTCCCACTCTGGCGGGGAAAATTTTTCGTCGAGGTATTCGGTAATGGCGGATGACTCGCTAAGTTCGAACCCGTCGATCTCCAGCACCGGCACACGGCGGGTGAGACGGTAGCCGGTCCACGCAGGCTGCAAATTCTCGCCGCTGTCCAGATTAACGGTGTTCAGCGTGAACGGCAGCGCCTTTTCATGCAGCGCAACATACACGGACATCACATACGGAGAGAAAAAATCGGCGTCGGCCCACAGCGTGATAAGCGGCTTGCTCATAACATCCTCGTTCAGTGTCTGGTTTTATGTCAAAAGTATAATGTCTCGCACAGGCTGTCACCTGATGAAAATTCACACTTGCCTGCTAACGCCTATACTCCATTCTGCGACGAGACTGCAACGACAGGAGTTGAAATGATCGATCTCTACTACGCCCCGACGCCGAATGGTCATAAAATCACGCTGTTTCTGGAAGAAGCTGAAGTGGATTACCGCCTGATCCGCGTCGATATCAGCAAGGGCGACCAGTTCCGCGCCGACTTTCTTGAGATCTCACCCAACAACAAAATCCCGGCCATCGTCGATCATGCTCCCACCGACGGCGGCCCACCGCTCAGCCTGTTTGAGTCAGGCGAGATCCTGCTTTACCTCGCCGAGAAGAGCGGCAAGCTGCTTAGCGGTGAGCTGCGTGAACGCCACCGCACGCTGCAATGGCTGTTCTGGCAAATTGGCGGGCTGGGGCCGATGCTCGGTCAAAATCACCATTTTAACTATTTTGCCCCCAAACCCATTCCTTACGCCATTGAGCGCTATCAGGTCGAAACCCAGCGCCTCTATTCGGTACTGAACACGCGGCTTGAGCGCGTGCCCTGGCTTGGCGGCGAGCACTACAGCATTGCGGATATCGCCACCTGGCCGTGGATCAACTCCTATGAGCGGCAGCGTATCGATCTGAACACCTGGCCGGCGGTGAATAACTGGTATGAGCGCATTCGCACGCGGCCTTCTACCCTGCGCGCAATGCAGCAGGCGCAGCACGTGTAGGCAGGCTTCAACCTCGTGTATGATGGGCAGATTATGACACGAAGGAGTTTTGCCATGCCGCAGCCAGATGCTGTAATTCGGATTAAAAATCTGCGCCTGAGAACCTACATCGGTATTAAGGACGAAGAGATCGTCAATCGTCAGGACATTGTGGTCAACGTGGTGCTCCATTACCCGGCGGAAAAAGCCCGGGCCAGCGAAGACATCAACGATGCGCTGAACTACCGCACTATCACCAAAAGCATCATTCAGCACGTTGAAAATAATCGTTTCTCGCTGTTGGAAAAATTAACTCAGGATGTGCTCGATATCGCACGCGAACATCACTGGGTCACATATGCTGAAGTAGAGATCGATAAACTTCACGCGCTGCGGTACGCCGACTCCGTGTCAATGACCATGAGCTGGCACCGCTAAGCGCAACCGGGAGGTTGCATGAGGATTCTGGTTACCGGCGGCACCGGCCTGATTGGCCGTCATCTTGTTCCCCGCCTGCTTGATATTGGGCATTCGGTTACGGTGGTCACGCGCAGCCCCGAGAAAGCGCGTCAGGTGGTTGACCCGCGCGTCACGCTCTGGAAGGGGCTGAACGACCAGTCAGACCTGAACGACATGGATGCGGTGATCAATCTGGCGGGGGAGCCTATCGCCGACAAACGCTGGAGCGAGCAGCAAAAGCAGCGTTTGTGCAACAGCCGCTGGCAGATCACGCAAAAGCTGGTCGATCTCATTAACGCCAGCCAGACGCCGCCAGCCGTGCTGATCTCCGGTTCTGCGGCGGGCTATTACGGTGATTTGGGCGAAGTGGTGGTGACCGAAGACGAACCGCCGCATAACGAATTCACGCATAAGCTGTGCGCCCGCTGGGAGCAAATCGCCTGCGGCGCACAGAGCGACAAAACGCGCGTTTGCCTGCTGCGTACCGGCGTGGTGTTTGCAGCGAAAGGCGGGATCCTGGCAAAAATGCTGCCGATCTTTCGTTTAGGCCTTGGCGGTCCCATTGGCAATGGGCGGCAATATCTGGCGTGGATCCACATTGACGATATGGTGAACGGGATTTTGTGGCTGCTCGATAATGACCTGCGCGGCCCGTTCAATATGGTAGCCCCCTACCCGGTGCGTAATGAACAGTTCGCCCACTCGCTGGGGCATGCGCTGCACCGTCCGGCGATTATGCGTGCGCCCGCCACCGCCGTGCGTCTGATGATGGGTGAATCGTCGGTGCTGGTCCTCGGCGGCCAGCGCGCGCTACCCAAACGCCTGGAAGAGTCTGGCTTCGGCTTTCGCTGGTACGAACTGGAAGAGGCGCTGGCGGACGTGGTTTAAGCCGCGAGGTGTTTTCCCCTCACCCTAACCCTCTCCCCAAAGGAGAGGGAACCGTCCGGCTTTCGACTGCTCATTGGCGCTAAGGCGCAAATAACAACCCGCCAAAATCTGGAGTCTTCCCCCCTGTTCGCCTGTTCCCTTCCGGTGTTAAGGTAAACCTGTACTCCACCGGAATGGCGATTTTCATGACCACACTTGTTACCCCGCGTCTTACCCTCTCCCCGTTTCAGGGATCCGACTGGCCGTTTTTTTTACGTCTGCGTCACGATCCCGCGATCATGCAATTTATGGCGGATATTGTGCCGGAGGATGAAGTGCGACGGGTGTTCGATAGCCGTCTGAACAACAGCGGCGCGTTTGTGATCCGCCGACACGATGACGACACTCCGCTCGGGGATATCGGCTTGAGCATTAGCAGTGCGTATCCACAGGAGGCGGACGTAGGCTATAGCATTGCGACGCAGGCGCAGGGCCAGGGCATTGCCAGCGAAGCGCTGCGTGCGGTGTGTGACTATGCGTTTGCGCAGGCGGGAGTAGAAGCGCTGAATGCGTATGTGCTGTCAGAAAACCTCGGCTCGCAGCGGGTGCTGGAAAAGCTCGGCTTCGTGCAGGTGGACGTGCTGCGAAAAGTCTACCGCATCAACGACGTCTTCCACGATGACTGCGTTTACCGGCTGACGGCGAACGAATTCCAGGCGCCCCTCTCCCGCTAAGGAGAGGGGTTGACCGGCGTTACAGGCTCTGCCCGGCCTCCTTTGCGGCAGGCGTGCTGCGTTCGCGTTTTGGCTGCGGCACCCTGATAATGAAGGTTAAAATCCCGGCGAAGAGATACAGCCCGGTGTAAGCCCAGACCACGCCGACGATATCAAAAAACGGCAGCAGCGCGGAGGCAATGGCGGGGGCGACAAAGTTACTCATGCCCGCCGAGAGGTTGTAAATCGATACCGCCGCGCCTTTGTGATGCGGCTCCAGCGTCGGGAATACCGCCGTCATCGGCACGAACGCCGCGACAAAAATGCCTAACATCACCGCCGGTATCAACGCCACGGCAAAGTTATGCCCGGCGTACAGCGGCAGGTAATAGAACGTCAGGCTGGAGATCGCCATGCCGAGACAGCCGAACCAGCGCACCTGGCGGATCCAGCCGATGTACTCCCCGGTAATGCCCCAGAAAATATTGGTAAAGATGGTGACGAAGAAGAACACCGCCCAGATT
The DNA here is from genome assembly GCA_963521185.1 of uncultured Enterobacter sp. Classification (GTDB taxonomy): domain Bacteria; phylum Pseudomonadota; class Gammaproteobacteria; order Enterobacterales; family Enterobacteriaceae; genus Enterobacter_D. Next base: position 90,660 of record CAUQTV010000007.1, on the reverse strand, counting down.
TGCAGCCATTCTGAAATCGTAAAGCCGAGACGATCAACAAACAGCAGCGGCATCACGATAGCAAAGCCAAACAGCGACAGCGTGTTGATGATGCGGATCAGGCAGGCGTAGAAGATATCGCGGTTGGTAAACAAAATGGTGCCCGCGCGGGAGAGTTCGGTCAGCTTTTCGCGCAGCGGTAAATTCACCCTCGAACGATCCACCGGCACATTGCGCAGGCTGAAGAAGGCCAGAATGCCGCCGCCCGCCACCCACACGATGGCAAACCACAGCGTGCCGGTTTCACCGAACACCGGGATCGTCAGGCTCGGCAAATAGCTGCCAACCACGCCGATACCCACGGAGTACATCGCCCAGAACCAGCCCGTGGCGGCGGCCAGATTGCTGCGCGGGAGTACCTGCACCAGCATCAGCATGAACGAATAGATAAACAGCGGATAGGCCAGCCCACGAATGCCGTAGAACAGCAGCATCAGCGGATAGTTGCGCATGCCAAGGCCGAAAGCCATAAACAGCACGTGCATAATAATCCACAGGATGAAGCCAATCAGCATCGCCCGTTGCGGAGTGATGAGTTCAGCCACCACGCCGGAGGCCCAGGCCGCCAGCGCGGCCGCAAAACCGTAGACCATAAAGACCACGGCGGATTCTGCGGGCGAAAAGCCCATGTCGGTGATGTGTTTGGATAAGAACGCCATTTCAAAGCCATCGCCTGCCATAAAAATGGCGATAGCCACGAATCCCCAGAGCAATTTTGTCGGTAAGCCAAACCAGTATTCTTTAGACTGCATGACAATTTTCCTGTTGTTATAGCCGGGAGATACGCCCCGGTGAGGGTACACAAACCGGGGCGGGTGGATTACGGCAGCAGCGTGCGGGCTGCCTGCTGTTGCGTATAAAGCTGGCGGAACAGCGCCAGACGCTGATGCAGCCAGATCTGCCGCGCGGCCTGCGGCGTGAAGCGCGCCGTGACTGGCGGTTTGAGGCACACCGCGCTTTCCTCACCGCCGTCGGCGAGCCACGCCAGCCGTGCCGCCCCCAGCGCGCCGGAGGAGCTGGCCGGATGGGTCACCATCGGGATCGCCAGCACATCGGCGATCAGCTGCGCCCACAGTGCGCTGCGTGCGCCGCCGCCGGTCAGACTGCATTCGCGAATGCCCGCGTTGCCGAGCACCTGCAAGCCATCCGCCAGGCCAAAGGTCACCCCTTCGATAACTGCATAACCGAGCAGCGCGCGGCTGGTTTCGTGGCGCAGGTTAAAGAAGTTTCCGGTCGCCAGCGGATCGTTATGCGGCGTGCGTTCACCGGAGAGATACGGCAGGAACAGCGGTGCACGCTTTTTCTCTTCGTCGCTCAACAGCGCCATTTCATCCATCAGCTGGCTCTCGGTGACCGAGAGTAAATTGCACAGCCAGCGCAGGCAGCTTGCCGCGCTTAGCATGACGCTCATCTGGTGCCAGCGGTTCGGCAGCGCATGGCAGAAGGCGTGCACGCCGGAGGTGGGGTCGGCCTGCAAATGGTCGTTGACCACAAAAATGACGCCGGAAGTCCCAAGCGAAATAAACGCATCGCCCGGACTCACCGCACCCACACCCACCGCTGACGTGGCGTTATCGCCACCGCCACCGGCCACCACCACGGATGAACTGAGGCCCCATTCGCTCGCCAGCGTCTGGCGCAGCGTGGCGCTGATGTCGCTACCTTCCACCAGCGCAGGCATCTGGCTGCGGTTCATGTCGGTTGCCGCCAGCAGTTCGTCAGACCAGTCGCGTTTGGCGACGTCCAGCCACAGCGTGCCGGCGGCGTCGGAGGGATCGCTGACAAATTCCCCGGTCAACCGCCAGCGCAGATAATCCTTTGGCAGCAGCACTTTGGCGATGCGGCTAAAGATCTGCGGCTCATGACGGGCGACCCACACCAGCTTCGGCGCGGTGAAGCCCGGCATGATCATGTTGGCGCTTACGCTCAGCATTTCCGGATGATGCTCGCGCAGCCAGTCGCACTCCTGTGCGCTACGGGTGTCATTCCACAGAATGCACGGTCGCAGTACCGCACCCGCGTTATCCAGCAATACCGCGCCGTGCATCTGCCCGGACAACCCGATGGCGCGGATTGCGGCCCACTGCTGCGGATGCTGCTGGCGCAGTTCGGTGACGACGCGTCCACACGCCTGCCACCAGGCGTCGGGATCCTGCTCAGCCCAGTGTGGATGCGGGCGTTGCACCGTCAGCGCCGCATGTGCGGAGCCAACGATTTCACCGTGTCCGTCTATCAGCAGGGCTTTTAGCTCCGAAGTGCCAATGTCGATTCCAAGATACATATCGCTGCTCCTCACGCCGACGCCAGCTGGACGTCAGGCTGTTGAACCCACTGTTCAAGCTCGCTGACGGTTTTACGCAGCAGGGCGAGGAATTCGCCGGAGTGCGCCAGTTCGGCAAACAGCGCCTCGTCCGCCGCCCAGGTCGCCAGCGGATCCTGCGCGGCAAACACTGCGCGCACCGCCGCCGGTTGCATGACGCCATCCTGATAGGTATACGGCAGCGAGCCGTCGGCCCAGCGTTTGAGGAACAGGAAGAACAGCGCGGGCAGTACGGCGGTCGCGGAAGGGGTCGCTCCGCGCTGGTAGCAGTCGATCAGGGTCGGCGTCACCATACCTGGAATTTTCGACAGGCCGTCGGCGGCGACGCGCTGGTTGGTGTCTTTAATGTACGGATTGCCAAAACGCGCCAGCACCACGTCGCGATACTTCGCCAGATCCAGCGGGCTTGGCGTGAGGGACGGGATAACGTCGCGTGAAACGTATTCCCAGGCCATCTGGCGGATGGCGTCCTGGCGGGTGCTGTCGTCGATGTAGCTCAGGCCAATCAGCGTACCGGCCCAGGCGATGCAGCTGTGCGTGGCATTAAGAATGCGGATTTTTGCCTCTTCCCACGGCAGCACGCTATCCACCAGCTCCACGCCGACGTTTTCCAGCGCTGGGCGTCCGTTGATAAAATCGTCTTCAATCACCCACTGGATGAAGGATTCGCCCATCACCGGCACTGCGTCTTTCACGCCGGTGGCCGCCAGCACGCGCTCGGCCACGTCCGGCGTGGGGCGCGGGGTGATGCGATCCACCATGGTGTTTGGCGAAGTGGTGTGCGTTTTTACCCAGTCATGCAGCGCATGTTCGCCTTTCGCCTGTAAAAACGACAGGAAGCCGTGGCGGAAGCGCTCACCGTTATGGCGCAGGTTATCGCAGTTCAGCAGCGTCACCGGTTCGCCGTGGGCGGCGATACGCTGTTTCAGGATGCGGGTTAATGCGCCGTATAACGTGCGCATCCCGCCGCTCAGATCGGCCTGAATATCGGCCTGCATCACGTCAAGCTCATGCTCTGGCGTCAGGTAGTAGCCGCTTTCGGTGACGGTGAACGCAATGACGCGGGTCTCGCTGGATGCGCCCTGGGCCACCAGCGCGCTGATGTCGCTATCCCACGGCAGGATGCGGCGAAGAGAGGTGATGGTTTCATACTGGCGCTCACCTTCTGGCGATACGGTCTCCAGTACGTACTCCCCTTTTTGCGCGGCCAGTGCCGTCAGCAGCGCATTGGCGTCATCGCGGATATTCCCGAGCGCGATTTCCCAGCGGTTATCACCCTGTTGCATCAGCTTATGCAGATACCACGCCTGATGAGCACGATGAAACGACCCGGCACCAATATGCATCCACACTGATTTTTCACTCGACATCATTTTCACCTCATAAATTTGAGCATTTGACAGATTATCGGGCAACTGCCCGTTTGTTGTGTGTATGTTAGTTGGATGCTGCGATTCTTTTCTGCGAGGGAACTCACGAAATCAGCAAATGCCCAAATGAATGACTTTTGCCCATTTCGCGCATCTGCCCAAACGGGGGTAGAATGCAGGCAGGCAAATCAGGAAATTCGTTGATGAACAAAGAAGAAAAAAAGCAGGAACTCGCCGCGCGGGCTGCATGGATGTATTACGTCGCGGGACTCACACAGCAGGAGATTGCCAAAGCGCTTGGGCTGTCGCGCCAGGTGGCGCAGCGCCTGATTTCTGGCGCGCGGGAAATGGGCATGGTTACGGTCAATATCAGCCACCCGGTGACCCGCTGCATGAAGCTGGCACACGATTTACAGGCCAAATTTGGCCTGTCGCTGTGCCGCGTGGTGCCCTCCGCTGGACTGGATAACGACGCCATCCAGCAAATGCTGGCAGTGGAAGGTGCGGACGTGATGGCGCAGTTTATTAACGAAGACGATCCGCAGGTGTTCGGCGTGGGATCCGGTAAAACCCTGCGGGCGGTGATCGATGCCCTGCCCTGGCTTGATCGCCCGCAGCATCAGTGCGTGTCGATGATCGGCGCGATCGCCCGCGATGACTCCGGTACGCGTTATGACGTGCCGCTGAAAATGGCGGAGAAGATGCAGGGCAAATATTATTTTATTCCCGCGCCTCTGTACGCCGACAGCCCGGAAGATAAAACCATGTGGTGCCAGCATCAGGTGTACCAGCGCGTTGCCGCCCGCGCGCTCAATGCCAGCGTGACGTTTTTGGGAATCGGCGAAGTCGAGCTTGGCTGCCCGCTGAACACCGAAGGCTTTATTACCGATGCGCAGGTGAAAGCGTTAGAAACGCAGCACGTAGCGGGCGAGATGCTCGGTCATTTCTTCAATCATCAGGGCGAGCGGCTGCACTCTGAGCTGGATGCGCTGCTCACCAGCGTCGCGCTGACCAGCCACACGCCGCGCCAGGTGATTGGCTTTGCGGGCGGGCCGAAAAAGTATCGTGCTATTCATGCGGCGCTGACCGGGCGGTGGGTGAGCGGTCTGGTGACCGATGAGGATAGCGCGGTGCGCTTGTTGGCGCAGTGAGGTTATTTCCCCTCTCACACGGGAGAGGGGATAAAAGAAGTTACTTCAGCGATCCTTTCAAAAACTGCTGCAAGCGCGGGCTTTGTGGGTTGCCGAACAGGGCTTCGGGATCGCCCTGCTCCTCAATTTTGCCCTGATGCAGGAAGATCACATGGGTGGAAACGTGGCGGGCAAAGCCCATTTCGTGGGTGACCACCACCATCGTTTTACCCTCTTCCGCCAGCTGTTGCATGATGCGCAGCACTTCCCCCACCAGCTCCGGATCAAGCGCCGAGGTGGGTTCGTCAAACAGCAACACTTCCGGCTCCATCGCCAGCGCACGCGCAATCGACACGCGCTGCTGTTGACCACCGGACAAATGCACCGGGTATTTTGCCTGGGCGCGCTCATCAATGCCGACCTTCGCCAGATATTTCACCGCACGCTCGCGGGATTCCTGCTTGCTCAGGCCCAGCACCTGAATGGGCGCTTCCATGACGTTTTCCAGCACCGTCATGTGGCTCCACAGGTTAAAATGCTGGAACACCATGGTCAGGCGCGTGCGCAACAGACGCAGCTGGTTTTTATCCGCCACCTTCAACTGGCCGTCTTTATCGCGCACCAGATTGATATTTTGACCGTTGACCACAATCGTGCCTTCGCTCGGTTTTTCGAGGAAGTTTATGCAGCGCAAAAAGGTACTCTTACCGGACCCGGACGATCCGATAATGCTGATCACATCGCCCGCGTTCGCCTGAAGCGACACGCCTTTCAGCACTTCATGTTCGCCGTAGTGTTTATGCAAATCTGTAACGTTTAATTTATTCTCAGACATCGTATTCTCAGTGCGTCGAAGAAGGTTTCACATGCTGCAACCAGCGCTTTTCCGCCTTGCGGAACAGGCTTATCAGCACATAAGAAATCATCAAATACAGGACCGCCGCCAGCCCAAACGCGGTGAACGGCTGATAGGTTGCCGAGTTGATATCGCGGGCGATTTTCAGTAGATCCGGCACCGTGGCGGTAAAGGCCAGCGCCGTGGAGTGCAGCATCAAAATCACTTCGTTGCTGTAGGCTGGCAGCGCAATGCGCAGGGCCGACGGCAGAATAATCGAGCGGTACATTTTCACCGACGAGAAGCCGTACGCCCGCGCCGCTTCGATTTCACCGTGCGGTACCGAGCGGATCGCCCCGGCAAAGATTTCGGTGGTGTAAGCACAGGTGTTGAGCGTCAGTGCCAGCACCGTACAGTTTAACCCGCTGCGGAAAAACGCGTTGAGCAGCTCGGTACCTTTGACGATCTCAAGCGTATACATACCGGAGTAAAACACCAGCAGCTGCACATACAGCGGCGTACCGCGAAAAATATAGGTAAACAGCCAGATCGGGAAGCGCACATAGTTATTGCTGGAGACGCGGCCAATCGCCAAAAAAACCGCCATGACGCCGCCCATCACCACCGATGAAATCAGCAGCCAGAGCGTAATGGCCACGCCGGTAAACCGGTAGCCGTCCGTCCACAGCAGCGCTTTCCAGTACTCCTGAATAATCTCGATCACAGGTCAGCCCTCTTCACACCCACGGAGTAGCGACGTTCGAGCAGAAGCAGCACACCATTGGAAACGGTTGTAAATACCAGATAAATCAATCCACAGACCACCGCGAAATAGAACGGCTCCCAGGTACTCTTCCCGGCAAGCTGCGTCGCTTTCACCACGTCTTCCAGACCGAGCAGCGACACCAGCGCGGTGGCTTTCAAAATCACCTGCCAGTTGTTACCGATCCCCGGCAGCGCGTAGCGCATCATGGCCGGGAACAGAATACGGCGAAACGTTTGTGCGCCGGTAAACCCGAAGGCGGTGGCCGCTTCGATATGCCCGCGCGGCACGGCCATAAAGGCTCCGCGGAAGGTCTCGGTAAAGTACGCGCCATAGATAAAGCCAAGCGTGATAATACCGGCTACCATCGGATCGATGTCGATCTGTCCGATGCCAACCGATTCGGTAATGGCGTTAAGGACGATTTGCAGGCCGTAAAAAATCAGCAGCATCAGGACCAGATCCGGTACGCCACGGATGAGCGTGGTGTAGCCTTCAAAAATGATGGCTAACAGACGGTTACCGGAGAGCTTTGCGCCCGCACCGGCCAGGCCTATCAGTACCGCCAGCACAACGGAGCTTAACGCCAGCTCCAGCGTGACAATGGCACCTTGTAATATAACTTGAGAAAACCCGTACAGCATGCAGCCTGTCCTGTCGTGTGTGGTGTCAGCCGTGTCTTCTCCCCTCCCGTGACAGGAGGGGTTGCACGTTAATCACGCGTGGGGATTAGCCACCGTAAACATCAAAATCAAAATACTTTTTCGCCAGTTTTTCGTAGGTGCCGTCGGCGCGCATTTCGGCAAAGGCTTTATTCAGCGCTTCGCGCAGTTCATTGTCGTCTTTACGCACACCCATACCGGTGCCGACGCCAAACAGCTTTTCATCTTTAATGGACGGGCCACCAAACTGGTAATCTTTGCCCATGGCGGTTTTCAGGAAGCCTTCGCTGGCGGCGACTTCATCCTGAAACGCAGCATCAATGCGGCCTGCCGTCAGGTCAGCATAAATGGTGTCCTGGCCCTGATAAGAGACGATTTCAACGCCTTTCGATGCCCAGTGCACGTTGCCGTAGGTTTCCTGGGTGGTGCCCTGCAAAACGCCAATGCGCTTACCGGCGAGCTTTGCCAGGTCGGGTACGACGTCAGAATTTTTTGCCACCACCAGGCGGGAATCTGCCGCGTAGAGTTTGTCGGTGAACGCGATTTCCTGCTGACGTTTTTCAGTGATCGACAACGACGACATGATGGCGTCGATTTTCTTCGCTTTCAGCGAGGGGATCAGCGCATCGAGCGGGTTCTCAATGAACGTACAGGTCGTATTAATGCGCTTACACAGCTCTTTTGCCAGATCGATGTCAAAACCAACCAATTCACCCTGTGCATTCTTCGATTCAAAGGGTGCGTAAGTGGGGTCGGTACCAATGCGGAGTTTTTGCGGGATTGCTGCATATGCGCCGGTCATACTTGAAAACGCCAGGACCAGAGAAAGAGATAACACCAGGTTTTTCATAAATATCCTCAACAGACTTTCTTTCCTACGGGATTTATTAGAAGAATACGGTGTCGGTATCGTGCCATTATTCGCCCCGGCAAGGCAAAATATTCTGCCCGTTCGCGCGCTTTTTTTGCATTACTTTTGCTTAACTATGCAAATTCGCCCCATAACAGTGCACTCCTTGCACCATGATGAAACATTCACCGTATTAATGCACCACCACGATTTTGCGCGATGGTGCATCCGTTTCCCGCCGATCAGTCACGTCGTGCGGCTAAGGCTTAATCGCCGTAGACGTTAAAGTTGAAGTATTTCTTCGCCAGTTTGTCGTAGGTGCCGTCTTTACGCATTTCATCAAAGGCTTTGTCGAAGGCGGCTTTCAGCTCGGTGTCGTCTTTACGCAGACCAATACCGGTGCCGTCGCCAAAGTATTTTTTGTCTTTCACGGACGGACCCGCGAAGTCATAGTCTTTACCGGCAGGCTGTTTCAGGAAGCCTTCGCTGGCGGCGACTTCGTCCTGGAATGCCGCATCGATACGGCCCGCAGAGAGGTCAGAATAGATCAGATCCTGGTTCTGGTACGCCACGACGTCCACGCCCTTGCTGCGCCAGTTTTCGTTCGCGTAGGTTTCCTGCGTGGAGCCTTGCAATACGCCCACGTGCTTGCCTTTCAGCGAGTCGGTGGTGGGCTGAATTGGCGAGCCTTTCACCGCGATCAGGCGGGAGTTCGCCGCGTACAGCGGGACGGAGAACGCGATCTCTTGCAGACGTTTTTCCGTAATGGACAAAGAAGAGATGATGGCATCAATTTTCTTCGCTTTCAGCGAGGGGATCAGCGCATCAAAATCGCTACCCACCCAGGTGCATTTCACTTTGATGCGGGTACACATCTCGTTGCCGAGGTCGATGTCAAAACCAACAAACTCCCCTTTCGCATCCTTGGACGAGAATGGCGCGTAAGTCGCGTCAGTACCAATGCGCACGGTCTGAGGCAGTGCTGCGTAAACGCTGGCGGCACTGGACAGGCCCAGCAGTAAAGACAGAGCAACAACCGTCTTCTTCATACAATACCCTCGAGTTTTCTGATTTTATTATGTAATACGTTGTGTTGTGTGTTTGCTACTTTCCAATGCTTGCATGTCTTATGCCAGTTTCGCACCTGAGAAAAACATCGGCGTTAAATATGTTAATAAAACGTTGCAAGGTTGACTTCATAGTGAAAGATAGCAGGTCTGCCCGCCACACCGGCGTGTAACAAACAGAAATCAGAGATTAAATGTCGAGGATTTGATCGCGGTTGCAGAATTGCCCCGTTACGGGGCATTAACGCCAGGCGTGCACTATTTTGCAGCATCGCCCCCCTGCCAGCGGATAAAGAGATCCTCCGGCAGTTCAATTGCAAACTGATCGATAACGCGGTTGACCGTCTGGTTGATGAGATCATCCAGCGTTTGCGGACGGTGATAAAACGCGGGCACCGGGGGCATGATCATCGCGCCGAGTTCCGCCGCCTGGGTCATTAAGCGCAGGTGCCCAAGGTGCAGCGGGGTTTCCCGCACGCACAGCACCAGCGGGCGACGCTCTTTAAGCACCACATCCGCCGCGCGGGTGAGCAGGCTGTCGGTGTAGCTGTGAACAATGCCTGACAGGGTTTTGATCGAACAGGGCAGGATAACCATACCGGCGGTTTTAAACGAGCCTGACGAGATGCTGGCGGCGATATCGCGGCTGTCGTGCACCACGTCGGCCAGCGCCTGCACATCGCGCAGTGCGAGATCGGTTTCGAGCGAGAGCGTCTGGCGCGCGGCCTGGCTCATCACCAGATGGGTTTCAACGTCGGCGACATCACGCAGCACCTGTAATAAGCGCACGCCGTAAATCGCGCCGCTGGCCCCTGAGATGCCAATGATAAGTCGTTTCATGTCCGTCGCCCTTTCGCTAAATTGGGAGGACTTTGCAGGATTTTAACGGGAGTTGCAACTGCGGGGAATGATCCCCCCCGCCCGCAGGAGAGGGGGAGCGATCAACAATTAGCCTTCGTTATGCATCTCTAAGCTTTCCACTTCGTTCTGACGCTGAATGGCTTTCACGTCGTCATTACGCAGGGAGTCGAGATAGTCGAGGTATTGCTGGTTGACGTCTTTGGTCACGTAGATACCGTTGAACACGGAACATTCGAACTGGGCAATGTCCGGGTTCTCAGCGCGTACCGCGTCGATCAGATCGTTCAGGTCCTGGAAAATCAGGCCGTCCGCGCCGATGATCTGGCGGATCTCATCCACTTCACGACCATGGGCAATCAGCTCGTTGGCGGTTGGCATGTCGATGCCATACACGTTCGGGAAACGGATCTCCGGTGCCGCCGAGGCCAGGTACACTTTCTTCGCACCGGCTTCACGGGCCATCTCGATGATCTGCTCGGACGTGGTGCCACGCACGATGGAGTCATCCACCAGCAGCACGTTCTTGCCACGGAATTCTGCGCGGTTGGCGTTCAGTTTGCGGCGCACGGATTTACGACGCAGCTGCTGGCCGGGCATGATAAAGGTGCGACCCACATAGCGGTTTTTCACGAAGCCCTGACGGTACGGTTTTTCCAGAATGCGGGCGATCTCCAGCGCGATATCGCAGGAGGTTTCCGGGATGGGGATCACCACGTCAATGTCCAGGTCTTCCCACTCGCGGGCAATTTTCTCGCCAAGCTTGGTCCCCATGTTGACGCGGGCGCTGTAGACGGAAATTTTGTCGATGAAGGAGTCCGGACGCGCAAAGTAGACGTATTCGAACAGGCACGGGTTGCTGACCGGGTTCTCTGCGCACTGGCGGGTAAACAGCTGGCCTTTCTCGGTGATGTACACCGCTTCGCCCGGCGCGACATCGCGCAGGAATTCGAAGCCCAGCGTATCCAGTGCCACGCTTTCGGACGCCATCATGTACTCGGTACGACCATCGCCCAGATCGCGCTTGCCCAGCACCAGCGGACGAATGCCGTTAGGATCGCGGAAGCCAACCATACCGTGACCGATAATCATCGCCACGCACGCGTATGCCCCGCGGATCTGGCGGTTCGTCGCCGCAATGGCGGAGAAGATGTTATCCGCTTCGAGCGGATAGTGGCGGTAGTTATCCAGCTCGCTGGCAAAAATGTTGAGCAGAATTTCAGAATCTGAGGTGGTGTTGATATGGCGACGCTTCTCTTCGAACAGCTTCTTACGCAACTCATGGGCGTTGGTCAGATTGCCGTTGTGGGCAAGCGTAATACCATACGGAGAGTTGACGTAGAAAGGCTGAGCTTCGGAGGCGCTGGAGCTACCGGCGGTCGGGTAACGCACATGGCCAATACCCATGTTACCTTGCAGGCGCTGCATATGGCGGGCTTCAAATACATCGTTCACCATCCCGTTCGCTTTACGTAAACGGAAGCAGTTATTCTCATCGATAGTGATAATGCCAGCGGCATCCTGACCACGGTGTTGTAACACCGATAATGCATCATAAATCGACTGGTTGACCGGCATGAAACCGGCGATACCGACAATACCGCACATACGTCATTTCCTCGTTAAGAGTTTGGTTTATTTGGCATAATTGTCATTAGCCTAATGAACCAAACTCCAAGCTACATCGCAGGATTAAACCCTGGGCAAAAAACTTGACGAGCTTTGCAGATAGTCAAAAAACCATCTGATGATGAAACTGAACTGCGGGATCAACTGCGATTTTTGCCAGTCTTCGCTTTTCGAAAAACTGGTAAACGTATCGAGAAAGAACAGAATGGCGGCGACGATCAGCGCACCACGCAGCGCACCGAAGCAAATCCCCAACACCCTGTCAGTACCCGACAGGCCAGTTTTTTCTACCAGCTGACTGATAACGTAGTTAACAATCGCACCGACGATCAGCGTCGCGATAAACAGCACCGCGATAGCTATCCCATTTCGAACCAGTTCGTCTTCAAAGCCCGTGAACCAGACTGACAGGTAAGTGTAGTAATGACTGGCAACAAAGAAAGCACAACCCCATGTCACCAGCGATAACGCTTCACGAACAAAGCCACGGATGAGGCTTACCAGACAGGAAAAACCAATCACCGCAATGATGGCGTAATCAATCCAGACCATATATGTCCCACGATTTTACGCCCTGTCGTCCAGTTCGGGGCGCATTCTAACAGAAAAAGAAAACGTTTGCGTAGGGATTTCCTTCCCCCGCGTAAATAAAAATGGCGCTGAAAAAATATTCAACGCCATCGAAACTTCGGCCTCTTCGGGCGTGGTTTTGCTGCTCGTTTTGCTGCTCGTTCTGACTTCCCCCTCACCCCGCCCTCTCCCCAGGGAGAGGGAGAAAAGCGTGCGTTCCCTCTCCCTGGGGAGAGGGTTAGGGTGAGGGGGAGGGGCAGGATCAATTCGCCGTATAATTCATCACAACGCCGCTTAACCCTGACACAGACTTCAATTCGCCCAGCGAGCCTTTCAGCTTATCTTTCGAGGCGTCCGGGCCGACCAGAATGCGGGTTATTTTACCCTGTACCGGCGTGGTCGGGATAGTGTAAACGCGATACCCTGCGCCGCGCAGTTTATCGACCACTTCATTGACCTTATCGGCATTTTTCAGCGCGCCCAACTGCACCACATATGCCTTGCCGGTTGGCGCGGGTTTCTCTTCCTGCGCGGGGGCCGGTTTCGGCGGTGGCGTCGGTGCCTGCTGCGGTTGTGGCTGTGCTTGCGGCTGTGGTTTTGGCTGCGGCTTTTCTTCCGCTTTCGGCTTCGGCGTGACCACCGGCTGCGGAATGGCATCCATTGAGCGGCTGTTCGCCGCCTGACGCGCAGCATCTAATGACGGTGCCGCGGCGTCTCCGGCGCGCACCTCTTCCGCCGCACCTTCCGGCGGCTGCGCTGGTAGCGCCTGCGTTGCCGCCGTCATCATGTCCGGCTCATCGCGATCGCCAGGTTTTGGCACCAGCGGGATCGCCGCGAACTCATCCTGATAATGCTTTTTTTGCCCGTCAAGCAGGCCGGGGAGCACAATCACCCCCAGCGCCACCAGCACAATGGTGCCCATTAAACGGTTCTGAAACTTACTTGCCACCGGCTCTCCCCGCGTCCATCGCTTCCATGACATGTGCAACGGTATGGAATGAACCACATACCAGCACGGTATCTTCAGGCTTTGCGTCCGCCATTGCAGCGCGCCACGCCTGTTCGACGTTATCCCAGGCACGGCCGTTTTTCAGATGTGCCAGCAGTTGTTCTGCGCTGGCACCGCGCGGCCCTTCCAGAGGGGCACAATACCAGCTATCGACGCGGCTCTCCAGACAGGCAAGCGTTCCGGCGATATCTTTATCGTGCAGCATGCCAACCACCGCCAGCACGCGGCCGGTTTTTGGCAGGCTACCAAGACGCCCGGCCAGATACGCCGCCGCATGCGGATTATGCGCGACATCAAGGATCAGCCGTGGCGATTCGCTCACGGTCTGAAAACGTCCCGGCAAAATGGCACTGGCGATACCGTCGCGAATGGCCTGTTCATCCACCGCAAGCCCGCTTGCGCGAAGGGCGGCCAGCGCGGTGGCGGCGTTAGGCTGCGGCACTAACGGCAGCGGCAGATCGTTTAGCTCACCCTGCGCATCGCGAAAATGCCAGCCGTTATCGGACACCGCATAGTGCCAGTCACGGTCACGACGCAGCAGCCGCGCGCCCTTCTCATCCGCCACGTCTGCAATGCTGTGCGGCATATCCGGCTCGCCCACCACGGCGGGTTTGCCCGCGCGAAACACCCCGGCTTTTTCACGCCCGATGCTTTCGCGATCCGGCCCCAGCCAGTCGGTGTGATCCAGCGCGATGCTGGTGACGACCGAAACATCCGCATCGACGATATTAGTGGCATCCAGGCGACCGCCGAGGCCGACTTCGAGGATCACTACATCGAGATTTGCCTGTTTAAACAGCCACAGCGCCGACAGCGTACCGTACTCAAAATAGGTCAGCGAGGTTTCACCGCGCGCGGCTTCAATGGCCGCAAACGAGCGGGTGTGGTCGGCCTCGGTCAGTTCGCCCCCCTGCACGCGCACGCGCTCGGTGTAGCGTACCAGATGCGGCGAGCTGTACACGCCCACGCGAAAACCGGCGCTTAACAGAACAGATTCCAGCGTGCGACAGGTCGTGCCTTTGCCATTGGTGCCGGCAACGGTAAAAACAAAGGGCGCGGGTTTTACGACATCAAGGGCAGCCGCCACGCGACTGACGCGCTCAAGGCCCATGTCGATGGTTTTGCTGTGCAGGTTTTCCAGATAAGAAAGCCACGTGGCCAAGGGCGACGTGGCTTGAGGAATGCTTTTCGTTTCCATGATGCCCGGCTCTAATGCTGTTTGAAAAGTAAAAAGGCAGAGCCGCTGGCTCTGCCCTTCGTTTTATCAGGCTTCGCCTTCCTGATCCGGCACCGGCGGTACCACGACGCTTTCGCGTGGGGCATCCGGATTCGGCGCAGGCAGATTCATCAGCTTCGCCAGGATGCTGGCCAGTTTCAGGCGCAGCTCCGGACGGCGGATGATCATGTCGATCGCGCCCTTCTCAATTAAGAACTCGCTGCGCTGGAAGCCCGGCGGCAGTTTCTCACGCACGGTCTGTTCAATAACACGCGGACCGGCAAAGCCAATCAGGGCTTTCGGTTCGGCAATGTTCAGATCGCCGAGCATAGCGAAGCTCGCGGAGACGCCGCCCATGGTCGGGTCGGTCAGCACGGAGATGTACGGCAGTCCACGCTCTTGCATCTTCGCCAGTGCGGCTGACGTTTTCGCCATTTGCATCAGCGACATCAGAGCTTCCTGCATACGCGCGCCACCGGAAGCGGAGAAACAGATCAGCGGGCAATTGTCTTCCAGCGCCTGTTCAACTGCGCGTACAAAGCGAGCACCGACGACGGAGCCCATTGAACCGCCCATAAAGGCAAATTCAAAGGCCACGGCCACAACCGGCATCTCGTGCAGCGTGCCTTTCATGACAACCAGCGCGTCTTTTTCACCGGTCTCTTTCTGGGCGGAGGCCAGACGGTCTTTGTACTTTTTGGAATCGCGGAACTTGAGCACGTCTTTCGGCTCCAGTTCGCTACCCAGTTCCACCATCGATCCTTCGTCCAGCAGGCTATGCAGGCGGTTACGCGCTGACATTCGCATGTGGTGATCGCATTTCGGGCAGACCTCAAGGTTACGCTCCAGTTCGGCACGGTAAAGCACCTGACCGCAGCTGTCACATTTGGTCCACACTCCCTCAGGAATGCTTGCCTTGCGGGTGGGGGTAATATTGCTTTTAATTCGTTCAATCCAGCTCATTGATAACCTTTATGCATGAACCTGGTAGCCCATAAATGGTGCACATTAAAACATAACAGTCCGCAACTTGGGATAAAAAAGTGGTCGAACCGCTGCGGAGTTCTTATTTTGTCTGTCGCGCTGCCGCCCGGCGATGGCGAATAATTTCGATAACGCCCGGCAGGATGGACAGCACGATAATTGCCACAATCAGCAATTTCAGGTTTTCCTGCACGACCGGCAAATCGCCAAACAGATAGCCCGCGTAGGTGAACAACAACACCCATAGCAGCGCGCCAACGACGTTATACGCCGCAAAGTGACGATAGGACATATGGCCCATTCCTGCCACAAATGGCGCGAACGTTCTGACAATCGGCACAAAACGCGCCAGGATTATCGTCTTGCCACCGTGCTTGTCATAAAACGCATGGGTTTTATCAAGATAGCTGCGACGGAAGATTTTGGAGTTCGGGTTACTGAATAATTTCTCACCAAACAGGCGACCAATGGTGTAGTTCACCGCATCACCGAGGATCGCGGCGACAACCATCAGCGCCACCACGGCATGCACGTTCAGATCGTTGGTCGGCAGCGCCGAGAGCGCGCCGGCAACAAACAGCAGCGAGTCCCCAGGCAGGAACGGCGTGACCACCAGCCCCGTTTCGCAAAACAAAATCAGGAACAGAATGGCATAAACCCAGATGCCGTACTGCGCGACCAGCTCCGCCAGATGCACATCAATGTGTAAAATGAAGTCGATGAGAAAGTAAATCAGATCCATGTCTTTTGCCTTTGTCTGAATGCATTTAGTCCGCTAAAAACAGCGGGCCCATTGGCGGTTTTGGCAGGTCAAAGCGATCCGGGTAATCTACCGAGACCAGATATAAACCTTCCGCTTTCGCCGTTGCTGCCGCAAGCGTTCTGTCCTTCGCTTCCAGCAGTTCTGCTATCCAGCTCTCCGGCTGGTTGTTGGCACCTACTTCCATCAGGCTGCCGACAATATTCCTGACCATATGATGTACAAAGGCATTGGCTTTGATATCGACCACCACATACGCACCGTAACGCGCCACGTTAATGTGCATAACGTTTCGCCACGGCGTGCGTGACTGGCACTGCACCGCGCGAAACGAGGTAAAGTCATTTTCCCCCAGCAGGCTCTGGGCGGCGCGATGCATACGTTCGGCGTCCAGCGGCTGATGGTAGTGGGTCACGCCCTGGCTTAACACCGCCGGGCGCAAACGATGATTGTAGATGACGTAGCGGTAACGGCGAGCCGTTGCGCTAAAACGGGCATGAAAATCATCGGGCACATTTTTCACCCAGCGAACCGCAATGTCACCAGGTAAATTCGCATTTACACCCAACGTCCAGGCCGCGTCTTTACGCAGCGCGGTGGTAGTGAAGTGCACCACCTGCCCGGTGCCGTGCACACCGGCATCGGTGCGCCCGGCACAAAAGACGACGATCGGCTCGTTAGCCACCTGCGACAGCGCTTTTTCCAGCTTCTCCTGCACGCTGCGCACTTCGTTTTGCCGCTGCCAGCCGTAATACTTGCTACCGTCGTACTCAATACCGAGCGCAATCTTGTAGACTGACTTTTCCTGCGCGTCGGACATTAGTACATAAACTCCTGCACCAGCTTTTCAGCAATTTTTACTGACATCAGCGCGCCGCCAAAGCGCACGTTGTCGGCAACGGACCAGAACTGGATCTGCTCCGGCATGCCGTAGTCGTTACGCACACAGCCCACGGAAAGCTGCGGATTGCCCGAGGCATCACCGACCTGCGTCGGGAATTCATTTGGTTCCGAAAGCACAATGTCATCGACGCGTAAAAACGCATCGCGGGCTTCTTCTGCCGCCAGCGGACGCAGCGCTTCGAAGCTGACCATTTGCGCCAGACCGTAGAACACCGGCGAGCGCACAACGCTTGAGGAGATCAACAGACCGTCGTCCTGCATTACTTTACGCACCTGATCCACCAGGTTGCGCTCTTCACGCACGCTGCCTTCGCTGTCGGGCAGCAGCGGCAGCATGTTGAAGGCTAACTGGCGACCAAAGAAATCGTCGTCATCAATTGGGATGCCGTTAAGCAGTTTGGCGCTCTGGCCTGCCAGCGCGTCCACCGCGACTTTACCCTGCGCGGAGACCGAGATCAGATTGGTGACGGTAATGCGCGACAGGCCGCCGTCGTCGATCAGCGGTTTTAACGCGGTCAACAGCTGGCTGGTCTGGCTGTCCGCCACGGCAATAATGTTGCGGTTGCGGTAGTCGGCGAGCACGGAGGGGTTAACATCCGGCACCACCAGCGGCACGTCCGGCTCCAGCGCGAACAATCCACTGGCGTCAATCACCAGGCAACCGGCGTTGGTGGCCTCATCGACATAGCGTGCAGAAGCCTCCACACCGGCGACAAAAAACGCCAGTTGAACCTGCGTCCAGTCAAACGCTTCAGCGTCCTGTACGTAGACCGTTTTACTGTTAAATCGCAGCGACTTGCCCGCGCTTTCGTTACGCGCCAGGGCATAGAGATCGCCCACCGGAAATTCGCGCTCAGCAAGGGTGTCGAGCAGCGCTTCGCCTACGGCACCCGTTGCGCCCAGGACGGCAATATTCCAGCCTTCAGACATGGTGGTTTACTCCAAAGAATAAGCGTCCCTGCCGGACGACCCGGCAGAGAGCATTAAGAAGATATTAACGAACCGGGTGATAAACGGCGTTAAAACCCAGTTGTTTCAGCAGCGTCGCGGCGGCGGCGTCATCACACTGAATGTAGAGCGATGACCACTCGCGGCGCTCAAGGTAATTTTTGCGCAGCTTATCGAATTCACCGGGGATGCCCGCCACTTTACGCAGGGGAGCATCATCGCGGCGCACATCATACACCAAATGCACCACTCTTTTTAGCGTTGGCTGATCGAGCGGGCCGTGGAGGGTAATGCGACCGAATTCGGGGGCGGGCAGCAGCGTGTCGAGGGCAACCTGCTGAGGCTGACCGATAAATTCGCTGTAGGCTTCAAACACCTGCGTGGTGCCACGCGCTTTGCCTTCCAGCGTGTAACCCGCAATGTGTGCGGTGCCGATATCGACCTTAGCCAGCAGGTCGAGGTTGAGATCCGGTTCAGGCTCCCAGACGTCGAGCACCACGCTCAGATCCTGACCGCCGTTAAGACGCGACAGCAGCGCGGCGTTATCCACCACCGGGCCACGGCAGGCGTTGATCAGGATCGCCCCCGGTTTCAGGCTGGCAATCAGCGCGTCGTCGGCAAGGTGCAGCGTTTTGTACGGCCCCTCTTTAAACAGCGGCGTGTGGAAGGTGAGAATGTCGGCCTCGCGCACCAGCGCGTCCAGATCGCGAAAATCCCCTTCGTCGCCGCGTTCAGCGCGTGGCGGATCGCACAGCAGCGTGCGCACACCGAGCGCCTCAAGTCGCGCCTGAAGACGTGATCCCACGTTGCCGACGCCGACAATCCCGACCGTGCGATCGGTCAACGTAAAGCCGTCGCGCTCGGCCAGCATCAGTAGCGCGGAGAAGACATATTCGACCACGGCGATGGCGTTGCAGCCAGGGGCGGCGGAAAAGCCGATCCCGGCCTGCGCAAGCCAGTTTTCATCAACGTGATCGGTCCCGGCGGTCGCCGTGCCGACAAATTTAATCGGGGTCCCGCCAAGCAGTGATTCATTCACCTTCGTCACCGAACGCACCATCAGGGCATCAGCGCCGTTCAGTTCACTAATGGGGATCGGGCGACCCGGAACGGGGTTAACCTCGCCCAGCCGACTGAATAAATCACGGGCATAAGGCATATTTTCATCAACGAGAATTTTCACGTTCCAGTACCTGTATGATAACGGGAGATAACCGCGCAAGTGTGCCATAATCTCGCCGCCAGGCATACCGAGAATGCCGGTCTACGTCATGCGAGAGTAAGAGGAAATTAATGATGCAACCCATTCAGGGTGCGCCGGCGCGCCCTCCCGGGCAGGACCCCACCACCCCCGCTAGCGTGGCGGGCGAGCAGCCGTTATCCACACAACAGCGCACGGTGCTGGAACGTCTTATTACGCGCCTGATTGCGCTCACCCAGCAGCAAGGGGCTGAAGTGTGGGCCGGCGTGAAGCATGATTTAGGGCTGAAGAACGACACGCCGCTGCTGTCGAAACATTTTCCCGCCGCCGAACAAAGCTTGAATCAGCGTCTGGATACCGCCACGCAGAACCAGGCCACACGCCAGGTACTTTCGCAGCTGACCGAGCTGTTAGGCCAGGGAAACAACCGCCAGGCGGTGAGTGATTTTATTCGCCAGCAGTTTGGTCAGACAGCGCTGAGCCAGCTGACGCCCGAGCAGCTTAAGACGGTGTTAGTGCTACTGCAAAAAGGCGAAGTGACTATTCCGCAGCCGCAGCAGCGCCCGGCCACCGATCGCCCGCTGCTGCCCGCCGAGCACAATACGCTTAATCAGGCGGTGACAAAGCTGGCTGCCGCCACCGGTGAATCCGGTAAAGACATCTGGCAATCAATCATCGAGCTGTCCGGCGTTAAGACCGGTGAGCTGATCCCGGCAAAACATTTCGCCCCGCTGATGACCTGGCTACAGGCGCGTCAGACGCTGAGCACGCAGACCGCGCCGACGCTGCACACGTTGCAGGCCGCACTCAAGCAGCCGCTGGACGGCAACGAATGGCAAACGATTCAGGACTACGCCCAGCAAACCTATCAGGTGCTGCCGCAGACCGTGTTGACCAACGCCCAGGTGCAGGATTTGCTCAATTTCGTGTTCCTGCGTCGTGCTGAGCGCGCGCAAGAAACGCTGGAAGTGCGCGATATCCAGCCGATTTACAGTCCGCTGTTCGCGCCGGTGATTGAGTCGGTGAAATCGCTGTCCACCCGCCCAGGGCTGATGTTTATTGCCCTGCTGGTGGCGCTGATTGTGGTGTGGATTGTGATCTAAGCAAGCGTGAAGCCCGGCGGTGTAATGCCGGGCTTTGCCGTGATGCGTTACAACTCTGCGCCGTTGGTTTTAATCACCTTCTGGTACCAGTCGAACGACTTTTTCTTGCTGCGCGCCAGCGTGCCGTTACCGTCGTTATCTTTATCGACGTAAATAAAGCCGTAGCGTTTTTTCATCTCACCGGTCCCCGCGGACACCAGGTCAATACAGCCCCACGGGGTGTAGCCCATCAACTCCACGCCGTCTTCCACCACCGCTTTTTTCATTTCACGAAGGTGGCTGTCGAGGTAGTCGATACGGTACTGGTCGTTAACCGTGCCGTCCGCTTCTTTCTGATCGATCGCGCCAAAGCCGTTCTCAACGATAAACAGCGGCAGCTGATACATATCGTAGAAGTAGTTCAGCGAGTAGCGCAGGCCGACCGGATCGATCTGCCAGCCCCAGTCCGACGCTTTGACATAGGGGTTGGTGACCAGGCTTTTGGTTTCGTCGTAATCAAGATGCGGGTTATCTTCCGTCGCTTTGGTGGCAAACGACATGTAGTAGCTAAAGCCGATATAGTCGACGCAACCGCGCGTCAGAATATCAAGATCGGCGTCGGTGATATCGAGGTTAAACCCTTTCTGCGCGAAGTAGTTGAGGATGTGTTTCGGGTAGTAGCCGCGCACGTGCACATCGGTAAACCAGTAGCGACGGTGCATGGCACGCACTGACATCATCATGTCGTCCGGCGCGCAGGTCAGCGGGTAAATCGGACACATGGCAATCATGCAGCCAATCTGGAAATCCGGGTTGATCTTGTGCCCGGCTTCCACGGCCAGCGCGCTGGCGACCAGCTCATAGTGCGCCGCCTGATACATGATTTTTTCGCGCTCTTCACCCGGCTTATAATGCAGTCCGGAGTTGGTAAACGGCGCGAAATCTTCGTGGAAATTGGCCTGGTTGTTGATTTCGTTGAAGGTCATCCAGTATTTCACCTTGCCCTTGTAGCGGGTGAATACCGCTTTGGCAAAGCGCACAAAGAACGCGATCACCTGGCGATTGCGCCAGCCGCCGTATTCGGTGACCAGGTGATAAGGCATTTCGAAGTGGGAAAGTGTAATGACGGGTTCAATATTGTACTTCAGGCATTCATCAAACAGATCGTCGTAGAATTGCAGACCGGCTTCGTTCGGTTCGGCCTCATCGCCCTGGGGGAAAATGCGCGTCCAGGCAATAGAGGTGCGGAAACATTTGAAGCCCATTTCCGCAAACAGTTTGATGTCTTCTTTGTAGCGATGGTAAAAGTCGATGCCTTCGTGATTCGGATAGTATTTACCGTCAATCACCCCGTTGGTGATCTCCCGAGGGACGCCGTGCCGCCCGGCGGTCATCACATCCGCTACGCTGACGCCTTTGCCCCCTTCGCGCCAGCCGCCTTCCAGTTGATGTGCAGCAACCGCGCCGCCCCAAAGAAAATCCGCTTTAAATCCTGGCATGCTTACCCCCTTTCGTTGATATCCCAAAGAGCATAACAACGAAGCGCTCACAATACCGGATCGACATCACATTATTATTCGCGGAAGAAGAATGAACAGATTGAATCTCCACGGATATGCATTACTCCATCACGCGGAGATGGAGTTAAGACATAAAAAAGGGAGCCGAAGCTCCCTCTTTTCACCAGACGCCGTATTATTACGCGTCGAGTTTACGCATCACCAGCGTGGCGTTAGTGCCGCCGAAACCGAAGCTGTTGGACATGACGGTTTTCAGCTCGCGCTCGGTCGTTTCGGTCACGATGTTCAGACCTTCGGCCTGTTCGTCGATGGCGTCGATGTTAATGCTCGGCGCGACAAAGCCGTGTTCCAGCATCAGCAGGGAGTAAATCGCTTCCTGCACGCCTGCGGCACCCAGAGAGTGACCGGTCATGGCTTTGGTGGCGGAAATTGCCGGAGAGTGGCTGCCGAAGACTTCACGAATAGCGCCCAGCTCTTTCACGTCGCCGACCGGCGTTGAGGTACCGTGGGAGTTCAGATAGTCGACCGGCGTATCAACACCCTGCATGGCCATCTTCATGCAGCGCACTGCGCCTTCGCCTGATGGTGCAACCATGTCTGCGCCATCGGACGTTGCGCCGTAGCCAACGATCTCCGCGTAGATGTGCGCGCCGCGCGCCAGGGCGTGCTCAAGCTCTTCAACCACAACCATGCCGCCGCCGCCTGCGATGACAAAACCGTCACGGTTCTGATCGTAGGTACGGGACGCTTTGCTCGGGTCTTCGTTGTATTTGGTGGACAGTGCGCCCATCGCGTCAAACTCACAGGCCATTTCCCAGCCCAGCTCTTCGCCGCCGCCAGCAAACACGATATCCTGTTTGCCCAGTTGAATTTGTTCTACCGCGTTACCAATACAGTGTGCAGAAGTGGCACACGCAGAGCTGATAGAGTAGTTCACACCGTGAATTTTAAATGGCGTTGCCAGGCACGCGGAAACCGCAGAACCCATCGCTTTGGTCACCACATAAGGGCCAACCGCTTTCAGTCCACGCGGGCTACGCATTGCGTCAGCGCCGAACACTTGCGCTTTCGAGGAGCCGCCGGAACCTGCGATCAGGCCCACGCGAGGATTGTTTTGGTAAACGTCTTCTTTCAGACCCGCATCTTCTACAGCCTGCTGCATAGAGAGGTAAGCATAGATAGAGGCATCGTTCATGAAACGCACCACTTTACGGTCAATCAGACCGGTGGTGTCCAGTTTGACATTGCCCCACACGTGGCTACGCATACCAGAATCTTTGAATTCTTGCGAGAAAGTGATCCCCGAGCGTCCTTCACGCAGAGATGCCAGGACTTCCTGCTGGTTGCTACCGATGCTGGAAACGATGCCCAGGCCAGTAATCACTGCACGTTTCATTCAATACCTCTGT
This sequence comes from uncultured Enterobacter sp., assembly GCA_963521185.1. GTDB lineage: Bacteria > Pseudomonadota > Gammaproteobacteria > Enterobacterales > Enterobacteriaceae > Enterobacter_D. The sequence goes on along the minus strand of CAUQTV010000007.1, from coordinate 67,535 downwards.
AGTTCACACAATATTAAGTTTCGAGTCGCACAATAGCGTACACTTGTACGCTCAACAAGTCCGATCAGCCATTTTTTGTGGAAATTTGCACCAGCGGAGACACATCGTTAAGATCGTGCCACTGCCTGTCAGACGAGTAACTTACGTGAAACAAAACACCATACAATCCGCAAACCTTGAGTTCAACGCTGAGGGTACACCTGTTTCCCGAGATTTTGATGACGTCTATTTTTCTAACGACAACGGTCTTGAAGAGACGCGTTATGTCTTCCTCGGCGGTAACGCCCTTCCCGCGCGATTTAGCGACCATCAACGACCGCTTATGGTGGTGGCAGAAAGCGGCTTTGGCACTGGACTGAATTTTTTGACGCTCTGGCAGGCGTTTGACGCCTTCCGGCAGACCCATCCACAGGCTACGTTACAAAGATTACACTTCATCAGTTTTGAGAAATTTCCGCTCAAAGGCGTCGATCTGCAAAAAGCCCATCAGCACTGGCCTGAACTGGCCCCCTGGGCGGAACAGCTACAGGCTCAGTGGCCGCTGCCATTTGCGGGATGTCATCGTCTGCTGCTGGACGGCGGACGCGTGACGCTCGATCTGTGGTTTGGCGATATCAATGCTTTGACGCATCAACTGGATGACTCGCTCGATCAGCGCGTTGATGCCTGGTTTCTGGATGGCTTTGCCCCGGCAAAAAATCCCGACATGTGGACCGCTGAACTCTTTAGCGCAATGGCACGGCTGACACGACCGGGCGGTACGCTGGCGACTTTCACCTCCGCCGGATTTGTCCGCCGTGGCTTGCAGGACGTCGGGTTCACCATGCGAAAAAGCAAAGGATTCGGGCGTAAACGTGAAATGCTGATTGGGGAGATGCAGCAGGTTCGGGCGCTTGCGCCACGTGCGCCCTGGTTTGCGCGCACCGGCACGGACAAGCGCGAGGTGGCGATTGTCGGCGGTGGCGTGGCAAGTGCGCTGCTGTCGCTGGCGCTGCTTCGCCGTGGCTGGCAGGTGACGCTGTATTGTGCGGATGAGGCCCCGGCACAGGGGGCATCCGGTAATCGACAGGGGGCGTTGTATCCGCTGCTCAATGCGCACGATCCGGCGCTGGCGCGCTTTTTCCCGGCGGCCTTCACCTTTGCCCGCCGCCTGTATGATGCACTGCCCGTCGCCTTCGATCACGACTGGTGCGGCGTGACCCAGCTCGGGTGGGATGAAAAAAGCCAGCGCAAAATTGAGCAAATGCTTTCACAGGCGTTGCCAGAAGAGATTGCCGTCGCGCTGGATGAGCACGCGGTAAAACGCGACAGCGGCCTCGATACCGGATGCGGTGGCGTTCACTACCCCCTCGGTGGCTGGTTATGCCCGGCACAGTTAACCGCAGCGGCCATTGCCCTGGCGAGCACGCAGGGGCTGAAGGTGGCTTATCAGCATAAGGTGACCGCGCTTAATCAACTTGACGTGGGCTGGCAGTTAATTTTCGCAACGGGGGCGCAGGTTCTACATCAAACGGTTGTGCTCGCCAACGGTCACGCCATTAATCGCTTCGTGCAAACGGAAAAGCTGCCGGTCTACTCGGTCGGCGGCCAGGTGAGTCATATTCCGACGACGCCAGGGCTGGCGCAGCTTCGCCAGGTGCTGTGCTATGACGGCTATCTGACGCCGATGAATCCGGTAAATCAGCATCATTGCCTTGGCGCGAGCTACCATCGCGGTAGTGAAGATGTGCGCTACAACGAGGACGACCAGCGGCATAATCGTCAGCGCCTAATCGACTGCTTTCCACAGGCCGACTGGGCGAAAGAGGTGGACGTGAGCGCGAAAGAGGCGCGAAACGGCGTGCGATGCGCGACTCGCGATCATTTACCTATGATCGGCAATATCGGCGATTACGCCGCGATTTTACGTGAGTATGCGTTGCTGTCCGAACAGACAGAGAACGCCGTGAGCGCACCGGTTTACACAGGACTGTTTATGCTGGGGGCGTTAGGTTCACGAGGCCTGTGCAGTGCGCCGTTGGCAGCAGAGATACTGGCATCGCAAATGAGTGAGGAGCCGATCCCGATGGATGGTGAGACGCTGGCCGCGCTCAATCCGAATCGTTTTTGGGTGAGGAAGCTGTTGAAAGGCAGACGTATTGATTAGCTGAGGCGTGGTGAAATGACCAGGCAGGATTAACTGCCTGGTGTAGGCGCTGACTAGATAACCAGCTGCCCTTCCATTTCTTTAACGTGATGACGAGCCAGTGCCAGGTTTGCTTTGGATTTATCCAGTACAAAATAAATGAAGAGACCGGCATTTTTGTGAATCGGGCAGATGATGTGATATTGCTTGCCCAGCGTGATCAGAATATCTTCGATTTCATCATTGAGTTTTAATGTTTCCATCGTGCGTAACTTCGCACGCACCACCTCGGTGTTACCTGCTGATGCAAGTTCGAGATTGATTCCGGTGCCTGCCTGGCCCAGCATCATGCCGCTGTTTGCGTCCACGACAGAGGCAACGATGGCACCAGACATTTTCATTAACGATTCTAATGATTCATTGATATTACTCATGATAGTTCCTTTAACATTTTAATGAATGAAAAACACGTCCATAACAACAAAATTTACTTTATTAAGCGGTAAAGTAATTTCAGCACATCTTCCTTATCCCTGATATCTACAGGCATAACGGGGACATCCATGCGCATTTCTTCTAGCAATGTAGTTAGTTCAGCAATGCGGTGTGAATAAGCTTCACTGAACTTACTTAAACCAATAACACAATCACCCGCTAGCAACAGTTCAGCAAAGCGAGTAATAAAGAACTTGATTTCACTGAGATATTCTTTGCTGGAGATATCAAAAAGAATAATCGTCCCCGCAGAGCCTTTATGGATGAGATCCCATAGAAATTCAAATCTTATCTGGCCGGGCACACCGTATAATCGAATACGCATGGTGTCACTAACATTAAGCTCACCGTAATCGATGCCAATAGTGACAGTCTTTTTTGGGACGAGCTGGCTATTAACCGTTTCAACGTCCAGTGAAGACCTGACGACTTCAGTGCTCACGACAGAGATATCACTCACTGTATGGATAGCGGTTGTCTTCCCTGCGCCAGTTGGACCGGCGAATAAAATCTTATATTCATCCATAGAATCATAGCACCAAAAATAGTATTGAGCGTCACTGACAAAGCACCAAGACAGTGACAGGGAGTATAGCGATATTGTGGAGTAAAAACCAGATGAAGAAACACAATATAAATATAAATTACTGGTCAAAGCGTGCTATTTATGCAGTGTTATAATCATCGTGATATATATGAGCGACGATACATTCACGCCATAAATGAAAGCTACCATTAACCTCCTCGAAGTTGTTTAATGCCCGCTGACAGAGGTTGTTGACGCAAATGCCTTAATTGACGATCGTCACTGCCCTGCTTTTTCGTTATACCGCCTGTTTTTGTTGCGGCTCTATCTTTATCTCTGCTCCCCCCAGTGGGGATCACAGGGATAGGCATTACCGTAACCGGCGCGTTCGGGACACTGACATTCATGATACGCTCGACATAGCTGGTATTGAGTCCAGCATCATTTGCAAAGCCCCGAGAAAAATTCCCGCTGTAGTAGCATGAAAAGGCTTTAAGTCGCGCACTGTCTGTATCGAAGACTTTGACGGCACGGTTGAAGCACTCACCATAGATTCCGGCGGCTGCACGAAGATTCGCGCAAGGCTCAAAAACAGAATCATAGTTGAGGCCGTATTTCTCCAGGTTATAACGATTTATTTGCCCTAGCCCCATGGAAAAATTCCAGCCTGCGTTTGCCAGATAGCGCGCCGTGGTAGCGGCCTCGTCTTTATTCGCAGGCTGACGAGCCAGCCTGCCGCCCACCACCCCGATAGCATAGGGGTTAAACGAGGACTCTACGCTGATTATCCGTTGCAGAAATTCACTGGAGATCTCAGGGCCGCACTGTAAGGTTAAGCTGGCGAGATCAATCATAACGTCTCAACGTTTAAAGAGAATGCGAAAAGCCCGGCTATCATTTCGACTTCTCGTTCGGGTTGACATACTCAATGGTGCTCTTGAACATCGCTTTTTTAAGGATATCAATAAGCTCATCTAAGCTGGTGGCAACATAAGCATTCTCTTTACCCGTGCAAGAGTTTGCCCAGTCACCCACGGTGTTATTTTTGACTAGAGAAATATAGAAAATATCAGCGGATATGGTTTCCGGACCCTGCGAATATTTCATCAAACCATCACGGATAACGTCGCACACCTTATATGTTTCCATCATTTTTTTCTTTAATGCTACGGGTCCCCATGCGCTTCGGTAAGCGCTTCCTACATCGCCGGAATCCTCACCATCAGAAATGACGAACATCATTTTGCGTTTGTTTTTGCCCTTAGCCAGCAGTGGCGTGGCGCGAAGCATAGCGTTGATGCTGTCCGTACCGCCATTTGGCGGTCCCATCGCATCAAACTCGTCAAGCACTGCGCGGTCGTCAGTAAGATCAAGCGTATAGAAGTTTGGCTGGGTGATATCCTGAATTCTTTCCCCCACGCTGACATTGGTATGACTATTGATAGATTCATAACACGCCATAGTGAAGGGGATGACACCGTCTCCCTGCCCAGAATTGTAATCATCTTTTTCATTCAGAAAATTGATGAAGGTTACAACATTTTCTTCCTTGAAAAGAAAATCACCGGCAAGCGTAGCGGAATAATCGATGGTATCAATATTGGCAATAGAATAATGGTAATTCTCGGATGCTGCCAAAGCGAAAAAAGCATCTTTATGCTGCGTCCACTCATCATCATTTGCCGGGTTATGTACATCCGATAACGGGTCTGCATCACATTTTAGTTGGGAATCATTAGCAACTTTACGGCACATGCCTTCTTCTATTAGCCAATTGTCTGCATCCAGCGTTTTGCCTTTGTTAATTTTATTATTTGAATGCGCGATAACCTTTTCATAGTATTGATAAAGATATTTGTCTGTCGTTTCTACAAATGTATTTTTATCGGGCACAGTTCGTACTTTATATCCATCCCATGTGTATGATTGAAATAAAGACGGTTTGTTGTACCAATAGTTCATATCAAGACCGCTATAATCACTCTTCAACTTAGCAATGTATGAGCAGCCAATTTCTTTACCCCTTGGTCCTGAGTAGTTGGTTTTATCCAGCTTTGAGGGGGTTCCCAATGAATAGGGGACAAATCCAATCGTGCTTCCGTCATCATTATCGAAAATGGTCTTTCCGATTTCCTCAACCGCGTTTTTGAGCAGTCTCATTCGGCTCATTTTGATGTCCGCTGATGCTTCCTCCATTGAACCGGAGAAGTCGAGGACAAACACGTAGTCGGTTGGATCAGAGATGGGTACAGCAAGACGACGCACCGAACCGGAAAGACCATTCCCGCGAATCGTCACATTTTCACTAAAGCCCTCTGAACCCAAGCTTTTAGTCTTGAAGATAGGATGCACGATAATGTCAGCGTTCGCCTGATAGTCCACTACGGTGCCGCTGTCTGTGCTTTTTTCTTTGATAACAACGCTCACCTTGCTTTTATCGACCGTTTCCCCTGGAAGGTAATAGGAAAGATAGTCAGCTACTTTTTCTTTGTTTTTTGCAAGTGAAGAGCTGTCGCGGTTATCTTCTAAGGCGATGGCATACACCCCCTGATTCAAACCATCGGAAAGCCTTGAGCGTGAATTGTTGAATCGAGCTCCATCGATGGCCAGCGAGTAGAAGGCCACAATCACTGGCATCATTATCGCCACGCTGACGGCAATTGCGCCACTGCGATCCCGTAGGACTCGCAGTAACTTAATGAATAACGTTTTCATTAATAACATCCTTGTAATTGATATACCCATCTCACTGATTTTTAACCCCAGTTGGTTTACCTTGGAACTGTCGCATTTCGGATGTACAAACTGCCAAGCTTTTCATCGAAAAGTCCAAGTACCTGTTTGAAATAACTCACTTTGCCCGGTACACACAGTGAAATTTCATAGAGCGGAAACCATTGAGCGACATCATCTGTTGATGCCGGTATAATCCCCCAAACTGCCATCTTTTCTAAATTTTTTACCGACGTCTTCTGTTTTGCCAAACTGCATCCTGACAATGCTGCTGTCTCAAAAGAAGTATCATCCTCAACTTTCATATTATCTTTTGTCGAACTTGGCGAGAACGTAATGCTTCGAATTGCCAACTGAAAACTCACTTCATTGTCGTTAGCATTGAGCATCGTTTTGGCAATATCATTTAATTGTACGAGATCGGGACGACTCAGCATAACTTCACCCTTGTAAAAAGCGTTGCGCTCACGAAGGATTTGCGTGAGGGAATTATTGACCCGCTCTACACGACTCTTTTCAATTAGTGAAAAACTCATGTCGACCAAAAAAGCGCACAAAAGAGAAAAAATCAAAAGATAGCCTGCGAATTCTATCGATGAACTTCCTTTCTCGTTAAAGAATATTGTTTTTTTGATAAGATTAAAATTAATCATTCTGAGTGACCTCCCTGTCGATCTGACTTTCCTGCACAAGTACAATTTCTCTTGACATAATGTTTGAGATAAACGTTTCAGGAAAGACAAAAAAGATGGGATGGTACGCCAAGGAGATCTTATACAGTGCCAGAGGCTTACCTGCGGAGATTGTTGAAATGCAGGTTGAATTTTCAACCTGTTCTAATGACTCACAAAACGTCACTTGAGCATTAACAGTGTGATCGGTTGATAATAATGGCCAGTTTTTTGTTTCTTTATTCACTGCCAATTGGAAATTTTTAGCCAGATCGTCGGAATCCGCGAATGTTGACACTGCGCTGCCACTTTCAGCCAGAATCACGTCGACAGACGACATAATATAAACCATGCGGCACATCTCCATGACGAAGAGTATGGAGATAATGAAGGGAACCACGACCATAGCGAATTCAACTACAGCACTTCCCTTTTGTTGTTTTATAAAAGCACAAATATCATTCATTTTAAATAACCAGACCCCACGTTGCAGTTAAATAGCCCGCACTTATTGCAACACCAAAGGGCACAGACTTAAGTTTTTCTTTTAGAACCAATCGACTGAATAAGATCATAATTAATGTTAGTGGCATACCGTAAAGGCACATTAGAATGAGGAAAGTGCTAATGAGATGAATAGGAATTCCTACGCAGAGCACAGTAATCAATTTAATATCCCCTGCTCCCATCACTCCAAAGAAGGCCATAAAAAAACCACATACCAGGATTAAACTGGGATAAAGTAGATTGAAATGGCCACTAACCAATCCTAGAACAGACGAAAACACAAATACTAGCAAAACACATTTATTACTGATCTGCCTGCACTTAACATCGGTAAAACTACAGTACAATAATGCAACGTAAATTAATAGAAACGAAGAAAACTCAATTAACTTCATCTTATAACCATAAAATGTAAAGAACGGCGATGTGAAAAGTGGGAAGTTTAATTCTCAACATCGCCTTTTCAAGTATTAACGCTTGCCTCGCTTTGTTTTTCTTCTGCATATTTTATGCTTTGCAGGAATAACGATGACTTTTGGTTCGTAGGACACTCCAGCAGGAACGTGATCATGACTGACCGAAGGTACCGGTGTGGCAACAGGGGTAGGATTAATAACTTCAATATGGTTGTTCTGAAGATGCCGCAAAGTTTGCTGGAAATAATAAAGTAATGTTTCCTCAATTTTTTCATCGCGTACGTATAAAATTGGATCATTGGAAATAACATTACAGGCAATATCAGAGCCAGTAAGTATAACTGCCTTTTCTAAGCAATACTCAATCATTTCTACGCTTACTGTATCCTCAACACTTATTTTATTAGAAACCTTTTGCATTAAGGAATATAAAAACAAGACACGTTGCTCGGAAATATTTTCGCGAGTGTCAATTACCGGATTTACGGATACAAAACCACTGATATGCTCATAGCTGCAAATTTTAACTGCGAAAGAATATAAGAGTGCACTTTTCATTATCTCGTCCATTAGAAATGTTTATTACAAATATCTACAACATTGTTAGCAAGCTGTCTGACACGCCAAAAAATTTGACCAATGGCTTCATCTTTTGATGTAACTGCCATCAGGCAAAGCATACGGTCGCCGACGGGAATTCTATTGAAGAGGATCATATTTTGATCGCTCTCCATAAACACTGCATTTTGTTCCCCGCCGCCTACTTCCGTGAGCATCGCGGAACTAATACCTAATAGTGAGCTGGCTAACGCAGAGACCTTTCTGATATGCAACTCATAGCCGGGACTTAACAATGAGGCAATTTCAAAACCATCAGCACTTGATATCAGCAAGTTTTTCAAAACAGAGTTATCGACAGCAAAACGCTCAAGCTCTGCCTTCAAATCTAAAATAAGTTCATCTGGAAAGATATCGATATCTTCTTCCGTCTGCTGGGTAATCGGTTCCTCAGCCATTACGGGATCGTTTGGCGTTACTGCAACATCCTCTTCAGTAACACTATCAGGGATTTCCTCTTTAGAAGATATAATATTATCCTCGTCTGTAGAACTTCCGGCGTCACTGGTTGCGTTGCTCATCCCGAATGGTAATTTTAATAGACTCATAGTAATCAACCATTGTGAATTAATAAATGATGACAAACTTTTCAAAGAAGTAAGCCGCTTGATAAATTACATTTTGGATAACTTTTAAGCACCAAAATTGCAATACTTTTCGTTTAGGCGCAAACGTGTTAATGCCACATTCGCGTCGCGAGAGATGCTCACATGTATAAATAACCGTTCCGATTTGAGCAAAGGCTTCAACAAATGAATGCAATCACTGTAAGTGATTAAAATATCTTCCATCCGGTACCTGTCATCGGACAGTTTGCCTAATTTGATATTTAAGCGAATAATTTCACTCATAGCATTAGTAAGTGAACTATGAGGTTCAAGCACTTTAATACTATGAACAATAGTTCGACTAACGTAGTCGATCACAGAAATACCTTTGACACCATCGATCTGCGATATTTCCTCCGCGATATAATAAATATCATCGTCCATCGTTACTCCTGAACAAATTTTAGCTTAAGACAAGCGCAGCTTTAGACGAACTATTTGGAATAAAAGCAATGCGTTTTATTAGAAGCCCACAATGTCATTAAATGAGGTGCAGTTGATATTTATTAATAATTTACACTAATAAGTATTTTTTCTTTAGCTTTGCCGTTTGCAGACACCCGCTCAATCTTAAATACAGGATTGCAAGACACCATTTCAATTTTTAACTGAGTGTTATTATTTCCATCATTGATAAATTCAATATTATGCAAACGAGGCATTTTTTTAAGTATATTCAGCTGCGCTGTATAAATATCTTTCAATGGATAAGTATTAATCAGTTCTACTATAAATTGGTTTTTAACAGAAGTTGGCATAACATGATAATTAATAGGATAGGATGAATACAATGCTATCCTATCACTGCTCTCATCTTGCGCTGACGTTAATGAGGCTATTTTTTTAACTGCCGACGTTTTACCCTGAAATGCTTTTGGCTGGGCAGTGCCGGATGCTGTCACCTGGCAATTATTGCTCTGATTAACGTCACTACTGACATCAACCGTGCTTTTGGTTTCAGCCTGCGTAGGCAGCGGTTCACTGACGGCCAGCATTTTCTCTGCGGGGACTTTCTCATCAGCTGAGATCTTTTCATGCTTTTGCACAATGATCTCTGACTGTTTTTGCTGATCTCGCGGAGTCAACGCCTGCAAAGATCGAATGACTTTGTCCGGATCTCCGGAAAAGAGTTTCTCCTCCGCAATTATTTTCCGCGCACTTTCAGTGTCATTTGTTTTAGCGAGCGCATAAACAAGATTATAAACAGTCTGTCGTTTAAATTGTTTTCTAGAATATAAAGGCAGTAAATAATTTTTTGCTGTTACAAAATCATTTTTTAGCATTGCCAGCATTGCCAGGTTATTCATAACAATTTCTTCGTTATAAAATAGCCCACGCGCTTTCTCAAATGCCTGCTGAGACTTGTCATAATGGCCTTTTTGAGCAAAAAGTACGCCATAAAGATTCCAGATTTCACCACTGGTCGGGTTCTTTAACGCCAACTGGTCGAGGATAGACTCACAAGATTTTTCATCACCAAGTTCGAGATAGTTCCTTGCCTGGAGAAGTAAGTACTCTTCTTTTTTGTTTCTTTCAACCAATGGTTGTAAATAGATATTAGATGAAGAGTAATCCTCAACCTTATAATATAAGTCAGCCAGTTTGAACCGATCTTCATCGTTATCGTTCTCACGCAATTTATTACGATAGATGTCGATCAGGTTGGGATAATCATTCAACTGCGTATAGATATATTCCTTTTGCTCTATTTCAGATGAACCTTTTAAATCTTTCCCACTACAACCCGCCAGGACCACACACACCAGCGCGGATAGAATTTTCTTTACCATGTAGAACCCATTTTAATTATACCAGGACCTGCGACGAGAGCGATTAATGGAAACAGAATAAAAATTATCATTGGAATCGTCATTTTCGCCGAAAGTGATGCAACTTTCTCTTCCATTGGAAGTAAATGCATCTGTCGGATCTCTTTCGAGAGATCAATCAAAACATTGTAAATCGATGAACCAAACTTCGTACTTTGAAGTAACGTGGAGCAAAGCATTCGTATTTCATCATTCTTAACCTCACCTGACAGCTGTTCAAGCGCAGCATTTATTCCGCTAACATCAGCGCGAAGAACAGTACGCACAAGCAATGATGAAAGATCTTTATTGATTAATTCCATTTTATTCGCAATATAACTCAGCGAGGCTTCGACGGTAAGACCAGATTGAATACATACCGCCAGCAGGTCTATTGCGTAAGGAATATCATTAGACATCTTTCTGAAATGACGTTGTGAAATTGAAGCCTGAACCCGTGCAGGAACAATGACAACCACAATCATAATGCCGAGACCAGCAATCAATAACATTTGGCTATCAAGTTCGATGATGCCTATCATCTTCGCAATATACAAAGGAATTGCCAAAGCAAAGAAAAGTATTGCTTTTGCTTTTATATTATTATCTAAATCAGCGGCAATAGAAACAAGTTTACTGTTTTTCTTGAATGTTTTTTCCAATTGCGTTTCAATAGCATTAATATTTGAGAATAACTTATTCGCTCGACTATCATCTTTTTCAGAGAAGTTGATTAACTTTTCAACTTTCTTTATTCTTTTGCGGCGATAAATTACGACTAAGATACTGCGAATACCAATGAGGAAAAATATGAACGATACTAAATATATCATTTCATCCCACCTTATTCATCATAGACCAAACCATGATTAACCCAAACAAAATGCTACCAATAACGTAATAAAGGATGTAATGACCTGCATCCGTATTAACCAGTATATCAAAGTTATCGGGTGATACGAATTTTAGGAAAAAGAAGAAAAAGACGGGTATTGCCGCCAACACTTTGACCGACATACGCGCTTCGGAAGTCATTGCGAACTTTTTGCGTTCCAGCGTTCTGCTTGCCGATATAAGCGCAGTCAGTCGGGACATAACCTCGCTGACCTGGCCTCCCCCCTTCATATTGATGAGCACCGTAATGACAAACGAAAAATATTCACTGTAGGGGTAGAGCTTATAGGATTCCATGAATACCCTCTCCGGATCGTCACCAATATCTAATCGTTGGAGTATTCGCCGGAACTCACGTCCAAAGTCGGTGTTTATGGACTTTGCGCACTCTTCAAATCCCTGCATCACTGGTCGGCCCACTCTCACCGCACTGCTAATGATATTAAGCGCTTCAGCAAAATCTTGTTCAAACTGGCTTCTGCTTTTCTTTCTTTGTTGCACATAAAGAATATATATCGCAACAAAAAAGACAATACACCCAACAACACCATTATCAAAGTTCAAAAATGAAATATTGACATACAAACCTGCACTTACCGCACCAGTAACGACAGTGACATTTCTGGCCAGAAATTCCTTTTCTTTACCAATTAAGCAGTTTTGCAGCGATGTGATTTTTGATGAAAATGATTCTTTTACAACATGGATCCAGGAGCTTTCTTAATTCTGGTGTTGCGAAGTATAGACGTTGCCTGAAACTATTTTCTCTTTGATTTTTTTGGTACGAACCACGGACATAATAATTTGCAAAAGGCCCATGCACAGTAATGCTGCAAAAACTATTTTCATGATCATGATACTTTATTTCCAAAGAGTTGCCGGAGAGGCTCAAGGTATCCGTGCACTAATCCTTGCCGATACACAGCTGAACGCTGTAACAATCCATGACACGTAAAGGTGCCAATGATCATCCCGTTTGCATCCCTTTCAGGTTCAGCTGCATAACTGAAAATTTCCTGCAAAATAATATTTTCACCCTCCATCCCCATGACTTCAGAGATGTTGGTCACCTTTCTCGAACCATCGGGTAAACGTGAAGCTTGAACAATAATATTCACTGCCGTTGAAATATTGCGACGAATAGCAATAAGCGGTAACGAGGCACTGGCCATCATCACCATGCTTTCAAGACGCGCAATAGCATCACGAGGGTTGTTGGCGTGCAATGTAGACATGGAACCATCATGGCCCGTATTCATCGCCTGCAACATCTCAAAGGCTTCCTCTCCACGACACTCACCGATAATGATTCGGTCTGGTCGCATACGCAATGCGTTTATCACCAGGTCACGCATCGCTATCTTCCCCTGATTTTCAGAGCCAGCCAGTCTTGTTTCAAGTCTCAGCACATGCGTTTGCTGAAGCCGCAGTTCTGCGGCGTCTTCAAGCGTTAATACGCGTTCTTCTTCCTCGATGTACTGCGACATAGCATTGAGCAGGGTTGTTTTCCCTGACCCCGTACCACCAGAGACGATGATATTAACCCGGCAACGGCTAGCAATAACCAGGAAATTGGCCATCATTTCATTCATACTACCGTAATTGATTAGGTCGCCTAATGTCTTATTTCCTTTACCAAATTTACGGATCGACATTGAGGTGCCATCCAGTGAAATTGGTGAAATAACCACGTTAAGACGACTACCATCCGGCATACGCGCATCGACAAGCGGTTGCGAATCATCAATGCGTCGACCGACTTTACCAACCAACCTTCTCGCAATGTCAGTTAATTGCTCGTTATTGATGAATTTCTTTTCGGATAAGAGTAGACGACCTGATTTCTCGACAAATATTCTTTCGGGACCGTTTACCAGAATATCATTTATCGAATCATCTTCCATTAATTCCCGTAAAGGCCCATAACCGGTAATCTCATCGACGACCAATTCACAAAGGTTGTAACGTTCTGGTGCTGAGAGGTAATGCTCAGTTCGGTTATTACTAATAACTTCGCGGATAACACTGTTAACTTCATTAACAAGTTCGTCTCTATTACCCCTGATATTATCTATTTGCTCGAGATTTATACTCTTAAGAACTTCCTGTCTAAAATAAATAAGTGATTCTTTATTTTCCATATGTCTTCCGTAACGAACTCAATGAGGGCAAACAGCATGCAGGACTTGGACAGCACCTCAGTATTATTTCTTAATTGATTTAACAAGATCGAATAAAGAACTTTTTTTTGCTTTCTTGCTGTTTGCCACTTCACGACCGAGCATTTGGGATGAAAAATCGTGTAAAGGAGCATACACTTTTTCCCCTTTAATCCCTTTGGAATATAAAATAACAATATCCAACTGCTTGCCCAAATAATTCTCGATATCCTCATTGGATAGCTCGCCGGGCTTATCTGGGTGGTTTTCATTCAAAATAATAATGTGCTTAGATTTCTTCGTAAGCTCGGACTGATTGCTACTTCCACCGGTTCCTCGATCCAATTCATCCAGAATGGTTCGACCATTCCTTACGGAAGAGAGCTCCCTTGTTACCACAATAAAAATATAATCGGACCCCGCGATAATATGGACAAGTTTGTCTCGGGTTTGCGTTATCACACTGTGGTCGAAAACAACAATATTATAGGCATTGTATGCAGCGTCATTGAACTTCCATTGTTCCTCTTCAGATTCAATTTTCAAGCCCATATGTGCAGCAGCTTGCGTGATGGTGCCGTCGCGACGAATCACCACATCTGAAATCAGGTCCATATCTGCCGTACCCGTATGCCCCTGTACGAGAAGAATGGGTAACGTACTTAATTTCCCTATCGACTGATAAAGGTGGTAGGCGATGGTCGAGGTACCACAGCCCCCTTTAGAACCTAAGATGCTGATTTTTTGTGTCTGCGCGGATTCTGACTGCGCGGCAAGATTCGCCAGCGAGGCTCCCAAAGACATGATTTGTGATTCAATATGCAGGTATGCCATACCCGCACGTTTCATCTCGTCATAGAAACTAAGGGAGTCTATGTCACCAACAAACAGTTTTTTTGCTGTGACGGGAAACGTATTTTTTATTTTATCGGCCAGAAACTGTACATTTTGATTATCAACGATATCGATTATTATATAGTCACAATCTGATATTTCTTTATCGTCTTTCATCTCTTCGAAAGGCTTATGGAAGACTTTAGCTTCAAATCCACCATTAAGTCGAACCTGGGTTGTAAGTCCTGATACGATATGTGAGCGATGCGATATAACCGCTACACTCCCAGCGTCTAACTTTACCGTATTGTTTACGGTGCTTTTTTTGTTAATTGATGTTAAATCCATCATAATTAAAAACCCTCAGTTTAGCGAATGAACCCACCACGGGAGATGAATTCGTTACCTTCATTGTTTTCCAGTCTGTTTTCGCGCATTGCTTTATCTACGCCAACATTGAAGAATAATTTTTCAATGGAGCTTTTGCGAAACTGAGGAACAGGAAGCTGATGGTTACTTGACGCCGACTGCGGTTTAACAATTTTTACGGTAGCAAACACAACCAATTCACTTTTTTCTCTTTCAGTCTGCCCACTGCGCGCCAGGGCACCCAAAATAGGAATATCACCGGCAAAAGGAACTTTCGACAGGCTTTCGCGATCCGATTCGCTTAATAAACCACCGATCACAAAGCTGTCGCCATCGGCCAGTTCAATCGTAGACTGTGTTCTTCTGGTGTTGATTGTAGGGATAGAATAGGAGTTATATGTATAGCTACCGGTGACATTGCTCAGCTCGTTTGCAATGTAGAGTCGAATCTTATCGGAACGGTCAACTTTTGCACCAATATTTAAACGGATACCGTACTCTTTGTATTCGATGGTTGAAGAGTTGTTACTGCCACCATCAACGACAATCGGGATTTCCCCACCAACGAGGAAACTGGCGTACTCTCCAGAAAGCACCGTCAGGTTAGGCTGCGCCATCACCCGTGCAATACTGTCATTCTTGATGGCATTAATCACGGTACTGATGTTATTGGCATCAAAGCCACCTTTAAAGCCAATCAGGCTAAAGATACCGGCGTTATTTGCTGCCGATCCTGATTTAATAATGCTATCAAGAGTCAGACTGCTCCACTCTATACCCAGCGCGTCCGTGAACTGCTTAGTCACTTCAACAACTGTGAGCTTGACATTGACCTGCTGTGCACCTGAGAGGATCGTCATGCGATCGATAACGTTATCCCATTTTCTTTTGGCCAGATGATCAATGGGCAACTCACTGCCGCCGTCTTCTTCAGAGAGAGTAACCTTCACTTCTGTATCTTTTTTCTGCGTACCAACGAGACTCCCGACCGTGTTGTAAATCTGGTCTCGTAACTCTTCGGAAGCAACATTACCAGAGATCACATAAGAGAGTTTATCGCCGCTGATATAGCGTTCAATCTCGATACTGGATCCAGGGAATTTTTTCTTGATTTGTGCTGCCAGGCTATCGCCAAAACCGTCGACGGAAACATCGATTTTCTTTAAAACTTTAGCGTTTTTTCCGTAAAGTGTCAGTTCAGATATCCCCGATTTCTTTGCGAATAAAACGAGTTTTTTTCCACCGATGACTTTATAATCAGCCACGTCCGGGTTAGAAATGAATACGGTATCGATGGTTTCATTCGCCGATACATTTTTAGACTGCCCCTCTTTTAAAGCAAGTCCATTGTCTGCCGCTTGTACCGTGCCACACATTAATAATAAGCATAATGCAAGTGCTTCTAATTTCTTCGACATACCTCTGTCCTTAAATGATGTCATTGTTGAAAAGCTATTTTTAGCCACACTAACTGCTCATAATGCAATAATAAATATTACGTACGTTACGCTTTATCGCCACGAAACTCTTTAATGACATCAGCCTCTGTTTCCTCATCGTTTGTTTGCACGCCATTAATATCAAGTATGGCTCTGTTGTCGATGGGCCACTGGCCTTCGTTACCCGCCAATACGGAGTGTGTTAAATCCGAAGCAGCAGTATCACCAGAGGCGGGGAAAAGATAAATTTTAGATCCTTCCAATCCCTTGAGCGTTTTTACCTCGGCAGGCGTCAACTCCACAAGCAGGTAGCCATCTACCGCCATCGGGTTCTCATCTTTCATTTTTACGGGCATCTCATTTTTTCTTAGGGCAAGAATTTTCTTATCCTTCATCAGCAGTTTGAAATGCGTGTTACTGATGTCTTTTTCCCGATTGGATGCACCTGATTTTTCTTGTGAGGTTGGAATGGTGGATTTCTGAGCATCATGCCCTGCTTTCTTTTCGATATTATAGGAAAGATAAATATCAATACCGCCACCGGCGTGAGCATTGGTGAAAAGATAACTATCATTATCAGAAATCGAAAAACCATAGACAATCGAGCCGGGCGTTGCCGACATTTTGATGTACTCATCGCTGCCCGGTTCAATGAGTGCGACACGAGGGACATAGGCATCCGCTGCAATTTCACTGCTGATCATCCAGCCCTCCAGGCTGGCGACAGACACAGCGAATGTTTTTTTGTCGTTGCTGCCTTCGGGAACGCTCAGTGACTTAAGTTTGAAGTCTCCCGCAGTAAGACGCGTACCCTTTGCAAGATCTCTTGACGCGACCACTACGGTGATCGTCTCTGTTGGCACCGCCGGTGCAGAGATGACTTGAGGTACCTTTTTTGATGCGCTGTCCTTCACGAAATACAGCAGCATACCAATGATACCAATGATCACCATGGCAATGTTGATTAGTAATGTAGACTTCTTGCTCATTGATTCCCTCTGAACAACATAAGAGATGAATTTTTATTGATTTGATTTGCGGTTAGCGTTGATTAGCAACAGACCATAGAACATGGAGGTTTCAGATATAGGTTTTATATTGCCATAGCTACCGCACAACCATTGTCAGGCTGAGGTTAATTATAATTTGAAGTTATTCATATCATTAAATATCGCAGCAAATTTGCTGCGATATTTTCTAAACAAGCTGAACAATATTTCATATTTGTTCCAGCAAGTATACTTATGGCACCTGAAGATTTAGGTGTTAACCTTTAGGAGTCATTGATTCCATCACATTTGTTGAAACATTGGTGAAAATTTCGTTCAGCATTTTTTCAACAGTACCACCGCTACCAAAAATAACAGCCACAACTGCTGAAACACCCGCAATAACAATCGCATATTCTACCGCAGTTACGCCGCGTTGATCATTTGCAAATGAACGAACAGCGTTAGTACCAGAAACATATGCCTTTAAAAATAAATCTTTCATTTTAAATCCCTTAAGTTTAAATGAGTGCTTAACCAGCACCCTTGTTTTGGTTCAATTGATAGCCCGCACGTTTCCGTAGGAAGCTAGCCAGGAGATTATGAACGAAGGTTCGGAAAACAACATCAGCAAGAAGCTGTTATCGGAATATATTTATATTTACCATGCAAATGATTAACCAAAAAAAACTTACCACTCCCAACAAATTAATTATTTAGCCAATCTATAATTAACAGCAAACACATTAGTTTTTGGTATATATTGATCAGTGCCACCACAGGATTTGCGCGGACCACAAAAAAAAGGGCCATGAATCATCATGGCCCTTTTGACTAAAACGTCACATTTGTTTGAACGATAAGTAAGAGTTATCTTTCGTTGAAAGCTTGGTGATACTACCGCGCGTTAACCCTTTGCCTGCTGATACAATGTGTCCCACATTTCCAGCACCAACGCCTGATCGCGTGGAGAGAGCTCACCCGCCTGAATGGCTTTTTCCAGGCCAACGCTCACCTGAGCATACACCGCTTCGGCGGAGTGGTCATTGCCGCTCTCAAGTTCAGCAATAGCCAGTGTGAGGTGGCCTCGCAGGTAGCCGCTGGCAAACAGCTCATCGTCCCCTGCCGTGTCTACCATGCCATCTATCAGCGCCAGAATGCGTGCTTCAAACTCCGCGATCATCTTCTTTCCTCTTTAGAACGTGGCATTAATTCAAATCTTCAGGCCACGGAAACTGTTCTGCCGTTAAGGACGGCGTGTGATAATAATTCTGTAATGCCTTGATGAAGCGCGCCGGGCGCTCCGGGATCCCCTGCGCCAGATAGGTCATCACCTGCGCATGTACGCGACGCTGGAAGACAATACGATCGGGCTCAAAATCGCCTTCGAGGTTGTCGCAGCTGACGTTAAACGGGAATCCTGCCGCAACGCAAAACAGCCAGTCAAACGCCTGAGGTTTAACTTCAACGTCTTCAAACTGACCCTGCGTCACCGCATCGCGCCCGTCAGGGTGATACCAGTAACCAAAGTCCACCAGCTCGCGCCGGGCTTTCCCGGCAATGCACCAGTGTGAGATCTCATGCAACCCGCTGGCATAATAGCCATGCGCAAACACAATGCGGTGATACGGCACGTCGGCATCAGCAGGAAGATAGATCGGTTCGTCGTCGCCTTTAATCAGACGGGTATTAAAATCGTCAGCAAAACAGCCGTCGAAAATTTCGATTAATTGTTCGTAGTGATGTGTTGTGTTCATTAGTTCATTCCCAACCACTGAAGGATCTCCTGTCCATGGCTATCAAAAAGAAGTTTGGCACTCATCACCGCCGAAACGATAACAATCATTGGGCGGATCAGTTTCTGTCCTTTGCTTAATACAAGACGGGAGCCCAGCCGCGCACCGATAAACTGCCCGGCAAGCATGACAAATCCCGTGGCCCAGACCACTTTGCCACCAATCATAAACAGCAGCAGTCCGCCGATGTTTGAAGTGGCGTTCAGCACTTTGGCATGCGCGGTCGATTTGGCGAGATTAAACCCGCAGAGCGTGACAAACGCCAGCGCATAAAACGACCCGGCGGCTGGGCCAAAGAAACCGTCGTAAAAACCCACGCAGCCGCCCGCCACCAGTGCGAACGGCAGACCATAAAGGCGGCGCTGACGATCGTCTTCACCCAATTTTGGCATTAACAGAAAATAGAGGCCGATGCAGATAATCAGGATCGGCAAAATCTGGCGTAAAATGTCTGACTGCACATGCTGGACCAGCAGCGCGCCTGTGGTGGAACCGATGAAGGTCATCAGGATATTGAGCTTTTGCTCGTTAAGATTGACCACTTTAAGACGAATAAAATAGAGCGAGGCAGAGATAGAACCGCCGCAGGCCTGAAGCTTATTGGTTGCCAACGCCTGGGCAGGCGTCATGCCCGCCGCCAACAAGGCTGGAATGGTTAATAACCCTCCGCCACCGGCCAGTGAATCGATAAATCCGGCCAATAACGCGACAAAAAACAGCACGATCAGAACGAGGGGCGACACCATGAAGAAATCGATAAAAGAGTCCATTACAGTTTATGCTCATCCAGTAGCGCCTGGCAGGAAGGTGGCAACGGAGGCGGCGTCTTCTTTTCAGGCTTGGTTATCGCGGGCTTCGGGGGTTCAAACCAGCTTTGTAATTCCGCACCACAGCCATCCCCCGGCGGCGGAACCGCTTGATCTACACACTCAAGACTGTCTGCCGGACAACGCAGGCGCACGTGCATATGCGCGCGATGCTGGAACCACGGACGCACTTTGCGTAACCAGTCCCTGTCCGCTCCTGCAACCTGGCAAAGCTGCTGCTTGATTGCCGGGTTAACAAAAATTCGCGTGACGTCGTTATCTTCCGCCGCCAGCTTAATTAATTGCGTAATTTCCGGCTGCCATAGCGACGGCACCACGGTTTTGCCATCTTTTGCCACCAGATCCAGCGCCTGAGGCTTACGCAGCTGTGCCGCGCTCCAGCGTGTTTTCGGAAGCTGAAGGAACACGTCAACGTCCAGCCCGGTTTGATGGCTGGCGTGACCTCCGTTAAAACGTCCGCCGGCGGGCATGCCCATATCGCCAATCAGCAGCGTGCCCATACCTGAATGATGCACCTGATTACCCAGACGCTGGATAAAGCGCACTAAATCCGGGTGACCAAAGTAGCGATGCTGGTCGGTACGCATCACCTGATACGTATCAGACTGCACGGGGAGCGTGTTCGCCCCCACGATGCAGCCATTTGAAAATGCGCCTATGGACTGGGCGCTACCCGCAACAGGCTGGCTTATTTTCTGCCACGGCGTTGCCGCCGTAGCCATGTTGCTGGCGAGCAGTGCCAACAGTGCAATGGCCGTTTTGTTCATCTCTTACCAGCGGGGTAGTGTTGTCGTCACATCAGCATTCTGCGCGCGCTGGCGCATAAAATGATCCATTAGCACAATTGCCATCATGGCTTCAGCAATCGGTACCGCGCGGATCCCGACGCAGGGATCGTGACGGCCTTTGGTGATCATTTCGGTTTCTTCGCCAAAGCGATTGATCGTGCGCCCCGGTACGGTAATGCTGGACGTTGGCTTAAGCGCAATATTGGCGACAATTTGCTGACCGCTGCTAATGCCCCCCAGGATGCCGCCCGCATGGTTACTCTGGAAGCCCTCTTTGGTGATCTCATCACGGTTCTGGCTGCCTCGCAGAGCAACAACGCCGAAACCCTCGCCGATCTCTACACCCTTCACCGCGTTAATGCTCATCATTGCGTGCGCAATATCGGCATCCAGGCGATCGAACACCGGCTCGCCTAAACCTGCCGGCACGCGATCGGCGACCACGGTGACCTTCGCACCAATGGAATCGCCCTCTTTTTTAAGGGCGCGCATCAGTTCATCCAGCGCCTCGATTTTATCCGGATCCGGACAGAAGAACGGGTTCTGCTCCACCTGATCCCAGTCTTTGATCGCAAGCGGAATATCGCCCATTTGCGTCAGGCAGCCGCGAATAACGGTGCCGAACTTCTCAGCCAGGCATTTTTTGGCAATGGCCCCTGCGGCAACGCGCATGGCAGTTTCACGCGCGGAAGAACGACCGCCGCCGCGGTAATCGCGCAGACCGTATTTTTGCTCGTAGGTGTAATCGGCATGTCCAGGACGGAACACATCTTTGATGGCGCTGTAATCCTGCGAACGCTGGTCGGTATTTTCAATCAGCAGGCCAATGCTGGTGCCGGTAGTGACCCCTTCAAACACGCCGGAGAGAATTTTGACCTGATCCAGTTCACGACGTTGAGTGGTGTATCGCGACGTGCCTGGGCGTCGGCGGTCCAGATCCTGTTGCAAATCGGCTTCGGTGAGCGAAATACCCGGCGGCACGCCATCAACAATACAGCCCAGCGCGAGGCCATGGGATTCGCCAAACGTGGTTACGCGAAAGAGTTGTCCAATGCTGTTTCCTGCCATCACGGCTCCGTTTTCGTTGTGTGTTATTGAGCGCTATGAACGCGTTTCATCAGTCTTTGTAGATGCTGAAATATTCGCGCGCAGCGATGAGTTGCGCTTTGGTCAGCATGAACACGCCGTCACCGCCGTTATCAAACTCAAGCCAGGTGAACGGCACGTCCGGGTACTGCTCCATCAGATGTACCATGCTGTTCCCCACTTCACAAATCAGCACGCCGTTGTCCGTCAGGTATTCCGGTGCACAGGCCAGAATGCGGCGCGTCAGCTTCAGGCCATCGCTGCCAGAGGCGAGACCCAGCTCCGGTTCGTGGCGATATTCGTTTGGCAAATCTGACATATCTTCTTCGTCAACGTACGGCGGATTGGTGACGATCAGGTCGTACTGCACTTTTGGCAGGTCGCGGAACAGATCCGAACGAATAGGCGTGACGTGATGGATCAGACCATGCTCTTCGATGTTGTGCTCGGCCACGGCCAGCGCGTCAGGTGAGATATCCACGGCATCCACTTCAGCGTCCGGGAACTCATAGGCGCAGGCAATGGCGATGCAGGCGCTGCCGGTGCACATATCGAGAATGTGCTGCGGCTGATGGTCAATCAGGCCCGCGAAACGACTGGTGATCAACTCACCAATAGGCGAGCGCGGAACCAGCACGCGCTCATCGACAAAAAATTCATGGCCGCAGAACCAGGCTTTATTGGTGAGATAAGCCACCGGGATACGCTCATTCACGCGGCGGATGACGCGCTCAACGATGCGATGACGCTCGCTGGAGGTCAGGCGCGCGCTGCGCATATCTTCCGGAATATCCAGCGGCAGGTACAGCGTAGGTAGCACCAGCTGCACGGCTTCGTCCCATGGGTTGTCGGTACCGTGTCCGTACCAGATATTGGCTGCGCTGAATCGGCTGACCGACCAACGCAACATGTCCTGAATGGTATGCAGCTCACTGACTGCTTCATCGACAAATATTTTATCCACACTATCCTCCAGGACATGCATTGCTATAAATTCGGCGGCTAGTTTGCCATGAAGACGCCGATAAATCAGCATTCTCGCGCACGGCGCGCGGGGAAAAAATGTGTTTTGCCTGAACACACGCAGGGATGAGTCGGGTAAACTGGGGAAAATAAAAGATGAGACCGACTGATGAAGAAGAAAACATCGCTTAGCGAGGAGGATCAGACGCTGTTCCGGCAGCTGATGACGGGCACGCGCAAAATTAAGCAGGACACCATTGTTCATCGTCCCGTGCGTAAAAAAATCAGCGAGGTACCGGTTAAACGTCTGCTGTCTGAACAGGCCGACGCCAGCCACTTTTTTTCTGATGAGTTTCAGCCGCTGCTGAACACCGACGGGCCGGCAAAATATGTGCGGGCAGACGTCAGCCATTTTGAGTTAAAAAAGATCCGTCGCGGCGACTACTCCCCGGAGCTGTTTCTCGATTTGCACGGTTTGACGCAGATGCAGGCCAAGCAGGAGCTGGGCGCACTGATCGCCGCCTGCCGTCGCGAGCATGTGTTTTGTGCCTGCGTGATGCACGGTCATGGTAAGCACATTCTGAAGCAGCAAACGCCGCTCTGGCTGGCGCAGCATCCGCACGTGATGGCATTTCATCAGTCGCCAAAAGAGTATGGCGGAGACGCCGCGCTGTTGGTGCTAATTGAAGTGGAAGAGTGGCAGCCGCCTGAATTACTGTAAGGATGTGGTGAAGGGAGAGGCCCGGCGGCAAAATTCACCGGGCTTAAAGACCAGGCCGGATACGCGCTGCGCAATCCGGCAAACCGTTACGTTCAGATAGCTTTCGCCATCTTCAGATTGCAAGGGCTCATCTGCCAGTTAAACACGCCTTTCCCTGCGTCATCCAGCGTCACGCTGGCAATGGCGGAGGTTGAGAACATCGGCGGTGTTTCGCCAGGGCACAGTTCTGCCACCAAATAGCCCACCAGCGGCAGGTGAGAAATCACCAGCGCAGAAGCCACGCCTTCGTGGGACAGCGTCTGAAGGTACGCGCTGACCATTCTGACATCGCCACAGGGGGTTAACTCAGGCAGTTCTTCGACTTTGTCAGGCAGGTTAAGACACTCCCCTACCTCTTCCAGCGTTTGTTCTGCACGCAGAAACGGGCTGACCAGTACACGTTCGATATCCACTTTTTGGCTTTTCAGCCAGGTTGCCATTTGACGGGACTCATCACAGCCACAGTTTGTCAAAGGTCGAACCGAGTCACTGGCTGCATCCAGAGCAGCGTCGCCGTGACGCATGATAAAAACTTGCATATTGCACCGCTTTTGTTAACCAGGAGCACTGATACCACCCGAATGAAACAGTATGCCAACACCGGGGATAGCAATGGCCGGGCATTGTGCCTTATCCATTCGTTGAATGAAACGCTGTGTTTTACATCATTGACGTAAGTATAGTCAATCACTGTTTACAAATTGACCAACAGACGCGCATTCAACAACAGATTTACCCTTTTTTGACCTCAACTTACAGGTTCAGTTTCCTTGATCGACCAAAAAGTTACGCCGCGCTCCGCCATCTGTAACAATGACTCACAGGGTGTAAATCGCGGCCCGTACAGCGAAGCTAACCGCTGTAGCGATGCGACCACGTTACCCGCGCCGAGAGAATCCATGTAGCGGAACGGGCCACCCAAAAATGGGGGGAAACCAATACCAAAGACCGCGCCAATGTCTCCGTCACGCGCGCTTCTGATGACCTTCTCATCAAGGCAGCGCGCGGCTTCGTTGAGCATCATCATCACACAGCGCTCGGCGATTTGTTCCGCCGCAAGCGTAGCGCTGCCCGTCGCCCCCACTAACGGGTAAATAGCCGGGTCGACTTGCTTCTTGCTTGTACGCCCTTTTGCCGGGTAAAGATAGAATCCGCGACCATTTTTTCTGCCTTTGCGATCGTCATTCAAAATTGCAGCAACCACGTTTGCAGGGGCGGAAAAACGCTCTCCGTAAGCCTGCTCCAGCACAGGAATAATTTTAGTCCCGGTATCAATTCCTACCTCATCCAAAAGTTGGATTGGGCCGACTGGAAAACCAAACTTCACCAGCGCATTATCGATATGCTCGACGCGCTCGCCTTCCGTTAACATGCGCATGGCTTCGTTAATGTACGGTGCCAGGATGCGGTTGACGTAAAATCCGGCCTTATCGTCCACAACGATCGGCGTTTTACCCTGCTTCTTCGCCAGTTTTACCGTGGTGGCGATTGTCTGCTCACTGGTTTTCGCGTGGGCGATCACTTCCACTAGCGGCATTTTCTCCACCGGACTAAAAAAGTGCAGGCCAATCACGTTTTCCGGGCGCATCGCCTTTGCTGCAATATCGCCAATGGGCAATGACGAGGTATTCGAGGCAAAAATTGTCTGCGCTGCGCAGTGCTCTTCGACTTCTGCCACCATTTGCTGCTTCAGGGCCAGATCTTCAAACACCGCTTCAATCACCACGTCCCGATGGGCAAACCCCCGGTAGTCTGTGGTGCCGGAAATCAGCGCCATTTCCGCATCGCGCTCACTGGCACGGATATGGCGGCGACGGACTTTTTTATCAAGCTGCTGCCAGCTGTATTGCAGCGCATGATTGATCCCACGGGGGGCAATGTCTTTGATGCGCACCGGCAGTTTACCTTTGCTGGCCGTCACATACGCAATCCCGCCGCCCATCAGACCACCGCCGAGGATCCCCACGGAACGCAGTGGGCCGGGGGGCGTGTCGCTGCCCGGATCGCTTTTGATCTCGGTGCTGGCAAAAAAGAGGTGACACAGCGCCTGAGACTGCGGCGTCATCGCCAGTTCGCCAAACGCGCGTGCTTCAGCGTCGTAGCCACTGCTACGCCCTTGCGCAAGGCCGGTGTGGATCACGTTCAGAATACGCGGCACGGCGGGATAATTACCCTGCGTTTTGTGCAGCGCTTTTTTCTCCGCCATGCGGAATAATACGGTGCGGCCTAACGGCCCCGCCAGAATTCGCTCGCGAACGGGCAAATGACGACCCGTTGGACGCCCTTTCAACGCCCGCCCGACGGCCGCTTCCAGTAAAATAGAAACCGGCACCACGTCATCCACCAGGCCCACTTTTAACGCCTGCCGTGGACGCAGCTGTTTACCGGTGAGGATCATATCCAGCGCGGTGCTGACACCCACCAGACGCGGTAAACGCTGAGTGCCACCGGAGCCAGGTAACAGGCCTAACTGCACTTCCGGCAGACCAAGCACGGTTTTTGCATCATCAGTGCAGATACGCGCGTGGCAGGCCAGCGCCAGTTCCAGCCCGCCGCCCAGACAGGCACCGTGGATGGCGGCAACAACCGGAACAGTGAGCGCGTGAATGTCGGCCATCAGCTGTTGCCCCTGCCGCGCCAGTGCTTCTGCCTCTTGCGCACTCTGACAGTGACCAATCATGTTGATATCGGCCCCGGCGATAAAGTTGTCTTTTTTGGCCGAAATGAACACAACGCCGCGCAGATCTTTATTTTCACGTATCTGGCGCAAAATGGCGCGTACCAGGCTTGCAAACTCGGCTTTGAGCGTGTTCATTTTTTCGCCGGGCACATCAACGGTCACGACGGCGACGTTATCAGGGCGTACGGTAAGGGAAAATGCGGAAGTCATCTCCATTATTCAGCCTCCAGAACCATTGCAGCACCCAGCCCACCGGCAGCGCAGGCGGTGACCAGACCAAAACCGCCGCCCCGACGGCGCAGTTCATGCAGCGTTTGCGTGATCATACGTGCGCCGGTGGCAGCAAACGGATGCCCGTAAGCGATGGAGCCGCCCAGCACGTTAAATTTAGCGTCATCCACTTCACCGACCGCCTGCGGACGGCCCAGCACCTCGCGGGCAAAACGCTCGCTCGCCATCAGTTGCAGGTTTGCCAGCGTCTGCGAGGCAAAGGCTTCGTGCATATCAAACAGCGTGAGATCGCTTAGCGTCAGCCCCGCCCTGTCGAGGGCGAGTGGCGTCGACCATGTGGGGCCGAGCAGCATGTCCTGTTTTACATCAATGGCGGTAAACGCGTAGCTGCGCAAATAGCCCAGCGGCGCGAGGCCTAATTCTTTGGCGCGCGATTCCGTCATCATAATCACCGCCGCCGCGCCGTCGGTCAGCGGTGTGCTGTTGGCCGCCGTGACGCTTCCGTGTTTGCGATCAAAAGCCGGACGCAATTTCGCGTAATCGGCCATGGATGAATTCTGGCGAATGTTGTTGTCCTGCGCGAAGGGTTCACGGTAAGGCGGCGCGTAGGCTGTCATGACCTCTTCGGTGAGTTTTCCGTCGGCCCAGGCCTGCGCCGCACGCTGGTGCGAACGGTGCGCGAGGGCATCCTGCTGCTCACGGGTGATTCCCCAGGTTTTTGCCATTTGTTCGGCGGTATCACCCATGCGCAGCCCGGTGGAATACTCCGCCACCGCAGGGGGAACGGGTAACAGATCGCGCAGGCGTAATCGGGATATAAGCTTGAGTTTTTGACCGGTAGCGCGCGCCTTGCTGAGATCGAGAAGCGTACGCGCCAGGGTTTTACTAACGCCAATCGGCAGTACCGACGAGGAGTCAGCCCCACCGGCAATCCCCGCGCGGATCGTCCCGACCATCAGGCTTTCAGCGACGTTCGCCACCGCCTGAAAACTGGTGGCGCAGGCGCGACTCACGCTGTAGGCGTCGGTATGAATGTTCATGCCCGTGCCGAGCACGATCTCACGCGCAATGTTGGGCGCTTCCGGCATTTGCACGACCTGGCCGAACACCAGTTGTTCAATGACGTCAGGCGGAATTTCGCTGCGTGCCAGCAGTTCACTCACCACCATTTTGCCCAGATCAATGGCAGGGATACCATGAAAGGCGGTGGCCTGGCGGGCAAACGGAGTTCGCAACCCACTGACAATGGTTATGCGGTCGCCCTGACGGGTGACAAGTGGTAATGCCTGACTCATAACGCTCCCCTGTTAGCAACGCATTCTGCAAAAGTGGTCTGACCTGATAACAGTCTTAACCATTTTTTTACATTTAGCCAATCAGACAAGCGAAATTTTGGGAGCTAACACACAGAGAAGATTAAGAAAACGCCCCTGAGAGTCAGAGGCGTTAAAGGGGCAGGATTAACGCAGGCCCAGCTGGAAAATCAGCGTTTCCGCTTCACAGGCAAATACGAAATCGATATCCAGACGTACGCCGTCAGCGACCTCGGTGAAGGTTGAAGTAATTTCACACGGCTCGGACTCTACGCCGCGCGCTTTAGCAGTTAACGCCGCCAGGGTTTCTTCGGCATCAGCGCGGTTGGAAAAAACACGGCTGTAGGACGCGGTGCAATCGGTGTTGTCCATAATGGTGCCAACATCCATACAGCAGCAAACCGGGGTTTCATCAGCACTGCATTTACTCATTG
The DNA here is from genome assembly GCA_963521185.1 of uncultured Enterobacter sp. GTDB lineage: Bacteria > Pseudomonadota > Gammaproteobacteria > Enterobacterales > Enterobacteriaceae > Enterobacter_D. The sequence continues at coordinate 39,466 of CAUQTV010000007.1, read as the reverse complement.
TAGAATTCCTCAGTATTCGCACCCATGAGTCGGATTAACCACACGGTGCCAGATAAACGATGTGGCTATTTTACGCGCCGGGCAATATTGGCTCCAGTCAAGAATTCGGCAAACTCGGATAAGTGACCGATATCACAATTAAAAATGATCTAAAACAAGATTCATCCTTTCTGCTGAGTGTCGGTGGTCCCAAATTTGCCACGCAGATCGCGTTTCGAAGATCACATCTGAAAATTTTTATAAACAAACTTGCAACATTCATAGTGGTCGGACCTATACTTCCGCCACTGGTCTGATTTGTAAGTCGTACCTCAGACCCTACACTTCGCGCTCCTGTTACGGCATGTAACAATTATTGTATAAAAATAAATCGGAATGAGGTTATGGTCATGAGCCAGAAAACCCTGTTTACCAAATCTGCTCTCGCAGTTGCAGTGGCAATTGTCTCTACACAAGCCTGGTCAGCAGGCTTTCAGTTAAACGAATTTTCCTCGTCTGGTCTCGGCCGAGCTTATTCCGGTGAAGGTGCTATTGCGGATGACGCAGGCAACGTCAGCCGTAACCCTGCATTGATCATGATGTTCGATCGCCCGACATTCTCTGGCGGTGCGATTTTTGTTGATCCAGATGTGAACATTACCGGCCAGTCGGCCATTGGTAATGACGCAAGTCAGGACAACATTGCCCCGACAGCCTGGGTACCTAACCTGCACTTTGTTGCACCAATTAACGATCAGTTTGGCTGGGGTGCGTCCTTAACGTCAAACTACGGTCTGTCCACCGAATTTAATAACAACTACGCTGCAGGCTCTATGGGCGGTAAAACCGACCTTGAAACGCTCAACATGAATCTGAGCGGCGCTTACCGTCTGAATAATCACTTCAGCTTCGGCGTGGGCTTTGATGCCGTGTATGCCAAAGCGAAAGTGGAACGTTACGCAGGCGACCTGCCGCAGATCATCGGCGCGGGCATTCCGTCGCTGGTGCAGTCGGGTCAGTTGACGCCAGCGCAGGCGGCGGCGATTGGCGCGCAGGCGGGTGGCATCGGTAATGACACGATGATTGCGCGTCTGAAAGGTGATGAGTGGGGCTTCGGCTGGAACGCCGGTATTCTTTATGAACTCGATAAAGATAACCGCTATGGCTTTACCTATCGCTCTGAAGTGAAAGTGGATTTCGACGGCGACTATAAGAGCAACCTGCCCGCCACGCTCAACCCGATCAACGCTGCGCTGGGCTTAGGCTTACCGTACGGCACGGGTGGCGCAACAACCGGCGGTTCTCTGACGCTGAATCTGCCAGAAATGTGGGAGCTGTCCGGTTATAACCGCGTGGCACCGCAGTGGGCCGTTCACTACAGCCTGACCTACACCAGCTGGAGCCAGTTCCAGGAACTGAAAGCCACCAACAGCGGCGGCGATACCCTGTTCTATAAAGACGAAGGCTTCAAAGACGCTTACCGTATCGCGCTGGGTACCACCTATTATATGGATGATAACTGGACCTTCCGTTCCGGTATTGCTTACGACGACAGCCCGGTTCCGGCAGAAAAACGTTCTATCTCCATTCCGGATCAGGACCGCTTCTGGCTGAGCGCCGGTACCACTTACGCCTTTAATAAAGATGCGTCCGTGGATGCGGGTGTCTCTTATATGCACGGTCAGAAAGTGAAATTCACCGAAGGCCCGTACACCTTCAAATCAGAAGGTCGTGCCTGGCTGTATGGCGTGAACTTTAACTACGCGTTCTAATTTCGTTATTTAGGCCATATAAAAAAGGTGAACGTTTTGTTCACCTTTTTATTTGCCTGCGATCTGCGTTATTCAGAATCAATATCTTTGAGATCGTCCTGAATGGCTTTCGCGTTCGGGTTTTCGTCGGGCTTCAACTGTCCGCCGTTGGCGATAAAGTCATGACGCTGGAAGTAGGCTTCGCGCACCAGAATATAGGGATCGGACGACTGGCGCAGCAGGCCATCGGAATCCAACAGTTGCGCGCGCGATTCAATACCCTCAACCGTCCATTTGCCGACGGAGAGCGGCCACGTCAGCCACGACAGCACCGGATAAAGCGTATCCGCCATATCACCGCCATCTTCACGCAGCGTGAAACTGCCGTAGAAAGGCAGCTGCACATACGGGCCATAGCCCACGCCATAATGCCCGAGCGTGCTGCCAAAGCGATGCGGTTCAATGCGTTGCAGCTTCTCATTGGCCAGACCCGCCACATCGATAAAGCCGCCCATCCCCAACAGGGTGTTCAGGAAGAAGCGCGTAAAGTGCACCATCCCTTTATAGGGGTCACCCTGCAAAAAGAAGTTCACCATGATGGCTGGCTCTTCAAGGTTGCTGGTGAAGTTGCTTAACCCGTTTCTGGCCGGCTGCGGCACATAATCACGCCAGCCGACGGCGACAGGCCGCAGCACATAGGGATCCAGCACGTTGAAGTTGAAGTTGTACATGGTGCGGTTGAACCCTTCAAGCGGATCCGAGCGCCCCTGCTGGTCTGTGGAGCTGGCGCAGCCTACAAGCAGCGTGGTTCCCAGCGCGAGCGCCGACAGGCGAAATTTCATAGATGTCTCCCTGTAATAAATGGCAATTGCTGAATGTCATCCGTGACGGTAAAAACGCGCAACGCCTGCGTTTCCGTCTGGAATACGCAAGGGATTGTATCAGCACGTTTAACTATGTCTACGTCACGGGCATCAGTACGCCGGGTTATGCATTCAGCATAGCGTGTCTTTGGCATCATCGTTTCGCCTACAATTTTATACATACTCTGAAACATCGTTATCACCTTTCTTGCGCTAACAGGCAATTTAAGACGAAGCCGCTACGCTTAAAAGGATGAAAAAGTAGAGGTGACGCCATTGTGGACGAGTTAAAAGCAGAGAAGATTGATCAGCACAGCGACGAAATTGAAGTCGAGAGCGAAGAGAAATCGCGCGGTGAAAAAATTGAAGTGGATGAAGAGCGCCTCCCCTCCCGGGCCATGGCGATCCACGAACACATTCGCCAGGACGGTGAAAAAGAGCTGGAACGCGACGCCATGGCGCTGTTGTGGTCGGCGATTGCCGCCGGGCTTTCAATGGGCGCGTCGTTGCTGGCAAAAGGGATTTTCCACGTCCAGCTTGAAGGCATTCCAGGCGGATTTGTGCTGGAGAACCTCGGCTACACCTTCGGCTTTATTATTGTCATCATGGCCCGCCAGCAGCTTTTCACTGAGAATACCGTCACCGCCGTGCTGCCGGTGATGCAAAAACCGACGTTAGGCAACGGTGGCCTGCTGCTGCGCTTATGGGGCGTGGTGCTGCTGGGTAATCTCATCGGCACGGGGGTGGCTGCCTGGGCATTTGAATATATGCCCATATTTGATGAAGCGACCCGCGATGCGTTCGTGAAAATCGGTATGGATGTGATGAAAAACTCACCCGCTGAGATGTTCGCCAATGCCATTATCTCGGGCTGGCTGATTGCCACGATGGTGTGGATGTTCCCCTCAGCCGGTGCCGCTAAGATCGTGGTGATTATCCTGATGACCTGGCTCATCGCGCTGGCGGACACCACGCACATTGTGGTGGGCGCGGTTGAGATTTTTTATCTGGTCTTTAACGGCACGCTGCACTGGAGCGAGTTCCTGTGGCCCTTCGCCCTGCCGACCCTCGCCGGTAATATTTGCGGCGGCACCTTTATCTTCGCGCTGTTAAGCCATGCGCAGATCCGCAATGACATGAGCAACAAACGCAAAGCCGAGGCGAAAGCGAAGGCGGATAAAGACGCCGAAGATCTGGAAAACACAAAGAAAGAGGCCTAAGTGGCGACACTTTAAGCACTCGGGCGGCATCGCGCTTAACGCAGCAGGGAAATGGCGTTATACTCGTGCCGCTTCGTCCCCTTAGTTAAATGGATATAACGAGCCCCTCCTAAGGGCTAGTTGCAGGTTCGATTCCTGCAGGGGACACCATTAGCCTTTTTTTACACCTCCAGTAAAATCCACGCAACCCGCATCACGCAAGGCCTGGAGCCATAATTAATATCCAGCCATTTCCACCGAATAGCACCCATTAACACAACTTAACGTGTCCCTATAAAATACCCTCACGCTGTTAGAACTTCAGGAGGGACACATGCCCTTAACCAACGTTGAAATCAAGAATGCTCAGCCACGCGATAAGGAGTTCGTCATGTCAGACGGCGCGGGGTTGGTGGTACTCATTAAGCCCGGTGGAACTAAGCTGTGGCGATACCGTTAACCAAATATTGAGAACTTATTTATGCCTGTCATACTAAGATTTAAGGGGTATCGTTTCTTTTTCTATTCGAATGAGGGTGACCCCCGCGAACCGGCACACATTCACGTGCGCGGCACTGATGGTGAGGCAAAATTTTGGCTAACACCCGAAGTGCTGCTGGCACGTAATGATGGTTTTAATGCTCGCGACCTGAAGGAGCTGGTGTGCGTGGTTGAAGAAAATCGCAAACTACTAATGGAGGCGTGGAATGAGTATTTCGCCTAAGAACGTAAAGTTCGACGAATACACTATGTGGGTAGAGTTAAGCGATGCCCGCACGCTGGGCGTACCGTTGGCATGGTTTCCCAAATTGATGCATGCCAGCCCTGATGAGCGAAACGACTTTGAGTTAAGCCGCCGTGGTATTCACTGGGATAGCCTCAATGAGGATGTTTCTATTGAAGGCCTCCTGGCCGGGCGTGGCGATGTGACATTCAAGCCGCACAGCGCTGCATAAAATCCTTCTGGCGGTAACACCCTTCCTTACGCTACCGCCATTCTGCTTACTGTCCCTGCGTGCATCCCTATCAATCCCCCAGAAAAATAATTTAATGGTACATCATGTGGTTAGAGGGCTTCATTATTCCTGCAGGGGACACCATTCACCCGTTAAAACCCCATCAACACCCAGGCATCCTTCCAGTGCTCGATCCGCTTTGCAGAAATGGCATGATGCGTCGACTCTTCGTTGAGAGCGCGATGACCATTATGCTTAGCCAGATATTGCACGTGGTTTTCGTAAATATCATTGCGCATCCAGGACAGCGGAGCGATATAAAACACAGCGGGCTCGCAGCTTAGATCGACAAAAATCCAATATTCATGGTCCTGCCTATTGAATGCGCAGGCTTTCCCATAGCTTGTCGTCGTTTGCCAGGTACCTGATGTTTTCGCTCTTGTCGTGACTTCATACTGTTTTCCGTTGGGTGCCACGAAGGTGATAAACGATCGCTTCCCTTCTTTAATTACCCCCGCCCCCCTGGCACCCAGGCTGACGAGCTTTTGCAGCACTTTCTGCTGACCTTTTACTGCGGTAGTCATGTTGCCCCCTATTGATTGGATCCCGCTATGTCCCAACCAGAAAAATACTGCTTTAGCTTATCAACCGTATGACGCCACTTAGGCGTAGTAGGTTTACATACCGTGTTCTGGTTGCCAAAAAATCCCACCTCGTTGACCGCATCTTGTTCAGCTCGCGTTTCGAGCCATTTTATGGGAACAAAATATTCTGATCGGTTGGGGTCATCAGCGTTTTCGCGATACGTATCACCATACGTAAGCACATCCATCGCCAACTTCTCGCCCTCTTCAGTGCTAAGCGTAAAGCTGCTGGCCGGTTCAACTGCACTCTGCACCAGTCCTACACCCACATAACCCGTCGCGGGAATTTTTACCCAGACGCGGTCGCCAGGCTGCAACTGTTTTAAGGTCTGGCTGTACCAGCTTCCGCCACCAGCACTGATAAATCCATAGCGCCGTGCCTCTTCCCAGATACGACTTTGCGGATCGCCGAACGAGACATAAAACTCGCCGTTCCAAGGCTCTTTTGCACTGGCACCGGTAGCCGTAGCCTGTGCAGCATTGGTTTGCGTTTCGCTCGGATCGATAAGCCAGGCACGGCTCAGGAATTGCTCGTTGCCGTGCTGAAAAACCTTAAAGAACAGGGCATTAATCGAAATTCCATTTTTGCTCAGGTAGTCGACAATGCGCTCTGTAGACGGATCCAGCTCCGCCGCCACGATAATGATTTGATGCGACTGGTTGAGCGACTCTTCTTCCAGTTCGGTATTAAAGCGCTGCCTGAAAGCCTCACCTAAATTGCCACCACCAGAGAATTTTTCGTAAATTTGCGATAGACGATCGGCGGTTAAGTCGTCCACCCAGGAGGCGTAATCCAGCGCCTGAGCAACCACTTCACGCGGCGTGCGGTCGCGTTTAAGCTCAATCAGGATCAGCGAGGCATCCGGCGCAATAGCCAGCAGATCGATACGTCCTTTGTCGAGCGTGTTTTCCTGATGGCCGATAATCATCCACTGATCGGAGAGGATGGTGGGGTCGTTTAAAATCATCTTCTCCAGCAGTTGCTCGCTGGCGAGTTTGCTGATGGTTAGAGGCTGAGGATTCTCTCCCACCCGCCAGATTGCATGATGAACCGGCATCGTCTGATCCTTAGTTTAATGCTGCGTCGGTGAGCGCATCCGCCAGGTGGAGTTGGGTTTGCTGGGCGGATTGCAGGCGGGATTGAAGGGTGTCACAAATATCATTAAGTCGCTTCACTTCGCTAACGATTCGCAGCTGTTCTTTGATTGGAGCCAGAGGAAAGATAAAGCTTCTGACTTTCTTCCCGTTTAGTGCGGGTTGTGCTCCACCGTGGCCATCTCCTCTATGGGACAAATACTTACTTTTCGCCCAGATCCAAACATATTCAGGTTCGACAAGCACTTGGTTAAAAACAAAAGCAGCAACATTTTGATTGGTGCATGCATCAATACCTAAAATTGCCGTCTGTCCTCTCGTTTTTCCTTGCCCAATAATTGCCATAAGTAAGCTACCAGTTGGAATCATACTTGTGCTCGAGTTTTTAAAACCCTCAGGTGTGATTTTTTCTTTTGTATCTAAAATAACCTCATTGGCAACTTCGCCAGAGCTAACCCAAGGGATATCTCCATTCCAATATTTCTTTTCAGATCTATCAGGAGTACTTCCCAACCTTATGTCAGCAAAATCCTGAACAACAATATTTAACCACGAACGGGGTAATAAGGCAGGTTCTCCCAAAGGTTCAACCGGAGGATGTTTTTTAATTTTACCTTCTTTCACCAGTTGCGCTTTTTCCTGCTCAATACGTTTAAGCAGTTCAGAAGCAGGTTCGTCATTAGGATCTTGCGGCACCAGCTTACCCATCACAGCCAGTTGCAGAATGGTTTGCTTAAGCGCATCTATACTCGCCTCGGTGGTAAACAGCGTGTTGAAATGCTGGCTGATTCGCGCCCAGTTGTCAGCGAGTTCTTCGGCATTTTGACTGTCGGTCAGCGTTGCCAGCAGGGTTTCAACTAATTGCTGATGTGCATCCAGACTGGTTAGCGATTGCTGTTCCAACTGGTCGCAAATACTCATCAACTGAGAAAATTTTTCGACTATCCTGATTTGTTCCCCAATTGGTGGAAATGGTAATGGATAGTTTTCGAAGAAATTTTTAGGCACACGCTTTTGGCCCGCAGATCCAGTCATTCTAGATTCGCCGACACTCAAAAAATTTGGTGATTTGATATTGAGCAAAATGTATTGAAGATTTAATTCAGAACTACAAGGGCGGGCAACATGTAATTCAGTCGTCCCTACACCAACACCATTTTTTAAGCCACTAAAAATGGCAGCTTTACTATTTTCAAAGCAAGGCGTTATTTTAGCAAGAGCTATATCACCATTAGCAAAATGGGTATAACCTTTTTTTACTTCAACCCATTTTCTGATTTCTTGCTCATGTGTACCATCAAAACGAGTTGAAACACATGGCATTGGAACAAAAGAAATTTCTTGTTCATCATCGACAACTTCTATTTTTGGATTGATCTCAGAGATTTCACACAGAGAAGTCCACTCCCACCCCACCGGCAGCTCAAACTGTTTCTCATCCTCGCTAATCTCCGGTAGCTGCTTCTGCTTTTTAATTTTGCCCTGCTTTACCAGGTCCACTTTCTCAGCAGCAATACGCTTTAGCATTTCTGACGCCGGTTCATCATTCGGGTCCTGCGGCACCAGTTTGCCGCGCACCGCCAGTTCCAGAATCAGCTCGCGCAGTTTCTTAATGCCATAAAGGTCGATTTTGCCATTGCTGCCGCGCCCGGCTGTGGAGCGGGTTTGCAGCGCGGAGGACCAGATATCGATATGGTCGGTGATCAGTTTCTCAACGGTCATCAGTTCGCCTCCTTGCTGCCCGCCAGAGCCGCACCAAGGATATCGCGCAACTGGTTACGCAGCTCGCTGATTTCCGCCTGCTGCGTCTGGTACTGCGCCAGCAGTTCATCCGGATCGTGGCTGATGGTTTCACCCTGGTACGGGTTCTTGATATCAAGGTTGAAGTTGCGGGCGATGATGTCGTCGATGCTGACTTTCCACGCCTGATTGTTCTCTTCACGGCTGGCAAAATCGTCTGCTTCCTTCCCCCACCAGTCGATTTCTGTCTGGAACTCTTCATACTTCATCGGCCTGGTTTTGCTGTAGTTCTTCACGCCATCCGGGTACGGGTGCTCGTAGAACCACACCTCTTTGGTTGGCTGACCTTTGGTGAAGAACAGGATATTGGTTTTGATACCCGTGTACGGGTTAAACACGCCGTTTGGTAACCGCACGATGGTGTGCAGATTGCACTCTTCAGTGAGCAGTTTTTTGATTTTGGTTTTTACACCTTCACCAAACAGCGTGCCGTCTGGCAATACCACCGCCGCACGGCCTTTATCGGCCAGCACTTCAATAATCAATTGCAGGAACAAGTCAGCGGTTTCACGAGTCTGCATCTCTGCCGGGAAGTTTTTCTCAATGCCGTCTTCTTCTGTGCCGCCGAACGGTGGGTTAGTAACAATGACATCGACCTGCTCATCCCAGGAAGAGAGCGGTTTATTCAGCGTGTTGTCATGGCGGATTTGCACCGGCACTTCAATACCGTGCAGCAGCATATTGGTGGTACACAGCAGGTGCGGGAGCTGTTTTTTCTCCACGCCGTGAATCTGCTTTTGCAGCGTTTTGTGGTCTTCGGTGGTGTTGACGTATTGCTCTTTCACATGGTCGAACGCGCAGGCAAGGAAACCGCCGGTGCCGCACGCCGGATCCATGATCGACTCACCGAGTTTGGGGTCGATGCGGTTGACCATAAACCGCGTCACCGCACGCGGGGTATAGAACTCGCCCGCATTACCAGCGCTTTGCAGGTCGCGCAGGATCTGTTCGTAGATATCGCCAAACAGGTGACGTTCACTGCTGCTGCTAAAATCGATTTCGTTAAGTTTGTTGATCACCTGACGCAGCAAAGTGCCGTTTTTCATGTAGTTGTAGGCATCGCTGAACGCCTGCTTCACCACAAAGCCGCGTGGATTTTTATCGATTGGCGCGGTGAGGTTTTTCAGCGTCGGGAACAGGTCATCATTCACGAACTCCAGTAGTGCATCACCGGTGATGCCTTCGCTGTTCGCCGCCCAGGTGCGCCATAGATAACGCTGTGGGATCGGGAGCTGATAGTCGTCCTGCTCCAGTTCCAGCTCTTCTTCCTGGGTATCAAAAATCTTCAGGAACAGCAGCCATGAAAGCTGCCCGAGACGCTGTGCATCACCGTCCACGCCAGCGTCTTTACGCATAATGTCCTGAAGGGATTTAATGACTGAGCTAATCGACATGTTTTCTTTCCATTCTTAAAAAAGGATGCCACTGGTCGCACAGGCGGCCAGTGGCACTAATTGATGCGTTATCAGGCTGAGCGAGGCGGTAACTGATAGATTTCGTTTTCCAGTTCGTTCACGGCATCTTCGTAAGCCTGTTTGCTACCAAAGCTGCTTTTTATAATTTCCAGCGGGCGACCCAGTAAGTCGAACGGTCTTAGCTTCAACACCTGAATATCCTCAATTTCCTGCACGCCCTCATCGGCGTACTTATCCAGCAACGTATTCAATACGTTCCGCGCCGGCTCAGAGTATTTTGTGAAATAGTTACGCTTGCGCACGTTGTCGGCGCGCTCTTTGCGCGTCAGCGCCGGTTGGCCGTACACCACATGACACAATAGATCGAACGGATCGAGATCTTTGCCTACTTCTTCTGCCAGCACATCCCAAAGCACGCCGAGTTGACGAAGCTCATCAATGATAAGCTGCTTGCGGTCCGCAGAGTGCCACTTACGGATAAAGTCATCAAGCGATGCGTAATCTTTTTCTTTAAGCAGCGCTTTTCGGGTGTAGTCCTGAAAAGATTCCGTCACCAACTTGCCATCGGCATCGTAATACTGCACGCGTTTTGCTAACACCTTTACGGTGACGCCGTTAACGTGAAATTTGCGAATTTTGTTTTCACCGTCTTCTTCAAACACTCCACCCCCGTGACCGGAGGTTGCGTCATAGCGTGCAGGTGTCTCATCCATCCCATCAACCAAATCAGCCAATTCGGATTCTGGTGTTTCATCTTCGAGTTGTTCATCGAAATCAGAATCAGGATCGGTAATCTCTTGCGGCGTGGTGCGGATCACTTTTTCGGGTACACCGTCAAAGCGTTCGTCGGCAAACAACTCGGTGGCCTTTTTGAAGTCGAGAATGGTAAACCACAGCTTGCCGTACTTTTCGTTGATGCGCGTTCCACGCCCGATGATTTGCTTAAATTTGGTCATCGACTGAATGTTCTGATCCAGCACCACCAGTTTGCAGGTCTGCGCATCCACGCCGGTACTCATCAGTTCAGAGGTGGTTGCTATCACCGGATAGGCTTTCTTGGGGTTAATGAAGTTATCCAGTTGCCCTTTGCCGATGTCATCATCGCCGGTGATTTTCATCACATACTTTTCGTTCTTTTTTACCTGCTCAGGGTTGAGATTGACCAGCGCCCGGCGCATACGTTCGGCGTGATTGATGTCGTTGCAGAAGACGATGGTTTTATCCATCGGGTTCGTGCGTTTCAGATAATCAGTGATGGTTTGTGCCACCAGCCAGGTGCGCTCATCAATGACCATCGTGCGGTCAAAATCTTTCTGGTTATAAATGCGGTCATCAATTAGTTCACCGTATTTATCAACCTGCCCTTTGGTGGGCCGCCAGCCCTGTAAGTCGACATCAATATCTACCCGCACAACTTTATACGGCGCGAGGAAACCATCTTCGATACCCTCTTTGAGCGAATAGGAATAAACCGGCTCGCCAAAGTAGTCGGTGCTGGAGACAACGTCTGTTTCTTTCGGCGTGGCAGTGAGGCCAATTTGCGTGGCGCTACTGAAATATTCGAGGATTTCACGCCAGGCGCTATCTTCAGACGCGCTTCCACGGTGACATTCGTCAATCACAATCAGATCAAAGAAATCGGGTGCGACGTTTTTAAACGCTTTTTGATGCTCTTCCGGCCCGGTAATGGCCTGGTAGAGTGCAAGCTGAATTTCGTAAGCGGGGTCAATTGTCCTGCCCGTCACTTTTGCCATCGCAGTGCCGAAGGGGACGAAATCGTTCGTTTTGCTTTGATCAACAAGAATATTGCGGTCGGCAAGAAACAGAATGCGCTGCTTGTTTTTTGCTTTCCATAAACGCCAGATAATCTGGAAAGCGGTGTAGGTTTTTCCGGTTCCTGTCGCCATGACTAATAACACGCGCTTTTGCCCGGCAGAAACGGCTTCTACCGTTTTGTTGATCGCCTGTAGCTGGTAGTAACGCGGCGATTTTCCACTGCTGTCGTCATGATAATCCTGACTGATAACAGGCAATTGTTCGGCGGTAAACCCTTTCCAGATACAGTATTTGTGCCACAGCTGTTCTGGCGTCGGGAATTCATTAAGTGCTATCAGAGATTCAAGCTGTGCGGGATTGGTTTTATCGTGGAAAATGAAACCATCACCATTTGAGGCAAAGACAAACGGCACATCGAGCAGACGAGCGTAATCCAGCCCCTGCTGCATCCCCCTGCCAATCTCATACCTGTTGGCTTTCGCCTCGATGACGGCAAGCGGTAATCCCGGTTTGTGGTAAAGCACAATGTCCGCTGATTTCACTTTCAGGCGTGCCGCCAGTTTGCCGCGCACCACCACTTTACCCTCGCGGAGCTTCACCTCCTGGCGGATCTGCGACATCACATCCCAGCCCGCGTCTTTAATCGCAGGCAGGATAAATTTGCTGATGATGTCCGTTTCGGTCAGATGAGTTTTGTTTACGCCAGCCATAGCAGAACACTCCACGATATTGGGTGAGTTCTGATTTTACACAGATTACTACATTAGGTAATGACCTGAAACGCTGTTTTGGGCAATTCCCAGGTTCGATTCCTGCAGGGGACACCATCCCTTCCCCATTCGCGCCGCATTAATCCCCCATACCCCCCCAAAGGCACTAAAAGACCCACACATTACGTAAAGGCCTTTGCTTCATCATTTAGTGATTAACATCAGCGGCCCCACCGGCCAGCTTCGTCAATGCGATCACTTCAGAGCTTTCAATAAATTCTGGAAGTGCGCTGAAAAGTTGTTGTATGTGCGGTGCGTTCAAATGTTTTTGCAGCAGCGCCAGACTCTCCCACTCTTCGGTCCAGATAAAACGGCTGCTATTTTCGCTATCGCGGTTTAACTGATAGGTGATACAGCCTTCTTCAGACAGCGTCTCCTCTATCACCTGGCGAAACAGCGACTCTACACGATCTTCCTGGCCTTTTTTACTGGTGAAAATAGCAACAACTGGTACGGTCATCTTCAACTCCCGATTTTTTCGTTAACGTAAACTGAAAAAAACTTTACGTTTCCCACGCCAAATGGTCAACCATTTAATCGATCGTCATCACAGTTTTATCTGATTTAGATCCGCTAGAATCAACGAACTTAATCATTTCGAGCGTAATTGGTTAACCAATTAAACCAGTCAAAAACCAAGGTAACAGGAAAGAGTGATGACAGATACAACACAAAAAGTCGCCGCTGCCGCCTGGCGCATTCGTCGTTATGCGCTGCGGATGGGTGAAGTTCAGGGTCAGGGTTATATCGGCCAGGCGCTTGGTTATGCCGACGTACTGGCAACCGTTTATGGGCATTTCATGAACATTCGACCAGCCGATCCTGAATGGGAGAATCGCGACCGTTTTCTGCTTTCGCATGGTCATTACGCCATTGCAAACTATGCGGCGCTGTTGGAAGCAGGCGTTATTCCGCTGGAAGAACTGGAAACCTACGGCTTCGATGACAGCCGTTTGCCGATGTCTGGCATGGCGATGTACACGCCTGGTATGGAAATCTCCGGTGGCTCGCTGGGCCAGGGTTTGAGCATTGCCGTTGGCATGGCGCTGGCCCTGAAACACAAACACAATCCGGCATGGGTGATCAACTCCATGTCCGATGGCGAACTGGATGAGGGTTCAATCTGGGAGGCCGCCATGTCAGCCGCACACCACGGACTGTCTAATATCATCAACATTGTCGATGTGAACAAACAGCAGGCGGACGGCGACTCGCGCAAAATCCTTGGCTTTGAACCCCTCCAGGATAAGTGGGCATCCTTTGGCTGGTATGTGCAGCGCGTAGATGGCAACGACCTTCCTGCCGTTATCGATGCGTTTGAAAATGCGCGCAACCACACGGGCAATCAGCCGCGCGTGATCCTGTGCGATACGCTGATGGGCAAAGGCGTGCCGTTCCTGGAAACCCGTGACAAAAATCATTTTATCCGTGTCGATGCCGATGAGTGGCAGAAAGCGATTGCCGTGCTTGACGCTAACAAGCCAGAAGGAGTGCTGTAATGAGCCAGATAACCCCCACTAAACCGCGTTTAACCACCTCCGCGATGATTGCGTCTATTGCTGATGAAGGCCAGGAAACACGTTCTGCCCCCTTCGGTCATGCGCTGGTGCAGTTGGCAAAAGAGCGCCCGGAAATCGTCGGTATGACAGCCGATTTAGCGAAATACACCGATCTGCATATTTTTGCGCAGGCTTATCCTGAACGCTTTTTCCAAATGGGCATGGCTGAACAACTGTTAATGGGTTCCGCTGGCGGTATGGCAAAAGAGGGGTTTATCCCCTTCATCACTACCTATGCCGTGTTTGCCTCACGCCGCGCCTATGACTTCATCCATCAGGTGATCGCTGAAGAAAACCTCAACGTGAAAATTTGCGCGGCCCTGCCTGGGCTAACCACCGGTTACGGTCCAAGCCATCAGGCCACAGAAGATTTAGCGATTATGCGCGGCATTCCGGGGCTTACCATCATTGACCCGTGCGACGCCCTGGATACCGAGCAAGCCGTGCCTGCAATGGCGGCGCATAAGGGGCCGGTTTATATGCGTTTGTTGCGCGGGAAAGTGCCGGTAGTGCTCGATAAGTACGATTACAAGTTTGAAATCGGCAAGGCGAAGCTGCTGGAAGAAGGCAATGACGTGCTGATTATCTCTTCCGGCATCATGACCATGCGCGCGCTGGAAACGGCGGAGAAATTGCGTAAGGACAATATCAGCGCTGCCGTACTGCACGTGCCGACCATTAAGCCGCTGGATGAAAAAACCATTCTGGCGCAGGCAGCCAAACCAGGGCGTCTGGTGATCACGGCAGAAAACCACACCTGCATCGGGGGCCTGAGCGAAGCCGTCGCTAGCCTGTTAATGCGTGAAGGCGTGCACCCGGAATTTGATATCATCAGCCTGCCGGATGAGTATTTACATGCGGGTGCGCTGCCGACGTTGCATGACCGGTATGGCATATCAACGACAATGATGGTCGAAAAAATTAAAAATCGCGTTGGCCGATAATCCCACACCCACCGCGGCAGCCTGCTAACGACTGCCGCGTTTTCTCAGCAATCACGCTGATGTACCTGATACGTTTTATGTCGAATAAAGGGCATTTTATGAGTTCTGGTCTGAAGAAAAAGAGCCACTACAGATGGTTTGTCATGGCGCTCATTTTTATTATTTTTATGGTTGCGCAGGCTGACAGAGCGAACATTGGTTTTGCGATTCCGTTTATGCAAAAAGAGTTCGATCTCTCAAATACTGAGATTGGCGTTATCATCAGCCTCTTTTTTGCCGGTTATGGTTTTTGTCAGATCCCGGCAGGGTATTTAATCCGTAAAACGGGGATCCGCTTTTCCTATGCTTTGGGCATGATTTTGACCTCGGTATTCACCTTTATGATGGGTCGCGTGGATTCGGTTATTCATCTGAAATTCCTGCGGGCGCTGATTGGTATCAGTGAAGCACCGGTGGTGATCAGCTCAACGGTGACCATCAATAATTGGTTTCCGACAAAAGAAAAAGGCACGGCAACGGGGATCTTCTTAGCCGGTTCAAAATTTGGTCCGTTACTTGTGCCGCCGATATGCGCCTGGATTTTACTTAACTACGACTGGCGACATATTTTTCTGTTCTTCTCGGTGCCGGGTGTGATTCTGGGCATTATCTGGTTCGTACTGGTACGCAACACGCCAGCAGAAAGCCGCTTTGTTAATCAGCAGGAAGTGGATTACATCAATGAGGTGGAGTCGCCAGACAACACGCTGGCTAACAAGCCTAAATTTGCCGCGCGCGAATTCAAATTTTGCTGGCTGGACAGACTCATCAGAACGCAACCGTTGGCACCGCTGAAAACGTCGAAAGACATTTTCTCCTGCTGGGATATTTACGGCGCAGCGATCGGTTATATGTGCATGGTCGGCATCGTCGATGGCGTGATTATGTCGTGGCTACCGAAGTACCTGTTACAGGAGCACGGCTTTACTATCGTAAACTCCGCCATGCTGGCGTCCGCGCCGTTCGCAGGAAACGTTCTGGGCAATCTGGTGGGGGGCTGGTTGTCGGATAACGTGCTCGGTAAACGCCGCAAGCCGCTGATGCTGGTCAGTGCAACCTGCACCATTATTATGATGAGCTTTATGCTGATGGCTCCGCACAATCAGTTAGCGCTCGGCGCATTACTGTTTTGCATTGGCTTTTTACTGGCGCTTGGTTATTCCGCCTATTCTGTCTATGCCATGGCACGCGTATCGAAGGATGGCTATCCGGTAGCCTATGCCATTATCAATATGGGCGGACAAATCGGTGCTGTATTTATGCCACTGATTGTCGGTGTACTGCTCGATCACTACAGCTGGAATGCCGTATTTATTGCCCTGGGCATTGCAGCAGCGGTGTGTCTCACGGTGGTATTGACGATCCGCGAGCCGTTACCGGCTGGGGCATCAATGCCGAAGTAATAAAAACCGACCGCTAAGCCATTAGCGGTCGGTAATGAAGTTAATCAAAATACTTTCACGCTCCCACAACTCGAAATGCGCTTTCATTGCTTTTTTTGCTTCTTGTGGATCGTGTCGGGCCACGGCTTCAACTATAGCGGTATGGTTGGTATTGATTCGGGTTTTACTTTGATCGACCGTGCTAACAATCGCCCGGCGCTTGTTCAGGATATCACGAATAAACGAGGCGATACTTTGATAGAATAAGACCAGTACCGGATTATGCGTCATCCCCGCCAGCATCAGATGGAATTGATAATCCGCCTCTACCTTCTCTTCAAATTCCGACGCGTCAATCATTATGTTGCACAGCGTGGTTAGCTCTTCAATTTCCGCATCCGTACCGTTTTTCGCGGCTTCTTCGACGATAATTAACTCAAAAGATTCTCGGGCATTTTCGATAGTGTCATGTGAGATATAACCCAGCTGCACAGCGATTTCAAAATAGACATTCGCAAAAGAGAGTTTGGGGATTTTAATATAGGTTCCACTTCCCTGATTGCGTTCAATAAAACCGAAAAATTCAAGCGCGGATAAGGCATTGCGTATGGTCGTACGCTGTAGGCCCATCTCTTCTGCCAGGTCTCTTTCCGAGGGCAAGCGAAACGCACCGGCTTTGTTGACCGTAGCCGTTTTTAATATATCCGTAATCAGTTTTACACTGTCTTCCAGGTTACTTGACATAATAGCGTTTTGTTTAAGCGTGAATGGCGAAAATTGTACACGCTCCCCCCCTTTTTTGCATCCTTTCCTCTTCCCTGTCGCCGTCGGGCCACTCAATATAATTGCGAAATTTTTCAGCGGCCTGGAGCACTAAACGTTATTTATGCGCCGGCTCCACTCCCGCTTCAAGCGCCGGCCCCACGTAACGACCGCGAGGGCGAATCACTTTGTGCAGGGTAATTTGCTCCATGGCATGCGCCAGCAGCCCAACGCTTCGGGCAATGGAAAACAGCGCAAAGGCCGCGTCGCCCGGCAACCGATAGCGGGTGACCAACGCCGCGAGTATGGTGTCAATATTGGGATGCAGCCCGGTCAGAGTGATCACTTTATCGATAAACTTTGCCACTTCGTCCGGCAGGTCGAACGCGGACAGCAGCGCCACCGCGCGGGGATCGCCATCCGGGTAGAGATGGTGCCCAAAGCCGGGGATGGGGATTCCCGACGAGAGATAACGGTTAACCACCTGCTCGGCATGCGAGCGCTCGATCTCATCAAAAAGCGCTTTCACGCGCGCGGTGGCATCGCCGTGCAGCGGACCGGTAAATGTCGCCAGTCCCGTCAATAAGCAGGCCGGTAGTGACGCACCATTCGAGGCCGCGATGCGGGTCGCAAACGCCGAACTGGTTAATTCATGATCCGCCAGCAGCACCATCGCACGGCGCAGAATATCCGCCACCCCGCTCTCCTTGCCCCACCCCAGGGCGATACGTTCATGCACGCGCATCTGCGGCTGATTCACCGCACCGAACGTGGTCGCCAGATGACCGACAAGGTTCGCGGCCTCATCATGCAACGCTTTAGCCGTTCGCGCATGGGTGGAGTGGCCGGTCGCCGTCGCCATGGCGAGGGCCACAAACGCATGGCTGCGCGCCGGCACTGAAGGTGACGGGGTATTTTGCGTGTCCGGAAAGCCAGCGGGAACATCCGCATTCCATAACAGGCGCGCCGCGTCTTCCAGCGTCGCGTGTTCAGCCAGTGCGATGACGTCTTTTCCCCGGTAATAGAGTCTGCCGTGGGCAAACGTAGAGATAGCGGTGGCAATACTCGGTTCGCTGCCAAACAGCGTGTTCACCGCCAGCGTTTCCCGTTTTCTTCCCTGCTGTTTTTTCTCTTTTAAGCTCTGAATATTTTCAGCGCTATAGAGACTGCGCCGGACATTATGCGGATCCGGGTGCGCGGCGATTAAGCCGCGGCTAACATAGGCATAGATAGTTTGCGCACGCAGGCCAAGAAACGCCTGTACCTCTTCGAGCGTAAGCCACGGTGCGACCTTCTTATTGGGTTCCATAGGATGAATACCTGTCAGTCCGTCACGTGAGAAATTCGATACTGCTTAAAAACTCTATATAGCCGCTTTCAATGAATCAATGTTGATTAGGTTAATCAACTGATAGCGGGATCTCATATTGATTAATGATGGATACAAATTCTGAGACCGCCATCAACTCTCTCTTTACCGCGTCACTTTCGCACCGCACCTGTTTTTCAGCCTCTTCATGCGGAATGATGTCAACTGTGAAGTTCCATCTTTTGCTCACCCGTCACATTCCTAAACACCTGGAGCGCATATTCACATTGATTATCTTAATCAAGATTGATCCTGCGAATGGGTTCTTCTAACGTCAATATCATTCACCGCCTAAAAAGAATAAGAAAATAACGCCCGAATAAAAAGCGAAAATCGCAGGCAGCATAATTTACAGAAAACAATTTTTTCTGTTTCCCATAAATATCCCTGGGACGCTGCACTTATACATCAACGGGCATGGACGTCAGCCAGACATCTTACCGACTCGCGCTGATCTTTACGCACAGGCGAGTTAATAAAAATAACAGACACCTACAAATGCTGGAAGGACTTACATCATGAATCCTGTACATCAACAAGAGCTTACCGGCGCGTCTATCGCGACCGATGTAGAGCAGGTAAAAAAACCCACACGTATTCGTTATTATATGCTCGGCCTGATTTTATTTGCCACCATTCTTAATTTCGTTGACCGATCCTGTATCGGGATTTTAGCGCCCTTTATCAGTAAAGATCTCGCGCTCGATAAAGTCCAGATGGGGCAAATTTTTGCCGCCTTTGGCCTGACCTATGCCTTTGCGCTGATCCCCGGCGGTATTATCGCCGACCTGCTCGGCTCGCGGATCGCCTACGCCTTCTCGCTCATTACCTGGTCGCTGGCGACCATGACGCAGGGCCTCGCCAGCGGGTTTAATATGCTGTTTGGTTCGCGGCTGGCGATTGGCGCACTGGAAGCGCCAGCATTTCCCTCCAATGCCCGCGCGGTCACCATGTGGTTTCCAACCAGCGAACGCGGATTTGCCACCAGCGTATATGTCATGGGGCAATACATCGGTACGCCACTTTTCACCGGGCTGATCTTATGGATTGCCAATGGTTTCGGCTGGCGCTCAGCCTTTTATCTGACCGGCGGCGCGGGAGTTATCTTTGGGCTGCTGTGGTATATCTGGTACCGCGATCCGCTCAATCATCGCTCAGCCAATGCGGCAGAATTAAAACATATCCGCGAGGGTGGCGGCCTGGTCGGCAAGAAAGAGCGTGACCGCTTTGACTGGAAGAATGCCTTAAAGCTGCTTAAACACCGTCAAATTCTGGCGATTTGCCTGGGGAAATTCTGCAATAACGCGCTGCTGGTGTTCTTTACGACCTGGTTTATGACCTATCTCGTTGAAGAACGTCAAATGACGATGATCAAGGTGGGTATTTTCCAGGCGCTGCCTTTCCTCGGTGCCACCACGGGCATTTTACTGGCGGGCTTCTTTTCTGATTTCTTTATTCGTCGCGGCTATTCCATGTCCGTGGCCCGTAAAGCGCCACTCATTATTGGCACGCTGCTGGGATCGTCAATTTTACTGGTCAATTTCGTCACCTCAAACGAAGTGATTATTGGTATTCTGACCATCTCTTTCTTCGCGCAGGGTGTCGGTTCCTCGTCCTGGGCGGCGGTCTCTGAAATAGCCCCTCGGCAATATATCGGCCTGACGAGCAGTATCACCAGCCTCGCCGCCAATATTGCCGGTGTTACGACCCCGATCATGATTGGTTATATTCTGCATGTTACCGGTCAGTTCTTTTGGGCGCTCAATATTATGGGGATCATGTGCTTAATAGGCGCGTTCGCGTATTCGTTCCTGTTAGGGCCGCTGTCCCGAATTGAAATGGACTAATCAATAAGGAGTTACACCGATGACAACATTTACGTGGGATCACTTACAGTTGCGCAGTCCGGATCCTGAACTGACCGCAGCCTGGTTCGAACGCTGCCTGAAGGCGGAGATTATTCGCAAGCCGGGGAAAGTCGATATCCGCCTCGCCGGTATCAATATTTTTATCGCCCCGGTCACCGACGGCGACGGTGTGGCATTGCCGCCAACGCCGCCCTATCAGGGGCTGGATCATTTCGGGTTGACGGTGGAAAACCTCGACGAGACCGCCGACGAATTACGTCGCCTTGGGGTGGAGTTCACCCAGGCACCGAAAGCTATTCGACCGGGCGTGCGCGGCTGTTTTATCCGCGGGCCGCAGAATATCTCAATAGAAATACTTGAGCGACGTCTGCCGTAAAGAGATTGCTTTTCATACTGACTATTTTTGCCGACACAACAGGGATCAACATGATGAAACCCACTATTTTACAATTAAACCCTATCCTTATTCCGTCCGTTAGCGAAAAGCTCAACGCGCTGTATACCGTACATCGCTATTTTGAACTGGAGGATAAAGAGGCGTTTATCAACGAGTTTGGCCCCAGCGTTCGCGGCGTGATTTCCGGCGGTCACGCCGGTATCAGCAATGCGCTAATGGAAAAATTACCGGCGCTGGAAGTGGTGGCGATCAACGGCGTCGGCGTCGATGCGGTCGATCTTAACTATGCGCGCAGCCGCAATATTGCCGTCACCGCGACCTTTGGCGCGCTGACGGAGGACGTCGCCGATCTCGCTATTGGTTTGCTGATCGCCGCGTGCCGTGGCATCTGCGCCGGGGATCGCGTTGTCCGTGAAGGCCAGTGGGCGAAAAATCCGCATCCGGGTGCGATTCCGCTGTCACGCCGTTTTAGCGGGATGCGCATCGGCATCGTCGGCATGGGCCGCGTGGGTCGGGCGATTGCCACACGCGCATCGGCATTTGGTTGCCCGGTCAGCTATACCGATCTGCATGAGATGAAGGACCTGGATTACCGGTTTGTCGCCGACCTTAACCAGCTGGCCCGCGAGAGCGACGCGCTGATCCTGTCGGCTTCCGCAGACAAAGCTGAGGGCATTATCGATGCAGCCGTGCTCGACGCGCTCGGCAGCGAGGGCTATCTGATCAACATTGCCCGCGGTAAGCTGGTCAATGAAGCCGATTTGGTCGCCGCCCTGAGCGCCGGACGCATTCGCGGTGCCGGACTGGATGTTTTCGTCGATGAGCCTCACGTTCCCGCCGCGTTGTTTGAGATGGACAACGTAGTGTTGCAGGCGCACCGCGCCAGCGCGACGATTGAAACGCGCACCGCAATGGGTGAAATGGTGCTGGCGAGCCTTGCACAGGCGCTTGCCGGTCAACGCCCTGAATTCAGCCTGACAACGTGATGCCGACGCGTAACGGAAACCTGACGTTTATTTTCACACTTTGAACACCTTAAGGAAGCAGACATGATCACTTCAAGCAAAATTGCACTGGTCACCGGTGCGGGGAGCGGCATTGGTCGGGCGACAGCGATTGCGCTGGCGAATGACGGTTACTTTGTTGTGCTGGTCGGACGCCGACTGGAAGCGCTACTGGAGACGGTGGCAGCAATGGGTCCGGTCGGCGAATCGATGGTTGTCCCGACCGACGTCACCGATCCCGACGCGGTGGCTGCGCTGTTCGCGCGCATCAAAGAGAAATGCGGCAGGCTCGACGTGCTGTTTAACAACGCGGGCCGCAATTTCCCCGGCATCCCCTTTGAAGAGCTGAGCTATGAGAAGTGGACCGCCGTGGTGGACGTTAATCTGACCGGCATGTTTCTTTGCGCACAGGGCGCGTTCCGCCTGATGAAAGAGCAAACCCCGCGCGGCGGTCGCATCATCAATAACGGATCAATTTCAGCGCATGCTCCCCGCCCTGACTCGGCGGCATACACCGCCACCAAACACGCGGTAACCGGGCTGACGAAAAGTATTTCGCTTGATGGCCGCAAATATGACATCGCCTGCGGGCAGATTGACATTGGCAACGCGCACACCGAGCTTTCCCAGCGCATGTCAAAAGGGGTGAAGCAGGCGAATGGCGAAGTGTGCGTTGAGGCAATGATGGACGTTTCACAGGTGGCGAACAGCGTGGTTTTCATGGCCAGCGTGCCGCTGGAAACCAACGTGCAGTTTATGACCGTGATGGCCACCAAAATGCCCTTTGTCGGGCGCGGCTGACCTGACCGATAACAGCGTATAAACAGCACAACATCACGTCGATCACTGTCGTCAAAATGCGACAACCTGCCGGGCCGGCGTGATTATTTTTTCAGGTTAATCTGCATAAACATCGGCGTCATAACCGTTTACATTTTGTGCGAAAATGCGATCTCGCGCACAATTTACCCTTACAAATCAAGCGTGAAAAAGTCAGTTTTCCTTAGAGACATTTCCGTCGCCCAATGATGATTTATTACCCTGGTAAATCAAAGTGTCGCCAAAGCCCGACACAACGTAAGTGACGGAAATTATTTAGAAAAAACCCTATTGTTTCCCTACATCATTAAGCGTACATTAGCGCCGTCTGGTGTGATTCACACCCGAAATTCTGAGGTGGTGCTCAGGCCGTCAGGGGATAATTCTCATTTTGCTGTTGGCCCAGTGTCACCTCTCTATACTCAGTCCTGATCTTGTTCATAAATGCATACCGATGTGTGTGCGGAGTGATGAAACGTGAAATATTTCTTTATGGGCATTTCGATGATGGTCATTGTTTGGGCCGGCACCTTCGCCCTTATGATCTGAGCAAAGATAATGCGAAAAAAACAGGAGCCATTTGGCTCCTGTTTTCGTTTATTCCGCGTCTTCGCTTGAGGATTTCGCGGTGACGGGCAGCAGGCCGTCAGCACGGAACATCGATTTTATTCCTCTTATCGCCTGGCGGATGCGGTCGCGGTTTTCAATCAGCGCAAAACGCACATGCGTGTCGCCATATTCGCCAAAGCCGATACCCGGCGAGACGCAGACCTTCGCGTCGGTCAGCAGTTTTTTCGCAAACTCCAGCGATCCCATCGCCGCATACTGTTGCGGTATTTTCGCCCACACGTACATCGACGCTTTCGGCATCTCGACCATCCAGCCCGCTTCGTGCAGCCCTTTGACCAGCACATCCCGACGGCGCTTATATTGTTCGGCGATCTCCTTCACGCACTGCTGATCGCCTTCCAGCGCAGCGATAGCCGCCACCTGCAACGGCGTGAACGTGCCGTAATCGTGGTAACTCTTAATGCGCGCCAGCGCGTTGACTAGTTCCTTATTGCCGACCATAAACCCGATACGCCAGCCCGCCATGTTATAGCTTTTGGAGAGGGTAAAGAACTCAACCGCCACATCGCGCGCGCCGGGCACCTGCATAATCGAAGGCGCTTTCCAGCCGTCATACACGATGTCGGCATAGGCCAGATCGTGCACCACCAATACGTCGTAGCGCTTCGCCAGCGCGACCACTTTCTCGAAGAATTCCAGTTCAACGCACTGCGCCGTAGGGTTCGACGGGAAACCGAGGATCATCATTTTGGGTTTCGGGTAACTTTCACGAATGGCGCGTTCAAGCTCGTTAAAGAAATCGACGCCTTCCACCAGCGGCACGGAGCGCACCTGTGCACCGGCAATCACCGCGCCGTAAATATGAATGGGATAGCTGGGATTCGGCACCAGCACCGTATCACCGTGATCCAGCGTTGCCAGCATCAGGTGTGCCAGCCCCTCTTTCGACCCGATGGTGACAATGGCTTCGGTTTCCGGATCGATATCAACCTCGTATCGCTCCTGATACCAGCGCGAAATCGCCCGGCGTAAACGCGGAATTCCGCGCGAGGTGGAATAGCCATGGGTGTCCGGGCGCTGCGCCACGGTACAGAGCTTTTCAACGATATGCGGTGGCGTTGGGCCGTCAGGGTTGCCCATACTGAAATCGATGATGTCTTCGCCACGCCTGCGCGCAGCCATTTTCAGTTCAGCGGTGATGTTAAACACATACGGGGGGAGACGATCAATGCGCGTGAAGCGACGTTCAGGACTGAATTCAGCCATAGATTCCTCGGATAACGTGAGCGCCCGGACCGTCCGAGCGACGCTGCCACCTGCGTGGCGTGCTTAGAAAATAGCCCGAAAAATTTCCTGCTGTCGAGAGAAAAAACAAAATATTTTTGACTGCGCGAAAAGCGGAAGTTAATTTTCCGCTACGCGTTCGGACTCAATCATAACCGCAATGAATACTTATAACTTTTAACACTGTGATATCAATACGTTTACGCGAGAGGGCGAAGATGAGGCTATCGCCGTAAAATATCGGCCATTACAGCGCAATCCCCTTTTGATATCAGGGTTTTTCCTCTTTAACGCTATGCGGAAGTTAACTGGTCATCTGGCGTCAGATTTTTTATCATCCTCTTTCCACGCCATTCACACGAGTTATCCGTGCACGAAATATTTAACATGCTGCTGGCGGTCTTTGACCGGGCAGCACTGATGCTGATCTGCCTGTTCTTTTTGATCCGCATGCGCCTGTTCCGCGAACTGCTGCACAAAACCGCGCACTCACCCAAAGAGCTGCTGGGCGTAACGGCGATCTTTTCCATGTTTGCGCTGTTCAGCACCTGGTCCGGCGTGCCGGTTGAAGGATCGCTGGTCAACGTGCGCATTATCGCGGTGATGTCCGGTGGGATTTTGTTCGGCCCGTGGGTCGGCGTTATTACCGGGATCATCGCGGGCATCCACCGCTATCTGATTGATATTGGCGGCGTTACTGCGGTGCCCTGTTTTATCACCAGCATCATTGCGGGCTGCCTGTCCGGCTGGATCAACCTCAAAATACCGAAAGCGCGCCACTGGCGCATCGGCATTGTCGCGGGCATGCTGTGCGAATCCCTGACCATGATTCTGGTGGTGGTCTGGGCACCGAGCACCGCGCTGGGGCTGGATATCGTATCGAAAATCGGCATCCCGATGATTCTGGGCACGGTGTGCATCGGATTTATTGTGCTGCTGGTGCAGAGCGTGGAAGGCGAACAGGAGGCCAGCGCCGCACGTCAGGCGAAGCTGGCGCTGGATATCGCCAATAAAACGCTGCCGCTGTTTCGCCATGTGAACAGCGAATCCCTGCGCCAGGTCTGTACCATTATTCGCGGCGATATTCACGCCGATGCGGTGGCGATCACCAACGTTGACCACGTGCTGGCCTACGTGGGTATCGGTGAAAACAACTACCGCGACAGCGATGACATTATCAGCCCGACCACCTTTGAGGCGATCAACTCCGGTAAAATCATCATCAAAAACAATGATGAAGCCCACCGCACGCCAGAGATCCACTCGATGCTGGTGATCCCACTGTGGGAAAAGGGCGTCGTCACCGGCACGCTTAAAATTTATTACTGCCACGCGCACCAGATCACCTCTTCGCTGCAAGAGATGGCGATTGGCCTGTCGCAAATCATCTCAACCCAGCTTGAAGTCTCTCGCGCCGAGCAGCTGCGGGAGATGGCGAACAAAGCCGAACTGCGCGCGCTGCAAAGCAAGATCAACCCGCACTTCCTGTTTAATGCGCTCAACGCTATCTCCTCGTCGATTCGCCTGAATCCGGACACCGCGCGGCAGCTTATCTACAATTTGTCGCGCTATCTGCGCTATGACATTGAATTAAAAGATGATGAGCAGATCGACATCAAACGCGAGCTGTACCAGATCAAAGATTACATCGCCATTGAGCAGGCACGCTTCGGCGACAAACTGACGGTGATCTACGATATCGACGAAGAGGTGAACTGCGTGATCCCCAGCCTGCTGATCCAGCCGCTGGTGGAAAACGCCATTGTGCACGGCATTCAGCCCTGCAAAGGCAAAGGCGTGGTCACCATCAGCGTGGCGGAGTGCGGTAACCGCGTGCGTATCGCCGTGCGCGACACCGGCAACGGCATCGATCCCACGGTCATTGCGCGCGTTGAAGCCAACGAAATGCCGGGCAATAAAATCGGCCTGCTCAACGTACACCATCGCGTCAAACTGCTTTACGGGGAAGGGTTACACATTCACCGACGGGAGCCGGGAACGGAGATCGCTTTTTATGTGCCGCACCAGCGCACGCCGTTGCCCGCGCCGGTCACACTGTTGCAGTAATCAGGAGAGAAAAAGTGAAAGTCATCATTGTTGAAGATGAGATCCTGGCGCAGCAGGAACTGAGCTGGCTGATTAAAGCCCACAGCCAGATGGAGATTGTCGGCACCTTTGACGACGGTCTCGACGTGCTGAAATTTTTGCAGCACAACAAGGTCGATGCGATTTTTCTCGACATCAATATCCCGTCACTCGATGGCGTATTGCTCGCGCAAAACATCAGCCAGTTTGCCCACAAGCCGTTTATTGTGTTTATCACCGCGTGGAAAGAGCATGCGGTTGAAGCGTTTGAGCTGGAAGCCTTCGACTATATTCTGAAACCGTATCAGGAATCGCGCATCATCAACATGCTGCAAAAGCTGGAAAGCGCCTTTTCGCAGCAGTCGGGTGTAAGCGGTTCCACTCCGGCCGCGCGCGAAAACGACACCATCAACCTGATCAAAGATGAACGCATTATCGTCACCAGCATTCACGACATTTACTACGCCGAAGCGCACGAGAAGATGACCTTTGTCTACACGCGTCGGGAATCTTATGTCATGCCGATGAATATCACCGAGTTTTGCAGCAAGCTGCCGCAGGCGCACTTCTTTCGCTGTCACCGCTCGTTTTGCGTGAATCTCAACAAGATCCGCGAGATCGAACCCTGGTTTAACAACACCTATATTCTGCGACTGCGGGATCTGGAGTTTCAGGTCCCGGTTAGTCGCAGCAAGGTCAAAGAGTTCCGGCAGTTAATGCACCTGTAACGGGATTACAGGAAGTAGCCCAGCGTCTGTCGCATATGCGCGCCCGCGCCCAGCAGGCCTGGGTTGTCGTGCACGATCAAATACACCGGAATGTCCTGCACGTAGGCTTTAAAGCGGCCTTTGTCTTCAAAACCGCCGCGAAAACCGGAGGCGGTGAAGAAATCAAGGAAGCGCGGCACAATGCCACCCGCAATGTACACGCCGCCAAAGGTGCCCAGCGTTAACGCCAGGTTACCGCCAAAGCGACCCATGATGACGCAAAACAGCGACAGCGCACGGCGGCAATCGGTGCAGCTGTCCGCCAGCGCACGCTCGGTGATGTCCTTCGGCTGTAGGTTTTCCGGCAGACGATGGTCAGATTTCACAATCGCGCGGTAGAGATTGACAAGCCCCGGCCCGGACAGCACGCGCTCGGCGGAGACGTGACCAATTTCGCCACGCAGCTCTTCAAGGATGATCCCCTCTTCTTCACTGTTTGGGGCAAAGTCCACATGACCACCTTCACCCGGCAGGCTGACCCAGCGCTTATCGACATGCACCAGATGCGCCACGCCAAGCCCGGTACCCGCGCCATAAACGGCAATTGGCTTGCCTTCGACCGGCTCACCGCCGCCAAACTGCGTTAAATGCTCTTTTTTCAGCATCGGAATCGCCATCGAGACGGCGGTAAAATCGTTGATGATCTCCAGATGCGCAAAGCCGAGGTTCTTTTTCATTTCGGCGATGGAAAACGCCCAGGTGTGGTTGGTCATCGCCACCCAGTCGCCGGTGATCGGGCAGGCGATGGCGATGCAGCCATCTTCGACGCTAATATTTTTCTCATCCAGGTAGACGCGTACCACCGCTTCCAGGCTAGGATAATCCAGACCAGAATAGGTTTTAGCCCGGGATATTTCGCCGCTGTCGACATCCACTAACGCCAGACGCGCGTTGGTGCCGCCTACGTCTCCTACTAAAGCATATTTTGTCATTCTTTTACGGCTCCGCTAAAGTCAGAATAAATCTTTGGCACACTGTAAATTCAAGGCGCTGTAACAACAACGACCATAGCACGAGTGCCCCAGTATTATCGATCTGCGTCACAGATTAGCCTTACCGTTTCAGCATCAGATGCGCTTGAGCCATTTGGCGATTGGCGCAAAATAGCCCGACTGTACCCTGATAAAGGATAGCGACATGCTCCATCCGCGAGCCAGAACCATGTTACTGCTCTCTCTTCCCGCGCTGGCCATTGGCGTTGCGTCAAGCGTTGTGCTGATGGTGGTGATGAAAATCGCGTCAGTGCTGCAATCCATACTGTGGACCAGCCTGCCTACCCGGCTTGGCGTGGCGCTTGATTCTCCCGCCTGGACCGTGCTGGTGCTCACGCTGACGGGCCTCGCGGTCGGCCTGGTGATCCGTTACAGCAGCGGGCACGGCGGACCGGATCCGGCGACCGAGCCGCTGATTGGCGCACCGGTGTCTCCCCACGCGCTACCGGGGCTGGTTGTCGCACTGGTGTTGGGTCTGGCGGGCGGCGTCAGCCTTGGCCCGGAACACCCGATTATGGTGGTGAACATTGCGCTGGCGGTGGCGATTGGCGGGCGACTGTTCCCGCGCGTGACGCCGCTCGACTGGACGGTGCTGGCCTCGGCGGGCACCATCGGCGCGCTCTTCGGCACGCCGGTTGCGGCAGCGCTGATTTTCTCGCAGACGCTGAGCGGTAACAACGACGTACCGCTGTGGGATCGCCTGTTCTCGCCTTTGATGGCCGCCGCCGCTGGCGCACTCACCACCAGCGTCTTCTTCCATCCTCAGTTCTCATTGCCGATATCTCACTACCCGCAGCTGCGCTTTGTGGACATCATCAGCGGTGCGGTGGTTGCCGCGATTGCCATTGCGCTGGGCATGGTCGCAGTATGGTGTTTGCCGCGCCTGCACGGCCTGATGCACCGCCTGAAAAACCCGGTGCTGATGCTGACCCTCGGCGGCTTTATATTGGGTATCCTGGGCGTCATTGGCGGCAACATTACGCTGTTTAAAGGGCTGGATGAGATGCAGCAGCTGGTATTCAGTCAGACCTTTACGGTGAGCGATTATCTGCTGTTCGCAGTGATAAAACTTGCCGCGCTGGTGGTGGCTGCGGCCTGTGGTTTTCGCGGCGGGCGCATCTTCCCGGCGGTGTTTGTTGGCGTGGCGCTGGGCCTGATGCTGCATGAGCACGTTGAGGCGGTGCCAGCGGCGATTACCGTTTCCTGCGCCATTCTCGGTCTTGTGCTGGTGGTCACGCGAGACGGCTGGCTGAGCCTGTTTATGGCCGCCGTTGTGGTCCCCGACACCACCCTGCTGCCCTTGCTGTGCATTGTGATGCTTCCGGCCTGGCTGCTGCTGGCGGGTAAACCGATGATGATTGCGCCGCGTCGCAAAGATTAACCGCCGCGCGGGATCTCAACGCAAACTCGTTGTACTCTCGCCAGATCCCCTTTTTGTGTAAACGTATACACTTGAGGACACATCGGGTTAACGAGGACAACAACATGGTTTATCAGGCCGAGCCGGAACGCTACTCGTCAATGGAATACCGTCGCTGCGGTGAGAGTGGGTTGAAACTCCCGGCGATTTCACTGGGGCTATGGCACAACTTTGGTGACACGACGCTGGTGGAAAACAGCCGCCAGCTGCTGCAACGGGCGTTCGATTTAGGCATTAGCCATTTTGATCTCGCGAACAACTATGGCCCACCGCCGGGTTCGGCTGAGCGCAACTTTGGTCGCATCCTGCAAGAAGACTTTCTGCCCTACCGCGATGAGCTGATCATCTCGACCAAGGCGGGCTACACCATGTGGGATGGCCCTTACGGCGACTGGGGCTCGCGCAAATATCTGATCGCCAGCCTGGATCACAGCCTGAAGCGTATGGGGCTGGAGTACGTGGATATTTTCTATCATCACCGTCCGGATCCGCACACGCCGCTGAAAGAGACCATGCGCGCGCTGGATCACGTAGTACGCCAGGGTAAAGCGCTGTACGTCGGCCTGTCGAATTACCCGGCGGACCAGGCGCGCGAGGCCATCGATATCCTCAACGATTTGGGGACGCCGTGTCTCATTCACCAGCCGAAATACTCTATGCTGGAGCGCTGGGTGGAAGAGGGTCTGCTGGACGTGTTGCAGGAAAAAGGCGTCGGCAGCATCGCCTTCTCGCCGCTGGCGGGCGGGCAGCTGACGGACCGCTACCTGCATGGGATCCCGGCAGATTCCCGTGCGGCGAGCGGCAGCCGCTTCCTGAACGCCGATCAGCTCACCGATGAGAAACTGGCAAAAGTGCACCAACTGAATCAGCTTGCCCAACAGCGCGGTCAAAAGCTGTCGCAAATGGCGCTGGCGTGGGTGCTGCGCGACGATAAAGTCACCTCGGTGCTGATTGGCGCAAGCAAGATCGCCCAACTGGAGGACGCGGTCGGCATGCTGGCGAACCGCCACTTCAGCGTGCAGGAGCGTGCGACTATCGATGCGATCTTAAGCGGTACACATTAAACGCATTTTTAGCAAAAAATGCTCCCCTTCACGATTTAAGAGTTAAGCCAATGCTGCGGGGCTTTACCGCCCCGTAATATTGCGTTAACAGGCCGGTTACGGCTATGACCGTGAAGGAGATAACAATGTTCAGGTCACTGATTCTGGCAGCAGTATTACTGGCTTCTGCGCCGATGATGGCAAACGCAGGCGAAATCACCCTGCTGCCCTCCGTTAAATTACAAATTGGCGATCGCGATAACGGCGGTAACTACTGGGACGGCGGCCACTGGCGCGATCGTGACTACTGGCATCGTCATTACCAGTGGCGCGAAAATCGCTGGCGTCCCCATGACCGGGGCTACCATCGCGGCTGGGACAACCGTAACGCTTACGAGCGCGGCTACCGAGAAGGCTGGGGCGATCGTGATGACCATCGTGGACATGGGCGCGGACCCGGTCATGGACATGGTCACCGCCACTGATTGTAAAAGGAGCGCTCAGCGCTCCTTTTTTTGTCGTCAAATCCTGCGCTACCTGACTGCCCCTTTTCGCTGCCGCTCAGCCTTCACCCGACCGCTACAATCCCAGCGCGGTGCCGACCAGCAGCCAGATATTGAGCGCCACGACTAACGCGACGATAAGCCACCCGACGCGTTTCACCAGCGGCGTGTTGACCAGGTCGCCCATTAGCTTAGCGTTGCTGGTAAAGACCAGCAGCGGAACCAGCGCCAGCGCAATACCGAAGCTCAGCAGCACCTGGCTCATCACCAGGATGCGCGTCGGATCCAGCCCCATCAAAATGACGATAAACGACGGCAGCATAGTGACGGTACGGCGCACCCACAAGGGAATGTGGAAGCGGATAAACCCTTGCATCACCACCTGCCCGGCCAGCGTACCCACCACCGTTGATGACAGACCGGCGGCCACCAGGCTCAGGCCAAAGGTCATCGCAGCCGCATGACCGAGCAGCGGCTCCAGCGTCAGATAGGCTTCGTCGAGGTCGGCAATACCGGTGTGACCGCTAAAGTGAAACGCGGCGGCGGCGGTGGCCATCATCGCCAGATTCACAAACCCGGCGATGGTCATGGCGATCGCCACATCCCATTTGGTGGCGCTGTAGCGCTCGCGGCGCGTGCCACCGTGCAGATATTGCGTCAGCGACGAGTGCAGGTAAATGACGTGCGGCATGATAGTCGCACCCAGCACGCCCGCAGCGAGAAACACCGCTTCGCTGGTGGGCAGCGAGGGAATGATCATCCCTTCGCCCAACGCCGCCAGACTGGGCTGCGAGAACACCAGCTCGACGATATACGCCGCCGCCACAAACAGCAGCAGCCCACCAATCACCTTTTCCAGCGGTTTTTGACCGCGTCGTTGCAGCATTAAAATCAGGAAGGTCGCAATGCCGGTCAGCACCGCCCCCTGCAACAGCGACACACCAAGGATGAGTTTGAAACCAATGGCCGCACCGATAAACTCCGCCAGATCGGTTGCCATGGCGATGATTTCCGCCTGCACCCAATAGAACCACACCAGCGGACGCGGGTAGTGGTCGCGTATTTGTTCAGCAAGGTTTTTGCCCGTCGCGATCCCGAGCTTGGCGGACAGCACCTGGATCAGCATCGCCATCAGGTTGGCCCACACCACGACCCACAGCAGCTGGTAACCGAAGCTGGCCCCCGCCTGAATGTTAGTGGCAAAGTTACCGGGATCGATATATCCGATAGCCGCAACGAACGCAGGTCCCATTAATGCGAACCTAAGCTTGCGCGCCGTACGGCCACTGTTACTCTCAACGCGACTGTCGTTCATTCCTGCCCCTAAATATAGCCTTTGCTATGTTTGATGCTATCAAAATGCGAATGGTTATCAAGTTCATTTAGATGGGGTAACCCTGATTTCTCTGATAGCCTGGAACGATAATTCGCGTGAATGTTAAGAAAGGGATGATAGCTTAAGCAAATGCCACACCATGATGTTAAAAGTTTAGCATCACGAGACTGCTTTACGCCTCTTTACGCAACATAACAGAAATGTATGTTTGATCACTATTTTTGAGTTTGGTCACATGTAGTTACTATAGTGTGTTATTGATCTCGTTTTCTTTACGCTTGTTGCATAGAATGTGCACGGAAATTAAACCTGCCTCATATTTGGAGCAAATATGTCCCGCGTTCTTCACTTTGTTCTGGCGCTTGCCGTTGTGGCGTTGCTCGCTTTGCTGTTAAGCAGCGACCGCAAAAAAATTCGCATCCGCTTTGTTGTCCAATTGCTCGTTATTGAAGTCCTGCTTGCCTGGTTCTTCCTGAACTCAGATGTCGGCCTCGGCTTCGTGAAGGGCTTCTCCGAAATGTTTGAAAAACTGCTCGGGTTTGCCAATGAAGGGACAAACTTTGTCTTCGGCAAAATGAACGATGAAGGCCTGGCTTTCTTCTTCCTGAAAGTGCTGTGCCCGATCGTCTTCATTTCCGCGTTGATCGGTATTTTGCAACACATCCGTGTGCTGCCGATTGTGATCCGTGCTATCGGTACCGTGCTGTCAAAAGTGAACGGTATGGGCAAGCTGGAATCCTTCAACGCCGTCA
The DNA here is from genome assembly GCA_963521185.1 of uncultured Enterobacter sp. Classification (GTDB taxonomy): domain Bacteria; phylum Pseudomonadota; class Gammaproteobacteria; order Enterobacterales; family Enterobacteriaceae; genus Enterobacter_D. The sequence goes on along the minus strand of CAUQTV010000007.1, from coordinate 6,323 downwards.
GCTCATTGATTCTGGGGCAGTCTGAAAACTTCATCGCCTACAAAGACATTCTCGGTAATATGTCCCGCAACCGCATGTACACCATGGCGGCTACGGCGATGTCCACCGTTTCCATGTCCATCGTGGGCGCGTACATGACCATGCTGCAACCGAAGTACGTTGTCGCGGCGCTGGTACTGAACATGTTCAGCACCTTTATCGTTCTTTCGTTGATCAACCCATACCGCGTGGATGAGAGCGAAGAGAATTTGCAGATGGCGAATCTGCATGAAGGTCAGAGCTTCTTCGAGATGCTGGGCGAATACATTCTGGCAGGCTTTAAAGTGGCGATTATCGTTGCTGCGATGCTGATTGGCTTCATCGCGCTGATCTCCGCACTGAACGCCCTGTTCGCCACCGTGTTCGGTATCTCCTTCCAGGGCATCCTGGGCTACATCTTCTACCCGATTGCCTGGGTGATGGGTGTGCCGTCCCACGAAGCGCTCCAGGTCGGCAGTATTATGGCGACCAAACTGGTGTCTAACGAATTCGTGGCCATGATGGATCTGCAAAAACTGGCAGGCACCCTGTCGCCTCGCGCGGAAGGCATTCTGTCGGTGTTCCTGGTCTCCTTCGCCAACTTCTCATCCATCGGTATCATCGCCGGTGCGATTAAAGGTCTGAACGAAGAACAAGGTAACGTGGTATCCCGTTTTGGTCTGAAACTGGTCTACGGCTCTACGCTGGTCAGCATCCTGTCCGCGTCTATCGCCGCACTGGTTCTGTAATCCAGGCTTCGATACATCACCGGGGACCGTCATTGTCCCCGGTTTTTTTACACCTTACTCCGCCAGCGGCAGCGGTTTGCCGATTAAAAATCCCTGTAAGTAATCCACGCCCAGCGACAATAGCAGCTCGCGCTGCTCGGGCGTCTCCACATATTCTGCCACCACGGTCATCGACTTAGCTTTTGCCATCGAACAGATCGCTTTTACTATCATTGCATCCATCGGTTCACGGTTAATGTCCTTCACAAAGCAGCCGTCAATTTTGACAATATCCGCATGCAGGCGTTTGAGCCGCTCAAAGTTCGCGTAGCCGGTGCCAAAGTCGTCAATGGCAATCTGGAAGCCCTTATCGCGCAGCTGCTGAATGTTATGCATGCTGATCTCCGCGTGGGAGAAAGCCTGCTCTTCGGTGATCTCTATAATGATGCTTTGCGGTGACACCGCGTAGCGCGAAAAAAGCGCCGTCAGTTCGCTGGCGCACTCTTTTTGCATCAGCGTCATGGGCATCAGGTTTACGGAGAAACGCGCCTGTGCGCTGGTCTGCGGATGCGCGCGCAGCCATTGCAACAGCGACTCCACCACCAGCATGTCAAACCGGATGCTGAGATTAAACTGAGCGATGATGGGAATAAACCGGTCCGGGGCGATCGTTTCACCATCGATGTTCAGGCGCGTCAGGATCTCGTGATAACCCGTACCATCGGCCCTCTGAATGGGCTGAGCGTACAGATGCACCCCGCCCTCTTCCAGCGCGCGTTTAACTTTATTGAGCAGCAACACGCGCTCGGTGGTTCGCTCGGATACCGCGTCGAGACTTTGCGTCAGCGCCATCACCTGCTGCGACACACAGGCCTGTTCAGAGAGCCAGCTAAGCTGCCCCAGCGTGTGGTGCAGACTTTCACCCGTGCCGTCGATAATGCCCCAGGAAGCGCCAAACTCAATGTCGATGGCGGTGTCCTGCCAGCTGATTTTACGGCTGTTCAGAAAGTCGACCATCTGCTGTAAGCGCGCGGTGGGATCGCAGCCATCTAATACCAGAAGCAGTTCGCTGCCCGGCAACTGGAATAACTTCTCGCTTTCTGTCATCAGCGGCTGTAATTCCCGCATGATGGTACGTTTACAATGTACCCGCATCATCATGCCGTAATGACGACTTAAAAATTCCAGATTTTTAAGATGTAAACAGCTAACCACTTTATGCGAATGCTTTCCAAGATGTAGCTCCAGCGCGCGCAAATTGGGCAAACCGGTTAACGGGTCGGTCATCGCATGATCTATCCAAACGCGCTTGAGCCACTCACTGCGGTTATAGATATACGCCATGTACAAAATGCAAATTGTAATCGATATCAAAACAGACAGCACAAAGGCCAGCGAATACTCCGTTCGTACGCCGTGAAGAAAATTCCGATTATGGTTCACCAGAATAAATGCCGTAATTGCCCAACTAAATGAAATGAACGAAGAGCTTAGCTGGCGGATCCCTAACATAAATATAATGAACACCACCGGCACCAGGTAGCCCGCAATATAATCCGATTCATAAGGTGCGAACAGAATGATCAAACTGCTCACCAGCGCAAGCAGCCAGCTTAACGTAAACAACCGGTTATGCTTTGTCAGATTTGGCGTAATACTGCGACGCCAGAACGCACGGGCATAGTGTGGGTTTACCAGCATACGCATGGGGAAATAGAACATCATGCCAAAGATGAGTACCGCGCAGATCAGGCTTTGGATATCAATGATGCTGTAAACGACTGAAGAGGAATCGAAAAACGTTGAGAGTGATACCGGATAACCTAGCCATTCTGTTGAAATATACATTGACGCCTTGATGCCTGCCGGTGCGAAAAATCCTAACCAGAATATTCGCACGCCCATATTTTTATTGGGCATTCCGTATCGCCATCGGCTTCCCAGTCGCCATCGCACCATTGCGCAGGCCAGTAATACCGGGACGAACTGACAGAATAATACGAGTAAAGCATGGCTAAAGGGCAGATGCATAAGCCATTCATTGACTAAAGCAAAACTTAAAATCACCGGTGCAATGCCGCGTCGGCCAAAGATGAAAATAACAGACAGCATCACGCTTAGCGGGAGCCACGCCAGAAAAATATCGCTTTCATCAACGATGGCGCGAGGAGAAACGTATCGGGAAAAAGAGACCGCCGCCAGGCACAGAATGAATGCAACTAAGAAAACCCTTAGGTTATTGTATATTTTAATTTTCATTAAGATTACTTCAAAGGTCTCGGCGGGCGAATTTTAGAATAGCCGAATAATAGGTTTATTTACTTCGCGAAGCAAGTTAACGGACAAACTATTACCGCAGCAATACAAGGGGATAATAAATCTAAGATTTATCCTGGGTAAATTGATAAAAATTGACTTAAGTATATACACGCAGAAATTACAGGCATAAAAAAACCCCCGCCACAGGCGAGGGTTCAAATTTTGGTGGAGCTAAGCGGGATCGAACCGCTGACCTCTTGCATGCCATGCAAGCGCTCTCCCAGCTGAGCTATAGCCCCACATCATTTCTTTACGTACCAAACCTGTTGGGATCAGGATTTGGTGGAGCTAAGCGGGATCGAACCGCTGACCTCTTGCATGCCATGCAAGCGCTCTCCCAGCTGAGCTATAGCCCCATAACGTAAAGCTGTCGTGTTGACGGGCGGCATAATATGAATTCCGTCGGCGGGTGTCAACGCCAAAATCCCCTCCCCTATGTTAATCGCTGAAAAAGCAAGCAAATGAATGACATTGCGAGCCGCCTCGCAGTCAGTAGTTAAACCCGTCACACTTTCATGTAAAAGGGTGCTATAAGATGAACCACTAATTCCCCTACTTCGTGTCAGGAAATTGCATGATCAAGGAACGGATGACGCCGGAAGAGCTGGCCAGGCTCACGGGATACAGTCGCCAGACCATCAATAAATGGGTACGCAAAGAAGGCTGGGTGACATCACCAAAGCCCGGCGTTCAGGGTGGGAAAGCGCGCCTGGTGCATATCAATGAGCAGGTCCGCGAATTTATTCGCAGCGCACGTCGCGCGGCGGTCGCGAATCAGGGACCTGAATCAGACATGGTGGATCCCTCGCTCGACGTCCTGCTGACCACGCTGGCGAAAGAGATGACGCCCTCAGAACAAAAACAATTAACGTCCTTACTGCTGCGTGAAGGTATCAGCGGCTTATTACAACGGCTCGGTATTCGCGATCAAAAACAAAATGATAAATCTACCTGAGAAGATGACCACCGAAGAACTGGCTGAGTATCTTGGCGTGGCAAAGCAGACCGTCAATCGCTGGATCCGCGAACAGAAGTGGAAAACCGAGCAGCTTGCTGGCGTGAAAGGCGGACGCGCCCGACTCATTCATATCGATAAGTCGGTGAAAGAGTTCATTATGAAAACGCCGGTGCTGCGCCACCGTCTGTCTGCCTCCGCGCTGAAGGAATCCGCGTCCGATTTCAATGCGGTTCCTCTTTCCCGATCGCTGCGGCTGATCATGAACGTTTTGCAAAACATGACCCCGGATGAACAGGATCGGCTGGAGAAATTCTTAGCGCGGGAAGGATTACGGGTGTTTTTAACACGCCTCGGGATTGCGGAATCGGTCTCCTGAGCCCCATAAAAAACGGCAGGTTATCCCTGCCGTTCGCTTTTACTGCCTCTTAGCGCATTACTGCTGCTGGCTTTCACGCTCAGCAATAAAGCTCAGCGCTTTATTAATACGCTCAACGCTGCGGGTCCGGCCGATAGCGTGCACGGTCACGTCCAGCGCCGGTGACTGGCCCGCGCCGGTGACAGCCACACGCAGCGGCATACCCACTTTGCCCATGCCCACTTCCAGCTCGTCAGCCGTTGCCTGAATGGCGTGGTGCACGTTTTCAGCGCTCCACTCGGTGATGGCGGCCAGTTTGTCACGCACCACTTCCAGCGGCTGGCGCGCGACCGGACGCAGGTGTTTTTTCGCCGCGTCGGCGTCGAACTCGTCAAACTCTTCATAGAAGTAACGGCAGCTGGCCGCCATCTCTTTCAGCGTTTTGCAGCGCTCGCCTAACAGCTTCACCAGCTCCGCCAGCTGTGGGCCAGTGCGGGTGTCGATGTTCTCTTGTTCGATGTGCCATTGCAGCTGGGTGGCGACGTATTCCGGGGCCAGGGTGTTGATGTAATGATGGTTCAGCCACAGCAGTTTATCGGTGTTAAACGCACTGGCGGATTTGCTCACCGCGCCCAGCGAGAAGAGCGAGATCATCTCTTCACGGGTGAAGATCTCCTGATCGCCGCTTGACCAGCCCAGACGTACCAGATAGTTCAGCAACGCTTCCGGCAGATACCCCTCGTCGCGGTATTGCATCACACTGACCGCACCGTGGCGCTTGGAGAGTTTTTTACCGTCGTCGCCGTTGATCATGGAGACGTGCGCATACACCGGCACCGGTGCGTTCAGCGCTTTGAGAATGTTGATCTGGCGCGGGGTGTTGTTGATATGGTCTTCACCACGGATAACGTGAGTGATTTCCATATCCCAGTCGTCCACCACCACGCAGAAGTTATAGGTCGGCGAGCCGTCGGTACGGCGGATAATCAGATCGTCCAGCTCCTGGTTGCTGAATTCGATCGGGCCACGGATCTGGTCATCGAAAATGACCGAACCGTCCTGCGGGTTGGCAAAGCGCACCACGCACGGCTCGTCGTCGGCGTGATGCTCATGACCGTGACGGCAGCGCCCGTCGTAGCGAGGTTTTTCACCGTTCGCCATTTGCGTTTCGCGCAGCTGTTCCAGGCGCTCTTTCGAGCAGTAGCATTTATAAGCGGTGCCCACTTTCAGCATGTCGTCAATGACCGCGTTATAACGGTCAAAACGTTTGGTCTGGAAGTACGGGCCTTCATCCCACTCCAGATTCAGCCAGTTCATGCCATCCATAATGGCTTCGATAGCTTCCGGCGTGGAGCGCTCAAGATCGGTGTCTTCAATACGCAGCACAAACTCACCGTCATGATGACGTGCAAAAAGCCAGGAGTAGAGAGCAGTACGCGCACCACCGACGTGCAGATAGCCGGTCGGGCTTGGCGCGAAGCGAGTTTTGATTTTCATGAAATGGCCTTACGTTGATAACGATGCCGACAGCCGGCAAGTCCTGGAAAAATGGAATGGGCAATATTCTATCACTGTGGGCTGATTCCTCAATGTTGTTACCGAAATGCGCGCGCTAAACGCCGTTTTTGTTTAGAAATCATGCGCGCACGCATGATTATGTGTCGGGTTGTTTAATTTTACGACGAACAAACAAAATCTTTAGAAAAGGCGTTGACTCATTTTCAACTCTCCCTATAATGCGACTCCACACAGCGGGGGTGATTAGCTCAGTTGGTAGAGCATCTCCTTTACACGGAGGGGGTCGGCGGTTCGAGCCCGTCATCACCCACCATTCTCATCACGAACTTATCTCAGCAGTACCGAAATGGGTGATTAGCTCAGTTGGTAGAGCATCTCCTTTACACGGAGGGGGTCGGCGGTTCGAGCCCGTCATCACCCACCATTC
>CAUQTV010000006.1:0-346002 GCA_963521185.1 uncultured Enterobacter sp. | reverse complement strand
CGATCCGAATTATTACAAGACCTCACCTGTGAAAGACCCTCAGGGGCCCGAAAAACCGGTCAAAAGACTGGCTTCAGACACTCAACTTTTAAAGGTTCTAAGAGCTAAAAACTTACCCCATCCCGCCTTTTCATCTGTTTATACTTTTGCACGCGCTTTTAATATCCCGGAGCCTGACGGTCCCGTAAGTACAACTGCCCGCTGTGTCGTCAATAGCACAGAGGTGGTGAACCATTAACTGTAAAAGCATATGCACAGGCAATATCAAGTCTTAACTTTACTGAGCTCAATTTTAATTTAGGAGGATAATTTAATGATTGGTGTTATTCGCATTGGCGACAAAACAACGCACGGTGGTACCGTTCTTGAAGGAAATGCTGGAGTAATATTTCAAGGGAAAGCAGTTTCTACGCTTATGGATAAAGTATCTTGTCCTGCTCATGGCCTTACCTATATTATTGAGGCTGATGCCGGTTCTGCAATAATGGGTAAGCCAATAGCGCTTCATGGTCATCAATGTGGGTGCGGTTGTAAGTTAATTACATCTTTACCCATGGCGGGCAGGGCTTAATGATATGCCCATTGAACTTGGTAAGATACCGGTAAAACGACCGTTACCCATACCGCCTCGAACTCTTCGTTGGGGAACCGTAACTCTTCTTTTAGCATTGATTTTCGTTTTTATTACATTGTTATTGTGGCCTGAAGGAGTGTCCACCAATTCGAATTGGTTTACCTTCTGTGCCCTGGTATTACCCATTCTGGTTGGGGGAGCAGGTTATGCTTTAAGGTTACGCGTTTACGAAAACGAAAGAGACCGTGTCATATGGTGGAACCAGCTTGCGCAGAAGCAATATGAAGAAGATGTTATTATAGGGCAGCAAGGAGTAAGTATATTAAATACTGCATATATAACTCCTTATGGAAATAATAAACTTGCATTGGCATTGATAAATAAAATCCACCCACTGACATCTCATTTCTCTTTTACTCAACAGCGAAATGTCACCATTGCGAATATCCAGCCTGTCTTAGCTGATTTCACGGAGGATGCCTATAAAACCCGTCTTAAGCAGCATTTAATTAAATTATTAAAGTTATTGAGCCATGACTTTGATATGGGGGCTGAAGTTCTTTCAATTTATATCAGGCATGATGGGATTCTTGATGATGTACAGATTAAAAAGTTATGGCTTGATGCCGTACCCTCATGTGCTTCGCACTGCGCGCTTTATGTCAATTCCAATAATGAAGGGCTAATGTGGCTTGAAGATTGGCTGGATAAACAAGATGAGTCCTTGGTACTTTCTGTTGAGATTAATTTATTTATGGAGCCCAGGGACAATCAAGCAGAGTCTGTCTCTGCGGTGCTAATGGCGTCTTCACAATGGCTACGTAATCATACAGAAATCGCGCCAATAGCTGTGGTTCATCGGCCAGTAATCATCACTGCGTCCATAGAATCCATCGAAACAACAGCTAAATGGGGAGGCTTTTCAACGAACACCCCCTTTGTTTTATGGCGTAATAACATTTCAACAGTCGATTTGACAGACCAATTAAGATTAATGGATGAGAGTGGTTATCTTCATGGGCTCGAAAATGAACATGTCCTTGAGGATATATTTGGGTGCCCTGGTATGGCTGCGGGAAATATTCTTCTCATTTGCGCAGGTGAAAATGCTGCAGCCACGGCGTTACCGCAATGGGTAATTAGTGGAAATAACACCAGGCACCAACTTATTGTAAACCCTGTCGATTGAAAGGCAGTTTACAATTATGCTCGTCGCACATTTTATAAAAGGTATAAATTTATGCATGCTGATGTTGACAACATTACTCCAGTTACGCTTGATAAAATAAAACGACAACTTTTAGATTTAAATAATAGAACAGATATCCCTTTCAGTGTCATTGATGAAGGTAAATCCGTTGTCGCAACGTGGAAGATTACCGATGCAACATGGATCGAAATATTTGGCCTGGCCGGTTTGAAAAAGAATTATGAACTCCGGTTGTTTTTTAATGCTACCGATCGGAAAGTAACTTATCGGGAAAAATCGACAGATATCACCTGGAGTGCAGATCTTAAGAATGTCACTTTCCATAAGCAAGTAAGGTTTGGGAGTCGAAGAGAAATGGTTTACGAGTCGTCGTGGGGGATAAAAGATGATGGCAGTTTTGGGCAGCAATATTCTTACAAATTCAGTACCAGTGACATCAAGAATCCTGTCTTTGATATTATCAAAAAATCCGGCTGGCAACTTCAAGTCAGCGCTGTTGATAAGAATGTAACTCGTCTCGTTTGGTTTTTCTTTGCCATACTTGCATTTTTAGGGGTGTGTATTTTTTTGTTTTAAAGTATTGGGTTTTTGAATGGGCCTGCTTTTACCGCAAATATAATAACAAACCTCATTCCCCATAATATGGAACATACTGATATCAACCAAGGAACTTAAGGATGTCATCATTATATTCTTTGCTCAATGCCTGTCAGGCTGAACAAGAAACAGTGGCTACTGAAACCCGAAAGCGTCTCGTTTTATGGGATAAATGGCTACAACCCATTTCTGATGCTTCCGCTGTGGGGGGCGAACCCGACTACAACGATGATTTCGAAAAGATCCGCGAAGAGGTCGATAAACTTTCTGGCGCAGATGCGATGCTTATCTGCGAATTGGCTGAAAAGCTGCTGGTCAACACGGTAAAAGATATACGCATTGTGACCTGGTATTGCTGGGCCAAATTGCACAGCGAAGGTGAGAGTGGGCTGGCCGACGGACTTGAGCTACTGGCTGGCCTCATCGAACGCTTTGGTACCCAGTTATACCCCCAGCGTGACCGTAGCCGTAAAGCCGCGCTTGAATGGTTAGCGGGTTCGCGCCTGCTAAATTCCCTCACGCTTTTCCCCCAGGTGGTTAAAACGGATGCGCGCCGCACGGCGGGTGCATTGTTGCTCTTATCCGAGGCGACGGACGCTTACCCCTCAGAGATGCGCCCTGAACTTGGTGCGCTTTATAGTGCACTGGAGTTTCGTTTGATGAGCGCAGGTGGCATGGATGCTGTTGTCCCGCAGGTGACGGCGGATAAAGAACCGACAGCGTCCCACGCAACCTCAATCCCGGTTATTTCAGATATTAAGTCTGGCAGCGCTCTGCTTGAGCAAGGTCGCATACTGGCCCGTTACCTGCGCGAGCAGCCAGGAGGCTGGCTTGCTGCCCATCATTTAATGAAAAGCCTACGCCATGACACCATTTTGGTTCTTCCCGCGCTGGAGGCCAGCGGTTGTACCTGCATTGAACCGCCAAAAGCGGACAGGCGAGCACTGTTAAAGCGGTTGTACCTGCAACAGAACTGGACGGAATTACTGGATAACGCCGACAGCATGCTCTCACGCGGCAGCAACCAGGTCTGGATGGATTTGATGTGGTATACCCATCAGGCCTTACTTAAATCCGGTCAGCAGGTGTTGGCGGAGATTGTGGTTGCGGATTTAAAAGGATTATTGATCCGTCTTCCGGGCCTTGAGGCGCTGGCATTCAAAGACGGCACCCCTTTTGCTGATGAAGTGACACTGAGCTGGATCCAGCAAGAGGTCATGAGTCATGCAGGCGGGTGGGGTGGTGACGTCGTGAGCGGTGCGGCCAATCTCGCTGACAATGACATTTTGCAACTGGAGTCGGAGGCGCTGGCTCTTGCGGACAGCAGCAGCGTTGAAAAGGCGCTCGACTGGTTGCAAAACCGCCCCGGTGTGTTGACCGCACGTCAAAAATGGCTACTGCGTCTGCTCATGGCGCGCGTGGCGGAACAATATGGTAAGAACGAACTGGCTATATATCTGCTTGATGAACTGAACAGCCAGGCCGGGGGGTTAACACTTGCGCAGTGGGAGCCTGTTTTATTGTTTGAGGTTCGCGCTCGGCATTTAAAGTTATTGCGCATGAAAGCCGGGCGAAGCGAAACGGACAAACAGCAGCTTAACGGGCAAATGGATACACTGCTGAGCGGACTAATACAATTAGATCCCGCCAGAGCCGCAATATTGTGCGGTTAAATAACCGCTCAACGTTTAATTAAAATATTGCAGTTATTAATTATGAGACTAAAAGTGTAATGGACGATTTAACCCTGCGCTATTATGACGCGGAAATGCGCTATTTACGTGACGCCGCAAAAGAATTCGCGCAAACCCATCCTGATCGCGCCGCCATGCTGGATTTAGATAAAGTTGGTACACCCGATCCCTATGTTGAGCGTCTCTTTGAGGGCTTCGCTTTTTCGGTAGGGCGACTGCGCGAGAAAATTGATGATGATTTACCGGAGCTGACCGAAGGACTTGTCAGTATGCTTTGGCCGCATTATTTGCGTACCATCCCTTCCATGTCCATTGTCGCTTTCACGCCCGCGCTTCAGTCAATGAAAATGGCCGAACCTGTGCCTGCGGGGCTGGACGTCTACTCGCGTCCGCTTGGCCCAAAAAATACTGTCTGCCGCTATCGTACCACGCAGGAGATGATGTTAAACCCGCTCAGTATCTCAGCGGTAACGGTCAATATGGAGCCGGATGGGCGATCCGTTTTAACTCTCCGCTTTACCTGTAGCACCCAGGCGGATTGGTCCGAAGCGGATCTTGGACGGCTGAGCCTGTATCTCGCGGCAGATGCCCCTGTTTGTACCACATTGCACCTCATGCTCACCCGGCGTCAGGCCGCGCTTTATTTACGTCTACCAGGGCAAACTGACAGGATCAGGCTTGAGGGATATTTCTCCCCAGGCGGTTTTGGCGACGATGACCGGTTATGGCCAAAAGGCGAAACAGCGTTTAGTGGTTACCAGCTACTGCTGGAGTATTTCAGCTTCCGCGAGAAGTTTATGTTCGTTACGCTCAACGGACTGGAGGATATTACGCTACCCGCTGGAACTGCTTATTTTGATATCGATGTTGTATTAAATCAGCCATGGCCAGCGGATTTGCCCCTGACAAACGACGCCATACAACTGCATTGTGTACCTGTGATTAATCTGTTCACGCTTGAAGCTGACCCGCTGACCATTTCAGGACTCGAAAGTGAATATTTGCTACGGCCAAAACGCCTACAGGATGGCTACACGGAAATTTATTCTGTCGATGCGGTGACCGGATCAAATCGTATCAGTAATGCGGAATATGTGCCGTTCAGCAGCTTTCGGCACAGAGGCGGCATGATGCGCCGCACTTCACCCCCTCGCTATTATCATACGCGCGTCAGACACGGCGTTAACGGGCTTCATGACACATGGTTAATTCTTGGTGGCCATCGGTGGGAAGACGATCGCGCATTTGAACGTGAAACCGTCTCGCTGCGCATTACTGGCACCAATGGGCAACTCCCGCGCCGTGCGCTGTTAAGCACGCTGCTTGATCGTTGCGAGCAGGTATTTCAAACCCCAATGGTCGTCAGAAATTTATGTAAGCCAACGTTGCCCATCTATCCTCCTGTTGAAGATCGCTTTCACTGGCGTGTTCTGAGCCATTTGGGATCGGGCTTTCTCAATATGATGAGCAGTGCAGAGGTGCTGCGCGGCACACTGGCACTGTATAACTGGCAGGAAGATGAACTCAATCACCGCCGACTGGACGCCATCCAGCAAGTCCAGCATCACCGTATTCAGCGATTTGAAAAAGGCTTTTTGCTTCGCGGTCTGGACATAGAGGTTACGCTCGACAGCAATGGCTTTACGGGCGAAGGCGATATTCACCTTTTTGGCGAAATGCTTAATCGCTTTTTTGCTCTTTATACCGATATGAATCAGTTTAACCAACTCACCCTTATTATTCAGCCAGAAGGAAAATGCATCCGGTGGAAAGAGAATCACTGCCCGCGACTGCCCGACTGATAAAATATTTAGATGAGAAACTGCCATATATTAATTTTTATCGTTTCTGTCAGATTATTGAACAAAGCCAGCCGGACAAACCCGTTATGGGCAGCGACTGGCAGGTGCGCTTCGAGCCAATACGGTTTCGTCCTCATCCGGGCATGGGGTTTCCGGCAGCAGAAATAAAAGGGCTGGAACCCGCAGAACACCCCCATTTGCCGCCAACCGTCAGAGTGACCTTTATGGGGCTGTATGGGGTTGAATCGCCGCTTCCTACCCATTACATCGATGATATTACCCAACGGCGTGAAGGCTATGAGGCAGCAGCGGAATTTCTCGATATTTTCAATCACCGGCTTATTGCGCAGTACTACCGAATTTGGCGTAAATATTCTTATCCGGCGACCTTTGAAGCGGGTGGAAAAGATAAAACCTCACAATATCTTCTTGGGTTGGCCGGGTTGGGTATTGATGGTTGTGCGAAGAATATCGCCACGCCGATATCCCGCTTTCTTGCTCTGCTGCCCATTATGCTATTACCGGGAAGAACAGCTGAAGGGCTGGCATCGTTGGTCAGCCTGCTGGCGTCAGAAACGAGCGCGCAGGTCTGGCACCATGACAAACGCCGTGTCGCGGTGCGAAACACATTAGCCATGAGTGTTCGCCAGCCGGTTAGCCTGAAGAAGCGGCCCGTTATGGGCGCGTATGCGATTGATGCGAATTCTCAGGTTCTGATGCGCCTTAAAACCGCGGATCGGCAAGAGGCTATGGGATGGCTACCGGGGGGAGTGTTGCATGGTGATCTTATGGCGCTACTGCACGTTTATCTGGGCTCGCGGCTGGATGTTCGCCTGCAACTCTGTGTGGATCGGAGACTGTTGCCCGATGCGCGTATGAGCTGTCGCAGCGAGCCATCCAGTCCGCAGCTTGGACGTACCGCCGTGATGAGGTCGTTAGCCGCTGAAGGGCAAAAGATAAACAGGACCATTGTCATTAATCTGGGGCGCTACGCACGCGTAACGGAAAACATTTTTCGAAGGGAGGCTGATGAGTATGGCGATTACCGCTGGTAAGGCTGCGTTTTTAACGCTGGCTTCAGGTTTGGCATTGTTGATTGCGGGCTGCGGGTTGACGCAGAAAGTCACCGAGGGAACGGTGAGCGTGACAAAGTCCATTTTTTATAAGCAGGTAAAAATTCTGCACCTCGACATGCGGGCGCGTGAAGCTGTCAACCCTAATGCGGGTGGCGTGGCCTTATCCACGGTCATTCGCATATATCAACTACGGGATCGTAAAGCGTTTGATACCGCTGATTATTCCACCCTGTTTGCCCGTGACAGCCAGGTGCTGAAAGCCGATCTTATTGCGGAAAAAGACATCTGGTTGCAACCTGGTGGCGCGGTCATTGTCGATGAGCCTTTAGCTGAAAGCGCGCAATATGTCGCTGTAGCGGGAATGTTTATGTCGCCCGACCAGACCAATAACACCTGGCGTATTGTATTATCGCGGGACGATCTGGATCCGGATACCGCGCGGATCATTGACGCGGGCAACAGCCGTTTAACGCTTCAGCCCGTAAAGGTGGATTAAAATGCCGCGTCCCTCTCTTTATGACATGTTATACGGCAATTTCACCGGCGGCCTCGATCTGCGATACGTGAGCGAAAAAAACCAGGTGATCCTCTCCGTACTCGACAACATGCAGCGCATTCTCAACTGCCGGGCCGGCACGCTTGAGCATCTGCCGGACTATGGTCTGCCAGACATGACCACTATTTTACAGGGCCTGCCCGGTTCCGCTCATCAACTGATGGCGGCCCTTTCGACGGTGTTGCTGAAATATGAGCCGCGCCTGAAAAAAATCGACGTGGTGTTGCTCGACCAGACTGTCCCGGGCGAGTTGCGCTACGCCATTGATGCCGAACTGAAAGGCCTGGGGCTGGTGCGTTACGGCACCGAGTTTATGCCACAGGGCAAAGTGCTGCTGCGGCATCTGCGCCAGGAGCACTTTATCGATAGCCGATCCCTGTACTGAGTCCTTTTTCCCTTACCTGACGGAACCCTCTCCGTGAACAATCCTAAGCAACTCAAAACTGGCAGCGACCCGCGCGCGCTCGCCGATTATGTCGCGCTGCGCGACGAAATGATGAAGCTCTCTCACCCGGCGCGTCCGGATGTGGACTGGAAACAGAGCCAGACGCTGTGCCTGCGCGTGTTTGAGCAAAACGGCGTGGAGCTACAAAGCGGCGCATGGTACACGCTTGCCCGCATGCACATTGACGGACTGGCGGGAATGAACGAGGGGCTGGCGCTGATCAATGCGCTAATGGCCCACCACTGGGCGGTGATGTGGCCGGTCAATGTACATGCCCGCGTCGAGATCCTGGGCGGTCTGAATCAGCGCATTCAAAACATCCTGCGCACGCTGGCGTTGAACAGCCGCGACGATCTGCCCGCTCTCTATCAGAGCGAAAAATGCCTGGCGGAGCTTAACGACATTCTTGCCCGCCATGAGCTAAAGCAGGCCTGTCGGACCACGGTGTTATTACATCAGGTCAGCCAGGCCATCGTGCGGCTGGAAAACGCACCGCCAGACGCTGCACTCCCAGCCGCCGTGACGCTGCCGCCTGAAGCGGTAACGCCGGTATCATCGGAAAAACCGCGTCTGATCTATGTCGCACAGCCGGAACCGATGGTTGATGTGGCGTCAGCTGCACCTCCCAGGCGGCCTCGCCGGATCGGATCATTTATGTGCGGTGCGGGCACGGCGCTGGTTATTTGCGGCATTGCACTGTGGGGCTGGAATCGGCTTAACGTGCCGCCTCCAGCCGATCGCCAGCAGCTTGAGAAAAGCGCCTTGCCCGTAGAGGCGATGGAAAACTGGCATAACGGCATGGCGAAGCTGCAACAGTTGACCGACAAACTCAATGCGCTGGATGAAAAGCGCGGCAAGTACCTGACCGTCAGCGAGCTGAAATCCGCAGTGTTCGACATCACCCGCACCTTCAGCCAGAACCCGCCAGCCGAAGAGCAACTGCGCATGCTGGCGGCAATGAAAGCGGCCAGGCTGCAATCCTTCGCCGCGCAGCAGCTGCAAAGCGAGCTACGGTTAAAACAGCTCAATGCCCGCTATCTTCTATTGACGCAGACTGGGGAGGTAATGCCAGGCATAACAACAGAGACAAAGTAGGGCGGCACTGTATTCAACCCAAAACCCCAAACGCAAAAAACCCGCCATAGGCGGGTTCTTCTGAATAGTGGTGCCCGGACTCGGAATCGAACCAAGGATTCGTTTTTACGACAACGAAATCACAGAATAACAGTAAGTTACGTTTACGCTTCGATTCTAAATGGACCACTTTTTCGTAACACTAATCTATAGAAATACTACATACAGTCAGCGATCACGTGATCGGTAAGTTTGTCGTGCTCTGTGTCCATTTTATCCATCAAGCCAGTTTGGTTTTTAGCCCATTGCCCACGAACTAAAACGTGTGAAGTTGGGCGAACAGTCTTAAGGTATTTAAGTGGGACGCTCTGAATAATGCTGTCAGGGGCCATAACGTTTAAATCTTCCACTTTCGCTACTGGTTCCATAGCTACAAAACTAGGCACTGCATTGTATGAGGTGATGGTCTGTAGGATAGGGATTAATGTATTTTGTACTGCGGTGCTAATAACATTTCTATGTCCGAGGTCTGCCCCTGCTTCAGTTGCTACTGTTGCCCCTTGTTTCTTTCTCATCTCGAATCCATTGAAGTGTTCTACAACCGGGTCCGGCGTCACAGTCACCTCGGCGGCGGCGTCAGTCTGGAGGCCTTTGAACAGGCCTCGTCGTGAGGACAGAATTTGTCTACTGTCGCGGGGGCAGTCCATAGTTCAAGTAGTATTACTTCTGATAAATCATTTTATGATGGCGTGGAGGACGGGGGATCTGGTAATGGTGAGAAGGAAAGAAAAGATTGTTGTAGGTGGACGGACTGGTGAAGACCCCCATGTGACTAGTGGAGGCGTACGTTGTCAGGTTACGTGATTACTGAAGGGGGATATCCACATTTTTCCCCGCGACAGAATCCTTTTTAGGCCAGTGTATTAAGGCGAAATGACAATTCCTTTGTTTCCCCGTGTTTTCTACTTCATTACGAATAATTCGAGAGAAGGGAACCGTAGAGGACCGTAGAAAGACCGTAGCTGTGAGGTAAGGAAAAGGCACATCAGAGGGTGTTGAGGTGTCTAAAAGTAACGGACATCTGCGAAAATGGCGAGAAATCCAGCATGCAAATAACATGTTGCAATGACCAGATATCTACCGGAACCCCAGAAAGCAAAAAACCCGCCATAGGCGGGTTCTTCTGAATAGTGGTGCCCGGACTCGGAATCGAACCAAGGACACGGGGATTTTCAATCCCCTGCTCTACCGACTGAGCTATCCGGGCAACGGGGCGCATTAAACCTGATCCGCCTCGCGTCGTCAACGAAATTTATTCAATTCGTTGCAGACTGCACAATCTATCACCAACCTTGCGCCAGTGCACGCAAACTTAAGCAAAAAGTGCGGCGTGGCGGCAACATTCGGCGGGCGGCGTTGGTAAAACGTTTTGTTTCTACGATTGCATACTCAGCCAAAAAAAGTCACATTCCAGGCGGTTTTTGCGTATTGCGCCTGCGGGTGAAAAATGACATTATTGCGCGAAATTTCCTCTCTCACTCACGGGACTGCCTGGATGACACATGCTTTTGCTCGCCAGACAAATCGCATAGTTATGCGATCCAATGCCCGTTCTGCTTTGATCCATACTCTACTCACCATGCGGTGAGGGTATCGCACGCTCACTGTAGGACAACAGTAAAACCAGACGCGCTCTGCTTTTACTGATGTCTGGCGGTCGGAGCTGGCTCCAGTCAGACACCTTCGTTGGGTAGGGCGCATGCCTTGCCCGGGGCTTTTTACTCCCCTAAAACGGGTACTCGTGCTTATGAATACAATGAAAATTGCCGCCAGCCGTGAGCTGGTCTCGCAGCTGTCCACGCACCGTGAAGTGGTGACGCTGGACAACACGGATTTCACGGATGTTGCGGCAGTCGTCATAACGGTGGCCGAAAGTCGTAGCGGTATCCTCGCGCTGCTCAAGCGCACCGGGTTTAACGTACCGGTATTGATGTTTGGCGATGAGCAGACCGACTCGCCTGCGGGTGTTGAGGCTGTAATCAGCGCAAAAGAGCAGGACATGCTCACCCTCGAAGCCGCCGCCTGCCGCTACGAAGAGACGCTGCTGCCGCCGTTTTTCGACACGCTGCGTCAATACGTGGCCATGGACAACAGCACCTTTGCCTGCCCCGGTCACCAGCACGGCGCGTTCTTTAAAAAACACCCGGCGGGGCGTCAGTTCTTTGAATTTTTTGGTGAAAACGTCTTTCGTGCCGACATGTGCAACGCCGACGTCAAACTGGGCGATCTGCTGATCCACGAAGGATCCGCCAAGCACGCGCAAAAATTTGCCGCCAAAGTCTTTCATGCGGACAAAACCTATTTCGTGCTCAACGGCACGTCGGCGGCGAACAAAGTCGTCACCAACGCGCTGCTGACGCGCGGCGATCTGGTGCTGTTCGATCGCAACAACCACAAATCCAACCACCACGGCGCGCTGATCCAGGCCGGTGCCACGCCGGTGTATCTGGAAGCGGCCCGCAACCCGTTTGGCTTTATCGGCGGCATTGATGAGCACTGCTTTGATGAACACTACCTGCGCGATCAGATCCGCGCCGTCGCGCCGGATAAAGCTGGCGAGGCACGCCCGTTCCGCCTCGCGGTGATCCAGCTCGGCACCTACGATGGCACGGTCTATAACGCCCGTCAGGTAATCGATAAGATCGGCCATCTGTGCGATTACATCCTGTTTGACTCCGCGTGGGTCGGCTACGAGCAGTTTATCCCGATGATGGCGGACTGCTCGCCGCTGCTGCTCGATCTTAACGAAAACGATCCGGGGATCTTTGTCACCCAGTCGGTGCATAAACAGCAGGCAGGGTTCTCGCAGACCTCGCAGATCCACAAAAAAGACAACCACCTTCGCGGTCAGGCGCGCTTCTGCCCGCATAAGCGTCTGAACAACGCGTTCATGCTGCACGCCTCCACCAGCCCGTTCTACCCGCTGTTTGCCGCGCTGGATATCAACGCCAAAATCCACGAAGGGGAGAGTGGCCGCCGCCTGTGGGCTGAATGCGTCGAGTTGGGCATTGAAGCGCGCAAAGCGATCATCGCCAACTGTAAGATGATCAAACCCTTCGTGCCGCCAGAAGTGGCAGGCCGCCCGTGGCAGGATCATCCGACAGAGGCTATTGGCCGCGAACGCCGCTTCTTCAGCTTCGAACCGGGTGCCGCCTGGCACGGTTTTGAGGGCTACGCCCGGGAGCAGTATTTTGTTGACCCGTGCAAGCTGCTGCTGACCACGCCCGGCATTGACGCGCAAACCGGCGCGTACACCGACTTTGGTATCCCGGCGACCATTCTGGCGCACTACCTGCGTGAAAACGGCATCGTACCGGAGAAGTGCGATCTCAACTCGATCCTGTTCCTCTTAACGCCCGCCGAAAGCCCGGAAAAATACGCGCAGCTGGTGGCGATGCTGGCGCGGTTTGAACAGCACATTGAAGATGACACCCCGCTGGCCGACGTGCTGCCGACCATTTTTAACAAATACCCGGTGCGCTACCGTGATTACACCATCCGTGAACTGTGCCAGGAGATGCACAATCTTTACGTCAGCTTTGACGTCAAAGATCTGCAAAAAGCGATGTTCCGCCAGCAGAGTTTCCCGACGGTGGCGATGAATCCGCAGGATGCCAACAGCGCCTTTATTCGCGGCAACGTCGAGCTGGTGCGCATCAGCGAAGCGGAAGGGCGCATTGCCGCGGAAGGCGCGCTGCCGTATCCACCGGGGGTGCTGTGCGTGGTGCCCGGCGAACTGTGGGGCGGTGCGGTGCAGCGCTATTTCCTGGCGCTGGAAGAGGGCGTCAATCTGCTGCCGGGCTTCTCGCCGGAGTTGCAGGGCGTTTACAGCGAGACGGACGCCGACGGCATTAAGCGGCTGTATGGCTACGTGTTGACTGACGTATAACGCCGCACTCACCCCGCCCGGCGGTACAGTCTTCGCGGGTGGCCGATTTTGCCGTACAGCATCTCCACGCTCAGAAAACCCGACTCGACGCAGTGCTCTAAATAGCGTCGGGTCGTGGTTTTGCTCAGACCCGTCTCGCTCACCACCTCGTCCACTGAAAAGCAGTGCACGTCGCTGTCAGCAAACAGTTTCTGCACTCGCGCCAGCGTATTCTCCTCGATACCTTTGCTGCCGTTATCCAGCCGGTAATTTTTCGCCTGGAGCTGGTAGAGCGAATCGACGTTCTGCTGATCGACAATCTTCCATTCCCGCTGCTGCTCGCTGAACTGCACAAAGCGCTCCAGCGACTGGCTCAGACGCTTCCAGGACACCGGTTTTAAGATGTAGTCGAACGCGCCGTTGCGGATCGCCAGGCTACAGGTATCCATATCGCTGGCGGCGGTAATAAAAATCACCGAACAGTTGGCGCGCATCAGCAGCGGATTGCTGATAAGCGTGATGCCTTTGCCGTCCGGCAGGTAATTATCCAGCAGGATGAGCTGTGGCTGCTTGCTGTCGATTTGCGCCTGCGCGTCCGCCAGCGAGGCCGCCACGCCTACCAGACGCAAACGCGGGTGCCTGCCGATCAGCTCCGCATGCAGCGAAGCCAGTTCGCTTTCGTCTTCCACAATCAGCACATCTAGGGGGTCATATCGCATAGGTCGTATCTTCCAGAGCCTGTCGTTTCCGTGTCGGGAATAAAAAGAGAAAATATGGTGCCGCGCGGATCGTTGTCCGCCACCTCAATGGTGCCACCGGTTTGCAGAACGGCACTCTCAATCAGATAGAGGCCAATGCCGTGGTCGCTGCTGGATTTGGTGGTGATGCCGCGCTCGAAAATACGCGAGCGAATAGCGGGCGCAATGCCGGTGCCGCGATCGGCGACTTCAATAATCAACTCACGCTCGTTAAGCAAAATGAGGATTTCCACCGGGTCATGCGGCAGCGGCGCGCGCTGGGTGGCTTCAATGGCGTTATCCAGCAGGTTACCGATAACCGAAATCACCTCCGCCTCCGCCAGCGCCTGAAACGTTCTGTCCATGCGGCAGGCGGGGTCAAACGCCAGCTGCACGCCCTTTTCCCGGGCGCGGGCGGTTTTGCCGATCAGCAAACCGCACAGCGTGGGGGAATGAAAGCGCGACGAAATAAAATCCAGTAGCTCCTGGGCATGTTCCGACTGCGCCTGAATGTAGTGGATTGCGTCGTCGTAGCGGCCCATGTGCAGCAGGCCCGACAGCGTGGTCATGCGGTTGAGCTGCTCATGGCGCATAATGCGCAGGTTATCCACGTAGCGCTTCACCTGGCTTAGCTGCGCGCTCAGGCTGTCGATCTCATTGCGATCCCGAAAGGTGATCACCCAGCCCTGAAGCTTATCTTCCAGCTTAATGCGCACGCGGCTGGCAATCACCGTCAGCTGGTTAAACCGGCAAATCTCATCATGGGTGTCATTCACCAGCATGATCGTCTCATCGAAAAAGGCCATCGGCGAAATCACCGCGCCAATCGGCTGACCGCGCAGTTCCCGCGTGGGCTGGCTCAGATCCAGCAGCTTACGCGCCGCCTGGTTAATCACCTCTATTCGCAGGTGGCGATCAATGGCGATCACGCCTTCGTAAATCGACTCCATCATCGCTTTTTGCTGGCGCACCAGCAGGCCGATCTCCCGTGGCTCCAGCGAAAACATCTGCTTTTTAATGCTGTGAGTGAAGAACCAGGAAAAGACAAACAGCGCGACCAGCAGCAGCACGGCGACAATCAAAATGTTGATCACTTTATCAAGCGTGATGTTGTCCAGATAGCTGGTGAGATACCCCACCGACACAATGCCAATCACCTTGCCCGCGTCGTTGAAAATGGGCGCTTTGCTGCGCAGTGAAATCCCCAGCCCGCCCTTGCGAATGGTGATAGTGCTTTTGCCCGCCAGCACCTCAAGGTTGTCGCCGCCGACCAGCGTCGTGCCCACGCGGTTAGCAAAGGCTGAATGGTAAAGGTGCAGGCCGTGATTGTCTCCGATAACGATAAAACTGGCGTCGCTGTGCCGGGAAATTTGATGCATGAAGTCGGTAATGGCGCTGATATTTTTTTTCTCGACGTCGTGGCGCAGCGAGGGAATTAATGCTATTTCTTCTGCTTGTATTTTTGCCCGGGCGCTCATTTCCTGATAAAGCTGGCGGCTGACATCAACATAATAATATCCACCGAGAAAGGCGAACAGCCCTGAGAAAAAGAGCACCAGGGAAATAAACAGTTTAATTTGAAACGAAAGCTTCATAACCATCACGCATGATATCCGGGCGAAGCGGTCAATGTACCACTTTTTTTCGCGGTGGGATTCTTTTTGCCCGAAACTTGTGATCCCTTGCACAGCATGGCGCATCCTGCGTCACTGGTTGGTTTGCTAAGGGTTTTGCTGACTATTTAGCAAATGTTATTTGAATGTTTAATTTATAAATAAAACCATAAAAACCACGGCGATAATTAAGGCGTAAATCACATCCGGCAAAAGAAACCATTAAAACCATAGCGACCATTAAAACTCCGGTTTTAATATGCACGCTCTCACATAAATCAGCGAATAAAGCCTCTAGTCTGACCGCACAAAATAACCAAGGGGCTTCATTATGAGCACAACTGATGATTCTTTTACCATTACCCACGACCCGATAGAGATTAAGCAGGTGTCACTAAAAGAGAAATGGTGGCATATCATGGACACATGGAAAGTCGGGATTATTCCGCTGCCGCTGTTCCTGCTGTCCGGTGCGCTGATCGCCATCGACTGCCTTGGCGGCAAACTGCCGAGCGACATCGTGGTGATGGTGGCGACGCTGGCGTTCTTCGGCTTTGCCTGCGGCGAGTTTGGCAAACGCCTGCCGATCGTCGGCAAACTCGGCGCGGCGGCCATCTGCGCCACCTTTATTCCGTCGGCGATGGTCTATTACGGGCTGCTGCCGGACGTGGTGGTTGAATCCACCACCAAATTCTACAAATCCACCAACATTCTTTACCTCTACATCTGCTGCATTATCGTCGGCAGCATCATGAGCATGAACCGCACCACGCTGATTCAGGGCTTTTTGCGCATCTTCTTCCCCATGCTGTGCGGTGAAATCGTCGGCATGATTGTGGGCATGAGCGTTGGCCTGATGCTGGGCATGGAGCCGTTCCAGATCTTCTTCTTTATCATTCTGCCGATCATGGCGGGCGGCGTGGGGGAAGGGGCGATCCCGCTGTCCATCGGTTACGCCACTATTCTGCATATGGATCAGGGCGTGGCGCTCGGTCGCGTATTGCCGATGGTGATGCTCGGCGGCCTGACGGCGATTGTGATTTCCGGCTGTCTGAACCAGTTAGGTAAACGCTATCCGCACCTGACCGGTGAAGGCCAGTTGATGCCGAACCGCGCCAACAGCAGCGAAAAAGACGCGCCTGCCGCGCCCTCCGGCAAAGCTGACGTGACGACGATCGCCGCAGGGGCATTATTAGCCGTGCTGCTCTACATGCTGGGCATGCTCGGTCACAAACTGATTGGCCTGCCTGCGCCGGTTGGCATGCTGTTCGTGGCGGTGATCATCAAGCTTTCCCACGGCGTGTCGCCGAAGCTGCTCGAAGGCTCGCAGGTGGTGTACAAATTTTTCCAGACCTCTGTGACCTACCCCATTCTCTTCGCCGTCGGCGTTGCCATCACGCCGTGGCAGGAGCTGGTTAACGCCTTCACGATCTCCAACCTGCTGGTGATTGTCAGCACCGTCTCCGCGCTTGTCGCCACCGGCTTCTTCGTGGGCAAAAAGATCGGTATGCACCCGATTGACGTGGCTATCGTCTCCTGCTGCCAGAGCGGTCAGGGCGGAACGGGTGATGTGGCGATCCTGACCGCCGGCAACCGTATGAGCCTGATGCCGTTTGCGCAGATTGCCACCCGCATCGGCGGGGCAATTAACGTCGCGGTGTCACTGCTGGTACTGGGCAACTTTCTTGTTTGATTAGTGTGATTCAGGAATTGATATGAAACTCGCAAGCTTTATTCATCAGGGTACGCGCAGCTACGGCATCGTTAAGGCCGATGGCGTGATTGACCTGGGGCTGCGCTTAGGCGACCGCTACAGCGACTTAAAAGCGCTGCTCGAAGCCGATGCGCTACAGCACGCACACCCCTTTATGCAGGATGCGCCGGATCTGCGTTTTGACGCGCTGGAATTTTTACCGGTCATTGAACGTCCGGAAAAAATCCTCTGCGTCGGCATGAACTACGCCGACAAGCGTCTGGAGTTCGATCAGCACAACCCGGCACCGACGCTGTTCGTGCGCTTCCCGGATTCCCAGACCGGGCACAACGCACCGGTGCTGAAACCGCGCCACTCCAGCGAATTCGACTATGAAGGCGAACTGGCGGTGATCATCGGCAAAAGCGGCGAGAACATCAGCCGTGACGCGGCGCTGGCGCACGTGGCGGGTTACAGCTGCTACATGGACGGCTCGGCGCGCGACTGGCAGCACACCTGGTTTACCGCCGGGAAAAACTGGCGGCAGACCGGCGCGTTTGGCCCGTGGATGACCACCGCAGACGAGATCCCGGACCCGCATCAACTGGCAATCCGCACCTGGCTGAACGGTCGCATGGTGCAGGAAGACAACACCGCCAGCATGATCCACAAGGTGGCGGAACTTATCGAATACATCAGCACCTTTACCCGCCTCAATGCCGGTGACGTCATCATCACCGGATCGCCGGGCGGCGTCGGCAAAAAGCGTAATCCTCCGCTGTTTATGAAGGCGGGCGATCGCATCGAAGTGGAGATCGAGCATATCGGTCATCTCAGCAATGTGATCATGGACGCACCGGCGCACGCGCTGGCGGAAATGCACTAAAGAGACGAGTAAGGCGGACGTATGCAAGCGCAATCCCCCATCGACTTCAGCGTGGCTGACGTCGGCAAACACCCGGAGCGGATCGCTCAGATCCGCCATCTGCTGGGCGACAGCGGGCTGGGCATGGACGGTGACATCACCTTTTTTGTCGAAGCCAGGGTGGGAACCCGGCTGGTGGGTTGCGCGGGGCTTGCGGAAAACGTCATCAAATGTGTGGCGGTGGACAAAACGCTGCGCGGGGAAAATCTCAGCGCGCGGTTGCTCAGTGAAGTGGAGCATCTGGCGCTGACGCGCGGGCATTTTCATCTTTTTTTATGCACCAGCCCCTGCAACCTTGAGCGTTTTCGCCACTGCGGATTCTGGCCCGTCGCGCGCAGCGGCAACAACGCCGTGCTGCTGGAAAACACCCCGCAGGGCATCGACCGCTACTGTCGCTCGCTGCGGGCGCAGCGCAGGCCTGGCGCACGCATTGGCGCGATTGTCATGAACGCTAATCCGTTTACGCTCGGCCACCGTCATCTGGTGGAGCGGGCGGCGGGGGAGTGCCACTGGCTGCATCTGTTTGTGGTGCGCGAAGACGCCTCGTTTTTCAGCTTTCAGGATCGCCTGAAGATGGTGAAAGCGGGCGTGGCGCACCTGCCCAATGTCACCGTGCACGAAGGCTCGCAGTACATCATCTCGCGGGCCACCTTCCCGGCCTACTTTCTGAAAGAGACCGGCAAAGTGCAACGGGCGTGGAGTGAAATCGACCTGTTGATTTTCCGCAATCACATTGTTCCCGCGCTGGGCATTACCCACCGGTTTATTGGCTCCGAGCCGTTTTGCGACGTGACGCGCCAGTATAACCAGACCATGCACAGCCTGCTTAGCGGTGCGGTGACGGTGGTTGAAATTCCCCGCATCAAAGCCACCGGCCAGGCGATTTCCGCCTCGGAAGTCCGCCGCTTGCTCAAGACTCAGCAGTTTTCCCGCCTGCGGGAAATCGTGCCCGATACCACCTTCGCGCACCTTGACGCCCACTATTTTGGTGAGCGCCAGCGTCGCGCAGAAGTCGCATAACAGAACCAGGACATAAAAAATGAAAATTGTTAGGGAGGCGCTGGCCGGAACGCAGGAGTCCAGCGACCTGATGGTGAAGATCGCCCCCGCCGAAGGCGAGCTGGACGTTGTCATCCACAGTGAAGTGATAAAGCAGTTTGGCGATCAGATCCGCCGCGTGGTCGATGACACCTTGCGTGCGCTGGATGTGCGCCAGGGGCTGATCATTGTCGAAGACAAGGGCGCACTGGACTGCGTGATCCGCGCCCGTCTGCAAAGCGCGCTGTGCCGCGCCGCCGGTGTGGACAACATCGACTGGGAGAAGCTGGTATGAAAAAACTTCGCCGCAGCATGCTGTTCCTGCCGGGCGCTAACGCCGCCATGCTCTCCACGGCCTTTATCTACCGCCCGGACTCGATCATGTTCGACCTTGAAGATGCCGTTGCGCTGCGTGAAAAAGACACCGCGCGCCTGCTGGTGTTTCATGCGCTGCAACATCCGATGTATCAGGACATTGAAACCGTCGTGCGCATCAACCCGCTGAATACGCCCTTCGGCCTGCCGGATCTGGAAGCGGTTGTCCGCGCGGGCGTGGATGTGATTCGTCTGCCGAAAACCGACACCCCGGAAGACATTTACGAGCTGGAGCGCCATCTCGAACGCATTGAACTGGCGTGCGGGCGGGAAATCGGATCGACCCGTGTGATGGCGGCAATCGAATCGGCGGTTGGCGTGATCAATGCCGTCGCCATTGCCCGCAGCTCTCAGCGCCTGATCGGCATTGCGCTGGCGGCCTTTGACTACGTGATGGACATGCAGACCGAACGCGGTGACGGCACTGAGCTGTTTTACGCCCGCTGCGCCGTTCTGCACGCCGCCCGCGCCGCCGGTATCGATGCGTTTGATGTGGTGTGGTCAGACGTCAACGACGAGGCCGGTTTCCTGCGCGAAGTCGATCTGGTGCGCAAAATGGGCTTCAACGGCAAGTCACTGATCAACCCGCGTCAAATCGATCTGCTGCACAACGCCTATGCGCCAACGCAGCACGAGGTTGACCACGCGAAGCGCGTGATTGAAGCCGCCGAAGAGGGCGAGCGTAACGGTCTGGGCGTGGTGTCGCTCAACGGCAAAATGATCGACGCGCCCATTATTAACCACGCGCAGGTCGTGCTGGAACGTGCCGCCGCGTCCGGCGTGCGTCGTTAAGGAAAGAACAATGATTCAGACAGAACTTCTCCATGTGAACTTCCCGCATCTGCGGGATCTCCAACCCTTCGACAGCGCCCACAGCAGCACGCCGTGGCTGGCGAATGCCGACGATAAACATCGCCGTAAACTGTGCGATACGCTGGATCAGGCCATTGCCCGCAGCGGACTCAAAGACGGCATGACCATTTCGTTTCACCACGCCTTTCGTGAAGGCGATCAGGTGATCAATAACGTGGTCGCCCGGCTTGCCCGGCTGGGGTTTAAAAACCTGACGCTGGCCTCCAGCTCGCTGATGACCTGCAATGATGCGCTGATCGAACACATTGAAAACGGCGTGATCACGCGCATTTTCACCTCTGGTATGCGCGGCAGGCTGGCAGAGGCTATCTCTCACGGCCTGATGGACGAGCCGGTGCAGATCCACTCCCACGGCGGTCGCGTTAAGTTATTGCAGGATGGCGAACTGACCATCGACGTCGCGTTTCTTGGCGTACCGTGCAGCGACGAGTTCGGTAACGCCAACGGCACCTACGGCAAATCCTGCTGCGGGTCGCTCGGCTATGCGATGGTCGATGCGCACTTTGCCCGCAGCGTGGTGCTGCTGACCGAAGCGCTGGTGCCGTTCCCGAACACGCCCGCGAGCCTGGTGCAGGATCAGGTGGATTACATCGTGAAAGTGGACAGCGTGGGCGATGCGGAAAAAATCAGCGTGGGGGCCGCGCGGGTCACCAGCAATCCGCGCGAACTGATGATCGCCCGCTATGCGGCGGATGTGATTGAGCATTCGGGCTATTTCAAAAACGGCTTCTCAATGCAGACCGGATCCGGTGCTGCCGCCACCGCCTGCACCCGCTTTATGGAAGAGAAAATGGAACGCCTGGGGGTGAAAGCGAGCTTCGCGCTTGGCGGCATCACCGGCGGTCTGGTGGATCTGCATGAAAAAGGGCTGATCGGCAAACTGCTGGACACCCAGTGTTTCGATGCGCAGGCGGCGGCGTCGCTGGCGCGCAACCCCAATCATGTTGAGATCTCTACCAACGTCTACGCCAATCCGGGCAGCAAAGCGGCAAGCTGCGACCAGCTCGACGTGGTGATCCTCAGCGCGCTGGAGATCGACGTCGCGTTTAACGTCAATGTGATTACCGGATCCGACGGCGTGATGCGCGGTGCCTCCGGCGGTCACTGTGACGTGGCGGCCGCCGCGAACCTCACCATCGTCGTGGCCCCGCTGCTGCGCAGCCGCATTCCGACGGTGGTGAAGCGCGTCACGACGCGCCTGACGCCGGGGGAGAGCATCGATGTGCTGGTCACCGATCACGGCATCGCCGTTAACCCGGCGCGGGCGGATATTGCGGCGCGATTACGTGCGGCGGGTCTGAAAATTGTCGATATAGAGGCGCTGTATCAGCGGGCCATTTCACTGACCGGTGAGCCAAAACCGATTGAATTTACCGACAAAATCGTCGGCGTGGTGCGCTACCGTGACGGCAGCGTGATCGACGTTGTGCATCAGGTAAAGGAGTAAGCCATGACCACACTGACACCCGCCTGGCCGGGTGTCAGCCTCGACGCGCTGCTGGCGGCAAAAGATCGCCGCGCCGCGCGACAGGCTGACTGGCTGGCACAGCATCAACAACCGATTATCTCGCTCACGCTGGTCACGCCGGGCAGCCGCAAGGACAGCCTGCGCTACCGCAATACCATGAGCGTGGCATTGCAGGCCTGTGATCAACTGCTCTGGCAGCATCACTGGCAGGTGTTAGATCGCCAGGTGCTGTGGCTGCCTACCGGCGCGGAAGCGCTGTGGTGCGTGGCGCATCCGGCGGTGGAGATCAAAGCGCAGTGTGTGGAATTAGAGCAGTCGCATCCGCTGGGCCGGGTATGGGATTTTGATGTGATCTGCCCGGAAAACGGCCAGGTCGGACGCAAATCGCTCGATCACAGCATGCGCCGCTGCCTGGTGTGCGACGCACCCGCCCATGCCTGCGCCCGTTCGCGGCAGCATCCGGTGGAACAGGTGATCGGCAACGTGGAGAAACTGATCGATGGCTGGTTTGCTCGCGATTAAACCCGCGCCGGTGGATGTGCCTGCGCTGGTGCTGGCGGCGCTGCATCGGGAGCTTGACCTCACGCCGAAGCCGGGGCTGGTGGACAGCCTGAATAACGGCGCGCACCGCGACATGGATCATGCGCTGTTTGTGAAAAGCATTCGCGCCATCGCGCCCTGGTTTCCCCGTTTTGAACAGCTTGGACGCGAACACGCACAGCGCCCGGCAGGCGAGCAACTGCGGCTGATCCGCCCGATGGGTATCGCCTGTGAGCAGGCCATGCTGCGAGCCACCCACGGCGTTAACACCCACAAAGGCGGTATTTTCTCCCTCGGTTTGCTGAGCGTTGCCGCCGGACGCATAGGCGGGCAAGCGCGCAGCATCACCGCGCTTACGTTGTGCGATGAAGTGGCGCTGATGTGTCAGGGGCTGGTGGCACGCGAGCTGGCAACGCCCAGGCGAGCGGCGACCGCCGGTGAGCGGCAGTATCAGGCCTTCGGTTTGACCGGTGCGCGGGGGGAAGTGGAAAGCGGCTTTGCGACCGTGCGCCGTTTTGTGCTGCCGTACTGGCGAAACGATCTGCACGATGCGCTGCTGCGCCTGATGGCGGTCAATCAGGACAGTAATGTGGTCTCGCGCGGCGGGCTGGATGGGCTGCGCTATGTGCAGCGTTATGCAACGCACCTGCTCCATAACGGCTGGAGCCTGAGTGATTTGGCGGCGATGGACGCGCAGTGCATTGCGCGCAATTTAAGCCCCGGCGGCAGCGCGGATTTGCTGTCCGTCGCCTGCGTGCTCGCCGGGGTCAACGCGGTTACTTAATGCCGTCTGTCTTCATACGATCCCGAACGTGTTGCGCACGCGCGTCCGACGCCGGGTGATCGTCAAACATTGAGCTTTGGCGACCCGCTTCCAGTTTGGCGAGCTTCTCAAAGCTGGTCGCCAGACCGATCGGGTTGATCCCGCGTTTGCGCAACAGATCGTAGGAGTAGTCATCCGCTTCCGATTCCTGACGCTGAGAGAACTGGGAGTTAACCAGTTTCTCGCCCAGATCGCCCAGTTGCGACTGCGACAGGCTGCCGACCACGCCACCGGCTGAAGCGGCGGCAACGCGCACGGCGTTCGTGCCCAGCGCCACCTGCATACCGCGCTTCACGTGGCCTAACGCGACGTGACCCATCTCGTGACCAATCACCGCTTCCACTTCGTTGTCGTTCATCATGTCCATCAGCCCGCTGTAAACGCGGATGCAGCCGTTCGCCATGGCAAAGGCGTTGACGTCTTTAGCCACGTAAACTTTGTAGTTCACCGCCTGGCCGTTAATGTTGTTACCCAGCGCACCGGCAATCTTATTCAGACGCTGCGTGTAGGCGCTGTTGGCCGGGGCGAGAGTCGCTTTATTGTCCATCTCCTGACAGGCTTTATCGCTAAGCTCCACGACCTGCTGATCGCTGATGGAATAAGCCTGGAACGCCTCCGCACCAGAGCTCATTAACCCGTTAGAATCCATGTTCTGGCAGCCGGTTAACGCCGTTGCCACACCCAGAGCAAGCAAAGCTGAGCGAATCTTCATCTCTTATCTTCCGCAATGAATACTGCATAATTTTGATAATGTCCCTGCCAGCGCTGTGGCGGGAATGCGCGCTAAGTATAAAGAATAGAACGATATGCGGGCGAGCGTTTGCGCAACCTGCACGCAGGATCCAGAGATTTCTGAACCGGCAAAAGGATGCTCCATGTACATGAGTTGCCGCTTGGGTTACATTGTTGTCACTTTTTTCCGGCGTAGCCCAAAACGCGCTGTAGTCAAGTCGCCAGGGCATGGCCTTTAACAGTCCGATCTGGAGTCAAAATGTCCTCACGTAAAGAGCTTGCTAATGCTATTCGTGCGCTAAGCATGGACGCAGTTCAAAAAGCCAAATCCGGCCACCCCGGTGCCCCAATGGGTATGGCTGACATCGCCGAAGTCCTGTGGCGCGATTTCCTCAATCACAACCCGAACAACCCGGCCTGGGCCGACCGCGACCGCTTTGTGCTGTCCAACGGCCACGGCTCAATGCTGATGTACAGCCTGCTGCACCTCTCCGGTTACGACCTGCCGATCGACGAGCTGAAAAACTTCCGCCAGCTGCACTCTAAAACCCCCGGTCACCCGGAAGTGGGTTACACCGCAGGCGTTGAAACCACCACCGGCCCGCTGGGTCAGGGCATCGCCAACGCCGTGGGCATGGCCATTGCAGAGCGCACGCTGGCTGCACAGTTCAACCGTCCGGGCCACGACATTGTTGACCACCACACTTACGCCTTTATGGGCGACGGCTGCATGATGGAAGGCATCTCCCACGAAGTCTGCTCGCTGGCCGGTACGCTGGGCCTCGGCAAACTGGTGGCGTTCTATGATGACAACGGTATCTCCATCGACGGTCACGTGGAAGGCTGGTTCACCGACGACACCGCCGCACGCTTTGAAGCCTACGGCTGGCACGTGGTGCGCGGCGTGGACGGTCACAATGCCGAATCGATTAAACGCGCGATTGAAGAAGCGAAATCGGTCACCGACAAGCC
The DNA here is from genome assembly GCA_963521185.1 of uncultured Enterobacter sp. Lineage (GTDB taxonomy): Bacteria > Pseudomonadota > Gammaproteobacteria > Enterobacterales > Enterobacteriaceae > Enterobacter_D. The sequence continues at coordinate 321,257 of CAUQTV010000006.1, read as the reverse complement.
GTCCCTGCTGATGTGCAAAACCATTATCGGTTTCGGTTCGCCGAACAAACAGGGCACTCACGATTCCCACGGTGCACCGCTGGGCGACGCAGAGATCGCGCTGACCCGCGAACAGCTGGGCTGGACCCACGCGCCGTTCGAGATCCCGTCTGAAATCTATGCGCAGTGGGATGCCAAAGAAGTGGGCACCGCGAAAGAAAACGCGTGGAACGAGAAGTTTGCCGCCTACGCTACAGCCTTCCCGCAGGAAGCGGCTGAATTTACCCGCCGTATGAAAGGCGACATGCCGGCCGATTTCGACGCTAAAGCGAACGAATTCATCGCGAAATTGCAGGCTAACCCGTCCAAAATCGCCAGCCGTAAAGCGTCTCAGAATGCTATCGAAGCCTTCGGTCCGCTGCTTCCTGAATTCCTCGGCGGCTCCGCTGACCTGGCACCGAGCAACCTGACCATCTGGTCCGGCTCGAAAGCCATCAACGAAGACGCGGCGGGTAACTACATCCACTACGGCGTGCGTGAATTCGGCATGACCGCTATCGGTAACGGTATCGCGCTGCACGGTGGTTTCCTGCCGTACACCTCCACCTTCCTGATGTTCGTGGAATATGCCCGTAACGCGGTGCGTATGGCGGCACTGATGAAACAGCGCCAGGTGATGGTCTACACCCACGACTCTATCGGTCTGGGCGAAGATGGCCCGACGCACCAGCCGGTTGAGCAGGTGGCGTCGCTGCGCGTGACCCCGAACATGTCCACATGGCGTCCGTGTGACCAGGTGGAATCCGCTGTGGCCTGGAAATACGGCGTTGAGCGCCACGACGGCCCGACTGCGCTGATCCTCTCCCGTCAGAACCTGGCGCAGCAGGAACGTACAGAGCAGCAGCTGGCGGACATCGCCCGCGGTGGTTACGTGCTGAAAGACAGCGGTGCACAGCCGCAGGTGATCTTCATCGCCACCGGTTCAGAAGTGGAACTGGCGGTCGGCGCATGGGAAAAACTGACCGCAGAAGGCGTGAAAGCGCGCGTGGTCTCCATGCCGTCCACCGATGCGTTCGACAAACAAGACGCCGCGTACCGTGAATCCGTTCTGCCGAAAGCCGTTTCTGCCCGCGTGGCAATCGAAGCGGGTATCGCGGACTACTGGTTCAAATACGTGGGCCTGAACGGCGCTATCGTAGGCATGACCACCTTCGGTGAGTCTGCGCCAGCGGAACTGCTGTTCGAAGAGTTTGGCTTCACCGTTGAGAACGTTGTGGCGAAAGCGAAAGAACTGCTGTAATTACAGTTCTGCGTTTATTGCTGAAAAGGGCCGCTAATGCGGCCCTTTTTTATTGCCGTTTCACCGGCCGTGTCAGTTTCGTAGGCCGGGTCAGGCGGCAGCCGCCACCCGGCGGAAGTTGTAAACCGTTGCCAAAACGCCCGGCGGCGCAGGCTTGCCGGGCCTTTTTTATCGCAGGCGAAGTGTAACGTGATCGTACGGTTTGACGATGCGTTTCTCCAGCGGCTCGCCCAGCGCGTTACACACCTGACAGCTTTCGGGGACGGGCACTGCGTGCTCGCCGGGGTTATACAGCCGGACCAGCGTGCTGCCGTAAAGCACATCCACGCCGCTCACCGCCAGCTCAGGCGGCAGTTCATCTAACAGCGCATGCCTGTTTACGGGCTGTTTCGGCAGACAGACGTCGAAGTTATCCAGTCGGTGCAGGCAGGTGCGATCGGGTTGCCATTGCCACAGCGTGGCATTCACACGGTAGCACTGCGCCAGGGAAACGCGCTTCGCGGGTGCGAGCGGCAGCAAACACAGCGCAAAGTCAAAATGAAGCGGGCCTTGCAGATTCGCCTCCGGCGTGGGCAGGCGCTGGCCTGACGCACGGCCCGGTCGCCAGAGTAAATCATCTTTGCCCAGATGCTCCGCGCCGCGAAACAGCGTCACCCGCAGTTCGCGATCGTTATAGTCGTACTCTTTCAGGCCGCTGGCGAACAGGTGAAAATCATCCTGCGCGCGCAGCTGATGCATAAAGGGTTCGATATCAACCGGCCATTCGGTGTAGCGCTCGCGGTCGGTAATGTTCTGATTTTCACGGGTGATCCAGCCAAACGGCATGTCCGCTTCCACCGCGCTAACCGGTCGGCCGGTGTCGAAAACCAGCTGCATACGGTGCTCGCGCACGGTGTTATCGAGGGCGAGGTGAAAGCGAATCACCTCGTTTTCCAGCGTGATGCTCAGCGTCACGGCAACGTCTCGCCGCTGCTCGCAGCGTCCGGTGCGTTCGGCGTTGAGCGCCTCGGGGAGCGACAGCGTGCTGGCTAACACAATCTCCTGCTTATGGGAATGCTGCTTCACCGACACCAGCGTCATCCAGCCAAAACGCAGTTCGCGATCCCCGGCGAGGGGGGAGAAATCATACAGGTCGCCGTCGTTGGCGAGATCGCTCAGTTGCAGCAGGTGGTCCACCGTTTGCTGGCTGTGCTTATTAAACAGTTGCAGGTGCTGATCGTGCCAGCGCAGGCGGTAGTGCTGATTCTCAATAAACGCCTGTCGCAGCGGCTGCATCACTGGCATTGCTGTCGGCGGGGCGGTGCGCAGATAAAATACCGCCATGCCCAGCACCGGCACCGGCGCATGCAGAATATCCACGCGGTTGAGATAGTAAAATTGCTGGCTGAAGGTTTCGACTTCGCCCTCCGGCGTTAACAGCACTTCACGGGGTTTGCGGATTTTTTGCTGATCCAGCAGCACAAAATCCACCGCTTCACCCCGTTCATTCTCCAGTGTGAAGGTCGGTTCCGGCGAGATCAGAATTTGATTTCGGCTACACACCGTCGGATGCCCGGTACCGTTGACCAGCAAAAAGCGGTAATGATGCTCAGGCGCGAGGTTGGTGAGTAGCATTCTGGCATGCAGGCTGAACAGCGCCTCGCCGATCTGACGCGCATGTTCGCAGCGGGTCAGCACATCGCGATTGGTTTCGTCACTGTTGCAGCCGCCCATGCTGTCATGGGCGTGGGATTCCAGCAGCAGCCGCCAGGCTTTCTCCAGCATCTCTTCGCTGACCGCCAGATCGTTCGCCCGCGCCAGCGCCAGCAGCGGCTCGGTCTGGTGGATCAGCAGCGTCTCCGCCGTATCGTTGGCTTTTTTAATGTCGTAGCGCGACGAGCCAATGGTTTTGTGCACGCGGGACAGGCGCGGCAGGCGGAATTCACCCTGCCATAGCGGCAGAGACGCCTGTGCCAGCGTGGCGAAATAGGCTTCATAGCTGCTGACAATGTAATCGTCTTCGGCGCGCGTATTCAGCTCATCAATCAGCTTATCGAACCCGGCGTCGCAGCTGACCTGATCGCCGCCAATCGGGCAGAGCAGGTCACGGCGGTCGCTCAGCTGTTTGAGCTTTTCAATCAGCGGGAAGGTTTCGATATCAAAATGCTCGGGAGAATAGTTGCGAAGGCGCCCGCCGCGCTCCGGGTGGGCAAGGGAATAGCCAAACGGGATCACCACCGTGGTGACCGTATCGCCATTGGCGGCCCGCCAGCGCATCTCCGGCGCGCCCATCACGTCGGGATCGTAGCCCCGTCGCAGCAAAATATGATGCAGGCCAAACGCCGTTGCCAACTGCGGCAGTTGGGCATGGCTGCCGAAGGTATCCGGCAGGTATAACACGTCCATGCAGCCCCCGGCGGCCAGCGCGTGATGCATGCCAATACGCAGATTGCGGAACTGGGATTCGGTGGCGATGTTAAACAGATCGGGCTGCGTATACCACGGGCCGACCAGCAAGCGTCGCGCGGCAACCAGCGCTGTCGCCCGGTCGTGCATCTGCGGTTTAAGCTGCAAGTAATCAGCGAGGAGCGAACTTTGCCCGTCGAGGTGATAGACCAGCGCCGGGTTTGCTTCCAGCGCCTCAATCACTTCTGTAAAAGCTTTGAGCGCGAAGACCTGCGTATCGAGCGTGGTGAAGTACCACTCCCGGTCCCAGTGCGTGTGTGACACCGCATGAATTATCCGTTTCTCTTTCATGCTTCCCCCTGCGCCGCGCAAAACAGCAGCCGGTATTCGGCGTGAATATCCTCTTCGTACCACATCGGAAAATTGGTGCCCCAGATATTGTTATACAACAGCGAAAACAGACCGTCCGGGGCGTCGTTCGGCTCGCCAAACCACAGCACGCGCGGCTCATGCAGCGCCATCAGCGGCGCGTCAACTGGCTCCAGCCGCCACTGCGGCGTCGTTACCGCCTCCACGCCGTGCAGATTGCGGTTACCGTCTTTGACTACCGCCTGCCAGTTGATGGTCTGGCCGATTTTTTCACACAGGCTTTGAGTTTTATTGGGCAGGCCAAACTGTAGCCAAATCTCCTCTGGCAGTCGGTTGGCCTGTTTGCCCGTCAGCGATATCTGATAAGTAATTGCGGCGTGATGCTTATTAAAGCGCCAGCAGTGCAGGACTTTTTCCGGCAATTGCAGCACCATGCCCGGCTGATCATGGGTAAAGCGGGCGTCGATAAACAGTTGATACTCTTCGTCGGTTTCGTCCACGCGCACCTCGTGCAGCGAAAGCGTGGCCTCCTGCGTGTTAACCGGGATCGCCGTCAGCTCCAGACCCGGTTTGGTGAAGTCGGCAAACGCCCACTCGCGCGTCGCGTCGAGGTTTTGCAGATAATGCCCGGCAAAGCGTTGGTAATCGGTGTCGCTCACCTGGCGGTAAATCAGTTTCCCCAGCGGGGCCGCCGCATAATTTTTGCCGTCAACGATAAGCGCGCTCAGGCTGCCGTCTGCGGCAATGCTCACTTCGTAATGATCGAATGTCAGCGCGTGCGCCGTCGTGCGCTCACCCGATGGCACGACGGGCATTGCCGGGCTGTATTGGCTGGCAACGGCGGCGGGCAGACAGGCCAGCGCACGGTCGATATAGTCGCGCTGCTCCTGCCAGGAGGCGGCAAAATTGCGGTAGCCCGGCGCATAGCGGTGCGGCAGGCGGGCGGCGAAATCCGCGATAAAGCGGTATTTCTCCGGCACCCCGTCAACGACTTTATCCGCATAGCGTGCCGCCACAAACTCCTCGGGCAGGTAGTGGTTGTAATCTGAGAGGTGCAGTTTGAGATCCATTCCCCAGGTGTGCTCGGGCACCATCACAAGGTGCGCCATCGCCCGGCGGTATGTTTCGCTCTCCGGGGATATCGTCCCCGCGCTTACCGCCTGCGCCAGCAGCCTGAGCACGCGGCGAAAACGGCTTACTTTCGCCGGATCCGTCGCCAGCCCGTGGTTCCACGTATCGCCGATTTCGCGGTCAATCACCGGCAGCGAAGGCTGAATGCGCTTTAATGAGGCGGCGAAATTGTCCAGCGTCGAGGCGGCGACCACCGCGTGCGGGTAGCGCTGCCGGTATTGCGCGATCAGCGCGTAAACCTCGGCGGAGGTTGGCGGCGCGCAGTTGTCTGCGGCATGGCAAAAAACCAGCAGTTCGTCCGTCTGTTCGCAGTGATATTCGTTGCCGTAGCCGCCCGGCGAATAGTTCACGATCACCTCTGCTTCGCCCAGCCGCCAGCGAAACAGCGCTGGCACGTCCGGCGCGGTGGAGGCTTCGTTGACGCCAAGGTGCAAATAGGTGATGCCCGCCTTCGCCAGCGCCGGAATGATAGCCTGCGTGTGCCCCGGCACATCGGTCATTTTCGCCGCAATGGTGGTTTTGTTAAAACGCCGATCTAACTCGCGGGCGTAGTCCAGGCCACAGGCCAGCGTGCGGTCGTCGAGCAGTTCCGTATGCGAGGTAAACGGCAGGCCGTGCCAGACCACGTCGCCTCGCGCAATGGCATCGATAAGCGACTGGCGGGACGCCGCGTCCGCCGTCTCCAAAAAGCGCGCAATAAGCCACGCGCCGCAGGTCCAGATAAAGTTTTTCTGCGTCGGCGTGTTGACCTCCTGCGCCAGGCGGATCACCGCAGGGATAAAGTCGTTGAGGTACTTTTCTTCGATGGTACTGGCTAAGTCCGTAAAGCCAATATCAAGATGGGTTTTGTAGATGATGTGCACACGTTCCATTATTAGCCTCGATAAATGGGGTTGGTAATAAGTTGCGCAGTTTGCCCCTGGTTGATGCGTAGCAGCGCAAAGCTGGCGTCCTGGCAGTTGACGGTCTGGTTCACCACCCCGTGATGATTGGGCAGCAGTTGAATTTTTTTGTCGGTGTAGAGCAGCACGCTGTTGTCGTGATGCGTGGTGAGCCTGACATGCAGCCTGTCAGCCAGCGTGGTTTCGCCGGGACCCGCGTCGACCATTTTGAAGCACTGGAGGTGAGTGGTGTCGCTTTGCAGATAGCTGCGCCCCTGCGCCAGCGCATCCAGAATATCTTCCCGTTCGGCGCTCAGGGCGTGCACCCGCATGTGCGCATGCGTCTGACCTTTCTCCTTGTGGAAATCGCTTCCGGCGACGGCGACGATCTTTTTGCCGTGGCACAGTTGCTGATACCAGTAGTCAAAGGCCTCTTCGTTGCCGGTCTCGCCGCGCCAGGGGCCGTTCCAGATCTCCAGCCAGTGGTAATCGACAAACGCGTTCATCCACGGACAGGCGTGGCAAAACGGATGATTAATACCGACACGTGCGCCGTTGCGACGCGCCTCATCCATTTTTTGCAGGATGTGAGCTTCGCTAAAATGCGGCAGGAAATTCGCCACCGGCTGGGCGCGGCCGATAAAGTTTACGTGCCCGCGATCGCTGGTCAGCTCCATGCCGGGGATCAGGCATACCGGCGAATTGATGCCAGCAATCTCGGCGTTCTGGCTGGTGGTGTTGTGATCGGTAAAACAGAGGAAATCGTATTGCAGCGCCTGCGCCCGGGCGATGAGTTCGTTCACCGTCAGCTTGCCATCGCTGTGCACTGAGTGCATGTGCGTGTCACCTTTGAGCCAGCGGCGGTGTTTGGGGTAAACGGTGATTTCCACGCAGATGTCGCAGGCGCTGCGAATTTTGTACAGCCCCAGCAGCACGTTCCACCGGGTGTCGGTGATGCGGGTGCGCCGGTAGCCGGGTGAGGCAAAGCCTGCGCTGACGGTAATGCTTTTGCGCGCGCCGCCGCTCCAGCCGTTAACCTGGCCGTCTTGCTCCAGCCCCAAATCCACCACGTTACCGGGGCTGGCGTAGTAGCGGATTTCAATGCGCTCGGCGTGGTTGCCCGGTTCAAATTCAACCCGCAGCAGTGTTTTTTCATCCGCCGGTGAAACCGTCAACGTTTTCGAGATAACAACAGGTTGGCCGCTCATCAGGCATCTCCCTCATCCAGCAGCTCTTTACAGTCCCCGGCGATCATCACCACTTCGGCACCGTAAATAATCTGGAAGGCCTTATCGCTCACGCGCACGAACCCTTTGGCGCTGAGTTGCTGTTTCCATACGTGCTCATCGGCGACCCGCGCGCCGTCTTTGACCTGCACGCGCAGCCGCGAAATGCAGTTGTCGAACTGGTCGATGTTTTCTTTGCCACCGAACGCGGCAATGATGCCCTCAGCCAGCGGCGGCGCGCTTTTCGCCTTAAAATCCGCTTTACTGAACAGGCGGGTTTCGCCGTCATCGGCTTCGCGCCCTGGGGTCATCACGTTAAAGCGCATGATCAAAAAGCGAAACAGCGCATAGTACAGGCAGAAGAAGAGAGGAATGAGCCACAGATAGCCCCACAGATTAAGCTTTGAGGGCTGGAGCAGCACCGGCAAAATGTCCTTCAGGCTGCCGCCGTAAATCGACACGTTGGCCATTTCGGTCAGCACAAACGCCAGCCCGGTGAGCGGCACATGCACGAAATAAAACAGCCAGGGTGCGACAAACAAAAAGGTATATTCGATAGGTTCGGTCACACCGAATAAGATCATGGTGGCGACCACCGGGATCAGTAACCCGGCCACCACTTTTTTATGTTGATAGCGGGCGCACTGATAAATCGCCAGCGCCGCCCCCGGTAGCGCACCAAAATGCACCACCACCCGGCCGGACTGAAAACCGCGCACCAATAATTCCGGTGAATCTTCGCAGCCTAATTGCGCCATATAGATATTCGTTGTTCCACTAATAAGCTGGTTGCAGACGTTAAGCGAGCCGCCTAATTCCGTCAGGCGTATTGGGGTGGTAATTAGGTGATGCAGGCCAACGGGAAGTAATGATTTATCGGCCACCGCCCAGATAAAGGTGCCGAACAGCCCTGAATTACCGATAAGCTGGCTGAATTTCGCCAGCATGCCGCCAATGGGTGGCCAGATAAAATAGAGCGCAACGCCGAGCAGCGATCCGGTTATCAATGTCACAATTGGTACCGTGCGGGTACCGGCAAAAAAGGAGAGCACCAGCGGTAGTTTGGCATTGTAGAAGCGGTTGTGCAGGGCAGAGGTCACAAGGCCCACGGCCATGCCGCCAAAGACGCTCATGCGGTAGGTAAACATGCCCAGTTCCGTGGTGTAGAGCGAGGCGGTCTGCACCGATGCGGTGGCGCTCATGTTGTGGTGCTGTTGCAGCCACGCCGCGCTGGTGGTCTGCGGCGTCAGACCGTGCAGATCCAGCAGTGTGGTGAGAATAAAATGCATCGACATAAAACAGACCGCGCCGGAAAACGCCGCCCAGCCTTTCTCCTTTTTCGCCAGGCCAAACGCGACGCCGATGGCGAAAAAGAGCGGCAGGTTACGAAACACCACATCGCCGGTGGCTTTCATCACGCTAAACAGGGCGTGTAAAAACGAACCTTTGGTAATGACATTTTGCAGGTGCAGCGCCTCAAGCGTGGGGCCGTTGGTAAAGGCGCTGCCAAACCCCATGAACATTGACCCTATCGTAATAATGGAAATCGGCACCAGCATTGCCTGGCCGATCATTTGCATTTTTTGCTTCATTGAAATCCCTCTCATGACGTCTTATATTCACGGTAATAATGTTTTAAATTCTCCTGCGGCAACCTCATTTCTATTCAATCGCTGAATGTATTTTTAAGCATTTGGCTTTATTTTGTTTAAGCATAATTTTCATGAATAAATTGAAACTAATAAATAGTAACATTCATGGGTAATTATTTTGTGACGCTCCCGGCGTTACGTAAGGGGTATTCTTTATTATTTGTAAGATTATTATGCGGGGAAATAAGCAGCCGCCGGGGCTGATTATTCCGACAGGCTGTTTCAGGCGAGGATTTGTTCTGGCGTGCCGTCCGCGGCGATCTTGCCACCCGCGAGGCGGATAACCCGGGGAAAATGCTGGCGGGTGAAGGCGTAGTCATGGCTGATGGCCAGCACCGTGGTGTTGCGTGCGCGGCAGGCGTCGAGCCAGTTGTCGAAAATGCCCAACCAGCGATCGTCAAAATCCCGGCCTGGCTCATCGAGCAACATCAACGGCGGGGCCATCGCCTCAAGGCTGGCGACGGCGACCATTCGCCGCTGGGCCGCGTGCAAATCCAGCGGATGCGCCTGCGCGACCGCTTCCAGCCCGCACAGGGCCAGCGCCTGCGACGTACGCCGGGCGATTTCCGTCGCCGGACGCTTTTGCAAACGCAGCCCCCAGGCGACTTCATCGAAGACATTGCTGTGAAGGATTTGGTTTTCGGCCTCCTGAAACAGGACGCCGATCCGTGCGGCGCGTGCGCTGGCGTTAAGCTCTGCGAGGGGAGCGCCTTGAACATGAATATGACCCGAGGCGGGAGCCAGCAGTCCGGCCATCAGGCGTAACAGAGTGGATTTGCCCGCACCGTTGTCGCCAACCATTGCCACCCATTCGCCTGGCGTAATGGCGAGTGTGACGCCGCTCAGGCAGCTTTCGGCCGCCTGCGGCCAGCGGTATTCCACCGCGTTGAGGGTTAGCATGGGGCAAGCTCTCCGTTGTCGTTGAGTTGCCAGGCGTGCTGGCAAAAGGCGATAGCAGGTTCACGCTTGCGCTCAAACAGCACGACCAGCGAGCGACGGGCGATAGCCCAGTCACGAAGCCGTTCTAACAGGCGCAGCGTGGCCTGTGGCGTCAGGCGGCTAAAGGCTTCGTCAAGCAGCAAGAGCCTTGGCTGCATAACGAGTGCACAGGCGATAACCACCCGCTGTGCTTCACCACCGGAGAGGGTGGCCGGATGGCGCTCGCGCAGGGGCTTACAGTCGGTTAACGCGAGGGCCGCGTCGAGTCGCACCAGGATCTCCGCTTCGCTCAGACAGAGATTTTCCGGGCCGAAGGCAACCTCTTCTTCCACACTGAAGGTACAGCCAGAAAGCTGCAACGCCGGGGACTGCTGTACCAGCTGTACCGTTTGCGCCTGCTCAACAAGCCGACGCTGCCCGATGGGGTGGCCTTCTATAGAACCTTTGCCGTGAATGTCGCCGGGTAAAAAATCCGGATACCAGCCCGCTAACAGCTGGGCGAGCGTGCTTTTTCCGCTGCCATTGCCGCCGAAAATCGCCACCATGCCGGGCTGCGAGAGGTGTAAGTTAAGGGGGCGCGGCGGGGCGGTGGAGTGCGCGGGGCGGAAGCAAAAGTTCTCTAACGTAACCATAGCCAGACTCCTGTTTCTGCCAGCATGAAGGCCAGCATGGCGTAGCGCAGGCTGCGTTGTAACGGGCTGTCCACGGGTGCCCACAGCGTGGTGCGGGTGCGGTGCAGCCGAAACGCACGCATATCCAGCGCCGCGCCGCGTACGGCCACATCGTTCAGTGCGCCGTGAGTCAGCGGCACGATCAGCGCCGGAATAGCCCGCACGCGCTGATACCAGCGCCCGTCCAGCGGCACGCCGCGCGCCCGCTGCGCCTCATGAATACTCGCCAGCCGCTGTTTTAGCTGCTCTACGATTAACAGCGGCCCGGACAACAACCAGGCAAGACCCGGCGGCAGACGGCTGGCAAACAGCGCGCGGATAAACTGGCGCAGCGGAACGTAAGCCATCCACAGCTGTGCGGTAGAGACCACGGTCAGAATGCGCTGCCAGAGCACCACGGCGCGGTGCCAGTCGGCAGGATCGCGCGGTTGACCGCTCAGCCAGAAAACCAGCCAGCCGCCGTGCACCAGCCACATGCCGACGCCCAACGAGAACAGCAGCCAGGCGACGTAGCGGGCGCGTTTTCGCGTCTGGCGACAGAGCAGCAGAGCAGCAAACGCGGTGGTGCTGAGCGTGGTTAACACGAGGCCTGCGGGCATCAGCAGCGCGGAACAGGCCACCACGCCCCAGAGGGCCAGCGAGGTAAACGGATGCATTTAGCGCACGGCCGACATGGTCGGGAAGTGGCGCGTGGTGCGCAGCGGCAGCTGGCGTAGCAGGATCCAGACCAGCACTGCGGTGAGGATTTTATCCACCAGGTTTGCGCCCAGTACGGTGACGGCAACGGACTCCACCAGATCGTTACCCATAGAATGCATCCATGCGACAAATAAATCTGCGCCGCTCCCGGTCACGCCCGCGAACAGTGCGGTGCGGATCGGTACCGCCACGAGGGTCACCGCCAGGGTAATGATGATCCCGCTGGCGACAACCTTTGGCAGGGTTTTGAACCAGCCAACGCGCGCCAGCCCGCCTGCGACGAGGCCAATCACCATCGCCACCGGGGCAAACGCCGCCGCGACAGGATCGGTGAGTAACCCCCACAGCAGGTTAGTGAGCAGGCCGGTGAGCATGCCAACGACTGGCCCTAACAGCACGGCGCTGATAAGCGTACCGATGGAGTCGAGAAAAATCGGCAGCTTTAACAGACTGATAAGCTGCCCGCCGATCATATTGATGGCGATGGAAATTACGATCAGGGCCAGCGTCTGGCTGGAGAGTTGGCGACGCGCCATAGATACCTCTGTAGATAATGGGAGTTTAACGGGGTTGAACAACGAGTTCGTCATAGCCCGACTGCGGGCAGGGCTGGCGCGAAAAGGTGAGTTCTGTGAGTTCGCCGATCACCAGTTCCAGCGTGGTGCGCACCGTGCAGCCGGGCATGACGTGACCGCCCAGCACCGCGCCGTTCTCATCCGAGATGCTCAGGTGCAGATGCTCACCGGTTAGCTCCAGCGTGCCGCCCAGCGACAGCACTTCAAATTTGCCGTGCAGCAGGGTGCTCTCTTCGCGCCCTGCGTAGCGCAGCGCGACATCCGTCAGGCTGCCGGTGCAGCCCGCAATCCAGGCGGCGTGCAGTCTGTTGTTGGCAATAAACGTTCGCAGCGCGCTCAGCAGTTCAAGGCCGGGGGCCAGACGCAGGGCATAAAAACGTGCGCCAGAGGCGGGGGATAACGCAGGTTGACTCATAGGGTTAACTCCGAAACTCGGACGTGTCCGGGATAATAGAGGTGGCTGCCGTTTGGTTTACTGATATATATCAGCAAAGCGCCGCTGCGCTTCGATCATTTGCGCATGTAGGAATGCAGATTCCGAAAATGGAATAATCAGCCTTACGGCTTGCAAGAAAGTGTGACGCAGATCAGATAACTGTTTTAACCCTTGGGGCGCAGATTCCTTTTATTCCGCGTTTCTCATATTATAGCTGAAGCGTTTCAGTCGATGATGTGTTCGACATTTAATCAATCAGTCGCAGTTTGTGACAGGCGAGGTTCCACTGAGTTTGCGGCTGCATTACTCTGTCAGCCACTTGATTCAGGGATAGCCTTGCAGGAGATCTATGACCGTACGCGTAGCGATAAATGGCTTCGGTCGCATCGGGCGCAACGTGGTTCGTGCTTTATATGAATCCGGGCGTCGAGCGGAAGTGACCGTGGTGGCAATCAATGAACTGGCGGATGCCGAGGGCATTGCGCATTTATTGAAATACGACACCAGCCACGGGCGGTTTGCCTGGGACGTGCGGCAGGAACGTGAGCAGCTTTACGTAGGGGATGACGCTATCCGTCTTCTTCACCAACGGTCAATCGAGGCGCTGCCGTGGCGTGAACTGGGCGTAGACGTGGTGCTCGACTGTACCGGTGTATACGGCAATCGTGAACACGGCGAAGCGCATATCGCCGCCGGTGCGAAAAAAGTGCTTTTCTCTCATCCTGGCAGCAACGATCTCGATGCCACTGTGGTTTTTGGCGTGAACCAGCATACGCTGCGTGAAAGTGACCGCATCGTGTCCAACGCCTCCTGCACCACCAACTGCATTATTCCGGTGATTAAACTCCTCGACGACGCCTTCGGTATTGAATCGGGTACGGTCACGACCATCCATTCGGCGATGCACGATCAGCAGGTGATCGACGCGTACCATCCGGATCTGCGGCGCACGCGCGCGGCCAGTCAGTCGATCATTCCGGTGGATACAAAACTGGCGGCCGGGATCACCCGTTTCTTTCCGCAGTTTAACGACAAATTTGAAGCGATTGCCGTGCGTGTGCCGACCATAAACGTCACGGCTATCGACCTAAGCGTAACGGTACGCGAACCGGTAAAAGCGTGTGAAGTCAACCTGTTGCTGCAAAAAGCGGCACAGGGTGCATTTCATGGTATAGTTGATTATACGGAATTACCGTTGGTCTCCACAGATTTCAACCACGATCCGCACAGTGCCATTGTTGACGGCACACAAACGCGGGTGAGCGGTGCACATCTGATCAAAACGCTGGTCTGGTGTGATAACGAATGGGGCTTTGCTAACAGGATGCTCGACACCACGTTAGCCATGGCCGCACAAGGTTTCAGGTAGGGCGCACAGTGCGTCTGCAAAACTTTAAGAATCAACGAGAGGATTCACCATGTCTGTAATTAAGATGACCGATCTGGATCTGGCGGGTAAACGCGTTTTCATCCGTGCCGATCTGAACGTACCGGTTAAAGATGGCAAAGTGACCAGCGACGCGCGTATTCGTGCTTCTCTGCCAACCATCGAACTGGCACTGAAGCAAGGCGCTAAAGTGATGGTTACCTCCCACCTGGGTCGTCCGACCGAAGGCGAGTACAACGAAGAGTACTCTTTGTTGCCGGTTGTTAATTACCTGAAAGACAAACTGTCTAACCCGGTTCGCCTGGTAAAAGACTACCTGGACGGCGTTGAAGTGGCCGCCGGTGAGCTGGTTGTTCTGGAAAACGTTCGCTTTAACAAAGGCGAGAAGAAAGACGACGAAGCGCTGTCCAAAAAATACGCTGCCCTGTGCGACGTGTTTGTCATGGATGCGTTCGGTACCGCTCACCGCGCGCAGGCTTCTACGCACGGCATCGGTAAATTTGCAGATGTTGCATGTGCAGGCCCGCTGCTGGCTGACGAACTCGAAGCGCTGGGTAAAGCACTGAAAGAACCGGCTCGCCCGATGGTCGCTATTGTGGGTGGTTCTAAAGTGTCCACCAAACTGACCGTTCTGGATTCTCTGTCCAAAATCGCTGACCAGCTGATCGTGGGTGGTGGCATCGCCAACACCTTCGTTGCCGCGCAGGGCCACAACGTGGGCAAATCCTTGTACGAAGCAGACCTGGTTGACGAAGCGAAACGTCTGCTGACCACCTGTGACATTCCGGTCCCGACTGACGTTCGCGTGGCGACTGAGTTCTCTGAAACCGCACCGGCCACCCTGAAATCAGTTAACGACATTAAAGATGAAGAGCAGATTCTGGACCTGGGCGACGTGTCTGCACAGAAACTGGCTGAGATCCTGAAAAACGCAAAAACCATCCTGTGGAATGGCCCGGTCGGCGTGTTCGAATTCCCGAACTTCCGTAAAGGGACTGAAATCGTGGCTAACGCTATCGCAGACAGCGACGCGTTCTCCATCGCAGGCGGTGGTGACACCCTGGCAGCGATCGACCTGTTCGGCATCGCTGACAAAATTTCCTACATCTCCACTGGTGGCGGTGCCTTCCTCGAATTCGTGGAAGGCAAAGTGCTGCCAGCAGTCGCAATGCTCGAAGAGCGCGCTAAGCAGTAAGTATTCTGTGGGCAGGGAAACCTGCCCAACTTTCAGCGTGCTTTGATAGCAGGGCTCGCAATTTTCAACGGCCGAAGATACAGGACAACGAAACATGTCTAAAATTTTTGATTTCGTAAAACCGGGCGTAATCACTGGTGATGACGTTCAGAAAGTGTTCCAGGTAGCAAAAGAAAACAACTTTGCTCTGCCAGCAGTTAACTGCGTGGGAACTGACTCCATCAACGCCGTACTGGAAACCGCTGCGAAAGTTAAAGCACCGGTAATCGTCCAGTTCTCTAACGGTGGCGCTGCGTTTATCGCGGGTAAAGGCTTCAAAGGCGAAGGCCAGCAAGCGGCTATCCTGGGTGCAATCTCTGGTGCGCACCACGTACACCAGATGGCGGAACACTACGGTGTGCCGGTTATTCTGCACACTGACCACTGCGCGAAAAAACTGCTGCCGTGGATCGATGGTCTGCTGGACGCGGGTGAAAAACACTTCGCAGCCACCGGCAAACCGCTGTTCTCTTCTCACATGATCGACCTGTCTGAAGAGTCTCTGGAAGAGAACATCGAAATCAGCTCCAAATACCTGGCGCGCATGGCCAAAATGGGCATGACCCTGGAAATCGAACTGGGTTGCACCGGCGGTGAAGAAGACGGCGTGGACAACAGCCACATGGACGCTTCTGCACTGTACACGCAGCCGGAAGACGTTGATTACGCGTACACCAAACTGAACGCGATCAGCCCGCGCTTCACCATCGCGGCGTCCTTCGGTAACGTGCACGGCGTTTACAAGCCGGGTAACGTGAAACTGACCCCGACGATCCTGCGTGATTCTCAGGAATACGTGACCAAGAAACACAACCTGCCGCACAACAGCCTGAACTTCGTCTTCCACGGCGGTTCCGGTTCTTCTGCACAGGAAATCAAAGATTCCGTCAGCTATGGCGTGATCAAAATGAACATCGATACCGATACTCAGTGGGCTAACTGGGAAGGTATCCTGAAGTACTACAAAGAAAATGAAGCGTACCTGCAAGCTCAGCTGGGTAACCCGAAAGGCGACGACCAGCCGAACAAAAAATACTACGACCCGCGTGTATGGCTGCGTGCAGCGCAGACCAGCATGGTTGCGCGTCTGGAGCAGGCTTTCAAAGAACTGAACGCAGTAGACGTTCTGTAATTTGATTAAAGCGTGAACAAAAGGCTTCCTGCGGGAAGCCTTTTTTATTTATAGCACGTATGACGTAGCGGTCGGTTATTCCTCTTTGTAGAGTAGGCAAACAAAGAACGGCGCTTTAATTCTTTTTTAAAGAATCAAATAAATATTTATTTGGTTTTTTTCTTATGGCTATAACTTTATTTTATTACCCGTTTTAATTTTGATTTCAATCATAGAAGTGTGCGTTAGCTAATAATTAACTCATTGATTAATAATGCTTTTCATTTCTTTTAAAACCTTCATCACACTTATTCCTTATCTAATTGTGAGTCACTGCACATAACATGCCATGTCTGATCCGTATGATCGCCGCATGGATGAATAAGGATTTTATAGCGTGATGGACACCAATCTCTTACCGAAAACGCAGCATTTAGTGGTCTTCCAGGAAGTTGTAAGAAGTGGATCGATCGTTTCTGCGGCAAAACAACTGGGCCTGACGCAGCCTGCGGTAAGCAAGATCATCAGCGATATCGAAACCTATTTTGGCATTGAGCTTATTATCCGTAAAAACACCGGAGTGAAATTAACCGAAGCGGGGCAGGTGTTACTCACGCATTGCGCGTCCATTACCCGCGATATGAAAAATATGGTCAGTGAGATCCACAGCCTCAGCTGCAATAACGTGGTTGACGTCTCGTTTGGCTTCCCCTCGCTGATTGGTTTTACTTTTTTGTCCAGCATGATGAAAAAGTTTAAGGCGGTGTTTCCCAAAGCGCAGGTTTCCATGTACGAAGCGCAACTGTGCTCGTTTTTACCGGCCATCCGCGACGGTCGACTCGACTTTGCGATTGGTACGTTGAGCGATGAAATGCTGTTGCAGGACCTCCACATTGAGCCGCTGTTTGAATCTGAATTCGTGCTGGTCGCCAGTAAATCGCGCGCTAAAAGTGGCAAAACCCGCTTAAGCTCGCTGAAAGACGAAAAATGGGTGTTGCCACAAACCGATATGGGGTATTACAGCCAACTGCTCACCACCTTGCAGCGCAACCATATAGAAATCGAAAATATCGTTAAAACCGACTCGGTAGTGACCATTTATAATCTGGTGCTCAACGCCGATTATCTCACCGTTATTCCGTGCGATATGACCGCGCCGTTTGGGTCGAATCAGTTTATTACGCTACCCGTCGAAGAGCCTCTGCCTGTTGCGCGCTATGCTGCCGTCTGGTCAAAAAATTACCGTATTAAAAAATCTGCCTCCCTGCTGGTGGATCTCGCTAAACAATATTCGTTGCATCGGCACGGATGCCCGGAAGAAATAATATAAAAAGAGAAAGTCACGACCACAACATAAATGACACGTTAACGATGTTTTAATCAACATCATTATTTTCTTATAAATTGCGGTTAACTGTAATTTATCTCATGCTATTGAGAGGAACACATGCACATCAAACACGATCTCCCGGTTACCCTTGAGGATATCCTTGCCGCTAAAAAAAGGCTGGCGGGAAATATTTATAAAACGGGTATGCCGCGTTCGAATTATCTGAGTGAACGTTGTGGCGGTGAAATCTATCTGAAGTTTGAAAACATGCAGCGCACCGGATCCTTTAAAATTCGCGGTGCGTTCAATAAGCTAAGCTCGCTGACAGAAGAAGAACGAAAACACGGTGTTGTGGCGTGCTCTGCGGGTAATCATGCTCAGGGCGTGTCGCTGTCCTGCGCGATGCTGGGGATCAATGGCAAGGTGGTCATGCCCACCTGCGCGCCAAAATCTAAAGTTGCCGCCACCACAGACTACTCTGCGCAGGTGGTGCTGCACGGCGACAATTTTAACGACACCATTGCCAAAGTGAGTGAAATCGTCGAGATGGAGGGGCGTATTTTTATCCCACCCTATAACGATGAGAAAGTCATCGCCGGGCAGGGCACCATCGGTCTGGAAATTCTCGAAGATCTCTACGACGTTGATAATGTGATTTTGCCTATCGGCGGCGGTGGCTTAATTGCCGGTGTCGCGCTGGCAATCAAATCCATTAATCCAACCATTAATATTATTGGCGTACAGGCGGAGAATGTTCACGGCATGGCCGCGTCGTTCTACTCCGGGAAAATCACTAACCACCGAACCACCAGCACGCTGGCGGACGGCTGCGATGTCTCCCGTCCGGGTGAATTAACCTTTGAGATTGTTAAGGCGTTAGTCTCGGATATCGTGCTGGTCAGCGAAGATGATATTCGCCATAGCATGTTAGCACTGATTCAGCGTAACAAAATTATTGCGGAGGGTGCAGGTGCGCTGGCCACCGCAGCATTATTAAGCGGTAAGTTAGACGACCATATTAAAGGGCGCAAAACCGTTAGCGTTATTTCCGGCGGGAATATCGATCTCTCGCGGGTATCAACCATTACAGGCTCCGTTGACTTTTGATCCTGTGAAAAAAATCCTCTGAAAATGATCGTATAAAAAGGGACCCTACACATGAGTACAACAGACAGCACTATTATTGGCCAAAAGGAAACTACCCTCTGGCGTAAATCCGATACGACCTGGACGCTGGGGCTATTTGGTACGGCGATTGGCGCGGGCGTACTGTTCTTCCCCATCCGCGCGGGTTTTGGCGGGCTGATCCCCATTTTATGTATGCTGGTGCTGGCCTATCCCATCGCCTTCTACTGCCACCGGGCGCTGGCGCGACTCTGTTTGTCGGGCAGCAACGTGTCAGGGAACATCACCGAAACGGTGGAAGAGCACTTCGGTAAAACCGGCGGCGTGGTGATCACCTTCCTCTACTTCTTTGCTATTTGTCCGCTGCTGTGGATTTACGGCGTGACCATCACCAACACCTTTATGACCTTCTGGGAAAACCAGTTGCAAATGATGCCGCTCAATCGCGGCGTGGTGGCGCTGATGCTCCTGCTGCTGATGGCCTTCGTCATTTACTTCGGTAAAGATCTGATGGTCAAAGTCATGAGCTTTCTGGTGTTCCCGTTTATCGCAAGCCTCGTGCTGATCTCCCTGTCGCTGATCCCCTACTGGAACAGCGCGGTGATTGATCAGGTTAACCTGAGCGATATCTCGCTGCTCGGTCACGACGGCATTCTGGTCACCGTCTGGCTCGGCATCTCGATCATGGTGTTCTCGTTTAACTTCTCGCCGATTGTGTCGTCGTTTGTCGTCTCAAAACGTGAAGAGTACGAACAGGACTTCGGTAAAGAATTTACCGAGCAAAAATGCGCACAAATCATCTCGCGTGCCAGCATATTGATGGTGGCGGTGGTGATGTTCTTCGCCTTTAGCTGCCTGTTTACCCTGTCACCGCAAAATATGGCCGAAGCCAAAGCGCAGAACATTCCGGTGCTCTCTTACCTTGCCAACCACTTCGCCACCATGACCGGCACCAAATCCACCTTTGCCACCGTGCTGGAATACGCCGCGTCAATCATCGCGCTGGTCGCCATTTTCAAATCGTTCTTCGGTCACTACCTCGGCACGCTGGAAGGGCTGAACGGCCTGGTGCTCAAGTTTGGCTACAAGGGCGATAAAACCAAAGTTTCCGTCGGAAAACTTAACAGTATCAGCATGTTGTTCATTATGGGATCCACCTGGGTGGTGGCCTATGCGAACCCGAACATTCTCGATCTGATTGAGGCGATGGGCGCGCCAATTATTGCTTCACTGCTGTGCCTGCTGCCGATGTATGCGATTCGCAAAACACCCGCGCTGGCGAAGTATCAGGGCAAAGCCGACAACGTGTTCGTGGCTGCCATTGGTCTGCTGACCATTTTGAACATCGTTTACAAATTATTCTGATTGATAAGCTCGGGACGAGCGAGGTAACGCCATGAATGTCTACCCGGTGGTATTAGTGATTAACTGCGGTTCCTCTTCGGTGAAATTTTCAGTGTTGGAGGCGGCGTCCTGTGACGTGCTGCTGTCTGGCATTGCTGAAGGGATTAATTCTGCCGGTGCAACCTTTCGCGTCAATAACGATGAGCCAGCGCCGCTGGCTCCATCCGATTACGCCGGTGCACTTTCCGCCATTATTCAGGCGCTGGATTTACGCGATCTCACCGCCAGCGTGACCCTGATAGGTCATCGCATTGCCCACGGCGGCGATATCTTTACCCGGTCGGTTGTGATCACCGACAGCGTGCTGGAGCAAATACGCGCGATTTCTCCTCTCGCGCCGCTTCACAACTACGCCAACCTCGGTGGCGTTGAAGCCGCACAGCGCTTATTTCCGGGCGTCACCCAGGTCGCCGTGTTCGACACCAGCTTTCACCAGACGCTACCGCCTGCGGCCTGGCTGTACGGTTTGCCGTATCGCTATTACGAGGATCACGGCGTGCGTCGCTATGGCTTTCACGGCACCTCGCATCGCTACGTGTCGCAGCAGGCGTGCGCGCTGTTTGAGTGCGCGCCCGACGACTGCGGGCTGGTCATTGCGCACCTCGGTAACGGTGCGTCGGTGTGCGCGGTGCAAAACGGAGAAAGCGTCGATACGTCAATGGGCATGACGCCGCTCGAAGGCCTGCTGATGGGCACGCGCGCAGGCGATGTGGATTTTGGCGCGCTGGCCTGGGTGGCGCAAAAAACCGGGCAATCGATGCAGGAGCTTGAGCAGGTGATGAATAAAGAGTCCGGCCTGCTGGGTCTTTCCGGGCTGTCGGCGGATTTGCGCGTGCTGGAGAAAGCCTTTCATGAAGGCCATGCGGGGGCGCAGCGGGCAATTTATGCCTTTGTGCACCGCATCGCGCGGCATATCGGCGGCCATGCCACCTCGCTCCGGCGTCTTGATGGCGTGGTGTTCACCGGCGGTATTGGCGAGAACTCCGTACTGATCCGTCGGCTGGTGGCTGAACGCCTGAGCGTGTTCGGTATTGAACTCGACCCCGCGCACAACGCGCTGCCCAACAGCACCGGCCAACGCATCATCTCCCGCGCCGGTTCGACGGTGCAGTGTGCCGTGGTGCCCACTAACGAAGAAAAAATGATTGCGCTTGATGCCCTCCAGTTAGGTCGCTCAGGTACGCCACTCAGCGTGATGTCTTAAGCCACGCGGTATAAGGAATAAACAGATGAAAGTTGATGTAGATATCACGGCACAACCCTATCAGGATGCCTGGCAGGGATTTGCAGGCAGCGACTGGCAGCACGAAATCAACGTGCGCGATTTTATTCAGCATAACTACACGCCCTATGAAGGGGACGAAGCCTTCCTGGCCGGGGCGACCCGCGCCACGCTGACGCTGTGGGAAAAGGTGATGGAGGGCATCCGCACAGAGAATGCCACGCATGCGCCGGTGGATTTTGACACCAACGTAGCCACCACCATCACCGCGCACGCGCCGGGGTATATTGTAAAATCGCTGGAGAAAATCGTCGGGCTGCAAACGGACCAGCCGCTCAAGCGCGCGCTGCACCCGTACGGCGGTGTGAACATGATCAAAAGCTCCTTTGACGCCTACGGGCGCAAAATGGATCCGGCGTTCGAATACACCTTCACGTCGCTGCGTAAAACCCACAACCAGGGCGTTTTCGACGCTTACTCCCCGGATATGCTGCGCTGCCGGAAATCCGGCGTGCTGACCGGTCTGCCGGATGGCTACGGTCGTGGTCGCATTATTGGTGACTACCGCCGCGTGGCGCTGTATGGCATTACTTATCTGGTGCGCGAGCGTGAGTTACAGTTTGCCGATCTGCAACCGCAGTTACAGCGCGGTGAAGACCTGGAAGCGGTGATCCGCCTGCGTGAAGAGCTGTCGGAGCATCGCCGCGCGCTGCTGCAAATCCAGCAGATGGCCGCGAGCTACGGCTGCGATATCGCCCGCCCGGCGCAGAACGCGCAGGAAGCGGTGCAGTGGCTCTATTTCGCCTACCTTGCCGCCGTGAAGTCACAAAACGGTGGCGCGATGTCGCTCGGGCGCACCACCGCCTTCCTCGACGTGTACATTGAGCGCGACCTGCGTGCGGGCGTGCTGAACGAAGAGCAGGCGCAGGAGCTGATCGATCACTTTATTATGAAAATCCGCATGGTGCGCTTCCTGCGTACCCCGGAGTTCGACACGCTGTTCTCGGGCGATCCTATCTGGGCCACCGAAGTGATTGGCGGCATGGGGCTGGACGGTCGCACGCTGGTGACCAAAAACGCCTTCCGCTACCTCAACACGCTCTACACCATGGGGCCTGCGCCGGAGCCGAATCTGACGATTTTGTGGGCGGAAGCGCTGCCCACCGCGTTCAAAGCCTTTGCGGCAAAAGTCTCCATTGAAACGTCGTCGCTCCAGTATGAAAACGACGATCTGATGCGCACGGATTTTGACAGCGATGACTACGCCATTGCCTGCTGCGTCAGCCCGATGGTGATTGGCAAGCAGATGCAGTTCTTTGGCGCGCGAGCCAACCTTGCGAAAACGCTGCTGTACTGCATCAACGGCGGCATGGATGAGAAGCTCAAAATTCAGGTCGGGCCGAAAACGCCGATGATCCTCGACGATGAGCTGGATTACGACACGGTGATGGCGAGCCTCGACCACTTTATGGACTGGCTGGCGGTGCAGTACGTGAGCGCGCTGAACGTGATTCATTTCATGCACGATAAGTACAGCTACGAAGCCTCGCTGATGGCGCTGCACGACCGGGACGTTCATCGCACCATGGCCTGCGGTCTGGCCGGGTTGTCGGTGGCGGCGGATTCTTTATCGGCGATCAAATACGCGTCGGTGAAACCGGTGCGCGACCACACCGGGCTGGCGCTCGACTTTGTGATCGACGGCGACTATCCGCAATATGGCAACAACGACGATCGCGTGGATGCCATCGCCTGCGATCTGGTGACGCGCTTTATGCAGAAAATCCAGGCGCTGCCCACTTACCGCAACGCTGTGCCAACGCAGTCGATCCTGACGATCACCTCAAACGTGGTGTACGGGCAGAAAACCGGCAACACGCCGGATGGACGTCGCGGCGGCACGCCGTTTGCGCCGGGGGCCAACCCGATGCACGGACGCGATCGTAAAGGCGCGATTGCCTCGCTCACCTCGGTGTCGAAACTGCCGTTCAAGTATGCGAAGGACGGAATTTCCTATACGTTCTCGATTGTTCCGGCAGCACTCGGTAAAGAGGAGATGGCGCGTAAAAGGAACCTGGTCGGCTTACTGGACGGCTATTTCCACCACGAGGCGGCCATTGAAGGCGGCCAGCATCTGAACGTCAACGTCATGAACCGCGAAATGCTGATCGATGCGGTTGCGCACCCGGAGAAATACCCGACGCTGACGATTCGCGTGTCGGGCTATGCGGTGCGGTTTAACGCGCTGACCCGCGAACAGCAGCAGGACGTGATTGCCCGTACCTTCACCGAAAGCCTGTAATTCATCCGCCCCACCACCCGCAGGTGTCCCCTGTGGGTGGTGTATTCGTGCCGCTGAAGTCATTGAAATTTGGCAGATGATCTTTTTTTTGTTTACCCTTTACTGACCTGGCTCACATTTTATCGTGAGTGTTAAGCCGTTTTGGCACGAAAAAGGAACAGTGAATGGAAGATTTAAACGTGGTTGGCAGCATCAATAACGCCGGTGGCTGGCTGGTGCGCAATCAGGCGCTCCTGTTGAGCTATGCGGTGAATATCGTTGCCGCTATCGCCATTATCATCGTCGGGATGATTGTTGCCCGCATCATCTCTAATACGATCAATCGCCTGATGGTGGCGCGGCATATTGATGCGACCGTCGCTGACTTTTTATCGGCGCTGGTGCGCTACGGTATTATCGCCTTTACGCTGATTGCCGCCCTGGGGCGCGTGGGCGTGCAAACCGCATCGGTGATCGCCGTGCTGGGTGCCGCCGGTCTGGCCGTCGGTCTGGCGCTGCAAGGCTCGCTTTCCAACCTTGCCGCAGGGGTGCTGCTGGTAACCTTCCGCCCGTTCCGCGCCGGAGAATATGTTGATCTCGGTGGCGTGGCCGGCACGGTGCTGAACGTGCAGATTTTCTCAACGACGATGCGCTCCGCCGATGGCCGCTTTGTGGTGATCCCCAACGGGAAAATCATTGCCGGGAACATCATTAACTTCTCCCGCGAGCCCGTGCGTCGTAACGAGTTTATTATCGGCGTGGATTACAATGCCGATATCGATCTGGTCAGAAAGCTGCTGACCGAGATTATCGAGTCCGACGACCGCATTCTCAAAGATCGCGAAATGACCGTGCGCATGAACGAACTGGGCGCATCCTCGATTAACTTCGTGATCCGCGTCTGGAGCAACAGCGGCGATCTGCAAAACGTTTACTGGGATGTGCTGGAACGCATTAAAAAAACGTTCGATGCCAACGGGATCGGCTTCCCGTATCCGCAGATGGACGTGAATTTCAAACGCGTGAAAGAGCACGCCGACGCCTGATGTGGTTATGCCGGGCGGCGCTGCGTTTGCCCGGCCTACAGATTGCCTGGTGCCGTAGGCCGGGCAATTTATTAGAAAACCTAATCACCAATTAAAATTTTCAATTTCCGCTAATAACCCGCGCGTTGTATAGTCTGCTGCATTCGCTAACGGCTTCGGTATTTATCGTGTTATCTTACTATTTTCAAGGGCTTGCATTGGGTGCGGCCATGATCCTTCCGCTGGGTCCACAAAACGCCTTCGTCATGAATCAGGGCATTCGCCGTCAGTATCATCTGATGATCGCCACGCTGTGCGCGGTCAGCGACCTGCTGCTGATTTGTGCGGGTGTGTTCGGCGGCAGCGCGCTGCTGATGCAATCGCCCTGGCTGCTGGCGCTGGTGACCTGGGGCGGTGTCGCGTTCCTGCTGTGGTACGGCTTCGGCGCGCTGAAAACAGCGATGGGGAGTCAGATTGAACTCGCCAGCGCGCAGGTGCTTAAGCAGGGGCGCGGGCGGCTGATCATCACCATGCTCGCCGTCACCTGGCTCAATCCGCATGTGTATCTGGACACCTTTGTGGTGCTCGGCAGCGTCGGCGGCCAGCTGGCTGATGAGCCGAAGCGCTGGTTCGCACTCGGCACCATAAGCGCCTCTTTTTTGTGGTTCTTCGGGCTGGCCCTGCTTGCCGCCTGGCTGGCACCGAGGCTGCGCACCGCCAAAGCGCAGCGCATCATCAATGCGCTGGTGGGCATGGTGATGTGGTTTATCGCTTTTCAACTGGCGAAAGAGGACGTTGGGCATATTCAGGCGCTGCTGTAATCAGACGCGGCCTAATGGACAAGCGGGAAGGAAACGCTAAGCTTGCTGGCAGACGCCTCTATTTTCTAAGGCGAGTGACATGACAAGGAGATGCAACAGTGAAGTTTAAAATCTTGGCCCTGGCGGCAGTAGTGGGTTTGGGTGCGGTATCAGTGCAGGCGAATGAATTGCCGAACGGCCCGCACATCGTCACCTCCGGCACAGCAAGCGTGGATGCGGTACCGGATATCGCCACGCTGGCAATCGAAGTGAACGTTGCGGCAAAAGACGCCGCCTCCGCGAAGAAACAGGCGGACGATCGCGTCGCGCAATACCTGAGCTTCCTTGAGCAAAACGGCGTCACCAAAAAAGACATTAACTCTGCCAATCTGCGCACACAGCCCGACTATGACTATCAGAACGGCAAAAGCATTCTGAAAGGCTATCGCGCGGTGCGTACGGTGGAAGTGACCCTGCGTGAGCTGGATAAGCTGAACTCGCTGCTGGACGGCGCGCTGAAGGCCGGGCTTAACGAGATCCGCTCCGTGACGCTGGGCGTGGCACAGCCGGACACCTATAAAAATAAAGCGCGCAAAGCGGCGATTGACGATGCGAAACGCCAGGCCGAACAGCTGGCTTCCGGTTTCGACAGCACCCTCGGCCCGGTCTACAGCGTGCGCTACCACGTCTCGAACTATCAGCCCACGCCGATGGTACGGATGATGAAAGCCGACGCCGCGCCGGTTTCCGCCCAGGAAACTTACGAGCAGCCGACGATCCAGTTTGACGATCAGGTGGATGTGGTGTTTGAACTGCAACCGACCGCTGCGCCTGCGTCAACGGCGTCAAAACCCGCGCAATAATCTCCCCAATGACTCCGCTGCGGTGGAGTCATTTTTCCGCTTTAATGTGTGCATCTGTAAAAATGTGATCGGCGTTTTCTTTATTTCTTTCAGACAGCTGAGGATAAGCCATGGCTGAAGGGAGTAACCCATGGACATTTTTATCTCAAAAAAGATGCGCAATTTTATTCTGCTGGCGCAGACCAACAGCATTGTGAAGGCCGCCGAAAAAATTCACATGACCGCTTCGCCGTTTGGCAAAAGTATTGTGGCGCTGGAGGAGCAGATTGGCTATGCGCTGTTTAACCGCAAAGATAACAGCATCAGCCTGAACAAAGCCGGACAGGAGCTTTATCAAAAGCTGTTTCCCATTTATCAACGCCTGTCGGCCATTGATAACGAAATCAGCAACACCTCCGGCGGAAAGAAAAATATCGTGCTCGGCATCGACAACACCTATCCGACGATCATCTTCGATCAGCTGATTAGCCTGAGCGATAAATACGACGGCGTTACCGCCCAGCCGTTTGAGTTCAGCGAAAACGCGGTCATTGACGATCTGCTGGATCGCCAGCTCGATTTTATTATCTCGCCGCAGCAGGTTTCCCAGCGCCTCGCCAATCTCGAAAACCTCGCCGTCACCGAACTGCCGCCGCTGCGACTGGGTTTTTTGGTCTCGCGACGCTATGAAGAGCGCCAGCCGCGCGAACTGTTGAGCGAGCTGCCGTGGCTGCAAATGCGCTTTCAGAACCGGGCCAACTTTGAATCGCTGCTGGACGCCTACATGCGCCCGTGCGGCATTCATCCGACGATTATTTACCGGCCCTACAGCTTTATGGCGAAAATCAGCGCCGTCGAGCGCGGTCAGTTTCTGACGGTGATCCCGCACTTCGCCTGGCGGCTGGTGAACCCGGCGACGCTGAAATATTTTGATGCGCCGCAGCAGCCGATGTATATGCGTGAATACCTCTATTCGCTGAAAAACCACCGCGCGACGTCACTGATGCTGGATCATATCAATGACGATCGCGAGGCGGATTAATCCACGCCGAGCATCGATCCGCATTCCAGCAGGTTCTTGTGCAGATCGAAGGCGTGGGACAGATCGTGATGCAAATGACCGCCCGGCGCGCGGCTAAGGTAGCGGTGCAAATAGTCGCGATACAACGGATGCGCACAGTTATCGATAATCGTCTTCGCGCGCTGCACGGGCGACAGGCCGCGTAAATCGGCAACGCCCTGCTCGGTGACGATCACCTTCACGCTGTGCTCGCTGTGATCGACATGACTGCACATCGGTACAATGGTGGAGATTTTCCCGGCTTTGGCAATGGACGGGGCCATGAAGATCGACAGGTAGGCGTTGCGCTCGAAGTCCGCGCTGCCGCCGATGCCGTTCATCAGGCTGACGCCCGCCACGTGCGTGGAGTTAGCGTGGCCGTAAATATCAAACTCCAGCCCCACGTTTAGAGCGATCACCCCCAGTCGGCGAATAATTTCCGGGTTGTTGGAGATCTCCTGCGGACGCAGCACGATACGGCTGGCGAAGAAATCCATGTTGTCGTAAATCTTCTCAAGGGAAGCGCGCGACACCGTCAGGCTTGATGCGCTGGCACCGGTCACTTTGCCGGTTTCCAGCAGATGAACCACCGACTCCTGCAACACTTCGGAGTACATCATAAACGGCGGGATCGCCGGGTTCTCACCGAGTCGCGCCATCACCGCATTGTTGATATTGCCGACGCCGCTTTGCAGCGGTAAAAACTCCGGCGGCAGACGCCCGGACGCCAGCTCTCTGAGCAGAAACGTCACCACGTTGTCGGCAATGTTCTGGCAAATGGGGTTCTGTTTTTCCAGCGCGTTACCCGCGTCGGGCAGTTCCGTTTCCACCACCGCGACGATTTTGGCCGGATCGATCTGCACAAACTGCGTGCCGATCCTGTCCATGGTGTGATAAATCGGCACGCTGTTACGCCGGGGCGGCAGGCCGGGCGTGACGATATCCGCCAGTTCCGCCACCCGGGGCGAGTGGTAATGATTCAGCTCAATGATGATTTTTTTGGCGTTGTGCAGCCAGGTTGGCGCATTGCCGATGCCGCTGGTGAGCCACACGCGACCGTCATCGGCAATCCGGCTGGCTTCAATCACCGCCACGTCGATCTGGCCAAAAAAGCCGTAATTGACCATCTGCGCCACTTCGCTTAAATGCAGATCGACAAAGTTAACCTCGCCCTGGTTGATCTTCTCCCGCAGGCCTGGCGCGGTCTGGTAGGGCGCACGCCAGGAGACCGCCTGCGCATCGGCGAGCACGTCGTCGGCGCTGGCGCTAATGGAAGCCCCGGTCAGCAGACGGATCTGAAACGCCTGTTGACGCTGATGAAAATCTGCAGCCCGCCGCGCAATGGCGACCGGCAGCGCCTTGGGGGAACCGGCTGGGGTAAAACCGCTGAAGGCGACCATATCATCGTGGTGAATAAATTCCGCCGCGTCGTCAGCGCTCATCCGTGCGAAAGCGTGTTGCATAAGCGACTCCTTAATCCGCTACGGCTTAGCGGCCTAAAAATTTAGGTTTACGTTTTTCCAGAAAAGCGCTCATGCCTTCCTGGTAATCGTGGCTGTCATACACTTCGCGGCGCATGCCCTGGATGCGCTCAAACTCATCGGAATTCATGGTGTGCGCCTCGCCGAGTACCCGCAGCTCCTCTTTGATCACCGCGATGGCCAGCGGCGCTTTTTCAGAAATGGTATGCGCCAGTTGCAGTGTGAAATCTTCCAGTTCGTCCACGTCGATCACATGGTTTAAAATCCCCACCGCATGGGCGCGCTGGGCGGTGATCGGCGAAGCGGTGAAAATCAGCTCTTTCACGATATGGAACCCGGCGTCGCGCGTCAGGTTATGAATGCCGACGAGGTTGTACGGCACGCCTAGATTCACCGGTGTCATGGAGAAGGTCGAGGTGCTGGCGGCAACGATAATGTCGGAACTCATGATCATCTCAAAAGCACCGCCCCAGACGCTGCCTTCCACCATGGAGATGATCGGTTTCGGGTACTTTTGAATGGTGCGGGTGATCTGGCGCAGCGGATCGTCATAAGAGAGCGGATCGCGCCGCCCGGTGGGCAGTTCATGAATATCATGCCCGGCGGAAAACACTTTTGACCCGGCGGGTGCGCGCAGGATCACGCAGCGGATATCGGTGTTGTTCAGGTCGTGCAGCGCCTGCAACAGATCGTCGATAAAGATTTTACTCAGCGCGTTAAGCTTGCGGGCGTAGTTAAACTCGATAATGCCCACGCGGTTGGTGATCAACACATTGACATACTGATACGACATGGTTCTCTTCCTTTAATTGAGAAATCGGTGCTGAATAAATTCCTGAAGCGCCGTTATCCCGGCGCGTGCGGAGAGCTGATTGTGCGCCACCGCCTGCTCGGTCAGACGGTAGTAATCGGTGAAATCAGACTGGGTGAATACCAGGCGTAACAGCGCGTCTTCGGTCTGTCGCCGCAGCCATTCCACCGCCTGTTTCTGGCGCAGCGCGGCCAGTTCACCGCTTTGCGACAGCATGGCGTAAAAGGTGCTGATGGTCTGCCAGACGGCATCAATGCCGCGCTTTTCGAGGGCGCTACAGCTCAGCACCTGCGGCTGCCACTGCGGGTATTTATGCCGAAGTATGCGCAGTGCGCTGTCGTACATTTGCCGGGTGGCGGCGACGCTGGCGCGGTTATCGCCATCGTCTTTAGTGATGACGATAAGATCCGCCATCTCCATGATCCCTTTTTTGATCCCCTGTAGCTCATCGCCACCGCCGGCAATTTGCAGGGATACAAAGCAGTCCACCATGCGCGCCACTTCGGTTTCCGACTGGCCCACGCCAACCGTTTCGACAATTACCACGTCGTAACCTGCGGCCTCACACAGCAGGATCAGCTCACGGGCGCGCTGGCTGGTGCCCCCGAGATGCCCGCCGGAGGGCACCGGGCGGATAAACGCCTGCTCTGCGCGGGAAAGGGCGCTCATGCGGGTTTTATCCCCCAGAATACTGCCGCCGCTAACCGGGCTGCTGGGATCGACGGCGATCACCGCCACCTTATGGCCCTGCGCAATCAGCAGCATGCCGAGCGCGTCGAGAAAGGTGCTTTTGCCCGCTCCCGGCGTGCCGGTAATGCCCAGGCGAAGCGCGTTACCGGTGCCCGGCATAATGCCGTCGAGCAGCCGGGCGCTGAGTGCCTGATGACGCGGATGGCGGCTTTCCACCAGCGTCATCCCCTGCGCCAGCGCTACGCGATCGCCCTGTAAGATGCGCGCGACCCAGGCCGTCAGCGTGTCGTTGGCGATCATGAATGGGCGATCCGTGAGAGCACGTCGCGCACGCTGGCGAGCATAGGCGTACCGGGGCCGTAAATGGCCGCCACGCCGCGCGCAAACAGGAAAGGGTAATCCTGCGGCGGGATCACGCCGCCCGCGACCACGTAAATGTCCTCACGTCCGTAGGTTTCGAGCGCCGCGATCAATTCCGGGATCAGGGTTTTATGGCCTGCCGCCAGCGATGACGCGCCAATCACATGCACGTCGTTTTCCACCGCCAGGCGGGCGATTTCGTCCGGGGTGGAGAACATCGGGCTGAGATCAACATCAAAGCCCAGATCCGAATAGGCGCTGGCGATCACTTTCGCGCCCCGGTCGTGCCCGTCCTGGCCCATTTTGGCAATCAGAATGCGCGGGCGACGGCCATTGTCTTCGCTAAACCGCGCCGTTTGCGCAAGGATGTCGTCAAACTCGGCGGCGTCTTTTTCACTCTGGTGATAGCTTTGCGCAATCACGCCGGTCACGCACTGGCTCGGTACCAGATAGCGATCGAACGCGGATTCCATGGCGTCGGAGATTTCCCCCAGCGTGGCGCGAGCACGGGCGGCGATAATGGCGGCATCCAGCAAATTTTCATGGTGCAGAGCGGCGTGACGCACCGCGTCGAGGGCCGCTTTCACCGCGACTGCATCGCGGGTGGCGCGAATGTGTGTGAGTTGCGCAATCTGTTCGTTGCGCACTTTGACGTTATCGATGTCGAGCACCTGGGTGTCGTCTTCTTTATCGAGCTTGTATTTGTTGACGCCAACGATCACCCGTTTGCCCTGATCGATGAGCGACTGCTCGCGGGCGGAGGCTTCCTCAATCATGCGTTTCGGCAGGCCAATCTCAATGGCTTTTGCCATGCCGCCCGCCTCATCGACCTGCTGCATAATGGCGCGGGCCTGTTTTACCATCTGGTCGGTCAGCGATTCGACGTAATAGGATCCCGCCAGCGGATCCACGGTGCGGCAGATCTCTGACTCCTCCTGAATAATAATCTGCGTGTTTCTGGCGATGCGGGCGGAAAAATCCGTTGGCAGACCAAGCGCTTCATCGAAGGCATTGGTGTGCAGGGACTGCGTACCGCCGAGCGTCGCGCCGAGGGCTTCGATGGTGGTGCGGATAATATTGTTATAGGGATCCTGTTCGGTCAGGCTCCAGCCGGAGGTCTGGCAGTGGGTGCGCAACGCCAGCGATTTGGGGTCGGTCGCACCAAACTGGCTGACCGCTTCGCTCCAGAGATAGCGTGCCGCACGCAGCATGGCGACGTTCATAAACAGATCCATGCCAATGCCGAAGAAGAACGACAGGCGCGGCGCGAATTCGTCGATTTTCAGCCCGGCGGCAAGGGCGGCGCGAATATATTCAATGCCATCGGCGAGGGTAAACGCCACCTGCTGCACGCAGTTCGCGCCCGCTTCCCCCATGTGATAGCCGCTAATGCTGATGGTATTAAAGCGCGGCATATTCTGTGAACACCAGGCGATAATATCCGAGATAATTCGCATCGACGGTTTTGGCGGGTAAATATAGGTATTACGGCACAGGTACTCTTTTAATATGTCGTTCTGAATGGTGCCGGTAAGTTCGGCGGGATTAACGCCTTGCTCTTCAGCGGCGACAATATAAAAGGCCATGACGGGTAATACCGCGCCGTTCATGGTCATCGAGACCGACATTTTATCCAGCGGAATTTGGTCGAATAACACTTTCATGTCTTCGACGGTATCAATGGCGACGCCCGCTTTCCCCACGTCACCGGCCACGCGCGGGTTGTCGGAGTCATAACCCCGGTGGGTGGCAAGATCAAACGCTACCGAAAGCCCTTTCTGCCCGGCGGCGAGGTTGCGGCGGTAAAACGCGTTGGATTCACGCGCGGTCGAAAACCCGGCGTACTGGCGGATGGTCCACGGCTGGGCGGTGTACATCGTCGCCCGCGGACCGCGCACAAAGGGCGCAAGGCCGGGCAGCGAGCCGGTGACTTCCAGCCCCGTCAGATCCTCTTCGGTGTACAGCGGCTTCACGTCGATACCTTCTGCGGTATGGCGCACCAGCGCGTCCACCGTTTGCTCGCGTCGGCGTAACTCTTTATTTGCCAGCGCTTCCCACTCCAGCCTGTTAGCCATGTCATTGCTCCCAAATTTTTGCAATAGGCGTCCGTCAGGCAGGGTTAATGCCTTGAGACGTCTGGTGATTTACAAATATGCTGAGCTTTTTTTGACGGACTGTCGCCAGCAAAAAAGAGCGCGACGGGCGTCAT
Organism: uncultured Enterobacter sp.; assembly: GCA_963521185.1. Classification (GTDB taxonomy): domain Bacteria; phylum Pseudomonadota; class Gammaproteobacteria; order Enterobacterales; family Enterobacteriaceae; genus Enterobacter_D. Next base: position 288,642 of record CAUQTV010000006.1, on the reverse strand, counting down.
TTTTCGCCGCCTGAATGCGGCAGTTTTGTTAGCGGATTCAACGTTTTTTAAAGGGGAGACCAGCAGGGCGGGAAATTCGAAAACGCAGGGTTAAACCCCTGTTAATAAAACAGGGGAATAACGGCCATTAATCCTGGCGTAAGACGCGATGACCGTGAGCCAGCAGCGCGTCGGTGACGTTGCGCATCATGCGGCTTTCCGGCGCAAAGCGGTGCCAGTAAAGCATACGGCGCTGGAACAGGCCCGGCGTGAGATCGATAAGCTCGCCGCTGTTCAGCTCCCGTTCAATCTGCAAATGCGGGATCATGCAGCAGGTGGTGCCCTGTCGCGCCAGCTGCACGAAGGCTTCTGATGAGTTCACGATATGGCACGGCACGCTGCCCGGTGGCAGATCGAAGTTTTGTTGCAGGAAAGCCTGATGCATGTCGTCGAGGTGGTCGAACGCCACCGCCGGGGCTTTCAGCAGCGCCGAGCGGGTTACGCCATTCGGGAAGTAGCGGTCGGCAAAGGCTTTCGATCCGACAAACAGGTAATCGAGCGCACCGAGCTGATCGACGAGGCAGCTTGGCAGCGCCTGCGGCTGAATGGACACCGCACCCACCACTTCGCCCCGGCGCAGACGCTCCTGCGTGCGGGTTTCATCTTCAACCTGCAAATTGAGGCGAATGGGGGAGTCGGCCAGCACCGGGGCCAGCGCCGGTAGCAGCCAGGTCGCCAGACTGTCGGCGTTGACCGCCAGCGACAGCAGCAGCGGCGTGGAGCCGGTTTGTTCATCGCCCAGCCACTCATCTTCCAGCAACTCGACCTGACGCAGCAACGCCAGCAGCTTTTGCCCCTGTTCGGTCGGGCGCGGCGGTACTGTGCGCACCAACAGCGGCTGACCAAACATGTTCTCAAGCTGTTTGATACGTTGGGAAACAGCGGACTGAGTGATACACAGTTTCTGCGCGGCGCGCTCAAACCCACGTTCCCGAATGACCGCGTCAAGCGCTTGTAGTGTTCTGTAGTCCGGACGTTTCATTGCTCAGGCATTCTCCAAAATGTGATTAGCAGCACTATGACATAAATTTACGTTAGTGACAGACGAAATCAGCCTCCCTCTGTTTCACTGAATAATGTGACACAGGTCACAGGGACATTTCACTGCCGGATGCTCTATAATGCGGGCAACATTTTTACATCACAGGCCAGGATCATGACGCAGGATGAACTGAAAAAAGCGGTCGGTTGGGCGGCACTCAAATACGTTGAGCCGGGTACGATTGTCGGTGTGGGGACGGGATCGACCGCCGCGCACTTTATTGACGCGCTCGGCACCATGAAGGGCCAGATTGAGGGCGCGGTGTCCAGCTCCGATGCCTCGACGGCAAAACTGCAAAGCCTGGGCATTCACGTTTTCGATCTTAACGAAGTGGACCGTCTTGGGGTTTACGTTGATGGTGCCGATGAGATTAACGACCAGATGCAAATGATCAAAGGCGGCGGTGCGGCATTGACGCGTGAAAAGATCATCGCGTCGGTGGCCGATAAGTTTATCTGCATTGCGGATGCCTCTAAAGAAGTGGCGATCCTCGGCTCATTCCCGCTGCCGGTGGAAGTGATCCCGATGGCCCGCAGCGCCGTGGCGCGTCAACTGGTGAAACTGGGCGGTCGCCCGGAGTACCGCCAGGGCGTACTGACCGATAACGGCAATGTGATCCTCGACGTGCACGGCATGGAGATCCTCGATCCCATCGCTATGGAAAACGCCATCAATGCCATTCCGGGCGTGGTGACCGTGGGGCTTTTCGCCAACCGTGGCGCGGATGTTGCGCTGATTGGCACCGCCGACGGCGTCAAAACCATCGTGAAATGATCTGACGGGGGGAGACGTCCCCCCGCTAAAAAAATTTGCGACGATAATTTCGGTGACATCTGTCACGTTTTCGAGTCAGCAATGACTTTCCTGCCGCTTGTGCTTTCATTACCAGCATTTTCCTCTGCCAAACTCTGCTGTATGACTTTTCTTCAAATCACGCACGCAAACGTTCATATTGCCGCAATAGTTTTTTTTGATATGTTGGCTAAAGCGAACACACATAAGTTATGACAAACAGGGTCGGGGAAATGGCAAAAGTATCACTGGAAAAAGACAAAATTAAGTTTCTGCTGGTGGAAGGCGTGCATCAAAAAGCGGTGGATAGCCTTCGCGCGGCAGGTTACACCAACATCGAATTCCACAAGGGTGCGCTCGACAGCGAACAGCTGAAAGAGTCCATCCGTGATGCCCACTTCGTCGGCCTGCGATCCCGTACCCATCTCACCGAAGAGATCTTCGCCGCGGCGGAAAAACTGGTGGCGGTGGGCTGTTTCTGCATTGGTACCAACCAGGTTGACCTGCAAGCCGCCGCGAAGCGCGGTGTGCCGGTGTTCAACGCGCCGTTCTCCAACACCCGCTCGGTCGCAGAACTGGTGATTGGTGAACTGCTGCTGCTGATGCGCGGCATTCCTGAAGCGAACGCCAAAGCGCACCGGGGTATCTGGAACAAACTCGCGGTCGGTTCTTACGAAGCGCGCGGTAAAAAGCTCGGCATCATTGGCTACGGTCACATCGGTACGCAGCTTGGCATTCTGGCGGAATCGCTGGGGATGCACGTCTTCTTCTACGATATTGAAAGCAAACTGCCGCTCGGCAACGCGACGCAGGTTCAGCACCTGTCCGATCTGCTGAACATGAGCGATGTGGTGAGCCTGCACGTGCCGGAAAACGCCTCCACCAAAGACATGATGGGCGCGGAAGAGCTGGCACTGATGAAGCCGGGCGCACTGCTGATCAACGCGGCGCGCGGCACCGTGGTGGACATTCCGGCACTGTGCGATGCGCTGAAACGCAAGCATCTGGCGGGCGCGGCCATTGACGTGTTCCCGACGGAACCGGCCACCAACAGCGAACCGTTTAATTCGCCGCTGTGCGAGTTTGACAACGTGCTGTTAACGCCGCATATCGGCGGGTCAACTCAGGAAGCGCAGGAAAACATCGGGCTGGAAGTGGCGGGCAAGCTGGTGAAATACTCCGATAACGGCTCAACGCTGTCGGCGGTGAATTTCCCGGAAGTGTCGCTGCCGCTGCACGGCGGTCGTCGTTTGCTGCACATCCATGAAAACCGCCCTGGCGTGCTGACCGCCATCAACCAGATTTTCGCCGAGCAGGGCGTGAACATCGCCGCACAGTATCTGCAAACAACGCCGTATATGGGCTATGTGGTGATTGATATTGAAGCGGAAGAAGATGTGGCGCAGAAAGCACTGCAAAGCATGAAGGCGATCCCGGGTACCATTCGCGCGCGCCTGCTGTACTGATTTTTAATGCAACGCCCGGCGGCGCAGGCTTGCCGGGCCTACAGGATCGCGTAGGCCGGGTAAGGCGCAGCCGCCACCCGGCTTTTTTGTTTCACCACATCCACACCTTCGACGGGGTGACCACCGCCGGCAGCGGGATGTCCCACTCTTCCACCGGCAGTGCCTCCACAAACTGACAATCATGCGCGTAGCCGACAGGGGCAACGGCGTGTTGCTGCCAGTGTTGCAGCGTGCGATCGTAAAACCCACCGCCCATGCCCAGCCGCTGGCCCTGTGCGTCAAAGGCGACTAACGGCGTGACCAGCACGTCCAGTTCGCCGAGCGGCAGCACATCGCGCACATCAAGCTGTGGCTCGTAGATTTTCAGGCGGTTCATCACCAGTTCGCTGTGCGGATGGTAATGCAAAAAGAGCAGGTTTCCAGGGCTAAAAGGGTGGAGCACCGGCAGATAAACACGTTTGCCACTGCGCCAGAGTTGCTCGATCAGCGGACGGGTATCAAGCTCGCCGTCAAAGGAGAGAAACAGGGCAACGGTGTGGGCCATCACCATAGGCGGATACGCCATCATGCGGGCGGCAGCCTGTTCGGCAAAATAGAGTTGTTGATCGATAGTCAGTGCGCGACGGCGCTGGCGGACCTGCTGGCGAATAAGCTGACGGGGTGAAGTAGCAGATGATTGCGTCATGATTAAAGGTAGAAGAAGGGGAATCTCCGAGATGCCGCCGCAGGCTGTAACCCTTGAACCCTTGGTTCAAGGTGAATGTGTCGTCACAGTCTTAAGGCTTCTCGGACGAACCGAGCATGCTCACCAACCGTGGAGCGCCACATTCTTGTGGTATGAAATATCGGCTCAGGGGACTGGCCCGCTTGCGAACATCTCAGAGAAATTTTGTCTTCACGGTCACTCTACCATAGTCAACCATGAAGTGTTATTCAAACTTCGGCCCCGGTCGTTCAGTTATGCGACCCTGATCAAGCAATGCCTGTTCGATGGTCTGCTGTAACATCCGAATACGCTGCTCCATGTTGGCGGCGTAGTCGCGGGTTTTTGCCTTTTCCTGAGCGAGTTCATAGCTGATGTTCAACGCGGCGATGAAGACCAGCTGCTCAGTATTTGTGACTCTAGTGCGAACTTTCAGATCTTGCAACCGCTGATTCAGATCTTCCGCAGCCTGATTCAGCGCATCCTGCTGTTCAGGTGGGCAATTCACGCGAAGTGAACGACCAAAAATTTGGATATCGACGGGTTGTGCAGACATGCCACCTTCCTGCTGTTTGACTGCGCTCTGCCTTCACAACCGAGCCCTGGCTGCGAAGGGGCGACACTATAGCTACCCTGATGAGAGGATTCAAGCTCTTTGTCTGACCTACCCTTAGGTAAATACATGGCGTAAACGCATGTAACGTGTAGCCTGACGGGTATATCACCAGGGTCCAAAGTGGTAGCATATCATGAATTTTCCTCCCAACGACGACGAATGCGCATGTCAATACAGAACGAAATGCCTGGTTACAATGAACTTAACCAGTTACTGAACCAACAGGGTGTTGGTCTGACGCCTGCCGAAATGCACGGTTTGATCGGTGGGATCCTTTGCGGTGGAAACAGCGACAGCTCCTGGCAGCCGCTGATCCACGATCTCACCAACGAAGGGCTGGCATTTGGCCATGAACTGGCAGAGGCGCTGCGTAAGCTGCACTCGGCCACCAGCGATGCGCTGGAAGATGACGGTTTCACCTTCCAGCTCTTTTTGCCGGATGGCGATGAAGCCACCGTCTTTGAACGGGCTGACGCCATGGCGGGCTGGGTGAACCACTTCCTGCTGGGCCTGGGCGTTACGCAGCCGAAACTCGACAAAGTAACCGGTGAAACGGGTGAGGCGATCGACGATTTACGTAACATCGCGCAGCTCGGTTATGACGAAGACGAAGATCAGGAAGAGCTGGAAATGTCGCTTGAAGAGATCGTCGAATACGTCCGCGTCGCGGCGCTGCTGTGCCACGACACGTTCACCCGGCAGCAGCCCACCGCACCGGAAGTGCGTAAGCCGACGCTGCATTAACATTTATTGCATTAGGATCCGCTGAGAAGGAGGTGTCATGACGCAGTCTGAGTTTCTTCGCCGTCGCCAGGCGCTACTGGCACAGATGGCGCCCGCAAGTGCGGCGCTAATTTTCGCCGCGCCCGAAGCCACGCGCAGCGCTGACAGTGAATATCCCTATCGTCAGAGCAGTGATTTTTGGTACTTCACCGGCTTTAACGAGCCAGAAACGGTGCTGGTGCTGATCAAAAGCGATGACACCCATAACCACAGCGTGCTGTTTAACCGCCTGCGCGACAAAACCGCCGAGATCTGGTTTGGTCGCCGCCTCGGTCAGGACGCCGCACCGGAAAAACTCGGCGTGGATCGTGCGCTGGCGTTCAGTGAAATTGACGACCAGCTCTATCAGTTGCTGAACGGCCTCGACGTGGTCTACCACGCGCAGGGCGAGTATGCGTACGCGGATGAGATCGTTTTTGCTGCGCTGAGCAAATTGCGCAAAGGCTCGCGGCAAAATCTGACCGCGCCTGCCACCCTCACCGACTGGCGTCCGATTGTGCATGACATGCGCTTATTTAAATCGGAAGAAGAGATTGCCCTGATGCGTCGGGCGGGGGAGATCAGCGCGCTGGCCCATACCCGTGCTATGCAAACCTGCCGTCCAGGCATGTTTGAATATCAACTGGAAGGCGAGATCCTGCATGAATTTACCCGCCACGGTGCGCGCTATCCTTCTTATAACACCATCGTCGGCAGCGGTGAAAACGGCTGCATTCTGCATTACACCGAAAACGAAAGTGAAATGCGCGACGGCGATCTGGTGCTGATTGACGCTGGCTGCGAATACCGGGGCTACGCGGGCGATATCACCCGCACCTTCCCGGTCAACGGCACCTTTACCCCGGCGCAGCGCGCGATTTATGACATCGTGCTAGACTCGCTTGAAACCTCGCTTACGCTCTTCCGTCCGGGCACCTCAATTCAGGAGGTGACGGGCACCGTGGTGCGCATCATGGTGACCGGGCTTGTGGGGTTGGGGATCCTCAAAGGCGACGTCGATCAGCTGATAGCCGATAACGCTCACCGCGCGTTCTTTATGCACGGCCTCAGCCACTGGCTTGGTCTGGACGTGCACGACGTCGGGGTGTACGGCGCGGATCGCTCGCGTATTCTCGAACCCGGCATGGTGATCACCGTCGAGCCGGGCTTGTACATCGCGCCGGACGCAGACGTGCCTGAAGCGTATCGCGGCATCGGCATTCGTATTGAAGATGACATTCTGATCACCGAAGACGGCAACGAGAATCTGACCGCCAGCGTGGTAAAACGCGCCGATGACATCGAGGCGCTGATGGCGGCGGCGAAACGCGCATGAGCGTGATCATTGTTGGCGGCGGCATGGCGGGGGCGACGCTGGCGCTGGCGATTTCGCGCCTGTCGAACGGCACGCTGCCCGTCCACCTTATCGAAGCCACATCGCCCGGTGCTGCCCGTCACCCCGGTTTTGACGCCCGTGCCATTGCGCTGGCCGAGGGTACCTGTCAGCAGCTTGCGCGACTCGGCATTTGGCAGAGCCTGAAATCCTGCGCCACGCCGATCACCACCGTGCACGTCAGCGATCGCGGCCATGCAGGTTTTGTGACGCTGGCCGCGCAGGATTATCGCGTTGACGCGCTCGGTCACGTCATTGAACTGCACGATGCCGGGCAGCGCCTGTTTGCGTTATTACAAAAAGCCCCCGGCGTGACGCTGCATTGTCCGGCGCGCGTGAGCCAGTTTACCCGCAGCGAAGAGGGCGTCAGCGTGACGCTGGAAAGCGGCGAGACGCTCAGCGGTCAATTGCTGGTGGCGGCGGACGGCTCACGCTCGGCGCTCGGCGCGCAGTGCGGCATCAACTGGCAGCAGACGCCCTACCATCAGACGGCGGTGATTGCCAACGTGACCCCCTCCGCCACGCTTCCCGGACGCGCGTTTGAGCGCTTTACCGAGTACGGCCCGCTGGCGCTGTTGCCGATGTCGGAAGGGCGCTACTCGCTGGTGTGGTGTCACGCGCTGGAAAAACAGAACGACGTGCTGGCGTGGTCGGATGAAAAATTCTGTCACGAGCTGCAAAAAGCCTTTGGCTGGCGGCTCGGGCGCATCGTTCACGCCGGCAAGCGCAGCGCATACCCGCTGTCGCTGACCACCGCGTTGTCACCGATTTCGCACCGCGTTGTGCTGGTGGGCAACGCCGCGCAAACGCTGCACCCCATCGCCGGTCAGGGGTTTAACCTCGGCATGCGCGATGTGATGAGCCTTGCTGAAACGCTCACCACCGCAGTGCAAACGCAGACGGATGTGGGGCAGTATTCGGTGCTTTGCCAGTATCAGAAACGCCGTCAGGCGGACAAAAGCGCCACCATCGGCGTGACCGATGGCCTGGTGCATCTGTTTGCCAACCGCTGGGCACCGCTGGTGGCAGGCCGGAACGCCGGACTGATGGCGATGGAATTATTTGCCCCGGCACGCGATGTGCTGGCGCAGCGAACGTTAGGTTGGGTCGCACGCTAAGGAGTCATTTGTGCAAAGTGTTGATGTGGCAATTGTAGGCGGCGGCATGGTCGGACTGGCTGTGGCCTGCGGATTACAGGGCAGCGGATTGCGCGTGGCGGTGCTGGAACAGCATGCGCCCGCACCGCTGGCGGAAGACGCGCCGCCCGAGCTTCGCGTGTCGGCCATTAATGCCGCCAGCGAAAAGCTGCTGACGCACCTTGGCGTCTGGTCATCCATTGTGGCCCAGCGCGCAAGCTGCTATCACGGCATGGAAGTGTGGGACAAAGACAGCTTTGGCCGCATCGCCTTTGACGACGAGAGCATGGGTTACAGCCATCTTGGTCATATTATCGAAAACGCCGTGGTGCATCAGGCGCTGTGGCAAAAAGCGCAGCAGTGCGCGGACGTTTCGCTGTTGTCACCGGCACAGTTGCAGCAGGTGGCCTGGGGCGAAAACGAGGCGTTTCTGACCTTGCAGGACGGCACCATGATGACCGCGCGTCTGGTGATTGGTGCCGATGGCGCGAATTCCTGGCTGCGCGCGAAAGCCGACATCCCGCTGACCTTCTGGGATTACGGTCATCACGCGCTGGTGGCGACCATTCGCACCACCGAGCCGCACAGCGCCATCGCGCGCCAGGTGTTCCACGGCGACGGTATTCTGGCGTTTTTGCCGCTTTCCGATCCGCATCTGTGCTCCATCGTCTGGTCGCTCACCCCGCAGGCAGCGCAAGAGATGCAGCAGGCGTCTGACGAGGCGTTCAATCAGGCGCTGTGTGTGGCGTTTGATAACGCCCTTGGTCTGTGCAGCGTGGAAAGCGCGCGTGAAGTGTTCCCGCTCACCGGGCGCTATGCGCGTCAGTTCGCCGCCCACCGTCTGGCGCTGGTGGGGGATGCCGCGCATACCATTCATCCGCTGGCCGGGCAGGGCGTTAACCTTGGCTTTATGGACGCCGCCGAGCTGATCCATGAGCTGAAGCGATTGCATCGCGAAGGCAAAGATATCGGGCAGCATCTCTATCTGCGCCGCTACGAGCGCAGCCGCAAGCACAGCGCGGCAATGATGCTCGCCAGTATGCAGGGTTTTCGCGAACTCTTCTCCGGCGGCAATCCGGCGAAAAAGCTGCTGCGGGATATCGGTCTCAAACTGGCTGACACCCTGCCTGGCGTTAAGCCACAGCTGATCCGCCAGGCGATGGGGCTGAACACCCTTCCCGAGTGGTTGCGATAAGCGTTTTTCCCCTCCGCATTAAATTCCGACCTGCATCACACTTTCCCTTCCCGGTGACGGGAAGGGCGGGTTCTGCTCATTTGAAATATTCTAATTTCACTGCCTTTTTCAGATTAGTTTTTCTCATCTGGTGATTTTTCGTTGTCGGGAAATCGTCGTTCTTTTTAGTTAAAAATATCAATTTAAGCCGGGTTTTACGGTGAGGTGACAATTCTGATGCCGCTTATTGCCGGATTAACCAGTTTATTATCCTGTAATGAAAATCGTGTCATTAGGTCATAAGCTAATGTGATGGTCGCTTTTTACTTATGGTTTAGGGGGCTTTTCGGTGATAAGTTCAGACGAAAGGTAACGTTTGCGTTGGCCATCCAAAACGAGGCTGACGCCGGGTGTCGTGGTGCTTTTACTGCCGCGAAATCCCTAACCGCCCCGCCTGGTCAATGAGGAAAAAATGGCACAGCAGACTCCTTTGTTTGAACAACATACGCTTTGCGGCGCTCGCATGGTGGACTTCCACGGCTGGATGATGCCCCTGCACTACGGTTCGCAAATTGATGAGCACCACGCGGTGCGCACTGACGCCGGTATGTTCGACGTGTCGCACATGACCATTGTCGATCTGAAAGGCAACCGGACCCGCGAATTCCTCCGTTATCTGCTGGCAAACGACGTCGCCAAACTCACCAAACCGGGTAAAGCGCTCTACAGCGGTATGCTCAATGCCTCCGGCGGCGTGATTGACGATCTGATCGTCTACTTCTTTACCGAAGATTTTTTCCGCCTGGTGGTCAACTCCGCTACCCGCGAAAAAGATCTCGCCTGGATCACCCAGCACGCGGAACCCTACGGCATTGCTATCACCGTACGCGATGATTTGTCGCTGATCGCCGTGCAGGGCCCGAACGCGCAAGAGAAAGCCGCCACCCTGTTCACCGACGAGCAGCGCGACGCCGTCGCGGGCATGAAGCCGTTCTTTGGCGTGGAAGCGGGCGATCTGTTTATTGCCACCACCGGCTACACCGGTGAAGCGGGCTACGAGATTGCTATGCCGAACGACCGTGCGGCGGAGTTCTGGCACGCGCTGGTGGAAGCGGGCGTTAAGCCATGCGGTCTTGGCGCACGTGACACGCTGCGTCTTGAAGCAGGCATGAATCTCTACGGTCAGGAAATGGACGAAGGCGTTTCCCCGCTGGCGGCCAATATGGGCTGGACTATCGCATGGGAACCGGCGGAGCGTGATTTTGTGGGCCGGGAAGCGCTGGAGTTACAGCGCGAGCGCGGCACCCAGCAGCTGGTCGGCTTGATCATGACCGAAAAAGGCGTATTACGTAACGAGCTGCCTGTGCGTTTCACCGACGCGGGCGGCAATCAGCAGGAAGGCATTATCACCAGCGGCACCTTCTCGCCTACGCTGGGCTACAGCATTGCGCTGGCCCGCGTTCCGGCAGGAATTGGCGAAACCGCCATTGTGCAGATCCGCAACCGTGAAATGCCGGTAAAAGTGACAAAACCTGTTTTTGTGCGTGCGGGAAAACCCGTAGGTCTTTGATTTTGTAGGCCGGGTAAGCGAAGCGTCACCTGGCATTCACATTCCCCTTTGGAGAAATACTCATGAGCAATGTACCGGCAGAACTGAAATACAGCAAAGAACACGAATGGCTGCGCAAAGAAGCCGACGGCAGCTATACCGTGGGCATTACCGAACACGCACAGGAACTGCTTGGCGATATGGTGTTTGTCGATCTGCCTGACGTGGGCACCACCGTCAGCGCGGGTGACGACTGCGCGGTCGCGGAATCCGTTAAAGCGGCATCAGACATTTATGCGCCAATTGGCGGCGAAATTGTCGCGGTTAACGACGCACTTGGCGATACACCGGAGCTGGTCAACAGCGAGCCGTACACCGGCGGCTGGATCTTTAAAATCAAAGCCAGCGACGAGGCGGAAGTTGACGCCCTGCTGGATGCGACTGCTTACGCAGCGTTGTTAGAAGACGAATAATTGGTAATCTCCCTCTCCCTGTGGGAGAGGGCAGGGGTGAGGGGAAGATTAGCACCCTCACCCTAACCCTCTCCCACTGGGAGAGGGGACTTAAATTCACTGCACGTTTCAGGAACCCTCGCTCATGACTCAGACTTTAAGCCAGCTTGAACATCGCGGCGCGTTTATCGAACGCCACATCGGGCCGGATGCGCATCAGCAGCACGCAATGCTGGACACCGTGGGCGCGGAATCGCTCAACGCCCTGACCGGCCAGATCGTGCCGAAAGATATTCAACTGGCGCAGCCGCCGCAGATCGGTGATGCGACCACAGAATTTGCCGCACTGGCTGAACTGAAAGCGATGGCGTCACGCAACAAGCGCTTTAAGTCTTATATTGGCATGGGCTACACCGCCGTGCAGCTGCCGCCGGTGATCCTGCGCAACATGCTGGAAAATCCCGGCTGGTACACCGCCTATACGCCGTATCAGCCGGAAGTGTCACAGGGGCGTCTTGAAGCGCTGCTGAACTTCCAGCAGGTCACGCTGGATTTGACCGGGCTGGATATCGCCTCCGCCTCTCTGCTCGACGAAGCTACCGCCGCCGCCGAAGCGATGGCAATGGCAAAACGCGTCAGCAAACTGAAAAATGCTAACCGCTTCTTCGTCGCCGCTGACGTTCATCCGCAGACGCTCGACGTCGTGCGCACCCGCGCTGAAACCTTCGGCTTCGACGTGATTGTCGATGACGCCGACAAAGTGCTGGATCATCAGGATGTGTTTGGCGTGCTGTTGCAGCAGGTTGGTACCACCGGTGAGGTTCACGATTACAGCGGCCTGATGAGCGAGCTGAAAGCGCGCAAAATCATCGTCAGCGTCGCCGCTGATTTTATGGCGCTGGTGCTGTTAACCGCACCGGGCAAACAGGGCGCGGACATCGTGTTCGGTTCCGCGCAGCGCTTCGGCGTGCCGATGGGCTACGGCGGTCCGCATGCGGCCTTCTTTGCCGCCAAAGACGAATTCAAACGCTCCATGCCTGGCCGTATTATTGGCGTGTCGAAAGACGCGGCGGGTAACACCGCGCTGCGCATGGCGATGCAGACCCGCGAGCAGCATATCCGCCGCGAGAAAGCGAACTCCAATATCTGTACCTCGCAGGTGCTGCTGGCGAACATTGCCAGCCTGTATGCGGTCTATCATGGTCCGGTGGGCCTGAAACGTATTGCCAGCCGTATTCACCGCCTGGCGGATATTCTGGCGACCGGTCTGCAACAAAAAGGCGTTAAGCTGCGCCACGCACATTACTTCGACACCTTATGTGTGGAAGTGGCCGATAAAGCCGCCGTGCTTGCCCGCGCCGAAGCGCACGAAATCAACCTGCGCAGCGATGTGATCAATGCCGTGGGCATTACGCTGGATGAAACCACCACGCGGGACGACGTGCTGGCGTTACTGAACGTGATTGTCGGCGATGACCACGGTCTGGACATCGACGTGCTGGACAAAGACGTTGCGCATGACAGCCGTGCGATCCAGCCCGCCATGCTGCGTGATGACGCCGTGCTGACGCATCCGGTGTTTAATCGCTATCACAGCGAAACCGAAATGATGCGCTACATGCACTCGCTTGAGCGCAAAGATCTGGCGCTCAATCAGGCGATGATCCCGCTGGGATCCTGCACCATGAAGCTGAACGCCGCCGCGGAGATGATCCCGATCACCTGGCCGGAATTTGCCGAACTGCACCCGTTCTGCCCGGCGGATCAGGCGGAAGGCTACCATCAGATGATCAACCAGCTCGCCGACTGGCTGGTGAAGCTCACCGGTTATGACGCACTCTGTATGCAGCCGAACTCGGGTGCGCAGGGCGAATATGCGGGCCTGCTGGCGATCCGTCACTACCACGAAAGCCGTAACGACGCACACCGTGACATTTGCCTGATCCCAAGCTCCGCCCACGGCACCAACCCGGCGTCGGCGCAGATGGCTGGTATGCAGGTGGTGGTAGTGGCCTGCGATAAAAACGGCAACATCGACCTGACGGATCTGCGCGCCAAAGCCGAACAGGCGGGGGAGAATCTCTCCTGCATTATGGTGACTTACCCGTCCACTCACGGCGTCTACGAAGAGACGATCCGCGAGGTGTGCGACATCGTGCATCAGTTTGGCGGTCAGGTCTATCTGGACGGCGCGAACATGAACGCGCAGGTCGGTATCACCTCGCCGGGCTTTATCGGCGCGGATGTGTCGCACCTCAACCTGCATAAAACCTTCTGCATTCCGCACGGCGGTGGCGGTCCGGGCATGGGGCCAATCGGTGTGAAAGCGCATCTTGCGCCGTTTGTACCAGGCCACAGCGTGGTGCAAATCGAAGGCATGTTAACGCGTCAGGGCGCGGTTTCTGCTGCGCCGTTTGGCAGCGCGTCGATTCTGCCGATCAGCTGGATGTACATCCGCATGATGGGCGCGGAAGGGCTGAAACAGGCCAGCCAGGTGGCGATCCTCAACGCCAACTACATTGCGACCCGCCTGAAAGACGCGTTCCCGGTGCTCTACACCGGACGCGACGGACGCGTGGCACACGAGTGCATTCTCGATATTCGCCCGCTGAAAGAAGAGACCGGTATCAGCGAGCTGGATATCGCTAAGCGCCTGATTGATTACGGCTTCCATGCGCCGACCATGTCCTTCCCGGTGGCCGGGACGCTGATGGTGGAACCGACGGAATCAGAGAGCAAAGTCGAGCTGGATCGCTTTATTGACGCTATGCTTGCTATTCGCGCTGAAATTGGCCGCGTGCAGCAGGGGGAATGGCCGCTCGCCGATAACCCGCTGGTAAACGCACCGCACACGCAAAACGAGCTGGTGCTGGAGTGGAACCACGGGTATAGCCGCGAAGTGGCGGTGTTCCCGGCAGGCCCTGCCAACAAATACTGGCCGACCGTGAAGCGTCTGGACGATGTGTACGGCGACCGGAATCTGTTCTGCTCGTGCGTGCCGATGAGCGACTATCAGTAACAGTATGGGTGTAGTAATTCAGGCCGGGTAAGCGTTAACGCCACCCGGCTTTTTTCATTCTGGAGGTGTGAAAATGGCAATTGCATTGGTGACGGGCGCAAGCCGTGGCATTGGCAGAGCTACGGCGTTACAACTGGGCCGCGAAGGCTACACCGTGGCGGTGAACTATCATCACAACATTCAGGCTGCCACCGACACCGTGACCGACATCGTCACCGCGGGGGGCAAAGCCTTTGCCGTGCGGGCGGATATTAGCGATGAAGCGCAGGTGCTGGCGATGTTCGACAGCATCGACCGTGAAGGCGAGCCGCTGACTGCACTGGTCAACAACGCGGGTATTTTGTTTGAGCAAAGCTCTATTGAGAATCTGACGGCGGAACGCATCAACCGCGTGCTGTCGACCAACGTCACCGGCTATTTTCTTTGCTGTCGTGAAGCGGTAAAGCGTATGTCGCACAAACACGGCGGGCAGGGCGGGGCGATTGTTAACGTTTCGTCTGCGGCGGCGCGTCTGGGATCGCCTGGGGAATACGTCGACTATGCGGCGTCAAAAGGTGCGGTCGATACGCTAACGACCGGGCTGTCGCTGGAAGTCGCGCCGTTTGGCATCCGCGTGAACGGCGTGCGTCCTGGGTTCATCTATACCGACATGCATGCCGACGGCGGCGAGCCGGGCCGTGTGGATCGCGTGAAAACGGTACTGCCGATGCAGCGCGGCGGACAACCGGAAGAGGTCGCCGAAGCCATTGCGTGGCTGGTGAGCGAGAAAGCGTCCTATGTGACGGGGAGCTTTATTGAGCTGGCGGGCGGGAAATAAATGCCGGGTGGCGGCTTCGCCTTACCCGGCCTACCTGAATCGTAGGCCCGGTAAGCGCAGCGCCACCGGGCAAAACCTTAAAGCGTTTCGCCGTTGCTGGCAATCACGCCTTTGTACCAGTCAAAGCTCTTCTTACGGGAGCGGGACATGTCGCCCGTGCCGTCGTCGTGCTTGTTCACATAAATGAAGCCATAGCGCTTGCTGTACTGACCGGTGGTAAAGGAGACGCAGTCGATGCAGCCCCACGGGGTATAGCCCATCAGGTCAACACCATCGTAGGTTACCGCTTTCACCATTTCTTCCACGTGCGCACGCAGATAATCGATGCGGTAATCGTCATTGATGCTGCCGTCTTCTTCCACTTTGTCGTAAGCACCGAAGCCGTTCTCGACGATGAACAGCGGTTTCTGGTAGCGCTCATACAGTTCGCACAGCGCATAGCGCAGGCCAACCGGATCGATCTGCCAGCCCCAGTCGGACGCTTTCACGTGCGGGTTTGGTACGCTGCCCTGGAAACCGGAGATCGCATCACCGCTGCCGCCATCTTCTTTCACGGCGTTGGTCATGTAGTAGCTGAAGCCTAAATAGTCGCACACGCCATCGCGCAGGATCTGCTCGTCGCCCGCTTCCATTTTGATATTGAATTCACGGCGTTCCCACTCGTTAAGCACGTAGGCCGGGTAGTAGCCACGCAGCTGCACGTCGGTAAAGACATAGCGCTCACGCATGGATTCCTGCGCATACATCACATCTTCCGGCTTACAGGAGAACGGATACAGCGGCACCATCGCCAGCATGCAGCCGATTTTCATTTCCGGGTTGATACGGTGACCGATTTTGACCGCCATCGCGCTTGCCACGAACTGGTGGTGCAGCACCTGATACATGGTCTCTTCCGGGTTTTCATGCTCGGTGTACACCACGCCAGAACAGCAGTAGCCAAACAGCGGCGCACGCCAGTTACGCTGGTTGTTGATCTCGTTGAAGGTCATCCAGTATTTGACCTTGTTTTTGTAGCGTTCGAAGACCACTTCGGAAAAACGCACAAAGAAATCCACCACTTTACGGTTAGTCCAGCCGCCGTACTCCTGCACCAGGTGCAGTGGCATTTCGAAGTGAGACAGGGTGATCACCGGCTCAATGTTGTATTTGAGCAGCTCATCGAACATGTCGTCGTAGAACTTGAGACCTTCTTCGTTCGGCTGGGTTTCGTCGCCTTTCGGGAAGATACGTGTCCAGGCGATGGAGGTGCGGAAGCATTTGAAGCCCATTTCCGCAAACAGCTTGATGTCTTCTTTGTAGTGGTCGTAAAACTCGATCGCTTCGTGGTTCGGGTAGTATTTGCCCGGCACGACTTCGGAGGTGATCTCACGCGGAACGCCATGCGCGCCGCCGGTCAGCACGTCACAGATGCTCGGGCCTTTGCCGCCTTTGTTCCAGCCGCCTTCAACCTGATGCGCCGCCACCGCGCCGCCCCATAAAAAGTCTTTCGGTAATGTCAGCTTTTTCATCGATCGTTTTCTCTTTCTGTTCGGCCACTATGTTGGCGACCACTATGTTGGCGAAGGGTATAGTTGGCGAAGGATATTTTCGCCGGGCAAGCCAGGTAAACTGAAAATGAGTCTAACAAAGGGGAGGTAAAAGTCACGATATAACAAATCGTCGTCGTTGTGATTTGTTACATGGAAAAAACAGTGTGTTTTTTTATGCTATTTTATTCGCCAGTTTCCGC
This sequence comes from uncultured Enterobacter sp., assembly GCA_963521185.1. Taxonomy (GTDB): domain Bacteria; phylum Pseudomonadota; class Gammaproteobacteria; order Enterobacterales; family Enterobacteriaceae; genus Enterobacter_D. The sequence goes on along the minus strand of CAUQTV010000006.1, from coordinate 271,950 downwards.
GCCAGTGATTCCAGAATGTAAATAACCGGAATTTGCGTTGTGACATCATAGACCCCAGCAATACGCATTTGTGGAACGTGCCAGGAAATATTGAAGTCCGACAGCTTTGCCAGTCGCGAATGTTCATGGCTGGTGATGGTCATCAGCTTACAGTTATGCAGGCTGAACTGGCTGGCGAAGCGCAGGATCTCTTCGGTTTCACCGGAGACAGACAGCACGATTGCCAGCGCATTTTTCGCCATGTCATTGGTTACCGGGAAATAGGGGTCGTCAATATGGTTACTGAATTTACCGACGTTGGAAAAAAAGCGTGCGCCATATTTTGCCAGCGAGCCAGATGTGCCTGCGCCAACAAATATAATACGTTCTGACGACAATATAATATCGACCGCGCGATCTAAAATAGAATCAAACTCATCATTATTGACGCTTTTAAAAAAACTAATAATTTCACTGGCACCGAAGTTTGCCTGCTGCGGTTCGTTTTGCTCCAGATATAGCTTGTAGCGCACACGGAATTCGGAATACCCCTCACAGTGCAGCTTGCGGCAAAAGCGCAGCACGGTGGTGGTCGATACCCCTGCGGCGTCTGCCAGCTCACGGATGGTCATGTACATGACTTTGTCGCGGTTTTTGATGACATAGTTATAGACCATCATCTCAAGATTGTTGAGGCTGGCGACAGCGGAGTGCGTAAACAGGGTCACGGGCGTCCTTCATCCTTTTAAGCGGCTATACAGAGGGGGAAAAAGCATCCCCTATGTTGCCACAAAACGCGCTGCCACAAAACACGCTGCCACAAAACGGGCAAAACAGGAATCGCCATACGCAATGTTATGCGGTTGGAATAGGGTACAGCTGTACTGCAATTTTTCCGCGTCAACACTGTGATTTGTCTCAATTAATATTTATTTTAGCGAACAGGTGTGCACTGGAATCATTCTCAGTTACTCTATGACCAGACCCGGATGCGTCGTGTGTTTGTCACAGGCGTGTGTCAGGGTAATTGTTTCAACGTTGCTTTCCTGGAGTCAGCCATGGTTGAGAAGCCACTTATTGCGCAGGGATATTCACTGGCGGAGGAGATCGCCAATAGCATCAGTCACGGTATCGGACTGGTGTTTGGGATTGTCGGTCTGGTGCTGCTACTGGTGCAGGCGGTGGACAGTAACGCCAGCATGATGGCGATTACCAGCTACAGCCTGTATGGCGGCAGCATGATCCTCCTGTTCCTCGCCTCCACGCTCTATCACGCGATCCCGCACCGGCGTGCCAAAGTCTGGCTAAAGAAATTCGACCACTGCGCCATCTATCTCTTAATTGCCGGTACGTACACGCCGTTTTTGCTGGTGGGGCTGGATTCGCCGCTGGCGCGCGGTTTAATGGTGGTGATCTGGAGCCTGGCGCTGCTGGGGATTCTGTTTAAGCTGACCATCGCGCACCGCTTTAAAGTGCTGTCGCTGGTGACCTATCTGGCGATGGGCTGGCTGTCGCTGGTAGTGATTTACCAGCTGGCGGTGAAGCTGTCAGCGGGCGGTGTCATGCTGCTGGCGATTGGCGGTATTGTTTATTCGCTGGGCGTGATTTTTTACGTCAGCAAACGCATCCCTTACAACCACGCTATCTGGCATGGCTTTGTGCTCGGCGGCAGCGTCTGTCACTTTCTGGCGATTTATCTCTATATTGGCTAATGGGTCAGAGGGGCAACGGTGCAGGTGCGTTGCCCGTGTAAAACCGCCCGTTCACCGTTCGTTCATGCTGCCAAAAATGGCGGGAGTGGACGCCAGCATCACAGGAGTATTGACGATCTGCGCGTCATCCTCAGCGCTCCCCCACTTGCTCTGTTCAATCGCCCTGAGCATGGCCTCCATTTGCATGACTTCCGTGTCCCGCCTAAAGACGGGCATAGGGATCCCATCTTCAAAGTGGCCTTGCACGTCCTGAGGCAACCAGGAATTGCCATCGGCGAAAACAATGTTTTCCACCACATAGCCATTACCGCTGAAATAATTTTTAATGGTGATGCTGTCAGTGCCCGTTGTGAAGGAGATGACCAAATCGCGAGAATTTGACTTACTCAACCGTACGTTGTCAGAGTAAATGCCGTCGCCTAAACGCAGTGTGTCGCAATCTTTGCCGATTTCTGTGAGGGTATCCTGCCCGTCCCCAAGGTTAAAAAGATAAGTATCAGCGCCGAAATCGCCGTCAAGATAGTCATTCCCGGTGCCACCACTTAGGGTGTCGTTTCCACTGTTACCATCGATGTGATCGTTACCGGCATCACCATAGAGAATGTCATTTTTATTACGGCCTTCAATCTGGTCGTTGCCGCCTGCCGCATGTATTTCAGTGTCGTGCCAGTCGAAAGCGAGCAGGATTTGGTCGGCATCGGTACCCGACGTTAACCGTGACTCAATAGTGTTCACATTCCAGTGCGTTCCGTCGTCAAACACAAATTGCTCAATTTTGTAGGCGCTACTGGTAAAATAACGTTCTATTTTGATGCTGTCCGCGCTGTCATTGAAGGTGATCAGCAGGTCATCGTTGGGCGTGCGTGTGAGATGAACCTTATCCGCCTGAATGTCTTGTCCAAAGCGTAGGGTGTCGCAGTCTTTACCAATTTCTGTGAAAGTATCCTGCCCGTCCCCAAGGTTAAAAAGATAGGTATCAGCGCCGAAATCGCCGTCCAGATAGTCATTCCCGGTGCCACCGCTTAGCGTGTCGTTTCCATTTCCGCCATCAATACTATCATCACCGCTACCGCCATAAAGTCTGTCGTCACCCGATTCTCCGTTAAGAATATCGATACCCTGATCACCCCAGATCGCCTCGTTTGCACGTGTGCCTGTGTAGGTATCATCCCCCTCACTAATGAACACCGTTTTTGACTCGGGAATGCCTGCGCGCGCTCTCAACGTTTGGAATGAGGGCATATAGGCCAAATAGTCATATAGGACATTACTGAGTTGCAAAAAGGTTTTTGGGTCGCTCATTTCCAGCGTCGATAAATGCCTCTCAAATTTGTCAAAATTCAGCGTTAATGCGGTTTGATCCTCTGTGAACGTGTAGGTAATCATTGCGAACTCAGCTCGAAACACGCTCTGAGCCAGCAGTTGGGATTTAATGTACCCTGCGAATTCATCATATTCTTGCAGTAAAAGCTCTGCCGCATTGGGTAAGGGATTGACGCTGCCATTCGTATTACTTTTATAATGCTGACCCGTTGACACTTCTAACAAAGCAAGTTTTCTTGCATCAATATTTCCTCCGCGGCTGTCACTCTCTACATCACTTACACCAGCCCAGCTAAAAAGAATCGCCTCAATTTGCGCGCCAGGCTCGTTCTGTGGATGGGAGATAAACTGCTCAACCAGCGCTTTCAATTCCGGGTTAAGACTCATCGCAACGTGCAGGTTTGCCATATTGCCGAAGCCGCTGATATAAGGTAAGAGACGTGTGTCATGACTAATCAGGATATCTTCACGATAAACGGTTTGGCTGAGGTCGCTATCAAACCAGACGTCGGCTGACGCTCCTTTGTTACCCTCATCGTTGATGAATTCGCCCCTTTGTTTATGCGCGTTGCCTTGAGCATCAATCCATGAGGCCTCGTTATAACTCGTGTTTATTGACGCAATGTGCATGTCCTCAAGAGTGAATAACTCCCCCGCATCGGTTTGACCATTGCTGTTTATATCTCGCCATATCTTAATCTCTTGCCAGGCAGCATCTTTTTGGTCGATGACCCCATCGCGGTGGGTATCATATTGCGATAAGGCTTCATAGCCGTTGGCCGCCAGTGATCCATCAGGCAAAGTAGTATTGTTGCCGAAAAGTTCACCCCCATTATCAATCGTACCATTATGGTTGATGTCCATGACCAGCAGGCCGTCATCTGCTGCGACCCATCCCGTGTTTTCAGCGAATTGATTGCGGTCATGATCAAAAAAGAGATGGGCGTCTTTGGCCAGCGTTTCGATGCCATCGTTATCCAGATCCAAAATAATGGGGCTGGTCGCATTTTGAGGCGGGTCAAAGTCAGCACCACCGCCCGTGTCCCCAGGAGGAAAGGTACCAGGAGGAATGATAAATCCATTCCCGCTGCTGTCGGCAAGGCCAAAATCTTTAATCGCATCCAGATAAGCATTAGCCATGCCAACGCCGACATCCGAGGTTAAAAAAGCCGCAAACCCAAGCGTCACGGCGACACCTGCGACAACCGGATTTCCCGTATACCCCGCAATCATGGTTGCAACATCGGCGCTGACGCCAAGCCAGTCACTCAGGGTATCTTCATTTTTTTTGTATTTATCGCTCAGGTTAATGACGGAAACAAACATCCCAATTTTACCACTAATGACAACTTTCGCCTGCTCATAAAAGGGTTTGGGTATATCCTTCTTAATTTCATACCATGCCTGGAATAGGTTAGTTACTGCTGCCGTCAAATCACGTTTGAAATCGGCTATGCCAGTATTTTCACGACTGTTTAAGACATTTGAATAGGTATTCATAATGAGCCTATAATGTTGTTTGAATGAAACAGGGATACGAAATTAAGAAACAGTATACAGAGGGTATAAATGGTTATTTGGGAGACGGCCAGCCAATCCCCTATGTCTCTTTGAGGTTGCTGCGTATCAGGATCTTTGACGGTCAGCCGAGAAATAATAAACTCGACTGAATAAACCAGTATGCAAAAATTCGACAGATGTATGCAAACATTCATTATGGTACTGGCAACTTCAACACCTTTCTCTGCCTTTACACTGCTCAGCATGCCAATAAATTGTGCAATGAATCCTATAATAGTTAACACAGGGATGATCCATGCGGTGTTACGGTTTTTTTTAACGGGGGGCTGATTTTCCATTTTCGTTCTCTCTGCTAAGTATCAACGAGCAATTGCTTTAAAGTTAAACAGTTGCTGAGCGTAAATTAATTTTTTATCGCTCAGGTTAATGACGGAAACAAATATCCCAATTTTACCACTAATGACAACTTTCGCCTGCTCATAAAAGGGTTTGGGTATATCCTTCTTAATTTCATACCATGCCTGGAATAGGTTAGTTACTGCTGCCGTCAAATCACGTTTGAAATCGGCTATGCCAGTATTTTCACGACTGTTTAAGACATTTGAATAGGTATTCATAATGAGCCTATAGCGTTGTTTGAAGAAAACAGGAATACGAAATTAACAAACAGTATACAGAGGGTGTAAATGATTATTTGGGAGACGGCTAGCCAATCCCCTACGTCTCTTTGAGGTTGCTGCGTATCAGGATCTTTGAAGGTCAGTCGACAAATAATAAATTCGACTGAATAAACCAGTATGCAAAAATTCGACAGATGTATGCTAATATTCATTATGGTACTGGCAATTTCAACACCTTTCCTCGCTTTTACACCGCTCAGCATGCCAATAAATTGTGCAATTAATCCTATAATAGTTAACACAGGGATGATCCATGCGGTGTTACGGGTTTTTTTAACGAGGGGCTGATTTTCCATTTTTGTTCTCTCTGCTAAGTATTCAACGAAGAAATGCATTAAGGTTAAATCATGGTTTTGATGAATATATTTACCTTGTGTATGCATTTTTATAGTGAATGTATTTAAAAGCTGACTTTTGGGTTGGCTTAATTTATAAGCGAATTACATGTTGATTTCTACATTTTATTCGATTAGGTTACGGGCATGGACAAGGGTTATGATTTCTGTTGCCAGTCTGTCCACACAAGTCATTACTGCCCAGACAATTGCAGAAGGATATGCGCTATGTGGTTTGTAAAATATTTGTTCGCCAACTATTTTAATTTTAGCGGGCGGACAACACGCAAGACTTTTTGGCGTTATACGTTAACCTCATGGCTTGTTTTTTTTGTGGTATTTTTGCCAGAATGTTTTCAGATGTTTAATGCTGACGGACCCGAATCATTTCCTCTGCTCAGTTGCATTATCGCGGTAGTGTTTATCATCCCCGATTTGAGTGTTATCGTTCGGCGCTTGCATGATGCCAATCGGAGCGGGTGGTGGAGTCTGTTAACGTTTATTCCCACCTTCCGTTATTTGATTATTGTGATCATTAGCCTGTTGAAGTCCTCTGAAGGGGTCAACGATTATGGCTATCCCGAGGATCTGGACCAGGCCAGTCGGTAACGCTAACCCTGTCGGCACAGCGACATCGTCAACGATGGGGCACCCCATCACCCGCGATCATGGCTGCCTATTCTGGTTGGAACAAGGGTGCTGATGCGAGCTTGTTTAGCTATAACGTTGTGGAAAGGTTAATTGCACAAGGATATGCGCTATGTGGTTTGTAAAATATTTTTTCGCCAACTATTTTAATTTTAACGGGCGGACATCGCGGAGGACTTTTTGGTGTTACACGCTAACAACATGGTTTATTTTTCTCGTGATTTTTGTTCCAGAGATATTACAGTTAGTGCGTAACCCCTTTATAAATTCCTATCCCGTCTTTAGTATTACCATTTCAGTTGTGGGTTTGATTCCGAATCTGGCGATTAAAGTAAGACGTCTGCATGACGCTAATCGAAGCGGGTGGTGGTGTTTGTTAGCATTTGTGCCCAAGGCTCGCCTTCTCGCCACCATTGGTATTGGCCTGTTGAAATCCTCTGAAGGGTTCAACGATTATGGTTATCCTGAAGAAAGTGATTAAACCTGCTTTTCTTTAAGGCGGCTAAACCGGACCGCCTAAAAGATATCGTGCGTTACTTCTCTTCGAGCGAATACGGCAGTGGCGCAATAGCCAGCGTATTACTGTCATCGCGCACGCGGAATACCGCGTCGGGTTCCATGTCGTTATTCATGACTACCTGAACCAACAGTCGACCGTCGTCCAGCTGCGCGGCGGCAAGCACCGTACCGGTACGACGCCAGTTCTCGCCCATCTTCATTTCCAGGTCTTCACCAACCTCCGGCACACGACTGGCCGCGCCTGCGAGCGTCCACAACGCGCGTTTATTCGCGCCACGGAATTTAGCTCGCGCCACCATTTCCTGGCCTGTATAGCAGCCTTTTTTAAAGCTGATCCCACCGAGCGCCTGAATATTGGTCGCCTGTGGAATAAACTGCGCGCTGTTGACCGTATCAATGACCGGCAGGCCCGCTTCAATATTCAGCGCCAGCCATTGTTGACTATTATTAAGCTGTGCCTCGCCGCGTAGCGCGTCGGTGATCCGCCCGGCGGTTGCAACATCAGTCACCAGCAGAAAACGCTCGGCCGGGTGTTCAAACCATAAAATGCTGGTGTCGCCATCGGTCACCACCTGGTTTTGCGCATCTGGAAGCGCGGTAAAAAGGTTGGTGAGTGCGGCACGCGCCTGGAAACCCGCTACGCCCAGCAGCACGTGTTCGTCATCCGGCACGATAGTGATTTTCGAGAAGACCGCATATTTTTTTAATTCGGTCAGCTGTGCGTCACGCACGTTGCGGCGTTCAATCCAGGCGAAGCCGCCGTTGCGGCGAAACAGTCGCAGGTTGCTCCACATTTTGCCTTTGGCATCGCAGTGGGCCACCAGCAAATGCTGATGTTCTGAAAGCTGCTCGATATCTGCGGTGACCTGGCCTTGCAGGTATTTTTCGCTGTCAGCACCCACGGCGGTGGCGAGCGCCCAGTCGTCGAGCGTCATAAGCGTCAGCGGCAGACGCGCAGAGGCGGAAGGCTGGCGCGGAGGAAACGGTGTAAAAGCCATAATAATGTCCTGATAAGCTTAACGCTGTATGAAGGCTTCATGTTAAAAGAGCCGTGGACCAATGCAAGCGGTAATCGCATGGAAAGCACAGCTTGCGAGTGATTACGCAAAAAACGGTAAACCTTACATTTCCAATGGGTTATTCTGAGTGCCTGATTCCAGTGTGTTATTTTCAGATTAGGGAAGGGTTAAAAAAGCGGTACACTAAGCGCGTACTTCTACATCGCTATGCAGGAAAAGAACATGGATATTACCAATAAAGCCCGCATTCACTGGGCATGCCGTCGCGGCATGCGCGAACTCGATATTTCTATCATGCCGTTTTTTGAATACGAGTACGATTCGCTCTGCGATGATGACAAACGGTTATTCATTCGTCTGTTAGAAAACGATGACCCTGATTTATTCAACTGGTTGATGAATCACGGAAAACCTGCCGATACGGAGTTGCAAAGAATGGTGCAGTTAATCCAGATACGGAATCGGGAACGTGGTCCTGTGGCAATCTGATTTACGCGTCTCATGGCGCTCACAGTGGCTTTCGTTACTCCTTCACGGCGTGGTGGCGGCTTTCGTCTTGCTGATCCCCTGGCCGTTGAGTCTCACTCCGCTGTGGCTGCTGCTGCTATCACTGGTGGTGTTTGACTGCGTTCGCAGCCAGCGGCGCATCAATGCCTGCCACGGTGAAATTAAACTGCTGATGGATTCACGTCTGCGCTGGCAGGGAGCCGACTGGGATATCGTTGGCGCGCCCTGGATGCTCAGCAGCGGCATGATGCTGCGTTTGCGGCGTGGGCCTGGCGGTAAGCGTCAGCATCTGTGGCTGGCGGTGGACAGCATGGACGCGCGGGAGTGGCGGGATTTGCGCCGGATGCTATTAGAACAACCGGCGCAGGGGCAGCACTGATCGTCTGGCTTCAGGCGAAGTGTTCTGCCATTTCACCGAGGATCTGTTCACACCAGGCCTGCAAGCGCTCTTCGCTCAGATCGTACTGATTGGTCTCATCCAGCGCCAGGCCGACGAACAGCTGACCGTCGGCAATGATCGGTTTTTTGCTGGTGAATTCGTAACCTTCCGTGGGCCAGTAGCCAATGAACTGGACCGCTTTGGGTGCCAGCTTATCGTGCAACATGCCTAACGCGTCGAGGAACCATTCGCCGTAACCGAGCTGATCGCCCATACCGTAGAGCGCAATCATTTTGCCGTCGAGATTCAGCGCGTCGAGCTGCTCCCAAACGGCTTCCCAGTCTTCTTGCAGTTCGCCAAAATCCCAGGTCGGAATGCCGAGGATCAGCACATCGTACTGCTCCATTAGGGCTGGCGCGTCATCTTTAAGGTTATGCAGCGTGACCAGTTCCGGGCCGATGATGTCGCGAATTTTTTCAGCGGCCATTTCGGTGTAGCAGGTACTGGAACCATAAAAAAGACCAATGTTCATAGCGTAAACGTCTCAATTCCTGATGTGACTTTATGCACAGTGTACCAGAATCAGAATGCATTCAGGCATAATGGACGGATTGAGAAACCAGGGGGCAGTGATGGAACAGGATCTTGCACGGGTTGAGCATTTTCTCGACGCCCTGTGGCTTGAGCGCAACGTTGCAGAAAACACGCTGAGCGCCTATCGTCGCGACCTGCGCCTTGTGGTCGAATGGTTAAACCACCGCGATCGCGATTTACTCAGCGCGCAGCATGACGATTTACAAGCCCTGCTGGCGGAGCGTGTCGAAGGCGGGTACAAGGCCACCAGCTCCGCGCGTTTGCTGTCTGCAATGCGGCGCTTTTTCCAGTATCTTTACCGGGAGAAGGTGCGCGCAGACGATCCCAGCGCGCTGTTAGCCTCGCCTAAACTGCCCCAGCGCTTGCCAAAAGATCTCAGCGAAGCGCAGGTCGACAGGCTGCTTCAGGCACCGCTCATCGACCAGCCGCTTGAGCTTCGTGATAAAGCGATGCTCGAAGTGTTGTATGCTACCGGGCTGCGCGTGACCGAACTGGTCAGTCTGACGATGAGTGACATCAGTTTACGTCAGGGCGTGGTGCGGGTGATCGGCAAAGGCAATAAAGAGCGTCTGGTCCCGTTAGGCGAAGAAGCGGTGTACTGGGTCGAGAATTATCTTGAGCACGGTCGCCCGTGGCTGTTGAATGGGGTGTCGATTGATGTGCTGTTCCCCAGCCAGCGCGCACAGCAAATGACCCGGCAAACCTTCTGGCATCGCATCAAACATTATGCCATTTTGGCGGGCATCGACAGCGAAAAGCTTTCACCGCACGTGTTGCGACATGCGTTTGCCACGCATCTGCTAAACCATGGCGCTGACCTGCGCGTGGTGCAAATGCTGCTCGGGCACAGCGATCTCTCAACGACACAAATTTATACGCATGTTGCAACGGAACGCTTGCGGCAACTCCATCAACAGCATCACCCTCGTGCGTGAAGCTGGCTATTTAAGGACGTTTTATGAAAAAAGGTTTGTTGATGTTCACTCTGCTGGCTGCGTTTTCTGGCCTCGCTCATGCAGACGATGCGGCGATTAAACAGACGCTGGCCAAACTGGGCGTGCAGAGCACGGATATCCAGCCTGCGCCCGTCGCCGGCATGAAAACCGTGCTGACCAATAGCGGCGTGCTGTATGTCACAGAAGACGGCAAGTATATGATCCAGGGGCCGCTGTACGACACCAGCGGCGCGCAGCCGGTCAACGTCACCAATAACATGCTGATGACGCATCTCAACGCGCTGGAAAAAGAGATGATTGTCTACAAAGCGGCAAAAGAGCAGCACGTGATCACCGTCTTTACCGACATCACCTGCGGCTATTGCCACAAGCTGCATGAGCAGATGGCCGACTACAACGCGCTGGGTATCACCGTGCGCTATCTGGCCTTCCCGCGCCAGGGACTGGAAAGCCAGGCCGAGCAGGACATGAAAGCCATCTGGTGCGCAAAAGATCGTAACAAAGCGTTCGATGACGCCATGGCCAGTAAAGGCGTGAAACCCGCCAGCTGCGATGTGGATATCGCCGATCACTATGCCCTTGGCGTGCAGTTTGGCGTGAGCGGCACACCGGCGATCGTCCTGAGCAACGGCTATGTCGTGCCGGGCTATCAGGGGCCACAGGAAATGAAAGCGTTTCTCGATGAGCATAAAAAACAGACAAGCGGTAAATAATCGTCGTGAAACTCCAGAGACAACTTCGCCGACGCGAATCGACTGACGCATCGGCGCTGCCAGACACTCTGCCACCGCTGTTACGCCGCTTGTACGCCAGCCGGGGCGTTGCCTCGCCGGCCGAACTGGAACGTGGCGTAAAAGGTATGCTGCCGTGGCAGCAGCTGAGCGGCATCAATGACGCCGTCGGGCATCTGTATAACGCGATGGTGCAGGGCCTGCGCATTATGGTGGTCGGCGATTTCGACGCCGATGGCGCAACCAGCACCGCCCTTAGCGTGCTTGCGCTGCGAGCTTTAGGCTGCACCAACGTGGCCTATCTGGTGCCTAACCGTTTTGACGATGGCTATGGCTTAAGCCCGGAAGTGGTCGATCAGGCCCATGCGCGCGGTGCGCAGATGATCCTGACCGTCGATAACGGCATTTCATCGCATTTGGGTGTTCTGCGCGCCCGTGAACTGGGTATTCCGGTGCTGGTCACCGATCACCATCTGCCGGGCGAGACGCTGCCCGAAGCCGCAGCGATCGTGAACCCGAATTTGCGCGACTGCGCGTTCCCGTCAAAGTCTCTGGCCGGCGTGGGCGTGGCGTTTTATCTCATGCTGGCCCTGCGCACGCACCTGCGTGATCAGGGCTGGTTCGAGTCGCGTGGCCTTGCGGTTCCGAATCTGGCTGAGCTGCTGGATTTGGTGGCGCTGGGCACCGTGGCCGACGTCGTGCCGCTCGATGCCAACAACCGCATCCTGACCTGGCAGGGCCTGAGCCGCATTCGGGCGGGCAAATGCCGACCGGGCATTAAAGCGCTGCTGGAAATCGCCAACCGCGACGCGCAAAAACTGGCGGCCAGCGATCTGGGGTTTGCCCTCGGTCCGCGCCTTAACGCCGCCGGGCGTTTGGACGATATGTCCGTTGGCGTGGCGCTGCTGCTGTGCGATAACGTCGGTGAAGCCCGCATGCTGGCTAACGAACTCGACGCGCTCAACCAGACGCGCAAAGAGATTGAGCAGGGCATGCAGGCCGAAGCGCTGGTGCTGTGCGAAAAGCTGGAGCGCAGCAGTGACGCGCTGCCCGGCGGGCTGGCGATGTATCACCCGGAGTGGCATCAGGGCGTGGTCGGCATTCTGGCCTCGCGCCTGAAAGAGCGTTTTCACCGCCCGGTCATCGCGTTTGCGCCCGCCGGTGACGGTTTGCTAAAAGGCTCCGGCCGCTCTATTCAGGGCCTGCACATGCGCGATGCGCTGGAGCGGCTCGATTCGCTCTACCCTGGCATGATGCTGAAATTTGGCGGTCACGCTATGGCCGCCGGGCTTTCGCTGGAAGTGGCACGCTTTGACGAATTCCAGCAGCGCTTCGGTGCGCTGGTGACCGAATGGCTGGATCCGGCGCTGCTTCAGGGCGAAATCCTCTCCGACGGTCCGCTCGACGGAGCGGAGATGACGCTCGGCGTAGCCGAGATGCTGCGAGACGCTGGCCCCTGGGGGCAGATGTTCCCGGAGCCGCTGTTTGACGGCCATTTTCGCCTGCTGCAACAGCGTATTGTTGGCGAGCGCCACCTGAAAGTGATGGTGGAGCCGGTAGCGGGTGGCCCGCTGCTCGATGGCATCGCCTTTAATGTGGATACCAGCGTCTGGCCCGATAACGGCGTACGCGAAGTGAACATCGCCTACAAACTGGATGTGAATGAGTTTCGCGGCAACCGCAGCGTTCAGCTCATCATCGACGATATCTGGCCAATTTAGCGGCACTATTCTCTATAAAGTGGGGCGTAAATCCGGTAGAATTTCGCCCTTATAACCGCATTTTGACTCGTCCATAAAAGAAAACAGACCATGTTTGAAATCAATCCGGTAAAAAACCGTATTCAGGACCTCACAGAGCGCTCGGGCGTTCTTAGGGGGTATCTTTGACTATGATGCCAAGAAAGAGCGTCTTGAAGAAGTAAACGCCGAGCTGGAACAGCCGGACGTCTGGAACGAACCCGAGCGCGCACAGGCGCTGGGCAAAGAGCGTTCCTCCCTCGAAGCCATCGTTGAAACGCTGGATCAGATGCATCAGGGCCTGGAAGATGTTTCCGGTCTGATTGAACTGGCCGTAGAAGCCGACGACGAAGACACCTTCAACGAAGCCGTGGCTGAGCTTGACGTGCTGGAAGAGAAACTGGCGCAGCTTGAATTCCGCCGCATGTTCTCCGGTGAGTACGATAGCGCCGACTGCTATCTGGATATTCAGGCCGGTTCCGGTGGCACCGAAGCGCAGGACTGGGCGAGCATGCTGACCCGTATGTACCTGCGTTGGGCAGAAGCACGCGGTTTCAAAACTGAGATCATCGAAGAGTCAGAAGGTGAAGTCGCGGGGCTGAAATCCGTGACCATCAAGATTTCCGGCGATTACGCCTACGGCTGGCTGCGCACGGAAACCGGCGTTCACCGCCTGGTACGTAAAAGCCCGTTCGACTCCGGTGGCCGTCGCCATACGTCGTTCAGCTCGGCGTTCGTTTACCCGGAAGTGGATGACGATATCGATATCGAAATCAACCCGGCGGATCTGCGCATCGACGTTTACCGCGCATCCGGCGCGGGCGGTCAGCACGTTAACCGTACGGAATCGGCGGTACGTATTACCCACCTTCCGACCAATACCGTGACGCAGTGTCAGAACGACCGTTCACAGCACAAGAACAAAGACCAGGCCATGAAGCAGATGAAAGCGAAGCTTTATGAACTGGAAATGCAGAAGAAGAATGCTGAGAAGCAGGCGATGGAAGACACCAAGTCCGACATCGGCTGGGGCAGCCAGATCCGTTCTTACGTGCTGGACGACTCCCGCATCAAAGACCTGCGTACCGGTGTCGAAACCCGTAACACGCAGGCGGTGCTGGATGGCAGTCTGGACCAATTTATCGAAGCAAGTTTGAAAGCAGGGTTATGAGGAACCAACATGTCTGAACAACAAGCACAGGGCGCTGACGCGGTAGTCGATCTCAATAATGAACTGAAAACCCGCCGTGAAAAGCTGGCGCAGCTGCGTGAGCAGGGCGTTGCGTTCCCGAACGATTTCCGTCGCGACCATACGTCCGATCAACTGCACGCTGATTTCGACAGCAAAGAGAACCAAGAGCTGGAAGCGCTCGACATTGAAGTCGCTGTCGCTGGCCGCATGATGACCCGTCGTATCATGGGTAAAGCCTCTTTCGTGACCTTACAGGACGTGGGCGGCCGCATTCAGCTGTACGTGTCCCGCGACGATCTGGCGGAAGGCATTTACAACGAACAGTTCAAGAAATGGGATCTCGGCGATATCCTCGGCGCGCGTGGCAAGCTGTTCAAGACCAAGACCGGCGAGTTGTCTATTCACTGCACCGAGCTGCGTCTGTTGACCAAAGCCCTGCGTCCGCTGCCAGACAAGTTCCACGGCTTACAGGATCAGGAAGCGCGTTACCGTCAGCGCTACCTGGATCTCATCTCTAACGATGAATCCCGCAAGACCTTCAAAATTCGTTCGCAGATCATGGCTGGCATTCGTCAGTTCATGGTGGGCCGCGACTTTATGGAAGTGGAAACCCCGATGATGCAGGTGATCCCAGGCGGCGCGTCTGCGCGTCCGTTTATCACGCATCACAACGCCCTGGATCTGGACATGTACCTGCGTATCGCGCCGGAACTGTACCTGAAACGTCTGGTGGTGGGTGGCTTCGACCGCGTGTTCGAAATCAACCGTAACTTCCGTAACGAAGGCATCTCCGTTCGCCATAACCCAGAGTTCACCATGATGGAACTCTATATGGCCTACGCGGATTACAAAGATCTGATCGAGCTGACTGAATCACTGTTCCGTACGCTGGCACAGGATATCCTCGGCAGCACCGAAGTGCCTTACGGCGAGCAGACGTTTGATTTCGGCAAACCGTTTGAAAAACTGACCATGCGCGAAGCCATCAAGAAATACCGTCCGGAAACGGATCTGGCAGATCTGGATAACTTTGACGCGGCGAAAGCAATCGCTGAAAGCCTGGGTATTAAGGTTGAGAAGAGCTGGGGTCTGGGCCGTATCGTGACCGAGATCTTCGAAGAGACCGCAGAAGCGCATCTGATCCAGCCGACCTTCATCACCGAATACCCGGCTGAAGTCTCTCCGCTGGCGCGTCGTAACGACGACAACCCGGAAATCACTGACCGCTTCGAATTCTTCATCGGTGGCCGCGAAATCGGTAACGGCTTTAGCGAGCTGAACGATGCTGAAGATCAGGCGCAGCGCTTCCAGGATCAGGTTGACGCGAAAGCCGCAGGCGACGACGAAGCCATGTTCTTCGACGAAGACTACGTGACCGCGCTGGAACACGGCCTGCCGCCAACCGCAGGTCTGGGCATCGGTATTGACCGTATGGTGATGCTGTTTACCGACAGCCACACCATCCGTGATGTGATCCTGTTCCCGGCCATGCGCCCGGTGAAATAAGCCCTGCTACGGCAAAAAGCCCCGGTCTGTACTGACGTCAGAACGTTGGACAGAATAATCGAGGCATCTGCAAAAGAGTCCATGGAATACATGGGCTCTTTTTTGTTTCCTGCTAAAGCTAAATAATCTATACCTTCGTCTGTTTCGTCTGTTTCGTCTGTTTCGTTTATTGTGATTTTCGTTTGTTTCGTTTAATCTATCCCGTAACCGTTGTCATCAACACGAAGCGGTAAACCTGAACAATGAAATTGCAACGCCTTAGCTGAAACCTAAAGCTGGAAACTGACGCGCATCAATCAAGTAACATTTAAGCCAATAAATCAGATAGTTAACAAAGAAACCTAACAATTGGATACTCAAATGACAAACTCAATTCTTAAAAGCCTGAGCTTACCGGCTCCCTATGAGATTGAGGCAGCTGTACGTGGACAAAGGGAGCTTGCCGCATACCTGTCTACAAAGATGGAAGTACAAAAAATCGCAATTCAGGACGCAGACGACAACACGCACCAGATCGAACTCCCAACGTCTTCATTGACGCTGCTGATGGCAATTTTAGGTGAACTGGCCAATGGCAACGCGGTACAGGTTGTTCCTGTTCATGCTGAATTGACTACGCAAGAAGCCGCCAACATTCTGAACATTTCACGCCCGCACATGGTGAAACTTCTGGAAGAAGGAAAGCTGCCATTTCATAAAACCGGTCGCCACCGGCGCGTGCTTTTCGCTGATCTGATGCATTACAAGGAACAGCGTGATAATGAAAGCCGTACCGCAATGCAGGAGTTGGCAGACCTAAGCCAGGAGCTTGGACTTTACTAATGACACACTCACCTTACCCGGTAGTTCTCGACGCTTGTGTTCTGTACCCATCGTTATTACGGGGGTTGCTGATGGAATTAGGACTGGCAGGTCTCTACCAGCCTAAATGGTCATCCATTATCGAAGATGAATGGCAGCGTAACTTAAAAGCGAACAGGCCAGACTTAGATCCTGCAAACATCGACCGCACAGCCATTCTGATGAATCGTGCGCTACCGGATGCTATGGTGACAGGCTTCGAACAACTTGTTGCCGGTGTCGATTTGCCTGATGCCGATGACAGGCACGTGGTCGCTGCCGCAATTCGCAGCAATGCCGAACTCATTGTGACGTTCAACCTGAAAGATTTTCCGGAACATGCCCTGGATGATTTTGGCGTTGAAGCACTGCACCCTGATGAGTTTATAACTGACTTATTCGACCTCAATCAGGCGGTAGTTCTCTCTGCTGTGGCCAGGCAGCGCCGAGATATGAAACGACCACCTAAAACCGTCAATGAGTACCTTGATGGTCTGCACCCGGTGTTGCCTCAAACCGTCAACGAACTGATTAAGTTCAGATTACTGATTTAGTGGATGCAACAAATGGCCTATAGCCGAGCGGCCACCATCTACCTGGCAAATGCCATAACCAGCATGTCGTCAATCATCGGCATTGTCGGATTTTTTATGCCTGTGCAAAGGCGCGCAGACGCTCGCGAACGTCCGGCGGCGTCACCTGCTGCACCATCCACGGGCTGAACGCCCAGGGCGCGGCGTCAATGGCGCTAAACAGCGCGTCGAGCGGCATCCACTGGTAATCCATCACTTCATCGCTGTTTACCGCAATCGGCGCGGTGACGCGCGCGGCAAACACCGGGCAGATTTCATTTTCCACAATGCCGGAGGGGTCGGTTTCGCAGTAGCGAAATTCCGGATAGACCGGGGAGAGCGTGGCAATCTCCGCGCCTGCTTCAAATTTGCAGCGGCGGATCACCGCCTCTTCGAAGGATTCGCCCTGCTGCGGATGTCCGCAAACGGAGTTGGTCCATACGCCAGGCCAGGCTTTCTTTTGCAGCGAGCGTCGGGTCACCAGAAACTGACCGTTGTGATTAAACAGCCAGCAGGAAAAGGCGAGATGAAGGGGGGTGTCTGAATGATGCGCGGCATACTTTTCCAGAGTGCCGGACGCCACGCCCTGCTCATCCAGTAAAATGACATGTTCTTGCTGCATAACCTCTCCGGAATATAAAAAATCCAGCCAGAATGGCTGGATTATTATAAGCGAGAATCAGACAAATAGTTTGGCCCACAGAGCCGAAAAGGGCATGACCAGCAGCAGTCCGGGTAGCATATTGGCTACCGGAAAGGCTTTGATGTTGCAAATCCTCAGGCCGGTCGCCACCATGATAAGCCCGCCGGCGCAGGAGAAATCGGCCATCATGTCCGGGGTGATCATATGCAGGATGTAGACCGCGAGCGTTGCCAGCGCTACCTGAACCGCAATCAGCGGCAGACCGATAGTCATGACGGAAAAACCAAGCATGGTGGCAAAAATCGCGGCGGTAAACAGATCCAGCACCGTTTTAATGTACAGGATGGACGGATCGCCGGTCATTCCTTCATGCATCGCACCGAAAATCCCCGTTCCGCTGGCGCAAAACAAAACCAGAATGGCGACAAATTTTTCCGTAAATTCATCGTGGCTCAGGCCTGGCACCGGCGGGAAAATACGGTTGATCAACCCGCGTGTGCTGCCTGCGGCTTTGCCAATCTGGCGCTCTAAAAAGAACACTTCACCGATCACTGCCCCCAGCACCATCGCCAGCACCACGGCGGGCATGAACTTCACTTTAATGATCAGATTGATACCCAGACCAATGGAGCACAGACCGAACGTCAGCGGCAGCGCCACTTTAACACGTTCAGGAATGCGGCTCCCGACAACGGAACCCAGCAGGCCACCGAGAATGACGGCCCCGCCATTCACATAAGGACCAATTAACATAACAATACCTATCAATTAAGCGTGATGGAGCAGATCGCCTTCGCCCCAGCGCGGAAGGTTTTTGACGTCAATACCGAACAGATCGAGCGCCCGGCTGACGCTATGCGTGATGATTTCATCAACGGTTTGCGGACGCTGATACAGCGCTGGCACCGGCGGGAAAATAATCCCGCCCATCTCGGTGACCGCCTGCATATTGCGAATATGCCCAAGGTTGAGCGGCGTTTCGCGCGCCAGCAGCACCAGCCGCCGACGCTCTTTTAGCACCACATCCGCCGCACGGCTAAGCAAATTATCGGTCAGGCAATGTGCAATACAGCCCAGCGTACGCATTGAGCAGGGGGCCACAAGCATGCCCAGCGTGTTAAAGGATCCGCTGGAAATCGACGCACCGAGGTTATCAATGGCGTGGACAACATCGGCCAGCGCGAGGACGTCAGCCAGGCGGTAGTCTGTCTCAAGCTGACAGGTTTTTTCTGCGCCTTTCGACACCACTAAATGCACTTCCAGCGCCTGCGCGCGTAAAAGCTCCAGCGCTTTCACGCCGTACTGAAACCCGGAGGCACCGCTAATGCCAACAATGATGCGAGGTGTGGTCACCGCAAGCTCCTTATTCGAAATCCGGCAGGAAGCGCTTCACATCCACCTCTTTGAATTTCGAGCGTTCAAAGTGGCTTTTCAGATGGAAGGGAACGGTGCAGTCGTAGATCGTTTTGCACGACATGCCCTGCTGAGTGATGCTCGGGCTGTAAGCCGGCACCTGCGACGGATCGAGCGGGTGGCAGCGTACGCCGGGAATAAACACCGTATCGACATCGCCCTGATAGCGCGTTTGCATCGCCCACAGCACATCGTCGCTGTCGAACAGATCCACATCTTCATCCACGAGAATAACGTGTTTCAGTTCCGGGAACGCCGCAAAGGCGAGCAGCGCAGCCTGGCGCTGGCGGCCTTCGTCAACGGCGGCCGCTTTGCGAAACTGCATGATCGCCAGCAGCTTGCCGCCGCCTGCGGAGTGCGCAAAGACGTTCAGCAGTTTGCCCGGCATGGCGCGATCAACCATGTCCAGAATGCTGGCTTCGGTGGGAATACCGGCCATGTTCACGTGTTCTTCGCCAGGCCCGACGGTGGTGCGCCAGATCGGATTACGGCGATGGGTAACGGCTTTCACTTTGATGATCGGCAGCGCGTCTTTGGATTCGCCGGTGTAGCCTGGGAACTCCGGCATCGCTTTTCCGGTGTTCGTATTCTGGTCTTCGCGCACGCGCACGTTCGGCAGCAGTTCACCTTCAATGACGATCTCCGCATGGGCGATAGCGCGTTCGTTGATGGTTTTACACTGGACCATTTCCACCGCATGCCCGCGCAGGGAGCCCGCCACGCTCAGCTCGTCAAACCCGAGCGGCGTGGTGGGCGGCTCAAAGCAGGCGGCAATTTCAATCGCCGGATCGACGCCAATGCTGATGGAGATCGGCAGCGGTTTGCCCGCGGCTTCCGCCTTCATACGGAACGCATCAATGTGGCGGCCCGGTGTCAGCCACATCGACAGCTCATCGCGGCTTTGTACGCACAGGCGGTGAATGGTGATATCCGATTCATGCGTATCCGGATCCGAGGCGTAGCACAGGCCCATGGTGATATACGGACCGGCGTCTTCTTCGGTATTGGTGGGGGCAGGCAACAGCGTGCGCAGATCAAAGTTGGCGTCGCTCGCCAGATGAACCACTTCCTGACACACCGCGTTATCATTGACCAGCACCGGGGCGATAGGGTTCTGCACCGAGTTTTTCAGCAGGTGCCCGAGTTTTTCCGGCTCGCAGTGTAAAAAATGGCTAACGCGTTTGCGTGAACCATTCAGACCAATGGCCACGCTGATATCGTGAAAGCCTTTCACCTTGTTAAAGACCATCACCGGCCCATTTTTACGGGTCGGACGCTGACAAGTTCCGCCTGCACCGACATAGCGATAGACGCCGGATAACTCCGCGTGCGGATCGACTTCGGTATCGGTTTCAACGTATTCCCCCGGCAGCGTTTTCAACAGCGCGAGCGCGGAACGCAAATCATGAACGTCACTTTGGTATTTATTGTCTGAGTTTGACATGGCTTGTTCCATCTAAGAAATAAAGTAAAACGACTGCGCTTACCCTATTTCGCCACCCCACAATAAACAAATACCGTTTAAGGGGGCCAGAGCAGATCAAAAAAGTAATATTTACCGGAATGTTAACGTTTAATTGCAGACTCGCTAAAAAAACGCCGCTTTGTCTTTGCGGTTATTGGTGTGATACTGAACACCGCACTAAGACGGAGTACGGCAGTATGGATCTGAAAAGGTTGAAATATTTTTGTCGTGTGGTGGAGCAAGGCTCGGTGAGCCAGGCGGCAAAAGTGCTGAACATGGCGCAGCCACCGCTGAGTAAACGTATTCAGGAGCTGGAAGAGGAGCTGAATGTTCCGCTGTTTACCCGCCGGGGAAATCGTATTGAACCCACGGAAGCGGGCTATTTTCTCTATCGCAAAGCCTGCGAAATATTACGCCAGGTCGATGATACCGCGCGTGAAACCGTGGCGATTGCGCAGCAAGATAAATATCAGCTGCGTATTGGCATGACGCATCTTTTTCAATCCTATTTCACTCCGCTGTTACTGGAAGTGTACAAGCGCCATCCGGAAACCGAAATCAATCTTTCGGTCACCGATTCAAGCCATCTGGAAACCATGTTGCAGGAAGGGACCATCGATCTGGCGTTGATTCAGCGCCCCATCCGCCGCGACGGTTTCGACTATGTATCCTTTGATCCGGTGCGGCTGGTGGCCGTTATCAGTAAAGCCTGTTTAGCAGACGCGCCGCAAAATCCGTTTGATTACGCCGCGCTGGCGACCTTCCCGCTGATTTTATTACACCGCGCGAAAGATTCTGGCACCTATGAAGTGCTTATTGATTTGTTCCGAAAATCGGGTGTGACGCCGAACGTGATCATGCACATTACCCAGCCCGGCGTGATCCTTGAATGGCTGGAATCTGGCCTTGCGGCGGCGACACTACTGCCGTCATCCGAAGTGGATGCCGCGAAGCTATCTCATTGTTATGTCGTGGATGTTTTTCCTTCGCCGCAGATATTTTACCCGGCGCTGGTGAAAATCCCCGCCATGTCGTATCTGCCTGAAGTGATGGACATCATCGCGCAGGGTTATCCGTTTGCGGGCCGCAATAACAGTGAATAGCCGCTAATGCATTTTGCATCTGGTCTGTGGCTGCTATGATAGGCAGCCATGATCACCCGCTCCGAGGACGTGTTTTGAACGCAGGATGCCTGATGACAAATCCCTGTCGAATTCTTATCTGTCTGGCGTTTAGCCTGATGCTGGCGGCGTGTTCGTCAAAAAATGGCGCTGATGGCGGCACTTACACCGTTAAGCGTGGCGATACGCTGTACAAAATTTCCCGCGCCACCGGCACCAGCATTAAAGATTTAGCGCGCCTGAATAATATTTCTCCGCCCTACACCATTGAGATCGGCCAGCGCCTGCGGGTGAACGGCTCGGGTAGCGGATCAGGGAAGGGCAGTCAGACCGCTCAGGCCAGACCGTCGATTATCGTGCCGCCCGCCTCCTGGCCGCCGGTCGGGCAGCGCTGCTGGCGTTGGCCGACAAATGGCAAGATCATTCTGACCTATTCCAACGCCGACGGTGGCAATAAGGGCATTGATATAGCGGGCACGCGTGGGCAACCCGTTTACGCCGCGGGTGCCGGGAAGGTGGTGTACGTGGGCAATCAGCTGCGCGGCTACGGTAATCTCATCATGATCAAGCACAGTGAAGAGTACATTACCGCCTACGCGCACAACGATACGCTGCTGGTTAATAACGGGCAGAGCGTGAAAATTGGGCAAAAAATTGCCACCATGGGCAGCACCGACGCCGACTCGGTCAGGCTGCATTTCCAGCTGCGCTACAAAGCGACGGCCATCGATCCAGTGCGTTATCTGCCCCCGCAGGGCACGCCACCAAAATGCTGATGTTGCGCTAAGCGATTAATTTATCGCCTGTTAACGCCAACGCGGCTTGCCAGATGGTGCGTAAGGTTTATAATGCCCTACGCACCTCAAAGCGGGCGTAGTTCAATGGTAGAACGAGAGCTTCCCAAGCTCTATACGAGGGTTCGATTCCCTTCGCCCGCTCCAAATCTCTCCCCTTGTGGATAAGCCTAAAACCATTGTGATTCACTAATTACTCTTCGACATTTATAATTACCCGCTTATAGCGCGTTAAACGAGGAGTGCCATGGTCAGTGACTGCAAGAATAACGTGCATCGTGCCCGTTCCTGGAGGCATTACGCGAGCATCGGTCACATCGAACCAGGCTTCGGGTTGATCAGAATTTTTAATGTCTAGCATGATGCCGGTCGCAGCATTAGAAAGAATTCGGTTACCGGCTTCGGCATAAGCAAACCATTCGTAAGACAGCGCGTCGCCATCAGGATCGCTCGAGCCAACGGCGCTCAAATGGACTCGTTCCCCTTTTTTAACGGTCATGATGACCGGATTATTCAGTTTGGGTAAAGGAGGGTGATTCGCTTCATTGTATGGCTTTATCGTCCAGTCCATACGTGCAGCAAAGTCATTTTGATAAGCCGAACGCCATCGCCAGATGGTAGCATGGTTAGAGGTGTACCATCGGTTGTCAGCTCCCAGAACTTCATCCTGAGCGTTCGTCCAGATAGGGCGCGTTTCTTCAGCCATGAACCATCTCTCTTTGCGCGGCGTATAGTGTTCATATCGCCCGCCCCAGCCACCCCAGTCAGGATGTTCCGGTTCCGACAGACCGTTATTAATCAGATTCAACCATGAAGGTGTGTCCCCTTCCATCATAAATTTCCAGCGTGGATATTCTGCTCCCAGTGGCCCTTTAGTGCGTATATTCTTATCAAGCCATTCGTTAGTCACCAGTTGATAGTCAGCTCCTGTAAAACGTCCATGGAAGTAGTCGCCACCTATGCCTATCCAGGTCGCGTGGTGAAAACCACCGCCGGCATTCTGACCCGGAGAGACTATGTAGAACAGAGAGGGGAATGTTTGTCGTATCCAGGGACCGCTGTTATCCTGGTCGGATATGGCGTAGACACGCAATTTGGAAACAAACCGGGCAAGCTGTTCCGGAGTACGCGTATTGCGGACTTTCCAAAGGGCCTGAGCGAGCACATTTGGGCCGCCCCATACCGTGACCCACAAAGGCCGTTCGTCCTGTCGGTCCACAGCCTTGATCAGTAGCTCGGAACCTGATGAGTCTTTTCCTTCCCCCACTGCGGCCATATCGTGTACCGGTAGCCCCTGGGAAATATTGCCCATCAATGATTCAGCCGTGGGGTAACCCGGCTCGTGAAGCTCAAGGTTGTCGCGAACCTGCTCGTAGCCTTTCACTATGCTGACGATGCGTTCAGGCTCAACCTGGTCTTTATTCCTTCCTGTCGACGTAGCGACCAGACCTTCAATATCCAACTGGTTGGCGTAGGTCATTAACCTTACCATGGACATTTGATCATCCGGGTCATCACCGATATCGGTGAGTACAAACAGGCGTTGCTTTGCATGGACACTGAGGGGGGCGGCAGCGTGATCGCTTACATTCCCGGTAGCCATCGCAACGGGGGTACATAGCATTCCACAGACAGTGAAGTATAAACCGGCCTCTTTGAATAATGCGTAACCGGCTCGATTGTGGCTTTTATTAATCTTCATAGGGTAAGGTCCATCACCAGAGGTTTGTAAGGGCGTTAAATGTTATTTTTTAGGACCAAGCAGGCGGTCTGCTCGCGTGGAAAAGTCGGTCAGGTATGTTGCGCGCCACTGATTGATGGTCTTAACCCCTTGTTGAGGCCCGAAAGGGGGAACATCTTCACTCAGTGCTGGATCAGGGTTGTCGGTCCACCAGTTTGGATAGCGTTTTGAAGGTATGGTTGGTGTGAGTTTTGCCGGGGGATACGACGTAAAGCTTCCGCCAACGGCATCATTCAGCTTGTCCCAACTGGACTCGATGGTATAAGTCCAAATCTGTGACGCTTTAGGGACGAAACGGAAATGCCAGGTTCCGTCAGCGGCCGCAAATCCAGGAAAACGGTCAGTCACTTTAGCAGAGGCAGGGACAACCAGATTCGCTGTGGTTCCCGCTGGAGCTACACCATGTGGATGTACGATCAATTCGACCAGCCCATAGGTTTCGACAGCGTCAGCAGATGAGGGTTTTGTATTAAAAAAATAGGCAGGACGATCCCACGCCCGGACAAAGCGACCACCTCCTTTATTCTCTTGTGAAGGATCCTCAGGATGAGGTCCAAGGACATAAGCCACGGCAGGCGTGTCGCCCATCTTCAACTGGCCGGAGCCGTATTCGTTAAAAAAGTTCCCAAGTGCGCCATGCCCTTTTATGTGGTTTGCCACAAACGTAGCTCCATCCAGATCATCTTTTTGATCACCTCCGGTAAACCAGCCGCGGTATGTGGAGTTGTTTTCAATAATGTGCAGGTCAGGATGCTGGCGGAAAATGTAGTTATAGGCAGCGGTGGACCACTTTTTATTCGGTCCACCAATGTAGTAAACGCGAATTTTTTCTTTGATGGTTGGGTCATCGTGCAGTGCCTGCGCCAGATCGTCAATGCCGCCCCAAACCAGTATCCAGAGTGGACGGTTATCCTGACGCTTCGCTGCTTCGATGATGAGTTTGGAAGCATCTGTAGGATGACTGAAACCTTTCGGTGGCGCTGAATCCATACCGCCCTGACGGGTGATTGAACGCAGGTACTCAGGAGTCGGATAGTCGCTGGACCAGGTCTTAAGATTTGGATAGTCAATCGCATACTGGTCGATGGTTTTCAGTATTTCATTAGCGCGGTCACGTGCTGTTCCCCAAGGTGATGAAATAAGCCCCTCCAATTGCAGATCGTCAGCGTATAAAAACAGATGCACCATTGACTGATAATCGTCAAAATCGGTACCACCAATATCTGTGGTCACAATGACACGGGGTTTGGTCGTAAGGGTGGAATCAGAAGCACTGAGTTCAGCATGATGTCGTTCCTTCCGAAGATGGTTATCACCATAGACGGCAGGGGTAACTGCCAGAATCAATGACAGTAAGATAATTTTTCCTTGCAGCTTCAATTTTACAGCAATCATGATCTCTCCCTATTTTTCTAATTTCAACGTTGCGATAAGTGGCAGATAGTCCGGCACCTTTAATACGCTTATGTAGTACGCAGAAATCCTGGCATAAGTGTGCTGCAAATCGGTTTTATGATTTTTCTAAATTGCTTACTGACCTCTAATAATCGTCAAAATTTTATGAAACATCTTTTCAGGGCCTCTTACCCATGTGCTATTTTTAAGCGTGTTCATTACGCTCTGGAATAAACTATGCCATCACGAAATAATGAGGTGTTCCGGGTTGCACTAATGTTGAAAGCAAAAGGACGTTATGGCAGAAGCATTATCGAAGGCATTTGCGAGTACATGAAGTCAACGCGTCTACAGTGGGATTTTTTGCTGGAAGAAGATTTTCGCTCATCGCCTGCAAGCCTGCTGGAATGGAAGGGCGACGGCATTATCGCGGACTATGACGATCCGAATTTAAAATTGCTGCTGGCTAAGGTGGCGATGCCTGTAGTCGGGATCGGTGGAACCTATCAGATGAACCATCCTGCAATTCGCGCAGTACCCTATGTGGCATCTGATAATTCAGCTTTAGTAAAACTGGCTTACCATCATCTTATCGATATGGGATTACCGCGGTTTGCCTGTTACTCCATAGAATCGACGGTCATGAATCCATGGGCTGTGGAAAGAGCCAGTGCTTTTCGTCGGTTAGTTGAGGCCGATGGGTTCAGGGCTGAGATTTATGAAGGCGTGCCGACACATGCACTGGTATGGCAAGATATTCTCGAAAATCTGAAAATCTGGCTGCACACACTGGAAAAGCCGGTTGGTATCATCGCGGTCACCGATTCTCGTGCCAGGCAGGTGCTTCAGGCCTGTTTACTGGCCGGTTATGCCGTGCCTGAAGAAGTCGCTATTATCGGTATTGATGACGATCCTCTTTTGCGTGGGCTGAGCCGCATTCCACTGAGTTCGGTTGCTCAGGGAACGCATCAGATGGGCCGTGCAGCAGCTGAAATTCTGCATTTTCAGATTATGGGAATGACGCCAAGAGAGAAGCATGTCATTGTTCGGCCTGAAGGAGTGAATTCTCAAGCTTCGACCTTACATAGCCCGGTCATGAATAGCTATATTACCCGCGCCAGGCATTTCATCAGGCAGTTCGGTAGTCAGGGAATAAAAGCAGCTCAGGTTGCTGAACACGTGGGTTGCTCCCGCGCAACACTTGATATGCACTTTATGCGGATTGTCGGGAATACATTGCACGACGAACTGCTCAGATTCCGTCTTGAGCGCTCCAAAAGTCTACTGACTCAGACTGACTTAAGCTATTGCGATGTAGCATTACAGTGTGGGTTCACGTCTCTTCAATACATGTACGCTGTTTACCGACGGGAAATGGGATGCACTCCTGTTGAATATCGAAGGAATGGGGATACTAATGGGAAGGAAGATATGCCAGTGTGGCTTAAAAGCGCTATTGCAAGGTAATGGAATATGACCCCTATTATTTACCGATTGAATTGCCCCGGGCGTTATGCGATTAATCCGTAGCTATGACAGTAAAAACTTCACCATTGACAAGACGATATATGCTGCACAAAAGATTTGTATTAACCGTAATCCCCATCTGGCATAGCGCCATTGATGGCGCTCTCTGTCATCAGCCTTTGCAATAGCAGGGTCGCTGTACGCTTTTTTTTTCTTTTTCCTTAATACATCGCCAACCCACAGGCCAAGGGTTACAGCAAAAATTGCTTTCAGAAGTAGGCTGAGATCCACGTAAGGTTGCTCCGGTTAGTCTTTCTTATCAAACCAGACTAACCGAAAAACAACACGTTAACTATGGTTAAATGAGATTTTTCTAAAGTCGAGTGATGAGTGCTATGGATGGAGGGAAGTGGGGCTATCCCGCCCTGAAAATACATAATACCGGGCGCGACACCTACTCTTGCGCCCGGTACTACCACCCCCTCATCCCCCCGCAAGTAACGCCCTCATCACCGCGCGTGACGTTTCCGGCACCGCTAAAATAACGCCGTTGTCCACGCTCTGATCGATCGCGCCGTATCCGCCCATGCCTTTGATCTGCTCATCAGCGATCTCGTCGAGGACCGCATTGCTAATTTCCAGCGAATTAACAAACTGATAGGGGCGGCCATGCAGTGAATCCGCTTTCGGCGCAATGGCACCTGGAACGTTTTCTCTTTTTTGCAGCCAGGCGACAAATTCGCAGGCGTCTTTTAGCGCAGACTCACGAGCCTGCCAGTGCTCCGCACGCGTCACTTTCTCAAGCAGTGGCGTCAATTCCGGCGCGCATTTCAGGCGCGCAAACGCGCTGCCCAGCCACTTTGGATACGGGGCATATTTTTTCTCAATCAGCAGGGCCAGTCGCATGATATTGCCGACCATCCGTGTGGCGATAACCTGCGATCCCAGTTCATCACCCACGCTGCCCGCGCGTCCAACGTATGCACGTTCAACGCAAATGCGTGTCCATTGCGCCGCCAGTTTACAGAGCCACACATCGCGCGGAAACCAGGCCAGACGCGCTCTTAATGCCGTCAGATCGCCGTCATCATCGCGAAAAACGCCGCCTGCGGTCACCATCAAAAAGAACTGTTCAGGAAAAGAGAGCCACTCTTCTGGGGTCAATGCAGAGGAACAGGGGTGCTGAAGAAAGCGCTGGCACCAGTCGGTCACGGTATAAAGCTCAACGCCATGGGCAGAGCCGACCATGCCTGTACGCTGCTGCTCAGGGCCAGGCGCGCGCGCCACATCGCAGTAATGGGTCGCAAAACCCTCAAACGTTGCGGGAAGGTAGGCATCCAGCACTGACATTATCGCTAAGGCCGTGGACGGGAACGCCTCTGGCGTGAGAAATAACTGCACGGTCGGACCATAATCGTGGTCCGCAGACATCGGTGTATCGTATCCCAGCACTTCCGAGCCTCGCCCCAGGCGTGCCGCAGCATAGCGAAGCGTCGGGAAATGTTGCGCCAGCAGCGGTGCCACTCTTTCCTGGTAAAACCGCTGCGATAAACCCAATCCGCCGCCCGTTATCATCGCTATCTCCCCTGTTATCCACCGACCTGTTGCCGCGTGGTCTATGATTATTCTTCGTATGTGTCTGACGTCGTAACGTTAAATTTTACTTCCGCGAACAAAATCGTCGCGGCTTGCCGTCCATTGATCGCTTCTTGTCATAAACGAGGTTATTGAATGGAGTCAACAGCATTTCTGAAAAGTTGGGGTGCCGATTATCTCGACGCCGATACCGTGCGTTTTCGTTTGTGGGCCACCGGGCATGACCGGGTTGCGCTCAGGCTGCAAGGCGAGGATCGGGACATGATCCCCCAGGGCGACGGCTGGTTTGAATTACACGCCAGCGGCGTTGCGCCCGGCACCGAATACCAGTACGTCCTCGCCGATGGGACCGTCATTCCCGACCCGGCATCGCGCGGGCAAACCGCGGACGTTAATGGCCCGTCGCGGGTGATCGACCCGGCGAGTTACCGCTGGCAGCATACCGACTGGAAAGGGCGCGCGTGGGAAGAGACGGTGGTGTATGAGCTGCACATCGGTACCTTCACCCTTGAAGGCACCTTTCGCGCTGCCATCGACAAACTGCCGTGGCTTGCGGCCCTCGGCATCACCCAAATCGAAGTCATGCCGGTGTCGCAGTTTGCAGGCCAGCGAGGTTGGGGCTACGACGGCGTGCTGCTTTACGCCCCGCACTCCGCCTACGGCACGCCGGACGATTTTAAAGCGTTTATTGATGCGGCGCACGGCCACGGCCTGTCGGTGGTGCTCGATATCGTCCTCAACCATTTTGGCCCGGAAGGCAACTATTTGCCGATGCTGTCGCCGAATTTTTTCCACAAGGATCGGCACACGCCGTGGGGCGCGGGCATTGCTTATGACGTTGACGCGGCCCGGCGCTACATCATTGAAGTCCCGCTGTACTGGCTGACGGAATACCGTCTCGACGGCCTGCGCTTTGACGCTATCGATCAGATCAAGGACACCGCCGAGCCGCACGTGCTGGTGGAGATTGCCCAGCGCATCCGCGCCGACATCACCGACCGACCCATCCATCTGACCACGGAAGATTGCCGCAACATTATTGCGCTGCACCCCCGGCGCGACGATGGCACCGCACCGCTGTTTACCGGCGAATGGAACGATGATTTTCACAACGCCATTCACGTGCTCGCCACGGGTGAAACCCACGCTTATTACGGTGACTTTGCCGACGAGGTGGAAAAACACATCGCCCGCACGCTGGCGGAGGGCTTTGCCTGGCAGGGCGAAATCTCCCCGCAGTCGGGCGAGGCGCGCGGCGTAGACAGTCGCGGACAACCGCCCGTCGCCTTTGTGGATTTTATCCAGAACCACGATCAGGTGGGCAACCGCGCACAGGGCGAGAGGCTGATCGCGCTGGCGGGCGCGGATCGCACCAAAGTGCTGCTGGCCGCGCTGCTGCTCTCGCCGCACATCCCGCTGCTGTTTATGGGCGAGGAGTACGGAGAGACGAACCCGTTTCTGTTCTTTACCGATTTTCACGGCGAGCTGGCGCAGGCGGTGCGCGAAGGACGCGCGAAGGAGTTCGAAGGCCACTCCGGTTATGAAGGCGTCAGCGTGCCCGATCCCAATGCCCCTGACACCTTCGCCTCTTCCCGGCTGGACTGGCGCAAACCGGCGACGCCTGAGGGCGCGCAGTGGCTGGCGTTCACCAAAGCGCTGTTAGCGCTGCGCCAGCAGCATATCGTGCCGCTGTTGCACGGGGCAAGCGGAAACACCGGGCGGGTTATCCGCACCGCGAAAGGGAGTGTCGCCGTCAGCTGGCATTTGCCGAAAGGCGAGCTGTCGATGGCGTTCAACGTGGGTGACTCGCCGCAGCCGCTGTCCGATTTACCGGGCGAGACGCTGTTTGTCTGGCCTGCGCAGGCCGATGCTCTTGCCGCGAATTCTATTATTGTCCGCCTTGTGTCAGGAGAGGCATCATGACGGTACCCACCGCGACATACCGCATTCAGTTTCGCAACGGCATGACCTTTGATCGCGCCGCCGGGCTGGTGCCTTACATCAAACGGCTCGGCGCAAGCCATCTCTATGCCTCGCCCATTTTTACCGCCACGTCGGAATCGACCCACGGCTACGATGTCACCGACGCCAATGAAATCGATCCGGTCATCGGCGGGCGTGAAGGTTTTGACCGCATGGTGCAGGCGCTTAAGGCCGCCGGGCTGGGCCTGATCCTCGACATTGTGCCCAACCATATGGCGTCGTCGCTGGAAAACCCCTGGTGGCGCGATGTGATCGAGAACGGCGAACGTAGCCGCTACGCCCGCCATTTTGACATTGACTGGTCGCGACGGCTAACGCTGCCGTTTTTGGGCGATGACGCAGAAACCGAAATCGCCAGCGGCGCGCTGTGCGTCAAAGCCCATCCGCATACCGGGCGGCCCGCGCTTGCGTATTACGAAAGCTTTTATCCGCTCACGCCGGAAAGCTATGCGGGCAACGAGGCCGGGGTGCTGGCGCTGACCGATGCGCAGGCGATAGCCGACCTGCATGATCGTCAACCCTGGCGGCTGATGTGCTGGCGCGATGCGCCGCGCGAGCTGTCATACCGACGCTTTTTTGAGATCACCGGGCTGGTGGGCGTGCGCGTTGAAGACGACACCGTGTTCGATGACACGCACCGGCTGATTCTGGAACTGGTGCATAGCGGGGCGGTTGACGGGCTGCGAGTGGATCACGTTGATGGTCTTGCGGATCCGAAAGGCTATCTCGAACGCCTGCGCCAGAAGGCCGGCGACGACTGCTACATCACGGTGGAGAAGATTTTGGGCGAGGGCGAGCATCTGCCCGCCGACTGGCCCATCTCCGGTACCACCGGCTATGAATTTATCGCCTCGCTCTCCGACGTGCTGGTGGATGACGACAGAATTGACGAACTGCGCCGGATCTACGACGACGTGGTGGGCAAACCGGTAGACATGAAGGCCGAACTGCGCGCCGCCAAACTGCTGATGGTGGATCGCAATTTCGAAGGGGAGTTCACCACGCTGCTGCGTCTGGCCTGTGGCATTGCCCGTCGCGATAACGTTTTGCCTGATGAAAACGCCGTGCGCCAGGCGCTGCGCGAAATGCTTATCGCCTTCCCGGTGTATCGCACCTACGGCACGCCGGACGGTTTGCCGGAGGCGGATCTGGCGCGGGTGCAGGAGGTCGCGCAGACGGTCAAAAACATCACCAACGGCCCCGAGCCGCAGGCCGTGGATTTTGTCGTGGCCATTCTGGCGGGGAACGTCAGCGAGCAGGCGTCGGCGGATGCCGCCCTGTTTCGCACGCGCTTTCAGCAGCTTACCGGCCCGCTGATGGCGAAGTCGGTGGAGGACACGCTGTTTTTCCGTCAGAACATGGATCTGGCGCTCAACGAAGTGGGGGCCGAACCGCTGCCGCGCGCCTTCTCGCTGGCGCGTTTTCACGACGAGATGCAAACGCGTCTGAAAAAGCAGCCGGATGCGCTGTCGAGCACCTCCACGCATGACACCAAGCGCGGCGAAGATGCCCGCGCACGGCTTTACACGCTCACCGAAGCGCCAGAGCAGTGGGCGCAGTGTGTGGCCCGCTGGCGGCAAATTAATCAGTCGAAAGTGGTGACGCTTGCCGACGGCACCGCGCCGAAGCTCGATATTGTCTGGATGCTCTATCAGGCGCTCGCCGGTGCCTGGCCCGCCACGCTTGCGCCGCACGATGTGGCCGGACTGAAAGATCTGGAAGATCGCTTTGTCGGCTTTGTGGAAAAAGCCCTGCGCGAGGCCAAGCGCCGCACCGACTGGATCGACAGCAACGATCCCTACGAGCAGGCGGTGTTCGACTATGCCCGGCACCTGCTCTCGCCGGAAAACGCGCCCTTTTTGCAGGATTTTTCCGCTTCTCTACAGCCGTTTATTCGCGCAGGGTTGACGAACAGCCTGACGCAGACGGTCATCAAACTGACCGCGCCCGGCGTGCCGGATATCTATCAGGGCAGCGAAGCGCTGAACTTCAGCCTGGTCGATCCCGATAACCGCCGGGAGCCGGATTTTGCACGGCTAACCCGGCAGCTTGACGGTGATCCCCTTCAGGCAAACTGGGCCAACGGTCAGCTAAAACAGCAGGTAACCGCGCGTTTGCTCAGCGAGCGCCAGCGCCGGCCCGCGCTGTTTCGCAAGGGGGCGTATCTGCAGCTCACCGCCACCGGCGAGCAGGCGCAGCAGGTCATTGCCTATGCCCGCGTTCACGGCGACGACGTGCTGATCGTCATTGCCCCACGGCGGGTTTTCAACGTGCAGGGCGCGCTGTGGGCGCAGACCACGCTCGCACTGCCCGCTGCCCTGGCGCATCGGCGTTATCGCAACCTGTTGAGCGGGGAAGAGCAGACGCTCGGGGAAACCCTTTCGCTTGAGAGAACGGAAAGCAGCCTGCCAATTTTAATTTTAACTCATTGATTCATTTTAGATAAAGACATCTTAGATCGCCGTATTGCTTAAAAATAACAGGTAAGGGAGTGGGAGACATGTCTACGGGTAAATCTTATGAAATTTTGGCGGGGGAGAGCCATCGTCTCGGCGCGAATTTTGATGGTGAAGGCGTTAATTTCGCGCTCTTCTCCGCCCATGCAGAGCGCGTCGAACTCTGTCTGTTTGATCCGAGCGGCAAAACGGAAATCGCCCGGCTGGATCTGCCGGAATACACCCATGAAGTCTGGCACGGCTACGTGCCCGGCCTGCCGCCCGGCGCGCTGTACGGCTTTCGCGTACATGGCCCTTTCGATCCGGAAGCCGGGCACCGCTTTAACCCCAACAAGCTGCTGATCGATCCCTACGCACGCGATCTGGTTGGCGATATTCGCTGGAACGAAGCGCATTTCGCCTATGACATGCAGCACGAAGACAAAGACTTAACTTTTGATAAGCGCGACAGCGCGTCGTTTACGCCGAAATGCCGGGTGATCAACCCCGACGAGTTTCACTGGCAGGACTTTAACCGCCCCAGCATTCCCTGGTCGCAGGCGGTGGTGTATGAAACCCACGTCAAAGGTTTTACCCAGCTCAATCCGGCCATCCCCAAAGCGCTGCGCGGCACCTTTGACGGCATGGGCCACAAGGCGTCGGTGGACTACATTAAAAGCCTCGGTATTACCTCGGTGGAACTGATGCCGGTGCACTGGTTCCCCGACGATCAGCACCTGCTCGATCGCGGGCTGAAAAATTTCTGGGGCTACAACTCGCTGGGCTTTTTCGCCCCGGCCTCGCGCTACTTTGGGCCGCAGGGCATTCAGGGATTCCGCGACATGGTGCGCGCCTTCCACGATGCGGGCATCGAAGTGATCCTCGACGTGGTGTACAACCACACCGCAGAAGGCAACGAGCTTGGCCCCACGCTCTCGTTTAAAGGCATCGACAATTTCTCCTACTACCGCACCATGCCCGATCAGCACCGCTACTACATTAACGACACCGGAACGGGCAACACGGTGAACACCTCGCATCCGCGCGTGCTGCAAATGATCATGGATTCCCTGCGCTACTGGGCAGAATCGATGCATATCGACGGTTTTCGCTTCGATCTGGGCACGATTCTCGGACGTGAGCCGGAAGGCTTCGACGAGCGCGGCGGCTTTTTCGACGCCATGACGCAGGATCCGGTGCTGTCGAAATTAAAACTGATTGGCGAGCCGTGGGATATCGGCCCTGGCGGCTATCAGGTCGGCGGTTTCCCGCCGGGCTGGGCGGAATGGAACGACAAGTACCGTGACACCGTGCGTGAATACTGGAAGGGGGATAACGTGACGTCAGATTTTGCCGCGCGCCTGTTAGGCTCCGGCGATCTCTACGATCAGCGCGGTCGCCGCCCGTGGTCGAGCGTTAACTTTATCACCGCCCACGACGGCTTCACGCTCAACGATCTGGTCTCCTACAATGACAAGCACAACGAGGCAAACGGCGAAGACAACAACGACGGCCATAACCACAACCGGTCGTACAACTACGGCGCGGAAGGCCCGACCGTCGACGTTGAGATCAATGCCGTGCGCGAGCGCCAGAAGCGCAATTTCCTCGCCACGCTGTTCTTCTCCCACGGAACCCCAATGCTGCTGGCGGGCGATGAATTTGGCCGCAGCCAGTTGGGGAACAACAACGGTTACTGCCAGGACAGCGAGATCTCCTGGGTGCACTGGGAAAATCTGCCCGACACCAGCGACGCCCTGCGTGAGTTCACCCGGCATCTGATCAAGCTGCGGGCCACCCAGCCGCTACTGCGGCGTGAAAGCTGGCGCGATGGGATGATCATCGAGTGGTTCAACGCGGGCGGTGGCATTCAAAAACCTGAGCACTGGCAGGAGGGTACGACGCTGGTGGTCTATATCGGTCGTCCTGATCTGAAAACCGAACCGGGCATCTGGCACGACATCCTGATGCTGTTTAATCCCTATGAGGGCAATCTGGATTTCCGCATCCCACAGTTTGGCGACAGCGGCTGGGTGCTGGAGCTCACCACGTCAGACACTGCAAAACCGGGTCTGGTGATCAACAAAGAGAAAGATTTCGAGCTGGAAGGGCGCAGTTTCGCTCTGTTCAGAAGGCCATAAGCCTTTATTGCGCCAATAAAAAACGCGCGGCCCTGGGGCTGCGCGTTTGTTTGGCTGCGTCAAGTTACAGCAGATCGAAGCGGTCGAGATTCATCACTTTGGTCCAGGCCGCCACGAAGTCAATGACGAACTTCTCTTTCGCATCGTCGCTGGCGTAAACCTCCGCCAGCGCGCGCAGGATCGAGTTAGAGCCGAACACCAGGTCCGCACGCGTTGCGGTGTAATTCAGTGCGCCGCTCTTACGATCGCGACCTTCAAACAGCTGTGCTTTCTCGTCTGTAGCTTTCCACGCGGTACGCATATCCAGCAGATTGACGAAGAAATCATTGCTCAGCACGCCGACCTTATCGGTGAACACGCCGTGCTGGCTGCCGTCGAAATTCGCACCCAGTACGCGCAACCCGCCAATCAGCACCGTCATTTCTGGCGCGGTGAGCGTCAGCTGTTGGGCCTTGTCGATCAGCAGCGTTTCGGTGGACATGTCGTCAGTCACGCGGCGATAGTTGCGGAAACCATCGGCCAGCGGCTGCATCAGGTTAAACGACTCCACGTCGGTTTGATCCTGACGGGCATCCACGCGGCCTGGCGTAAAGGGCACGTGCACCGGCACGCCAGCGGCAATGGCCGCCTGCTCAACGCCCACCACGCCTGCCAGCACGATGATGTCCGCCAGCGACGCGGTACCTGCGGCTTGCTGGATCGTTTTCAGCGCGGCCAGCGTCCCCACGGCAATGGCGTTCACCGGCCATGCGTTTTGCGGCGCAAGGGCCAGACGTGAACCGTTCGCGCCACCGCGTTTGTCGCCACCCCGGAAGGTAGAGGCCGACGCCCAGGCGACCGACACCAGGTCGCTAACGGACAGGCCCGATTCGGCAATCGCCTTTTTCAAACTGGCGATGTCCGTTTCGCTCGGATGGAATGTCGCTTCCGGCAGCGGATCCTGCCAGATCAGATCTTCTTTCGGCACTTCCGGGCCAATGTAACGGGATTTCGGCCCCATATCGCGGTGGGTCAGTTTGTACCAGGCGCGGGCAAAGGCTTCGTTAAATGCCTGCGGATCGTTGAGGAAGCGGCGGGAAATCTTCTCGAATTCCGGATCAAAGCGCAGCGTCAGGTCGGTAACCAGCATGGTCGGCTTGCGTTTTTTGGCCGGATCGAACGGATCGGGAATAATGTCTGGCGCATCTTTCGCTACGTACTGGATCGCACCCGCCGGGCTGCGGGTCTGCTCCCATTCGTATTTGAACAGGTTCTCGAAGAAGTAGTTGCTCCACTGGGTTGGCGTCTGGGTCCAGACCACTTCCAGCCCGGAGGTGATGGCATCTGCCCCCACGCCGGTACCGTATGCGCTGCTCCAGCCAAAGCCCTGCGCTTCCAGCGGTGCAGCTTCCGGCTCTGCGCCAACGTGGCTGGCCGGGCCTGCGCCGTGGGTTTTACCGAGGGTGTGACCGCCAGCAATCAGCGCGACGATCTCTTCGTCGTTCATGCCCATGTTGCCGAAGGTGGCGCGGATAGCCGGGCCGGCAGAGAGCGGATCGCCACTGGCGTTCGGGCCTTCCGGGTTGACGTAAATCAGCCCCATCTCAGTCGCGCCCAGCCCTTGCTGCGCAAGGCTTTCCGGCAGACGGTGCTCCAGCCAGGTTTTCTCATTGCCCCAGTCGATATCCATGTCCGGCTCCCAGACATCCACACGACCGGCACCAAAACCAAAGGTGCGGAAACCGGCGTTTTCCAGCGCCACGTTACCGGCGAGGATAAACAGGTCCGCCCAGGAAATTTTCTGGCCATATTTTTGTTTCACCGGCCACAGCAGGCGGCGGGCTTTATCAAGGCTGACGTTGTCCGGCCAGGATCCGAGCGGGGCAAAACGCTGCTGACCGCGACCGGAGCCGCCGCGACCGTCGAGGGTGCGATAGGTGCCCGCGCTGTGCCACGCCATGCGAATGAACAACCCGATGTAGCTGCCCCAGTCGGCGGGCCACCAGGCCTGGGAGTCGGTCAACACGCCACGGATGTCGGCTTTTAGCCCGGCATAGTCGAGCTTTTTAAACTCTTCACGGTAGTTAAAGGAGGCATCTAACGGATTTGAACGGCTGGAATGCTGATTGAGCATATCCACGCGCAGTTGATTCGGCCACCAGTCCTGATTGCGGGTTGAACCACCCGACTCTTTTTTGGTGACTTTGTCGTGAAAAGGGCACTTCTCAAGGGGTGCAGCAGGGGATTGTTCATCTGACATGCTCATCGTTAACTCCGTTTCTTCTGTGAATGCCGTTACGATATAGAGTGCTTGCAGTTAAAAATACTCGAAAGAATCTACAGATTTGATAGTCAATTCCTTACTCATAACACAAGTGAGAGTCCCTTGTCTAAGTGTGGTTTATAAGATTGCGGCCTGTGCAGGAAAATTCTCTGACAGCACGTTGAGGCAGAAATGAACGCCACAACCAGGAGAAGGTTAATAAGCCGCCAAAGATATTTATTCATTGACCGATAATGGTTTAATTTAATTAATTATAGATATTGCCTATAATTCATATTTACTTTCGCCAAACGCAAATTTCCGCATGCTTTTTTTAATCTCTCCCGGTAGTATTAAAATATCGTCATAAAAGACGCTATTAAATTAATCAATAATAACGATAAGTGAATATCAGCCTTGAATAGGGGCTTTTCGCGCCGTCGCGCTATCCGTGTTTTGTTCTCACTGGCTCACCGCTGCGCAACACGGTGGTGGTAATGATTATGATCAATACCGATAGATAATATTCACATGAACGCTGAAAATAGCCGGAGTAAAACCACCAGTACTAATCCCGCATTACGATCCAGTCGGCATATGTCGTGGGGGATGCTGGCTTTTTGTCTGTTACTGGTGCTGCTGAAGTTTATTGGCTAATCGCCGGTAAATAAAAAGCCCCTGTGTTATCACAACACCGGGGCTAATTTTACTGCGCTAAAGAGCACGATTACTGCGATATTTCAGGGCGGTTTTGTAGCCAGCCTGCGAGGGCCGAAGCATTGAGCGCGCGTGAGTAAAGATAGCCCTGCGCGATATCGCATTGCAGATCCCGCAGCTGATTGCGCTGATGCTCGGTTTCCACCCCTTCGGCCACCACCGTCTGGTGCAGGCTCTGACCAATGCGCACCACCGTGGTGGCGATAGCTTTCATTTTGCTGCCCTCGCTAAGATCGTGCATAAAGCTCTGATCGATTTTCAGCTCGGTCATTGGCAGGTGCGCCAGGCGTGACAGGCAGGAGAAGCCGGTGCCGAAATCATCCATCGACAGCCCCACGCCCAGCGCACGCACCGCGCAAATCACGTCCAGCGTTTCCGGGCGCTTATCCATCATCACGCCTTCGGTGATTTCGATGGTCAGGCAGTCCGCCGGAATACGGAACTGGCGCAGCAAATAAGCGATATAGTGCGGCAGGCTGCTGTTATAGAAGTTAATCGGCGACAGGTTAACCGACACCACCGGTACGTGGATTTTATTGCTGCGCCACTCCGCCATCTGGCGGCAAGCTTCATGGAGTGTCCAGCGACCGATGGCTTCAATCTCGCCAATCTCCTCGGCCAGGGTGATAAATTTTCCTGGGGGAATATCACCCAGCACCGGATCGTTCCAGCGTGCCAGCGCCTCGACCCCATAAAGCTCGCCATTTTTTAGCCATATCTGCGGCTGATAGTGCAGATGTAAATGATTGCCGGCGATAGCCAGCTTCAACGCCGCTGCCAGCTTCAGCCGCTCCTGATCCACCTGGTTCATCTCAGGATCAAAAAACAGGTAACCGCCGGAGGCCGCCGCCTTCGCCAGGTGCGACGCGTGGTTGGCCTGCCTGAGCAGCCCCTCGCGCGACACGCCGTGATCCGGGTACAGGCTTATCCCCGTGCTGACGGTGACGTTGAGCGCCAGATCCGCCACGTTAAACGGGATGCGAAACAGCGCCTGAATTTTCTGCGCGACGCGGGTGGCGTGGGTTTCGTCGCAGTCCGGGATCGCCAGCACAAACGCATCGCTGTCCGCATGGCTGACAAAACCCTGGCGGGAAAATTCGCTTTGCAGGCGCTGGGCAATTTCCGCCAGCACCTTGTCCCCTGCGGCATAGCCGAGCGCATCATTAACGTCTTTAAAATGGTCCAGATCGAGGAAAAAGAAAGCCGCGCGGGAGTGCGTGCGGTGGTCGATCATCTGGTCAATGTAGTGATGCAGGGCGCTGCGTTTTGGCAAGCCGGTCAGCGGGTTATAAGTAGATAGCCGGGTGATTTTTTCCTGGTCGATGTGCACGACGATCATGCGCGACGCCCCGCCCGCCACGTCGTGATTAATGCTTATTGTGGCGGCAAGCGACGACGCTTCCCCGGTCGCGGCAATAATGGTCAGCGGGTGTTCCTCATCGGCGACGGCATTACCGACCTCCAACGCGCCAAACAGCGGGATATCGGCGGCATGGCGGCCCAATACCATGATGCGGGAATAACGCCACAGTTGTTCTGCCGCGCGGTTAAAGAAGAGGACGGTACCCGCGCTATCGAGCAGAACGACCGCATCGTGGACATATTCCAGTGCCGCCAGCATATTCTGCGAGCCGAAAATATCATTGTCAGAATGCATAATCGTTTTCTTAGATGTAGAGGTCGGCGACATACTAATGGAAATAATTTTAACCAGCTACCATAATTAACGCTGAAAATTGATTTATAGAATCTCTCAATAGATACGTTTTGATTTATTGATAAAGAATGAAGATGCGCTGCCGATATCAGATAACAGCTGAAAGACGCAATTGTGAGTAAATTGTGGAGATTGGCGTTTTCCCCCGCTATTATAGATGGCTTAAATAAGTGCCTGCCAATTTATCGCCTGCGTCAATTGACTTTACCTGCTACCCGCCCACAGTATATAAGGAAATTCTCAATTAAACGTTTGTTGTTAACCGTCTGTTTAACACTTAACGTCTATTAACGCATCGGGGTCAGGAAAATACTATGTACGACGATCTCAGTTCTTTAACTGCAAAATTAAAAATGTCCGGTGTTTCTTTTCACGAAATGAATGAAGAAAAGGGTGTCATTATGCCAGCAGTTTCTCCGTTAGCCACAGCCCTTGAGTTTACCGCCGATGCGCCGGAAACCCTCGTCAACAACGTCCAGCCCATCAGCCGCCAGGAATCGGCAGGGGTTAGCGCGCCAGCCGCCGCACCCGCCCGCGCCAAATCGCGTCCGGCACCGGCACCTAACGCTTTCGCCTCGCTGGCGGGCGGCATTATGGAAAGCGTCGCGGCGATGACCCGCACCCCGGAGCAGGACGTTTTCGAGCGTAATCCGGTACGCCTCGATATGTTATTTACCACCATCGGAAAATAATGCTTTCCCCCTGCGGGAAATATTCTGAGGCAACATTACCCATGATTTAGCGTGACCTGATTCCAGGCGATGCTGTTGGCTTATCGCCCTCTTTTCGTGACGGGTTCTGTTCAGTCTGTCAAGTCATGATTTTTAACGGGATTGCCGGAGCCGCAAAGCACGCCGGTAAGCCTTTTATTGTTTTCTGTATAAGATTATATAAAACATGCGAAAAATCATCAGGATTTTCTTCACGCTGGTGCTGTTATTGGTCTCGCTATTGGTCGTTATCACGCCGATGAGCAGCGACAAACAATATTTTTTTGGTCTGTCGGTGATTGTTATCGTCTTTATTATCGGTCGCTTCAAAGGTAAAAAGCCGGTGCTGGCAATGCTGGTATTTTCACTGATGATGTCCACCCGTTATATCTGGTGGCGCGCCACCACCACGCTGCGTTTTGACTCTACCCTCGAAATGGTGCTCGGCGGTTTATTGTTTGCCGCTGAAATTTACTCGTGGACGATCCTCGTGCTGGGCTATGTGCAAATGGCGTGGCCGTTAAAACGACCCATTGCGCCAATGCCGCAGGATAAATCCCGCTGGCCGACCGTTGATATTTATGTGCCGTCCTATAACGAAAGCCTCGACGTCGTACGTGATACCGTACTGGCGGCGCAGTGCATCGAATATCCACAGGATAAAGTGCAGGTTTATATCCTTGACGATGGAAAGCGCGATGAATTCCGCGATTTTGCCGCCGAGGTGGGCGTCGGGTACATCACCCGTTCCGACAATAACCACGCCAAAGCCGGTAATCTTAACCACGCCATGACCCTGACCCACGGGGAACTGATCTGCGTGTTCGACTGCGATCACGTGGCGACCCGCGTGTTCCTGCAAGCCACGGTGGGCGAGTTCTTCCGCGATGACAAACTGGCGCTGATCCAGACCCCGCACCACTTCTATTCGCCCGATCCCTTCGAGCGCAACCTCACGGCGGCGCGGCGCGTACCGAACGAAGGCGCGCTGTTTTACGGCCCGGTTCAGCAGGGTAACGACAACTGGAACGCCACGTTCTTCTGCGGTTCGTGCGCGGTGATCCGTCGTTCGGCGCTCAACGAAGTGGGCGGCTTTGCGGTCGAGACGGTCACGGAAGATGCGCACACAGCGCTGAAATTGCAGCGTCGTGGCTGGAACACCGCGTTTCTTGCTATTCCGCTGGCGGCAGGCCTTGCCACCGAGCGCCTGGCGCTGCACGTTAACCAGCGCATCCGCTGGGCGCGCGGCATGACGCAA
Organism: uncultured Enterobacter sp.; assembly: GCA_963521185.1. Lineage (GTDB taxonomy): Bacteria > Pseudomonadota > Gammaproteobacteria > Enterobacterales > Enterobacteriaceae > Enterobacter_D. The sequence goes on along the minus strand of CAUQTV010000006.1, from coordinate 230,360 downwards.
ATCTTCCGCGTTGATAACCCGCTGCTCGGACGCGGCCTGACGCTGACGCAGCGCCTGTGCTATCTCAACGCCATGCTGCACTTCCAGTACGGCCTGCCGCGGGTGGTGTTTCTGACCTCACCGCTGGTGTTTATGCTGTTTAACCTCAACATCATTTCGTCGTCGGCGACGCTGATTTTCGCCTACGTATTGCCGCACCTGGTGCTGTCGACGGTGGTGAACTCGCGCATTACCGGCCGCTACCGCTATGCGTTCTGGGGCGAGATTTACGAAACGGTGATGGCGTTCCACCTGATCCTGCCCACGCTGCTGAGCCTGGTTTCGCCGCGGCTGGGGAAATTCAACGTCACCGACAAAGGCGATCTGACCGACCGCGACTACTTCGATGCGCTGACCGTGCGCCCGCTGATCGTCACCGTCTTATTAATGGTCGGCAGCATGATGTGGGTAGGCGCGCGCTACTTCATGCACGACTACGCGGGTATCGATCCGCGCGTCATTTTGTTCAACATCGCCTGGGGCTGCTTTAGTTCAATCACGCTGCTGGCGTCGATTGCGGTGGCAAAAGAGACCAGACAGGTGCGTAAAACGATCCGCGTTAACGCCAGCCTCCCGGCGAAAGTGCTGTTCTCCGACGGTTCGCACATGATGACCCACACCCTCGACATCTCCATGGGCGGCGCGCGCGTGGCGCTGGCGAAAGGCGAAGATCTTTCCTACAAAGCGCCGGTGCAAATCGAGCTGGGACTGGGCAATGACATCGCGCATGTGCCGATCCGCACGGCGGGTATCGGCGCGGGGGATATCCGCATGGAGTTTGACCGCTTGCCGTTAAACGAGCGCCGCAAGCTGGTGCGCGTGGTGCTCTCCCGTGCGGACGCCTGGTTCAAACCGCCCCATGCGCCGGACCGCCCGCTGGCCTCATTCCTCGGGATTTTGCAGTGCGTCTGGGAACTGTTTTTTGGCCGTCGCAAACCGGCGAACGGCGTTCACTGCAAGATGGCCGCCGTGCCGCGAAAAGCCGAAGAGGTTAAGCATGCGATTTAACCCCCTCGCGCAGGCGATGGTGATGCTGTGCGCCATGAGCGGTGCGGCGTTTGCTGCCGTCTCCGCCAGTACCGACACACTGCCGGACCTGCCGCTGCCGTCCGCGCTCTCCGCCAGCCCTGACACCGCGCCATTGCCGGTCAACGCCAGCAATCAGAACGTCTCCAGTACGCTCAGCTTTGGCGACATGGGCGCGTCGGGCGGCATGACGCTCTCCGGCAGGCAGTTGCAAAACGGCGTCAGCTTTACGTTGCCGTCCGATATGGTGATCACCGATGCGCAAATCAGCCTGAACGTGCAGGTCAACCACGCGGACGTGAGCGGCGAAAACCTGCAACTGATGCTGAACGGGCAGCCGCTGGGGGCGATCCCGCTCGATCAGATGCAGCAGGAGAAAGGCGCATGGCGTCTCGACGTTCCCGCTTCGATGATCACCTCGACCAACAATTTGAGCTTCCAGCTCAAAACGGGCGACGACATCATCAATAACACCTGGAGCTGCCAGCGCTCGCTACCGGCGGATTACCAGGTCACGCTACTGCCGGAATCAACGCTCAGTTATCAGGGGCTATGGCTCAACGTGCGCAAGCTGCTCAGCCTGTTCCCGCGCCCGTTCTTTGACAGCAAGCAGACCAAAGATCAGGGGGTGAGCGTGGCCTATTCCGCCGCGCCGGATGCGGACGTGCTGACCGCCTCGGGCATAGTTGCCTCGCAGTTTGGCGTGCTCACCACCGGCAAGCCGGGCCGCTTCGATGTGCAGTACAACGCCCTGCCCGAGGGCAACGGTATTCTGTTTGGCAAGCCCGGCGATCGGATTGGCAGTGTGATCCTCGACGATCGCGGTGGCCCGTCATTGCAGATGATCGACAACCCAAACAACCCGGCGTACAAGCTGCTGATCGTCAGCGGGCGCAACGAGGCAGAGCTGCGCCAGGCCGCGTGGCGCTTAACGCAGCCAGGCCTGCCGGAAAGTGATTTCCTGGCGGTTTCCCCGGTGAAAATCACCCCGCGTGCCGCTTACGATGCGCCGCGCTGGCTCAACGCCACTCGCCCGGTAGCGCTGCGCACGCTGGTGCCGGATGAGGGCGCACTGGTGGCGCGCGGCGTCTGGCACGGTGAAAACGCGCTGCCGTTTCGCACCGCACCGGATCTGTTTATGTGGGACGGCACCTCCGTGCCGCTGCGCGTGAACTACAGCTTCGCGCAGAAAAGCTGGATCGACGATCAAAACTCGTACCTCAACATCAATCTCAACGGCGAGTTCTTAAAGCGGCTGCCGGTGAGCAAAGAGGGGATGTTTGCGCCGGTGATGGCGATGCTTGGCCTGTCACAGCGCCAGCAAAGTGCCATCGTGAATATCGATCCGCGCGCCATTCTCGGCAGCAATCAGCTGGCGTTTTATTTCGGCATGACAACGCTGAAAAACGCACCCTGTAACGCGCTGGGCGATGACAACCTGCAAAGCCGCATTGACGGTAGCTCAACGCTGGATTTCTCAGGCGCGCGCCACTTTGGGCAACTGCCGAACCTGGCATGGTTTACCGGTACGCTGTTCCCGTTCACCCGGTATGCGGATCTTGCGCACACCGCGCTGGTGATGAGTGCGCACCCGACGGCGCAAGACACCACGGTGATGCTCACTCTGCTGGCGCAGTCCGGGCGTGATACCGGCTCGACGGCGAACTACCTGCACCTTTATACCGGCGTGCCGCAGCAGGAGAGCGCACAACAGCAGCTAACGGAGAGCGACGTGCTGGCGATTGGCAGCCTGAAACAGAGCGATCTGCTGTCGCCACTTTTGCAAAACAGCGATTTTTCGCTTAACGAAACCACCCTCGAAGCCCGCACCGCCAGCGTGGTAAGCCGCCTGTTAACGCTGATCACCGAGGGCCGCGCGCGCAACGATATTGATGCGGCGTCCTGGCTTTCGGACAACAGCCAGTGGCGTGGGTTGGTAAGCGTACGCTCACCGTGGAACCCGCAGCGTGTCGTGGTACTGGTCACCGGTACCGACGATCATCAGCTTATGCAACTGCCGACAGACATGCTCAAACCGGCCTTTTATTCCACCGCCAGCGGCGATCTCACCACCGTCACCGACGGCGGTGACGTGCGCAGCTGGCGGGTGGGCGACACTTTCACCCTCGGTGATATGCCGGGCTACCTAAAAGTGCTGTGGTTCGCCAGCCAGCATATTGTCTTTTTAATCGCGCTCGCCTGCCTGGTCGCGGCGATTGCCAGCCCTTTGCTGTTCAACGCACTCAAGCGCCACGCGAAACAACGTTTGCAGGATAAGACTCATCATGACTAAGCCGAAGAACGGTTCACCGCTGACGCAGGCGTTTTATCTGCTGTGCCTGATTGGCACGAGCCATGCGGCCTGTGCGGCAGACGGCGCGGACGGCCCCGGCAACGAGGCGGCGATCAAAAAGCTGCTGACCCAGGCCAGCTACTGGCACAGCAAAGCCCATGACGATATGGCCATTGAAGCGCTGCAAAAAGTGCTGGTGGCGGATGCCAGTAACGTGGATGCGATGTACCTGATGTCGCTCTACAACCTGCAACGGGGCGACACGCAGCAGGCGGAAGCCTGGCGCAAGCGTATCAGCGACGTGTCGCCGCAGGATCCGCGCCTGAACGCGCTCACCAGCGCGCACACCATGCAAACCCTGTCGCCTTCGCAGCTTAACGCCGCCCGCGATATGGCGCGTCGCGGACAGACCAAAGAGGCGCTGGCGGCCTACCGCGCGCTGTTTAACGGCACGACGCCACCGGACGATCTGGCGCTGGAGTATTACCAGACGATGGCCGGCGACAGCGCCAGCCTGCCCGACGCCGTGGCCGGGCTGCGCCAGCGTGCCAGCACGCTACCGGGCGATGCGCCCACCCGTCTTGCGCTCGCCACCACGCTCACCTACCAGGAAAGCACGCGCCGGGAGGGCATCAGCCAGCTTGACGCGTTAGCGCCGGAGGATAAAAACGCGGACAAGGCGCTGCAACAGGCGCTGCTGTGGCTGACGCCAAAAGCGGACGATCTCGCCGCCTACACCCGCTATGCCGGGCGTCATCCGGAAGACAGCACGCCAATGGATCACTACCGCCAGGGCACGGAAGGCGACGCCACCAAAGCCGGATTTGACGCGCTTAACGGCGGCGATCTGACGGCGGCGAAAGAGAACTTTAGCGCGATCCTGAAAACCCGCGCCAGTGACGGCAACGCGCTGGCAGGACTGGGCTACGTGGCAATGCGGCAGAATAACTTTGCCGACGCGCAGCGCTATTTATCCCGCGCGGTGTCGGCAGACGCGAAAAACCCCAACAGCGCCCAGTGGGCAAAGGACGCGGAAAACGTCCAGTTTTACGCCGCGCTCGGGCAGGCGAAAAGCCAGAGTCAGAAGGGCAGCTACGCCCAGGCGATCGCCAGCCTCGATGCGGTGCAGGGCAACGACGCCAGCCAGCGGCAGGCTGCGCAGATACTGCGTGCGGACATCCTGCGCCGTCAGGGCAAGCCGAATGATGCCTAACAGGTTTACCGCCAGCTGCTGGCGGAGCATCCGCAGAACACCGACGTGCGCACCGGTCTGTGGTGGGTGTTAAAACAGCAAAATAAGCAGGCGCAAGCGGATGAGATGCTTAAAACGCTGCCCGCCAGTCTGCGTACCCGCTACGCCACTGCGGGGGACAACGGCGATGAGCAGCGCAAAGCGGCGCAGTCCGCCACGCTTGCGGGCAACACCTCCCGCGCGATGCAAATTTTGCAGGTGGCGTCCGGTAAATACCCGCAGAACGTCTGGCTACAGCTTGATTACGCACGCCTGCTGCGCAAGAGCGGGCAAAAGCAGCAGGCGCAGGCGCTGATGAACAGTGCCGTGCAGCGGGGAAGCAAGCGCAACGACGCGCTGTATGCCGCCGCCGTCTATGCCGCGGAAGAGAACGACTGGGCGAAAAGCCAGAGCCTGCTCGCGCAGGTGCCCCGCAGCGCCTACAGCGCCGACATGACCGCGCTGTACGCCCGCGTGCAGACCAATTCGCAGATGGACATTGCCCGCAACTATCTGCGTTTGGGTAATCCGCAGGCGGCGCGCAATACGCTGGCCGTGCTGCAACGCACACCGCCGCAGACACCGGTGGACGTGGGTCGCCTTGCCGAACTGCTGATGCAGGCGGGCGACAGCGCCGGTGCGCTGCAACGGGTGCGGGACAATCAGGCGCAGGGGCTGCACGGTTCGCTGCTGGATTATGCCGGGCAAATCCGCGTGCTGAACCAGGCCGGTCAGTTTGCCGAAGCGGAGAGCGTGCTCAACGCCCCGGCGCTGCAAAACACCCTCAGCCAGGACGAGATCAACAGCGTGCGCATCAGCACGCTCATCGCCCGTGCCGACCGCCTGCGCGAGCGCGGCAAAATCGGCGCAGCGTGGAACACGGTGATGCCGGCGTTACAGGCCAATCCGACCCATAGCGATCTGCTGCTGGCGGTCGCCAGGATCTACCAGGCTGACGGCATGGATGAAAAAGCGGGGGAGATTTACCAGTACGTTCTGCGTAAATCACCGCGCGACAAGCAGGCGCTGACCGGGGTGATAAATCTGGCGCTGGCCCGGGGCGACAACGTTCAGGCGCGGCAGGCGTTTTACGCGCTGGAGACCTCGCAGGATGCGGACTATACGCTGCTGGCTGCGCGCGTCGCGGCGGCCAACGGTGAGAGCCAGCGGGCCATGTCGCTGCTGCGCACCGCCCAGTGGCGTCTGCAACAGAGTGACGACAACGGCGACAGCGACGCGATCAGCGACATCATGGCGCTGCCGTCGCCGACGCGTCAGGCGCAGCAAACCGCGCTCAACGGCATTAACACGCTGATGCAGGATTTGCAGGAGAAAACCGCCACCTGGACCGGTGCCGGCGTGTCGCTGCGCAGCCGTAACGGTGAATCCGGTCTCGGCGCGCTCGACGAAGTCAAGGCGCCGCTGACCCTCTCCGGGGCCATTGCCGACGGCGCACGTCTGAGTCTTAACGTCTCGCCGGTGTCGCTCAACGCCGGTGAAATGTCCGATGAATCTGCCAACCGTTTTGGTTCAGGCGCGCTGACCCATGCGGCAAAGCTTATCGCCGCAGCCGCCAGCACCAGCACGACCAGCACCTCGACCAACGCCACCGGGCAGAGCGGTCAGCAGGCCAACGGCGTGGAAACCCATCTGAGCCTCAGCGGTGATAGTTACAACATTGATATCGGCAACACGCCAACCGGCGGGCAGTTTACCCGGCTGGTGGGCGGCGTGGAGTGGAAGCCGCAGCTGAGTGCGCACAGCGCGCTGGATCTGAAAGCGGAGCGCCGCGCGGTGACCGACAGTCTGCTCTCTTACGTCGGCGCGAAAGACAAAACCACCGGTGAGAAGTGGGGCGCGGTGACCCGCAACGGCGTATCCGCGCAGTACGCCTGGGATAGCGATCTGGTCGGGCTGTACAGCAAGCTGGGCTTTGATACCTGGATTGGCGAAAACGTGCCGACCAACCACTCGGTGAACGCCACGGCGGGCAGCTACCTGCGCCTGATGCAAAACGCGGACGGCGAGCTGAAAGCGGGGGTTAACGTCACTTACATGAACTTTGACCGCAATCTGGGCTACTACACGCTGGGCCAGGGCGGCTATTTCAGTCCGCAGGATTACATGGCCCTCACGCTGCCGGTGACCTTCACGCGCAAAGTGAACGACTGGGACATGGCGCTGAGCGGCGCGGTGGGCTACCAGTCCTACAAGCAGGACAAGAGCGACTATTTCCCCGGTCATAGCAGCCTGCAATCGCAGCTAAACACCTACGCCAGCGCCGACGAGGACGTGGATGCCACCTACCAGGCCACCGCGAAAAACGGCATCGGCTACACGCTGGGGGCAGACGTGCGCTACCACCTCAACGACAGCGTGATGCTGGGGGCGAACCTGGGCTATGACACATTTGGCAGTTATAACGAAGGTAAGGCGTTGTTTTATTTTAAATATTACGTCGATCAAGATAAACAATAAGTGAGATGAATGATGTTTAGTGACCGAGATACCTATCTGCAACGCAACTACCATGCTGGCTGGCATGACCTGGTGTATTTGTTCTTCAATGAATTCACCGACGGCCAGACGGACCGCGATCCGGACGCGCTGCGCCGTATCGGCCAGATGCTCGCCCAGTGGTATCCGATTGAGCGCGCCACCACGGTGAACGAACTGGAAGCCAGCATTAACCGCGTGCTGGAAGTCTTCAACTGGGGCTTTGTCAAAATGGCCCCGGCCCAGCGCGAACTGATCCTGCTGCACTGCGCCTGGCCGCACGCGCCGGAATCCCGCGACGAAACCCAATGGCGACGCGCCAGCGCGTGGGTGCTGGAAGGCGCGTATTCCCAGTGGCTGGTGTCACAGGGGGCGGGCAACCACGTGCCGGTTCGCTGGAAAGACAACGGGACGGAAGATGTCCTGATGTTCCGTTACGCCATTAGCGAATAAAACGCACTGGCATTTCCCCTCTTTGTAAATGATTGATCGGGTGATCATAATGTTGAATGAAATTATCGTTTCAGGACGGACGCTTGAAATCGAGAATAGTAATGACATGGAGGATAATGCCTTTGTTTCCCTGGTGCTGGATACCGCAGGGCATATTATCTATGCCAACCGCTGTTTTTATCAGTTAACCGGTTATGCCCGTGAAGAGGTGATCGGCAATATTTTATTTCAGGGCGCGGAGGCAGGTCTCCCTTCGTCGCTGGAAAACGGCATTAATATCGTGCGGGTCACCGGTGAAAACTGGCATGGTGACGTCTTTCAGCCGAAAAAGAGCGGTGAGATATTGTGGCTGGACGTCCGGCTGGTACCACGCCGTGATGAAAACGGCGATATTTTTGCCCTGCTGCTGATGGGGTTCGACATCTCCCGGCACATGGCCATCCGCGAAAAACTGCATTTTCGCGCCCATAACGATGCCATGACTAAAACCCTCAACCGCCAGGGTTACTATATTCGCAGCCGCAAGAAAATCCGCCTCGCGAAAGCCCACGGCGCTCAGGCGGTGGTGGCTATTCTCGATCTCGACAATTTCAAAAATATTAACGATGCGCTGGGCCACGCCGCCGGTGACGAGGTGCTGCGCTGTTTTATCAGCCGGGTGAAACAGTGTATTTCTCGCGGCACGCTGCTTGGGCGACTGGGCGGCGACGAGTTCGCGCTGACCTTTATCGATGGCGTGGATGAACCCGATGGTCGCAAACTGCTACAGCTTATCGTCGAGCAAACCCGGCAGTTGATGTATTTGCCGTCGCAGCCGGATCCGGTCGCACTCTCTGTCAGTATCGGCGTCGCGCGTTATCCGGAGCACGGGACAAACTTCTCGGCAATATTAAAAGCCGCCGACACCGCGCTCTATAAAGTCAAAGCGCTGGGCGGCGATGATTTTAAAAATTATCAGGTTCCGGCAGTCGCGGAACCCGGCACAAATATCAGTATTGTTGAGCATTAATAATAAATAGCACCCTCCCGACTATAACGGGAAAAATTAATAACGGATTCATTCCAAAGGAAACAAGTAATGTTAAAGGCTGTAATTCCAGTGGCTGGCCTCGGCACACGTATGTTGCCGGCGACCAAGGCTATTCCCAAAGAAATGTTACCTATTGTGGACAAACCGCTGATTCAGTACATCGTGCAGGAGTGCTATGCCTGCGGGATCCGCGAAATTGTTCTGGTCACCCACTCGTCGAAAAATGCGATCGAAAACCACTTTGATACCTCTTTCGAACTTGAATCCCTGCTGGAGTCGCGGGTTAAAAACCAGCTGTTAGAAGAGGTGCGAACGATTTGCCCGGCAGGGATGAACATCATGCATGTGCGCCAGGGCCAGTCCAAAGGCCTGGGTCACGCGGTGCTGTGCGCTGAGCCGCTAATTGGTGACAACGATTTTGTGGTGGTGCTGCCGGATGTGCTGATCGACGAAGCGCAGTGCGATCTGTTTTGCGATAACCTGGCGGCGATGATCGACCGCTTCACCACCACCGGCGCAAGCCAGTTGATGATCGAGCGCGTGGCGCATGAAGAGGTTTCACGTTACGGCGTGGTGGACTGCGGCGGGAAAAACCTGGCGCAGGGCACCTTCGGTCAGGTGCGCGGCATGGTGGAAAAACCGCCGGTCGATGACGCGCCGTCGGATATGGCGGTGGTCGGGCGCTATGTGCTGTCAAAAGCCATCTGGCCGCTGTTGCATAAAACGCCGGTGGGCGCGGGCGACGAGATCCAGTTGACGGATGCCATCGCCATGCTGCTTGCGCAGGCACCGGTGGAAGCCTACTGCCTGAGCGGGAAGTCACACGACTGCGGCGACAAAATGGGCTACATGAAGGCGTTTGTGGAGTACGGCATGCGCCACGCGGCGACCGGTGCGGGCTTCCGCCAGTGGTTGCAGAGCGAAATCGCGCAGGCCTGCGCCGTCGCGGAAGAAGCGATCTAACCTTCGTGCACCCGTAACTGCCCTATTCAACACAGGAAATCCTATGTTCAGAACCTCTATGTTCAGAACCTCTATGTTCAGAACTTCTATGTTCAGAACTGCCAGGCTACTGTCATGCTGCCTGCTTTCCATCGCCATGATCGCGTTTTCAGCCTCCGCGCAGGAGAGCAACTGGACGCTGTTTAAGCACAACTACCTGAGCGAGGATGGGCGTATTATTGACCATGAAAATGGTGATATCAGCCATTCGGAAGGTCAGGGATATGGCATGTTACTGGCGGTCGTCAATGACGATCCAGAAGCGTTTGAACGCCTGTGGCGCTGGACGCGCCACACGTTATTGCGCCCGTCGCTGTGGCTGTTTGCCTGGCGCTATGATCCCAAAGTACAGCGCGTCACCGACGAAAATAACGCCTCCGACGGCGACACGCTTATTGCGTGGGCATTGCTGCTTGCTGGCAATAAATGGCACGATGAGAGTTACCTTAACGCCTCCGCGCATATTCAGGACGCGCTCATCAATTGCCTGATCCTGCCGCTGGATAATCAGACGTTGCTGTTACCTGGCCTCGCAGGATTTACTCAGGATGAGGGGTACGTGATTAACCCGTCATACTTTATCTTCCCCGCCTGGGATAGCTTCTGGAAGCAACGGCACAATGACATCTGGCGAAAACTGAAAAAATCCAGCCTCACGCTGCTGGAAAAAGCGCGTTTTGGAAAAACTCAGTTACCCAGCGACTGGATTTTTGTTAAGAATGATGGTGAAGTCATGCCTGCCGTAAATCGGCCAGCCAGATTTAGCTATGACGCGATCCGCATCCCGCTTTATTTGAGTCTGAGCGAACCGCAACAGCATTCCACCGACAATTTTCGCCAGTTTTGGGCAAATTATGCGCGAACGGGCACCCCTGCGTGGGTGGACGTATCAGGCGATTCGCAAGCGAGTTACGATATGAGCGGGGGAATTCTGGCGGTACGTGATTTAACGATGGGTGATTATCAACATATGGAAAAATCACTGCGTCGGGACGAAGGTTATTATTTGTCCGCGTTGCATATGCTTTCGTTATTTGCCGTATCGTTAACAGGGAACTAATACGGCCTCACCGGGGGTTTCGGTGAACATTGCAGGGAGATTTATAATAAAAACCTATCAAAGCTCATGCTGTGCATGAGGGGGAAATTTTGATGACAGAGTTGAGAATAATAACACGTCATTTGCAAAACACGTTGTTAAAGGTTGGCGCGCTTTCGCACCCGCATTGGCTGCCCGGTGAACACAATGAACATCCGTAATCTTGAGTATCTTGTTGCGCTGGCAAAACATCGCCACTTTCAGCGCGCCGCCGAAGCGTGCAATGTCAGTCAACCGACGCTCAGTGCGCAACTGCGTAAACTGGAAAATGAGCTTGGCCTGCAATTACTTGAGCGTACCACACGGAAAATCCGCTTTACCCAGACCGGGTTGCGGCTGGTGGAGCAGACACAGGTGGTACTGCGCGAAATTGAAGCGCTGAAGAATATGGCCAGCAGCAGTCACCATCATGGCCTGTCGCAGACGCTTGATATCGGCATTATTCCGACGCTCGCGCCCTATATTTTTTCCCATATGAACTCGGTGTGCCTTGAGAATTTCCCGGAGACAGAGCTGGAAATTCACGAGGCGCAAAACAACCAGTTACTGAGCATGCTGGAAGCGGATGCCATTAAATGCGCGATCATGACCTCCAACAAAGACACCAGTAAATACGTTGAATTGCCGCTGTTCGATGAACCGCTCATGCTGGGCGTCAGCCAGCAGCACCCCTATGCCCGGCTCGACGAGATCGACATGGGGCATCTGAAAAATAACAAAATTCTGATGCTTGATGACGGCAACTGCCTGCACAGCCAGGTACTGCGTTATTGCTATCAGTTTGAACTGGAGCCGGATAATCGCTTTGTGGCGATGCACCTTGAAACGCTGCGTCGCGGCGTGGCTTTTAACCGTGGGGTGGCGTTCTTTCCGTTTTTATCAACCCAGCACGGTGGCAATGAAAACATCAAATACCTTCGCTGTGTTGCGCCGGAGCCAAAACGTAAAGTGGTGCTGATATTTCATCGCAGCGATCCGATGCGCAAAAAATATGAAGTGCTGCGTAACGCGATTGCCCGTTATATGGATCGCTATTTTCTGGATTTCAACGTCATGGCATGAGTAAAGGGGGCGTGCTCAGCCGGTGACATTATTCGTGAATAATGCCCGTATCTTCAATTTCACCTTTACGGCAGCCCGTCGGTACCAGGGTTGCCGTTTTTTTTGCCAGCCCTTGCAGGATCTCATTGGGCAGCACTTTGCCACGGTTATACATCTCTTCAATATGCAGCCAGACGGTGACCAGCATTATGGTGTAATCCTCAATAGCCACCGGCGCATTCAGCGTGGGCATAAAGGTAAAGCGCGCGCTGAGCGTAGCCTGATCGTCGTGTGTCACCCGCCCGTGATAATAGGGTAAAGAGAGCACGTTATACACGTCAGCCTCATCGCCCGCCGCAGCCCACGCCAGCCGGACCGCAATCGCTTTCACACATGGCGGTATCAGGGTAAGGGGTACTGACAGTGGCTCCCGGTTTAACGGGCGGCCATTGCTGAGCGAGTCTGCGTTCATGTTGTCCTCTAAACTTCGTATCTGGCGCACGGGTTTACTGGCTGTACAGTATTTATCGACCGCATAGGAATTTTCTTTAGCGCTATTATTTAAAATAGTTAATAAATTCGAAATGGTCTATACGCTTTTTCTGAATTGTTCAAAAAAAGCCATAAAAAGCAATAGGTTGATTATTGATCAATTATTGATGTTAGTAGGCGATATGGTGATTTTTAATTTGTTTTTTAAATGAAACGTGGGAATTATTGATGATTCATTGGCGCGCCGCATAGATATAGATGCGAAGCGACCAATTGAGGGATTAAATAATGTTCGCATCAATTAATAAAATGCGAGAGTTCGGCTAACCCGCCAGCTTTTGCGGAAAGGTTTCCAGCAACCAGTCGATAAATACCCGCAGGCGGTGCGGCACGTGGCGGTTTTGCGGGTACACCACATGAAACGGATACCGGGCCGGACGCCAGGGTTTAAGCACTTCCACCAGCGTTCCGGCCTCCAGCGCAGCTTTGGCCGCATAGGTGAACGTCTGGATGATCCCCAGACCCGCAAGGGCACTGGCGAGATGCGCATTGCTTTCGTTAACGCCGACCCGATGCTCGACGCTGATTTCCGTTTTCTCTCCGTCGCGCAGAAAGCGGAAAGGCACCGCGCGGCCATTTTGCGGCGACACATAGCTCACCAGCCGGTGACCGTTTTTCAGCTCGTCCGGGTAGGCCGGCACGCCCGCCGTTTTCAAATAGGCCGGTGAGGCGCAGGTTATCATCGTCGCCTGACCGATGTTTCGCGCAATCAGCGACGAGTTATCCAGCGGGCCGCCACGGATCACGCAATCCATGTTATCCCCAATCAAATCCACCGAGCGATCCGAGACGCCCAGATCGAGGCGGATCTCCGGATAGCGCGCGATAAACGCTGGCAGCATCGGGATCAGCACGTCGCAGGCGGTAGAGCCACCGACATCAATGCGCAGATGCCCGCGCGGCTTGCTGCGCGCCACGTTAAACGCGGTGTCGATATCTTCCAGATCGCGCAAAATGCGCGTGCTCTTCTCGTAATAATCCTGCCCCTCCGGCGTCACCGTGACGCGGCGCGTGGTGCGCTGCAACAGCCGCACGCCGAGGTGCGCTTCCAGCTCCTGCACCAGCTTGCTCAGCGTGGCCTTGGGCATATTCAGTGAATCCGCCGCGCGGGTGAAATTGCCGGCCTCCACGATGCGGGCGTAAGCGCGTATTGCCATCAGCTGGTCCATCGGCGTCTCCGTTTATTATCCATACATGTGCACAGTCATTTTCATTTTACAGGATTTTTCCCCAATCGGGGAGGGCGTAGAGTTCATCCATGCCCTGACGGGCACCGTTAAAAACGCATAACCAACATGACTGGAGTTAAAAAATGAACGCACCCCTTGAAGGCAAAATTGCACTGATCACCGGCGGCACCAGCGGTATTGGCCTCGCCTCAGCCCAGGTTCTGGCCGCGCAGGGCGCGCAGGTGTTTATTACCGGGCGGCGCCAGGCTGAACTGGACGCGGCGGTGGCATCAATCGGTGCCGCGGCAACCGGCATCCGCGCCGATGCCTCGGTACTGAGCGATCTCGACGAAGTCTATGCCCGCATTGCCGCCACCGCTGGCCGACTGGATATCCTCTTTGCCAACGCCGGGGGCGGCGATATGCAGCCGCTGGGTGCCATCACCGAAGCGCATTTTGACACGATATTTGGGACTAACGTGCGCGGCGTTTTGTTTACGGTACAAAAAGCGCTGCCGCTGCTCGCCCACGGCGCATCGGTGATCCTCACCGGCTCCACCACGTCGGTGAAAGGCACAGAAAACTTTAGCGTTTACAGTGCCAGTAAAGCGGCGGTGCGTAACTTTGCCCGCTCTTGGGCGCTGGATTTGAAATCGCACGGCGTGCGCGTCAACGTTGTCAGCCCAGGCCCCGTGCGCACACCGGGCTTAGGCGGTCTGGTTCCCGATGAGCATCGGCAGGGACTCTTCGACGCCTTAGCCGCCCAGGTGCCGTTGGGCCGTCTGGGTGAACCCGAGGAGATCGGCAAAGTCGTGGCGTTCCTCGCCTCCGACGCCGCCAGTTTTATTAACGGCGCTGAGCTGTTTGTCGACGGCGGTATGGCGCAGATTTAGGGTAGGAACATGGAAAAGGCCAGCCTTCATTCCACTCAGATTCAGGGTTTTTGCTTTGCGTCACGCCGCTAACCTCGCGCGTCATTAAGTTGCATTACGCGACAATTTGTCGCAAAATATTGTCTGTAGTGCGTCAAACACTGACGTATCGATTGAAACCACCCATGCCTTACTGGCATGGGTGACTACATCATGAGGTTTAAAATGGCAACAAGCATCCGCTTAGATGATGATTTTGTTGAAGAAGTGAAAACATACGCAGACGCAATGAGCCGTAGCGTGCCCAAGCAAATTGAGTATTGGGCTAAGATTGGCCGCATTGCTGAGGATAACCCCGATCTGACGTTTTCCTTCATTAATGAAGTCCTGCTGGCGAAATCCGAAATGGACAACGGGAGAATGAAGAAGTATGTGCGCAGAAAAGACAGAACAGGAAATTGATGTTTATCAGTCAAGTCGTTTTGAGAAAGCGTTTAAACGCCTGAGCAAAGAAGATCAGGATAGCGTTGATGAAGAGATCGATCGCATCATCGCAAACCCTGAACTTGGCGAACGCAAGAAAGGCGATCTCAGCTATCTGTGGGTGCATAAGTTTTATATGGGGAAGCAGCAATACCTGCTCGGCTACAGCTGGCTGGACCAGCAACTGGTCATTTACCTTCTGAGCCTGGGCACGCATGAAAACTACTACGACGAGCAAAAGCGGCACCGCAAAGCTGACCTGAAGCTAATTGGGTGAGCATTCTTTGAAACTGCGCTAACTTAACCCTATCCCTTTTCAACGATATGGTCGCCATGCAAAACGCTGAACACCCTGCGAGTGATGATGGTCTGGCACTGTTTGCTGCGCCGACGCGCACCTGGTTTGCGGCGGAATTTAGCGCGCCGACCACCGTGCAGCGTGAAGCGTGGCGGGCGATAGCCTCCGGTCAGCACAGCCTGATCATTGCACCGACGGGGTCGGGCAAAACGCTGGCCGCGTTTTTACACGCCATCGATGCGCTGTTTAAGGTGCGCGAGGGTGTGCAGGCGGCCATCGACAAAAAAACCGCCACCCGCATTCTCTATATCTCGCCGATTAAAGCGCTGGCGACGGACGTACAGCGCAACCTGCGCATTCCGCTGGACGGCGTTTACGCCGAGCGTCGCAGGCTGGGGCTGCCGGAAATTGATATCACCGTGGGCGTGCGCTCGGGTGATACGCCAACCGGCGAGCGGGCGAAGCTGCTGCGCTCGCCTCCGGACATTCTGATCACCACGCCGGAATCGCTCTTTTTGATGCTCACTTCCCGCGCGCGCGAAACTCTCAAAGGCATCACCACGGTGATTGTCGATGAAGTGCATGCCATGGCCGGATCCAAGCGCGGATCGCAACTGGCGCTTAGCCTTGAGCGTCTCGATGCGCTGCTGCCAGCCCGCGCCCAGCGCATCGGGCTGTCGGCGACCGTGCACCCGGAATCGCGCATTGCCGATTTTCTGGGTGGCGCGCAGCCCACCGCGATCGTCAATCCCGCGTCGGGTCGTGCGCTGGATGTGCGCGTCGTGGTGCCGGTAGATGACATGACCGATATTCCCGGTAAGCCCGATGCGGCGGGGGAGTCCGGGCGTGCCGGTGCGGCAGGCTCGATCTGGCCGCACGTAGAAGCCAGCATCCTTGACGAGGTGCTGGCGCGGCGCTCCACCATCATCTTTACCAATACGCGCGGCCTGGCGGAGCGACTCACCGCCCGGCTCAACGAACTGTACGCCCTGCGGCAGGGGGAAAGCGTCGCGCAAAGCGTCGAGTCGTATCACTCTTTTCTGGGCGGCACCGAAAAACGATCCGAAGGCGTAACCACGTGGATCGCCCGTTCGCACCACGGCTCGGTGTCGAAAGAGCAGCGCAAAGAGATTGAGTCTGCGCTCAAAGCGGGGGAGCTGCGCTGCGTGGTCGCCACCTCAAGTCTGGAGCTGGGCATTGATATGGGGCTGGTCGATCTGGTGATCCAGGTGGGCGCGCCGCCGTCGGTGGCCAGCGCGTTGCAGCGCGTCGGGCGGGCCAGTCACCAGGTTGGCGGCACCTCGTCCGGGGTGATCTACCCGCGTACCCGGCGCGATCTGGTGGACGCCACCGTCACCGTGCGGCGCATGCTGCATAAACAGCTGGAGACGCTCGCCCCGCCGCGCAACCCGCTGGACGTGCTGGCGCAGCAGACCATCGCCGCCGTCGCCATGGACACGCTGCGTGTCGATGAGTGGTTCGACACCGTGCGCCGCGCGGATCCGTTTCGTACGCTGCCGCGTTCGGCCTTTGACGCCACGCTGGATATGCTGGCGGGCAAATATCCGTCCGACGCTTTCAGCCAGCTGCGCCCGCGCCTGATTTGGGATCGTGATAACGGCGTGCTAATGGCGCGGCCTGGGGCGCAGCATCTTGCCGTCACCAGCGGCGGCACCATTCCCGATCGCGGCATGTACACGGTGATCCTGCCCGAAGGCGAAGAGCAGGCCGGATCCCGGCGCGTGGGTGAACTGGACGAAGAGATGGTTTACGAGTCGCGGGTTAACGACATCATCACCCTCGGTGCCACCTCCTGGCGCATCCAGCAGATCACCCACGATCAGGTGGTGGTGGTGCCCGCGCCGGGTCGCTCCGCACGGCTGCCGTTCTGGCGCGGGGAGGGCATTGGTCGCCCGGCGGAACTGGGCGAAGCGATAGGCGTGTTTTTGCGCGAAATGAGCACTGAGCACGACGCTGAGCGCCAGGCAGCGCGGTTGCAAAGCGAAGGGCTGGACGCGCGGGCGGTGCACAATATGCAAGCGCTGCTCGACGAGCAAAAAGAGGCGACGGACGTGCTGCCCACCGACCGCACGCTGGTGGTTGAGCGCTGTCGCGACGAGAGCGGCGACTGGCGCGTGATCCTGCACTCCCCCTACGGCAAGCGCGTGCACGGGCCGTGGGCGCTGGCGATTGCCGAACGCATCCGCCTGCGAATGGGCATCGATCCGGCGATTGCCGCCAGCGATGACGGCATCATCGCCCGCTTCCCGGATACCGACGGGCGCGTACCCGGCGCTGAACTGTTCATCTTCGATGCCGATCGTTTACAGCACAGCGTGTCGGAGAGCGTCGGCAACTCTGCGCTGTTTGCCGCGCGTTTTCGCGAGTGCGCCGCCCGCGCGCTACTGATGCCCCGACGCCAGCCCGGCAAGCGATCGCCGCTGTGGCAGCAGCGCCTGCGCGCCAGCCAGCTGCTCGGCGTCGCGCGGGAATACGCCGATTTTCCCATCCTGCTCGAAACCGCCCGCGAGTGTTTGCAGGATGTCTACGATCTGCCCGCGCTGCACCGGCTCATGACCCGCGTTGAGCAGGGTGAGATCCAGTTTCGTGAGGTGGCAACGGAGATGCCTTCACCGTTCGCCGCGCCGCTGCTGTTTGGCTACGTGGCGGAATTTATGTACGCCAGCGATGCCCCGCTTGCGGAACGTCAGGCCTCGGTGCTGGCGCTGGACAGCAACCTGCTGGGGGAACTGTTAGGCCAGACCGACATCAGCGAACTGCTCGATCCCGCCGTGATTGAGCAGGTCGCGCGCGAGTTACAACATCTGGTCGAGGGGCGTCAGGTGACAGGCATGGAAGGCCTGGCGGATCTGCTGCGCGATCTCGGGCCGCTCTCCACCGCAGAGGTGCAGCAACGCTGTGAAGATGCGCCGGACGAGACGCTGGCAAACCTGCGCGCGCTGGAAAAAGCGCACCGCGCCATCGTTGTGACGATTGCCGATGAGCCGCGCTGGGCGGCGGTGGAAGAGGCGGCCAGGCTGCGCGACGCCCTCGGCACCAGGCTGCCTGCGTCGGTGCCCGTCGCCTTTCTGGCCCCGGCGCAGGATCCGCTGCGCGACCTCTTCCGTCGCTATGCCCGCACGCACACGATATTCACCTCGCAGCAGATTGCCCGACGCTTCGGTCTGGGCGTGGCGGTGGCAGGCGAGATGCTTGAAGGCCTGCGTGAGCAGGGGCTACTGCTAAGCGGCAACTTTAATCAGGCGGCGGAGGAGGAGAGTGAGTGGGTTGCCAGCGACGTGTTTCGCCGCCTGAAGCTGCGCTCGTTGCAGGTGGCGCGTGACGCCACACGGCCGGTGTCAGCCCCGGCCTACGCGCTGCTGTTACTGGAGCGCCACGGCATACTGAGTGACGCCACCGGGCCGCTCTCTGTGGAGCATGTGGAGCACCCGCAGGGCGTCTATGAAGGCATTAACGGCGTGGCGCGGGTGATTGAACAGCTGGCGGGCGTGGCGCTGCCCGCATCAGTATGGGAAGCGCAGATATTTCCCGCCCGCGTGGCCGATTACCAGCCCGCGATGCTCGACGAACTGTTAGCCACCGGGGAGGTGGTCTGGTCCGGTCATAAAGCCGTCGGCAAAAACGACGGGCTGGTATCGCTGCATCTGAGCGAGTTTGCCGCAGAAACCCTGCCGCCGCTGGATGAGGCCAGCGATGCGGAGCGCTTAACGCCGCTGCACCACGCGATCCTCGACGCGCTGGCGGACGGCGGG
The DNA here is from genome assembly GCA_963521185.1 of uncultured Enterobacter sp. GTDB lineage: Bacteria > Pseudomonadota > Gammaproteobacteria > Enterobacterales > Enterobacteriaceae > Enterobacter_D. The sequence goes on along the minus strand of CAUQTV010000006.1, from coordinate 211,503 downwards.
GCGTATTTCGCCTGGCAGCTGGTCGCGCCGTTGACCAACGAAGACCCGCAGGATGTCTACGCCGCACTGTGGGAGCTGGTGTGGTTCGGCTATGTGACGGCGGATTCGTGGGTGGCGCTGCGTGCGCTGTTGGGCGCGGGAGGAGCGGCCTCCCGGCGTCCGTCACGGCAGCTACGCAGTCGACGCGGGCGGCTTGCCAGCTATGTGCATAACGTCTCGGGCGACAAGTACCGGCCCGGCGCGGGCACGGTGGCCGGACGCTGGTCACGCATCACGCGCGAACCGGTGGTGCCAACGGTGCTGGCGGTGGCGCGGGTTGAAAATATGCTCGACCGCTATGGGCTTATCACCAAAGGCGCGGCGGTGGCGGAGCAGGTGCCCGGCGGATTTCCGGCGCTGAGCACGGTGCTGCGCGGCATGGAAGACGCCGGGCGTATCCTGCGCGGGCGCTTTGTGAAAGGGCTGGGCGGCGCGCAGTTTGCCGATACGCTGACCATCGACAGGCTGCGATTGATTGAGGAAGCGAAGCGCCATGAAAGCGCGGCGGTGACGCTTTCAGCCCTGGATCCCGCCAGCCCCTTTGGCGCGATCCTCGGCTGGCCACACGGCGCGGGCACCACGCGTCCCGCCCGGCGCAGCGGTGCGCTAGTGGTGGTCTGGCGCGGAAAAATGGTGCTCTATCTGGCGCAGGGCGGTAAAGAGCTGCTGAGCTTTGAAGACGCAGAAATGGCAAGCTGGAGCCAGGCGGCGCTGAGTTCGCTGGCGACGGCGCTTAAACGGCGCAAACATGCCACCTTTACGCTGGAGCTGGTTAACGGCAAACCGGTGTCGGCGTCCGCGCTCGATCCCGCCATCCGCGCCGCCGGGTTTTCCCGCGTACCCAAAGGGTATAACTGGTATGGATAATAGAAACTGATAAAGAACAGGAAATAAATAACGTACCGGTAATAACGTTCTTATTTCCTGCCAACCCGCTATTTCATTTAGCGAATAAACGTAAATGGATATATTTATTTTAACCATATGGGCGATCCACGCGCCTGGTACTTGATCTGCTGGCGAAAAAAGAAAAGGATGAAATATTATCCATCTGCTGAGGTTAGGCAATATGACTTTACGTGCATTAGGTAACACCGGATTACAGATCCCGTCGTTGGTTTTTGGCGGCAATGTTTTTGGCTGGACCGCTGATGAGAAAACCAGTTTCAGCCTGTTAGACGCGCTGCTGGAGCGCGGATTAACGGCGATTGACACCGCCGATGTGTATTCCGCCTGGGTGCCCGGTAATCAGGGTGGCGAGTCGGAAACCATTATCGGCAAGTGGCTGGCAGCGCACCCCGGCGCGCGGGATAAGATTACGCTGTTTACCAAAGTCGGAGCGGATCTCGGCGCGCCGGATAAAAAGGGACTGGGCGCGAAGTGGATTGCCCGCGCGGTGGAAGATTCACTGCGCCGCCTGCAAACCGATCATATCGATCTCTATTTCTCCCACTGGCCGGACGATGCCACGCCGTACGAAGAGACCCTCGGCGCGTATGAGAAACTCCTCAAGGCCGGGAAAATTCGCGCCATCGGCGCATCGAATCTGAATGCCGAACAGCTTGCCGCCTCGCTTGCCAGCGCCGACGCGCACCATCTGCCGCGCTATCAGGTGCTGCAACCGGAATATAATCTCTATGACCGCAGCAGTTTTGAAGGCGCGTTGCAGGATCTGGTGATCAAGGAAAATATCGGCGTGGTGACCTATTACAGCCTGGCCTCTGGTTTCTTATCCGGTAAATACCGCAGTGAGAAAGACCTGAATAAAAGCCAGCGCGGCTCCGGCATCGCCAAATATTTAAATCCGCGCGGTCAGGCTATTTTAACGGCGCTCGATAACGTCAGCGCTCGCCATAATGTTGCGCCAGCGCAGGTGGCTCTGGCCTGGCTTATTGCCGCACCTGGCGTCACCGCACCGATTGTCAGCGCCACCAGCGTGGCGCAAATCGACGGCTTCGTACCCGCGCTGGAATTAACCCTGACGGCGCAGGATATTGCCGAACTGACGCAGGCGGGTAACCAGCAGGCGTAAATAGTGTGTTTGCTTTTTTACCAATCACATTAAATAAAACGGCGCGTATTTAGCGCCGTTTTATTTCATATTTATTACGTATGCAGCAGGGCTGCACCCGCCGATTAAATCCCGCGACAATGTAAAATTCCTTCAGTGCTATGGCGAGACCTTCCCGCCCGGTCTACGGTTAAATTTACAATCAAAAAAACAAGACGGGTGATGTCGCGATGTCGAGTCGTAGTGATAGCTATTTTTTGCATAATAGCGAACCGGGCATGTTAAAAAAATCGATTGATGAACATCTCACTGGCTTGTTGCCCGAAGCGGATCCTCAGGACGTGGTCAGTCTCGCCATGCGCGAAGGCGTCATGGCCCCCGGCAAACGCATTCGCCCGGTGCTGATGCTGCTGGCGGCGCGCGACCTGGGTTTTCGCGGGCAGGCGCACACGCTGTTGGATCTCGCCTGCGCGGTAGAGATGATCCACACCGCCTCGTTGATGCTCGACGATATGCCCTGTATGGACGACGCTGACCTGCGTCGTGGCCAGCCCACTACGCATAAAAAATACGGTGAGAGTGTGGCGATCCTCGCCTCGATTGGGCTTTTGACCAAAGCTTTTGGCCTCGCCTCCGCCAGCGGCGATCTCGCCGGGGAGCGGTGCGCGCGGGTGGTCAGCGAACTGGCGAGCGCGGTGGGCGTGCAGGGGCTGGTGCTGGGGCAGTTCCGCGATCTGCGTGAGGGGTGCGGCGATCGCACCACTGACGCCATTCTCAGCACCAACCATCTGAAAACCGGCATTTTGTTTAGCGCCATGCTGCAAATTATCGCCATCGCCGCCGACGCCAGTGAAGTAACCCGCCAGAAGCTGCGGGAGTTTGCGCTCGATTTTGGTCAGGCATTTCAGTTAGTTGACGATCTCTGCGACGGGCTGGTATCAACCGGCAAAGATCCGCACCAGGACAAAGGCAAATCGACGCTGGTTAACGTGCTGGGCAAAGAACTCGCCCGGCAAAAACTGTATGAGCATATTCAGCGGGCGGAGGGGCATTTGAACCATGCCTGTCTGAAAGGCAACGCCATTCGTGAATTTATGCACGCCTGGCTCGGCAATAAACTGGCGGAGACCTACCCGATCATGAAGATCGCCTGAACAGCAAAAGGACGCCGTAATGATATCTGCCGCCTGCGCCCGGTTCAGAGGACGATCGTGAGCCATTTCGCGGTGATCTCACCGCCTCTTTTCAGCCATCTTCAGGCGCTGCGCGCGCTGGCGCAGGCGCTCATTCGCTGTGGGCATCGGGTCACCTTTATCGCGGACGACGCCGCTTATCCGCTGAGCGAAGCACTGCGCGAGGCGCAGCGGCGGGTAAAACGGCACAGCGGTGGCAATCTTTTTCAGCTGATCCAGGCCCTGTCGTCGCTGACCGATATTCTGTGTCAACAGCTTCCGGCGATCGTTGACGCCCTCGCCGTTGATGCGCTGATCGTCGATCAAATGGAACCGGCGGGCGGGATCGTCGCCGATGCGCTGGGCCTACCGTTTGCCTCGGTGGCCTGTGCGCTGCCGGTAAACCGCGAGGCGGATTATCCGCTGCCAGTGATGCCTTTTCGCTATGCCGATGATGACAACGCCCAGCGCCTTTACCGCACCAGCGAGCGTATTTACGACCGGCTGATGCGTCCGCACGAACGGGTGATCGCCCACCATGCGGCGCGTTTTGGCCTGACCCCGCGCCACCGTCTCGATCACTGTTTATCCACGCGGGTACAAATCGCCCAGTGCATTCCGGCCCTCGATTTCCCGCGTAAAGCGCTGCCGGACGGTTTTCACTACGTCGGCGCGCTGCGTGAGGATCTGCCGCTGCGCGGGGAAAAAACGCCGCGCACGGTACCCCGTGTTTACGCCTCGCTTGGCACGCTGCAAGGCCATCGTGCCGGACTGTTTCACAAAATTGCCGCCGCCTGCAAAGCGGTGGGCGCACAGGTGATGATTGCCCACTGCGACGGGCTGAGCGCGGCGCAGGAGGAAGCGCTGTACCACAGCGGCGCGACCTGGGTGCGCGGTTTTGTCGATCAGCCGCGGTTCCTGCGCGACGCCGACGTCATCATCACCCACGGCGGTCTGAACACCGTCCTTGAAGCGGTGGCCGTTGCCACACCGGTGCTGGCGATGCCGGTGGCGTTTGATCAACCGGCGGTGGCGGCGCGCGTCGCCTGGAGCAACATTGGCCGACGCGTGTCGCGCTTTTCCACCAGTCATCACCTGGCAAAAGCGCTTGAGCACCTGTTGAGCGAGCCGGATTATGCCCGGCGCATTGGGCAGGTTAGCGACGAACTGCACGCGGCGGGTGGCGCAAACCGGGCCGCCAGTCTGATTGAACAGGCCCTTTTGAACAGGAGCACGCAAAGACCGTGAAGGATCTGATTCTGGTCGGGGCGGGACTCGCCAACGGTTTGATTGCCCTGCGGCTAAAACAGCGCTGGCCCGCGCTCGACGTGACTCTTCTTGAAGCGGGGGCGGCGGCGGGCGGCAATCACACCTGGTCTTTTCACCATGACGACGTCACCGACGCCCAGCGCGCCTGGCTCACTCCGCTGGTGGCGCACGTCTGGGGCGGCTACGACGTGCGCTTTCCCGCGTTTACCCGGCGGCTGCCCGGCGCGTATTACGCCATCACCTCTGAGCGGTTTGCACAGGTGCTGGCGCAGGAGATGGGCGAGCGGCTGCGGCTCAATACGCCGGTGGCGGCGGTGTCACCTGAGCAGGTCACGCTCGCCAGCGGCGAGGTGCTGCGTGCGCGTGCGGTGATCGACGGGCGGGGCATGGAGAGCGATGCCGCACTAAGGGTGGGCTATCAGGTGTTTGTCGGCCAGCAGTGGCTGCTCGACAAACCCCACGGCCTGACGGTGCCGATTTTGATGGACGCCACGGTCACGCAGCAGCAGGGCTACCGCTTTGTTTACACCCTGCCGCTCACCCCCGACTCGCTGCTCATTGAGGATACGCGCTACGCCGACACGCCAGCGTTCTCGCCCCCTGCGCTGCGCCAGACCCTTCGCGAGTATGCGGCGCAACAGCAGTGGCGGCTGAAAACGTTGCAGCGCGAAGAGTCCGGCTGTCTGCCGATCACCCTCTCCGGTGACATTCACGCCTTCTGGCAGCGTTCACCCGGACAGCCGCGCGCGGGCCTGCGCGCCGGACTGTTTCACGCCACCACCGGCTATTCACTGCCGCTGGCGGTGCGGCTGGCCGACAGCATCGCGGACAGCCTGCCCCTTGACGCCGCAAGCCTGTATGCGCTCACGCGCTCGCAGTCGCTCTGCCAGTGGCGGCAGCAGCGGTTTTTCCGCCTGCTTAACCGCATGCTGTTTCTGGCCGGGCGACCTGAGGATCGCTGGCAGGTGATGCAGCGTTTCTACCGCCTGCCGGAGGCCACCATCGCGCGCTTTTATGCGGGTGCGCCCTCATTCGGTGATAAGGCACGCATTCTCATCGGCAAACCGCCCGTACCGCCCGGAGAGGCGCTGCGCGCGGCGCTGAACACGCCAACATTAATGCGAGGGAACAAATGAAAAAAGCCGTGGTGATTGGCGCAGGATTTGGCGGGCTGGCGCTGGCCATTCGTCTCCAGGCGGCGGGCATGCCCACCGTCATACTGGAACAGCGCGACAAGCCGGGTGGCCGCGCCTACGTCTACGAAGACGCTGGATTTACCTTCGACGCCGGGCCGACGGTGATCACCGACCCTGGTGCTATCGAAGAGCTGTTTACGCTGGCGGGCAAGCGGCTTGAGGATTACGTCACCCTGCTGCCGGTGAAACCCTTTTACCGCCTGTGCTGGGAGAGCGGCAAAACGCTGGATTATGACAACGACAGCGCCGCGCTCGAAGCGCAAATCGCCCGCTTTAATCCGCGCGATGTTGACGGCTACCGCCGCTTTCTGGACTACTCGCAGGCGGTGTTCCGCGAGGGCTATTTGCGCCTCGGCACGGTGCCGTTTCTGTCGTTTCGCGACATGGTCAGCGCCGGGCCGCAGCTGCTCAGGTTGCAGGCCTGGCAGAGCGTTTACCAGTCGGTGTCGCGCTTTATTGAAGAAGAGCATCTGCGTCAGGCGTTCTCTTTTCATTCGCTGCTGGTGGGCGGTAATCCCTTTGCCACATCGTCCATTTATACCTTGATCCACGCCCTTGAGCGCGAGTGGGGCGTCTGGTTCCCGCAGGGCGGCACCGGCGCGCTGATCGCGGGCATGGTGCGGCTGTTTCGCGATCTGGGCGGCGAGCTGGAGCTGAATGCGCGCGTGGAGGAGATTGCGGTGCAGGACAATAACGTCACTCATGTGCAACTGGTGGACGGGCGCACCTTTGCCGCCACGGCGGTGGCCTCGAACGCCGATGTGGTGAACACCTATAAAAAGCTGCTGGGACGCTCGCCCGTCGGGCAAAAACGCGCGAAAGCGCTGACTCGCAAGCGCATGAGCAACTCGCTGTTTGTGCTCTACTTTGGGCTGAATCAGCCCCATTCGCAGCTGGCGCACCATACGATCTGTTTTGGTCCGCGCTACGAAGCGCTGATCCATGAGATCTTCCACGGAGCGACGCTGAGCGAGGATTTCTCGCTCTACCTGCACGCGCCGTGCGTGACCGATCCCACGCTCGCGCCGCCGGGCTGCGGCAGTTTTTACGTGCTGGCCCCGGTGCCGCATCTGGGCAACGCGCCGCTGGACTGGGCGGTGGAAGGCCCCCGGCTGCGCGAGCGCATTTTTGATTATCTGGAAGCGCGCTATATGCCAGGGCTGCGCGAACAGCTGGTGACGCACCGCATGTTTACCCCGGCGGATTTTCACGACGTGCTGGATGCGCATCTCGGATCGGCGTTCTCCATCGAACCGCTGCTGACGCAAAGCGCCTGGTTTCGCCCGCATAACCGCGATGACGACATCGCCAATCTCTACCTGGTTGGTGCAGGCACGCACCCAGGCGCAGGCGTGCCGGGCGTTGTCGGCTCGGCAAAAGCCACTGCCCGTTTAATGCTGGAGGATCGTCAATGACCGTGCAGCCGCTGTTAGATCACGCCGCGCAGACCATGGAAAAAGGCTCGAACAGCTTTGCCACGGCGGCAAAACTCTTTGATCCTGCCACCCGTCGCAGCGTGCTGATGCTCTACACCTGGTGTCGCCACTGCGACGACGTGATCGATGACCAGACGCTCGGCGCGCGGGCGGATACGCCGCCCACAGTCGACGTTGAAAAGCGGCTGGCGCTGCTGCGCATTGCCACTTTGCAGGCCTGTGAAGGGCAGTCGATGTCCGATCCGGCGTTTAAAGCCTTTCAGGAGGTGGCGCTGATGCATGATATTGCGCCGAGGTTGGCGTTTGATCATCTCGACGGCTTTGCGATGGACGTGGCGGGAACCGCCTATCACACCCTCGACGATACGCTGCGCTACTGCTATCACGTGGCGGGGGTCGTTGGGCTGATGATGGCGCAGGTCATGGGGGTGCGCGAGGCCCGCGTGCTGGATCGCGCCTGCGATCTGGGGCTGGCGTTTCAGTTGACCAACATCGCCCGCGATATTATTGACGATGCCGCCATCGGGCGCTGCTATCTGCCGACGCAGTGGCTTGCTGACGCGGGACTGACGCCGGAAAACTACGCCCTGCGCGAGCACCGTGTGGCGCTGGCGACCCTCGCCGCACGGTTAGTGGATGCCGCTGAACCCTATTATGCCTCGGCGCTGGAGGGCATTAGTGCGTTACCGCCGCGTTGTGCGCTGGCGATTGCCACCGCGCGCAGCGTGTACCGGGAAATTGGTGTGAAGGTGAAAGCGGCAGGGCCAGCGGCCTGGGACACGCGCCAGCACACGCGCAAAAGTGAAAAAATCGCTATGCTGGCGGCGGCGCCTGGTCAGGTGGCACTGTGCTGGATGAAGACGCCGACGCCTCGCCCGGCGCGGCTTTGGCAGCGTCCCGTCGTGTAGCGCGGCGGGCGTGACGTTTGCGCAGTTCCGCTTCCAGCGCGGCGGGGCGTTGGGCGTATAAAAAGCCGAAGGAGACGCAGCCTTGGCGACCGCGCACCGCGTGGTGCAGCCGGTGCGCCTGATATAACCGTTTGAGATAGCCTTTGCGCGGCACCCAGTGAAACGGCCAGCGCTGGTGCACCAGCCCGTCGTGCACCAGAAAATAGAGCGCGCCGTAGGCGGTCATGCCCGCGCCAATCCACTGTAGCGGCCAGACGCCCGCGCTGCCCACGGCAATCAGCGCGATGGCCACCAGCGCAAAAATCACCGCAAACAGATCGTTTAGCTCAAACCAGCCCGTTCGCGGCGTGTGGTGCGATTCATGCCAGCGCCAGGCAAAGCCGTGCATGATGTAGCGATGGGTAAAGGCGGCGACGCCCTCCATAGCGATAACGGTTAACACCACGATCAGAACATTCAACAGCATACGGGCGCTCTCCCGCGCGTCAGACGGCGTAAATCAAACGCTAAGCATAGTTCGTTTTACCGGTTGCCTGTTAAAAATGCCTGACGCGTTACGCCAGCGCCTGCTGCAAATCCGCCAGCAGATCGTCTTCGTCTTCAATGCCCACCGACAGGCGGATAAGCTGTGGCGTAATGCCGTTCTCCAGACGCTGCGCCAGAGGAATCGAGGCGTGGGTCATGCTAAACGGCTGGCTGACCAGACTTTCGACGCCGCCGAGGCTTTCCGCCAGCGTGAACAGCTTTAGCTTGCTAATCACCTCTGCGGCGCGGTTTTCATCACCTTTGACCACTATCGAAATCATCCCGCCGGGCTGCGCCATTTGCTGGCGCGCCAGCCGATACTGCGGGTGCGACTCCAGCCACGGGAACCAGACCTTTTCGATCTGCGGCTGCTGCTCAAGCCAGGTGGCGAGGCGCAGGGCGTTGCTGCTGTGGCGCTCAATGCGCAGGGCCAGCGTGCGAATGCCGCGCAGGGTTAAGAAGCTGCTGAACGGATCAAGCACGCCGCCGACGGCGTTTTGCAGATAGCCGAGTTTCTCCGCAAGCCCGGCGTTATTGCTGACCACCGCCAGCCCGGCGACCACGTCGGAGTGACCGTTGAGGTATTTGGTGGCGGAGTGCACCACAATATCAAACCCGAAATCGAGCGGGCGGTGGATCAGCGGCGAGGCGAAGGTGTTGTCGGCGACGCTAATCACATTGTGGCGCTTAGCGATATCGGCAATGGCCGCCAGATCCGCCAGCTTTAGCAGCGGGTTGGTGGGCGTTTCAACCCAGATCATCCGCGTGTCCGGGCGAATAGCCGCTTCCAGCCCGCGCAGATCGTCCGGTTTCACCCAGCTCACCTGTAAGCCCGTGCTGCGGCGACGCACGTTTTCAATCAAACGGTATGTGCCGCCGTAAACATCATCAATGGCGACGATGTGGCTGTCTTTATCCAGCAGTTCCAGCACGGTGGAGATGGCGGCAAGGCCCGAGGCAAACGCGTAGCCGCGCGTGCCGCCTTCCAGTTCGGCGATGGCGGTTTCCAGCGCGTGGCGAGTCGGGTTGCCGCTGCGGGAGTATTCATAACCGCTGTGCTGACCCGGTGCAGGCTGCGCAAAGGTGGAGGTGGCGTAAATCGGCGGCATCACCGCGCCGTGCTGATCGTTAAACGCACCGCTGTGCACGCTTAATGTGTTCAGTGTTTTCATGTTGTTATCCTTGTTCTTCAAGACGGAATTGTTCGAAATGGTGGCGCTGGCGTCTGCATCGTGAGGCAGGGCGATCAGCCCCTGCTCGCGCATCCAGTCGTCATTAAACATTTTCGACAGGTATTTGTTGCCGCTGTCGCAAGCGAAGGTGACGACGCGCTTCGGCGTGGTCTGCGCCTGGCAGTAGCGCAGCGCGGCGGTAAGCAGCGTGCCGGTGGAGGAGCCTGCCAGTACGCCTTCGGTTTGCAGGAGCTCGCGCGCGGTGGCAAAGGCGTCGGCGTCAGTGATGCGGTACGCCTGCTTCACGCCATCAATGTGCGCGAGGGGCGGAATAAAATCTTCACCGATGCCTTCGACCAGCCAGCTGCCAGCGTCGCCGTAGCGCCCGGTTTCCACCCGATCGGCAAGGATGGACCCCACAGGATCGGCTAACACAAACTCGGTGTGCGGCGAGTGTTCGGCAAACCACGCCTGCAAACCACCCAGCGTGCCGCCGGAGCCGACGCCCACCACCACGGCGTCGATCTTGCCGTCCAGCTGGTCGAAAATTTCCGGGGCGGTGGTGGTGAAGTGTGCCAGCGGATTGGCCTCGTTATTGAACTGATCGATGTAATACGCGTCCGGCGTTTCATCCGCCAGGCGGCGGGCGTAATCCTGGTAATAGGCCGGGTGGCCTTTGGTGACGTCTGAGCGGGTAAGAATGATTTTGGTGCCCAGCGCGCGCAGGTGGGCAATCTTCTCGCGGCTCATTTTGTCGGGCACCACCAGAATGAGTTTATAGCCCTTTTGCGCGGCAATCAGCGCCAGTCCCAGGCCGGTATTCCCCGCGGTGGCCTCAATAATGGTGCCGCCCGGTTGCAGCAGCCCTTTGCGTTCGGCCTCGTTCACCATTGAGAGCGCCACGCGGTCTTTAATCGATCCGCCGGGGTTTTGATTCTCCAGTTTTAAAAAAAGGGCGCACGGGCCGGTATTCAGCTTATGCAGCTGCAACAGCGGCGTTTGACCGATTAATTCGGTTACGGAATGGAAAACGGACATTTTGATTCACCTGAAAATAAACGCGATATCAAAATGATAGGGCTGCGAAATGGGGCGTTTAAAGAATCATTCTCTGCGGTTTAGAACGAAAAGATATATGACGTCCTGTTTGGACATCGGGACGGCAAGCCGTCGAGTCGGCTGGAAGTGTCGACGTCTACACGCTTTTCCTGTTTTGGTAATGGGATCAATGGGATGCTCTATCATGCTGTTCCCGCCTGCCTGTGCCGCCGGGCTTCCAAATGCGCTTTTTCGCTAACCAATCACGAATTTATCCTTTATGCCTGGCACGGCCCGTCATACGGCATAGCACTAAAGGTTATAACTCATTCCATTTTCGTCATTTCAAAGCGTGTAAGGCCTGATTATCATCCGTTCAGACATCCATACTGCTAAACCGCCACGACGGACAGAACAACGACATGATTGTCCTTAAGAATATTTCGAAGATTTTTGACCACGGCAAGGTGCCTATTACCGCCGTGGATAGCGTGAACCTGGCGGTTGAACAGGGGCAAATTTACGGCATTATCGGTTACAGCGGCGCAGGGAAAAGCACGCTGATCCGCCTGCTTAACGGCCTGGAAAAGCCGACCGCCGGAAGCGTGACCATTAACGGCCAGGACATTTCGGCCGCCAGCGGTGAAGCGCTGCGCCAGGCGCGGTTAAAAATCAGCATGGTGTTCCAGCACTTTAATTTGCTGTGGTCGCGCACGGTAAGCGAGAACATCGCGTTTTCTATGCAGATAGCCGGTGCGTCAAAAGCCAGCATTGCCGCACGCGTGGCGGAACTGGTTGAGCTGGTGGGCCTGACGGGCCGCGAGAACGCGTATCCGTCGCAGCTGAGCGGCGGGCAGAAACAGCGGGTGGGTATTGCCCGTGCGCTGGCGAATAACCCTGACGTGCTGCTGTGCGATGAAGCCACCTCGGCGCTGGATCCACAAACCACCGATCAGATTCTGGATCTGCTGCTCGACATTAACCGTCGCTTCAAACTGACCATTGTGCTGATCACCCACGAAATGCACGTGGTGCGTAAAATCTGCGACCGCGTGGCGGTGATGGAAAACGGCAAAGTGGTGGAAGAGGGCGATGTGCTGAGCGTGTTTACCCATCCGCAGCAGCCGATCACCCGCCAGTTTGTGCGCCAGGTCAGCCAGTACACGGAAGAGGACGCGTTTAACCCCGAGCTTGCCAACGATCTGGGCGGCAGCGTGATCAAGCTGACCTTTACCGGGCACAGCACGCATCAGCCGATTGTCGGTGAACTGACACTGCGCTATGGCCTGCCGTTCAATATTCTGCACGGCAAAATGACCCAGACCGCTCACGGCGTGTTTGGACAACTGTGGGTCCACGTGGTGGCAAACCCTGAACAACTGAACAATATCCTCGCAGATTTGCACAACAGCGATATTGAAGGCGAGGTGATTACCCATGGCTGAGACATTACTGCCGCATCTGAAGTGGGACCAACTGTGGGCGGCGACGCAGGAAACCCTGTACATGACGGCGCTCTCCGGCGTGGCAACCTTTGTGCTCGGGATTTTGCTGGGCCTGGCGCTGTTTCTCACCGCGCGCGGCGGCTTGTTCCAGAACAAACCGCTCTACAGCGTGATTTCGATTGTGGTGAACGTGTTCCGCTCGATCCCGTTCATTATTTTGATTGTCCTGCTGATCCCCTTTACCAAAACGATTGTCGGCACCATCCTCGGCGCGAATGCGGCACTGCCCGCACTGATCGTCGGCGCTGCGCCGTTTTATGCGCGTCTGGTCGAGATTGCGCTGCGTGAAGTGGATAAAGGCGTGATTGAAGCAACGCGCTCAATGGGCGCACGTCTCAGCACGCTGGTGTTTCGGGTGTTGATCCCTGAATCCTCACCTGCGCTGGTGTCCGGTATTACCGTGACGCTGATTGCGCTGGTGAGCTACAGCGCCATGGCCGGTGTTATCGGCGCGGGCGGCTTAGGAAATCTTGCATATCTGGAAGGATTCCAGCGTAACCACGGCGACGTCACGCTGGTGGCGACGGTGACCATTCTTATCATCGTCTTCATCATTCAGTTTTGCGGCGATGTGATTACTTCTCTGTTAGATAAACGTTAACCATAACAATTATTTGGAAACCAACATCATGAAAAAGACACTGACACTGATTGCCGCAGCCACCCTCAGCGCCCTGAGCTTCGCCTCCTGGGCGGATACCCTGACCGTGGGGGCCTCTAACGTGCCGCACGCTGAAATCCTTGAGCAGGCAAAACCGATTCTGGCAAAACAGGGTATCGATCTGGAGATCAAACCGTTCCAGGATTACATTCTGCCGAACACCGCGCTGGCCGGTCGTGAAATCGACGCCAACTACTTCCAGCACATTCCGTACCTGAACAGCGTGCTGAAAGATCACGCCGGTGAGAAAGATTACGATTTCGTCAGCGCTGGTGCGATCCACATCGAGCCAATCGGTATCTACTCTAAAAAGTACAAATCGCTGAAAGACCTGCCGCAGGGTGGCAAAATCATCATGCGTGATGCGGTGTCTGAAGAAGGCCGTATTCTGTCCATCTTCGAGAAAGAGGGCGTGATCAAACTGAAGCCGGGCATTGATAAAGTGACCGCGCGCATCAGCGACATCGTTGAGAACCCGAAAAAATTGCAGTTCCTGCCGAACGTAGAAGCGTCTCTGCTGCCGCAGATGTATAACAACGACGAAGGTGACGCTGTGGTGATCAACGCCAACTACGCCATCGACGCGGGCCTGAACCCGGTTAAAGATCCGATTGCCGTCGAAAGCGGTGAGAACAATCCTTACGCCAACATCGTGACCGTGCACCGTGGCGACGAGAAGAAAAAAGATATCGTGGCGCTGGTGAGCGTGCTGCACTCCAAAGAAATTCAGGAGTGGATCCGCACCAAATACAAAGGTGCTGTGATCCCGGTTAACAACTAATATTCCCCTTTAACGCGGTAGCCGATGCTGCCGCGTTTTCCCTTCTCCCGCCCTATGAAAATCCTCTGTGATAACACTCACCAATTTTAAACAATTAAGAAAATAATCCATAACAATACTCTACTATTGCCTGGTCGATCTGAGCAGAGGTAGAGATGAAAGATGTCGTGATTGTGGGCGCGGTTCGCACGCCTATCGGCTGTTTTCAGGGCGCGTTGTCTCGCCATTCTGCGGTGGAACTCGGCAGCCTGGTGGTGAAAGCGCTGATTGAACGCAGCGGCGTGCTGCCGCAGCACATTGATGAAGTGATTTTGGGCCAGGTGCTGACCGCCGGGGCCGGGCAGAACCCTGCGCGTCAGACGGCGATCAAAGGCGGCTTACCCAATTCGGTGTCGGCAATCACCATTAATGACGTGTGCGGATCGGGGCTGAAGGCGCTGCATCTGGCGACGCAGGCGATCCAGTGCGGCGAAGCGGACGTGGTGATCGCCGGTGGGCAGGAGAATATGAGCCGTGCGCCGCACGTGCTGACCGACAGCCGCACCGGTGCGCAGCTTGGCAACAGTCAGCTTATCGACAGCCTGGTGCACGACGGGCTGTGGGATGCGTTTAACGATTACCATATGGGCGTGACGGCGGAGAATCTGGCGCGGGAGTATGGCATCAGCCGCGAGCGTCAGGACGATTACGCCCTGCGATCGCAGCAAAAAGCCCGCGCGGCCATTGATGCCGGACGCTTTCGCGACGAAATTGTGCCGGTGCGGGTAACGCGTCCCGACGGCGTCTCCTCGCTGGTGGAATGCGATGAGCAGCCGCGAACCGATGCCAGCGCGGAAGGGCTGGCGATGCTTATGCCATCGTTTGATCTCAGCGGCTCCGTGACCGCAGGCAATGCGTCATCGATCAATGATGGTGCGGCGGCGGTAATGATGATGAGCGAAAGCAAAGCGCTGGAGCTGGATTTGCCGATCCTCGCACGCATCCGCGCGTTTGCCAGCGTCGGCGTTGATCCGGCGCTGATGGGCATCGCCCCGGTGTATGCCACTAGGCGCTGTCTGGAGCGGGCGGGCTGGCAACTCGAAGAGGTGGATCTGATTGAAGCCAACGAGGCGTTTGCCGCACAGGCGCTGTCGGTGGGCAAGATTCTGGAGTGGGATGAGCGCCGGGTTAACGTCAACGGCGGGGCGATTGCGCTCGGGCATCCCATTGGCGCGTCCGGCTGCCGTATTCTGGTGTCGCTGGTGCATGAGATGGTTAAGCGCCGGGCGCGCAAAGGCCTGGCGACACTGTGCATCGGCGGCGGGCAAGGCGTGGCGCTGGCGATAGAGCGCGACTGAGTTGTACGCCCGGCAAGCTTGCGCCGCCGGGCGTCCTGGCGATGGTTTCCAACTTTTCGCCGGAATGCAAAGATATTTATAATTGCGAATTAAGCTAAATCTCACTTCATCCTCATTTCTGGCTATATGTCTTTAACCAAAATTCAATTCTATTGCCCGCCGAATATTAATTAAACCACTTTTGCATTATGTGCTTTTCATAAAATAACGGCTGTTATTATATGGGCGCTAATCCTATAAGATCTTAGATTTGAAAGAATTTTTATGGCCTGCAATAGTTGTAACTAACATGTTAATCGCTATTTATTTGTGATCTCGATCCTTTTTTAGTGGGGGGTTGCGGGTTTTTTATTGATATTTATCACGTCCTCAACTACCGAATTCTTTAGACTTAATAAGTACGATCTTGATCACTAAAACAAAGTTACAGAATAAATAAAATAGAATTCCATAAAAACGGAACGTTATTTTACTATTTTGAGGGTTTTGTTATGTTTAAAAGATCTCTTGTACTCGCGTCTCTCATTACTGCTTCATTCGCCTCTCAGGCGGTTACCGTTGACCTGCGTCACGAATACATCGACAGCGGCAGCAACGCCGATCGCGTGGCGGTTTCTCACCGTTTCGACAATGGCGTAGGTTTTGGCGTTGAAGCAAAATGGAAATCCGGCGGTGATGACGCGGATAAGCCGTTAACCGAAATCGTCGGCAACGGTCATGAAGAGTCTATTAACTGGCGCTGGAAAGCGACCGACAACTTCGCGTTGACGCCAGGCTTTAATATCGAGAGTAAAGACACCAACTCCATTTATAAACCGTACCTGCATGCGCAGTACTCCTTCGATAGCGGCTTCTATGTCGCAGGCCGCTACCGTTACGAATATACCCGTAACCCGGATTCCAACACCGTCGATAACAAAGTGAATAAATTCGATGCGTGGGTGGGCTGGGCAATGGGCGACTGGCGCACCGAGCTGAACTATGTTTACGCGAAGAGCACCGAAGACGTTGTGCGTGAAAATGGCAAAACCTACTCTAACGAATATAACGCGAAGCTCGCCTACAAATGGGATAAAAACTGGTCCCCGTATGTTGAACTCGGCAACGTGGGCGTGAAAAACACCGACGAACGCCAGACCCGTTTCCGCCTGGGCGTTGCCTACTCGTTCTAATATCGCCTTACCCTCATGGAAAAACCCCGGAGCCGTTAGCCGGGGTTTTTTCGTGTTTGCGGATATGCGAGGAGAGCCAACGCCCCTGCAAAGCGAATTATGACGAACGCTCTTTATTTCAAATAAAAAAAGGCCCTCCGTTTGGAGGGCAAGGCCAGTTACAGAAACACTAACTCAAATCATGCTTGCAACATTTCACGCTGCTCGGGAAGCTTCGCAATATAAAGCGCGGGTTTGCCGTCTTTATCGGAGCTAAACAAAATCGCACTGTCGTCCGGCGTGAAGGACGGGTGCGGGTGGGTGACCTGGCGACTGTTCGCGAAGGTGGCCCAGGAGGTGTCGTGACGTGCAACGCGGAAGTACGCGCGCTTCGCCACATCAAAAGCGTACAGATAGGGATCGTTATCGATGGTGTAACCGCTGGTGTCTTTTACATCCACCGGCGTACCGGAGCCGTCACCGACCAGCAGCGTGCCGTCGAAGTTACTCATCAGATGCGAACAGGCGGGTATCGGCATGATAGCTTCGTTAACGCCGGTGTCCGGGTTGAAGCTGTAGATCGTGCGGCCCTGTTCGCCTTTCAGATAGGAAACGTACACCAGCGCGGAGCCGTTCGGCACCCAGAACTCGTGCGTGCAGCTTTCGCCTTCCGCATGTTCTTTCACTTTGCGCACGTTGCTGCCGTCTTCGTTCACCAACCACATGCGCGCGTCCACCAGGTCGTGCGGACCTTCATGGCAGAAGGCGACGGTGTTGTCGTCGAACGGACGATAGATCGGGTGACCCAGCCAGTTTTTCTCTTCGTGGATCACGGCGCTTTCACCGGTTTGCAGATCCACACGCAGCAGGCGGCAATGCGGGCCTTTATGGAAGAAGTCGTGGAACAGTTTCCAGTCGTTCAGCGGCGTCCAGTCGCTTTTGGCGATTTCGATTCCCACCAGCTTAGTGCAATCGCTGTTGGCAACCCAGGTGCCGTAACCGACCCACTCATCCGCAACGCGATACACTTCGCGCTCGGCCAGGGTGGTGAGATTCACTTCCAGCAGGGTGCGATCGTTTTTCACATAGTAAAGGGAGGTGTCATCCGGCGAGAGGAATCCGCCAAAGGTATTATCACCGCTGCCTTCGGTCAGCTGTACCGCTTCGGCGTTGGCGACGTCGAGCAGGTAGTAGTTCCAGTGTCCGTCAAATTCACCGGCGAACAGCAGATGGCTACCATCGTTGAAAAAACACTTCTGGTAGAAGTAGTTACGATGGCAGGTGACGTCCGGAGGGGTGAGGCGAGTCACTTCCGCGCCCGTATCCGGATCGATGCTGACGTCGTACTGAAGTTTTACCCGCATACCTTTCGCCATAATGCACTCCTTTTGAAGGTCCGGTGAAACACAACCGTTGTGGCGGTGACCTGAGTTGATATTGAGTTTAAAAGCATGGTGATAATTTATCAAAACATTGTTTCAATGTGTGTGACTGGTCGCTCACTTCTGGGGAAATCCTGCCTTTATTCCTTTTGCACAGCAGACTTACCGTACTTTCACTTTACCCATCTTTGATTTTCATCCGTAAATCGCAAACCGACTGCCTGTTTTTAAAGATTTCTTATTATGTTGTTTTTAAATGAATTTATTCAGGCGTACAGTGACGCCATCACGCCAGGTTTTTTGTCAACGCCGAACATTCGTGATCCTGTTTGCACTTTCGATATTTAATGGCAAAAAAAGTGAAACGTTGTTTTATTTGGAATTGAAAACACGTTTTAGCCGGGATACTATGTGCCCATACCGCAAAGCGGAACAGTGTTTCAGCGCTCCGTTGCGTGACATTTCAGTCAAAAATATTTCGGAGGTTCTCGTGGAAGTCAGACAAAGCATCCACAGCGCGCATGCAAAAACGCTGGATACCCAGGGTCTGCGCGATGAGTTTTTAGTTGAGCAGGTGTTCGTTGCCGATGAATACACCATGGTATACAGCCACATCGATCGCATTATCGTCGGCGGCATCATGCCGCAAGCGAAAACCGTTTCTGTCGGTGGCGAAGTGGGTAAACAGCTGGGCGTGAGCTACTTCTTAGAGCGTCGCGAGCTGGGCGTGATCAACATTGGCGGTCCGGGCACCATCACCGTTGACGGCCAGTGCTATGAAATCGGCCACCGGGATGCGCTGTATGTCGGTAAAGGCGCAAAAGAAGTGGTGTTTGCCAGCGTTGATGCGGCAAAACCCGCTAAGTTCTACTACAACTGCGCCCCGGCGCACACCGCGTACCCGACCAAAAAAGTGACGCCAGCCGACGTGTCACCGGTGACGCTGGGCGATCCGCTCACCAGCAACCGTCGCACCATTAACAAATATTTCGTGCCTGACGTGCTGGAAACCTGCCAGCTCAGCATGGGTCTGACCGAGCTTGAGCCGGGCAACCTGTGGAATACCATGCCGTGCCATACCCATGAGCGCCGCATGGAAGTGTACTTCTACTTCAACATGGAAGAAGACGCGTGCGTGTTCCACATGATGGGGCAGCCGCAGGAAACGCGTCACATTGTGATGCAGAACGAACAGGCCGTGATTTCGCCAAGCTGGTCGATTCACTCAGGCGTGGGAACCCGTGCCTATACCTTCATTTGGGGTATGGTCGGCGAAAACCAGGTCTTTGATGATATGGACCACGTTGCCGTTAAGGATCTGCGCTAGTCGCGGACAGCATAAGCAAACCTTGCCTGTTCGTGCAGGCGCAGAAAGATTAAGGAAACAACATGATTCTGGATGCATTTTCTCTTCAAGGTAAAGTGGCCGTTGTGACGGGTTGTGACACCGGCCTGGGTCAGGGTATGGCGCTGGGTCTGGCGGAAGCGGGCTGTGACATTGTGGGTATCAACATTGTTGAACCGACCGAGACCATTGAGCGCGTCACGGCGCTGGGCCGCCGCTTCCTTAGCCTGACCGCTGACCTGCGTCAGATCGACGGCATTCCGGCATTGCTGGAGCGCGCAGTGTCTGAATTCGGGCATATCGATATTCTGGTCAACAACGCCGGTTTGATCCGTCGCGACGACGCGATCAACTTTAGCGAAAAAGACTGGGACGACGTGATGAACCTGAACATCAAGAGCGTATTCTTCATGTCTCAGGCGGCGGCGAAACACTTTATCGCGCAGGGTAAAGGCGGCAAGATCATCAACATCGCCTCTATGCTCTCCTTCCAGGGTGGCATCCGCGTACCGTCTTACACCGCATCAAAAAGCGGCGTGATGGGCGTGACCCGTCTGATGGCGAACGAGTGGGCGAAGCACAACATCAACGTCAACGCGATTGCACCGGGCTACATGGCGACCAACAACACCCAGCAGCTGCGTGCCGATGAGCAGCGTAGCGCGGAGATCCTCGACCGCATCCCGGCTGGCCGTTGGGGCCTGCCAAGCGATCTGATGGGGCCGATTGTGTTCCTGGCCTCTGGCGCATCTGACTATATCAACGGTTACACCGTTGCGGTAGACGGTGGCTGGCTGGCGCGTTAATTCAGTTAGCGTGCGATGAAAACCCTGCTTCGGCGGGGTTTTTTTATGGGTGAATAAAAAGGGGGATCTCCTTATCTTACGAAAAATTTGTAACATATTCGGGAGATAAAGGTGCTAACAGGTACGCTAAAACAAAGTGTGATAAGGGTTAGCGCATCGTAAAAGCTTTCGATACCGTTTTCCATACCAAGAAAATCACGTACAGGATAAACCCAAACGTCAGGAAAATAGCGCCCGATTAAGCAAGCCGTCACGAATAAAGTGATTAAGAAGACGAGCATTGAAAGGGTTAAGCTTATGATTTTCATGTTACGGTAATGATGCCATATGCTCTGGATCCTGAGCACGGTATGCCGATCATTGAGGTAGCCAACAATGCTTACCAGTATCATCCTTCAACCATAGATATGCCGGTATAGCCATTTGAACATTCCTTTTAATCATTTTGCATGTGATTCATTATCCTCGAAACGGTTCAACTTGTTCATTTTTCGGGAAAAATTAGGAATTTATTTAGTTTTTTGACCAGTAAGAAATCCACATTGACGAGTGTAATGTTCTGAGCATCGGAGCATGAGACGATCTTAATATCCATGACTAATAAATCTATTCATCCATATCTTTAAGCGTTATAGATAATGAAATAAAAATAAAACACATTAAAAACATACCATTAAATTAATTTGATTAAATATTCATCATTTTGATAAGTGTAATGTCCATCACAGATCGCTGTGCCATAGCCGAATAATCCATAACTACGCGCCATACCGCCTGACACTTTTTGAGGGGATCTCGTACTTTCAATACATGTCTTACACTCTTCAGGCCGAAAATAATGACTACAGTGACCGATAACGCGTCGTCTGTGCCGCGCCCGCTGCGCGATACCCGACGTATGAACCTTTTCGTCTCCATCTCTGCGGCCGTCGCCGGACTGTTGTTTGGTCTGGATATCGGCGTGATCGCGGGTGCCTTGCCCTTTATTACCGATCATTTCACCCTGACCAGCCGGTTGCAGGAGTGGGTGGTGAGCAGCATGATGCTCGGCGCGGCCATTGGCGCGCTGTTTAACGGCTGGCTCTCGTTCCGCCTCGGGCGCAAATACAGTCTGATGGCCGGGGCGATCCTGTTTGTGGCCGGATCGCTCGGATCGGCGTTTGCCGGCAACGTCGAAATGCTGATCGTCTCGCGGGTGATCCTCGGGGTGGCGGTCGGGATTGCTTCCTACACCGCTCCGCTGTATCTGTCTGAAATGGCGAGCGAAAATGTGCGCGGCAAAATGATCAGCATGTATCAGTTGATGGTGACGCTGGGCATTGTGATGGCGTTTCTGTCGGACACCGCGCTGAGTTATTCCGGTAACTGGCGGGCGATGCTGGGCGTGCTGGCGCTTCCGGCAGTCGTGCTGATGGTGCTGGTGATTTTCCTGCCCAACAGCCCACGCTGGCTGGCGGAAAAAGGGCGGCACGTTGAAGCCGAAGAGGTGCTTCGCATGCTGCGCGACACCTCCGAAAAAGCCCGTGATGAGCTCAATGAAATTCGTGAAAGCCTCAAGTTAAAGCAGGGCGGCTGGAAACTGTTCAAGGCTAATCGCAACGTGCGCCGGGCGGTGTTCCTCGGCATGCTGTTGCAGGCCATGCAGCAGTTTACCGGGATGAACATCATCATGTATTACGCGCCGCGCATCTTTAAAATGGCGGGCTTTACCACCACTGAGCAGCAAATGATGGCGACGCTGGTGGTCGGGCTGACCTTTATGTTTGCGACCTTTATCGCCATTTTTATGGTGGATAAAGCCGGGCGTAAACCCGCACTGAAAATTGGCTTTACGGTGATGGCGCTGGGAACGCTGGTGCTGGGATATTGCCTGATGCAGTTCGATAACGGCACCGCAACGCCGGGGCTGTCCTGGCTTTCCGTTGGCATGACGATGATGTGTATTGCCGGTTATGCCATGAGCGCGGCACCGGTGGTGTG
Organism: uncultured Enterobacter sp.; assembly: GCA_963521185.1. Taxonomy (GTDB): domain Bacteria; phylum Pseudomonadota; class Gammaproteobacteria; order Enterobacterales; family Enterobacteriaceae; genus Enterobacter_D. Next base: position 189,789 of record CAUQTV010000006.1, on the reverse strand, counting down.
GATCCTGTGCTCGGAAATTCAGCCGCTCAAATGCCGTGATTTCGGTATTACCTGCTCGACCACCACCAACTGGGTGTCGAACATGATCATCGGCGCAACCTTCCTGACGCTGCTCGACGCCATTGGCGCGGCGGGAACCTTCTGGCTCTATACCGCGCTCAACGTGGTGTTTATCGGCATTACGTTCTGGATCATTCCGGAAACCAAAAACGTCACGCTGGAGCACATTGAACGCAAGCTGATGGCGGGGGAGAAGTTACGGGACATTGGTGTGTGATTGTCATGCCCGGTGGCGCTGCGCTTACCGGGCCTGATATAGTCTGTAGGCCGGGTAAGGCGTAGCCGCCACCCGGCTCTGTTTTTTAACGCATTGCGCGTTTCAGGATACGTTCAGCCTGGCGCTGGAAATCTTCTGCGGCTTCTTCAACGGTTTTCTGGCCGTAGTCGATGTACTGCAATGAGGTGCCAAACTGCGCCACGATTTGCGGATCGTCAAAGTATGGCGACACGGACAGTTTCGCTGGCAGAGACTGCGCCAGACGCAGGCCCGCCACCGCCGGATCGGTCTCTTTGATCGCGCCGTTTTCGGTCAGGATAGTGACCGCTCCTTTGCTCAGCGGCACGCCGCGCTCCAGACCCAGCGTTTCAACACCCTCTTTGCTGTTCAGCAGGAAGTTAATCAGCTGCGCGGCTTCTTTCGGATGCTTGGTGGTTTTACCGATGGACAGCATCTGCGCCGGTTTGAAGAACAGACCGGCGTCGGTCGCATTTGGCAGCATCGGGTAGTTACCCAGTTCCAGTTTCGCAGGCGGCTTCAGGTTGTCGGAATATTTGGTGATGGTGGAGTTCCACATGTAGGTGCCTCCCCATTCGCCTTCGATCCACGGCTTCATCTCATACATGTTGCTCTTACCAAACGACGCATAGTATTTGGTGTCCGGCATCACGTGGCTGTCGACGAGGCTTTTATAGGTCTGGAAGAACTCCACCCACTGCTCTTTGCTGTAGGAGAATTTCTTGGTTTTCTCGTCTACCGCCGGGATGTTGTACTTCTGGATCATGTAAGAGTTCAGCAGCGCCAGCGTATCCTGGTGCTCCAGCACCACCGGGTAATACTGTTTGCCCAGTTTGCTCTCGAAGGTTTTACCGGCGGCTTTCAGCTCATCCCAGGTTTTTGGGTAGGTGACGCCCGCTTTTTTCCAGGTCTCATCGTTGAAATAGAACACGCGCGCGGTCACCGAGATCGGAATGCCGTTCAGCTTGCCGTTAACGGTGGTCGATTGCAGCTCTTTCGGATCGAACTGGCTCAGGTCGATCACGTCTTTCAGCTGGTTCAGATCGTAAAAGCCGTCGCCGGTTTTCGAGAAAATCGGCAGCCAGTTCCAGTTGGTCTGCATGACGTCCGGCTCGGTGCCGCCCGCGATCTGCGTGGTCAGACGGGAGAGGTGGCCGTCCCAACCGGTGTATTCGGACTTCACGGTGATGTCCGGATGCTGTTTGTGAAACTCCTCAATCGCTTTCAACGTGACCTGATGGCGGCCATTGCCGCCCCACCAGGACATACGTAAATCCACGTTGTCTGCCGCGCTTGAAGGTAAAGCACAGAGTCCCAGAGTGGCGGAGATGGCTGCGCTTAAAAGCACTTTTTTCATTTTTATACTCCAGTTAGAGAGAGATGTTCTGTTCGGTTTTCGCGTCAAAAATATGACACTTGTCCATGTCAAACTTGAAATACACCTTACGATGTAAACCTTTCGCTATCATCGGCTTAGCAACATCGGAAGGAATGCGGGCGGTCAGTTCATAATTCGCTACCTTCAGGTAGATGAAAAACTCATGACCCATGTTCTCTACGCGGACCAGGTCACCGGAGCCGCAGCCCTCGGCGTAGGGGTCGTCAGACACACAGACGAACTCCGGGCGCACGCCAAAGAAGACGTCCTGACCGACGTGTTCAGCGACTTTTTCCTGCTGTTTCGCATTCAGCGGCAGGGTTTCATCGCCCACGGTGATGTGCAGACCATCGTCTTTCTGCACGATTTTGCCCGGTTTGATGTTCATTTCCGGCGCGCCGATAAAGCCCGCCACGAACATGTTTTTCGGGAAGTGATAGAGGTTATCCGGCGTATCCACCTGCATGATGTGACCCAGCTTCATCACGCAGATGCGGTCGCCCATGGTCATGGCTTCGGTCTGATCGTGCGTAACGTACACCGTGGTCGCCGGTTTGCCGGACTGCTTCAGCTGTTTGTGCAGGTCGGAAATACGGATGCGCATTGAGGCGCGCAGCTTGGCGTCGAGGTTCGACAGCGGTTCGTCAAACAGGAACACGTCGGGTTTCTTCACAATCGCGCGGCCCACCGCCACGCGCTGTGCCTGGCCGCCGGAGAGCTGGCGCGGCAGGCGATCCATCAGTTCATCCAGTTCGAGGATCTTCGCGGCTTCATCGACCTGTTTCTCAATCTGATCTTTCGGGATCTTGCTGAGCTTAAGGCCGAACGCCAGGTTTTCGCGCACCGTCATGTGCGGATAGAGCGCATAGTTCTGGAACACCATGGCGATACCTCGCGCTTTCGGTGCCAGGTTGTTCACCACTTTTTCCCCGATGCGCACTTCGCCGCCGCTGATGGTTTCCAGCCCGGCGAGCATGCGCAGGGTGGTGGATTTAGCGCAGCCGGACGGTCCGACAATCACCATGAATTCACCGTCAGCGATGCGCAGGTCGATACCATGTACCGCTTTGAAGCCGTTGGAGTAGACTTTTTCCAGTTTGTTGAAAATAACTTCAGCCATGATATTTCCCTCTTAACCTTTAATTCCGCTGCTGGTGACGCCCTGTACGAAGTAGCGTTGAGCCAGGAAGAACACAATGATGGATGGCAGAATGGAGATACTCGCCATTGCCAGAATTTCGTTCCACGGCGCACCTTCGGTGACGTCGATGGACATTTTCAGCGCCAGAGCAATCGGGTACTTGTCTACGCTATAGACGTAGATCAGCGGGCCGATAAAGTCGTTCATGGACCACATAAACTGGAACAGCGCGACGGAGATGATGGCCGGTTTGAGGATCGGCACCACCACATACCACAGCACCTGCGCCGAGTTGCAGCCGTCGATCTGGGCCGCTTCTTCCATGTCACGCGGCACACCGCGCAGGAACTGGATCAGCATGAAGACAAAGAACCCCTGCGTGGCGAACGCGGTCGGCAGATACAGCGGCAGGTAGCTGTTTAACATGCCCATTTCGCGGAACATCAGGTATTGCGGGATCAGCAGCACGGTGCTGGGCAGCAGCATGGTGGCGATCAGCGTACCGAACCAGAAGTTTTTCCACGGGATCTCGAAGCGCGCAAAGCCGTAGGCCACGATGACCGAGGAGATAATGGTCAGAATGACTTTCGGGATCACATACTTAAAGGTGTTCCACATATAGTGACCGAAGGTGTATTCGGTCCCGGTTTTCCAGCCGTTAACAAAGCCGTCGCTGGTCGGGTGAGACGGCCACAGGCCCAGCGTGGTGAAGATCTCATGGTTCGGTTTGAACGACGCCGAGAACATCCAGGCCAGCGGGTAGAGCATCAACAGACCGACAAACAGCAGGATCACGTAGCGAATGGCTGCGCTGATCTTTTCCTTACGCAGCGTGCGGGCGATTTCGCGATCCGCATCGCTCATTGCCGGCGTTATTTGTTGTACGTCAGCCATTTTTGCCTCCCTTATCGGCGGAGTAGAACACCCAGTATTTTGACGATTTGAAGGCGATAGAGGCGAAGAGCGCCACCACCAGGAAGAGGATCCACGCCAGCGCTGCGCCGTAGCCCATATCGAAATACTTGAACGCGGTATCGTAGATATAGAGTGAGAACAGGTAGGTGTAATAGGTCGGTCCACCGCCGGTGATGACGTACGGCCCGGTAAATTCCTGGAACGCCTGTGTGGTTTGCATGATGAAGTTAAAGAAGATCACCGGCGTAATCAGCGGCACGGTCACCTTCATGAACATCTGCCATTTGGATGCGCCATCGATCATTGCGGCTTCATACTGCGATTGCGGCACGTTTTGCAGCGCGGCTAAGAAGATCACCATCGCAGAACCAAACTGCCAGACGCGCAGTAACGTGACGGACATCAGCGCCAGCGACGGCTCGCCCAGCCAGTTCACCGGGTCAAGGCCGAAGACGCCAATAAAGCTGTTCAGCAGGCCGTCGATAGCAAACAGCGCGCGCCACAGCACGGCAATGGCGACGGAGCTGCCGAGAATCGACGGAATATAATACGCGGTACGGAAGAAGCCGATGCCGCGCAGTTTGAAATTAAGCACGAACGCAATGCCGAGCGCGAAGGCCAGCTTAAGCGGGATGGTTAAAAACACATACGCAAAGGTCACGCCCATGGATTTCCAGAAGAGCGCATCTTCCGTCAGCATGTAGCGGTAGTTTTCTATGCCGTTAAATACCGGCGGACTCATCAGATCGTACTCGGTAAAACTGAGCACGAAAGAGGACACGAAAGGGAAGGCCGTAAAGATGATAAGCCCTATGATATAGGGCGATATCCAGGCCAATCCCAGTAGTCTGTTTTCATTCATACATACCTACCTGGCAATCAATTGTTTAAAACGGATTCGGATATTACGGTCACCCCGCGCGATGAAGCGGGTAGGGCAACGTACTGAAGTATTCGTTTCTGGCCGTAGTGCTAAGCGATGTGCTGTTTTAAAACGACTTTTCCCTGTCATATGGATGATGTGAATGAGTTTTAAAATCTTGCGAACTGTTGTCCTTGATTTGTAAAACATCGTTTTAATTTATTTTATTAGGATTTGTTACGACGTCATTCGTTTAATCACGGAAATGTGATCGGAGTCGAAACGACGTTTCAATAAGGTGAGGCCTGTGTCATTTTCATGAAAAAAAAGCGGGGGCGTATCACTTTTTTGGGCATTCATTTGATGAATGGAATCAGGCAAAAAGCGATATTATTGTTAAATTAAATGATTCTCAGCCTAATGGTTTTAGGGGTTGTCATAAAATAAAACGCCCTCACGTGGAGGGCGTACAAAATAGTGCTGTGCAGTGGGATCAGGCGTTGAGAAAATCTTCCCGCACTGGGGTAAAGGTATCTAACAGCGTGCCCGCTTTCAGGCACACGCAGCCGTGAATAATGTTCGGCTCTTTGTAGAGCGTGTCGCCTGCGCTGACGACGCGTTTTTCGTCGCCAATGGTAAACTCGAATTCACCGGAAAGAACGTAGGTCAGCTGCTCGTGCGGGTGGTTGTGAAGTGGGCCAACCGCGCCTTCTTCAAAATTCACTTCCACCGCCATCATCTTACCGTTATGGGCAAGGATGCGACGGGTGACGCCGTTGCCTAAATCGTCAAGCTGAGTATCTTTGTGAAAAATAAACATCTGGCCGTCCTGTCGTAGGTTGAACGCTAAAAGATAAAACAATGTTTCATTAAATTTATATCAGTCGGTAGTAAAAAGAAACGTCAGACAAGAGAAGTGGAAAGTTGATCACAAGTTTGTTTCACTGGGGCCAGACGACGCGCTAAGGGGAAAAGATGAAAACCATAGGATTGTTGGGCGGCATGAGTTGGGAATCGACCATTCCGTATTACCGGTTAATTAACGAGGGCGTGAAAGCGCGACTCGGCGGTTTGCACTCCGCCAGTTTGCTGCTGCACAGCGTTGATTTTCACGAGATCGAGGCCTGTCAGGCCAGCGGGGAATGGCATAAAGCGGGGGCCATGCTCGCCGAGGCCGCTGCCGGATTAGAGCGTGCGGGCGCACAGGGCATTGTGCTGTGTACCAACACCATGCACAAAGTGGCCGGGCAAATTGAAGATCGTTGCCAGATCCCGTTTATCCACATCGCCGATGCCACCGCGCACGCCATTCAGAACGCAGGGCTGGACAACGTCGCGCTGCTGGGTACGCGCTACACCATGGAGCAGGAGTTTTACCGGGGCAGAATGGAACACCGCTACGGGATCACCACCACCGTTCCGGAAGCGGTGGATCGCGATCGCGTGAATCAGATTATTTTTGAAGAGTTATGCCTCGGCACCTTTAGCGATGTGTCCCGGCAATACTTCGTTAATCTGATGGAGCGCATGGCCGGACAGGGGGCGCAGGGCGTGATCTTCGGCTGCACCGAGATCGGCCTGCTGGTGCCGGAAACGCGCTGCCCGGTTCCGGTGTTTGACACCGCCGCGCTGCATGCGGAAAGCGCCGTGGCGTTTATGCTCTCTTAACACTGTGCCAGCACGGCATTGAGCGGATCGATAATGCGCGGCATCTCCCGTTGCAGATGCTGCGCAAAGGTCTCGACCAGCGCTGACGCCGGGCGGTGCAGCGGGCGCACGAGGCTGACGGTAAAGGGCACATCAATGCTAAAGCGTCTGACCACCACGCCGCTTGCGGCGTAATCCAGCGCCGTGAGCGGATTGACCACCGAAATGCCCACGCCCGCGCGCACCATCGCGCAGACCGACGCCGCGCTGTGCGTCTCCACCACCATGCGGCGCTTAACCTGATGCTCGGCGAACAGCGCGTCCAGCAGCTGGCGATAGCTGTCCGTGCGCGACAGACTGATGTAGTTCTCCCCCTGAAAATCCTCCGGTGTCAGCACCTTTTTATGCGCCAGCCGGTGCTGTTGCGGCAGCACGCAGACTTCGTTCAGCGTCAACAGCGGCGTGCGCTCGGTGCCCGCAGGCGTACTTAACGTTTCGGTTAAGCCTAAATCGTGGCGCTGGGCGGAGAGCCACTCTTCAAGCAGCGGCGACTCCTGCGGCACGATATTCAGGCTTACGTCCGGGTAGCGCGCGAGAAACGGGTGCAGCAGCAGGGGTAAAAACGACTGGGAAAACACCGGCAGGCAGACGATAGACAGCTCGCCCTGGCGAAATTCGCGCAGGCTCTCTGCGGCGCTGACGATCCTGTCCAGCCCGTACCACGAGCGCTGCACTTCCTCAAATAGCCTAAGGCCCTGCACGGTCGGGTGCAGGCGTCCGCGCGTGCGCTCAAACAGCGTTAAGCCCAGCACCTTTTCAAAGCGCGCCAGCTCGCGGCTGACGGTGGGCTGCGAGGTGTTCAGCAGCCGTGCCGCCTCGGTGAGGTTGCCTGCCGTCATCACGGCGTGAAAGATTTCGATATGGCGCAGGTTAACGGCGGGCATAGTAACTCCAGGCGTAAAATCAGCCCATATCATAAATGAATAGCGTCACGATAAAACGATATTTTTTATCCGCTTCAGGCTGTGGCGTAATAGTGAAAAATGCTTATACGGAGTTCGCCATGCCTCGCCCACTCAATCACACCGACACTGCACTCAACGCCGCGAATTTGCTGGCCCTGCCTGCGGAATTTGGCTGCCCGGTCTGGGCCTACGACGCGGAGATTATTCGCGAGAAAATTGCCCAACTTTCACAGTTTGACGTGGTGCGTTTTGCCCAGAAGGCGTGCTCGAATATCCACATTCTGCGCCTGATGCGCGAGCAGGGCGTCAAAGTGGATTCCGTGTCGCTCGGCGAGATCGAACGTGCGCTGGCCGCCGGGTACGATCCGCTGAATCAGCCGGACGACGTGGTGTTTACCGCCGACGTGATTGATGCGCCGACGCTTACCCGCGTGCACGAATTGCAGATCCCGGTCAACGCCGGTTCGGTTGATATGCTGGCGCAGCTTGGTGAAGTCTCTCCGGGTCACCGCGTCTGGCTGCGGGTGAATCCTGGCTTCGGTCACGGCCACAGCCAGAAAACCAACACCGGCGGTGAAAACAGCAAGCATGGCATCTGGTACAGCGATCTGCCTGCCGCCTTCGAGGTGATGGCGCGCCACCAGCTGAAGCTGGTCGGCATTCATATGCACATTGGTTCCGGCGTGGATTACGGTCATCTTGAGCAGGTGTGCGGCGCAATGGTGCGCCAGGTGATTGAATCGGGTCAGGATATGGAAGCCATTTCGGCGGGCGGCGGCCTGTCGATCCCGTATCGCGAGGGCGAAGAGACCATCGACACGCAGCACTATTTTGGCCTGTGGAACGCCGCGCGCGAGCAAATCGCCGCCCATCTGGGGCATGCGGTGAAGCTGGAGATCGAACCGGGGCGTTTCCTGGTGGCGGAATCCGGCGTGTTGGTGGCGCAGGTGCGCAGCGTAAAAGCGATGGGCAGCCGCCACTTTGTGCTGATTGACGCCGGTTTTAACGATTTGATGCGTCCGTCGATGTACGGCAGCTATCACCACATTACCGCGCTGGCGGCAGACGGTCGCGACCTGACTCAGGCGGCGTTACTCGACACCGTGGTGGCCGGCCCGCTGTGCGAATCCGGCGATGTGTTCACCCAGCAGGAGGGCGGCAAAGTGGAAACCCGCGCGCTGCCTGCGGTGACGCCTGGCGACTATCTGGTGCTGCACGATACCGGTGCCTACGGGGCGTCGATGTCCTCTAACTACAACAGCCGTCCGCTGCTGCCGGAAGTGCTGTTTGATGGCGGCGTAGCGCGGCTTATCCGTCGTCGTCAGACCATTGAAGAGCTGCTGGCGCTGGAGCTGATTTAAGCGCCAGTGCGGCCCCGCCGTCAGCGGATCGCGCAGCACCTGCGTGCCGGTTGACGGCGGCTTGTTTCAAACTCCTGCCCATCGCCAGTGAGTGGCATACCAATTCCCGCCCATTTGGAATGCCGCCTTCCATCCTGAGAACTAAATCACAGAACTTTTCCCCAGTGCTGTCTACTTTTGGTATGCCAAAGGGTATTCGGCGGTCACCCTACACAATAAAAGCCCTTTTACTGAGGTACCACGCTATGGCTCTACAGGAAAAGCTTATTGATTCTCTGGGTAGTTTTGCGACAAAATTCAACAGCTACCGCTACATCATGGCGATCAAATCGGCGTTTATTACGCTGATGCCGGTGATCATTGTCGGTGCGTTCTCGGTGCTGATCTCCAACATGGTGCTGGATCCAAAAAACGGTCTCGCCAGTTTCCAGGCGCTGTCGTTCCTCGCCGCACTCAAGCCCATCACCAGCGCGCTTAACTACGCGACGTTGAACTTTCTTAACATCGGCGCGGTGTTTTTAATCGGCCTTGAACTGGGGCGCATTAACGGCATCAAGTCGCTGTTCCCCGGCCTGCTGGCGGTGATTTGCTTTATCTGCGTGACGCCGACGACCGTTGAAATGCTGGTGGACGGTGAAATGCACGTGGTGAAAGACGTGCTGCTGCGCCAGTTCTCCGACACCCGCAGCCTGTTCCTCGGCATGTTTATTGCCATCCTGTCGGTTGAGATTTACTGCTGGCTGGAAGGGCGCAAGGGGCTGAAGATCAAAATGCCGGATACCGTGCCGCCTAACGTGGCCGCCTCGTTCTCGGCGCTGATCCCGGCGATCATCACCACCACCGCCATTGCTACCTTCGGGTTTGTCTTTCATCAAATCACCGGCCTGTATCTCTACGACGCCATTTATCAGGTGGTGCAACAGCCGCTGGAGCGCGTGGTGCAAAGCCTGCCGGGCATTCTGCTGCTGATGTTTGTGGCGCAACTGTTCTGGGTTATCGGTATTCACGGCAACCAGATGATCAAACCGATCCGTGAGCCGCTGCTGCTGGGGGCGATCACCGTCAACATGAGCGCCTTCGAGCAGGGCAAAGAAGTACCGAACATCATCACCATGCCCTTCTGGGACGTCTACATGAGCATCGGCGGTTCCGGCCTGACCATCGGCCTGCTGATTGCGGTGATGATCGGCACTAAGCGCAAAGAGATGAAAGAGATCGCCAAACTGTCGATTGGCCCTGGCCTGTTTAACATCAACGAACCGGTGATCTTCGGTATGCCGATCATGTTAAACCCGATTCTGGCGATCCCGTTCATCATCACTCCGCTGGTCACCGGATCGATTGGCTACTTTGCCACCGTGACGGGCTTTGCCGGTAAAGCGGTGGTAATGGTGCCGTGGACCACGCCGCCGCTGATCAACGCCTGGCTCTCTACCGCCGGATCAATGGGCGCGGTGGTGACGCAGTTAGTCTGCATCCTCACCGCCATCATTATTTATCTGCCGTTTGTGAAAATCGCCTCCCGCCGTGCGGAGCAGGCGCAGTTACAGGCGCAAGCGACTGAAATGGCGAAAAACGCCTGAGGATGACATGAGTACGAAAACCATCACCATCCCGCCGTCGTTTATTCTGGGCGCGGCGGCCTCTGCCTGGCAAACCGAAGGCTGGAGCGGGAAAAAAGAGGGCCAGGATTCATGGCCCGACCTGTGGTACAAAAATGACAGGCACGTCTGGCATAACGGCTACGGCCCGGCGGTGGCGACGGACTTTATCCACCGTTACCGTGAAGATGTGCAGCTGATGAAGCAGGCGGGATTAACCCATTACCGCACCTCGATTAACTGGTCGCGTTTTTTCACCGACTATGAAAACGGTGTGGTAGATGAAGCCTACGCGGCTTACTACGACGCGCTGTTTGCGGAAATGCACGCGAACGGCATCGAGCCGATGATCTGCCTTGAACACTATGAACTGCCCGGTTATCTGCTGGAAACCTACGGCGGCTGGGCGTCAAAACATGTGGTCGCGCTTTTTACCCTGTATGCGGAAAAAGTCTTTGCGCGCTACCACACGCAGGTGAAGCGCTGGTTCAGCTTTAACGAGCCGATTGTGGTGCAAACCCGCGTCTACCTTGACGCGCTGCGCTGGCCCTATGAGCAGAACACCGGCACCTGGATGCAGTGGAATCACCACAAAAATCTGGCGACCGCCAACGTGGTGAAGCTGTTTCGTGAGAAGGGCTATCAGGGCACGGTGGGCTGCATTCTGAATCCGGAAGTGACCTATCCGCGCTCCCGCGCACCCCATGACGTGCGCGCCGCAGAGGTTTACGATCTGTTTTATAACCGCGTATTTCTCGATCCGATGGTCAAAGGCGAATATCCGCCCGAGCTGATAAGCCTGCTGGAGCAGCACCAGGTGGCCTGGGATTACACCGAGGACGAGCTGGCGACGATCCGCGACAACACCGTCGATGAGCTGGGGATCAATCTTTATTATCCCCATCGCGTCAAAGCCCCGTCCCGCGCGTGGCATCCGCACACGCCGTTCCACCCGGCCTGGTATTACGAACCCTTCGAACTGCCCGGCAGACGCATGAATACCTCGCGCGGCTGGGAGATCTACCCGCGCATTATTTATGACATGGCGATGCGCATCAAAGACGAGTACGGCAATATTCCGTGGTTCGTTGCCGAAAGCGGCATGGGCATCGAGAACGAAGGGCAGTTTCGCAACGCCGACGGCGTGATCGAAGATGACTACCGCATTGCGTTCATTAGCGAGCATCTCTACCAGACGCTGCGCGCCAGGGAAGACGGGGCCAACTGCCACGGCTATATGCTGTGGGCGTTTACCGATAACGTCTCGCCCATGAACGCCTTTAAAAATCGTTACGGCCTGATTGAAATCGATCTGCAAAACAACCGCGACCGGCGGGCGAAAAAGTCTGCGGCCTGGTACCGCAAACTGAGCGATGAACGCCAGCTCACCCTCACGCTTGACGATGAGTGGAAATAAGCGATCGCCACGGTTACGCCCTGGCGAAATTTGCTAAACTAGCGCCCTTGCAGGCCAGCGTCGTTCTGGCCTGCGTTTAACACAGACTGCCAGTACAGGTGATATCGTGGAGAAGGCCATCGTCCCGCCGGAAAAAAAACAGTACCAGGAAATAGGCGAGGATTTGCGCGCGCAAATTATTCAGGGGCATTACCCGGTGGGATCGCGCCTGCCGCCGGAACGTAACATCGCCGAAACCTACGGCGTCAGCCGCACGATTGTGCGCGAAGCGCTGCTGATGCTGGAGTTGCAGGGCACGGTGGATATTCGCCAGGGATCCGGCGTTTACGTGATGCGCATTCCGCAGGAGCATGAAAACGAAGAGGAGCGCTTCCTGGCAAGCGACGTCGGCCCGTTTGAGATTTTGCAGGCACGCCAGCTGTTAGAGAGCAACATTGCGGCGTTTGCCGCGAAAATGGCGACCCGCGCGGACATCGATAACCTGCGCCGTATTCTGGAGCAGGAGCAGCGCGCCATCGCCATGAACGGCACCTCGCAGGACAACAGCAAAATGTTCCATCTGGTGCTGGCGGGCGCGTCGCAAAATCAGATGCTGCTGGGCACCGTCGAAAGCATCTGGCATCACATGGACAGCAGCCCGCTGTGGCAGCAGTTCAACGTGCACATTGCCAGCCGTCCTTATCGCTTAAAATGGCTGGGCGACCGGCAGACGCTGCTCGCCGCCCTGCGCCGTCGCGACGTGATGGGCGCGTGGCAGGCGATGTGGCAGCATCTTGAGAACGTCAAAAAGAGTTTGCTGGAGCTTTCAGACGAAGATGCGCCGGATTTCGACGGCTATCTGTTTGAGTCTGTGCCGCTGTTCCAGGGGAAATTGATGTGAAGATCCAACCCTTATACGCCGTTCCGCAGCATGCGCAGGCGGTCACCGACTGGCTGTGCCAGGCGTTTGGCGCGTCGCTGCCACGGAATTTTTTCGCCAGCATTGTTGAACACAGCCAGCAACCGGGCGCGCTGCCGCTGACCTTTGTCGCCACCGATGGCGACAGGCTGCTCGGCACGGTGGGGCTGTGGGGCTGCGATCTGATCAGCCGACAGGATTTGTACCCGTGGCTGGCGGCGCTGTATGTGGACGTCGCTGCGCGCGGGCAGGGACTGGCGGGATCGCTGCAAAAGCACGTGATGGATTACGCCCGCGAGCAGGGTTATGCGCAGTTGCACCTCTACTCCGCCTGTCGCGATTTTTATGAGCGTTTTGGCTGGCACTACATTGGCGACGGCCTCGACTATCCCGATAAGACCGTTCACCTTTATCGCATTGACCTGTGATTTAGCTCTCCTGCAACATCCCCACCGAGTGGCGGCGTACCAGCGTCGGGCTGAAGAGGTGAGTAACGTCCGGCAGCGGGCGGTTCTCCGCCAGCGCCAGCGCCAGTTCTGCCGCCTGTGTCGCCATGGTGATAATCGGGTAGCGCACGGTGGTCAGGCGTGGACGCACGTAGCGCGAAATCAGCACGTCATCAAAGCCGATCAGTGAAATCTCGCCCGGCACCTCAATGCCGTTGTCGTTGAGCACGCCCATGGCCCCGGCGGCCATCGAGTCGTTATAGCAGGCGACGGCGGTAAAGTGTTTGCCGCGCCCTAACAGCTCGGTCATCGCCTGTTCTCCGCCGCTTTCATCCGGTTCACCCCAGGTCACCAGACGATCATTGCACGGCAGACCGTTTTCCCGCAGCGCGTCGTAATAGCCCTGTAAGCGATCATCTGCGTCAGAAATGGCGTGATTTGAGCACAGATAGCCAATTTTCGTGTGGCCCTGCTGGATCAGGTGGCGGGTCGCCAGCCAGGCACCGTAGCGGTCGTCCAGCGCCACGCAGCGCGTTTCATAGCCCGGCACAATGCGGTTGATCAGCACCATGCCTGGCATCTGCTGCATCAGGGCGATGAGATCGGCATCAGGGATTTTTTTTGCATGCACCACCAGCGCCGCACAGCGGTGGCGGATCAGTTGCTCAATGGCCTGACGCTCTTTTTGTTCGTTGTGGTAGCCGTTGCCGATGAGCAGGAAATTGCCGGTGTTGTAGGCCACCTGCTCGACGGCTTTCACCATCGCACCGAAAAAGGGATCGGAGACGTCGCCCACCACCAGCCCCACCGTTTCGGTGGACTGTTGCGCCAGCGCGCGGGCGTTCGCGTTCGGGTGATAGTTCAGGGATTCCATCGCGCTTTGTACCGCCAGCCGCGATGCCTCGCTGGCTTTGGGGGAGCTGTTAATCACGCGGGAAACCGTGGCGACAGAAACACCTGCGAGCCGGGCTACATCTTTAATGGTCGCCATGCTGAACCTTCTTGTGGGGTAAGCGTTTACACACCCATGAGTGTTACGGAAAAACGTGGGCTATTCAAGGGCATTGCAGAAGGTGAGGCCGTAAACGTGAAGTCGCGCGGCGGTTTGTTATGTAAACGTTACACCCCACGCGCAGACTAAATAAGACAAAAAAAGCGAATTCAAACCTTTAGTTACACTTTGCGAAGGGCTGTTGCGATTGTTCGCTGGAGAGGTGTGCGAGGAGATTGCTAATCTGATTATCCCAGAGGTATTGATAGGTGGCGTCGACCCCATGGTTGACCACTCTACTTGCACCAACCTGCGCAGATGCGCAGGTTTTTTTTCGCCTTTTTTTCGGTTCGCCCCCGCCACACTTCTCGTGTAATCTGCCACACTTCAGGCATCCTATCGAATTGACTAACAAAGGAAGTTGACATGCTACTGGGTTTTTTCCGGACGCTATCCCGCGTATTGTTCAGGGTTGAACTCACCGGTGACACGCAGGCATTGCGTGGCGAACGCGTGCTGATCACCCCCAATCACGTCTCCTTTATCGACGGCATTCTGCTGGCGCTGTTTTTACCGGTGCGCCCGGTGTTCGCGGTTTACACCTCAATAAGCCAGCAGTGGTACATGCGCGCATTAACGTCGCTGATTGATTTTGTGCCGCTCGATCCCACAAAACCGATGTCGGTCAAACACCTGGTGCGGCTGGTGGAGCAGGGACGTCCGGTGGTGATCTTCCCGGAAGGGCGCATTTCCGTCTCCGGCTCGCTGATGAAAATTTATGACGGTGCCGCTTTTGTGGCCGCAAAATCCCGCGCCACCGTGGTGCCGCTGCGCATTGAAGGCGCGGAGCTGAGCTATTTCAGTCGCCTGAAGGGCCTGGTGAAACAGCGCCCGTTCCCGCGTATTCGCCTGCACATTTTACCGCCCACGCAGCTTACCATGCCCGATGCGCCCCGTGCGCGCGATCGCCGTAAAATCGCCGGTGAAATGCTGCACCAGATTATGATGGAAGCGCGCATGGCTGTGCGTCCGCGCGAAACCCTGTTTGAAGCGCTGCTGTCGGCCCAGGATCGTTACGGCGCGGGCAAACCCTGCGTTGAAGACCTCAATTTTAAACCGGACAGCTACCGCAAGCTGCTGACGAAAACGCTGTTTGTGGCGCGCATTCTGGATAAATACACCGCCCAGGGCGAGAAAATCGGTCTGATGCTGCCCAACGCCGGGATCAGCGCGGCGGTGATTTTTGGTGCCATCGCCCGGGGCCGCGTACCGGCGATGATGAACTACACCGCCGGGGTGAAAGGGCTGACCAGCGCCATTACCGCCGCGCAGATCAAAACCGTTTTTACCTCGCGCATGTTTATGGACAAAGGCAAGCTCTGGCACCTGCCGGAGCAGCTGACGCAGGTGCGCTGGGTTTATCTGGAAGATCTGAAAGGCGACGTGACCGTTGCCGACAAGCTGTGGATATTTGCCCACGTGCTGATGCCGCGACTGGCGCAGGTTAAACAGCAGCCGGAAGATCCGGCGCTGGTGCTGTTTACCTCCGGCTCCGAAGGCAATCCGAAGGGCGTGGTGCACAGTCACAAAAGCCTGCTGGCGAACGTCGAGCAGATCCGCACCATCGCGGATTTCACCGCCAACGATCGCTTTATGTCCGCGCTGCCGCTGTTCCACTCCTTCGGCCTGACCGTGGGTTTGCTGACGCCGCTGTTGACCGGCGCGCAGGTGTTTCTCTACCCCAGCCCGCTGCACTATCGCGTTGTGCCGGAACTGGTGTATGACCGTAACTGCACCGTGCTGTTCGGCACCTCCACCTTTCTGGGGCATTACGCGCGCTTTGCCAATCCCTACGATTTTTACCGTCTGCGCTACGTGGTTGCCGGGGCGGAAAAATTGCAGGAGAGCACCCGGCAAATCTGGCAGGACAAATTTGGCCTGCGCATTCTTGAAGGCTACGGCGTAACCGAGTGTGCGCCGGTGGTGTCAATCAACGTGCCGATGGCGGCAAAACCGGGCACCGTAGGGCGCATATTGCCGGGCATGGATGCGCGACTGCTGGAAGTGCCGGGCATTGAAGAGGGCGGCCGCTTGCAGTTGAAAGGCCCGAATATCATGACCGGCTATCTGCGCGTAGAAAATCCGGGCCAGCTTGAAGCGCCCACGGCAGAAAACGCTGCGGGAGAAACGGAGCCCGGCTGGTACGACACCGGCGACATTGTGCGCTTTGACGAGCAGGGCTTTGTGCAGATCCAGGGACGCGCCAAACGCTTTGCCAAAATCGCCGGTGAGATGGTGTCGCTGGAGATGGTGGAACAGCTGGCGCTGGCGGTCTCGCCCGACAAAATGCATGCCACGGTCATCAAGAGCGATGCCAGCAAAGGTGAAGCGCTGGTGATGTTCACCACCGATAGCGAGCTGTCGCGCGATAAACTGCAACAGCAGGCGCGTAAGATGGGCATCCCGGAGTTGGCGGTGCCGCGAGATATTCGCGTAATGAAACAGCTTCCGGTGCTGGGCAGCGGTAAGCCTGATTTCGTGACCCTGAAAGGTCTGGTTGAAGAAACGGAAAAACCTGATGCGTGAGTCAGTACACATTAACCCTTCGCTGTGGTCGAAAGGCATGATGGCGGTCACCGCCGCGCAGTTTCTGTCGGCCTTTGGCGATAACGCGCTGCTGTTTGCCACGCTCGCTCTGCTTAAAGCGCAGTTTTATCCCGACTGGAGTCAGCCGATCCTGCAAATGGTGTTTGTGGGTGCTTACATACTCTTTGCGCCGTTTGTCGGTCAGGTGGCGGACAGCTTCCCGAAAGGACGCGTGATGATGGTCGCCAACGGCCTGAAGCTGCTCGGGGCGGGCAGCATCTGTCTGGGCGTGAATCCGTTCATTGGCTACACGCTGGTAGGGGTTGGCGCAGCGGCGTACTCCCCGGCGAAGTACGGCATTCTGGGCGAGCTGACCACCGGCGACAGGCTGGTGAAGGCTAACGGTCTGATGGAGTCTTCAACCATAGCGGCCATTTTATTAGGCTCGGTCGCCGGGGGGAAACTGGCGGACTGGCACGTACTGGCAGCGCTTGGCGTCTGTGCGCTGGCCTATGCGGGTGCAGTCGTGGCGAATCTACTGATCCCGGCATTACCGGCTGCGCGTCCGGGGCAGTCCTGGCGTTTCCGGCCGATGACCGCCAGCTTCTTTACGGCCTGTCGATCCCTGTGGCATGACGGGGAAACCCGTTTCTCGCTGGTGGGTACCAGCCTGTTCTGGGGGGCGGGCGTGACGCTGCGTTTCCTGCTGGTGCTGTGGGTGCCGGTCGTGCTCGGCATCACGGATAACGTAACGCCGACCTATCTCAATGCGGTCGTTGCCGTCGGCATTGTGGTGGGCGCGGGCGTAGCGGCAAAGCTGGTGACGCTGGAAACCGTCGCCCGCTGCATGCCTGCCGGGATTTTAATTGGCGTGATGGTGCTGGTCTTTTCGTTACAACATGCGCTGCTGCCCGCCTACGCGTGTTTGATTTTGATCGGTCTGCTGGGCGGCTTTTTTGTGGTGCCGCTCAATGCGCTGCTACAGGAGCGCGGCAAGCGTTCGGTGGGGGCTGGCAATGCGATAGCGGTGCAGAACCTCGGCGAAAACACGGCGATGCTGCTGATGCTGGGGCTTTACTCGCTGGCCGTGAAAGTGGGCGTGCCGGTGGTCGGCGTTGGCGTGGGATTTGGCGCGCTGTTCGCGGTGGCGATTTCGGCGCTGTGGCTCTGGCAGCGCCGCCGTTGATGAGTGCGGCCTGATGCTCTTACCCCGGCTCTATCCACCGGGAGAGGGGGAAAACCCTAAAAACGGCAACGTGCGTTGCCGTTTTGCTTTTATTACGGTGCCGGGTAGGTATAGACCTTATGCACCGCCTCAATGTCTGCTAACACCTCTTCGCTGAGGGTCAACTGCACGCTCTCCACGTTGGTTTTAAGCTGCTCCATTGAGGTTGCGCCGAGCAGCGTGCTGGCGACAAACGGCTGACGACGCACAAAGGCCAGCGCCATCTGCGCCGGATCCAGACCGTGACGTTGTGCAATCTCAACGTAGGCGGCCACGGCTTTTTGCGACTGCTCGCCGCTATAACGGGTAAAGCGGCTAAACAGCGTGTTGCGCGCGTTGGCCGGTTTGGCACCGTTAAGGTATTTGCCGGTCAGCGTGCCAAACGCCAGGCAGGAGTAGGCCAGCAGCTCAACCCCTTCAAACTGGCTCACTTCCGCCAGACCCACTTCATAGCTGCGGTTAAGCAGGCTGTACGGGTTCTGGATCGTCACAATGCGCGGCAGATCGTGTTTATCCGCCAGATGCAGATAGCGCATCACGCCAAACGCTGTCTCATTGGAGACGCCAATATAGCGAATTTTCCCCGCGCGCTGGTATTCGGTGAGCGCTTCCAGCGTCTCAAGAATAGACACCGCCGGGGCGCTCTCTGCCCAGTCGTAGCCCAGTTTGCCAAAGCAGTTGGTCGGACGCTGCGGCCAGTGCACCTGGTACAGATCGAGATAATCGGTTTGCAGACGTTTCAGACTGGCATCCAGCGCCTGGCGAATATTCTTACGATCCAGCGCCTGATCAGGGCGGATACCGCTGTCGCTGTTACGGCTCGGGCCGCTGACCTTTGACGCAATAACCAGTTTTTCGCGGTTTCCCCGCTTAGCTAGCCAGTTGCCGACGTAAGTCTCGGTTAATCCTTGTGTTTCCGGGCGCGGCGGCACCGGGTACATTTCAGCGACGTCAATCAGGTTAATGCCCTGGCTCACGGCGTAATCAAGCTGTGCATGGGCGTCGGCTTCGCTATTTTGTTCACCAAACGTCATAGTGCCCAACCCCAGTGTGCTTATCTCAAGCGAGCTGTGAGGGATACGGTGATAGTGCATAGCCGGCTTCCTTTTCGTTAACAACGTCAGGGGCTTCCTGACAAAGGAATATAAACATGGCAGAGGGGAAGCAAAAGGGGAAGTGAAAATTCAAAAGGCCAGCAGGTGACTGACCTCTAAGGATTAACGTTCAATGATTTGTGACACATCGTCGCGGTTGATCTGCATCGCGTTGCCCTGCTGATCCTGGTAGCTGACAAGCCCGGTGTCATCGTCGATCTCCGGCTTACCTTCGGTCAGGATCATTCGGCCATCTTTTGTTGCCATAACGTAATCGCTGCTACACCCTGAAACGGCACATGCCAGGCCCACCGCAGAGATTATCACTGCCCATTTTTTCATCGTTCTCCCTCCTTACGTGGCTTTTGTGTCAATGTAGTCTAGTAATAACGTGAGATTACGCGATGAAAAAGCGGGAAAATCTTAAAGTTGGTAGGGAATTTTTTTGCTCCCCCGCAGCGGAGGAGCAAAACGGTCACAGCGGATTCTTTTTGTTGCGCAACAAATTGAGGGTTTCCACCGCGATCGAGAAGAACATCGCGAAGTAGATGTAGCCTTTAGGTACGTGAATACCAAAGCTCTCTAACATCAGCGTGAAGCCCACGAGGATCAGGAACGACAGCGCCAGCATTTTGACCGACGGGTGGCGGTCAACAAACTCGCCAATCGGTCGTGCGGCAAACATCATGACCCCGACCGAAATCACCACGGCGGCCATCATAATAAACAGATGATCCGACAGACCCACGGCGGTGATCACCGAGTCGAGGCTGAAGATAATGTCGAGCAGCATAATCTGCACAATCGCGCCAAAGAACGAATGCACGTTCGTTTTCAGCCCTTCCTCATGGCCTTCTATCGACTCGTGGATCTCTTTGCTCGCTTTCCAGATCAGGAACAAACCCCCCAGCAGCAAAATGAGATCGCGCGCCGAAATGGCGTGATCAAACAGGGTAAACAGGGGAGTGGTCAGGCGCGTCACCCAGGAAATGGAGGCTAACAGCGCCAGTCGCATCAGCATCGCACCGGCCAGACCTATGCGTCGGGCGTGGTTACGCTGTGCGGTGGGAAGTTTTGCGACGACCAGAGAGAGAAAAATAATGTTGTCGATCCCAAGGACGATCTCCAGCAGCGTCAGTGTTCCGAGCGCGAGCCAGGCATTGGGGTCGGTGATCCATGCAAATAACATCGTAAAGTCCTGCCAAAAAAAGAAGCGCTAATTATAAGCGCATGGCGGGCGAGGGCAAAAATTTTAATAACCTTGCAACACAAAATGGCGCGCCAGCAGCGCTGCGGTGAAGTTCTTTTTCAGATAAAAACCCCGCGGCAGGGTGAGGATGGGCTGGCCGTGCGCGCCAATGGCGTCGGTCAGCGCTTTACTGTTTGCCGCCTTTGGACGCAGTTGAAGCACTTCACCGTGACGCGCGGTAATGCTCTCAACGTGGCCGAGGACGATAAGATCCATTAACTCTTCCCAGTCCATGCGCAACTGATGTTCCTCTTCTTCGCTCGGGCTCCACAGCAGCGGAGCGCCGACGTGACGCAGGGCCAGCGGGATCTCCCGCGAACCTTCCACCGGGATCCACAGCACGCGCTTTAGTTTATGGCGCACATGGCTGGTTTCCCACACCACGCCGCTGTTGCCGGTGAGCGGCGCAACGCACACGAAGGTGGTTTCCAGCGGGCGGCCTGCGCTGTCCACCGGGATCGTTTTCAGCTCAACGCCGAGGGCGGCAAAATCCTGCTCCGGCTTGCTACCCGCGCTCGCGCCCAGCCACAGCTCAAGCAGCACGCCGATCCAGCCTTTATCGCGCGTTAAATCTTTCGGGACGGCCAGTCCGGCCATCGCGCCCAGTTCACCGAGCGTAAAGCCTGCCAGCCGCTGTGCCTGGGCGAAAAGCGTGGCTTCTGAGTCGGGCGGCGAGGTAAAGGGGCGTAGCGATAACATGTTATAACCTTTGGTCAAAAAATGAGCGTTAGTTGTCCACCGCAGAAAATGAGTTTAACTTTTTCTGTTAACCCTGTGCAACGCGATGATTTGAAAGTTATTTTTTCTTATTTCCGCAGGCGTTGCGCAACAGGCCGCGAGGTTTTCCAAATCTGGTCACTGACAATGAACAGGATCTTACACCATGTTATCCACAGAAAAGTGGGATAACTGGTAAAAACCCACACTACTGTTTCCATTTACAGCCTTGACGTGGGCGCAAAATCGAATTTTCGCACAAAATGTGCTTAAGTTATTGGCACAATCTGTGGATAAAACCGACGCTGTGCGATCTTTCATCAATGCCGGGATCAACCCTGTGACGATCATCACATAATGCGGCTTTCAGGTGTGTAGAACCGCGTTAACGCGCTGAATATTACAGATTTATTTTTCTGCCGTTTTCATGCATGATTAGGAGTAGTCCGGGTTTTCCCCGTGTAATTCCATACTTCTTCACAACTATATCCACAGAAAACGTGAATAAAATGGGCTTCATTCCCCTGTATCTGTTTATAACTCGGCTGATAACTGTGAGTTATTCAAATGTTATTCGTTTATGCACCTTTCATAGAGTGGTTTACCGTTCTGCGCGAGTGTGAAACAATCGTTTAAATTCAGATTTATTTTGAGGTAGTCCGGTGATTGATGACGATGGCTACCGCCCAAATGTTGGAATCGTAATCTGTAATCGACAGGGCCAGGTCATGTGGGCCAGGCGCTTTGGTCAGCACTCATGGCAGTTTCCTCAGGGGGGCATTAACCCCGGAGAATCCCCGGAGCAGGCAATGTACAGG
Organism: uncultured Enterobacter sp.; assembly: GCA_963521185.1. Taxonomy (GTDB): domain Bacteria; phylum Pseudomonadota; class Gammaproteobacteria; order Enterobacterales; family Enterobacteriaceae; genus Enterobacter_D. The sequence goes on along the minus strand of CAUQTV010000006.1, from coordinate 168,183 downwards.
GAGCTGTTTGAAGAGGTTGGGTTAAGTCGTAAAGATGTGCGTATCCTGGCTTCTACCCGCAACTGGTTGCGTTACAAATTACCGAAACGTTTGGTGCGTTGGGACACAAAGCCGGTTTGTATCGGCCAGAAACAGAAATGGTTTCTCCTGCAATTGGTCAGCAGCGATGCCGACATTAATATGCAAACCAGCAGTACTCCCGAGTTTGATGGCTGGCGTTGGGTGAGTTACTGGTATCCCGTACGTCAGGTTGTTTCATTTAAACGCGATGTTTACCGTCGGGTGATGAAGGAATTTGCAGGTGTGGTGATGGCGCTGACGGAAACGGCACCGAAACCACAGCCCTCTCCTGCCTGGCGACGTAAAAGAGGTTAAGCCATACAAAATATGCTCACCCGGTTGCGAGAAATCGTCGAGAAAGTTGCCAGTGCACCACGTCTCAACGAGGCGCTGGACATTCTGGTCACTGACATCTGTCTGGCGATGGATACCGAAGTCTGTTCGGTCTATCTCGCCGATCACGACAGACGCTGCTACTACCTGATGGCGACGCGTGGTTTGAAAAAACCGCGTGGTCGCACGATCACGCTCGCATTCGATCAAGGTATTGTTGGCCTGGTGGGCAGACTGGCGGAGCCGATAAACCTCGCCGACGCGCAAAAACACCCCAGCTTTAAATACATTCCCTCCGTTAAAGAAGAGCGCTTCCGGGCTTTCCTCGGCGTACCGATTATTCAGCGCCGTCAGTTACTGGGCGTGCTGGTGGTCCAGCAGCGAGAACTGCGCCAGTTTGATGAGAGCGAAGAGTCCTTCCTCGTCACGCTGGCCACGCAAATGGCCGCCATTTTGTCGCAATCCCAGCTCGCGGCGCTGTTTGGTCAGTATCGTCAAACGCGTATCCGCGCACTGCCCGCATCGCCGGGCGTCGCTATCGCTGAAGGCTGGATGGACGCCACGCTGCCGCTGATGGAGCAGGTTTACGAAGCGTCAACGCTGGACACCTCCCTTGAGCGTGAAAGGCTGACCGGCGCACTGGAAGAGGCGGCGGGTGAGTTTCGCCGCTACAGCAAGCGTTTCTCCGCCGGGGCGCAAAAAGAGACGGCGGCCATCTTCGATCTCTATTCGCATTTGCTCTCCGATGCGCGATTACGCCGTGAGCTTTTCGAAGAGGTGGACGGCGGCTATGTCGCTGAATGGGCTGTAAAAAAAGTTATTGAGCGCTTTGCAGAGCAGTTTGCCGCGCTGACCGATGGCTACCTGAAAGAGCGCGCTGGCGATCTGCGCATGTTGGGGCAGCGTCTGCTGTTTCACCTCGACGACACGCTTCAGGGGCCGAACACCTGGCCCGCGCGCTTTGTGCTGGTGGCCGATGAACTCTCCGCCACGACGCTTGCCGAACTGCCGCATGACAGGCTGGTGGGCGTGGTGGTGCGCGACGGTGCCGCTAACTCCCATGCCGCTATTATGGTGCGCGCATTAGGCATCCCGACGGTGATGGGCGCGGATATTCAGCCTTCGGTGCTGCATCACCGGACGCTGATCGTTGACGGCTACCGTGGCGAGATTCTGGTCGATCCAGAACCGATCCTGTTGCAGGAATACCAGCGCCTCATCGTTGAAGAAAACGAACTCAGTCGCCTTGCGGAAGACGACGTTGACCTGCCCGCCAGCCTCAGAAGCGGCGAGCGCGTCAAAGTGATGCTTAACGCCGGTCTTAGCCCCGAACATGAAGAAAAACTGGGCAGCCGCATTGATGGCATCGGACTTTACCGCACCGAAATTCCGTTCATGCTGCAAAGCGGTTTCCCCTCTGAGGAGGAGCAGGTCGCGCAGTATCAGGGCATGATGCAGATGTTTATCGAAAAGCCCGTCACGCTGCGTACCCTTGACGTGGGGGCCGACAAACAGCTGCCCTACATGCCGATCAGCGAAGAGAACCCGTGCCTCGGCTGGCGCGGGATCCGCATCACGCTCGATCAGCCTGAGATCTTTTTGATCCAGGTGCGCGCCATGCTGCGCGCCAACGCGGCCACCGGAAACTTAAGCATTTTACTGCCGATGGTGACAAGCCTGGATGAAATCGACGAAGCCCGGCGGCTTATCGAGCGCGCCGGACGTGAAGTCGAAGAGATGATCGGTTACGCCATTCCAAAACCGCGCATTGGCGTGATGCTGGAAGTGCCGTCGATGGTCTTTATGCTCGGGCATCTGGCAAAGCGCGTGGACTTTATCTCCGTCGGCACTAACGATCTGACGCAGTACATTTTGGCGGTAGATCGCAACAATACCCGCGTGGCGAGTATTTATGACAGCCTGCATCCCGGTATTTTGCGTGCGCTGGCGATGATCGCTCAGGAAGCGCAACGTTACGATATCGACCTGCGACTGTGCGGTGAAATGGCGGGCGATCCCATGTGTGTCGCCATTCTGATTGGCCTTGGTTATCGCCACCTGTCCATGAACGGACGCTCGGTGGCCCGCGTGAAATACCTGCTGCGCCATATCGATCATGAAGACGCGAAAACCCTGGCTAACCGCGCGCTGGACGCGCAACTGGGGACCGAAGTGCGCCACCAGGTGGCCGCGTTTATGGAGCGTCGTGGTATGGGCGGTTTGATCCGCGGCGGGCGTTAAGCGTCAGATGTCTATACAGATCTTTTACAACTTCAACGCATTACGCCTGTCTGCCTTATGCTATTATTCGCAGCTTTGGCGCGCCTGTCGGGTCGGGTGTTTCTCTATACCGCTGTCCACTTTCGGCGGAATAACAACAAGTTGTGGTGACAGATGAACAGTGGTTATCTGCGTTTCCCGGACTTTGATCCGGTGATTTTTTCAATTGGTCCGGTCGCGCTGCACTGGTATGGCTTAATGTACCTGGTCGGTTTCGTGTTTGCGATGTGGCTGGCGACGCGCCGTGCCAATCGTCCCGGCAGCGGATGGACCAAAAACGAAGTTGAGAACCTGCTCTATGCGGGCTTCCTCGGCGTCTTCTTAGGTGGGCGTATCGGCTACGTGCTGTTCTATAACATGCCGGTGTTCTTAAACGATCCGCTGTATCTGTTCCGCGTCTGGGATGGCGGTATGTCGTTCCACGGCGGTCTGATCGGTGTGATTCTGGTGATGGTGATTTTCGCCCGCCGCACGAAGCGCAACTTCTTCCAGGTCGCCGATTTTATCGCGCCAATGATCCCGTTCGGCCTGGGTGCCGGGCGTCTGGGTAACTTTATCAACGGCGAACTGTGGGGCCGCGTCGATCCGAGCTTCCCGTTCACCATGCTGTTCCCAGGCTCGCGTGCGGAAGATATGGCGCTGCTGCCGTCGCACCCTGAGTGGCAATCCCTTTTCGACACCTATGGTGTGCTGCCGCGCCACATGTCCCAGCTGTACGAGCTGGCGCTGGAAGGCGTGGTGCTGTTTATTATTCTGAATCTCTTTATTCGCAAGCCGCGCCCGGTTGGTTCCGTCTCCGGTCTGTTCCTGATTGGCTACGGCGCGTTCCGTATCATCGTTGAATTCTTCCGCCAGCCGGATGCGCAATTCACCGGTGCATGGGTGCAGTACATCAGCATGGGCCAGATCCTCTCGATTCCGATGATTGTCGCCGGTGTTATCATGATGGTTTGGGCGTACCGCCGCCGTCCACAGCAACAGGTGTCCTGAGGGATCATGAAACAGTATTTAGAACTGATGCAAAAAGTGCTCGACGAGGGCACGCCGAAAAACGATCGTACCGGTACCGGCACGCTGTCCATTTTTGGCCATCAGATGCGCTTTAACCTGCGGGAAGGTTTCCCGCTGGTAACCACCAAACGCTGCCATCTGCGCTCCATTATTCACGAGCTATTGTGGTTTTTGCAGGGCGATACGAACGTGGCGTATCTGCGCGAAAACAACGTCTCCATCTGGGACGAATGGGCAGACGAGCAGGGTAATCTTGGCCCGGTCTACGGCAAGCAATGGCGTGCCTGGCCGACGCCGGACGGCCGCCACATCGACCAGATCACCACCGTGCTGAACCAGTTGAAGAACGACCCGGATTCACGCCGAATCATCGTTTCCGCCTGGAACGTGGGCGAACTGGATAAAATGGCGCTGGCACCGTGCCACGCGTTCTTCCAGTTCTATGTCGCTGACGGCAAGCTTTCGTGCCAGCTGTATCAGCGTTCCTGCGACGTGTTCCTCGGTCTGCCGTTTAATATCGCCAGCTATGCGCTGCTGGTGCACATGATGGCGCAGCAGTGCGATCTTGAAGTGGGTGATTTTGTCTGGACCGGTGGCGATACCCACCTGTACAGCAACCACATGGATCAAACGCACCTGCAATTAAGCCGTGAACCACGCGCGCTGCCGAAACTGGTTATCAAGCGCAAGCCGGCATCCATTTTCGACTACCGCTTCGAGGATTTTGAGATCGAAGGTTACGATCCGCATCCGGGCATCAAAGCGCCTGTGGCGATTTAATGCGCACAGCGTGACATAACCGGTGCCAGCGTGCGCCGGTTTTTTTTGCCCAACATTCACTTCTTCGGCCCTGGCCGACAAAATCCTGCAAGCGGCTGCAAACGCGCATTTTTTTCTCGTAACGCCTCGTAAAACACCGAATTGCCATTCGATTTGCTCAACGCGGCCCGGCACACTGCCGCCATGAAAAAAGAACAGGGCTACACCCTAATTGAAACCATGGTGGCGGTGATGATGATCATTACCCTGAGCGCCGCAGGTCTTTATGGCTGGCAAAGCTTTCAGGCGCATCAGCGGCTGTGGCAAACCGCCTGGCAGGTTCGCGACTACCTGTCGCTGCTGCGCGATGACGCTAACGGGCATAATCGCGACCACATTATTTCGGCCATGACGGAGGGCGGGCGCTGGTGTTTACTCAGCTCCGTTAACGCGCTGGCCGGTTGCCGCGTGGATAACCCCTTCGCGCTCCAGCCGCAGTGGCCGGAAGTAAAACTGACTAACATCACGCCTTCGCTGCGCTTTTACGGCTTGCGCAATACAGCCTGGGCCGGACACGTGCAGCTGCAAAGCCCGGCCGGTGAGTGGCAGATTGTGGTCTCAAGCTGGGGGCGAATTCGCCTGTGCCAGCGGACCTCGACGGCGGCCTGCTTATAATGGCGTGCGCAAACGGCAAGGGCAGTCATGAGCGTGGGTTCTCGCTGCTGGAGGTGCTGATCGCTATGGCCATCGGCAGCATTTTGTTGCTTAGCGCCTCACGGTTTTTACCGGCGCTGCATATGGCGATGCTCAGGCAAACCCGACAGCAGGCGCTGGAAGATGAAGTGTGGCAGCGGCTCTACACCGTGGGCAAGCATCTGCAACGGGCGGGGTTTTGCCGGGGCGAATGCAGCGGGCAACCGCTGGTGATTGCCGCGCAGGGGGCGTGCGTCATCGTGCAGTGGGACGGCAACAGCAATGGCCGGTGGGACGTGTCGCCGCCGAAGGAGTCCGATCAAACCGGTTTCCGGCTGCGTAACGCGGCGCTGGAAACGCTGCGCGGGGCCGATTCCTGCGACAGCAAAGGGTGGGAGAAAATGACCGATCCGCAGATGCTTCACGTTGAGGGCTTTCAGGTTCAACAAACAGCGACGGCGGGATTCGCGCCTGAACTCACGGTGACGCTCTCCGCCAGCATCGTGGGGCACGCGGATGAATCCCTTAGCGCCACCTACAGCGTGACCGGTTTTAATCTGTGAATAATCAATCTGTGAATCGACAACGCGGCATGTCGTCGCTGGCGCTGGTTTTGCTGATGCTCATTTTAGGCAGCCTGATGCTCGGCGGTCTGAATCAGCGCCAGCGCACCCATGCTTTACGCGTCGTCAGCGAGAGCCGCGCCGTGCGCAGCGCCGCCAGCGCACAATCAGCGCTGGCGTGGGGGCAAGTGCAGGCGTGGCAAGCGCAGCCCGACGTTCAGTGCCGCCAGCATCGCGCCCTGGGCTTTCGGGCCTGCCTGCGCATCATGGCGGATCAGACAGTGCTGCTGATTGCCGGCAGCGGCGATGACAGGCTCTGGCGGCTGGGGGCTGTCATCAATAACCAGGTGATTTTTTCCCAGCATGGCTGGAGTGATTATTGCCCGTTTAGCGAGGTCGGTTTATGCCAGCTTCCCTGAAACAAAAAGGCTTTAGTCTGCCGGAAGTGCTGCTGGCGATGGTGTTGCTGGTGATGGTGGTGACCGGGCTGTCTGGTTACCATCGGGCGCTGGTGAACGGCTTTAACGCCTACAGCCAGTATCAGCAGCTTTGGCGCTACGCCTGGCAGCAGACACAGCGGCAGGCCATGGCGCTGCCGCCAGGCTGGCAGGTCAAGCGGATGCAGACAACCACGGCGGGATGTGTCAGCATCAGCGTTACAATTACCTCTCCCGTGGGCAGGCAGGGTCAGTTATCGCGGCTACATTGCCCAAATCGTCAGTAGTCAGGAGCGTTTATGTTAAGGGTGTATCACTCCAATCGTCTGGATGTGCTGGAAGCATTGATGGAGTTCATTGTTAAGCGCGAGCGCTTAGACGATCCCTTTGAGGCTGAAATGGTGCTGGTGCAAAGTACCGGCATGGCGCAATGGCTGCAAATGACGCTGTCGCAAAAATTTGGCATTGCCGCCAATATCGACTTCCCGCTGCCCGCGAGCTTTATCTGGGACATGTTCGTCCGCGTACTGGATGACATTCCCAAAGAGAGCGCCTTCAGCAAGCAGAGCATGAGCTGGAAGCTGATGTCTTTGCTGCCCGGCATGCTGGAGCAGGAGGCGTTTGTCATGCTGGGCAATTACCTGCGTGACGACGATGACAAACGCAAGCTGTTCCAGCTCGCCTCCCGCGTGGCGGATCTTTACGATCAGTATCTGGTCTTTCGCCCGGAGTGGCTCACCCGCTGGGAAGCTGGCGAGACGGTAGCCGATCTGGGCGACGCGCAAATCTGGCAGGCACCGCTGTGGCGCGCACTGGTGGAGCATACGGCGGCGCTGGGTCAACCGCACTGGCACCGCGCCAATCTCTATCAGCGCTTTATTCACACGCTGGAAAACGCCGCTGAACGTCCCGCCGGGCTGCCGTCGCGCGTTTTTATCTGCGGCATTTCCGCGTTGCCACCGGTCTATTTGCAGGCGCTCCAGGCGTTGGGCAAACACATTGATGTGCATCTGCTGTTTACCAATCCATGTCGCTACTACTGGGGTGACATTAAAGATCCGGCGTTTCTGGCGAAGCTCATCACTCGCAGGCGCAGGCATCACATTGATGCGCGGACTATGCCCATCTTCCAGGACGATCAGCGCGCGCAAGGGCTGTTTAACCAGGATGGCGAACAGGACGTCGGTAACCCGATGCTGGCCTCGTGGGGCAAGCTGGGCCGGGACTACATCTATCTTTTGGCGGGGCTGGACAGCTATGACGATCTGGACGCCTTTGTTGACGTGACGCCGGACAACCTGCTGCACAATCTGCAATACGATATTCTGGAGCTGAAAGACAGCGTCGTCGCGGGCGTGACTAAAGAAGAGTACGCCAGCAGCGAGGCGAAGCGCAGCCTCGCGCTTGGGGATCGTAGCGTCAGCGTGCACGTTTGCCACAGCCCGCAGCGCGAAGTCGAAGTGCTGCATGACCGGCTTCTGGCAATGCTGCAAGAGGATCCTGAACTGACCCCGCGCGACATTATCGTGATGGTGGCGGACATTGACAGCTACAGCCCGTTTATTCAGGCGGTGTTCGGCAGCGCCAGCGGCGATCGTTTCCTCCCCTATGCCATTTCTGACCGCCGCGCAGGTCAGGCACATCCTGCGTTGCAGGCGTTTATCAGCCTGTTGTCACTGCCGGACAGCCGGTTCCAGTCTGAAGACGTGCTGGCCCTGCTCGACGTCCCGGTGCTGGCGGCGCGGTTTGACATTGATGAAGAAGGGCTGCGCTATCTGCGCCAGTGGGTCAACGAGTCCGGTGTGCGCTGGGGCATGGACGACGACAACGTGCGTGAACTGGATTTACCCCCCACGGGCCAGCACACCTGGCAGTTTGGCCTTACGCGTATGCTGCTCGGCTATGCGATGGAGAGCCGCCAGGGCGAGTGGCAATCGGTACTGCCGTATGATGAGTCCAGCGGACTGATTGCGGAGCTGGTGGGGCATCTGGCGTCACTGCTGATGCAGCTCAATCTGTGGCGTAAGGGGCTGTCACAGGCGCGCCCGCTACAGGAGTGGCTGCCCGTTTGCCGCGACATGCTCAATGATTTCTTCCTGCCCGATGCGGACACCGAAGAGGCGCTGGCGCTGATTGAAACCCAGTGGCAGGAGATGATTGCGCACGGCGTGGAGGCCGGCTATGGCGAAGAGGTCCCGCTCTCGCTGCTGCGCGATGAGCTAAATCAGCGGCTGAATCAGGAACGCATCAGCCAGCGCTTCCTCGCCGGACCGATTAACATCTGCACATTGATGCCGATGCGATCCATCCCGTTTAAAGTGGTGTGTCTGCTGGGCATGAACGATGGCGTCTACCCGCGCACGCTCGCGCCGTTGGGCTTCGACCTGATGAGCCAGAAGCCGATGCGCGGCGATCGCAGTCGCCGTGACGACGACCGCTACCTGTTCCTTGAAGCGCTCATCTCGGCCCAGCAAAAACTCTATATCAGCTATATCGGACGCTCGATTCAGGACAACAGCCCGCGCTACCCGTCGGTGCTGGTGCAGGAACTGGTGGACTACATCGCCCAGAGCCACCGTCTCCCCGGTGATGAAGGGCTTAACTGCGACGAGAGCGCCCGGCGCGTTATTGACCACATCACCCATCTGCACACGCGCATGCCGTTTGATGCGGAAAATTTTGTCGCCAGCGAAGGCCAGAGCTACGCTCAGGAGTGGCTTCCGGCGGCGAGTCAACAGGGCGTTGCACACCCGAACTTTATTCAGCCGCTGCCCGCGCTACCCATTGAAACGCTGGCTTTTGAGCAGCTGCAACGTTTCTGGGCGCATCCGGTCCGGGCCTTTTTCCAGATGCGTTTACAGGTGAACTTCCGCCCGGAAGAGAGTGAAATTCCTGACGCCGAGCCGTTCATTCTCGACGGGCTTGATCGTTATCAGCTCAATCAGGCGCTGTTAAATGCGCTGGTGGAAGAGCAGGATGCCGACAAACTCTTTCGTCGTTACCGGGCGGCAGGTCAGTTACCCTATGGCGCGTTTGGCGAAATTGTCTGGGAGACGCAGCAGCAGGAGATGCAGGCGCTGGCGGAGCGCATCAACGAATGCCGACAGCCTCACCAGAGCATGGAGATCGATCTGCACTGCGGGGGCGTCCATCTCACCGGCTGGCTACAGCAGGTTCAGGCCGACGGTCTTCTGCGCTGGCGGCCTTCGCTGCTCAGTGTTTCTCAGGGCGTGCAACTTTGGCTTGAACACCTTGTCTACTGTGCAAGCGGCGGAACCGGTGAGAGTCGCCTGTTCGTGCGTAAAGACGGCGAGTGGCGCTTCCCGCCCATGGCGGCAGAACAGGCGCTGGGTTATCTCGAACCCTTTATCGCGGGCTACCGTGAAGGCATGACGCAGCCGCTGTTGTTCCTACCAGAAAGCGGCGGTGCGTGGATAAAAACCTGTTATGACGCTCAAAATGATGCCATGTTAAAGGACGAAGCGACGCTCGCAAAAGCGCGCACTAAGTTCCTGCAAGCGTATGAAGGCAACATGGTCGCTCGCGGCGAAGGGGATGATGTCTGGTACCAGCGCTTATGGCGCACCCTGGAGCCGGAGCATGTTGCGGTGATAACTGAACAGGCGGAACGCTACTTACTTCCGCTCATTCGCTTTAATCAGTCCTGACGGATTGTATAAAAATTGCGCATGGATAATGCTTCTGTACCCTAAATGCAACGTGAAGTATGACGGGTATATTATGATGTGCGTAGCGTCACGGACTGATGTCTTAAATGAGTTGCTGGCCCGCCAGCACAGCGTTTGTTAATGATGAGGTTCGTGAATGCTTAGCAGCACCTGGTTCAAAGCGTTAGTCTTATTTGTCGCCCTTTGGGCACCGTTAAGTCAGGCAGACACCGGTTGGCAACCCGTTCAGGAAACCATTCGCAAAAGCGATAAAGATACCCGCCAGTATCAGGCGATTCGCCTGGACAACGGTATGGTCGTGTTGCTGGTCTCCGATCAGCAGGCGGTGAAGTCGCTCTGTGCGCTGGTGGTGCCGGTAGGCTCGTTGCAGGATCCCGACACGCATCCGGGTCTGGCGCACTATCTTGAGCACATGACGTTAATGGGCTCAGCGAAGTACCCGCAGCCGGACAGCCTGGCCGAATACCTCAAGCTGCACGGTGGCAGCCACAACGCCAGCACTGCGCCTTATCGCACTGCGTTCTATCTTGAAGTGGAAAACAACGCGCTCGACGGCGCGGCGGATCGCCTGGCTGACGCTATCGCCTCGCCGCTGCTCGACAAAAAATACGCCGAGCGGGAACGTAACGCGGTCAACGCTGAGCTGACGATGGCGCGCTCCCGCGATGGTATGCGCATGGCACAGGTCAGCGCGGAAACCATCAACCCGGCTCACCCCGGTGCGCGTTTTTCCGGCGGCAACCTTGAGACTTTAAGCGACAAGCCGGATAGCCCGGTCCACGATGCGCTGCTGGCCTTTCGGGATAAATACTACTCTGCCAATCTGATGAAAGCGGTGATTTACAGCAATCGTCCGCTGCCGGAACTGGCAAAGCTCGCCGTGGAAACCTACGGGCGCGTACCGAACAAAAACATCGAACGGCCGCAGGTAAATGTGCCGGTTGTTACCGATGCACAAAAAGGGCTGATCATTCATTATGTCCCGGCGGTGCCGCGTAAAGTGCTGCGCGTTGAGTTCCGAATTGATGACAACACGCCGCAGTTTCGCAGTAAAACCGACGAGCTGGTCACCTATCTTATCGGTAACCGCAGCCCTGGCACCCTGTCGGACTGGCTGCAAAATCAGGGCCTGGCTGAGGGCATTCGTGCGGATTCCGACCCGATTGTCAACGGCAACAGCGGCGTGCTCGCCATCTCTGCGACGTTGACGGATAAAGGCCAGGCGAATCGCGATGAGGTGGTCGCGGCCATTTTCAGCTACCTGAAATTACTGCGCGAGAAGGGCGTCGATAAGCGCTATTTCGATGAGCTTTCCCACGTGCTGGATCTTGATTTCCGCTACCCGTCGATCACCCGCGATATGGGCTACGTCGAGTGGCTGGCGGACACCATGATCCGCGTGCCGGTTGAACACACGCTGGATGCGGTCAACATTGCCGATCAATTTGACGCGAAGGCGTTAACCGCCCGTCTCGATATGATGACGCCGCAGAACGCGCGCATCTGGTACATCAGCCCGACGGAGCCGCATAACAAAACGGCCTATTTTGTCGAAGCGCCCTATCAGGTCGATAAAATCAGCGGACAGACCTTTAGCGACTGGCAGCAAAAAGCCGGGGCGATCGCGCTGAAATTGCCGGAGCTGAACCCCTATATTCCGGATGATTTTACGCTGATAAAACCGGGGAAAACCTATACGCACCCTGAGCTTATCGTTGATGAACCGACGCTGCGCGTGGTCTATATGCCGAGCCGCTATTTTGCCAGCGAGCCGAAAGCCGACGTCAGCGTGGTGCTGCGCAATCCGCTGGCGATGGACAGCGCCAAAAATCAGGTGATGTTTGCGCTCAACGATTATCTGGCCGGTATCGCGCTGGATCAGTTGAGCAACCAGGCGGCGGTCGGTGGCATCAGCTTCTCTACCAATGCCAACAACGGCTTAATGCTCAACGCCAACGGCTACACCCAGCGCTTGCCGCAGCTTTTTGAGGCGCTGCTCAAGGGCTATTTTAGCTACGAGCCAACCGACGAACAGCTGGCACAGGCCAAATCCTGGTATGCGCAGATGATGGACTCTGCGGAAAAAGGCAAAGCGTACGATCAGGCGATGATGCCGACGCAAATGCTGTCCCAGGTGCCGTATTTCCAGCGTGAAGAGCGCCGCGCGCTGCTGCCTTCCATCACGCTCAAAGAGGTCGTGGATTACCGCAACGCGTTGAAAACCCATGCGCGTCCAGAGTTTTTGGTCATCGGCAACATGGGCGAGGATCAGGCAAAAAATCTGGCCCATCAGGTGCAGGATCAGCTAGGCGCGAAGGGCACCCAATGGTGTCGTAACCGCGACGTGCTGGTCGAAAAGCACCAGTCGGTGATTTTCGAAAAAGCCGGCAGCAGCACCGACTCTGCGCTTGCCGCCGTGTTTGTACCGCCGAACGTCGATGAGTACAGTAGCTCGGCTTATGGCGCGATGCTCGGGCAGATCATCCAGCCGTGGTTCTACAATCAACTGCGCACGGAAGAGCAACTGGGCTATGCGGTGTTTGCTTTCCCGATGAGCGTGGGCCGCCAGTGGGGCATGGGCTTCCTGTTGCAAAGCAGCGACAAGCAGCCAGCCTTCTTGTGGGATCGCTACAAAGCGTTCTTCCCGACGGCGGAAGCGAAACTGCGTGCCATGACGCCGGAAGAGTTTGCGCAGATTCAGCAGGGCGTGATTGCTCAGGTGACGCAGGCACCGCAAACGCTGGGTGAAGAAGCTTCGCAGCTGAGCAAAGATTTCGATCGCGGTAATATGCGGTTCGATTCACGTGATAAAGTAGTGGCTCAGATAAAACTGCTGACGCCGCAAAAGCTTGCCGACTTCTTCCATCAGGCGGTGGTAGAGCCGCAAGGCATGGCGATATTGTCTCAGATCTCAGGTAGCCAGAACGGGAAAGCGGCGTATGCGCATCCGGAAGGTTTCAGGGTCTGGGATAACGTCAGCGCGTTGCAGCGAACGATGCCCCTGATGAGTGAGAAACAATGACCCAACCCGCCGAGTCTCTTGATCCACTGCGCTTGCCGCTCACAGGCGAGCGCCTGATTGAAGCCTCTGCGGGCACCGGTAAAACCTACACCATTGCCGCGCTCTATTTGCGATTGCTGCTGGGCCTTGGCGGCACAGCCGCGTTCCCGCGCCCGTTGAGCGTGGAAGAGCTGCTCGTGGTGACCTTCACCGAAGCGGCAACCGAAGAGCTGCGCGGGCGTATCCGCAGTAATATTCATGAACTGCGTATTGCCTGTCTGCGTGAAGCGTCCGCCGATCCGCTGTATGCGCGCCTGCTGGAGGAAATCCCCGATCGTCAGCAGGCCGCCAGTTGGCTGCTGCTGGCTGAACGTCAAATGGACGAAGCGGCGGTATTTACCATTCACGGTTTTTGCCAGCGCATGCTGAGTCTCAACGCCTTTGAATCCGGTATGCTCTTTGAGCAACAGCTTATCGAAGATGAATCCGTCCTGCGCGCGCAGGCCTGCGCCGACTTCTGGCGTCGCCACTGCTACCCGCTCCCGCGCGACATTGCGCAGATGGTGCATGCGAGCTGGAAAGGCCCGCAGGATCTGTTAAAGGCAATCAACCGCTATTTGCAGGGTGAAGCCCCGGTCATTAAATCACCGCCGCCCGCGGATGAAACCCTCATCTCCCGTCATCAGCAGATCCTTGCGCGCATTGATGAGATCAAAGCCCAGTGGAATGCCGCCGTCGCGGAACTGCCCGCGCTGATTGAAGCGTCGGGCATTAATCGCAGCAAATTCAACCGTGGCAACCAGGGGAAGTGGATCGACAAGATCACCGCCTGGGCGCAGGAAGAGACGCATGGCTACCTGCTGCCGGACGCGCTGGAAAAGTTCAGCCAGTCGTTTTTACGCTCGCGCACAAAAGATGGCGGCGCGGTGCCGGAACACCCGTTGTTTGACGCTATTGAAGCGTTTCTGGCGCAGCCGCTAACGCTCACCGATCTGGTGTTGACGCGGGCGATGAAAGAGATCCGTGAGGCGGTGGCGCGTGAAAAACGACGCCGTGGCGAGCTGGGTTTTGACGATATGCTCAGCCGACTGGATGCCGCGCTGGAGAGTGAAAACGGTGACGCATTAGCCGCCGCGATCCGCCAGCGTTTCCCGGTGGCGATGATCGACGAATTCCAGGATACCGATCCGCAGCAGTACCGCATTTTCCGCCGCATCTGGCAGCGTCAGCCGGACACGGCGCTGCTGCTGATTGGCGATCCGAAACAGGCGATCTATGCCTTTCGCGGTGCCGATATTTTTACCTACATGAAAGCGCGCAGCGACGTCAGCGCGCACTACACGCTCGACACCAACTGGCGCTCAGCACCGGGCATGGTCAACAGCGTCAACACGCTGTTTACGCGCATGGATAACGCGTTTATGTTCCGCGATATTCCGTTCCAGCCGGTGAGTCCGGCGGAGAAAAACGCGGCGCTGCGCTTTGAGTTTGACGGCCAGGTTCAGCCCGCCATGAGCCTGTGGCTGATGGACGGCGACGGCGCAGGCGTGGGTGAGTATCAGGCGTTTATGGCGCAGCACTGCGCCGCACAAATCCGCGACTGGCTGATTGCCGGTCAGCAGGGCAGCGCCATTCTGCATAGCGGTAAAACAAGCCGCACGGTGAAGGCCTCTGACATTACCGTGCTGGTGCGCAGCCGTCACGAAGCGGCGCTGGTGCGCGACGCCCTGACGCTGCTCAATATCCCGTCGGTCTATCTGTCCAACCGCGACAGCGTATTTGAAACGCCCGAGGCGCATGAACTGCTGTGGCTGTTGCAGGCGGTACTGGCCCCGGAGCGGGAAAGCACGCTGCGCAGCGCGCTGGCAACCTCAATGCTCGGTCTGAACGCGCAGGATATCGAAATCCTCAACCTTGATGAGCACGCCTGGGACGCCGTGGTGGAGGAGTTTGCGGGCTACCGTCAGCAGTGGCAGAAGCGCGGCGTGATGCCGATGCTGCGTGCGCTCATGAACGCACGCCATATTGCGGAAAATCTGCTGGCGACGCCGGGCGGCGAGCGGCGGTTGACCGATATTTTACATCTGAGCGAACTGTTGCAGGAGGCGGGGGCGCAGGCCGAGAGCGAACATGCGCTGGTGCGCTGGCTGGCCCAGCATATCGCCGAACCTGACAGCAACGCGTCGAGCCAGCAGTTGCGGCTGGAAAGCGACAAACACCTGGTGCAAATCGTCACCATTCATAAATCAAAGGGCCTTGAGTACCCGCTGGTGTGGCTGCCGTTTATCGCCAATTACCGTGCGCAGGATCAGGCGTTTTACCACGATCGCACCTCTTTTGAAGCGGTGCTCGATCTCAGCCAGGCCGATGAGAGCGTGGAGCTGGCCGAAGCCGAGCGACTGGCGGAAGATTTGCGTCTGTTGTACGTGGCGCTTACCCGCTCGATCTGGCATTGCAGCTTAGGCGTTGCGCCGCTGAGCCGTCGTCGCGGTGAGAAAGCCGGTGAGTCCGATTTTCATCAAAGCGCGCTCGGCAGGCTGATCCAGCAGGGTGAACCCCGTGACGCCGCCGGGCTGCGCCAGTGCATTGACACCCTGGTGAGCGATGACATTGCGCTCAACCTTCCCGGCGTGCCGGATACCGCTCGCTGGGAGTATCAACGCGAGGTCCCGCCTGAACTGCGCGCGCGGGATATTCAACGGCGGGTAAGCGACGACTGGCGCGTCACCAGCTATTCCGGGTTGCAGCAGCGCGGTCACGGCATGGCGCAAACCCTGCTGCCGCGCTTTGATTTTGATGCCGCCGGTGAGCGTCAGCAAAACGACGTGCCTGAACTGACGCCGCACCAGTTCCCCCGCGGTGCATCGCCGGGGACGTTCTTACACAGCCTGTTTGAAGACGTGGATTTCACGCAGCCGTTGACGCCCGAATGGGTGGCGGAAAAGCTACAGCGGGGCGGTTTTGAGGCGCACTGGCAGCCGGTGATGAGCGCCTGGATTGACGCCGTGCTCCAGGTGCCGCTCAACGAAGAGGGCGTTACCCTGAGCGCGCTGACGGTGCGGGAAAAACAGGTGGAGATGGAGTTCTATTTGCCCATTTCCGCAACGCTCACCGCCGGGGCGCTCGATGGGCTGATCCGTCGTTACGATCCGCTCTCAGCGGGCTGTCCGCCGCTGGATTTCCGCGACGTGCGCGGTATGTTAAAAGGCTTTATCGATCTGGTGTTTCGCCATAATGGCCGCTACTACCTGCTCGATTACAAATCCAACTGGCTGGGCGAAAACAGCGAGGCGTATACGCCACAGGCGATGGCCGCCGCCATGCAATCGCACCGTTACGATCTGCAATACCAGCTCTACACGCTGGCGCTGCACCGCTATCTGCGCCATCGCATCGCGGGGTATGACTACGACGTGCATTTTGGCGGCGTGATCTATCTGTTTTTACGCGGCGTCGATCGAAACGTGCCGGGGCAGGGCATTTTCGCCACCCGCCCCGCAGTTGAACTGATAGCGCAAATGGACGCCCTGTTCGCCGGAGAAACGCAGGAGAGTGTGCAATGACGTTGCAAACGCTGTTGATAGACGCCGCCGCACAAAAGTTGCTGCGCCCGCTGGATGTCCAGTTTGCCCTCACCGTTGCGCGTGCCGATGAGCCTGCCGTCATGCTGGCGGCGGCGCTGTTAAGCCGCGATGCGGGCGAGGGGCATGTCTGTTTGCCGCTGACCAGGCTCACGCTTAACGAACGTGCGCACCCGCTGCTCCAACAACAATTTGAACAGGTAGGGGAACTGGATGACTGGGCGTCGGTGTTACTGGCTTCAGACGCGGTCAGTGAAGGGGACAGCGCCACGCCGATGATATTGACGGGCAATCGTCTGTACCTTAACCGCATGTGGTGCAATGAGCTGACCGTGGCCCGCTTTTTCAGCGAGGCCAATCAGCCGCTCACCGTGGATGACGCGCAAATCAGACGCACCCTTGATGCACTTTTCCCGTCCGCCGACGAGATCAACTGGCAAAAAATTGCCGCCGCCGTGGCCCTGACGCGCCGTATTTCGGTGATTTCCGGTGGGCCAGGAACGGGCAAAACGACCACCGTGGCGAAGCTGCTGGCGGCGCTGGTGCAAACGGCTAACGGCAGCAAATGCCGTATCCGTCTTGCGGCCCCCACCGGCAAAGCCGCTGCGCGACTGACCGAATCGCTGGGCGCGGCGCTGCGTCAGCTCGACCTGCGCGATGAACATAAAAAGCTGCTGCCAGAGGAGGCCAGCACGCTGCACCGCCTTTTAGGCGCGCAGCCGGGCAGCCAGCGCCTGCGTTATCATGCGGGGAATCCGCTGCATCTGGACGTGCTGGTGGTGGACGAAGCCTCAATGATTGACCTGCCGATGATGTCGCGTCTTATCAATGCGTTACCGCCACACGGGCGGGTGATCTTCTTAGGCGATCGCGATCAGCTGGCGTCAGTTGAGGCGGGCGCGGTGCTCGGCGATATCTGTGCCTGGGTCAGCGCCGGTTACTCAACAGAACGCGCGGCGGAGCTTTCACGCCTTACCGGCATGGCGGTGACCGCAGGCGAAGCGAGCGGAGCCGATGCGCTGCGTGACAGTCTCTGCCTG
This sequence comes from uncultured Enterobacter sp., assembly GCA_963521185.1. Classification (GTDB taxonomy): domain Bacteria; phylum Pseudomonadota; class Gammaproteobacteria; order Enterobacterales; family Enterobacteriaceae; genus Enterobacter_D. The sequence continues at coordinate 150,736 of CAUQTV010000006.1, read as the reverse complement.
CTGCAAAAAAGCTACCGTTTCGGCAGTGATTCCGGCATTGGGCAACTGGCGGCGGCGGTGAATCGCGGCGATAAATCCGCCCTGCGCGCGGTGTTCAGCCAGGGCTATGCCGATATCGGCAAAAAGACGCTGCTCACGGGGGATGACTACCAGACGATGATCGACGACGCGCTGGACGGTTATGCGCGCTATCTGCAATGCGTGCGCGATGGCGCATCCCCTGACGTTGCGCTGGCCGCCTTTAGCGAGTTTCAGCTGTTGTGTGCGCTGCGCGATGGCCCCTTTGGCGTCAGTGGCTTAAACGAGCGGCTTGAGCAACGCCTTGTGCAAAAACAGTGGATGGTGCGTAACCCGCACTCGCGCTGGTATGAAGGCCGCCCGGTGATGATTTCACGCAACGACAGCGCGCTGGGGCTGTTTAACGGTGACATTGGTATTGCGCTGGATCGCGGCGAAGGCCTGCGCATCTGGTTCCCGCTGCCGGACGGCACCATCAAATCGGTGCAGCCCAGCCGTTTACCGGAGCACGATACCACCTGGGCCATGACGGTGCATAAATCGCAAGGGTCGGAGTTTGATCACGCGGCGCTGATATTGCCGCAGCAAATTGTGCCCGTGGTGACGCGGGAACTGGTGTACACCGCCATCACCCGCGCGCGACGCCAGCTCTCACTCTATGCTGACGATCGTATTCTGGCGCAGGCCATCGCCACGCGCACCGAGCGGCGAAGTGGCTTAAGCGAGATTTTTGCGGGCTGATAGCGGCCATTAATGCCGGGCGGCACTGCTGGCCGGTTGGTGCTGTAGGCCCGGTAAGCTTGCGCCACCGGGCAGCGTGCAGGCGGATCGGCTAGGTTAAATCCGCCATCAGCACTTTTGAGCGTCGCTGGTAGTTGTACATCTCTTTTTTGCTTTCAGGCAGTGAATCGATATCCACCGGCGCAAAGCCGCGCTCCTGGAACCAGTGAATGCTGCGCGTGGTGAGCACAAAGAGTTTGCTCAGCCCCATCTGGCGCGCCTGAAGGGCCACGCGCTCCAGCAGCACTTCGCCGCGCGATGAGCTACGGTAGTCCGGGTGCACCGCCACACAGGCCATTTCACCGATTTTCTCTTCCGGGAACGGGTAGAGCGCCGCGCAGGCGATGGTTAAATTATCGCGCTGAATAATGGTGAATTTGTCGATCTCCATCTCCAGTTGCTCGCGCGAGCGGCGCACCAGGATCCCCTGTTGCTCCAGCGGGCGGATCAGCTCCAGGATCCCGCCAATATCGTTAATGGTCGCACGGCGGATCTGCTCGGCGCTCTCCATGACGATCTGCGTACCAATACCGTCGCGGGAGAACAGCTCCTGCAACAGCGTACCGTCTTCCTGATAGCTGATTAAATGGCTGCGACGCACGCCGCTGCGGCAAGCTTTTACGGCCCCGCGCAGGAAGCGTACCGTTCCCGACTGATAATCATGGCGGGCTTCCAGTTCATCAACGCGGGCCTGCGCTTCGTTCGGGAAGAGTTCGGACACGATGTTGCCGTCGTCGTTGATCACGCCCTGCGACGAGCAGAAGCCGATCATTTTTTCCGCTTTCAGTTTGATGGCCAGCTGGGTCGCGATCTCTTCAGACATCAGGTTAAAGCTTTCGCCGGTAACGGAGACGGCCACAGGCCCCATCAGCACAATCGCACCGCCGTCGAGCTGACGATGAATGGCTTCTTCGTCGATGCGACGAATACGGCCGCTGTGGCAGTAATCCACGCCGTCATCCACGCCCAGCGGCTGGGCAATAATAAAGTTACCGCTGACGACGTTAATGTGCGCACCCTGCAACGGCGTGTTGTTCAGGCTCATCGACAGACGCGCGGTGATGTCCAGTTGCAGCAGTCCTGCCGCTTGCTTAACCAGCTCAAGCGTTTTAGCATCGGTAACACGGGTATGCTTGTGATAGACCGGCTCATGCTGGTGGGCGGCCAGGTTCGCATCAATTTGCGGACGTGCGCCATACACCACAACCAGGCGGATACCGAGGCTGTGCAAAAGGCCAATGTCATTGACAATACTGGAAAAATTCTCATGCTCGATGGCTTCACCGCCCAGCATGATGACAAACGTTTTTCCCCGATGGGCATTGATATAGGGAACAGAATGGCGGAATCCCTGGACCAGTTCGGTTCTACGCTCCTTCACCACGGCACAACCCTCACTGCATGATTATTCGTAATTTGTGTATTTTTATTCTTTTATGGCGGTGGGCGCAAGCCATAATTTACTGAAATGCACTCTTCATCGCCACGGTGCTTGGGTGACAAATGCGATGTTTACCCTTTTATAGATGACAGTTTATGCGTCATTCGTTAAAGTTTTCGGTCAATTTTGACGTTTTATTGATTAATGTGATTTTATTGCTCGGGAGAGGCATGTCGGGATCCAATTCAGCAATCAGTCGTCGCCAGTTAATTCGGGGTGCAGGCGCAATGTGGTTACTGAGCGTAAGCCAGGTGGGACTGGCGGCGGCAAGTCAGGTCATCGCGGTGCGCGTCTGGCCTGCGTCAACCTATACGCGCGTGACCGTCGAGTCGAACCGGGTATTAAAATACCGTCAGTTTAGCCTGAGCCACCCTGAACGGCTGGTGGTGGATATTGAAGGGGTTAACCTCAATTCCGTGCTGAAGGGCGTGGGGCCGCAGATTCGCGACGACGATCCCTTCATCAAATCCGCACGCGTGGGTCAGTTCGATCCCACCACCGTGCGCATGGTGTTTGAACTGAAGCAGAACGTCACGCCGCATCTCTTTTCACTTGCTCCGGTAGCCGAGTTTAAAGAGCGTCTGGTGATGGATCTTTATCCGGTTAACGGGCAAAACGAGCAGGATCCGCTGCTGGCGCTGCTGGAAGATTACAACAAAGGCGATCTGGATAAGCAGGTGCCTCCGGCGCAAAGCGGCCCGCAGCCGGGTAAAGCCGGGCGCGATCGTCCGATCGTGATCATGCTGGATCCGGGGCACGGCGGTGAAGATCCGGGTGCCATCGGTAAGTACAAAACCCGTGAGAAGGACGTGGTGCTGCAAATCGCCCGTCGTCTGCGTGCGCTCATTGAAAAAGAGGGCAACATGAAAGCCTTCATGACGCGCAACGAAGATGTGTTTATTCCGCTAAAAGTGCGCGTGGCGAAAGCGCAGAAACAGCGTGCGGACCTGTTTGTCTCCATTCACGCCGATGCGTTTACCAGCCGCGCGGCACGAGGTTCGTCGGTGTTTGCGCTCTCCACAAAAGGCGCAACCAGTACCGCCGCGCGCTATCTGGCGCAAACCCAGAACGCCGCTGACCTGGTGGGGGGCGTGAGCAAAAGCGGTGACCGCTATCTCGATCACACCATGTTCGATATGGTGCAATCCCTGACCATCACAGATAGCCTCAAATTCGGTAAAGAAGTGCTTTCCCGTCTCGGTGGCGTGAATTCGCTGCATAAAAACCGCGTCGATCAGGCAGGCTTTGCGGTGTTAAAAGCGCCGGATATCCCATCGATCCTCGTCGAAACCGCGTTCATCAGTAACATTGAAGAGGAGCGTAAGCTCAAGACGGCGAAATTCCAGCAGGAAGTGGCAGAATCCATTCTGGCGGGAATAAAAGCGTATTTTGCGGAAGGCGGGGCACTGGCACGGCGCGGATAACGCGCCTTTTTCACGTGATGTTTTACATAGCGCAGAAACAAAAAAACACCCGTCAGGGTGTTCATTGTGTTGGTTGCGGGGGCCGGATTTGAACCGACGACCTTCGGGTTATGAGCCCGACGAGCTACCAGGCTGCTCCACCCCGCGTCCGTCTTTATACTTCGTATTTCGAACTACTTCGTATAATTTACTTTTTTATCGTGCAAGTAATTGGTTGCGGGGGCCGGATTTGAACCGACGACCTTCGGGTTATGAGCCCGACGAGCTACCAGGCTGCTCCACCCCGCGTCCGTCTTTATACTTTGTATTTCAAAGAACAAGTATAAATTTTATTACTTTTTTACTGCACGCTCTCTTACGAGAGATTGGTTGCGGGGGCCGGATTTGAACCGACGACCTTCGGGTTATGAGCCCGACGAGCTACCAGGCTGCTCCACCCCGCGTCCGTGGAAGCGCACTATACTCTGCTCGCACTTTGACGCAACCTTTTTTCAACGAAATAGTGAATTTGCCTCAGTGGCTGGGTAAAAATGTTTCAATTAGATTGTTTTTTATACTAATTAAGGGCCGGGATGCGTTCACGCATTTCTTTAGCGATAGCGGTTTGTTATCTTCAACGCACGCATTCGGGTTAAGTAAGAAGACGAGAGACAATGAAAGCACGTTGGGCGAAGTACCTTCTCACGGGCGCACTGGTAGCACTGCTGGCCGCCTGTTCCTCTAAACCGACCGATCGCGGTCAACAGTATAAAGACGGGAAGTTCACCCAGCCTTTTTCACTGGTTAATCAGCCTGACGCCGTGGGTGCGCCGATTAACGGTGGTGATTTTGCCGAGCAAATAAGCCAGATCCGTACTGCCTCTCCGCGCCTTTATGGCAACCAGAGCGCCATCTATAACGCCGTACAGGACTGGCTGCGCGCGGGCGGTGATACCCGCACCATGCGCCAGTTCGGTATTGACGCCTGGCAGATGGAAGGGGCAGACAACTACGGCAACGTGCAGTTTACCGGGTATTACACGCCGGTAGTGCAGGCGCGTCACACCCGCCAGGGTGAATTCCAGTACCCTATTTACCGCCTCCCGGCTAAGCGCGGGCGTCTGCCTTCACGCGCGGAGATTTACGCCGGTGCGCTAAGCGAAAGCTATATTCTCGCCTACAGCAATTCGCTGATGGATAACTTTATTATGGACGTGCAGGGCAGCGGCTATATCGATTTTGGCGACGGTAGCCCGCTCAACTTCTTTAGCTACGGCGGCAAAAACGGACACGCCTACCGCAGCATTGGTAAGGTGCTTATCGACAGAGGCGAAGTGAAGCGAGAAGATATGTCGATGCAGGCGATTCGCCACTGGGGCGAAACCCACAGCGAATACGAAGTGCGCGAGCTGTTAGAGCAGAACCCGTCGTTTGTCTTCTTTAAACCGCAATCTTACGCGCCGGTAAAAGGGGCCAGCGCCGTTCCGCTGATTGGCCGTGCGTCGGTGGCATCCGATCGCAGCGTTATTCCGGCGGGCACCACGCTACTGGCGGAAGTGCCGCAACTGGATAACAACGGTAAGTTCACCGGTCAGTATGAGCTGCGCCTGATGGTCGCGCTCGATGTGGGTGGCGCGATCAAAGGCCAGCACTTCGACATCTATCAGGGCATTGGTTCAGATGCCGGGCACCGGGCGGGTTGGTACAACCACTATGGCCGCGTCTGGGTGCTGAAAGGTGCGCCAGGGGCAGGTTCCGGTAACGTGTTTAGCGGGTGAGTGTGGTAGGCTTTCGGCCTTATTTTTGACTCCATTTCTGAGGTTTTATGTCAGCGGTAATCAGCGATGCCTGGCGTCAGCGTTTTGGCGGCACGGCACGTTTATATGGGACAATTGCGTTGCAGCTTTTTGCTGATGCGCACGTCTGCGTTGTCGGCATTGGCGGCGTGGGATCGTGGGCGGCGGAAGCGCTTGCGCGTACCGGCATCGGTGCCATCACGCTGATTGATATGGATGACGTGTGCGTGACCAACACTAACCGGCAGATCCATGCCTTGCAGGGCAACGTTGGCGTGGCGAAGGCGGAGGTAATGGCAGAGCGCATTCGCCTCATTAACCCGGAGTGTCGGGTGACGGTGATCGACGATTTCGTCACCGCTGAAAACGTGGCGCAGTACATGGCCGCAGGCTACAGCTATGTGATCGACGCGATCGACAGCGTGCGGCCCAAAGCGGCGCTCATCGCCTGGTGTCGTCGTAATAAGATCCCGCTGGTGACAACCGGCGGGGCGGGCGGACAGATCGATCCCACGCAGATTCAGGTTACCGATCTGGCGAAGACTATCCAGGATCCGCTGGCGGCGAAACTGCGCGAACGGCTGAAAAGCGATTTTGGCGTGGTGAAAAACAGTAAAGGTAAGCTTGGGGTGGACTGCGTGTTCTCAACGGAAGCGCTGGTTTATCCGCAGGCCGACGGCTCCGTGTGCGCCATGAAAAGCACCGCAGAAGGCCCGAAACGCATGGACTGCGCCTCCGGCTTTGGCGCAGCGACCATGGTTACCGCCACCTTTGGTTTTGTGGCGGTGTCGCACGCGCTGAAAAAAATGATGGCAAAAGCCGCGCGTCAGCCCTGAGACTGACGTGCAGCGTCCTGTGCGGCCTCGCTGAGCGCCGCCAGGCCCTGATTGCGGGAGGCGCTAAGCTGACTGCGCAGCCCGAGTTCATCAAACAGCGCCAGCGGATCGCTTGCCAGCAGCGCATCAGCAGTTTTTCCCTCAATGGCCGTGAGCAACACCGCCAGCAACCCGCGCACGATGCGCCCCTCGCTGTCGCCAAAGAAGTGCATTTTTCCCTCGGGCGAGACGGTGTAACCCAGCCAGACGCGATTTTCACAGCCGGAAATCTCACGCGCCTGGGCTTTCAATTCCTCTGAGAGTGACGGCAACTGCCTGCCGAGCAGGATCAGCTGCCGGTATTTATCCTCCCACGCCATCTGCGGGGCAAAGGTCTCTTTCAGCGTTTCACGCGTGACAACGCTACCGAACGGGTGTCCGGCAAAAGCAGGGTTAGTCATCAATCCACCAGTATTTCAAGGGCGCGGTCTACCGCTGAGACCAGCGCATCCACATCGCTTTGCGTATTATAGGGCGCGAATGAGGCGCGTAGCGTGCCGCTGACGCCAAGCGCCGCCAGCAGCGGCTGCGCACAGTGCTGCCCGGCGCGCAGGGCAATGCCTGATTCCGCCAGCAGCGTCACCATGTCGCTGTGGTGGACGCCCGCGAAATCAAACGCCAGCAGGCTGGAATCCTGGCAGCGAAACGTGCGAAAGCCGGGCCGTTTCGCCAGCGCATCTTCAGCCAGCGTCGCCAGTCCCCGGCTGTAGCTTTCGGCTTGGGCGATATCCACCTCTTCAAGCCACTCAAGCGCCGCGCTCAGGCCAATGACGCCCGCCACGTTTGGCGTGCCTGCTTCCAGGCGGTAGGGCACCGGCTGGGTTTTAAAGCCGTCGAAGGTGACTTCGGTGATCATCTTGCCACCCCCGAGCCACGGGGTCATCGCCTCCAGCAATTCGCGTTTGCCATACAGCGCGCCAATACCGGTGGGGCCATAGAGCTTGTGCCCGGAAAAAGCGTAGAAATCGATATCCAGCTTTTGCACGTCCGCCGGGAAGTGCACCGCGCCCTGCGCGCCATCGACCATGACCACCATGCCCGCTTTGTGGGCGAGCGAAATGGCGCGGACCAGATCCGGGCAGCCACCGGTGACATTCGACATCTGCCCCATCGCCAGCAGACGGCTGCGCGGCGTGATAAGCGCTTCAAGCGCGTTGAGATCCGGCAGATGGTCGGCACCCAGCGGCAGTTTCACCACCCGCGCGCCGGTCTGCTCTGCCACCATGAGCCACGGCACCAGGTTGGCATGATGCTCAGCCTCGCTGACGATGATCTCGTCGCCGGGCTGTAAACGCGGACGGGCGTAGCACTGCGCGACCATGTTGATGGCTTCAGTCGTTCCGCGCGTCCAGACGATATTTTTACCGGCAGGGGCGTTGAGCAGCGCGGCAACCTGATCGCGTGCCGCCTCGTAGCGCGCCGTCAGCGCCTGCGCTTCGGCAAACTGGCTGCGGTGCACATTGCCCGCGCTAAGGCTGTAAAAGCGCTGGGTGGCATCAATAACCGCCTGCGGTTTTAGCGCGGTCGCGGCGCTGTCCAGATAGACACCCGCGTCGGCGAGCGCCGGGAACTGGGCACGGAAATGAGCTGGGTTGAATGCGTTCATGGCGTTCCTCGTATCAATAAGCGGATCGTCGCGCAATTTGCCCACTTGCACAAGCCGAATGCTAACCATCGGAATTTTCTGTTTATCCTGGCGCAATTGAGTAAGCAGGTTATGCTGAATAGTGTTGGGTGAACGTTGAACCCTGTTATGAAAGAAGGTTCAGATAGCATTAATTGCTAAAAGGAGAAGAATATGAACAAGACTGCCGCAATTATCACTGCCTGTATGATGACCTTTGCACTGAGCGCCTGTTCCGGCCCGAACTACGTGATGCATACGAATGACGGCCGCACCATTGTTTCTGACGGTAAACCGAAAACCGATGATGAAACCGGCATGATTTCTTACAAGGATGCCAATGGTAACAAACAGCAGATTAACCATAGCGATGTAAAAGAGATGGTTGCGCTGGATAAGTAATTCATTGATTTATGAGTAAAAAAAAGCACCGCAATTTGCGGTGCTACATTAATCACTATGGACAGACAGGGTAAATGTACAGGAAGTGAAAAAGGGTAGCCTTAGCTACCGTGGCCTGAATAGCAGACCAATTGCAAACACAACAACACAACATCACAACCGTAAGCCAAAAGCCCATCAGAACACGCATTCCAAAAAAAGCTTTTCGTTCCGGCTCAGGAAGTGCCGCCACTATAGGTATTTGCTGGTAGTTCCTCAACGGACAATTTATAATGGCTCAGATAAAAAAAACTAATAGGTTAAACCTTGTTTCCTGTTTGTTAAATTGACTTAACATCTAAGCCAGAAAACCATGTCAAAGCGATTACCACCTCTTAACGCATTACGTGTATTTGACGCTGCCGCACGGCATTTAAGCTTCACGCGCGCCGCCGATGAGCTTTTTGTGACGCAGGCCGCAGTAAGCCACCAAATCAAGTCTCTTGAGGATTTCCTTGGGCTTAAGCTCTTCCGTCGACGCAATCGTTCGCTGTTATTAACGGAAGAGGGTCAGAGCTATTTTCAGGACATCAAAGAGATTTTTTCACACCTCACCGAGGCCACGCGCAAACTACAGTCCCGCAGTGCCAAGGGTGCGTTGACGGTCAGTTTATTGCCCAGTTTTGCCATTCAATGGCTGGTGCCCAGACTCACTAGCTTTAACTCAGCTTATCCGGGAATTGACGTCAGAATTCAGGCCGTGGACCGTGAAGTTGACAAACTGGCTGACGATGTTGATGTGGCGATTTTTTATGGCCGCGGCAACTGGCCGGGCTTGCGCGTCGAAAAATTATACGCAGAATACCTGCTTCCCGTTTGCTCGCCCTTATTGCTCACGGGAGAAAAACCCTTGAAAACACCGGAAGACCTGGCGAATCATACTTTATTGCATGATGCTTCTCGTCGGGACTGGCAAACTTATACGCGACAATTAGGTCTTAACCTAAATGTGCAACAGGGACCGATATTCAGCCATAGCGCCATGGTGCTACAGGCAGCCATCCACGGACAGGGGATCGCACTGGCCAATAATGTTATGGCACAGTCCGAAATTGAGGCAGGCCGTCTGGTCTGCCCGTTTAATGATGTTCTGGTCAGTAAGAATGCGTTTTATCTGGTTTGTCATGACAGTCAGGCAGAACTGGGTAAAATAGCCGCCTTTCGGCAGTGGATACTGGCAAAAGCGGCAACAGAGCAAGAAAAATTCCGCTTTCGTTACGAGCAATAATTCACACGCGCGTGGATGCGCATGACTTTAGGGTACCGACATGACCAGCCGTTTCATGCTGATTTTTGCCGCCATCAGTGGCTTCGTTTTTGTTGCGCTGGGGGCCTTTGGCGCACACGTTTTGAGTCGTTCTTTGGGAAGTGTTGAGATGGGCTGGATCCAGACCGGTCTTGAATATCAGGCGTTTCATACGCTGGCGATATTCTGCCTGGCCGTGGCGATGCAGCGCCGGATCAGCATCTGGTTCTACTGGAGCAGCGTGTTTCTGGCGCTGGGAACCGTGTTATTCAGCGGGAGCTTATACTGCCTCGCGCTCTCCCATCTGCGCCTGTGGGCATTTGTGACGCCGGTCGGCGGCGTCAGCTTCCTCGCAGGTTGGGTGTTAATGTTAATTGGTGCTATTCGTCTGAAACGTAAGGGCGTTGTTCATGAATAAGGTTGTGTTGTTGTGTCGCCCAGGGTTTGAGAAAGAGTGCGCCGCAGAAATTACCGATAAAGCCGGGCGTCTTAACGTCTTCGGTTTTGCGCGCGTGAAAGAGAACGCGGGCTATGTGGTTTTCGAATGCTATCAGCCGGAAGAGGCGGACAAGCTGGCGAAGGAGCTACCCTTTAGTTCGCTGATTTTTGTGCGCCAGATGTTTGTCGCAGGCGAGCTGCTACAGGATTTACCGCCTGAGGATCGCATTACGCCCATCGTCGGTATGCTACAGGGCGTGGTGGAGAAAGGCGGCGAGCTGCGCGTTGAAGTGGCCGATACCAACGAAAGTAAAGAGCTGATGAAGTTCTGCCGTAAGTTCACGGTGCCGTTACGCGCGGCGCTGCGCGAGGCGAAAATTCTCACCAGCTATGAAACCAACAAGCGTCCGGTCGTGCATGTGTTCTTTATCGCGCCGGGCTGCTGTTACACCGGCTATTCATATTCCACGAATAATTCACCGTTCTATATGGGTATTCCGCGTCTGAAGTTCCCGTCCGATGCGCCAAGCCGTTCGACGCTGAAGCTGGAAGAAGCCTTCCATATCTTTATTCCCGCCGATGAGTGGGACGAGCGCCTGGCAAACGGCATGTACGCGGTGGATCTGGGGGCCTGTCCTGGCGGCTGGACCTATCAGCTGGTGAAACGCAATATGTGGGTGTCGTCTGTGGATAACGGTCCGATGGCGCAGAGCCTGATGGATACCGGGCAGGTGACCTGGCTGCGCGAGGACGGCTTTAAGTATCGCCCGACCCGCAGCAACATAACCTGGATGGTGTGCGACATGGTGGAAAAACCGGCTAAGGTGACCGCGCTAATGGTGCAGTGGCTGGTGAACGGCTGGTGCCGCGAGACGATTTTTAACCTCAAATTGCCGATGAAAAAGCGCTATGAGGAAGTGTCAAACAATCTCGCGTACATTCAGGAGCAGCTGGCGCAGAACGGCATTAATGCCACGATTCAGGCGCGTCAGCTTTACCACGACCGTGAAGAAGTGACCGTACACGTGCGCCGCTGGTGGGCCGCCGTGGGCGGACGTCGCGACGAGCGCTGAGTTTTATACCTCACACTGACCCTCTCCCCTCGGAGAGGGAACGTTCAGGGGCGAAGATCACCGCGCCAGCCGTAGCTGCTGCAAATTCCCGTCAAGCTGCAAATTCGTTTTGAGCCTCGCCACCTCGCGGCAGACAAATGCCATTTCCTGATGTTCAATCAGCTTCTTACGCCACTTTTCCGGCACGTCGTCCAGCCGTTGATATAGCGCCTCAAGCGTGGAAAAGTCTGTGATAAGCTGCGTCGCGCTCTTTTGGCCGATGCCCGCGACGCCGGGAATTTTCGAGCTGCTGATCCCCGCAAGCCCCCAGTAGTCCGCCAGTTGTTCCGGTTTAACGCCAAATTCCGTGGCAATAAACGGCGCGTCAAGCCAGCGCTTTTGGAAGTAATCGCGAATGCGCAGGGTGGGAGAAAGTAGCTGGCAGTAGCCTTTATCGGTAGAGACGATGGTCGCCTGATGCCCGGCCCCGGCGACTTTTACCGCCAGCGTGGCCGCAAGATCGTCCGCTTCGTTGCCCACCGAGACCCAGCAGCGCACGCCGCGTGCTTCAAACGCGGCGCGAAGCGCGGGCATTTCCGCATGCAGCGCATCGGGCATAGGCGGGCGACCGGCTTTGTAATCGGGCAATATCTGGTGACGCCAGCCGGTATTGCGCGCTTCGTCATCAAACACCGCCACCACATGCGTGGGCTGACTGTGAACGATGAGCTGGTCGAGCGCATGCTGGCAGGTTTGCGCGCAGGGGGATCCCTGAACCGCATGGATCCGGCGAATAAGATTAAGCGCATCAACGATTAACAGATGGACGGCCACGGCTCGCTCCTCACGATTTCAACCCGCCAAGGGTAACATTGTGAGGGGGATGACAGCCAGAAAGGGCGAACAAAACGGGAAGATGGCACGCAAATTACACGGTAAAAAATGCCGGGTGGCGGCTTGCGCCTGACCCGGCCTACATCACTGCTATTAATCACAGGTGACTAATCACAGGTGACGATTTTCATCGCCAGTCCGCCGCGAGAGGTTTCGCGGTATTTGGCGTTCATATCTTTACCGGTTTCGTACATGGTCTCGATTACTTTATCGAGGCAGACGCGCGGCTCGCTGGTGCGGCGCAGCGCCATTCGTGCGGCGTTCACCGCCTTCACGGAGGCAATGGCGTTACGCTCAATGCACGGCACCTGCACCTGTCCGGCCACCGGATCGCAGGTGAGTCCCAGATTGTGCTCCATACCGATTTCAGCGGCGATGCACACCTGCGTCGGACTGCCGCCCAGCAGCTCCGTCAGGCCCGCAGCCGCCATTGAACAGGCGACGCCGACTTCGCCCTGGCACCCCACTTCGGCACCGGAAATGGACGCGTTCATTTTATACAGCGAGCCAATGGCGCTGGTAACGAGCAGGTAGCGCGCCAGCGAGTTCGCATTCACTTCACGAATGAATTTGTCGTAATAGGCCAGCACCGCCGGGACGATACCGCAGGCACCGTTGGTCGGCGCGGTGACGACGCGACCGCCAGCGGCATTTTCCTCGTTCACCGCCAGCGCGAACATATTGATCCAGTCCACGACCGCCATCGGGTCGGTTGAAGTTTTATCGCCGCTCACCAGCATACGGCGCAGGGCCGCAGCACGGCGCGGTACGCGCAATTTACCTGGCAGCACGCCTTCGGTGGTGATGCCCCGCTCAATGCCGCCGCGCATCACATCCCACACGGCCTGAAAGTGCTGCTCAAGCTCGGCTTTGCTGTGCAACGCCAGCTCGTTCTTCATCATCAGACCGGAGAGCGACAGCCCGGACTCCTGGCAATGACGCTGTAAATCTGCGGCATTTTTATACGGGTAAGGCACCGCCACGGCGGAATCACTGCTCTGGCCGAAATGATCCTCATCGACAATGAACCCGCCGCCGATGGAGTAATACGTCTGGCTGTATGCCACCTTTTCGCCCGCCAGCGCGCTGATGCGCATGCCGTTTTCGTGCAGGGAAAGATTATCGGCATGAAAGTTCATGCACTGGTCTACCGGGAATTCGACTTCACGCTGGCCGTTTGCCAGCATCAGGCGGCCATGTGTATTGACGTCCTGAATGAAACCCGGGATCGCGTCAATATCAACGGAGTCCGGCAGGTTTCCCGCCAGACCCATAATAATCGCGATATCGGTATGGTGGCCTTTACCGGTCAGTGACAGTGACCCGTAAACATCCACCACCACACGGGTGATATCGTTGAGAATGCCACGCGCAATCAGGTCGTCCGTAAACTGTTTACCTGCTTTCATTGGTCCGACTGTGTGCGAACTGGAGGGGCCAATGCCGATTTTGAAAATATCGAATACGCTGATCATGATGCATTATCCATTGCTGTTGTGTAGGGTGCGCCGCCCAGTGAGGCGGCGCGGGAGGATTAGCTGAACAGAGAATAAGAGATGGCGGAGATCGCAATCAGGCCCATCGCGACAACAAAGATGTTGCTGATATGGCCGCTGTATTTACGCATCGCCGGCACTTTCTGGATCGCGTACATCGGCATCAGGAACAGGATCATGGCGATAATCGGGCCGCCCAGGGTTTCGATCATGCCCAGGATGCTTGGGTTCAGGGTAGCGACAATCCAGGTGGTCACCAGCATAAACAGCGCGGTGATCTTATTCAGGCGACCAATCTCAATGGTTTTGCCTTTGCTGCGCAGGGACTTGATGACCATACCGTTGAAGCCTTCGCGCGCACCGAGATAGTGGCCGAGGAAGGATTTGGTAATGGCGATCATGGCGATGATCGGTGCCATCCACGCAATCAGCGGGGCGTTAAAGTGGTTTGCCAGGTAAGAGAGAATCGAGATGTTCTGGTCTTTCGCCGCCTGAAGATCAGCGGTAGAGAGGCTCAGCACGCAGCTGAACACAAAGAACATCACCGTCAGCACCATCATGATGTGGGCGAACGCCAGGATGCGGCCGCATTTTTTCTCTGCGCCATCGCCGTATTCTTCACGCTTCGCCACGGCGAAGGAGGAGATGATCGGTGAGTGGTTAAAGGAGAAGACCATGACCGGGATTGCCAGCCACAGCGTCATCCACAGGCCTTTGCCGGTGCTTGCCGCCGTATCAAAAGAGAGGGTTTCCAGCGCGGCACCGTTCCACTGCGGGATCAGGTACAGGGCCAGCAGCATCAGCGCAATAACGAACGGGAACACCAGAATGCTCATCGCTTTAACGATCATCTGCTCGCCGAAGCGCACGATAGTCATCATGCCAACGATCAGGATCAGCGACAGAATAAAGCGCGGCGGCGGCGTCATGCCCAACTGGTGGGTCATAAAGCTGTCAACGGTGTTGGTGATCGCCACGCTGTAGACCAGCAGGATCGGGTAAATCGCGAAGAAGTAGAGCAGGGTAATCAGCTTACCCGCGCCAATACCGAAATGCTCTTCAACCACTTCCGTGATGTCTTCGCCCGGATTTTTACCGGACAGTACAAAACGGGTCAGACCACGGTGGGCAAAGAACGTCATTGGGAAGGCAATGATCGCCATGATGATCAGGGGGATCATGCCGCCAACACCGGCGTTGATGGGCAGGAAAAGCACACCTGCACCGATTGCGGTGCCGTAAAGGCCCAGCATCCACATGGTGTCTGTTTTACGCCATGCGCTGCGCGTTTCAATCGAAGCAACAGTGCCGGTTTGAGTCGTTTCCATCTGTATCTCCTGGAGGAAGCAAAATATCAGGTTCTTAGTCATTTCCAATGAAAAATGGCCTGACGGTAATATGAAATTCGTTAAGTAACGGTTTTTTTATAATTTCTTGCCGCAACTATTTGGCGGGCGGAAAGATACATTTAACTTATGAATGTATCAGTGATCGGGATCTCAAATGCAATAATCCACTTTTTATGTGGTTATAAACAGGTCAACGCACTGGTAATCGATCGGCGGCCAAAATTTATGGGCGCGAAGGCTACCACTGACAACATATGCGATCAAAGCATCCGGGGATAAATCCGATAAAATCGCTGGATAAAGTGATCTAAACAGCGTTTTGTTGCACTAAATTGAAATTTATATCCATAAGTTTTGGTATCAGAAGAGACGCAAACGATTGGCTGGCAGATAAAAATAAGGGCAGCTTATGACGCTGCCCGGAAGGGTTACTTGATGATTTCGTAGCAAGGAATGTAGGCGGAGCCGGGCAGTTTCATACGGTGCTGGGCGACAAAGCCCTGGAGCAGGTCATCCATGCGGCGCATCATTTCGCGATCGCCGTGGATTTTATAGGGCCCGAAGTCTTCAATAGCGCGAATGCCAGCCTCTTTCACGTTACCTGCCACGATGCCGGAGAACGCGCGTCGCAGATCGGCGGCCAGCACTTCCACCGGCTGGTCCGGGTAAAGCTTCAGGTTCGCCATGTTCTCGTGCGACGGTTCAAACGGGATCTGTAGCTCTGGCGCGATGCGAATCGACCAGTTAAAGCTGTAGGCATCCCCGGTGTCACGGCGGTTTTCTTTTACCTGCGGCATCGCTTTTTTCATCAGGCGCGCCACTTCCGCCGCGTCGTCCACAATGATGCGATAGTGGCGGCGAGCGCCTTCGCCCAGCGTGTTGACGATGAATTCATCCAGCACGCGGAAGTAATCCGCACTCTGTTTCGGCCCGGTGAGGATCAGCGGTAATACCTGGTCCTGGTTGGCCGGATTCATCAGTATGCCCAATAGATAGAGCAGTTCTTCTGCGGTACCGACGCCGCCCGGGAAGATGATGATGCCGTGGGCAATGCGCACAAAGGCTTCGAGGCGCTTTTCGATGTCTGGCATGATCACCAGTTCGTTCACCAGCGGATTCGGCGGCTCAGCGGCAATAATCGACGGTTCAGTCATGCCAATAAAGCGGCCTTCTTTGTAGCGCTGCTGCGCGTGGCCCACCGCTGCGCCCTTCATCGGGGCTTCCATTGCACCAGGCCCGCAGCCGGTGCAGATATTCAGCTCACGCAAACCAAGCTGCGTGCCCACGCGGCGCGCATAGAGATATTCGGTTTCGTTAATTGAGTGGCCGCCCCAGCAGACGATCATGCTGGGCGCTTCGCCCACGTGCAGCGCGCGCGCGTTACGCAGAATCGAAAACACGAGGTTGGTAATGTGAATGGAGCTTTCCAGATTTAAATGCTGGAAACGACCGGCATTAGAGATTTGCCCGTTAACGAACAAAATGTCGCGCAGTACGGCGAACAGGTTGGCCTGCAATGAGCGGATGATCCGCCCGTCGACAAAGGCCTCTTCCGGCGGGTTGATCAGTTCCAGTTTCACGCCGCGTTCGCGACGCAGGACGTTGATATCGAAACTTTCAAAGCGAGACAGCAACTCTTTACTGTTGTCCGTCAGACTCCCTGAGTTAAGTACCGCGAGTGAACAGTTACGAAACAGTTGATAAAGGTCGCTGCTGGCGGTGCTTTTCAGCATGTCAACTTCCAGCTGCGACAACAAATCCATTGAGCCAAGCGGGCTAATATGTGTAATCAAGTGAGCTCCTTACGGGGCGAAAATCGCCGCTCCCTGTGATTACAATAGCCCTGGCTTATGACGTTTAACAACCTTCCGCACGCGTTGTGCGGCATAAATTCAGAAAATCATAAAATTACTGACGGACTAAACGTCCGGTGGATGGCGTCCAGTCGCTATTTGTGCGCCAGGGGTTGATGTCCAGCCCGCCGCGGCGCGTGTAGCGCGCATAAACGCTGAGCGATTCCGGCTGGCAGAAGCGCTGAATGTCATTAAAGATGCGCTCAACGCACTGCTCATGAAACTCGTTGTGATGGCGGAACGACACCAGATAGCGCAGCAGCTTTTCACGATCGATTTTGGCACCGCGATACTGGATTTGCACTGAGCCCCAGTCCGGCTGGTGGGTGATCAGACAGTTAGACTTCAGCAGGTGGCTGACCAGCGTCTCTTCAACGATCTTTCCGCTGGCGGCGTTTTGCAGATAATCAGCGCTGAACACATAGTTATCGATGCTGATGTCCTGGTCATCGATGCAGCTACCGTTGAAATGGGCAATGGGCTGGCCTTCCAGCTCGTCCAGACGATAAAGCGACACCTTAACCGCTCCCTGCGCGCAGGCGCTGAGGTCGCGCACCAGCGTGTCGCGCACGGCGTCCCGGTCGGCAAATCGCGTCTGGTTAAAGCTGTTGAGATAGAGCTTAAAGCTTTTGGACTCCACCAGATTGACGCTGGCGTAATCCAGTTCCACATGGCCGACCGCCACCTGTGGCAAACCATTGGCATTGAGCCAGGAGAGTTCGTACAGCGTCCAGATGTCGCCACCGTGAAAGGGCAGGCTGTCCGCGTGCAGCCCGAGCGGATCGCGGTTCAGACTGCGCGGCACCCCTTGAAGCAGACTGGCGTCATAGGTGTCGCGGTAGTCGGTGGTTTTGCCGAGGGTCAGACCCGCCAGCGCCTGGTGGTTTTCATAAGAAGACATGTTTGATCGCCATTTTGCAGGTAAACTAGGGTTAAAGATAACGTATGCGCCAAGTTTATCCTGGCTTTGGTTAAGAGAGAAATCGGTGGACAAAGAGACCGCGCACGCCCTGGAAGCATTTACCGCCCGCTATTGCGACGCCTGGCGCACCCTGCACAACAGCTGGCCGCAAAGCGAAGCGCTGTACGGCGTGCCGTCACCCTGCATTGTGTCATCCACGCAGGATACCGTGCTCTGGCAGCCGCAACCCTTTGACACACAACCCAATGTAAACGCGGTTGAACGTGCGCTCGATATTGTGGTACAACCTGCCGTCCACGCCTTCTATTCCACACAGTTTGCCGGTGATATGCCCGCGCGCTTCGGTGATTTAACGCTGACGCTGCTGCAAACCTGGAGTGAAGACGACTTTACCCGCGTTCAGGAAAACCTGATTGGTCATCTGGTTACCCAGAAGCGTCTTAAGCTTTCGCCTACGTTATTTATTGGCACGCTGGATAGCGAACTGGATGTGATTGCCGTCTGCAACCTGCATGGCGACGTGGTGAAAGAGACCCTCGGCACGCGCAATCGAACCGTGCTGGCCCCCAGCGTTGCGGCATTCCTTAATCAGCTTGAGCCAGTTCTGTAATCCACATTGCTACTTTCCTTGTGAGAGATCTCTTACATGATCTGTAGGAGATCGCCATTTCGTTTAAGAAACTTCTATAAGCCTTGAGTCTGTTTTATCCTTTATTTTCAATTAGTTGATTAAATTACCTCAGCGTTTCATATGAAACTTTCCTCATTGTCTTATGATTTACTGCCTTGTAAGACGAAGCGGAAAAGAGGATTCTAGTCCTGTCGACACGATGTCGCACCGTGAAGTGAATACTAGGATGGCGTCACTTCACAACAGGAAACACACCAGGACGGTGTAGCAAGGAGAGGCTTCAGGATTGAAGCGAACGGGATGACGCAGGACGCGTTGAGGGACACCTCCAGGATGGAGAATGTGAGCCGGTCAGGATGTCCGGTGGACCAGGATGTCAAAGGAAGCGCTTTACGGATGAAGCTGAGTCGCATCGGGGTGGTGTGAGCAGGATGCAGTTGTTTACGGATGAACAGGTCAGGAGACCGCAGGAAAAGTTTTCACGGATGAGCAGGGAGCAACAAAGGTAGCTGGATTGCTGCGAAACGAACCGGGAGCACTGTTTTTACAGTGCTCCCTTTTTTTGTTTGGACCTGACGAATAATGGTATTCTTCGCGCCAGTTTGATTTTCAGTCGAGGTTCTTATGACCCTTCATCACAGCGTGCGTCAACAGCTGCACGCTATCGAAACCGTGCTGCGTGCGCAGGCGCTCTGGCGCTCTGTTGCCCCGGCGCTCGACGCCTTCGACAGCACGCAACCTTTTTGCATGGACACAATGGAGCCGTTCGAGTGGTTGCAGTGGGTGCTCATTCCCCGCATGCACGCGCTGCTTGACGGCGGCCAGCCGCTGCCCCAGTCGTTTGCCATCGCGCCCTATTATGAAATGGCGCTGGATGCCAGCCACCCGGCCCGCGACGTGGTATTGATTGAACTACAGCAGCTCGACGCGCTGTTTGTGAGCGAGGCGTAATGCTGGAAATACTCTACCAGGACGACTGGCTGGTGGCGGTGAACAAACCCTCCGGCTGGCTGGTGCACCGCAGCTGGCTTGACCGCGATGAGAAAGTGGTGGTGATGCAAACCGTGCGCGATCAGATTGGTCAGCATGTTTTCACCGCCCATCGTCTCGACAGACCCACCTCTGGCGTTTTGTTGATGGGACTTTCCAGCGAGGCGGGTCGGCTTCTCTCACAGCAGTTTGAACAGCACCAAATGCGCAAGTGCTACCATGCGATAGTGCGTGGCTGGCTGACCGATGAAGCCGAACTGGATTATCCGCTGGTGGAAGAGCTGGATAAAATCGCTGACAAATACGCCCGTGAGAATAAAGATCCGCAGCCTGCGGTGACCCATTACCGGGGCATGGCGACGACCGAATTACCGGTGGCTACCGGCAAATTCCCGACCACGCGCTACAGCCTGGTGGAACTGCTTCCGCAGACGGGCCGCAAGCACCAGCTTCGTCGCCATCTTTCGCATCTGCGTCATCCGATAATCGGCGACAGCAAGCATGGCGATCTCAGGCAGAACCGCAGTGCGGCTGAGCATTTTGGCTGTCAGCGCCTGATGCTGCACGCCAGTGAACTTTCACTCACCCATCCTTTTACCGGCGAGCCGCTCACCCTGCGCGCGGGGCTGGACGATGTCTGGATGCAGGCGCTGTCACAGTTTGGCTGGCGCGGACTTCTCCCTCTAAATGAAAGGGTTGAGTTTGCCGGTCGCAGCGGTCAGGATGAAGCACATCCGATTTAACGCAAGGAGTGGGGAACATGGCTGAAATAGGCATTTTTGTCGGCACGATGTATGGCAATGCGCTGTTAGTCGCCGAAGAAGCGGAAGCGATCCTGAAAAGTCAGGGGCACAGCGCGACGGTCTTTGAAGACGCGGAGCTTTCGGACTGGCAGCGCTATCAGGATAAATACGCGCTGGTGATCACCTCCACCACCGGGCAGGGCGATCTCCCCGACAGCATCGCGCCGCTGTTCCACGCCATCCGAGATCGTCTGGGTGCACAAAACACACTGCGCTACGGCGTGATTGCCCTGGGCGATAGCACATACACCCATTTCTGCGGGGCCGGTAAGCAGTTTGATGCCCTGCTTTCAGAGCAGGGCGCGCAGCGCGTTGGCGAGGTCTTGCTGATTGACGCCAGTGAACACCCGGAGCCGGAAGGCGAGTCCAATCCGTGGGTGGAACACTGGGGAACCCTGCTGGAGTAACGAGTCGTAAAGGTCTGGCCCTCCCCCTACTGCGGAGGGCGACCTGCTTATGCCAGTAAGCAACTTCATTCACGACAATAACGCGATTATTATAGGTGGGCTGAATCGAGTTAGCCTCGTGCATCCGCCCTGAAAACCAACCGCTCAAGGCGCCCTAAAAAAGGCATTTCCACGGCGTCAAGCGACCTGATTCACAACTCCTGTCGGGAACGATTTCTGACACCGCTTTTAGGTCCGCTGCTTTTCATTTCCGTGAAGCATCCCCCAATCCTTTGTGCCGATGCCCCAAATCAAAATCATTGACCCGGTGAATATTGGGTTATTGCACGGTGAGCGCCTGACGGCCAGTTCATATACTTTCATCGCCAGTTCAAAAAGCAGTCCGTCACACCATAACAATCCTTGCATGGATAACAAAAACACTAACACGTCATTCTGATTACCCTACAGGTTGTGCTGTTCAGAATGAACGTAGCGAAATAGCTATGATTCAGGAGTACAACAAATGAGTTCATTAAGCCACGCGGCGAGCAGCGCTGAGAAGCGCACAAACGCTCGTTACTGGATAGTGGTGATGCTGTTTATCGTCACATCTTTCAACTATGGTGACCGCGCTACGCTGTCCATTGCCGGTTCTGAAATGGCAAAAGACATCGGCCTTGATGCGGTAGGCATGGGTTACGTTTTCTCTGCATTCTCATGGGCCTATGTTATTGGCCAAATCCCCGGCGGCTGGTTGCTTGACCGCTTCGGCTCCAAACGCGTTTACTTCTGGTCCATCTTCATTTGGTCCATGTTTACCCTGCTGCAAGGTTTCGTTGATATTTTCAGCGGCTTCGGCATCGTGGTGGCGCTCTTCACTTTACGCTTCCTGGTAGGGCTTGCAGAAGCACCGTCCTTCCCCGGTAACAGTCGAATTGTCGCGGCCTGGTTCCCGGCGCAGGAGAGGGGAACGGCGGTCGCCATTTTCAACTCAGCGCAATACTTCGCCACCGTGATCTTCGCACCGATCATGGGCTGGCTGACGCATGAAGTGGGCTGGTCGCACGTGTTCTTCTTCATGGGCGGTCTGGGGATTATTATTAGCTTCATCTGGCTGAAAGTGATCCACGAGCCGAACAATCATCCTGGCGTCAACAAGAAAGAGCTGGAATACATCGCTGAAGGCGGCGCGCTGATCAACATGGATCAGGCCGGTCCGAAAACGAAAGTGCCGTTCAGCCAGAAATGGGCGCAGATCAAACAGCTGATGAACTCGCGCATGATGATCGGGATTTACATCGGTCAGTATTGCATCAACGCCCTGACGTACTTCTTTATCACCTGGTTCCCGGTTTACCTGGTGCAGGCGCGCGGCATGTCGATTCTTAAAGCGGGCTTTGTGGCGTCGATTCCGGCGATCTGTGGCTTTGCGGGTGGCGTGCTGGGTGGGATTATTTCCGACTGGCTGATGCGTCGCACCGGTTCACTGAATATCGCCCGTAAGACTCCTATCGTTCTGGGCATGCTGCTCTCAATGGTGATGGTGTTCTGTAACTATGTTGACTCTGAATGGATGATCATCGGCTTTATGGCGGCGGCCTTCTTCGGTAAAGGCATCGGTGCACTGGGCTGGGCGGTGATGGCGGATACCGCACCGAAAGAGATCAGCGGCCTGAGCGGCGGGCTGTTCAACATGTTCGGTAACGTCTCCGGTATCGTCACCCCGATTGCTATCGGCTACATCGTTGGCACCACCGGCTCGTTTAACGGCGCGCTGATTTATGTGGGTGTGCATGCGCTGGTCGCGGTACTGAGTTATCTGGTGCTGGTGGGCGACATTAAACGTGTAGAACTGAAACCTGTCACAGGACGCTAACTATGATTACGCAATCCAGGAGTACGCAATCCAGTCCCGTGATCACCGACATGAAAGTGATCCCCGTTGCCGGGCATGACAGCATGCTGATGAACATCGGCGGGGCGCATAACGCTTACTTCACGCGTAACATCGTGGTGCTCACCGATAACGCCGGTAACACCGGCGTGGGTGAAGCCCCCGGCGGTGAAGTGATCCTGAAAACGCTGACGGACGCGATCCCGATGGTCGTCGGACAAGAAGTGGCGCGCTTAAACAAAGTTGTCCAGCGCGTGCACAAGGGCAATCAGGCAGCGGATTTTGATAACTTTGGTAAAGGCGCGTGGACCTTCGAGCTGCGCGTGAACGCGGTGGCGGCGCTGGAAGCCGCGCTGCTTGACCTGCTCGGTAAAGCGCTGAACGTACCGGTTTGTGAGCTGCTGGGGCCGGGCAAACAGCGCGACGAAGTGACCGTGCTGGGCTATCTGTTTTACATCGGCGATCGCCGCAAAACCGATCTGCCGTATCTCGACAAAACCGAGGGCAACCACGACTGGTACACCCTGCGTCATCAACAGGCGATGAACAGCGACGCGGTAGTTCGGCTGGCGGAAGCGGCGCAGGATCGCTACGGCTTTAAAGATTTCAAACTCAAAGGCGGCGTGCTGCCCGGCGAGCAGGAGATCGACGCCGCGCGTGCGCTGAAAAAACGCTTCCCGGATGCGCGCATTACCGTGGATCCCAACGGCGCATGGCTGCTCGATGAGGCGATTGAACTGTGCAAAGGCCTCAACGATGTGCTGACCTATGCGGAAGATCCGTGCGGCGCGGAGCAGGGGTTCTCCGGTCGTGAAGTGATGGCGGAATTCCGCCGCGCCACCGGCCTGCCGGTCGCCACCAACATGATCGCCACCAACTGGCGTGAAATGGGCCATGCGGTGATGCTGAACGCGGTCGATATCCCGCTGGCCGATCCGCATTTCTGGACACTCTCTGGTGCCGTTCGCGTTGCACAATTGTGCGATGACTGGGGGCTGACCTGGGGTTGCCACTCAAATAACCACTTTGATATTTCGCTGGCGATGTTCACCCACGTTGGCGCAGCGGCACCGGGCAATCCGACCGCTATCGATACCCACTGGATTTGGCAGGAGGGCGACGCGCGCCTGACCCGTCAACCGCTCGACATCAAGAATGGCAAGATTGCCGTTCCCGACGCGCCAGGGCTTGGCGTGGAACTGGACTGGGATCAGGTGCAGAAGGCCCATGACGCCTACAAGAAACTGCCGGGCGGCGCGCGCAATGACGCGGGTCCAATGCAGTATCTGATCCCCGGCTGGACGTTTGACCGTAAACGCCCTGTGTTTGGCCGTCACTAATTTAACGAAAAGGATTGAACGATGAGTAATCAATTTTCGACCCCAGTAGTCACCTCCATGCAGGTTATCCCGGTTGCCGGGCACGACAGCATGCTGATGAACCTGAGCGGTGCGCATGCGCCTTTCTTCACGCGTAACATCGTGATCATTAAGGATAACTCGGGTCATACGGGCGTGGGTGAAATCCCCGGCGGTGAGAAAATTCGTCAAACGCTGGAAGACGCGATTCCGCTGGTGGTGGGCCAGAACGTTGGTGCGTATAAAAACCTCCTGACCGCCGTGCGTAACCAGTTCGCCGATCGCGATGCCGGTGGCCGTGGCCTGCAAACCTTCGACCTGCGCACCACCATTCACGTGGTGACCGGTATTGAAGCCGCCATGCTTGACCTGCTGGGTCAGCATCTGGGCGTGAACGTGGCGACCCTGCTGGGCGACGGTCAGCAGCGTAGCGAAGTGGAAATGCTGGGCTACCTGTTCTTCGTCGGTGACCGCAAACGTACGCCGCTGCCGTATCAGAGCCAGCCCGATGACAAATGCGACTGGTACCGCGTGCGCCATGAAGAAGCCATGACCCCGGACGCGGTGGTGCGTCTGGCGGAAGCCGCTTATGAAAAATATGGCTTCAACGACTTCAAACTGAAAGGCGGCGTGCTGGCCGGGTTTGAAGAAGCCGAAGCGATTTCCGCGCTGGCAAAACGCTTCCCGCAGGCGCGTGTCACCCTCGATCCGAACGGCGCATGGTCACTGAACGAAGCCATCGAAATCGGTAAGAGCCTGCGCGGTGTGCTGGCCTATGCGGAAGATCCGTGTGGCGCGGAGCAGGGTTTCTCTGGTCGCGAAGTGATGGCGGAATTCCGTCGCGCAACCGGTCTGCCAACGGCCACCAACATGATCGCCACCGACTGGCGTCAAATGGGCCACACGCTCTCTTTGCAATCCGTTGATATCCCGCTGGCTGACCCGCACTTCTGGACCATGCAAGGTTCTGTGCGCGTGGCGCAGATGTGTCATGAATTCGGTCTGACCTGGGGTTCACACTCCAATAACCACTTCGACGTTTCGCTGGCGATGTTTACCCACGTTGCGGCCGCCGCACCGGGCAAAATCACCGCCATCGACACCCACTGGATCTGGCAGGAAGGCAACCAGCGCATCACCAAAGAGCCGTTTGAAATCAAAGGCGGCATGGTGCAGGTACCGAGCAAACCAGGTCTGGGCGTTGAGCTGGATATGGACCAGGTCATGAAAGCCCACGAGTTGTATCAGAAACACGGTCTGGGCGCGCGCGATGACGCCATGGGGATGCAGTACCTGATCCCGAACTGGACATTCGATAACAAACGTCCGTGCATGGTGCGTTAATGAAAAACCGCCGACTCTGCGTGAGTCGGCATTTTCACTGTTTTACCAGGTGTATGTTTATGGCAGACAACATGCGTAAGGACGGCTTATGAAAATTGTTATCGCACCGGACTCCTACAAGGAAAGTTTGAGCGCCCTTGATGTCGCTGTTGCCATCGAACGCGGATTTCGCGACGTCTTCCCCACGGCAGAGTATCTCAAACTGCCGATGGCCGACGGGGGAGAAGGCACGGTGGAAGCGATGGTCGCGGCAACCAGCGGGCGTGTCGTTAAGGTTCCGGTAAGGGGACCGCTCGGCGAACAGGTCGACGGCTTCTACGGTGTTTCCGGCGATGAACAAAGCGCGTTTATTGAAATGGCCGCCGCCAGCGGTCTTGAGATGGTACCGGCCGCACGCCGCGATCCGCTGATCACCACGTCCTGGGGGACGGGCGAGCTGATCCGCCATGCGCTTGATGCCGGTGTGAAACACATCATTATTGGTCTCGGCGGCAGCGCCACTAACGATGGCGGGGCCGGGATGGTACAGGCGCTGGGCGCGAAGTTGCTCAATGCGCAGGGCGAGCCTCTGGGGCCTGGCGGCAGCGAACTGGAAACGCTGGCAAAAATTGATGTCAGCGAACTGGATGCCCGCCTTAACGCGTGCCGTATTGAAGTGGCCTGCGACGTCACCAACCCGCTGACGGGTGACGACGGCGCGACGGCGGTTTTCGGTCCGCAAAAGGGCGCGACCCCGGCGATGATTACACGCCTGGACGCGGCGCTGAAGCATTACGCCGAAGTGATTTTACGCGATCTGGATCGGGACGTGCTGACGCTGTCAGGCGGCGGCGCGGCCGGCGGTATGGGCGCAGGACTTTATGCATTTTGCGGGGCAGAACTGCGCCGGGGAATTGAGATCGTCACCGACGCGCTGCACCTCGATACGCACGTTGCCGACGCGGATCTGGTGATCACCGGGGAAGGGCGTATCGACAGCCAGACCATCAACGGTAAAGTGCCGGTGGGGGTGGCAAAGGTCGCTAAGCGCTATAACGTGCCGGTGATCGGCATCGCGGGCAGCCTCACGGCGGATGCCGGCGTCGTTCACGATCACGGTATTGATGCGGTGTTCAGCGTGATTTTTAAGATTTGCACGCTGGATGATGCGCTGGCGAACGCCGGTGAAAATGTGCGGCTGACGGCGCGCAACGTGGCCGCGACGCTAAAAGCCGGGCAGGCGCTGAAGTAGCGTTATTTTCCCCTTATCCTGACCCTAACCCTCTCCCACTGGGAGAGGGAACACTCTCTTCCAGTAACGATCACCCCAGGATCTTCGCCGCTTCCCGTCCGACGTTATCCATCTCATCGAGCAACTCCAGCAACTCCGGCTCCAGCTCTTCCGCCGGTGTGCCGCTGCGTAACTGATGCTCAATCAGCTGGCACAGGTTTTTAAGGCGCGGGACGCCGCTGTAGCCGCAGCTGCCGTGCAGTTTATGAATGGCGTCCGCCAGACCTTGCGGCGCTTCGCCCACCAGTTGCTCCTCGACTTTATTGCGCACCTCCGGCAGGAAGGCGATCAGCATTTGCAGCATCTCATGGGCGAGGTCGTTTTTCCCTGCCGCCTGGCGCAGCGCCAGCTGCCAGTCGAGCGTTACATTCGGATTTACCGTGATATCAACCGGCTCTGGCGGGGCGAGCCGCGCACTGACCCCGGTGCCGGGCAAATAGCGCAGCAGCAGATTTCGCAGCTTCTCTTCTTCAATCGGTTTAGCCAGATAGCCGCTCATGCCCGCCGCTGAAAGTTTCTCTTTTTGCCCGGCCATGGCGTGGGCGGTCACGGCGATCACCGGCGTTTGCTGCTGGTGCGGCAGATGGCGGATAAGCTCGCAGGCGCGAATGCCGTCCATGTCCGGCATCTGGATATCCATCAGGATCAGATCAAACTTCATCTGCCTTGCCCGATCAATCGCCTGCTGGCCGTTTTCACACAGCTCAACCTGCTGCACCTGATCGTCAAGCAACGCGCCGATGAGCTTCAGGTTAGCCGGGTTGTCATCCACCGCCATCACGCTCATCGGCAGCTTGTCGCTGTTTTCCAGCAGCGGCTCCGCCTGACGATTCAAGCGACAGTATTCCGTTAACGCAGGCAGTAAGCGTGCGGAGGTGAGCGGTTTTAACAGGCAGGCCGCCGCGCCATTTTGCTTCAGTTCTTCGGCGTTCACCTGCGCGTGGCAGGGCAGCGCCAGCAGCAGGAAATCGGTCATTGAGGCCGCTTTTGCCAGCCGGGTATGCTGCATCGTCAGCGGCTCCTGCAACGTGACGGGCACCGCAAACAGCAGCATGTCGTAATGTTCGTCCGGCAGCGCTGAGAGCGTCGGGCTGTAGATCACCTCCAGCGGCGTCACGCTGAGCATATCGCGGGTGCCCTGGGCCGCCGCCGCGTTAGGTTCAATATAGGCCAGCCGCTTGCCCGCCAGACAGACCGTTGACAGCCCTTCGCTGGCGACATTGGGATTGAGATCGAGATTGATGTGGAACCAGAAGGTCGAGCCCCGGTGCGGCTGGCTGTGGAAGGAGATATCGCCGCCCATTTCGTTGACCAGTTTTTGCGTGATCACAAGCCCCAGCCCGGTGCCGCCGTGACGCCGTGAAATGCTCGCATCCGCCTGACGAAACGCCTGGAACAGGCGCGATTGATCGCGCTCCGGAATGCCGATGCCGGTATCGTGGATCTGCACTTCAATCTGCACTTTGTTATTGCTGAGCGAGCGCTTCTCGACGATCACATCGATATTGCCATGCTCGGTAAACTTAATGGCGTTCCCCACCAGATTAGTAATGACCTGTTGCAGGCGGAGAGGATCGCCTATCACGTTGTCCGGTACGTCGTTTTTGATGTTGAGCGTTAGCTCCAGGCCTTTGTCGTGCGCGGCGTGCGCCAGCAGCGTCAGCACCTCGTCGAGGGCGTTACGCAGTGGGAAAGGAATGCTTTCCAGCAGCAGCTTACCGGCTTCGAGTTTTGAGAAATCGAGCACGTCATTGATGATCGTCAGCAGGTTATTCGCCGAGCGTTCAATGGTGTGCAAATGATCTTTCTGCGTGGGATTTAGCTCGGATTTCAGCGTCAGCCGGGTAAAGCCAATCACGCCGTTAAGGGGCGTGCGTAGCTCGTGCGACATGTTGGCGAGGAATTCAGACTTGATACGCGCGGCTTCCTGCGCGCGCTTTTTCGCCAGATCCAGCTCGACGTTCTGGATCTCCATCTGCTCCAGCGTTTCGCGCAGATCGGAGGTGGCCTGGTCAATATTGTGCTGCATCTCTTCGTGGTACGCCGCCAGCGACATCGCCATGGAATTGATGCCGTTTTTCAGCATGTCCAGCTCGCCGAGCATAAAGCCTTCGACGCGACTGTCTAACTGGCCGCGTCGGATGCGGTCAACGGTGTTAACCATGTTGCGGATTGGCCCGGTCACGTCGCGCATCAGCCGCCAGCCGAAAATCAGCGCAATGCCAATACAGAACAGCATCATCACGCTTGAGACGAAAATCTCTTTGTATTGCTGAAGCCGCACGGAGCGCAGGTCGAGTTCCAGCGCCACATAGCCGAGCATGTTCTGGCTGGACTTGGCATCCGAGGCGGACGATTCATCCGGCAAATAACTTTCGGTCATGATCGGCGTGCGCAGGATCATGATATCGCTTTTGCGCACCACGTCTAACCGGCGCGGCATTGGCGAACCGTCTGGCAACCGGAGTTCGCTGGGATCGAGATGGAAATTCGAGGTCACAAACAGATGGTTATGTTCGTCATAAATCGAAATCGCGCGCACGATGTCGGAATGGCGGCGGTGCAGGACGCTGATCAACTGCCCAATGGACTCGCGGTTTTGCAGGTTCATGCCGTATTCGCTGGAGACGGCGAGCGGCTCGATAATGCTGGCTCCGGCGTCTTCAAGCTGGCTCTGTAAGTCATTGTAGCGATGAACAACGAAGAAAATGCTGAGCAACAAACCGATGAGCACGGTAGGGGCCAGAATCAAAATCATCATGCGAGCACGCAGGCTGTAGTTGGTCATGGAGTTCCGTTATGTGACAATCAGGGCCATTCTGTTTGATTGAGAAAATTCCAGGCAATGGTGCAATTCTACTCTGCAAAACGACGCGTGGCGACGCGTCAGATCATAACTGTCGACGTCACTGACCTCGACCCCTTCGGTCAGGGCGTGGCGCGTCATGAGGGTAAGGCGCTGTTTATCCCCGGTCTGTTGCCGCAGGAGCGCGCAGAAATTACCGTGACGGAAGACAAAAAGCAGTACGCGCGCGGGCAGGTTAAGCGCCGTCTCAGCGACAGCCCGGAGCGCGTCAAACCTGCGTGCCCGCACTTTGGCGTGTGTGGCGGTTGCCAGCAGCAGCACGCCAGTATTGCCCTGCAACAACGCAGTAAAAGCGGCGCACTGGCGCGTTTAATTAAGCACAGCGTTGATGACGTTATCGCCGGAACGCCCTGGGGCTACCGCCGCCGCGCCCGCCTGAGCCTGCACTATCAGCCAAAAACGCAGACGCTCGATATGGGCTTTCGTAAAGCCAACGCGACAGACATCGTCAATGTGACGCGCTGCCCGGTGCTGGTGCCCCGTCTTGAAGCATTGCTCCCGCCGCTGCGTGAATGCCTTGCGGGATTGAAAGGCGCACGCCACCTTGGACACGTTGAGCTGGTGCTGGCGGATAACGGTCCGCTGATGGTATTGCGTCACACTGCGCAATTAAGCGCCGATGATAACGAAAAACTGGAACGCTTTTCGCATTCTCAGGGTGTCTCGCTTTTCCTCGCGCCGGAAAGCGAGATACTTGAAGCTGTTACAGGTGACGCTCCCTGGTACACGTCAGACGGGCTACGCTTAACCTTCAGTCCGCGCGATTTCATTCAGGTCAACGATAGCGTTAACCAGCAGATGGTCGCCGCTGCGCTGGCGTGGCTGGACGTAAAATCCACCGATCGGGTGCTGGATTTGTTCTGCGGAATGGGTAACTTTACCCTGCCGCTGGCAAAACGCGCGGCGAGCGTGGTGGGCGTTGAAGGCGTCGAGGCGCTGGTAGTGAAGGCGCGTGAAAATGCCGAAAATAATGGCGTAAGCAATGTGACCTTCTTTCATGAAAATCTGGAAGACGATGTCACCCGGCAGCCCTGGGCGCGCCACGGTTTTGATAAAGTCCTGCTCGACCCGGCCCGTGCCGGTGCCGCAGGCGTAATGCAGCACGTTATAAAACTCGCGCCGACAAAAGTGGTCTATGTTTCTTGTAACCCGGCCACGCTTGCCCGTGACAGCGAAGCATTATTAACGGCGGGATACCAAATTCAGCGGCTGGCGATGCTGGACATGTTCCCGCACACTGGGCATCTGGAATCAATGGTGCTGTTTGAACGCAATTTGAGCACAGGTAATTAATTTCGGCTTGTCGACTTCGACAGGCCCAGTCCCTTAAAGGAGAGGACAATGGTTGCGGTAAGAAGTGCACATCTTAATCGAGCGGGGGAATTCGATCCGGAGAAATGGATCGCCAGTCTGGGCATTTCCAGTCAGCCCTCGTGTGACCGCTTAGCCGAAACCTGGGCGTATTGCCTGCAACAAACTCAGGGACACCCCAACGCCGACCTGCTGCTGTGGCGCGGCGTGGAGATGGTGGAAATTCTCTCCATGCTCAGCATGGATATCGACACCCTGCGCGCGGCGCTGCTGTTCCCGCTGGCGGACGCCGACGTGGTTAGCGAAGAGGTGATGCAGGAGAGCGTCGGGAAACCGGTCGTTGATTTGATTCACGGCGTGCGTGATATGGCGGCTATTCGTCAGCTTAAGGCGACGCATACCGACTCCGTCTCTTCTGAGCAGGTTGATAACGTCCGGCGCATGCTGCTGGCAATGGTCGATGATTTCCGCTGCGTGGTCATTAAGCTGGCCGAGCGCGTCGCGCATCTGCGCGAAGTCAAAGACTCGCCGGAAGATGAGCGCGTGCTGGCGGCGAAAGAGTGCACCAACATTTACGCCCCGCTGGCGAACCGCTTAGGCATCGGGCAGCTGAAATGGGAGCTGGAAGATTACTGCTTCCGCTACCTGCACCCGGACGAATACAAGCGGATTGCCAAACTGCTGCACGAGCGCCGTATCGATCGCGAGCACTACATTGACGAATTCGTCGGCCACCTGCGTTCAGAAATGAAAACGGAAGGCGTGAAGGCCGAAGTATATGGCCGACCGAAACACATCTACAGCATCTGGCGCAAAATGCAGAAAAAACACCTCGCCTTTGACGAGCTGTTTGACGTGCGCGCCGTGCGCATCGTCGCCGAGCGCTTGCAGGACTGTTATGCGGCGCTGGGCATTGTGCATACCCATTATCGCCATTTGCCGGATGAGTTCGACGACTACGTTGCCAACCCAAAACCCAATGGCTATCAGTCTATTCATACCGTGGTGCTCGGTCCTGGCGGCAAAACGGTTGAGATTCAGATCCGCACTAAGCAGATGCATGAAGACGCTGAACTCGGCGTGGCGGCGCACTGGAAGTACAAAGAAGGGGCGGCGGCAGTGGGCGCGCGCGCAAGCGGTCACGAAGACCGTATTGCCTGGCTGCGCAAGCTGATTGCCTGGCAGGAAGAGATGGCCGACTCCGGCGAAATGCTCGACGAAGTGCGCAGCCAGGTCTTCGACGACCGCGTCTATGTGTTTACGCCGAAGGGAGACGTGGTCGATTTACCGGCAGGCTCGACACCCCTTGATTTTGCCTACCACATCCACAGCGATGTGGGGCACCGCTGCATCGGCGCAAAAATTGGTGGGCGTATCGTGCCGTTCACCTATCAGCTGCAAATGGGCGATCAGATTGAGATCATCACTCAGAAGCAGCCCAACCCGAGCCGCGACTGGCTTAACCCGAACCTGGGCTATGTCACCACCAGCCGTGGACGCGCCAAAATCCACAACTGGTTCCGTAAGCAGGATCGGGACAAGAACATTCTCGCCGGGCGTCAGATCCTTGACGACGAGCTGGAGCATTTGGGGATCAGCCTGAAAGAGGCGGAAAAACACCTGCTGCCGCGCTACAACTTTAACGAAATGGAAGAGTTGCTGGCGGCGATTGGCGGGGGCGATATCCGTCTCAATCAGATGGTGAACTTCCTGCAATCGCAGTTCAACAAGCCGAGCGCGGAAGAGCAGGACGCCGCCGCGTTAAAACAGTTGCAGCAGAAAACCTGGACCCCGCAAAATCGCAACACCAGCAAAGATAACGGTCGCGTGGTGGTGGAAGGCGTGGGCAATCTGATGCACCACATTGCGCGCTGCTGCCAGCCGATCCCCGGCGATGAGATCATCGGTTTCATTACCCAGGGGCGTGGGATCTCCATTCACCGCGCCGACTGCGACCAGTTGACCGAACTGCAATCTCACGCGCCGGAACGCATTGTCGATGCGGTGTGGGGCGAAAGCTATTCGGCCGGGTACTCGCTGGTGGTGCGCGTCACCGCCAACGATCGCAGCGGGCTGTTGCGCGACATCACCACCATTCTCGCCAACGAGAAGGTAAACGTGCTGGGCGTGGCGAGTCGTAGCGATACCAAGCAGCAACTGGCCACTATCGATATGAACATCGAGATCTATAACCTGCAAGTGCTGGGCCGCGTGCTCAGCAAGCTCAATCAGGTGCCGGATGTGATCGACGCACGTCGTTTGCACGGCGGCTAACGCTGCTTTTCTGCTCTCTTCCCCGGCGGCGCGTTGCTTGCCGGGGCTACCCTCTTACGTAGGTCGGGTCAGCGTCAGCGCCACCCGACGTTTTTCAGGACACTATCATGAACCA
Source organism: uncultured Enterobacter sp. (assembly GCA_963521185.1). Taxonomy (GTDB): domain Bacteria; phylum Pseudomonadota; class Gammaproteobacteria; order Enterobacterales; family Enterobacteriaceae; genus Enterobacter_D. The sequence continues at coordinate 117,863 of CAUQTV010000006.1, read as the reverse complement.
AATCGATCGCCTTCTGGGCATTATGGCGCGCCTGCGCGACCCGGAAACCGGCTGCCCGTGGGATAAAGAACAGACTTACGCCACCATCGCCCCTTACACCCTCGAAGAAACGTACGAAGTGCTCGACGCCATCGCCCGGGAAGACTTTGACGATCTGCGCGGGGAGCTGGGCGACCTGCTGTTCCAGGTGGTGTTTTTTGCGCAAATGGCGCAGGAAGAGGGGCGTTTCGATTTCGACGCGGTATGCGCGGCGATTTGTGACAAGCTCGAACGCCGCCATCCGCATATCTTCGGTGAAGCCACCGCCGGTAACAGCACTGAGGTGCTGGCCCGCTGGGAGCAGATCAAAACCGAAGAGCGCGCGGAAAAAGCCCAGCACTCCGCCCTCGATGACATTCCCCACAGTTTCCCGGCGCTGATGCGCGCGCACAAAATTCAAAAACGCTGCTCGGGCGTCGGCTTTGACTGGACCTCGCTGGGGCCGGTGCTGGAAAAAGTCTACGAAGAAATCGACGAGGTGATGGACGAAGCAAAACAGGCGGTCGTCGATCAGGCCCGTGTTGAAGAAGAGATGGGCGATTTGCTGTTTGCGACGGTCAACTTATCCCGCCATTTAGGGGTAAAAGCCGAGGTTGCACTGCAAAAAGCGAACCTGAAATTTGAGCGCCGTTTTCGCGAAGTTGAGCGGATTGTCGCCGCGCGCGGTCTGGAAATGACGGGCGTTGACCTCGATACCATGGAAGCGGTCTGGCAGGAGGTAAAACGCCAGGAATCTGATCTCTAACGAGTTTTGCAGATCAAGCGCGATTTGTGTGATTTTTTAAATAACAAGCGCTTGATTTGCGTCAAAAACATTTAGCCAAAAGCGGCTATTTTCTCACTCCTTATGAATGTCTGAACACGGCGAAGAGGAGGGAGAATGAAAGTTTGTGGCAACTGCGTAGTTCCGGTATACTACTTTCCCGTCCTGGTTATTCCATCGTCTTTTAAACCTAACTTCTCAGGTTCAGCATGACAACGAACTATATTTTTGTGACCGGCGGGGTTGTATCCTCTCTGGGTAAAGGCATTGCAGCCGCCTCCCTCGCAGCCATTCTTGAAGCCCGTGGCCTCAACGTAAGCATGATGAAACTGGATCCGTACATCAACGTCGATCCAGGTACCATGAGTCCGATCCAGCACGGGGAAGTGTTCGTTACCGAAGACGGCGCTGAAACCGATTTGGACCTGGGCCACTACGAGCGCTTCATTCGCACCAAAATGAGCCGTCGTAACAACTTCACCACCGGCCGTATCTACTCTGATGTTCTGCGTAAAGAGCGTCGCGGTGACTATTTGGGCGCGACCGTTCAGGTCATTCCGCACATCACCAACGCCATTAAAGAACGCATCATTGAAGGTGGCGAAGGCCACGACGTCGTGCTGGTTGAAATCGGCGGCACGGTGGGTGATATCGAGTCCCTGCCGTTCCTTGAAGCGATTCGCCAGATGGCCGTTGAAGTGGGCCGCGAGCACACCATGTACATGCACCTGACGCTGGTTCCGTACATGGCCGCCGCCGGTGAGGTGAAAACCAAACCGACACAGCATTCTGTGAAAGAGCTGCTTTCTATTGGTATCCAGCCGGATATCCTGATTTGTCGTTCAGATCGCGCCGTTCCTGCCAACGAACGTGCGAAAATTGCTTTGTTCTGTAACGTTCCGGAAAAAGCCGTTATTTCTCTGAAAGACGTCGATTCTATTTATAAAATTCCAGGCATGTTGAAATCGCAGGGTCTGGACGATTATATTTGTAAACGATTCAGCCTGAACTGTGCGGAAGCAAACCTGTCAGAATGGGAACAGGTGATTTACGAAGAAGCGAATCCGGCAGGCGAAGTCACCATTGGTATGGTCGGTAAGTACATTGAACTGCCAGATGCCTACAAATCGGTGATCGAAGCGCTGAAACACGGTGGCCTGAAGAACCGCGTAACCGTCAACATCAAATTGATCGATTCGCAAGATGTTGAAACACGCGGTGTTGAAATTCTGAAAGGTTTAGATGCTATTTTGATCCCAGGCGGCTTTGGCTACCGGGGTGTTGAAGGCAAAGTGGCCACTGCACGCTATGCGCGTGAAAACAATATTCCTTACCTCGGTATTTGCCTGGGTATGCAGGTTGCGTTGATTGAGTTTGCGCGCAACGTGGCGGGGATGGACAACGCCAACTCAACGGAATTTGTGCCAGACTGTAAGTACCCGGTTGTGGCGCTGATTACTGAATGGCGTGATGAAGAAGGCAACGTTGAAGTGCGCACTGAAAAGAGCGACCTGGGCGGCACGATGCGTCTCGGCGCACAGCAGTGCCAACTGAGCGATGAGAGCCTGGTCCGTCAGTTGTACGGTGCGCCAACCATTGTTGAACGCCACCGTCACCGCTATGAAGTCAACAATATGCTGTTGAAACAAATTGAAGCTGCGGGTCTGCGTATTGCGGGCCGTTCCGGCGATGATCAGTTGGTCGAGATCATTGAGGTGCCAAACCATCCGTGGTTTGTGGCCTGTCAGTTCCACCCGGAATTTACGTCAACGCCGCGTGATGGGCATCCGCTGTTTGCAGGCTTTGTGAAGGCCGCGAGCGATTACCAGAAGCGTCAGGCGAAGTAAGCGTTAGAACGGCAATGCACCCTTCCGGGTGCATTGTTTGTCTGGAGTTTTAGTTTAACTTGTACTGAGGAAATCCTAATGTCCAAAATCGTTAAAGTCATCGGTCGTGAAATCATCGACTCCCGTGGTAACCCGACTGTTGAAGCCGAAGTACACCTGGAAGGTGGTTTCGTCGGTATGGCTGCTGCCCCGTCAGGTGCTTCTACTGGTTCCCGCGAAGCGCTGGAACTGCGCGATGGCGACAAATCCCGTTTCCTGGGTAAAGGCGTAACCAAAGCTGTTGGCGCGGTTAACGGCCCGATCGCTCAGGCAATCCTTGGCAAAGATGCCAAAGACCAGGCTGGTATCGATAAAATCATGATCGACCTGGACGGTACTGAAAACAAATCTAACTTCGGTGCTAACGCCATTCTGGCGGTGTCTTTGGCTAACGCCAAAGCAGCAGCAGCCTCTAAAGGTCAGCCGCTGTACGAACACATCGCTGAACTGAACGGCACCCCAGGCAAATACTCCATGCCGGTTCCGATGATGAACATCATCAACGGTGGCGAGCACGCGGATAACAACGTTGATATTCAGGAATTCATGATTCAGCCAGTTGGCGCGAAATCCCTGAAAGAAGCGATCCGTATGGGTTCTGAAGTGTTCCACACCCTGGCGAAAGTGCTGAAATCCAAAGGTATGGGCACGGCTGTTGGTGACGAAGGCGGCTACGCGCCGAACCTGGGTTCCAACGCAGAAGCACTGGCTGTTATCGCTGAAGCAGTGAAAGCAGCAGGCTACGAGCTTGGCACTGACATCACCCTGGCGATGGACTGTGCAGCGTCTGAATTCTACAAAGACGGCAAATACGTTCTGGCTGGCGAAGGCAACAAAGCGTTCACCTCTGAAGAATTCACCCACTTCCTGGAAGATCTGACTAAACAGTATCCGATCGTTTCCATCGAAGATGGTCTGGACGAATCTGACTGGACTGGTTTCGCATACCAGACCAAAGTGCTGGGCGACAAAATCCAGCTGGTTGGTGACGATCTGTTCGTAACCAACACCAAGATCCTGAAAGAAGGCATCGAAAAAGGCATCGTTAACTCCATCCTGATCAAATTCAACCAGATCGGTTCTCTGACCGAAACTCTGGCTGCGATCAAAATGGCGAAAGACGCTGGCTACACCGCGGTTATCTCTCACCGTTCTGGCGAAACTGAAGACGCGACCATTGCCGACCTGGCTGTGGGTACCGCTGCAGGCCAGATCAAAACCGGTTCTATGAGCCGTTCTGACCGCGTTGCTAAATACAACCAGCTGATTCGTATCGAAGAAGCACTGGGCGAACGCGCTCCGTACAATGGTCGTAAAGAGATCAAAGGCCAGGCATAATCCCCTGACGCTTTGCTCTTAAGAAAAAACCCGCTTTGGCGGGTTTTTTTATTTCAATGCCCGGCGGCGCTTCGCTTGCGCGGGCCTACAGGGCTGACTTTCAGCTATAACAGTAACGGTAGCGTGGCACTGGCGGTTTGCTGGCTGGTGTTGCTGTAACGCTCGTCATGCGCCATCAGCGACGTGATGAGCAACTCGACTAACAGCATTGCCCCCACTTTGGCATTCAGCGCCCCGGCGCTGAGCGGGCTTTCCGGCTTCGCGGCCACCAGCAGCAGATCGCTAATGGAAGCCAGTGGACTGCGTGGGGTGTTGCTCAGCGCCAGCACCTTTGCGCCGCGCTTGCGCGCCAGCTTCACCACGTGCAGCAAATCCCGCGTAGAGCCAGAGCTTGAAATCGCAATCACCAGTTCATCCGTGCCGAGCGTGGTGGCGTTCATCGCCGCCCGGTGCATGTCGCTAAACTGCTGCGCGGTTTTGCCCAGCCGCAGCAGTTTGTAGTGCAGGTAATCCCCCACAATGGCGCTGGCCGCCACGCCGTAAATCTGTACCGTGCGGGCCTGATGCAACAGCCGCGCCGCCTGCTCCAGCACATCGCGATCGAGCAGTTTGGCGGTATCCCGCAGCGCCTGCACTGACTCTTCCACCAGCGCGTCAATCTCATCGCCCGATTCGCGAGGGGCTTCCGAGCGCTGTACGTCGAGCGCCAGCGCCATTTTAAATTCGGTATAGCCTTTGCAACCCAGCGTGCGGCACAAGCGCGTCACGCTGGCCTCGCTGGTTTCGCTCTCGCGCGCCAGTTCCGTAATGGTCTGATACAGCACGCGCTGTGGCCCGGCGAGCACAAATTCTGCCAGCTTTTGCTGCGTTGGGCTGTAGCCCGATAAACCCTGTCGCAGCCGGAGCAGCACGTTTTCATTCTCAGACATTGCACAATCCTTCACGCCGTTATCGCTCATGTGGTGGGGGAGATAGTGTGGCGGAAACCGGGGGCGGCTGACCAGTCATTTTAAAAAAGTATGATCAACCTCCGCTTTTTTGATGGTAATTTTCATTAATTAAAATATGTGTGGTAAAAATTTTCATCAACTCAGCGCAGGTAGAAAATTTATGTCAATGTTCAGCGGTGCCTCTTCCGGGGTCTGGTTCGAAAAAGCACAGCGGTTTGGTAAATCCTTTATGCTGCCGATTGCGGTATTGCCCGCGGCCGGTCTTTTGCTGGGCATTGGCGGGGCGCTCTCCAACCCCAACACGCTCACCGCGTATCCGTTCCTGAATGTCACCTGGCTCCAGGCGATATTCACCATCATGAGCAGCGCCGGCGCGATTGTCTTCGCCAACCTCTCGGTGCTGTTTGCCGTTGGCGTCGCGGTGGGATTAGCCAAAACCGATAAGGGCACCGTCGGCCTGGCGGCACTGCTGGCGTTTCTGGTGATGAATGCCACCATCAATGCGCTGCTGACGTTAAGCGGGCAACTGGCGGCCACCAATCCCGGTGCGGTGGGGCAGGGCGTGACGCTCGGTATTCAGACGCTGGAAACCGGCGTCTTTGGCGGCGTAGTGATTGGCCTTGTCACCTGCATGCTGCATCAGCGCTTTAACAAAATCGCGCTGCCGCAGTTTCTCGGTTTCTTTGGCGGTTCGCGCTTTGTGCCGATCATCAGCTCGCTGGCGGCGATCCTCGTTGGCGCGGTGATGACCGTCGTCTGGCCGCATTTCCAAAAGGTCATTTTTGGCTTAGGCGGTCTGGTGGATGCCACCGGTTATCTCGGCACGCTGCTTTACGGTTTTATCCTGCGCATGCTTGGCCCGTTCGGACTGCACCACATCTTCTATTTGCCGTTCTGGACCACCGCGCTTGGCGGCAGTGAAATCGTCAACGGCCAACTGGTTGAAGGCACGCAGCGTATCTTCTTCGCCCAGCTCGCCGATCCGGCAACGCAGCAGTTTTACGTGGGCACCTCGCGCTTTATGTCCGGTCGCTTTATCACCATGATGTTTGGCCTGATTGGTGCCTGTCTGGCGATGTACCACACCGCCGCGCCTGCCAACAAAAAGCGCGTGGCGGGGCTGTTACTCTCGGCGGCGCTGACGTCGTTCCTGACCGGGATCACCGAGCCGATTGAGTTCTCGTTCCTGTTTGTCGCACCCGTGCTGTATGTCATTCACGCCTTCTTTGACGGCCTGGCCTTCATGCTGGCGCACATTCTGCACATCACCATCGGGCAGACGTTCTCCGGCGGTTTCATTGATTTCATTCTGTTCGGCGTCCTACAGGGCGAGGCGAAAACGCACTGGCTGTACGTGCCGATGGTTGGGATCCCGTGGTTCTTCCTCTACTACTTCACGTTCCGTTATCTGATCGTCCGCTTTGATTTCCTCACGCCTGGCCGGGAGAAAGAGCAGCTTGACGTGGCGGCGGTGAGCGGCAGTGAGCGCGCGCAGGCCATCGTGGCCGGGCTTGGCGGGCGTGAAAATCTTAACGACGTTGACTGCTGCGCCACGCGGTTACGCATCACCGTTAAAGAGGGCAGCCACGTTGACGAAGCCGCGCTGAAAGCGACGGGGGCACGCGGTGTGATCGTGCGCGGCAACGGCGTGCAGGTGATTTACGGGCCGCACGTGACGATTATCAAAAACGAAATGGAAGAGATGTTAGGACTATGAATTCGATGTTAGAGCAGATTAAAAACACGCTGGTGGTCTCCTGTCAGGCGCTGGCAGACGAACCTTTGCACAGCGCGTTTATCATGTCGCGCATGGCGCTCGCCGCCGCACAGGGCGGGGCTGCGGGCATCCGCGCCAACAGCGTGGTGGACATCGTCGCCATTAAAGAGCAGGTGGATTTGCCGGTGATCGGCATCATCAAGCGTGACTATCCGGACAGCGAGGTGTTTATCACCGCCACGCTGCGAGAGATTGATGAGCTGATGACCGCGCAGCCGGAGATGATCGCGCTCGATGCCACCCAGCGTCCGCGCCCTGGCGGCGACACGCTGGCGGAACAGGTTAGCGCAATCCGCCGTCGCTATCCGCAGGTGTTACTGATGGCGGATATTGCAAGCCTGGACGACGCCTGCATCGCCTGCGAACTGGGCTTTGACTGCCTCGGCACCACGCTTTATGGCTACACGGCGCAGTCGGCAGGGCACAAATTACCGGAAAACGATCTGCATTTTCTGAAAGCCGTGCTGGCCGTTTCGACGATCCCGGTGATCGCCGAGGGCAACGTCGAGACGCCGGAGCTGGCCGCGCGCTGCCTTGCACTCGGTGCGCACGCGGTGGTGGTGGGCGGTGCCATCACCCGGCCTGCGCAGATCACCGCGCGCTTTGCGGCAGCGATAAATGCGCACGGCGCGAATGGCACATGATCGCACGCGCAGGATCTGCGATACTTACGGTTTAGACGCTAAACAGAGATGAGTATGCAGTACCCGATTAATGAGATGTTCCAGACCCTGCAAGGCGAGGGTTACTTTACCGGCGTGCCTGCCATTTTTATTCGATTGCAGGGATGCCCGGTTGGCTGTGCCTGGTGCGACACCAAACACACGTGGGACAAGCTCTCCGACCGGGAAGTGTCGCTTTACACGATTGTGGCCAAAACCAAAGAGAGTGACAAATGGGGCGCGGCGAGCGCAGAAGATCTGCTGGCGGTGATCCAGCGTCAGGGCTACACCGCGCGCCACATTGTGATCACCGGCGGCGAACCCTGTATTCACGATCTTATCCCCATGACGTCGCTGTTCGAGAAAAACGGCTTTAGCTGTCAGATTGAAACCAGCGGCACGCATGAGGTGCGCACCTCGCACAGCACCTGGGTGACGGTATCACCGAAGGTCAACATGCGCGGCGGTTACGATGTGCTGTCCCAGGCGATGGAGCGCGCCGATGAGATCAAACATCCGGTGGGGCGTATGCGAGATATCGAGGCGCTAGATGAGCTGCTGGCGGGGTTGCACGACGACAAACAGCGCGTCATTGCGCTGCAACCGATCAGTCAGAAAGAAGACGCGACGCGTTTGTGCATCGAAACCTGTATCGCCCGCAACTGGCGGCTGTCGATGCAGACACACAAATATCTGAATATCGCCTGACCAACCGCCCGGTGGCGCAAGCTTACCGGGCCTACAGTCGATGTGTAGCCCGGCGTTTTACTACTATTATTCGCCGCGATACACGCACCCTGCGGTGCAGGTCTCTTTCACCATCACTGCGCTTAACAGCGGCACGACGGGCTTCACTTCACTCCAGATCCAGGCGGCCAGCACTTCGCTGGTGGGATTTTCCAGTCCTGGGATATCGTTCAGATAATAGTGATCCAACCGGTCGTAGGTCGGCTTGAACGCCGCCTTCAGTTCGGAGAAGTCCATGATCCAGCCCGTGTACGGGTCGACTTCACCGGTAATCTCCAGGCGAACCATAAAGGAGTGGCCGTGCAAACGTCCGCATTTATGACCTTCCGGTACGTGCGGCAAACGGTGGGCGGCTTCGAAGGTAAAATCTTTGAACAACGTGGTAGACATGGTTAACTCTTAAACTGGCTAAAAACCGCCGCATACTACCGGAATTGACCTTTTTTGGCATTAACTAAAACCGGCAAAAGCGATAACTCAGAAAACTGTCCGGGTAATCTTTCTTTTTTATCTTAGTTTTCATGGCTTTAATTAACCAGTTTAAGTGTTAACAACAATAGCTAAAACAGGTTAGTCATTTTGGTTATTTGTTATTTCCAACCCTTCTTTAATTGTTATTATTCCCGCCGTTAACCTTACTCTCTGTTCTGTTTTTCCTCTTAAAAAAACAGCTTTTGCTTACTGGAACATAACGACGCATGACGACACAGGCCCCACCTTCCGCGTTGCTGCCGCTGAACCCGGAGCAACTGTCGCGCCTTCAGGCGGCGACCACCGACTTAACACCCACCCAGCTTGCCTGGGTTTCCGGCTATTTTTGGGGCGTGCTGAATCAGCAACCTGGCGCTGGGGAGGCAACACCTGCACCAGCCGCTGTGGAAACGCCGACCATTACGCTGCTTTCTGCATCGCAGACCGGGAATGCGCGTCGCGTGGCGGAAGCGTTGCGCGACGATCTGCTCGCCGCGAAGCTTAACGTCAACCTGGTCAACGCGGGCGACTATAAATTCAAACAAATCGCCAACGAAAAACTGCTGGTTGTAGTGGCCTCCACGCAGGGGGAAGGGGAAGCGCCGGAAGAAGCGGTCGCGCTGCATAAGTTCCTGTTTTCCAAAAAAGCGCCGAAGCTTAACGGCACGGCCTTCGCCGTGTTTGGCCTTGGCGACACATCGTATGAATTCTTCTGCCAGGCGGGGAAAGATTTCGACAGCAAACTGAATGAGCTGGGCGCTGAGCGTCTGCTCGATCGCGTGGATGCCGACGTTGAATTCCAGCCTGCCGCCGCCGAATGGCGCGCGCGCGTGGTTGAGGTGCTGAAAGCCCGCGTGCCAAAAGAGACCCCGGCGCAGGCTGCGGTGACCGCCAGCGGCGCGGTCAATGAAGTCTTCTCCAGCCCCTATACTAAAGAAGCCCCGCTGACGGCGTCGTTATCGGTTAACCAGAAGATCACCGGGCGCGATTCGGAAAAAGATGTGCGTCATCTCGAAATCGATCTCGGTGATTCCGGTCTGCGCTACCAGCCGGGCGACGCGCTGGGCGTGTGGTATCAGAACGATCCGCTGCTGGTCAAAGAGCTGGTTGAACTGCTGTGGCTGAAAGGCGATGAACCGGTCAGCGTTGACGGTAAAACGCTGCCGCTGGCGGAAGCCCTGCAATGGCATTTTGAGCTGACGGTCAACACCGCGAACATCGTGGAAAACTACGCCACGCTGACCCGCAGCGAATCCCTGCTGCCGCTGGTTGGCGACAAAGCGAAGTTACAGCACTATGCGGCCACCACGCCGATTGTTGATATGGTGCGTTTCTCACCCGCACAGCTGGATGCCGAAGCCGTAATCGGTCTGCTGCGCCCGCTGACGCCGCGCCTCTACTCGATTGCCTCATCGCAGGCAGAAGTGGAGAGCGAAGTGCATATCACCGTCGGGGCGGTGCGCTTTGAGATTGAAGGCCGTGCGCGTGCGGGTGGGGCGTCGAGCTTCCTCGCCGATCGCGTGGAAGAAGAGGGTGAAGTGCGGGTGTTCATTGAGCACAACGACAACTTCCGCCTGCCAGCCAACCCGGAAACCCCGGTCATTATGATTGGCCCAGGCACCGGCATCGCTCCGTTCCGCGCGTTCATGCAGCAGCGTGCAGCGGACGACGCGGCGGGTAAAAACTGGTTGTTCTTCGGCAACCCCCATTTCACCGAAGACTTTTTATATCAGGTTGAGTGGCAGCGCTATGTCAAAGAGGGCGTGGTTAACCGCATCGATCTGGCCTGGTCTCGCGACCAAAAAGAAAAAATATACGTACAAGACAAACTGCGCGAACAGGGCGCAGAGGTGTGGCGCTGGATCAATGACGGTGCCCACATTTATGTCTGCGGCGACGCCAATCGCATGGCGAGGGACGTCGAGCAGGCATTGCTGGAAGTGATTGCCGAATTCGGTGGTATGGATACCGAAACGGCGGATGAATTTTTAAGTGAGCTGCGCGTTGAGCGCCGTTATCAGCGAGATGTCTACTAATGAGCGAAAAACATCCGGGGCCACTGGTGGTCGAAGGTAAACTGGTCGACGCCGAGCGCCTGAAGCTTGAAAGCAACTACCTGCGCGGCACCATCGCCGAAGATTTGAACGAAGGTCTCACCGGCGGTTTTAACGGTGATAACTTCCTGCTGATCCGTTTCCACGGGATGTATCAGCAGGATGACCGCGACATTCGTGCCGAACGTGCTGAGCAGAAGCTGGAGCCGCGTCATGCGATGATGCTGCGCTGCCGTTTGCCGGGTGGGATCATTACCACCAAACAGTGGCAGTCGATCGACAAATTCGCCGAAAACAATACGATTTACGGCAGCATCCGCCTGACCAACCGTCAGACCTTCCAGTTCCACGGTATTCTGAAAAAGAACGTGAAACCGGCACACCAGATGCTGCACGAAGTGGGCCTTGACGCGCTGGCGACCGCCAACGACGTTAACCGCAACGTGCTCTGTACGTCGAACCCGATAGAGTCGCAGCTTCACGCGGAAGCGTACGAGTGGGCGAAAAAACTCTCCGAACATTTGCTGCCGCGTACCCGCGCCTATGCCGAGATCTGGCACGATCAGGAGAAGGTCGCCACTACCGACGAAGAGCCTATTCTGGGCGCAACCTACCTGCCGCGTAAATTCAAAACTACGGTGGTGATCCCGCCGCAGAACGATGTCGATCTGCACGCCAACGATATGAACTTCATCGCCATTGCTGAGAACGGCAAGCTGATTGGTTTTAACCTGCTGGTGGGCGGCGGTCTCTCTATCGATCACGGTAACAAGAAAACCTACGCCCGCACCGCAAGCGAGTTTGGTTTCCTGCCGCTTGCGCACACGCTGGCGGTGGCCGAAGCGGTGGTGACCACCCAGCGCGACTGGGGCAACCGCACCGACAGAAAAAACGCCAAAACCAAATACACGCTGGAGCGCGTGGGCGTTGAGACCTTTAAAGCGGAAGTTGAACGTCGCGCGGGCATGACGTTTGAACCCGTTCGTCCGTACGAATTCACCGGTCGTGGCGATCGCATCGGCTGGGTAAAAGGCATCGACAATAAATGGCACCTGACGCTGTTTATTGAAAACGGTCGTATTCTGGATTATCCGGGCCGTCCGCTGAAAACGGGTCTGCTGGAGATCGCCAAGATCCACAAGGGAGATTTCCGCCTGACCGCGAACCAGAACCTGATCGTCGCTGGGGTGCCTGAAAGCCAGAAAAGCAAAATTGAGAAACTGGCGCGTGAACATGGCCTGATGGATGCGGTCAAGCCGCAGCGTGAGAACTCCATGGCCTGCGTGGCGTTTCCAACCTGTCCTCTGGCGATGGCGGAAGCGGAGCGTTTCCTGCCGTCCTTCGTTGATAAAGTCGAAGCGATAATGGAAAAACACGGCGTTGGCGACGAGCACATTGTGCTGCGCGTTACCGGCTGCCCGAACGGCTGTGGCCGTGCGCTGCTGGCAGAACTGGGTCTGGTGGGTAAAGCGCCGGGTCGCTACAACCTGCACCTCGGCGGCAACCGCATGGGCACGCGTATTCCGCGCATGTACCGCGAAAATATCAACGAGTCTGAAATTCTTGATTCCATTGATGAGCTGGTAGGACGCTGGTCGAAAGAGCGCGAAGCGGGTGAAGGCTTTGGCGACTTTACCGTGCGCGCGGGCATCATTCGCCCGGTGCTCGATCCGGCGCGCGATTTCTGGGAGTAACCCATCCTTTGCCCGGTGGCGCTTCGCTTACCGGGCCTACGGGTTTTACAGGCCGGGCAAACGCAGTGCCGCCCGGCAAAACAGGCAAACGAGGTGCTTATGTCCGTACTCGATTTAAACGCGCTTAATGCGCTGCCAAAAGAGGAACGCGTTGCGGCGCTGGCAGAAACCAACGGCCAGTTGGAAAAGCTCAGCGCAGAAGATCGCGTCGCGTGGGCGCTGGAAAATTTACCGGGTGAATATGTACTGTCGTCGAGCTTTGGCATCCAGGCGGCGGTGAGTTTACATCTGGTAAATCAGGCTCGCCCGGACATTCCGGTGATCCTCACCGATACCGGCTATCTGTTCCCGGAGACCTATCAGTTTATTGATGAGTTAACGGACAAACTCAAACTTAACCTGAAGGTTTATCGCGCGAAACAGAGCGCCGCCTGGCAGGAAGCGCGCTACGGTAAGCTGTGGGAGCAGGGCGTTGAAGGCATTGAGAAATACAATGACATCAACAAAGTCGAGCCGATGAACCGTGCGCTAAAAGATCTGAAGGCGCAAACCTGGTTTGCTGGCCTGCGCCGTGAACAGTCGGGCAGCCGCGCGGCGCTGCCGGTGCTGGGCATCCAGCGTGGCGTGTTTAAAGTCCTGCCGATTATCGACTGGGACAACCGCACGGTTTATCAGTATCTGCAAAAGCACGGCCTGAAATACCATCCGCTGTGGGACCAGGGGTATCTCTCGGTGGGTGATACGCACACCACCCGTAAATGGGAACCGGGCATGGCGGAAGAAGACACCCGCTTCTTCGGCCTCAAACGCGAATGCGGTTTGCACGAAGGCTGATAAACCCCCCCACCCTCAATGCTGGCTGCCGCCAGCATTTTTTTTGCCTGAAGCACAATCATATTAAACTCTGTGCGGTACACTCGTGGAAACGGGCGCTGTTATATCTAACCCCATTCAAAATCGAGACATTGCAATTTTTTATAATCGTAGTCCTGTCTTTGTATTATGAGAGTTCTATCATATTAACCCGGTATGATTTGCTATTAAATGAACGTTCAAAATCCGGTATCCACAATACGTGTTGATAATAAGTGTAAAAATAATTTTGGTTAATTAATTGTTGGTTTTACGTTGAGGCGGAGATGAAGCAAGATAATCATTATTATCGATACTGGGGCAAGACCGGTAAAAAGATAACCTCTGTCAATAATTATCACTTGCTGGTTTATCATTGCCTCGATGTTGCCGCCTGCGGATATCTGATGGCGAAAGAAAACCGTTATGGGATGGGCGACATATTGTCGTCGCTGAATCTAAATTCTGAATATGGTTATCGATGGATCGGGTATCTTTTCGCCAGCCACGATATCGGCAAATTTGCCAATGGGTTTCAACAGTTGGCCGCGCATCCCGGTTCAGCGCTGGTATCGCCCGCTGCGGGTATTAATTATCCCTGTCGTCATGACACGCTGGGCTACTGGCTGTGGGCAAAACTATTCACACGCTGGAGCGACGGCGATAACGCGATGTTCAGCGATGTAGCGTGCGATGAACGAGACAGATTCGCTTATGCGCTCGATATCTGGATGGCGATAAGTTGCGGGCATCATGGCATTCCGCCAGAGAGTTCAAATCCGCGTTGTGCCACAGCTTTTACACAAATAGATATTGATGCGGTGAATGATTATTTAAACGCGATAGGTGCGTTATTTTCAATAAATACCTTACCCGAAGCGTGGACGAAAAAAGCGTGGCGTAAAACATTAAAACAAGAGAGTTGGTTTTTAGCCGGAATGATAACGCTGGCCGACTGGCTTGGCTCGGACGAAAATAATTTTCCTTATTGTCGCGATCCGATGTCCATTCCCGATTACTGGACATTAGCCTGTATGAAGGCTGAAAAGGCGCTGGCAAAATTACCCTCACCGTCGCGGCTCAGCCAGTACACCGGCCATCAGGCGCTGTTTCCCTTTATCAACACGCTCACGCCTTTGCAGCAGCGCGTTGCCGATTTGGACATTTCTCCCCCTGGTCCACAGCTCATTGTGCTCGAAGATGTCACCGGCGCGGGCAAAACGGAAGCGGCAATGATCCTTGCGCATCGGCTGCTCTCCGCAAACAAAGGCCGAGGCGTGTATGTCGGCTTGCCGACGATGGCGACGGCAAACGCTATGTATCAGCGCTTAGGAAAAGCCTATGGCGCGCTGTTCGCAGACGACGCTCACCCCTCGCTGGTGCTGGCGCATGGCGGTCGGGAAATGTCGGCGGCGTTTCGTCAGTCGCTTTGGCTTGATGATGCGTCGCTTTCTGAAGAATCATCCGCCGACGGGGTCACCGCCTCTGCGCAGTGCAGCGCCTGGTTTGCGGATTCACGCAAAAAAGCGCTGCTGGCGGAAGTCGGCGTGGGCACGCTCGATCAAATTCTGATGGCCGTGATGCCGTTTCGCCACCAGTCGCTGCGGCTGCTGGGCATGCGCGACAAGGTGCTTATTCTTGATGAGGTCCATGCCTACGACGGCTATATGGTCAAACTGCTGGAGGGAGTGCTCTGGTTTCACGGCGCGCAGGGTGGAAGCGCGATTATTTTAAGCGCCACGCTGTCCGCCTCGCTCAGAGATAAGCTGCTGAGCGCTTTTTCGGAGGGCGCAGGGTTTATGCCTTGCGAAGCAAAAGAGGAGGCGGGCTACCCCTGGCTCAGCCATCTCTCTTCTTCGGGTTTGCATGAGCACCCTTTAGCTACGCGGCATGAGGTTCAGCGCGGCGTAAATATTGACTGGGTAAATGATGTTGAGCAGGCGCTGGCGCTGATTTATCAGGCTGTAGACGCCGGTCAGTGTATTTGCTGGGTGCGTAACACGGTCGATGATGCGCTGGATATATTTCTGCGTTTGCTGCACGACGGCAAAATTCCGCAGCAGGATCTTTTACTCTTCCATAGCCGCTTCGCCTGTGCTGACCGTATGGCTATAGAAGAAAAAACGCTGGGCTGGTTTGGTAAAGCGTCCAGGGCAGACGAACGGCGCGGCAAAGTGCTGATCGCAACGCAGGTCGTGGAACAATCTCTGGATTTAGATTTTGATCGGATGATTTCCGATCTCGCGCCGATCGATTTGCTCATTCAGCGCGCCGGTCGTTTACAGCGCCACATTCGCGATGCGCAGGGCGCATGCAAATCCTCGCTGCCCGATGAACGCTCCTATCCGGTATTACATATTCTCGCACCCGCATGGCAGGAAAACCCGCAGCCCGGCTGGCTGAGCGAGGCGCTTCGCGGCACCGGTTATGTCTACGCTGACCACGCGTGCCTGTGGCGCACGCAGGGGCTGTTGCGCCAGCACGGTCAAATTCGTATGCCAGAAATGGCGCGCTTATTGGTTGATGGCGTGTATGAATCGAGCGCCCCGGTTCCGCCAGGCCTTGAAACGATTTCCAATAATGTGTACGGCGCGTTGCTTAGCGAAAGGAACATCGCCAAACAGAATTTGCTGCTGCGTGATAAGGGCTACGACCGCACTGCCAGCGACTTTATGTGGGATGAGGGGCGAGAGTTTTCGACGCGACTGGGGGAGCCAGGCGTTGATGTCTATCTGGCCTGGATGGATGAGCAACGTCAGCTACAGCCAATGGTAAACGATGGCGAATTCCCATGGGAAATGAGCCGGGTGCAGGTGCGGGTCAGCTGGTGGCAGAAGAATCTCCCGCATCTCTCTGTGCCGGACGAAACCACGCTTCTCGCCTTTCGCAAACGGCAGCATCGCCCGGCAGCGCAGGTACTGCTCGTCTCAGAGCAGGGGGAAGCCACGTATTACAGCAGGCGCTTTGGGTTGCATAGAAACGAAAATCCCCGCTGACGCGGGGAACAGGGTGATGCTTTATAGATGGACGGTTCATCCCTGTATGACACAGGGAACTGCAACATAATAACAATGAATTACAAACACGCCAAAAACTGAATGCAACGCTTTGTCGCTCTTGGTTCGTAATCTCTGCATTATAAATGGACTTATCCTGTATGGACACGCATGAATTGTAGGGGTATTATTCGCTCAACTGAGTAAACGGCCCAGCAGTGGTGGCACCTCAGGAGGAAGGCACCACTGCCGAACCAGCCTAGACAACTGTATTCTAAGCGGTGTCAAAATTACTAGCAACGCAAAGGGTTCATTTATGGTTATGACTGTGGCCATAAACAATCATGAAATGATTGTGATAGCCAGTCTCATCGCTGCCTGGTTAAGGCGTTCGTAAATCCAACTGGCCCCACGGGGCCAGTCTAAAAGGAGTACAGGAATGGATCTCGTTACAGAACCCTGGCTGCCGGTCATTAGCCGTTCTGGGGAAAAGCGTAAAATTGCCCTGGATGAACTGTTTGATAACAGCATTCACGACGTGGATTACCCTCGCGCAGATTTTCAGGGTGCCGCCTGGCAGATGCTCATTGGCCTGTTACAAAGCACCGTCGCGCCGGAGGATGAAGAGGATTGGGATGAAATCTGGGGCGATGGCATCAGCAACGCTGACTGGCAAAAGGCACTGGCATCCGTTGCCCACGCGCTGCAATTTGGCGCACAAAAACCGGCTTTCTTGCAAAGCTTTGAACCGCTGGAAACCGAAAACAGCGGTATTTCCGGGCTGCTGATTGACTCTCCCGGCGGCAACACGCTAAAGCTGAATAAAGATCACTTTGTTAAACGCCACGCCGGGCAAAAAATCTGCCCGCACTGCGCGGTGATGGCGCTGTTTACCGTCCAGACCAATTCTCCCGCGGGTGGCGCGGGCTATCGCGTCAGCCTGCGCGGTGGCGGGCCGCTCACCACGCTCATTGTTCCGCTTAAAGAGGCGGATTATCCGCTGTGGAAAAAGCTCTGGCTCAACGTTTTGCCCGCTGAGCGCCGCCCCACGCCCTCTGAGCACCCGGTTATTTTCCCGTGGCTGGCCCCCACTAAAACCAGCGAAAAAGCCGGAAACATTGTTACCGAAATCAATTCCCACTGGCTACAGGCCTACTGGGGAATGCCGCGCCGTATCGAACTGGATTTTGAACACACGCAGGCGGGCGAGTGCGATCTCTGTGGTGAACATCATGACGCGCTGTTACTGGAAATGCGCAATAAGAATTATGGCGTGCAGTATGACGGCTGGCGTCACCCCCTGTCTCCTTACTATCAGGCGTTAAAAGATAAAGGCTCTCCGGCGATTGCGCTAAAAGGCCAGCCCGGCGGCCTGAGCTACAAAGACTGGTTAGGTCTGACGCTGGCATGCGAAGACAAATTCAATCGTATGATGCCCGCCCGCGTTGTAGCGGCAGCGGCCGGTATGCGCCACCGCCCGGAGGTCGGTCTGTGGTGCTTCGCCTGGGATATGGATAACGCGAAAGCACGCTGCTGGTATCAGCATCGGCTGCCGCTGCTGAATGTGCCCCGCTCTGAACGTTTCATCTCGGTGATGGCACACATTATGCCTCTGACATCTGACGCCTTAACGCTGCTGAAAAAATCGCTCAAGGCCGCATGGTTTAGCGCACCAGGCGAGGCGAAAGTCGATTTCAGCATGCTCAATATCGCGTACTGGCAGGAAACCGAGTCTGCGTTCCGCCACGTGCTGGATTGCGTCATTCGCGATGCGGATCTGGCAGAAAGCCACACCCGGCAGGCCGTCCGCCAGTGGGTGCAGGATCTGTTACATCATCTGATGAATTTTTTTGACCGCGACGTGCTCACCGATCCCGACTGTGACGACGCAGCCCTGCTGCGGCAGGTCGCCGCTCGCCGTGGTCTGGTAAAAGATTTCGAGAAATTAAAATCCCGCAAGGATCTCTTAGCGCTGGCGAAAGAGACAGAGGAACAACCGCATGTTTAATAGCGACACCGCAAAAGAACGTGTCTTCACTGGAAGCGCAACGCGTAACGTGTTGACGAAATGGTTTGATGTTTTATCTGAGCGTAACAATTTCCAGACCGGGCAGCGCATCAACGGGCGCGCATGGCGGGCAGAGCTGCGGCGCGCAGAGCCTCCCTATGGCGTAATGATGTGCGAAGGCTATGCGGCATTGCGCACGCAGATCGCAGAGCACATGACGCTACAGCCGATCGATCAGATGGCGCTGGCCATTTTTGCCTCGGTCGCCGTGCACATTAAAAAGCATAACGATGCCTACAGTTTCGCCGCACAGCTCGGCGAGAAATCAGGCGATCGGCCCTGCTTATCCCGACTGCGTTTTGAGCGGCTACAGCAGGCAACTGACCCGGAAACGCTGTGTATTCAACTGATGCGTGCGGTAAAGCTGCGCGGAACTGAAGGGGTAAATGTGATTTCGCTGGCCGACGGTATTTTTCTGTGGATGCGTGAATGGCAGGCGCGGGAAAATCATCAGCTTGAGGCGCTCGATCCCTTCTCCCGCTGCCCTATTCGCTGGGCCAGCGAATACCTCTCACTCTCTTCTGCACGATAGTTATTTTTAATAAGGATTTTATGATGACGACTTTTATTCAGCTGCACCTGCTCACCGCGTATGCCCCTTCAAATCTCAACCGTGACGATTCCGGCAGACCGAAAACCGCCAAAATGGGCGGCGTGGAGCGTTTACGTATCTCTTCGCAAAGCCTGAAGCGAGCCTGGCGTGTTTCAGAGACGTTCCAAGATGCGATGGAGGGCTGCATTGGGACGCGCACACGCCGCCTTGGCGTTGAGTATGTTTACACGCCGATGAGAAACGCCAATATCAATGAAAAAATTGCCAAAGGTGCGGCAGAAAAAATCGCTAACGAGTTCGGCAAGGTAAAAAGCGAGAAGGGGGCAGAAACCGAGAAAAATCTTGAGATTGAGCAACTGGTGCACGTCAGCAATCACGAAATTGCCCTGATTGAAGAACTGGTGGCGCAACTTATTGCGGAAGAGCGCGAACCCACTACAGAAGAGTTACAGCTTTTGCGCAACGAGAAGCACAGCGTTGACATGGCGCTCTTTGGCCGCATGCTGGCGTCCAGTCCAGAATTCAACGTGGATGCGGCGTGCCAGGTCGCGCATGCGCTGGGCGTCAGCGCCGTCACCGTTGAGGACGACTTCTTTACTGCCGTTGACGATCTCAACAAGAAAAGCGATACGGGTTCTGCGCATATGGGCGAGCAGGGATTCGCCTCCGCCCTGTTTTATACCTACATCTGCATCAGCCGTGATTTGCTGTTAAAAAACCTCGATGGCGACGAAGCATTAACCCGCCGCACGCTTGCCGCGCTCACCGAAACGGCGCTAACCGTTTCGCCGGGCGGTAAACAAAATAGCTTTGCCTCGCGCGCCTATGCCACCTATGCACTGGCCGAAATGGGACAAAAACAGCCTCGCTCGCTGGCGGTGGCGTTCTTCCAGCCGGTGCGGGGTGACGATCATGTCTCCACGGCGATTGAACGTTTACAAAAACAGCGTGAAAGCTTCGATAACGTGTACGGCCCGTGTGCAGAAAAGCATTGCGAAATGGATGTCAGCCAGGGCAAAGGATCGCTGTCTGCCTTGCTTGATTTTGTCAGCCAGTAAAGGTGCGCTATGAAGCAATATCTGGTTTTTCAGCTGTATGCGCCGCTGGCATCGTGGGGGGAAGAGGCGGTGGGCGAGATCCGTCACTCAGCGCAGATCCCCACGCGATCGGCGATTTTAGGCCTTCTCGCCGCGGCGTTAGGGATTGAGCGTGAGGACGAAGACAGACTGAATCATTTTAATCAGCGCTATCATTTGGCCGTGAGGCCTCTGTCGTCGCGCGAGCGCTGGCTGCGGGATTACCACACCGTCAGCGTGCCGCGTGAGAACAAAAAATATCGCTACGTTACCCGGCGTGATGAACTGCTGCTTGCGCCAGATGAAGTGGGCACCATTGTCACGCAACGAGAGTATCGCTGCGACGGCTACTGGCATGTGGCGGTCAGCGCCATGCCAGGCGCGCCGGTATCCCTGGAAACATTATCTGATGCGCTGCGAACGCCGCATTTTCCGCTTTATCTTGGGCGTAAATCCTGCCCGCTGGCGCTACCGATGTCGCCGCGTCTGATGGACGGAACGCTGGCAACGGTTTTCATCCAGGCGGCAAAAGAGCTTATTGCCCCCGAACTGGCAATGTTGAGTTCAGGCGAGAGTGACTGCTACTGGGACGATCCCGATGAAACCAGCCTGGCGTGGCAGAAACAGGCGCAATGTAACCATCAGCCTGTCAGCCGCAGGCGCTGGCAGTTTAGTCGCTACACCCGTTACAGCGGGCCGCTCAAGGACGGTGAATAATGTATCTCTCCCGCATACAGCTTCGGTTGGAACGCTTACAGCCCACCATGCTGCAAAAATGGAGCACCGCCGCGCCCTACGCCGCTCATCAATGGCTATGGCAGCTTTTTCCCGGCCGGGACGAACGCCACTTTCTTTTTCGTGAAGAGCCGCAGGCACGGTTTTTTGTCTTGTCGCACAGTGCGCCGTCTACCGACCATGCGCTGTTTACCGTGGAGACCCGATCGTTTGATCCCGCGCTTGTAAACGGCCTGATGCTTAACTTCCAGCTGCGCGCAAATCCGGTCATCACGCGAAATAATAAACGCTCGGACGTGATGATGGACGCGAAATTCCGTGCGAAGGCACAGGGGTTATCACCGCAAGCCTGGTGGCCTGCTCAAATTGACGCGGCCCGGCAATGGCTGGCAAGGCAGGGACAACAGCATGGTTTCGAACTGGTGGCTCCGCCCACTGACGACTTTGCCGACTGGTCAGGACAGGACGGCGATGAAGAACGTGTGAATAATGGCGCGAACGTTGTGGCGTATCAGCAGCATCGCTTCCAGCGTAATGCCAGTGAACATCCCATTACCTACAGCAGCGTGGATTACACCGGTAACCTTGTGATTACCGATGCCGCCCGTTTTCACTCCGCGTTGTGCAACGGCATTGGCAAAAGCAAGGCTCTGGGCTGCGGCATGATAATGGTCAAAAGGCAGCGCTGATGGGTTGGATGCCGCTCAATCCGATACCGCTTAAAGATCGCGTGTCGATGATTTTTTTGCAGTATGGGCACATTGACGTTATCGACGGGGCTTTTGTGCTTATCGATAAAACCGGGATCCGCACGCATATCCCTGTCGGCTCGGTCGCCTGCATTATGCTGGAACCCGGCACGCGGGTTTCGCATGCGGCGGTAAGACTCGCCGCCACCGTCGGTACATTGTTGGTCTGGGTGGGGGAGGCCGGCGTTCGGTTGTATGCCACCGGACAACCCGGTGGCGCACGCGCTGACCATCTCCTTTACCAGGCGAAGCTGGCGCTTGATGAGGATCTCAGGTTAAAGGTGGTGCGTAAAATGTTTGAGCTGCGTTTCGGCGAAAAAGCCCCGGCGCGCCGCTCTGTCGATCAGCTTCGCGGCATTGAAGGCAGTCGGGTACGTGCAACCTACTCCCTGCTGGCGAAACAGTACGGCGTTAAGTGGAACGGGCGTCGCTACGATCCCAAAGACTGGGAAAAAGGTGATGTGGTTAACCAGTGCATCAGCGCGGCGACGGCGTGCCTTTATGGCGTAACTGAGGCCGCCGTTTTAGCGGCAGGCTACGCGCCCGCCATTGGTTTTGTGCATACGGGCAAGCCGCTCTCGTTTGTTTATGACATTGCTGACATCATTAAATTTGATACCGTCGTGCCCAAAGCCTTTGAGATCGCGCGCGGACAACCCTCTCAGCCCGATCGGGAAATACGCCTTGCGTGCCGGGATATTTTCAGAAGTGGAAAGACACTCGCAAAGTTGATTCCGCTGATAGAAGACGTTCTGGCGGCGGGTGAAATATCCCCGCCAGCCCCACCCGCAGACGCCCAGCCCGTCGCCATTCCTCTGCCTGAAACCCTCGGCGATGCCGGTCACCGGAGCGCGTAGCGATGAGCATGCTGATGGTCGTTACAGAGAATGTTCCGCCGCGACTGCGAGGGCGGCTTGCGGTCTGGTTACTGGAGGTGCGTGCAGGCGTTTATATTGGCGATGTTTCAAAGCGTGTGCGTGAAATGATTTGGGAGCAAATCGCCGCGTTATACGAAAACGGGAATGTTGTGATGGCGTGGGCAACCAATACCGAGTCTGGATTTGAATTTCAAACGCTGGGCGAAAACCGACGTACTCCGGTAGATCTCGATGGGCTACGGTTAGTCTCGTTCCTGCCTCAATAAAATCAGTGGGTTACTGCTCTTTAAAAATATCAAAAAGTTGGTGGAATTTTTATGATAAAAAAAGAGCTTGTAGATCAATTATGTAGCTTTAGAGTGTTCCCCGCGCCAGCGGGGATAAACCGCAGGAGGATTTTTTTGGATTATTTAGTCGTCTGTGTTCCCCGCGCCAGCGGGGATAAACCGGATTCGCGGTTGCTTCCACCGACCCAACCAAAGTGTTCCCCGCGCCAGCGGGGATAAACCGAGCGGTGGTTCTTATGCAGCTGTCTTCTTGGGGTGTTCCCCGCGCCAGCGGGGATAAACCGGTAGTTGGCCACGCATATCGCTAATACATAAAGTGTTCCCCGCGCCAGCGGGGATAAACCGTGCTTTTAGTTCTCTGTCGATCATTGCTGTGGGTGTTCCCCGCGCCAGCGGGGATAAACCGCACTGGCAGTCAGCTATGGAAATGGCCTCGAAGTGTTCCCCGCGCCAGCGGGGATAAACCGAAATCAGGCTGATACAGAGTATGAAAAGCAGCGTGTTCCCCGCGCCAGCGGGGATAAACCGCCAGGGGATGGAGAACTCTGACTGATGA
Source organism: uncultured Enterobacter sp. (assembly GCA_963521185.1). Lineage (GTDB taxonomy): Bacteria > Pseudomonadota > Gammaproteobacteria > Enterobacterales > Enterobacteriaceae > Enterobacter_D. The sequence continues at coordinate 94,732 of CAUQTV010000006.1, read as the reverse complement.
ACGTGTGTTCCCCGCGCCAGCGGGGATAAACCGTAAGCAATGCCACGATTGTGCGTAGGAAGAAGGTGTTCCCCGCGCCAGCGGGGATAAACCTGGGGCGTCGTTGATGACGATATGGCGCGGCTGGTGTTCCCCGCGCCAGCGGGGATAAACCGGTGCTGCATCAACAGTAACGACCGCACCGGTTGTGTTCCCCGCGCCAGCGGGGATAAACCGATCAGGCCATGAATCGGGCCTATCTGGAGGCCGTGTTCCCCGCGCCAGCGGGGATAAACCGCGATCGCATTGCCGGAACAAAAATTAGTGGAGGTGTTCCCCGCGCCAGCGGGGATAAACCGCGATACACGCATCAGCAGCACCAGCTACGCTGGTGTTCCCCGCGCCAGCGGGGATAAACCGCTAAGTCGATTTCGGACTATGACGGCAGTAGCGTGTTCCCCGCGCCAGCGGGGATAAACCGGCGCACGACTGGACCATTCCCTCTGAGGCAACGTGTTCCCCGCGCCAGCGGGGATAAACCGTTGTACCACGTCATAACCACGTCAACCCAGTAGTGTTCCCCGCGCCAGCGGGGATAAACCGTGCTGCCGCGTGAAGATATCGACGCGATAGCGGTGTTCCCCGCGCCAGCGGGGATAAACCGCGCTCAGGTGACATTGATCCCTGCAAGTTCATGTGTTCCCCGCGCCAGCGGGGATAAACCAGTTGGTGGTCGGGTTCGCCAGGGCGTTAATGGGTGTTCCCCGCGCCAGCGGGGATAAACCGTCGGGGCGACTGATTTCTATGCACAATGCCGCGTGTTCCCCGCGCCAGCGGGGATAAACCGGGTAGGCGAATTATACAGCGGGAAATCACCATGTGTTCCCCGCGCCAGCGGGGATAAACCGGGGCGAAACTGCATATCGTCGATTTGGGGATGGTGTTCCCCGCGCCAGCGGGGATAAACCGCGCTTACGCAGCCGTTTGAAAAAATCCGTCAGGTGTTCCCCGCGCCAGCGGGGATAAACCGAGGATGGCTACGGCGTTACGGGAGGATATTACGTGTTCCCCGCGCCAGCGGGGATAAACCGAGAATGGATTAGGAGAAGGTATGAAGCTTGAGGTGTTCCCCGCGCCAGCGGGGATAAACCGAACGTGATTCGTGTTCGTTTCCTTCGGGGAGTGTGTTCCCCGCGCCAGCGGGGATAAACCGCGATGAACATTCTGGCGGAGGCGTGGCCAAATGTGTTCCCCGCGCCAGCGGGGATAAACCGAGCCTGAACATGAAAGTGGCCCACCCGATTCAGTGTTCCCCGCGCCAGCGGGGATAAACCGGAGGTCACCGTCGGCGAGTATGCCAGCGTAGTGTGTTCCCCGCGCCAGCGGGGATAAACCGCTGATTTTCAGCACCCCCAACCTGAGCGCAAAGTGTTCCCCGCGCCAGCGGGGATAAACCGCCTTTCTTATCTGGGCTAGCGATACGCTGAGAGTTCCCCGCGCCAGCGGGGATAAACCGCAGAACAACGCCCGCATTGATGACGTGCATAAGTGTTCCCCGCGCCAGCGGGGATAAACCGACACGCCCGCAGAGCTAAATGCCATCGAACTCGTGTTCCCCGCGCCAGCGGGGATAAACCGGTTTACATCGCCGGACCGATGACCGGCATCCCGTGTTCCCCGCGCCAGCGGGGATAAACCGTAAGCGACTTGATGTATCGATGACCTCCGCTAGTGTTCCCCGCGCCAGCGGGGATAAACCGTGAATCAGTTGATATTTCGACCGCAACTTACAGTGTTCCCCGCGCCAGCGGGGATAAACCGCAAAAGGCGATCAGGAGCGCGCCAAATATCTGGTGTTCCCCGCGCCAGCGGGGATAAACCGGCAATTCAATTTATGGGAAATCAGCGTCGCCTGTGTTCCCCGCGCCAGCGGGGATAAACCGTTCTCGTCATTATAGGTGAGCGTGATAAAACAGTGTTCCCCGCGCCAGCGGGGATAAACCTTTCGCGTCGGCATCATTCGAGCGCGAGATCGCGTGTTCCCCGCGCCAGCGGGGATAAACCGCCCTTGAGAGTGACGCCTCCGATGACGGGAGTGTGTTCCCCGCGCCAGCGGGGATAAACCGAAAGAAATCTCGCCTGGCGGCATCCTGTATTGGTGTTCCCCTCGCCAGCGGGGATAAACCGCAGATTGAAACGATTATCAGCAAGGGAAAGATGTATTCCCCACACCAACAAACTCAAACCCTCAGCCCCGCTTATCCGCCCTTGCCAGCTCTTTAACCAGCGGCAGCATGATGTGCACGACGTCGCGGCTGCGGTGCTCAATGCGGCCTGGCAGGGCGCTGTCGATAAACTGCTGGTTATCGAGGCGGATGTCGTGCCAGCTTGTGCCCTGTGGGAAGGTTTTGGATTTCGCGCGTTGCTGGTGCCCGTCTTTTTTGCCAATTGACCAGTTAGTGGCTTCAACGGACAGCACAGGAATACCAGCCTTATCAAACACTTCTGCATCATGGCAGCAGCCGGTGCCTTTCGGGTAGTCGGGGTTAAGGCCTGGATTGGTGGCCGCCGGAATGCCACGGCTACGGGCGATAGCCAGCGCCCGGTCGCGCGTCAGCTTGCGCACCGACGCAGGCGTGCTTTTGCCGCTGTTGAAATAGAGCTTATCGCCAACGATCAAATTATCGAGATTGATCACCAGCAGGGTGTTTTTCTTCTCGGTGGCGCTCATGCGGCTGAGCAAGTTCTCTGCGCCAAGCTTGCCTTCTTCTTCGCCGCTGGTCGCGACAAAACGGATGCTGTACTGGGTGGCAACGTGTTTCAGGCTGTCCGCCAGCTCCAGCATCACGCCCAGACCGGCGGCGTTATCATCGATCCCCTGAAGCGTCAGGCCGCCAAGATTACTGTCAATATCCGCATCGCTGCGCGGCGCATAGGTGTCCAGATGCGCCATGATAATGATCTGCTCGGGCTGCTTGCCGTCATGGGCGGCAATGACCGTGCTACCGGTGATGTTATGCCAGTTACGATGATTACCTCGCGCCGTATAAAGGTAGCGGGTGTTGAATTTGCGGATATCACTCTGGTAGCCCATCTGCGCAAATTGCTGGCGTAAATAGTCGGCTGACAGCATCTCGGCGGGCGTGCCGGTCATGCGGCCTGGGAAATAGGTGGCGATATAGCGTGCCTGCTCGCTTGCCATGACGCCGGGCTGCGGCGATGTTGCCTGTGCGGGAAGGATAAAGCATACGCCGAGCGCCAGGGCAGCGGTCCGGTGGCGCAATGCGGAAAACATAGTGAGTCCTTAAAAATGCAGCAAATTTTGACGCGCCTAGTATGAAACTGTGACCGGGCTTAGACAATTTCATTTACGCTTAAATACCCGAAATTTCTCACGTTAAGCACTTTTTGATATTTGCTTTGCAAGCGCGTTATTCCTTTGAGGAACTACTCATTCCAATTCGTAATTTCATTCGCTCTACATCGCCCCCTATAGTCCCTCTATCCCTTGTTGTTAGTGAGTTGCCGCGCTGTGGATTACCTGCCTCTGTTTGCTGCTGTAAAAGACCGACCCGTGCTGGTCATTGGCGGTGGCGACATCGCTGCGCGCAAAATTACCTTTTTGCTGCGTGCCAAAGCGCAGGTGCAGGTTGTCGCGCGGGAACTGGACGCTGACGTCCAGCGCCTGGTGGAGCAGCAGTCGCTCAGCTGGCTGGCGACAGAATTCGACGAAGCCCAGCTTGATGCCGTGTTTTTAGTCATTGCCGCAACGGATGACCGGGCGCTGAACCGCCGGGTATTCGACGCCGCGAACGCCCGCCACCGGCTGGTCAACGTGGTGGACGATCAGCCGCTGTGCTCGTTTATCTTCCCGTCGATCGTTGACCGCAGTCCCATCGTGGTGGCGATCTCGTCCGGTGGCAACGCCCCGGTGCTGGCGCGCATGCTGCGTGAAAAAATCGAAGCGCTGTTACCGGGCAATCTGGGCCGCATGGCGGAGGTGGCCGGGCAGTGGCGCGAACGGTTAAAAGCGTACCGTACAACCACTGACGCCAGACGACGTTTCTGGGAACAGGCGTTTCGCGGGCGTTTTGCCAGCCTGATGGCCGCAGGCGATGAGCAGGCGGCGCAGGCGGCACTGGCGCAAGAACTCGAACAGCCGGGCAGCACGCGCGGGGAAATTATCCTGGTTTGTGCAGGGACGGGCGATGCTGGCCTGCTGACGCTGCGCGCTTTACAGGTTATGCAGCAGGCGGACGTGGTGTTCTACGATCATAAGGTGAGCGACGACGTGCTGGAACTGGTGCGCCGGGATGCCGATAAGATCAGCGTGGGCGACGCAGCCCATGACATCACGCCACGGCTGACTGACGCGGCGAAGGCCGGTAAAACCGTGGTGCGTCTCAAAGGCGGCGATCCGTTAATTTCTGGGCGCGGCGAAGAAGAAGAACAGGCTGCGGCAGCGGCAGGCGTGCCGTTCCAGGCCGTGCCTTGCGCAACACGATGACGCGCTCTCAACACAACGAACAGCAGACGGGCGACAGCCTCTCTGTGCTGAATCTGGTTTAAGGAATGGTTATGGATCAAAAACGACTCACTCACCTGCGCCAACTGGAAGCAGAAAGCATCCACATCATTCGCGAGGTGGCAGCCGAGTTCGCAAACCCGGTCATGATGTACTCCATCGGCAAAGATTCCAGCGTCATGCTGCATCTGGCGCGCAAGGCGTTCTATCCGGGCACGCTGCCTTTCCCGCTGCTGCACGTGGATACCGGCTGGAAATTCCGTGAGATGTATGAATTCCGTGACCGTACCGCCAAAGCCTACGGCTGCGAACTGCTGGTGCATAAAAACCCGGAAGGCGTGGCGATGGGGATCAACCCGTTCGTGCACGGCAGCGCTAAGCACACTGACATTATGAAAACCGAAGGGCTGAAGCAGGCGCTGAACAAATACGGCTTTGATGCCGCGTTCGGCGGCGCGCGCCGTGATGAAGAGAAATCGCGTGCCAAAGAGCGCATTTATTCGTTCCGCGACCGCTTCCACCGTTGGGATCCGAAAAACCAGCGCCCGGAACTCTGGCACAACTACAACGGCCAGATTAACAAAGGCGAAAGCATTCGCGTGTTCCCGCTCTCCAACTGGACCGAGCTGGATATCTGGCAGTATATCTACCTGGAAAACATCGATATTGTTCCGCTGTATCTCGCCGCACCGCGTCCGGTGCTGGAGCGTGACGGCATGCTGATGATGATCGATGACGATCGCATTGACCTGCAACCGGGTGAGAAAATTGAACAGCGCATGGTACGTTTCCGTACGCTCGGCTGCTGGCCGCTGACCGGCGCGGTGGAATCCGATGCGCAGACGCTACCGGAAATCATCGAAGAGATGCTGGTATCAACCACCAGCGAACGTCAGGGACGCGTCATTGACCGCGACCAGTCTGGCTCGATGGAGCTGAAAAAACGCCAGGGTTATTTCTAAGGAGCCGCCATGAATACGACGATTGCACAACAAATTGCTAACGAAGGCGGCGTAGAAGCTTACCTGCACGCCCAGCAGCACAAAAGCCTGCTGCGCTTTTTAACCTGCGGCAGCGTGGATGACGGCAAAAGTACGCTCATTGGGCGACTGCTGCACGACACCCGCCAGATCTATGAAGATCAGCTCTCTTCGCTGCACAACGACAGTAAGCGTCACGGTACGCAGGGCGAAAAACTCGACCTCGCGCTGCTGGTGGACGGGCTACAGGCCGAGCGCGAGCAGGGCATTACCATCGACGTGGCCTACCGCTATTTCTCCACCGAAAAGCGCAAATTCATTATTGCAGACACCCCAGGCCATGAGCAGTACACCCGCAACATGGCGACCGGTGCCTCAACCTGCGATCTGGCGATCCTGCTTATGGACGCCCGTAAAGGCGTGCTGGATCAGACCCGTCGCCACAGCTTTATCTCCACGCTGCTGGGCATTAAGCATCTGGTGGTGGCGGTGAACAAAATGGATCTGGTGGAATTTCGCGAAGAGACGTTTGAGCAGATCCGCCAGGATTATCTGACCTTCGCCGAACAGCTGCCGGGTAATCTCGACATTCGTTTTGTCCCGCTGTCAGCGCTGGAAGGTGATAACGTGGCAAGCCAGAGCGACAAGATGCCGTGGTACAGCGGCCCGACGCTGCTGGAAGTGCTAGAAACGGTCGACGTGCTGCGCGTGGTCGACACCCAGCCGCTGCGCTTCCCGGTGCAGTACGTTAACCGTCCGAATCTGGATTTCCGTGGCTTCTCCGGCACCATTGCCTCCGGCAGCGTGAAGGTTGGCCAGCGCGTTAAGGTGCTGCCGTCGGGTGTGGAATCGGCTATCGCCCGCATCGTGACCTTTGACGGCGACTTGCCGGAAACGGGCGCAGGCGAGGCGGTGACGCTGGTGCTAAAAGATGAAATCGACATCAGCCGTGGCGATCTGCTGCTCGATGCGCAGGACACGCTGCCTACGGTGCAGAGCGCTGCGGTGGATGTGGTGTGGATGGCTGAGCAGCCGCTCACCGCAGGTCAGAGCTATGACATCAAAATCGCCGGCAAGAAAACCCGTGCGCGGGTGGACGGCATTCAGTATCAGGTGAACATTAACAGCCTCGCGCACAGCGCCGTCGATACGCTGCCGCTCAACGGCATCGGCCTTGTGGATCTCACCTTCGACGAGCCGCTGGTGCTCGACAAATATCAGGAAAACCCGGTGACCGGCGGCATGATCTTTATCGATCGCCTGACCAACGTTACCGTGGGCGCGGGCATGGTCAATCAGCCGACGGAACAGGCAAGCGTCGTCGCGTCAGAATTCAGCGCCTTTGAGCTGGAGCTGAACGCGCTGGTGCGTAAACACTTCCCGCACTGGGGCGCGCGCGATCTGCTGGGAGGCAAGTGATGGCCGAGCATGACGAAAACGTCGTCTGGCATGCGCATCCGGTAACCGCCGCACAGCGCGAACAGCTCCACGGTCACCGTGGGGTTGTGCTGTGGTTTACCGGGCTTTCCGGCTCGGGGAAATCCACTGTGGCCGGGGCGCTTGAAGAGGCGCTGCACCGCTTAGGTGTAAGCACCTATTTACTTGATGGCGACAATGTACGCCACGGGTTGTGCAGCGATCTGGGCTTTAGCGACGATGACCGCAAAGAAAACATTCGCCGCGTCGGTGAAGTCGCGCGCTTAATGGTGGATGCCGGGCTGGTGGTATTGACGGCGTTTATCTCCCCGCACCGCGCAGAGCGCCAGATGGTGCGTGAGCGGGTGGGGACTGAGCGCTTCATAGAGGTGTTTGTCGATACCTCGCTTGCCACCTGCGAAGCGCGCGATCCCAAAGGGCTGTATAAGAAAGCGCGCGCGGGGGAACTGCGTAATTTCACCGGCATTGACGCCGTTTATGAAGCGCCGGAATCGCCGGATGTTCATTTAGATGGTGAACAATTGGTAACAAATTTGGTGAGCCAATTATTAGACCTGCTCAGACAGGACGATATTATCAGATCCTGAGACGTCGTCCGATTTCGCACCGGCGGACAGTCAGATCACAGGATTCGATATGCGCAATAGCCAGAACATGATGTTGTCACGGTCTGAACCCGTCACCGCCAACGAAGACACCACCTGGTCATTCCCAGGGGCGATCGTTGGCTTTGTGTCGTGGTTGCTGGCGCTTGGCATTCCCTTCCTGCTTTACGGCCCCAATACGCTGTTCTTCTTCCTGTATACCTGGCCTTTCTTTCTGGCGTTGATGCCCGTCGCGGTCGTGGTGGGCATTGCGCTGCACTCCTTGCTCGACGGCAGGCTGCTCTACAGCAGCGTGGCGACGGTTTTCATCGTCGTGGCGATGTTCGGCGTTTTATTTATGTGGCTAATGGGCTAACCCCATCCATACTTCACACCATCACTGACGTTAAGATGATCTATCAGGGATTGAGACATGTGCGCCTGAACGCAATTATGTTACATTTGGCCGCGATAACGCGGTGTCGGCTTAGTATGGAGTCTGGGCGTAAGTTATGGGATGATGATGCCGATTTTCAGGGGGCACGATGGGTAAATTAACACTGCTCTTGCTGGCGCTGCTGGTCTGGCTACAGTATTCACTGTGGTTCGGCAAGAACGGCCTTCATGACTTCAGCCGTGTTAACGATGACGTCTCAGCACAGCAGGCGACAAACGCCAAACTTAAAGCACGTAACGATCAGCTTTTCGCCGAAATTGACGACCTCAATGGTGGGCAAGAGGCGATTGAAGAGCGCGCGCGTAACGAACTCAGTATGACCAGACCAGGCGAGACGTTTTACCGTCTGGTGCCGGATGCGAATAAACGCAACCCAGGGTCACTGCAAAAATAAGCGATAAACGTAACCCAGGTTTACGACATGGCAGCAATGATTCCGGACGTTTGTGCCGTGGTGCCGGCCGCCGGTTTTGGCCGCCGCATGCAAACGGAATGTCCTAAGCAATATCTCTCAATTGGCGATAAAACGATCCTCGAACACGCGGTGGACGCGCTGCTGGCGAATCCGCGCGTGGCGAAGGTGATTATCGCCATCAGCCCCGGCGATGCGCGCTTTGCACAATTGCCGCTGGCGGATCATCCTCAGGTGACGGTTGTCGACGGCGGCAGTGAGCGCGCAGACTCGGTGCTCGCGGGCCTCAAAGCCGCAGGCGACGCGCAGTGGGTGCTGGTGCACGACGCCGCGCGCCCGTGTTTGCATCAGGACGATCTCAACCGACTCTTAGCCCTTGAAGGCGTAAGTACGGTGGGCGGCATTCTGGCCGCCCCGGTGCGCGACACCATGAAACGCGCCGAGCCGGGCAAAACCGCTATCGCCCACACCGTCGATCGTAACGATCTGTGGCACGCGCTCACCCCGCAGTTTTTCCCCCGCGAGCTGCTCCACGACTGTTTACTGCGTGCCTTAGACGACGGCGCGACCATCACCGACGAAGCTTCGGCGCTTGAGCATTGCGGCTATCACCCGCAGCTGGTGCCCGGACGCGCTGATAACATCAAAGTCACGCGGCCGGAAGATCTCGCGCTCGCTGAATTTTATCTTACCCGTAGACCCCATCAGGAGAAGGCATAATGCGTATTGGACACGGTTTTGACGTACACGCGTTTGGCGGCGCTGGCCCGATTATTATCGGCGGCGTGCGCATCCCGTTCGAAAAAGGCCTGCTGGCGCATTCTGATGGCGATGTCGCCCTGCATGCGTTGACCGACGCCCTGCTGGGCGCGGCGGCGCTCGGCGACATCGGCAAGCTGTTCCCGGACACCGATCCGGCGTTCAAGGGCGCAGACAGCCGCGAACTCTTGCGTGAAGCCTGGCGTCGCATTCAGGCCAAAGGTTTTACCCTCGGCAACGTCGATATCACTATCATTGCCCAGGCACCGAAAATGCTGCCACACATTCCGCAGATGCGCGTGTTTATCGCCGAGGATCTCGGCGTGCATATGGACGATGTCAACGTGAAAGCCACGACGACCGAAAAGCTCGGTTTCACCGGTCGCGGCGAAGGCATCGCTTGTGAAGCGGTGGCCCTGCTGATGAAGGCGGCAAAATGACCGAGTTTGATAACCTGACCTATTTGCACGGCAAACCGCAGGGCCGGGGGCGCTTAAAAGCCAGCCCGGAAGACTTTCTGGTGGTTGAGGATTTGGGCTTTGCCCCCGATGGCGAAGGCGAACATGTACTGGTGCGTATTCTGAAAAATGGCTGCAATACGCGATTTGTGGCTGACGCGCTGGCAAAATTCCTTAAAATCCCCGCACGTGAAGTCAGCTTCGCCGGGCAAAAAGACAAACACGCGGTCACGGAACAGTGGCTGTGCGCGCGCGTGCCGGGCAACGTGATGCCGGATCTGAGCGGCTTTGAACTTGAAGGCTGCAAAGTGCTGGAATATGCCAGACACAAGCGTAAGCTGCGTTTAGGCGCGCTACAGGGCAATGATTTTACGCTGGTTTTGCGCGAGGTGAGCGACCGGGCCGAGGTCGAGGCGCGCTTGCAGGCCATCGCGGCCCAGGGCGTACCGAACTATTTCGGCGCTCAGCGTTTTGGTCTGGGCGGCAGCAACCTGCTTGGCGCGCTGCGCTGGGCGCAAAGCGATGCGCCGGTGCGCGATCGCAACAAACGCAGTTTTTGGTTGTCGGCGGCCCGCAGCGCGTTGTTTAATCAAATTGTCAGCGAACGTTTGAAAAAAACAGACTTTAATCAAGTTGTTGACGGCGATGCGCTACAATTAGCGGGGCGCGGAAGCTGGTTTGTCGCCGTCGCTGATGAGCTGGATGCGCTGCAAACGCGCGTCAACGAAAAAGATCTGATGATTACCGCGTCATTGCCCGGTAGCGGGGAGTGGGGCACGCAGCGCGAGGCGCTGGCGTTTGAACAGTCGGCCATTGCCGATGCACCTGAACTGCAATCGCTGCTGCTGCGTGAAAAAGTCGAGGCGGCACGCCGTGCGATGCTGCTCAATGTGCAACAGTTAAGCTGGAACTGGTGGGATGACGTAACCGTAGAGCTACGTTTCTGGCTACCGGCAGGTAGTTTTGCCACCAGCGTTGTAAGGGAACTTATCAACACGTCGGGTGATTATGCGAATATTGCTGAGTAACGATGACGGGATCCATGCGCCGGGTATTCAGGCGCTGGCTAAGGCGTTGCGGGAATTTGCCGATGTGCAGGTTGTCGCGCCCGATCGTAACCGCAGCGGGGCGTCTAACTCATTGACGCTCGAATCCTCATTGCGCACCTTTACCCATGAAAACGGCGATATTGCCGTGCAAATGGGTACGCCGACCGACTGCGTCTATCTCGGGGTCAATGCGCTGATGCGCCCGCGCCCGGACGTGGTGGTTTCCGGCATCAACGCCGGGGCGAATCTGGGCGACGATGTGATCTATTCCGGCACCGTCGCCGCCGCGATGGAAGGCCGTCATCTTGGTTTCCCGGCGCTGGCGGTGTCCCTTAACGGCCATAAGCATTACGATACCGCCGCCGCCGTGACCTGCTCCATCTTGCGGGCATTAAACCGCGAACCGCTGCGCACCGGGCGCATTCTTAACATCAACGTGCCCGATCTCCCGCTCAGTGAAATCAAAGGCATTCGCGTCACGCGTTGCGGTACGCGCCATCCGGCGGACAAAGTGATCCCGCAGGAAGATCCGCGCGGCAACATGCTCTACTGGATTGGCCCGCCGGGCGAAAAGCACGATGCCGGGCCGGACACCGATTTTGCCGCCGTTGATGAAGGCTATGTGTCGGTCACGCCGCTGCATGTGGATCTGACCGCTTACAGCGCGCAGGACGTCGTCACCGGCTGGCTGGACCGCGCCGGAGTGAACATGCAATGGTAAGCAAACGCGTGCAAGCGCTTCTCGATCAATTACGTCAGCAGGGCATCCAGGACGAGCAGGTGCTCACGGCGCTCTCGCTCGTGCCGCGTGAGAAATTTATTGATGAAGCGTTTGAGCACAAAGCCTGGGAAAACGTCGCGCTGCCGATTGGCCAGGGGCAAACGATTTCACAGCCCTATATGGTCGCGCGCATGACGGAACTGCTGGAGCTGACCCCGGGATCACGGGTGCTAGAAATCGGCACCGGTTCTGGTTACCAGACCGCTATTCTGGCGCATCTGGTGCATCACGTCTGCTCTGTGGAGCGCATCAAAGGGTTGCAGTGGCAGGCGCGCCGTCGCCTCAAGCAGCTCGATCTTCACAATGTTTCTACGCGTCATGGCGATGGCTGGCAGGGCTGGCATGCCCGCGCGCCGTTCGATGCCATCATCGTGACCGCCGCACCGCCGGAAATCCCTGCGGCACTTTTGTCGCAGCTGGATGAGGGCGGCATTCTGGTATTACCCGTGGGCGACGAACATCAACAGCTTAAGCGCGTGCGTCGTCGCTCAGGCGAATTTATCATCGATACCGTGGAAGACGTGCGCTTCGTTCCCCTGGTGAAAGGGGAACTGGCCTGATTCCTGGAGTTTTCTGAGGGATTTCAGCGCATAACCGCGTAGGGTGAGGCACATTACATTGATGTGTGTCCGCCACGGTCATCATTACGTTACTGGTCGTTAACACATTCCTGGGGGATACATGAGCACGGGAAGCCCTAAATTCACCGTAGGCCGCATTGCGGCATTATCACTGGTTTCGCTTTGGCTGGCAGGCTGTACAGGTTCGGAAAACGCACCCGCGCCGGTGAGTTCCGTAGGCGGCGAGTCCAGTTCAGGCGCAAACGCCAGTTCCGGAATGTTAATCACACCGCCGCCGAAAATGGGCGCACAGGTGCAGCAGACGCCGCCGATCCAACCGACACAAAGCGCCATTATCACGCCGTCACAATCGCAACCGACGCCAATGGAACCGGTCGCACAACCGACGGTAGCCCAGACCCCGGTTGAAACGGAAAACGGGCACATTGTGTACAACCGCAAGTATGGGAACATTCCGAAAGGCAGCTATGCGGGCGGCAGCACTTACACCGTCAAGCGCGGCGATACGCTTTTCTATATTGCGTGGATCACCGGGAATGATTTCCGTGACCTGGCGCAGCGAAACAACGTTGCCGCCCCGTATGGCTTGAATGTGGGCCAGGTTATCCAGGTTGGTAACGCCTCAGGAACGCCAATTACCGGCGGAAATGCGATTACGCAAGCGGACGCATCAGCGCAAGGAATCGTGACCAAACCTGCACAAAATTCCACCGTAGTGGTTGCGTCGAAACCGACAATTACGTATTCTGAGGACTCAGGTGAACAAAGTGCTAATAAAATGTTGCCGAACAATAAGCCAGCGGCTACCGTCGTTGCGCCTGTGACAGCACCAACTGTTAGTACGACGAATACGACCGAACCGACAGCCAGCAGTACTTCAACCAGTGCGCCGATTACCGCGTGGCGCTGGCCGACTGAAGGCAAAGTGATAGACAACTTCTCTGCGACCGAAGGTGGCAATAAAGGGGTTGATATCGCGGGCAGTAAAGGACAGGCCATTACCGCGACCGCCGATGGGCGCGTGGTGTATGCCGGTAACGCACTGCGCGGTTACGGTAATCTCATCATCATTAAACATAACGATGATTACCTGAGTGCCTACGCTCATAACGATACAATGCTGGTCCGGGAACAACAAGAAATCAGGGCGGGGCAGAAGATAGCTACCATGGGTAGCACCGGAACCAGTTCGACACGCTTGCATTTTGAAATTCGTTACAAGGGGAAATCCGTAAACCCGCTGCGTTATTTGCCGCAGCGATAAATCGGTAAAGTGCCCGCACTCGGTGCTTTGCCAAGGGATCACGGGTAGGAGCCACCTTATGAGTCAGAATACGCTGAAAGTTCATGATTTAAATGAAGATGCGGAATTTGATGAGAACGGAGTAGAGACTTTCGATGAGAAAGCCTTAGTTGAAGAGGAACCCAGTGATAACGATTTAGCTGAAGAAGAGCTGTTATCGCAGGGCGCGACACAACGTGTGTTGGACGCGACGCAGCTTTATCTTGGGGAAATTGGTTACTCTCCTCTTTTGACAGCTGAAGAAGAAGTGTATTTTGCGCGCCGCGCACTGCGTGGGGATGTTGCCTCCCGCCGCCGCATGATTGAAAGTAACTTGCGTCTGGTGGTAAAAATTGCTCGTCGCTACAGCAATCGTGGTCTGGCCTTGCTGGATCTGATTGAAGAGGGCAACCTGGGGCTTATCCGTGCCGTTGAGAAGTTTGACCCGGAACGTGGATTCCGTTTCTCAACCTACGCAACCTGGTGGATCCGCCAGACCATTGAACGGGCGATCATGAATCAAACCCGTACGATCCGTCTGCCTATTCACATCGTGAAAGAGCTGAACGTTTATCTGCGTACTGCGCGTGAGTTGTCCCATAAACTGGACCACGAACCGAGTGCGGAAGAGATTGCTGAACAGCTGGATAAACCGGTTGATGATGTGAGCCGTATGCTGCGTCTCAACGAGCGTATTACCTCGGTAGACACCCCGCTGGGTGGCGATTCCGAAAAAGCGCTGCTGGACATCCTGGCCGATGAAAAAGAAAACGGTCCGGAAGACACCACGCAAGACGATGACATGAAACAGAGTATCGTCAAATGGCTGTTCGAACTGAACGCCAAACAGCGTGAAGTGCTGGCACGTCGTTTCGGTCTGCTGGGTTATGAAGCTGCAACACTGGAAGACGTGGGTCGTGAAATTGGCCTGACGCGTGAACGTGTTCGTCAGATTCAGGTTGAAGGGCTGCGTCGTCTGCGTGAAATCCTCCAGGCACAAGGTCTGAACATCGAAGCGCTGTTCCGCGAATAAGCGAATTCATCCAAAAAAGGTCAGTCATGCGACTGGCCTTTTTCTTTTGTTTAACATCAGTCGCGTATCATCTTCCTGATGATGGCGGAAAACTGCGCCTGCTCATCGGCGTTCAGACGGCCCAGGAACGCCTCATCCACACCGTTACCGACGGGCTTACAGCGCTCAAGCAGCGCTTCGCCTTCTTCAGTTAAAAAGACAAATCGTCGGCGTTTATCCGCCGGATCCTGCTCCCGGCGCACAAGCCCGCGCGTTTCCATGCGGCTGAGCATTTCAGCCAGCGTCGCTTTGGTGCTCACCGCCACCTCCGTTAAGGCCACCTGCTCAATGCCGGGATGTTCGGCGACCGAGCGCATCACCGCATACTGTGGCTTGGTCAGATCCGGTAACGCCTGCTGCCACTGGGCAGTGTGCTGCTGAAACAGCTGGCGCAACAGGTGGAACGCTTCTTGTCGTAGTTGCATGAACACTCCCGCGTAAAAATCTCTCTCCTATGATAGCCGCTAATGCCCCGAATTTTAACGCCGTCGTTTTTTGCTATTTGTGCGATCGTGCACGAACGATCTTGTGAGGGGAAATGTTCGGGAGTAGTTTATTTTTAATGTTCGCATACGAACAAAGTGGTGAAAACAACAAAAGACGGATTGTTGAGATGACCGGCGTAATCGGTGTGCCGCAGAAGGGCTTGCAGGCTGCAACGCATTTTTCACAGGAGAATGAACATGGCATTTGATGATTTGAGAAGCTTCTTACAGGCGCTCGATGAGCAGGGGCAACTGCTCAGGATCGCTGAGGAAGTGAACGCCGAGCCGGATATCGCGGCGGCGGCCAACGCTACCGGGCGCATCGGTGACGGCGCACCCGCGCTGTGGTTTGATAATATTCGCGGCTTTACCGATGCCCGCGTGGCGATGAACACCATTGGCTCCTGGCAAAACCATGCCATTTCAATGGGCCTGCCCGCGAACACGCCGGTCAAGCAGCAGATTGATGAATTCATCCGCCGCTGGGACACCTTCCCGGTGACGCCTGAGCGCCGCGCGGATCCGGCCTGGGCTGAAAACAGCGTTGACGGCGACGATATCAACCTGTTCGATATCCTGCCGCTGTTCCGCTTAAACGACGGTGACGGGGGTTTTTATCTGGATAAAGCCTGCGTGGTTTCCCGCGACCCGCTCGATCCTGACCATTTCGGTAAGCAGAATGTTGGTATCTACCGCATGGAAGTGAAGGGCAAGCGCAAGCTGGGCCTGCAACCGGTGCCGATGCATGACATTGCGCTGCATCTGCATAAAGCAGAAGAGCGCGGTGAGGATCTGCCCATCGCTATCACGCTGGGTAACGATCCGATCATCACGCTGATGGGGGCGACGCCGCTGAAATACGATCAGTCGGAGTATGAAATGGCCGGGGCGCTGCGTGAAAGCCCGTACCCCATCGCCACCGCGCCGCTGACCGGATTCGACGTGCCCTGGGGATCTGAGGTGATCCTCGAAGGCGTCATTGAAAGCCGGAAACGCGAAATCGAAGGACCGTTCGGCGAGTTTACCGGGCACTATTCCGGTGGGCGCAACATGACGGTGGTGCGCATCGACAAAGTCTCTTACCGCACAAAACCGATTTTTGAATCGCTCTATCTGGGCATGCCGTGGACCGAAATTGATTATCTGATTGGCCCGGCCACCTGCGTGCCGTTGTATCAACAGCTGAAAGCGGAATTCCCGGAAGTGCAGGCGGTGAACGCCATGTACACCCACGGCCTGCTGGCGATCATCTCCACGAAAAAACGCTATGGCGGTTTTGCCCGCGCGGTGGGCCTGCGAGCCATGACCACGCCGCACGGTCTGGGCTACGTGAAGATGGTGATCATGGTTGATGAAGATGTCGATCCGTTCAATTTACCGCAGGTGATGTGGGCGCTGTCATCGAAGGTGAATCCGGCAGGCGATCTGGTGCAGCTGCCGAACATGTCGGTGCTGGAGCTGGATCCTGGCTCCAGCCCGGCGGGTATTACCGATAAGCTGATTATTGACGCGACGACGCCGGTGGCCCCGGATTTGCGCGGTCACTACAGCCAGCCGGTAAAAGATCTGCCGGAAACGCAAGCCTGGGTGGAAAAACTGACCGCCATGATCGCCAACCGCAATTAAGGAGTGAAAAATGATTTGTCCACGCTGTGCCGATGAGCACATTGAAGTGATGGCGGTGTCGCCGGTGAAAGGGGTCTGGACGGTGTACCTGTGCCAGCACTGTATCTATACCTGGCGTGATACCGAGCCGCTGCGCCGCACCAGCCGCGAACACTACCCTGAGGCGTTTCGCATGACACAGGCCGATATCGACAATGCGCCGGAAGTACCGACGGTGCCGCCGTTGCTTGAGCGATAAATAGCGAAAGTGAGCGATGAGATGTGCCCGGCAGCCGTGACCGCCGGGCAATAAAGCGAGGATTAGTTCAGCGTGTAATCGAGGGTGATTTCCGCTTTAATCAGCTGAGAAACCGGGCAGCCGGCTTTCGCTTTATTAATGATCGGGTCAAAGGCGTCTTTATCAATGCCTGGCACTTTAACCGCACTGGTCAGCGCGATTTTGGTGATGGCAAAGCCGCCATCGACTTTATCGAGCGAGACATCTGCCGTGGTGTTGATGCTTTCAGCGGTATAGCCCGCTTCACCCAGCATCAGTGACAGCGCCATTGAGAAACAGCCTGCGTGTGCCGCACCAATCAGCTCTTCCGGGTTTGTCCCGGCCGCGCCTTCAAAACGGGTGTTGAACCCGTAAGGTTGCTCTTTCAGCGCGCCGCTTTCGGTGGAAATGGTACCTTTACCGCGTTTGATGTCACCTTCCCAGTGCGCCTGACCTTTCTTGTGAATCGTCATGTATTAGCTCCATTTTTTGTGCGAATGAAGCCCTAAGTATAGAACCTCAGCGGCGGGTTGCCGGAGAAGTCAGAAGAGTCCGTGATAAACCGGGTCTTTAAAACCTGAGGCGTAGATCCCGTAGGCCCGGCAAGCTTGCGCCGCCGGGCGTGGCACCCCGGTTAAAGCAGATTCTTAAGACGATAAATCCACTCCAGCGCCTGGCGCGGCGTCAGCGAATCCGGATCGAGATTTTCCAGTGCCTCAACCGCCGGGTTGGTTTCTTCTGCGGGGGCAAGCAGCGACATCTGCGTGCCATCGACCTGCGTTGCCGCCGCGTTCGGCGTAATGCTCTCCAGCTCGCGCAGCTTCTGGCGTGCGCGCTTGATCACCTCTTTCGGCACACCCGCCAGCGCGGCAACGGCGAGGCCATAGCTCTTACTGGCCGCGCCATCCTGCACGCTATGCATAAAGGCGATGGTATCGCCGTGCTCCAGCGCGTCGAGGTGCACGTTCGCCACGCCTTCCATTTTTTCCGGAAGCTGGGTCAGTTCAAAGTAATGGGTGGCAAACAGCGTCAGCGCTTTGATGCGATTGGCGAGGTTTTCCGCACAGGCCCACGCCAGCGACAGACCGTCGTAGGTTGAGGTGCCGCGACCAATCTCATCCATCAGCACCAGGCTGTTCTCTGTTGCGTTGTGCAAAATATTCGCCGTTTCGGTCATCTCCACCATAAAGGTCGAGCGCCCGCTCGCCAGATCGTCCGCCGCCCCGACGCGGGTAAAGATGCGGTCAATGGGGCCGATCTCCACTTTCTGCGCAGGCACATAGCTACCGATGTACGCCAGCAGGGCGATAAGCGCGGTCTGACGCATATAGGTACTTTTACCGCCCATGTTGGGTCCGGTGATGATCAGCATGCGGCGCTGGGGCGAGAGTGACAGCGGGTTGGCGATAAACGGCTCGTTCAGCACCTGCTCCACCACCGGATGACGGCCTTCGGTTACGCGGATGCCCGGTTTATCCATAAAGGTCGGACAGGTGTAGTTCAGGGTGTCGGCGCGTTCCGCCAGGTTCACCAGCACGTCAAGCTCCGCCAGCGCGGTGGCGCTCTGCTGTAAATCGCCGAGATGCGGCAACAGCATGTCGAACAGCTCATCATAAAGCTGTTTTTCCAGCGCCAGCGCTTTGCTTTTGGAGGTCAGAACTTTGTCTTCGTACTCTTTCAGTTCAGGAATAATGTAGCGCTCGGCGTTTTTTAACGTCTGGCGGCGCACGTAGTGAATGGGCGCATGGTGGCTCTGTCCACGGCTGATCTGAATGAAGTAACCGTGCACGGCGTTATAGCCGACTTTCAGCGTGTCCAGCCCGAGCTTTTCACGCTCGCGGATCTCCAGCTTATCAAGATAATCCGTGGCACCCGCCGCCAGCCCGCGCCACTCGTCCAGTTCGTCATGGTAACCCGGCGCAATCACGCCGCCATCGCGCACCAGCACCGGCGGCGCGTCGATAATGGCGCGCTCTAACAGTTCACGCAGTTCAGTAAATTCACCCATTTTTTCACGCAGCTGCTGCACAGGTTTGCTGTCAACACCGGCAAGCTGCGCACGCAGTTCCGGTAGCTGCTGGAAGGCATAGCGCATACGGGCCAGATCGCGCGGGCGCGCTGTGCGCAGGGCCAGACGCGCGAGAATACGCTCTAAGTCGCCCACCTGACGCAGTACCGGTTGCAGCTCTGCGGTCGCGTCCTGCAATGCGCCGATGGTTTGCTGGCGTTCAATCAGCACGTCGGTGTTGCGCACCGGCATGTGCAGCCAGCGCTTGAGCATGCGGCTGCCCATCGGGGTGACGGTGCAGTCGAGCACCGACGCCAGCGTGTTTTCAATGCCGCCCGCCAGATTCTGCGTGATCTCCAGATTACGGCGCGTGGCCGCATCCATAATGATGCTGTCCTGCTGGCGCTCCATGGTGATGGAGCGGATGTGCGGCAGGGACGTGCGCTGAGTGTCTTTGACGTATTGCAGCAAACAGCCCGCCGCGCAGAGGCCGCGCGGGGCATTTTCGACACCAAAGCCGATGAGGTCGCGGGTACCGAACTGCAAGTTTAACTGCTGGCGCGCGGTGTCGATTTCAAATTCCCACAGCGGGCGGCGGCGCAATCCGCGACGGCCTTCAATCAACGCCGTCTCGGCAAAATCCTCGGCATACAGCAGCTCCGCCGGATTGGTGCGCTGCAATTCCGCCGCCATGGTTTCACGGTCAGCGGGTTCGCTGACGCGAAAACGCCCGGAGCTGATATCCAGCGTCGCAAAGCCGTAGCCTTTGCTGTCCTGCCAGATGGCGGCCAGTAGGTTGTCCTGGCGCTCCTGCAACAGCGCTTCATCGCTGATAGTGCCCGGCGTGACGATGCGCACGACCTTACGCTCCACCGGACCTTTGCTGGTGGCCGGATCGCCAATCTGTTCGCAGATAGCGACCGATTCCCCGAGATTCACCAGCTTCGCTAAATAGTTTTCCACCGCATGGTGCGGCACGCCCGCCATCGGGATCGGCTCACCCGCCGACGCGCCCCGCTTGGTCAGCGAGATATCCATCAGCTGCGACGCCCGTTTGGCATCGTCATAAAACAGTTCGTAGAAATCGCCCATGCGGTAAAACAGCAGAATGTCCGGATGCTGCGCTTTAAGCTTCAGGTACTGCTGCATCATGGGGGTGTGGGCGTCGAAATTCTCTTGTGTACTCATCGGTTTGTGATGTCCATTTTCTTAATTTTTAATGAGTTAGTGATTTTTTGGTTGTCATTAGATTTCACGTTGTCTCATACGATCTTAGTGAGCCCTGCATACTACGTTCTCACATGCATTGAGAGCATGATAACGGAGTCTTGATGGCAGGAAAACCAGAGGGAAAACCACTTTCGTTCAAAGCGGTAGAAATGTGGACTGCCTGAGAACCGGTGTACTTAGCATCATGATGCTCAGGTCAGCATCGTATCTGCAATATCCAGCAGAGCGCGCAGGCGATCCATATGACGGAGATCCTGATGGTAGCCGACCCAGATATCCCGTGAAGGCGGAAAATCAGGCGTTACTATGCGCTGCAGGCCAGGTGTGCTATCGCCCAGCGGCTGAGGCAGTACGGCGACGCCTATTCCCCTCAGGCACATCTGTGCCTGCACGGCCCGGCTCGTGCTTTTAAAGGCGGGTCGCGACTCTGGAAACTGTTCCAGCAGCCAGGCGACGTCAGGAAAGTGTGACTGTCCGGTATTCATCAGGATCAGCCCCACCGAAGAGGGCGCTGTCAGCAGCGCCTGTGCCGTTTCTGGCGTCCCGAAAAGCGCGTAGGGCACACTCATCAGGCGGCGCTGGACGATATCCGGATCGGTGAAGGGGACGATACGAAACGCAACGTCGGCATCACGGCGCGACAGATCGAGCAGGCGGAAACTGGCAATCACCTCCGGCACAATTGCCGGATGACGGCGCGTCAGTTCACTCAGCACGGGTGCCAGCACAGTGTTAGTAAACCATTCTGCGGCGGATATGCGCAGTATTCCTTCAAGACGGTCGTGATTACCCGCCAGACGTCGCTCCATTGCCAGCGCGGAATTTTCCATCGCTTCTGCCAGTTTCATGACGCCGTCACCGGCATCGGTCAGCACCAGACCCTCTTTTGTGCGACGGAACAGCGCCTGCTGCGCCTCATCCTCCAGTGCTTTAATGCGGCGTCCGACCGTCGGATGACTTACGCCCAGACTCAACGCCGCCTTACCGAACGAGCCGTTTCGGATGACGGCAAGAAAGACCTGAACATCTCCCCACTCCATACGCTGAACCCACTGTTCAAAAATGAACGTCCAATATACAAAAGTGTCAGTTCTCAAACAACTTTGCAGGTATCACCATAGGTTCTTTCACTCCGTCGCCTCAGGCGGCCCTTACAGGAAGCGAAAGTATGAACAGACTCCAGGGCAAAGTTGCCCTTGTTACCGGTGGTTCAAAAGGAATAGGCGCAGGGATAGCCCGCCAGCTGGCCGCTGACGGTGCAGACGTTGTCGTCAATTATGTCTCAGACAGAAACGGGGCAGAAAAGGTGGTTGCGGCGATTGAAGCCGCCGGCGGAAAGGCAATGGCCTTCGCGGCGGATGTCACCCGCCAGTCAGAGGTTGAGTCACTTATTAACAACACCCTCGAACTTTTCGGACGGCTGGACATTGTGGTGAACAACGCCGGTGTTTATCAGTTTGCCAGTATCGAGGAAAGCACCGAGGCGCTCTACCGTAGGCAGTTCGATATTAATGTTCTGGGCCCGTTACTGGTCAGCGCCGCGGCCGTGCCGCACCTGGGTAAAGGCAGCAGCATCATCAACATCAGTTAGTTCGTCACCCGCGTTTTTCTTGCTGAGAGCGCCATCTACAGCGGGGCCAAAGGCGCGATCGATGCTATCACCGGAGTGCTTTCCAAAGAGTTGGGTCCCCGGCAAATCCGCGTCAATGCGGTCAATCCCGGCCTGATCGAAACCGAAGGAAGCCATAGCGCAGGTGCGATGCACTCAGACTTCCAGAGATGGAATGAGGAGCAGACGCCGCTCGGCCGCATCGGACAGGTGAAGGACATTGCACCAATCGTATCCTTTCTCGCCTCAGACGAGGCGGCATGGATCAGCGGCGAGGTGATCCTCGCCTCCGGCGGCATGCGCTGACCGGTTCGGCGTGACGTTTCAGCGGGGCGGCTGCCCCGCGAACTAAACATTCCTGATTACCACGCTTCCTTTACCTGGGGCACCGTTCCATAAGGAGTGATCTATGCCGGCACATAGCATCCCGCAAGCTGAGCCGCGCCGCTGGGCGATGTTTGTTATTTTACTGGTCGGGGCATTTTTGCCGCCGCTCGATTTCTTTATTGTTAACGTGGCGCTGCCAGCTATTCAGAATGAGCTGAGCACCTCTTCCTCGGCGGAACAGCTGGTTATTTCATCCTATGCTGCTGTTTATGCCGTGACCCTGATCACCGGCGGCCGGCTGGGTGATATTTACGGTCGCGGAAAGATGTTCTTTATCGGGCTGATTGGTTTTGCCGCGGCATCGTTGCTGTGTGGTTTTGCCGGGTCATCCTGGGTGCTGATAGCCGGGCGTATATTACAGGGCGTCACGGCCGCCATTATGGCCCCTCAGGCGCTGGCTTCTGTACAGGCCATTTTTCCCGAAGCAGAGAGACCCTTAGCACTGAGTATCTATGGTGCCGTGTTTGGACTGGCCTCTGTGATCGGACAGGTGCTGGGTGGGATCCTTATTTCAGCCGATCTGTTTCACCTTGGATGGCGGGCGATTTTTCTGGTTAACCTGCCAGTGGCGCTGCTGGTCGTTCTTTTTGGTCTGCCGCTGCTGAAAGAGACGCGGGCGCGGGCGGCGCAGCGGCTTGATCCTGTCGGCACACTGCTTGCCACATTAACGCTGAGCACGCTGATCGTGCCGCTGATCGAAAGGGCGTGAAGCGGGATGGCCCTGGTGGACGTGGATGTTATTTCTTACTTTCCCGCTGCTGGCTGCGCTGTTATGGCGCTATGAGCAACGGCTCAGCCAGAAGGGCGGATCGCCACTGCTTGATCCGGACGTATTACGCGCTCCCGGGCTGGGTCAGGGACTGGTGATTGTTTTACTGTTTTATTCCATCGGCACCTTCTTCCTTCTGTTTTCTGTCTATCTGCAGGGTGCACTGCATTTAAATGCGCTGAGCGCAGGCACGGTTTTCCTGCCGTTTGGCGTGGGTTTTCTGATCGGTCCGTTACTGACGCCCTGGCTGAGGCGATTTGCCGGTAATTACCTTAGCGCAATCGGGATGGGATGCGAAACCGCAGGGCTGGCGGGCATGGCAGGATTGATTGCCATGACGCTGACGGGTAAACCGCCCGGCATGCTGCCGCTCGCCGCGCTGCTTTTTGTGACCGGTATGGGTCAGGGACTGGCGATGCCAACCCTGGTGCGGATGGTCACCGGCCAGGTTGCGCCACCGTTTTCAGGCATGATTGCGGGAATAACCAGCGCCGCCTTACAGATCAGCACGGCGCTTAGCGTCGCCGTGATTGGCGGCATTTTTTACAGCATGCTGGGCAACAGTCACAGCGGCGCAGCCATTACCCATGCCTTTATCGTTGCGCTTCTCACAATGGCCGCATGCCTGGCTATCGGAGCAGCACTAAGTACCCGGCTTATCCGGCACGGCTCGGATCGCTCCGCGAGCCCGGCCCGCGTATCCCAACGGTAACGCAACAGGCTCAGTTGGCTGCGATGCAGCAGCCAACTGACAAACCCTCTGTCTTCGCTTAAGTGGTGCACCACCTCTGCATCGGAATCTGATCGCTTCTTAAGGCCGGAACGCCAGAAGAGTGGCCGTCTATTTCAGCAGTCATCGGTTGAACGCGTAAGATCTTCCCACCGAACAATTTCCTGACTCAGGGCCGCCAGTTTTTGGCGGACTACCCCCAGGGCATTACTGCCTCACAACAGATGCGCCGGTGGAGTCGGGGTTTCTGTCAACGCCAGTATGGCCTGAGCAGCCTGGGAGCAAAGAAAAAAGCCAGATAACACTATCTGGCCTGGATCAAAATTTTACCTAATGAGGGGATACCAGTGAATAATAACGTCAAAGCAATATAAAAGAGGTGATGAGATGATAAATGCACTGCCGCTTTAAATATTATCCATCTGTGCCAGTAAGTGCCTTCGCGTAAAAATAAAAAAACCGCAATGCCGGAAAATGGCATTACGGCCTGGTAGTTTTCTCACCTTTTAAGGGTAGAGAATGGAGAAAACATTGTTAGAACTGATAAACGATACCCACGGCGACAACGTCGTCAGTATTGATATCGGCTTCGCGGGTGAATTTATCCTCATCAACCAGGTTGACGGAATAATCGACAAAGGCATTAATGTTTTTGTTGAAGTAATAGGTGGCACCGAAGTCCACGTATTTGATCAGATCTTCATCGCCATAGTTTTCGCCAGACGCTGAGCGACCCAGGTTTTTACCCTTCGTCACGTTATAGGCCACGAACGGCTGAAGGCCGAAGTCGAAGGTATAACCGGCGTAGAATTCCATGATTTGTGCTTTGTTGGCATAACCATAGGCGTCGTCGCTGGAAACAGAACCAAAGCGCGAGGCGTTATAAGATTGCGTAAACATTGCTGCCAGATAAATATTATTAGCATCGTATTTCAAAGCACCGGAATAAACGTCCGCGCGTTTACCATTACCCATGATGCCGGAGGTCTGGCTATTCTGTTCATTAGTGCGATCGGAGCTGCTCATTGAACCCGCAACGCTGAAACCGGCACCAATATTGTAGGTAACGGACATGCCATAACCATCGCCATTTTGGCGCAGTACGTTACGAACGCCGGGTTCACCACCGCCATCGTTTTTACCCTGATACTGTAAACCGATATTCAAACCTTCAACCAGACCGAAGAAGTCGCTATTACGCCAGGTCAGCAAACCGTTCGCACGGCTAAACATGAACTGATCGGAGCCATAGGTCATCCCGTCGAATTCAGGCTGCATGTCGGTGTAGGCGAGGGTGTCATAGACAATGCCTTTATTTCGACCGTAATCAATCGATCCGAAATCGCCGAATTTCAGCCCGGCAAACGCATAACGCGTGCGCATGTTTTCGCTTTCACTTTCAGCGGTTGCGGCGTTAACGTGCATCTGCCACTGGCCGTAGCCCGTAATGGAATCTGTAACCTGAGTTTCACCCCGGAACCCTAAGCGCACGTAGGTCTGATCGCCATCCCAGCCGCTGTTATCGGAAAAATAGTGTTCAGCTGATACCAGCCCGAACAGGTCGAGTTTATTCCCGTCCTTATTATAAATTTCAGCAGAATGGGCTGCTGCGCTCAGGAATAGTCCGGCGATTGCGACGCTTACTTTATTCAATTTCATTATAAGTTTTCTCAATATTTAGAATAGGCCACTGCTTGTGTTGTGTGCTTATAAAACGCGATTAAAACGATCGCGTTTAATGTGCAAAATTTATTTACCATTGGAGAAATTGAATGTAAATCTTATGCGCCGGGATTCGCACAGACTGTTAAAAATGGGCGCTTTTATTGCTGTTAATAATAAAATCGCATTTTTGGATAAGGGGTGATCTCTTTTTTACGGTACGTAATCTTTTGTCAGCGTCGAAAACGGTAAACGCAACACGTCAGCAAAAAATTAGAAGCAGTGCGATTTTCTGTAGGCCAGTGGCGGTTTATTAAACGTTTTTTTGAAAAGCCGGGTGAAGCTCTGCTGCGACTCAAACCCATATTTGGTACTGATGTCAATGACGCTGGCCGATGACGAAACCAGGTCGCGCGCGGCGAGGTCCAGCTTTCTGTTTCTGACGTAGGTGGCAATAGGCTCCCCTTTATAATTGTAGAAGAGTCGCTGCAAGTGCCACTTTGAATACCCGGCGTGCCTGGCGATGTCATCAATATGCAGCGGGCGATTGATATTGCTCTCAATCCATTCAAGGATTTCATTAATGACCTGATCGGAAATGGACATGACTACCCCACTGGCGTATGCGATGAAAAAATGATGTTAATGCCCTGAGGATAACAACCGGGACTACGGAATAGGATTATGACAAAAATGAGGGGGGGAATATTGGCGTTTAATTATTTAGTTGATCCGCAAATCACACCCTGAATTACTCTACAATTGTATTTTTACCATTAATATAACGATCGGTAAATAATTTTCAGGGCAACCGCACAAATGGATAATGTCGATTTTGTGACGCCGCAGAGATATAAAAGCACGGATTGCTAAATTTACGTCCGGATAATGGAAAGTTTTTGCTGCCAGAATGGCCCCAAACGGCGCAAACTATAGCGCTTTGGTTAACGCCTGGCGCGACGAGACGTAGTGGGAAGCTAGATGGATATAATTGCGGTAATTATGGCGGCGGGCAAAGCCTCCATTGATGTGGTGCTGTACACGCTGGTGCCTATCATGGTCGTGATGCTGGTGATCATGAAATTCCTGGAAGAGCGCGGCGTGCTCGACGTCATCGTGCGCATGACTTCGCCGCTGTTAAAGCCTTTCGGCATGACCGGAATGTCCATTTTTGCCCTTATCCAGCTCAACTTTGTCAGCTTTGCCGCGCCGCTGGCCTCGCTGGCGATCATGGAAAAGCGCGGGGCGTCCGACCGCCATCTGGCCGCGACGCTGGCAATGGTCTTCGCAATGGGGCAGGGAAACGTGTTTTACCCGCTTACGCCCTTCGGCCTTCACTGGGGGCAAGCGCTGGCCATCTCCGTGCTGGGGGGACTTGCCGCCGCCACGGTGACCTACCATCTTACCGGACGCCGACTTTCGCAAACCAGCCTCAGTAATGAAGATGAAACCGCGCCGGAAAAGAAATCCCGTGCGGGGCTGATTGCCATTATTAATGGCGCGGGTTCGGACGCCATACGCCTGTCACTGGGATCGCTGCCGATGTTGATCCTGTCGCTGGTGGTGGTCGGTTTGCTCAGAGAAGCGGGAGCTATTGATGCGCTAACGCGCTGGCTGACCCCGGTGATGACGAGCGTGGGCCTCTCGCCCGCGTATGTGTTACCGGCGCTGACCAAGACGCTGGCAGGCGGGACAGCCTATTTCGGCGTGGTGTCTGAACTGGTGCAGAAAGGCGTGATCAGCGTACAGCAGATCAATGCCTCTGCCGGGTTTATGATCCAGACTCTCGATTTACCGGGGCTGGGGATTTTCCTTGGGCTTTCGCCCCGCTTTGCCCGGCTGTTTCGTTTCGCGTTACCTGGCGCGCTGGTGGGCGTTTTCCTGCGCACGCTAATTCATACGTTGATCAACTGACCGGGCGGCGTGAGGGTGTTATTCGTACTCATTAATGCAAACCGCAGTACACTCACCCCACGCCCTGATAATGACCTGCCAATGACGAGCGACCATGACCCCAATAAAAACGCTGTGCCTGGTTTTTTTCTGCATCATTTTGCTCTCTTTGATTGCCAGCATCGCGCAGGCCATGCAGCAGCGCGAGTCGCGCCCGCAGGAGGCATGGAGGTCCGCGAGGCGTGATTCCGCAGGCACCGCACCGGATCCCCGACGCAACAAGGAGCTTGCGATTGTGCAGGTTTATGCCGCACCGACCTGGGGCTGGAAAGGCGTGGTGGCGGTGCATCCGTGGATCATCTTCAAGCGCGCGGGGGAAACGGAATATAACCGCTATGAGGTGATTAGCTGGGGAGGGGGAGAGAAGGTGCGCCGTAACCGTAACGCGCCCGATGGCTACTGGTACGGGGCAAAACCTCGGCTGCTGGTAGAGCATCGCGGTCCGGCGGCACAGGCCATGATCCCGCACATTGAAGCGGCCATTGCGTCCTATCCCTGGCCGGAGGCTTATCACGCCTGGCCGGGTCCCAACAGCAACACCTTTATTGCCCATATCGGGCGCGAGGTTCCGGCGCTAAAACTGGATTTGCCCGCCAATGCGATTGGCAAAGACTACCGCTCGCTGCGCAACCCGATTGGACTGCCCCCCTCAGGGCGCGGTGTGCAGCTTTCCCTGCTGGGGGTGGCGGGCCTGACGCTGGGGGCCGAAGAGGGCATTGAGCTCAACGTCCTGGGCCTGAATCTGGGTGTCGATTTCACGCCGCTCCGCTTGCGCCTGCCGTTTATTGGCGGGCTGGGGCGTGACAACCTGCAAAAAAACGCCGCAGAGGGCGAGAGCTAACGGAGTTACACTGTCGGCGTCGCCCGCATCATCATTGCCATCAGCGTAACGCCGCTGAACACCAGCAGTGCCGTGACCGCGCCGGTATGCTCCAGCAGTAGACCGAACGCGGCGGAGCCGACAACCTGACCCGCCGCAAGCATCAGAAACACTGCGCCAAGCCCTGCGGCAGGCGTAGCAGCCACCGCCTTTACGCCGCTTAGCAGTAGCACGCCGGATAACGAAATATAGGTAAATCCGTACACCGCCGCCGACAGCCAGGCCAGCAGCGGCATTTGGGTCGAGAAAATCAGCAGCACGAAGGCGACAACCGTCAGGATTTGCATCAAACGGTGGGTCTTATTTATCCCAATATGGTTCGTCAATTGACCGGTAAACATGCCTGCGCAGCCGGTCAGCCCGGTCACCAGCCACGCCAGCGTAATGCCATTTCCTTCTATGCCCGCCAGCGACTGAAACATCACCGGCCCGAAAGACCAGTATGCCGCACTGGCGATACCGCTAAGCAGCGCAACGCCAAGCGCAGGGCGTATCGCCGGTTGCAAAAAAACGGAAAAATTCTGCCGCAGCGACGCGGGGTGATCATCTGCGTGGGTTGGCACGGTTTTGAGCACCGAGAGCGTGGGGATGAGGGCGAAAAGGGTAAATAACAGGTAGGTCGTGCGCCAGTTATCCGTCAGCACAAACACGGTCAGGGCCGAGAGAATAATTCCGCCGCCGGTGCCTGCGTTGATCACCGTATTCACCACAGGCTGCTGCGCTTTGGCCACTTTGCGTTTTACGGCTTCGGCAAGCGGCGGTGAAACCAGGCCGCTGCTCAATCCTGCACAGATGCAGCCCAACGCTAACAGCAGTGCGCTGTGCGAAAGGGCGAGTGCGGTCATGCCTGCCATCGCAAACACGCCTGCCAGCAGTGCGGGAAAACGTGGCCCGGTTCGGGAGGTGTAGAGCGTGGAGTAGAGGATCCCCACGCAATACGCCGCGAACGAACAGGCAGAAAGCGTACCCGCCAGCGACAGGCTGATGCGCATATCGGTGATAATGTCCGGGAGCATCAGGCCCCATGAAAAGCGCGCCAGGCCATAGCTCGCCGCAATAAGTGAAAAACCCGTCAGGGCGAAGATCCGGTTTCCGGAAAGCAAAATCACCTCAGTCTGTAAAAATCCTGTAGTGAGTGTAGCTTGCGGGTCACATCATTGCGGCGTGAGGTCAGTGTGCGTTCTGCAAGAATTTACGCGTGCGTTCATGCGTCGGCTGGGTGAAGATCGCTTCCGCCGTGCCATCTTCAACGATCACGCCGTCGGCCATGAAAATCACCCGGTCGGCGACATCACGCGCAAAAGACATCTCATGGGTCACCAGTAACAGCGTGGTCTGGTGATCGACAATCGAGCGGATCACCTGTAGCACTTCGTTGACCAACTCAGGATCCAGCGCGGACGTCGGTTCATCAAACAGGATCACTTTTGGCTTCACCGCCAGCGCGCGGGCAATGGCGACGCGCTGCTGCTGACCGCCTGAAAGCATCGCCGGGTAGCTGTTGGCTTTGTCGCGTAATCCAACGCGTTCCAGCAGCGCCAGTCCCGTCTCATTGGCCTGCGCTTTGGGGATTTTTTTGCCGACGATCAGCGCTTCGGTAATGTTCTCCAGCGCCGTTTTGTTCTTGAACAGGTTGTAGTGCTGGAACACCATGCCGGTATGCGCGCGCAGGGCGTTCTCATCCTGGCGGCTGAATTTGCTGGCATCGATTACCGTGTCGGCAATTTGCAGCGTGCCGCTTTCCGGTTTTTCCAGCAGGTTGATACAGCGCAGAAGCGTTGATTTCCCGGAGCCGGAAGGGCCAATAATCGCCACCACCTGGCCCTGTTCAACGGTCAGTGAAATGTCTTTAAGCACCCGGTTGTCGTTAAACGACTTGTGCAGATGACTGATTTTAAGCATAGCGCTGGCTCCTTATCGGTATGGCCGGTTCAGGCGGTGCTCAATGCGTTTTTGCAGCATCGTCAGCAAAATGGTGACAGCCCAATAGATCAGCGCCACGGCCAGGTAACTTTCCAGAAAACGAAACGAGTTACTGGCGAGGATTTTGGTCTGGGCAAAGAGATCGGTCACGCCGACGGTAAACGCCAGTGAAGACTCTTTGATCAGCATAATCAGGTAGTTGCTCATGCCCGGCACCGCAATGCGAATGGTCTGCGGCAGCACAATGCGGCGGAAACCCTGCCCGCGCGTCAGGCCCACCGACAGGCAGGCTTCGAGCTGGCCTTTATCCACCGAGTTCATCGCGCCGCGAAACTCTTCCGCCAGGTTAGCGGCGGTTTTAAAGCTCAGGGCGATAATGGTGGCAGAAATCGCGTTCATCATGCTGATGCCCGGAAACAACTGCGGGATACCAAAATAGAAGATGAACAGCGTCACCAGCGTCGGCACGGAGCGGAAGAACGAGATATAGACTTCGGCAACGTGCGAGAGCACAACAATGCGGTTATGGATAATCAGCGCCAGCACCATACCCATGACCGAGGCGATAACCATTGAGGTTACCGCCAGGAACAGCGTCATTGGCAGATAACTGAGCAGCGTTGGAAAAGCTTCCAGCATGAAGCTCAGGTCAAATTTCATGAGCGGATTATTCCTTACTGACGTCTTGTTTCAGGTATTGCTCGGACAATTTCGTCAGCGTGCCATCGGCTTTTAAGGCGGTCAGCGCCTCATCAAATTGCTTGCGCAGCGCTTCACCTTTTTCATTTTTCACGAACGGGAATGCTTCCTGATAACGGTAAACCGGATCGCCTGATTTTTTCAGCGGCAGACGGGAGTTATCAATCAGTAATTGCGCGCCCGCACGGTCCATAATGTAGGCATCGATGCGGCCAAGTGCCACATCCTGAATAATGGCGCTTGGCTCATCGTAGGTGTGAATATCAATACCGGCATCCGGATAATGCTGGCGCAGATAGTTCTCTTTGCTGCTGCCCACATCCACGCCAAGACGTTTGCCTTTCAGGTCGTCAATGCTGCGAATGGCATCATCATTATTTCGCGTGACCAGCTGAGCGCCAGAGTAAATATAGGTCTGGGAGAAGTCATATTTTTCACGACGTTTTTCGTTGGCTTCAACCTGGTTGGCGATGGTGTCAATTTTCCCCGCATCCAGCATGCCAAACAGCCCGGTCATGTCGGCGGTAGTCAGCTCTACGCGGCTGTAGCCGAGCTTTTTCGCCACGGCATTGACGGTCGCGATGTCGTAACCTTCGTAGTCTTTGCCATTCTGTTTGTAAGAGAATCCAATGCTGACGCCAAAGGTACCCACGTGAAGAACCTTTTCGCCATCAGCCGCTTTTTTGCCGTCATCACAGCCGGTCAGTATGAATGCACCTAATAATGCAGCGGCAATTATTCCTGATTTTAATTGAATCATTATATTTCCCTGAGAAAATTGTGGTGAATGCAGGTTGTGTTGAATAGGGGCAGCGTTGCGTGATTATTTTTGTTGCGGCAGTTTAATGCGCTTTTTTGTTATTGTATATTCCGTTTGAGTATGATTCATAACAGATAAGAATAATCAACGCCTAATCTATACAGATATCATGACATCACAAGATAAGGCAAATTTCAGGGATTAACCAGAGGTTCAGTATGAGAATTATTGCGTGCGGTGATTTATTGTTTTCAAGTCGTAACCTGGCGAAACGAGTCGATCCCGCCATTGTGGAATTATTACAGAGCGCTGATGCTGTATTTGCCAATGCTGAATTCAGTTGCCCGCAGCCGGATTTACCGCCCGCTGCCGGTCGCGGTTATATCACCGCCGTAAAACCCGCCACGCTCAATGAATTTGTTGACCTGAATATTCGTCTGGTTTCTTTCGCCAATAACCACACCGGTGATTTCGGTTGGGAAGGCGTAGTGCAGACCATGGACGCCGCCGAAGCCCGCGATCTGATCCCCTGCGGGCTGGGGCGCAACCTTGATGACGCGCGACTGCCGCGTTTCCTCGACACCGCCAAAGGGCGGGTGGGCGTGGTGGCGCTTGGCTCGACCCGTTCGGAAGTGTTCCTGGCGGCCAATGGCGGCGCAGGCACCGTTGCCCGTCCCGGTCTTAACCCGCTGCGCTGGGGCCGCGCCTACGTGCTGGCCGATGAGCAGTTTGAGCAGCTGAAAGGCATCACCCGCGCGCTGGGTATCGACGAGAGCGTACGCGAAGGCATGCGCGTGGAAGTGATGGCCGACAAAGGCGAGAATGAATTTAAGTTCGGATCGCTGTTTGAAAGCTCGCTGCAAATTGAGCGCGGGGAAAAAACCCATGTGCGCACCTGGTTTAACGAGCAGGATTGCGAGGCCAACGAGCGCAGCATCCGCGACGCCGCCAACCGCAGCGATTTCACGCTGGTGAGCCTGCACACGCACGAGGGCGATAAAGACAGCTGGTATTCACCGGATGCGCCAGCGTTCGTCGAGCAGTTCGCCCACCGGGCGGTGGATGCCGGTGCTGACGCAGTGGTCTGTCACGGGGCGCACTTTATGCGTGGCGTGGAGATCTACAAGGGTAAACCGGTGTTTTATAACCTCGGCAGCCTGCTGATGGAATTCGAAGCCGGTGAGTCAATCATTGGCCCGGAAATGTATGAAGCCTATGGACATGCGGTAAACGCGCGTCCTTCTGAGCTGCACCGTGCGCGGGCGAAAAACGCCGCCGGAGAATTCACCGGTTTTAACGCCGAGGCGCGTTT
This sequence comes from uncultured Enterobacter sp., assembly GCA_963521185.1. GTDB lineage: Bacteria > Pseudomonadota > Gammaproteobacteria > Enterobacterales > Enterobacteriaceae > Enterobacter_D. The sequence continues at coordinate 62,087 of CAUQTV010000006.1, read as the reverse complement.
CTCACAAAATGCGCTGGCGATCTTTGATATCACGCCGGACGGTCTCGCCTGCCAGCTTTTGCCCATTGATTTAGGCATGAACCGAGAGCGCGCGCTGTCGCGTGGCTTGCCGGAGACCGTGACGCATCAGCAGGGCGAGGAGATTGCCCGTCTGTTAACGCGCCTGAGTCAGCGTTATGGCACGCAGTTCAGCTACGACAAGGCTAGCGGGACGATCCAGTTTTCCTGATTGCGCGGTACAGGGAAAGAGGCACAGGTCAGGCACAGCGGACGGTAACATGCGCTGTGCCGTGACGCGTTAGCATTAAGGCGTCTTTTTTTCGAGGGCTTCCCACAATCCCAGCAGGTAGGTCACGCCCAGGGCGCGGTCATATAAACCGTAGCCCGGACGACCGGTTTCACCCCAGATAAACCGACCGTGATCAGGGCGCATATAGCCGTCAAAGCCGTTGTCATGCAGCGCTTGCATCACTTTAAACATGTCCAGCGAGCCGTAGCGGGACGGATGCGCGGACTCGTAGAAGTCTTTGCCTTTGATGATGTTGATGTTACGCACGTGCGCAAAGTGGATGCGCTTGCGGCGGGTAAATTCAGCCAGAATTTCATAGACGTCGTTTTCAGGATCTTCGGCAATGGAGCCGGTGCACAGCGTAATGCCGTTGGCTTCGGAATCCACCGCGTTGCACAACCAGTCGAGATCGTGACGGTTTTTCACCACGCGCGGCAGGCCAAAAATAGAATAGGGCGGATCGTCCGGGTGGATCGCCATTTTCACGCCGACCTCTTCGCACACCGGCACCACGGCTTTCAGGAAATAGACCAGATTTTCACGCAGTGTGTCGTCATCGACATCTTTGTATTTAGCAAACAGCTCCTGCACCTTTGCCAGACGCTCTGGCTCCCAGCCGGGAAGGGCGAAACCGTTTGAGTTTTCGAGCACCTCTTTCACCACCTCATCGAGGCTTTTATCGATGCCTTTTTTCTCAAAGGCCATCGTCACCGAGCCGTCCGGCAGAACATAGTTCATGTCGGTTTTCATCCAGTCGAAGACCGGCATGAAGTTATAGCAAATCACTTTGACACCGACTTCCGCCAGGTTGCGGATCGTCTGCTGGTAATTGGCGATATACCGATCGCGGCTTGGCAGACCGATTTTGATGTCATCGTGAATGTTTACGCTTTCGATGACCTCCATTTTCAGACCCGCGTCCCGCGCCTGATTCGCCAGCGTGCGGATTTTATCTTCCGGCCACACGTCGCCCACCGGCACGTCATATAACGCGCCTACAATCCCTTCAACTCCCGGAACCTGCCGGATATGTTGCAGGGGAATTTTATCTTCGACTGGCCCAAACCAGCGCATTGTCATCTGCATGCTCTTCATCGCCTCTCAACGTCAATGTTTAACTACCATACTAGTATTGATAATAACGACTGAAGCAGCGCTTTTATGCGATCCTAATCACACATTTATGCGATCGTAGTCACAGAATGCGGGTTCGCTGCCAGTGCGGATCAGTCCGGCTGTTGAACGCGCGCGGGCTTCACGGTGGGCGAGTTGTCGAGGTGGCGAATAGCGGGAACAAAACAGGCCGCCACCGTCGCCGCCAGCACCGCAAAAGCCGACGCCAGTAGCACCTTGTCGCTGCCAAAATGGAGCGCGAGAGGCCCGGCGGCGAGTTCACCCACGGGAATGGCGACGAACGAACCCATGGCGTCATAGGCATAGACGCGCGCCAGTTTATCCGGCGGAATGTGCGTCTGGAGAGACTGCGACCAGGCGACGCCAAACAGACCAAAGCCAACGCCCGCCGCAAAAAATGCCGCCATCAGTATGCCGGTTGAAGGCCACAGGCTTAACAGCGCGACAGGCAGGGCACACAGCGCCACCAACAGCGTGCCAATAAACAGATCCCGGCGCGGTCGCCAGCGCAGCGCGATAAAAGAGCCGACGATAAGACCAATACTCTGTGCGGCGACCACCATCCCCCAGCCTGTGCGCCCAAAGGTGGTGTCTGCCACGATGGGTCCGAGAACCATTACGATGCCGCTGAAGGCCGCGTTGACAATGGTAAACTGCACCACAATGGTCCACACCCAGGTATGGGCGATGAACTCTTTCCAGCCTTCACGCAGATCCTGCAAGATGTCCGAAGCGGAACTGGCCGCCTGAGCGGCGTGGGTGCGCACCATCAGGTAGAGCGGAGCCGAGGCGGCAAAGCCCAGTGCATCGACAGCCAGCCCCCAGCCAGGGCCAACGGCGCTGGTCAGGATGCCACCCAGCGACGCGCCGATCACCGTCCCGCCGTAAATGCCCAACTGGATAAGCGCATTGGCTTCGCGCAGGTTATGCACGGGAACGGTTTGCGGCACCATGGCCGACGACGCGGGAAGCGCAATACCCGCCGCCGCACCGTTGAGGGTGCCCAGCACCGCCAGCAGGGCGACGGTGGCTGAGCCGTCGAGCACCAGCGCGGCCACGGCCCCCTGCGAGAGGGCGGCAATGAGCGACGAGACGAGCAGCACCCTGTTGCGGGAGTAGCGGTCCGCCAGTACGCCGCCAATCAGCAAAAAGGCGACGTTAAACAGCGATCGCGCGGCCACCACAATGCCGAGGTCGGCGGCGGAACCGCCGATATCGAGCACCGCGAAGGCCAGGGCAATGGGGGCGATACCGTTGCCGAGCACCGTTAAGATGCGGGCAAAGAACAGATGGCGAAAGGGGGCGGAGTGAAAAGCGCGCCGGGGCGCTGACGCGGCATTCATACGCGCAAACCCACGGTTGTTTTGCCATGCACGTTCATAGACTTCCCCTTGCCACCTCGCTATTCCAGCCTCATGCCGGAATATTCGCGCCTTACACTACTCCGTTGCCGTGCGGATAATCAACTGCCCAAATTCAACGGATACCGATACCGCCGCACCTGTGGTAAAACCCGCCTCTTCCAGCCAAATCCCCTGCAAAGAGAGGCTGGGGTGCACGGTGTAGTGCCGGGTGAGTTTTGTTTTCCGATTCTCATGACGTTTGCGAACGTAGCTCACCTTCAGGTGGCGAAGCGCTTTGGAGATGTTGACCGCTGACAGTGCAGTATTTTCCGACATAGTAAACTCCCTTTAAAAGACCTTCACAAAACACCTGTATAAAATAACAGGTATTTTGTGAAGGGCAATGCGGCAGATTGCGAGGCTGCTTCCAAAAATGAGATGCAACAAATGCAGGGATTTCAAGGCCAGCGCGGGTGCTACAACAGATTTTTTCTGAACGCCATCATGCGTCCGTACTACCAAATACCCACTTCTCGAGTATATTAAAAGGACTATTCGTGAGGGCAGCCTATGAAATTTCCTGCACTACCTGAGAATGAAAAAGAGCGTCTGAAGTCGCTCTATATGATGGATCTGCTCGATAAAAAGGATGATGAGCGCCTCTCCCGCCTGACGCGTCTGGCGAAAGCGACGTTCGATGTTCCCATTGCCCTGATTTCACTGCTCGATCGTGACCGCCAGTGGCTGGTTTCCTGCACCGGCGTGAATGTGCGAGAAACATCACGCAACGTCTCTTTTTGCGCCCACGCCATTTTGTTGCAGGGCGCGCTGATCGTAAAAGACGCGCGTAAAGACGAACGTTTTGAAAATAACCCTTTCGTCACCGGTGAACCCTACGTGCGCTTTTATGCCGGTTGTCCGGTTCATTTGCCCGATGGTTCGGTCGCCGGTACCGTCTGCGTCATTGATGACCAGCCTCGCGAATTCTCCTCCGAAGAGATCAATTTGCTGCTCGACCTCGGGGCGATAGTGGAAGATGAGTTTTTGATCATCAGCCAGGCGATGACCGACAAACTGACCGAGCTGCCGAACAAGCGCGGATTTTTGCGCATCGCCGATAAACGTTTCATTGAGCTGACGCGCGCGAACACGCCGTTTAGCCTGCTCTACTTCGTGGTGGATAACCTGCAATCGGTGAACGATTTGTGGGGCCATGCGGAAGGGGACAGCATTCTGCGCGCGTTTGCAAAGAGCCTGCGTAGCTGTCTGAATAAGGGTGATGTCTGCGGGCGTGTGGATGGCAGCGCCTTTGCCGTGCTGCTGACGCACCAGAGTGATTTTGATGCCGATGCGTTTCTGTTTAATTTGCAGGAAAGAATCGATGCGTTTAACCAGAACGCCAACAAAAAATATCACATCAATTACGCTTACGGCCTGCTAGAAAACAACGCGGAAAAGTACGACGATATTATCGAAATGCTTGCAGACAGCGACACGGTCATGTATTCCGAGCGCCGGAAAAAGAAGCGCAGTTAGCGCAGGCGCGCCATGAAATCACGGGTCGCCAGCACGCGACCCGTTTTTATTTATTGCTGCGGCGGGAACGGCGGCAGATTGCGGAAGGTGTTGACCAGCCCTTCGGACCAGGCTTTGCGGATCGAATGGAAATAGGGATCGCTTTCGGTAATGCGTCGCTGTTCGCTGGCGTCAAAGCTGTCAGCGCGGTAGATCATAACGTCCAGCGGCATCCCCACCGATAAATTGCTGCGCAGCGTGGAATCGATAGAGATCAGCGCGCAGCACATAGCCTGCTCAAGCGGGGTATCCTCGCGCAAAACCCGGTCAATAATCGGCTTACCGTACTTGCTTTCACCAATCTGGAAATAGGGCGTATCGGGCGTCGATTCAATAAAATTGCCTTCCGGATAGATATGGAACAGGCGCGGAGCCTCGCTGCCAATCTGGCCGCCAAGCAGCATGTTGCAGCCAAAAATTGAGCTGCCGTTCTGCTGAGATTTGCTGTCACGATCGATCACCTCGCGCACCGTTTCGCCAATCAGCGTCGCGGCGTCGTACAGGGTGTCGACCTGCATCAGATTCGGGGTGTGTTGACTCTGAATACGCGTCGCCAGCAGGCTGATAATGCTCTGTGTTGTGGCCAGATTGCCCGCAGACTGGATGACCAGGACCCGCTCGCCCTCCCGGTTAAACACATGGAGTTTCTTAAAGGTCGCGATATGGTCAACGCCCGCATTGGTGCGGGAATCAGACGCGAAAACCAGTCCGTCAGACAAACGCATGGCCACACAATAGGTCATCAAAACACCCTGATAATTAACATAAAAGCTATTGCTGTTGCTGCACCTGCTGCTGTCGCTCAAACAGGCTTACTTCAGCTTCGGAAAACATCTCTTCACAGCCACCGCCTAAGCGACTGCCGCGCACCGGGCAGGCGTCCAGATAATCCATCCCCACCGCCAGCCGTAAATGCTGATTGAGCAGGCGGGTGTTGTTGGTGATATCAAAACTGTGCCAGCGGTCATTCAGCCACACTTCAGCCCAGGCGTGCATCGCGACGTGATCGGTATCGCGACTGTAAACGTAGCCGCTGACGTAGCGCGCGGGAATGCGCAGGCTGCGACAGCAGGCCAGGAAGACATGCGTATGATCCTGACACACCCCTTTGCCTTTAGCAAAGGCGACGGAGGCGCTGTCATGCACCAGCGTCGCGCCCGGCGTATAGGGCATCTTCAGGCGCAGCTCGGACATCAGCGTCATCAGGCTCATTGCCGGTTCGTCTTCACGGTAATAGCGCCGGGTAAAGCTGCGGATCGCCTCATCGGACTCCGTCAGCGGCGTCTGACGCAAAAACACCAGCGGCGACACCGCCGCATCACGCTCTTCAATGGACTCCTCTACATTATCGGCGATCTCGACCACGCCTTGAGCGTGGATCAGAATTTCATTGTGCGGCTGGTCCAGCGTCAGCACGTGCATCAGGTTGCCGTAAGCGTCGGTGGTCGCCACGGCGGAAGTGGGGAGCGTCAGCTTCCATTCGCGGATCTGCTGGTGGGCGGACGACTGCGGCGTGAGGCGCAGATACTGGGTGCTGAACTTCACCTCTTCATCGTAGTGGTAGTGGGTCAGGTGATTGATGACGAGTTTCATAGCGCCTCCAGGTAGGTCTGGCGAATGCTGTCCGCCAGCTCATTAATTTTGCTGAGAAAACGGTCTAAATAGATTTGCAGATCCTCGGCGAGCACGTCGTCAAGCGAGCCAAAGCGCAGCTCAACGTGTAGCTGATGCGCGAAACGCAGCGGGATGCGCGAGCGCGGACTGTCGATCATCTCCAGTTGCTGCACCAGATCGCCCACGCAGGCATGCAGCGAGCGCGGGATATCGTTTCGCAGTACCAGCAGTTCAGTGACGGTTTCCCAGCTCATCGGCTGGCGGTAAAGGCTGTGATAGGCCTCGCGGGCGCTGACCGCGCGCAGCAGCGTATCGAGACGGTAATATTCCCGCACCGGATCGGGATCGTTATGCAGTTGCTGATCTTTGGTCGCCAGCAGTTGTGCGGTGGCGTAGGCGCGCTCAATTAGCGTTCCCATGCGGATAAAGCACTGCGCATCGTTACGCAACAGCGTGCCAAACATCGCGCCACGAAACAGGTGTGCGCGCTCTTTCACCCAGTCAAAAAAGGTGTCGATGCCGACGTTATCAACGCCGGACTGGCGCAGCTTGCGCATGTCGATGCGGGTGGCGTTGATGCACTCCCACACTTCCGACGACAGGCTGCCGCGCACCGCATGGGCATTGTTCCACGCCATCTCAATGCAGCTGTAAATGCTGTACGGGTTATGGCTGTCCAGCGCGAAAAAGTTCAGCAGATTGCTGATGGTGAAACGGGCATAGCGCTCGTCAAACAGCGCATGCGTTGAGGTCAGGTTGAGCGGCAGAGCGAGATCGTTCTGCCGCTGGCCGTGACGCGGCATCATGGAGAGTTTCCACGTCACATCCAGCACGCGGGCAAAACTCTCGGCCCGCTCCAGATAGCGGGCCATCCAGTACAGTTCACTGGCGGTGCGGCTGAGCATCATTCCTCTTCCTCCATCACCCATGTGTCTTTGGTGCCACCGCCCTGCGACGAGTTCACCACCAGCGACCCTTCCGTAAGCGCCACGCGGGTGAGGCCGCCGGGCACGAGGCGGATCTCTTCGCCGTACAGCACGAACGGGCGCAAATCAATGTGGCGGGGAGCAAGCCCTTCATCGACAAACGTCGGGCAGGTGGAAAGGGCCAGTGTATCCTGACCAATATAGTTACCGGGATTGGCGAGGATCAACTGGCGGAAATCCTCGATCTGCTGACGCGTCGCTTTCGGGCCAATCAGCATGCCGTAGCCGCCCGCGCCGTGCACCTCTTTCACCACCATGCTGTGAAGGTTTGCCAGCACGTAACTGAGATCGTCCGGCTTGCGGCACTGCCAGGTGGGAATATTTCCCAGTATCGGCTCTTCGGACAGATAAAAGCGGATCATGTCCGGTACGTAAGGGTAGATTGATTTATCGTCCGCCACGCCGGTGCCAATCGCGTTGGCCAGCACCACGCCGCCGCTGCGGTAGACCGACAGCAGGCCCGGTACGCCAAGCATGGAATCGGAGCGGAAGGCGAGGGGATCGAGAAAAGCATCATCTATGCGACGGTAAATCACATCCACGCGGCACGGGCCTGCCGTGGTGCGCATGTACACGCCACCTGCTTTAACAAACAGATCGGCGCTCTCCACCAGCTCCACGCCCATCTGCTGGGCGAGAAAACTGTGCTCAAAGTAGGCGCTGTTAAAGCGACCTGGGGTCATCACGACCACGGTCGGATCGTCAACGCTGGTGCTTTCGCGCAGGGTTTGCAGCAGGTAGCTGGCGTAGCGTTCCACCGGGGCGATGTGCTGACTGGCAAACAGATCCGGATAGAGCCGCATCATCATTTTGCGGTTCTCAAGCATATAGGAGACGCCGGACGGCGTGCGCAGGTTATCTTCCAGCACGTAGTAATTGCCGTCGCCGCTGCGGACCATATCGATGCCAGTGATATGCGCATAAATATTGTTATGCAGATCCACACCCTGCATACAGGGCTGGTACTGCTCGTTGGCCAGCACCTGCTCCCGGGGGACGATCCCGGCGTTGAGAATATGCTGCTGGTGGTAAATATCGTGGAGAAAGGCGTTAAGGGCTTTGACGCGCTGGCGAATACCACGATCTAACATGCGCCATTCGTCTGCCGGAATAATGCGCGGAACGCTGTCGAACGGAATGAGACGCTCAGTCCCCCCTTCTTCGCCATAGACGTTAAAGGTGATGCCGACCCGATGAAACAGCAGTTCTGCCTGCTCTTTCTTCTGACGGATCGCCTGCTGATCGGTTTGCTGTAGCCACTGCCAATAGCCATCATAATGCTGGCGTTGCCGGCCTTCTGCGGTGAGCATCTCATCGTAGTATGGCGCGGTCGGAAGCGTCATTTTTATCATTGTCATCCCCTGCATTCCGTTTGATGAAGATAGACAGGGAAATGCAGAAAACATGCCAGTGTGTCAAAAGCAGGACTTATCACCCGGCGCACGAAAAACGTGCGCCATTTTGATGCAGAACCCTAATCAGCACAGCGCTGTTGTGGTGCGCAGCGCTGCCAAGAGTGCCGCCTGGAGGAGAAAGTGATATGCGATAATCCTATCGCTCAATAGGGTGAAAAAGCCTTACAGCGTAGGCTGGATCTCCTCTTCGCTACCGATCACTTCCAGTTCAACGTCGTGTTCTTCGATTAATTTCAGTATCGCTTTCGGCGGTGTTTTATCGGTAATGATGTGATCGATATCTGACCAGCTGCACGACTGATACATCAGTTGCGTATTAAACTTGGTAAAGGAGGTAATGCAGATCACTTTTTTGGCCTGCTTCGCCATGGCAATTTTAAGCAATGCATCCAACTCGGTATCGGTGGTGATCCCGAATTCAGACAAACCGCTTACGCCAATAAAAGCTTTGTCTGCATGATATTTTTTGATCTGATCGATCGTGGTATTACCCTGGATCGCGTGGGAGTAATCATCAAAATTACCGCCCAGTACGGAAATAGCGATCTGTTTTTTGCCAATGATTTCGTTGAGCACTTCAATAGAATTGGTGATGACGCTGGTGGGCACAGTTAACTGACGCGCGAGTGCGGCAGACGTCGTTCCGGCGTCGAGAAAAATAATCTCTTTCTCCTTGATGGATTTGACCGCACAAGCGGAGAGGCGCTCTTTATCGGCACCAAACTGCGCGCGGCTCACATAAGGCTGCTCAACCCGTTTTTCAGCCAAAATCGCCCCGCCACGTATACGCATGATATCGGGCAGTTTGGTCAGCTTAACCAGATCCCTGCGTGCTGAATCATAAGAGATCGCATATTGCTGACAAATATAGTCGAGCGTCACCTTGCCCTGGGTTTTGATCACCTCTTCCAATTCAATCAGACGTTCTTCCTGGGTCATCTTCTTATTCTCATTATTGGCTGCTCATTGCGGCATCACGCGGGTCGAAAAAGTATTTCATATCGAACTACTGATTGCTACGCGTCCGGAACTGAATCTGTGTCCATGATCACGTTAAATCACGTAAGTAAAAAACTGATTACTCATCTATAGTTCACTAAAATCACTTATTTGTAAGTGTTTTTACGTGTTATAAGTGTTTAAAGGTGATCTTTGTCACGAAAAATCACCTGATTGTAAGTGATTTTGCGTTTTTTGAGATTTTAATCACGGATTTCACCTGACCTGCCTGACAGCATTGCAGACATCCAGAAAACAGAAACGATGAGAGGTCCTGAAATGGTTAAGATTTTTTTATGCTGTGCAGCAGGCATGTCCACCAGCATTGTGGTTAAAAAAATGACACAGGCGGCTGTGGCTGGCGGCATTGAAGCTGAAATTATCGCCGTGGCGATGGACGAATTTGAGACGACGCTGCCGCACTATGACTGCTGTCTTTTAGGACCCCAAATTAAATACAAATTCGAGGAGTTCAAAAAGAGGGCTCAGGCCGCCGGTAAGCCGATCGGCATTATTAGTAATATGGATTATGGCATGCTGCGCGGCGATAAAATTCTCGCCGACGCGCTGGCGTTGATCCAGACCAATACTGTTCGGGCATAAAAATAACGACACGGGATACGAAATAATGTCGAACGTACTCTTTGATTTTATTGAAAATAAAATCACCCCAGTTGCCGCCGTGGCCGGAACGCAGCGTCATATTATGGCCGTGCGTGACGGTTTCATCGGCGCAATGCCGTTTATGATTGTCGGATCGTTCCTGCTTATTTTTGCCTTTCCGCCATTTTCACCCGATACCACGTTTTCACTCGGTAGACTTTGGCTGTCCGTTTCTAAAGACTATTTCGATGAAATCATGACCCCGTTCCATATGACGATGGGGATTATGGCCTGCTATATCAGCGCCGGTATCGCTTATAATCTGGCGCTGACCTATAAGCTTGATGCGTTCTCGTGCGCCATGCTGTCATTGATGAGCTTCTTGCTGATTGCATCACCAGCAATGGACGGGGCATTACCGGCAGCATCGCTGGGCGGTTCGGGGATTTTTACCGCCATTTTAATTGGCATTCTGAGCGTGGAAATGGTGCGTCTGCTCAGGGTCTACAATATCGGCATTAAGCTGCCTGAGCAGGTGCCGGATAAAATCCGTCAGTCTTTCAATCTGTTAATTCCCGCCATCATTGTTATTTGTACTGTCTATCCGCTGAATGTGTTTCTGCAACATAAATTCGGCATGCTCTTGCCTGAAGTGATTATGGCGCTGTTTATGCCATTAGTCTCCGCCGCAGACTCCCTGCCTGCGGTACTTATTGCCGTGCTGCTGTGCCAGGTGCTGTGGTTTTCCGGCATTAATGGCGGCGCGATCGTCGGCGGCATTTTGCAGCCCTTTTATCTGATTAACCTGGGGTTAAATCAAACCGCCCTCGCCGCTGGCCAGCCTATTCCACATATTTTTGCGGAAGCGTTCTGGGCATTTTTCATCAACCTCGGCGGTTCAGGTGCAACGCTGGCGCTGTGTCTTCTTTATATGCGCAGTAAAGCGGCGCACCTGAAAGCGATGGGCAAACTCTCCATCGTGCCGTGCTTTTTTAATATCAATGAGCCGATTATTTTTGGCAGCCCGATTGTCATGAATCCGATCCTCTTTTTCCCGTTCATTATTGCCCCGGTTGTTAACGCCGTGATGGCATGGTTTGCGGCCAGCACGGGTCTGATTGCAAAAGTGGTTTCACTGGTGCCGTGGACCACTCCCGCACCGTTTGGTGCGGCCTGGGGTGCCGGTTGGGTGCTTAATAACACTGTTTTGGTCGTGGCGCTGATCGTCATTGATATTTTCATCTACCTGCCATTCTTCAAGATCTATGAAAAACAATTGATTGAACAGGAAGCGCAAACCCAGCCCGCAACGGCTTAATTCATCACCGTTCTTTTGCAAAGAGGAGAAACGCAATGGATATGGAATCAACCGTAATGGAGTTGATCATCAATGCCGGAGAAGCTCGCAGCGAGGCAATGGAAGCGCTATATGCGGCGAAACAAGGGCTATGGGATCAGGTGGATGCAAAGCTTGCTGCTTCTTCTGCCGCGACGAAACGGGCGCACGATGTGCAAACCATGTTGATTGGTCTCGATGAAGGCTGTGGCAAAGTGCAGGTCAATCTAGTGCTGGTACACGCGCAGGATCACATCATGACCTCCATGCTGGCGCGAGAATTGATCGGCGAGCTGATCGATCAGCAGCGTGAAATTCAACGGTTAAAACAGAGAAGCCACGCATGATGACGATGGCAGGTTGCAGCCTTATAAGAAAAAGTCTTTTTAAGGGTATCAAAACGTCATCGCTTCTAACGGCGCTGAGCTGACCGAAAAGGAAGAGTAGAAAAATGAAATTAGGTATTTTAGGCACGGGCATGATTGTCAGGGATCTGCTAACCACCCTGCATAAACTGGACGTCGACTCGCTGGCGATATTAGGCACGCCGCAGACAAAAGAGGAAACGCAGTCGCTGGCTCAAGAATATGCCATCGATGCCGTGTTTTATGATTATGACGCGCTGTTAGCAAGCGATGTCGATACCATTTATGTCGCGCTGCCCAATCATCTACATTTCTCGTTTGCGCATCAGGCGTTAAGCCGGGGCAAACATGTCATTATTGAAAAGCCTGTCGCCAGCAATACGCGGGAATTTAACGCGCTGAAAGCGCTGGCGCAGCAAAACCAGTTAATCATGCTGGAAGCAATGAACGTGCATTATTTGCCCGCCTATCAATCGCTGAAAACGAACGTGGCGGCGCTGGGTAATCTGAAATTAATCACGCTGAATTACAGCCAGTATTCTTCGCGCTATGACGCATTTGTCGCCGGGGATATCCATCCGGCCTTTGACTACCGCAAGTCGGGCGGTGCACTAATGGACATCAATGTCTATAACGTGCATTTCGTTGTGGGAATGTTCGGTAAGCCGCATGCCGTAAACTATTACGCGAATATTCAGCATCAGATTGATACGAGCGGCGTGATGGTGCTGGATTATGGCACCTTTAAATGTCTGTGCATCGGTGCGAAAGATTGCCGGGCACCGACCACCTCCGTATTACAGGGCGACAAGGCCAGCGCGCATATTCACATCCCTGTTAATCAGATGCAGGGTTTTGATCTCGTTTTCAACAATGGTCAGAGTGAAACCGTCGCGTTTGATGAGCGTGAACACCGCCTGTTTTATGAGTTCCAGGCCTTTATTCGCATTATCGACACGCGTGATTTCACCACCGCACAGCAGATGCTGGAGATCAGCGCTATCGCCGCCAGCGTCATGGAAGAAGGGCGCAAACAACAAAACGTGGAGTTCAGCAATGACAGATAAGTTAACGATCGGTTTTATTGGCAACGGCAAAAGCGCGAACCGCTATCATCTGCCGTTTGTTCTCTCCCGCGCGGAGAAAATCGTCACCAAAACGATTTACTCCATTCACCCTGAAAAGGATGCCTGGCCGCGATTACCGGGCGTGGAATATACCGATAATCTGCAGGCGTTATTAAACGACCCGCAGATCCAGTTGGTGGTGATCAGCATCCCCTCTGCGCTGCATTACTCGCTGGCAAAAAAGACGCTGCTGGCCGGGAAAAACTGCGTGGTGGAAAAGCCCTTTACCGAAACCTCTGCCGAGGCGCAGGAACTGTTTGCGCTCGCCCGTGAGAAGGGGTTAATGATCCAGTGCTATCAGAACCGCCGTTTCGACAGCGATTTTCTTACCACCCAAAAGGTGATTGAGTCAGGTGTCCTGGGCGACCTGCTGGAATTAGAGATGCATTATGACTATTTCCGCCCGGAGGTACCCGAGTCAACACATCAGTTTAGCCAGATAAATTCCTATCTGTTTGGTCACGGCTGCCACACGCTGGATCAGGTTATTTCCTGTTTCGGCACGCCGGATCGCGTCAACTACGATGTGCGCCAGCTGTTGGGTGCGGGGCGCATGAACGATTACTTTGATATTGATCTCTACTATCAGACGCTGAAAGTGTCGGTGAAATCGAGTTTCTTCCGGGTAAAAGATCGCCCGAGCTTTGTCATCTATGGCAAAAAAGGCATGTTTGTGAAGCATAAAAAAGATAAACAGGAAGAGCATCTCAAGCTGTTTTATATGCCTGGCAATGCTGATTTTGGCCTTGATGCACCGGAAGATTATGGCGTGCTAACGTGGATTGATGATAGCGGTGTCTTCCATGAAGAGAAGGTGATTTCCCAGCGTGGCGATTATGCCCGCTATTACGATGCGCTGTATGACACCCTGATCCACGGGAAACCGAAATTGGTCAAAGATGAGGAAACGCTGCTGCAAATAAAACTGCTGGAAGAGGGCATTCAGCATTTGAATTAATCATACTAAGTGAATAGCGCTGCATTTCTTAACCATTAAGAATGCAGCGTTTTGATGCAGGGTAAAGATCACCGGTAGCGATTAACGCGGTCGTAGCCGTTTTTGGCACTTTTGGCGATGGGCATTTCGTCGGCCCATTTGGTGGCTTCATCCATCATTTCGGCGACGATACCGCGCGTCAGCCCCACACGCTTGGCTTCCAGGCTGGCTTCTTCCCAGTGACGGTTTTCATACAGCTGCACCAGGTTGACCAACTGATGCAGCATGCCTTTGCGCTCCTGCAAGGCGATGCGCACATCGGCGGAAATCACCACCTGCTCGATCAGCTCTTCCTGCGGGATTTCCAGAATCACGTCGAGCAGCGAAAACAGGCCCACCATAAACGCGTCGTTTGACGAGTGGATGCCCATTAGCCGGTTGGCCGCTAATTCGCAAAAGCGCGCGCGGATAAGGCTCGCATAGTAAGTCTCGTTTGTTTTGACGGTGTTAAACGACGTCAGGCAGGCGACCAGCACAAAGCGGCGCAGTTCGGTCACGCCCAGGTAAACCACAATGTCTTTGATCGACTGGCTGCGGCTGCCGCGAATGCCGCGCGCGTTATAGAGAATGTTCTGCGCATAGCGCATGATTTTAAACGACAGGGCGATGTCGCGTTTTAACAGCTCTTCAATCTGGATCAGATCCGGCGTCTCAGCGTTCACTTCCTGAATCAGCTTCAGGGCGATAATCTGATTTTGAATGATTTTTTTGTTTTTGAAGATCACCGGCTTGCTAAAGAAATGCCCCTGAAACAGCGTAAACCCCATCTGTTTGTAGGTTTCAAATTCTTCGAAGGTTTCTACCTTTTCGGCGAGGAAGATCGTCTCTTTCAGCAGTTGCTGATTGTGCAAAATATAGGACTGAATTTCCTGGAGCGTGCTTTGGTGGACGTCAAATTTGATGATATCGACGTAGGGAATAAACGCGTTCCAGTTATCGCTCAGGGAGAAGTCATCCAGCGCGATGCGAAAGCCTTTTTTGTGCAGCTGTTTGATCGACTCCAGCAGGCGCGGATTTGGCTCCGCGCTCTCCAGCACTTCGACAATCACCCGGTCTTTGGGCAGGGTTTCGGCCAGGCCTTTGATCAGTAATTCATAAGGAAAGTTAACGAATACGGCGTTGGCGGCGTTCTGCTCACCGGTGGGCGCGCCTAAGAACTGCTCTTCGATAAGCTGCGCGGTCGCATGTTCAGGCGAGACATCGGGAAACCGATTGGTCATGCTGTCCCTGAAGAGAAGCTCATACCCGAAGGTATTGAGTTTTTCATCAAAGATTGCCTGTCTTGCGACAAAAGAAAACATGTCCCATCCTCACTCAAAACATCTTTTACCCGCATCCCCAGGAAAGAATGGTGTAAAAATACTGTAACGACAAGCATCTCATGAACGGCAAAAGCCACGCCAGTGATTAAGTGAAATTACACGATACCCATCACCCCACCGCTCAAAAAAGCCGCCACCAATTTAAGTTTAAGTCAGAAGACATTTTGCTGCCTTAATGCTGGTTTTGTAAAGTTTAGTCACATTAAGAGTGACTATTTTTATCGTTTCAAAACAATAAATTGACACAAGGCTCTCTTTTTGGTCAGCCGATTCTCCCGCAGGCTACCTATGCTTAATTTACTTTTCTTGACGATGGTGGTGGTGAATGGTGTTTCGACGGATGCTGGCGGGACCATTTTTGGTGGGCATGCTGGTCAGCCTGTTCGGGCTGGCGTTTCTTGCGGGGGGCGCGTGGCTGGCAATGGTTGGCGGAAGCGCGTGGTACCTCTTATTTGGGGCTGGTTTTCTGACAAGCGGGGTGTTCATCATCCGGCGGCAGGCGGTCGGCCTCTGGTGTTATCTCATCACCTTTTTAGTCTGCACAGGCTGGGCGCTGTGGGAAGTGGGCCTGGACGGCTGGCAACTGATGCCGCGCCTTTTTGCGTGGGCAATATTGGGCGTGCTGGTCAGCCTGCCGTGGGTGACGCGTGCCATGCTCACTACCCGGTGCGAACAGCGGGCCGGAACGCGGGCAGGCATCGTCTATCTTCTGGCGATTGGCGGAATATTCTGGGCCGGATGGCAGGTCAGCGACGCACGCTTTGTGCAGCATCAGCCATTCCCGCAGGCGCAGCCCACGGCTCCTGACACCAGCAACGACTGGAAAAACTATGGCCGCACGCCTGCCGGGCAGCGCTATTCACCGCTGGCGCAAATCACCCCGCAAAATGTCAGTCAGCTTAAACCGGCGTGGGAATTCCATACCGGCGATGTAATGCAAAAAGGCGAAGACAAAGGCGGGCGCGAGTTTAATTTTGAAGTCACGCCGATCAAGGTCAACGACACGCTCTATCTGTGCACCCCACATCGTCGGGTGATTGCCGTAGACGCCACTACGGGCAAGATGCGCTGGACGTTCGATCCCCAGTCGGACACCTCGGCAAACGAATATCTCGCCTGTCGCGGCGTGGCCTACAGCCAGACGCCGGATGACGCCAGTTGCCCGGAAAAGATCATCACCACCACCGCCGATGCGCGCATGGTGGCGCTCAACGCCCGCAGCGGACAGCTTTGCGCGTCGTTCGGGCAGAAAGGCTACGTCAGCCTGACTGACCATATGGGTGAGGTCCCGGCGGGGTTTCACTTTATTACCTCGCAACCGATGGTGATGGACGGGCGCATCGTGCTCGGTGGCTGGATCTATGACAATCAGGCCACCGGCGAGCCGTCTGGCGTGGTGCGTGCGTATGACGTCAACACCGGTGCGCTGGCCTGGGCGTGGGATATGGGCCGTACGCCAGCGAACGCGCCGCTCAACGCTGGCGAAACTTACACGCGCGGCACGCCAAACGGCTGGGGAACGTACACCGCCGATCCGGCGCTCGGACTGATTTATATTCCGCTCGGCAACGCCACGCCCGACTACTACGGCGCAAAGCGTCGGCCCTTTGACGAAAAATATTCCAGCGCGCTGGTGGCACTGGATATTCGCACCGGCGAGGAGCGCTGGCATTTTCAGACCGTGCATCATGACGTCTGGGATTTCGATCTGCCCATCGGCCCGACGCTGGTAGATCTCAAAACCGCGCAGGGCGAGCCGCTGCCTGCGCTGATCCAGACCACCAAGCAGGGGCAGTTGTTTATGTTAGACAGGCGCACCGGCAAACCGGTCGCCGAGGTAGTGGAAAAGCAGGTGCCCACTTCGCCTGCGCTGCCGGGCGAGCGACTGTCACCCACGCAGCCGGATTCCGTCGGGATGCCGAATCTGTCGCCGCCAAATCTGAAAGAGAGTGATGCCTGGGGCGCGACGCCCTTTGATCAGCTCTGGTGTCGCATCCAGTTCAAGCGCGCACGCTATCAGGGCCAGTTCACGCCGCCGTCCGAAGGCACCACCATTGCTTATCCGGCGTTTGATGGGGTCATGGACTGGTACGGCGCGTCGGTCGATCCTGCGCATAATGTGCTGATTGCCAACACCAGCTTTATTCCGTTTACCGTTGAGATGATCAAACATGAAGACGCGGTGAAAAAAGGGCTGTTTGGCGAGTGGGCGGGCTGGGGCAGTAAGACCTCCTACCCGAAACCGAAAGATTTCGCCGTTGCGCCGCAGTACGGCACGCCGTGGGCCGCGGTGGTGAAACCCTGGCTCAGCGCACTGAGCGCGCCCTGTAACGCACCGCCGTGGGGGAAACTGGTAGCGGTGGATTTAACGACGCGCAAAGTGGTGTGGGAGCGCCCGGCGGGAACCACGCGGGATATGAACATTTTTGGCACCCATACCAATGCGCCGCTGCCCACCGGCATCTTTATGATGGGCGGCAATATCATTACCAAAAGCGGGCTGATCTTTATGGGCGCAACGGCAGACAATTATCTGCGCGCCTTTGATGAAGCGAGCGGTAAGGAGTTGTGGCGCGAGCGGCTGCCCGCTGGTGGACAGGCGACACCGATGACCTATATGGGCAACGACGGCAGGCAGTATGTGGTGATTGCCGCCGGAGGACACGGCGGCCTGGGAACGGTGTCCGGCGATTCGCTGGTGGCCTGGGCGTTGCCTGCGAAATAGCGGAACAACCCCGTTCGGGCAGGATGCCTGAACGGGAACTCACATCAGGCGGCTTGCCAGCCAGCCTCAACCTCTTCTTTATTCTTGTTCAGGATAACCTCGCTTCCCTGAACCTTATCCACCCAGCTCAGCGGAATATAATGGTGCACGCCGCCTGCCTGTGGATCGCTTTTGGCCAGCTTAATTTTATCTTCACCTTCGAGGTGGTCAACGATCCCCACATGGCTACCACAGCTTGCTGTTACGTTGGCATGTTCACGAATCAAATTCTTATCAACCATACTTCCTCCTGACAAATGATGAAAAGTAAGTATAGACAGCTTTCTTAGGTCAATCGGGCGATATGATATAAGTCCTTATTCGCTATGAATATTTAGTGGTTCGCCTGTCCCTGAGCGTTGATGAAACGAAAGCGGCGATAAACACCACCGTGAACAGCACCACAATCGTCGGGGCCGGGGCGCTGTCGAGCCAGAACGACAGATACACGCCCGCGAACGACACCACGACGGCGAGCAGCACGGCGAGGATCATGGCGCTGGCGAAGCGACGCGTCAGCAGCACGGCAATTGCGCCGGGGGCAATGAGCAGCGAAATCGACAGAATAATTCCCACCGATTTCAGCGTTGCCACAATGGTCAGCGCGATCATGCACAGCAAGCCGTAATGCAGCAGGCCTGTATTTAAGCCGCTGGCTTTTGCCTGCTGCGCATCGAAGGCGTGCAGCAAAAAATCTTTCCATTTCAGCAGCATCACCAGCGCCACCGCCGCAGCAATCACGCTGGTTTGAACAATATCGGCGACGCCAATACCGAGCATATCGCCAAACAAAATGTGGTCGAGATGCACTTCCGACTGAATAGAAATATAGAGGATCAGCCCGGCACCAAACATGCCGGAAAAGACGATGCCCATCAGGGTGTCGCGTTTTATGCGGCTGTTGTCATCGAGAAACCCGGTGGCAACGGCGCAAAACAGTCCGGCAATAAAGGCCCCGATAGCGACCGGAATACCGATTATCCAGGCGATGACCACGCCGGGAAACACCGCGTGGCTCATGGCATCACCCATCAGCGCCCAGCCCTTGAGCACCAGGAAAACGGAGAGCAGCGCGCAGGGCACGGCGACAATTACCGACACCATCAGCGCGTTAAGCATAAAATCAAACTGGAAGGGTTCGAACATTATGCGGCCTCCTGGCTGGCAAGCCTTGCCCGACGGCGGTTCGCCAGCAGGCCATGCTTCGGTGCGAAGAAAAACGCCAGCAGGAACAGCAGCGTTTGCGCCACTACAATAATCCCGCCGGTGGCACCGTCGAGGTAATAGCTCGCCCAGGCCCCCAAAAAGCTGGTGATGCTGCCAATGGCGACGGCAATCGCCAGCAGACGTGGAAAGCGGTCGGTCAGCAGCCACGCCGTTGCGCCCGGCGTTACCACCAGGCAGATCACCAGGAACGCGCCCACGGTTTGCAGCGCCGCCACCGTGGACACCGACAGCAGGGTGAAGAACAGCAGCTTCAGACGGCCCGGATCCAGACCAATGGATCGCGCGTGGTTCTCGTCAAAGAAGGTGACCATCAAATCCTTCCATTTCAGGAACAGGATCGCCAGCGACACCACGCCGATAATGGCGAGCTGGAGAATATCCTCCGGCGCAATGGCGAGGATGTTGCCGAGCACGATGGTCTGAATATTCACCGACGTGGGGTTGAGCGACACCATAAACAGGCCGATGCCGAAAAAGGACGAGAAGATAAGCCCGATAATGGCGTCCTCTTTCAGACGCGACCGCTGATTGAGAAACAGCATCGCCCCCGCCGCCAGCCCGCCCGACAAAAACGCGCCCAGGGCAAAGGGCAGGCCGAGCATGTACGCGCCCGCTACGCCGGGCACAATGGAGTGCGACAGCGCATCGCCAATCAGCGACCAGCCTTTGAGCATCAAATAGCAGGAGAGAAACGCGCAAACCCCGCCGACCAGCGCCGAGACCCACATCGCGTTAAGCATGTATTGATAGCCAAACGGCTCCAGCAGCAGGTTCACGGTTGCTCTCCTCCCGGCGGCAGTCGGCGCGAAATAAACGGGCGCTCGTCATCGGTGATGATCTGCTCTTCGCTACCGCTAAGCACCACATGGCGCAACACGCCGCTAAAGGCCTTTTCCAGATTCGCGGCGGTGAAGGTGGTTTCGGTCGGGCCGCTGGCGAGGATCGTGCCTTTCACCATCACCGTGTAGTCGCAAAACTCGGTGACCGATCCCAGATTGTGCGTGGAGACCAGCATCGTGCGGCCCTCGTCGCGCAACTCGCGCAGCAGGGTGATGATTTTCGCTTCGGTTTGTACATCCACGCCGGTAAAGGGTTCATCGAGCAAAATCACCTGCCCGTTCTGGGCGATAGCGCGGGCGAGAAACACGCGCTTTTTCTGCCCGCCGGAAAGCTCGCCAATCTGGCGATGGCGGAACGCAAGCATGTCAACCCGCGACAGCGCGGCTTCCACCGCCTGGTGGTCCTGGGCTTTCGCACGGCGCAGCATGCCCATATGACCGTAGCGGCCCATCATCACCACATCTTCCACCAGCACCGGAAACGACCAGTCCACCTCTTCGGCCTGCGGCACGTACGAGACGATATTCTGGCGCAGCGCCTGGCTGACCGGACGATCAAGAATGGCGATACTGCCGCAGGCCAGGCGCACAAAGCCCATCAGCGCTTTAAACAGCGTTGATTTGCCCGAGCCGTTAATGCCCACCAGCGCGGCGATCGATCCGCGCGGCACGGAAAAAGTGGCGTCGCGCAGGGCGGTGTGCCCGTTGCGATAGGTCACCGTGACGTTTTCGACAATTAATCCTGGGGTCATTTTTTTGCCTCCACGCCTGCCTGAATGCCGGAAACCACCGTTTCACTGGTGACGCGCAGTAGATCTAAAAAGGTAGGTACCGGACCGTTTGCCGCGCTCAGCGAGTCCACGTAAAGCACGCCGCCGTAGTGCGCGCCGGTTTCGCGGGCCACCTGGCGGGCGGGCTTGTCCGATACGGTACTCTCGCTAAAGACGGTGGGAATGTGATTCTTTTTGATGGCGTCAATCACCTTACGTACCTGCTGCGGGGTACCCTGCTGATCGGCGTTGATCGGCCACAGATACAGCTCTTTCAGGCCGTAATCCCGCGCCAGATAGGAAAACGCGCCTTCGCTGGTGACCAGCCAGCGCTGATCGTCCGGCAGTGCGTCAAGCTTTGCACGCACCGGTTCAAGCGTCTGCTGGATTTTGGCTTTATAGGCATCGGCGTTTTGCTGGTAGGTTTTCGCGTTCTCAGGATCGTACTTTACCAGCGCATCGCGAATGTTATCGACGTAGATGAGCGCGTTTTCGGCGGACATCCACGCATGGGGATTCGGCTTGCCGTTATACGGCCCTTCGCTGATGCCCATCGGTTTTACGCCGTTCGAGACCACCACTTCCGGTACGCCGGACAGATGCTGGTAGAAGCGTGCAAACCACAGCTCCAGGTTCAGCCCGTTGGTGAGGATAAGCTGCGCACCCTGCGCGCGTTTGATGTCGCCGGGCGTGGGTTGATATTCATGGATTTCAGCCCCCGGTTTGGTGATGGAGCTGACTTCGGCGGCATCTCCCGCGACGTTTTGCGCCATATCCGCAATCACCGTGAATGTGGTGATGACCTTGAATTTCTCTTTCGCCTGAGCGGGAGAGAGCGCCATGAGTGAAAAAAGTCCGGCAAACAGCAGCGTCAACAGGCGTGGCAAATGCGGCATGGTATCCCTCATAAAGTTGCGGTTAATAATGCATCAGTTATAGCCTTTGCTATGTTATATAGCACACGCTATGTAAAGTAGCGTAAGAGCGCAGAATTTAAGCGGTCATAGCGAGGGGAAAAATAAAGTCGTAGAATGGATGCATCTTTCAAAACTGGAGCGCGCCCGCATGTCCGGCAAACGCATCGCCCGTGAAAAGCTCACCATCCGCAAAATGATTGCGCTGTATCAGCGTCGGTCACCGCATGCGCAGATGGAGGCCGACCATTACGAACGGCTGTTTGCCTATGCCCAAAAGCGGCTGGATAAGTGCGTGTTTGGTGAGGAAAAACCGGCCTGCAAACAGTGCCCGGTGCATTGTTATCAACCGGCACAGCGTGAGGAGATGAAAATCATCATGCGTTGGGCCGGCCCGCGCATGTTATGGCGACACCCGATCCTCACCGCGCGGCATTTAATCGACGACAAGCGCCCGGTCCCGCCATTACCCGAGAAATACCGCCCCAAAAAATAGTTCCCCGTCAGAGCGGTGCCAACGCCCGGCGGCGCAAGCTTGCCGGGCCTACGGTGATCCGCCACCCGGCGAAAGCGGGTCACTTTTTCACAGCGATCGTTTGCAAAACATCCTCGGGTTTTATCCCTAATAACCGTGCAAGATGGACAAACTCCACCACATCCAGCCTTCGTTCACCGTTCTCGACTTTGGCGATAAACGATTGCGGGCGGCCTAATGCTTCGGCAAGTTTCGCCTGTGTCATTCCGCGATCCTTGCGCGCTTGCTTCAGCGCTGAAATCACCCGCTGGTACTCATCTGTATAAACAGAGGTCATAAGTTCGATTCCGTAAATATCCCGAAATCGAATATCCATCCATTGTGTTTTTATCCCAAAATAGGATAATTGAACCTCTAACAGGTGAGAACAAGGAATGTACAATGCAAAATCTAAACTGGAACTCTGCGGATATCATCGCCGCGCTCAAGAAACGCGGCACCTCCATGGCGAAGCTTTCGCGCGATGCAGGGCTTTCGTCTTCAACGCTCGCCAACGCGCTTCATCGGCCCTGGCCGAAGGGAGAATCGATCATCGCTCAAGCTATTGATGTTTCGCCAAAAGTAATTTGGCCTGACAGATATACAGATGAATTCGGGCGTGAAATTACCCGCCGTTTTCGGCAGGCACGTAAAAGGGATATACCGCGTCGGCAATAGTGCCATCGCCCGGCGGCGCAAGCTTGCCGGGCCTACGGGATCCGCAATCCTGTAGGCCGGGTAAGGCGACAGCCGCCACCCGGCGCAAGTGCCGCGTCAGTAATAGCGCCCGCAACGGAATCAGAGATGTTGTAGGCCGGGTAAGGCGATAGCCGCCACCCGGCGTGGAGGCTTACTGTTATGCGCGGGTGGCAATTAAAATTGCGGAGGCTTTGACGAGGGCGATGACGCGCGAACCTTCGGTGAGCTGCATGTCTTCCAGGCTCTCGTTGGTGATCACCGCCACAATGCTAAATCCGGCGTCGGTATTCACCTCGATGGTGGCATTGACCGCGCCTTCGGTAATGGCGCTGATTTCACCGGCAAACTGGTTGCGGGCGGAGAAATTCAGGCCGCACTCCTCGGTGGCGAGCGTCACCCACGGCGCTTTGATCAGCGCTATCGCCTCTTTCCCCGGCACCAGACCCAGCGCTTCTTTGCTGCTGGTGGTCACAATCGCCACCAGTTTTGCGCCGCCCTGTAGCGTCAGTTCGATTTCGTCATTGACCGCGCCGTGTGACGTTGCGCTCACGGTGCCGGTCAGTTGATTACGTGCTGATACAGCCATAGCTTCTCCTTAACGGTGGGGGCCTCAGGCAAGGGTTTCTTTATCAATGCCCAGCCGTTTCATTCTGGACAGCAAGGTCGTGCGCTTTAATCCCAGCCGCTGCGCCGCGCCTTTTGGCCCGGCGACCACGCCGTTGGTTTCGCGCAGGATCCTGAGAATTAACTGGTACTCGTCTTCGCCTTCTTTTGCCACTTCAACCGGCGCGCTCACGCTTTCGACCACGCTGATTTCCGGCAACGACAGTTGTAACACACTCCCGCGCGTCAGCAATACCGCACGTTCAATGACGTTCTCCAGCTCACGCACATTTCCCGGCCACTCCATACCGGAAAGGGTACGCAGCGTCTCGGCGGGAATGCTGTCGATATTGCGCCCCATGCGGCGGGCAATTTTAAAGGTGAAGGCTTTTACCAGCAGCGGAATGTCCTCCGGGCGCTCGCGCAGCGGCGGAATATGGATGGGGAACACGTTCAGGCGATAATAGAGATCGCTGCGAAACTCCCGGTCGGCCACCATTTTTTTGAGATCGCGATTGGTCGCGGCAATCAGGCGCACATCGGTCTGGATAAGCTTATTACTGCCGAGGCGCTCGAACTCCTGCTCCTGCAATACACGCAGCAGTTTTGGCTGTAGCTCCAGCGGCATGTCGCCCACTTCATCAAGGAACAGCGAGCTTTTATCCGCCAGCTCAAAACGCCCAATGCGCTGGGCGCTGGCACCGGTAAACGCGCCGCGCTCGTGACCAAACAGATCGCTTTCCAGTAGCCCGGCGGGCATGGCGGCGCAGTTCATCTTCACCATCCGCCGCGCGTTACGTCCGCTGAGATTGTGGATCGCCCGGGCGATCAGCTCTTTGCCGGTGCCGGTTTCGCCGAGGATCAGCACCGTGCTGTTGCTTTTGGCGACCATTTCCACCTGCTTGAGCACGCTGAACATGGCCTCGCTGCGGCCAATGATTTCGCCGAATTCGCCCTCAACGTTATTCAACTGCTCGGTGAGCGCCAGATTCTCATCCACCAGCCGCTCTTTCAGCCGGTGAATTTCCTGGTACGCCAGCGCGTTATCCACGGCGATCGCCACACGTTCGGCGATCTGGCGCAGCAGCGAAAGATTGCCCGGGGTGAAAATTTCTTCATCGCACTGGGCCAGCTTCAGCACCCCAAGCAGCGTGTTGCCGGACATCAGCGGCAGCAGGCACAACGTCTGGATCTTATTGCCCCAGGTTTCAAACAGGCGGCGCTCATAAGGCGCCAGCGTATCGCGTTCGTGCAAATTGAGCAGCAGCATCTCTTTGCTGCCAAACACCCGTTCGGACAGCGTACCTGCCTCGTCCACTTCGCTCTGTTCGTGCATCGGCGCGCGGTTGTCGGGATAGTGCGTGGAGTAGATGTTCAGCTTCCCTTTGCGACTGCTGCGCAGCACGATGCTGATGGCGTCAATATTGAAGTAGTGATGGATCTCTTTGGCGACTTCGCCGAGAAGATCGTCAATGTCGAGCCGGGAGAGGACGGCGTTGGTGATGGCGACCAGAATGCGGAAGTTATCGCGCTCGCGGCACAGCACATCGTAATCGGATCCGCTCTCAACCCGGCTCTGGATCTGCTCAACCACCACGCCGGTCACCTGGGTGAAGGTGTGCAGACGCGCGTACTCTTTCGCCGTCCACGGCGTGTCGGCATCGCGGATAAACTCGCAGCCGCCAAAGATTTGCCCTTCGGCGGCCAGCGGCAGCAGGCAGTAGTGGCCGAACGCCGGATACAGCCCGCCGCTCGCCAGTTGGGGCCAGGTATCCGAGAACTCGGGATAGTTACAGTGCAGGGCTTCCGGGCGCGAGAGAATGCGCCGCACCGGACCGTGTGCCAGCAGGGTGTCGTCCTCGCAGGTCAGCGGATGTCCGTCCGGGCCGTTGGCGAAGTAGCTGGCGCGATGGTTGCCCGCGTTCCACAACACAATCGCCGCGCGGTCAGCCAGCGCGGACTCGCTGACCAGCTGCGTCAGGCTCTCACACAACGCGGGCAGATCGGTCTGCTGTAATAAAGTCCGTGTGATATCGAACAGCCCTTGCTGGCCGAGATCGCTCATCGGTGTATACGACATTTTGCTAGTCCAGAAAAGCGCCGAAAACCGGCGCGAAAGAGAGTTATTTTCGGTCGAGATTTTGCCGGGTGGCGCTGCGCTTACCCGGCCTGTAAAAATAAAAAACTGACATCAACAAATTCGTGGCAGCGGCTCGGCGTGGGGGAGATCCAGCAGACGTTTCACGCCGTAAAGTCCGGTCAGGCGCACGCCTTTGCGCTCAACCACTTCGCCGATCATCGCGGCGTCGCGGCCCAGCGGATGCGACCTGAGTGCGGCCAGTACCGCGTCGGCGGCAGACCGTTCCACCGCTATCACCAGTTTGCCTTCGTTGGCAAAGTTTAGCGCATCCAGGCCAAGTAGCTCGCAAACCCCGCGCACGGCGGGCTTCACGGGCAAATCGCGCTCGTTAAGTTCCACGCCAAAACCGCTGCTGGCGGCGAATTCATGCGCCACGGCGTTCACACCGCCGCGTGTGGCGTCGCGCAGGGCTTTGACGCCGTTTATCTCACGCAGCGCCTGAATGAGCGGCGTTAACACCGCGCAGTCGCTGATGAGATCGCCATCCAGGCCCAGCTTTTCGCGCAGGTTCAGAATGGTGGCACCGTGATCGCCCAGCGTACCGCTGACCAGCAGCACATCGCCCGGCGTCAGGGTTTGCGCCCCCCAGTGGATCGTCGCCGGGATCGCCCCCATGCCCGCGGTATTGATAAACAGTTTATCAGCCGCGCCGCGCTGCACCACTTTCGTGTCGCCGGTAACAATCGCGATATCCGCCGCCTTCGCCGTGGCCGCCATGCTGTTCACCACGGCGGTCAGTGTGTCTATGGGCAGGCCCTCTTCGAGGATAAACCCGCAGGAGAAAAAGCGCGGGATCGCACCGCTCACCGCAACATCGTTCGCCGTACCGCAAATGGCGAGCTTGCCGATGTCGCCGCCGGGGAAAAAGAGCGGATCGATAACGTAGCTGTCGGTGGAGAAGGCCAGTCTGTCGCCTGCGGCGGTGAGCAGGGCGAGATCCAGGCGCGCCTGATCCTCCTGCTCCGCCAGCCAGGGATTGGCGAACGCCTGCATAAACAGGCTGCTGATCAACTGCTGCATGGCCTGACCGCCACTGCCGTGGGCAAGTTGCACCGTACTCATGCTTCACTCTCCTGAGCGCGATATTGATACCAGGCGGCACATGCGCCTTCGGAAGAGACCATCAGCGCACCGAAGGCAGTCTGGGGATTACAGGTGTTGCCAAACAGCGAGCACTGATGCGGCTTGCATTTCCCGGTCAGCACGTCGCCGCAGCGTGCGCGCGGATCGTCATAGTTTTGCTGTGGGGCCGGGTTGAAATGCGCCTGCGCGTCAAACCGCTGGAAGGGCGCGGTAAGCTGCACGCCAGAGTGTTCAATCATCCCCAGCCCCCGCCACTCGCTTTCGCCTTCGACGCAGAACACCTCGGCCATCGCCTGTTGCGCCAGCGCATTACCCGCATCGGGCACCACGCGGCGATACTGATTTTCGATGGCGCTGACCTCCGCTATTTTCTGCTCCACCAGCATCAGCACGCCTTGCAGCAGATCAAGGGGTTCGAATCCGGCGACCACCAGCGGGCGGTGCAGATCGCGGGCGATAAAATCGTAAGCGCCGATGCCAATCACCATGCTGACGTGGCCCGGTGCCAGCAGGGCGTCGATGCCGTTGTCCGGCTCTTCAAGCAGCGCGCGCAGGGTTGGAATGAGCGTGATGTGCTGACAGAAAAAGTAGAAATTGCTGACGTCCTGCGCCTTCGCCTGCTTTAAGGTGATGGCGGTGGCGGGCATGGTGGTTTCAAATCCCAGGCCAAAGAAGACCACTTTGCGCGTGGGATTTTCCTGCGCCAGTTTGAGCGCGTCCATTGGGGAGTAGACGATGCGCACATCGGCCCCGCGCGCTTTCGCCTGCAACAGCGAGCCGTTTTTCCCCGGCACGCGGATGGCGTCGCCGAAGGTGCAGAAGATCACTTCCGGGCGGCAGGCGATCTCCACGCAGCTGTCAATGCGGCCCATCGGCAGCACGCAGACCGGGCAGCCAGGGCCGTGAATAAATTCGATGTTGTCCGGCAGCAGCTGATCGAGGCCAAATTTAAAGATGGCGTGCGTATGTCCGCCGCACACTTCCATCACCCGTAGCGGGCGTTTGGCGGTGTAACGGGTGAGTTTGCCAGCCCGGTCGCGCAGCCGCTCAATGAGCAGCATCACCTGTTCCGGCGCGCGGTATTCGTCAACAAAACGCATCAGCGCACCTCTCCGCTGTTTTCTTCACCAAACTCTGCCTCGCCAAACAACAGTGCGCCCACATCCGGCTCGACCTCAAACATGTTTTGCAGCGCGTCGAGGGTGTCGCGGGCTTCGGCTTCGTCGATCACGCTCATGGCGAAACCGACGTGCACCAGCACCCACTGTCCGAGGCGGGAATGACCGTTTTCATCCACGTTGCCCACCAGCGTGAGATCGACGTCGCGCTGAATACCGCAGACGTCGACTTTTGCCTGCATGCCGTCAATGGCGCTGATTTGTCCGGGAACGCCTATGCACATTGTTGTGCCTCCAGCCAGCTCAGCCAGCGGTCCATGCCTTCGCCGCTGGTGGCGGAAATCAGGATGATCTCAATGTCCGGATTGACCGCGCGGGCGCTGGCGAGGCAGGCCTCCACGTCAAACTTCAGGTAGGGCAGCAGATCGACTTTGTTGAGCAACATCAGCGAGGCGGCAGCGAACATATGCGGATATTTCAGCGGCTTATCTTCGCCTTCGGTGACGGAGAGCACCGCCACTTTATGCCGCTCGCCAAGATCGAAGCTCGCCGGGCACACCAGGTTGCCGACGTTTTCAATAAACAGAATGCCGCTATCCGCCAGCGGCAGGCGCGGATCGGCCTCGGCAATCATTTGTGCGTCAAGGTGGCAGCCTTTACCGGTGTTCACCTGAATCGCCGGTGTGCCGGTGGCGCGAATACGCGCGGCGTCGTTGACCGTTTGCTGATCGCCTTCAATCACCGCGCACGGCGTTTTGCCCTTCAGGCGCATCAGCGTTTCGGTGAGCAGGGTGGTTTTGCCGGAGCCAGGGCTTGAGACGAGATTGAGTACCAGCAGATCACGCGCCGCGAAGCGCGCACGGTTGCGGGCGGCAAGCTGATTGTTTTTATCCAGCACGTCGATTTCGACTTCCAGCATGCGACGCTGGGAGATGCCCGGCGCATGGGTACCCGCCTCGCCGTGACCGTAATGCAGATCGCCATTTTCCGCCTGTGCAGGACGAAACGCGGCGGTCTTCACGCCGGTGATGGTTAACGCCGGGCGCGTGGCGGGCGCAAACGGGGCGCTGCGAAACGCCGAGTGCGGATTATGTTCATCGCCTTCTATATAGAGATTGCCTTCACCGCAACCGCAGGTTGTACACATCATTCACTCCTGTTCGATTTCCAGACGCTGGATTTGCAGGCCGTCGTCGGCCACGATCCGCAGCGTGTCGCTGTTGCACTGTGGGCAGCGGCGCACGCGCTGGCTAATTAAGGTGACGTACGCCTGGCAGGTTCCGCACCAGCACTCGGCCTGTTGCTCGTCGAGGTGCAGTGTACAACCTTCCGCCAGCGTGCCACGGCATACCAGATCAAAACAGAAGCTAAGAGCGCTGGATTCGACGCAAGAAAATGCGCCAATTTTTAACCAGACGCCGGTGACCCGTTTCGCACCGTGCTGTGCCGCCTGTTGTTCGATCAATTCCAGCGCTCGCTGGCAAAGCGTTATCTCGTGCATCGCGCCCCCTGAATGCGTTCGTTGCGCTCTTAATGCAATAACGATGCCAGCTCGCGTTGACATGTCGCTGACGGTGTCGACGCTGACGAAATGACATGTCTAAATCCGCCAAAATTCACTTTTTATATTGCTAAATCAATGGCTTATGAATTGGCATGAAATGTGCTAAATGGCTGCTGTCATCATTAACCGGGTAACCTGACATGACCATTTGGGAAATTAGCGAAAAGGCGGACTACATTGCCGAACGGCATCACCGCCTCCAGGAAGAGTGGCGCTTCTACTGTAATGCACTGGTACAGGGGATCACCCTGTCGAAAGCGCGTTTGCATCATGCGATGAGCTGCGCGCCAGAGCACGATCTCTGCTTCGATCTTTTCGGCCACTTCACCATCTACGTCACGCTGGCTGACGGCTTTAACAGCCACACCATCGAATACTCCGTCGCGTCCAAAAATAGCCAGGACAAACAGCTGATTGCGCGTGCGCAACTGGCGATGGACGGCACCGTGGATGGACGCGTCAGCAACCGCTCCCGTGAGCAGGTGCTGGAGCATTATCTCGACAAAATCGCCGCCGTTTACGACGGTCTGTATGCCGCCATGGAACAGGATCTGCCGGTGGATTTACACCAGCTGGCAACCGCGCAGGTGCAGGCGGCACATGCCTGATTGTTGTGTGTGTCGATGGGTGTCGAAAGTGACAGGTCGTCGGCATGATTTCGTCAAAAATGACCACCTGAGGAATGCCTGGTGAATCGTTTTGTAATTGCTGACTCCACGCTCTGTATTGGCTGCCACACCTGTGAAGCCGCCTGTGCAGAGACGCACCGCCTGCGGGGATTGCAGTCCATGCCCCGGCTGAAAGTGATGCGTAACGAAAAAGAATCTGCGCCGCAGCTTTGCCACCACTGTGAAGACGCGCCGTGCGCCGGGGTTTGCCCGGTCAATGCCATCACCCGCGTGGATGGCGCGGTCCAGCTCAATGAAAGCCTCTGCGTCAGCTGTAAGCTGTGCGCCATAGCCTGCCCGTTTGGCGCCATTGAAATGGCGGGTAGCCGTCCGCTGCATATTCCGGCGAATGCCAACTCACCGAAAGCGCCGGCAGCGCCGCCTGCACCCGCGCGCGTGAGCAGCCTGCTGGACTGGGTGCCGGGCGTGCGCGCCGTGGCGGTGAAATGCGATCTGTGCAGCTTTGATGATGAGGGGCCAGCCTGCGTGCGCACCTGCCCGACGCAGGCGCTGCATCTGGTGAGTAACCATGATATTGCCCGCGCCAGCAAGCGCAAACGTGAGCAGACGCTGACCACTGACTACGCCATTGCCGGGGGCGCAAAATGAACGCTTTTTCATTAATCGAGCTGGCGGTGGTTTGCCTGGTCGCCTCTGGCGTACTCGCCGCCGTGTGCTCTTTTCAACAACGCCTCAGCGGACTGATTGCCGGTCTGGGCGCGGCGATCGCCTGCGCAATGATTGTGGTGGCTGGGTTCGCGGTGTTAACCCGGCAGGTCGCGGGCGGCGAATTCAGCTCGCTGTTTTTGCATCAGGTGATTCGCCTGTCGCCGCTCAATGCGGTCTGGCTGCTGACGATCGCGCTGCCGGGCGTTTTCGTGGGCCTCTATAACATTGACTGGCACCGCAACGCGCATGTGCAGCCGAACGGCCTGCCGCTCAATTTACTGATGGCCGCCGCCGTCTGCACGCTGGTGGCGAATAATCTTCTGACGCTGGTGGTGATGGCGGAAATCATGGCCCTGTGCGGCGCGTTTCTGACCGGCTGCCAGCCGTCCGGCAAGCTGTGGTTTGCCCTCGGACGCCTCGGCACCCTGCTGCTGGCACTCGCCTGTTATCTGTTGTGGCAGCGCTTCGGCACGCTGGAATTCGACGGGCTGGCATTGCAGTTAACCCAGGGCGCGCCGGGTGTAACCGTCTTCGTGCTGTGGCTGCTTGGGTTTGGCCTGTTGGCAGGGATTATTGGGCTGCACGGCTGGGCACCGCAGGCGCATGCCAATGCCAGCGCACCGGCGGCGGCGCTCTTTTCATCGGTGGTGATGAAAGTCGGTCTCTACGGTCTGTTCTCGTTTTCACTGCTGTCGGGGCAGGGGCTGCCGCTGTGGTGGGGCATTACGCTGCTGGTGCTCGGTATGATCACGGCGTTCGTCGGCGGGCTGTATGCGCTGATGGAGCACAACATCCAGCGGCTGCTGGCGTACCACACGCTGGAAAATATCGGCATCATTTTGCTAGGGCTTGGCGCGGGGCTGACGGGGATTTCGCTCAATCAGCCTGCGCTGGTGGCGCTTGGCCTGACCGGTGGCCTGTATCACCTCATCAACCACAGCCTGTTTAAAAGCACGCTGTTTCTCGGCGCGGGCAGCGTCTGGTATCAGACCGGGCAGCGCAATATTGAAAAGCTCGGCGGTATCGGTAAGCGCATGCCGGTGATTTCGCTCGCCATGCTGGTGGGGCTGATGGCGATGGCTGCACTGCCACCGCTGAACGGCTTTGCCGGTGAGTGGGTAATTTACCAGTCCTTCTTCTCGTTAAGCACCAGCACCGCGTTTGTTGGGCGACTGCTTGGCCCGCTGCTGGCGGTAGGGCTGGCGATCACCGGCGCGCTGGCGGTGATGTGTATGGCGAAGGTCTATGGCGTCACTTTTCTTGGTGCGCCGCGCACCCAGGCCGCTGAAAACGCACGCCCCGCGCCGTGGTTAATGACCCTGAGCGTGGTCGCGCTGGCGCTGTGCTGTCTCGCCGGGGGGATTGCGGCCCCGTGGCTGCTGCCGCTGCTGGCAAATGTGGTGCCGTTACCGCTGGAAACGGCGCACACCACGGTGTCGCAGCCGATGATAACGCTGTTGCTGATTGCCTGTCCGCTGCTGCCGCTGCTGCTAATGACGATGATGAAAGGCGATCGGCTGCCGGGGCGTCGTCGCGGTGCGGCGTGGGTCTGCGGTTATGAGCATGAATCGTCAATGGTCATCACCGCGCACGGTTTTGCGCATCCGCTGAAGGCGGCGTTTGCCCCGGTGCTGAAGCTGCGCGAGTGGTTAAACCCGGCGGCGAGAGTGCCCGGCTGGCAGCGTGCAGGCGCGGCGCTGCTGTTCCGTCGGCTGGCGCTGGTTGAGCTGGCGGTGCTGGTAGTGATTGTGATGTCGCGAGGAGCCTGAAAATGAGTGTGCTTTATCCGTTGATTCAGGCGCTGGTGCTGTTTGCCGTTGCGCCGCTGTTGTCCGGCATTACCCGCGTGGCGCGCGCCCGGTTGCACAACCGCCGGGGGCCTGGCGTGATGCAGGAATACCGCGATCTGCAAAAACTGCTGGGGCGTCAGAGCGTGGCCCCGGCGGACTCCGGCTGGGTGTTTCGCCTGATGCCGTTTGTGATGGTCGGCGTGATGCTGACCATCGCCACCGCGCTGCCGGTGGTGACGATTGCCTCGCCGCTGCCTGCGCTGGGCGATCTTATTACCCTGATTTACCTGTTTGCCATCGCGCGCTTTTTCTTTGCCATCGCCGGGCTGGATACCGGCAGTCCGTTTACCGGGCTGGGTGCCAGCCGTGAAGCGATGCTCGGCGTGCTGGTTGAACCGATCCTGCTGCTGGGACTGTGGGTCGCCGCGCTGGTGGCGGGTTCCACCCACATTTCCAACATCGCCTGGACGATTTACCACTGGCCAGCCTCGCAGAGCCTTGCGCTGTTTTTAGCCCTGTGCGCCTGCGCTTTCGCCACCTTTATTGAGATGGGCAAACTGCCGTTTGACTTAGCCGAAGCGGAGCAGGAGTTGCAGGAAGGCCCGCTCACCGAGTACAGCGGCAGCGGCTTTGCGGTGCTGAAATGGGGCATCAGCCTCAAGCAGCTTGTGGTGCTGCAAATGTTCGTCGGCGTCTTCTGCCCGTGGGGACAGATGATGGCGTTCAGCGTAGGCGGATTAGCGCTGGCGCTGGTGCTGGCGGTGCTGAAGCTCGTCGTTGGCGTGCTGGTGATTGCGCTGTTTGAAAACAGCATGGCGCGCCTGCGTTTTTGCGCCACCCCCCGCGTGACCTGGGCCGGTTTTGGGTTCGCCTTTTTAGCCTTCGTCTCCTTGCTGGCGGCGTGATTTAAGAGAGTTTTTATGTCTGAAGAAAAAATCGGTCAACACTACCTCGCCGCACTGCATCAGGCTTTTCCTGGCGTGGTGCTGGACGAAGCGTGGCAGACCCGCGATCAGCTCACCGTTACGGTGAAAGTCAACTACCTGCCGGAAGTGGTGGAGTATCTCTATTACCAGCAGGGCGGCTGGCTGTCGGTGCTGTTTGGTAACGACGAGCGTCAGCTGTGCGGGCATTACGCCGTTTACTACGTGCTGTCGATGGAGAAGGGCACGAAATGCTGGGTAACGGTGCGCGTGGAAGTGGACGCCAACACGCTGGAGTTCCCGTCGGTGACGCCGCGCGTGCCTGCCGCGGTGTGGGGCGAGCGCGAAGTGCGCGACATGTACGGCCTGCGCCCGGTCGGCCTGCCGGATGAGCGCCGCCTGGTGTTGCCGGATGACTGGCCGGATGAACTCTATCCGCTGCGCAAAGACAGCATGGATTACCGCCAGCGCCCGGCCCCGACTACCGATAGCGAAACCTACGAATTCATTAACGAGCTGGGCAGCAAGAAAAACAACGTGGTGCCGATTGGCCCGCTGCACGTCACCTCTGACGAGCCGGGGCATTTCCGCCTGTTCGTTGACGGCGAAAACATTATCGATGCCGACTACCGCCTCTTTTATGTCCATCGCGGCATGGAAAAGCTGGCCGAAACGCGCATGGGCTACAACGAAGTCACCTTCCTGTCCGATCGCGTGTGCGGCATTTGCGGCTTCGCCCACAGCACGGCGTACACCACCTCGGTGGAAAACGCGATGGGGATTGTCGTGCCCGAGCGCGCGCAGATGATCCGTTCGATTTTGCTGGAGGTGGAGCGTCTGCACAGCCACCTGCTCAACCTCGGTCTCGCCTGTCACTTTGTGGGGTTTGACTCCGGCTTTATGCAGTTCTTCCGCGTGCGCGAAGCGTCGATGAAGATGGCGGAGATCCTCACCGGGGCGCGCAAAACCTACGGCATGAACCTGATTGGCGGCATCCGTCGCGACATGCTGAAAGACGACATGATCCAGACTCGCCAGCTGGCGCAGCAAATGCGCCGGGACGTGCAGGAGCTGGTGGACGTGCTGATGAGCACCGCCAACATTGAGCAGCGCACCGTCGGCATTGGCCGCCTCGATCCGGAAATTGCCCGCGATTTCAGTAACGTCGGCCCGATGGTGCGCGCCAGCGGTCATGCCCGCGATACCCGCGTTGATCACCCGTTCGTCGGTTACGGCCTGCTGCCGATGACCGTACACAGCGAGCAGGGCTGCGATGTGATTTCGCGTCTTAAAGTGCGCATCAATGAAGTGCTGACCGCGCTCAATATGATCGACTTTGGCCTCGATAACCTGCCCGGCGGCCCGCTGATGGTCGAAGGCTTTACCTACATTCCGCACCGGTTCGCGCTGGGCTTTGCCGAAGCGCCGCGCGGGGATGACATCCACTGGAGCATGACCGGCGACAACCAGAAGCTGTACCGCTGGCGCTGCCGTGCGGCGACCTACGCCAACTGGCCGACGCTGCGCTACATGCTGCGCGGCAACACGGTGTCGGATGCGCCGCTGATCATTGGCAGCCTGGATCCTTGCTACTCCTGTACCGACCGCATGACGGTGGTGGATGTGCGCAAGAAGAAAAGCAAAGTGGTGGCCTACAAAGAGCTTGAGCGCTACAGCATTGAGCGTAAAAACTCGCCGCTGAAATAAGGGAGCACGATGTTTACCTTTATCAAAAAAGTCATTAAAACCGGCGCGCCGACGGTCTCTTATCCGCTGCAACCTGTTGAAGTGGATAAAAACTTCCGTGGTAAGCCGGAGCATGATCCGCAGCAGTGTATCGGCTGCGCGGCCTGCGTGAACGCCTGTCCGTCGAATGCGCTGACGGTGGAAACGGATCTGGCCGCCGGGGCGCTGGCGTGGCAGTTCAACCTCGGACGCTGCATCTTTTGCGGGCGCTGCGAAGAAGTTTGCCCGACGGCGGCCATCACGCTGTCGCAGGCGTATGAGCTGGCGGTGTGGACGAAAGCCGATTTCCTTACCCAGTCGCACTTTGATCTGTGCCAGTGCCGCGTTTGCGAGCGTCCGTTCGCGGTGCAAAAAGAGATCGATTACGCCATTGCGCTGCTGCAACACAACGGCGATGCGCGCGCGGAAGCTCGACGTGAAAGCTTTGAAACCTGCCCGGACTGCAAGCGCATGAAGTGCCTGGTGCCGTCGGACAGAATCGAACTCACCCGCCACATGAGGAAGGCCAGCTAATGAGCACATTATTAGGCCCGCGCGACGACAACGGCATTCCGGTGCCGATGACGGTGGAAGAGTCCATCGCCAGCATGAAGGCGTCGCTGCTGAAAAAAATCAAACGATCCGCCTATGTGTATCGCGTGGACTGTGGCGGCTGTAACGGTTGTGAGATAGAGATTTTCGCTACACTCTCCCCGCTGTTCGACGCGGAGCGCTTTGGCATCAAAGTGGTGCCATCGCCGCGCCATGCGGACATTTTGCTGTTCACCGGGGCGGTGACGCGTGCGATGCGATCGCCTGCGCTGCGCGCCTGGCAGTCGGCACCGGATCCGAAAATCTGCATCTCCTACGGCGCGTGCGGCAACAGCGGCGGTATTTTTCACGATCTCTACTGCGTGTGGGGCGGCACCGATAAAATCGTGCCGGTGGATGTTTACATTCCTGGCTGCCCGCCAACGCCCGCCGCGACGCTGTACGGTTTTGCCATGGCGCTGGGCCTGCTGGAGCAGAAGATCCACGCCCGCGCGCCTGGGGAACTGGACAACCAGCCCGCGCAGATTTTGCACGGTGACATGGTGCAGCCGCTGCGCGTACGCGTGGATCGGGAAGCGCGCAGGCTGGCGGGTTACCGCTATGGCCGCCAGATTGCCGACGACTATCTGCGCCTGTTAGGGCAGGGTGAAAACCAGGTTGCGCGCTGGCTGACGGCGGAGAACGATCCGCGTCTGAGTGAAATTGTGCAGCACCTCAATCAGGTGGTGGATGAGGCGCGGATCCGATGAGCGAGACGGTGGTGTTCAGTCAACTGAGCCGCAAGTTTATTGACGAAAACGATGCGACCCCTGCGGCGGCACAGCAGGTGGTGTATTACAGCCTGGCGATTGGTCACCACCTTGGCGTGATCGACTGCCTGGAAGCGGCGCTGACCTGCGACTGGGCGGCGTATCTGGCGTGGATCGCGACGCTTGAGGCGGGCAGCGACGCGCGACGCAAAATGGAAGGCGTGCCGAAGTATGGCGAGATCGTTATCGATCATTCGCACATTAATGTGCTGGCGAACGCCTTTGACCGCGCGCTGGGCGCACAAACCGCGCAGCAGCAAACATGGAGCCGGGCATTGCTCGGCATGTTGCATGACATTCATCAGGAAAGCGCCATCTATCTGATGGTGAGGAGAGTACGTGACTGACGTTTTGCTTTGTGTGGGAAACAGCATGATGGGCGACGACGGCGCGGGGCCGCTGCTGGCACAGATGTGCGCCGAAAGCACCCCCGGCAACTGGGTGGTGATTGACGGCGGCAGCGCGCCGGAAAACGACGTGGTGGCGATCCGTGAACTGAAGCCCGCGCGCCTGCTGATCGTGGATGCGACCGACATGGGGCTGAACCCCGGTGAAATTCGCCTTGTGGATCCGGACGACATCGCAGAGATGTTCCTGATGACCACGCACAA
Source organism: uncultured Enterobacter sp. (assembly GCA_963521185.1). Taxonomy (GTDB): domain Bacteria; phylum Pseudomonadota; class Gammaproteobacteria; order Enterobacterales; family Enterobacteriaceae; genus Enterobacter_D. Next base: position 25,000 of record CAUQTV010000006.1, on the reverse strand, counting down.
TATGCCGCTGAACTATCTTATCGATCAGCTTAAAGAAGACGTTGGCGAGGTGATTTTTCTCGGCATTCAGCCGGATATCGTCGGTTTTTATTACCCGATGACGCCGCCGGTGAAAGCAGCGGTCGAGGAGGTCTATTCACGCCTTGCGGGGTGGGTTGGGGACGGGGGTTTTTCGCCGCTCTGAGCATCGCCGGGTGGCGGCTTCGCCTTACCCGGCCTACAAATCGCTCTCCCTCTCCCTGTGGGAGAGGGTTGGGGTGAGGGCAACAGGCTACGCTAAATCCGCGCCGTTACTGGCGATCACCTTCTTATACCACCAGAACGATTTCTTGCGCAGCCTGGCCTGCGTGCCGTTACCCGCATCATCGCGATCGACATAGACAAAGCCATAGCGTTTGCTCATCTCACCGGTTGACGCGGCCACCAGATCGATGCAGCCCCACGAGGTGTAACCCATCACCGGAATGCCGTCCTCAATGGCATCGCCCATGGCGCGGATGTGCTCGCGCAAATAGCTGATGCGGTAATCATCGTTGATCTCGCCGTCGGCGGTGATTTTGTCGCGCGCGCCGAGGCCGTTCTCCACCAGGAACAGCGGTTTCTGGTAGCGGTCGTACATCATGTTCATGGTAATGCGCAGCCCCAGCGGATCGATGCCCCAGCCCCATTCGCTGGCCTCGATATGCGGGTTTTTCAGCGACTTCACAATGTTTGCCGCGCTGGTGTTACCGGCGTTCATGTCCGCCGACGCACAGCGCGAGGCGTAATAGCTGAAGGAGACAAAATCGACGGTGTTTTTCAGAATGTCATCGTCCCCCGGCGCTTTCTCAATATGAATGCCTTTTTCGCGGAACACGCGTGCGGAGTACGCCGGATATTCACCGCGCGCCTGCACGTCGATAAAGAACAGGTTTTCACGATCTTTGGTCAGCGCCATCCACACGTCTTCCGGTTTGCAGGAGTACGGGTAAAAATTGCCGCCCGCCAGCATGCAGCCGACCTGGTTTTGCGGGTTCACCTCATGGGCGATTTTCGTCGCCAGCGCGCTGGCAATCAGCTCATGATGCGCGGCCTGATATTTGACCTGCTCCTGATTTTCGCCCGCCTCAAACACCAGCCCCGCGCCGGAGAAGGGGCTGTGCAGCATGATGTTGATTTCGTTAAACGTCAGCCAGTATTTCACCAGTCCGTCAAACGCCTCAAAGCAGGTGCGCGCATAACGGGTGAAAAACTCCACCATGCTGCGGTTACGCCAGGAGCCATACTCGCGCACCAGATGCATCGGCACGTCGAAGTGGCACAGCGTCACCAGCGGTTCGATGTTGTACTTTTTGCACTCCTCGAACACCGCTTTATAAAACGCAATGCCCTCGGCGTTCGGCGTAAGCTCATCGCCGTTCGGGTACAGACGCGCCCAGGCAATGGAGGTGCGAAACACCGTGAAGCCCATCTCCGCCATCAGCGCGATGTCTTCTTTGTAACGATGGTAAAAATCAATCGCTTCATGGCTGGGGTAAAACTCGTCATCGCGCAGGGCGAAGCGTTTTTCCAGCCCGAGTTTTACCGGCAGACGGTTCGCGCCGTGCGGGATCATATCGACGGTGGTCAGCCCCTTTCCGCCTTCGCGATACGCGCCTTCTGACTGGTTGGCAGCCAGTGCGCCGCCCCATAAAAATCCTTCAGGAAATACTGACATTTTGACTCCTTAGTTTCAGGCTTTGGTCTGGAGCGCTGACCGCGTCGTCTTCCACCGGAATATCCTCAAAGCCCAGCATCAGCGTAAGCACAAACGAGAGCACCACCGCCAGCGCCATTACGCCGAACACCCAGACGATGCTCATGGGATTTGCCGGATCAAAGAACTGCACGCTGGTAAACAGGCCCGGTGCCGCCATGGAATGGCTGGCGAGTCCGGCAATACCTGCCACCGCGCCGCAGATAAAACCGCTGATCAGGCTGGCAATCAGCGGGCGCTTTAAGCGTACGGCCACGCCGTACAGCGCCGGTTCTGAAATGCCGGCCAGAATCGCCGACGCTGCCGCCGCCAGCGCCGTCTGGCGCAGTTCCGGGTTTTTGGTTTTCCAGGCCACCGCCAGCGACGAGCCGCCAAGCGACAGGTTGGCACCGATTTCCGACGGCATTACCATGCCCTCTTTTCCGGTCTCGGCGATGGTCTGAATGATGGTTGGCGTAAACACACGGTGCATCCCGGTCATGACCAGCAGCGGCCACAGCGCGCCCATAATGGCTACCGACAGCCAGCCGAGATAGTCATGAATGGTGTACACCAGTGCGGAGATCGCGCTGCCGATCCAGATGCCAATCGGGCCAATCAACACAATAGCAAGCGGGGCGGCAATCAGCACGATTAGCATCGGCTTGAGGAAGTTTTTCGTCACCGCCGGAGTGATTTTATCGACCCAGCGCTCGATGTACGACAGACACCAGGTCATCACCAGCGCCGGGATCACCGTATAGGTGTATTTCACCGCGGTGACCGGAATGAGCGCGAACTCGACGTGCTCACCCTGCGCGGCTTTCGCCATCAGCTCAATAAAGCTCGGGTGCACCAGCACACCGGCAATGGCAATCGCCAGCGACATGTTGGTTTTGAATTTCACCGCCGCTGAGGCGGCCACCATCAGCGGCAGGAAGAAGAACGCGCCGTCGCCGATGACCGTGAGGATCGTAAGCGTAGATGCCCCTTTTTCCAGCACGCCGGTCATCTCTAAAATCATCGCCAGCAGCTTGACCATTGAGCCGCCGATGATCGCCGGGATCAGCGGTGACATGGTGCCGATCAGCGCATCGAGAATGCCCGCGCCAATGCGTTTGAGCGTGAGCTTCGGTTTGCCCACCGGGACCGCAGGCTGCATGTTTTCCGGCAGCAGGCTGACCACTTCACGAAACGCATGCGAGACGGTATTGCCGACGATCACCTGGCACTGATTTTCATTGCGCACCACGCCCATCACGCCGCTGACGCTTTTCAGACCGGCGGTGTCGATGAGCGTGTCGTCTTTCACCACAAAGCGCAGACGCGTCATGCAGTGCGTTACAGCGCTGATATTGTCAACGCCGCCCAGGGCGGTGACCACAGAGGTCGCCAGCGCCGCATAATTCTTTGACATCGGATTGTTATCCTGTTTTATCAAGAAGATACAGTTTCACCGTTGGGGGATGAAACGTGAAATAGGAAACCGGTTCCACAAAAGAATGATGAGTTTTATTTTTATATTCAATTGCAATTTTGTTCATTTGTGATGCAGATCGCTTAATCTTCCAGGGCGGATAAGCGCCTCCCCGGCAAAAGACTGCAAATCGATTTACAGTGAAGTACACTGCGGGTGATTGAATTTAAAGGAACAAAAAACATGACCACGATGCTGGAGGTCGCGAAGCGGGCAGGTGTCTCAAAGGCGACGGTGTCTCGTGTGCTGACGGGTAACGGCTACGTCAGCCAGGAGACCAAAGATCGCGTGTTTCAGGCCATTCGCGAGAGCGGCTACCGGCCCAACCTGCTGGCGCGCAATCTGGCAACCCAAAAGACGCAAACGCTGGGGCTGGTGGTGACGAACACCCTCTATCACGGCGTCTATTTTAGCGAGCTGTTGTTTCATGCCGCGCGCATGACCGAAGACAAAGGCCGACAGCTGATCCTCGCCGACGGCAAGCACAGCGCTGAAGAAGAGCGCCAGGCCATCCAGTATTTACTCGATTTACGCTGCGACGCGATCATTATTTATCCGCGCTTTTTAAGCGTCGATGAAATGGACGAGATTATCGAAAGTCATTCGCAGCCGATTATGGTCATTAACCGCCGCTTGCGTAAAAACAGTAGCCATTGCGTCTATTCCGACCAGAAAGCCTCCAGCTTTTCCGCGGTGTCGAGATTACTGGCGCTGGGTCATCGCGATATTGCGTTTATTACCGGCTCGCTGGATTCGCCCACCGGTATTGAGCGCCTGTCCGGCTATAAAGATGCGCTGACCAGACACGGCGTGCCGGTACGTAACGATCTGATTGTGGAAGGAAAGTGGACGCCGGTCAGCGGTGCGGCGGGCGTCTCGACGCTCTTATCACGGCAGGTGAGTTTCAGCGCGCTGGTAGCCAGTAACGACGACATGGCGGTCGGTGCAATTAAACAACTCAACGACAGCGGAATAAACGTGCCGCAGAGGGTATCGGTAATGGGTTTTGATGATATCGCGCTGGCACCTTATATTGTGCCGTCGCTCACAAGCGTGCGTGTGCCCGTTACGGAGATGATCAAAGAGACCATTAACCGCCTTATTTTTATGCTCGACGGCGGTGATTTTAAATATCAGCAGACCTTCCCCGGCGAATTAATGGAACGGGAGTCACTGATCCACGGGCCGCATGTCTGACGTCGTCATCCGTCATCGTCACAAGTGACGATGACAGGGGTTTCTGGGCAACGACTTTAAATATTTCCCTATATTTCATAATCTTAAAAACTGGCACGATTCGTGAATACTCCGGCGTATGACCCCATAATGCTGGAGAATCGGATGAACCGTTTCATCATGGCGGACGCCAGTAAGTGTATTGGCTGCCGCACCTGCGAAGTCGCATGCGTTGTTTCTCACCAGGAACACCAGGACTGCGCATCCCTGACCCCCACCACCTTTTTACCGCGCATTCACGTTATCAAAGGCGTGAACGTCTCTACCGCCACGCTGTGCCGCCAGTGCGAAGACGCGCCCTGCGCCAACGTCTGCCCGAACGGGGCGATCAGCCGTGACAAAGGCTTTGTGCATGTGATGCAGGAACGCTGCATTGGCTGCAAAACCTGCGTGGTGGCCTGCCCCTACGGCGCGATGGAAGTGGTGGTGCGCCCGGTCGTTCGCAACAGCGGCGCGGGCCTGAACGTGCGGGCTGAGAAGGCCGAAGCCAACAAATGTGATTTGTGCTATCACCGCGAAGCCGGTCCGGCCTGTATGGATGTCTGCCCGACCAACGCGCTGGTATGTGTCGATCGCGACATGCTGGAGCAACTCAGCGCGGAAAAACGCCGCCGCGCCGCGCTCGATACCGCCTCTTCACTGCTGTTTTAATCTCAACCTCTTTCAACTTTTAACAGGTCTGTTACTGATGAAAAAAATCACTAGCGTTTGTCCTTACTGCGGCGCGGGCTGCAAACTTAAACTGGTCGTTGATAACAACAAAATCATTCGTGCCGAAGCGGCGGAAGGGGTCACCAACCAGAACCAGCTGTGCCTGAAAGGCTACTACGGCTGGGATTTCCTCAACGACACAAAACTGCTGACGCCGCGTCTGACGCAGCCGATGATCCGCTATGAAAAAGGCGGCAAGCTCACACCGGTAAGCTGGGACGAAGCCATCCGCTACACCGCGAAACGCCTCGGTGACATCAAAGCCCAGTTTGGCCCACGGTCGATAATGACCACCGGTTCGTCGCGCGGCACCGGCAATGAAACCAACTATGTGATGCAGAAATTTGCTCGCGGCGTGCTCAACACCAATAACGTCGACTGCTGCGCGCGCGTGTGTCACGGGCCGTCGGTGGCGGGGCTACAGGAGACGCTGGGCAACGGCGCAATGAGTAACTCCATTGGCGATATCGAACACTCCCGCTGCCTGCTGGTCTTCGGCTACAACTGTGCGGATTCGCACCCCATCGTCGCACGCCGGGTGATCAAGGCCAAACAGAACGGGGCCAAAATCATCGTTTGCGATCCGCGTCGCATCGAAACCGCGCGTATTGCCGATCAGCATCTGCAAATCAAAAACGGCTGCAATATGGCGCTGGTCAACGCCTTTGGCTACGTGCTGTTAGAAGAAGAACTCTACGATAAAGAGTACGTTGCCAGCTTCGCCACCGGGCTTGAAGCCTATCGCGAAACCGTGAAAGGGTACGCGCCGGAAGACGTGGAGCACCTGACCGGTGTTTCCGCCCAGCAAATTCGCCAGGCGATGCGCACTTATGCCGCCGCACCGTCAGCCACCATTATGTGGGGCATGGGCGTGACCCAGTTCGGCCAGGCGGTGGACGTGGTGAAAGGGCTGTCGAGCCTGGCGCTGTTGACCGGAAACCTGGGCCGCGAACACGTCGGCGTCGGCCCGGTGCGCGGGCAAAACAACGTGCAGGGCGCGTGTGATATGGGTGTGATCCCTAACCAGTTCCCTGGCTATCAGGACGTGGTTGACCCGGACGTGCGGGCGAAATTCGCCAGCGCCTGGGGCATTAACGTTGAGGATATGGACGATAAAGTCGGCGTGCGCATCACCGAAGTGCCGCACCTGGCGCTGGAAGGCAAGGTGAAAGCCTATTACATCATGGGCGAAGATCCGCTCCAGACCGAAGCGGATCTGGGCCTCGTGCGCAAAGGGTTTGAGGCGCTCGATTTTGTGGTGGTACAGGACATCTTTATGACCAAAACCGCCGAGCAGGCCGACGTGCTGCTGCCCGCCACCTCCTGGGGCGAACACGGCGGCGTGTTTACCTGCGCGGATCGCGGTTTCCAGCGCTTCGAAAAAGCCGTGGATGCGCAGTACAACGTTAAGCGTGACTGGGAAATCATCAGCCTGATCGCCACCGAAATGGGCTACCCGATGCACTACGAGAACAACCAGCAAATCTGGGATGAGCTGCGTTCGCTGTGCCCGCTGTTCTTCGGTGTCACTTACGAGAAAATGGGCGATATGGGCCACGTGCAGTGGCCGTGCCCGACGCTGGATCACCCCGGCACGCCTTATCTCTATAAAGGCAATCAGTTCGATACGCCAGACGGCAAAGGGCATCTGTTTGCCGCCCCGTGGCGCGCGCCTGCGGAAGTGCCGGATGAGCACTACCCGCTGGTGCTGTGCACCGTGCGCGAAGTCGGACACTACTCCTGTCGCTCCATGACCGGCAACTGCGCCGCCCTGCAAACGCTGGCGGACGAGCCGGGCTATGTGCAAATCAACCCGGACGACGCGCGGGCGATGGGCATTAAGGATCAGCAACTGGTGTGGGTCGAGTCGCGTCGCGGCAAGGTCATCAGCCGTGCAGACGTCAACGAGCGCATCAATGTGGGCAGCGTTTACATGACCTATCAGTGGTGGATTGGTGCCTGTAACGAACTGACCCAGGACAATCTCGATCCCATTTCCAAAACGCCGGAAACCAAATATTGCGCGGTTAAAGTGAGCGCAATCAACGATCAGCGCTGGGCGGAAGATTACACTCAGACCACCTACAGAGAGATGAAAAATCGCCTGCGTGAAGCGGCGGTATAACAAGGCAAGATGAAGACTAACGGCGTCCTTATTCGCGTGCGTGGCAAGGTGCAGGGGGTGGGTTTCCGCCCCTTCGTCTGGCAACTGGCAAAGCTGCTTCAGCGCAAAGGTGATGTGTGCAACGATGGCCTTGGCGTAGAAATCCGTCTGCTGGGGGATGAGGCGTCGTTTATTGCCGGTCTGCGGCAGCAATGCCCGCCGCTGGCACGCATTGACGACGCGACGGTGACGCCGTTTAGCTGGGACACCTTGCCCGACACCTTTGCCATTCGCCACAGCGCGGGTGGCACCATGAATACCCAGATTGTGCCGGATGCGGCGACCTGTCCGGCCTGTCTCGCGGAGCTTAACGATCCCAACGATCGCCGCTACCGCTACCCCTTTATCAACTGCACCCACTGCGGCCCGCGCTTCACCATTATTCACGCCATGCCTTACGACCGCCCGTTCACCGTGATGGCGGCGTTTCCGCTGTGTCCGGCCTGTGAAAAAGAGTACCGCCACCCGGCGGACCGGCGCTTTCACGCGCAGCCGGTGGCGTGCGCCGACTGTGGCCCGCAGCTGGAATGGCGCGCCGAAGGGCAACAGGCTGAGCGCGAGGCTGCGCTGGCCGCCGCCGTTGCGCTGCTCAACGCCGGGAAGATCGTCGCCATTAAAGGGCTGGGTGGCTTTCATCTTGCCGTGGACGCGCAAAATCAGCAGGCGGTGTTGCGCCTGCGCGCGCGCAAGCACCGCCCGGCGAAACCGCTGGCGGTAATGATGCCCACGGCGGCGACTTTGCCCGCGCAGGCGCTTTTGCACAGCGCTGCCGCACCGATTGTGCTGGTGGACAAATCCTGCGTGCCCGGGCTGTGTGCGGCCATCGCGCCGGGGCTGGATGAGGTCGGCGTGATGCTGCCTGCCAATCCGCTCCAGCACTTACTGATGCAGGCGCTCAACCGCCCGCTGGTGATGACCTCCGGAAATCTGAGCGGTAAGCCGCCCGCGCTGACCAATGCGCAGGCGCTGGACGATCTTCATGAGATCGCCGACGGCTTTTTATTGCATAACCGCGATATCGTGCAGCGCATGGACGACTCCGTGATGCGGGCGAGCGGCGAAATGCTGCGGCGCTCGCGCGGGTTTGTGCCGGACGCGCTGGCGCTGCCGCCGGGGTTTGAAAACGTGCCGCCGCTGCTGTGTCTGGGCGCGGATCTGAAAAACACCTTTTGCCTGGTGCGCGGCGAGCAGGCGGTGCTGAGCCAGCATTTTGGCGATCTGACCGATGACGGCGTGGAAGCGCAGTGGCGCGAGGCATTAACGCTGATGCAGTCGATTTACGATTTTACGCCCCAGCGGGTGGTGTGCGATGCGCATCCGGGCTACCGCGCCAGCCAGTGGGGGCAGGGGATGGGGCTGCCGGTGGACACCGTGCTGCACCATCACGCGCATGCGGCGGCGTGCCTGGCGGAAAACGGCTGGCCACGCGACGGCGGCGATGTGATTGCGCTGACGCTCGACGGTATCGGCATGGGGGAAAACGGTCAGCTGTGGGGCGGCGAGTGCCTGCGGGTGAATTATCGCCAGTGCGAGCATTTGGGCGGGCTGCCGGCGGTGGCGCTTCCCGGTGGCGATCTGGCGGCGACGCAACCCTGGCGTAACCTGCTGGCCCAGTGCCTGGCCTTTATTCCCGACTGGCAAAATTATCCCCACATGCAGCCGGTGCTGGCGCAAAACTGGCGGCCGCTGGCGCGCGCGGTTGAGCGTGGAATTAATGCGCCGCAAGTGTCGTCTTGCGGACGGTTTTTCGATGCGGTGGCTTGTACACTCGGCTGTGCGCCTGAAACGTTGAGCTATGAAGGTGAAGCGGCGTGCCGCCTTGAAGCGCTTGCCAGCACCTGTCCGGGGGTGACGCATCCCGTCCGGCTTGACGTTAACGATCTGCCGGCCTTCTGGTCGCTGTGGCTGAACTGGCAGGCGAGTGAGAGTGAAAAAGCGTGGGCCTTTCACGACGCGCTGGCCCAGGGGCTGGCGGCATTGATGCGCGAGCAGGCGCGGGCATTCAATATTACGACGCTGTGCTTTAGCGGGGGCGTAGTGCATAACCGCCTGCTGTGCACCCGGCTTCGTTTTTATCTCGCGGATTTTACACTCTTCTTTCCGGCGCAATTGCCTGCGGGCGATGGCGCGATTGCATTTGGGCAGGCAATGGTTGCCGCCGCCCGGCTTTATTAAAAGGGGTAACACGATGTTTATGCGAATTTTAAGCGCAGAACCGCGTGCCGCGCTGCTGATTCTGGCGCTGGTAATGGCAAATCTGCTGGCATGGGGCTGGGCGTGGCACGTGTTCGCGCAAAGCCCGGCGCTGATGGCCGCAAGCCTGCTGGCATGGTGCTACGGCCTGCGCCATGCGGTGGACGCTGACCATATCGCCGCCATTGATAACGTGACGCGCAAGATGATGCAGCAGGGTAAACGCCCGTTCGGCGTAGGTGCCTGGTTTTCACTGGGCCACTCGTCGATTGTGGTGCTGGCCTCGCTGGCGATTGCCGCCACGGCGGCGGCATTCCAGGACAAAATGGCATGGTTTCACGAAACCGGCGGCATGATTGGCACCGCCGTTTCAGCGGTGTTCCTGCTGGCGATGGCGCTGGTTAACCTGGTGATCCTGCGCGGCGTCTGGCGCAGTTTTCAGGCCCTCAAGCAGGGGAAACCCGTCAGCGAGAGCCTGGATTTAGCCGCGAAGGGCGGGGTGATGAACTGGCTGTTTAGCCGCACGTTTCGCCTGATCGGCAAAAGCTGGCACATGTATCTGGTGGGCTTTTTATTTGGCCTCGGCTTTGATACCGCCACCGAAATTGGCGTGCTGGGCATTTCAGCGGCCAGCGCGTCCCACGGTATGTCTATCTGGTCGATCATGATCTTTCCGGCCTTGTTTGCCAGCGGCATGGCGCTTATCGATACCCTCGACAATGTGCTGATGGTCGGCGCGTACGGCTGGGCCTTTGATAAACCGCAGCGCAAGATTTATTACAACATGACCATTACCGGTACGTCGGTGGTGGTGGCGCTGTTTATCGGCGGGCTGGAAGCGCTCGGGCTGATGATGGATAAGCTGGGCCTGAGCGGCGGCCTGTGGGATTACATTGGGGTGCTGAACGAAAATCTCGGCAACGCAGGGTTTATCGTCGTGGGGCTGTTCATCGCCTGCTGGCTGATTTCGATGCTGAACTACCGCTGGAAAGGGTACGATTCGCTGACGGTGCACAGCTGAGGCATCTGCCGCCCTGTAGGCCGGGCAAACGCAGTGCCGCCCGGCGTGATCTGATGTACTTGCCCGGTGGCGCAGGCTTACCGGGCCTACAGAACTAACACCCATTACTCCGGCGCAATCGCCTGGGCCGGTAACTGTTTTAACAACCCAAACGCCTCTTTCATGCGCGCTTCGCTGACCACAAATGCGCGCAGGCGCTCGCCGTCAAACCCTTTTGCCACCATGCCGTCCGGGGTGGTTTCGATCTGCCAGTGTAAATCCCGGCGCGGCGTCTCACCGGCCAGATGCAGCGGCAGCGCGGGGGTTTTCACTTTTACCAGCATCGGGGGCAGCATCAGCGGCGCACGACTGCCGGTGAGATTTTTCGCCAGCGTCATCGCGCTTAACTGAATCGGTTGCAGGAACGGCAGCACCTGGCCGTCGATCTCCGCGCAGTCGCCCAGCGCAAAAATGTTCGCCTCGCTGCTCTGTAAATAGCGGTCCACCACCACGCCGTGGTTCACCGTCACGCCTGCCCGCCGGGCAAGCGCCGTGGCCGGGCGTAAACCGGTGGCGGCGATCACCGCATCCACCTCGACACTGCGCCCACCGTCCAGCTTGGCGCGGATCCCCAAGGGTGTGCGCTCAAGGGAGGCCAGCTGCGATTTCAGTAACAGATGAATACCCATCTCCGTCAGACAATGCTGTAAGCGACTGCTCACTTCCGGCGGCATCAGCGAGGCCAGCACGCTGGCGGCGTTGTCAATCAGCGTCACGGCTTTGCCCGCGCGGCAGAAATCCATCGCCAGCTCGGTGCCAATCAATCCGCTCCCGACAATCATCACCCGCTGCGCATCGGCAAGTTCTCCCTCGCACTCCCGATACGCCTGCTGGCTGTTGAGCGTGAGCATCAGCTCATGGCCGGGAACCGGCGGCACCCACGCCGCCGCGCCGGTTGCCAGCACCAGTTTGTCGTAGTGCCACTGCTGTTGCTGGCTGCTCACCACCCGCGCCGTGGCGTCGATCTCCATTACCTGAGTGTCCGGAAACAGACGCAGGTTGAACTGTTCGGCAAACTCGCCCGCCGTCTGACGGGTGAGATCCTGCGCACGCTGGCCCTGGCTGATGACATGGCTGAGATCCGGCTTGTTGTACTCATCAATGCTATCGGCGGCAATCAGCGTGAGCGGTACGCGCTCATCCAGTTTACGGATGTTTTTCACCAGTTGGCGGGCGGCGAAGCCCGATCCAATGATGACGATACTGTTGCTCATTGTGCCTCCGTTGCCAGTTCGTCAAACACGGCTTTGCCCAGCGAGCACTCCGGACACAGGAAGCTGTCAGGCACGGCTGACCACGGCGTGCCTGGGGCGACATCCTGCATCGGCTCGCCCTGGGCGGGATCGTAAATCCACTGGCAGACGCTGCACTGCATTTGCGGCCCCAGGTCGGCGGGCGCGGCACAGGCGCACGCTTCTTGCTGCGGGCGGGCTACTGCGCGGGCATCCGGCAGCGGTGCGAGCGCCCACTGACGGGCGATATCGCGGCCGTGCTGGCGGCAGTTCTCAAGCGCGTCGATGTCCGGACGCCATTTGGCCTTCAGGCTCATCGACATGTCAAAACCGGCATCCTGTAAGCGGGTTGAGAGGCGATCAACCGCGCCGCCGCTCCAGCCGTGGGAGCCGAAGGCACTGGCGCGTTTGTTACGAAAGCGCAGGCCGGTTATCTCCTCCACCAGTCCGGCGATTTTTGGCATCATCACGTTGTTCATAGTGGACGTACCCACCAGCACGCCTTTTGAGCGGAACACATTGGTGAGGATCTCGTTTTTATCGCTGCGCGCCACGTTGAAGATTTTCACCGCCACGTTCGGATCCACTTCGTTAATGCCCTGCGCAATGGCGTCGGCCATCATGCGGGTGTTGTTGGACATGGTGTCGTAGAACAGGGTGATGCGATCTTCCTGATAATCCGCCGCCCATTGCAGGTAGCGCTCGACGATCTGCGTCGGGTTGTCACGCCAGACCACGCCGTGGGATGTGGCAATCATCTCCACCGGCAGGTTAAAGCCCAAAATCTCGGTAATTTTTGGCGTCACCAGGCGGCTGAACGGCGTCAGAATATTGGCGTAATAGCGCAGGCATTGCTCAAACAGCTCGGCCTGATCCACCTCGTCGTTGAACAGCCGTTCGTCGCAGTAGTGCTGACCAAAGGCGTCGTTGCTGAACAGCACCGCGTCGCCGGTCAGGTAGGTCATCATGCTATCCGGCCAGTGCAGCATGGGCGTTTCAACAAAAATCAGCTGCTTGCCGTTGCCAATGTCCAGCGCATCGCCGGTTTTCACGGTATGGAAGTTCCACTCCGGATGATGATGGTGACCGTTGATGGAGTCGATGGCGTTGGTGGTGCAGTAGATCGGCGTGTCCGGGATGTGCGACATCAGCTCGGTTAACGCGCCTGCATGATCCTCTTCGGCGTGGTTAATGATGATGTAGTCGATGTCGGCGAGATTGATTTCGCCGCGCAGGTTCTGCACGAACTCGCGGCTGAATTTATGATCGACCGTATCGATCAGCACATTTTTTCCTTCGCGGATCAAATAGCTGTTGTAGCTGCTGCCCTTTGTGGTTTTGTACTCGGTGCCGTGGAAATCACGCACTTCCCAGTCGCGCTGTCCTACCCAGTGAATATTATTTTTTACGTGGATCGTCATGGTAACCTCAATTAACACAGTCGTTTTTAATCAGATGGTTATCCTTTATCAAGATGCGTGCCAGTTTTTAACTTATTGTTTTTATATCTATTTTAGGTTTCTCTAAAAAAGAGAGTGTCAAAATGACGCTGTGTTAAGCTGTCATAATGACAATGGGCATTGTCAAAATGACAGCGAGGTAATTATGCGTTTTTCGGTTGAGGTGCTGGCGGGGATCGCCATTGAACTGCAAAGCGGGGTCGGGCATCAGGACCGCTTTCAGCGGCTGATCGCCACGCTGCGTCAGGTGCTGGGTTGCGATGCCTCGGCGCTGCTGCGCTATGACGACCGACAGTTTATTCCGCTGGCCATCGACGGGCTGGCGCGCGATGTGCTGGGCCGTCGCTTTACCCTTGAAGGGCATCCCCGGCTTGAAGCCATCGCCCGCGCCGGGGACGTGGTGCGCTTTCCGGCGGACAGCGATCTGCCGGATCCTTACGACGGGCTGATCCCAGGCCAGGAGAGCCTGAAAGTGCACGCCTGCATTGGCCTGCCGCTGTTTGCCGGGCAGAATCTGATTGGCGCGCTGACGCTGGACGGCCTGCTGCCGGATCAGTTCGATACCTTTAGCGACGAAGAGCTGCGCCTGATTGCCGCGCTGGCGGCGGGGGCGCTCAATAACGCGCTGCTGATTGAGCAACTGGAAAATCAAAACATGATGCCAGGCCATCCGACGGCGTTTGAGCAGGTGGCGCATACTGAGATGATCGGGCTGTCACCCGGCATGGCGGAGCTGAAAAAAGCCATTGAGATCGTGGCGGCGTCGGATCTTAACGTGCTGATCGGCGGTGAAACCGGCACCGGCAAAGAGCTGGTGGCGAAGGCCATCCACGAAGGATCGGCCCGAGCGGTAGATCCGCTGGTGTATCTCAACTGCGCGGCGCTGCCGGAGAGCGTCGCCGAAAGCGAGCTGTTCGGGCATGTGAAGGGGGCGTTCACCGGGGCCATCAGCCACCGCAGCGGCAAGTTCGAAATGGCGGATAACGGCACGCTGTTTCTCGATGAGATCGGCGAGCTGTCGCTGGCGTTGCAGGCCAAGCTGCTGCGCGTATTGCAGTACGGCGACATTCAGCGCGTGGGCGACGACCGCAGCTTGCGCGTCGATGTGCGGGTGCTGGCGGCGACCAACCGCGATCTGCGCGAAGAGGTGCTGGCCGGGCGCTTTCGTGCAGATCTGTTCCATCGCCTGAGCGTCTTTCCGCTGGCGGTGCCGGCGCTGCGCGATCGCGGTGAAGACGTGGTGCTGCTGGCGGGCTATTTTTGTGAACAGTGCCGCCTGCGGCTGGGGCTGTCCCGGGTGGTGTTAAGCCCTGGCGCACGGGCGTTACTGCTGCACTACGCCTGGCCCGGCAATGTGCGCGAGCTGGAACATGCGATCCACCGCGCGGTCGTGCTGGCAAGAGCCACCCGGCAGCGGGACGATGTGGTGCTCGACGTTGCCCATTTTGCCCTGAGCGATGAACCCGTTAAGCCTGCGCTGACCGTCGCCGCCGACGTGGTAGTCACCAGTCTGCGTGAAGCCACGGAGGCCTTTCAGCGTGAAACGATAAACAGGGTTTTACAACAGCACGGCGGGCGCTGGGCGGCGTGCGCCAGAGCGCTGGACACCGACGTCGCCAACCTGCACCGGCTGGCGAAACGTCTGGGAATGAAGGGGTAGAAACGCAGGCAGAAAAGAATTGCCTGTCTGTGCCGCTTCCTTGTGGATAGCCAGATGCTTTACCATAATTCACTCTGGCTGAAATTGTTATATGGATGTCCCATGTTTAAGCGTCGTCACGCAGCTCTGTTGTCCGTCCTTGTTTTGCTCTCCGCTTGCAGCAGCAAACCTAAAACTACTCAGGCACAAACGGTCACCACCGGATCGCCGTCCGGCGGTTTTCTGTTAGAACCGCAGCACAGTATGCTGATGTCGGGCGGCGATTTTGCCAATAACCCGGCGGCGGAGCAGTTCATCGATAAGATGGTGAGCAAGCACGGTTTTGACCGTCAGCAGCTGCATGAGATCCTCTCGCAGGCGAAGCGTCTGGATTACGTGCTGCGTCTGATGGACAAGCAAGCGCCGACCACCGGACTGCCGCCATCGGGGCCAAACGGGGCCTGGCTGCGCTACCGCAAACAGTTTATTACCCCGGATAACGTGCAGAACGGCGTTGTTTTCTGGAATCAATATGAAGATGCGCTCACCCGCGCCTGGCAGGTTTATGGCGTGCCGCCGGAAATTATCGTCGGCATTATTGGCGTGGAAACCCGCTGGGGACGGGTGATGGGCAAAACCCGTATTCTCGATGCGCTGGCGACGCTCTCCTTCGCCTATCCGCGTCGGGCGAACTATTTCGCCGGTGAACTGGAAACCTTCCTGTTGATGGCGCGTGATGAAAGCGACGATCCCCTTGACCTGAAAGGCTCGTTTGCGGGGGCCATGGGTTACGGGCAGTTTATGCCGTCCTCTTACAAAGAGTATGCCGTTGATTTTAATGGCGACGGGCACATTAACCTGTGGGATCCGGTGGATGCCATTGGCAGCGTGGCAAACTACTTCAAAGCCCACGGCTGGGTGAAAGGCGACGCGGTGGCGATCCCGGCGAATGGTCAGGCACCGGGCCTTGAAAACGGCTTTAAAACTCAGTACAGCGTCGCGCAGCTGGCCGCCGTCGGGTTAACGCCGCAGCAGCCGCTGGGCAATCATCAACAGGTCAGCCTGCTGCGCCTTGATGTCGGCACCGGGTATGAATACTGGTATGGGCTGCCAAACTTCTTTGCGATTACCCGTTATAACCACAGCACGCACTATGCGATGGCGGTCTGGCAGCTTGGTCAGACGGTGGCGCTCTCCCGCGTGAAGTGATCCTCATCCCTTCCTTCGGGAAGGGATATCTGAAACATTTTGACGTACTCCTGATTTCGCCTGCCGTTTACAACAGCGTCTGAACTCATTATTGTTATGTTATAACATTATGAGGTGCGCAGATGATCCCCCGTTCGCTTTTTTCCCTCGCCGCCAGCACGCGCATTGCTATTGCGCTAGTGGCTCTGGCGGCACTCTGGCTGCTGACCGCATGGGCGGTGGCGCTACCATGATTGAACTTGACCATGTGGTCGCGGGCTACGGGCAGCGGGCGATCACCCCTGCGCTGTGCGGCACCCTTGAGACCGGCAGCATGACGGCCATCGTCGGCGAAAACGGCTGCGGAAAATCGACGCTGTTAAAAACCCTGGGCGGATTCTTACCGCCGGTCAGCGGCACGCTGAACTGGCATCCGGTCCGCCCGACGATCGGCTGGCTGGCGCAGCGTCACGCGCTGGAGTCGCAGTTTCCCATCACCGTACAGGACGTGGTGCGCATGGGCTGCTGGCCGCGCATCGGCCTGTTTAGCAGCATCAACCGCCGCGCGCGTAAAGAGGCGGCCGCCGCGCTGGATCGCGTCGGTTTGCTGGCGCTGGCGACGACCACCATTGACGAGCTGTCGGGCGGGCAGTTTCAGCGCATGTTATTCGCCCGCGTCTGGGTGCAACAGGCCCCGCTGGTGATGCTGGATGAGCCTTTCACCGGCATCGATGAACTCACCAGTCAACTGCTGATGGAGATGATGCTGGAGATGAATCGCCAGGGGCAAACCGTGCTGGCGGTGCTGCACGACAGCCAGCGTGTGCTGCGCCATTTTCCGCAGACCTTGCGCCTTGACGGCCCTGCGGCGAAGTGGGGCGCAACCGACGACATTATGTCGCCGTCCGGCGCGGGGCAGGTGGCATGATCGCGCATTTTTTGTTTCAGCCGTTTATCGAATTCGGCTTTATGCGGCGGGCGCTGATCGTCTGCCTGGCGCTCTCTGTTAGCACCACCGCGCTGGGGGTTTTCCTGCTGCTGCGCCGCATGAGCCTGATGGGCGATGCGCTGTCGCACGCCATTTTACCCGGCGTGGCGGTGGGGTATTTGCTGAGCGGCATGTCGCTGCTGGCGATGAGTATCGGCGGGTTTATCGCCGGGATCACCGTGGCGCTGGTGGCCGGCGCGGTCAGCCGCCGCACGCCGCTCAAAGAGGATGCCAGCTTTGCCGGATTCTATCTTGGCTCGCTGGCGCTGGGGGTGACGCTGGTGTCGCTGCGCGGTTCCAGCGTCGATCTTCTGCACCTGCTGTTCGGATCGATTCTGGCGGTCGATCGCGATGCCGCGATTTTTGTGGCGGGCGTTGCCAGCGTCACGCTGTTAAGCCTCGCGCTGTGCTATCGCGGCTTTGTCAGCGAAGCCTTCGATAACGCGTTCTTGCAGGTCAACGTCCGCCGGTTGCCCGCCGCGCTGCACGGCCTGTTTCTCGCGCTGCTGGTGCTAAACCTTGTGGCTGGATTCCAGGTGCTCGGCACCTTAATGGCGGTGGGCGTGATGATGCTGCCCGCCGTGGCCGCCCGCTGTTGGGCGCGCACGCTGCCCGGCCTGCTGCTGCTGGCGGGCGTTAGCGGGGCGCTCTGTGCCTGGCTTGGTCTGAGCCTGTCGTGGACCGCCGGGCTGCCTGCGGGGCCGTCGATTGTACTGACCGCCAGCCTGCTCTTTTTCATCTCTGTTTTATTTGGCACGCGCAGCAGGCTCGCTGATGGCCTGCGCGCGCTTTTTACGTAGCAAGGGGAAATAATGAAACGTACAGGGTTAATTCTCACACTCGCACTCGCCTTCGTGGCGCACAACGCCATGGCTAAAACGCTGAACGTGGTGAGCAGTTTTTCGGTGCTGGGCGATATCGTGTCGGAAGTGGGCGGCGAGCATGTGAAGGTGACGACGCTGGTCGGCCCGGACGGCGATCCGCACACCTTTGAGCCGTCGCCGCAGGACAGCGCTGCGCTCAGCAAAGCGGATGTCGTGGTGGTTAACGGGCTGGGGCTGGAGGGCTGGCTTGACCGACTGGTGAAGGCGTCCGGGTTTACGGGCACGGTGGTGGTCGCCTCAGATGGCGTGCAGACGCATACCCTGCAAGAGGAGGGGAGAACGGTCACCGATCCCCACGCCTGGAACAGCGCAGCGAACGGCGCGCAGTACGCGCAAAACATTCTGACCGCGCTTATTCACGCCGACCCGCAGGATAAAGCCGCGCTGACGGCCTCGGGCGATCGCTACATTGCGCAGCTTAAGCAGCTCGATAGCTGGGCGAAAAGCCGCTTTAGCGCCATCCCACAGGCCCGGCGCAATGTGCTGACCAGCCATGACGCGTTTGGCTATTTTGGTCGCGCCTACGGCGTCAACTTTATGGCACCGCAGGGGATCTCGTCCGAGAGCGAAGCCAGCGCGGCGCAGGTGGCGGCATTGATCACACAGATTAAAGCGGACGGTGTTAAAACCTGGTTTATGGAAAACCAGCTCGATCCGCGGCTGGTGAAACAAATTGCCAGCGCCACAGGCGCACAGCCCGGCGGCGAGCTTTACCCGGAAGCGCTTAGCGCCAAAGGCGGCGTAGCGGATACCTACGTTGACGCGTTTCGCCACAACGTTGAAACCATCGCCAGCAGCATGAAATAATCCCCCCAGGCCAGTGCTCGCTGGCCTTTTTTCTGAAGCCGCCTCGTAAAATCTACCTCTCATCCCCATCTTCAATGAGAAGGTGCTATCTTGTTTGCCAGGTTTTTATTCACTTACGGGAGTCACGATGACGGACAGTGAATTGCTGCAACTGAGCGAGCGCATCGGCCAGGCGCTGAAGGCACGCGGCGCGACGCTGACCACCGCCGAGTCCTGCACTGGCGGCTGGCTGGCAAAGGTCATCACCGATGTGGCAGGCAGTTCCGCCTGGTTTGAACGGGGCTTTGTCACCTACAGCAACGACGCCAAATCAGAGATGATCGGCGTTAAGCCCCTCACGCTGGACGCGCATGGCGCGGTGAGCGAACCGGTGGTTGTGGAGATGGCGATTGGCGCTATTAAAGCCGCACGCGCAGGCTACGCCATTTCGGTGAGCGGCATCGCCGGGCCGGACGGCGGCAGCGACGCCAAACCAGTCGGCACCGTGTGGTTCGGCTTTGCGAGTGCGGCGGGCGAGGGCATTACGCGGTGTGAATGCTTTAGCGGCGACCGTGAAAGCGTGCGACGTCAGGCCACCGCCTATGCCTTACGCACCCTGTGGCAACAATTTCTACAAAACACTTGATACTGTATGAGCATACAGTATAATTGCGGCAACAGATCAGAAATTCCCGGTTGAGCATCACCTGCTTTACCCGGCATGACAGGAGTAATAATGGCTATCGACGAAAACAAACAGAAAGCGTTGGCGGCAGCACTGGGCCAGATTGAAAAACAATTCGGCAAAGGCTCCATCATGCGCCTGGGTGAAGACCGCTCCATGGACGTGGAAACCATCTCAACGGGTTCGCTTTCTCTGGATATCGCACTGGGCGCAGGCGGCCTGCCGATGGGCCGTATCGTAGAAATCTACGGACCGGAATCCTCCGGTAAAACGACCTTAACCTTGCAGGTGATTGCAGCGGCACAGCGCGAAGGTAAAACCTGTGCGTTTATCGATGCCGAGCACGCGCTGGACCCGGTCTACGCACGTAAGCTGGGCGTCGACATCGACAACCTGCTGTGTTCTCAGCCGGATACCGGTGAGCAGGCGCTTGAAATCTGTGACGCGCTGGCGCGTTCCGGTGCGGTTGACGTGCTGGTCGTTGACTCCGTAGCAGCACTGACCCCGAAAGCCGAAATTGAAGGCGAAATCGGTGACTCACACATGGGCCTCGCGGCACGTATGATGAGCCAGGCCATGCGTAAATTGGCCGGTAACCTGAAACAGTCCAACACGCTGCTGATCTTCATCAACCAGATCCGTATGAAAATTGGTGTGATGTTCGGTAACCCGGAAACCACCACCGGCGGTAACGCGCTGAAATTCTACGCCTCTGTGCGTCTCGACATCCGCCGTATCGGCGCGGTGAAAGAGGGCGACAACGTGGTCGGTAGCGAAACCCGCGTGAAGGTCGTGAAAAACAAAATCGCGGCACCGTTTAAACAGGCTGAATTCCAGATCCTCTACGGTGAAGGCATCAACTTCTACGGCGAGCTGGTCGATCTCGGTGTGAAAGAGAAGCTGATTGAGAAAGCCGGTGCCTGGTACAGCTACAACGGTGACAAAATTGGTCAGGGTAAAGCGAACGCCACCACCTGGCTGAAAGAGAACCCGGCAACGGCGAAGGAAATTGAGAAGAAAGTGCGCGATCTGCTGCTCAATAACCAGGATGCTAAACCGGATTTCGTCATCGATGACAACGACGAACACGCGAAAGAAACCAACGAAGATATGTGATAACCTCGCATGATTCGTTACAGAAGGGCTGCTGAGATGCAGCCCTTTTTGCTATCTGATGGTACGTGCCGTTCGCTTAAAAGGCGTAACCCTCAGGAGGTGCTATGTCGACAAAATTTGAGTCTGAAAAATCCGGGTCTGAAAAATCTGAAAACTCACCGCGCCGTTCGGCCTATGCCCGGTTGCTGGATCGGGCGATGCGTATCCTGGCGATGCGCGATCACAGCGAGCAGGAGTTTCGCCGTAAGCTTGCCGCGCCGATCATGACCAAAGCCGGTCCGGAGCCGGTGGATGCCAGCGAAGAGGATGTCGAAAAAGTGGTGGCCTGGTGCTATGACAACCGCTACCTCAACGACGCCCGCTTTGCTAAACAGTTTATTGCCAGCCGCGGGCGCAAAGGGTATGGCCCGGCGCGCATCCGCCAGGAACTGAACCAGAAAGGGATCACGCGCGAAGCCGGTGAAGCGGCAATGCGCGAGTGCGAATGCGACTGGGTGGCGATTGCCCGCGCGCAGGCCGATCGCAAATTCGGTGAACCGCTACCCACGGCCTTCGCTGAGAAGGTCAAAGTGCAGCGTTTTTTGCTCTATCGCGGATTTTTGATGGAGGATATTCAGGCATTATGGCTAAATTTTGACGATTGACTGCATACGGGATTTTACTTCGTACCCAAGAAAACTTATCTTATTCCCACTTTTTCCAGTAGTTGGCGACGGCCTGTAAAAGGGCAAACGCTGGCTGCGACATTTCGTTAGCTTGATTTCAGGATAATTATGAGCAAGAGCACCGCTGAGATCCGTCAGGCGTTTCTCGATTTTTTCCATAGTAAGGAACACCAGGTAGTTGCCAGTAGCTCCCTGGTTCCTAACAACGACCCGACTCTGCTGTTTACCAACGCCGGGATGAACCAGTTCAAGGATGTGTTCCTTGGTCTCGACAAGCGTAATTATTCCCGCGCCACAACGTCACAGCGTTGCGTGCGTGCGGGGGGTAAACACAACGACCTGGAAAACGTCGGCTACACCGCGCGTCACCACACTTTCTTCGAAATGCTGGGTAACTTCAGCTTCGGCGATTACTTCAAACACGATGCTATCCAGTACGCATGGGAACTGTTGACCGGTGAAAACTGGTTCGCCCTGCCAAAAGAGCGTCTGTGGGTGACCGTGTACGAAACTGACGACGAAGCGTACGAAATCTGGGAAAAAGAAGTTGGCATCCCGCGCGAACGTATCATCCGCATTGGTGATAACAAAGGCGCGCCGTATGCCTCAGATAACTTCTGGCAGATGGGTGACACCGGTCCGTGCGGCCCGTGCACCGAGATTTTCTTCGATCACGGCGATCACATCTGGGGTGGCCCGCCGGGCAGCCCGGAAGAGGACGGCGATCGTTATATTGAGATCTGGAACATCGTCTTTATGCAGTTCAACCGCCAGGCTGATGGCACCATGGAACCGCTGCCGAAGCCGTCCGTGGATACCGGTATGGGCCTGGAGCGTATTGCCGCCGTATTGCAGCATGTGAACTCCAACTACGATATCGACCTGTTCCGCACGCTGATTGATTCCGTGGCGAAGGTCACCGGTGCGACGGATTTAAGCAATAAATCCCTGCGCGTGATTGCTGACCACATTCGCTCCTGCGCCTTCCTGATTGCTGACGGCGTGATCCCGTCGAATGAAAACCGTGGCTACGTGCTGCGCCGTATCATTCGTCGTGCTATCCGTCACGGCAACATGCTGGGCGCGAAAGACACCTTCTTCTACAAGCTGGTGGGGCCGCTGGTGTCCGTGATGGGCGCTGCGGGCGACGATCTGAAACGCCAACAGGCGCAGGTTGAGCAGGTACTGAAAACCGAAGAAGAGCAGTTTGCCCGCACGCTTGAGCGTGGCCTGGCGCTGCTGGACGAAGAGCTGTCTAAGCTGACCGGCGATACGCTGGACGGCGAAACCGCTTTCCGCCTGTACGACACCTACGGCTTCCCGGTTGACCTGACGGCTGACGTTTGCCGTGAGCGTAATCTGAAAGTGGACGAAGCGGGCTTCGAAGTCGCTATGGAAGAGCAGCGCCGTCGTGCGCGCGAATCCAGCGGTTTCGGCGCAGACTATAACGCGATGATCCGCGTTGACGGCAGCTCTGCGTTCAAAGGCTACGACAGCCTGGAACTGACGGCGAAAGTCACCGCGCTGTTTGTGGACGGTAAAGCCGTTGAGACGATTAGCGCAGGTCAGGACGCGGTAGTTGTGCTCGACGAAACGCCGTTCTACGCGGAATCCGGCGGTCAGGTTGGCGATAAAGGCGAACTGAACGGCAACGGCTTCTCGTTCACCGTCACAGACACGCAGAAATATGGCCAGGCGATTGGTCACCAGGGCAAACTGGCGACCGGTTCACTGAAAGTCGGTGACGGCGTGAAAGCGGAAGTAGACGAAGCCCGTCGCGAACGTATTCGCCTGAACCACTCGGCGACGCATCTGATGCACGCCGCGCTGCGTGAAGTGCTCGGCACCCACGTTGCGCAGAAAGGCTCGCTGGTGAATGACAAAGCGCTGCGCTTTGACTTCTCCCATTTTGAAGCGATGAAACCTTCGGAAATCCGTGCGGTTGAAGATCTGGTTAACGCGCAAATCCGCCGTAACCTGCCGATCGAAACCAACATCATGGATCTGGACGCGGCGAAAGCCAAAGGCGCAATGGCGCTGTTTGGTGAAAAATATGATGACCGCGTGCGCGTGCTGAGCATGGGTGATTTCTCCACCGAACTGTGTGGCGGTACTCACGCACGCCGTACCGGTGATATCGGTCTGTTCCGCATTGTGTCTGAATCAGGTACGGCGGCAGGTGTGCGTCGTATCGAAGCGGTGACCGGTGAAGGCGCGATTGCTCACCTGCACGCGGACAGCGACCAGCTGCACGACATTGCGCAGTTGCTGAAAGGCGACAGCCAGAATCTGGGCGACAAAGTGCGCACCGTTCTGGACAAAACGCGTCAGCTTGAGAAAGAGCTGCAACAGCTGAAAGAACAACAGGCAGCACTGGAGAGCGCGAGCTTGTCCAGCAAAGCCGAAGAAATCAATGGCGTGAAGCTGCTAGTGAGTGAACTGGCGGGCGTCGAGCCGAAGATGCTGCGCACTATGGTAGACGATCTGAAGAACCAACTGGGTTCAACGGTTATCGTGCTGGCTACGGTAGCAGAAGGTAAGGTTTCTCTGATTGCGGGTGTGTCTAAGGACGTGACCGACCGCGTGAAAGCCGGGGAACTGGTAGGAGTGGTGGCTCAACAAGTGGGTGGTAAAGGCGGCGGACGACCGGATATGGCGCAAGCCGGCGGTACGGACGCAGCAGCACTTCCTGCGGCGCTCGCCAGCGTTAAAGGCTGGGTAAGCGCTAAACTGTAATAACGATAAAGCGAGTGCAGCCGCCATGG
Source organism: uncultured Enterobacter sp. (assembly GCA_963521185.1). Taxonomy (GTDB): domain Bacteria; phylum Pseudomonadota; class Gammaproteobacteria; order Enterobacterales; family Enterobacteriaceae; genus Enterobacter_D. Next base: position 1,037 of record CAUQTV010000006.1, on the reverse strand, counting down.
CCCTGAGTTGTGGCGGTCTTGCTACTACGCTGTTGATAACGATAAAGTCAGGTTGAAGTTGTGTATATCGGCTAAACTTACGTTTAACAGAATGTAATGCCGTGACTGCTTACACTTACCGTGTTTGTCATCGCTTACTTTTTGGCGTTATATGATGGATAATGCCGGGATACAGAGAGACCCGACTCTTTTAATCTTTCAAGGAGCAAAGAATGCTGATTCTGACTCGTCGAGTTGGTGAGACCCTCATGATTGGGGATGAGGTCACTGTGACTGTTTTAGGCGTCAAGGGCAACCAGGTACGTATTGGTGTCAACGCCCCTAAAGAAGTGTCTGTTCACCGTGAAGAGATCTACCAGCGTATCCAGGCTGAAAAATCACAGCAGTCCAGTTATTGATATTATCGCGTCTCGCCGTCTGGCGAGACGCGGCTCTTCTTCGATTCTCCCCCTCTTGCATGACAATTTCATTTCTTGCCCCCTTTTAGCGTTCAATTTCTTTCGTCGATCTTCTGTTTTTATCCTTTGTCAGCCAACTTTTGTTTTACGCACGGCCCGTGGTGACGGCAGAAATTCTGCTGATAAAACATCCTTTTTGGCCTTTTTACGCCCTAATTGCGTGCGAAGTGTGCAATCGATTCAGGGGTGGGAAAAATTGTTTGACTTATAAGTCCCAGAAAGTAATATGTGCGCCACGCAGCGACGATGAGCAGAAACAAGTTCTTCGAAGCACTCGCAAGAGGCGTGTGGTGAGGTGGCCGAGAGGCTGAAGGCGCTCCCCTGCTAAGGGAGTATGCGGTCAAAAGCTGCATCCGGGGTTCGAATCCCCGCCTCACCGCCATTTTGCATCCATAGCTCAGCTGGATAGAGTACTCGGCTACGAACCGAGCGGTCGGAGGTTCGAATCCTCCTGGATGCACCATCTTCATCAGTGTTGCGGCATGATGAGTGACATTGAATTTGTAGTACAGAAGTAATTCCTGATGCATCCATAGCTCAGCTGGATAGAGTACTCGGCTACGAACCGAGCGGTCGGAG
>CAUQTV010000005.1:0-467110 GCA_963521185.1 uncultured Enterobacter sp. | reverse complement strand
GCCGTTGTTCCGTGTCAGTGGAGGCGCATTATAGGGAGTTATTCCGGGGTGGCAACCCTTAATTTCAAAAAAGTTTTCAAGCGCGTCATTTTTCATCAAAGCGCAGTAAAAAGCATCACAACGTGCCGGAATTGCTCTTTTTATCATCGACATCATCCATCCAATGGCATACTAGAGCGTAAAAATGAGAAAAAGGAATGCGACGATGCCTTTAAGCGCACAGCAATTAGCGGCACAAAAGAACCTCTCTTATGTCCTCGCCGAGAAACTGGCACAACGGATCTTAAAAGGTGAGTACGCCCCCGGCAGCATTCTCCCTGCCGAAATGGAGCTGTGCGAGGCGTTTGGCGTCAGTCGCACCGCCGTTCGGGAAGCGGTAAAGACGTTAACCGCGAAAGGTATGGTGCTTCCCCGCCCACGAATCGGCACCCGTGTAATGCCAAAAGGCAGCTGGAACTTTCTGGATAAAGAGCTGCTCTCCTGGTGGATGACGCACGAGAACGTCGGGGAGGTGGTTCAGCACTTCCTTGTATTACGCAGCACGCTCGAACCTCAGGCATGCCAACTTGCCGCCCTTCTGGGCAGCGCCGAACAAAAGGCGCACCTTAATACGCTGATGGCCGAGATGGTGCAATTAAAGCGGCACTTCCAACGCGAACGCTGGATTGAGGTCGATATGGCCTGGCATGAGCACATTTATGCCATGAGCGGAAATCCCTTCCTGACCTCTTTCGCCACGCTTTTCCAGTCGGTCTATCACAGCTATTTCAACTCCATTACCCATAATGAAGTGGTCAAACTTGAAAACCATCAGGCGATTGTCGATGCGATTCAGGACGGCGATGCGCACAGTGCGTTTTTAGCCTGCCAGTCATTATTGAATGTACCCGTGGTGCAAGGAGCCTAATTAAGCATGTCAGAGAAAAAAGCGCGCAGTATGGCCGGATTGCCGTGGATAGCGGCAATGGCGTTTTTTATGCAGGCACTGGATGCCACCATTTTAAACACGGCACTCCCCGCCATCGCACAAAGCCTTGACCGCTCCCCGCTGGCGATGCAATCCGCCATTATCAGTTACACGCTGACGGTCGCGATGCTGATCCCCGTCAGCGGCTGGCTGGCGGATCGCTTCGGTACGCGGCGCGTCTTTATGCTGGCCGTGACGCTCTTTACCCTTGGCTCACTGGCCTGCGCGCTCTCCAGCTCACTCGGCATGCTGGTTCTGTTCCGCGTACTTCAGGGTATTGGTGGTGCCATGATGATGCCGGTGGCGCGCCTGGCCTTACTGCGCGCTTATCCGCGCAGCGAGTTACTGCCGGTGCTCAACTTTGTCACCATGCCGGGTCTGGTTGGCCCCATTCTCGGCCCGGTGATGGGCGGCGTGCTGGTGACCTGGGCAAGCTGGCACTGGATCTTCCTCATTAATATTCCGATTGGCATCGCCGGACTCATCTATGCCCGTAAATATATGCCGAACTTCACCACGCCACGGCGCAGCTTCGACTTCAGCGGTTTTTTACTGTTTGGACTGAGCCTGGTGTTGTTCTCCAGCGGCATGGAGCTGTTCGGTGAGAAAATTGTCGCCAGCGGGATCGCGCTGTCGGTGAGCTTTATCGGCGTTCTTCTTTTAGTGGCGTATATTCGTCACGCGCGACGCCACCCCACTCCGCTGATTGCCCTGCCGATATTTAAAACGCGCACCTTCTCCGTCGGTATCGCCGGGAATCTGGCCTCGCGCCTTGGAACAGGCTGCGTCCCCTTTTTAATGCCGCTGATGTTGCAGGTGGGCTTTGGTTATCCGGCGCTGATTGCGGGCTGCATGATGGCCCCGACGGCGATGGGTTCAATTCTGGCAAAATCCACCGTCACGCAGGTACTGCGCTGGTTTGGTTACCGTAAAACGCTGGTCGGCATCACGGTGATCATTGGCGCGATGATTGCCCAGTTCTCGCTACAGTCGCCCTCAATGCAGATTTGGATGCTGATCCTGCCGCTGTTTATCTTAGGCATGGCGATGTCCACGCAGTTCACCGCCATGAATACCATCACGCTTGCCGACCTGACCGATGAAAACGCCAGCAGTGGCAACAGCGTGCTGGCCGTTACCCAGCAGCTGTCAATCAGCCTGGGCGTTGCCGTGAGCGCAGCGGTGTTACGTTTTTACGAAGGGTTTGATAGCGCCAATACGGTGGAGCAGTTCCACTACACCTTTATGACTATGGGCGTTATCACGCTGATCTCTGCCTCCGTCTTTATGCTGTTAAAAGCCAAAGACGGACGCAATTTGATCAAAGAGCGGCACAAGCGCTAGGCAGAGCCGCGCGCCATCAGGACCGGTGTGAGCTGTAAGCGCTGCTGCGCGAGGGTGGGATCGGCGATACGGTGGATGAGCACATCGATAGCCAGCTCACCCAGTTCATCTTTGGGCTGATGGATTGTCGTGAGCGGCGGCGTCATGAAGCGCGCCAGTTCAATGTCATCGTACCCGACAATGGCAATGTCCTGTGGTACCTTAAGCCCGGCCTGATAAAGCGCCTGATAAGCCCCAAAAGCCATCGCATCGTTACTAATAAACACCGCCTGCGGACGATGCGTTTGCGCCAGCAAGGCCTGCATGGCTTCATACCCGCCGCTGAATTCAAAATCACCCACAATCTCATCGCCGTCTCGCACGGTTAAGCCCGCACGCGCCATCGCTTCACGATAGCCTTCAAGACGTAAACGGGAAGGAGTTTTATCCAGCGGCCCGGTAATACAGGCGATGCGCGTATGGCCCTTATCTATCAAGTGCTGCGTCGCCATATCGCCACCCAGCAGCGAGTTATCCTGAATCAGGTCGCTGTAGCCGTCGAACGGTGCCCAGTCCATCATCACGGTTGGAATAGAGGGGTAGCGTTGGATGATCTCCAGCGAAGGCTGATGCGTCTCCGTGCACAGCAGCAGCAAACCATCGACGCGCTTTTGCATCAGCGTTTCAAGGTTGCTGTTCATGCGATCTTCATCGCCTTCGGTGTTGCACAACACCAGGCTGTAGCCTCGCTCAAAGCAGCTGCGCTCAACGCCGCGCACCAGCTCAGAGTAGAACGGGTTGGTACTGGCGGTAATCAACATGCCGATGGTGCGCGTCTGATTGAGCTTCAAACTGCGCGCCAGCGCCGAGGGCGCATAGTTCAGGCTTTTAATAGCCGCGTCGACTTTCTCGGTAACGGCTTCGCTGACAAACCGGTCTTTATTAATCACGTGCGAGACCGTAGAGGTGGAAACACCCGCCAGGCGGGCAACATCTTTCATGGTGGCCATGAGACGCTACCCCTGTTGAGTGAGAAAGTCGTCGATCTCATTGCGCCATGGCACGGACGGCTGCGCCCCTTTACGCGTTACGGCAATGGCCGCCGCCGCGTGAGCAAAGCGGATAGCCTCTTCGAGCGGCTTATCTTCCAGCAGCGCGGTCATTAGCGCGCCGTTGAACGTATCACCCGCCGCGATGGTATCAATGGCTTTGACCTTAAAGCCCGGCACCCGCTGACCTTCGCCGTTCACACTCGCCCAGACGCCCCGGCTGCCCAGGGTAATGATGACCGTGGCAATACCTTTCGCGTGCAGCGCCTGGGCCGCGCGCGCCGCGTCGTCATCGCTTTCAACGCGAATACCGGTGAGTTTTTCCGCTTCGGTTTCGTTGGGCGTAATAATGTCCACCAGCGCCAGCAGCTCATCGGGGAGCATCCGCGCCGGGGCCGGATTGAGCGCCACCAGGGTCTGGTTTTCATGGGCGATTTTCGCCGCCGCCAGCACGCTTTCAACCGGGGATTCCAGCTGCATGAGCAGCGCAGAAGCGTGAGCAATCAGCGCGTGCTGCGCATCAACCAACGCCGGTGAGAGCGCGGCGTTGGCACCCGCATGAATACCGATGACATTCTCCCCTTCGCCGTTAACAAAAATCAGCGCCACACCGGTGGAGTCACCGTTAATGACGCTGACGGGCGCAACATCGATGTTGTCGCTGACCAGTTGTTTACGGATCCGCTCCCCGGTGTTGTCATCGCCCGTACAGGCAATAAACGCGATGCTGGCACCGCTGCGCCCGGCGGCCACAGCCTGGTTCGCACCTTTACCGCCAAAAGCGACCTGGTACTGGCTGCCCGTAACGGTTTCACCCGGGGTCGGGAACGTCTCAAGGTTAAGAATGTGATCGGCATTAATACTGCCAAGGACGACGAGCTTGCCTGCCATTTTCATAATCGGATCATCCTGTAAATGCGCCACCTTATAAGAGGTGGCGCGTGCCCTGCTTTTCTTATTTCTTGTCTGCCTCGTTAACGAGACAAACGGATCACTGCTTGATAACCAGTTTCAGATCGACCGGGTATTTCGCCTGTACTTTTTCGCCTTTAATCACTTTGTCTGCGGTTTCAACGCCTTTCGCGCCGATTTGCTCCGGCAACTGTGCAATGGTCGCCGCCAGTTTGCCATCATTTACCGCTTTCTCACCGTCTGGCGTACCGTCAAAACCGACAACCATGACATCGGTTTTACCGGCGGTTTGCAGAGCACGCAGTGCGCCCAGCGCCATTTCGTCGTTCTGTGCGAAGACCGCTTTCACGTCCGGATGCGCAGTGAGCAGGTTCTGCATTACGTTCAGGCCTTTAGTGCGATCAAAGTCAGCCGGTTGGCTGGCCAGTACGTCAAATTTGTGTGCCGCAACGGCCTGCTGGAAACCTTCGCCACGCTCACGCGCCGCAGAGGTACCGGCGATCCCTTGCAGTTCGATCACTTTCGCGCCTTCGCCCGCTTTCTTCGCGATGTAGTCACCGGCGATTTTGCCGCCCAGTACGTTATCGGAAGCGATATGGCTGACCACGTCACCTTTAGCCGCCATACGGTCGAGGGTGATCACCGGAATTTTAGCCTGGTTTGCCATTTTCACCGCGTTACCCACCGCATCAGAATCGGTTGGGTTGATCAGCAGCAATTTTGTGCCGCGAACAGTTAAATCCTGAACGTTAGCCAGCTCTTTCGCCGGGTTGTTCTGCGAATCCAGAACCACCAGGTTGTAACCCAGTTTATCGGCTTCTTTCTGCGCGCCATCTTTCAGCGACACGAAGAACGGGTTGTTAAGTGTCGAGACCACCAGCGCAATGGTGTCTTTCGCCATTGCGTTTGCGCTCACGGTTGCACTCAGTGCCACAGCCGATACCAGGGTAGCCAGTTTTTTCATGTTCATATTCAGATGTCCTGTTTGGATTAATTACTGTTTTTTGTTGTCTACCAGCACCGCCAGCAAAATCACCACTGCTTTAACGATCATCTGGTAATAGGAGGAAACACCTAACAAATTCAGTCCATTATTGAGGAAGCCCAAAATCAATGCGCCGATCAATGTCCCAACTATGCGGCCTTTACCGCCCGCAAGACTTGTTCCCCCCAGCACCACCGCCGCAATCGCATCCAGCTCATAACCGGTGCCCGCCGTAGGTTGTGCCGAAGAGAGACGTGCAACTTCAATAATGCCCGCCAGTGAAGCCAGAAGGCCGCACAGCGAATACACGATAATCTTCACTTTGTTCACGCTGATGCCGGACAGTCGCGTTGCCGCTTCGTTACCGCCCAGAGCATAGATATAGCGACCAAGACGGGTGTGATGCAACATATACCACGCGGCCAGGAAGACAATTCCCATGATCCATACCGGCGTCGGAATCCCCAGCGGACGCCCGATACCAAACCAGCCAAACACGTCGGCGTTGTCGGTAAATCCGGTGTTCACCGGGCTGCCGTTGGTGTAGACCATCGTCGCCCCGCGCAGCAGCAGCATCATCACCAGCGTGGCGATAAACGCCTGCACGCGCCCTCGGGCGACAATCACACCGGTCACGGCACCAATCGCCGCGCCCAACGCCAGCGCGGCCGCAACCGCCACCAGCGCATTGACCTCAATACCGACAATGGATGCCGCCACCGCGCCGGTCAGCGCCAGCAGAGAACCGACGGACAGATCGATTCCCGAGGTGAGGATCACCAGCGTCATGCCCACCGCCATAATGGCGTTGACCGACGTCTGTTGCAGGATATTGAACAGGTTATTGACGGTGAAAAAGTTGGGGCTAAGGGTGGAGACGATCGCAATTAACACCAGCAGGGCAATCAGCGATTTTTGTTCCATCAGCCACGCTTTGTTGAAATAGCGGCGGGTAGAAACCGTTTGGGTACTCATTTGATGGACTCCTGCGTCTCGCGATTTAGCTTGCCGACGGCCGCAGCCATCAGCACTTCCTGGGTGGCTTCTTCGCGGGTAAATTCTCCGCCCAAATGCCCTTCATGCATCACCATAATGCGATCGCTCATGCCGAGCACTTCCGGCATTTCTGACGACACCAAAATGATGCTCAAACCCTCAGCTTTAAACTGGTTGATAAGCTGATAAATTTCTTTCTTCGCGCCCACGTCCACGCCGCGCGTTGGCTCATCAAGGATCAGCACTTTAGGGCGCGTCATCAGCCCACGGGCAATCGCCACTTTTTGCTGATTCCCGCCGGAGAGCAGGCCAATGGGCTGCTCCATGGACGGCGTTTTCACGTTAAACAGGCGGATAAAATCGCTCACCGCCTGCTGTTCATCTTTATGCTTCAGACTGCCGCCGCCGTGACTAAAATAGCGCAGCGCGGTCAATGACATGTTCTCTTTCACCGACATGCCGAGCACCAGTCCGTCGCGTTTGCGGTCTTCAGAGATGTAGACGATACCGTTGGCTAGGCCATCCTGCGGGGAGCGCGTGACCACTTCATGCCCGTCGAGCGTGACATATCCCTGCGTGCGGGGCAGCGCGCCGTACAGCACTTTCATCAGCTCGGTACGCCCGGCCCCCATCAGCCCGGCAACGCCGAGGATTTCGCCTTTGCGCAGCACAAACGAGACGTTCTCCACGCCCGGACCGGACACACCATCCACCCTGAGGCGCACATCGCCCGGCGCTTTATCCAGATGCGGGTACTGCTCTTCGAGCTTGCGCCCGACCATCATTTCAATCAGCGTATCTTCGCTCAGTGAAGCGACATCACGCTCGGCAATAAATTGCCCGTCGCGGAAGACGGTGACGTCATCGCAAATCTCGAAGATCTCTTTCATGCGGTGAGAGATGTAGACAATGCCGCGCCCCTGCGATTTCAGCTCGCGGATGACGCGGAACAGGGACTCTGTTTCGGTATCGGTGAGCGCGTCGGTCGGCTCGTCCATCACGATCACTTTCGACTCGAAGCTCAGCACCTTGGCGATCTCCACCATCTGCTGATCGCCAATCGACAGATCGCCCACCAGCTTATTGCTCTTAAAGCGCAGGTTGAGCTTCAGGAGCAGGACATCGGCCTCGGCGTACATTCTTTTCCAGTCGATCTTGCCAATACGGTTGACGAACTCACGGCCCAGAAAGATGTTTTCCGCGATGGTGAGCTGCGGGATCAGGTTCAGTTCCTGGTGGATGATGCCGATACCGGCTTCCTGCGACGATTTTGGTCCGGTAAAGGTCGTCTCCTGGCCAAGCCACAGCAGCTCACCGGCATCGCGTTGATAGATACCGGTGAGCACTTTCATCATCGTGGATTTGCCCGCGCCATTTTCACCCACCAGCGCCATGACGCGGCCAGGGTAAACGTTGAGTGCGGCACCGGAGAGGGCTTTTACGCCCGGGAACGCTTTATCGATCCCTTTCAGTTGGAGTAATGCGTCCATTAATGCGGGCCTCAGAAGGTGACGCCAGCACAGAGAATGATATTCGCAAACGGGGAACACTCCCCGCTGCGAATGACCGCCTGACTGTCTGCGGTTTGTTGTTTGAACTGTTCGTGCGTTACATAACGAACAGCGATGGTGTTTCCCTGGTGTTGTTGCAGTTGCTCTATGTGGCGGAGCAACGTTTCATGGAGTTGCGGATTATTGTCTTTAATTTCCGTCGCGAGAATGGCTGCCTCAACCTGCATTTCAGTCGTCACAACCTCCAGAACCTGCATAAAGGAGGGGACGCCTTGTGTTAAGGCCATATCAATGCGCTGCGTACTGTGTGGGACCGGCAACCCGGCATCACACACCACCAGCGTGTCAGTATGACCCAGACGGGAAATTACCGCCGAAATGTCAGCATTCAGTACAGACCCTTTCTTCATTTTCTTCTCCACTAGCGAAACGTTTCGCTAGGGTCAGTTTAGCCGTAAGAGTGTTCAGAAAACCATCATGACGTAACAGAATTGTGATCGGCGTCGAAACGTTTCGCTAACCTAAATGGATGGGCGTTTTGCCGGGTGGCGCTGCGCTTACCCGGCCTACGATTTTGTAGGCCCGTGCAAGCGTAGCGCCGCCGGGCAGAAGGGCTAAAAGAGACTTATATCTCGACCTGGGTACCCAGCTCAATCACCCGGTTGGGTGGGATTTCAAACTGATCCGGCGCACGCAGGGCATTTCGCTGTAACAGCAGGTACAGCTTGCCGCGCAGACGTAGATACCACGGGCGTTTGCCGACAATCAGCGACTCGTGAGACATAAAGAACGAGGTTTCCATCATCCGGCAGCTCAGGCCTTCCAGCCCGCAGCGGTGGAAGACTTCTTCCACGTTCGGCGTCTCGCGCCAGCCGTAGCTTGCCACCACGCGCCAGAACGTCGGTGAGAGCTGTTCGATTTGCACGCGACGAACATTGTGCACATACGGCGCATCTTCGGTGCGCAGCGTCAGCAGGATCACCCGCTCGTGCAGCACTTTGTTATGCTTGAGGTTGTGCAGCATGGCGAATGGAATGACGTTCAGCGCACGCGACATATACACCGCAGTGCCCGGCACGCGCACCGGCGGTGATTTCTCCAGCGAGGCAATCATCGCCTCCAGCGAATTGCCGTGCTCATGCATCCGGCGCAGCAGGCGGAAACGCTCGCTTTTCCATGTCGTCATGATCACAAACATCACCAGACCGAGGCTCAGCGGCAGCCAGCCACCCGACAGCAGTTTATCGAGGTTCGCCGAGAACAGCGGCACGTCAATGCACAGGAAGCCAATCAGGATCATCCCGACCAGGAACTTATTCCAGTGCCAGTTTTTGCGCGCGACGGTGGTCGACAGAATCGACGTCAGCACCATGGTACCGGTGACGGCAATGCCATACGCGGCGGCCAGGTTGCTGGAGTGCTCAAAGCTGACAATGACAATCACCACGGCGGTGTAGAGCATCCAGTTCACGAAGGGAATATAGATCTGACCCGATTCCATTTCGGAGGTGTGAATGATGCGCATCGGCGACAAATACCCCAGACGAACCGCCTGACGCGTCAGCGAGAAGACGCCGGAAATAACCGCCTGTGACGCAATGACCGTCGCCAGCGTGGCGATAATCATCATCGGGATCAGCGCCCATTCCGGTGCCAGCAGGAAGAACGGGTTTTTGATGGCTTCGGGGGTTTTCAGTAGCAGTGCGCCCTGGCCGAAATAGTTCAGTACCAGCGAGGGCAACACGAGGCTAAACCACGCCACGCGGATCGGCAGCTTACCGAAATGCCCCATATCGGCATACAGCGCTTCCACCCCGGTTATCGACAGCACAACCGCGCCGAGCGCTACGAAAGAAACCATTTTGTATTCGAGGAAGAAGTGCACCGCCCATGCCGGATTCAGCGCATGGAGGACATCAGGATTGCCGATAATCCCGCGCAGGCCGAGCACTGCCAGAATCAAAAACCACGCCAGCATGATAGGCGCAAACAGTTTGCCCACCAGACCGGTACCGTGTTTTTGGATCATAAACAGCAGCGTCAGCACGATAATCGACAGCGGTACGACCCAGGTATCCAGCGACGGCGCAACGATCTCCAGACCTTCTATCGCCGACATCACCGAAATAGCGGGTGTGATCACCACTTCCCCATAGAAGAAGCTGCCGCCAATCAGGCCCATGATCACCAGAACGGACGTCATGCGGGCTGTGGTATTACGCCCAGCCAGCGACATTAACGTCAGGATCCCCCCTTCACCGGCGTTATCCGCGCGCATAACGAAAGAGAGATATTTTAAGGAAACAACCAGAATAAGTAGCCAGAAAATGAGCGATAAAAAGCCAAAAACGGCATCTCGCTCAACGCCAAATCCAAACTGACCAGACAAACATTCACGAAGGGTATAAAGCGGGCTGGTACCGATATCTCCGTACACAACCCCAATGGCGGCGAGCGTCACCGCAGGTAACGATTGCTTATTATCAGTGCTCATAGACTAATCTTTTGTTTGAATGACAAGTGTGTGCTTAGTCCCTTGGCCCACAAAAGCGCACAGTATGCACGATTATTCAATAAATCGTACCCCTAAATGCGGCCGGGTTAACCTGGCGCAAAGAAAATGAATCCGTTATTCAGTCTATTACCAGCCCTTAACGAAACGTCTATACTCGGTTTTCTACGCCGGACACACGGCGAAAGGATGCAAATCAATTATGGCTCACTCACATTTATTAGCAGAAAGAATTTCCCGCCTGAGCAGCGCGCTGGAAAAGGGGCTTTTTGAGCGTAGCCACGCGATCCGTTTGTGCCTGCTGGCGGCATTAAGCGGCGAGAGTGTATTCCTTCTTGGCCCGCCGGGTATTGCAAAAAGCCTCATTGCGCGGCGTTTGAAATTTGCGTTCCAGCATGCGCGCGCCTTTGAATACCTGATGACGCGCTTTTCCACCCCGGAAGAGGTCTTTGGCCCCCTCTCTATTCAGGCGTTAAAAGATGAAGGCCGCTATGAACGCCTGACCACCGGCTATTTACCGGAAGCAGAGATCGTCTTTTTAGATGAGATTTGGAAAGCCGGTCCGGCCATTCTGAACACCCTGCTCACCGCCATTAACGAACGGCGTTTTCGCAACGGCGCGCATGAAGAGAAAATCCCCATGCGCCTGCTGGTGGCGGCGTCCAATGAACTGCCCGAGGCTGATAACAGTCTTGAGGCGCTCTATGACCGCATGCTGATCCGCCTGTGGCTGGATAAAGTGCAGGAAAAGGGGAATTTTCGCGCCATGCTGGTGAATCAGCAGGATGAAAACGACAACCCGGTACCGCCTTCATTGCAGGTCACCGATGATGAATATCATCAATGGCAGCATGACATCAGCCAGATCACCCTGCCTGATAACGTATTTGAGCTGATCTTTACGCTGCGCCAGCAGCTCGATAATTTGCCAAACGCCCCCTATGTGTCCGATCGTCGCTGGAAAAAAGCCATTCGTTTATTGCAGGCCAGCGCCTTTTTCAGCGGTCGCGATGCCGTCGCCCCGATCGATCTGATCCTGTTAAAAGACTGCCTGTGGCACAACGTTGAAAGCATGAATTTGCTTGCACAACAAATGGATAATTTGATGACCGGTCACGCCTGGCAGCAGCAAGCCATGCTCACCCGGCTTGGGACCATTGCCCAACGGCGCATTCAGTTACAGCAGCAGCAAAGCGATAAAACGGCGCTGAAAGTGGAGCGCCAGAGCGGCATGTTTAGCCGCCGCCCGCATTACGAACTGCCCGCCACACTCAGCGATAGCCAGCTGACATTGCTTCTACAGCAGCCGCTAAAACTGCACGATATGCAGGTTATCCATATCACCATTGAGCGCACAGCCCTGGAACACTGGCTGATGAAGGGTGGCGACGTTCGCGGCAAACTCAACGGCATTGGTTTTGCGCAGCCGCTGAATCTGGAGGTCGACGGCACGCAACATCTGCTGGTGCGCGATGTCAGCCTGCAAGGATCCCGCCTGGCGCTGCCGGGTGCATCGCAGGAAAACGTGCCGGATGAAATTAAACAGCAGCTTGACGCGCTCGATACTGAATGGCACCAGCAGCACACCCGCTTTAGCGAACAGCAAAAATGCCTGTTTATTCAAAGCGACTGGCTGGGGCGTATCGAAGCCAGCCTTCAGGACGTTGGCGCACAAATTAAACAGGCGCGGCAATGCTGACGCTGGACACGCTCAATGTCATGCTGGCGGTGAGCGAAGAGGGGCTGATCGAAGAGTTAATCATTGCGCTACTGGCTTCGCCACAGCTGGCGGTGTTCTTCGAAAAATTCCCCAAACTTCGCCATGCGATTACGGAAGACATTCCCCGCTGGCGTGAAGCGCTCAGAAGCCGTCTGAAAGATACCCGCGTTCCCCCTGAACTGACCGAAGAGGTGATGTGCTATCAGCAAAGCCAGCTGTTATCCACCACCCAGCTCATCGTGCAGCTACCGCAGATCCTGACGCTGCTCGATAACGTTCACTCGCCTTTCGCCGCACAGGCAAAACAGCTGGTGACCGAAAACGCGACCTTCACCCCCGCGCTGCACACGCTGTTTTTACAGCGCTGGCGTTTGAGCCTGGTGGTGCAGGCCACCACGCTCAACCAGCAACTGCTGGAGGAGGAGCGCGAGCAGTTGCTCAGCGAAGTGCAGGATCGCATGACGCTCAGCGGGCAACTGGAGCCTGTTCTGGTGGAAAATGAAAACGCCGCCGGGCGACTGTGGGACATGAGCGCCGGGCAGCTCAAACGCGGTGATTATCAGCTGATTGTGAAATACGGCGATTTTCTGGCGCAGCAGCCCGAGCTAAAGCAGCTCGCCGAGCAGCTGGGTCGCTCGCGTGAGGCAAAATCGGTTCCGCGCAAAGACGCGCCGATGGAAATCTTCCGCACGCTGGTACGCGAACCCGCCACCGTGCCGGAACAGGTCGATGGCCTGCACCAGAGCGATGATATTCTGCGCCTGCTGCCGCCGGAACTTGCCACCCTTGGCATCAGCGAACTGGAATATGAGTTCTACCGCCGGCTGGTGGAAAAGCAACTGCTCACTTACCGCTTACAGGGCGATGCGTGGCACGAGAAAATCACCGAGCGTCCGGTCATTCATCAGGATTTTGATGAGCAACCGCGCGGGCCGTTTATCGTCTGCGTCGACACCTCAGGATCGATGGGGGGCTTTAATGAACAGTGCGCCAAAGCGTTTTGCCTGGCGATGATGCGCGTGGCGCTGGCGGATCGCCGCCGCTGCTTCATCATGCTGTTTTCCAGTGAAGTGGTGCGCTATGAGCTTTCAGGATCAGAGGGCCTTGAACAGGCGATCCGTTTTTTGAGCCAGCGTTTTCGCGGCGGTACAGATATCGCCAGCTGTTTTCGCGCCATCATTGAGCGGATGCAGGGCGGCGAGTGGTTTGATGCCGATGCGGTGGTGATTTCTGACTTTATTGCCCAGCGGCTGCCGGACGACGTGGTGAGTCAAGTCCAGACGTTACAGCGCGTTCATCAGCACCGGTTCCACGCGGTGGCGATGTCCGTTCACGGCAAACCCGGCATCATGCGCATTTTCGATCATATCTGGCGCTTTGATACCGGGATGCGCAGCCGCCTGCTGCGACGCTGGCGGCGTTAACGCCAGTGCCCTGATGATGCTGATTAATCAACAAAATGGGCGTGTTATTCACTAATCAATAACTTAAAAGCCGTTGTCACTTTTGATCCCATAAAATAAAACGCTAAACTAGGGTGAATCATCAATCACCCTAAGAATACCTATGGAAAATTATCAGATCGATAATCTCGATCGCGGCATCCTTGAAGCGCTGATGGCCAATGCCCGTACCGCCTATGCCGAACTGGCCAAGCAGTTTGGTGTCAGTCCTGGCACGATCCACGTGCGCGTGGAGAAGATGAAGCAGGCGGGCATCATTACCGGCGCGCGCATTGACGTCAGCCCTAAACAGCTGGGATACGATGTCTGCTGCTTTATTGGCATCATCCTGAAAAGCGCGAAAGACTACCCCTCCGCGCTCGCCAGACTGGAAAGTCTGGAAGAGGTCACCGAGGCTTACTACACCACCGGGCATTACAGCATCTTTATTAAGGTCATGTGTAAGTCGATCGATGCCCTGCAACAGGTACTTATCAACAAGATCCAAACAATCGATGAAATTCAGTCCACCGAGACATTGATCTCCTTGCAGAACCCGATCATGCGCACCATCCGTCCCTGACAGCGGAAAATAATCACCACATTTTCCACAGGTAGATCCCAGCTCATTCACAGCGTACAATACGCCACTCTTAACCCTGGGCGAGCGATCATGGCAGACATAACTCTTATCAGTGGCAGTACATTGGGCGGCGCGGAATACGTTGCTGAGCATTTGGCGGAAAAGCTGGACGATGCGGGCTTCGAAACCACCACGCTGCATGGCCCAATGTTAGAGGATCTTCCGACGCAGGGCGTATGGTTGCTGGTGTCGAGCACCCACGGTGCAGGGGATCTTCCGGACAACATTCTTCCTTTATATGAAGAACTGAAAGAACAGCAGCCGGATCTGTCCCAGGTGCGCTATGGCGCGATAGGTATCGGCAGTCGTGAATACGACACGTTCTGTGGTGCCATCGACAAGCTGGAAGAAGAATTGAAGGCGTGTGGCGCGAAACAGATCGGCGAAACGCTCAAGATCAACATCCTTGATCATGACATTCCGGAGGATCCGGCGGAAATTTGGCTGGGATCCTGGATTAATTTACTCAAGGTTGTGTAAAGATCGTGCGATCAACTGTGTATAACTCTGGTTAAAACCGTTGATCAACCGGTAGTTATCCACGGTATAAGCTTTGTTCACTTTTTGAGTTGTGCATAACCCTCCCTTTTGATCCCAGCTTATACGGTCTGGGATCACCGATCATTCACAGCTAATGATCCAGACTAAGAGCATGATCTTTATAGCCTGATCCGGGTTATCCACAGACATCGACGATCCTAATAAGAGATCATAGTAAAACAGATCTCTAAAGAAAAAGATCTTCTTTTTAATAGTCAGGATCCCGGCCCTTTCTCGATCGACTAAAGTTGAGTAGAATCCACGGCCCGGGCTTCAATCCACTTTCTAACCGCTTAGGCGAGGCATACCACCATGTTTTATCCGGATCCTTTTGACGTCATCATCATTGGCGGGGGTCATGCAGGCACTGAGGCCGCAATGGCCGCTGCACGTATGGGTCAACAGACTCTACTTTTGACACACAATATCGACACTCTGGGGCAGATGTCCTGCAACCCGGCGATCGGCGGTATTGGGAAAGGACACCTGGTAAAAGAAGTGGATGCGCTCGGCGGGCTGATGGCGAAGGCTGTCGACCAGGCGGGTATTCAGTTTAGGATACTAAACGCAAGCAAAGGCCCGGCGGTTCGGGCCACCCGTGCTCAGGCGGATCGCGTGCTCTATCGGCAGGCGGTGCGCACTGCGCTGGAGAACCAGCCGAACCTGATGATCTTCCAGCAGGCGGTTGAGGATCTGATCGTCGAGAACGATCGTGTGGTTGGCGCGGTCACCCAGATGGGTCTCAAATTCCGCGCGAAAGCCGTCGTCCTGACCGTAGGCACCTTCCTCGACGGGAAAATCCACATCGGGCTGGATAACTACAGCGGTGGCCGTGCAGGGGATCCGCCGTCTATTTCGCTTTCACGCCGACTGCGTGAACTGCCGCTGCGCGTTAATCGCCTGAAAACCGGCACGCCGCCGCGTATTGACGCCCGCACCATAGATTTCAGCGTTCTGGCCGAGCAGCATGGCGACAACCCGATGCCGGTGTTTTCGTTCATGGGCAACGCGGCCCAGCACCCGCAGCAGGTGCCGTGCTACATCACGCACACCAACGAAAAAACCCATGACGTGATCCGCAAAAACCTCGATCGCAGCCCGATGTACGCTGGCGTGATCGAAGGGATCGGCCCACGCTACTGCCCGTCGATCGAAGACAAGGTGATGCGCTTTGCCGACAGAAACCAGCATCAGATCTTCCTTGAACCGGAGGGACTGACCTCAAACGAAATTTACCCGAACGGTATCTCCACCAGCCTGCCGTTCGACGTCCAGATGCAAATTGTTCGCTCAATGCAGGGGATGGAAAACGCGAAGATCGTCCGTCCTGGCTATGCTATTGAGTACGATTTCTTCGACCCGCGCGATCTTAAGCCAACGCTGGAAAGCAAATACATCCAGGGCCTGTTCTTTGCCGGACAGATCAACGGCACCACCGGCTACGAAGAAGCCGCCGCTCAGGGCCTGCTGGCAGGGCTCAACGCCGCACGCGCATCCGCCGAGAAAGAGGGCTGGGCACCGCGTCGCGATCAGGCTTACCTCGGCGTGCTGGTGGACGACCTGTGCACGCTGGGTACCAAAGAGCCGTACCGCATGTTTACCTCCCGCGCGGAATATCGCCTGATGCTGCGTGAAGATAACGCGGATATGCGTTTAACCGCCGCTGGCCGCGAACTGGGCCTCGTCGATGACGAACGCTGGGCGCGCTTTAACGAGAAGCTGGAAAGCATTGAGCAGGAGCGCCAGCGTCTGAAAGATATCTGGTTGCACCCGCATTCCGCGCAGGTGGACGAGGTCAACGCGAAGCTCAGCGCACCGCTGTCCCGCGAGGCAAACGGCGAAGATCTGCTGCGTCGTCCGGAAATGACCTACGCTAATATGGTCCAGCTCTCCACTTTCGCACCGGGTCTTTCCGATCCGCAGGCGGCAGAGCAAGTTGAGATCCAGGTGAAGTACGAAGGTTATATCGCGCGTCAACAGGAAGAGATCGAGAAGCAGCAGCGTAACGAGAACACCCTGCTGCCGCCGACGATCGACTACCGTCAGGTGAATGGCCTGTCGAATGAAGTCATTGCCAAGCTCAACGATCACAAGCCGTCATCGATTGGTCAGGCATCGCGGATTTCCGGCATCACGCCTGCGGCAATCTCCATCCTGCTGGTATGGCTGAAAAAACAGGGTATGCTGCGCCGCAGCGCCTGATTTTTCCTCGCGAGTATCCGTAGCATTTTCAGGCCCGGCAAGCGTTAACACCGCCGGGCAAATCATCACAGACAGGTATTACCGTGCTCAACAAACTTTCTCGTCTGCTTAATGACGCAGGCATTCCGCTCACCGATCACCAGAAACAGCAGCTGGTGGCGTATGTCGAAATGCTTCACAAATGGAATAAAGCGTACAACCTGACCTCGGTACGCGACCCGAACGAGATGCTGATCCGCCATATTCTGGACAGCGTGGTTGTGGCACCGCATCTGAAGGGTTCGCGTTTTATTGACGTGGGGACCGGACCGGGTTTGCCGGGTGTTCCGCTGTCGATTGTGCTGCCGCAGGCGCAGTTCACTCTGCTCGACAGCCTTGGTAAGCGTGTGCGCTTTTTGCGCCAGGTGCAGCATGAGCTGAAGCTTGAGAACATCACGCCGGTGCAGAGCCGTGTTGAGGACTTCCCGGCTGAACCGCCGTTTGATGGGGTGATCAGCCGTGCCTTTGCCTCGTTGACCGACATGGTAAACTGGTGTCATCACCTGCCGGGCACCGAAGGGCGTTTTTATGCGCTGAAAGGTCAGTTACCCGACGATGAAATTGCGCAATTACCCGGCAAGTTTACCGTTGAATCGGTGGTGAAATTGCGCGTTCCGCAGCTCGACGGCGAGCGGCATTTAGTGCTGATTAAACCAAATAATAGTTAATCTTTATCAAAAAATGTTTATTTTGCGCTGTAGCTAAACTGTTAAAAAATGACAATAAAAACCGGGAAATCAGCTGTTACATTTAACCCTATTTTTACTGGGATTTTTCTAACTGTTAACGTGCTGAATTTTGTTAACGCATAAAATAGTCAATAGCGAAATAATCAGCCTGCTATAAATCATCAATTACACCGCGGGCCTTTTGTTAAATTTTTATTAAAAATGTCAATAAAAGGTTTTTGTTGTATAGCGAGCTGTTTTGAAAAGATTGGCAGAGATTCATCTTAAATATCATTGAGATGACAAGAATGAATTTCCTGCTTCGGATAATAAGGCTTAAACGCAAATGTACAATTTGTGATCTGGTGCACGCTTTAGCAGCAGCGATTTCGCGAGATTTGCAATTTTGTTCGATTGTTCACAGTTTGCGGAAAAGTTAAAAAATAGCGGATGAGAAAATTATTTAAACATTTATTCACCTTTTCGCTACTTATTGTTTGAAATCACGAGGCCGCACCGTATAATTTGACCGCTTTTTGATGCTTGACTCTGAGCCTTAAAGGACGTTTTATACGACACGCGACATACCTCGTAGGGGGCAGGAGTAAAAACGTGATGTCTTTGTCGCTCTTGAGTAGAAACGTTGCTCGTAAGCTTCTGTTCATTCAGTTCCTGGCAGTAATAGCAAGTGGATTGCTGTTTTGCCTCAAAGACCCCTTCTGGGGCATCTCCGCAGTATGCGGGGGTATGGCAGTCTTACTGCCAAACATGTTGTTTATGATATTTGCCTGGCGTCATCAGGCGCATACACCTGCTAAAGGCCGCATGGCCTGGTCCTTCGCCTTCGGTGAAGTGTTCAAGGTGTTGGCGACCTTTACCCTACTGGTGGTGGCGCTGGCGGTTTTAAAGGCGGTTTTTTTGCCGCTGATCGTGACGTGGGTTTCGGTGCTGGTTGTACAGATACTGGCACCCGCTGTAATTAACAACAAAGGGTAAGAGGCATCATGTCTGCAGGAGAAATCTCAACACCGCAGGAGTACATAGGCCACCACCTGAATAACCTTCAGATGGACCTTCGTACTTTCACGCTGGTGGATCCGCACAACCCCCCGGCTACCTTCTGGACGCTTAACATCGACTCCATGTTCTTCTCGGTAGTCCTGGGTCTCTTGTTCCTGGTTATCTTCCGCAAGGTTGCGAAAACAGCCACCAGCGGCGTTCCAGGTAAATTCCAGACGGCGATTGAGCTGATCATTGGTTTTGTCCACGGTAGCGTGCGCGACATGTACCATGGCAAAAGCAAAGTTATCGCTCCGCTGGCCCTGACGATTTTCGTCTGGGTGTTCCTGATGAACTTGATGGACTTGCTGCCAATCGATCTGCTGCCTTACATCGGCGAGCACATCTTCGGTCTGCCTGCACTGCGTGTGGTACCGTCTGCGGACGTGAATATCACCCTGTCGATGGCGATTGGCGTGTTTATCCTGATTCTGTTCTACAGCATCAAAATGAAAGGCATTAGCGGCTTCACGAAAGAGCTGACGCTGCAGCCGTTCAATCACTGGGCATTTATTCCGTTCAACTTAATCCTTGAAGGGGTAAGCCTGCTGTCAAAACCGGTATCACTGGGTCTGCGACTGTTCGGCAACATGTATGCCGGTGAGTTGATCTTCATTCTGATTGCTGGTCTGTTGCCGTGGTGGTCACAGTGGATCCTGAATGTGCCCTGGGCCATTTTCCACATCCTGATCATTACGCTGCAAGCCTTCATTTTCATGGTTCTGACGATTGTCTATCTGTCGATGGCATCTGAAGAGCATTGATTTAATACCAACACTACTACGTTTTAACTGAAACAAACTGGAGACTGTCATGGAAAACCTGAATATGGATCTGCTGTACATGGCTGCCGCTGTGATGATGGGTCTGGCGGCAATCGGTGCTGCGATCGGTATCGGCATCCTCGGGGGCAAATTCCTGGAAGGCGCAGCGCGTCAACCGGATCTGATTCCTCTGCTGCGTACTCAGTTCTTTATCGTTATGGGTCTGGTGGATGCAATCCCGATGATCGCTGTGGGTCTGGGTCTGTACGTGATGTTTGCTGTCGCGTAGTAAGCGTTGCTTGAAATAAGCAATTTTTAGAACGTTAACCAGATAAGAGGCATTGTGCTGTGAATCTTAACGCAACAATCCTCGGCCAGGCCATCGCGTTTGTCCTGTTTGTTCTGTTCTGCATGAAGTATGTATGGCCGCCGTTGATGGCTGCCATTGAGAAACGTCAAAAAGAAATTGCTGACGGCCTCGCTTCTGCAGAACGGGCTAAAAAGGACCTGGACCTTGCACAGGCCAATGCGACCGACCAGCTGAAAAAGGCAAAAGCGGAAGCTCAGGTAATCATTGAACAGGCGAACAAACGTCGTGCTCAGATCCTGGACGAAGCCAAAACCGAAGCAGAACAGGAACGTACCAAAATCGTGGCACAGGCGCAGGCAGAAATTGATGCCGAGCGTAAACGTGCTCGCGAAGAGCTGCGTAAGCAAGTAGCTCACCTGGCTGTTGCTGGCGCCGAGAAGATCATCGAACGTTCCGTGGATGAAGCTGCTAACAGCGACATCGTGGACAAACTTGTCGCTGAACTGTAAGGAGGGAGGGGCTGATGTCTGAATTTGTTACGGTAGCTCGCCCCTACGCCAAAGCAGCTTTTGACTTTGCCGTCGAACACCAAAGTGTTGACCGCTGGCAGGATATGCTGGCGTTTGCCGCCGAGGTGACAAAAAACGAAAACATGGCAGAGCTTCTCTCCGGTGCGCTTGCACCGGAAAGACTCGCCGAGACGTTTATCGCAGTCTGTGGCGAGCAACTGGACACCAACGGCCAGAACCTGATTAAGGTGATGGCAGAAAACGGTCGTCTGAACGCTCTCCCTGATGTTCTTGAGCAGTTCGAGCACTTACGTGCCCTCAGTGAAGCCACTGCCGAAGTCGAAGTGACTTCCGCGTCTGCGCTGAGCGAAGAACAGCTTGCGAAGATCTCTGCTGCGATGGAAAAACGTCTGTCACGCAAAGTTAAGCTGAATTGCAAAATCGATAAGTCTGTAGTGGCAGGCGTAATCATCCGTGCGGGTGATATGGTCATTGATGGCAGCGTACGCGGCCGTCTTGAGCGCCTCGCAGACGTCTTGCAGTCTTAAGGGGACTGGAGCATGCAACTGAATTCCACCGAAATCAGCGAACTGATCAAGCAGCGCATTGCTCAGTTCAGTGTTGTGAGCGAAGCTCACAACGAAGGTACTATTGTTTCTGTAAGTGACGGTGTTATCCGCATTCACGGCCTGGCCGATTGTATGCAGGGTGAAATGATCTCCCTGCCGGGTAACCGTTACGCTATCGCACTGAACCTGGAGCGCGACTCCGTTGGTGCCGTTGTGATGGGTCCGTACGCTGACCTTGCCGAAGGCATGAAGGTTAAATGTACTGGCCGTATTCTGGAAGTTCCGGTAGGCCGTGGCCTGCTGGGTCGCGTGGTGAACACCCTGGGTGCGCCAATCGACGGTAAAGGTCCGGTTGATAACGATGGCTTCTCGCCAATCGAAGTTATCGCCCCGGGCGTTATCGAACGTCAGTCCGTCGATCAGCCGGTGCAGACCGGTTATAAATCCGTTGATGCCATGATCCCAATCGGTCGTGGTCAGCGTGAACTGATCATCGGCGACCGTCAGACCGGTAAAACCGCGATGGCAATCGATGCGATCATCAACCAGCGTGACTCCGGCATCAAATGTGTGTACGTGGCTATCGGCCAGAAAGCGTCCACCATTTCTAACGTGGTTCGTAAACTGGAAGAGCACGGCGCACTGTCCAACACTATCGTTGTTGTGGCAACCGCGTCCGAATCCGCTGCACTGCAATACCTGGCGCCGTATGCCGGTTGCGCAATGGGCGAATACTTCCGTGACCGCGGTGAAGATGCACTGATCGTTTATGATGACCTGTCTAAACAGGCCGTTGCTTACCGTCAGGTTTCCCTGCTGCTCCGTCGTCCGCCAGGACGTGAAGCATTCCCGGGCGACGTGTTCTACCTCCACTCCCGTCTGCTGGAGCGCGCATCCCGCGTTAACGCGGAATACGTTGAGAAATTCACCAATGGTGAAGTAAAAGGTAAAACCGGCTCCCTGACCGCTCTGCCGATTATCGAAACCCAGGCGGGTGACGTTTCTGCGTTCGTTCCGACCAACGTAATTTCCATTACCGATGGTCAGATCTTCCTGGAAACCAACCTGTTCAACTCCGGTATTCGTCCGGCAGTTAACCCGGGTATCTCCGTATCTCGTGTGGGTGGTGCAGCGCAGACCAAGATCATCAAGAAACTGTCCGGTGGTATTCGTACCGCGCTGGCACAGTATCGTGAACTGGCAGCGTTCTCTCAGTTCGCATCCGATCTGGACGAAGCAACCCGTAAACAGCTGAGCCATGGTCAGAAAGTGACCGAGCTGCTGAAACAGAAACAGTATGCCCCTATGTCTGTTGCACAACAGGGCCTGGTGCTGTTCGCGGCTGAACGCGGTTACCTCGAAGATGTGGAACTGGCGAAAATCGGTAGCTTTGAAGCCGCTCTGCTGGCTTACGTTGACCGTGATCACGCTCCGCTGATGCAAGAGATCAACCAGTCCGGTGGCTATAACGACGAAATCGAAGGCAAGCTGAAAAGCATCCTCGATTCCTTCAAAGCAACCCAGTCCTGGTAACGTCTGGCGGTCTGTCTTAGGGCAGACCGCAAGGCATTGAGGAGAAGCTCATGGCCGGCGCAAAAGAGATACGTAGTAAGATCGCAAGCGTCCAGAACACGCAGAAGATCACTAAAGCGATGGAGATGGTCGCCGCTTCCAAAATGCGTAAATCGCAGGATCGCATGGCGGCCAGCCGTCCTTATGCAGAGACCATGCGCAAAGTGATTGGTCACCTTGCAAACGGTAATCTGGAATACAAGCACCCTTACCTGGAAGAACGCGACGTTAAACGCGTGGGCTACCTGGTGGTGTCTACCGACCGTGGTCTGTGCGGTGGCTTGAACATCAACCTGTTCAAAAAACTGCTGGCGGATATGAAGGTATGGTCCGATAAAGGCGTTCAGAGCGACATCGCGATGATCGGCTCGAAGGGCGTTTCATTCTTCAATTCCGTGGGCGGCAACATTGTCGCTCAGGTGACCGGTATGGGTGATAACCCGTCCCTGTCCGAACTGATCGGCCCGGTAAAAGTGATGTTGCAGGCCTATGATGAAGGCCGTCTGGACAGGCTGTACGTTGTCAGCAACAAATTTATTAACACCATGTCTCAGGTCCCGACCCTCACTCAGCTGCTGCCGTTACCGGCATCAGAAGATGATGAGCTGAAACACAAAGCCTGGGATTACCTGTATGAACCCGATCCGAAACCGCTGCTGGATACCCTGCTGCGTCGTTACGTTGAATCACAGGTTTATCAGGGCGTGGTAGAAAACCTGGCCAGCGAGCAGGCCGCACGTATGGTGGCGATGAAAGCCGCGACCGACAATGGCGGCAGCCTGATTAAAGAGCTGCAGTTGGTATACAACAAAGCTCGTCAGGCCAGCATTACTCAGGAACTCACCGAGATCGTCGGTGGTGCATCCGCGGTATAACCAGGTTAATTCGTAGAGGATTCATAATGGCAACTGGAAAAATTGTCCAGGTAATCGGCGCCGTGGTTGACGTCGAATTCCCTCAGGATGCCGTACCGCGCGTGTACGATGCTCTTGAGGTTAAGAATGGTAACGAGAGCCTGGTGCTGGAAGTTCAGCAGCAGCTCGGTGGTGGTGTCGTTCGTACCATCGCCATGGGTTCTTCTGACGGTCTGCGTCGTGGTCTGGATGTTACAGACCTTCAGCACCCGATCGAAGTCCCGGTAGGTAAAGCAACGCTGGGTCGTATCATGAACGTGCTCGGTCAGCCGATCGACATGAAAGGCGACATCGGTGAAGAAGACCGTTGGGCTATCCACCGCGCAGCACCTTCCTATGAAGAGCTGTCAAGCTCTCAGGAACTGCTGGAAACCGGCATCAAAGTTATCGACCTGATGTGTCCGTTCGCTAAGGGCGGTAAAGTCGGTCTGTTCGGTGGTGCGGGCGTGGGTAAAACCGTAAACATGATGGAGCTTATTCGTAACATCGCGATTGAGCACTCCGGCTATTCCGTGTTTGCGGGCGTGGGTGAACGTACTCGTGAGGGTAACGACTTCTACCATGAAATGACCGACTCCAACGTTCTGGATAAAGTATCGCTGGTTTACGGCCAGATGAACGAGCCGCCGGGAAACCGTCTGCGCGTTGCACTGACCGGTCTGACCATGGCGGAGAAATTCCGTGACGAAGGTCGTGACGTACTGTTGTTCGTTGACAACATCTACCGTTACACCCTGGCGGGTACTGAAGTATCCGCACTGCTGGGCCGTATGCCTTCAGCGGTAGGTTACCAGCCGACCCTGGCGGAAGAGATGGGTGTTCTTCAGGAACGTATCACCTCCACCAAAACCGGTTCTATCACCTCCGTTCAGGCGGTATACGTACCTGCGGATGACTTGACTGACCCGTCACCAGCCACCACCTTTGCGCACTTAGATGCAACCGTGGTACTGAGCCGTCAGATCGCGTCTCTGGGTATCTACCCGGCCGTTGACCCGCTGGACTCCACCAGCCGTCAGCTGGATCCGCTGGTGGTCGGTCAGGAACACTACGACACCGCGCGTGGCGTACAGTCCCTGCTGCAACGTTACCAGGAACTGAAAGACATCATCGCCATCCTGGGTATGGATGAGCTGTCTGAAGAAGACAAACTGGTGGTCGCGCGCGCTCGTAAGATCCAGCGCTTCCTGTCCCAGCCGTTCTTCGTTGCGGAAGTATTCACCGGTTCTCCGGGTAAATACGTTTCCCTGAAAGACACCATCCGTGGCTTTAAAGGCATCATGGAAGGCGAATACGATCACCTGCCAGAGCAGGCGTTCTACATGGTCGGTTCTATCGACGAAGCCGTGGAAAAAGCCAAAAAACTTTAACGCCTTAATCGGAGGGTGATATGGCAATGACTTACCACCTGGATGTCGTCAGTGCAGAGCAACAGATGTTCTCTGGCACCGTCGAGAAAATCCAGGTAACGGGCAGTGAAGGTGAACTGGGTATTTTCCCTGGTCACGCACCGCTGCTCACCGCCATTAAGCCTGGTATGATCCGCATCGTAAAACAGTTCGGTCATGAAGAGTTTATCTACCTGTCTGGCGGCGTACTTGAAGTACAGCCTGGCAGCGTGACCGTTCTGGCTGATACCGCTATTCGTGGCCAGGATCTCGACGAAGCGCGAGCCCTGGAGTCGAAGCGTAAAGCCGAAGAGCACATTAAAAGCTCTCACGGTGACGTGGATTACGCTCAGGCGTCTGCTGAACTGGCCAAAGCTATCGCAAAACTGCGCGTTATCGAGTTGACCAAAAAAGCGATGTAACACCGGCTTGAAAGTCTAAGCCAGTCTGGTTTCCAGGCTGGCTTTTTTTATGCCCGCCGTTTGAGATATTCCTTAATTGAAATGCTGTTTCTTATTTTTTGTGATTTACATCACAAAAATGTTGCCGGGTTAAAAGTTGAGGTGTAGACTTGTTTTTGTGAAGTAAGTCACATTAATAAATTCAACAACCAGGATGACATCATGAAACTGATCAACAAAATCATCGCCTTTTTCAACAACATGACCGTTTCTTTTGGTACGTTTAATCTGTAATCATCGCTCTGCCTTCACGTTGTGCTGCCAATTAAAACGACAACCGCTGGCGGCGTGAACAGACAGCAATAAAGGTCGCTCAGGCGGCCTTTATGTTTTTTCTCCCCTCAAAAATCGCCCATTCAGCCTGGATCCTTCTGAACGTACGCCGCTTATACTCTGCCTTCCAAGGGCGTAATAACGCGCAGATTCTTTATTCATACCTCAAAAAAACAGCAAAAACATTGGCATACCCTGTTCATTCCTTGTAATGGGTTCTATTTGCGGGGCAAATAGCATTATGATGAGCGAAAAGGGGGCGTTGTGCGCAGGCGCAGACCGTGCATTGCATGATTTATCAGCGGCCCATTTCACGATGAAAAAAATGTAGAATTTTCAACGTGAAAAAGTAAAACTTCTCACTCAAATTACAGTCAGGACGCGTATGTTGAACAGTGCTATGAGCGTGGTGATCCTTGCCGCAGGCAAAGGAACGCGCATGTATTCCGACCTTCCGAAAGTGCTGCATACCCTTGCAGGGAAAGCGATGGTACAGCATGTTATTGATGCGGCTAATCATCTTGGTGCACGTCGCGTTCATCTGGTTTACGGTCACGGAGGCGATCTCCTTCAGCAGACGCTGCGTGACGAGAATCTTAACTGGGTGCTTCAGGCGGAGCAGTTAGGCACCGGCCATGCGATGCAGCAAGCCGCGCCGTATTTCGCGGATGACGAAGATATCCTGATGCTCTACGGCGATGTCCCGCTGATTTCGGTAGAAACCCTCCAGCGCCTGCGTGACGCGAAACCGCAGGGCGGTATTGGGCTACTGACCGTCAAGCTTGACGATCCGACGGGCTACGGTCGCATCACCCGGGATAACGGCATCGTGACCGGCATCGTTGAGCACAAAGATGCCACCGATGCGCAGCGTCAAATCCAGGAGATCAACACCGGCATTCTTATCGCCAACGGTGCGGATTTGAATCGCTGGCTCAGCAAGCTCACCAATAACAACGCGCAGGGCGAGTACTACATCACGGATATCATCGCGCTGGCCCATCAGGAAGGGCATGACATTGCCGCCGTTCACCCGGACCGTTTGAGCGAAGTCGAAGGCGTCAATAACCGCCTCCAGCTCTCGCGTCTTGAGCGCGTTTACCAGTCCGAGCAGGCAGAAAAACTGCTGCTGGCGGGCGTGATGTTGCGCGATCCGGCACGCTTTGATCTGCGTGGCACGCTCACGCACGGGCGCGATGTGGAAATTGATACTAACGTTATCCTTGAAGGAAACGTCACGCTGGGCCATCGCGTGAAGATAGGCGCAGGCTGCGTGATCAAAAACAGCACCATTGGCGATGACTGCGAAATCAGCGCCTACAGCGTCGTTGAGGATGCAGAACTGGCGGCGGCCTGCACCATCGGTCCGTTTGCCCGCTTGCGTCCTGGCGCTGAGCTGCTGGAAGGCGCACACGTCGGTAATTTTGTCGAAATGAAAAAAGCGCGTCTGGGTAAAGGCTCGAAAGCCGGCCATCTGACCTACCTGGGCGATGCGGAAATTGGCGACAACGTTAACGTTGGCGCAGGTGTCATCACCTGCAACTACGACGGTGCCAATAAGCATAAAACCATTATCGGTAACGACGTGTTTGTCGGCTCCGACACGCAGCTGGTGGCCCCGGTCACGGTCGCGGATGGCGTCACCATTGGCGCAGGCACCACGCTGACGTGCAACGTCGCCGAAAACGAATTAGTCATTAGCCGTGTCAAACAGACCCATATTAAGGGCTGGAAGCGTCCGGTGAAGAAGAAGTAACAACAAGGCGGGCTTACCCGCCCCAGATTTGACCAGGCCTGATAAGGCGTAGCCGTCATCAGGCAAACCCGGGTGAGGAGATAAATATATATCTCCCCCCACAAGCAGTACCCATAAAAATAACCCCACTCTCTACAAGGCTCGGGGCGCCCGGAAACGGGTATACAGGTTGACCGACAACGTCTGACGAAAGTCAAAATCGGAATAAAAAACTATGTGTGGAATTGTTGGCGCAGTCGCGCAACGTGATATTGCTGAAATCCTTCTCGAAGGCTTACGCCGTCTGGAATACCGTGGCTATGATTCTGCGGGTCTGGCCGTGGTCGATAACGAAGGGCATATGACCCGCCTGCGTCGTCTGGGTAAAGTCCAGATGCTGTCTCAGGCAGCGGAAGATCATCCGCTGCACGGCGGCACGGGGATTGCGCATACGCGTTGGGCAACCCACGGTGAACCCTCAGAAGGAAACGCTCACCCGCATGTGTCTGACTATATTGTGGTGGTGCATAACGGCATCATTGAAAACCACGAACCGCTGCGCGAAATGCTACAGGCGCGCGGCTACGTCTTTGTCTCCGAAACCGACACCGAAGTGATTGCTCACCTCGTTCACTGGGAGCTGGAGCAGGGCGGTACACTGCGTGAAGCCGTATTACGCGCTATTCCGCAACTGCGCGGCGCTTACGGCACCGTGATCATGGATACGCGTCACCCGGATACACTGCTGGCCGCTCGCTCTGGCAGCCCGTTAGTGATCGGTCTGGGCATGGGCGAAAACTTCATCGCCTCTGACCAACTGGCGCTGCTGCCGGTGACCCGCCGCTTCATCTACCTGGAAGAGGGTGATATTGCGGAAGTGACCCGACGTAGCGTGATGGTGTTCGATAAATCCGGCGAGCAGGTTAAGCGCCCGGACATCGAATCTCACCTCCAGTACGACGCGGGTGATAAAGGTATTTATCGCCACTACATGCAAAAAGAGATTTACGAGCAGCCAAACGCCATCAAAAACACCCTGACCGGGCGCATCAGCCACGGCGAAGTGGATTTGAGCGAGCTGGGTGCTAACGCCAATGACATGCTCTCGCAGGTTGAGCACATTCAGATTGTTGCCTGCGGCACGTCTTACAACTCCGGTATGGTGTCGCGTTACTGGTTCGAATCGCTGGCGGGCGTGCCGTGCGATGTGGAAATCGCCTCTGAATTCCGCTATCGCAAATCGGCAGTGCGTCGCAACAGCCTGATGATCACCCTCTCCCAGTCTGGCGAAACGGCAGACACCCTGGCGGCGCTGCGTTTGTCTAAAGAGCTGGGCTACCTCGGTTCACTGGCGATTTGTAACGTGCCTGGCTCGTCGCTGGTGCGTGAATCCGATCTGGCGATGATGACCAACGCCGGGACTGAAATCGGCGTCGCATCGACCAAAGCGTTCACCACTCAGCTGACCGTGCTGTTAATGCTGGTGGCGAAACTAAGCCGTCTGAAAGGGCTGGATGCGTCCATTGAGCACGATATCGTTCATGGGTTGCAGGCGCTGCCGAGCCGCATTGAGCAGATGCTGTCTCAGGACAAACGCATCGAGGCGCTGGCTGAAGACTTCTCTGACAAGCATCACGCGCTGTTCCTGGGCCGTGGCGATCAATATCCGATTGCCCTTGAAGGGGCGCTGAAGCTCAAAGAGATCTCCTATATTCACGCTGAAGCCTACGCGGCGGGCGAGCTGAAACACGGCCCGCTGGCGCTGATCGATGCGGATATGCCGGTAATTGTGGTGGCCCCAAACAACGAACTGCTGGAAAAACTGAAATCCAACATCGAAGAAGTGCGCGCCCGCGGCGGCGAACTGTACGTCTTCGCTGACAAGGATGCCGGTTTCGCCAGCAGCGACAACATGCACATCATCGAAATGCCGCACGTGGAAGAGGTCATTGCGCCGATCTTCTACACCGTGCCGTTGCAGCTACTGGCTTACCACGTGGCGCTGATCAAAGGCACTGACGTTGACCAGCCGCGTAACCTGGCAAAATCGGTAACCGTTGAATAATTGTTTTTTATGTTAAATTAAAACGCCACTTGTGAAATATAAGTGGCGTTTTTTCATTTACATCTAAATATATTCTTAAATACTTTTCTGAAATGCCCTTTTCACTTCTTTTAGCAGTAGTATGCGCGCGTCAGAAAGACGGCGTGTTTTGAATATTTGCTAAAACACATGGATATAACACTTATATGGATTTAATATGAAACGCAACTTGATTTCGTGCGCCCTGGCTTTATCTTCTCTGCTTATCGCAGGTTCAGCTAATGCAATAGATGGCAACGTTCACTTTCGTGGTGAAGTTATAGACAGCACGTGTGAAGTGACTGCCGGTACCAAAGATCAAAATGTCGATTTAGGTAAAGTAAACAAAACGGCTTTTACAGGAGTTAGCAGTACTGCGGCTGCCAGAGAGTTCACCATCAGCCTCGTGAAGTGCCCTGACACCTATTCTAAAGCGGCTATCAACTTTGAAGGTGCGGACGCTGGTGACGGTGATTTGGCCATCGGCAACCCTGTAACTACGTCTGTACCGGGGGATTACACCGGTAGCGATACCGCAGCGCCTGCCACGAATGTGGCTATCCGTATCTACAATAAAGCGGATAACTCCCAGGTGAAGCTGTATAAAGAATCTGCATTCATGGATATCAAGAATGGTAAAGCAGATTTAGAATTTATCGCCCGCTATATCGCAACCGCGGATATCGTTACGCCGGGTACGGCAAATGCCGACGCTCAGTTTACCGTGATCTATCAAAAATAAGCAGTTTGATTTTCGTTAACGTTAGAGCCTGTTTTGCCTCATTTTATATTCTATTAATACATCTACAGGATGTATCTAAAAAAATATCAAGATAGCAGGCAGGCTCTTATCAGAAAGGAATTTGTAATGCGTGAACGAGTCATTAATGTACTGTTAATCGCTTTTTTTTTGATCTTCTCTGCTGAAAGTTTAGCCGGTGTTGTGATCGGTGGAACCAGAATTATTTATAATAGTGATAAGTCAGATGTAACCCTCTCTATTTTTAATAAAGATGTCGAACTGCCTTATCTCATCCAGGTATGGGTTGACCCATTCTCTGCTTCTGATGCAGCGAAAGCGCCTTTTACGGCGATCCCGCCTGTTTCCAGGATCGAACCGCAGCAGGAAAAAATCCTGCGCATCATTAAAACCCAGGGTGAACTACCGAAGGATCGGGAGTCTGTCTTCTGGCTGAATGTCAAAAATATCCCCCCGCGCAGTACTAACAAAGACGGCAGCGCGCTGGAACTTGCCATCAAAACGCGTATTAAACTGTTCTGGCGACCCAGTTCCATCAACATCATTCCGGAGAATGCCGCGCCCCAGGTGAAATGGCATCGTGAGGGAAATCAGCTGGTGGCCGAGAATCCAACACCCATTCACATCAACGTGATGGATGTTTCCGTCGATGGACAAGATATCCCACTAAACATGATCCGCCCGTTCGAAACGGTAAAACTCCCGCTGCCGGCCAATGTTTCAGGAGCGACAATGCTTTGGCACTATATCAATGATTATGGTGCCGTCAGCCAGGATATTACGCTGGCTCTCTGATTTGCCGACAAGGATGTTTAGATGGCAACTTCTCGCTTTTTTATGACGCTGGCGTCAGGCGCTGTGCTGGCTATCGCCAGCCAGTCGATGGCCCATGAGTCCGTTTTCAACCCGGCTTTGCTGGAAATAGATCATCCTGTCGATATTGACATTAATCAGTTCAATCGCGCCAATGCATTGCCGCCTGGCAGCTATACCGTTGATATCTATATAAATGGAAAAATATTTGAACGTCAGCAGGTTAGCTTTGTTCAGGAAACACCGACGGCAGATCTGCGCCCCTGTTTCGTGGATGTAAAATCATCGCTTGCCTCAATGGGAGTGAAAGTGGCTGCGTTGCCAACCGTGGCAGACATTAGTGAAGAAAAATGTATCGATCCCGCACTGCTGGTGCAGGGCTCTGTCTGGGCGCTTAATGCCGACAAGCTGGAACTGAATGTTGTTATTCCGCAGATCTACCTCGATCTGAACGCCCGGGATTACATCAGCCCAACGCGCTGGGATGAGGGGATTAATGCCCTCATGGTGAACTATAATTTTTCCGCGTCTCACACCCTAAAATCTCATTATGACGAAGATGAGACGTATTATCTCAATTTGCAAAATGGCGTGAATCTTGGCGCATGGCGTTTACGTAATTACAGTACCTTAAACGGTACCAGTGGCAACGCGGACTACCATTCCATCAGCACGTATATACAGCGCAACATCGCGGCTTTGCGTAGCCAGATTATGTTGGGCGACACCTGGACTGCGAGCGATGTGTTTGACAGCACACAGATCCGCGGGGTGCGTTTGTATACCGATGAGGACATGCTGCCGAGAAGTATGAACGGGTTTGCTCCCGTCGTGCGGGGTATCGCGAAAAGCAACGCCACGGTCACCATTCGCCAGAGTAATTACATCATTTATCAATCAGCTGTGCCGCAGGGGGCCTTTGAAATCACCGATCTGAATACCGCTAACTCAGGCGGTGACCTAGACGTGACTATCAAAGAAGAAGATGGCAGCGAACAGCACTTCGTTCAGCCCTATGCATCGCTGGCTATTTTAAAGCGCGAAGGTCAGACGGATGTGGATCTTAGCGTCGGTGAGATGCGTGATGAAAGCGGCTTCACGCCAGGCGTATTTCAGGCCCAGATGATGCGTGGTTTTGCATGGGGTTTAACGGCCTATGGGGGGATTCAGGGCGCGGATGATTACACGTCTGCTGCTGTCGGTATCGGTAAAGATATGGGGACGCTCGGCGCAATTTCGCTGGATGTCACTCATGCTCATTCACGCTTTAACGATGATGACGATCAAAAAGGTCAGTCATATCGCATTCTTTACTCCAAGCGCTTTGAAGAAACCGATACCAGCTTTCGTCTGGTGGGGTATCGCTACTCCACGGAGGGGTATTACACCCTTAATGAATGGGCATCTCGCCAAAATCATGAGGGTGATTTTTGGGAGACAGGAAATCGCCGTAGCCGCGTAGAGGGAACCTGGACGCAGGCGTTTGACCAGGGGTGGGGCAATATTTATCTGACATTAAGCCACCAGCAATACTGGCAGACCAATGAAGTCGAACGGCTGGTGCAGTTCGGTTACAGCAATAACTGGCGGCAAATATCCTGGAACGCTTCGTTGAGCTATGTCGATTCAATCCAGCATTCCACAGGCAGCCATCTCAATGATGAAAGCGGTGACGAGCAGGTTTATATGCTCTCTGTTTCTGTGCCGCTCTCCGGTTGGCTGGATCGCAGTTATGTGAACTACTCGCTCACACAGAATACTCACCATGAAAGTTCGCACAATGTGGGGATTGGCGGAACGTTACTGGAAGGCAATAACCTCTCTTATAACCTGCAACAGTCCTACGCGAGTAACAATGACGTTTACAGCGGCAATGCAGGATTGGCTTATAGCGGAACCTACGGCGAAGTCGAGGGCAATTATGCTTACAGCCGCGATTCCAGGCGACTGAACTATGGGGTCAAAGGCGGCATAGTGGCGCACAGCGATGGCGTTACGCTTTCTCAGGAATTAGGTGAAACCGTTGCGCTGGTCAAAGCACCGGGTGCCGAAGGACTGGCGATTGAAAACGCCACTGGCGTCGCAACGGACTGGCGCGGCTATACCGTTAAAACACAGCTATCACCCTATGAAGAAAACCGGGTAGCTATTCAGAGCGACTATTTTTCCAGAGCCAATGTTGAACTGGATAATCCGGTCATCAATATCGTGCCCACGCGCGGCGCGGTGGTTAAAGCTGAATTCGTCACCCATGTAGGCTATCGCGTCTTGTTTAGCATTATGATGGATAACGGTAAACCCGCCCCCTTTGGCACGATGGCGACAGCGACAACAGCGTCCGGCGATGTCACGGGGATTGTGGGCGATAATGGCGATCTTTATCTGGCAGGGATACCGGAGAAGGGGACATTCTCGCTGAGAACGGGTGAGGCCCTGTGCGTCGCCCACTACCAGTTTGAGGCATCAGAAGCGGTTGCGTTGATCCAGACCCCCGTTGTTTGTAAAACAGAAAAAGGAATTTCAAATTGAAAAACATCACCTTAGCGATTTTTACAATTTTATCGCTGCTTTACAGCGGGTTCTCGCTTGCGGATCCTACCGGGTATTGTATTTCTGATGAAGGCATACACCACAGCGTGTTGTCTTTTGCCGGAACAAAGATATCAGCGAGCCAAAACCAGACTCAGCAGGTCATTACCAAACAGGTGGATAATGGAGGTCAATACAAAGGCGTATGCTACTGTTTGACAGATAAAAATGCCTATTACGACTATATCTATTATACCGCGAAGCCCAACCCAGTATTGAGTGAAACATCGACCAGAAATGGTGTGACTTACTACGATATGAATCAGTATTTGGATGTGGGTCTGTCCATCATGGTGTTGGGTAAAAGTTATGTAAACGTTCCGTTTGAATATGTGCGCAATAATCCGGGCAGCAGAAACGCCTATCATTGTAAAAACGGCATTGACGACAGCGGGAGTTTTACCAGTGGCTCAGATGCAACGATTTATTTTTATATTAAACAACCATTTATTGGGAAGCTTGTTATCCCGCAAACGCTACTGGCACGTTTGTATTCAACGTTAACCGCAACCGATCCTCTCCGTGACCCCCTGTCGGATGTCTATATTTCTGGCGACATCACAGCGCCGCAAGAGTGTGAAATAAATGGCGGGCAAATCATTAATTTTGATTTCAAAACAATCCCGGCCTCTGAGTTTTCGTCAACGGCCGGTGCCGCGCTGACCGCAAGAAAAATTTTGGTAACGGCTTCAGTTAAGTGCAGCGGAATAGCAGACGGACAGGGTATAAACGTTTCACTCCACGCCACTCCCGTCGCAACGGACAGCACTATGATCCAAACGTCCAATCCTGATGTCGGCCTCAAAATTTATGATATGAATAACAACGAAGTGGATGTGAACGGTGGACAGATGGAAGCCACGATGGGAAAACGCAAATTAACAGGGAAAATGGACGGCAATCTTGATTTTGGCAGCGCGCCCGCGAGCGCAACCGGAGCGCGACCCAGGCCCGGCGAATTTACAGCGACCGCGACGCTTACGGTTGAAATCAAAAAGTAAACCGTGCCAACGGCTTTTTATGACAGCCGTTGTCATATTGCCCATTTTGCACCAGGCTTACTGCAAAGTTTAAACGTATCCATTCAAAAGAGCGTAGATAAATAGCTTGTTTTTCAAGTGGATACGTTTCTCATTTGCAGTGTCATAAAACTGTCATAATTCATACATTTTACTGTCACCTGATTGTCCTATTTTGCTCATCGTAGCCACTTAAACAATGATTTACGGATTCTGGGAGACATTATGAAAGTTATGCGTACCACTGTCGCCACTGTTGTCGCCGCGACCTTATCCCTGAGCGCTTTCGCTGTTAACGCAGCGGCAAGCCTGACTGGCGCGGGTGCAACTTTCCCAGCGCCGGTGTATGCCAAATGGGCCGATACCTATCAGAAAGCAACCGGTAGCAAAGTTAACTACCAGGGTATCGGGTCTTCCGGTGGCGTGAAACAAATCACCGCCAACACCGTTGATTTCGGCGCATCCGACGCTCCGCTGTCTGATGAAAAACTGGCTCAGGAAGGCCTGTTTCAGTTCCCTACCGTGATCGGTGGTATCGTTCTGGCTGTTAACCTGCAAGGCGTTAAATCTGGCGAGCTGGTGCTGGACGGTAAAACGCTGGGTGACATCTACCTGGGCAAAATCAAAAAATGGGATGACGCTGCTATCGCTAAGCTCAACCCAGGCCTGAAACTGCCTTCACAGAATATCGCTGTGGTGCGTCGCGCTGACGGTTCCGGTACATCCTTCGTCTTCACCAGCTACCTGGCGAAAGTGAACGAAGAGTGGAAATCGAAAATCGGTGCTGGCTCCACGGTTAACTGGCCGACAGGTCTGGGTGGCAAAGGTAACGACGGCATCGCCGCGTTCGTACAGCGTCTGCCTGGCTCCATTGGCTATGTTGAATACGCTTACGCGAAACAGAACAACCTGGCTTACACCAAGCTGGTTTCCGCCGACGGCAAACCGGTTTCTCCGACCGAAGAAAGCTTCTCTAACGCCGCCAAAGACGTGGACTGGAGCAAAACCTTCGCTCAGGATCTGACAAACCAGAAAGGTGCTGATGTGTGGCCGATTACGTCCACCACCTTCATCCTGGTGCACAAAGAGCAGAAGAAACCTGAGCAGGGCGCTGAAGTGCTGAAGTTCTTCGACTGGGCTTACAAAGACGGTGCAAAACAAGCGAACGAACTGGATTACGCCACCCTGCCAGACAGCGTGGTTGAGCAGATTCGTGCAGCATGGAAGACTAATGTGAAAGACAGCAGCGGTAAAGCGCTGTACTAACAGGATATATTTGACGAAGATGGCGGGTGGCGCTCATGCTTGCCCGCTCTACGGTTCACCCTGTAGGCCCGGTAAGCGCTAGCGCCACCGGGCATATTCGTAAGACGTCACAAACTTAAAGAGTAACTTATGGCTGCAACCAAGCCGGCTTTTAGCCCTCCGGGGAAACAAGGTGACATGATATTCAGCGCGCTGGTTAAACTGGCTGCGCTGATTGTGCTATTGCTGCTTGGCGGCATTATCGTGTCGCTGATTATCTCCTCCTGGCCAAGCATTCAGAAATTTGGATTCTCCTTTCTGTGGACCAAAGAGTGGGATGCGCCGAACGATATTTACGGTGCGTTAGTCCCGATCTACGGCACGCTGGTCACCTCCTTCATCGCCTTACTGATTGCGGTACCGGTCAGTTTCGGTATTGCCCTGTTCCTGACGGAACTGGCACCCGGCTGGCTTAAGCGTCCGCTGGGCATTGCCATCGAACTGCTGGCGGCTATCCCGAGCATCGTTTACGGCATGTGGGGCTTGTTCATCTTCGCTCCGCTGTTCGCAACGTATTTCCAGGAGCCAGTGGGCAACGTCCTGTCCAATATTCCGTTTGTTGGCGCACTCTTTTCAGGCCCGGCTTTTGGTATCGGGATCCTGGCGGCTGGGGTGATCCTCGCCATCATGATCATTCCGTACATTGCCTCAGTGATGCGCGACGTGTTCGAACAAACGCCGGTGATGATGAAAGAGTCGGCCTACGGTATTGGTTGCACGACCTGGGAAGTGATTTGGCGCATCGTTCTGCCGTTCACCAAAAATGGGGTCATCGGCGGTGTGATGTTAGGTCTTGGTCGCGCGCTGGGTGAAACCATGGCGGTGACCTTTATTATCGGTAACACCTACCAGCTGGACAGCGCTTCGCTGTACATGCCGGGGAACAGTATTACCTCTGCGCTGGCCAACGAATTTGCTGAGGCAGATTCCGGACTGCACGTGGCTGCGCTGATGGAGCTGGGTCTGATCCTGTTTGTGATCACCTTCATCGTACTGGCGATTTCGAAAGTCATGATCATGCGCCTGGCGAAAAATGAGGGGGCACGTTAATGGCGACGCTCGAAATGCAAAACACCGCTGCGCTGGCGGAATCACGCCGCAAAATGCAGGCTAAACGCCGCGCTAAAAACCGCCTGGCCCTCACCCTGTCGATGGCGACGATGGTGTTCGGTCTGTTCTGGCTGGTCTGGATCCTCTTCTCTACCGTGACGCGCGGCATCGACGGCATGTCGCTGGCGCTGTTCACGGAAATGACGCCGCCGCCGAATACGGCCGGGGGCGGTCTGGCAAACGCCCTTGCGGGCAGTGGCCTGTTAATTCTCTGGGCGACCGTTATCGGCACCCCGCTTGGCATCATGGCCGGGATTTACCTGGCGGAATATGGCCGCAAATCCTGGCTCTCAGAAGTGATTCGTTTCATCAACGACATTCTGCTTTCCGCCCCGTCTATCGTTGTCGGCCTGTTCGTCTACACCATTGTCGTGGCGAAAATGGAGCACTTCTCCGGCTGGGCGGGCGTTATCGCGCTGGCGTTGTTGCAGGTGCCGATTGTTATCCGCACCACTGAGAACATGTTGAAACTGGTGCCGGACAGCCTGCGTGAAGCGGCTTACGCACTGGGCACGCCCAAGTGGAAAATGATCTCTGCCATCACGTTGAAAGCGTCCGTCTCCGGTATTTTGACCGGGGTGCTGTTAGCCATTGCGCGTATTGCGGGTGAAACTGCCCCGCTGCTGTTTACCGCGCTGTCGAACCAGTTCTGGAGCACCGACATGATGCAGCCGATAGCCAACCTGCCGGTGACGATCTTCAAATTTGCGATGAGTCCGTTTGCCGAGTGGCAGGAACTGGCCTGGGCTGGCGTGCTTATCATCACCCTGTGCGTACTGTTGCTGAACATTCTGGCGCGCGTGATCTTCGCTAAACAGAAACACGGTTAAATTTTTGTACCTTGCCGGATGGCGGCGTAAACGCCTTATCCGGCCTGGGGACTGACCTGTATATAGGCCTGAAAGCTGCGCGCCATCAGGCATGATGAGGAAAGATTGAGATGAGTATGGTTGAGACAACACCCGATAAAATTCAGGTTCGCGATTTGAACTTCTATTACGGGAAATTCCATGCCCTGAAGAACATCAGCCTGGACATTGCGAAGAACCAGGTGACGGCGTTTATCGGCCCGTCAGGCTGTGGTAAATCCACGCTGTTACGCACCTTCAACAAAATGTATTCGCTCTACCCGGAGCAGCGTGCGGAAGGTGAAATCCTGCTCGACGGTGACAACATTCTCACCAACACCCAGGATATCGCCCTGCTGCGTGCCAAAGTGGGCATGGTATTCCAGAAGCCGACCCCGTTTCCGATGTCCATTTACGACAACATCGCGTTTGGTGTGCGTCTGTTTGAAAAGCTCTCGCGTACCGATATGGACGAGCGCGTGCAGTGGGCATTGACCAAGGCCGCATTATGGAACGAAACCAAAGATAAATTACACCAGAGTGGATACTCTCTCTCTGGTGGTCAGCAGCAGCGTCTGTGCATTGCCCGCGGCATTGCCATTCGTCCGGAAGTGTTGCTGCTCGACGAACCCTGCTCGGCCCTTGACCCGATCTCAACCGGTCGTATCGAAGAGCTGATCACAGAGTTAAAACGGGATTACACCGTCGTTATCGTGACCCACAACATGCAGCAGGCTGCG
This sequence comes from uncultured Enterobacter sp., assembly GCA_963521185.1. Taxonomy (GTDB): domain Bacteria; phylum Pseudomonadota; class Gammaproteobacteria; order Enterobacterales; family Enterobacteriaceae; genus Enterobacter_D. Next base: position 428,780 of record CAUQTV010000005.1, on the reverse strand, counting down.
CGTTGCTCCGATCACACGGCGTTTATGTACCTCGGCGAGTTGATTGAATTCAGCAACACTGACGACCTGTTCACCAAGCCGAAGAAAAAACAAACTGAAGATTACATTACTGGCCGCTATGGTTGATTCAGGAGTGCACTATGGACAATCTCAATCTTAATAAACACATTTCTGGCCAGTTTAACGCCGAGCTGGAAAGTATTCGCACTCAGGTCATGACGATGGGTGGCATGGTGGAGCAGCAGCTGTCTGATGCGATCACCGCCATGCATAATCAGGATAGCGAACTGGCGAAGCGCGTTGTGGAAGGCGACCATCAGGTGAATATGATGGAAGTCGCTATCGATGAAGCGTGCGTGCGCATCATCGCCAAGCGTCAGCCGACCGCCAGCGACCTGCGTCTGGTGATGGCGATCATCAAAACCATCGCTGAGCTGGAGCGCATTGGTGACGTCGCAGACAAAATCTGCCGTACGGCGCTGGAGAAGTTCTCCTCGCAGCACCAGCCGCTGCTGGTGAGCCTGGAGTCGCTCGGTCGCCACACCGTGCAAATGCTGCACGACGTGCTGGATGCCTTTGCGCGTATGGATCTTGACGAAGCGGTGCGTATCTACCGTGAAGACAAGAAGGTGGATCAGGAATATGAAGGCATTGTACGTCAGCTGATGACCTACATGATGGAAGACTCCCGCACCATTCCCAGCGTGCTGACGGCGCTGTTCTGCGCGCGCTCCATTGAGCGTATCGGGGATCGCTGCCAGAACATTTGCGAATACATTTTCTACTTCGTGAAAGGCCAGGATTTCCGTCACGTTGGCGGCGACGAGCTGGACAAGCTGCTGGCGGGTAAAGATCCGAAAGAGTAATTTTTACCCTCACCCTAACCCTCACCCTAACCCTCTCCCTCTCCCTTTGGGAGAGGGCCGGGGTGAGGGGGAAAACTTAACGCGTAATATCCCAACCCCGCGCCTTCCACAGCCCCGGCAACTGCGCCAGATCGGTAAAGGTCGTCACTTTTGGATGATCGATCGGCTTGTTATGCGGATCGGCACAGAAATAGAACACCTCCATTCCTGCGGCAATGCCCGACTGCGCGCCCGCGCTTGAGTCATCCACCAGAATGCATTTTGTCGGATCCACGTCCATGGCTTTCGCCGCGTGGTACATCAGCGCCGGATCGGGCTTCCAGCGCTGAATGTCGTAGCCGCTAAAGAGCAGATCCGGGAAGTGGTGCAGCATATCGAGCTTGCCCAGCGAGTGGTGCATTTTGCTGACCGGGCCGTTGGAAACCACGCACATGGGGACGGCCATTGCGTCCAGCAGTGCATTCGCGCCCGCAATGACCTCCAGCTCGCTGTCGAACAGGCGTGCGACCTCGGCGCGGTAAACCGGTTCGAGGTCGGCTTTCGCCAGCGCTACGCCGTGTTCGTCGTTAATGATGTCGATGATTTCGTAGAGTTTCACGCCCTTAAAGCGCTTAAAAATCTCTTCGAGATCAAGCGTTATGCCAAATTCCTGGAACATATGAACATATGCCCGCGAGCAAATCACTTCACTGTCGACCAGCGTGCCATCACAGTCAAAAAATACCGCTTCTATTTGGGACATGCCATTTCCTGTTCAGAGCAAGTTTAACGATTTCGTAAAGCAGATTGCGCAACGCAATCGTTGCCGTATAAGCAAAATCAATGAAAAAAAGTGTGGGATATCCGTCAACATTGTCTCATTTTGGTATAGGATAGCGACGAATTTTCCCTCCTATGTTTGGAAATTGATAATGAGCCAACAACACACCACCCAGCCATCGGGCCAGGGGTTGCTCGAACGCGTGTTCAAACTGCGCGAACACGGCACAACGGCACGCACCGAGGTGATCGCCGGTTTCACCACGTTTTTAACGATGGTCTACATCGTTTTCGTTAACCCGCAGATTTTGGGCGTTGCTGGCATGGACACCAGCGCCGTCTTCGTCACCACCTGTCTGATTGCTGCGTTCGGCAGCATCATGATGGGTCTGTTTGCCAACCTGCCGGTGGCGCTCGCGCCAGCGATGGGCCTGAACGCCTTCTTCGCCTTCGTCGTAGTGCAGGCGATGGGCCTGCCGTGGCAGGTGGGTATGGGCGCAATCTTCTGGGGCGCGGTTGGCCTGCTGCTGCTGACCATTTTCCGTGTACGCTACTGGATGATCGCCAATATCCCGATGAGCCTGCGCGTAGGCATCACCAGCGGTATCGGTCTGTTCATCGGCATGATGGGCCTGAAAAACGCCGGTGTGATCGTCGCGAACCCGGAAACGCTGGTGAGCATCGGTAACCTGACCTCACACAGCGTGCTGCTGGGCGTGCTGGGCTTCTTCATCATCGCGATTCTGGCGTCCCGCAACATTCATGCGGCGGTGCTGGTTTCTATTGTGGTCACCACCCTGCTGGGCTGGATGCTGGGCGACGTGCACTACGGTGGCATCGTCTCTGCGCCGCCGAGCGTGGCAAGCGTGATTGGCCACGTCGATCTGGCCGGGTCGTTTAACCTGGGCCTGGCGGGCGTCATTTTCTCCTTCATGCTGGTTAACCTGTTTGACTCCTCCGGCACGCTGATTGGCGTGACCGACAAAGCCGGGCTGGCGGATGAAAACGGGAAATTCCCGCGCATGAAGCAGGCGCTGTTCGTGGATAGCGTGTCGTCGGTTGCCGGCTCTTTCATTGGCACCTCGTCGGTGACCGCCTACATTGAGTCCTCTTCCGGTGTTTCCGTTGGGGGCCGTACCGGTCTGACGGCGGTGATCGTGGGCCTGCTGTTCCTGCTGGTGATTTTCCTGTCACCGCTGGCGGGCATGGTGCCACCTTACGCGGCTGCGGGCGCGCTGATCTACGTTGGCGTGTTAATGACGTCCAGCCTGTCGCGCGTGAAGTGGGACGATCTGACCGAAGCGGTACCGGCGTTTATCACCGCGGTGATGATGCCGTTTAGCTTCTCGATTACCGAAGGCATCGCGCTGGGCTTTATCTCTTACTGCGTGATGAAGATCGGCACCGGTCGTTTCCGCGATCTCAGCCCGTGCGTGATTGTGGTGGCGCTGCTGTTCATCCTGAAGATTATGTTTATTGATGCCAAATAAACAGTAAGCCCTTTTCAAAGAAAAGGGCTTAAGTGTTTGCACCCTCTCCCGCGGGAGAGGGCTGGGGTGAGGGCAACAGGCTGCTTTTACCCTCTCACCCGCTCAATATACTTCCCAAACGCAGTCAGCTGCCCGGTCAGGTGATCCAGCGTGCTCTGGTCCACGACTTCGCCCGTCTGCGTATCCACCTTGTTTTGAATCACCCCACCCATAAATTCCGGCTTATTCATCACCTGCGCATCCAGGAAGACCAAAATCTGGCGCAGATGATACTGACAGCGCGCGCCGCCAATCGCCCCCATGGAGCTGGTCTGGATCAGCACCGGTTTCCCGGCCAGCGGCTGTTCAGGCAGGCGTGACAGCCAGTCGATGGCGTTTTTCAGGCCACCCGGCACAGAGTAGTTATATTCCGGTGTCACAATCACCACGCCATCCGCCACGCGGATTTGCGCCGCCAGCGCTTCCACGCTCTGCGGGAAACCCTCTTCCTGCTGGATGTCCGCGTCATACAGCGGGAAATCACCTATCGACGGCAGCGCCGTCACCGTCATGCCTTCCGGTGCGACTTTTGGCAGCGTGCGGGCGACCATCGCGTTAAACGATCCCTTACGCAGACTTCCAAGCAGTGTAACGACGTTCAATGTGTCAGACATCTTCTCTCCTCAGGAACGGTTAGGTACAGGAATTCAGGTATCAGGCGGGCAGACTGCTAAAGCGCATCAGACGCGCCGCACTATTATGGGCGCGTTGTTGGATGTCGGGCAGGCAGCGCCAGCCACTTTTGCTGTCCCAGGTCCAGATTTTCAGACTTTCGATGGCGGGTGTCACGGCGACGGACCAGATTAAGACATCTTCGGCATCGCACAGGACTTCGATTGGCGCAGGCTGCGCTGCACGCAAACGGCCTGATCCCGGCAACAGCTGTAAAAAGCCGGGCGTGTCTTCCTTCTGACTCGCCATTTTTAACACGCTCTGGCGCAGCGTAATGATCTGCGCCTGGGCTTCATTGGGATCGCTTTGGTTGTTGATCCACAATCTCTCGTTGCGGGTATAGGCATGCCGCTCCTGCGCGTGCGGGCTGTGGAAGCCGCGAGTGGCTCGCTGAAGCTCCATATCAAGCCCACAGGCCCCGTCGGTGGTCACGGCGACGCCAACCATGTTTCCGGCGTAGGCCAGCGAGAATTGCGGCAGATGCGCGTCAGCAAAGACCGGGCGGCCATTCGGCTGAATCACGATTTCCGGTAGCTCACGTAAACCGTAGAGCATAAACATCAGTTCAGCGAGTAGCGCCCTGGAGGCTAAAAAGCGGGAGCGGTGATGCTCAGGGAGCTGCCGCGCTGCCTGATGGCACTGGGAGGGCAAGCGAAGTGAGACAAGATGACCTTCTGTCAGGATCCCTCTTGCAAAGTGTGTCGCCATTTTTCGCTCCGTGATAATGGTCTGTGGGGTCAGACAACGATGAAAGACAGTGTTGCCTATTGTGCGCAGGTTTTTGGGCGTAAGAAAGGGCTTAAAAAGGTTATAAAGTGACTTTTACAATTCCTTTAACCGAGGGAACCGTTAAAACGAAAAAACCCGCCAGAGGCGGGTTTTAGAATTCATGTGCTTAGAACGGAGAAGCTTACAGGCTTACAACGTTACCAGCAGCCGGGCCTTTAGCGCCGCTTTCGATGGTGAAGGACACTTTCTGACCTTCGTCCAGAGATTTGTAGCCTTCGTTCTGGATAGCAGAGAAGTGTACGAACACGTCTTTAGAGCCATCGTCAGGAGTGATGAAGCCGAAACCTTTATCAGCGTTGAACCATTTTACCAGACCAGTCATTTTAGCAGACATAGAAATTACCTTTGATATTAAGTGTGTGCCTTTCGGCGCGATGGTGTGCTTTACAGAATTTTTGAAGCGATTAAGAGAAGCTCACGACGAAGGGTATCTTAGGATAACTTCTTGAGGAGTGCTTTCACTGCTTTAAAGGTCTGTGCGTCAAACCGATTCCTCTATTAACGCACAGATCCTTTGCTGGTGGCAACGTTTATTTTCGCGCGATCACTTACCGATGCAGAAACTGGAGAAGATCCGGCCCAGAAGATCGTCGGAGGTAAACTCACCGGTGATCTCGCTAAGCGCCTGCTGCGCCAGTCTCAGCTCCTCTGCCAGCAGTTCACCTGCCCAGGCACCCAATAGCTGCGCTTTGCCCTGTTGCAGATGCTCTGCCGCCGTTTCCAGCGCTTGCAGATGGCGACGACGTGCGAGGAAGCCGCCTTCCATATGAGTGTCAAAGCCCATGCTGGCTTTGAGATGGTGGCGCAACACCTCTACACCGTCGCCTGTGCGTGCAGAAAGGCGCACCAGTGAGTGACCGTTCACCTCGCTGATACCCAGCGTTTCACCGGTGACATCCGCTTTGTTGCGAACCACGGTGATCGGCAGTTTTACCGGCAAGCGGGCGATAAAGTCCGGCCAGATGTCAGCAGGATCGACGGCGCTGGTGGTAGTGCCATCCACCATAAACAGCACCCTGTCGGCCTGCTCAATTTCCTGCCAGGCGCGCTCAATGCCAATGCGCTCCACTTCATCGCTGGCTTCACGCAGACCGGCGGTATCAATAATGTGCAGCGGCATCCCGTCGATGTGAATATGCTCGCGCAGCACGTCACGCGTGGTACCGGCAATGTCGGTAACAATCGCCGCATCACGCCCGGCCAGCGCGTTGAGCAGGCTCGATTTCCCGGCGTTTGGACGCCCGGCAATCACCACCTTCATGCCTTCGCGCAGCAGGCTACCCTGGCGCGCTTCCGCACGTACGGCGTCGAGATCGCCAATCACCGTATTCAGCTGCGCTTCGATTTTGCCGTCGGAGAGGAAATCGATCTCTTCGTCCGGGAAATCAATCGCCGCTTCAACATAAATGCGCAGGTGAGTGAGTGCTTCCACCAGATGGTTCACCCGCGCCGAGAACGCGCCCTGCAAGGAGTTCAGCGCCGAGCGTGCGGCCTGTTCAGAGCTGGCGTCGATCAGGTCAGCGATCGCCTCTGCCTGCGCAAGGTCGAGCTTATCGTTGAGAAACGCCCGCTCAGAGAACTCGCCGGGCCGCGCGATGCGCACGCCGGAAATGCGCAGAATGCGCTTGAGCAGTAAATCGAGGATCACCGGCCCGCCGTGCCCCTGCAACTCCAGCACATCTTCGCCGGTAAACGAATTTGGCCCTGGGAACCACAGTGCAATCCCCTGATCCAGCGCGCTGCCGTCGGTATCATTGAACGCCAGATAATCGGCGTAACGCGGTTTGGGTAGCTTACCCAGCACCGCCTGTGCGACGTCGCGCGCCTTGAGGCCGGAAATACGCAGAATGCCCACGCCACCGCGTCCCGGTGGGGTCGCCTGCGCGACGATGGTTTCGCTCTGGCTCATATCGTTACTCATCTCATAAAAAAAGAAAGGCGGTCAGTTGACCGCCTTCCGTTGAGCTATGACTTACTGTCAGGAGCTTTTCTTCTCGCGGCTATGCAGGCCACGTTTCTCCAGACCACGGTAAATCAGCTGCTGTTGCAGAATGGTCACCAGGTTGCTGACGATATAGTACAGCACCAGACCAGACGGGAACCACAGGAAGAACACCGTAAAGATGACCGGCATAAAGGTCATGATCTTCTGCTGCATTGGATCGGTAACGGTCGTCGGTGACATCTTCTGAATGAAGAACATCGTGACGCCCATCAGGATCGGCAGAATGTAGTACGGGTCTTGTGCGGACAGGTCATGGATCCACAGTGCGAACGGCGCATGGCGCAGTTCAATGGAGCCCATCAGCATGTAGTACAGCGCCAGGAAGATTGGCATCTGGATAACCAGCGGGAAGCAGCCACCCAGCGGGTTCACTTTCTCAGCTTTGTACAGCGCCATCATTTCCTGGCTCTGACGCTGCTTATCATCGCCCAGACGCTCGCGCATGGCGGCAATCTTCGGCTGTAGCATACGCATCTTCGCCATGGAGGTGTACTGCGCTTTGGTCAGCGGGTACATGATGCCACGCACGATGAAGGTGATAACGATGATGGAGAAGCCCCAGTTACCCAGGAAGCTGTGGATCCATTTCAGCAGTTTGAACAGCGGCTGAGAGATGAACCACAACCAGCCGTAATCGACGGTCAGGTCAAGGTGCGGCGCAACCGCGGCCATTTTGTCCTGAATTTCCGGACCCACCCACAGGGTGCTGGTCAGGGCAGTCGATTGACCTGGCTGAACCAGAACCGGCGCAGATTTATAGCCAATCGCGGCGATACCGTTACCCAGGTTGTTGGTGTAGAAATTGTTCGCCACGTCGCTACGCGGAACCCAGGCGGTCGCAAAGTACTGTTGCAGCATCGCAACCCAGCCGCCGTTAGCGGTGACGTTCAGGTTTTCGTTGTCGGCAATGGTATCGAATTTGTATTTTTCGTACTTCGCATCTGGCGTGGAGTACGCGGCACCACGGAAGGTATGCAGCGCAAAGTTGCTGCTTCCGGTGTCACGGTGAGACGGCAGATTGATGGATTGCTTCAGCTGACCAAAGGTGGCCACTTCCAGCGGTTTCGCGCTGGTGTTCTGCACGTTATAGCCCACGTTCACCGCATATTCACCGCGTTTCAGCGTGAAGGTTTTGGTGAAGGTGTTACCGGCAGCGTCAGTAAACGTCATTGGGATCGCCAGCGCGTTCTGACCATCAGCCAGCACGAAGGTGTCTTTATCGACGTTATACAGCGGACGCGCACCGTTGGCCGGGTTATCCGGACCGTCGCGACCTGTCAGACCGCTCTGCGCCTGATAGATAAACTCAGGCGTCGTTTCCAGCAGCTGGAACGGTTCGGTAGACTTCAGCTCTTTCGGGTAGGCCAACAGCAGCGCCTGCTCAACATCACCACCACGGGTGTTGATGGTCAGTTCAAGCACGTCGGTCTTAACGGTAATCAGTTTACCCTGGCCACTGGCTGGTACGCCCTGGTCTGCGGCACTACCCGCTGCGGTGGTCGTAGTCTGCGTGGTCTGCTGCGTCTGAGGCTGAGGATTTTTATCCTGCTCCCAGGCTTGCCAGATCATGAAAGACACGAACAACAAAGCGATGACAAGAAGATTGCGTTGCGAATCCATCGTTAGTGTTCTCTGGTATTAAAAGGTCCTGGCGGGACGGGGTCGTCACCACCGGGATGTAAAGGGTGGCATTTTAATACGCGTTTCACCGTCAACCAACAGCCTTTTATCACTCCAAACCTGCGCAATGCCTCAATTCCGTATTGCGAACAGGTTGGAGTGAAACGGCAATGTGGCCCGAGTAGCGGACTAATCAGGCGTTGATAGACCCTAATAAGGGCTATCAGGAGCCGTGAGCCAGGCGACAGTGGCGGCGCCATAATTTTTCCAACGCTTCCGAGAGAGCACGGTTATCGAGGTCGGCAACCCCCTTCTTCGCCACCACCACGAAATCCATTGCGGGAAGTTCGTGTTGACGTAAGCGGAAGCTTTCGCGCGTCAGGCGTTTAATCCTGTTGCGTTCATGCGCACGTTTAACGTTTTTCTTGGCGACGGTGAGACCGATACGGGGATGCCCCAGCGAATTCAGGCGGCCGAGGATGGTGATTTGCGGCGTGCCAGCCCGTTGTGGCTGCTGGAAGACGAATGTGAAATGATTGGGAGTTAACAAGCGTAACTCCCTGGGAAATGCGAGCTTAACCACGCAGGGTTAGCTTTATTACTTGGAAACGGTCAGACGGGAACGGCCTTTAGCACGACGACGTGCCAGAACCTGACGACCATTTTTAGTTGCCATACGAGCACGGAAGCCGTGAGAACGGTTGCGCTTCAGTACAGACGGTTGAAAAGTGCGTTTCATGGCGATTTCTACCTAAACTTGAATGAATTCACTGACTTTTGCGCCTGCTCATTTGGCAATGCCAACGGCTTTCGCTTCAGTGTTGGTGATTAAAGAGGCCGGATTGTAATAATTGTACACTCCAGAGTCAATTCTCTTTCCTTATATCCCGCGTAAATTCGCACGATTGTGCCTGCAAAATGAACAGCCATTCTCGACAAAATCCATGCAAAGCGCGCCGGGTGGAGGATTATACGGCCTGGCACGTAAAGCGCAAGGATCCTCCAGGATCTTCATGAGATCGATTAAGCGAAATTTTGTCGTCACTCATTAAATTTTCCAATATGCGGGCTAAATCGTGCCGCAGCACCGCCAGGATCGTTTACACTTACCCGGTTCGGATCCCCCTGTGGATAAATCGTGAAGAAACTGTGAGAAACAGAAGATCTCTTCGACGGTTTACGCTATGATCCGCGGTCCCGATCGCGATCCAGGATCGCGTTGGGGCAAAACCGCAGATAGCGGTTCGCACGTCACCCTTCAGGGGTCTTTTCGACGTGTGTCAACAATCATGATTATTTCAGCCTTTGTCATTTTATCGACTTTGTTCGAGTGGAGTCCGCCGTGTCACTTTCGCTTTGGCAGCAGTGTCTTGCCCGATTGCAGGATGAGTTACCAGCCACAGAATTCAGTATGTGGATCCGCCCGTTGCAGGCGGAACTGAGCGATAACACGCTGGCTTTGTATGCGCCAAACCGTTTCGTGCTCGATTGGGTAAGGGATAAGTACCTTAATAACATCAATGGACTGCTGAACGATTTCTGCGGGACAGACGCCCCACAGCTGCGTTTTGAGGTCGGCACCAAACCGGTTACCCAAACCCTGCGTGAACCCGTGAACGTGGCGGCCCCTGCCGCGCAGGTGGCGGCTATTCCGACGCCACGCCCGTTGCCCTCGACGCGCTCAGGCTGGGACAACGTGCCAGCGCCGGCGGAACATACCTACCGCTCAAACGTAAACGTTAAACACACGTTCGATAACTTTGTTGAAGGTAAATCGAACCAGTTGGCCCGTGCAGCGGCGCGTCAGGTTGCCGATAACCCCGGCGGCGCGTATAACCCGCTGTTCCTGTATGGCGGCACTGGCCTCGGTAAAACGCACTTACTGCACGCGGTCGGTAATGGCATTGTGGCGCGAAAGCCGAATGCAAAAGTGGTGTATATGCACTCTGAGCGCTTTGTTCAGGACATGGTCAAAGCCCTGCAAAACAACGCCATTGAAGAGTTCAAACGCTACTACCGCTCCGTTGACGCCCTGCTTATCGATGACATTCAATTCTTTGCCAATAAAGAACGATCCCAGGAAGAGTTTTTCCACACCTTTAACGCCCTGCTTGAAGGCAACCAACAGATCATCCTGACCTCGGATCGTTATCCCAAAGAGATCAACGGGGTTGAGGATCGTCTGAAATCGCGCTTCGGCTGGGGTCTGACCGTGGCGATCGAACCGCCAGAGCTGGAAACCCGCGTGGCGATCCTGATGAAAAAAGCCGACGAGAACGACATTCGTCTGCCGGGTGAGGTGGCGTTCTTTATTGCCAAGCGTCTGCGCTCTAACGTCCGCGAACTGGAAGGCGCACTGAACCGCGTGATCGCCAACGCCAATTTCACCGGACGCGCCATTACCATCGATTTTGTGCGTGAAGCGCTGCGCGATTTGCTGGCGCTACAGGAAAAACTGGTCACTATCGACAATATTCAAAAGACAGTCGCGGAATACTACAAAATCAAAGTGGCCGATTTACTGTCTAAACGCCGTTCCCGCTCGGTAGCGCGTCCACGCCAGATGGCGATGGCGCTGGCGAAAGAGCTGACCAACCACAGCCTGCCGGAAATCGGCGATGCGTTTGGTGGCCGCGACCACACTACCGTGCTGCACGCCTGCCGTAAAATTGAGCAGCTGCGTGAAGAAAGCCATGATATCAAAGAAGACTTTTCCAATTTAATCCGAACACTATCGTCGTGACGCTATGAAATTTACCGTTGAACGTGAACATCTCTTAAAACCGCTCCAGCAGGTCAGTGGCCCGCTGGGAGGCCGTCCTACGCTGCCGATTCTGGGTAACCTGCTGCTTCAGGTGACGGACGGCGCACTGTCGCTGACGGGCACCGATCTTGAAATGGAAATGGTGGCACGCGTTGCGCTGATCCAGCCGCATGAGCAGGGCGCAACAACCGTCCCGGCACGCAAATTCTTTGATATTTGCCGTGGTCTGCCGGAAGGCGCAGAGATCGCCGTGCAGCTGGAAGGCGATCGCATGCTGGTGCGCTCTGGTCGCAGCCGCTTCTCGCTCTCAACGCTGCCTGCCGCTGACTTCCCGAACCTGGACGACTGGCAGAGTGAAGTTGAATTCACCCTGCCGCAGGCGACCATGAAGCGCCTGATCGAAGCGACCCAGTTTTCCATGGCGCACCAGGACGTTCGCTATTACTTAAACGGTATGCTGTTTGAAACCGAAGGCGAAGAGCTGCGTACCGTGGCAACCGACGGCCACCGCCTCGCGGTCTGTTCCATGCCAATCGGCGTGACGCTGCCAAACCATTCGGTGATCGTGCCGCGTAAAGGCGTGATTGAACTGATGCGTATGCTCGACGGTGGCGAAACGCCGCTCAGCATCAAAATTGGCAGCAACAATATTCGTGCGCATGTCGGTGATTACATCTTCACCTCGAAGCTGGTGGACGGTCGTTTCCCGGATTATCGCCGCGTATTGCCGAAAAACCCGGACAAACACCTCGACGCAGGCTGCGATATTTTAAAGCAGGCGTTCGCCCGTGCGGCAATCTTATCGAACGAGAAATTCCGTGGTGTGCGCCTGTACGTTAGCGAAAACCAGTTGAAAATTACCGCCAATAACCCGGAGCAGGAAGAAGCCGAAGAAATTCTCGACGTCACCTATGCCGGAACGGAAATGGAAATTGGCTTTAACGTCAGCTACGTGCTGGACGTGTTAAACGCGCTCAAGTGTGAGAACGTGCGTATTCTGCTGACCGACTCCGTGTCGAGCGTACAGATTGAAGATGCTGCCAGCCAGAGCGCGGCGTATGTTGTCATGCCAATGAGACTGTAATGTCGCTCACCCGCTTGCTGATCCGCGATTTTCGCAACATCGAAGACGCGGATCTCTCTCTCTCTCCCGGCTTCAATTTCCTGGTTGGCGCGAACGGTAGCGGCAAAACCAGCGTGCTGGAGGCGATCTACACGCTCGGTCATGGCCGGGCGTTTCGCAGCTTGCAGATTGGTCGCGTGATCCGCCACGAACAGGATTCCTTTATCCTGCATGGCCGCCTTCAGGGCGACGAGCGTGAAACGTCGATCGGTCTGACTAAAGATAAGCTGGGTGACAGCACGGTACGCATCGACGGTACCGACGGCCACAAAGTGGCTGAGCTGGCGCAGCTGTTACCGATGCAGCTGATTACGCCGGAGGGGTTTACTTTACTCAACGGCGGCCCCAAATACAGAAGAGCATTCATCGACTGGGGATGCTTTCACAACGAAGCCGGATTCTTTACCGCCTGGAGCAACCTGAAGCGTTTGCTAAAACAGCGAAACGCCGCGCTGCGCCAGGTGAGTCACTATGCGCAGTTACGCCCGTGGGATAAGGAACTGATCCCGCTGGCGGAACAGATCAGCCGCTGGCGTGCCGACTACAGCACGGCAATTGCGGAAGATATGGCGGATACCTGTAAACAGTTTCTACCTGAATTCACCCTGAGCTTCTCTTTCCAGCGCGGCTGGGAAAAAGAGACCGACTACGCCGAGGTACTGGAGCGCGGTTTTGAGCGTGACAGAATGCTCACCTACACGGCGCACGGCCCGCACAAAGCGGATTTCCGCATTCGTGCCGACGGTGCGCCGGTGGAAGATACGCTCTCGCGCGGGCAGCTAAAACTGCTGATGTGCGCGCTGCGTCTGGCGCAGGGAGAATTTCTCACCCGTGAAAGCGGGCGACGCTGTTTATACCTGATAGATGATTTTGCCTCAGAGCTTGATGACGCACGGCGCGGACTGCTTGCCAGCCGCTTAAAAGCCACGCAGTCGCAGGTCTTTGTCAGCGCCATCAGCGCTGAACACGTTCTGGACATGTCGGACAAAAATTCGAAGATGTTCACCGTGGAAAAGGGTAAAATAACGGATTAACCCAAGACTAAATGAGCGAGAAACGTTGATGTCGAATTCTTATGACTCCTCCAGTATCAAAGTCCTGAAAGGGCTGGATGCGGTGCGTAAGCGCCCCGGTATGTATATCGGCGATACAGATGACGGCACCGGCCTGCACCACATGGTATTTGAGGTGGTCGATAACGCTATCGACGAGGCGCTCGCGGGTCACTGTAAAGACATCGTGGTGACGATCCACGCCGATAACTCCGTTTCCGTCACCGATGATGGCCGTGGTATCCCGACCGGTATTCACCCGGAAGAGGGTGTCTCTGCGGCGGAAGTGATCATGACCGTGCTGCACGCGGGCGGTAAATTCGATGATAACTCCTACAAAGTGTCCGGCGGTTTGCACGGTGTGGGTGTGTCGGTGGTTAACGCCCTGTCGCAAAAACTGGAGCTGCTGATCCGCCGCGAAGGCAAAGTTCACCAGCAAACTTATGTGCACGGTGTGCCGCAGGCACCGCTGGCCGTAACGGGCGATACCGACGTAACCGGTACGCAGGTGCGTTTCTGGCCGAGCCACGAAACCTTCACCAACGTGATTGATTTCGAATACGACATTCTGGCAAAACGCCTGCGCGAGCTGTCGTTCCTGAACTCCGGCGTCTCTATTCGCCTGAAAGATAAGCGCGATGGCAAGGAAGACCACTTCCACTACGAAGGCGGTATCCGCGCATTTGTTGAATACCTCAACAAAAACAAAACCCCTATTCACCCGAACGTGTTCTATTTCTCCACTGAAAAAGACGGTATCGGCGTGGAAGTGGCGCTGCAATGGAACGATGGTTTCCAGGAAAATATCTACTGCTTCACCAACAACATTCCGCAGCGCGATGGCGGTACGCACCTGGCAGGCTTCCGTGCGGCGATGACCCGTACCCTGAACGCCTACATGGACAAAGAAGGCTACAGCAAAAAAGCGAAAGTCAGCGCCACCGGCGACGACGCGCGTGAAGGTCTGATTGCCGTGGTGTCGGTGAAAGTGCCGGATCCGAAATTCTCCTCACAGACCAAAGACAAGCTGGTCTCCTCCGAGGTGAAATCGGCGGTTGAACAGCAGATGAACGAACTGCTGTCCGAATACCTGCTGGAAAACCCTACCGACGCGAAAATCGTGGTCGGCAAAATTATCGATGCGGCGCGTGCCCGTGAAGCAGCACGTCGCGCGCGTGAAATGACCCGTCGTAAAGGCGCGCTGGACCTGGCAGGTCTGCCGGGCAAACTGGCGGACTGTCAGGAACGCGACCCGGCACACTCTGAACTGTACCTGGTGGAAGGGGACTCGGCGGGCGGCTCTGCAAAACAGGGGCGTAACCGTAAGAACCAGGCGATCCTGCCGCTGAAGGGTAAAATCCTTAACGTTGAGAAAGCGCGCTTTGACAAAATGCTCGCCTCTCAGGAAGTCGCCACGCTTATCACCGCGCTGGGCTGCGGCATTGGCCGCGACGAATACAACCCGGACAAACTGCGCTATCACAGCATCATCATCATGACCGATGCCGACGTCGATGGCTCGCACATCCGTACCCTGCTGCTGACCTTCTTCTATCGTCAGATGCCTGAAATCGTTGAGCGCGGCCACGTCTACATTGCGCAGCCGCCGCTGTACAAAGTGAAGAAAGGCAAGCAGGAACAGTACATCAAAGACGACGAAGCGATGGATCAGTATCAAATTTCCATCGCGCTGGATGGCGCAACGCTGCACACCAATGCCAGCGCTCCGGCACTGGCAGGTGAGCCGCTGGAACGCCTGGTGTCTGAATTCAACGGCGCGCAGAAGATGATTGGCCGCATGGAGCGTCGCTATCCGCGTTCGCTGCTCAAAGAGCTGGTCTATCAGCCGACGCTCGATGAAGCCGATCTGACCGATGAAGCCAAAGTCACCGCGTGGGTCTCTTCGCTCATCAACGTGCTGAACGAAAACGAAATGCACGGCAGCACCTGGAACTTTGCGGTCAATAAGAACGTTGAAGCGAACCACTTCGAGCCGATCATCCGCGTGCGCACGCACGGCGTGGATACCGACTATCCGCTGGAGCAGGAGTTCATCGCGGGAGGCGAATACCGCCGTCTGTGCACGCTGGGTGAAAAACTGCGCGGTCTTATCGAAGAAGACGCGTTTATTGAACGTGGCGAGCGCCGTCAGCCGGTTGCCAGCTTCGAGCAGGCGCTGGACTGGCTGGTGAAGGAGTCCCGTCGCGGCCTGTCCATTCAGCGTTATAAAGGTCTGGGTGAAATGAACCCGGATCAGCTGTGGGAAACGACCATGGATCCCGACAGCCGCCGCATGCTGCGCGTGACGGTGAAAGATGCGATCGCCGCAGACCAACTGTTCACCACGCTGATGGGTGATGCAGTTGAACCGCGTCGTGCGTTTATCGAAGAGAACGCCCTGAAAGCGGCGAACATCGATATCTAATTTATCCTCAGGCCTGGAACTGAGTTACAAAAGGGGAATCGCGGTTCCCCTTTTTATCCCCTTTTCGCTGCTGTTTTTTGAGCGGAATCGCGTTAGCATGAGAAAAGACTCAATCACGCTGGGGAACTCATGGCTATCAAACTCATTGCAATCGACATGGACGGTACATTGCTGCTGCCGGACCATACCATTTCACCCGCTGTTAAAAACGCCATTGCTGCCGCGCGCGAGCGTGGGGTCAACGTGGTGCTGACCACCGGTCGCCCGTACGCCGGGGTGCACAACTATCTGCGTGAACTGCACATGGATAAGCCGGGAGATTACTGCATCACCTATAACGGCGCGCTGGTGCAAAAAGCGAGTGATGGCAGTACGGTTGCACAGACCACATTAAGCTATGACGATTACCGCTACCTGGAAAAGCTCTCCCGCGAGGTCGGTTCCCACTTCCATGCGTTGGATCGCAACACGCTTTACACCGCCAACCGCGATATCAGCTATTACACCGTGCATGAATCCTACGTTGCCACTATCCCGCTGGTGTTCTGCGAAGCGGAGAAGATGGACCCGGCGATCCAGTTGCTGAAAGTGATGATGATCGATGAGCCTGCCATTCTGGACAAAGCCATTGCGCGTATCCCGGCGGACGTGAAAGAGAAATACACCGTGCTGAAAAGCGCGCCGTACTTCCTCGAAATCCTCGACAAGCGCGTCAACAAAGGCACCGGTGTGAAATCGCTGGCCGACGCGTTGGGCATTAAACCCGAAGAGATCATGGCGCTGGGGGATCAGGAAAACGACATCGCGATGATTGAGTATGCCGGCATGGGCGTAGCAATGGACAACGCCATTGATTCGGTCAAAGCCGTGGCTAACTTCGTCACCAAATCCAATCTGGAAGACGGCGTCGCTCACGCCATCGAGAAGTTTGTGCTGAATTAAGTAGCCGTCTTGGACAGAATAACTGCATGAGAAAAGGCGGATCGTTGCCTGATAAAATGCAGTTATTCACCGTAAAGTTAACTTTATAAATCGCTGAAAGACATTTTCTAAAAGATTCTGACCCGCCCCGCCATTACGTTTTCCTTTTTTATTCAGGAAAATAATCATGCCCATTACCCTGCCCGCAATATCGCCCACCGCTGCACCCTTGCAAAATGCGCCTCTTGCCGAACCACGGCCCTCAAACAGCGCGGTCGGCTGCACGGTGAGCGTCCGTAATTCCCCTGATAAGCCTGCCTTGCCTTCACTCTTTTCATTAGCGAAAAACGCAGTGAAAAATGAGACTGACTATCAGCCGAAGCACGTTCTGGCTTACCTCGGCGGCATGAGAGCGTTACGGGGTCAGGCTTTTGCACTGGGGGAGTCACAGGCGACCAGGCTGTCGAATCACTGTGCGCGTGTTCTCGATCTGGATAAGGCCGCCACCATTATCCAACAAAAAATAACAAAACATATCCCGAAAAATCATTACCTTATGCACACGCCTCCTGTCGCCAACAGTGACCGGAGTGGTTTAACTGGCGTACCCGTTACCGGTGCACAAAAGCCCGCTGATTTTCCGCTTGAAAAAGATGTAGATAATAATGAAATATTTTTCAGAGCGATGCCCGGCGAACACTATGAAGCGCTGAAGCAAACGGGACATCTCACCGCCACAGGTGAAACCTCCATCAGCCCTGCCATAGCGTATTCTGAAAAGTACCATGGCACCCTTGTGCAGTTCACCATGAAGCCAGGCACCGCTCAGTCGCTGTTATCGGTGGGTGGCGGTGCCAGACCAAAAATCTGCAATCAGTTAAATTTAACGCCGCTGGGCAAAGGATGGGGACAGACAAAAGTGGGTTTTAAAAGTGAAGGTGACCAAACGACATTGCAGTTAGGAACAGGCAGGGGTCTGGCAATGTTCAATGACAATATCGTCGCCTTCACTGAGCTGGTTCCCGATGGCACAACGTCCCGCACATAGTTCCGTTTTCAGCCGTTTTCATACCCATTAAGCCCGCCAACCGTGCGGGCTTTTTGTTGCGTGTCAGCTTTTTTCTTTAACCTTTTCGTTACCGATTGTCGTTTTTGTGATCTGAATTGTAGTACAACACATATTGATTGTACTACCATCCGTTCATGCAGTGGCGAGGTTAGCTCACATTTGTACTGCAATGTTGAGGACTTTTACCGCAGCCGGGATAAAGTAATGGCAGTGAAACCGTTCATAAGGACCTTCCATGACCATTACGAAAACGGACCGCATCATCGTCACCCTCGGGCGGCAGATTGTCAGTGGCAAATATGTTCCCGGTGCCGCGCTGCCTTCCGAGGCAGATTTGTGCGAAGAGTTTGAAACCTCGCGCAACATCATTCGCGAAGTCTTTCGCTCACTGATGGCGAAGCGGCTGATTGAGATGAAGCGTTATCGCGGTGCGTTTGTTTCGCCGCGCAACCAGTGGAACTACCTCGATACCGAGGTCTTGCAGTGGGTGCTCGAAAACGACTACGACCCGCGCCTCATCAGTGCAATGAGCGAAGTGCGAAACCTGGTCGAACCGGCGATCGCGCGCTGGGCCGCCGAGCGTGCAACGTCCAGCGATCTGGCACACATCGAAGCGGCGCTGAACGACATGATCGCCAACAACCAGGACCGGGATGCGTTCAACGAAGCGGATATTCGCTATCACGAAGCGGTCTTGCAGTCGGTGCACAACCCGGTGTTACAGCAGTTGACCGTGGCGATCAGCTCTTTGCAACGCGCGGTTTTTGAACGCACCTGGATGGGCGACGAAAGCAATATGCCGAAGACGCTCCAGGAACATAAAGCGCTGTTCGATGCGATTCGGCATCAGGACGGAGAAGCAGCAGAGCAGGCAGCGCTCACGATGATTGCCAGCTCCACCCGAAGGCTAAAGGAAATCACATGACATCACGCTATATCGCAATCGACTGGGGCTCCACCAACCTTCGCGCCTGGCATTATCAGGGCGATGAATGCCTGGAAAGCAGGCAATCTGAAGCCGGTGTCACCCGCCTGAACGGGCGCTCCTTCGAGGCGGTATTAGCAGAGGTAACGCAGGGCTGGGATCGGGAGAGTACGCCTACGGTGATGGCGGGCATGGTCGGCAGCACGGCGGGCTGGCTGAACGTTCCCTACCTTCCTTGTCCTGCGCGTTTCGACGACATTGGCCAGCAGTTAACGGCGGTTAGCGACAACTTGTGGATTATTCCCGGCCTGTGCGTTAACCGCAGCGATAACCATAATGTTATGCGCGGCGAAGAGACACAGCTTCTCGGCGCGCGCGCACTGCGTCCTTCCTCTCTTTACGTCATGCCTGGCACCCACTGCAAATGGGTGCGGACAGACGCCGAACGCGTCAGCGATTTTCGCACCGTAATGACCGGTGAACTGCACCATGTCCTGCTCAAACACACGCTATTGGGCGCGGGCTTGCCGGAGCAGATCACCTCGCCTGAGGCGTTTGACGCCGGGCTTGAACGCGGGATCGCATCCCCTGATTTGCTGCCTCATCTGTTTGAAGTGCGCGCCGCGCACGTACTGGGTTCATTGCCGCGCGAACAGGTGAGTGAATTTCTTTCCGGTCTGCTGATTGGCAGCGAAGTGGCGAGCATGTCCTCTTACGCCGCTGGCGCGCAGACCGTCACGCTTGTCGCCAGCTCCGCGCTGACTACCCGCTACCAGCGCGCCTTCGAACGGGCTGGTCGCAGCACCCGGACGCTGGATGGCGACACGGCATTTCAGTCTGGAATAAGGAGCATCGCTCATGCAGTGGCAAACTAACCTTCCCCTTATCGCGATTTTGCGCGGTATCACGCCCGATGAGGCGTTAGCCCACGTCGGCGCGGTTATCGACGCCGGTTTTGACGCGGTGGAGATCCCGCTCAACTCTCCGCAGTGGGAAACCAGCATCCCGGCAATGGTCAAGGCGTTTGGCGATCGTGCGCTGATTGGCGCAGGCACGGTGCTGAAACCGGCGCAGGTCGATCGGCTGGCAGAGATGGGCTGCAAGCTCATTGTGACGCCGAACATACAGCCGGAGGTGATCCGCCGCGCGGTGAGCTACGGCATGACCGTCTGTCCCGGCTGCGCAACCGCCACCGAAGCGTTTGATGCTCTCGACGCAGGCGCGCAGGGGCTGAAAATATTCCCGTCGTCGGCGTTCGGCCCGGACTACATCAAGGCGCTGAAAGCCGTCCTGCCCGCCGATGTGCCGGTCTTTGCCGTGGGCGGCGTGACGCCTGAAAACCTGCATCAGTGGATCAACGCAGGCTGCGTCGGCGCAGGCCTGGGCAGTGATTTATACCGCGCAGGCCAGTCCGTAGAGCGCACCGCGCAGCAGGCAGCCGCATTTGTTAACGCGTATCGAGAGGCAGTGCAACAATGAAAATTACCAAACTCACCACGTATCGTTTACCCCCTCGCTGGATGTTTTTGAAAATCGAGACCGATGAAGGCGTGGTCGGCTGGGGCGAGCCGGTTATTGAAGGCCGCGCGCGCACCGTGGAAGCGGCGGTTCATGAGCTGGGTGACTACCTGATTGGGCAGGATCCGGCGCGTATCAACGATTTATGGCAGGTGATGTACCGCGCCGGTTTCTACCGTGGCGGCCCGATCCTGATGAGTGCCATCGCCGGTATCGACCAGGCGCTGTGGGATATCAAAGGCAAGGTGCACAATGCCCCGGTCTGGCAGCTGATGGGCGGCCTGGTGCGCGACAAAATCAAAGCTTACAGCTGGGTCGGCGGTGACCGTCCGGCGGATGTCATTGAGGGCATCAAAACTCTGCGTAATATCGGCTTTGATACCTTTAAATTAAACGGCTGCGAAGAGTTAGCCATTATTGACGATGCCCGAAAAGTGGATGCGGCGGTCAATACCGTGGCGCAAATCCGCGAAGCCTTCGGGAAAGAGATTGAATTCGGCCTCGATTTCCACGGCCGCGTCAGCGCGCCAATGGCGAAAGTATTAATTAAAGAGCTGGAGCCTTACCGCCCGTTATTTATTGAAGAGCCGGTGCTGGCCGAGCAGGCAGAATATTACCCGAAACTGGCCGCGCAAACGCATATTCCTATTGCCGCCGGGGAGCGCATGTTCTCACGCTTTGAATTCAAACGCGTATTGCAGGCGGGCGGTCTGGCCATATTGCAGCCGGATCTGTCGCATGCGGGTGGCATCACCGAATGCTACAAAATTGCCGGTATGGCTGAAGCTTACGACGTGGCGCTGGCACCGCATTGCCCGCTCGGCCCGGTGGCGCTGGCGGCCTGTCTGCACATCGACTTTGTCTCCCACAACGCGGTATTTCAGGAGCAGAGCATGGGCATTCATTACAATAAGGGCGCGGAACTGCTCGACTTTGTGAAAAACAAAGACGACTTCAACATGGAAGGCGGCTTCTTCAAACCGTTAATGAAACCGGGCCTCGGCGTGGACATCGACGAAGAGAAAGTGATTGAGCTGAGTAAGAATGCGCCGGACTGGCGTAATCCATTGTGGCGGCATGCGGACGGTACCGTCGCCGAGTGGTAATGTCCGTCATACTTCGCGCCGCAGGTGCGTTGGCTGCGATTATTCACCCCAGTCACTTACTCCAGTAAGCTCCTGGGGATTCATAATCTTGCCGCCTTCCTGCAACACGAATTATTTAGGACATATTTATAAAAAAGACTAACACACCCTCTGTAATTTACCGGGCATGGTGAGCGGCTTCGCTATGCCCAAAATCTGGAGACAGATTCCGATGGATATTTCAGTGACTACAGCGAAACCCGGTCGTCGCCGTTATTTAACGCTGGTGATGATCTTTATTACGGTTGTGATTTGCTACGTCGATCGCGCCAACCTGGCGGTGGCATCCGCACATATTCAGGAAGAGTTTGGTATTACCAAAGCCCAGATGGGTTACGTATTTTCCGCGTTTGCCTGGCTTTATACGCTGTGCCAAATTCCCGGCGGCTGGTTCCTGGATCGGGTAGGTTCGCGCATGACCTATTTTATCGCGATTTTCGGCTGGTCGGTGGCGACGTTATTCCAGGGCTTCGCCACTGGATTACTGTCGCTTATTGGCCTGCGTGCGATCACCGGTATTTTTGAAGCCCCGGCTTTCCCGACCAACAACCGCATGGTAACCAGCTGGTTCCCGGAACATGAACGCGCCTCGGCGGTAGGTTTTTACACGTCCGGGCAGTTCGTTGGCCTGGCGTTTTTAACCCCGCTGCTGATCTGGATCCAGGAGCTATTAAGCTGGCACTGGGTGTTTATCATCACCGGTGGCATTGGCATCGTCTGGTCCTTTATCTGGATAAAAGTCTACCAGCCGCCACGCTTAACTAAGCGCATCAGCAAAGCGGAACTCGATTACATCCGCGACGGCGGTGGTCTGGTCGATGGCGACGCACCGGCGAAAAAAGAGGCGCGCCAGCCGCTCAGCAAAGCCGACTGGAAGCTGGTTTTCCATCGCAAGCTGGTGGGTGTGTATCTCGGGCAGTTTGCCGTCACCTCCACGCTGTGGTTCTTCCTGACCTGGTTCCCGAACTATCTCACCCAGGAAAAAGGTATCACCGCGCTCAAAGCGGGCTTTATGACCACGGTGCCTTTCCTGGCGGCGTTCGTCGGCGTGCTGCTCTCCGGCTGGGTTGCTGACAGACTGGTACGCAAAGGCTACTCGCTGGGCGTGGCGCGTAAAACGCCGATTATCTGCGGGCTGCTCATCTCCACCTGCATCATGGGCGCGAACTACACCAACGACCCGGTGTGGATCATGACCCTGATGGCGATTGCGTTCTTTGGTAACGGCTTTGCGTCTATCACCTGGTCGCTGGTCTCCTCGCTGGCACCGATGCGCCTGATTGGGCTGACCGGCGGCGTGTTTAACTTTGTCGGCGGGCTGGGCGGTATCACTGTTCCGCTGGTGATCGGTTACCTGGCGCAGGATTACGGCTTCGGCCCGGCGCTGGTCTATATCTCGGTTGTTGCCCTGTTAGGCGCGCTCTCCTACATCCTGCTGGTGGGCGATGTGAAACGAGTAGGCTAACCCACGGCCTTTGCGCTACCCTGAGGCGAAACTCCGCTTCAGGGTAGCCACATGAAACAGCTCACTTTTGCCCCCCGACACCATCAGCTCACCAACATCAACACCTGGACGCCGGACAGCGCCTGGCTGGTCTTTGATGTGCGCCCTTCCGGGGCCTCGTTTACCGGTCAGACCATTGAGCGGGTGAATGTCCACAGCGGCGACGTCGAAGTGCTCTATACCGCGAGCCAGGGCGCGCATGTCGGCGTGGTCACGGTCAGCCCGGTCGCCGAGCGCTATGTGTTTATTCATGGTCCGGAGAACCCGGATGACGCCTGGCGTTACGATTTTCATCACCGCCGGGGCGTGATCGGCGAAAACGCGCAGGTTACGAATCTGGAGGCGATGGATATCACCGCGCCCTTCACGCCCGGTGCGCTGCGCGGCGGCACGCATGTGCACGTCTTCAGCCCGAACGGCGAGTACGTGAGCTTTACCTATAACGATCATGTGCTGCACACGCTCTCCCCGGCGCTGGATTTACGCAACGTTGGCGTTGCGGCACCTTTTGGCCCGGTCACGCCGCGCGGGCATCATCCGCGTGAATATGCGGGCAGCCACTGGAGTGTGCTGGTCAGCCGTACCACGCCACGCCCCACGCCTGGCAGCGATGAGATCAATCGGGCCTACGAAGAGGGTTGGGTGGGCAACAATACGCTGGCGTTTATTGGCGACACGCTCTCCGAACGTGGCGAAAAAGTACCGGAACTGTTTATTGTTAAACTGCCAGACACGCCGCAGGGCTGGAGGCAGCCTGGCGATGCGCCTCTCGAAGGCACCGGGAATACGCTGCCCGCGCCACCGGCGGGCGTGGTCCAACAGCGCCTGACCTTTACCCACCATCGTGCCTGGCCCGGCCTCGTTAACGTGCCACGCCACTGGGTGCGCAGCAGCGCGTCGGGTAAAGAGATTGCGTTTTTGATGCGTGACGATAGCGGCATTGTGCAGATCTGGCTTATTGCGCCGGAGGGGGGCGAACCGCGTCAGCTCACGCATAACGCCCATGATATTCAGTCCGCCTTTAACTGGCATCCTTCAGGAAACGCATTGGGGTTTGTACTGGAAAATCGCATTGCGCTGTGCGATGCCCGCAGCGGTGACATCACCTTTTTGACAACCGATCATGGCAATCCACCGAGTGCAGACGCGGTGGTGTTTTCACCGGATGGTAAAAGCATTGCCTGGATGGAGGAGACTCAGGGTTACCGTCAGCTCTGGCTCACGGCGACCGGACGATAAGCGGTATCAGGGCGCAGGCATACGGGCAGGTGGGATCACCGAATTGGTCGCCAGATTGGCCTGCTCGGCTTTTTCGACCCGTGATCTTACCGAGCTGTCTTTGCGGAATAAATCCCAGGGCAGCAGCAGCGTATCCATCACGGCGGTGAACGGCAGATCCAGCACGACCAGTGATTTTGTGGCGAGATTAGTGTCGTCTTCACCCAGCATTTTCGTGCTGGCTTTTGTTCCGGGATACACGCCCTCTTTGCCGCCGGTATGCGACATCACGCTTGAGCATCCAACCATGGACATCATCCCGCCCGCGACGACCAGTGTTAACAGAACTTTTTTCATGATGATGTAATCATAGTTATACGCAGTACCGCTTATAGCGACCCTAAAAGGAAAAGCAAAGTGCGGGTACACCGCACTGTGGCGGCAATCGCAATTTAGCGTTAAGTGCTGTCACCCCCAGTCTATGCAATACCGGTGAAAGTGCAAAAAAAAGTCACAAATAGCCCCTTGAAAAGATCGAATCCGCACCTATTTTATGAATGTGACCGACGAAGAGCATGCCTGCGGGGTGGTCTGGTCACCGGATTAAGTCAACTGCCTGTCCATGATGGAAGGCGACAACTCTCGCTGATTTCAGGAGCTTAGTATTATGCGTAATTTCGATCTCTCTCCGCTTTATCGTTCTGCTATTGGTTTTGACCGCCTGTTCAACCTGTTAGAAAACAATCAAACTCAAAGCAACGGCGGCTACCCTCCGTACAACGTCGAACTGGTCGACGAAAACCACTACCGCATTGCGATCGCCGTTGCCGGTTTCGCGGAAAGCGAACTTGAGATCACCGCCCAGGACAACGTGCTGGTGGTGAAAGGCTCCCACGCGGCCGAGCAAAAAGAGCGCACTTATCTCTACCAGGGCATCGCTGAACGCAACTTCGAGCGTAAATTCCAGCTCGCCGAAAACATTCATGTACACGGCGCCAACCTGGTCAACGGCCTGCTGTATATCGATCTGGAACGCGTTATTCCGGAAGCGAACAAACCGCGCCGTATCGAAATCAATTAATTGCCGTGGGCCGCTATGGCGGCCCGTTTAACCCTTGCTCGCCGTCAGGGAGCAGATGCGCGTCACACGATGCGTAGAACATTTCTTGCTTCAAAGAAGGAGAAACATCATGCGTAACTACGATTTATCCCCATTACTGCGTCAGTGGATCGGCTATGACAAACTGGCGAACGCGCTGCAAAGCAACACCGAAAGCCAGGCTTTCCCGCCGTATAACATCGAAAAAAGCGACGATAACCACTACCGTATTACGCTGGCGCTGGCCGGATTCCGTCAGCAGGATCTGGATATCCAGCTCGAAGGCACGCGCCTGACCGTGAAAGGCACGCCGGAAAAACCGGCCAGCGAGACCAAATGGCTGCATCAGGGTCTGACGATCCAACCGTTTAGCCTGAGCTTCACCCTCGCGGAATATATGGAGATCACCGGTGCGACCTTCAACAACGGCCTGCTGCACATTGACATCACCCGTAATGTGCCAGACGCCATCGCGCCGCAGCGTATCGCCATCAGCGAGCGCCCCGCGCTGAACAGCTAAACCTGTTCCCGCCACTGTAAAGGCACCGTTCGCGGTGCCTTTTTTGTTTTCTGATCCTGGTCATTACGCCCTCTACTGCCTTTGTGCGCCATCCCCCATACATCCCGCCGCCGCTCTGACAGAATCCCTACAGACCATGGTGTCATTCACAAGGAACCCGTCATGAGTGAGATAGCGTTAACCGTCAGTATGCTGGCGCTGGTTGCGGTTGTCGGTTTGTGGATTGGCAATATCAAAATCCGCGGGGTGGGTTTTGGTATTGGCGGTGTGCTGTTTGGCGGGATTATTGTCGGGCACTTTGTCGATCAGGCCGGGGTCGTGCTTAACAGCGCCATGCTGCATGTGATGCAGGAGTTTGGCCTGATCCTCTTTGTTTACACCATTGGCATCCAGGTGGGGCCGGGCTTTTTCGCCTCGCTGCGCGTCTCCGGGCTGCGCCTTAATCTGTTCGCCATTCTGATCGTCGTGATTGGCGGTCTGGTGACCACGCTGCTGCATAAACTCTTCGCCATCCCACTGCCCATCGTGCTGGGGATATTTTCCGGTGCGGTCACCAACACGCCTGCGCTCGGTGCCGGGCAGCAAATCCTGCGCGATTTAGGCACACCGTTTAGCGTGGTGGATCAAATGGGGATGAGCTACGCGATGGCCTACCCGTTTGGCATCTGCGGTATTTTGCTGACGATGTGGCTGCT
Organism: uncultured Enterobacter sp.; assembly: GCA_963521185.1. Taxonomy (GTDB): domain Bacteria; phylum Pseudomonadota; class Gammaproteobacteria; order Enterobacterales; family Enterobacteriaceae; genus Enterobacter_D. The sequence goes on along the minus strand of CAUQTV010000005.1, from coordinate 402,562 downwards.
GCGCATGGTGTTTCGCATCAACGTCGAGCGCGAAGCGCAGCAGCATGAGGTTAGCGCCGGCAGCGGACACTGTCAGCTTAAAACCATCAACATCCGCGTCGACAATCCCAATCTGCACCGCCTGGCCATTCAGGATGTGCCGATCCTGAACAGCGACACCATTATCTGCTCGCGCCTGAAACGCGATGACATGCTGATGGTGCCTTCGCCTTCAACGGTCATTTTGCAGGGCGACCTGCTGCATCTGGTCGGGCAGGCGTCCGATCTTCACAATGCGCAACTGGTGATAGGCCAGGAGGTGGATACCTCGTTATCCACGCGCGGCACCGACCTGCACGTCGAGCGCGTGGTGGTGACCAACGAAAAGGTGCTCGGTAAAAAAATCCGCGACCTGCACTTAAAGCAGCGCTATGACGTGGTGATCTCGCGGCTCAACCGGGCGGGCATTGAGCTGGTCGCCAGCAGTAACGCCAGCCTGCAATTTGGCGACATCCTCAATCTGGTTGGGCGGCAGGCATCCATCGACGCCGTAGCCGCCGAAGTGGGCAACGCCCAACAAAAACTCCAGCAGGTGCAAATGCTGCCGGTGTTTATCGGTATTGGCCTCGGCGTGCTGGTAGGCTCGGTACCGCTGTTTATACCGGGTTTTCCGGTGGCGTTAAAACTCGGTCTGGCCGGTGGACCGCTGATTATGGCGCTGATCCTCGGGCGCATTGGTAGCATCGGTAAGCTGTACTGGTTTATGCCGCCGGGCGCTAACCTCGCGCTGCGTGAGCTGGGCATTGTGCTCTTTCTGGCGGTGGTGGGGCTGAAATCAGGCGGGGATTTTATCGACACGCTGACCCACGGCGACGGCGTAAACTGGATGCTGTACGGCATCTTTATCACCGCTGTTCCGCTGATTACCGTCGGTGTGCTGGCGCGTATCTTCACCGGCATGAACTACCTGACGCTGTGCGGCATGCTCGCAGGCTCGATGACCGATCCTCCCGCGCTGGCGTTCGCCAACAGCCTGCACGCGACCAGCGGCGCGGCTGCGCTCTCATATGCCACGGTGTATCCGCTGGTGATGTTCCTGCGCATCATCACCCCGCAGCTGTTAGCCGTGCTGTTCTGGGGAATGGGTTGAGGAAGGGAGTGAGGGTTGCCCTCACTCCGCCCGCTTTAACACCGCCGACGGCGCATAACCAAACTTCTGCTTAAACGCTTTGCTAAAGTGAAACGAGTCAAAAAAATTCAGCATATCCGCGACGTTTCCCACGCTGCTGCCTTCCTGTTTTAGCAGCGACAGCGCCAACTCCAGCCGCGCATTGATCACGTATTCTTTCGGCGTTTTACCGGTATAGCGTAAAAACAGGCGGCGCAGATACTGCTCGCTGCACTGCATCTTTTGCGCCATCTCGGTGACCGTCCAGCGGTTTTGCGGGGCGGCGTGCAGTGCGGCGATCAGCTTTTCGACCTGCATCAGTTGAGGGTCTTTGGTGCCGTTTTCGGCAATAAGACAAATCCACTGATAAATTAACTTAGTGAGAAACGCCACCGCCAGGTTATTTTTCATCGCGTCCCGGCAGGCAATAAGCGCGGCGACTTCGGTCAGTTCCTTGTTATAGGTGTCGCCGTTATAAATAATACCCTGTTGTAATAACGGGATCTCCATAACGCTGGTGGGGATAAACTCCATCCAGTATTGTTCCCATAATAATCCCGCGCAGTGATAGGCTTTTATATCCGTTGGTTTTAAGAATATAACGCAATTTCCATTGAGGGTAATTTCGGAGTGATCTTTTAGGATGATTTTTCCGCAGCCCTGAAGGGTATAAATGGCCACCCAGGAGTTAGCAATCAGCGGTTTTTTCTTATCGCGAGGCCAGTAAACCCGGTAGCGTTCATCGGCGCGGGTGTGCCAGAGCGAGATGAGGGAAATTCCGCTTGAGATCACATTTTCGTCAAGAACCAGCGGAATATTGTACGTAGGTTCGTTTTTTACATGCGAATTGTTATTTTTTCCATTCATTTTATTTTCCCGACAGCAAATTATGCCTGCAACCCAAAAATAAATTTAACAGAAAATTTCCGGGCATAATCATAAAAGGGTTACAAAATGAATATTCAGCAAATTGTGAGCTTTATTGCCTTTACGCTGCTGGTGGCTGCCATCACCTGGTGGAAACTGCGTAAAGTGGATACCGGTTCGCAGCAGGGGTATTTTCTCGCAGGACGATCGTTAAAAGCCCCGGTCATTGCGGCGTCGCTCATGCTGACCAATCTTTCCACCGAGCAGCTGGTGGGCTTGTCCGGCCAGGCTTACAAAAGCGGTATGTCGGTGATGGGCTGGGAAGTCACGTCAGCGGTGACGCTTATTTTCCTGGCGCTCATTTTTCTGCCGCGCTATTTGCAGCGCGGCATCGCCACCATTCCCGATTTTCTGGAAGAGCGTTACGACAAAACCACGCGCATTATCATCGACTTCTGTTTTCTGATTGCCACGGGCGTCTGCTTTCTACCCATTGTTCTCTATTCCGGTGCACTGGCGCTTAACAGCCTGTTTCACGTCGGTGATTCGCTGGGGATCGCGCAGGGGGCGGCGATTTGGCTACTGGTGATATTACTTGGCCTGGCGGGGATCCTCTATGCCGTGGTGGGCGGCATGCGGGCGATGGCGATAGCGGATTCCATCAACGGCATCGGGCTGGTCATTGGCGGCCTGATGGTGCCTCTGTTTGGTCTGATGGTGATGGGCGACGGAAATGTTGCGCAGGGCATTGCGCGCCTGACCACGGTTCATGCGGAAAAGCTCAATTCCATTGGCAGTAGCGCAGATCCGCTGCCCATCGGTGCTGCTTTTACCGGCTTGATTCTGGTGAATACCTTTTACTGGTGTACGAATCAGGGGATCGTCCAGCGCACTCTGGCCTCGAAAAGCCTGGCGGAGGGGCAAAAAGGGGCGCTGCTTACCGCGGTACTGAAAATGCTGGACCCGCTCATTCTGGTCCTGCCTGGGCTTATCGCCTTTCATCTTTTTCAGGATTTACCGAGTGCGGATATGGCCTATCCCGCGCTGGTGAACAAAGTCCTGCCGGTGCCGCTGGTCGGTTTTTTTGGCGCTGTGCTGTTCGGCGCGGTGATCAGCACCTTCAATGGTTTTCTCAACAGCGCCAGCACGCTGTTCAGCATGGGCATTTATCGGCGCATTATTAACCCGCAAACAACCTCTGATCAGCTGGTGCGCGTCGGGCGGCGGTTTGGCCTGTTTATTGCCGTCATTTCCATCCTCGTCGCCCCGTGGATTGCCAACGCGCCACAGGGGCTCTATTCGTGGATGAAACAGCTCAACGGCATTTATAACGTGCCGCTGGTGACCATTATTATTATGGGATTCTTCTTTCCGCGTATTCCGGCAATAGCGGCAAAAGTGGCGCTATTTCTCGGTATTTGCAGCTATATCGTGATCAATTACCTGGTGAAGTTCGACGTCCATTTCCTGTACGTGCTGGCCTGTACCTTCTGCATCAACGTCGTGGTGATGCTGCTCATCGGCTGGATCAAACCCAGAGCAGAACCCTTTACATTTCACGATGCGTTTGCGGTGGACATGAGCCCGTGGAAAAACGCGAAGGTGGCCTCAGTTGGCATTCTCTTCGCCATGATTGGCGTCTATTCCGGCCTCGCGCAGTTCGGCGGCTACGCCACCCGCACGCTCACCGTTTTTTGTTACCTGGTCGCGGCGGCAGTCGTGATTTATCTGTGCGCAGACGCGTGGAAACAGCGCCGTGCTGATCCCGGCCTCTGCGCACCCGACGTGAAGGAAAAGCCATGAAACGCCCTAATTTTCTGTTCATTATGACCGACACCCAGGCCACGAATATGGTGGGCTGCTACAGCGGTAAGCCGTTGAATACGCAGAATATCGACAAGCTCGCCGACGAAGGCATCCGCTTTAACTCAGCCTATACCTGCTCGCCGGTCTGCACGCCCGCGCGCGCCGGGCTGTTCACCGGCATTTACGCTAATCAGTCCGGTCCCTGGACCAATAACGTCGCGCCGGGCAAAAACATTACCACCATGGGCCGCTATTTTCAGGATGCGGGCTACCACACCTGTTTTATCGGCAAATGGCATCTCGACGGCCACGACTATTTCGGCACCGGCGTCTGCCCACCGGAGTGGGATGCGGATTACTGGTACGACGGCGCGAACTATCTGGCGGATCTGAGCGATGAGCAGATCGGCCTGTGGCGAAACGGCCTGAACAGCGTCGAGGATTTGCAGGCGCACAATATCGATGAAACCTTCACCTGGGCGCACCGCATCAGCCATCGGGCGATCGATTTTTTGCAGCAGCCCGCGCGCGACGACGAGCCGTTCCTGATAGTGGTCTCCTATGACGAGCCGCACCATCCCTTCACCTGCCCGGTGGAGTATCTGGAAAAGTATCAGGACTTTTATTACGACCTGGGCGCAAAAGCTCATGACGATCTCAGCAACAAACCGGAGCATCACCGGCTGTGGGCGCAGGCCATGCCGTCACCCGTTGGCGAGAGCGGTCACTACCATCATCCGCTCTATTTTGCCTGCAATGACTTTGTGGACGATCAGATTGGCCGGGTGATTAACGCCCTGAGCGACGCCCAGCGCGACAACACCTGGGTGGTCTACACCTCCGATCACGGTGAGATGATGGGTGCGCACAAGCTCATCAGCAAAGGTGCGGCAATGTATGACGACATCACGCGCATTCCACTCATCATGCGCCCGCCGCAGGGTGCGCCAAAGCAGGTGGACACGCCGGTCAGCCATGTCGATTTACTGCCCACCCTCATGGCGCTGGCGGGGATCCCTAAACCGGAGATCCTGCCCGGCGAAAACATGCTAGAGGTGAACGCCACGCGCGGCGTCATGGTGGAATTTAACCGCTATGAGATCGAGCACGACAGCTTTGGTGGATTTATCCCGGTGCGCTGCTGGGTGACACATCAGTTCAAATTAGTGCTCAATCTCTTTACCACCGACGAACTCTATGACCGGGTCAACGATAGCGATGAGATGGTTAACCTGATTGATGATCCACGCTATGCTGAAACACGTAACGCCCTGCATGACGCGCTGCTTGATTACATGGATAAAATTCGCGATCCGTTTCGTAGCTATCAGTGGCGTCTGCGTCCGTGGCGTGAAGATGCCCAGCCGCGCTGGATGGGGGCTTTTCGTCCGCGCCCGGAAGACGGCTACTCGCCGGTGGTGCGCGACTACGACACCGGCCTGCCGACGCAGGGCGTGAAGGTGGAAGAGAAAAAGCAGAAGTTTTAGCGGGAACCGTGGCCCCTGTCGCCTGTGGGAGAGGGGTTAACGGCAACAACAAGGAGCCAACATGAAAATTTCCCGCCTCGGTGAAGCGCCGGATTACCGCTTCTCGCTGGCAAACGAGCGCACTTTTTTGGCGTGGATCCGCACCGCTCTTGGCTTCCTCGCGGCGGGCGTGGGGTTGGACCAGCTGGCACCGGATTTTGCCACGCCGCTCATCCGTGAACTGCTGGCCCTGCTGCTGTGCCTGTTTGCGGGCGGGCTGGCGGTTTACGGCTACCTGCGCTGGCTGCGCAATGAACGGGCCATGCGGCTGAAAGAGGACTTGCCCTACACCCGTAGCCTGTTGATGATCAGCGGAATATTAACCCTGGTCGCCGTCGTGGTCATGATTCTGGTGTTCTATGGCGGATAGTCGCAAAGCCCGCCGCCAGCACGACCCTGGGCTGCAACCGGAGCGCACCTCGCTCGCCTGGTTTCGCACCCTGCTCGGCTACGGCGCGTTAATCGCCCTGGCGGTAAAACATCACTGGCATGAAACCGGTGTAACCTTCTGGATCTCGCTGGTCATACTGACGCTGGCGGGGGCGATCCTCTGGCGCTATACGCGAAAGCGCATGGTGATGGACGTCGAACGCAGCGATTTTATGCATCCTGCGGCAGTACGTGACAAATTTATGATCGCGCTCGCAGTGCTTTCCCTCGCATTACTGTTTGCTGTAACACACTTACGTCAAATCATGGTGTTTATCGAGGGAGTGAAATGACAGGATGTCACGTCATGGCCAAACCGGCCAGCTCACGCTGTAATCTCAATTGTGAGTACTGTTTCTACATCGACAAACCGTCGCAGCCGGTGATGGACGACGCCACGCTGGAAGCGTTTATTCTCCAGCACATCGAGGCGCAGCCCGGCGACGAGGTGCAGTTTGCCTGGCAGGGCGGTGAACCCACGCTGTGCGGGCTGGACTTCTTTGAGCGCGTGGTGACGCTGCAAAAGCGCCACGCCAACGGTAAGCGCATTCGTAACGCCTTCCAGACCAACGGCATAATGATCAACGACGCCTGGTGCCGCTTTCTGCGAGCAAACGACTGGCTGGTGGGGATTTCCCTTGATGGTCCGGCGGCCGTGCACGACGTTTATCGCCGCAGCCGCAGCGGAAAACCCACGCATCACAAGGTGATGAAAGCGATTAACCGGCTGCGTCAGCACGGGGTTGAATTCAATCTGCTGGTGGTGGTGAATGCCCGTAACAGCCAGCAGCCACAGCGGCTGTATCGCTATTTGCGCGCGCTCGGCACGCCGTTTTTGCAGTTTATTCCGCTGGTGGAGCAGGACGCGCGCGGCAATCTGACGATCGAATCTGTCACCGCGCACGACTGGGGCGTATTTCTCTCCGCCATTTTTGACGTCTGGGTGCGTGAAGATATCGGGCGCGTCTACGTCCAGCTGTTTGACTCCACGCTGGGCGTCTGGAGCGGCTTTCCCGCGCAGATGTGCGCGCTGACCGAAACCTGCGGCCATGCGTTCGCCCTTGAAGCCGACGGATCGCTTTACCAGTGCGACCACTATGTTTACCCGCAATACCGCCTCGGCAACCTTCACGACGTTCCCATAAAAACGCTGAACGTAAGCCAGGATGCCCGCGCGTTTGCGCTGCATAAAAAAACCGCCCGCGCCGCCGAATGTGACACCTGCCCGGTGCTGCGTTTCTGTTACGGCGACTGCCCTAAACACCGCATCGCCGGTGGGAAAAGCGCCCTGTGCGCGGGCTATCGCGCCTTTTTCGAGCACTCAAACCCGTATATGAAAGTGATGCGCGATCTGCTCAAACAACACCGCTCCCCGGTCGAATTAATGGTGATGCTACGCCAGTAGGCGTCAATTTTGGCGTGCTATCTACCTGTCAGGATAAACGCCCTTTTGCCAGATAAGCGGCCATTTCGTCATCCGGCACCATGCCGCCGCCGGTGGCCCATACCACGTGCGTGGCCTGGCGAAGCTGTTCGGCGCTAAAGCCATGCTGTTGATGATAATGGGTATTCGCGCAAACGTGCTGTGGCCCGGCCATTCCGGCCAGCGCCGACGGTTCAAGGCGGATGTTTTCAGCCTGCGCCAGCCAGCTCAGCATGTCGTACAGCGTTTGATCGCTGAGCGTATAGAAGCCGTCGAGCAGTCTTTCCATCGCGCGGCCAACAAATCCGGATGCGCGCCCGACCGCCAGACCATCGGCGGCGGTGAGATTATCAATGCCCAAATCCTGCACCGCGATGCCATCATGCAGCCCGGTGTGCACCCCCAGCAGCATACAGGGTGAATGCGTGGGTTCTGCAAACAGACAGTGCACGTGATCGCCGAAGGCCATTTTCAGGCCAAACGCCACGCCGCCAGGGCCGCCGCCCACGCCGCACGGCAAATAGACGAACAGCGGATGATCCGCATCCACGCTGATGCCGCGCTCGGCGAACTGCGCCTTCAGGCGCTCGCCCGCCACGGAATAGCCTAAAAATAGCGTGCGTGAGTTTTCATCGTCGATAAAAAAGCAGTTGGCGTCGGACTGTGCCGCTTTACGCCCCTGCTCCACCGCCACGCCGTAGTCCTCTTTGTACTCCACCACGTTCACGCCGTGGCTGCGCAGTTTGGCCTTCTTCCACTCACGTGCGTCAGCGGACATGTGCACCGTGACGCGAAAACCCAGCCGCGCACTGATGATGCCGATGGACAACCCGAGATTGCCCGTCGATCCCACGGCAATGCTGTACCGGGCGAAAAAGTCCCGAAATTCAGGTAACAGCAGCTTGCGGTAGTCATCATCCGGCGTGAGCAATCCGGCAGCGAAGGCCAGTTTCTCCGCGTGCGTCAGCACCTCAAAGATGCCGCCGCGCGCTTTAATGGAGCCAGAGATCGGCAAATGACTGTCTTTTTTCAGCCACAGTTTGCCGTAGACAGGCTTTGCGAACTGCGCCTCAAGACGTTGCTGCATCGCCGGGATCGCCACCAGTTCGGATTCAATAACACCGTGGCTGGCGGCGGTATCCGGGAACGCCAGCGCCAGTAGCGGAGCAAAACGCGCCAGCCGCGCATGGGCTTCCCGGATCTCTTTTTCACCGAGTCCCACAAAGGGCAGCGCCTCGGCGAGCGGCGTGGTGTTCGGGTTGAACCAGCAGGTTTCTTCGAGATTTATCAGCGCGTTGAGTAGCGGAAATTGTTGGATCAGATCGGCGGGCGTCATGGCGGCTCTCTTTCATTTTGCGATAAACAAAGAAAGCAGGAAGGCGGCGACGGCGCAAGGAAAAATGCTGTCGCCTGGGTTAGCGGCGTTGGCATTACAGTCTGCAATCAGTAAGGTGAAGCGCTGAGGTAAACAGGAATTGAATACAGACTGTCGCGCAGTCGAAACGATCCCTGATTGTTAAAGGTGTAAATGTCCCCTTTAACCGTTAAGTAGACACTCCCTTTGTCTGATTTAATCACCGCATTTTCATCAGAAGTGATCATAAAAGGGGCATCATCCCTTTTTAAATTCTCCATAAAATCGGTATCACTTTTAGAGGCATCAAAGAGATAATAACGGTAGGAATTCCCCGTCGTAGCCCCTGCATCGCCTTCGGTAATGATGAGCGTTGCAAGGCGGTTAATAGGTATTTTTTTTATAATATGCTGTTCAAACGGTGTGAATTGAGACAAAAAATAGATGCCTGCTACGCCCAGCATAATTAGCGTAATGACGAGGTAACGCATTTTAAAAGCCAGAGCGTTTTGCATACTCTATCCCTGCTCTAATCCAACGTTGCTAATGAAATTGACAGCTTCTGAGGCAAACGAAGTCTTATCGCAGGCCGCAGGGTGAGATAATGCGAAAACAACATATCACATTGATTCCACTAATACCTAAGTGGGATTAAATGTGAAATTAACAAAATCATAGACCGGTTAATCAATGACATCAGGACATATAGATGAGGCTTATTAATCCATCTATGCGGCATTCATTATCTGCATGTGTGAAAGTGAAAGATTTAGGGCTTTTTGTGTTTTTACGCTACACCTGAGCCTGAAAACCATGCTAAAAAACATCTGTTTGCCACCCAATTTCATGCAAGGTCAATCGTGTACAAAACCCTGATCGCCAGCGCGTTGCTGATTGCCTCCGGCGCTGTTTATGCTGAACCTCCGCTGACGGCGGCGCGTTATGCGGCACAGTTGGGTGCGGGCATGGACGTTGACTGGGCGCGCACCGAGCGTGGCATTCGAGAGTTCGATCCGCTGGTGGTGAAAGATTTTGTGGCGATGGGCATTCACCACGTGCGCATTCGTGTGTCGAACAATATGACCGACGCGCGACTGGTGCATCTTCGAAAGCTGGTGGAAGCCTGCGAGCAGTACGGCGTAATCCCGATTATTGCGTTCCAGGCCGACGGCTTTAAAAGCGATCCTGTCAAAAACGAAGCGCAAATAGTGGCGTGGTGGACCACGGTGGCGAACTATTTCGGTACCGCGCACCCGACGCTGGGTTTTGATCTGATTTACGAACCGGCGGAGAAACTCAATCGCGATCAGGCGGCGCTCAATCGCGTGTATGAAAAGCTCATCAAAACCCTTCACGGCATTGATCCGCAGCGCATGATTTTTGTCGCACCGCGTCTGCGCGCCGCGCCAGAAGCGCTGGCCGATCTCAAATTGCCGCCGCACAGTCAGGCGACCGTGCTGGCCGAATGGCATATTTTTGGCTGGGGGCCGCAGAAAAACGGCGGGAAATACCCGTGGACGTCGGGCACGCCTGCGGAGAAAGCCGCCATTCGCGCGCGCATTAACACGGCGCTGCACTGGCAGCAAAAAACCGGCCACGCCACGTGGGTCGGCGGCTGGGCGGTGGGTGAGTCGATCAAAAGCGCGCCGACCGACGCGCAGCGGGCCTTCGCAACCTTTATGGCCTGCGAGCTAACCAAAGCCAAAATTCCCTACGCCGTAAACGCCGATGCGCAGTTTTACGACGGCGAAGAGGGGGCGTGGCGACCGCTTCCCGCACCGCTACTGAAAATCATGCTGGCCCCGGAGTGTGAAAAACCGGGGGCGCACGACGCTAAATCGCTTGCTCGTGACGCAAAAAGCGCGACGCCAGCGGCAGCCAGCACAGCAAAATCAGCAGCCCCATCAGCGTCATCAGCATCCCGAGGCTAGCCTGACCGCTCTGCGGCAGCAGGGCGGAAAGCCACGCCAGCACGCCTGAACCGATGTTTTGCAGGCCACCAACCAGTGCGCCAGCCGTCCCCGCCAGAAACGGAAACGGCTCCATCGCGCCGCTGGTGGCGAGCGGAAACAGCATACCCGCGCCAAAGAAAAACAGCGCGGCCGGCACCAGCAGCGTCCAGACGTTCATCACGCCGAACCAGCCGGGGATCCACATCATCACGCCCGCCAGCAGACAGCTCACCACCGATTGCCACATCAGCGTGGTAAAGCGTTTATGTTGGCGTCCGGCAAACCACGCGCCAAAAAACGCCGCAGGGATGGGCAGAATAAACAGAATGCTGACCACCATGCTGTTGTACCCGAGGCCCGCGCCGAGCAGCACGCCGGAGCAGGCTTCGAACACCGCGATCCCCGCCAGGCCGCCAATCAGCATCAGCAGATAACAGTTGAACGCACCGTTGCCGAACAGCGTTTTATAGCTGACGATAAGCTGCGTGCGCGGCGCATCCACCGGACGGGTTTCCGGCATCCAGCGCGCCATGCTGACGGTGACAATGAGGCAGAGGATCAGTAAAAAACCGAAGCACGCGCGCCAGTTCCACGCGGTATTAAGCAGACCGCCAATCAGCGGGGCCATCAGCGGGCTGACCAAAATCCCCATGTTCAGCAGGCTGTTGGCGTGGCGCAGTTCGCTGCCCTGATACAGATCGCGCGGCAAGGTGCGCGCCATTACGCCGCCAACACCGGTGCCCATGCCCTGCAAGGCGCTGGCGGCAATCAGCACCGTCAGGCTGTGAGTGCTCATGGCGAGCGTCGTCGCCAGCATAAAAATTGCCATGCCGATAAGGATCACCGGACGGCGACCCACCCTGTCCGAAAGCGGGCCATAAAAAACCTGTGAGACGCCGTAGGTCAGCAGGTAGGCGGCCATCACGCTTTGCACCGCGCCCTCCTGGACGTTAAGCGCCAGCGCCATATCGTCTATCGCCGGAATATAAATGGTTTGCGCCATCTGCCCGACGGCGACAAGCAGCACCAGCATCAGTAACAAATTGACGTTTCGATTGCGTTTCATTTCGCTGAAAACTTTTCTAAAAAGAGAAAAAGAAGAATATGTGGCTAGCCATTCCCATAAATGCGAGAGGAATCTACCACAGGCGCAAAATGAAGCCATCCTGCGAGGCAAGAATCAGATAAGGACGACAGGCAGGATTTGTAAACAAGTATCGGCAAGATTTGTTGCCGGCTTGCTTGATTTTTTAGCCTATAAGCTACAATATTTTGAGGGTAAGTAGCTTTAAAGCTACAGTGCTAACGATGAAAATGATATTGACGAGGCGATTCGATGCCTCAAAGATTATTTAAAGAGGTGACGTATGGCTAAGGCCCGTTTACATGATGATGCGATGGTTGAGATCCTTCGCGAAGACCCTGATTTCGCCAAAGCTTATCTGCACCAGGCGTTTCTTGATTTAGACGAGGAAGGCGGTCAGCAGGCCTTTTTAATGGCTCTACGCCATGTCGTTGAAGCGCGCGGTGGTATGGCAACCGTGGCGCAAAAAGCGGGTGTCTCACGTGAGACGCTCTATCGAACATTATCTCCTGCCGGTAACCCGACGCTGAAAACATTACGCAGTGTCGTTAGCGCAACGGGTTTTCAGTTCTCGCACCTTGCCTGTTTATAACGCTTAAAGCGATCGTTAGACCCGTTCACTGCCAGTGATAAAACAGGCTTCAGGCCAGCCGCAGCAGCATTGCGCCTGCGGCAATCCCGCAGGCGGCGGCGATGCGGATGCCGGAGACCTTCTCTTTCAGCAGCAAAAAGGCCAGCAGCGCGCCGAATAATATCGAGGTTTCGCGCAGGGCGGCGACCACCGCCAGCGGGGCCTGCGTCATGGCCCACAGCGCCAGTCCGTAAGAGCCCATGGTGCCAATGCCGCCAAGAATACCCTTTTTCCAGTGCGTCAACAGGTAGCGCGAGGCGACCTGGCGGCGGGCGATCATCGCCCAGATCAGCAGGCAGACGCCGTTCATCATAAATGTCCACAGCGTGTAACCGAGCGCGGTCTCTGACAGGCGCACGCCAGTGCCGTCCACCAGCGTATAACCGGCAATGAAACAGGCATTGAGCAGCGCCAGAGCCATGCCTTTATTGGCCCTGGCGCGACCGTTGAAGGCCATGGCGAGAATGGCGAGGCAAATCACCGCGATCCCCGTCCACGCCAGTGTGGAAAGATGATCCCCCAACGCCACCACGCTGATAAGCGCCACCAGCAGCGGCGCGGTGCCGCGCATGAGCGGGTAGGTCTGACTCATGTCCGAAACCTGGTAGGTTTTTGCCACCAGCACGGTGTACACCACCTGTAACGCACAAGAGACGGCCAGATAAGGCGCGCTTTCCCAGGAGGGCTGGGGCGAGAAGGGCAGCAGGATCAGGGCGATAATCGCCGCCGAACCGCTGACGCTAATCGCAGAATAGAGTTTGTCGCTGCCCGCCTTCACAATGGCGTTCCAGCTTGCATGTAAGAGTGCGGCGAACAGCAAAATCGAGAAAACCGTGAGCGTCATGGCGAAGCGAAGTGATGGATTGTAATGAAAATGTAACATAGCGCACGTTGCAGCGAAACGTGATCGCGAGCCAATTTTCTGATGCGCTGAAACAAAACCATTGTCTGAACCGGAAACCTGTGGTTGTATAAATCCTGTTAAAAAATGAACTGAGAACCCTAATGAACCCATCCATGCTGTCTGCGACCCTACTAAAAACCGCGCCATTCGCCGCGGTGGTCGTCGTGCGTGTGGTGGTGGTCGTCGGCATCGCGCCGTAGGGTCCGGAACACACGATTCCAAACCCCGCCGGCGCAAACCGGGCGGGGTTTTTTGTTTAGACCTCCCCGGAAAGTCGGCCCAGAATAACAGGACTGGAGCATGGCAATTTCGGGCACAACATCACAGGCAAAGCGCTTCACCGGCGCACAGTTAATCGTTCATTTACTGGAGCGCCAGGGCATTACGATTGTCTCCGGCATCCCCGGCGGCACCGTGCTTCCGCTGTATGACGCGTTAAGCCAGAGCACGCAAATTCGCCACGTTTTGGCACGCCACGAACAGGGCGCAGGCTTTATCGCACAGGGCATGGCGCGTACCCAGGGTAAACCGGCGGTGTGCATGGCCTGTAGCGGGCCGGGTGCTACCAACCTCGTCACCGCCATTGCCGATGCGCGTCTGGACTCCATTCCGCTGGTCTGCATTACCGGCCAGGTGCCCGCCTCGATGATTGGCACCGACGCGTTCCAGGAAGTGGACACCTACGGCATCTCTATCCCCATCACCAAACACAACTACCTGGTGCGCGACATCCGCGAACTCCCGCAGGTGGTCTGCGATGCGTTTCGCATTGCGCAGTCTGGCCGCCCAGGCCCGGTGTGGATAGACATTCCTAAGGATGTTCAGACCGCCGAAATCGAACTGAGCGAACTGCCGGAACCGGGCGGCTTTGCGCCCACGCCTGATTTTAGCGCTGACGCCGTGCGCGATGCGGCGGCAATGATCAACCAGGCGCAGCGCCCGGTGCTCTATCTGGGCGGCGGCGTCATCAACGCGCCGGATCAGATCCGCGCGCTGGCTGAAAAAGCCAGTTTGCCGACCACCATGACGTTAATGGCGCTCGGCATGTTACCGAAAGCGCATCCGCTGTCGCTCGGTATGCTCGGTATGCACGGCGCGCGCAGCACCAACTTCATCCTGCAAGAGGCGGATTTACTGATTGTGCTGGGCGCACGTTTTGATGACCGGGCGATTGGCAAAACGGAACAGTTCTGCCCGAACGCGAAAATCATCCATGTGGATATCGACCGCGCTGAGCTTGGCAAAATCAAGCAGCCGCACATCGCCATTCAGGCCGACGTGGCGGACGTTTTGACGCAGTTGATCCCGCAGATTGACGCTCAGCCGCGTACCGCCTGGCGTGATCTGGTGGCGCAGCTGCAACAGGAATTTCCGTTTAACATGCCCGGCGCGAACGATCCACTGACCCATTACGGCATTATTCGCGCCGCCGCTGCCTGCGTGGATGATGAGGCGATCATCAGCACCGACGTCGGTCAGCACCAGATGTGGACGGCGCAGGCCTATCCGCTCAACCGCCCGCGCCAGTGGCTGACCTCTGGCGGTCTCGGCACCATGGGCTTTGGTCTGCCTGCCGCCGTGGGGGCCGCGCTGGCAAACCCAACGCGCAAAGTGCTGTGCTTCTCCGGTGACGGCAGCCTGATGATGAACATTCAGGAGATGGCGACCGCCGCTGAAAATCAACTCGACGTGAAAATCATCCTGCTTAACAACCAGGCGCTGGGCCTGGTGCACCAGCAGCAAAGCCTGTTTTACCAGCAGGGTGTGTTTGCCGCGACCTATCCGGGCACAATCAACTTTATGCAGATTGCCGCCGGTTTTGGGCTTCACACCTGCGATCTCAACGCCGCCGCCGATCCGCAGGCCGCGTTGCAGGAGGCGATTTCTCGCCCTGGCCCGGCGCTGATCCACGTGATAATCGACGCCGAACAAAAAGTGTATCCGATGGTGCCGCCGGGTGCGGCCAATACTGAGATGGTGGGAGAATAAGCCATGAAACAGACTGTACATGACAACGTGATCCTTGAACTCACCGTCCGTAACCACCCAGGCGTCATGACCCACGTCTGCGGCCTGTTTGCCCGCCGCGCCTTTAACGTGGAAGGCATTTTGTGCCTGCCGCTACAGGGCGGTGAGCAAAGCCGCATCTGGCTACTGGTGGCGAACGATCAGCGTCTGGAGCAGATGATAAGCCAGATCGACAAGCTTGAAGATGTGGTGCAGGTTATTCGCCACCAGACCGATCCAGGCGTCTTTAATAAGCTGGGACTGTTCTTCGAGTAACAGGCGAACTTACCCGCCCCGCAGGAAACGCGGCGCTTTAGGGTAACAACCGGCATACCGCACTAAACGGGCGATGGACGTCGCCGCATTTACCCTTATGATAGGCGTTCTCGCAAGGCGCAGGAGCGTTCATGATTTGGTTGATGCTGGCGACGCTGGTCGTCGTTTTTGTGGTGGGTTTTCGGGTGTTAACCTCAGAGTCGCGTCGGGCGATCCGTCGCCTGAGCGAGCGGCTTGGCATGACGCCGGTGCCCATTGAATCGATGATCGATCAGCTGGGGAAACCGGCGGGCGCGGAGTACATCCGCTATTTAGCGCGCCCGGACGAGGCCCATCTGCAAAACGCCGCGCAGGTGCTGGTGATCTGGCAGATGTGCATTGTCGATGCCAGCGAGCAAAACCTACAGTACTGGCACCGCACGCTGAAAAAAGCCCGTCTCGCCGCCCCGCTGACCGACGCCCAGGTTCGCCTCGCGCTCGGGTTTTTGCGCGAGCTGGAGCCGGACGTCGCAGACATCAACTATTTCCAGAGCCGCTACAACGCGCTGTTTATGCCGGAAGAGGGCGTTCACTGGCTGCATTAAGGCCGGATGCCGCCGGGCAAGATAAGTTGCTAAAACGTTAAATTCGTCACACTCTCAGTGGTACACTGCGCGACTTTATCGCCATAAATAACGCAGAGGACGACATGAGTGAGCAAATAGAAGGACAGCAACGCACCGAAGTGGCGCGGCCAAACTGGTCGGCGGTCTTTTCCGTGGCGTTTTGTGTGGCGTGCTTAATCGTCGTCGAGTTTTTGCCGGTCAGCCTGCTGACGCCGATGGCGCAGGATCTGGGCATTTCCGAAGGCGTGGCCGGGCAGTCGGTCACCGTCACCGCGTTTGTCGCCATGTTCTCAAGCCTGTTCATCACCCAGACCATTCGCACCACCGATCGCCGCTACATCGTGATCCTGTTCTCGGTGCTGTTAACCCTTTCCTGTCTGCTGGTGTCGTTTTCGGACACCTTCGCGCTGCTGCTGATGGGCCGCGCCTGCCTCGGGCTTGCGCTGGGCGGCTTCTGGGCGATGTCCGCCTCGCTCACCATGCGCCTGGTTCCGGCGCGCACCGTGCCGAAAGCGCTGTCGGTGATCTTTGGTGCCGTGTCGATTGCGCTGGTTGTCGCCGCGCCGCTGGGCAGTTTTTTAGGCGGGATCATTGGCTGGCGTAACGTCTTCAACGGTGCTGCCGTGATGGGCGTTATCTGCACGCTGTGGGTGTGGAAAGCGCTGCCTGCGCTGCCGGGCGAGGCCGTTGCGCATAAGCAAAACATGTTCGGCATTCTCAAACGGCCCGGCGTGCTGGCGGGCATGATCGCGATTTTTATGGCCTTCGCCGGACAGTTCGCGTTTTTCACCTACATTCGCCCGATTTACATGAGCATGGCCGGGTTCGACGTTGACGGTCTGACGCTGGTGCTGTTGAGCTTCGGTATCGCCAGCTTTGTTGGCACATCCCTGTCGTCACTGTTTTTAAAACGCTCGCTGAAGTTCGCCCTGACGCTGTCGCCGCTGGTGCTGGCGGTGAGCGCGCTGGTGCTGATCCTGTGGGGTGATGAGAAAATCGTCTCCGCCGCTATTGCGGTGGTCTGGGGACTGGCGTTTGCGCTGGTGCCGGTGGGCTGGTCAACGTGGATCACCCGCTCCCTTGCCGATCAGGCAGAAAAAGCTGGATCAATCCAGGTCGCGGTGATCCAGCTTGCCAATACCTGCGGCGCAGCGGTGGGGGGTTACGCACTCGATAACCTTGGTTTGCTGTCGCCGCTGGTCCTCTCCGGCAGCCTGATGCTTCTAACGGCGCTGCTGGTGGCAGCGAAAGTTCGCGTTAAGGGTGATCGCTGAGGGATAAAGCGCATGCAAAGCTCACAGACCCGGCAGCCTCGCCGCCTGGCCTGTGATGATCGGTGATATCAGAACCAGGCTTCCCACATCGCGCCGACGTTGAAGGAATCCAGCGTCTGCTCTTCGGTGCCATTCACACGCGCCGTGCGTTCGTTGTCCACTTCGCCGCCGGTGACGTAGAAGCGCAGCATTGGGCGGAACTCCGGTCCCATATCAATGGAGATGTTCTGCGAGAGCGTCACCTTCCAGCCGTGGTTATTGCCACCCTGGTCGTAATCCACTTTCTGCCAGCCCGCTTCCAGCCAGGTTGAATGCACGTCGTTCCACCAGTACATCGGACGCACAATGGCGTTGTAGTTACGGCGATCGTCGGTGCCATCGGCATCGTTTGAGTAGTCGTGGTAAGCGAGCAGGTACTCAATCTGCGCCTGACGGGTAAATTTGTAATTGCCCTCGAAGCTGGCATAGATCGCCGTCAGCTCGTCGGTTTTGTTGTACACGCTGTTATCCGAGTTGTCAGAGTAGCGGGCAATCACTTTGTTCACGCCGCTGTCGCCGGTGTGGCTTAACACCACCGCGCCCTGCCAGGCTTTCAGGCGCTCGTCACGGTCCACCGCTTTCGAGTCAAAGCCATAGTTGGCGTACACTTCCACATCCACCGGGCCGAGCTTCATGCCGTGGATTTTTGAGGTCACCGCATAGTTGCCTTTATCCCCGGTGCCGGATCCGCCGGTACAGGTAATGCGCGACGGGTTACCCTCGTCGTTCATCACTTCCGGGCTACAGGATTCCACGGCGGCGACGGTTGCCACGTCAAACTGCACGCCGCCAATGTCGAAGTTTTTCACCCCGGCACCCTGGCCGTCGTGGTTCATCCAGAAGTAGTCGTTGATGCCCTGTTGCGGACGCTGGTGGAAGTCACGACCGGCCCACAGATAGGCATTCGGGTTGGATTCCAGAATATTGGTCACCCCGGCGTAGGCTTTTTTCAGGTTCACCTCATCGCCCCAGTGATCGATCATCACATTGATGTCCCAGATTGCGCCGTTGCTGCCTTTAAACGCTTTCGAGAGCTGGAATTCACCGCCGTTGCCTTCGTTACCTAAACGACCAATGGCGGACGAGCCGTTATAGGAGCCATCGACGCCGACGAACTTCTGATCGCCTGTCTGGAACTGCGCGCCGTAACGGGCGTAGCCGGTGAACTTCACGCCGAATGGGATCGCCATATCCGGCGACTGCGCGGCGGTTTGCGGCTCATTGAGCACATCCGCTTTTTTCTCAACCGCGGCGTCCATTTTGGCCTGACGCTCAGCGAGGGCTTTATCCACCGCTTTTGCTACGACGGCATCGATTTGTTCCTGCGTAAATTCCTGAGCAACGACATTTCCTGAGCAAAGCGCAGCCATGACTGCCAGCGCCACTGGAAGTTTTTGATGTAATTTCATGTTTGTCTCAATTATTAAATTATTTTCAGACAATAATCATCCCGCCCGAATGAACGGAATAATTGCGCTATCATCATTAATTGATGAAAGGTTTACGTGGGTACAGATTAATTTATTGGTGCTTGTCTTTTCCTGTTAATAACTCCATGAATAAAATAATTAGCGCTGATAAAGCTGAATAATCTCTTCGGATAATTCACGTGCTAACAGCGACGTCATTAAATGATCCTGGGCATGAACCATAATTAACGTCATCGGCTGGCGGGCTTCACCGGCATCCTGCTCAATCAGTTTGGTCTGCATATGGTGTGCCTGGCGCGCGTAGCCATCGGCCTCGCGCAGCAGGCTTTTGGCTTCGTCAATGTTACCCGTGCGCGCGGCGCGCAGGGCTTCAAAGCACAGGCTGCGGGACTGCCCGGCATTGACGATAATTTCCATTACCGCATCTTCTAATTCAATCATGTTAATTACTCGTGGTTAAATCCGTTATTCGCTGAGGTGGCGGCAAACCACTCTCCACTTTTCTTAACCGTGCGCGTCTGCGTGGCTAAATCAAGCTGCACAAAACCGTAGCGGTTTTTATAGCCGTTGCACCAGGACCAGTTATCAATAAACGTCCACATATGATAACCCAGGCAGTTACAGCCCTCGCTAATGCCTTTATGCAGCCACTTTAAATGACCGGAAACAAATTCGATGCGGTAGCTGTCATTAATTTGACCGTCGGTAATAAAGCGCTGTTCATTTTCCACGCCCATGCCGTTTTCAGAAATAAAGCAGCGTGGGTTGCCGTAATTAACGCGTAAGTTGGTCAAAATATCGTAAATGCCTGGCTCATAGATTTCCCAGCCGCGATAAGGGTTCATTTTGCGCCCCGGCATCTCGTAGGACTCAAAAAACCACTCTGGCATAAACGGCGACTGCGGATTGACGGCGCTGTCGCGGCACTTCACCCGACGCGGCTGGTAGTAGTTGATCCCCAGCAGGTCGATTTTACCCTCGGCGATCAGCGCCCCGTCTTCAGGCTGGCACGCCGGAAGCTGATGATGCGACTTCAAAAGCGCCACCAAATCCGCCGGGTATTCACCGCGCAGCACCGGATCGAGGAAGCTGCGGTTAAACAGCAGATCGGCATGGTGTGCGGCCGTCACATCCGCCGGGTTTTGCGAGCGCGGATAGGACGGCGTGAGGTTCAACACAATGCCAATCTCGCCCGCATAGTGCCCGGCGCGAAACGCCCGCACGGCGGAGGCGTGGGCCAGCACTGTGTGGTACGCCACCGTGGCCGCCCGTTTGAAATCCACCACGTTCGGATAGTGGAAATCATACAGATAGCCGCCTTCCACCGGCACAATCGGCTCGTTGAAGGTAAACCAGTGCATCACGCGGTCGCCGAACAGATCAAAACAGACCTGCGCAAAACGGCTGAACGCCTCGACCACTTCGCGGTTTTCCCACCCGCCTTTCTCCTGCATCACCATTGGCATGTCGAAGTGGAACAGGGTGATAAACGGCGCAATACCCTGCGCGAGCAGTTCATCGATCACGTTGTTATAAAACGCCACCGCCTGGGGATTCACCTCGCCGGTACCGTCGGGGATCAGCCGTGACCAGCTGACAGAGGTACGAAAACTGTTGTGATTCAACTGCTTTAACAGCGCGATATCCTGACGCCAGTTCTGGTAAAACGTGGACGTCTCCTGCGGCCCAATCTGCTGATGGAAGCGCCACGGTTGGGTTGCATACCAGTGATCCCACGTTGTTGCGCTCTTGCCAGCCTGCTGGCTTTCCCCTTCGGTTTGCAGCGCGGAACTGGCGCTGCCCCACCAAAAATGCGGAGGAAATGCGTATTTCATCTCAACTCTCTCCATGATTATTACTGGCTGACGGTTTCGGCCAGTGGGCTTGTCGCTTGCGCTTTTTGCTCTTCGGTTTTCATCAGTGAACGCTCGTAAGCGCGCAGGAACGGCAGGTACATCAGGGCGGACATCACCATACAGATCACGCACATCACCACCGGACTCTGCGCCCAGTTAGCAGCCCATGACGCACCGATAGGCGCAGGCGTGGTCCACGGCGTCAGCGATACGACCTGTGCCAGCCAGCCCAGACGGGTCGCGCCATACGCAAGGCAGGCATTGACCAACGGGACAAAGACAAACGGCAGGAACAGCATCGGGTTCATGATGATCGGCGCGCCGAACAGAATCGGTTCGTTGATGTTAAAGAAGCTTGGCACCACGCCCATTTTACCGATGGTACGCAGGTGTGCGACACGGCTACGCAGCAGCAGGAACGCCAGCGGCAGGGTTGAGCCTACGCCGCCAATCAGCAGGTAGTGATCCCAGAAACCTTGCAGATAGACGTGCGGAAGTGCAGCGCCTGCGGCAAGTGCGGCCTGGTTTGCCGAAAGGTTGGCCATCCAGAACGGGTTCATGATGCCGGTGACAATCAGCGAACCGTGGATACCGGCGAACCAGAAAATCTGGCACAGCAGCACGGAGAGCAGAATGGCGGGAAGGGAGTCCGACGCGGAGACCAGCGGTTCCAGCAGGTGCATAATCGCCTGCGGCAGGATCATGCCGGTTTGCGCTTCAATAAACAGGTTCAGCGGATGCAGCGTGGCGATCACCACCAGCACCGGGATCAGGATCTCAAACGAGCGCGCCACGCCGGTTGGCACTTCTTTCGGCAGGCGGATGGTGATGTTGTTTTGCTTCAGCCACGCATAAACGCGGGTGGAGTAAATCGCCGTCAGCAGCGCGGTGAAAATCCCCTGACCGGAAAGATACTGGGTGGAGATTTTGCCATCGGCATAGGGCGCTGCCACCAGCAGGAAGGCCATAAACGCCAGCAGGCCGGACATCACCGGATCGAGATTAAACTGGCGGCCCAGACTGGCCCCAATCCCGACGGAGATAAAGAACGTCATTACGCCCATGCTCAGGTTAAACGGCAGCATCAGCTGTTCACGGTAGGTCTGGGAAAAATCCAGCCAGCCGCGTGCAAAGCTGTTCGTGGTGTCTGCCGAGAACGGCGGGAAGATAAACACCAGCATAAACGAGCCGATAATCATAAACGGCAGCGCAGCGGTAAAACCGTCACGAATGGCAATAACGTATTTTTGTTGTCCCAGTCGCCCCGCCAGCGGCGTGATGGACTGTTCAATGACGGCAACCATTGACTGATATAACGAACTCATAGAAACACCTTTTTAGTGCGCCGCTTCGATAAGCGACAGAGCATAGTCCAGTACCTTATCACCGCGCTGCATGCCGTAATCCATCGGGTTGATGGCCTGTACGGGAATGCCGAGGGTGGCAGCCTTTTCTGAAAGCGTGTTCAACATATACTTCACCTGCGGCCCGAGCAGCACCACCTGATAGCGTGGAAACTGCACGTCGAACTCGGATACGCCATAGGCGTCAATCTCAACCGGCAATCCCCTCGTCTGCGCCTCATCGACCATTTTCCTGACCAGCAGGCTGGTGGACATGCCCGCAGAACAACACAGCATGATCTTAACCATCGACATCCATCCTCAAAGTGTTAAAAGTTATTGCGGAGCTGATTGGATAACATATGGAAACCGGTTTCCATTCGTTCGCTAACGAAGTGTGAAGCGCGTCAATGTCTTTCGTTTATAAGGTTTCTTTATTGGATTCACATCACAGATTTTAAGGCGATTCTGATACCAATAAAGACCGTATGGAAAATCGGTTTCCATGAAAAAGCGAAAGCGGTTATACTGGAGTAGGCGATTTTATGAGCCATTGTTCGATTTGAGATTTTTTGGCCCCTCGCTGGGCCTGCCAGGGGATAAAGATGTCTACAATCAACGATGTATCGCGTTTAGCTGGGGTGTCAAAAGCCACAGTCTCACGGGTGTTGAGCGGGTCGCGCGGCGTGAAAGAAGCCAGCCGCCTCGCAGTCTTAAAAGCGGTCGACGAGCTAAATTACCGACCTAACGTGATCGCGCAATCCTTACTGAGCCAGTCAACGGGCTGTATTGGCGTCATTTGCGCACAGGAAAACGTCAACCAGACCACCGGTTATCTCTACGCGCTTGAGAAACATCTCAGCCAGCATCAGAAACATCTGCTGCTGCGGTTTGCCAATACCCGAGCGGGCGTGATGAATGCGCTAGATGAACTGAGCTGCGGACTGTGTGACGATATCCTGATCATTGGCGCACGGTTTGCGCTCAATAACCTTGATGAAAACGTCATTCTGGTGGACTGCGCCGAGGCCGACACGGCAAACAGCATTCAGTTTGACCACGCCTTCGCGGCTGAAACGGCCTGTAATTATTTGATTAGCCAGGGCCGCCGGCAAATCGCACTGATCCATCCGGACGCCAGCGGCAGCGCCGATCAGGTGCTGCTCGGCTATAAGCACGCACTGGAAAATAACTTCCTGCCGTTTAACCGCAACCTGGTGTTTATGGAGTCGACCACCTCCTCCGTGGCGTTGCAGGTGCTGTTAAACAACGCAACCACGCTTAACTTCAATGCGCTGCTGGTGGCCGATGAGCAGGAAGCCCAGCGGGTGATCGCCCAGCTTCAGGCGTTTAATAAATCCGTGCCCGGCGACATCATGGTCTTCAGCCTTGCCGGTTCGTTGCAGTTGCCCGGCGTGCCGACCATTCCGGCGATTGAATATTCGATGGACGCCATGGCCGCGCGCATTGTCAGCTGGCTCACCGAAAAAACACAAAGCGTGCTCGGCGCGTGCGTGCTGCGCGGCGATTTGATCGTGCCGGACCGCCGTTAGGTGCAGGTTCTCACCTTCTGCTGGCGGGAAGGTGGGAACGTTCCTTATTCGTTTTATATTAATTGAAACGACAAAATTAATTCTGCGTTAATATCGCTGTCATATTATTGTGAAACCTTATCATTAGCGTTTCATTCATCGTTTTTCTCTCTTTATCCCCGCGCCTGATTTGCCCTTTATCCTTCAATGCATTAATTCGATGCTCAAAATAATAGAGTCTTTTCGCTTATTATTTTTGCAGAGGCCTATAGCTATTTTTGCAGGAAATCCTTATTAATAGCTGCGAGGGTCAGAAAAAAAACAAATGTTAATAGTTTATATAAAATACATTATAAAGTTGTTAAATAAGTCTTGGTGATAGGGTCATGAGTAGGAGAATAAAATGTCAAAATTTGCATGTAGTTGCACGTATGTGATGCATTTATCCAGCGGTGACAACACATACGAGTATGCCTTTGTATCCGAAGGTAAAATCAATGAAATCATTGGGGTATCTGAGCAGAACAATAACTATATCGACGCCGATGATTTTATTGGAATTATCGATTCGAACCGCACGCGGGTGCTACGTTGCCCGCAGTGCTTCCGGATTTGGGTACAAAATGATGAGGGAACGTATCACTCTTATTTGAAGGAAACGGTCAGCCTGCATACGGTAAGATCGGAAGCGATGCGCTAAAAGGTCCGCGAAATGTTTTTTAAAAAAGGGCAGACGGGAAACCGCCTGCCCCGTTTCGTTATTTCACTTTTGGAAAATCCACCAGCGTATCATTAACCCGGTTGATCATATTGGTAAACAAAATAGCGCTGACCGCGCTGATGGTTTCGATCACCTGCACGTCAGTAAACCCGGCGGCGCGAAACGCGTTAACGGTCGCTTCCGGCAAGGTTCCGTGCGTGCGAACCAGCGTCTGCACGAATTTCACCAGTGCATCCAGATGCGCGTCTTCCGGGTAGTCTCCCCGGCGTAGCTGCTGTGTTTGTTCAAGGGTAAAGCCCGCCATTTTCCCGGTTAAGGTGTGCGCGGCAAGGCAATAGTCACAGCCGGACGCTTCGCTAACCGCGAGGTTGATCGCCTCGACTTCCTGTTTGCTCAGGCTGCTTTTCGACAGCATCGCGTTGTGCGCCAGCGCCTGACCGAGCACCTCCGGCGCGGTGCCAATGGTTTGAAAAGCGTTCGGCACTTTGCCCATTCCGCGTTTGATGGCGGTGAACAATTCAGCGGTTTTGCCAGTAGCATTTTCGGGTTGAACAGATGCTAAGCGACTCATGATGATCTCCTGTCAGTTTATGGGTTCCGCCGTATCGGCGATGGGCTCATAATAGGGCGCAATGCGTGAGCGGAATGCCGTTCATCGTCTCGCTTTTTTGTCTTATCGTCTCAGGAGAGAACGCCAAATGGACAGTCTCAGCCACCTGCTCGCCCTGCTGGCACCCACCTGCGAGGTGAATTTGCACTGCCGTTTCGCCGGACGCTGGGCGGCGGATCACGTTCAACGTGAGGCGGGCGTGGTGACGTGGCATGTGATTTTACGCGGCGAGGCGTGCCTGCAACTGGCGGGGCAAAAATGGGACGTGAGCGCAGGCGACGTGCTGCTGCTGCCGCACGGCTCGCCGCATCTGCTGCAAGGTCTGGTGGACTGGGGCCAGGTGACCCCGGTCGAGAAACAGCATAACGGCACGCTGACCGAAGTGCGCAGCGACGGTGAAGGTCCCGTGGTTGAAGTTTTGTGCGGCGAGTTTCACCTCGGCACGCATGACGACTGGCTGTTTGCCAAAGAGAGCGGGTTGATTCACCTGCGCACCCGCGATCGGGAAGATTGTCCGGAGCTGGAAACCCTGCTGACGATGCTGGTACGCGAAAGCCTGGCAAGTCAGCCCGGTGGCGCGATGATTGTGTCGCACCTGGCGAGCACGTTTCTGGTGCTGCTGCTGCGCATTTTGATCGCGCAGCGCGAACCCCCGGCGGGTCTGTTACGTCTGATGACGGATCAGCGCCTTTCCCCTGCGGTGCTGGCGGTGATGCGCGACCCCCAGCAGCCGTGGACGCTGGAGAGTATGGCCGCTCGCTGCTTTTTATCCCGTGCGAGCTTTGCCCGCCATTTTGACCGCGCATGGCATCAGACGCCACAGGCGTGGCTCACGCAATTGCGCATGGTGCTGGCCGCGCGTCTGCTTATGCAGGAGCGCCACCAGACCGTCGAGGCCCTTGCCGCCCGCTGCGGCTTTCTGTCGCTGGCCTCGTTTTCAAAAGCCTTCAAGCGCCAGTACGGCACCACCCCGGCGCACTATCGGAAAAATGGTGGGATCACCCCCGCCGCTTCGCTTAAATAAAAGTAAAAATCGCTTCGCGCGGCAGACGGGATTTTGGCAGCGCCGCGTTGAAGTCTTTATCGCTCTTCTCGCCGAGCGACACCAGCACCACGCTGGTTAAGCCTTTTTCGCGCAGCCCCAGCGCAAGATCCAGCGCGCGCTGATCGAAGCCTTCCATCGGCGTGGCATCAATGCCTAACATTGCCGCACCCAGCAGCAGGCCGCCAAGGGCGAGGTAAACCTGTTTCTCCATCCACTGCGGCACATCGCGCAGTTCATAGCGATGCATATCCACATAGCCACGGCGGCTCTTATCCTGCCCGGCTTTGGCGTCGTCACTGGCGAAGCGACCGTCTTTTTGCTCCTGCGCCAGCACGCTGTTCAGGTGCGCGTCGGTGATGTCACTTTTCATGCACAGGGCGATCACGTGCGAGGCGTTGAGTACCTTCGGTTCGTTATAAACAAACGCGCCGGTGGTGGATTTCGCCATCGCTGCGCGGCCCTCAGCGGTGGACGCCACCACAAAATGCCACGGCTGCGAGTTTACCGAGGACGGGCTGTTTTGCAGCACGTTCAACAGCGTTTCGATATCTGCCTGCGGCACGGTTTTACCGGGTTCAAAGGCTTTAACCGTGTGGCGGGTGAGGACTGCGTCGTTAAGGGTCATAAGATTCTCCAGGCCAGAAAGTGAAGCGAGCGGTTCCGCCGCCCCGTTTGCAGAGGTGAGAATAAACGGAAAGGGCAGGCAAAAAAACCGCCTGATGCGGGCAACACTTTCTCTTTAAGCGTGAAAATGGCGCTGTTTTCTGGCAACAATATCCTTTTGCCCCGAACGGGAGAGAGCATGATCCGCCTGGAAGATGTAACGCTGTTTGTCCGCGCCGCCGCATTGGGTAGCTTTTCAAATGCCGCGCGCGAAGCGGATTTATTGCCGGGCCAGGTGAGCGCTGCCGTGCACCGTCTGGAGCGCGATCTCGACAAGCGGCTGTTTGCCCGCTCCACGCGTAGCCTGCGCCTGACGGCGGAAGGGGAAAAATACCTGCCGTTTGCCCAGGAGCTGCTGGCGGTGGTGCAGGCCGGGGAAGAGAGTCTGCACAGCGGTGACGATGAATTGCAGGGCGAGCTGAAGGTCGCCGTGCCGTCGGATATCGGGCGCAATATTTTGCTGCCGCTGCTCACCCGTTTTTGCGAGCAGCACCCGAAAATCACCCTGCGGCTGTCCATCTCCGATCAGGTGAGCGATATCTTCCGCGATCCGGTCGATGTCGCCATTCGCTACGGCGTGCTCGACAACAGCAGCTACGTGGCGCTACCGCTGGCAGAACACAACCGCCGCGTGCTGGCCGCCTCTCCGGCGTATCTCGCCCGCCATGGCCGACCCGGTTCGCTGGGCGAGTTAACCCATCATCACTGTTTGCTGTTTACCATGAACAGCCACGTTTATGACAAGTGGTCGTTTGTTGAAAACGGCCTTAAGCGCCAGTTGACGGTAAAAAGCCGCCTGCTGTGCGACGACGCCGACGTCGCCCGCCGTTGGGCCATCGACGGCATGGGGATTGTCTATAAAGCGTGGATTGATATCAGCGCCGACGTTGACGCCGGCAGGCTTGAGGTGGTGCTGCCGCACTGCACCGGTGAGGCCGCGCCGCTCAATCTGATCTGCCCACACCGCAAACAGTTCTCCCCGGCCATTCGCCAGCTGCACGCGCTACTGCGCGAACATCTCAGTGCGATCACGGAGAAACTGCCTGCGGCGCAATAGCGTCACGATGTCCCAAATCACGATCATGCACGTCATTTAAGTCACCCCGTCCGGGCGTAAGATGGCTTCACTGACATCAACGCGGGACAAGGTGAACATCATGAAACTGACGAACAACACGATTTTTATTACCGGCGGCACCTCGGGTATCGGGCGTGCCATGGCGGAGAAATTCCACCGCTTGGGTAACCAGGTGATCATTTCCGGTCGCCGTAAAGCGCTGCTCGACAGCGTAACCGCCGCCAACCCCGGCATGGCGTCCGTGGTGCTGGATGTGACCGATGCGGCGAGCATTACCGCGGCGGCCAACAGCGTGCTGAGCCGCTTCCCGGCGCTTAACGTCGTGATTAACAACGCGGGCATCATGCCGTTTGATAACGCCGCTGGCGTGCAGGATGACGCGATGGCGGTTACGCTGCTTAACACCAACCTGCTCGGCCCGGTGCGCGTCACCTCTGCGTTTATTGAACACCTCAAAACCCGGCCGGATGCGGTACTGATCAACAACAGTTCGATCCTCGCTTATTTACCGCTGGCGACCAACGCGCTTTACTCCGCCACCAAAGCGGCGATCCACTCCTACACCCTGTCACAGCGCTTTTTGCTGCGTGACAGCGGCGTGAAGGTAATTGAGATCTCCCCGCCGTGGGTCGATACCGATCTGATTTACAAAAGCGGTGACGAACGCGCCATGCCGCTGGATCTGTTTATCACCGAGACCTTCGACAAACTCGCCACCGACACCATTGAAGCCATTGTTGACCGCGTGCTGCCCGCCCGTGACAACCCCGGCGCGCACGAACATGCGATGGTGAATGGCTTCAACCAGTCCGTTGTTGATAACCCGATCCCTGTCGCCTAAACCTTATCGCGTAAATCCTGGCGGGAGCACATAATGAAAAATGAGATCACTGCGCCGCAGCGCCGTGCACTGTGGGCGCTAAGCCTGGCCTATTTTGTGCAGGCCACGGGGGCGCTCTCGGTGGCGGGAAGTCTTGTCCCCATCTCGCAGGCGTGGGGGCTGACCGATGCGCAAAGCGCCCGCCTGCTGGCGATTTTCGGCCTGACGTTTGCCCTCGGCGCACCGCTGGCGCAGGTGTTTTTTGGTCATCTGACGCGCCGTCGCCAGGTGGTGGCGGGGATGAGCGTGTTCGGCATCGGATCGTTTTTATTCGCTATGTCACCCGACTACACCTGGCTGGTGGTGTCGCGCATCGTGATGGGGCTGGGCGCATCGCTTATCGGCCCGGTGCTGGTGGCGCTTGGTGCGGAACTGGTGGCGCAAAAAGAGCGTGGCAGCGCGATTGCGATGATCCTGCTCGGCGTATCGATGGCGAGCATGGTGGGCATTCCGCTGGCGGCATGGATTGCCAACGGCCTTGGCGCACGGCTGCTGTTTACGCTGGTGGGCGCGGCCAGTTTCCTGTCGGTCATCAATATTATCACCTGCGTACCCGACAGCGTTGCCGGTACGCCCATCCGACTGCGGCAGGTGGGCCGCGTGTTGGCGGACGGAAAATCCCTCAGCGCATTTCTGGTGGTGTTTTTTATCACCTCCGGCGTATATGCGATGTATGCGTTTATCGCACCGATGATCCGCGACCGCTGGCAGGGCGACAGCAGCAGCGTGTCGGTGGCGCTGGCGGTGATTGGCGTTGCCGGGATTGTGGGTAACCTGTTCGTCTCGCGTGCCGCGCGGGTCTTTCGCGCAGAGACGCTGCTGGTGTTTGGCATCACCCTGTTAGTGGCGGACATGCTGATGATCATGCTGCTGCCCGCCAGGCTTGGGCTGTTATATAGTGCGTTAGTGCTGTGGGCGTTTGCGACCGACTTGCTGTGGCCGACGCAGCAGCGCCGAATTGTGGAAATCGCCGATCCGGCAACGCGCGGCATTTCGCTGGCGCTCACCAGCGCGTTTATGTTCTGCGGGATTGGCTTTGGCTCCGCCGTCGCCTCCTGGGTTTATCCGCTCACGGGCTTTTACGGCGTGATGGGGATTTCCGTGCTCTTTCTGCTGCTGGCGCTGTTCAGCCTGTGGCTCTCCGAGCGTCTGCGGGCGCGTTCTGCAAAGGTTAGGTTATGCACAGAATTGGGTTGATCATCGCGGATAATTTTCAGGTGCTGGCACTCTCGACGCTCTCGGTGTTTGAGTTCGCCAATATGGTCACCGGCGACGCGTTTTACCAGCCGGTGGTCTACTCCGAACACGGCGGCACGGTGCGCTCGTCCTGTGGCGTGGGCATCGACAGCGTGGCGCTTAGCGCTGACGCAACGGTCGATACCTGGCTGGTGGCCGGGGTATTAATGCCCGCCCGCGAACCCGCCACCGACGGGGTGATCCAATTCCTGCAAACCACGGCACGTAGCGCCCGCCGCATTGCCGGTATTTGCACCGGGGCCTTCGTGCTGGCGCAGGCCGGACTGCTGGACGCGAAACGCGCCACCACCCACTGGGCGCACGCGCAAAGCTTCAAATCGCTCAATCCGGCGGTGCAGCTGGAAGACGACCGCATTTTTATTATCGACGAGAGCGTCTGGACGTCGGCAGGCATGACTGCCGGGCTGGACATGGCGCTCGGCATGGTGGAAAAAGATCGGGGGGCCGACGTGGCGCGCGTGGTGGCGCACCGGCTGGTGATGAACCAGCGCCGTTCCGGTGGGCAGACGCAGCATTCTGAGATGCTGGCGCTGGCACCGCGATCCGATCGCCTGCAAAGCGCGCTGGAATATGCGCGCAACAACCTGAAAAAATCCCTGAGCGTGGACGATCTGGCCGATGCCGTACACGTTAGCGCCCGTCAGCT
Organism: uncultured Enterobacter sp.; assembly: GCA_963521185.1. Classification (GTDB taxonomy): domain Bacteria; phylum Pseudomonadota; class Gammaproteobacteria; order Enterobacterales; family Enterobacteriaceae; genus Enterobacter_D. Next base: position 372,177 of record CAUQTV010000005.1, on the reverse strand, counting down.
CAGCCGCCTGTTTCGCGCCGAGACCGGAAAATCCCCGGCGAAAGCCATCGAAGGGCTACGCCTTGAAGCCGCACGGCTGATGATTGAACAAAGCCGGCTCTCACTTGATGCCATCGCCCGCGAATCCGGCTTCCGCGATCGCCGCCACATGCGCGAAGTGTTTGTGCGCGGCTACGGCGTGCCGCCACAGTCCTTGCGTATGGGGCGCTAGCTGAACGTCACGCCCTGCGCGTTAAGCCGCTGATGCAGTGCCGCGCTGGGAACATCACGTAGCGGACAGCGGTATTCAAGGGCAAGCGTTGCCGCCACGCCCGCCGCCTGGCCGAGCGCAAAGCAGGTGGGCATGACGCGCACAGACGACAGCGCAACATGGGTGGTTGAAATCGAACGCCCGGCCACAAGCAGCCCCTCCACCCCTTCCGGCACCATGCAGCGATACGGAATGTCATACTGCGTGAGTTTGCGCTCATCACAGGTTTTTTCACCGCTCGGACTATGAATATCAATGGCATAGTTGGTTTGCGCCACCACATCCGTGAAGGTGCGGGCCTGCAAGAGATCCGCTTCCGTGAGGGTGTAAACGCCCTCAATACGCCGGGACTCGCGCACGCCCGTCTGGGCCGCAACGTGAGATAAAATGTAGTTCTCATAACCGTTTCGTTGCAGGTAATGCACCACGGAAAAGACCTGCTTGAGCGCGATCTTTTCGGCGTCGCTGCTCGCCTGAATATCTGTGCCGTTGCCGGTGATGCGCGTCATATTGACGATCAGGGTGCCATCGGGCTTTAGTTCCCACAGCAGGCGACGCCCCTGCGGCAGCTCTTCCAGCGAGTCATAGCGCTCGCAGCCGTCGGGCAGGTGTTGCACCACCGGGCTGCCGGTGTTTTGCATCTGAAACATCAGGGTCATCGGCTGCGTCAGCCCGTCGCTTTCTCGTCCGGTAAAACAGCGCACGCCCGCCGCATACGCTACGCTGGCATCCCCCGTACCATCGATAAACACCTGGCCGCGCACGGCTTTTACCCCTTCACGGGTATTTACCACGACGGCGTTAAGGCGGTTATTCGCCACCACCGGGGCGACAAAATCCGTGTGAAACAGTACGCGAACCCCCGCCTGCGCCAGCATTTCATGAAGGTGATAGCGCAGCAGCAGCGGATTGAACTGTATTTTCAGCCGGTGCGCGTCGGCGTTAGTTATAAAATCCGGTCGGACTTTGCCGATCAGCTCCCGATAGATGCCGGTCAGATTACCGACGGTCATAAAAATAGTGACGTTGCCAAGCGTTGCCATACCGCCGGGCTGCGCGGATCGTTCAAGCAGTATCACCGCTTTGCCCTCGCGCGCTGCCGCAATCGCTGCCGCCACGCCCGCAGGCCCCGCGCCGATCACCACCACATCGGCACGGGCGTAAACGGGAGCGTTGAGGTGAATATCAATGTGCTCTGTCATCGTGAACATCCTTGTTGGCGTTAAGAAGGCGATCGAGTGCCTGGCGATAATGGGAGACGCGTAGACCAAAAATAATCTGATACTCATGGCGGGCGGGATGAGCGACGCCTGCGGCATCGGTGACCGTGCGCATTCCCGGTGTGTCCACGCGGTCGGGATCGTGGAGGGTGATCCGCAGGCGGGTCATGCAGTTGTTCACGGTTTTAATGTTGTTGCTGCCGCCCAGCTTTTGCAGGATTTCACGCGCCACCGCCTCCGGGCCTTGCGCATCAGTGGCGCTGGCGCTCACCGTTTCTCTGCCCGGCGTCAGCACATTGAAGGTCTCGATATACCATTTGAAGGTCAGCAGATAGACAAAAAACAGCGCGATACCGAGTACCACAATCGGGATCCAGGTGGATTTATGCCCCTGCATAATGCCGTTAAACAGGATTTCCAGCACTGTGCTGCCGCCAAGGTAAGAGACGTGCAGCGCATCGAGAATGGCAAACGACAGCCCTTGCAAAGTGCAATCGATAAGAAAAAGTGGCGGAGCAACAAAGAGGTACATAAAGGTAAAAGGCTCTACCACCCCGGCAAACATGGCCGCAATGGCCGCCGAAATGGCAACGGTTTTCACTTTGCTGCGATCTTTCGCCGCCAGGTAAATACCGACCAGTGCGCCCGGAATGCCAAAAACTTTGCCCGGCGTGTCGCCCTGGCCCAGCCACAGGCGGGTAATGTGATGAATATTGTCCGTAAAATCCGGAGTTGCCAGCGCCGCCATAGTGATGGCTTTCGTCCCGACAAAGTGCTGCCCGTTGATCTCCAGCGTGCCGCCAATCGGGGTGTAGTGCACCAGCGAGTACCAGACATGCTGCAAGCCGGTAGGGAGCAGTAATTTCTCCACAAAACCAAAGATGAAGGAGCCTGCGATCCCCGCGCCGGTCAGCGCTGTGGCAGCCGCTGTCAGCATGCGGCCTACCCACGGCCAGACAAACGGGATCAGCAAACCGAGTGCCAGCCCGGCGAGGCCGCACAGGATGGGGGGCAGATGCCGTCCCTGATAAAAACCAAAGATCAGCGGCAGCGTTCTTTCGCTATTGCGTCGGGTGATGCTGGCGCATAGCGTTCCAACGATAATGCCGCCCAGCACGCCGGTATCGACCGTCTGGATGCCAAGCACATAGCTTTGCATGGCTTCGCGCATTTGCAGCGTGGGCGAGACGGCCAGCATATTTTGCGCGTCGATGTGGATCTCCGGCTTTAGCGCCATCCCGGTGAGCTTTAGCGTCAGTCCTGAAAAGACGAGCATAAACAGATAAGCGATCAGCGCTGACAGCGCCGCCGTCTCTTTTTTACCTTTATCGGTCATGCCGATGGCAATGGAGATGCAGAAGATCAGCGGCAGATAATTGATGATCACAAGGCCGGTTTGCGTCAACAGATCCGCCAAAAAACGCACGCCGCTGTACTGCAACACCGCCCACTGATTAACGAAATGGGGATTTTTTAACACCGCGCCTATCGATAGCAGCAGGGCATAACAGCTCATCACTGCCACCGCCGGGATAAATGAACGGCCAAGGGCGGAAAAATAATTCTGTAATATGATTTTCATCGCGCTCCCTTTCTTATCAACTAATCCATTGATTTGTTGAATGTTTATTCCATCACGTTCGGAAGAGCAGAGGGTAACGGGGAAAACGGAAAGAATAAAAGGGAACGTTCCCTAAGTGAAATCACGATCACAATTTATCGACGGGCGGCGCTGCGCTTACCGGGGCTGGAAAACCGAACCGGACCTAAACGCGAGTAGGTCAGCGTGCGGCATGAAAGTTGCTTTATGCAGTGTCTCTCGACACAACGAAGGACGCGCTATGCCGCTGCTGTATACCAATCCCATTATCCATGCGGATTATGCCGATCCGGACGTCATCAGAACCGGTGACGACTTCTGGATGGTGTCTTCGAGTTTTAACCATGTTCCCGGCCTTCCGCTGCTGCATTCTCGGGATTTGGTGCACTGGACGCTGGTCAATCATGTCGTGCCCCGCCTGCCGGGCAGTCATTACAACATTGTACAGCCGGGAAAGGGCATCTGGGCACCCAGCATTCGTTATCACGCGGGGCGCTTCTGGGTCTTTTTCAGCATTCCTGATGAGGGCATTTTCGTGTGCCAGGCGGCCGATCCGCGTGGTGAATGGAGCGCACCGCACTGCCTGAAACAGGTCGCCGGGTGGATTGATCCCTGCCCTTTCTGGGACGATGACGGTCGCGCCTGGCTGGTTCACGCCTTTGCCTACAGCCGCAGCGGTGTAAAAAATAAATTTCAGCTCATTGAGATGGCACCCGATGCGTCGGGATTTCTCGATGCAGGACAGATTATTTTCGACGGTACGCCGTCGCATCCGACACTGGAAGGCCCCAAACTCTACAAACGCGACGGCGAGTACTGGATCTTTGCCCCGGCGGGCGGCGTGAAAAGAGGCTGGCAAACGGTGATGCGGGCGAGCGCGCTGCACGGACCGTGGGAAAGCCGGGACGTGCTTCACCAGGGAAAGTCCGCCATTAATGGCCCTCATCAGGGCGCGTGGGTGGCGCTGGAAAACGGCGAGGACTGGTTCCTTCATTTTCAGGATAAAGGCGTCTATGGGCGCGTGGTGCATTTGCAGCCGCTGCGCTGGCTGGACGACGGTTGGCCACTGCCGGGAGCGGCAACGGATGAACCCGGCAAGGGTGAGCCGGTCGCGCAACACAGGCTGCCGGGCCTGCCTGCAACACCCTGTACGGTCGCCTCCAGCGACGACTTTGACGGCGGCAAACCCGGCAGGCAGTGGCAATGGCAGGCCAACCCGGCGGATGACTGGGTAAGCCCAGGCAGACGCGGACTCACGCTGCGCTGTGCGCCGTTTGGCGAAACCGGCGGTGCGTTTGCGCTGTATGCGACGCCGCAGCTGCTGCTGCAAAAATTCCCGGCCGAGCGCTTTGCGTTTTCCGTGACCATTACGCCGCGCTTTCGGCACGCCGGCGACGAATGCGGACTAGTGGTGTACGGCGAGCGTTATGCCGCACTGGTGCTTTCGCCGAAGGCGCTTTGCCTGCGCCACGGCTGGATGAGCGATCGCGGCGTGCTGACGGAAGAGGTTATCGTCATCGGCGAGGCAACGGCCAACGCCGTGTGGCATCTCGCCTGCACCGTCGGGTATGACGGGATCTGTCATTTTCGCTATCGTGAACAGGGCGGTGTCTGGCAGACGGTTTCCCCGCAGTTCTCTGCGGGGGCCGGAAAATGGGTGGGTGCAAAAATGGGGGTGTACGCGGCATCCGCGCAGGCTGATTCAGCGGGGAGCGCCTGTTTTGAGCAGTTTTGTGTCACTGTGAAATCCTGACAAAAATCGGGCAGGCGCAGTGCCTGCCCGCCACTCAGAACGGATAATAGCGAATGCCTAAGCGGATACGCACCTGATCGTCGTGATTCTGATCCTGGTCCAGCCATGCGACTTCGGCATACGGCAGCCAGTGCTGGTCGACACGGTAACGCGCCACGATGCTCGGTTCCCAGTGGGTTTTCTGACCGTTGGACGCGTAGTAATCACCGGTGTTAATAAAGAATTCCGGGTTTAACTGCAACCACAGTTTGTCCGTGGCCTGATAGTTAAAAAAGACGTCCAGTTGGTGGGTATCGTTAAAATCCATCTCGCCATTATAATCACGTTCTTTATGCGTCATGTGGTTATAACGGTAGCGCGAACCAATACTGAATATTTTACTGAATTTATAATCCAGACCAATATAAGGTGCCAGTTTGGTTCCACCGCTATCAATATCCGTCAGGCCGCCGGGCGATAACGTCCAGTGTTCATCTAACGCAAACGGATACCAGCCTTCATATTCCTGAAAGGTACTTCTTAATTGATCGCCATGCTGGCCTAAATCATACATTGAAGAGGCTAAAATACCGGCGCCATTATCAAAAATATGCCCGATACCAATTTTATACTGATTCTTTTCCGAGGCGGTCGTATGCGCATAGCGGTTGTCAATCCAGGTGGCTGAGGCCATCGCATTAAGGGTGCAGCAGGCCAAAGGCGCAGCAATGGCCAGGTAAGTTAATTTTTTCATTTTATTACCTAATAAGATGTTCACTGTCATTTGCGTGTGTTGATCCCCACAGCATTATTTCTGTGTTGTAGAAATTCAGGTTAAATAGTTTCGGTTAGTGTTTTTTTACGTCTTCCCCTTAATAAGGAATGACCTGGTGATGTAAAGGTTCTCCACATTGCCAGCGGCTAAATTCATCGAGGATACAGTCGGCGAGCCGTTGCGTTTCATTATTTAGCGAACCGGCAATATGACTGCTGAGCTTAATATTCGGTAAACGATACAGCTCCGAGCCTTCCGGCGGCGGCTCCGGTTTCGTGACGTCCAGAATGGCGGTCAAATCCGGACGTTCGCGCATCACGTTAAGCAGATCGGCTTCGTTCACCTGTAAGCCCCGGCCGGTATTGATAAATACAGCGCCGGGCCGCATGCGACGAAACATCGCGCCGTCGAGCACGCCGATGTTATCCGGACGGTTCGGCAGATGGTTGCTTACCACAAAGGCCGTTTCGAAGGCCGCTTCCAGCGACAGCGTTCGGTTTTCCGCACGCGAAGGCACGGTCACCACGTCGAGAGAAAAAGGCGCAAGCCGCTGCTTTAGCGTCTGTGAAATCGCCCCTGCACCTAATAACGCCACGCGCTCGTCATACACGCCCGGCCCGCTACCCTGGCTGAGCGCGGCGAACTGCGCAGGCCCCACGTATTCCCGGTTATTACGGAAATAGCCTTTGCAGGCGAGCAAAATATGCGCCAGGCAAAACTCCGCCACCGGCACGGCATTTGCGCGCCAGGCGCTGACGAGGGTAATACCGCGTGCCAACAGCGGTGCGGCGAAATACTCCGTTGCCCCCGCCGCGTAAAACACCGCTTTCAGGTTGGGCAGCCGATCAAGCTCGGCGTCCGTCAGCGTTAACATTCCCCAGGTCGAAAAAATGACCTCAACCTGCGTCAGCAAAGGCAGCTCTTGCGTTAGCGTTTCGCGGGTCACAATACGCGGATGTAGCTGGCATTGCTCCGCCAGCCGTGACGCACGTCCGCGTGAAAAGACCTGTCGAAACGTGTCGGGCTTATCCGTAAAACAGGCGGCAAAACAGGCCACGGTTTTCTCCTCACTGGTCGGGCTATCAGATCACGCCAATCCAGGCGGCAGCAAAGCCGAAGACAATAAGCATGATTAACACTTTGTTGGGACTGACTTTTTTGTTTAGCAGATGCAAACACCCCAGTACCAGGAGCAGCGGAATTAGCCCGACGCAGATTTTGTCGAGGATCTCCTGTAACACAAACGGCTGTCCGGCAATCATCGTTTTGTAGGTGGTGGTAAATTTCACCATCGAGGCGCTCATTGCCCCGACCATCATCAGGCCCATGATCGACGAGGCTTTCGTGATGCAACTCAGCAGGCCCGACTGCGTGGCCTCGGCAATGTATTTCGATCCCAGCCGGTAGCCCATCACGCCGCCGTAATAGCGCACCAGGTAGCTCGGAACGTTGTAGATCAGCAAAAAGAGCAGCGGGCCAAGCGGGTTGCCCTGTGACGCCAGGCCAATCGCGATCCCGGTGGCGATAATGCGCAGTACGCCGTAGAAGAAAGAGTCGCCCACGCCCGCGAACGGCCCCATCAGCGCCACTTTGATGCCGTTGATGCTCGATTTATCGAAATTGGGATTGCTGGCGTTCTCTTTCTCCATCGACAGCGTTAGCCCCATAATGAACGGCGCGAGATGCTGATTGGTGTTGAAGAACTGGCTGTTACGCTTGAGCGCATCAAGATAACGGTGCGGATCCGGATAAATTTTCTTCAGCATCGGTGCCAGTGACCAGCCGTAGCTCAGCCCTTCCATGCGGGTGAAGTTCATCGACCCGAGCAGCTGGAACTGGCGGAAAAAGAGCTGACGAAACAGTTTTTTCTCTTCTTTGTTATCGCTTTTCGCGACGGTATCGCGCATGTGGATATCAGTCATTGAAGAACCCATCCTTATCATCAACGGAGGCGGCAGGCTGGGCTGCGGCGTTCTGCTTGTTCATTTTGAGTTGGTTAAATTCGTTAAAGCACAGGTACACGGCAACCGAAGCGGCGATGATGGCAATGCCCATGATTGGCAGCTTCAGGTAGGCGGCGAGCGCAAAACCGATAAAGAAAAAGGCGGCGATATTTCGGTTCCACAGCGCTTTGAGCAAAATCGCGAAGCCGAGCGCAGGCAGAATGCCGCCGGTAGCCGTCATGCCGCGCATTACCGTATCGGGAATGCTTTCAACGAGGCTGCGGATCACATCGGTGCCGAACAGCACGCCAAAGAAGGCGATGATGGCAAACGGGACGCCGTAGAACAGCGTCATGCCGAGCGTCAGGCTGAGCGCTGCCCGGTCCCGCCCTTGTTCCAGTAGCGCGTCGTATTTCTCCACCAGTCCGGTGTAAACCAGTTTCAACACCTGATACACAAACACCGCCAGCAGGCTGATGGGCAGCGCCAGCGCCACGGCGACCGCCGGTTCCGCGTGCGTGAGAAGGGTGAACGCCGTTGCCAGCACTGAGCCGACGGCGAGATCCGCAGGTACCGAGCCGCCGATGGTAATGGTACCGAGGAAAATCAGTTCAAGGCTGGCCCCGATGATGATCCCCTGCTGGAAATCACCCAGAACAAAACCGACCATCGCCCCGCAGACCAGCGGTCGCTCAATCAGCGGCTGGCCCAGGGTGTGGTCACAGAATTTGGCGAAATACATCACCAAACCCACAAGGAGTGCGGACGTTAACATGATGACCTCGCTCAGGCGTTATCGATCATTTCGATAAGGTTTTTAACAGGATGTGACGGTAAAACCTGGTACTCCACGCGCACGCCACGATCGGCGATGGCGCGGAAATCTTCCACATCCTGCGGCGTGACATACACCGTGTCGCTGATGCGGGTTTTCGCCGCCAGGTTATCGGTAATGCGTCCGAAATTAGCGACGTTCAGGGTTTTTATCGCCGAAACCTGCTCTACCAAACGGCGCGCATCGGCGGCGTTATTGACGATAACAAGAATCTTCATACTTTCTGAACGCGGGTCGTTCAGCGTGCCTGCCGCATCTTCCACCGCCATAATTGCGCACTTCGCCGTGTCGGGCGCGGCCATGCGCAGCGACATCTTTTGTACGTCGTTGTTGACGATCTGGTCGTTGGCCACCAGGATGCGGTTGACGCCTAAATGCTTGGTCCACACCACGGCGACCTGCCCGTGGATCAATCGGTCATCAATACGAATTAATGAAATCATCTGTGTGTTACTCCTGTTATTAGAATTTACCAGTAGGGTGTCCAGACCTGGGACAAACGCACCAGCGCTTCGAAGTAGAAATAATCTCCCCAAAGATTCGGCACATTGATCCCCATGTTGCGCCCATAGTTGTAGACGCCTTCGCGCAGAAGTCCGTCTTCGTGATGGGCAAAATAGTGCTGATGCAGCGGACGCATAATGAGGCCGATGGCGTTGTGGTAAGCCGGGCGCAGCGGATCGGTGAGCGGCAGCTGTTTTAACAATTCCGCCAGACCGCAAACGCCGATAGCGGCTGCGGAGGTGTCGCGAAACGCCTTGTCTTCGGCGGTGAAAATCAGATCCCAGTAGCAGACGGCATCATCCGGCAGTCGGTTGAGAAAGTAGTGGCTGAGCCTGCGTGAAAGTTCCAGTAAGTTCGCATTGCCGGTGTGGGTGAAGCCAAGCGCAAATCCGTACATGCCCCACGCCTGACCGCGCGACCAACAGGAGTCATCGCTAAAGCCCTGATGCGTATCGCCACGCAGCGGTGCGCCGCTGTCCACATCCATATAGAACGTGTGGAACGTGGAGGCATCGTTACGGACCAGGTAACGCGCCGCCTGCTCAAGATGGCGTGTCGCCGCCTCGCGCCAGTGCGCATTGCCGGTTTCGTTCGCCGCCCAGAACAGCAATGGCACGTTCAGATTGCAGTCGATAATCATGCGGCCCTGCCGCGCCGGGTCACGCAAATCACCCCATGCCTGAATCACGCCTGCGGTGGCATTAAAGCGCTGGTACAGACGTTCAGCGGCGCGGATCGCCAGTGTACGAGCGCGCCTATTGGCCGTCAGCTTCCACGCGTTGACGCAGGAAAGGAGGTAGAGAAACCCCAGGTCGTGCGTATCGACTTTGATGTTCTGATCAAGGCGCTGCTCGAAGCTGTCGAGCAGGTTTTCAGCCGCCGCGCGGTATTTGTCGTCGCCGGTCACTTCCCATGCCAGCCACAGTTGCCCTGTCCAGAACCCCTCAGTCCAGTCCACTTTTTCGACGGGCGGGTAGCGACCGTCACAGGCGCTGGCCGCCGGAAAGGTGTCGGTAAAGCGCGGCAGCATGGCGTCAATGCTGCTCAGCACATCACCGATGGCCTGTGAAAGCCAGGTCTGTGTCAGCGCTAGCTGTGGCGCGCTGTAGCGGGCGTCGAGAGATTCCAGTACCACGCTCATGCGTTATCCTCCAGGGCAAAAAAGTCCTGATCATCTTCCGCGCCTGCGCCCGGATGCTGACGGGCGGCGAGTATTTCGGGCAGCGTGTTCATGTGCTGCATGGCCTGGGTGGCCATTTGGATGGCGTCGGCGATCCGCGCTTCGGTGGTCGGTTGTTCTGACATGCAAAATTCCATCAGCATGATCAGATTTGCACCGCTGACGACGTGCATGTGCGGAAAGTCCATCATCACCTGCACGGCGGTATTGTTGACGCTGCCGCCCTGCATATCGGTAAACAGCACCAGCTCGTTACCCCGACGCGCTGATTCCAGCGCGATGGCGGAAAAGCAGGCTGCCAGCTCCGCCGTTGAACCGATGTCGCCGCAGTAGGCGCAGACGGGCGTGATGCCGTGATCGTCACCAATCAGCAGATTCAGACCGGATACGATCCCTTGCGCGTACTTGCCATGGCTGGCGATAAACACTTCTCGCATTCCCTGTTCCTTACATCAAAATGAATGAGCTACAGGCTTAAAAGCAAAAGACGTGCCAGTTTATAAAAGTCTTTATTTAACAGATGGTTATTTGCGGTGTTCGACACTGGTTTTAGCGTTGAAAGTGTGGTTCATGCGCTAGCGTCTAAGGGTGAGAGAGGGCAACGCCGGGCGGTGGGCGACCCGGCGGGTGAGCGTTATTCGGTAGGTTGCGTCACAATCCACGGCTCCATGATTTCATAGAGCATCAGCACTTCGGTCAGCGGGAGTGTGATGTGGTATTTGCGGTTAAGCGTCTCGAAGAAGGTGTCGTGCACGGTAACAAACCCCTGCTGCTCATCGGTCAGCGTGGCGTCATCGCGGTTACGCATCCCGGCGTTAACCATCACGCGCTCGATCATCAGCGCAACATGCATAAACAGGTTGATGCGCAGATAGCTCTCAAAATGGATTTTGTAGAACGCTTCGTACTGTTTGATTACCGCTTCGACCTCATCGATGATCACCACCGGGTTGAGGAAATTCAGGCGGCTGGCGACGCCTTCAACGGTAAAGAGTTTCACCACTTCATCGACCATCGGTTCCAGGCCTTCCGGCGTCAGGAGATCGGTGAAATAGTCCCGGCGCAGAACGGCGGTTTTCTCTTTGATCAGCTGTTCAACGCTCAGTAAGGGAATGTAGCCAGCGTCTAAATCGGTGGTGGTGATGATCAGTCGGGTACCGTGCAGTGACGGGTCGGCGCGGGCGATTTTCCACTTCACATCGTCATATTCCATGGTGACAATATCAATGTCATCCCGCGTCAGATAACGCTGCACAATGTCTTTGAGTTTCTTCGAAATGCCTTCGCCAGAGATGCAGGAAATAATGATTTTATTGCCTGGCAGCACGCCCGCGTAATATCGCGCTTCCACTTCGTATGCGCCTTTCACGCTTTCAATGATCGCTGCCATCGGCAGGCGCTCCTGAATTTTCGACGCGATATCCAGCGCAATGGCGGTACTGACGTTGTTGATCACCAGCAGCTCGCCATGCAGATGCAGTTTGATCTCTTCGTAGATCTCCCGCAGTGAACCCATGTCCACGAGGATAATCAGCCCGGTGCCGTGTTTGATGGTTTCCAGATGGGCGATCAGCATGTCGATCATATCCCGCGTGGAGGTGGCGTTGGGCATGTCGAACGCGGTGAAAATATACCCCCCGGTCAGCTGATTCGCGACGCTGGCAAGACTTGAAGCCGTCGAGCGTCCGTGCGAGACAATCACGCCCTGAATGAGGTCATCATCACCGGCCAGCTTATTAAACACGCTGCTCAATAGCGGATTTAACAGGTTCAATGGCGCATTAACCACGTGCTGACGTAGCAGCGCAATCCCGGCTTCGGCCAGCAGTCGCGCTTTGCAGGAGACGTAATCGGTAATGGTGTTCAGTTCAGCAATCAGCGGCGCATCGCTGTGGTGATGCAGCGCATAGTTCAAACACAACCATACGGCCTTCTTGTGTTCCGCGCCAAGCGTCACGCCAGACAGGCTTTCAAGTTCGCTCAGCGCATGCTGCGAGTTCTGCCACAAAAAGCCGCTGTACAGCGCATCCTGTTTTAGTACGCCGCTGATTTCGCTCAAATGCTGCTCCAGCTTGCGGTTGAGCAGCAGCGTATTGCCGCTGTGGCAGAACTCGCGAAAGATCACTTCGTCGCGCATGGCTTTGGGCAGCAGTCTGTTAATGTCCAGCGAGACCGGCACGTCATGACGGGAGATCATCAGCATCTCGCCCGTTCCGGGGCGCGCAAGCGGCGCGGTCAGGGTGATGGATTTGGGATCGTCGCTTTCGCTCCACGCGCTGGCGCACATCACCTTGATCAAATTTTTAAGCTCGCCAATATTGCCCCGTACCGGCGACATGACCAGCTGCGACATTAGCGCGCTGTCGAGCCAGATGTCACGCTTCAGACGGCGGGCTTCGCGGTGTAAGAAGAACTCAACCTGTGCAACGCGCTCGGTGAGCGGACGGGAGATAAAATTCGGCAGCGTCAGGCGAACGGGAATACGGCGACGAAAGGTGTTTAGCAACACCGCGTCGATATTTTCTGTGGTGGCGAAGATAAAACGCAGCGTGGCAGGATGGCGGGTGCGGTTATCGCCCAGACGATAGAAATAGCCCTTATCCATGAACAGAAAGAGTTTTTCCTGATTTTCCGCCGACAGACGATGTACTTCATCGAGAAATAAAAAACCACCATCGGCGTCGTCGAAGGCACCTTTTTTCTCGCGATCGGCCCCGGTGAAGGCACCCTTAGTGTAGCCAAACAGCGTGCCGGACAGCAGTTCCGGATTGTTGGCATAATCTGCGCAGTTCAGCTCAATAAAGGGTTTATCGGCGGCAATCACCCCTTGTTCGATGGCGTAGTCGTAAATCAGCGTTGCCAGATAGCTTTTGCCAACGCCGCTCTCCCCGGCCAGTAGCACCGGTAACCCCCCGGAAGGGTAGTCTACGGCGGAGCGGCACAGCGAAACGGCATTGCCCAGGCTGCCCTCGACGCCAATTAAGGGAGTGAATGCGTCCTGCCTGGCGCGAACGGGCGGGGCCATGCTGCTTTCGGGTGACGCGGTGCTGACGAAAAATCGCACCGGACGGGTGTTTTCTTTGCGCAGCTTGCCGTCATCCACCAGGCGATTCAGATAATGGCTGATGACGCTGCGATTCACCGGCATAAAATCCGCACAATCGCTGGCGACAAAACCCTGAGCGCTGCCTGAGAACTGGCTCACAATACGTTGAAATAACTTATCTTTTGCTGACATGCTCATGGTTAGCCCTGAATACCTTCGACACTAGACACTAGGTTTTGCGTTAAACACTGGCTACTTTCCTCCTGCATACAGGAAAATGAAACAGTGTTTTGAAGGTTTTGCGAGGGGCGTCACAGGGCAGGACGTCAAGGCCCGGCAAGCTTGCGCTGTCGGGCAGCAGAACGACTCAGAACGTCTCTTGTGTCACCAGCGGCGCTTCTTCCGGCGTTTTCAGCAGCGCCCAGAGGATCACCGCGCCAATCACGTCAAACACCGAAAGCACGGCGAACAGCGGGCTAAAGCCAACCGTATCGGCCAGCGCACCCACCACCAGCGCGAACAGGGTGCTGGCGGTCCAGGCGGCCATGCCGGTAAAGCCGTTAGCGGTGGCGACTTCGCTGGAATCAAACATGTCGGATGACAGCGTGATCAACGCGCCAGAGAGCGACTGGTGGGCAAAACCCCCGACGCACAGCAGGCCAATGGCGACCATCGGACTGCTAAATAACCCCACCATGCCCGGCAGGATCATCATCGCCGCGCCCATCGTCACGACCAGTTTGCGCGAGACGATAATGTTCACGCCAAAGATTTTCTGGAACATGCCCGGCAGGTAACCGCCAATGATGCAGCCTAAATCGGCAAACAGCATCGGGATCCAGGCGAACATCGCGATGTCCTTCAGATGGAAACCATAGGTGTGCACCATAAACAGCGGGATCCACGCGTTAAAGGTCCCCCACGCCGGTTCAGCCAGGAAGCGCGGCAGCGCAATGCCCCAGAATTTCCGCTGTTTGAGCAGGCGTCCAATCTGCACTTTCTCGACTTTTTCTTTGACCGGCTGACCGTCGGTAATATAGAGAAACTCTTCTTTCGACAGCGATTTGCTCTTCGCCGGGCGGTTATAGGTAAAATACCAGCCGACAGCCCACAGCACGCTGGAAACGCCGACGATGATAAACGCCAGCCGCCAGTCGCGGGTGAAAATCGCCCATGCCACCAGCGGTGGGGCGATCACCGCACCAATGGAAGAGCCGACGTTAAAATAGCCGACGGCGACGGAGCGCTCTCTGTCCGGGAACCACTCGGTGACCGCTTTCAGTCCGGCGGGGATCATTGCGCTTTCGGCAAACCCGCCGAGACCACGGAAAAACGCCAGCCCCTGCCAGCTACCGGAGAACGACGCGCCGATGCAAAATATGCCCCACATCACGCCAAAAAGGGTGTAACCGAGTTTGGTACCCAGCGAATCCAGCAGGTATCCCGCAATTGGCTGGGCGATGGTGTAGCAGGCGGAGAAGGTGGCAATAATCCAGGAGTATTGCTGTGTGGTGATGTGCAGATCGCTTTGTAGCGTTGGCGCAGCCGCCGAAATGGTGTTTCTGGTTAGATAGCAGAGAATGGTGCCGAGCGTAACCAGCGAGACCATAAACCAGCGCATATGACCTGTTTTGCGCATACTTTACCCCTTGTTCATTGCAATAAGCGGCCTGACCGCTGCAAGCGCAGCAGGCAAGAATTTATGCAGAGGAGAGATCAAATCGCGGCGTCACGGGGGGCGTCGGGCATGTTTATCGCCCAACCCTGGGCTTATTTTTGTTATCTGGCTCACACTTCACGTTTATGTTGAACCGACGTTTCACTATTTTTTGTGATTTAGCTCAATTTAAGTGGCAAGTTGTCCCGCTGAAAATGTGGCAATGTGATCGTCATCACACTTTAGGGGTAGGGGCTTCAGGGCAGATGACTAAAAAAACCCGCCGGGAAACGGGTTTTTTTCGTTAAATGGCCCTTTTTGCTACTTTTTCATCGCCATCAGCGATGCTAACAGACCTGGCCCTTCAGGGTGCCAGTTGAGACGCTGCTGCGTGAGAGCGCCGGAGGCCGACATCTCCTGGCCGACAAATGCGCTCAGCCAGCCAAAATGTGCGGCGGCGTCTTCGCGTGCGATACTTTTGACCGGCACGTTCAGGCCGCGTCCGATAGTTTCGGCGATGGTACGCAGCGCAATGCCCTCTTCAGCAACGGCGTTATACCGGCTGCCGGAGAGGTCTTTTTCCAGCGCGCGAACGTAAACGCGTGCCGCATCGCTCAGGTGCACCGCTGCCCAGCGATTTTGCCCCTCATCAATCCAGGCCGAAACGCCCTTTTCTCGCGCCAGCGCAATCAGCGGTGAGATCAGCCCTTGTTTACGCGTATCGTGCACCTGCGGCAGGCGCACAAAGGAGACGTTGACGCCACGCTCTGCCACCGCCATGCCCGCGAGTTCCGAGGCTTTGCGTGGGTGCTGCGTATGGATATTCACCTGATCTTCCGTCGCCAGCAGGCCCGGTGCGGTCGCCCCCATGGCGACAAACGAGGTAATGATGAACGGTCGTTGGGAGCCTGTCAGCGCATCACCCATGGCCTCAATGACGCGCCTGTCGGTTTCGCAGTTGGCGACAAACGTCGAAAAGTCGTGGTTGAAGGCGGTGTGGATCACAGCGTCCGCCTGTTCTGCGCCGCGCCGCAGGGTGTCAGGCCGATCAATATCACCAAAATGCACCTCTGCGCCCTGGGCTTGCAGCGCCCGTGCACCGGCGTCGGATCGGGTCAGGCCGAGTACCTGATGCCCGGCTGCGAGCAGTTCTTCCACAATGGCGGAGCCAATAAAACCGGTCGCGCCTGTTACAAATATCCGCATGATGGATCCCCTT
The DNA here is from genome assembly GCA_963521185.1 of uncultured Enterobacter sp. Lineage (GTDB taxonomy): Bacteria > Pseudomonadota > Gammaproteobacteria > Enterobacterales > Enterobacteriaceae > Enterobacter_D. Next base: position 356,216 of record CAUQTV010000005.1, on the reverse strand, counting down.
CGGCTGGTAATGCAATAGGCCCTACTGTAGTGTCATGGCTGTAGACGAACAATGCGCAAACGTCGCTGTTTTATGTCCAATCGTCCGGAGGCGTTATGGATCCGCTGTCAGAACTGCTCACGTTGCTCAAACCCCAAAACTATGCGTCGGGCGGCGTGGCGCTCACTGCGAACCAGTCGATTCAGTGGCCCGAACATGCGGGGATCAAATGCTACGCCGTGGTGTCGGGCCAGTGCTGGCTGACCGTCGAGGGCGTGACGCAGGCCGTGCGTCTGACGGCGGGAGAGTGCTATTTGCTGCCACCTGGTCCGGCGTTTAGCCTCGCGACCGACCGACAAGCTGAAGCTGAGGATTTTGCGACACTCAAAGCCGCCGGGCGGCTGAGTAAAGCCATCGACCTGTGCGGCGATGACGAGTGCCTGCTTGTGGGTGGGCATTTTGTGCTGACCGGTCGTCACGCCGACATGCTGTTAAGCTCGCTGCCGCCGATTGTGCACCTGCAAAAAGCGGCGGATAAAACGGCGATGCGCGGGTCGCTGGACCGCATGGTCGAAGAGCTGCGCAATCCGCAGCCGGGCGGCACGCTGATCGTGCAACAGTTGGCCTATATGCTGTTAATTCAGGCGCTGCGACTGCATTTACGCGACAGGGAAAAGGGGAATGGGTTGCTGTTCGCGCTGGCAGACAAACAGTTGAGTGCCGCCATCGGCTGCATTCACGACAGGCCGGGTCACGCCTGGACGCTGCAAACCCTGGCCGCGGCGGCGGGAATGTCACGCTCTGCTTTCGCCGGGCACTTCAAAGCGGTGGTGAACGACTCGCCGATGGAGTACCTCACGCGTTGGCGAATGCTGCTCGCCAGCGAACGGTTAAAATCCTCGGATGACGCTATCGTGCACATCGCTTCCTCGCTCGGTTACGCGTCTGAAAGCGCATTCAGCAAAGCCTTCAAACGCGTGACGGGATCCACGCCAGGGCAGTGTCGGCGGGAGGGTTAGAGGGACAGTGCTCTGATCCTGTTCACGATCTCGGTCATCGCGCGCGTCATGATTTTATCCTGCCGGGTGACGGTGCCCAGTGAGCGGGTGAGTGCGGGTTGCAGGGGGTAAAGCCGCAGGCCATCGCGATCGGCGGCGTCGGTGACGGACAGACGCGGCACGATGCTGTAGCCCAGGCCCGCGCGAACCATTCGCTTAATGGCTTCGATGCTGCCCAGTTCCATGATGGGGTGCGCCGTTTCGCCCGCCGCGAAAAACCACTCATCGATAAGTGCGCGCGTGTTGCTGCCACCTTCAAAGACAATCAGCGGTAGAGCGTTGAGCTGTGCGGGGGTACAGGGGCCATCGCTATTTTCGCCCTTATCTTCTGTGATCGCCACGAAATCGTCGGCGATAAGCGGCGCGATATGCAGGTTTCTGCCACTCGCAGGAAGCGTGACCAGCCCCATATCCAGGCGGTTTTCCTCCACGGCCGCGACGATATCGCGCGTGTTGCCTGTGCGCACGCTCACCCTCAGCAACGGAAAATCAGCCCGAAGCTGCTCTAATACCCGGGGCATCAGGTGAATGCACGCCGTCGCGCCAGAGCCAAGCGTGACCGTACCGCTAATCTCCTGGCTGTGCAGGGCTACCGACTGCAAGGCATCGCTGACCGCTTTATCAATATGATCGCTGTGTTCCAGCAGCGTCAGCCCGGCAGGCGTTGGCCGAATGCCCCGGCTGGTGCGTTCAACGAGCTGCGTCTGAAGCGCCTGCTCCAGTTGCCGGACTTGCAGGCTCACTGCGGGCTGTGACAGCCCAAGAACCTGGGCGGCGGCAGAAAAACTTTGTCGGCTTACCACCAGTCGGAAGGTCGCCAGATTAACCAGATTGAGCGTCGCCATCTCTTAATTTTCCTTATAGCGGTGATAAGCCCCGGCCCATACCGGTTTTTCGGCCTGTGGCGTAGTCTGCACAGGGTTAACTACAGGAGTCGATAATGGAAATTTGTTGTGCAGAAGACCACCATATTAGCGCTATACAGCGGATTTATGCTCATCACGTGACATACGGTCTTGCCACGTTTGAAACCGAGCCGCCGGATGTCGACGAAATGCGCGCCCGCTTAACAAAAATCCAGAGCGCGGGTCTGCTGTGGCTGGTGGCGATACATGAGGGAAAAGTGCGAGGTTACTGCTATCTCGGCCCCCATCGGGCGCGCTATGCATATCGCTTTACGCTGGAAGATTCCATCTATGTGGACGCGGAATTTCAGCACCGGGGCGTCGGAAAAGCGCTGTTAAACGCGGCGATAGAGTGGGCGCAAGCGCAGGGTTACCGGCAGCTGGTCGCCGTGGTGGGCAATAGCGAAAATGTGGGATCGTTAGGATTGCACCGCGCCGCAGGATTTCGCGTTACCGGTACGCTGGAGGGCGTAGGATTCAAGCATGGCCGCTGGCTTGATACGGTAATCATGCAGCGCCAGTTAGGTGAAGGGGCATCCAGAGCGACTTCTTAGCGGCTCATCGTCCAACGCGAGAATGACGGGCAGGCTGTAGTGAAGCATATTGCGGCTTACTTGACGATTGCCTTCCTTCTGAACTTGTAAGTAAGGCTTACAGGTTGCGTTTTGTTTAAATTTGGCTTCTGCGTAAACGTTGTATAAGAAATTGATTCAATGCGGGGGAATTCACAGGAAGCCAAGTGGCGGAAGATCACAGGAGTCGAACCTGCCCGGGACCGCTGGCGGCCCCCACTGGATTTGAAGTCCAGCCGCCTCACCGGAGGCGACGATCTTCCTGGCCTTCATTGCTACATGGAGGCGGGGCGCATTATAGCCACTTTCCCACCATAACCACATACCCCGTCACACTTTTTTATTTGTCCCGTTTCGTTTCCACTCGCCATTTTAGTTAAAAGCCTAAAAAATCCGCTGGTTACACTCTTTCGGCCCATTTGAGCTACCGCGATCACATAAAAGAAGAATCGTAATCTGATAACCAGAAAACGGAATACCCGCGCCAGAGGGGATAGTTTACAACGTCTGAAACCGGTATCAGCGTACTCTTGGCACTAAGGATAAAAAATGAAGAGTCAGATAATTTCTGTGAAGGAGAAGATTGGCTACGGCATGGGCGACGCCGCCAGTCATATCATCTTCGATAACGTTATGATGTACATGATGTTTTTCTACACCGATATTTTCGGCATTCCTGCGGGGTTCGTCGGCACCATGTTCCTGCTGGCGCGTGCGCTTGATGCCATCTCTGACCCGTGCATGGGCCTGATCGCTGACCGTACCCGCAGCCGTTGGGGCAAGTTCCGTCCATGGATGATTTTTGGTGCACTGCCGTTCGGCATCGTCTGCGTGCTGACCTACACCACGCCTGATTTGAGCATGAACGGTAAAATGATCTACGCCGCCGTAACTTATACGCTGCTGACGCTGCTCTACACCGTGGTCAACATTCCTTACTGCGCACTGGGCGGGGTCATCACCAACGACCCAACGCAGCGTATCTCCCTGCAATCCTGGCGCTTCGTGCTGGCCACGGCGGGCGGCATGCTCTCAACCGTGCTGATGATGCCGCTGGTTAAACTGATCGGCGGAGATGACAAAGCCCTTGGCTTCCAGGGCGGCATCGCGGTGCTGTCCGTGGTCGCGTTCCTGATGCTGGCGTTCTGCTTCTTCACCACCAAAGAGCGTATCCAGGTGCCACCAAACACCACGCCCGTGCGCGAAGACCTGCGCGATATCTGGAATAACGATCAATGGCGCATCGTCGGGTTCCTCACCATTCTCAACATCCTGGCGGTCTGCGTGCGCGGCGGGGCGATGATGTACTACGTCACCTGGATCCTGGGCACGCCGGAACTGTTCGTCATGTTCCTGACCACCTACTGCGTCGGCAATCTGATTGGTAGCGCCGCGGCGAAACCGCTCACCGACTGGAAATGCAAGGTCAGTATCTTCTGGTGGACCAACGCCCTGTTGACTATTTTCAGCGTGGCGATGTTCTTTGTGCCGGTCAGTGCCAGCATCACCATGTTTGTCTTCATCTTCATCATTGGTGTGCTGCATCAGCTGGTCACGCCAATCCAGTGGGTAATGATGTCCGATACCGTCGATTACGGCGAATGGTGCAACGGTAAGCGTCTGACCGGCATCAGCTTCGCCGGTACGCTGTTTGTGTTGAAGCTCGGCCTCGCACTGGGCGGCGCATTGATCGGTTGGGCGCTGGCAGGTGGCGGCTACGATGCGGCAGCGAAAGTGCAAAACAGCAGCACCATCACCATCATTATCGCCCTGTTCACGCTCGTGCCTGCCGTGTGTTACCTGCTGAGCGCGATTATCGCGAAACGCTTCTACACCCTGAAAACGCCGTATCTCACGAAGATTCTGGAGCAGCTGGCACAGGGCGCGCGTCGCAACGAAAGCGAGTTTAACCAGGCACCCGTTGCCAAAGAATTACCGCATTAAAAGGAACAGAACATGAAAATCAGTGACGGAAACTGGCTCATTCAACCGGGGCTGAATTTGATTCACCCGATTCAGGTGTTCGACGTTGAACAGCAGGGCAATGAAATGGTAGTGCATGCCGCACCGCGTGACGTGCGTGAGCGGACATGGCAGCTGGATACACCGCTGTTTACCCTGCGCTTCTTTTCGCCGCAGGAAGGCGTGGTGGGCGTGCGCATTGAGCACTTCCAGGGCGCGCTCAATAACGGCCCGCACTACCCGCTCAATGTTTTGCAGGACGTAAGCGTTGAGATGCAAAACAACGACGAGTTCGCCTCGCTGACCTCCGGCAATCTGACCGTGCGCGTCACCAAAGGCGAGTTCTGGTCGCTTGATTTCCTGCGCAATGGCGTGCGGATCACCGGTAGCCAGGTGAAAAATAACGGCTACGTTCAGGACACGAACAGCAATCGCAACTACCTGTTTGAACGCCTCGATTTGGGCGTTGGCGAAACGGTTTACGGGCTTGGCGAGCGCTTTACCGCGCTGGTGCGAAACGGGCAGACGGTCGATACCTGGAACCGCGACGGCGGCACCAGCACTGAGCAATCGTACAAAAACATTCCGTTCTATATCACCAATCGCGGCTATGGCGTGCTGGTGAATCACCCGGAATGCGTGTCGTTTGAAATCGGATCGGAAAAAGTCTCGAAAGTGCAGTTCAGCGTCGAAGGCGAATATCTTGAATATTTCGTTATCGACGGCCCCACGCCGAAAGAGGTACTCAACCGCTACACCCGATTTACCGGTCGCCCGGCGCTGCCACCGGCCTGGTCTTTTGGTCTGTGGCTCACCACGTCGTTTACCACGAATTACGACGAAGCGACGGTGAACAGCTTCATCGACGGAATGGCCGAGCGCAACCTGCCGCTGCACGTCTTCCATTTTGACTGTTTCTGGATGAAAGCGTTTCAGTGGTGCGACTTCGAATGGGATCCGCTGACGTTCCCGGATCCGGAAGGCATGATCAAACGCCTGAAGGAAAAAGGGCTGAAAATCTGCGTGTGGATAAACCCGTATATCGGCCAAAAATCACCGATCTTCAAAGAGCTGAAAGAGAAGGGCTACCTGCTAAAACGCCCGGACGGATCGCTATGGCAGTGGGATAAATGGCAGCCGGGCCTGGCGATTTATGACTTCACCAACCCTGAAGCCTGCAAATGGTACGCGGACAAACTCAAAGGCCTGGTAGATATCGGCGTCGACTGTTTTAAAACCGACTTTGGCGAGCGCATCCCGACTGACGTAATGTGGCATGACGGCTCCGATCCGCAGAAAATGCACAACCACTACGCCTATATCTACAACGAACTGGTGTGGAACGTGCTTAAAGAGACCGTGGGCGAAGACGAGGCGGTGCTGTTTGCCCGCTCCGCCTCCGTGGGTGCGCAGCAGTTCCCGGTGCACTGGGGCGGCGACTGCTACGCCAACTACGAATCCATGGCGGAAAGCCTGCGCGGTGGGTTATCGATTGGTCTGTCCGGGTTTGGTTTCTGGAGCCACGATATCGGCGGCTTTGAAAACACCGCCCCTGCGCATGTCTACAAGCGCTGGTGCGCGTTCGGGCTGCTGTCGAGCCACAGCCGCCTGCACGGCAGCAAATCCTACCGCGTGCCGTGGGCCTATGACGATGAATCCTGTGATGTCGTGCGCCACTTCACCGAGCTGAAATGCCGCATGATGCCGTATCTGTACCGCCAGGCGGCACAGGCGCGTGAACTGGGCACGCCGATGATGCGCGCCATGATGCTGGAATTCCCGGACGATCCGGCGTGCGATTACCTCGACCGCCAGTATATGCTCGGCGATGCGGTGCTGGTGGCTCCGGTCTTTAGCGAAGCGGGCGACGTGCAGTTTTACGCGCCGGAAGGTCGCTGGACGCATCTGTGGCACAACGATGTGATTGCGGGCAGCCGCTGGCATAAACAGCAGCATGCGTTCCTGAGCCTGCCGGTGTACGTGCGTGATAACACGCTGCTGGCGCTGGGAAATAACGATCAGCAACCGGACTATGCGTGGAATGAGGGTACGGCATTCCAGCTGTTTAATCTCGACGATGGTCGTGAAGCGGTATGCGATGTTCCGTCTGAAAACGGGGCCGTGGCCTTTACGCTGAAAGCAAAACGCGACGGCAACGTGATCACCGTGACGAGCCTGGGTGACGCGCAACACTGGACGCTCTGCCTGCGTAATATTGCGCAGGTGAACGGCGTGCAGGGCGGTGCACAAAACGGCAGCGAGTGGGGCGTGGTGATCACACCGCAGCACGGCACGCTATCAATAACCCTGTAATCGACATCCTGCCCGGCGGCGCTAGCGCTTGCCGGGCCTGAGTGACCTCTGTTTTCGCCACCCGATATTCTCAAACCGTTACGGTTGCGTACTGCTTACTTCACCGTCACGCATGGTTTGCGTAACCTGCTGTTTCTGCGTGTTAACCGCTTTTAATTCGCCATTTACCGTCGGTTTTAACGGCGCGCTGGCGTTGACCTTGCCCGCCGCGGTCAACTGAATATTGCCCTCACCGGCGAGGGGCAGCGCAGGCCAGCCCCACTGTTGTACGATGTTTAACGGCACGCCGCGCCCGTTGAGACTCACTTTGACCTGACGTTCAGCAAGTTGCGAAACAACGGCGGTGGCTTCCAGAATGCCCTGACCGGTAAACGCACTCAGATCGCTGATATTTACCGCGCTGCTGTTGGCGGTAAAGGCCAGCGACGGGCGGCGCACATCCACGCGATTAAACGTCGCCGCCGCACCGTTTAACTTCACGTTGCCGCTCCAGACGCCCCATTTCCCGTCACGCGCCAGTTGCAGGTTTGCACCGTAGCCATCCAGCGCGGTGACCTGCCACGGGAAGGTCGGATCAATGTCGATCACCAGGTTGCGGCTGGCGCTGAATTTTTGCAGGATCACCGCGTGAAGCCAGTCCGGGAGTGTCTCCATCCACAGCTGTTTCCAGTTTGTCGGCAGCGTGTATTCCAGCCCGGCAAACGCGGCATCGTCCAGCACCAGCGCCTTGCCGGCGCGCAGCCAGTTGCCCGAGGTGCGCACCATGCCGCCTTCCCAGCGTGAGGTGAACTGGCGCAGCGCAATGCCCTGCGGTGAGAATTCTGCGTTAAGGATGGGATCGAAAAGATGCAGCGAACCGTAGATAAATTCAGTGGCGTTCATCGACAGTTTGCCGTCTTCGCTCTGCCAGTCGCCGTTGCTCAGCGTCAAGTTGCGCACGCTGAGATCGAGGTCGGTGACTGCCCAGTCCGGCCCTTGCAGACGTGCATCGGTCACTTCAAGCCTGTCGATCCGCAACGATGGCGGGGTGGTGAGCGGAGCAAAGAAATCACTCAGTGATTTATCGCTTTGCAGGCGGATATCGTTAAGCCGCAGGCTATCAACAATCCAGCCGCCGTTAGCCATACGCCGGGCGGTGCCGGTCAGCGATCCGCGCGCCATATCGGCCCCAATGGTGCTTAATGTCACCTCATTGTTGTCGATACTGCCCTGAATTAAGACGTTGCTGGCGGGGACGCCGTTCAGCGTCATCGATCCCGCGCTCACCTGAATTTGCGCCTGGCTGCCCAGCACGTTGCCCGCTTTTGGCTGCCATGGGCTGACGCCACCGGTCACGCGCTGCGCGCTCAAATCCCAGCCCGTCGCCGGGCTGTTGAATGCCATATTGCTCAGTTGCAACCGGTCGGCCTGGAAGGGCAGCGGCGCGGTATTGGGGGATAAATTCAGCGTGCCGTCCTGCAACAAAATGGTCTCAGCATGCAGCGGATCGGTGAACTGGCGGCTGCTCAAACCGATATCCACCGCTTTGGCTTCCAGCGTGGCGGGCTGATCTTTGCGGCCAAATTTGACGTTTTTCAGCAGCAGATGAGAGGGGGAAGAGAAGCGATGATCCACCGCCTCGAAGGCGAGGTGGTAGTCCGTATTGTCAGTCACCCAGTTACCGACCTGCGCCGCACCCCAGCGCGTCTGCACCAGAAAATAACCGGCCAGAATCACGATCAGCAGGGCGATGAGGATAAATAGCAGCAGCTTTCCAATAAGTTTCATGATCTTCCATCCCTAAATGCATACACAGAGTTTATGCATTAATTATGCGCAATGCTCAAGGAAGGAATGGTGAAACAGTGTAACGGCGGCAGCGAATGGCCCGCTGCCGCGTTTAAGATCAGACTTTCTCAGGCGGGAACACCAGATTGAGCACAATGGCGGTGATGCCGCCAGCGGCGATACCAGAAGAGAGCAGGTTTTTCAGCCAGTCCGGCGCAAACTGTAGGATCAGCGGCTGCTGAGACACGCCCAGGCCAACGGCCAGCGACAGCGCGATAATCATAATCGCGCGGCGGTTCAGCGGCTCGCGGGACACAATGCGCACGCCAGACGCGGCGATGGTGCCGAACATGACCAGCGTTGCGCCGCCCAGTACCGGCTCAGGAATATGCTGAACAAAACCGCTGACCGCCGGGAACAGGCCGAGCACGATCAGCATCAGCGCCACCACAAAGCCCACATAGCGACTGGCAACGCCGGTCAACTGGATAACCCCGTTGTTCTGACCGAAGCAGGAGTTCGGGAAGGTATTGAAGACGGCAGACACAAAGGAGTTCAGGCCGTTAGCCAGCACGCCGCCTTTCAGGCGCTTCATGTACAGCGGGCCGGAAACCGGTTGTTCAGATACGTCAGAGGTCGCGGTAATGTCGCCGATGGTTTCCAGAGAGGTGATCATAAAGACCAGCATCAGCGGCAGCAGCAGGTTCCAGTCAATGCCCAGACCGTAGTAGAGCGGCGTTGGCACCATGATCAGATCGCTGCTGGTCGGCGCGGTGTTCTGCGGCAGCATGCCCAGCCACCAGGCCATGACGTAGCCCACGGCCATAGCAATTACCAGCGAAGCCACGCGCAGGTACGGGTTGCGCTGACGGTTCAGAATGATGATCACTGCCAGCACCACGCCTGCCAGCAGCAGGTTTTTCGGTGCGCCAAAGGTGTGATCGGCCATCGCCGCATAGCCGCCACCGATCGAGGTCAGACCGACCTGAATCAGCGACAGGCCGATAATCATCACCACCACGCCGGAGACCAGCGGCGTAATGATGCGGCGCGCCAGGTGCAGCACGCGGGAGATGACCATTTCCGTGCAGCTTGCCAGCATCAGCGTGCCGAACAGGGCCGCCATCATTGTTGGCACATCCGCGCCACCGGTTTTCAGTGCGGTGCCGCCCATGATCAGCGGTGCCACGAAGTTGAAACTGGTGCCCTGAATCGATAACAGCCCCGAACCGACCGGACCCCACGCTTTAATTTGAATAATGGAGGCCACGCCCGAGGCAAACAGCGACATGCTGATGATGTGCTGCGTGTCCTGCGCCGGTAAGCCCAGCGCCTGGCAAATCAGCAGCGCCGGCGTGATGACCGCAACAAACATCGCCAGCAGATGCTGACAGGCGGCAAAAAGGGTCTGCGCCAGCGGCGGACGATCTTCCAGACGGTAAATCAGCTCGCTGTTATGCATCTGCGCAACCGGTTGCGCATTTTCTGACTCGATGGTGTTAACGGACATCTCAGGCAATCCCCTGGTGGAAAAGCGGGGATTTTATCGGACTGTTTGGTAAAAGCAAACGTTTGCTATCGAAAAAAATCAGAACTAAAAGGGATAAGAAATGGCGGAGATATAGCGAATGGTCACGTCAGGCGTTGGAGTAGCGCTCGGTTTCCGGCATCCAGCGTTCTATGAGCGCCGTGGCCTGCTCCGGGTAACGTTCGTGAATATGGCGCGCGAGGCGCTGAACGTCGGGGATCATCGCCTGATCGCGAAGCAAATCAGCGACTTTAAATTCGGCGTTGCCGGTCTGGCGTGTGCCGAGCAGCTCGCCGGGACCGCGAATTTCCAGGTCTTTTTGCGCAATCACAAAGCCATCGCTACTGTCGCGCAGCACCTGCAAACGTTTTTGCGCCGTTTTCGACAGCGGCGATTTGAAGAGCAGCACACAGTGCGAGGCAACGGCACCGCGACCCACGCGGCCTCTGAGCTGGTGGAGTTGCGCAAGCCCCAGACGCTCCGGGTTTTCAATGATCATCAGGCTGGCGTTGGGCACATCCACACCCACCTCAATCACCGTGGTGGCAATCAGAAGATGCAGTTCGCCCTGTTTAAACGCCTGCATCACCGCCTGTTTGTCAGCGGGTTTCATGCGCCCGTGCACCAGCCCGACGTTGAGTTCGGGCAGCGCAATTTTTAACTCTTCCCACGTCGCTTCTGCGGCCTGCGCTTCCAGGAGATCGGACTCTTCAATCAGGGTGCAGACCCAGTAAGCCTGGCGGCCTTCGGTGGTGCAGGCGTTGCGCACGCGATCGATTATCTCGCTGCGACGCGTATCGGGGATGGCAACCGTTGTTACCGGCGTGCGTCCAGGCGGCAGTTCGTCAATCACGGAGGTGTCGAGATCGGCATAAGCGGTCATCGCCAGCGTGCGGGGAATAGGCGTTGCGGTCATGATCAGCTGATGCGGATGGAACCCCTGCTGCTCACCTTTCTCCCACAGCGCAAGACGCTGGTGCACGCCAAAGCGGTGCTGTTCATCGATGATCACCAGCGCGAGGCCGTTAAACTGCACCTGCTCCTGGAAAATGGCATGGGTGCCGACAATCATCTGGACCTGACCGCTGGCGATGGCGTCCTGTTGCGCAATGCGCGCTTTGCCTTTCTGCTTGCCCGCGAGCCAGCCCACCTCAATGCCCAGCGGTGCAAACCAGTTGCGGAAGTTCACCGCATGTTGCTCAGCAAGCAGTTCTGTCGGGGCCATCATGGCGACCTGTTTGCCATTGGCGATGGCACGCAGGGCGGCAAGGGCGGAGACCAGCGTTTTACCGGAACCAACGTCGCCCTGCACCAGGCGCATCATGGGGATATCGAGCGCCATATCGTGTTCGATTTCGGCCACCACACGCGCCTGTGCACCAGTCGGTTTAAACGGCAGCGCCGCCAGCAGCTGATTTTTTAAGGTGTCCTGCGCGCGCAACGGTTCGGCATGAAAACGCTGTGCGCCTGCGCGCAGCGCCAGCATGCTCAGGTTGTGTGCCAGTAACTCTTCCAGGATCAGGCGGCGCTGGGCCGGATGCTGACCGGTTTCCAGATCCGCAAGCTGGAGGGACGGCGGCGGGCGATGCAGCGTGCGCAATGCTTCCGGCAGACTCATCATGCCCTGGGAAAGCTCAGGCGGCAGCAGCTCCGCAATGGCGCAGGTATCCAGCAGATCCAGCGCCTGATCGGTGAGCTTGCGCAGCGTCGCCTGTTTGATGCCTTCCGTGGTCGGATACACCGGCGTGAGCGTTTCCTGTAGCGCGGGCGTGCTGAGATCGCCCTGCACGCGGTATTCCGGGTGGATCATCTCTGCGCCAAACTTCCCGCGCTTCGCTTCGCCGTAGGCCAGCACACGCTTGCCCGTCGCCAGGCTGTTTTTCATCGCGGCATTGAAGTTGAAAAAACGCATCGTGAGAATGCCGCTGCCGTCGCTGATCTGGCAGGTCATCATGCGGCGACCGCCAAAGGTGATATTGCTGTTCAGCACTTCGCCTTCAACGGTGGCAAAGATGCCGGGCAGCAGTTCGCCGATGGGGTAAAGCTGGGTGCGATCTTCATAGCGCAGCGGCAGATGCAGGAGCAAATCCTGCACGGTAACGAGTCCGATTTTAGCGAGTTTGCCGCTCTGCGCCGCGCCTACGCCCGTCAGTGAGCTGAGCGGGATGGCATCCAGCAGGCGGCCCCTCATAGCTGTTGAGTAATATTGGTGGATTGCATGGTGGCCCACCACGCGGTGTCGGCTTCAATTTCGCCGTGCGCGTTGACGTGGGGGTACGGCAGACCTTTGCGCTTTGCCACGTTGGCCAGCACCGGATAACCGCCTTCAAACAGCAAGCGCTGCTGTTCTTCGTCGGGCAGCATGCTGTTATCACGCTGATACATGCCCGCGTTTTGCCGCTGGCGCTGCGCTTCATACAGGATCAGCGCTGAGGCGACCGAGACGTTGAGCGACTGCACCATGCCTGTCATCGGGATGATAATGTCCTGATCCGCCAGATCCAGCGCTTCCTGCGTGATCCCGGTTTTTTCCTGGCCCATCAAAATGCAGGTCGGGCGGGTGTAATCGATCTCGCGGAAATCAACGGCGGTATCAGACAGGTGTGTTGCCAGGATCTGCATGCCCTGACCTTTCAAATGGCCGACGGCATCGCGAATGCTGCGGTGGGTTTTCACCTGCACCCAGCTGTTGCTACCGGCGGCAGAAGAGGCCATGGTACGCATACGATTACCCGGCCAGACGGCGTGAACTTCATGCACGCCGACGGCGTCAGCAGTACGAATAATAGCCGAGACGTTATGGGGCTTGTGGACCTGCTCCATGCAGACCGTCAGATCGGGCTGACGCCTGGCGAGCATCTCGCAGATACGGGCATAACGCTGTTCATTCATAGAAGACTAGTTTCGGTTACGAGTGACTTTAATGACGTCTGGCAGCACGCGAATTTTGCGCACGATGTTAGCCAGATGCACACGATCCTGCGCCGTCAGACGAATAAATGCGCTATAAACGCGCCCGTCTTTCTCTTCTGTATTCAGACTCTGAATATTGGACGACGCGGTGTTGATCGCCGCCGTCAGATTCGCCAGTGCACCCTGGTGGTTGAACATGTCCACCTTGATTTCGGTGATAAATTCCTGCGACGTGTCTTTATCCCACTCCACCGCCATAAACTTCTCAGGCTCTTTCTGGTAGCCACGGATGTTACGACAGGATTCATGGTGGATCACCAGCCCTTTGCCCGGACTGACGTGGGCGATAATCGGGTCGCCAGGAATAGGTCGGCAGCACTTGGCGAAGGTGATCAGCACGCCGTCCGCGCCTTTGATTGGCAGATGACCGGTGCTCGGCGTCGTTAACCCGTTGGAGGATGCGTCGCCCTGTTGCAGGTTCTTCGCCACCACAACGCTCATCGCGTTACCAAGGCCGATTTCGGCCAGCAGATCGTCAAGTGAGGCGAGCTTCATGCGTTCGATCTCGCGCTGGATATGGTCCGGCGGAATATCGTTGAGCTTGCGACTGCCGCCCAGCGCATGATTCAGCAAACGGCGACCCAGGCTTACGGAGTCGTCGCGCTTAAGGTTTTTCAGCATCTGACGGATTTTTGCGCGGGCTTTTGAGCTGACGACAAAGTTCAGCCAGGCCGCGTTCGGACGTGCGCCCGGTGCGGTAATGATTTCGACCGTCTGGCCGCTGGAAAGCGACTGAGACAGCGGATACGGCTGTCGGTCCACGCGTGCGCCAACGCAGGCGTGGCCTATATCGGTGTGCACCGCATAGGCAAAGTCGACAGGCGTGGCACCGGCAGGCAGTTCGACAATGCGCCCTTCCGGTGTGAAAACATAAATCTCATCCGGGAAGAGATCAGATTTAACGCTCTCAATGAATTCAAAGGAGCTGCCAGCACTTTGTTGTAACTCAAGCAGGCTTTGCATCCAGCGCTGGGCGCGGATTTGCGCGGTGGTGCTGCTCTCGCCGTGCTCTTTATACGCCCAGTGCGCCGCGACCCCCATCTCCGCCATCATGTCCATGTCTTCGGTACGAATCTGTACTTCGACCGGCACGCCGTGCGGGCCAATCATCGAGGTGTGCAAAGATTGATAGCCGTTCGCTTTCGGAATGGCGATGTAGTCTTTGACGCGGCCTGGACGTGGTTTGTAGAGGCTGTGCATCTGACCGAGCACGCGATAGCAGGTGTCCAGATCCTGAACGATAACGCGAAAAGCGTAGATGTCCATGATCGAGTGGAAGCGCTGCTCTTTGAGCACCATCTTGCAATAAATGGAGTACAAATGCTTCTCGCGCCCGCTTACGCGACACGGGATCCCCGCTTCCTGTAAACGCCCTTCGATCTCCGAGAGGATTTTTTGAATCATCTCTTTACGGTTGCCACGCGCGGCTTTCACCACTTCTTTGATGACGCGGAAGCGGTTTGGGTACAGCGCTTCAAAGCCCAACTCTTCCAGCTCGGTTTTGATGTGATGAATACCTAAACGGTGCGCCAGCGGGCTGTAGATTTCGAGGGTTTCACGGGCGATGCGGCGGCGTTTGTCCGGGCGCAGTGAGCCCAGCGTGCGCATGTTGTGCGTGCGGTCAGCGAGTTTGATGAGAATGACGCGGATATCCTGCACCATCGCCATGATCATCTTGCGAAAGTTTTCGGCCTGCGCCTCTTTCTTATCGCGGAAGTTAAGCTTGTCGAGCTTAGACACCCCTTCCACCAGCTCGGCAACGCTTTTGCCAAACAGCTGTTCCATGTCCTGGTAGGTGGCGGGGGTATCTTCAATCACGTCGTGCAGCAGCGCGGCCATGAGCGTCTCATGGTCGAGTTTCATCTCGGCCAGAATACAAGCCACCGCGACCGGGTGCGTGATGTAGGGTTCACCGCTTGAACGTGTCTGGCCCTCGTGAGCGTCACGTGCAACGAGATACGCCTGCTGGAGACGTTTGATTTGGTCTTCCGGCAGATAGGTTTGAATCAGCTGATTCAGGCTTTCAAACAGATACAAGGGTGACCTGCAGTGTTATTAACGACGACCTTCAGCAATAGCGGTCACGGCCTGTAATTCTGCGGCTTCCTGCTCTTGCTGCTCCTGGCGCTCACGTACGTCGAGGATCTGGTTGTTGATCAGACCTTCTTCGATTTCGCGCAATGCGATAACGGTAGTTTTATCGTTTTCTTCCGCTACCAGCGGATCTTTACCACCAACCTGCATCTGACGAGCGCGACGCGCGGCGACCAGTACCAGGTCAAAACGGTTACCAATTTTCTCTACAGCGTCCTGAACAGTTACGCGTGCCATACTTTAAGTGCTCCACAGGTGAAGAAATGACTGGGCATGATACTGAAAGTACGTTCAGTCTGCCAATAGTTTGCTGATTAAAGCGTCATGTCGCTGCTTTTGGCGGCCCATGCGCAGACGTTCGGCGCGAATAATCGTCTTCATATCGCTAATGGCGGTATCAAAATCATCATTCACAACCAGATAATCATATTCGGCGTAATGGCTCATTTCTGCAACTGCCTGGGCCATACGTTTGGTGATCACCTCTTCGCTGTCCTGACCCCGGCCGCGTAAACGACGGTCCAGCTCAACCTTCGACGGCGGCAGAATAAAGATGCTGCGCGCCTGCGGCATTTTCGCGCGAATTTGCTGCGCGCCCTGCCAGTCAATATCCAGGAAAACATCGACGCCCGTTGCCAGAACCTGTTCGATGGTTTCGCGCGAGGTACCGTAGTAATTACCAAACACTTCCGCATGCTCAAGAAACGCGTCATTGCCAATCATGGTTTTAAACTCATCATGATTCACAAAGAAATAGTGTTCACCGTGCACTTCACCCGGACGCGGCGAGCGCGTGGTATGTGAAACAGAAACCTGGGTGTCGTACAACGGTTGGGTCTTTAATAAAGCCTGAATCAGGCTAGATTTACCCGCACCACTGGGGGCGGAAACAATATAAAGCGTGCCTTGAGCCATGAGTATCTTTTGTATGTGATGAACGAATGGGAATGTCTACATACGTGCCTATTATACACGTCGGCGCTATGTGACGTAGCCTTTGTCACACTTTTGCACAAGATTATTGCGTTTTGCGGGGCGTCTTCCTGATTTTCATGCTGTTTGCTGCAACGACAACAAAAGTGCTGAAGCCGCCTCGTAAGATCTGTTTTTGCCTCTCGTGGTATTTCTCAGCCCGGCGTATACCGTGGCGATGAGTGCAACGGAGGCATCACAATGTTTAAGACGATGGCATGTTTGATGGGCGTTTTACTGTGGAGCGGCGGTTGTCTGGCAACGTGCCCGGTGTGGTCGCCAGCAAAAGCCAGCCAGGAAATATCCCGGCTTAAAACGCAGCTCACGCAGTGGAATGACGCCTACTGGCAGCAAGGCGAGAGCAGCGTCAGCGACAGTGTTTATGATCAGCTAAGCGCGCGGCTTACCCAGTGGCAGCGCTGCTTTGAACCCCAGCAACAGGAAAGCACCGATGTCTCAGCGCCGCCCATTAGCGGCACGGTGCGCCACCCGGTAGCCCATACCGGCGTGCGGAAATTACCTGATAAACGCGCCGTCCAGCAGTGGATGGGCGCAAAAAACGATCTGTGGGTGCAGCCGAAAGTTGACGGCGTGGCGGTGACGCTGGTCTACCGCCACGGCGAGCTGGTGCAGGCGATCAGTCGCGGCAATGGCCTTATGGGCGAAGACTGGACGGCAAAAGTCCGCCGCATCCCCGCCATACCGAAAACGGTCAGCGGAGCGCTGGGTAACAGCGTGCTGCAAGGCGAGCTGTTTCTACGCCGTGAAAATCACGTGCAGAAAAAAATGGGCGGTATGAATGCCCGCGCAAAAGTCGCGGGCGCACTGATGCAGCAGGGCGAGTCGCCGTTGCTTAACGATCTCTCGCTGTTTGTCTGGGCCTGGCCCGACGGCCCCGATCAAATGAAAGAGCGACTGCGATTGCTCAACGACGCGGGCTTCGGGCTGGTGTCGCACTACAGCCTGCCGGTGAGTACGGCAAAAGAGGCTGAAGCCCTTCGTGCACGCTGGTTTTCATCGCCGCTGCCTTTTGCCACCGACGGCGTGGTTATCCGCCAGGGTCAGCAACCGGAAGGCCATGCGTGGCTTCCCGGCCAAAGTGACTGGGTGGTGGCCTGGAAATACCCACCCGCCGTGCAGGTGACGGAGGTTAAGGACATTCAGTTCACCATTGGACGAACGGGCAAAATAGCCGTGGTGGCAGGGCTTGATCCCGTTCAGCTTGATGACAAACGTGTACAGCGCGTGAATATTGGCTCGCTTCGCCGCTGGAATGAACTGGACATCGCCCCTGGCGATCAGGTGCAGATTAGCCTTGCCGGGCAGGGGATCCCGCGTATTGACGGCGTGGCCTGGCGGAATCTCACGCGTGAAAAACCCACACCGCCAGTGCCCCGTTTTAACGCCTTGACCTGCTTTTACGCCGCGCCCGAGTGCCGCGAACAGTTTCTCGCCCGGTTAGTGTGGATGAGCGGAAAGCAGGCGCTGGATATTGACGGCGTGGGTGAGGCCGTCTGGCAGGCTCTGCATCAGGCGCATCGCTTTGAGCATGTTTTCTCATGGCTGGCATTAACGCAGCAGCAGTTGCAGCGCACGCCGGGGATCTCCGCTACGCGCGGGTTGCAGCTCTGGCACCAGTTTACGCTGGTGCGTGAACGACCTTTTGTTCGCTGGTTGATTGCGTTGGGTACGCCGCTCTCATCTGGTGCGTTAAACGCGGCGGGGGATCACGAATGGCGTCAGTTGCAGGGGCGAAACGAGGCGCAGTGGCAGCAGCTTCCAGGCATTGGCGGTGAGAAGGCCCGGCAACTGGTGGCGTTTATTCACCATCCGCTGCTCCAGAGCCTGACGGCCTGGCTGGCTGAGCAAAAGATTAAAGGATTTTGACGACAACAGGACATCCGTGTCCTGAGCACTAATCGCTGGGGTTATTTGCGGTGGCGAGCCTGGAAATCCTGCATAAAGTCAGCAAGTTTTTCCACAGCGGTGACGCTAAGCGCATTATAGATAGAGGCGCGTACGCCACCGATGGCGCGGTGCCCTTCCAGGCCCGAGAAGCCCGCTGCGTGCGTTTCAGCGAAGAAAGCGGCTTCGGTTGCGCTGTCTGGCAGCGTGAAGGCCACGTTCATGTCGGAGCGGTGCTGAGCCTCAGCCCAGTTACGGTAGAAGTCGTCGCTGCCGTCGAGGATGCTGTAGAGAATATCGGCTTTCACGCGGTTGATCTGACCCATTTTCTCAACGCCGCCGATGTCATTAAGCAACCAGCGCGTCACCAGCAGCACCACATAAATGGCAAATACCGGCGGGGTATTGAGGTTAGAATGCGCTTCAATCTGGCGGCCATAATCCAGGAACGCAGGCAGATCTTTCGTACCCGCCTTCACAACGCTGTCGCGCACCAGCACAATCGTCACGCCTGCCGGACCGATGTTTTTCTGCGCATGAGCGTAGATCAGTGAGAATTTTTCCGCTTCGCACGGTTTGGAGAGGAAATCGGAGGACATGTCGCAGACGCGCGGCACATGATCATGGCCCAGCACGCGGTTGAACTGCAGGCCTTCGACCGTTTCATTGGATACGTAATGGATATACGGCGCATCCGGCGAGAAACTCAGCTCATCTTCCGTTGGCAGGCGACGGTAGCCGCTGCTTTCACCGCTCCAGACCACTTTAACCGGGCCTTCACGCATTGCTTCGGTGACGACCTTACGGCTCCAGTAGCCGGTGTCCAGGTATTCCGCCGCATGCTTTTTGCCGCGCAGCATGGTCATGGGCACCATTGAGAACTGCTGGGTCGCGCCCCCTTGCAGGAACAGGATATGGAAATCATCCGGCAGGTTCAGCAGTGTGCGAATGTTGTCTTCGGTTTCACGGACAACCTCAGCAAACCACGCCGAACGGTGGCTGATACCGAGAATAGACAGGCCCACTTCCGGCACATTGATGATCGACTGCTGAACCTGGTTCAGAACCACTTCCGGCAGCGCCCCAGGGCCACCGGAAAAGTTAAGGGCATTCTTTGGATTTAATGACATATGTTTTCCACGTTACGTAGACGTTCTAATGAAAGAGTGTTCAACCTGTGTTCAGACGAGCTTAGATAACAACAGGTTGCGAAGCGCATCGGTGACTTTTCGCATATGGAACTGTTTGTTCGGGAACAAAACCTCATCGTCCATCGCGTGTATAACCATTGCCGGATCGATTTCAAAAACGAGGAACTGTCCGTCCTTCGTCTCTGCGCAATCGATGCCGAGATAATCGAGTCCAGTACGCTGGTAAATCGTGTCGAGTGCGACGCGGTGGCGCTGCACAAACTCAGCGAAATGATTTAAAAACACGGCTTCTTCGGCGCGTTTCGCGGCGTCTTCATACATGCCCGCGTTGACGTAATGAATCATCCAGTGCGAGGAGATCCCCATATGGCAGGCATAGGCCTCGCCGTCGATCAGCACAACGCGGAATTTCCTGAACTGACCGTCGTCTGCGCTGTAGTCCACAAACTGCGAAAGGAAGAAGTCCGGTTCGTTCATCTCAGCGAGATAGGCCGCCACATCTGACGGCGCGTCGAGCTTTTGCAAGCCATGACCGCCATGCGTACCGATGGGACGTAAAATAATCGGGAAGTGGTGGCCTGCAACCGCATCCGGCAGCGACACATTGCCGCAAGCAATCTCTTCCAGCGCCGTGCGCGTCAGGTGCAGCGCCGGGCTGATTTGCAGGCCTGGCACGTTTTGCAGTAGCAGACTCGCCGTATTGCGCTCGGAGGAGTAGACATGTTGCGGGGCGTTAATGATCGGTTTTGACCAGTCAGCGAGCGAACGTTCGAGGCGCGTAATAACGTCGCGCGTGTCGTCGCTGGCACCAATGGCCACCATGGCGACGTCGTGTTCCGGTACCGGCCAGGCCAGCGGTTCTGCACCCTGCGTATCAACGAAGTAATAGATGAGGTCAACGTCGCTGTTTTCCAGCAGACAATCCAGCGGGACGTTTGCTGACAGATTTCCCGGTACCACCAGCATCAGCAGCCGCACTTTTGCAGGCTGAACGGCGGCAGGGCGGGCGTAAATTCGCTGTTGCGCCAGCGCTTGTTCCTGAATGGTGATCCCAAGATCTTCATGCTTGAGGCTCATCATGGCGGTGGAGAGGTTCATCCACAGCATGGCGTCATCCGGATTCTGTTCAGCCTGAGCAATCATCTCCTGGGTTTGCGCCGTGAAATCAATACCGGCAATGCTCATGCGCAGGAAAGGTGCAAGTCCGAGATAATAGGGCGCTGATGAACACGTTGCTTCGGACGTAGACAACGTGCTGGCTGCCGCTGGATTTTGCAATCGTCAATTCTCTTCTGAAAGATAAGTGCCGAAAGCGTCGCCGTGATTAGCGATGGCTTCCAAAAATAACTTCAGCCATTAAACCAGCAGTCAAGAAAAGCTAAGCGCCAATTATCCTCTATTTTTGGATGCATTTCGGAGAATTTGTCAGCAGCGATTTCTCTGTGAGCAGAGACAAATGCCAGGCGATCCACCTGCAATGGACGGTAACGTAAGCGAAACTAGCGCAGTTGAGACAGGGCTTCGGGGGTGTTTTCGAAAATGTAAGGGTTAAGAAACATACGGCCCCAGAACAACCTACGATCGATTTCGCTTAAAGCGACTTCGTCGCATACACTTTCCCAACGATTGCGTAAGGTTTTGATATAACGGGTAATAATAGCCATAGCTTCGACACGCTCAAGTCGAAATTTCGCGGCTGCGGACAGACACACGCCGAGATTACTCATTCGGTTCTCACCAATGATCAACATAGCCTGAGTGGCCTCATTACCTACCCGATACTGAGGGCAAATATCGTATGCAGGCGTTAAGGTGAGTGACTGACCGTCCCAGAATGCAGCGTGATTTCTGGCATGGTCGTCCGTATTGCCGCACAGGATGTTGAAAACGAGGCGTCCATATAATTCATGCAAAGCTGCTTTGGGCTCATTAAAACGCTGGCGAATAATGTCAGTAAATTCTTCATAGCTCGCATACCTCGCCATCATCTCATCAAGGCCAAAAAGGGTTAATGCTGAAACCATAAGACGCCTCTGCCAGCCTTTCTCTGTATAAAGACGATCGAAACGTTGAATCAGTATTACGTCCTTTCCGGCCGTATGCCGATAGCTGACTGGCGCTACGTTCAAACCGACTTCGGCAGCTAATCGCATAGCGATGTATTCTGCTTTTACAACGTTATAGGTATCTGTTGAAGATGAAAACTTTGCAATGAACTTCTTACCATCGGCCTCAATCATTGCTTTTGGCCTCGCTCCACCGAGTGAACTTCCATGGAAAAGTGCTTGTTCAAGTTCTGGCGTTAACGTCACGCCCTCTTCAACCATTGATGCTGCGTTGATAAGTTCTTCTAGAGAAGCGGAACGCGCCGCACGCGGAACATATTCAATGGGTGATGACTGAAAATCTAAACCACCTATACGGTCTGATCCTGATTCGAGTAAATAGGTCAGTTCTTCCAACGCGTCGACATCACTCCCTCTTCCGCTGCTACCCATTAAACGATTCAATATTACGCGTCGGCCCCAGGCATCAGGGGCGGCATCCCTAAGTGCGCTAGCAAACTTCATTCCTGGTTCAGGGAGCATAAGACCGCTTGTGAGTGGTAATTCTGGATCAAAAATGGGAATGGCTTCTGCTCGTGCCAGATAGCTACGACCATAGTTGAAAACAAGTTGATCTGCTTGCCGGGACAACAGGCCCGCCACGACAGGCTCCGTTGCCTCAGGTAACCAAATCCAAACATAGGCTTCCTTGGCCGTATTGTTAGAAATCATCTTTGACTACCTTATTTGGACGGTGAACCGCACGGGGCAGAAGTGACAGCGTTTTCTCTGCATTGGCGATATGCATTGCTATTGTGGATTGATCTGCGCTGAAAAGGGGCACGCCTACAAGAGTGGCAAGTTCAAAAACCGCGCCAATGGCGCATCCCATCTCCCCTTCCTCTGCGCGGTATACCAGCCCGCGTGATACCCCCGCGCGTTCTGCTAACTCTTCAATGGTTATCCCAAGCTCTATTCGGGCATTACGAATCATTAGGCCGAGCAGGCGCGCCGCCTCAAGGCTAAAGCGAGAATAAGTACGTGAGGAGGGTTTAGACATTGAGTTGTTCCATTAATGAGTCATAACTAACCATTTTGACTTGTTTATGGAACAGTATGGCTGTTAAGCAGAGACGGGGCAAGTTGAAAAAATGCCCTAAAATCAGGGGATGATGGTTTAAGGGGGAAGGGTTTTGAATCTGTTTGTTGAGTATCCTGTTCTGACCCTTGCTGGCGCTGATTTTGATGTGATTCTATTTTTCAATGGGTACACCCCTGTGTACACAAAAAACAGACCTACACATCGGTAACTTAGACCGCAGTTAGGGCTTGAAAACGCCCTGAGCGTGATTTACCAGGGCGTGTAACAAATTTTATAGCAGCTTA
Organism: uncultured Enterobacter sp.; assembly: GCA_963521185.1. Lineage (GTDB taxonomy): Bacteria > Pseudomonadota > Gammaproteobacteria > Enterobacterales > Enterobacteriaceae > Enterobacter_D. Next base: position 333,606 of record CAUQTV010000005.1, on the reverse strand, counting down.
GCTGACTGTATTTATTAGTGCAGATAAACAATCACTAAAGTTCTCGTGTGACTCAATAACGTAATCCGTCGATACTCTGTCGCGGATCTGGAAACAATCATCAGTGAAGCTGTAGACAAACACGGACATGCCATCTTGACCAATAACCACCTTATCGGTCAGATTTGGATCCACATAGGTTTCGTCGGTGCGGGTATCAATGTTGCGGATAAAGATATTTGACCATAACAGCTCGCCATTCTCAGCCTGCGTCAAGTCGTATAGGGTGAGTCCGTTGTACTCCAGTCCATCCATGATGTTGAACATATCAGCATAATCCGGACGATTTTTCATCAGGCGCTGAATATCGGTGTAAACGCCGCGTTTCGTTTCATCCCACTCCGCTGGAGCAGGATTGCGCATTAAGTTTGCCATAGTGTCTGGCGCTACTGGACTGGTTACTGGGTAGTTATCGGAAATCATCAGTGTATTAAGGATGCCGATCATCTTGTTTGTATGGTTCATAGCGTACTCACTTCCCTACCGGGTAAATAACGCCGTTTGGCGAAGGCCATAAAACGTTAACACTGGCGTTATATGGGAGGTCTTTGGTGATAATGCCTTGAGCCTTTGACAGCGTGGAGTGATACGGCGAACGTTTGATCAGCACCAGATTATCTAAGGCATTTGTACCACCGTCATCGAGCGGGATTTTATGGTGAATTTCCCACCCGGACGGCACTCCGCCATTCTTTAGGCGAAGTAAATCATTGGTGTCAAACGTTGCTAACGCGTCAGGGTGGCTGGAAATGGATTTGAGAAATCCAGGCCGAACAGTATTAAATTCCTTTCGCAGTACAGTGTATTCAGCACGATCTCGTCGCAAGTAACTAAGCTCAGACACATTCACATTATCAAGCAGGACGTGTGCCTTTTTATATTTACCTACATAACTGCTGAGTTCATCCGCTGCCGCTGGGTTTCTGATGACCAGCAGCGAAGCTGCTGCAACCATCATCCCGGATGTTGTCTCGTTTAATACCTGGTCATAGCCCTTAACCGCATCACCGCCGAGCTGCTCCGCTGTTTGTCTGAAACCTTCAACACTACCATTATAAATCCCGCCAGCAGCAAGAAGCCGTCCAGCGGCTTTGCTGTTGATGGCTTTCTCGGCCTGCGCGTGCTGTAGAGGGACATCGGAATAGTGCAGTTTCACTGTCGGAGACGGCTTTATGCCCTGATGCTCGTTGAGGCTGTACTCGTAAAGCTGCCGTACTTCACGCTGAAAACTTTCAACATAATTATCCATGAAACAGTCGTAAACCAGATTGCTGTCGTCATCAAAATAGAACGGGTTACGGAAATGGTCCCATTCTTCTTTCGTGTCCACACCGACCATCCAACCATGCTCCAGATTCCATTTCACCTCGTCATAGAGCCCATCGTATTGAGTCGGGTACTTGCGTTTGTAGGACTGTGCCGCAAAACGGTGGTAAACCCCTTCCCGTCGTCTCGGGACGCTATCTGGGCGAATGCGATAACGCTGGTCGTATTTCCTGTAATCCAGTTCGTAAAATATACTCGCCATTTTCAGTGCTTCGCGGGGCGTGAGGATAAACTGAATATCCTCAGGAGTCAGTGTCTGCTGCGCTTCCCATCTCATATAAAGCGTGAACATCCAGTTTCTGCCTTATTCCCTATAATGTGAGTCTATTTTCAACAGTTTATGGCTATAAATCAAACATTTCAGATTGGGACGACCTCACGATCCGTTTGTTTTAGGACAGGGTTTAGAGCATCGGTAATTTAGGCTGTAGATAGTTGGAGAATGTCGCAACATTAACTACCCGTTAACGCGTTAGGGTATGTGCGTCTTCCCATAACCGCAGTAATTCAAACAGACTTCCTCAATGCGCTGGCAGCGGCTATCCCGCAGAATAAAAGGTGCTCTCGTATCTGACATTAGCGGAGAATATCCTGCGACATTCTCCGCTGGTATCAAAACGAACAGCGCTGAATACTGTTCTTACGCGTCTTGCCAGTGCCTACCGAAGTATGGTGCTGATTTGTTAGCGCTGATTTTTTGCGTCTTTTTGATAGCTCTTAAATATTTACTCAATATTCTGAATCTGCTCGCGCATCTGCTCAATCAGCACTTTCAGCTCGATGGCAGAGTTGGTCACGTCGGCATTGATGGATTTTGACGCCAGCGTGTTCGATTCACGGTTGAACTCCTGCATCATAAAGTCCAGGCGGCGGCCAACGGCTTCTTTCTTCTTCAGAATATTGTAGGTTTCTTTCACGTGCGCTTCGAGGCGATCGAGTTCTTCTGCCACGTCGATACGCTGCGCCATCAGCACCAGTTCTTGCTCAAGGCGATTGTTTTCAAGCTGTACCTGCGCGTCTTCAAGCTTGGCAACCAGGCGTTCGCGCTGCCACTTCAGCACTTCTGGCATCTGTGCGCGCACGTTGACCACTTCGGCGCTGACGCCTTCTAGACGCTGCTCGATCAGGGATTTCAGCGCCTGGCCTTCGGTTTCACGAGCGACGATAAAGTCGTCCAGCGCGCCGTCGAGGGCAGAGAGGATTTCGACCGTGATGGCATCCAGATCCTGCTCCTGTGCGGCCATCACGCCCGGCCAGCGAAGGATATCAACCGGGTTGATTTCGCCTTCGTCGCTCTGCATTTTGACCCAGTTCGCTGCCGTGACCAGCTGTTTCGCCAGCTTTTCATTAAGGATCAGTTCGCTCTGGGCGCTGACGTCCGGCTCGAAACGCAGGTTACATTCGATTTTGCCACGCGTCAGGCGTGTACGGATCCGCTCACGCACGACCGGTTCAAGGCTGCGGAACTGCTCCGGCAGGCGGAACCAGGTTTCCAGATAACGCTGGTTTACCGAGCGTAATTCCCAGACGGCGCTGCCCCAGGCACCCTTTACTTCACGACGGGCGTAGGCTGTCATACTGCGGATCATAAACGTTCCTGTTTTTTGAAGGAGAGATGGGGGGATTATAGCCACGCAGCGCTTTGCATGATAGGAATAAGCACAGGAAGTCCGTATAATGCGCAGCCACATTCGTTGAAGCCGGAGAAATCATCATGCGTCCAGCAGGCCGTAGCGCCAATCAGGTGCGTCCCGTCACCCTGACCCGAAATTATACAAAACACGCTGAAGGTTCCGTGCTCGTCGAATTCGGTGATACCAAAGTTCTGTGCACCGCGTCGATTGACGAAGGGGTGCCGCGTTTCCTGAAAGGTCAGGGACAGGGCTGGATCACCGCTGAATATGGCATGTTGCCGCGTGCGACCCATACCCGTAACGCCCGCGAAGCGGCCAAAGGCAAACAGGGTGGTCGTACCCTCGAAATTCAACGCCTGATCGCCCGCTCCCTGCGTGCTGCGGTGGATCTCAAAGCGCTTGGTGAATTTACCATCACGCTGGATTGCGATGTCATTCAGGCCGATGGCGGTACGCGTACCGCGTCGATTACCGGTGCCTGCGTGGCGCTGGCCGATGCGCTGAACAAGCTGGTTGCCGCAGGCAAGTTGAAAACCAACCCCATGAAGGGCATGGTTGCGGCGGTGTCCGTCGGGATCGTGGGCGGCGAAGCCGTATGCGATCTGGAATACGTTGAAGATTCCGCCGCCGAAACCGACATGAACGTCGTGATGACCGAAGATGGCCGCATGATTGAAGTTCAGGGCACGGCGGAAGGTGAGCCGTTCACGCACGAGGAGCTGCTCTCGCTGCTGGCACTGGCCCGAGGGGGCATCGAATCCATTGTCGCGACGCAGAAGGCGGCACTAGATAATTGATTGTCAGGCGACTTTAAGAGTCGCCTTTTTTTTGTCTGTCATACATGAGTGAGGAGCGAATCCATGAAACCGTATCAGCGCCAGTTTATTGAATTTGCGCTTAACAAGCAGGTGCTTAAGTTTGGCGAATTCACGCTGAAATCCGGGCGCAAAAGCCCCTATTTCTTTAACGCTGGCCTGTTTAATACCGGGCGTGACCTGGCGTTATTAGGGCGTTTTTACGCTGAAGCGCTGGTGGATTCGGCTATCGATTTCGACCTGCTGTTTGGCCCGGCCTACAAAGGCATCCCCATTGCGACCACCACGGCCGTGGCGCTGGCGGAGCATCACGAGCGCGATGTGCCGTACTGTTTTAACCGTAAAGAAGCCAAAGATCACGGCGAAGGTGGCAGCCTGGTCGGCAGCGCGTTGCAGGGCCGCGTGATGCTGGTGGACGATGTGATCACCGCCGGAACCGCCATCCGCGAGTCAATGGAGATCATCCAGGCGAACGGCGCGAGCCTCGCGGGCGTGCTGATCTCGCTTGATCGTCAGGAGCGCGGACGCGGCGAGATTTCAGCGATTCAGGAAGTTGAGCGCGATTACGGCTGTCAGGTGATTTCCATCATCACGCTGAAAGACCTGATTGCGTATCTGGAAGAGAAGCCGGAGATGGCCGATCATCTGGCGTCGGTGCGCGCCTACCGCGAGCAGTTCGGCGTGTAATGAAGCTGCCCGGTAACGTTACGCTTACCGGGCCAGTGAATAGCGGGTTTGTCAGGCGTTATTGCAGTTGCGCGACCAGCAGCGGCCAGCGCGCGTCGAAATCTTCTGTCGGCAGATATTTGAATTCGCTGCGCACAAAGCGTGACAGCATGCCTTCGCAAAATGCCAGAAGCTGGCTGGCAAGCAGCGCTTCGTCAACGGAATACCCTTCACCTTCACGCATAATGCGTTCACGAAGCACCTGGCGTAGCTGGGACTCAATGCGTTCAAACAGCTGATTGATACGCCCCTGCAAGCGATCCTGTTCAAACATCAGCGCGTGACCGGTGAGAATTCGCGTCAGGCCCGGATTGCGCTCGCCAAAGCCTAATACCAACTGCACGATCAGACGCAGACGTGAGGTGGTGTCCTTCTCGTCTTTTAAGATCAGGTTGATACGGGTGGTCAGGCTATCTTCAATAAACTCAATCAGGCTATCGAACATCCGCGTTTTACTGGGGAAGTGACGATACAGCGCCGCTTCTGATACGCCAACGGAGGCCGCCAGTTTCGCCGTGGTGATACGCTGGCTGCCATCGCTGGATTCCAACATTAACGCCAGAGATTGAAGTATTTCTTCGCGACGATTCCGTTTCGCGGTTTGTTTTTCTGCCATGTTTTAAAATACCCCTGAAAATAAGCACTTGTCAGGCGGGCACCCACGCAGCGACCGCAAACCTGCGTTTGCGGTAATGTTATTGCGTTATGACGCTACGGGATGCGTTTTAAAAGGGACCGATGGCCCTGCTACTGGCGGCCAGAATGGCCGAAGCCGCCTTCGCCACGTTCGGTGGCGTCAAAATCCGCGACCAGATTAAACTCAGCCTGCACTACCGGCACAAACACCATCTGTGCGATGCGCTCACCCGGCTCAATGATGAAGGTGTTCTGACCACGGTTCCAGACGGAGACCATCAGCTGCCCCTGATAATCGGAGTCAATCAGGCCCACCAGGTTGCCCAGCACCACGCCATGCTTATGGCCCAGGCCCGAGCGCGGCAAAATGACCGCGGCCAGAGACGCGTCGGCAATATGAATTGCCAGCCCGGTCGGCACTAATGTGGTCGCGCCCGGTGCCAGCTCTACGGCGTCATCAAGACAGGCACGCAGGTCAAGTCCGGCTGAGCCGGAGGTGGCATAGGTCGGCAGCGGAAATTGCTCGCCAACACGCGGGTCCATAATCTTAACGTCGATTTTTTTCATCATAACGGGTAACGATCTCGTCCAGTAATTGTTGGCCCAGAAGTTCCTTGCGCTCAAGCGGTAAGACTTTATCGCCTTCCTGCCAGAAAAGGTGTAACGCATTGCTGTCGCTGTTAAACCCCTGATCTGTATTGGAAACGTCGTTCGCACAGATCAAATCAAGGTTTTTGCGGGTACGTTTTTGTCGGGCGTATTCTTCCACATTATTTGTTTCGGCGGCAAACCCAACAACGTAGGGGCGATTCACGCTGAGCGCGGCCACCCCGGCAACGATGTCCGGATTTTTCACCATTTTCAGTGTGATTTCATCGCCTTGCTTCTTAATTTTTTCATCAGAAATGGTGGCGGCACGGTAGTCTGCCACGGCGGCACAGCCAATAAAAATCTGCTGAGCTTGCGCGCTCGCCTGTACGGCGGCGTCCATTTCTAGTGCGGTGGTCACATCAACACGCTGCACAAAGGCGGGCGTGGGTAAGGACACCGGCCCGCTCACCAGCGTGACGTTGGCACCGCGACGGGCAGCGGCCGCGGCAATGGCAAAGCCCATTTTACCGGAGCTTTGGTTGGTGATGTAACGCACCGGATCCAGCGGCTCGCGGGTCGGGCCTGCGGTAATCATGATATTAAGATGTTGCAAGTCTTTGACAGGCGAAAAATGCGACGCCGCCATATCGACAATGGTTAACGGGTCGAGCATGCGGCCAGGGCCGACATCGCCACAGGCCTGGCTGCCGCTGTCGGGGCCCCATAGCAGCAGGCCGCGCCCGGCGAGCACCGCAAGATTATGCTGCGTAGCTGCCGCGCGATACATCTGCTGGTTCATGGCCGGAACGACCGCCACGGGCGACGGCGTGGCAAGGCAGATCGTCGACACCAGGTCGTTTGCCATACCGGCGGCGACCCGCGCAATCAAATCTGCGGTGGCGGGGGCGAGAATAACCAGATCGGCCCATTTGCCAAGCTCAATGTGGCCCATTGCCGCTTCAGCCGCCGGGTCGAGAAGGCTGTCAGACACCGGGTAACCGGATACCGCTTGCAGGCTCAGCGGCGTGATGAACGCTTTCGCCGCGTCGGTCATTGCCACGCGCACGTCCGCGCCGCGCTCGCGCAAACGGCGCACCAGTTCTGGCGTTTTGTACGCCGCAATGCCGCCGCTCACGCCAAGAACGATCTTTTTACCGGCCAGACTCATCATGATTCTTTCCTGTGGGATTTCACCAGAAGGCGGGCATTTTATCACAATCCTGAGGATGTCGTGCTTTTGCGCCGTATTCACTTTGCGAGGCGCTACGCAAGAGTGATAACGCGCAGTCGTGGGCGATGGGAAGCTGTGGCAGCATACAAAAAACAGGGAGGTGGGGTTATGGATAAGAATTTGGTATTGCTGCCACGGGAAAAAATGATCGCCTTCGGCATTGAATCCCTGAGCGACGTTGAGCTACTGGCACTGTTTTTACGCACCGGCACGGCGGGGAAAAGCGTCATGACCCTGGCGCACCATATACTCGGTCACTTTGGTTCACTTTACGGTCTGTTGACCGCTGAGTTTGCCTCTTTCAATGACGTTGACGGTATTGGCGTTGCAAAGTACGCGCAGCTAAAAGGCATTGCGGAGCTGGCGAGGCGCTATTACAACGTCAGAGTCACAGAAGAACAGTCGCTGCTTAGCCCGGAGATGACCCGCGAATTTCTGCAAAGCCAGCTAACGGACGAAGCGCGCGAGATCTTTATCGTGATCTACCTTGATAACCAAAACCGGGTGCTCAAGCACAGTCGCCTGTTTGCCGGCACGTTGAGCCACGTCGAGGTGCATCCGCGCGAACTTGTACGAGAAGCCATCAAAATCAACGCTGCCGCGGTGATCCTCGCCCACAATCATCCGTCCGGCAGTGCAGAACCCAGTAAATCTGATAAACAGATGACGGAGCGTGTGATAAAGTGTTGCCAATTCATGGATATCCGGGTGCTTGATCATCTCGTGATTGGGCGTGGAGAGTATGTTTCATTTGCTGAACGGGGTTGGATTTAAACCCAATTGCGCGATCCATTGGGATCTTTGTCTGTTCGGGACTTGAGCACATCGCTGACACAGCGTATACTACGCCACCTTTGAGAATCTCGGGTTTGGCATTATGGGCCTGGCACTGTGGGTTCGCATTGAACCGCCAGAGACCAGGCTTGCAGCCTGACGAGGCGCCATAACCCTATACGAAGCTCGAGCTAATTTGATTTTTGGAGAATAGACATGTCCCGAGTCTGCCAAGTTACTGGCAAGCGTCCGGTGACCGGTAACAACCGTTCCCACGCACTGAACGCGACTAAACGCCGTTTCCTGCCGAATCTGCACTCTCACCGTTTCTGGGTTGAGAGCGAAAAGCGTTTTGTCACCCTGCGTGTATCTGCTAAAGGTATGCGTGTTATTGATAAGAAAGGCATCGATACAGTTCTGACCGAACTGCGTGCCCGTGGCGAAAAGTACTAAGTACTTAGAGGAAATAAATCATGGCTAAAGGTATTCGTGAGAAAATCAAGCTGGTTTCTTCTGCTGGTACTGGTCACTTCTATACCACCACGAAGAACAAGCGTACTAAACCGGAAAAACTGGAACTGAAAAAATTCGATCCAGTTGTCCGTCAGCACGTGCTTTACAAAGAAGCTAAAATCAAATAATTTTGGTTTCCTTGTAGAAAAACCCCGCTTATGCGGGGTTTTTTGCATTCTGCATCTGATAACGGAGGAAGCATGCCTGAATTACCTGAGGTAGAAACCAGCCGCCGCGGGATTGAACCGCATCTGGTCGGTGAGACCATCCTGCATGCGGTGGTGCGCAACGGACGCCTGCGCTGGCCTGTTTCCGACGAAATTCATGCGCTCAGCGATAAACCGGTACTCAGCGTGCAGCGCCGGGCGAAGTATCTGCTGCTGGAGCTGCCCGACGGCTGGATCATCATCCACCTCGGCATGTCCGGCAGTCTGCGTATCCTGCCTTATGATCTGCCCGCGCAAAAGCATGACCACGTTGATCTGGTCATGAGCAACGGCAAAGTGCTGCGCTATACCGATCCTCGTCGCTTTGGTGCCTGGCTGTGGACCAAAGAGCTGGAAGGCCATAACGTGCTGGCACATCTCGGACCCGAGCCGCTTAGCGAGGCGTTCAGCGCAGAGTATCTGCGGGCGAAGTGCGCAAAGAAGAAAACGGCCATTAAGCCCTGGCTGATGGACAACAAGCTGGTGGTGGGCGTGGGGAATATCTACGCCAGCGAATCGCTGTTCGCCGCCGGCATTCACCCTGACAGGCTGGCGTCGTCGCTCTCCGTTGAGGAGTGCGAATTGCTGGTGCGGGTGATTAAAGCGGTGTTGCTGCGCTCCATTGAGCAGGGTGGCACGACGCTTAAAGACTTTCTGCAAAGCGACGGGAAACCGGGTTATTTTGCGCAGGAATTGCAGGTGTATGGTCGCGAAGGGGAACCGTGCCGGGTGTGTCACGCACCGATCGTTGCCAACAAACACGCCCAGCGATCGACGTTTTATTGCCGCAACTGCCAGAAATAACGGGGGCTTACGCCTTCAGCTTATCCAGCAGCGCCTGGTGAACATGCGCGGGTAAAAAGTGCGTGACGTTCCCGTTGTGGCGGGCGACTTCTTTCACCAGCGTTGACGAGATAAACGACCACTCTTTCGACGGCATCAGAAACACGCTTTCCAGCGTTGGCATCAGGTGGCGGTTCATGTGGGCAAGCTGCATCTCATATTCAAAATCCGCCACGGCGCGCAGGCCACGGATCAGAATACTGGCCTGCTGGTCGCGGGCAAAATTCGCCATCAGATCGCTAAATCCTACCACCTCGACGTTCTTAAGGTGCGCCGTCGCCTGTTGCGCCAGCGCCACGCGCTCTTCCAGTGAGAACATCGGTTTTTTGCTCGGGCTGGCGGCAATGGCCATCACCACCGTATCGAACATCGCGGCCGCGCGCGCGACAATATCAATGTGACCGTTGGTGATCGGATCAAACGTACCGGGATAAATTGCCCGCTTTTGCATAAAAGACCTTAATGCGCTTTAGGTGGCAGATAGGGTTCCAGCAGTTGCAATAGCCGTTGTAGCGCGCCCTGGTTTTGATAGAGCACTTCTACGGCATGTCGACCATAGAAATTACGATAATCTTCATCCGTGAGTAAAGAGGTAATTTCTTTTACCAGGGCTGCTTCATCGGCGACGGTTATCATACCATCAGCTTCAGAAAGTCGTGCGCAGATGTCTTTAAAATTGAACGTATGCGGTCCCATCAATACCGGTATAGCATGAGCGGCAGGCTCAAGCGGGTTGTGTCCGCCGCGTTCGACCAGCGAGCCGCCAACGAAGGCTAAATCCGCAATGCCGTACAGCAGCATCAGCTCACCCATGGTATCGCCGATCACCACCTGCGTTCCCGATGCGGGAACCTCTCCAGATGAACGGGTAATAAAACTCAGCCCTGCCTCTCGTGTCAACGCGATGGCGTCGGGGAAGCGTTCAGGATGGCGCGGAACCAGGATCAATAATAAGTCAGGGAATTGCGCAAGCAGTGCCTTATGCGCCGCAAGCATAATACGCTCTTCCCCTTCATGCGTGCTGGTCGCAATCCACACCGGGCGATGTGGTGCCCATTGACGGCGTAGCGTCACCGCTTTAGACGCGAGCTGTGGCGTCACGGAAATGTCGAATTTCAGGCTACCTGTCACCGTCAACTGATTACGTTTGGCACCCAGTTCAATAAACCGCTCGCCATCTTCTTCATTCTGCGCCGCAATAAGCGTAATACGTCGCAGGAGTGTCTTAACGAACTTGCCCAGTTTGGCATAACCCGCAGCAGAGCGGGCAGACAGGCGGGCGTTGGCAATCACCAGCGGAATGTTGCGTTTATGCAGCGCCGCGATCAGATTGGGCCAAAGCTCGGTTTCCATAATCAGCACAAGCTTCGGGTCAACGCTATCAAAAAATCGATTCAATGCACCAGGCAGATCGTAGGGCAAGTAGACATGCTGAACGTCGCTTCCGAAAGCGGACATGACACGCTCTGAGCCTGTGGGCGTCATCGTGGTTACCGTGATCGGTAAATAAGGATAGCGATGGCGTAGGGCACGAACCAGCGGGATTGCAGCCAGTGTTTCACCGACGGAAACCGAATGCAGCATGATGCCGCCAGCTTTGAGTGGCGTACGATGAAACCCGTAGCGCTCGCCCCAGCGTTTTCGGTAGGCCGGCGCCCTGGCACCACGCACCCACAACCGCACCCAAATAAGCGGCTGAACGAGGTAGAATAATGTGGTGTAAAGGAACTGAAGCATAGGACATTACTGGCTTATGAATGTGTTGGGGATTCTATGTATTTAGTTGTAGCAATGCCATAACTTTTGCCGGATTTGAATGAAATAGCGTCTAATCAACGCTAAGACCCGATAAGTTATAATTATTTTTGCATTTTTATGCGTTTAATTGAACATCCTGTGTGCTGAGTAAAGCTATGCGCAGCTTTAGCGGAAACTTAGGCGTATTTATATTTTTTATCCTATTGATTTTATTAGATTGTAGCTGCTAAGCGCTCAAAAAGCAATCAGGTCGGATCGCCCGCAAAAAAGTGATATAATATGTCGTCAAATTGTGTGCGTTATCAGTATACGGGTAGCTGTTGAGCCTGGGGCGGTAGCGTGCCGTTCATTTATACTGGATCCCCTGGAAAGAGCCCTGTGGAAAAGCCATTTAAAAGAATTCTGATTATCAAAATGCGTTTTCATGGCGATATGTTGTTGACGACGCCGGTGGTTAGTACGCTCAAACGCAACTATCCCGACGCGAAAATCGACATGGTGTTGTATAAGGAGACCATGCCAATTTTGTCTGAAAATCCGGAGCTGAATGCACTCTATGGCATCAGTAGTCGGGGGGCCTCAGCAAAAGATAAACTTCAGAATTTCCTGCATCTGGTTAAAACACTACGCGCAAATAAATACGATCTGATTATCAATCTGACCGATCAATGGATGGTTGCGCTGCTGGTTCGTTGCCTTGGCGCACGGGTGAAAATTACGCAGAATTTTGCGAACCGCCAGTCTGCGTTCTGGAAGAACAGTTTTACCCATCATGCGCCTTTTGCGGGTGAACATGCCGTTGAACGTAATCTCTCGGCGCTTGCGCCGTTAGGTATTACGGACATCTGTCGTGAAACCTCAATGTGCTATACCCCGGAACACTGGCAGCGTATGCGCCACGAACTGGATGCCTTAGGCGTCGGCGCACACTTTGTCGTTATCCAGCCCACTGCCCGCCAGACGTTCAAATGCTGGGATAACGATAAATTCTCCCAGGTGATTGATGCGCTGCACTCGCGGGGTTATCAGGTGGTGTTAACCTCCGGCCCAGATCGTGAAGATTTGGCATGCGTTGAGGAGATAGCTCGCGGATGCAAACATAAGCCGGTAACGGGATTAGCGGGTAAAACGCGCTTTCCTGAACTCGGCGCGTTGATTGACCATGCCGCGTTATTTATTGGCGTGGATTCTGCTCCCGGCCATATCGCCGCTGCGGTAAAAACACCAATCATATGCTTATTCGGTGCGACGGACCCTGTTTTCTGGCGTCCCTGGTCCGACACCATTATTCAGTTCTGGGCGGGCAATTATCAGCCTATGCCGCCGCGCAGCGAGCTTGATCGCAATAAAAAATACATGTCGGTGATACCCGCTGCGGACGTTATCGCCGCCACAGAAAAAATGCTGCCAGAAACCTTCTCAGCACAAACAATGAGCGCATCATTATGATCGTCGCCTTTTGCCTGTATAAATATTTCCCCTTCGGTGGGTTGCAACGTGACTTTATGCGCGTCGCGCAAACCGTCGCCGCTCGCGGTCATCATGTGCGTATTTATGTGCAGTCCTGGGAAGGCGACGCGCCTGATAATGCCGAGATTATTACCGTTCCCGTGAAATCCCACACCAACCATGGGCGCAACGCAGAATATTACCTCTGGGTGCAGGCGCATCTGGCAAAACATCCCGTCGATCGTGTGGTAGGTTTCAACAAAATGCCTGGGCTGGATATCTATTATGCGGCCGATGTCTGTTACGCAGAAAAGGTCGCGCAGGAAAAGGGATTCTTTTATCGGCTAACATCACGCTACCGTCACTATGCGGCGTTTGAACGCGCGACATTTGAGAAGGGTAAACCGACACAGTTGCTGATGCTGACGGATAAACAAATCGCCGATTTTCAAAAGCATTATCACACCGAGACGGCGCGTTTCCACATATTACCGCCTGGTATCTATCCGGACCGGAAATACAGTCAACACATCCCCGATAGCCGCCGGATATACCGTGAGAAAAACGGTATCTTGCCGCATCAGCATTTTCTTTTGCAAGTAGGATCAGATTTCAGTCGCAAGGGCGTGGATCGCAGTCTGGAGGCTCTCGCGGCCCTACCCGAAGCGCTTAAACGTGACGCGCTGCTTTTTGTGGTGGGCCAGGATAAACCCGGACGTTTTGCCGCACTTGCCAGCAGGCTTGGCATTGCGGAAAACGTGAAGTTCTTCTCCGGGCGCAATGACGTGTCTGAGTTAATGGCCGCAGCGGATGTACTGCTTCATCCTGCTTATCAGGAAGCGGCAGGCATTGTGCTTATTGAAGCGATTACCGCAGGGCTGCCCGTTATTACCACCTCGGTATGCGGCTATGCGCATTATATTTCTGCGGCCAAATGCGGGGCGGTAATGGATGAGCCTTTTGAACAGGCAAACTTCAATAAGTCGTTACAGCTTGCCCTGGAAAATCCGTCGCTGCGCGAAAAATGGGCGCAGCAGGCGCGACATTTTGCAGATACACAGGATCTCTACAGTTTGCCGGAAAAAGTGGCAGACATCATAACAGGTGGGGTGCATGGTTGAGTTAAAAGAACCACTTGCGACACTATGGCGCGGAAAAGATCCGTTTGTTGAAGTGGCAAAATTACAGGGCGAGGTTTTCCGCGAGCTGGAAACCCGTCGCACGCTCCGATTTGAACTTGCCGGAAACAGCTATTTTTTAAAATGGCACCAGGGTACAGCGCTGAAAGAAGTGGTGAAAAATCTGCTCTCACTGCGATTACCGGTTTTAGGCGCTGACAGAGAGTGGAACGCGATCCATCGTTTGCAGCAGGCAGGCGTTGATACCATGTATGGCGTCGGATTTGGTGAAAAGGGAGCCAACCCTGTCAGTAAAACCTCCTTTATTATCACCGAGGATTTGACGCCCACGGTGAGTCTGGAGGACTACTGTGCGGATTGGTTAACCAATCCACCGCCCGTAGCCGTAAAAAGAATGCTGATTACGCGCGTTGCCACCATGGTGCGAAAAATGCATCTCGCCGGTGTTAACCATCGCGACTGTTATATTTGTCATTTTCTGCTGCATCTGCCGTTTAATGGCGACGAATCAACACTTAAAATTTCCGTTATCGATTTGCATCGTGCGCAAATCCGCCAAAAGGTCCCTCTGCGCTGGCGTGATAAAGATCTCATTGGTCTCTATTTTTCTTCACTGAATATTGGTTTGAGCGAGCGAGACATTTACCGGTTCCTGAAAGTCTATTTCGATAAACCGCTGCGAGGGATCCTCTCGCATGAGGCGGGTCTGATTCGTCAGGCTGGCAGTAAAGCTGAGCGTATTCGGGAAAGAACGGAACGCAAGTCGCTGTAACAAGGAAATGTCGCAAATGAAAATTGTCTTCGTCGGGGAAGCGGTATCGGGGTTTGGCGGCATGGAGACCGTGATTCGTGACGTGATCGCCGCTTTCAGAGATGGAAATCAGCCACATGTATGCGAAATGTTTTTCTTTTGTCGCAACGATAAAATGGATAAAGGCTGGCTGAAGGGTATTCCTTTCACCTGTTCCTTTTCCAGTAACCGGCTGGGATTTTTACGCCGCGCTAAGCATGTCTCAGCCTTTAGCCAGTGGCTGAAGAAAAACAGCCCCGATCTGATCATTACTATCGATGTGCTCTCCTGTCTCCTGGCCGACAAAGCACGCCGCAAAACGGACCACCGGATCCGTCTATTTTCGTGGCCGCATTTTTCGCTGGACCATAAAAAGCATGCTGAACATATTGTCCACGCAGATTACCACCTGGCCATTAGTACCGGCATCAAAAAACAGATGATGGCGCGCGGCGTAGCCAAAAGCACTATTAGCGTGGTCTATAATCCGGTTGCGCCAAAATCAGAAATTATCCCGGCACCTGGTGAACATCAACCTGCCACGTTTTTATACGTGGGACGAATGAAATTCGAAGGGCAGAAGCGGATAAAAGACCTTCTGGACGGTCTTGCGGCTGTAAATGGCGAATGGAAATTGCACGTCATTGGCGATGGGTCTGATTTCGCAATGTGTCAGGCATATGGCCGTAAACTCAATATCGATGAGCGCATCACCTGGCACGGCTGGCAGGCCGATCCCTGGCAGGTGGTTCAACAAGACATTGGGGCTGTTTCCGCGCTGTTATTGACGTCGGCATTTGAAGGTTTTCCAATGACGCTGTTAGAAGCCCTGTCCTATGGTATTCCCTGTGTCAGCGCTGATTGTACGACTGGGCCTGAAGATATCATTCAAAAGGGTATCAATGGTTTCCTCTATGCTCCAGGCAACGTAGAGGCATTTACAGCCCTGGTGAACGAGCAAATCGATACGCCGTTGAATACGGATCGCCATGCCATTAAGGCCTCGATCAGTCCGTTCTACTATGATCAATATTATAAAAATTTGAACGATGCCATTAACGTCGGCATGAAAATGAGTGAAAAATGAGCCAAACTTACTTTGACGAAAAAGATGTTATTCTGTCGACAATGGATTTCGATTATCGGCGTGTAAAAGAAGATGCGCCTTTTAATATTTCTTACGGCATCGATAAGAATTTTTTGTTTGGTTGTGGCGTATCGATTGCCTCAATATTATTAAATAATGAAACGTTAAACCTCGCTTTTCATGTTTTTACTGACCACTTCGATGATGATGAGCGGCAACGATTTGACGCACTGGCTAAACAATATCACAGCAAAATTGTTATCTACTTGGTCAATTGCGATAGGTTGAAATCGTTGCCCAGTACCAAAAACTGGACTTATGCCACCTATTTCCGTTTTATCATTGCAGACTACTTTGCAAACAAAACGGATAAGGTACTGTATTTAGATGCCGATATCGCGTGTGATGGAAGCATACAGGAGTTGATCGATCTTAGGTTCGAAGCTCATGAAATTGCTGCTGTAGTCGCCGAAGGCACGGGTGAGTGGTGGGCTAAACGCGCTGTCAGTCTCGCCACACCCGGTCTGGTAAAAGGCTATTTCAATGCAGGATTCTTACTCATCAACATCCCTGGCTGGACACAGGAAAACATCTCCACTAAAGCCATCGATATGTTACGCGACCCAGAGGTGGTGAGTAAGATTACCCATCTGGATCAGGATGTTCTCAACATCCTGCTGGTTGATAAATCGCGGTTCGTTGATAAAAAATTTAATACACAGTACAGCATCAATTATGAACTAAAAAAAAATGTCATCAATCCGATAAATGACGATACTGTTTTTATCCATTATATTGGGCCAACTAAACCCTGGCATGATTGGGCAAATTACCGTGTTTCGCAAAGCTTCCTGAATGCGAAGAGTGCTTCGCCATGGCAAAGCTATAACTTATTGAAACCCATAAACAGTAATCAGTCACGATACAGTGCGAAACATCATTTTAATCAAGGCCGAAAATTGGCCGGATTGAAAGATTATCTTAATTATTACATCTACAAATTCAAAGAGAGATAAGGATATAGCCCTCTCAATGTGAATTTTTATCTCTCGTAATGGTCTAATTATGATACATAAAAAAAACATCCGAAACTTAACGGTTTTTATAAAAGACAATGACGTTTTTTATGAAAATGTATTGCTGGATTTTCTAAATTATAATATTAAGATTTTGAAAGTTTTTCGTTCGATTGAGGATACGAAAGTCATCCTGATTGAAACGGAACGGGGACCCATGGTCTTAAAAATATTTTCTCCCCATAATAAGAGAGCGGAACGCTTCCTCAAGTCTTTCTTTAAGCGTGATTACTACGAAAACCTCATTATCCAGACCGACAGGCTCTGGAGTGAAGGGGTCAAATCCGTTAATGATTATTATCTTCTGGCCGAAGCCAAACGATTGAATTATTCGCGTTTATTCATTATGCTCATTGAGTATATTGAGGGTACTGAACTGGAAGAGATTCAAACAATCAGTGAAGAGATTAAAGCGCAAATCAAGCAGTCCATCGCTGAACTTCACGAGCATGATATGGTTTCCGGGGATCCGCATAAAGGTAATTTTATTCTTTCGCATAATGCAATTCGCTTGATTGATCTTTCAGGAAAAAAAGCTAACCTTGTGAGAAAAGCGAAAGACAGGCTGGATATTGAACGACATTTTAAAATTACAAATGAGATTAAAGATATTGGTTTTTACCGGTTAGTCATCAAAACTAAAATCAGACATTTTATTAAGAAAGCTAAAGAAAGTATTTTACCGCACGGTAAATTACATCATTAGAAAGTTAACATCAGTCAAAGTCTACGGCTAAAGGATGAAGTTGCATGAGTAATAAGGCGAGATATATATCTGATGCTGATATAGAAGTGATCGGGAAACAAAAACAATCTAAAAAAGCCATCATATTTTTATCAGGTCCAACATCACTCAAGACGCCTGTTTCTCTATTACAGAGTCATGATGTCATTGCTGTTAATGGCTCAGCACGATACTTGCTGAATAATGATGTTTCGCCATTTATTTATGTCTTAACTGATGCACGCTTTTTACAGCAACGTGGCGATGATTTTCGCGACTTTGTGAGTAAAAGCAACTTCACTATCGTCAATCGCGATGTCTATGAAGCTGCATCTGAAGTTGATAGAAAATATCTTGATGAATACTGTTTTGTTATTAAACCATTATATAAAAGAGAGAAGGGTGGCGTTTTCAAGAAGTTAAAACTGGGAATGTTGTCCGCCTTCGATAAAAATATATTAATTCAAGTGCCATGGTCTAAACGCAAAAGGCTTGCGGGTTTCAGCTTAAATATCACACATGGCTATTGTTCATGTCATACGATAGCTTTTACGGCATTGCAGATAGCCTATACATTAGGTTATGAAAAAATTGTTTATTCTGGACTGGATCTGACCGGATCGTGCTCACGTTTCTATGATGAGAATAATAATCCGATGCCCTCTGAATTAAGTAATGATCTGACCAAAATCTTACCGTTCTATGCGTTCACCCGTAAGATACTGCCTGATATTCCCGTCTATAACCTTTCAGATGACTCCGCAGTAGATCGTCGTTACGTGCCTTTTATTAGCCCTGAAAACGTTTAGTCGTGTGGGTGCGGCTAAAAGCGTAAGCCGCACCCTAATGCATTATTCTGGTCTGCGTAAGGCCAGCGCAATTCCCACTACTATCGCTATATTCTCAATGCTTACTGTCTCGAACGCCCCGCGTACCACAAGATTGCCCACAAATACCATCGCCAGCAATAACCATCCGTCTCTGATTATTCCTTCACTTTTTCTATAACCTTTTATGGTCTCGGCCAGAGTTGAACAGAGTAAATACCATAAGGCCAACAGGCCAGGTATACCGGCCGCAAACCAGAAAGAAAGCGTCAGGTTATGTGGTCCAATCGAGTGACGTGCAATCCATTGGGGATAATCCTTCACGCGATTATTATATTGACGATGATAAACATTCTCCCCAAATCCGTATCCTTTGGCAGGGTTCTCCAGGATCAAATCAAGCGCGGAGCCTTGAGTTCCGTTACCATAGCGATTACTGCTTGATGTTTGCTGAATTTTTTTAAACAGAAGCGCAGACTCTTTATACTCAGTGATATACGCAAAAGAGAGTACGCAAGCGAGCACGGTGACCGCAGCTAAGGGGATCTTCCACTCTTTTTTACACACGAAAAAGATAATCGAAGCGATGAGAATTGAGAGCCAGGTACCGCGCTGAAGCGTACCGAGGATCATCAGCGTTGTAATGATGGCTAACACGACAAAAGCCACCTGCTCTTTGCGATTGCCGTTTGTCCATAAAAACAGTAACGCTGGAGCCATGAAAATGAGGGCATCCGAGCGATACTTGTGATTAAAGGTCGCTAAAGGCATTATTCCCTGTTGATATTCCTGAATATACTGCCAGCCATCTACCAGCATCAACGGTATGATACCTACAGCCAGTGTATAAATAATTATCTTCGCAGCAGTTTCTTTTGATTCCTTGAACAGAATTATGGGAATAACAAAAGAAACGATCAATAACTTTTCAAAAATCGTATTCAGGAATCGATTGAAACTATAATGTGGATCAATTGAGATAGCAACGGAATAAAGAGTTACCGCAGATAATAAAATGACCGACAGTGCTAAGTTATTTTTGAATAAAATTTTGATCTGTTTTTTATTCTTTACGAGATAATAAATAGCGGTAATGTACATTAAACCTGCGACAGCATGTTTATAGCGAGTAATGTTATTGAAAAAATAAAGGATAATAAATAAAGAAACAATCCCTCGATTCCAAATTGCCTGCCAACAAACGGGCTTATCCTTTATTACTTGTGCAAAAATCATTTAATCACCATTACTTCTGACAATAAATTAAAGAAAGTAATTTTTCTTCAGTAATTCAGCCACTGTCGTTGCTGATAAATCGGTCAGTTTTTCTGACTCAGAACAACACGCCACCTGGTTTTTTCCATAACCACCAATCAGTCCCGGATCCGTTGGGCCATACAGCGTTACGTTCGGCCTGTCTAATGCGGCGGTCAGATGGCTTAAGCCCGTATCTACCGATACCACAAATGACGCACCTGCCAGCACGCTGGCGACCTCTTGTAGACTCATCCGCGGTAAAACATCCACATAATCAAACCCTTCAGCCAGCCTTTTTGCCCGCGCTTCTTCATGCGGTGCGCCCCACGGCAGCTTAATGCGTAACCCACTTTCTGCCAAAAGACTTATCAATGTACGCCAGTGGTCTTCAGGCCAGTGCTTATCATCGCGTGTGGTGGCATGTAAAAATACGACATAACGCGCGTTATCGTCATTCAGATTGTTCATGAAATGTGCCGCAATGGCATAATCACCCTGGTTTTGCGGTTTCGCATAGCCGAGGCTTTTGGCGAACAGCTCGCGGGTGCGCTCAACCGCATGCTGCTGCTTTGCAATGTGATGACGACGGTTATAGAACAGGCTTGCCAGCGGTTCACGCGCGCTTTGCCAGTCCATGCCGTGCTTGATGCCTTCCGCCTGCCGCGTGACCAGCGCCGCGCTTTTGATCAGGCCCTGCGCATCGATAATCGCATCGTAACGCCGGTCGCGAACCGCTGCGCGAAACGCCGCACGTTCGGCTTTTATCGGGGCCGAGAACCAGGCTTTGCGCCAGCGGCGGATGGCCACCGGGATCACCCGGTCAACCGCTTCGTGCCACGACGGGATCTGCGCGAAGCCCTCTTCCACCACCCAGTCAAAACGTATGCCCGGAATGGCCTGCATCGCGTCTGTTAACGCCGGTAGCGTATGCAGAACATCGCCCATTGATGAGGTTTTTACGATCAGCACCCGCATCCGTTATCCTTCTTCCGCCAGCAGCAGTTCATTGAGTGCATCCAGCACGCGGTCGGGTCGAATGTCGATCAGGCTTTGATGATAGCCCTGATCGCCGTCGCCTTTGCGCACTTTGTGGTAACCCGTAATCAAACGGATGACGCGCGCTTTATGCGACAGCGGCGGCGTAAAGTCCGGGCTGCTGGGACCATATAACGCAACCAGCGGGCGGTTAAGCGCAGCCGCGACGTGCATCAGGCCAGAGTCGTTACTGACTACCGCTTTGCAGGCGGCAATCAGGATCACTGCCTGGTCCAGTTGGGTTTCCCCCGCCAGGTTGTGGCACCACGCCTGCTGATCATTATTGAGCATCGCGAGGATTTGGTTACCCGCTTCGTGGTCTTTCGCCGAACCGAATAACACCACCTGATAGCCTTCGTCGATAAGCGATCCGGCCAGTTCCGCGTAGTGGTAATGCGGCCAGCGTTTTGCCGGGCCAAATTCGGCACCGGGACAAAAGCCGATAATCGGTCGCTCCGCCGAGAGCGAAAACGCCGCGCAGGTCTGCGATATTTCACCTTCTTCAACGCGCAGCTGTGGCCAGAGCAGCGGCTGCGGCAGATCCTTCGCTGTTTTCATCGCGCCTTTGTCATAGGCCAGCGCCACATAGCGCTCGACCATCAGCGGCCAGGCCTGCTTATCCAGCACGCGGGCGTCGTTGAGCACGCCGTAGCGCATTTCACCGCGCCAGCCGGTGCGGTGGGGGATGCGGGCAAAAAACGGCACGAGAGCGGATTTAAACGAGTTTGGCAGAACGTAAGCGCGATCGTAGCGGCGCGCGCGCAGACTGTGACCGAGCGCGCGACGCGCCCCCAACTCCAGCGCGCCGTGGCCGAGCGGCATGGGGATCGCGTCGTTCACTTCCGGCATGCGTGACAGCAACGGACGGCACCATGCGGGTGCCATCACATCAATAATCGCCTGCGGAAAACGCGCCTTGAGCGTGCGATAGAGACTTTGCGACATCATCATGTCGCCCACCCATGACGGGCCGATGATTAAAATCCTCATGCTTAGGCGTCGCGGTTCAGCCAGGCCATATACTCCGTCACGCCTTCGGCAACGGTTTTGAACGGCTTGTCGTAGCCCGCTTTACGCAGGTTAGTGAGATCCGCCTGCGTAAAGGCCTGGTAGCGGCCTTTCAGTTTTTCCGGGAACGGGATGTACTCGATGCTGCCTTTTTGGTGGAAGGCGAGGGTCGCATCCGCCACGGCCTGGAACGATTCTGCACGACCGGTACCGAGGTTAAAGATGCCGGACACGCCGTTTTCCCAGAACCACAGGTTCACGGCGGCGACATCGCCCACGTAGACAAAGTCGCGTTTAAAGTTGTCGCTGCCTTCGAACAGCTTCGGCGTTTCGCCGTTGTTCAACTGCGTGTTGAGGTGGAAGGCCACGCTCGCCATGCTGCCTTTGTGGCCTTCGCGCGGGCCATAGACGTTGAAATAGCGGAAGCCAACCACCGGCGAATTCGCTTCTGGCAGAATTTGACGCACGTATTCGTCGAACAGGAACTTGGAGTAGCCGTACACGTTGAGCGGCTTTTCGTATTCGCGTGACTCGATAAAGTCGCTGGTGCGTCCGCCGTAGGTGGCCGCTGAAGAGGCGTACAGGAACGGAATTTCATGCTCCAGGCAGTAGTGCAGCACTTCTTTGGAGTACTGATAGTTGTTATCCATCATGTACTTGCCATCCCATTCGGTGGTGGATGAGCACGCACCTTCGTGGAAAATGGCTTCGATATCACCGAACTCTTCCCCTGCCATTACCTGGATCAGGAAGTCTTCTTTATCCATGTAATCGGCGATATCCAGATCCACCAGGTTTGCGAACTTGGTGCCGTCTTTCAGGTTATCTACGACCAGGATGTCAGTGATGCCCTTGTCATTCAGTGCTTTAACGATGTTGCTGCCGATAAAGCCTGCGCCGCCGGTAACGATAATCATAACTGTGACCTTTGAATTATAGAGCCATGAGACAATCTCAGACACGAATGCTTTTATCATACCATCACATTGCGCACCCTTCAGCCATTCACCGTCGGGCATCAGGACGACACGTGATTTATGCTGCAAATCGGAGAACAGATGATGCGTCATCTCGTATCAACGTATAGCTTTGGGTAATATGTGCCGAAATTTGTCCCGTCTGGAGAATTGCAATGCGTGGGGATTTTTACAAACAGTTAACCAACGACCTCGATACCGCTCGTGCGGAGGGGTTGTTTAAAGAAGAACGCATCATCACGTCTGCTCAGCAGGCGGATATTACGGTGGCTGATGGGAGTCAGGTCATCAACTTTTGCGCCAACAACTATCTTGGCCTGGCGAATCACCCTGCGCTGATTGACGCTGCGAAAGCGGGCATGGACAGCCACGGTTTCGGCATGGCGTCGGTGCGTTTTATTTGCGGCACCCAGGACAGCCACAAGCAGCTGGAGAAAAAGCTCGCCGACTTCCTCGGTATGGAAGACGCCATTCTTTACTCCTCCTGTTTTGACGCCAACGGTGGCCTGTTTGAGACGCTGCTCGGCGCGGAAGACGCCATTATTTCCGATGCGCTCAACCATGCGTC
Organism: uncultured Enterobacter sp.; assembly: GCA_963521185.1. GTDB lineage: Bacteria > Pseudomonadota > Gammaproteobacteria > Enterobacterales > Enterobacteriaceae > Enterobacter_D. The sequence continues at coordinate 310,577 of CAUQTV010000005.1, read as the reverse complement.
CATCATTGACGGCGTGCGCCTGTGCAAAGCGAAACGTTTTCGCTACGCCAATAACGACATGCAGGAGCTGGAAGCGCGTCTGAAAGAAGCCCGGGAAGCGGGCGCGCGTCATGTGTTGATCGCCACCGATGGCGTGTTCTCCATGGACGGCGTGATCGCCAACCTGAAGGGCGTGTGCGATCTGGCAGACAAATATGACGCGCTGGTGATGGTCGATGATTCCCACGCCGTCGGGTTTGTGGGTGAAAACGGTCGCGGCTCGCATGAATACTGCGACGTCATGGGCCGCGTGGACATTATCACCGGCACGCTCGGGAAAGCGCTGGGCGGTGCGTCAGGAGGTTACACGGCGGCGCGTAAAGAGGTGGTTGAGTGGCTGCGTCAGCGCTCGCGCCCGTACCTGTTCTCCAACTCGCTCGCGCCGGCGATCGTTTCTGCCTCCATCCAGGTGCTTGAGATGGTGGAAGCGGGCAGCGAGATGCGCGACCGCCTGTGGGCGAATGCGCGTCTGTTCCGCGAAAAAATGCGTGCCGCAGGCTTTACGCTGGCGGGTGCCGATCACGCCATTATCCCGGTGATGCTGGGCGATGCGGTGGTGGCGCAGAACATGGCCCGCGAGCTGCAAAAAGAGGGCATTTACGTTACCGGATTTTTCTTCCCGGTGGTGCCGAAAGGCCAGGCGCGCATCCGCACCCAAATGTCGGCGGCGCACTCCCCTGAGCAAATCGAACGTGCGGTAGAAGCCTTTACCCGCATTGGTAAAAAACTTGGCGTGATTGCCTGAGGACCTGTGATGAAAGCGTTATCCAAGCTGAAAGCGGAAGAAGGGATCTGGATGAACGACGTGCCGGAACCGGACGTTGGGCATAACGATCTGCTGATCAAAATCCGTAAAACGGCGATTTGCGGCACCGACGTGCACATTTACAACTGGGATGAGTGGTCGCAAAAAACCATTCCGGTTCCGATGGTCGTTGGGCACGAATACGTGGGTGAAGTGGTCGGTATCGGTCAGGAAGTCAAAGGTTTTAAAATTGGCGATCGCGTGTCCGGTGAAGGCCACATCACCTGCGGCTATTGCCGTAACTGTCGGGGCGGTCGCACGCACCTGTGCCGCAACACCGTTGGCGTGGGCGTAAACCGTCCGGGCTGCTTCGCGCAATATCTGGTGATCCCGGCCTTCAACGCCTTCAAAATCCCGGACAATATCTCTGACGAGCTGGCGTCAATTTTTGACCCGTTCGGCAATGCCGTGCACACCGCGCTGTCGTTTGATTTAGTCGGCGAAGATGTGCTGGTGTCCGGCGCAGGACCGATTGGCATTATGGCTGCGGCGGTGGCAAAACACGTGGGTGCACGTAATGTGGTGATCACCGACGTCAACGAGTACCGGCTGGATCTGGCGCGCAAAATGGGCGTCACCCGCGCGGTAAACGTCTCGAAAGAGAGCCTTAACGACGTGATGGCAGAGCTGGGGATGACCGAAGGTTTTGACGTCGGCCTGGAGATGTCCGGTGCACCACCGGCGTTCCGGAGCATGCTCGACACCATGAATCACGGCGGGCGCATTGCGCTGCTGGGCATTCCTCCGTCGGAGATGTCTATCGACTGGAACAAGGTGATCTTCAAGGGCCTGTTCATCAAAGGTATTTATGGCCGTGAGATGTTCGAAACCTGGTACAAGATGGCCGCGCTGATCCAGTCCGGTCTGGATCTGACCCCGATCATTACGCACCGTTTCTCCATTGATGAATTCCAGCAGGGCTTCGATGCCATGCGCTCCGGTCAGTCCGGTAAAGTGATCCTGAACTGGGAATAAACGGTCAGGGGCTGCACTCGCAGCCCCTTTCTTTGCGAAAACTCTTAAACTTCCCCCGCCTGTATTGTAAATAATCGTCAAAGTCATAAAACCTTCGTATTTTCGCCTTAGTCTTAACGTTATCTTAATCGCGATGTCATAAGCTGTTAATTAACGGTTCGCGTAAGTTCTCTGTTTTAAATAAAAAATAATAAAAAGAGAGTCTCTGGAATTATCTTGCAAAAGATGTGTCAAAAAATTGCAACGACCAAAACTATAAGCAGGAATTATTATGATGAATAGCCCGGGATCACTTAGTGTGATTATCCCCCTGTATAACGCAGGTGAGGATTTTGCTGCTTGCATGGACTCCCTGATAGCGCAAACTTGGACTGCCCACGAAATTATCATTGTTAATGATGGCTCAACGGATAATTCCGTTGAGATTGCCAATCGCTACGTTGAAAAGTACCCCTACGTCAAACTGTTACATCAGGCTAACGCGGGTGCTTCCATCGCGCGAAACCGGGGACTCGACGTCGCCACGGGGGACTACATCGCCTTTGTTGACGCCGACGATCTCACCTATCCGGACATGTACGAAACGCTGATGAAAATGGCGTTAGACGACGATTTGGACGTGGCACAGTGCAACTCAGACTGGTCCGACAAACAATCCGGCCACACCTGGCAATCTATTCCGCTGGATCGCGTACGCTCAACAGAGGTGATGAGCGGTCCGGACTGGCTGCGTAAAGCGCTGGCCTGTCGTCGCTGGACCCATGTGTTGTGGATGGGCGTCTATCGCCATGATGTGATTAAACAGCATAACTTAAGGTTTGTGCCGGGATTGCATCATCAGGATATTATCTGGACCACTGAATTTATGTTCAATGCTGCCCGTGCGCGCTATACGGAAAAGTCGCTGTATAAGTATTTTCTGCATGGACATTCCGTCAGCCGGGTGAAACGCCAGGGTAAAAAGAATCTTATTTATCAGCGTCATTACATCAAAATCACACGCTTACTGGATAAGCTGAATAACGACTATAAGGGTAAAATCCCCCTCTACCCTGAGTTTTGTCAGCAGATAACCTACGAAGCATTGCGTGTCTGTCATGCTGTGCGTAAAGAGCCCAATATGCTCATCCGCCAGCAGATGATCGCTGAGATTTTCACGTCCGGCATGTATAAGCGGATGGTCACCAACGTGCGCAGCGTGAAGGTGGGATATCAGGTGTTGCTCTGGTCGCTGCGGTTGTATAAATGGCGGGACAAAACGCGCTCACACCGTCGTGTGGCGCGTCAGGCGATCAATCTTCGTTAATGGCCCGTGGCGAAAGGATTCGCCGTGTTACTTACCCTGCTCTACTTTCGCCCAACCCTGCCACTGGCTCTGCATATATTTCACCAGCGTACTCTCGCTGATGCTCTCGCCTATCACGCTAAAGAACCGGGTCGCGTAGACCGGTTCCGACGCTTTTTTCACCGTACACAGTTTCACACCGCGGAAGGGGTTACGCGGTCGCTGCGGCTCGCCTGAGCGTGGCGGCGTCAGATTCGGTTTCGAGGTGTCGATTTGCGGCTCATGAAGTAAGCCACTCGGGCGCACCAGCGTGATATCCGACGGCAGGCTGGGGAGCATTTGTTGCAGTACCCGCACGGTGGTGGGGTGCGGGTGTCCAATCGCAATGGCCGATCCGTTGCGGCGGGCAAGCTCGACCGCGCGGGTAAACTGGCGGCGAATGTCGGCCTCGTTTTGCGTGTCATCAAGGAACACTTTGCGCTTAATGACCGTCACGCCGGTACCGGCGGCGGCGCGCATTGCCTGGCTGTTGCCGATGGTCATGCTGTCGAGGAAGTAGAGGTCGTAACGCGCCAGCGCCTGCATCACTTTCTGCATGCCGAAGAGGTTTGAGGTCATCGCGCTGCCCATGTGGTTGTTCAGGCCCACGGCATAAGGCACTTTGCTCACCGCGTCGCGAATAATCCGCTCAATCTCTTCACTGCTCATGTCCGGTTGCAGCGTGTCTTTTTCCAGCGGCTGTTTACTCAGCGGGGCCATTGGCAGGTGGATTAAGACCTCATGACCGCTGTTATGGGCCTTGGTGGCCATTTCCCGCGCATGGGGCGCGTTGGGCAGCACGGCAACGGAAATCGTTGACGGCATCGCCAGCACCTGGTTTTCCGTTTGCGGGCGATAGCCGAAATCGTCAATGACGATGGCGAGTTTGCCAGCGAACACCGGGTGGGATAAAGCCAGAACGCTGACGACAGAAACAAACAGACGACGAAATTGAAGCAAAACTTATCTTCCCAACCACGGCTGTGGATTGACCGCCTGACCCTGGCGGCGAATTTCGAAATAGAGTGATGGCCGGCCCTGGCCGCCACTGCTGCCCACAAGGGCAATCGCTTGACCGGCACGCACCTGCGTGCCAACGCTAACCAGCGCGCTCTGGTTGTAACCGTACAGGCTCATGTCGCCCTTGCCGTGTTCAACCACAACCACAAGGCCGTAGCCCTGCAACCAGTCGGCGAGGATCACGCGGCCATCGGCGATGGCTTTCACTTCGCTGCCTTCCGACGCGCCAATAACAATCCCTTTCCACCGTAGCTCACCCTGGAGCTGTTCGCCATAGCGGTGCAGGATAGAGCCGCGCACCGGCCAGAATGCCTGACCGCGCGGCGAACCTAACCCGCCGGTGCGCGACATCAGCGACTGCTCGCTTTCCGTTGGCCGGTAAGTGGTGCCTTTGCGGGATGCTTCCTTCTGGCGGCTGCGCACCGCTTCGGCTTCACGGGCCTCGCGTTCTGCCCGCGCTTTCGCGGCGGCCTCGGCGCGCGCAATGCTGTTACGCAGACGTGATTCGTTCGCGCGCAGTTCGCCCAGTTGCTGCTGGCCTTCCTGAATCGAGGATTCCAGCCCGGAGAGGGTTTTCTTACGCTCGTTGCGCGCCTGCTCCAGCTTCGCCTGCTGCGCCTGCTGTTCGTAAAGCAGCGTCTGCTGCTGGCTCTGCTTCTCTTCCAGCGCCGCTTTTTGCGAATCGACCTCTTCGCGCGTCTGCTTAAGTTCCGCAATCGTTTCCTGACGCGCCTGGTTGAGATAGCCAAAATAGGCCTGCAAACGCTGCCCGCGCTGGCTCTCTTCACCGCTGAGAATCAGTTGAATGCCGGTATGCTCACCCTGACGAAACGCGGCGTCCAGCTGTGCCGCCAGATTACGCTCCTGGCTTTGACGCTGACGCTCCAGTTTGGCAATCGACGCGTTCATGGCATCAATCTGCTTATTGAGCTGGGCGAGCGTGTTTTGCGTTTCGCGAAGTGCACGGGCGGCGGCTGAAATGGCCTCTTCCTGCGCTTTGAGCTGGGCCAGAAGGCCGGAACGCTGCTGCTGCTGTTTGCGTACGGCTTGTTCTTTGGCGGCGATATCCGCCTGGAGAGATTTTAGCTGATCGCGATCATCCGCGTGGGCTGAAAAGGCGCACAACAATACGCCAGCGCTGAGTGCGCTGGCGCAGAGTAGGGGCCGTATCGCGACGGCCCATGTATTTGAAAAAATCACCTTTCCCCTCATGGGGAGCGATTATTCCACGATGAACAGCGGCTTACCAGTCATCTCTTGCGGGATCGCCATGCCCATCAGGGTCAGCATGGTCGGTGCGATGTCGGAAAGTTTACCGCCATCGACGGCTTTCAGCGCTTTGTCGCCCACGTAAATCAGCGGTACCGGCAGGTTAGTGTGCGCGGTGTGCGCCTGGCCGGTTGACGGATCACGCATCTGCTCAGCGTTGCCATGATCCGCAGTCACCAGCATCTGGCCGCCCACGGACTGGATCGCGTCAGCGACTTGCGCGATGCAGTTGTCCAGCGTTTCGACAGCGGCAACCGCCGCGTCAAAGACGCCGGTATGGCCGACCATGTCACCGTTCGGGTAGTTACAAATGATGGTGTCGTACTTGCCGCTCTTGATCGCCGCGACCAATTTTTCAGTCAATTCTGCACTGCTCATTTCCGGTTGCAGGTCGTACGTTGCCACTTTCGGTGAGTTGATCAGAATGCGGTCTTCGCCAACAAACGGCTCTTCAACGCCACCGTTAAAGAAGAAGGTCACATGCGCGTATTTTTCCGTTTCGGAAATGCGCAGCTGCGTTTTATCGTTTTTCGCCATCCACTCACCAAAGGTGTTGGCAAGGGATGCAGGCGGATAGGCACACACGGCTTTAATGTCGGCCGCGTATTCGGTCAGCATGACGAAATCGCCGAGCTTAACCACTTTTTTACGCGCGAAGCCGTCAAAATCGGCATTTACAAAGGCGCGGGTAATTTCGCGCGCGCGGTCAGCGCGGAAGTTCATGAAAATCAGCGCGTCGCCGTCAACCATGGCGGAATCGGCCTGGCCTTCAGCGCGGATCACGGTGGCTTTCACGAATTCGTCGTTTTCATCACGGGCGTAAGCGGCGTGGAGCGCGGCAACCGCGGTGTCCGCCTGGAATTCGCCTTTTGCCTGCGTCATCAGGTCGTACGCTTGTTCAACGCGATCCCAACGGTTGTCACGATCCATCGCAAAGTAGCGACCAATAATGGTGGCAACGCGGCCTTTGCCCAGCTCAGCGAATTTTGCTTCAAAGCGGCTCAGCGCGGATTCTGCGCTGCGCGGCGGGGTGTCACGACCATCGAGGAAGGCGTGCAGATAGATTTTGTCTGCGCCCCGTTCAGCGGCCAGTTCGACCATTGCCAGAATGTGATCTTCATGGCTGTGCACGCCGCCCGCAGAGAGCAGGCCCATGATGTGCACGGCTTTACCGTTGGCGACAGCTTTGTCGACGGCACCGGTCAGGGCCGCGTTGCTAAAGAACGTACGTTCTTTAATTTCAACGTCCAGACGGGTTAAATCCTGATACACGATGCGGCCCGCGCCCAGGTTGACGTGGCCCACTTCGGAGTTGCCCATCTGACGATCGGGCAGACCCACTTCCAGGCCTGATGCATCGATCAGCGTGTGCGGGCGGGTGGCCCACAGCGCGTCCATTACCGGCGTTTTCGCCTTGAAAATTGCGTTATCCTGCTGGTCTTCACGGTAGCCATAGCCATCCAGAATCACCAGTACCATAGGTTTTTTAGAAACCGACATTGCGACAACCTCATGCTCATGAGACAAAAAAATTTGCGTAATTTTACTACAGCTGAATCGATCAAATAGCCGCAGAAGATCAAAGAAGCGGTGGCGTGAGGCGGGGTTTTTAGCGCCTGAGGGCTTTTTTTTCGTAACAGTCCGCAGAAAATGCAATCCAATGCGCTCGCTGGCTGTATTTGCCACACCGCACAGGTATACTCCTTTCCTGGTTTTTAATCACTGAGTCGGGAGTTGTTACCCCCCATGCAAGAAATTATGCAATTTGTTAGCCGTCATCCCATACTGTGTATCGGCTGGGTTGTGTTACTGGGAGCGGTGTTGTTCACCACTCTTAAAGGTCTGACATCCAAAGTAAAAGTGATCACCCGTGGTGAAGCAACGCGTCTCATCAATAAAGAAGATGCCGTTGTGGTCGATCTGCGTCAGCGTGATGACTTCCGTAAAGGCCATATCGCCGGCTCCATTAATTTGCTGCCCGCCGAAATCAAAGCCAATAACGTCGGTGAGCTTGATAAACAGAAAAGCAAACCCATTATTGTTGTAGATGGTTCGGGTATGCAGGCGCAAGAGCCTGCCAGCGCGCTGGTTAACGCTGGCTTCGAGCAGGTTTACGTGCTGAAAGATGGCGTAGCAGGCTGGAGCGGTGAGAATCTGCCATTAGTTCGCGGTAAGTAACTTATTCAGGAGTACTGTCATGGCTAACATTGAAATCTATACCAAAGCGACGTGCCCGTTTTGCCATCGTGCAAAAGCCTTGCTAAACAGTAAAGGCGTGGCGTTCGAAGAGTTACCGATCGACGGCGACGCGGTGAAACGCGAAGAGATGATTCAACGTAGTGGCCGTACGACTGTGCCGCAGATTTTTATTGATGCACAGCACATTGGTGGCTGTGATGACTTGTATGCGCTGGACGCGCGTGGTGGACTCGATCCCCTGTTGCGCTGAGGCGCTTTTGGACAACACTAAAGGGTTTTCTCATGTCAGAACAAAACGAAACTGAAATGGCTTTCCAGATTCAGCGTATTTATACCAAGGATGTCTCTTTCGAAGCGCCGAATGCACCGCATGTTTTCCAGAAAGACTGGCAGCCAGAAGTTAAACTGGATCTGGATACCGCGTCCAGCCAGTTGGCTGATGACGTGTATGAAGTGGTATTGCGTGTCACCGTGACCGCAAGCCTCGGCGAAGAAACCGCGTTCCTGTGTGAAGTTCAGCAGGCGGGTATCTTCTCCGTCGGTGGTATCGAAGGCACCCAGATGGCACATTGCCTCGGCGCGTACTGCCCGAACATTCTGTTCCCGTACGCTCGCGAATGCATCACCAGCCTCGTGTCACGCGGTACTTTCCCGCAGCTGAACCTTGCGCCAGTCAATTTTGATGCGCTGTTCATGAACTATTTACAGCAGCAGGCAGGCGAAGGTACTGAAGAACATCAGGATGCCTGATGAGTATACCTAATGCTCATATGACTGTGATCGGTGCCGGCTCGTACGGCACCGCTCTTGCCATTACGCTGGCAAGAAATGGCCACGACGTGGTGCTTTGGGGCCACGACCCAAAACATATCGCGACGCTGCAACGCGATCGCTGCAACGTGGCGTTCCTCCCCGACGTCACCTTCCCCGACACGCTCCATCTTGAAAGCGATTTGGCGACGGCCCTTGCCGCCAGCCGCAACATTCTCGTGGTGGTCCCAAGCCATGTGTTTGGTGATGTGCTGCGTCAAATTAAGCCGCTGATGCGCGACGATGCGCGCATTGTCTGGGCGACCAAAGGCTTAGAAGCGGAAACCGGGCGATTACTTCAGGACGTCGCGCGTGAAGCGCTGGGCGAATCCATTCCGCTGGCGGTGATTTCCGGTCCCACCTTCGCCAAAGAGTTGGCTGCCGGTTTACCCACGGCGATTTCGCTCGCCTCGACAGACGAGGCTTTCGCTGAAGATTTGCAGCAGTTGCTGCACTGCGGCAAAAGTTTTCGCGTCTACAGCAATCCCGATTTTATCGGCGTACAGCTGGGCGGCGCGGTGAAAAACGTCATTGCCATCGGCGCAGGCATGTCCGACGGTATCGGCTTTGGCGCAAACGCGCGCACGGCGCTGATCACCCGTGGCCTGACCGAAATGTCGCGTCTTGGCGCGGCGCTCGGTGCCGATCCCGCCACCTTTATGGGCATGGCCGGTCTGGGCGATCTCGTGCTCACCTGTACCGACAACCAGTCGCGTAACCGTCGCTTTGGCATGAAGCTCGGTGAGGGCATGGATGTGCAGACCGCACAGGACAGCATCGGGCAAGTGGTTGAAGGTTACCGCAATACAAAAGAAGTCCGCGAACTGGCACACCGCTTTGGTGTTGAAATGCCAATAACCGAGGAAATTTATCAAGTATTGTATTGCGGAAAAAACGCGCGCGAGGCAGCATTGACCTTATTAGGTCGCGCGCGCAAGGACGAGCTGAGCCGCCCATAGTCTCTCAAATCATCGAAACAGACACGGCCAACGCAGATTGGCCGGTCTTTTTTATTACGTCTGGAGTCAGCAATGCCGTGTGAAGAACTGGATCTCGTCTGGAATAATATTAAAGCTGAAGCCCGCCAGCTCGCGGACTGCGAGCCGATGCTGGCCAGCTTTTATCACGCGACGTTACTGAAGCACGAAAACCTCGGCAACGCCCTAAGCTACATGCTGGCCAATAAACTGGCGTCACCGATCATGCCCGCGATTGCCATTCGTGAAGTGGTGGAAGAAGCCTACGCCGCCGATCCGGAAATGATCGCCTCGGCCGCCTGCGATATTCAGGCCGTGCGCACGCGTGACCCGGCGGTGGACAAATACTCCACGCCGCTGCTGTACCTGAAAGGCTTCCACGCCCTCCAGGCCTACCGCATCGGGCACTGGTTGTGGAACGAAGGCCGCCGCGCGCTGGCGATTTTCCTGCAAAACCAGGTCTCCGTCTCCTTCCAGGTGGATATTCACCCGGCGGCGAAAATTGGCCGTGGCATCATGCTCGACCATGCGACAGGTATCGTGGTGGGCGAAACGGCAGTGATCGAAGATGACGTGTCGATTTTGCAGTCTGTGACGCTTGGCGGGACCGGCAAAACCAGCGGCGATCGCCACCCCAAAATTCGTGAAGGTGTGATGATTGGCGCGGGAGCTAAAATTCTCGGCAATATCGAAGTCGGGCGCGGCGCGAAAATTGGCGCAGGCTCGGTCGTGCTCCAGCCGGTACCCCCGCACACCACCGCCGCAGGCGTGCCGGCGCGCATCGTTGGCAAACCGGAATCCGACAAACCCGCAATGGATATGGACCAGCATTTTGGCAATAACCACGGGTTCGAATACGGCGACGGGATCTAGGCTCAGGCTATCTTACTTGCCATAGTAAACCTGGGCAGTTTGTAGGTCGGGTAAGCGCAGCGCCACCCGACAACACGACCCTGCAAAAAGATCAGCTCCGCAACACCGCGCCAGCATAACCCAGCTGTCGCCAGGCCTCATACACCACCACCGACACCGCGTTAGACAGGTTCATGCTGCGGCTGTCCGGCATCATCGGGATACGGATTTTTTGCTCCGGCGGTAATGCATCCAGAATGCTCGCGGGCAGGCCGCGCGTTTCCGGGCCAAACAGCAGATAGTCACCTTCCTGATAGCTCACCGCGCTGTGCGCTGGCGTACCTTTGGTGGTCAGAGCAAACATGCGCTGCGGTTTTTGCGCGTCCAGAAATGCGGCGTAATCATGATGGCGAGTGACGGCGGTAAATTCATGGTAATCCAGCCCCGCCCGACGCAGACGCTTATCGTCCCAGGTAAAGCCCATCGGTTCAATAATGTGCAGACGAAAGCCCGTGTTGGCGCAAAGACGGATGATGTTGCCGGTATTCGGCGGGATTTCAGGTTCAAATAAGACGATGTTCAGCATGCTGCCCCCTCAATAACGCGGGGCAGCATAGCAGAATTTTCCCCCTCACCCTAACCCTCTCCCGCAGGGAGAGGGACCGATTGTGCAGAGTTCGGGAGGGGGGGATATTATGCGGCGTCCCCGGTCTTAAGCGGAGCAAATACCGATTCATGCTCCACGTTTTGCACCAGCGAACGGCGGGTGATCTCGCTGATTGATTTTGCCCCGGTCAGCGTCATTGCCACGCGCATCTCCTTCTCAATCAGATTCAGCAGGTTTGCCACGCCCGCCTGGCCGTGGGTCGCCAGCGCATACAGATACGCGCGGCCCAGCAGCACCGTGTCCGCCCCGAGGGCGATCATGCGCACCACGTCCAGACCGTTGCGGATCCCGCTGTCCGCCAGAATCGCAATATCGCCTTTCACCGCATCGGCGATAGCAGGCAGCGCGCGGGCAGACGACAACACGCCATCAAGCTGGCGTCCGCCGTGGTTGGACACCACAATGCCGTCGGCACCAAAGCGCACCGCGTCTTTTGCGTCTTCCGGATCGAGGATCCCCTTGATCACCATCGGGCCGTCCCAGAACTCGCGGATCCACTCCAGGTCCTTCCAGGAGATCGACGGATCAAAGTTGTTCGCCAGCCAGCCGATGTAATCTTCCAGCCCGGTCGGTTTGCCGAGATAGGTGGAGATATTCCCCAGATCGTGCGGACGCCCATGAAGGCCTACGTCCCACGCCCACTGGGGATGCGTCACCGACTGCCAGTAGCGACGCATTGCCGCATTGGCACCGCTCATGCCGGAGTGGGCGTCACGATAGCGTGCGCCGGGCGTCGGCATATCGACGGTAAAGACCAGCGTCGAGCATCCTGCCGCTTTGGCACGCTCCAGCGCATTGCGCATAAAACCCCGGTCGCGCAGCACGTACAGCTGGAACCACATCGGACGCTTCAGCGTCGGGGCCACTTCTTCAATCGGGCACACGGAAACGGTGGAAAGCGTAAACGGGATCCCTTTGGCATCTGCCGCGGCGGCGGCCTGCACTTCGCCACGGCGCGCGTACATCCCGCACAGACCGACGGGGGCCAGCGCTACCGGCATCGACAGCGTTTCGTTAAACAGCGTCGTTTCCAGGCTCAGGTCTGACATATTTTTCAGCACCCGCTGGCGCAGCGCCACCTGCGACAAATCTTCGACGTTGCGCCGCAGCGTGTACTCCGCGTAAGCACCACCGTCGATGTAATGGAACAAAAAGGGCGGCAGGATACGCCGTGCGGCCGCGCGGTAATCACTTGCTGCGGAAATAATCATGCGTTGTTCTCCCAGGAAGCGTCGTTCTGATCGGCATCAAACGGTTTTAGTAGGGTTCATAACAGCAAATAGTTAAGCATTTGTTATTTTCAGGCAACGTTTATGTAGTTAAAAAGAAAGGAAGTGTGAACCAGAGGGGAGATCGTCAAGAAATGGGCGGGGCAAATGACGCGGGAGAGAGAAAGGGCCGGGTAGACGCGCCACCCGGCGATAAATCAGAATGCCGTCTTCGAAAAACCGGTCATCTCTTTCAGGCCCATTTCACGGCCCAGTTCGGTCATCGGGTGCACAACCACCAGACCGCGCACGCTTTTTTTCAGCTTGCCCATATCGGCCTGCTCTTTTTTGGTGATAGCACGGCGATGCGGCAGCGCCAGCAGCTTCTGCGCTTCTTTGCTCAGCTTGTGGCCGTGCACCGCACGTAAACGCACCAGCTCGCCTTCAATCGTCTCTTTCTCTTTTTCAAGCTCGGCGTATTTATCGGCGGCTTCGACCAAAGAGAGATCGGCCTGCTGGTGGCGAATGGCGTCAAGGCGGTCACTCAGGCGTTTAATTTCACTCTTTTCAACTTCTTTCATGACAATTGGACTCTGAATCGGGAGATATTGCGCTAAGGATACACCAATACGCGGAAGGTTACTTCTGAAAGGCTTTTTTCAAGCTGATACGGGAGATCAGCTCGGTCAGAGAGAGAACCATAGTGGAGCGAACAACCTGCTGATAGCGCTGCTTTTGCATCGCAAAGAGGTCCGGATCGCTGAGATCAAACAGAGGAGCAGGCGGCAGGGCGCTGACGCAGTGCAGCTCGCCAAACGGCCCGAGGATTTCGTCATCGGTGAAGGCGTATTCGCTGCCGTCGTGGTTAAGCTCTTCGCGCAGGGCCATGAGCAGCTCCGCGTCTTCATACTCATGGCGACTCAGCACGCCGAGGCCATAAATAAGCTTTAAGCGGACAGACAAATCGCCCAGCGGACCGTCGCCATCAAGCAGCGGTTCCACAGCGTATTTCACCGCATAATCGTCTTTGCGAAACACCTGAAGCACCAGAATATTCACCGCCTCGGTGAGTAACTCGACGGCGGCGATCAGAAAGCTTCGAACGGTTTTGCCAGCATTAAGACGCTCAAGCACACGGTTTTCAAAGGCCTGGGTTTCTTCCATTATTGCCTGCATATCCGACAATCTGTTGTTCGGGCGCGGAAGGATCCGCGCCGGGTTTGGCATCATGCCTTTGCGTTATACGCGTTAACGGCCTCAGTCACGACATCACTTGCCGCATCGAGTCCAGAAACCTGCGCTAACGCAGCCTGTGGGCCTTTCTCTTCAATCAGTTGTGCCAGTTCCTGCGCCTGCGGATCCTGCTCACTGCGATAGTGCATCGCCGCCGCAATCCCCTGCACCAGGTTCGCGTGCGGCAGACCGTATTCCAGCGTGCCCAGCAGCGGTTTGATCAGACGGTCACCGGCGCTCAGTTTACGCAGCGGCTGACGGCCAACGCGCTCAACGTCATCATGCAGATACGGGTTTTCGAAGCGACCCAGAATTTTCTGGATGTACGCGGCGTGTTTCTGCGCGTCAAAGCCGTAGCGTTTGATCAGCACTTCACCGCTCTCTTCCATCGCACCTTTTACCACAGCGCGAATTTTTTCGTCGAGAATGGCATCACGAATAGTTTGTAAACCGTATTGCTGACCCAAATAAGCGGTGATGGCGTGACCGGTGTTCAGGGTGAAGAGTTTACGCTCAACGAAGGCCATCAGGTTATCGGTCAGTTCCATGCCAGGGATGTTCGGCAGCGTGCCTTTGAACTGGGTCTTATCGACAATCCACTCGCTAAAGGTTTCAACGGTCACTTCCAGCGGATCGTGCGTGGCGGAGGCGGACGGTGGCACGATACGGTCAACGGCGGAATCAACGAAGCCCACGTGCGCCTCAACCCACGCTTTGTCTTCTTCTGCCAGCGCGTTGAACACGTGACCTTTCAGCTGCGTGGTGCCGCGCACCATGTTTTCACAGGCGATGATGTTAAGCGGGGTTTCAAGACCCTGCGCTTTACGTTTTGCCAGGCCTTTGGCGATGGCCGGCGCGATGCGCTCAAGCACTACCGGGCCTACCGCCGTGGTCACTAAATCTACCTGCGCCACCAAATCCACCACGTCATCGCCAATGCTGCTCACGGCGTTAACGCCAGAAACGGTATCGACCTGCTCGTTTTCGCCAACAACATGAACCTGATAGCTATGACGGGCATTAAGGGCGTCGAGAACCACCTGATTCACATCGGCGAATGTCAGTTCAATCCCCGCGTCCGCCAGCAGTTTGCCGATGAAGCCACGTCCGATATTACCTGCGCCAAAATGTAATGCTTTCATAGAGATAACCTTCATTAATGTTTTTACCCGAGAGGGCTGGGGTGAGGAACCAAAAATTTTCCCCTCACCCTAACCCTCTCCCAATGGGAGAGGGGAGGTACGGCTTTCACCCTCTCCTGGGGGAGAGGGCCAACGGATTACGCTTTATTACCGCCGAGCAGCGCCAGCACTTCTTCAACGCTCTGGGTGTGCGCCAGGCGCTCAATCACAGTCTCGTCGTCCAGTGCGTTGGTGAGGCTTGTGATCACCTGAATGTGCTCGTTATTACGCGCGGCGATACCAATCACCAGGCGGGCAATGTCGTCGGCTTCTTCACCGAAGCGCACGCCTTCCGGATACTGGCAGAATACCACGCCGGTCTTCAGCACGCGGTCTTTCGCCTCCACGGTGCCGTGTGGAACGGCGATAGACTCACCCAGATAGGTCGGGGTCAGTTTTTCGCGGTCCAGCATCGCCTGAACGTATTCAGGTTCAACGTAACCGCCTTTCACCAGTTGCTCACCGGCAAAGATAATCGCTTCTTCTTTGGTGCTCGCGGTGCGGCCCAGGAAGATGTTTTCCGCGCCCAGCTTGAACAGGTTGCTGTCGCTTGCGTCAAAGCTGTCTTGCAGGCTGCTGCGCACCTTAACTTCGTTGTCGGTGTGGCGCTGTGCCGCAACCAGACGCTCGGTCAGATTGCTGTACAGGCCGCTGTCCAGGAAGTTGGTCAGGGAGATGTGCTGCGCTTGTGGTACCTGACGCATCGCACGTTCAGTCAGATCGCGGTGGGTGATCACCAGGTCAACATCCGGCGGCAGGTTGTTGATCGCGCTGTTGGTCACAGAGATGTTGGTCAGACCCGCATCCTGAACTTTTTTACGCAGAACGCCTGCACCCATTGCGCTGGAGCCCATACCGGCATCACAGGCAACGATGATTTTACGCACGTGGCTCAGGTCGTTAGACACATCGCCTGCGGCCAGCGGAGTCGCGCCTTTAGACTGTGCTTTCATGTCCTGAACGCGACGGGTAGCGGCTTCAATGTCATCTTCTTCTTTCACTTTGCTGGTTTTCAGCAGAATGGCGGAGATAACGAAAGAGACAACCAGCGCTGCAAAGATAGCCGCCAGGTTTGCGAAGTAAGCCCCTTTTGGCGTCATCGCCAGCACGGCCAGGATAGAACCCGGAGAGGCCGGAGACACCAGGCCACCGTTCAGCACGCTCAGGGTGAACACGCCGGTCATACCGCCGAGGATCACCGCCAGCAGCAGACGTGGGTTCATCAGCACGTACGGGAAGTAAATCTCGTGGATACCGCCCAGGAAGTGGATGATTGCCGCGCCGCCAGCAGACTGTTTCGCGCTGCCACGACCGAAGAACATATACGCCAGCAGAACGCCCATACCTGGACCCGGGTTCGCTTCAATCAGGAAGAAGATTGATTTACCCAGGTCATGGGATTGCTGAATACCCAGCGGCGAGAAGATACCGTGGTTGATGGCGTTATTGAGGAACAGGATTTTCGCCGGTTCAACAAAGACAGAGGCCAGCGGCAGCATGTCATGGACAACCATGAAGTTAACGCCAGCCGCCAGAATTTTAGACAGGACTTCAACTGCCGGGCCAATGCCGAGGAATGCCAGGATGGCGAGGATCATACCGATGATGCCAGCGGAGAAGTTGTTCACCAGCATTTCGAAACCGGATTTGATCTTACCGTCTACCCAGGCGTCAAATTTCTTGATGCAGTAGCCGCCCAGCGGACCGGCGATCATCGCACCGAGGAACATCGGCATATCAGCACCGACGATAACGCCCATGGTGGTGATTGCACCCACGACGCCACCACGCTCACCGCCCACCAGACGACCACCGGTATAACCGATGAGCAGCGGCAGCAGATAGGTGATCATCGGGCCGACAAGCTTCGCCAGCGTTTCGTTAGGTAACCATCCTGTTGGAATAAACAATGCGGTAATAATACCCCACGCGATAAACGCGCCGATATTGGGCATTACCATGTTGCTGAGGAAGCGACCAAAGCTTTGCACTCTGATCTTGATATCGGATGACATAAAACACCCCTTCTTATGTTTGCTATCGCACAGGCCGGAAGCCCGAGGTTTTGTTGTTAACGTGGCGGCAGAGGTAGCCGGTCCCATGATGTGATGCGAAATCTGGCACCGATTCGTTCAACTGTCCAGACGGCACGGTTATATGTGATTGTCGTCACACAAATATAGGGTGTAGTCGGTAAGTTAGAGTGATCGCGATCACAAAACATGTGTGTAAAAAAAGAACAAAGGCGAAAAGAACGCCGTAGATTCGCTGTTAATGTGATGTTAATCACATTTGTGCGACGCGACTTTGTTATTTGTTTGTGATCTGCATCACAAGATATTTTTGCCAGGAGTTTTCCGAGTGTGATCCACTGCAAACTGTGCCGTGGTTAAAAAAGCAGCCTGTAACTCCCTTACAGGTCACGGTTAACGCCGCCCGACAACCGTGGCGGCCGCACTCACCTTAAGGGACGCTCTTTTCATATTTATGAATGCGCGACCTGCGATTTGCGGCAGCGTGGGCCATAATTTTATTTTACAGGCGATTAAGGATCCGACCATGAAACTGATCGGCAGTTATACCAGCCCCTTTGTGCGTAAGATTTCCGTCATCCTGCTGGAGAAGGGCATCACGTTCGAGTTCGTCAATGAACTGCCCTATAACGCGCAGAACGGCGTGTCGCAGTATAACCCGCTGGGGAAAGTGCCCGCGCTGGTGACCGACGACGGTGACACCTGGTACGACTCGCCCATCGTGGCGGAATATCTGGAACTGTTAAATATTGCCCCGCCGATGCTGCCCCGCGAGGCGAAGGCGTCGCTGAAAATCCGTCAGATTGAAGCGCTGGCGGACGGCATCATGGACGCGGCCCTGGTCTCCGTGCGGGAGCAGGCGCGCCCGGCGGATCAACAGTCTGAAACCGAACTGCTGCGCCAGCGTGAGAAAATCAGTCGCGGCCTGGACGCCCTTGAACAGTACGCCGCAGACGGCACGCTGGAGGCGGGTACGCTCAATCTGGCGACCATCGCCACCGCCTGCGCCATCGGTTATCTGAACTTCCGCCACGTTTCGCCGGGCTGGTGCGTTGACCGCCCGACGCTGGTTAAGCTGGTGGAATCCCTGTTAAGCCGTGAAAGTTTCGCCCGCACCGAACCGCCGAAGGCTTGATGCGCGTTATGACAGCCTGAGCAAAGTCGCTGTACAATCCTCTCACGTCGACCCCTTCCCCGACGGAGGGGACATTCACAGCAAGGCCTTGCCATGACCCTTGAGAACCGCTCGCTTTTCAGCCAGATACCCGCCACCGATCGCCTGCTGCGCGATGACGCCTTTAGCCTGCTTCTGGAGACCTACGGGCACAGCCGCGTGGTAGACACCCTGCGCCAGTTGCAGGATCGCGCCCGTGCCGCCATTCAGACGAGCCAGACCCTACCGGCGTGGACCGCAGACTGGGCGCAGGCCACCCGCCAGCAGCTGGACGATCAGCATAAAAGCGCGATTCGCCCGGTGATCAACCTGACGGGCACGGTGCTGCACACCAATCTGGGGCGCGCCTCGCAGGCAGAAGCGGCCATTGACGCGGTGGCGCAGGCGATGCGCTCGCCGGTCTCGCTGGAGTATGATTTGGACGGTGCCGGACGCGGTCATCGCGACAGCGCGCTGGCAGCGTTGCTGTGCCGCCTGACCGGGGCGGAAGACGCCTGTATCGTGAATAACAACGCCGCCGCCGTGCTGCTGATGCTGGCGGCGACGGCGAGCGGTCAGCAAGTGGTGGTCTCGCGCGGTGAGCTGGTGGAAATTGGCGGCGCGTTTCGTATTCCCGACGTCATGCGCCAGGCGGGCTGTGTGCTGCACGAGGTCGGTACCACTAACCGCACGCACGCAAAAGATTATCGCGAGGCCGTTAACGAAACCACCGCGCTGTTGATGAAAGTTCACACCAGTAATTACAACATCGAAGGCTTCACCGCCGCCGTTGACGAGGCCGAACTGGTGACGATAGGGGATGCGCTGGGCGTGCCGGTGGTGGTGGATTTAGGCAGCGGCTCGCTGGTGGATTTGAGCCAGTACGGTCTGCCGAAAGAACCGATGCCGCAGGCGCTGATTGCCGCAGGCGTCAGCCTGGTGAGCTTCTCCGGCGACAAACTGCTCGGTGGCCCGCAGGCGGGCATTATCGTCGGTAAAAAAGCGCTGATCGCCCGTTTGCAGTCGCACCCGCTTAAGCGTGCGCTGCGGGCCGATAAAATGACGCTGGCGGCGCTGGAGGCCACGCTCAGGCTCTATCTGCATCCGGAAAAACTGTGTGACAACCTGCCCACGCTGCGTCTGTTAACCCGCGCCCGGCAAGATATTGACGCACAGGCGCAGCGGCTGGTGCCTGCGCTCGCCGCGCATTACGCGGATTTCACCGTCCAGGCCGAAGCCTGCCTGTCGCAGATTGGCAGCGGATCGCTGCCGGTCGATCGCCTGCCGAGCGCCGCGCTCACCTTCACGCCGCGCGACGGGCGCGGAAGCCGCCTGGAGGCGCTGGCAGCCCGCTGGCGCACCTTGCCGCAGCCGGTCATCGGGCGTATTACCGACGGTCGCCTGTGGCTCGATTTACGCTGTCTTGAGGATGAAACCCGTTTGCTGGAGATGCTGCTGAAATGATTATTGCCACCGCCGGACATGTCGATCACGGCAAAACGACCCTGCTGGAAGCCATTACCGGCGTGAATGCCGACAGGCTGCCGGAAGAGAAAAAGCGCGGCATGACCATCGATCTCGGTTATGCCTATTGGCCGCAGCCGGACGGTCGCGTACCGGGCTTTATCGACGTGCCGGGCCATGAAAAGTTTCTCGCCAATATGCTGGCGGGCGTGGGCGGTATCGATCATGCGCTGCTGGTGGTGGCGTGCGACGACGGCGTGATGGCGCAAACCCGTGAGCATCTCGCCATTTTGCAATTGACCGGCAGGCCGACGCTGACCGTGGCGCTGACCAAAGCCGATCGCGTGGACGAGGCGCGCATCGACGCAGTTCGCGCGCAGGTGCACAGTACGCTGGCGGAATATGGCTTCAGCGGGGCGACCCTGTTTGTCACCGCCGCCACGGAGCAGCGTGGCATCGCGGCGCTGCGCGAGCATCTGCTGCACCTGCCCGAGCGCGAACACCTCGCCCATCACCGTTTTCGTCTGGCTATCGACCGGGCGTTTACCGTGAAGGGGGCCGGGCTGGTGGTGACCGGAACGGCGCTCAGCGGTGATGTGCGCGTGGGCGATACGCTGTGGCTGACCGGTGCCGGTAAACCCATGCGCGTGCGCGGTTTGCATGCGCAGAATCAACCGGTCGATCACGCGCACGGCGGTCAGCGCATCGCACTCAATATTGTGGGCGACGCGCAAAAAGAGGATCTGACGCGCGGTGACTGGCTGCTGTCAGAACAACCGCCTGAGCCGTCGTCGCGCGTGATTGTGGCGCTGGAAACCCATACGCCGCTGACGCAGTGGCAGCCGCTGCATATCCATCACGCCGCCAGCCACATCACCGGACGCGTGTCATTACTGACCGATACGCTGGCCGAGCTGGTCTTCGACAGCCCGCTGTGGCTGTGCGACAACGACCGTCTGGTTCTGCGCGATATTTCCGCCCGCACCACCCTTGCAGGCGCGCGCGTGGTCACGCTCAATCCCCCGCGTCGCGGCAAGCGCAAAGAAGAGTACCTGCGCTGGCTGGCTGAACTGGCCAGCGCCGGGGACGACGCGCATGCGCTGGCATCGCACCTGACGCGCGGCGCGGTGTCGCTGCCGGTGTTTGGCTGGGCGCGCCAGCTCAATGCCGCCGGGCTTGAGACCCTCACCCAACCGGCGGGGCTGATCCAGGCCGGTGAAAACGTACTGAGCGCGGTGGTGGCGGCGCGCTGGCAGCGCAAACTGCTCGACACGCTGGCAACCTATCACGATCAGCATAAAGATGAGCCAGGCCCTGGCCGCGAGCGTCTTCGGCGCATGGCGCTGCCGATGGAAGACGAAGCGCTGGTGCTGCTGCTTATCGAGTTGATGCGCGAGAGCGGCGAAATTGCCAGCCACCACGGCTGGCTGCATCTGCCCGATCACAAGGCCGGATTCACGCCGGAGCAGGCGATCATCTGGCAAAAAGCCGCGCCGCTGTTTGGCGACGAGCCGTGGTGGGTGCGGGATTTGGCGCGAGAAACCGCTGCCGACGAAGTGCTAATGCGCGCGGTCACACGGCAGGCGGCGCAGCAGGGGCTTATCACCGCGATCGTGAAAGATCGCTACTACCGCAACGATCGGATTGTGGCGTTTGCCAGCATGATCCGCGAGCTGGATCAGGCGCGCGGCTCCACCTGCGCGGCAGATTTCCGCGATAAGCTCGGCGTTGGGCGCAAGCTGGCAATTCAAATCCTTGAGTATTTTGACCGCATCGGCTTTACCCGCCGACGCGGTAACGATCATCTGCTACGCGATGCGCTGCTGTTTCCCGACGTGCAGTAAGCCGTATGTTTACCGTGTGGCGTGCTGTTTTGCCAGCCACACGGCACCGAGCCGGCCCGCCTGGTTGCCTAATTTGCACGGGTGGATCGGCACGCTCAGCGCCTCCCACATCTCAAAGGTCTGTAGGTGTTTATCGAGTAGCTGATAGAGCTTTTCCTGCTCGCTTAAACCGCCGCCAATCAGCAGCGCCTGCGGATCAAACATCGAAATCACGCTGTAAACGCCGCGCGAGAGAAAAAGCGCCCACTCATTCACCGCTTCGCGCAGGTGCACGTCGCTGTCCATGCGCTCGAATATCTCTTTGCCGTGCGGCATTTCGTCGGCGGAGAGCGCCAGCGCCTGGCGGCAGGCTTTCATCAACCCGCTGGCGGAAGCCACCTCATGCATCGACTCGCCGTGATTGCCCACCGGCATCACACCGAACTCTCCGGCGCGAAAGTGCGCACCGCGAAACAGCTCGCCGCCCAGTACAATACCGCCGCCAATGCCGGTGCCGACGGTCAGGCAGATAAAACTGTCAAAGTCCTGACCCGCCCCCCGCCAGCGTTCACCGAGCGCGGCGCAGTTAGCATCGTTCTCCACCACCACCGGTAAATCGGTCAGCGAGGCAAACAGTTCCTGTAAGTTCATGCCATCCATATAGGCCAGCGAACCCGCTTTGTCGGCCACGCCGGTATGGATGTTGATATAGCCCGGAAAGCTCACGCCAATGGCGGTGATCTCATGCTCGCGTTGATAAGCCTCCACCACCGCTTTCCACTGCTGCTTAAAGCTCTGGGTATCCTCAGGCGTATCGTATTGATCGGTGCAAAGCTCCTCACCGTTTTCATCAATCACGCCGTGTTTGATGTGCGTTCCACCCACATCAAAACCAATAAAATGCTGCATAGGATCGTTTCCTTTGATGACCACTTACGCCTAAGTATGGCGTAAGCCAGCCGGGAAAACGTAAAGTAAGGTAATGCACGCCAGCAAACCCCATCCCGTTGATACCGTTATGCCGCGCGCCGGGCGGGTGGGTGCTGTGAATACTGTTATGCCGGGCGGCACTGCGTTTGCCCAGCCTACGCGTAGGCCCGGTAAGCTTGCGCCACCGGGCGGAGGCTCAAACCGCAATTTTGGCGGCACTGTGTTGAGATTGAGCAACAGATTTATATGTGTGTATAATGTGTATGTTCGGTTAAGGGCAAGGGCGCAGATATGGCGTCAGGCAGGTATTAAAAAGTGATCTATCAGGAGAGGTTATGTTTTATCCAGCCTATATTCATGCTGATTCTGACGGCAGTGCGAGCGGCTTTTTTCCCGATGTTCCAGGGTGTTTTTTTGCTGGTGATTCACTCGATGGGGCCTTTCAGGATGCAAGAAACGCGTTAACGGCGCATTTTGAACAGCTTTGCGAAATGAGCGAGGAAATCCCAGGTGCAACGATGGTGGAACTGCACCTTGAACGTCATCCTGCTGACTTTGTTGGCGGGCAGTGGCTGCTCGTAGATATCAATATGAATCAATTTGATGGTAGGGCTGAGCGCATCAATATTACGTTGCCAAAGCGCCTGCTGAGCAAAATTGACAGTTTTGTTCGCGATCATCCTGGTTTTAGCAACCGTAGCGCATTTCTGGCCGAGGCCGCACGGCGGGTGTTGCCTGGCCGTTAACCTCCAGGCCCGGTAAGCTTGCGCCACCGGGCGGGGGGCTTATTCGATAACGCGGATTTCAAGCGGGCGAAAGCGGCTGTAGATCCACAAGCCCAGGCAGCAAATTGTGCCAAGGAGTGCGGTAAAAATGACCGTCATCATCAGGCCAGAGAAGAGGCCAACAGGCAGCGCCAGCAGGCCATGAATGTGCTTATCGTTCCAGGCGACGGTATCGTAACCAAAGCAGGCCAGCAGGCTAAACAGCACGCTCATCAAACCAAACGGCACGCCTAAGCCAATCAGCAGCAGGCGATAAATGCTGCTGGCTTTGACGCGTTTAACTGCAATGTTGGATGTTACTTCCTTGCTCATAATGGTCTCCCCAGTCATTGATGACCGGAGTATGCGCGATCCGTTTGGGGTTTTCCATTCACCTGAATTAAGGTGGCAGGCCGGGGCGGCCTGCCGAAATCTTAGCCTTCATTGACCCAAATGCGCATCTCCCCTTCGCCGCGATTGGCCCAGCTAAACCACGGAATAAACGTCAGGGTCTGCGCCTCGCGCGTGGCGGGAGACGCGTCATAGTGCCAGAGCGGTTGTTGATCCGCCTGCGCGACGGTCTGCTTATAACCGCCGGCCTGAATCAGCACCTTGTGCGCGAAAATCCCCTTACCTTCAAAGGCGGTAAAAGTGCTCTCTTTGGGCAGCCAGACGTTGTGCAACGCTTCGCCGTTGTCGGCCTGCTCAAGGCAGTAGACCAGCGGACCGCGCTGCACCGCCACTTTCCCCGCCAGATGGCGCACACGCGAATTGCTGTAAACCCGGCGGACGGGCATCGGTAGCGTCAGCGTCAGCGTATCGCCTTCGTGCCAGCGGCGGTGGATATGCAGATAGCCTTTTTTCACTTCCCCCACGGCGGCTTCACCGTTGAGCGCCACATGGGCATCCGGGCACCAGTCGGGCAGGCGCAGCGCCAGCGTGTGCAGAACCGGCTGCGGGGAGTCAATGCGGATCTCCACCTGCTCCTGCCACGGGTAGTTGCCGCAAATGCGCAGGCGCAGCGTCTGCTGACCCACCGGGATCGCCACGCTGTTGCCAACGTACAAATTGATAAACAGCGCATCCTGATGGGGCGTGTAAATGTAGTGCCCTAAAGAGGTCAGCACGCGGGCGATATTCGGTGGACAACAGGCGCAACCGAACCAGCGCTGGCGAACTGGCTGAATATGGTCGTAAATATGATTGAATTTGAGCGAGGCAGGCTGGACCTCCAGCGGATTAACGTAGAAGAAGTGTTTGCCATCAAGGGCCATCCCGCCGAGCACGGTGTTGTACAACGCGCGCTCCATCACGTCGGCATACTGGCTGTCGCCTTCCATCTCCAGCATGCGGCGGGCAAACATCATCAGCCCAATGGAGGCGCAGCTTTCGGCGTAGACGGTGTCGTTCGGCAGATCGTAATCGCTGCTAAACGCCTCGCCCCGGCTTTGTGAACCAATGCCGCCGGTGATGTAAAGCTGGCGCTGGGCCATGTTTTGCCACAGGCGCAAACAGTCCTGGCGCTTTGCGTCATCGTTTGAAAGGCGCGCCAGATGCGCGACGCCGGTCATCAGGTAGACAAACCTCACCGCATGGCCGATGGCCGTTTGCTGCTCTGACAGCGGCAGGTGCGCCTGGCTGTAGGGCTTATCTTTCACCATCCACGCCGTACCGTGATTCGGCCAGTGCCAGGTGCCGCCGCGTTTTTCAAACTCAACGTCATAAAAATGCGGCTGCGCTCCGCGCTGTTCAACAAAGTAGTTCACCAGATTGCGATAGCGCGCCTCCTGCGTCACATCGAAAAGTCGCATCAGCGCCAGCTCGATTTCCGGGTGGCCGTCATAGCCCTGCAACTGATCGTCGTTGGGGCCAAACACGCTATCGATTTGGTCCGCCAGACGGCAAGCGACCTCAAGCAGAGTGCGTTTTCCCGTTGCCTGAAACCAGGCGACGGCGGCTTCAATCATGTGGCCCGCGGTGTACAGCTCATGGCATTCCGCAAGGTTGGTCCAGCGCTCACCGGGCGCTTTGACGGTGAAATACGTGTTCAGGTAGCCGTCGTCGCACTGAGCGGCGGCAATGAGCGCAATCACCTCATCGGCGGTTTTCTCAAGCTCGGCATCGGGTTTCTGGCACAGCGACCACGCCACCGCTTCCAGCCACTTCGCCACGTCGCTGTCCTGAAACACCATGCCGTAAAACTCCCCTTCCGACAGTCCGGCGGCGATGCGAAAGTTTTCGATCGCATGGCTGGGATCGGCTTCGGCAATGCGGTCGTTTAGCGCATCCCACTGGTAGGGGATCACCACGTCGCGCACCAGTTGCTGGTACTGCCCCAGGAACGGATCGCTGACTTTCAGCGTGTGCAGGTCGGTTTCCATCACGGTCATTTTGTTCTCCTCAGGAGGCAACATGGCGCTGACGCAGATCGGTTGAAATGCGCGCCATCATCGGGTTATTCAGTTTGCAAACGCGCACGGCCAGCGCCAGCAGTAGGTGGAAAAGTGCAGGCAGCAGCGTTTCCATGGCGGTGATGCCCTGTAGCGAGGCGGGCGTCTGATTGCCCGTGCCTGGCTGGTAGGCCACCGCGATAAACACCAGGCTGATGATCCCGGCGCTTGAGGCCCAGGCGAGCTTGATGAAAAACAGGTTAAAAGCGAAGTTCATGCCCGACGAACGCACGCCGGTTTTCCACTCGCCGTAGTCGTCGGCAAAGGCCATTAGCGAAAAGTGCAGCGGCAGCGTAAAGCCTAAAATCACCCCGTTCCCCAGGATCACCGCCAGCCACAGGCTTTGGTACGCTGGGCCGCCCGGCAGGAACCACATGCCGACAGCCAGCGCGGCAAGCACCAGATTGGTGTAGTAGTAGAGTTTCACCGCATCAATGCGCCGGGTCAGCGGGTTGACGATCACCGAGCCCAGAATCGAGGCGAAGGTCACCATCGTGAAGAACAGCGACGTATACGCCGTGCTGCCTCCCAGCACGTAGGTGATGAAATACATGTAGCCGCCGCCGCGAATATTGAAGACGTTGATCAGCAGGAAAGACATCACCAGCATCAGGATCAGCTGATCGTTTTTGCGCAGTCCACCCACGTGTTCGCGCAGGGTAAATTTGCCCATCATCGCCAGCGGCACGCGCTCGCGCACCCAGAAGAAGCAGCACAGAAACATCACCACGGCGATGGCGCACAGCACGCCGACGCCCAGTTGATACCCTTTGGCGGCGTTGCCCTGGCCCAGCGCGTCCACCATCCAGGGGAGTCCTACCGACACCAGAAAACCGGCCACGCCGCAGAGCACAAAGCGCCAGGACTGGCAGGCGATCACTTCATTGTGCCGAGTGGTCATGGTGTTGATCAGCGCGCAGTAGGGCACGTTGATCGCCGTGTAGCCCACGGACAGCAGCAGATAGGTGCCGAACGCCCAGGCGATTTTGACGCCCATGCTGGCGTCCGGCACGGTGAAGGTCAGTACGCCGATAAGGCCAATCGGTACGGCAACCCACAGCTGCCACGGACGAAAACGCCCCCAGCGGCTTTGGGTGCGGTCAGCAATCACGCCCATTATCGGATCGGAAACGGCATCAAACACGCGCAGGGCAATAAATAATGTGCCGACCAGCGCGGGCGTAAGGCCGAAAATATCGGTATAAAAAAAGGTCAGAAAATTCATGATGAGACAGGTAATAACGGTCCCGCCAGCATCGCCCAGCCCGTAGCCCACTTTTTCACGTATCGACAATTTATCGTCAATGGCGTGCCGGGCAACGTCTGTCGGGGTAAGAGGTGTAGAGGTCATCGATAACTCCTCGCAGAGTGGAGATGTCTTTTTCAGTTGTCCGCGTAACGCGGCGGAATATTGTTATGTGTCATGACCTGATTAATTTTGCCTGGAATCGGCCCCTCAACAAGGCAACGAAGAAGTATAAAAAGGTGAGGATTCCGACCTGATGAAGAAAGTGTGAAGCCGATCGAGCGCAGAGAAACTATTTCATTAATAATCAATTCGTAAGCGGTGAAAACAGGGCGATAAAAACAGGAAAGTGAATATCCATGCTCGAATTATC
Organism: uncultured Enterobacter sp.; assembly: GCA_963521185.1. Lineage (GTDB taxonomy): Bacteria > Pseudomonadota > Gammaproteobacteria > Enterobacterales > Enterobacteriaceae > Enterobacter_D. Next base: position 283,782 of record CAUQTV010000005.1, on the reverse strand, counting down.
CATAGCGCTTCCGATTAAAGTACAAAACGGCGGATTGTTTATCTCGCGGGGGATCGGGCGTCATCCGGCGCGAAAACTTCAGTCGTGGGAAGTGATTTTTGTGGAAAAGGGGACGCTGACGATCCAGGAAGACGATCGCATTTTTGCGGTAAACGCCGGGGAAAGTTTATTATTATGGCCGCAGCGCAGGCACGTCGGCGTGGCGGATTTTCCGGCGGATTTAAAGTTTTACTGGCTGCATTTTGAAGTCACAGAAACGAATAACCGTGGAGCATGGCAGACGTTGCTCAGCGTGCCACAGCATACGCCGGTGAGTGACCCGCAATATGTTATTTCCTTGTTCAGGCAATTCTTAAGTGAGCAGGAAAAATTAGAACGCAGCGCCGCACTCGAATTTATTCTGCTGCTGATTTTGCAGCAAATCACGCGGGTGGAACCGCCGGAAAAGGCGGCGGGGGATCAGGGCGTTTCGTTTGCCTGGCGAGCGCAGCAGCTGATCCGCACGCAGTTTCACCTGCACATCTCAACAGCGACGCTCGCCAAAGAGCTGCACTGCAATGCCGACTATCTGGGACGGGTGTATCGCCGCGTCTTTCATCTGACGATCACCGAAGCGCTCCACCGCCAGCGGGTGCGGGCGGCGGAGAAGTTTTTGCTCAGCGACGCGCGGTCGCTCAAAGAGATTGCCGCCCTGTGCGGTTTTAGCGACGTAGGCTACTTTCGGCAAATCTTTCGTAAACACACGGGCTTAACCCCCGCCGTCTGGAAACGGCGGTATTGCAAAGAACACATTAATTCCTGAGCATTACTGGCCGTAGTAGGCCGTCGCGCCGTGCTTGCGCAGGTAGTGCTTATCCAGCAGTTCGCTTTGCATGTCCGGCAGTTGCGGTGCGAGCTGGCGGGAGAACAGGCCCATGTAGGCGCACTCTTCCAGCACCACGGCGTTGTGCACCGCGTCCTGCGCGTCTTTACCCCAGGCAAACGGGCCGTGGGAGTGCACCAGTACCGCCGGGATCTGCATTGGGTTCAGATCGCGCGCTTCAAAGGTGTTAATGATCACCTCCCCGGTCTGATATTCATATTCGCCGTTGATTTCGGCTTCGGTCATCCGCCGCGTGCAGGGGATCGCCCCGTAGAAATAGTCGGCGTGCGTGGTGCCCCACGCCGGTAAATCCAGTCCGGCCTGCGACCAGATGGTGGCATGACGCGAATGCGTATGCACAATGCCGCCGATCGCCGGATAGCGGCGATAGAGCGCCAGATGGGTAGGGGTATCGGATGACGGTTTTTTACCGCCTTCGACGATCCTGCCGGTGGCAATCTCCACCACCACCATGTCTTCGGCTGTCATCACCTCATACTCAACGCCGGACGGTTTGATCACCATCAGCGTGCGGGTCTCGTCCACCGCGCTGACGTTACCCCAGGTAAAGGTCACCAGATGATGCGCGGGCAGCGCCAGGTTGGCGGCCAGCACTTCGGCCTTCAGTTGCTCTAACATGTGAATCCTCCTTCCTGCATACGTTCTTCAATCCAGCGTCGTGCCTGAATGATCTCCAGCACCGGCTCTTTGGCTTTTTCCGTCCACATTTCAATAAGAAATGCGCCACGGTAATTCAGTTTTTGCAGCGTGCTGAACAGGCTCACAAAATCGACGCAACCTTCGCCAAACGGCACGTCGCGGAACTGGCCGGGGCTGTTTTCGGTGACGGGCCGGGTGTCTTTGAGGTGGATAGCGGCGATGCGATCCATGCCGAGTGCGAGTTCTGCGGGCACGTCGTTGCCCCAGGCGCTGAGATTACCGACGTCCGGATAGACGCTAAACCACGGTGACGCCAGCCGCCGATCCCATTGCTTCCACTTGCTGATGGAGTTCATAAACGCGGTGTCCATGATCTCAACCGCCAGCATCACCTGCGCCCCGGCGGCCTGTTCCACCGCCCACGCCAGCCCCTCGGCAAAACGCTGCTGGGTGCCCGCGTCATGCTCTTCGTAGTAGACGTCGTAACCGGCGAGTTGAATGGTGCGAATGCCCAGATCCCGCGCCAGCCTGATCGCTTTGGTCATGATTTCACGCGCCCGCTCACGCACCGCGTCATCGCGGCTGCCGAACGGAAAACGCCGGTGCGCCGAGAGGCACATGGACGGGATCGCCACGCCGGTTTCCAGCATCGCTTCCACCAGCGATGCACGCTGGGCGGTGCTCCACTCCAGGCGCGCCAGCCGCTCGTCGGTTTCATCTACCGACATTTCGACAAAATCAAAGCCGCAGCTTTTTGCCAGCACCAGCCGTTCCGGCCAGCTGAGATCGCGGGCGAGGGCCTTTTCGTAAATGCCTAACGGATGGATGCGCATTACTGTGCTCCCCAGACGTCGCGGATCTGGTGGTGGAAATCCTGGGCGACCTGCGCCGGGTTTGCCGCGCCCGACAGCGCGCGTCCGGCAATAAAGGCTTTCACGCGGATATCCTTAAACAGGGGTAAATCGGCGGGGGTGAGGCCGCCGGTGACCGACAGCGCCAGCCCGATGTCGGAGAGCGCTTTCATGCGCGCTAAATCCACCTCGCCCCACTGCTGACCGCTGGCCTGTGCATCGCGGCCACGGTGATAAATCGCCTGACGCACACCCGCGCGATACCAGTCGCGCGCGTCGTCAAAGGTCCAGTTGCCAAACAGTTCAATCTGGATCTCCCCACCCAGTGCCTGTGCCACCGCATGACCTTTTTCGATGGTCGCCAGCGGGGCGGCGCAAATGATCGTCATCCAGTTCGCCCCCGCACCCAGCGCCTGCTGCGCCAGGGTTTCGCCTGCGTCGGCGACCTTCCAGTCGGCGACGATAATTTTGTCCGGGCACTGCGCGCGCAGGGCTTTTACGGCGTTCAGCCCCTCGCTCAGACAGAGGATCGTGCCGGCTTCAACAATATCGACATGGTCTTGCAGCAGGGCGACGTCACGCTGGGCGGCGTCGAGGCTGACGTGGTCGAGCGCCAGTTGCAGTAAAGGTCGGCTCATATGGTGTGCTCCTTAATACGGGCATGGAAACCCTGAAGTGCTTCAATGAAAAGCTGATAATGGTGATATTTGCGCTGGTACGCGGCGTGTGCGGCCCTGTCCGGCGTGAGCGTGCGAATGCCGTGCTTTAAGGTGCGCTGGGCCTCGCGGAAATCGCTGTACAGGCCGGTGCCGACCTGGGCTGCGAGGGCGGCACCAAAGCAGCCGGTCTCTTCAAGCTGCGGTAGCTCAACAATCAGGCCGCTGACGTCGGCCAGCATCTGCATCCAGACGTCGGAGCGCGCCGGACCGCCGGTGACGCGCAGGGCGTGCACGTCAGCAAAGCGTTCGCGCATGCGGTTTAAATGGGTCATATGGCTAAAAACCACCCCTTCATACACCGCCTGCAACAGGTGATCGCGGGTGTGCAGCGCCTGCATACCGTAGAAGCCGCTGGTCATCTCCAGCCCGGCGTTGCTGCCGTAAAGAAACGGCAGAAAGTAGAGATCGCTTGCGGCAACCGGCAGGCGAGCGACGGCCTGGTTGATCTCCTCAAAGGTGATGTCGCCCCACTGGGCAGTCAGCCATTCGAGGTTGCCGGAAGAGGTTGGACTGGCTTCATGCACGATGTACTGCCCGTCGTTAACGTAGCGGCCATACACATAAGGATGCGGTTCGTTATCACGCAGCCCTTCGGTGATGCCGCTGGTGACGGCCCAGGTGCCCATCACGGCGTTCAGGGTGTGTTCATCTTTCAGCCCGGCGCAGAGTGCGGTGGAAACCACATCAAACAAGCCGCCCACAACGGGCGTACCCGCTGCCAGACCGGTTAAGGCGGCTGCCTGAGCGGTGATTTCCCCGCAAATTTGTGCTGAACCAACGATTGCAGGTAAGGCGCTGTCGATTTCACTGATGCCCAGCCAGTCGGTCAGACGTGGGTCGTATTGCCCGCTGGACATGTTGTAGAGGTTGGACTCGGAAATGTTGCTCTCTTCCGCGCCTTTCGCGCCGGTCAGACACCAGCGCAAATAGTCATGGCCCATCATCACGCAGCCGATTTGCGCATAGCGCTGCGGCTCGTGTTCTTTCACCCAGCGCAACAGCGAGGCCGGATGCCCGGTCCACAGCGTCTGGCGCGTCAGCGGGTAGAGTTTTTCGGGAATGCCGTCCTGCTGCCAGCGGCGCACAATATCCAGCGCGCGGCGGTCAGAGGAGAGCATGGCATTGCCGAGCGGCTGATCGTTTTTATCGAGTAAAAACAGCCCTTTGCCCTGCGCGGAAATGCCGATGCCGCGAATGCTGTCGCCTGCCACGCCGCTGCGCTGTAGCAGACGCTTAATGGTGTTGGCGCAGTGTTGCCACAGGGAGGCCATGTCGCGCTCGGCGTAGCCCGCTTTCGGGCTTAAGGTGCGCAGCGACTGGCGCTCAATGCTGAATTCTTTGCCCTGGCTGTCATACAACCCGGCTTTCAGATAAGTACCGCCGCAATCGATACCCAGCCAGAAGGTCTCTTTTTCACTCATCCTGATGCCTCTTGCGGCCCGGTGGCGTTCACACTCACCGGGCCTGCTATGGTGTTATGCCGCGTGTTTACGCAGACCGTCGTTGTTTTTTGCCGGGGCGCGTGCCACATCGCATTTCGCCGGCAGCAGCAGCGCCATCAGGGCGGCAAGTGCCAGGGAGATGGCGAGGCAATAGACGCCCGCGTCTTTGCTGTACATCGTGATCAGCACGCCAACCGCATACGGACCGCAAAAGCCGCCGAGGTTACCGAGGGCGTTAATCACCCCTCGCGCACCGCCAGCCATTTCGGCGCTGAACAGACGCGCGGGAATGGTCCAGAACACGCCCGCCGCGGATTGCAGGAAGAAGCCGCAGCCCACCAGCGCCGTGTAGGAGAGCCAGATGTTTTCCTGGAGTGCCACGGAGAGGAACATGCACAGCGAAAAGCCAATCAGCGGCAGGGAGACGAACAGTTTGCGTTTGCCGGTTTTATCGGACAGGGAGGAGAACAGGAACATCCCGGCGATGGCACCGACGTAAGGCAGGATGGCGAGCATACCCACCTGGCCCATGGTGGAGTGCGTCAGCTCTTTCAGAATGGTCGGCAGCCACAGGGTGTAGCCGTAAATACCGGTCTGATAGAAGAAATTGAGCGCAATAAGTTGCCACATGGTTTTGTCTGACAGCACCGCGCTCAGCGAGGCGTTACGTACCTCTTTTCCGGCGATGGCGCGCTGCTCTGCGGCCAGCGTCTCTACAAGGTAATTTTTCTCGGCATCGCTTATCCAGCGCGCCTCCTGCGGGCGGTCATACACCGTCAGCGTCCACAGCAGCAGCACGGCGATGGAGAGCAAACCTTCAATGATGAACAGCCAGCGCCAGTCGAGCACGGTGATGATCCAGCCGGACAGCGGGGCGGTAATGATCCCGGCGATGGGCACGAACATGATTACAATGGCGTTCGCGCGACCGCGCTCGGCGTCCGGGAACCAGTTACTGATCATCGTCAGCACCACCGGCAGCATGCCCCCTTCGGCGACGCCGAGTAAGAAGCGCAGCACCAGCAGCTGGTACTGATTGGTCACGATGCCCGTCAGCACGGAGATCACCGCCCAGGCCACCAGCGACCAGCCGATGAATTTTTTCCCGCTGCCGTGCACGGCGATTTTCCCGCCCGGTACCTGCAAGAACAGATAACCGATGAAGAAAATGCCGCCCGCCAGTCCCGCCATGGTAGCGCTGATACCCAGGTCTTGATCCATACCGCCTGGCATGGCAAAAGCAATGTTGACCCTGTCCATATAAGAAATAATGCAGGCAATCAGTATTGGCGGAATAATGCGGAGCCAACGCTGGCGCGGAATATGATCGGGTGTAGGGATAGAGGAAGTATTCATAATTTTCGTCTCGTTAAAAGTAACTGGTATTATGAGTAAGATATTGAAATTATTTTTTATGGTTATGAAGTTGCCGCATTAAGTGCGGTAATGCCGTCACGTAATATTGCAACCCGATGTTCAACATCAGCATTAGCATCTATTTCGAGTAGTTTGATACCGGCGAAGGTTAAAGATGCGAGAGGCGCCGCAGTCAATAATTCGCGGGCGCGCTCAAGGGTTAATAAACTTTCCGGGCAGAACGGCGCGAACGGCGCATGCAGATCCTGCCACTCACCGTATGGCCCGGTTTCGGCGGTGCCGGAAAACATCAGCGCGCTGAGCTGACCGGACTGCCGGGCTGACTGTAAATGCGCCAGCGGCGTCCCGGCGCTACGGCCTTCAATGGCGGATCGTGCCCAGTTGATGCACACGCCAATGTCATAACCGGCGAGGGTTTCCAGCACGTTCGTCAGCGGCAAAAAGCCTTTGCGCGGCGCGGGTTGCGTCATGGCATCGCAGTGTTCCAGCACCAGTTCGCAGGACCAGTCCCAGCTGGCGATCTCTTTGATGGAGCGGGCAAAGGCCTCGGTGGCTTGCTCAACATTGCCGTTACCCGCCTGCGGCGCTGCCTGTAGCTCAAGTGCAATGATCTTCTGGTTATGCGCGGCATTGATCGTCGTAATTTTTTGATGCAGATGGCGGTAGTAGGCCACGCATTCCCGGCGCTGCTCTTCGTCAGCGGAGGCCAGGCCAAACGCGCTGTTGCCCCCGCGCCGACGCATGGTTTCCATCACCGCCGTCACCACTATTTGCCATTCGGCTGGGGTATTTTTGAAGAGCCAGTCGTCGCCGTAAGGGTGAAGATGTTCAAGGCACGGCTGCTCAATGCCGCGAATGTGCGGCGTGTCGGCAAGCTGTCGCCAGAACGCGCGCTCTTCCTCTTCGCTCTTTTGGTGAAATGAGGGCGCACAGGGGTACGCGCCAATAATATAACCGGCGTTATTCGTTTCCATTGCTGACTCCTGGCCCGCAGGCCGTGTTAATTCAATGCGGTTAGCGCAACCTTCACCACGATTTTACGAATAGAGGTCTCTTTTGTTTTATGACAGCCGGGGCGATGAACATCCTGCGGAAAGAATATGGCAAAGCTTCCCGGTACCATTTCGAAAAAGGATTCGTTCTGGCTGTCGTGGTAAAAAATAATGTCACGCTGTTCGAGTAAGGATTCGCTAATTTCATTGTGGCCGGTGTCGATAGCCAGACCTATTTGCTCTTCGCCCCAGGCCATAAACTGAATATCAATATATTTACGGTGGACCTCGGGGCGAATGTCATTTTTGGGTTTAGTGGTTAAGTCGATCACCTGCGCAAAAATATTCCGTCCGTCGATTTCAACCACTCCCGGTTCGAGGGTGGTGAAGTCCGTGCTGCGCAGAAAGTCGAGCGCGGTTTCAATCGCCGCCGGTAACCGGCAGGGATTGGGCTGTGCAATGTGGCCAAAAATCATGGTGTGGCTCCTTACAGCGACTGGATTTTTGCCCAGACGCTGTCATCAACGGTGATGCCGTTACGCCGGTTTTCTTCCAGCAGGCGGGTGAACTCATGGCCCGGCAGGCGGATCGCGACGTTTTCATCCGCACGCTCAGCGGTAGTAATGAAGTCCATGATGCGTTGCAGCTTGGCGTCACGGGTTTTGCCGTCGATCAGTTTGTCCACTTCAATGGCAATGAAAATCTGCGAAATGCCGTACTCGTCGCTGTTGTCTTCAGTGACTTCGGCCACGGACGCGCCGTCAGACAGCAGGGTGGCGATCATGTCCAGCACGATGGACAGGCCCGAACCTTTCCAGTAGCCCATCGGCAGAATGCGGCGGTTTTTCTCAATCACGCCAGGTTCTTTGGTCAGGTTGCCTTCATCATCAAAACCGCCGTCAACCGGCAGCTCGCGCCCGGCCAGACGGTTCACTTCCAGCATGCCGTAGGAGAACATCGACATCGACATATCGACCATGGTGATCGGCGTGGACGGAATGGCGACAATCAGCGGGTTGGTGCCGATGCGGCACTCTTTTGCGCCCCACGGCGGCATCACGGCAATGGAGTTGGTCCAGCAAATGCCAATATAGCCTTTCTCCGCCGCCTGCCAGCCGTAGCTGCCGCCGCGCATCCAGTGGTTGGCGTTGCGCATGGCAACCAGGCCAATCCCGTGATCGGAAGCCAGCGCAATGGCGCGGTCCATCATTTTCTTCGCCGTTAAATTGCCGATGGAACGCTGAGCGTCCCACTGCTCGATGGCCCCGAGGCTGGTGATTCGTTTGGCCTGCGCGTCAGGAATGATGTCGCCTTGATCCAACTGTTGAATGAAGCGCGGGAAACGGTTCACGCCGTGCGAATAAACACCCGATTCGGTGGTACGGGCGAACATCTCGGCGCAGGCCTCGGCGGTTTCGGCGGCGACGCCGCGTGCCAGCAATACGCGATTGAAAGCCTCTTTTAACTGCTCAAAGCTTACCTTCATCCCTCTTTACTCCTGTTTTTTTATGGCTGCGGTGATCGCTTTTTTATCTCTAAATTTCACATTGCGAAATCTGATTTCAAATATAGCGATCAAAATTTAACAAAGCAATCCACAGGGTAATTTTGAGAAATGTTTAAAATCATATAGTTACAAATTTTCTGTCGAGATCGTGAACTGAAACACACTTTGCGCTACCATCAGAGCGCGAGAAAAGGGAGAGTGTGTGCGATGAAAAGTAATGAAGGTGATGTGACAGACGTGACAGCAGAAAAAGAGCGGCCCGCCGGGAGCCAGAGTTTGTTTCGCGGTTTGATGCTGATTGAAATTCTCAGTAACTATCCTAACGGGTGCCCGCTGGCGCATCTGTCGGAACTTGCTGGCTTAAACAAAAGCACCGTTCACCGTCTGCTTCAGGGGCTGCAATCCTGCGGCTACGTGACGCCTGCGCCTGCGGCGGGCAGCTACCGTCTGACGACAAAATTTATCGCCGTGGGTCAGAAGGCGTTGAGTTCGCTTAATATTATTCACGTCGCTGCCCCGCATCTGGAAGCGCTAAACATCGCCACCGGCGAGACCATCAACTTTTCCAGCCGCGAAGACGATCACGCCATCCTGATCTACAAGCTGGAACCGACGACCGGTATGCTGCGCACGCGCGCTTATATTGGTCAGCATATGCCGCTCTACTGCTCGGCAATGGGCAAAATTTACATGGCATTTGGTCATCCGGACTATGTGCAGACCTATTGGGATACGCACCAGGATCAGATCCAGCCGCTGACGCGCAACACCATTACCGGACTGCCCGCCATGTACGATGAGCTTGCGCAGATCCGTGAAAGCAGCATGGCGATGGACCGCGAAGAGAATGAGCTGGGCGTGTCGTGCATTGCCGTGCCGGTCTTCGACATCCACCACCGCGTGCCTTACGCCATCTCCATTTCGCTTTCCACCTCCCGACTAAAGCAAATTGGCGAGAAGAATTTGCTCAAGCCGCTGCGTGAAACCGCCCAGGCCATCTCGAACGAACTGGGCTTTTCGGTACGCTTATCCTGAGGCAGAACGCCAGAATTGCTCATGCAAATGACAAATCTGGCGGTTTCCCCGATTCTGGCCGGTTACGCCACCACCGCCTGAGTGCGCGGTTAGCCCCTTAAAAAGCATTTCGCGAAACCCGAAAGATGAACGCAAAGTGACAAGTACACTGGACAAAATTATTGGAATGACTTTACTGCTGAGTGTATAGTTATTCCGTTGGCTTGGATTGCTTGGGTTATATCGATACTGCAATCGCTATGCAGTATCCGGAAGGCCGCTAACCTTCCCATACCAAGGTATCTTCTCTGCTGTATGCAGGGACGCTAAAACCGCTCTGGCCGAGCGGTTTTTTCGTTTCTGGACCTCGCAAATAATATCCTTATTAATTCAATTGATGCAGAATGTTCACGTTGAACGATCCTTGAGTTCGTGCAAGCGGGTGCGTGCACTCCCGCCCCTTAGATGCTTATACGTGAGTCTCTAAGTGGCGGGGTAGCACTCGCCTGGGCCTCTCATCAGACTAGCCCTCTGCCGGGAATGAGAGCCTGTTCGCATTGCCGACCCAAGCGATCCAAGCCAACACTTTGATTGCGCCTCCAGTGAATACCGGATTAACGGGAGGGAACGGGAACCGGCTCCGTCAAAGGAGACCGACTGATGAAGTTTGTTCTTCTGACCGTTGTGTTACTCGCTGTGATTGTACTCGGAGGTGTATCACTTAAGGCTCAAAGCCTGAGGGTGAACAAATTTGAAGCTCAAGGTATTGAGCTAAACTTTCAGGGTGTAGTACCGCGTACTAAGCAATAAAAAACCGGCAGGATCATTCGTGGTCCTGCCACCCCTTCCGAGTCCCGCTTCAAACGCACACTCTTTAGCGTAAGTTATTAAAATTCCACGTCACCGTCAGGCTGTAGCGCCAGTCGCGGCGATCGGCATCTAAGGGCAAATCCCCCGTCGGGCGTGCCGCTTCTACTGCCAGCGTGTAGTGTTTGTTATCGCCCACCATCACCCCTGCCGCCACCGAACTTAAGCGCTGAGCGCGATACCCTGGCGCGTTGTACCAGGTGTGCGCGTTGTCGGCGAGAAGGTAGGGCTGCACAGTCGCCAGCCATTTGCTCTCTTTGCGCATGTGCATATAGCGCAGTTCCAGTTGTCCGCCATAGCCGTAATCACCGCTCGCTTCGCCATCCTGATAGCCGCGGCCAAAGCGCTGCGCGCCAAACTGCACGCGCTCGGATTCCGGCAGATCGTTATCGGACCATACCCCTTCCATTGAGGTACTTAAGCGCCATTTTTCGGTCATCATCCAGGCCGCATCAACGTTGCCTTTCCAGCGGGTAAAATCGAGATCGGTTCCGGCGGCCGGCCTCGCATCCGCATCCAGCGTGTCCAGCCCCTGGCGCAGGTTCAGACGCCCGGTTATGCTGGCTTTGGTAAATTCGCGATAGCCCGTAATGCCTAAATCGAGCGCCGGGTAGCGCACGTGCTGGCTTTGCGATTCCAGCGGCACCGTCAGCCCAAACCCGCGTGCGCGCAGATCGTAGTCGTTACGCTTGTTGGTGTAATCAATCCCGCCGGTGACGCTGACCTGTTTTTGCCGGGTCAGCAGCAGCGGATAGCCAAAGCTCACGCCGCCATTGTACTGGGTCGATTTCTGACGGGCGTCCACGGTGAAACCGGGGATCGTGAGCAGCGGGGTGTACTCTTTCGGATCGTCACGATAAAAGCTGCCCTTAAACTGCATGGTCAGCCCTTCGTCGTTGAGAAACTGCTGATAGTTTACGCCCACGTAGGTTTTATGAGTGTTATCGTCCAGCGGGACAAAGGTCGCGACGCCAAGCTGGTCGCCATAGCTTGTCAGGTTGCTCAACGTGCCGTTGACCAGCGCGAGGTTTTCGCCTTTGCGGGCATCAAGGGTCGAAGAAAGATCCCAGATGCGGGGCTGACTGGCGTCTATCTGCATCACCGCCGCGCCATAAATATTCTTCGGCATTTGCGCGTTCACATCGACCTTAGCGCCGGGCGTACGCGTCATCAATTGGCTGTAGCGATCGAAGGTGTCCTGGCGTAAGGGCTTCTCCGCCATCACTTTTTCTGCCAGCCGCTTTACGCGCTCGGCGATGCTGGCATTGTTACTTTTGATGTCGCTGTGGGCGACGTAGCCCTCCACCAGCACGATCCTGATATTCCCGTTCTGAAAATTATTCTCCGGCAGCCAGGCGTAGGAGAGCGGATAGCCATCAGCGCGGTAGCGGGCGGTAATCTCATTTGTCAGGCGAATGATGTCTTTTAGCGGCACGGTTTTGCCCGCATAGGGGCGAAAGGGGGCGAGCAGCGTTTTTAACGGGTAGATCTTGCCGCCGATAAACTGAATATGGCCGACTTTGATGGGCGTGTCGGGCGTCAGTTTCGATTCGGATTTGGGCAACGTGACTTTGGGTGCAGACGCCGCAGCCGCGTTAGGATCTTGCGTATTGGGTGCCGGTTTAGCAGGGTTAACAGAGTCGATAATGGCGGGAAGCGTATCCGCCCGGGCAATGCTCAGTACCGCGCCGCACATCAGCGCATAGCATAATGGTAGTCTCATGGCGCAATCCCTTATCTGTCATCACACAAATGTGGATGATGAATCATTCACAAAGACGTGCCCCCGGGCGGGGGGCACGGAACAGTCTTTATTGATTTTTAGGGGTTAAAATTCCGCCAACCAGGGTGGTCACGCTGCTAAGCGGGCCGGTGGCGGTGGTTCCACTGGTGTTGGTCGTGCTGGTATTCGCGGCGGTGGCGGTTACGCCCGCCGTCAGGCTGTTTACCGTTGCGCCAAGGTTGGCGACCAGGCCATTGTTGGTGGTGCTAGCATTGGCATCAACCGAGATGGCACCGGTACCGCCAGAGGTTGCCGGTGTTGAACTGGCAGACGCCGGTTTCACCAGACCCCCCACATCGGTGACCGTCTGACCGAGGTTATTCACCACCTGACCCACGCCGTTCAGCCCAGGATTGCTGCTGCTGACGTTGGTGCCAACGCCGCTGACGCCGTTGCCGACGGAGGTCAGCAGATTACTGACCGGCGTACCCAGACCGGTTGCGCCACCCACTTTCTGCGTGACGGTTTCCACACCGCCCACGGTATTGTTGACCAGCGTGGTCGCGCCAGTGGTCACTTTGGTGACGCCATCGCTTTGCACCACGTTAGTCAGCGCATTGCCTGTGCCGCTCACCACTTTACCGGTGCTGTCGACTACCGTGCCGACCGCCCCGGTCACGCCGCTTAATTGCGTGCCAGACGTGGTGCTGGCAAGGTTGGTGCCGACGTCAGAAACCGTTGTACCCAGTGAGGTCACGGTGGTGGTCACGCCCGCGACGGTGGTACCCACGCCATTCGGGTTAGAAGAATCGCCAATCCCGCTGGTGATGCCGGTGCCTGCGGTATCAACGGCAGTTCCCAGACCACTGACGGTGGTCGCAACGGTTGAGGTGACCGGATTATCGGTGGGCAACTGGCTGCCGAGATTATCGAGCGTGGTGCCAACGCCGGAGACGGTTTCACCGGTATCGCTGAGGATCGTGCTCACAGCACCGTTAGACGCGGTATCCGTTCCCCCCGTGCCGTCGGTGCCGCTGGTGCCACCCGTACCGCCTGTGCCACCGGTTCCCGACCCACTACCCGTGCCTGTACCGGTTCCGCCTGATCCGGAGCCGTTGCCTGCTGTTGATGAGCCATCGTCACTACCTGAACTACCGGATGTTCCCGTCGTCGGCGTTGTTTTTGCCGTAGAGGAGTGATGAGAGCCACCGCCACTACACGCTGATAATGAGAATGCAAGAAGTACCGCCACCGCAATGACGCTCAGGTGGCTTACGTTATTAGTAGCCATAACAATACTCCACTTAATAAAACGCCGGACGGCGTATTAATCAGTGTAAGTGGCTTTTTCAGACCTACAAGATTTGTTGGTGATATTTTGATGGGAAGTTAATAAAATGTGATTATTCTTAAGCTGAGCTATGCGCTAAAACATTAATTTCTTTTAATATCAAGTGTTTGTATTTTTTAGGTGATGTGTAAGCTGTACTTAATCTTTACAGTAATGTGTAGCTGTAATTAACTTTCATTTATTTCTTAAGAAACTTGATAAATATAAATTCGCTGCTTTGTTAATTCGGAAGGGATATATCGCATCAAAAACATTATTTTAATAATACTCCGTGACGTTAGTGTTTAAATAAAAAACGGGCTTTTTAATGAAAAAAGCCCGGATATATTTAGCGCTGGCTCTCCTGCCAGGCGAATTCAATCTCTTCCGCCAGCACTTTCACGCCCGCTTCAATTTTGTCGGGATCCGGCACGTAGTTCATGCGCATGCACTGGTGCGTGTGCGGCCAGGGTTTGTCGAGGCCGGGGAAGAAGTAATCCCCTGGCACCATCAGCACGCCACGCTTTTTCAGCCGCTGGTACAGCAGTTCGGTGGTGATTGGCAGATCCTTAAACCACAGCCACAGGAAAATGGCCCCTTCCGGTTTGTGGATCAGGCAGCGCTCTTCCGGCAGGTAGCGGCGAAGAATGGCGACGGTTTCCTGCACGCGCTGGTAGTAAAACGGTTTGATGACCGTCTCCGACAGGCGCAGCAGATCGTTACGTTTGATCATCTCGCACATCATTGCCGGGCCAATCCCGCCGGGCGCGAGGCTGATAATGCCGTTCATGTTGCGAATGGCCGAAATGATTTTCTCGTCGGCGATGATGATGCCGCAGCGGCTGCCCGGCAGGCCCAGCTTGGAGAGGCTCATGCACAGGACGGTGTTCGGGTTCCACAGCGGGCGCGCTTCGCTAAAGATGATACCGGGGAAGGGCACGCCATAGGCATTGTCGATAACCAGAGGAATGCCGTGCTGGTTAGCCAGCGCGTCGAGCTTCATCAGCTCGTCATCGGTGATGACATTGCCGGTCGGGTTGGTCGGGCGCGACACACAGATCATGCCCGTCTCTTCGCCAATGTGCAGATGCTCGAAATCAACGTGATATTTGAACTGGCCTTCCGGCAGCAGCTCAATGTTCGGGCGCGCGGAGACAAACAGATCCTCTTCCAGTCCGGAATCGGCATAGCCAATGTATTCCGGTGCCAGCGGGAACAGCACTTTTCTGGTGGTTCCATCCGCGCGACGACCGGCGAACAGGTTGAATAAGTAGAAAAACGCGCTCTGACTGCCGTTAGTGAGTGCAATATTCTGCGGCGCAATATCCCAGCCGAGGGTGTCGCGCAGCAGGGTGGCGAGGGCGCTTAGCAGCTCGGTTTTGCCTTGCGGGCCATCATAATTGCACAGCGCATCAGTGGCTTTGCCGGATTCGAGCATCTCCGCCAGCAGGTTGTGGAAGTAGTCGGTCATCGCCGGGATTTGCGCGGGGTTTCCGCCGCCGAGCATGATCGCACCAGGCGTGCGCAGACCGTCGTTGAGATCCTCCATCAGGCGCGTAATGCCTGAATGGCGGGTGAATTTGTCGCCGAAAAGTGAAAATGTCATAGCAGGTGATCTATCGGTCTGATTATAAATTTGGCTCACCTTAACGCTAGCGCAGGCGCGGTGCAAATCGAGGAAAGAGGGCGGAATTAGAGGAATGTGCTGGGGGATGTTTAAACTTAAGTGATTTGTTTTGCCCCTCACCCCGACCCTCTCCCCAGGGAGAGGGAGAAAACCGGAGCGCGCCCTCACCCTGGCCTCACCCCTGGGAGAGGTGGAAAACCGGACATCACTGGCCCGCCCACACCACCATCACTTTGTCGTCGCCGTGCTCGCGAACAAAACCATAGCCCTGCGGGAGCGAAAGCGTGGTTTGCTTGCCCTCGCCGATGGCCGGGTGGCGGGCGCGGAACTGACCGAGCCGCTGCCAGTGCGCGACGCGCTGCGCCTCTTTGCCGCTGACGTCCTGCCAGTTCATGTCGGAACGCGTACCCTGTAAGGGATCGGAACCCGTCGGGCCGAAAGGCCGGCCAGACTCATCGCCGTAAAATATCTGTACCGCGCCGGGTGCCAGCAACAGGAGCTGCGCGGCCTGCTGACCTCCTTCGCGGAACAGGCGTGTGTCGTGCGACGAGAGATAGCTGAGCACATTGAAATCCTGCAATTTTTCCGCCATTTGCTGCCAGACAGGATCCATGCTGGCAAGGCAATCCGCGGCTTTTGCCGCCTGCTCCTGATAGTCAAAGTTGATCATCGCGTCGAAGCCGTGACGGTAATATTCGCTCTGCATTACCCCGTGGCCCCAGGCTTCCCCGGTCATCCAGAACGGCACGGCGTCGTTGGCTTTTTGCGGGGTGGCCTGCTTCCATTCCATCAGCGCCTGCGTGGACTGGGTTTTTAACTGCTGCCATGCGGCCATTTCAACGTGCTTCGCGGTATCCACGCGGAAGCCGTCAATGCCGTAATCGCGCACCCAGGTGCTGAGCCAGTGGGTCAGATAGTCACGCGGGGTGTAGCCGGCAATCTCTCTGGCGCGGGTATCCGGTTTGTGGCGATAAAAATTGGGCAGCCCGGACGCGGCGGTGGATTCCGTCTTGAGATCGGGCAAAAACGCCAGAGACATCGTGAGATCGTCAAAACCGGGGTTGTCATAATCGCCAATGTCCGTGCGTACCCAGGCTTTGCCCCACCAGTTTTCCCAGGCGTGATTGTCGCTGAAATTGATGTAATCATTAAAGCTGTGCCAGCTCTGTCCGGCGGCGGGCTTCCAGTCGGTCCAGCGGTCACCGAGGATCTTTTTGCGTTCGTCGCCCTGAAGATAGAGCGCGCCGAACTGAAATTCTTGCATGTCCGCCAGCGTCGCATAGCCGGTGTGGTTCATCACCACGTCAAACACAATGCGAATGCCGCGCTGATGCGCTTCATCAACCAGTTTACGCAGATCCGCTTCGCGGCCCATGTTGGCGTCGAGCGTCGTCCAGTCCTGAATGTAATAGCCGTGGTAGGCATAGTGCGGGAAATCGCCTTTTGTACCGCCGCCAACCCAGCCGTGGATCTGCTCAAACGGGGCGCTAATCCACAGCGCGTTCACGCCGAGCTGTGATAAATAATCGAGTTTTTGCGTCAGCCCTTTGAGATCGCCGCCGTGAAAGGTGCCTATCTCCTGCATGCCGTCTTTGTGGCGACCGTAGCTGTTGTCGTTGGTGGGATCGCCGTTCTCGAAGCGGTCGGTCAGCACGAAGTAGACCGTGGCATTGTGCCAGCTAAAGGGCGCGGCTTTGTCCGTTTTCGCACTCTCCAGCAGCAACAGGCCATTGCTGTTATCGCCCGGTGTAAACGTGATTTTCCCCTGCGTCACGGTGGCGGTTTGCCGGGTGTAAAAATCGCGCACCGCGCTGCCTTCGGCAAAGGTTTTGCTGACATCCAGGGTCAGCGGTTTGCCGTCCCATTTCGGGCACTGGCGCATAACGCTGGCTGTCGTGGTAGCGGTCGGCGCGGTTTCCACGCTCAGCATCAGCGTTGGCGTACCTGAACGGGTATCGACCTGTAATTGATACTCCCCATCGCGGAACACGCGCCACTGTGGCGCGCTGCCTTCACAGGGTTTAAGCGAGAGCATCTGATTCAGCTTCGGCACAGAGGCGGGCTGCCAGCACTGTGTGTCCGCGTTCAGCGTAAACGGATAGCTGCCTTTTTTAAGCGTGGCGTGGCTGCGATAAATACCGGTGCCCTCTGCGGTGAGATCGGGAAAGCCGGGTGCAGACCAGTCCGCCCAGCCTGCCACCGGTAACAGCAGGAGGATAAGCGCAGATCGTTTCATAGAGGGTTCCTGTTGCAGTCGTTTAGTGCAGTGTGCCAGCAGAGCCGAAGCGGGTGCTCATCCCGATTCAGCATAGTCAGGGGTGAGGTTGGGGGGTGAGTGATTTGCTTCAAATTTCGCCAGAATTATGAGATAAACCACACAGTTTGTGCATTATCTGGCCGGTGAATGTGATTTCCTGGTGACACGATTTAGGAAATGGATTATTCCTTGGGTGTCATTTAAAGGGTATTTTTGATATGATTTGAGATTCCGCTCTCAAAATTGTGAAAAAAATAAGGCGTTGGAATGCATAAATCCGACCTGGAGACCTAATGATATTGACTCCCATTCGACGATATGGGGCCACGATTCTGATGTTTCTCACCCTGATATTTTCTGGTGAGGTGCTTGCAAAGACGCACGAAAAAACAGCAAGTCATAAAGCCCATGTGACCAAAACGGTCAGCAAAACACCGACGGTTAGTAAGAAGCAGGCAAGCAGTAAACAAGAGTATTCTCGCAATAGTGCAAAGAGTCGTTCACTTCCTGATTTGCGAAAATACCCTTCCGGGACACCAAGGAAAAAAGCGTTTCTCCGGACGGTCATGCCTTACATTACAGACCAAAACTCGACGATTACCGCCGAGCGTAACTGGTTGATCATCAAACAGTATGAGAACCACTGGACGCCGTCCGATCGTTCGCGCCTGAAAGATATTGCCAAACGCTACAAGGTGGGCTGGTCGGGTAACACTCGCCGTGTTCCCTGGAATACCCTGCTGGATCGCGTAGACATTATCCCTGACAGCATGGTGGCGACCATGGCCGCTGCTGAAAGCGGTTGGGGTACCTCTAAAATCGCGCGTAATAACAACAACCTGTTTGGTATGAAGTGCGTCAAAGGGCGTTGTGAAAACGGCCCCGGCTCGGTAAAAGGCTATTCGCGATTTGAGTCGGTGAAAGAGTCGGTGAATGCTTACGTGGTGAACCTGAACACGCATCCGGCCTACGCGTCATTCCGTAAATCGCGCGCGCAACTGCGTAAAGCGGATCAGGAAGTCACCGCCAGCAACATGATCCACAAGCTTAAAGGCTACTCGACCCAGGGACAGCGCTACAACAACTATCTGTTTGCCATGTATCAGGACAACCAGCAGTTGATTGCTTCCCACCTGTAAGCCCGTACAAACATGCAAGCGCCTTCCTGTCGGGAGGCGCTTTTTTTTGCGCCGCACAAAGTTTCGTAGGCCGGGTAAGGCGACAGCCGCCACCCGGCGAAAGGCTGAATCTATTGCCAGAACGCCCGGTTAAATCAGCACTTCGCTGTAGCGGTCGCGGTAATCCTTCGGCGTGCTGTCGTACTCTTTTTTAAACACCGAATAAAAGTATTGCAGCGAGGGATAGCCGCACATTTGCGAGATCTCGTTAATCGACAACGACGTTGAGATCAACAGGCTGCGGGCCTTCTCCAGCTTCTCGGCGTGGATCACCGCATGAATCGTTTCGCCCACTTCCTCTTTAAAGCGCTTCTCCAGGTTGGAACGTGAAATGCCCACCGCGTCCAGTACCTGATCGACCTTGATGCCTTTGCAGGCGTGATTGCGAATGTAGTGCATCGCCTGAATCACGGCGGGATCGTTGAGCGAGCGGTAATCGGTCGAGCGACGCTCCACCACGCGCACCGGGGGGACCAGCACGCGCTGGAGCGGCATCGCGTCGTTATCCAGCAGCTTATGCAGCAGTTTCGCCGCCTGGTAGCCCATCTGGCGCGTGCCCTGCGCTACCGACGAAAGCGCCACGCGTGAGAGGTAACGTGTCAGCTCTTCGTTATCAATACCAATCACGCACACCTTTTCCGGCACCGGGATGTGCAGATGCTCGCACACCTGGAGCACATGGCGGGCGCGCGCATCGGTCACGGCGATAATGCCGGTTTGCGGCGGCAGCGTTTGCAGCCAGTCAGCGAGGCGATTTTGCGCGTGCTGCCAGTTCTCCGGTGCGGTCTCCAGCCCCTGATACACCACGCCACGGTATTTTTCTTTCGCCACCAACTGGCAGAACGCATATTCGCGCTCCACCGCCCAGCGCTTGCCGCTGGCGGCGGGTAGGCCGTAAAAAGCAAAGCGCTGAACGCCTTTTTCTTTTAAATGCAAAAACGCGCTTTCAACCAGCGCATGATTATCGGTGGCGATGTAGTGCACCGGCGGATAGTGGTCCGGGTGATGGTAAGAGCCGCCCACGCCGACAATCGGCACGCCAACGTCCGCCAGCAGGTGCTCGATCTCTTTATCGTCGTAGTCGGCAATCACGCCATCGCCGAGCCACTCTTTGATGTTTTCAATGCGTGCGCGGAAATCCTCCTCAATGAAGATGTCCCACTCAGATTGCGACGCCTGCAAATATTCACCCACGCCTTCAACCACCTGACGATCGTAGGCTTTGTTGGCGTTGAATAACAACGTAATGCGATGTCGCTTCTCAAACATGTTGATCCCTTTGCTGATAAATCATCGCAACTGATTACCACATTCAGCACGCTGCCGGAAAAATTTCATCCGGCAGTGTGATCTTCCCTGTAGTTGCACTGTTAATGCGGTGTTAAGCGCGGCGTTTTGTTGCGGAGTCCATCCATACCGCCAGCAGTAAAATGGCCCCTTTGACGATGTATTGCCAGAACGTGGGCACGTCCATCATGCTCATGCCGTTATCCAGCGAGGCCATGATAAACGCCCCCATGACCGCCCCGGCCACGCTACCAATGCCGCCCGCAAGGCTGGTGCCGCCAATCACGCAGGCGGCAATGGCATCCAGTTCAGCGATGTTACCTGCCGACGGCGACCCCGCACCGAGACGCGAGCTGAGAATCAGCCCGGCAATCGCCACCATCAGGCCGTTGATGGCGAATACCGCGAGCTTGGTGCGCTCTACGTTAATGCCGGAGAGGCGCGCCGCCTCAAGATTGCCGCCGATGGCGTAGATCCGCCGACCAAAGGCGGTGCGCGTGGCCATAAACATGCCGGCCAGCAGCAGGAAGGTGAGGATCAGTACTGGCGTCGGGACGCCGCGATAATCGTTCAGTAGCCAGACAGCACCCAGCACGATCACCGCCGTCAGCGCCTGACGACCCACCAGGGCGGTTGACGCAGGTGTGACCAGCCCCATCGCCTGGCGACGCATCCGACCGCGCCACTGCCACAGGGTAAAAGCAACCAGCCCCAGCGCACCGACGCCAAAGCCGATGCCATCCGGCAGATAGCTTTGCCCGATTTGCGACATCGCCGCGCTGGTGGGCGACACGGTGGTGCCGTTGGTGATGCCAATCAGCACGCCGCGAAAGGCCAGCATTCCCGCCAGGGTCACTATAAACGACGGCACTTTGCGGTACGCCACCCACCAGCCGTTCCACGCCCCTAACACCAGTCCCAGCACCAGCGTCACGACGATGGTCAGCGGCAGCGGCCAGCCCAGCCAGACATCGAAAATCGCCGCCGCACCGCCCAGCAAACCCATCATTGAGCCGACGGAGAGATCGATCTCCGCCGAGATAATCACAAACACCATGCCAACGGCGAGAATGCCGGTGATTGCCGTCTGGCGCAGCAGGTTAGACACGTTACGCGCGCTCAGGTATGCGCCGTCGGTCATGCCGGTGAAAAACAGCATGATCGCCACGATGGCGGCAATCATCACAAACACCTGCAAATTGAGCGACTTCAGGCGCGCCAGCGACAGCGGCGTGGGGACCTGAGCGGGCGTTATTTCAGACGGACTCAATTCAGACGGATTCGTTTTCGACATGATGTTCGCTCCTCAGCGCCGCTTCCATAACCTGTTCCTGGGTCAGTTGATGATTGATGAGATTGGCCTTGAGCCTGCCTTCGTGCATCACCAGCACCCGGTCGCTGATACCCAGCACTTCCGGGAGTTCCGATGAAATCACAATCACGGCGATGCCCTGCTGCACAAGCTGGTTTATCAGCTTGTAGATCTCGTACTTTGCGCCGATATCGATGCCGCGCGTGGGTTCATCCAGAATCAAAATGCGCGGGTTGAGCAGCAGGCAGCGCGCCAGAATCGCTTTTTGCTGATTGCCGCCGCTAAGCCGACCAATCGCCAGTTCCGGCGATGACGTTTTGACCTTCAGCCGCTGTAGCGACTGCAAAATGCAGTGCTGTTCGGCGGCGTCATCAAGGCTGCTTAATGTGCCGGAAAACTGATCCAGCGCGGCGAGGGTGATGTTTTTCCCGACCGCCATCACCGGCACGATGCCATCTTTTTTGCGATCTTCCGGCACCATCGCAATGCCATGGGCGATGGCCTGTTGACAGTTGCTGATGTGCACCTGTTTGCCGTCGATAAACACGCGGCCTTCGTGGCGACCCGGCCAGACGCCAAACAGGCACTGCACCGCTTCGGTTCGCCCGGCACCCACCAGCCCGGCGATACCTAAAATTTCGCCGCGTTTGAGGGAGAACGACACGTCGTTCACGCGCTTGATGTGCCGGTTTACCGGATGCCAGGCGGTCAGATGCTCGACGCGCAGGACTTCATCGCCGGTAGTGTGCGGCTCGCTGGGATAGAGCGCGGTGAGCTCACGACCAACCATCATGGTAATAATGTCGTCCTCGCTCATGCCTGCGGCGTCGCGGGTGCCGATGTGCTGACCGTCGCGGATCACGCAAATAACATCCGAAATGGCTTTCACTTCATTAAGCTTGTGCGAGATGTAAATACAGGCGATGCCGTGGTTTTGCAGGTCGCGGATGATATTGAGCAGCACCGCCGTTTCCTGCCCGGTGAGCGAGGCGGTGGGTTCATCAAGGATCAGCAGGCGCACCTGCTTGTTCAGCGCCTTGGCGATCTCCACCAGTTGCTGCTGCCCAAGCCCCAAATCGCCGACGCGGGTATCCGGTGAAATGGCGAGGCTGACCTGCGCGAGCAGCTTCTCGCAGCGTAGCGTCATGGTGTCGTAATCCATCACGCCGTGGCGGGTTATTTCAGCACCGAGAAAGATGTTCTCCAGCACGGTGAGGTGTTTTACCAGTGCCAGTTCCTGATGAATAATGGCGATCCCTTTACGCTCGGTGTCGCGAATGTGGCTGGCTTCCAGCGTCTCGCCCGCGAAAACAATCTCACCGTCATAGCTGCCGAACGGGTAAATACCGCACAGCACTTTCATTAGCGTTGATTTGCCGGAACCGTTTTCACCGCACAGAGATAATACCTCTCCGGCGTTCAGTTGCAGGCTGACATTGTCCACGGCGTTGACCGCGCCAAACGCCTTGGTAATGTTTTTCATTTCAAGTAAATAAGGCATACCTGCTCCGCATAAACCTATGGAATAACAGTGCCTGAAGCGCTCCTCCGTGTTGACCGGAGGAGCATGCAGTCTTTACAGCTGATTCTTTTGATGGAATCCGTCTTTGATTACCGTCGCGTCAATATTGTCTTTATTGACTTCGATCGGCGTCAGCAGGCGGGCGGGGACGTCTTTGAGACCGTTATTCAGCGAGGCATCGGCTTTTGGCTGTTGACCGTTGCCCAGTTCGACGGCGATTTCCGCAGCGGTATTGGCCAGTTGGGTGATGGGTTTATAGACGGTCATGGTTTGACTGCCGTTGATAATACGTTTGACGCCCGCGAGATCGGCGTCCTGGCCGGAAATGGCGACTTTACCCGCCAGGCCCTGCGCGCTCAGCGCCTGGATTGCGCCGCCCGCCGTGGCATCGTTTGAGGCGACCACGGCATCTATTTTGTTGTTGTTCGCCGTCAGCGCGTTTTCCATGATTTTCAGCGCATTTTCCGGCAGCCAGCCGTCAGCCCATTGATCGCCAACGATTTTGATCTTACCGCTGTCGATATAAGGTTTTAATACTTTCATTTGCCCTTCGCGGAACAGCTTGGCGTTATTATCCACCGGCGAGCCGCCCATCAGGAAATAATTCCCGGTGGGCACCTTTTCCACCAGGCTTTGGGCCTGAAGTTCACCAACTTTTTCGTTATCAAACGAGATATAATAATCAATGTCGGCGTTATTAATCATGCGATCATAAGCCAGCACTTTAATGCCTTCCTGTTTGGCCTCTTTTACCACATTACTTAATACCTGGCCGTTGTAGGGAATGATCACCAGCACATCGACGCCGCGGTTGATCATATTTTCGATCTGCGACATCTGTGTCTCTTCGTTACCGTTGGCGGACTGAACAAACACCTGCGCGCCCAACGATTCGGCTTTTTTAACAAAAATATCGCGATCTTTTTGCCACCGCTCCAGACGCAGGTCATCAATCGCCATGCCGATTTTGATTTCTTTGGCATGACCTGCTGCGCTGGCAAGAAGGAGGGAGGTGCACAGAGTAAGGCAAAGGTTCTTTATCTTCATAATAGTAATACCTTTTTGTAGGGTTATAGAGACTGAGATAAAAGAAACATGCACAGCTTTAGACGTTGCAAATTCTTAACGCGGAACGGGTGACTGGCAATTACTGATTTTTATCCTGGCGTTACGATATTTGGTTTATTTGCTAATTTATGACCGCGATCTGATTTTAAAGTGAGCAACGCACTGTTTTCACTGAAAACGGGAATAAGCGCCGCAAGAAATAAAAAAGGCGGGATAATTTGGGAGCCAGCGCACGTTTGTGCATTCTCTCAATAGCAGTGTGAAATAACGTAATTGAGCAAGGCGCGCGGAGGTTCCAGTATTAACGCAACATTGAACATTCGCCGCATACATTGACTACGGAGCTCATTATGCCAGCCTATTTCGACCAACTTGAACGCGTACGTTTCGAAGGCCCTCAATCCACCAATCCTTTGGCGTTCCGCCACTACAACCCGGACGAGCTGGTGATGGGTAAGCGTATGGAAGATCACCTGCGCTTCGCCGCCTGTTACTGGCACACCTTCTGCTGGAACGGGGCGGATATGTTTGGTGTGGGCGCATTTGAACGCCCGTGGCAACAGGCCGGTGATGCCCTTGAGCTGGCAAAACGCAAAGCCGACGTCGCGTTTGAATTCTTCCACAAGCTGAACGTGCCCTATTACTGCTTCCATGACGTGGACGTGTCTCCGGAAGGCGCATCGCTGAAAGAGTACCTGAACAACTTTGCCAAAATGACCGACGTGCTGGCACAAAAACAGCAGCAGAGCGGCGTGAAATTGCTGTGGGGCACGGCAAACTGCTTTACTCATCCTCGCTACGGCGCGGGTGCGGCAACCAATCCTGACCCGGAAGTGTTCAGCTGGGCGGCGACGCAGGTTGTCACCGCTATGAATGCCACCCATCAGTTGGGGGGTGAAAACTATGTGCTGTGGGGCGGTCGTGAAGGTTACGAAACGCTGCTCAATACCGATCTGCGGCAGGAGCGTGAGCAAATTGGCCGCTTCATGCAGATGGTCGTTGAACACAAACACAAAATCGGTTTCCAGGGCACGCTGCTGATCGAGCCAAAACCGCAGGAGCCGACCAAGCATCAGTACGATTATGACGTCGCCACCGTGTACGGCTTCCTCAAACAGTTTGGTCTGGAAAAAGAGATCAAAGTGAACATCGAAGCCAACCACGCCACGCTCGCCGGCCACTCATTCCACCATGAGATCGCCTCGGCCATTGCGCTTGGCATCTTCGGTTCCGTTGATGCAAACCGTGGTGATCCGC
This sequence comes from uncultured Enterobacter sp., assembly GCA_963521185.1. Taxonomy (GTDB): domain Bacteria; phylum Pseudomonadota; class Gammaproteobacteria; order Enterobacterales; family Enterobacteriaceae; genus Enterobacter_D. Next base: position 258,930 of record CAUQTV010000005.1, on the reverse strand, counting down.
AGCTCGGCTGGGACACCGACCAGTTCCCGAACAGCGTCGAAGAAAACGCGCTGGTGATGTACGAAATCGTCAAAGCGGGCGGTTTTACCACCGGCGGCCTGAATTTTGATGCCAAAGTGCGTCGTCAGAGCACCGACAAATATGATCTGTTCTATGGTCATATTGGGGCCATGGACACCATGGCGCTGGCGCTGAAAATCGCGGCCCGCATGATTGAAGGCGGCGAGCTGGATAAACGCGTGGCGAAGCGCTATGCGGGCTGGAATGGTGAGCTTGGCCAGCAAATTCTGAAAGGCCAGCTTACGCTGACGGAGCTGGCGAAGTACGCTGAGCAGCAGGATCTGGCACCGCAGCATCAGAGTGGTCATCAGGAGCTGCTGGAAAATCTGGTAAACCATTATCTGTTTGATAAATAACGGTTGATTCGCCGGGCGGCACGGCGCTTGCCCGGTCTGAAGGTACGGTTTCACAAGCCCGGATCGCTGCGCGCTACCGGGCATTTTCATCTAAGGAACCCTCTTTATGTATATCGGGATTGATCTTGGCACCTCGGGGGTAAAAGCCATCCTGCTGAGCGAGCAGGGTGAGGTTGTGGCCTCGCATACCGAAAAGCTCACCGTGTCGCGGCCGCAGCCCTTATGGTCGGAGCAGGATCCGCAGCAGTGGTGGCTGGCGACGGATCGCGCCGTTAAAGCTCTCGGCGATCAGCATTCGCTGGCGCAGGTGAAAGGGATCGGTATTGCCGGGCAGATGCACGGCGCGACGCTGCTGGATAAGAATGACACCGTGCTACGCCCGGCGATTTTATGGAACGACGGGCGCTGCGCCAGTGAGTGCGCCCTGCTCGAAGCGCAGGTGGCGGACTCGCGCGCCATCACCGGCAACCTGATGATGCCCGGTTTTACCGCGCCCAAGCTGCTGTGGGTAAAGCGCCACGAACCTGACGTGTTTGCCCGGGTGGCGAAGGTGCTGCTGCCGAAAGATTATCTGCGTCTGCGCATGACCGGCGACTACGCCAGCGACATGTCCGACGCCGCCGGTACGATGTGGCTCGATGTGGCAAAACGCGACTGGAGCGACGTCATGCTCGACGCCTGTGGGTTGACGCGCGATCACATGCCGACCCTGTTTGAGGGCAGCGCGGTGACCGGTACGCTGCTGCCAGAGGTGGCGCAGGCGTGGAAGATGCCTCCGGTCTCCGTGGTGGCGGGTGGCGGTGACAATGCCGCCGGTGCCGTTGGCGTGGGGATGGTCGATGCCGGTGATGCCATGCTGTCGCTCGGCACTTCCGGCGTCTATTTTGCCGTGAGCGAAGGCTTCTTAAGCAAGCCAGAGAGTGCGGTGCACAGCTTTTGCCACGCGCTGCCGGATCGCTGGCACCTCATGTCGGTGATGTTAAGCGCTGCGTCGTGCCTGGACTGGGCGGCGAAGTTAACCGGGCTGGATTCTGTCGCCGCGTTGATTGACGCGGCAGAACAGGCGGACGACAGTGCCGGTGACCTGTGGTTTTTACCCTACCTGTCCGGGGAGCGCACACCCCATAACAATCCGCAGGCGAAAGGCGTTTTCTTTGGTCTGACGCATCAGCACGGTCGAAACGAGCTAGCGCGCGCGGTGCTGGAAGGCGTGGGTTACGCCCTTGCCGACGGCATGGACGTGGTGCACGGCTGCGGCATCACGCCGAAAAGCATCACGCTGATTGGCGGCGGCGCGCGAAGCAGCTACTGGCGGCAAATGCTGGCGGATATCAGCGGAGTTCAGCTGGATTACCGCACCGGCGGCGACGTCGGCCCGGCGCTGGGCGCGGCGCGGCTGGCGCAGATTGCCTGCAACCCGCAGACCCCGCTGGCGACGCTGTTACCGCAATTGTCCCTTGAACAGGCGCATGTTCCGGACCCTTCGCGTTATGCGCACTATGCCCCGCGCCGGGAAACCTTCCGTAAGCTCTATCAGCAACTGCTGCCGCTGATGTCGTAACGCCAGCGCGCCCCTCCCTGCACGTCGGGGAGGGCATTTTCATTACGTCCTCAAACAGATTACGTCCTGAAACACCATAGCGATGTCCTTTTTTGGTCTTAGCAACCTGCTTGTACCTTGTCAGAATGGGATTACCCCCACTGAATAAGGCGTCCTGAAATGACACGCACGGCACTGATCAATATCGACACCCAACACTCTTTCTTTCACCGTGATTTCTGGCAGGAGAAAGACGTTCCTGCGTTTGAGCAGGCCATGCTGCGCCTGATCGACGGCTGCCAGGCGCGGGGCATCCCGGTGGTGGATATCTTCCACGTTTCCAGCGGCGTGTTCGCGCTGGAGAGCGGCTACATTAAGCCGATGCCTTTTTTACGCCATGCGGCGGCGGTGACGTTCTATAAGCATGTGCACAATGCGTTTACCGATACCGGGCTGGATCGCTGGCTGCGGGCGCAGGAGATTAACCACGTGATCATCTGCGGGCTGCGCACCGAACAGTGCTGTGAAACCACCGCGCGCGTGGCGTCCGATCTGGGCTATCAGGTAACCTTTGTCAGCGAAGCGACGTTGACCTTCCCGATGACGCACAAAGGGATTACGCTGGATGCCGACACGCTGCGTCACCGCACTGAAACCGTGCTGGTGGATCGCTTCGCACAGATTAAAACCGTTACCGAAACGCTGGAGTCGCTTGCATGAGTGTGGATGTCTGGTTCGTGATGCTGCCAGGAGTGCTGTCGCTGGATATGACCGGCCCGGCAGAAACCTTTGCGCTGGCAGGCGATGCCTTTCGCCTGCATTACATCGGACCCGACACCGACGTACCCACCTCGATTGGCCTGACGATGGGCAACATCGCGCCGTTGCCGGATACGCTGCCGGAAGGCAGCCTGCTGGTGATCCCCGGCGTCTGGGACTCGAAACGCTTCTTCGCGACGCCCCAGGCTGAGCAGGTGCGCCACTGGCTGATGCGCCAGCAGCCGCTCATCCACAGCCAAAAAATCATGCTGATGTGCGTCTGCTCGGGATCGTTGCTGGCGGCGAAGGCCGGACTGATGCACGGCGTGCAGTGCACCACGCATCACGAGGTCATTGCCCGCCTGAAAGCCGCCGAGCCTGCGGCGCTGGTGAAGGAGAACCGCATCTTTATTGAAGATCGCAGCATCTGGACCAGCGCCGGGATCACCTCCGGCATCGATTTAACGCTGCATCTGATTAACCGGCTGTGCGGGCCGGAAGTGGCGCTGTCGGTGGCGCGGGAAATGGTGGTGTGGTTTCGCCGTTCGGGAGACGATCCACAGCTTTCGCCGTGGCTGCGCTATCGCAACCATTTGCACCCCGCCGTGCATCGGGCGCAGGATGCGCTCACCGCCGAGCCACAAAAACCCTGGCCGCTGGTGGACATTGCCCGGCGCGCCCACGTCAGCCCGCGCCATTTAACGCGGCTTTTTCAGCAGCATCTGGGCATTAGCGTGCGTGACTATCTTGAACAACTGCGCCTGGCGGTGGCCGATCAGTGGCTGGTGCAGGGGCGTGGCGTCGAGCAGGCCGCGCTGGCCGCCGGCTTCTCCTCACCGCGCCAGCTTCATCGCGCCCGTAAGCGCGGTTAACTGACAAAGCGGCGGCGATCGAGGCGCTGTAGCAGCATTGACAGCAGCAGACTCCCCATAAGCGTGGCGACAAAAATCCAGGCAATATCCAGCAGCGGCCAGCTCTTAAACTCCAGACCGCGCGTGCGCAGTGCGTGGATGATCAGCGCGTGAAAACCGTAGATGCCCAGCGAATGGCGGGAGATCACCCCCAGTCCCGGCAGAAGGCGATCGTTAAGGGTGTTTTTCACCAGCGTCAGCAGCGATACGGCGCACAAAAACACCAGCGGGCCGCAGTAGACGTACCAGGTATCGGCAAAATTCCCGCGCCATTGCAGCTCATGCAGCGTACCGCGCGAAATCACAAACACCGCCACGACAAACACCAGCGCGCTTAAGGCGCTCACCCCTTTGCGCTGTGTGTCCATCATGCCGATGGCGCGCCCTAACAGGCCATACACCACGTAATAGAAGGTGTCGCCGTTGATATACAGATTCACCGGCAGCCATTCGACACCGCCAATCTTCTGCGACACCGTATTGGGATTGGCGATAATGCCAATCACCAGCGTCAGCGCCAGCAGCATTTTTGCGCCGACGGGTTTCACCTGAATCAGCGGTGAAAGAAGGTAAATCACCATAATGGCAAAGAAAAACCACAGGTGATAAAACACCGGTTTTTGCAGCAGGTTTTTTAGCGCTAACATGCTGTTAATGGAGGTAAAAAAGGTGATGTACAGGTACGCGACGAGGCTGTAAAACAGCAGGCACAGCGCGATGCGTAAAAAGTGGCGCGGCTGCGCGCTGCGCTCACCAAAAAAGAGATAGCCTGAGATCATAAAAAACAGCGGCACGCTCACTCTGGAGGCGGAGTTGAGCACATTGGCAATGTCCCAGTTCAGCGGGCTGACGCTGTGCGCATTGGTGATGTACCAGCTGGTGGTGTGGATCATCACCACCATCAGACAGGCAATCCCTCGCAGATTATCAATCCAGTTAATTTTTGACGGCATGTTCTCCCCGGTTCCCTGCTTAAACAGGTTCTGACCCGCATTTATCCTGATTTGTCACAGGATTATTCTGAGTTTCCGCGCTTACGCTTGCGCACATTTCACTGTGTTTGCAAAATGTTAAAAAGAGCACCTAACCGCTACCCTAATCAAAAGAATAGCCAGTTAACAAGGCGGCGATTAAAAATGATGATGAAATGCCTGTTTCCCGCACTCTTGCTGCTGCTCGCCGGATGCAGCGGCACACCCCGCGACACGCCGCAAAAAGCGCAGCAGGCGAAAATCAGCCCTGCTCGCACGCTCTCAATGGAGGCGCTGTGCAAGGAAAATGCCGCGCATCGCTATAATACCGGGGCGCAGAGAATTGCGGTCACCGGTTTTGTGCAATTTCAGGCCAGCTATGAAATGCGTGGCTTTACCCCACGCGATGAGCGATTTGTCTGCGCTTTTGATCCTGATGGGCAATTTTTACACCTTTCAATGCGCTAATGCCGCGCCGCAAACCCAATTTTCCCTAAACAACCCCGTTTCGTACTGTATATCTTGCGGTCAACGGGTATACTGGCTGCTTCCTAAATCCACCCGTATCCAGCACGAAATACTATGCAAAAGTTTGATACCAGGACCTTCCAGGGCCTGATCCTGACCTTACAGGATTACTGGGCTCGCCAGGGCTGCACCATTGTTCAACCTTTGGACATGGAAGTGGGCGCCGGCACCTCTCACCCGATGACCTGCCTGCGCGCCCTTGGCCCGGAGCCAATGGCGGCGGCCTATGTGCAGCCATCTCGTCGCCCGACCGACGGTCGCTACGGCGAAAACCCGAACCGCTTGCAGCACTACTATCAGTTCCAGGTTGTGATCAAGCCGTCACCGGACAATATTCAGGAGCTGTACCTCGGTTCGCTCAAAGAGCTGGGTATGGATCCGACCATTCACGACATTCGCTTCGTTGAAGATAACTGGGAAAACCCGACGCTGGGTGCCTGGGGTCTGGGCTGGGAAGTGTGGCTTAACGGCATGGAAGTGACGCAGTTCACTTACTTCCAGCAGGTTGGTGGGATGGAGTGTAAACCGGTCACCGGTGAAATCACCTACGGTCTGGAACGTCTGGCAATGTATATTCAGGGCGTAGACAGCGTTTATGACCTGGTCTGGAGCGACGGCCCGCTGGGTAAAACCACCTACGGCGACGTGTTCCACCAGAACGAAGTGGAGCAATCCACCTATAACTTCGAGTACGCGGACGTCGACTTCCTGTTCACCTGTTTCGAGCAGTATGAGAAAGAAGCGCAACAGCTGCTGGCGCTGGAAAACCCGCTGCCGCTGCCTGCCTACGAGCGTATCCTGAAGGCCGCACACAGCTTTAACCTGCTGGACGCGCGCAAAGCCATCTCCGTGACTGAACGTCAGCGTTATATTCTGCGTATTCGCACGCTGACCAAAGCCGTTGCAGAGGCTTACTATGCGTCCCGTGAAGCCCTCGGCTTCCCGATGTGCAACCGAAACAAATAAGAGGCGGCCATGTCTGAGAAAACTTTTCTGGTGGAGATTGGCACTGAAGAGCTGCCACCAAAAGCCCTGCGCAGCCTGGCGGAATCTTTTGCTGCGAACTTTACTGCGGAATTAGACGCCGCCGGCCTTGCGCACGGTAACGTCGAATGGTTCGCCGCGCCGCGTCGTCTGGCACTGAAAGTCGCTAATCTCGCGTCTTCCCAGCCGGATCGCGAAGTCGAAAAACGCGGCCCGGCTATCAGCCAGGCGTTTGACGCCAACGGCAACGCCAGCAAGGCGGCGGAAGGCTGGGCGCGCGGTTGTGGTATCACTGTGGATCAGGCTGAGCGTCTGACCACCGATAAAGGCGAATGGCTGCTGTATCGCGCCCATGTGAAAGGCGAAAGCGTTCAGGCGCTGGTGCCGAACATGGTGGCGACGGCGCTGGCGAAGCTGCCGATCCCGAAACTGATGCGTTGGGGCGCGAGCGACGTGCACTTTGTCCGCCCGGTCCACACCGTCACGCTGCTGCTGGGCGATGAAGTGATCCCGGCGACCATTCTGGGTATCGCGTCTGACCGTGTGATCCGTGGTCACCGCTTTATGGGCGAACCGGAATTCACCCTTGACCACGCCGATCAGTATCCGCAAATCCTGCAAGAGCGCGGCAAAGTCATGGCGGATTACGCACAGCGTAAAGCCAAAATCAAAGCCGATGCGGAAGCTGCCGCGCGCGAGATTGGCGGTAATGCCGATCTGAGCGAAAGCCTGCTCGAAGAGGTCACCTCGCTGGTGGAATGGCCGGTGGTGCTGACTGCGAAATTTGAAGAGAAATTCCTCGCCGTGCCTGCCGAAGCGCTGGTGTACACCATGAAAGGTGACCAGAAATACTTCCCGGTTTACAGCGATGACGGCAAACTGCTGCCGAACTTTATCTTCGTCTCCAACATCGAGTCGAAAGATCCGCAGCAGATTATCTCCGGTAACGAAAAAGTGGTGCGTCCGCGTCTGGCGGATGCCGAGTTCTTCTTCAATACCGACCGTAAAAAACGTCTTGAAGACCATTTGCCGCGCCTGCAAACCGTGCTGTTCCAACAGCAACTGGGTACGCTGCGTGACAAAACCGACCGTATCACCGCGCTGTCCGGCTGGATTGCCGCGCAAATCGGTGCCGACGTGGCGCACGCTGAGCGTGCGGGCCTGCTCTCCAAATGCGACCTGATGACCAACATGGTGTTCGAATTCACCGACACCCAGGGCGTGATGGGCATGCACTATGCGCGTCATGATGGCGAAGCGGAAGACGTTGCCGTGGCGCTGAACGAGCAGTATCAGCCGCGCTTTGCCGGTGATGCGCTGCCGTCTAACCTTGTGGCCTGTGCGGTGGCGATTGCCGATAAGATGGACACCCTCGCGGGCATCTTTGGCATTGGTCAGCATCCGAAAGGCGATAAAGACCCGTTTGCGCTGCGTCGTGCGGCCCTTGGCGTGCTGCGCATCATCGTTGAGAAAAACCTCAACCTCGATCTGCAAACGCTGACCGAAGAAGCAGTGCGTCTGTACGGTGAGAAGCTGACCAACGCGAAAGTGGTCGATGACGTTATCGACTTTATGCTCGGTCGCTTCCGTGCCTGGTATCAGGATGAAGGCTACACGGTTGATACCATTCAGGCGGTGCTGGCCCGTCGTCCGACCCGTCCGGCCGATTTTGATGCGCGCATGAAAGCCGTTTCCCACTTCCGCACGCTGGATGCAGCCGCGGCGCTGGCAGCGGCAAACAAACGCGTGTCGAATATTTTGGCTAAATCAGACGAAGTGCTGACCGACCGCGTGAACGCGTCCACCCTGAAAGAGCCGGAAGAAATTGCGCTGGCGTTACAGGTCGTGGTGCTGCGCGATAAGCTGGAACCGTTCTTCGTGGAAGGCCGTTATCAGGAAGCGCTGGTTGAGCTGGCTGAGCTGCGCGAACCTGTCGATACCTTCTTCGAAAAAGTCATGGTCATGGTGGAAGATAAGGATCTGCGTATCAACCGTCTGTCCATGCTGGCGAAGCTGCGCGAACTGTTCCTGCGCGTCGCGGATATTTCGCTGCTGCAATAAGTCGATCGGTAAAACCCGTCCGGCGGCGCTTAGGCCCGCTATGCGTAGCGCCATCCGGCGGGTTTTTATTTCATAAATTCCAATACCTTCTCCGATACGCCAAATACACAATCCAGATGCCCGCATTCGGGTAATATCTCAAACCGCACCTGCGGATTACCTGCCCTCGCCACAAGATCACCCATCGCCTGAGCGCTGAATAACTCATCCTGTTCGGCGGCAATGATCAGCGTCGGCAGAGCGAGCCGGGCGAGCTGCTTTTGCGGGGCGCGCGGCGTTAGCGCATTGGCCATATTCACGCTGTAGCGATGTACAAAATGCGGTTCGCTTTTCAACACGACCTCGGGGAAGTTCAGCGTCACCGCCGGATAGTGTGAAAACAGCCTGCCACCGCTCAATGCATTGAGTACAAAAGGCCACGTCTTCACCGTTGCGAAGCGATGCGAGGCCGGCAGCGGATGAGCGGTATTGGAGAACGGGCCAAGCTCCGGGGCCAGCAGCGTCAGGCTGGCTGCCCGCGTCGGCTGGGTTAACCCGGTGATATAATTAAGCAGCATACCGCCGCCGCTGGAGTGGCCGAACAGATGACATCTCGCCTGCGCAAACGTCGTCTCCAGGTGCGCAAGAACGGTGTCCACATCGTGCCAGACCTGGCGTGGATGGCTCACCGTCCCGCGTGGCCCGGAAGACTGCCCGTGACCGCGAATATCCACCAGACAGGCCGCCACGCCGGGCGTTGCACTGAGCTGATGCGCAAGCACTTCGTAGCCGGCAACGCCGTGCACACCGCCGCCGTGATAGATAACCACCACGTCTGTAATCGGTATTTCACCGTAAAAAATCCGCAGGCTGAGGCCATCAATGTGCTGTAAAGGGGGAAGGGGTGTCGCGCCCTGTTGCCGGGCTTTGAGAGGGTATCCATCAAAATCGATCACGTCTTATTCTCTGTTTTTAACGCGCGCGGCGTATCCGATTGAGAAATAAAAGTACGCTGCCAGGCTCAAAAACACAAAACCCGCCTTTTGGCGGGTTGTAACAACCGGGTTTTTCTGTAGGGCGTGAGGAAATTTATTCCATCAGTTGCTTACTTAATCTTGGATTTGACTGGATCAAACGCATTAGCTTCAGTTCAGTTGGGGAGGGTTTTACCCGTTTTGATTCCCACTCATGAACCGTCGAAACGCTTACGCCCATTACGCGGGCAAAATCATCTATCTTCAGGCCTGTCCCCTTTCGCAGCTGCTCAAACTCGCTGAACGGGTTAGGTTTTTGATTATAAGTGACCTTTTGTTGCGATACATCTTTAAAGACAATCTGTTCCAGACTGCTAAGCAGTTCAAACATAGGATCTTTATATTCCATTGAGAACTCCTCATAAATCACTGCGAGGGATCGTTTATTTGTAAGAGCAATTTAAGAATAGTCGGTAAAAATCCTGGCGGATGGTTACGTGCGTGATTAATTTCATGTTAAGCGCATTTATTGCGCAACAAGGGCGGATTTTTTCAGCATCCCCGCGCTTAATTGATTGATTCATAAACGCTGCTTGGCCTTGGTATAAATTTGTAAATCGACAGCAAAAAAATGGCAATAGAATGCATAAACAGTCAAAACGCAACGGGACGACGCTGTGGTGTAACACCCAGGCCTGGCTGAAATTTTCCCTCACAAGATGACAGGAAAGGGTATCTTGCGACGCCGACCTGGACTATCCTTGTCAGCGTCAGGCACGCGTGTGCCGGTGTGCGCTTTTATGGGTGAAAGGAGTATTGAAATGGCGACAGGAAAGTCCTGCTCTCGCTGGTTTGCGCCTCTTGCGGCGTTGTTAATGGTGGTTAGCCTGAGTGGGTGTTTTGACAAAGAAGGCGATCAGCGCAAGGCGTTTATCGATTTTCTGCAAAATACCGTCATGCGCAGTGGTGAGCGTTTGCCTACCCTGACGGCGGATCAGAAAAAGCAGTTTGGCCCCTTCGTCTCGGATTACGCCATTCTTTATGGCTATTCCCAGCAGGTGAGCCAGGCGATGGACGCAGGATTGCGCCCGGTCGTGGATAGCGTCAACGCCATTCGCGTCCCACAGGATTACATGACTCAGCGCGAACCGCTGCGTCAGGCCAACGGATCGTTGGGCGTGCTGAGCCAGCAGTTGCAAAACGCAAAAATGCAGGCTGATTCGTCCCACTCCGCGCTGAAACAGGCCGACGATCTGAAGCCGGTTTACGATCAGGTGTACACCAAAGTGGTGACCGCGCCGTCAAATGCGCTGCAACCGCTGATCCCGGCGGCACAGATCTTCACTCAGCAGCTGGTTCAGGTTGGCGATTTCATTGCCCAACAAGAGGCGCAGGTGAGCTTTGTCGCCAACGGCATTCAGTTCCCGACCTCACAGCAGGCAAGTCAGTATAACTCGCTGATTGGGCCGCTGGCATCGCAGCATCAGGCGTTTACTCAGGCCTGGACTGCCGCCGTCACGGCGACGCAGTAACGGTGAACATCCCCGTTGAAAGACGGGGATCCTGCCGTTTCGCTTCAAAAAGTTATTAAAAATAGTTCTTGCTAACCATTCGTGATAATGCGTTAATGCATCAGCGGTTTGACATACAGACCTTAAAGCAGTTTATAAAGCAGTCCCTTCAAGAGTTATCCATAGATACCCTTCGTTGTGAGCTTCTCCTTTATCGCTTAAAACTCTGTAAAGCACGCCAAAGCGCCGGAAGGCAAACTTAATTTAAAAGGTAATATCTATGTCTGGTAAAATGACTGGTCTGGTAAAATGGTTCAACTCTGACAAAGGCTTCGGCTTCATCACTCCTGACGATGGCTCTAAAGATGTGTTCGTACACTTCTCTGCTATCCAGAACGATGGCTACAAATCTCTTGATGAAGGCCAGAAAGTGTCCTTCACCATCGAAAGCGGCGCTAAAGGCCCGTCTGCTGGTAACGTTGTAAGCCTGTAAGCTTCCGTTTAAAGCACGCTTTCTAGTAAAAACCCGCCAATGGCGGGTTTTTTTATGCCTGTAATATTTTTAGTCATATAACCAGCGTCCAGCCACTGCTGATTCTGATAACATTCTTAGCGTTAATTTCTTCGGTTCAATATACTTAATTTTCATGCGCTTAGGCAATATTATGTTCGGTATCCATCCTGGCTCTATAGGCCACCATGTCAGTAAGTTAAATGTTGCAGGGGACACGTCAAATTTTCGGAAGTAATCACTCATGATTTCCTCTCCCGTTTCAACTAACCACGCATGATCGCCCGTTGAGAGACTGGTATCGAGGCTAACAGGCCATGGCTTCTTTGACAAAAATGAACGACCATTCCAGCTTTCTTGGTACCACTCCATAACGCTTTTTTCTGTTGGTGTCAGTTCCTCTGCTGCCTGCATAGATGTCCCTATTTTCTGAGCCTGAATTGTCCACATAATAACGTTGCAGCGAGAAAAAATAAAAAAGCCCCATCATAAAATTGATGAGGCTGCTGCTGCATACCCGTTGACGCGGACAACCGATCTATTTTGCCGCCTGCGGGTTCACGCAGTTTTTCTCGACCTTGCCTTGCAGGGCGTCGATCAGGTTATCAACCGCGCAGGCCGCCATGTTGTAGCGGGTTTCGTGCGTGGCGGAGCCAATGTGCGGCAGAGCCACGACGTTCGGCAGCGACAGCAGTTCGGAATCCACCGGCAGCGGTTCCTGCTCAAACACATCCAGACCTGCGGCGTGGATCTCCCCGGCTTTCAGCGCTTCAATCAGTGCAGTCTCGTCCACAACCGGGCCACGGCCTGCGTTAATAAAGATCGCCGAGGACTTCATTTTGGCAAACTGCGCCGCGCCAATCAGGTGATGCGTCTCTTCCGTTAGCGGCAGCACCAGGCAGACAAAATCGGCTTCCGCCAGCAGCGTATCCAGATCGCAGTAGCGCGCGTTGAAACGCTCTTCGGCTTCGGAGTGATGACGGCGGGCGTTATAGAGGATCGGCATACCGAAGCCAAAGTGCGCGCGTTGCGCCAGCGCCAGACCAATACGGCCCATACCAACGATACCCAGCGTTTTGTGGTGCACGTCGATGCCAAACCAGTCCGGGCCGATGCCTTTGGTCCACTCGCCCACCTTCACCCGTTCCGCCACTTCCACCACGCGACGGGCAGTGCTGAGCACCAGCGCCATCATGGTGTCGGCCACGGTTTCCGTCAGCACGGTCGGGGTGTGCATCAGCAAAATATTGCGCGCATTGAGGGCGTCCACATCAAAGTTGTCGTAGCCCACGGAGATAGTAGACGTGGCGCGAAGCCTGGGCATTTTCCCCAGCAGCGCCTCGTCCACCTTCTCGCTTGAACCGAGCAACCCCTCTGCACTGGCGAACGCCTCTGCGTGTTGTTGCACGGTGTCCGGGTTCAGGTTTGGCACGCGGGTTACCGTGAAATGGTCTTCCAGACGCTTTTGCAGATCATCAGGCATGGCTTTATAGAGGATAATGGACGGCTTCATGCGGTTCTCCCAAATCAGTAATAGCGGGTGGCCAGGCATCGTTATGCGTGGCGTGCGCCCACCGGAATCTGTTGATTATTAGCAGGCTTAACAATCAAAGTAAGCCACACCGAAACGAAAAGCGCCACCCCCATAAAAATGTACGAGGCCGCCGGACTGCCGGTCGCGCCGTTGAGATAGCCCACAAACCACGAGCCGCAGAACGAACCCAGCGCGCCCATGCTGTTGATCAGCGCCATCGCGCCGCCCGCCACATTACGCGGCAGCATCTCCGGAATAATGGCGAAGAATGGGCCGTATGGGGCATACATCGCCGCACCGGCGATCACCAGCAGGGTATAGGAAATCCAGAAATGGTTCGCGCCCACGGCCCAGGAGCCGATAAACGCGAAGGCGGCGATCAGCAGAAGTGGCCAGACAAAGAGTTTACGGTTTTGCAGTTTATCCGACGCCCAGGAAGCGAGGATCATCGCAATGGTCGCCGCCAGATAAGGCACCGAGGAGAGCCAGCCCACCTCGACCATGCCGAGGTTTTCACCGCCGCTGCGCAGAATCGACGGCAGCCACAGCACAAAACCGTACACGCCGATGCTCCACGCGAAATACTGCATGCACAGTAAAATCACATTACGCGAACGGAACGCCTCGCCGTAATTACGCACCGCTTTGATCCCCTGCTGCTCCTGCTCAAGCTGCGCCTGTAACGCTGCTTTTTCTTCTGCCGCCAGCCAGTTCACCTGCGACGGCTTGTCTTTCACCAGTACCCACCAGCAGAAGGCCCAGATGACCGCCGGAATGCCTTCGATAATGAACATCTCACGCCAGCCGAAGGACTGGATCAGGTAGCCGGAAACCACCGACATCCACAGCACCGTGACCGGGTTGCCGAGGATCAGGAAGGTGTTTGCCCGCGAACGTTCGGATTTGGTAAACCAGTTGCTGATGTAGATCAGCATCGCCGGCATGACCGCCGCTTCTACAACGCCCAAAATAAAGCGAATCGCCGCCAGCGCCGGAATGTTGTTTACCACGCCGGTCAGCGAGGCGCAGGCACCCCATAAAATCAGGCAGATGAAAATCAGTTTGCGCACGCTGCGACGTTCCGCATACATCGCGCCGGGGATCTGAAAGAAGAAATAGCCGAGGAAGAACAGTGCGCCCAGCAGCGACGAGACGCCTTTGGTAATGCCTAAATCATCATTGATGCCTGCCGCAGAGGCGAAGCTGAAGTTAGCGCGATCGAGGTAGGCCAGGCTGTAGGTAATAAACACGATCGGCATGATGTACAACCAGCGCTTTGCTGCATTTGTTGAACTTTTCATAGACTTGCCTCAGATGTAGAAGGTACAGATGTTTTTATTTATTCCGCTTCGGGTAAGAGAAACGGTTTACCAGGTCCCAAGCTGTTCCCGGGTGGGCAATCCCTCGCTATCGCCCTGCACCTGAATGGCCAGTGCGCCGATATGCGTGCCGCGCTTCACCGCCTGCTCCAGCGTTTTGCCCTCCAGCAGGGCGCTGATCACGCCGACGGCAAAGCCATCGCCTGCGCCGACCGTGTCCACCACCTTTTCAACGTGGATGGCAGGCACCGCGCCCTGTGTGCCGTCGGCGGACTTAAACCACGCGCCGTCCGGGCCGGTTTTGATCACCACCGATTTCACCCCGCCTGCGAGGTAAAAATCAGCGATGCCCTCCGGCGTTTTTTCACCGGTGAGGATCCGGCCCTCATTCAACCCTGGCAGAACCCAGTCAGCCTGGAAGGCGAGACGGTTTATTTTTTCGATCATCTCCGCTTCGCTTTTCCACAGCACCGGGCGCAGGTTCGGATCAAACGAGATCGTTTTTCCGCGCGCTTTCATCACGCTTGCGGCGCGATCCAGCAACGCGTAAGAATCAGCCGACAACGCCGCCGCCACGCCGCTCAAATGCAGATGGCGGGCGCGGGCGAACAGCGTTTCATCAAAATCGTCCGGTGAAAGATGGCTGGCCGCAGAGTTTTTGCGGAAGTATTCCACGATGGGATCGGTTCCATCATCGGCTTTCGATTTGAGCTGAAAACCGGTGGCAAAGCGCCCGTCGAGCGCCACCCCCGTCGTACCGATTCCCTCTTTTTTCAGCACGTTGAGAATGAACCGGCCAAAGCTGTCATCCCCGACGCGGCTGACCCAGCTAACGCTGAGTCCGAGACGGGAAAGCCCGGTGGCGACGTTAAGCTCAGCGCCTGCCACGCGTTTAAAAAAGTGTTCGGCGTCGGCCAGATCGCCGGTCCCGGTGGCCACAAACATCGCCATGGCTTCGCCGATGGTGATGACATCCAGCGTATCGGACATGACTTACTCCTCGCGTAACAAAGTGACGTAGCGGCGCGTGACGGCGGTCAGATCGCGGCCTTCCAGCGGAAACTCAATGCCGCGCGGCACGTCGGCGGGCAGCTGATTAAGTAGCGCGGTCCAGCGTGCGTCGGCCTGATCCGGTGCGACGGCGCGGTAGTGGAAATGGTGAGCGACAGCGGCTTTCACGTGAATATAGCTCACCGCCGGGGCCAGATGACGCGCGGCTTCTTCCGGGGAGTCACCGACCCACAGCCAGTTGCCCATATCAAAGGTGAGCGTCACCGGCAGGTTCATCACCCGGCAGGCCGCTTTAAAACGCTGCATCGGCGCGAGCTGACCGCAGTCGGTTTGATCGTTCTCAACCACCAGCGCCATTCCGCTGTCCGTCAGCCAGCTGCGCAGGGCGTTGAGCGCAGATTTGTGCTGGAAATGGCCGAGTGAGACTTTCAGCCACAGGGCGTTCAGCGTCCGCGCTTCCTGCAACAGGGCAGGCAGAAGAGGATTGAGCGATCCGTCTGGCAGGCACAGCGGCTCGGGAGCGGAATAACAGGCCAGCAGATCCCAGGCATCAATCGCGGCCGCCAGCGCGGGCAGGTCGTTTAGCGCCTCGGGCGTGAACAGTTCACGGCGGATTTCAACCCCATCAGCACCCGCCTGCGCGATAAACGGCAGCACGCCAGCCTGGCCGCCGAGCGCCTGTATACGCTCGCGACCATAAGCGGCGGTCACCACAATAATCTTTCTGTGCATCTTCGTGCTCCGGCTTCACAACAGCGTCATCGCTACTCTTAACGCTAGATGGAACCGGTTCCAAAGGAAAGTGTGTCGTGCTGAAAGCATGATCGTCATCACGAAGGGGGCGTTAGCGGGCGGTTGATCCTCGCACGATCAGTTCACCGGAAAAGACCTGCTCGCGCACGGTATCGTCGGTGCCGTCAATGCGGCGAACCACCTGTTCGACGGCGGCAAAGCCAATTTGCCAGGTGGGTTGTTTCAGGGTGGTGATGCCGACGCCTGCCAGCTCTGCCCACTCCAGTTCGTCAAAACCGAGCAGGCCAATATCGCTGCCCCAGTGCAGCCCGATGCGTTTGAGCGAGCGGGCAACCTGCAAGGTTAGTGCGCCATTGGCAGAGATAACCGCTTTACGCATGCCCCGGTGGCGGGTGTGAAACTGACGCAGCGCGTTGTCCATCTGATCGGCTTCGTGCAGCGGGATTTCCACGTTTTCCGCCAGCACGCCGGGGTAGCGAGCGAGCGTGGCGTGAAAGGCGCTCAGACGTTCGCGGCGGGTATTGACCGTGCCGAGCGGTTCGCTGAGAAACAGCAATGCTTCAAAGCCCTGCTCCACTAAATGCTCGGTGGCGGTGGTGGCGGCCTGAGTGTTATCCAGCCCGACCACGTCGCAGGCGAAGTCCGGGATTTTGCGGTCAATCAGCACCATCGGCAGCGCCGACTGTTGCAGGCGGTTGAGCGCCTCTTCGCGCATCCCCACGGCGTTAACCACAATGCCTTCCACCTGATAGCTGCGCAGCAGGTCGAGATAGTGCTGCTCCTGGTCCAGCGCGTTATTCGTGTTACACACCAGCGGCGTAAAGCCTTTTTCGCGGCAGGCGGCTTCGATTCCGCTTAACACGTTGACGGAGTAAGGATTGGTAATGTCGGCAATGATCAGGCCGATCAGGCGGGTGCGACCGCGCTTAAGACCGCGTGCCATCAGGCTTGGGCGGTAATCCAGTTCGGCAATGGCCTGTTCGATGCGCAGGCGCAGATCGTCGGAGAGCAGATTTTGCTCACCGTTGAGATAGCGTGAAATGCTGGTTTTACCCGTTTTCGCTGCTTTGGCGACATCGCTTATCGTGGGCCGCGCTGCCTTTGCGTTCATGTCCGTCTCCTGGATAACTTTCTGGAGATTAACATATTTTTAGCGGGATGCCGCTCATGCCAACCTCTGGCAGGTGGCTTTTTTGCGAAACAGGTACGCATTCTATGGTTGTTTGTACCTATTTTCAGTAACCCGTTCCTTTCAATGAACTGAGTTGTTATAACGAGAGCACTCAGGGAATATTTATTAATTCTGGAATAATATATGAAATTAACTGTATTAGGTGGCGGCGGCGTGCGCTCTCCATTTTTAGCGAAATCCTTAGCGTATAATGCGCACCGCGTTGGGTTAACCGAAGTGACTTTTCTTGACTCTTCTGAAGTGAATCTCTCGTTATTCGGTGAAATCTCAAAAGTGATATTCAATAAGATCAGGCCTGATATTCAATTTTCATTATCGACCGATCCCGTAACTGCATTAAAAGACGCAAATTATATTATTACTACACTACGCGTTGGTGGGGATGAAAGCCGAATTCACGATGAGCGTATCGCGTTGCGACATAATACGCTCGGGCAGGAAACGACCGGCGCGGGTGGGTTTGCCATGGCAATGCGGTCAATTCCAGCGATTCTTGATTACTGCCGCCTGATTGAACAACATGCCGTACCAGACGCTATCCTGTTTAATTTTACGAATCCGTCAGGCCTGGTGACCGAAGCGATCATAAAATCGGGGTTCAGCCGTCGCGTGTACGGTATTTGTGATGCGCCTTCGGAGCTGATTCGAGAACTGCCTGGGATACTACAATGTAAAGAGGAAGACCTCAATGTTGAGTGCTATGGTCTGAACCATTTCTCATGGTTTACGCATTTCACCGTGCGCGGTGAGGATGTCACTGATACGCTTATTCACCATCCTGACCTCTATAGTAAAACATCAATGCAGTATTTTTCTCCAGCGCTGGTTGATCTGTGCGATAAGCAGCTACTGAATGAATATCTCTATTATTACTACTACAAAGAAGAAGCGCTGGGCGCTATTTTGAATGCGGGGGAAACGCGCGGTGAACAGATCGCGCGTATCAATAGTGAAATGCGTGAGGCACTTTTAGACGTTGATGTCATCAATGATCCTGAGAAAGCGTTTAATATCTGGATGCAACACTATCTGCGCCGTGAAAACAGCTATATGCAGAGCGAATCAAATCAGGAAAAATTCAACACCCGGCAACCGCTAACGCTACAACAATTTATCGAACAGCCCGACACCGGGGGTTACGCCGGTGTGGCATTGGATATTCTTGAAGCCGTCAACAGTAAAATTATTAAGCGCATAGTGGTCTCCATTTTAAATAACGGCACCCTCGACTTTTTGCGTCCGGATGATGTTATTGAAATTAGCTGCGATCTTAGCAAAGAGGGCCTGAAGCCTGTGACGCCGATACATGTTCCCGATGCGCAAAAGAATATGATTGCCAGTGTAAAAGAGTATGAGCGTCTGGCGGTTAAAGCGATTTTGACGCAGGACAGGAAGATGGCAGTACGGGCGCTGATGGCGCATCCGCTCGTAGGCTCCTGGACGCTGGCGGAAAAACTGGTCACCGCTTATCTCAGCGAGACACAGTTAACACAGTGGCGATAAGGATTTTTATCCATCGAGACTCAGGGAAGCGTATGAAAGAAAAACTTCAGACTTATGGTAAATCCATGCTGGTGCCCATCTCGTTAGTGGCGATTGGCGGCCTGTTATTGGGTATTGGTGGCGCGCTCACATCCGAAGTCACCGTGAAATCACTCGGAATAGAATGGAGTCGTTATTCTCATTCCATCTTCTTTAACGCTTTTACGGTGATGAAAGGGCTGGGGGATGTCATATTTAAAAACCTCGGCATTTTATATGCCGTAGGCGTGGCATTTTCACTTGCCAAAAAAGAACGGGGATGGGCGGCATTCTCGGCGATGGTCGCTTATCTTTCAATGCTCACTACGCTTTCGATTCTGCTAAAAATCCATGGATTTAGTCCGGACAGCACGTCGATTAATAGCTTTATCAGTCAGGGAATGTCATCAATAGAAGCGACTAAGGCTTCAGCGTTATTTACCACTGAGCTGGGTTATTTCACCTACCGAACCGGTGTGTTTGGCGGGCTGGCAATTGGCTTTAGTATCGCGTCTGTTCATGCGCGGTTCTACAATACTAAACTACCCATGGCACTGGCTTTTTTCTCCGGCACCCGTACTGTACCTATTTTATCTCTGCTGGCCGGGGGCGTTACAGGCATTTTTTTTTACCTCTTCTGGCCGTTTATTGGCGGTCTGCTAAGCAATTTTGCGGGTTTCGTCCACTCTGCGGGATTGCTGGGAACATTTGTTTATCGTGCCGCTAACGAGATATTGATCCCTTTTGGTATGCATCCGTTACTTTCACTACCTATCCGCTGGACGCAGCTTGGCGGTACGGCCGTGGTTGATGGCGTCATCGTTTCGGGTACCTCAGCCATTCAGATGGCGCAGCTTGCCTCATCCGAATCCGGCAAGCTACTGGTGCGGGCATTTATGGGCGGTAACGCCATAATCAACTTCGCCATTTACCCCGGTATTGCGCTGGCGATGTATCACACTACGCGTCCGGAAAATAAGAAAAAAGTCGCGGCGTTACTGATCTCTGTGGTGGTTTCCACGGTCATGTTTGGTATTACGGAACCTATTCTTTTTACCTTTTTGTTTATTGCGCCATGGCTTTACTTTTTGGTGTTCGCACCGCTGGCGGCAATTGGCGAAGTGCTCTCTGAATTCTGCCAGGTGTCCATTTATCAGGGCAATATTAAAGACTGGATCCCCTTCATCCTGCGGCCTGAAAAGCTAAATATCTGGCCGTTCCTGTGGTTATTCCCGCTGTTTTTTATTGTCTCTTACTGTTTGTTCAGAACGTTAATCGTGCGTTTTAATATTAAAACGCCAGGGCGAGAAGAGGTTAGCGAAGAAGATGAGATCCGTTTGTACACCAAACAGGATTATAACGAAAAAGTGAAAGGCGATACCGAAGGGGAGACGCTCTCGGATGGCATCATCGCGGCACTCGGTGGACGTGAAAACATCGTAGAAGTTGATAATTGCATTTCGCGTTTGCGCATCATTCTGGTGGACGCAGATTTAATGGCGGCTGATGCCCACTGGAAGAAACACCTTAAAGCGATGGGCATTGTACGCATCGGCAAAAACGGGGTGCAAATTGTATACGGGCCGGATGTGTGCAGTATCGCCGTTGATGTCCGGGAACAGTTGGGGATGTCCTGATGCATATACAACATAAATTTGGTGTGGCGGAGTATGAACTGTTTACGACACGCATCCCTGTGTATGGCAAACGAGGGATTGATATCACCCTGGAGGCCGGTCCGTTCGAGCACTTTTTCCTGCTGGTCAAAGATCCTCACCAGCGCCTCAGAGCGCTGTTAACCTGGAAAACCCGTATTCAGCATTATCAGATCCGCGAAGCGTTTTGCTGCGGCTCTAACAACACGCTGCCAGGGGAAATGTGTGAAGGTGAATGGACGTTTACGCTGCTGAGGCCCGCCCCCATTGAAGGACACGCAGGCTATCATGTGCAGCTTTGCGATCCGGTATCAGAGAAGACAGATACGGATTTCTGCCCTGTACTGGGACAGGAGTGGAGCGCGTGTGTTAACGGGGAAAGCCGATGGTACCGGGGCGATTTACATGCGCACAGTGAGTATTCCGATGGACGGGTTACGCTGTCGCATATCCATGCCTGCGCGCAGGCGAAAGAACTCGATTTTCTGGCACTGACCGACCACTCTGTAGTGACTACGCGCTTTCCAAAGGGAGGTGCGCTGGTGATCCCGGCAACGGAGTTAACTTTTGATAACGACATTCATTATAATGTGTCAGGTTTAAAGCACCTTATTGATTACACTGATTATTTTTCTGGTGATGTGGATAAATCTTCCGTGCTGACTGCGCTTCATCACGATCTTGCCAGCAACGGTGCGCTGATTACCCTCAATCATCCTTTCTCCTCAGGCATGTCATTGCGCCATGAGTTTGACCTGCGAGCAGTCCATTTACTGGAGGTGATTAACGCACCGCACCTTGCTGATGAACCCGTTGATAATGAAAAGGCGATACGTTTTTTTGATTTCCTCTGGCGGCACGGGCATCGGTTGACGGCGGTCGGGGGCAGCGATGCGCACAAAGCAAATGCTGCGGGTGTCTATCCACTTGGGCTACCCACCACCTCAATCTATTGCCACGGGCTTAGCCTGGAAAATCTTCTTACCGGCTTAAGGCGTGGTCATACGGTGATTGGCAATGGGGTGAATGTTAGTCTGATGCTGCGTCACAACGAGATGACTATTTTGCCCGGCGATGAAGTGTGCGGTGAGGTAACTTTTAATGGGGAAAGCGCAGGTCAGGCGCTTACCTGGCGGCTTATCGGCAATGGCGAGTGTGTGGCGTCCGATACCTCGAACCATTTTACTGCGAGCGTGAATCTTAAGCCGGGGCAATTTTATCGGCTGGAAGCGAAGCTTGGGCAAAAAACAGTTTTCTTCGCAAATCCCGTCTTCTGCGCATTAAAACCGGCAACCGAATTTCATTTTTCCGCACTGCGCGACAGGTTTTTAGCGGCTGATGTTTGAATAAACCATAGCTTAAGTAAATGCTCAAAGCCGAGAATACAGTAGCCGAAGAAAGGATTAGACCAGTAAATATCATCATCGTATTTTTGTGGGTCGTGAATGATGATCGGCGTTGTGGCGGCCTGGGCCAGTGGGCTTTGATAGTCGCCCGTAAAACAGATCAGATCGATATTTTTATTCTCAATAGCGTTAACCCACTTCAGGGCTGATGAGCTGCGTCCGGATTTAGAAATAATCCAGATGACGTCAAACTTTGCTGCGGTTTTTTGCTCAAGGATTTCATAGTCCGGCCAGAGCGACAGGCTGGCATTGACACCCGTGACCAGGCACTTATTGTAAATATACTGTGCGATAAGCTGAGAAAAGCCGCTTCCGTGGATGAGTAACTTGTGATTGCTGAGATGATTGAACAGTTGGTCTGTACTTTCCTGCGAATGTAACTGCATGAAATCACGGTCATTAGTCACATCAAGGCGGGGTTGGGTAATGTTGAATTTGATAAAATAAACCAGCTCCAGCCACCCGCTAAATCCCAGTTTTTTAGCCAGCCTGACCAGTGATGACGGGTTGCTAAAACAGAGCCTCGCTACAGCCCGAATACCCTCTTTAAGACAGGTTTCGGTGTGATCCTGAATAAAACGCAAGACGATGATCTCAGTTTTGTTCAGCCGCTTATCACGAAACAGATTGATGACATCCATGGTCCCTCCATCCTGCGTCCAGTGCGAGCCCGGGTACGACGCTAATGAAAATAACAGAAGACATCTGTTTTGCAAACTGCGCTGCGCCCTCACGCCAGCCCACTTTCTGAAGAACCGGGCATGAGGGCGATGCAAATTACTGCAACGGACTGAGCGTGATTTCCACGCGGCGGTTCTGGGCTTTGCCCTCTTCGGTGCTGTTGCTGGCAATCGGGTTCGCCGGACCCATACCGCTGGTGCGCAGGCGGTTCGCTGCCACGCCCTGGGTGATGAGCGAGCTGGCGACCGCATCCGCACGCTGCTGGGACAGACGCATATTCAGATCCTGACCACCGGTGCTGTCGGTGTAGCCCACCACGTTAACCGCCGTTTTGCTGTACTCTTTGAGCACCATCGCCACGCCGGTCAGCGTGTTCGCGCCCGCCGGTTTCAGCGTTGCGCTGCTGCTGTCGAAGGTCACGTTGTTTGGCATGTTAAGAATGATGTTGTCACCATTTCGCGTCACGCTTACGCCCGTTCCCTGCATTTTCTCGCGAAGTTTTGCTTCCTGCACGTCCATGTAATAGCCTGCGCCACCGCCGAGTGCGGCACCGGCTGCGGCACCGATTAACGCACCTTTGCCGCGATCTTTTTTCGACGAGGAGAGCACGCCGACGCCCGCACCCACCAGTGAGCCAATGCCCGCGCCAATGCCGGATTTACCGGCTTCGCGTTCGCCGGTGTAAGGGTTGGTTGTGCAGCCCGATAAAGCCAGTGCGCCGCAGACGGCGGTCGCAATGAGGATGACGCTTTTTTTCATCTTCTTTCCTTAATGATTTTTTAATTCTGTGCATAGCGAAAATGCGGGTTGATTATGAGGCCTGAATAGGGCAAAAATTTCCGGAAAGATTCTGAATTTTGTAAATAACTTTATTCGTTAAAACAGTGAACGGCGCATGAGCGACCGTCGCACCTGCAAGCAGCACAACCGGAGATCGCACGCGTTGACCCACTCATCCGTAAAAACAGTCCTTACCGCCGCCCACTGGGGGCCAATGCTCGTTGAAACCGACGGCGAAAACGTGCTGGCCTCGCGCGGCGCGCTGCCCACGCAGCACCTTAATTCCCTGCAAACCGCCGTGCGCGATCAGGTGCACAGTAAGACGCGCGTCAGTTTCCCAATGGTGCGTAAAGGCTTTCTCGCCTCGCCGGAGAAGCCCACGGGCGTTCGCGGGCAGGATGAATTTGTGCGCGTGAGCTGGGACGAAGCGCTGGATTTAATCCACGCACAGCATGCGCGTATCCGTGAAAGCTATGGCCCGGCGTCGATTTTTGCCGGATCTTACGGCTGGCGCTCAAACGGCGTGTTACACAAAGCCGCGACATTATTGCAGCGCTACATGAGCCTGGCGGGCGGCTATACCGGGCATCTGGGGGATTACTCCACCGGGGCGGCGCAGGCGATCATGCCGTACGTGGTGGGCGGCAACGAAGTGTATCAGCAGCAAACCAGCTGGCCGCTGGTGCTCGAACATACCGACGTCGTGGTGCTGTGGAGCGCTAACCCCCTTAACACGCTGAAAATTGCCTGGAACGCCTCGGATGAGCAGGGTATTGGGTGGTTTGATGAGCTGAGAAAAAGCGGCAAGCGGCTGATCTGTATCGATCCCATGCGATCGGAAACCGTCGATTTCTTTGGCGACAGCATGGAGTGGCTGGCACCGCATATGGGCACCGACGTGGCGCTGATGCTGGGCATCGCCCATACGCTGGTGGAAAACGGCTGGCATGACCGTGACTTCCTCGCCCGCTGCACCACCGGCTACGACATTTTTGAAGGCTATCTGACCGGGGCCAGCGATGGCATCGCCAAAACCGCCGAATGGGCCGCCGAGATTTGCGGCATTGATGCGGCGAAAATCCGCGAACTGGCGCAACTGTTCCACGAAAACACGACCATGCTGATGTCCGGCTGGGGCATGCAGCGCCAGCAATTTGGCGAGCAAAAACACTGGATGCTGGTGACGCTGGCGGCAATGCTCGGGCAAATCGGTACACCTGGCGGCGGCTTTGGGCTGTCTTATCACTTTGCTAACGGCGGCAACCCGACCCGGCGCGCGGCGGTGCTGGCCTCGATGCAGGGCAGCGTGGCGGGTGGCACTGACGCGGTCGATAAAATCCCGGTGGCGCGCATTGTCGAGGCGCTGGAAAACCCCGGCGCGCCGTACCAGCACAACGGCATGGATCGGCACTTCCCGGACATTAAATTCGTCTGGTGGGCGGGCGGCGCAAACTTTACCCATCATCAGGATACCAACCGCCTGATCCGCGCCTGGCAAAAGCCGGAGCTGGTGGTGATCTCTGAGTGCTACTGGACCGCAGCCGCGAAACATGCGGACATCGTGCTGCCCGCCACGACCTCGTTTGAACGCAATGATTTGACGATGACCGGCGATTACAGCAACCAGCACCTGGTGCCCATGAAGCAGGTTGTCGCCCCGCGCGACGAAGCGCGCGATGATTTTGCAATCTTTGCCGAACTCAGCGAGCGCTGGGAGGCGGGCGGTCATGCGCGTTTCACCGAAGGCAAAACCGAGCTGGCGTGGCTGAAAACCTTCTATGAGATCGCGGGCGAGCGTGGGGCCAGCCAGAACGTCACGCTGCCGCCGTTTGAGGCGTTCTGGGCCGCGAATCAGCTTATTGAGATGCCGGAGAGCGAAGAGAACGCGAAGTTTGTGCGCTTTGGCGCATTCCGCGCGGATCCCAGGGCTAATCCGCTGAAAACCGACAGCGGCAAAATTGAAATCTACTCCCAGCGCATCGCGGGTTTTGATTACCCGGATTGCCCGCCGCACCCGATGTGGCTGGAGCCGGACGAGTGGCACGGCAACGCGCAGGCGCAGCAGCTTCAGGTGCTGTCGGCGCACCCGGCGCACCGTCTGCACAGTCAGCTGAGTTATGCCTCGCTGCGTGATGCGTACGCGGTGGCCGGGCGCGAGCCGATCACGCTCCATCCGCGGGACGCGCAGGCGCGCGACATTCGCGCAGGCGACATTGTGCGCGTGTGGAACGATCGCGGGCAGGTGCTGGCAGGCGCGGTGGTCACAGAGGGGATTCGCCCAGGGGTGCTGTGTATTCATGAGGGCGGCTGGCCGGATCTCGACCCGGCAGCGGGCGGCATCTGTAAAAACGGGGCGGTCAACGTGCTGACCAAAGATCTCCCCAGCTCGCGCCTGGGTAACGGCTGCGCGGGCAATACCGCGCTGGCCTGGGTCGAGAAATATACCGGACCTGAGCTTACGCTAACGGCGTTTGATCCGCCTGCCAGCTCATGATCCACGTCGGGTGACGGGTTTCATCCTGCCAGGCGCTGTCTTCAATGCGAAAGCCCAGCGCATGGTAGAAGTTCACCGCCCTGGCGTTTTTCTGGTACACCTCCAGGCTTAACCCGGCGTAGCGCTGTTTGACGTGCTCAAGCAGCGCCCGCCCAATGCCTCTGCCCAGCGCCGATGGCCGCACAAAGAGCGCGCCGACAAAGCGGGATTCCATCACGCTGACAAACCCCTCCAGCCGCCCCTTTTCTTCCCACACCCAGGTGACCGCCGAGGGGAGGTAGACATCACGCACGACGGCTTCGCTCTCGCGCCAGTATTGCGCGTCAATAAAGGGGTGCGCCCAGGTGGTGCTTTCCAGCCACAGCGTCAGCAGTGGCGCGGTATCGTTATCTCGCCATGGGTGAATCATCATTGTCTCCGGGATGGCACAGACAGCCGGTGATATGGTCGTTAACCAGGCCGCAGGCCTGCATAAAGGAATAACAGATAGTGGTGCCTACGAATTTAAAGCCACGCTTTTTCAGCGCTTTTGACAGGGCATCTGACGCGGGCGTAGATGTGGGGATCTCACCGAGCGTGGCGGCAGTGGTGATTTTCGGCTGATGATCAACGAAGGCCCAGACAAAATCTGAAAATGACTCGCCGTTTTCCGCCATGGTGAGGTAGGCGCGGGCGTTGCCGATAATCGCCTGAATTTTCCCCCGGTGGCGAATAATACTCGCGTCCTGCACCAGCCGCTCGATGTCCTCGTCCTGAAGCGCGGCGACTTTTTGCGGGTCAAAATTGTGGAAGCAACGACGGTAATTTTCACGCTTTTTCAATACGGTAATCCACGACAGGCCCGCCTGCTGGCCCTCAAGACAGATCATCTCAAAGAGTTTTTGACCGTCCATTTGTGGCACACCCCACTCGTTGTCGTGGTAATCGATATAAAGCTGATCCTGGCTGACCCAACCACATCGTTGCATGTCCTGCTCCCTTTCATTGGTGCGGTAAATCACAAAAGAAATTAATGTCGCTGGCTTGACGTGCCTGCTAAAGAGACAATAGTTAATACAGGGTTTTAACCCATAAAAAACGATAACAATATCGCCGTTTTTGGCTCTTTTCTGGAGTCGAGTTGATGAAAAATAAACTATACAGTGGCCGCCTTCTGGCGCTTGTGCCTGTCTGTGCGCTTTTTAGCCAGGCGGCGCTGGCATGGCAGCAAGAATATATCGTGACTGACCCACAAAGTAATATGAGTGAACGCTATACATGGGATAGCGATCACCAACCACGTTATGACGATATCCTCGAAGAGCGGATCCGTTCTGCGCAAAATACCCCTGGCGTGACCTATAATCTGCCGGACGATACGCCTATGGACGCGACCAGCACCATGAGCGTGGGCTGGAATTTCCCGCTATTAAAAAGCCTGACCACCGGCCCGGTTGCCGCCTGGCATTATGATAGTTCAGCCGCGTCGATGTTTAATAACGCCAGCGATAGCCCGGCCAATTTACAGTTTACCGATCCGCTGTGGCACGCCAGCGTCAGCTCGGTGGGCTGGCGCCTGGACAGCCGCTTTGGCGCGGTAAGACCCTGGGCGCAAATCAGTTATAACCAGCAGTTTGGTGAAAACCTGTGGAAGGCGCAGTCGGGGTTAAACCGCCTGTCAGCGTCGAATCAGTACGGAAACTGGATGGATGTGACCCTCGGCGCGGACATGCTGCTTAATCCGCATATGGCGGCCTATGCGTCGTTATCCCAGTCCGAAAATATGGTTACCGGGCAAAATTACCTCTATAGCATGGGCGTCAGCGCGCGCTTTTAAGCGCCCCGGCTAATTCGCATTTAATACAAATTAATTACATTTAATTCACAACGTTCACGCGCACTGTGTCGATAGTAGGCACTAACTTACTTAAGAATAATTGATGGTATGAATAAATGCGCTGTCATTCATACCGCCTGCAATGCATTTCATTCCCGCCTCACTGCATTTCATGCCTTTTTAAACCCGGCATGAAATGCTCTTCGTTATCGTTGTCCGCAGAGAATTTCCCATTTCCTTATGCAGGACGACTGCCATGAATACATCATCGTTGAATCGGACCCGCTGGCTGACGCTGGCCGGTACCATCATTACGCAATTCGCCTTAGGATCGGTTTATACCTGGAGTCTGTTTAACAGCGCGCTGGCCGAAAAACTGGACGAGCCAGTCAGCCAGGTGGCGTTCTCGTTTGGCCTGCTGAGCCTCGGGCTGGCGCTCTCGTCTTCCGTGGCGGGCAAATTACAAGAACGCTTTGGCGTGAAACGCGTGACCATGGCATCCGGTATTCTGCTCGGCGTGGGCTTCTTTCTGACCGCGCACGCTAACAGCCTGATGATGCTGTGGCTGAGCGCCGGCGTGCTGGTGGGGCTGGCAGACGGTGCGGGCTACCTGCTGACGCTGTCAAACTGTGTGAAATTCTTCCCGGAGCGTAAGGGGCTGATTTCCGCCTTCTCGATTGGTTCATATGGCCTTGGCAGCCTCGGCTTTAAATTTATCGACAGCCATTTGCTGGCGACCGTGGGCCTTGAGCAGACCTTTATGATCTGGGGCGCAATGGTGCTGGTGATGATCCTGTTCGGCGCGACGCTGATGAAAGACGCGCCGCAGCAGAAAGCCACTATGGTAAATGGCGTGATGGAAAAAGACTTCACCCTGGCGCAGTCCATGCGTAAACCGCAATACTGGATGCTGGCTGTGATGTTCCTGACGGCCTGCATGAGCGGCCTGTATGTGATTGGCGTGGCGAAAGATATCGCGCAGGGCATGGTGCATCTGGATGTTGCCACTGCGGCGAATGCGGTAACGGTGATTTCCATCGCTAACCTGACGGGTCGCCTGGTGCTGGGTATTCTCTCCGACAAAATGTCCCGCATCCGCGTGATTACGATTGGCCAGGTGGTGTCGCTGGTCGGCATGGCCGCGCTGCTGTTTGCACCGCTCAACGAGATGAGCTTCTTTGCGGCGATCGCCTGTGTTGCCTTCAACTTTGGCGGCACCATCACGGTCTTCCCGTCGCTGGTGAGCGAGTTCTTCGGCCTGAACAATCTGGCGAAAAACTACGGCGTGATTTACTTAGGCTTCGGTATCGGCAGCATTTGCGGGTCGATTATCGCCTCGCTGTTCGGCGGCTTCTACGTCACCTTCTGCGTCATCTTCGCACTGCTGATCCTGTCACTGGCGCTGTCCACCACTATTCGCCAGCCGCAGCGTGAATACTTCAAAGAAGGTCATGCGTTGACGCACCACTAATCTATTCGCGCCACGAATAGGTGGCGCGCTCTTCCCGTGCTATTATCCGCCCCCGGCCAGCGTTTATTTTTGTAAATGTCTGGCTGGATCACATCTGATGTGACACTTTTTTTACCCCTTGTGGTCTACTACCCCGCGCTCTTGAAGTTATTGCTTCAACGTTCAACGCGTTTGATTAGCCTGGCCGCGCCAGTGCTTTCTATTCCCTTTTTTCCAGGGCACCTTGCATGAGATATATCAAAACGATGACGCAACAACGGCTTAGCTTTCTGCTGGCGTTGTACATCGGTCTGTTTATGAATAGCGCTGTTTTTTTCCGTCGGTTTGACGGTTATGCGCAGGATTTTACCGTCTTAAAAGGCATCGCCGCGGTTGTCGAGCTGGTCGGCACTGTTATGGTGACCTTCTTTTTACTCCGTATTCTCTCTTTATTTGGACGTCGTGCATGGCGCGTGCTGTCAACGCTGGTGGTACTCTTCTCCGCCGGTGCCAGCTATTACATGACGTTCCTGAACGTGGTGATCGGCTACGGCATTATTGCCTCGGTAATGACCACTGACATCGACCTGTCTAAAGAAGTGGTCGGTCTGCACTTTATTCTCTGGCTGGTTTGCGTGAGCGCGCTGCCGCTGATTTTCATCTGGAGCAACCGTTGCCGCTACACCCTGCTGCGCCAGCTGCGTACACCGGGTCAACGCACGCGCAGTGCGCTGGTGGTGGTGCTGGCCGGGCTGGTGGTCTGGGGGCCGATTCGCCTGTTAGAAGTCCAGCAAAAACACGCTGAACGTACTTCAGGCGTCGATATGCCAAGCTACGGTGGCGTGGTGGCGAACTCGTATCTGCCGTCGAACTGGCTCTCTGCGCTGGGGCTGTACGCCTGGGCGCAGGTGGATGAATCTTCCGATAACAAATCGCTGATCAACCCGGCGACGAAATTCTCTTACGTTGCGCCGAAAGACATCGATGACACCTACGTCGTGTTTATCATCGGCGAGACGACGCGCTGGGATCATATGGGCATGCTGGGCTACGAACGTGACACCACGCCGAAGCTTGCGAAAGAGAAAAACCTGGTCGCTTACCGGGGCTACTCGTGCGATACGGCGACTAAACTGTCGCTGCGCTGTATGTTTGTGCGGGAAGGCGGGGCGGACGATAACCCGCAGCGCACGCTGAAAGAGCAGAACGTGTTTGCGGTGCTCAAACAGTTGGGCTTCTCCAGCGACCTGTACGCCATGCAGAGCGAGATGTGGTTCTACAGCAACACGATGGCCGACAACATTTCTTACCGCGAGCAGATTGGCGCTGAGCCACGCAACCGTGGCAAAAACGTCGATGACGCGCTGCTGCTGGATGAAATGGATCGATCGCTCAAAAGCAATCCTGACGGTAAGCACCTGATCATCTTCCACACTAAAGGCTCGCACTTTAACTATACGCAGCGCTATCCGCGTAGCTTTGCGAAGTGGACGCCGGAGTGCCAGAACGTTGACTCCAAGTGCAGCAAGCAGGAAATGATCAACTCGTTTGATAACTCGGTGACCTATGTGGACTACTTCATCGACAGCGTGATCGAGAAACTGCGCGATAAGAAGGCGATTGTCTTCTATTCCGCTGACCACGGTGAGTCGATCAACGAACGTGAACACCTGCACGGCACGCCGCGTAAAATGGCTCCGCCAGAGCAGTTCCGCGTGCCAATGATGGTGTGGATGTCGGATAAATATCTGGAAAACCCGGATAAGGCGAAGATGTTTGCCCGCCTGAAACAACAGGCCGACATGAAAGTGCCGCGACATCAGGTTGAGCTGTACGACACCATTATGGGTTGCCTCGGTTATACCTCGCCAAACGGTGGTATTAACGAGAATAACAACTGGTGCCATCTGCCCGACAGCACCGCCACTGCGGCGAAATAAGCGGACTGGCGAGTTTATCGCCAGTCAAAGGGCTTTTTTACGTTAAGGGATTGACGCTTGGGGTGGTCGGCAGTAAGATGCGCCCCGCATTCGGTGATTGGCGCAGCCTGGTAGCGCACTTCGTTCGGGACGAAGGGGTCGGAGGTTCGAATCCTCTATCACCGACCAAATTAGAAAAAGCCGTCGTGGAAACACGACGGCTTTTTTGCATCAATCGTCTAAGAGGATGAGAACCTCCGGGGGCAGGGAGGTTCGACCCGAGCGAAGCGAGAGAGCGTTGCTTTAGCAACGACCCGCCGGGCGTTCTGGCAACAGATTACAACCCTTCGCCGGGTGGCGGCTGTCGCCTTACCCGGCCTACGGAACTGACCCGGCCTGTGAAACTGACCCGGCCTACGAAACCCCATCATTCCTGCCTGTTTGTGACATATTCCATCGTATTTTTTTATATATGAATGAATCTTTTTTCGCGTTGCTTATGGATAACCTCAGCATTTTCGCCTGTGCGTTTTAACGTTCGCGGTATTAATCGCTCACATATTCATCATTCTGTCAGAAATTTTTCATAATCTGCGCAAACGTTAATCACTATCCCTGGACTGAATATGAGGTTTTTATTCTGGCATCCGACCAGTAGCACAAATTTCCCTGCTGAAAATAGGGGTCTGAACTTTTTTTAATCTTTGTTTACCAATTCTCACCGTCGATGTAAATCCCGGTTACCTGTATTGACGTTTTGACATTCTATTGACAGATTGTAGGGCATGAGGGGCATTTCACGGAGAATCTGCACTGCAACTCAGTCAACCTTGTGAAAGGATTCCCCATCTCTCATGACGCCTTCGGGCACAACCGACCAGACCGGGTAAAAAACAAAATAAGGCCTGTCGGATATACCCTCTGCAAGGGTAAACAACACATATCACATTGGAGCAGAATCAATGAGTATTTCCTTGAAGAAGTCAGGGATGCTGAAGCTTGGTCTTAGCCTGGTGGCATTGACCGTCGCAGCAAGCGTTCAGGCAAAGACCCTGGTTTATTGTTCAGAAGGCTCGCCTGAAGGCTTTAACCCACAGCTCTTTACCTCTGGTACCACTTACGACGCAAGCTCAGTGCCGATCTACAACCGTCTGGTTGAATTCAAAACCGGCACCACTGAAGTGATCCCGGGTCTGGCTGAAAAGTGGGAAGTCAGCGAAGACGGCAAAACCTATACCTTCCACCTGCGCCAGGGCGTGAAGTGGCAGGACAACAAAGATTTCAAACCATCGCGTGATTTCAACGCCGATGACGTGGTGTTCTCCTTCGATCGTCAGAAAAACGAACAGAACCCGTACCACAAAGTGTCTGGCGGCAGCTACGAATACTTCGAAGGCATGGGCCTGCCAGAGCTGATTAGCGAAGTGAAAAAAGTCGACGACAACACGATTCAGTTCGTGCTGACCCGTCCGGAAGCACCGTTCCTGGCTGACCTTGCCATGGACTTCGCCTCCATCATGTCGAAAGAGTACGCTGACAACATGCTGAAAGCCGGTACGCCGGAAAAAATCGACCTGAACCCAATCGGTACCGGTCCGTTCCAGTTGCAGCAGTACCAGAAAGACTCCCGTATTCTGTACAAAGCGTTTGAAGGCTACTGGGGCACCAAGCCGAAAATCGATCGCCTGGTCTTCTCCATCACGCCAGACGCCTCTGTACGTTATGCAAAACTGCAGAAAAACGAATGTCAGGTTATGCCGTACCCGAACCCGGCTGACATTGCGCGCATGAAGCAGGACAGCAAAATCACGCTGATGGAGCAGGCCGGTCTGAACGTGGGCTACCTCTCTTTCAACACCGAGAAAAAACCGTTTGATGATGTGAAAGTGCGTCAGGCGCTGACCTACGCGGTAAACAAAGAAGCGATCATCAAAGCGGTTTACCAGGGTGCTGGCGTGGCGGCGAAAAACCTGATCCCACCAACCATGTGGGGCTATAACGACGACGTTAAGGATTACACCTACGACGTTGAGAAGGCGAAAGCGCTGCTGAAAGAAGCCGGTCAGGATAAAGGCTTCACCGTTGAGCTGTGGGCAATGCCGGTACAGCGTCCGTACAACCCGAACGCGCGCCGCATGGCTGAAATGGTTCAGGCGGACTGGGCGAAGATTGGCGTTCAGGCCAAAATCGTGACCTACGAGTGGGGCGAGTACCTCAAGCGTGCTAAAGCGGGTGAACACCAGGCTGTGATGATGGGCTGGACCGGGGACAATGGGGATCCGGACAACTTCTTCGCCACCCTGTTCAGCTGCGATGCGGCAAAACAAGGTTCTAACTACTCTCGCTGGTGCTACAAGCCGTTTGAAGATTTGATTCAACCGGCACGTGCAACGGATGACCACAACAAGCGTATCGAACTGTACAAACAGGCGCAGGTAGTGATGCATGACCAGGCTCCGGCGCTGATCGTTGCTCACTCCACCGTGTACGAGCCAGTGCGTAAAGAAGTGAAAGGCTATGTGGTTGATCCGCTGGGCAAACACCACTTCGAAAACGTCTCTGTCGAATAATTAAAAGTGTAAGGGGTGCGTATGCACCCCATGCCCGGCGGCGCTGCGCTTGCGCGGTCCTACGCGTGTAGGCCGGGTAAGCGCAGCGTCACTTGGCTGTTGTGCTTTCTCCCTTCACACTTCGAGAGGGGAAAGAGATTTGTGAGCAATACAGACACCGTCTTTGGCGATGTCATTACAGAGAATCCGGGTTATGTTGCAGTTCATCCTCCGACGTCTGGGGCTTGTCATCCCGACGTTTATCGGTATCACCCTTCTCACCTTTGCCTTTGTCCATATGATCCCCGGCGACCCGGTAATGATCATGGCGGGTGAGCGTGGTATCTCTCCTGAGCGTCATGCGCAGCTGCTGGCCGAGCTTGGCCTGAACAAGCCGCTGTGGCAGCAATACGTCAACTATGTATGGGGCGTGCTGCATGGTGACTTAGGCATCTCTCTTAAGAGCCGTCTTCCGGTGTGGGACGAGTTCGTGCCGCGTTTTAAAGCGACGCTGGAACTCGGTATCTGCGCCATGATTTTTGCGGTAGCCGTCGGCATTCCGGTGGGCGTACTCGCCGCCGTGAAGCGTGGCTCCATTTTCGACCACACCGCCGTCAGCCTGGCGCTGACCGGTTACTCCATGCCTATCTTCTGGTGGGGCATGATGCTGATCATGCTGGTCTCGGTGCAGTGGAACCTGACGCCGGTCTCCGGGCGCGTCAGCGACATGGTGTTCCTCGACGACAGCAACCCGCTAACCGGCTTTATGCTGATCGACACCGCCATCTGGGGTGAAGAGGGCAACTTCATTGATGCGCTGGCGCATATGATCCTGCCTGCGGTGGTGCTGGGCACCATTCCGTTGGCGGTGATCGTGCGTATGACCCGTTCGTCGATGCTGGAAGTGCTGGGTGAAGATTACATCCGTACCGCACGCGCCAAGGGCCTGACCCGGATGCGCGTGATTGTGGTCCACGCATTGCGTAATGCGATGCTGCCGGTGGTGACGGTGATCGGTTTGCAGGTGGGCACGCTTCTGGCGGGTGCGATCCTGACCGAGACCATCTTCTCCTGGCCGGGGCTGGGACGCTGGCTGATCGACGCGCTACAACGCCGTGATTACCCGGTGGTGCAGGGCGGCGTACTGCTGGTGGCGACAATGATCATTCTCGTCAACCTGCTGGTCGATCTGCTTTACGGCGTGGTGAACCCGCGTATTCGGCATAAGAAGTAAGGGGCCATCATGTCACAAGTGAATGAAACAAAAGCGGTGTCCGCACCCGTGCCGATGACGCCTTTCCAGGAGTTCTGGCACTATTTTAAACGCAACAAAGGCGCGGTCGTCGGGCTGGTTTACGTCGTCATCGTGCTGATTATCGCGATTTTTGCCAACTGGATTGCGCCGTATAACCCGGCCGAACAGTTCCGTGATTCGCTGCTCTCCCCGCCGGTCTGGCAGGATGGCGGCAGCTGGGCGCACCTGCTGGGCACCGACGACGTGGGCCGCGACGTGATGACGCGCCTGATGTACGGCGCGCGCCTGTCGCTGCTGGTGGGCTGTCTGGTGGTGGTGCTGTCGCTGGTCTCCGGTATCGTACTCGGCCTCGTGGCCGGTTACTTTGGCGGGCTGGTGGACAACATCATCATGCGTATCGTCGATATCATGCTGGCGCTGCCAAGCCTGTTGCTCGCGCTGGTGCTGGTCGCCGTCTTCGGTCCGTCTATCGTCAACGCCTCGCTGGCGCTCACCTTCGTGGCCTTGCCCCACTATGTGCGCTTAACCCGCGCGGCGGTGCTGGTGGAAGTGAACCGCGATTACGTCACCGCCTCGCGCGTGGCGGGTGCCGGTGCCATGCGTCAGATGTTCGTGAACATTTTCCCTAACTGCTTAGCGCCGCTGATCGTTCAGGCGTCGCTCGGTTTTTCTAACGCCATTCTCGATATGGCCGCCCTCGGCTTCCTCGGCATGGGTGCGCAACCGCCAACACCGGAGTGGGGCACCATGCTCTCCGACGTGTTGCAGTTCGCGCAAAGTGCCTGGTGGGTTGTGACCTTCCCAGGTCTGGCGATCCTGCTGACAGTGCTGGCATTTAACCTGATGGGTGACGGTCTGCGTGACGCGCTCGATCCCAAACTGAAGCAGTAAGAGGTTCGAGATGGCGTTATTAAATATAGATAAATTATCGGTGCACTTCGGCGAAGAAGATACACCGTTCCGCGCCGTAGACCGCGTGAGCTACAGCGTGGATCAGGGCGAAGTGGTGGGCATCGTCGGGGAATCCGGTTCCGGTAAGTCCGTCAGCTCGCTGGCGATCATGGGCCTGATTGACTACCCTGGCCGCGTGATGGCGGAAAGCCTGGAATTTAACGGTCAGGACTTAAAGCGCATTTCTGAGAAAGAGCGCCGCAGTCTGGTCGGCTCCGAAGTGGCGATGATCTTCCAGGACCCGATGACCAGCCTCAACCCGTGCTACACCGTTGGCTTCCAGATCATGGAAGCGATTAAGGTGCACCAGGGCGGCAACAAGAAAACCCGTCGTCAGCGCGCGATTGACCTGCTGAACCTGGTAGGTATTCCCGATCCGGCCTCGCGTCTGGACGTCTACCCGCACCAGCTTTCCGGCGGTATGAGCCAGCGCGTAATGATCGCGATGGCGATTGCCTGCCGTCCGAAGCTGCTGATCGCCGATGAGCCGACCACCGCGCTGGATGTGACCATTCAGGCGCAGATCATTGAGCTTCTGCTGGAGTTACAGCAAAAAGAGAACATGGCGCTGATCCTGATCACCCACGATCTGGCGCTGGTGGCCGAAGCCGCCCACAAAATCATTGTGATGTACGCAGGCCAGGTGGTGGAAACCGGCAGAGCGACGGATATCTTCCGCGCACCGCGCCACCCCTACACCCAGGCGCTGCTGCGTGCGCTGCCGGAATTTGCGCAGGATAAAGCCCGTCTGGCCTCGCTGCCAGGCGTAGTACCGGGCAAATACGACCGCCCGACCGGCTGCCTGCTCAACCCACGCTGCCCGTATGCGACCGACAAATGCCGCAGCGAAGAGCCAGATTTGAATCTGGTGGACAATGGGCGTCAGTCCAAATGCCACTACCCACTCGATGATGCCGGGAGGCCTACACGATGAGTACGCACGAGGCCACCTTGCAACAGCCGCTGTTGCAGGCCATCGACCTGAAAAAACACTATCCGGTGAAGAAGGGCCTTTTTGCCCCGGAACGCCTGGTGAAAGCGCTGGACGGCGTCTCGTTTACGCTTGAGCGCGGAAAAACGCTGGCGGTAGTGGGCGAATCTGGCTGTGGTAAATCCACGCTGGGCCGCCTGCTGACCATGATTGAAGTGCCGACCGGCGGCGAGCTGTATTATCAGGGCCAGGATCTGCTCAAGCCCGACGTCAGCGCGGAAAAGCTGCGCCGTCAGAAAATCCAGATCGTCTTTCAGAACCCGTACGGCTCCCTGAACCCGCGTAAAAAAGTGGGGCAGATCCTGGAAGAGCCGCTGCAAATCAATACTGGCCTGAGCAAAGCCGAGCGCCGCGAAAAAGCGCTGGCGATGATGGCGAAAGTCGGCCTGAAAACCGAGCATTACGATCGCTACCCGCATATGTTCTCCGGCGGCCAGCGTCAGCGTATTGCTATCGCCCGTGGCCTGATGCTCGATCCGGACGTGGTGATTGCCGATGAACCGGTGTCCGCGCTTGACGTTTCCGTGCGTGCGCAGGTGCTGAACCTGATGATGGATTTACAGCAGGAGTTAGGGCTGTCTTACGTCTTTATCTCCCACGATCTGTCCGTGGTTGAACATATTGCCGATGAAGTGATGGTGATGTATTTAGGCCGCTGCGTGGAGAAAGGCACCAAAGATCAGATCTTCTCCAACCCGCGTCATCCGTACACGCAGGCGCTGCTCTCCGCCACGCCGCGCCTGAACCCGGACGATCGCCGCGAGCGCATCAAGCTGACCGGCGAGCTACCAAGCCCGCTCAGTCCGCCGCCAGGCTGCGCGTTCAACGCCCGCTGCCGCCGTCGCTTTGGCCCCTGCACGCAGTTGCAGCCGCAGCTCAAAGAGTACAACGGACAGCTGGTGGCCTGCTTCGCGGTAGACCAGGACGAAAACGGCGAAAAACCCATTACGCACGCGTAATAAGCTTTATGTTTTGTCGTCTTGTAGTCTTGTAGGTCGGGTAAGCGCAGCGCCACCCGACAACACGTTAAACCGGTGCCTGAGTGCACCGGTTTTTTTATCTCATTTTTGAGTCTGTAGGTCGGGTAAGCGCAGCGCCACCCGAAAAACCCTGAACTTGTCTATCAATCCTTGGTCAGTATGGTTAAAAAAGATAATTGCAGTGAGAAGAAAGAGTTAACGGAAATCACACTAATTTAACGGCGAAAAAGTATTTCAAAATATTTCTCTGAGTAATAAATTATTAAAATGAGAACTATCTTATTCGGAGTATAACCCTCACTAAATAACCGGTTCTAATGCAAAAGTCGTAGCGTTTGCTTTAAAGTAATACTTTATGCTGCCTCCTGGGTTTATATTTAGCGTTTAACACTTTACTGTTTTTTGTGTTAAAAAAAGATAGCATGTGCACCGGCAAAGTTTATATATTTGCTGAAAATATGCTGCGGGTTAGTCATGTCGTAATAAAACCACGCAATAATTAAGCTTACGGGATAAAACGCCGTAGCACTGTACCCACACGTTATTAAAAAATCGCAACCCTACCAGTGAATGACCAATATGGTTTAAACGGTGGTGGGTACACTTTTATTTTGTAAATCATGAGTATAACTATGAATCACTATGATGATTTGCAGAGGTTTAAGGACAAGACCCGCACCCAGTTGCATGACTTTAAGGACTTATCGTCACAAAACCTCGCGAATGAGCACGGCAATTGGGCCATTATTAATCAGCTTTCTCCTGCCACTGAAGACGCCACGCTCGCGATGGGCGGTCATGTTTCTGTCGCCATCCCACAAGCTGTCGATCCTGATACCTTTGCTGTACCGGATACCTTTGCTGTAAAAGAGCGCGCGCCCGTTGCTGACGCCGCGCCTGAGCTGCCTGCAACCGCAACGCCGTCCATATTCAAGGGCGTGGCGTCACAGCTTTCAGCCGTCCCGGCCGCACCTACTCTGGCACCCGCCGCGCTGACTATCGCCCCGGCGGCCCGCTCGCCGCTCGCGGCACTTGCCGATCAGCTAGACGCGGCGTTGGAACCGCCCGCCGTGGCCTCTGTAAAACCGGCCCCTGCTGCGCCTGCCAGCGCGCCCCAAGCGCCTGCTGCCCCGGTTAACTTCGCTCAGCTGTTTGCGCCTAAGCCGGTTGAAACGAAGCATAAAGCCGAAAAAAACCAGCCTCTTAAATCGTTGTTAGAAAGGATCGCTTCATGCCGTTGATTTGTGTCTGTTCGCCGAAAGGCGGTGTTGGAAAAACAACCATGACGGCAAACATCGCTTACGCCCTGGCACGGTCGGGCAGTAAAGTGCTGGCGCTGGATTTTGACGTACAAAACGCGCTGCGCCTGCATTTTGGCGTACCGCTGACCGACGGGCGTGGCTATGTTGCCCGCGCGGCGGAGTCCTCCGACTGGAGTCAGTTTGTCCTTTCTGCCGGCGGCAACATGTTTGTGCTGCCCTACGGCGATGCCACCGACGCACAGCGTGAAGCTTTTGAAGAGCGCCTGATGCACGACGAGCATTTCCTCACGCGCGGTCTGAATACGCTGCTGAACTACCCCGGTCTGATCATCGTTGCTGATTTCCCTCCTGGTCCGTCACCGGCGCTGAAAGCCATGTCCCGCCTGGCCGATCTGCATCTGGTTACGCTGCTGGCCGATACCGCCTCGCTGTCGTTACTGCCGCAGGTGGAAAACCACCGTCTGACCGGCGATGTGCTGAACCGCAAAGCGGGGCATTACATTGTGCTTAACCAGAGCGACAACCGTCGTCAAATCAGCCGCGACGTCACCGCCTTCATGGAGCAGCGTCTGGGCGAGCGCTTAATTGGCGTTGTGCATCGTGATGAGAGCGTCGGTGAAGCCAACGCGTCGCAGCAGTCCGTATTCGATTTCAGCCCGGCTTCAGCGGCGGCATTCGATATTGAGCTGATCGCGAAAAAAGTGGCCAATATTCTGGGCGTGAAAGTCGGTGATGGCACCGTGCATACCCTTCCGAAGATGTCAGGATTCTAATTTTCCCGCAGGCAATCTATGAAAAAGTTCTTGTTTTACCTGCTGATGCTAGTACTGGCACCTATTGCCGTGCTGGTCGTCATAACGCCGATGGACAGCCAAAAGCAGTATATTTTTGGCCTGATCAGCATCGCGCTGCTCTTCCTGATGGGTTACAGCAAAAAGCGCAGTATCTCCGTTATCATGGTGGTAATGTCATTTTTGATGTCCACCCGCTATATCTATTTTCGCGCCACGCAAACCCTGCACTTTAATTCCGAAATAGAAACAATTCTGGGAACGGGGTTATTCCTTGCCGATTTGTACGTCTGGATAATGCTGTTATTGAATTATATGCAGACTATTTGGCCGCTGAAACGTGAGATCGTCCCGCTGCCGGAGGACATGAGCACCTGGCCTACCGTTGACGTCTACATTCCGACCTATAACGAATCCCTTGATGTGGTGCGCGACACCGTGCTGGCGGCGCAGTGTATCGATTATCCAAAAGACAAAATGAAAATTTATATTTTGGATGACGGTAAGCGCCGCGAATTTGCCGTCTTTGCCGCCGACGTTGGCGTGGGTTACATCACCCGTAACGACAACTCGCATGCGAAAGCCGGTAACCTGAACCACGCGATGAAACTGACCCACGGCGAGCTGATCACCGTCTTTGACTGCGACCACGTCGCCACGCGCATCTTCCTGCAAGCCACCGTCGGCGGCTTCATACAGGATCCAAAACTGGCGTTGGTGCAGACGCCGCACTACTTCTACTCGCCAGATCCGTTCGAGCGTAACCTCTCCGTCGGGCGCAACATTCCTAACGAAGGCCAGCTGTTCTACGGCCCGATCCAGCAGGGTAACGATAACTGGAACGCCACCTTCTTCTGCGGCTCCTGCGCGGTGATCCGTCGTAGCGCACTGGAAGAGATCGGCGGCTTTGCGGTGGAAACCGTGACCGAAGATGCGCACACCGCGCTGAAAATGCAGCGTCTGGGCTGGAAGTCGGCCTTTATCGACATTCCGCTGGCGGCGGGCCTCGCGACTGAGCGTCTGGTGCTGCACATCATCCAGCGTACCCGCTGGGCGCGCGGCATGACGCAGATTTTCCGTCTGGATAATCCGCTGTTTGGCCGTGGCCTGAGCTTCCCGCAGCGTCTGTGTTACCTGAGCGCGATGCTCTATTATCAGTTCGCCCTGCCGCGCATTGTGTTCCTGACCGCGCCGCTCGCGTATCTGCTGTTTAACCTCAACATCATCTACTCCTCCGCGAGCCTGGTGTTTGCCTATGCGCTGCCGCATCTGTTCCTGGCGATCTACCTGAACTCGCGCATGAACGGACGTTACCGCTACAGCTTCTGGGGTGAGATCTACGACCTGGTGCTGGCGTTCCACATTGTGCTGCCGACCTTCGTGACCATGCTGTTCCCGAAACGCGGCAAGTTTAACGTCACCGACAAAGGCGGCCTGCTCAACGTCGGGTACTTCGACTTCAGCGTCGTGCGCCCGCATCTGGTGATCGCCATCCTGCTCGGCATCGGCGTGACCTGGGGCATTGTGCGTGCCTTTGCCCATGATCACTTTGGCGTCGATCCGAAAGTGATCGCCCTGAACGTCTTCTGGGGGCTGTACAGCCTGATCTTCCTGCTGGCGGCGATTGCCGTGGCGCGGGAAACCCGTCAGACGCGCAAAACCATTCGTATCGACGTCAGCATTCCGGTGCTGATCCACTACGCCAGCGGTATCTCCTCGCGCAGTGAAACCACGGACCTGTCGATGGGCGGCTGCCGTGTGACCATCCCGGATAACCGTCACCTGAGTGATGAAATCGAAGAGGTTGAGCTGCTGCTGCAATCGGGGGCGATCAGCATCCCGGTGAAAACCATGGGCACCGACGACGAGTGCATTCGCCTGAAGTTTGACGAAGACATTCCGCTCTCCCGCCGTCGTGAACTGGTGCGCGTGGTGCTGTCGCGTGCGGATGCGTGGATCAACCCGACGAAGCCGCAGGACAACCCGTTCCGCTCCATTCTGACCATTATGCGTTGCGTGTTCGATCTCTTCTGGCTGACGTGGAAAACGCGCCGTGAAAACCGTCGCCAGCGCGCCGTCCTCACTGCATCTCAGGAGGAAGGCAGCGTATGAAACACCTGACAACACTGGCGGTTCTCGTCAGCGCGCTGTTTGTCACGCCGTTGCACAGTGAAGAGATCGCGCCGATGCCGCTGGATTTACCGGCACCGGTCATGACGCCTGCGCCGGTTCCGTCGTCGTTCGTGCCGTCGGTGGTGACGTCAATCAGCGTCGCCCAGATGGGCCAGCCGCAGGGCATTGTGCTGAGCGGCGGACAGTTGCAGGGCGGGGTAAGCTTCACGCTGCCGGTCGGGCAGGTCACCACCAACGCCCAGCTGTCGCTGAATGTGAAAGTCTCCCCGGCGATGGCAACCCGTAACACCACCATGCAGCTGATGCTCAACGGGCAACCGCTGGGCACCGTGCCGCTGGGCGCGGCGGAATCGGATATTTCGCGCTTCCAGCTAGAGGTGCCTGCGGCGCTGATGGTCTCCAGCAACACGATCAGCTTCAAAATCAACGATGGCGACGCCATGATGTGCCAGCGCGATCTGACCGATAAATATCGCGTGACCATCCTGCCGGATTCGGCGTTTAACCTTGAA
Organism: uncultured Enterobacter sp.; assembly: GCA_963521185.1. Classification (GTDB taxonomy): domain Bacteria; phylum Pseudomonadota; class Gammaproteobacteria; order Enterobacterales; family Enterobacteriaceae; genus Enterobacter_D. The sequence continues at coordinate 216,830 of CAUQTV010000005.1, read as the reverse complement.
GGACAGCCGCTGGATATCGGTTCGGATCTGAGCCATTTCCCGCGCCCGTTCTTCGACACCATGCAGATGACGCCCGCCACCATCACCTTTGCCTTTCCGGCGAAGCTGACCGCAGACACCATTAGCGCCGCGGCGCTGGTCTCCTCGTGGATGGGCATTCAGGCGGACTATCGCGGCGTGTCGTTTGCCGCGCTTAACGATCGTCTGCCGGAGCAAAACGGCATCTTAGTGGGTCACCCTGGCGAGCAGATCGGCGGACTGACGCTGCCGGACGCCGCGCAGCCGACGCTGACCATTATCGATAACCCGGCGAACCCGACTTACAAACTGCTGCTGATCGTGGGCAAAGACGACACTGCGCTGCGTGCGGCGGCCTGGCGTCTGACCCGTGGCGACTTCGCGCTGCAAACGGCGAGCCTGTCGGTTGACGCGCAGAAGATCCCCCAGAGCAAGCCTTACGATGCGCCGCGCTGGATCCCAACCGATCGTCCGGTGAAGCTCTCGGAGCTGATCCGTAAAGATCAGAGTTTGACGGTGAATGGCATCTGGCACGACGCGCTGCGCGTGGCGTTCCGCGCCGCACCGGATCTTTTCCTGTGGGATGGCGAAACCATTCCGCTGCGCATTGGCTACCGTTTCCCGTCTGAAAACTGGATTGATGAAGATCGTTCATTACTCAGCATGACCATGAACAACACCTTCCTGCACAACCTGCCGGTCAACAAGCAGGGGGCGCTGGAAACGCTGTGGCATAAAGTGGGCGGTGATGCGCGTCAGGAGCAGTTCGACATGCCGCTGGAGCCGTACATGATTTACGGTGATAACCAGCTGTCGCTCTATTTCAACATCGTGCCGAAAGCGAGCGCACCGTGCAGCGTGCTGCTGAACAACAACATCAAGAGCCGCATTGACGACGACTCGTGGATTGATTTGAGCCATACGCGTCACTTCGCGCTGCTGCCGAACCTCTCCTACTTCGTGGGCGCGTCGTTCCCGTTCACACGTCTGGCGGACTATTCCCAGACCGTGCTGCTGCTGCCGGAAAAACCGACCGAAACGCAGGTGGCGACGCTGCTCGACATGTCTGCCCGTTCGGGGAATGCCACCGGCACGGCATTAAGCCAGAACCGCGTGGTGCTGGGCGTGCCGACCGCAGGGGCCAACCTTGAGCTGCTGCGCGACCGTGATGTGCTGGCGGTGACCGGGCTTAATCAGCATGCGTTTAACGAAAGCCTGCTGAAAACCTCGCCGTTTGAAGCCCACGACGCTCAGCTGAGCGTGCGCGAGCCGTCGCAGTGGGACAAGCTACAGCGCTGGATGGCCGGCGACTGGAACGCCGACGGCGTGGACGCGGATCGCTACTTCTCCTCGAACGAATCCTGGCGCGGCTTTGTCAGCTTCCGCTCACCGTGGAACAGCGAGCGGACTGTGGTGACGGCGATTGGCAGCACTGATGAACAGCTTTCCCGTCTGCATGGCGATCTCGCCTCGGCGCGCATTAACGCCGGTATTCGCGGCGATGCTTCCATCATCACCAACGAAAACGGGGTGCGCAGTTTCCGCGTGGGATCGCAATATCCGAGCGGCGAAATGCCCGCGCACATGATGGTGATCTGGTACGCCAACCAGCACTCCGGCCTGCTGGCGATCCTGGGGCTGTGCTTCAGTACGCTGCTGGGCCTCGCGCTGTACGCCGTGCTGAAAAGACGCGCCCACAAGCGTCTGAATCCCAAGGACAATGAGTGAAAAGGGTGACAACAATGACCATAAAAACGGCCCGCACGCTATCCACCCTTTGTCTGTCGAGTGCCATTGCGCTCGGGATCGCAGGGATGGCGCACGCCGCACCGAATGACGCGGTACTGAAAGCGTTGTTTGACCAGGCGAACTACTGGCATGAAAAGTCTCACGACGATCTCGCCAATGAATCCCTGAAAAAAGTGCTGATGGTGGATGCCAACAACACGCAGGCGCTCTATCTGATGGCGCTCTGGGCGCAGCAAAACGGCGATTTACAGTCTGCCGCGCAGTGGCGCGCGCGTCTGGCGGCGGCCTCTCCAGGCGACGGCGGATTGCAGGCGCTCGATAACGCCAAACAGCTGGCGCAGGTGCCGCAGGGGCAGCTGACGCTGGCCCGTCAACAGGCGCGCAGCGGTAACGTTCCGGCGGCGCTGGCGACCTGGCGCAGCATGTTTAGCGGCGACACACCGCCGCCGAGCCTGGCACCGGAATACTATCTGACGATGGCCAGCGACAAAGCGATGTATCCGCAGGCGGTCAGCGAAATCAAACGCTTTGTCGCGCAGAACCCGCAGGATAACTCGGCGCGCGTGGCGTTGGGCAAAATGCTCACCTGGCGTGAAGAGACCCGCCGCGACGGCATCATGCAGCTTGAGCAGATGGCGAGCGGCAGCAAAGACGCCGATGACGGTTTGCGCCAGGCGCTGCTGTGGCTTGGCCCGCAGTCCGGCGACGAACAGTTTTACGATAACTTCCTGCAACGCCACCCGAAAGACACCGACGTGCAGGCGTACTACCGCAAAAACGTCGGCGGAGCGGCGAAGGGTGAAGGCTTTACCGCGCTCAACAGCGGCAATACCAGCGCCGCGAAAAGCCAGTTTGAGCAGGTGCTGCAAACCAACCCGGAAGACGCCGACGCGCTCGCCGGACTGGGGTATATCGCCCAGCGTAACGGCGATTATCAGGCCGCTGCGCAGTACCTGAACCGCGCCGCAAGCCAGGGCGGTGACGCCTCGGCCGAACGTAAAACCCAGGCGGAAGACGCCGCGTTTTACGGCCAACTGGCGCAGGCCCAGCAGGCGCTGAAAGAGGGCAACGTCAGCCAGGCGCTGGCGCTCTCCGCCCCGCTGGTGCAGCAAAGCGGCGAACGTGGCACGGCGGCGAAGCTGTTCCGCGCTGACGTGCTGCGCCATAACAAAGACTTCCCGCAGGCCGAGCAGGCGCTGCGCGACATTCTAAATGAGCAGCCGCAAAACGCCGCCGCGCGTGAAAACCTCTACTACGTTCTGCGCGATCAGAACAAAGCGGAAGAGGCGCAAACGGTGCTGCGCACGCTGCCCGAAAGCCTACAGGCGAAGCTGCAACCGCGCATCGTGAGCGGCACGCCGGGCGATCCGATCCGCCGTCAGGCGCAGCAGTTAGCGGCGGGCGGGAATACGCCGCAGGCGATTGCCGTGCTGCAACAGGGCGTGGCCCGTTTGCCGGACGATCCGTGGCTGCGTCTCGATTTAGCCCGTCTGCTGCAAAAAAATGGCAATGACGCCGAGGCCAGCAACGTGATGGCCCCGGCCTCGCGCGAGGGTGCAGGGGCCAGCCAGCTTTACGCGGCAGCGCTGTTTGCCAGCGAAAACGGTGCCTGGCAGCAGTCGCAAACGCTGCTGTCGCGGGTTTCGCCTGCCCAACAAAACGGGCAGATGCGCGATCTCGCTAAACGCGTGAACTACAACCTGCAACTGGCCACCGCCGAACGCTATCTGGCGCAGGGCAACAGCAATGCGGCGGCAAACACGCTGAAAACGCTGACCGCCCAGCCGCCGAAAAGCCCGGCGGACGCGGGCAAACTCGCCCGACTGCTGGCCGCGAGCGGTGACACGACGGGGGCCGTGGCGCTGGTGCGTGAAAACATGCGCCAGGGTGTCCAGGGCAACGCCGGAGACTATGCCGATCAGATTACCGTGCTGAACAAAGCCGGGCTGAACAGCGAAGCGCAGGCGTTCCTGTCAAACCCGGACATTCAGGCCCGCAGCACGCCGACGCAGCTGGCAGGCATGCGCAACGGCTATGTGATCAACGAAGCGGATCAGCTGCGCGAGCAGGGCAACTATGCGGCCGCCTATGACAAGCTGATGCGCGCGCTGCAAAGCGATCCGCAAAATACCGATCTGATGTTCGCCATGGCGCGCCTCTATCAGACCGGCAAGATGAACAAAGAAGCGGCAGTGGTTTACGACTACCTGATGACGCGCGATACCGACGATCAGGCCGCCCGCGTGGGCGCGGTCGATGTGGCGCTGGCGGAAAACAACGTCGAGAAAGCCCAGTCGCTGGCGAGCGGTCTGCGTCCGGATAACTCCGCTGACCGCATGCTGCTGTTAGCGCGTCTGGAAGAAGCGAAGGGCAATCACCAGCAGGCGATGACCTACCTGCGCAGCGCGCGCGGCAAGCTGGTGGGGCTTGATTCCACCAACAGCGCGGCGACGCCAACCATCGGCGGCGTGCTGCTGGCCGACAATCCGTTTGTGCGTACCAGCCAGGCACCGGGTCAGGTGGCGGTGACGTCCACTTATGGCACCGGTCTGCCGTGGCAGGTGGCGCAGGTGGCGCGTGAACCTGGCAGCACCCTGCCGGGCACGCAGCGAACCGATCTGCCGGTCGAAACCGCGCAAACCCGCACGCTGCGTCAGGTTGACCAGATGATGCAGGATATGGAAGAGCAAACCGGCATGTGGCTACAGGGCGGCGTTGAAGTGCGCAGCCGCGATGGCGAATCCGGCACCAGTAAGCTGACCGAAGCCAAAGCCCCGCTCACCTGGTCCAGCTCACCGTTCGGCGAGTCACGCTTTGAGTTTACCGCCACACCAGTGTCGCTCAGCGCGGGCAGTGCGTCGGGTGATACCTGGCGTCGCTACGGGACAAACCCGATTAACAACGCCATTAGCAATATTGCGTCATCCATTAAAAATGCGCAGAACTCAACGGATGTCACAGCGGCCAATTTCAGCGATCTTAAGAATTATACCGCTGAAAATCTGTCGCCAATGACTCAGGCTGGTCTGGATAATCTGAGTAGTCTCTATACCCGAGGTCGTCTTGATGCCCTCAGCGTGTCGAACTTTAAATCGAGTCTCGATAATAAGATCACCTCCTCTACGGATTCGCAAAACGCGAGCGGTGTTGAGTTGGCGATGGCGCTGAAAGGCGAGAGCTACAAGTTGGATATCGGAACAACGCCGCTGGGCGAAGATCTGAGCACGCTGGTGGGGGGAGTGCAGTGGTCACCAAAACTGACCGATTACCTGACGCTTGCCCTGACCGGAGAGCGCCGCGCTATCACCGACAGTCTGCTTTCATACGTGGGCTTAAAAGATGCCTATTCAGGGAAAACCTGGGGCCGCGTGACTAAAAATGGCGGTAGCGTCCAGCTCGGCTATGACGACGGCGATGCAGGTTTCTACGTCAATGGCGGCGGCTACAGCTATATCGGTGAAAATGTGGCGAGTAACACCAGCATGAATGCCGGGGCTGGAGTCTATCTGCGTCCGTTCCACGACGATTTCCGCTCACTGCAAACGGGCCTCAATGTCAGTTGGATGGATTTCTCGAAAAACCTCAGCAACTACACCTATGGTCAGGGTGGCTATTTCAGCCCACAAAACTACGTCAGCGTGTCATTGCCTGTTGATTTAACGAGGAAAATTGATAACTGGAAGCTTAATGTCGGCGGCTCTGTCGGTTATCAGTCCTATTCGCAAGACAGCAGTGATTATTTCCCGACCGATGGCGATAAACAGGATATTTTAAAAACCCTGTACGATCTGGGATATGCCAAAGATTACCAATATAAAGGCACCTCGCAAAACGGCATTGGCTACACCATGCGCGCAGGCGTTGACTACAACCTGAATAAAAATATGACCATAGGCGGGAAAGTCGGTTACGACACCTTCGGTGATTACAACGAAAGTACAGCCGGGCTCTATTTCCGCTACCTGTTGGGAGACAAATAAATCATGACGCCAGAGAGTCAACATTCGCCGCTGTTAGCCTATTTCCAGCAGCAGCAAACGCCGCCGGGCTGGTTTGATCTGCTGACCATCATGGTCGATGGCATGGTACGAAACGTCGGGCAGGTGGAAAGCCAGCCGTTCCTGCGTCAGATGGGGGAAACCCTCGCCGCGCACTTTGCGCTGCCGGAATCGGAAACCGTGGGCGAACTGGAAGCGAACATCAACGCACAGCTGGGCCAGTTTAACTGGGGTTATATCGATATCGACGTGGATGATACCGGTCTGGCGCTGCGCCATCAGGGCCTGCCGGTCGGTCGCGATGAAGAGCATCGCACTCGCTGGTGCAACGCCTTTTGTGCAATACTGGAAGGCCTTTACGCAGGCTGGCTGCAAGGTCAGGGTGGCGAAGCGCACGTTGCATTACAACGCGAACGCCTCTACTCCGTGTCAGACGTCCAGTTCCGCTATCACAATCCACAATGAGTTGAACTATGGTCAAGCGCGTGTATCCCGCGGTAGTCATGATGGCGAGTGTCTTATTCGCCTCATTTGCCCATGCCGGTCAGGCCTGGGACACCTACAAATCCCGCTTCTTAATGGCGGATGGTCGCATTGTCGATACCGGCAATAAGAGCATCACGCACACTGAAGGTCAGGGCTATGCGATGCTGATGGCGGTCGCCAGTAACGATCGTCAGAGCTTTGACAAGATTTGGAACTGGACGGATAAAACGCTGAAAAACAAGCAGAACGGCTTGTACTACTGGCGTTATAACCCGGTGGAAGCCGACCCCATCACCGACAAAAACAACGCCTCCGACGGCGATGTGCTGATGGCCTGGGCGCTGCTGAAAGCGGATGCACGCTGGCACGACGCGCGCTACGCCGCTGCCTCCGATGCCATCACCAAAGCGCTGCTGGCGCACACGGTGAAGCAGTTCGCCGGATACAGCGTGATGCTGCCAGGCGCGAAGGGTTTTGACCTCAACAGCTACGTTAACCTGAATCCGTCCTACTTTATTTTCCCGGCGTGGGAAGATTTCGCCGGGCGCAGCCATCTTGTGGTCTGGCGCGATCTCGTGCGCGATGCCAAAACGCTGACCGGCAAAATGGGCTGGGGTAACGCGAATTTGCCGACCGACTGGGTGTCGCTGTATGCCGATGGCAAAATGCAGCCTGCCAAAGAGTGGCCGCCGCGCATGAGCTACGACGCGATTCGTATTCCGCTCTACGTCGCCTGGCAGGATCCACAAAGCGCGCTGCTCACGCCGTGGCGTAGCTGGTGGCAGCAGTTTGGCCGCGACAGAACCCCCGCCTGGGTGAACGTCACCACCAACGAAAACGCACCCTACAATATGAACGAAGGGCTGCTGGCGGTGCGTGATTTAACCCTGGGAATGGCAAACGGTGAACCGCAAATCACCGCGCAGGATGATTATTATTCCGCCAGTCTGAAGATGCTGGTCTGGCTGGCAGAGCAGCGCTAGTCGTATTGCCGGGTGGCGCGCTATGCGCTTACCCGGCCTACGGGGCGTGGCGCATTACTGCGGGTACGGCACCCAATCCCCGCCGTTCAGGCGAACGTACGGTTTATTCTGGTACTGGATCACAATGGCATTGGCGTTCTCGGACACCGCGGCGGTTTGCGGCAGGGCGCTGGTCAGCTTATCCCAGTCCACGCTATCCTCCACAAACAGCTTACCGTCCACCGCGCGGGCCACCAGTTCCGACACCGCAAGATAACTGCTCGGCTGATCGATCACCACAGGCGCGCCCTGATGCGGCGTTTTCATGCCGAAGAACTTGATGCCCGCAGGCACGTTGGTAATGGACGGGCTTGGGATGTCGCGCAGGCCAGATACCTGCATTTTGTCACCCTGCAACGCGCCGCCGTGTTCCGGCACCATCACCACCATCACCTTACGACCCGATTTTTCCAGCTGGGTAAAGAAGGCATCCAGCTCATCAAACAGCTTCTGCGCACGCACTTTATAGTCTGCGGTTTTGCTCACGCCGGGGAAGTGGTTACCGTCGTGCAGCGGCAGCAGGTTATAGAACGTCGCCGTGCGCTGTTTCGGATCGGTTTGCGATTCCATCCAGCGGTTTAACACTGCCGTATCGTCGTAAACCGGCGAGCCATCAAACGACAGCAGCGCGGTAGGCAGTCCGGCTTGATTCATCAGCGGGGCGTGCATGCCGCCGTTTTCAACCACTTCTTTTAAGAAGCCGCCAAAGACGCCGTTGTGGTCGAGCATAAACTGCTGAGAGAAGCCCAGTTTTTCCAGGTTATCGAACAGGTAACACTGGTTGCCCGCCTGCTGATAAAGGTTTTTATGCGATGGCTGACCACAGCTGGCGCGCAGCAGACGGATCGCCGCCGGGCCGCTGTAGGAGGTCGCGGAGTTGAATTTCTTAAACTGAATATCGAAGTGCGACCACAGCGGATGCGACATCAGGCCAGCGGCCTCCACATCGGCCCACGAGAGTGAACAGATGTTGATCACCAGCAGCTCAAACGGCTGTGCATCCGCAGGCAGGGACGCCGGGAAGCGCGTCTGACGCTTATCTTCCGCGGCGTAATAGCTGGACAGCCACGCATCAAGATTAGCCGTGGTCGGCGGCGCGGTCTGCGCAGGCATATCGCCCACCACCGCTTTATTATCGGCGGTGGCTACGGTCGCCGCCGCATTGCCGCCGGTGGTGGTCACGGTGGTGGTCGGCTGACCGGCTGGCCACAGCGAAAACACCGGGCCGGTGATGGTCAGCACGTTCAGCCAGAGCATAATCGCCACCACGAAGACCGTCACGCGTACCCACTGTGACAAGAACAGCCATGCCACAAACAGCACGAAGACAGCGCCAATCATCTGCCAGTTAATAAAGCGCGTCACCAGATCGATCAGGTAGTCACTGCTAAATCCGGCGACCTGCGACCCCTGGCTGAGCATACTTTGCGGACCGGGCAGCCAGGTGTCGTGCCAGAACAGCGCGATACCGATCGGAATGGCAATCCAGTGGCGCAGACGGTGCAGGCGATAGCGCGGCAGCGGCACCAGCAAAAAGGCCATAAAGACCAGGTTTTGCAGCGCATGGAAGTTAAGGTAACCCGCCCACAGCAGACCAAACTTCACCAAAAAATAGAAGTTCCAGCCAGCAAGCCCGCGCCAGTATTGCCACAGCGGGGAGGGCGCAGAAGCAGTATAAGAGTGATTAGTCATGTTTTCGGTCTGCCTTGACGGTCGTCGCACGGCGCAAAGTTCCGGCGGGTTTAACGTAGCGCGGTTTTACAAACATCAGCCGGAGTACGGTTTTAATGCGGCGGGCGTAGTGCCGCGCAAGGTAACCCAGCGGGAAAAAGATCAGCGCACAAAGCACCACGAGCTGAATGATATCGCTGAAGTTCATCATGATGCTTGCTCCGTTGTCTCACTGAGCAGTCGGTGAGGCTGAGGAATGCGTCGCCAGCTGTGGCCGTCGTGCTCCGCATTCAAAATCGGGTTAGGGCCATCAACGATCGGCAGCGGTTTGCCCCAGTTATCCGGCACCACGGTGCGCATCTGCACCAGTTCCGCCGCGATCTGGTTATCTTCAAACCACACCATGCGGTTGGAAAAAATATCCGCGATGGGCAGCGGGAAAATGTGGTTCAGCGCGGTATCCAGATCGTTGACGCGGCAAAAGGACAGAAACAGCACCAGCCGGTTATCGCCAATGGTCATGATGTCGCCGACGCGGTTCGGGCGGCATAGCGTCAGGGCCTGCTCAACGCGAATACCCGGTACCGGGCGCAGCGCAACCAGCACGCCTTTGCCGTCTGGCGGCAGCAGTGTGTTGCTCATAATATTGCCGACCGCATCGCAGAACACATCCCAGGTCTGGTAACCGCGCAGCTTCAGCGGCTGGGTCATGGTCAACAGCATGGAGATATCTTCCGGCACGTGACGATTGAACTGCTGGCCCTGCACGCTTTCAATCAGCGTCAGGCAGCGGGAGAGCGGCGCGTTCCACGGGATCACCATATTTGCCCCGCAGCCGAGCAGCAGACGTTCGTCGGTGGCACGCAGGCTGGTGGTGTTCTCACGCACGATGATTTTTAACGCGCTACCGCGCTGGCGACGCAGCGTATGGATTTGCCGCGCCATGTTCTCGATTTGGTTATTTTGCGTCAGCGAGAAAATGATCGTCGCCGCCTGGGTGGCGCGCGCTTCTTCGAACATCGCCTCGTTGTTTTCAAACAGCGTCCAGTACTCAGACAGCGGCGGCGCGCCCTCCAGCACAAACACATTGCTCAGAATGCGCTTGTCATCGTTTTGCGGCTGCACCGACGCTTCTTCCTGCCGGGCTAATTGCCAGCCGTCATGCTGCTGTTCAAGAATAAGCTGTTGGCGGGCGCTTACGCCTTTTTCATTGCACCAAAATGCGACATCGTAGCGATGAATGTCAGTCTGGTAACGCAAACTGGCGAGGCCATAAAGTGAGCGATATTCAGCCATCAAAAAAGAGAACTGCTTATCATTATTGTTGCCAGGGTTGATGACTAATAGCGCACAGTTGTGATATTTCGACCAGTTGTGAATATTCTGGAGCCAAGTGCGTAAATTATCATTGGATATATTTTGCCAGGCATCGCTGGCGCACAGCACAATGAATAAGTGATGATGAGGATCCACTGAACAGAGTAAATCACCGGTGAGCGAGTATAGACTACTCTCCTGATTTGGCATATGGAACAGGCGGATTTTTTCTGGACCGTGATGCGGGTCTAATTTAATGTTTTTATTAGGATCTTTGCCCATTGTGATCACAGCCACGCGATCGTTTTTCTGCTGGGATGCGAGCGTTTGATTCACCAGGTTTAGCGCGTCTTCGTCGCGGTCGGCATTAATCCACCAGACGCCGCCCGCAGGCATATGGCGCAGCTCATCCCATAATGACTGAATGCCAATTGAAAATATGGGGTCCATGGTATGCCTCTTGTGCAATTTCATCTGTACATCAGTTTACTAGCGAAAGCAGAGAAATAAACCTAACATTGAAATTAAAGAGCATCAGATTTAGCATGTAAAAGAATTTTATCGGATACCACGCCGGTACGCGCCTGTGCACGAGCCTTTCATTCAAAGGGATGCAAGCATAATGAATAACGATGACCTCACAAATCAGAAAGACTCGACGCTGGGCTATACCTATCAAAATGATTTTTTGGCGTTAAGCCGTGTGTTTTCATTGCCTGAAATAGATTATACCGATATTTCCCAACGGGAACAGTTGGCGGCAGCGCTTAAACGCTGGCCGCTGCTTGCCGAATTTGCCCATCAACAATAAGGGAGCCGTGGATGGCCATACTGGGTTTACAGGGCGTGCGCGGCGGTGTGGGCACCACATCGGTGACGGCGGCGCTGGGTTGGTCATTGCAATTGCTCGGAGAGTCAGTGCTGGTCATCGACGCCAGCCCTGATAATTTGCTGCGCCTGTCCTATAACATCGAATACGCTCAGCCCGCTGGCTGGGCGCGCGCGCTGCTGGATAATCATGACTGGCGCGATGCGGGCCAGCGCTACACCTCGCAGCTGGACGTGCTGCCGTTCGGTCAACTCACGGCGGAGGAAGCCGAAAACCTGCATCTGTTGCAGGAGACGCTTAGCGCGTTCGCGCAGATTTTGCAGACGTTGAAAACACAAAGCCACTACCAGTGGATCCTTGTCGATCTGCCGAACGGGCATACGCCGCTGACAAGGATGATCCTCGAACAGTGCGACAGCACGCTGACCATCGTCAAACCGGACACCAACTGCCATGTGCGTTTGCATCAGCAGACGCTGCCCGCAGGCACGCACATTCTGATTAACGATCTGCGCATCGGCAGCCAGTTGCAGGACGACCTGTACCAGGTGTGGCTGCAAAGCCAGCGTCGCCTGTTGCCGATGGTGATCCACCGCGATGAAGCGATGGTCGAGTGTCTGGCGTCAAAACAGCCGCTGGGCGAGTACCGCAGCGACTCGCTGGCGGCCGAAGAGATGCTGACGCTGGCAAACTGGTGCCTGCTGCATGTGGCGGGTGAACCGCCCGCCGGGAGCGCCGCATGAGCCACCTGTCGGACTGGCTATTCATTCCGCCCGTGAGCGCGCGTTTACGCGAGCGCTATCAGCTTTATCGCCAGCATGGCACGCCCGCCTTTAGCGCGGCGCTGGGGTGTTTCTGGGTGATCCTGGCCTGGCTGTTTATTCCCCTTGAGCACCCGCACTGGCAAATTCTTCGCGCCCGTCACCGCGAACTCTATCCGCACATTCGCGCTGAGCGCCCGCGCCCGCTCGATCCGCTGCGCTATCTCCTGCAAACGATTTGGCTGATGCTGGCCCCGTCACGCAAAACGCAGGATCGGTCTCGCAAGCGCAAATCCTTGAAAATTAGCGAGATGATAGCGCGCTACCACGCCTGGCTGGATGGCCTGCCGCTGCGCTTTACCACCAGAACGGGGCATCTGGAAAACCAGAAAGAGCTGGGCCATTTAGCGCCTGGCGTGCGGCGCTTTATCATCGGCGTGATCGCGGTGTTTTCGTTGATTCTGGCGCTGCTGTGCATCACGCAGCCCTTTAACCCGCTGTCGCAGTTTATCTTCCTGATGCTGCTGTGGGGTGTGGCCCTGCTGGTGCGGCGCATTCCGGGGCGCTTCTCGGCGCTGATGCTGATTGTGCTGTCGCTTACCGTCTCCTGCCGCTACATCTGGTGGCGCTACACCTCGACGCTGAACTGGAACGATCCGGTCAGCCTGGTGTGCGGCCTGATCCTGCTGGTGGCGGAAACCTACGCGTGGGTGGTGCTGGTGCTCGGGTATTTCCAGGTGGTGTGGCCGCTCAACCGCCAGCCTGTGCCGCTGCCAAAAGATATGTCGCAGTGGCCGAGCGTTGATATTTTTGTGCCGACCTACAACGAAGATTTGAACGTGGTGAAAAACACCATTTACGCCTCGCTCGGCATCGACTGGCCGAAAGACAAACTCACCATCTGGATCCTGGATGACGGCGGGCGCGAGTCGTTCCGCCAGTTTGCCGAGACGGTCGGCGTGAAGTACATCGCCCGTACCACTCACGAGCACGCCAAAGCCGGGAACATCAACAACGCGCTGAAATACGCCACCGCTGATTTTGTCTCGATATACGACTGCGACCACGTGCCAACCCGCTCGTTCCTGCAAATGACCATGGGCTGGTTCCTGAAGGAAAAAGAGCTGGCGATGATGCAGACGCCGCACCACTTTTTCTCACCCGATCCCTTTGAGCGTAACCTGGGGCGTTTTCGTAAAACCCCGAACGAAGGCACGCTGTTTTACGGACTGGTGCAGGACGGTAACGACATGTGGGATGCGACCTTCTTCTGCGGCTCCTGTGCGGTGATCCGCCGTGGCCCGCTGGATGAGATTGGCGGCATCGCCGTGGAGACGGTGACCGAAGATGCGCACACCTCTCTGCGTCTGCACCGTCTGGGCTACAGCTCTGCCTACATGCGTATTCCCCAGGCGGCGGGGCTGGCGACCGAAAGTCTGTCTGCGCATATCGGTCAGCGTATTCGCTGGGCGCGCGGCATGGTGCAGATCTTCCGTCTCGATAACCCGCTGTTTGGCAAAGGGCTAAAACTCGCCCAGCGGCTGTGTTACGTGAATGCCATGTTCCACTTCCTGTCGGGCATTCCGCGTCTGGTGTTCCTCACCGCGCCGCTGGCGTTTCTGCTGCTGCACGCCTATATCATTTACGCCCCGGCGCTGATGATTGCGCTGTTCGTGCTGCCGCACATGATCCATGCCAGCCTGACGAACTCGAAAATCCAGGGCAAATATCGCCATTCGTTCTGGAGCGAAATCTATGAAACGGTGCTGGCGTGGTATATCGCCCCGCCGACGATGGTCGCGCTGTTCGCGCCGCACAAGGGCAAGTTTAACGTCACCGCCAAGGGCGGTCTGGTGGAAGAGGAGTATGTCGACTGGGTCATCTCCCGTCCCTACATCTTCCTCGTGCTGCTCAATATTTTCGGCGTGATGGTGGGCGTGTGGCGCTACTTCTACGGCCCGGAAAACGAAATGCTGACGGTGATCGTCAGTATTGTGTGGGTGTTCTACAACCTGATTGTGCTCGGTGGCGCGGTGGCGGTGTCGGTGGAAAGTAAACAGGTGCGTCGCGCGCACCGCGTTGAAATCTCAATGCCAGCGGCGATTGCCCGTGAAGATGGCCACCTGTTCTCCTGTACCGTCCATGACTTCTCCGACGGCGGGCTGGGGGTGAAAATCAACGGTCAGTCGCAGGTGCTTGAAGGGCAGAAGGTGAATCTGCTGCTCAAACGCGGACAGCAGGAGTACGTGTTCCCCTCGCAGGTGGTACGCGTGTCCGGCGATGAAATCGGCCTGCAGCTGATGCCGCTGACCACCAAACAGCATATCGATTTTGTGCAGTGTACTTTTGCGCGCGCAGACACCTGGGCGCTCTGGCAGGACAGTTTCCCGGAAGACAAACCGCTGGAAAGTCTGATGGATATTCTCAAGTTGGGGTTCCGTGGTTATCGCCACCTTGCAGAATTTGCACCCACATCCGTGAAAATGATTTTCCGGTCCCTTATTTCGCTGGTTTCCTGGGTTGTATCCTTCATTCCGCGCCGTCCGGAGCGGGAAGTGGTGATACCTCAACCGGATCCGGTTATGGCTCAACAATGATGATAATGCGATGAAAAGAAAACTTTCCTGGATGTGTGCAGTGGCAATGGGGATGAGCGCGTTCCCGTCAGCGATGGCCTTAGCGGCTCCGGCGACGCCGGCGGCAACGACACCGGCGGCACCCGCAGCGGCCCCGCAAACGCAGGCCGTCGGGCAGGTGATGCCTGGCGTGCCCGGTGCGAATGCGCCCATTGTGGCCGAAAATGCGCCATCGCGTGATGTTAAGCTGACCTTCGCACAAATCGCGCCACCGCCGGGCAGCATGGTACTGCGTGGGGTGAACCCGGACGGCGGCATTGAATTCGGTATGCGCAGCGACGAAGTGGTGTCGAAAGCGATGCTGAATCTGGAATACACACCATCGCCCTCCCTGCTGCCGGTGCAGTCGCAGCTGAAGGTGTATCTCAACGATGAGCTGATGGGCGTGCTGCCGGTGACCAAAGAGCAGCTGGGCAAAAAAACGCTGGCGCAGGTGGCGGTGGATCCGCTCTACATCACCGACTTTAACCGCGTGCGGCTGGAGTTTGTCGGGCATTATCGCGACGTCTGCGAAAACCCGGCCAGCAGTACGCTGTGGATGGACGTGGGTCGCAACAGCTCGCTGGCGATGACCTACCAGAAGCTGTCGGTGAAAAACGATCTGTCGCACTTCCCGATCCCGTTCTTCGATCCGCGTGACAACCGTCCGCTGACGCTGCCGATGGTGTTTGCCGGTGCGCCCGCGCTGCAACAGCAGCAGGCGGCGGCTATCGTGGCCTCGTGGTTTGGCTCCCGTACCGGCTGGCGCGGGCAGAATTTCCCGGTGCAGTACAACGGCCTGCCGGACAGCAACGCCATTGTGTTTGCCACCAACGACAAGCGTCCTGACTTCCTGCGCGACGCGCCGCCCGTCAACGCCCCGACCGTGGTGATGATGAACCACCCGAACAACCCCTACATGAAGCTGCTGGTGGTGTTCGGGCGTGATGACAAAGATCTGTTGCAGGCGGCGAAAGGGATCGCCCAGGGCAACGTGCTGTTCCGTGGCGATCGCGTGGTGGTGGACGATGTGAAACCGCTGCTGGCGCGTAAGCCCTATGATGCGCCGAACTGGGTACGCACCGACCGGGCCATTACCTTCGGCGAGCTGAAAACCTACGAGGAGCAGCTACAGTCAACGGGCCTGCAACCGGCATCGATCAACGTGGCGATGAACCTGCCGCCGGATCTCTATCTGCTGCGCAGCAGCGGGATTGATATGAACCTCAATTACCGCTACACCGCGCCGCCGACCAAAGACAGCTCGCGCATGGATATCAGCCTGAACAACCAGTTCCTGCAATCCTTCAGTCTGACCAGCAGCCAGGACACCAACCGTCTGCTGCTGCGTCTGCCGGTATTGCAGGGCCTGCTCGACGGTAAAACCGACGTGACCATTCCGGCGCTGAAGCTGGGCGCGCTCAACCAACTGCGCTTTGACTTCCAGTACATGAACCCGATGCCGGGCGGCACGATTGAAAACTGTATCACCTTCCAGCCGGTGCAAAATCGCGTGGTGATCGGCGATGATTCAACCATCGACTTCTCGAAGTATTATCACTTTATTGCCATGCCGGATCTGCGCTCGTTCGCCAACGCGGGCTTCCCGTTCAGCCGCATGGCGGACCTGTCGGAAACCCTGGTTGTGCTGCCAGCGGACCCGACGCCGGGCCAGCTCACCACGCTGCTCGACAGCCTGGGCAGCGTTGGCGCGCAAACCGGTTTGCCAGCGGTGAACGTGACGCTGACCAACGACGGCAGCCAGATCCAGAATAAAGATGCCGACATCATGATCATCGGCACGATCCCTGAAAAACTCAAAGACGATAAGCGCATCGACCTGCTGGTGCAGGCCACGCAAAGCTGGGTGAAAACCCCGCTGCGTCAGACGGCGTTCCCGGCCATTATGCCGGACATCAACGATCGCCAGCCGGATACGCAAACCGCCGTGACCTCCAGCGGTCCGATGGCCGCCGTCGTCGGCTTCCAGTCGCCGTATAACGACCAGCGCAGCGTAATTGCCCTGC
The DNA here is from genome assembly GCA_963521185.1 of uncultured Enterobacter sp. Classification (GTDB taxonomy): domain Bacteria; phylum Pseudomonadota; class Gammaproteobacteria; order Enterobacterales; family Enterobacteriaceae; genus Enterobacter_D. Next base: position 200,337 of record CAUQTV010000005.1, on the reverse strand, counting down.
TGGCGGACAGCCCGCGCGGCTATGAACTGCTTAACGATGCGATGAACGACAGCGGTAAACGGGCGGCGATGTACGGCTCGGTAACGGTGATCCGTGAATCCGGCGTTAACGGGCTGCGCGTTGGCGATGTCTATTACGTCGGCCATCTGCCGTGGTTCGAGCGTATCTGGTACGCGCTCTCCAATCACCCGATCCTGCTGGCGTTTCTCGCGGCGGTGAGCGTGGTGCTGCTGGCGTGGGTACTGTGGCGTCTGCTGCGCATTATCAGCCGTCGTCGTCTTGATATGGACAACGAGTAAACCGCGATGATCGTGCGGCGTGTGGTGCTGTTTTTCACGCTGATGCTGGTGGCGGCCAATGCGGTCGCCGCCTGCACCTGGCCTGCCTGGGATCAGTTCAAAAAGGACTACGTGAGCGACGGGGGACGGGTAATCGATCCCCGGGACGCGCGTAAAATCACCACCTCTGAGGGCCAGAGCTACGGGCTGTTCTTTGCGCTGGCCGCCAACGATCGCCAGGGGTTTGCCCAACTGCTGCAATGGACGCAAAACAACCTCGCGCAGGGCGATTTGCGTGCGCATCTCCCGGCCTGGCTGTGGGGAGCAAAAGCGGATAAAAGCTGGACGGTGCTCGACACCAACTCCGCGTCTGACGCCGATGTGTGGATTGCCTGGTCGCTGCTCGAAGCCGGGCGGCTGTGGAAAATGCCAGAGTACACCACGCTGGGGCGCGCGCTGTTAAAACGCATCGTCAGCGAGGAAGTGGTCAACGTGCCGGGGCTTGGCTCGATGCTGCTACCGGGAAAAGTGGGTTTTGCGGAACCGACAGCCTGGCGCTTTAACCCCAGCTATTTGCCGCCGCAGCTGGCGCACTATTTCACCCGCTTCGGCGCGCCGTGGTCGACGATCCGCGAAACGAATTTCCGTCTGCTGATGGAGACGGCCCCGAAAGGATTTTCACCGGACTGGGTGCGCTATCAACAAGACAAAGGCTGGATGCTGACACCGGAAAAAGATCGGGTGAGCAGCTATGACGCCATTCGGGTCTATTTGTGGGTCGGCATGATGCACGACGGCGATCCGCAAAAAGGCCGCCTGGTGACGCGCTTCAAACCGATGGCGACGCTGACGGCGAAAAACGGTGTGCCGCCGGAAACGGTGGACGTGGCGACGGGGAAAGCCACCGGCACCGGCGCGACCGGATTTTCCGCCTCGCTGCTGCCTTTTATGCAAAACCGTGACGCGCAGGCTGTACTGCGCCAGCGCATTGCCGATAACTCTCCTGGCAGCGATGCCTATTACAGTGCCGTGCTGACGCTCTTTGGACAAGGATGGGATCAGCACCGTTTTCGCTTCACCTCGCGGGGTGAGTTACAACCTGACTGGGGCCAGGCATGCGCAAATTAACGCTACGTTTAATCTCTCTTTCCCTCGGCATCGCACTGATGCCGTTTTCGCATGCCGCGCCCAGTGCCCAGCAACAGCTTCTTGAACAGGTGCGCCTGGGCGAGGCCACCAAACGTGAAGACCTGGTGCGCCAGTCGCTCTATCGGCTGGAGCTTATCGATCCGGCCAATCCCGATGTCATTGCCGCGCGCTTTCGCTATCTGATGCGTCAGGGCGACACCGCCGGGGCGCAAAAACAGCTCGACCGCTTAAATGAACTGGCCCCCAATTCTGCCGCCGCACGCGACTCGCGCAGTATCCTCACGCTCTCGACGCCGGAAGGGCGTCAGGCGTTGCAGGAGGCGCGTTTACAGGCCACCACTGGACACACGCCGGAAGCGATTGCCGCCTACGACAAACTGTTCAAAGGCAACCCGCCGGACGGTGATATCGCCACGGAATACTGGGTGCTGGTGGCGAAAGTGCCTGCGCGACGCACCGACGCCATCAATCAGCTTAAAACCATCAACGCCAATAATCCCGGAAACGCACAGCTGCAAAATTCCCTCGCACAACTGCTGTTCGCCAGCGGGCGCAGCGACGAGGGCTATGCGGTGCTTAAGCAGATGGCGAAATCCAACGCCAGCCGCGACGCCGCGGCCTCTATCTGGTATCAGCAGATCAAAGATCTGCCCGCCAGCGATGCCAGCGTGCAGGCGCTGCAAGCGTTTCTTGCCCAGTTTAGCCAGGGCGACAGCGTTGATCTGGCGCGCGAACAACTCGCCACGCAGCAAAAACAGCTTGAGGACCCGGCGTTTCGCGCCCGTGCGCGCGGGCTGGCTGCCGTTGACGCCGGGCAGGGCGGTCAGGCCATTGGCGAACTGCAACAGGCGGTGAGCGCCGATGAAAAAGACGGTGAAGCCGTTGGCGCACTGGGCCAGGCCTGGTCGCAAAAGGGCGATCGCGCCCGCGCGGTGGCGCAGTTGCAAAAGGCGATTGCGCTGGCACCGAACAGCGGTAACCGCAGTAAATGGGACAGCCTGTTACAGACGAACCGTTACTGGCTGCTGATCCAGCAGGGGGACGCGGCGCTGAAAGCCAACAATCCGGCGCAGGCCGCACGGCTGTATCAGCAGGCGCGCAGCGTGGATAACACCGACAGCTATGCGGTGCTGGGGCTGGGCGACGCGGCGGTTGCGCGTAAAGACAGCGCCGCCGCTGAGCGTTATTACCAGCAGGCGCTGCGCATGGACAGCGGCAACAGCAACGCCGTGCGCGGGCTGGCGAACCTGTATCGCGCCCGGTCGCCTGAGCGTGCAGAGGCGTTTATTCAGACGCTCTCCGCCAGCCAGCGGCGCAGCATTGATGATATCGAACGCAGCATGACCGGCGATCGCCTTGCCGCACAGGCGGAGAAACTTGAGGCTGAAGGCAACTGGGCGCAGGCCGCCGAAGTGCAACGCCGCCGTCTGGCGCTCGATCCCGGCAGCGTGTGGACAACCTACCGGCTGGCAGGGGATCTGCGCAGCGCAGGGCAACCGGCGCAGGCCGACGCACAGATGCGCCAGCTTGCGGCGCAAAAACCGCAGGATCCAGAGCAGGTCTACGCCTACGGACTGTTCCTCTCGGGCAATAACGATCAGGGCCGCGCCGCGCTTGCGCACCTCAACACGCTGCCGCAAAGCCAGTGGACCAGCAATATGCACGAGCTGGCGAACCGGTTGCAGCGCAATCAACTGCTGGCGCAGGCTAACCAGCTGCGCGACAGCGGCCATGAGCGCGAGGCCATCGCCCTGTTACGCCGTCAGCCCGCCTCCACGCCGATTGATCTGACGCTGGCGGACTGGGCGCAGCAGCGCGGCGACTATGCCAGCGCGAAAGCGTCGTATCACGCCGTGCTGGCAAACGAGCCGGATAACCCGGATGCGCGTTTAAGCCTTGCGGAAGTGGCGATTGCCGAGGGCAATCCACTGGAAGCGCGCGCGCAGCTGGCGAAGATCCCTGCCGCCACGCCGACAGGCGAAGCGCCATCGCTCAATACCCAGCGCCGTACCGCGCTGGTGCAGGCCCAACTCGGCGATACCGCCCGCGCGCAGCAGACGTTTGCCGAACTGGCGACGCAGGCAAAAGCGCTGCCGCCGTCGCAGGATACCGCGCTGGTCTTGCGTGACGCCGCACGCTTTAAGCAGACTCAGGGCCAGCCGCAGCAGGCGCTGGAAGGCTATAAAGACGCGATGGTCGCCGCAGGCATTACGCCCGTGCGCCCGCAGGATAACGACAGCTTTACACGGCTGACGCGCAACGAGGCGAAAGACGACTGGCTCAAGCGTGGCGTGCGCAGCGACGCCGCCGACCTCTATCGCCAGCAGGATGTTAACGTGACGCTGGAGCATGATTTTGGTCAGTCCGACGGCACCGGTGGCTATTCTGACCTGGAAATGCACACCACCATGCTACAAGCCGATGCGCCGCTGGCTGATGGCCGCCTGTTTTTCCGCACCGACGTGGTGAACATGAATGCGGGATCGTTCTCCACCAACGCGAATAATATCTACGATCCCGCCTGGGGCACCTGTAGCCAGTTAGGCTGTATCGGCGGTGATCGCAGCCAGTCTGACGGTGGTGCAAGCGTCGCGGTAGGCTGGCGTAACGACACCTGGGATATGGATATCGGCACCACGCCAATGGGCTTTGAGGTGGTCGATGTGGTCGGCAGCCTGAGCTACAGCAACGATCTCGGCCCGCTGGGTTACACGCTTAATGCGCACCGTCGCCCGATTTCCAGCTCGCTGCTGGCCTTTGGCGGACAAACGGATGCCAAAGGCCACAGTGATAATCCCGATCGGGGCGGCACCGGCATCACCTGGGGCGGCGTGCGGGCGAGCGGCGGCGGGGTTAGTCTCAGTTACGATCAGGGCGACGCCCACGGCGTTTGGGCAAGCCTGAGCGGGGATACGCTGACGGGTAAAAACGTGGCGGATAACTGGCGCGTGCGCTGGATGACCGGCTATTACTACAAGCTGATCAACGAGAACAACGAGCGCCTGACCGTGGGCCTCAATAATATGATTTGGCATTACGACAAAGACCTGAGTGGCTACACGCTGGGCCAGGGCGGCTATTACAGCCCGCAGGAATATGTTTCGTTTGCGGTGCCGGTTAACTGGAGAATGCGCACCGAAAACTGGTCATGGGAGCTTGGCGCGTCTGGCTCCTGGTCGCACACCCGGACGGCGTATCGTCCGGATTATCCGCTGCTGGATCTTATTCCCAGCGATTATCGCCAGGCTGCCAGCGATGAGGGCAGCGATGGCGGAAGCAGCCAGGGCTTTGGCTACACCGCGCACGCGATTGTCGAACGCCGTATCAGTTCAAACTGGTCTGTCGGCGCGGGCATCGATATTCAACAGGCGGAGGATTATACGCCAAGCAGTGGTATACTTTTTGTCCGCTACTCCGCAGCGGGCTGGCAGGGCGACATGGATTTGCCGCCGCAGCCGTTGACGCCTTACGCTGACTGGTAGCGGTGTAAAATAGTCCTGGATCATTCTGAGTCTCTCTCTTAAAACCGTCGCAATCGGGTATACTCGTGCGGCTGCCAGGTAACAAAAGGTTACCTGGCGTGTTAAGAGTATTCCGGAGAATCAATTTGCGCGTCAGCCGTTCATTAACAATTAAACAAATGGCGATGGTTTCGGCCGTCTCCATGCTGTTTATTTTCATTTTTTGTGTGATTTTGCTGCTGAATTTTGTCGGGCAAAACCGCTACAACACGGCGACCCAACTCGAAAGCATTGCCCGCTCGGTGCGTGAACCCCTCTCGGCGGCCATTCTGAAAGGCGACATCGCGGACGCCGAAACCATTATCAGGAGCATCAAACCGGCGGGCATTGTCAGCCGCGCGGATGTGGTGCTGCCCAATCAGTTCCAGGCGCTCCGCATGAGTTTTATTCCCGAGCGTCCGGTGCCGGTGACCATTACCCGGCTGTTTGAGCTACCGGTGCAAATTTCCCTGCCGCTTTACTCGCTCCAGCGCCCGGCGAATCCGCAGCCGCTGGCCTATCTGGTGTTGCAGGCCGATTCCTACCGCATGTACAAATTTGTGATGAGTACGCTGTCGACGTTAGTGACGGCTTACTTACTGCTGACGCTCATCATCACCGTGGCGATCACCTGGTGCATCAACCGGTTGATTGTCCATCCGCTGCGCCGCATTGCGCGTGAACTGAACGATTTGTCGCCGCAGGATCAGGTGGGCCATCAGCTGGCGCTGCAACGCCATCATCATGATGACGAAATTGGTATGCTGGTGCGCAGCTACAACCGCCACCAGCAGACGCTGCTGCGCCAGCATAACGATCTCAATACTCAATCCACGCGCTACCCGGTGTCTGATCTGCCCAATAAAGCGTTTCTGATGGCGCTGCTGGATCAGACCGTCGAAAGCCAGCGCACCACCGCGCTGATGGCGATTGCCTGTGAAACCTTGCAGGACACGGCGGGCGTGCTCAAAGAGAGCCAGCGGGAAATTCTGCTGCTGACGCTGGTCGAGAAGCTGAAATCGGTGCTCTCACCGCGCATGGTGCTGGCGCAGGTCAGCGCCTACGATTTTGTGATTATCGCCCACGGCGTGAAAGAGCCGTGGCACGCCATTACGCTCGGTCAGCAAGTGCTCACTGTGATTAACGAGCGCCTGCCGGTGCAGGGCATTCAACTGCGGCCGAGCGCCAGTATCGGCATTGCCATGTTTTATGGCGGCCTCAACGCCGAGCAGCTTTACCGAAGGGCGATGTCCGCGGCCTTTTCCGCACGGCGCAAAGGTAAAAACGAAATACAGTTCTTCGATCCTGAGCAGATGGAATCCGCGCAAAAACGCCTGACCGAAGAGAGCGATATTTTAACCGCGCTCGACAACCATGATTACGCTGTCTGGCTGCAACCCCAGGTTGAACTGGCGACCGGCACGCTGGTGAGCGCTGAAGCCCTGCTGCGCGTGCGCCAGCCGGACGGCAGTTGGGCGTTGCCGGATGGGCTGATAGAGCGTATCGAATCCTGCGGCCTGATGATCACCGTCGGCTATTGGGTGCTGGAAGAGTCCTGCCGTCAGCTTGCGGCGTGGCAGGCGCGCGGCATTATGCTGCCGCTGTCGGTAAATCTCTCGGCGCTGCAACTGATGCACCACAATATGGTTTCGGACCTGCTGGAGCTGCTCAACCGCTACCGCATTGCGCCGGGCACGCTGATCCTTGAAGTGACCGAAAGCCGCCGCATTGACGATCCGCAGGCGGCGGTAACGATTTTGCGCCCGCTGCGTAACGCTGGCGTGCGCATTGCGCTGGATGATTTTGGCATGGGCTACGCGGGGCTGCGCCAGCTACACCACATGAAATCGCTGCCGGTGGACGTGCTGAAAGTGGATAAAACCTTCGTCGATGGCCTGCCGGATGACAACAGCATGGTGTCGGCGATTATCCATATGGCGCGCAGTCTGGAGCTGGATATCATCGCCGAAGGCGTGGAAACCGAAGCCCAGCGTGCGTGGCTGGAATCGGCGGGCGTTAAACTGGCGCAGGGCTTTTTGTTCGCTCGCGCGATGGCCCCGGACGTGTTTGAAACCTGTTACTTTTCGGCTTAACCGGGCAACGATTCCGCCTGAAAGTACGCCAGCTTTCCCGAGTCAGCTCTAATTTCTTAACATTTGCGTTTCAAATTTGCTGTAAGTTTGTTTCTGTCATGTTTTACGGGTGTTATTTTAAGGCCGCAGGCAAACCTAAACCCTACACAGCCTGTGGTTTTTACTTCAAGGACACCCTATGAAAACCTCACTGTTCAAAAGCCTCTACTTTCAGGTCCTGAGCGCGATTGCCATCGGTATTTTGCTCGGACACTTCTACCCTGACATTGGCGCGCAGATGAAACCGCTGGGCGATGCCTTCGTTAAGCTCATCAAAATGATCATCGCGCCCGTGATCTTCTGTACCGTGGTGACCGGCATTGCGGGCATGGAAAGCATGAAAGCGGTCGGTCGCACCGGGGCGGTGGCGCTGCTCTATTTTGAAGTGGTCAGCACGCTGGCGCTGATTATTGGCCTGATTATCGTTAACGTCGTGCAGCCGGGCGCGGGCATGAACGTTGACCCGTCTACGCTGGATGCCAAAGCGGTGGCGATGTATGCCGAACAGGCGCAGCAGCAGGGCATTGTCGCCTTCCTGATGGACGTTATCCCCGCCAGCGTGATTGGTGCCTTTGCCAGCGGTAACATCCTGCAAGTGCTGCTGTTCGCCGTGCTGTTTGGCTTTGCCCTGCACCGTCTTGGTCACAAGGGCCAGCTGATTTTCAACGTCATTGAAAGCTTCTCGCAGGTGATTTTCGGCATCATCAATATGATCATGCGCCTTGCGCCGATTGGCGCGTTCGGCGCAATGGCGTTTACCATCGGCAAATACGGCGTCGGCACGTTGGTGCAGCTGGGCCAGCTGATTATCTGCTTCTATATCACCTGTATTTTGTTTGTGGTGGTGGTGCTCGGTACCATTGCGCGCATTACCGGGTTTAACATTTTCAAATTTATCCGCTACATCCGCGAAGAGTTGTTGATTGTGCTCGGCACCTCGTCGTCGGAATCCGCGCTGCCGCGCATGCTCGATAAAATGGAAAAACTCGGCTGCCGGAAGTCGGTGGTGGGGCTGGTGATCCCCACCGGCTATTCGTTTAACCTCGACGGCACCTCGATTTACCTGACGATGGCGGCGGTGTTTATCGCGCAGGCCACCAACAGCCATATGGATATCTTCCATCAAATCACCCTGCTGGTGGTGCTGCTGCTCTCCTCCAAAGGGGCGGCGGGCGTGACCGGCAGCGGGTTTATCGTGCTGGCGGCAACGCTGTCGGCAGTCGGACATTTGCCGGTCGCGGGGCTTGCGCTGATCCTCGGTATCGACCGCTTTATGTCGGAGGCGCGTGCGCTGACCAATCTGGTGGGCAATGGCGTGGCGACCGTGGTGGTGGCAAAATGGGTCAAACAACTCGATCAGAAACAGCTTACCGATACGCTGAATAACCGTGCGCCAGACGGCAAAACGCACGAAATATCCTCATAATCTCGCCACTTATGCGCGTCGTCCCTTGTGGGGCGGCGGGCTCCTGAGCATAATTACCTCTTAATTCACTTCCCGGCGTGACGTTTTGACTTTTACGCTGTCTAAACGAAGTGTTTCATCGTCATCTCTTCAGGCTGCCTGTCGATCGGGCGGTCTTTTTAACCAGGAATGTTGATCAGGGGTTCACATGCAGGGCACAAAAATTCGACTCTTAGCCGGGGGCTTACTGATGATGGCTGCCGCCGGTCATGTGCAGGCAGATGCGCTCCAGCCCGACCCGGCCTGGCAACAGGGGACACTGACAAACGGGTTTCAGTGGCAGGTGTTAGCCACCCCTCAGCGTCCCAGCGATCGTGTCGAAATTCGTCTTTTAGTGAATACCGGCTCGCTTGCCGAAAGCACGCAGCAGAGCGGTTTTAGCCATTTTATTCCCCGAATTGCCCTGACCCACAGCGGCAGTTTAGAACCCGCGCGGGTGCGCTCACTTTGGCAGCAGGGCTTTGATCCCAAGCGCCCCCTTCCGCCTGCGCTGGTGTCGTATGAATACACCCTCTTTAATCTGAGCCTGCCCAATAACCGCAACGATTTGCTAAAAGAGGCGCTGGTCTACCTCTCCGACATCTCGGGCAAACTGGCCGTTACGCCGGAATCCATCAACCACGCGCTGGGCAGCGAAGATATGGTCGCCACCTGGCCGTTGGACACCAAAGAGAGCTGGTGGCGCTACCGCCTGAAAGGATCGCCGCTGTTGGGACACGATCCGGCAGAGACGCTGAAACAGCCGGTGGATGCCGCGCAGATGAAAGCGTTCTACCAGAAATGGTATACGCCGGATGCGATGACGCTGATTGTGGTCGGCAATATCGATAGCCGTTCAGTGTCCGAGCACATCAGCAAAACCTTTGGCGAGCTGAAGGGCAAGCGCGTGACGCCTGCGCCCGTACCCACGCTGTCGCCGTTGCCGCGTGAATCCGTCAGCATCATGACCGACGCGGTGCGTCAGGACAGACTGTCGATTATGTGGGATACCGCCTGGCAGCCGATTCGCGAGTCCGCCACGCTGCTGCGCTACTGGCGTGCCGATCTTGCCCGCGAGGCGCTGTTCTGGCACGTGCAGCAAAACCTGAGCAAAAACAGCGCGAAGGAGATTGGCCTGAACTTCGACTGCCGGGTGCTGTTCCAGCGCGCCCAGTGCGCCATTAACGTGGAGTCGCCGAATGACAAGCTCAGCGGCAACCTGAATACCGTGGCGCGTGAGCTGGCGAAAGTGCGCGATAACGGTCTGTCAGTGGAAGAGTTCAATGCGCTGGTGGCGCAGAAGAACCTGGAGCTGCAAAAGCTGTTTGCGACCTATGCGCGTACGGACACCGATGTGCTCATCAGCCAGCGCCTGCGCTCGCTGCAAAGTCAGGTGGTGGATATCGCCCCGGAACAGTATCAGAAACTGCGTCAGGAGTTCCTGAACGGCCTGACGGTGGAGATGCTGAATCAGGATCTGCGTCAGCAATTGTCGCAGGATATGGCGCTGATCCTGCTGCAACCGAAGGGCGAGCAGGAAGTGAATATGAAGGAGTTGCAGGCGAAGTGGCAGGAGATTATGTCACCCGCCACCCACACGGCGGCACCGGCAAGTGACGATGTCCGTTCGGACGTGACGGATATTCCGCCCGCGCAGCGATAAGTTATTTCGCGATAAGTTTTAGCGGTAAAAATGCCGGGTGGCGCTAACGCTTACCCGGCCTGGAGACTGCATTACTCTGGCATATTACTCGGGCATAGCGTCGCGGGGTATGATCGCGCCGCGATACTGGATCACCGTGCTCGCCGTTAAATGACCGCGTTTGGCAGCCGCTTCGGCGTCGCCACCGGTCAGACGCACGGCCAGATAACCCGCGCTGAAGGAGTCGCCAGCGGCGGTGGTATCAATCACCTTCTCTTTCGGCAGTTTCACCGCCGGCACGTCAATCACCGCTTCACCGGCAATCGCCACCAGGCACGAGTCCGCGCCGCGTTTCACCACCACTTCGCTGACGCCAGCCGCCTGCGTGCGGGCAATCACCTCGTCTACCGGCTTCTCACCCCACAGCAAATCTTCGTCATCAAGCGTCAGGAAAGCGATGTCGGTGCAGCTCAGCATCTGCTGATAAACCTGCTGCGTCTCTTCTTTGCTGGCCCACAGGCGCGGACGGTAGTTGTTATCAAAAATCACTTTGCCACCGTTGGCGCGGCATTCGTGCAGCAGCGACATCAGTTTTTCACGGCTCTGCGCGTTTAAAATCGCCAGGCTAATGCCGCTCAGGTAGAGATAGTCAAAGGTCGCCAGCTCTTCGCAAATCGCGGCGGATTGATCGCTCTCCAGCCAGAATTTCGCTGCGGCTTCGTTGCGCCAGTAATAGAACGTGCGCTCGCCGGTGCTGTCGGTTTCGATGTAGTACAGGCCCGGCAGACGGTTTTCCATACGCTGGGTCAGGCGGGTGTCCACGTTCTCGCTCTGCCAGGCGTCAAGCATCTGCTGGCTGAAGTTGTCGGTGCCCAGTGCGGTCACATAGTGAACCGTCAGCGCGTCCTGAGAAACCTGGCGGGCAACGTAGACGGAGGTGTTTAAGGTATCGCCACCAAAGCCACGGTTAACCTCGGAGCCTTTTTGTGACAGTTCAATCATGCATTCGCCGATGACGGCAATTTTCCTGGACATAGTCGTAACCTGAATCGAGATGATGGATGCTAGTGTGCGTTGTGGGTGTTTCGTGGTCAATCATATTAAAACATCGTTCCATAATTTTTTTGAGCTAGCGCGTGTAAAGCGCAAATACTCCCGTCCCGATTTACGATTTGCCGCTTAAGTGAACATAAAGTTCTCCCTTTTTGCGCCGATAACTCTATGACGAGTTCCTCACAGGTCACTCACTCATCTAACAGGACAGACTGATAATGAAGTTAAAGCAGGTTATCCAGCGGCTAAACATTCCGGAGGCGAGCATCGAGAGCCTGCAGGAGCGGCGTTATTGGTTGCAATGCGAACGTGCTTACACTTATCAGCCCATCTATAAAATCGATGGCAGCCTGATGGCGATTGAAATCCTGACCGTGGTCACCCATCCCAGCGACCCGACGCAGCGCATCGCGCCCGATCGCTACTTCGCCGAAGTCGCCGTGCGCCAGCGCGTGGACGTGGTTGAAGAGCAGGTTAAGCTGCTCGCCAGCAAGCACGATTTTTTTATGCAGCATAACGTCATGGCGTCGGTCAACGTCGATGGTCCTACGCTGCTGGCCATGCGCTCGCATAAGAGCCTGATTGCGCTGATAAACACGCTGCCGTGGATCCGCTTTGAGCTGGTGGAGCATATTCGCCTGCCGGATAAGGCGTCGTTTGAAGCGATTTGCGAAGTCGGCCCGCTGTGGCTGGATGACTTTGGCACCGGCATGGCAAACTTCTCGGCGCTGAGCGAAGTGCGCTATGACTACATCAAAGTGGCGCGCGATCTGTTCATCATGCTGCGCAAGACGCCGGAAGGGCAAAACCTGTTTACCCAGCTGTTGCAGCTGATGAATCACTATTGCCAGGGCGTGATCGTTGAAGGCGTTGAAACGCTGGAGGAGTGGCGCGACGTTCAGGCCTCTCCCGCCGCCGCCGCGCAAGGCTACTTCCTCTCACGTCCGGTGCCGTTCGAGAAGCTGGAAAACGTGATCCTCGCCCTGTAAATTCCGACTGCTTTAATCCGCCGTCGGTCATTCCTGCCGTCGCCTGTACTGCCGTTTCCCTCAGCCTCTACTATCTTTATGACTGGTAAGGCATGACAGGAAGGATGCAGGCATGACAAAAACAGGCAAAATTATCACTGCCGTCTTAGGAACGCTTCTGTTGTTGATCGTGGTGCTGATCATCATCATCGCGACGTTTGACTGGAATCGACTCAAACCCACTATCAATGAAAAAGTCTCGACGGAGCTGAACCGTCCGTTTGCGATTCGGGGTGATTTGGGCGTGGTCTGGGAGCGGCAAAAAGAGGAAACCGGCTGGCGCAGCTGGGTGCCCTGGCCGCACGTTCACGCCGACGACATTATGCTTGGCAACCCACCGGATATTCCTGAAGTGACGATGGTGCACCTGCCGCGCGTGGAAGCCACGCTGGCCCCGCTGGCGCTGCTCACCAAAACGGTTTATCTGCCGTGGATCAAATTGCAGCAGCCGGATGCGCGACTGATTCGTCTGTCAGAGAAGAACAACAACTGGACGTTTAACCTCGCCAGCGACGACAAGCCAAAAGAGGAAAACGCCCAGCCGTCGGCGTGGTCATTCCGCCTCGATAATATTCTGTTCGACAAAGGGCGCATCGCCATTGATGACAAGGTCAGCCGCGCTGACATTGAGATCCTTGTCGATCCGCTCGGTAAACCGCTGCCGTTTAGCGAAGTGACCGGATCAGATAAAGACAAAAGCGCGAAGGTTGGCGATTACGTGTTTGGCCTGAAGGCGCAGGGGCGCTACAACGGTCAGCCGCTGACCGGTACCGGTAAGATCGGCGGTATGCTTGCGCTGAAAAGCGAAGGGACACCTTTCCCGGTGCAGGCGGATTTCCGCTCCGGCAATACCCGCGTGGCGTTTGTCGGTTCGGTGAACGATCCGATGAAAATGGGCGGCGTCGATCTGCAACTGAAATTCGCCGGAGATTCGCTCGGTGAGCTGTACGATTTGACCGGCGTGCTGCTGCCGGACACGCCGCCTTTTGAAACCGATGGGCGACTGGTGGCAAAAATCGATACGGAAAAATCCTCGGTGTTCGATTATCGCAACTTCAATGGCCGCATTGGCGACAGCGATATTCACGGTTCGCTGACCTACACCACCGGTAAACCGCGCCCGAAACTCGAAGGCGATCTGGAATCCCGCCAGCTGCGTTTAGCGGATTTAGGGCCGCTCATCGGCGTGGACTCCGGCAAGGGCGCTGCACAGTCGAAACGCTCGGAAGAGAAGAAGGGCGAGAAAACGGTGCAGCCGGCGGGCAAAGTGCTGCCCTATGACCGCTTTGAAACCGACAAATGGGATGTGATGGATGCTGACGTGCGCTTCAAAGGCCGCCGCATTGAGCACGGCAGCTCGCTGCCCATCAGCGATCTCTCGACCCATGTGATCTTAAAGAATGCGGACCTGCGCTTGCAGCCGCTGAAATTTGGTCTGGCGGGCGGCACGATCTCGTCAAACATCCATCTTGAGGGCGATAAAAAGCCGATGCAGGGGAATGCGGATATTCAGGCGCGTCGCCTGAAGCTCAAAGAGCTGATGCCGGACGTTGAACTGATGCAAAAAACCATCGGCGAGATGAATGGCGATGCGGAGATCCGCGGCGTCGGCAACTCGGTTGCTGCGCTGCTCGGCACCAGCAACGGCAACCTGAAGCTGCTGATGAACGACGGCGTGGTCAGCCGCAATCTGATGGAGATTCTGGGGCTGAACGTCGGCAACTTTATCGTCGGGCAGATCTTCGGCGATGACGAAGTGCGGGTGAACTGCGCGGCGGCAAACCTTGATCTGGTTAACGGCGTGGCGCGTCCGCGACTGTTCGCCTTCGATACGGAAAACGCGATCATCAACGTCACCGGTACCGCCAGCCTGGCGTCGGAACAGCTGGATTTGACCATCGATCCTGAGAGTAAAGGCATCCGCATCGTCACGCTGCGCTCACCGCTGTACGTGCGCGGTTCGTTCAAAAACCCGCAGGCGGGTGTGAAAGCCGGACCGCTGATTGCACGCGGTGCGGTGGCGGCTGCGCTGGCCACGCTGGTGACACCGGCAGCGGCGCTGCTGGCGTTGATCTCACCGTCAGAAGGGCAGGAAAATCAGTGTGGGGTGATTCTGTCGCAGATGAAGAAGTAAATTTTGCCGGGTGACGTAGCCGCCACCCGGCATGAGTTTACAGCGCCTGATCCTTTGTTTCGTGCGTCAGCAGCAGGGCGGTCAGCGTCAGCGCGGCCATGGCGGCGAGGTAAACGCCAACATAGAACAGGCCGTAGTTGGCCGTCAGCCACGCGGCGATGTAGGGTGCCACGGACGCGCCCAGAATCGACGAGACGTTATAGGAGAACGAGGCCCCGGTGTAGCGCACTTCGGTCGGGAACAGCTCTGGCAGCAGCGCGCCCATCGGGCCGAAGGTCAGCCCCATCAGGCTCATCCCCAGCAGCAGATAGGCCATCACCAGCAGTTGGCTGCCGGAACCCAGCAGCGGCTGGAAGATAAACAGCGCAAAGATGATGATCAGTGAGGTAATGGCGATCATCGCTTTACGGCGACCATACGCATCGGCCAGCAGACCGGCGACCGGTACCATCACACCAAAACCAATTACCGCCAGCATCAGCATCCACAGCACTTCGTTACGCGGCAGACCGAGGCCCACCGGCGCAGGCGTGGTGCTGTAGGTCATGGAGTAGACGGTCATGATGTAAAACAGCGTGTAGGTCGCCAGCATGATAAAGGTACCGAGAATGGTCACGCGCAGGTGTTTGGTCAGCAGCGTGCCCAGCGGGACTTTTACCTGTTTTTTCGCGGCGGCGACTTTGGCAAACACCGGCGACTCATGCAGCGACACGCGCACATAAAGGCCGATAATCACCAGCACGGCGGAGAAAATAAAGGGTACGCGCCAGCCCCACTCCATAAACTGCTCGTCGGTCAGCAGCCACGACAGCAGCAGGAAGGTGCCGTTGGCGAAGAAGAAGCCAATCGGTGCGCCAAGCTGCGGGAAGGAACCGTACAGCGCACGTTTACGCGGTGGTGCGTTCTCCGTCGCCAGCAGCGCCGCGCCGCCCCATTCACCGCCAAGGCCCAGACCCTGACCAAAGCGCGCCAGCGCCAGCAGCAGCGGGGCGAAAATACCGATGGTGGCATAGCCCGGCAGCAGGCCGATCACCACCGTTGAAATGCCCATCGTCAGCAGCGACGCCACCAGCGTGGTTTTACGCCCTACGCGGTCGCCAAAGTGACCAAACACCGCTGAACCAATCGGACGTGCAATAAAGGCAATCGCAAAGGTCGCCAGCGACTGTAGCGTGGCCGCCGTGGGATCGCCCTGCGGGAAGAAGATATGCGGAAAGACGATGACCGCAGCGGTGGCGTAAATATAAAAGTCGAAGAATTCAATGGCGGTCCCAATCAGGGAGGCGACGACGACTTTATTACGCGAGTTTACCGGTGGGCTTTCCTGTTCATTGTCGAGCGTGGTGGCTGTTGCTTGCATAGAAATTTCTTATTTTTGTGGCGAACGGACGGCCATATTACGCACAGCAAAAGCGACATTTCAATCTGTAACACCGTGGCGAAGCGGTGATTTAATCGGCAAAAAGTGAATAATTTTCAAGCCAGAGAAATATCATCTATGAAATGCTTCACAGATTTTATAAATCAGAATATAAAACTGGTTTTTGGTTAAATAAAAGTTACAGGCTGGTTTTTAATTCTAAAATGACCATTCGGGCTGAAATTTTGCGTTTTTATTCAGCCCGATGGAAGCGTTAACGTTGGGTTTTACCCGGCATACGCGGATCGTCCTTGTACTGAGCGGTGGCGATCCACGCCGCGCAGAAGAGCGTCAGACGCGCGAAGAAGTAGAAGAACGCCATGATGCCCAGCACCGACCCAAACGCCGCGCCGGACGGGGATTTCACCAGCGTCGGCAGCGTGTAAGTCATGATGATTTTGATCACCTCAAAGCCGATGGCGGCAATAAAAGTACCGCGAATCAGCGCTTTTTTGCGCGGGCGGTGACGCGGCAGACGCCAGAAAATCCAGAAGAACAGCAGATAGTTGGCAAAAATTGAGATGGCGAGGCCAATCAGTCGCCAGGCAGGTTTTAACCACTCAATAGAATCCAGATAGAGCGCGGAGATGATCATCTGCTGCGCTGACCCGGCAATCGAGGTGATCGACAGCGTGACCACCAGCGCCACCAGCAGACCGATCAGTGAGATGAAATCGCGGAAATATTTAATCCAGATTTTCTCTTCATCCTGCGCGTTGCGCTCCCACACGTCCCGCGACTGGGCGCGGATCGCCTCGCGCAGGTTGCCCATCCAGTTAATCCCGGAGTAGAGCGCCACCACCAGCCCGACCAGGCCGACCGTGGTGCGCTGCTGTACGGCAATGCTGACGGTATTTTTTAGCGTCGCCGCAAGCGTGGGATCGCTGACGTTAATCAGGATTTTATCGAAAATGTCCTGCAACAGCGTCGGGTGCGACACCAGCACAAAGCCCGCCGCCGCGAAAGAGACCATCAGGATGGGGATCATCGATAAAAACGAGAAGTAGGTGATGGCGGCCCCAAACTGATTGCCCATGCGATCGTTAAAGCGCTGAGTGGCGCGGATCAAATGCGCGACCATCGGGCGACGCTGGATCTTTTCGGCGGTCTCCGTCACTGCACCGAGCGCGGTGCCTGCCTTGTGATTTGACTTAGGTTTTTCGTCCGTTTTGTCGGTGGTATCGACCTTTTTGACCGGATCGTAGTCCAGATCCTGGGTCGGGCGTTTCTCGTTCTCTTCCGGCGTCATCAGAATGGCATTCCTTATTTTTTACGGCATTCACCAAAATTATAGACGCTCAGTGATTGCTGCTGACTTCTTACCTTCTACTTATCCACATACTCTTTCATTACCCCCGACAGCCACTCCATAAACAGGTGTACGCGGCGCGAGAGGTTGCGGCGATGGGGATAGATGATCGACACCGGCATCGGCTGGGCGCGGTACTGCGGCAGGATCTCAACCAGCTTGCGCGCCCGGAGCGCTTCACGCACGCCCACCCGTGGCACCTGAATAATGCCCAACCCCGCGATGCAGGCGGCGTGGTAGGTTTCGGTACTGTTCACCGTCAGGACGCCGCCGGTTTTCACCCATTGGGTGGCATTTTGATGGAAGTACTCAAAGCCCTGCGGGCGTACGCCGAGGTTTACCGCATAGTGCACGACGGCGTGGGAAGAGAGGTCCTCCAGCGTGTCCGGGAAGCCAAAACGCGCCAGATAGTCAGGGCTGGCACAGTTAATCACCAACAGCTTGCCCAGCGGGCGGGCAATCAGCCCGGAGTCTTTAAGCGTGCCTACGCGCACCACGCAGTCAAAGCCTTCGCGGATCACGTCCACCAGTCGGTCGCTGCTGCTCAGTTCCACCTCAATGCCGGGGTATTGCTGAAGAAAGGTGGGCAGGCGGGGAATGACCAGATTTTTGGCAACGCCCACCGGCATGTCAACGCGCAGGCGGCCGCTGATGCTCGACGGATCGTGCAAAAATAAACCATCCAGTTCGTCGAGGTTCGCCAGCAGATCTTTCGCCCGCTCGTAGTAGACCATGCCGTCCTGGGTGAGCTGAACGCGACGCGTCGTGCGGTGCAGTAATTGCGTGCCGAGGTGGTTCTCCAGCGCCTGAACCTGACGCGATACGCTCCCCTTTGGCAGGCCAAGCGAGTCTGCCGCGCGGGTAAAACTCTCCACTTCGGCGACGCGAATAAACAGTTGCATTGCGTAAATTTTATCCATCTCAAAACCCAATTGTTGTTGTAGATGAAACAGTGAAGCGCAGCAGGCAGTCTTTATTGTTTTTCTACCACCTAATAAGCTTCATCTCAATCACCTTCCCCCCTGAAATGAGGTTTCTGATGACACAACGTATAGCAATCGTGACCGGTGGTAGCCGTGGACTGGGTAAAAACGCGGCGTTGAAGCTGGCGGCGAAGGGAACAGATATCATCCTGACTTACCGTCACAATGCGCAGGATGCGCAGGAAGTGGTGAATGAAATTGCGCGCAAAGGCGCGAAAGCCGTGGCCTTGCCCCTCGACGTGAGCGACGCTGGTCAATTTTCAACCTTTGCCGAGGCGGTAAAAAATCAGTTAAACGTCGTCTGGAAAAGAGACACCTTCGACTATTTATTGAACAACGCCGGAGTGGGCTTACAGGCGGCGTTTATCGACACCAGCGAAGCGCAGTTCGATGAGATGGTGAACATCCATCTGAAGGGCCCCTTCTTCTTAACGCAGCGCCTGTTACCGCTGATGAAAGACGGTGGCCGCATTCTGAACGTCTCCTCCGGTCTGGCGCGTTTTGCCCAGCCAGGCTCCAGCGCGTATGCGGCCATGAAAGGCGCGATAGAAGTGCTGACCCGCTATCAGGCGAAAGAGTTAGGCGCGCGTGGCATTTCATCAAACGTTATCGCCCCTGGCGCAATTGAAACGGATTTCAGCGGCGGGCGCGTGCGTGATGATCAAAATGTGAATAAATTTATCGCCTCGCAAACCGCGCTGGGCCGCGTCGGTCTGCCGGATGATATCGGCGACGCTATCGCTGCGCTGCTTGGCGACGAGCTTGGCTGGATGAACGCCCAGCGTATTGAAGTGTCCGGCGGTATGTTCCTGTAACGGGGGAATTCTTTAGCGGATGGACGATGCGGGGGCGTTGGCCCCCGTTTGTGAAGACGTTACTGCTTCTGGAAGTGGGTCACTTTAATGCGCGGTGGTTTTTGGGTTGAATCGAGCGAGCCGCTGATCCCCACTAACTCATCCGGGCTGACGTTTTTGCCATCGAAAATGGCAACAGGAATATAGGCGTCAAGTTGACCGGATTTGTCGCGGAAGGTGTAGAGATCCGCGCCTTTCTTCTCAATCAAATTCCCCCGCAATGAAATTGACGCGCCGTTATGCATCTCAACGGCCTGCTTCACGTTCATGGTACGCGCATCTTCAATGCCACGATACCCGTCATCAAGTTTGTGCGCGGGCGGTGGCGCTTTGTCCGCTTTCAGACCGGGGGCCTCTTCGGCAATGGCCGGGAGAGTAAAAAGTGCCGCGACGGTGGCGGCAATGATCATTTTCTGCATACTGGCTCCTTACGCTTTTGCCTGAATAGCAACCTGTTAAGCCTGGCATAAAGATCGCGTGCGTTCAGGGCGAATCGTCTGGATCAGCGGTATTCGTGGCGCAGCAAACCGAAAAGCCAGTCGTTGTGCCACGCCCCCGCCAGCCAGAATGCTTCGCGCAGTTCGCCCTCCAGAACAAAGCCCGTTTTCTCCAGCAGCCGCTTTGAGGCGACATTGCCAACGGCTACCGAGGCGATCAGCCGCCGAATGCCGCCCTCGTGGAAGGCATAGTCGCAGACCGCCCGCAGGGACTCCGCGGCAAAGCCTTTGCCCTGGGCCTCAGGCACAAACAAGAAGCCCACTTCCGCGCAGTCATCCTCCCGGTGCACGTAGCCCGTTAAGCCAATCGGTAAATTCGTTGCGCGCTCGAACACGACCAGGCACAGCCAGTGCGCGCTGCCGGGCGTCCAGGGGGGTAAGCGCTCATCGAACCCGTCGTGGATCTCCTGATGAGAGCGCGGGTCGCTCACAAAACGCATGATTCCAGTATGTTCATAAAGTGACAGAAAGAAGGGCCAGTCGATGGATTGGATCTGGCGACAAAAAAGGCGGTCGGTGCTCAGCGCAATCATATTCACTTCCAGGATTTATAGGTTGGTCACTGATATTCACATTATTCTGGACTATCTTTTAAGTGCCCGTAAAAAAAGAAAAAAATGGAAAATATTGCTACCGAAACAAACGTCGTCTGGTTGCACTTAAAGGAAAATAATGTCGCTAAATTCATCGCAACACGTTCGCGAACAGTTTGAACAGTGTATCGGGATTATCCGTCAGGCCTCTATCGAGATCCTCTCATTATTGGGAATGCGTGCGAGCGAAGGCAAAGATCCCCGTTGGTTCCTGGAACAACTGGATATCGCCAGAATGAACCTCGGCGGCTGGGGGGCGGTGGCGAATCGCCTGAAGCTCAACGATGCCGAGCTGACCCAGTTCACGTTACAGCTGCGCCACCTGCAACAGCGCGTGCCGCAATATGAGAGCGGCCAGGAGGTCAGCCAGAACCAGCTGATTGTGGCACTGCGCTTTATTTCCGCGCTGGAAAATCTGCGACACAAGCAGCCGCTGCTCACCTACAGCACCGAGATCCGCTTAGCGGATGGCGCGCAGCAAACGCGTGCGCTGGCGCAGCTACGCGCGATTGAGCTGATGATCAAATCGCTGGTGTACGAGGCGTGGCCCGATGCCACGCGGTTGCGAAATCACCTGAAAACGCAGTTTGGTGTCGATCGCGTGCGCCGCTGGCTGAAGCTGGGCGAGCGTAACGACGTGCTGAGCGGCATGCTGTTCAGTGAAATGGCGCTGATGCTGGTGGATAAGAAGGAGTTCTCCCAGCATCACGCCGCGCTGTTTGACGATCAGGAAGCGCTGACGCTCTTTGTGGAGCCGCGCAAAACGCTGCAAATCTTCCTCGATGATGTGCGCCAGATCCGCAATACCATCGCCGCGCAGCAGCCTCTGACCCCGACGCAGCTCAGTCTGCTGGATAACTACTACCCGCAAATCACCGGTGCCGTTCAGCGCGCGTTCGATCAGGGGCGCACCAAAACCAATCCGGCGGCGCTACTGGCGGTGGGGGTTGATGAACTGCACGGGTTTTGGGAGTGGTCGCGGAAAAAGATGCGCACCGCTGGCGGTGATATTTTTGAGGTGCGTGACAATATCGAGCGGCCCGGCCTGCGCCCACAGCGATCGCCCGAAGAGCGCGATCAGCTGGTGATGGGGGCGCTGTGGGGCGCGGTAGGCGTGATGGTGCTCGTCATTCTCGGCGGCGCGCTGTGGATTTATAGCAGCACCAACGCCGGACCGGTGGCCAGCGAGCTGGAGCCGAAAATGACGCTGGAAGTGACCGGCCCGGAGCGTGAAAAACCCTCTTCCCGCGAGAGTCTGACCCGTATGGGCATCACCTGGGATGAGAGCAACTTCCGCTCGGCTATTACCCGCAATGACACTCGCGTGGCGTTGTACTTTTTGAGAGGTGGCATGAACTGGAAGCTCTCATGGACCGAAGAGGCGCTGGCGGCGAACAATGACGATGTGCTGGATCTGCTGTTGCGCTATCGGCTGCAAATGGATGAGCTAAAGCCGTGTCGGCGTTTTCTCACCACGCTAAGCCATGCGATGTCGAATGGTCAGAAGCTTACGTCTCAGCGCAAAGCGTATTTGCAGGCTTTCTGCACCAGCCCGGCGGTCGTTAAACGCCAGCAGTATGAAACCGATCAGGCGCTGAAACGCCAGAGCGCAGAGCCGAACGCACAGAACGCGAAATGGGCCAAAATCCAGTCGTCGATTTATGACGTGATTGATTAAGCGGAGGAAGATGCCGGGCGCGGCGTCGCCTGCCCGGCATCCGGCATGAAGCGGACGCGTTAAGGTTCGCCGTATAAGCCAATCAGCCGACGCACCACGCCGTTGGTCCAGCCGAAGCCATCCTGCAACGGGTACTCACCGCCGCCACCCTCGCGGGGCGTGCCGGTGGCGATGTGGTACTTCTCAATCAGCTTGTGATGGCGCTTGTAGAAATGGTTGACGGTATTGAGCCAGCTGTGGGCGATTTCGTCGCCCAGCGGATCGTTGCCATACAGTTTAAAGCCCTGAATCGCCATCCACTGTAAGGGTGCCCAGCCGTTGGGTTTGTCCCACTGCTCGCCGGTTTCGTATTCCGTCGCCATGACGCCTCCTGGCGTAAGCAAGCGCTCACGCACGGCCTGCGCCAGGCGCTCAGCCTGCTCGTGAGTCGCCATGCCCACATACAGCGGCACAATACCCGCCGCCGAGAACAGCGCCATTTCCCCCCGACGCCAGTCGTAATCGCGGTAACAGCCCTTTTCGTCATCCCACAGATAGCGGTTGACTGCCGCCCGGCGATCGCTCGCGCGCTGGCGGAACAGCGCTTCGCCTTCACGGTCGCCTTTCAATCCGGAAATATTGGCAATCGCGCTTTCCAGTTTGAACAGAAACGCGTTCAAATCGATGGGAATAAACTGCGTGGTGCGGATACTGGCGAGGCGATTGGGATCGCGCAGCCAGCGGGAAGAGTAGTCCCAGCCTGACGCCGCACCGGCACGCAGATCCCGGTAAACTTCGTTGGCCGGGCGGGTCGAGTGACGGGCGGTTTCCACGTCCTCAAGCCAGGATTCATCGCGCGGGGTGTCACGGTCGTCCCAGTAGCGGTTGAGCAGCGAACCGTCGGGCATGCGAACCGCATGGCGATAGGCCTGATTCAACGCCAGGGATTCTGCGCCATCCATCCAGAAGGCGTATTCCATCAGCAGATGATCAAGATAGCGCCTTGCACCGCGCACGCCGTCTTCCTCAAACAGTTCGACCATCAGCGCAAACACCGGCGGCTGTGAACGGCTGAGATAATAGGTGCGGTTGCCGTTGGGAATGTGACCATAGTTCTCAATCATCCAGGCGAAGTTATCCGCCATGCATTTGAGCAGGTCGTTGCGCCCGCTCTCTGCGAGACCGAGCATGGTGAAGTAGGAGTCCCAGTAATAGGTTTCGCTAAATCGCCCGCCCGGCACGATATAGGCCTGCGGCAGCGCCAGCAGTGATGACCAGGGAATATGATCCTGCGGTTCACGCGTCAATACCGGCCACAGCTGATCGATATGCTCTTTCAGCGAGTTGGACGGATCAGAGACATATTCGCCGCCGCGACGCTCCGGCAACCAGAAGTGGGCCAGAATGAACTGGCGCAGGTTGAAGTCCGGGCGGCGCTTGATGCGACGGTAACGAATGAGAATATCGAGCGGGTCCATTTTGGGCGCGCAGTCGGGGAAGGTTTTGCTGTCGACAAACAGACGGGTGGACTGCACGTGTTCAAACAGTTCCAGATAACGATCGGCAGGGGTCAGAGCATCGGAGGCGGGGTAGCCTTCGATCATCTCCGGTTCCGGCTCAGCTTCAATCATCTCTTCAAGCTTAAGCTCGCACGGATCGGTTTCAAAACGGATTAATTCTTCGGTCACGAATTCAACGGATTCATCTTGTTGTAGTTTGTGGTTGAACATAGTGATTCAGACCTCCAGTTTTGTCGTAAAAAAAGACGGGTGTTGCCCGGTTCTCTTATAAGCTTAGACATTCATGGTGCTATTTGAAGTACAAACTGTGCGGCAGATCACAATTCCTGGCGGCTCGCTGATGAGCGCAAACAAACAAGCGGCTGTTTTCGAAGAAAAAACAGCCGCCTGGAAATAAGCGCACGTCATCAATTTCAGAGCATTCACAATGCAACGAATTATGAATGACAGCGCGGTATGTCGCTAATTGAGATACAGTCCTAAGCGTAGCAGACGGCGCTCAAAGAGAATGGCCCAGTTTCGCTAATATCACTACCAGCGCCACGGCAATGATAATGATTACCGGGGCAATACGAACGATCGCACGCGCCGGGGGAACGGCACCGCCCGACATTTTGCGCAGCGTGGCAGAGAGAAAACCGTGCAGGCCGGAGAGCAGCAACAGCACCACAATTTTCAGGATTAGCCAGAGCGGGATATCGCCGCCGTGGCTGACGATCATCGCAATTCCGCAGGCCCACAGGATCACCATCGCCGGAGACGTCACGCTGCGACTCCAGCTGAGCACATTGCCTACCAATAGCTCAACAGCACTGTTAGTGCCGCGGTTTTTGCTCGCGGCGCAGGCCACCACCGCCATCAATATTAATCCGCCCAGCCATATCATGCCCGAAATAAGGTGAATGACGTTCAACAACTGATGATCCATTTTGTGCCCTTAGTGAGTTCGAAAGTGCAGTAAGCGTACACTTTTCAGGGGTTAAAGTTGAGCCTGTATAACAAAAAAAGGGATGGGTCATTAAAAGCCGCTGCGCATTTGCATCAAGGTCGTGACCAGCACAATTTGACGGCATTGCAAATGATAACAATATTGATTATCATTTTCTTTACGTAAACAACTGTAAAGAAAAATGACATGCTCATTACAACGATAAAACGTACCGCGCTTTGCAGCGCACTTGCCCTTTCATTTTCCTTAAATATTACCTCTGTCTTTGCAAAAGAATTTCCGGAAAAAGCGTTTGCGTCGCAATCGCTGGGTCGCGGGGTTTATGAACTGGCTTTCGATAACGGAAATAAAACCCTGTTTGCGGCGTCTGCCCCCTCATTTGATGAGGATAAAAAGGCGGGGCTGATATTCCGGCTCAATGCGGACTCCCTTCAGGTTACGCAAAAAATGAGCACCGAGCGGCGTACCTTTGCGGTTGCGCTGGATGAAGAAAATCATCTGCTTTATTTGGGTAACGCGCTGGAAGGCTCCGTAAGCGTAATGGATACCCGCACAAATACGGTGGTAAGAACGCTGCAATTAAGCGACGACGCTGACCCGAAAAAAATCGTGCACGTGCGCGAAGTGGTGCTCGATAAAAAGCACCAGCGCCTGTATGTCTCCGGCATTGGCCGTAAAGATGAAGGTCTGCTGTGGGTTGTGGATACGCAAAAACAGCAGCTCGTCCACACTCTGCAAAATCTAGATCCGGTCGGCTTTGCGGTGGATAGCGCAGGCGACAAAGTTTATGTGGTCAACGGGAAAGGCGAGCTGGTTACGCTGGACGCCCGCACCTCGCAGCCGCTGTCTACCGTCAAGGTCGATCCTGCTGAACCGAAGCACTACTTCCTCAATATTGCGCTTAACACTGCCGCAGGCGTGGGATACATCGCCGATACCAACACCGACGACGTGCTGGTGGTGAAGCTCGATTCCGGCAAGCTCCTCACGCGCATCGCCACGCCGAATTCCATTGCCGTGGTGTATAACGCCGCGCGCGATGAAGTCTACGTCACCCATCGCAATGCCCGCCAGATAAGCGTGATCGACGCGAAGAGCAACCGCGTAAAACACACCGTTAAAACGGCGGCGATGCCCAACAGCCTCGTGCTGTCAGCGGATGCCAAAACGCTGTACGTCAGCGTCAAGCAGGACGAAAAAAGCCGCGACGCGGATTACCTCCTCAAGATCGATTTAGCGCAATTCTAAGGACTTTATTGTGATAACCCAGACTCGTATGGCCGTGGCGATTGCCCTGGCGACTCTCCCGACTGCCGCGTTTGCCGCAGACAGCCCGGAAACCAATGATGATGAGATGGTGGTAACCGCATCGGGTTTCAGCCAGGAGCGACGCGAAGCACCGGCGACCATTTCAGTGGTTGATGAAAAAGGCATTAATACCCGCTCCAACCAGAATGTGACCGAAGCGCTGCGCGAGATCCCCGGCGTGCTAGTGGGCAACGGTCACGGCAGCCTCGCGACGGGCGATATCCAGATGCGCGGTATGGATTCTAACTATACCTCGTACATGGTGAACGGCATCAAGCAGGGCACCCGCGAATCCCGTCCCTACGGGCACCATATTGGTACCGAAGCGGCGTTTATGCCGCCGATGTCCGCCATTGAGCGCATTGAAGTGATCCGTGGGCCGATGTCCTCGCTCTATGGCTCTGACTCGATTGGTGGCGTGGTGAACGTCATCACTAAAAAAGCCTATAACCTGGATGCGTGGACCGGGGTGCTGGAAGACAACTACTTCCTGCAAGAAAAAAGCGAATACGGCAACACCAACCAGACCAATCTCTTCGTGATGGGGCCGGTGATCCCCGGCAAACTCGGCGTGAGCGTGGGTGCGGATTATCTCGATCGCCGTGACGACGACAGCGCGACGGATCAGCGCTTTGTGAAGCATGAGTCGGGTAACCTGGACGCGACGATTTCAATGTCGCCGACCGATACCCAGCTTTGGGATCTTAACGCGGTAAAAGGACATCAGGAAAAAGGGCATAACGACGCATGGAAGTGGGGCTTTGATCGCGACGCGGTGTCGCTGTCTCAGCACGCCTGGTACGGCGACGGCCTGGTGGAAGCGAAAAACTTTGTCAGCTACGAAAAAGCGCGCACCAAATACCTGGTGCCTGGCATGCAAACGCAGCACATCAAGCAGAACAACTTTGAAGCCAACAGCGCCAACACCTTCACGCTGGGCGATCACAAGCTGACGCTGGGTGCCAACTATTCCCGTGAAGAGCTGGATGATACCTTCGGTATTGAAGATAAAATCGCACCGGGCGTGACGCCGGTGAGCGAGATCACCCGCGATGGCTGGGCGGTGTTTGCCGAAGATGCCTGGATGATTGTGCCGGACTTTACGCTGACCACCTCCGCGCGTCTGGATCACGACAGCTATTTTGGCTACCACGTGACGCCGAAGCTTTACGGTAACTGGACGATCGACGAAAACTGGGCGCTGAAGGGCGGCGTGTCGGCGGGCTACAAGAAACCGGATCTGCGCGAGAACAGCGAAGGCTTCACCAGCGTCTACGGCGCTTACCCCTATTCGGAAATCGGCATTGGTAACGACGATCTGAAGCCGGAAAAGAGCATCAACACCGAGCTGGGCGTTTACTGGCAAAAAGAGACGCTGGCGCTGGATGCCACGATCTTTCATACCCAGTTTAAGGACAAAATCAGCGACTACACCATTTGTACGCAGAGCGCCACGCAGCAGTGTGTGTACAACGGCTATGTGGCAGAAAGCGTGTCGCAATACTTCAACGTCAGCGACGCCGAAATCTACGGTCTGGAGCTAAACGCCGACTGGCAGGTTACGCCATCGCTTAAGGCCAACGCCAACTACACCTGGACGCACAGCGAACAAAAAAGCGGTCAGTATAAGGGGAAATCGCTGACGGACTTCCCGACCAGCATGGCGAACCTGTCGCTAAGCTGGGAGGCGACGGATGCGCTGGAGTTATGGACGCAGACCAGCTGGCGCAGCAACTCTCCGGACGTCGGAAAATCGACCTCTACCGATGCCTATGCGCTGGTGGATTTAGGGGCGCGCTATCATCTGAACAAGCGCATCACTCTGATGTCGGGGATCTACAACCTGTTCGACGTGAACCCGATCTACACCACCACCTATAACCAGACGGCGATGCTGGAAGGACGCCGTTACAACCTCGGTGCCCGCTTCGAGTTTTGATCATGACGCCGGGGCGTAACCGCCCCGGCATGTTGATTAGCGCATATGTTGATTAGCGCATAGTGACAAATTCTTCGGCAGCCGTGGGGTGGATCGCCACAGTATTGTCGAAGTCTTTTTTCGTCGCGCCCATCTTCAGTGCGACGGCAAAACCTTGCAGCATTTCGTCCATGCCCTGGCCGATGCCGTGAATACCCACGATTTTCTCTTCCGGGCCGACGCAGACCAGCTTCATGCGACACGGCTGACGGTGCGTGGTCACGGCGGTGTACATCGCCGTAAACGACGATTTATACACTTTTACCGCGTCGTCGCCGTACTCTTCCCGCGCCTGCGGTTCGGTCATCCCCACGGTGCCAATCGGCGGATGGCTGAACACCACCGTCGGGATGTTGCTGTAGTCCAGATGCTCATCCGGCTTGTTGTTAAACAGACGCTCAGACAGGCGGCGGCCTGCGGCAACGGCAACCGGGGTCAGTTCGACCGCGCCGGTGTTGTCACCCACCGCATAAATGCCGTCAACGCTGGTGTTCTGGAACTTATCGACAACGATATAACCCTTGTCGTTGGTCTTCACACCCGTGGCTTGCAGGTTGAAATTGTCGTTTGACGGCTCGCGGCCAATCGCCCAAATCAGGCAATCCACGGTCTGGCTACGACCATCTTCCAGCGTCAGCAGCAGGCTACCGTCGGCGTTTTTCTCAACGGATTTCGGCGTGGCGTGCGTGTGCAGCGTTGGGCCATCGGCGGCCATCGCTTCGATGAGCGTGTCGACAATCAGCGGATCAAAGCTGCGCAGCGGCGCGTGCTTGCGCACAAACAGGTGCGTTTCCGAACCCAGCCCGTTGATCACGCCCGCCAGTTCGACGGCGATGTAACCCGCGCCGACGACCGCGACACGTTTTGGCAGCGCAGACAGTTCAAAGAAACCGTCGGAGTCGATGCCATATTCCACGCCGGGAATATCCGGGTGACTCGGGCGACCGCCGGTAGCGATCAGAATGTGATCGGCGGTGATTGTCTCTCCGTTCACTTCCACGGTATTTGCGTTCACAAAGCGGGCAAAACCCCGGATCACATCGACGTTATTTTTACCCAACACGTTATCGTAAGAGGTGTGAATGCGGTCAATGTAGGCCGTGCGGCTGGCGACGAGTTTGTTCCAGTCGAAGCGATTCACGGTGGTGTCGAAGCCGTAATCCGGGCCGTAAAGGTGGATCGCCTCGGCGATTTGCGCCGCGTGCCACATCACCTTTTTCGGTACGCAGCCAACGTTTACACAGGTGCCGCCCAGGGCTTTCGCTTCAATCAATGCGCATTTTTGGCCGTACATGGCCGCACGGTTAATGGACGCGATGCCGCCGCTGCCGCCGCCAATGGCGATGTAGTCATAGTGCTTAGTCATGACCGTTCCTTTTGCAGTGATGTACCCGACGGCGCGCGGCCATCGGGGGGAGATGTTGGAATTGTAACGCGTGGCGCGAAGGATGCCACCGATGGCTGTGATTACTCGGGAACGACCCAATTGACCAGCGTGTGTCCGGTGCCTGCGGGCACCAGTTTGCTGTGCAGCCACGGCAGCACGTTTTGCATCTGCTGCTCCAGTTTCCACGGCGGATTAATCACGATCATGCCGGAGGCGGTCATGCCGCGCTGGTCGCTGTCCGGACGCACCGCCAGCTCAATTTGCAGGATGCGACGGATGCCGGTGGCTTCAAGCTCTTTCAGCATACGTTTGATTTGCGCGCGCATCACCACCGGATACCACAGCGCGTAAGTCCCGGTCGCAAAGCGCTTATACCCTTCGCTGATGCCCTGAACCACCGCCTGATAGTCAGTTTTGATTTCGTACGGCGGGTCGATCAGGACCAGGCCACGGCGTGACGCCGGTGGCAGTTTAGATTTCAGCTGTTGATAGCCGTCGGAACGGGCCACGGTGGCGCGGTCGTCTTTTTGAAACTCAGAGCGTAGCAGCGGGTAATCGCTCGGGTGCAGCTCGGTGAGTTGCAGGCTGTCCTGCTCGCGCAAAAGCTGGCGGGCAATCAGCGGTGAGCCGGGGTAATAGCGCAGCGTACCGGCGCGGTTAAAGTGTTTAAGCACCGTGATGTAGGGTTCAAGCTCGGCGGGCAAATCGTCCTGCTGCCAGATGCGGGCGATGCCTTCCAGATATTCGCCGGTGCGCTCGGCATGCTCGCTGCTCAGCTGATAACGCCCCGCGCCTGCATGGGTGTCGAGGTAGAGAAACGGCTTCTCTTTCTCTTTCAGGGATTCAATGATCAGGCTTTGAACGGTGTGTTTGAGTACGTCGGCATGGTTGCCGGCGTGAAAGCTGTGGCGATAACTGAGCATGGGTGCAGGGATTCCGGGAATGAAAATAAAACAGATAACCCACAGTTTACCGCAGATTGCTTCAGATTACCGCAGCGCCGCACAGCGGATGCCGCTTTTGTCTGCTTTTGGCATGACGCCAGCGGGCGGCTAACAGAAGCCATTTTTGAAAGGCTTAACGCGCGATAACGGTTAGGGTTTAAATCCAAATAACTCACAGGGCCAATCAACATGCCAGTTAATGCATTTGTACACCAGTCGTTCGCTTCACATACGCTCGCCAGAAAAGGTTTATTAAATCAAGAAAATCCAGGCATTGGAATTTCAATGACTAAAAACACGTCCATTTTAACATCCTGCATGGGCATATCTAATACGCATATTAAGCTTACGCATAATCAAAATCGGGTGGATATAAATTATAATAAGCTCACGTCATCGCTGAATAAAACGATTTCCAAATTCAATGAAACCGCAGCAGCGCGCCAGCAGTGGATTAAGCAGGAAAACACTACGCTGGTTTCAGCGGAGGTGAATAGAATCATCGACCTCGCCTGTATTAAAACGCAAGCCAAATTAGATCATGCAGAAAAAGCGGCCATTTTTGATAAAATTGCATCGACCTTTGATGTGGATACGGATATGAACTGCGCCCAAAGCTCCATTAAGCAAGTGCTGAGCACCAACGCCTATTTACAGAAAAAATTAGACCAGTTGCATGAGAAAGGCGTGTCGCCGGAAACGAAATGTACGGTGAATAATTTTGCGGTGAATCGCATCGTCGATAAAATTTACCAAAGAGAATATGGCGGCGTGCAACTCTCCGCTATCCGCGACAAAACGGCGCAGGAAGCGTTACGCATGCTGGCGCAGAAGTGATCTTATCAAACGGTTAAAGCGCGGCGCTGGGATTGAAATTCACTACACTTAACCCCATGCTAGTTCAATGCATCAAGCGCCCTTGTGGCGCTTTGTTTACCTCTTTAACAGGACAGCGCTTATGACCAATCCATTATTGACGCCTTTCGAACTGCCGCCGTTTTCCCAAATCAAACCTGAGCACGTGGTTCCAGCGGTCACTAAAGCACTGGCGGATTGCCGCGAGGCGGTAGAAAGCGTGGTCGCACAAGGCGCGCCTTATACTTGGGATAACCTTTGCCAGCCGCTGGCAGAGGTCGACGATCGCCTCGGTCGCCTGTTCTCACCGGTCAGCCACCTCAATTCCGTACAGAATAGTCCTGAACTGCGTGAAGCCTACGAGCAGACGCTGCCGCTGCTGTCTGAGTACAGCACCTGGGTGGGTCAGCACGAAGGGCTGTATCAGGCGTATCGCAACCTGCGCGACGGTGAGTCCTTCGACACGCTGGATATTGCGAAGAAAAAATCGGTCGATAACGCCCTGCGTGATTTTGAACTGTCGGGTATTGGACTGCCAAAAGAGAAACAAAAACGCTACGGCGAAATTGCCGCGCGCCTGTCCGAACTGGGTTCCACCTACAGCAACAACGTGCTCGACGCCACCATGGGCTGGAGCAAACTGGTCACCGATGCCGCTGAGCTGGCGGGCATGCCGGAAAGCGCACTGGCTCAGGCCAAAGCGCAGGCCGAAGCCAAAGAGCAGGAAGGCTGGCTGTTAACGCTGGATATCCCGAGCTATCTGCCGGTGATGACCTACTGTGAAAACGGGCAGCTTCGTGAAGAGCTTTACCGCGCCTACAGCACCCGCGCCTCCGATCAGGGGCCGAACGCCGGGAAGTGGGATAACAGCCCGGTGATGGCGGAAATCCTCGCGCTGCGTCATGAGCTGGCACAGCTGCTGGGCTTTGAGAACTATGCCGACAAATCCCTGGCCACTAAAATGGCGGAGAATCCGGCACAGGTGCTGGAATTTTTAACCGATCTCGCTAAGCGCGCCCGTCCGCAGGGCGAGAAAGAGCTGGCGCAGCTGCGCGCCTTTGCCAAAGCCGAGTTTGGCGTGGACGAACTCCAGCCGTGGGACATTGCGTTCTACAGCGAACAGCAAAAGCAGCATTTATACAGCATCAGCGATGAACAGCTTCGCCCCTATTTCCCGGAGAACAAAGCCGTTAACGGCCTGTTCGAAGTGGTTAAGCGCATTTATGGCATTACGGCGAAAGAGCGCAAAGATATCGACGTCTGGCACCCGGATGTGCGCTTCTTCGAACTGTATGACGAGAAAAACGAACTGCGCGGCAGCTTCTATCTCGACCTGTATGCCCGTGAAAACAAACGCGGCGGGGCGTGGATGGACGACTGCGTGGGCCAGATGCGCAAAGCCAACGGCGAGCTGCAAAAACCGGTCGCTTATCTGACCTGTAACTTCAACCGCCCGGTGAGCGGTAAACCGGCGCTGTTTACCCACGACGAAGTGACCACGCTGTTCCATGAATTTGGTCACGGTCTGCACCATATGCTGACGCGTATTGAAGCCGCCGGTGTTGCCGGGATCAGCGGTGTACCCTGGGATGCGGTCGAGCTGCCAAGCCAGTTTATGGAAAACTGGTGCTGGGAGCCGGACGCGCTGGCGTTTATTTCCGGTCACTATGAAACGGGCGAACCGCTGCCGAAAGAACTGCTGGATAAAATGCTGGCGGCGAAGAATTACCAGGCGGCGCTGTTTATTCTGCGTCAACTTGAGTTTGGCCTGTTCGACTTCCGCCTGCATGCGGAGTTCAGCCCGGAGCAGGGGGCAAAAATCCTCGAAACCCTGGCCGAGATCAAAAAGCAGGTGGCGGTTATTCCGGGGCCGAGCTGGGGACGCTTCCCGCACGCATTCAGCCATATTTTTGCCGGGGGCTACGCGGCGGGCTATTACAGCTATCTGTGGGCCGACGTGCTGGCGGCGGATGCATATTCTCGCTTCGAAGAAGAGGGGATTTTCAACCGTGAAACCGGGCAGTCCTTCCTCGATAACATCCTGACCCGTGGCGGTTCAGAAGAGCCGATGGAGCTGTTCAAGCGCTTCCGCGGTCGCGAACCTCAGCTGGACGCGATGCTGGCGCATTACGGCATCGAAGGCTAAGCATTTCGTGAACATTTGTTTGATAGATGAAACAGGCACCGGAGACGGTGCCTTATCTGTTCTTGCGGCCCGCTGGGGCCTCACGCACGACGAAGATAACCTGATGGCGCTGGTGCTTACCCCGGAACATCTGGAGCTGCGTAAGCGCGACGAGCCAAAGCTTGGCGGCATCTTTGTCGATTTTGTTGGCGGTGCAATGGCACATCGCCGCAAGTTTGGTGGCGGACGCGGTGAAGCGGTGGCAAAAGCCGTCGGGGTGAAAGGGAGCTATTTACCTGACGTGGTTGACGCCACCGCAGGCCTGGGGCGCGACGCTTTTGTGCTGGCGTCGGTGGGCTGCCGTGTGCGTATGCTGGAGCGTAATCCGGTGGTCGCGGCGCTGCTGGACGATGGCCTGACGCGCGGCTATGCCGATGCCGACATTGGGCCATGGCTGCGTGAGCGATTACAGCTGATCCATGCGTCGAGTCTGACGTCGCTGGAAGAGATTTTGCCCCGCCCGCAGGTGGTGTATCTCGATCCGATGTTTCCGCATAAGCAGAAAAGCGCGCTGGTCAAAAAAGAGATGCGGGTATTTCAGTCGCTGGTGGGACCGGATCTGGACGCCGACGGCCTGCTGGCACCGGCCTGCAAACTGGCGACAAAGCGGGTAGTGGTGAAGCGCCCGGACTATGCTCCGCCGCTGGCGGACGTTGCGACGACCAACGCGGTGACCACGAAAGGGCACCGGTTTGATATTTATTCGGGAACGGTGGAGAGTGGTGTGGTCTGATGCCCTCACCCCAACCCCTCTCCCACGAGGAGAGGGGCTCGATCGGTTCCCTCAGCCCATTGGGAGAGGGTTAGGGTGAGGGGAGATGCTTACTCGTCTTCTTCGTCGCGCAGCGGAACGATCAGCATATCAACGTGGACGGTGTTGATAAGCTGGCGCGCCGAGGACATCAGCTTGCTCCAGAAATCCTGATGATGCCCGCAGACCACCAGGTCCATATCGTATTTCTTGATCGCATCGACCAGCACCTGACCCAGATCGCCGCTGCCGCTCAGGGTTTCAGTGATTGGGTAGCCCGCGTTGGTGGACAGCTCGGTCAGCGCGTGGTGAGTTTCCTCGGAGATGCGTTTTTGCATATCGCCGAGGTTAACGTCGATAAGACCGGTATAAAGATCGGAGTAGTTTACATCGACATGAATCAGGGAAACCTTCGCGTTGTAGGGGCGCGCCATGGAGACCGCTTTCTCAACCAGCACTTTGCTTTCCGGTGAAAGATCGACCGCGATGAGGATATGTTTGTAAGCCATAGTGTTACTCCTTCCATAAGTTGTCGATGACCATTGGGATAACAGCGTGTCGTGTGCTGCCCTGTGCCCCGCGTCCTGCGTACCACTTGCGCGGGTAATGCCCGGCCTTAAAGATCTAATTGTAGAAGATATTTCTACCTTATAACGGGCGTTTCCTGCCGTCAATCCGTCTGTGTCACGCTTTAGTGCAACACATTTGCAGAGAGATATTTTTGATAACGATTAACGTTGTGGTAAAAAATTTAACGGATCTCCTACACTATTAGAGGAGCCGCTCGGATAAATAAATGTGATCCCCGTCGGTTTCTGGTAACACTCTTCACTGAACTGTTTAGCTGAGTATCGGGGAGCGGTAGTCCCGGGGGATTTCTCCGTGGGCGGATCGCCGGGGAGGGGGTATGGTCAGCACCGTCGCGCTGTTTTGGGCTTTGTGTGTCGTTTGTGTGGTGAACATGGCGCGTTACTTCTCATCTTTACGCGCATTGTTAGTGGTACTTCGTGGTTGCGATCCTTTGCTCTACCAATACGTGGATGGCGGGGGCTTTTTTACCTCGCATGGTCAGCCCAGCAAACAGATGCGTCTGGTGTGGTACATCTACGCTCAGCGCTATCGGGACCATCATGACGACGAATTCATCCGTCGCTGCGAGCGCGTACGTCGACATTTTGTTTTGACCAGCGCGCTCTGCGGCCTGGTCGTGGTGAGCTTAATTGCGTTGTTGATTTGGCATTAAACATAAAAAAAGCGGCTCAGTTTCCTGACCCGCTTTTGTTTTTGTAGGCCGGGTAAGCGTAGCGCCACCCGGCGATCTCTTCGCATCAAATCAGATGCAGTGAAATCCAGTACAGTCCACCGGACAAGATAATCGACGCGGGCAGCGTGAACACCCAGGCCATTAAAATGTTGGTCACGGTTTTGCGTTGCAGACCGCCACCGTCCACAAGCATCGTACCCGCCACCGAGGAGGAGAGAACGTGCGTTGTTGAAACCGGCATACCGGTGTAGCTCGCCAGACCAATGGAGACCGCTGCCGTCATCTGCGCTGACATACCTTGCGCGTAGGTCATGCCTTTTTTGCCGATCTTCTCACCGATGGTGGTCGCCACACGACGCCAGCCAATCATGGTGCCGAGACCCAGCGCCAGCGCAACGGCCATGATGATCCAGATTGGCGCGTATTCGATGGTGCTCAGCATGTCGCCTTTCAGTTTCTTCAGCAGGCGCTGATCGTCGGCGCTCACTTCCGGCTGCTTCGCCACTTTATCGGTGATATCAGAGATGCACAGCAAGATGCGGCGGAGCTGACCACGTTGCTCAACCGGCAGCTTGTCGTAGCTTTCGATATTCGTCAGCATCTCTTTCGCACGATCCAGCGCATTAACCGCACGGCCCGGATGGCAATGGAACTCGTTCGGCTTCGTGACCACTTCGTCAGGTGCCGGGATCAGCGGATCGAAACCGGTCGCTTTTTGCATCAGCGCAGGGTGTTGCTGGAAGTAAGTTTCGACGTTATTGACCGCATCACGCGTGCGGGTGATGTCGTAGCCAGACGCGTTCATGTTCACCACGAAGCCCGCCGGTGCCACGCCAATCAGAACCAGCATGATCAGGCCGATGCCTTTCTGACCGTCGTTCGCGCCGTGCGAGAAGCTCACGCCAATAGCAGAGAGGATGAGCGCGGTACGCGTCCAGAACGGCGGCTTTTTCTTACCGTCTTTCTTCTCACGCTCCGCCGGAGTCATATGAATACGGTCGCGTTTTTTCGTGCCGTTCCAGAAGCGGCGCAGCAGGAAAATCAGACCGCCCGCGAAGACCAGCCCGACGATAGGCGAGACAATCAGCGAGGCAAAAATATTGATGACTTTAGGAATGTTCAGCGCGTCCACCACCGACGTGCCGGTCATCAGAGCATTGGTCAAACCAATACCGATAATCGCGCCAATCAGGGTGTGTGAACTGGAGGCTGGCAGACCTAAATACCAGGTGCCAAGGTTCCAGATAATCGCCGCCAGCAGCATAGAGAACACCATGGCGAGGCCATGAGCAGAACTCACGTTGAGCAGCAGATCGGTGGGCAGCATATGCACGATCGCATAGGCGACACTCAGCCCGCCCAGCAGCACGCCGAAAAAGTTGAAAACCGCCGCCATAACCACCGCGACCTGCGATCGCATTGCGCGGGTATAAATAACCGTTGCAACAGCGTTCGCCGTATCATGGAAGCCGTTAATGGCTTCGTAGAAAAGCACAAATGCCAGAGCAAGTAATAACAACAACCCGGTATGTAAATCCAGGCCGGCAAACAAATGTAACATAGACGTTACGCCATTTTGAGGACATGAACGCGGCGCATTATCGTGGACAATGGCAGCGCGGGCAAAGTGAAATATAGACTTTTTTTAATATTTATCCTGTGCTTATGCAATCTGAAAAACAATTATCTTTTATTTTTCAATGAAATGTCATTGTTTTGACACATTTCTGCTGGTGCGACCAGCGCTGAATATTTACAATCCGCGCTCACTATGAAGAGGGTTAACGTGTGGAAAGGTTTGATGCCATTGTGATCGGTGCCGGTGCGGCGGGAATGTTTTGTGCCGCGCAGGCCGGACAGGCGGGATGCCGCGTGCTGTTGCTGGACAATGGCAAAAAGCCAGGCCGTAAAATCCTCATGTCTGGCGGCGGCCGCTGTAACTTCACTAACCTTTATGTCGAGCCTGCGGCGTATTTGAGCCAGAACCCGCATTTTTGCAAATCAGCGCTGGCGCGTTATACCCAGTGGGATTTTATCGATCTGGTAGGCAAGCACGGCATTGCGTGGCACGAGAAGACACTGGGACAGCTGTTTTGCGACGACTCGGCCCAGCAAATCGTCGATATGCTGGTGGCGGAGTGCGAGAAGGGCAACGTCGTGACGCGTTTGCGCACAGAGGTGCTGGAGGTCACGCGTGACGAGGCGGGTTACACCTTGCAGCTTAATGGCGACACGGTCAGCGCCGCGAAACTGGTGATCGCCAGCGGTGGCTTGTCGA
The DNA here is from genome assembly GCA_963521185.1 of uncultured Enterobacter sp. Taxonomy (GTDB): domain Bacteria; phylum Pseudomonadota; class Gammaproteobacteria; order Enterobacterales; family Enterobacteriaceae; genus Enterobacter_D. The sequence continues at coordinate 163,245 of CAUQTV010000005.1, read as the reverse complement.
TGCCGGGCCTCGGGGCGACACCCTTTGGCTATAAAATCGCCGAGCAGTTTGGGCTCAAGGTGCTGCCCACCCGCGCAGGACTGGTGCCTTTCACGCTGCACAAACCGCTGCTGGAACAGCTTCAGGTGCTGTCGGGCGTCTCGGTGCCCTCGGTTATCACCGCCGAAGATGGCACCCTGTTTCGCGAAAACCTGCTCTTCACGCATCGGGGGCTGTCAGGTCCGGCAATCCTACAGATTTCCAGCTACTGGCTCCCGGGTGAGTTCGTGACGATTAATATGCTGCCGGATGTCGATCTTGACGGCTTCCTGAACGAGCAGCGCAGCGCGCACCCCAATCAAAGCCTGAAAAATACGCTGGCAATGCAATTGCCGAAACGTCTGGTGGAGTGTTTACAACTGCTCGGGCAAATCCCCGACGTGACGCTCAAACAGCTTAACCCGCGCGAACAACAGGCGCTCATCGACACGCTGACGCAGTGGCGCGTGCAGCCCAACGGCACCGAAGGCTATCGTACAGCGGAAGTGACACTCGGCGGCGTTGACACCCACGCGCTATCGTCACGTACCATGGAAGCCCGCGACGTTCCCGGCCTCTACTTTATTGGCGAAGTGATGGACGTTACCGGTTGGCTCGGTGGCTACAACTTCCAGTGGGCATGGGCCAGCGCCTGGGCCTGCGCGCAGGCGCTGAGTGAGGGTATGCCTTCCTGATTGCCTAATCACTTCGCCGCAGCCGCGCGATGCAGTACAAACTGCGTGATTTCTGACGGGCGGCCAAGGCGCAGCGGAAAACCGTTCCACAGGCCGGTGCCGTTGCTGACGTACAGCGCCATTTTGTCTACCTGATACAGCCCCGAGACAAAGCCGTTATTGGCCGGGCCGACGAGCAGATCAAGCCCGCGGATCATGCCGCCGTGGGTATGCCCGGAAAGCTGCAACGCCACATTATGCTTCGCGTAATCCCGCGCGGGAGCCGGGCGGTGGGCGAGCAGGATAATCGTATCGTCAGGTTTTGTTCCCGCCAGCGCGGCGTCAATGTCCGGGCCTTTCTCGTGAATGCGCTCGGCGGATTCATCGTTTACCCCGGCCAGCACAATCGACGCATCGCCACGCACAATGCGCGTATGGCTGTTGTGCAAAAACGGAATGCCCAGTTGCGCAAAAGTTTTCATCCACTGTGCATAGTCAAAGTAGTATTCGTGATTGCCGGTAATGGCGAAAACGCCGTCAGGCGCGCTCAGTTTGCTGAGGGGTTCAACGTCACGGTAGCGCTTATCGACCGTGCCGTCGGACATATCGCCCGTCAGCACGATCGCATCCGGATGGAGATTATTAGTGATACTCACCACCTGCTCAACCCACTCGCGCGGCAGCAGTCGGCTGGCGTGAATATCGGTCAGTTGCACCAGGCGATAGCCCTCAAAGGCGGGCGGCAGATTCGTGATATTCACTTCGACGGTGCGCACCGCCGGGATATCTCCCGCCTGTTTCACGCCAACGGCGGCCAGTACCATAGCGACGAACATCAGCGTGACGCCGGTTAACGTCACGGGAAGCGAGCGTTTCAACAGCAGGCGGCTAATCAGGCTGATGAGATCGCGCGCCAGCAGCAAACCGGCAAATAACACGATGCCGCCAAACAGCCAGCCCTGCACGTACATCACCGGTTTTGGCCATTCAGGGGAGAACATGCTGTCGAAAAAAACGCGGCTGATGAGATGATATTCACTGGCGACGAGAGGAATAATCGACAGCGCCAGGCGGGCAAGCACCGGTAATCGGAGCGGCCAGATAAAGCGCACAATGACGTACAGCGCAGGGATTAGCGTCCAGACAAAAAACATTCCTCACTCCTTAGGATCACGCTTCGCAGGTCACAATGCGGCGCCCGTCGCAACATTCGCGATATCAAACGTAATGACACAAAACATAACTGATTATGGTTGATATGTATGCAGTTTATTGGGCGGGAAGTGTAAGGCATAAATGTGAAAGAGAGTCGGGCGACCCACGTGTCGCCCACTTAAACCTGATAACCTTAAACAATATCATCCACGACGCCGCCGTCGACGCGCAGGGCCGCGCCGGAGGTCGCCGACGCCTGTTGCGAGCAGACGTACACCACCATATTGGCCACTTCTTCCACGCTGGCGGCGCGCTGGATCACCGAGCTGGGGCGATTCGCCATCACGAACTCTTTTGCCAGCACTTCGAGTGATTTACCGGTGCGTTCCATCTCATCTTTCATCATGTCGGCAAAGCCGTCCGACAGCGTGGGGCCGGGCAGCACGCTGTTCACCGTCACGCCGCTACCGGCGACGAATTTCGCCAGCCCACGGGCCAGCGAGAGCTGCGCGGTCTTGGTCACGCCGTAGTGGATCATGTCTGAGGGAATATTCAGCGCGGATTCCGACGAGATAAATACCACGCGGCCCCAGCCTTTTTGCACCATGCCCGGCAGCAGTGCGCGCGACAGGCGCACCCCGGACATGACGTTGGTTTGCCAGTAGCTCTCCCAGGTCTCATCGTCGGTGGAGTAGAAATCTTTCGGGCCGTAAATCCCGGCGTTATTCACCAGAATGTCCACGCCCGAGGCCGTCCGCAGCACGGACTCAATCCCCTCTGGCGTGCTGAGATCGGCAATGGCTGCGCGCACCGCCACGCCCGGCACCACCTGCTGTAAGTTCTGAATGCCTTTGTTCACCGAGCTTTCGCTGCGCCCGTTAACGATGACTTCTGCGCCGCTTTCGGCCAGCCCACGGGCAATCGCAAAGCCGATACCGCCCGTCGAGGCGGTGACCAGTGCGAGTTTTCCCGTTAAATCGATTTTCATGCTGTGCTCCCGATCGTAATGAATGATTCGTTAAGCGTAGCAGGTCGACGATTTACGGGACCGATCGCAGCAGGCTGCGCAGCGTCGTTCATCGCGGCGAGCGAACTCCCGAAAAATTTCCCGGCAAATCTCTAGCGGATAAACTGCACGTCAGCGGCGTTTAGCGTAAACGGCGTCGGCGTGCAGACGGCAAGGCTGAGCGTGTCTAACTGGCAGTGGCTGAGGTTGAGGTTGACGCGCATCGCCGCGTGGCTGTCGACGCTGACAATTTGCCAGGCGCTGCCGCCGCGCTGCTTCACCATCGCTTCTTTGCGCGTCCAGATGTGCCAGAACACCGCAAGCTGCCGCTCGGCGGGGGTGTGTTCAAGCTCGGCGTGTTCGGCCGTGCTGAACACCGCGTTCGCCAGCGCGCGCCAGTTCTCGCGTGGACGGATCGCTTCGATATCGCAGCCCACTTCGCCCTCATCGCTCAGCAGCAACACAATGTCATCGCCGCTGTGACTCAGGTTAAACCACCACTCGGGATGACCGGCAAACATCGGCTTGCCCTGATCGCTGTAGAGAATGTCAGGCAGCGGCGAAAACAGGCGCGACAGCAGCGCGCGCCCGGCTAACCAGCCCGCCCGCCGTGCGCCCTGTGGAGCCTGTGAAAGAAGCGCGGGTGACAAATCACCCGCACTGAGCGTCGAAATTTTTCCGCGCACCACTCGGTACATGCTTAAACCCAGCGTTTGATAATGATCGAGGTGTTAATGCCGCCGAATGCAAAATTGTTACTTTGCAGGAACTCGCAATCGACGCGACGAGCTTCACCCATAATATAGTCCAGCGCACCGCACTGCTCGTCCGGCGTCTTCAGGTTTAGCGTAGGTGCAAACCAGCCTTCGCGCATCATTTGCAGGCTCATCCAGGCTTCAAGCGCACCGCAGGCACCGAGCGTATGGCCAAAATAGCTTTTGAGCGAAGAGACCGGCACATTATCACCGAAAATGGCCGCCGTGGCCTGACTTTCTGCAACGTCGCCGCGATCGGTGGCGGTGCCGTGTGCGGAAATATAGCCGATATCGCGTGCGCCCAGGCCCGCCATCTTCAGCGACTGCTCCATGCAAATCTGCATGGTTTCGCGCTGTGGCTGGGTGATATGGGCGGCATCGCAGTTCGTGGCGAAGCCAACAATTTCCCCATAGATCGTGGCCCCACGCGCTTTAGCGTGCTCAAGCTCTTCCAGCACCAGCGTGCCTGCACCCTCGCCAATCACCAGCCCATCGCGCTGCTGGTCGAACGGCGACGGCGTGGTTTTGGGGGCGTCATTGCGCTGGCTGGTGGCAAACAGCGTGTCAAATACCGCCGCCTCTGACGGGCATAACTCTTCTGCGCCCCCGGCGACCATCACCGTTTGATAACCGTGATGAATAGCTTCCCATGCGTAGCCAATGGCCTGACTGCCGGATGTACAGGCGCTGGAAGTGGGGATCACCCGACCGCGCAGACCAAAAAACAGCCCGGTGTTGACCGCCGTGGTGTGCGGCATCATCTGCACGTAGGTGGTGCCGGTAATGTTGTTGGTGTGCTTTTCCGTCAGCATGGTGGCGAATTCGCTCACCGGCCCGGTGCTGCCCGTGGAGGAGCCGTAAGCGATGCCGGTTTCACCGTTGGTCAACACCGGATCGCCAATCAGCCCGGCGTCTTCCAGCGCCAGCTCAGACGCGCGGGTCGACATCAGCGAGACGCGGCCCATGGCGCGGATGCGCTTACGGGTATAGTGTTCCGGCAGGGTGAAATCATCAATCGGCGCACCGAGCAGCGTGTGCAGGCCGTCGTAGATCTCCCACTCCGGCATTTTGCGCACGGCGTTTTCATAGGCCAGCAGGCGGCGCGATACGTCCTGCCAGCGCTGGCCGAAGGCGGTGACGCCGCCCATGCCTGTAATCACTACACGACGCGTCATAGCATACCTCCGTTGATGGAAATCACCTGGCGGGTCACGTACCCGGCGATGTCCGACATTAAATAACTGGCAAGCCCGGCGACCTCTTCCGCCTGGCCCATGCGTTTCATGGGGATGATCGCCATGGCTTCTTTTAGCGCGGCCTCTTCCATCGCGATCATGCCGGTATCGATAAGCCCCGGCGCAATGCAGTTGACGGTGATCTTGCGCTTCGCCAGCTCAATCGCCAGCGCTTTGGTGGCCCCGATAATCCCGGCTTTTGCCGCACTGTAGTTCACCTGGCCGCGATTGCCCATCACGCCGGATACTGACGACAGGGTAATAATGCGACCGCCCTGACGCGCGCCAATCATCGGCATCACGCACGGCTGGATAACGTTATAAAAACTGTCGAGATTGGTGTGGATCACCGCGTCCCAGTCGTCATCGCTGAGCGCCGGAAACGCCGCATCGCGGGTGATGCCCGCATTGCTGACCACGCCGTACCACGGGCCGTGCGCGTCCATATCCTGTTCGAGTATTTCGCGACACTGCGCGCGATTGCCGACGTCAAAACTGAGCATGCGGCCCTGACCGCCCGCCGCGACAATCGCCTCCAGCGTGGCCTTCGCGCCGGCCTCATCGCGGTGATAATGCACGCCGACGGTAAACCCGTCTGCCGCCAGTTTGCAGGCAATGGCGCGGCCAATCCCTTTACTGGCACCGGTGACCAAAACGGAACGGCTCATGCGCTGGCTCCCTGATTAAAAAGTGACGTTAATTCTTCGGTGGTGGGCTGGAAAGTGTTTACACGCCCGCTCGCCAGTAAGGTGTTATTGGCGCTAACGGTACAGTCAAAGCTGCCAAAGCGATCGTCCTGCATCAGCAATTTGACCTGAACATCGAGCGTAACGTTGGCGGGCAGCACGCCCGCCGCGCACACCAGTTCACGCGCGCCAAGCACCATGCCCAGCGCGATGCTCTGTTGACCGCGCTGTTGGCGATGCCAGCCGGACCAGACGCCGACGGTCTGCGCCATCAGCTCCAGCGCATACCAGCCCGGCAGCGCACCGTGCGCATCAATAAACGGCGCAAGCACACCGCGCCCGTTGACCGTGACGCGGCAGTGGGCAGCTTCCGCGCTCACCTCCGCCACCTCTTCGAGCAGCAGCATAGGGGCGTCGTGGGGTAAATAATCACCGGGTGTTAAGTAGTGGCTCATTGCAGCCTCCCCAGCAGAATGCTGGCATTGTTGCCGCCAAAGGCGAAAGAGTTGGACAAGATCACCGGGCGCGACAGCGGTTGAGAGGCGCTCAGCACGCCACAGGGCGGCAGCGTCGGGTCAAGGGGTGACTGGCTAAAGTCCTGCGCTGGCAGCGGCAAATTATGTTGCAGGATCAGCGCGCTAATCGCCGCTTCGGTAATGCCTGCCGCGCCCAGCGTGTGGCCGGTGAGGTGTTTGGTGGAGCTGCACGGCACGCGCGTGCCAAACAGCGAACTCACTACCTGGGATTCAATGCGATCGTTTAGCGGTGTCGCCGTGCCGTGCAGGTTGATGTAACCCACCTCGTCCGGCGTCATGTTCGCCGCCTGCAACGCCTGGCGGATGGCGCGGATCGCCCCTTCGCCCTGCGGGTGTGGGGCTGAAATATGGTATGCGTCGCTGGACTCGCCCACGCCTAACAGCGCCAGAGGCTGCGGTTCGCGGGTCAGCACCATCAGCGCGGCCCCTTCGCCAATGGTAATGCCGTTGCGATCGCGCGCAAACGGCTGGCACAGCGACGTGGAGAAGGATTCGAGGCTATTGAAACCGTTGACCGGCATGCGGCTTAAGGTGTCCGCGCCGCCGACAATCGCCACGTCCGCAAGGCCCGCGTCAATCAGACGACGGCCGCTGATTATCGCTCGTGCGCTGGAAGAGCAGGCAGTGGAAAGCGTAAACGCCGGGCCTTCCAGCCCCAGCCAGCGGCTGAGAAAGCGTGACGGGTCGCCCAGCTCCTGCTGCGCGTATTGCCAGGCGGTGCTGGCGTTGCCATTAAGCGTCAAGTCGACGTGCACGTCGCCTTCATCAAGGCCGGAGGTGCTGGTGCCGAGCACCACCGCCACGCGGGAGCGGCCCACGCGGGCAATCGCCTCATTCACCGCGGGCTGGATCGGTTCCAGCGCCGCCAGCAGCAGCTGATTATTGCGCGAGCGATGGGCGGCAAAGGCGTCAGGCAGCAAGGGCAGTTCGCCCTCCACGCCGCCGAGCATGGCGTCGGGCGCGTGTTGCAGCCAGCCTTCACGGCGCATCATGCCAGGGGCGACGCCGCGCGTCAGATTGGCGGCGATCTCGCAGGCGTCGCGGCCCAGCGCGTTGATCATGCCGACCGCAGAAATATAGATCATCTCAGTCACCCAGATATTGAATGGTGATGTGGTACTTAAAGACATGCTGTTCGATGCTGATCGGCTCGCGCTGGCCTTTGCGCAGCAGGTAGGTCACTTCCGTGACCAGCGCACCGCTGGCGTTGCGCAGCTCGCGCTTGTCGCCCTTGTCGGTTAGCGTCCAGCCGGTGGGCAACTGCGGCTGCCAGCGTGCAATCGGCCAGTGGCTGAGCATCACGTCGGCCAGCACCTGGCTGGCGGGGGGCAACTGCGGCACGACGATCGACTGTTCGGTATGAATGCCGCGTTCATCGTAGGTGACGAGGAATAAGCGGATACCCACCGACGATAGCCCGGCGAGGGTGATTTTTTTGTCATCGGCATTGAGCATCACCAGCAGCGACTGGCTTTGCCCGTTAAAGCTGCCGGTCAGCAACTGCTGAGAATTCACCCCAGGCGTAATGCCCGGCGCAGGCAGCGTGACGCGGGTGCCGGGTTGCAGCCACGCCTGCGGGCGCGTGCCGTCTGCGTTGTTACCGGAGTGGCTACAGCCGGTCAGGATCAGCGCCGCTAACAGAGCGCTGGTGCGGCAGAGGTCACGTAATCTCATTTTTTTCTCTCTTTTTTACCGGGCATCGCCAGCGGTGAAAGCAGGAAGGCGGTGAAAATCCCGCTGACCAGCACAATGCCAAAGCTGCTGATCGCCTGGGTGGCGCTGAACACCAGCATGCCCAGCGTCAGTAATGTGGTCAGCATCGCCAGCGTAACGGCCAATAGCGAGGTGAGCGGTGTGCCGCGCGGATTGCTGAAGAACAGCGTGTAGTTGATGCCAATGCCGAGCACCAGCACCAGCGCCAGCAGTGAAAACAGGTTCACCGCATGACCGGTAAGCGCCAGCACTGCCAGCCCACAGCTTAACGACAGCAGCGACGGCACCAGGCTAATCAGCCCTTTGCGCCAGCCAAGGCGCAGCATTGCGCCGCAGGCAATCACCGCCAGCGCCACCAGTAACAACCCGGTCAGGATCGCCCGGTAGGTGGCGAACAGCGTATCAAACGTGCTTTTACGATCGACCCACGCCACGCCTTCATGCGTTTGCGCCAGGCGCTGGAGCGCCGCGCTGTCTTTCACATCCTGCGCGGGCACCAGCACGCCGCTTTCGCCATTGGGCAGCGTCAGCCACAGCAAGCGCCAGCCTTCGCTGGCCGGGCTGTTCAGCCAGTCATCGACGCTGACGCGCATCGGGTGCAGATCCGGCGATACGGCATGCATTCCGGCGCGTTGCAGCGCTCCGGACACCGCTGGCGTGGCCTGTTGCAACAGCGCTAAATCCTGCTGCTGGCGGGCGAGAGAGTTGAGCGGCAGGGTGCGATATCCGCTGAGCGCGCCTGCTTCACGGGCTTTTTCCAGCGCCGGGGTCAGCGCCTCAAGCCGTTCCAGCGTTTGCTGGGCGGTCGCGCCGTAGACCACAAACCACTTCTGATCGACGCTCTGTCCGGTAAGCTGGGTGATGGTTTTTTCCTGCGCCAGAATCGATGCGGGCAGCGCCTGAAGCTGGGCGATATCGTCATTAATTTGCACCCGCGTGATGCCCGCCAGCGACAGGGCGGCCAGCGCCAGCGGTAGCCCGATGCGCAGCGTTTGACGACGACGCCAGGCTGCGAGCCAGCGCAGCATCAGGGTCATCGCCGGGACCGGGCGGACCGGTAACCCGCGCACCAGCCACGGGTGCCAGAAAATCACCGTCAGGCAGGACGCGCAAAGCCCCACGGCGGCAAACACCGCCATCTGACGAATGCCGGGGAACGGGGCGAGCATCATGATGAGGTACGCCGCCACGGTGGTCATAAGCGCCAGCAGCAGCGCGTTGCGCACCTTGGTGAGGCTTTGCCACGGCGACACCTCCGCGCCGTGCACCATGCGCTCGGTCAGGTAGTAGAGCGTGTAGTCGGCGGAAATGCCGATCACGCTCATGCTCATCACCAGCGTCATCAGGTGCAGTTCACCGAACAGCAACAGCGTGACGACGGTGCCCGCCAGCGCGCCGATGGCAATGGAGAGTACACACAGCAGCAGCGGGCGCAGGGAGCGAAACAACGCGACAATCAGCAGCATTACGCCAATAAGCGTGGCGACACCGAGCGTGGAGACATCCTGCTTCGCCTGTTGACTGGCGTAATCGCTGTAAAATACCGTGCCGCGTGCCAGCAGCTGCGCCTGGGGAAACTCGGTTTTTAGCCGGGCTTCCAGCGTGCCCAACTGGCTGACAACGCGGTGGGTTTGCTGCATATCAAAGGATTCGCCCGCCAGCTCGCCGTGCAGCAAATACCAGTAATTCCCTGCGTCGTCCTGCGTCACCAGCCAGCCATCCATCAGCCGCAGGCGCTGGCTGTTCTGCGCAAGTGACAGCTGCGAGCCGCGCATCAGCATGAGCGGATCGTTTTGCAGCTCTTTGCCGCTCACGCCCGAAAACGCCGAATAGAGCTGGGATAAAATCCATTGCGCCTGTGCCTCGCCGCCGTTTTGCAGACGCGCGCGGGTTGCGGCGTCAATTAAGCCGTTACGGTGGGTGAAGAAAAACGCCCCCCACTGCTGCTGGCGGGCGGCGTTCATCGGGCCCTGGATGTCACTCAGGCCTTTTGTGTCTTGCAGTAGCGTCAGCCAGCGCGCTGCCACCGCCGGATTGGCCGTTTTACCGGGGCTGACCAGCCACACCACCTGCTTATCGAGGCGCTGCATAAAACCGTCGTTCAGCGCCGGAGGAATGGCCCCCAGCGCTCGCTCAGGCAGCATCGCCAGCACGCTGCTGTTAAGCCTGGCCTGCGGTAAGAGCAGCGTCAGCGCGCCCAGAAGCAGCAGGCAGATCAGTGCCCACCCCAGCGCCCAGCGCCGCGAAGCGTGCGTGGCGTTATTGCGCGGCAAAGCGTTGGCGTTCGTCATCGGTCAGGGCGGCTGGCGTTAAGCGGTGCTGAGAAAGGGCGATATCGGTGCGATCGCCCTGTTTGTCATTGAGCTGGATGCTTTCCAGATAGCTTTCCCCACCGAGCACGAGGGTGGCAAAAATTTTGTCCAGCGGCGTGGTGGTCGGTGTCAGCGTGAGCGTCCAGCGCCCAGCCCCCAGGTCTTTAAAATCGATACGGAAGTTTTGCTCCAGCACCTTACGGTCGGCCTGGAACAGCGCACGCAACAGGTGGTTAAACTGGAACATCTGCGGGTTGTTCTGCGCGGTAATGGTCTGGGGGGCCTGGCCATTAATGCGCTGTACCATGCGCGTATCGTCGAGCATCAGCAGCATCGGGAACGGCGTTTTCTGATCCCACAGTAATCCCCGATCGCGTGCGATCAGCATCTCGCCGTTGGAATGCAATGGCTGCGGCAAATCTTTGATGGTGCGCGTCTGTTCAAAGTGGGCGCGCACCACCGGCTGTTCGGTAAAGCGCTGTTGCAGCGCATCAAGCGTCACAGCGTGAACAAAAGGGCTGAGCAGTAGCGCCAGTAAAGGCCAGCATTTCATGGCGTAACTCCCATGCGTTCAAATAAAATGTCAGGGCTGACAAAGCACAGCGCTTTGCTGCTTTCGTCAACGGCGACCTGAATGGTGTAACCGGTGGTCGTGCGTTTACCGCTGGCGGCATCCACGATTTCGTAGTTGATTTTCAAGCGGTTTTCATACTCCACCAGCGTCGCACGCACGCGAAACGACTGCTCAAAGGTCAGTACGTCGCGGTATTTCACGCGGGTATCCACCACCGGCCAGACGTAGCCGGAGGCTTTCATCTGGCGGTAGCCGTAATCAAACTGATTGAGCAGGGCCTCACGGGCAATCTCAAAATAGCGAAAGTAGTTGCCGTGCCACACCACGCCCATCATATCGACGTCGTGGAAGGGAACGGTCAGCGTGACCTCGGCGGTAAAACGGGGATCGGTTAGCACACTTACTCCTTGTCTCTGGCGTCGGGCAACTGCCAGAAATCGAAAAAATTAAACCAGTCGAGCGGCGATTGCAGTGCGTAGTGCTCAAGGCGCGCGGCGTAGCGGTCGACGGCCTGTTGCAGCGCGGCCTGGCGCGCAGAGCGCGGCATTGGCAGGGGATTGGCAAACGGCTCGCAGTGCAGATGCAATTTTTTGTCAGCCTGACGCAGGGCGAAAATCAACAGCACCGGGCAGCGTAACGCCGCCGCAAGAATAAACGGCCCCTGCGGGAACGGCGCGGGGTGGCCCATAAATGTGCTCCAGTTGACGCGCCAGTCGCCGCCGCGCTGTGGATTGACGGCAATGCGATCGCCAACGATGGCAACCCATTCACCGCGATCGAGCTTCTCTTTGAGCAGCATCGCCGTATCCGGCCCGATGTGCGTCACCGGGATCAGATTCAGGCCCGCTTCCGGTGCCATCTCCTGCATGATCTGCCTGAAACGTTGGGCGTTTTCGTTAAACACCAGCGCGTTAATCACTTTGCTGCCGTCAAGCTGGGCCAGCGCCCGACAGGCTTCCACGTCGCCCAGATGCGAGGCCAACAGCAGCTTGCCTTCCGGCTCGTGCAGCGCCAGCGCCGCGTGCGCACCCGGCGCGAACAGGACGTCGCGGCCCATTTGCAGCTCACCGCGCCAGCCGGCGACTTTGTCGAGCATGGCATCGGCGAAGCGTAGAAAGTGGCGATAGCTGCTGAGTTTTTCCAGTACCGGCAAACCGCGTTCGACCAGCGTTGTCTGGACCCGCGAGAGCCATTTTTGTGATGCCCGGCGGGCGGTAAAGGCGGTTAGCCAGTACGCCGCCACCACCGGCCAGAGCAGCAGTGAAAACGCCCTGCGCCCGAACAGACGCCAGACGCCGAGCATGATGCGCATCCCGAGCAGCCCTTTGACTTCATCCTGCCTGGCCCAGTGTTTACGCGAGCGGCGAAACAGCAACATCGGCGCGCGCGGCAGCATGCCGAAGAACAGGCGGGTGTGCATCAACGAGATGCGCACATTGTCTTTCAGCGCGTCGAAGTGCGACAGCCCGTCCGGCGGATAGGTCACGCGGGTCGGCAGAAAATAGCTGCCGTTTCCCTGCCAGTAGAGCCGCACCATCACTTCGGTATCAAAGTCCATACGCTTGCCGAGCGTAACGCGTGACGCCAGCCGCAGCGTGGGGGCTATCGGGTAGACGCGAAAACCGCACATGCTGTCTTTAAGCTGTAGTGACAGAGTTTCAATCCACACCCATACGTGAGTGATCCAGCGGCCATACAGGCGCGAGCGGGGAATAGAGTCGTCGTAAACCGGCTGGCCGGAGATAAGCGCATTCGGGTGCTGTTGCGAAAGCGCCAGCAGGTCGGGAATATCTTCGATCGCGTGCTGTCCGTCGGCGTCTATCTGTACCGCGTGGGTAAAGCCCGCGTGGGCGGCCTCTTGCAGCCCACGGATCACCGCCTCGCCTTTGCCCGCGTTGTGTGCGAGTCGCAGCAGGGTGAGCGTGGGATGGCTGGCGGCCAGCGATTTCAACACCTGCTGCGTGGCGTAATGGCTGCCATCGTCCACCACGTAGCAGGGCAGGTTAAACGGCGCTAAGCGCGCCAGCACCTGCGCCATCATCGGGCCGTGGTTATAGCAGGGGATCACTACGCAGGGGCGAAACGTTAGCGACATAGCCGGATCTTCCCGCTGCTGGCGGTGTGGCGTTCGTCACCCGCATGGCGTTGATAGCAAAAGGTCAGCACCTCTTTTTCAGGCTGCCACGACAGCGACAGCGTTACGGTATTGCCCGGCAGCAGCGGTGCCTGAAATTTAACGTTGTTGATGCTGTGAAAGCGGTACGCCGGCGCAAGCAGGGTGGTGGCGTAGTGCATCACCCAGTCGAGCTGCGCGACGCCGGGAAGCAGCGGCTGCACGGCAAAATGACCGGAAAACCAGAACAGGCCGGGATCCAGTTGCAGAACGATGTCGGCGTGCTGTGGCGCTGGCTGATGGCGTTCAATTTCATGGGGTTTCATGAAACAGCTCCTGTAATTGCGCATAGACACGCTTGTTCATGCTGTTAACGGGCATCTCGTTGATCACCCGCCAGTAGCGCGGAATGGCAACCGGCTCAAGCCAGGGGCGCAGCGCACGACGCCATGCCAGCTCCAGCGTTTTGCCGCCGCTGTGCTTCCACTGCGCATGCAGCGCATCGCTTAACACCAGCAGTACGCCAATGCCCTGGCGACCACCGCGCGTCACCGCCAGCGCCGCCGCTTCACGAATGCCGTCAATCTCCAGCAAGCGCTGCTCAATTTCCGTCAGCGACACGCGCTTTTCTTCAATCTTCACCACCCGGCCCCGTCGTCCCGCCAGACGGAAAGTGCCGTCGGCAGCGAAATGCAGCACATCGTCGAGAAGCAGGCCGTTTTCATCGGGGATCAGCGGAGACGTCGCACGAAACGCATCACCCTCGGTCACAATGCTGACGCCAGGGAAAGATTGCCAGGGGATGTCATCATTCAGGCGATGACGCCAGGCCAGAACACCGGTTTCGGTGCTGCCATAGATTTCATCCGGCCAGACGCCCAGCCAGTCGGCGGTTTGCCGCACGTCCTGCCACGGCAACATGCCGCCTGCGGAGAGGATCATCGCGACCGGCGGCGGCGTGAGCTGGTGATCGAGGCGCTTGAGAAATGCCGGACTGCTGATAAACGCATAGCGATGCGAAGACGGCAGCGCGGCAAGCTGCTCGGCGTAGTAGAGCATGGCGGCGTGCAGCGGCAGACCGAGTGACATCGGCAGGAAAATGCGGAAGGTCAGGCCGTAAAGATGCTGCGGCACGACGGAGGCCACGACGCGACACCCAGCCAGACGCCCGGCAAAGCGCGCGGCTAGCAGGCGGGCTTCGCAGTCCAGGCGGGCAATGGGTTTGATGATACGGCGCGGCTGCCCGGTGGAGCCGGAGGTAAAGAGTTCGACGTAGCAGTGCGAATCGAGGTCAGGCAGCGGCGCAAAAACGTCCACGCTGCGTCCCGTCGAGCTGACCACCTGTACGGGGCCGCACCAGTCGAGGGGGCGGTCGCAGAGCACACCGTCAAACAGCGCCTGTTGTTCCGCCAGTAACGATTCGCGGCTGTGGCCGGGTATAACGGGCGTTTTGCCCGCGTGCAGGGTCGCCAGTAGCGCGACGATAAAAAGGTAGCTGTTTTCAAAGCACAGCGCCCAGCGTTCGCCCTCCTGCTGATGCAGCGTGCCCTGAAGCAGCGTTACGTCATAGCGCAACTGCCCGAGCGTCCAGGTGCGATCGCCCTGCCAGGCGACAGGCGTCTCGTTCGGTCGCGGGCTGGCAAGCCACTGCGCCAAAGGGAGCGTCAACATCATTGTGTTTCTCGTTTAATCACCCGGCAGCGCACCAGCCATTCCCCGGCCATCAGCGCGCCCATCAGCAGATACGCAATCATGCCGTTCCAGGCCGTCCACCACTGCATATCGCCCTTGATGGCGGTAAAAAGTGCAATCGTGCCGTTGAAGATAAAAAAGCCGCACCAGATCTGCGTGACCCGGCGGGTGTAACGTACCGCCCGTTCAGGCAACTCTGGCTCGCGCAGACGCGCCAGACGCTCAACCAGCGGCATGCGTGTCCATAACGATCCGGCAAACACGCTGAGCATCACCAGATTGACGGCCACCGGATAGAACAGCAGCAGCTGGTGCGTTTTCAGCAGCGCACTGGCGACGCACAGCGTAATGCCGACCAGCGCCACGCCCTGCATGACAATGCGCATCGGGCCTGCGGTGTGGCGTGTCTGACGCAGACGGATGAGCAGCAGCAGCGCCATCAGCGGCAGCAGCCAGTGCAGGCTGTTGTGCGCGAGGCCGAACCAGATTAAAAACGGCCAGCCCAGCATGAGCAGAGCGGTGACCTGTTTTACGCCCAGCCGTGAGCG
Source organism: uncultured Enterobacter sp. (assembly GCA_963521185.1). Lineage (GTDB taxonomy): Bacteria > Pseudomonadota > Gammaproteobacteria > Enterobacterales > Enterobacteriaceae > Enterobacter_D. The sequence goes on along the minus strand of CAUQTV010000005.1, from coordinate 148,228 downwards.
GGAGCGACGCATAACGAATCAGGCTTCACGCAGCAGGCGTTCTACCGCGTCAACCACGTCCTGCACAGTGCGCACGGCTTTAAACTCTTCCGGCTTAATCTTTTTCCCGGTCTTTTTTTGCAGGTGCACGACCATGTCGACGGCATCGATGCTGTCCAGTTCAAGATCTTCGTACAGGCGGGCCTCAGGGGAGATATCCTGTGGATCGATTTCAAACAGTTTGACCAGAAGCGCAGACACTTCTTCGTAAATAGCATGTTGTTCAGTCATAGCGGCGGACTCGCTCTTAAGCGCGTTGGGCGTGGATAAAAGACGCCAACGTTGCGACGGAGTAAAAATGTTGGCGCATCTCTTCGCTTTCCGCGGAAAGTACGACGCCATACTGGTTTTTGACCGCCAGTCCTAGCTCAAGCGCATCGATAGAGTCCAGGCCTAAACCATCCCCAAACAGCGCCGCATCGGTCTCGATGTCGTCGGCGGTTAATTCATCCAGATTGAGTGTCGTTATAATGAGATTTTTAATTTCAAGGTAGAGCGCTTGCATCATTCATTCCTGGTAAAGGGATAAAACCCGGTGATAGCTGATGCAAAAGATGCCGGTTGAGCTGTCTTGCCGCCAGCGCCGGTTCTTGCGATTTTGCATCGTAAAAGTTTTTTATTGCCACCCGTTCACGGACGTTCACGGTGAACATCGGTTTGCGCGGCGGAACGTCATACCATCGGCTGTGTTTATCCAGCAGATGTTCACTACAGTGGATCACCACGATGCGAAGATCGCTGCCGCAGCGCACGGCGATATTGGCCGCCCCGCGTTGCAACGTCATCGCTTCCCCCGGACGCGTGCGCGTGCCTTCAGGGAAAATTAATAGCGTGTCGCCCTGCGCCAGCCTTTGCTGGCAGGCGGGTAACAGCGCGTCGGCCTGGCTGTTGACCAGGTAATCTGCCGCGCGCACCACGCCGCCCAGAAACGGATTTTGTAATAACGCACTTTTCACAATGCAGTCCGTTTCGGGCATGACCGACGCCAGCAGCACATAATCGATCAACGTTGGGTGGTTTGCCACCACCAGACAGCCGCGTTCATTGCGCAATGTCTCAATCCCGTCAATACGGTAATCGAGCACGCCCAGCGTTCTGGCCGCGCGTAAAAAAAAGCGGAAGCTGGCGGCAATGCTGCGACGCGCCAGACGGCGACGACGGGCGGCGTCGCGCTGTACCAACAGTAAAACGTTGAACCACACCACCGACAGCAGCAAACCGCCCACGCCGAACAGCGCAAAGCACAGCCCGGTCATGACCAGACGCCACCCCCAGCTTAGCGCGGCAAAAAGACGGCTCACTGGCGACTCCAGCGCCACTGCAATCGATCGCCGTCAATCGCAAATTCCGGCGATGCGCGCAGGTAGTGCTGAAGAAATTGCAGGCTTTGCACCAGCGCAGGCTCTTCGGCGGTAAGCGCCGCGCGGCTTTCGCACTGCCAGTCGTTTCCGGCTTCAAAGACCAGCGCCACCGCGTAGGCCCAGGTGGGCATGTTTTTCGGCAGTCCGGGGTGATAAAACGCCGGTAGCGTGCCGTCGAAATCGACCATCAGCACGCGTTGGTACCCGGCCTGCAACAGGCAAATGACCTCGCACAATCCCTGCTGGAAGGTATCTACCCCAGCCGAGAGTGACGAGGAGACAATGGGCTTCTGCGCCGCGATGGTTAAATTGCCAACCGCTGAGTTATGCACCGAAAGCGCGAAGTCCGTGGGTGAAACGGCCTGATCGTTTGCCAGCGCGGCCAAAATGCGGAAGTTGCGCTCCAGCTCGCCGTGGCGGCTGGTATAAAGCACCGCGTCAATCTCGTGGCGACGCAGCATTGACAGGCCGCACTCGACCGCGAGGCGGCTACCGGAGCTGAGCCTGCGCGCCGTCATCATCGGCAGCTCGGTCAGTTTCGCCTGCGGGGCGTCAGGATCGATGGCGTGACAGTGCTGTGACCATTCCTGCCACTGCGCTGCTTCGCTCAATCCTGGCGCTCTGGCCTGCCAGTCGATAATGTTTAAGGCTAATTTCATCAACGCGAATCCGCGACAATCTTCACTGAGTTATAACGCCAGGCCGGTGGTTACCGTCCCGTCCTTACTGCTTTTGGCATACTAATAACGTGTGGCCGACCCCGAGGTTATCGAGGCGTTTTTCGACGCTAAAACCCGCCAGTTCAAGATACTGGTAAAACTTCTCAACGCTGTAAAAGCGGCTGTTGCCGTTGGCCATGCACGTAAAATAGAGCGACGAGGCGTTCAAACTGAACGACGCGGCCTCAAATTTTTGTGCATCCCAGAACAGCTCCATAATGCACAGGCGCGCGCCGGGCTTCATGACCTTCGCGACCTTACTCAGCATGGTGATAATTTGATCCGGGGAGAAGCAGTCGAGGAACTGACTCATCCACCAAATATCCGCATCAGCAGGCAACGGCGCATCGCTAAGCATATCGACGGCGTGAAAATCGATCCGCGCCGATAAACCGGCGGCGGCGACATTTTCGCGTGCCAGCGCAATTTGCTGCGGCAGGTCCAATATAGTCACGCTGACATTGTCATTGAACTGGCAGCAACGCAACGCCCATTTTCCTGTATTTCCGCCTACATCGTACAGTTTTGCCGGTTGGCTGGCGAATACCGTTGGCAGGGCGGCGTTGAAGGCGGTATCAGAATAGTAATGATCAAAGGCAAACCAGCTATTGCGGGCGGCTTCAGGCAATTCGGATAGCGCCGGATATATCGTCGGCCAGTCGCCAAACACTTTTAATCCGCTAGGTTGCCCGCTTTCCAGCGCCGTTTGCAAATTAAACAGCCCCTGATAGCAAACATCCTGCGTGAAATCCATATTAACGCGGGTCATGGTGTCATGCAGCAGGTAATGTCCGACTTTCGCCAGCCGATATTGTCCATTTTTGCATGTGAGGATGCGCCCGCTTAAGCCCATATCCAGCAGGATGCTGACGGCATATTCGTTTGCACTGCTGTGGCTAACAATATCGTTGAGGGTTGCGCCCTGTTTTCGCTGCGCGTCCAGATAGTTCAATACGCCGAAATTGCGTAAACATAGCGCGGTCTGGAATAGCATGGGCGCAAAGGCAATGCGCTGGGCTTCAGTGATCGCTTCCAGCGCACTGAGTGAGTCCTGTTCGTACATCGTGGGCACAATCCTTTTGTATGTCCATAAAGCGGTAGCGGATTAACGGTTATCGGGCCGTTGCCGACCCGATATCTCGCGATGCGAGATTACTGCATGACACCCGATGACAGGTTAACCTGGATGTCTTTGTCCAGATTGTGCACCCAACGGTTATAATTTTTGTGGATTTCACCACCGGACGCCATCAGGTTGGCGCTTTTGGCGTAGATGATGGAATAGCTGTCGGCGTTGTAAGTCACCCGGACTTCTGCCATGTGGTCGCGTGACTGCTGGCGCGCGGTAATTGCGCCGGGACCGGCGTCGTTCATTACCCACTGGCGCGACATACCGGCTTTGATAATCGCATTTCTGACCTGCGCTTCGGTGTGTCCTGCGCCGACCGTGCTATGAATATTCTCCACCGGCGCGGTGCGCGCGCACCCTGCCAGCGCACCCATAACCGCGAATGCAGCAAACCACTTCACATATTTATTCATGACAACTCCGTATCAAATAAGGGTGATAAAACTGATTAACTCAAATTGCGATGCATGATGATAAGACTGCACGTCATGTGGGATTTCATGGCGTTAGATTATCCTGTAATTGCCAGGGTTTGGCTATTATTAATTTCAGGCCTGACAGAGGTGACGAAATAATAGATTGATATACCCTAAGGTAAATTTGCGGTAAATCTTAAAAGGTATTCTTTCATTCAATTTGATAATGGCTTATTGGTGATTGTCGTCACAAATAAAAGCCTGAAACATTCTCAGGCTATATATTTCTGGCAAGTGTAACGATTTTTTCGTCAGGATTAAACTACCCTGGTTGGTAGGCCAGGCTACCCCGGCAAGCGGCTTTTGGGTCGGCCTGGGCCAAGCAATATCGCCAGCTTGCTGCCGCCTTTGGTGGTTTCCATCCAGATTTTACACACGCTGGTAAGCGGCACCGACAGCAGCATGCCCACCGGGCCGAGCAGCCAGCCCCAGATCAATAACGAGAGAAACACCACCAGCGTCGACATGCCCAGCCGGTGGCCCATCATGCGCGGTTCAACCATATTCCCGAGCACCATATGCACCACCAGGAACAATAATCCCACCAGCATAAACTCATAAAAACCGTTAAACAGCAGCGCCTGAATCATTGGCGGAATAGCGGAAATGACCGAGCCAATATTGGGCACATAGTTGAGCAGAAAAGCCAGTACGCCCCACATTAACGCGAACTGAACGCCCATGAGCATCAGCCCTAACCAGATAATTGCCCCGGTCCACAGGCTGATTAACGTCTTTAGCGCCAGATAGTGCGAGACGCCTTTTAACGCCCGGTGCAGCCCGGCAATATGAATTTGCGGATTGTTCAGCGCAAAACGCAGTTTGTAGGGCAGGTGGCGCACTTCAAACAGCATAAACACCACTGTCATCACCAGCAGCACAATACTCGCCATGGCGTTAGACAGCTGCGTCATGAGCGCCGTAGCGACCGTCATCATTTTGTCGGAGTCCATGCGCTGTAACATGCGCTCCGGCGACATGTGCAGGTTCAGAAACGGCATCATCTCCTGGAGGTGATAAATTTTGCGCGTTAGCTCTTTATTGTATTTCGGCAGCATGGTGACGAATTCATTGCTGGAGGCGGCGAGGACACCAAACAGGGCGGTTAAGACGATTAACATCACCACCACCACAATGGTGATCGCCACCGGACGCGACAGGCCGCGCCGCAGGAACCAGGTCACCAGCGGATTAAGAACGATGGCAAAAAAGATCGCCATCAGCAGTTGGACGATAATGTCTGCGGCGGCGTGAATCCCCGCCAGTATCACGACCAGTGCGGCCAGTTTGAGCATAATGTGCAAGCCCGCTTTATCGGGCTGAGGGGTGGTCATGATGCATTCCTTTTTTGGCTGTGCCCGTTAAGTGTAGTGCCTCGCTCACGCTTCGTTTGCGGCTTATAATCCTAAACGCGTTACTGATTTTCCTGCCGCTTCGTGTTAATAGTGAAACACTGTTGTAAAAAACCTGGTGAGCTCCATGCCTGAACCTGTCGCCGACCCGGCGCTTAGCGGATTGCGCCTCAATCTGCGCATCATCTCTGTCGTTATTTTTAATTTTGCCAGTTACCTGACCATTGGATTACCGCTGGCGGTGCTGCCCGGTTACGTCCATGACGTCATGGGCTTTAGCGCGTTCTGGGCGGGGCTGGTGATTAGCCTGCAATACTTCGCCACGCTGCTGAGCCGCCCCCATGCCGGGCGCTTTGCCGATTCGCTCGGACCCAAGAAAATCGTGGTTTTCGGCCTGTGCGGCTGTGTGCTGAGCGGTCTGTGCTATTTGCTGGCGGGGCTGACCAGCGCGTTGCCGATCGCCAGTTTGCTGCTGTTGTGCCTGGGACGCGTGATTCTGGGCGTCGGTCAGAGCTTTGCGGGCACCGGCTCGACGCTGTGGGGCGTGGGCGCGGTAGGCTCGCTGCATATTGGTAAAGTGATCTCCTGGAACGGTATTGCCTCTTACGGAGCGATGGCGCTGGGCGCACCGCTCGGCGTGCTCTTCTATCGCTATCTGGGATTAATCGGGCTGGCGGCGGTGATTATGGCGGTGGCGGCGATCGCGCTGCTGTTTGCCCTCACGCGCACGGCGGTGAAAGTCAGCAAAGGCAAACCGCTGCCGTTTCGGGCGGTGCTCGGTCGCGTGTGGTTGTACGGCATGGCACTGGCGCTGGGCACCGCGGGCTTTGGCGTGATCGCCACGTTTATTACCCTGTTTTACGACGCCAAAGGCTGGGAGGGTGCGGCCTTTGCCCTGACGCTGTTTAGCTGCGCGTTTGTCGGCACGCGGCTGTTCTTCCCCAATACCGTTAACCGCGTCGGCGGGCTGAACGTGGCGATGGTCTGCTTCGTGGTGGAGGCGATAGGGCTGGTGCTGGTCGGGCTGGCGGCTGAACCCTGGATGGCAAAAGTGGGTGTGCTGTTTGCGGGGGCGGGATTCTCGCTGGTGTTCCCGGCGCTTGGCGTGGTGGCGGTCAAAGCGGTACCGCAGCAAAATCAGGGCGCGGCGCTGGCGACCTACACGGTGTTTATGGATATGTCGCTCGGCATCACCGGACCGGCGGCGGGCCTGCTACTGGTGTGGGCGGGAGTGTCGTCGATTTACCTGGCGGCCGCTGCGCTGGTGGCAGTGGCGCTGTTGCTGGCCGTGAAGCTAAAAAAACGGCCTCCAATGGAAGCCGTCTGAACGGTGTCATCGCCGGGTGGCGGCTTGCGCCTTACCCGGCCTACTTTTTCACCGTGATTAATTCACAACGATGGTATTAATAATGTTCTCGGCGGCGGTCTGCGCCTGCTGCTGGTTTTCCGCTGGCAGCGTGACCTGAATGGTCAGCAGTTTGCTGTCGATTTTACCCAGCACCACCGATGACCAGGCGGTCTGACCTTTGGCGGAGATAATGGTGTCGAGCTGCTGCAAGGTGTGACCCTTCACCTCAATGGATTTATTGGTCACTACCTGAAGCTGCGGATCGCGGCTACGCTGCTGATCTTCCAGACGTTTGGTCAGCACGGACAGCTCCTCGTTGGTAGCATCGCCCACAATCACGATGACCGCTTTCTGACCGGTGGCATCAGAGTAAACGTGCATATTGTTCGACTGCGTGCCCAGCTTGCCGCTCTGATCGCTCATGTCCGCTGGCAGCGAGAAGCTCAGCTTACCGTCCAGCAGGGTAACCGGCTGACCGGTGGCGTTGCTTTCAGCCGATGCACCCTGTGCAGGCTGCTTCGTGTCGCTGTTGTCACAGGCTGCAAGGCCCACAACCAGCAGGCCAATACCGACATACTTAACCAGATTGCGCATTGACTTCTTCCTTTCGATAAACGGCCATAACGGCTCATTCGACCATCTTATCACAAGAAATGAGGCGTACCTTTAACTGGCCTGCATGAGGGCACTTTCAGATTTGTCTGCGAGTCTTTTCAGGCACATATTGAGCAACACGCCGTACATCGGCAGGAAGAATACGATGCTGATAAGGACTTTAAAGCAGTAGTCGACGGTGGCGATTTCCATCCAGTGCCCGGCCATGAAGGCGTCGGGACTGCGCCAGAAGGCGATGAAGAAGAAAGCGATGGTATCGCTGGCGTTGCCAAACACCGTGGAGACCGTCGGGGCCAGCCACCAGCGGCGGTTCTGGCGCAGGCGGTTAAACACGCGCACGTCGAGGATCTGCCCGAGCGTATAGGCCATAAAGCTCGCGGCGGCGATGCGCGCCACAAACAGATTGAAGTGCGTCAGCGCGCCAAAGCCCTGCCAGCTGCCCATATAAAACAGCGACGAAACAATGTAGGAGATCACCAGCGCCGGGATCATCACCGCGAAGATAATGCGGCGTGCGAGCGGTGCGCCAAAAATACGCACGGTCAGGTCGGTAGCGAGGAAAATAAACGGAAAGCTGAACGCGCCCCAGGTGGTATGAAAACCGAAAACGGAGATCGGTAACTGCACCAGATAGTTACTGGACGTGATGACCAGCAAATGGAATAGCGATAGCCAGAACAACGCTTTTACGCGCTGCGATTGAGAGAACGACGTCATATTGTGACCTTTTTAGTGGTTGGGGTGAGGGAACCCAATGAAAACGGCTGCATAATACGTCTTTGAATGTGCTTTGCAATGGTTAATTTTAACGCAATCGTTAACCTGCCTTGCGTCATAAAAAAGGCGGCGTAAACTAATGCGGTTTTTGACCTAGCGAGAAGATAATGACCGACCTGTTTTCCACTCCCGATCACACGCTGGATGCCCAAGGGCTGCGCTGCCCGGAACCCGTTATGATGGTGCGCAAAACCGTGCGCGGCATGCGCTCGGGCGAAACCCTGCTGGTGATCGCTGACGATCCCGCCACCACCCGCGACATCCCCGGCTTTTGCCGCTTTATGGAACATGAACTGATCGCCGAGCAGACCGGCGCGCTGCCGTATCGCTATTTGCTGCGCAAGGGCGGCTGAGCCGCCAAATAGAACTGCCGTTGTCACGCTTTCAAACCATCGTTTCAGATATCTGCTGCTTTTGTGAACTGCTTCACCCTCGCTTTTCAGAGCCTGAACTAGGTTATAAACGTTAAAAAATAAAACAACGTTTTATCCTACCTCTACTCTGGAGCTGACCCGATGAAAACGACCGTTAAGCCGTTGCTGGCTACTCTCTGCCTGTCCACCGCGTCATTACTCTTCACCCCTGGCGTTATTGCACAGGTCATTAAAGCCGCCGACGTGCATCCGCAGGGCTACCCGAACGTGGTGGCCGTGCAAAATATGGGTGAAAAACTGAAACAGCAAACCGATGGCAAATTAGAAATAAAAGTCTTCCCAGGCGGCGTGCTGGGGGATGAAAAACAGATGATTGAACAGGCGCAAATGGGCGCGATTGATATTATTCGCGTGTCCATGGCCCCGGTTGCGGCGATCCTGCCGGATATCGAAGTCTTTACCCTGCCGTATGTTTTCCGCGATGAAGACCATATGCACAAAATCATCGACGGTGATATCGGCAAACAGATCGGCGAAAAGCTCACCAATAACCCGAAATCCCGCCTGGTATTCCTCGGCTGGATGGACTCCGGCACGCGCAATTTGATCACCAAAAATCCTGTTCCCACACCGGATGCGCTCAAGGGCATGAAAATCCGCGTGCAGGGCAGCCCGGTGGCGCTGGCCACGCTAAAAGCGATGGGTGCTAACTCCGTTGCCATGGGCGTGAGCGAGGTTTACAGCGGCATGCAGACGGGCGTCATTGACGGCGCGGAGAACAACCCGCCGACATTTATTGCCCACAACTACATGCCGGTGGCGAAAAATTACACCCTCAGCGGCCACTTTATTACCCCGGAAATGCTGCTCTATTCCAAAGTGAAATGGGACAAACTCAGCGCGGATGAGCAGCAAAAAATCCTCACGCTGGCCCGTGAAGCGCAGTTTGATCAACGCAAATTATGGGATGCCTATAACGCCCAGGCACTTGAGAAAATGAAAGCGGGCGGCGTGAAGTTTCAGGAGATCGACAAGGCCTATTTTGTGAAAGCGACAGAGCCGGTGCGTGCGCAGTACGGCGAGAAGCACCAGGCGCTGATGCAAGCCATCGCTGACGTTAAATAACCAACGCCTTGTGGAGGGCCTATGGCCGAATCCTGTCTCAAATGGATGGACCGCCTGTATCTGCTCGCCATGGCGGTGGCGGGGGCGTCGTTGCTGGTGATGACCATCGTTATCCCGATTGGCATCTTCTCGCGCTATGTGCTCAATCGCGGGGAGTCCTGGCCGGAACCGATCGCCATTATCTGCATGGTCACGTTTACCTTTATTGGCGCGGCGGTGGGCTATCGGGCCGGGTCGCACATTGCGGTCAACATGCTGACGGACAGGCTGCCCGCGATGCTCCAGACGGCGTGCGCGCGCATTGTGGATCTGCTGATGCTGTTAATCTCCCTGATCATGTTCTGGTACAGCTACTGGCTGTGCGTGGATTTATGGGAGCAGCCGGTGGCGGAGTTTCCGATTCTGACGTCGGGTGAAAGCTATCTGCCGCTGCCCGTCGGGTCGGCGATTATGATCCTGTTTGTGCTTGAGCGGTTGCTGTTCGGTTCCCAGGAGAACCGGCCAGTGGTGCTTATCGGCAACCACGGTTAAGGGGTGAATGATGGATGCATTTGTGTTGCTTTTCACCCTCGGCATTCTGCTGGCGCTGGGTATGCCGGTGGCGTTTGCCGTTGGCCTGAGCGCGGTGGCCGGGGCGCTGTGGATTGACTTACCGCTCGAAGCGCTGATGATCCAAATCACCAGCGGCGTGAACAAATTTACGCTGCTGGCGATCCCGTTTTTTATTCTGGCGGGGGCGATCATGGCGGAAGGGGGTATCGCCCGGCGGCTGGTGAATTTTGCCTACATCTTTGTGGGCTTTATTCGCGGCGGGCTGTCGCTGGTGAATATTGTCGCCTCGACGTTCTTTGGCGCGATTTCGGGTTCGTCGGTGGCGGACACGGCGTCCATCGGCAGCGTGATGATCCCGGAGATGGAGAAGAAAGGCTATCCGCGTGAATATGCGGCGGCGGTCACGGCCAGCGGTTCGGTGCAGGCGATTTTGATCCCGCCAAGCCATAACTCGGTGATTTACTCGCTGGCGGCGGGCGGTACGGTGTCGATTGCCACGCTGTTTATCGCCGGGATTTTACCGGGTCTGCTGCTGGGCGTATCGCTGATGGTGATGTGCCTGGGCTTTGCCCACAAGCGCGGCTACCCGAAAGGGGAACGCGTGCCTTTCAGACAGGCCATGAAGATTTTGTTTGATGCGCTGTGGGGGCTAATGACGGTAGTGATCATCCTCGGCGGCATCTTGTCGGGGATCTTTACCGCCACCGAATCTGCGGCCGTCGCCTGTTTGTGGGCGTTCTTTGTGACCATGTTTATCTACCGTGATTACAAATGGAATGAGCTGCCAAAACTGCTGTGCCGCACGGTGAAAACCGTCACCATCGTGATGATTTTAATCGGCTTTGCGGCCGCGTTTGGCGCGGTGATGACCTACATGCAGCTGCCGGTGCGCATCACCGAGTTCTTCACCTCGCTGTCGGATAATAAATACGTCATTCTGATGTACCTCAACGTCATGCTGCTGCTGATCGGCACGCTAATGGACATGGCTCCGATCATTCTGATCCTGACGCCGGTGCTGCTGCCGGTGACCAACGCGCTGGGGATCGATCCGGTGCATTTTGGCATGATCATGATGGTCAATCTGGGGATCGGCCTGATCACGCCGCCGGTGGGATCGGTGCTGTTCGTCGCCAGCGCGGTGAGTAAGCAGAAGATAGAAACCGTGGTCCGCGCCATGCTGCCGTTTTATGCCATGCTGCTGGTGGTGCTGGCGATGGTGACCTATATTCCGGCGGTGTCGCTGTGGCTGCCGCGAATTCTGGGAATGCAGTAAACCTTTATGCCGGGCGGCGCAACCGTTCCTGTAGGCCGGGTAAGCGTGCGCCACCCGGCGTTTTCACCGGCAGCGCAACTGTTCCTGTAGGCCGGGTAAGCTTGCGCCACCCGGCGTTTTTACCGGCGGCGCAACCGTTCCTGTAGGCCGGGTAAGCGTGCGCCACCCGGCGTTTTTACCGACGCCGCAACAGCCTGAGCGCGTTCGCCGTCACCAGCACCGTCGCGCCGGTATCCGCCAGCACCGCCAGCCACAGGCCGGTGATACCCAGCAGCGTAGTCACGAGGAAAATAGCTTTCAGCCCCAGCGCGATGGCGATGTTTTGCCGGATGTTGGCCTGCGTCGCGCGCGCCAGCGTAATCATCTGCACCAGCCCGCCCAGGCGGTTTTGCGTCAGCGCCGCGTCGGCGGTTTCCAGCGCCACGTCGGTGCCGCTGCCCATCGCAATCCCAATTGTGGCGGCCTTCATCGCCGGGGCATCGTTTATGCCGTCGCCCACCATCGCCAGCGGTGCCTGCTGATTGAGCGCCGTCACCGCCTGCACTTTATCGGCAGGCAACAGCCCCGCACGAAACGCCATCCCCAGTTCATTTGCAATCGCCGCGGCGGCGCGCGGATTATCACCGGTGAGGATCACGCCCTTAATGCCTAAATCATTCAGCGCGTTAACCGTCGCTTTAGCGTCGTCTCGCAGGGTATCGCGCAGCGCCAGCGTCCCGGCGAGCACGCCTTCGCGCATGACCACAATCACCGTCTGACCCTGTGCTTCAAGCTCGCGAATGCGCGTCTGCCAGCCTTCGTCCAGCGTCGCGGCAGGCAGTTTGTCCGGCGCGCTAATCAGCACCCTTTGGCCTGCAACCTGCGCTTCAATTCCGGCACCTGGCAGCGCCCGTTGCGCCTGCGCGGCAGGCAGCGTCAGCCCGCGTCGGGCGGCTTCCTGCACCACGGCGTGGGCCAGCGGGTGTGTCGAACCCTGCTCCACGGCGGCGGCCAGCGCCAGCACATCGTCTTCACTGCCCGTTGCCGCATGGATAGCCGTGAGCCGGGGTTTGCCGAGTGTCAGAGTGCCGGTTTTATCAAACGCCACCTGCGTGATGCGCCCAAGCTGCTCCAGCGCCGCGCCGCCTTTGATCAGCGCCCCGTGGCGTGCCGCTGCCGCCAGACCTGAGGTGATCGCTGCGGGCATTGAAATCACCAGCGCGCACGGACAGCCAATCAGCAGCAGCGTCAGCCCCTTGTAGATCCACGTAAGCCAGGGTGCGTTCATTAGCAGCGGCGGCGCGATGGCCACCAGCAGCGCAACCGCCATGATCGCCGGGGTATAAATTCGGCTGAAGCGATCGATAAAGCGCTCAATGGGCGCGCGGCGCTCTTCGGCTTCTTCAATCAGTTTAAGAATGCGATCGATAGCGCTATCGCCGGGCCGCGAAATCACCTCCAGCGTCACCAGCCGGTCAACGCTGGTGGCCCCTGCGGGAACTTTATCGCCTTTCGTGCGCGCCACCGGAACGGATTCACCGGTCAGCGCGCTTTCATCAAAGCTGGCGAAGTCCGTCACCAGCTTGCCGTCGGCGGGCAGGCGACCGCCCGCCGCCACTTCGATGGCATCACCGGGACGCAGCGCGGCGATGGCGACAGTTTCACGCCTGCCGTGGGTGAGCCGCGTGGCGGTTTCCGGTTTCAGTGCCATTAACGCGCTAACGCCCTGGCGTGCCCGGCTGGCGGCCCAGCCTTCAAGACGCTCGCCAATCAGGAACAGCAGCAGCACCATTGCCGCTTCTGCCGTCGCGCCAATAAACAGCGCGCCAATCGCCGCCACGCTCATCAGCGTTTCGATGGCAAACCAGCTGCCGCTTTTCATCAGACGCAGCGCCTGGCGGGCAATCGGCAGCAAACCCACCAGCGTGGTGACGATAAACGCCAGCTGGCCTGCGGGGTGGTTAACCTGCTCCAGCGCCCAGCTGAGCGCCATCATCACGACGAGGATCAGCAGCGGCAGATTTTCACGCAGACGCGAGACGGGCGGCGCGGCGGCATGTTCGTCGCGCAATTGATAGCCCGCGCGCTGCACGGCGTTTTCAACCTGCGCACGCACATCGCCCCCGGCATCAACAATCAGCTTCTCGGTGGTAAAGGTGACCTGCACCTGACGGATGCCTGGAAGCTGGCGCACTGCCGTTTCGACTTTGCGCGCGCAGGCGGCGCAGTCCATTCCGCTCACCTGCCAGGTGTAGCGCGTGCCGTCGGCGACGGTCGGGAGTTCAGCGGCAGGCTCGCAGGCGTTATCGCAACCACAGCTCTGCGCGGGCGCGGTCACCGGGCGCAACGTCATGGCCGCAAACTGCGGGGTTTTTTTGTCGGACGAGGGTGAGGTCATGGCATCCTCCGGGAATGATAATTTTCTCATTACCCGGAAGGATACACTCTGGAGTCCACTCCAGAGTCAAGCGTTAAATGTAGAGCGAACGGACAATCAAGAAATGACCGGCAAAATAGCAGGCGGCAGAAATCGCATTATCGGCCCGGAAGCGGCGGCGGTAGTGGCTGCCCAGCCAGACGATATTGCCGATGAGCAGCAACAGAGCACCCACAAACGCCGACAGCGCCGGGCTGGTGGGACGGAAGAACCACAGTTCACCGGCCAGCCATACCATCACCAGCGTCATGGCGATGAAGGTGCACACCGGCCAGCGCAGCTCTTCCAGTCGTGTCCAGATCACGCCAATCAACAGCGCGCCAATCACCAGCAGCGCCAACGGCAACGGCCAGAAAAACGACAGCGTCATCTGGCTGGCGAAATAGATGGTGTAGAGCAGATGCGCGAGGAAAAACGCCCCGATGGCATACAGCAGCCGTTGACGCGGTAGCAGCGTTAGCGCATCGCCAATCAACGACGCGCAGAGTCCGGCGAGCACCAGATAGCTGACCGCGTTGAACATCGGCGCTTGCCACGCGAGCAGCAACAGCAGCAGTAAGGTGACAGGTTTAAACAGCCAGCGTTGCCAGGTCGGCCCACGATACGACGCGTCTACGTACAACCATGCAGAAAAACAAACAGCGATAAACGACCAAAGCATCTTAATTCCTTGAATTCGTTATTGTCGCGTGGGCGTTGCGCCCACAGCCCTGCTTTCAGTGTAGTGGTCGCGATGGGCGGATGACAACGCCCGTTCAGCTCACTTGCGTGGTTTTCCGCATTTTCTTACGCGTTTATCTTTTTGCTTTTAGCCGTTTTTGCCACACCAGCAGCTCAAACACGCCAAACAGGAAAACGCGCCATTGCTCGAACGCGGTCATCTGCGGGCCGTCTTTGGGCAGCGCGGTTTTCAACATTACCATTTGCAGCGCATGCATAAACGAGGTGAAGACCAGCGCCACGTTGACAAAAATATTCAGCGGACGCGGGAAGGGGTGGATCAGGTTGAGGATCAGGAACGCCCAGACGCCCAGCATCAGCAAGCGTCCCAGATTAATCAGCATGGTGCACTCCTTGTACGGTGCGGTGATATAAGCGGTAGGCGACCTGCCCGGCCACTTTTTCGCGGTGCAAATCCCAGTGCACCGGAACTGGCGGTAAACCGTTTTCGACTTCGCTTTCGACGTAGATCAGCGCGTCATCCGCCAGCCAGCCGTTGCATTCCAGCAGGCGCAGCGTCTCATCGAGCAGCCCTTTACGAAACGGCGGATCGACAAACACAATATCATGGGGCGTGCCGTTTTGGTTCAGGAAGCTCAGCGTGTTGGTGTTGACCACTTTCGCGTTGGCGGCTTTCAGCGTCGCCAGATTTTGCGAAAGCTGCTGCGCCACGCCGCGCTCCATCTCCAGCAGCGTCGCCGCGCTGGCATAGCGTGACAGCGCTTCCAGACCCAGCGCGCCGCTTCCGGCAAAGCAGTCGAGGCAGCGGGCATTGACCATTGACGGTGCCAGCCAGTTAAACAGCGTTTCCCGCACGCGGTCCGTCGTCGGGCGCAGACCAGGGCTATCCGGTACCGGTAATTTACGGCCACGCCACTGCCCGCCAATAATACGAATCTGGCCGCTGGCGGCACGGTTTGGTTTTTTCATAATGAAAGCTCTGGTCACACAGTAATAGCCCGCCATTTTAGCGGCGGGAAGCGCAGGGCGAAACCCTAATCCACAGGCGTTACGGCGCAAAGTATACGCATAACCTTTGCCACCGGTGTTAAAATCGGGGTGAGAATGGCAGGCGCAGAGTTTTTGCAAATATCGCAATTTGCGATATCATAGGGAGGTGAGATGCGCGTAATTACCGCTAAAACCATTACGGATGCGATGAAAAAGCATGCCCAATGGAAAATCGGCCTGAAGCTATGGTTGGATGTATTTGATAAACCGTCGCTTCGATTTGAGTCATATGAACTGCTTTGTGATGTCTGGCGAAACGCATCCTGCTGGAACGTAGATCGCATACCCTGCGCGCTTCTCGAAAAAGAGAGTCGCAAGGGTCCGCTTGATATCTATATCTTTGACATTCATGGTAATAAGTGTCGACTTATCACCTGGCTTAACCCGAAAGCGGGTTCTCTGTACGTTAAAGATGTCTGCTCCCACGCTGATTACGATAAGTGGTGGAAAGCGCAAACGAAGAACAAAAGGTGAATTATGAGAAAGGCATCTTCCCATCTTGTCAGTCCATCAGGAATGAGTGCGCTCATCCAAAATTTACCCTCGCTTTTTGAGCACGCTAACGAGCAACTCCGCACCATTTCAACCCTTCTTTCCGCATGCATGGAATCTGTGGAAGATGAACGCGATGTGCAGGAGAGAATGGCCTGTATCGACCAGTTGTATGCGTTATCTTCTGATGTGAATGACATTCCCGCAACGTTTGCAGAGCTGATCGCCGATCGCGTTTATGAATACGAACAGAAACACAGGGTTGTTCCCAGCGTCAGCCAGGCCGAAGCGCTCGCGTTCTTTTTGAAGGACAGAGGCTTAAAGCAGGCCGATTTGAAAGAGATTGCGACGCAAAGTGTTATATCAGACATTATTAACAGAAAACGTACGATGACGTTAACGCAAGTTAAAGATTTTGCTCGTTATTTCAACGTTCCGGTGGAGACGTTTTTCGGTTAGCTATTACCACTGTACCTCTTTTACTGATCCAGGCACTTAACCGCATTTTTCCACCCCATTTCCCCTTTGCCAGCCGTTCAGCGCTTTTCGTGTTAACGCTTTTCGGCTGGCGGTGCTGTGCTCTACGGAAAGTGGTAGACTAGCGAACAACTTATCTTTACATCTTACTCATTTTTCAGCCCCTTGTTTGCGACAATGCGGGCTGCGCCATGAATTAACCGCGAGGAGTGTAGTCGCAAATGGCAAAAGAAAAAAAACGGGGTTTGTTTTCCTGGCTTGGCTTTGGTCAAAAGGACGAGGCGCAGGACGCGGCACCCGAACAGAACGTCGAAGAACATGACGTAGTAGAATCGCACGTCGCAGAAGAACCGCACGCCGCAGAAGAACAGGCGAGCGTTGAGACAGCGCCGCACACGGAAGCCGAATCTGACGCCTTTGCCGCTGAGATCGTTGAGGTGACTGAACAGGTGGCTGACGCTGGCGCAGAGGTTGCGCCGGTAGAAGAGGTCATCACCTGTGAAGAACTGCCGGTGTCGGAAGAGGTCATCATCCGTGAAGAACTCCCGCTGCCGGAAGAGGCCGAATCCGTCGAGCCTGCGCCGGAAGAGTGGATCCAGGAGCAGGATGAGCCGATTGAAGAGGACGCGCCGGTTAACAGCGTGGTTGTTGAGCAAGAAAAACCCACCAAAGAGGGTTTCTTTGCACGTTTAAAACGCAGCCTGCTGAAAACTAAAGAGAATCTCGGTTCCGGATTTATCAGTCTTTTCCGTGGCAAAAAAATCGATGATGATCTGTTTGAAGAGCTGGAAGAACAGCTGCTGATTGCGGACGTTGGCGTGGACACCACGCGCAAAATCATCACCCGTCTGACGGAAGGGGCGAGCCGTAAACAGCTGCGCGACGCCGAAGCCCTGTACGGCATGTTAAAAGACGAAATGGGTGAAATTCTCGCAAAAGTTGACGAACCGCTTAATATTGAAGGCAAAACCCCGTTCGTTATTCTGATGGTTGGCGTCAACGGCGTGGGGAAAACCACCACCATTGGCAAGCTGGCGCGTCAGTTTGAACAGCAGGGTAAATCGGTGATGCTGGCGGCGGGGGATACCTTCCGTGCGGCGGCGGTGGAGCAGCTTCAGGTCTGGGGCCAGCGCAACAACATTCCGGTTATCGCTCAGCATACCGGCGCGGATTCCGCTTCGGTGATCTTCGATGCCATCCAGGCGGCGAAGTCGCGTAAAGTCGATGTCCTGATCGCCGATACCGCCGGGCGTTTGCAGAACAAATCGCACCTGATGGAAGAGTTGAAAAAGATCGTCCGCGTTATGAAAAAACTGGACGTTGAAGCACCGCACGAAGTGATGCTGACGCTGGATGCCAGCACCGGGCAGAACGCGATAAGCCAGGCCAAATTGTTTAACGAGGCGGTGGGCTTAACCGGCATCACGCTGACCAAACTGGACGGAACCGCAAAAGGCGGCGTGATCTTCTCGATTGCAGACCAGTTTGGTATTCCTATCCGCTACATTGGGACGGGTGAACGTATAGAGGACTTGCGTCCGTTTAACGCGGGCGATTTTATAGAGGCACTTTTTGCCCGAGAGGATTAACAATGATTCGCTTTGAACACGTCAGCAAGGCCTATCTCGGCGGGAGACAAGCGTTGCAGGGGGTCACATTCCACCTGCAACCGGGCGAGATGGCATTTCTGACCGGCCACTCCGGCGCAGGGAAAAGTACGCTTTTGAAGCTCATTTGCGGCATCGAGCGGCCGAGCGCGGGGAAAATCTTCTTTAGTGGGCATGAGATCAGCCGTCTCAAAAACCGTGAAGTGCCGTTTCTGCGTCGTCAGATTGGCATGATTTTCCAGGATCACCATCTGCTAATGGACAGAACGGTGTTCGACAACGTGGCGATACCGCTCATTATTGCGGGTGCCAGCGGCGATGATATCCGCCGTCGCGTCTCAGCGGCGCTGGATAAAGTCGGCCTGCTCGACAAAGCGAAAAACTTCCCGATTCAGCTCTCCGGCGGTGAACAGCAGCGCGTGGGTATCGCCCGTGCGGTGGTGAATAAACCGGCGGTGTTGCTGGCGGATGAACCGACCGGGAACCTTGACGATGCGCTCTCCGAAGGCATTCTGCGCCTGTTCGAAGAGTTCAACCGCGTGGGGGTGACGGTGCTGATGGCCACGCACGATATCGGCCTGATTTCACGCCGTTCGTACCGCACCATGAACCTGAGCGACGGTCATTTGCATGGAGGCCTGGCTGGTGAATAAACGCGATGCAGTAAATCAAATCCGCCAGTTTGGCAGTAAGCTTGACCGCTTGCGCAAAAAGGGATCGGCAGGGGGCGCAAACCGCAGCGCGTCCGGGCGCGCGAAGACGCCGCCGAAGCCTGGCTCACGCAAGACCAACGTTTTTAACGAGCAGGTGCGCTACGCCTTTAGCGGTGCGCTGGCGGATCTGAAAAGCAAACCGCTGGCGACGTTCCTGACGGTGATGGTGATTGCCATCTCGCTGACGCTGCCGAGCGTCTGTTACATGGTCTACAAAAACGTTAACCAGGCGTCGTCGCAGTATTACCCGTCGCCGCAGATCACCGTCTATTTTGACAAGGCGCTGGATGACAACGCCGCGCAGCAGGTCGTGGGTCAGTTACAGGCCGAACAGGGCGTCGAGAAGGTGAACTACCTTTCCCGCGACGAAGCGCTGGGCGAGTTCCGCAACTGGTCCGGTTTTGGCGGCGCGCTGGATATGCTCGAAGAGAACCCGCTGCCTGCGGTGGCGGTTGTGGTGCCGAAAATCGACTTCCAGAATACTGAGTCGCTCAACACTTTACGCGATCGTATTGCGCGGGTTAACGGCATTGACGAAGTGCGCATGGACGACAGCTGGTTTGCCCGCCTCGCGGCGCTCACCGGGCTGGTGGGTCGCGTGGCGGCGATGATTGGTCTGCTGATGGTGGCGGCGGTTTTCCTCGTCATCGGCAACAGCGTGCGCCTGAGCATCTTTGCACGTCGCGATACCATTAACGTGCAGAAACTGATCGGCGCAACCGACGGCTTTATTTTGCGTCCGTTCCTTTACGGCGGCGCGCTGCTCGGCTTTAGCGGGGCGTTTTTATCGCTGATCCTGTCAGAAATTCTGGTGATGCGTCTGTCATCGGCGGTCACCGACGTGGCGAAGATTTTTGGTACCCAGTTTGAGCTGAGCGGCCTGTCGATTGACGAGTGTCTGCTCCTGCTGCTGGTGTGCTCAATGATCGGCTGGCTGGCGGCCTGGCTGGCGACGGTACAACATTTACGTCACTTTACCCCCGACTAAAAATTCTCTGATATACTCTTTCCCTGCTGCACGAATGTCGGCTTGCAGGGAAAGAGTCCCTGTTATCTCTTTCTTCTGCTCATGCTTTTTTTCATCGCTGTGTCACAATTTGTGCGCAATTTATTCACATCGTTGCATTGAACTTGTGGATAAAATCACTGTCTGATAAAAGTGTGAATGCTATTCTCGTTGCTCATTAGCGCTGGCATGTTCGTTGCCTGATGGGGACTAACCGCCGCCAGCAAGAAGTACATTGAGAGGATTTGAATGACCAAAGAAATGCAAACTTTAGCTCTAGCCCCTGTTGGTAACCTGGAATCCTATATCCGGGCCGCTAACGCTTGGCCGATGTTAACGGCTGACGAAGAAAAGGAGCTTGCTGAAAAGCTGCATTACCAGGGCTCACTGGAAGCAGCTAAAACGCTGATCCTGTCACACCTGCGCTTTGTTGTTCATATTGCTCGTAACTATTCGGGCTATGGCCTGCCGCAGGCTGACCTGATTCAGGAAGGTAACATTGGCCTGATGAAAGCCGTGCGCCGCTTCAATCCTGAAGTGGGTGTGCGTCTGGTCTCCTTCGCCGTGCACTGGATCAAAGCCGAGATCCACGAATACGTTCTGCGTAACTGGCGTATCGTGAAAGTCGCTACCACCAAAGCACAGCGTAAGCTGTTCTTTAACCTGCGTAAAACCAAGCAGCGTCTGGGCTGGTTCAACCAGGACGAAGTGGAAATGGTGGCGCGCGAGCTGGGCGTTTCCAGCAAAGACGTGCGGGAAATGGAATCGCGCATGGCCGCGCAGGACATGACTTTTGACATGTCGCCGGACGACGAGTCCGACAGCCAGCCCATGGCCCCGGTGCTGTATCTCCAGGATAAATCGTCTAACTTTGCCGACGGCATTGAAGATGACAACTGGGAAGAGCAGGCGGCCAACAAGCTGTCCGACGCGATGCAGGGTCTGGACGAGCGTAGCCAGGCGATCATTCGCGCCCGCTGGCTTGATGAAGACAACAAGTCCACCTTGCAGGAACTCGCCGACCGCTACGGCGTCTCCGCTGAACGTGTGCGTCAGCTTGAGAAAAACGCCATGAAAAAACTGCGTATGGCGATCGAAGCCTAATCGACGTCAGTGCCGGGTCGCGTTACGCGCACCCGGCCTGCTGTTTTACGTCCCCGCTATCACCCCTAACAGCACCGCAAACGCCTTATCCATCTCGCTTTCTTCCATTGCCGCAAACCCCATAAGCAGCCCGCGCGCCGTTGATGCGTTCAGGTAATAGCGCGACAGCGGCCTGACCAGAATGCCCCGCTCATTGGCCTCTTGCGCCAGCGCCACGTCATCACAGCGTTCCGGCAGGGCCAGCACCAGATGCAGCCCGGCGTTATCGTTAAATTCGCTCAGCGCCTCTTTGCCCAGATTATCAACGATAAGCCCCGCCAGCCGCGCACGACGCCGCGCGTATAGCAGCCGCATACGTCGAATGTGCGCAGTGTAGTGACCTTCGGTAATAAACAGCGCCAGCGCTTCCTGGGTCAACAGCCGTCCGCCGCGATACAGCTCAGCATGGGCGGATTTTAACGCCTGCATCAGCGGACGCGGCAGCACCACGTAGCCCAGCCGTAACCCTGGATAGAGCGTTTTGCTGAAGGTGCCGGTGTAAATCACAGGCGCGTCCTCCACCAGCCCCTGCAACGCCGGGATTGGCTGGCCTGAAAAGCGAAACTCGCTGTCGTAATCATCTTCCACAATCCAGCTTCCGTACTGCCGCGCCAGCGCCAGTAAACGCTGCCGCCGCTCAAGACTCATCACGCAGCCCAGCGGATACTGGTGCGACGGCGTGACGAAAATCAGCGTCGGCGGCGTGTCGGTCTGCTCTGGCGGATCCATGCCCGCGCGATCGACGGCGATCGCTTGCAACATCACCTCATTCATGCTCAGAACGTTGCGGATCCCCCAGTAGGCCGGTTCTTCGATCCACGCGGTGTCACCCGGATCGCACAGCATGCGTGACACCAGATCGATCGCCTGGTGAATGCCTTCGGTAATGAGAATTTGATCCGCGCTGCACTGCACCGAGCGGGCGACGCGCAGGTAATCCACCAGCGCCTGTTGCAGCGCCTGACTGCCCCCGGCATTGCTATAAGAAAGCTGTCTTGCCTGCGGTTTGCGGCTGATGCGAGACTGAATTTTACGAAACAGCGCGTGGGGAAACGCCTTCACGTCCGGCACGCCGGGTAAAAATGCCCCCCACTGACGCGGGCTGGCACGGCGCTGGCTCAGTAAATGCTGTCCCCGGCGTGAGAGCGCGGGCGACGGGTCGTGATGCGGGCGCTCGTGTGCGGTGTGCGGCGCAAGCAGCAGGCTGTCCGGTACGGTTTGCGCGACAAAGGTGCCGCTGCCGGGGCGCGACACCACGTAACCCTCGGCCAAAAGCTGCTCATACACGGTCAGCACCGTATTGCGCGAAAGGTGCAGTTCGCAGGCCAGATCCCGGCTCGGCGGTAAACGCGCCTGCGGAGGCAGCGTGCCGTCGAGAATCGACAGACGCACGGCGTTATACAATTTTTTATGTAGCTTGCCTTCTGCTTGCTCGTCCAGACGCAGTTGCAGCAGATCGCAGACGAGTGAGCGCAATTGGATCCCTCAATTATTCAAAACTGGTACTCGAATATAGGGCCGCTTGTGCCATTGTGACAAGACAGCGAATGAATATGGCTTCAACGACGGGGAGACGAAAATGAAAAATAATGACCTGAATGCGCGCCGCTTACAGGCGACGCCGCGCGGTATCGGTGTGATGTGCGGTTTTTATGCACAGAAAGCGGAAAACGCCACGCTGTGGGATGTGGAAGGCAACGAAGTGATCGACTTCGCCGCCGGGATTGCGGTGTTAAACACCGGTCATCGTCACCCGAAAGTAATGGCGGCGGTGGAAAAACAGCTACAGGCCTTTACCCACACGGCCTACCAGATTGTGCCTTATGAAAGCTATGTCGCGTTGGCGGAGGAGATCAACGCCCGCGTGCCCCTTGCTGGCCCGGCAAAAACCGCGTTCTTCTCAACAGGCGCAGAAGCGGTTGAAAACGCGGTGAAAATCGCGCGTGCGTACACCAAACGTCCAGGGCTTATCACCTTTGGTGGAGGGTTTCATGGCCGCACGTTTATGACCATGGCGCTGACCGGCAAAGTCGCGCCGTACAAAATCGGCTTCGGGCCGTTCCCCGGCTCCATTTTCCATGCCCAGTACCCGAATGCGGTGCAGGGCGTCACCACCGCCGATGCGCTAAAAAGTCTGGATCGCATCTTTAAGGCGGATATTGGCCCGGATCAGGTGGCGGCGATCCTGCTGGAGCCGGTGCAGGGCGAAGGCGGATTTGTGGTCGCGCCGGATGATTTCATGCAGGCGCTGCGCGCGCTGTGCGACAAACACGGCATTCTGCTGATCACGGATGAAGTGCAGACTGGCTTTGCGCGCACCGGCAAACTCTTTGCGATGGAACACTACAGCGTTAAACCCGATCTCATCACCATGGCGAAAAGCCTGGCGGGCGGTTTGCCGCTCTCGGCGGTGGCCGGACGCGCAGAAGTGATGGACGCTCCCGCGCCGGGCGGTCTCGGTGGCACCTATGCCGGTAACCCGCTGGCGGTGGCGGCGGCGCTGGCGGTGCTGGAGGTGATAGACGAAGAGGATCTGTGCGAACGCGCCCAACATCTTGGTCAGCATCTGGTTGAAGTGCTGAACAAAGCGAAAGCGGATTGCCCCTATATCGCCGATGTTCGCGCGCTCGGCTCGATGGTCGCCGTTGAATTCGCCGATCCCAACAGCGGTGAACCTTCGCCGGAATTCACCAAACGCGTACAGGATCGCGCGCTGGCGGCGGGTCTGCTGCTGCTAAGCTGTGGCGTGTACGGCAACGTGATACGCTTCCTGTACCCGCTCACCATTCCTGAAGCCCAGTTCCGCCAGGCGCTGGACATTATTACGCATTCATTGTCTGAATGATTATCCGCCCGGCAGCCAGTGGCTTGCCGGGCCTGTCTCCCCGCTAAACGATTGAAACCCGCTGCGCAATGCCGTCATCTGTCTGTTATCTGAGCTGCAAAATTGTTGTTCCAAATTCCGAAAAATGGGGTATGTTTTAGCAGAGTATGCTGCTAAGACACGAGCGGTTTGCCATTGCACCACCATCATATGCTTAGCTTATGGCTGTAAGCAAAATAATGTGTCACACAACAACATCACAACAAATGCAATCACCATAACAATGGGGAATCTCAGGATGAACATGAAGGGTAAAGCGTTACTGGCAGGATGTATTGCACTGGCAATGAGCAACATGGCTTTTGCTAAGGATATTAAAGTTGCGGTCGTCGGTGCCATGTCCGGTCCGGTAGCGCAGTACGGTGACCAGGAATTTACCGGTGCCAAACAAGCTATTGAAGACATCAATGCCAAAGGTGGCATCAAGGGCGACAAACTGGTTGCGGTTCAGTACGACGATGCCTGCGATCCGAAACAAGCCGTGGCGGTTGCCAACAAAGTGGTCAACGATGGCATTAAATACGTTATCGGTCACCTGTGCTCTTCCTCTACACAGCCAGCGTCTGACATTTATGAAGACGAAGGCATTTTGATGATCACGCCTGCGGCAACCGCACCAGAGCTGACCGCGCGTGGCTACAAACTGATCCTGCGTACCACCGGTCTTGACTCTGACCAGGGCCCGACCGCCGCGAAATACATTGTGGATAGCGTGAAGCCGCAGCGTATCGCCGTGATCCATGACAAACAGCAGTACGGTGAAGGCCTGGCGCGTTCCGTGCAGGACAACCTGAAAAAAGCGAACGCCAACGTGGTGTTCTTTGACGGTATCACCGCCGGTGAGAAAGACTTCTCCACGCTGGTTGCGCGTCTGAAGAAAGAAAACATCGACTTCGTCTATTACGGTGGTTACCACCCGGAAATGGGCCAGATCCTGCGCCAGGCTCGCGCTGCCGGTCTGAAAACCAAATTTATGGGTCCGGAAGGCGTGGCGAACGTCTCCCTGTCTAACATTGCCGGTGAATCTGCGGAAGGTATGCTGGTCACCAAACCGAAAAACTACGATCAGGTTCCGGCGAACAAACCGATTGTGGATGCGATCAAGGCGAAGAAACAGGATCCGAGCGGTGCGTTCGTGTGGACCACCTACGCGGCCCTGCAATCGCTGAAAGCGGGTCTGGAACAGTCTGACGATCCGGCTGAAATCGCCAAATACCTGAAGGCTAACTCCGTGGATACCGTGATGGGGCCGCTGAGCTGGGATGAGAAAGGCGATCTGAAAGGCTTCGAATTTGGTGTGTTCACCTGGCACGCTGACGGCACCGCGACGGATGCTAAATAAGCGGTAGTTTTTGCCCCTCACCCTAACCCTCTCCCGACGGGAGAGGGGATGTTACGGTTTTCACCCCTCACCCTGGGGAGAGGGCATCTCCGGTTTTCTCCCTCTCCCTGGGGAGAGGGCAGGGGTGAGGGGGAGGGTTACTTCAGCCAGCCCTTATCTTTGCGCACAAAACCCAGCGTCTGCATAAAGGCGTCCATCGCGACCTGATCTTCCACGGCAATATCTTCCATCCACCAGCGTGTGATCTCAGGGTTGGTGCGAAACACCTCTTCGAGCAAATATTGACCCACGCCACGGCGGCGGGTGATGTCGCGTACGCGCAGAGAATCCAGCGCGCCCTGGTGACCGCTGATGGTCACGCGCACGGCACCCAGCAGGCGCTCATTAAAGCGTGCGGCGTAGATTCGGTGCGTGTCGTCGACGTTCAATGAAGAGGGGGAGTACTCCGGCCAGATTTTTTCTAAATCGATATGATCCTGGTCGCTAAACGTGGTCAGACGGATGATGGTCAGTTTCATGCACTGCTTGTCCAAGCCTTAAAAGAGAGGATCAGTGTACTCATTTTTTCCCACCGGTCGCCTTCACTTTTTTAAAGCATTCATCAGGTGATTACTTCTACTGTGCGGTCTGTAGCAGTTTTAAACATTAGGGATCGAAAAATAAGCAGTATTTTTACCTAAAAGGTAGTGATTTATTCGGCTCTTTGTACCATTATTTTATGCTAACAACGGGACTTTTTTTGTTTATCTCTGCATAAATACAGAATATTATCTGTGCTTAATCGCCTGAAAAATAGGGAATTTAGCAGGGTTTTTGTCAAAAAGCCGCGCTAAACCATTAAAGGCAATAGCAAAAATAGAATTGTTCATTAAAAGTACAGAATGCTTTTTAACCATAATAAAACAAAATATTCACACGACATCACGAACGGGGATTCAGGTATGAAAAGGAACGCGAAGAAATTGATCGCGGGGATGATTGCACTGGCGATTTCGCACACGGCAGGCGCGGCTGATATTAACGTCGCGGTTGTGGGGGCGATGTCCGGTCCCATCGCCCAGTGGGGAGATATGGAGTTCAACGGCGCGCGTCAGGCCATCAAAGATATCAACGCCAAAGGCGGTATCAAAGGTGACAAACTGGTCGCCGTGGAATATGACGACGCCTGCGACCCGAAACAGGCCGTGGCCGTGGCGAACAAAGTGGTCAATGACGGCATCCAGTACGTGATAGGTCATCTCTGCTCATCATCAACCCAGCCTGCGTCTGACATTTACGAAGACGAAGGCATCCTGATGATCACCCCAGGCGCGACCAACCCGGAGCTGACGCAGCGCGGCTATCAGCACATTATGCGTACCGCCGGGCTGGACTCCTCGCAGGGGCCGACCGCCGCGAAATACATTCTGGAGAAGGTGAAACCCCAGCGTATCGCCATCATCCATGACAAGCAGCAGTACGGTGAAGGCCTCGCACGCTCCGTGCAGGAGGGCCTGAAAGCCGGTGGCGCAAACGTGGTGTTCTTCGACGGTATCACCGCCGGTGAGAAAGATTTCTCCGCGCTCATCGCCCGCCTGCAAAAAGAGAATATCGACTTCGTTTACTACGGCGGTTACTACCCGGAAATGGGGCAGATGCTGCGCCAGGCGCGCGCTAACGGTCTGAAATTGCAGTTTATGGGACCGGAAGGCGTGGGCAACGCCTCGCTGTCGAACATCGCGGGCGATGCGGCAGAGGGCATGCTGGTGACGATGCCAAAACGTTATGACCAGGATCCGGCCAACAGCGCTATTGTAGACGCGCTCAAAGCCCAGAAGAAAGATCCCAGCGGTCCTTACGTGTGGATCACTTACGCTGCCGTTCAGTCGCTGGCGACGGCGCTTACGCGCACGGGCAGCACCGAACCGCTGGAACTGGCAAAAGATTTAAAAGCTAACGGGGCTAAAACCGTGATTGGGCCGCTGAACTGGGATGATAAAGGCGATCTGAAGGGATTTGAATTTGGTGTCTTTCAATGGCACGCCGACGGGTCTTCGTCGGTCGCCAAATAATTATCCCACCGCCCGGTTCTCCGGGCGGGTATAAAAAGGTTTGCATATGTCTGAGCAGTTTCTCTATTTTGTGCAGCAGATGTTTAACGGCGTGACGCTGGGAAGCACCTATGCACTCATCGCCATTGGTTACACCATGGTGTACGGCATTATCGGCATGATCAACTTCGCTCACGGCGAGGTGTACATGATCGGTAGCTACGTGTCATTTATGATCATCGCCGCACTGATGATGATGGGCATCGACAGCAGCTGGCTGCTGGTGGGTGCCGGCTTCGTCGGCGCGATCGTGATTGCCAGCGCCTACGGCTGGAGCATTGAGCGAGTGGCTTACCGCCCGGTGCGCAGCTCCAAGCGCCTGATTGCGCTGATCTCCGCCATCGGTATGTCTATCTTCCTGCAAAACTACGTCAGCCTCACCGAAGGGTCGCGCGACGTGGCGTTGCCGAGCCTGTTTGACGGTCAGTGGATTGTCGGCAGCAGCGAGAACTTCGCCGCCAGCATCACCACCATGCAACTGGTTATCTGGATTGTGACCTTCGTTGCCATGCTGGCGCTGACGGTGTTCATCCGCTATTCCCGCATGGGCCGCGCCTGTCGTGCCTGTGCTGAAGATCTGAAGATGGCGAGCCTGCTCGGCATCAACACCGACCGTGTTATCGCGCTCACCTTTGTGATCGGCGCGGCGATGGCGGCGGTGGCGGGCGTGCTGCTCGGTCAGTTCTACGGCGTGATCAACCCGTACATCGGCTTTATGGCCGGTATGAAGGCCTTCACGGCGGCGGTGCTGGGCGGTATCGGTAGCATCCCAGGCGCAATGATTGGCGGCCTGATCCTCGGCGTCGCGGAATCACTCTCCTCTGCGTATCTGAGCACAGAATACAAAGATGTGGTGTCGTTCGCGCTACTGATCGTGGTGCTGCTGGTTATGCCGACCGGCATTCTGGGTCGCCCGGAGGTTGAAAAAGTATGAAACCGATGCATTTTGCGATGGCGCTGCTCTCTGCCGCCATGTTCTTCGTGCTCGCGGGCGTGTTCATGGGCGTTCAGTTGCAGCTCGATGGCACTAAACTGGTCGTGGGCCATGCCGCCGATATTCGCTGGCAGTGGATCTTTGTCGGCACTGCCGTGGTCTTTTTCTTCCAGATGCTGCGCCCTGCGTTCCAGAAAGGCCTGAAAAATATCTCTGGTCCTAAGTGGGTGTTGCCCGCCATTGATGGTTCTACGGTAAAACAGAAGCTGTTCCTGCTGGCGCTGCTTGTGCTGGCGGTGGCCTGGCCGTTTATGGTCTCGCGCGGGACGGTGGATATCGCCACGCTGACCATGATTTACATCATCCTCGGCCTCGGTCTGAACGTGGTGGTGGGGCTGTCTGGCCTGCTGGTGCTGGGCTACGGCGGTTTCTATGCCATCGGCGCTTACACCTTCGCGCTGCTGAACCACTATTACGGGCTGGGTTTCTGGACCTGTTTACCGCTGGCGGGGCTGGTCTCGGCGGCGGCGGGCTTCCTGCTCGGTTTCCCGGTGCTGCGTCTGCGCGGTGACTATCTGGCGATCGTGACCCTCGGATTCGGTGAGATTGTGCGTATTCTGCTGCTCAACAACACCGAAGTGACCGGCGGCCCGAACGGCATCAGCCAGATCCCAAAACCGACGCTGTTTGGCCTGGAGTTCAGCCGCAGCGCCCGTGAAGGCGGCTGGGATACCTTCAGCAACTTCTTCAACGTGAAATACGATCCGAGCGACCGCGTGGTGTTCCTCTACATGGTGGCGCTGCTGCTGGTGGTGTTCACCCTGTTCGTCATCAATCGCCTGCTGCGCATGCCGCTGGGCCGCGCGTGGGAAGCGCTGCGTGAAGATGAGATCGCCTGTCGCTCACTCGGTCTGAACCCGACCCGCATCAAGCTGACCGCCTTTACCATCAGCGCCGCGTTTGCCGGTTTTGCCGGTACGCTGTTTGCCGCCCGCCAGGGCTTTGTCAGCCCGGAATCCTTTACTTTCGCGGAGTCCGCGTTCGTGCTGGCCATTGTGGTACTCGGCGGTATGGGCTCGCAGTTTGCGGTGATCCTGGCCGCTATTTTGCTGGTGGTGTCGCGTGAACTGATGCGTGATTTCAACGAATACAGCATGCTGATGCTGGGTGGTTTGATGGTACTGATGATGATTTGGCGTCCGCAGGGCTTGCTGCCGATGACCCGTCCGCAGTTGAAACTGAAAAACGGGGAAGCCGCAAAAGGAGAGCAGGCATGAGTCAGCCATTGTTGTCTGTTAACGGCCTGATGATGCGCTTCGGCGGTCTGCTGGCGGTGAACAATGTTTCACTGGATTTGCATCAGCAGGAAATTGTCTCGCTGATTGGGCCGAACGGCGCGGGAAAAACCACGGTGTTCAACTGCCTGACCGGTTTCTACAAGCCGACGGGCGGCACCATTATGCTGCGTGAACAGCACCTCGAAGGCCTGCCGGGCCAGGAAATTGCCCGCATGGGCGTGGTGCGTACCTTCCAGCACGTGCGCCTGTTCCGTGAGATGACGGTGATCGAAAACCTGCTGGTGGCACAGCATCAGCAGTTGAAAACCGGCGTCATCTCCGGGCTGCTGAAAACGCCCGCGTTCCGTCGCGCCCAGAGCGACGCGCTGGACCGGGCCGCCACCTGGCTCGACCGCATCGGTTTGTTAGCGCACGCCAACCGCCAGGCGAGCAACCTCGCGTATGGCGATCAGCGCCGTCTCGAAATCGCCCGCTGCATGGTGACGCAGCCGGAGATCCTGATGCTGGATGAACCGGCGGCGGGCCTGAACCCGAAAGAGACCAAAGAGCTGGACGAGTTGATCGTCGAGCTGCGTGACCATCACAACACCACGATTTTGCTGATTGAGCACGATATGAAGCTGGTGATGGGCATTTCTGACCGCATCTACGTGGTGAACCAGGGCACGCCGCTGGCCAACGGCACGCCGGATCAAATTCGTCATAACCCGGATGTTATCCGTGCGTACCTTGGTGAGGCGTAATAATGGAAAAAGTCATGTTGTCCTTTGACAAAGTAAGCGCCCACTACGGCAAAATTCAGGCGCTGCACGACGTCAGTCTGACCATCAATCAGGGCGAGATCGTGACCCTGATTGGCGCGAACGGCGCGGGAAAAACCACGCTGCTCGGCACCTTGTGCGGCGATCCCCGTGCCACCAGCGGTCGCATTGTCTTTGATGGTAAAGACATTACCGACTGGCAGACCGCGAAAATCATGCGTGAAGCGGTGGCGATTGTGCCGGAAGGGCGTCGTGTTTTCTCCCGCATGACGGTGGAAGAAAACCTGGCGATGGGCGGCTTCTTCGCTGACCGCGATCAATTCCAGACCCGCATCAAATGGGTGTATGAGCTGTTCCCGCGTCTGCATGAGCGCCGCATTCAGCGGGCGGGGACGATGTCCGGTGGTGAACAGCAGATGCTGGCGATTGGCCGTGCGCTGATGAGCCAACCGCGTCTGTTGCTGCTCGATGAGCCTTCGCTGGGCCTTGCGCCAATCATCATTCAGCAGATTTTCGACACCATTGAGCAACTGCGTAAAGAAGGCATGACCATCTTCCTGGTGGAGCAGAACGCCAACCAGGCGCTGAAGCTTGCGGATCGCGGTTACGTGCTGGAGAACGGTCGCGTGGTGCTTGAAGATACCGGTGATGCGCTGCTCGCCAACGAAGCGGTGCGCAGTGCGTATTTAGGCGGCTAATCGCGTTTCCCCCTCACCCTAACCCTCTCCCTCAAGGGAGAGGGAACCGCTCGCTTTTCTCCCTCTCCCCGTGGGAGAGGGCTGGGGTGAGGGCACCAGACGGCACCCAATCCAACCCCATCCCCTTCACACAACCATCATCCCCCTGACGCTTTGCTGTCACCATTCTGTAAACAAACAGTTATTTTTCTGTCATTCGAGCGTGTCATGTTACCTCGCGAGCATAAAACGCGTGATATCGCGCATCCGGCACAACAAGAGAGATAACCGAATGACTTCGTTACGACATACCGCTTTAGGACTGGCGTTAAGCCTGGCGTTTGCAGGTCAGGCGATGGCAGTCACCACCATCCCATTCTGGCACTCAATGGAAGGGGAATTAGGCAAAGAAGTTGAATCACTGGCGCAACGTTTCAACGAAACCCACCCGGATTACAAAATTGTGCCGGTCTACAAAGGTAACTATGAGCAGAGTCTGAGCGCCGGTATCGCCGCATTCCGCACTGGTAACGCCCCTGCCATGCTCCAGGTGTACGAAGTGGGTACCGCCACCATGATGGCCTCGAAAGCCATCAAACCGGTGTACGAAGTGTTCAGCGACGCGGGTATCACCTTTGATGAATCCCAGTTCGTGCCGACCGTGTCCGGTTACTACACCGATTCCAAAACGGGCCATCTGCTGTCCCAGCCGTTTAACAGCTCCACGCCGGTGCTCTACTACAACAAAGACGCCTTCAAAAAAGCCGGTTTAGATCCGGAGCAGCCGCCGAAAACCTGGCAGGATCTGGCCGCCTATACCGCAAAACTGAAAGCGGCAGGCATGAAGTGCGGCTACGCCAGCGGCTGGCAGGGCTGGATCCAGATTGAAAACTTCAGCGCCTGGCACGGTCTGCCGGTCGCCACCAAAAACAACGGCTTTGACGGCACCGATGCGGTACTGGAATTCAACAAGCCGGAGCAGGTGAAACACATCGCCCTGCTTGCGGATCTGAACAAAAAAGGCGATTTCAGCTACTTCGGTCGTAAAGACGAATCCACCGAGAAGTTCTACAACGGTGATTGCGCGATCACTACCGCGTCGTCTGGCTCGCTGGCCGACATCCGTCACTACGCCAAATTTAACTACGGCGTGGGCATGATGCCGTACGACGCCGACGTGAAAGGCGCGCCGCAGAACGCCATTATCGGAGGCGCAAGCCTGTGGGTCATGCAGGGCAAAGATAAGCCGACCTACACCGGTGTGGCGCAGTTCCTGGAATTCCTGGCGAAGCCGGAAAACGCGGCCGAATGGCACCAGAAAACCGGTTACCTGCCGATCACCACGGCAGCCTATGATCTGACCCGTAAGCAGGGCTTCTACGATAAAAACCCCGGTGCCGACATCGCCACGCGCCAGATGATGAACAAGCCGCCGTTGCCGTTCACCAAGGGCCTGCGTCTGGGCAACATGCCGCAAATCCGCACCATTGTGGATGAAGAGCTGGAATCGGTATGGACCAGCAAGAAAACCCCGCAGCAGGCGCTGGATTCAGCGGTTGAGCGTGGTAATCAGCTGCTGCGCCGCTTCGAGCAGTCGACGAAATCGTAAAAAAATGCCCGGTGGCGCTGCGCTTACCGGGCCTACGATGTGCACTGTGTAGGCCGGGTAAGGCGAAGCCGCCACCCGGCGTTTTCTCAGGAATATAACGCCTTATGTCATCCTCCCGCCCGGTATTCCGTTCGCGCTGGCTGCCCTATTTGCTGGTCGCGCCACAGCTGGTTATCACCGTTGTCTTCTTCATCTGGCCTGCGGGCGAAGCGCTGTGGTATTCCGTGCAGAGCGTCGATCCTTTCGGGCTATCGAGCCAGTTTGTGGGCCTCGACAATTTCGTGGGCCTGTTCCACGACAGCTACTACCTCGACTCCTTCTGGACGACGATGAAATTCAGCGCCATGGTCACTTTTTTTGGCCTGGTCTCTTCGCTGTTTTTTGCCGCGCTGGTGGATTACGTCGTGCGCGCGAGCCGTGTGTACCAGACGCTGATGCTGCTGCCCTACGCCGTCGCCCCGGCGATTGCCGCCGTGCTGTGGATCTTCCTGTTTAACCCAGGACGCGGGCTGATCACCCATGCGCTGGCCTCTTTTGGCTACGACTGGAACCACGCGCAGAACAGCGGCCAGGCGATGTTCCTCGTGGTGTTTGCCTCGGTCTGGAAGCAGATCAGTTACAACTTCCTGTTCTTCTTTGCCGCACTGCAATCGATTCCTCGCTCACTGACCGAGGCCGCCGCCATTGACGGTGCCGGGCCGGTGCGCCGCTTCTTCCAGCTCTCGCTGCCGCTGATCGCCCCGGTGAGTTTCTTCCTGCTGGTGGTCAACCTGGTGTACGCCTTCTTTGACACCTTCCCGGTGATTGACGCCGCCACCGCGGGCGGACCGGTTCAGGCCACCACCACGCTTATCTACAAAATTTACCGCGAAGGCTTTGCCGGGCTGGATCTCTCCGCCTCCGCCGCGCAATCGGTGGTACTGATGGCGCTGGTGATTGTGTTGACGGTGGTTCAGTTCCGCTATGTCGAAAGTAAGGTGCGCTACCAATGATTGAAAATCGCCCCGGGCTGACGGTATTCAGTCATGTGATGTTGATTGTGGGGATTATCGCCATCCTCTTCCCGCTGTACGTCGCCTTTGTGGCGGCGACGCTGGACAACCAACAGGTCTTTGAAACGCCGATGACGCTGATCCCCGGCACGCACCTGCTGGAGAACCTGAGCGTCATCTGGCGTCAGGGCGTGGGCGCAAACAGCGCGCCGTTCTGGCTGATGCTGCTTAATAGCTTCATCATGGCGTTTAGCATTACGCTGGGCAAAATCGTCGTCTCAATGCTTTCAGCGTTTGCCATCGTCTGGTTCCGCTTCCCGCTGCGTAACCTCTTCTTCTGGATGATTTTTATCACCCTGATGCTGCCGGTGGAAGTGCGTATCTTCCCGACTGTGGATGTCATCGCCAACCTGAACATGCTCGACAGCTATGCGGGCTTAACGCTGCCGCTGATGGCTTCGGCCACCGCCACGTTCCTGTTCCGCCAGTTCTTTATGACGCTGCCGGACGAGTTGATCGAAGCGGCGCGTATCGACGGTGCGTCGCCGATGCGCTTTTTCCGCGACATTGTGCTGCCGCTGTCGAAAACCAATCTCGCCGCGCTGTTCGTCATCACCTTTATCTACGGCTGGAACCAGTATCTGTGGCCGCTGCTGATCGTCAGCGACGTCAACCTCGGCACGGCGGTCGCCGGGATTAAGGGCATGATCGCCACCGGCGAAGGCACCACACAGTGGAATCAGGTGATGGCAGCGATGCTGCTGACGCTGATCCCCCCGGTCGTAATCGTTTTAGCCATGCAGCGCGCGTTTGTGCGTGGCTTAGTAGACAGTGAGAAATAAGATGGCAGGACTTAAACTTCAGGCAGTAACCAAGAGCTGGGACAGCGGCAAAACCCAGGTGATCCAGCCGCTAACGCTGGACGTCGCCGACGGGGAATTTATCGTGATGGTCGGGCCGTCAGGCTGCGGCAAATCGACCCTGCTGCGCATGGTGGCCGGGCTTGAACGCGTCACCAGCGGCGACGTGTGGATTGACCGCCAGCGCGTGACCGATCTCGAACCGAAAGAGCGCGGCATCGCCATGGTGTTCCAGAACTACGCGCTCTACCCGCACATGAGCGTGGAAGAGAACATGGCGTGGGGCCTGAAAATTCGCGGCATGGGCAAAGGGCACATCGCCGAGCGTGTGAAAGAAGCGGCGCGTATTCTTGAGCTGGACGGCCTGCTAAAACGCCGTCCGCGTGAGCTTTCCGGTGGGCAGCGTCAGCGCGTGGCGATGGGCCGTGCCATCGTGCGCGATCCGGCGGTATTCCTGTTTGATGAACCGCTCTCCAACCTTGACGCCAAGCTGCGCGTCCAGATGCGTCTTGAGCTGCAACAGCTACACCGCCGCCTGAAAACCACCTCGCTGTACGTCACCCACGATCAGGTCGAAGCGATGACGCTGGCCCAGCGCGTGATGGTGATGAACAAAGGCGTCGCTGAACAGATCGGTACGCCGGTAGAAGTCTATGAAAAGCCCGCCAGCCGCTTTGTAGCGAGCTTTATTGGCAGCCCGGCCATGAACCTGCTGGAAGGGCGCATCAGCACCAGCGGCACCCATTTTGAACTGGACAGCGGCATGGCGCTGCCGATTAACTGGTACTACCGCGGCTACGGCGGGCGCAAAATGACGCTGGGTATCCGCCCGGAACATATTGCGCTAAGCTCTCAGGCGGCAGGCGGCATCCCGCTGGTGATGGACACGCTGGAAATGCTCGGCGCGGACAATCTGGCGCACGGACGCTGGGGCGAACAAAAAATGGTGGTGCGTTTATCCCATCACGAACGCCCGGTGCCGGGTAGCACGCTGTGGCTGAATATCCCGGAAAATCACCTGCACCTCTTTGATGGTGAAACAGGACAACGCGTATGAGTAACTGGCCGTATCCCCACATCGTCGCGCACCGCGGCGGGGGCAAACTGGCACCGGAAAACACGCTGGCGGCGATCGACACCGGCGCACGTCACGGGCACCGGATGATTGAGTTTGACGTGAAGCTGTCGCAGGACGGCGAGATCTTTCTGCTGCATGACGATAACCTCGAGCGCACCAGCAACGGCTGGGGCGTTGCGGGGCGACTGGCGTGGAGCGATCTGCTAAAGGTGGACGCGGGAAGCTGGTTTGGCGCGGACTTCACCGGCGAGCCGTTGCCGCTACTCTCGCAGGTGGCGGAGCGCTGTGCCCGGCATGGCATGATGGCCAACATTGAAATCAAACCCACCACCGGGCTGGGGCCGCTGACGGGCGAAACGGTCGCGCTGGCGGCGCGTGAATTGTGGGCAGGAATGACCGCACCGCTGCTCTCTTCGTTTGAGGTTGATGCGCTGGAGGCTGCCCAGCGTGCGGCACCGGAACTGCCGCGCGGATTGCTGCTCGACGAATGGCGCGATGACTGGCATGCGCTCACCCAGCGTCTTGGCTGCGTGTCGCTGCACCTCAATCATTCGCTGCTCGATGAAGCGCGGGTGGCGCAAATCAAATCTGCTGGTCTGCGCATTCTGGTGTACACCGTCAATAAACCCCAGCGCGCAGCTGAGCTGTTAAGCTGGGGCGTTGACTGCATCTGCACCGACCGCATCGATGTGATCGGCCCGGACTTTCAGCCCTAAGGGCTGAGGGTTTTCAGCGGAATGTTCGCCTGCGGCGTGCCGGAGGTATTCTGATTCAGCATGCTGCCGTTGCTGTTCTGCGGCAGCATGTGCTGCTGCGTGCCGAGCGTGCTGTCACTGTTCACGCTGTTATTGAGCATGCCGCCACCGGCGTTGGGCAACATTTGCTGGCGGCTGGAATTCAGCTCCCCAGGTTGTCCCTGCCTTACGCGCTGAGAATTGGTGTTGATCTGTGATTCCAGATGCTGTTGCTGCACCCGCGTTTGCGTCTGCAACTGCTGGTTCAGCATCCCTTTCTGCTGCGACTGCTGGTTAAGCATTTGCGTCTGCATACGCTGCTGCGCCGGGATTTCATACCCCGGCTGGTTCGGATTATTCAGGGTGTTAATCGGCTGTGCGAATGCGCCCGGTGACAACAGTGCCGCCAGAATTACGTATCGTTTCATCGTCATCTCCTCCTCTGGGGGGATAGCTTAAGTTTACCCCTTCTGCGGCATTACGATGATTTTTTAAGAGTTGTGAACCAGGCTTAAGCGGGGACGTTAGCCCTTATCTCTGGAGAACAACGATGATGAAACAGAAGTTTGCGCGTTGGGTGGCACTCGCCGCCCTGATGGCAGGAGGATGTTTTGGCGTTGCCGCTGCGCCACTGCCTGCGGCTCCGCCCGTCTCCTACGGCGTTGAGGCCGATGTTTTTCACCCGGTGCGGGCGAAAGAGGGGATGGTGGCGTCGGTGGATGCGGCCGCGACGCGAGTAGGCGTCGAGATCTTAAAGCAGGGCGGTAACGCGGTGGACGCAGCGGTTGCCGTCGGGTATGCGCTGGCGGTGACGCATCCGCAGGCTGGTAATCTGGGCGGCGGCGGTTTTATGATGCTGCGCACCAAAGACGGCAACACCACCGCCATCGACTTCCGTGAAATGGCCCCTGCGCAGGCCACGCGCGACATGTTTTTAGACGATCAGGGCAATCCGGACAGCAAAAAATCCCTCACTTCCCATTTAGCGACGGGCACGCCGGGCACGGTCGCGGGCTTCTCGCTGGCGCTGGAAAAATACGGCACCCTGTCGCTCAACAAAGTGGTGCAGCCCGCCATTAAGCTGGCGAAGCAGGGGATCACCGTGAATGATGCGCTGGCGGACGATCTGAAAACCTACGGCAGCGAGGTGCTGCCTGAGCACGAGAACAGCAAGGCCATCTTCTGGAAAGACGGCGAGCCGTTGAAAAAAGGCGACAAGCTGGTGCAGGCCAATCTGGCGAAAAGCCTGGAGATGATTGCCGAAAAAGGGCCGGAGGCGTTTTACAAAGGCGCGATTGCCGAGCAGATTGCGCAGGAGATGAGCAAAAACGGCGGGTTGATCACCAAAGACGATTTGGCGGCCTATAAAGCAGTGGAACGCACGCCGATCAGCGGGGATTATCGCGGCTATCAGATCTACTCCATGCCACCGCCGTCGTCCGGCGGGATCCACATCGTGCAAATCCTCAATATTCTTGAAAACTTCGACCTGGCAAAATACGGTTTTGGCAGCGCCGACGCCATGCAGGTGATGGCCGAAGCCGAAAAATATGCTTACGCCGACCGCTCGGAATACCTGGGCGATCCGGATTTTGTGAAGGTACCCTGGCAGGCGCTGACCAACAAAGAGTATGCCAAATCCATCGCCCAGCAGATCGACGTGGCGAAAGCGAAGCCGTCGAGCCAGATCCGTCCGGGTAAACTTGAACCCTACGAGTCCAACCAGACCACGCACTTCTCGGTGGTGGATAAAGACGGTAACGCGGTGGCGGTGACCTATACGCTCAATACCATCTTTGGCACGGGGATCGTGGCAGGCAATACCGGGATTTTACTCAACAATGAAATGGATGACTTTTCCGCGAAGCCGGGCGTGCCAAACGTCTACGGCCTGGTCGGGGGTGACGCTAACGCGGTGGGGCCAGGTAAACGCCCGCTGTCGTCGATGTCGCCCACCATTGTGGTAAAAGACGGCAAAACCTGGCTGGTCACCGGTAGTCCCGGCGGCAGCCGTATCATCACCACCGTACTGCAAATGGTGGTGAACAGCATCGATTTCGGGATGAACATCGCCGAAGCCACCAGCGCACCGCGCTTCCATCATCAGTGGCTGCCGGATGAGTTGCGCGTTGAGAAGGGCTTCAGCCCGGATACGCTAAAACTGCTTGAGCAGAAGGGGCAAAAAGTGGCGGAGAAAGAGGCGATGGGCAGCACGCAAAGCATTATGGTCGCCCCGGACGGCACGCTGTACGGCGCGTCCGATCCCCGCTCGGTGGATGATTTAACGGCGGGGTATTGAGATTACCCCCGCAACAGACTGCGCTCGATCTGCTTTTCACCCTCTCCCTTTTGGGGAGAGGGCCGGGGTGAGGGGGAGATCACTTCATCCGCGCCATGAATAACGCATCCACATACTCACCGTTACGTAGCGCAAACTTCCTGCCGGTGCCTTCGGTTTCAAAACCAAACTTGCGGTATAGCCCGATTGCAGTGGCGTTATCGGCAAACACCGTCAATTCGATGCGCTCAATGCGCAGCCAGTTATCGCAAAGATTGACCATCTCGCGCATCAACGCGCTGCCCACGCCGCGCCTCCCAAACTGGGGTGCAACGGTGATCCCGAATGAGGCGACATGGCTGCGGCGCGGACTTTGCTCCACCGCCAGCGTCAGATTCCCGGCGATGTGATTATCCACACAGGCGACCAGCTGCCGGCGGCCCGGCACGGGTTTTAGCCGTTCGGCCCACATTTCCACGGACGGGTGAGGAACCTGTAGCGTGTTGTGATACACCTCCGGCTGCGTATAGATTTGTTGAATGGCTTCTGCGTCATTCGGCGTAGCGTGGCGGATCACTATCTCACTCATTCCTCTCTCCTTTTGGGTAAATGTCCCTTTCACCATCATTGAGATTCAAAAGCGAGTCAACTGCCAATTTTTGCAAAAAGAGCTAGACAAGTGCGAATGATAATGATTATTATTGCCATGCGTTCAGGGGAACCCTACGGTGTACCTGAAAGCACGACATTGCTCACATTGCTTCCAGTATTATCTTAGCCAGCCGCGTGCTGGCTTTTTTTTTGGGGCCTGTTTCAGCCTGGCGCTTTATCGTGGCTGGCGAACACCGACGGCCGATGCGCGAGCAGGATAATTGCGCTATGGTTGCACTCAGTAACCTCCCAAAAGGACTTAGCCATGACTCTACACTGCGCATTTATTGGATTTGGCAAAAGCACCATGCGGTACCATCTGCCGTATGTGCTTAACCGCAAAGAGAGCTGGAATGTGGCACATATCTTTCGCCGCAGCCCGAAGCCTGAAGAGCAGCATCCTCACTATTCTCATATCCATTTCACCAGCGATCTGGACGAGGTGCTCAGCGATCCCGACGTCAAACTGGTGGTGGTGTGCACCCATGCGGACAGCCATTTTGACTATGCGAAGCGCGCGCTGGAAGCAGGCAAAAATGTGCTGGTGGAAAAACCCTTTACGCCGACCATGGCGGAAGCCATCACCTTATTTGAACTGGCGAAAAGCAAAGGGCTGACCGTCACGCCTTATCAAAACCGTCGCTTTGATTCCTGCTTCCTGACCGCCAAAAAAGCCATTGAAAGCGGCAGGCTGGGTGAGATTGTCGAGATCGAAAGCCACTTCGACTACTACCGTCCGGTTGCCGAAACAAAACCGGGTCTGCCGCAGGATGGTTCGTTTTATGGCCTTGGCGTGCACACCATGGATCAGATTATCTCGCTGTTTGGCCGCCCGGATCACGTTGCCTATGACATCCGCAGCCTGCGTAATAAAGCCAACCCGGACGATACGTTCGAGGCGCAGCTGTTTTTCGGCGATCTGAAAGCGATTGTCAAAACCAGCCACCTGGTCAAACTGGATTACCCGAAATTTATCGTCCACGGCACGCGGGGTTCGTTTATCAAATACGGTATCGATCAGCAGGAAACCAGCCTCAAAGCCAATATCATGCCCGGCGATGCGGGATTTGCAGCGGACGACAGCATCGCAACGCTTGAATATGTCAACGACGCGGGTGAAACCGTACGTGAGGAGTGGCGTGCTGAAGCGGGGGACTACGGTCGCGTCTACGATGCGCTGTTTGAAACCCTGGCGCACGGGCGGCCAAATTACGTCAAGGAATCTGAGGCACTGACCAATCTGGAGATCCTCGAACGGGCCTTTGAGCAGGCCTCTCCCGCCACTGTGACCCTCGCAAAATAAGGGTTTTTGGCTCCTCTGCTCTTGTTCATTATTTTTGAACAGAGGAGTCAATTTTCACCCACTATCATCCTTATCGGTTCCGGTCCACACTTACCCCATCGAAAACAGACGGGGTGAAAAAAATGATTTTCTTACGCAAAGCAAACGATCGTGGTCATGCAAATCATGGCTGGCTGGACTCCTGGCACACGTTCTCTTTCGCCGATTATTACGATCCGAATTTCATGGGCTTTTCTGCACTGCGCGTGATTAACGACGACGTAATCGACGCCGGTCAGGGCTTTGGCACGCACCCGCATAAAGACATGGAAATTCTGACCTATGTGCTGGAAGGCGCGGTCGAACATAAAGACAGCATGGGCAATAAAGAGCAGGTGCCCGCCGGGGAATTTCAGATCATGAGCGCCGGTACCGGTGTGCGTCACTCTGAATACAACCCGAGTGCCACCGACAAGCTGCATCTGTACCAGATCTGGATCATCCCGGAAACTACCGGCATTGCGCCACGCTACGAGCAGCGCCGCTTTGACGCCGCACAGGGCCGCCAGTTGGTGCTTTCACCGGATGCCCGCGACGGTTCGCTCAAAGTGCATCAGGATATGACGCTCTCTCGCTGGGCGCTGCTGAAAGATGAGCAGTCGGTTTATCAGGTGGCCGCAGAGCGTCGCATCTGGATCCAGGTGGTGAAAGGTAACGTCTCCATTAATGGCACCAAAGCCACCACGGCGGACGGTCTGGCGATCTGGGATGAGCAGGCGCTGTCGATTCATGCGGATAGCGACAGTGAAATTCTGCTGTTTGACCTGCCGCCAGTTTGATCCCGCTTAAATAAATGACACAACCTCTCCTGTCTTCAGGGGAGGTTGCGTGCTGTCCGTGATAAACTGGAACGATGTTTCCTGGTTTATTCCCTTAAGGCACGATGAAAAAGAAAAGACCCGTACTTCAGGATGTTGCAGATCGCGTTGGCGTGACCAAAATGACCGTCAGCCGCTTCTTACGCAACCCCGAGCAAGTCTCACTCGCGCTGCGTGGCAAAATCGCGGCGGCGCTGGATGAGCTGGGCTATATTCCCAATCGTGCGCCTGACATTCTTTCCAACTCCACCAGCCGCGCCGTTGGCGTGCTGCTGCCCTCTCTGACCAACCAGGTGTTCGCCGAAGTGCTGCGCGGCATCGAAAGCGTCACCGACGCCCACGGCTACCAGACCATGCTCGCTCACTATGGCTACAAGCCGGAAATGGAGCAGGAGCGTCTGGAATCCATGCTCTCGTGGAATATCGATGGTCTGATCCTCACCGAGCGCAGCCACACGCCGCGCACGCTCAAGATGATCGAAGTGGCGGGGATTCCGGTGGTTGAGCTGATGGACAGCCAGTCGCCGTGCCTCGACATCGCCGTCGGTTTTGACAACTTTGAAGCCGCCCGCCAAATGACCGCTGCGATTATCGCCCACGGGCATCGACACGTTGCCTATCTTGGCGCACGCCTCGATGAACGTACTATCATCAAACAGCGGGGGTATGAGCAGGCGATGCATGACGCGGGTCTTGTTCCCTACAGCGTGATGGTGGAGCAATCCTCTTCCTATACGTCCGGAATTGAACTGATGCGCCAGGCGCGTCGTGAGTATCCGCAGCTGGACGGCATTTTTTGCACTAACGATGACCTCGCGGTCGGCGCGGCGTTTGAGTGTCAGCGACTGGGGCTAAAAATCCCCGACGACATGGCGATTGCCGGTTTCCACGGCCATGATATCGGCCAGGTGATGGAACCGCGTCTTGCCAGCGTGCTGACGCCGCGCGAACGCATGGGCCGCATTGGTGCAGAACGCCTGCTGGCGCGCATTCGCGGTGAAACCGTGACGCCGAAAATGTTAGATTTAGGTTTCACTTTGTCACCGGGTGGATCTATTTAAGCTGACAAATTTGAAGTAGCTCACACTTATTCACTTCTGGCACCAATGGTTATTGCTTCTCCGCATCCCCGGCAGGAAAATGTTACCGATAACAGTTACCCGTAACAGTGCATCGTAACCGTACATGTAACAACCCATCGTAACTATCACCTCTTCTGAGTGGGAGCAACGCTTTGAGTACGACTAACCATGACCACCACGTCTACGTCCTGATGGGCGTATCAGGCAGTGGCAAATCCGCTGTCGCCAGCGAAGTGGCGCATCAAATCCAGGCCGCGTTTCTTGATGGTGACTTCCTCCATCCGCGCAGCAACATCATGAAAATGGCTTCTGGCGAACCGCTGAATGACGAAGACCGCAAACCGTGGTTGCAGGCGCTTAACGACGCCGCTTTCGCCATGCAGCGCACCAACAAAGTGTCGCTGATCGTCTGCTCCGCGCTGAAAAAACGCTACCGTGACCATTTGCGTGACGGTAACCCGAACCTTTCCTTTATCTACCTGAAAGGCGATTTCGACGTGATCGAAGCGCGTCTGAAAGCGCGCAAAGGCCACTTCTTCAAAACGCAGATGCTGGTGACGCAGTTCGAAGCCCTGGAAGAGCCGGGTGCCGATGAACGCGACGTGCTGGTTGTGGATATCGACCAGTCGCTGGAAGGCGTGGTTGCCAGCACTATTGATGTGATTAATAAATAAAATAAGGCCGTGTAGTGGGTACTTTAACGTTAGTGTTGACGGCAGTCGGCTCAGTTTTGCTGCTGCTGTTTTTAGTCATGAAGGCGCGCTTACACGCTTTTGTGGCTTTGATGGTGGTGTCTATTGGTGCAGGGCTTTTTTCCGGTATGCCGCTCGATAAAATCGCCGCGACGATGGAAAAAGGCATGGGCGGTACGCTGGGCTTTTTAGCCATCGTGGTCGCACTGGGCGCAATGTTTGGCAAGATTTTGCATGAAACGGGCGCGGTCGATCAGATTGCGGTCAGGATGCTGAAATCCTTCGGCCACAGCCGTGCGCATTATGCGATTGGGCTTGCGGGTCTGATTTGCGCGCTGCCGTTATTCTTTGAAGTGGCGATTGTGCTGCTCATCAGCGTGGCGTTTTCGATGGCGCGCCACACCGGAACCAACCTGGTGAAGCTTGTCATTCCGCTGTTTGCCGGTGTGGCGGCTGCGGCGGCATTTCTGCTGCCAGGGCCTGCGCCTATGCTGCTGGCCTCGCAGATGCACGCGGATTTT
This sequence comes from uncultured Enterobacter sp., assembly GCA_963521185.1. Classification (GTDB taxonomy): domain Bacteria; phylum Pseudomonadota; class Gammaproteobacteria; order Enterobacterales; family Enterobacteriaceae; genus Enterobacter_D. The sequence goes on along the minus strand of CAUQTV010000005.1, from coordinate 104,857 downwards.
GGCTGGATGATCCTGATTGGCCTGTGTGCGGCAATCCCTGGCATGCTGATTGCCGGGCCGCTGTTTGGTAATTTCATCAGCCGTTACGTTGAGTTGCATATTCCGGACGACATCAGCGAACCGCATCTGGGCGAAGGCAAAATGCCGTCGTTCACCTTTAGCCTCTCCTTGATCCTGCTGCCGCTGGTGCTGGTTGGCCTGAAAACTATTGCCGCGCGCTTTGTGGAGCAGGGCTCGTCGCTGTACGAGTGGATGGTCTTTATCGGGCATCCGTTCACCGCGATTCTGGTGGCGTGCCTGGTGGCGATTTACGGTCTGGCTTATCGTCAGGGCATGGAGAAGGATCGCGTGATGGCGATCTGCGGCGCGGCGCTGCAACCGGCGGGTATCATTCTGCTGGTGATCGGTGCGGGTGGCGTGTTCAAGCAGGTGCTGGTGGATTCCGGTGTCGGTCCGGCGCTGGGCGAAGCGTTAACCGGCCTGGGCTTACCGATTGCGATCACCTGTTTCGTACTGGCCGCTGCGGTGCGCATTATTCAGGGTTCCGCGACCGTCGCCTGCCTGACTGCGGTGGGTCTGGTGATGCCGGTCATTGAACAGTTGCACTTCTCCGGTGCGCAAATGGCGGCGCTGTCGATCTGCATCGCTGGCGGCTCGATTGTGGTCAGCCACGTGAACGACGCCGGTTTCTGGCTGTTCGGTAAATTCACCGGTGCCACCGAAGCGCAAACGCTGAAAACCTGGACGATGATGGAAACCATTCTCGGCACCACCGGCGCGATAATCGGTATGATCGCGTTCGAACTGCTGAGTTAATTCCCGCCCGGTGGCGCAAGCTTACCGGGCCTACAGTACCTGACAGGGTAGGCCGGGTCAGCGCAGCGCGCGCCACCCGGCGTTTTTACTGTGGTCTGGCATCCACTATCGTTCTGATCTGCTCCATAACCTCGCCGGCGTTGCTGACGCCTTTTGCCTGCTGCTCTTTCACCCACTGCGCCTGGGCGTCGCGGTAATGGGTTGTGGTTTCCCACGCCGTCAGCTCTTTTGGACTTAATACCCGCACATGCGCGCCGCGTTTTTCCATTCCGGCGATCATGGATTTCACGCTGTTATCCAGTACCTTCCCCGCAGAGTGATAAGCGATATCAGCGGCTCGCAAAATGGCCTGCTGATCTTCGCGTGCCAGGCTCTGCCAGGTATTTTTGTTCATCACCACCAGATAAACGTGGCCTAACCAAAGATCTTGCGAAGTCAGCACGTAAGGCGCTATGCGCTCGGCGTTAATATCTGCGCCGCTGTCCATATTGACCATCAGTCCATTGACGGTAGCGTTGCGCAGTGCGGCCGCGGTAGGCTCGCCCCACGGCGTACTGACCGGGATTGCGCCTGCGCTCAACAGATAGCTTTTATGCCAGCTGCTGGCGGAGCGCCATTTGCCGTTTTTAAGATCGGCGAGGGACGTCAGCGGCTGGGTGGAGAAAAAGGCGACCGGATAACCGATGCCAAACATCAGTTTCACCACGTTGTTGTTATCAAGCTCAGCAGAGAGCGCCGGAATGTCAGCATACGCCTGCCTGAAAAAGGCGATCTGCTTGTCGCCGGTATTGGGGCCGAGCGGAAAACTTTTGAAAATCTGATGCAGTGGCAGAGCGTCCGGCGTGTATTCCGGCACCACCACCGCCATATCCGCCGCGCGGCCATCGCGCACCGTTTCCAGCGCGTTATAGCTGACTGACAGCTCGCCGTTCCAGTGGGCGTCAACCTTCAGACGGCCCTGCGACGCTTTTTCAATTTCGCTGAAGAACACCTCGTTAAAAAAGCGCGTGCGCATATTGTTGAGCGGTTCGTGATCGCTGTAGGTCAGCGTCCTGGCGGCGAATGCCGCAGGTGACAGTAACAGTGCGGAGAGGATAAGGGTGAGGCCGTGCTTTGCGTATGACATCGTTATCCTTTCATCCACGCCCGAATGCCGTCGAGGAACATCTGTGTGGCGAGCATCACCAGAATCAGGCCCATCAGGCGCTCCAGCGCGTTGACGCCTTTATCGCCGAGCAGGCGCAGGAACAGCGAGGATTGCAGCAGAATGGCGACGGTGCCGCCCCAGGCGAGCAGCAGGGCGATCACCAGATGGCCCATCTGGCCGGGATACTGGTGCGATAACAGCATTAAAGTCGCGAGCAGGGTGGGGCCAGCCACCAGCGGGATCGCCAGCGGGACGATAAACGGCTCTTCCCCCGCAGGCAGGCCATGACTGCCGCCCGACGCGCTCGGGAAAATCATCTTAATGGCAATTAAAAACAGAATAATGCCGCCGGAAATAGAGACGGTCTCGGCGCGCAGATTCAGGAACGCGAGGATCTTCTCGCCCGCGAACAGGAAAATCAGCATCAGCAGCAGCGCGATAAGCAGCTCGCGGATCATGATGGCCCGGCGGCGCTTCGGTTCGGTGTGCTTTAACACCGACATAAAAATGGGCAGGTTGCCGAGCGGATCCATAATCAGGATTAACAATACCGCTGCGGAGATGATTTCATTCATTATTACTTTCCCTAATCCTCGCCCCAGAGTTTCTGCTAATAAGCGCTTTTTCTGATGACGTCGCTATCATTGATTTATTTCACTTGCGACTTTAGCTGCATTTTGTAATGTGGTGCGATACAACCAGTTAACTGGCAACGCTATACAGCACACACCTTCGCAGGAACACGCAATGAAAAATGTTGGTTTTATCGGCTGGCGCGGAATGGTCGGCTCCGTACTCATGCAACGCATGGTAGAAGAGCGCGACTTCGACGCCATTCGCCCTGTCTTCTTCTCAACGTCCCAGTTTGGTCAGGCGGCACCCGCGTTCGGCGCAACCACGGGCGGCACGCTTCAGGACGCGTTTGACCTGGACGCGTTGAAGGCACTCGACATCATTGTCACCTGCCAGGGCGGCGATTATACCAACGAAATCTATCCAAAGCTTCGTGAAAGCGGCTGGCAGGGTTACTGGATTGATGCAGCGTCGTCGCTGCGCATGAAAGATGACGCGATCATCATTCTCGATCCGGTCAACCAGGGCGTGATTACCCAGGGCCTGAACAACGGCGTAAAAACCTTTGTTGGCGGCAACTGTACCGTCAGCCTGATGCTGATGTCCCTGGGCGGTCTGTTCGCACAGGATCTGGTGGAGTGGGTCTCTGTGGCCACTTACCAGGCCGCGTCCGGTGGCGGTGCGCGCCACATGCGTGAACTGCTCACCCAGATGGGCCAGCTGCATCATCACGTGGCGGCTGAGCTGGAGAACCCTGCGTCGGCAATCCTCGACATCGAACGGAAAGTCACGGCGCTGACCCGCAGCGGCGAGCTGGCGACAGATAATTTCGGCGTGCCGCTGGCTGGCAGCCTGATCCCGTGGATCGACAAGCAGCTTGATAACGGCCAGAGTCGCGAAGAGTGGAAAGGCCAGGCCGAGACTAACAAAATTCTGAGCACCGCGTCGGCGATCCCGGTGGATGGCCTGTGCGTGCGCGTCGGTGCGCTGCGCTGCCACAGCCAGGCCTTCACCATTAAATTGAAGAAAGATGTGTCCATCCCCACAGTTGAAGAGCTGCTGGCGGCGCATAATCAGTGGGCGAAAGTGGTGCCAAACGATCGTGACATCACAATGCGTGAGCTGACCCCCGCAGCGGTAACCGGCACGCTGACAACGCCTGTTGGCCGTTTACGTAAGCTGAACATGGGGCCGGAATATCTCTCCGCCTTCACCGTCGGCGACCAGCTGCTGTGGGGGGCCGCTGAGCCGCTCCGGCGCATGCTGCGCCAGTTGGCGTAACGTAAAAAAACGAAGAGAGGAGGTGCAGCGTCACCTCCTTTTTTGTGCGTGCTACACGGAGTAAACGCGAATGAGTCAATTTTTCCGGGGGACACAGTAAGCGTTGGCTATGCTTTAAGTTGGGCGTATTCCTGACCAGGGTGCTTACGCGGGGGCGTTGACCGCAATCTCACCGTGGAAGAAGGGGCAATACGACCTCGCCTGAAGGTGGAACGGAGCAGAGAGGATGCACAATGTGCTGCGCCGTTTAAGTCAAAAAAAGTGCCACCCTCCGGCGTAATCTGGTCGTTGGAGAGGAAGTGCACCTATAAAACAGGATGAGAAACCATGTCCAGTCTTGTCGATAGAGACGTGATTAACGCGCTAATAGCGGGCCATTTTGCGGATCCTTTTTCCGTACTCGGCATGCACCGCACCGATGCCGGGCTGGAAGTCCGCGCGCTGTTACCCGATGCCACGGAAGTGTGGGTGATTGAAACCAAAACCGGGCGCAAAGTGGGCAAGCTGGAGTGCCTTGATTCGCGCGGTTTCTTCGCAGGCGTTATCCAGCGCCGCAAAAATGATTTCCGCTATCAGTTCGCCGTCATCTGGCATGGCCAGGAAAACCTGATAGACGATCCCTACCGCTTTGGCCCGCTGATTCAGGATTTAGACGTCTGGCTGCTGTCAGAAGGGACGCACCTGCGCCCGTATGAAACCCTCGGCGCACATGCCGACACCATGGACGGCGTCACCGGCACTAAGTTTTCCGTTTGGGCACCGAATGCCCGCCGCGTCTCGGTGGTCGGCCAGTTCAACTACTGGGATGGCCGCCGTCACCCCATGCGCCTGCGCAAAGAGTCCGGTATCTGGGAGCTGTTTATTCCTGGCGCGCACAACGGCCAGCTTTACAAATTCGAAATGATCGACGCCCACGGCAAGCTGCGCATTAAAGCCGACCCCTATGCCTTTGAAGCGCAGATGCGCCCGGAAACGGCCTCGCTGATCTGCGGCCTGCCGGAAAAAGTCGAGCAGAGCGAAGAGCGTAAGCGCGCCAATGATTTCGATGCGCCCATCTCCATTTACGAAGTGCATCTCGGCTCCTGGCGTCGTCACACCGACAACAATTTCTGGCTCAGCTACCGCGAGCTGGCCGACCAACTGGTGCCGTACGCCAAATGGATGGGCTTCACCCACCTTGAGCTGCTGCCGGTTAACGAACACCCGTTTGACGGCAGTTGGGGCTACCAGCCCACCGGCCTTTACGCGCCGACCCGCCGTTTCGGCACCCGCGACGATTTCCGCTACTTCATCAAAGCCGCCCATGCGGCAGGCTTAAGCGTCATTCTCGACTGGGTGCCGGGCCATTTCCCGTCGGATGATTTTGGGCTGGCGGAGTTTGACGGTACCGACCTCTATGAGCACAGCGATCCGCGCGAAGGCTATCATCAGGACTGGAACACGCTGATTTACAACTACGGTCGCCGTGAGGTGAGCAACTATCTGGTCGGCAACGCGCTGTACTGGATTGAGCGCTTCGGCATTGACGCTCTGCGCGTAGATGCGGTGGCGTCGATGATTTACCGCGACTACAGCCGCAAAGAGGGCGAGTGGATCCCCAATGAATTTGGCGGTCGCGAAAACCTCGAAGCCATTGAATTCCTGCGCAACACCAACCGCATTCTGGGCGAACAGGTTTCCGGCGCGGTGAGCATGGCGGAAGAATCCACCGATTTTCCGGGCGTTTCACGACCGTCGGACATGGGCGGGCTGGGCTTCTGGTTTAAGTGGAACCTCGGTTGGATGCACGACACGCTCGACTACTTTAAGCTCGATCCGGTTCACCGCCAGTACCATCACGATAAGCTCACCTTCGGCATGCTCTACAACTACACCGAAAACTTCGTGCTGCCCCTGTCGCACGATGAAGTGGTGCACGGTAAAAAATCGATTCTCGACCGCATGCCGGGCGACGCATGGCAGAAGTTTGCCAACCTGCGCGCCTACTACGGCTGGATGTGGGCGTTCCCCGGTAAAAAGCTGCTGTTTATGGGCAATGAGTTTGCCCAGGGCCGCGAATGGAACCACGACGCCAGCCTCGACTGGCACCTGCTGGACGGCGGCGATAACTGGCATCACGGCGTACAGCGCCTGGTGCGCGATCTGAACAATACCTACCGCCACCATAAAGCGCTGCATGAGCTGGATTACGACGGCTACGGCTTCGAATGGCTGGTGGTGGACGATCATGCGCGATCGGTACTGATTTTCGTGCGCCGCGACAAAGCCGGTAATGAAATCATTGTTGCCAGTAACTTTACCCCTGTTCCTCGCCATGACTACCGTTTCGGTATTAATCAGCCGGGCCGCTGGCGTGAGGCGCTGAACACCGATTCAATGTACTACCACGGTAGCAATGCGGGTAACGGCGGCACGCTCCACAGCGATCGCATTGAGAGCCACGGGCGCGAGCACTCGCTCAGCGTCACGCTGCCCCCGTTATCCACCATCTGGCTGGTTCGGGAGGGTGAATGACGATACTGGCGGCAGGCAGCCCCACACCACTCGGTGCGCACGCTGACAATAACGGCGTCAACTTCACGCTGTTTTCTGTGCACGCCGAGCGGGTGGAGCTTTGCGTCTTTGACGATGAAGGCAACGAGCAACGTTATGATCTGCCTGCCCGCACCGGCGATGTCTGGCACGGTTTCCTGCCGGATGCGCGGCCCGGCCTGCGCTACGGCTACCGCGTGCACGGCCCCTGGGAACCCTGGCAGGGCCACCGGTTTAACCCGGCGAAGCTGCTTATCGATCCCTGCGCGTACCGCGTTGAGGGCGACGCCTGCGACGATCCCCTATTTCACGGTGGACACGACGCGCCCGATCCTCATGACAACGCCGCCATCGCATTAAAAAGCGTGGTCGTCAGCCATGCGTTTGACTGGGAAAACGACGCCCCACCGCGCACGCCCTGGGGCAGTACCGTCATTTACGAAGCGCATGTGAAAGGGCTGACGTACCTGCATCCGGAGATCCCCGAGGCGATACGCGGCACCTACCAGGCGCTCGCGCACCCGGTGATGATCGCGTATTACAAGCGCCTTGGCATCACCGCGCTGGAACTGCTGCCGGTCGCCCATTTTGCCAGCGAGCCGCGCCTGCAACGGCTGGGGTTAACCAACTACTGGGGCTACAACCCGCTGGCCATGTTTGCCCTCGATCCGCGCTACGCCAGCGCACCGGAACAGGCGCTAAGTGAGTTTTGTGACGCGGTAAAAGCGCTGCACGCGGCGGGAATTGAAGTGATCCTCGACATCGTGCTTAACCACAGCGCGGAAATCGATCTCGACGGACCGACCTTCTCCCTGCGCGGAATCGATAACCGTAGCTATTATTGGATCAAGGAAGATGGCGATTACGACAACTGGACCGGCTGCGGCAACACGCTCAATTTAAGCCTGCCAGGCACGGTGGATTATGCCATGCAGTGCCTGCGCTACTGGGTTGAGGCGTTCCACATCGACGGCTTCCGCTTTGATTTAGCGTCAGTGATGGGGCGCATGCCGGTCTATAACCCGTATGCGCCGCTGTTTGAGGCGATCAAAAACGATCCGCTGCTCTCGGCGGTGAAGCTGATCGCTGAGCCCTGGGATGTGGGCCCCGGCGGTTATCAGGTGGGGAATTTCCCACCGCTGTTTGCCGAATGGAACGACCATTTTCGCGACGCAGCCCGCCGCTTCTGGCTGGAAAAACGCTTGCCGCTGGGCGAATTTGCACAGCGCTTTGCCGGATCCAGCGATGTGTTCAAACGCAATGGGCGCGCACCCTGCGCCTCGGTCAATCTGGTGACGGCGCACGACGGTTTTACGCTGCGCGATTGCGTGAGTTACAACCAGAAACACAACGAGGCCAACGGCGAGGAAAATCGCGACGGTACTAACAATAACCATAGCAATAACCATGGTATAGAAGGATTAGGTGGCTCGTTAGACGTGACTGAACGGCGTCGGGATAGTGTCCATGCCCTACTGACCACGCTGTTACTTTCACAGGGCACGCCGATGCTGCTGGCAGGCGATGAGCAGGGACACAGCCAGCATGGCAACAACAACGCCTACTGCCAGGACAACGCCCTTACGTGGCTGGACTGGTCGCAGGCCAATGACGGACTGGTGACCTTTACCGCCGCGCTGATCCACCTGCGCCAGACTCTGCCCGCGCTGACGCAAAACGTCTGGTGGGAAGAGGGTGATGGCAACGTCCTTTGGCTTAACAAGGACGCGCAGCCGTTAAGCACGGTGGAGTGGATGCATGGCATTGGTCGCATGCAGATCCTTCTGTCAGAGCGGGTGCTGATAACGCTCAATAACACGGATGACGTCGCAGATATTGTGTTACCCGACGGGGAGTGGCGTGCTGTTCCCCCATTTGCCGGTGAGGATAATCCGGTGGTAGTGGCTGTCTGGCATGGGCCCGCGCATGGAGTCTGCGTCTTCCAAAGGTCATAAAAAAGGGGTGAGTCATGGTTAGATTAGATAAGAACGATCCGCTAATGTTAGCGCGCCAACTGCCATTGAAATCTGTCGCCCTGATTCTGGCGGGCGGGCGTGGTACCCGTCTTAAAGATTTGACCACCACGCGGGCAAAACCCGCGGTGCACTTTGGTGGAAAATTCCGCATTATTGATTTTGCACTGTCGAACTGCATCAACTCCGGTATCCGACGTATTGGGGTGATTACCCAGTATCAGTCCCATACCCTGGTGCAGCACATCCAGCGCGGCTGGTCTTTCTTCAGCGAAGAGATGAACGAATTTGTTGACCTGCTGCCCGCTCAGCAGCGCGTACACGGTGAGAACTGGTATCGCGGCACGGCGGATGCCGTCACGCAAAACCTCGACATTATTCGCCGCTACAAAGCGGAATACGTGGTCATCCTCGCGGGCGATCACATCTACAAACAAGATTACTCGCGCATGCTTATCGATCATGTCGAAAAAGGCGCGCGCTGCACGGTGGCCTGTCTGCCGGTGCCGGTTGCCGAAGCCACCGCCTTTGGCGTTATGGCGGTAGACGAAAACGAAAAAGTGATCGCGTTTGTCGAGAAACCTGAAAATCCACCGTCAATGCCCAACGATCCGACGCGTGCGCTGGCCAGTATGGGCATCTATATTTTTGACGCCGATTATCTCTACGAACTGTTAGAAGAAGACGATAAAGACGAAAACTCCAGCCATGACTTTGGGAAAGACATCATTCCTAAACTCACCAAGGCTGGCATGGCTTATGCACATCCGTTCCCGTTATCCAGCGTGCAGTCCGATCCGGAAGCGGAGCCCTACTGGCGCGACGTCGGGACCCTCGAAGCCTACTGGAAGGCGAACCTCGATCTCGCGTCGGTGACGCCAGAACTCGATATGTACGATCAGAACTGGCCGATCCGTACCCATATGGAACCGCTGCCGCCGGCGAAATTCGTTCAGGATCGCTCCGGCAGCCACGGCATGACGCTGAACTCGCTGGTCTCCGGCGGCTGCATTATCTCGGGTTCCGTGGTAGTGCAATCGGTGCTGTTCCCCCGCGTGCGGGTTAACTCTTTTTGCAATATTGACTCGTCCGTTCTGTTACCGGACGTGTGGGTCGGGCGTTCCTGTCGCCTGCGCCGGTGCATTATCGATCGCGCCTGCGTCATACCGGAAGGCATGGTCATCGGCGAAAACGCGGAAGAAGACGCGCGCCGATTCTACCGTTCAGAAGAAGGCATTGTGTTAGTCACGCGAGACATGTTGCGTAAGTTAAACGGCTAACCGCATCGACAATAACCTTGCGCGGAAGGGGTCCGCGCGCTGTTTTACCGCTATCGTTTGCATGCGGTAGCGGTTTTGAACAGGAGCGATAATGCAGGTTTTACATGTATGTTCTGAGATGTTTCCGTTGCTGAAGACCGGTGGTCTGGCTGATGTTCTTGGTGCGTTACCTGCGGCGCAAATTGCCGGTGGTGTTGATACGCGCGTACTTCTGCCTGCTTTCCCTGATATTCGCCGGGGCATTACCGATGCGCAGGTGGTGAGTCGTCGCGACACGTTCGCAGGCCACATCACCTTACTTTTTGGTCACTATAACGGCGTAGGGATTTACCTGATTGATGCGCCGCACCTTTATGACCGTCCCGGGAGCCCGTATCACGATACCAATCTTTTTGCCTACACCGACAACGTGCTGCGTTTTGCGCTGCTTGGCTGGGTAGGCTGTGAAATGGCCTGTGGCCTCGATCCATTCTGGCGCCCCGATATAGTGCATGCGCATGACTGGCACGCGGGTCTGGCACCGGCCTACCTTGCGGCGAGAGGCCGTCCGGCGAAGTCGGTGTTTACCGTGCACAATTTGGCCTATCAAGGCATGTTTTATGCACATCACATGAATGACATCCAATTGCCATCGTCGTTTTTTAGTATTCACGGGGTGGAATTCAACGGACAAATTTCGTTCTTAAAGGCCGGTCTGTACTACGCCGATCATATCACGGCGGTCAGCCCGACCTACGCGCGTGAAATCACCGAGCCGCAGTTTGGCTGCGGCATGGAAGGCCTGCTGCGCCAGCGACATCTGGAGGGCAAAGTCTCCGGCATTCTCAACGGCGTGGATGAAAACATCTGGAGTCCGGATAACGATCTGCTGCTGGCGGCCCGTTACAACCGGGATACGCTGGAAGAGAAAGCCGAGAACAAACGCCAGCTTCAGGTGGCGATGGGCCTGAAGGTCAACGACAAAGTGCCGCTGTTTGCGGTGGTCAGCCGCCTCACGCAGCAAAAAGGGTTGGATCTGGTGCTCGAAGCGCTGCCAAGCCTGCTGGAGCAGGGCGGACAACTGGCGCTGTTGGGGGCAGGCGATCCGGTGTTGCAGGAAGGTTTCCTGGCGGCGGCGGCGGAGCATCCGGGGCAGGTCGGCGTGCAGATTGGCTATCACGAAGCCTTCTCCCACCGCATTATGGGCGGCGCGGATGTGATTCTGGTGCCGAGTCGTTTTGAACCATGCGGGCTGACGCAGCTGTATGGATTGAAGTACGGCACGCTGCCGCTGGTGCGGCGTACCGGGGGGCTGGCGGATACGGTGTCAGACAGTTCACTGGAAAATCTGGCGGACGGTGTCGCCAGCGGGTTTGTGTTTGAGGACAGTAATGCCTGGTCGCTGTTACGGGCGATAAGGCGTGCTTTCGTGTTGTGGTCTCGCCCCTCTTTGTGGCGGTTCGTGCAACGTCAGGCGATGGGCATGGATTTTAGCTGGCAGGTCGCCGCGCAGTCCTACCGCGATCTCTACAATCGGTTGAAATAGTTACCCAGGAATCACGAATATGAATGCACCCTTTACCTATGCATCACCGACACTGAGCGTCGAGGCGCTAAAACACTCAATCGCCTACAAGCTGATGTTTACCATCGGCAAAGATCCGGTGATTGCCAATAAACACGAGTGGCTGAACGCCACGCTGTTTGCCGTGCGCGACCGCATGGTTGAACGCTGGCTGCGCTCGAACCGTGCGCAGCTCTCCCAGGAAACCCGCCAGGTTTACTACCTGTCGATGGAGTTTTTGATTGGTCGCACCCTTTCCAACGCGCTGTTGTCGTTAGGTATTTACGATGACGTAAAAAACGCGCTGGAAGAGATGGGACTGGATCTCGAAGAACTGATTGATGAAGAGAACGACCCCGGTTTAGGCAACGGCGGGCTGGGGCGTCTGGCGGCGTGCTTCCTGGATTCGCTGGCAACGCTGGCGCTGCCGGGACGCGGCTACGGCATCCGTTACGACTACGGCATGTTCAAGCAAAACATCGTCGACGGGCGTCAGAAAGAGTCGCCGGATTACTGGCTGGAGTACGGCAACCCGTGGGAGTTCAAGCGCCACAATACGCGCTACAAAGTGCGTTTTGGTGGCCGCGTGCAGCTGGAAGGCAAAAAGGCCCGCTGGCTGGAAACCGAAGAGATCCTGGCGGTGGCCTACGACCAGATTATCCCCGGCTACGACACCGACGCCACTAACACGCTGCGCCTGTGGAATGCCCAGGCCAGTAGCGAGATCAACCTCGGTAAATTTAACCAGGGCGATTACTTCGCGGCGGTGGAAGATAAAAACCACTCTGAGAACGTCTCCCGCGTGCTGTACCCGGATGACTCGACCTATTCCGGGCGTGAACTGCGTTTACGTCAGGAGTATTTCCTGGTGTCGGCGACGGTGCAGGACATTCTGAGCCGCCACCATCAGCTGCATAAAACCTACGACAACCTGGCGGATAAAATCGCCATTCACCTCAACGACACGCACCCGGTGCTGGGTATTCCGGAGCTGATGCGTTTGCTGATGGATGAGCACAAATTCTCGTGGGATGAAGCGTTCGAAGTGACCTGCCAGGTGTTCTCCTACACCAACCACACGCTGATGAGCGAAGCGCTGGAAACCTGGCCGGTGGACATGCTCGGCAAAATTTTGCCGCGCCATTTGCAGATCATCTTTGAAATCAACGACTACTTCCTGAAAACGATTCAGGAGCAGTATCCGACCGATTCCGGCCTGCTGAGCCGCGTGTCGATCATCGACGAATCAAACGGTCGCCGCGTGCGCATGGCGTGGCTGGCGGTGGTGGCGAGCCACAAAGTCAACGGCGTGTCCGAGCTGCACTCGAATTTGATGGTGCAATCGCTGTTTGCCGATTTTGCCAAAGTCTTCCCGATGCGCTTTACCAACGTCACCAACGGCGTGACGCCGCGCCGCTGGCTGGCGCTGGCTAACCCGTCGCTTTCCAGCGTGCTCGATGAGCACATTGGTCGCACCTGGCGTACCGATCTCAGCCAGTTGAGCGAGCTTGAACAACACCTCGACTTCCCGACCGTGAATCAGGCGGTGCGTCAGGCGAAGCTGGCGAATAAAAAACGCCTGGCAGTCGTTATCGCCCAGCAGCTTAACGTGGTGGTCAACCCGAAGGCGCTGTTCGATGTGCAAATCAAGCGTATCCACGAGTACAAACGTCAGCTGATGAACGTGCTGCACGTGATCGCCCGCTACAACCGTATCAAAGCCGATCCGGATGCGGACTGGGTGCCGCGAGTGAATATCTTCGCGGGGAAAGCTGCGTCGGCCTACTACATGGCCAAGCACATCATTCACCTGATTAACGACGTTGCCAAAGTGATCAATAACGATCCGCAGATTGGCGACAAACTGAAAGTGGTGTTCATCCCGAACTACAGCGTGAGCCTTGCGCAGGTGATCATCCCGGCCGCCGATCTCTCCGAGCAGATTTCGCTTGCCGGAACCGAAGCCTCCGGTACCAGTAACATGAAGTTTGCGCTTAACGGTGCGCTGACCATCGGTACGCTCGACGGCGCGAACGTCGAGATGCAGGAGCACGTGGGCGAGGAGAACATCTTTATCTTTGGTAACACTGCGGAAGAGGTGGAAGCGTTGCGCCGTCAGGGCTACAAGCCGCGTGACTACTATGAGAAGGATGAAGAGCTGCGCGAAGTGCTGACGCAAATCGCCACCGGCGTCTTCAACCGCGACGATCCGGGCCGCTACCGCGATCTGGTGGATTCACTGATTAACTTCGGCGATCACTACCAGGTGCTGGCAGACTACCGCAGCTATGTCGATTGCCAGGATAAAGTGGATGAACTCTATCGCCACCCGGAAGAGTGGACCATCAAAGCGATGCATAACATCGCCAATATGGGCTATTTCTCATCGGACCGCACGATTCAGGAATACGCGGAAAACATCTGGAATATCAGCCCGGTAAGGCTGTAGCGCCTTACCTTTTTTTGTAAGCCGGGAGGCGAAGCCGCCTCCCGGCTTTTTTTATGATGCTAATGACAGCTCGCGCTTACCGTGGCGCGTCAGCCACTGGGCGATGCGGGACTGCTGGTCGGCATTGAGCCACATCCCCTGTTTTGTACGTCGCCAGATAGCGTCATCCAGGCGGCGCACCCACTCATGCTCGACCAGGTATTTCAGCTCTGCCTCGTAAAACTCATGGCCGAAATCTTCACCCAGATCTTCAACCGATTTCGCGGTGCCCAAAATCAGCTCGCTGTTACTGCCGTAGGTGCGGGCGTAATGGCGCGCCAGGGCTTCGCTGATAAACGGGAAGCGGCGGCGCAGCTTCGCGGCATAATCGTCGCGGTTACCGGCAATATCACCGCCGGGCAACACGCAGGTTTTGGTCCATGCCGGGCCGATATTTTGATAATAGGTCGCCAGTTTTTCCATCGCGTGCTCGGCCAGCTTGCGGTAGGTGGTCAGCTTACCGCCGAACACCGACAGCAGCGGGGCTTTGCCGTTCTCATCGTGAATATCGAGGGTGTAATCGCGGGTGATCGCCTGCGGTGAATCAGACTCGTCATCGCACAGCGGACGCACGCCGGAGTAGGTCCAGACGATATCGTCGCGGCCAAGCTGTTTCTTGAAGTGTGCGTTATAGACATCAAGCAGGTACTTCACTTCGCTTTCGTCGATGGTCACGTTTTTCGGATCGCCTTTGTACTCCACGTCGGTGGTGCCGATGATGGAGAACTCGTCCATCCACGGGATCACAAACACGATGCGTTTGTCTTCATTTTGCAGGATGTAAGCCTGTTTTTGCGTATGCGCGCGCGGCACCACAATATGGCTGCCTTTGATCAGGCGGATACCGTACGGCGACGGCAGTTCCATCCCTTCATCAAAGAACTGTTTCACCCACGGGCCGGTGGCGTTGACCAGACCACGCGCCTGCCAGCTGTATTTTTCCCCGGTATCGATATCTTCGGCTTCAACGACCCACAGGCCATTCACGCGTTTCGCCGAGGTCGCCCGCGTGCGGGTTTTCACCTCGCCGCCTTTACGCACCACCATTTGTGCGTTCGCCAACACCAGGCGCGCATCATCTACCCAGCAGTCGGAATATTCGAATCCGCGCACGATTTCAGGCTTCAGCACCGATTCCGCGCCAAAACGCAAGCCGGTGGAGCCGGGCAGGCTGGTGCGTTTGCCCAGGTGATCGTACATAAACAGGCCAATGCGGATCATCCATGCCGGGCGCAAATGCGGGCGGTGCGGCAGGCGAAAACGCATAGGGAAGGCGATGTGCGGTGCCATTTGCAGCAGCACTTCGCGTTCAGCCAGCGCTTCGCTGACCAGGCGGAATTCGTAATGTTCAAGGTAGCGCAAGCCACCGTGAATCAGTTTGGAACTGGCAGACGAGGTGGCGCACGCCAGATCCTGCGCCTCTAACATGAGCACGGATAAACCACGCCCGGCGGCGTCTGCCGCGATACCGGCACCATTGATGCCCCCGCCTATCACAATCAGATCTTTGGTTTCCATGTTTGCCTCATGCACTTTCGTAAAAGCTCAAAAATGTTCGATATCGCTCATAATAGCAAACGAACGCGCCTTTGGTAACATCAAAAAAACAATTTAGAGTGATATGCATAACATAATGGCGTTTACCTGCGCCGACGACGTAAACTGGACGATAAGATGTCGTATCCGCCCAACCAAAGAGAGCGCAATGGATCAGTTTGAATGTATTAACGTTGAAGAAGCCCATCAGAAGTTACAGCAGAAACTGGCCGTGCTGGTGGATATTCGCGACCCGCAAAGCTACGCCATGGGCCATGCTCCCGGCGCGTTCCATCTGACCAACGACACGCTCGGCACCTTTATGCAGTCGAACGATTTTGAAACGCCGGTGCTGGTGATGTGCTATCACGGCAACAGCAGCAAAGGCGCGGCGCAGTATTTAGTGCAACAGGGCTTTGACCAGGTGTACAGCGTTGATGGCGGTTTTGACGCCTGGCATCGCCATTTCCCGGCGGAAGTCGCGCACGGCTCGCTTTAACGTATACTGTCCTCTTTTATGTGGAATAAGTGACAGCCTGCGATGTTGATGATCACCTCTTTTACCAATCCGCGCGTGGCTCAGGCGTTTGTGGATTACATGCAAACCCAGGGCATCACCCTGACGGTTCAACATCATCAGCAAAGCGATGTCTGGCTTGCCGATGAAGGCCAGGCCGATCGCGT
Source organism: uncultured Enterobacter sp. (assembly GCA_963521185.1). Lineage (GTDB taxonomy): Bacteria > Pseudomonadota > Gammaproteobacteria > Enterobacterales > Enterobacteriaceae > Enterobacter_D. The sequence continues at coordinate 89,004 of CAUQTV010000005.1, read as the reverse complement.
CAGAGCGGAGCTTGCGCGTTTTAACGAGAATCCCAACGACCCGCGCTATCATGCGGCGAGCTGGCAGACGGGCCACATCAACAGCGGCCTGCACTATCATCGTTACCCCTTTTTAGCCAAACTGCGCGAGCGCGCCGGGCCGTTTACGCTGCTGCTGGTGGCGCTGTGCGTGCTGGTGTATGTCGCCATGATCGTGCTGGGCGATCAGGCGGTGATGGTGCTGCTGGCGTGGCCCTATGACGCCTCGCTGCGCTTCGACGTCTGGCGCTACTTTACCCACGCGCTGATGCACTTCTCGCTGATGCATATTCTCTTCAACCTGCTGTGGTGGTGGTACCTCGGCGGCGCGGTGGAAAAACGCCTCGGCAGCGGTAAATTGATTGTTATCACGGTGATTAGCGCGCTGCTCAGCGGCTTTATTCAGCACAAATTTAGCGGGCCGTGGTTTGGTGGTTTATCCGGTGTGGTGTACGCGCTAATGGGCTATGTCTGGCTGCGCGGCGAGCGCGATCCACAAAGCGGCATTTATTTACCGCGAGGCTTGATAGCCTTCTCTCTGGTGTGGTTAATTGCCGGATGGTTTGATCTGTTTGGCATGTCGATCGCCAACGGCGCGCATGTCACGGGTCTGATTGTCGGTCTCGCCATGGCGTTTGCCGATACGCAAAATGTGCGAAAACGAACATAAATATTCAGGGAACAGTGATGAAACAGACACAACGCCACGACGCCATTATCGAGCTGGTCAAGAAACAGGGATACGTGAGCACCGAAGAGCTGGTGGAGCAGTTTGCCGTCAGCCCGCAGACCATTCGTCGTGATTTGAATGACCTGGCCGATCAGAACATGATCCTGCGCCACCACGGCGGCGCGGCGCTGCCCTCCAGCTCGGTCAACACGCCGTGGCACGATCGCAAAGCTACGCAAACGGCGGAAAAAGAGCGCATCGCCCGTAAGGTCGCCACGCAGATCCCTAACGGGGCGACGCTGTTTATTGATATCGGTACCACGCCGGAAGCGGTCGCGCATGCGCTGCTGGATCACAGCAATTTACGGGTGGTGACCAACAACCTGAACGTGGCAAACACGCTGATGGTGAAAGAGGATTTTCGCATTATTCTCGCGGGCGGTGAGTTGCGCAGCCGCGACGGCGGCATCATTGGCGAGGCGACCCTCGATTTTATCTCCCAGTTCCGCCTGGACTTCGGCATTCTGGGGATCAGCGGTATTGATGCGGATGGCTCGCTTTTGGAGTTCGACTACCACGAAGTGCGCACCAAGCGGGCGATCATTGAAAACTCGCGCCACGTCATGCTGGTGGTGGATCACTCCAAGTTTGGGCGTAACGCGATGGTGAACATGGGCAGCATCAACATGGTGAATGCGGTTTACACCGATGTGATGCCGCCAGCGGGCGTGCTACAGGTTATCAACGATCACAATGTGCAGTTAGAGTTGTGCTAGCCGATGTGTCGGGGGGGGCGTTTTCTCCCTCTCCCGTAGGCCCGTGCAAGCGTAGCGCCGCCGGGCAATGATTTACACACCATACCCCATCATTTTAAGCAACCGCTGGGCGTGCTGCACCGCGTCCTGGCGGTGGGCCACGCCTAACTTCTGATACAAATTGCGAATGTGCGTTTTGATGGTGGTCGCCGCGACCGCCAGCTCTCCGGCGATTTGTTCATTGCTGTAGCCGGAATAGATCAGCCCCAGCACCTGCCATTCACGCTGGGTGAGCGGGCTGGTGCGGATAAGCTCCGGCACTTCCGGGTGCGTCAGCAGACGCTCAACAAACCCTTCGTCAAAATGCGCAAACTTATGGCGATGATGCTGGTTAATGTCACGCAGAATGCGCTGGGCGCGATGCCCTTCCAGTTCCGGTAAGGTATTGAGCTGAATAAGCTGGCGTAGCTGTTGCGCCATGGCTTCGCCTTCAATCACAAAATGGCTGATAAACCCGGTGCGGTTAGCGAGCGCCAGCGCTTCCAGCAGCACGCGCTGGGCGTCATTTTTACGCCCGGCCTGCCAGTACAGCTGATTCAACAGCAGCAGGTTGCGGTTAAGATCGCTCATCAGGCGCAGGCTGCGCGCGTTTTCGTTGAGTTCCTCAAGCACCATTTCCGCCGGATTGAAGTCGCCCAGTAAGATCTGCGCGCGGGCAATGTTGCGCCACTGGCTTTGCAGAAAATGGTTGTCGGCGAACGCCGGTTTTGGCGTCTGGCGCAGCCACTGGGTGGCGGCTTTTTTATCGCCGGTCATCTGCCAGTAAATCACCCGCACTTTGTCGGCGTTCGACACCCAGTCGCTGTGATACTGACCATTGCCGAGCAGGTTTTCCAGGCGGTTAAGGTGGCTGCGGGCGTTATCCAGATCGCCACGCGCCAGTGAGTTTTGCACCAGCAGCGCCAGACACTGCAACTGCTGCTGCGGCAAATAGGCGGCAAGTATATTGATGCCGTCACGGGCGGCGGCTTCGGACTCATCCAGCCGCGCCCACGCCCAGAGCAGTTGGGAACGGATACGCAGCAAAAACTCATGCAGCGGCAACTGCTCAAGATGCTGCTCGTGGATCAGCACAAACGCGCTCTCTTGTTTCTCCCACGCGGCCTGCAAAAAGCCCTGGGCAAAGAGGATTTCGCTTTGCTGGATCAGGCTCCACAGCGCGTAGTGCCACACGTCATGGCGGCGCGCCATCTGCTCGGTTTGCTGCATCAGGGCCAGCGAATTCACCAGTTGCCCCTGGCAGTGCAGCACTTCGCCATGCACGGACGTGGCGACAATGCGGCTGTAATAGTTGGCGAGCGGTAGCTCTTCTAACGCCACTTTTGACAGGCGCTCGGCTTCCACCGGATCGCCCGCATTAATGGCGACCTGCGCGCGCAGGGCGTTGAAATCGCCATGCAGCGAAGGATCCATTTCGATATCAATCTCTTGCTCAACCCGCGCCAGCAGAGTGTTGACCTCGCTGTAGCGATACTGGCTTTGCATCAGCCACGCCTGGAGCAGCACCAGACGCGGGTTTTCCAGCAGACTTTCCCACGGCAGCGCTTTTAACGACTCTTCGAGCAGCGTCAGTTCGCTGTGGTTAAACAGGCCCCACGCGTGGTGCAGCAGGATATCGCGCAGCATATTGCCGTCGCCCGCCGCCAGCGCGTGGTGAATGGCTTCGCTCGGGAAGCCCTGCGCCATCCAGCTTTCTGCCGCCGAGCGGTGGATCTCCGGCAGCTCGGTCGCCAGTTCCCACTGGCAGCGCTGGCGCAGGAAATTCCCGAACAGCGGGTGATAGCTGAACCATTCACCCGAATCATCCATTCGTTGCAGAAAAAGGCCCTGACGCTCGATCTCTTCCAGGCGCATTTGCCCGTTTTCTTCGCCCGTCACCCGGACGATCAGTGCGTCGTTCATTGACCGCAAAAGGGAGCTTTTCAACAAAAAATGACGGGTAGTGATATCAATATTGTCCAGCACTTCATCCACCAGATAATCGGAGAGGTGGCTGGCGTTGATGCCCGACAGGCGGCGCGCGGAGTGATGGGTCGAGCTGTTATTTTGACGCGCTGAGAGGGCAATCAACTGAAGCGCCGTAGCCCAACCGGCAACGTCGTCGCACAGACGGCTGCTTTCCGTGGCTTCGATGGGCGAGTCCAGACGGCAGTCGAAGAAAAGCTTCGCTTCCTGATGAGTAAACGCCAACTGCTGGCTACCCACTTCGAGCAGCTGATCGCGCACGCGCAGGTTGGCAATGCCCAGTTGCGGAAGGTTACGCGACAGCACCACCAGCGTGAGGTTTTCCGGCTGGTGACGCAGGAAAAAGCGCATCGCTTCGTGGATCACCGGATTGGTGATCAGGTGATAGTCATCAATGACCAGGTAGAGCGGGCGATGCCACTCGGCCAGCTCAATAAACAGCTGGGCAAACAGCGAGGAGAGGCTGGCGTACTGGCGCTTTTGCACCATCGCTTCGCTGGTGACGCAGTGGCCGCCGGTAGCCTGCTGCACGGCGGCAATCAAATAGCTGGCGAACCGCTCTTGCTGGTTGTCGCCGTCGTCAAGAGAGAACCAGCCCAGGTCGCTTTTCCCTGCGGCCCATTGCGAAATGAGGGTGGTTTTGCCATAGCCGGCAGGACTGGTCACCAGCGCCAGGCGGAAATTGTTGGCGCCGGAAAGTTTAGCCAGCAAACGGTCACGCACCACCGTGTGGTCCAGACGAACCGGGCGACTTAATTTAGACGGAATCAACATAGTTAAACACTTCACTGTGAGATACGGGAATGGCGATTTTTTTTGCGCTTCGTAATTAATGATAATAAGGTCGGTCAGATCGGTACGTATTGCAAGTTATGTCCGGATTTTACAGCGCTGATTTTGCACTGAGTCACATTTCTATAACTTGGGTGAATAAAAGAAGCCAACAGGCAGGGAACGGGCGTGCGGACTGGGTTGTTGGTTAATCGCACAAAAGGTAAAAAATAGGTTTTAGGCACCCGCTTACATCGTCAGCTTATTTAAAAATATGTCATCTTACGACAGCAAAAATAACCCTAAAAAAACGTTGCATCCGGCAGGACTATTATTCCGTTTTCATTTCTCATGAAAAAGCATGAAATATGTCTGAAACGACATTTCATTTTTTTGACGCTCTTCCCGGTTATCCCGTGAATATCTGCGCACAATTGCTTCCGTTTACTGACCTGCGCGATACGCTGATTTTTTGAAAAATCTGTGATTTAGCAGCTAACGTTAAGTGTCGGGGATCACACTTTTCGCTCATCCCCGCCGCTCCTCCCTTTCTAATCCCTGGCAGGATGAGGACGTCACAAAGGGAGCCTGGCACACTAACGCTAACGTTGTATTTTACTTACAGGACCCGGATTCTTTATGTCACAGCCCACTTTTGAACACGCACACTTTGAGGCGGCCCTGACGCGCCAGTGGCAGCGTTTTGGTCTGCTTTCCGCGAACGACATGACGCAACACCAGTGGTGGCAGGCGGTTAGCGGTGCGTTAGCGGAAATGCTGCCGGTTCACGCCAAAGCCGCCCCCGCGAAAAAGCAGCGTCACGTGAATTACATCTCAATGGAATTCCTGATTGGTCGCCTGACCGGCAACAATCTGCTCAATCTGGGCTGGTATCAGCAGGTGGCCGATGTGCTCAAAATGCACAATATCGATCTCACCGATTTGCTGGAAGAGGAGACCGATCCGGCGCTGGGCAACGGCGGCCTTGGGCGTCTGGCCGCGTGCTTCCTCGATTCCATGGCGACGGTGGGGCAGTCGGCGACCGGCTACGGCTTAAATTATCAGTACGGTCTGTTCCGCCAGTCCTTTGACGACGGTCAGCAAAAAGAAGCGCCGGATGACTGGCACCGGGGCAGCTATCCGTGGTTCCGCCACAATGCGGCGCTTGACGTACAGGTCGGTATTGGCGGCAAAGTGAATAAAGCGGGGCACTGGACACCGGCTTTCACGCTGGTGGGTGAAGCCTGGGATCTGCCGGTGCTCGGCTACCGCAACAGCGTCTCGCAGCCGCTGCGCCTGTGGCAGGCCAGACACGCGCACCCATTCGATCTGACCCAATTTAACGACGGCGATTTCCTGCGTGCAGAGCAGCAGGGCATCGACGCTGAGAAGCTGACGAAAGTGCTCTACCCGAACGACAACCATCTGGCGGGCAAGAAGCTGCGCCTGATGCAGCAGTATTTCCAGTGCGCCTGTTCGGTTGCCGACATTCTGCGTCGTCACCATCTGGCGGGGCGCGCCATCGCGCAGCTGGCGGATTTCGAAGTTATCCAGTTGAACGACACGCATCCGACCATCGCCATTCCTGAACTGATGCGCGTGCTGCTTGATGAGCACCAGATGCAATGGGATGACGCCTGGGCCATCGTCGGAAAAACCTTCGCCTATACCAACCATACGCTGATGCCGGAAGCGCTTGAATGCTGGGATGAAAAACTGGTGAAAGCGCTGTTACCGCGCCATATGCAGATCATCAACGCCATCAACAATCGCTTCAAAACCCTGGTCGATAAAACCTGGCCTGGTGATACCGCGACCTGGGCGAAGCTCGCGGTGGTGTACGACAAACAGGTGCGCATGGCAAACCTGTGCGTGGTCAGCGGCTTTGCCGTTAACGGCGTGGCCGCGCTGCACTCCGATCTGGTGGTGAAAGATCTGTTCCCGGAATACCACCAGCTGTGGCCGAACAAATTCCATAACGTCACCAACGGCATCACCCCGCGCCGCTGGATCAAGCAGTGCAACCCGGCGCTGGCCGCGCTGCTCGATAAGACGCTGAAAAAAGAGTGGGCTAACGATCTCGATCAGCTGGCAAAGCTGGAAAAATATGCCGATGACGTCAAGTTCCGCGAGCAGTATCGCGCCATCAAACGGGCCAACAAAGTGCGTCTGGTCGAGTTTGTCAAAGTGCGGACCGGCATTGAGATCAATCCGGAGGCGATTTTCGACATTCAAATCAAACGCCTGCACGAGTACAAACGCCAGCACCTGAATTTGCTGCACATTCTGGCGCTGTACAAAGAGATCCGGGAAAACCCGCAGGCGGATCGCGTTCCGCGCGTGTTCCTGTTTGGCGCGAAAGCCGCGCCGGGCTACTACCTGGCGAAGAATATTATCTATGCGATCAATAAAGTCGCCCAGGCGGTGAACAGCGATCCGAAGGTGGGCGACAAGCTTAAAGTGGTATTCCTGCCGGACTACTGCGTGTCGGCGGCGGAGGTGCTGATCCCGGCGGCGGATGTCTCCGAGCAGATTTCGACGGCGGGCAAAGAGGCATCAGGCACCGGCAACATGAAGCTGGCGCTTAATGGCGCGCTCACCGTGGGCACGCTGGATGGCGCGAACGTCGAGATTGCCGGGCAGGTCGGCGACGAAAACATCTTTATCTTCGGGCATACCGTCGAAGAGGTGAAGGCGATCAAAGCCAAAGGCTACGAGCCGCTGAAATGGCGTAAGAAGGACAAGCTGCTGGACGCGGTGTTAAAAGAGCTGGAGAGCGGAAAATACAGCGACGGCGACAAACACGCGTTTGATCAGATGCTGCACAGCATGGGCAAACAGGGCGGCGACCCCTATCTGGTGATGGCGGATTTTGCCGCCTATGTAGAGGCGCAAAAACAGGTCGATGTGCTTTATCGTGATCAGGATGCCTGGACCCGCGCGGCCATACTGAACACCGCGCGCTGCGGCATGTTCAGCTCGGATCGCTCCATTCGTGATTACCAGACCCGCATCTGGCAGGCCAAACGTTAAGGAACGCCATGGACAGCAAACGTCTCGATAATGCCGCGCAGGCGGCGGGGATCAGCCCTCATTACATCAATGCTCACGGCAAGCCGCAGTCAATTGGCGCAGAGACCAAACGACGTTTGCTGGAGGCCATGCATCGCACCACCGCCGCCACGAAAGCGGCGGCAACGCCGGTTCCCAACGTGATGGTCTACACCACCGGCAAGAAAATGCCGCTCGCCATCGAAGGGACCGGAGCGTTTGACTGGCAGCTTGTCACCGAGGCGGGCAAGCAGCACGCCGGAGAAACCCGCAGCGGCACGACGCTCACTTTGCCGGCAAAACTGCCTGCGGGCTATCACTCGCTGACGCTGACCCAAGGGAAAAAGCGCTGGCACTGCCAGTTGATCGTCGCACCGAAGCGCTGCTATGAACCGCAGGCGTTACACGAGGGCAAGAAACTCTGGGGCGCATGTGTGCAGCTCTATACCCTGCGCTCGGACACGAACTGGGGAATGGGGGATTTTGGCGATCTGAAAGCCATGCTGGTGGACGTTGCCAGGCGGGGCGGTTCGTTTATCGGGCTTAACCCCATTCACGCGCTTTATCCGGCGAACCCGGAAAGCGCCAGCCCTTACAGCCCGTCGTCACGCCGCTGGCTGAACGTGGTCTATATCGACGTCAATGCGGTTGAGGATTTTCAGCGCAGCAAAGAGGCGCAGAAATGGTGGAAAATGCCCTCGACGCAGCAGGCGCTGCAATCCGCGCGCGAGGCGGAATGGGTCGATTACGCCACTGTCACCGCGTTAAAAATCGCGGCGCTGCGCATGGCGTGGAAAGGCTTTGCCGTGCGCGGTGAAGAGGATGAGCAGCGCGCGGCCTTTAACGCCTTTGTGAAACAGGAAGGCGACAGTCTGTACTGGCAGGCGGCGTTTGACGCGCTGCATGCCTGCCAGGTGAAAGAAGATGAAATGCGCTGGGGCTGGCCGGTCTGGCCGGAAGGGTACCAGCGCACCGACAGCCCGCAGGTGAAACAGTTTTGTCAGGACCACGCGGACGACGTGAATTTTTACCTGTGGCTCCAGTGGCTGGCCTGGGTGCAGTTTTCCCAGTGCTGGGAGACCAGCCAGGGCCATGCGATGCCGATTGGGCTGTACCGCGATTTAGCGGTCGGCGTGGCGGAAGGCGGGGCGGAAACCTGGTGTGACCGCGAGCTTTACTGCCTGAAAGCCTCGGTCGGTGCGCCGCCGGATATCCTCGGTCCGCTCGGGCAGAACTGGGGCCTGCCGCCGATGGATCCGCACGTCATGACCGCGCGCGCTTATGCGCCGTTTATCGAACTGCTGCGTGCCAACATGAAAAGCTGCGGGGCGCTGCGTATCGATCACGTGATGTCGATGCTGCGCCTGTGGTGGATCCCTTACGGCGAGACCGCCGATCAGGGCGCTTACGTGCACTATCCGGTGGATGATTTGCTGTCGATTCTGGCGCTGGAGAGCCAGCGCCACCAGTGCATGGTGATTGGTGAAGATCTTGGCACCGTGCCGGTGGAAATCGTCAGTAAACTGCGTAATTCCGGTATCTATTCCTACAAAGTGCTGTACTTCGAAAACAGCAAGAATAACTTCCGCGCGCCACACACCTGGCCGGTGCAGTCCATGGCGGTGGCGACAACGCACGATTTACCGACGCTGCGTGGCTACTGGGAAGGCGGCGATTTGACGCTCGGTAAAACGCTGGGATTGTACCCGGATGAAGATGTGCTGCGTGGGCTGTATCAGGATCGCGCCCTCGCAAAACAGGGGCTGCTGGACGCACTGCATCAGCACGGCTGCCTGCCGAAACGGGCCGGTCGCACTGCCGCAAAAATGCCCATGAGCCGCACGCTCAATCGTGGGATGCAGCGCTACATTGCCGACAGCAACAGCGCGCTGCTCGGCCTGCAACCGGAAGACTGGCTGGATATGGCCGGTCCGGTGAACATTCCGGGAACCAGCTATCAGTACAAAAACTGGCGTCGCAAGCTTTCAACTTCTCTGGAGAAGATGTTTGCCGATGACGGAGTGAACCGGTTGATTAAGGATTTGGATAAGCGGCGCAAAGCGGCAGCAAAACCTGTGAAGAAGTGATAAAAAACCCGCCACCGGCGGGTTTTTATTGCCCGGTGGCGCTACGCTTACCGGGCCTACAGGGCTTATGGCATCAGACCACCATATTCAACAGCAGACACCCAATCAGTCCGCATACGGCGATAATGGTTTCCAGCGCCGACCAGGATTTCATGGTTTCAGTGATGCTCAGGTTGAAATACTCCTTGAACAGCCAGAAGCCCGGGTCGTTCACGTGCGAGAAAATCACGCTACCGGAACCGACCGCAATCACCATCAGCTCCGGGCTGACGCCGGTGGTGGCGATCAGCGGGGCCGCGATGCCGCCTGCGGTAATTGCCGCGACCGTCGCAGAACCCAGCGCAATACGCAGCACCGCGGCAATTGACCACGCCATAAACAGCGGGGAAAGGTTGGTGGCGTGCATCATCGCGGCAATGTATTTGTCCACGCCGCTGTCCACCAGCACCTGTTTGAATGCGCCGCCACCGCCGATGATCAGCAGCATCATGGCGATGATTTTGATCGACGAGGTGATGGTGTCGGTGATCTCATCCATTGAGCGGCCACGGTTAAGGCCAAAGGTGAAGATAGCGATCAGCACCGCAATCAGCGTTGCCATTACCGGGTCACCAAAAAACTCCGCATAGGGCAGGATCGCGTGGCCTTTTGGCAGCACCATTTCGGCAACCGCACGACCGGCCATCAGGATCACCGGCACCAGCGAGGTCCAGACGCTGACGCCAAAGCTCGGCATCTCTGCGTCGCTGAAGGTTTTTGCGTTATACAGACCTTCCGGGATCGGCTTGTCGATTTTTTTCAGGAAACGCGCGTACACCGGGCCTGCGAGAATTACCGTGGGGATCGCAAGCAGCGTACCGTAGAGCAGGGTTTTCCCCATATCCGCGTGGAAAATGGTGGCGATAGCGGTCGGGCCAGGGTGCGGCGGCAGGAAGCCGTGCGTCACGGAGAGCGAGGCGGCCATCGGCACGCCCACGTACAGCAGCGGCACGCGCGCTTTCGCGGCGATGGTGAAGACCAGCGGCAGCAGCAGCACAAAACCCACTTCATAGAACAGCGCGAAACCGACGGTAAAACCGGTCAGCACCACCGCCCACTGAATGTATTTCTGACCAAACTTGTCGATAAGCGTGGTGGCGATACGCTGTGCGCCGCCGCAATCCGCCAGCATTTTACCCAGCATTGCGCCAAAGCCCATGATCAGCGCAAGGCTGCCCAGCGTGCCGCCTACGCCCGCTTTGATCGACGCGATCACTTTGTCGACAGGCATACCCTGCATCAACCCGACCGCCAGCGCGACGAGGATCAGCGCAATAAAGCCGTTTAGCTTGAAACGGATCATTAACAACAGTAACAAGATAACACCGATAGCAACGATGACTAATGGCATGATTTACCTGGCCTTTCATATGTTATGGGTAACGTTTACCGCAGAATCCACGTTACCAATTATCCCGCGAGGGAACAGAGAACGCATGGCACTGCTACAGCTTAGGTTCTGGTTTGTCCAAAAGTTTAGCTGGCTGTTTTAGGTTCGTGCAGCGCGCAATGCGGATGATACGGGTAACATATAAGAATTGAGAATGGGCCGGACGGGGTAAATTTAAGAAGTGAGATGTGCGTCATGTTATGGCGCAAGGGGATAAGGCCCGGTGAATAAAGCCACCGGGCATCAGGCAGGTAAATCAGTAGTAGGAGTGTTCGCCGCGCTGGTGCTCGGTCAGATCGCGCACGCCTTTCAGCTCCGGGAACTCGGTCAGCAGCTGCTTCTCGATCCCTTCTTTCAGCGTGACATCGACCATAGAACACCCGTTACAGCCGCCGCCAAATTGCAGAATGGCGTAGCCTTCGTCGGTGATTTCCATCAGCGTCACGCGGCCGCCGTGGCCTGCCAGCTGCGGGTTAACCTGCGCCTGCAACATGTACTCAACGCGTTCCATCAGCGGCGCATCGCCGGAGACTTTACGCATTTTGGCGTTTGGCGCTTTCAACGTCAGCTGAGAACCCAGCTGATCGGTGACGAAATCAATTTCAGCGTCATCCAGATACGGTGCGCTCAGCTCATCAACGTACGCGGTGAGCAGCGCAAATTTCAAGGCGGTGTCAGAAGCTTCCACTGCGTCCGGCGGACAGTAAGAGACGCCGCATTCGGCGTTTGGGGTGCCCGGATTAATCACAAATACGCGGATTTGTGTTCCTTCTTCCTGATTTGCCAGCAGTTTGGCAAAGTGCGCTTGTGCAGCGTCGGAAATATGGATCATAGCAATGGCCTAATAGTTGACTATTTTACCTGGTTATAATACGCCCATCATCGAGGCTCTACAAGGTTCGACACAGGCACCATACCTGAACAGTCGCCGCGCCGCTTCGCAATAATAGCTGCGTAATTTCGGCGGCGGTGCTGCCGGTCGTGACGACATCATCCACAATAGCGATATGGAGCCCGCGTACCGGCAATTCAAGGCGGAAGGCATTGCGCAAATTATGTTTGCGCATACGGGCGCTAAGGTGGTGCTGCGCGGGCGTGGCGCGTACCCGTTTCAGGGTGTCACTGTCGTAGTCGCAGGAGAGCCACTGCGCGAGCGGACGGGCGAGCAAATCACTTTGGTTGAATCCCCGGTGCCACTGGCGGCGATGGGCGAGCGGCACGCTGACGAGCCTGTCCGGCCAGGCAAGCCCCTGCTCACGCCGGGCGTTGAGGGCGGCAATAAACAGCAGCCGCGCCAGCGCACGGGCCACCTCCGGCTGGCGGGAAAACTTCAGCCGGTGGATGAGCGAGCTGAGCGGTGCGACGTAATCGTTGACCGCAATCAGCGCCTGCCACGGCGGTGTTTTTTGCAGGCACCGCCCGCAGGGCAGGTGCGTCCAGGCGGCGGGCAGACCGCACTGCGGGCAGAGATTAACGGCGCAATGGAGCGCCCGCGTGCAGACGGAACAGATCCCCCAATGGGCGAGGGCCAGCGGCATTCGGCATAGCCAGCATAAGCCAGGCACTGTTAGCATGGGCAACTTCCCTGTGTAAAAAGAGAACCTTAACTGATGAATGACATTTGGTGGCAAACCGAAGGCGAAGGAAATTGTCATCTTGTGCTGCTGCACGGATGGGGACTGAACGCGCAGGTGTGGGATTGCATTAGCGCGGAACTGACCTCGCATTTTACGCTGCATCGGGTGGATCTGCCGGGGTTTGGCCGCAGTCGCGGATTTGGCGCGTTAACGCTTAATGAGATGACCGACATCGTGCTCGCACATGCGCCGCGTAGCGCCATCTGGCTGGGCTGGAGCCTCGGTGGGCTGGTGGCAAGCCAGGCGGCACTCACCGCGCCGCATCGCGTTAGCGCATTAGTCACCGTGGCATCATCTCCATGCTTTAGCGAGCGCGAGGGGTGGCCGGGGATCAAACCGGACGTGCTGTCAGGTTTTCAGCGTCAGCTGAGCGACGATTTTCAGCGTACCGTTGAACGTTTTCTGGCGTTACAGACGCTGGGAACGGACACCGCCCGTCAGGATGCGCGCGCACTCAAAAGCGCCGTGCTTTCGCTGCCAATGCCGAGTGAAACGGTGCTGAATGGCGGGCTGGAGATCCTGAAAACAGCCGATCTGCGCGAACCACTGGCGGCGCTGAACCTGCCGTTCTTGCGCCTCTATGGCCGCCTTGATGGGCTGGTGCCGCGTAAAATCGTCCCGCTGCTGGATGCACTGTGGCCCGCCAGCGAATCGGTTATCTTGCCGAAAGCCGCCCATGCGCCCTTTATCTCCCATCCGGACGATTTCTGCCAGGCGCTGGTCGCGCTCAAAGGGCTCCGTTAGGAAACGCAACCTATTGTACGTTAAGGTGAAATTTTGGGCACGCATCTATTGTGAGAAGGCGCAGTGGAAGCGAAGCAGCAAAATACGACATTTTACAAAATGAGCGGATACGGAGGTCGAAGTTGTAAAAAGGATCTCAAAGAGATCCTTTAGCGAATATAACTAACACCTACCTCATCAAAAGCAACTTTTTATAATCTGGATATATATAAGGAGCCTTTCCAGTACTGCCATCAGGATAGGTTACATTAAGATCCCCTGGGGGAGGATTAGGGGGCGTGATGGTCACAATTTTATTCAAGTAAACAACTGGATCTATACGTATTTGGTTGATACTAGAAACTCGGTAATATCGACTCCACTGCTCATAGCGAGTATCACCGCCAAACAATTTCACAGAGATCTTCCCATCTAAATGGTGAGTAATGACTGGGAAGAAATCTGTAGCTAAATGCAAATTACCTCTAATCTCTTTTGGCTTCCCCTTCCCAAACGCACTGCTGTACCCCTCATCATCAAAATCAAAGACATAATTTGCAGCAATATCGTCTTTTCCTTGAACCAGCGCTGAAGTTTTAGCTAACTGAATTCCGACCCTGATACCACTAAGCGTCCAGCCACACTTTGTACCGCCATCAAGCGCGATGCGAGTTTTACGGTAACCGTCACCAGCCGGTGAACTGAGTGGGATCTGCATTGGATTAAAACCCCGGATGGTACGAATATGTGAATCAGTTGTAGGGTCATAATCTTTCCGCCTGCATGTCTCTGAGCGGTAAAGTACATCCAACGGTAATACCTCCGTCTCAGCTGGCAGTTTCACCGCGACCGTGACCCATTCAGTACTGGCAGGGGGGTTAAGGGCATAGTCCGGGCGGCTGGCGCAGCCACTCAGGGGTAACAGCGCCAGAAGTGTCAGCATTCCTGCCAGTGATTTAGCGTGTCGATTCAACTTCTTCCTCCGCTACCGATTTAAAACGAGTCAGGGCATTCTCACCGCCCGGCAGTTTCCGGGTAACCGTCAGCGAACTGCCCACCATATCCTGTAGGGCCAGGAACATCCGGTTGCGCTTCAGCTCTTCTTCAGGCGAATTTGCCCCGTATTTGTCCATCTGCTCCCGGAAATCCTCCCGGTACCCTTTCCGGCTTAGCTTCAGCTCCGGCCATGCCGATTCCAGAAGCTGGTTGTTCAGGAACGGCAGATATTCACTCGCCATCGAGTGCTGGCCCGGACTGCTCATATAATCAAAGTTTGGATTGGTGTTCCGGGGGAAAACCTTCTGGATATCTGCGGCCGGGAACTCACGTACAAATGCCTCCTGTGCCTCTTTTGCCTCCGTGTTTTCGGCCTCAGACAGCGAAGGGACAAGGAAGAGTTTAACTTTGTGCATCTCTCTGGAGCTGAGGCGGCGGCAGGTATGGCTGTTCATCGTTTTACATTCCAGCCAGGTTCGGGTCTGCGTGGTGCGGAAGAACACCACTGGCTTACCATGATGCCAGTAGTGCTCACCGATGTAGGCTCCTGCCATCTGAGCTGGTAATTCGGCTGCCAGCGTCCAGAAAAAGCCGAGCGTGGTTCCCAGAGGGCCAAACTTATCGTACATCCAGTTATCCAGATTGGCATCAAAGGGCACGCTGGTGATGGTGTCGCTGCCGTTGACGTGCCGGTAGTGGGTAATCTGATACAGGTTACCTACGGCATCCGCGGTAAAGGTCCGGGGCATTCCGTAGGTGTAGAGTATTGGCGCAAATCCCTTCATCTCTGCTGCATACGTCAGCCCCAGCGCCCCGCCCAGACTGTGCCCGGCGATAAACAACTTTTTTCCTCTATTCAAAAGGTCTCTGATTCCATCAAAATCATCCCCAAACCGCTCCTTCGCAAGCTGGTATGCCTCCAGAAACCCACCGTGAATACGACCGGCTTTAGCCAGCTCAGTCGGGCACGGTTGCGGCGAATACCAGCCGTCGGTGATCCAGTCCGGGACTTCCTGCGTTCCCCGCCATGCCACAACTATATGGGCCGCATTTTCCACGTAAAAAAGCTGGGTACTGTCGAGCAATAATCGGACGCGGGCCTTTTCACTCTGGCTTCGGGAGTCCAGAAACTCTGCTGTGATATAGCGTTCACGGAATGGCACATCCACAACCAGTGCATGTGGATAAAACGGTTTTTCTTCGTGTCTCGGCGTGGTGGATAAATCGAGGCATTTTCTTTTAAAAAAGTCCTCGACCATCACTTTATCCGCATAGGCCATTTCAGCCATCACGCCGAGGTTATAACCATTTGCCAGTGAATAGTCCTTCGTGTCATGCAGCACCAGCGACCACGCCCGGAACGGACAGATTTCTATCACATGCCGCTTCTCCAGCGTCTCCCGGGCGATTTCCGTACCTTTCAGTGATGTGCCATGAGGGAAGTGGAACCGGGGAGGCTCTTTATCCGTCCATTCAGGGATGTCAGGCATCCGGTCACACAGCTCACCGATGGTCACATAATGATGGTCATAGCCGTGCTGCTCCGCGCTAATCTGCACGTTTGAAAGCCATTTCGGATCGCGCGTTTCTGGCCGGAAAATATTATTACTCACCGGCTGGCTGTTCGGGTTGCGGCTGAGACCCAGCGGACGCTGCTCCATCTCGTCGGCCAGTTGCTGGCCATCTGTTTTCACGTCAACGCTAATCCAGTACAGGTCATCAAACCGCACCAGCCCCAGACTGTCGGTGACACTGGCGGGCGGGTTCGGCGGCGGCGTGGGATTGAACCGGGTGTGACCTCCTCTGGCCCACAGCGCCAGCTCTTTCTCTGTTGCAAGCTGATGGTATTCCAGCTGCACGTTGAGACCGGAAACCGGTTTATTATTCTCATCCACGAACTGCAGTTCCAGCCAGTGCATCCGCTGCTTACCACAGGCGACCTTTTTGTACTTCATTTTGTGGCTCAGGCAGGTCACTGTTGTGTTGTCTTTCGCATCCGTCATGCGCATAAATCCTTTTACTTTCTCTGGTTTAATACCGGCCCATCATACATCAGTCAGAACTTAACCAAAATTTCCGTTTCCCAAACGGAGCGCTCAAACATCGGCTGGAAGGATAATGCGGGCGCGTGTGGCGAAATAATCAACTGGCGGTAATACTTACTTCGTCATGGTCGCTCTTCGCACAGGCGAAAAGCGGAGTGACATAAGAACAACAACCAAACGGAGTGAAGGCTATGAAACTAGTCACAGGTATTGTCGCGTCTCTGGTTATTGGATCGCTGTCATTTGGTGTCATTGCAGCTACAGAAATTCAGAAAGAAAAAGTCAAAGAGATGAATTTGACGAAGGTCGGTGATATCAGCACTGATGAAGGTACGGCACCGATGGACGCCCGCAAAGCGCTGTCGAAAAAAGCCGATGAGGCGGGTGGCACCTACTTTGTTGTCACCAGCGCAAACAAACCCGGCAGCAAAATTCACGCCACGGCGGAAGTGTACAAATAGCGTCAAAGGCGGGTGCAAGACCCGCCTTTTCGCTTTTAATGGCAGGCCTTGCTTTGTGCCGCTTGCGGGCAGTTTTTACATCCCCCACAGTTTGCCGCCGTTTTGCGCGTAGCCAGCAAATTTACATTGACCCGGCTTCTGGCGCGGCGCAGCGATCCTAGCACCACCACGTTAAACGCGATGACCGCCAGAATGCATACCAGGCTGTAGCGCGGATGCTGTGCGAAGCTGGCAACCTGATAGAAAATCGTCGACAGCGAGTACGCAATGTTCAGCCCCCAGAGAATCGAAAAGCCCATCCAGCCCCGGCTGGCTTCCCGTGAGATCGCGCCCATCACCGAAATGCACGGTACGTAAAGCAGCACGAAAATCAGGTAGCTGTAGGCGGCGGCTGCGCTGCCAAACTGCTCGCTCATCACACCCATACTGCCGGTTGCCATCTCGCCATCGCCTTTGCTGGCTTCAATCGGGTTTGCCAGCATGCTCAGGCTCAGGGTGTCCACCAGACTTTGCCAGGTGTCGGAAACCGCGCCACGCAGTTCATCGCTCAGGCTAAATTCCGCAGGATCGAACGGCGTTTGCGCAATGTTTTCAGCGGTGTAAAGCGTGTTGAGGGTACCGACAACCACCTCTTTTGCCATCGCGCCGGTAAAGAGGCCCACGGTGGCTTGCCAGTTGTCTTCGCGCACGCCAATCGGTTCTAACAGGGGAGTGAAGACACGGCTGACCGACGCCAGCGCCGAATCGTTGATGCTGCTGGCCGCCTCGCCGTGCAGCGTAAAGCTGTTCAGCGCGCTTAAGAAAATGCTCACAATCACAATCACTTTACCCGCACGCAGCACAAAACCTTTCAGGCGCTGCCAGGTCTGGAGGATCAGGCTTTTCAGGTGCGGCACGTGGTAGACCGGCAGCTCCATGACAAAGGGTGAGGCTTCGCCGCGCATCAGGGTGTGCTTGAGCATCAGGCCGGTGAGGATCGCCATCACAATGCCGAGCACGTAGAGCGAGAAGACCGCCAGCGCGCCTTCCTGACCGAAAAAGGCGGCGGCGAAGACGGCGAAGATCGCCAGTCGCGCACCGCAGGACATGAACGGTGCCATCATGATGGTCATCAGGCGTTCGCGGGGGGCATCCAGCGTGCGTGCGCCCATCACCGACGGCACGTTGCAACCAAAGCCAACGATCAGCGGCACGAAGGATTTGCCCGGCAGGCCGAGCGATTGCATCAGCCTGTCCATCACAAACGCCGCCCGCGCCATATAGCCGGAGTCTTCGAGGAAAGAGAGGAACAGATACATCATGCCAATTTGCGGCACCAGCGGCATCACGGTATTGATCCCGCCGCCCAGCCCCTGCGCGAGGAAAATGGTCAGCCACTGCGGGAGATGCAGCGTGTAACCCAGCCACTGGATCCCGTGAATGAAAATAGCCACTGAACCGGCGTCAAACAGCGGCGACAGCGCACCGCCGATGTTGATGGCAAGGACGAACATCACGTACATCACCAGCAAAAAGATCGGCAGCCCGAGCAGGCGGTTGAGGATGATTTTATCCATCGCTGCCGTAAAGCGGCTCGGTTCGGCGGTTAAGGTGTTGCTGACGGCGTCGCAGATCGCGGCGATGGTCTGATAACGCGCATCGGCGATATGCAGGCCGGGATCGGCCATCACCAGATGCAGGCGGGCCAGCGCGTCCGGCAAACTCTGCGCGGCTTCACCGGCGTATTCACGGCTGTAAATATCGCCTTCGAGCATTTGCAGCCCCAGCCAGCGGCGCTGTTTCTGCGGCATCTCTGCGCCCATGGCGTCTGCCAGCACATCGGCTTCGCGCAGCAGCGGCTGCGCATAATGCACCAGCGCGCATTCCGTGTTGTGCTGGTGTAAATCTACGGCCAGTTTCAGCGCGTCAATGCCGCGTCCGCGCGTGGAAACCAGCGGGATCACCGGGCAGCCGAGGCGGGCGGAGAGGGCGTCGATATCAATACGCACCTTTTGCTTCTCGGCGATATCGAGCATGTTGAGCGCGACGATACAGGGAATGCCCAGCTCCAGCAGTTGCAGCGTGAGGTACAGGTTGCGCTCAAGGTTTGACGCGTCGACCACGTTAATCAGTAAGTCAGCGTCGCCGCTCAGAATATAGTGGCAGGCAATTTGTTCATCGAGTGACGTTTGTGACGAAATGGTGGTAAGCGAATAGGTGCCCGGTAAATCAACCAGCGTGACCTGATTATCGGTGGTGGTAAATAATCCCTCTTTACGCTCAACCGTGACGCCCGCCCAGTTTCCCACCCGCTGACGTGCGCCGGTTAACTGATTGAATAACGTCGTCTTGCCGGAATTAGGGTTACCAATTAAACCCACGGTTAATTTATTCATTTTGCTGTACTCATATTTCGGTCAGACGATTAACGGGAAACCGCTTCCACTTCTAATAACGCCAAATCTTTTTTGCGTAATACCAGGCTCACACGACGCGTTTCAATATGGATGGGATCGCCCAGCGGTGCGATGCGGATCACACTAAAGGCGGAGCCGGGCAACATGCCGAGAGAAAGCAGTTTCTGACGATAAGCCGGGCTGATGTCAGATGAAAAACCGGTGATTTTCCACGAACTGTCAGGCGTAAAGGACATAGGACCTTCTCTTACTCAATAGTTTGGGTTAGCGCGTACGACGAGGGCGAAAGAAATAATGGATACGATGATAATGAGAATTGTTTTTATCATCAATCCATAAAATGTGTGCGGATGTTTTATTGCGCAATAATGTGAGGGAAGATTGATATAGCGCAAAAAAATCAGTGTTAATATTTTTTAGCGAATGAAAATTTAATTAATGTTGCGGCGTTAATAAAATGGAAAATAATTGATCGGTGAGATTTATTAATTAATTTATTCAGTGCGTTCTCCCTCAGCCCAAAGGGCGAGGGAGAACAGGCGGAGAAATGATTAACGTTTTTTACCCATTGCCGCCGCCAGCGCATCCATCATCGCGCTGTTACCTGCCGGTTGTGCTTCACGGGCGCGCGGTTTGGCCGCCGGACGGCTCGCCTGTTCACGCGCTGGCGCACCGTTGCCGCGACGGGAATTGCCTTCGCCCGGCTGCTCATCCAGACGCATCGTGAGTGCAATGCGTTTGCGCGGCAGATCCACTTCCATGACTTTCACCTTCACGATGTCGCCCGCTTTCACCACGGTGTGCGGATCGTCAACGAACTTGTTCGACAGCGACGAGATGTGGACCAGGCCATCCTGATGCACGCCGATATCCACAAACGCGCCAAAGTTGGTGACGTTGGTGACCGCGCCTTCGAGGATCATCCCCGGCAGCAGGTCGTTCAGGGTTTCCACCCCGTCGGCAAAGGTGGCGGTTTTGAACTCAGGACGCGGATCGCGACCCGGTTTTTCCAGCTCTTTGATGATGTCAGTCACCGTCGGCACGCCGAAGCGTTCGTCGGTAAAATCAGAGGCTTTCAGGTTGCGCAGTTCATTGCCGTTGCCCATCAAATCACGCAGTGACTGCTCGGTCACCGCCAGAATGCGCTCCACAATCGGGTAGGCTTCCGGGTGCACGGTGGACGCATCCAGCGGGTTATCGCCGTGGTTGATGCGCAAGAAACCGGCGCACTGCTCAAAGGCTTTTGGCCCCAGACGGCTGACTTTCAACAGCTGCTGGCGATTCTGGAACTGACCGTTCTCGTCGCGCCAGGAGACAATATTCTGCGCCATCATGCGCGTCAGGCCCGCCACGCGGGTTAACAGCGGCACCGAGGCGGTATTAAGATCGACGCCGACGGCGTTCACGCAGTCTTCCACCACCGCGTCGAGCTTGCGCGCAAGCTGCGTCTGGCTGACGTCGTGCTGATACTGGCCCACGCCGATGGATTTCGGATCGATTTTGACCAGCTCCGCCAGCGGATCCTGCAAGCGACGGGCGATAGAGACCGCACCACGAATGGAGACGTCGAGATCCGGGAACTCCAGCGCGGCCAGCTCCGACGCCGAATAGACTGACGCCCCGGCTTCGCTGACGATCACCTTCTGGCCGGTGACTTTCGGGAACTGTTTTTGCACGTCGAGGTAGAAACGCTCGGTTTCGCGTGATGCCGTGCCGTTACCGATCGCCACCAGTTCCACGTTGTGTTTCAGGCACAGTGCGGCAACCGCAACCGCCGCTTTGGCAGCCTGACCGGTGTGGGGATAGATGGTGTCGGTAGCGACCAGCTTGCCGGTGCCATCGACCACGGCGACTTTCACGCCGGTGCGCAGGCCTGGATCGAGGCCCATGGTGGCGCGCAGACCGGCCGGGGCCGCCATCAGCAAATCATGCAGGTTGCGGGCGAAAACGTTGATCGCTTCATCTTCGGCGCGCTCGCGCACGGTGCCCATCAGCTCGGTTTCGAGGTGCATCAGCACTTTGATGCGCCATGTCCAGCTCACCACGCCACGCCGCCAGCTGTCCGCTGGCGCGTTGTTCAGGCGCAGAGCAAGATGGTCGATGATGATCTGCTCGCAGTGGCTCTCTTTGGGTGGCTCGTCAAACTGCGGATCGGCGTTGAGCGACAGCTGTAAAATGCCTTCGTTGCGGCCACGGAACATCGCGAGAGCGCGGTGAGACGGCGCGGTGGCAATCGGCTCGTGGTGATCGAAATAGTCGCGGAATTTTGCGCCTTCCTCTTCCTTGCCTGACACAACATTCGCCACCAGATGCGCGTTTTTCCACAGGTAATCACGCACTTTTGCCAACAGCTGGGCATCTTCCGCAAAGCGCTCCATCAGAATGTAGCGTGCGCCATCCAGCGCGGCTTTGATATCGGCGACGCCTTTATCGGCATCAATGAATTTTTCAGCTTCGGTTTCCGGCGTGTGTGACGGTTCGTTCCACAGTAAATCCGCCAGCGGCTCAAGGCCCGCTTCAATGGCGATTTGCCCGCGCGTGCGGCGCTTAGGCTTGTACGGTAAATAGAGGTCTTCAAGCTCGGTTTTGCTCATCGTGCCGTTAATGGCACCGGCAAGCGCATCGGTGAGTTTGCCCTGCTCACCAATGGATTTCAGAATCGCCTGGCGGCGCTCTTCCAGTTCACGCAGGTAGCCTAAGCGTGTTTCGAGCTGGCGCAGTTGCGTGTCGTCCAGACCACCGGTGACTTCCTTACGATAACGTGCAATAAACGGCACGGTGTTCCCTTCATCAAGCAGGCGAACGGCAGACTCTACCTGTTCGGACCTGGCCTTGAGTTCACCCGCAATAATGCGGCAGAGCGAATCATTCATCATGGCTTTTTCATCTTGTGGATCGAAAATCAGGGGAATAGTTATACGGACTGGCTGGCAAAATTGCCAGCCGTAGAGGGTGCAGTTGCGCTATTTTACGTACTCGATTTCGTTAACGTACCACGTTGCTTCGCCGCCCGGCGTCTGCACCACGGCCACATCACCGACCTCTTTTTTGAGCAGCGCGCGCGCCATCGGCGAGTCGATGGAGATGTAATCATTACGACCAAAAATTTCATCATAGCCGACAATGCGAAAACGCTTGGTGTCGCCGTCGTCATTTTCAATCTCTACCCATGCGCCAAAAAACACTTTGCCTTCCTGCTGCGGCGAGTAATCGACGATTTTCAGGTTTTCGAGGCATTTAGTGAGGTAGCGCACCCGGCGGTCAATCTCACGCAGGCGTTTTTTATTATACTGATAGTCAGCGTTTTCACTGCGGTCGCCAAGGCTTGCCGCCCAGGTCACTTTTTTGGTGACTTCAGGGCGCTCCTGACGCCATAGGGTGTCCATCTCCTGTTTGAGTTTGTCGTAACCCTCACGGGTAATCAGGGGCGTTTTCATTTTGCGGCCTTATTTTTCAATCACGTCTTACGGTGCACAATACGTATCGCAGGCCTCTACGTGCAGGATTAATAATGATTTCTGTGATGATATGTGCAGATAACTTGCTGTTAAATATGCTTTGTAACAATTTCGACTAGAATTTATACCAGAATTAACTGGTCGTTAGCGCACACTTTTTTAGAATACGCACTCAAGATTGTCCGAACCTTTGGGAGTAAAACAATGCAAGAGAATTATAAGATTCTGGTCGTAGATGACGATATGCGCCTGCGCGCGCTGCTCGAACGTTATCTCACCGAGCAAGGCTTCCAGGTTCGCAGCGTCGCCAACGCAGAACAAATGGATCGCCTGCTGACGCGTGAGTCGTTCCATCTGATGGTGCTCGACCTCATGTTACCGGGTGAAGATGGTTTGTCCATCTGTCGCCGCCTGCGCAGTCAGAGCAACCCGATGCCGATCATTATGGTGACGGCGAAAGGGGAAGAGGTTGATCGTATCGTCGGCCTCGAAATCGGTGCCGATGACTACATTCCAAAACCGTTTAACCCGCGTGAACTGCTGGCCCGTATCCGTGCGGTGCTGCGTCGTCAGGCCAATGAACTGCCCGGCGCGCCGTCCCAGGAAGAAGCGGTCATCGCCTTCGGCAAGTTCAAGTTAAACCTCGGCACGCGCGAAATGTTCCGTGAAGATGAGCCGATGCCGCTCACCAGCGGTGAATTTGCGGTACTGAAAGCGCTGGTTAGCCACCCGCGTGAACCGCTGTCACGTGACAAGCTGATGAACCTGGCCCGTGGTCGTGAATACTCCGCGATGGAGCGTTCTATCGACGTACAGATCTCCCGCCTGCGCCGCATGGTGGAAGAGGATCCGGCGCACCCGCGCTATATTCAGACCGTTTGGGGTCTGGGCTACGTCTTCGTGCCGGACGGTTCTAAAGCATGAGGCGAATGCGCTTCTCGCCACGAAGTTCGTTTGCCCGCACGCTGTTACTCATCGTCACCCTGCTGTTCGTCAGCCTGGTGACGACCTATCTGGTGGTGCTGAACTTCGCGATCCTGCCCAGCCTCCAGCAGTTTAATAAGGTCCTGGCCTACGAAGTTCGTATGCTGATGACCGATAAACTGCAACTGGAGGACGGCACACAGCTGGTGGTGCCGCCCGCGTTTCGCCGGGAGATCTATCGTGAGCTCGGCATCTCTTTGTACTCCAACGAGGCCGCCGAAGACGCGGGCCTGCGTTGGGCGCAGCATTATGAATTCTTAAGCCAGCAGATGGCGCAGCAGTTGGGCGGCCCAACGGAAGTGCGCGTTGAGGTCAACAAAAGCTCGCCCGTCGTCTGGCTCAAAACCTGGCTTTCGCCAAACATCTGGGTCCGCGTTCCGCTGACCGAAATTCACCAGGGCGACTTCTCTCCGCTATTCCGCTATACGCTGGCGATTATGCTGATGGCGATAGGCGGCGCATGGCTGTTTATCCGAATACAGAACCGACCGCTGGTCGATCTTGAACATGCTGCCCTGAAGGTCGGTAAAGGTCAGATCCCGGCACCGCTGCGCGAGTATGGCGCGTCGGAAGTGCGATCGGTCACCCGCGCCTTTAACCAGATGGCCGCAGGGGTGAAACAGCTCGCCGACGACCGCACGCTGTTGATGGCGGGTGTCAGTCACGATCTGCGTACGCCGCTGACGCGCATTCGCCTGGCGACGGAAATGATGGCCGAGGAAGATGGCTATCTGGCGGAGTCAATCAATAAAGACATCGAAGAGTGCAACGCCATCATCGAGCAGTTTATTGATTACCTGCGCACCGGGCAGGAGATGCCAATGGAAATTGCCGATCTCAACGCCGTACTGGGCGAAGTGGTGGCGGCTGAAAGTGGCTACGAGCGCGAAATCGATACGGCGCTGCACCCGGATGAGATCATGGTGCGCATGCATCCGTTGTCGATCAAACGTGCGGTGGCGAATATGGTGGTGAACGCCGCCCGCTACGGCAACGGCTGGATCAAGGTCAGTAGCGGCAGTGAACCGCATCGCGCCTGGTTCCAGGTGGAAGACGACGGCCCTGGCATAAAGCCTGAGCAGCGTAAGCATCTGTTCCAGCCCTTCGTGCGTGGCGACAGCGCGCGCAGCACCAGCGGCACCGGCTTGGGTCTGGCGATTGTGCAGCGTATTGTGGATAACCATAACGGGCTGCTGGAATTGAGTACCAGCGAGCGTGGCGGGCTGTGTATCCGCGCCTGGCTGCCGGTTCCGATGACCCGCGTCGCCGGCCCGGTAAGAGAGAGCTAAGCCCCTCACCCCGGCCCTCTCCCGAGGGGAGAGGGGGAAAATCCCCGTCTCCTTGCACACGGGAGAGGGAGAACGCCGTTTGATCCCCTCTCCCTGTGGGAGAGGGTTAGGGTGAGGGGAAAAACTTACAGCTTAGGCCCCGCACTCACCAGCGCAGCGCCGGCCGGGGTATCGGTATACTTCTCAAAATTGCTGGCAAACAGTTTCGCCAGCGCCTCGGCTTTTTCCTGCCACTGTTCCGGTGACGCGTAGGTATTACGCGGATCGAGGATCTTCGTGTCCACGCCAGGGAGCGTCGTGGGGATCGCCAAATCAAACATCGGCAGCGTGAAGGTTTCCGCTTCGTCCAGCGAGCCGTTCAGAATGGCGTCGATAATGGCGCGCGTATCTTTAATCGAGATACGTTTGCCGGTGCCGTTCCAGCCGGTATTCACCAGATAAGCCTGCGCGCCAGAAGCCTGCATCCGCTTCACCAGCACTTCTGCATACTGCGTCGGATGCAGCGACAGGAACGCCGCGCCAAAGCAGGCTGAGAAGGTCGGTGTCGGTTCAGTGACGCCACGCTCGGTGCCTGCCAGTTTGGCGGTGAAGCCCGACAGGAAGTGGTACTGGGTTTGATTCGCCGTCAAGCGAGAAACCGGCGGCAGCACGCCGAACGCATCCGCCGTCAGGAAGATCACTTTCGTCGCATGGCCCGCTTTGGAGACCGGTTTAACAATGTTGTCGATGTGGTAAATCGGATACGACACGCGGGTGTTTTCGGTCTTCGAACCGTCGTCGAAATCGATAGATCCGTCGGCGCGCACGGTAACGTTTTCCAGCAGCGCATCACGGCGGATGGCGTGGAAGATATCCGGTTCCGCCTCTTCAGACAGCTTAATGGTCTTGGCGTAGCAGCCGCCTTCGAAGTTAAACACACCATCATCGTCCCAGCCGTGTTCATCATCGCCAATCAGACGACGTTTCGGGTCGGTGGAGAGGGTGGTTTTTCCGGTGCCGGAAAGGCCGAAGAACACCGCCACGTCGCCTTTTTCGCCGACGTTCGCGGAACAGTGCATCGACGCAATCCCTTTCAGCGGCAGAAGGTAGTTCATCATGGAGAACATACCTTTTTTCATTTCGCCGCCATACCAGGTGCCGCCAATCAGCTGAATGCGTTCGGTCAGGTTAAACGCCACGAAGTTCTCGGAGTTCAGGCCCTGTTCTTTCCACTGCGGGTTGGTGCACTTCGCGCCGTTCATCACGATGAAGTCAGGTTCAAACTGCGCCAGCTCTTCGTCGTTCGGGCGAATAAACATGTTCTTCACGAAGTGCGCCTGCCAGGCCACTTCCGTGATAAAGCGAACAGACAGACGTGTGTCTGCATTTGCCCCGCAAAACGCATCAACAATAAATAAGCGTTTGCCAGACAGCTGCCGGGTAACCAGTCCCTTGAGATGTTGCCAGGTCTCCGGTGAGAGCGGTTTGTTGTCGTTCTTACCTTTGCCTTTATCTGACCACCACACGGTATCGCGGGTAGTGTCGTCACGAACAATATACTTATCTTTCGGCGAACGGCCGGTAAAAATACCGGTGTCGACGGCGATAGCACCAGAATTTGTCAATATGCCCCGCTCAAATCCTTCCAGGTCTGGATTGAGCTCCTCCTGATACAGCGTATCGTAATCGGGGTTATAGACAATGTTCTGAACGTCGTTGATACCATAAGCCTTGAGATCCTGCGGGGTTAAACCTTTAACGCGCATGTCACTACTCCTTAGCCAATATGTACTACCTGAGATTGTAGGGTTGTTGAGGGGGGTTTAACCGCGACGGCGCTCATAGATTTGCGCATCTGAAAAAAGCCGAAATGCTTAAAAACGCTGTAACACCCGCCATCTGGCGAAACAAATTATGGATGTTTTAGGCTTAGGTATGGAGGA
This sequence comes from uncultured Enterobacter sp., assembly GCA_963521185.1. GTDB lineage: Bacteria > Pseudomonadota > Gammaproteobacteria > Enterobacterales > Enterobacteriaceae > Enterobacter_D. The sequence goes on along the minus strand of CAUQTV010000005.1, from coordinate 62,287 downwards.
AACGTTCCTAAAACGCCTTTTATTGGAGTATTAGTCGGTGGGTTTGTGAGTGTAATCGCATTCATGAAAGTAAATGACGTAATGGTTTCATTCTAATGCATTGCCGAACCGGTTTTGCGAAAACGGACAAATCGCTTTATAACCTGTCATTGCATATCAATGACTGAGAAAATCTTCCTCACTCGCCTTCACAATGGACTGAAACATGACCCACGATCGAGCCTTACCCCGCGTTGTTGTCTGGCTGATGCTGCTTATCGGCGGTTTGCAGGGCGCGCTGTTTTATCTGGTCGATAAATATGAAACGCTGGCGCACCTGCCGGACGACAATCCGCTGCGCCTGTACGCGCTGCCTGTGTCAATGGTGGTCAGCGCTACGCTGATATTCTGCCTGCGGGATATTCGCCAGCGCGTGCTGTGGCAAAGCCTGGCGGCGATGTTAGTCGTCGTGTGTGTGATGAGCGCCTGGGTGAGCTGGAACATGCGTGGCGTTGAACAATTCCATGTCGATGATTTCCCACTGTTTTACGATCTGTCGCTGGCTGCCATGCTGCTGCTGAGTATTCCCTGGCTTCAGGTCCGGCTCAACAGCGCAAAGGGCTGGAACGATTACGCGATGCTGATTGACTGCCACTGGCAGAACGGGCTGATTCTTCTGCTCTCGCTACTGTCCGGGGGCCTGTTCTGGCTGGTGCTCTTTTTGTGGGCTGAACTGTTTAAGCTGCTCGACATTACGTTTTTTTCTGACCTCTTCTTCGACCGGGCCTGGTTTGCGCTGATTGCCTGCGGCGCGGTGTTTGCGCTGACGGTGGCGCTGGGGCGCAGCCAACCGCGAATTCTCCGGGCGGTGCAGTCGCTGTTTACCATGATTGCGAGGGTGCTGCTACCGCTGCTGTCGCTGCTGATGCTGCTGTTTTTAATTACCCTGCCGTTCGTCGGGCTGAGCGCGATTTCACGCCATGTGTCCAGCGGCGGGCTGTTAAACGGCCTGAGTATTCTGCTGCTGCTGTTAACGGTGCTGGTGTGGGATCCGCTGCGTGGAAAACTGCCCTATCCGGCGATCATCCGTCATCTGGTCTGTCTGTCGCTTATTGCGGCCCCCCTGTGCGTCATCGCCGCAGGCTGGGCGCTGTGGCTGCGCGTCAATCAGTATGGCTGGACGCCCCAGCGAGTGTACGCGGCGCTTATCACGGCCATCGCGCTGGTGTGGGCGCTCGGCTATGTCTGGCTCCTGTTTAACCGCCGGATCGCCGCCCTCACGCTGCACGCCCGGGTCAACGGCGCGGTGCTGCTGCTGGCGTTGCTCGCGCTTGTGCTGGTGCATACACCGGTTATCGATCCTTATCGTATTAGCGTGGACAGTCACATGAATCGCTATCGCAATGGCGTCATAAGGGCAGAACATGTCAGCCTCTATATGCTGAAAAGCGCGGGCCGACGCGGCGCGGCAGCGCTGAGAGAGCTGGAAAAAGATCCGTACTTTATTGACAGTCCTGAGCGCTTACGCAGTTTGCGGATGCTGTCAGATAGCCCACACGAGGAGCAGGATCCGCTGGACATGGCCCGTGTCCGTCAGAGTATTGCGCTGGCTTCGCCATCGATTCAGCCCGATGACGCTTTCTGGAAAATGCTGCTTAAAGAGCAGCGCTACGTCCTCGCGGGCTGCGGCGTTGACAACAAACATTGCATGTTACAGGCCCAGGATCTCAATCAGGACGGCAAGCCGGAATGGCTGCTCTGGCAGTTTGCCGATAAATCGGTAAGCGTTTACGGGCAACAAAACGGCCAGTGGCAACCGATCGGGGCGAACAGAAGTTTACCGACGGGGATAGATGCGGCGTCGCTCAAAGCGGCGGTTGCGCAGGGGCACATCGGCACGGTGGCAAAACAGTGGCAGGATATGACCTTAAACGGTCAGCGCGTGAAGGTGGAGTACTGGCGGACGGAATAAACGAAGATGCGCGTCACCCCAGGGCGACGCGCGATAGCGCTTAATGTACCTGCGGATCGGCAGGGGAGGCGTTGTTGCGGATCTCGGCGATATCCATCGAATTGAACAGGTAGTGATTACCGCAGTAATCGCAGTGCATATCGATTTCGCCTTCTTCCGCGATGATGCTGTCCACTTCTTCGTCAGGCAGCGTTCTTAACGCCCCGGCACAGCGCTCGCGCGAGCAGGTGCATTTGAACTCGACGTCCTGCGGATCGTAAAGCGTCACCTCTTCTTCGTGATACAAACGCCACAGCACTTCGTTCGCCGGAAGGGTTAACAGCTCTTCGGTTTTGATGGTTTCCGTCAGCGTCGCCAGGTGCTCGAAATCGTTGGCCTGTGCATCCTGAGCGGGCAACACCTGCAACAGCATGCCGCCTGCCGCCGGTTTATCCTCAACAAAGCCCGTGCGAATAAACAGGCGCGTCGGCAACTGTTCAGATCGCAGGAAGTAATCTTCGAGGCAGGCCGCCAGCGTATCGCCTTCAAGGCCCACAACGCCCTGATAACGCTCGCCTTCTTCCGGCGTAATGGTGATCACCAGATAGCCGTTGCCCACCAGCGTTTTCAGGTCCGCGTCTTCCGGCACGTCGCCCTGCACGCGGGCAACGCCGCGCATCTGCTGCTGATTATTGCCATTGATGACCGCCAGGTTCATCGGGCCGTCACCCTGCAACTGCACAGTGATGTCACCGGCGAATTTCAGCGTGGCGGTCAGTAAACTCGTCGCGACCAGCAACTCACCGAGGATCGTTTTCACCGGCTGCGGGTAGCTGTGATTTTCGAGGATCTGTTGCAAGCTCTCGGAGACCGTAACCAGTTCGCCGCGAACGGCGTAGTTTTCAAACAGGTAACGGTGTAATTGGTCGTGTTGGGTCATAGTCATCTCTCTGGTGGGTGAAATCAGTCGTTTTCACCGTATTTAAATTTCATCAGGTCGCGGCGTTCTTTCTTGTCCGGACGGCGGTCAGGGTGCGGCATGGTGAGCGCGTTCAGCTTACGCGCCTGCGCCATTTTTTCGCGCTTCTCGACGCTCTCAGCGGTTTCTTCATACAGCGCCACCGCTTCGCTCGCCGGACGCCGCTGTTCAGTGATGTCTTTAATCAGCACTGTGCGTTCGTCGTTTCCCTGGCGCAGAGTCAGCGTGGCGTTCAGTTCAACGATTTTACTCGGTTTGCTGCGCTGCCCGTTGTAATGCACTTTCCCGCCTTCAACCATCTCGCGTGCCAGCGCGCGCGTTTTATAAAACCGCGCGGCCCAGAGCCACTTATCGAGGCGGACCCCTTGTGCAGGCTTCTCTTTCATCGCGTCTCCTTCACGTTCAGTGAGGGGATCAGACGGCGGTAATCGTTCAGTCCGGGATGACGCTGATAGCTTTTTTCAGCGAGGCCGGAATCCGGGTTCGTCACGCCAAGACAGTAGCGAATGCCAAATGTCGCCGCCGCATCCAGGATCGGTTCGCTGTCGTCAATGAACAGCGTCCGCGCCGGATCTAACCCGGTTTCCTGTGCAACCGCGTGCCACAATCGCTGATCCTCTTTCGGAAAGCTAAATGTGTGGGTGGAAAGTAATAAATCAAGGTGTGCGCCAAGACCGGTGTGCTCAAGCTTCACCGCCAGATTGTGCGGATGCGCGTTGGTGAGCAAAATTCGGCGCTTGCCGCAGGTTTTGAGCGCAGCCAAAAACGGCACGGTGTCTTCTCGCAGCACGGCGTGCGGCCCTTGCGCGGTGGTCATCGCACAGATATCCAGTCCGAGGCGCTCGCTCCAGTAATCCAGACAGTACCAGTTTAGCGTATGCTGCACCGCATGATACTCCTGGCGAATGCGCGCCTGGGCTTCTTCCGGGGTGATGCCGAGTTTCGCGCCGTAGGTTTCAGGCACCAGCGTGAGCCAGAAGTGGCTGTCAAACGCCAGGTCGAGCAGCGTGCCGTCCATGTCCAGCAAAACGGTATCCACGTTTTGCCAGTCAATATCAATATGCATAGAACACTCCAGCCAGAGGGCGAGCGCGACAGGTCATTGCCGCCGCGCGCGGAAGGATATCAGATAACGGTCTCAGGCGCGGAAATAAGCTTGGGGTTCAGGCAGTTATCGTAATAGTGAGAAATGTCCGCCAGGCGCGAGCGGTGGCGCTGGAAGCGGCGCAGAGCCTGAATGCTGTTGTAAATGCTGCAAACGACCATAGTCAGCAGCAGCAGGGCGGTACCGACGTAGCGCCACAGTCCGGCGCTGTCCGGCATGCGGTGCAGACTCACATGGCGCGTGCCATTGGCGTCGGTGTAGAGATTCGTCACGATACCGTCAGCGCTGAACGGCGTTTGCATCAGCATTTGTGCCAGGCGCTGGAACTCGCCCCACTGGTCCTCCGCCGGGTAGTCGTACAGCGCGATCGGCGGCCAGGGCTGATCGACCAGCTCGCTGCCTTCGTCGCTGGCAATCACGAACCCGCCCGGTGCCGGGCTGTTTAACGCCTGTGCCGCACGGGTGGTTTCACGGGTGATAAACGGCGCGGTCGAGGTGCTCACGAGGTTGTCGAGCGACTCAGCGCTCACCGGGCGCAGCAGCACGTTAACGCCGCTGAGCTTGCCGGTGCTGGCGCGACGGGTCAGCGCATCCCAGTCTTTGGTGTTGCCGAGGTTCACCAGCGCATTTTTCAGACGCAAACATTCGTCGTCTGCGGCACACAAATCCTGCGTTTTCAGCACGATGTCGGCAAAGTCATCCAGCAAGACCATGCCTGATTTCTGGATGGCTGAACGCAGCGCGGCGCTGACGCGAGAATCCTCTTCCGTTTGCGGATGTAGCTGCCGGTTAACCGCCTGAATCAACGCGTTGGCCTTGTTGACGGTATCGGACTCCGGCAGCGGCAGCGGAGGGGCATCGTTCCAGATGATCTGCGAGCAGTCGAAGGGCGTAAACGGCGAGCGCTGCTGGGCCGTCCAGTTCCCCGGCGAGTGAATATTACACATGCCCGTGCCCTGAATGCTCAGCGTATCGCCCACGCGCAGCCCGGCGTTTTCAAGCTGGCTGACGCTGGTGGCTTCGACGGTTTGCGCGCCCTTAAGCCACGAGACGGTGAATTTGATCGGCATGTCCAGCGGCACCCAGATAAGCAGCATCGCGAGCACCAGCAGCGCACCGGTGGCAATCACCGCGCTGCGCAGCCAGTGCTGTAACGGGAAATGGGTGGCTTCATCGTGCAGCGACAGGAAGCGGCCCTGACGCACGACATGGCGATCGAGATAGATATCAATGTCCGTTTGCTGGCCTAAATCCTGCGCGATATAGGGCTGCCAGTGGCGCGGATAAATCAGATCGATAATGCCCAGCGAAATGTTATTGATCTGCTCCTGATCGTTCTCGCCAAACAGGCCCCAGCGTTTCGGCGTGCCGCGCAGGCAGTGTATTTCGCGCAGGGCCGTTTTTGCCGGCGGTGCGAATAACCCCCACATCCCGGCGAGAAGCAGCATGATCGCGCCGCCTGTCAGCCACGGCGCGAAAACGTCCGGCGTGACGAGGCAGAAGAAAAACATCAGGAACGCGGCGCTGATCAGCAGGGCTTCACGCAGGCCGTCAGGGCGGCTTAGGGCGTACTCTTCCCGCGTTTCCTGGCGGATGTTGAGCAGCTCAATTTGTTCGCTCTCTTCACCGCGAATAGACGCCTGTGTGGACGACTGAGGTTCAAGGGAGTAGCCGCGCATCTCCTGCGTATAGTCCGCAAGCGTGTGCCCGTTGAGCGAAATTACCAGCGGGAGCGTGTCGGTGCGGATAAGCTCAACGCTGTTTTCGTCGGTGATGTGCTGCTCCCAGAACGGCGGCAGATGCACTTCAACGGAATCGAGGTAGTAGCGCCATTTGTTGGGATCGTCGGTATTGATGCCGTAGCGGGTGATCGAGTGCGTAACGGCAAGCACCGTATTGCTTTGCGCATTGAGCGCCATCGACACCGGTGGCGTGGTGGCACCGGTAGGGCCGGGCACCTCAAGGGTACGGGAGAGCGTATCCAGATAGCTTTCAACGGCGCTGCGCTCTTCAGCGGTTAATTTCCGCGTCGCGGCGTCGGCGAAAGCCTGGAGATTCGGTAGCCGATAACGGCGCTGTGCCCTTCGCCTGAAGAGCCACCCCGCAAGTAGTGCGCAGGCAAGCAAAGCAGCGAAAAAAATCAAAATGGTGCTCATGCTTTCCCCATCTTACTTTTTCTTACAGAGGTGTGGTCAGTAGCACCTTTTCCAAATAACGTCGTCATCTCGTTAGCGGGTGGCAATTAAGAAGTTAAGTTGTTGTACGCGCAAACCCGCAGGCAACGATAGTAACAAAGTCCCGCTTTACGCAATATCAGCAAATTCTTAGTTTTATTTCAACCTCTTGACTTTTGTGGTGAAATGGGGAATGAGTTAGCATAGGTTACAAAAATGTAAATAAGAGGCAATTCACATTGCCGAAACCGTGCGGTATGCCGCACAATAACCGGAGTTTTCACTGTAAAGACCCATCATCATGAGCAAATCATTGCAAAAACCCACCATCCTTAACGTCGAAACCGTCGCAAAATCACGATTGTTTAACGTCGAAAGCGTGGACCTGGAATTTAGCAACGGCGTTCGTCGTGTCTATGAGCGCATGCGACCGTCAACGCGGGAAGCCGTGATGATTGTGCCTATCGTCGATGACCATCTGATTCTGATCCGCGAGTATGCCGTGGGGATTGAAGCCTACGAGCTGGGCTTTTCGAAGGGGCTCATCGATCCGGGCGAAAGCGTCTATGATGCCGCAAACCGCGAGCTAAAAGAAGAAGTGGGCTTTGGGGCCAACGCGCTGACGCTGCTGAAAAAACTCAGCATGGCACCGTCGTACTTTTCCAGCAAAATGAATATCGTGGTGGCTGAGGATTTGTACCCGGAGTCGCTGGAAGGTGATGAACCCGAGCCGTTGCCGCAGGTGCGCTGGCCGCTGGCGCATTTGATGGATCTGCTTGAAGACCCCGATTTTAACGAAGCCCGTAACGTCAGCGCGCTGTTTTTGGTGCGGGAGTGGCTGAAGGGGCAGGGGCGACTGTAGTGTATAGGGTAGTGTATATGATAGTGGCGTTGTGATAGCGCCCGACAGCTTGCGCTGCCGGGCGATCGTTTAATCAGAACAGTTCGTGCGTCTCACCGTTATCAATCAGCGTTGTACCCACCTCGTGAACCGCCTGCTGCGTTGGCTGCGTTCCTTCAATGAAATACTCCTGACGGCTGTTTCCGCCATTGGCTAACTGACCGGTGCTGCGATCGATGTTTACCGTCACTACGCCTGGCGGCGGGGTTAACGGCTGTTCCGGTACGCCATCCAGTGCGCGCTTCATGAAATCGTCCCACGCCGGTTGCGCACTCTTCGCGCCGCCTTCGTAGCCGGAAATCTGATCTTTAATCGCACCGGATGCGCTGGTACGGCCCAGATCGCGGCGGTGATCGTCAAAGCCGATCCACACCGACGTCACCACGCCCGGACCGTAACCGGAGAACCACGCGTCTTTCGAGCTGTTGGTGGTGCCGGTTTTTCCGCCGATGTCGTTACGCTTCAGATCGCGCCCGGCACGCCAGCCGGTACCCTGCCAGCCAGGCTCGCCAAAGACGTTACTGTTAAGCGCGCTTTTGATCAAAAACGACAGCGGGGTGTTGATGACGTGCGGGGCATACTCTGGCGCACCGGTCTGGGCGACCAGCGCCTGATTCGCCTGTTCCAGTTGCGGCATCGGCACGACGGCGTTCTGCTGCTCCTGCGAGAGCGCCACATCTTCCACGTTTTTGTTTTCCAGCACGTTGGATTTCGGCGTATCACCGTAAATCACCGGAATATCACAGTCGGCGCAGGCAATCTTCGGCTTGGCTTCAAACAGCACACCGCCCTGATCGTTTTCGATTTTGCTGATGAAGTACGGATCGACGAGGAAACCGCCGTTCGCCATCACCGCATAGCCGCGCGCAACCTGCATCGGCGTGAAAGAGGCCGAGCCGAGCGCCAGCGATTCCGTGTGCACAATATTCTGTGCCGGGAAGCCGAAGCGCTGCAAATACTCTGCCGCGTAATCCACGCCCATCGCACGCATCGCACGGACCATCACCACGTTTTTCGACTGGCCTAACCCCTGGCGCAGACGGATGGGGCCTGCGTATTCCGCCGGTGAGTTTTTCGGCTGCCAGTCTGAACCTGCACCCGCATCCCAGCGTGAGATCGGCACATCGTTCAGGATGCTCGCCAGCGTCAGCCCTTTGTCCATCGCCGCCGTGTAGAGGAACGGCTTGATATTAGAACCGACCTGACGCAGCGCCTGTGTGGCGCGGTTAAACTTGCTCTGGTTGAAATCAAAGCCGCCCACCAGCGCTACAACGGCACCGTTTTGCGGGTTGATGGACACCAGCGCGGAGTTTACGTCCGGCACCTGGCCCAGCCACCAGGCGCCGTCAACCTGACGCACCCAGATCTGCTGACCGGCCTGTACCACGTCGGTTACTTTACGCGGTGTCGCACCCTGCGCCGTATCTGAGCGGTAAGGGCGCGCCCAACGCATGCCGTCCATATGCAGTGACACCGACGTGCCATCAGCCAACATGGCGGTAGCATCCTGGACACTGGCGCTGGTCACCACGGCTGGGAGCAGCGGTCCGTAGGTCGGCAGGGTTTTGAGCGAATCGGTGATTTTTTTGCTGTCCCACGCGCCTTCGCCGATTTTCCACAGCACGTTCGACGGGCCGCGATAGCCGTGGCGCATGTCGTAATCCATCACGTTATTTCGCACCGCCTGCTGCGCCGCCTGCTGCATTTTGCGCGTCACGGTGGTGTAAACGCGATAGCCGTCTTCGTAGGCTTTTTCGCCGTAGCGGGACACCATCTCCTGGCGCACCATCTCAGAAAGATAGGGCGATGAGAAGGCGATTTCTGGCGCGTGATAGTTTGCGTTGATGGCTTCACCGACCGCCTGCTCATACTGCGTCTGGCTGATGTAGCCTTCGCTCAGCATGCGCGACAGCACCACGTTACGACGGGAGGTGGCACGATCCAGCGAGTAGAGCGGATTGTAGGTGGACGGCGCTTTCGGCAGACCGGCAATCACGGCGATCTCGCTTAACGTCAGCTGATCCACCGACTTGCCAAAATAGACCTGCGCGGCAGAGCCGACGCCATAGGCGCGATAGCCAAGGTAAATTTTGTTGAGATAAAGTTCGAGGATCTCGTCTTTATTCATCAGCTGTTCAATGCGTATCGCCAGGAACACTTCCTTGATTTTACGCATCAGGGTACGTTCCGGGCTTAAGAAGAAGTTACGCGCCAGCTGCTGCGTTATGGTGCTCGCCCCCTGCGACGCATGGCCGGAGAACAGCGCAACGCTTGCCGCACGGAAAATCCCCACGGGATCGACACCATGATGCTCATAAAAACGGCTGTCTTCTGTCGCGATAAACGCTTTCACCATTTCTGGCGGGATTTCACTTAAGGTCAGCGGGATACGCCGCTTTTCACCGTACTGGGCGATTAATTCGCCGTCGGCGCTGTAGACCTGCATTGGGATCTGGAGTCGCACATCTTTGAGTGTGGCGACATCAGGTAGCTGCGGCTCAATGTACTTGTACAAACCATAAATCGAGCCTGCTCCCAGCAGAATGCAACAGACTGCAAGGATCAATAAATACTTTACGAACTTCACCGGAGATTTCCCATTTAGTTTCATTTGGGCAGTTTCTAAACAACCGCGCGGTAGTATAAAGGCAAGCCTGATGCATTGATATAGCCGTCACTTTGACGGGCGATAAGGAGATCGACAGTTATGGCGTTTGGGCACTGGCAAATAGGCATGCATATTCAAGGCGATGGCGTTTTTTGCGTCGCACTGGCCCGGGACAAATCGCAGTGGGCGCTGCGCCGCTGGTGGCAGATCCCGCTCCCGGACGCGGCGGTGGTAAACGGGCAAATCCAGCAGGCTGAGGCCTTGCATGCCGCCCTGCGTCCCTGGAGCAAAACGCTGCCGCGTCGGCACCGCATCCGGGTCGCCATTCCCGCCGGGCGCACGCTGCAAAAGCGTCTTCCTCGTCCGGCTATGCAACTGCGTGAGAGCCAACAGGCGTCCTGGGTGGCCGCAACCGTTGCGCGTGAACTCGACATGGCCAGCGAGGATTTACGCTTCGATTACACCGAGGATCGCCTTGAGGACGCCTTTAGCGTGACGGCGGCGCAAAACAGAGACGTCGCTGTGCTGTTTGATTTAGCGAACGCGCTCAATCTGCATATTGCCGCCATCACCCCGGATGCCTGTGCGTTACAGCGTTTTATTCCGCTGCTGCCACCGCCCGCGAGCGGCCTCGTCTGGGGCGATAGCCAACAGTGGCTCTGGGCCACGCGCCAGCGCTGGGGGCGGCAATCTTGCGAAAACACCCCCACCCTGGACCAACTGGCGCGGCTGTTGGGCATCGCGCCCGGCGAGCTATTGACCTGCAACGCCACGCCTGCGGATATGCCGCCCGATTTTGACCCCTGGTGCGCCGTGCCCCGTCTGCAACCGCCGCTTCCGGCGAATGCGCCAGCGTTTGCTATCGCGATTGGCCTGGCGCTGGGCGAGGCTTACTGATGTCCTACACGGTAAATCTTCTGCCCTGGCGTCAGCAACGCCAACAGCGCTGCCGGAACGTCTGGTGCACCGTTTTCAGCGGCACGCTACTGGTGATGGCGCTGATAACGCTGATGCTGCGTATGAACACCCAGCTGGAACAGCGGCGGCTGGCGCTGACGCAACAGGCCGACAGCGCGCTTATCAACGACTTCAAACGCCGGGCGACTGAGCGGCAAGCCGCTGCTGCGCGTGCACAGCGCGACCTGGCGCAAGCCCAGCGACGGATTGACACGCGCGGCTGGCGGTCAACGCTGGTCCAGCTGGCAGAACAGATGCCGGAGGCCGCGTGGCTGACGCAGTTGCGCTATCAGCACGGTAACCTTGAACTGGAGGGCATCTCGTTGAGCTTCGACGCGCTGGCACAGCTTGAACATGCGCTCAAACGCCTCCCCGGTTTTTCGCTGGGGAAAACCGGTGCCACCGAACGTGATGAGCAGGGGCGCTGGCAGTTTCATTTTCAACTGACGCGGGGTCTCGCCAGTGAACCGCTGCCTTGATGGCTGGTGCAGCCTGTCCGTGCGGTCGCGGGTGGCAAGCTGGCTGGCGCTTTCCGCGTGCGTCATGTGCCTCAACTGGGCGCTGTGGCTGCGCCCGATAACAAACGCCGTGGCGGAACAGCACCGCCTTAACAGCGAACGCTATGCCACTTTGCGCCAGCAGTGGCCGGGCATGACGGCGCATTCCGTGGGGCTGCGATCCGCCCAGCGAGCTGCCGTACCCACGCCGTTTTCCGCGCTGGCGTTTCAGCATCCGCAGGCGCGTCTCGCACGCTGGCAGCCTGACGCTCATGGCGGCGAAATGGTACTGGATGCGCAGTGGGACAGCGTCGCGGCAACCTTTGAACACCTGGCGGAGCGCAACATGTACGTCACGGCTTTTTCGCTGATGCCAAAAGCGGGCGTGCTGCGCTTTACCCTGCAACTGGAGCCTGTCGATGATCGCTAACCGCCTGCTGCTGGCACTGCTGGTCTTCGTCATGCTCACCGGGATGCGCGATCCCTTTGCGCCGCAGCCCGACCGGTGCCACATCGCCCAGCTTTCTCAGTGGCGTTATCAGGGGTTTATCGCGATGGGAGGAAACACGAAAGGCATCGTGCAGGATGCCGACGGCAGATGGCGGCGAGCCAGTCCCCAGGATGTTCTCCCCACCGGCTGGCGGGTCGGTGAGATAACCCGGCAGCAGATGCAAATTTATACGGCGGCGGGCTGTGAGCCGCAGCAGTGGCAATGGACGCGAGAGGAACCACAGAGTGAAAAGACGGATGCTTATGGCGGTGCTGTGCAGCATGGTGATGTACGGCACAGTGACAAACAGCGCGGCGGCGGGCAAACCGAAGCTGGTCACGCTGATCGTGGACGACGTACCGATCGTACAGGTGCTGCAAACGCTGGCGGAGCAGGAAAAACATAACCTTGTCGTCTCCCCGGACGTCAGCGGCACGCTGTCGCTGCATTTGGTTGACGTGCCCTGGAAACAGGCGTTGCAGACGGTGATGAGCAGCGCGGGCTTAACGCTTAGCCAGCAGGGCAACATCATGCAGGTTCACACGCAGGCCTGGCTGTCCCAGCAGCAGGCGAATCTTGCCGCCGAACGGGAAAAGCAGCAGTTGAACCTGCCGCTTGAGAGCCAAAGCCTGATGCTGCGCTACGCCGATGCGACGGAACTGGCGAAAGCCGGAGAAAAACTGTTAAGCCCGAAAGGGTCGGTCACGGTCGATAAGCGCACCAATCGCCTGCTGCTGCGGGACAACGCGCAAACGCTGGACGCTTTCGCCCGGTGGGTTCAGCAAATGGATTTGCCGGTTGAGCAGGTGGAGCTTGCCGCGCATATCGTCACCATTAATGAAAAAAGTCTGCGCGAGCTGGGCGTGAAATGGTCGCTTGCTGACGCTCCGGCTGAGACGGTAGGCAAGGTCGGGCACCTGACCGGCATGGGTGCGGATCTCTCCGTGGCGACGGCGACCACGCGGGTGGGCTTTAATATTGGTCGCATCGACGGTCGCCTGCTCGACGTTGAGCTGTCGGCGCTGGAACAGGAGCAGAAGCTGGACATCATCGCCAGCCCGCGCCTGTTGGCGTCGCATTTGCAACCGGCCAGCATTAAGCAGGGCAGCGAGATCCCTTATCAGGTCTCCAGCGGTGACAGCGGTTCAACGTCGGTTGAGTTCAAAGAAGCGGTGCTGGGTATGGAAGTGACGCCCACCGTGCTGCCTGACGGGCGCGTGCGCTTAAAACTGCACATCAGCCAGAATATGCCAGGCCAGGTGCTACAGCAAGCCGACGGTGAAGTGCTGGCCATTGATAAGCAGGAAATTGAAACCCAGGTGGAAGTTTCAAGCGGTGAAACGCTGGCGCTGGGGGGCATTTTTCAGCAGAAAAACAAAACCGGCAGTGACAAAGTCCCTTTCCTCGGCAATGTGCCCTGGCTGGGGCAACTTTTTCGCCACGACGGTAAAGATAACGAACGCCGCGAATTAGTGGTGTTTATCACGCCACGACTGGTACCGCTGCGTTGACGCTTTCATCGGGCCGGGAATTTTGTAACAAATATCGCGTCTTGTGGAGGATTGTGCCGTAACGGCTAAACTTGATGGTTTTTGCACTGAACTGAACTCAGGTGTTTGACGTGAGAGATGATTTAGCTTACAAGGAGTACCGATTTGAGTGTCAGGTCGTCCCAATCGCACCTCAATTGACCTCTGTGAAGGATTGGTGATTTATTCAGTTGCCAAACAAGCCGGAGTATTGAGATAATTTTCAGTCTGATTCTCGAACTCACCATATGAGGTTTCAGTTCATGTCCTGCTGCGCTGGGTGTCTGCGAAGCGGGTTTACCATTAACGAATAGTCTTAGTAGTACCGAAAAAATGGCAGAGAAACGCAATATCTTTCTGGTTGGGCCTATGGGTGCCGGCAAAAGCACTATTGGGCGTCAGTTAGCTCAACAACTCAATATGGAATTTTACGATTCTGATCAAGAGATTGAGAAACGAACCGGAGCTGATGTGGGCTGGGTCTTCGATGTAGAAGGTGAAGAAGGTTTCCGCGATCGCGAAGAAAAAGTCATCAATGAGCTGACTGAAAAGCAGGGTATTGTGCTGGCTACAGGCGGCGGCTCTGTGAAATCACGCGAAACCCGTAATCGTCTCTCCGCCCGTGGCGTAGTGGTTTATCTGGAAACCACTATCGAAAAGCAATTGGCTCGTACTCAACGTGACAAAAAACGTCCACTGTTACAAGTGGATACACCACCGCGCGAAGTGCTGGAAGCGTTGGCGAATGAACGTAATCCTCTCTATGAAGAGATTGCTGACGTGACCATTCGTACCGACGACCAGAGCGCGAAAGTGGTCGCAAACCAGATTATTAATATGCTGGAAAGCAACTGATTCTGGCTTCAAATGAATAGCCTGCGGGTTTAAGCAACTAAGGTGGATGTCGCGTCATGGAGAGGATTACCGTCACTCTCGGGGAACGTAGTTACCCTATCACCATCGCGGCTGGTCTGTTTAACTCACCAGCTTCCTTCCTGCCTCTGAAGTCGGGTGATCAGGTCATGCTGGTCACCAATGAGACATTGGCTCCGCTGTACCTCGACAAGATCCGCCACGTATTAGAAGCGGCGGGTGTGAACGTGGACAGCGTTGTTTTGCCTGACGGCGAACAATATAAGAGCCTGACGGTGCTGGAGACAGTTTTCACCGCCTTGTTGCAAAAACCTCACGGGCGCGATACCACACTGGTCGCGCTTGGCGGCGGAGTCGTCGGTGATTTGACCGGCTTCGCGGCGGCAAGCTATCAACGTGGCGTGCGCTTTATTCAGGTACCCACCACGCTTCTCTCTCAGGTGGATTCTTCCGTCGGCGGCAAAACGGCCGTCAACCATCCGCTTGGCAAAAACATGATTGGCGCGTTCTACCAGCCCGCTTCGGTGGTGGTGGATCTCGACTGTCTGTCGACCTTACCGGCTCGCGAACTCTCCTCTGGTCTGGCTGAAGTCATTAAATATGGCATCATCCTGGACGCGGCGTTTTTCTGTTGGCTGGAAGACAATATTGATGCCTTGTTGCGCCTTGAAGGCCCGGCGCTGTCCTGGTGCATTCGTCGCTGCTGTGAGCTGAAAGCCGAAGTCGTGGCCGCTGACGAGCGCGAAACAGGCTTACGTGCTTTACTGAATTTGGGCCATACGTTTGGTCATGCTATCGAAGCCGAAATGGGCTACGGTAACTGGCTGCACGGCGAAGCGGTTGCCGCTGGAATGGTCATGGCTGCGCGCGTTGCCGAACGTCTGGGTCAGTTCGATAAGGCCGATACACAACGCATTATTACCCTGCTTGAGCGCGCTGGCCTGCCGGTCAACGGTCCGCAAGAGATGTCCCGCGAGGCGTATCTGCCTCACATGCTGCGGGACAAAAAAGTGTTGGCAGGCGAGATGCGCTTAGTGCTCCCGCTTGCGATAGGAAAAAGCGAAGTTCGCGGCGGCGTTCCGCATGACGTGGTGCTTAGCGCCATTGCTGATTGCCAGAAAGCGTAACAATTAGAAAGGTCTGGCCACGCCTGTCGTGGCGTTTTAACTTCGGGTTTCGTGCACAAGTCGTAAGCATGAGCCTATGAGTGGGGTGTTAAATGGATGAATTCAAACCAGAAGACGAGCTGAAACCCGATCCCAGCGATCGTCGTACTGGTCGTTCTCGTCAATCTTCCGACCGCGACAGCGATCCGCAGATCAACTTTGATGATGTCGATCTTGATGCGGACGATCGTCGTCCTTCACGCCAGCGTAATGACGTGCGTGACGAACGCGAAGAAGAAGATTACGCGTCTGATGATGACTCAATGGATGAGGAGCGTGAAGAACGACGCCCCCGCAAGCGTAAAAAAGCCGTGGCGGCCAAACCCGCTTCCCGTCAGTACATGATGATAGGGCTGGGCATTTTAGTGCTGCTGTTGCTCATCATCGGTATCGGTTCTGCGCTGAAAGCGCCGGCCAGCAAAGACGCCAGCGAGCCAACCGCGTCTTCGGAAAAGAATATCGATCTGTCAGGTAACACCGGCGATCAGGCGAATACCGCGAACCCGGCGACGACCGCTGAACCGGCAACGGGCAACGCCCCTGCGCAGCAGACAACGGGATCGTCGCAGGACGTTTCGTCGCTGCCGCCTATCTCTTCTACGCCAAGCCAGGCACCCACCTCTGCCGCGCCGGAAGGCCAGCAGCGTGTTGAAGTGCAGGGTGATTTGAATAATGCACTCACGCAGCCGGAAAGCCAGAATCAGCTCAACAACGTGGCGGTTAACTCCACGCTGCCGACTGAACCGGCAACGGTTGCGCCAATGCGTAATGGTACCGCGGGTGCGGCTCATCAGTCTTCGGCGTCAGCCGAGCGTCAAAGCGCGCCGCGCACCGAGCGCAAACAGACGGTGACGGAGCCGAAAGCGCAAACGCGTGCCAGCGAAGCAAAAGCCAGCGAACCTAAAGCCGTACCGGTACAGCCTAAGCGTACTGAAACGGTGATTGCGGCACCGGTGAAAACGCCAGCGGCGACGACCACCCCGTCGCAGCCGAAAGCGACCGCCAGCGCACCGGCAAAACCGGTGACGGCACCTGCGGCAACAGCAGCAGCGCCTGCGGCATCGGCCTCAGCCCCTGCGGCATCCGGTAACGTGGGATCGTTGAAATCGGCACCGGCTAGCCACTATACGTTGCAGCTGAGCAGTTCCTCGAACTACAACAACCTGAACGCATGGGCGAAGAAAGAGAATCTGAAAAACTTTGTGGTTTATCAGACGTCTCGTAACGGTCAGCCGTGGTACGTGTTGGTGAGCGGTGTGTATGCGTCGAAAGACGATGCGAAACGCGCCGTTGCAACGCTGCCAGCCGATGTTCAGGCAAAAAATCCATGGGCGAAGCCGCTGCACCAGGTGCAGGCCGATCTCAAGTAATGATAAAAGCGCTGGTTGCTGTCGGAGCTTTCTCCTCCACAGCCGGAGAAGGTGTAATTAGTCAGTCAGCATGAAAAAGAATCGCGCTTTTCTGAAATGGGCAGGGGGCAAGTACCCCCTGCTCGACGATATCAAGAAGCATTTGCCGCCAGGCGAGTGCCTCATTGAGCCGTTTGTAGGTGCCGGGTCGGTATTTCTGAATACCGACTTTTCTCGTTATATCCTTGCCGATATTAATAGCGATCTGATAAGCCTTTACAACATCGTGAAGACGCGCACCGATGAGTACGTGCGAAGCGCGCGCGCGATGTTTGTACCGCTAAATAATCAGGCGGAAGCCTATTACCGGCTGCGTGGCGAATTCAACCGCTGCCGCGATCCCTTACGGCGGGCGGTGCTGTTTTTATACCTCAACCGCCACGGTTACAATGGTCTTTGCCGCTACAATCTGCGCGGTGAGTTTAACGTGCCGTTTGGTCGCTATAAGAAGCCTTACTTTCCTGAAGCCGAGCTGTACCACTTTGCTGAAAAGGCGCAAAACGCCTTTTTCTTCTGTGAGTCTTACGCCGACAGTATGGCGCGCGCGGACAAGGACACGGTGGTCTATTGCGATCCGCCCTATGCACCGCTGTCCGCGACCGCCAACTTTACGGCCTATCACACCAACAGCTTCAATCTGGAGCAGCAGGTGCATCTTGCTCAGCTTGCGGAAGGGTTAGTGAGCGACAAGATCCCGGTGCTGATTTCCAACCACGATACGGTGCTGACGCGTGAATGGTATGTGCAGGCAAAACTGCATGTGGTGAAAGTGCGACGCAGTATTAGCAGCAACGGTGGCACACGTAAAAAGGTGGACGAACTGCTGGCTCTGTACCGCCCATGAGCCGTTTCGCCCGCCGCTAAAACCTCTTAAGGAGATGCGGATGAAACAGTATTTGATTGCCCCTTCGATTCTGTCGGCTGATTTTGCCCGCCTGGGTGAAGATACCGCGAAAGCGCTGGCCGCAGGGGGGGACGTCGTGCATTTCGACGTCATGGATAACCACTACGTGCCAAACCTGACGATGGGTCCCATGGTACTGAAATCCCTGCGTAACTACGGCATCACCGCACCCATTGACGTGCATTTGATGGTGAAACCCGTAGACCGTCTGGTGCCGGACTTTGCCGCTGCCGGTGCCAGCATCATTACCTTTCATCCGGAAGCCTCCGAGCACGTCGACCGCACGTTACAGCTGATCAAAGAGAACGGCTGTAAAGCGGGCCTGGTGTTTAATCCGGCCACTTCCCTGAGCTATCTGGATTACGTCATGGATAAGCTCGACGTGATCCTACTGATGTCGGTAAACCCCGGTTTTGGCGGCCAGTCATTTATTCCTCACACATTAGACAAACTGCGTGAAGTGCGTCGTCGCATTGATGCGTCGGGCCGGGATATTCGTCTCGAAGTCGATGGCGGTGTTAAGGTGAATAACATCGGTGAGATCGCCGCCGCCGGTGCGGATATGTTTGTCGCAGGCTCGGCGATTTTCGATCAGCCAGACTACAAAACCGTGATTGATGACATGCGCAGTGAACTGGCGAAGGTAAGTCATGACTAAGATTCAGGATATTCAGGGCGTGGCGTTTGATCTCGACGGCACGCTGGTAGACAGCGCGCCGGGATTAACCCACGCGGTCGATATGGCACTCTATGCGCTCGAACTGCCGCAGGCGGGCGAAGCGCGCGTGATCACCTGGATCGGTAACGGCGCGGATGTGCTGATGCAGCGTGCGCTGGCCTGGTCCCGTCAGGAGCGCGCGACGCTGCGTGCAAGCGTGGGCAAACCCACGGTTGATCATGCTGATATTCCGGAAGATGAGCAGGCGCGCATGCTGCGTAAGCTGTTTGACCGCTATTATGCCGACGTGGTATCCGAGGGCAGCTTCCTGTTCCCGGACGTGGAACAGACGCTGGCGGCCTTGCAGGCAAAGGGCCTGCCGATGGCGCTGGTCACCAACAAGCCTACGCCGTTTGTGGCACCGCTGCTTGAAGCGTTGAATATCGCCCGCTACTTTACGCTGGTGATTGGCGGCGATGATGTTAAGAATAAAAAACCGCATCCCGAACCGCTGCTGCGGGTTGCGCAAAAGCTGGGCCTTAAGCCGCACACGCTGCTGTTTGTGGGCGACTCCCGCAATGATATCCAGGCGGCACGCGCCGCTGGCTTTCGCTCTGCGGGCCTGACCTACGGTTATAACTACGGCGAACCTATTACCTTAAGCGAGCCGGACCTTGTGTTCGACAGCTTCAAAGATTTACTGCCCGCACTCGGGCTTCCGCACAGTGAAAATCAGGAACGTAAAAATGACTAAGCCCATCGTGTTTAGTGGCGCACAGCCTTCAGGTGAACTGACCATTGGTAACTACATGGGTGCGCTGCGTCAGTGGGTAAACATGCAGGATGACTACCATTGCATCTACTGCATCGTTGACCTTCATGCTATTACCGCGCGTCAGGATCCGGCGAAGCTGCGCAAAGCGACGCTGGACACGCTGGCGCTCTATCTGGCCTGTGGTATCGATCCAGAAAAAAGCACCATCTTTGTTCAGTCTCACGTGCCGGAGCATGCACAGCTTGGCTGGGCGCTGAACTGCTATACCTATTTCGGCGAGCTGAGCCGCATGACCCAG
The DNA here is from genome assembly GCA_963521185.1 of uncultured Enterobacter sp. GTDB lineage: Bacteria > Pseudomonadota > Gammaproteobacteria > Enterobacterales > Enterobacteriaceae > Enterobacter_D. The sequence continues at coordinate 43,034 of CAUQTV010000005.1, read as the reverse complement.
TTCAAAGACAAGTCAGCGCGCTACGCTGAGAACATCAACGCCGGTCTGTTTGATTACCCGGTGCTGATGGCCGCAGACATTCTGCTTTACCAGACTAATCAGGTGCCGGTTGGCGAAGATCAGAAGCAGCATCTTGAGCTGAGCCGCGATATTGCCCAGCGCTTCAACGCCATTTACGGCGACGTCTTTAAAGTGCCAGAGCCGTTTATTCCGAAGTCCGGCGCGCGCGTCATGTCGCTGCTGGAACCGACGAAAAAGATGTCCAAGTCGGACGATAACCGCAATAACGTCATCGGCCTGTTAGAAGATCCGAAAGACGTGGTGAAGAAAATCAAACGCGCGGTGACCGATTCCGAAGAGCCGCCGGTGGTGCGTTACGACGTGCAGAACAAAGCGGGCGTCTCTAACCTGCTGGATATTCTCTCGGGCGTGAACGGTAAGAGCATCGCCGAACTGGAAGCGCACTTTGAGGGTAAAATGTACGGCCACCTGAAAGGTGAAGTGGCAGAAGCGGTATCGGGCATGTTGACCGAGCTGCAAGCGCGCTATCACCGCTACCGTAACGACGAAGCCTTCCTGCAAAAAATCATGAAAGAGGGTGCAGAGAAAGCCAGCGCACATGCGGCGGTCACGCTAAAAGCGGTTTATGAAGCGATTGGATTTGTTGCTAAGCCGTAGGTAAAAACCCGCGGTATGTTTGAGAAGCCAGATGCACTGCATCTGGCTTTTTTTTGCCGGATTATTGCTGTGCTGCCGGGCCGCAGCCGCCGATCACTTTGGAGATTGAGATTGCCGGGTGCAGCAGGTAGTCGTAGCTGCAATTGTTAGCTTTGTTGTCAACATGGCCGGTACAGGCGGAAAGGGTAGAAACTACCGCGATCAGCGCGGCGAACTTAACGATCTTGTGCATGCGATCTTCCTTGTTATTCAAACGTTATCATTAGGCTTAATTATTTGTACGGCGAATATAACGAGCTGAAATATCACTCGCACAAATAATAACCGGATGATTATATTGAATTTTAAGGAGAACTACGCGTCCGGAATCGGACCTAAAACCAGGGGAATAAAAAAAGCCAGACATCGCTGGCTTTTAAAAACAGGGGGGCAATCAGTGATTCGAAAACCAGTTCAGCTTGTCGCGCAGGCCCACCACGCGGCCAACAATAATCAGCGCCGGGCTATCGACCTGCTGCGCCAGCTCGCCGAGTTCGCTTAATACGCCGCTGACCACGCGCTGTTTGACCGACGTACCGTTTTCTACCAGTGCCACGGGCATATCGGCCTGCATGCCGTGTTCAATGAGCTGAACCTGTATGGTGGCCGCCTGATTCAGACCCATATAGAACACCAGCGTCTGTTTCTCTGCGGCCAGGTTTTCCCAGTCCAGTTCGCCACCGGTTTTCAAATGCCCGGTCACCAGCCGCACGCTTTGTGCGTAATCGCGGTGGGTCAGCGGAATACCGGAGTAGGCTGAACAGCCTGAGGCCGCCGTGATGCCTGGGACCACCGAGAACGGAATGCCTGCGTGGCACAGCGTTTCCAGCTCTTCACCGCCGCGTCCAAAGATAAAGGGATCGCCGCCCTTCAGGCGCACCACGCGTTTTCCCGACTGCGCTTCACGCAGCAGGATCTGGTTAATCTCGTCCTGCGGAACACAGTGGTAACCCGCGCGCTTGCCAACAAATACGCGGTCGGCGTCGCGGCGTACGAGGTTCATGATCTCATCGGAGACCAGGCGGTCATACACCACCACGTCTGCCTGCTGGATTTGCTGTAAGCCTTTGAGCGTCAGTAGCCCGGCGTCGCCAGGCCCTGCGCCCACCAGCACCACTTCGCCGCGCTTGTCTAACGGCTCGTCGAGCATCTGTTCGGTGATGGAAGCAATCGCTTTGCTGTCATTGTTGGCTAGTGATTGTGCCAGACGATCGCTGGCGAACAGTTTTTCCCAGAAGCGGCGACGCTCGCCCACGCTGGCAAAATGCTGCTTCACGCGAGCGCGTAAATTGCCGGCAAAGTCGGCGAGCTGCCCCAAATGCTGAGGCAGAATGGCTTCGAGTTTTTCGCGCAGTAAGCGCGCCAGTACCGGCGAGGTGCCGCCGGACGAGACCGCGACCATCAGCGGCGAGCGGTCGATAATGGACGGCATAATAAAGCTGGCTTCCTGCGGCGCATCAACCACGTTGCAGAAGATACGGCGGGCTTCCGCCGCCTCGCTCACCTGCTGGTTAACCTCGTGATTGTCGGTTGCGGCAATCACCAGCCAGGCGGTATCCAGTAGCGGTTCTTTAAACTCACTTTCCACCAGCGTCAACATGCCTTCCTTTGCCCAGACGGTAAACTGAGGAACAAAGGTTAGCGCATTGACGGTCAGCCGTGCACCGGCCTCCATCAGCAATCGGGCTTTACGTTCTGCGACATCGCCACCGCCTACAAGCAGGCAGTCCCGGCCGCGTAATTGACAGAAAATAGGAAGATGGTGCACGACATTACCTCATTATATTGGCTTATTTTTTATTGGCTTACGCTTTCGTTGAGCGCCGCTTTTGCGGGTACAGGGCGCTCAGCGCGGGGAGTAGCATACCAATAACCCAGCCCCATAAACACGACACCGGACAAAGTATTACCCAGAGTAACCCATAAAAGATTATGGCCAATACCGCTTAAGGTGTAGGCATCGCTGTGGTGACCGAACCAGGAGAGGGCAAACAGCGTCATGTTGGCAACGGAGTGCTCGTAACTGGAAGCGATAAACGCCAGCAGGCACCACCAGATGGCGAGGAATTTCGCCGCGCCTTCGGTGCGCACTGCCATCCAGATCGCCAGACACACCAGCCAGTTACACAGCGCGCCTTTGAAGAACAGCACGCTTGCCGGTGCCATGGTTTTTGCCAGCGCAGCGGTATGCACAAGGCTGGTATCCAGCGGCAGCAGGCTTCCGCCACCCCAGTTGTAAAGCAGGGCGACGAACACGGAACCGAGCAGGTTGCCAAGCCAGGTCTGCGGCAAAATGGCCCACATCTGGCCGTGGCTGATGGTCCCCGCCTTTACGCCGAAGGTCAGAAACATGGTATGACCGGTAAAGAGTTCTGAACCCGCGATGATCACCAGCGTTAAGGCGATACCAAAAGTGGCACCCATCACCAGCGGACGAACGGACGGATCAAGCAAATTGCCGAGGGTAAAAATCAGGATGATGGCGAGGCCCACATACGCGCCCGCCATGGCGGAGCTTATCCAAAAGCCGAGCGGGTTTTGCGTCGAAAGGCGTGAAATGCGGGCAGCGTTCGCCGCACACTTGTTAATAGTGTCTGTGTACATGTTGATTACCCTTTTGTCACGTCATCCTTTGCGCTGCCTCTTTGTTGGCTGTCCTTGCTCACCCCGGTCACATAGTGAACTATGCTCCCGGGGATTCGCGCAGTTGCCGCCGCGATGCATCACAAATGATTTTGTGAAAACAATTAAAAATGGAGAAAAAAATCAAAAAAAAGGGAGGCATTGCACCTCCCTCTGACCAATTAACCGCGAACCTGTACTACGCCGTCTTTCACGCGCGCATCAAAATGGGCGACGGAGTGGCTCTCATCTTCGAGGCACAGGCCGTCGCGCAGGCGGAAGCGCTGTTTTTTTAGCGGGCTGGCGACCCACAGTTCACCGTTATGCTCGGCGATCAGACCGCGAGACAGCACGCTGGATTCAAAAAAGGGATCGATGTTGCTGATAGCAAAGACCTGATCATCCTGACGCGGGCGGAAAATGGCGACCTGTTGGTCGTTCACCAGCGCGCAGACGCCGGTCTGCGGGATAATGTCCGTGAGGTTGCAAATCGTGTTCCACTGGCTCATACGGTTTCCTCCACAAGGGTGACCGGGATGCGTTCATACGGCGTTGCCGGGCGATGCTGTTGACGTTCAGGCACGCTCTGCACGTTGGGATCGCGCTGCGCGCTGTTGATAAAGTGTTTGAAGCGCACCTGCGCCTGTGGATCGTTAACCGTCGCTTTCCACTCGCAGATCACGGCGTCGCGCAGACGTGCCATTTCGGCTTCAAGCTGGCTGTTCAGGCCCAGTTTGTCGTCGATGATGACGCTTTTCAGGTAGTCGATGCCGCCTTCAAGGTTGTCCAGCCAGGAGGCGGTACGCGTCAGTTTGTCGGCGGTGCGGATGTAGAACATCATAAAGCGATCGAGGTATTTCAGCAGGGTTTCACGATCCAGATCCGCCGCCAGCAGGTCGGCGTGGCGCGGTTTCATGCCGCCGTTACCGCAAACGTACAGGTTCCAGCCTTTCTCGGTGGCAATAATACCCACGTCTTTGCCCTGCGCTTCCGCACATTCGCGGGTACAGCCGGAGACGCCAAATTTCATTTTGTGCGGGGTGCGGATGCCTTTGTAGAGGTTTTCCAGCTCCACGCCGAAGCCCACGCTGTCGCCCACGCCGTAGCGGCACCAGGTGCTGCCTACGCAGGTTTTTGCCATACGCAGCGCTTTCGCATAGGCGTGACCGGTTTCGAAGCCCGCGTCAATCAGCTGACGCCAGATTTCCGGCAGGTCATCTTTTTGCGCGCCGAACAGGCCAATACGCTGCGAGCCGGTGATTTTGGTGTAAAGGTTAAATTCGCGGGCGATACGCCCCACTTCCATCAGCCCTTCCGGGGTGATTTCACCGCCTGCGGAGCGCGGGATCACCGAGTAGGTGCCGTCTTTTTGAATGTTGGCAAGGAAGTTGTCGTTCGTATCCTGCAACGGCGTGTGCTGCGGTTTGAGCACGTACTCGTTCCAGCAGGACGCCAGCAGCGAGCCGACGGTCGGTTTACACACTTCGCAGCCGTAGCCTTTACCGTATTTTTTCAGCAGTTCGTCGAAGGACTTAATGCCTTCAACGCGGATGAGGTGATACAGCTCCTGACGCGAGAACGCAAAGTGCTCGCACAGGTTGTTGTTCACTTCGATGCCCTGTTTCGCCAGTTCAGCGTTCAGCACCTGGGTAACTAACGGAATACAGCCGCCGCAGCCGGTACCGGCTTTGGTTTCCGCTTTCAGCGCCGCTACGGTGTGGCAGCCTTTGTTGATGGCGGAGATCAGCATGCCTTTGGTGACGTCGAAGCAGGAGCAGATTTGCGCGCTGTCCGGCAGTTTATCGACGCCGATAGACGGTTTACCGCTGCCCGCGTGCGCAGGCAGGATCAGCGCGTCCGGGTTTTCCGGCAGTTCGATGGCGTTGAGCACCAGCTGTTGCAGGTTACCGAAATCGGAGGTGTCACCCACCAGCACCGCGCCGAGCAGCAGTTTGTTGTCCGGGCTGACGATCAGGCGTTTGTAGACCTCTTTGGTTTCGTCGAGATAGACGTAGCTGCGCGCGTTCGGCGTGCGGCCATGGGCGTCACCGATACCGCCCACGTCCACGCCGAGCAGTTTCAGCTTGGCGCTCAGGTCGGCACCTTCAAAGGCGTTTTCTTTGCCGAGGATATGGTCAACGGTGACCTGCGCCATTTTGTAGCCCGGTGCGACCAGGCCGTAGACGCGGTTATCCCAGCTGGCGCATTCGCCGATGGCGTAGATGTCCGGATCTGACGTCTGGCAGCTGTCGTTGATCACGATACCGCCGCGCGGGGCGACGTCGAGGCCGCACTGGGTCGCCAGTTTGTCGCGTGGGCGAATACCGGTAGAGAAGACGATAAAGTCGATTTCCAGCTCGCTGCCGTCGGCAAAGCGCATGGTTTTGCGGCCTTCAACGCCTTCCTGCACGATCTCTTTGGTGTTTTTGCTGGTGTGCACGCGCACGCCCATGCTTTCGATTTTGCGACGCAATTGCTCGCCGCCCATCTGATCGAGCTGTTCCGCCATCAGCATGGGTGCAAACTCGATGACGTGGGTTTCAACGCCCAGGTTTTTCAGCGCACCGGCCGCTTCCAGACCCAGCAGGCCGCCACCGACCACCGCGCCGCGTTTGCTGCGACGGGCGCAGGCTTCAATGGCGTTCAAATCTTCAATGGTGCGGTAAACAAAGCAGTCCTGCGTTTCGGACCCTTTGATCGGCGGGATCCACGGGTACGATCCGGTCGCCATAATCAGTTTGTCGTAATACACGGTGCGACCGGCGCTTGAGTGGATCACCTTTTCCTGACGGTTAATGGTGATCGCACGTTCGCCAACCAGCACGTTAACGCCATGTTTTTCGTAGTAGCCTTCTCTCACCAGCGACAGCTCTTCCGCCGTGTGATGGGAGAAGTAAGAGGAGAGGTGCACACGATCGTAGGCTTTGCGGGGCTCTTCACAAAAAACGGTAATGTCGAACCGGGCGGCATCGGCTTTGTCGAGGAGATCCTCAACGAAGCGGTGGCCGACCATGCCGTTACCGATAATAGCGATTTTGACTTTGCTCATAATTGCCTCTATTTCTTTTCTATTACTGCCTACCTTAACGATTCAGCCACCCCACTTATTGATACAAATCAAATACACCTTTACCTACCACTTAATGAGTATATGATTGATTTACTGGCGTTTTTATAAGTCGCGGAAATGTCTGGCTTTTCGTATTTGCGGAAATTGTGTACAAAAAGCGTCGGATTTTGGGAGAATCAACTACTCCTAAATTTCAGGGGCAATCTGGAGGGAAAAGCATGTCGTCAACACCGCTTTGGTTAGTGCAGAACGTGCGTTTAGCAGGCCGGGAAGGACGTTGGCAAATTGCCATCGACAAGGGCCGATTTGGTGACATCACCCCGATGGGGGAGGCGCACAGTGAGAGCTATGAAGTGCTCAACGGGCGCGGAGGGCTTGCCATCCCCCCGTTTATTGAGCCGCATATTCATCTCGACACCACGCAAACGGCGGGGGAGCCAAACTGGAATCAGTCGGGGACGCTGTTTGAAGGCATTGAGCGTTGGGCCGAGCGCAAAGCGCTGCTCAGCCATGAAGACGTCAAAGCCCGCGCCTGGAAGACGCTTAAGTGGCAGATGGCCAACGGCATCCAGTTTGTTCGCACCCATGTCGATGTTTCAGACCCGACGCTGACCGCGCTGAAAGCCATGCTGGAGGTGAAGCAGGAAGTGGCACCGTGGATCGACGTGCAGATTGTCGCCTTCCCTCAGGAGGGGATCCTCTCTTATCGCAACGGTGAAGCGCTGCTGGAAGAGGCATTGAAGCTCGGCGCTGACGTGGTGGGCGCGATCCCCCATTTCGAATTTACCCGCGAATACGGCGTGGAGTCGCTGCACATCGCCTTTCGCCTGGCGCAGCAATACGATCGCCCGCTGGATATTCACTGCGATGAGATTGATGATGAGCAGTCGCGCTTTGTCGAAACGGTGGCGGCGCTGGCGCACAAATATGGCATGGGCGAGCGGGTCACCGCCAGCCATACCACGGCGATGCACTCTTATAACGGCGCGTATACGTCGCGGCTGTTTCGCCTGCTGAAGCTCTCCGGCATCAACTTTGTCGCCAATCCGCTGGTCAATATTCACTTGCAGGGCCGCTTTGACGACTATCCGAAGCGGCGCGGCATAACGCGCGTTAAAGAGCTGATGGCGGCGGGCATTAACGTCTGCTTTGGGCACGATGACGTATTTGATCCCTGGTATCCGCTCGGGACCGGCAATATGTTGCAAGTGCTGCACATGGGGCTGCATGTCTGCCAGCTAATGGGCTATCAGCAAATCGATGAAGGCTTGGATCTGATTACCTGTAACAGCGCGCGCACCTTTGGCCTGAGGGATTACGGTATTGCCACGGGCAACCCGGCGAACCTGATCATCTTGCCTGCGGAAAGCGGTTTTGACGCGGTGCGCCGTCAGGTGCCGGTGCGCTGGTCAATTCGACACGGTCGGGTGATCGCCACCACGCAGCTGGCGCAAACCTGGGTGCAGATGGATAACGGCGGGGAAGAGGTGAACTTTGGTAAAGCGCCCCTTTCCGAGTGAAAGGGGCGTAAGAGTGATTAGTGCGCGGACGCCGTCGCGCCGTGCTGGCGATGGCGAGTGACAAAGCCCAGAACGAAGCACATAACGAACACTACGGCGTACAGACCGTTGGCGGTCCATAGCGCCGCTTGCGGGCCGCTGCTTGCCACGATCGGGCCGGTGACCACGAAGGTCAGCATGGTGCCGACGGTGCCGCAGGTCAGCACAAAGTTAACCAGCTTCGGCGACGCCACTTTGGTTTGCTGAGAGCCGAGGGTGATGATGGTGGTGTAAATCGCGCTGGAGAAGAAGCCCAGTGCGAGGATAAACCATGCCATGTGTTCCGGGCTGCTGGTGATGAAGAAATACATCAGCACCGTTGCCACACCGGCCAGCACCGTCAGAATGCGTTGCAGGTCGAAGAAGCGCAGCACTACGCTGAACACCCACATGCCGACCATGTATGACATCCAGAAATCGCTGACCAACTGACCTTGCGCGCTGACGTCCAGGCCAAGACCTTTGGCGTATTCCGGCACCCAGGAGATGAAGCCCAGCTGGCCGAGGATATAGCACAGCGCCGCGATGGACAGGAACAGCACGCCCACGCCCCATTTTTCTTTCTCAACCGGTTTGTCGGTCGGTGCCGCATGTTTGCCCAGCGCCGGGAATTCGCAGCCGATGGTCAGCACGAAAATCGCCACGTAGACCAGACCAATGCAGGCGTACACCCAGTACCATTCGATGCTGCGTGCCAGCAGGTAAGCGGCGACCGCAGGGAAGATCATCCCGGCCATGCTGAAGAAGGAGTCGGTAAACAGCAGGCGGGAGCCGCGCTGACGACCTTCATACATTTGCGTGACGAGGAACGTGCCGATTGACATGGTGATCCCACTCACCAGACCGAGCACGAACATGGCGGCGGAGAACAGCGCCAGGCTGTGGGTCAGCATCAGGCCCGCGACGGCGATGAGCATCAGTACGAAGCCGAAGCGCAGCTGCGTTTTCAGCGGCACGATTTCCATCAGCCAGGCGTTCAGGAAGATAGAGATCAGGATCCCGGCGTTCAGGAAGGTAAAGGTGTTGCTCATGCTGGATACGGGCAGATTAAAATATTCTGCGATGTTGCCCATCACCATACCGGTGACGATCACCAGTGCGCCGGTCAGGGCGTAGGAGAAAAAGCTGATCCATGTGAGCTTAATACGGTTGCTGTTAGTCATGTCTGGCCTGTGCAATGAAGTGTAAAGCGCATTGACGCGCTGTGAACGGACAGATTTTATGCATTAAGGTGACACATTTAAATCTTTTATAATGAAAAGTGTAGAGATTGCAGGATTTATTATGACAATGGTCACATTTTGTTACGGCTATTATGTTTAATTTGTGAGGTTACAACTGTTTCAAATGCGTAAAAATAGGTAAAGGGCTGGCCTGGGGGCTGTCTGCTCTTTAGAATCAATCCACTCGCTTTCTTACAGCTCTTTGTTTAGGAATTCTCATGGTTAAAACGACTCTGGCGGCTATTGCGGCTGTATTTGCTCTTTCTGCAATCTCTCCCGCTGCGCTTGCAGCGAAAGGCGATCCTCACGTTCTGCTGACCACGTCCGCCGGGAATATCGAACTGGAGCTGAACAGCCAGAAAGCCCCGGTATCGGTGAAGAACTTCCTTGATTATGTGAACAGTGGTTTTTACAACAACACCACCTTTCACCGCGTGATCCCAGGCTTTATGCTTCAGGGCGGCGGTTTTAACGAACAGATGCAGCAGAAGCAGCCGAACCCGCCCATTAAAAATGAAGCCGACAACGGTCTGCGTAACACGCGCGGCACCATTTCGATGGCGCGCACGGCGGACAAAGACAGCGCCACCAGCCAGTTCTTCTTAAACGTTGCGGATAACGCCTTCCTCGATCACGGTCAGCGCGACTTCGGCTATGCGGTATTTGGTAAAGTTGTGAAAGGGATGGACGTGGCCGACAAGATTTCTCAGGTCCCTACCCATGACGTTGGCCCGTACCAGAATGTGCCGACAAAACCGGTTGTTATCCTCTCCGCTAAACTCCTGCCGTAAGCTTTTTTCACGGGCCTTTCCGGCCCGTGTTCACCTGCGCCTCCCGGCGTTTCGCCAAATTGCCGCTTATACTTGTGGAAAATGGGCACCACCATCAGGGAGGCGTTATGGTGAAAAAACTCACCGACCGACAAAAATCCCGTCTTTGGGAGCAGCAGCGTAATGCGAATTTTCAGGCCAGCCGACGCTTAGAAGGCGTGGAGAGTGAACTCGTCACCCTGAGTGCGGAAGAAGCGAATGTGCGTCTTGAAGAACTGCGGAGGCACTATGAGCGATAAATTCGGCGACGGGCGCGATCCCTATCTCTACCCCGGTCTGAACGTGATGCACAATAAGCTGGGTATTCATCAGGTTCAGCGCCTCGAACAGGCGGCCTATGAATTGACCGCGCTGCGTGCCGCCACGCTGGAACTCGGCCCCGCCGCGCGAGGTTTGCCGCATCTTTGCGCCATTCACCGGCATCTTTATCAGGATATTTTCGACTGGGCCGGGCAAATCCGTGAGGTGGATATCTACCAGGGCGATACGCGCTTTTGCCATTTTGCCTACATCGAAAAAGAGGGGAATGCGCTGATGCAGGACCTCGAAGATGAAGATGAGCTGCAAGGGCTGGATAAGCAGGCGTTTACCGAGCGGCTGGCGCATTACTATTGCGAAATCAATGTGCTGCATCCCTTCCGCATTGGCAACGGTATCGCGCAGCGCATTTTCTTCGAGCAGCTGGCTATCCACGCAGGCTATACGCTCGACTGGCGCGACATTGATCCCAACGCCTGGAGCGACGCCAACCAGAGCGGTGCGATGGGCGATCTCACCGCGCTCACCGCCATTTTCAGCCATGTCGTCAGCGAAGCCGGTGACACCGAGTAACCGCCCCTGATGGCGCTGCGCTTATCCGGCCAGGACAACCTCAGGCCGGATAAGCGCCACCCAATCATAAAATTCAAAGCAGCACTTTCAGGCCATATTTTTGAACAACTGCCAGCAGTTTTAACGATAAACCGCTCGGGCGCTTTACGCCGCTCTCCCATTTTTGGATCGTAGAAACACTCGTATTCAGGTAATGGGCGAAAACGGGCTGGCTGATATTGAAGGTTTCCCGGAGCTTTTTAATTTCGCCCGGCGGGATCGCTTCAACCGGGTTGATACAAGACCGATCAAAATGGCGCATAGTTTCCTGAGAGATTGCATCAACGCTATGTAGTCCTGCCGCCGCGCTATGAATGGCTTCGAATGCGGGGCTTTTAAACGTATTTTTCGCAGTCATGGCAAATCTCCACTAATTCTTTACGCTCAATGAGCACGTCAATCTTTGTATTGGAAAGCGCCGCGTAATGCTTCGCTAATTCACGAAAGGCCGACAATTCGGCATCGCTGATGCTGGTCATATCCTGCTTCGCATAGAGAAAAGTATAAAACCAATGCATCCTACCTTTCGCGAGGATGATGGCACGATCTCGATTTTTGTTGAGTCGTTTTTTATAAACTCCGCCGCCCAAATCGTCCGCTTTTCCTTCGGCTACTGCGTTCACGGCAGTACACAATTCATTGTCACTGATGGCGTGGGATCTGGCCGCCTTGTGAAACCATTTTGTTTTGAATACCCGCATTCGGCAAACATCCTGTTACCTGAAATATAGCACCAGGTGCTATATTATACCCATTGATATGGATTGAAAACGTCCATTTTTGCCCGGATAAAGGTACACTATCTCCCTCGCAATTCTTCCTTAAGACCTGTTCATCATGATCCTGCTTATCGATAACTACGACTCCTTTACCTGGAACCTGTACCAGTATTTTTGTGAGCTGGGCGCAGAGGTGGTGGTGAAACGCAACGACGAAATAACGCTGGCGGATATTGCCGATCTTGCCCCGCAAAAAATTGTCATCTCGCCGGGGCCGTGCACGCCAGACGAATCCGGCGTGTCGCTGGCGGTCATTGCGCATTACGCCGGGAAACTGCCGCTGCTGGGTGTGTGCCTTGGGCATCAGGCGATTGCGCAGGTGTTTGGCGCGCGTATTGTGCGGGCGAAAAAGGTGATGCACGGCAAAACCTCCCCGATTACCCATAACGGTCACGGCGTGTTTGCAGGGTTAAATAATCCCTTAACCGTGACCCGCTACCATTCGCTACTGATTGACCCGGCGACGCTGCCGGCCTGTTTTGAGGTGACGGCCCTGAGCGATACTCAGGAGATCATGGGGATCCGTCACCGGGAGTGGGATCTGGAAGGGGTGCAGTTTCACCCGGAAAGCATACTCAGTGAGCAGGGGCATCAGCTGCTGGCAAACTTTCTGCGGCGGTGATTTTTAGTTGCCTTGTTTTGATTTTTTATGCATATTTTGTGATTATATTTTCATAATCACTGCGACATATAACGGATGGGCGTGACATGGCAACTGAACAAAACGCAATTACGCGCGCAACATTTGACGAAGTAATTCTGCCAATTTATGCACCGGCTGAGTTTATCCCGGTAAAAGGCAAGGGCAGCCGGGTGTGGGATCAACAGGGGAAAGAGTACGTTGATTTTGCGGGCGGTATTGCCGTGACGGCGCTGGGACACTGCCATCCGGCGCTGGTGGAAGCGTTGAAAACCCAGGGCGAAACCCTGTGGCACACCAGTAACGTCTTCACCAACGAACCGGCGCTGCGTCTGGGGCGTAAAATTATCGACGCCACCTTTGCCGAGCGCGTGCTGTTCATGAACTCCGGTACTGAAGCTAATGAAACCGCCTTCAAGCTGGCGCGCTATTACGCTTCTACCCGCCACAGTCCGTACAAAACCAAAATCATCGCCTTTCATAACGCCTTCCATGGCCGGTCGCTGTTTACCGTCTCGGTGGGCGGGCAGCCAAAATACTCTGATGGTTTCGGCCCGAAACCGGCAGACATTATTCATGTGCCGTTTAACGATCTGCATGCGGTGAAAGCGGTTATGGACGACCATACCTGCGCGGTGGTGGTCGAACCGATCCAGGGTGAAGGCGGCGTGACGGCGGCAACGCCTGAATTCTTGCAGGGTCTGCGCGCGCTGTGCGATGAGCACAATGCGCTGCTGGTGTTTGACGAAGTGCAGTGCGGCATGGGGCGCTGCGGCGATCTGTTCGCCTACATGCACTACGGCGTGACGCCGGACATTCTGACCAGCGCGAAAGCCCTTGGCGGCGGCTTCCCGGTGAGCGCCATGCTCACCACGCAGGAGATTGCCTCCGCGTTCCACGTTGGCTCGCACGGCTCCACCTACGGCGGTAACCCGCTGGCGTGTGCGGTGGCCGGTGCAGCGTTTGATATCATCAACACCCCGGCGGTGCTCAAGGGTATCAAAGCCAAACGCGCGCGTTTTGTGAGCCATTTGCAGAAGATCGATGAGCAGTATGATGTGTTCAGCGACATTCGCGGCATGGGCCTGCTGATTGGCGCGGAGCTAAAACCCCAGTACTGTGGCCGCGCGCGTGATTTCCTCTACGCCGCCGCAGGTGAGGGCGTGATGGTGCTCAATGCGGGCCCGGACGTGATGCGTTTTGCCCCGTCGCTGGTGGTGGACGATCAGGATATCGACGACGGTATGCAGCGTTTTGCCAGCGCCGTGGCGAAGATCGTCGGGTGAGATCACGCGTTTTTCCGTTTTAACGCGCGCGTTAACCACACGCCGTGATGCGGGCGCTGACGCCATGCCACTGACGAAATGGTGTGCATGGTGCTCAGGTGCCCGATAATGCGTTGCAGATGCTGCTCCAGCGTGCTCATCGGGCCGTGGGTTAAGGTCTCCGGCGCTTCCAGAATATTGGCATCTCCCGATCCCCCCGCGTCATCGTATTCCAGGCGTTGCTGGCAGCGTTGCAGCGCAATCTCGCAGGACTCCAGATAGCGCTGGGCCAGATCCGGCGTCAGCATCGTGTGTTCGCGCGCCAGCGTGGTCATGGCATTGATATGCTCGACGATAAACTGGCTGTGCGTCACCCACAGCTTCATATCGGCCAGATAGTGGGCGTTGAATCCCGGCTCCTGCATCGCCTGGTTGAGGGAGTTAAACAGCGCGTTATGCGCCTGATTCACACGCATGCGCTGCCAGGCGAGCGGCGTGGGCTGCGGATCGTCACTGAGGATCAGGCGAATTGCCTCCTGATACGCTTCCAGCGCGTCGTGGGCGTTTTGGCGCAGCAGCCCGCTCTGCCACTGCGGCCACAGCCACACCATGCCGCCAAAGGCAATCAAACAGCCAATCAGCGTATCGATGAGTCTGGCGACGATAAACTGCTCGCCGTTGAGCGTCAGCAGTTGCAGCGAGTACACCGCCGTGATGGTAAAACCGACCGTCGCCCAGCCGTAGCTTTTACGGATGATGAGGTAGCTGATTAGCGTGATAAACAGCATGCCGAGCAGGGTATAGCCTTCAGGCACGTGAAAGTGCAGCGCGATCCCGGCAATGGTCAGGCCCGCCAGCGTGCCGCCGGCGCGGTGGAAAATACGCACGCGGGTCGCGCCGTAGCCGTTTTGGGTCACCAGCAGCACCGTCATCAAAATCCAGTAGGGCTTTGGCAAATGCAGCGCGCTACCCATCAGGCTGGCGATGCTCAGCATCACGCTGATGCGCGCCGCACTGCGCAGCGCCGGTGATTTAAGCGAGAGATAGTTTTTCAACGCGGGCAGCAGGGGCAGACGGCGCTGTTTATCCGCCATCAGATCGCGCACGTACAGCGGGCGCTGGGTGCGCAGCACGCGGGCAATGCGGCTAAAATGCCAGGCGCAAAACTGACCGACCGGGTTATCCGGGTGTTGGCGGGCGATTTTCTCCAGCGCCTCCACCTGCTTGTCCATCGTGAAGCGGCCCGGAAAGCGGTGATAGAGAATATCGTCCGCGAGCACGCGCAGCCGTGCGGCAATCACCTGCGCGTTCCAGCGGATCACCGCTTCGGCGTGGCTTTGCTCCACCAACTTTTGCACTTCCTGCGGCTGATGCAGGCTGACCGAAATGTGTTCCTGTAAATCCAGCGCCACCTGAAACGCACGCAGCAGGCGCTTGTAATCGTTGTGCTGATTGGCTGCCAGCATGTGCATTTGCTGGTAACACTGGCTGATCAAATCAACGGCTTTTTGCTGGCGTGCCAGCAACGGCGGCAGCGCTTTTTCCGGATCGGCATGCTGGGTGAGCAGGCTGTATTTCGCTTCGCAATAGTCTGCGAGCTGGCGATAGAGCAGGCTTAAGGACTCCCGCAGCGGCTGTTCGCGCCACATCCAGAACCAGAACCAGTTAAACGCGCCGTACCACAGCGTGCCGAGGGCGTAGATCAGCAGCGGCTCCCACACCGGCATGTTACCCGCGAGGCTGAGAGTAAAGATGGCGGCAATCAATGACGCCGGGAGCAGACGCGCGTGCAGGGCGCTGATCTCTGCGGTCACGCCGAGCAGAAGCGCAAGTCCGCCGAGGATCAGCGGCAGCGGAATATTTTCGGCCAGCAGCAGCTGTACCGCCAGGCTACAGCCCGCAAACAGCGAGCCACCCACGATCAGACGTTTAAAGAAGCGTTTATGCGGCGTGTCCAGACCGGCAATATTGCAGCAGGCGGGAACCAGCGAGAAGAGTAAGCCCTGTTGAAGGTGGCCGAGAACGAGGCCGATGGCCACAGGGAGGCATAGCACCAGCGTTTGTCGCAGTGCGTAGTTGATTTCCGGGTGATAAATCAGTCTGCGCCACATAGAAAACAAAAACGGCGTCTGCGAAAGCGAGACGCCGTTTGAGTGGCTTAACGGGTTCCGTAAACCACGATGGTTTTACCGTGTGCGGAGATCAGGTTTTGATCTTCCAGCATTTTCAGAATACGACCGACCGTTTCGCGGGAGCACCCGACGATCTGACCAATTTCCTGACGGGTAATTTTAATTTGCATACCGTCCGGGTGGGTCATGGCGTCCGGCTGTTTCGCCAGGTTCAGCAGCGTCTGTGCAATGCGGCCTGTGACGTCGAGGAACGCGAGGTTACCGACTTTTTCAGAGGTCACTTGCAGACGGCGCGCCATCTGCGAGGAGAGGCGCATCAGAATATCCGGGTTAACCTGGATCAGCTGACGAAATTTTTTGTAGGAGATTTCTGCTACTTCACATGCCGTCTTCGCACGTACCCAGGCGCTACGCTCCTGGCCTTCTTCAAACAGGCCCAATTCACCGATGAAATCTCCCTGGTTCAGGTAAGAGAGGATCATCTCTTTCCCTTCTTCATCCTTGATGAGCACTGCCACTGAGCCTTTGACGATGTAATACAACGTTTCCGCTTTTTCACCCTGGTGAATCAGCGTGCTCTTCGACGGGTACTTATGAATGTGGCAATGAGACAAGAACCATTCGAGAGTCGGGTCTGTTTGCGGTTTGCCAAGCACCATGCGCGATTATCCTCTGTTATAAGCTGGCTCCAGACTCAGGATGTGCACCCTGCTTCTGGGTTTGCAATCGTATGCTTCCCGCTTCCTGGGAAGTGGGCCGTCAGAATAAGCCTGCAGCCTTAAATGTTTTGATGTCTGCTGCTGA
Organism: uncultured Enterobacter sp.; assembly: GCA_963521185.1. Taxonomy (GTDB): domain Bacteria; phylum Pseudomonadota; class Gammaproteobacteria; order Enterobacterales; family Enterobacteriaceae; genus Enterobacter_D. The sequence continues at coordinate 26,523 of CAUQTV010000005.1, read as the reverse complement.
CATGCGTAACGTCACTGTATTACTTTAGCAGCCAGACTGTTTTAGCATAGCTTTTGCTGCGTGTCTCCTGGTGTCTCGCTTCAGCATGACGCAGGTCGCCTTCCGTTGCGAGAATTGTTATGTGCGCGTAATCTGACAGGAAATTTGCCATGCCGGAGAGAGTAAAATGCAAGCAAGAGTGAAATGGGTTGAAGGGTTAACGTTCCTCGGTGAGTCAGCGTCTGGCCACCAAATTTTGATGGATGGCAACTCTGGCGACAAAGCGCCAAGCCCGATGGAAATGGTCTTAATGGCGGCTGGCGGATGCAGCGCTATCGACGTGGTCTCTATTTTGCAGAAAGGGCGTCACGACGTCACCGACTGCGAAGTCAAACTGACCTCCGAGCGTCGTGAAGAAGCGCCGCGTCTTTTCACCCACATCAATCTGCACTTTATTGTCACCGGTAAAGAACTGAAAGACGCGGCGGTATCGCGCGCGGTGGATCTCTCTGCGGAGAAATACTGCTCGGTAGCGCTGATGCTGGAGAAAGCGGTCAATATCACCCATTCCTATGAAGTGATCGAGGCTTAAAAACAAAGCCCGGTAAGCGCAGCGCCACCGGGCAAAAAACTCACTCTATCGCCTTCCCTTCCATTAAGCGTTGCACCAGCGGCAGCATAATCAGCTCCATCGCCAGCCCCATTTTTCCGCCCGGCACCACCAGCGTGTTGATGTGCGAGATAAACGAGCCTTGCAGCATCGCCAGCAGCCACGGGAAGTCGATCCCTTCCAGATTGCGAAAATGGATCACCACAAAGCTCTCATCCAGCGACGGGATGCTTTTGGCGGCAAACGGGTTCGAGGTATCAACGGTCGGCACGCGCTGGAAGTTAATGTGCGTGCGGGAGAACTGCGGCGTAATGAAGTTGATGTAATCGTCCATGGAGCGCACCACGGAATCCATGACGGTCTCGCGGGAGTGCCCGCGCTCGCTGGTGTCGCGCACCAGCTTTTGGATCCACTCCAGGTTGATGATCGGTACCACGCCAACCAGCAAATCCACGTGGCGCGCCACGTCCTGCGCAGGGGTGACCACGCCGCCATGCAGTCCTTCGTAGAACAGCACATCGGTGGGTTCGGGCAGCGGCTGCCAGGGCGTAAACGTCCCCGGTACCTGATTCCACGGCACCGCTTCGTCGTAAGTATGCAGGTATTTACGCGCCTGACCGGTGCCTGACAGACCGTACTCAATGAACGTCTGTTCCAGTAGCCCGAAGTCGTTGGCATCGGGGCCGAAGTAGCTGATGTGTCGGCCTAAATCCCGCGCTTTACGAATGGCCATGTCCATTTCCGGGCGCGTGTAACGGTGAAAGCTGTCGCCTTCGACTTCTGCCGCATGAAGGTTGAGCTGAGCAAAGATTTTACGAAACGCGAGGCTGGTGGTGGTAGTTCCCGCACCGCTTGAGCCTGTGACGGCAATCACCGGATGTTTGGCTGACATAGCTGACAACTCCCTAAAACAGACAGTAGATAGCGGGCCGCCCTGCGCTTATTCGCGAAACTGCTTGTGGGGCATGATGTTCACCGTTTCATGCAGTTCCGACCAGACCAGCACGGCTTCACCCGTTTGCAGTTGGCGCTTTACGTCGGCGACCTTTTGTTCAAGCGAACGCTCATGTTCACCATAATCGGTGCCTTCACGCAAGACAAAGCTCTCAATCAGGCTGTCGAGCGTCTCCGGCGCGATCTCCTGCCAGGGAATAATCATTTACGCCTCCAGATATGTTTTCAGCCAGTCGGGGATGCGCTTTTCCAGCCACATTTCGGGGTGGCGCAGCGTGCCGCCGACAAAGCCCACATGTCCGCCGTGTTCGGTCAGCTGGTACTGAACGTGGGGCGGGAGATGGTCAGCCTGTGGGATCACATTATGATCCATAAACGGATCGTCCTTCGCATGAATGATAAGTGTTGGCTTGCGAATGTGCGGCAGCACCGGCATGGCGCTGGCGCGACGATAATAGTCGATAGCGTCGCTAAAGCCGTGAATTTTGGCGGTGATCAGATCGTCAAATTCACGGATACGGCGCACACGTCGCAGCTTAGCGATGTCTATCGGCAGCGTGTCCGGGTAGGCTTTCAGCTTACGCATCGCGTTGGCTTTTAACAGGTTAAGCAAATAGTGCTGATAAAAGCGCGAGAAGCCTTTATCCATATGATAGCTGCACGCTTCCAGCACTAACGGGGCGGAGACAATCACCGCGGCGTTCAGCGGCAGCGCATCGCCCCCTTTCGCCAGCAGGCAACCGAGCATGTTCCCCCCCAGCGAATAGCCGACGGCGGCGGTCGGCGCGGGACCAAACTCGCGCGCAAGCCAGTGTAAAAACCAGGTGCCGTCTTCGGTCTCACCGGAGTGATAGATGCGGTTGAGGCGATTGGGTTCGCCGCTACAGCCGCGAAAATGCATCACCACGCCCAGCCAGCCACGCGTTTTTGCCGCATGGATCAAACCGTGGGCATAGGGGCTGTGCAGGCTCCCTTCCAGGCCGTGGAATACCACCAGTCGCGGCTTGTGTTTTGCCTGCACGGGATCTTCGCTCCACGCCAGATCGACAAAATCACCGTCCGGTAATTCGAGGCGCTGCCACTGCGGCGTAAACTGCAACCGGCGGCGCAAAATGCGCGGCAGCATGGTTTGCAGGTGTGGGTTGCCTGCGCCGGGCATGGGCGTAAAGTGCTGCGCGTCGAACAGATCGTCGGCGAGCTGAGGAGGTGTTATTTCGGCCATAAGACTGGATTTTCGCATTAAGGAACGTTGCACTATACCTCGTGTCATTGACGAGGTTTATCTATTTACGGCGTTTAGGGCGAGTCTGCCAGCAGATTGCGCGAGAAAAGATGGATATCCACATCCGGCCTGCGCCGCCACAAACGCGCCTTTCGCGCCCCGGTCGCCACGCTTTCACCGGTCTCTTCAAACATGCCAGACGCATCAAAACGACGGATCATGCTTTTTCGCTGCACGGGGTGCCCAAGAATAATTTCCGTGGCGTCCTGCAACTGCGCCTGCGTAAAGGTATCAGGCAGACAGTAAACCGGCAGTAACGAATACCGCGTTTTTTGCCGCAGGCGTTGCAGCCCGGCCTGAATGATGTCGTGGTGATCGAAGGCCAGCGCATAGTGTTGCAGTTCGTCCACCGGCACCCATTTGGCATCGTTAACCGTCTCGATATGCGGCTCGCAAGCGACCCAGGAAATCAGCGCAAACCAGGCTATGGTCAGGCTCCAGCCACGCGGATCGCGCTGCGGCCCGGAAAAGGTGTCGAGCTGCTCCAGCCAGCCTGGGGAGACGCCGCTTTTTTCCGTAAGCTTACGCAGCGCGGTGTCGCGGGTGGACCTATCCTGGGTGACATCAATAAATCCACCCGGCAGTCCCCAATGCCCTTTTTGCGGCTGGCTGGCGCGCTCAACCAGCAGTACGCACAGCCTCTGTTGATGCAGGGTAAACAGCACGCTATCTACCGTCACCAACGGTGAGGCATAGCGGCTGGCATCATACTTTTTCAGATACTCTGCTTCAGTGGTCATGTTTGACTCGATTTCCTTTTTCACGCGACAAGTTTACCAGCCTGCCTCATGCCAGCAAGTCCGCATTATTCAGATGCTGAATCAATTTATATTGGGGCATTCACCCACGCCGTGAAAAGAGGTTGCACTATAAGTGTCTTTAAGACAATATTAATAATGTCTTAGGGACAATAATTGTGTGAGTGGGGTGAAAGATGGAAAACAGACTTGAGCTATTTTTGGATAATCAGCCGATTGCATTAACGACGGGCCGCTTCCCTGATGGGGCGGTAGGGTTAAAAGTGTCGCAGGCACTCCCGGCGCGGGCGCAGGAGATGCGTATCCGGGCGGCGGCGATGCGCGACATGAACGATTTCATGCTGCTGGCGCAGCTGGTTGAGGCTGTCCGCCATGCCACGGACGTGGTGATAAGCCATCTGGAATTACCCTGGCTGCCCTATGCGCGTCAGGATCGCCATATGGTGGCGGGTGACAGCTTTGCCCTTAGCGTCTTCGCCTCGCTGCTCAACACGCTCTCGTTCACCAAAGTCTTCCTCCTCGATCCGCACAGCGATGCCGCCGCTGCCGCCATTCACAACAGCATTGTGATTGCGCAGGAAAGCGGCCTGCTGCAAAGCGAAACGCTGCGTGGGGCCATCGCCGCAGGCGCATTAATGCTGGTAGCGCCGGACGCGGGCGCGCTGAAGAAAATTCATAGCGTGGCCCATGCCACTGGTGCTGCGGAGTACGCCATTTTGACCAAACAGCGCGAGGTCGCCACCGGCAGACTGACCGGGTTTGCCCTGGTCGCCGGTGACGTCGCAAACCGGGACGTGCTGATCGTTGATGATTTATGTGATGCGGGCGGAACATTTATTGGATCAGCGCAAGTGCTGCGTGACGCTGGCGCACGCAGCGTGAGCCTGTATGTCACCCACGGCGTGTTTTCGAAAGGCATCGAAAATCTGCTGAACAACGGCATTACGGCGATTTACACCACGACGTCATTCACCTCGCCCACGCTGTGCCACCCTCAGCTTGAACTCATCGACATTGACGCCATTTACCGTGCGGCAAGAGGATAACACTATGAAAATCAATCCCATTTTAGCCATTGATGGTTATAAAGTGTCTCACCGCGTTCAGTATCCTGAGGGAACCACGCAGGTCTACTCCAACTTTACGCCCCGCAGCGATCGTTTTTTTAGCTCGCCGGTCGCCGACGGCAAACTGGTGTTCTTCGGGTTACAGGGGTTTTTACAGTGGTTTATGGTTGAGTTATTCAACGCTGAATTTTTTGCCCGCCCGGAAGAGGAGGTGGTCAATGAATACAAACAGGTCATGGACAGTTACCTGGGGCGTGATGCCGTGCCGGTGGATCACATCCGCGCGCTGCACCGTCTGGGCTATCTGCCGCTGCACATTAAATCGCTGGACGAAGGCAGTAAAGTGCCGATGAAAGTGCCGGTGCTGACCATCACCAACACGCAGGCAGAGTTCTTCTGGCTGGTGAATTATCTCGAAACCGTGCTCTCCGCCGAGCTTTGGAAAGCCTCAACCAACGCCACCATTGCGCATCATTACCGTAAAATATGCGCACAGTGGGCGGCCAAAACCTGCTCCGATACCGCGCACCTGGATTTTCAGTGTCACGATTTTTCATTTCGGGGCATGTCGGGCTTGCAGGATACCGCGCAGGCGGGCGCAGGGCATTTGCTGAGTTTTAAAGGCACCGACAGCATTCCGTCGCTGATCTATGCCAGAGAGTATTACACCAACGGGGAAGCGTGCTTTATTGGTGCCAGTATCCCGGCGACCGAACACAGCGTCATGTGCATGGGCGAGCACGACCATGAAATCGACACCTTCCGCCGTCTGATAACGGACATTTATCCGAACGGATTCGTTTCGATCGTCTCTGATACCTGGGATTACTGGCGCGTGCTGACGGAGTATACCCGCGAGCTTAAGTCGGTGATCCTGGGCCGGGAAGGGCGCGTGGTTTTCCGTCCGGACAGCGGTGATCCGGTGGACATTCTGTGCGGCACCAGCGCGGATAAGGACACCCGTACGGAGCGCAGCGCCGAAGAGAAAGGTTCCGTTGAAGTGCTGTGGGAGATTTTTGGCGGTACCGTCAACGATAAAGGGTACAAAGTCCTCGATCCGCATGTCGGCCTGATTTACGGCGATTCCATTACCCTGGCCCGCGCCAATGAGATCTTGCGTCGCCTCGAAGCGAAAGGCTTTGCCAGCTCCAGCGTGGTGTTTGGCGTCGGCTCTTTTACCTATCAGTACAACACCCGTGACACGTTCGGTTTTGCCATGAAAGCGACGTGGGGGGCGGTTAACGGCGCAGGTCGGATGATCTTCAAAGAGCCGAAAACCGATAACGGCCTGAAGCGATCTGCGCGCGGTTTGCTGCGCGTTGAGCGTGATGCGCAGGGTGAACTGCAATTGCATGATGAACAGAGCTGGGCGCAGGAACAGGGCGGGGAACTGAAAACGCGCTTTCTTGACGGGGCGCTGTTTTTACAGGAAAACCTGGAGGCGATCCGCCAGCGACTGGCCCGTCAGATGTAATACCCACGCCGCCCGGCACTCCCGACAGCCGGGCGGCGTCATGCCTCTTTTCCCCGCCTTTAATGGTTTTCTTCCCTCGCTTTACTGATCTCCATCACAAATCATCACTTTGATTATTACTCTCAGGCTAATGATTCCAACGCGGGCTTAATTGATGCATTTTCCGCCTGGGCGCACACTTTGTTCAGCGTTAAGCAAATCAAAATGATGTGCTGAATCAGGAGGTTAATAATGTTATCTGGGCAAACGCCAGCACGGGTATGGAACACACGACGGACTGAAAAGCAGCGTCGTATGGCGTCTTTACCGGTGCAGGGCAAGGTGCTGCCAACGGGCGACCTTGGCGCCATGCTGGAAAAATTAATCGCGCCAGGCGACAGAGTCGTACTGGAAGGTAATAACCAAAAACAGGCGGATTTCCTTTCCCGCTCGCTTGCGGAAGTCAGCCCGCAAAAAGTGCACGACCTGCATATGATCATGCCAAGCGTCGGGCGCAGCGAACACCTCGATATCTTCGAAAAGGGCATCGCCCGAAAGCTGGACTTCTCGTTCTCCGGCACGCAAAGCCTGCGCATTTCGCAGCTGCTGGAAGATGGCCTGCTGGAAATCGGTGCCATTCACACCTACATCGAACTTTACTCTCGTCTGTATGTTGATCTCGCCCCGAACGTGGCGCTGATCGCAGGCTTCAAAGCCGACCGCAAAGGGAACCTCTATACCGGCGCGAGCACCGAAGATACGCCTGCGCTGGTTGAAGCGGCGGCCTTCCACGACGGTATTGTCATCGCGCAGGTTAATGAACTGGTGGACGACGAATGCGAATTACCACGCGTTGACGTCCCAGGCTCCTGGATTGACTACGTGGTTGTCGCCGACAAGCCGTTCTTTATCGAACCGCTGTTTACCCGCGACCCGCGCCTCATCAAGCAGGAACATATTTTGATGGCGATGATGGCCATCAAAGGTATTTACGCCGAACACCAGGTGCAGTCGCTTAACCACGGTATCGGTTTCAATACCGCCGCCATCGAACTGCTGCTGCCAACCTACGGCGAACAGCTCGGTTTGCGCGGCAAAATCTGTAAACACTGGACGCTGAACCCGCATCCGACCCTGATCCCGGCAATCGAAAGCGGCTGGGTGGAAAGCGTGCACTGCTTCGGCGGTGAGCTGGGGATGGAAGAGTACATCCGCGCCCGTCCGGATGTGTTCTTTACCGGTGCCGATGGCTCGATGCGCTCCAACCGTGCGTTCTGCCAGCTTGCCGGTCAGTACGCGGTGGATATGTTTATCGGCTCGACCTTACAGGTGGATGGCGACGCCAACTCCTCAACGGTCACCCGTGGTCGTCTCTCCGGCTTCGGCGGCGCGCCCAATATGGGCCATGACCCGCACGGTCGCCGTCACGCTACCCCGGCCTGGCTCAACATGATCACCGAACCCGACCCGATGCAGCGCGGTAAAAAGCTGGTGGTGCAGATGGTCGAAACCTTCCAGGCGGGCGTGAAACCAACGTTTGTGGAAAAACTCGACGCCATTGAGGTCGCCAAAACCTCCGGTATGCCGCTGGCTCCGGTGATGATCTATGGCGATGACGTGACCCACGTGCTGACTGAAGAAGGCATTGCCTACCTCTACCGTGCGGAAAGCCTCGAAGAGCGCCGTGCGATGGTCGCCGCCGTGGCGGGGATCACCGATATCGGCCTTGGCGTTGACGCCAAACGCGTGGCGCAGCTTCGCCAGAGCGGCAAAGTGGTTTACCCGGAAGACATCGGCATTCGTCGTACCGACGCCACCCGTTCCCTGCTCGCCGCAGGCAGCGTGTCGGATCTGGTGGAATGGTCCGGCGGTCTTTACAACCCACCTGCGAAATTCCGGAGCTGGTAATGAAACTTCTGCCACAGATTCAGGTTGAAGGCGGTGCCGACTGGCTGGCGCAGACCGCCACGCAGTGTCTGATTGACGAAGCACGGTTAAGCCCGAAACCCGGTCTGGTGGACAGTCGGGGGAACGGCGCGCATCACGATTTGACGCTCGCCCTGATGGAGCGCTCTGCGCACAGCCTCACCCCCACGTTTCATGCCCTGGCGCAACAAAGCTGGCAGCGTCCGGCGGACATTGCGCTCAGACAAATCGTTGGGCGACTGGGTCGCGAAGGCGAACAGCACATGATGGCCGCCACGGGCGGTGTGAACACCCATCGCGGCGCAATCTGGGCGCTGGGGTTACTGACCAGCGCGGCGGCGATGCTCGGCGCAACCGGCTCCGCGCAGTACGTGGCGCACACGGCGGCACTGCTGGCAAAACTGCCGGACGACGCCGCACCGAGGATCTTCAGCAAAGGGCTGCGCGCGACGCACCGATACCGGGTGCCGGGTGCGCGCGAAGAAGCACAGCAGGCGTTTCCGCACGTTTTGAACCTGGCGCTGCCGCAGCTGCGGTTAAGCCGCCAGCGCGGGGCCAGTGAAACGCAGGCGCGCCTGGATGCGCTGATGGCTGTCATGACCTCGCTCTCTGACACCTGTGTGCTGTCCCGTGCCGGGATGACCGGACTGACGGCAATGCAAAACGGGGCGCGAGCGGTGTTAGCCGCAGGCGGCACCGCGCAGGCTGAAGGCCAACGCGCACTGTTGTCGCTCGACGCGCAGATGCTGGCGCTGAACGCCTCGCCGGGCGGCGCGGCTGATTTGCTGGCGGCCACGCTGTTTCTCGATCGCATTGAAACGGTATCAGCGCCTTATTTATCGAATTAAGAGGATGTTATGGAACACATTACGATCTCTTTGCCTGCCAGCCGCGCGCTAAGCGGCAAAGCACTGGCGGGCGTGGTTGGCTCCGGGGATATGGAGGTGCTTTTCACCGCCGAACCGGGTCAGACACTCACTATTGATATCACCACCTCCGTGGACAACAGCCGCGCACGCTGGGACGCCTTATTCAGCCGTCTGGCGATGGTGAGCGAGCTGCCTGCGGGCAAACTGGTTATTCACGACTTTGGCGCAACGCCGGGCGTGGCACGCATCCGTATTGAACAGGTTTTTGAAGAGGTGAGCTATGCGTGATGACCGTAGTTTTATCGAATTAAAAGCGCGCCAGCGTGCGCATGCGCTGCTGGATGAAGGCAGCTATCGCGAACTGTTGGATCCGTTCGAAGGCATCATTTCACCGTGGCTCGGGCCGCAGGGCATTGTGCCGCAGGCCGATGACGGCATGGTGGTGGCGAAAGGCACCCTTAACGGACAGCCCGCGGTGGTGATCGCCATTGAAGGCACCTTCCAGGGCGGCAGTATGGGCGAAGTGTCCGGCGCGAAAATGGCGGCGGCGCTGGAGCTGGCGGCGGAAGATAACCGCAACGGCATTCCAACGCAGGCGGTACTGTGCCTGGAAACCGGCGGCGTGCGCTTGCAGGAAGCGAATCTCGGCCTTGCGGCGATTGCCGACATTCATGCCGCGATTGTTGATTTGCGCCGTTACACCCCGGTGGTGGGCATTGTGGCGGGCACCGTGGGCTGCTTCGGCGGGATGTCGATTGCCGCCGCGCTGTGCAGCTATCTGATTGTGACCCGCGAAGCGCGTCTCGGTCTGAACGGCCCGCAGGTCATTGAACAGGAAGCCGGTATCGAGGAGTACGACTCCCGTGACCGTCCGTTTATCTGGAGCATGACCGGCGGTGAAATCCGTGCGCAAAGTGGCCTGGTGGACGCGCTGGTGGGCGACGGTATCAACGCCGTGAAAGGCGCGATGAACGACGCGATCGCCAAAGGCGTTCCGGCGAAACATCGCACCGATAACTACGCCTGGTATCTGGATCGTCTGAGCCAGTTCGATACCCGCAAACAGGCTGACACCGAACAGATCCATGCGGTCTTTGCCCGGGAGGAAAAATAATGCGTGATTCAATAAGCCGTGGTGCCCTGTGGCTGGAAAAACTGGCACCGAACGCGCAGCGTCTGAGCGGACTGTGTCCGTCAGTGCAGGCTGCCGATAGCGAACTTAACGGTGAAGCGGTGCGTTTTGTTGCCGTGGTGCCGGATGCGAACAACCATTATCCGCGCGCGGCGAAAGGCGAAGTGGGTCTGCTCGAAGGCTGGACGCTGGCAAAAGTGATCGGTGAAACCATCGCCCTTGATGCGAACAGCGCCGTTAAGCGTCCGATCGTGGCGGTTATCGATGTGCCAAGCCAGGCGTACGGTCGTCGTGAAGAAGGTTTTGGTATTCACCAGGCGCTGGCCGGTGCGGCAGCGGCGTATGCCAATGCGCGTCTGGCCGGGCATCCGGTGATTGGCCTGATTGTCGGTAAAGCCATGTCCGGCGCGTTTCTGGCGCACGGCTACCAGGCGAACCGTCTGATTGCCTTCAACGACACCGGCGTGCTCATCCACGCGATGGGTAAAGAGTCGGCGGCACGCATTACGCTGCGCACCGTTGAGGCACTGGAGAAACTGGCGGCCACCATTCCGCCGATGGCGTATGACATTAGCAACTACGCCACGCTGGGACTGCTCTCGGATCTGCTGAACATCAGCAATCCCGACGCCCCGTCCGAAAACGATTTGGCGCAGGTGATTTCCACTCTGCAACAGGCCATCCATGACGCACGTCAGGACACCACGTTGAAAAACCGTTTGGGTGCTGACAACCGCCACAGCTCGTCGCTCGTTCGTGAACGTATGCGCGCCAGCTGGTAAGTAAAAAAGAGACCTGCCGGATTGCATGTCCCATGGGCACAGGTATTGTGCCCATGCGGGGGCGTGCGTCTGAAAAATAATAATCATCGCGCCAGTGCTATTTCTTTTTTTTATCTACAGGTGATTTATGACTTACGTAATTGTTCATGCTCTCGCACCGATTTTTGTCATCATGCTACTGGGATTCTGGGCCGGTAAGGCAAAAATGGTCGATAACAAAAATGTGTCCCTGCTTAATATCTTTGTGATGGATTTTGCCTTGCCCGCCGCGCTGTTTAGCGCCACGGTGCAAACGCCGTGGGCCGGTATCGTGGCGCAGACACCTTTGATTCTGGTGCTGACGCTGGCGATGTGGATCACCTACGCCATCATCTATTTCCTCGCGACCAGCGTGTTTAAAAAATCCCCGCAGGATGCCGCCGTGCTGACGCTGACCGTGGCGCTGCCGAACTACGCTGCGCTGGGTCTGCCGATTCTGGGCAGCGTGCTGGGTGAAGCCTCTTCAACCTCGCTGTCGGTTGCCGTGTCGATTGCCTGCGGTTCCGTGCTGATGACGCCGTTCTGCCTGCTGATCCTGGAGCGCGAAAAAGCGCGTGCTGAAGGGGGCAATTCCGGCTCCACGCTGGCGATGCTGCCGGTGCTGATGTGGCGCTCGATTAAAAAACCGATTGTGATGGGGCCGCTGCTGGGGGTGATTTTATCAGCCATTGGCATTCATATGCCGGAGCTGGTGCTGGCTGCCATCAAACCGCTGGGCCTGTCGGCCACCGCCGCCGCGCTGTTCCTGACCGGGGTGATCCTCTCTGCGCGTAAACTGCAAATCAACACGATGGTCATTAGCTCGACTATCGCAAAACTGCTGATCCAACCGGCGATTGCCTGGGGTATCGTGCTGGCGTTGGGGCTGAGCGGTCCGGTTGCCATCACCGCGATCCTGATGATTGCGCTCTCCGCTGGTTTCTTCGGCGTCGTCTTCGGTAACCGCTTTGGCGTGCAGTCGCCGGATGCAGAAGCCGTACTGCTGTTAAGCTCGGTGCTGTGTATTCTGTCACTGCCGCTGTTTATCTCGCTGACTTCAGGAATGTAAATCATGACCTCAACATTGCGCCCTCACGACCTGGTCTGGCTGGCTCACCGTGATTCACTGGAAGGGATCGCTGAATCCTGGGTTGAATCGGTGTGGCACGCGGGATTACCGGCAGTGGTGCGGCGCGATGTTGATGAAAGCGGGCGCATCCCGGTGGGCGTTCGTGGCCTGCGCCGGGACCAGCGTGCGGCAGGGTGGGTGGCGGCGCACAACATTGTGCGCGTGGTGTCACCCGAGGCGCTGACCGACGCACAAACGCTGGTGCGCTCGCCGTTTATCTCTCAGCCACCGATTCAGGTGGCGTTTCAACTTGCTCAGCAGACCTGGCCCTGGACGTGGGGCATTACCGGCAGCAGCGGTTATGCGCTGGCGACCGGCATTCCGGTGATCCACGCCGCAAGCGATCTGGACGTGCTGATCCGTGCACCGCAGCCGCTGGCGCGCGACGCGCTCGAACAGTGGCAGCGTCAGCTTAACGCCGGGCTTTGCCGCGTAGACACGCAGGTGGACACGCCGCTCGGCGGGTTTGCGCTGGATGAATGGCTGCGCGACGGGCGCGTGCTGCTGAAAACGCGCCAGGGACCGACGTTAGTGCGCGATCCCTGGCACAGGGAGGACCAATGAAAATTCTGTTTACCTTTCCAGGACAGGGTACCCAGCGCCCCGGCATGCTGGCGGCGCTGCCCGGTAACGAACTGAACATGGCGCGTGAGGTGCTGGGGGCTGAAGCCGACACGCTCGACACGCCCGAGGCGTTAAAACACACCCGCGCGGTACAGCTAGCGCTGCTCATTTCCGGCGTTGCCTGGGCGCGTGAGCTGCAAAGGCGCGGTGTTGAAGCGGATCTGGTCAGTGGCCTGTCGATTGGCGCTTATCCGGCGGCGGTGGTTGCGGGCGCGCTGGATTTCGAAGACGCGTTGCGGCTGGTGGCGCTGCGCGGCGATGTGATGGAAAACGCCTGGCCGCAGGGCTATGGCCTGACGGCAATCATGGGGCTGACGCTTTCCCAGGTGGAAGGGCTGATCGCCGACAGCGGCACCTATATTGCCAATCTCAACGCCGAGACGCAGATTGTGATCGCCGGGCGTGATGATGATATGGCTTCGGTGGCGAAAAAAGCGCTGGCGAAGGGCGCGACAAAAGCGCAGCGTCTGGCGGTAAGCGTGCCGTCGCACTGTGAGCTGCTGGCTGAACCTGCGCAAAAGCTGGTGCAGGCGTTTGAAAAGGTGAGCGTATCGCGCCCCCGCTGTGCCTATTTGAGCGGTAGCACCGGACGCGTGCTGTGGCAGCCGGAAAAAATTGCCGAGGATCTGGCGATGAACATGGCGCGCACCGTACGCTGGCAGGAGGCGATGGTGGCGGCCAACGAGCGTGACGCAAGGCTGGCGATTGAGATGCCACCGGGCGGTATTCTGACCTGTCTGACGCGTCAGGCGCACTGGGAAGGCGAGTCGATATCGCTGGAACGCAGCGGGGTGGATGTGGCGGTGCATCTGGCGGGGCGGCTTCAGCGTTGATTTTTTGCCCGGTAGCGGCTGCGCCTTACCGGGCGTACAATATTCGTAGGCCGGATAAGGCGTTAGCCGCCATCCGGCGTTGCCGGACTCTCGGTTAAACTTCGCGCGTACATGCGGCCTTCGGCGGCGAGGGCTAACAAATTCGGGTCGTGCTCGCGGTTGCGGGCGAAGACAATCGCAATCAACTGCTGCATCTGATAGGGCTGCGCCAGCTTCAGGAGTTGCACCGAGCTTTCGTAGACTTTCTTCATGCGTCCCGGCATCAGGCTAAAACCGACCCCGGCCTGCACCAGGCTTAACATTGAGAAGATGTCGTTCACGCGGGTGACGATTTCCGGCTCAAATCCGGCGATGTGAAACGCCTCCTGAAACCCGGCGTAGGTGGCAAAACCTTCCGCCAGCGAGACGAATTTTTGCTGGCGGTAATCGCGCAAATCGGCAAGCTCTGCCGTGTTTAACGACGCCGACGCCGGGGCCGCTAAGAAGATATCATCGTGAAACAGCGGCAGCACTTCGAGACTGTTGCGATCGATGTCTGATTCCGAAATCGAAATAATGATCGCGTCCAGTTCGCCATCTTCCAGCATGTGCAGCAGCGTATCGTTTGATCCCATCGTCAGCGCCATTTCCAGCTCTGGGCGGCGCAGCTTCATACCCATGATCAGGCGCGGCACGGTTTCCAGCGTCAGCGAGTAGAGCGTGCCGACGCGCAGTCGCCCCTGGCCGACACCGGCGGTCTTACGCGCTTCTTCAAGGCCGCGCGCCATGAGCTGCGTCACTTCCTGGCAATATTCCAGCAGCGTCCAGGCGGCGGGGAGCGGCAGCAGGTTGCGGCCTTTGTGCACGAACAGCGGACAGCGCACGTTCTCTTCCAGCGTATGCAGCGCCCGGTGCACGCTGACGCCGCTTAATTCCAGCGCTTCAGCGGTGCGGGCAATGTTTCCCTTCTCCATAAACGTCATGAAAATGGCAAGCTTGCGGAAGGTGATGTCGCTCGTGATGTCCGGGGTCATGTTCAGTCGCTTTGCAGCATGCTCTCCAGGTTTTCCTGCGCCTCAAGCCAGTCCATTTCGCACGCTTCCAGGCCCGATTTGGCACTGGCCTGCGCGTGCAGGCACTCTGTCAGCTCGGCCTTGCGGCTCTGATCGTACAGGCCGCTGTCGCCGAGTTTCTCTTCGGCGGTCGCCAGCTGCGCGTGCAGTTTCTCCATCTCTTTTTCCAGACGGGCGATCTCTTTACGCAGCGGCTGCGTTTGCGTGCGCAGTTCGGCGTCGCGACGCTTTTGATCCTTACGCGACTGGGCGCTGTTGGTGGCCTCTTTCGCGCCGTCGGCAGGCTGGTTTTCCAGCTTCTGCACATCGCTTAACCACTGCTGGTAATCTTCCAGATCGCCATCAAAGGGTTCGACTTTGCCATCGTGGACCAGGTAAAGATCGTCGGTGGTGGAGCGGATCAGGTGACGGTCATGCGAAACGACAACCAGCGCGCCTTCAAATTCAATGAGCGCTTCGGTTAGCGCCTGGCGCATATCGAGATCGAGGTGGTTAGTCGGTTCGTCAAGCAGCAGCAGGTTAGGGCGCTGCCAGACAATCAGCGCCAGCACCAGACGGGCCTTTTCACCGCCGGAGAAGCGTTCGGTCACTTCGCTGACTTTATCGCCCTGGAAACCAAAGCCGCCGAGATAGTCACGCAGCTTCTGTTCCAGCTCCTGCGGTGCGAGGCGCGCCAGATGCTGAATGGGCGATTCATCCGCGCGTAAAAACTCCAGCTGATGCTGAGCGAAGTAGCCGAGCTTAATGCCTTTGGAGAGGCCAATCTCGCCGCTCACCGGGTTAATTTCACCGGCCAGCAGTTTGATCAGCGTCGATTTCCCGGCACCGTTGCGCCCGAGCAGCCCAATGCGCGAACCTGGCACCAGGTTGAGCTTGATGGACTCAAGTATGATGCGATCCTGGTAACCCGCGCTGACCTTCTCCATTTTTAGCAGCGGGTTCGGCAGGCTCTCCGGGGCGCGGAAGCTAAAGTGGAACGGGTTATCGACGTGGGCGGGGGCAATCAGCTCCATGCGTTCCAGCATTTTCACGCGGCTCTGCGCCTGCTTGGCTTTGCTGGCCTTGGCTTTGAAGCGGTCGATAAAGCTTTGCAGGTGCGCCACGCGCAGCTGTTGGCTTTCGTAGGTTGCCTGCTGCTGGGCCAGTCGCGTCGCACGCTGGCGTTCGAAGGCGCTATAGTTGCCGGTATACTCGAACATATTTTGCTGTTCGATATGAATGATTTTGTCCACCACCGGATCGAGGAAGTCGCGGTCATGGGAGATCAGGATCAGCGTGCCCTGATAGCTTTTCAGCCATTTTTCCAGCCAGATCACCGCATCAAGATCGAGGTGGTTGGTGGGTTCATCGAGCAGCAGCAGATCGGAACGGCAAATCAGCGCCTGCGCCAGGTTGAGGCGCATACGCCAGCCACCGGAAAAGTCGCTCACCGGGCGCTCAAGCTGTTCGTTGGAAAAACCCAGGCCGTGCAGCAAACTGGAGGCGCGTGAACGAATCGTCCAGGCGTCGATGGCGTCGAGCTTGCCGTGCACCGTGGCGATGGCGTGTCCGTCGTTACGCTCGTTGGCGGCGTTGAGTTCGGCTTCAAATTGACGATACTGACGATCGCCATCAATAACATAGTCCAGTGCGGGCTCGCTGAGTGCAGGGGTTTCCTGATTCACCCACGCCAGTTGCCAGTTCGCTGGGAAGGTGAAACTGCCGCCGTCTGCGCTGAGTTCGTTTTTCAGCAGCGCCAGAAGCGTCGATTTCCCGCAGCCGTTTTTACCCACCAGGCCCACTTTCTGGCCGGGGTTAATGGTGGCGGTGGCGCTGTCCAGCAGGACACGCACACCGCGACGAATTTGTAACGAGGAGAAAACAATCATAGAGCGCCGTGTGTTCCGACTATGTTAAGTTGTCATTATAATGGGGTTAAATGTACCGCCACGCACAGCGTGGAGTGTGCCATGTTAGCCCAAAATGGCAATGATGACGACCCGGGAGGGGAATGATGTCTCAGACAGCAAAAGTGCTGCTGTTGTATGCCCATCCGGAATCCCAGGACTCGGTAGCCAACCGGGTTTTGCTCAAGCCGGCAATGCAACTCGACAACGTAACTGTGCATGATCTCTATGCGCATTACCCTGATTTTTTTATAGATATTCCTCGTGAGCAGGCTTTGCTGCGCACGCATGATGTGATTGTGTTTCAGCATCCGCTTTACACCTACAGTTGCCCGGCGCTGCTCAAAGAGTGGCTTGACCGCGTGCTCAGCCGGGGTTTTGCCAGCGGGCCGGGGGGAAATCAACTTGCGGGAAAGTACTGGCGTAGCGTTATTACCACCGGTGAGCCGGAGAGCGCCTACCGCCACGATGCCCTTAACCGTTACCCGATGAGCGATATTTTGCGTCCTTTTGAGCTGACCGCCGCCATGTGCAAAATGCACTGGCTTAGCCCGATGATTGTCTATTGGGCGCGCCGCCAACAGCCTCAGGAACTGGCGAGCCACGCCAAGGCTTACGGTGACTGGCTGGCCGCACCCATGACCCCGGGGGCCCGCTGATGGAAGGTTCAGATCTGTTACTGGCCGGCGTGCTGTTTTTATTTGCCGCCGTGGTGGCGGTGCCGCTGGCGGCGCGACTCGGCATTGGCGCGGTGCTCGGCTATTTGCTGGCGGGTATTGCCATTGGCCCCTGGGGGCTGGGTTTCATCAGCGACGTTGATGAAATTCTCCATTTCTCCGAGCTGGGCGTGGTGTTCCTGATGTTTATCATCGGGCTGGAGCTGAACCCGGCGAAGCTCTGGCAATTGCGGCAATCGATTTTTGGCGTCGGCGCGGCGCAGGTGCTGTTAAGCGCGGCGATCCTCAGCGGTCTGCTGATGCTGACGGACTTTGCCTGGCAGGCGGCGGTGATCGGCGGAATTGGCCTGGCGATGTCCTCCACGGCGATGGCGTTGCAATTGATGCGCGACAAAGGCATGAACCGCAACGAAGCCGGACAGCTCGGCTTCTCGGTGCTTTTGTTCCAGGATCTGGCGGTGATCCCGGCGCTGGCGCTGGTGCCGCTGCTGGCAGGCAATGGCGATGACCATCTCGACTGGATGAAGGTCGGCATGAAGGTGCTGGCGTTCGGCGGCATGCTGGTGGGCGGGCGCTATCTGCTGCGTCCGGTGTTTCGGTTTATTGCCAGCTCCGGCGTACGTGAGGTGTTTACCGCCGCGACGCTGCTGCTGGTGCTCGGTTCAGCGCTGTTTATGGACGCGCTTGGGTTGTCGATGGCGCTCGGAACCTTTATCGCCGGGGTGCTGCTGGCAGAAAGCGAATACCGCCACGAGCTGGAGATGTCGATCGATCCCTTTAAAGGGCTGCTGCTGGGGCTATTTTTCATCTCGGTAGGGATGTCGCTCAATCTGGGCATTCTCTACACCCATATCGTCTGGGTTGTGATGAGCGTTATTGTGCTGGTGGGCGTCAAAACGCTGGTGCTCTATTTGCTGGCGCGACTCTACGGCCTGAGAAGCTCTGAGCGTATGCAGTTTGCCGGGGTGCTAAGCCAGGGCGGTGAGTTTGCTTTTGTGCTCTTCTCCACGGCATCCTCGCAAAAACTCTTCCACAATGATCAGATGGCGCTGCTGCTGGTGACGGTGACGCTGTCGATGATGACCACGCCGCTGCTGATGAAAATTGTCGATAAACGGCTCTCGCGGCGCTTTAACGGCCCGGAAGATGAAGACGAAGCGCCGTGGGTGGATGACGATAAGCCACAGGTGATTGTGGTGGGCTTTGGGCGTTTTGGTCAGGTGATTGGGCGTTTGCTGATGGCCAACAAAATGCGCATCACCGTACTTGAGCGCGACATTAGCGCGGTGAACCTGATGCGCAAATATGGCTACAAAGTCTATTACGGCGATGCCACGCAGGTTGAGTTGCTGCGTTCGGCGGGGGCGGAAGCCGCACAGTCGATCGTCATTACCTGTAACGAGCCGGAAGACACCATGAAGCTGGTGCATATCTGCCAGCAGCACTTTCCGCATCTGGCGATTATGGCCCGAGCGCGGGGCCGCTTCGAGGCCCATGAGCTGTTGCAGGCGGGGGTGACGCAATTCTCCCGTGAGACGTTTTCCAGTGCGCTGGAGCTGGGCCGCAAGGCGCTGATTTCGCTCGGCGTGCATCCGCATCAGGCCCAGCGTGCACAGCTGCATTTTCGTCGGCTCGATATGCGCATGTTGCGCGAGCTGATGCCGGTGCATACCGATACGGCGCAGATCTCACGCGTGCGGGAAGCGCGGCGCGAGCTGGAGGAGATTTTCCAGCGTGAGATGCAGCAGGAGCGGCGTCAGTTAGACGGTTGGGATGAATTCGAATAGGGCAAAAAATCATGACAACACGTAAACGTTTTATTGCCGGTGCAAAATGCCCGGCTTGCCAGGCGCAGGATACGCTGGCGATGTGGCGCGAAAATAATGTCGATGTGGTTGAGTGTGTTAAGTGCGGTCATCAGATGCGTGAGGCCGATAAAGAAGCCCGCGAGCATGTGCGCAAAGAAGAGCAAGTGATCGGGATTTTTCATCCGGACTAGCGATATGCCCCAGCTTTTTTTAAGCTTAAGGGTACACAGGGGCAGAATTCCGCTACAATCTGCGCCAGTATTTTTCCCACGCTCAGGAGATATCATGAAAGTAGCAAAAGACCTGGTGGTCAGCCTGGCCTATCAGGTACGTACAGAAGACGGTGTATTGGTTGATGAGTCTCCGGTGAGTGCGCCGCTGGACTACCTGCACGGTCACGGTTCCCTGATCTCTGGTCTGGAAACTGCGCTGGAAGGTCACGAAGCTGGCGACAAATTTGATGTTGCGGTAACCGCTAACGACGCATACGGTCAGTATGACGACAACCTGGTTCAGCGCGTCCCGAAAGACGTCTTTATGGGCGTTGACGAGTTGCAGGTTGGCATGCGCTTCCTGGCTGAAACTGACCAGGGTCCGGTTCCGGTTGAAATCACCGAAGTGGAAGATGACCACGTGGTGGTTGACGGTAACCACATGCTGGCTGGCCAAAACCTGAAGTTCAACGTGGAAGTCGTTGCGATCCGTGAAGCAACCGAAGAAGAGCTGGCTCATGGCCACGTTCACGGTGCAAACGGCCACGATCATGACCACGACCATGAACACGGTGACGGTTGCTGCGGCGGCCACGGCCATGACCACGATCACGGTCATGAGCACGGCAAAGGTGGTTGCGGCGGTCACGGCGGCTGCGGTTGCCACTAAGCCTAAAGCACTAAGCCTAAAGCACAAAAAAGCGGGGAAACCCGCTTTTTTTACGCCTGTTTTTACTGTCCGCTGAGTTTTATATCGGCTTAATAGTGCGGCGGCGGGGTCTCTTCTGATGGAGACGCCATGTTTGAAGGCTGGCTGGCTTTGAGCTTTTCGGCCATCAGACGCAGGTGTTCACGCAATTTCGCCATGTCCAGTTCATGCGCGGTCACCGTCTGATTGAGTTCTTCAATCGTGATTTCCTGAAAAGCCAGGCGACTTTCCAGCTCTGCCAAGCGCGCTTCCAGCGTCATATCCTGCATGATTCACCTCTTATGTTGTATCCGGCATCCAGTGAGACGGCGGGCGGATTCTACTCTAAAGAAACTAATTTAAACAAAAATAGTCTGAAAACGGGTGATTATCGGGGAAGTCTATATGTTGATTTCTTCCGCGACGATTTATAGTACGCTTCTTAACTACGTAAACGAGGGGTGAGAGTCCCCGGCCCTGGAGATATGGATGAAATCACTGTTTAAAGTTACGCTGCTGGCGACCACAATGGCCGTTGCTCTGAATGCCCCACTGACGTTTGCCGCCGATGCCGCTGCTAAACCTGCCGCTGCAACCGCTGACAGCAAAGCCGCATTCAAAAATGACGACCAGAAATCTGCCTATGCGCTGGGCGCGTCGCTGGGTCGTTACATGGAAAACTCGCTGAAAGAACAAGAAAAACTGGGCATCAAACTGGATAAAGACCAGCTGATCGCCGGTGTTCAGGATGCATTTGCTGATAAGAGCAAGCTCACCGACCAGGAAATCGAGCAGACGCTGCAAGCGTTCGAAACGCGCGTGAAAACCTCTGCACAGCAGAAAATGGAAAAAGACGCGGCTGACAACGAAACCAAAGGCAAAGCCTTCCGCGATACCTTTGCTAAAGAGAAAGGCGTGAAAACCTCCTCTACCGGCCTGCTCTACAAAGTAGACAAAGAAGGTACCGGCGATGCGCCGAAAGACAGCGACACTGTAGTAGTAAACTACAAAGGTACGCTGATTGACGGTAAAGAGTTCGATAACTCTTACACCCGTGGTGAGCCGCTCTCCTTCCGTCTTGACGGTGTGATCCCAGGCTGGACCGAAGGCCTGAAAAACATCAAAAAAGGCGGCAAAATCAAGCTGGTTATCCCACCGGCGCTGGCTTACGGTAAAAACGGCGTTCCGGGTATTCCGGCAAATTCCACGCTGGTCTTTGATGTTGAACTGTTAGACATCAAACCGGCACCGAAAGCGGATGCGCAGGCTGACGCGGCGGCGGCACCGGCTGAAAAAGCACCAGACGCTGATAAGAAGTAAGAAAATGAGAGCCGCCGCCTGAATGGGCGGCGGTTTTTTATTGCAGGGCCGATATAATTAACACTGGAAAGCGCTACCTGCGCTGTATTAATTTAGTTGTCCGTGTAAATGATGAGCCTGCCCTGAAAAGTTAACGACAGGCTCCTGAAAAGGAGTGTTTTTTTTCATGTCCAGGTCGCTATTAACCAACGAAACCAGTGAACTCGATTTGCTGGATCAACGTCCCTTCGATCAGACCGACTTCGATATCCTCAAATCCTACGAAGCGGTAGTGGACGGGTTAGCGATGCTCATTGGCTCCCACTGCGAAATCGTATTGCACTCCTTGCAGGATCTCAAATGCTCAGCCATCCGTATCGCCAACGGTGAACACACCGGACGCAAAATTGGATCGCCGATTACCGACCTTGCACTGCGCATGCTGCACGACATGACCGGTGCGGATAGCAGCGTCTCGAAGTGTTATTTCACCCGCGCCAAAAGCGGCGTGCTGATGAAATCCGTGACCATTGCTATTCGTAATCGCGAACATCGAGTGATTGGCTTACTGTGCATCAACATGAACCTTGATGTCCCGTTCTCGCAAATTATGAACACGTTCATCCCGCCGGAAACCCCGGATGTGGGATCGTCGGTTAACTTTGCCTCCTCAGTAGAAGATCTGGTGACGCAGACGCTCGAATTCACGATCGAAGAAGTGAACGCCGACCGTAACGTCTCTAACAACGCAAAAAATCGTCAGATCGTTTTGAATCTTTACGAAAAAGGAATTTTCGATATCAAGGATGCCATCAACCAGGTGGCGGACCGTTTGAATATCTCCAAGCACACCGTTTACCTCTATATTCGCCAGTTCAAAAGCGGCGACTTCCTGGGACACGAGAAGTAATGCGTTTTGCCCTCATGGTGACCGGGCCTGCGTATGGCACGCAGCAGGCCAGCAGTGCGTGGCAGTTCGCCCATGCGCTACTGGCTGCGGGCCACGAGCTGGTGAGCGTCTTTTTCTACCGTGAAGGCGTCTACAACGCCAATCAGCTGACGGCCCCTGCCAGCGATGAGTTCGATCTTGTGCGTGCGTGGCAAAAACTGCATGACGAGCACAACGTTGCGCTGCATATCTGCGTGGCCGCCGCGCTGCGCCGTGGCGTGACGGATGAGACCGAAGCCCGGCAATTGAAACTCGATGGCGCGAATTTACAGCCCGGCTTCACCCTTAGTGGACTGGGCGCGCTGGCAGAAGCGGCGCTCACCTGTGACCGAATGGTGCAATTCTGATGAAGCGTGTCGCTTTTGTGTTTACCTCCGCCCCACACGGTTCGACAACGGGCCGGGAAGGTCTGGATGCGCTACTGGCGACGTCGGCGCTGTGTGACGACATTGGCGTGTTTTTCATCGGCGATGGCGTATTTCAGCTCGTCACCGGGCAGCAGCCTGGTGAGATTCTCGCCCGGGATTACATTGCGACGTTCAAACTTCTGGCACTGTACGATATCGAACACTGTTGGATGTGTGCGGCCTCGCTGCGCGAGCGTGGGCTGGATGCATCGTCGCCGCGGGTGCTGGCGGTAGAGGTGCTGGAACCGGACGCGCTGCGCCGCCAGCTCAATGATTACGACGTCGTCATGACGTTCTGAGGTGCCTGTGCTGCATACTTTACGTCACTCCCCCTGGCAATGCGATATGGATGCGCTTCTGCGCATGTTGCAAGCCGGTGACGATGTGCTCTTGTTGTCCGACGGGGTTATCGCCGGGGTGCAGGGGAATCGCTTCCTTGATTTGCTGCTCGCCGCCCCCATATCGGTTCATGCACTCGGTGCCGACATTGCAGCGCGCGGCCTTTCTGGTCAAATTTCGAACAGTATTATCAGGGTTGACTATAATGATTTCGTCAACCTGACGGTAAAACATGCCGTTCAGATGACCTGGTAGTATGGGATCGCTGTATATTTCTTGACACCTTTTGAGCACAGCCCTAAAATTCTGCGTCCTCATATTGTATGAGGTCGATTTATTACGTGTTTACGAAGCAAAAGCTAAAACCAGGAGCTATTTAATGGCAACAGTTAACCAGCTGGTACGCAAACCACGCGCACGCAAAGTTGCAAAGAGCAACGTGCCTGCGCTGGAAGCATGCCCGCAGAAACGTGGCGTATGTACTCGTGTATATACTACCACCCCGAAAAAACCGAACTCCGCACTGCGTAAAGTTTGCCGTGTTCGTCTGACAAACGGTTTTGAAGTGACTTCCTACATCGGTGGTGAAGGTCACAACCTGCAGGAGCACTCCGTGATCCTGATCCGTGGCGGTCGTGTAAAAGACCTTCCGGGTGTTCGTTACCACACCGTTCGTGGTGCGCTTGACTGCTCCGGCGTTAAAGACCGTAAGCAAGCTCGCTCCAAGTATGGCGTGAAGCGTCCTAAGGCTTAATGGTTCTCCGTTAAGTAAGGCCAAACGTTTTATATTAATGTCAAACTAAACTCTTTGAGTTTTGGACAATCCTGAATTAACAACGGAGTATTTCCATGCCACGTCGTCGCGTCATTGGTCAGCGTAAAATTCTGCCGGATCCTAAGTTCGGATCAGAACTGCTGGCTAAATTTGTAAACATCCTGATGGTAGATGGTAAAAAATCTACTGCAGAATCAATCGTCTACACTGCTCTTGAGACCCTGGCTCAACGTAGCGGTAAAGGCCACCTGGAAGCGTTCGAAGTTGCTCTCGAAAACGTGCGCCCGACTGTAGAAGTTAAGTCTCGCCGCGTTGGTGGTTCAACTTATCAGGTTCCAGTTGAAGTACGTCCGGTTCGTCGTAATGCCCTGGCAATGCGTTGGATCGTTGAAGCTGCTCGTAAACGCGGTGATAAATCCATGGCTCTGCGCCTGGCGAACGAACTTTCTGATGCTGCAGAAAACAAAGGTACTGCAGTTAAGAAACGTGAAGACGTTCACCGCATGGCCGAAGCCAACAAGGCGTTCGCACACTACCGTTGGTAATCCCTTCGGAGTTTTAGTCACCAGGCGGGCGCTTCACAAAAGCTGCCCGCTTTGGGCTACTTAAATTGAACGTCTAAGGCAATAGAGGAATCAAATGGCTCGTACAACACCCATTGCACGCTACCGTAACATCGGTATCAGTGCGCACATCGACGCCGGTAAAACCACTACTACCGAACGTATTCTGTTCTACACCGGTGTAAACCATAAAATCGGTGAAGTTCATGACGGCGCCGCTACCATGGACTGGATGGAGCAAGAGCAGGAACGTGGTATCACCATCACTTCCGCTGCGACTACTGCGTTCTGGTCTGGTATGGCCAAGCAGTATGAACCGCACCGTGTAAACATCATCGACACCCCGGGCCACGTTGACTTCACCATCGAAGTTGAACGTTCCATGCGTGTTCTTGACGGTGCGGTAATGGTTTACTGCGCAGTTGGTGGTGTTCAGCCGCAGTCTGAAACCGTATGGCGTCAGGCAAACAAATACAAAGTTCCGCGTATTGCGTTCGTTAACAAAATGGACCGCATGGGCGCGAACTTCCTGAAAGTTGTTGGTCAGATCAAATCCCGTCTGGGCGCGAACCCGGTTCCGCTGCAGCTGGCGATTGGTGCTGAAGAAGGTTTCACCGGTGTTGTTGACCTGGTGAAAATGAAAGCCATCAACTGGAACGATGCCGATCAGGGCGTTACCTTCGAATACGAAGATATCCCGGCTGATATGGTAGATCTGGCTGAAGAATGGCACCAGAATCTGATCGAGTCCGCTGCTGAAGCTTCAGAAGAGCTGATGGAGAAATACCTGGGCGGTGAAGAACTGACTGAAGAAGAGATCAAAATTGCTCTTCGCCAGCGCGTTCTGAACAACGAAATCATCCTGGTAACCTGTGGTTCTGCGTTCAAGAACAAAGGTGTTCAGGCGATGCTGGATGCGGTAATTGATTACCTGCCGGCTCCGACTGACGTTCCTGCGATCAACGGTATGCTGGACGACGGTAAAGATACCCCGTCTGAGCGTCACGCTTCTGATGATGAGCCGTTTGCTGCACTGGCATTCAAAATCGCTACCGACCCGTTCGTGGGTAACCTGACGTTCTTCCGCGTGTACTCTGGCGTGGTTAACTCCGGTGATACGGTTTACAACCCAGTGAAATCGGCTCGTGAGCGTTTTGGTCGTATCGTTCAGATGCACGCTAACAAACGTGAAGAGATCAAAGAAGTTCGCGCGGGCGACATTGCAGCAGCAATCGGCCTGAAAGATGTGACCACAGGTGACACCATCTGTGATCCAGACAACGTGATCATTCTTGAGCGTATGGAATTCCCGGAACCGGTAATCTCCATCGCGGTTGAACCGAAAACCAAAGCTGACCAGGAAAAAATGGGTCTGGCTCTGGGCCGTCTGGCTAAAGAAGACCCGTCATTCCGCGTATGGACTGACGAAGAGTCTAACCAGACTATCATCGCAGGTATGGGTGAGCTGCACCTCGACATCATCGTTGACCGTATGAAACGCGAATTCAACGTTGAAGCGAACGTCGGTAAACCTCAGGTTGCTTACCGTGAAGCGATTCGCGCGAAAGTTACCGATATCGAAGGTAAACACGCCAAGCAGTCTGGTGGTCGTGGTCAGTATGGTCATGTTATCATCGACATGTACCCGCTGGAGCCGGGCTCTAACCCGAAAGGTTACGAGTTCATCAACGACATCAAAGGTGGTGTGATTCCTGGCGAATACATCCCTGCCGTTGATAAAGGCATCCAGGAGCAGCTGAAATCTGGTCCGCTGGCGGGTTACCCGGTAGTTGATCTCGGCGTGCGTCTGCACTTCGGTTCTTACCATGACGTTGACTCCTCTGAACTGGCGTTTAAACTGGCCGCTTCTATCGCCTTCAAAGATGGCTTTAAGAAAGCGAAACCTGTTCTGCTTGAGCCGATCATGAAGGTTGAAGTAGAGACTCCGGAAGAGAACACTGGTGATGTCATCGGTGACCTTAGCCGTCGTCGTGGTCAGCTGAAAGGTCAGGAATCTAACGCTACCGGCGTTCAGATTCATGCTGAAGTTCCGTTGTCAGAAATGTTCGGATACGCAACTCAGCTGCGTTCTCTGACCAAAGGCCGTGCTTCTTACTCCATGGAGTTCCTGAAGTACGACGATGCGCCGAACAACGTTGCTCAGGCCGTAATCGAAGCCCGCGGTAAATAAGCCCAGGGTTTAAAAACATTGATCCCGTGCTCTCTCCTCATGGTGAGAGCACAACAGTAAGGAATATAGCCGTGTCTAAAGAAAAATTTGAACGTACAAAACCGCACGTTAACGTGGGCACCATCGGCCACGTTGACCACGGTAAAACGACCCTGACTGCTGCAATCACTACCGTTCTGGCTAAAACCTACGGTGGTTCTGCTCGTGCATTCGATCAGATCGATAACGCGCCGGAAGAAAAAGCTCGTGGTATCACCATCA
>CAUQTV010000004.1:0-513904 GCA_963521185.1 uncultured Enterobacter sp. | reverse complement strand
GCACGACCTTGCCAAGGTCGGGGTCGCGAGTTCGAGTCTCGTTTCCCGCTCCAAATTTTCTTCTGAATAAATTATCCACAGCGGAATGCCTCGCTGGGGACCTTTTATTTTGTCTTTGACACACTCTTGTAAACAGACTTATCCACAGGTGCGTACTTTACCCTCAAAGATGTTATCGCTTAGCACAGTGAATGAATTTCATCTAACCCTATAAAAAGTATAACAAAAATTTCATTTCAAATTGTTAACGCGATCCCTTGACGAATTTTTCCACCTTGAAACGCAATGTGTTTTTATTTTTATGCACACCCTGTGGAAAGGTCAGGCATCACGTGGAAGCCCTTTCTCTATCACTCTGACCAGCCGCTGTTTCTGCGGTAATTGCACTTCCACCACGCAGGCGTTTCGCTTCTCGATTTGCTGCGCAATCGCCCACGCTATGTGTTCGTCGAGAAGTGGGTGCTCACCTTTGCGCTGTTCAAGGGCCTGAAGGTTCGCCTCATCCCAGGGGGCATTCCCCAGCGCAACGGCAATATTTCGCAGCCAGCGCAGATGACCAATACGGCGAATCGCCGATCCTTCCGTCACTTTTAGAAAATGCGCTTCGCTCCAGGCAAACAGCGCGATCAGCTCCGGCGCATGCAGCGCCTTGCGCGGGCTGAAATCCTCTTCGTCCGTCAACTGCGAGAAGCGGTTCCACGGGCAAATCAGCTGACAGTCATCGCAGCCGTAGATACGGTTACCCAACAGAGGGCGAAAAGCTTCCGGAATGGCCCCTTCCAGCTCGATCGTCAGGTAGGAAATGCAACGCCGGGCATCCACGGTGTAGGGCGCGACAATCGCGCCTGTGGGGCATATGGTCATGCAGGCCACGCATTTACCGCAGCCTTCTTCCACCGGCTCGTCAACGGGCAGCGGTAAATCAATCAGCAGTTCGCCGAGGAAAAAGAACGAACCGGCCTCGCGATTGAGGATAAGTGAGTGCTTACCTGTCCAGCCCAGCCCGGCTTTTTCTGCCAGCGGCCGCTCAAGAATGGGCGCAGAATCGACAAAGGGTCTAAAATTCAGCGAGACGCACTGTTCCTGGATCATTTCGCCGAGCTTTTTTAACCGGTTTCGCAGTAGCTTATGGTAGTCGCGGCCCAGCGCATAGCGGCTCACATAGCCGAGCGCAGGGTTTTTGAGCGTGCTGGCGAAGGCGGCCCCGGCGGGAAGGTAATTCATGCGCACGCTGATCACGCGCAGCGTGCCGGGCAAAAGTTCATGGGGGCGGGCGCGCATCATGCCGTGACGCGCCATCCAGTCCATTTCACCATGATATTGTTTATCCAGCCATGCCTGTAATTGGGGTTCGGCTGTGCTGAGATCGGTATCGGCGATCCCGACCTGCTGAAATCCCAGTTCAGTGCCCCACCGTTTAATATTTTGCGCTAACTGATTGAGATCGAGGGGCTGTGACATGACGGACCATACCGTGAATAAAAACCCCGCAAGTATACCACACTCCATCTGGCCAGCGGACGAACTCCGTCGCGCCGAGAAAGCGGCGGCAGACGCGCTGGGCATTACGCTTTTCGAACTGATGCAGCGCGCCGGGCAGGCCGCGTTTTCCCTTGCATGCGAAAGCTGGCCTGACGCCCGGCACTGGCTGATTCTTTGCGGGCACGGCAACAACGGCGGCGACGGCTATGTGGTGGCTCGCCTGGCGGCCGCTGCCGGGTGTGACGTGACGCTACTGGCGCTGGAGAGCGACAAACCACTGCCGGAAGAGGCCACCGCCGCGCGCGATGCCTGGCTCGGGGCCGGTGGAGAGATCCATGCCCCGGATGCCGCCTGGCCGGAAAAGGTCGATGTGATTATTGACGCCCTGTTGGGCACCGGTTTATCCCGCGCGCCGGGCGGTGAGGTTGAAACCCTGATTCACCAGGCGAATGCCCATGCCGCACCGGTTCTGGCGCTGGACATTCCCTCCGGCCTGCTGGCGCAAACCGGCGCGACGCCCGGCGCGGTGATCCACGCCGCGCGCACGGTTACCTTCATCGCCCTCAAGCCCGGTCTGCTGACGGGAAAAGCCCGCGATGTCGTCGGGCAACTGCATCATCATGCGCTGGGGCTGGAGAGCTGGCTGGCGGGGCAATCGACAACCCTTACCCGCTATGACGCCTCGCAGCTGGCGCAGTGGTTCCCGCCGCGTCGCCCGACGTCGCACAAAGGCGATAACGGACGGCTGGTCATTGTCGGCGGCGATCACGGTACCGCAGGCGCGATCCGCATGACCGGTGAGGCCGCGCTACGCACCGGCGCCGGGCTGGTTCGCGTGCTGACGCGCAGTGAGAACATCGCGCCCATCATCACGGCGCGCCCTGAGCTGATGGTCCATGAACTGAGTGAAAAATCCCTTGATGAAAGCCTGGCATGGGCGGACGTGGTGGTGATTGGCCCCGGTCTTGGGCAGGAAGCGTGGGGCAAAAAAGCGCTGCAAAAAATTGAGAATTTTCGCAAACCGATGCTGTGGGACGCCGACGCGCTTAACCTTCTGGCAATCAATCCCGATAAACGTCACAATCGCATTCTGACGCCACACCCCGGCG
This sequence comes from uncultured Enterobacter sp., assembly GCA_963521185.1. Classification (GTDB taxonomy): domain Bacteria; phylum Pseudomonadota; class Gammaproteobacteria; order Enterobacterales; family Enterobacteriaceae; genus Enterobacter_D. The sequence goes on along the minus strand of CAUQTV010000004.1, from coordinate 511,313 downwards.
AAGCCGCGCGGCTGCTGAACTGTAGCGTCGCAGAAATTGAAAGTGATCGCTTACTTTCTGCCCGGCGTCTGGTAAAACGTTACGGGGGTGTTATCGTTTTGAAGGGCGCGGGAACCGTCGTCGCGAGCGAAAACGGCGAGCTGGGCATCATTGATGCGGGCAACGCCGGCATGGGCAGCGGCGGCATGGGAGACGTGCTCTCAGGTATTATTGGTGCGCTGTTAGGGCAGAAGCACGCTTTGATGGACGCGGCCTGTGCGGGCTGCGTGGCGCACGGTGCGGCCGCCGATGAGCGGGCGGCGCAGTACGGCACGCGCGGTATGCTGGCAACCGATCTTTTTTTCACGCTGTTGCGTGTTGTTAACCCGGATGTGATAGACGTAAACCATGATTAATCGAGAGATTCCTTTACCCGACGAGCAGGCGACGTTGGATCTCGGCAAGCGCATGGCGCTGGCCTGCGATGGCGCGACCGTGATCTATCTTTACGGCGATTTAGGCGCGGGAAAAACGACGTTTAGCCGTGGCTTCCTCCAGGCTTTAGGTCACAACGGAAATGTAAAAAGCCCGACCTATACGCTGGTTGAACCCTATACCCTCGATAAACTGATGGTGTATCACTTTGATTTGTACCGCCTTGCGGACCCGGAGGAGCTGGAATTCATGGGGATCCGCGATTATTTTGCCAACGATGCGATTTGCCTGGTCGAGTGGCCGCAACAAGGTGCGGGTGTACTGCCTGACCCGGATGTCGAAATCCATTTAGCATACCAGGCGCAAGGGCGTGAGGCGCGCGTTACCGCTGTATCCTCATCGGGGAATTCGTTACTGGCCCGATTGGCCGGTTAACTCTGGGATGTCGGGATGATGAATCGCGTTAAAAGTTGGACGGTTGCTGCCCTGATGCTGCTGTGCGCGCAGGCGGGCGCGGCAACGTTATCAGATATTCAGGTCTCGAACGGTGATGACCAGGCCCGCATTACGCTGAGTTTCATGGGCGATCCGGAATATGCCTTCTCGCAGGACGGGAAGCGTAGCGTCGCGCTGGATATCAAACAGACCGGCGTGATTCAGGGGCTGCCGCTGCAATTTAGCGGCAACAACCTGGTGAAAGCGATCCGCTCAGGCACGCCGAAAGATAACCAGTCGCTCCGGCTGGTGGTCGATCTCACGCAAAACGGTAAAACCCGTGCGGTGAAGCAGCAAAACGGCGCGAGCTATACCGTGGTGTTTACCATCAATGCCGATGTGCCACCGCCGCCCCCTGCGCCGGTGGTCGCCAAACGCGTCGAGGCTCCGGCTCCGGTGTTTAATCAGGCACCGACTACGTCGCAGGCACCGTCTACGGCACAGGCACCTGCAACGGCACAGGCGCGCCCGACTCAGCCGGGACGTAATCCGTTCAAAGCCGAAAACGACCGCATTACCAGCGTCACTAACAGCAACACCGTCACCCGTCCGGCCATGCGTGCGCGCACGGCGTCGGGCGATAAAGTGATCATTGCGATTGATGCCGGACACGGCGGTCAGGATCCCGGTGCGATTGGCCCTGGCGGCACGCGTGAGAAGAGCGTCACCATCGCCATTGCGCGCAAACTGCGTGCGCTGCTGAACGACGATCCGATGTTCAAAGGCGTGTTGACCCGTGACGGTGACTACTTTATTTCGGTGATGGGCCGCTCTGACGTGGCGCGTAAACAAAACGCCAATTTCCTGGTCTCCATTCACGCCGATGCCGCGCCAAACCGCGATGCGACGGGAGCATCCGTGTGGGTGCTGTCTAACCGTCGCGCCAACAGCGAAATGGCAAGCTGGCTTGAGCAGCACGAGAAACAGTCTGAACTGCTGGGCGGCGCGGGCGATGTGCTGGCAAACAGCCAGTCCGATCCCTACCTGAGCCAGGCGGTTTTGGATTTGCAGTTCGGTCATTCGCAGCGCGTCGGGTATGATGTAGCGGTGAACATGCTGGGTCAGTTGCAGCGTGTGGGTTCGCTGCACAAACGTCGCCCGGAGCATGCGAGCCTTGGCGTGTTACGTTCGCCGGATATTCCTTCGGTGCTGGTTGAAACCGGGTTTATCAGCAACAGCGGCGAAGAGCGCCTGCTGGGCAGCGACGATTATCAGCAGCAGATAGCCGATGCCATTTACAACGGCCTGCGCCAGTATTTCCAGGCGCACCCGATTCAGTCGGCACCACAGGGTGGTGCAGGCCAGACGGCGAGCGCCGCCTCACCGGGCGACGCACTCGTTAACTAAGGAGATTACATGCCGATTCAGGTTCTGCCGCCACAGCTTGCGAACCAAATCGCCGCTGGCGAAGTGGTAGAACGCCCTGCGTCGGTGGTGAAAGAGCTGGTGGAAAACAGCCTTGATGCCGGGGCGACGCGTATTGATATTGATATCGAACGCGGTGGCGCGAAGCTTATCCGCATCCGCGATAACGGCTGCGGCATCAAAAAAGACGAACTGGCGCTGGCGCTGGCTCGTCACGCCACCAGTAAAATCGCCTCGCTCGACGATCTCGAAGCCATTATCAGCCTCGGCTTTCGCGGCGAAGCGCTGGCCAGTATCAGCTCCGTGTCCCGCTTAACGCTCACCTCGCGCACCGAAGACCAGCCGGAAGCCTGGCAGGCCTACGCCGAAGGGCGTGACATGGACGTGACGGTAAAACCCGCCGCCCATCCGGTGGGCACCACGCTGGAAGTGCTCGATCTGTTTTACAACACGCCCGCCCGCCGCAAATTCATGCGAACTGAAAAGACCGAATTCGGACATATCGATGAGGTCATTCGCCGTATCGCGCTGGCGCGTTTTGACGTTACGATCAACCTCAATCACAACGGTAAAATGGTGCGTCAGTATCGCGCAGTGCCTGCGGGCGGTCAGAATGAGCGTCGGCTGGGGGCAATTTGCGGCGTGCCGTTTATTGAGCAGGCGCTGGCGATCGAATGGCAGCACGGCGATTTAGGCATGCGCGGGTGGGTCGCCGATCCTAAAGCCACCACGGCGGCGTTTGCGGAAATCCAGTACTGCTACGTCAATGGCCGCATGATGCGTGACCGCTTAATCATCCACGCGATTCGTCAGGCGTGTGAAGAGAAGCTGGGTGCCGATCAACAGCCCGCGTTTGTGCTGTATCTGACCATCGATCCGCACCAGGTGGACGTCAACGTTCACCCCGCCAAGCACGAGGTGCGTTTTCACCAGTCGCGACTGGTGCACGATTTTATTTATCAGGGCGTGCTCAGCGTCCTGCAACAGCAGCGTGAAACCACGTTGCCGTTAGCGGAGGTTGAACCCGCGCCGCGCACCATGCCGGAAAACCGCGTTGCCGCAGGCCGAAATCAGTTTGCCGAGCCTGCCGTCGCCCGCGAACCGGCGGCACCGCGCTACGAAGCGCCGGTCTCCGCACCGCGCACGCCGTCCGGCGGGGGTAGCAACTGGCCAAACGCGCAGCCGGGCTATCAAAAACAGCAGGGCGCGCTGTACCGTCAACTGCTTGATACACCGCCGGTGGCTGAGCGTGCGGCATCGGCGTCGGTATCCACGGAGCCTGCCCTTGCGGCGCACAGCCAAAGTTTTGGCCGCGTACTGAGCATTGTGGGTAATGACTGCGCGCTGCTTGAGCACGACGGACAATTGTCGGTGCTGGCGCTGCCGGTCGCCGAGCGCTGGTATAAACAGGCGCAGCTGACGCCGGGCAGTACGCCATCGTGCGCCCAGCCGTTGTTGATTCCGGTGCGGCTCAAAGTAAGCGCCGACGAAAACGCAGCATTGGCGCGCGCGCAGGCGATGCTGACGGAAATGGGCGTACAATTTCAATCGGATGCGCATCATGTGACCATTCGTGCCGTGCCTTTACCCTTACGCCAACAAAATTTACAAATCTTGATTCCTGAACTGATAGGCTACCTGGCGCAACAGACGACGTTCGAGGCGGCGAACACCGCCCAATGGATTGCCCGCCATCTGGCAAGCGATCATCCGCAGTGGAGCGTGGCCCAGGCCATCACGCTTCTGGCTGACGTGGAGCGTCTCTGTCCGCAACTGGTGAAAACCCCGCCGGGTGGCCTGTTACAACCTGTTGATTTACATTCGGCGATGAACGCCCTGAAACATGACTGATGCGAGTAAGGCGAGCCTGCCTAAGGCACTTTTTTTAATGGGGCCTACGGCCTCCGGCAAAACGGCATTAGCCATTGAGTTGCGTAAAGTTTTGCCAGTAGAGTTGATAAGCGTGGATTCCGCCCTTATTTATCAGGGGATGGATATCGGCACCGCGAAGCCGGACGCGCGCGAGTTACAAGCGGCGCCGCACCGGTTACTGGATATTCGCGATCCTGCGCTGGCCTATTCTGCGGCTGATTTTCGCCGCGACGCGCTGGCAGAAATGGCAGAGATCACCGCCGCAGGCCGCATACCCTTACTGGTTGGCGGCACCATGCTCTATTTTAAAGCGCTGCTGGAAGGTTTATCCCCCTTGCCATCGGCGAATGCCGAGGTCAGGGCAAAGATTGAACAACAGGCGGCTGAGCTGGGATGGGATGCGCTGCACAGGCAACTTTTGGAGATAGATCCTATTGCCGGTGAGCGAATTCATCCGAATGATCCGCAAAGGCTTTCCCGGGCACTGGAAGTTTTTTTCATTTCGGGTAAAACTTTAACGGAACTGACGCAAACGTCAGGAGAGGCTCTGCCGTATCAGGTGCATCAGTTCGCCATCGCCCCGGCGAGCCGTGAACTGCTCCATCAGCGAATTGAGCAGCGTTTTCATCAGATGTTGGCTTCAGGTTTTGAAGCAGAAGTGCGAGCGCTATTTGCTCGAGGAGATTTGCATACGGATATGCCTTCCGTTCGTTGTGTGGGGTATCGCCAGATGTGGTCATATCTGGAAGGCGAGATTTCATACGATGAAATGGTTTATCGAGGTGTTTGCGCCACGAGACAGTTGGCTAAGCGCCAAATAACCTGGTTACGTAGCTGGGAGGGGGTTCACTGGTTAGACAGTGAGAAGCCTGAACAGGCACGAAATGCTGTATTACAGGTTATTGGTGCTAACGTACACTGAGTGTGTACAATTAAGTCGTATCGTGCGCAAAATTTTACGCAGTTTTCAGAACCCCAGGGTTCTAAGTACAAAACAAGCATATAAGGAAAAGATAGAATGGCTAAGGGGCAATCTTTACAAGACCCGTTTTTGAACGCACTGCGTCGGGAACGTGTTCCAGTTTCTATTTATTTGGTGAATGGCATTAAGCTGCAAGGTCAAATTGAGTCTTTCGACCAGTTCGTGATCCTGTTGAAAAACACGGTCAGCCAGATGGTCTATAAGCACGCAATTTCTACTGTTGTCCCGTCTCGCCCGGTTTCTCATCACAGCAACAACCCAACCGGTGGCGGCTCATCCAGTAACTATCACCACGGCAGCAACGCGCAGGGTTCTTCTGCAACGCAGCAAGACAGCGAAGAAACCGAATAAGGTTAATGGCTGTTTTTCCATGTCGGGGAGCCAGATTTTACTCTGCATAAAGAGTATCTGAGTTCCCCGCTGGTCTTTAAAGAGGGTTTACGCTTGTTTGACCGTTATGATGCCGGTGAGCAGGCGGTACTGGTACACATCTATTTTTCGCAAGACAAAGATATGGAAGATCTCCAGGAGTTTGAATCTCTGGTCTCTTCCGCCGGTGTCGACGCAATGCAGGTGATTACCGGTAGCCGTAAAGCACCGCACCCAAAGTATTTTGTTGGTGAAGGTAAGGCAGTTGAAATAGCGGACGCCGTCAAGGCGACAGGTGCATCGGTCGTGTTGTTCGATCATGCGCTATCCCCAGCCCAGGAACGTAACCTGGAGAGGCTGTGCGAGTGTCGTGTTATCGACCGCACCGGTCTGATTTTAGATATTTTTGCCCAACGTGCGCGTACCCATGAAGGTAAGCTGCAGGTTGAACTGGCGCAGCTGCGCCACATGGCTACGCGCTTAGTGCGTGGCTGGACCCACCTTGAGCGACAGAAAGGCGGGATTGGTTTGCGCGGTCCTGGTGAAACCCAGCTCGAAACCGACCGTCGATTGCTGCGCAATCGCATTATGCAAATCCTCTCGCGGCTCGAAAAAGTCGAAAAACAGCGTGAGCAGGGCCGTCGTGCGCGCACCAAGGCTGATATCCCAACGGTATCGCTGGTGGGCTACACCAACGCCGGTAAATCGACACTGTTTAACCAAATTACCGAGGCCCAGGTTTACGCCGCAGACCAGCTGTTTGCGACCCTGGACCCGACTCTTCGTCGCATTGATGTCGCTGACGTTGGGGAAACCGTGCTCGCGGACACGGTCGGTTTTATCCGCCATCTGCCACACGATCTGGTCGCCGCTTTTAAAGCGACGTTGCAGGAAACCCGGCAGGCAACGCTCTTGTTGCATATCGTTGATGCAGCAGATGTCCGCTTGCAGGACAATATCGAAGCAGTGAACACGGTTCTCGAAGAGATTGAAGCACACGAGATCCCCACGCTGCTGGTGATGAACAAAATCGATATGCTGGACGACTTTGAACCGCGTATCGACAGGGATGACGAAAACAAGCCGATTCGGGTCTGGCTCTCCGCGCAGACCGGCGTCGGTGTTCCACTGTTATTCCAGGCTTTAACCGAACGCCTCTCCGGTGAAGTGGCGCAGCACACGTTGCGTTTACCCCCGCAGGAAGGCCGTTTACGAAGCCGGTTTTATCAGCTTCAGGCGATAGAAAAAGAGTGGATGGAGGAGGACGGCAGCGTAAGCGTGCAGGTGCGCATGCCGATCGTCGACTGGCGTCGCCTCTGTAAACAAGAACCGGCATTGGTGGACTACGTGGTCTAACCGGCGTATCACCTGAAGACATTTCCCCCTCGCGGGGGTATCACCGCATAACAAATATGGAGCACAAACATGGCGTGGAATCAGCCCGGTAATAACGGACAAGACCGCGATCCGTGGGGGAGCAGCAATAAGCCCGACGGTAACTCTGGGGGAAATAAAGGCGGTCGCGAGCAGGGGCCACCTGATTTGGACGACATTTTCCGCAAGCTGAGCAAAAAGCTTGGCGGTTTTGGCGGGGGTAAAGGTACGGGGTCGGGCAATAGCGGCGGTTCAGCGCCGGGTCCGCGTGCGCATCTGGGTGGACGTGTGGTCAGCATCATCGCGGCGGCCATTGTTATCATCTGGGCGGCGACCGGTTTCTACACCGTGAAAGAAGCAGAGCGTGGCGTTGTGACCCGTTTTGGCAAATTCGACCATCTGGTTGAACCGGGCCTGAACTGGAAACCAACGTTCATTGACAGCGTCACCACCGTTAACGTTGAAGCCGTGCGTGAACTCGCGGCGTCTGGCGTGATGCTGACCTCTGACGAAAACGTGGTGCGCGTAGAAATGAACGTGCAGTACCGCGTGACCGATCCGCAGCACTATCTCTATAGCGTGACCAGCGCGGACGACAGCCTGCGTCAGGCCACCGACAGCGCCCTGCGTGGCGTGATCGGTAAATACACCATGGACCGCATCCTCACCGAAGGCCGTACCGTTATTCGTAGCGATACCCAACGTGAGCTGGAAGAGACCATCAAGCCGTACAACATGGGTATCACCCTGCTGGACGTCAACTTCCAGGCCGCACGTCCACCGGAAGCCGTTCAGGCCGCGTTTGATGATGCCATCTCTGCGCGTGAGAACGAACAGCAATCGATTCGTGAAGCCGAAGCGTACGCCAACGAAGTTCAGCCGCGTGCCAACGGTCAGGCACAGCGTATTCTGGAAGAAGCGCGTGCTTATCGCACGCAGACTATCCTGGAAGCACAGGGTGAAGTCGCTCGCTTCGCGAAGATCCTGCCGGAATACAAAGCCGCACCGGAAATTACCCGTGAGCGTCTGTATATCGAAAGCATGGAAAAAGTGCTGAGCCACACGCGTAAAGTGCTGGTGAACGATAAAGGTGGCAACCTGATGGTGCTGCCGCTGGATCAAATGCTGAAGGGCGGCAACGCACCGGCGGCAAAGAGTGACAGCAGTGGCGCGAACAACCTGTTGCGCCTGCCGCCTGCGTCAAACTCTGGCAGCAGCGCAAACAGTGCACCGTCTACCAATCAGGCCGACATCATGGACCAACGCCGTGCTAACGCGCAGCGTAACGACTACCAGCGTCAGGGGGAATAACGATGCGTAAGTCTCTAATTGCGATAATTATCATCGTGCTGGTCGTGCTCTTTACCTCCATCTTTGTGGTGAAGGAAGGCGAGCGCGGTATTACCCTGCGATTCGGTAAAGTGTTGCGTGACAACGACAACAAGCCGCTGGTATTCGAACCGGGCCTGCACTTCAAACTGCCGTTTATTGAGTCCGTCAAAACGCTTGATGCCCGTATCCAGACCATGGATAACCAGGCTGACCGCTTTGTGACCAAAGAGAAGAAAGACCTGATCGTTGATTCCTATATCAAATGGCGTATCAGCGACTTCAGCCGTTACTACCTGGCAACGGGCGGTGGCGATGTTTCTCAGGCCGAAGTGCTGTTAAAACGTAAGTTCTCTGACCGTCTGCGTTCGGAAATTGGTCGTCTGGACGTGAAAGATATCGTCACTGACTCCCGTGGTCGTCTGACGCTGGAAGTGCGTGACGCGCTGAACTCCGGCTCTGCGGGCACCGAAGACGAAGTGGCGACGCCAGCGGCGGATGACGAAATCGCTAAAGCGGCTAAGCGTGTGACGGCAGAAACCAACGGTAAAGTGCCGGTGGTGAACCCGAACAGCATGGCGGCACTGGGTATCGAAGTGGTCGATGTGCGTATTAAGCAGATCAACCTGCCGAACGAAGTCTCGGAAGCGATCTACAACCGTATGCGCGCCGAGCGTGAAGCGGTTGCCCGTCGCCACCGTTCACAGGGTCAGGAAGAAGCTGAGAAGCTGCGCGCCACCTCCGATTATGAAGTGACGAAGACATTGGCAGAAGCCGAGCGTCAGGGTCGCATCATGCGCGGTGAAGGCGATGCAGAAGCGGCGAAACTGTTCGCGGATGCGTTCAGCCAGGATCCAGACTTCTACGCGTTCATCCGTAGCCTGCGTGCGTACGAGAACAGCTTCCAGAGCAACCAGGACGTGATGGTGCTCAGCCCGGATAGCGATTTCTTCCGCTACATGAAGACGCCGGGTAACGCCGTAAGATAAAATCCGCTGAGCGGTTTTATTTTCCTAAAACCACCGGGATCCTCCAGGATCCGGTGGTTTTCTCATTTAAGGGCACTGCATGAACTCAACAATTTGGCTGGCACTGGCGCTCGTTCTGGTGCTGGAAGGGCTCGGTCCGATGCTTTATCCGCGTGCGTGGCGACGGATGATCGCGTCACTGGCGCAGTTGCCCGACACGATTTTGCGTCGATTTGGCGGCGGTCTAGTGGTTGCAGGCGTGGTTGTCTACTACATGTTGAGGAAAACGATTGGCTGAGGGAAAAGCGCGCATAATAGACGAAATTTGCCGACAAAAAGTGCTGAATATCAGAAAAAGCGATGGTAGAATCCTTTTTTAAGCAAACGGTGATTTTGAAAAATGGGTAACAACGTCGTCGTACTGGGCACCCAATGGGGTGACGAAGGTAAAGGGAAGATCGTTGATCTCCTGACTGAACGGGCTAAATATGTTGTGCGCTACCAGGGCGGTCACAACGCCGGCCATACTCTCGTAATCAACGGTGAAAAAACCGTTCTCCATCTTATTCCATCAGGTATTCTTCGCGATAACGTCACCAGCATCATCGGTAACGGCGTTGTGCTGTCTCCTGCGGCACTGATGAAAGAGATGAAAGAACTGGAAGACCGTGGTATCCCGGTTCGTGAGCGTCTGCTGCTGTCTGAAGCGTGCCCGTTGATCCTCGATTATCATGTGGCGCTGGACGTTGCTCGCGAAAAAGCGCGCGGCGCGAAAGCCATCGGCACCACCGGTCGTGGTATCGGTCCGGCCTACGAAGACAAAGTGGCCCGTCGCGGCCTGCGCGTTGGCGACCTGTTCGACAAAGCCACCTTCGCTACCAAACTGAAAGAAGTGCTGGAATACCATAACTTCCAGCTGGTTAACTTCTACAAAGTTGACGCTGTTGACTACCAGAAAGTGCTGGATGATGTGATGGCCGTGGCCGACATCCTGACCTCCATGGTGGTTGACGTCTCCGATCTGCTCGACCAGGCGCGTAAACGTGGTGATTTCATCATGTTCGAAGGCGCGCAGGGTACGCTGCTGGATATCGACCACGGTACCTATCCGTACGTGACCTCCTCCAACACCACCGCCGGTGGCGTGGCGACCGGTTCCGGTATTGGTCCGCGTTATGTTGACTACGTACTGGGCATCATCAAAGCCTACTCCACGCGTGTGGGTGCCGGTCCGTTCCCGACAGAACTGTTCGATGACATCGGCGAGTTCCTGTGCAAACAGGGCAACGAATACGGTGCTACCACCGGTCGTCGTCGTCGTACCGGTTGGCTGGACGCCGTGGCTGTGCGCCGCGCGGTACAGATCAACTCCCTGTCTGGCTTCTGCCTGACCAAGCTGGACGTGCTGGACGGTCTGAAAGAAGTGAAAATTTGCGTTGCCTACCGTATGCCGGATGGCCGTGAAGTGACCACCACCCCGATGGCGGCAGACGACTGGGAAGGTATTGAGCCGATTTATGAAACGATGCCGGGCTGGTCTGAAACGACCTTTGGTGTGAAAACGCGCAGCGGCTTGCCGCAGGCGGCGCTGAACTACATCAAACGTATTGAAGAGCTGACCGAAGTGCCGATTGATATCATTTCAACCGGTCCAGATCGTACAGAAACCATGATCCTGCGCGACCCGTTCGACGCATAATCACTCCAGGGGCGCAGACATTGCGCCCCTTGCTTTTCCGCTATTTTATCCCCATTTCTAAATAAATTAGCAGCCTGACTGGTGGCTGGTTTATCATCAATAGAGTCAATACACCACGGGTGTACCGCGTTTTTCCTATTTTCCTGAGGTTGATGTGCAGTTAACGAGTTTCACCGATTACGGATTGCGAGCCTTGATTTACATGGCATCGCTGCCGGAAGGGCGAATGACCAGCATTTCTGAAGTGACAGAAGTCTACGGCGTATCCCGTAATCACATGGTCAAAATAATCAACCAGCTTAGCCGATCGGGTTACGTTGCGGCCGTCAGGGGAAAAAACGGCGGGATTCGCCTGGGCAAACCTGCCCAAACCATTCGTATTGGTGATGTGGTGCGTGATTTGGAACCGTTGACGCTGGTGAATTGCAGCAGCGAATTTTGCCATATCACCCCCGCTTGCCGCCTGAAACAGGCGCTTTCTCAGGCCGTGCAAAGTTTTCTCAAGGAATTGGATCACTACACGCTGGCCGATTTGGTTGAAAAGAATCAACCGCTTTATAAATTATTGCTGGTGGAGTGACACAAATCTCTACCAGAGCTGACAACGGAGGAAACCGCTATGTCACAAGATCCTTTCCAGGACCGCGAAGCTGAAAAGTACGCGAACCCAATCCCAAGCCGTGAGTTCATTCTCGATCACTTATCAAAACGCGAAAAACCCGCTAACCGTGAAGAACTGGCGCTTGAACTGAATATTGAAGGCGAAGAACAGCTTGAAGGTCTGCGTCGCCGCCTGCGCGCCATGGAGCGCGATGGTCAGCTCGTCTTCACCCGTCGCCAGTGCTACGCGCTGCCAGAGCGTCTTGATTTGCTCAAAGGCATGGTGATTGGTCACCGCGACGGCTTTGGCTTCCTGCGCGTTGAAGGCCGTAAAGACGATCTCTATCTCTCGTCCGAGCAGATGAAAATGTGTATGCACGGCGATCAGGTACTGGCGCAGCCGCTGGGGGCCGACCGCAAAGGCCGCCGCGAAGCGCGTATTGTGCGCGTGCTGGTGCCGAAAACCGGGCAAATCGTGGGCCGCTACTTCACCGACGCAGGCGTCGGCTTTGTGGTGCCGGACGACAGCCGACTGAGCTTCGACATTCTGATCCCACCGGAAGAGGTGATGGGCGCGCGCATGGGCTTTGTGGTGGTGGTTGAACTGACCCAGCGCCCGACGCGCCGCACCAAAGCCATCGGTAAAATTGTTGAAGTGCTTGGCGACAACATGGGCACCAGCATGGCCGTGGACATGGCGCTGCGCACCCATGAGATCCCTTACGTCTGGCCGACGGCGGTGGAAAACGAAATCGCCAGCCTGAAAGAGCAGGTTCCGGAAGCGGCAAAAGCCGGTCGCGTCGATCTGCGCAGCCTGCCGCTGGTCACCATCGACGGTGAAGACGCCCGCGACTTTGACGATGCGGTGTACTGCGAGAAAAAACGCGGTGGCGGCTGGCGTCTGTGGGTTGCCATCGCCGACGTGAGCTATTACGTGCGTCCCGGCACGGCGCTGGACGACGAAGCCCGCAACCGTGGCACCTCGGTCTACTTCCCGTCGCAGGTGGTTCCCATGCTGCCGGAAGTGCTCTCCAACGGTCTGTGCTCGCTCAACCCGCAGGTTGACCGTCTGTGCATGGTCTGTGAAATGACCATCTCCACCAAAGGGCGTCTGACCGGCTACAAGTTCTACGAAGCGGTCATGAGCTCCCACGCACGTCTGACCTATAACAAGGTCTGGCACATGCTGGAAGGCGATCACGCGTTGCGCGAGCAGTATGCGCCGCTGGTGAAACACGTTGAAGAGCTGCATACGCTGTACAAAACGCTGAGCCAGGCCCGCGAAGAGCGCGGCGGCATCTCGTTTGAAAGCGAAGAAGCGAAGTTCATTTTCAACGCGGAGCGCCGTATCGATCGCATCGAGCTGACCGAGCGTAACGACGCGCACAAACTGATCGAAGAGTGCATGATCCTCGCCAATATCTCAGCGGCACGCTTTGTTGAGAAAGCCAAAGAGCCTGCGCTGTTCCGTATTCACGACCGCCCGACCAACGAAGCGATCACCGCGTTCCGCTCGGTGCTGGCGGAGCTGGGCCTTGAGCTGCCAGGCGGCAATAAACCGGAACCGGGTGATTACGCCAAACTGCTTGAGTCCATCGCCGATCGTCCGGATCACGAGATGCTGCAAACCATGCTGCTGCGCTCCATGAAACAGGCGATCTACGATCCGGAAAACCGCGGTCACTTCGGGCTGGCATTGCAGCAGTACGCGCACTTTACCTCACCGATCCGCCGTTACCCGGATCTGTCGCTGCACCGCGCCATCAAATATCTGCTGGCGAAAGAGCAGGGGCATCAGGGCGAGAGCACCGACACCGGCGGCTGGCACTACACCATGGAAGCGGTGCTGCAACTGGGTCAGCACTGTTCGATGGCCGAGCGCCGCGCCGATGAAGCGACGCGTGAAGTCTCCGACTGGCTGAAATGCGACTTTATGCAGGATCAGGTGGGCAACACCTTCTCCGGGGTCATCGCCAGCGTCACCGGCTTCGGCTTCTTCGTGCGCTTAAGCGATCTGTTTATCGATGGCCTGGTACACGTCTCGTCGCTGGACAACGACTACTACCGCTTTGACCAGATTGGTCAGCGTCTGATCGGTGAATCCGGCGGGCAAACCTACCGTCTGGGCGACCGCGTGGAAGTGCGCGTCGAAGCCGTCAATATGGACGAGCGTAAAATCGACTTCACGCTGATTTCCAGCGAGCGTGGCCCGCGTAACGTCGGTAAAACCGAGCGCGAGAAAGCGAAAAAAGGCGCACCGGCACGCAACACCAGCCGTCGCCGCCAGGTCGGCAAAAAAGTGAATTTTGAGCCAGACAATGCGTTTCGTGGCGAAAAGGGCCAGGGCAAGCCGAAAACCGCGAAAGCGGCAAAAGACGGCGCGAAGCCTAACGTGAAGAAAGCGAAAAAACCGAAGGCACCGTCGGCGCAAACGCAGAAAATCGCAGCGGCTACTAAAGCGAAGCGCGCGGCGAAAAAGAAAATCGCGCAGTAAAATAACGCGAAGCAAAACGCAGTTATTACATCAAAGCCCCTTTTGTCTAAGGGGCTTTTTTATTTTCCGCATAAATCCGCTTTAGTTAATTTCCAGAAATCCTTATGGATTATTTGTCATTAGCGTTAAAGCGCAACAGTGTAGAGTAGCTTCATTATTATTTAGATGATGCGTTAATTCGCAAGGAGATATTATGCATCTGGCACGATTCCCGCGCCTGACATTAGGCCATTTCCCGACGCCGCTCGAACCGCTGGATAATCTCAGTAAATTATTGGGTGGGCCGAAAATATGGATCAAACGCGACGACGCGACCGGCCTTGCGACCGGCGGAAATAAAACCCGCAAGCTGGAATTTTTGCTGGCGGATGCGCTAGAAAAAAACGCCGACGTAATTATTACCCAGGGTGCCACGCAGTCTAACCATGTGCGTCAGACCATTGCCGGGGCGGCAAAATTAGGTCTGGCGGCAAAAGTGCTGCTGGAAAAGCGCGTCACCGATTTTGGCGAAGATTATCAGCGCTCCGGTAACGTGCTGCTGGATAACCTGCTGGGCGGCGAGATCGTCGCCCATCTGCCGGGCGGCACTGACATGCAGCAGGCGATGGACGAGTACGCCAGCACCCTGCGCGAGCAGGGGCATAATCCGTATGTTATTCCCGGCGGCGGCTCCAACCCGATTGGGGCGCTGGGCTACGTGGCCTGTGCGGAAGAGTTGCTGTATCAGTCCTCGCAGCTGCGTTTGCGCATCGATCACGTGGTGCACGCCACGGGCAGTACCGGGACGCAGGCCGGGCTGGTGGCAGGGTTTACCGCCACCAACAGCCACGTTCCGGTGCTCGGCATCAGCGTGCGCGCGCCCAAGGCGAAACAGGAAGAAAACGTCTGGAATCTGGCGTCACGCACGCTCGATCTTCTCGGCGTGCCGGGCGAGCTGTCACGTCACAAGGTGGTCGCTAACAGTGATTACGTGGGGGATGGCTACGGTTTACCGACCGACGGCATGCTGGAAGCGCTGGAACTGCTGGCGCGCCACGAAGGCATCCTGCTCGATCCGGTCTACTCCGGGAAAGGTTTCGCCGGGCTTGTGGATCTGATCCGCAAAGGCCATTTCCGCCAGGACGAAAATGTGGTGTTTATCCACACCGGCGGCTCGGCGGGCCTGTTTGGTTATCGCCAGGTGCTGGAAAAATGACACCGTTTTTGCTCGGCGTACTGGGCGGCATGGGGCCACTGGCGACGGTGGACTTTATGGGCAAGCTGCTTGAGGCCACGCCTGCGCAAAACGATCAGCAGCATCTTCCCGTGGTGGCGTGGAACGTGCCGCAGATAGCCGATCGACAAAAAGCGCTGGCCGGCACCGGCCCGTCGCCGCTGCCGCAGCTGCTGAACGGCATCGAAAAGTTAAACGCCGTCGGGGCAAGCCACATCGTGATCCCCTGCAACACCGCGCACCACTGGTTTGCCGAACTGAGCGCCGCCAGCGCCGCGCCGCTGTTACACATTGTGGATGCCACGCTCGCGCGTATTCAACCGGGCAGCGTCGAGCGCGTCGGCGTGATTGCCACGCAGGGCACGCTGGAGGCGGGCTGGTTCCAGCAGGGATTACGCCGCCTGGGCATTACCGCCGTACTGCCAGAAGCCCATGAGCTGGAGCAGCTGTTTGTGCCCGGATGCTACGCCGTGAAGCGCGGTGCGCTGCGCGAAGGCGGTGAACTGCTGTCCCTACAGGCGCAGTCGCTGGTGGAACGCGGCGCGCAAACGCTGATCCTCGCCTGTACCGAAGTCCCGGTCGCCCTGCGCGCCGTGGACTCGCCGTTCCTGGCTCACGCCATTGATCCCGCCACCGCACTGGCGGAGCGATGTTCGGCGCTGTGGCAGGAATACCGCTAATTTCGTCTTTTCTTATTTTCTTCAAGGATTATTACAATGAAAAAAAGTCTCTGCTTATTACTGGCAGCGGGAAGCTTATGGTCTCAGATTTCTCTTGCGGCTTCGCCGCCAGAAGTTCGCGTCGCTTACAGCGGTGGCTCGCAGGTATTAATGCTGGCGAAAGCCGATGGCTCGCTGGATAAGGCGTTAAACAGCAAAGTGAAGTGGGTGCAATTTGCCTCGGGCGCAGATGCATTAACCTATTTCGCCAGTAACGCTATCGATATTGCGAATTTCGGCTCCAGTCCGGCGACCGCAGGGCTTGTGCGTAAATTACCGGTGGAAGTGATTGGCGTCTCGGGCGTTATTGCCAGCTATGAGCGTTTAATTGGCAAAGACGGCATTGCCACGATCAAAGATATCGAAGGCAAACGCGTGGCGTATCCGCCCAATTCCACCGCGCAATATGCGCTGGAAGCCGCCATCAGCGTGAATAAACTCGATCGCAGCAAAATCACCCTGCTGCCGCTGCGTCCGGCAGAAATGGTCGCGGCCTGGAAGCGTGGCGACATTGACGCCGGTTATGTCTGGGCACCCTTTGCACAGGAGCTTGAAACCTCTGGCGGTCATCAGGTGTTCGCCACCAAAGATCTGCAAAAAGATGGCTACCTGATTTACAACAACTACGTGGTGCGCAAGGCGTTTGCTGAGCAGTACCCGGAGGCGGTCAGCGCCTTCCTGCGCGTGCATCAGCAAAAAGTGGACGAGTTCAAACAAGATCCTGAGCGCGCCGCGGCCATTGTGGCGAAAGAAGTGGGCGCACCGGTCACCACTGCCGCCAACACCCTGGGCGGGCTGGAATACCCCACGCTGAGCGAGCAGGGCACCGCCGCATGGCTGGGTAACGGCACGCAAACCACCGACAGCGGCATTGGCAAAGCGCTGACCAAAACCGCGAACTTCCTCGCAGGCATTGGCGAGATCCGCCAGCGCGATATTCCGGCCAACTGGGACAGCGCCATTGACTCCCGTTACATTCGTGAAGCGGCGGTTGCGGCAAAATGAGAGTGAGCCAGCATGTCGCCATCAGCGTGTTGTCGGTGGTGATTTTCTTTATCGTCTGGCAAGTGGCGGCCACCCTGCAATGGGTGGATCCGCTGCTGCTGCCCTCGCTCACCGACATTGGGTTGACCACCGAAGAGCTGCTGGCGGACGGCTACCGTCAGGTGCCGCTGTGGCAGCACATCGCCGTGAGCCTGGCGCGCGCGCTGAGCGCGTTTTCCGTGGCTATCGCCATCGGCATTCCGCTCGGCCTGCTGATGGGCCTCTCCGACGGCCTGTCTGCGGTGCTCAACCCGTTTGTGCAGTTTCTGCGACCGCTGCCGAAAATCGCCCTGATCCCCCTAGCCGTGGTCTGGCTGGGGATTGGCGAGGCCTCGAAGTTTTTCCTGATTTTCATCGCCACCTTTTTAAGCGTGGTGGTCGGGGCCAGCGCGGCGGTTGAGCGCATTGGTCGCTCGCGCATTCGCGTGGCGCAGACGCTCGGTGCCTCGAAAACACAACTCTTTCTGCGCGTCGTGCTGCCGGACGCGCTGCCGGATCTCTTCACCACCGTCAGGCTGTCGATTGGCATTGGCTGGACGTCGCTGATTGCCGCCGAAATGGTCGCGGCCAGTTCAGGCCTGGGCTGGATGGTGATCAACGCCAGCTCTTATTTGCGCACCGACATTGTGATGCTGGGCATTTTACTGCTCGGCGGCATTGGTTATCTCCTCGATTTACTTCTTCTGGGCCTGCAACGCGTGTTTGTGCCCTGGGCAGGGAAAGAATAATGGCTGTACAGATTGCGCTGGAGAACGTGTCACTCCAGTTTGCGGCAAAACCGCACCCGTTTACCGTGCTGGAGGATGTCTCCCTCTCCATTGCGAAAGGCGAATTTGTGGTGCTGCTGGGGCCATCCGGCTGTGGCAAATCCACCATTTTAAATCTGGTTGCCGGGTTTACCCGGCCCGACCATGGGCGCGTGCTGTGCGACGGTGAAACGGTGAAAAAGCCCGGCCCGTCGCGCGGGATGATCTTCCAGCAGCCGAATCTGTTTCCGTGGCTGTCGGTGCAGGATAACGTCACCTTCGGCCCACGGTTGGGGAAATACCGCAAAGAGGAGGTCAACGCGCAGGCGCTGGACTGGCTGGCGCGTGTGGGCCTGAAGGGGTTTGAAAACCATGCGCCGTGGCAGCTCTCCGGCGGCATGAAGCAGCGCGTGGCGCTGGCGCGCGCCTGGCTGCCTGGCCCGGAAGTGCTGCTGCTCGATGAGCCGTTTGGCGCGCTCGACGCCCAGACGCGCCTGATGATGCAGGAGCTGCTGCGTAACGCCTGGCTGGAAACCGACACCACGCTGCTGTTCGTGACGCACGATGTGGAAGAAGCGCTGTTTCTCGCCGACCGCGTGCTCATCATGTCGGCCAAACCCGGCAGGATTGTCGAAGACGTCACGCTGCCGTTTGGCCGTGAGCGCGACATCGAAACCCTTGTCAGCCACCCGCTGTATGGCGAAATCAAACACCATGTGCTGCACCGCGTCCGTCAGGAGGCGAAGCGTCACTTGAGCTAATCCGCAACGAAAGGTGAAAACAATGAGCAATAGCGAATTAACAACCCGGCTGGAACAGAGCATTCATCAACACCAGGACGAATACGTGGCGATCTCGAAAGATATCCACGCGCACCCGGAAACCGGCAACAATGAGTATTACGCCAGCGGCCTGCTGACGGCGCTGTTGGCGAAAAACGGCTTTGAGGTGACCGCCAATGTCGCCGGACACGAGACGGCGTTTTACGCGGTAAAAAAGAGCGGCAAACCGGGGCCGACCATCGCCTATCTGGCGGAGTTTGACGCGCTGATCGATATCGGTCACGCCTGCGGACACAACATTATTGGCGTCAGCAGCATCGCCGCCGCCATTGCGCTCAGCGCCACGCTGGACGTGACCGGTGGCAGCGTGGTGGTGCTCGGCACTCCGGCGGAAGAGGGCGGTCTGCGCGGCAAAGGCGGGCCGAACGGCAACGTCAAAGCGCGCTTTATCGAACACGGGTTCTTAAAGGATGTCGATGCGGCGATGATGGTGCATCCCGGCGGCAAAACGCGCCTCACCGGTCCGTTCCTTGCCAACAACCACCTCTATTTCCACTTCTACGGCAAACCGTCGCACGCGGGCAGCTCACCGCACAAAGGCGTAAACGCGCTGGATGCGCTGGTGCTGCTCTATAACGGTATCAGCGTGCTGCGCCAGCAGTTACCGGACGGCGTGCGCGTGCACGGCATTATCACCAACGGCGGCCAGGCTCCGAACGTGATCCCGGAATACGCCTCCGCGCACTATTACATCCGGGCCGAAACGCGCGAAGAGGTGCTGGCGCTGGAACCGCGCATCCGGGCGATTGCCGAGGGCGTGGCGCTGGCAACGGGCACGACGGTGAAAATTGAGCATCAGGTTGGCCCGCGTGATTTCAACATCAACCACACGCTGAACTCGCTCTTTTTGGACGAGTTTACCGCCGTAGGCGAGACGGTCGATCTGAGCGCGAAAGAGGGCAAAGGCTCGACGGACGTGGGCGACATCAGCCATGCCGTGCCGACCGCGCACCCGTCGATCAAAATCGGCCCGGACGACCTTATCGGCCACACCGTGGCGTTCCGTGAAGCGGCGAACTCGGCAAAAGGCTATGAAGCGCTCGTCACCGGCGCGCTGGTACTGGCACGCGCGGGGTTGCGCCTGCTCACTGAACCTGCGCTGTTGCAGGAAGCGAAAGATGAATTCCATGGGCACACCCGCACCTCGAACGCCGCCTGACCGTTACCGGAGTCAATAACAATTACCGGAGTCAATAACAATGAAAATGCTGTTTTCTGCCGCCGCACTGTTGCTGACGGCGTCTTTACCCTGGGGAAGCGCGCAAGCGGAAACCGTGGATCGTAATGCCACGCTGAACATTGCCTATGGCAACCGGCCCGGCACGCTCGATCCTTATCTCACCACCAATAACGCCACGTCGGATGTGGACCGCCACATCTTTGAAGAGCTGTTCACCATCAACGATAAGTTTGAGCCGGTGCCGGATCTGGTGGCCTCCTATACGCTGAGCGACGACCGCAAAACCTACACCTTCGTGCTGCGCGACGGGGTGAAATTCCACGACGGACAGCCGCTGACCGCCGACGACGTGGTGGCGTCAATGACCCGTTGGCTGGCGGTTTCCACGCAGGGCAAGGCGAATTTACCGGGGGCTGCGTTTAGCAAGGTGGACGATAAAACCGTGCGTCTGACCATCCCCACGCCGTCGCTGATCACCCTCAACGTGCTGGCGGATGTGAAAAACATTGCGGCTATCATGCCCAAACGGCTGATTGATGAGGCGAACAGCAGCAAAAAACCGGTGACGGAGCTTATCGGTACCGGCCCGTATAAGCTGGCGGAGTTCAAACAGGGTGAATATTTGCACCTGACGCGCTATGACGGCTATGTCTCGCGCAAAGAGCCGGCGAGCGGGCTGTCCGGTGAGAAGAAAGCCAATGTGAAAGACATCTGGTTCCGCTACATCACCGATGAATCCACGCGGCTGGCGGGGGCGATGACCGGGGAATATGACATCGTCTTCAACCTGCCAAAAGATAACATTGAGGCGCTCGACAACGCGCCGGATATCAGCCTCGCGCGCCCGGAAAGCGGCGGGTCATTGATCACCTATCTGTTTAACAAGCAGCAGGGGCCGTTTGCCAACGTCAAGCTGCGCCAGGCGTTCAACCTTGCGCTGGATGTGCATCAGACGCTGCTGGCGGGCTACAGCGATCCGCGCTTCTTTAAAGAAGATCCGTCGCTCGGCTTCCCGAATCAGGTGGACTGGTACAGCGAAGCGGGCAAGCCGTTCTGGAATCAGCATAAGCTGGACGATGCCCGCAGGCTGGTCAAAGAGTCCGGGTATCACGGCGAAGAAGTGGTGATCATCGCCACGAAGGAATATGCCGAACTCTATAACCTGGCGATTGTCGCCCAGCAGGTGCTCAAGCAGATTGGCGTAAAATCGCGCCTCGACGTTTACGACTGGCCAACGGTGCTGCAACGCCGTCAGGATCCGAAAAACTTCGATCTCTGCGCGCTGGAGTTCTCCATGCGCCAGGTGCTGCATCAATATCCGTTCCTCGATTCCCGCGCCAAATTCCCGGGGCTGAGCAACAGTCCGGAGATCGACGCGGCGCTGGATGGCATCAAACAGGCACCGTCGCTGAAAGCGGCGAAACCGCTGGTGGATAAACTGAACGTGCTGAGCTGGCAATATCTGCCGGTGATCGTGCTCGGTCACACCACGCCGGAGCCGGTGGCAATCAAGAAAAACGTTCACGGCTACCATGACCTGATAGGTCCGGTGCTGTGGAATGTCACCGTCAGCCAGCCCTGATCGGAGGCGCGTGTGAAGGGATTTTTGTTCCACCGCATCCTGGCGCTGCTGCCGGTGCTGATTGTGGTGTCGCTGGTGGTGTTTTGCCTGGTGCATCTGGCACCGGGCGATCCGGTGCTGGTGATCCTCGGTAATGACGCCAGCCCGCAGGATGTCGCCGCCCTGCGCCAGCAGATGGGGCTGGATCAGCCGCTGCTGGTGCAGTTCACGCGCTGGTTTGGCGCGGTGCTGAGCGGCGACCTTGGTCACTCGCTGTTTCTCAATGCCAGCGTCGGTGAACTGTTTTTACAGCATCTGGCACCGACGCTGGCGCTGGCGCTGTATGCCCAGGCGATTGCGCTGTTTCTTGGTCTGCTGGGCGGTGTGGTCAGCGCCTGGCAGCACGGCGGCATGGCGGATCGCGCCATTCGTGCGCTGGCGACGCTGGGCATGTCGGTGCCGGGCTTCCTTCTCGGGCTGTTCTTGATCTTCTTCTTCGCCGTGCAGCTGCGCTGGTTTCCGGTGGTGGGTTACCGCTCCACCAACGGCGACTGGCTGCAAAACGTCTGGTACCTGACGCTGCCAGCCATTGCCCTCGGTTTCCGCATCGCCGCGCTGATTGCCCGTATGACGCGGGCGGTGATGCTCGACGTGTTGCAGGAAAACTTTATCAATACCGCGCGGGCGAAGGGCGTGCCGGAGCGCAGCGTGCTGCTGCGGCATACGCTGCGCAACGCGCTGATCCCGATCCTGACGATCTGCGGTGAATCTTTTGCCTCGCTGGTCACCGGCACGATCGTTATCGAAAGCGTGTTTGGCATTCCCGGCGTGGGATCGCTGGTGGTGGATTCGATCGAGCGACGCGATTTCACGGTGATCCAGGGCGTGGTGCTGCTGATCACCGTCTGCTACGTGTTGATCAACCTGGCGGTGGACGTACTGAGCTACGTGGTGGATCCGCGCTTATCCGTGGAAGGAGGCGAAGGCTGATGACGCAAAAAAGGCTGCTGGTCTGGCTTGGTGTGCTGGTGGGGATTATTTTGCTGTCGGTGTGCGGCACGCTGTTAAGCCCCTGGGATGCGTACAGTATCGATCCTTTGAGCCGCCTCAAAGCCCCGAATGCGACGCACTGGTTTGGTACCGATAACTTTGGTCGCGATCTCTTTGTGCGCGTGGCGCTGGCGGTGCGGGTTTCGCTTTCCGTGGGTGCGGCGGTGGCGCTGATTGCGGGCGTGGTCGGCATGGTCGTTGGCCTGCTGTGCGCCTGGTATCGCCCGGTGGACGCCATTTTGATGCGCGTGTGCGACGGGCTGTTTGCTTTCCCCTCGCTGCTGCTGGCGATTGCTATCGTCGGCGTGCTGGGGCCGAACGTCGCCAACGTGGTGCTGGCGCTGTCGCTGGTGTACGTGCCATCGATCGCCCGCGTGATCCGCGGTGCGGCGATGGTCATCAAAGAGAAGAGTTTTATCGAAG
Source organism: uncultured Enterobacter sp. (assembly GCA_963521185.1). GTDB lineage: Bacteria > Pseudomonadota > Gammaproteobacteria > Enterobacterales > Enterobacteriaceae > Enterobacter_D. The sequence goes on along the minus strand of CAUQTV010000004.1, from coordinate 488,574 downwards.
CGCTGCGGGCGCAGGGGGCGTCGTCGGCGCGCATTATCTGGCTGCACCTGCTGCCTAACGTCATCTCGCCGCTGATTGTGCAGGTGAGCTGGGTGTTCTCGGTCGCCATTTTAACCGAGGCCGCGCTGAGCTTTCTCGGCTCCGGGGTGCCTGCGCCCACGCCGAGCCTCGGCAATCTGCTGCTGGAAGGCAAAGCGGTGATCTTCACCGCCTGGTGGATGACCTTCTTCCCTGGCATCGCCATTGTGCTGCTGATCCTGGCGCTGAATATCATTGGCGATGACCTGCGCGACAGTGCGGAGCCGGGCCTCAAACCGCTGCCTGGGCGGGTGATTCGCCTGCTGAAGAGAGGGGATCAACATGGTTAATCCACCGCCGTTATTACAGGTTAACAATCTGCGGGTGAACTTCGCCACGCAGCAGGGGGTCATTACCCCGGTGCGCGGCGTGTCGTTTGCCCTTAATTATCACGAAACGCTGGGGATTATTGGCGAATCCGGCTGCGGTAAAAGCGTCACGGCGCAGGCGTTAATGGGCCTGCTCTCACCGCGCACCAGCCGCACCGACGGTGAGGTGACGCTGGCCGGACAGCGGCTGGATCCGCTGAGCGCCTCTGCGCGTCGCCAGCGGGCCGGGCGCGATATGGCGATGATTTTTCAGGACCCGCTCTCAAGTCTCAACCCGGTGCTGAGCATAGGCGCGCAGATTGACGAAAGCCTGAGGCTGCACACCGGTTTACACCGCGCTCAGCGGCGCGAGAAGATCCTGCACCTGCTGGAGCAGGTCGGCATTGCCGATCCGCCGCGCTGTGCGAAAGCCTGGCCGCACGAGCTTTCCGGCGGTATGCGCCAGCGCGTGATGATTGCCATCGCCATCTCCAGCGCACCGTCGCTGCTGATTGCCGACGAGCCGACCACCGCCCTCGACGCCACGATTCAGGCGCAAATCCTGCAACTGCTCGACGATCTCAAACAGCAAACCGGCATGGGCATTGTCATTATCACCCACGATCTGAGCGTGGTCGCGCGTCTGTGTCAGCGCGTGGTGGTGCTCTACGCCGGGGAAGTGGTGGAAGAGACCGACGTGATGACGCTGTTTGAAAACCCGCGCCACCCCTACACCCGCGCGCTGCTGGCGGCGCGCCCTTCAGGCGATCGCGCGCCGAAAAGCCGCCTTGAGGAAATTCGCGGCAGCGTGCCCGCGCTGGACGCACTGCCGCTGGGCTGCACCTTCGCCGATCGCTGCCCGCTGGCGACGCCAAAATGCCGTACCCAGCCGCCGTCGCTGCGCCCGCTCGGTTCGCCCGCGCATCAGGTGCGCTGCTGGCGCGCGGAAGAAACGGGAGGAAACCGATGACGCCCTTATTGTCCGTACAGAACCTGTCGAAAACCTTCACCCGACGCGGACAGCGCGTTCAGGCGGTGCAGGATGTGAGCTTTACGATTAACGCCGGGGAAACCTACGCGCTGGTGGGGGAATCCGGCAGCGGCAAAAGCACCACCGGGCGCACCCTACTCGGCTTAACCCCCGCCTCGGGTGGACGCGTGGACTTTAACGGGCAGTCGCTATTTGAGCTAACCCCCGCCCAGTGGCGCGGGGTGCGCAAAGATATCCAGATGATTTTTCAGGATCCCCTCGGCACGCTCGATCCGAAACGCACCGTCGGCTACAGCATCGAAGAGCCGCTGATCATTCACGGCGAGCGCGATGCGGCGCGGCGTAAAAAAGCCGTGGCCGGAATGCTCGAACAGGTGGGTCTGCGGGCGCAGGATGCGGCGCGTTATCCGCAGGCGTTTTCCGGCGGCCAGCGCCAGCGCATCGGCATTGCCCGCGCGCTGATTTTGCGCCCGAAGCTGATCATCTGCGACGAACCGGTGTCCGCGCTCGACGTGTCGATCCAGTCGCAGGTGCTTAATTTACTGATGGATTTGCAGCGTGAGTTTGGCCTCGCGTATCTGTTTATCTCGCACGATCTCAACGTGGTGCGCCACGTCGCGGATCGGGTCGGCGTGATGTATCGCGGGCGCATTGTGGAAGACGCGCCGAGCCAGACGCTGTTTGCCCAGCCGCAGCATGACTACACCCGCTTTCTGCTGGAGGCGATTTTGCCCGCCCATCCGGTGGAAAAAAACGCCCCGCGTGCGGTAGTGAATGGATAACGAGAAAGGACGCTGAGGGGCGTCGTGGGTTATAATGGGCGGGAAACACCCTTTTAACCTCGACTGAGTACCCTTCATGAGTGAAATGATTTACGGCATCCACGCGGTGCAGGCACTGCTGGAACGCGCACCTGAGCGCTTTCAGGAAGTTTTTATTCTGAAAGGACGTGAAGACAAACGTCTGCTGCCGCTTATCCATGCGCTGGAAGCCCAGGGCGTGGTGATCCAGGTGGCGAGCCGCCAGTACATGGATGACAAGAGCGAAGGCGCGGTGCACCAGGGGATCATTGCTCGCGTGAAACCGGGTCGTCAGTACCAGGAAAACGATCTGCCGGATCTGATCGACAGCCTCGAACAGCCGTTCTTTTTGATCCTCGACGGTGTGACCGATCCGCACAACCTCGGTGCCTGTCTGCGCAGCGCCGATGCGGCGGGCGTGCATGCGGTGATCGTCCCGCGTGACAAATCCGCACAGCTTAACGCGACGGCGAAAAAAGTCGCCTGCGGCGCGGCGGAGAACGTCCCGCTTATCCGCGTGACCAACCTCGCGCGCACCATGCGTGTCTTGCAGGAAGCGAATATCTGGATCGTGGGCACCGCGGGTGAAGCGGATCACACCCTGTTCCAGAGCAAAATGACCGGCCCGATGGCGCTGGTGATGGGCGCGGAAGGTGAAGGCATGCGCCGCCTGACGCGTGAGCACTGCGACGAGCTGATCAGCATTCCTATGGCCGGAAGCGTGTCGTCGTTAAACGTCTCGGTCGCCACCGGTATCTGCCTGTTTGAAGCGGTGCGCCAGCGCGGCTGAGTGTCGTCGTTGCCCCTTCTGTCTGAAGGGGCTATTGCTAAACTGTGATCCCCCCAACGCGCGAAATGCGCTTCTCTGTCCATACTGAGTGGCAATGCCATTGAAGGAGGGACACAACATGCACTGGCACACCCACACCGTTTTTAACCAGCCTGTACCCTTAAGCAACAGCAATCTCTTTCTTTCTGACGCATCGCTGCGCGACGCCGTAACCCGTGAGGGCGCAGGCTGGGATGCCGATCTGCTGGCGAGTATCGGTCAACAGCTTGGCACCGCCGAATCCCTTGAGCTTGGGCGGCTCGCCAATGTGAATCCGCCGGAGCTGCTGCGCTATGATGCCACCGGGGAGCGGCTTGACGATGTTCGCTTCCATCCCGCCTGGCATCTGCTGATGCAGGGGCTGTGCGCCAACCGGGTGCACAATCTGGCGTGGGAAGAGGATGCGCGGTCGGGATCCTTCGTCGCGCGCGCGGCGCGGTTTGTACTGCACGCGCAGGTTGAAGCGGGCACGCTTTGCCCCGTCACCATGACCGCTGCGGCGATACCGCTGCTGCAACAGACGTTGCCGAAACCCTTTCACGACTGGCTTAAGCCGCTAATGAGCGATCGCTACGATGCCCATTTAGCGCCTGGCGCGCAAAAGCGCGGCCTGCTGATAGGCATGGGGATGACGGAAAAGCAGGGCGGCTCCGACGTGCTCAGCAACACCACGCGCGCCCAGCCTATTGAGCGTGCGGGCAGCGGCGAAGCCTACCGCCTGGTGGGACACAAATGGTTTTTCTCCGTACCGCAAAGCGACGCGCACCTGGTGCTGGCGCAGGCCAAAGGCGGGCTGTCCTGCTTCTTTGTGCCGCGATTTCTGCCGGACGGCGGGCGCAACGCCCTGCGCCTTGAGCGGCTAAAAGAGAAGCTCGGCAACCGCTCAAACGCCAGTAGCGAAGTGGAGTTTTTTGACGCCACCGGCTGGCTGCTGGGGGAGGAGGGCGACGGCGTGCGGCAGATCCTGAAAATGGGCGGACTGACGCGCATGGATTGTGCGCTTGGCAGCCACGGCCTGATGCGCCGCGCGTTTTCCGTCGCGCTCTATCACGCGCACCAGCGCCAGGCGTTCGGCAAAAATCTGGTGGATCAACCGCTAATGCGCGAGGTGTTAAGCCGCATGGCGCTTCAGCTTGAGGGACAAACCGCGTTTTTGTTCCAGCTGGCTCACGCATGGGATAAACGCGACAGCGAGGCTGCGCTGCTGTGGTCGCGCCTGTTTACGCCGGTGGCGAAATTTGCCGTCTGCAAAGCGGGGATCCCGTTTGTGGCAGAAGCGATGGAGGTGCTCGGCGGCGTGGGCTATTGCGAAGATAACGAACTGCCGCGACTGTACCGGGAGATGCCAGTGAACAGCATCTGGGAAGGCTCGGGGAATATTATGTGCCTGGACGTGCTGCGCGTGCTCGCTAAACAGCACGGCGTAACGGATCACCTGATCGAGGCGTTTGGCGAGGTGAAAGGCCAGGACCGTCATTTTGACCGTGCCTGGCGACAGCTTTTGCAGCGTCTGCGCAAGCCCCAGGAGGCACAGGCGCGAGAGATTGCGCAGCAGCTCTGTTTACTGGCGAGCGGCGCACAAATGCTGCGCTATGCCTCACCGCCTATCGCGCAGGCGTGGTGCCAGATGAATCTCGACACCCGTGGCGGTTCGCTGATTAGCGAGCAGGTCAAAAATGATCTGCTGCTGCGCGCCACGGGCGGCGTGGTTTAAAGGCGGAACAGGCTGACCAGCTCGTTCAGATGGGTGCCTTTCTCGCGCAGAGTGCGGGCGGTTTCTTCGCTGCGCGAGACGCGTCCGGCGTTGATGTGCGTCGCTTCGCCAATGTGCGTCATGGCCAGGTTCACCTGCCCGATACCCGACGATTGCTCGCGCGAGGCGTGGTTTATCTCGGTCACCAGTTGGTTGATGTCGCCCATATGATCGATGATGGACGACATCGCCAGCTGCGTTTGCTCTGAGAGCGCGTGCCCTTCGGTGACTTTTTCCAGCGTGTCATTAATCAGCGACTCGATCTCTTTAACCGCATTGGCGCTACGGGCGGCCAGCGCGCGCACTTCCTGCGCCACCACGCCGAAGCCCTTGCCGTGATCGCCTGCGCGAGCGGCTTCGACGGCGGCATTGAGCGCCAGAATATTGGTCTGGAAGGCAATGGCTTCAATAACGCTGGTGATATCCGCAATGCGCTGTGACGCCTCGCGAATATCATTCATGGTCGCCACCGCATGACCGACGGTCTTGCCGCCTTTTTCAACGGCCTGCGAGGTTTCGTTCACCAGCTTCTGGGTCTGTTCCATATTGGCGGCGTTTTGCTGCACGGTGGCGGCGAGTTGCTCCATGCTGGCGGAGGTCTCTTCCACGCTGCTGGCCTGCTTGTTTATTTGCTCGCTGATTTCACCGCTGTCGGCCGCCAGCGCGCTGGTGCCGTGGTTGATCTCGCTTGCCGCTTCACGTACCTGATGCACCATGGTTTGCAGGCCATTGCCGATACCGTTAATCGCCTGGATCAGCTGGCCGACTTCATCTTCCCGGCGTGCGGTGAGCGTGGCGCGCAGATCGCCGGCGGCATAGCGCTGGGCCAGGGCGATCACATCGCGCAGTGGGCGCGTCAGCCAGCGGCGAATAATCACCACGTACAGCGCGGCGAAGAGCAGGGAGACCAGCGCGCCAATCAGTAAGAACTGGTTACGCATGGTGTTCACATCGCGCAGCAGCACGGATTTATCGACCTCGCCGACAATTTTCCAGTTCCAGCCGGGCAGGGCGGTCCACGTCATTTTTAGCGTGCGGCCCTGCGCATCGGTGCGCTCAAGCGTGCCGGAAGCGGTCTTGAGCAGGGTTTGCTGCGTGGCACTGTCCCACTGCGGGCGCTTACCCTCTTCGCGCGGGTGGAACAGGTAGTTGCCTTCGTTTTTACCAGGGTTGGCGTCCAGCACGTAGAAATGCCCGCTCTCCCCGAGCTTGCGGGAGAGGATCTTCTCGCGCATCACGTTCCAGGAGCGGGTGATGTCCACGCCGACAAACAGGATCGCGATGGTGTTGCCGCTCGCATCTTTCACCGGCTGATATTGCGTGATGTAGCGCTTACCGAACAGCAGCGCCAGGCCGCGATACACCTCGCCACGCAGCGCAGGCGCGAGCGCCGGGCTTGCGGCGTCGAGCTTTGTGCCGATGGCGCGGTCGCCATTCTCTTTGCGCAGCGACGTCGCCACGCGAACAAAATCGTCACCGCTGCGCACGAATAGCGTCGCAATCGCCCCGGTGCGGTTGAGGAAATCATCCGGCACGCCGTTGTTTTCGTGCAGATCGTTCTCGCCGCCTTTTAGCAGCGGAACGGTAAGGCCATTGATGGTGCGGGACTGGGTGGTATCGACAGACACCGGCTGCGGCACGAAGCTATTGAACAGCCGCGTGTAGCTTTCGACCTCTTCACTCAGGCTGGTATTGAACATTTCGACCATGTCCACCACGCCGGTGGACTGACTGCGCAGATCTTCCACCGCCAGCGCGTCGAGCTGTTGGCTGGCCTTGTGGCTCATCAGAAAGGTAAACAGCAGGAACAGGACCGCAACGCTAACGCCGGTCAGTAGCGAAAGTCGGGTGCCTAAGCCGGCACGGCGAAAGAAAGCGTTCATAAATTATCCGTAGATCGAAAGTGTTGGCTCGTTCAACGGCAATTTAGCGCTAACATTTAGCGGTTCTGTGTAACAAAATGTTACATGAATATATTGTCACATTAACAATATGGTAATTAATTAACAACAAAAAGAAAAGCCACCAGATTTTGGTGGCTGATGGAAAGCTATGCATAAAGAATGGCTTGCACGCGCCAGTTATCGGCCCGTAGCCCTTCCTGCATCCTGATAATGCGGTACCAGGATGCGCCTTGCTCGTCCGCTTTCAGGGCGATAACGCGTTCCACATCTTGTGCGCTGCCAAAAACGTTATTGACGGAAATCAGGCCGATTTCATTCAGGCCCGTCACGCAATCAGCGCTGGCGAACTCCGCCGACTGGGCGGTGGTGCTCACCAGACCGACGGAGAGCAGCAGAGAAGTTAAGGCAAGAGATCGTTTCATTTGTCAGCTCCATTTAACGTTACCCCGATTAAGGACAGGGCAATCCATCGCGTTTTTAAACTCTCTCCCTTGCCTAAGGCATTGAGTTTATTGTGCACAGGAATACGTCTATGGGTGCAAAGCAGTGTAAATCTCTCTTAAATTCAGCCCACCGTTATTGACGATATAAAATGGCCTCGGAATACCACTGGCCGGTAAAGACGGTGTCGTCATTAAGGAGAATGACGTAATAATCTGCTTTGGCCGCAACGGCTTTGGCTTTGATCGCCTCCTCCGCATCCATCGGAGAGCCGCGCACCATCGCGCTGACCGTTCCCATCTTCTGCAACCCTTGCGTCTGGTTGCGGGTGATTTCCTGCGGCTGGCTGCTGACGGGCGGTGGCGGCTGCGGCGTGCCTTGCAGCACAGCGCATCCGCTCAATAACGCGACCAGCATCAGCGGGGCGAATCGGCGCATGAGTGTTTCTCGTTTACTGAAAAACCTGTTCCTGTCAGACATAGTGTAGTTCCCTGGTGATTTCCCTTTGGGGGAATGTTCCCGATCTGTTATCTCGCACGCTATTTTCGAATGAAAATCACCCGAAAGCGTAATGTACATCTCAACATTATGGCCTCTCTGGCGCGTCCAGGCTTGCGTAATGTCAGACAGCGTGGCATATCTGAAAAAAATGCCAGGAGTTAACCATGATTGAACTTGAAACGCGGCAATTCGCCGGGATTGAAAGCCTCCACGCGACCCCCGCAGGTCAGCGCGACCAGCCGTTGCCCACCGTGGTGTTTTATCATGGTTATACCTCATCGAAGCTGGTGTACAGCTATTTTGCCGTGGCGCTGGCGCAGGCCGGGTTTCGCGTGGTGATGCCCGACGCGCCCGATCATGGCGCGCGCTTTGGCGGCGACGCTGACGCCAGGCTTACGCAGTTCTGGCCGATCCTGCACGGTAATTTGACGGAGTTTGCGGGATTACAGGCCGCGCTGTACACCGAAGGGCTGATTGCCGATAAGCGCCTGGCCGTGGGCGGCGCGTCGATGGGCGGGATGTCGGCGCTGGGCATCATGACGCAGCACCCGGAAGTGAACTGCGTGGCGTGCCTGATGGGCTCCGGCTATTTTACCTCGCTCTCGCGCACGCTGTTTCCGCCGGTGGATGCGCAGGCCGTTGCGCCGCTGGCTGACTGGGATGTTACCCACCAGCTTGCAAGACTGGCAGACCGGCCGCTGCTGCTGTGGCACGGCGAAGCCGATGATGTGGTGCCCGCCGTTGAAACATTGCGCTTGCAGCAGGCGCTGGTGCAGGCGGGGCTGGACGCGCGGTTAACCTGCCTGTGGGAAGCGGGCGTGGCGCACCGCATTACGCCGACGGCGCTCGACGCCACGGTGCGCTTCTTCCGCACGCATCTCTAAACGCGCAGCACCTGCACGCCCTGGGCTTCAAGCTGTTTGATGATCTCAGGGTTGGCCTGTTTGCCGGTGATCACCATGTCGATTTGATCGGCGCGGCTAAACAGCATACCTGCGCGCTCACCGACTTTGCTGCTGTCCACCAGCACCACGAGTTTGCCGACCACGTTCAGCATCTTCTGCTCGGCCATCGCGGTGAGCATATCGGTCTTGTACAGCCCGTCGGCGGCCAGCCCTTTGCCGCTGGTGAACATCCAGTGCCCGGCGTAGAGGCTGTTTTCACTGCCCTGCGGGCTTAAGGTGATTGACTGGCTTTTGTTGTACTGCCCGCCCATGATCACCACGCTTTCGTGTTCCTGATCGATAAGGTAGTTCGCCAGCGGCAAATAGTTGGTGATGATTTGCACCGGCTTGCCGCACATCTCCTGGCCGAGCAAAAACGCCGTGGAACCGCAGTTAATCACCACGCTTTCACCCACGCCGACCAGCCGGGAGGCGGCCTTGGCAATGCGCATTTTTTCGTCGTGATTCTGCGCCTGATGAATATTCATCGGCGACCAGCGGGGGCGCTGCTGGCTGATGGCTTCCGCCCCGTTGCGCACTTTTTTCAGCTTGCCGCTGTCGTCGAGCTTATTAATGTCGCGGCGGGCGGTGGCGGGGGAAATCCCTAATCGTTCAATCACCTGCTCGACGGTGACAAAGCCCGTTTGCGCCAGGAGTTCCAGAAGAATTTGATGTCGTTGCGCTTCCGTCATGAGCTATTCCGATAAGAAATGATTTTTTAAGATGATATTTGAAATAGCATGGAAATACTAAATGAAAGTGCGAAATCGCCTTAAGAAATGCCGGACATGTCCGGCATGTTCAGCGGATTACAGGAAGGACTTGAACGGCAGGTCGGGTTCCATGGTAAAGCAATCTTCGAAGCCGCGCGGATAGTGGTATTCGAAGTTGTCTTTATCCAGCGGCCAGGTAAATTTGCCGCCCACCTGCCAGATAAACGGTTTAAAACCGTACTTCAGGCGATCTTTTTTCATCTCCCACAGCACGCGCAACTCTTGCGGATCGGCCTGGAAATTCGACCAGATATCGTGGTGGAACGGGATCACCACTTTGGCGTTCAGCGCCTCGGCCATGCGCAGCATATCTACGCTGGTCATTTTGTCGGTAATACCGCGCGGGTTCTCGCCATACGAACCTAGCGCCACGTCAATCTGATGCTCGTTGCCGTGCTTCGCATAGTAGTTGGAGTAGTGAGAATCCCCGCTGTGGTAGAGCGAGCCGCCCGGCGTTTTGAACAGGTAGTTCACCGCGCGCTCATCCATGCCGTCTGGCAGCACACCAGCGGCTTTCTGATCGGCAGGCAGGGTGATCAGCGCCGTGCGGTCAAACGCGTCAAGGGCATGAATCTCCACGTCTTTGATTTTCACTACGTCGCCCGGTTTCATAACGATGCAGCGCTCGCGCGGTACGCCCCAGCCTACCCACAGATCGACGCAGGTTTGCGGGCCAATAAACGGCACGTTGTCGGCGCAGTTTTGCATTACCGAGGCGGCCACGTTGACGTCGATATGATCGTTATGATCGTGGGTGGCGAGCACCGCGTCGATCTGGCGAATGGCAAACGGATCGAGCACAAACGGCGTGGTGCGCAGGTTCGGCTGCAATTTTTTCACCCCGGCCATGCGCTGCATCTGGTGGCCGGTTTTCATCAGCGGATTGCCGTGACTTTGTTTGCCGGTGCCGCACCAGAAATCGACGCAGATATTGGCGCTGCCCTCTGATTTTAACCAGATACCCGTACAGCCCAGCCACCACATGGCGAAGGTGCCAGGGGCGACAACCTCCTGCTCAATCTCTTCATTCAGCCAGCTCCCCCACTCAGGGAATGTGCTCAGGATCCATGATTCACGGGTAATGGTTTCCACTTTACTCATTGTGCCGCTCCTTAACGTGTCGTCATATCAAATCAAAATGTGATTACTTTTGATTTATGTTGTCACTGAACTTTCAGCATTGCAACGGCTATTTTTGACAAGCCCGGCATGATGTGATGCGACGCCCTTTCGCCGCTGAGGCGGAGTAAATGCATGTTTATATGAATATCTAATTGTAATTTATAGACTTTGATTGTGTTTCTGGATGTCCATTCTGTACGTAGGGAAATAATTTGCGTGACGCGTCACAAATAATCAAATGCAATCTTTTTGTGATTATTTCTGATTGGTAGAGTGTGCCCACATCCTGTGCTGAGTTCGACGGCTCGGTGCCTACATTTTTCGGAGAGAGTTATGGAGATCCTCTACAACGTCTTTACCATCTTCTTCAATCAGGTGATGACCAACGCCCCGCTGCTGCTGGGTATCGTGACCTGCCTTGGCTATATTCTGTTGCGTAAAAGCGTGAGCGTTATCGTGAAGGGCACCATCAAAACCATTATCGGTTTTATGCTGCTCCAGGCCGGTTCCGGCATTCTGACCAGCACCTTTAAGCCGGTGGTCGCCAAAATGTCCGAGGTTTACGGCATCAATGGCGCTATCTCCGATACCTACGCCTCAATGATGGCGACCATCGAACGCATGGGCGACGCTTACAGCTGGGTCGGCTATGCGGTGCTACTGGCGCTGGCGCTCAATATTCTGTACGTGGTGTTCAGGCGCATAACCGGTATTCGCACCATCATGCTGACCGGCCACATCATGTTTCAGCAGGCCGGTCTGATCGCGGTGTTCTTCTTTATTCTCGGCTATTCCATGTGGACGACAATTGTCTGCACCGCGGTGCTGGTGTCGCTCTACTGGGGCATTAGTTCCAACATGATGTACAAGCCGACGCAGGAAGTGACGGATAACTGCGGCTTCTCCATCGGCCACCAGCAGCAGTTCGCCTCCTGGCTGGCCTATAAACTCGCGCCGTTCCTCGGCAAGAAAGAGGAGAGCGTTGAAGATCTTAAACTCCCCGGCTGGCTGAATATTTTCCACGACAACATCGTCTCCACGGCGATTGTGATGACTGTGTTCTTCGGTGCCATTCTGATCTCCTTCGGCCTGGACGTGGTGCAGGCGATGGCGGGCAAAGTGCACTGGACCATTTACATCCTGCAAACCGGCTTCCAGTTCGCGGTGGCGATTTTCATCATCGTTCAGGGGGTGAGAATGTTCGTGGCTGAGCTGTCGGAAGCCTTCAACGGCATTTCTCAGCGTCTGATCCCCGGTGCCGTGCTGGCTATCGACTGTGCGGCGATCTACAGCTTTGCGCCGAACGCCGTGGTGTGGGGCTTTATGTGGGGCACCGTGGGTCAGCTGATTGCGGTGGGCATTTTGATCGCCTGCGGCTCGTCCATTCTGATCATTCCCGGCTTTATCCCGATGTTCTTCTCCAACGCCACCATTGGCGTATTCGCCAACCATTTCGGCGGCTGGCGGGCGGCGCTCAAAATTTGTCTGGTCATGGGCATGATTGAAATCTTCGGCTGCGTCTGGGCGGTGAAACTCACCGGCATGAGCGCCTGGATGGGCATGGCGGACTGGTCAATTCTGGCACCGCCTATGATGCAGGGCTTTACGACCGGGCTGTGGTTTATGGGCGTCATCATTTTGATTGCGCTGGCTTATATGTTCTTCGCCGGGCGCGCGCTGCGTGCTGAAGAAGACGCAGAAAAAGATCTGGCAGAGACCTCTGCTTTATAAAAGGAGTTTAGCGATGACCGTACGAATTCTGGCTGTATGTGGTAACGGGCAGGGCAGTTCCATGATCATGAAGATGAAAGTGGATCAGTTTCTGACGCAGCAGGGCGTGGATCATACCGTCAACAGCTGCGCGGTGGGCGAGTATAAAAGCGAACTGAGCGGGGCGGATGTGATCATTGCCTCCACGCACATCGCGGGTGAAATCACCGTCACCGGCAACAAATACGTGGTCGGCGTGCGCAACATGCTCTCGCCAGCGGATTTCGGCCCGAAGCTGATGGAAGTCATCACCGCGCATTTCCCTCAGGACCTGAAGTAAGGACGCCGCATGAAATTACGTGACTCGCTGGCGCAAAATAACTCCATCGCGTTGCAGGCGGAAGCCAGCAGCTGGCAGGAGGCGGTCAAAATCGGCGTCGATCTGCTGGTGGCGGCTGACGTGGTGGAACCGCGTTATTACCAGGCCATTCTCGATGGCGTTGCGCAGTTCGGCCCCTATTTTGTCATCGCGCCGGGCCTGGCCATGCCGCACGGTCGCCCGGAAGAGGGCGTCAAGCGCACCGGCTTTTCGCTGGTGACGCTGAAAACGCCGCTGGTGTTTAACCATGAAGACAACGATCCGGTGGATATTCTCATCACCATGGCCGCCGTCGACGCCAACACCCATCAGGAAGTCGGCATCATGCAGATCGTGAATCTGTTTGATGACGAAGCAAACTTTGACCGTTTACGGGCCTGCCGCACCGCGCAGGACGTGCTCGATTTGATTGATTACGCCAACGCGGCGTCCGTCTAAGAGGAATGATCATGTCTCATACATTACCGATGCTCCAGGTTGCGCTGGACAACCAGACCTTATCCCATGCGTATGAAACCACCCGCCTGATTGCCGAAGAAGTGGACATCATTGAAGTGGGCACCATTCTTTGCGTGGGGGAAGGCGTGCGTGCCGTCCGCGATCTGAAAGCGCTCTACCCGCACAAAATCGTGCTGGCGGACGCCAAAATTGCCGATGCGGGCAAAATTCTCTCGCGCATGTGCTTTGAAGCCAACGCCGACTGGGTCACGGTGATTTGCTGTGCGGATATCAACACCGCCAAAGGGGCGCTTGAAGTGGCGCAGGAATTCAACGGCGACGTGCAAATTGAGCTGACCGGCTTCTGGACATGGGAGCAGGCGCAGGCGTGGCGCGATGCGGGCATCGGGCAGGTGGTGTATCACCGCAGCCGCGATGCACAGGCCGCAGGCGTGGCGTGGAGCGAGGCGGACATCAGCGCCATCAAACGTCTGGCGGACATGGGCTTTAAAGTCACCGTCACCGGCGGCCTGGCGCTGGAGGATCTGCCGCTGTTTAAAGGCATTCCGATCCACGTCTTCATTGCCGGGCGCAGCATTCGTGACGCCGCCTCGCCGGTAGAGGCCGCGCGCCAGTTCAAACGTTCGATCGCCGAACTGTGGGGCTAAGGAGCGGCTATGTTGTCGAAGCAGGTGCCGCTCGGCATCTATGAAAAAGCGCTTCCCGCCGGGGAGTGCTGGCTCGAACGGCTGCGGCTGGCTAAAACGCTCGGCTTCGATTTTGTCGAAATGTCTGTCGATGAAACCGACGCCCGGCTTGCCCGCCTCGACTGGACGCCACAAGCGCGTCTGGCGCTGGTGAGCGCCATTGCCGAAACCGGCGTGCGCGTGCCCTCAATGTGCCTGAGTGCGCACCGCCGCTTTCCGCTCGGCAGCGAAGACGACGCGGTGCGGGCGCAGGGGCTGGCGATTATGCGCAAAGCTATCCGTTTTGCGCAGGATACGGGCATCCGCGTGATCCAACTGGCGGGCTACGACGTCTATTACCAGCAGGCCAACGACGAAACCCGTCGCCGTTTTCGCGACGGGTTAAAAGAGAGCGTTGAAATGGCAAGCCGCGCGCAGGTGACGCTGGCGATGGAGATCATGGATTACCCGCTAATGAACTCTATCAGCAAGGCGCTGGGTTACACCCACTACCTGAACAACCCGTGGTTCCAGCTCTACCCGGACATCGGCAATCTGTCAGCGTGGGATAACGACGTGCAGATGGAGTTGCAGGCCGGGATCGGGCATATCGTCGCCGTTCACGTCAAAGATACCCGTCCAGGCGTGTTTAAAAACGTGCCGTTTGGCGAAGGCGTGGTGGAGTTTGAGCGCTGTTTCGACACGCTCAAACAAAGCGGCTACTGCGGCCCGTATCTGATTGAGATGTGGAGCGAAACCGCCGACGATCCGGCAGGCGAAGTCATCAAAGCGCGTGACTGGGTACGCGAGCGCATGGCCCGGGCAGGCTTACTGGAGGCGGTGTGATGAAACAGCTTAAGCAGCAGGTGTTTGCGGCGAACATGGATTTGCCGCGCTACGGGTTAGTGACCTTTACCTGGGGCAACGTCAGCGCCATTGACCGGGCGCGTGGGCTGGTGGCGATCAAGCCCAGCGGCGTGGATTATGCGGCGATGAGCGCAGAGGATATGGTGATTGTCGATCTCGACGGCAAGGTCGTGGAAGGGCGCTGGCGTCCCTCGTCCGACACCGCAACCCATCTGGCGCTCTATCGCCGTTACCCTACGCTCGGTGGTGTGGTGCATACCCATTCGACCCATGCCACCGCCTGGGCGCAGGCGGGCCGGGCGATCCCGGCGCTTGGCACCACTCATGCGGATTACTTTTTAGGTGACATCCCCTGCACCCGCGCGCTGACGGCGCAGGAAGTCGCCGGTGAGTACGAGCTTAACACCGGCAAGGTGATCATTGAGACGCTGGGCGAGGGCGAGCCGTTACACACGCCGGGCGTGGTGGTCTGGCAGCATGGTCCCTTCGCCTGGGGCAAAGACGCCAGCGACGCCGTGCACAACGCGGTGGTGATGGAAGAGGTCGCGCGGATGGCGTGGATCGCCTGCGGTATCAATCCGCAGCTTAAGCCCATCGACGGTTATCTGATGGATAAGCACTTTATGCGCAAGCACGGGCCGAATGCCTATTACGGGCAAAAGAAATAAAAAAAGCCCCCGATAACGGGGGCAAATGATATAGAGCAATGTTCTTGTTGGGGGTTTCTGGTGCTAGCGGTAGATTTCCGCGCTGGCGTGCAGATTGCCATTGCTGCCAGGTTCACGGAGCAGCGACGCGTGGTAGTATTTGGCACCGCGCGCGTCGGTTTCATCGTTCAGGGCCTGATCTGCTTCACTTTCAGTGGCGAAGTTATGATTAATGTAGATAACGCCTAAGCTGTGCACATCATCCATATTGTGTGTGAGTTGGCTGTCAATTTTAATCGCGGCGGCTGCGTTTGCGCTAAACAGAAGCAGCGCCAGGATTGCGAATGCGATGTTTTTCATGATGTTACGCTCCAGTACTGCGAGATGACGTTATTTTGCGAAGGCGCTTCCTCCCGATAAGTGGGGTGTGATTAAAGTGTAATCGCTGCCGTACGAACTCACCGCGACCATTTCTGATGCAGTTGTTCAAAAAATTGCCGTAATCCATTTTGATTAATTTTAATCCGCCCCCGTAGACCCGCTTTACGCTTTGTGCGAATTATTTGTGCATTCCCCTTGAGTTCGTGGGACGTCGCAAGTATGATTACGCGTCAATTTTTCAGCCGCCATTCAAACACGTTCCTTGCTTCCATGGGCCGCGGCTGACCCTGACAGGAGGCTGAATAATCCGTAAGGAGCAATTCGATGCGTCATTACGAAATCGTTTTTATGGTCCATCCTGACCAGAGCGAACAGGTTCCGGGTATGATCGAGCGTTACACTGGTGCAATCACTGCAGCAGAAGGCACGATCCACCGTCTGGAAGACTGGGGCCGCCGTCAGCTGGCTTACCCGATCAACAAACTGCACAAAGCACACTACGTTCTGCTGAACGTTGAAGCGCCGCAGGAAGTGATCGATGAGCTGGAAACTAACTTCCGCTTCAACGACGCCGTTATCCGTAGCATGGTAATGCGTACTAAAAACGCGGTTACTGAAGCATCTCCGATGGTTAAAGCGAAAGACGAGCGCCGTGAGCGTCGCGATGATTTCGCTAACGAAACCGCAGATGCTGATGATGCTGGGGATTCTGAAGAGTAATTTCTGATGACCAACCGTCTGGTGTTATCCGGCACCGTGTGCAGGATGCCCCTTCGAAAGGTCAGTCCATCAGGAATTCCTCACTGCCAGTTCGTGCTTGAGCATCGTTCTGTGCAGGAGGAGGCCGGTTTTCACCGGCAGGCGTGGTGTCAAATGCCTGTAATAATCAGCGGGCAAGAGAACCAGGCCATTACTCACAGTATAACGGTCGGTAGCGCAGTAATCGTTCAGGGGTTCATCAGTTGCCACAAGGCAAAGAACGGACTGAGCAAAATGGTTCTGCATGCCGAGCAGATTGAATTGATAGATTCTGGAGACTAGCCAAATGGCACGTTATTTCCGTCGTCGCAAGTTCTGCCGTTTCACCGCGGAAGGCGTTCAAGAGATCGACTATAAAGATATCGCAACGCTGAAAAACTACATCACCGAAAGCGGTAAGATTGTCCCAAGCCGTATCACCGGTACCCGTGCAAAATACCAGCGCCAGCTGGCTCGCGCTATCAAACGCGCTCGCTACCTGTCCCTGCTGCCGTACACTGATCGTCATCAGTAATCGGGCACGGTCCATTAATACGACTTTGAGAGGATAAGGTAATGCAAGTTATTCTGCTTGATAAAGTAGCAAACCTGGGTAGCCTGGGTGATCAGGTTAACGTTAAAGCGGGTTATGCTCGTAACTTCCTGGTACCGCAGGGTAAAGCTGTTCCTGCTACCAAGAAAAACGTTGAATTTTTCGAAGCACGCCGTGCTGAACTGGAAGCCAAACTGGCTGACGTTCTGAACGCTGCTGAAGCTCGCGCTGAAAAAATCAACGCACTGGGCACCGTTACCCTCGCGTCTAAAGCAGGCGACGAAGGTAAACTGTTCGGTTCTATCGGTACTCGCGACATCGCTGACGCTGTAACTGCGGCTGGCGTTGACGTGGCTAAGAGCGAAGTTCGTTTACCGAACGGCGTTCTGCGTACCACTGGCGAACACGAAGTGAACTTCCAGGTTCACAGCGAAGTGTTTGCTAAAGTTATCATCAACGTGGTTGCTGAGTAATTAGCGATTCTCGTCTGAGATAACAAAAAAAGCGCCGGCCTTGTGCCGGCGTTTTGCTTTCTGTTCCCCCGCCATTTTTACAGGGTCGCTATTCCGCGCGCATTCATTGATAATAAATCAAAACGTGATTTTATCTTTGGTGAAAGGAATGGAAACTGTTTGCCCGACGCCGGTATTCGCGCGTAAAAACGTCGCTTATGCCTGCGCTACGCTGTGCTGTCTGCTGTGGGGTAGCTCTTATCCCGCCATTAAAAACGGTTACGCGATTTTTGAGATCGCCACCGACGACATCCCCTCAAAAATTGTCTTTGCCGGTTACCGCTTCCTGTTTGCCGGAGTGCTGCTGTTGCTGTTTGCTCTGGCCCAACGTAAGCCCATTGCGCGCTTAAACGGTCGGCAGTACGGTCAACTGGCCGTTCTGGGGCTGACGCAGACCTCCATCCAGTACGCCATTTTCTATATTGGTCTCGCGTTTACCACCGGCGTCAAAGGCTCGATCATGAACGCCACCGGCACCTTTTTCAGCGTGCTGCTGGCGCACTTTATCTATCAAAACGACAAGCTCAGCTACAACAAAACCATTGGCTGCGTGCTGGGGTTTGCGGGCGTGATGCTGGTGAATATCAACCATTCGCTAATGGATTTCACTTTTAGCATGATGGGCGACGGGTTTGTGGTGCTGGCGGCGTTTATCCTGTCCGCCGCCACGCTGTACGGCAAGCGCATTTCGCAGACGGTGGATCCGACGGTGATGACGGGCTGGCAATTGGGGTTTGGCGGCGGTGTGCTGGTGCTCGGCGGCTATCTCACCGGCGGCACGCTGGCGTTTAACAGCATTGAGGCGGTGGCGATTCTGGGCTACCTCACGCTGCTGTCGTCCATTGCGTTTGCGCTGTGGAGCATCCTGCTCAAATACAACCGCGTCAGCATGATTGCGCCGTTTAACTTTGTGATCCCGGTGGCGGGCACGGTGCTGTCGTCCATTTTCCTTGGCGAAAACATTCTGGAAATCAAATACGCCATTGCGCTGGTACTGGTGTGCTCAGGGATTTGGTGGGTGAATAAACGCAGCGCCTGATGCGATGCCGGGTAAGCGTCAGCGCTGCCCGGCACCGCCGTCATTAGCGCGCGCGAATAAAGCTGCCATCGGCCTGGCGGGTAAACAACACCTGCTGATTGCCGTCGGCTTCAATGGTTAATCCGGTCACCACGCCGTTGGCGTTTTGGCGGATCTTCACGATTTGCCCCGATTGCAGGTTGCTCAGCGGTTTGCCGTTGCCCTCAACCTGCGCCATCGCATAAACGTCCGTCGGCGGCAGGCTGTGATCGCGGAACAGCTGTGCCAGCGTCTTGCCTGACTCCACCCGATAGGTGCGCCACTGCTGCTCAATGCCGACCGGCTCCTGGAAGGGCTGGCTGCTTTGCGTAGGCTGCTGCGCCTGCTCAGGCTCCTGCTCCTGCACCGGTTCAGGTGCAACAGGGGCCACCTGCTGCGGCTCAGGGGAGGAGGTGACCAACGGCGGCTGCTGCGCCTGGGTGGGCTGCGACTGCGACTGAATGTCGAGCTGCGCATCGCGCGTGGGGGTTGGCGTGCTGCGGTCGTCCGACGTGGGAAGCAGGAAGCCAATCACCACCAGCAGCGCCGCTGCGATGATCCCACGGCGGTGAGCTGACGGCAGCGGATCCATCATGCGAAAGTTGTCCGGCGCGTGCCAGATTTTCGCCAGGGTAGGTTTCAGTTCAAATCGCCCGGGCATGGCTTTCCTCCTGCTCCGCGTCGTGGTAATCCTGTGCTTTAGAGTATAGATTGCTAACTGCCTGATGAGCGTAGCAAAGCTTTCTTTCGTAAGATTTGTTTAAGAATAAACATCGCGCTTCTATTGTTTCTTTTTCCCTGCAATTTGTCATCAATCCCGGCGACAAAGTTTTACCCGTCGCAGCGCGGCTGTTATGCTGCCCGCTACTTTAAATGCGATGAAAGGAAAACCCATGACAACCCCGACTTTTGACACTATCGAAGCGCAAGCAAGCTATGGCATTGGCTTGCAGGTAGGGCAGCAATTGAGCGAGTCTGGCTTACAGGGGCTGTTGCCGGAAGCGCTGGTTGCTGGCATTGCTGATGCGCTGGCTGGCACCCAGCCTGCGGTACCGGTGGATGTGGTACACCGCGCCCTGCGTGAAATTCATGAACGCGCGGATGCGGTTCGTCGTGAGCGTTTCGACGCCATGGCGGCCGACGGCGTGAAATATCTGGACGAAAACCGTGATAAAGAGGGCGTGAACAGCACCGAGTCCGGTCTGCAATTCCGCGTTCTGACCCAGGGCGAAGGCGCGATCCCGGCCCGTACTGACCGCGTGCGCGTGCATTACACCGGTAAACTGATCGACGGCACCGTGTTCGACAGCTCCGTTGCCCGCGGCGAACCGGCTGAATTCCCGGTCAACGGCGTGATCGCCGGTTGGATCGAAGCGCTGACGCTGATGCCAGTCGGCTCCAAATGGGAACTGACTATCCCGCAGAACCTGGCCTACGGCGAGCGCGGTGCGGGTGCCTCCATTCCGCCGTTCAGCACGCTGGTCTTCGAAGTGGAATTGCTGGAAATCCTGTAATTTCGTCGAACGATTCCTCTCCTCAATCGGGGAGAGGAAGTGACATATCCGCACAAACTCCATTCTTTAAACCAGTGTCGGGATTTCATCTTGCAAAAGCCCTTATTGGGTGTATTTTTGTGAGCTGTTTCGCATTAGCGGAGTGATATAACACTCAGTTTTAACATAAATTCAACATGGGCTGTAAATCGCAGTATTCATCCCTCCGATTCTTACCTAATATCGATGTTTCAAAAATCAAGGCATTGTCACGTAAAGGCCAGAAGAGCCTCAACAACACAGACAGGTACAGGAAAATAATCCCATGGTAGATCAGGTTAAGGTCGTCGCCGACGAACAGGCGTCGTCTGAACAATCCCTCCGGCGTAATCTCACAAACCGTCATATCCAGCTTATCGCCATCGGTGGTGCCATTGGCACCGGGCTGTTTATGGGGTCAGGCAAAACCATCAGCCTCGCCGGGCCGTCGATCATTTTCGTTTATATGATCATCGGTTTTATGCTGTTTTTCGTGATGCGGGCAATGGGTGAACTGCTGCTCTCGAATCTGGAATACAAATCCTTTAGCGACTTCGCCGCCGACCTGCTCGGGCCGTGGGCGGGGTACTTTACCGGCTGGACCTACTGGTTCTGCTGGGTAGTGACCGGCATGGCCGACGTGGTGGCGATCACCGCCTATGCGCAGTTCTGGTTCCCTGGCTTATCGGACTGGGTAGCGTCGCTGGCGGTGATTATGCTGCTGCTGGGCCTGAACCTCGCCACGGTGAAGATGTTCGGCGAGATGGAGTTCTGGTTTGCGATGATCAAAATTGTCGCCATCGTGGCGCTGGTTATCGTCGGGCTGGTGATGGTGCTCATGCACTTCCAGTCGCCAACCGGCGTGCAGGCCTCGTTTGCGCACCTGTGGAACGACGGCGGCTGGTTCCCGAAAGGCATCAGCGGATTCTTTGCGGGCTTCCAGATCGCGGTGTTTGCGTTCGTCGGCATTGAGCTGGTGGGTACGACGGCGGCGGAAACCAAAGATCCGGAGAAATCCCTGCCGCGCGCGATTAACTCGATTCCGATCCGTATCATTATGTTTTACGTCTTCGCGCTGATCGTCATTATGTCGGTGACCCCGTGGAGTTCGGTGGTGCCAAACAAAAGCCCGTTCGTGGAGCTGTTCGTACTGGTGGGTCTGCCGGCGGCGGCGAGCATTATTAACTTTGTGGTGCTGACCTCGGCGGCCTCTTCCGCCAACAGTGGCGTGTTCTCAACCAGCCGTATGCTGTTTGGCCTGGCGCAGGATGGCGTTGCACCGAAGAGCTTCGGTAAGCTGTCAAAACGTGCGGTACCGGCGACAGGCCTGACGTTCTCCTGCATCTGCCTGCTGGGCGGCGTGGCGATTCTGTACGTCAACCCGAGCGTGATTGCGGCGTTCACCATGATCACCACCGTGTCGGCGATCCTGTTTATGTTCGTCTGGACCATTATTCTTTGCTCATATCTGGTCTACCGCAAACAGCGTCCGCAGCTGCACGAGAAGTCGATTTACAAGATGCCGCTGGGCAAGCTGATGTGCTGGGTATGTATGGCGTTCTTTGTGTTTGTGCTGGTGCTGCTGACGCTGGAAGACGATACCCGCCAGGCGCTGTTGGTCACGCCGCTGTGGTTTATCGTACTGGGGCTGGGCTGGCTGTTTATCGGTAAGAAACGTATGGCGGGCATGCGCTAATCGTTGTGCCGGATGGCGCTTGCGCTTATCCGGCCTACGTGTTTGGTTCGGCACCGTACCGTAGGCCCTGCAAGCGTAGCGCCGCCGGGCATGTCTACCGGACGCACCCTCTCCCTGTGGGAGAGGGCTGGGGTGAGGGCATCAGGCCGCAGCGGGCTTTTTTTACTCCCCGGCTAACGCACGCGGGAACAGCACGTTATTCTCAAGGCTGATGTGTTCCATCAGATCGTCAATCAGTTCATTAATGCCGTTATACATCGCTTTCCAGGTCGTGCAGGCTTCCGGTGGCGGCGTCACGTTCTGCGTGGTGTGCTTGATCACTTCCAGCAGTTCACCCGCGTCGTCATGCTCGCTTTCCATCACGTTGATCGGCCCGCCCGCCTGCGCGCCCATGCCTTGTTTGATCATCGGGAACAGGATCTGCTCCTCTTTCATCATATGGTTCGACAGCTCCTGGTGCAGCATGGTCAGGTATTTGGTCAACCCGCGCGGCACGTTCGGTTTATCGGCATGAACGCGCTCCACTTTGGTCGCTTGCAGGATCAGCTCCGGAAGCTGCTCGCGGTGGCGATCGTGGTAGCGCACAATGATGTGATCGATGATGTCGCGCAGCGGGGCCACGCGCCAGTCCTTCTCAACGGGCAGTTCGGCCAGTTTGGCTAACTGCGCTTCAATCACTGCCACGTCGAGCTCTTTTCGCTCGGCAGCACGCGCCAGCGTTTGCTTACCGCCGCAGCAGTAATCCATATCGTATTGACGAAACAGCGCAGAAGCGCGCGGAATGGAGAGCGCCAGCTCGCCTAAAGGTTGATCGCGAAAAGCCATAGCCGTTACCTCGTGAGTCAGAATATAAGATGCATTTTAAATGCATCTTTGATGCGGCGCTATAACCCTTTTGAGGCACAGGCTTTTCGCGTGAAATTTTGTGCGCTGCATCACAAATTTTTTCCTCGCTTAACGCCTTGAATCATCTTGATAAAGTGACAATTCGGTTACCTGGCTGCGTTATCTTCGTTAAACAAGCGTTAATACCTGCCGATAAATCCTGCGTCAGACAAAATCCTGCATCCTACTAAAAAGGTTTCCGATGTTTAAACGTGTGAAAGTAATAACATTATTAATCATGGTGTTGTTCGTGCTCGGCGCGATGCAACTGATCTCGGCAGGCATTTTCGTGTCTGCGCTGAACAACGATAAAAGTAACTTCAACGTGTCGCAGCTCTCCAGCCAGAACGTGGCGGAATTTACCGACGCGTGGATCAGCCTCAACCAGGCCCGCGTGACGCTTAACCGCGGCATGTTGCGTCTGCAAAGCAGCGAAGCCAGCCAAATCAACGGTGGCGAACTGGGTGAACTGGTGCAAACGGCGAAAACCCTGCTGGCGCAGGCGCAGGTGCATTTTGAGAAATACAAAGCGCTGCCTGAGACGCCGGGTCTCGATCCTAGCCTCGCCCCGGAACTCGAAAAACAGTACGGCATTTACTCCACGACGCTGGCAGAAATGAACCGCCTGCTGGCGGCGGGCCAACTGGCAGACATGTTTAAGCAAAACGCCGAGAAAAAACAGAACGCGATGCAGGGCATTTACCGCGAGTGGCGTAATGCGCAGGCGGATCTGGCGAGCAAAGGCGTGGCGGAAAACGAAAACGACTACCAGCGTATTCTGTGGATCCTCGGCGCGATGATGCTGATGGTCATTGTGGTGATTGTCGCCAGCTGGGTCGCCATGCAGCGCGTACTGCTTAAGCCGCTCGGCGAAGTTATGGGCCATATCCGCCACATCGCGGCGGGCGATCTGACGCACAGCATCGATGCCGAAGGCAAAAATGAAATGGCGCTGCTGGCGCACAACGTACGTGAAATGCAGCAGTCGCTGGCGAACACCGTCAGCGTCGTGCGTGACGGTGCGGACACCATCTTTACCGGTGCGGGCGAAATTTCTGCGGGCAGTAACGATCTCTCGTCGCGCACAGAACAGCAGGCCGCGTCGCTGGAAGAAACCGCTGCCAGCATGGAGCAGTTGACCGCCACCGTGAAACAGAACGCTGACAACGCACGTCAGGCGACGCAGCTGGCGAAAAACGCCTCTGAGACGGCGCAGAAAGGCGGTTCAGTGGTGGATGGCGTGGTGCGTACCATGGACGAGATTGCCACCAGCTCCAGCAAAATCGCGCAGATCACCAACGTGATCGACGGTATCGCCTTCCAGACCAACATTCTGGCGCTGAACGCGGCGGTTGAAGCGGCGCGTGCCGGTGAACAAGGTCGTGGCTTTGCGGTCGTCGCGGGTGAAGTGCGTACCCTCGCCAGCCGCAGCGCACAGGCAGCGAAAGAGATCAAAGCCCTGATCGACGACTCCGGTAGCCGCGTGGATGCAGGTTCCGCACTGGTGCACGAAGCCGGTGAAACCATGGCGGAGATCGTCAGCGCGGTGACCCGCGTAACGGACATCATGGGCGAAATCGCCTCTGCCTCTGACGAGCAAAGCCGTGGGATCGACCAGGTAGGGCAGGCCGTTGCCGAGATGGATCGCGTGACGCAGCAGAACGCCTCGCTGGTGGAAGAGTCCGCCGCAGCCGCCGCTGCGCTGGAAGACCAGGCTTCACGTCTGAACGACGCGGTGGCGGTCTTTAAAGTGACGCGCGGTCAGCAGACAGCGAAAGTTGAGCCGGTAAGAACCCACACCGCGAAAGCCAAACCGGCTATCAGCGTGTCGGAAGCGAACTGGGAAACGTTCTGACATTGTGCCGGGTGGCGCTGACGCTTACCCGGCCTACGGTTTTGTAGGCCTGCACGCATAAATCACCCCTCCGACGCCGGAACAACCCTCGGTTTTTCCGGTTTCACCCGCACCGCAATCGTCACTCCCACCACTAACAATGCTATTCCCATTGCCGTTAACCCTGGCGGGAAGTGCCCGCGCAGCAAAAACGTATACAGCAGCCCGGCCAGCGTCTCAAACACGATCAAAGGCCCAAGGATCACCGTCGGTAATTTCTGACTGGCGAGGTTCCAGCACATCGCCCCGACCCACGAACACAGCACGGCAATCGCCACCATCAGGCTGATAAACGCCAGCGGTCGTGGGCCAAACGGCTGCGCAAACGCGGGTTGATCGACGTGCAGCCACAGGCAGGCTCCCACATAGCCCAGTAGCGCTACCGGCAGCGTCACCAGACCCTGGGCGGTGGCCCACATCATCGGGTGTCGGGTGGGATTCTCTTTCAGCCAGCGCGCATTGCGCAGCGCATACCACGCCCAGCAGCCGACCGACACCAGCGCCAGCGCAATACCTGAGACGTAACGCCAGCCACTGAAGTTGGGCAAACCCTGACGCAGCTCGGACACGTTCACGCACACCAGGCCCACGCCGATGCACAGCAGCGCAGGTGCCAGCCGCGCCCAGGGCAATTTTCCGTCGCGTTGGCTGTAGAGCAGATTTGCCAGCACCGGCAGCACCACCGGCAGTGTGCCGATGATCATTGTTGAGACGGGGCCGCCCGTGCGCTGGATTGCGCTTGCAAGGCAGACGTAATAGATGAGGTTGCCCATCATGGTCAGCGCCAGCGCGGTCAGCCAGTCCTGGCGGCTAATTTCACGCAGACGTGCGCGACCAAGCCAGGCCAGCGGCACCGCGATCAGCCCCAGCGCCAGATAGCGCCCGGTGGATTGCAGGATCGCCGGATAGTCCGGCACCAGCAGCGGGCCGACAAAAATTAAACCCCACAATAAACCCGCGAGCAGGGCATACACCACACCCCCGATCATTTTGCCGCCCGTCTGCGCCGGTCAGGGCAAAAGCGGGGGCTGTCTTTCTTATGGCTGAACTGTTCAGGTAGGCCTTGCACACTGTTTCTCCGCGCGGATCATCCGTTCATTATTAGGGATGACCCGGCGGGATGCCACAAAAATTAACCTGCCTGTAACACTCAGAGAATGCCTTTCACGCTCTCGGCGATCGGCGTGGTCGGGCGACCAATCAGCTTGCTCAGGGTGCGGCTGTCGTCAAACAAACCCCCTTTTGACGCGCCGATGTCAGAGTCCGCCAGCATAGTGGCGAACACCTCAGGCAGGCCAACGCCTTTGAGCGCCGCAGCAAAATCGGCTTCGCTCATATTCTGGTACACCACGTTCTTCCCGCTCTGTTTGCTCAGCTCCGCCGCCAGCTCGCTGAGCGTCCAGGCGCTGTCGCCCGCCAGTTCATACACCTTGCCCGCATGGCCCTCTTCGCTGATCACGCGTGCGGCGGCAGCGGCGTAGTCGGCGCGGGTAGCAGAGGCAATTTTGCCCTCACCGGCCGCACCGATAAACACACCGTGCTCCAGGGCCGCCGGGGCGCTGGCGAGGTAGTTTTCGCTGTACCAGCCGTTACGCAGCAGCGCGTAATCAATGCCGGATCCGGCGAGCACGTTTTCGGTGTCGACGTGTTCAACATGCAGGCCGAGCGGGGATTTATCCGCGTGCAGCAGGCTGGTGTAAGCGATAAATTTCACGCCCGCCGCTTTGGCGGCATGAATGACGTTGCGATGCTGGGCCGCACGCTGGCCCACTTCGCTTGAAGAGATCAGCAGCAGTTTTTCAATGCCGTTAAGCGCAGCGGTGAGCGCCGCTTCATCGCCGTAATCCGCCTGGCGCACAACAACGCCAGTCTGTGTGAGTGACTCGGCCTTCGCCGGGTTACGGACAATCGCCACAATCTGGCTGGCAGGCACGGTTTTAAGCAGGGCGTCGATAACGTTCTGGCCAAGCTGGCCGGTGGCACCGGTAATCGCGATCATGGGAATACTCCTTCATGTTGGTTTCGTGTTGTGGCACACTAACACCCTAACTAACTTTTAGTAAGTACGCACCAAAAGGTAAGTATGACATGGCTGAACAGACACGCACGCTGAGCGCACAACTCCGGGACGGCAATCTATTTGCCGAACAGTGCCCGTCACGGGATGTGTTAAAACACGTCACCAGCCGCTGGGGCGTGCTGATTCTGGTGGCCCTGCGCGACGGTACGCATCGTTTTAGCGACCTGCGCCGCAAGATGGGTGGCGTCAGTGAAAAGATGCTGGCGCAGACGCTGCAATGGCTGGAACAGGATGGTTTTCTCAACCGCGTGGCCTACCCGGTGGTGCCACCGCACGTTGAGTATAGTCTGACCCCGCTGGGTGAGCAGGTCAGCGAAAAGGTCGCGGAATTAGCGGACTGGATCGAGCTTAATCTGCCGCAGGTACTGGCGCAGCGTGAGGAACGCGCGGCGTAAATGCCCGGCGGCGCTTCGCTCGCCGGGCGTTTCACGGCGGTTACTTGCCGTGTAAATCCACCTGATAAATCGCAAAACCGATCTCATCGCTGCCGACGTTTTTCATCGGGTACTGCGCTTTTTCAGTGATAAACGCGGCGGCTTTCTCTGACGGCGAGGTTTCAAAGCGCACATCGACCGCCGCGTTAATCGGGGCCAGACGCCAGTTGTTGTCCGCCGCCGGATGGATCTCACCCGCGCGTTTCGACTCGGCGCTGATCCACGCCGCCAGCACCGAGCGGTTCTCATCCGGTGACGCAAACGCGATATGGCTGTCGCCCGTGCCCGCGAACTTGCCGCCATAGGCGCGGTAGTTATTGGTCGCCACCAGGAAGGTCGCGTTCGGATCGATGGGCTTGCCGTTAAACGTCAGGTTTTTGATGCGCTCAGCCGTTGGATTGACGCTCTGACATTCACCGTCGTAGCGCGCCGGTTGCGTGACATCAATCTGGTAATCCACGCCGTCGATCACATCAAAGTTATAGGTGCGGAAACCGTCCCAGTTAATCAGCGACTGCGGCTTCGTGCTGGTCTTGTCAATCTGATTAAACTGCCCGGCGGAGCACTCCAGCCACTCTTTTACCTCTTTGCCGCTCGCTTTCACCACCACCAGCGTGTTCGGGTAGAGATAGAGATCGGCGGCGTTGCGGAAGGTCAGCTGGCCTTTTTCCACTTCGACAAAGCTCGCCGGATCGTTTTTACGCCCGCCCGCTTTAAACGGCGCGGCAGCGGACAGCACCGGCAGTTTCGCCAGATCCGGATCGCCCTGAATGAAGTGCTCAACGTAGGCTTTCTGCGCGTTATTCACCACCTGCACCGTCGGATCGTCCTGCACCAGCGACAGATAGCTGTACATGTTGTCTGCGGATTTACCGATCGGCTTACTGACAAACTCGCGCGTGGCGTCGTGGGAATCTTTCAGCACCGACACCAGTTTGCTGTCTTCCGCTACCAGCGCTTTCTTCGCCGCCGCATCGTAAATCGGGCGCGCTTCGGCTTTCGACTGCGTGACCTGCCATTTGCCGCCGTCGTTGTTGAGCGTCAGATCCACCACGCCCAGATGATCGCCCCACATGCCCGGCATCACCGACGGCACGCCGTTGAGCTTGCCGTTGGCGATATCCGCGCCTTTGATGCTGGCAAAATCTTTACCGGGGAAGACCGCGTGCGCGTGGCCAAACAGGATCGCATCCACGCCTGGCACCTGGCTTAAGTAGTAGACCGAGTTTTCGGCCATCGCCTGATAAGGATCGGCGGAAAGCCCGGAGTGCGCCACCAGCACCACCAGATCGGCACCGTTCTTGCGCATTTCCGGCACGTATTTGCGCGCGGTTTCGGTGATGTCGTTAACGGTGACTTTGCCGCTCAGATTCGCTTTATCCCAGGTCATGATCTGCGGCGGCACAAAGCCGATGTAGCCAATGCGCAGCGTCTGGTTTTTGCCGTCTTTATCCTTCACCGGCGTGTCTTTAATAAGCCAGGGTGTAAACAGCGGTTTTTGCGTTTTAGCGTCGATGATATTGGCGTTAACGTACGGGAATTTCGCCCCGGCCAGCGCGCGATGCAGGTAGTCCAGACCGTAGTTGAACTCGTGGTTTCCGAGGTTACCGACCGCGTAATCGAGCGTGTTCATCGCCTTATAGACCGGATGGACATCGCCGTCTTTCAACCCCTTCGCGGCCATGTAATCCCCGAGCGGACTGCCCTGAATCAGATCCCCGTTATCCACCAGCACGCTGTTGGTCGCTTCCTGACGGGCGGCGTTGATCAGGCTGGCGGTACGTACCAGTCCGAATTTTTCCGTCGCCGTATCTTTGTAGTAATCGAAGTCCATCATATTGCTATGCAAATCAGTGGTTTCCATAATACGCAGATCCACCGTTGCGGCTTGCACGCTGGCAGCAATCAGCGTGGCAAGGAGCGTTGCGCTAAACTTAATCATCAGAGATGTCCTTTTTAGATCTAAGCCACAAAAGAGAATGTAAGTACATTTTGTTGCTTACAGAATTGTGAATCTTGCCATAAAAGTGAACAAGAAAACCGCAATCACTATCACAATTGGCAGATTCGTCCGCGATGCGATATAAGTAAAACAACGAGTTAGATCCCACTGTTATCAAAAAGAGGTGGATATGTTAGAAGCTATTTGCCAGCTCGCACGGGAAGCGGGCGATGCCATCATGCAGGTTTACGACGGACATCAGCCGATGGACGTCACCCGTAAAGGCGACGATTCGCCAGTCACAGCGGCGGATATTGCGGCGCACGGCGTTATTGTGCGCGGATTACAGGCGCTCACGCCCGAGATCCCGGTGCTGTCGGAAGAAGATCCGCCGGGCTGGGATGTGCGCCAGCACTGGCAGCGTTACTGGCTGGTGGACCCGCTCGACGGCACCAAAGAGTTTATCAAGCGCAACGGTGAGTTTACCGTCAATATCGCGTTGATTGAAAAGGGCAAAGCGGTGCTGGGCGTGGTGTACGCACCGGTGCTGGACGTGATGTACTGCGCGGCGGAAGGGAAGGCGTGGAAAGAAGAGAGCGGCACGCGCAAGCAAATTCAGGTGCGCGATGCGCGTCCGCCGCTGGTGGTGATTAGCCGCTCGCACGCTGACGATGAACTCAACGAGTACCTGCATCAGCTGGGCGAGCACCAGACCACGTCGATTGGCTCATCGCTGAAATTCTGCCTCGTGGCGGAAGGACAGGCCCAGCTCTACCCGCGCTTTGGGCCGACCAACGTCTGGGATACCGCAGCCGGTCACGCGGTAGCCGCCGCCGCCGGGGCGCACGTTCACGACTGGCAGGGCAAAACCCTCGACTACACGCCGCGTGAATCCTTCCTCAACCCCGGCTTCCGCGTCTCTATTTACTGAGTAACTGGCGCAGCAGAGCAACCACCTGCTGCGCTTCTTCCTGGGTCAGTGCTCCGTCTTTGGCCCACTGCACCCGACCGTCTTTATCCAGCACCGCCACGGCGGAACTCTCTTCATCCAGTTGCCAGGCTTTACGCGCTACGCCATCGCTGTCGACGATAAACTGTGACCACGGGTAGAGTTTTTTGTTGCTCTCAATGCTGCTGCGCACAAACATCGCTGAACCGGGGATCGCGTCGTCGGTATTAATAATGGTGGTGGTCTGGTAGCGATCGTGCGGTAAATTCGCCGATTTGATGGCTTCAATAAGCGCGGCGTTTTTCTCTTTCGCCGAGGTCCGGCCCGCAATGTGTTGCAGCACGCGCACTTTTCCAGGCAACTGCGCGCTGTTCCAGTTTTTGTAGCTAAACTTATCGTTATCGAGGATCAGTTCACCCCTGTCGGCAATGCCAACAGGCGGCACGCGCTGGTTGGTTTCGAAGCGATGCGCAGAGGCCATCAGCGGCAGGAGCAGGCAGGTTGCCAGCAGCATATTGCGAAGAGTCATGGTGTTTCCTTTTTATAGGGACAAATGTTAGCAGGTGATCCGACCACTTGGTCTTAAGGTTTAATCATATGTGCGATCAATACTCTTTTCCCGCAATCCGGATGCCAGTTTGCGGGTGAACGCACATAACCGTAAAAAAATGACGCCTTATACTGCCTTCCTTTCAGCATATAAAAGAAAATTCTGAATAATTGTAATCAAACGGTAAATAAACTTATGCATGCTGTGTATAGATGGTTTTCTGATCTATAGTCATTGGGCAACAAAATTTGCGCTCATCACAGTCGGGCCGATTGTGGCACCGCGAGGGCGTAAGACTCAGCAGGAGATACAAGAATGAAAATTTTCCAACGTTACAATCCGCTCCAGGTAGCGAAGTACGTAAAAATCCTGTTCCGTGGACGGTTGTACATCAAGGACGTCGGCGCTTTCGAGTTTGATAAGGGTAAGATCCTGCTTCCGAAAGTAAAAGATAAGCAGCACTATTCTGTGATGTCTGAAGTTAACCGCCAGGTTCTGCGCTTGCAGTCCGATATGGCGTGATCGATGTGCTATGCAGTAGTTTACGACTATAAATAAACGGCCCCTCAGGGGCCGTTGACGTTTTTAGGATCCGCCCAACCCAATCACCAGCGTTGAGATCACAATGAGTGCCATGCCCGCCGCCTGGTAGCGCAGCGGAAGGCGAGAACAGCCGCGCCACTCCTTGAGCACAAACCCCCATACGCCGCCGCACAACACCAGCATCGACATATGAAACGTCCAGCTGACAAAGGCGAGATCGGCGGCGGCCAACTGCACGTGACCCCAACCGTAAAAGAAAAACTGCATATACCAGATAACGCCGCCGGTGGCCGATAACGCGACATTGCGCCATCGGTGCGCGCGGTCGCGGGCGATCTTCGCCAGTGTGTGGTTAGCGCGGGCTTTATAGACGCAATAGAGGCCGTTAGTGACAAAACCGCCCGCCATGATAATGACGTAGCCGGGCATCACCTGGTACAGCGGATCGACGCCCGCGCGCAGCGCCATCGCCTGAATCGGCCCGGCTGCGTCAATGGCAAAGGCCATAAACGCGCTGGTGATGCCGCAGAAAATGGCAATCGCCACCCCTTTACGCACGTTCAGCTCGCTGTTTTGCACGCCGGACTCACGCTCTTTTTTCCGCCCGGCGAGGGTGGTGAGCGCAATGCCCAGTACCGCGATCGCCACGCCGGCCAGCGCCATCGCCCCTTTTGCGCTGGCAAGCAGCGTCACCAGTGCGCCGTTAAGCAAGGGCGGCATCAGCGTGCCAACCACCAGCGTGATCCCAATGGCGACGCCGTAGCCCACCGACAGTCCAAGATAGCGCAGCGTCATGCCAAAGGTTAAGCCGCCCAGCCCCCACAGCGCGCCGAAAAGAAACGTTTTTCCGGCTACCGCCAGCGGGATCGCCAGGAAAAAACCAGTCACGTCGGGCAGCAGCAGCGACGACACCAGCACCGGCATAATCAGCCATGAGGCGATGCCGTTTACCAGCCATGACGCCTCCCATTCCCAGTTTTTAACCAGCTTAAGCGGGATGTAAAAAGAGGCCGCCGCCAGCGCGCCCAGCAGGTGATAAAAAATGCCGAGAACCATTGCGTTGTCCATCAGCGCACCCCGCAGACGTTAAAGGCGCTGATGCCGCACCACTTCGCCAGTTGCTCTATCACCGGCCCCACATGCCCAACGCCAATCGCGCAGTGGTGCGCCGGTCCGCCCAGGCACCAGCGCTCGGTGAACTCGCGGGCGCTGATGCCAAAGCGATAGTTGCTGTTGGTATTGCCGATCTCCAGCACCGGGCCAGTCACCGACTCGCCTTCCGCATACTGAAGCACCACACTGCCGTCGGGTTTTTCAACCACCGATAAAAAGGTCACCGGGCCTGCGATGACGCTCATCTGGATAGACACGCCTTTACCCGGTTTGCCGTGATAGACCGGCAGCGGTACCAGCCGCACCCTGTGCTCAGACATCTGCGGATGCGCTGGCCCATCGTGGCCCCACTGTACGGTGTCATTGCTGAAGTCGATGCCATACGGCTCTGAAAACGATCCGCCAGCGTTCATCAGACTGAGGATCTTCATTGCCAGCACGTTTTTGATTTCGCACTCACCGGCGACCGGAATATCGCGGTTGGTCAGCAGGGTATTGCCCATGATCACTGAGGTCATGATATTTTCATGCAGCGAACCCGGCGCGCCTTCGTAATAATAGGCCAGCGCGTTAAGCTGATGACGGGCGACCAGTTTATCCAGCGTAATCGAGGTATTAATTGCCCGCGTGATTTCTGCCTCTTCGCAGTGGGCATCAACGTCGAGCGTCGCATAAAGTTCTTGCCGCTTGCGCATAATATCCTCTTCGCCAATCGTCGGGAGGGTATTCACTAATTCGCACACTTCAAGGATTTTAAAACGCACGCCCAGACGGGCGCTTAAATTGGTCATATTGGAATAGACGTCATACATGCCGTCGTAATAATGCCCCAGCACCCCCAACGTACACTGCTGTAATTGCTGACGCACCGCGATGGCTTGTAAAAAACAGTCAACTTTTTGCCAGGCCGCGTGATCGTCGAGATAGCCGACCACCAGCTCAAACGGGATCTGCGCGCGCTGAAAAACATTGACCAGTTCAGGGGCGGTGCAGGCCTGGCAGTGCGCCAGCCATTGCCCGGTACGCGCGCCGCGATCGGCAAGCTGGTTGATGGCGGTGAGCGGCAGCGCGGGCTGCGGCTGGAGCGCCAGGATCAGCACCGGTTTATTACACTGCTGCACCAGCGGCAGCACGGTGGCGCTCAGGGCGTAGGTCGTGATGTAAAGCACCAGCACATCCACCTGCGCATCGTTAAAGCGCTGACGTGCGGCGTCCGCTTTTGTGGTGCTGTCCACAAGCCCACCATCAATGACGGTCATTCCCCGCCCGGATAGCTGGTCGGAAACCTGCTGTAAATAACCGGTCAGCGCCGCTTTTAATCCGCTAAACTGTGGCCAGTACGTATCAAGGCCAATGCCGAAAAGTCCAATTTTCATAAGGCACCTTATATTCGCTGTAGTGATAGTTGTTATCGGATGCGCAATTCTTCCGCGCTATTTCAGGCTACAGCGTCAGGTGAGTAATTCATGCGGCTCGCTGCCAGGATAATATTCAGATGGCATTAATGTCATGATCGACCCGCAGGGGATCACAATTATGCATTTTGGTTTTATTGGCGAAATAAAAGAGGGTAATGGAATTATAAATTCGGTGAATATATAAATTCCCCCTCGGGCGAGGGGGAGAGAATAATTGACTAGGCCGCGCCTTTTTCTTCAGCCTCAGGCTGTTTTGGTACCAGCACCGTCGGTTTACTGTCGATACGCGTGACCAGCAGCTGATCGATGCGGAAGTTATCGATATCCACCACTTCGAATTTATAGCCGTGGAATTTCACCGAGTCCGTGCGTTTCGGGATTTTACGCAGCATAAACATCATAAAACCGCCGATGGTTTCGTAGTTACCGGACTGCGGGAACTCGTCGATATCCAGTACGCGCATTACGTCGTCAATCGGCGTGCCGCCTTCAATCAGCCAGGAGTTCTCGTCGCGAGCGACAATCTGCTCTTCCTGGCCCTGGCCGACCAGATCGCCCATCAGCGTTGTCATCACATCGTTGAGGGTAATAATGCCCACCACCAGCGCGTATTCGTTCATGATCACCGCGAAGTCTTCCCCGGCGGCTTTGAAACTTTCCAGCGCTTCGGAGAGGGTCAGGGTGTCCGGCACGATCAGCGTGTTGCGGATTTGCACGCCGTTAACCAGCGTCAGGCTCTGATTGCCAATCACGCGGTTCAGCAGATCTTTTGAGTCCACATAACCAATGATGTGGTCGATATCTTCATTACAGACGAGGAACTTCGAGTGCGGATGCTGCGCCACTTTGTTCTTCAGGCTCTGCTCATCTTCGTGCAAATCGAACCAGATGATGTTCTCGCGCGAGGTCATCGACGACGGCACGGTACGGGATTCCAGTTCAAACACGTTCTCGATCAGTTCATGTTCCTGCTTACGCAGCACGCCCGCCAGCGCACCGGCTTCCACCACCGCGTAAATATCGTCGGAGGTGATGTCGTCTTTGCGCACCATCGGCAGTTTGAAGATGCGGAAGATCACGTTCGCCAGGCCGTTAAAGAACCACACCAGCGGGGTGAAAATGAACAGGCAGAAGCGCATCGGGTTGATGATGCGCAAAGCCACAGCTTCAGGCGCAATCATACCGATGCGTTTCGGGGTGAGATCCGCAAACAGGATAAACAGACTGGTGACGAGGGTGAACGAAATGATAAAGCTCAGCTGATCGGCAAGCTCAGGTGAAACGACGTTGAGCAGCATGCCATAGAAGGCCGGAGAGAAGGCCGCGTCGCCGACGATACCGCCAAGAATGGCGACGGCGTTGAGACCGATTTGCACAACGGTAAAGAACATGCCCGGCGTTTCCTGCATCTTCAGGATGCGCATGGCGTTGATATTGCCCTCATCGGCCAGCAGCTTAAGCTTGATTTTACGGGAGGCGGCGAGCGAAATCTCAGACAGCGAGAAGAAGGCGCTCACGGCAATCAGACAAAGTATTAGTAAAATACTGTTTAACATAGTTTATCCAGCCATAAGCCAGATCCTCGGAAGGGAAGGGTTGAAAATCATGTAGTACGTCATGTAGTACGTGATGTTGAAAGCAGGTCCGTAGCATTGGGCCTGCAAATTCAGCGCTTAGTATAGCCTAAGCCCCTGTGACGCTGCCAGCAGTGTAAGCAAAGTGTTACAGACGGCGATGGCGGGCACACTCGCCGATGGTGTAACGACGGCGTAACAGCGGGAAACGCGAAACATCAGCCACTTAGCCTGCCTGCAACAATTCTCATCTATAATGTTCAGCGTCAACGCACAACAACGATAGCTTTCCCCTTACTGATAGTATAAATTTCATTTATGTATCAGGCTTTTTTATATTTTAAATTTTTACACTATTCAGCAGATTTATCCGCTGATGAAAAGGCTGTCTGGCTTAATTTTCAACACAACAACACTGACGTAAATTAAAAGAGTTTGACGTAAATTAATTGTTATCAACTTGATATCAATATTATCATCATCCAATCACAGGAAATAAAATGGCCCAAAGTCAAATTGCTATTGGTGACGTTACGCAATGGCAAAACAGTGATGTCGAAATAGTGCAGGCTGTGCTTGAAGGGACTTACCAGTCATTTGCAGAGATGGTTGGATACAGGTTAGAAAAAAATATTATTGTCACTAATGTGTTAGCTGACGATACGCCGATGATCTTCTATCCGAAGGATACACAAGAGGATCGCGAAAACTACCGAATTGCCCTTAACATCCCTGACGTTAGCGACTGGGGGCAGATTATCTACCAGTTTTCCCACGAAGTCGGTCACGCTTACTGCCAGTACTTTAAGGCCAAAGTGCACAAGCACAAGTGGTTTGAAGAAGCGTTGTGTGAAGCGGCAGCGATGAGCAATATTAACACTATTTATCACAACTGGAGCACGCTGGCGTTTGCGCGGCATCCGCAGGTGGAAGCATTACGCGAACCGATCCGCGCTTATTTAAATAGCGTGCTACAAGATGTCCCGCAAAATATCGCCAGTCACAATATCCTGGACTTTATAAATAACTGTCTGCCCGTCTTTGAAATTAAAAGCATTACCCGTATTTGGGATCTCGACAGCAAACATAAGTTGCAGGCCGTAGCGTACTACCTGTGTGAACATCTGTTTTACCATGACGTTCATCGCTGGAAAGCCGTAAAATATTTTAATGAATGGGACGCGTCGGCAGACAAGAACTTCGCTGATTTTATGCGTAACTGGCTGAAGCATGGCGACGAGAATGTGAAAGTGGTCGCCGCCACGCTCGGCTTCGTTTTATAGCGCCGGCTGGCTCACAGCGTGACCCAGCGTCTGAGCTGCGATGAGCGTTGAATCGCCTCAACAATGGCGAGGGAGCGTGCAGCGTCATCAATACCGATAACGGTGTGGCGCTGGGGGTTGCGCAGGGCGGCGTAAAAGGCGCGGATCGCACGGCTATGACCATCGCCCCAGCAGGATTTTGCCTCGCCTGCGGGCGGCGTATCGCTCACCAGCGCGGTGCGCTTACCCTCCACCACCTGCCACAGCGTGTTGTCCTCCAGCCGCAGGGTTTCGTTTTCGCAGTGCAGTTCCAGCAGCAGCGAGGCGTCTGTGCTGTAGCAGTTGCTGGCGTGAAACACCCCTGTCGCACCCTGGCGAAATTCCAGCGTGGCCATCGCGCTGTCTTCGTTTTCCGTGACGTCCGCCAGCAGCGTGCTGTCGGTCACCCCTTTCAGCCGTGCGACGCCACCGCCAAACCACTGCATCAAATCCAGCGTGTGGATCGCCTGATTGATCAGCAGGCTGCCGCCCTCGGTGGCAAAACGCCCGCGCCAGCCGCTGGCCCGGTAGTAGTCGCCGTGCCTACACCAGGTCAGGCTGGCTTTCATGCCCAGAATGGCCCCGGACACAGGCTCCCGTAAGCGGCGGATGATCTCCTGGCTGGTCGGGTTATAGCGGTTCTGATAGCACACGCCCAACTGCCCGCGTGCCGTGCGCGCCGCCTGGCTTATCGCGGCGACGTCGGCCATCGTCATGCCCACCGGTTTCTCGCAAAAGACCTGTTTACCCGCCGCCAGCGCAGCCAGGATCATCTCCCGGTGCAAATAATGCGGGGTACAGATATGCACTACGTCAATGTCAGGATCGCGCAGCACGTCGCGGTAATCGGCGTAATAGCCGCAGCCGTAGCGCGCCGCGAGCGCGGCACCTTTGTCGGCGTCGATCTCCACCAGCGCCCGCAGCGTGACCCCGGGCGTCTGCCGCAGGGCCTCTGCGTGGCAGGTGTGGATCGCACCGCCGCCAATAATGGCGGCGTTGAGGCTGTCCATTAGCCCTCCCGCGACTGCGCGTTAGCCAGCATTTGCGCCCGCACACACAGTTCGGCGGCTTTAAAGGCGTGCGCCTGGGTCATGGCGTTTTCCGTGCGGTTGAGGCAATCCCGGATCAGCTCGCCAAAATAGGGGAAGCCCACTTTTCCGGCCACGGGATAGCGGAATTCACCGTCCTGGTTGACCAGATACACCACGTCCTGCTCGCCGCGCGTCAGGTCAATGTATTTGCGGATTTCAATGTAGCCTTCGGTGCCGAGGATCGTCAGACGCCCGTCACCCCATGTCGGCAGCCCCTGCGGCGTAAACCAGTCGCAGCGAAAATAGCCGCTGGCCCCGTTGGCCCCTTCGAGCATCGTATCGCCGAAATCTTCAAAATTGGGGTACTGCGGGTGATTCACATTGCGGACCTGGCTTGCCACCACGCGCGCATCGCTGTTGCCGGTGTAAAACAGAAACTGTTCGATCTGGTGGCTGCCAATATCGCAGAGAATGCCGCCAAAATAGCGGCGCTCGTAAAACCACTCCGGCCGCCCGTCACCCTCACGATGCGGCCCGACGCCCAGCGTTTGCACCACGCGACCAATCGCACCCTGGGCCACGAGTTGCCCGGCAAACACCGCGCTCTCAACGTGCAGACGCTCGCTGTAGTAAACGGCGTATTTGCGCCCGGTTTTCGCCACCATGGCTTTGGCGTCATCAAGCTGTTCGAGCGTGGTCAGCGGGGCTTTGTCGGTGAAGTAATCTTTCCCGGCGGCCATCACTTTCAGGCCCAGCGGGCAGCGTTCGGACGGCACCGCCGCCCCGGCGACCAGCTGCACCTGCGGATCGTCGAGAATAACCGCCAGCGACGGCGCGACCTGCGCCTGCGGGTAGTGCTTTAAAAAGGCGTCAACCTTCGCGGCATCTGGATCGTAAACCCATTTCAGCGTCGCCCCCGCTTCCAGCAGGCCGTTGCACATGCCGTAAATATGCCCGTGATCCAGCGCGGCGGCGGCAATCACAAACTCACCCGGCTGCACCACGACGTGCGGTTTGCCCACCGGGGCGTAGTTCATTCCATCTTGCTTGTTCATCTGCGTTCTCCAGCTAAAAACAATCACCAGGTGCCGGAGGCGTCCAGCGTGCGGTTTGCGACATTTTTCTCGACCGATTGCGCGATGCGCGCGTTCAGCAGTTCCAGATAGCGCTGCTCGTCGAGGGGTAAATCAACCCAGTCATCGGTCCAGGTAGAGAGGTGCATGGCGTTGGATAGCGTCAGCCCGCGTATGCCCTCTACGCCTGGCGCGATCAGCGGTTCGCCTTTCAGCACAGCGGCGCAGAAATTGGCGGTAATCACGTGATGATCGCTGCACTCGGCGGCGGTGGGAATGCGCACTTCCCAGCACTCCGGCTCGCCAAATCCACCCTGCCAGCGCGCATTAAAGTCGGTTTCGGATTCCCGTAAGCGCCAGTAGCGCAGGGTGCCGTCTTCCACCACCACTTTGCCGCGATCGCCGGCGATCTCCAGCCGGTTGGTGCCGGGCGTTTCGGCGACGGTGGTGATGAATACGCCCGTCGCGCCGTTGGCGTACTCGGCGTAAGCGGTGACGCTGTCTTCCACTTCAATCTGGCGATTTTTACCGAACTGGCAGAAGGCGCGCAGCCGCACCGGCATGCCTACCAGCCACTGCCATAAATCGAGCTGGTGCGGATCCTGATTGAGCAGCACGCCGCCGCCTTCGCCTTTCCAGGTCGCGCGCCAGCCGCCAGAGTTGTAGTAGCTTTGCGAGCGATACCAGTTGGTGATGATCCAGTTGGAGCGGCGGATCTCGCCCAGCTCACCGCTGTCGATGAGGTCTTTGACCTTCAGATACAGCGGATTCGGGCGCTGGTTGTACATGATGCCGAACACCACATCGCACTGCATCGCGCAGTCGTTCATTTCGCGCACCTGCGCGGTATAGACGCCCGCCGGTTTCTCGCACAGGGTGTGGATACCGTGGCGCATCGCCAGCATGGACAGGCGAGGGTGATCGTAGTGTGGCGTGGCGACAATCACCGCATCAATCAGGCCGCTGGTCAGCATCTCCTGCGCGTCGCTAAACAGCGGGATGTTATCGCCCACCAGCGTTTGAATGGCGGCGTGTTTTGCCGTGTCGTTGTCGCATACCGCCGCCAGCTGCGCCTCGTTAATCTGGCCCGCCAGCAGGTAGCGGGCGTGAACGCTACCGATATTGCCCACGCCAATAATGCCAAAACGTACCCTGTTCATGTCACACCTTACTTTCCGTTGGGGAGTTGATTAACCGAAAGTAAGTAAGGGCGCAAAGGGCGGCAAACGCTCTGTGTGGAAATCGTCGCAGAGCGGGCCAGCCCGTCGATAAAAATAATAAATAGATGTTAATAATCAATGAGATGATTTTGCAAAAATTTGCAAAAATTGATTGTGATGGCTCTCACATTCGCCATTTTCACGGCGGGCGGGGGCGTGGTGGCCAAAGTGTTTCACGATCGCCTCATGGATTTTTGCGGCGAATATCGCATGGACTTCCTGGGTCGGATGAACGCGATCGTTAAAAATATAGGGCGGGGAAATGTTCAGTTCATCCGCATGTAACCCGCTGGTTTGATTAAACGCATGCTGAGTATCGTAATGCAGTGAGTGCGACTGCTGAATAATGTCATCAAAAATCGTATCGGTATCGATATACAGGATATTGGCATTGGTGGTGCTTTTTATTTTGTCAACGGCCGCGCGGAGTGTGGCATTATGCAAAGTTGATAGGTCATGCAATTTTTCCTGTGAAGCAGCGCTGTGTTTAATGGAGTAGGCGGTTTTTGATAAATCCACGACCCCCATGACAATGATATTTTTTGCCCCTTTGGATATCATGTTTCGGATGTTCTGGCACTGCTCGCTGACGACTTTATCAACGTCCTTTTTGCCAAAAAGGCCGTAATCGTTAGCCCCCAGTGACACCATGACCAAATCATCTTTGGTGAAGGTTAAGTGCCGTATCTGCCTCGCCATATTGGAGAAGAAAAAAAACAGCGGATTGAGCTTGCTGTAGGATGCGCAGGTGGCAGCACCTTCGGCCTTGTTGATCAGCGTGGTAGTCATTGAGCCGGGTGATGATAAAAAATCGACCCACGTAAAGCCGTTCGTAAAGCGCCCGTCATAATGCTGGAGAGGTGCAGGCACCATCCCCACCGATTTACTTTTCATTCGCCCTGTCGAATCAGAAAGGCTGTCGCCAAGCACCAACAGTCGCTTAAATTGCGTAAT
Source organism: uncultured Enterobacter sp. (assembly GCA_963521185.1). Taxonomy (GTDB): domain Bacteria; phylum Pseudomonadota; class Gammaproteobacteria; order Enterobacterales; family Enterobacteriaceae; genus Enterobacter_D. The sequence continues at coordinate 447,973 of CAUQTV010000004.1, read as the reverse complement.
GACAGGGTAATGCGCATTATTACGGCAGCCGATCATTTTTGCTGCCAGCTGGAAATTCCGCGCATGCGTCTCACCGCTATTTCCGACGGTTTCTTTATTTACACTGATCGGATGGTCATAGTGCGCAAACGTAACCTTATTTCTGATTTCCATAATCTTCCTGAATGTACTGTTATCATTATCTTCGCCATTATTAACAGCCTTATTTCGGCAAAGATATAAAGTATTTATTATTCCTGGTGCGGTCAGCACGTCGCGCAGGCGAGAGCGGTGAAAATGTGAGAGTGCTCGCAGCGCAGGAAGGAAACCTGGCAGCGAATTGAAAAAGGGTTTTAGAATTAACGTTTACGGATGTCATGAGGTCACAGGATGGCGGGTCGGCTGAAAATGGATGAGATTGCGGAGCAAACGGGTTACTCCGTGAGCACCGTATCACGGGTGCTGAGTGGCAAATCGTACACCAGCAACCAGGCGCGGGACGCGATCGTGGCCTGTGCGCGCAGGCTCGGCGTGCTTGACGATCTCGCCAGCGGGCGGTTACTAATCAACGGCATTGCGGTCTTCGCGCCAGCGCGCACATTTAGCGCGCGTGGGGATATCTTTTATCATGAGGTCACTCGCGGTATTGCGGATGCCATTGCCGCCCACGACGTTTACCTCAGCTATTGCAGTCTTGAAGAGCAGCACGCGGATATCGCCCTTTTTATGGAAAAGGTGGGTAACAAGAACATCAACGCCCTGATTATTATTGGCGTGGACGATCCCACGGTGCTCAGGCTGGCCGAAACGCTGAGCAAACCCTGCGTGCTGATCAACACCGATAACCGTGAAATGCGGCTCGACGCGGTTTCACCGGATCATCGCGCCATTGGCTACAACGCCGCAAAACATCTTTTCGACCACGGTCACCGACGCATTTTGACCCTCACCCCATTAAGGCGCGACACCCTGCATGTACGGCTTGAGGGCATCAAAGACGCCTACCGCCATTTTCATGTGCCCTTTGATGCCCAGCAGGATCTGCTGATCACCGAAGGCTTCAGCGCGCAGGAGTCGGCCAGCATGCTGGCGAGCTGGCTGGCGGCCAGGCCCAAAGCGCAGTGGCCGCAGGCGCTGTTGTGCAGCGGCGCAGAGATGACTTCTGGCGTCAAGAAGGTACTGGCGCAGCAAGGGCTGAGGGTGCCGGAGGATATCGCGATCATCTGTACGGATTTCGACTGGCATCTCGAACCGGGTGTGGAAAAACCGGTGAGCGGGATCACCGTGCCGTGCCGTGAACTCGGCGTTGAAGCGGTTTATTTGTTACAAACCCGACTTAACCGACCGCAGGCTCCTGTGTTTAACTTGCTGATTCAGGGGCGGGTGGTGGATCGCGGTACGGTAAGCCAGGCCACGCGGCATGCGGCGCGCGTGGCGGTCGATAAGTAAATCTTACGCCTGCGGCGGCAGGCACACGCCAATCCCACCGATCCCGCAGTAGCCGTACGGGTTTTTGTGCAGATACTGCTGGTGGTCATCTTCCGCGTAGTAGAACGGTCCGGCGGTTTTAATCTCCGTGCTAACGACACGATCATCACCGGCGGCGCGCATGGCGGCCTGGAAGCGCTCCAGACTGGCTTTCGCGGCGGCGTCCTGCTCCGGCGTCAGCGGGTAAATCGCCGAGCGGTACTGTGTGCCGTGGTCGTTGCCCTGACGCATACCCTGCGCCGGATCGTGATTTTCCCAGAACACCTGTAACAGCTGCTCGTAGCTGATGACCTGCGGATCGTAAACCACGCGCACGGCTTCGGCGTGCCCGGTTTCACCGGTGCAGACTTCGCGGTAGGTCGGGTTCGGCGTGTAGCCGCCGGAATAGCCTGCGGCGGTGCTGTACACGCCTGGCAGCGCCCAGAACAGGCGCTCAACGCCCCAGAAGCAGCCCATGGCAAACAGGGCGATTTCCATGCCCTCCGGCACGTTTGTCATGGAGTGCTCGTTCACCGCATGCAGGCTGGCGACGGGCATTGGCGTATTGCGGCCCGGAAGCGCATCCGACTGAGCAACAAGGTGTTTTTTATCAAATAGACTCACGGCGTGGCCTCCCGAGAAGGGTAATTGTGGTTAAGGTTGTAACGAAGCCTGTCTTTTAACACAATAAGTGCTGTAAATAGGGCTAGATTTAAACATAAGAAATATTGGGGTAGTCGTCAGTTTTTCAATCCATAATGTTGGATTTTTGTTAAGCCGGGAGCGGCATTTCGGTTTTCTTTTAGGGCCAGGAACAAGGACATTCAGGAGAGCACGTGCCACAAATCCGTCTTATATGTTTTGCCAGTTTGCTGTTGGCAAGCGGTCATGCCTTTGCGGCTAACGTCCGCTTGCAGGTAGAGGGGTTATCAGGCGCGCTGGAAAAGAACGTCCGCGCGCAGCTCTCAACGATTGAAAGCGATGAAGTCACACCGGATCGTCGCTTCCGCGCCCGCGTGGATGACGCTATTCGCGGCGGCTTAAAAGCGCTCGGCTATTACGAGCCAACCATTGATTTTGACCTGCGTCCACCGCCGGCAAAGGGTCGCCAGGTGCTGATCGCCAGGGTCACGCCGGGCGAACCGGTACGCATTGGCGGCACAGGCGTGATCCTGCGCGGCGGTGCGCGCACCGACAGTGATTATCTCGACCTGTTAAAAACCCGCCCGGCGAACGGGACCGTGCTCAAGCACAGTGACTACGACCATTTCAAAAAATCCCTGACCAATGTGTCGTTGCGTAAAGGCTACTTCGACAGCCAGTTTAATAAAAGCCAGCTTGGCATCGCGCTCGACCGTCATCAGGCGTTTTGGGACATTGATTACGACAGCGGTCAGCGTTACCGCTTTGGCGCAGTGACCTTTGAAGGCTCGCAAATCCGCGAAGAATATCTGCAAAATCTGGTGCCGTTTAAAGAGGGCGATTACTACAAAACCAGCGACCTGGCGGAGCTGAATCGCCGCCTGTCAGCCACCGGCTGGTTTAACTCGGTGATTGTGGCACCGGAGTTTGAAAAATCCCGGCAGACCAAAGTGCTGCCGCTGCACGGCGTGGTCTCACCGCGCATCGAAAACACCATTGAAACCGGCGTCGGCTACTCGACGGATGTCGGACCGCGCGTGAAGGCGACGTGGAAAAAGCCGTGGATGAACTCTTACGGTCACAGCCTGACCTCCAGCGCCAGCATCTCCGCCCCTGAACAGCAGCTGGATTTCAGCTACAAAGTGCCGCTGCTGAAAAATCCGCTTGAGCAATATTACCTGGTACAGGGCGGTTTAAAGCGCACGGATCTCAACGATACCAAAGCCGACTCCACCACCCTTGCGCTTTCGCGCTACTGGGACCTGTCGAGCGGCTGGCAGCGCGCCATTAATCTGCGCTGGAGCCTCGATCACTTTACCCAGGGCAACGTCACCAACACCACCATGCTGCTCTATCCGGGCGTGATGATAAGCCGCACCCGTTCGCGCGGCGGCCTGATGCCGACCTGGGGCGACTCCCAACGCTACTCCGTGGACTATTCCAACACCGCCTGGGGTTCAGACGTCAACTTCTCGGTGGTGCAGGCGCAAAACGTCTGGATCCGCACGCTCTACGATCGCCACCGCTTTGTCGCACGCGGTAACCTCGGCTGGATTGAAACCGGAGACTTCGACAAAGTGCCGCCGGACCTGCGCTTCTTCGCCGGGGGCGACCGCAGCATTCGCGGCTACAAATACAAATCGATCTCGCCCAAAGATGATGACGGCAAACTGAAAGGGGCTTCGAAGCTGGCGACCGGATCGCTGGAATACCAGTACAACGTCACCGGAAAATGGTGGGGCGCGGTGTTTGTCGACAGCGGCGAAGCGGTGAGCGATATCCGCCGCAGCGATGTGAAAACCGGCACGGGCGTTGGCGTGCGCTGGCAGTCACCGGTCGGACCCATCAAGTTCGACCTCGCCGCCCCCGTCGGCGACAAAGAAGAGCATGGATTACAGTTTTACATCGGTCTGGGGCCAGAATTATGAGTTTATGGAAGAAGATCAGCCTCGGCGTGCTGGTGTTTATTTTACTGGTGCTGGGCACGGTGGCATTTCTGGTGGGCACCACCACCGGTTTGCACACGCTGTTTAAGGCGGCGAACCGCTGGGTGCCGGGGCTTGCCATCGGTCAGGTGACCGGCGGCTGGCGCGATTTAACGCTGCGCAACGTGCGTTACGACCAGCCCGGCGTGGCGGTAAATGCCGGGGAGCTTCACCTGGCGGTGAAACTGGGCTGTCTGCGCGACAGCAGCCTGTGCGTGAACGATCTGTCGCTAAAAGACGTCAACGTGGCGATAGACAGCAAGAAAATGCCGAAGTCAGAAGTGGTAGAAGAAGAGGACAGCGGGCCGCTGAACCTCTCCACGCCGTACGCCATTACGCTGAGCCGCGTGGCGCTCAATAACGTCAACATCAAGATCGATGACACTACGGTATCGGTGATGGATTTCACCACCGGGCTGAACTGGCAGGACAAAAACCTGACCTTAACACCCACCGCGCTTAAAGGGCTGCTGATCGCGCTGCCAAAAGTGGCGAAAGTGGCACAGGAAGAGGTGGTGGATCCAAAGATCCAGAACCCGAAGCCGGATGAAAAACCGCTCGGTGAAACGCTAAAAGATCTCTTCTCAAAGCCGGTGCTGCCGGAAATGACCGACGTGCACCTGCCGCTTAATCTCAACATCGAAGAGTTTCGCGGTGAAGCGCTGCGCCTGACCGGCGATACCGACATTCTGGTCAGCAGCATGCTGCTTAAGGTCAGTACCCTTGACGGCAATATGAAGCTCGACGCGCTGGATATCGATTCGAACCAGGGCACGGTGAACGCCACCGGCACGGCGCAGCTGAGCAACAACTGGCCGGTCGATATCACCCTGAACAGCACGCTTAACGTTGACCCGATCAAGGGCGAAAAAGTGAAGCTAAAAGTCGGCGGCGCGCTGCGTGAGACGCTCGACATCGGCGTTAACCTCTCCGGTCCCGTAGACATGGTGCTGCGCGCGCAAACCCGGCTTGCCGAGGCGGGGCTGCCGCTCAATATGGAGGTGGTGAGCGAGCAACTCTACTGGCCGTTTACCGGCGAGCGCCAGTATCAGGCCGACGATGTAAAGCTTAAATTCAGCGGTAAAATGACCGATTACCTGCTGTCGTTCAGCACGGCGGTGAAAGGCCAGGGCCTGCCGCCTGCCACGATTTTGCTGGACGCCAAAGGCAACGAGCAGCAGATCAACCTCGACAAACTCACCGTCAATGCGCTGGAAGGCAAGACCGAGCTGAAAGGGATTGTGGACTGGCAGCAGGCCATTAGCTGGCGCGCTGAACTGGCGCTTAACGGCATCAACACCGCCAAAGAGGTGCCGGACTGGCCTTCAAAGCTCAACGGGCTGATTAAAACGCGCGGCAGCCTCTACGGTGGTAGCTGGCAGATGGAGATCCCGGAGATGAAAATCACCGGGAATGTGAAAAACAACAAGGTGAACGTTGACGGTTCGCTTAAGGGCAACAGCTATCTGCAATGGGTGATCCCCGGTCTGCACCTCGAACTGGGGCGTAACAGCGCCGACGTGAAGGGGGAGCTGGGCGTAAAAGATCTGAATCTGGATGCCAGCATTGATGCGCCGGGCCTCGACAACGCGCTGCCAGGGCTTGGCGGCACGGCGAAGGGGCGGGTATTGGTGCGCGGCACGGTGGATGCGCCGCAGGTGCTGGCAGACATCACCGCGCGGGCCTTGCGCTGGCAGGAACTCTCCATCGCCAGCGTGCGCGTGCAGGGCGATGTGAAATCCACCGATCAGATCGCGGGCAATCTTAACCTGCGCGTGGAGCGCATTGCCCAGCCCGGCGTGAACTTACGCCTGGTGACGCTGGAGGCGAAAGGCAGTGAAAAACAGCACACGCTGGACGTGCGCGTGCAGGGCGAGCCGGTGTCCGGACAACTGAAACTGGCGGGTAGCTTTGACCGACAGGCGCAGCGCTGGAAGGGGACGCTGAGCGATACCCACTTCGACACGCCGGTGGGCCTGTGGACGCTTAACCGCGCCATCGCGCTGGACTACCGCAATCAGGAGCAGAAAATCAGCATCGGGCCGCACTGCTGGAATAACCCGAACGCAGAACTGTGCGTACCGCAGACCATTGACGCCGGGGCGGAAGGCCGCGCGGTGGTGAACCTCAATCGCTTTGATTTGGCGATGCTAAAACCCTTTATGCCGGAGGCGACCCAGGCCAGCGGCACCTTCAGCGGGAAAGCCGATGTCAGTTGGGACACCACCAAAGAGGGCCTGCCGCAGGGGCAGGTGACGCTCTCCGGGCGCAATGTCCGCGTCACACAGACGGTGAACGACGCGCCGCTGCTGGTGGCGTTCGACACGCTTGACGTCAACGCGCAGCTGCGCAACAACCGCGCCGATCTGGGCTGGATGATGCGCCTGACCAACAACGGTCAGTTCGACGGTCAGGTGCAGGTAACCGATCCGCAGGGGCGGCGCAATCTGGGCGGCAACGTCAATATTCGTAACTTCTCCATCGCTATGATTAACGCCATTTTCTCGCGCGGTGAAAAAGCGGCGGGTACGCTCAATGCCAATCTGCGTCTCGCGGGGAATGCGCAAAGCCCACAGCTGTTCGGGCAGATGCAGTTAAACGGCGTCGACATTGACGGTAACTTTATGCCGTTTGATATGCAGCCGAGCCAGGTGGCGATGAACTTCAACGGTCAGCGCTCGACGCTACAGGGCGTGGTGCGCACGCAGCAGGGGCAAATCACCTTGCAGGGGGATGCGGACTGGAGCCAGATCGACAACTGGCGCGCGCGCGTTGCCGCCAAAGGCAGTAAGGTGCGCATTACCGTGCCGCCGATGGTGCGCCTTGATGCGTCGCCGGACGTGGTTTTTGAAGCGACACCGAGCCTGTTTACCCTCGATGGCAGCATCGATATTCCGTGGGCGCGCATTGTCGTGCACGAACTGCCGGAGAGCGCGGTGGGTGTCTCCAGCGACGAAGTGATGCTCAATTCAGACCTGCAACCAGAGAAACCGAAGAGCGCGGGCATCCCGATCAACAGCAATCTTATCGTTCACGTCGGCAATAACGTGCGTATGGACGCCTTTGGCCTAAAAGCACGCCTCACCGGTGATTTAAAAGTTGCACAAGATAATCAAGGGCTTGGGCTTAACGGGCAGATAAATATCCCCGAAGGACGCTTCCATGCTTACGGACAGGATTTGATTGTGCGTAAAGGTGAGTTATTGTTCTCGGGTCCACCGGATCAACCTTTGCTTAACATTGAGGCGATTCGTAACCCGGATGCCACCGAAGACGATGTGACAGCCGGTGTGCGCGTTACCGGTACGGCGGATGAACCGAAGGCGGAAATCTTCTCCGACCCGGCGATGTCGCAGCAGGAAGCGCTCTCCTATCTGTTGCGCGGTCAGGGGCTTGATAGCACGCAAAGCGACAGCGCCGCGATGACATCAGCCCTGATCGGCCTGGGGGTTGCACAAAGTGGTCAGGTTGTGGGTAAAATCGGCGAGACGTTTGGCGTCAGTAATCTGGCACTGGATACCGCCGGAGTGGGAGATTCCTCTCAGGTGGTGGTGAGTGGCTACGTACTGCCCGGTTTGCAGGTGAAATATGGCGTGGGTATTTTTGACTCTCTGGCAACATTGACGCTACGTTATCGCCTGATGCCGAAGCTGTATCTGGAAGCGGTGTCCGGCATAGACCAGGCACTTGATTTGCTCTATCAGTTTGAGTTTTAGCAATGCGAATATTTGTCTACGGCAGTTTACGACGCAAACAAGGCAACAGCCACTGGATGACCAATGCTCAGTGGTTGGGCGATCACAGCGTTGAGGATTATCAACTGTACAGCCTGGGCCACTATCCAGGCGCGGTCCCCGGAGCGGGTCATGTGCAGGGTGAAGTCTATCGTATCGATTCGGCCACGCTTGCCGAACTGGACGCCTTGCGCACCGCGGGTGGTGAGTACAAGCGCCAGTTGATTCAAACCCCGTACGGAAGTGCATGGATGTACGTGTACCAACGTTCGGTCAGCGAGCGAAAATGGATAGAAACCGGTAACTGGCTCGACAGAGACCAGTATTAATACAACGCCACCTTCGGGTGGCGTTGTTTTTTGCATTATTCGGGCGTTTCGCAGGCATAAAAAAACACCGCCGGGGCGGTGTTCTTCACACTCGAAGCGATTACTTCTTCGCGCGTTCGAAAGAGGCAACGATCTCGGCTTTCGCCGCTTCTGCGTTGTCCCAGCCGTCCACTTTCACCCATTTGCCCGCTTCGAGATCTTTGTAATGCTCGAAGAAGTGGGTGATCTGCGCTTTCAGCAGGTCAGGCAGGTCGTTCACATCTTTGATGTGATCGTATTCTTTGCTCAGTTTGGTGTGCGGAACCGCAACCAGTTTAGCGTCTTCGCCAGACTCGTCGGTCATTTTCAACACGCCAACCGGACGGCAGCGGATCACAGAGCCTGGCTCCAGCGGATACGGGGTCGGGACCAGCACGTCAACCGGGTCACCGTCCAGAGACAGGGTGTGGTTGATGTAACCGTAGTTGCACGGATAGAACATGGCCGTGGACATGAAACGGTCAACGAACAGCGCGCCGCTCTCTTTGTCGACTTCGTATTTAATCGGATCGGCGTTAGCCGGAATTTCAATAACCACGTAGATATCTTCTGGCAGATCTTTACCCGCCGGGACGTTCAGTAAGCTCATGTTTGTTTCCTTTAAAATGTGTGGCAAACAAGTGCCGGGTATTATAGCCAACTGGCGCTGAAAGTCTTCGCCTGTTTTCACTCTCATCACCCGCAACGCGCCATTTTAAGAACCTTTCCATGACAGGAACATCCATAAACTCAGCCGCATAGTTAATGCACAAATGAAAGCGATTACAAACTTGTGATTAACGTTTTATTCACTTTCCTGAAGTGTGATGTAACGCAATCCGTTACATATTCCATTGGCTATAGTTTTTTCGCAGAACATCTTTTGACCAACAATAACCTGGGCTACGAGGACGTAATTATGTGGAAGCGCTTACTTCTTGTCACAGCAGTTTCGGCAGCCATGTCGTCTATGGCGATGGCCGCCCCGTTAACCGTCGGTTTTTCGCAGGTCGGATCAGAGTCCGGCTGGCGCGCCGCTGAAACCAACGTCGCGAAGAGCGAAGCTGAGAAACGCGGTATCACCTTAAAAATCGCTGATGGTCAGCAAAAACAGGAAAACCAGATCAAAGCCGTGCGCTCGTTCATCGCCCAGGGTGTGGATGCGATCTTCATTGCGCCAGTGGTGGCAACGGGGTGGGAACCGGTGCTGAAAGAAGCGAAAGACGCTGAAATTCCGGTGTTCCTGCTCGACCGTTCAATCGATGTGAAAGACAAATCGCTCTATATGACCACCGTCACCGCAGACAACGTGCTGGAAGGCAAGCTGATTGGTGAATGGCTGGTGAAAACCGTTGGCGACAAAAAATGTAATGTCGTCGAACTGCAAGGCACCGTCGGCGCGAGCGTCGCCATCGACCGTAAGAAAGGGTTTGCGGAGGCCATCTCCAAAGCCTCTAACATCAAAATTATCCGTTCCCAGTCCGGTGACTTTACCCGCAGTAAAGGTAAAGAGGTCATGGAAAGCTTTATCAAGGCTGAAAACAACGGCAAGAACATCTGCATGGTTTATGCGCACAACGATGACATGGTGATCGGGGCGATCCAGGCCATTAAAGAAGCGGGCCTGAAACCGGGCAAAGACATTCTGACCGGATCCATCGACGGCGTGCCGGATATCTACAAAGCGATGATGGACGGCGAAGCCAATGCCAGCGTCGAGCTGACGCCGAACATGGCCGGCCCGGCGTTTGACGCGCTGGAGAAATTCAAAAAAGACGGTACCAAACCGGAACAGCTGACCATTACCAAATCGACGCTCTACCTGCCGGATACGGCGAAAGAAGAGTTAGAGAAAAAGAAAAATATGGGCTATTGAGTGAGCGACATTTCCCCCTCACCCTGACCCTCTCCCCAGGGGAGAGGGGACGGTCCGCATTCTCCCTCTCCACCGGGAGAGGGGACGGTAGGCATTCTCCCTCTCCCACCGGGAGAGGGTCGGGGTGAGGGGGAATCATCTGGATGCGAGGGGAAACCATGACCACTGAACAACACCAGGAAATCCTCCGCACAGAGGGCTTGAGTAAATTTTTCCCCGGCGTCAAAGCGCTTGATAACGTTAACTTCAGCCTGCGTCGGGGAGAGATCATGGCGCTGCTGGGGGAAAACGGGGCCGGGAAATCGACGCTCATCAAGGCGCTGACCGGCGTTTATCATGCCGATCGCGGCAGCATTCATCTTGAAGGTGAGCTGATTTCGCCCAAAAATACCGCCCATGCCCAGCAACTGGGGATCGGCACCGTCTACCAGGAAGTGAATCTGCTGCCCAACATGTCGGTGGCGGATAACCTGTTTATTGGCCGCGAACCGCGCCGTTTTGGCTTTCTGCGCCGCAAAGAGATGGAACAGCGCGCCACCCGACTGATGGCGTCTTACGGCTTCTCCCTCGACGTGCGCGAGCCACTGAACCGCTTTTCCGTGGCGATGCAGCAGATCGTGGCGATTTGCCGCGCCATCGATCTCTCCGCCAAAGTGCTGATCCTCGACGAACCCACCGCCAGCCTCGACACGCAGGAAGTGGAGATGCTGTTCACCCTGATGCGCCAACTGCGCGATCAGGGGGTAAGCCTGATTTTTGTCACTCACTTTCTCGACCAGGTCTATGAGGTGAGCGATCGTATCACCGTGCTGCGCAACGGCGGTTTTGTTGGCTGTAAAGCGACGCGCGAGCTGCCGCAGATCGAACTGGTCAAAATGATGCTGGGCCGGGAACTGGACAATAATGCCCTGCAACGGGCAGGCCGCACGCTGCTGAGCGACAGGCCGGTGGCGGCGTTCAAAGACTTTGGTAAGAAAGGGATTATTGCACCCTTCGATCTTGAGGTGCGTCCGGGCGAAATCGTCGGGCTGGCCGGGTTGCTCGGCTCCGGACGAACCGAAACCGCCGAAGTGATTTTTGGCATCAAACCCGCCGACAGCGGCAGCGCGCTGATCAAAGGCAAACCGCAGACCCTGCGCTCGCCGCATCAGGCCTCCTGTCTGGGCATCGGTTTTTGCCCGGAAGATCGTAAAACCGACGGCATTATCGCCGCCGCCTCGGTGCGCGAAAACATCATTCTGGCGCTCCAGGCCCAGCGCGGCTGGCTGCGTCCCATCCCGCGCAAAGATCAAAACGCCATTGCCGAGCGCTTTATTCGCCAGTTGGGTATCCGCACGCCCAGCGCGGAGCAGCCGATTGAGTTTCTCTCCGGCGGCAATCAGCAAAAAGTGCTGCTGTCGCGCTGGCTGCTGACCAAACCCCAGTTTCTGATCCTCGACGAACCCACGCGCGGCATCGACGTGGGCGCACACGCCGAAATTATCCGGCTGATTGAAACACTGTGTGCCGATGGCCTGGCGCTGCTGGTGATCTCCTCCGAGCTGGAAGAGCTGGTCGGCTATGCCGATCGGGTGATCATCATGCGCGACCGCAAACAGGTGGCGGAGATCCCGCTTGCGGACCTTTCCGTTCCGGCGATCATGAATGCCATTGCGGCATAAGGAGAAAAGTGTGATGCCCCGTTCCGTACCGCAGGTCGGTGAGCCAAAGCGCCGGTTTACCTGGCCGACGGGTATGCCGCAAATTATCGCGCTTATCCTCGTGCTGGTGGTCGACAGCCTCGTCGCGCCGCATTTTTATCAGGTCATTTTGCAGGACGGTCGCCTGTTCGGCAGCCCTATAGATATTCTTAACCGCGCCGCCCCCGTCGCGCTGCTGGCGATTGGCATGACGCTGGTCATCGCCACCGGGGGTATCGATCTCTCCGTCGGTGCGGTGATGGCGATTGCCGGTGCCACCGCCGCGTCGATGACCGTCGCCGGTCACACGCTGCCCGTCGTGCTGCTGGCGGCGATCGGGTCGGGCGTGCTGGCGGGTTTGTGGAACGGCGTATTGGTGGCGATCCTCAAAATCCAGCCGTTCGTCGCGACGCTGATCTTAATGGTGGCCGGTCGCGGCGTGGCGCAGCTGATCACCTCCGGGCAAATCGTCACCTTCAACGCCCCCAACCTCTCGTTCCTCGGCAGCGGCTCGCTGCTGCTGTTCCCGACGCCGGTGATGATCGCGCTGGTGACGCTGGTGATTTTCTGGCTGTTCACCCGCAAAACCGCGCTCGGCATGTTTATCGAAGCGGTGGGGATCAACATTCGCGCGGCGAAAAACGCCGGGGTGAACACGCGGGTGGTGGTGATGCTGACCTACGTCTTAAGCGGCGTCTGCGCCGCCATTGCGGGCATTATCGTGACGGCGGATATTCGCGGCGCGGATGCCAACAACGCCGGGCTGTGGCTGGAGCTGGATGCGATTCTGGCGGTGGTGATTGGCGGCGGCTCACTGATGGGCGGGCGCTTTAACCTGCTGCTGTCGGTGGTCGGGGCGCTCATTATTCAGGGTATGAATACCGGGATTTTATTGTCGGGTTTTCAGCCGGAACTCAACCAGGTGGTGAAAGCCGTCGTCGTGCTGTGCGTGCTGATCGTGCAGTCACCGCGCTTTATCGCCCTGCTAAAACGGAGCCGTGGTCATGATAAAACGTAACCTGCCGCTGATGATCACGCTCGGGGTGTTCGTGCTCGGCTACCTCTATTGCCTGACGCAGTTTCCCGGTTTTGCCTCCACGAGGGTGATTTGCAACATTCTGACCGACAACGCCTTTCTCGGCATCATCGCCGTCGGCATGACCTTTGTGATCCTCTCCGGCGGCATTGATCTCTCAGTTGGGTCGGTGATTGCTTTTACCGGCGTGTTTCTCGCCAAAGCGATTGGCTTCTGGGGCATTTCGCCGCTGCTGGCGTTCCCGCTGGTGCTGGCGATGGGCTGCGCGTTCGGCGCGTTTATGGGACTTCTGATCGACGCGTTAAAAATCCCGGCGTTTATTATCACCCTGGCGGGCATGTTCTTTTTGCGCGGCGTCAGCTATCTGGTCTCCGAAGAGTCCATTCCGATTAACCACCCGATCTATGACACGCTCTCAAGCCTGGCGTGGAAAATTCCCGGCGGCGGACGTCTTAGCGCCATGGGCCTGCTGATGCTGGGCGTGGTGATCATCGGCATTTTCCTCGCCAACCGCACGCGCTTCGGTAACCAGGTCTACGCCATTGGCGGCAGTGCGATTTCAGCCAACCTGATGGGCATTTCCACGCGCAGCACCACCATTCGCATCTATATGCTCTCCACCGGCCTTGCGACGCTGGCGGGGATCGTCTTCTCGGTTTACACCCAGGCAGGCTACGCGCTGGCGGGCGTGGGCGTGGAGCTGGACGCCATTGCCTCGGTGGTGATCGGCGGTACCTTGCTGAGCGGCGGCGTGGGCACCGTACTGGGCACGCTGTTCGGCGTGGCGATCCAGGGGCTGATCCAGACCTATATCAATTTTGACGGCACGCTCAGTTCCTGGTGGACTAAAATCGCCATCGGCATTTTATTGTTTATTTTTATCGCGTTACAACGTGGCCTTACCGTGCTGTGGGAGAATCGTCAAAGCTCACCTGTTACACGCGTTAGCACAGCGGCAACAAAGACATAACACATTGAATTATTTGAAAAGAGTATAAAGTTATTCCGGTAGCTGCCGATAACATTCGATGAGCTTTATTTCCGCCTCGAAGTATCCTGCTACCGGAATCAATATTATGCTAAAAACGCTATCGATCCGCACCGGCTTGCTCTCTTTACTGGCCGTTATGACGTTACTCCTGCTGCTGGTCAGCGGCATGGGGATTTACGCACTTACGCAAAGTTCCGCTTCGCTGCAACGCATCAATCATCTTCAGGGTGAGCAGATGGCACGCCTGAATGAGGGCTACAACCTGATTTTACGCGCGCGAAATGAAGCCAGCCAGGCCGTCCGCATGATGGAAGTCGGGCTGCTGGACGACGCGGCAAAATCCGTGAAAAGCATCAATGGCGAAATCACCCAGGCGCAGAAAGGGCTGCAAACGGTGATTGACACGGGCGTGGATGACGACACCGGCAAACCGCTGCTGGACAAGGTGGCGAAGAGCTATGCCGCCTACACCGCGCAGGGCATCGTACCGATGCAAAAAGCGCTCAACGATCAAAGCGCAGACGCCTATTACGATCTGCTGGAAAATAAACTGATCCCGGTGTCGCGCCAGTTCGATAACGACATGCAGGCGTTCCTGAAGTGGGGCGAAGCGCGCGGCAAAGCGGAAGTGGACGCCGTGCAAACCAGCAAAAATCGCGTGATGGCCTTTATCGTCATCGCCGCGCTGCTTACCGCAGGCATTATTGTGCTGGCGTGGCTGGTGCTGCGCCACATGCTGCTCAAACCGCTGGACGCATCTATCGTGCAGCTTGAACACGTCGCTCAGGGCTACCTGCTGCCGGTGCACACGCAAATCACCAGCAAAGAGTTTATCCGCCTGAATGCGGCCATTGAAGGGATGCGCCACGCGCTGGTGGAATCGGTCACCCGCGTGCGCGACGCCAGCTCGCAGATCGATACCGGCAGCCGTGAACTGACCGCCGGCAATATGGATCTCGCCCAGCGCACTGAATCCACCGCCACCTCCCTTGAACAAACGGCGGCGAGTATGGAAGAGATCACCGCGACGGTGAAACAGAACGCCGACAACGCCGAGCAGGCGCACCAGCTGGCGAAGACCGTCTCTGACACCGCCGATCGCGGCAGTGAAATGGTGTGCTACGTCATTGAAAAAATGCAGGATATTGCCGGTAGCTCGAAGCGCATCGCGGATATTCTTGGCGTCATTGACGGCATCGCTTTCCAGACCAACATTCTGGCGCTTAACGCCTCGGTGGAAGCCGCACGCGCAGGCGAGCAGGGGCGCGGTTTTGCCGTGGTCGCGGGCGAAGTGCGTAACCTCGCCAGCCGCAGCGCGGAGGCGGCAAAAGAGATCCGCACGCTGATCAGCGATTCGCAGACCCACGTCGGCGAAGGCAGCGATCTGGCCATGCAGGCGGGTGAAACCATGGACGAGATTGCCAGCGAAGTCATGCGCATGACCCGGCTGATGCGAGAAATCGCCAGCGCGTCCCACGAGCAGAGCCGTGGCATTGAGCAGGTGAATATCGCGGTGAATCAGATGGATGAAACCGCGCAGCAGAACTCCGCGCTGGTGCAGCAGTCGTCAGCGGCGACCCGCTCGCTGGAGGATCAGTCCCGGGCGTTGATGGAAGCGATGGCGTCGTTCAGGTTGCAGGCGGCAGGGTAAGACCACCCTCACCCTAACCCTCTCCCTGAGGGAGAGGGGACACTTACCACCCTCACCCTAACCCTCTCCCTGAGGGAGAGGGGACAGTCCGGCGTTTTTCACCCTCTCCCTGGGGCGAGGGCTGCTCGCTTTTCTCCCTCTCCCTGGGGAGAGGGCAGGGGTGAGGGGGGAGGGGTTCTTACGCGTCCGGGAATTCGCGCATAAAGCGCTCGACGTCATCAACCATATGGTCGGTGCCGACGAAGAACGGACGACGCTGGTGCAGGCTTTCCGGCGCAATATCCAGAATGCGATCTTTACCGTCGCTCGCCTTACCGCCCGCCTGTTCCGCCAGGAACGCCATTGGGTTGCACTCGTACAGCAAACGCAGTTTTCCTTCCGGGTGGCTTGCGGTGCTTGGGTAGAGGTAGATCCCGCCTTTTAACAGGTTACGGTGGAAGTCTGCCACCAGCGAACCGATGTAGCGCGAAGTGTAAGGGCGCTGGGTGGCTTTATCTTCTTCCTGACAGAACTTCAGATACTTCTTCACGCCCTGCGGGAATTTGATGTAGTTGCCTTCGTTGATGGAGTAGGTGTTGCCCTTCTCCGGGAAGCGCATACGCTCCTGGCACAGGCAGAACACGCCCAGTGACGGATCGTAAGTGAAGGCGTGCACGCCACAGCCGGTGGTGTACACCAGCATGGTAGACGAGCCGTAGACCACATAACCGGCGGCAACCTGTTTGTTACCCGGTTGCAGGAAGTCTTCTTCCGTCACCGGCGTACCGACCGGCGTCACGCGACGGTAAATGGAGAAGATGGTCCCGACAGAGACGTTAACATCGATGTTGGAAGAGCCGTCCAGCGGATCCATCAGCACCACGTATTTCGCGTGTTCACAGCCTTCGAACACCACGATTTCATCTTCTTCTTCAGAGGCGATACCCGCAACGATGTCGCGTGCGCGCAGTGCAGCTTTTAATTTCTCGTTCGCGAACAGGTCGAGTTTCTGTTGCACCTCGCCCTGCACGTTCTCAGCACCGCTGGCACCCAGAATATCAACAAGCCCAGCCTTGTTAATATCGCGGTGGATGATCTTGGCACCCAGCTTTATCGCCGATAACAAAGCAGTCAGTTCCCCGGTTGCGTGAGAAAACTCATGCTGCTTTTCAACGATAAATTCACCTAACGTTTTCATAACACTTCCCTACAATTTATGTGGAGTAAAGCGACTGCAACAATCTTAACAAAGTTTCAAAAGATTGCGCACTGGTGAATCGCGCCAGCAAACTACGGAATTTCCTGAAATGCATTTCTCTTAAGCATAAACATGTGGGTAAAATGTGCGCCAGATTAAAGAAGGATAATGACGTATGCGCATTCATATTTTGGGAATTTGTGGCACCTTCATGGGTGGACTGGCGATGCTGGCCCGCTCACTGGGTCACGACGTGACGGGTTCGGACGCCAATGTGTATCCGCCGATGAGCACCTTGCTTGAAGAGCAAGGCATTGATTTGATTCAGGGTTACGATGCCAGCCAGCTGGATAACGCGCCGGATCTGGTGATCATTGGCAATGCGATGACGCGCGGCAATCCGTGTGTGGAAGCGGTGCTGGAAAAAAACATTCCCTACATGTCTGGCCCGCAATGGCTGCATGATTTCGTGCTCTGCGACCGCTGGGTGCTGGCCGTTGCCGGTACGCACGGCAAAACCACCACCGCAGGCATGGCGACCTGGATCCTTGAGGTGTGTGGCTACAAGCCGGGCTTTGTCATCGGCGGCGTGCCGGGAAACTTCGATGTCTCTGCGCGCCTGGGGGAGAGCCCGTTCTTCGTGATTGAAGCCGACGAGTACGACTGTGCGTTCTTCGACAAGCGTTCCAAATTTGTTCACTACTGCCCGCGCACGCTGATCCTCAATAACCTTGAGTTCGATCATGCGGACATCTTTGACGATTTGAAAGCCATTCAGAAGCAGTTCCACCACCTCGTGCGCATCGTGCCGGGGCAGGGCAAAATCATCTGGCCTGAGAACGACATCAATCTGAAACAGACGCTGGCGATGGGCTGCTGGAGCGAGCAGGAGCTGGTCGGCGAGCAGGGCCACTGGCAGGCGAAAAAGCTGACCACCGACGCCTCCGAATGGGAAGTGTGGCTGGACGGCGAGTGTGCGGGCCGCGTGAAGTGGGAACTGGTCGGCGAACACAACATGCATAACGGCCTGATGGCGATTGCGGCTGCGCGGCACGTGGGCGTCACGCCTGCGGACGCGGCGAATGCGCTGGGATCCTTTGTGAATGCGCGTCGCCGTCTGGAACTGCGCGGTGAAGCCAACGGCGTGACCGTGTATGACGATTTCGCCCATCACCCAACGGCAATCCTTGCGACGCTCGCCGCGCTGCGTGGCAAAGTGGGCGGCACCGCGCGTATTCTGGCGGTGCTTGAACCGCGCTCGAACACCATGAAAATGGGCGTATGCAAAGACGATCTCGCCCCTTCGCTGGGCCGCGCCGATGAAGTCTTCCTGCTGCAACCGCAGCACATTCCGTGGCAGGTCGCCGAAGTGGCCGACGCCTGCATTCAGCCCGCGCACTGGCATGCGGATGTGGATACGCTGGCGGATATGATCGTCAAAACCGCGCAGCCAGGGGATCACATTCTGGTGATGAGCAACGGCGGTTTCGGTGGGATACATCAGAAGTTGCTGGACAGGTTAGAGAAGAAATAGCGTTGAATTGCCCGGTGGCGCTAGCGCTTACCGGGCCTGGATTTTTTCGCGCGACCTTTTACGCCGCCATCCGGCAATAATCGCGACAGAATTACTCGTCGCCTTCCGCCAGCTCACGCAGGTACTGGAAAATCAAACGCGCGGACTTCGGCGCTTTATTCCCTTCTTTCTCTTTCTGCGCATTACGGATAAGCGAACGCAGCTGCTGACGATCGGCATCCGGCCACAGGTTCAGCACCTCTGGTACCGCATCATCGCCTTCTTCAATCAGACGGTCGCGCAAATGTTCCAGTTTATGGAAGAACGCCACCTGCTGGTTATGGCGGTTTTTCAGTTTATCCAGCGCCTGGCGGATCGGATCCACGTCGCGCTGGCGCAGCATTTTCCCAATCAGCTGCATCTGGCGGCGGCGACCTTCTTTCTTGATACGCTGCGCCAGTTCAATGGCGGCACGCAGATCGTCATCCAGCGGAATTTTGTCGAGGGCGTTTTTCCCCAGCTCGACCATTTCAGCGCCAAGACGCTTTAATTCTTCGGCATCACGCTTAATTTCACTTTTACTGACCCAGATGATTTCATCATCTTCATCGTCGATATCATCACCGGGCACGTCGTCGAGCCAGTCTTCGGGCTGCTTTGTCATCTCAGGCTCCTTAAAAAAGAGGCTAATACTACCACCCTGGGAGCACACTGAGAATGGGTTCTCTGTTAGACTTCTTTGAAACTCCCCTTACATTATGGCATTGGCGATGAAAGTAATCACACAAGTTGCAGAGCAACGCAAAGCACTGGAAGAGGCCGTTTCCACCGCACTGGGATTAGCCGCTGGCAAATCGGATGGCGCGGAAGTGGCGGTGTCGAAGACGACCGGTATTAGCGTCAGCACCCGCTACGGTGAGGTGGAGAACGTTGAATTTAATAGCGATGGAGCGCTGGGCATAACCGTATATCACCAGAATCGTAAAGGCAGCGCCTCCTCCACCGACCTCAGCCCGGACGCCATCGCGCGTACCGTGCAGGCGGCGCTGGACATTGCCCGCTACACCTCGCCGGATCCGTTTGCGGGCGTTGCCGACAAAGAACTGCTGGCCTTTAACGCGCCGGATTTAGATCTGTTCCACCCGGCGGAAGTCACCCCGGATGAAGCCATTGAGATGGCCGCACGCGCCGAACAGGCGTCGCTGAACGTCGATAAGCGCATCACCAACACCGAAGGCGGCAGCTTTAACAGCCACTACGGCATCAAAGTGTTCGGCAACAGTCACGGTATGCTGCAAAGCTACTGCTCCAGCCGCCACTCACTGTCAAGCTGCGTGATCGCCGAAGAAAACGGCGACATGGAACGCGACTACGCCTACACCATTGGGCGCGCGCTGGGCGATTTGAAGTCGCCGGAATGGGTCGGGGCCGAATGTGCGCAGCGCACGCTGTCACGTCTGTCACCGCGTAAACTCTCCACCATGAAAGCGCCGGTGATTTTTGCCAATGAAGTGGCGACCGGGCTGTTTGGTCACCTGGTCGGCGCTATCGCCGGTGGTGCGGTGTACCGCAAATCGACCTTCCTGCTCGACTACCTCGGCAAGCAGATCCTGCCGGAGTGGCTGACCATTGAAGAGCACCCGCATCTGCTCAAAGGCCTGGCGTCCACGCCGTTCGACAGTGAAGGCGTGCGCACAGAGCGCCGTGAGATCATCAAAGACGGCGTGCTCACCCAGTGGCTGCTGACCAACTACTCTGCGCGTAAGCTGGGCCTGAAAAGCACCGGGCATGCGGGCGGCATTCATAACTGGCGCATTCAGGGGCGCGGCCTGGGCTTTGAGCAACTGCTCAAAGAGATGGGCACCGGTCTGGTGGTCACCGAACTGATGGGCCAGGGCGTCAGCGGTATCACCGGCGACTATTCGCGCGGCGCGGCGGGCTTCTGGGTTGAGAACGGCGAAATTCAGTATCCGGTGAGCGAAATCACCATCGCCGGAAACCTGAAAGACATGTGGCGCAATATGGTGACGATTGGTGACGATATCGAAACGCGCAGCAACATTCAGTGTGGTTCTGTGCTGTTACCGGAGATGAAAATCGCCGGGCAGTAAGCGATGTGATCGACTTTTTGACAATAAGAAAAAGGATGTGAGCAATGCAGAAAAAACTGTTAGCGATGTTGGCGGCGTCAGCCCTGGTCCTGAGTTCGGCAAGCGCGTTTGCCGAACTCGGCGATGACATGGACACGCTCAATGAAAATCTGAAAGTGGTGCAAAAAACCGATGACGCCTCAGAAATGAAAGAAGCGTTAACGAAAATGCGCACTGCCGCGCTGGATGCGCAAAAAGAGACGCCGCCGAAAATGGAAGGCAAAGCGCCAGACAGCCCGGAAATGAAAGATTACCGCCACGGTTTTGACATTCTCGTCGGCCAGATCGACGGTGCGTTAAAGCTGGCGAACGAAGGCAAAGTGAAAGAAGCGCAGGCCGCGTCGGAAGGATTTAAAACGACGCGTAACGAGTACCATAAGAAGTTCCGCTAAGTTTCCCCGCACACCGTACTGCCCGGCGGCGCTTGCGTGCCGGGCAGTACGGATTCTGTCTTTCCCGGTCGCCTAAGCATAAGCCTTTCCAATAATCCCGCTCACATCACACTTTCGCTCGTTGCCTGTGCGCTGCTGCTGCGCCTGAGTGGCGCATGATTCGTGAGCGTTATCACATAAATCCAGTCAAAAATCGGTCATGGGCGCTTTTTTGCGGCACAGATCACTGTCGCCCTCTCTCTTTCCACTTCGAAGTGGAAAACAACTCGCTACAAACTATTAACCTGCAACGCTAGTTTACTCTCAGAGCCATTAACGGGGTAAGACGAGTGAATAACGGAGCGGTAAATAACGACGTGGAAAGCACGCCTGCGCAAACGGCCAGGCTTGCAGACAGCATGCTACAGCAGGTCTATGCGCTGCTGGGCCGTCACAACATCATTCCCAACGCCGTACAGGAACAAATGCTGACCTCTCATGTTCGTGCCATGGCGCACCGTTCGGTCACCGGCGAGCCGTTACCGGACGTCGATGCCAGCCTGTTTGATGAGATCTCAGCGGATTCAATGTCACTCGCCCACGAGATTGTGGCGGCGTTTGGCAACCTCCCCAAAGAAGAAGCCTGGCTGCTGTCGGTGCACTTCGAAGTGGCAAAAGACAACCTTTAAGGAGCGAACAATGGAACAGATTACCGTGGTAATTGGCGATCGTCTGGGCAAGGGCCAGAAAGTGGCCGCCGGGGTGGAAAAAGCGGGCGGTCGCGCCGTGGTCGTGCCGGGCGTGGCGGCGGACATGAAGCTGGGCGACGTGATGAAAGCGGAAAACGCCACCTTCGGCATTTCGTTTTGCGGCAGCGGCGGCGCGGGGGCGATCACCGCTCAGACCAAATATGGCTACAAAGCCAAATACGGCATGCGCTCGGTGGACGAGGGCGTGACGGCGATTAACGAAGGCTGCAACGTGCTCGGCTTCGGCTTTATGGACAAAGAAGAGTTAGGCGAGCGCCTGGTGCTGGCGTGGCAGAAAAAGCACGGCGCGTGAGCATGAAAGAGCAATTCACCACCACGGTGAGAGTGACCGGCAAGGGCGAATCAAAATCGCGCGCCTTTGCCGATGCGCTGAACCACGTTCAGGCAGCGGTGATGAAAGCATCGCCGCATATTTTACTGCGTATTGAGCCACAGGATGTGCAGGTTGTTCATGCGCGTGAAGCGGTGCGTAAAGAGGCCTTTTTGTTCTTCTTTCTGCGCCGGGAAAGACGCACGTACAGCGTGGAGCTGGACGTCACCGTCAACGTGACCGCCATTAATCTCGACAAGGTGGACTTCGTCACGAACACCTGATTTTCATCATAGGGTTAATTTATGTTCCTGATAATATTAATAAAATCGCTCATTATCGGCGGCCTGGTGGGCGTCGGCGTGGGCGCCGGGGCTGCACGCATGTTTCATGCACCGACCACACAGGGTATGGGTGCGTTTCGTACGTTGGGGGAGCTGAACTCCTGTGAAGGGGATCCCGCTTCGCACTTCTCTTTTGGTCTGGGCTTTTTCTTCAACGCCTGGGCGTCATCGGTGGCCGCCGGGTCATTCACCCAGGACGTTGACCATCGCATCATCCCGAACTGGGGTGCCGCCGCGCTGATGGTGAAAAACCGTAACGTAGGCGAGACGCTGCACGATCCGAAAAAAATGGCCATTGCCTGCGGCATCATCGGCATGATCGTCGTCGCGTTTCTCAACTCCACCGCCTCGGCGGTTCCGGCGGCATTGCAGGTCACGGCGGTGAAAGTGCTGGTCCCGGCGGCAAACCTGCTGGTCAACACCGTTATGCCGGTGATCTTCTGGCTGGCGGCCATCGACGCGGGCAAAAAATCGGGCTTCTGGGCGACCATTTTCGGCGGGGCCGCGCAGCTCATTATGGGCAACGCCGTGCCGGGCCTGGTGCTGGGCATTCTGATCGGCAAAGGCGTGGAAGAGAGCGGCTGGAACCGCGTCACCAAAGTGATGATGAGCGCTATCGTCGCGCTGTTTGTGCTGAGCGCCTTCTTCCGTGGCTTCGACATGAAGATGATCGAATCCTTCCACCTCACCGTGCCGAACTGGCTGGATCTGATCCACAACGCGATGAGCGGCAAATAACAGGAGCCTGACATGGAACAGAATAAAGGTTTTTGGTACGCCGACTGGTCGTTCCCGATCTTCGTTGGCCTGCTTTCCTCCGGCGTGTTCGCCGGGACACATATGTATTACCTCTACGGCATTGGCGCGTTTAACGAAGTGGCGTTTGTGTCGATGCTGCGTGCGGGGATGGACACCGGCGTGTATGGCGCGGTCGCGGCCTTCGGCGCGAGCTTCCTGTTTGCCCGCATCATTGAAGGATCGCTGGTCGGCATCCTCGACATCGGCGGGGCGATCCAGACCGGCGTCGGCCTTGGCGTGCCGGCGCTGCTGCTGGGCGCGGGATTTGTTTTCCCGGTGGCAAACTTTGGCGCTGCGCTGATCACCGGCCTGGTGATTGGCCTGGCGATTGGCTACCTGATCATTCTGGCGCGTAAGTTCACCATCAACCAGAGCGACTCCACCTACGGCGCGGACGTGATGATGGGCGCGGGCAACGCCTCCGGGCGCTTCCTTGGGCCGCTGATCATTCTCAGCGCCATGACTGCCTCGATCCCGATCGGGATTGGATCGCTGATCGGCGCGCTGCTGTTTTATCTCTGGCAGAAGCCGATCACCGGTGGCGCAATTTTGGGCGCGATGATTTTAGGCTCTATTTTCCCGGTGGCGCTATAAGCCTTGCCGTTGCAGGCCGGATAAGGCGTAGCCGCCCTCCGGCAAAGGAGAGAAAAATGTTTGATTTACTCCTGCGTCGCGCGCGACGGGTGGACGACACCATTACGGATATCGCGTTAAAGGACGGCAAAATCGCGGCGCTGGGCGACATAAGCGGTACCGCCCTTAGCACCCTCGATCTCAACGGCGAGCACTACGTCAGCGCGGGCTGGATTGATTCGCACGTGCACTGCTACCCGAATTCGCCGATTTACCACGACGAGCCGGACAGCATCGGCATCGCGACGGGCGTCACCACGGTGGTGGACGCGGGCAGCACCGGCGCGGATGATGTGGATGATTTCTATGCGATTACCCGCAATGCGGCGACCGACGTTTACGCGCTGCTGAACATCTCCCGCGTGGGGCTGATTGCGCAAAACGAGCTGGCAAACATGGCGAACATTGACGGCGACGCCGTGCGCGAGGCGGTTAAGCGCTACCCGGATTTTATCGTCGGGCTGAAGGCGCGCATGAGCAGCAGCGTGGTGGGCGATAACGGCATCGCGCCGCTGGCGCGCGCCAAAACTTTCCAGAAAGAGAACGGCGATTTACCGCTGATGGTGCACATCGGTAATAACCCGCCGAATCTGGACGATATCGCCGAACGCCTGAGCGCGGGCGATATCATCACCCACTGCTACAACGGCAAACCCAACCGCATTCTGACCCCGGCGGGTGCGCTGCGTGCGTCAGTTATCGACGCCATTAAGCGCGGCGTGCGCCTCGACGTTGGCCACGGCAGCGCCAGCTTCAGTTTTGACGTGGCACGGCAGGCCATTCGCCTTGGCATTTTGCCGCACACCATCAGTTCGGATATTTACTGCCGCAACCGCATCAACGGCCCGGTTTATTCGCTGGCGCGGGTGATGTCCAAATTCCTCGCCATTGGCATGTCGCTGCCGCAGGTGATCGAATGCGTTACCGCCAGCGCCGCCGACGGTCTGCGCCTCGCCCACAAAGGCCGCCTCGCGCCGGGCCTGGATGCCGATCTCACTATTTTCGCTAAGCGCCGCCAGCCGGTGATGTTTACCGACGCGGAAAACGACAGCCTGCACGCTGACACCGTGCTGGTGCCGCTCGCCGCCGTGCGCGCAGGCCGCGTTTATCTGACAGAACAAGGGAGTGCAGAACATGTCTTCGATCTATGAAAAATACGATTTAAAACAGGTGATTAACGCATCAGGGCGCATGACGGCGCTCGGCGTGTCCACCCCGCGCCCGGAGGTGGTCGATGCGGTGATGACCGGCATGAATCACTATTTTGAGATGAAAGACCTGGTCAACAAGACCGGGGAGTATATTGCCAGGCTGTTGGAGGTTGAAGGGGCAACGGTCGTCTCCTGCGCCTCGGCGGGCATTGCCCAGTCGGTGGCGGCGGTGCTGGTGAAAGACAACGACTGGCTGCTGGAAAACCTGCACAGCACGGTGATTGAGCACAACGAAATCGTGCTGCCGCGCGGGCACAACGTCAACTTTGGCGCGCCGGTGGGCACGATGGTGGCGCTGGGCGGCGGCAAAATCGTGGAAGCGGGTTATGCCAACGAGTGCTCCGCCGATCAGCTGGCGGCGGCGATCTCCCCGCGCACGGCGGCGATCCTCTACATCAAATCTCACCACTGCGTGCAAAAAAGCATGCTCAGCGTTGAACAGGCGGCGGTGGTGGCGCGTAAGCACAATGTGCCGCTGATCGTCGATGCGGCGGCGGAAGAAGATTTGCAGTGCTACGTCCGTTCCGGCGCGGATCTGGTGATTTACAGCGGCGCGAAGGCCATTGAAGGGCCAACCAGCGGGCTGGTGATCGGCAAAGCGCAGTACGTGGAGTGGGTGAAGCGCCAGACCGCCGGCATTGGCCGCGCCATGAAAGTTGGCAAAGAGGGCATTCTCGGCCTGACCTGCGCCATTGAACATTACCTGAGTGCGGCAAAAGAGAGCGGTGCGGAAATGGTCGAAAAAATGACGCCGTTCATCGCGCAGCTCAACGCGCTTAACGGCGTAAGCGCCCGTGTGGTGTGGGACAGCGCCGGGCGCGACATCGCCCGCACCGAGATCGCCTTTGACGAAGCCGTCACCGGCATCGCCACCGGTGAGGTAGTGAACGCGTTAAAGCAGGGCGAATACGCCATTTATTTTCGTGGCTACAAGGCCAACGAAGGCATTATCGAAGCGGATGTGCGCAGCGTGTCCGCAGACCAGTTAGCGATCGTTGCCCGTCGCATTGCCGACGTGCTGAACAAGGAGACAACGGCATGACACTGACGCCGAATTTTTACCGTGACCGCGTATGCCTGAACGTACTGGCGGGATCAAAAACCAACGCCAGCGCCATTTACGAGGCTGCCGAAGGGCATGTGCTGGTGGGCGTTCTCTCGAAAAATTACCCGGACGTGGCAAGCGCCGTAGCGGATATGCGCGACTACGCCCGGCGGATTGATAACGCGCTGTCGGTGGGACTGGGGGCGGGGGATCCGAACCAGTCGGCGATGGTCAGCGCCATTTCCCGCGAGGTGCAACCGCAGCACGTCAACCAGGTGTTCACCGGCGTGGCAACCAGCCGCGCGCTGCTTGGGCAGTCTCAGACGGTGGTGAATGGACTGGTGTCGCCCACCGGTACCGTCGGCCAGGTAAAAATCTCCACCGGACCGCTGAGCAGCAAAGCCGCCGACGGTATTGTGCCCATCGACACGGCCATTGCGCTGTTAAAAGACATGGGCGGTAGCTCAATTAAGTATTTTCCGATGGGCGGGCTGGCGTGTCGCGATGAATATCAGGCGGTTGCCGATGCCTGCGCCCGCCACGACTTCTGGCTGGAGCCGACCGGCGGTATTGATCTGGAGAACTTTAATGAGATCCTGCGCATCGCGCTCGACGCGGGCGTGAGCAAAATCATCCCGCATATCTATAGTTCAATCATTGATAAAGCCAGCGGCGACACCCGCCCGGACGATGTGCGTAAGCTGCTGGCCATGACCAAAGCGCTGGTGGGATAAGCCCACCGCCGCAAACGAGGACACCGACGTGCGATTTCCGAACCAACGTTTAGCGCAGCTTTTTCACATGCTGCAAAACGAGACGCTGCCGCAGGACGAGCTGGCGCAGCGGCTGTCGGTTACCACGCGCACCGTCAGAGCCGACATCACCGCGCTCAACGCCCTGCTTGTCAGCCACGGCGCGCAGTTTGTTCTCAGCCGTGGCAATGGCTACCAGCTTAAAATCGACGACGCCACGCGCTACCAGTCGCTGCAAACCGACCGGCCGCGCGGGTTACGCATTCCGCGTACCGGCCAGGCGCGCGTGCACTATCTGGTGGTGCGCTTTCTGACCTCGGCGTTTTCCCTCAAGCTTGAAGATCTCGCCGACGAGTGGTTTGTCAGCCGCGCCACGCTGCAAAACGACATGGCAGAGGTGCGGGAGTGGTTTCACCGCTATCATCTGACGCTGGAAACCCGTCCACGCCACGGCATGAAGCTGTTTGGCAGCGAAATGGCGATTCGCGCCTGTCTGACCGATCTGCTGTGGGAACTGGCGCAGCGGGACCCGCAAAACCCGCTGCTCAACGAAGACGCGCTCAATGCGGGCGTGCCGGAGCGCCTCGAAACGCTGCTGCACGCCATTTTCACCCGCCACCGTATTCGCCTGACCGACGAAGGGGAGCTTTTTATCCGCCTCTACTGCGCAGTGGCGGTGCGGCGCATCAGCGAGGGCTACCCGCTACCGGAATTTAGTGCCGACGATGGCGATGAAAACGTGCGGGATGCGGCGCGGGAAATTGCGGCCTCGCTGCAACGGCTGGCGGAAAAACCGCTGGCGGCGTCGGAAGAGGCCTGGCTGCGCGTGCACATCGCCGGGCGACAGGTGCAGGAGATAGCCCCCAGCGCCATCAGCGCCGACGACGACGAAGCGCTGGTGAACTACATCCTCAGTTTCATCAACACCCATTACAACTACAACCTGCAAAACGATAACCAGCTGCACGCGGATCTGCTCACCCACATCAAAACCATGATCACCCGCGTGCGCTACCAGATCATGATCCCCAATCCGCTGCTGGATAACATCAAGCAGCACTATCCCATGGCGTGGGACATGACGCTGGCCGCCGTCTCAAGCTGGGGGAAATACACGCCATATGCGATCAGCGAAAACGAAATCGGTTTTCTGGTGCTGCATATCGGCGTCGGGCTGGAGCGCCATTACAACGTGGGTTACCAGCGTCAGCCGCGCGTGCTGCTGGTGTGCGACGCGGGCAACGCCATGGCGCGCATGATAGAAGCGGTGATGCAGCGCAAATACCCGCAAATCGAGGTCACGCGCACCCTGACGCTGCGGGATTACGAACAGTGCGACAGCATCAGCGAAGATTTTGTCATCACTACCGCGCGGGTCAGCGACAAAGACAAACCGGTGGTGACCATCGCGCCGTTCCCTACGGACTACCAGTTAGAGCAAATTGGTAAACTGGTGCTGGTGGACCGCACGCGGCCATGGATGCTGGAGAAGTATTTCGACGCCAGCCATTTCCACATCCTCCACGAGGCGGTGGATCAGCAAACGCTGTTCACGCAGCTATGCGATCGGCTGCGGGAAGAGGGCTTTGTTGACGGCGAGTTTCTGGATTCGGTGGTGGAGCGCGAAGCCATTGTCAGCACGCTGCTGGGCGACGGCATTGCACTGCCGCATGCGCTGGGCCTGCTGGCGAAGAAAACCGTGGTCTATACCGTGCTCGCCCCACAGGGGATCCAGTGGGGGGATGACGTTGCGCATATCGTCTTCCTGCTCGCCATTAGCAAAAGCGAATATGAAGAAGCGATGGCGATATACGATATTTTTGTGACCTTTTTACGCGAGCGTGCAGTGGCCCGCTTATGCGCATGCGAAAACTTTACCGATTTTAAAAACGTCGCCATGGAATGCGTAAGCCGATTTTAAATTCGCTAATAATTTAATTTAAATGCCTGCGCGTAGCGGGTATTTTTATTTTTGCAAGTTCGCTAATGGATCTATTCCATTTTCCGGTGGTAAATCCTGCGGCGCTATTTTCTGGCCGGTGATGGCATCAACAATTTCCTCTGAGCCATCCGGATATTTTGCCACCGACACCAGCCGTCCACCGTACAGCGGGATGCCGGACATCTCCAGGGTATAATCGGTTTTCTTAATTTCTTCTTTCTTTAGCTGTTGTTGTTTCTTGACTTCTTCCTGCGTTTTTAACGAAAGTGAGATCTTCGTGCTGCTCTCATCGGCAGCGGTTGCATCAGCGTCAGTATTAACGTCTGCGGATTTAGCATTATTCCGCATAGTCGATGTATTATCGTGATTAGATAAATGCGATTCGCCATGAGCACTAACGGCGGTAATTTTTTCAATACCGTTCATTATCATCTCCGTGGGGTAAACGTGACTAAAAAGTTATCGGCAACGCCACGAAATTATTTAATAAAAAATCATCACCTGACGGTCATTCTATTTTTTTGAATATCAGGGACAAATTGTTCAGCTTTTCCTTGTCCGCCGTCAGGCTTACTCTTTTGGCATCAGGTAATACTTTACCGGCAGCATCCCGCCAGACGGGCTTAAACAGGAATTCGGGAAACATGAACTCATTTCAGCGGATTTTCAACGCCGTACTGTCTCGTAGTGCGCCGGTCGCGCAGAGCAACCGCCCGGCGGAATTTGAACTGGAAACGCTCTCAGGAGAAGTTATGTCAGACAACTACCTTGCACTTGCCACCCAACGCAGAACCATTTACGCCCTCGGCAAAGCGTTGCCGCTGTCGGAAGATGACGTGATCGAAACCATCCAGAACGCCATTAAACAAGCGCCATCGGCGTTTAACTCGCAAAGCTCCCGCGCGCTGATCCTGCTGGGCAACGAGCACAATAAATTCTGGGAGCTGGTGCGCGACCAGTTAAGAAAAATCGTTCCGGCTGAAAGCTTCCACGCCACCTCTGACAAGCTCGACGGCTTTGCCGCCGCCGCAGGATCGGTGCTGTTCTTTGAAGATCAGGATGTGGTGACCGGCTTGCAGGAGCAGTTCGCGGCCTACGCCGATAACTTCCCGATCTGGTCTGAACACAGTTCCGGTATCGCGCAGTACGCGGTCTGGCTGGCGCTGGCGGAAAAAGGCATTGGCGCTAACCTGCAACACTACAACCCGCTGGTTGATGCGGACGTGCAGCAGACCTGGAACATTCCGGCCAGCTGGAAACTGCGCGGGCATATGAACTTCGGTTCTATCCTGGCACCGGCAGGGGACAAGACGTACATCGACGATGAAAAACGCTTCGTGGTCGCACGATAAGTCAGCGGTATGAAGGCCGGGCGCGCCCGGCTTTTTTATCTGAGGTGGTGCACAACCTGGTTGCTGCTGCCGCGCCAGATGAGCGAGGGGTCTTTGAGATCCTGCACAAATTTACCGTCCACCAGCACGTTGATCAGCGCCACCACGTCCCGTTGCGCGGGGGTAAGCTCATCCAGCTTATAGCCCGTCCACATCCAGATATCTTTGCCAGGACAGTCGGCGCGGATGCGCTGCACCAGGCGTAAAATCTCAGGCACGTTCTGCGGATGCAGCGGATCGCCGCCGGACAGCGTGATCCCCTGGCGCTTAACCCGCGTGTCGTTCAGATCGCGAATGATCGTCTCTTCCATCTCCCGGGTGTACGGCTGGCCGGAATTAAGCCGCCAGGTGCTTTTGTTGTAGCAGCCAGGGCATTCGTGAACGCACCCTGAAACAAACAGGGTGCAGCGGGTGCCAGGCCCGTTCACTATATCGACGGGGTAGTACTGGTGATATCGCATAGAAAATGTCCAGAGAATTTGTGCGCGCTGATGCCCTCACCCCGGCCCTCTCCCACAGGGAGAGGGGGAAGAGTTCCCTCTCCCTTGAGGGAGAGGGGTAGGGTGAGGGGGAGAACCCTGCGCAGAAATTAACCGATCTGCCCGTTGCCTAAATGCTTAACCCGGCGCTTCACTTCTTCCTGCTTACCGGCGTTAAACGGACGCGCGTCCGGGCTGCCTAAATAACCGCATACGCGACGGGTAACCGACACGCGGGCGGCGTCGTGGTTGCCGCATTTCGGGCAGGTAAAGCCTTTGCTGGTGCATTCGAACTCACCGGTAAAGCCGCACTCGTAGCACTCATCGATCGGCGTGTTGGTGCCGTAATAGGGCACGTGCTGATAGCTGTAATCCCACACGTCTTCCAGCGCTTTCAGGTTGTGCTGAATGTTCGGGTACTCGCCGTAGCAGATGAAACCGCCGTTCGCGATGGGCGGATAGGCCGCTTCGAAGTCAATCTTGTCGTACGGATTGACCTTTTTCTCCACGTCGAGGTGGAAGCTGTTGGTGTAATAGCCTTTGTCGGTCACGCCCGGCACCACGCCAAACTCGGCGGTATCGATGCGGCAGAAGCGATCGCAGAGGTTTTCGCTCGGCGTGCTGTAGAGGCTAAAGCCGTAACCGGTCTCCTCTTTCCAGGCGTCAACGGCCTGGCGCAGACGCTCAACGATGGCGATGCCTTTCGCACGCAGCGCTTCGCTGTCGTACATGTGCGTGTCACCGGCCAGCGCGTTGATGGTTTCGTGGATCCCGATATAACCCAGCGAAATCGACGCCCGGCCATTTTTGAAGATCTCCGACACATCGTCGTCCGCTTTCAGACGCACGCCGCAGGCCCCTTCCATATAGAGGATAGGTGCGACGCGGGCTTTGACCCCTTCGAGACGGGCGATGCGCGTCATCAGCGCTTTGCGTGCCAGCACCAGACGCGCGTCGAGCAGTTTCCAGAACGCCTCTTCGTTACCTTTGGCTTCCAGCGCGATGCGCGGCAGGTTAAGGCTGATCACACCCAGGTTGTTACGCCCGTCGTGAACCTGTTCGCCGTTCTCGTTTTCCCACACGCCGAGGAAGCTGCGGCAGCCCATTGGCGTTTTGAACGAACCGGTGACTTTCACCACCTGGTCGTAGTTCAGGATATCCGGATACATGCGTTTGCTCGCACACTCCAGCGCCAGCTGTTTGATGTCGTAGTTGGCATCGCCGAACTTGTGGTTCAGGCCGTCGCGAATGGCGAACACCAGTTTCGGGAAGACGGCGGTTTTGCGATTCTTGCCAAGCCCCGCGATGCGGTTGCGCAGAATGGACTGCTGGATCAGGCGCGATTCCCAACTGGTGCCGAGGCCAAAACCGAAGGTGACGAACGGCGTCTGCCCGTTGGCGGTGTGCAGCGTGTTCACCTCGTATTCCAGCGACTGGAAAGCGTCGTAGCACTCTTTCTCCGTGCGGGAATGGGCGTAGCCATCAGCGTCCGGGATCTGCCACTGCTCGGCGATTTTACGGTGCTTGGTAAAGCTCTCCGCCACGAACGGAGCCAGCACTTCATCGATGCGGTTGATGGTGGTGCCGCCGTAAATATGGCTGGCGACCTGGGCGATGATCTGCGCGGTCACGGCGGTGGCGGTCGAGATGGATTTCGGCGGCTCAATCTCGGCGTTACCCATTTTAAACCCGTGGGTCAGCATGCCTTTCAGATCGATAAGCATGCAGTTGAACATCGGGAAGAACGGCGAGTAGTCCAGATCGTGGTAGTGAATGTCACCGCGCTCATGCGCCAGCACCACGTCGCGCGGCAGCAAATGCTGACGGGCATAGTGTTTGGCGACAATCCCGGCCAGCAAATCGCGCTGGGTCGGGATCACTTTACTGTCTTTGTTGGCGTTTTCGTTGAGCAGGGCGGAGTTGGTTTGCTCGACCAGGCCACGGATCTCCTGGTTCAAGCGGCCACGCTTTTCGCGCTCGATATCGCGGTCATGGCGATATTCGATATAGGCACGCGCCAGCTGCTTGTGCGGGCCGGACATCAACTGGTTTTCAACGGCGGTCTGGATTTCGCTGATATCGACTTTTTCGCGCGACTGCATCTGGTTACTGACAACTTCTGCGACGGTGGCGCAGTAGTCTGCGTCATCGACTCCCGCTGCTTTAGCTGCACGAAGAATGGCTTCTTTTATGCGCTCTGATTTGAAAGGCACTTTACAGCCATCTCGTTTCATCACATGCGGTGTCATGATCTCTCCATTTTAAAAACAGGTTATCCACAAAGGCGGGAATTTATGCACCGGGCGTATTTGTTTGTCTAATCAGCATTAACCCGGTACCCGGCCCGTTTTATCCACAAAGACGCCGTTAAAATGCGCAAGGGGACTGTTGCAATAATAGACGATTAATACAACATATTGGGCCGGGTGGCGATTTTAAGGCCTATATATAGTGATTTGCATCAAACAAGTTTGCGATTTTATTGATGCAGGACAAAGTAAAAACGAGACCGTACACAGGGCGGGCGTTGAGAAGAATGTAAATTTTTCGCTAAAGTTTTCGCGTAAAAATTCAACAAAAACACGAAGTAATGCTATGCGGTGGCGAGGTGTAGGGACACATGCCGAGTTGTTTGAATAGCATCCTTCCAGGCCCGGCAAGCATGCACCGCCGGGCGTGAAGGCCGTTATTTTTGTCGCCACCATACCGCTTCGTAGGGGCGCAGGGTCATGGGGGCGGGGGCGCTGGCGACTTCATCGTAGTTGCTCATCAGCACCTGCCATTCACCAGCGCAGGCGTCTGGCTGCCACGCCTGTATCGCACGGCTAAGGTTGGCGACAACCAGCAGCGTCTGGCCCTGCCACTGGCGGCGATAGCACCAGATGTGCGGATGCAGGGGCAGCAGATCCTGATAGTCGCCCCAGGTGATCACCGGTTCGGCTTTGCGCAGCTGAATCAATTTCTGATAGACGTAAAACACCGAGTCGGGATTATCCAGCGCCGCGCGCACGTTCACCTGCTCATAGTTGTCACACAGGCCAATCCACGGCTCGCCGTCGGTGAAGCCCGCGTTCGGGCTGGCGTCCCACTGCATCGGGGTGCGGCTGTTGTCGCGGGATTTACTGGCAAGAATGGCCAGCAGCGTGTCGGCATCCACGCCCGCGGTGCGGCGCTCGGCAAACATATTGTGGCTTTCCACATCGCGGTAATCGGTAATGCGCGTAAAGTGCGGATTGGTCATGCCAATCTCTTCGCCCTGATAAATATAGGGCGTACCTTGCAGACCGTGGAGCACCATTGCCAGCATTTTCGCCGACGTTTCGCGATATTCGCCTTCATCACCAAAGCGCGTCACAATGCGCGGCTGGTCGTGGTTACACCAGAACAGCGCGTTCCAGGCGAGGTTGTGCATCCCCTGCTGCCAGTGGTTGAAAAGCGTTTTTAGCGCGACAAAATCCGGTGCCGCCAGCGTCCATTTCTCCCCGCCCGGATAATCCACCTTCAGGTGATGGAAGTTAAAGGTCATCGACAGTTCGCGGCCATCAAGCGCGGCGTAGCGCTGACAGTGCTCAAGCGTGGTAGAGGACATCTCGCCCACGGTCATCAGGCCGCGCGGCGTAAACACCTCCTGGCTCATCTCCTGCAAGAACGTATGCGCGCGCGGGCCGTCGGTATAAAAGCGGCGGCCATCGCCCAGTTCGTCATTGGGGAAGTCCGCATCTTTGGCGATCAAATTCACCACGTCGAGGCGCAGACCATCCACGCCGCGATCCGCCCAGAAGTGGCAAACCTGCTTAAGTTCCTCGCGCACCGCCGGGTTTTCCCAGTTCAGATCCGCCTGCTCCGGGGCAAAGATATGCAGATAATATTGCCCGCTTTCCGCCTGCCAGCCCCAGGCGTTGCCGCCAAATTTGGAGCGCCAGTTGTTCGGCAAGGTGTCCGGCGTGCCGTCGCGCCAGAAGTAGAATTGGCGGTACGGACTGGCCGGATCGCGCGCTTCCCGAAACCATGCATGCTGGGTCGAGGTGTGGTTAAACACCATGTCGAGCACGATACGAATGCCCCGCGCGTGCGCCTGCGCCACCAGCTCGTCGAACGTTTCCAGCGTGCCGTAGCGCGGATCGATGGCGGTGTAATTCGCCACGTCGTAGCCGTTGTCCACCTGCGGTGAGAGATAAAACGGCGTCAGCCAGATGGCGTCGATACCGAGGGTTTTCAGGTAGTCCAGCCGCGTCAGCACGCCGCGTAGATCGCCCGTGCCGCTGCCTGTCGAATCCTGAAAACTTTTGGGGTAGATCTGGTAGATTGCGCCGTTTTGCCACCAATGGGGAAGGGTATTCATGTTTCATCCTGGAAAAAAGGGGGCGCAAATGCGCCCCGAACAGATCAGATAATTTGCAGCGCGCCCTGACGGAATTTGCGCTGGTACATCATGGACGTCAGCGCCATCGGCACGATAATCGCCACCGCCATCGCCAGCGAAAACACCTGCCAGTAGCTCGGTTGAATGGATAGGATGCCCGGTAACCCGCCCACGCCAATGCCGTTCGCCAGCACGCCGTTCAGTCCGCACAGCAGTCCGGCCAGCCCGGAGCCGATCATCGCGCAGAGCATCGGGAAGCGGTATTTCAGGTTGATGCCGTACATCGCCGGTTCGGTCACGCCGAGGAAGGCCGAGATAGCCGCCGGCACCGAGATCTCACGTTCGTTGTGCTTACGGCTGACGATAATAATGCCGACGACGGCGGAGGCCTGCGCGATGTTGGAGAGCGCAATCAGCGGCCACACTGGCGTGCCGCCCATGCTCTGGATCATCTGCATATCGATTGCCAGCGTCGTCTGGTGCACGCCGGTGATCACCAGCGGCGCATACAGGAAGCCGAACAGTGCCGCGCCAATCGGGGCGAAGCTGCCGGTCATCAGGTGACGCACCGCAAAGGCCACGCCGTCACCGATCAGGCGGCCAAACGGGCCGATAAAGGCGTGCGCGAGGAACACGGCGAGGATCAGCGAGCACACCGGCACCACCACCAGATAGAGGTAGTCCGGCACCATGCGTTTGATGCGCGTTTCAATAAAGCCCAGCGCCAGACCCGCCAGCAGCGCCGGGATCACCTGCGCCTGGTAGCCCACTTTCGCCACGGTAAAGAGGCCAAAGTTCCACACCTCCGGCACCTGGGAGCCAAGCAGATAGGCGTTCATTAACTGCGGTGATACCAGCGTTACGCCGAGCACAATACCGAGGATCGGCGTGCCGCCCATTTTGCGCACCGCTGACCAGCAGATGCCCACCGGTAAATAGAAGAAGATCGCCTCGCCAATCAGCCACAGGAAGTCGTACACCGTTTTCAGCGCCGGGAACATTTGCGCCAGCGTGTGGCCGTTGCTCATGGGCAGATCGCCAATCACGTTGCGAAAACCGAGAATCAAACCGCCGCTGATCAGCGCGGGCAGCAGTGGAAAGAAGATCTCCGCGAAGTGCGAGATCAACTGCTCGTGCCATTTCATGTTTTGCCGCGCCGCCATTTTGGCCTGCTCTTTATCGGCGTGCGCCTGGCCGGTGGTGGCAATCAGCACTTTATAGTAATCGCCCACCTCGGTGCCAATCACCACCTGGAACTGCCCGGCGTTGGTGAAGCAGCCTTTGACCATCGGCAGATTTTCAATGGCTTTGGGATCGGCTTTCGCCGGATTGTTTAATACAAACCGCAGCCGGGTGATGCAGTGACTGACGGTGGCAATGTTGTCGCGCCCGCCGACCAGCACGATCAGCTGGTCGATATCCTGTTGTTGTACTTTGCCCATTTTGAGGCCTCATCGTAGAGGAGAGATGTTGCGTTATGACCTGAGCGCAAGGGTAAACAGAAATCGAATTTTCGAAAATGGGAACGTTCCCGAAATCAGGGGACGATCACACAATATCGGTGACAGAGGCGAGTCAGTCGAGGCGTGCGGGGACGACGATCGTGCGTGGATCCGCGCGGCCGTTGACCTGGTCGATAAGCTGCGTGGCGGCCATGCGCCCTGCCTGCGCGTAGCCAGGATCGACGGTGACGATCTCCGGGTGCAGGAACTTCATCAGCGGCGTGTTCCCTACGCTTGCCAGTTGCAGCGTATCGATACGCTGCTCTTGCAGGTATTTGCTCGCGCCGAGCGCCAGGGTGTCGGTGGCGCAGACCAGCGCGGTGGTGTTTTCGCCGAGCACGTCGCTGACATGCTCATAGCCCTGCTTCATGGCGAGGCCGGGCAGGGCGGCGAGCGGGGTAAGCTGATGCTGTTCACAAAAGGCGAGATAGGCGTCGTGGCGACGCTGCCCGGTGGTGACATCGCTTGCGGGAACGCCAAGAAAGCTGATGTGTCGGTGGCCCTGTTCATAGAGTTTTTGCATCAACAGGCGGATGGCCCCTTCGTCGTCATAGCAGACGGAAGCGAACCCTTCGGTGTCGCGCGCCAGCAGCACCAGCGATGAGCGCCAGGGCGTCAGCAGCGCTTCGGTGACGCCGGTAAAGCCAAACAGCACCACGCCATCAATATTGCGGCGGCGGAGCATCCCCAAATGCTCCTCCACCAGCGCCGGGGAAAACTGACTTTCCATCATGATCGGATCGTAGCCCTGCTCGTAAAACGCGGGCAGCATGGTCTGTACCGCCAGGTTTTCCGACAGGGAGTCCAGGCGCGTCACGATAATGGCCACCACTTTGTCGCTCTGACCGCGCATGGCGCGTGCGGAACGGGAAGGGGAGAAGCCCTCCTGCCGCATCACCGCTTCAACGCGTTCACGCGTGCGCTCACTGACGCCGCTTTCATTATTCAGCACCCGTGAGACGGTGGATTTACCCACACCGCTTAACCGTGCGATGTCTTTGATAGTCAGTCGGTTTTGCATGCGTCCATTCCTGTTGGGGGTCGTTACCAGCCTAATGCTACCCAACCGAATCACAATGAGCAAAGTCTGGTTTACGTCTGGTTTAGTTGCCGGACGTTATTATGCGCTCCAACTTACCCCACACGCTTAACCGGAGGCCACATGGATCCTGACCCCACCCCTCACCCCGAAGGGAGTTTTCCCGCTTTCCGGTAAGCCCGCCCACGCTGCCTTACCGGATGCGTAAGGCAGCGACGTTTCATTAACGTCCCTGCACCACTATTTTTTGCGCCGCCATGATCGGCGCAAAGGGACACTATTATGCTGAAAAATGTAACCCGGCAGCTGTTTGCGCAGCTTAGCCGCCACTTGCCGCGCCGTCTTGTTCAGCGCAGCCCACTGCCCGATACCCAACATCTTCGCCAGGCCGCGATCCCCGCATCGTTAAGCGCCCACTGTCTGAAGGTCGCTGCGATGCATGACGCCCAGCTGTGGCAGGCGTTTGGCAGCCATCCTGAGGGGCTGAACCCGCAGGAAGTGAGCCAGGCGCGCGAGCAGCACGGCAGCAATGCGATCCCGGCGCAGCAACCCTCGCCGTGGTGGGTGCATCTGTGGCAGTGCTATCGCAACCCGTTCAATTTACTGCTCACGCTGCTGGGGGCGATCTCTTACGCCACCGAAGATCTGTTTGCCGCCGGGGTGATCGGCCTGATGGTGGCGATCTCGACGCTGCTCAACTTTGTGCAGGAGGCGCGCTCCACCAAAGCCGCCGATGCGCTGAAAGCGATGGTCAGCAACACCGCCACGGTGCTGCGGGTGATCAACGAGAAGGGCGAAAGCGCGTGGTGCGACGTGCCACTCGATGAGTTGGTGCCTGGCGATATCGTCAAGCTGGCGGCGGGGGATATGATCCCCGCCGATCTGCGGGTGTTGCAGGCGCGCGATCTGTTTGTCGCGCAGGCGTCGCTGACCGGGGAGTCGCTGCCGGTGGAGAAAATCGCCAACACCCGTGACCCGCAGCAGAGCAACCCGCTTGAGTGCGACACCCTGTGCTTTATGGGCACCAACGTAGTGAGCGGCACCGCGCAGGCGTTGGTCATCGCCACCGGGGCAAACACCTGGTTTGGTCAGCTCGCCGGGCGCGTGAGCCAGCAGGAAAGCGAGCCGAATGCGTTCCAGAAAGGCATCAGCCGCGTCAGTATGCTGTTGATCCGCTTTATGCTGGTGATGACGCCTGTTGTGCTGTTGATCAACGGTTTTACCAAAGGCGACTGGTGGGAAGCGGCGCTGTTCGCGCTGTCGGTGGCGGTGGGATTAACGCCGGAGATGCTGCCGATGATCGTCACCTCTACGCTGGCGCGCGGGGCGGTGAAGCTGTCGAAACAGAAGGTGATCGTCAAGCACCTGGACGCGATCCAGAACTTCGGTGCGATGGATATTCTGTGCACCGACAAAACCGGCACTCTGACGCAGGATAAAATCGTGCTGGAAAACCACACCGACGTGTCGGGCAAGGTCAGCGAGCACGTGCTGCGCACCGCCTGGCTGAACAGCCACTACCAGACCGGGCTGAAAAACCTGCTCGATGTGGCGGTGCTGGAGGGCGTGGAGGAAGAAGCCGCGCGGGATCTCGCTACGCGCTGGCAGAAGATCGATGAAATCCCCTTTGATTTTGAGCGCCGCCGCATGTCGGTGGTGGTGAGCGAACGCCCGGACGCGCATCAGCTGATCTGCAAAGGCGCGCTTCAGGAGATGCTGAGCGTCTGCACGCGTGTGCGCCACAACGGCGAGATTGTCCCGCTGGACGACGCCATGCTGCGCCGCATTCAGCGCGTGACCGAGACCCTGAATCGCCAGGGGCTGCGCGTGGTGGCGGTGGCCAGCAAATACCTGCCCGCCCGCGTGCGTGACTATCATCGCGTGGATGAATCGGATCTGATTCTGGAAGGCTACATTGCGTTTCTCGATCCACCAAAAGAGAGCACCGCACCGGCGTTAACCGCGCTGAAAGCCAGTGGCATCACGGTGAAGATTTTGACCGGCGACAGCGAGCTGGTGGCGGCAAAGGTGTGTCACGACGTGGGGCTGGAAGTGGGCGAGGTGGTGGTCGGCGCGCAGATTGACGCGCTCGATGACGATGCGCTGGCCCGGCTTGCGAAACAGACCACGCTGTTTGCACGCCTGACGCCGATGCACAAAGAGCGCATCGTGACGCTGCTCAAACGCGAAGGCCACGTGGTCGGATTTATGGGCGACGGCATCAATGACGCCCCGGCGCTGCGTGCGGCGGATATTGGCATCTCGGTTGACAGCGCGGTGGATATCGCGCGTGAAGCGGCGGACATCATTCTGCTTGAAAAGAGCCTGATGGTGCTGGAAGAGGGCGTGATTGAAGGGCGTCGCACCTTCGCCAATATGTTGAAATACATCAAAATGACCGCCAGTTCTAACTTCGGTAACGTCTTCAGCGTCCTGGTCGCCAGCGCATTCCTGCCGTTTCTGCCCATGCTGCCGCTGCACTTGCTGATCCAGAACCTGCTGTACGATGTGTCCCAGGTGGCGATCCCGTTTGATAACGTGGATGACGAGCAGATCCAAAAACCGCAGCGCTGGAACCCGGCGGATCTCGGGCGCTTTATGATCTTCTTTGGGCCGATAAGCTCGATCTTCGACATCCTGACGTTCTGCGTGATGTGGTGGGTGTTCCACGCCAATGTGCCCGAGGCGCAAACGCTGTTCCAGTCCGGCTGGTTTGTGGTGGGCCTGCTGTCGCAGACGCTGATTGTGCATATGATCCGCACCCGTCGCGTGCCGTTCTTCCAGAGCCGTGCCGCCTGGCCGCTGCTGGTGATGACCTGCGTGGTGATGTGTGCAGGGATTGCGCTGCCGTTCTCACCGCTGGCGAGCTATCTACAGCTTCAGGCGCTGCCGCTGGCGTATTTCCCGTGGCTGGTGGGCATTTTGCTCGGTTATATGGCGCTGACCCAGTGGGTAAAAGGCATTTATAGCCGTCGCTACGGCTGGCAGTAAGGCGCAGTAACAACGCCCGGCGGCGCTTTGCTTGCCGGGCCTACGGGGGATGGTGTTACGTAGGCCGGGTAAGCGCAGTTATGTAGGCCGGGTAAGCGCAGCGCCACCCGGCGATAGTGAACGATTAATCCATTCAATATTCATTCATATCCTGAATAATATATATCAAACTATATCAATAATTCTTTGTGCAATTAATGCCTTTCGTTCAACGCACTGTCGAAATTTACCGCCCTTATACAGTGAATCCATTGGTGTCTATCCGCGACAGGTTACCGATCAGGCATTAATTGACGTTGTAACGGCAAACTTGCCATAAGGCTTTAGATAAATGCTGAAATGCTCGGCATTGTGCTTCTTCTGATTTGGCTCGGGAGAAGCACATCACAAAATTGGATACCCATTCTCTCGCCTTTTTATTCTGTCGATCGTTTTTGTTTTCATAATCTATTGATTTGAATGATTTTCCATCTTCGGTGCTGGTAATTGATTTGGAAAAGCAAATCGTTCTCCCCATCAACGGTATTGGCCTGATGCTGCCCGCAGACAAAAAATAGGCACAACATCATTCTCTCTGGAGCACTTATGTCTTTGTCTGTAAATAACGATACCCCTTATGAGGCCGCCACTCTCTTACAAAATGCGAAACCGGGTTTTACACCGCGTATCGCCTTGATACTCGGTTCGGGTCTGGGGGCACTGGCAGACCGTATGGAGGACAAAACCGTCATCTCATATGCCTCGCTACCCGGTTTCCCGGTGAGTACGGTCATCGGTCATGCGGGTGAGGTGGTGATGGGCACGCTGCATGGGGTTGCGCTCATCTGCATGAAAGGGCGTGGGCATTTCTATGAAGGCCAGGGTATGGGGATCATGACGCATGCCGTGCGGACGTTGAAATTATTGGGATGTGAATTCTTACTCTGCACCAATGCGGCTGGCTCGTTAAACCCTGCCATTCCGGCGGGAAGCCTCGTGGCGCTGAATGATCATATCAACACTATGCCCTCCACGCCGCTGGTGGGACCCAATGACGAGCGTTTTGGCCCGCGCTTCTTCAGCCTTGCCAATGCTTATGATAATGAACTCCGTCACCAGTTGCAGATGACAGCCCGCGCACTGGATATCCAGCTGCATGAAGGCGTCTTTGTCTCTTATCCCGGCCCAAATTTCGAAACCGCAGCGGAAATTCGCATGATGCAGCATATGGGCGGTGATGTTGTCGGCATGTCTGTGGTGCCGGAAGTCATTGTGGCCCGTCATTGCGGAATGAAAGTGCTGGCGGTCTCAGCAATCACCAACATGGCGGAGGGGCTGAGTGATGTTCAATTGTCCCATGAGCAAACGCTGAAATGTGCCGCAATGGTTACCGATGATTTTATCCGTCTGTTAAGTCGGTTTATCCAACAGTACGCCTGATGCCCGGTTATGTGGCGGGTAAGGATTACTCCGCCAGGAGAAACAACCTATGTCTGAACGTCCGTTTTCACGCGCGAACATCAATTCCATTTCTTACCTGAGCTATTACTTTGTCGGGGCATTAGTCTCAACGCTGGGTATCGTTCTTGGTCCTCTTTCTGCTGCGTTTAACAAGCCGCCCAGCTTTATCGGCCAGATTTTCACCCTGATGAACGTCGGGATGTTTATACCGATTGTTTTCGGCGGCGTGCTGATGAAAAAGTGGGGGCTGAAAAATCCGTTAGTCTTCGCCGCCGGCTTAACGATCGCGGTGAGTGCGGTGCTGTTCGTTCACCCGACCTTAACGTTGTTTAGCGCTGCTGTCGCTATCATTGGCGCGTGTGGCGGTATTTTCATGACCATCGGTAGCTATTTGGTTGTTCGCATTAATCCCGATGAAAAAAGCCGCTCGGCAAGCCTTATCTTTACCGATTTCTTTTTTAGTCTTGCAGGTGCAACGCTCTCTTTTCTGCTGGCCTGGTTGTTTCAACTGGGCGCGAGCTGGATCGCGATGTATGGCATTATGGGCGGTCTGGGCGCATTAATGCTGGCGCTGACGGTTCGCTGCCGTTTTCCGGCAACCGAATCGCCTGCGCCGACGGAAAGTCATGCAGGGGGAAAATCAGAACCCTGGGGCGTTGCCGTCTATTTGATCTGCTTCGCCCTGTTTGCCTTCTTGCTGGCGGAACCGATTTTCACGCTCTGGACGCCGGGATATTTGCAATCTCGTTTTGCCCTGTCCCCCGAATCGGCAGCGCTTTTCACCACGGTATACTGGGTGACAAAAGCGGCGGGTCTCTTTCTGAATCAGTTCACCGTTAAGCTCATGCAGCTTCGTACCTTTCTGATGATTTGTACGGTGATTGGGCTGATTGCCATCCTGCTGATCACGCAAAGTACGAATACGACGATCATTGTCATTGCCTGCGGGTTCTTCGGCTTCTTCAATTCCGGTTTGTTTTCAGGGTTGATGAGCTACGGCTCGTTACAAATCAGCCAAAGCTCGCCGACGCTGATTTCCGCACTGTTAACCTGTGGTACAGTCGGAACCCTCATATTTGCCAGTGTCTCATCGCTGGTGAACAGTCGTTTTGGGTTGCAGGGAGCAGTAAACACGGCTGCGTTTGCGTATGCTGCTTTATTACTGGCACTGATCCTCGCGATGCTATTTAGCCGCGCTGAAGCGTTACATCGCCGGGTGGATGCTGCGCTTTAATACCCATGAGAGGATCGGCACCTTCACCGATCCTCTTTTCAGGCACTGAATATGATTGATTCACACGCCAATAGCCGCATTCGTTTCCGAATGCTGCGTTACTTCCAGGTGCTGGCCGACGAGCTTCATTTTGGCCGTGCGGCGGCCCGGTTGAACATTTCCCAACCTCCGCTCAGTTTGCAGATAAAAGAGCTGGAAGAGATACTGGGCGTTGCGCTGTTTGAACGTTCCAGTCGAAAAGTGGCCTTGACGCGTGCAGGTAAGGTATTAAAGACCGAACTCGATGGGATCCTTGAGTCAACCGACCGCTCTTTAGCCTGGGTCCGGCAAATCGGCCGCAGCGAAAATCAGCGGCTCAATATTGGCATTATTGGCAGTG
Organism: uncultured Enterobacter sp.; assembly: GCA_963521185.1. GTDB lineage: Bacteria > Pseudomonadota > Gammaproteobacteria > Enterobacterales > Enterobacteriaceae > Enterobacter_D. The sequence goes on along the minus strand of CAUQTV010000004.1, from coordinate 404,752 downwards.
CGCTATGGGGGCCGCTGCTGGAGCGGCTCAAACATTTTAAAGATGTTTACCCCGGTGCTGACTGGACCCTGCATGAGCTTTCTCAGCACCAGCAGATTGAGGCGTTGCGTAACCGCACGATCGATGTCGCCGTTAACCGGAACGTGCTTCCTGATGTGGGGCAAAACATCCGCTGTCAGTTGATCTCACGTGAAGCGATACGGGTGGCCCTTCCAGCGGATGATCCGCTGTGTGACCACCGTATTTTGTCGCTATCTTCGCTGGCCGGACGCTCTTTTATCTCACTCTCTTTCAGTCAAAGTGATTATGCTCAGCAGATCCACGCCCAGTGTATAAAAAAGGGATTTTCGCCGCTGATCACCCATCAGGTCAATGAACCGCAAACCGCGCTGGCATTGGTCGGTGCAGGTGTCGGCGTCGCGTTACTCCCGGAAACCTGTGCGCTGATCAACTGGCCTGGCGTGCACTTTCGCCCGCTACAGGAAGTGATTCCCGCCGATCTGTATGTGTTGTGGAATGATGAGCAGCTGACGCCACTCTTGCAGGGGTTTATTGATGTGATCAATACCGCAAATTAACAGGCCGGGTAAGCGCAGTTATGTAGGCCGGGTAAGCGCAGCGCCACCCGGCGATAGTACAGCGTACCGCGCGGAATTAACGGCGCACGGCGATCGCTTCAATCTCGATTTTCACGTCTTTCGGCAAACGCGCCACTTCAACGCAGGAGCGCGCCGGGAAGGTGGCGTTGTGCTCGTTGAAAAACGCTTCGTAGGTGGCGTTAACGGTGGCGAAATCGTTGAGATCTTTCACGAAAACGGTGGTTTTCACGATGTCGCCAACCTTCAGGCCAGCGGCTTCAACGATAGCCTGCACGTTTTCCAGCGACTGACGCGCCTGGGCGGACACGTCGTCGGCCACGGCACCGGTTTTCGGACAGACCGGGATCTGACCGGAGGTGAAGATCATACTGCCGAGATCAACGCCCTGAACATAGGGGCCAATAGCTGCTGGTGCATTTTCCGTCGCGATGGTTTTCGTCATAATTTCTCCTGAATAACAGCGGTAATGTAAGGTTCCGCGCCATTATAGGGAGCGCGGAACCTGGAACCAACCTCAATTAGTTGGCCAGCACCACATAATGCGAAAACTCTTTTTCGCAGTATTTACATTTGAGCGCGATATCCGTCGCGCGCTTTTTCACTGCAAAACTCGATGAAACCGGCTCGGCATGACTGATGCAGTTGCTGTTAGGGCACACCAGCACCGCGTCAATTCGGTTCGGTAAATTCGGGCGCGATTTCCCCACCACTTCGTACTCATCAATGCGGTTTACCGTCGCATCCGGCGCGTACAGCGAGAGCTGGTTTACCTGCTCGTCGGTGAGAAAAGTGTTCTCGATTTTGATCAGATCCTTGCGGCCCATCTCACCCGACGGCAGATTCAGGCCGATGGTGATGCGCTGGTCGGTTTCGGTCAGCTTGAACAGGGTCAGCAGCTTAAAGCCCACCTGCGCGGGGATGTGGTCAATCACGGTGCCACGTTTAATGGCTTCGACCTGGAGTTTATTGTCGTGTGTCATCTCAGTTCTCCTTACAGCACCAAATCGCGATTCAGAACCAGGGCCAGCAAGGCCTGGCGGGCAAAGATGCCGTTTCCGGCCTGCTGGAAATACCAGGCGTGCGGGGTTTTATCAACGTCGGTGTGGATCTCATCCACGCGCGGCAGCGGGTGCAGCACTTTCATGTTGCTGCGCGCCCCGTTCAGGTCGCTGGCGCGCAGCACAAACTGCGCTTTTACATTGGCGTATTCCGACGGATCCAGGCGCTCTTTCTGCACGCGGGTCATGTACAGAATGTCCACCTCCGGCATCACCTCTTCAATGCTCTCATGCACGCTCCAGGCGATGCCGTACTCGTCGAGCATATCCAGAATGTACTGCGGCATGGCGAGTGCGGCGGGGGCGATAAACAAGAAGCGGTTACCGCTAAACTTCGCCATCGCCTGGGCCAGCGAGTGCACGGTGCGACCATATTTCAGATCGCCGACCATGGCGATATTGAGGTTTTCCAGGCGGCCCTGGGTTTCCTGAATGGTGAACAGATCCAGCAGCGTCTGGGTGGGGTGCTGGTTCGAGCCGTCACCGGCGTTGAGCACCGGAATGCCGCCGGAAAATTCTGTTGCCAGCCGCGCCGCGCCTTCCTGCGGGTGACGCATGACAATGGCGTCAACGTAGGTGCTGATGACGGAAATGGTGTCAGCCAGCGTCTCGCCCTTTTTGCCGAGCGAGGTGTTGCTGCTGTCGGAGAATCCCACCACGCTTGCGCCTAAGCGGTGCATGGCGGTTTCAAACGACAGGCGGGTGCGGGTCGAGGCCTCAAAGAAACAGCTGGCAATCACTTTGTGCTTCAGCAGTTCCGGTTGCGGGTTAGCCTTCAGTTTGGCGGCGGTTGCCAGTACCTGTTCGAGTTCTTCGCGGCTTAGATCGTTTATGGAAATGATATGTTTTTGATATAGCGGATTAGCCATTGTTATCTCCTGACGCCTGCGCAAAAAAAAGCCCCTCAATAGAGGGGCTGTGGAATAGGATTGAGCAACGGGAAAAAAACGGCAGGCCTGCGCCCTTTTTCAGACGCGGTAAGACAAGATGTCGTACGCAGTTGACCATGCTTCCCCCCGGCAAATTGTCCGGCATTATACTCAGCTGCTTTTTCGGATCAAGTGATTGATGCAATATTTACGTTATGCAAACGGTTATTTTGCATATTAATGCATTCTTAATAAATAATTAACGCGCTTGTGCACCAGTGCCGTGCGCTTCACATCCCGTGGCGCGACCCAGACAATGCTGCTGCCCGCCACCACGCCAAGGATATCCGGGATCGCATGATAATCCAGTATTCTGGCGACGGCGCGACCGTATCCGGCGGCGGTATGGATAAGGATAAATTCGCTGTTGTGCTCCACGCTGACCACCATTTCGGCTATCGATCGCGCGGCATCCGGGGCCGGGCGTAATTGCGGGTTCACGGAATAAATTTTCTGTCCTTTGGCGTTGCGAATTTTGATCACGCCGAGCAGTTTTAACAGCCGCGACACCGTTGACTGGCTGATGGTGTCAAAGCCGTGAACCTGCAAATCCCGGCGGATTTCCTCCTGCGACAAATAGCTTTTTTCCACAATAAGACGCTGGCAGACGGCAAGCTGAAGCTGTTCTCTGGGGGTGCATTCTGCGTATTCCTTCATCGTTTTATCCCAATTAATTGCCAACATGCCCGGCGACACCGCGCGCGTGCGCGCAGCGCCACCGGCGAAAAATCAGAGCAGCGCGCCAATACTGAGCACCACGGTGATAAACACCGTCAGGATCAACAGCAGCGGCGCAACCCATTTCAGGTAACGCACATAAGGTACGCGGGCAATGGCCAGGCCGCCCATCACAACTGCGGACGTCGGTGTGATCAGATTCACAATGCCGGATGCTGACTGGTAGGCGGTGACGACCAGGTCGCGATTGACGTTGGCAAAGTCCGCCAGCGGGGCCATGATCGGCATGGTTAACACCGCCAGACCTGACGACGACGGCACCAGAAACGAGAGCACCACTTCCAACCAGTACATCACGTTGATAAACGCCACGGTCGACAGCCCGCTCACCAGCCCTTCCGCGCTGTGTAAAATCGTGTGGGTGATCATCCCTTTGTCCATGATCACCACAATGCCGCGCGCGATACCGATGATCAGTGCCACGCCGAGCAGATCCCGCGCGCCGTTGATAAACGTGGTGGTGAGATCCTCTTCGCTCATGCGATCGATCAGGCCGACGATAATGGCGGCGGCGAGGAACACCGCAGAGATCTCGGCCATCCACCAGCCCAGCACCGCCACGCCGTAGATCATCACCGCAAAGGCGAGGGCGAAGATCACCAGAATCAGTTTGCGAACCGGGGTGAACGCCAGCGATTCCTGCGCCTTGTCGCCAAGAAAATGGGCGCGGTTTTCATCGAGCTTGTCGGCCACGATGGAACAGCCGGGGTCAAGGCGGACTTTACGCGCATAGCGCATCACCCACGCCACGCAAATCAGCCAGCCCACCGCCAGCAGGACAATGCGCAGCAGGATGCCGTTGGTGAATGGAATACCGGCGGCGTTGGCGGCGATCACCGTGGCGAACGGGTTGATCGTCGAGCCGAGCGTGCCGATCCCGGCCCCGAGCAGAATGGTCGAGGCGGCCACCACCGGATCGAAACGGGCGGCGAGCATCACCGGCACCAGCAGGGTGTAGAACGGCAGCGACTCTTCGGCCATGCCGTAGATCGTACCACCGGCGGCGAACAGCCCCATCAGGATCGGGATCATCCACTCTTCGCGCCCGCGCAGGCGGGTTGTGACGCGCTCGATCCCGGCGTCAATAGCGCCGGTTTTGGTGACGATCCCTAAGAAGCCGCCGATGATCAGGATAAACAGCGCCACGTCGATCGCCCCGGCCTGGCCGGTTTGCGGATCGTACAAACCGCTGATCGGGGCCATGATCACCGCGATAAGCCCCTGCGGGTGCGCGGCCACGTGCGCATAGGTACCGGCAACCGGCACCTCTTTGCCCAGCGCCTCGTTCATCGCCATCTGATACTGCCCGGCGGGGATCACCCAGCTCAGCGCGGCAACAACGGCAATCAGCACAAATAAGATGGTGTAAGCGGAAGGAAATTTGAATTTGCCCATGGGGTTAACTCCCTTTTCGGGCGCGCCGGGGGCCAGCGCGCCCGGTTGATTACTCGCCGAGTGTGGCCACCATGACCGCTTTAATGGTGTGCATTCTGTTTTCTGCTTCGTCGAAAACAATCGAGTTTGGTGATTCGAACACCTCTTCCGTCACTTCCAGCCCTTTCAGCCCATACGCCATTTCGATTTCACGGCCCATGGTGGTGTGCTCGTTGTGGAACGCGGGCAGGCAGTGCATGAATTTGACGTTCGGATTGCCGGTGGCCTGCACCACCTGCTGATTGACCTGATAGGGCTTCATCAGGCTGACGCGTTCGCTCCAGGCGTCTTTTGGCTCGCCCATCGACACCCAGACGTCGGTGTAGAGGAAATCGACGCCGTTAACGCCTTCTTCCACCTCTTCGGTGAGCATGATGCGCGCACCGGTTTCGCGGGCGATGGCGCGGCACTGCTCAACCAGCGCCTCTTCCGGCCAGTAAGCGCGCGGAGCGACAAGGCGCACGTCCATGCCCATTTTCGCCGCGCCGACCATCAGGTCGTTGCCCATGTTGTTGCGCGCGTCGCCCAGGTAGGCAAAGCTCAGCTCCGGCAGCGTTTTACCGGGCGCGTGTTCGAGCATGGTCATCAGATCGGCGAGAATTTGCGTCGGGTGAAATTCGTTGGTCAGGCCGTTCCACACCGGTACGCCGGCAAATTCACCCAGCTCTTCAACAATGGCCTGGCCGTAGCCGCGATACTCAATGCCGTCATACATGCGGCCCAGCACGCGGGCGGTGTCTTTCATCGACTCTTTGTGGCCGATCTGCGATCCGCTTGGACCGAGATAGGTGACCAGCGCGCCCTGATCGAAGGCCGCCACTTCAAAAGCGCAGCGGGTGCGGGTGGAGGTTTTTTCAAAGATCAGCGCGATGTTTTTACCGACCAGGGTTTTCTTCTCGCAGCGCTGGCGTTTGGCTTCTTTCAGCTCCAGCGCCAGATCGATAAGGGATTGGATTTCCGCCGGGGTGTAATCCAGCAGCTTGAGGAAATTACGATTTTTCAGGCAGATAGTCATTTTTGTGTCCTTAACTGTGTGCAAATTTTGCCCCTCACCCCGGCCCTCTCCCACAGGGAGAGGGAGAAAGAGAGGGCCAGGGGGAGGGGAGGCATTACTGACGGATCAACGTCCCTTTCTCACCCGCGAGAATGGCCGGGCCGTCTTCCAGCGAACCGATCCCGGCGATGGCGTTGCACTGGGCCACAAAGCGGCTACAGGCGGCGACTTTCGGGCCCATCGATCCGGCGTCAAAGGTCATCTCATCGAGCAGGGCGGGGGTGACCTGGGCGAGCGGGCGCTGGCCGGGTTTGCCCCAGTCGACGTACACCGCGTCGGCGTCGGTGAGGATCAGCAGCGCATCGGCTTCAATCTGGCGGGCCAGCAGCGCGGCGGAGAGATCTTTGTCGATCACCGCTTCGATGCCGTGGTAGCCGTCCGCTTTTTCCACCACCGGCACGCCGCCGCCGCCGTTGCAGATAACCAGATGGTCACGCTGGATCAGCGCGTTGATGGCATCGCTCTCGACGATGCGCTGCGGCTGGGGCGACGGCACTACGCGGCGGAACCAGGCCCCGTCAGCCTTAAATGCCCAGCCTTTTTCCGCTTTCAGCGCGTCGGCCTGCGCCTGGTCATACACCGGGCCGATGTATTTGGTCGGGTTGCTGAACGCCGGGTCGGCGGCGTCAACTTCCACCTGGGTTAACAGCACGCTCACTTCCCGCTGCGGCAGCAGATTTTTCATCGCCTGTTGCAGCATGTAGCCGATCATCCCCTGGCTCTCCGCCCCGAGAATGTCGAGCGGGTAAGGCGTCACTTTGTCGTAAGCGCTGTTTTGCAGCGCCAGCAGGCCAACCTGCGGCCCGTTGCCGTGCACCAGCACCACGCGCCATTGGTGGGTCAGTCGGGCGATGGTTTTCGCCGCCAGGTCGATATTTTTACGCTGAAGGCTCGCTTCCAGCGGCTCACCGCGTTTGAGCAGCGCATTGCCGCCCAGCGCGACCACGAGGGTCGGTTTCACGTCCATTTTCACTCTCCTTAAATGCCGTCGCGTTCCAGCGGACAGCTCATGCAGCGCGCGCCGCCGCGACCGCGCCCCAGTTCGTCGCCGGGGATCGGCAGCACGGTGATACCGGCTTTGTCGTATTTTTCATTGGTCCAGATGTTGCGCTCGTAGCCGATCACTACGCCTGGGCGGATCGTCAGCACGTTATTGGCGTCGTTCCACTGCTCGCGTTCGGCTTCAAAGGCGTCGCCGCCGGTGGTGATGAGCCTGATTTGCGATACGCCGAGCGCTTTTTCCAGCGCTACCAGCAGGCTGGATTCCTGTAACCGGCTGATGCCGCCGCGTCCGTCAGGGGTGAGGGTCCAGCACTGCACGTCCTTGCGCACCACTTCGGGGTAAACGGAGAAGGTATCGACGTCGATATGCGTCATGACGGTGTCGAGGTGCATACAGGAGCGGTGCTTCGGCAGCTCGACGGCGATGACCCGTTCCGCCTGGCGGTGTTTGAACAGGCTGCTGGCGAGGAACTCGATGCCCTGCGGCGTGGTGCGCTCAGACATGCCGATTAATACCGCGCCGCGCCCAATCACTAATACGTCGCCGCCTTCCAGCGTGGCGTGGTCATAATTGATATTTTCATCGCCGAAATATTTAATGAACGCATCATCGGTGAATTTTTCATGCCAGCGATAAATGGCGCGAAGATTATTCGTTTCGCGCTGGCGGGCCGGTTTAGCCATGGGGTTAATGGACACGCCGTTATATATCCAGCAGGACGTATCACGGGTAAATAAGTGATTCGGTAATGGCTTCATAATAAAGTCATTCGCCGTGTGGGTATCGACCACCATATTTTTAATAAAAGCGGGGATCTCGCCGTATGTCAGGCCGCCGCTCAGGCGACGCGCCAGTTCGCGGTGCGGCATATCCGCCAGCCAGCCGCGCACGTCGGAGGCAAAGGTCGGCCCGAGCCGGTAATCCGACACCTGCGTTTGCAGCAGCCAGGCCTTGGCGTCTGGGGTATCCAGCGTTTGCGTCAGCAGGTCGGTTAACAGCAGTACTTCCACGCCCTGATCGCGCAGGGTATTGGCGAAGACATCGTGCTCTTCACCCGCACGTTCAACCGATAACACATCATCAAATAACAGCTCCTGGCAGTTCGAGGGTGTCAGTCTTTTCAGGCTCAGATTGGGGCGATGCAACATCACGCTGCGCAATTGGCCAATTTCAGAACCGACGTAATGCTTTTCCATAATTATTCCTTTAACTTTTTTAAGAATAAAAGGGCCAGCGTTATGAAATGAAATATTTTCATAACCCTTCGTGTTCAGTTGAATTCGGGAGTCATACTAAACGCTGTCGGCTTTAATAATGTGACGTTGCTCACGCGCAATTCGCTATCAGCTGGTTTGTTTTCTATTGCATGACCGGCATCAGAGAATGCTTAATTGGTGATATAACGGTAATGAATCCCTAAGCATTAATGAGTTTCATTATTTTGAGTTGTTAATAGCCTGTGGGTTTTAATTAAACGCGGTTGGTTGTTATGTTGTTGATATTCATCATTAAATTTTCTACTGACGCATGAGTATGCATAATCACGGTTATTTTATTTGGTTATTAAGGGAAATTAAAAAATAAATATGAATTAATTTGCCTGAATATGCTATGAGGCAAAGTGTGAGCGGGGGAATGTTTTTTTAATAACTCGCTATCTTTCATGTGCTTAACTTTACCATCACTGCGGTCAATTACTCGTTTATGCACTTTATCTGCATAAAGGTGGAAATGACGTTAACAAGCGAATAACAGAAATCCCGATAAACATGCGTTACCGCAAATCTTTTCCAAACAGGGGTGGTGAAGAGCGGGGATTTTTCGTATAACACATAAAAAATGAAACGTTGTTTTATGTAAGGAGTAATTTATGATCGTTGGCAACATTCACAATCTTCAGGCCTGGCTGCCGCAGAAACTGGCGCAGGCGATTGAATACGTTAAGCAAAATGTGACAGACGCTACCCCAACCGGTAAGCATGATATCGACGGCAATAACCTGTTCTTCCTGGTGTCAGAAGACATGACCCAGCCGTTCGCCGAGCGTCGTGCGGAGTATCACGCGCGCTATCTCGATATTCAGATCGTGCTTAAAGGTCAGGAAGGGATGACGTTCAGCACCCAGCCGCACGGCACGCCGGACACTGACTGGCTGGCAGACAAAGACATCGCGTTTTTGCCGGAAGGCGAGCAGGAAAAAACCGTGGTGCTGAGCGAAGGGGATTTTGTGGTGTTCTACCCAGGGGAAGTGCACAAGCCGCTGTGCGCCGTGGGTGCGCCCGCGCAGGTGCGCAAAGTGGTGGTAAAAGTGCTGATGGGCTGATTGTTCTCTCTCCCTTTCCCTCTCCCTGGGGAGAGGGTTGGGATGAGGGGGTAATTTCGCTTATTGACTCAGCGTCGCCACCATCACCGCTTTAATGGTGTGCATGCGGTTTTCCGCCTGATCGAACACAATGCTGTTGACGGACTCGAACACCTCGTCGGTCACCTCCATGCCGCCGTGCAGTCCGAACTCCTCGGCCATTTTTTTGCCAAGCGTGGTCTGATCGTCATGGAAGGCGGGCAGGCAGTGCAGGAACTTCACCTGCGGATTACCGGTCAGCGCCAGCATCTGGCGGTTGACCTGATAAGCGCGCAGCAGCGCAATGCGTTCGGCCCACTTCTCTTTTGCCTCGCCCATCGACACCCACACGTCGGTATAGATAAAGTCCGCGCCTTTCACGCCAGCGGCGACATCTTCCGTCAGGGTGATATTCCCGCCGTTCTGCTTAGCCAGCGCCGTGCATTCGGCGACCAGGCGCTCTTCCGGCCAGCAGGCTTTTGGCGCGACCAGACGCAGATCGAGGCCCACCAGCGCTGCCGCTTCCAGCATGGAGTTACCCATGTTGTTGCGCGCATCACCCGCGTACACCAGCGTCATCTCATTGAAGGCTTTGCCCGGCAGATGCTCCTGCAAGGTCAGCAGATCCGCCAGCAGCTGCGTCGGGTGAAACTCGTTGGTCAGCCCGTTCCACACCGGCACACCGGCGAATTCCGCCAGCGTCTCGACGATTTCCTGGCCGTAGCCCCGGTACTGAATGCCGTCGTACATACGCCCTAAAACGCGTGCTGTATCCTTAATTGATTCTTTATGCCCGATTTGGCTGCCGCTTGGGCCGAGATAAGTGACGCGTGCACCCTGGTCATAAGCGGCAACTTCGAAAGAGCATCGGGTGCGGGTTGAGTCTTTTTCGAAGATGAGCGCGATGTTTTTGCCAGTAAGATGCTGTACTTCCGTGCCTTTTTTCTTGTCGGCCTTCAGTTGTGCCGCCAGCGTCAGCAGCGCGTTGATTTCCGCGGAGGTAAAATCGAGCAGTTTAAGAAAGTGTTTCTGGTAGAACGCAGACATGTTTCCCTCTCATGGCTTAAGCCACTTATTGAATTAAAATTCACTTTATATGTGTAAATATTCATTTGCAACCCCATGCAACAAATCTTTTCCGTCAGGAGTGGAGGCATTGCCATCGGTATGTGAAAATAAGAGTATCTACCGCACATTATGAGGAACGAGCCATGGCTAACCCGGAACACCTGGAAGAGCAACGCGAAGAGACGCGCCTGATCATTGAAGAACTGATGGAAGATGGCAGCGATCCTGACGCGCTCTACACCATTGAGCACCACCTTTCCGCTGACGACTTCGAAACGCTGGAGAAAATGGCGGTTGAAGCCTTTAAGCTGGGTTATGAAGTGACCGAGCCGGAAGAGCTGGAAGTGGAAGAGGGTGAAGTGGTGATCTGTTGTGACATCCTGAGCGAATCCGCCCTGAAAGCGGAGCTGATCGACGCGCAGGTTGAGCAACTGATGACGCTGGCTGAAAAATTCGACGTTGAATACGACGGTTGGGGCACGTACTACGAAGATCCGAACGGCGAAGACGGCGACGATGAAGACGATGACGATCTGGTGGATGAAGACGACGACGGCATCCGTCACTGAGTGGATACTAACACGGTCATAACGTGCTAAAACCTGTGCGGTGGCGTCCGCTACCGCACTTTTCCACCTCGTTCACGCTGGCACCAATTCTGGCAGGTGCGCACCGCAATGATAATGCGTAACATTCCCTTCTTAAATTGTCGTTATTCACATCAGCACTGAGAGTCAGGATGAAACTGTCACGGATAGTCATACCGCTTGTTATCGGTCTCGCCGTCGCCATTGGCAGCGGGTTATACAAAGGATCGCAGTCGAAAACCACTACGCTTACGCCGGAAGAGAAGTTCGATGCCGCGCTTTCTACCATGCCGTCGTTCCAGGTGCTTAAAGAGCAGGAGCCGCAGTTCTGGGCACAGCTGCGCACCCGCGCAATAGCGATGGAAAAAGAGGGCAAAACCGAGCAGCAGATTATCGACACCGTTCAGCCTGAGATTTTAGGCATTCAGATGGCGCGATTGCAGACGGCACCGGACGATCAGGTGGTGCTGTACATGAAGGTTAATATGGAGCAGACGGCAGCAGTGCAGAAGGTCAGCGATGATGACTGTTTCCGCTTTCTGTTTCCGGCGGTAAAGGGCGGCATTAATCCGATGCGTATCTTGCCGCGTGAAATGTTGCAATACCGTATGAGCGTCGATGCCAATATGATGCGCGCCGCCTACGGTGCCAGTAAGCATACGGTAACGCCGCAGGAGCGAGCAAAAGCGCAGCAGGATCTTCAGCCGGTGGTCGGCAAGCTGGTGCAGAAATACGGGGCAGATATTGAGATGCTCTCCGATCCGCACAAAGGCGTCGGTAAAGAGAAGATGGCGTGCGACATGATTGAAGATCTGTGGAACACGGTGCTGACGTTGCCAGAGGCGGATGCGGCGGGGATTGTACGCTTTGCGATGGCGTCTGCGGCGCAGTGACTGGCCCCTCACCCAACCCTCTCCCCAGGGAGAGGGGGAAGGGCGGGAGAGGGGAAATCGACTACAACACTTTTAGCATCCGCACTTCGCAATCCACGTGGCCGGTGCAGCCAAGCGGTTCGCTGATGTGCTCAAAGCCTAAATGCTCATACAGCCCAATCGCCTCTTTTAAAAAGGCGGTGGTTTCCAGATAACAGCGGGCAAAACCCTGCTCGCGGGCGTGATCCAGCGCCATCAGCGCCAGCTTTTTCGCCAGCCCCTGACCGCGCACCGTGGTTAAAAAATACATCTTTTGCAGCTCGCAAATATCCGGCTCGCTACAGGACAGCGGCGCAACGCCACCGCCACCCACGACCACCCCGTTTTGTTCCACCACCCAATAGGCGTGGCCCGGCTGGCTGTAAAGCTGATACAGCTCGTCGAGGTTTGGATCGGCCACGGTGTAGCCTTTGTCAGCGGTTAAGCCGTACTCCGCAGAAACGCGGCGGATAACGCCGGCGATGGCCGGGTTATCCGTGACGGTCAGTCTGCGTATCTGCGTCGTGACCGGGGCATGTATGCTCATGGCTTCACTCATCACAATGCCGCGATGACGGCCTGCTGTTCGATGATCTTCGCTTTCGCCTGCGCGAAACCGTCCAGGCGCTCACGCTCTTTGGCGACGACCGCTTCCGGCGCGCGCGCCACAAAGCCTTCGTTGCCCAGTTTGCTTTCGATGCGGCCAATCTCAATGTCGATCTTCGCCACTTCTTTCGCCAGACGCTCAAGCTCGGCGTCTTTATCGACCAGGCCCGCCATCGGGATCAGCAGCTCTGCGCCCTCGATAATTTTGGTCACCGAAACCGGACCTTTATCATCTTCAGGCAGCAGGGTGATGCTCTCCAGACGCGCCAGCGATTGCAGGAAGCTGCGGTTCTCGTTCACACGACGCACCGCGTCCGGGCTGCAACCGCGCAGCAGCAGCGCCAGCGGTTTCGACGGCGAGAGGTTCATCTCGGCGCGAATGTTACGGATAGCGACGATCGCCAGCTTCAGCCATTCGGTGTCGTTCAGCGCGATCTCATCGGCTTTCGCCGCATCAAACGTCGGGAACGGTTGCAGCATGATCGTGTCGGCAGTAATACCGCACAGCACTTTCACGCGCTGCCAGATGGTTTCCGTAATGAACGGGATGATCGGGTGCGCCAGGCGCAGCAACCCTTCCAGCACGGTCACCAGCGTATTGCGCGTCGCGCGCAGTTCCGCGTCGGATCCGCCGTTCATCACCGGCTTGGTCAGCTCCAGATACCAGTCGCAGAACTGGTTCCAGGTGAACTCGTAGAGAATGCCTGCGGCGATGTCGAAGCGGTAGGTGTCCAGCGCCTCGCGGTAGGCTTTCACCGTGCGGTTGAATTCCGCGAGGATCCAGCGGTCCGCCAGCGACAGGGTCATCTCGCCGCCGTTGAAGCCGCAATCCTGATCTTCCGTGTTCATCAGCACAAAGCGGCTGGCGTTCCACAGCTTGTTACAGAAGTTACGGTAACCTTCAAGGCGTTTCATGTCCCAGTTGATGTCGCGACCGGTTGACGCCAGCGCCGCCAGCGTAAAGCGCAGGGCGTCGGTGCCGTGCGGCTCAATGCCGTCCGGGAACTGCTTCTCGGTGCGCTTGCCGATTTTCTCAGCGAGCTGCGGCTGCATCATGTTGCCGGTGCGTTTCTCCAGCAGATCCGGCAGGGAGATGCCGTCAACCATATCCAGCGGGTCAATCACGTTGCCCTTGGATTTGGACATCTTCTGGCCTTCGTCGTCGCGAATCAGACCGGTCATGTAGACGGTCTTGAACGGGACCTGCGGCTTGCCGTTTTCATCTTTGATGAAGTGCATGGTCATCATGATCATGCGGGCAATCCAGAAGAAGATGATGTCGAAGCCGGAGACCATCACGCTGGTCGGGTGGAACTGACGCAGGGCGTCGGTGTTTTCCGGCCAGCCGAGGGTGGAGAAGGTCCACAGCGCAGAGGAGAACCAGGTGTCGAGAACGTCGTCGTCCTGACGCAGCGCAACGTCAGCGCCGAGGTTATTTTCCTGGCGTACTTCCTCTTCGGTGCGACCCACGAACACATTGCCGTTGTTGTCGTACCATGCCGGAATACGGTGGCCCCACCACAGCTGGCGGGAGATACACCAGTCCTGAATGTCACGCATCCAGGAGAAATACATGTTTTCGTACTGCTTCGGCACGAACTGGATGTCACCGTTTTCAACGGCTTCCACCGCCGGTTTCGCCAGCACATCGGCACGCACGTACCACTGGTCGGTCAGCATCGGTTCGATGACCACGCCGCCACGGTCGCCGTAGGGCACGGTCAAATCGTGCGGTTTGATTTCGTCGAGCAGGCCGAGCGCGTCAACGGCGGCGACGATGGCCTTACGCGCGGCAAAGCGCTCCAGCTTCTGGAACTGCGCCGGGATCGCGCTGGAGTAAACGTCGGACTCTTCGCCCTTGGTGTCATACACTTCTGCGCTCTCACGGATATCGCCGTCAAAGGTCAGAATGTTGATCATCGGCAAGCTGTGGCGTTTGCCCACTTCGTAGTCGTTGAAGTCGTGCGCCGGGGTGATTTTCACGCAGCCGGTGCCTTTATCCATATCGGCGTGTTCATCGCCCAGAATCGGGATGCGACGATCCACCAGCGGCAGCACCACAAATTTGCCAATCAGATCTTTGTAACGCGGATCTTCAGGATTGACCGCAATGCCGGTATCACCGAGCAGGGTTTCCGGACGCGTGGTGGCAACGACCAGATAGTCTTTGCCGTCGGCGGTTTTCGCACCGTCGGCCAGCGGGTAGCGGATGTGCCACATGGAGCCTTTCGACTCGCGGTTTTCCACTTCCAGATCCGAGATAGCCGTGCGCAGTTTCGGGTCCCAGTTGACCAGGCGCTTGCCACGGTAAATGAGATCTTCTTTGTACAGGCGAACAAAGACTTCTTTCACGGCGTTGGAGAGGCCTTCGTCCATGGTGAAGCGCTCGCGCTCCCAGTCCACGGAGTTGCCCAGACGGCGCATCTGACGGGTAATGGTGCCACCGGATTCCGCCTTCCACTGCCAGATTTTATCGATGAACGCGTCGCGACCGTAGTCGTGGCGGGTTTTACCCTCTTCAGCGGCAATTTTACGCTCGACCACCATTTGCGTGGCGATACCGGCGTGGTCAGTACCTACCTGCCACAGGGTGTTTTTGCCCTGCATACGCTGGTAACGGATCAGGGTATCCATGATGGTCTGCTGGAAGGCATGACCCATATGCAAACTGCCGGTGACGTTCGGCGGCGGGATCATGATGCAGAAGCTTTCCTGGCTTTCATCGCCATTCGGTTTGAAATAGCCCTGCTGCTCCCAGTGCTCGTAAAGCGGCTGTTCGATATCTTGTGGGTTGTATGTCTTTTCCATTATTTCCAGGTTGCCGTGTTCAGGTTGAAACCAGCCAGGCGATAGGCTTTGTAGCGATCGCGCGCCAGTTGTTTCAGATTTTCTTCGTAGGGAACGAAGTCTATCACTTCTGTGAAAGCGGTGGCAAAATCTGCAAAATTTACGCGTAACGCGATTAACAGATCGCGCGGGCTGCTGTTGCGCTTTTGCGGCCAGGCGATTTCCACCGGCGCACCGCCCCGTGGCCCTTCACCCGCCAGATTGTGCGGCACAAAGCTGTCAGCCGGACGCGCCCACAGTGCTTCATCGAGGCGAATCGCCTGCTGTTCATCTTCACAGGCGATCAGCACGCGCTTGCCGTTGCGCCAACGTTCTGCGGCCAGTTCGCACACCAGTTGCTCGACGGCGCTCAGGCCATCCTGATGTTTGTCGTGGTCCAGAAGGTAGAACGTTGCGTTTTTCATAACTATACCCGTCGTCTTTCAAGTTGCCTCATTGTTGGCTGCCTTCACGCACCCCAGTCACATAGTCAACTATGCTCCTGGGGATTTGCTCAGTTGCCGCCGCGATGCAACTCGAAATCCATAGGGTATAGAGTTCTTATTGCTCGAACTTGTAGGTCGGATAAGCGTAGCGCCATCCGACAAACAAACTTACTCTTCGCCAGTAAACCCGGCGCGGTTCAGCAGGAACTGCGACAGCAGCGCGACCGGACGCCCGGTGGCACCTTTGGCTTTACCGGAGCGCCATGCGGTACCGGCGATGTCCAGGTGCGCCCAGTTGTACTTACGCGCAAAGCGAGACAGGAAGCAGCCTGCGGTGATGGCACCGCCAGGACGGCCGCCGATGTTCGCCATATCCGCGAAGTTCGATTCCAGCTGTTCGTGGAACTCATCGCCAAGCGGCAGACGCCATGCGCGGTCACCCGCCTGTTCGGACGCGCCAATCAGCTCATGCGCCAGCGGATTGTGGTTCGACATCAGGCCGGTGATGTGGTGGCCCAGCGCAATCACGCATGCGCCGGTCAGCGTCGCGACGTCAATCACCGCTTCCGGTTCAAAACGCTCGACGTAGGTCAGCACATCGCACAGCACCAGACGGCCTTCGGCGTCGGTATTGAGCACTTCAACAGTCTGGCCGGACATGGTGGTCAGCACATCGCCCGGACGGTATGCGCGACCGCCAGGCATGTTTTCACAGCCCGCCAGCACGCCAATGACGTTCAGCGGCAGTTGCAGCTCCGCCACCATGCGCATCACGCCGTACACCGCCGCCGCGCCGCACATGTCGTATTTCATCTCGTCCATGCCTTCGGCAGGCTTGATGGAGATACCGCCGGAGTCGAAGGTCAGGCCTTTACCCACCAGCACAATCGGACGGGCGTCTTCATCGGCATTGCCTTTATATTCAATCACCGACATCAGCGATTCGTTTTGCGAACCGTTACCGACCGCCAGGTAGGAGTGCATGCCCAGCTCTTTCATTTGCTGCTCGCCAATCACACGGGTGATGACGTTTTTGCTGTAGGCGTCCGCCAGCTGGCGTGCCTGCGAGGCGAGATAGCCCGCGTTACAGATGTTCGGCGGCATATTGCCGAGATCTTTTGCCGCTTTAATACCGGCGGCGATCGCCAGACCGTGCTGAATAGCGCGCTCACCGCTGGTCAGTTCACGGCGCGTGGGCACGTTGAAGACCATTTTACGCAGCGGACGACGCGGCTCGCTTTTATTGGTTTTCAACTGATCGAAGCTGTACAGCGACTCTTTCGCTGTCTCTACCGCCTGGCGCACTTTCCAGTAGGTGTTGCGCCCTTTAACGTGCAGTTCGGTCAGGAAGCACACCGCTTCCATGGATCCGGTATCATTCAGGGTATTGATGGTTTTCTGAATAACCTGCTTGTACTGACGCTCATCCAGCTCGCGCTCTTTACCGCAGCCAATCAGCAAAATGCGTTCGGACAACACGTTAGGCACGTGATGAAGCAACAACGTCTGGCCCGGTTTGCCTTCCAGTTCGCCACGGCGCAGCAGCGCGCTGATGTAGCCGTCGCTGATTTTATCGAGCTGTTCGGCGATGGGAGAAAGTCTGCGCGGTTCAAACACGCCGACGACGATGCAGGCACTCCGCTGTTTCTCCGGGCTACCGCTTTTTACACTGAACTCCATGCACTACGCTCCTGAATCTTAAAGACAACAGCCATGGCTACGGATAGAATTGCAAGCTTTCGTAACTCATGTCCGCTGTTGCGGTGACTTCGTGTTAATCTTAACGTTATTACGGTTCGACACGTCAGAACTTATTCTAAAATGCGCATCCGCTGAGTTTTTCTAATCTTAGCGATGTTTTCAACGACTCAAGAGAATAAATGACGTTTAAGCCATGAAACAAGCGATTTTCCTGCAAAAAGACGGGTTTTTACGGGCGTATTTATAGTGATAATCATAAGATATCTGGTGCGGGAGACGCTCAAAAGCCAACTTGCGATCCTATTCATCCTGCTTCTGATTTTCTTCTGTCAGAAGCTGGTCAGGATCCTCGGTGCGGCGGTTGATGGTGAGATCCCGGCAAATCTGGTGCTGCAATTATTGGGATTAGGTGTGCCTGAGATGGCGCAGCTGATCCTGCCGCTCAGCCTGTTCCTCGGGCTGTTAATGACGTTGGGTAAACTCTACACCGACAGCGAAATCACCGTGATGCACGCCTGTGGCCTGAGCAAAGCCGTGCTGGTGAAAGCCGCGCTGGTGCTCGCGCTGTTTACCGGCATTGTGGCGGCGTTCAACGTGATGGTCGCCGGGCCGTGGTCTGCACGGCATCAGGATGAAGTGCTGGCCGAAGCCAAAGCCAACCCCGGCATGGCGGCGCTGGCGCAGGGCCAGTTCCAACAGGCCTCTGACGGTAACTCGGTGCTGTTTATTGAAAGCGTTGACGGCAGCCGCTTCAACGACGTGTTTCTTGCGCAAATCCGCACCAAGGGCAGCGCACGCCCGTCGGTGGTGGTGGCAGACTCCGGCCAGCTGTCGCAGCGTAAAGACGGCTCGCAGGTGGTGACGCTGACCAAAGGCACGCGCTTTGAGGGCACCGCGCTGCTGCGCGACTTCCGCATTACCGACTTCCAGGATTACCAGGCGATTGTCGGCCATCAGGCCGTGGCGCTGGATCCGGACGACACCGAACAAATGGACATGGGCGCGCTTCTCACGTCCAAAAACGCGCGTGTCAATGCCGAACTGCACTGGCGCTTAACGCTGGTCTTCACCGTCTTTATGATGGCGCTGATGGTGGTTCCGCTGAGCGTGGTGAACCCGCGTCAGGGCCGCGTGCTGTCCATGCTGCCGGCGATGCTGCTCTATCTGGTGTTCTTCCTGCTGCAAACGTCGCTGAAGTCGAACGCGGCGAAGGGTAAAATCGATCCGCTGATCTGGATGTGGGCAGTGAACCTGCTGTATCTGGCGCTGGCAATTGGCTTAAACCTGTGGGACACGGTGCCGATGCGCCGACTGCGCGCCCGTTTCTCTCGTACAGGAGCGCTGTGATGCAGGCATTTGGCGTACTCGACCGTTATATCGGTAAAACCATTTTCACCACCATCATGATGACGCTGTTCATGCTGGTGTCGCTCTCCGGCATTATCAAGTTTGTCGATCAGTTAAAACGCGCAGGGCAGGGCAGTTACGATGCCCTCGGCGCGGGAATGTATACGCTGCTCAGCATGCCGAAAGACGTGCAGATCTTCTTCCCGATGGCGGCGCTGTTAGGCGCACTGCTGGGCCTCGGCATGCTGGCACAGCGCAGCGAACTGGTGGTGATGCAGGCTTCCGGCTTCACCCGCATGCAGGTGGCGCTGGCGGTAATGAAAACCGCTATTCCACTGGTGCTGCTGACCATGGCGATGGGCGAGTGGGTTGCACCGCAGGGCGAGCAGATGGCGCGTAACTACCGCGCACAGCAGATGTACGGCGGCTCGCTACTCTCAACCCAGCAAGGCCTGTGGGCGAAAGACGGTCACAACTTCGTTTACATTGAGCGAGTTACCGGTGATGCCACGCTCGGTGGTGTGAGTATTTACACCTTTAACGACCAGCGTCGCCTGCAATCGGTGCGCTATGCGGCCTCCGCGACCTTTGATAACGCCTCTAAAACCTGGCGCTTATCTCAGGTGGATGAGTCCAACCTCACCAATCCAAAACAGGTTACCGGGCAGCAGACCGTGAGCGGTAGCTGGAAGACCAACCTCACGCCGGACAAACTGGGCGTGGTGGCGTTAGATCCCGATGCGCTGTCCATTTCCGGGCTGCGTGACTATGTGAAATACCTGAAGACCAGCGGCCAGGATCCCGGACGTTACCAGCTCAACATGTGGAGCAAAATCTTCCAGCCGCTGTCGGTGGCGGTGATGATGCTGATGGCGCTGTCGTTTATCTTTGGCCCGCTGCGCAGCGTGCCCATGGGCGTGCGCGTGGTGACCGGCATCAGCTTCGGTTTTGTGTTCTATGTGCTGGATCAGATCTTTGGCCCGCTGACGCTGGTGTACGGCATTCCGCCGATTGTCGGTGCGCTGCTGCCCAGCGCGTCGTTCTTTGCGATCAGCCTCTGGCTGATGCTACGCCGCTCGTAAGTTTTGCCCCTCACCGCCGGGTGAGGGGAACCCCGCTCGCGTCATCCCCTCATGTCATCCCCTGATAGAAAAATCTGCACTTTGCGGCGTTCTCTGCTACGCGGACTATGTTACGCGGACTATGCTTTGCTTACGGTTAATCACATTATCAGGTAGTTATGTCCAGATTTTTCTTTAATGACCGCAAGCAGCTGGTCAACGACGCCATTGAAGGGCTTGTCATCTCCGCTCCCCACGCCAATCTTGTTCGTCTTGATATCGATCCGGCGATCCGCGTGGTCGCCCGCAGCGACTGGAGCAAAGGCCGCGTAGCGGTGATCTCCGGCGGCGGCTCCGGGCACGAACCCGCCCATGCGGGCTTTGTAGGCAAAGGGATGCTCACCGCGGCGGTGTGCGGCGACGTGTTCGCCTCCCCCAGCGTGGACGCGGTGCTGAACGCCATTGTCGCGGTGACCGGCGATCGCGGCTGTCTGCTGATCGTTAAAAACTACACCGGCGATCGCCTGAACTTTGGCCTCGCGGCGGAAAAAGCCAAACGCTACGGCCTGAAGGTTGAGATGGTGATCGTCGCCGACGACATCGCCCTGCCGGACAACAAACAGCCGCGCGGCATCGCCGGTACCGCGCTGGTACATAAAATCGCGGGCTATGCCGCCGAGCACGGTAAATCGCTGAGCGAAGTGCGCGACATCGCCCGGCAGGCGTGCGAGAACGTCTGGAGCCTGGGGCTGGCGATGGAGACCTGCAACCTGCCGGGCAGCGACGGGGAAGAAGAAGAGCGCATTCAGCGCGGCAAAGTGGAGCTGGGCCTTGGCATTCACGGTGAACCGGGTGCCAGCGTCGTTGACACGCACAACAGCAAACAGCTTATCGACACCCTCGTCAAACCGCTTAAAGAACAGGTGGGTGACGACCGGGTGGCGGTGCTGATCAACAATTTAGGCGGCGTCTCGGCGCTGGAGATGGCGCTGCTCACCAAAGAGCTGGCGCACTCGGCATTAAAAGATCAGATCGCTTATCTGATTGGCCCCGCGCCGCTGGTCAGCGCGCTGGACATGAAGGGCTTCTCGCTCTCGCTGCTGCGCTTAAACGACACTTTCGAGACGGCGATTTGCGCCGACGTGGAGACCGTCGGCTGGCAAAAACCGGTGACTTTCGCGCCGATGCGCACCGTCAGCCACAGCGCCATTCGTGACAGCCTCGACACCCAGCCCTCCGACAACCCGCAGGTGAAGGCGCAGGTGAAAGCCGCCGCCGACACGCTGATCGCCCTTGAGAACCGCCTGAACGCGCTCGATGCCAAAGTGGGCGACGGCGATACCGGCTCGACCTTTGCCGAAGGCGCGCGCGACATCGCGCAACTGCTGGAGAACGGCAAGCTGCCGCTTAACAACACCGCACAGCTGTTACAGCTGGTGGGCGAACGGCTGGCGACGGTGATGGGCGGTTCCAGCGGCGTGCTGATGTCGATCTTCTTCACCGCGGCCGGACAGGCCATTCACGACGGCCAGGGGCTGCCCGACGCGCTGCTCAAAGGGCTGGCGCAGATGAAACACTACGGTGGGGCGGATCTCGGTGACCGCACGCTGATCGACGCACTGCAACCGGCGCTCGAAGCGCTGCGCGAGGGCGATCTCAACGCCGCCGTGGCCGCCGCGAAAAAAGGCGCAGAGAGCACCGCCGCGATGCAAAAAGCGGGCGCAGGGCGTTCGTCGTATGTGAACAGTGAAAATCTGCACGGGGTGACCGATCCCGGTGCGGTAGCGGTGGCAGAGGTCTTTGCGGCACTGCAAAAAGGCTAGAGCAGAGCGCCCGGCAACCCGCGTCGCCGGGCGTTTTTGACATCAGAAGTCGGCTTTTAACACCACGCGATAACGGGCTTTACCGTCACGCACATGCTGTAAGGCCTCGTTGATTTTCGACATCGGGAACAGTTCGGTGGTCGGTGCAACCTGCGCGCGACCGGCAAACTTCATCAGCTTGCGCAGTTCAAACGGCGTACCCGTCGCCGACCCCGAGATGCTGCGATCCCCACCAATCAGCGTAAACGCCGGTACCGGCAGCGGCTTGAGCACCGCGCCAACGGTATGGAAGTTGCCACCGTAGGCCAGCGCTTCAAAGTACGGCTGCCAGTCGAGATCGACATTGACGGTGTTGATGATGAGGTCGAACTGCCCGGCCAGCGCTTTTAAGGCTTCCGGATCGCGGCTGTTAACCACGTAATCGGCACCGAACGCCCGCACTTCGGTCTCTTTCGCCGGGTTGGAGCTAAACGCCGTCACCTCGCAGCCCATGGCGTGCAGCAGCTTGATGGCGATATGCCCCAGCCCGCCGATACCAATCACGCCCACGCGGCTGGTGGCGGTGATATGGTGCATCAGTAGCGGTTTGAACACCGTAATGCCCCCGCAGAGCAGCGGACCGGCGGATTCGATATCAATGCTGTCCGGCAGCGGAATGACCCACTGCCAGTCGGCGCGGAGCTTATCGGCAAAGCCACCCCGGTTTAAAATGGTCGGCACCGCGCCTTCCAGACAGTTAATGTGGTTGCTGCTGATACAGGCATCGCAGTGCCCACAGCTGCGCGCCGTCCAGCCGATACCCACGCGCTGACCCACTTTCAGGCCTTTGTCCTGCGCCGCACTGCCCAGCGCCACCACGCGACCAATCACCTCATGCCCGGCGACCAGCGGGTATTGCGACATGCCCCATTCGTTGTCGATCATCGACAAATCAGAATGGCAGATCCCGCAGTAATCCACCTGCACTTCCACATCGCCCGCCAGCAGTTCCCCGGCGTCGTACTCGTACACTTCCAGGTCGGCTCCGGCCTGCGGCGCGGCGTAACTTTTTATGATGCTCATCACAGTTTCCTTAAGGGTTGGCATTGATTAGGAAGTGTAGAGCATTGTGGCAGGGGGGACTTGGCAATAGGGGGGTTTAGGCTTTATGAAGGATCGCGTTCAGCCAGCGCTCGTCCCGATCTGGCCGCACATCCTGCGTCGTCCACAATGACGCTACGCTCACGCCTGACAAGGGTGCGACCAGCCCGCGCAGGCTCTCTTCATGCATATCGGTAAAGCGACGCCCATCTTTTTCGCGCTCCCCATCGCCGTATTTAAACGACACATACCACACGCCGCCCGGCTTAAGCGCCCAGGCCAGGCGCTGCATCACCGCGGGTAACTCGCCCGCGCTGACGTGCAACAACGACGCGCAGCACCAGATCCCGTCGAACGTCTCCACCGCCGCCACCCCGGCAAAGGTCATTTGCGCCACCGGGATCCCCGCATGTGCCGACGCCAGCGCGGCAAGCTCCGCAGAGGCATCGAACGCGTCAACCTGATAACCCATCTGCACAAAGGCTTTGCTGTCGCGCCCCGAACCGCACCCGGCATCCAGCACGCGAGCACCGGGCGCAAGCCGCGCGGTAAAGGGTGCATACAGCGCGGCCATATCGACATTTACCGTGCCGTCGAAGAACGCCTGCGCATGCTGGCGGTAGTAATCCTGCGTCATTATAAAATCACCTCTCCCTGCGCGACGGGTTGCCACTGATGAAAACGGCAGTGTAGCGCCGTCTTCCAGTTTGCGTTTAAAAACGCGCGACGCTTCTGCTCATGATGCCCGGTCTGATTAAGAATGGCTTCATGCAGCGGCAGTTTACTGTTAATAAAATACTCATTGCGCGCATGCAGACGCTTCAGTAAATCGAGCGTCGGCACCCGCGCAGACTTGCCGTTAACGCCCCGGTTGCACGCCTGGCACGCCAGCACCAGATTCCATACGCCGTTGAGGTTGACACCCGGCATCGCCACCTGCGCCGCCAGCGGAATAAAGTGATCGACATCGGCCAGCAGCGGATGCCCGGCCACAAGGCTGATGGGCGCATGGCAGTAAAAGCAGTGGCCTTTCTGGTAGCCGTTGAGGCTGTTGCGGCAGCTGGTTAGTGTGATGCGCGCATTCTGGCGCAGCGTGAACAGCGTCTCGCCGTCGGGATCGTAATGGACATCCAGCAGCTGCGGCGGTAAATCCAGCGCCCAGGCCGTTTCCACCAGCCGCCAGCGCGCGTCCGTTTCATGCTGAAGATTGTGGAACTGCGGATGCTCCGCCAGGCGATAGAATTCGTCCGTCAGCCGGATGCTTTTGTTGTCTCGCCGCTCATTGATAAAAAACTGTGCGTCAATGGCCCCGCCGTTGACGTTGTGAAACGCGTCCAGCACCACCGAGAACCCGTGACGCACGGTCACGGCAAGCAATTCATCCTGCGTGATGTCGCCATTGGTAAACTGCAAACAGGCGGTCAAAAACTTGCCCGGTTTTTTGTCGTTCAGGATCTGGCGCGGTGCCTGTTTTAGGTGCGCGCAGACATGATGGCTAAAGGGCACGGCCAGATCTTCGAGGGACACCAGCGCGTTGCGCCGTTCGACGTCGTACAGCGCATGGGCCAGCGCAAACTTGTAGGTCGCAAAATTGTTACCAAAGAGGATCACGCCGCGCCAGAAGTTTTCCAGCGACGGACTGACCTGATAGAAGCGCATGACGGCATCCTGCTGTTAGGTAAACCACTAACAGGATCAGATAACAAACGCGGCAAAATGTAAACAGTGCAGCAGCACGACAGGATGATGCGGCCAGGCGCGCAGAACGGGCGTGAGCAGGAAAGACCGCTGTTTTTTTCGGCGCTTAGAAGGGCTTGCACGCCGGATCGCTTGCATGACGATCCGCAACAGGTATAATGCAACCCGCTATCTGTATGTCCCCTTCCGTGCCGGAGTGGCGAAATCGGTAGACGCAGTTGATTCAAAATCAACCGTAGAAATACGTGCCGGTTCGAGTCCGGCCTTCGGCACCAAGTCACTAAATTCCTTACAATACAGCTAGTTAGACAATAAAATCTGTCTCTTTTGCCTGTAAGAAATGCTCTGTTATGTCCCTTGAAAAAGCCGCTGTGGTTGATAGTGGTAATTGGGATGTTAACTCATAGCGGCGTGTAGTTCCAAGCGTCAAACACGTACTGACTCAACTTGAAAGCTATGACGTAGCCACCGTCTCTAAACAATCCCAAAAACTTTTAGTGAAGCGCATTTTAGCCCGATGCCCCCGTTCTGTCGCCGTCGCGAGACGCCGCAGGGGATAAACAGGTTTATGGTGGTCACGGTACTTGCAGACCATATGCAAGCTCTGCCAGCGGTTCGGCCTCGCTCCCTTTGGGTACATGGTCATCCTGATAAGCCTCACTAACTGACATAACCCTGATGAAGTCACCAGAGGCTCCGCTTGTTGTCTTACCACCAACGGGGCTAATGGTTGCTGCTGCGCCTATGTCACTAAGCTATTTACACGGCCAAGCCTTATGCACTGCTTTCGCTATGAGAGTTATAGCTGGTTTCTGTCGGACTTCCGGGTGAACATCTAAGTAATTGAATACAACATCATACACTTGTCCCATCTTTACACCCTCTGGCAAACAGAACGGAGCAAGGTCATTTACGGCCATAATATAGCCTGAGTACATCCCGGCCTCTGTACCACTTATCGCGTTTGCTTCTTGATTTTGCTTAAAAATAGAGTTGTACGCTTTCCCGTGCTCGTAAAGGTCATTGCCAGTAGTAAGTGCACATGTGCTGAAAGTAATGCTACTAAGTAACGCAGCGAGAATTAATCTGCCCATAAAATGTATCGCCTCCGGTTTGGTTCAATCCCGCTCTATTTCAAATAATTACTAGCGCTGCGGTGTCCTCTTGTTAATGTAACATGAGGGATTTTCTTTAAGGATTGATTTTAGGGTATGCCCGGCTTGAAAAATTGCACGCTTATGGTTGCGCCTCCCTCGACAATTAACAGTCCGATTTCCCCCGCATGGCGTCCCTCGCCGAAGGCGAGGCGGGCGCTCTGTCGATTTGCATCTTTTTTGGCCGTCTGGCCGTCCATATCCTGTCAGCGTTGCTGGAGCTGCGGCTGGCTGTGTCTGTCTCATCCGGGTATACCGCATTGTGATGTGCCTAAGCTGTCGCAATCAAATTTATTTTATACCCTATTGACCACGGTTTTTAAGTGTGATCTCCTTCATGTCGGGATGTGATACTTCACTGAGATTTGGAGGGTGAATCATGAATAACGTTCGTCTGTATGCCAGGGCATCCACCGCCGAGCAACACGCCGACCGTGCCGTTCCTGCGCTGGAGGATTTCGCTAATGAGCGTGGTTGGTCTATTGCTGCGCGATACATCGAGAACGCCAGCGGTGCGCGGCTGGAGCGTCCTGAACTGATGCGCCTGCTGGGTGAGGCGGAGGCTGGCGACGTTCTACTTGTTGAAAGCATAGACAGGCTAAGCCGCCTGACACAAAAGGAATGGGCAACACTGAAACAGAGGATTCAGGATAAGGGGCTGGTGATCGTCGCCGTTGACCTGCCAACCTCGTGGCAGTTGCTGAACGAAACCGCGTCAGAGCTAACCAGCGGCATCCTCAGAGCCGTTAACGCAATGCTGATCGATATCCTCGCTACAATGGCTCGCGTGGACTACGAGACGCGACTGATGCGCCAGCGGCAGGGCATTGAACGAGCCAAAGCTGAGGGGCTTTATCGTGGGAGTCAGAAGGATGCCGCCGCTCGCGAGACCGTCAGGGAAATGCTGACGCAGGGTGTGAAACCGGAGCGCATCATGAAAGCTGCCGGGATAAGCCGGGCAACGTTCTACCGCATTAAGCGTGAGCTGGCTGCCAGCGTCTGAGGGTTGATGCTGTGAAATGTCACGAGGTGATCTGTGAGCCTCTCTGCGAGGATGTGAGCCGTTGGGTGTGGGTTACGCTGCCCTAAGTGATTTATTAACTCAGAGATCGTTACGCTGCCTCTGGTGCCGTGCCATTGCTGCCGGGCGGGGTTATTGGGTGGTGGGGTCGGGCTGACCTACAGCCAAATGAGGTGCCAGCACTGGCCGTTACTGGGCTGTGGGTGATGGATGACCTACAGCTTTCGTATTAATTTCAGAGCGTTATGTTATGCACGATGTCGTAATGCTATGATTTATAATGTATTTTCGTATTACTTGCGGCTCTCGATGTGAAGAGGTGGCGGGGCTTTAGCCGTGCCAGACGATGAACATCGAGATCAGATTGTGAATGTGAGTTATCACTGAACAATTCGAGGGATGGGGCAGGGGAAGGGATCAAAGGCTGTGTTGTCCATCTACAAAGCCAGACGAGACGCGGGCTGGTGCTGCTTGGTTTGCTTTAAAGTTGTATTTTATATACATGTACAAAAAAGGGTTCTTCCCCTACATCCCCATCTCCTAATCAGTGTATCGCTTCACGCTCACCACTGGCTACGCTTCTCGCGTCCGCTAGTCCGCTTTCATTCGCCTTCGGCTCATTCATCGGCCTGCGTCCGCTGCTGATGCTCGGCCCTCCACGCAACCGTGCTTGCCGGGCGGTCAACGCGGCGGGGTTGTGTAGTGGGACGGTACTCTGTATCGGTATTACTTAAACAGATAATTGCTGGGATAGAAATGATTATTGAAATAGAAGAAAGGATTGAATTATTACAGGGAAGTATAAATAGAAAATACTAATCCAGATAATTATTAAAAGTATTATTCAGCTAGGTAACTGTTCTAACTGTTATACAGCGTATCTTCGTTCGTACCGCTCATTGATTCATCGTATTCGATGACAAGTCATCTCATACTCTTCATCATTCGCCGATTGGCTTAACGTTCGCTACGCTCACTGCCAATCGCTCACTCCGATACAACTTCTTAAAACCATTATACAAATACCTGTCAAGAAAATTAAAGCTGATAATTCCGATCAATTTTAATTTATTGATCTGTTAAATTTATAAGTAATATAGATAACCATTTAATTAACTGAAATTATTAATAAATTTAAAGGTGTCTATATTGTAGGGAAAGAGCGACACCATGGGCCAACTTCACACCCCAAATCCGCCTACCTGAATTACCCTGCCCAACACGGCCAGCCCACACGCAGCAAGGCTTTGCAGGTGGTTGGTTAAAAAATAAACTCAAGAAGGTGACTATACCGGAGAGATAACCTACGTACAGCGTTGCTGACAAAGAAAGCTACTAAATTGGGGAAAGGCTACCACTAAAACGGGATACTACCGTCACAAGCTGTGGCCGAAAGCCTGCCTACGGCCTGACCCTCGGCAATGCCCGCCGCTCCTGCGTTTAGTCCAGATCGCCGGAAGAAAGCATCTACAGTAGAGAAACAGAACCCCGACGCCATTGCAATGATGGTAACTACTAAGAAGGACAGACTGCCACACTCTCGGCGTTTCCATCCTACGCCCCATTCTAAACTCACCTTAATTTCTGGAGATTTCACCATGCCAACAAACCTACGCCGCCTGCTTGCGCAGGCTGCCGACGCTGACCCGCTCAATACTGCGGACGCAGATGTACAGCAAATGATTGCTGACGGGATTGTTATTCGACGTTCCAAGATATGCCCCGTAAAGCGTAAACCCGTAAAGGCGGCCTACAACACAAAGACCGAAGAGTTTTATTACAATGCAGATGGCTCCGCGATGACCCTGCGGGAGTGGCGAGCGCTGCACGGTGTTCAACCGAAGAAGCAAAAACAGCGCTCTGACACGGGGCTACGGCAAGTCATCCAGCCCGGCGACGCTATTCATTGCCGACGAGCTGAGATAGAAATGTGGCTGAACAAGAAGCCTGCCCGGTACGCCGAACCACTGCCGCCAGATTTTCCCGGCGTTCGCGTAGATGATGCCGCATTGAAACCGCGCGAGCACGCCATCCCGGAAGCGACCACAGGGCAAAACGCCTTTCTCAAAGCCTGCCGTGAGTTTCTGATTTGCGATGACGCCACCCTGAAAAGAATCAACCGGGGCATGAGCCAACTGGAAGCGATGCGCCATGCTGACTTTACGCGAATGGGTGACAGCCCGGCTTTCCGTCAGTTGTGGTGCGGTGAGCTGAAACCCACGGATGATAATTTCAATACGCTGAATCTGCATTGTGACGTTGGGGGCGCTGGCCTGCCGCCATCCATCCCGCCGCTGGTTACAGCGCCGTACAGGTTCCGTGAGCTGGAGCAATGCGACCGCCCGGCGTTTGTGCCATTGCCGCCGCCAGATGGTGGCGACTGGCGACCCGGCCAGCAGGACGTAGCCGCCGCTGTGTTTGCCCGTGACCGCGATATGTTGGCCGTGCTGCCAACTGGGTACGGCAAGACGGCTGCGTTCACCTATGCCCTGCAATTCGAGTCTGACGCGGGTGACGGTCTGACCGTTATTGTTGTGCCGACGAACACCATCAAGCAGCAGGTGTTACAGCAGTTAAGGGAGGCTGGCGTTCACGCGGTGGCTTTTGGCGATAAGCTACCGAAGCGGCGTAATGCGCAGCAACTTGCGGGGCTGGCTGCTGGCGCTTTCCGCGTCGCTGTCGTTTCGCCGGAGCATCTGGTGCCGGGTAGTCAGGTACTGGCTGCGCTGATGGCCGTTGGTGTGGCCAGATTTATCATCGACGAAGTTCACACCGTGGACGACTGGGAGTTCCGCGCCGCTTTCCCCGCGATGAAGCACACCCTGCAAAATGCCCTTCCTGATGCACAGCGTTGCGCGTTTACCGCGACCCTGCGAAAAGGTGATGAGTTTAAGTTGATGAAAGAGCTGGGCTGTCGTGGCGAGTTCCTGACCTTCCGGGCCAGCGCTGCCAGAGAAAACATCCAGCTTGTTCCTGTTCGGCAATGTGAAGCGCAGCGCCGGGCTGCTGTTGGTCTGGTCGATGCCCTCCCGGTGGATGAAAAAACGCTGGTTATGGTGGACAGTATCAAGATGCTTTACGCGTACCTCGACGAGCTGGGAAGCCGCGCCCGGCCTTATCATTCCGACAACCGCCGCCTGAGCCGTGACCAGCGTCACGCAAACGCTGAGTGGTTCGCCACTACGCCCGGCGCGGTTCTGGTGGCGACAAAAGCCTTTGGCCTCGGAGCTGATATCTCTGGCGTGCGTACCGTAATCGTCACTTATGTTCCCGAAGACCTGGCCGATTTAGTGCAAATGGTTGGTCGTGCTGGACGCGACGGACAGCCTGCCCGTGCGTTTCTGCTGTGGTCATCGTTGGCGCTCGATGCCGCACCTGATGAGCTGGCGGCGTTGTACCGCCCTGAAAACTGCAATTGGGGTTACATCACCCGCTTCCTCTGAGCTGACCAGCTCGCCTGTTTAAATTCCCTTCTGGAGAATCCTTATGCCTTATGAAACCGCGCTGCATCGCGCGGGGCGTTCTGACGCCCTGCTTAATGCGCAGCTCGCCTTCGCCCTGAACGGGTATTCATTTGACGGACTGGCCGAACGTCATCGCAAGACCCTTAATCGTGAGGCCATCATTCGCGAGGTATCTACACCGCTGGAGCGATATTGCCTGCTGAATGATTGCGAGCCGTGGGAGTGTCTGGCCGCTGTACTGAACCGCATGAAAAGGCCGGATGGCTCGCGTCGCTGGAAAGCCGTCCGGTTGTCCGACCGGATTTTCAATGGCCGGGTGCATCCGGTACGCAAGACTCCTGATGAAGTTTACGCCGCCATTGCCCGCCGTTTGTTTCTGCCGAAGCCCGTGCATCAAGAAGTGATTCAGCACATCCGTGCGCTAGGCTTGTTACCAGTTGGAGATAACCACCAATGACGAAATCTGAATTTGAAGCCGGAGCATGGGAATTAAAAACCCTGCTGCTGGGTGCGTTGACGCGCAGGCTTAAGGAGGACGAGGCGGGAGAGTCACGCATGGCTGCTGCCGAGTTGTCATCCTGCGTGAATTTCCTCAAGCAGAACGCCGCCGACTCGCCTGATACAACCTTTAACAATGTATTCCCGGAGGATGACAACCAATGACCCCCGAACAGTTCCGGCACTGGTTTTCCTCGCTGCCTGAAAAATACCAGCGCGTAGCCCGTTCCATGTACGACGACGCCCGCAAGACGGGAACACACACCGCATCTAGCCTCGCCTTGATTAAAGACCTTGTAGAAGATTCGATTAACTTTGATGGAGAGTTCCAGCATGACAACCACCAGTAACGCAACCCTGACCATTGCCGACATCCAGCACATTAACCGTTTGTGCATTGTTGAGCACATGAACAACGCGCAGATTGCTGATGCCACTGGTTTCAGTCTGGCAGATATCGACGCCGTAATCCGTGGTGTTTACGTGGACGATCTCGCCGACCAGTGGAAGGATGATGCTGATATTACCCTGCAAGATTACGACACTATCCGCCGTCGCTATCAGCCCGGCAAGTTGCATCGGGACACTGAGTATGCCATCGCTCGCGATATGCTGATTCGCCCTGAGACGGTGCTGGCTATCGCCCATTCCCGCTTTAGCAACGCCCACACGCACACGGTACAGAAACCCTTGAAGGTGAAGCCAGCGAAGCCGAAAGTAGTGCGCAAGTTAGTGCCTGCTGATTTAGATGAAATCCACAAGTTAGAGCGCTTCGGTTGGCCTGCTGCGGAGATCGCCGGGAAGCTGGGCGTCCCTGTTGAGGTCGTCGCGCATGTGCAACGCTGCCTGAGAAATCGTTGGTCGTACCCGGATACTCTGGAGTCTGTTAACTCCAAATTCAGCGAGGCTGAATGATGGCAGAGAACGAACCGCTGCACCCCGCCGTTAACCCTGATCTCTACGTGAACCTTGACGAACAGCGTGAAGGGTACGCCCCGTTTGAATCACGCGGCTGGGATGTACTGACAAAGAACCTGTCCGGGGAAGGGCGAACTGACCCCGGCCAAACACTTAACCACAATCCGAAACAACGCCCGCGCGGCTCCGTTGGTGAGCGTCGTTGGCTTCGTAAACGTGGATTACTTTAACGAGGAATTACCATGAGCAAAACTATCGTTTTAATGGAGCCACGCCGCGCGGCTGATTGCGGGCAACAACTGAAATTCATTGCCGAAGCCTTGAATCTTCGTCAAATCGATTTGGCTCATGTGTACCAGATCGACAGACAAGATCTCGGCAAAGCGTACCACGGACAGAAAATGATTCCTGCCCGATGCGTACACGCGCACATGCTTTTACTTGAACTGGCACATCGCCGAGTTACATCACAAGAGGTTGCATAATCATGG
Source organism: uncultured Enterobacter sp. (assembly GCA_963521185.1). Classification (GTDB taxonomy): domain Bacteria; phylum Pseudomonadota; class Gammaproteobacteria; order Enterobacterales; family Enterobacteriaceae; genus Enterobacter_D. Next base: position 372,896 of record CAUQTV010000004.1, on the reverse strand, counting down.
CTGACCAGAATGTTAATCCGTACCTTTCGGGCGCTGATACTGCGCCGCAGCAATCGCCGTATATGGCCGCACCTGTAGGCGCTGACAACGGCGCTAGCCGATTCGACCAGACAACACCTGATGCTGATTTCCTGAAAACGCAGCCAGCGAACATTAATCAAAGCTGGAACGAAAGTAACTTTGCCAACCAGCAAGACCAGCAGATTGATGTTGCTGCGCAAGTGGGCGACACGCTGCAATTACAGGATGGCACTACTGTTGAGTTGACTCCTGAACTTCATGGGCTGATGGGGCAGTTTCACCAGTCTGTCGAAAGCCAGCTAGGGCAGGGTACAGTTGACGCGATGTTGCAGTACGCTGGCACGCTCGACGCCGGGACGCAATCTACCCTTGAGCGTATGGTTATGTCTGGCGACCCTGCGCAGATGCAGCGGGCGGTTCAGTACCTGCAAGAGCGTATGGCCGCTGGCTCTGCCACTGGTTATGTCCCGTCGCAGGGGAACCCATACGGCCAGCCTGCCGCGCAACCTGTCGGTATGTCTCATGCCGAGTTTATTACAGCGTATGACCAGCTTTCGCAGTGGGCGCAGCAATCAGGATATGGCCCCGGCCATCGCCAGTATGATGAACAATACCGCGCTCTGGTTGCTCAGCGCTCCGCTGGCAAACGCGCTGGCCGCTAATCAATCGCCTGTCCTGTCTTTCCCACGCCTTAACCTTACGTTTTAGAGCCTGAATCGCGTTTACATCGCCAGATGTGCATTCGTATACCTGCGCCTGTAAAACGCGAAATTGCCTCTCAAACACCACACATAAACCCACTTTGCATTGAGATCTGACAATGACCTTACTGACACCTGAAAACGTGGCAGCGGCTAGGGCTGCCCGTAGCGCGAGGATTGAACACTGGAAAGCCAATGCCAGCCATCTTAAGCAGAACTTTGCTGATGAAGCACACTGGCGACGGCTCGCCTCACGCTTCGGCGTGCGTATGCCCTCGGCGTATGTTCCCGGCTCTGAGCTGCGATTGCTGCGCCGGGCGGCCAAACGCTCTGGCATCTCTGGTGCTGACATGCGCGATGCTTTTGGTGGAGGCGTTGCGCATCTGCACGAGCTTAATCCCCACTGGCCTGCTTTCGCGCTTATCGGCCTGATTCTTGAGGTGGCGGCTGAAAAAGCTGCTGCCTGATCCGTCACATCTTCTTTCCCCATTTCCATAAATCGCGCTAGCTATCTCTGGCGCGGGAGCTATTTCTATGACTGACAATGTTTATACCCCTGACCAATTCCGCCCGCACTGGGGCGGTGTAGATGCTGACAACGACATTCACATTGAAGCGTATGACCGGGACGTTCAGACCCGTCTTGAGGCAAAGAGCGTCTTTCTGGCCGAGGGGCTTAGCACATACAAGCCGCTGACAGCCAGCAACCAATACCGCATTGATCGCCTGAGTGGTGATCTTGAGGTGAAGGGCAGAACAGCAGGGCAATCGCTGGAGCCTACCGCCGTTAAGTCGGACAAGTTGGTTATCTCTGTGGATACGCTGAGCTATATCCGCATCCCCATTGACTATCAGGATGACTGGACTGCACCCACCTTTCGCGCAGAGCTGAGCCGCAATATCGGTACTGCTCACGCTAAATTCTACGACGAAGCGCACACCATCCAGCTACTTAAAGCGACTGATTTCGTACCGCCGCCGACACTGCAACCAACGTTTAACCCGCTTACGGGTAATGTTGTCTCGCTCGACCTGACCACGGGGAGCGAAGAGGATGCAGCTAACGAACTGGTTCACGCTATCAAAGCTGCTGTTAATCGATTCCTGACTGAGAAAGATATTCCGGTGGCGGAGCTGGTACTGCTTATAGACCCGGCTTGGTTCAGCATCCTGATGGAACATAAGAAGCTGATGAACGTCCGTTACAGCCGGGATAGTGGCAACGATTACGCGTGGCGTCGTGTTGGCTATGTCGCTGGGGTGCGAGTTATTGAGCTGAACAGTTACCCGCAGGAAGCCATTACCGGGCATGAACTGGGCGCTGATTATGACGTGACCGCAGAGGAAGCGCTGACAAGGGCGACGCTGTTCCGGCCTGCGTCTGTACTTGTGACAGTCGAAGCGCAGAGCGTCATCAATCGCCAGTGGGATGATGAGCGCGAGATGTCGGTGGTAATGGACTCGTACCGCCTCTTCAACGTTGGGCTGCGCCGCCCGGACTGCGTTATCAATTTCCGACAAGCTGCATAACTGGAGGGGCTGAGTCATGGTTAATAATGCTTACGCCCCTGAGCTGTTGCGATCCCTTTTCCTGTATGACCCGGTGACAGGTCGCCTGCACCATAAAGCTAACCGACGCCGGGTTAAGGCTGGCTCCTATGCTGACTCCACCCGGCGAGCTGATGGCTATCGTCAAGTTGCCCTGCGACTTGATGGCAAGCAGTACCAGCTAAAAGCCCATCGCGTGGCGTGGATTCTTGCGCATGGCGCTATTCTTCACGGTAAGCAGATCGATCACATCAACGGTATCCGTGACGACAACCGCCTATGCAATCTGCGCTTGGTTACGCAGCGGGAAAACGACCAGAACCGACGCAGGGCAAAGGGTTATAGCTGGAATAAATGCTGTAGCAAATGGGAGGCTTACATTCGCGTTAATGGTGTACGCCATCACCTTGGCTTATTCACTAGCGAAGCGGCGGCGCGTGCTGCTTACCTGAAAGCAAAAGCCAGATACCATCCCTCGACCCCAGTCGATTTGTTAAATGCTGCTTAAACTTTGGAGGCGTAGTTTATGGGGGTTAAAAAGCAGGATAGAGCAATCCGAGTGCTGCCAGATGATGACCCACGTCGCCAGCGGTACGCCGAACTGTTGGCGCAGGCTGGCCGGATGACTATCCCCCGGTTGCATCCGGGCGATGCTAACAGTGTGATGAGTCAGCTTGCGTCAATGCTCGGCGCACCTGTCCCGATAATAGGTGCTATGACGGAGCACGCTGCTGCATGGCGGGCCTGTCTGCTAGAGCAAGGACTTGGCGATCTGCTGGCTGGCTTGAGTAAGCAGGTACTGACCGTCTTCTTTCTGCTTTGCTGGAGAGACAGCGCCTTGCGGCAGGTTGGCAAGGCGCGGGAACGGCTTACGGCGGCCAGCGAAGGCTTGACCATTGAACAGTATCGGGCAATGCGCTCGGCTTACAGAGAGAATAAAGAAGATGATGACCACGATTAAATTAAGGTGGCGGTACATCGAGCCGCCGCCAATGGCTGGCGCACTCGCTGACCTGAAAGTGTGGGTAATGGATACCGGAGAGCCTGAGCTTGAGGCTGAATTTCGTAAGCTGCTGGAGCTAATGCGCCGGAATGGTATCAGTGACGAACGGGTTAATGCGATGGCCGATGAGCTTTATGCTTTGGTATGCCAACGCCAGCGCGAAGAATACGAAGCCTGCAAGCGGGCTTCATCTGACAATGGAGACTATGAATCATGGTTACACGGACAGACCAACTACTAAGAAAAGCGATGCGGGGCTATCTGGAACACCTCGGCAATATGCCGCTGGCGGAACGGATTACAAACGCTGCTGTATTCGAAGATGTGTATCGCTTTCTATTGAATGGTTCCGGGCGGCTGGAGTTGCGCCGCGCTGATGTGGCTGCTGTCCGTGTCTTCCTGTGGAATTATCAATACCGACGCTGCGCGGTGACAGGTAAGCCGTTGCGCCTTACGTCTGCTGTGCTGGATCACTGCCACCGAACCGGGCGCGTGCGTGCTGTGGTGCATCGCTCTGCTAACGCTGCTGAGGGTGGCTATCATGCTGGGCGTTTGTGTGGGTTGTCGCCTAGCAGCATGAACGCAATGCTGGTGAGCTACCGCCAACAAAACCAAGGGCTGGGCGTTGTTTATCCGGGGTGATGAGTTCTGGCTGCGCCGGGGTTGCACCCGGCACAAAAGATGTTCAACTTCTAGTCAGTGGGCTACGCAGTTTTCCATAAACGCATTAAGGAATTGATCTGTAATTCCTTGTGGTTTGCGTCGTTCACAAAGAGAATACAGTTCTTCGACTGCTGAGTACGGGAAGAATTTTGTGTCCAGCTCTCGAAATTGCGGCATATTCGCAAACTCAATGACTTTAGCACGATATTCATCGGGGGCTACGATTGTCCATCTGATATCTTGAAGCCGTGGGGCATAGTCACAAAAATTCTTCATCCGGGTTAACCCGCTTTTAATCCCAGTGCTGTGCTCAATTTCCATCACGGCGGGCATTAATTTCCCATTTCTAAACCAAATGCAATCTATTAGTTTAGCACCGTCAATGGCCTCGCTGTACGAGCTTAATACCTTTTCATTTGAGAGGCTATCAATTACCCCGTCCATTTGAGCAATGACTTTTCCGTTATATTTAAGTCCACGATCATTAGCTGCCACCCATGTTCTGTAGCCTAAGTGGTGGCCGATTTTTACTAATGCAATCTGGATTTGTGCATGCCTTCTTGATTCTTCAATCGACATACCTTCAACTGGACGGATTGTTTCCAGATCAACGCTTTGATAAACAACTTCTGTTTTCATCTCTGATATTACAATATTAGCTTTGTATTCAGAGAGCTTACCGTTTTCGTGTGGCGAATTGGGTAAGTACACAAGATGCTTGTGGCCTTTCTTTACCGTCTGTTTAGTGTTAATAACTTCTAAACGGTCGAGTTTACACCAATAAAATTGCGGTGTGTGTGCAAGTAAACTCTCAATAACGGAACGGGAGTTATAGCTTGCACCAAGCACTCTATCTAAATTGATAGGTGCATCCTCTTGAATTGCATTAGCCAAACGCCAAAGCATCTGGCTAGAGATGCTGTCTATTTTTGCATCTTTAAGCGTCTCGCCTTTGGTCGGATTAAAACGCTTAAAGCGTATCGGGCCTTGTGGTGACTTAATCGAGTCGACGACAATCTTCCCAGCATTACTTTCATTCACATAATCAAACTGCCTGTTTTTGGGCAGGTTGGCTATCGCATTCACAAGATTCATTGCTGTCAAATTCATCTTTTATCCCTAAATGCTCTAATATAGATTTTGCTATTCCGAAGGCTGCAAGGTAAGGAACACCATTACCAACAGTTTTGAACATATTTGAAAGAGTCATATAAGATGGCAATTCAAACTCTTTCGGCAAAGACTGAATGGCAAGCGCTTCTGCAACTGTTATTCTGCGTGGCTTATATGGATGTAAATGAACCTCGTTATTACCATAAGCAGCAGTCGGCGAATATCTCCAGCGGTGGAGGCGCTTGTAAGATTTTTTACTATCGTCACCTTCTGCAACAGCCTTGAAGCGTACTAATCCAGCTCTGGCCGTAAATACATGCTTCGCGTTCACATGTTCAGAAACATTATTTTTCTTAAACCAGTAATCAACAGTTAATTCTTGTGGGAGTGACTCTGGCATTGCAAGTGTAGAGTCCTCGGAAAATTCATTTGTTGTTGGCCAACTGTAACTAAAGGCATTACGATCCGGGTATAATCTGCCACTCCAATTAAATGACTTGGCTAGTCTCTTACTTTGGAAACCCAATAGAATAATGCGCTCTCGGTCTTGCGGAGCACCGTATTCAATCGAATTAATCAACCTTTCATGAAGAGTGTAACCCACATCCATCAACTGCTCTTTGAGATGCTCAAAAAACTCGCGATGCTTGAGTGTGCGATATAACCCCTTGACGTTCTCGAACAAGAAGAAGTCAGGTTTCATCTCTACAATTATATCAATGTAGCTTTGGGATAGCTTACCATTCTCCCCATCGCGCCCTTTGTTTTTGCCCGCAACGGAGAAGTCGGGGCAAGGTGGGCCACCAATGAAGCCAATCAGTCTTTTTTCTTTCTTCAGTGCTTTAATAGCGTCTTTCAACTGCTTGTGATCAACTTCCTCTATGCTCTTTTCGGCATAGCCAAAACGAGGGATAGGCTTGTTCATTACCGCACGCGAGTGCTTGTAAGCATCCATAAACGGCGGGTGAAATTCATTCACAAAAACCACTTCGTAGCCTGAGTTTTCAAAGCCAAGGTCTAAAAAGCCTGAGCCGGAAAAGAAAGAGAAGATGGCGGGTTTAAGTGTGGACATTTTTTACCTATTGCTGATCATTAAGACATGCGAAAACGCCCCTGCATCTTAACAGATGAGGGGGTCATTGCAACGGATTGCGGGGAGCTGTAGCGATGAGCTGGCTCAGATGGACGATTCAAACATCCATTAAATTTAAATGGCTATTTGATGGTTCACAAACTCCACGTAGCGTGATAGTTCGGCTGGGGCTGCTGCGTTTTTCGAATATGTTTTGAAGCTCTCCGTGCTACCTCGCTCATGGCCGACGAGCAGGGCAATACGATCCGCTGGAACTTGAGCACGGTCGAGCTGTTGCACAAACGCATGGCGGAGTGAGTGAAACACTTTCCTCTCTGCGGCAAGTTCGCCAAGAGCTTTACGCTTTGCCCGTGTGAACTGCTGCGTATGCCACGTTGAGCACTTCCCATCCGCCCGGTCTGTAATTGACGCGTGATAGAACAGGAAACCGCTATGTGTGGTTTTGAGCAATGATTTCACGAGGGGGATTAGCTTGCTGTGTACTGGGACGATTCGTGCCGCGCTCTTGGTCTTCCCCTCGGTGATCTCAAAGCACAAAACGCCCTCGATGGTTTTAATACTGCTCTCACGCAGCGTACATATTTCATTGATCCGCATACCGCTGTATGCCCCAATAGCCGTTACCGCTTTCATCTCATCATCGAGCAAATCATAGACCTTTGCTAGCTCGCCCGGTGCGAAGACTTCATAGCTGACCTTACTGCTTTTTGCTTCGAGCGCATGGCCGCGCCAAGGATTGTCCTGTGGTGCATCGTGATAGCGATTGCGTGCCAGATCCCATATCTGCGCCAGTGCGCTTATATAGTTCTGGATAGTTTGGGGCGCTCGCTCAGTTTTGAGCTTATCTAACCAGCCTGTAACTATGGTTCGGTTAATATCCCGCAACTGAATATCTTTCTTTTTCAGGTGGGTTAACAGCACCTCTACGGCTTTGTTGGTCTTGGATAGCGTCGTTAGCTTTCTCTTCTCGCTGTATTGGAGAAGATACAGATCGCGCATTTTAAGTAGGGAAGGGCAAGCCTGAACCGATGCACCAAATGATGCGGGGGCTTCCTTGGCGTACATACTGGCACGGCGTAGCTCATCAATGATTTGATCAACAGATGAGCCGCTTTGCGGCTTTAGCAGATTCCTTAAGCGAGTCCATTCCAAAGCAATAGCATCGCGAAACAAACGCGCTTGACGTATGTCGCGTGTCCCTGTGCTTTTCATAAAATAGCGCTTCCCTTGGAACAGGTGGCGCATGTAGCTGGGAATAGCTATCCGCACGAGGTAATTCCCGCAGGGATCTAAAACTAGATAACGATCTCTCTTGAAACTCATACAAACCCCGGTTATGTTGTCGGGGCTTTTTCATGGCTAAACAGTCTGTGAAATGTGCCGGGGTTATGAGCTTTAGTCTCGCTGGTTCAATGAGTTAACAATGATTCTTGAAGCAAGCTAAGCCGCTATAACCCGTGCCGGTTCGAGTCCGGCCTTCGCCACCACCCAAAAAACCAAGCCGCCCTCAGGCGGCTTCAGACATCCCACTCCAACACCCACAACCCCTTACTGCTCCCGATTCCTAACCCTCCTTATCAACCCCTTCCTCTCCACCATTTTCCCGTCTTCCCCCCTGTACCGCTCCGGCCATATCAAGCTCGGATGCACGCCCAGCGCGTCGGCGATCAGATATTCCCCTTTCGGCCATGGGCGCGTCAGCGCGTTCGCCAGCGTTGATGAACTCAACCCCGATGCCCGCGACAGTGCGGCAAGCGAAGTGCCTCTTTTACGTAATCCGGCGATGATGTCTGCGGGGTGCCAGCCTTGATTCATGATTCCCTCCTGATTGTTCCTGTAAGTAAAACGGCTACCGAATCAATGCTACGTTATTCGTAGTATCGTGTCTAAACAAAAACTACGAATATCGTAGTTATGCGAACTACACCTAATTACCGTGAAATTTTCTGCAAACGACTGCGGGCCGCCAGGCTGGCGGGGGGGTTGTCTCAGAAGAAACTTGGAATATTGGCGGGCATAGATGAGTTTGCTGCAAGTACACGTATCAATCGTTATGAGCGTGGTATTCATGAAGTGGATATTCAAACGGCACAACATTTAGCTACTGTATTGAATGTGCCGCTGGCCTATTTCTATGCTGATGACGATCGCCTGGCCGAACTGATCCTCGTTTTTAACCGATCGCCTTCACAGATTAATGATTTGATTTCCCGAGAGAACGGCTAACAGCCCACACCCCGGCTACGCTTAATACAACACTACGTTACTCGTAGTATCTGCCGTTAAGCAAAACTACGACTATCGTAGCCATGAAAACCTCTATCAACTATCCCGATATCTTTTGCCAGCGCCTGAAGGCTGCGAGGCTTGCGAAAGGGCTGTCGCAAAAACGGCTTGGGATCCTTGCCGGGATCGACGAGTTTGTCGCAAGCACGCGCATCAATCGCTATGAAAAAGGTGTGCATCAGGCCAGCATCGATGTCGCGCAGCAGCTCGCAACCGCACTTGACGTGCCACTGGCATATTTCTACATGACGGATGAAGTACTGGCGGAACTCACGCTTGGCTGGGCGGCACTCTCCGAAGATGATAAAACGCAGGTGCTTGAACTGGTGAAAGCGAAGTCGCCATAAAAGTTACGGCTCTCAACCTTCCACACCCACAAAGACAAGCCTGCCAAAAACTCTGGCAGGCTAAACGTCATACAACGCGCTATTTTTTGCCGTTCGGTTTTAACTGCTCGCCGGGTTTTAAGGCGAACAGTTCGTCGTCGCGGGTGGAGTAGCGCACCGTGCCGTCGGGCAGCAGATACGCTCCTTCGGTGAAGCCCGCGCCGTTCAGGAACGGGGCCACCGCGTCGGGTTGGTTGCGCATCGCGGCTTCCAGCGCCAGCAGGGCATACGGGGCAATGTTATCGATACTGGCGTAAACCGCCTGCGGATCGTCAAGGAAGAAGCCGTTAAGCTGGCGCGTGGCGATGATGTTATCCGCCACTTTGTCGGCCAGCGTCAGGTAGGCTTTATTGCCCGTTGACTGCGCAAGGTCGATCAGCGCAAAAATGGCATATGGCTCGCTGTTGGTGGTGCTTATGTTCAACTGCGGGTGCTTGCCGCCGGGTTCGCCGATGTCGCCCAGCCCCTGGCCGTTCGCGATGCCGCGTGCCACCATCCAGATGGCGGCGTCCGGCTCCAGCGTCCAGGCTCTGGCGTACGACAATAAGAACTCGTTGCCCGCCGGGTAGGGTTTTAGCGTAGTGCCTTTTTTACCGTAGTAGCCGTCACGTTTAAGCACATAGCCCGAAAGATCGGTGCCGTTCGCCAGCATGGGGCGGAAGGTATTGGTCTGTTCGTCATAGGCGTAGGTGGCGAAGGCTTTCAGGCCATCGATCGTCCATTTTTTGATGTCGTCACCGTCTGACTTAAGCGACTTCGCCAGCGCCAGCTGCATCAGCGCGTTCTCGGAATAGAGCGTGCTGGTGCGGCCTTTGAGCATCATATTGCCTTCCAGCGCATCCGCGCCCAGCTCCGGGCCAAACTGACGCTGAGCGCGGTCGCCGTACTTCGAGTTGGTGTCGGTGTCGTCGGTGGTGTCCGCGCGTTTAAGCGCCTGGGTGAACTGGTAGACGCCGAGGCCGGTTTTTTTGTCACGCGGCAGCACATACTGCTTCGCCAGGCGTTTGGCCCAGGTCAGCGCCCCGGCGTCGTGGTCGTACTGATAAAGCAGCGAGGCGGAATAGATCAGGTCGTTCCCGGCGTTGAGAAAGCTCAGGCCTTTGGTGGCAAAGAACGGCGGCTGTTGTTCAAAATCGCTCTGCCAGAGCTGGCCCATGGCTTTGCCATACGGGCCGTGGCGGCTGGTCTCAAGGATCTTCCAGTCGTAAACGTGCGCGTTCCAGAAGCCTTTAATAAAGCGCACGGTGGCCGGTTTATCCACGGCAAACATCAGGTCGTACCAGGGATAGGCATTTTTGAGTTCGTGAACCATCTCCTTCTCGCTCGGGCCTTCCGGCTGCAAGGTTTTGAGATCCACAAAGCGGTGGCCGCCCCACAGCAGCAGGCCGCTGGCGTCCTGATAGTGATCAAAGTAGTAGCGCACGTTGGCTTTGGCGAGTTGGGCGTAGCGATCGTCGCCGGTCAGGTTGCTCAGGCCCACCAGCACGCGCATGAGGTTTTGCTGGGCGGAGAAGTTAGACAGCACCGCCGTTTTACCGTCGGGGAAGATCCACTCCATCTGCTTGCCGGTGCGCGGATCCACGCCGTTCGCCAGCAGCGGCACGTTGTGGCCGTAACGATCGCCCGCTTTGTCGATCACCGTGTCGGCGAACAGTTTGACGTGTTGAATGCGCGCGCTTTCCTGCGCGCTGGCGGTTAACGAAAAAAGACTCAGACAACCAACGGCCAGGGCTAATCCTGATATTTTCATTGTTGTGCTCTCATTAAAAATAAGGATTTTTTCTCAAAATCCTTATTGGCGGTTATTTCGCTGCCGGGTGGCGATCAGAAGGAATATTTCACGCCGACGCGGTAACGGGTTTGTCTTTCATCGGTGACTTTGCTGCCGGACACATTCGCGACGGCCACATAGGGCGACCAGTTCTTATCAAACTTGTAAGTCAGTTTGAAATCGTGCGTCCAGTCGTAGCTTTCGTCGTCGGCGAGTATTACACCGGCGGAGTTCGCTTTTTTGTAATCCAGCTCGTAATCCAGCTGGTAGTCTTTGAGGAATTTCCACGACAGCACGCTGGTCAGGTTGTAGCCGTTTTCTGAGGTGTCTTTGCGCGTGCCCATGTTGTTCGAGTTGCGTTTGAAGTAAGGACGGTAGCGTAATGAAGCACTTACGTCATCACTCAGGTTCACTTTGCCGCGCAGGTACGGGCGGTAGTTGTTGGACGAGGAACTGCTGTCCAGCGAGAACCCCGGTTCAACCTGGAAGGTGTTGTTAATTTTATAGACGTAGCTGGCGACTACTTCGGTGCCGTTACTGATGGTCTCATCCCAGGCTTTGTCTTTATCCTGCGAGCCTTTCCATTTGCCCTCCAGCGATAATCCAAAACCGTTGGCAAACCGATGCGACATTAATAGTCGATCCTTGTGATTATTTCCGCCGCTATCATTCAGTTCGTGGCGATAATCGAAGGTGACGGCATGTGCTGCAATGCTGATAAAGGGTACAGTAATCAAAAGTAATGAGCGAAACATAATATCCTCTATTGTTATAGTCCAAAGGTACAGCCTGTTCTCTGCCGTGAAGCAGATGATTAATGATTTTTCTTATAAGCACGAATGCGAAGGATTTGAGCGTCAGCGGTGTAACGAATTTGTGTTTTGTTGTTTTTAGTGGAATGCACTTTTGCACAAAATGAAATGGTGTTTTGAGACTAAGATCATACAGTTCAAAATAGGGGTAAATTAATTATTTGTTGATTTATAAAGATAATCTTAATTTGAAAAATCGTTCGGTATCATGGTGTTGGTGTGGTTTTTGGTGGGGAGGTGTTTACGCCGCTTGCCTGATTGCCAAAATAGCGTGGTTTGACAATAAATTTATTCCTGGATAAAAAACAGAAACGCGATGCATAAATGCAATACACTGGCGGAAATGAGAACGCTAATGCGCGCGATACTCACAAAAATCATAAAAATATCATTACCTCTGGAGTCCCCTCATGACAATCTATGGGAAGGATCGTTTTTACATCTATGGAATAGAGAAAATGCTCAAGCAAATGCGGCGCGAGCGCGGCGGAGGCGACAGCGCATCCTGTATCTATATCACCAGCGGGATGGATATCAGGGAAATGTACTCGCTGTTTTTTACCTGCCCGCCCGCCCACTATTCCATTTTTATCTCGTCCGAACGCTACTTTGACTCGTTCTCGCGGCTCTTTCCGGGGCTGACAAAGCTTTGCCTGCCCGAGCACCTCACCGTCAGCGAACTGAAGCAGGCGCTGTCCGTGATGAGCCTGTTGTATGAGCAGAATCAGAACACCGATTACCATCCCGATACCTTCAGGTTTACCAACGCCGAGCAGCAGATCATGAAGCTGATCCTGCGCGGGCATTCGGTGGACGACATCGCCAGAATACGCGGCGTCAGCCCCACGACCGTGAGCGTGCAGCGTAACGGGCTGATGAAACGCACCGGCACCAAAAGCTTGCAGGAACTCTGCTCGCTCTATTCGGCGATGCGCCGGGAGTTCCACCCGGCGGCGGTGTGCGCACGCCACCACGCAAAGCCTTGACCCATGACAAGGCGGCCTGGGCCGTGCGCTCTTTATAATCAGGGCCGTTTGTTCTCACACTGGTGTGAAAGTATGGCTTATCAACTGAACCTGAACTGGCCCGAATTTTTAGAAAAATACTGGCAAAAACAACCTGTTGTTTTAAAGAATGCGTTGCCGAACTTTGTCGATCCGATTACGCCGGACGAATTAGCGGGCCTGGCGATGGAGCCAGAGGTGGACAGCCGCCTCGTGAGCCATGCTAACGGCCAGTGGCAGGCCAGCAACGGGCCGTTCGAGGATTTCGACGGTCTGGGCGAAACCGGCTGGTCGCTGCTGGCGCAGGCGGTCAACCACTGGCACGCGCCTTCTGCCGAACTGGTGCGCCCGTTCCGCGTGCTGCCGGACTGGCGTCTGGATGACCTGATGATCTCCTTCTCCGTGCCGGGCGGCGGCGTTGGCCCGCATATCGATCAGTACGATGTGTTTATCATCCAGGGGATGGGCAGCCGTCGCTGGCGCGTGGGCGACAAACTGCCGATGCGTCAGTTCTGCCCGCATCCGGCGCTGCTGCACGTCGATCCCTTCCCGCCGATCATAGATGAAGATTTAGCGCCGGGCGATATCCTCTATATTCCGCCGGGATTCCCGCACGACGGCTTCACCCATGAAACCGCGCTGAACTACTCCGTGGGCTTCCGTGGGCCGAACGGTCGTGATCTGATCAGCAGCTTTGCCGACTACGCGCTGGAAAACGACCTCGGTGGCGAGCACTACAGCGATCCGGATCTGACCTGCCGCGAGCATCCGGGCCGGGTTGAAGAGTACGAGCTGGCGCGTCTGCGCGACATGATGATCAACGTCATCAGCCAGCCGGAAGACTTTAAACAGTGGTTTGGTCGCTTTGCGAGTACGCCGCGCCACGAGCTGGACATTGCACCCGCCGAGCCGCCGTATGACGCAAGCGAAATCCTCGACGCGTTGCAGGGTGGGGAAGTGCTCTCACGCCTGAGCGGGCTGCGCGTGCTGCATATCGGCGACAGCTTCTTTATCAACAGCGAGCGCCACGACACCGTTGCCCCGGCCGCCGCCGACGCCCTGTGCCGCTACACGCTCATTAGCCAGAACGAACTGGGCGATGCGCTCGACAACCCTGAATTCGTCGGGGAGCTGACCGCGCTGGTTAACCAGGGCTACTGGTACTTCGACGAATAATCCGCGCGGTACACGGCTTCCGGCAGTGATGCGGAAGCCGTTTCTCTTATTGAGTATGAATACCAAATCCTGCTTCGCCGGGCGCATACGCCTCGTTTAACGTCAGCGCCGGGATCGCGTATTCCCCGCTGTTCTGCGGGCGAAACGCAATGGGGGCGGTTTCCCACAGGGTGTCTAAACGCTGGGCCAGCGCGTCGCAGTGCGCGGCAAACCCGGCCTCGTCGGTGCGGCCTGCGCGGTAAATCACCACCGGCGGCAGCACGCTAAACCCAGGGTAGTGCAGCATGCCGTGCTGAATGGGGAACAAAATGTCATCGATAGGGCCATTGATGCCGCGCGGCGCATAATGCGACGCCCAGCCGCCGGTGGTGACGATGAGCATGGCCCGTTTGCCGGACATGCTTCCTTCGCCGTAGCGATCGCCCCAGTGCGTGTCGCTGTGCTCGCCCACGCCGTAGGCAAATCCACAGGCATACACGCGGTCAAACCAGCCTTTCATGATCGCCGGCATCGAGAACCACCACAGCGGGAACTGGAAGATAACCGCGTCCGCCCAGCGCAGCTTCTCCTGCTCGCGTGCGATGTCTTCACTCTGGGTGCCGTTGGCGTAAGCGTACTGGCTATCGGCGGAGGCATCAAAATAGTCGCCGACCGGTTCGCCGAGGGTGTCATCGGCATCGATCTGCGCTTTCCAGTTCAGGGCGTAAAGATCGGAAACCTGCACGCTGTGTCCCTGGTTTTTCAGGTGCGTGACGACAAAATCTTTGAGCGATCCGTTCAGGGAGCGCGGCTGCGGGTGGGCGTAAACAATCAAAACGTTCATGGTCTATTCCTGAAAGAAGAAAGTCGGTGCAGGGTACGTAATGGCTGGTTATAGTAGAAATTAATTAATGAAATCTCTGGTATAGCGATGATTAATATCGGCAGTCTGGATCTGAACCTGCTGCGCACGCTGGATGTGCTGCTCAGCGAGCATAACGTTACGCGGGCGGCGCAGCGGCTTAACCTGTCGCAGCCGTCGATCAGCGTGCAGCTGGCGCGTCTGCGCGAGATTTTCAACGATCCGCTCCTGCTGCCCGGACCGCGCGGTATGCTGCCCACCGCCAGAGCGAACGAACTGCGTGAGCCGCTGCGCCAGGCGCTGGTGGCGCTGACGCTGGCCGTCTCGCCCGCCAGTGCGTTTGATCCCGCTCGCGCGACCCACACCTGGCGTATTGCCGCCACCGATTACACCGAATCAGCCATTGTGCTGCCGGCCCTCACGGGCCTGCGTGTGGCGGCACCGGGCACGCGGCTGGCAGTGCTGGAGCTGAACCCCGACCGGTTTGAAAAACAGGCCGCCGAGGGGGACGTGGATTTAATTTTCCGCACGCGCGACGGTGCGCCGCCGGGCCTGCACCAGCGGCTGCTGTTTAGCGAGCGCTACGTGCTGGCCGGGCGGGCAAATCACCCTAAACTCATGCGCCGCCCGACGCTTAAACAGTTTTGCCAGCTTGAGCAGGTGATTGTCTCGCCTGACGGCGGCGGTTTTTACGGGCCAACCGATGCCGCGCTCGCGGAACAAGGCCTGTCGCGCCGGGTGGTGCTTTCGGTGCCCCACTTTTTATTTATGCTGGAGACGCTGGTCAGCACCGATCTGGTGGCGGTGCTGCCTGAAAGGCTGGTGAAGCGCACCAGTGCATTGCAGGTGGTCGAGCCGCCGCTCCCCGTGCGTGGTTTTGATATCCTGATGCTGTGGCATGAGCGCTTGCACCGGGACCCGGCACATCAGTGGTTACGCCAGCATATTGTTGAGGCTGCGGCACAGTAAGGGAACGGGTATTATTTTCGCTGACGCCGAGATATAAATTTTTCGTTATATCCGCTCCCTTGCTTTATATGATTGAATAGTCGGATCCTCTCGGGATAGTCTAATTTTTTGAGCAAGGTTGTGTATGACCTGGAAAGGTAGAGCAAAAAATGAAAGTAAATAATAGTAATAATATGCAGTCAGTGAACATGTTGCGTTCAGAGCCTGAAACTGTAGATGATGCACGACTACGTTCGGCGTCAACAGCGCCTCTCGGCGAGCGAACCGCGAAGCTTGCCGATCGGCTATCGGGCGTCAGCAATGTTGATGATTTACCCGGTGCCCGTACGGCGGCCTCATCCGGCATCAGCGCTCCATCTATTCACATTGTTGATGAATCTCGTCTGAAGGAGATTGTTACCCAATTGCTGCCTGAAAACGATCTGCTATTCCAGACCACCTACACCAGTATGATCAATACGGCCGATCGCAATACGCCTGCTTTCCTGGCGGCAGAAGAAAATTATCAGTCCGCCTATGCGGAAAAAGTGGATTTACAAAACGAAGCTATCCGGTTGTTTAACCTTCTGAATACTGAAAAAACAGAGGTTAAAGATAACGTCTCTTTATATAAACTCCTTTTTAAAATGTCATATTCTTTCGAAGAGGTTGAGGGGCTGTTAAATAAAGCGAATGTTAACGATCACTTTATTCGCTATGCCAGCGATGAGCGCAATGCGCAGGGTGTAACTGAATTGTATACAATATTGAGCAGTAACGCCGCAGCGTCCGTGAGCGGTGAGCTTGCTGCCAGAAACGCTAAATACGATCAATGATAATCAAGACCAATAAGAGGTGACTTGCTGTTCAAGTCACCTCTGGTTGCGTGGCTGTCAGTGTGCGCTTTAGAAAAGGGTACGCTTTTTAGGCA
The DNA here is from genome assembly GCA_963521185.1 of uncultured Enterobacter sp. GTDB lineage: Bacteria > Pseudomonadota > Gammaproteobacteria > Enterobacterales > Enterobacteriaceae > Enterobacter_D. The sequence goes on along the minus strand of CAUQTV010000004.1, from coordinate 356,599 downwards.
GCGTGAACTCCTTCTCAATCAATCCCTGACGGAACATCACGTCCGTGCTCTCCTTGTGCCAGTCCATCAGCGTAACAACAGCGTTGAGCGCCGCATCAAACTGTGATGCATCGGTTTGCAGCGCCGCGATCTGCTGCTTCACGCCCTCAAACTGACGGGTAAAGGTCTCACGTTCTTCTTCTCGCGCAAATCCGTTCATTTTTTCCTGATAGATAAACGCAAGTTCTTCCGCGCTGTTGGTACCCGGCGTCACGATGTTTTTCATCAGCGTGACCAGGTTTGAACGATTCTCTTCAATTAAATCATGCCAGACGGCCTGCTCTTCCGTTCTGCCTTTCAGGTAGTTGTAGCGGAGCATCAGATAGTTAAGCGTATCGGTGCCCATCTTACCTACCGCCAGCCCGGTGGTTTTTAATTCACCGATAAGCCCCGCCCCTGCGCCGAACACGCCCGCCGCCGGCACCGTCATATTTTTTGACAGGCTGGCCGTTTTCAGTGTCTGCACGTAGGTCACCTGATGGGTGAAGCGACGCGGTTGATCCTCTTTTTTGGCCCAGTCAGGCGAGAAATAGCGCAGGATCACTTTTGCCCCGGCACTCAGGTCAACAGAGGCGCTAAAGAGTTCTGACACCGAACCGCGAAGCGCGTCCATTGAAATGCCGGATTCCGCAACCAGATTGTCGGTGATCTGTGCTAACACATTCGACAGCGTGACATTGCCCGTTAAGGTGATTTCCACATCACGCTGAACCCCCGCACGAATGCGATACGGGTTCTGAACCGCCATATTGACCAGCGCAACGCTGACTTTACCGCCACCGCTAACGTCATCCGTGCCAAGCGTGGCGTTCACCTCGGCGGTGACGGTGTGCGAGGCTTTGATAATGGACAGCAGATTGTTAAAGGAAATCATGGGCATCAGCTTTTTCTTGTCGTAAGAGAAAGCCGGGTTAGTGATTTTTGCATTGATCTTATTCATCTGCTCCAGAAGCGCTGCCGAGTCGGGGCCGGCGGGCAAACGAGACGCCAGCGTCGCCAGCATCACTTCCGCGCACTGCAAAAATCCGTGACGGCCCGAGGATTTTACATTCCACTCTGTTTCAAACTGGTGTTTGCCTTTGGTGGCAGCGGCGTCGCCGAAGCTGTGACGCTGGACATGCAGGCTGTAGTCGCTCATGCGTTTGTCAAGAAGGTTAACGGCCACGGCGATCTCATCGAGAGAAAGATCGCTGCGCATTTTCTGGTTATCCAGAAGCATGCGTTCGCCGGAAAGTGTTGCAAACGCTTTTTCAAAGTGACCGGTGATGTTATCGAGATTCTCCCGGCGGGCCTGCTGACCGCTGCCTTCGGTCACGCTTTTGAACATATCGGTGTGAAAATCCACTTCAATGTCATTTTTCACATAGTCGTACTGTACTTTCGCCCCGGCGTTGGCAAATGACGCGACCTGAGCGTTTGCCTTGACCTGCGCGCTGTATCCGATGCCATTGACGCGTTTCGTTTTGACCGTGGCCTGGAAGGGCGTTGGGCTTTGGCTTTCAATGCTCCCCTGCGTTATGGCTTCCCAGGAGGTTTTGAGGTGGGACTGACTGTCTTGCGCCCGTGCCTGATGGTAAACCAGCGAGTGCTTACGGGTGGTCAGTGCGTCAATAAAATGAAAGCGTTTGTAGGTAAAGGTTTTGTGTGCCAGCTTTTCACGCATGGCATCCGGCGCACCGGTATAGTTGACGCCGGTGGTTAATTTTTTATAGGCCGACGCTTCAGCACCCGCTTTCACTTCCACGGCAGAAGAGAGTTCAACCCCGGCTTCCGCACCTAAAGCAGCCGAGAATTTGTGTGATTTTTCAGCGCCAACGATGCCTTCATCATCGGTATCCGCCAGCCGTGTCTGGGTGTAACTCAGTTTGCCGTAGGCTTTGAGAGACACCAGTTTATCGGTCAGCGCGCTGCCCGCCGAAATTTGCACGTTCGCGGTGCCACTTTTGCTTTTGGTTGCGCCGGGCTGGGAAAAGAAGGTGATCTCATTGCGGTATTTATCCGTCACACCGTCTAATTTTTCAGCCAACAGACAACTATAAATTAATTTCTCAAGGTGTTTGGTGGCGGCTAATATGTCCTTATCGGGACTTTTGCTGCACGCCTTACGTAAAATAAATAACTCTTTTACCAGACTCTGCTTTTCATTTTGATCAAGGTGAGGATGCCCGGCGTTTAACGTTAATGTTTCGACTAATGACGCCAGGCGCGCGCTGATTTTTCCTTCGCTTTGACTGCTGGCGGCTGACAGCATTTTACATATTGCGTCACGGTAGATCTCTTTGCCCTGATTAATCACCAGCGTTTCCGTTGCCGTGGTGGCGCGGCCCATGGCAGGCTGCGCCTGTTCCGTATTGGCTATTGAGGAAATATGCTGCGCGAAGTGCGTTTTCGGTGTGGATGTATTGAGTAACGCATTTTCCTCTAATTTTTTAAACGCGGTCATTTGTACCGGTGGCGGTAAAGATTGGGCACTGTAGTTCGTTGTTTTCATAACATTGCTTGCCTTTTAAATGTGTCGATTTTTATATGTGGGTTACGTACTTCGACATTAACGATAAGCGATGTTGGGGTGATGCGTAATAAACAAAATTTGATAAGCAGGCTATTTGATTGGCTGAAAATAAAGGAAGATTTATATCAAGCAGCGACGACTGCGGCAACAATAAAATGTTTATCAGTTCCCTTTGTTTGGCGGGACGGATGAACGCATAAGCGCACAGTAAAGAAAATTGACAGGTCAGGAGAGTGTTCGTGAAAAGTGAAAATGATGTTGAGGATTTGTTGAGTGGCTTTGATATCGGCGACAACGAAGCGTTGCTCATGGAGGCGGTGAAATCAGGCACCTCACGCAAGCAGCTGCATGCGCTACCGGAAAACATGATGGAAGGCTTTTACGCCTGCGCCTACGACTACTACCAGCAGGGCAAAATCGACCAGGCGGAGCAGTTTTTTAAATTTCTTTTTATGTACGACCTCTACAATGCGGACTATGCATTTGGTTTAGGCGCTGTGTATCAGTTTAAGAAGCAGTACCAGCGCGCTCTGGATATTTATGCCGTTGCCTTTGCGCTGAGCAAAGATGACTATCGCGCCATGTTTGAAGCCGGTCAATGTAATATGCAGTTGAGGTATGTTGGTCGGGCTAAAAAATGTTTTGAACTTGTCGTCAAACATGAAAACGATGCGTCGCTGGTGGAAAAGGCTAAATTATATCTGGAGTCTATTAATAGCATAAAAAACCTTGATGAAAAAATAAAGGCAGAGGAAGGAATAGACGACGATGAACGGAATAACCAATAACCCACTTCCCATCTCAGCATATACGCTTGATGACTATAAGCAGCAGGTGAGCGTCGCGGCTAAAACAGAAGCGACAAAGCTGAACAATGATCAGATGGATGCCGCCAGAAAAATCATTGAAAGCAAAGTGATCACCCAGTTTGATAAGTCTCAGAATAATGGCGATACCTTAAAGCCTACCCTCCGTGCGCCGGTTAACACCGCCATGACGGGTGAAACCGCTTCCGCGGAAAAAAAAAGTTCAATGGAAACCTACAACGATCTGATGGCTAAAATGATCGTGCTGCTGGGCGATCAAAGTATTGATGATTTGAAAGCCCGTGCAGAAATGTATACCAAAATCAGTAAGGAAAACGGTAGCGCCAGTGCGGACGTGCTGGCGCAGGTCGATGCAGAAGAGCAGGCCTACGACAACGCCAAATCGGCTGACATGGCCGCGAAACAAAGCGTTGATCACGCACAACAACAGCTCACCGCGTTAACCCGTCAATTGCAGTCGCTTCAGCAATCTAAAGCCGAGCTGGAAAGAAAAATCAGCGATGCGAAAACACCCTCTGCCGATATTGCCGGCCTGAAGTCACAGCTTGCCAGCGTAAACAGCCAAATCAGTCAAACCCAGGCGGCAATCAATACCCAGCAGGCGGTACTGAATAACGCACAGCAAACGCAAAAGGCCACCGGCGACGCGGTATCCACGAGCGCGCAGGAGTTAGATGGCTCCTTAAAATACCTCGATACGCTCAATAAACACGCGGCGACGGTGAACACCGCCCTGCAACAGTCGATGAAGAGCAGCGCAGGGACGGCGGCACTATTGATGGCGCAGATGATTGCCATCATGGGCGAAGCGACCGAAGAAACCATGAAGTCCAATATCGCCTTCGCGCAAAAAACGCAGGAAGCGCAGCAGCTTAAGCTGGCGAGCGATGCGGAAGAAGTAGAAAAGCAGCAGGAAAAATCAAAACACATGCAGGACACGATGGGCTGCGTGGGCAAAATCATTGGTGCCATTGTGATGGTGGTTTCCGTGGTTTCCGCCGTGTTTACCGGTGGCGCGTCGCTGGCGTTTGCCGCCGTCGGTATTGCCATTATGGCCGCCGATCAGATCTACCAGAAAGTGACTGGAAACGAATCCTTTATTGCCGCCGCGCTGAAGCCGATTATGGAGCATGTGTTGATGCCCATTATTCAGGCCATTACCGATGCCATCTCCAGCGTGTTGAAAGCCTTCGGTGTGAAGAATGAAGTGGCTGAAATCATCGCTTCTGTTCTGGCGGTGGTGGTGTTGATTGTGTCGGCGATTGCCGTTTCGGTGATTGCTAAACAGTTGCCGATCGACAAACTGATGAACGCCATTGGCGGCATGATTAAAAACGTCCTCAATGCCGTGCTGAGCACGCTGGCGAAGGCCCTGAAGCCGCTGGTCACCGGCGCAAAATCGCTGGCAGACGATCTGGCGAAAATGATGTCCAAACTGAACTCCACCCTCACCAAATTCCTCAACCAGATATTTGGTGACAGCGCCAAATCGAAGGTCAACGTCTTAAAAGAGTTCTTCGACGACGAAGTCAATATTAAAAATCTGGGCAACCGGGTTAATTTCGCTGAGGATGCGCTGAAATTCTCTGCGGCCGGGATTGACTCCGCTGGCAATATTACCGCGGGCACCTTCGAAAAACGCGTTAGCGAAATCATGGCGGATATTACCCGCACCATGTCAGCCTCCGCCAGCATGAAGCTTTTCACCGACGGTGTGATGGATGAATACCGTCGCTCAATGGAAAACATGAATTCGATGATGACCAGCGCTGCCGATATGGCCGGTGAAGAGCAGGCCGTTGGGCGCTTTATTTTCGCACACACCCGCGCCTGATTTCGTTTATTTACCCCTAATTTGAGAATGCCACTATGACCGCTATTAATACTCTTGTTTCAAATGTGAACGTTTCACAGTATGGCCAGCTGGCCGACAGCACGAAAGTGCAGACGCTGCAAACCCTGCGCATGTCTGACACCTCCCTTGTTAACGATATCGTTAAGAATCTGACCAATACGGTGAAAGCGCAGAATAGCGTTGTTGACATGCGCGCAGGTGTCCGCAGCCCTGAGTTCACACAATTGCAGGCCGACACGCTTAATGTCTTGCAGGGGGCGCTGAAAGGCGCAAACACGTCAGACAGCGTCACGCTGACCATGCCGAAAAGCTCTCAACATGCGGCGCTTATCTGCATGCTGATCGACCTGGCTAACCAGGCCTCGATCGCCGATATCGAATTGAGCAGCGTGTTTGGCGTGATGAGCGAAAAGAGCAGCCTCAGCGCGGCGAAAGCGCAGCAGGCACAGGGGATGGCGATCTTTGCCAAAAGCATTGTGTCCTCGTCAATCAACCTGGCGGGCAACGGCGTGGCGACGCGCGACTCGGTGAAAAACTACTCCGCAGGCAAAGTGAATATTAATCAGAACCTGAAAGGCATGCACGATGCCGATCTAAATATTCGTCAAATGCAAAATGCCCTCAATGCCAGTAAAAATGATCGCCTGGATTTGGCCGATATCGCGGCGTCTTCGTCGAAAGTGAAAAACGCCGACGGCGCGGATGTCGAGTTACGTCAGCAGGAGCGGACGATGCGCTCTGAGCATCAGGCCGTGGCGAACCGTAACCTGGATGAAATGATCGGCAACCGCGACAGCTTTAACGCCGCGTTTATGCAGGGCGAAAGCCGCACCCGTCTGACCTCTGCGCAGATCGAAGCGAAACGCTCGATTGGCATGGCCGGTTCAAACGTGGCGGATGGTACGGGGTCAATGGCCAACAGCGTTGAGCAGAAGAACGAAACGGAAGAGCGTTCAGAAGCGAAAGTGATGGACGGGGCGGTTGATATGTCCCGCCAGCAGGCGCAGAAATCGCAGCAGCTGTTAGCCAACATGATGAACATGCTGAGCGAACTTCGCCGTAATGACGCCGACCTGGTAAGCGCATTTGCTAATAATTTGAAAGCGTAAGTTTTACCGTTTTCATCAGGATTAACAGATGCGTGAAGATCCGCATCTGTTATTTTTTGGGAGGTAAAATATGAGTGATATCAGGAACCCGTCGAACTTTGTCATGCCCGCCATCAGGACTGACGTGTTTGGCGCGAATGTTCCCATGTCCAGCTACACGGCCCCTTGGGGAACGGAGGGGATGCTCCGCACTACGGATTTGACCATCCGCAGCACCACAGGCGTTTGTCAGTCCCCCAGCCGCTCGGGTGCCTCTGATGTCACCCTGGCGACGCCCATTCACCCGCAGCGACATTTGAATTTATTTTCCATCATCGGTGATAGCGTTATTCCCATGCAGTCGAACGGTATTGATCCGGTGCACGGGCTGGCGCGTATGCTTGTCCAGTATTTATCTGAACATAACCCCGAAGAGGTTAAACGGTATTTTCAGCAGTTGCTCAATACCTATCTCTCTGTGAAGTCTTATGTCTGGCTTAACGTGCAAGATGCCATCACCGCGCTGGTCTTCTTGATTGCCGATAAACAAAACTGGACGCATGATTATGTTTCGCTAAAAGCGGCCGAGTGGGCTGAAGAATTTTTGCAGCAGCACCGCCATGACGCAGAACAATGCGCGCTGGACATTCGCAGTCAGATAGCCGGTAACGCCTACACGGCACAGCTGGCGAAAGTCTTTATGCAGGTTTCAGCGCAAGAATATGAAGCCAAACTAAACAGTGACCATCCAAAGCGGCAATATCCTTTGATGCTGGCCAGCGGTGAGCGCTATCTCACGCATCTGCTGGGCGAAAGAGACCCGGCGTTACTCGCTGATTTGGTGGTTTTGCAGCATGACCAAATTGTTTATGCGTTGCAGGCTGAAATTTGCCGGCAAATGCAGTCGGTTGCCATGGAGAAACACGCCTGGTCACTGTCAAAAGAAGGTGCGGTTGCACTGCTTGATAAGCATCAGGAATACCAGAAATTCACGCTAAGAGCCGATACGTTGAAAAAGGCGCTGCGTGATTGCCCGGTCGACAATACCCCTAAACATGTTAAGCGGCATAAGGTGCTACGGCATCTTGTCGGGCCGCAAATATCGCCGCTGCCGGACACCACGCAGCTGCGTTTCAACCCCACGTTTATTTCCGCGGCGGGTAGGTTGTTGATGTACGCCTGCTGTTATCCCGTTCCGACCCTTTTTTCATCGGCTCTTTTTCGAGGGTAAAATCATGCCTGCCTCATTAGGATTAACCCGGAGCGTCTCTGATGCTCACATCTCATATTTTCGCCCAGGTCAAAACGGACCTGTTTCCGATCTGGCCAGTAAAATCCAGACCGTGCAATCCGCTGCGGAATCGGCACCGACCAGTGTCGCTGAAGGCAAAAACAAACTGGATTTGTTGAAGTTTCGTGACGACTATCGCGCCAACATTGCCACCAATGTGATGTCAAAGTTCAGCGACGATTTTAAATATGCTTATACCAACGGTGACACAAAACAGCGGCGTGAACTTGAGAACGTGGCCACGGCTATCTATTTAGCCAGAATAGGTTTTATTAGCAAAGGTGACACCGGTGACGCCGAGAGTGCAAAACTGGGCAAATGTGTTGATGAGTGGCTTAGCGCGATCAAGAAAGGCAATGAGAAACCTGACAGTCACTTTACCAGCGAGCAAAACTTTAGCGTTAATCGTAAAAATAAGGAAAGGGACGCCTACCAAAAAGCCGTCAATAATTTGGGACTGCATCTAAAAGACAATTTCTCAGAACCTAAGTTTCTGGCGAAACAGGTCATGGGCGATGTGCATAAAAAATGCGATCAGGTGCTTTCGCAATACGGAATGGATACCACCGTCGCCCCTGATTTTCTCGAACAAACGGCATTTAATGCCGAAAAAAACATGCGGCATGCGGTTGAACACAATAATTCAACTTCGCTGCGCGGGGTTGATTATCTTCATAAAGTCACCGTGCATGTGAATTCGCTGCTGAATGCCCCCAACTATCTGCGCGATGTGATCAACGCGAAAGCGCCGCCAGCGGCTAATCAGCCTGCCGCGCCGATGCCACCGTCTGAGAAACCCGCTGCGATACCCTCTGTGCCACAGGGCGATAAGGCCGGTAAATTACCGGCAGACAATCCGGCGGTGCAAGGGCCTGGGCCGTCGCCGGTGGCCGTCAATCTCAGTAACATTGGTAATCCCGTCGTCAATGTGAATCTTGGCGACCAGCTGGACAAACTGGCGAGTCTGATCGAGAGGCTGGTGACGCAGGGGCCGACGGTCACCCATGTTCACCATTACCACATTAGCGACTGCAAACATGTTCATGAAAGCTCTAAAACCATGACCCAGTTTGCCGCGTTCAGCCAGACCGTTATCCACCAGGACGGCGACCCGAATGCACCTTCGTCGAAATGGCAGAAACCGCTGGGGGCGATCCAGTCGGCAGACGTTCAGGACGGAGATCCCCGCGACACGATCAAGGCGCTGGCGGTTTCAGAACCTGAGATTTCAGAACCTGAGGTTTCTGAACCTGAGATTTCAGAACCTGAGGTTTCTGAACCTGAAATTTCTGCACCTGAGATTTCTCAACCGGGTGCCGACGAATCCGCTGCCGGCGTTATCGATACGGTGATGGCGGAACAGGTGGAACTGGAAGACGCAGAGAGCCTCGAAGTGGAAGAGCGCAAACCTGACGATGCGCTGAGCTTTGCGACAGCTGAACGCCGCCGCCAAAGCGCTAGCGAAGACCTGTTTGGTCGCTATACCTCCCGATTGCAGGTAGAGGTCGGGGGGCCTGCGCGCACCGGGCAGCCGCAGAACGCGGAGTTGAATTCGTCTCCGGAGAACAAAAATTACGTATCCAGAGCGTATATACACATGGGGAGTAACGGTTTGGTGTTTGAGAAGGATGACACGCTGAAACCCCGTGCAAGCATGCAGCGCACCCCGAGTGAAACCCTCGCCCCTGAGAGCGCTGAAGAGCAACCGGCCGGGCGCTATATCAGCGAAGCCTCGCTCGATATCACCGACGGTGTTCGCCTGTCGCCGGTGTTCGCACAAGCTGATGCTGAGGATCAGAGCGAACCGCGCGTCGAAAAAAAGAAATTTTACAGCACCTATCTTGATGAAAACGGCAATCCCAGAAAACCGGTGATGCTGACTACCGACGGACTGCATTTCGATTTAAATAACCTCAAAGGGTAACGGTAAATGGAAACTTACCAAAACGTTAGCGCCATGGTCATCTCTGCGGTGGCGAATATAAAATCGCTGCCGGAAGAAGAGGTGAGCCTTGAGGATCATATTCTCTACGATCTTTACCTTGATTCGGTGGATTTGATTGAGCTATTAACCTTCGTCGAAGATGAGCTGAAGATTGTCATTGATGATGAAGCCTTAGAGGGGGTCACGACGCTGGCGTCGATTGTCGATCTCATTACCGATCGGTAGGCAAGACCTTGTAAACAAAAAGCCACGTCCGACAGGAGGTGGCTTTTTTTATGGCAGCGTGTGATTACATATTGTCAGGCTGTTCGATATCGTCGAGATAAGCGCTGAGGGTGTCGCGGATATTTTTCAACGCGGTCACGCTGCTGGCATGGCACTGCTCCTGTAACGAACAGGAAAGCATCTTATCTTTGATGGCCGCCCGGGTCATTTTGTCGGTAATAACCGGCAGGTCGCACGTCCAAATCGTATTGCCAAACTCGACTGAAATGGCGTCGGTTCTGGATTTTTTTACCTCACACTGCAAACCGGCTGCCGTAAAAATATCTTTCACGCGGCGGCTTGCGGGCTGGATTTTTTCAGGCAGGGCGACAGAGATAACCGCAGGCTCCAGAAGCTCCTGGCTGAACTGTGCGGCAAGCGCATTCAACAGCTGGCAGATAACGTCGTCATGGGTAAAAAAATCTTCCAGCTTAACGGTCAGCGCACTGAGCACGCCGCTCATGATGGCGTTTTTATGACTGTCATGGTCATTCACGAAGCGGGCAAAATCCTGCACGCAAACCTTGATCCCGGCGATATAGCCCTCGGTCCAGGCGGCGTTGGTCATATCATCGGCCGCCGTTTGCGCATCGATAACGGTTTTTTTCGCCTGCCGCTGGGCAGCGTTAATGACGTCATTAGCGGCGCGAAATTTAATGAGATCGTCTTTTTTAATGATGCCGACGGCGTGTTGATGCGCAGCGGATTTTATTTCAATGTGTCTAAGCATAGTGAAAGGCCCATTTTAACGCAGCAAGTGCACTGCGCGAAGTGATCGTCGGGGTCGCGTCAAAACGCTGCGTGTAGGGAAAGAGCAGCGATAATCTTTCGAGCAGTGGCTGGCACAGTGACGTGCTCGCAAGCGTATAAATGACCCCGGCACCCGCTGCGGTAATAGCCTGGTCGGTCAATGTTTCCGTCTCGTTATTTGCGGCGGGTATGGCCTGGAAAAGCGGTAAACAGACATAGTCCCACTGGGCTTTTGTCAGCGTTTTTACCCGACCGGGGTCCTGCATCAGGCGTGCGGAAAGTAATTTCAGGCCCATCAGCCAGGCGGCATTTCTGATGAGCGGCCAGTTTTCAATCAACAGAACTTGCAGTTCGCCTGCGTCGGTATTGATCATCGTGTGATCCGGCATGCTTAGCGTGCTGAGCAGCAGCCGGTTTTTGACGTAACCGGGGAGGGCATCAACGGAGTCTGAGTGCGCTGCGATGTTGTCCAGCCAGCTATCGTCGCAATAACAGGATGGATTATAAATAATATCAATTATCGCGATGTGATGGTGCATAACGACAACCTCGGGTGGGCGACATCAAAAAATAATCGAAGATATCAGCGATATCCTCGATTCAGGGTCGGACATAATCACGGCTTTCCGTTTGGCAGGTTTTTGTCTCTGCTCACGCGCAGATTTCCCTTAAACGAAAAAAGAAGATAGCCAATTAAAATCACCACCATCGCAGACAATAATCCCAGCACGCCGTACAGCCAGTCGGCTTTTGCCGTCGGTGCCTTGCTGACTTTGATGGGGGCGCTTTTCTTGAAAAGCACAACGGAAATGTTTTCATAGTTGATGTTATTCATACTATTTTTAACAAGCCGTTTAATTTTATCGATATATTCTGCTTCGTTAACCTTGTCTTCATAAATCACAAGTATGGAGGCGGTATTCCCGTTTTCACCTTCGTTGTCGTCGCCCTGCGTCGGATAGCTTAAATGCACCCGGGAAGAGGTCACATTCGCCAGCTCCAGCAGTGACTGGCCCAGCCGCTGCTCAATGGCTGAGATCAGACGGGCTTTTTCACCCAGCGGGGTGGAAACCATAGCGTCAGCCGGAAACTGCTGAGCGATCTCAACCCGATCGTTTGAGGGCAGATTATAGGTATTCAGAAGTTCGATCGCCGTGCTCATGTAATCCGGATCGACGCTGACCGAAAAAACACCTTTTTCACCCTTCACTTTTTGCGCATCAATATTGTTTTGCTGAAGTCGCGAAACAATTTCATTGGCTTGCCGTTCAGTGACGTTTGAAATCAGCTCCGACTTACACCCGCTAAGCACCATAAGCGTGAGCAACAGCACTATTTTGGATATGCTCTTCATCATGTCTTAACGAGGGTCTCAATCGCGGCAACGCCTTTTCTGGCCAGCGTGCTACACAGGTTAATATCCAGTGTGTACATGGACAGTTGTTGCTGCCAGTGGGCTAATTTAGCCGGATCGGACGTAACGTTGGGATCGTTAAGCGCAGTGAAGATCTTCTCACGCGTATATTGATTGGATACGGCCTGGGTAGAGATCGCCTCTTTAAACCGCTCTTCCAGCGATATCACCGACACCGTCGGAAAATCAGGTTCAGTCACCTTATTCTCCGCGAGATAGCGGTTAATACCGCTAATCGCATTAACACTGTTAAATGACATGCGTGCCTCAGGTTTTATTTGTAGTTGGCGATGATGGCCTGGTCGATATCGCGGAAGGCTTTCACCACGTTTGACTGGGCGTTACGGTAAAGTGTGTACGACGATAAGGCCGACTGATATTGCGCAAGCAGCGCCGGATCGGACGGATCGGCTTGCAGTTGGGCTAGCGCCTGCGTTAAGTCCGTCTGGAGTGACACCACGCCTTCGTTAAAGTTGTTCGACGTCTGTTCAATGAAACGTCCGTTACTACCACTATCAACGGGTGAAATTACGGGAGTTTTTGATACTGCCATTTTGCATGACCTCTCAATAGTTTGTATGTGATGCGGTTATATCGGAATATAACCAGTGATTACCCGGCACGACGATATAGCTGTCGGCACCGGTTTTAAACGTACGGTTGCGCAGGGGATCTTCATTCATATTCACCACGAACTTCACGTACTGATCGCCGTACTGTTCGGTGAATTCACTCACCTGATGCCGTAATGTACTAAGCTGGAAGTCATCAAGCTCCCCGCTGATATTTAGCGTGATATGCTGACTGGCAACATCTTTTTGACTGTGAATGCCTAATGCTTTCAGTCGGTCGCGGGCGTTGGCATAAACCACGGAATCTGAAACCCGTTCGATATTCACCGCGTTAATATAGGGGAAGTGACCGAGCAGTAATTTTTGCAGTCGCTGTTCATACTGTTTTAGCTTGGTGGGATCGGCTGGCGATCTTTCCCGGCTTATTAAAAGACGCAGCGTAAACCCACGGGTAAACTTAACGTCAAAGAAGGGAACAACGTTTTCGACCAGCAACGCTTTGAGTTTATCCCGCTCTTGTGGCACGGAAAGAAGGGTGATGTTATTGCTTAACAATTCACTCTTGCGCAGTGCCATTTCGGCCCATGTCGCTTCTGGAAGCGTGTTCGCCAGAATGAATATCCGCCCGTCTTTGGTCTGGCTAATCTCAGGATTGACCGGGATTAACGCTTCTCGCAGCGTGACGATTTTATTCGGCAACATGACCAAAAATGCAATCAGCGCACAACCGGCGAGAATAACAACCAGCGCTGAGAAACGAAGCAGCCACGGCCTCTTTTGCGGCACGCTATCGCCCTGGATCGTGCCCTGTGGAGCCTGTCCATTCGGCGCTGAAAACGGAAAACGATAATGCGTAACGCTGTCGCTCCACGTTTGCGATGCTTCTCTTAAGGCAATCACCACCTGACCGACAGCCGTCGGTTCATTAAGCGGGATGTGAATCAGTTCGTCACCGTCTTCACTGCGCAGCCCGATATCCTCAGCGGTGTCGGTTTCGTCGTGCGCGTGCTTATCAACAAGGCGTTGGGCAGTGATCGTGTATGTTTCACCGTCACGCGTTTCTCGCCCGTTATCGTCACGTAAACGCAGCAGAAACTTTTCATTGCCACCGGGGATCCCGGGAATTAACAATGAATTAAGCGCGTAATTGTGAAAATTACCAGCGGTATCATTTGCGAGCGTGTCATTATCGCCAAAGTAGAGATGAATGATGCTCTCGTCTGGCAGCGCGACATCCACGCCGAACATGGGGCCAGACAGAATTTTTAGAACGTAATTTTCATGCATATCTTAATTTTGAACCTGCGTTACATCGTTCTGCACGGTAAGTTTCACCTTGTGCTATCCACGTCGACTGAGGTCAACAGCGCGAAATACAAACTGCGTGAAAACAGAGCAATAGGGATCATTCACAGCGACAAGAAACGACTTTAACAGACGCTCTTTAGTGGGTTAATAAAAGTTTATTTAGAGAGGTTGTCGTACAGATAAAATATCATCTGCGGGTCAATGAGTCGGCCCGATCATTTATCGTGACGTGCAGCGGCAGAAACAAATAGCAGGGATAGTAAACATGCGTTCTTTTCAATCATCCTTTTCGCGCAGCGCGAACCTTGCTGTCCTGATCTTTTTTTTAGGTGGCTGTGTTACGCACATCGAAAATGTCGGTGACGATGAAAAAGATCTGCCGCAAACGGTGCTGAATGGCGGTCAACCGATAGCGTTGCCGCAGTTGAAAAATAAAATGAAAAGCTGTGCCGTAACATTTGCTATGGCCGCTGACGCTAAAGACAGGCGCATTGATTACGTTGCGCAGGACGCGCTGGTGACCTATCAGTCAGCAGATCGCGACCTCCTCGATTTTATGCAAATGTGTGCCGGAACGCATTATGACGGCAAGGGGCGTGACAGCGGTAACCTCATCATTTCAGGTGTCAATAAATAGACGCAAGGACGCAAAGGCATGTGCAAGTCGTTTTTATGGACAAAAACAACAGCGATTAAAACGCCCGAACCCGATACGTTACTGATCCTGCATTTTCCCAACGCGGTTGACGTTGAGTGCGTGGTGACACCGCTAACGCAGGCGGGCGTCTTCCACTGCGTGGCAGCAAATGGTCATTCCGCTACCGTGCTGGCCTGTGCCCCGGATCTGTTCTCCGTCACCTTTAGCGAACCTGTTGAGCATGTGATGGTTTCGATGCATCCACTGTGTGAACTGGCTGCTTTTTTAGATGAGTGTTTGCAGTTAAACAATGAAACGGTTAGCCACGGCAACGCCGTTGATGCAGCGATAAATAACGAAGAACAGCTGCGTCATTGGTTCATGTTTAACTTTATGATGGGCCGTTCCGATGCCGGGTTTGATAATCTGGTCCGCTTTATTCGTAAAAAAGAGTCCTATTTCCTCTCTCGCTATTTGATACAGAATCGCTGTTCTGCCGAGAAAGTACAAAGTTTGTGCCAGACTTACGGGCTTTCATATTCCTATTTCAGAAAAGTTGCCAAAAAATATCTCGGTGTTTCAGCCAAAACCAAACTGTCAGAATGGCGTCTGGCGCAAACCATATTAGATATTCTGGACGGTGATGACAGTATCACCGACATCGCGCTTAAAAATGGCTTTTCTTCCTCTGCGCATGTTTGCGCGACGTTTAAAGCAACGCTGGGGCTGACCCCCTATGAAATCAGGAAGATCAATGAAAAAGGATGACTCCCGTTTTTTCGATGGCCCTTCAGGTTATTGCGAAGTGAAGGTCTTTCAACTCAGCGACCCTAATTTTTTGCCGAAATACGCCTTGCTTTCTGCGTACTGGTCGAAGCTTATCCAGCTCAGGATAGCCAAAATAAAAATTAAAGATGATTTTATAACGCTTTGCCTGAAAAGTGACTCGTCCGAGGGCGAAGCGATCCTAGATACCTATTTGGAAGATGTCCGGAATGTTTTTAGCGCATTGTAAAAAAAAGATGGTTTATGTTTTCTGTGGCGTTGTGGTCTCCGCGGGTTTGAGCAGCGTGGTCGCGCATGCTGAAACGCAGCCTAAGACTAAGACGACGGTCGCGCCGGCGGAGCAGGTTGTGCAGCAAACCCGGCAGGAAAGCACTCCTGACAACTACGTCATTAAAGATAAAAGCATCGATTATCTTTTTAAGGCGTTATCCGCCAGGTTAAAAAAACCGATTATCTCCAGCGCGAAAGCGAAGAAATACTCAGTATCCGGTAACTTCAACCTTAACGAACCGGCTAAGGCACTGACGAAGGTCACCGCCGATTTGGGGTTGATTTGGTATTTTGATGGCTCGATTTTTTATGTTTATGAGTCCTCAGAAGCCACGTCGGCCGTGGTGCAGTTCGCCAAACGGAATTTCAGCGATCTGGTGTCATTTCTGGTGCAAAACCAGCTTTATGACGACCGCTATCCAATAAAAATGAATTTCGGTGCCAATACTCTCTACGTTTCCGGCCCGCCAAAATATGTGGATATTATTACGGCTATCGCCAGTTTGATGCAGGATCAGGGCGAGGAAAATGTGCAGCAGCAGGTTATCGAAACCATCAAATTACGCTACGCGTTCGTTGACGATCGCAATTATCAGTATCGCGACCGGCAGGTGGCGGTGCCGGGCGTGGCAACGACGCTCAATGATCTGCTCTCGGAGTCGAATGGCAATCGCGCAAAAGAGATTTCGGCGGCCAAAAAACTGACGGAAAACAGTCCTGAGACGGCGAACAGTTCCGCGCCGGTCGGGCAGAAAGCCCTGTTCGATCAGTTTGCGTTTTCTCAGCTTAGCGGTGAAGTCCGTGTAGTGCCTTTTACCGGGCGCAACAGCCTGATGGTGAAAGGCACGCGCGCGCAGGTCAATATGATCAAAGATCTGATTGCCACGCTGGATACGCCCCGCAAACAGGTTGAGCTGTCGCTGTGGATTATAGATATCAGCAAGGACGATCTGGATGCGTTGGGCGTGTCGTGGGACGGTCAGTTTTCCCTTGGCGACAAAATTGCCGGGCTGGTTAACACCACCACGATTTTGAGTTCAACCCAGCAGGACTATTTTCTGGCAAAGGTTTCTGCCCTGAGCCAGAACGAGAAAGCCAACGTTGTTTCACGGCCCTTTCTGTTAGCGCAGGAAAATATGCCCGCGCTGTTTGATAACACCAAAAGCTTTTATGTGCGCCTGGCGGGGGAGAATAACGTTGAGCTGGAAACGGTCACCTACGGTACCACTATCGGCGTGACGCCCATGATCTCGGATAACAATAAAGTGATCGAAATGACGCTGGATATTATGGATGGCACCACCAGCGTCTCCCAGGATGGAACGTCAGAACAGGTTGATAATCTGCCGGTGGTGAGTAATACCTCCATCAATACTCTGGCGCGTGTTACCGAAGGGCAAAGTTTAATGGTCGGTGGCTATACGCGCGATCAAGTGCAGTTAACCACCACCAAAGTCCCGCTGTTGGGCGATATCCCTCTGGTCGGTAACCTGTTTAAAAGCTCAGGCAATACGGTCAGTAAAACGGTGCGCCTTTTTCTGATCCAGCCAAAAATCATCAAAGATTTCAGCACCGATAAAACCAATATCAATGATTACATTAATAAAGGCTGGGATGCGATTAACGATCTGGACGCGCAATACTCCATTTTAAACCCTGGCAAAAAAGCAGCAAACGAGTGAGGGCGATACCGTGGTCATGAACATTCAGTCGATGGCAATGCCAAGGATAGACAGCCTCAGTGACGATCTTGTGCGTATGCAGGATAACGCTGAGGTGAAGGTCAACTATTCTCAGACCTCTGTTGCACTGGCCATGGCGGATGATTTGTCAGCACTGCTCAGCGCGATGCTACAGAATCGACGCTCGGATAAAAATACGGCGGTGACAACCGACGATGCGAAGAAATATGCACAGACGTTAGAGGAGAAGCGACCGGAATCGATCGCCAAAGTGGTCAGCTATGCAAAAGACGCGGGAATGACGCCGAAGCAGCTGCTGTTCGTGATGGCGCAAATGTTTAACGATCCGGCGGATATCGCGCTGCTTCTCCAGGCGTTTATCCAGAAGAAAAAGAGCGCACGTCAGGGGGACGCCGGGGATGAGCTAACGGACGTTTCGCTGACGCTGCTTGAGGAGAGCTACACCCTGCTGCTGGCCGGGCCACACAAGCGGCAGATCAAAGCGGGTGTAAACATCCAGTCGCAGACCAGCGTCTACAGCCCGCAGCTGAATCTTAGCCCGGAGATCCTGCGCGGCCTGTATCACGAGTTTATTACCGAAGAGACCGACCCCGTTGAGATGTACCAAAAAATCATCGATCTGTCGGGCGTGCAGAAAAGGCACCTTGCGCTTGAGTATCTGGTGAACGCGCTGCAATGTGACATCTATTCACACGATCCGTCGTGCTCTCTGTCTGAATTTGGTGGGCTACTGGAAAAGTCATTTATCTTTAATGTGATCAAGTCCGCAGACCTATTATTTATCGAAGGAATGAAGCGAATCGATATTCTGAAGTCGACATGGGAAAAATCCGAGGTCATGGTCACGGATTTTTTTGTCGCACTTCTTCGGGACACGGCACAGTGTGGTGATATCACGGTGAGTTTTATTAATCGCTGTCTAAAATATCATACTAAAAACGATAAGATAGAATTCTTGCAGGTGGTGCAGCGATTAATGCGTAGCCTACCGCTGTTTCTTTTTTCGCATGATGCGCAGGATTGCAGTGCTATTAAAAACAGTGTCGATCACACATTAAGTCATATCATGAGTGGTTTTACCGAAACAGACCGAACAGGGATCCGTTATGAATGATGCGAATGCCGCCTTTCTCCAGCAGGTTGATAAGTTAACGTTTGGCGGTGAACTGCAAATTGAGATCCGTGGGCTGATGATTCGCCTGTCATCCTGCCATGACCGCTATATTGCGCTTGCCGAATTGCCTCTGCGTCGAGAACGGCTTGTCGATTTTTTGGCTCATCATCAACACAGCTTCAGTGATAATGAGCAGTATGTGCTCTATGGGCATCAGGTATTTTATTGCTATTTCACTATGGATATTGAACTGGCGGATATTGTTGTTCAGGTTGAAAAAGCCGTTCAGCTTTGCGCTGGCTACGAGTAAATAGGTTTATCAATGCTTACTAAAATTTTAAATAAACTCGCACAGCGACCTGAGCTTTTCTTAGTGGTGCTGATGATCACCATCCTTGCGATGTTGATTATTCCATTGCCAACCTGGCTTATTGATTCACTTCTGGCGGTCAATATCAGCATCTCTATTTTGCTGTTTATCGGGACCTTTTATATCCAAAAGGTGCTGGAGTTTTCAGCGCTTCCCTCGCTGTTATTGATCACTACCTTGTTCCGCCTGGCGCTGTCTATCAGCACCAGCCGCATGATCCTCATTCAGGCGGATGCCGGGCATATTATCACCTCCTTCGGTAGCTTTGTGATTGCGGGGGATATTATCGTCGGCATCATCATCTTCTCAATCATTACGCTGTTTCAGTTTATCGTCATCACCAAGGGATCGGAGCGCGTTGCCGAAGTATGCGCGCGCTTTTCTCTCGATGCGATGCCCGGCAAACAGATGAGCATTGACGCCGATCTGCGTGCGGGTACCATTGCGCCTGAAGTCGCGCAGCAGCGGCGTTCAACGCTGGAGAAAGAGAGCCAGTTATTTGGCGCGTTAGATGGCACGATGAAATTCATCAAAGGCGATGCCATTGCAGGCATTGTCATTATCTTTGTTAACTTCCTCGGCGGCATTTCAATCGGAATGGGGCGGCATGACATGTCGTTCTCGCACGCCACCGATGTGTATACCATTTTAACCATCGGCGACGCCCTGGTGGCTCAGATCCCGGCACTGCTCATTTCCGTCGGCACCGGTTTTGTTATCACCCGCGTGAGTGAGGACGGTAAAAACCTCGGCCACAATATCATTGAACAGATATTTAACCGCGATTTCGTATTGCTGGTGACCGGTGTGGTTGCGCTCCTGATGGGCTTTTTGCCCGGTTTCCCTCTGCCGGTTTTTGCTGCCTGCTCGCTGCTATTATTTGGTATTTGCGGACACCGTTACTATAAAAGTCGCGCAGCCCAGGCGCAGCAGGGTGGCGCAGAAAATACCGCTTACGTATCTTCTTATTCCGGCGGCTTACTGGATGAAGACGGCGGCGACAATCACCTTGAGCTTGCCAACGTGATGCCGGAAACCATTCCCGTTTTGCTACTCGTCCCACAGGCGATTTTCCCGGAGAAGAAGTGCAAAAGCCTGGCGAATATGCTGGCGCGCGACTTCTATATTAACTTTGGGATCCAGTTGCCGGACATCCGGGTGAATACCGTTAACAACGGCGAACATGACAGCGTCAGCCTGTTGATCAATGAAGTCCAGGCCGGGGAGTTCAGCATCGCATTTGGCTACAGCCGACTGCTGCACTGGGATAACGCTGTCGAACTGTTAGATGCGGAGCTGAAAACGCTGCCGTCGGCTGGCGTACCGGGGCAGTGGGTCAAAAATGATGACCTGCCGAAGCTTGACGCGTTGAGCATTCCGGTACGTTCTGCCGAAAGCGAACTGAGCCTGTGCTTCCAGTCGGCCATTTCCGTCAATATTGCGGAAATCTTCGGTATTCAGGAGGCCAAAAATATTCTCGATAAAATGGAAGCGCAATATCCTGAGCTGCTTAAAGAGACTTACCGACATGCCACCGTCCAGCGTATAGCGGAAGTGTTTCAGCGCCTGCTTAAAGAGAAGATATCCATTCGGAATATGAAAGTGGTACTGGAAGCGCTGGCGCTGTGGGCGGGTAAAGAGCGCGATACGATTCTGCTGGTCGAGCATGTTCGCGGCGCGCTGGCGCGGTATATTTCAGATAAATTCTCGGTCGACAATCATTTGTCCGTGCTGCTGCTTTCGCCAGAAACAGAAAACCGCATTCGCAAAGGGATCAGAAATACGGCGACGGGTTCATTTATTAACCTCGAACCTGAAGATAACGAACATATTATGAATGTCTTCAGCGAAGGAATTAGCAGCGTAAATCACTCTTTGAAAGATGTGGTACTGCTCACCGCCATTGATATTCGGCGATATGCGAAGCGTCTACTCGACTCCCAGTTCCCTGAATTAGAAGTGCTCTCCTTCGGAGAGATTTCCGAGTCCGTGAAAATAAATGTTATTAAAACCCTATAAGGAACCCGTTATGTACCAGGTCGATCTGATTAAAATTCTAAAAGAAGCTTTAGTTTATTTGGGTTGCGATCCCTCTATTATCGACGATATCGATCACCATTCGACGGTGGAATTAACGTTCGACGATGCGCCTAACCTGCTGCTGTCTTTCGTGGATGGCAACGTTGTGCTGTGGAGCCAGATTACCCCTGTCGACGCTAACTTACTGGTTCAGTGCGCCCCGCAATTTATTGAGGAACTGGTCGCAGAGCGTGAGTGGTCATCATCAGGTCAGGTTCAACTCATTAGCGGCCCGGAGTGGTTTGAACTGCGTGCGGTGGTCGATGAAGAATTTATTCAGACCGGCGAACAGTTCGGTCTTGCATTAGAGAGTTTCTTTGGCGTGGTCCAACATTTCTATAAGGCTATGAAGTAATGGATGAGTTAACCATTCACAATTTTTTTACGTGTAACGCAAAAATTGCTACGGTGAATGGTTCCATTATTACGGCCCCACTTAAGCACTCTTTTGTCGGTGAGCGATGCTTCTTATATCGCTCTTTGAACGCTCGTTCGCCAGTAGGCCAGGCCGAAACCATTGGGCTGGGCCATGAGCATGTGACGCTCAGCTTACTGGGTTCACCCGGCGGCATTTCAACCTCTCATATTTTGGTTCCCTCCGGCGAGGCTTTTTCCGTGCCGCTGAACGAGGGGTTGTTGGGCTGCGTGCTCAATAGCGAAGGGGAGATCCGCCAGCGTTTTTCGCCGACGCAACACGACGATACCCGGTCGTTCAGCGAGCAGCGGCCCATCGTCAGCTTTCCTCCTGATTTCAGCGAACGTCGACCGGTACGCGAAATATTTCCCACCGGCATTCGGGCGCTTGATGGGTTACTGACCTGCGGAACGGGCCAGCGCATTGGCATTTTCGCCGGGGCCGGGGCGGGGAAAACTTCGCTGATGTCGATGATTATCCAGCACTCCGCAGCGGACGTTTATGTCATTGGTCTGGTCGGTGAACGTGGTCGCGAAGTCACCGAATTTTTGCAGGACGGTATACCTGAAGACAAACAGGCGCACACCATCGTCGTCTACTCCACTTCCGACAGACCTGCCGTCGAACGCCGTAATGCGGCGCTCATCGCCACCACCATTGCTGAATATTTCCGTGATAGCGGCAATAACGTGGTGTTGATGGTTGATTCCATGACGCGCTACGCCCGTGCTCTGCGCGATGTGGCGCTTTCGGCGGGTGAGATGCCCGCAAGGCGCGGGTATCCGGCCTCGGTTTTCGAGGCGTTACCGCGAATTCTTGAGCGCAGCGGTGCGACGCACCGTGGCAGCATTACCGCCTTCTACACCGTGCTTCTGGAGGAAGAAGAGGATGTCGATCCCATTGGGGATGAGATCCGCTCGATCCTTGACGGGCATATTTATCTCTCGCGCAAGCTCGCGGGAAAAGGCCACTTCCCGGCCATTGATATCTTAAGGAGCGCCAGTCGTGTGGTCTCTTCTATTTGCGATCCGGCATTGCTCCAGCGTGCGGCCAAAATTCGTGAATATCTGGCACGGCTTGAAGAGATGCAGCTGATGATCGATCTGGGGGAATATCAGCCGGGTGAAAACGCCGCCACGGATGAGATTGTCGATAAGCGCGCCGCCATTGATGACTTTCTGAAACAGCCTATGTCTGAAGGTACGTTATTTACCGACATGCTGGAGCAACTCTATGCCCTCTAAACGCCTGGTCCGCTTTTATGACAACCATTGCAGCAGCACCATTATAAAAATCGCCAGCTGCGAGCGGGAGTTAAACAGCATCAGAATGACCTTATCAAGCCGCGAGGCGCAATCTCACGCCCTGCGCCATCAGCTTCATCGTCTGTGGGAAGAGACCTACGGCCAAACCTTACGGCAGCGAGAAATATTTGTTCTCAAGCGTAAGGAGGCCCTGATCCGCTCGCGCCAGGACCTTATTCAACTTGAGATGACTGAACTGACCGAGTCCCTTACTGCGCTGACTTTCCAGCGCGATGATTTCATCAAATTGCGTTTTCACTATGAAAAGAAAAAACAGAAGTGGGAATGGATGCTGATTAACGAGAGAAAAGCTCGCTCGCGTAAGGATATTCATCGCGACGAGCAGGCCGTTGAGGAGTGCGTAACATGGGCAAGATAGTTTTACCGCAAACCCCGGGTGAGCGTGCCGTATCGCCGCATGCTGAAAACGACGAGATCAAAACCCTGGCGGCGCGCGCGCGTAAATTTTTACGTAAAGAACAGGAAAAAGAGCCTGGCGAGGTTGTCAGCGCACTGATTGCGCCGTCCATCGTCCTGTCGCGCATACCGGCGACGCCCTCGCTGCCGGTCACCGTCGCAAGACCGGTCATCACGGCGTTGCGTGAAACATCGCGTAACGCAACGGCCCATGCCGCAGAAGCACCGGTGATGCCGCTTAAAGACGCGGTTAGCGCGGTTCCTGTGGCAGCGCTCCCGCCTCGCGAGATCCCCACAGAGGTCAGTACGGCCCAACCCTACGTCGCAGGCAGCGATCCGCTGAAAAAACGCAGTGAACCGGTGCGCAGCGATGTGAACGTTTTGCAGAACGCGTCTCCATGGGTGGCGGTGAAAACCGCGGATAATCATGACGTTTTAACCCCCAAACGCGGCCTGCAAGCCGCCGCTACGCTCAAGGTTGAAACCACGCCGCAGGTGCGGGTCAGTGACATCAGCCCGCCTGATAAATCTGAAATGACGTGGCATTTCAAAAGCTGGGGGAGTGAGGCAAAGCACAGTGCGAAGCTGATCTTTACTGACGCCACCGCCAGCGCTGAAAAAATCAACGTCATCCCATCGGATGATGTCGTGCGCAATGCGCTTCTGAGTCAGCACAGCCGGGAGCCTTTGCACAACGTCACGATCGACCATGCCGTTGTCAACGAACGGGATACCGATGAGCACGAGCAGCGCCAGCCCCAGCATGACAATGAGGATGAAGCATGAGCCGGCTGAAACTTCGCGCAGTCAATATGACGGAGCAGCGTTTAAACAGGCGGTGCGGTCTTGCCGGTGAGGCCTATTTACGACGGGAGCAGAGCAGCGACAGGCGTTATATCCGTATCTGGACGCTCAGAAATAACCAGAGCGTGGCGTTGTACTGCGATGCCGCCGCGCTGCTTGTCGCCTGTTCAGCCAGCCCGGCGGATTTGCCCATCGAACTGATTGATGACGGCATCATCATTGGTCTGGCGAAGCGTTATTTTGCCTGCAACGGCCTGTTCGCCCCCTTTTCCCGGACGCCGGTCGAGAATTACCGCGTCGAAGGATTCATCGACGGCGCATCGCTTTCTTACCCGCTCATTGGCAGTACGGAGGGAAGCGGAATTGTCTGGTGCGAACTTGACGACGTCATCCTGCCTGAAGCGCAACAGGTCGCCAATGACGCCAGCTGGGAAAATATCACGCTGCCTGTTGAGATCTTACTGGGCAAGAGCAGTGTGCGTCAGGATGACCTCATTGGCCTGCGCGCGGGTGATGTCATCATCGTGGCGGAGCCTCGCTTTATTGCGGTTATCGCAAACAAGAAAGTGAAACTTAATTTTGATGGAGAGAGTATGAGCGTTGAAAGCATGGATGATTCGGATTTCTTTGGCAATGAACGTAATATCTCTGACGCTGCGGACGCGCCGTTTTCGATTCGCGATTTGAACGTCACCGTCGAATTTATTCTTGCGCAGGAAACCATGACGCTGGACGCGCTGCAATGCATGCAGGTAAACGATCTGCTTCCATTGAATATTGATGAAGCTAAAGTTAACGTGCGCTTACGCGTCGGGCAGCATATTGTTGCGTCCGGTGAGCTGGTCTACGTGAATGATAAATTGGCCGTTGAAATTCAAAAAATAAATGGATCGGTACGATCGTAGGGAGAAAGGATCGTGTGGGGTACAAATGATATTGCCTTAATCAGTTTGCTGAGTTTCGCCACGCTATTGCCGTTTATTATTGCTGGCGGAACCTGCTTTATAAAATTTTCAATCGTATTCTCACTGATCAAAAATGCCATCGGTTTGCAGCAGGTGCCTTCGGCGCTCACGCTCAACGCACTGGCGCTCCTGCTCGCGGCCTTTGTGATGTCGCCCATTGTCACCAAAGGCTATGAGTACTACACCGCTGAAGGCGTTGATTTTCATAACGTTGACTCAGTGAGGAGCTTCGTTGACGAAGGGCTTATCGACTACAAACGCTACCTCTTTAAATTTGCCGATAAGCCGCTGTTGAAGTTTTTCGACGATATCTATAGCCAGCAGCAGAAGGCTGCCGGAGGGGAGGCGAGAAAGCTGGAAAAGCTCGCACCTGAAACGTCTTCGCTGTTCTCGTTGCTGGTGGCTTACGCCCTGAGTGAAATCAAGAGCGCTTTTATTCTCGGCTTTTACATTTATCTGCCGTTTATTGTTGTCGATCTTGTCGTTTCAAATATTTTACTGGCGTTGGGCATGATGATGATGAGTCCCGTGACCATCTCACTCCCCATCAAATTAATACTTTTCGTTGCCATTGATGGCTGGTCGAAAGTGGCGACCGGCATGGTGATGCAATATTCCAGCCTGTGGAAAGGGTAGGTGACAGTGTGGACATGGTCTTTTATGTCAGCAACAAAGGTCTCTATTTGATCCTGCTGCTTTCCGCATTGCCGGTCATCGTGGCGACCTGCGTCGGCTTACTTGTGGCGTTGATTCAGGCGGTGACCCATATCCAGGAGCAAACGCTGCCCTTCGGGGTGAAGCTACTGGCCGTGTGCTGCTGTTTATTTATATGCGCACCGTGGTTTATCTCGACAATGAAGCATTTTGCTGTGGAAGTTCTAAGTTTAGCATTCAAGGCGCAATAGGAATATTACTTGAATTATTATACGGACTTTCATTTTATTATTATCACTATTATCTATGGCATGGCGCGACTGCTGCCCATCTTCCTTTTTCTTCCCTATCTGAACAGTCAGATGCTGGGAGGAATGATGGTAAAAAATGTCATTATCATCTTTATGGTGGTCGGTTTTTTGCCACGGTTATTGTCACAGTATGCTGACATTGTCGAAACGCCCTTTCTGGTTATTATCGCCAAAGAGGTGGTGATTGGCCTGATCGCCGGTTTTGCCCTGGCGCTACCGTTCTGGATCGTACTGGCGATGGGCGAAATCATCGATAACCAGCGCGGCGCGACCATTAGCAGCACAATGAATCCGGGGATCGGCGTGGATGCGTCGTTCATGGCGACCTTTATGAACTTCTATTTTGCCGCCATATTCGTCATGAACGGCGGTCTGACAACGCTGGTCAGGGTTCTTTACGATAGCTACGTCATTTTTCCGCTCAATGAAATGCTACAGCTCGACTGGGCGCTGGTGCAAAAAGTTGTCGCCCTGCTCAACACGCTGATGTCCTCGGCGGTTATTCTGGTCGGGCCTGTCGTGGTTTCGCTTTTTCTCATTGAGATTGCTATCGGCATCCTGTCACGCTTTGCCCCGCAGTTGAACGCCTTCTCCGTCGCGCTGTGCGTGAAAAGCTTCGTCGCCTTCCTGATACTGCTCTTTTACATGACGCCCGTGCTGACGCCAAAGCTGTTGGATATGAATCTCGTGCAGTTATTCACAAACGTGGTGGGCTAAGTCATGGAGCAAAAAACAGAACTCCCGACCACAAAGAAGAAGGAAGACTCCGCCAAAAAGGGCCAGATATTCATTAGCCGTGATTTTGTCGGTTTTCTGTCTCTGTTGGGGATCCTGGGCTTTATCTATCTCACCCTCTCCGCCTCCGATCTCAACTTCTATTTTGACATTTTTAGTGCAGGCTTCGACACGCTATCCATTGAAGAATATACGAAAATGGTCAGCGTCACGGCGTTAAAAATTATTGCGTCGATCGTGGGCGTTTCCCTCTTTTTGGCCGTGCTGATCACCATGATCCAGACGCGTTTTCACCTGGCTTCTGAAGCTATACGCCTTGATTTTTCGAACATTAACCCCGTTTCGGGGTTCAAGCAGATTTTCAGTCTGCGATCGTTAAAAGACAGTATTAAGTCGATTCTCTTTCTCTTTATGTCCCTGTGTGGACTGGTAGTGTTTGTCATCAAACACCACCGGAAAGTTTTTGCGCTCCCGTATGGGGATTTGACGAACTATATGCATACCTGGCGTGGGTTAATGCCCCCGCTGGTGGTCTACATGCTGACGCCTATTCTGATTGTTATCGCCATAGATGCGTTGGCGGAGTTTTTCTTGTACATCAAAGATCTGATGATGACAAAACAAGAAACTAAGCAAGAGTATAAAAATAATGAAGGCAATCCTGAAATCAAAGGCAAGCGTAAGCAGATTCATCGTGAATTACTCTCCGAGCAAACAAAATCGGATGTGCGGGAATCCAAATTTATACTGGCAAACCCCACGCACATTGCCATTGGGATTTATTACCATGCAAATATTATTGAAATCCCCTTTGTTTCCTTAGTTGAACGTAATGCGAAGGCCATTGCTGTTATTAAGTATGCGGAAGAATGCGGCGTGCCAGTTATTCGAAATATCCCGCTCGCCCGTGCTGTGTTCAAAACGGCCGAGCCGTTTAAACTGGTTGAAGAGGCCCATCTGGTGGGCATTATGCAATTGATTGCCTGGCTTGAACAGGTTGAAGAGGCGGGAAAAGCCTACACGGCACCTCCAGTCGAATCGCCCAGTGAAGAACTCACTGATGAAACGCGCCTGAGATAAGGGACGTCGCTTATTGTCGAGGAATGACATGACACTGTTTAAATACCTGCCGCTTTTGGTCGTATGCGGTTTTAGCGAGCTGGCATTGGCGTCTTCACAGGCCTGGTGTTACACGGATGCAAGCGGAATTAAACGTGTTGCGACCAGCAAAAAAAACGCCAGATATACGCTGTGTTCACCTTCAGCGGCGCTGACGCCTGAAATTCAACATGCCGCGAAAAGAATGGTGGGACTGGCGCGTAAAGCGGTGAAGTATGCCCGTCGCGCGCCGTTGGCAACATTAGCCAGGGAAGGTCGGGTTGATATTATTGATTATATTAATCAATCTGCCAAAAAGTATAATGTCGACGCGCGTTTGATTTATTCTGTTATCTCGGTGGAATCCCGGTTTGACGCTAATGCGGTGTCGCCGCGAGGCGCTGTCGGGCTTATGCAACTGATGCCCGCTACGGCCAAAGAACTGGCGAAACGCGATGGCTGGTATTTGCAGGATCAACACTTACTCGATCCTGAAATAAACATTTCGCTCGGGGCCAGGTATCTTTCAGAGCTAAGCGCCAAATTCGATAATGACATCGAACTCACGCTTGCAGCATATAATTCAGGGATAGGTAATATCTCAAAGTACAATAATAAAATCCCACCTTTTCCGGAAACGCAGCGCTATGTAAAAGAGGTGATTAACATTTATCAAAATAATGGATGAGCGATTTTTGTAAGTAAGTTCGGGGGCATCACGATAAGTTTGTTATCTGGTCCGTGATGTATAGCAATGGGAAAACGGGCTTCTTTTGGCGATCCTGAGGATGTGATTGATGACGATTGAAAATAACATGGCGCAGGTTTATAACCGCCTGTCAACGCTGTACCCGCAACAGGCCGCCGAATTGACCGGCCAGTCCAGAGCAGAGGCGCGCAACGACGTCAGGGCGCAGGCC
Organism: uncultured Enterobacter sp.; assembly: GCA_963521185.1. GTDB lineage: Bacteria > Pseudomonadota > Gammaproteobacteria > Enterobacterales > Enterobacteriaceae > Enterobacter_D. The sequence goes on along the minus strand of CAUQTV010000004.1, from coordinate 328,152 downwards.
TATACTACCCTGGTCGCCGGGTTGTCGCGCTATTCTGAGTCATGGAACGCCACGTTACGCGCTTCGCCTGCGCCGATTGATACCTCGCCGGCACAAAATGTGTTAAAAGCGGTGGAACCTCTACTCAATAGCTTACAGTTAAGCACCGGCAAGCCTTTGCCGCCGGATAAAGAGGGTCATTACAGCGATAAAGAAATTTATGATTACGTGACCTATAGCCTGGATCAGATGCAGACCAATTATATGGATGTCTATGCCCAGGTCACCGAGCAGTATCAATTATTTATGCAGGATGTAAACTCGTTTAAATCATCCATCGCGCAATATATGACCGCCGAAGATGATACCGTTGATCTGGCCATGAGCTCAATTGAGGCTGAACTTAAGAAAGTGTCTGATAAATGGTCGGTCACGCCCATTCTTGAGGTCGATAACGAAGCGGATGCGCTCTATTGGCAGGATCAGCTCGGTTTACCTTTCGTCGAAAACGGTGGCACCTATTCTTTCTACGTAAACCTCCAGCCCATCACCGATATGCAAGAGGCCATTGACGCATTGCCGGATGATGGCGTACTCAGCACCGCCCGCTTTAATCAATGGCAAAACAGTATTAACAGTTCTTGCAGCACCGTTGAAAGTGATACACAAATTATCGCGCAGAAATACTCCCAGGCCAATACCATATTTAATAACCTGGCGAAGATTTTATCTTCAACAATGGATGCGCTGTATCAAACGGACAAAGAGTTTTTACGTAATTAAGTGAGAGGTCAGGCACATGGAAGTAAGTCGTAGTCAATTGTCAAATAATCAATTAAACGTGACTGATACGCATGATGAGAATATTTTATCTTTGAGCGTTCGCTGCGTTGACAAGAACAAAGAAGCGCAGGCACACTTAACCCGTGAGGAAAACGCCGGTAACGAAAATATTCAGAATATGAATATGTCGATCATGACAGCACAATATCGTATCGAGGCAATGCTGGGGGGCGATCCGGAAAAAGAGGATAATCCAATGCATGTGACGGAATGGTAGATTGCGACAGCCATCATTGCTGACTGAAAATGAACTGGTCGGGTCAGTGGGCGCTTTTCTCATTTTTCGATAATCTAATATCATTAAACGTGATTTACGGTGTCTATTAATTGATAATGCAAAACACTATTGCTTACGCAAAGCTCTATTAGCCGTACAGCAATTAATGTGATGGAAATGGCGTTCATTGACCGGGACTAGGATGGCAGGTTATGAGTCAAGCTAATGGCGGGAAAATAAGAATAGCAATCGCTGATGAGCAACCTATTGTGCTTATGGGCCTTCGAACAGCGCTTAGTCAGCTTGAACAGCTACAGGTGATGTTTAGCTGTACCGCAGGCGATAAGTTGCTCGGCGCATTGAAAGGCTGTGAACCTCCTTGCGATATACTGCTAATGGACGTTACTTTTTCGCAAGGGTCGAACGATGACAGCTTTCGTCTCGTTAAAAAAATTATCGACTCTAAACAAGTAAAACATATTTTTATTTTCACCGATGTCCGCTGTGGCTGGACGATGAATAAACTAACGAAACTCGGTGTTTCCTGCATATTGAGTAAGCGCGATGATCTCGTTGTTCATCTCAACGCTGCGCTAAGCGCCATTCGTCGGCATAAACCCTATTTTTCACCCTACATTGACATGTTGCTTGAGCAGTCAAACGCCAACGAATTGCAATCTTCAATGATGGCGAATTTAACCGAGCGAGAATTGCAGGTCATTCGTCTTTATGTCGATGGCCTGCGCCTTAAAGACATTGCAGAAAAATTGTGCCGATCGGTCGCTACCGTTGCCGTGCACAAACACAATGCCATGCAGAAACTCAATATCCATAACAACATCCATTTAGTCACCTACGTTCGCAGTTTAAGCGAGTAAAAGTTTTCTCCCTCATTAGGCATGCGATCGGGCATGGGCCGTTATTCGCCCATTTAACCTTGAGGATTACACGTGCACCATACACATACGATCACACGAAGAACGACCCGAAAAATCCACGTTGGTTCGGTTGCCGTCGGTGGCGACGCGCCCATCAGCGTACAATCAATGACCAATACGTCCACCTGCGACGTTGAGGCAACGGTCAAACAAATCCACGCTCTGCAAAATGTGGGCGTCGATATTGTGCGTGTCTCGGTTCCGACCATGGACGCAGCCGAAGCCTTCAAACGCATCCGTGAGCAGGTTAGCGTGCCGGTGATTGCCGACATCCATTTTGATTACCGCATTGCCCTTAAGGTGGCGGAATATGGCGCGGACTGCCTGCGCATCAATCCGGGGAATATCGGCAACGAGCAGCGCATTCGCATGGTGGTGGATTGCGCACGGGATAAGGGCATTCCCATTCGCATTGGCATCAACGGGGGATCGCTGGAACAGGACATTCAGACCAAATACGGTGAACCCACACCGCAGGCGCTGCTGGAGTCCGCGATGCGTCACGTCGACATCCTCGATCGCCTTGATTTTCAGGACTTCAAAGTCAGCGTCAAAGCTTCAGATGTTTTTCTTGCCGTCGAGTCTTACCGCTTACTCTCCCGGCAAATTGAACAGCCTTTACACCTGGGTATCACGGAAGCGGGGGGGTTACGCGCCGGATCGGTAAAATCCTCGGTCGGCATTGGCATGCTATTAGCGGAAGGGATTGGCGATACGCTGCGCGTTTCTCTGGCTGCTGACCCGGTCGAAGAAGTGAAGGTGGGTTTTGACATCTTAAAATCGTTACGCATCCGCTCGCGTGGCATTAACTTTATTGCCTGTCCTACCTGCTCCCGTCAGGAGTTTGACGTGATTAACACCGTCAACACGCTTGAACAACGTCTGGAAGATATCGTCACCCCGCTGGACGTGTCGATTATTGGCTGTGTGGTCAATGGCCCAGGCGAAGCGCTTAGCTCCTCCCTTGGGGTTGCTGGCAGCAAAAATAAAAGTGCTTTTTATATTGATGGCATCCGTCAGAAAGCGCGATTTGACAATGAAAATATTATTGATTTGCTTGAGAAAGAAATACGTCAGCGGGTGGCGGAAATTCAAAGCGCGTAATTTTTTATCTCAATATAAACAGATCTCTAATGTTGCCTGGCATGGCAACTGATTATATTTCCTCCTGCATATATTACCGCCCAACTCACCCTAAATGCAGGAGGAATTTTTCATGCCAGGCCTTAACCCTGTTCTTTCATCTATTACGCCCGCCCAGCATGCCTCGTCTTCAAATGCGACGGCAGTCAGTCAATATTCTCATCCGGTGCTTAATGCTGCGCAGACGTTGATTGAGACGATGCCAAAGCTCCCCGGTATTGCTGAAAGCGCCGCGCCCGAAGAGGTTGCCAAACATCGTCAGAATCTGACAAATTGCCTCAGCGTTGCCGCAAACGAGGGTATCTGGTCACAGCAGCAGAACGATCAGCACATTCGCCCGGTCGCCGTTGGGTTGCAGGCGATTTTTGAACAGGCGTTGCTGAATGCGATAGCGTCAGGCGATGTCATCCATAGCGACATCATCTTTACCACGGCAAACCCGATGACGCCGCTGTGTCAGCCTGCTGGCAAAGGAAATGCGCACGCCTCGCTGATGGCCGCTGACGTGGCTAACCATCCGGGCAGTTACGATACGGTCATTTCACGTAGCCATACGGTTCCGCAGCTGCTTGAGAATCAGAGCGTGAGCGTGTGTACGATCTATTCACAAGACAGGCCCGACGCGCAGTCGCAGCAATTCTATGATTCAGTGTGTGCGCAGCATCCCGACGCCACGCAGTTTTATTCGCTGCGCTCAGGAATTGCATTACCCCCTGAATTTTCCGGGGCTAATTACGTGGTAACGGCGAAAGATCAAAGCACCCATCTTTTCGGTCTGCGTATTACTCAGGCCAATAACCCGACCGATCGCTGCGTCGTGTTTACCAAAGAGAACGAGAAAATGTTGAGTGGATTGTGTCATGACTATTTAGACGTTGTGCAGGCTGAACGTCCGCTCGACGGTCATCTGAAACATTTCACAGCGGTATTGCAGCAGAATTTTTGATAATCAACAGAGTGGCCACCGCAGGACTTCTGCCGGTGGCCATGTATTCATCAGTCTAAGACTCTCGTTTTATTTAAGAAGTTATCCGCATGGTTCCGCAGGATGTCACCGATATCGGCGGTGTTCCTTCTTGTTTGCTCCCTGTCAGGTTCTGGGGTGGCAATCGGGTCCATTATCTTTGACTGCCGCTTCGCTAACCTGTCCTTCAGTTCATCCATTAGCTGGCTGTTTCTCTGGTCATTGAGTGCATCAACGGACCTGGCGTGATTTAATTTTGGCGCAGCATGATTAACTGGTTTAGCGATATTTCCCGTTGATGCGGGTGGCATGGGCGGCGGGGGAGGCGGCGGCAATGGAATACCTTTTTTATCAAGCACTAAGGGTGCGATAAAATCGTTTGGTTTTTCCGTTTTAAGCGGCGAAATGTTGCTTTCTTCCACCGACATGCGTTTTTCAGCGGCGGCAAACAGTTCCTCTGCCGCAGCCTGACGACGCAGCTCCTCAGGGCCTAACTGCCGCTTCAGCTCTGCAATTTCAATGGCGGCATTGCTCATCCTGTTTGTGCTTTTGGTGTCATCTTTACCGGCTATACCTGCTCGCCTTGCTGAGAGTCTATCGGCCAGTTCCGACAAAAAATTCGCTGGGGGTTTTTGTAGGTTTTGGTCCTGGCTGACGGGTTTCAGACGGGTACTGGCGTCCTGAATGGATGTCGAGGTATTTGCTTTCGCCGTTGGGGCCGCAGTCAGGCTTGGCGGCATTGGCGGCGGAGGCGGAATTTTCCCTTGAGCCAGTGAAGGCATAGGCGGCGGCGACGGAATTTTTCCTTGTGCCGGCGAAGGCATGGGCGGCGGCGGCGGGATTTTTCCCTGTGTCGGCGCAGGCATCGGTGGCGGCGGCGGGATTTTTCCTTGTGTCGGCGTAGTCATAACGGGCGGTAGCGGTGCCTGCCGCTTACGTCTTACCGCCGCATTTGCAGGTTGGGTCGTTTCGTTGTTGACGCCCGGCGAGGTGCGTGGTTGCCTCGTGCCGTCTATAGCGGGATCTTTCACCTTAACTAACGAATGGTGTTGATACACGTTAACGGTGGGAGTGCTATCGGATTTGCGATTGTCCGCCTGCTTGGTGGTGACCAGCGAGCGTAAAAAATGGGCGAATTTGTGAACAGCAGAGAGAGCATTCTGCGCCAGGCTTTTATGTTGTGCTGGCTTCTTATCACTGGAGGTGACGCCACTCAACTGTGTGCTGAACTCGCTCTTATTTGTTTGACTTGTTTTATCGTTTACCGGACTGAAACTCAGTGAGGCAATCAGATCGGCTGCCCTTACGTTCTGAATATTCATTTATTTATCCTTGCTTTTTGGAGGCATCGATAAATATGACATGCTGACCGCAGAGATGATTTTAGAAAGTGCTCTCTAAAGCTGTCGCGTGGGTTAACAGCCAGGAGCACAATCTAAAATCATTAACCTTCCATAAATATTATGGTACTGGAAAATAATAAGTGGAAACTAACATGTCTATCATAACCTATGCCAAAGCACACATTTTTCATAGCACTGATTCAATGTTTAAAGTCGCGGAGAGCGACAACCGTAAAATAGATTGGGCGCAGAGCGCTATTGCCAGTAAGTTGAAAAAAGCAGAATCCCGCCACCACGACACCAGTGCCCTTAAATATAATAATATTCTGAATAAATTAAGCATCTTACGGGGTAACGACGCCGTTGGGCATTACAAAAAAATCAACGAGGATGGCGTGGTGTCCATTGATATGCACGCGATGCCGTCTCGTGAGCACGCCAACATCCGCGATGAGTTACGGACATTCTGGAAATCTCAAGCGGAACCACAATCGGCGGCCAAACAGCCACAAATCCAATCGCAGCGAGGCATGGATCAAATCAAGAATCAGCATGACATGCTCAACAGTGCTGAATTTCTTCGCGGTCACACGCAAACCCTAAAGGGACATTGTGATTTCATCTTAGATATCAATACCGATGAAACCAAAATGCTGGCGAGAATGCGCTATGTTACGACCAGTTTACAGAGCTTTATGATGTTGCGCGATCCGGCTTTAAAAGCGCAGGCTGAGGCGTTTCTCAACCTACCCGTGGGTGACAAATTACTGACGGCGTGTGGCGATATGAAGACGTGTCCCCCAGAGGATCTGTTGCAGCTTAAATCGCTGATTCAGCAGATCAGCGGCTGGGCGAGTGATACGCTTGAGCACCTTAGCTCCTGACGGACTTAAGCTTCCATCGCGATGGTGACCGCTTCCCCTAACTTTTTCAGCGCCTCGCGGTGGTGCTCGGTTGGGGGAAGCGCGCAGTTGATGCGCAGGCAGTTGCGATACTTGCCGGAGGCGGAGAACAGCGAGCCGGGTGCAACCTGAATTTTCAGGCGGCAGAGCTGTTTAGCAACGCACACCATATCGACAACATCGGGCAGCTCCACCCACAGCATAAAGCCGCCTTTTGGGCGCGTCAGGCAGATTTCGCAGGGGAAATACTGGCGTACCCAGCAGGTAAAAGTCTCCATACGATGCTGGTAAATCTGGCGCATACGGCGCAGGTGGCGATGATAATGCCCGTCACGGATAAACGCCGCCACCGCCATCTGCGTGGTCGGCACGCTGGTGCCGCTGGCGGCGTATTTCATGTGCATCACGCGATCGCGGTAGCGACCCGGCGCTATCCAGCCCACGCGTAAGCCCGGTGCCACGGTTTTCGTAAACGAACTGCACAGCAGCACGCGCCCGTCGATATCAAAGGATTTTATGGTTCGCGGACGCGGGTACTCCCAGGCCAGTTCGCCGTAAATATCGTCTTCAAAAATTACAATATCGTGCCGCGCCGCCAGCGCCAGCACCGCGCGCTTGCGGGCTTCCGGCATCACAAACCCCAGCGGGTTATTGCAGTTGGGGACGAGGATCACGCCCTTGATAGGCCACTGCTCAAGCGCCAGTTCCAGCGCCTCGACGCTAATGCCGGTGTCGGGATCCGTTGGGATCTCAATGGCTTTGATATCCAGCCCGCGCAGCATCTGCATAGTGCCATGAAAGGAGGGCGACTCAATGGCGATAATATCACCTGGTTTGCACACCGAGAGCAGGGCGATGGCCAGCGCGCTGTGGCAGCCGTTAGTGACGATGATGTCATCAGCGCTGACGCTTGTTTCACTGTCGAGCATCAGACGCGCTATCTGCTCGCGCAAATCGTAGCGCCCGGCCAGTTCATCGTAGCTGAACACATCCTGAATATTGTGTTGCACCACGCGGCTCATCTCCCGCCACAGCGGTTTAAGGCTGGGCTGGGTGATGTCCGGCGAGCCGCCGCCAAACGAGGTAATGCTGCTGTCGGTGCGCGCATCCAGCAGCATGAGCACTTCGTCCCACTGGGTTACCTCCACGGGGCGTTGTACCGGGCGCGACATGGCGGGCACCGGCGGCTGTGCTTTGTGCTGGGCGACAAAATAGCCCGAGCGCGGCTGCGGCGTGATGAGGTGCAGATTCTCAAGCACCCGGTATGCCTCCTGCACGGTGCTGATACTCACGCCATGCTCCTGACTTAAGCTGCGCACCGACGGCAGCTTCTCACCGCTACGGTACAGCCCTTGCGCTATACGTTCAGCCAGAAGATTCGCCAGGTGTTGATAACGTGTCATGCTGTATCCCTTGTTTGCGCCATACAGATTATAAAACCAGTACAGACAGGCCTGTTTTTTCCCGTTCACCCGATGTTTTAACGAATCTGTATGCTAAAGAAAAGCATTTTGTGAATCTGTATTGTAAGGGTGAAATCCCGCCATGATAAGCGACTGTTCAGGCGAGGAGAGACACCATGGAATTCTTTGAAAACCGACCCAAACAACCGTTTATCGGGTTCGTCATGATTTGGCGGGCGTTTAAAAAGTGGCGTTTGCAGATTAAGGCGCGTCGCACATTGGGTAATTTAAGCGATGCACAACTGCGCGACGTGGGGCTGTCGCGGGATGATGTGTGCTGATCGTCATGGCCCGGCGGTGCCAGCCGCTCGGGCGCTTAGCGTTTACTGCAAAAATGTGAATCAGATCACCTTTTGGCATTCTATGCTCTCTCACCTTCCGTTCCTTGATACTTACCCTGATAAGTATTAGTTTAGCGACCTGCTAACGAGGGGGCGTAGATGACCGAAGATGAACTGTTTGCGCGCAGGCCGATGGGTATGCGCATGGCAATGATTGTGCGCCAGTGGCGCGCCACGATTGACCATGCCATTACCGATACGGGCCTCACGCAGTCGAGCTGGACCGTGCTGATGCAGCTTCATCAGCTTGGCGATAACGTCTCGGTCAGCGAACTGGCGTGCAGCCAGGGCATTGAGCTACCGCCGCTGATGCGCACCCTCACGCAGTTAGAATCGCAGGGATTACTCACCCGCACCACGTCACCCTACGACAAGCGCATTCGTCTGGTCACGCTGACCCAGGCGGGGCACGCCATGCTGGCGACGCTCACCCAGGTCATTGAAACCTTTCAGGATCGTGTCTCGCACGGCATGCCAGTGCAGGAAATGGAGCAGTTCAGCAACACCTTAAACCACATCGCACACAACCTGCGGGTAATCCGCGAAGAAGACAGTAAGACATAATAATTATGATGACGCCTGAACAAAAATTTGCCCGCTGGGTAAGGGTGAGTATTGCCTCTTTCCTGTTGATGTTTATCTATTTTATCGTCGCCGATATCTGGATCCCGCTGACGCCAGACGCCACCGTGATGCGCGTAGTCACACCGGTATCGTCACGGGTATCGGGCTATGTTGCGCACGTCCACGTGCACAATAACAGCCAGGTAAAAAAGGGCGACCTGCTGTTCGAACTGGACACCACGCCGTTTAACAACAGCGTTGAGGCCGCACAGATTGCCTGGCAGCAGGCCCGTCTCGGCAACCAGCAGCTTGACGCGAAAATTGCCGCCGCGCAGGCGAACCTGAAAACCGCTGAGTTAACCGCGCGTAACGATAGCGTCACCTTTGATCGCTACCAGCGGCTGAGCGCCCTGCAAAACGTGTCGCAGCAGGATCTTGATAAAGTCCGCACTACCTGGCAGAGCAGCGAGCAGTCGGTGAACACGTTGCAGGCCAACATTCATGAGCTGACCATTGAGCGCGGCGATAAAAACGACGACCGCAACGTTACGCTGCAAAAATACCGCAACGCGCTGGCGCAGGCGCAGCTCAACCTGGCGTGGACGCAAATTCGCGCCGAGGCGGATGGCACCATCAGTAACTTGCAGTTAAGTCCCGGCTGGTATGCGTCAGCCGGTTCGGCGGCGCTGGCGCTGGTGAGTGACAAAACGGATATCGTGGCGGATTTTCGCGAAAAGAGCCTGCGCCACACGCGCAATGGATCCGACGCGGCGGTGGTGTTTGATGCGCTGCCGGGCAAGGTGTTCCGCGCCCACGTCACCAGCCGCGACGCCGGTGTGCTGGCGGGTCAGGAGGCGGTAAACGGCTCGCTCTCCGAACCCGAATCTTCCAACCGCTGGGTGCGTGACGCACAGCGCATGCGTATTCACGTGGCGCTGGATGAGCCGCTGGATCAGCGCTTACCGACCGGTGCGCGTGCCACTGTTCAGCTTTACAATAGCGAAGGGCCGTTCGCCCGCTTCTTCTCTGGCCTGCAAATCCATCTCGTCAGCCTGCTGCATTATGTCTATTAACACGCTGGCGCGGGTCTTCACGCCGCACGATAACGTGGTCTACACGGCGAATGATTTTCGCCAGACGCTGCGTATCGCGGTGGCCGGGGTTATCGCCCTGAGCGTGTCGAGCTTTTACAGCACGCAATATGGCGTCTTTTTTGTCGTTTACCCGCTGATGCTGATGTCGCTGGTGCCGGTGTTTAATCGTCACGTTGCCACGCAGTTCATTTTCAGTGCGGCGCTTAACTGCGTTGAAATGGTGCTGATCATCGGCTATTTATCGCAATGGCCGGTGATCATGACGCTGGTGGTCTTTGGCCTCTACGTGATGCGCTTTCGCTTTATGAGCCAGGGGCCGCTGTTTCTCTTCGGATCGATGGGCGTGGTGTGCCAGAGCGTGATGCTCAATTTTATGAGCTACCCGACCAACGACTGGCACGTGCTGCTGTTCTCAAACCTTGAAGCGAGCGTGATGGCGGTGAGCCTGAGCGCGCTGTTGAACTATTTAATCCCGGATGTTGGGCCGCGTCAGCGCCCGCCGATGATCGAAAAGAACGCCGCACGCGTGCGCCATGAGTCGCTGCTCTCCGGCACGGTGGCGACGCTGATTTTTGTCGTCTTCCAGGTGTGCAACCTGAGCGACTCGCTGTCGGCGCTGATGGCGGGCATTCTGACGCTGTTTCCCATGCATTATCGCGGCGCGGTACTGAGTTCACTGTGGCGCGTGGTGGGGGTCATCATCGGCTGTTTGTACGTGCTGCTGGTGCAACTGGTGCTCTACGATCACAGTAGCCATATGCTGTTGATGATGCCGCTGATTGGCCTGGGGCTGGGATTTGGCGCACGGCTGCACGCGATGGAAAAGGTGGGGGCGGGCGTCGGCTTTGCCAGCATCACTACGCTTGGCATTATGTTCGGGCAAAACATGCACCCGAATCAGGATCTGGTGTTCAGCGATGTGTACCGCATCGCCTCGGTGACGGTATCGCTGCTGGTCACCGTCACGCTGGTATTTCTGATGCATCTGTTCCTTAACCGCTTTGAAGCCACGCGCTACGTGGTGGAACAGGCCTGATCCGGCCGCAGCAACATTTTTTGCGCGAGCGCGCGATTTGACGCTTTTCCCTTACGCCCGTTACAGAATTTGGTGTCATTATCGCCAATTAACTGAAATTTCAGGCAACGATCAGGGAGTAGAGCGATGTGGGAAACGCGGGCGCTTGAGTTAAATAATCAGGAATTCTGGAACTGGGAAAAGGCCTGTCAGCTGGTGGCCTGGGCGATAACGCACGATTTTAATACGATCATCGTCGGCCAGGCCGATCTGTTCGACAAGCTGGTCACGCCGAAGGGCTATACGCCGCATCACTACAACGATCGGCTCTCCAGCCAGCAGCGCGCCCGCTGCGTTTACCTCAACCGCCTGGGGGAGTACTGCCAGCAAAAGGGACTCAAATTTTACCTACAGGCCAAAGAGCTAAGCTTCCCGACGGACCTGCTGGTGATGCATCCGCATCTGCTTGATGATCAGCACGGCGTGCAGTTTGACGTTGATTTCTGGAGTACCTATCTGGCTGAGAAAATCGCGTTAATTTGCCAGCGCATTCCCGCACTCACAGGCCTTACCATCGCACTCTCCAATACCGACGGTCTGCTGCCCATTACGCGCCCTAACTGGGACGTGACCCCGCTAAGCGAGGCCGAAACACAGCGCGTGGATGCCCAAAGCCTGGCGCGCTACAGCCGCTGTTTTAACGCCATGAGCCGCGCCATGCAGCGGGAAAATAAACACCTGGTGCTGCGCGTATTTCCGGCGGGTAACCATGACGTGGGAAACGTGCTGGCAGCGATCCGCGATCTACCGGAAAGTGTTTCTGTCTCGATTAAACTCACGCCGGAGCGTTTCTGGCCTGTATTTCCTAATAATCCGATCCTGCTCGATGTGCGCGATCGCGAAGTCTGGGTGGACATCGATTTGGTCGGTGAAGAAGTCGGCTGGGGCGTGTTCCCGTTTCCGCGTATTGATGAATTGCAGGGGCGTCTGCTGTGGTGTCGAAGCAATCCGGCTATTCGTGGCGCGGTGTGCAAAACCAGCTGGGAGGGGGTCGATAACCACTGGGTGATAGGCACGCTCAGTGCATGCAATCTGGTGGCCTGCGCACGGCTGTTATCCCAAAGCGACACCCCGCACACGCGCGGGCAATTGCTGATGCACTGGCTGGATGAATGCTACGGCTGGCATCCGGATGACGAGAGTTTCGCGCAGTTTCAGTCGCTGCTGGAGCAGGCCGGTCAGGTGCTCTACCGCGCAATTTATGTCTCCGACCATGTGTTCCACCGCCACAGTCAGGTACCGGAAAGCTACGGCCAGGCGGTGTGGAGCCTTTACGGGCAGCTCAACCGCAACGACTGGCTGCCGGGTTCAGAGCGCGATATTTTCTTTTGCGCCAGCGACGTCGAAACCTCGGCGAAAAATTTGGCGCTGATTGCCCTGCACAAAGACGATGCCCGGCAGGCGGCGATCGCGCTGCGCGAGCAGGCGCTGGCGTTCGCAGACCTGGCGGCATTTCCCTGGTCGCTACAGCGCCGCTGGCGGGAGGAGTGGCAGGGCTTTGCACTCTATTGCCAGCTTTTTTTGCACGCGCAAAAAGCCTTTTTCACGCTGCATTTCGCCAGGGAAGTGGAAAACAGCTGGAGCATGCGCGAGATTTGCCATATCAATATTCAGGAGCTGTATCGCTGCGCGATGGAAATGGCGCAGTTCTGCGAGCAGCAACCTGAGGCTTCGCCGGGGCTGCATGTGATGTTCGATGCGACCCGTGTACGCGGTCTTGCCGACAGCCTGAGCGCCGAACTCGCCGCCCTTAATCCGTAAACGCGCCGAAGGTGGGGGGAAATGTGATCCTCCCCACAGCTTCTCTCCACGCTTATCTCCCGCCTGTGATCGTCTGACCTTTCATTAACGCCTTTCGCCAGCTTTATGTGACTCCGCTCACAAAAAAGTCCTGGACTGACCGCGAGTTGTGAAACGCCGGGCAGTTCTGACAATCCCGGGCTCACGGGGCATGGCGGGAAACAGTGATACGCCTGAAGATCGCGGCCTGACAGGTGCATTACGCAATCGAGGACAGGATGACAGGGGATAACGGACAGATCCGTTTTGGACAGCCGCTGACGCAATTTCGGGTCTCACCCGCGCAGGTTGAACGCTTTGCCGAATTTTATACCGGCGAGACGCAGGGCGTTGACGACGAGACTTGCAGCCAGGAGTCTTTTTGCCGCCGCGTGTTTCGCGACACGCATGCCCGCCGCACGATCGATCCCTTACAGGCGCGCGAATGCCGTCAACGTGTCGTTGCCGACGCACAGGGCACAATCGCGTTTTCCGGCTACCAGCCGGTGGCGATGCACGTCCAGCGCTGGCTGGAGATCGAACTGGTGGCGCGCACCGCCGGGGATTATCCCTTCCGGCTGGCGACCTGCGGCGGCGTGCGCATCTGGTGTGCGGGGGCGCAGGTTGTCTGCTTTACGCCGTTTACGCGCAATATCCTGCAAGCGTGCGAGTTGATGCTGCCGCTCACTGTGGGACGCAATCGCATTCTGATTCACCTCGACGAGCTGTTTGAGCGTGACACGCTTTTTTTACTGCAACTGGTGTATCAGGGCCAGACACCGCTTAGCGTCACACTGCTTTCAGGCGACGTATTCAGGGCGCAGGAGCCGTGCGAACCCGCACGCGACAACCCGGCGCTGACGCTGCTTGCGATGATGCAATCTGATGATTTTCATGGCGATGCCAATGCCCTGTTGCTGAGTTCACTTAAACGGATCAGCGCCCGTGAGCACGGGAGTGAAGCGTTACTGGTGCCGCTGCTTGAACTGGTCGCCGGTAACGCAGGCGCGCACTTTTCGCCGCTGCTGTGGCGGCGCGTACGCTCAACGGTGTTGGGTTATCGCTACGGGCGTGATGAGCGCGGCAATGACGTGATGGTGTTTGACGGGGAGACAGCGACGCTGGCCTTTTATGCTGCGCAATATCTTGCAGGCCAGTGCTGGCCAGAAGCGCGGTTTATTGCCTCAGGGCGCACCGGGCAGGCGCAGCAGGCGCTGGCGAATGATCGCCTTCGCCAGTGGTTTGCCCGCGAGCATACCGGGGGCCAACCAGATGATTACGCCGGCCTGTTTGCACTGGCGCGTTGGGCGGAGGATAAAGCCCTTCGCCGCACAGCGCAGCAGCTTGTCCACCGTCTATTTCCACACGCTTATCACGCAGGAGATGCAAAATGAATGACGCCTGTCTGCAACAGGAACTGGAAAAGGTGGTGGCCGGTTTCTGCCGGATGAAAAACCTCGGTGATCCCGGTCAGGCAAGCGGCAGCGACAACTTCGCCATTCAGTTTGAAGAGTGGGAGTGGGAAGTCGGTGTCGGGTTGTACGGCTTCTGGCGCTATGCTTGTCAGCAAAACGATGCCGTATTACAGCAGTCGATCTTACGCTGGTATGAGCAGCAGATCGCGCGTGGCTTGCCCGCGATCCAAATCAATACCACCGCCCCGATGATCGCCCTGACGCTGGTGGCGGATCATTGCCAGCGCGCAGATCTGCTCGCGGTGGTGAACGACTGGGCGGATCAGCTTCTCCAGACGCTACCGCGCACCGAAGAGGGCGGATTTCAGCACGTGGTCAAAGAGCAGCCAAACAGCGGGCAGTTGTGGGATGACACGCTGTTTATGACCTGCCTGTTTCTCGGCGTGGCGGGCGTGGCGCTTAAACGCAGCGATCTTCGCGATGAAGCGGCGTACCAGTTTTTGCTGCACACCCGCTATCTGAGCGATCCCGCCAGTGGCCTGTGGTATCACGGCTGGACGTTCATCGACCAGCACCATTTCGCCGGCGCGTTTTGGGCGCGCGGTAACGCGTGGATCACCGTGGCGATCCCGGAGTTTATCGAGCTGATGGGCGAATCGCTGGACGCGAGCGTGAAGCGTTATTTGTCGCAGGTGCTGACGCGGCAGGTGCGCGCGCTGTGCATCTGCCAGGCGGAAAACGGCATGTGGCATACGGTACTCGACGATGCGCTGTCGCCACAGGAGTCCTCTGCGACCGCGGGCATCGCTTACGGCATGTTGCGCAGCGTGCGGCTTGGTCTGCTCGGCGATGAGGTGAGTGAGTGCGCGCTTCGGGCCTACCGCGCATTACAAGCGCGCATCGACGATCGCGGCGTGGTGCTGGAGGCGTCGCGTGGCACGATGGTCGGGCACGACAGCCAGTATTATTGCGACATCGCGATGGCCCCGGTGCCTTATGCGCAGGCGCTGATGATGCTGCTGCTACTGGAGCTTAAGCAGGAAACCCCTGCGAAATAAGCTGCGGAAGCAGTGAGAGCAGGTACAGGATAAGCCCGATGCAGCCGCCGACCAGCGTACCGTTGATGCGGATAAACTGGAGGTCTTTACCAATATTCAGTTCGATTTGCTGCGACATGTCTCTGGCGTCCCAGCTTTTCACCGTGTCGCTGATGTGGCGCGTTAAGAACTGTGCAAACTCCGGCGCAACGTTGCGTGCGGCCTGTTCGAGGTGCTGGTTGAGCGAGCTGCGCAGGGCGTTGTCGGCCACCAGCGTTTCGCCAAACCACAGCCCGGCTTCGGTGATGCGCTGCTTAACGCGGGAGTCGTCGCTTTGCATATCGGCTTTCAGCCAGCTGCGCAGATCGCCCCACAGTTCAGCAAGATAGCGGTTAAAGGCCTCATCTTCTTTCAGCCAGGCTTTCGTCAGCTCCGCTTTTGCCGCCATTTCGGGATCGTTTTTCAGGCGCTCGATCAGCTTCTGCGCCGCGCGATCAAACGCCAGGCGGATCTGATGCTGTTGATCCTGGGTGATATCGTCCAGCAGAGAGTTGACCGCGTTGGCAACCAGTTCCGCGCTGTGCTCACCCAGCCATTCGGTGGGCAGCAGTCGCGCGGTGCGCGGGTGTTCCGTCTTCAGCCAGCGCACCACCTGCACGGCAATAAAGTGACGCGTGCTGTCACGCTGGAGCAGCGCAACCAACTGCGAAATCAGCGAATCCAGCAGCACCTGATGGCGGTTATTTTTGGTCAGGCTCTCCAGCATAAGCGCGCTGGTGCCGCTCAAATCCACCTTGTCGATGGCCTTGTGCACCGCACGTTTAAGCAGCGCCTGGATGCGCGAGTCATCGGTGAGATCAAGAAACCCGCTCATCACCTGCAGCAGGTGCTGTCCCACGCGGCGGGCGTTGTCCGGCTGGCTAAACCATGTGCCGATCATCAACGCCGGTTCATGGCGGCGGATCAGCGCAATAAGCGACTGGGTATCCAGAAATTTTTCCTGCACGAAAATGCCAAGATTGTCGCCAATCCGGTCTTTATTGCGCGGGATAATGGCCGTATGCCGGGCGATGAACGGGATCGGCACGCGGCGAAATAGCGCCACCACCGCAAACCAGTCCGCCAGCGCACCCACCATCGCCGCTTCGGCAATGGCCTTGACGCCGCTGACCCAGAAACCGGGCGGCAGGAACAGGGTAGTGACAAAGGTCGCGGCGGCTATCAGCAGCAGCGACAGCGCCAGACGCTTGGCACGTTTTAATTCAGCGAGTTTTTCCATGGGCTAAGCATAGATCCCTGATGGCTAAACATAAATCAGAATTATGGCTGCCAGCGGCGCAGCGGCGTGTTGTGCTCATACGGCATCGGCGACGGGCGCGAGATAAATTCAATGATTCCGCCCCACGGTGTGCGTCCGTAGCAGAAGACATTACCCTCGCCGCGCTCGGTGGGGAAGCTGAGCGCTTTCGGTTCGGTGAACATCACGCCCCCCACCTGCACAAAGCGCCGGATGGCCGCATCGATATCTTTCGCGTAGACGGCAAAGTGCTGTAGTCCGTAATCACTTGCCCGCGGCGGATCGTGCTGATCCGCACCGTGCATTTCGAACAGCTCAATACCCGGCCCGTGATGCAGTTTCAGCATTCTGACCGCTTTCACCTGCGTGCCCGGCGCTAAGCGTAGCGTGTGCTGTTGCGCATCCTGATCCAGCGGATCGCCCGGCGATACCGAGGTGTAAATCAGCTCAGCGCCCAACGCATCGCACAAAAACGTCGTCGCTTGTTCAATGTCCGGTACCGTGATCCCAATGTGATCCATTCCGCTAATCGATGTATCAACCATCCCGCCTCCTGTTGAATGTGGCTCATTTATCCATAGGGATAAGGGTAGAAGGCGAGGCGGTTAAAACGCCAGTCTAAAAATTAAGAACAGTCCGTTTATACGCATCTTTACGCTTCGTGCCAGCGATCTCAACTACCCTTATTAACCTCTTAAGCATTTTTTACTGCTCATCAAGAGGTAATTGATATGGCGTACCAGACAGTGAATCCTTTTACCAACCAGCTCGTGAAATCCTACCCGTCGCACACCGATGCCGATATTGAAAGCGCGCTTACGAAAGCCGATGCGCTTTACCATTCGTCGTGGGCGAAAGGGGATATCGAACAGCGACTGCCGGTGCTGCACCGACTGGCGGATCTGATGGAAAGCCACGTGGACGAGCTGGCAAAAATTGCCACCCAGGACATGGGTAAACTCATTGAGCAAAGCCGCGCCGAAGTGCAGCTGTGCGCGAAAATTGCCCGCTATTATGCCGATAATGCAAAAGCGTTTCTGGCCCCGGTGAAGTATGAATCGGATCTGGGTGAGGCATGGGTGGAGCATCACCCCATTGGCGTGCTGATGGCCGTTGAGCCCTGGAACTTCCCCTATTACCAGCTCATGCGCGTACTCGCCCCGAACCTGGCCGCCGGTAATCCGGTGCTGGTGAAACACGCGAGTATTGTGCCGCACTGTGCCGAAGCGTTTGAACACCTGGTGCGGGAAGCGGGTGCGCCGGAGGGGGCTTACACCAACCTGTTTATCTCCTCGGATCAGGTGGCGAATATTATCGCCGATGACCGCGTGCAGGGGGCGGCGCTGACCGGCTCGGAAAAAGCGGGGAGCGTGGTTGCCGCACAGGCGGCGAAGAAGCTGAAAAAATCGACGCTGGAGCTGGGCGGTAACGATGTCTTTGTCGTGCTCGACGATGCCGATCTGGACAAAGCGGTGAAAGTGGGTGTGTTTGCCCGCCTGCAAAACGCCGGTCAGGTCTGTACCGCCGCGAAACGCTTTATCGTGCATGAAGCGGTGGCGGACAAATTCCTGACGCAATACACCGAGGCGTTCCGCCAGGTGAAGCTGGGCGACCCGCTGGATAAAAGCACCACGCTCGGCCCGCTGTCATCTAAAGATGCGCTGGAAACGCTGACCAAACAGGTCAACGAGGCGGTGAAAAACGGCGCGACGCTGCACTTTGGCGGCAAGCCTGTGGAACATCAGGGCAACTTCTTTGAGCCGACGATCCTGACGAATATCACGCGTGATAACCCGGCTTATTTTGAAGAGTTTTTCGGTCCAGTGGCACAGATTTACGTGGTGAAAAACGATGACGAGGCGGTGAAATTGGCCAACGATTCGCACTACGGCCTCGGCGGGGCGATCTTCAGTCAGAACATCGAGCGGGCGAAAGGCCTGGCGTCGCGTATCGAAACCGGGATGGTGTACATCAATTCCCTGACCGATACCGCGCCAGAACTGCCGTTCGGCGGGGTTAAACGCTCCGGCTTTGGCCGCGAACTGTCGGATCTGGGGATCAAAGAGTTTGTGAACCAGAAGCTGGTGGTGGTAAGTAAGTAATCGCTTAGCCGTATACCCAACCCTCTCCTGTTTGTAGAGGGTTGAAGTGAGAAGCGATCAGTTACGCTTCAACCCCGCAAACGCTGCCCTGATCTCCTCTTCCGGCAGTTGAACGCCGATAAACACCAGCGTGCTGTGCGGGGTTTCGTCGCCCCATGGGCGGTCCCAGTCAGCGCTGTAGAGGCGCTGGACGCCCTGGAACAGCAGGCGGTTCGGCTCGCCGTTGATCCACAGCATGCCTTTGTAGCGCAATAATTTTTCCGCAAAGCTGAGCAGCAGGTTTTCCATTACCCGCGAGACCTCACCGATCTCCACCGGATAATCCAGCTCCACCACAATCGACGAGATATCATTTTGCGTATCGGCCATGAAATGGAAGCGCGGTGTGGCGGGAACGATGGTCTCTTCGAGCATAAAGCCGCGGGTATCGAACAGCTGCGCGAGATCGATTTTGCCCTGCGTAACGGTGTAAACCGGCGCGCGGGCATTGATGCGTTGCAGGCGTTCGCGCAGGTTTTCTGCGTCACCGGCGACGTCGGTTTTGGTCAGCAGGATACGGTCGGCGTAGCCCACCTGGGATTGTGCCAGCGTGAACTGGTTCATCTGTTGGTCGGCGTGCACGGCATCGACCAGCGCGATCACGCCATCCAGCAGATAGCGCTGGCACAGAATTTCATGATTAAAAAAGGTCTGAATAATCGGACCTGGATCGGCCATGCCGGTGCATTCGATCACCAGGCGGTCAAAGACAATATCGCCTTTATCAAGGCTATCGAGCAGGTCCAGCAGCGCGTCTTCCAGCTCGTTTGAGCGGCTACAGCAGATACAGCCATTGGTCAGGGTTTTGATTTGGGTGGCGCGATCGCCAATCAGCTGATCGTCAACGGAGACTTCGCCGAATTCGTTTTCAATGACGGCGATTTTGTAGCCGTGCTGTTCGTTGAGGATGTGGCGCAGCAGGGTGGTTTTTCCCGCGCCAAGAAAACCGGTGAGCAGAGTAACAGCAATCGGGGTCATGTGAATTCCTCTTAACAGCAACTGCTTCCGCCGCTGCCATAGCGTGCTTCCTGACGTTCGCGGAAGAACTCGTTATAGGTCATGTAGGGCTTGTCCGGATGGTTGGTTTTCATGTGATCAACATAGTTATCGTAATCAGGAATACCAATCAGCATTTTCGCGGCCTGGCCGAGGTATTTTTTTGCTTCGCCTAAGTTACCAAACATTGTGGGTTCCAGATAGAAAAAGCCCGGTGGCGCTACGCTTACCGGGCCTACAGTACCAGCGTAGGCCGGGTAAGCGCAGCGCCACCCGGCAAATCACTTAGTGATGCGAAGAGGTTTTCACGCCACCTTCCGGCACCGGAATGTACGGGGTTTCTTTATCCGTACGCGTCTTGTTGTTACGAACGTTCAGCCAGGTCCGAATACCGTAGAAGATGATGCTGTACACCACCACCAGGAACAGAATACTTAAGCCCGCGTTGGTATAGTTATTCACCACGATGTGGTTCATGTTCGCCACTTCCTGCGCGGTCAGTTCACCACCGGCGGCAATACGGGCCTTGTACTGGTTCGCCATGTAGAAGAAGCCTTCCATCTGCGGGTTGTCGCTGAACAGTTTCAGGCCCAGCGCCCAGGTGGTGCAGATCAGCAGCCAGACCGCAGGCACCACGGTCACCCAGATGTATTTGGTGCGCTGCATTTTCACCAGCACCACGGTGCCGAGCACCAGCGCCACGGCGGCCAGCATCTGGTTAGAGATACCGAACAGCGGCCACAGGCTCTTCACGCCGCCCAACGGATCGACCACGCCCTGATACAGCAGGTAACCCCACAGGCCCACGCAGCCCGCCGTACCGACAACGCCCGCCACCAGAGAGTCGGTTTTCTTCAGGAACGGGACGAAGTTACCGAGCAGGTCTTGCAGCATAAAGCGGCCAGAACGGGTACCGGCATCCAGCGCGGTAAGAATGAACAGCGCTTCAAACAGAATACCGAAGTGGTACCAGAAGCCCATGTCCGCCCACGGCAGAACTTTGTGGAACACATGAGCGATACCGACAGCCAGCGTCGGTGCGCCACCAGCGCGGTTCAGCACCGACGGCTCCCCGATGTCTTTCGCCGTTTGCAGGATCTGCTCAGGGGAAATCACAAAGCCCCAGGAGCTGACGGTGGCGGCTGCATGTGCGGTCACGTCTTTCAACTGTGCCATGATCAGCGGTGCGTTCTCGCCACCCATTTCATGCAGGTTCGGCATCACGATGCCCAGACCGGCTGGCGGCGTGTTCATCGCAAAGTAGAGGCCCGGCTCAATGATAGAGGCGGCCACCAGCGCCATGATGGCAACAAACGACTCCATCAGCATGGCACCATAGCTAATGAAGCGCGCGTCGGTTTCGCAGGCCAGCAGCTTCGGCGTGGTGCCGGAGGCGATCAGCGCATGGAAGCCAGAGACGGCGCCACAGGCGATGGTGATAAACAGGAACGGGAACAGCGCCCCTTTCCACAGCGGACCGGTACCGTCGATGTACTGCGTCATCGCGGGCATTTTCAGTTCCGGGTTCAGGATCACAATGCCGATCGCCAGACCGACAATCACGCCGATTTTCAGGAAGGTCGCCAGATAGTCACGCGGGGCCAGAATCAGCCACACCGGCAGCAGCGCGGAGATAAACGCGTAGCCAATCAACGTAAAGGTAATGGTGGTGTCTTTAAAGGTCAGCGCCGGGCCCCAGTACGGGTCGTGGGCGATCACGCCGCCGAAGTAAATGGAGGCCACCAGCAAAATGATGCCGATAACCGACACTTCACCCACACGCCCTGGACGCAGGAAGCGCATGTAAATACCCATAAACAGCGCGATCGGCACCGTCGAACAGACGGTGAACACGCCCCATGGGGATTCCGCCAGCGCTTTCACCACGATCAGCGCCAGCACGGCGAGGATGATGATCATGATTAAGAAGCAGCCAAACAGCGCGATGGTGCCCGGGACCGGACCCATCTCTTCTTTGATCATCTCACCCAGAGACGCGCCGTTACGGCGTGAAGAGATAAACAGCACCATAAAGTCCTGCACCGCACCGGCGAGAACCACACCGGCCAGCAGCCACAGGGTGCCAGGCAGGTAGCCCATTTGCGCGGCCAGCACCGGACCGACCAGCGGACCTGCACCGGCGATAGCGGCAAAGTGGTGACCAAACAGGACGTTACGGTTGGTCGGAACATAGTTCAGACCGTCGTTGTTAATGACTGCGGGCGTTGCGCGCGTCGGGTCGAGCTTCATCACTTTTTGCGCGATGTAGAGGCTGTAGTAGCGATACGCCACGAGGTAGACAGAGACGGACGCGACAACGATCCACAGCGCGCTTACGCTCTCACCCCGCCGTAAGGCGACAACCGCCAGACAGAATGCACCGATGATTCCAAGAATCACCCAGGGTATGTGCTTGAGGAACTTTTTATTATCCATAGTAGACCTGGCTTTAAGACCAAATTGGGTCGATTTGAGTGTGATATTGACGTGTTGAAATGACAGCTTGCTGGGGCAGATCATGACAAATAGCGCGCAAAAAACGGGCGCTAACTCAATGAGCGGTCAAAAGCGAGGGGTGAGCGGTTGGTAATCTGTGTAAGCGGTTTGTAAAGCGATGAGGTGCGGGCAATAGTGTGACTGTGATCACGTGTAATGGATTGCTATCACGGCAATCCATCTTCAATTCAATGCAATTCAATTCAGTGCAGGGATCAAATCACAATATAACAGAACGGCGTCTGGTCGATTTCCTTCAGCAACACATGTTTTTTGCGTGATTTTGTCTGGTAATACTTTTCGTCAAGATACTTATCTATCAGATATTCAAGGCGATCGCGCTCGATTGTGCGTGTGATGCCGAGCGTCCAGAAGCTGCGCAAATCAAGCTCTGAACGTTTAATCTTGGCGGTTTTGATCAGATCCGCAATCATGTTTTTAACGCATGAGGTCGGGTCGATGTTTTGCTTCATCTCAAGCGCAATATAGCTCTCTTGCGTCCAGCCCTTCTTACGCAGCAAAAAATCGGTGCGCATGGAGGGACGTCCCGGATTTTTACGCTGGTCGGAACCCAGCGTTTGCTCACGCCACCATTCATGGCCCGTGGAAACCAGAAGATTGGCGAACTCAATCTGCATCCAGATTTCCCAGCCTGAAATGTTGTACTGATCAATGATGTTGAGTTTTTGACGGATATCTTCGCGTTCGAAGAAAAGGTGCGACAGGGTGGTGAGATGATCAAAATCGCGGTCAATCATTAGCAGAGTCCTTCCTTAAAAAAAGAAGGATAAAGCGCAAAAAGCTTCACTTAAAGCCATGATTTTACTACTGGTATAAAAACGAATGATTGATTAACACAATGAAAATTAACAGGAGGAAACGCTACTGAACGGACGAACATGACGGGTGTTGAGGCGAGATGACAGAAAACGATGGGCATCTTTTTCCATAAAGTTTTCTCCCACCAGGCCGAAAAACTGTTATCCGTCTAAAGGAAAGAGAGAACATGTTAAATCGTATTAAAATTGTGACCAGCTTACTTCTGGTTCTGGGATTGTTTGGCCTTTTACAACTTACCTCAGGCGGCTTGTTCTTTAACGCCCTGAAACACGACAAAGAAAACTTCACCGTTCTGCAAACCATTCGCGCCCAGCAGTCGACGCTGAATGGCAGCTGGGTGGCGCTGTTGCAGACCCGTAACACGCTGAACCGTGCCGGGATCCGCTACATGATGGATCAGAACAACATTGGCAGCGGCGCGACCGTGGCCGATCTGATGCAGATTGCCAGCACCTCCCTCAAGCAGGCAGAAGTTCACTGGGGTGAGTACGAAGCCCTGCCGCGCGATCCGCGCCAGAGTGAATCCGCTGCCGCTGAAATCAAACGCAACTACGACATTTACCACGGTGCGCTGGCTGAGCTGATTCAGCTGTTGGGCGCGGGGAAAATCAACGAGTTCTTCGACCAGCCGACGCAGGGTTATCAGGACGGATTTGAAAAGCAGTACGTCGCGTATTTGCAGCAAAACGATCGTCTGTATGACACCGCCGTTGCCGATAACAATAGCTCGTACAGTATGGCGGTCTGGATCATCATCAGCGTACTGCTGGTGGTACTGGCGGTGATTCTGTGCGTCTGGTTCGGTATCAAGCGTGTGCTGATTGCACCGCTGCAACGTCTGGTGGAGAGCATCAGCCACATCGCCGGTGGCGATCTGGAACAGCACATTGAAGTCCACGGCACCAACGAGATGGGGCAACTGGCGCACAGCCTGCGTCACATGCAGAGTGAACTGGTGCGCACGGTGGGCGATGTGCGTAGCGGTGCAGATGCGATTTACAGCGGTGCCAGCGAAATTTCTGCGGGCAATAACGATCTCTCTTCCCGTACTGAACAGCAGGCCGCGTCTCTGGAAGAGACCGCCGCCAGCATGGAAGAGCTGACCGCGACGGTGAAACAGAACGCCGAGAACGCCCGTCAGGCGAGCCAGCTGGCGCTTAGCGCGTCAGAAACCGCGCAGAAAGGCGGCAAAGTGGTGGATAACGTGGTGCAAACCATGCGTGACATCGCCGGTAGCTCGCAGAAAATCGCCGACATCATTAGCGTGATCGACGGCATTGCTTTCCAGACCAACATTCTGGCGCTGAACGCCGCGGTAGAAGCCGCGCGTGCGGGCGAGCAGGGGCGTGGGTTCGCGGTGGTAGCAGGTGAAGTGCGTAACCTCGCACAGCGCAGTGCGCAGGCGGCGCGTGAAATTAAGAGTCTGATTGAGGACTCGGTAGGACGCGTTGATCTCGGCTCTACGCTGGTGGAAAGCGCGGGCGAAACCATGGATGAAATCGTCAATGCGGTCACCCGCGTGACCGACATCATGGGTGAAATCGCCTCTGCGTCTGACGAGCAAAGCCGTGGGATTGACCAGGTGGGCCTCGCCGTGGCCGAGATGGACCGCGTGACTCAGCAGAACGCCTCGCTGGTGGAAGAGTCCGCTGCCGCCGCGGCCGCGCTGGAAGAACAGGCCAGCCGTCTGACGCAGGCGGTTGCCGTCTTCCGCACCCGCCGTGAACCTCGCAATACGCCAGCCGCGCAGGCCTCTGCAACGGTTGCCTCTCACGTCATCCCGCAGCGTAAAATCGTTGCCACGGATGACAACTGGGAAACCTTCTGATCCTCACTGTAAGTCATGCGCCCTGTGCAAACAGGGCGCTTTTCTCGTTAACCGTCCGTTTTCACCACTTTGATCTCTACCATGCCGATGCCCAGTTTACGCGGCGAGTGGCCGAGGATATTGCCGTCGTTGGTGGACTGCGGATCCGGCGGCACAATGGTCAGCGTGTTGCTGTGCGAAGGGTTCTCAAAGCGCAGCGTGGTGGTGGTGACGTCGTTACCCAGCGTCAGCGTTTGCTCGCTATTGCCCACGCGCACCGGGATCGGTTTGTTCGCGTTCGGGCCATAGGCTTTGGCGGTGATCACCAGATCAAACTGTGCGGGCAGCGGCGCGGCGTATTCAATTTTCACTTCCTCGCCCAACTGGGCGTTAGACCAGCGCCCCCAGCTTTCCGGGCGTGAAATGCCGCTAAACTGTTTCACCTCTTCCGGCGCACCCGCGACGTTAAAGATAAAGCTGTCGGCCTTATAGCGAATGTCGTTATCGCCGATTTTCAGCAGGTCGATGTTTCGTTGATAGCGCGTGGTGTCGATCACCGTGTCCTTAAACGCGGTTTTACCCTGCCACTGTTTTTTGTCCACCCGCTGAACCATTTGCTGGCCGCCCAGCTGGCCCTGCGACACGCACCAGTCGGTTGAGAGCGCAAACTGCGGCGACCAAAGCTGGCCCATTTTGTAGCACTCGTCGATCCAGACGAAGTTGTCGCGCGGCGCAAAGTCCGCCAGCTGGTAGCGCAGCGGCGCGGAGTATTCGCTTTCCGGCAGCGGCTCGATGCGTTTATCCGACACGCGCACCAGCAGCGGCAGGCGGAAGCGGTTGCCGCCGAACGCAATCATCCGCGTGTCGGTGTCGATGGTGAAATCTTTCATCTCTTTCGGGAAGTTCCACAGCCGAATAATGTCCGGCTTCCACGCCAGCACTTTCTCTTTCATGTTGAGGAAAGATTCGGAGAGCGACTGCCCGGACAGGCTGCTGCGACCCAGGCCAATAAAGTTATCGCCGCCGAGAATGTCCAGCACCGTTGCGCCGTTATCCATTGAGTTACGCTTCACGCCGAGCGTGTCCTGCTGCGGCTGGTCTCCGCGCAGCACAAAGAACAAATTGTTGCGATCCTGCTTATTAAGGTATTTCCACGCGGTGTTGTTCATCGCCAGATGGTCAGACGACACCACAATCACCGTGTCTTTAAACCACGGCGACGCTTTGATCTTGTTGATCAGCGCGGCAATGTGCTGCTGGCTACAGGTGACGGCGCTAAAGGACTGATTCGTTTTGCCATCAACCTCGTATTTTTTCCGCGTGCAGGTGCGCGAGATAAAACCATCCGGATGATGGGTGTCCACCGTCAGTGCAAACAGTGAGAAGCGCTGCCCGCTTTTCGACAGGGTTTCGAATTTTTGCCACACCTCGTCGAGCACGGTGTCGTCGTAGAAACCCCAGTCATTGCGGTAGGTCGGATCGGCAACGGTGGTTTTTAGCTCTTCGGCCCCGATTAAGTGCTCAAAGCCATGTGATTTCAGAAACACGTCTTTACCGGCAAAGCGCAGGTTCGCGCCCTGCACAAAGTAGTTCTGGTAACCGGAATTTTTCAGGATATCGCCAAGGCAGATATTGTGCGGGAAGAAGCTCGACATTGACGCCGACGCGTTGCCTTCAAACGGCGCAAACAGTGGAATGCCGCACTGGGAGGCCACCATCCCGGCAATGGTGTAATCCGTGCCTGGCAGCTGTGCGGTGTGGGTAAAATCCAGCCCTTCGTTTTTGATGGCTCCCAGCTCCGGCGTCAGGCCCGGAAACGCCGCGTCATCAAAGTAGGTGCGCTCAAGGCTTTCGCCATAGATATAGACCAGGTTGAGTTTCGGCTGCGGAATGCTTTTCGACGGCTCTTTGTACCATAGGGCAAAATCGGGATCGCCCTCGCGGGATTGCGATTTTACCAGCTCAGAAATTTGGCGAAACGCCGGGCTGGCATCCACCGACCCCAGCGCCAGCAGCAGTGCCACCAGGCTGTAGCCAAAATGGTAGGGCAAATGGCGGCGACGGCGCAGCACCCAGCCGAGCGCACCGAAGACGGCGACCAGCGCGATGATCACGCCTGCACCCGGAAGTAAGTATTTACTCACACCCGCACCCGTCAGACTGTTGGTCAACGTGTAGAGCACCGCGTCGTTAATGCCGTCACCGGTAAAGTAGTCGCTGGCATAGAGGGTGATATTTAGTACAACACATAAGCCCAGCACCAAAAGAGTGGCGGTAAACCACCAGGTGTTACGACCTGCTTTCCAGGCATAAATCACCACGGAGGCAAGAAAAAGGGCGAGAGAGAGCATCTCGGACAACAGCCTATCCTCATCAGCGCCAGTCATTCGGCTGGCCAGTTATCTCTTTTTTATGGACTACCCATTTTTATGGAGTACCAATGTAAATGCGATGTCACATAGCTGCAATTCTAGTGTCATTAAATCGTGCAGTTGTTCAGAATTGGTTTAGAAAGGGCATTTTTTGACACACGTCTCACCTGTGGGCAGGGCGTTTAACGCGGGTCGACGGGGAGAAAGAGAGGGTGTCGCCGCGATCTCACCCCGGGGGGCGAAAACGCGGCGTTTTGTCACGTCAGGAGAGGAATCCAACGCCTTGTTTCAGCACAATATCGCAGGCTTTGGTTTTCACTTTTTCCGCCAGCGGGGAGTTGCCGATGCTGCTCAGGCTTAATTGCTCGCCCTCTTTGGTGTTCAGCAGGCCCTGAATACCGTCGAGGTAATTTGTATCTTTTTGTTGCTGCTCCGGCGTGCTCAGCCCCAGTTTATCCATCACCTGGTTCTTGATGTTCTCCGTGTTGGTCACGGACGCCAGCTTGTTTTTAACGCAGTAGCCTAAGATCCCGGCGGCGTTATTCATGGTATCGGCGCTCAGCGTCTGGCTGCCACCGTTGAGTAAACCGGTCAGCGAGGAGAGGGACATGCCGCCCTGCTGCTGAGAGCTGTTGTTCTGGCTAAGCTGGCTCGCCGCGCTGGAGAGGGAGTCCTGCCATGACGCGGCATTCGCGGTCGTGGAGAGGAGGGCGCTGCCGACAATGGCGCAGCAAAGAAGACGTTTGATGGCTTTCATATGACTTACTCTTCGTGATGCCCGCAGCGGGCCGGAAACGCGCCCAGTATACACTGGCGGCCCGGGCATCACGTGCTCGGAATGCTCTCAATACTCTTTGCCGGTCACGCGGCTGCGGTAGCTGTCCCAGTTGAAAATCACCCACAGGCTGTTGCCCAGCCGCATCCTGTCCATCACACGCTCGCCGAGCAGCTTGTTCATCTCTTCAATATTGCTGTTGGTCAGCATACCGGTGGGGCGTTTGGAGGATGAGCGTCGGTCGACGATCTGATTGATGATCACCTTCTCGTAGCGCGATTCTGACTGCATGCCGATCTCGTCGATCACCAGCAAATCGACGTTACTCAGATCGTTGAGCAATTGCTCTTCACTGGTTTCGCGATTGGTGAAGGTGTCTTTCATCGCCGACATGATGTCAGCCACGGTGATAATCAGCACCGATTTACCGCGCAGCAGCAGTTCGTTGCAAATGGCGGCGGCAAGATGGTTTTTACCGGTTCCCGGTTTGCCGGAGAAGATAAAGCTGGCGATGTTGCCATCGAACTCCTCAACGTACTGACGCGCCTTGCCCAGCGCGTTCATCTGGCCTTCGTTCTCAACGCGATAGTTATCGAAAGAGCAGTTCTGATGCAAAGGGCGAATGCCGGAGCGGTTAAAGGTGCGCTGCATTTTCATCGCCCGGTTCTCACGGGCGAGGGCGGCGGCGCGAATTTCACCCTGCTCTTTTTGCCAGGCCAGAAGCTCTTCACCCGTTTTGAACGCGGGCTGGACGTGCGCAGGCATCATTCTTTGCAGCCGTTTCATCAGTTCGCCGACGTTTTTCATCTTTATCCTCTGAAACCTGGGGGAATGTGGTTATCGGGTTCGGACAGCGAGTTGACATCGCGCTTCGGCGCGTTGCCCTGGCTGGCGCGGCTGATTTGCACGCTGCGGGCCAGTTTTTGCTGCCACTGAACGTGATGGAACACTTTGCCTTCCGCCTGCCAGTAAGCCACGAACGAGGCCAGCTCTTCCGGCGTCACCGGTTGCGTCAGCGCAATGCCCCACAGCGCGGCGAGGCGCTGAAAATCGGCATCCGGCTGCCAGCCAGCGTAGAGGGCAAATTTACCCATCGGAACCTGCACCGGCGCGGCGACGGGATCGTCATAAAATTGCGCGTCCAGCGAGACGTCGCTCGCCGGGCGGTCAAGCCGGGCTTCCAGTTCCAGTAACTGCGCCAGGCGCGCGGGCGTCAGCGCATAAAACGCGGGCGCATTATTGGCAAACACGGCCACGGTACCGCTCTGCGCCTGCGGCAGAACGCTTGCGTGATCGCGCATAAAATCATCGATGCCGATGACGTTAGTGGACAGGATTCTGGACGACATTTTGCTATCTCGAACGGGCTAAAACAAACACAGCGGAGGGGTCCGCATGCGATAGGAGGACATAGTAGCACAGAGAGGCCACGGGAAAGCAGTGCAGAAAAGAAAGCCGGGTGTCCCCGGCTTGAATCGTTGATGTATCAACGAGATACAGGAAGCGGTAGCCTAATCAGGCCACCAACACTTCCGTTTAAAATGACCCTGGTATTGGTCGCGAAAATCAGGCAATGACGTTTAGCGTGACGTCGATGTTACCGCGCGTCGCATTGGAGTAAGGGCAAACGATATGCGCCGCATCCACCAGTTTTTTCGCCTCAGCCGCATCCATCCCTTCGAGGTGAATGTTCAGTTTCACTTCAATGCCAAAGCCGGTCGGCAGCGGCCCGATGCCCACTTCGCCTTCAATAAACGCGTCTTTCGGCAGGGCAATTTTGTCGCGACCGGAAACAAACTTCATCGCGCCAAAGAAGCAGGCGGAGTAGCCTGCGGCAAACAGCTGCTCTGGGTTAGTGGCTGCGCCACCCGTACCGCCCATCTCTTTTGGCACGCCCAGTTTGATGTCGAGTACGCCGTCAGGAGAGGTTGCGCGGCCATCACGGCCACCGGTAACTTTGGCCACTGCGGTGTAAATCACTTTTTCTAAAGACATGACAGGTTCCTTTTGTTTGCTAGATTGAGCGCTATAAAATAGCGTGCTATTTATCTGTTTAACACAACGCCACCACGGGTGGTCGTTATGCCTTCTGTAACTTTTCGCGCAGGTATTCCAGCTCCTGCTTAAGCGACATCAGCGTCTGCGTGTCGCAGGCGGTAGAGCAGCGTACCGTATCCGGGATACTCAGCGCCTGCTCTTGCAGCGCGTGCCCCTTCTCCGTCAGCGTGACGGCAACCTGACGCTCATCCTGACGCGAACGTTGACGGGTCAGCAGTCCGGCGCTTTCGAGACGTTTTAATAACGGCGTCAGCGTGGCGGAATCCAGGAACAGCCGCTCGCCAATGTCTGACACGGTCACGTCGTCTTTCTGCCACAGCACCAGCATAACCAGATACTGCGGATAGGTCAGATTGAGCGGCGTCAGCAGCTGGCGATACACTTTATGCAGCGCCAGATTCGTTGAATAGAGCGCAAAGCAAAGTTGATTATCCAGTTCAAGCAGGGCTTTCGCTGGTAAGGTCGGTGTCGTTTTCATGATTCAAAATATAGATAGTGCACAATTTAATTGCAAGCTATTTTGCTGCTCTTTTTTTAGACCAAACGATCAAGGGCCTGTATAGCGGAGCACCACCTGTACCGCCATCGCCCGGTAGTGCGCTTCCTGCGCTGCGCTGTCGGCACCCTCTTCAAACAGCATGGAGAAGGTGTAGCTGTTGGCAACGAAATGAAAGCTAAAACTGCTCATCAGGCGGTGTACATCCCGGGCGGTGACCGTCGGGTTAAACAGCCCTTTTTGCTGGCCGCGCCGTAAAATATCTTCCAACAAAACCAGTGCGCTGCGGTTGATCTCGCGCAGATAATCCGACTGTTGCATAAAGCGGCCGCGCTGCATGTTCTCCATGCAGATAATGCGGATGAAATCCGGATGCGCGGCGTGATAATCAAAGGTACTTTCAACCAGTTGCACCATGGCTTCAACCGGCGGCTGGTCGGCCAGATTGAGCTGTTTTTCGCTGGCGCGGATCTGCGTGTAAACGTACTCCAGTACGCGCAAATAGAGCGTCTCTTTGGTCTTAAAGTGATACACCACCATGCGTTTAGTGGTGCCCGCTTTTTCCGCAATTTGTTCCATGCGCGCGCCGTTAAGCCCATACTCCGCAAACAGCGCAATGGCGCTTTGAAAGATCTTATCCTTCAGGCTGTGCTCATCAAATTTGTCGTCCGCATAACGCTCATGGTGATCCACGCTCACTCCTTATTTTACCGCAGCAGGAAGAGGGGATTATCACCATGGGCGCGGCAGAAAACAATTCTCCTACGCGCGGACGTTTGCGGTAGAGCCAAAGTCCTGGAACCCACTGTAAAACGCGGGTAGCCATTGATGCGGTGGATGTTTGCGCGTGGAGGTGATGCACTCCCGGCGTTGAAGGGGCTGGATAACGGTGTCCCATTTATTTCAAATTATTCACCAGATGTATTTATTTAATTTTACTTATTTCCAATTGTATTTTTTTAAAGTTACTTTTAGATAATATTTTAGACAATGTGTGCGATATTAGTGTAATGAGATAAAGGTAAGTAAATCTCATGGGTTGATACCCATTGCAACCGATGCCTATCCGCATCACTCATCAACGAATCAGAAGAACCAAAGTGCCAGATGGACTGAGTCACTTATTCACGTTGTTACGTCACCGTAGGGATAACGACCATTAACGTGTCTGGCATCGCGAAAGGAAGCGGGGTTTTATGTTGTCAGGAAGCTGCAAATACGCAATTGTTATTAGTAACGTCCCGGTGATTCAAAGCGGGCTGGAAAACATTTTTGCGCGTCATTTTCCCGAGCACGAGTTAACGCATTGTCGCTCACTTGAAGAGCTGACCTTACTCCAGCTTCGCCGTGCTGTGCTGGTCATTGCCGATTTGTCGGGCGATCTTAGCCAGCCGAAAACGGCCTGTGAACAGTACTATCGGCTGATGTCTCAATACCTTGATATCCATTGGGTATTTATGGTGCCTCGGATGATGTACGCGCTCTCTATTGAACTGCTGATGCGTCCTGAAAGCACGCTGCTCTCAGACGTTGAACCTATTGACGGCATCATCAGTGCGATCCGGGCAGGGAGTGCGAGCGCAGAGAAAATCAGCCGTACGCTGCTCTCGCCGCGATTTAACGAGTTCGACGATGAGATGAGAAAAGCGGTGCGGTTAACGTTATCCGAGCGGCAGGTCTTACGTCTTATCGGTAAGGGATGGGGAATAAACCAGATCGCAGTATTACTCAAGAAGAGTAATAAAACGGTGAGCGCACAAAAGAACAGTGCGATGCGTCGTCTGGCATTACGGAGTAATGCGGAAATGTACGCATGGGTTAATAGTGCACAAGGAATGAGCGAGCTGAATTTAACGGCAGCCTATGGAGAACACAAAGAATGGAAAAGCGTCCCACTAAACGACGTCATATTGCCGTCATCGAAAATTGCACAATGAGTGAAAACGGGATCCGGCATCTGTTTCTGTCGCCGGGTATGGAACGTTACAAGCTCCATTTTTTTAAGACCTACGCCACGTTTAAAGACGCGTTGGCAACCACCCCTTTTTTTTCGGTGATTTTTTCACTGTCGGGCATGCGGGGTCAGCGTATTGAATGTCTGAAAAGCCTGCATGAGCTGTCCAGCTCACATCCGCGCTTGCAGCGGATCGTGTTGGCTGACGATGACAAAGAAACGAATCTGATGCGCCTTCTTCTGCCGACTCACCTGCATGGTTTAATCAGTAAATCGGTGGCCGTTACTGAAATGCAAGAAACGCTGCACGCCCTGCTGACGCATAGAAGCCGGCTGAATCAAAAGTTGATATACAGTCAGTTTTTTAGCCACAGCCGTGGGTTAAGCCCCACCGAGCGAGAGGTGCTGCACTATATGACCTATGGATTATCCATTACCGAGATTGCGGTTCAACTTGAACGCAATATTAAAACAGTACGCGCGCATAAGTTTAATGCCATGGCGAAATTAGGTGTGCATTCCGATGCCGGTCTGCTCAATGCGGCTGATATTTTAATGCACCTGTTGCCAGGGCAAATCGCCACCACCGCGCCATCCTATATCCAGTAGTTCTCTTTGCGCCAGCTGACCGCTGGCGCACATCTTTACAGGCAAACGCCACTCTTACAGGCAAACGTCCACCCAACGGGCAGAGGTTAACTGCGCCATGCGTTCAGGTGAAATACGCACGGCACTGTGAATGCCCCCGGCGGCGGGCAACACTTCCGGGTATTCTTTGAGCGACACATCGCAATAGACTGCCAGCGGGTTTTCCAGCCCAAACGGACAGACGCCGCCAACCGGATGACCGGTAATGGTCACCACTTCGTCGCTGCTCAACATTCTGGCTTTTGCACCAAAGGTCGATTTCAGCTTTTTGTTATCCAGACGCGCATCGCCTTTGGCGACAATCAAAATGACGTCATCCTTCACTTTTAGCGACAGCGTTTTGGCGATTTGACCCGGTTCGACGTTATGCGCGGCGGCGGCCAGCGCAACGGTCGCCGTACTCTGGCTCAGTTCAATAATTTCTATATCGGGGGCATAACTGGCAAAGAACTCCCGCACGGAATGCAGACTCATTGTGATCTCCTGGGAACGACTGCCGTTAATCTGTCACAAGCCTTTGTCTGCTGTAAATATTAATCCTCAATTAACAGAATTCACGGATTTCTCGATCCTCTTCACAATCACGGAAACCGGTTACAGTAACCGGTTGCAGTGTTTGCAACGGAGATTAATACTCATTCGGTCACTTCCTCTGTCTCAGATTATAAGAGCCGTCTATGAAACGTATCCAACTGAGCTTTAATGCTGGACCACCGACCAGCATGGTATTGAACCTACAAAAAAATGGATTGCTGCACAGCGATAAGTCAGACGCTGCTGCGCGTAATGTGTTTGCCTGACAGGAGAGCCGTTATGTCTACTAACCATGCTGCGTTTAATCTGATTTTCCGCTTTGTTGAAAACTATGTCAGTCCGGTCGCCGGACGCATCTCTTCCCAACGTCACGTCATGGCCATCCGCGATGGTTTTATCTCGGCCATGCCCTTTATGATCGTCGGATCATTTTTACTGGTTTTCGCCTATCCGCCGTTTTCCCCGGATACCACCATGGGCTTCGCCCGGGCGTGGCTGGATTTGGCAAAACAGTTTGAAGGCCAGATCCTGACGCCGTTTGATATGACTATGGGCGTGATGTCCATTTACATCTGTGCCGCCATCGCCTACAACCTCGGCAAGCACTATGTGAAGTCGCATCAGCTCGACCCCTTTATGTGTGCCATGCTGTCGTTAATGGCCTTCCTGCTGGTCGCGGCACCGAAAACCAGCGGCACACTGCCGGTTCACAGCCTGGGCGGCACGGGGATTTTCACCGCCATCCTGGTGGCCATCTACTGCGTGGAGATGATGCGTTTTCTGAAAGCGCACAACATTGGTATTCGCCTGCCCGACCAGGTGCCGCCAATGATCAAAAACTCCTTCGACCTGCTGATCCCGGTGCTGGTGGTGGTGCTAACGCTGTATCCGCTGAGCCTGTTTATTCAGTCGCAGTTCGATATGCTGATCCCGCAGGCCATTATGTCGCTGTTCAAACCGCTGGTGTCTGCGGCGGACTCGCTGCCTGCGATCCTGCTGGCGGTGCTGATTGGTCACCTGCTGTGGTTTGCGGGCATCCACGGCGCGGCGATTGTCTCCGGCATGCTGCAAATGTTCTGGCTGACCAACCTTGGCATGAACCAGACCGCGCTGGCTGAGGGCACACCGCTGCCGCACATCTTTATGGAAGCGTTCTGGACGTTCTTTATTGTCATCGGCGGGTCCGGTGCCACCATGGGGCTGGTAATTTGCTATCTGCGTAGCCGCTCGGTGCATCTGCGTTCGATAGGCCGACTCAGCGTTGTGCCGAGCTTCTTCAACATCAACGAGCCGGTCATTTTTGGTACGCCCATCGTTATGAACCCGGTGTTCTTTATTCCGTTCCTATTGGCCCCGCTGGTGAACTCGGTGATTGCGTGGGGCGCGATGAAAATGGATCTGATTGGTCGGGTAATTTCCGTAGTGCCGTGGACTGCGCCCGCGCCGATCGGTGCCGCCTGGGCGCTGGGCTGGGATTACCGCGCGGCCATTCTGGTGATTGTGCTGGCGGTGGTTTCTGCGGTGATCTATTTCCCGTTCTTTAAAGTGTACGAGAAGCAGCTACTGGAGCAGGAAGCGGAAGAGGCGCAGCGCGCCGAGACCGAGAGCCAGCAGGTCGCGTAAGGTGATTTATTAAGGTGCCAAGCCCGGCGGGATTTCGTAGGCCGGGTAAGGCAAAGCCGCCACCCGGCAGAGGACTATTTAAGCGTGCAATCGCCGCACTGCTGCACATCCGGCAGACGGTAGCGCTGGCAGCAGGTGCGGCGAACCAGCAGGCCATCGCGCAACACCACGGTGCGCCATAGCGGGTTGTCCTGACTATCCGACAACTGACGCTCAAAAAAGCAGAACTGGCGCAGCGCGCTCACGCGTGCGTCACCCAGTAGAGGTTTCATTTCGTTCAGATACCAGTTAATCAGATAGCCGGTATTGCTCCAGATAAGCTTGCCGTTTATCTCCCCGGTGGCTTCCAGCGCCTGAATTACCGGGATCAACGCCTGCACGATGAGCGTCTCAACGCGGCCCTGATCCGAGCGCAACGACGCCTGCGGATCGTGCTGCACATCTACCCAGAAGCAGGCCGCGCGTCCCGTCTCGTGAAACTCCACGTGAAAATGTTCCGGTGACACATCCAGCGCAAACTCTTGCGTTAACAGCGCCAGCAACAAAGGCGGCACCATCAGACCCAAATACCACTGCGCCCACAGCGACAGCAGCGGCTTCCCTTCGCGTGGAAGCGCGGGCTGATGGCGATAAATATGATCGGAATAGCGCGCCTGAAGCGAGCAGAGCGCGGCGGGTTGCGACCATTCCGCCAGCGTTAAGGCCTGGTGCGGATGGGGTTCGTCGAGGCGGATAAAATCGAGAAGATGGGCACGGTGTTCCGCCAGACTGTCACGCACAGCATCAGCCAGCGAAGCAGACGCGGGCGTCAGCGCGGTTCGCCAGATAACCTTTTCAGTGATCGGTGCGTAGTGATAAGTCATAGCAGCGGATTAACATGGAATCGAAATGATAATGATTGCCAATCCTAACTATAGACAAAACCGATCGCAAGATTTTTGTCCCGAAAGTCGCGTCGGATCCTGTTTCAGGCGATTTTTAGCTCGCCGCTGACCAGAATATTATTACGCCCAAGGTGTTTAGCCTCATACAGCGCTTTGTCTGCCTGGCCCATCGCGCCATCGATATCATCGTCAACCAGCGGCGCAATGCCGATGCTCACGGTGACGTTCGTCGCCACGCTTTCATTAAACATGTGTGGGATTTTCAGATCGTAAACCTGCTGGCGGATGCGCTCGGCGGCCATGCGGGCATGTTCAAGATCGACGCTGCTCAGCAAAATCATAAACTCTTCACCGCCGAAACGGGCGACGATATCGCGGGAGCGCACGGCATCACGAATGGCCGCCGAGACGCGGATCAGCGCCTGGTCTCCCATCATATGACCATAATGGTCGTTGTAGGCTTTGAAGTGATCGATGTCGAGCAGCAGCACGTAACGCACCCCGCTCTCCAGCGCGAGCAGGTTATCGATCTTGTTTTGCAGGCCGCGACGGTTATACAGGCCGGTCAGTGGATCAAGCATACTGAGATCGTTTAGCGTTTCCCGCTCTTCGAGCAGGCGATACATCAAATTGCGGGCAAAGGTGTCATTACGCGACTGGATCAGGTTCTGGATCGCGATCCCTGCCATCGGCAGCGCGAAGGAGTAAAGGATACGCAGCCAGAACCCGGCCTCGGTCAGCCACAGGCAGCATAAAAAGACCGGCAGGGAGTGCAGGGTGAATGCAATGATATTATTAGAAAAAGCAATTGAGCCAATAAATAATACGCTCAAAAGCGAAATGAGCAGCCAGGTGGGATCATGATTTTCACTGGCGGAAAATTTAATCGCGACATGCCATGCCCATAACATTCCAAATACAATGGAAATGAGAGGGATATTTATTTTCTTTTTGGAATATCGCCAGTGCCACAGCAACAAAGTGACGCTGAAACCAAATAGCAGGATCAGAGGGACCGTCATTGCGCGCGCATGATAGAGCGGAAGCACGAACGAAAAGAGTGCTGAAACTGCATTGAGGAACAAGAACAGACGAAGGGAAAGCCGGTATTTCTTGTTACACAGGGAACGCCATGAGTGTGCTGTCATCTCTAAAAATCGTTATTAATCTGCAATATAAAAACGTAATGGTTGCCAAAATGAAAAATAACGCGTGAAAAAATTAAGCGCGAAAATATGAGGAAATTGTTATGTATTCTTCCGAGGCGCACAATTTATCACCTTCATGAATGCCTGTCATTAGGCGATGCGTAAAGTTCATTCAAAGCGGCGCGCATGGGCTGACAAATGAGAAAACATATCATATGATAT
The DNA here is from genome assembly GCA_963521185.1 of uncultured Enterobacter sp. Taxonomy (GTDB): domain Bacteria; phylum Pseudomonadota; class Gammaproteobacteria; order Enterobacterales; family Enterobacteriaceae; genus Enterobacter_D. The sequence goes on along the minus strand of CAUQTV010000004.1, from coordinate 290,764 downwards.
TGGTTATCATTATCGATATGAGAGGCGAAGGCATGTTGCAACGTGCGCTGGGGAGTGGTTGGGGTTTACTGTTGCCGGGCCTCATGGTTGCCGGGCTGGCGTTTGCCGATCTGTCTGCCGATGTCTGGCGGGTATTGATTGTGCTGGGTTTACTGGTGACACCGGCCATGCTCTACCATAAGCGTTTACGCCACTTCGTGCTGCTGCCATCGGGCATCGCGCTTGTCGGAGGGATTATGCTGGTGATGTTGAATTTGAAGCTGGTGTTATAACAGAGAAGAAACAGAAGGGAGATAAGATAATTGGTGCGAGGGGGGGGACTTGAACCCCCACGTCCGTAAGAACACTAACACCTGAAGCTAGCGCGTCTACCAATTCCGCCACCATCGCACAGTTATCTTATTTTTTGATATCGCCTCGTTGGTGCGAGGGGGGGGACTTGAACCCCCACGTCCGTAAAGACACTAACACCTGAAGCTAGCGCGTCTACCAATTCCGCCACCGTCGCCCGGTGAGAGCAATATCAACATGGTTTATGGTGCGAGGGGGGGGACTTGAACCCCCACGTCCGTAAGGACACTAACACCTGAAGCTAGCGCGTCTACCAATTCCGCCACCATCGCATACCATCGATACCCTGAAGTATCGTAACCACGGAGGCGAATTCTAGATGTTTTACGCTTTTCGTCAACTGTTAATTACGTGCCGCTTCTTCAATCGCTGCAAAAAACGGCACTTTGTCGCTTAGCGTTTCGCCTGGCGGGTTAAAACGGTGCGATAGACTTTAAAACGGCCGTTTTGCGCCAGCACTTCGTGGAAGCCAAAGGTCTCGTCCAGCACCTGCGGGTAAGGCAGGAAGGCGTTAGCCACGATGCGCAGTTCGCCACCGCTGTTAAGGTGACGCACCGCGCCACGAATCAGGGTTTGTGCGGCTTCAAGGCTGGTTTGCAGACCATCGTGGAACGGCGGGTTTGAGATGATCATATCAAAGCGCCCGGTCACGTCGGAGAAGACGTTACTGGCAAACACGTCACCTTCTATACCGTTGGCAGCAAGCGTTGCGCGGCTGGCTTCCACCGCCGGGGCGCTCACGTCACACAGCGACAGGCGTACTTTCGGTGAATGGCTTGCCAGCACGGCGGACAGCACACCCGCACCGCAGCCCACGTCCAGCACTTTGCCTTTCGTATGCGGCGTGAGGGTGGAAAGCAGCAGTCGGCTACCCACGTCGAGATCGTCACGGCTAAAGACGCCCGGCAGCGTTTTGACGGTCAGCGCGTCGAGGCTGTACTCATCCCAGAACGCTTGCGCGTCGAATTCTGGCTGTTTTTCCAGACGGCCATGATACAGGCCGCAGCGACGCGCGCTGTCGACTTTGTTCAGCGGGCAGAAGGCGTCAAGCATCTGTTCGGCGCTGCGTACGCCGCTGCGGTTTTCGCCGACGACGAAAATATCAGTGCCCACGGGCAGCAGCGATAACAGGTTCATCAACTGGAACTGGGCTTCGGGTTTGTTCTTCGGCCAGTAGTAGATCAGCGTATTGCTGTCGCCGACGTCAGCGGCTTCCGCCACCAGGCTAAAGCGCACGCGATCGTCCATCTGGCGGCTTAACGCCTGCCAGTGGTGAAACTGTTGGGTGTGGGCACGGCTTCCCGCAGTCTCCAGGCGCGCAGGCAGGTCATCCTGCATATCTCCGGCAAACAGAATACGGCTCTCTTCGAAATCATCACTGTGGCGCAGCAAGACTTCACTTGCCGGGGTAAATGCAGACATGAAACACTCCTCAATAAACTCAGCCGCCGATTATAGTTGTTTGTTGGCGCAGATACGACGAATTTGCTATATTTGCGCGCCTGACAGACAGGAGTGATCCGCTATGACATCCCGACGCGACTGGCAATTACAGCAGCTGGGCATTACCCAGTGGGCTTTGCGCTTGCCTGCGGCGTTGCAGGGCGAAATTGCGATTTCGCTGCCGGCCCATATCCGTCTGGTGATGGTGTCGCCCACGTTGCCCGCTCTCACCGAGCCGTTGATCGGCGACGTTTTGCGCGCGCTGACGGTGACGCCGGATCAGGTACTGCAACTGACGCCCGAACGCGTCGCTATGCTGCCGCCGGGGAGTCACTGTCACAGCTGGCTGCTGGGCACGGAAGAAACCGCGCTGCCGGAAGGCGTGCGAGTCTCATCTCCGGCATTCGATGAATTACGGGCAAACCCTGCGGCGCGTGCCGCGCTATGGCAACAAATCTGCGAACATGAACACGATTTCTTCCCTCACCACGACTGATTTAGCGGCGGCCTTTCAGATAGAACAACGCGCACACGCTTTTCCGTGGAGTGAAAAAACCTTCGCCAGTAACCAGGGTGAGCGTTATCTCAACCTCCGTCTGATGTCGGGTGAGACGCTGGCGGCGTTTGCCATCACTCAGGTGGTGCTCGACGAAGCCACGCTGTTTAACATCGCCGTCGATCCGGCGTTTCAGCGCAAGGGGCTGGGGCGTGCGCTGTTAACGCACCTGATCGACGAGCTGGAAAAACGTGATGTGCTGACGCTGTGGCTGGAGGTGAGAGCTTCAAACGCCTCCGCCATTGCGCTGTATGAAAGCCTTGGTTTTAACGAAGCCACCGTGCGCCGCAACTACTATCCGACCGCAGACGGACGCGAAGACGCCATCATCATGGCGCTACCGATTTAAACAAACCCGAAGGTGATGTAATGAACTGGGACTGGATTTTCTTTGACGCCGACGAAACGCTGTTTACCTTCGATTCGTTCGGGGGCTTACAGCGGATGTTTCTCGACTACAGCGTGACCTTTACCGCCGAAGATTTTCAGGACTATCAGTCTGTTAACAAGCCGTTGTGGGTCGATTATCAGAATGGTTCTATCACCGCGCTTCAGCTACAGCACCAGCGCTTTGAAGGGTGGGCGTCAAAGCTTAACGTGGCGGCAGGGGATTTAAACGCCGCGTTTCTCAATGCGATGGCTGAAATCTGCACCCCGCTGCCGGGGGCGCTTTCACTGCTCAACGCGCTGAAAGGTAAAGTGAAGTTGGGGATCATTACCAACGGTTTTACCGCGCTTCAGGAGATCCGTCTTGAGCGCACGGGCCTGCGCGACTATTTTGATTTATTGATCATCTCCGAACAGGTGGGCGTGGCGAAACCGCATCCGCATATTTTTGATTACACGCTGGCGCAGGCGGGAAACCCGGATCGCTCTCGCGTATTAATGGTGGGTGACACCGCCGAGTCCGACATCCTGGGCGGTATCAATGCCGGGCTGTCAACCTGCTGGTTAAATGCCAATGCGCGTGCGCTACCGGAAGGGATCACCCCGACCTGGACCGTTACGTCGCTGAGCGAACTGGAGCAACTCCTGTGTAAACATTGATTGTCTGTCAAAAACACTTGAGTACAATACGCCCATTATTGGGATGCCCCTTATTGGGCAACAGCCGCAATTTCGATTTCATGCTGCGCGGTTAACGCCGCGCATTGACACAGAAGAATGTAATTATGACGTTGTCTCCTTTTTTACTTGAGGTGGCGAAGCGCCGCACGTTTGCCATTATCTCTCACCCCGATGCCGGTAAAACCACCATCACCGAGAAGGTGCTGCTGTTCGGACAGGCCATTCAGACCGCCGGTACGGTAAAAGGCCGTGGTTCCAGCCAGCACGCAAAGTCGGACTGGATGGAAATGGAAAAGCAGCGTGGTATCTCCATCACCACGTCCGTGATGCAGTTCCCGTATCACGACTGCCTGGTTAACCTGCTCGACACCCCAGGCCACGAAGACTTCTCCGAAGATACCTACCGCACGCTAACGGCGGTGGACTGCTGCCTGATGGTTATCGATGCCGCCAAAGGCGTTGAAGACCGGACCCGCAAGCTGATGGAAGTCACCCGTCTGCGTGACACGCCGATCCTGACCTTCATGAACAAACTTGACCGTGACATCCGCGATCCGATGGAAGTGCTGGATGAGGTTGAGCGCGAACTTAAGATTGGCTGCGCGCCCATTACCTGGCCGATTGGCTGCGGGAAACTGTTTAAAGGCGTTTACCACCTTTATAAAGACGAAACCTATCTCTACCAGACCGGTAAAGGCCACACCATCCAGGAAGTGCGCATCGTAAAAGGTCTGCACAACCCGGATCTCGACGCCGCCGTGGGTGAAGACCTGGCGAAACAGCTGCGTGACGAGCTGGAGCTGGTGCAGGGCGCATCCAACGAATTTGACCAGGATCTGTTCCTCGCGGGCGAAATCACTCCGGTCTTCTTCGGTACCGCGCTCGGTAACTTTGGCGTTGACCATATGCTGGACGGCTTAGTGGAATGGGCACCTGCGCCGATGCCGCGTAAAACCGACGTCCGCCTGGTGGAAGCGGCTGAAGAGAAGTTCACCGGCTTTGTGTTTAAGATTCAGGCCAACATGGATCCGAAACACCGCGACCGCGTGGCGTTTTTGCGCGTGGTGTCCGGCAAGTACGAGAAGGGCATGAAGCTGCGCCAGGTGCGTACCGGTAAAGACGTGGTGATTTCTGACGCGCTAACCTTTATGGCCGGCGACCGTTCTCACGTGGAAGAAGCCTTCCCCGGCGACATCCTCGGTCTGCACAACCACGGCACCATTCAGATCGGCGACACCTTCACGCAGGGCGAGATGATGAAGTTCACCGGCATCCCGAACTTTGCGCCGGAGCTGTTCCGCCGTATTCGTCTGCGCGATCCGCTGAAACAGAAGCAGCTGCTCAAAGGTCTGGTTCAGCTTTCGGAAGAGGGTGCGGTGCAGGTTTTCCGTCCGATTTCGAACAACGATCTGATCGTGGGCGCGGTGGGTGTGTTGCAGTTCGACGTGGTCGTTGCCCGTCTGAAGAGCGAATACAACGTTGAGGCCATCTACGAATCCGTTAACGTCGCCACCGCCCGCTGGGTGGAGAGCACCGACGTGAAGAAATTCGAAGAGTTCAAGCGCAAGAACGAAATCCAGCTGGCGCTTGATGGCGGTGACAACCTCACCTATATCGCGCCGACGATGGTGAACCTTAACCTGACGCAGGAACGTTACCCGGACGTTCAGTTCCGCAAAACGCGCGAACACTAATCATCTGCTCTCCAGAGCACGGCAGCCGCCGTGCTCTGTCACTTTCCCTGTCTTTTTAATCCCTTGCGGAATGTTCTTAAATACCCTGCTTTTCTCTCTGTACGCTCATTTTTTGTTCCATCGCGCAAGCGTTTTTACCATTGTTAGCTATATTTAACAAAGTGGTTACCAGATGCGTGGATGAATGCACTGTTCAATGCGTGAATATTAGTCGTTCAATCCTGCATCAGCGTGTACCGCAATATTAAAAACTGGAGTTAGGCTCTTTTTAACAGCTTCAGGCCCAAATAGCGGGCGAACTAACAGGAACACATCGATGACTATAACAAGACTGAAGATTTCGAAAACTCTGCTGGCAGTGATGCTGGGCTCTGTGCTTGTAAGCGGTTCCGCTCTGGCGGAAAACAGCACTACCGACAAAGCACAGTCCGCTGGCGACAGCGCAGGGCAAAAAATCGATAGCTCTATGAATAAAGTCGGTAATTTCATGGATGACAGCGCCATTACCGCCAAGGTAAAAGCGGCACTGGTCGATCACGAAAGTATCAAGAGCACGGATATCTCTGTGAAAACAGAGAAAGCCGTGGTGACGCTGAGCGGTTTCGTTGAAAGCCAGGCTCAGGCGGAAGAAGCGGTGAAGGTCGCGAAGCAGGTTGAGGGCGTATCGTCCGTCAGCGATAAACTGCACGTTCGTGACGGCAAAACCTCGTCTGTGAAAGGTTATGCAGGCGACACCGCCACCACCAGCGAAATCAAAGCAAAACTGTTAGCCGATGACATCGTACCTTCACGTAAGGTGAAAGTTGAAACCACCGACGGCGTGGTGCAGCTCTCCGGTACGGTTGATTCACAGGCACAAATCGAGCGTGCGGAAACCATCGCCAAAGCGGTCGAGGGTGTGAAAAGCGTCAAGAACGATCTGAAAGCGAAGTAATACATTCGCCCGGCTAAACCGGGCGTACTAAGCAACAAATCGAAAAAAATCGCAGTGAGCAGCCTGAGCGCTCACCAACAGCGGTCGACGTTAACTATGGTAAAGGAGAGTCTTATGTTTCGTTGGGGCATTATATTTCTGGTTATCGCGTTAATTGCCGCCGCTCTGGGCTTCGGTGGCCTGGCGGGTACGGCAGCGGGTGCGGCAAAAATTGTCTTTGTCGTCGGGATCATTATCTTCCTGGTCAGCCTGTTTATGGGCCGTCGGCGTCCGTAGCGCGTTGTAAAAATCCGACAACCTTGCAAAGCCAGTCCTCGTGACTGGCTTTCACGGTTTCGGTAATAGAAAAATTGCGTTACTTTATAGACACAACAATTTTAAAATTTTAACAGGACAGCAGGGTGGGACAGCGCATTCCCGTAACGCTCGGTAATATCGCACCGCTTGCGTTAAGTTCATTTCGCCCGGGGCGTCTCGCACTCGTGTGTGAGGGAGGCGGCCAACGAGGCATTTTCACCGCCGGCGTACTGGACGAGTTCATGCGCGCGCAATTCAACCCCTTTGACCTCTTTTTCGGCACCTCCGCTGGTGCGCAAAACCTCTCCGCCTACCTGTGTAATCAGCCGGGCTACGCGCGTCAGGTGATCATGCGTTACACCACCACCCGCGAATTTTTCAACCCGGTGCGCTTTGTGCGCGGCGGCAATCTTATCGATCTCGACTGGCTGATTGAATCCACGGCGAGCAAAATGCCGCTGGCGATGGATACGGCTTCGCGCCTGTTTGACGGTGGCAAATCCTTTTATATGTGCGCCTGTCGGGGCGATGACTATACGCCGGGCTACTTCTCGCCGACGCATCAGACCTGGCTTGATCTGATCCGCGCATCCAGTGCGATCCCCGGTTTTTACCGTTCCGGCGTCATGCTCGACGGGGTGAATTATCTCGACGGCGGCATCAGCGATGCGATCCCGGTGCAGGAAGCGGCAAAACGCGGGGCGAAAACCATCGTGGTGATCCGCACCGTGCCGTCACAAATGTATTACACCCCGCAGTGGTTCAAGCGCATGGAGCGCTGGCTTGGGGACAGCAGCCTGCAACCGCTGATGAATCTGGTGCACCACCACGAAACCAGCTATCACGCGATCCAGCAATTCATTGAAAAACCGCCGGGTAATCTGCGCATTTTTGAAATCTACCCGCCGAAGCTGCTGCAAAGTATGGCGCTGGGCAGCCGCTTACCGGCCCTGCGCGATGACTACAAGCTGGGCCGCCTCTGCGGGCGCTATTTCCTCGCCACCGTGGGAAAACTGCTGGTGGATGAGCCGCCGCTGATCCGCCACGCGCCGCGTATTGTCACGCCGCAAACGGTGGTGGTGCCCCCAGCCGTGGTGGCAAACGACGTGTTAACCACGCCGCTGGTGGTCGATGCGCCGCACGCCAACGACACCACCTTTAATAACGAGGGTACGGCGTCGTGAGTTTTCGCTTTATCGACACCCACTGCCATTTTGATTTCCCGCCTTTTAGCGGCGATGAGGCGACCAGCCTCGCCCGCGCAGCGAACGCAGGCGTGGAGCGCATTATCGTTCCGGCCACCGAAGCGGCGAACTTTTCCCGCGTGTTAACCCTGGCCCGCGAGCATGAGGCGCTCTACGCGGCGCTCGGCCTGCACCCGATTGTGATTGAGCAGCACAGCGATCGCGGCCTGGAAGCGCTTGAGTCGTACCTCGCCGTGCGGTCGGACAAGCTGGTCGCCATCGGCGAGATCGGCCTCGATCTCTACCGCGAAGATCCGCAGTTTGCCCGCCAGGAAGCGATCCTCGACGCACAGCTTCGGCTGGCCGCGCAATACTCGCTGCCGGTGATCCTGCATTCGCGCCGCACCCACGACAAGCTGGCGATGCATCTTAAGCGCATAGAGGTTCCGCGCCGGGGCGTGGTGCACGGCTTTGCGGGCAGTCTGCAACAGGCGCTGCGCTTTGTGGATCTGGGCTATTTTATTGGCGTGGGCGGCACCATTACCTACCCGCGCGCCAGCAAAACCCGCGATGTGATGGCAACGCTGCCCCTCTCTTCGCTGCTGCTGGAAACCGACGCGCCGGATATGCCGCTCAACGGTTTTCAGGGCCAGCCTAACCGGCCTGAGCGCGTGGCGAGCGTGTTCGATACGCTGTGCGAGCTGCGGCCTGAAGCGCCGGACGAGCTTGCCGACGCGCTTTATCGCAACACCCGCCGCCTGTTTTTTGACGATACCTTTTAAAGATAGAGCGCCGGGAGAATAACCCTGCTGACGCCACGCTCGCGCAGGGCCTGCGCCAGAGGTTCCACATCCTCAGGCGTTGCGCTGCGCCAGCTCTTTGCCTCGCCGTAAACGCCGTGGGCGTGAAACGCATTGATGCGCACCGGCACGCCTGCCAGACTCGCAATAAAGTCACCGAGTTCATCAATGTGTTGCACATAATCCGTGCGATCCGGGATCGCCAGCAGCCGCAGCTCCGCGAGTTTATGGTGCGCCGCCAGCCAGCGCAGGCTCTGTTTGATCTGCGCATTGTCGCGCCCGGTTAAGCGGCGATGACATTCGGGATCCCAGGCTTTAAGATCGATCATCGCCCCGTCAAACAGCGGCAGCAATTTCTGCCAGCCGCTTTCACTTAACAGACCGTTGCTGTCCACAAGGCAGGTTAAATGCGCCAGGTCGGGATCGGCTTTGATCGCGCCAAACAGCGCCAGCAAAAAAGGCAGTTGCGTGGTGGCTTCGCCGCCGCTGACGGTAATCCCCTCAATAAACCCCACCGCTTTTTTGATCTGCGCGATAACGGCTTCAACGCTCATTGTTTGCGCCATCGGCGTGGCCTGCTGCGGGCAACGCTGCAAACAGGTATCGCACTGCTGGCAGGCCGCCGCGTTCCAGAGTATGCGGCCCTGCGACAGTGACAGCGCCTGATGAGGGCAGGCGGGCGCGCAGTCGCCGCAGTGGTTGCAGCGACCGATGGTCCACGGATTATGGCAATTTTTACAGCGTAAATTGCAGCCCTGTAAAAACAGCGCCAGGCGGCTGCCCGGGCCGTCTACGCAGGAAAACGGGATAAGGTTACTGACTAAAGCGCATCTGCTGTTCATGGCTAACCACGCGCGATTGACGTTCCAGAATGCGCGTGTTGCGCGCGGCTTCATCCCCAAGCCAGGTGGTGTTTAGGCGCGATCCTTCTGCGGCAAATTTTTTCAGATCCGACAGCCTCACCATATAGCCGGTCACGCGCACCAGATCGTTGCCGCTGACGTTAGCGGTAAATTCACGCATCCCGGCGTTAAACGCGCCCCGACAAAGTTGCACCACCGCCTGCGGGTTGCGCTTAATGGTTTCATCGAGGGTTAAGATATCGCTGATCCCCGCGCTGTACCAGGCGTGGTGCGGTGCCACGGTGTTCAGGTGGGTGATGGGGTCCGGCTCGCTGCCGTAGGGCAGGCGCGCACCGGGCGTGGTGCCTGTGTCTGAACTGATCCCCGACTGAGCGTGCAGCATGGCGCGCTGCTGCATCCCGTATTTCACCGGGGTGCGCGCAACAAATTCGCCAAGCTGAGCGCTGATGCGATAGCCAAGCTGATTCGCCTCTTCGTCGCAGCCGTAGCGCCCCGCCAGACCGTCTTTTTCACACAGCGTGTTCACCGCTTCTGCGAGGCCATACATGCCAAACATCGGCACAAAACGCTGCGGGTCAATCAACCCTTCTTTCACCAGGAAGCTATTCTCAAAGAAGCGCGACTGTTGATAAAGGAAATCGCAGCGAGCATCAATCACGGCGATCTGCTGCTGGCAGTAGTGCGGTAGCGTGCGGGTGAAAAAGTCCTCCACCGAATTGCTGCGCTCAGCGATGGCCTTCAGATTGAGCCTTACCAGCGTGCTACCTCCGCCCGCCAGCGGCAGCGAGTTGTAACAACTGACGATGCCGTAACCGCCTTTTGTGAAAATTTTATCATTTATCGGGCCGTTAGAAATATGCGGCTTGCTGCACTCGCAGATGTTTTTAGCGACCTCAAGCAGTAGCGCATCCGGCGTGATATCGGGATCGTAGATAAAGGTAAGATTGGGTGCAACCTGCTTAAGCTCTGCATCTGCGCGCAAAATCGCACGGGTGACCGGCGTGTCATGCGGGCCAATGTTCGCATGCATGAAGGCGTCCGGCAGCGTGCGGTCGAGATAGCGCCAGAAACGTTTTATGCGACTATCGATTTCGTCTTGTGTTAGAATTCTAACATAGGGTTGCAGCAGCGCATCGAGATGCCCAAGGAACACCGGCATCGAGGTGACGGACGGCACGTGGTGATAAAGAATGGTGAGCATGGAGAGCGCGTCATCGAAATCTTTCGCCCCTTCCAGCTCAAGCCACTGCGAGCCATGCGCGAGGAATTTCGCATAGTCCGGCAGGACGTAGCGCGGTTTGTACGGCGCATGGCCCTCGAACATATCGCAGATCGTTCCCTCGTCCAGCGCGGCGCGCGCGGCATGCGGCAAGGCCGGGTACGGCAGCGCGTTTTCCGCTTCCAGCGCCAGAAAATGTCGCTTCTGTTCGGGCGAAAGAGCAGGGCTTGTCACAATTTGCTGGCAACGTTGCAGCATCGATGGGGTCACGGACGTGGGCATGGGCTTTCCTCGGGCTCCTTGAGTCAGGTGACCAGTGTAAGAAGCCTGGCCGCCGGGTCCTTTGATCCCGGTGCGCAAACCCAGGTGAAACACCCGGCCTGCAAGCTAAAAATTTGATGAATGTCTCATTATAGTTATGCAAATGTGTATGTCGTTTTCATTAACTGTGATGAGTATCGAGGTGTCGTGGCGGGTGAATGTTAGAATACTCACAGACCCGCCGGATAAAATTCAAGCCGGCAAACTGCCGTCTTCAGCTCACTGGAGAATGTTATGACTGATTTAACCGCAAGCAGCCTGCGCGCGTTGAAACTGATGGATCTGACCACCCTGAACGACGATGACACCGAGGCGAAAGTGATCGCGCTGTGCCATCAGGCGAAAACCGCCGTCGGCAACACCGCTGCCGTCTGTATTTATCCGCGCTTTATTCCCATTGCGCGTAAAACGCTGAACGCTCAGGGCACGCCGGATATCCGCATTGCCACCGTCACCAACTTCCCGCACGGTAACGATGACATTGACATCGCGCTGGCGGAAACCCGCGCGGCCATTGCCTACGGCGCTGACGAAGTGGACGTGGTGTTCCCGTACCGTGCGCTGATTGCCGGTAACGAGCAGGTCGGTTTCGATCTGGTGAAAGCCTGTAAAGATGCCTGCGCAGCGGCGAACGTGCTGCTTAAAGTGATCATCGAAACCGGTGAGCTGAAAGAAGAAGCGCTTATCCGTAAAGCCTCTGAGATTTCCATCAAAGCGGGCGCTGACTTCATTAAAACCTCTACCGGTAAAGTGCCGGTGAACGCCACGCCGGGAAGTGCGCGCATCATGCTCGAAGTGATCCGCGACATGGGCGTTGCCAAAACCGTGGGCTTCAAACCAGCAGGCGGCGTGCGCTCTGCGGAAGACGCCGCGCAGTTCCTGGCGATTGCCGATGAACTGCTGGGTGCCGACTGGGCGGATTCCCGCCACTACCGCTTTGGTGCTTCCAGCCTGCTGGCAAGCCTGCTCAAAGCGCTGGGCCACGGCGACGGTAAAAGCGCAAGCAGCTACTGATTGCCAGACAATGCCGGATGACGCTTCGCTTATCCGGCCTACAGGATCCCAGGGCGGGTAAGCGTTGCGCCACTCGCCATAATTCACCCGATTCCGCATGGGGGTTACCGTGTTTCTCGCACAAGAAATAATTCGTAAAAAACGCGATGGGCAGACGTTGAGCGACGACGAGATCCGTTTCTTTATCAACGGCATTCGCGACAACACCGTGTCAGAAGGGCAGATTGCCGCGCTGGCGATGACCATTTTCTTCCACGACATGGCGATGTCCGAGCGCGTCTCCCTGACCATGGCGATGCGCGATTCCGGCAGCGTGCTGGACTGGAAAAGCCTCAATCTGAACGGCCCGATCGTCGATAAACACTCCACCGGCGGCGTGGGTGATGTGACCTCGCTGATGTTAGGGCCGATGGTCGCCGCCTGCGGAGGCTACATTCCGATGATTTCCGGGCGCGGCCTGGGCCACACCGGCGGCACGCTCGACAAGCTGGAAGCGATTCCGGGTTTCGACATCTTCCCGGATGACAACCGCTTCCGTGAGATCATCAAAGACGTCGGCGTGGCGATTATCGGCCAGACCAGCTCGCTGGCCCCGGCGGATAAACGTTTTTACGCCACGCGTGATATCACTGCGACCGTCGACTCCATTCCGCTTATCACCGCCTCTATCCTCGCGAAGAAACTGGCCGAAGGGCTGGACGCGCTGGTGATGGACGTGAAAGTGGGCAGCGGCGCGTTCATGCCAACCTTCGAGCTGTCTGCTGAACTGGCGCAGGCGATTGTCGGCGTGGCAAACGGCGCGGGCGTGCGCACCACCGCGCTGCTGACCGACATGAATCAGGTCCTGGCGTCCAGCGCCGGTAATGCCGTCGAAGTGCGCGAAGCGGTGCAGTTCCTGACCGGTGAATACCGCAACCCGCGCCTGTTTGACGTCACCATGGCGCTGTGCGTTGAAATGCTGATTTCCGGCAAGCTGGCGAAAGACGACGCCGAGGCCCGCGCGAAATTGCAGGCGGTGCTTGATAACGGCAAAGCCGCTGAAATTTTTGGCCGCATGGTCAGCGCTCAGAAAGGCCCGAGCGATTTCGTCGAAAACTACGCGAAGTATTTACCAACGGCGATGCTGAGCAAAGCGGTCTATGCGGACACCGAAGGGTTTGTCAGCGCAATGGACACGCGTGCGCTGGGCATGGCGGTGGTGTCGATGGGCGGCGGTCGTCGCCAGGCCTCCGACGCTATTGATTACAGCGTGGGCTTTACCGATATGGCGCGTCTGGGTGACAGCGTGGACGGCCAGCGTCCGCTGGCGGTGATCCACGCCAAAGACGAAGCCAGCTGGCAGGACGCCGCTTCGGCGGTGAAAGCGGCCATCCGCGTAGAGGATACCGCACCGGAACAAACCCCTGTGGTTTACCGCAGAGTGACCGAATAGTCCCGGCGTTCTTCCCGTGACAGGGAGAGTTCGGGTATACTGATCTGATCGCTTTTTTACAGCGCGCAAGGTACGGAGAAAATATGAAACGTGCATTTATCATGGTGCTGGACTCCTTCGGCATCGGTGCTACTGAAGATGCGGACCGCTTCGGCGACGTAGGTTCAGACACCCTCGGCCATATCGCAGACGTCTGCGCAAAAGGTGAAGCCGACCACGGTCGTAAAGGCCCGCTGAACCTGCCAAACCTGACCCGCCTGGGTCTGGCAAAAGCTCACGAAGGCGCGACCGGCAAAATCGCCGCGGGCCTTGACGCAAACGCCGAGGTCGTTGGCGCTTACGCGTGGGCGCACGAACTCTCGTCCGGGAAAGATACGCCGTCGGGCCACTGGGAAATCGCCGGTGTTCCGGTGCTGTTTGACTGGGGCTATTTCAGCGACCACGAGAACAGCTTCCCGCAGGAGCTGCTCGATAAACTGGTTAAACGCGCCAACCTGCCGGGTTATCTCGGTAACTGCCACTCGTCCGGTACCGTGATCCTCGATCAGCTTGGCGAAGAGCATATGAAAACCGGCAAGCCGATTTTCTATACCTCTGCCGACTCGGTGTTCCAGATTGCCTGTCACGAAGAGACCTACGGCCTCGATAAGCTGTATGAGCTGTGCGAAATCGCCCGTGAAGAGCTGACCGAAGGTGGCTACAACATTGGTCGCGTGATCGCGCGTCCGTTTGTTGGCGACAAGCCTGGCCACTTCCAGCGTACCGGTAACCGTCACGATCTGGCGGTTGAACCGCCAGCGCCGACGATCCTGAAAAAACTGGTGGATGAGAAAAACGGCCAGGTGGTCTCTGTCGGTAAAATCGCCGATATCTATGCCAACGTCGGGATCACCAAAAAAGTGAAAGCGACCGGTCTGGATGCGCTGTTTGACGCCACCCTTAAAGAGATGAAAGAGGCGGGAGACGAAACCATTGTCTTCACCAACTTCGTTGATTTCGACTCTTCCTGGGGCCATCGTCGCGATGTCGCCGGTTATGCGGGCGGTCTGGAACTGTTTGACCGTCGCCTGCCGGAACTGCTTGAGCTGGTGAAAGAAGATGACATTATTATCTTCACCGCTGACCACGGTTGCGATCCGACCTGGCAGGGTACCGACCACACGCGTGAGCATATTCCTGTGCTGATTTACGGGCCGAAAGTGAAACCCGGTTCCCTCGGTCACCGTGAAACCTTCGCGGACATCGGTCAGACGCTGGCGAAATATTTCGGCACGTCGGACATGGAATACGGCAAGGCCATGTTCTAAACGGATTGGGTGCGGCCTGATGCCCTCACCCCGGCCCTCTCCCACTGGGAGAGGGAGAACAGAATGTAGGCCGGGTTAGGCGCAGCCGCCACCCGGCAAAAACAACAATGTAAAAGGAACTGAAGATGGCAACCCCACACATTAATGCAGAAATGGGCGATTTCGCGGACGTTGTGCTGATGCCGGGCGATCCGCTGCGCGCGAAGCACATCGCAGAGACCTTCCTGGAAGACGCGCGCGAAGTGAACAACGTTCGCGGCATGCTCGGTTACACCGGGACTTACAAAGGCCGCAAAATTTCCGTGATGGGTCACGGCATGGGGATCCCTTCCTGCTCCATTTACACTAAAGAGCTGATCACCGATTTCGGCGTGAAAAAAATCATTCGCGTTGGCTCCTGCGGGGCAGTGCGTGCCGACGTGAAATTGCGTGATGTGGTGATTGGTATGGGTGCCTGCACCGATTCCAAAGTTAACCGTCTGCGTTTTAAAGATCATGACTTCGCGGCGATTGCCGATTTTGACATGGTGCGTAACGCGGTTGATGCGGCAAAAGCGCTGGGCGTTGACGCGCGCGTGGGCAACATCTTCTCCGCCGATCTGTTCTATACGCCGGATCCGACCATGTTCGACGTGATGGAAAAGTACGGCATCCTCGGCGTGGAAATGGAAGCGGCAGGGATTTACGGCGTGGCGGCAGAGTTTGGCGCGAAAGCCCTGACCATCTGCACCGTGTCTGACCACATCCGTACCCACGAGCAGACCACCGCCGCGGAACGTCAGACCACGTTCAACGACATGATCAAAATCGCGCTGGAATCCGTTCTGCTGGGCGACAAAGAGTAAGATCAGTTGTGCCGGGTGGCGGCTTCGCCTGACCCGGCCTACGGTTTTGTAGGCCCGCCAGCGGGCCTTTTATCTATTCACGTCTTGCATCTATTTCATTTCTTTCCTTTACCGCTCAATGAATTAGTTCTATAAATCTATTCAAGTATCTATTCACGAATCTATTCATCATGAGCGAGTTGACCGATTTTCTGTTGCCGGGACCGCAAAGCGCTTCTGCCCTTCGCCATCACCTTCAGGTGAGTCAGGCGACGTTTTCACGTCTGGCGGCGGCGGAGCCTCTGGTGATGCAGTTTGGTAAAGCGCGCGCCACGCGCTATACGCTGCTGCGCCCGATTCGGGGTCAACACCGTTTCCCACTGTGGCAGGTTGATGAGCAGGGGAAAGCCTGGAAATTTGGCGACCTCTACCCCTGCTGGCCGCAGGGTAGCTGTCTGGTGGCGCTGGAAAACGGCGAATGGCAGTGGTTTTCCGGGCTGCCCTGGTATCTGAGCGATTTACGCCCGCAGGGCTTTTTAGGCCGCGCGTGGGGCCGGCGGCTTGCCGCGTCGCTAAACCTGCCCGACGATATCCGCTACTGGCAGGAAGAAGATATCCTGTTTGCACTGACGCTGTTTAGCGGTGAAAACCAGGGCGGCTGGCTTATTGGTGAGGCGGCATGGCAGCGCTGGTTACAGGCCGCCGCGCCAGAGCTCATTACGATGGCTGACAAACTTGAACGCTATGCGCGGCTGGCACAGGACGCGCTGGCGGGGGATGTCGTCGGCTCCTCCGCCGGTGGCGAGCAGCCGAAATTCACCTGTTTTGCCGACGTGGGTCATGAACAGGCCCACGTGCTGGTGAAGTTCACCGCGCCGCAGTCCCATGCCATTGCGGTGCGCTGGGCCGATTTGCTGACCTGTGAATCGCTGGCGCTTCAGACGCTGGAAGGTGCGGGGGTGGCCGTCAGCCAGACGCGGCTGTTGAAACACGATAGCGGACAGGTTTTTTTAGAAGCACAGCGTTTTGACTGCTGCGGGGTTTCCGGCCGCCGGGCGATTGTCTCGCTGGAAGCGGTGCAGGGGGAGTTTGTGGCAAGCCGGGGGCACTGGCCGCAGGTGGTGAATCAGCTGGCTGCTCAAAAGCAGACCACGGCTCACACCGCACGGCGCGTCGCAAAAATATGGGCATTCGGGCGGCTGATCGCCAACAGTGATATGCACGCGGGCAATCTGTCCTTTTTCCTCTCCGATGCGCCGCTGGCGTTAACCCCGGTTTACGATATGTTGCCGATGGCGTTTGCCCCGAACAGCGCAGGGGCGATGCGGGAAGAGAGTGTGGCGCTAACGTTTGACGCCGCCGTTGAAGCCGACGCCTGGCGCTTTGCGCTGCCGCTGGCAAAAGCGTACTGGCAGAAGGTGGCGGACGATGGGCGGATCAGCACGGCGTTTCGCGCCATCGCCCGGCAGATGTCCGCTCAACTGCTGCCCATTGAGCGGATTGTCGCACGGCTGAGTTAAGGTCGGTTTAGCGCACCGCGCCCGCTATCCACGCCGACAGTTCCCTTAATTCCTTTTCCTGCTCCGGGAAATCCTCGATCAACGTGTCGCACGCCTGCGTCAGCGTGTCTGCGCGGTATAAGCAGCCCTGTAAACGTGCGGCCAGCGCTTCTAAGGGCGCGGGATTGAGGCTGTCGGTAAAAACCTGCGTGCGGCTGATGTGGCCTTTTTCGACGTCAAAGTGTAGCTCCACGCCGCCCCAGGTAAAGCGCTCGTCCAGCAAATGGCTGAACGCGGGTGCCTGGCCGAAGTTCCACTCCCAGCTGCTCTGGCGGGCAAAGGTTTCGGCAAAGTTGGGCAGGTCGGGTGTATTCTCCGGGGAGATTACTTCTGCTTCCACCGTTTCGCCGTAATAGTCGAAGAACGCCTGGGTCACCGCCTCGCAGATTTTTTCGTAGGTGATGCCGGGCAGTAAATCCACCAGGTTCGCCACGCGCCCGCGCACGGAGGTGATGCCCTTCGCCTGGAGTTTTTTCTTGTCGGGATTAAGGTAGTTTGCCAGACGGCTAAGATCGGCATTGAGCAGCAGCGTGCCGTGATGGAAGCCGCGATCGTGGGTTTCGCGATAGGCGGATCCGGACACTTTACGGTCGCCGTCGGCGGTTTTCACCACCAGATCGTTACGTCCGGATGCCTCCGCCGTAGCGCCCAGCGCGGTCAGGGCGTTAAGCACAATGGCGGTGGAAATGGTTTTATCGTATTCCGGTTTGCCGGCCATAAAGGTAAAACAGGTGTTGCCGAGGTCGTGGAACACCGCGCCGCCGCCGCTGCTGCGACGGGCCAGACGCACGTTGTCCTCTTCCATGCGTCGGGTGTTGCACTCTTTCCACGGGTTTTGCGCGCGGCCAATGACCACCGTATCGGCGTTACGCCACAAAAACAGCACGCGCTGGGTGGCGGGCATCTGGCGGAAAATGCACTCTTCGACGGCCAGGTTGAACCAGGGATCCCAGGAGTCAGAAATTAACAAACGCAGTGTAGACATGGCAGATTTCCTTTCCGAATGTTCAGGCTTCTTTTTTATCACTCTCTTCCTCTTCCGGCACGGATTTGCTGGCGGTCAGCAGGAAGGGAGATTGTTGCCAGCGCGTGCGCTTGCCCTGCAATAATGTGCGTGTCAGCACCACACCAATTGCGAGTGAAAGCAGCAGCATAAGGCGTAGAATGTTGGTGGTGTTATCCACCTGTCTGGCCTCGGTCGCCAGCGTGTGGGTATCGAGCGTCAGGCGCAGATAGCCCAGCGGACCGTTTTTACCCTGAATGGGTTCGACAATTTGCTGGTTAAAATAGCCGCCCGCTTTTTTGCCGTCCAGCGCCAGTCTGTCGCGCACGTTAACGCTTTCACCGGCGCGGACCACCAGATCGCCCTGTTCATCGTAGACGCCCGCGTCAAGAATTCGGCTCTCTTCGGTCAACTGGCGCAGCACGACGCTGATGTGTTTTTCATCCGGCGTTTCCGTGCGCATCAGCGGCGCGAGGTTCAGCGTCACCTGGCGTGCCAGCGTGCGGGCCAGCTCTTCAAGCTGAGGATTCCGCGCGCGCTGGTGGCTCTGGCTGAACCAGGATGCGCCCTGCATCAGAGCGACCAGAAGGGCGAGACAGATTAAGACAATCACGGCGCGATGCAGCCGGAATTTTAGTTTTGCGCGAGCCATAGAGTACCTGCTGAAAATTTAACGCTTCATGTTGCCAGAAGCGATGGTTACAAGGTAGCCTCATGCGTTATTTTCACCCGGACAATTTCCGACGCGAATGTGTTTACAGGAGCTTTAATGCCTAACAGTCTGACCTGGTGCGACCTGCCTGAAGATGTGTCTCAGTGGCCTGGATTGCCGCTCTCGTTAAGTGGCGATGAGGTCATGCCGCTGGATTATCACGCCGGGCGCAGTGGCTGGCTGCTGTATGGTCGCAGCCTGGATAAAGCACGCCTGACGCAGTACCAGCGCCAGCTGGGTGCCGCGATGGTGATTGTCGCCTCCTGGTGCGTTGAAGATTATCAGGTAATTCGCCTTGCCGGGTCGCTCACCCCACGTGCTACGCGCCTTGCGCACGACGCGGGTCTTGACGTCGCGCCGCTGGGGAAAATCCCGCATCTGCGCACGCCGGGTCTACTGGTGATGGACATGGATTCCACCGCGATCCAGATCGAATGCATTGATGAGATCGCCAAACTGGCGGGCACCGGTGATATGGTCGCAGAAGTGACCGAGCGCGCCATGCGCGGAGAACTCGATTTTACGCAAAGCCTGCGCACCCGCGTGGCGACGCTGAAAGGCGCAGACGCCGGTATCCTGCGCCAGGTGCGTGACGATCTTCCGTTGATGCCAGGCCTGACGCAGTTAGTGTTAAAGCTCGAAACCCTGGGCTGGAAAGTGGCGATCGCCTCCGGT
This sequence comes from uncultured Enterobacter sp., assembly GCA_963521185.1. GTDB lineage: Bacteria > Pseudomonadota > Gammaproteobacteria > Enterobacterales > Enterobacteriaceae > Enterobacter_D. The sequence continues at coordinate 271,508 of CAUQTV010000004.1, read as the reverse complement.
GGGTTCACCTTCTTCGCGGATTACCTGCGCGACAAGCTGCGCCTGACGGCGGTGGTCGCCAACGAACTGGAGATCATGGACGGCAAACTCACCGGCGAAGTGCTGGGTGATATCGTCGATGCGCAGTACAAAGCCAAAACGCTTAAGCGCCTGGCGGAAAAATACGACGTGCCGTTTGAACAGACCGTAGCGATCGGCGACGGCGCAAACGATCTGCCGATGATCAAAGCCGCAGGGCTGGGCATCGCGTTTCATGCCAAACCCAAAGTCAACGAAAAAACAGAAGTGACCATCCGTCACGCTGACCTGATGGGCGTGTTCTGCATCCTGTCCGGCAGTCTGAACCAGAAATAACGAGGTACACCGTGGCGAAAGCTCCCAAACGCGCATTTGTCTGTAATGAATGTGGTGCGGATTATCCGCGCTGGCAGGGGCAATGCAGCGCCTGTCATGCCTGGAATACCATCACCGAAGTGCGCGTTGCCGCGTCGCCCGTCGTTGCGCGTAACGAACGCCTGAGCGGCTATGCGGGCAATGCGGGATCGTCAAAGGTGCAGAAGCTCTCGGAGATCAGTCTCGAAGAGCTGCCGCGTTTTTCCACGGGTTTCAAAGAGTTTGACCGCGTATTGGGCGGCGGCGTGGTGCCTGGCAGTGCGATCCTGATTGGCGGAAACCCCGGCGCAGGTAAATCGACGCTGCTGCTGCAAACCCTGTGTCGCCTCGCCGAACAGATGAAAACCCTGTACGTCACCGGGGAAGAGTCGCTGCAACAGGTGGCGATGCGCGCGCACCGCCTCGGGCTGCCGACGGCCAATCTGAACATGCTGTCGGAAACCAGCATTGAAGAGATCTGTACGATCGCCGACGAAGAGCAGCCAAAGCTGATGGTGATCGACTCGATCCAGGTGATGCACATGGCGGATATTCAATCCTCGCCGGGCAGCGTTTCGCAGGTGCGCGAGTCGGCGGCCTACCTCACGCGCTATGCCAAAACGCGCGGTGTGGCGATTGTCATGGTTGGTCACGTCACCAAAGATGGCTCGCTTGCGGGGCCAAAAGTGCTGGAGCACTGTATCGACTGTTCTGTGCTGCTGGATGGCGATGCCGACTCCCGTTTTCGCACGCTGCGCAGCCATAAAAACCGCTTCGGCGCGGTGAATGAACTGGGCGTTTTCGCCATGACCGAGCAGGGCCTGCGCGAGGTGAGCAACCCCTCCGCCATCTTCCTGAGCCGTGGCGAGGAGGTCACGCCAGGCAGTTCCGTAATGGTGGTGTGGGAAGGGACGCGCCCGCTGCTGGTGGAGATCCAGGCGCTGGTCGATCAATCGATGATGGGCAACCCGCGCCGCGTCGCCGTGGGCCTTGAGCAAAACCGCCTGGCGATCCTGCTGGCCGTGCTGCACCGCCACGGCGGCTTGCAGATGTCGGATCAGGATGTATTTGTTAACGTTGTCGGCGGGGTGAAGGTCACCGAAACCAGCGCGGATCTGGCGCTGCTGCTGGCGATGGTATCGAGCCTGCGCGACCGTGCGCTGCCGAATGATTTGGTCGTCTTTGGCGAAGTGGGTCTGGCCGGTGAGATCCGCCCGGTACCCAGCGGTCAGGAGCGTATTTCCGAGGCGGCCAAGCACGGCTTTAAGCGCGCCATTGTGCCCGCCGCCAACGTGCCGAAAAAGCCACCGGAAGGGATGCAGGTGTTTGGGGTGAAAAAACTCGCGGATGCGTTAAACGTGTTTGACGACTTATAATTACCTATTCGATTTTGCAGGAGGCACCGTAATTTATGTCGTCATTCGATTATATTAAAACCGCGATAAAGCAGAAGGGCTGTACCCTGCAACAGGTGGCGGATGCCAGCGGCATGACGAAGGGTTATCTCAGTCAGTTACTCAATGCCAAAATCAAAAGCCCCAGCGCGCAAAAGCTCGAAGCGCTGCACCGTTTCCTGGGGCTGGAATTTCCCCGCACGCGTAAAAATATTGGCGTGGTGTTCGGTAAGTTCTACCCGCTGCACACCGGGCATATCTACCTGCTTCAGCGCGCCTGTAGTCAGGTGGATGAACTGCATATCATCATGGGCTACGACGAGACGCGCGATCGCGAACTCTTCGAAAACAGCGCCATGTCGCAACAGCCGACCATCAGCGACCGTCTGCGCTGGCTGCTGCAAACCTTTAAATATCAGAAGAATATCCGCATTCATGCCTTTAACGAAGAGGGCATGGAGCCGTATCCGCACGGCTGGGACGTGTGGAGCAACGGCATGAAAGCCTTTATGGAAGAGAAGGGAATCCAGCCTAACTGGATCTACACCTCCGAAGAGTCCGACGCGCCGCAGTATCTGGAGCATCTGGGGATCCAGACGGTGCTTATCGATCCCAAACGGACGTTTATGAATATCAGCGGTGGGCAGATCCGCGCCAACCCGTTCCGCTACTGGGATTACATTCCGACGGAAGTGAAGCCCTTTTTCGTGCGCACGGTGGCGATCCTCGGCGGTGAATCGAGCGGTAAATCGACGCTGGTGAACAAGCTTGCCAACATTTTTAACACCACCAGCGCCTGGGAGTATGGCCGCGACTATGTTTTCTCGCATCTGGGCGGTGACGAAATGGCGCTGCAATATTCCGACTATGACAAGATTGCCCTCGGCCAGGCGCAGTACATTGATTTTGCGGTGAAATACGCTAATAAAGTCGCTTTCATCGATACCGACTTTGTCACCACGCAGGCGTTCTGCAAAAAGTATGAAGGGCGCGAGCATCCGTTCGTGCAGGCGCTGATCGACGAATACCGCTTCGACCTGGTGATCCTGCTGGAAAACAACACCCCGTGGGTGGCCGACGGCCTGCGCAGCCTGGGCAGTTCAGTCGATCGCAAAGTGTTTCAAAACATGCTGGTGGAGATGCTACAAGAGAACAACATTGGCTTTGTACACGTTGAGGAGCCGGACTACGACACGCGGTTCTTACGCTGCGTGGAGCTGGTGAAGGGGCTGATGGGGGAGAAGGGGTAGGCCCGCTGTCGCTCATTGCCAGGCCTACGCTTTGCCGATTTTGTAGGCCGGGTAAGGCGAGGCCGCCACCCGGCAATCGGAGCTTTTATTTCGAGATACGTTTGTATTTGATACGCTTCGGCTCCAGCGCATCTGCGCCCAGCGTGCGTTTCTTGTACTCTTCGTATTCGGTGAAGTTACCTTCGAAGAACTCGACTTTACCTTCATCCTGGTAATCCAGAATGTGGGTGGCAATACGGTCAAGGAACCAACGGTCATGCGAGATCACCATTGCGCAGCCAGGGAACTCCAGCATGGCGTTCTCTAACGCGCGCAGGGTTTCGATGTCCAGGTCGTTGGTGGGTTCATCGAGCAGCAGCACGTTACCGCCAACCTGTAACAGCTTGGCTAAGTGCAGACGGCCACGCTCACCACCGGACAGCTCGCCCACGCGTTTACCCTGATCGACGCCTTTGAAGTTAAAGCGGCCCACGTAAGCGCGGCTTGGCATCTCGGTGTTGCCTATACGCATAATATCCTGGCCGCCGGAGACCTCTTCCCACACGGTTTTGCTGTTGTCCATCGCGTCACGGAACTGATCCACAGACGCCAGCTTGACGGTTTCGCCCAGCGTGATGGTGCCGCTGTCAGGCTGTTCCTGACCGGACATCATGCGGAACAGGGTCGATTTACCCGCGCCGTTCGGACCGATGATGCCGACAATCGCGCCTTTCGGTACCGAGAAGCTCAGATCGTCGATCAGCAGGCGGTCGCCGTAAGATTTACGCAGATTGCTCACCTCAACGACTTTATCTCCCAGGCGTGCACCTGGCGGAATAAACAGTTCGTTGGTTTCGTTACGCTTCTGGTATTCCGTGCTGTTCAGCTCTTCAAAGCGAGCCAGACGCGCTTTACCTTTCGACTGACGGCCTTTCGCACCCTGACGCACCCACTCCAGCTCTTTCTCAATGGATTTACGGCGTGCCGCTTCCGTTGAGGCTTCCTGCGCCAGACGCTGATCTTTCTGCTCAAGCCAGGAGGAGTAGTTGCCTTCCCACGGAATACCCTCGCCGCGGTCCAGCTCAAGGATCCAACCCGCTACGTTATCGAGGAAGTAACGGTCGTGGGTGATCGCCACAACGGTGCCTTCGAAGTCGTGCAGGAAGCGTTCTAACCACGCGACGGACTCTGCGTCCAGGTGGTTAGTGGGTTCGTCGAGCAGCAGCATGTCCGGCTTTTCCAGCAGCAGACGGCACAGCGCGACGCGGCGGCGTTCACCACCGGAGAGTTTTTCGACTTTGGCGTCCCAGTCCGGCAGACGCAGCGCATCGGCGGCGCGTTCCAGCTGCACGTTCAGGTTGTGACCGTCGTGCGCCTGGATGATCTCTTCAAACTTGCCCTGTTGCGCGGCGAGTTTATCAAAGTCGGCGTCGGGTTCGGCGTACTTCGCGTACACTTCATCCAGACCTTTCAGCGCGTTGACCACTTCAGAAACGGCTTCTTCAATGGATTCACGCACGGTGTGTTCAGGGTTGAGTTTCGGCTCCTGCGGCAGATAGCCGATTTTCAGGCCAGGCTGCGGGCGTGCTTCACCTTCGATGTCTGTATCGATGCCGGCCATGATGCGCAGCAGGGTGGACTTACCGGCACCGTTGAGGCCCAGTACGCCAATTTTTGCGCCAGGGAAGAAACTCAGCGAGATATTTTTCAGAATATGACGTTTCGGCGGAACCACTTTGCCGACACGATGCATGGTATAAACGAATTGAGCCACGTTGGACTTCGCCTCTTTTATCGTAATGGAATGGTACTCAACTGCGGAGTGTAGCCGTTTTCGCCGCGCAATCCCAGTCGGCCAGGTCCGGAGTGTTAAATCACACCAGAATGGTAAAAAAGTGTCCTCAGCGTGGCGCGTTGCCTGATGCCTGGTTAGCATAAACACTGAACGCATGATGCGACGAAGCAATTTATTGATAAGGGGAAAGAGCCTTGCAGAACGCTAAACACTCGGGCTGGCGATGGCTGGCGGTAAGCTGTTGTTTGCTTAGCCTCAGCAGCCTGGCACGCGCCGATTCACTCGATGAACAGCGCGATCGCTATGCGCAAATTAAGCAGGCGTGGGATAACAACCAAATGGACGTCGTGGTGCAACTGATGCCCACGCTGAAAGAGTATCCGCTCTATCCTTACCTGGAATACCGACAGATTACCGACGATCTGATGAACCAGCCGACGGTGACCGTCTCGCAGTTTATTCAGTCATACCCAACGCTGCCGGCCGCCCGCACGCTGAAATCCCGCTTTGTTAACGAGCTGGCGCGGCGTGAAGACTGGCGCGGCCTGCTGGCGTTTAGCCCCGACAAACCGGGCACCACCGAGGCGCAATGTAACTATTATTATGCCAAATGGAACACCGCGCAGCCGGAAGAGGCCTGGGCCGGAGCAAAAGATCTGTGGCTGACGGGCAAAAGCCAGCCTAACGCCTGCGACCGCTTGTTTGGCGCGTGGCGCGCGTCCGGCACCCAGGATCCGCTGGCGTTTCTGGAGCGCATTCGCCTGGCGATGAAAGCGGGTAATACCGCGCTGGTGAGAGTGTTGGCGGGGCAGATGCCCTCAGAGTACCAGACCATTTCATCGGCGATTCTCTCCCTTGCCAACGATCCGCGTACGGTGCTGGATTTTGCCCGCACCACCGGGGCGACGGACTTTACCCGACAAATGGCCCAGGAAGCGTTTGGTAGCGTGGCGCGTGAAGACGCGGACAATGCCCGCCTGATGATCCCATCGCTGGTGCAGGCGCAGCAGCTCAATGAGGATCAGACCCAGGCGCTGCGGGATATCGTCGCCTGGCGTTTAATGGGTAACGATGTGACCGACGAACAGGCGCGCTGGCGCGATGACGCCATTATGCGCACTCAGTCCACGACGCTGATTGAACGCCGCGTGCGCATCGCGCTCGGTACCGGCGATCGCCGGGGCCTCAATACCTGGCTGGCGCGTCTGCCGATGGACGCCAAAGAGAAAGACGAGTGGCGCTACTGGCAGGCGGATTTGCTGCTGGAACGCGGACGTGACGCCGAAGCACAGCCGATCCTGCGGTCGCTGATGCAGCAGCGCGGCTTCTACCCGATGGTCGCCGCCCAGCGCCTGGGTGAGGCGTATCCGCTTAAAGTGGATAAAGCGCCGGGCAACGTCAGCCCGCAGCTGGTTAGCGGGCCGGAGATGGCGCGAGTGCGCGAGCTGATGTACTGGAGCCTCGACAATACCGCACGCAGCGAGTGGGCGAATCTGGTCTCCAGCCGCACGACCCAGGAGCAGGCGCAGCTGGCGCGCTATGCCTTTGATCGCCACTGGTGGGATCTCAGCGTGCAGGCGACGATCGCCGGTAAACTGTGGGATCAGCTCGAAGAGCGTTTCCCGCTGGCGTATAAAGATCTCTACGCGCGCTACACCAGCGGCAAAGATATCCCGCAAAGCTATGCGATGGCGATTTCCCGGCAGGAAAGCGCCTGGAACCCGAAGGTGAAATCGCCGGTGGGGGCCAGCGGCCTGATGCAAATCATGCCCGGTACCGCCACGCACACGGTGAAAATGTTCAGCATTCCTGGCTACAGCAATCCGGCGCAGCTGTTGGATCCTGAAACCAACATCAACATCGGTACGAACTATTTGCAGTACGTCTATCAGCAGTTTGGCAATAACCGCATCTTCGCGTCGGCCGCCTATAACGCCGGGCCTGGGCGCGTGCGCACCTGGCTGGGTAACAGCGCCGGACGTATTGATGCGGTGGCCTTTGTGGAGAGTATTCCGTTCTCGGAAACGCGCGGCTATGTGAAAAACGTGCTGGCCTACGATGCCTACTACCGCTACTTCATGGGGGATAACACCACGCTGATGACCGCAACGGAATGGGGCCGTCGTTACTGATCTGCCGGGTTTGTGTTATGCTGCTGTACTCGTTAGCGAGTATGGCGGTATAACATGACCCAGCAATCCCCTTATTCAGCAGCCGTTGCCGAACAGCGTCACCAGGAGTGGTTGCGTTTTGTCGCGTTGCTCAAACAATCCTACGATCAGGATTTGCATCTTCCGTTGCTCAACCTCATGCTGACGCCCGATGAGCGCGAAGCCCTGGGAACGCGCGTGCGGATCATCGAAGAGCTGCTGCGCGGCGAAATGAGCCAGCGTGAGCTGAAAAACGAGCTGGGCACCGGCATAGCCACCATTACCCGTGGCTCGAACAGTCTGAAATCCGCACCTGCTGAGCTGCGCGAATGGCTGGAGCAGGTGCTGCTACGATCCCAGTGATCGGGCTATTTCTGCCGATAAATGGCATTGTGAAACGGGCTTAGCGCGAGGATCACCGCCTGGTGGTAAACGCTGCTGCGCGTGAGCTTGCCTGCGGTAAATACGCCGATAGCCCCCTCTTTTCGCCCGATCTCATCGATCCCGGTGTAGTGCGACATCACCGGGCCAAGCGCTTCTCCGCCGCGTACTTTCGCCAAAATCACTTCCGGTAACGGCAGCGTGGCTGAGCGTGCTTCGCCGCGCTGATGCGGGCTGTCGATTACCACCCAACTGAAGGTACTGCCTTCATCAATACCGGCTTCAATCGCCACCCAAAAATCAGCGTCAGGTTTCGCCAGGCGCGCATTTTCTACACGATTTCGTGCGCCAGTCCGCGTTTCCGTACTGCCAATCGGTTGTTCCGGTACGCCGCTCTCGACGGCGACGGACTCGATATGGCAGGATCCCTCGCCGAAGATCTCGTGAAATGCGTGCAGAATAGCCCTAATTTTGGCGGGATTAGTGGTAGCTGAGACAACATGGTGCATAATCAGTACAACTCAGATAAAAAAATTGTCATCGCAGTATAATGGAAAAAAAGCATGTTACAGGTATACCTTGTTCGCCACGGTGAAACGCAGTGGAACGCCGAGCGTCGTATTCAAGGGCAGTCAGACAGTCCGTTGACCGCAAAAGGAGAGCAGCAGGCATGGCAGGTTGCGGAGCGCGTGAAATCGCTCGGCATCACGCACATTATTGCCAGTGATCTGGGGCGCACACGTCACACGGCGAAAATCATCGCTGACGCCTGTGACTGTGACATCATCCTGGATTCACGCCTGCGCGAACTGGATATGGGCGTACTGGAACAGCGTCATATTGAGTCGCTGACCGAAGAAGAAGAGGGCTGGCGTCGCCAGCTGGTGAATGGCACGGCGGAGGGGCGTATTCCGGATGGCGAGTCCATGCAGGAATTAAGCGACCGCATGCATGCCGCGCTGGCGACCTGTCTGGAACTGCCGGAAGGGAGTCGTCCGCTGGTGGTCAGTCATGGCATGGCGTTAGGCTGTCTGGTGAGTACGATCCTTGGACTGCCCGCCTATGCCGAGCGCCGCCTGCGCCTGCGCAACTGTTCGATCTCGCGTATTGATTATCAGAACAGCCCGTGGCTGGCCTCAGGCTGGGTGGTGGAAACCGCCGGTGACGTCTCGCATCTTGACGCCCCCGCGCTGGATGAACTTCAGCGTTAATAAATTTCAGCGCTAGCGGCGCACCGGGATCAGGTATTCGCAGCGCAACTGAATGGGCGGTTCCTGATTCCGCGCTTCATCCTGTGGGAAGAAGCGCTCGATATCCAGACCTTTACGCCGCGTCAGATTCAGCATTGGCATGCAGGTTCCGTACACGGTCAGGATAAACTCCTGGAGTTCGTTGCCGGGGCCTTCATAGGTGAACATCACATATTCGCCGCCTTCCAGCGTCACCGGATGGGCATCCTGTAGATGTCCGTTTGCCATGTCCGGCGTCAGCGCCGTGGTGTAAAACACCTCCTGCTCGTCATCTTTTTCAAGACTTGGGCGCGGCTCATGCAGGCCATAAAGCTCTGCCGGAATGCTGGGCGCATTGCCGAGGAAATCACGCCAGAACTGAACGCGCATCTGGTGGCGGAAGTTGGAAATCTCCTCCAGCGAACAGGCGTAGCTTTGCGTGGTGCCAACCAGGTGGGTATCCGGCAGCGTGACAAACTCATATTTAGGCATGTGAAACTCACCCAGACGCAGCGGCGGACGAATGCCAAAGGCACTCCAGTCCGGCGAACGGCGGTACAGCGCAGGGGTGAAGTTGAACTGTTTTTTGAACGCGCGAGTAAACGTCTGCTGGGAGTCAAAACGATATTGCAGCGCAATATCGAGAATAGGGCGCGCGGTTAAACGCAGTGCGACGGCAGACTTCGACAGTCGGCGTGCACGAATATAGGCACCAATCGCATGGCCTGTCACATCCTTAAACATCCTTTGCAGATGCCACTTGGAATAGCCAGCCTTCGCCGCCACATTATCCAGTGACAAAGGCTGATCGAGATGGCCTTCTAACCAGATAAGCAGGTCGCGAATAATCCCAGCCTGATCCATATTAATGTCCTCATCCTTAAACAGCGGGTGCCTGATACTAGGGTAGCGGATAATAGCATTTTTTGACGTTTTAGCATTCAGTGTTTTTTTTGCTCATAAGTGCTTTTGGCAGTGAATTTATTTTAAGATCCAGCTAATTCAGTGATTTATAAATGATTTCTGCTTCGATGTCGAATAATCACTCAACGTAATATTTATGAATGGTAACAATATGAAATATAAGCTCTTAATGCTTTGCTTAATTCTGGGAGGCGTGGGTCACGCAGCGCAGGCGGAAGAGATCGGCTCGGTGGACACGGTGTTTAAAATGTTTGGTCCCGATCACAAAATAGTCGTCGAAGCCTTTGACGATCCCGATGTGAAAAACGTGACCTGTTATCTCAGCCGGGCGAAAACGGGCGGCATTAAAGGCGGCCTGGGGCTGGCGGAAGACACCTCCGATGCGGCGATTTCCTGTCAGCAGGTGGGGCCGATTGAACTGAGTGAGAAAGTGAAAAACGGCAAAGCGCAGGGCAATGTCGTGTTCCAGAAACGCACTTCACTGGTGTTCAAGAAACTGCAAGTAGTGCGTTTTTATGATGCGAAACGCAACACGCTTGCCTACCTCGCCTATTCGGACAAGGTGGTGGAAGGCTCGCCGAAGAACGCACTGAGCGCCGTGCCCATTATGCCGTGGCAGGCGGCGGCCAAATAAAAAAGCGGCGCTGAGTGAGCGCCGCTTTTTCGTCAACCTGACCGGTTATTCCTGCAAATCGCCGCAGAAACGGTAACCTTCACCGTGAATGGTGGCGATGATTTCCGGCGTGTCCGGCGTGGATTCGAAGTGCTTACGAATACGGCGGATGGTCACGTCGACGGTACGGTCATGCGGCTTCAGTTCGCGGCCGGTCATTTTCTTCAGCAGATCGGCGCGTGACTGGATTTTGCCCGGGTTTTCACAGAAGTGCAGCATCGCGCGGAATTCACTGCGCGGCAGCTTGTACTGCTCACCGTTAGGGCTGACCAGAGAACGGCTGTTGATATCCAGTTCCCAACCGTTGAACTTGTAGCTGTCTACGCTACGGCGCTCTTCGCTGACGGCACTCAGGTTCATGGTGCGCGACAGCAGGTTGCGTGCGCGGATAGTGAGTTCGCGCGGGTTAAACGGTTTGGTGATGTAATCGTCGGCACCGATTTCCAGGCCAAGGATTTTATCCACTTCGTTATCACGGCCTGTCAGGAACATCAGGGCGACGTTCGCCTGCTCGCGCAGTTCGCGTGCCAGCAGAAGCCCATTTTTGCCAGGCAGGTTGATATCCATGATCACCAGATTGATATCATTTTCAGAAAGGATCTGATGCATCTCAGCGCCATCAGTCGCTTCAAAGACATCGTAGCCTTCTGCTTCGAAAATGCTCTTCAACGTGTTGCGTGTTACCAACTCGTCTTCAACAATAAGAATTTGCGGGGTCTGCATGTTTGCTACCTAAATTGCCAACTAAATCGAAACAGGAAGTACAAAAGTCCCTGACCTGCCTGATACATGTCGCAAATTAACATGAACGGCGTAACATGACTAAAGTACGTAATTGCGTTCTTGATGCACTTTCCATCAACGTCAACAACATCATTAGCTTGGTCGTGGTTACTTTCCCTCTGGACCCGACAGTGTCAAAAACGGCTGTCATCCTAACCATTTTAACAGCAACATAACAGGCTTAGACGTTCCGGACACCCAATAAAACTACGCTTCGTTGACATATATCAAGTTCAATTGTAGCACGTTAACAGTTTGATGAAATCATCGTATCTAAATGCGATCTCTTTTCACAATTTATCAATAAACCAAGTAGTTGCAACCGTTAATTAATAAACGTGGTGAATCCAATATGCCGCAATCATTCGCCTGCTAAATACCCTGTTGAAACATGAGGATATGTGCGTTCTGTTAACATACAGGCTGGTAATAAACATAAGCAACAGTTTAGTCCTTTTTAAGCGTTGAAAAAGCAAATTACAGTGATTGCTGTTGCAAAATTGTAAATTCGTGATGCAAATAAACTTGACGATTGTGTCAGCGCATCACCTGAACCGTTCCAGAAGAGAGTGTTAAATGTCGTTATCCATTGTATTAGTTTCCCCCGCCAGACCTGAAAACGTTGGTGCCGCCGCCCGGGCGATGAAGACGATGGGATTCACCGATCTGCGCATTGTCGATAGCGACGCCCATGCGCAGGAAGGCGCACGCAGAGTCGCCCACGGCGCGGGTGATATTCTTGATAACGTTAGGGTTTATTCAACGCTGGCGGAGGCGCTGGCCGATGTTCAGTTTACCGTAGCCACCACCGCGCGCGGGCGCTCTAAGTTCCACTACTACGCCACGCCGGTCGAACTGCTGCCCTTGTTGCAGGAAAAAAGCCAGTGGATGAGCCAGCTTGCGCTGGTGTTTGGTCGCGAAGATTCCGGGCTAACTAACGATGAGCTGGCGTTAGCGGATATTCTCACCGGCGTGCCGATGGTGGCGGATTATCCGTCGCTCAATCTCGGTCAGGCGGTGATGGTGTACTGCTATCAGTTAGCCTCCTTAATACAACAAGCGGCCAAACCGGCAACGCTCAGTGATGATAAGCAGCTGCATGCGCTACGTCTGCGCGCGTTTGCGCTGTTGCAGACATTAGGCGTCGACGATGACGTGAAAATGGTCGACTGGCTGGCGCAACGCATTGGACTGTTTGAGCAGCGCGACACGGCAATGTTGCACCGTTTGCTGCACGACATCGAAAAAAAACTGGCAGAGTAAACGGCTGTCATACGTTTTCGTGATGGTAAAAAGCACTGCTTTGTCGGCAATGTCTGGCGCATTAGCGGAAAAGCTAACGGTCAGACAGCGTGGCGCGCGCAAGCTGTTCAGGATCACAAAAATAAAAATAAATTGACTTAAACAACCAGATACTTTAACCAATATAGTCATACAGACAGATAATAATGACAGAGCACACAACATCCATGAAACGCATCAGCATCATTACCACGATTACAACCATCACCATTACCACAGGTAACGGTGCGGGCTGACGCGTACAGGAAACACAGAAAAAAGCCCGCACCTGAACAGTGCGGGCTTTTTTTTCGACTAAAGATCAAGGGGCAAAACATGCGAGTCTTGAAGTTCGGCGGTACATCAGTGGCAAATGCAGAACGTTTTCTGCGTGTTGCCGATATCCTGGAAAGCAATGCCAGGCAGGGGCAGGTTGCGACCGTGCTATCTGCCCCGGCCAAAATCACCAACCATCTGGTGGCGATGATCGAAAAAACCATCGGCGGTCAGGATGCTGTACCGAATATCAGCGATGCAGAGCGTATCTTTGCCGAGCTTTTGCAGGGCCTGGCCGACGCGCAACCGGGCTTCCCGCTCGCGCCGCTTAAAGCCTTTGTCGAACAGGAATTCGCACAGATCAAACATGTTCTGCACGGCATCAGCCTGTTAGGACAGTGCCCGGACAGCATCAACGCGGCGATCATTTGCCGGGGTGAGAAGCTCTCTATCGCCATCATGGCGGGCCTGCTGGAAGCGCGCGGACATCACGTCACCGTGATCGATCCGGTCGAAAAACTGCTCGCGGTGGGCCACTACCTGGAGTCCACCGTCGATATCACCGAATCCACCCGCCGCATTGTCGCCAGCCGCATTCCGTCCGATCACATGGTGCTGATGGCCGGTTTCACCGCCGGAAATGAGAAAGGGGAATTGGTGGTGCTGGGCCGCAACGGATCGGACTACTCCGCCGCCGTGCTGGCCGCCTGTCTGCGCGCGGACTGCTGTGAGATCTGGACAGACGTTGACGGCGTGTATACCTGTGACCCGCGCCAGGTGCCCGATGCCCGCCTGTTAAAGTCAATGTCCTACCAGGAAGCGATGGAGCTTTCCTACTTCGGCGCAAAAGTGCTGCACCCGCGTACCATCACTCCGATTGCCCAGTTCCAAATCCCTTGCCTGATTAAAAACACCGGTAACCCACAAGCCCCGGGGACGCTTATCGGTGCCAGTCAGGACGAAGACGGCCTGCCGGTAAAAGGCATTTCGAATCTCAATAACATGGCGATGTTCAGCGTGTCCGGCCCCGGCATGAAGGGCATGGTCGGCATGGCGGCACGCGTGTTTGCGGCGATGTCACGCGCCGGGATCTCAGTGGTGCTGATCACCCAGTCCTCCTCTGAATACAGCATCAGCTTCTGCGTGCCGCAGGGCGACTGCGCCCGCGCCCAGCGCGCGATGAGCGATGAGTTTTACCTGGAACTGAAAGAGGGGCTGCTGGAGCCGATCGCCGTCATGGAGCGCCTGGCGGTGATCTCCGTGGTGGGCGATGGTATGCGCACGCTGCGCGGCATCTCGGCCAAGTTCTTTGCCGCACTGGCCCGCGCTAACATCAACATCGTGGCGATTGCGCAGGGATCCTCTGAGCGCTCCATTTCGGTGGTGGTCAATAACGACGATGCCACGACCGGTGTGCGCGTGACGCACCAGATGCTGTTCAACACCGATCAGGTGATCGAGGTGTTTGTCATTGGCGTTGGCGGTGTGGGCGGCGCGCTGCTGGAGCAGCTTAAGCGTCAGCAAAGCTGGCTGAAGAGCAAACATATCGATTTACGCGTCTGCGGCGTTGCGAATTCAAAAGCGCTGCTGACCAACGTTCACGGCCTGAATCTGGAAAACTGGCAGGCCGAAATGGCCGAAGCGAAAGAGCCGTTCAACCTTGGCCGCTTGATCCGCCTGGTGAAAGAGTACCATCTGCTAAACCCGGTGATTGTTGACTGTACCTCTAACCAGGCCGTTGCCGATCAGTATGCGGATTTCCTGCGCGAAGGGTTCCACGTGGTGACGCCGAACAAAAAAGCGAACACGTCGTCCATGGCGTACTACCACCAGCTGCGTCACGCGGCCAGCAAGTCACGGCGTAAATTCCTGTACGACACCAACGTCGGTGCCGGTCTGCCGGTGATTGAAAACCTGCAAAACCTGCTCAACGCCGGGGATGAATTACAGCGTTTTTCCGGCATCCTTTCCGGTTCGCTGTCGTTTATTTTCGGTAAGCTCGACGAAGGCATGACCCTCTCCGAAGCCACCCGCATCGCGCGTGAAATGGGCTACACCGAGCCGGATCCCCGTGACGATCTGTCGGGCATGGATGTGGCGCGCAAACTGCTGATCCTCGCCCGCGAAACCGGACGCGAGCTGGAGCTTTCTGATATTGTCATTGAGCCGGTGTTACCGGCGAGCTTTGATGATTCCGGTGATGTGGCAGGCTTTATGGCTCGTCTGCCGGAACTGGACGACGCCTTTGCCGCCCGCGTGGCGAAAGCCCGTGACGAAGGCAAAGTGCTGCGCTACGTCGGCAATATCGAAGACGACGGCGTGTGCCGGGTAAAAATGGCTGAAGTGGATGGCAACGATCCGCTCTACAAAGTGAAAAACGGCGAGAACGCGCTGGCGTTTTACAGCCACTATTATCAACCGCTGCCGCTGGTGCTGCGCGGTTACGGTGCGGGTAACGATGTCACGGCGGCGGGCGTGTTCGCCGATCTGCTGCGCACCCTGTCATGGAAGTTAGGAGTTTAACATGGTGAAAGTGTATGCCCCGGCCTCCATCGGCAACGTGAGCGTGGGGTTTGATGTTCTGGGTGCGGCGGTGTCACCGGTTAACGGTGAGCTGCTGGGCGACTGCGTTTCCGTCGAGGCGGCAAGTGAATTTTCGCTCGCCAACAAAGGGCGCTTTGTCAGCAAACTGCCTGCTGAACCGCGTGAAAACATCGTTTATCAGTGCTGGGAGCGTTTCTGCCAGGAGATTGGCAAAACCGTGCCCGTGGCGATGACGCTGGAAAAAAACATGCCGATTGGTTCCGGTCTCGGTTCCAGCGCCTGTTCGGTGGTCGCAGGTCTGATGGCGATGAACGAATTTTGCGGCAAACCGCTCAGTGACACCCGCCTGCTGGCATTGATGGGCGAGCTGGAAGGGCGCATCTCCGGCAGTATCCACTTTGATAACGTCGCCCCCTGTTTCCTCGGTGGCCTGCAACTGATGCTGGAAGAGAACGGCATTATCAGCCAGGAGGTGCCAGGCTTTGATGACTGGCTGTGGGTGATGGCGTATCCGGGCATTAAGGTGTCTACCGCTGAAGCCCGCGCGATTTTACCGGCGCAATACCGCCGCCAGGACTGCATCGCGCACGGTCGCTATCTGGCGGGCTTTATTCACGCCTGCCACACGCAGCAGCCTGCGCTTGCGGCAAAACTGATGAAGGATGTCATTGCCGAACCTTACCGCACCAAACTGCTGCCGGGCTTTAACGAGGCGCGTCAGGCGGCGGCGGACATGGGCGCGCTGGCCTGTGGGATCTCCGGTTCCGGGCCAACGATGTTTGCGGTCTGTGACAAACCAGACACCGCACAGCGCGTCGCAGACTGGCTCAGCCAGCACTATCTGCAAAATCACGAAGGCTTTGTTCATATTTGCCGGCTGGACACAGCGGGCGCACGCGTACTGGGATAACCAATGAAACTCTACAATCTTAAAGATCATAACGAGCAGGTCAGTTTTGCCCAGGGGGTGACGCAGGGGCTGGGGAAAAATCAGGGGCTGTTTTTCCCGCACGATCTGCCGGAATTTAGCCTGACCGATATCGACGAGATGCTGTCGCAGGACTTCATCACCCGCAGCAGCAAGATCCTCGCGGCGTTCATCGGTGATGAGATCCCGCAGGCGATCCTCGAAGCGCGCGTGCGTGCGGCCTTCGCCTTCCCGGCCCCGGTGCGCAAGGTCGAAGACGACATTGGCTGTCTGGAGCTGTTCCACGGCCCGACGCTGGCGTTTAAAGACTTCGGCGGGCGTTTTATGGCGCAGATGCTGACGCACATCAGCGGTGACAAACCGGTGACCATTCTGACGGCGACATCGGGTGACACCGGGGCGGCGGTCGCTCATGCGTTTTACGGTCTTAAAAATGTGCGGGTGGTGATCCTTTATCCGCAGGGCAAAATAAGTCCGCTACAGGAAAAGCTGTTCTGCACCCTCGGCGGCAACATTGAAACGGTCGCTATCGACGGCGATTTCGATGCCTGCCAGGCGCTGGTCAAGCAGGCGTTTGACGACGAAGAACTCAAGGTCGCGCTGGGTCTGAACTCCGCCAACTCCATTAATATCAGCCGCCTGCTGGCGCAGATTTGCTACTACTTCGAAGCGGTTGCCCAACTGCCACAAGAAGCGCGTAACCAACTGGTGGTGTCGGTGCCAAGCGGTAACTTTGGCGATCTCACGGCGGGCCTGCTGGCAAAATCGCTGGGTCTGCCGATCAAGCGCTTCATTGCCGCCACCAACGCCAACGACACCGTGCCGCGCTTCCTGCAACACGGCGAGTGGACGCCGAAAACGACGCAGGCGACGCTGTCTAACGCTATGGACGTCAGCCAGCCCAACAACTGGCCGCGCGTTGAAGAGCTGTTCCGCCGTAAAATCTGGCGTCTTAACGAGCTGGGCTATGCGGCCATCAGCGATGAAACCACGCAGGAGACGATGCGTGAGCTGAAAGGGAAGGGCTATCTTTCTGAGCCGCATGCGGCGGTGGCCTACCGCGCGCTGCGCGATCAACTGCACCCGGGCGAGTATGGTCTGTTCCTGGGTACCGCGCACCCGGCTAAGTTTAAAGAGAGCGTAGAAGCGATTCTCGGCGAAACACTGGCGCTGCCGTCAGCGCTTGCTGAGCGCGCGGATCTGCCGCTGCTGTCGCACGCGCTGCCCGCTGATTTTGCGGCCCTGCGCGAGCTGATGATGCGCAACGCGTAATTTCTCTGTTTCCTCCTTTTTCGAGGGGGAAATGGGGAGAAATTATGGAGAGACTTAGCAGGAAAAAAGTAGAAATTCCCAATAAATGCGGGCACTTAAAGATTAGGATTGCAGAGAATAACAACCCAGGTTGGCTTTGCGTACTCTTCACACATCGACCCACGTTGGGTGAAGAAACGAAGTCAGGAGTAACCTATGTTGAAACCTATGATCCTTGCGTTATCCGTTCTGCTGGTGGCTCCCCTGGCGGTTCAGGCGTCAGAGATTACCCTCGTGCCTGCGGTAAAACTGCAAATTGGCGACCAGGACAATAACGGGCATTACTGGGATGGTGGCCACTGGCGAGACCACAGCTACTGGAATAAACACTACGAATGGCGTGACAACCACTGGCAGCCGCACGGCCACGGGAAACCGAAACCGCGTCCGGACGATCGCCATGACGATCATCGCGACGGTCCGGGGCGTGATCATCACTGATTTTTCCCCTCACCCTGTCTTTCCCCGTAATGAGGCGGGGTGAGGGGAGCGCCTTAACGTTCCCGGCGTTTAAACACCAGCTCACCCTTCCCGGACGCTTCGCCGTCAAACACGTAGCCATCAACATCAAAGGCGGTTAACTGCTCAACCGTACGCAGACGGTGTTGAATAATGTAACGGCTCATCAGCCCGCGCGCTTTTTTGGCGTAGAAGCTGATCACTTTGAACTTACCGTTCTTCTCATCCAGGAATACCGGCTTCACTAACTCGCCGTTAAGCTTCGCCGTTTTAACCGAGCGGAAGTATTCGTCTGACGCCAGATTCACCACGATGCTGTCGCCCTGTGCGGCCAGCTCGGCGTTAAGCGTGTCGGTAATGGTATCGCCCCAGAACTGATAAAGATCTTTGCCCTTTGCGGTCTCCAGACGAATGCCCATTTCCAGCCGGTAGGGCTGCATCAGATCCAGCGGGCGCAGCACGCCATACAGGCCGGAGAGCATGCGCAGATGCTGCTGGGCAAAGTCGAAATCGGCTTCGCTGAAGGTTTCCGCTTGCAGTCCCGCATAGACATCGCCTTTAAACGCCAGGATCGCCTGACGGGCGTTTTCCGGTGTGAAATCAGGCTGCCAGTCGTGAAAGCGCGTGGCGTTCAGATCCGCCAGTTTGTCGCTAATCCCCATCAGCGCTTTGATCTGCGGCGCGGACAATTTACGCGCCACCTTGATCAACTTCTGCGAATGATCCAGCAGTACCGGCTGCGTGAAGCGGGTGGTCGCCAGTTCACTTTGGTAATCGAGGGTTTTGGCAGGTGAAATCAGAATCAGCATATCCAGTCCTTGCAGGCAATTTGCGCTGACTTTAGCAAAAAATTGCCCGCAGGTGATCGATTGTTGCGATTGCCGCGCTTACTCGTGCGACACGTCATCCCAGGTGCCGGGGGCCAGCTGACGGTTGATGTCGGGGTAGCGGTGCGGATCAAAAACCGGACTTACGCCCAGTTTACGCTGGCGCAAATAATCGCTGGCGATAATGCTCACCACCGGCGAGAGCAGCAGGATCGCGGTCAGGTTGACGATCGCCATCAGTGCCATGATCACATCCGCTAACTGCCAGACGACGGGCAGGCTCAGCAGCGAACCGAACAGAATCATCACCAGCGTGCAGCCGCGCAGCAGCCAGACGTTGCGTTTGCTGTGCATGCGCAGGAACACCAGGTTGTTTTCCGCGTAAAGGTAATTGACCACGATAGAGCTGAAGGCGAACAGGGTGGTGATGAATGCGACAAACCCTGCGCCCCAGTGACCGGTAAGTGACACCATCGCCTGTTGCACCAGTTGAATGCCATTGACTGATGACTCAGAGGTGGCGTCCCCGGCCAGCAAAATGATCATCGCGCTGGCGGTGCTGATCACGATGGTATCGACGAATACGCCAATCATCTGCACGATGCCCTGTGCCGCCGGATGGGGCGGCCAGGACGCGGCGGCCGCGGCGACATTGGGCGTTGATCCCATGCCCGCCTCGTTGGAGAGCATGCCGCGCTGAAACCCGCTGGTCAGCGCCTGGCTCAGGGTGTAGCCCAGCGTGCCTGCCGCCGCTTCATGCCAGCCAAAGGCGCTTTTGACGATGATCGCAAGGATGCCGGGCAACTGCTCAATGTGCCACAGGCTCACCAGCAGACTGGCGCAGATCCACAGCATAGCCATTGCCGGTACCAGCCATTGCATCATGCGGGCCACGCCCCGCAGCCCGCGCCGCATGCACAGCAGGCTGAGAGCGGCGAGAAACAGGCCCGCCGCGACGCCGGGAATGTCCCATGCAAATTGCAGCGCACTGGCAACTGAATTCGCCTGTACGGTATTGAAAATCAGGCCGTAGGCGAGCAGCAGAAAAACGGAGAAAAGCACGCCCATCCAGCGCATTCCCAGTCCGCGAGAGATGTACCAGGCGGGGCCGCCGCGAAACTGATTGTGCTCATCGCGCTCTTTATAGAGCTGGGAGAGGGAGCATTCAGCAAAGGAGGTTGCCATGCCCACCAGCGCGGATATCCACATCCAGAATACCGCGCCAGGACCGCCCGCGGCCACCGCCAGCGCAACGCCTGCGAGATTGCCGCTGCCCACGCGCGCCGCAAGGCTCGTACACAGCGCCTGAAAAGAGGTCAAACCGCCGGGCTGTGGAGTGATGCTGGTTTTCAGGCTGCGACAAAAATGGCGAATGTAGCGAAATTGGATGAACCCACTGCGCACGGTGAACCAGATCCCTGCTCCAAACAGCAGGTAGATCATCACCGATCCCCACAGTATTTCATTGATGAATAAGAAAAAATCAGGCATTCACGTCCCTCTTGTTCATGCCGTTACGCTGTCATTAGTGCAACCTTTTACAGAAACACTTAGCTGTCGAACGGTCAGTTTATCACACTCTTTATATGCGTATTGTCTGCGGTTGCGCTGGCACAGTGGCGTGATATTATCAGGGCAGACCGGTTACATCCCCCTAACAAGCTGTTTAAAGAGAAACACTATTATGACGGATAAATTGACCTCCCTTCGTCAGTTCACCACCGTGGTGGCTGACACTGGAGACATCGCGGCAATGAAGCTGTATCAGCCGCAGGATGCCACAACCAACCCTTCTCTGATCCTGAACGCTGCACAAATCCCGGAATACCGTAAGCTGATTGATGACGCTGTCACCTGGGCAAAAGCGCAGAGCAGCGATCGCGCTCAGCAGGTGGTTGATGCAACGGACAAACTGGCCGTTAATATCGGTCTGGAAATTCTGAAACTGATCCCTGGCCGTATTTCGACAGAAGTCGATGCGCGTCTCTCCTATGACACTGAAGCGTCAATTGCCAAAGCGAAGCACCTGATCAAACTGTACAACGATGCGGGCATCAGCAACGATCGCATTCTGATCAAACTGGCCTCCACCTGGCAGGGCATCCGTGCCGCTGAGCAGCTGGAAAAAGACGGCATCAACTGTAACCTGACGCTGCTGTTCTCCTTCGCTCAGGCGCGTGCCTGTGCTGAAGCGGGCGTGTTCCTGATTTCACCGTTCGTGGGCCGTATCCTCGACTGGTACAAAGCGAACACCGACAAAAAAGAGTACGCACCGGCAGAAGATCCGGGCGTGGTGTCGGTAACCGAAATCTACGAATACTACAAACAGCACGGCTATGAAACCGTCGTGATGGGTGCAAGCTTCCGTAACCTCGGCGAAATCATCGAGCTGGCGGGCTGCGACCGTCTGACCATCGCGCCTGCGCTGCTGAAAGAGCTTGCAGAAAGCGAAGGCACCCTTGAGCGCAAACTGTCGTTCAGCGGCGAAGTGAAAGCTCGTCCGGCGCGCATCACCGAATCTGAATTCCTGTGGCAGCACAACCAGGATCCAATGGCAGTAGACAAGCTGGCGGACGGTATCCGTAAGTTTGCTGTTGACCAGGAAAAACTGGAAAAAATGATCGGCGACCTGCTGTAATCATTAAACGCGTGGCCGGGCTTCCGGTCACGCTTGTCCGCCTTACCCCTGTCTGTCTTTTCCCTCAGCGTGTATGATTCCGTCAGACTGAACTGTTAGAACGGAATGACGATGAACACCTTACGCATTGGCCTCGTGTCGATATCGGACCGCGCATCAAGCGGCGTTTACCAGGACAAAGGCATCCCGGCCCTGGAAACCTGGCTGGCTGGCGCACTGACCACACCCTTTGAAATTGAAACCCGGCTGATCCCCGATGAGCAGGCGATCATTGAGCAGACCCTGTGCGATCTGGTCGATGAGATGAGCTGTCATCTGGTGCTGACCACCGGTGGCACCGGCCCGGCCCGTCGTGATGTTACGCCGGATGCGACGCTGGCAATCGCCGACCGCGAGATGCCGGGTTTTGGCGAGCAGATGCGCCAAATCAGCCTGCATTTTGTGCCGACGGCCATTCTTTCGCGCCAGGTGGGGGTGATCCGCAAACAGGCGTTAATCCTTAATTTACCGGGCCAGCCGAGGGCGATTCAGGAGACGCTGGAGGGGGTGAAATCAGCGGAGGGGAAGGTTATCGTGCCGGGCATCTTTGCAAGTGTACCGTATTGTGTACAGTTGCTGGAGGGGCCATATGTTGAAACTGACAGCGATGTGGTAGCAGCATTTCGACCAAAAAGCGCGATGCGCGACATTATCGCCTGAAAATAAGGGTTTTGTGACATAACCCGATGGGCCTATGGCGTCCTTGTTTATTTACGATATAGTAATTTTAACTTTACATGTCGTGCATAAATAATTTTATTACGCCTTTTTACCTATGGTCGGTTATGTCAAATTACACGCGTCCTCTCAATCGTCAGGATTACAAAACGCTCTCGCTCGCGGCACTCGGCGGCGCGCTGGAGTTTTACGACTTCATCATTTTCGTCTTCTTTGCCGCCGTTGTCGGTGAGCTGTTCTTCCCGGCGGATATCCCGGAATGGCTGCGCCAGGTGCAGACCTTCGGCATCTTCGCGGCGGGTTATCTGGCGCGTCCGCTCGGCGGCATCATCATGGCGCACTTCGGCGATCTGGTGGGGCGCAAAAAGATGTTTACCCTCAGTATCCTGCTGATGGCGCTGCCCACGCTGGCGATCGGTCTGCTGCCGACCTACGAATCTATGGGCATTGTGGCCCCGCTGTTACTGCTGCTAATGCGTCTGTTGCAGGGCGCAGCCATTGGCGGCGAAGTGCCGGGTGCCTGGGTGTTTGTGGCGGAGCATGTGCCTGCCCGCCGCACCGGGATTGCCTGCGGGACGCTGACGGCAGGCCTCACGGTGGGTATTCTGCTCGGATCGGTGGTGGCGACGCTGGTGAACACCGGTCTGACGCAACAGGCGGTGCATGACTACGGCTGGCGTATTCCATTCCTGCTCGGCGGCGCGTTTGGTCTGGTGGCAATGTACCTGCGTCGCTGGTTGCAGGAAACGCCAATCTTCCTTGAACTGCAACAGCGAAAGGCGCTGGCGCAGGAGCTGCCGGTGAAAGCGGTGGTGATGAATCACCGTAAAGCGGTGGTGGTGTCGATGCTGCTGACCTGGCTGCTCTCCGCCGGGATCGTGGTGGTGATTTTAATGTCGCCCGTCTGGCTGCAAAAACAGTACGGCTTTGCCCCGGCGCTGACGCTGCAAGCGAACAGCGTGGCGACCATCATGCTGTGCATTGGCTGTCTGCTGGCCGGACTGTCGGCGGACAGATTCGGCGCGGGTAAAACGTTTATTGTCGGCAGCGTGCTGCTGGCGTGCTCCAGCGGACTCTTCTATCACCTGGCGGGTTCGCATCCGGAACAGTTATTCCTGTTATACGGGCTGGTGGGGCTGTGCGTCGGCGTGGTGGGGGCGGTGCCTTATGTGATGGTGCGTGCGTTCCCGGCGGAAGTGCGCTTCACCGGCATCTCGTTTTCTTACAACGTCTCGTATGCCATTTTCGGCGGGCTGACGCCGATTGCCGTCACCCTGTTAATGAGCGTGTCGCCGATGGCACCCGCCTGGTACGTGCTGGCGCTGTCACTGATGGGGCTGGCGTTGGGACTGTGGTTTAACAGCCCGGCGGCGCGGCATTTGCACAGGCCGACAACCTCACAGCTGTAAGCCAGTTTTGTAGGCCGGGTCAGGCGATAGCCGCCACCCGGCGAAAGGTTGGAATCAATCGCCAGAACGCCCGGCGGCACAAGCTTGCCGGGCTTACAACTATAAAGCGAGGATCAGTGTTTTTCGCCAATCGGCAGCACAGTGCGACCAAATTGTTCGTTCAGCACTTCGCCCATTGCCAGGTAGATCGCGCTTGCGCCGCACACCAGGCCAATCCAGCCCGCGATGTGAACGATGCCTTCGTTATCCGCAACGTGACCCACGCACAGCAGCGCGAACAGCACGGTCAGGCTCAGGAACACGAATTGCAGCATACGTGCCGCTTTCAATGTGCCGAAGAACATGAACAGCGTAAAGACGCCCCAAATACCCAGATACACGCCCAGGAAGTGGCCGTTGGCGGCTTCGGTCAGGCCCATCTTCGGCATGATCATAATCCCCACCAGCGACAGCCAGAATGAACCGTAAGAAGTGAATGCGGTTAAACCGAACGTATTGCCTTTTTTAAACTCCAGCAGACCGGCAAAAATTTGCGCGATACCGCCGTAGAAAATACCCATCGCCAGGATCACGCCATCCAGCGGAAACATACCAATATTGTGCAGGTTAAGCAGAATAGTGGTCATGCCGAAGCCCATTAAGCCCAGCGGTGCCGGATTAGCCAACTTAGTGTCGCCCATAAGTCCTCAAAGAAAAATCATCATAAAATGGTGAAAGGTCAAAACCCCGCACCAAATATTGAGCAGGCGGGGCGCGGCATCATAATGAGCACGAAAGATTGTGTCTATGATCTGAGCAGGGTGAATTTAAAAAATTTTTTACTCATCCCCCTTGATGACGCCCGTTACGACCCCATCTTGTAGTCAACCGAAGTGAATGGATCTGAAAAAATCACCTAAGGGCAGTTGAAACCGCATCATTTGCCCTTATTACAGATCCACAACCACATGATGACGAATTTTTAGTGGAGACGTTTAGATGGGTAAAATTATTGGTATCGACCTGGGTACAACCAACTCTTGTATCGCAATTATGGATGGCACTACCGCACGTGTGCTTGAGAACGCCGAAGGCGATCGCACCACGCCTTCTATCATTGCGTATACCCAGGATGGCGAAACTCTGGTTGGTCAGCCGGCTAAACGTCAGGCAGTGACAAACCCGCAAAACACCTTGTTTGCGATTAAACGCCTGATCGGTCGCCGCTTCCAGGACGAAGAAGTGCAGCGTGATGTGTCCATCATGCCGTACAAAATTATTGGTGCTGACAACGGCGACGCCTGGATTGACGTGAAAGGCCAGAAAATGGCACCGCCGCAGATTTCGGCTGAAGTGCTGAAAAAAATGAAGAAAACGGCTGAAGATTACCTGGGCGAACCGGTAACTGAAGCGGTTATCACCGTACCGGCTTACTTTAACGATGCACAGCGTCAGGCAACCAAAGACGCCGGTCGTATCGCCGGTCTGGAAGTCAAACGTATCATCAACGAACCGACCGCTGCCGCACTGGCGTACGGTCTGGATAAAGAAGTGGGCAACCGCACTATCGCGGTTTACGACCTCGGTGGTGGTACCTTCGATATCTCTATTATCGAAATCGACGAAGTTGACGGCGAAAAAACCTTCGAAGTTCTGGCAACCAACGGTGATACCCACCTGGGTGGTGAAGACTTCGACAGCCGTATGATCAACTACCTCGTTGAAGAATTTAAGAAAGATCAGGGCATCGACCTGCGTAACGACCCGCTGGCGATGCAGCGCCTGAAAGAAGCGGCAGAAAAAGCGAAAATCGAGCTGTCTTCTGCGCAGCAGACCGACGTGAACCTGCCGTACATCACGGCTGACGCGAGCGGCCCGAAACACATGAACATCAAAGTGACCCGTGCGAAACTGGAAAGCCTGGTGGAAGACCTGGTTAACCGTTCCATCGAGCCGCTGAAAGTCGCTTTGCAGGATGCTGGCCTGTCCGTTTCTGATATCCAGGACGTTATCCTGGTCGGCGGTCAGACCCGTATGCCGATGGTGCAGAAAAAAGTGGCTGAGTTCTTTGGTAAAGAGCCGCGTAAAGACGTGAACCCGGACGAAGCTGTGGCTATCGGTGCTGCGGTTCAGGGCGGCGTGTTGACCGGTGAAGTGAAAGACGTTCTGCTGCTGGACGTTACCCCGCTGTCGCTGGGTATCGAAACCATGGGCGGCGTAATGACGGCGCTGATCACCAAGAACACCACCATCCCGACCAAACACAGCCAGGTGTTCTCAACGGCGGAAGACAACCAGTCTGCGGTGACGATCCATGTCATCCAGGGTGAGCGTAAACGTGCGTCTGATAACAAATCGCTGGGCCAGTTTAACCTGGACGGCATCAGCCCGGCACCGCGTGGTATGCCGCAGATCGAAGTCACCTTTGACATCGATGCCGACGGTATTCTGCACGTGTCTGCGAAAGACAAAAACAGCGGTAAAGAGCAGAAGATCACCATCAAGGCCTCTTCTGGTCTGAACGAAGAAGAAATCCAGAAAATGGTGCGCGAAGCGGAAGCGAACGCAGAATCTGACCGTAAGTTTGAAGAGCTGGTTCAGACCCGTAACCAGGGTGACCATCTGCTGCACAGCACCCGCAAGCAGGTAGAAGAAGCGGGCGAACAGCTGCCAGCAGACGATAAAACGGCGATCGAGTCAGCTCTGAGCGCGCTGGAAACCTCGCTGAAAGGCGAAGACAAAGCGGACATCGAAGCGAAAATGCAGGCGCTGGCGCAGGCTTCCGAGAAGCTGATGGAAATCGCTCAGCAGCAGCACGCACAGCAGCAAGCGGGTGGCGCTGATGCTTCTGCGAGCAACGCGAAAGATGACGATGTTGTCGATGCTGAATTCGAAGAAGTAAAAGACAAAAAATAATCGCCCTTTGAACGGGTAAAACACTGGCACGGGCGAAGAGGTTTCCTCTCCGCCCGTGCACGCATGTTAGGGGCAGAAAAAAACGATGGCAAAGCAAGATTATTACGAGATTTTAGGCGTTTCCAAATCAGCGGAAGAGCGTGAAATCAAAAAGGCGTACAAACGCCTGGCCATGAAATTTCACCCGGACCGCAACCAGGGCGATAAAGAGGCCGAAGCCAAATTTAAAGAGATCAAAGAAGCCTACGAAATCCTGACCGACGCACAAAAACGTGCCGCCTATGACCAGTACGGTCACGCCGCGTTTGAGCAGGGTGGCATGGGTGGCGGTGGCGGCGGCTTTGGTGGCGGCGGTGCTGATTTCAGCGACATCTTCGGCGATGTCTTTGGCGATATCTTCGGCGGTGGCCGGGGTCGTCAGCGTGCGGCACGCGGTGCTGATTTACGCTACAACATGGATCTGACGCTGGAAGAAGCCGTTCGCGGCGTCACCAAAGAAATCCGCATTCCGACGCTGGAAGAGTGTGACATTTGCCACGGCAGCGGCGCGAAAGCCGGTACGCAACCGCAGACCTGTCCAACCTGTCATGGTTCGGGCCAGGTGCAGATGCGTCAGGGCTTCTTTGCGGTGCAGCAGGCCTGTCCACACTGCCAGGGACGCGGGACCATCATCAAAGATCCGTGCAACAAATGTCACGGTCATGGCCGCGTCGAGAAGAGCAAAACGCTGTCGGTTAAAATCCCGGCAGGGGTCGATACCGGCGACCGTATTCGCCTGTCTGGCGAAGGTGAAGCGGGTGAGCACGGCGCACCGGCGGGAGATCTCTACGTTCAGGTTCAGGTCAAGCAGCACCCGATCTTTGAACGTGAAGGGAATAACCTGTACTGCGAAGTGCCGATCAACTTCGCGATGGCAGCCCTGGGCGGTGAAATTGAAGTTCCGACCCTCGATGGCCGCGTGAAGCTGAAAGTCCCTAACGAAACGCAGACCGGCAAACTGTTCCGTATGCGCGGCAAGGGCGTCAAATCCGTTCGCGGTGGCGCGCAGGGCGACCTGCTATGCCGCGTTGTCGTTGAAACGCCAGTCGGTCTTAACGATAAGCAGAAACAGCTGCTTAAAGATTTGCAGGACAGCTTCGGCGGACCAACGGGTGAACATAACAGCCCGCGCTCAAAAAGCTTCTTCGACGGCGTGAAGAAATTCTTTGATGATTTGACGCGCTAAGCGCGCTTCATCAAACGCTGATAAACCCCGGCATCGCTTAGCGTGATGCCGGGGTTTTTTATTATTGCTTCCACACTTTCTGTCAAAAAAAGTGAATGTGCATAAATGAGTCTGGTTTATCTCCTTTTAGTCCCTTTCCTTATCCGCATACGCCATACTCGCCACCTGTATCGTTTTAATCATATTCAGTAAGGTGTTTCACATGATGATGAGTCTGGCAAAACTTCCACAAGGAATTGTGGAAGACATTAAACTGCTCTGTTTGGTTATTTTTTTGGGAGGCTGGGGAGGCATTGTTTTCTATATAATGCGTAAAGAGAAAAAGGATTTTCGCACTGATTTATTCTCCTGCTTTTCTCAGATTGTAACGTCCTGTTTTACGGGCTTGCTCATGGGTATTCTGGCCCTGGAGAAAGGCTTTAGTTTCAATATGGTGCTGGTGGTTTCAGGTATTGCGGGAGTCTTTGCTTCGCCCATACTTAAACTGTTGGGAGAAAAAATTAAAAATTATCTTAAGCAAGATTAACGGGGCACTTGAGAGCGAATCTTGCTCTCTATTGCCGCTATCGATGTGATATTAGCGCGTTGAGCATGCGCTTCCGCTATTATTATAGGCATAACAAAATACTGCGAAAGGCGGTCTAAAAAATAGTCATCAGAAGCATTTTTGCACGGATAGATGGGGTGCCCGAACTTTTATTAGACACCTTCTCCATGTCGGTAATTGTAGCGAATTAAATATTCATTAAAATCATCAGCTTTTACTTTGTTTACTAATTTTTTTCGTTGCCAATAAATATGTGAGCTAAACTGTTTAATAAATTATTGGTTGGGTAAAGTCTATTTGTAAAAAAATCTAATAAATCAATCTTATGGCTATGGTTTTAAGCTTTTTTTGATATTTGTTTAAAATGTGTGAGCGCGCGGAAGCGGTATCAAAAAACCTCAAAAAGAAATGTTGGTTATGTTGAGAGGTTTTGACTGGTGCTGAAATACTGAAACTATCTAGCATGTGCTAACCCAATCGCGGGTGCAAATGAGAGGTAACATCATGTCGCAAAGCTTTTATTCTCAGGCCGTAAACTTTGCCAGCAGTTTGCAAGCGGAAGTCGATGTTCGAACCGGTTTGTATAAGGCAGTGTTCCCGATGGTTAAGCTGGTGGCGAACCAGGGTATTGGCCCCGTGCAGGATATTTCACTTAGCTATAATCCACTGGATTCCTCCAACAGTGGTTTCGGCAATGGCTGGAATTTAGGCATCAGCTCTTATGATAAGCAAAACCAATTATTAGTCACCGCGAATGGCGATCAGTATAAAGTCCTGGAAAATAACACTTCGGTGACTATTCAGGAGAACAAATTAGACAATATTCGGTTCATCAAATTTACCGACCACTACAAAATTATCTATAAAACAGGCGTTGTCGAGATACTGAGTTCCCCTTCCAGTGTCAACAATGTCAAAGTCCCACAGAAGATCTACTCCCCGGCAGGCCGGACGCTCACCTTTAACTGGAACCTGGCAGGAACGAGACCCAAGCTTCTTTCCATCAGAGACGAAAGAAGTGTCCTGCTGGAGGTTAGCTACAGCGGTGCCACCATTATGACCGTCTGGCCGGGATCCGTTGAGCAAAAAAAGATCACGCTTATCCAATCGAATAATCAGCTGACCTCCTTTACCATTGCCACTGAGGAGGACAACCAGGTATGGCGTTTGCACTACCAGACGCTGGGTGCCACGGTGTTGCTAAGCGGCATGGACACGCCGTCGGGCATGTCCGAATCGGTGACCTATATTGCCAGCCAGATTCAGTTTCCAACGAACGCGAAACAGGCGTCGCTGCCCCGCGTAACCTCACACACGCGCTTGCCAGGTGCGCAGCAGGCCGCGATCCACCGCAGCTTCCAGTACTCCAGCAATAACTTTCTTGGTTTCGGTTTATTAACCCCCTGGACGCCAAATACCGATTCTTTGTACAACATCTCAACCCCCTATGATTACTGGAGTGAGGAGCGTCTTCAGAGTAGCGATGGGGTAAATCTCATCGTCACACGACGCACATTTAATAACTTTCATCTGTTAACCGAGGAAAAGACAACCGAGAAAAACTGCCAGAAAATAACCGCGGCAACCTATTATGCGATTGCCAATGCCTCCTTCAGCCAGCAGCCAAACAATTTCCTCTGCCAAAAATCCAAAGAGGTGACCTGGCATGATGCGGCCCTTGCACAGGAACGCACTGAGCGTACGGAGTTTGAATTCGATCTGAACGGCAACCTGTTAAAGCAGACCGATCCTGACGGAAAAATTGTCAGTTGGGCCTATTATTCACCCGAGGGTGAAGAGGGATGTCCTGCCGATCCCTATGGCTTTCATCATTTTTTAAAATCCGAAACCACGACGCCTGCGCCATCCAGTTTTGACACACCGCAAAAAATGAAATCTTACACCTATTCGTCGATGCCAGTGGCGACCGCAGCGCAAAGCGAACTTGCGGGTATGGTGGTATTAACAGCGGAAAATTTCATCGCCAACGACCAGATGCTCATGTCGGTGGCCCATCGCTATTTAGACGATCCAGCGGGGGTCAACTATGGCCGTGAATATTCCAAAACGACGCGCAAAGCCGGTAATGAGGGAGAGGCTCTGGGCTACCCGGCCGTCGAAAATATAGCCTGGTCTGATGCGGGTGAATATTATCGCAGCGTCGTGGATTTCTTCCCGTATGACTATGATAGCGACGCGGGTAACACCTCTTCGGTCACCGTTGAATATTATCCCTTCTCACAAAAAGAGCGCGTTGTCACGGATGCGGAAGGCAATACTGTCGAATATATTTATGATGTGCTCGACAGAATCAAACAGACCATCAATAACAAAGGTACAGCATTTGAATCCCAGGTCAATTACACCTATGCGATGGAGGAAGTCACGCCTGGGACGAGCGTTTTGGCCCCCGTTATGGTGGTCATGGATGCAAAAGGCAACGAAGGCAAAAATACCTATGATGGTTTAGGGCGTTTAATCCGCCAGGCCAAAAAAGTCAATGGTAAATGGGAAACACTCTTCGAGCGGGAATATGATTCACTGGGTCGTGAATTTTATAACGCCCGCTACGATCGGCTGGGTGAGACGGAAGCTGTTGTTTCGCAGACCATTTCCTATAATGACTGGGGGATTGTCAATGCCATTCAATACAACGACGGTCATACTGAACACAATGAATATGACCCCACCACGCTGCAAGCCAGACTCTGGCAAAGCTCAGCGGAAATTACCACCGGTACGACAACGACTTTTTACGATATCAACGGTGCCGTGGTTCGCCAGGATAAAATCGATAATCAGGGGATGAATTCAGGCACCAAACGGTTTGAATATGATGGGTTAGGTCAACTGCGCAAAACGCTTAATGAAAATGCGGTGGCGACTGAATACACCTATGACAGTTTTGGGCGCGTCATCAATACCCTTCTGAGTGACGGCACGAAGATCAAAAAAGAGTATGCCCCGCATTCCACCGAAAAACTGATTGCGAATATTTACGTCAATGAAAGCTGGCTCGGTGAGCAGACTTTCGACGGAATGAGCCGTCTCACCAAAACAACCCATGCTGACCGAATTGAGTCCTGTTTCTACCTTGATGATAAATCCGTGCCCCATCAAATCACCATGGCTGATGGGGTTTCGTTGCATTATGACTATATCCCGGAATTAAAAAATGCGGTTAAAAGCGTAAAAAATGACGCCGGTCTGCAACTTCAGACGCTGTCGTACGATCCGGTTACCGGTGCGGTTCTTGATGGAGTAACCCATGACGGAATCAGCTTCACTCACACTTATAATGCCGATTCAACCCTTGCGACGGAAGCCTTTACCGACGCCGGGCATAACGCCGCATCCGATTATCAGTTTTCCCGCAATGGTATCTTAACGGATTATACCGGCACAAATGGTGTGCAACGCCGTTCGGTGTTTAATGCCTTTGGGCAATGCACCTCTATCAGTGAAGGTAATGTTACTAATAACACCACTTTTGATACGTTAGGCCGTGTTAAAACGGTTGTGACAAAAGACACCAGTACAAATGTCATCTCAGAAATGACGTTAACCTACGATGATTTCGGACGCGAGAAGCTGCGTTTTTACACCTGTGGGCTGTATCGGCGCTCAATTGAGCAAGAGTATTACCAGAACAATGCGTTATGCAAACGCGTCACCCGTGATGGCAACAACATCCTGCTCAGCGAGATCTATGAATTTAATCACCGCGAGCAGTTAGCGGATTATTATGCCACCGGGGCTTCATTGCCGGTCGATAAATACGGTAATGAGATCACCCATCAACGTTTCGCCTATGACGTTTTAGGCAATGTTACCACTGTTCAGACGGATTTTTCGCTCGGTCAGGACGTGGCTGAGTACCATTATGAGAACGCCGACCCGTGCCAGCTTACGCGGGTGACGCACTCTCATCCTGATTATCCGTCCAGCATTTCGCTAAGTTACGATGCGGCTGGCCGTATGATAAAAAATGAAGCGGGCAATACGCTTGTCTATGACGAACTGGGTCGGATGAGTGCGGTGCAGAGCGGCGGTAATACGCTGGCAACCTATTATTATGATGCGCTGGATCGTCTGGTCAGGCAGCATACCGTTTCGGACCAGCATACGCATTTCTACTATCGTGAGGGATCGATTGCTTCGCTATACCACTCGGCGGCATCAACGACCACGAATCTACTTCAGGTAGCCAACCAGCCGCATGCCAGCGTCGAAAACAACACCACCCGGCTCTATTTAACCGATTTGAAGGGGACGCCATCCAGCGATATTAATACGCGTACTGACGAAATGAAGGTCACCGCTTTTACGGCCTTCGGTGGCATAGCTGATGCGGACCCTGGCTGGCAACCTGCGTTCAATGGGCAGTTTCGAGACCCCGTCACCGGCTATTATCATCTTGGGGGAGGCTACCGCGCCTATAACCCTGAACTGATGCGGTTTAACACGCCGGACAGCTGGTCTCCCTTTGGTGCAGGTGGCATTAATCCTTATAGCTACTGCCAGAACGATCCTATTAACTTTACCGATCCCAGCGGTCATATTAGCTGGCAAAACGGGGTGAAAATTGGCTTGGGGGTATTTTCACTGGTGTTGGCTATTGTGACGGCGGGGGCCTCGATTATTGTGGAAGGCGGAGTGATGGCCGCTATTGCTGCGGCGGATGTTGCAACGCTGATTATCGGGGCTGTGGGAATTATTGGTACCGTAACGTCAATTGCCTCTTATGCGTTGGAAGAAAGTAACCCTGCTGTAGCGAATGTCCTTTCCTGGGTGTCAAAAGTCTGCTCGGTGATTAGCTTTGGTAATACGCTAAGAAAGGTTCCGGGTTATATCAAAGAAGCGCCGGATATGATTCATGATATGTGGTCCAAAGCGCGAGGCAGGACGGGGTCCGGTAAAATCACCAAATTCATTGATACCCGTAGCGTAATGGTAAAAACCGCCGATCGTTTCCTCACTGTGACCGATTCTACGGCGTTCAGCGTGGTGAATACGATTGTCACCAGTGGAACAAAATTCGGTATCTCTGTTTACGATTATATTTCGCAGAAGAAGGAGGGCAGTACAACCGATCGGTCAGAAGATGAAACCAGCAAT
Organism: uncultured Enterobacter sp.; assembly: GCA_963521185.1. Classification (GTDB taxonomy): domain Bacteria; phylum Pseudomonadota; class Gammaproteobacteria; order Enterobacterales; family Enterobacteriaceae; genus Enterobacter_D. The sequence continues at coordinate 238,403 of CAUQTV010000004.1, read as the reverse complement.
ACCAGTACTGATACAACGACGCTGAAAACACAAACTCAGGCCAACTATTTAGCGGCCAGTATGGGTATGCAAAACAGCGAGGATATTGCGCCGGGGAACATCTATGCCGCACAGCAAAATAATTTGAACGATACGCTCTCACCGTTAATGACACAAACGAGAAAAACAGGCTTGCATTTAGTGAACCCGGACAGCCTTACGCCCTGGTCATCAACCGTCTCTTTTATGAGTTAATCATTGCCACAGTGTTTTAACGCGGCAGTCTTTTTCTGGCTGCCAAAACGCTTCACGCAATACTGTTTTGTGAAAACTAATTGAAAGGAACATTTATGAGTAAGTTATTTGAGAATGTTAATTATCTTAGTATTAGTTTTAATAACGGTCAGTCAGACAGTTGGCTATACGCAAATGGCGAGAACCAGGTGCCGGTCACGATTGTATTTATGGTGACCGATGCAAATTATCAGCAGGTTATCCTGACGGAGCAACAAATAGCGCAGTGCGTTTTTATCGGGGACTATTTTACCAATACTCCTTTTCCCATCAATCCCGGTGATGGCTGGTTTATGTCACGCGGCGCTAATCAGTTTGTTACCTCGGGCTTACTCAATTCGACTAATCAGCAGGTAGAGAATGCGCAGGCGTTAGATGCTGCCAGCGACTATCAGTCTGTAACGCTTTACGTCGTTAACGATAAATATTCCGCCTCCTCCAGAACGCTTTGTGCTTACCTGACACCTGATAATAATAATACCTGGTTTACCAGTGGCAAAGGTACGCCGTTTGATAATGGCGTTACTATCTCTGCGCTTCCGCCAGTGGTGTATGATGTGCTCGATCTAAAATTACAGCGCGTAGATGCAAAATCCTGGGATGTGAATGGACATCACGTTGACCAGGATGATTATTATGTTTCCATTACCTCGAGTTTAACAACAGCGCAATTTAAAGTGATTGGATTTGACAACCCCAGTATGGAACATTTTTATGAGCAAACGGCCGATTCAACCATCACTTATCAGTATTGTTTCCAGGTAGGCGATCCCGCCACAATGACGATTACATTGGACGATAATACCAAGATACCGATTGATTATAATCAACGCCCAGGCCAAATTTCGGCCACCAGAGTGACCGTATCGAATGCTCGGTCCTATTCGTATTATGATGAGGATTGCCGGTTCAAAGCCTTTGACCAATATGGTAATTGGGGGTACGTCTATTTGCACCCGGCTAACTACGGCAAAATCATTGAAATTTATAATGCATAATACAGGTGATTTAAAATGACAACACTATTTTCGAATGTGACTTTTTTAAGCGTATCATTACGCAATAAAACTACCGCAGGTCAGGTTTATGCTAACGGGCGTAATGAAGTTGAATTAATGGTCAACGTGATTGTGACGGACAGTCAGTACAATCAGATTTTTTTAGATAATGGGCAGCTTAATGACGCCCTGTCGGTGTGCGATTACTATACGCGTGAACCTCTGGATAACACAGGCTGGCATAATGGCGCTGGATCAGGAGAATTTATTTCGGATGGTATGATTTTAGGCCACTCATCAATAAATAATTCACAGGAGATTTCAGCGCCTCAATTGAGTGCTATGCCGGGATATATGACGCCGCAATGCTTCATTATGCGCATTTCTGCCGACAGCAAGGCCTATAGCGCGAAGTCATTAGCAGTTAAACTCTTTGATGGTGAGTCTACCACCTATGACACAGCACTCGGCGGTGGCTTCGATTCCTACGTTTCACTGAGTCCGCTTGTTGAAAAGGTTTACACCACAGATGACATGACGTTATACAAAGGGGCATTCTCGGAAAAAGTAACCAACACAGTTTCACCCGTTAATAAATTTAGCCTTTTCTATGCCTTCAAAAATAAGCAATTGGTTGTATTTAAAACCAGTAGCAATAATGCGTCGATACCTCTTGATAACCAACAGTTTTGTGAGCGTATTTATGCCGAGCATTTAACTGTATTGTATATGGATGGCCAGGAGGCTGGTAAGACTATGGATTATGTCGCCCCGAACGGCACCGTATGCAACTTCACGATAAATGAGAGACCGGGTCAACAATGTTTCACTAACATTAGCACAGAGAAAGAGGGATCGACTAAATCAGTGGGTAAGTATACGCTTGAAATTTACGACCAGTATGGAAATAATGGCACATTCCAGGTAACGGCTAAAGCTGATTACCTTCCGGTGATTGTTATCACTGACTAATTCATTTCTCATTACGCTGCCGCCAAAGACTTCACCGTCTTTGGTTGGCACTGCTGCATCCTGTTGATGTGTATCTCATTCGTAAAACTCTGTCGATTGAAACAAAACCCCTTTTACCGGCGTGTTCTCCCGGTTACCCTATTGTTAACGATGGACAAGTAAGACAGAGAGAACAACAGTGAGACTGATACAACGCTTCATTAACAGCGAGGCCTCTGGGGGCGTTACGCTGATCATCGCGGCCGTGGCGGCCATGCTACTGGCAAACGTTGATGCCACGCAGGACATCTACCGCAATTTCCTTAATACACCCGTTGAGCTGACCGTTGGCTCGCTCGAAATTCATAAAGACATGCTGCTGTGGATCAACGATGCGCTGATGGCAATCTTCTTCCTCGCCATTGGCCTGGAGGTCAAACAAGAGCTGGTGCAGGGATCGCTTGCCACCCGGCACCAGGCTATTTTCCCGGTGATCGCGGCCCTCGGCGGCATGGTGCTCCCGGCGCTGGTATATCTGATTTTTAACGCCCACGATCCGATTGCGCGCCACGGCTGGGCGATCCCGACCGCCACCGACATCGCGTTTGCACTGGGCGTGCTGGCGTTATTAGGCAACCGTATTCCCCCCGCGCTGAAGATTTTCCTGATGGCGCTGGCGATTATCGACGACCTCGGGGCAATCCTGATTATCGCGCTGTTCTACACCAGCCAGCTTTCCATGCTCTCCCTGGGCGTTGCGGCGGCGGCGATCGTCGTGCTGGCGGTCATGAATATGCTGAACATCCGGCGTACGGGATTGTATATCCTGGTGGGTGTGGTGCTGTGGACCGCGGTGCTGAAGTCGGGCGTGCACGCTACCATTGCCGGGGTAATTATCGGTTTCTTTATTCCCCTAAAAGAGAAGGACGGCGTTTCCCCGGCCATCAATCTGGAGCACGTACTGCGTCCCTGGGTAGGCTGGCTCATACTGCCGCTGTTTGCCTTCGCCAATGCGGGCGTCTCGTTGCAGGGCGTCACCCTTCAGGGCCTGACGTCAATGTTGCCGGTCGGTATTATGGCGGGTCTTATCTTCGGCAAGCCGCTCGGTATCAGCCTTTTCACCTGGCTTGCGCTGCGCTTTAAGCTGGCGAGGCTGCCGCAGGGTGCGACCTTTCAGCAGATCATGGCCGTCGGCGTACTGTGCGGTATCGGCTTTACCATGTCGATATTCATCACCACGCTGGCGTTTGCCGAGCTGGAGCCTGAGCTGGTCGATCTTGCCAAGTTAGGCATTCTGGCCGGATCGGTGCTGTCCGCGCTGTTGGGCTATTTGCTGCTGCGCTGGCGCTTTAAACCGGCCTGAGGAAAAGTGACTCCGTCGCTGACGTCGCATGTTTGCAGGCGTCAGCAGGCGGGGGTACAGATTCTGAGAGGTAAACAACAGACGTAAAAAAACCCGCCTGAGCGGGTTTTTTCAACAAAGTACAACAAGCGGGCGATTAAGCCAGTTTGCTGATCTGCGCGGTCAGGTTTGCTTTATGACGCGCTGCTTTGTTTTTGTGGATCAGGCCTTTAGCAGCCTGGCGATCCACGATCGGTTGCATTTCATTAAATGCATTTTGCGCAGCGGCTTTGTCGCCAGCTTCAATCGCTGCGTATACTTTCTTGATGAAAGTACGCATCATTGAGCGACGGCTTGCGTTGTGCTTGCGTGCCTTTTCAGACTGAACGGCGCGCTTCTTAGCTGATTTGATATTAGCCAAGGTCCAACTCCCAAATATGATCTATGTGGACAATTCAAAGGCCGAGGAATATGCCCTCTTAGCCTTCTTTTGTCAATGGATTTGTGCAAATAAGCGCCGCTAGTGTGCGACACTCGTTACGTGTGATGGCGCAGGATTCTACCAGCAAGCTGCGCGTGAATACAGCTTTTCCGCCACAAAAATCACAGTCAACGCCCAGAATTTTCTGCACGTTGTCAGAAGCGCAATGAAATCAATACAGCTTTCTCTTTATGAAGGCCAATCGCCGGTTAACCTTGAACGCTGTACAAGGTATACTCAGCCGATTTCCCCGTTTTTGAGCCAGACATGAAGCTGATACGCGGCATACATAATCTCAGCCAGGCCCCGCGCGGGTGTGTGTTGACTATTGGTAATTTCGACGGCGTGCACCGTGGCCATCAGGCCCTGTTACAGGGGCTGCGTGAAGAGGGCCGCGCACGTGGTCTACCGGTTGTGGTGATGATTTTTGAACCGCAGCCGCTGGAGCTATTTGCGGGTGATAAAGCACCTGCTCGCCTGACGCGCCTGCGAGACAAGCTGCGTTATCTGGCGGAGTGCGGCGTGGATTACGTCCTGTGCGTGCGGTTTGACCGCCGCTTCGCTGCGCTCACGGCACAAAACTTCGTCAGCGACTTACTGGTCAAACGCCTCGGCGTACAGTTCCTCGCCGTCGGGGATGATTTCCGCTACGGCGCTGGTCGTCAGGGCGATTTCTTGTTATTACAGAAGGCGGGGCTGGAGTACGGCTTCGACGTCACCAGTACCCAAACCTATTGCCAGGGCGGCGTTCGCGTCAGCAGCACGGCGGTACGTCAGGCGCTGGCCGATGACGATCTTGAACTGGCTGAAACACTGTTGGGGCATCCGTTCACGATCTCCGGGCGCGTGGTGCACGGCGATGAGCTGGGCCGCACCATTGGCTTCCCGACCGCCAATTTACCGCTTCGCCGCCAGGTCTCCCCGGTAAAAGGGGTGTACGCGGTGGAAGTCGCCGGGCTTGGCGAGCACACGCTTCCCGGCGTGGCGAATATCGGCACCCGCCCCACGGTGGCGGGCGTGCGCCAGCAGTTGGAAGTGCATCTGTTGGACGTTGTAATGGACCTCTACGGACGCCATATAGATGTGATACTGCGTAAAAAAATACGCAGCGAGCAGCGATTCGCGTCGCTGGATGCGTTAAAAGCGCAGATTGCCAAAGATGAGTTAACCGCCCGCGAGTTTTTAGGGCTATAAAACCCGGCTTAACGCCAAAATACGTTTTACATACGGAACCGAGAATCTGATGAGTGACTATAAATCTACCCTGAATTTGCCGGAAACAGGGTTCCCGATGCGTGGCGATCTCGCCAAGCGCGAACCGGGAATGCTGGCGCGTTGGACCGATGATGACCTGTACGGCATCATCCGTGCGGCGAAAAAAGGCAAAAAAACCTTCATTCTGCATGATGGCCCTCCTTATGCGAATGGCAGCATTCATATTGGTCACTCGGTTAACAAGATTCTGAAAGACATTATCGTGAAGTCCAAAGGGCTCACGGGTTTTGACTCGCCGTACGTGCCGGGCTGGGACTGCCACGGTCTGCCTATCGAGCTGAAAGTTGAGCAGCTGATTGGCAAGCCGGGCGAAAAAGTTACCGCCGCAGAGTTCCGCGCCGAGTGCCGCAAATATGCCGCCGAGCAGGTAAACGGTCAGCGTGAAGACTTTATCCGTCTGGGCGTGCTGGGCGACTGGTCGCACCCGTACCTGACCATGGACTTCAAAACCGAAGCCAACATCATCCGTGCGCTGGGTAAAATCATCGGTAACGGTCACCTGCACAAAGGCGCGAAGCCGGTGCACTGGTGCGTTGACTGCCGCTCTGCGCTGGCAGAAGCGGAAGTGGAGTATTACGACAAAACCTCGCCGTCTATCGACGTGGCCTTTGCTGCCGTCGATCAGGACGCCGTGAAAGCCAAATTCGGCCTGCCGGGCGTAAGCGGTCCCGTCTCCCTGGTTATCTGGACCACCACGCCGTGGACGCTGCCGGCTAACCGCGCCATTTCGCTGTCTGCGGACTTCGACTACGCGCTGGTGCAGGTAGACGGCCAGGCGCTGATCGTGGCCAAAGACCTGGTTGAGGGCGTGATGAAGCGTATCGGCGTGGCGGAATTCGCCGTGCTGGGTACGGTGAACGGCGCTGAGCTTGAGAACCTGCGTTTCGCGCACCCGTTTATGGGCTTCGACGTACCGGCGATCTTAGGCGATCACGTTACGCTCGACGCGGGTACCGGTGCGGTGCATACCGCCGGTGGTCACGGTCCGGACGACTACACCATCAGCCAGAAATACGGTCTGGAGATCGCTAACCCGGTCGGCCCGGACGGCACCTATCTTGCGGGCACTTACCCGACGCTTGATGGTATGAACGTGTTCAAAGCCAACGACACCATCGTTGAGCTGCTGCGTGAGAAAGGCGCGCTGCTGCACCTGGAGAAGCTGCTTCACAGCTATCCGTGCTGCTGGCGTCATAAATCACCGATCATCTTCCGCGCCACGCCGCAGTGGTTTGTGAGCATGGATCAGAAGGGCCTGCGCGCGCAGTCTCTGCAAGAGATCAAAGGCGTGCAGTGGATCCCGGACTGGGGCCAGGCGCGTATCGAATCGATGGTCGCTAACCGCCCGGACTGGTGTATCTCTCGCCAGCGTACCTGGGGCGTGCCAATGTCGCTGTTCGTGCATAAAGACACTGAGCAACTGCACCCGAACACGCTGGAGCTGATGGAAGCGGTCGCTAAACGCGTTGAAGAAGACGGCATCCAGGCGTGGTGGGATCTCGACCCGCGCGACATCATGGGTGACGATGCGGACAACTACGTGAAAGTGCCGGATACGCTGGACGTGTGGTTCGACTCCGGTTCAACGCACTCATCCGTGGTTGACGTGCGCCCGGAATTCGCCGGTCACGCCGCAGACATGTATCTGGAAGGCTCTGACCAGCATCGCGGCTGGTTCATGTCGTCGCTGATGATCTCCACGGCGATGAAGGGCAAAGCGCCTTACCGCCAGGTACTGACCCACGGTTTCACCGTTGATGGTCAGGGCCGCAAAATGTCGAAATCCATCGGTAACACCGTGTCGCCGCAGGATGTGATGAACAAACTGGGCGCCGACATTCTGCGTCTGTGGGTGGCATCCACTGACTATACCGGCGAAATGGCGGTGTCAGATGAGATCCTCAAACGTGCTGCCGACAGCTACCGTCGTATCCGTAACACCGCGCGCTTCCTGCTGGCAAACCTGAACGGTTTCGATCCGCTTAAAGACATGGTGAAACCGGAAGAGATGGTGGTGCTGGACCGCTGGGCCGTGGGCTGTGCGCAGGCCGCGCAGGACGATATCCTGAAAGCCTATGAGTCCTACGATTTCCACGAAGTGGTGCAGCGCCTGATGCGTTTCTGCTCCATCGAGATGGGCTCGTTCTACCTCGACATCATTAAAGACCGCCAGTACACCGCGAAAGCCGACAGCGTGGCACGCCGCAGCTGCCAGACCGCGCTGTATCACATCTGTGAAGCGCTGGTGCGCTGGATGGCACCGATTATGTCCTTCACCGCGGACGAAATCTGGGGCTACCTGCCTGGCGATCGCGAGAAGTATGTGTTCACCGGCGAGTGGTACACCGGCCTGTTCGGTCTGGCGGAAACCGAAGCCATGAACAATGCTTTCTGGGATCAACTGCTGAACGTGCGCGGCGAAGTCAACAAAGTGATTGAGCAAGCGCGTGCGGACAAAAAAGTGGGCGGTTCTCTGGAAGCGGCGGTGACGCTGTTTGCCGAACCGGAACTGGCCGCCAAACTGACCGCCCTGGGGGATGAATTGCGATTTGTCCTGTTGACCTCCGGCGCGAAAGTTGAGGATTATGCGAGTGCAACCGACGACGCCCAGCAAAGTGAACTGCTGAAGGGTCTGAAAGTGGCATTGAGCAAAGCCGAAGGGGATAAATGCCCGCGCTGCTGGCATTACACCACGGACGTCGGCAAGGTGGCGGAACACGCAGAAATTTGCGGACGCTGTGTGAGCAACGTAGCCGGTGACGGCGAAAAGCGTAAGTTTGCCTGATGAGTAAACCGATCAGTTCAACAGGACTGCGCTGGCTGTGGCTGGTGGTGGTCGTGCTGATTATCGATCTGGGCAGCAAGTACCTGATCCTCCAGAGCTTTGCTTTGGGGGATACGGTGTCGCTGTTCCCGTCGCTTAATCTGCATTATGCGCGTAACTATGGCGCAGCATTTAGCTTCCTCGCCGACAGCGGCGGCTGGCAGCGCTGGTTCTTTGCCGGTATCGCTATCGGGATTTGCGTCATACTGATGGTGATGATGTACCGCGCGAAGGCGTCGCAAAAGCTCAATAACATCGCCTATGCGCTGATTATTGGCGGTGCGCTGGGCAATCTGTTCGATCGCCTGTGGCACGGTTTTGTCGTCGACATGATCGATTTTTATGTCGGTGCCTGGCACTTTGCGACCTTTAACCTCGCGGACTCGGCCATTTGTATCGGCGCGGCGCTGATTGTGCTGGAAGGCTTTTTGCCATCGAAAACCGCGAATAAAGTCGCATAAAAAACGCCGGGCGGCGCTTCGCTTGCACCGGCCTACGTGGTAATGAGATCCCTGTAGGCCCGGTAAGCGCAGCGCCACCGGGCAGACTTTCAAAGAGCAACGCATGTCAAAATCGATACAGAGCAATAGCGCAGTGCTGGTTCACTTTACGCTGAAACTGGAAGACGGTTCTACCGCCGAATCGACCCGTAACAACGGAAAGCCTGCACTGTTTCGCCTTGGCGATACGTCGCTTTCTGAAGGGCTTGAGCAGCAGCTGCTTGGGCTGAAAGAGGGTGAGAAAAAAGCCTTCTCGCTGGAGCCGGATGCCGCGTTTGGTACCCCCAGCCCGGACCTGATTCAATATTTCTCGCGCCGTGAGTTTATGGACGCGGGCGAACCGGACATCGGGGCAATCATGCTCTTTACCGCAATGGATGGCAGCGAAATGCCTGGCGTGATCCGCGAAGTGAACGGCGACTCCATCACCGTTGATTTCAACCATCCGCTGGCCGGGCAGACCGTCCATTTTGATATAGAAGTGCTGGAAGTCGATCCCGCACTGGAGGCATAAAATGCAGATCCTGTTGGCCAACCCGCGCGGTTTTTGCGCTGGCGTAGACCGCGCTATCAGCATTGTGGAGAACGCGCTGGCGATCTACGGCGCGCCGATTTATGTGCGTCACGAAGTGGTGCACAACCGCTACGTCGTCGACAGCCTGCGCGAGCGCGGGGCGATTTTCATTGAGCAGATCAGCGAAGTGCCGGACGGCGCGATCCTGATTTTCTCCGCCCACGGCGTGTCGCAGGCGGTGCGTAACGAAGCGAAAAGCCGTGATCTGACGGTCTTTGACGCCACCTGTCCGCTGGTGACCAAAGTGCATATGGAAGTCGCCCGCGCCAGTCGTCGTGGCGAAGAGTCCATTCTCATCGGCCACGCCGGGCACCCGGAAGTGGAAGGCACCATGGGGCAGTACAGCAACCCGAAGGGCGGCATGTATCTGGTGGAGTCGCCGGAAGATGTGCAGAAGCTCGACGTCAAAGACGCGGCGAAATTGTCGTTCATGACCCAGACCACGCTGTCGGTGGACGACACCTCAGAGGTGATCGACGCCCTGCGCGATCGCTTCCCGAAAATCGTCGGCCCGCGCAAAGACGACATCTGCTATGCCACCACCAACCGTCAGGAAGCGGTGCGAGCGCTGGCGGAGCAGGCTGACGTGGTGCTGGTGGTCGGATCGAAAAACTCGTCCAACTCCAACCGCCTGGCGGAGCTGGCCCAGCGGATGGGCAAAGCGGCGTTTCTCATTGATGACGCGTCTGACATCCAGGCCGTGTGGGTCGCTCAGGCACACTGCGTCGGTGTCACCGCTGGCGCTTCCGCGCCGGATATCCTGGTGCAAAACGTGATTAAACGCCTGCAAGAACTGGGCGGCGGCGAAGCCATTCCGCTTGAAGGTCGCGAAGAGAATATCGTCTTCGAAGTGCCGAAAGAGCTGCGTGTGGACGTCAAAGAAGTGCAGTAAAATCAACATGTCACAATCCGGAGTCAGTTGACTGATTCCGGATTTTTAAAACGAAGGCCGGATTTTTAAAACGAAGGCCGGATTTTTAAAACGAAGGATAGTGCGATACGTTAATCGAGCCAGGTCAGCGTGTAATAATCCGATCTAAATTCTTTTGTTAACGTTTTCTCTTCCTCGCTCACGCTCATCTCTTCATGCAGTTCTTCACTTTTCTTTTCTTCGCAAAAGAGTGTGTGATCATCAAAGATAAATGCATCTAAATCACATCCCTCGTTACTGTCTTCGTAACCCATCACGTTGCAGTCTGTGATGGCAGGTTGTGCCATGGCTACGTTAACGGCAGATTCTGTCGCTGCGGAAACGCTATAAAAGCTTCCTGGTCTGCTTTCACTGCTGTGACCAAAGATACCCTGGAAGGTATTGCCATGTTTATTCAGTGGGTTATACAGCGCTGGGTGCGTGCTTAACATACCAGGACGGGTCAGACAGGCTTTAGCGCTAATATCCTGAAAAGTGTTACCGAAGCGGTTAAGGCTTTGCTGAGAAGATCGCACGGAAACTAAATTGTCTGCGAAGGGGTGTTGACTATCATTTTTAATGCTTTGCGCTGCGGCGAAAAAGGGATTCGTTACGGCACACATGTTTGGCGTTATAGGTGTCACTGAAGGGTTCCTTATGGGTGTGTTGTGCCCCCAGCGTAATGTTTTTGTGCGCCTTTATATTTCAATAAACGCCTTAACGTCACGTCAAACGCCAGACATTGCATCTGGCGTTTTTTATAGGTGCGGTAAATCAGCGCCTGACCCAGGCTTTGAGGGTGGCAAGCTCCTGGCCTTCACCTGCGCCATACGGTGAGATCCGGTATTCACCCACATCGGCGGGAACAATAAACGTCTCCGCGTAGTGCACGATAAAGGGTTCAAATGCACCGTCCGGGCTGTCGACCCTCGCTTGCGCCCCCTCCACCAGATTCAGCACATTCACGCCGCCGTGGGTGTGATGCACCACCGGCTCGGTAAACCAGTGCCGACGCGTTTCGATAAACTCACGCTCATGCAGCCCCGTTCGCTCTTCGCGCCAGCCTGCACCTGCGCCCACCGGTTCAATGCGATTGATCAGGTTCGCCTTCACCCAGTCGGTGTCGCGCTGCCAGTCAATCACCTGCGCACCGTGTTCAAGGTGCACCGGGCGCGGTAAGCCATCCATACCCAGCCGCGCCCAGTCCCACAGTTTGAAGGTGAAAATATAGGGCGTGGCGCTGACCTCCAGCACCATTGTGCCTGCGCCCGAGCAGTGCACGGTCCCGGCGGGGATGAGAAAGTGATCGTGCTTGCGCGCCGGAAAGCGGTTGATGAATGCCGCATCGTCAAAGGGCTTTTCCCCACGTTCGGCGGCCTGTAGCGCGCTCAGCATCGCCGCCGGTTCAACGCCGGTTCGGGTGCCGAGATACACCTGCGCGCCAGGCTCCGCATGCAAAATGTAGTAGCTCTCATCCTGGGTGTAATGCATGCCGAACTGCTGCTGGATGTATTCAGTGAGCGGGTGCACTTGCAGACTCAGATTTTGCCCGCCGACGGTATCGAGAAAATCAAAGCGGATGGGGAATTCTGCGCCAAAGCGCGCATGGACCTTTTCGCCCAACAGCGGGCGCGGGTAAAGCAGAACCAGATCCTGCGCCGGTAGCTCCATACGCACGTCGCCCACGCGCAGCAGCAGGCTGTTTTCCTCCGGCACGCAATCAAAACACCACGCGTAGTTGGGCGCGTCGGGGAGATCGAAGCGCTGCTTCATCCACTGGCCGCCCCAGACGCCGGGATCAAAAAAAGGCACCACGCGAAACGGCTGGCGCGTGGCTTGTTGCAACGCGCCGTGAAACGCCGCGCCGCTGAGCAGGGTTGGCTGGCCGCGTTGTGTGGTGTCGAGCACAAAATCCGCGCGCTTAAGCAAGGGGGTTTTGTGGCGATCAAAGACGCGCCACTCGACAAAAAAGGCGCGCTTGTAACGTCTCAGGATCTCTTCCTGCTGATTCTGTGCGCCCCAGTTGCCCAGCTCGCCGCTGCGCATACGTTGCTGGATCTCCCAGCGAGGAAGATCGGCATACACCAGCACATCGCCCGGATGCACCAGGGCCGCACCTGGGCCATAGACAATGGTCAGGCCGCGCCCCTCGGCGACCTGCTGCCTGAGCGCGCCGAGTGCTGTGGCATCAAAAAACTCCGGCAACTGATGGCAGGAGAGCACGCCAAACACGCGGTCGTCGGTCAGATTACGGGCCAGTAGCTGATGCACCGCCGATTCATCGCGCCGCGCCGTTTCCACATTGATCGCCCGATCCGCGCCAAGCGCGGGCAGCAGCGTCTGCTCAAGCTCAGACAGGCGCGTGCCGGGATAACAGTCGATCACCAGCACCGTGTTTTGCCCGTGCGCGAGCCGGGCGCGCAGGGCGGCGGTGACGTTCTCCCAGCCCTGCCACGCCGCGTCGTCATAACCGCGAACGACCACTTCCGGGGTTTTATCATAGTCAGAGGGCATCATTCGTTCTCTCCGGCAAAGCGAACAGACAGCGTCAGGTAGTCATGCGGGGCGATGATAAATTCGTCCGCGTCATCGCCAACGCGTTTTTCGCGCAGCGAGAGCGCGTGCATCACAAGCCGGGCAGGGGCGTCAAACTGCACGCGTTGCGGATCGCTGCCGGGGTTAAACAAGCGCACGACAATCTCACCGGGGCGCTCGCCGGGTTTACACAGGCTCATCATCACATGCGGGTTTTTTAGCGTCAGCATCGACATGGCCGGGGCCAGCGCGTCGCGTGACAGCGGAATGGTGAAGCGCTCCAGCCGCTCTTCAAAGGTGTTCAGCGTCTGTACGTGATAGCTCAAATCCTGGTTGCGCCAGGCTCTGAGGGTGTTAAAAATGGCCGCATCGTCCGCGAGGTGTTGATCCAGCCGGATGGCGTAATCAAACTGCATTGGCTGAAGCATCAGCGCATCAGGGGTTTCGACCACTTTGTTGTTGATGCCGGACGCTCTGCCAGGCCGCCACAGCGTGTCATCTTTGCCGAGCAGACCCACGCTGCGAAACAGCGTCAGCGCAATGCTGTCGTCAGCCGGGATCACTTCGTACTCTTTAATGCCTTTCGGCATCACGCCCATAAAGTGCTGTTCATTCTGGAGATAAACGATGTTTTCCAGCGTGTAGATCGGCACCGGTTTTTCCACAAAGCCGCGCTCGCGCCAGCCTTCAACATACTCACTGGCGGCGTTGCGGCGCAGCACAGAGAATCCCTGATCGGCAAAGGAATAGAGCGGCGCAGCCACCGGCGTTTTCACCTTCACCCGCAGGCGGTGTTCCGTTTGCTGATTCACCAGCGCGTGCTGTACGCGAATAAACGACTCACCTTTACGCAGCTCAAGCGTGGTGGTGATCACCAGTTCGCTGTCAGGCGTGCCTTGCAGACGCGAGGCCATCGACTGCGGAAGGGCAAGCGTGGAGCGTAACGTCATCACCGATGACAGTTCACCGCGCACCGTCGACAGCCGGGTAAAGGTCTGGCAGACAATTTCGTTATCGACGGCCAGCGGCGCATAGTCAAACTCATCGCCGTCGTCGGCATCATCGACGAAAGTCAAAAAGTCGTCGATGCGCTGCCCGGTCCGCGTGTTGGCAAGCGTCAGCCTGCCGTCGCGCAGACTCACCCGGTAGGTGTCGTTCTCAATGTCTGCGGCATCCGTCTGCTCCACGCCGGGGGCGTGCTGGCACTCATCCACCGTAAAGGTGTGATAGCCGAGACCGGGCTGGTGGCTCACCTCCAGCAGGATCTCGCTGCGGTAATAGTCATCCACGCGCTCAAGCTTCTCGCCCTGCGCGGTGACGATGACGATTTGTCCGCCGTCCATTTTCTGCTGGTTAACGATATTACAGACGGCGATTTCACCGTTATTGCGCAGTGCAAAATGCGGGCTTTTGGTAAACACCACCGCCTGCACAAGGCCACTCAACGGGCTGACATCGACGTTGAAAATAATCAGGATATTGCTCGTCCCGGCACCGTTCACAATGCGCTGGCTGATTTTCTTTTTCAGCAGATTGATGAGGCTCAGCGCCGAGCGCTCCACGCTCACCAGCCTGTTTTTGATGTTGGCGTTCACCGGATCGGCATTGGTGGCTTCAATGCCGTTGTGCGCATGGGCGGCGAACAGCGTTTTCCACAGGCCATCCACCAGCCGCTGCGGGTAATCAATGCCAAACTGCGCGGCGAGCGCGCCCAGCGGCTCCAGCAGATCGATAAGCAAATGTTCGGTGTGCCAGGTTTGCTGCTTGATGTCATAGCGCGTGGAGTGGCAGGTGCGGTGAATACGCGATTTCTGACAGGCGAACAGCTCTCCGTCAATCACGTTGCTAAAGGTGCTCGAGGACCACACCTCATCCATGTAGGTTTCGAAATCCGCCATTTTAAAGCGATACGGCGAGTCGAGCTGATTGAGCGCCTCAACGATCTGCGGGAATGCGGCGTTGGCGAGCACCTGATCGCCCCCCGAGGGCAGCAGCAGCTTGTCGGTGCTCTGGTTCATTAACGACAGCGTATCGAGGATCGGCAGCAGCCGGTGTTGCAGGTAGTCTTTCTGGGTTGAAATGAACTTGCCCGGCCCGTAGCCAAAATACATGTAGTTGGTGGCAATGGCCTGGTCATTCGGCGAGCGCCAGTAGAAGTTCAAATCCCCTTCCAACTGGTCGGTATAGACGCCCCGTTGCAGCACGCAGTACTGAATGCCCAAATCGTTGAAAATGGCCGGTAGCCAGGCGTGCATACCGAAGATATCCGGCAGATAGCCAATGTTCATGCTGTGACCGAAGCCGTCAGCGGTTTGGATACCACACTGCAAATTGCGGATCAGTGACTCGGTGCGGATCAGCAGCGAATCGCACTGGGTGTACCACGGCCCGACGAACAAACGGCGCTGGGTAATCAGGTCGCGCAGGCGATCGCGGTTTTCCGGGCGCACCGCCAGATAATCATCAAGCACCACCGCCAGCCCATCAAAGGTGTAGCTGGGGAAATCAGGGCGGGTTTCGAGAAGGTTAATCAGGTAATCCAGATTCTCAACCAGCAGGATATGGGAATCCTCGCAGGTGAAATACCATTCGGCATCCCAGTGAGAATGGGGAACGACATACACGTCCTTTCTGTTCATTTTCGCATCCTGTTAATCGATGTGGATCTTGTTCAGTTTGATCAGGTAAAAGCGCACCAGCACATTGCTGATGGCGATAAAAAGGATCCCGGCGGTCATGCCGAAGAGATAGGCGGGCAGATTCTCCACCAGCGGCCAGCCCCAGACGGCAGGCAGCGGGAACCACTGCACCGACCCCAGCGTGATGGCGGTGACGGCACCGATCACCGCGCCACAAATATTGAGGGAGATGGTGATCACCGGGTTTTTCAGCATAAAGGGGATCGCGCCTTCACCAATGGCAAGAAAGCCGAGGATCAGCGACGTGGTGCCGGTGACGCGCTGGTTTTCATCGAACACCCGCCGTCTGACCAGATACTTATCAATCACTGTGGCAAGCCCAAGACCGATAGGCGGAATAACAATGCCCAGCACGCGCGCGGTGAGCGGGAAGATATGATCGGCGGCAAGACCAATAGCGATGGCCCCCGCCGATTTATTCACCGGCCCGCCAAGGTCAAAGGCCGTGAGCGAGGCGATGATCACCGCCAGCGTCAGCGCGCTGGAACTGCCGTGCGCGGTAATCACGTCCTGAAAGAATGTGTTGATGCCGCCAAACACCGGATCGACAAAGTAGAAGTTGATAAAGAAGATCGCCAGCACCGTGAGGCCGGGCACGATCAGCATCGGCTTCATGGCCTGCAAATGCTTGTGCAAACGGATGTGTTTATTCAGGTAATCGGCAATCAGCCCGGCCAGCAAACCCAAAATCAGCGCGCCGAGAAAGCCGGAAGGAATACCGCCTGGCATCCCCCAGAACAGGTAATGCAGCCCACCGGCGAACGCGCCGCCAATAAAGCCCGGCACCAGCCCTGGCCTGTCCGCAATGCTGTAGGCCATGTACGCCGCAAAGACCGGATACATGAACTTCATGATCATATTTCCGTACAGCGAGAGGAAATGGAAAATCACCAGCAGCTGGCTGGCATCCGTGGCGTAACGCGCGTTACCGATGTCCACCACGCCCATCAGGCTGGCGCTGAGCTGGCTGATGCCAATCATCAAACCTGCGCCGACAATCACCGGGATCATGTAGGAAATCCCGCTGGATACGCCCTGGTAAACCTTTCCGCCAAACGACTTTTCATCGGGCGAGGGCAGGGCGTCTGCGGCGTCGCCCGCCGCCACAATCCCATCGGGATCCTGAAGCATCTTGTCGATCAGGCCATCGGGATTGCGCAGCGGCTCGGAGACGCTGGTGGCGACAAAGTGTTTGCCGTTAAAGCGGGCTTTGCCTTTTGGCGGCAGTGAGGCGGCGAAGATCACCCCGGCGGCGTCGGCGATCTCCTGCGCGGTGAGCGGATCTTCAATGCCGCTGGCGCCCTGTTTTTCGCATCTGACGCGGATGCCCCGTGCGGCACCGGCTTTCTCCAGCGCTTCGGCGGCCATATAGGTGTGCGCAATGCCCGCCGAGCAGGAGGTGATCACCACAATCGACTGACCGGTGGCGTTAACAAGCTGCTTTGGCGCGGCGTCGTTTACGGCGTCTAAAATCGCCAGAAAGGCCTGTGGGTTTTCCGCCGCCCGCAGCGCGCTGACGTTACGTTCGTCCATCAATGACAGGCTGAGGCTTGAGAGCAGACGCAGGTGTTCGGCGTCGTTCCCGGCGGGGACCGCCAGCAAAAAGACCAGGCTGACCGGATCTTCGCCGTCCATCGTCGGCCAGTCGTTAACGGGCTGCGTCAGGCGCGCGACGGCAAACGCGGGCCGCAGAACGCACGCGGCTTTACCGTGCGGGATGGCGATCCCCTGCTCGAAGCCGGTCTCCGAAATGCGCTCCCGCTGCCAGACGGCGTCTAAAAACGCGGCCTTATCGCTAACCGCGCCGTGCATAAACAGCGTTTCGCACAGCTGCTCCAGAATTGCTTCACGCGTGTTCCACGCTTTATCCAGCAAAATCATCTCATTTGCCGTCACGCTGCTCAGTAACATCGCTTACCCTCTCCATAACGCAAATTACGTCCTGTTGAAGGCGGCAGTTTAATCGATTAACCTTGATTCCGGTGGGGGGTTAATGCGATTAACCCGCCAGATCCCAAACCTGATGCCGACGGATTTAACAGAGTGTGATTTCACGCACGCTTCATGAACGAGGATAAAAGCATGACAACCATCACGCTGGCGCACGTAGCGGCGCGCGCCGGGGTCTCAACCGCCACGGTGTCGATGGTACTTCGCAATCGCGGACGCATATCTCAGGCCACACGGGAGCGGGTATTGCTGGCCCTCGACGAAATGGGCTACGTCTATAATCAGACTGCGGCGAATCTGCGTAACCGCCGCAGCAATCAGGTCGGCCTGTTGCTGCACGACATCACCAACCCGTTTTACGGGGAGATGACGGCCGGGCTGAGCCATGAAATTGAGCGTCACGACATGCTGTTGTATCTGGCTAACAGCGAGGAGTCCTGCGAGCGGCAGCAAAAGTTTGTGGATTCCCTGCTGCGCGTCAACGCCTGCGGCATGGTGCTGTGCGCCGCGAAAGACACGCCGCAGGCGTTTTTCGACGGGCTGAAGCACCGCAATATTCCGGCGATCATGGTGGTCAGGCCGCTGCAACGCCCGGAGTTTGATTTTGTTGGCACCGATAATTTTTTAGGCACCCAAATGGCCACCGCGCATCTGCTGGCGCAAGGGCACCGCCACATTGCCTTTATTGGCGGTGAGGCGAATTCCGGCACGCGCGCGCAGCGTATCGCCGGGTATCGCCAGACGTTACTGGCGCAGGGGATCGCGCCCAATCCCGACTGGACGGTGGCCACACAGGCGAGCCTCAGCGATGGCGATCGGGTGGCGAGTGCATTACTGCGCCGGTTCCCGAGCATCACCGCCGCCGTCTGTTATCAGGATATCGTTGCCCTTGGCGTGATGCAGGCGCTGCGCAAGATGGGGCGTGAGGCCGGTCGGGACTTCGCGCTGGTGGGCTTTGATGACATCAGCGAAGCCGCGCGCGTGCAGCCCGCGCTCACCACTGTGTCCGTCGCCGCCAAAGAGATTGGCCGTCAGGCGGGCGAACTGTTGCTCAGCCGCATCGAGGGCAATGACGCGCCGCCTGTGCAGATCATTTTGCCGCCGACGCTGGTGGTCAGGGCGTCATGTTGCAGCGGGTAAGCATCATGCCTTTTACTGATATTTCCTGACGTATATCATTAATTTCTAATCATCGGCGTTTTCGGCTGGCGGCGGGCTACCCGGCTGGTTAATCTGGAAACGATTTTCGAGCATTTCATTAACAAAAGAGTACAACTATGCATGATGCACAAATCCGCGTTGCCATCGCGGGAGCGGGGGGCCGTATGGGTCGCCAGTTGATCGAGGCCACGTACAATATGGATGGCGTGACGCTGGGCGCGGCGCTGGAGCGTGAAGGCTCTACCCTGCTCGGTAGCGACGCGGGCGAACTGGCTGGCGTGGGCAAAACGGGCGTGGCTGTCCAAAGCAGCCTCGACGCGGTGAAGGACGATTTTGACGTCTTCATCGACTTCACCCGCCCGGAAGGCACGCTGCACCATCTGGCGTTTTGCCGTCAGCACGGCAAAGGCATGGTGATTGGTACCACCGGATTTGACGATGCGGGCAAACAGGCCATCAGCGACGCGGCACAGGATATCGGCATCGTGTTTGCGGCTAACTTCAGCGTGGGCGTTAACGTGATGCTGAAGCTGCTGGAAAAAGCCGCCAAAGTCATGGGCGATTACACCGATATCGAAATCACCGAAGCGCATCACCGTCATAAAGTGGATGCGCCGTCAGGTACCGCGCTGGCGATGGGCGAAACCATCGCCCATGCGCTAAACAAAGAGTTGAAAACCTGCGCCGTCTACAGCCGCGAAGGCCACACCGGGGAGCGCGTGCCGGGGACCATCGGCTTCGCCACCGTCCGCGCGGGCGATATCATTGGCGAGCATACCGCGATGTTTGCGGATATCGGCGAGCGTATTGAGATCACGCATAAGGCCTCCAGCCGCATGACCTTTGCCAACGGTGCGGTACGTTCCGCACTGTGGCTTAAATCAAAGCGTAACGGTCTTTTTGATATGCGTGACGTGCTGGATCTGAACAGTTTATAAGTTTTATTACCCATCGTGATGTGGTTATTGTAATCGTAATCAATTGATTGCACAGGGCAATATTTTATTGCCCTTTTATTTTACCCGTTTCACTTCTAATTTATTCTTAAACCAGAAAAATAGCGTATTTAGTAGCGGTTTTTTGTTTCAATAATGTAAATTTTGACCATCTGGTCTGGTTTTATCAGCTGTGTCAGCCGAATTTCCATTCTTTATGCCCCGCAAGCGTTTTCCTGCCCCGTTTTGCCGATCGTTTTATCGGTTTATCAGCCTCTTCACGTTCAGTGTCGTAAAAACATAATTAAAAGTGGTCTACAATGTAGACTTTTGCCACGCTTGTCTCTAGAATGCCGCCGTTTGCCGAAAATACGCAGGTAAGCAAATTTGCATTGATTCTGGCGCTCATTTTGAATTAATATGCAAATAAAGTGAGTGAATATTCTCTGGAGGGTGTTTTGATTAAGTCAGCGCTATTGGTTCTGGAAGACGGAACCCAGTTTTACGGTCGGGCCATAGGGGCAACAGGTTCGGCGGTTGGGGAAGTCGTTTTCAATACTTCAATGACCGGTTATCAAGAAATCCTCACTGATCCTTCCTACTCCCGCCAAATCGTCACTCTTACTTATCCTCATATCGGTAATGTCGGCACTAACGCCGCTGATGAAGAATCTTCCCATGTTCATGCTCAGGGCCTGGTCATTCGCGACCTGCCGCTGATTGCCAGCAACTACCGCAACACCGAAGACCTCTCTTCTTACCTGAAGCGCCATAACATTGTGGCGATTGCCGATATCGATACCCGTAAGCTGACGCGTTTGCTGCGTGAGAAAGGCGCACAGAACGGCTGCATCATCGCAGGCGACAACCTGGACGCCGCGCTGGCGCTGGAGAAAGCCAAAGCCTTCCCTGGCCTGAACGGCATGGATCTGGCAAAAGAAGTCACCACCGCGGAAAGCTACACCTGGACGCAGGGGAGCTGGACGCTTGAAGGCGAGCTGCCGGAAGCGAAAAACGACAGCGAGCTGCCGTTCCATGTGGTGGCTTATGACTACGGCGCAAAACGTAACATCCTGCGTATGCTGGTGGACAGAGGCTGTCGCCTGACGGTAGTGCCCGCGCAGACCCCGGCGGCCGACGTGCTCGCGCTTAACCCGGACGGCATTTTCCTCTCCAACGGTCCTGGCGACCCGGCACCCTGTGATTACGCCATCGAGGCGATTAAAGCCTTCCTCGACACCGATATTCCGGTCTTTGGCATCTGCCTCGGTCATCAGCTGCTGGCGCTGGCGAGCGGTGCGAAAACCATCAAGATGAAGTTTGGTCACCACGGCGGTAACCATCCGGTGAAAGACATTGATAACAACACGGTGATGATCACCGCGCAGAACCACGGTTTTGCGGTTGAAGAAGCGTCAATGCCCGCCAATCTGCGTGTGACGCATAAGTCGCTGTTTGACCATACGCTGCAAGGGATCCATCGCACCGATAAACCGGCGTTCAGCTTCCAGGGCCACCCGGAAGCCAGCCCAGGCCCGCACGATGCCGCGCCGCTGTTCGACCACTTTATCGACCTCATTGAGCACTACCGCACCATCGCTAAATAATCAGGAGCAGAGAGAACAATGCCAAAACGTACAGACATAAAAAGCATCCTGATCCTTGGCGCTGGCCCGATTGTGATCGGCCAGGCCTGCGAATTCGACTACTCCGGAGCCCAGGCGTGTAAAGCCCTGCGTGAAGAGGGTTACCGCGTGATCCTCGTGAACTCGAACCCGGCGACCATCATGACCGACCCGGAAATGGCGGACGCGACCTACATCGAGCCGATCCACTGGGAAGTGGTGCGTAAAATCATTGAAAAAGAGCGCCCGGACGCGGTACTGCCGACCATGGGCGGCCAGACGGCGCTGAACTGCGCGCTGGAACTGGAACGTCAGGGCGTGCTGGCAGAGTTCGGCGTGACCATGATTGGTGCCACCGCCGACGCCATTGATAAAGCCGAAGACCGTCGCCGTTTCGACATCGCGATGAAAAAAATTGGCCTCGATACCGCACGCTCCGGCATCGCGCACACGATGGACGAAGCGCTGGCGGTTGCCGCTGACGTCGGTTATCCGTGCATTATCCGTCCCTCCTTCACCATGGGCGGCACGGGCGGCGGTATCGCTTACAACCGCGAAGAGTTCGAAGAGATTTGCGCCCGTGGGCTGGATCTCTCGCCGACCAAAGAGCTGCTGATTGATGAGTCGCTGATCGGCTGGAAAGAGTACGAGATGGAAGTGGTGCGTGATAAAAACGACAACTGCATCATCGTCTGCTCGATTGAAAACTTCGATGCGATGGGCATTCACACCGGTGACTCCATCACCGTTGCGCCTGCGCAGACCCTGACCGACAAAGAGTACCAAATCATGCGTAACGCCTCGATGGCGGTGCTGCGTGAAATCGGCGTTGAAACCGGCGGTTCGAACGTTCAGTTCTCGGTGAACCCGAAAAATGGCCGTTTGATTGTGATCGAGATGAACCCGCGCGTGTCGCGCTCCTCAGCGCTGGCCTCGAAAGCGACCGGCTTCCCGATTGCCAAAGTGGCGGCGAAGCTGGCGGTGGGTTACACCCTCGACGAGCTGATGAACGACATCACCGGTGGTCGCACCCCGGCGTCGTTCGAACCCTCCATCGACTACGTTGTGACCAAAATTCCACGCTTTAACTTCGAGAAATTTGTCGGTGCCAACGACCGTTTGACCACCCAGATGAAGTCGGTGGGCGAAGTGATGGCGATTGGCCGCACGCAGCAGGAATCCTTGCAGAAAGCCCTGCGCGGTCTGGAAGTGGGCGCGACAGGTTTCGACCCGAAAGTGAGCCTTGACGATCCAGAAGCGCTGACCAAAATCCGCCGCGAACTGAAAGACGCGGGCGCGGAGCGTATCTGGTATATCGCCGATGCCTTCCGTGCGGGCCTCTCCGTTGACGGCGTGTTCAACCTGACTAACATCGACCGCTGGTTCCTGGTGCAGATTGAAGAGCTGGTGCGTCTGGAAGAGAAGGTCGCCGAAGTGGGTATCACCGGCCTTGACGAAGATTTCCTGCGCGCGCTTAAACGTAAAGGCTTTGCCGATGCGCGTCTGGCGAAATTAGCAGGCGTGAGCGAATCCGAAGTGCGCAAGCTGCGCGACCAGTACAACCTTCACCCGGTGTACAAACGCGTGGACACCTGTGCGGCGGAGTTCTCCACCGATACCGCGTACATGTACTCCACCTATGAAGAAGAGTGCGAATCCCGACCGAATACGGACCGTGAGAAAATCATGGTGCTGGGCGGTGGCCCGAACCGTATCGGCCAGGGCATTGAGTTTGACTACTGCTGCGTACACGCCTCGCTGGCGCTGCGCGAAGACGGCTACGAGACCATTATGGTCAACTGTAACCCGGAAACGGTTTCCACCGACTACGACACCTCTGACCGCCTCTACTTCGAGCCGGTGACCTTCGAAGATGTGCTGGAAATTGTGCGCATCGAGAAGCCAAAAGGGGTGATCGTGCAGTACGGCGGCCAGACTCCGCTGAAACTGGCACGCGCGCTGGAAGCCGCAGGAGTTCCGGTTATCGGCACCAGCCCGGACGCCATTGACCGCGCCGAAGACCGCGAGCGTTTCCAGCAGGCCGTTGACCGCCTGAAGCTGAAACAGCCCGCTAACGCCACCGTCACGGCGATTGAGCAGGCGATTGAGCGCGCGAAAGAGATTGGTTATCCGCTGGTGGTGCGCCCGTCCTACGTGCTGGGCGGCCGCGCGATGGAAATCGTCTATGACGAAGTGGACCTAAGACGCTACTTCATGACCGCGGTGAGCGTCTCCAACGATGCCCCAGTGCTGCTCGACCGCTTCCTCGACGACGCGGTGGAAGTGGACGTGGATGCCATCTGCGACGGCGAAATGGTGCTGATTGGCGGCATTATGGAGCACATTGAGCAGGCGGGCGTGCACTCCGGCGACTCCGCATGTTCTCTGCCTGCGTACACGCTGAGCCAGGAGATTCAGGACGTCATGCGCCAGCAGGTGCAGAAACTGGCGTTTGAGTTGCAGGTGCGCGGTCTGATGAACGTGCAGTTCGCGGTGAAAGACAACGAAGTCTACCTGATTGAAGTCAACCCGCGTGCGGCGCGTACGGTGCCGTTCGTGTCGAAAGCCACTGGCGTTGCGCTGGCAAAAGTCGCCGCGCGCGTGATGACCGGCAAAACGCTGGCACAGCAGGGCGTGACTAAAGAGATTATTCCGCCGTACTACTCGGTGAAAGAAGTGGTGCTGCCGTTCAACAAGTTCCCGGGCGTTGACCCGCTGCTTGGGCCAGAAATGCGCTCCACCGGTGAAGTCATGGGCGTGGGCCGCACTTTCGCAGAAGCATTTGCCAAAGCGCAGCTCGGCAGTAACTCGACCATGAAGAAACAGGGGCGTGCGCTGCTCTCGGTGCGCGAAGGCGATAAAGAGCGCGTAGTGGACCTGGCGGCGAAGCTGTTAAAACAGGGCTTCGAACTGGATGCCACCCACGGCACGGCGATTGTGCTCGGCGAAGCCGGTATCAACCCGCGTCTGGTCAACAAGGTGCATGAAGGACGTCCGCACATTCAGGATCGTATCAAGAATGGCGAATACACTTACATCATCAACACCACCGCAGGCCGCCAGGCGATTGAAGACTCCAAGCTTATCCGCCGCAGCGCGTTGCAGTACAAAGTGCACTACGACACCACGCTGAACGGCGGTTTCGCCACGGCGATGGCGCTCAACGCCGACGCCACCGAGAAAGTGACTTCGGTGCAGGAAATGCACGCGCAGATCAGCAAGTAATCTGTGTTTTTCACAGGCCCGGCGGCTTATACCGCCGGGCGATTTTCATTCCCACTTCAGAACCTTCTGGGTTTCCAACCGCATTCAGTCAGTTAGCCTAGAATTATCAGGTCTATAACGCATTCCAACTGATAAGCAGGGGTGAACACCATGCGAAATAAACTTCTGATAAGCTCTATTTTTGCCGCCGCCACGGTGATGTCACTGGCGGGCTGTACTTCAAATCAGGCGGTGAAAACCACAGACGGGCACACTATCGTCACCGACGGCAAGCCGGAAGTGGATGACGATACCGGTCTGGTGTCGTATGAAAACGCCGAAACCGGTAAAACCGAACAGATCAATCGTGACCAGGTGAAAGGCATGAATGAGCTGGATAACTGATTTAACGTCTGAAAAATAAAAATGCCTGCGCGTGAATTGTTAAACAAATGTACCTTTCTCTGTAAGCGCAGCGATTAACTGTCTAAACTCATTGCTATTAAAACAATGCGGTTTAGACAGGTTAATCCATGATTCTTATCATTTATGCACATCCCTATCCGCGTCACTCGCACGCGAATAAGCGGATGATTGAGCAGGCAGGGCTGCTTGATCACGTCGAAGTTCGTTCGCTCTATCAACGCTATCCCGATTTTGATATCGACATCATTGCCGAGCAGGATGCGCTGGCGCGGGCGGATCTGGTCGTCTGGCAGCATCCGATGCAGTGGTACAGCGTGCCGCCGCTGTTAAAACTGTGGATGGACAAAGTGCTGTCCCACGGCTGGGCGTATGGCCAGGGTGGAAAGGCGCTGCACGGCAAAGATCTGCTGTGGGCGGTGACCACTGGCGGTGGCGAACACCATTTTGATATCGGCGCACATCCCGGCTTTGACGCGCTTTCTCAGCCGTTACAGGCTACCGCCCTCTACTGCGGCATGAACTGGCTGCCGCCGTTCACTATGCACAACACCTTTGTCGGCGATGACGAAAGCTTGCAGGCGCAGGCGCGCCACTACAAACAGCGGTTGATCGACTGGCAGGAGGCGCATCATGGATAGCCATACGCTGATTCAGGCGCTGATCTACCTCGGGTCGGCGGCGTTGATCGTGCCGATTGCCGTACGGCTGGGGCTGGGATCGGTACTCGGTTATTTGATTGCGGGCTGCATCATTGGCCCGTGGGGCTTGCGTCTGGTGACCGACGCGGAGTCTATTTTGCACTTTGCCGAAATTGGCGTAGTGCTGATGCTGTTTGTCATTGGGCTGGAGCTGGATCCGCAGCGCTTGTGGAAGCTGCGCGCATCGGTCTTCGGCGGTGGCGCACTGCAAATGGTGGTCTGCGGTTTGCTGCTGGGCGCGTTCTGTATGGCGCTCGGGCTGCGCTGGCAGGTGGCGGTGCTGATTGGCCTGACGCTCGGCCTGTCGTCCACCGCGATCGCCATGCAGGCGATGAATGAGCGCAACCTGATGGTGTCGCAGATGGGGCGGAGCGCGTTCGCGGTACTGCTGTTTCAGGATATCGCCGCCATTCCGCTGGTGGCGATGATCCCGCTGCTGGCCGCCACCGGCGAGGCCACCACGCTCGGCTCCTTTACGCTCTCCGCGCTGAAAGTGATCGGCGCGCTGGCGCTGGTGGTGCTGATTGGGCGCTACGTGGCGCGTCCGGCGCTGCGCTTTGTTGCCCGCTCAGGGCTGCGGGAAGTGTTCAGTGCCGTGGCGCTGTTCCTGGTCTTTGGCTTTGGGCTGCTGCTGGAAGAGGCCGGTCTGTCGATGGCAATGGGGGCGTTTCTGGCGGGCGTATTGCTGGCAAGTTCCGAATATCGTCACGCGCTGGAAAGCGATATCGAGCCGTTCAAAGGGCTGCTGCTGGGGCTGTTTTTCATCGGCGTCGGCATGTCGATTGATTTTGGTACGCTGGTGAGCCATCCGCTGCGGATCGTGATTTTGCTGGTCGGTTTCCTGCTCATCAAAACGCTGATGCTGTGGCTTATCGCGCGTCCGCTTAAGGTGCCAGGTAAACAGCGACGCTGGTTTGCGGTGCTGTTAGGGCAGGGGAGCGAGTTTGCCTTCGTGGTGTTTGGTGCCGCCCAAATGGCCAGCGTGCTGGATGCGGAATGGGCGAAAGCGCTGACGCTGGCGGTGGCGCTCTCAATGGCCGCCACGCCGATCCTGCTGGTGTTGCTGACCCGTGCTGAACAGGCCGGAGGCGAAGAGGCCCGGGAAGCCGATGAAATCGATGAGGAGCAGCCTCGGGTGATCGTCGCGGGCTTTGGTCGCTTTGGGCAGATCGCCGGGCGTTTGCTGCTTTCCAGCGGCGTGAAAATGGTGGTACTGGATCACGATCCTGACCATATCGAGACGCTGCGTAAATTCGGCATGAAGGTATTTTACGGGGATGCCACCCGCGTGGATCTGCTGGAGTCCGCCGGGGCGGGCAAAGCGGAAGTGTTTATTAACGCCATTGACGATCCGAAAACCAACCTGCAATTGACGGAGCTGGTGCGGGAGCACTTTCCGCATTTGCAGATCATCGCCCGTGCGCGCGACGTCGATCACTTCATTCGCCTGCGCCAGGCCGGGGTGGAAAGGCCTGAACGTGAAACCTTTGAAGGTGCGCTTAAAATTGGGCGACTGGCGCTGGAAGGCCTGGGACTGGGGCAATATGAAGCCCGTGAGCGCGCCGATCTGTTCCGCCGCTATAATACACAGATGGTGGATGAGATGGCGCAGGGCGAAAACGATACCCAGTCGCGCGCCGCGGTTTACAAGCGCACCAGCGCGATGCTGACGGAAATCATCACCGAAGATCGGGCGCATCTGTCGTTGATTCAGCGTCATGGCTGGCAGGGCACCGAAGAGGGGAAACATACCGGCAATGCAGACGATGAACCGGAAGTGAAGCCGTCAGCAGAATGAAAAATTTTATCATTCTTTACCCTGCCGCCAGTCGACGTGAGATAGCGCTTTACGTATAGTGGCGACAATTTTTTGCACCGGGAAATATCTCATGATCAGTCTGATTGCGGCGTTAGCGGTGGATCGCGTTATCGGCATGGAAAACGCCATGCCGTGGAACTTGCCTGCCGATCTCGCCTGGTTTAAACGTACTACCTTGAACAAACCTGTGGTGATGGGCCGACTGACCTGGGAGTCAATCGGTCGACCGCTGCCGGGGCGTAAAAATATCGTCATTAGCAGCAAGCCTGGCACCGACGATCGCGTTGAATGGGTCTCGTCTGTTGAAGACGCGATTGCCGCGTGCGGCGATGCTGAAGAGATCATGGTGATCGGCGGCGGTCGCGTCTACGAGCAGTTCCTGCCGAAGGCACAGCGCTTGTATCTGACGCACATTGACGCGGAAGTGGAAGGGGATACCCATTTCCCGGACTACGAGCCGGACGACTGGGAGTCGGTGTTCAGCGAATTCCACGACGCCGATGCGCAGAACTCACACAGCTATTGCTTCGAAGTGTTAGAACGGCGTTAAGTCTGATTCCCCGGTGGCGCTTCGCTTACCGGGGCTACAAGGTCAGAAGGTCAGAAGGTCAGAATGTAGGCCGGATAAGGCGCAGCCGCCATCCGGCAATACCCTCAGGAGGCAAACGCCTCATCTTCGCCCAAATCTAACTGGCGGTTCGACGGCTGGGCAAACCAGGCTTTATCTTCCCAACGCAGACATGTCAGTACGCCACCCCAGCAGCAGCCCGTATCCAGCGCATATATACCGTCCGGTGTGCCTTTGCCTTCAAGCGATGCCCAGTGCCCAAACGCCACGCTGTAGCGGTTGGTGACCGGACCGGGAATGGTAAACCACGGTTTAAGCGGCGCAGGTGCGGTTTCCGGCACGTCTTTACAGTACATATCCAGCTGCCCGTTCGGGAAGCAAAAACGCATGCGGGTAAAGGCGTTGGTGACAAATCGCAGACGGGCGAGGCCGCTTAGCTCCGGGCTCCAGTTGTTGGGGTAGTCGCCATACATGGCGTCCAGAAACAGCGGATAGGTGTCGCTTGCCAGCACGGCTTCGGCATCTCTGGCACAGGCGATTGCCGTCTCCAGATCCCACTGCGGCGTAATGCCGGCATGGGCCATCACCAGCTTCTTCTCTTCGTCCACCTGTATCAGCGGCTGGCGACGCAGCCAGTTGATCAGCTCGTCGGCGTCCGGCGCTTCCAGCAGCGGGGTAATGCGATCCTTAGGTTTATTACGACTGATCCCGGCGTAAACCGCCAGCAGATGCAGGTCGTGGTTGCCCAGCACCATGCGCACGCTGTCGCCAAGAGATTTCACATAACGCAATACCTCAAGGGAGGCCGGACCACGCGCGACCAGATCGCCCGTTAGCCAGAGCGTGTCTGTCTCAGGATCGAACTGAACCTGTTTTAAAAGTGCGATCAGTTCATCAAAGCAACCGTGAACGTCGCCAATAAGATATGTAGACATGGATTAATGGATCAGCGTTGGAATGGCAAGTCGGAAAACCGGAATGGCAATGCGGAAGGCATTTCCCTGTGCATCGATCATTTCATAATGGCCCTGCATCGTACCCAGCGGCGTTTCAAGCACTGCGCCGCTGGTGTACTGGTATTCGCCACCCGGTTCGATGTGCGGCTGGACGCCAATGACGCCCTCGCCCTGAACTTCGGTTTCACGGCCATTCCCGTTGGTGATAAGCCAGTAACGCCCCAGCAGCTGCACGGGGGTCCGCCCCAGATTGCGTATCGACACGGTGTAAGCAAATACATAACGTTCTTCGTCGGGTGAGGACTGGGACTCAATATAGACGCTTTGTACCTGAACGGATACGCGGGGCGAATTGATCATGGCTTAACTCTCCTTCGGCGGCGCATTATCAATGAGGTAGTTCGCTAACTGGCAGTATTGCGCAACAGAAATGTTCTCTGCGCGGGCCGCCGGATCGATACCTAACTGGGTTAACACATCTACCGTGAACAGATTACCGAGGCTGTTACGAATCGTTTTGCGGCGCTGGTTAAACGCTTCTGTGGTGATTCGGCTCAGCACGCGAACGTCTTTTACCGGATGCGGCAGCGTGGTGTAAGGCACCAGGCGCACCACGGCGGAATCTACTTTTGGCGCAGGCGTAAAGGCCGTCGGCGGCACTTCAAGCACCGGAATGACCTGACAATAGTATTGCGCCATCACGCTTAATCGACCATACGCCTTCCTGTTAGGTCCTGCAACCAGGCGGTTAACCACCTCTTTTTGCAGCATGAAGTGCATATCGGCAATGGCACCGGTGTAGCTGAACAGATGGAACATCAACGGCGTTGAGATGTTGTACGGCAGGTTGCCAAACACGCGCAGCGGTTGTCCCAGCGTCTCAGACAGCTCGGAAAAGTTCATCGTCATGGCATCTTGCTGATAAATTGTCAGTTTCGGTGCCAGGAACGGGTGCGTTTGCAGGCGGGCCGCCAGATCGCGGTCCAGCTCGATAACGGTCATTTTGTCCATGCGATCGCCAACCGGCTCGGTCAGCGCACCCAGGCCTGGACCGATTTCGACCATCGCCTGGCCTTTTTGTGGGTTGATCGCCGCGACGATGCTGTCGATCACAAACTGATCGTTGAGAAAGTTTTGCCCGAAGCGTTTACGAGCTAAGTGGCCCTGATGGACTCGAGTATTCATTGAGTATTAACAATCATTTTGATGGCGAGATTAAGCGCCGTAATAAAACTGCCGACATCGGCTTTCCCGAGGCCCGCCAGTTCAAGGGCGGTCCCGTGGTCTACGGATGTGCGAATAAAGGGTAAGCCGAGCGTAATGTTCACACCGCGACCAAAGCCCTGGTATTTTAGCACGGGCAGGCCCTGATCGTGGTACATCGCTAACACCGCATCGGCATGGTCGAGATATTTCGGCTGAAAAAGCGTATCGGCGGGCAGCGGGCCGCTCAACTGCATGCCCTGCGCGCGCATCTCCTCAAGCACCGGAATGATGGTCTCAATCTCTTCCGTGCCCATATGCCCGCCTTCGCCCGCATGAGGGTTCAGGCCGCACACCAGCACGTGCGGTTTGGCGATGCCAAACTTGTTTTGCAGATCGCCGTACAAAATCGTGATGATTTCACGCAGCAGCGCGGGCGTAATCGCCCCGGCGACCTCTTTTAACGGCAGATGCGTGGTCGCCAGCGCGACGCGTAGCTCTTCCGTTGCCAGCATCATCACCACTTTACTGGCCTGCGAGCGCTCTTCAAAAAATTCCGTATGACCGGTAAACGGCACGCCAGCGTCGTTAATCACGCCTTTGTGTACCGGGCCGGTCACCAGCGCGGCAAACTCGCCGTTCAGGCAACCGTCGCAGGCGCGGGCGAGCGTTTCCACGACGTAGGCACCGTTACTGACGTTTAACTGACCCGCCACTACGCTTGCCCGTAGCGCGACGGGCAGCACGGTCAGGGTGCGCGCGCGCTGCGGCTGTGGGGGCACATCCGGCTGGTAAGGGCGTATTGAAAGCGGAAGACCGAGCGCGTTGGCCCGGTCTGTTAACAGTGCTGCATCGGCGCAGACCACCAGCTCCATCGGCCAGTCGCGCTGGGCGAGCTGGACGACGAGATCCGGGCCAATCCCGGCGGGTTCGCCGGGAGTGATAACGACGCGCGAAACCTGCATTAGTTGCTCAGCACTTTCACGTATGCGCTGGCGCGCTGTTCCTGCATCCAGGTCGCCGCTTCTTCAGAGAATTTGCGGTTCATCAGCATGCGGTAAGCACGATCTTTTTGCGCCGCGTCGGTTTTGTCAACGTTGCGGGAATCAAGCAGCTCAATCAAGTGCCAGCCGAAGGAGGAGTGCACCGGGGCGCTGGTCTGGCCTTTGCTTAGTTTGCTCAGCGCATCGCGGAAGGCCGGATCGTAGATATCCGCTGCCGCCCAGCCGAGATCGCCGCCCTGGTTAGCCGAGCCAGGATCCTGAGAGAACTCTTTCGCCGCGTTAGCAAAGGTGGTTTTACCACTTTTGATATCGGCTGCGATCTGTTCCAGCTTCACGCGAGCCTGGTCGTCGGTCATGATCGGCGACGGCTTCAGCAAGATGTGGCGAGCGTGAACTTCGGTCACAGAAATGTTTTTACTCTGACCGCGCAGATCGTTCACTTTCAGGATATGGAAGCCCACGCCTGAACGAATCGGCCCAATAACATCGCCTTTTTTCGCGGTGCTCAGTGCCTGCGCGAAAATAGACGGCAGCTCCTGAATTCGACCCCAGCCCATCTGGCCGCCTTTCAGCGCCTGTTGGTCAGCGGAGTAGGTGATGGCCAGTTTGCCAAAGTCACCGCCATTGCGCGCTTGATCAATGATCGACGTTGCCTGGCTTTCGGCCTCGTTCACCTGATCGGAGGTCGGGTTTTCCGGCAGCGGGATCAGGATGTGGCTCAGGTTCAGCTCGGTGCTGGCATCGTTCTGATTACCGACCTGCTGTGCCAGAGCGTCCACTTCCTGCGGCAGGATGGTGATACGGCGACGCACTTCACTGTTGCGCACTTCAGAGATCAACATCTCTTTGTGGATCTGGCTACGGTAGGTGTTGTAATTCACACCGTCGTAGGCCAGACGGCTGCGCATCTGATCCATCGTCATGTTGTTCTGTTTGGCAATGTTGGCGATCGCCTGATCGAGCTGCTCGTCAGTGACTTTGACACCCATTTTGGTGCCCATCTGTAAAATGATTTGATCCATAATCAGACGTTCTAAAATCTGATGGCGCAACGTCGCGTCATCCGGCAGCTGTTGGCCTGCCTGACCTGCGTTTGCTTTCACGGACTGCATCAAACCATCAACGTCACTTTCTAAGACCACGCCATTATTGACGACGGCGGCGACTTTATCGACAACCTGCGGCGCGGCGAAACTGGTATTCGCAACCATTGCGATACCGAGAAGCAGCGTTTTCCAGTTCTTCATACTTTTTCCATTTCAATTAACCGCAATGCGGATTACGTTGCAAATCAAGTACATCACAGAGTACTACGGTACGGCAGTATGTTCGAACGTAGCATTTTCTGCGTGCCCAGACCGTAGTTTGAGCTCAGACCACGTAGTTCGATGTTAAAGCCGATAACTTTGTCGTAAACGCTGTGGTTTCTATCGTTGTCCCAGCCGTTGAGTTTACGTTCATACCCTAAACGGATCGCGTAACAGCAGGAGTTGTACTGCACGCCGACCATCTGATCGGCCGGTTTGCTGGTGTTGGTATCGAAATAGTATGCGCCGACGACGGACCAGCGGTCCACGATCGGCCAGCTTGCGACGCCGCCCACCTGAGAGATACCTTTGTTGTACTGTTCAGAGGTTGCAAAGCTTGGCAACGTTGCCTGAATGTATTCCGGGCTGGCGTAACGGTAGCTTAACTGCAACTGACGGTCTTCATCCCGGCGGTAATCGATCGACGCGGTGCTGTTAGCGACGTTGTCGAGTCGGGTATCGTACTGGACACCGCCACGCAGGCCCCAACGATCGGAGATGCGCCAGTAGGTGTCACCCGCCCAGACCAGCGAACCGGTTTTGTCGTCTTTCTCCCAGTTAATGTTGTCATCACCGGTACGGGACTCGGTGAAATAGTAGATTTGACCAACAGAAACGTTAAAACGTTCAACCGCTTCCTCATCATAAATGCGCGATGTGACGCCGGTCGTGACCTGGTTTGCCGACGCGATGCGGTCAAGACCACCGTAGGTGCGGTCGCGGAACAGGCCGCTGTAATCAGATTGCAGCAGCGAAGAGTCATAGTTTTGAATATGGCTCTGGTCGCGATACGGCACATAGAGGTATTGCGCACGGGGTTCCAGCGTTTGGGTATAGCCTTCGGCCCAGTTCATGTCGCGCTCAAAGACCAGCCTGCCGTCCACTTTGAACTGCGGCAGAACGCGGTTTACGGTACTTTCGTATTCGGTGCCGTAACGCGCATTGTAGTCATCAAAATTGCTTTGCTGATAATGGGTTGCCATCACTTTCGCTTCAGTGTTCAGGCTTCCCCACGCATTAGACAGCGGCAGGTTGATGGTTGGCTCAAGGTGCACACGCGTGGCTTCCGGCATGGTGTCATTGGTGTTGACGAAGTGCACCGCCTGAGCGTAAACGCGTGTATCAAATGGACCCACGTCGTTTTGATAGTAGTTGACGTCCAGCTGCGGCTCGGCGGAATAGGAGCTGCGTGTCTGGGTATCAAAGACCTGGAACTCTTTGGTCGAGACGGTGGCGTTAAAGTTTTGCACGCCATAGCCGACGCTGAATTTCTGCGTGGCGTAACCGTCGGTACTGGAGCCGTATTTGGAATCAAAGTCGTTGAAATAGGTCGGGTCACTGACTTTGGTGTAATCGGCGTTAAAACGCCAGACCTGATCGACCACGCCCGCATGTTGCCAGTAGAACAACCAACGGTGGCGATCGCTCTCGGTCGGATGCTCATCCTGGTACACCTTATCGGATGGCAGATAGTCAAACTCGATAAGACCCGCACCGGCTTTGGTCAGGTAACGGAACTCGTTCTCCCACTGGATATTGCCGCGCTTGTGGATATAGTGCGGCGTGATGGTGGCGTCGAAGTTTGGCGCGATGTTCCAGTAATAGGGCAGGTAGAACTCAAAATAGTTCGTGGTGGTGTATCGCGCATTGGGTATCAGGAAGCCCGAGCGGCGCTTATCGCCAATCGGCAACTGCAAATAGGGGCTGTAAAACACCGGCACCGGGCCGAGCTTAAAGCGCGCGTTCCAGATTTCAGCGACCTGCTCTTCACGGTCCTGAATCACTTCGCTGCCCACCACGCTCCAGGTATTTGACCCAGGCAGGCACGAGGTAAACGAGCCATTATCGAGAATGGTATAACGGTTTTGTCCGCGCTGTTTCATCAGGTCAGCGGTACCACGCCCCTGACGGCCCACCATCTGGTAGTCGCCTTCCCACACGTTGGTGTCTTTGGTGTTGAGATTCGACCAGGCTTTCGGACCTTTCAGAATGACCTGGTTATCGTCGTAGTGTACGTTACCCAGAGCATCCACCGTGCGCACGGGGTCGGTTTGACCTTCCGCCGTCTGCTGGTGGAGCTGCATTTCATCGGCCTGTAATCGGCTGTTACCCTGCTGCACATCGACGTTGCCGGTAAACACCGCATCGTCAGGGTAGTTCCCTTTGGCATGGTCAGCGTTAATGGTGACGGGCAGGTTATTGGTATCGCCGGTTACCAGAGGGCGATTATAGCTCGGTACGCCCAGCATACACTGCGAGGCGAGATCGGCAGCCTGCCCATACTGGCTGTACAGGGCAGAACCGATCAAGGTGGCCAAAAGGGTGGGAATACGTTTTTTCATACGTTGTATTTGTTGTTCCGTCATCAGTGGCTTTTCGGCTTGCAAACGCTCAGAGACTAACTTACTCACCTTCACAGCGCTAGTGTTAATCCTGCCCGCTTTCCAGCCCAATAGAGAAGGCTGTGCCTGTGCACGGCATAGAATGACGGGTATGATAATGCAAATTTTAGCCGACGGCATGACGATTTGGGGAGTATATGCAGTATTGGGGAAAAGTGATTGGCGTTGCCATTGCCTTAATGATGGGCGGCGGCTTCTGGGGCGTGCTCCTCGGGCTTCTTATTGGCCATATGTTTGATAAGGCGCGCAGCCGGAAAATGGCGTGGTTTGCCAACCAGCGTGAACGTCAGACGCTCTTTTTTGCCACCACCTTTGAGGTGATGGGGCATCTGACGAAATCCAAAGGTCATGTCACGCAGGCGGATATCCAGGTCGCGAGTCTGTTTATGGACCGTATGAATCTGCACGGCGACTCCCGCGCTTCCGCGCAGCAGGCGTTTCGTGTCGGCAAAGCGGACAACTACCCGCTGCGCGAAAAAATGCGTCAGTTCCGCAGCGTCTGTTTTGGTCGCTTTGACCTGATTAGGATGTTTCTGGAAATTCAAATCCAGGCGGCGTTTGCCGACGGTTCGCTGCATCCCAACGAGCGGGAAGTGCTGTATGTCATTGCCGAAGAGCTGGGTATTTCGCGTATGCAGTTCGATCAGTTCCTGCGCATGATGCAGGGCGGGGCGCAGTTTGGCGACGGTTATCAGCAGCACCAGCAGTCTGGCGGCGGCTGGCAACAGGCTCAGCGCGGGCCCACCCTCGAAGATGCCTGCAACGTGCTTGGCGTTAAGCCGACGGACGATGCCACGACCATCAAACGCGCTTATCGCAAGCTGATGAGCGAGCACCATCCGGATAAACTGGTCGCGAAAGGCTTACCGCCAGAAATGATGGAGATGGCGAAGCAAAAAGCGCAGGAAATCCAGAAAGCGTACGAGCTGATCAAAGAGTCGAAAGGGTTTAAATAAGCCGAAACGATCCCCCGCATCCAGAAGGGTACGGGGGATCGTTGGTGGATCACTCAGCGAGAAACAGCTCCAGCAGGGAGTTCAAAAACAGCTTGCCGTGCTCGGTGATTTGCCAGTATTGCGCACACTCGGTGAGATACCCGAGGGCGATGGCCTCATCGATCTGCGCGCGAATCACCGATTCATCAAGCCCGGTGTAGCGGGCAAACTCGGCGCGCGGTGCCGCTTCCAGCAGGCGGAAGCGGTTCATAAAGAACTCGAAAGGTTTATCACCCGTCTCCACGTCATGCTGCTTGTCGAGATAGTTTCCCTGCATAAAGCCGCGCGGGTGACGCGTTTTTGCCGTTCGCAAAATGCGCCCGTCCGGGAAGGTGACTTTGCCGTGTGCGCCGCAGCCAATACCGAGGTAATCGCCGAAGCGCCAGTAGTTAAGATTGTGCTGGCACTGATAGCCCGGCTTTGCGTAGGCCGAGGTTTCGTACTGCTGATACCCTGCCGCCGTCAGAAGTTTGTCTCCCTGCTCGAAAATATCCCACAGCGAATCGTCATCCGGTAGCGTCGGTGGACGTGAAGCAAACAGCGTATTGGGTTCGATGGTCAGCTGATACCAGGACAAATGCGGTGGATTGAGCGCAATGGCCTGGCGCAGATCGTCAAGGGCTTCATCCAGCGTCTGGTCCGGTAATCCGTGCATAAGATCGAGGTTAAAACTGCGCAGCCCCAGCCCGGTTGCCAGCTGTGCGGCGCGTCTGGCCTCGCTTGCGTCATGAATACGGCCCAGGCGCTTGAGTTTTGCTTCATTGAAACTTTGCACTCCGATGGAGATACGGTTAACGCCCGCCTTCTGATACTCCACAAAGCGGTCGGCTTCTACCGTGCCAGGGTTGGCTTCCATGGTGATTTCTGCATCTGTTGCGACGTTCAGGCGCGCCCGCACGCCGTCGAGCAGGGTCTGCATCGCCGGGCCTGACAGCAGGCTCGGCGTACCGCCACCGATGAAAATCGTCTTTACGTCACGTCCCTGCGCGTAAGCCACGTCGGCATCCAGATCGCTCAACAGATGCTGAACGTAGTCGTCGTGCGGCACTTCGCCCTTTAACGCATGCGAGTTGAAGTCGCAGTAGGGACATTTCTGCACGCACCACGGAATATGAATATAAAGACTCAGGGGTGGCAAATTAGCCATTACGCAGGGCTTCCAGTAACAGTTTCAGCGCTTGTCCACGGTGGGAAATGGCGCTCTTTTCTTCGCGGGTCATCTCCGCTGCGGTTTTGCCCTCGGTCGGGACAAAGAAAATCGGATCGTAACCAAAGCCGCCGTTGCCCGCAGGGGTACGCGCGATCGTTCCCGGCCAGCGACCGTGGCACACCAGCGGCGTGGGATCGTCGGCGTGGCGCAGGTACACCAACACGCAATGGAACTGCGCCTGGCGCTTCGCGTCCGGCACGTCCGCCAGCTCTTCTAACAGCTTTTCCAGGTTTCGCTGGTCGGTGGCACCCGCGCCTGAAAAACGGGCGGAGTAGATCCCCGGCGCGCCGCCAAGCACGTCCACGGCAAGGCCGGAATCGTCGGCAATGGCGGGCAGACCGGTGACCTGCGCGGCATGACGCGCTTTGATGATCGCGTTCTCAATGAACGTCAGTCCGGTCTCTTCAGCCTCGTCAACGCCCAGTTCGGTTTGCGCGACGACGTCGAGACCAAAATCAGTGAGCAGCGAGGCCAGCTCGCGCACTTTACCGGCGTTACCGGTAGCGAGAACAACTTTTTGCATGGTGGATCCTGTTTATTCTGTGAGCGCCGCGACGTCGGTCGGGATCTGCTGCGGATGGACTATTTTGACCTGTTTATGGCGGCCAAGTTCGCCTTTTTCAATGACCACCTGGCTTTTGGCGACGCGGAACTGTTTCGCGAGGAATTTAATCAGATGCGCATTCGCCTGGCCGTCCACCGGTGGGGCGGTGATGGCGACTTTCACCTCGTCGCCATGCAAACCGACAATCGAATCCCGGCTGGCTTTGGGCTGAATATACAGCCGCAGCACCAGCCCGTCATCGCAGAGGCTAACGGCACTCATAGCGCCATCCACAGCCCCGGCAGCAGCATATTGCCCGTAGACTGTAACACTTCGGCGATGCCCATATTGATGACGTACAGCAGCAGCACGAGGATCATCGGCGAGAAATCAATGCCGCCCATTGCTGGCAGCAGGCGGCGAATCGGGCGCAACAGCGGCTCGGCGAGCTGCATCAGCACAAATTCAATCGGGCTGCGTCCCTGGCTGACCCAGCTCATGATAGCCATGACCAGCAGCACCCAGAAGATCATCAGGCCGATGGTTTTTACCAGAATCAGCAGGGCGGCGATCCAGATAATCGGCTGGAAGGTCACCACCATAAACAGCACGATCGCTTTGATGAGGCAAAGAATAAAGGCGATCAGCAACGACGCGCTGTCGATCGGCCCCATCGCCGGGATCACCCGGCGCAGCGGCCCAACAATTGGCTGGGTGGCTTTCACCACAAATTGCGAGAACGGATTGTAAAAATCAACCCGTGCCCACTGCATCCAAATGCGCAGCAACAGTACCATCGTATAAAGCTCAATGACCGTCGAGAGCAGGAAAGTCAACGTCTGCATGGCGTTCCTCAGTGTTCCTTAATTTTTTGTGTAATCGCGCGCACCAAAGATCGCGGTACCGATGCGCACCATCGTGCTGCCTGCCGCAATGGCGGCGTCCATATCATCTGTCATACCCAGCGAGAGGGTATCGACCGTCGGGTAGCGCGATTTGAGCGCGTCAAATGCTACCGCCATTTGCCGTGCCACCGCAAACTGCCTTTCATAATCTGACACCGGGGCCGGGATCGCCATGACGCCGCGCAGGCATACGCCCGGCAGTTCCACGACCTGTGCGGCCAGCGCATCCAGCTCGCTTAACGCAATGCCGGACTTGCTCTCTTCATCGCTAATATTGATTTGAATCAGGATGTTAAGCGGCGCTAAATGGGCCGGGCGCTGCTCGCTTAAGCGGCTGGCAATACGCAGACGATCCACCGTATGGCACCAGTCAAAATGCTCCGCGACCAGACGGCTTTTGTTGGACTGCAACGGGCCGATAAAGTGCCATTGCAGGTCTGCGACGCCCGCATCCTGAAAATGGCGGATTTTATCCACGCCTTCCTGCACGTAATTTTCACCAAACGCACGCTGACCCACGGCGATGGCATCTGCGACCGCGCTCGCAGGTTTTGTTTTACTGACTGCAAGCAGCGTCACTTCTTCTGAAGCACGGCCGCAACGCGTTGCAGCCGCTGAGATTTTGTCCCGGACCTGTGCCAGGTTATGCGCAATATCGTTCATGTGTGCCAGGAGGTTGTATGAATATGGAAGAAATTGTGGCCCTTAGTGTAAAGCATAACGTCTCGGATCTACACCTGTGCAATGCCTGGCCGCCGCGCTGGCGCAGGCAGGGCAAACTGGAAGCCGCGCCTTTTCCCTCGCCAGACATTGATGCCCTGCTACGTGAGCACCTGAGCGATGAACAGCTTGGCGACTGGTGGGCCAACCGGCAGGTGGATTTTGCGCTGGCAACCGATGCGGGGCCGCGCCTGCGCGCCAGCGCGTTTATGCACCATCACGGCGTTTCGCTGGCGCTGCGCCTGTTGCCCGTCGCCTGCCCGACGCTGGCGGCGCTTGATGTGCCGCCCGCGTTACATGACATCCTGCAACGGGAGAATGGCCTCGTGCTGGTGACAGGGGCCACGGGCAGCGGCAAATCCACCACCCTTGCGGCGATGGTGGATGCGCTCAATCACCATTTGCACGGGCACATCCTGACGCTTGAGGATCCGGTGGAGTACGTTCATCACAGCGCACAATGCCTGATCCAGCAGCGCGAAATCGGGCCGCACTGCCCCTCCTTCGCCGACGGACTGCGCGCGGCGCTGCGTGAAGATCCCGACGTGATTTTGCTGGGGGAGCTGCGCGATAGCGAGACCATCCGTCTGGCGCTGACGGCGGCGGAAACCGGGCATCTGGTGCTGGCAACGCTGCACACACGCGGCGCGGCACAGGCCATCGAACGGCTGGTGGATACCTTTCCGGCGCAGGAAAAAGATCCGGTCCGCAGCCAGCTGGCCGGGAGTCTGCAAGCGGTGCTGGCGCAAACCCTCGAAGCGGATAAGCAGGGCGGTCGCGTGGCGCTGTTTGAACTGCTGACCAACACCGCCGCCGTGGCAAATCTGATCCGCGAGGGCAAAACGCACCAGTTGCCCGGCGTGATGCAGACCGGGCAACTGGCGGGGATGCAGACCTTCGCCCAGAGCCGCCAGCAGCGCATCGCGCAGGGCAGGCTTTAGCGCACGTTGAGGGCGTAAACCGCAGGCAGCGCACCCGCCGTGGCGAGGATCTCCAGCCGCACGGTTTGCACCGGTTGCGCGAAGCCCAGTGGGTGCTCGCAGACGGAGTGGTGATTATCGCGCACCTCGGCAACCAGTGTGTCATCAGCCCACAGGCGATAATGGGTGATGCAGTGCGGCGTGACCGCCAGCGCGTGGCCCATCTGCACCGTTTCCATGGCGTTGTCGAAGTCGTTGTCCTGCACCAGCGTCAGGTGCGTGAAGGTCTGCGGTGTCTCCCAGTGCCAGCGCAGCGTCGGCGTGGCATCGTCCGCCGCCGGGATCCAGGCGTTGCTTTGCTGTTCAGGACGCAGCCGACCGTTGAGCACGTTTTCAGCGCCAAAGCAGCACAACGGTGCGCTCAGGCGCAGCGCGGGCATGACCTGATGCGGTCGGCGGCGCGGCAGCCAGAAGTCGAATTCATCAACGCCGTAATCACCGTCCACCACCTGGCGGGTGTGTTTAGCGACGCGGGCGTTGAGGCTGTTAAACACCGTCATAATGCCGGGAAGCTGCACGTCGGTCAGGGCAATCTCGACGTCGTCTGTAGCGTCAAAGGCGACAAAAACATACTGGTCACGTTCGCTGCGCCAGCGGAAGGCACAGCGGTGTGCCTGTTCGCCGCTGATGTTCAGCTCGCAGGCGTCGTACTGGTGATCCGGCGTGAAGTTGCCCGCTTTCGCACTGCCCAGCAGCGAAACCTTCACCGTTTGCGGCGAAGCTGAACGCAACGTGAAGGTGATCTCAGGCAGCGATGCCCCGGCTTTAACCGGCAGTAAAATGGCCATGCGCGCTGAGAGGGAAAGCCACTCGCCGTTGTGCGCGGTGTCGGAGAGCTGATATTCGCTGCTGGCGCTGACGCTCGCCCCGCGTGCGGGATCGTTAAGGAACTGGCGCGGAATATAGCAGCCGGTGGCCTGCAAGTGCTGTTGCAGCCTGCCGATGTTTTCCCGCGCCGCCAGTTCAGACGGTATGAATTGCAGCTGGTGGCACAGCGCGGCGGCGCGGCCCACCACTTCGCCCAGCAGACCGCAGGTGCACATCACGCGGGCGCTGCCAAAAGCGACGTGCGAGGCGGAAATCAAGCGCCCGGTTAAGAACAGATTATCGAGCGAGCGGCTGTAAAGGCTGCGGTAAGGAATGGTGTAGGTGCCTTTGCTGTGAAATTGACGGCAGCCGTCGTGGGTGCTGTAAACGCCGTCCGCCGGGTGCAGATCGATTGACCAGCCGCCGTAGGCCACGGCGTCATAGTGATCGCGCTGCTCGACGATATCCTGCTGGCACAGTAAATGGTCACCAATAAAGCGGCGGCTTTCGCGCTTGCCGGGTATAGCCCCGACCCACTCGATGGTCATATTGGCCGCTTCCGGGAATGCGCCGGAGTTTTTAATGTAATCCCAAACACCCCAGACGATTTTCCACAGTTCCCATTTGATCTCCTCGCTCTCATGAACGGTATCCAGACGCCCGCCCCATTCGAGCCACCACAGATCGCAACCGTTGAGCGACGAGGTGAGTCGCTTGTAGCGGGGGATGGCGGTAATGTCATCCAGCGCGAAAGAGGGGGGAACGAAGTGCACCGGGCCGTCGGTCTGTTTGGTGTAAAAGTAAATGGAGTGTCCCAGCTTGTGACCGAAGCTATCGCCGGGGGCCATTTTTTCGCCCAGCTCACTGACATCTTCCGCGCCTTCGCGGTACTCGGCACCCGCCAGATAGCCGAGCACGCCGTCGCCGGTGGCGTCGCAAAACTGCGTGGCGCTCAGCTCATAGAAGGTTTCATTGATCGGATTGAACGCTTTTACCCGGTGAATACAGTGCTCGAAGGCGTCAACGTCATATACCGCCGTGTTGAGCAGCAGCGTCAGGCCTGGCTGGCGTTTTGCCAGATCCAGCAGCACCAGGTCGAACATCACCGGGTTGCCCTCTTTGTTGCGCCACAGGTTCTCTTCGAGGATCTCGCCCATGATGCCGCCTTCGCGCGCCCAGCGGTTGTTGTTGCCCATGTGCGAGGTTGCGCCGTTGGCCCACAGCCGCACTTCGCTGGAGGCGTTTCCACCCAGCACCGGCCTGTCCTGCACCAGCACGACCTGCAAGCCATCGCGTGCGGCGGCGAGGGCCGCGCATAGCCCGGCGAGTCCACCGCCCGCGACCAGCAGGTCCGCGTGCAACTGCCGGACAGGAAATGTTCTGGCATCGCGCTGGGGAAAGATTTTCATTGTCTTGTTTCCTTCTGTACTGGCGGTAAAATCGACGCTCTGACGAACCTGAATATGAGCGCCGCTATGTCATCCCAACCGAACCAAAGCCTGATTGACGGCATTCGCTGTCTGCAATATCTGGTGTCCAGCGGCCGCGCTATCGGTTGCCGTGAACTGGCCCGCCTGATGGGCATCAACACCACGCGCGTTAACCGTCTGCTGATGACCATGGCTGCAATCGGCCTGACGATGCAGGACGAGCAGCGCCGCTACCTTCCAGGGCCTGGCATTCATGCGCTGGCCGCGCAGGCTATTCGCGGCTCGGCGCTGTTTTCTCAGGCGCTGCCGCTGCTTGAACGCCATGCCCCAAAAGATATCGTCGTGGCCATGGGCGTTCTCTGGGAAGATCAGGTGATCTACATCTACCACTCTGAACCCGGTAGCCAGGTCAGCCAGGCGCTGGCGGGTTTCCATATGCTGCCCGCGTGGCAGTCGGTGATCGGCATGTCGCTGCTGGCGGCGGAAAGCGACGACGATCTGCAAAAGCGCTTTACGCCCGAACAGTGGCGTCAACTGGGGCCGCACGTTGCCCAGCAGCGCGAGCAGGGCCATGTGGTGTGGCACCACGACGACGGCGAAGTCTCGATGGCGCAGCCGCTGGGCGCACACTCTGCGGCACTGGCGTTTGCGGGCATGTGGCAGGTGGAAGAACCCGTTGTCACTACCCGACTGAACGCGCTTCATCAGTTGACCGCACAGCTTACGCAGAAAGCCTGAGCGGAATGTATTCGGCTATATTTATTGGGCTATAGTGTTTCTTTTATAGAGACATTGTGCGAAATGCAAAAAGCACGCGTGCAAAGTGTGAGGACGATCGAGGGAATTGTCCCCGCCTGCCGTGCGGCGAAGCGGGGTTTACAGCGTTCTCAGGGGGCGATCAGAGGTGCTGTTCGAAGTAGCTTTCGAGGATGATCACGGCAGACGCCGAATCGATACTGCCTTTGTTGAGCGCGCGAAATCCGCCGTGGTCAAACAGCCCGGCGCGGGCTTCAACGGTACTTAAGCGTTCATCGTGCAGGGCGATGCGCACCCCGAAACGGCCATGGATCTTGTTGGCGAAGTTA
The DNA here is from genome assembly GCA_963521185.1 of uncultured Enterobacter sp. Classification (GTDB taxonomy): domain Bacteria; phylum Pseudomonadota; class Gammaproteobacteria; order Enterobacterales; family Enterobacteriaceae; genus Enterobacter_D. Next base: position 195,107 of record CAUQTV010000004.1, on the reverse strand, counting down.
CGCGCCCGCGCGGTCAGCGGTTGTTCTGTCCCGTCCATATTGAGCGGTAAGCCGACGACCACTTCGTCCGGCTGCCACTCCTTGAGCAAGCGCTCGATGAGCTTCCAGTCCGGCGTGCCGTCCTGCGCTTTTAGCGCGGTCAGCGGTCGCGCGGTGCCGGTGATGCGTTGCCCGATAGCGACGCCGATGCTTTTGGTGCCGAAATCAAAGGCCAGCAGTGTTCCACTCATCAGGCGTGCCCCGCCGAACCGGTCATCGTTGAGATATCGATACCAATCAGTTTGGCCGCGTCGCGCCAGCGATCGGCAATCGGCGTTTTGAACAGGATGTTTTTATCCGCAGGTGCCGTCAGCCAGGCGTTTTCGAGGATCTCCTGTTCGAGCTGGCCTTTCTCCCAGGAGGAGTAGCCCAGTGCGACCAGTACATCGCCCGGTTGCTCTTCGGTGCCTAAGGTTTCCAGCACGTCGCGCGAGGTGGTGATCACCGTGTTATCCGAAATACGAATGCTGGAGGAGAATTTCGCCGGTGGCGTGTGCAGGATAAAGCCGCGATCTTCCGCCAGCGGGCCGCCGAGAAAGACGGGTTTATCTAAGCGGATCTCGGGATCGCGCGGCTCTGGATGAATTTTAAGCTTCTCCAGCACGCCCTCAACCTTGAGGTTTTCCAGTGGCTTATTGATGATAATCCCCATCGCACCCTCATCGTTGTACTCGCAGATATAGACTACGGAGCGACGAAAGATAGGATCCTGGAGAGCAGGCATGGCAATCAGAAAGTGATGCTGTAAATTCATTGTCAGAGATCTGTTTCCTGGTTCAAAAAAGCAGCAGGCGCTCAGTATGCGGGGAAAGCGGCGCGCTGTCACTAGCCAGACGCTGGCTTTACCGACGGCGATACCCGGGGCGACCACCGGGTTTGGCGTCCCTGCGGGAACCAAATCCCGGTGTTTCCCCTAATAACGGGAACCGGATGGCGAATTATTTGCCCAGTCGTTTTTCGATGGCGTCCATCAACATGCCGGTAATGGACACCGGGAAGACGGCTTCGATTTCACGAATGCAGGTCGGGCTGGTGACGTTAATTTCGGTCAGGCGATCGCCAATAATATCGAGGCCGACAAAAATCAGGCCTTTGGCTTTCAGCGTTGGAGCTACGCGGCGGGCGATGTCCCAGTCGCTGTCGCTCAGCGGACGCGGCTCGCCACGACCACCGGCGGCGAGGTTACCGCGCGTTTCGCCACCCTGCGGAATACGCGCCAGGCAGTACGGCACCGGTTCGCCATCGACGACCAGCACGCGCTTATCACCGTCTTTAATGGCCGGCAGATAGTTTTGCGCCATGCAGTAACGCGTGCCAAGCTCGGTCAGCGTTTCGGTGATCACCGGCAGGTTAGGGTCGCCCTCTTTGACGCGGAAAATCGAGGTGCCGCCCATGCCGTCCAGCGGCTTTAAAATAATGTCGTGGTGCTTTTCCCAGAACGCTTTCAACTGCGCTTTGCTGCGCGTCACCAGCGTTTCCGGGGTGAGGTCAGCAAACCAGGCGGTGAACAGCTTTTCGTTACAGTCGCGCAGGCTCTGCGGCTTGTTAACGATCAGCGTACCTTTCTCTTCCGCGCGCTCAAGGATGTACGTGGCGTAGATAAATTCGGTGTCGAACGGCGGATCTTTACGCATCAGCACCACGTCGAGATCGGCAAGCGTAATGTCCTGCTCGCCGCTGAACGCATACCATTTATCGTAATTCTGCTCGACGCTCAGCGTGCGCGTACGGGCGCGGGCTTCACCGTTGATCAGGTAAAGATCCGACATTTCCATGTAGTGCAGCTCGTAGCCGCGACGTTGTGCTTCCAGCAGCATAGCGAAGCTGGAATCTTTCTTGATGTTGATGTCTGCGATGGGATCCATCACGATGCCGAGCTTAATCATTGTTCTTCTCCTTTACCCCAAATCGCCGAAGCGCACTTGCAGTGCCGTAATCGCGGTGAGCGCGGTGGTCTCAGTACGTAAAACCCGTGGTCCCAACAGAATATCAGTAAACTGGTAGCGTGCGGTCATGGCGATTTCATCGGCGGTTAATCCGCCTTCCGGGCCAATCAGCAGGCGCACGCGCTCAACCGGTAATGGCAGCGTGTTGATACTGGCGCTGGCGCGCGGATGCAGGTTCAGCTTCAGGCCGTCATCGGGTTCGGCGCACCAGGCTTCCAGATCCATCGCCGGGCGGATCTCGGGGATCCGATTGCGGCCGCACTGTTCACAGGCGGCAATGGCGATTTTTTGCCACTGCTGGATTTTCTTGTTCAGACGTTCAGCATCCAGTTTAACGCCGCAGCGCTCAGAAAAAAGTGGCGTAATGAGGCTTACACCCAGCTCAATCGATTTTTGGATGGTGAATTCCATTTTCTCACCGCGCGACATCACCTGTCCCAGATGAATATGCAGCGGCGACTCACGATCGTCGGTCTCCCCGGCGCGCACATTGACCACCACGCTTTTTTTATCCGCGCGGATAATCTCGGCGTCAAACACCTGGTTGCTGCCGTCAAACAGCTGCAACGGCTGCCCGGCGCTCATGCGCAGCACACGGCCCACGTGGTTTGCCGCGTCATCGCAGAGCGCTACGTCCTGGCCGACGGTTAAATATTCAGGGTGAAAAATGCGGGGTTTGCGCATGCGTAAGCTTCCATCAGTGTCGGAGTTTCCCCTCGCTCAGCGGGAGGGGGAAATAATAACGCTAGTGTAAAATAGCGCTTTCACCGCTGACAAGCGCGCTGCACGTAAGGATTATGATTGCCCTGCACCGCCGCAATGCGCCCGTCGCGCTTACACTCCCAGTCGGTGACCGGATAAAGCTTATCCCAGGCGGTGAACAGCTGCGTTTGCTGGCGTGAGAGGGTGAGCTGATACTGGTCGCGCATATAGAAATAGGTGCGGGCGATCATGCCGCGCGCGCGGGCCGGTGGTTCTGCCAGTTTGGCTTTAAAATCGACCTTCATGGCGCACTGACCGTACTGGCCTTCACCGCCGTTCCACTGGCTGTACATGAAGTTGCCGCGATCGCCGTTGACCTCGCCGACGGCGGGTTGCAGGTTGTGCATGTCGCTTTCGATTTTGCGGTAGACGGGATCTTTACTGCAATTTTTGCGTCCGCCATCCTGCCAGCACTGACGCTGGTGGCCGAACTGCCAGGCCGGCATAACGTGCTCCCATTCGATTCGGCTGGCGCGGTTCTCATTTTTACGCACTTTGTAGCCACATGATTCCAAATCGACAACGCCTTTTTTGCCCTGCCAGTTGATCTTGCAGCCGCAATAAAAATCACCGGGCGCGTCGGCGTTAACCTTTACGCCTGCGGCTTTGGCCTGGGCAAAACTGTTGATACCTGCGGCCAGCGCCGGGCCTGCGATCAGCGTTAATAACAAAGCGGCAGCAAAAGAGAGAGGGCGGGACATGACGGACTCCATGGCAAAATGAGCCCGCACCGTAGCGAATGCGATTGTCAGATGCAATCAGTCAGAGCAGAAAAGCGCTGATTTATTCCGAATTAGCGGTATCCGCTATCAGCGGTTCGCCGCAGCGGACGCAGCGGTAAACGGCTTCTCCGCGCAGGATTTTATTGTGTCGACGCACGGTCAACTGGTGCGCCTGGCATTTGCAGCGGTAGGGGAAGGTGTTGCGGCGAACGGAATCGAGTTCGAACGGATGCGTGCGGCGAGCGGGAACGCCGAGTACCGCCTCCATCATCCATTTCCACTCTTTGCCGTGCGGTGCGACACGGCCAAAGTGCTTCCACACCAGCAGGTGCGCCAGCTCGTGCGGGACCACCTCGTCGATGAACGCCTGCTCGTTTTCCATCAGCAGCACCGGGTTTAAGCGGATCTCATAGCTTTCAAGCCAGGCGGTGCCCGCAGAGGTGCCGCGCTGTTGATACACCAGTTTCGGTTCAGGGTAGTTGCGGCCAAGCTTCAGGTTCGCCTGAGCGAGTTTTTCCCGCAGGCTACGCATGACGGCCTGTTGCAGACTAAAGGGGAGGCGTGGGGTTTTCATAACGGCAGAGAATAGTATGGGCGCACAGGCCAGTGCAAGCACCGCGTATTGCCCGGTACGCGTCGTGGTACCGGGCAAATCTTTCGCTAAAAATTAATCGTGCGAGCCGATCTCGCGCAGCCTGCGACCTTTCATCAGGTTACGTTCGATGTGCTCCAGGGAGACGTGTTTGGTTTCCGGCACCAGCCACAGCGTCAACACAATGAAGAACAGGTTCAGCGCGCCGTACACCCAGAAGGTGTTGGCATTGCCGAGGGTGTTGAGCATGGTCAGGAAGGTTGCGCCGACGATCATGTTGGCAATCCAGTTGGTCGCCGTAGAGCAGGTGATGCCGAAATCACGCCCCTTCAGCGGCTGGATTTCAGAGCACAGCACCCAAATCAGCGGACCGGCGCTCATAGCAAAACCGACGATAAACATCAGCAGCATACCAACGGCAACGTACTGCATGGTTGGCGACTCAATGCCGATATGCATCATGGTGCCCAGAATACCCATGCCCGCAGCCATCACCAGGAAGCCCAGCGTCAGGGTCGGCTTACGGCCCCAGCGATCCACCAGACCAATGGCGATAAAGGTTGCCAGCACGTTGGTCAGACCGACAATCACCGTGCCCCACATCTGCTCGGTGGTGTTGGTGTAGCCCGCCAGTTCAAAGATTTTTGGCGCGTAGTACATGATGACGTTCATGCCGGTGAACTGCTGCATCACCTGCAACAGCACGCCAAGGAACACCGCGCGGCGGAAGTTGCTGTTCTCTTTAAACAGCGCCCAGCCGCTCTGTTTGACCTGTAAGCTTTCGCGAATTTCATCCAGTTCGTTTTTCGCCTCAGCGCTGGTGTCACGCAGGCGCATCAGCACGCGTTCCGCATCGTGGAAACGGCGCTTGGCGGCGTACCAGCGCGGGCTGTCCGGCAGGAAGAAGACGCCAATCAGCAGCAGTACCGCCGGAATGATGATCACGCCGAGCATCCAGCGCCATGCGCCGCTGTAGCTAAACGCGGTGTCAGAGAGATACGCGCCCAAAATCCCAATGGTGATCATCAACTGATACATGGAGATCATGCTGCCGCGAATTTTTTCCGGCGCGATTTCCGACAGATACAGCGGGGCGGTATAGGACGCGACGCCAACCGCGAGGCCCAGCAAGACGCGGGAGATAATCAGCACTTCCACGTTTGGCGCGGCGGCGGAACACAGCGAGCCGAGCACAAACAGGATCGCCCCGATCATCAGGCTTTTTTTACGCCCGAGGCGGAAGGAGAGCCAGCCGCTGCCAACGGCACCGACGGCGGCACCAAACATCATGGAGCTGACCACCCACTCCTGAGTGTGCGGGCTAATTTTAAATTCATCGGTGATAAAGGGCAGCGCCCCGGCGATGACACCGATATCCAGGCCAAAAAGCAGTCCAGCCAGTGCGGCAAGAAAACAGACAAAGAAGGTCATTGTCTTGTTCGAGCGCCCCTTTTTTTTATTGTCAGGCATGATGCCCTCCGGTTGATTTATGCGTTTTATCGATGAAAGGTTAAGTAAGTATTATGTAAACGTATGTGAGATTAATCACATTCGTGTAATCGGTTACACCCGCTGCGTGCTGTAAAGAAAATTAAAGCTTTGAAAATATAGAGGTAAAAAAAGCGGCATGCATCAGGTACGTCTGAAATTCAGACTTAACTGAATCGGTATGTAACAGCGAAGGCATTACCCGGTGGCGGGAGGGGTATTTTGTGCGACGGATGAGGTGTAATCGGTTTCATCGAGCGGCGCGGGTGGGATTGCCGGGTGGCGCTGCGCTTACCCGGCCTACAAAAACAGATGACCGTTGTAGGCCCGTGCAAGCGCAGCGCCGCCGGGCGAGGGGCAGAAATGCAAAAGGCCAGCACGAGGCTGGCCTTAAAGCGTATCCATCAACCGATTATTTCAGGCCAGCAGCGTCACGCAGCAGAGCGGCTTTGTCGGTTTTTTCCCATGGGAAATGTTCACGACCAAAGTGACCGTAAGCGGCCGTCTCTTTGTAGATTGGGTGCAGCAGATCCAGCATCTGGATCAGGCCATACGGACGCAGGTCGAAGAACTCGCGCACCAGCAGGTTCAGCTGTTCGGAGGCGATTTTCTCGGTACCGAACGTTTCAACCATGATAGAGGTCGGTTCTGCCACGCCAATCGCGTAGGACACCTGGATTTCACAGCGATCCGCCAGACCGGCAGCCACAATGTTCTTCGCCACATAACGCGCAGCGTAGGCTGCGGAACGGTCAACTTTTGACGGATCTTTACCGGAGAACGCACCGCCGCCGTGACGCGCCATGCCGCCGTAGGTATCAACGATGATTTTACGTCCGGTCAGACCGCAGTCACCCATTGGGCCACCGATAACAAAACGGCCGGTCGGGTTGATGAAGAATTTGGTCGACGTGTTAAGCCACTCTGCGGGCAGCACCGGCTTGATGATCTCTTCCATCACGCCTTCCTGAAGCGTTTTCAGATCAACGTCTTCGGAATGCTGCGTGGAGAGCACCACCGCATCAATGCCAACGATTTTGCCGTCGTCATACTGGAAAGTGACCTGGCTTTTTGCATCCGGGCGCAGCCACGGCAGAGAGCCGTTTTTACGCACCTCAGCCTGACGCTGCACCAGACGGTGGGCGTAGGTGATTGGCGCAGGCATCAGCACGTCGGTTTCGTTGGTGGCATAGCCAAACATCAGGCCCTGGTCGCCCGCACCTTGCTCAAGCGGATCGGCACGGTCAACGCCCTGGTTGATGTCCGGAGACTGTTTGCCAATCGCGCTCAGTACGGCGCAGGAGTTGGCGTCAAAGCCCATATCAGAGTGAACGTAGCCAATTTCACGCACGGTGTTACGGGTGATCTCTTCGATGTCTACCCATGCGCTGGTGGTGATTTCGCCGCCCACCAGAACCATCCCGGTTTTCACATAGGTTTCGCACGCTACGCGCGCCTTCGGATCCTGTTCGAGGATTGCATCCAGAACAGCATCGGAAATTTGGTCAGCAATTTTGTCAGGATGCCCTTCTGACACAGATTCGGACGTAAAAAGGTGTTTTGCCATGTTCGATTCACCCTGGTGATATATTTAATAAGCTCAAACTCTGTGCCGACGCCTTTTAGCAGGCCTGCAGGTAAAAGACACAGGAAGTCTAAGTGTTAATCTGTATAGATGGATTAACATCTGGACGGCTATTTTAGGTCAATTCTTGAACCCATTTCCAGCGTTTTTTTGAGACTCATCGCATTTGGGGTGAAACGCTGGCGGCAATTTTTCCTGACATCGTTGCAAACTCAGCTTTTTTATTTTGCTTTTTAACCCCTTTGTCGGTATAAAACGCCGCACGCGGCTTATACCCCTCTGACTCATTAGCGGAAGGGTATAAAAAAAGCGCACGACAACATCATCGTGTCGCCACTTCCAGCCGGGTTAAGCAGTGAAATTAGCTTGGGCTTATCGCTGACCACACAACGGTTGGCGTGGAGGTGATACGAAATAATGAACCGTTGTTTACCGATGATGAAGTTATCGCTGAATCTGTCACGCCGTCCTGGTGTGCAACTTTCTCCCGCAACCCGCATGTCTGTACTGCAATCCTGCCGATGTTATACCCATCTCGGCGCTTCTCAGGACTCTCGAGCCGGTAAGGCCTTTTGACACCTGAACAAGGGCTCTCCTGTTTATTCAGGGGTTTTCTCGTGGTTTCGCTGAACCGTCATAATTTGGTTCGGATACGTGTTTTACAATCATATGAATAAGAAACCGGTCGCGCAGTCGGTTAACCAGCACAATGCACTGGGAAATCAGGCTGTTTATGGGTTGTTATCGCTGTGTAACGCTGCGATAGTAGTCAACTGTTTTATATCCGATGCTTTTCGCGCAGCAAGGTTAATTCCGACTTGCCGCAGGCTGAATTTCACAGGGTATACACTTTCAACTATGTTTGAGGTTCGCTATGTCTGACGACATGTCTTCGTTTTCGCCTTCGTCAGCAGGCGAACAGGGTGTACTACGTTCCATGCAGGAGGTTGCAATGAGCTCCCAGGAAGCCAGCAAAATGCTGCGCACTTACAATATTGCCTGGTGGGGTAATAACTACTATGACGTCAATGAACTGGGTCATATTAGCGTTTGCCCGGATCCGGACGTCCCGCAGGCGCGCGTCGATCTTGCTGAACTGGTGAAAGCGCGTGAAGCGCAGGGGCAACGTCTGCCTGCACTGTTCTGTTTTCCGCAGATCCTGCAACACCGTCTGCGCTCGATCAACGCCGCTTTTAAACGCGCGCGTGAATCGTACGGCTACAACGGTGACTACTTTTTGGTTTACCCGATCAAGGTCAACCAGCATCGTCGCGTCATTGAATCGCTGATCCACTCCGGTGAACCGCTGGGTCTGGAAGCCGGTTCAAAGGCAGAGCTGATGGCGGTGCTGGCCCATGCCGGCATGACCCGCAGCGTGATCGTCTGTAACGGTTATAAAGACCGTGAATACATCCGCCTGGCGCTGATCGGCGAGAAGATGGGCCACAAGGTCTATCTGGTCATCGAGAAGATGACGGAAATCGCTATCGTGCTGGAAGAGGCTGAGCGCCTGAACGTGGTGCCGCGTCTTGGCGTGCGTGCGCGTCTGGCGTCGCAAGGTTCCGGTAAGTGGCAGTCCTCCGGCGGTGAGAAATCCAAGTTCGGCCTGGCGGCGACGCAGGTGCTGCAACTGGTGGAAATTTTGCGCGAGCGTGGGCGTCTGGACAGCATTCAGCTGCTGCACTTCCACCTCGGTTCACAGATGGCGAACATCCGCGATATCGCCACCGGCGTGCGCGAGTCTGCGCGTTTCTACGTTGAGCTGCATAAGCTGGGCGTGAACATTCAGTGCTTTGACGTGGGCGGCGGCCTGGGCGTGGACTATGAAGGGACACGTTCGCAGTCTGATTGCTCCGTAAACTATGGCCTGAACGAGTACGCGAACAACATTATCTGGGCCATCGGCGACGCCTGCGAAGAGCACGGCCTGCCGCATCCGACGGTGATCACCGAGTCCGGTCGTGCGGTTACCGCGCACCACACCGTGCTGGTGTCGAACATTATCGGCGTTGAGCGTAACGAATACACCGAGCCAACGGCCCCGTCGGAAGACGCGCCGCGTGCGCTGCAAAGCCTGTGGGAAACCTGGGGCGAAATGCACGAGCCAGGCACGCGCCGTTCGCTGCGTGAGTGGCTGCACGACAGCCAGATGGATCTGCATGACATTCACGTTGGCTATTCGTCCGGCACCTTCTCTTTGCAGGATCGCGCCTGGGCTGAACAGCTCTATCTGAGCATGTGCCACGAAGTGCAGAAACAGCTGGATCCGAGCAACCGCGCGCACCGTCCGATCATCGACGAGCTGCAAGAGCGTATGGCGGATAAAATTTACGTCAACTTCTCGCTGTTCCAGTCAATGCCGGATGCGTGGGGTATCGATCAGCTGTTCCCGGTGATGCCGCTGGAAGGGCTGAACCAGGTGCCGGAGCGCCGTGCGGTGCTGCTGGACATCACCTGCGATTCCGATGGTGCTATCGATCACTACGTGGACGGTGACGGTATTGCCACCACCATGCCGATGCCGGAATACGATGTGGAAAACCCGCCGCCGCTGGGCTTCTTTATGGTGGGCGCGTATCAGGAAATTCTCGGCAACATGCATAACCTGTTCGGCGATACCGAAGCGGTCGACGTCTTTGTCTTCCCTGACGGCAGCGTTGAAGTGGAGCTTTCTGATGAAGGCGACACCGTGGCCGATATGCTCGAATACGTGCAGCTCGATCCGAAAACGCTGCTGACCCACTTCCGCGATCAGGTGAAACAAACCGATCTGGATGCGGCGCTGCAACAGCAGTTCCTGGAAGAGTTCGAAGCCGGTCTTTACGGCTATACGTACCTGGAAGACGAGTAACCTACAACGGCATAATGAAAATGGGCACGTAAGTGCCCATTTTTTTATAAATTAACCATCACATTCTGTGTAATTTCATCGCGCAGCGCCGGGAATACCCCAATCTCTTCTGCGATCTCAGGCCAACGGCTGACTTCTTTAAGCGTTTCATCAATAATGTGGCTGGCTTTTTTGTTTGTTAAGCGGCTTATCAATGTGCCCACGGACAAAAGATCGCTTCGGTTAAAATGCTCGCGCTTGCCGTTAATTGTCATTTGATGCTTATCAACCCATTCCGATCCGGGCTTATAGCTGTAGGCAATATCGTACGCCGGTGCCAGCGACCAGCTCAGATCATCATTAACATAAAAACCTGTATTCTTGGTATGGTCATCATGATTACGCGCGATGACATTAAAGACCATACGGCGAAATATCTGTTCCTGCGCTTTGTAAGTGAGACCTAGCTGACGGGCCACCGAGAGAAGTTCCTCATAACTGTACTGGCCGGGCTTTCTAAAATCAGCATGATCCATAGCGCATAGCGTAATAACATGATATTTCTGGTTTTCCTCACGATCGAAGCGCTTTGTCATGAAATGACTCCGCCCATTCTCCTTGAGCAGTTCACTGTCTGATATGTCGATCCTGCATCGCTTTGCCATCAGGTAATAGGCATATTCCATAAGCCCAAAACCTTTGGGATCGCCAAAGGTTTCTTTGTCCTGGTGATGTTCAACAACGCCATCAAATTTTAATAAATAATGCGCATAACCTTCAGGCACGTTTACCTGGCCGGAAATAATGCGTGACCGATCGTGATTTACTGCAATTACCGCTTTAGGTCGTGCACCGCCCGCAGAGGTTCCAACTTGCAGCAGATGCGCCATGGCGTCATTTTCATTTGCATCTATACCCACGCTACTGCGGTTATTTAGCACCTTTTGTGCCAATGCAACGAGGGCGTTTATCTGCAATTCATCATCATGGTTATCAGGTAGCCTAATAGCATTCTGATATTCCAGCGCACCCATTCCACGCGTTCCGGTATATAGCAGGCGATCGATGGCACCAAATTGCTTTTTGTCCAGCCCCTGACGCGCAAGCCAGGCGTTGATCAGCGCGTTACCGAAATCATCAGGTAAGGAGTCGGCAAATACGGCAGGTAAGCCCCGGAAGGTTTCGCCAGGCAGCGTGGGGAACCGGTACACCGCAGATGAGAGCGGCATATGGATAGGGGAGAGAGCAAAGCCTTCGGTAATCCATGCGGGTGTGTACTCAAATGAAGCGTAAGGTGAATCATCTGTATAAGCGAGTATGCCCACATCAATACCCGCAAATTGAACTTTGCACACGTTGGCGACCATGCCTTACTCCCTCGTTTTCATTTTCTTACGTGCCTTCAGCATGGACCGGACCTGATCCGCCTGGCTGCTGGCGTCGCTTTTTCTGCGTTCCGACGACATTTTTGACCATACCTGACCCGGTCTCGTTTGTTCCGTTGGTACCAGGGCCTCCAGATTTTCGATAAGCTGAAGTTCTCTTAAAATAGCGATTAAAACTATCACGCTACACTTCCCTTCTTTGAGCGTTCGATAGGTTTTTGCCGTAATACCGATACGTTCAGCCAATGCGAGCTGGGTCACTTTCATGGCCTTACGTCTGCTTTCAATGCGTTTATACAGCATGGCAGCGAGGACGTTGTCAGTCATGGTTCGGGTAAAGTCACTCATAGGTAATATGTTACCCTTTAAGCGTTAAATTCATCTGTTAAGGTAGTTTACTACTCTTTTTGAAGGTTTTCATCTTTAATGGTGAAGGGTAATATACGACCTAAAATAATCGTTAAAAATGATTTTTAGGTAGTTTACTACTTAAAAACAAGTGAAGAGCAACCGGATCGATGTATCGCATACTTTGCTATACTGTCTGACTTGAACCCGTCTGAAATTACGGCGATAATCCGCCGCAACAGGCTTTATACGAATCAATCCCTTCCTCGTCGGGTTTAACGACGCGGAGGGGATTTTTTTTATCGATTTTGCGAAAAGAGGTCACACATGAGCACCTTAGGTCATCAATACGATAACTCTCTGGTATCCAACGCTTTTGGTTTTTTACGCCTTCCGATGAATTTCCAGCCGTATGACAGTGACGCTGACTGGGTGATCACCGGTGTGCCGTTCGACATGGCGACGTCCGGTCGTGCGGGTGGACGTCATGGCCCGGCGGCGATCCGCCAGGTGTCCACCAACCTCGCCTGGGAGCACAACCGCTTCCCGTGGAACTTCGACATGCGCGAACGTCTGAACGTCGTTGACTGCGGCGATTTGGTGTACGCGTTCGGCGATGCGCGTGAAATGAGCGAGAGACTCCAGGCCCACGCGGAAAAACTGCTGGCGGCCGGCAAACGCATGCTCTCCTTTGGCGGCGACCACTTTGTCACGCTGCCGCTGCTGCGCGCGCATGCGAAGCACTTCGGTAAAATGGCGCTGGTGCATTTCGATGCCCACACCGACACCTATGCCAACGGCTGCGAGTTCGATCACGGCACCATGTTCTTCACCGCGCCGAAAGAGGGGCTGATCGATCCGAACCACTCCGTGCAGATCGGCATTCGTACCGAGTTCGATAAAGACAACGGCTTCACCGTGCTGGATGCGTGCCAGGTGAATGACCGCAGCGTGGATGACATCATCGCGCAGGTTAAACAGATCGTCGGCGATATGCCGGTGTACCTGACCTTTGATATCGACTGCCTGGATCCGGCGTTTGCACCGGGCACCGGTACGCCGGTAATTGGCGGGCTGACCTCCGATCGCGCGATCAAACTGGTGCGCGGTCTGAAAGATCTGAACATCGTCGGCATGGATCTGGTGGAAGTGGCCCCGGCTTACGATCAGTCTGAGATCACCGCCCTGGCCGCCGCCACGCTGGCGCTGGAAATGCTCTATATCCAGGCGGCGAAAAAAGGCGAATAACCGCGATTCCCTCTCCCATCGGGAGAGGGAACATTCCGGCTCAGATTATTTCCGACGGTAGCTTTTCTGCGCCGTATTCACCTTGTACAAATAACGACGCGATTCGGCAGACGGATGGCGCGTGGTGAGCGTCTCATACACATCCCCTGGCGACATCTGATTAATGATGTTTGCCGCCTGAATTTTATCGCTGGAGAAGACGCGCAGCACGCTGCCCGCACCGCCGTTGTAGGCGGTGATCACCGCATAACGCCGCGACGTTGGGTTATTGATCCCCGAAAGATAGACATTGCTTAGCATCGCCAGATACGCGGTGCCGGTATCAATGTTGCTCGCCGGATCAAACAGGAAGTTTCTGTCTGGCGTACCCGATCGACCCTGCGCGCGGAACACGTCTCTCCCGGCGCTGTGCTGCACAACCTGCATCAGTCCCAGCGCATCCGAACGGCTGACCGCATAGGGGTTAAACGAGGATTCGGTCTGCATAATCGCCAGGATCAGCGACTCATCCACGCCGTATTTACGCGCCGACTGCCGTACCATGCCCACGTATTTATGTGCGCGTTTATCGAGGTGGTTTGCCACCAGATTAATGGTCACGCTGTAGACAATTTTTAGCCCGTTCGCCCGGCGCTTCATGCGCGTTTGCAGCAGATAATCCGCATAGCGCGCGGCACGCCACTGCCAGCGAATCGCCTCGCCGTTATTATCGACCACCTGACCATAAAGAAACGGCTCTTTGGAGATGGGAATGTCATCGACGTCGGAATAGAGATCGATAGAACCCGGATCGTCGCCCATCAGCAGCGTTTTAATGATCGCCTGGCGCAGATGCGCCGCAGGCTCCGTCCCCGAGATGGTTTCGAAGGTGATGGTGCCGTCATCAAAGTTGATGTGGCTACGGGTCTGATATTGATCGGTGTACTTAACGTAGTCTTTCGGTCCCGCAATCAGGACTTCGTTAAATCCCCAAATGTTTTCGATGTTATGGGCGAACTGCCCCATCAGAATGTCAAAACCGTTGGTGTCCTTAACCCAGGCTTCGTTATAGTCTTCGCCCTTTTTGGTGGAACTGGAACACGAGATGAGCAACGGCGCGATAAGGGCTAGCGCTAAAAATTTTTTCATCATTCCGGGAGTGCGTGTTGTGTTTGCTTAGTCGTTGCTTTTGCCGGGTGGCGCTGCGCTTACCCGGCCTACAAAACCGTAGGCCCGCGCAAGCGAAGCGCCGCCGGGCATCAGCAGCTCGATATTATTTTTCCGGCGACGTATAGCCTTCAATGTGAACGTCTTTTCCTTCGAAGAGGAAATTGACCATCTCTTCTTCCAGCAGTTTGCGGTGCTCAAGGTTCATCATATTGAGTTTCTTCTCATTGATGAGCATGGTCTGCTTTTGCTGCCACTGTGCCCAGGCTTCTTTTGAGATCTCGTTATAGATGCGCTTACCGAGATCGCCGGGGTAAAGCTGGAAATCCTGACCTTCGGCTTCACGGTTCAGGAAAGTACAAAAAATCGTTCTGCTCATGATAAATCCTCTTTCTGGTCGGGGCTAAACAACCGCGCCGACGCGTAATTGCTGTAACAGGCGCTCAACGGGCGCTGCCAGCCCGACAGATTGCGGTTGGGCTAAGTTATACCAGAGACCTGCGCCTTCATCCATGCATCCGGCGAAGGAGGACACAGGAAGCCACATTGGCACAATATCCAGATGGAAATGGCTGAAAGTATGGCGAAACGCAGTAAGTTGGCTGAGAGTATCGGCGCTAAATTGTCGCTGCGCCAGCCAGTCTCGCAGACTCTCTTCGTCGTCAAACTGCGGGAAGCAGAACAATCCGCCCCACAGGCCGCTAGGTGGCCGCTGTGACAGCCATATCTCATCACCGTGCTGAATCATCAGGAAGTAGCCCGTGCGCACGGGCAGCGTCTGTTTTGGCTTCTTGCCCGGATACTGCGCCCAGCTGTTATTGGCCCGCGCCACGCAGCCGTCGCTTAACGGGCACAGCGTGCATTTCGGTTTTGAGCGCGTACACACCGTGGCACCGAGATCCATCATCGCCTGGTTAAAACGCTCGACGCCGATTGCGGGCGTGACGTTCTCGCTGATTTTCCACAGACGCTTTTCCACCTCTTTTTTACCCGGCCAGCCGCCCACCGCATAGCAGCGCGCCAGCACGCGTTTGACGTTGCCATCAAGAATAGGAAAGTGTTTGCCGAGCGACAGCGATAATATCGCCCCCGCCGTGGAGCGGCCCACGCCCGGCAGCGCGGCAACCTCGTCGAAGGTGTCCGGAAAGACGCCGTGGTGCAGTGTTGCTACGCGCTGGGCGGCCTTATGCAGGTTGCGCGCGCGGGCGTAGTAACCCAGGCCCGTCCACAGGTGCAGCACCTCGTCGAGAGGCGCGTTGGCAAGATCCGTCACGGTGGGGAAGCGCGCCATAAAGCGGGCGAAGTAAGGAATGACCGTCGCGACCTGCGTTTGTTGCAACATCACCTCTGAGAGCCATACTTTGTACGGTGTTTTTTCAATTTGCCAGGGCAGGGTTTTACGCCCGTATTTGTCATACCAGTCCAGCACCTGGGCTGAAAATTGAGAGGCTTGCATGGTCACCGATTCGCTATAACAGGGACGCAGATTGCAGCACAGCGTCAGCGGAGTGTAAACCGGATCTTTCTGACGCTTGCATCCGGCAACTAACTTTGGATAATGCCCGTTTCCCAAACACTCTCACAAGCAGACTACTTTATGAAGAACGACGTCATTTCACCGGAATTTGATGAAAACGGCCGCCCGCAGCGCCGTATTCGCAGCTTTGTCCGCCGCCAGGGCCGTCTGACGAAGGGGCAGGAGCATGCGCTGGAAAACTACTGGCCGGTGATGGGCGTTGAATTCACCGAAACCCCGCTGGATTTCACCGCGCTGTTTGGCCGCGACGCGCCGCTGACGCTGGAGATTGGTTTCGGCATGGGCGCATCGCTGGTGACCATGGCAAAAGCCAACCCGCAGCAGAATTTCCTCGGCATTGAAGTGCACTCGCCAGGCGTAGGCGCATGCCTTGCCACCGCGCACGAAGAAGGTGTTGAGAACCTGCGCGTCATGTGCCACGACGCGGTAGAAGTGCTGCACAAAATGATTCCTGACAATTCTTTGAACATGGTTCAGCTCTTTTTCCCTGACCCGTGGCACAAAGCACGTCATAATAAGCGCCGCATCGTTCAGACGCCGTTTGCTGAACAGGTGAAAAGCAAATTGAAACTGGGTGGCGTTTTCCACATGGCAACCGACTGGGAAGCCTATGCGGAGCACATGCTTGAGGTGATGTCCTCACTCGACGGTTACAAAAACCTGTCAGAGGAGAACAACTTTGTCGCGCGCCCGGAATCACGTCCGGTGACCAAATTTGAACAGCGTGGCCATCGTCTTGGCCACGGCGTATGGGACTTAATGTTCGAGAGGGTGAAATAATGGCAATTAACCGTAGCCGTCGTCTGCGTAAGAAAATGCACATCGACGAATTCCAGGAGTTAGGATTTTCGGTCGCCTGGCGTTTTCCGGAAGGGACCAGCGAAACGCAAATCGATCAGACCGTTGATGACTTTATCAACGAAGTGATCGAGCCAAACAAACTGGCGTTCGACGGCAGTGGCTATCTGGTGTGGGAAGGGCTGATTTGCAAACAGGAAATCGGCAAATGCACCGAAGAGCATCAGGCTATCGTGCGCAAATGGCTGGAAGGCCGCAAGTTCGACGATGTGCGTATCAGCGAACTTTTTGACGTCTGGTGGGACTAAATACAATCGACAGGGTCGGCAATTGCCGGCCCGTTTTGTCTCTGAAGGAGTGTATATGATGCGCAAAGCGCTGCTGGCGGCAGCACTCGTGGCAACGGCATTCACCGCCCAGGCCGACTATAAATGTAGCGTCACCCCCCGTGACGACGTGGTGATCAAGCCGCAAACCGTGCAGGTTAACGGTGAAAACGGCAATCTGGTGATGACGCCGGACGGCAACGTCATGTTCAACGGCAAACAGTACACGTTAAGCGCAGCCCAGCGCGAACAGGCCAAAGATTATCAATCCGATCTGCGCGCCGCGCTGCCGTGGATCGACGAAGGCGCACGTCAGCGCGTCGAGAAGGGCCGCGTGGCGCTCGACAAAATCATCGCCAAAGAGGTGGGTGAAAGCAGCAACATGCGCGGTCGCCTGACCAAACTCGACGCGCAGCTGAAAGAGCAGATGAACCGCATTCTTGAGCACCGCACCGACGGGCTGACCTTCCATTACAAAGCGATCGATGAAGTGCGCGCCAACGGCCAGACGCTGGTGAACCAGGCGATGGGCGGTATTTTGCAGGACAGCATTAACGAGATGGGCGCGAAAGCGGTGCTGAAAGGCGGCGGTAACCCGTTACAGGGCGTGCTCGGCAGCCTCGGCGGTTTGCAGACGTCGATTCAGAACGAATGGAAGAATCAGGAAGCGGACTTTGAGCAGTTCGGCAAAGCGGTGTGCAGCCGCGTGGTAACGCTCGAAGAGCGCCGTAAAGCGCTGGTAAGCACGCTGAAGTAACCCGTTCCCCAGCCTTACCCTCTTCCACGGTGAGCGTGGCTGAGGGCAGGGAGCGGCGGGATCAGAAATCAGACGGGGCTTTAAAGGTCATGCTGGTGCCGTAACTCGGGTGGGTGAGGGTGAGCATTTCCGCATGCAGTTGCAGGCGCGGGGCCAATGCCAGCGCCTCCGGCGTGGCGTAGAAGCGGTCACCGAGGATCGGGTGACCGAGTGCCAGCATATGCACGCGCAACTGGTGCGAGCGCCCGGTAATGGGCCTCAGCTGCACGCGGGCGGTGTGATCCGCCGCGTAGTCCAGCACGGTGTATTCGGTTTGCGCCGATTTGCCGGTTTCAAAACACACCTTCTGCTTCGGGCGATTCGGCCAGTCGCAAATCAGCGGCAAATCCACCAGCCCTTCAGCTTTTTCCGGATGCCCCCACACGCGCGCCACGTACTGCTTTTTCGGCTCGCGCTCTCGAAACTGACGCTTTAACTCGCGTTCAGCCGCTTTGGTGAGCGCCACTACAATCACGCCGCTGGTCGCCATATCCAGGCGATGCACTGATTCCGCCTGCGGATAATCGCGCTGGATGCGCGTCATCACGCTGTCTTTGTGCTCCTCAAGTCGTCCTGGCACGGACAGCAAGCCGCTCGGCTTGTTGACCACCATGATGTGATCGTCCTGATACAGAATGACCAGCCAGGGCTCCTGCGGCGGATTGTAGGGTTCCATCAGCATCTTCGGCTCCGGTTACTGGTGCGTCACAACGATAAGACGCAGGGCATCAAGACGCCAGCCCGCCTGGGCCAGGCTTTCCATCACCTGCTGACGGTTGCTCTCAATGGCGGCCAGTTCATCATCACGGATGTTCGGGTTTACCGCTTTCAAAGCTTCCAGACGCGACAGTTCAGCCGAGAGCTTCTCATCGGCTTCCGTGCGCGCCGCGTCGATCAGCGTTTTGGCGGCATCGCCGATTTGCGCTTCGCCCAGTTGCAGAATGGCGTGCACGTCCTGTTGAACGGCGTTAACCAGTTTGCTGCCGGTATGGCGATTGACCGCGCTCAGCTGACGGTTGAAGGTTTCAAACTCGACCTGTTTCGCGAGGTTGTTGCCGTTCTTGTCGAGCAGCATACGCACCGGCGTGGCGGGCAGGAAACGGTTCAACTGTAGCTGTTTCGGTGCCTGTGCTTCCACCACGTAAACCAGTTCAACCAGCAGCGTGCCGACCGGCAGCGCTTTGTTTTTCAGCAGTGAAATGGTGCTGCTACCGGTGTCGCCGGAGAGGATCAGATCCAGACCGTTGCGGATCAGCGGATGCTCCCAGGTCACAAACTGCGCGTCTTCGCGCGACAGCGCCACGTCACGCTCGAAGGTGATGGTGCAGCCATCTTCCGGCAGGCCTGGGAAGTCCGGCACCAGCATGTGATCCGACGGCGTCAGCACGATCATGTTTTCGCCGCGATCGTCCTGGTTAATGCCCACGATGTCGAACAGGTTCATGGCAAAGCTGATCAGCGCGGTGTCGTCGTCCTGCTCTTCAATGCTCTCAGCCAGCGCCTGCGCTTTTTCACCGCCGTTAGAGTGGATCTCCAGCAGGCGGTCGCGGCCCTGCTCAAGCTGCGCTTTCAGCGCATCATGCTGCTCGCGGCAGGTTTTGATCAGCTCGTCGAAGCCGTCGGTGTTTTCCGGCGTGGCCAGGTAGTCGATCAAATCGCTGTAAACCGTGTCATAAATCGCGCGGCCGGTCGGGCAGGTGTGCTCGAACGCGTCCAGACCTTCATGGAACCAGCGTACCAGCACCGACTGCGCGGTTTTCTCTAAATAAGGCACGTGGATCTGAATATCGTGCGCCTGACCGATGCGGTCCAGACGACCGATACGCTGCTCCAGCAGATCCGGGTTAAACGGCAGGTCAAACATCACCAGGTTGCTGGCGAACTGGAAGTTACGCCCTTCGGAACCGATTTCAGAGCACAGCAGCACCTGCGCGCCGCTGTCTTCTTCGCTAAACCAGGCCGCCGCACGGTCACGCTCAATGATCGACATGCCTTCATGGAAGACGGCGGCGCGGATGCCTTCGCGCTCGCGCAGCACCTGCTCCAGTTGTAGCGCGGTGGTGGCTTTGGCGCAGATCACCAGCACTTTCTGCGAGCGGTGGCTGGTCAAATAGCCCATCAGCCAGTCAACGCGCGGATCGAAGTTCCACCATGTGCCGGTATCGCCTTCGAACTCCTGGTAAATTTGTTCCGGGTAGAGCATGTCACGGGCGCGCTCTTCTGCGCTTTTGCGAGCGCCCATAATGCCGGAGACTTTAATGGCGGTGGCGTACTGCGTCGGCAGCGGCAGCTTGATGGTGTGCAGCTCGCGTTTCGGGAAGCCTTTGACGCCGGTGCGGGTGTTACGGAACAGCACGCGGCTGGTGCCGTGGCGGTCCATCAGCATCGAAACCAGTTCCTGACGCGCGGCCTCTGCGCCATCACGGTCGCTGTTGGCGGTTTGCAGCAGCGGCTCAATGTCCTGCTCGCCAATCAGATCGCCCAGCATGTTGAGATCGGCGTCGCTCAGGTGTTTACCCGCCAGCAGCAGGGCCACGGCGTCGGCGACCGGACGGTAATTTTGCTGCTCTTCAACGAACTGCGCAAAGTCATGGAAGCGGTTCTGATCCAGCAGACGCAGGCGCGCAAAGTGGCTTTCCAGCCCCAGCTGTTCCGGCGTTGCGGTTAACAGCAAAATGCCCGGCACGCGTTCGGCAAGTTGTTCAATGGCCTGATATTCGCGGCTCGGTGCCTCTTCGCTCCACACGAGATGGTGCGCTTCATCGACCACCATCAGATCCCATTCGGCATCGCACAGATGTTCGAGGCGCTGCTTGCTGCGGCGCACAAAGTCCAGCGAGCAGATCACCAGCTGTTCGGTTTCAAACGGGTTGTCGGCGTCGTGCTGGGCTTCCGCGTAGCGCTCGTCGTCAAACAGCGCAAAGCGCAGGTTGAAGCGGCGCAGCATCTCGACCAGCCACTGGTGTTGCAGGGTTTCCGGCACCACGATCAGCACGCGCTCGGCGGCCCCCGCCAGCAGTTGCTGGTGCAGGATCATCCCCGCTTCGATGGTTTTACCGAGGCCCACTTCATCGGCCAGCAGAACGCGTGGCGCATGGCGGCGACCCACGTCGTGGGCAATGTGCAACTGATGCGGGATCAGGCTGGTGCGCTGACCGCGCAGACCGCTCCACGGCATGCGGTATTGCTCGCTCTGGTATTTGCGCGCACGAAAGCGCAGGGAGAAGCGGTCCATACGGTCGATTTGACCGGCGAACAGGCGATCCTGCGGCTTAGAGAAAATCAGTTTGCTGTCGAGCAGCACTTCACGCAGCACGACGTTTGTTTCCCCGGTGTCCGGGCGGGTACCCACATAGGTGAGAAGGCCGTTTTCTTCTTTTACTTCATCAACATTGAGCTGCCAGCCTTCGTGGCTGGTGACCGTATCGCCTGGATTGAACATCACGCGAGTAACGGGTGAATCGCTACGGGCATACAGACGGTTTTCGCCGGTGGAGGAGAAAAGCAGAGTGACAGTACGCGCATCCATTGCGACAACAGTTCCAAGTCCCAGTTCGCTTTCTGTATCGCTGATCCAGCGTTGACCAAGTGTAAAAGGCATATGTATTCGGCTCTATATCTCTAATTGCAGGCAATAGTTTGTCCACCGTCGGGAAAGACGGCACAGCAAAAAATTGGGGCCAGGATTGGGAGGGCGCTATGGTACTGGATGCGACGACGATAGTCACCTGTCAAAACAGACCCAGTTGCCCCGTAACAAGTGTAGCAAAATCATCCTCAACGAAAGGAAGTATCCCCTCGGCGACCGGCTGTAACTGTTTGGTCAGGTAGTGATCGTAATCCAGCGGCGAGTGTTGATAGGCCACCGGCTCAGGCCCGCTGGTGGTCCAGACGTACTTAATGGTGCCGCGATTCTGGTACTGCAATGCGCGGCCCAGCTTCTGGTTTTGCTCGTCGGCAAGCCTGGCCGCACGCACATGGGGCGGCACGTTGCGCTGGTACTCTGCCAGCGGTCGGCGCAGGCGCTTGCGGTAAATCAGTTGATCGTCAAGCTCGCCCGCCATCAGTTTAGCGATGGTTTCGCGCACATAGTCCTGATGTGGCTCGTTGCGAAACACGCGCAGATAGAGCGTTTGCTGGAACTGTTGCGCCAGCGGTGTCCAGTCGGTGCGCACGGTTTCAAGCCCTTTAAACACCATGCGCTGTGCGTCGCCGTCCTGGATCATGCCGGCGTAGCGCTTCTTGCTGCCGGTGTCGGTGCCGCGAATGGTCGGCATCAAAAAACGGCAGAAGTGGGTTTCAAACTCCAGCTCAAGCGTGCTGGTTAACCCCTGCTGCGCTAAATGCGACGTCCACCAGGTGTTGACGTGCGCCACCAGCGCGTTACCGATGCGTGCGGCGTCTGCTTCGCTGTGCGCGCCTTTAAGCCACACGAAGGTGGAATCGGTGTCGCCATAAATCACGTCATAGCCCTTGGATTCGACCAGCACTTTGGTCTGGCGCATGATCTCGTGGCCGCGCATGGTGATCGACGAGGCGAGGCGCGGATCGAAGAAGCGACAGGCGCTGGTGCCGAGCACGCCGTAAAACGAGTTCATGATGATTTTAAGCGCCTGCGACAGCGGTTTGTTGGCGTGGCGCTTGGCCTCGTCGCGCCCGTCCCAGATCTCTTTGATGATGCCCGGCAGACAGTGTTTGTCCCGCGAGAACCACGCGCCGAGAAAGCCTTCCGTGCTCTGGGCGACGTCCGGGTGCGCCATGCCTTCAATCAGCCCGACCGGATCGATTAGAAAGGTGCGGATAATTGACGGGTAGAGGCTTTTGTAATCGAGCACCAGCACCGAATCATACAGTCCGGGGCGCGAGTCCATCACGTAGCCGCCGGGGCTGGCCTGCGGTGGCACGTCGCCGAGGTTAGGCGCAACGTAGCCCGCGCGGTGCATACGCGGAATATAAAGATGACCAAAGGCGGCGACCGATCCACCGTGGCGGTCGGCGGGCAGGCCGTTCACCGTGGCGCGTTCAAGCAAAAACGGCATGATCTCGGTTTTGTGAAAAATACGCGTCACCAGCTCGCAGTCTTTGAGGTTATAGGTGGCGAGCGCGGGTTTATCTTCGGCGAAACGGCGGTCAATTTCGTCCATGCGATCCCACGGGTTGTCGATGGATTTGCCTTCGCCGAGCAGCTCCTGCGACACCGACTCCAGCGAGAAAGAGGAGAAGTTCCAGAACGCGGATTTCAGCGCGTCGATACCGTCGATGATCAGGCGGCCCGTGGCCTGGGCAAAAAAGACGCCGTTTTTAAAACCGTGCTCGCGCCACTCAAGCGGGCTGTTACCGCGCCCGAGGGTGAGCGGAATAGCGTAGCGCTCGGCGTGCTTTTGCAGCACGCGCAAATCGAACTGCACCACGTTCCAGCCGATCAGCACGTCGGGATCGTGGGCGGCAAACCAGGCGTTCAGCTTTTCGATCAGTTGCGGACGGCTGTTAACGTACACGAGATCAAAGTCGAGTCCGCTGGCGTCGCCGTTTTCCGGGCCGAGCATGTAGACGACGCGCTGCCCACAGCCTTCAAGCCCGATGCAATACAGCTCGCCGTGACGGGTGGTTTCGATATCCAGCGACACCCATTTCAGCGGTGGCCGGTAGTGCGGATTGGGCTTCAGGCGTGCGTTGATGAGCGAGCCGTTACGTTCGTCGCCCTCCACCCACACGGGCGCGGTGATAAAGCGCTCCATTAAAAAGCGCTCGGGCGGACGGATATCGGCTTCGTAGACGGTGACGCCGCCTTCGCGCAGCAGTTTGTCATAGCGCATCAGTTGGCGGTGCGCGCGGCAATACAGGCCGTGAACCGGCTGGCGTTGAAAATCGCTCAGGGCCAGCGGCGTTAAGCGAAACTGGTTTTCCCCGGCGAGAATGCGCTGGGCCTGCGCAAGCTGAGCGGTGGGGATAAACGCCACGGATTCCTGCGGTGGCAGAACGACGTGCAGCGGGCCTTCGGGCGTCGCCAGCCAGAATTCCACCTCGGTGCCTTTCGGCGTATCCCGCCAGTGTCGGGTCAGTAAAAAGCCTTCTCGCACCTGCGTCACGCCGCGCTCTCAATCAACAAAACCAGGCGTGATTATAGCCTGGTTGTGGTCATTGCGCTGTGGTTTTATACAGGCATTATTGCCCGTAATAGGCTTTCGCGCCGTGTTTACGCAGGTAGTGTTTATCGAGCAGCGTTTGCTGCATGTCCGGCAACTGTGGCGCAAGCTGGCGAGTAAAAATGCCCATGTAGGCGACTTCTTCCAGCACAATGGCGTTATGCACCGCGTCGTCAGCGGTTTTACCCCAGGCGAACGGC
The DNA here is from genome assembly GCA_963521185.1 of uncultured Enterobacter sp. GTDB lineage: Bacteria > Pseudomonadota > Gammaproteobacteria > Enterobacterales > Enterobacteriaceae > Enterobacter_D. The sequence goes on along the minus strand of CAUQTV010000004.1, from coordinate 171,213 downwards.
CCGTGGGAGTGCACCAGTACGCCCGGCATCTGCGCGGCATCGATGCCCTGCTGGCGGAACGTTTCAACGATCACGTTGCCGGTTTCCCATTCATATTCACCGTTAATTTCCGCATCGGTCATTTTGCGCGTGCAGGGAATGGCGCCGTAGAAATAGTCCGCATGCGTGGTGCCGGTAGCCGGGATCGACTGGCCCGCCTGCGCCCAGATGGTTGCGTGGCGCGAATGCGTGTGCACAATGCCGCCAATCCCAGGAAATGCCTGGTAGAGCAGGCGATGCGTTGGCGTGTCGGAGGAGGGCTTTTTGGTGCCTTCCACCACCTCGCCGGTTTCAATGCTGACCACCACCATGTCGTCGGCGGTCATCACCGTGTAATCCACGCCGGAGGGTTTGATGACGAACACGCCGCGCTCGCGGTCAACGGCGCTGACGTTACCCCAGGTCAGCGTGACCAGGTTGTGTTTTGGCAGGGCCAGATTGGCTTCCAGCACCTGCTGCTTTAATGCGTCGAGCATTGCGTTCTCCTTGCCGGGTGGCGCTTCGCTTACCCGGCCTACATACAAGGCCCGGTAAACGCAGCGCCACCGGGCGTTCAGGTGAAGTGATTACCGTTTTGACCCGTAATAGACCTCGTTCCAGCGCAGCGCGTCTTTAAACGCGGGCAGGCGAGTGTCGTTATCGATTACCGCAATTTCGATGTCGTGCAGCTCGGCGAACTGGCGCATATCGCTCAGGTCCAGCGCGTGGCTAAAGACGGTGTGGTGCGCGCCACCGGCGATGATCCACGCTTCGGTCGCGGTCGGCAGATCCGGCTGCGCTTTCCACAGGGCGTTTGCCACCGGCAGTTTTGGCAGCTGATGCGGCGCTTTTACCGCGTCGACGCAGTTCACCAGCAGGCGGAAACGATCCCCCAGATCGATCAGGCTGGCGTTAATGGCCGGGCCGGTTTTGGTGGAGAAGATCAGACGTGCCGGATCGGCTTTGCCGCCAATGCCGAGGTATTGCACGTCGAGGATCGGTTTTTCATCCAGCGCGATGGTCGGGCACACTTCCAGCATGTGCGAGCCGAGCACCAGATCGTTGCCGTTCTCGAAGTGGTAGGTGTAGTCCTCCATAAAAGAGGTGCCGCCCTGTAGACCGGTCGACATCACCTTCATGATGCGAAGCAGGGCGGCGGTTTTCCAGTCGCCTTCCCCGGCAAAGCCGTAGCCCTGCTGCATGAGGCGTTGCACGGCGAGGCCCGGAAGCTGCTTCAGGCCGTGCAGATCTTCAAATGTAGTGGTGAACGCATGGAAGCCGCCCTGTTGCAGGAAGCGCTTCATGCCCAGCTCAATGCGCGCCGCGTCAATCACGTTCTGGCGCTTGTCGCCGCTCACCTGGGCGGCGGCCGTCAGGCGGTAGCTGCTTTCATATTCATCCACCAGCGCGTTCACGTCGCCGTCGCTGACTTCATTCACCACCTGCACCAAATCGCCGACCGCCCAGGTGTTCACCGAGAAGCCGAATTTGATTTGCGCCGCGACTTTATCCCCGTCGGTCACCGCGACTTCACGCATGTTGTCGCCGAAACGGCACACTTTCAGGTGGCGGGTATCCTGTTTGGACACCGCGTGACGCATCCACGCGCCAATGCGCTCATGGGCTTTTTTATCCTGCCAGTGTCCGGTCACGACGCTGTGCTGCTGACGCATGCGCGCGCCAATGAAGCCAAACTCACGGCCGCCGTGCGCGGTCTGGTTCAGGTTCATAAAGTCCATGTCAATGCTGTCCCACGGCAGCGAAGCGTTGAACTGGGTGTGGAACTGCAACAGCGGTTTGTTGAGGATCGTCAGACCGTTGATCCACATTTTGGCCGGTGAGAAGGTGTGCAGCCACACCACCATGCCTGCGCACTTGTCGTCGTAGTTGGCGTCGCGGCAAATCGCGGTGATCTCATCCGGAGATGTGCCGAGCGGTTTTAGCACCAGTTTGCACGGCAGTTTAGCTTCCGCGTTCAGCGCGTTGACCACCTGCTCGGCGTGATTCGTCACCTGGCGCAGGGTTTCTGGCCCGTACAGATTTTGGGTGCCAATAACAAACCACACTTCGTAATTGTCGAAAATTGTCATTTATCGTGTCCTTAATGAGTCAGTGCTGTCTGCGACGCGGGCGCAGCAGAAGGGAGATAGTGTTGTTCGGCGCTCACCGCCCAGCGTTGATAGCGGCGGTAAAGCTGTTCAAAACGTTGCGCCTGCGCCACGGAAGGTTGCAGGGTGTTTTCGACCGCGCTGGCCATCGCTTTTTGCGCAGCCGGGATATCCGGGTGTGCCCCTGCGGCCACGGCGGCGAAAATCGCCGCGCCGAGCGCGCAGCACTGATCGGAGGCGACAATTTGCAGCGGGCGATTTAACACGTCGCAGCAGGCCTGCATGATGACCGGGTTTTTGCGGGCGATGCCCCCCAGCGCCATCACGTTATCCACCGCAATGCCCTGTTCGGTGAAGCACTCCATAATGGCGCGGGCACCAAACGCGGTGGCGGCGATAAGCCCGCCAAACAGCACCGGTGCCTCCGTTGCCAGGTTGAGATCGGTAATCACCCCTTTCAGGCGCTGATTGGCGTTCGGCGTGCGGCGGCCATTGAACCAGTCGAGGATCACCGGCAGATGGTCAAGGGAGGGGTTATCCGCCCAGGCTTTGGTCAGCGCGGGCAGCAGCTGTTTTTGACTGGCCTGAATCTGTGCTTTCAGCTCCGGATGTTGCAGGGCCAGCTGCTCCAGCGGCCAGCCGAGAATGCGCCCGAACCAGGCGTAGATATCGCCAAACGCCGACTGCCCGGCCTCAAGGCCGATAAAGTCCGGTACCACGCTGCCGTCCACCTGGCCGCAGATGCCCTTCACGGCGCGATCGCCAACGCTTGGTTTATCAGCAATTAAAATGTCGCAGGTGGAGGTGCCAATGACTTTCACCAGCGTGTTGGGCTGTGCGCCCGCGCCGACCGCGCCCATATGGCAGTCAAACGCGCCGCCGGAAATCACCACGTTTTGCGACAGGCCAAGGCGCTGCGCCCACTCCGGGCTGAGGGTGCCGACCGGAATGTCGGCGGTATACGTGTCGGTGAACAGCGGGTAGCTGAGGTGTTTGTTGATCAGCGGGTCGAGATCGTCAAAGAAGCTGGCGGGCGGCAGGCCACCCCAGCTCTCATGCCAGAGGGATTTGTGCCCGGCGCTACAGCGCCCACGGCGGATATGCTGCGGGCGAACCGTATCGGACAGCAGCGCTGGCACCCAGTCGCACAGCTCAATCCACGATGCGGCGGCCTGCGCCACGGCGGCGTCCTGGCGGGTGACGTGAAGGATTTTTGCCCAGAACCATTCGCTGGAATAAATGCCGCCAATGTAGCGGGAGTAATCGCTTTTTCCGGCGCGGTGGCACAACTGGGTGATCGCTTCGGCTTCTTCCACCGCAGTGTGATCTTTCCACAGCACGAACATCGCGTTCGGGTTGTCGGCAAACTCCGGGCGCAGCGCCAGCACGCGCCCCTCGGCGTCAATCGGTGCCGGGGTGGAGCCGGTGCTGTCCACGCCGATGCCGGTGACCTGCTCACGCTGTTCGGCGCTCAGATCCGCCAGCACGCTTTTGATCGCCGCTTCCATCGATTCGATATAGTCGCGCGGGTGGTGGCGAAACTGGTTATGCGGTGCGTCGCAATACCGCCCCTCCTGCCAGCGCGGATACCACTCCACGCTGGTGGCGATCTCCTCGCCGCTCGTACACTCCACCGCCAGCGCGCGCACTGAATCGCTGCCAAAATCGAGGCCTATTGCAATTGCCATTGTCTGACTCCATCAAAAAAAACCGTATGAGGAAACAGTAGTGACAGGGGAAAAAAAACGTCAGGCAGGATCCGCTAATCTTATGGATTAAAATGCTATGGGATCGCAAAGTGTGACTCACAGCAAATATTCAATGTGGACATTTCTGTCGGCTTTATAGACACTTTTGTTAACCCATTTTGCGCGATGGCAGAATCAAAACCGGGCAAAGTGCTTTTATCTGGCGGGGTTGAAAGTCAGTGGCGTAACGCGCCAGGGCGGTAAGACGTGGATTTGATGAAAGTAATGACAATATGGACAATTGGTTTCCTTGACCCTCACCGGGAGTACGCTGTTTATGGCTGAATCGCAAAATGATCCTCTGTTGCCTGGCTACTCGTTCAACGCGCATTTAGTGGCGGGGCTGACGCCCATTGAGGCCGACGGCTATCTCGACTTTTTCATTGACCGGCCGCTGGGCATGAAGGGCTATATTCTTAATCTGACGGTGCGCGGTGAAGGCGTGATCGACAGCCACGGCAAGCAGTTTGTCTGCCGTCCGGGCGACATCGTGCTGTTCCCACCGGGCGAGATCCACCACTATGGCCGCCACCCGGACGCGCGCGAGTGGTATCACCAGTGGGTTTACTTCCGGCCCCGCGCCTACTGGCACGAATGGCTGGCGTGGCCGACGATCTTCGCCCAGACCGGCTATTTCCGCCCGGACGACGCTCATCAGGCGATTTTCAGCGACCTGTTTGCGCAGATCATCCATGCCGGGCAGAGCGCCGGGCGCTATGCCGAACTGCTGGCGATCAATCTGTTAGAGCAGGTCTTGCTCCGACGCATGGAGGCCATCAATGAATCGCTGCATCCGCCGCTGGATAACCGCGTGCGGGACGCGTGCCAGTACATCAGCGATCATCTGGCGGATAACCATTTTGATATCGCCGGGGTGGCTGCGCACGTCTGCCTGTCGCCGTCGCGCCTGTCGCATCTGTTCCGTCAGCAGCTGGGCGTTAGCGTGCTGAGCTGGCGCGAAGATCAGCGCATCAGCCAGGCCAAACTGCTGCTGAGCACCACGCGGATGCCGATCGCCAGCGTCGGACGCAACGTCGGCTTTGAAGACCAGCTCTATTTCTCCCGCGTATTTAAAAAATGCACCGGGGCCAGCCCGAGTGAATTCCGTGCAGGATGTGAATAGATGTGAATAAAAGGTAAATGAAACGAAAACAGATGTTCGGTGGTCTGATATAGACAGTAAACTATTCAGACAATTGATGGCTTGACGCAGCCGGGGGCCGCCGTAGAATCCCAGCTTCGTCATTCAACCGGGCAGGCTATGCAGGCATTTCTCGAACATTTCATCGCACAATCCGCAGCTTATACGCTCATCGCCATCGGGCTGGTGGCCTTTTTTGAATCGCTGGCGCTGGTCGGCCTGATTTTACCCGGCACGGTGATGATGGCCGGGCTGGGCGCGCTCATTGGCAGCGGCGACGTCAATTTTTGGCATGCGTGGCTGGCGGGGATCGTCGGCTGTCTGTTCGGTGACTGGATTTCGTTCTGGCTCGGCTGGCGCTTTAAAAAGCCGCTGCACCGCTGGTCATTTATGAAGAAAAACAAGGCGCTGCTGGATAAAACCGAGCATGCGCTGCATCAGCACAGCATGTTCACCATCTTAGTAGGGCGCTTTGTCGGGCCGACGCGCCCGCTGGTGCCGATGGTCGCCGGGATGCTGGATCTGCCGGTGGCGAAATTTGTGCTGCCTAACATTATTGGCTGCGTGTTCTGGCCGCCGTTCTACTTCCTGCCCGGCATTCTGGCGGGGGCGGTGACGGACATTCCGGCGGATGAACAGAGCGGCGCGTTCAAGTGGCTGCTGCTGGCGGCGGCGTTACTGCTGTGGCTGGCGGTGTGGCTATGCTGGCGACTGTGGCGCAGCGGCAAATCCGGCTCCGACAAACTTTCGCGCTACCTGCCGCGAAGCCGCCTGATCTGGCTTGCGCCGGGTCTGCTGGGCGTGGCGGTGATTGCGTGCGTTGCGGTGGCGCGCCACCCGCTAATGCCGGTTTACATTGATATTCTGGCGAAGGTGGTCAGCGGTCACTGACCGTGATCCCCAGCAGCGTCGAGACCGGTGAGCGACCGCTCACTAACTCCTCTGTGCGTCCATCCCACGCGATGCGCCCGTCCGCCACCACCAGCGAGCGCGGCGCGATGCGTAGCGCATCTTCCACGCTGTGCGAAACCATCAGCAGCGTCAACTGCTGGCGCTGACACACCTCTTTCACCAGCACCAGCATCTCCTGGCGCAGCGCCGGATCGAGGGCGGAAAACGGCTCATCCAGCAGCAATACCGGCTGTTCCCGCACCAGGCAGCGCGCCAGCGCCACCCGCTGACGCTGCCCGCCGGAAAGCTGTTCCGGTAGCCGGTCCAGCAGCGGCTCAATGCCCATCTGCGCGGCGATCAACGAAAGCTTCGCCCGCATGGCGTCGGTGAGCTTGAGGCCGGGATGCATCCCCAGGCCAATGTTCTGGCGCACGCTGAGGTGCGTGAAAAGGTTATTTTCCTGAAACAGCATCGAGACCGGGCGGCGCGACGGCGGCGTGAAGGTATGTTCGCGATCTTCAATCATCAGAGTGCCGCTCGCGGGGGCTAAAAACCCGGCGATGAGATTAAGTAGCGTGCTTTTTCCCGCGCCGCTTGGCCCGAGCACTGCGACCTGTTCGCCCTGTTTCACATGCAGCGAGAAGCGCATTGGCAAATGCTGATAAAGCCAGGTGATATCAATCAGTCTTAGCATAGCGGCCCGGAAGTTTTTCAATAACGGTGAACAGGAAGAAACAGAGCAAAAGCAGCAGCAGCGCGGTTACGGCACCGTCCTGGCTGCGATACGCGCCAATTTGCTGGTAAAGATAAAACGGCAGCGTGCGGAAATCATCATTGCCGAACAGCGCCACCACGCCAAAATCCCCGATCGATAACACGCAGGCAAACGCCAGCGCCTGTGCCAGCGGGATTTTTAAGGCGCGCAGTTCAACCACGCGCAGACGACGCCAGCCCTCCATCCCTAACGACTGACACAGCAGCGTATAGCGGGCGCTGACATCGCGCATTGGGTTTTCCAGCACCTTCAGCGCGTAGGGGATCGCCATCAGCGCGTTGGTAAAAATCACAATGCCGTCAGCGGATTCTGGCAGACCCGTCGACTGATTCAGCAGTAAAAAGAAGCCGGTCGCCAGCACGATGCCCGGCATCGCCAGGATCAGCATGCCGCTCAGCTCCAGCGCTTGTCCGGCGAGCGGTCGCTGGCGGGCGCGCAATTCGCGGCTGCTCCACAGCAGCATCATGGTCAGCGTTACGCTCAGTAATCCGGCGAGCAGGGCGATGCGCAGCGATGTCCACACCGCCTGCCACAGCACCGGCTCCGCCAGCACCTCAAATAGACTGCGGTTGAGACCTTCAACGATGACCGCCAGCAACGGCGGCAGTAACAGCAGCAGCGCCAGCAGGATCAGCAGGCCGTCCGACAGGCGGCTTGTCAGGCTGTCCTGCGGATCGCGCCAGCCCTGAATCTGGTTATTGCCGACGGCGATGGCTTTGCTCAGGCGCTGGCTTAACAGGACCAGCGCGAGGCAGCAGATCATCTGGATCAGCGCCAGCAGCGCGGCGCGACCCGGTTCAAAGTCGTAGCTTAGCGCCTGATAAATCGCCAGCTCAATGGTGGTGGCCTGCGGTCCGCCGCCGAGTGACAGCACGGTGGCGAAGCTGGCGAAGCAGAGCATAAAAATCAGCGCCGCGATCGGCGGGATCTGGCGGCGCAGCCACGGCCATTCGACAAAGCGGAAGAACGCCCAGCCGCGCATACCGAGCTGAGCGGCGAGCTGGCGCTGTTCGCCGGGGATCTGCTCCAGCGCCTGTAGCAGCAGCCGCGATGCCATGGGTAAATTAAAGAACACGTGCGCGAGCAAAATGCCTTGCAGGCCGTAGGGCGAGAACGACCATTGCAGGCCGAGGTCGCTGAACAGGTGCGCCAGCCAGCCCTGGCGACCGTAAACGCTGAGAATACCGAACACCGCCACCAGCACCGGCAGGATCAGCGTCATGGCGCACAGGCGCAGCAGCAGCAGGCGGCCAGGAAAATGGCGGCGATAGAGGGCCCGGGCGAGAAAAATGGCCGGGGCGACGGAGAGCAGCGCGGAGAGAAACGCCTGCCAGAAGGAGAAGCGCACCACGTGCCAGAGGTAGCTGTCGTGCCACAGCGCGGCCACGTCGGTGACCGGCGCATTGAGCCACAGCGCCAAAAAGGCGGCCAGCGCCACCGCCACCATCAGGGTCGCGGCGGCAGCGCCGGGGATCAGCCAGCCGGGAATTAGCGGCTGACGGCGCGTTGCCATTCGCTAACCCAGTCTGCGCGGTGCGTGGCGACGTCCTGCGGTGAGTATTCCAGCGTCGTTTTCGGTTTCACTAAGCGATCAAATCCCGCTGGCAGCGCGACGCTCGTGACCGGATACATCCAGTTGCCGGTGGCAATGGTGTTCTGGAACGATGGCGTGAGCATAAAGCTCAGGAATTTCTCCGCCAGTTCCGGCTGTTTGCTGGCGGCGGTGCGGGCGGCAACTTCGACCTGCAAATAGTGACCTTCGGCGAAATCGGCGGCGGCGTAGTTGTCCTTTTTCTCTTCAATGGCGTGGTAGGCCGGAGAGGTGGTGTAGCTTAGCACCAGGTCGCTTTCGCCTTTCAGGAACAGGCCATAGGCTTCGCTCCAGCCTTTGGTAACGGTGACGGTTTTTGCCGAAAGCGCGCGCCAGGCGTCCGGGGCGTTGTCGCCGTAGACTTTTTGCATCCACAGCAGCAGGCCAAGACCTGGCGTGCTGGTGCGCGGATCTTCGTAAATCACGCGCCATTTCTGATCGCTTTCAACCAGCTCTTTCAGGCTCTTCGGCGGGTTTTTCAGTTTGTTTTTGTCATAGACGAAGGCGAAATAGCCGTAGTCAAACGGCAGGAAGGTGTCGTTTTTCCAGCCCCCCGGCACGTTGACCGCGCTGCTGGCGACGCCGCTTTTGGCAAACAGTTTCGTGCGGGTGGCGGCGTCCAGCAGGTTGTTATCGAGGCCCAGCACCACGTCGGCTTTGCTGTTTTTGCCCTCCATGCGCACGCGGTTGAGCAGCGACACGCCGTCTTCCAGCGCCACGAACTTCAGCTCGCAGTTGCAGTCGGCTTCAAAGGCTTTTTTAACCGCCGGGCCTGGGCCCCAATCGGCGGCAAAAGAGTCATAGGTGTAGACGGTGAGAACGGGTTTGGCAAAAGCGGGCGCGGCAATCAGCAGCAGGAACGGCAGACATTTTTTTAACACTTTGCACCTCAATAAAAGAGAGTGGCAAAGGATTTTGGGCTGTAGCCTCAAATCCCTTCGCCGGCGTTATCCGGATCAGGTTCGACGGGTATTATCTCAGCCCAGACACGTCATCCTTCAAGCTGCCTCTGCGTTGGCTGCGCTCGTTCACCCCAGTCACATAGTGATCTATGCTCCTGGGGATTCACTCGCTGGCCGCCTTGATGCAACCCGAAGGCTATAGTGTCTGTAGCACCCCGTTGAGAACGACGTTAGTGTAATGAGTTTGTAAGATTTCATAAAGTATCAATACCCTAAATAATTCGCGTTGCAGGAAGGCGGCGACGCAGCAAATCTCCAGGAGCTGACTGAAGTCAGTGACTGGAGTGCGCGAGGAAAGCCAACGCACCTGCAACGTGAAGTATGACGGGTATTAGGGGTCAGGGGGGGCGAACCACGCAGACTTAAAATCAAACCATCCCAGCGTATTCATCCTTAAGCCGCGCATGCTGCGCTGGCCCTGAATCATCAGCCAGTGGTGGATCAGCGGCACGATGGCCTTGCTGGCTAACAGTTGCTGACACCATACCGCCAGATTCATCTCACCGGCGCGCCATTGCGAGGCGTCCTGCTGCCAGTCGCGCGGAATGCAGTGCTGGATCAGCGGCACTTCATACAAGTGCGTGAACAGGGAGAAATCGAGCGGCAGGGTAAAGTTGGCGCTGTTGAGCCAGACATCGCTCACCACTTCGCCGCTGTGCCACTCGTCGTAATCCACTTCCTGAATCTCAAGCGTGACCTGATGTTCCGCCAGTAGCGCGCTCATGGTGCGGGCAATTTCCCGGTGTTCAACGTGTTCACGATAGTAGGTGAGGGTGAGGGATTCCAGTCCGGCCGGTTTTTCAACGTTGCCTCTGGCCGGGCGCGCGTGGTGCCAGCGGGGCAGCAGGCCGTAAGCCGGGAACCAGTAGCGCTGGTAGTGCTCGCTGGCGTGGTAGAGCAGGCTGGCGGGGGAGAGGATTTGGCTGACCCATTCCCGCACCGCCTGGCTGTTGCCGCGATGGGTACGCGCATCAAACATCAGGTAGTAACAGCCCTCTTCGAGGCGGCTTTCCACCGCTTTTTCGCCTTCGGTCGGGCCTTCCAGCGTCAGGCCGCTGCTCGGCTCTTCGCTCACTTCCGGCAGCACCCAGACGTTCACTTCGTCAATCAGCGCGCGAAAACCAAAGTAATCCTCAAACGCCTGGATCTTCAACTGGTTGCTGTTATTGCGCGTGACGGCATACGGCCCGGTGCCCACGGGCAGACTGGCGAAGTTGCTCATCGTTGACCATTCGCGCGGCAGGATCATGGAGTGTACGTGCCCCAATAGCCAGGGCAGCCAACTGTCCGGCTCTGCGAGGTGAATATCCAGCGTCCAGGCGGTCGGCGAGGCGATCTCGCGGATGTGTGAATAGAGGGGGAGCGTGTTGATGCGTTGCAGCGACGTGATGACATCGCTCATTTCCAGCTCGCGCCCATGATGAAAGTGGATGCCGGGACGCAAATAAAAGCGCCAGTGCAGCGGGGTGATCGGCTTCCAGTGGTGCGCGATATCGGCTTCCAGTTCCCCATTTTCCTCATTTATGCGCGTCAGGGTGCTGAAAATCTGCCGCGCCATGTGCGTTTCCGAACGGCGAAGCGCGGTGCCGGGCAGCAGGTTGCGCAGCGGGCGGTAGTAGAGCACGCGCAGGATATGACGCCCCTGGCGAAAGCTTCTGCCGAGGTGCGAGACCAGCATCTGGCGCACGGCGGTTTTATCCCCCACCAGCTGCACCAGTTGATCGATGCGATCCTGCTCCAGCAGGTCTTCAGCCCGCTGCTGTTGCAGCGCCAACCCGGTATAGAGGAACGTCAGACGCGAGCGTTTACCGCGTCCGGCTTCTGCTTCCCACGTCAGCCAGCCGCGATCCTGCATGGTGTTGAGCAGCGTGCGCATGTGGCGGCGCGAGCAGTTCAGCAGCTCCGCCAGTTCGCTGAGGGTGGTTTCCTGTGAGAGGCCCTCGCAGCATTGCCACAGGCGGATGAACTGTTGTTGCAGACGACCAGAAGACATAAAAGGGGAACTCCTGACGAAAACTCATCAATTTATTTATCCCTATATTAAGCCAATACTCTTCTTCGATGAAAGCGAGGAGGAAGCATGACGGGATCAACCGCACGTCAGTTTTATCTACGGTACTTTATCGCGACACAAGGTGTGAGCTGGCTGGCCCGCCAGAGCGCAAGGCAGCGCGTCAAAATGCTTGAGGAACTGATGCAGTGGGAAGTGACAATCCCGATCCCGAAAAACTGACCCTTTGCGATCATCACGTGTGACTGAGTATTGGTGCTAATCGCCACGCCAGCAGGTATTATCTGCTGGCTTTTTTCATTTCTCGCGCGCTGAAAGGATTAACTATGCTGTGGCTTATGACGATGGGACGACGCCTCAATGGTGTCTACGCCGCGTTTATGATCGTTGCCTTTATGATGGGGATCGCCGGCGCGCTACAGGCCCCGACGCTTAGCCTCTTTCTCAGCCGCGAAGTGGGCGCGCAGCCCTTCTGGGTCGGCCTCTTTTATACGGTCAACGCCATTGCCGGGATCCTGGTGAGCCTGGCGCTGGCGAAACGATCCGACAGCCAGGGCGATCGGCGCAAACTGATTATGTTCTGCTGCCTGATGGCGGTGGGGAACGCGCTGCTGTTTGCTTTCAACCGCCACTATCTGACGCTGATCACCTGCGGCGTGCTGCTGGCGTCTGTCGCCAATACCGCTATGCCGCAGCTCTTTGCGCTGGCACGCGAATACGCCGACAGCTCTGCGCGCGAAGTGGTGATGTTCAGCTCGGTAATGCGTGCGCAGCTTTCGCTGGCGTGGGTGATTGGCCCGCCGCTGGCCTTTATGCTGGCGCTCAATTACGGTTTCACCGCCATGTTTGCTATCGCCGCGGGGATCTTTGTTGTCAGCCTCGCGCTGATTGCGCTGATCCTGCCGTCGGTGGCGCGCGTTGAGCAGCCGGCCGATGTGCCGGTCACTCAGGTCAGCGGCTTTGGCGATAAAAACGTGCGCATGCTGTTTGTCGCCTCAACGCTGATGTGGACCTGCAACACCATGTATATCATTGATATGCCGCTGTGGATCAGCCTCGATTTGGGGCTGCCGGATAAACTGGCGGGCATATTGATGGGCACGGCGGCGGGGCTTGAGATCCCGGCGATGATCCTCGCGGGCTACTACGTCAAACGCGTTGGCAAACGACGGATGATGACGCTGGCGGTGGCCGCAGGCGTGCTGTTTTATCTCGGGTTGATTTTCTTCCATAGCCGCGAGGCGCTGCTTCTTTTGCAGCTGTTTAATGCGATCTTTATCGGCATTGTGGCCGGGATCGGCATGCTGTGGTTTCAGGATTTAATGCCGGGTCGCGCGGGGTCCGCCACCACGCTCTTCACCAACAGCATTTCCACCGGCGTGATCCTCGCCGGGGTCATTCAGGGCGCGCTGGCGCAGAGCTACGGTCATTTCGCGGTGTACTGGATGATTGCGGCAATTTCGGTGTTGACGCTGGTGCTTACCAGCCGGGTGAAGGATGTGTAGCATCGGTGAAAGCGCCGGATAAGACGCGCAGCGTCGTCATCCGGCGTTTCGCGACTCACCCCATAAACGCGGGCTGTTTGCTCTCGTAGCGGGCAATCGCATCGCTGTGCTGCAACGTCAGGCCAATGCTGTCCAGGCCGTTCATCATGCAGTGGCGGCGGAAGGCATCAATGGTGAAGGCGTAAGATTTATCGCCCGCTTTCACCACCATCTCCTCCAGATCCACCTCAAAGGTCATGCCGGGATTGGCCTGCACCAGCGCAAACAGCTCGTCCACTTGCGCATCGCTCAGCGTGACCGGCAGCAGCTGGTTGTTGAAGCTGTTACCGTAGAAAATGTCCGCGAAGCTCGGGGCGATGACCACTTTAAAACCATAGTCGGTGAGCGCCCACGGCGCATGTTCACGCGACGAGCCGCAGCCAAAGTTTTCACGCGCCAGCAGGATCGACGCGCCTTTGTATTGCGGGAAGTTGAGCACAAATTCCGGATTCGGCTGCTCGCCTTTGTCGTCGAGAAAGCGCCAGTCGTTAAACAGGTGCGCACCAAAGCCGGTGCGCGTCACCTTCTGCAAAAACTGCTTCGGGATGATGGCGTCGGTATCGACGTTGGCGGCGTCCAGCGGAACCACCAGGCCGGTATGTTGGATCAATTTTTCTGCCATGAGGGTGTCCTTATTTCAGGCTGCGGATATCGGCGAAATGGCCGGTGACTGCCGCAGCGGCGGCCATTGCCGGGCTGACCAGGTGCGTGCGTCCGCCGCGGCCCTGTCGGCCTTCAAAGTTACGGTTGCTGGTGGAGGCACAGCGTTCGCCAGGGTTTAAGCGATCGTTGTTCATCGCCAGGCACATGGAGCAGCCCGGCAGACGCCACTCGAAACCGGCTTCAATAAAGATCTTATCCAGACCTTCGGCTTCAGCCTGCGCTTTGACCGGGCCAGAACCTGGCACTACCAGCGCCTGCACGCCCGGTGCCACTTTACGGCCTTTGGCGATCTCCGCTGCCGCACGCAAATCTTCAATGCGTGAGTTGGTGCAGGATCCAATAAACACTTTATCAATTGCCACGTCGGTCAGCGGCACGCCCGGTTTCAGGCCCATGTAGGCCAGCGCTTTCTCGGCGCTGGCGCGTTCCACCGGATCGGCAAACGACGCCGGATCGGGGATGATCTCATTGACCGAAATCACCTGGCCTGGGTTGGTGCCCCAGGTCACCTGCGGGGCGATATCTTCTGCCTGTAACGTCACTACGGTATCAAACTGTGCGCCATCGTCGGTTGTCAGCGTTGACCAGTAGGCGACAGCCTCGTCGTAATCCTTGCCTTTTGGCGCGTTCAGACGGCCTTTCACATAGTTGAAGGTGGTTTCATCCGGCGCGACCAGGCCTGCTTTGGCACCCATCTCAATCGCCATGTTGCACAGCGTCATACGGCCTTCCATGCTCAGGGCGCGGATGGCGTCGCCGCAAAACTCAACCACGTGGCCGGTGCCGCCCGCGCTGCCGGTTTTACCGATGATTGCCAGCACGATGTCTTTCGCGGTAATGCCCGCCGCGGCGGTGCCGTTAACCTCGATTTTCATGGTTTTGGCGCGGCCCTGCTTCAGGGTTTGCGTCGCCAGCACGTGCTCCACTTCTGAGGTGCCGATACCGAAGGCCAGCGCGCCGAACGCACCGTGCGTGGCGGTGTGGGAGTCACCGCAGACGATGGTCATGCCCGGCAGGGTGATGCCCTGTTCTGGCCCCATCACGTGCACGATACCCTGATACGGGTGGTTCAGATCGTAAAGCTCCACGCCGAATTCGTTGCAGTTCTTAATCAGCTCCTGCATCTGAATCCGCGCCATTTCGCCGGAGGCATTGATATCTTTCGTCTGCGTGGAGACGTTGTGATCCATAGTGGCAAAGGTTTTACCGGGCTGACGTACCGGGCGGTTGTGCGCGCGCAGGCCGTCGAACGCCTGCGGTGACGTCACTTCGTGCACCAGATGGCGGTCGATATACAGCAGCGGGGTTTCGTTTGGCGCTTCGTAAACCACGTGGGCATCAAACAATTTTTCGTACAAGCTCTTAGCCATGATCACACCCCTTCGGTGACATAACGGGCAATGATGTCACCCATTTCATCAGTGCTGACCGCCGCGCCGCCGTGGGCCAGATCCCCCGTGCGTACACCTTCTTCCAGCGCCCGGTTAATGGCGGCTTCAATAGCGTCGGCGGCATCGTTCGCGTTCAGGCTGTAGCGCAACAGCAGCGCCAGCGACAGAATTTGCGCGATGGGGTTAGCGATGTTTTTACCGGCGATATCCGGCGCGGAACCGCCCGCCGGTTCGTACAAACCAAAGCCCTGTTCGTTCAGGCTGGCGGACGGCAACATGCCCATCGAGCCGGTGATCATCGCGCACTCGTCTGACAAAATGTCGCCAAACAGGTTGGAGCACAGCAGCACGTCGAACTGCGACGGATCTTTGATCAGCTGCATGGTGGCGTTGTCGATGTACATGTGCGCCAGTTCTACGTCCGGGTATTCGCGGGCGATCTCATTGACGATCTCGCGCCACAGCAGCGAGGTTTGCAGCACGTTGGCTTTATCAATGGAGGTCACTTTGTGGCGACGTTTACGCGCGGATTCAAAGGCAATGCGCGCAATACGTTCAATTTCAAAACGGTGATACACCTCGGTATCAAAGGCTTTCTCATGCTGACCGCTGCCTTCGCGGCCTTTTGGCTGACCGAAGTAAATGCCGCCGGTCAACTCACGCACGCACAGAATATCAAAGCCGTTGGCGGCGATATCCGCACGCAGCGGGCAGAACGCTTCCAGGCCCTGATACAGCTTCGCCGGACGCAGATTGCTGAACAGTTTGAAGTGCTTACGCAGCGGCAGCAGCGCGCCACGCTCCGGCTGTTGCGCCGGCGGTAAATTTTCCCATTTCGGGCCGCCCACGGAACCAAACAGCACCGCATCGGCCTGTTCGCAGCCTTCAAGCGTGGCCTGCGGCAGTGGATTGCCGTGGCGATCAATGGCAATGCCACCCACATCGTAGTGGCTGGTTGAAATACGCATATCAAAACGCTGACGAATGGCTTCCAGTACTTTTAAGGCTTGCGCCATCACTTCCGGGCCAATACCGTCGCCCGGCAAAACTGCAATATGATAATTTTTAGACATCACACGGTTTCCTGGTTGTGTTCTTTCATTGCTTTGCGTTGCAACTCTTTTTCGACTTCATTGGCGCGCCAGATGTTGTTCAGCACGTGCACCATGGCTTTTGCGGATGATTCAACGATATCGGTCGCCAGACCTACACCGTGGAAGCGGCGGCCATTGTAGTTGGCGACGATATCCACCTGGCCCAGCGCATCTTTGCCGTGCCCTTTGGCGCTCAGGCCGTATTTGACCAGTTCAATGTCGTAATCGGTAATGCGGTTGATGGCCTGATACACCGCATCTACCGGACCGTTGCCGTTGGCGGCTTCGGCTTTGGTTTCTTCACCGCACACCAGTTTGACGGAGGCGGTGGCAATGGCGTTGGAGCCAGACTGCACGCTAAAGTAGTCCAGACGGAAATGCTCCGGCTCTTCCTGCTGTTTATTGATGAACGCCAGCGCTTCCAGATCGTAATCAAAGACCTGGCCTTTTTTGTCCGCCAGCTTCAGGAACGCGTCGTACAAATTGTCTAAATTATAGTCGGTCTCTTTGTAGCCCATCTCGTCCATGCGGTGTTTTACCGCCGCACGACCAGAACGTGAGGTCAGGTTCAATTGCACCTGATTCAGGCCAATGGATTCCGGGGTCATGATTTCGTAGTTTTCACGATTTTTCAGCACGCCATCCTGGTGGATACCGGAGGAGTGAGCGAACGCGCCCGTGCCGACAATCGCTTTGTTGGCGGGCACCGGCATGTTGCAGATTTGGCTGACGGTCTGGCTGGTGCGCCAGATTTCGTTGTGATTAATGGCGGTGTGCACGTTCATTATGTCTTTGCGCACTTTGATCGCCATGATCACTTCTTCCAGTGAGCAGTTACCGGCACGCTCACCGATCCCGTTCATGGCACCTTCGACCTGGCGCGCACCGGCGTGCACCGCGGCGATGGCGTTACCGACCGCCAGACCTAAGTCGTCGTGGGTGTGCACGGAGATGATCGCTTTGTCGATATTGGGTACGCGCTCGTACAGACCGCTGATGATGTTGGCAAACTCAAACGGCATGGTGTAGCCAACGGTATCGGGAATATTGATGGTTTTGGCCCCGGCGTTGATCGCCGCTTCCACCACGCGGGCCAGATCCGCAATCGGGGTGCGACCGGCATCTTCGCAGGAGAACTCCACGTCGTCGGTGTAGTTACGTGCGCGTTTCACCATATAGACGGCGCGCTCAATCACTTCATCCAGCGTGCTGCGCAGCTTGGTGGCGATGTGCATTGGTGAGGTGGCAATAAAGGTATGGATGCGGAAGGCTTCCGCGACCTTCAGGGATTCTGCGGCCACGTCGATATCTTTTTCGACGCAGCGGGCCAGCGCGCAGACGCGGCTGTTTCTCACCTGACGGGCAATGGTCTGCACGGATTCGAAATCGCCCGGCGAGGAGACAGGGAAGCCCACTTCCATCACGTCAACGCCCATACGTTCGAGAGCTAACGCAATTTGCAGTTTCTCTTTCACACTCAGGCTGGCCTGCAATGCCTGCTCACCGTCTCGTAAGGTCGTATCGAAAATAATGACTTGTTGCTGGCTCATGGTTTAGGTCCTTGTCTGTCCTGGGGTGCCTTGCTACGAGCATAAAAAAACCCGCGCAATGGCGCGGGTTTTTTGTCTACTGGAAGATGACTTAATTCTGCGTGTCGCCCACCAGTCTACCGCGCAAGGAAGATGCGTTTAGTAGTAGTAGACCGGCGAAACGAGAATGGCGAATCATGTGTCATGCTCCAGATGAATACGTTATGCCTTTAGTGGTACTGGATACGCTTTCTGATGTCAACCCTTCAGGGGGAAAAACGACGTTAAGACAGCGCACGACGCGCGGTTGGTTTTAGGTAATCGTGCTGTTCATTTAAACATTAGCAAAACATCACATTGCGCAGGGCAGGATTAATTTTCTTTTTGTGACATCTATAAATATCTATTAATAATTATAGCGATTGCGGTAACGCCATGACCTCTTTGTATGCTGATGATTTTACACTGTTTGCTGCAATCTCTGGCGTGGGTTGTCATCAAGAGGTTAAAGAGGTGATTATTTCCTGTCGCGCATGCAGCGTGATATTTCATAAATGAAGTATTACTACAAATCCACTTAATTAAAATTAACTTTTAACATTCATGGAATCTATGTTTTCATCTTTGGCATAACGTCAGGCTTATAGGTTGGATGATTCGTAATCATAATGCGATCGCATTATGTGCGTTTAATCTAAACCTTTCGTCTTAACATATTCCTAATTTGTAATAATTTCCTTTTTCTCATTTCATATGCGTGCTAAATAATATTTGCTGAAGTTATCAATGCACAAAAGAAAAGGGAGAGTGACAGTGGGATCTAAAGTGTCGAAGAAAAAAATTGTGCCAGTAAAAACCTCTAAAACCGTAAGATCAATCGCTAAACCCTTAGCAAAACCTAAGCTTCGCATGGTGGATCTCAATCTTCTGACCGTGTTTGATGCGGTGATGCAGGAGCAGAATATTACCCGCGCGGCAGAGTGCATGAAGATGTCGCAGCCGGCGGTGAGCAATGCCGTCGCGCGTCTTAAGGTGATGTTTGATGACGATCTCTTTGTTCGCTATGGCCGGGGTATTCAACCGACCGCACGCGCCTTTCAGCTTTACGGCTCGGTCCGCCAGGCGCTACAGCTGATCCAAAATGAACTTCCTGGCTCAGGCTTCGAACCCATCAACAGTGCGAGAGTGTTTAACCTCTGCGTCTGTAGCCCGCTGGATAACTATTTGACTTCGATTATTTATAATCGTGTTGAAGAGATGGCACCCAATATTCATTTGGTCTTTAAATCGTCGCTCAATCACAATACGGAGCATCAGTTACGTTATCAGGAAACGGAGTTTGTTATCGGCTATGAAGAATTCCGCCGCCCCGAATTTTCCTGCGTGCCTCTTTTTAAAGATGAGATGGTGCTGGTCGCCAGTAAAAAGCATCCGCGTTTAACCGGGCCGTTAAAAGAAAGCGATGTTTATAATGAAGAGCATGCAGTGGTTGCCCTCGATCGTTTCGCCTCCTTTAGCCAGGCCTGGTATGAGACTCCCGATAAACAACGCAGTATTGCTTATCAGGGAATGGCCTTGATCAGCGTATTAAATGTGGTGTCCCAAACGCATCTGGTGGCGATTGCGCCGCGATGGTTAGCGGATGAATTTGCTGAAAAATTACAGTTGCAGGTTCTCCCTCTGCCGTTAAAACTGAACAGCCGAACCTGTTATCTCTCCTGGCATGAAGCCGCGGGCCGCGATAAGGGCCACCAATGGATGGAAGAGCTTTTGGTTTCCGTGTGTCGCCGCTAAACGTTTAGAGCTGAGACGTTACTTATCTTCTTTTACGACAATTTTTTACGCTATTTTATGCTGATGCATTTTTAATGCTGCCCGCTGTGCGGCGTTAAAAATGCATGAATAGCTGCATGCTACCGCTTTACTGAGACGATGCGTCATCGTCTTTCCTTATCATGGTGTATTCTTCTTCTGAATCCTCCCGCACCTCTTATTTGTGCTTATCTCGCGCCGTCAGGCTAAACGTTTGCTAATTGCTTGCCACATAGTGAGCGGTTAAGGTAACTCTCAAACAAGAACATGCAGGGGATCTCCCCGAGCAGCGAGACGGCGCGGAAGTGATTTCTGCCGTCCGTCGACAAACCAAAGCCTGGAGGCAAACCATGGAGATGTTGTCTGGAGCCGAGATGGTCGTCCGATCGCTTATCGATCAAGGCGTCAAGCAAGTATTCGGCTACCCTGGAGGCGCAGTCCTCGATATCTATGACGCGCTGCATACGGTGGGCGGAATAGACCACGTACTGGTGCGCCATGAGCAGGCCGCCGTGCATATGGCGGATGGCCTGGCGCGCGCAACCGGGGAAGTGGGTGTGGTGCTGGTGACGTCCGGGCCGGGTGCGACGAACGCCATTACCGGGATCGCGACCGCTTACATGGACTCCATTCCGCTGGTGGTGCTGTCAGGGCAGGTGGCGACGTCGCTCATTGGCTATGACGCCTTTCAGGAGTGCGATATGGTGGGGATCTCCCGCCCGGTGGTCAAACACAGCTTCCTGGTTAAGCAAACCGAAGACATTCCCGGCGTGCTGAAAAAAGCCTTCTGGCTGGCAGCGAGCGGCCGTCCTGGTCCGGTGGTGGTGGATCTGCCAAAAGACATCATGAATCCGGCGAACAAATACCCCTACGTCTGGCCGGACGCCGTCAGTATGCGCTCCTATAACCCCACCACGCAGGGACACAAAGGTCAGATTAAACGCGCGCTGCAAACGCTGGCTGCGGCCAAAAACCCCGTGGCCTACGTCGGCGGCGGTGCGGTAAATGCGGCCTGCGAAGCGCCGCTGCGTGCGTTAATTGAAAAGCTCAACCTGCCGGTGGCCTCCTCCTTAATGGGCCTCGGCGCGTTCCCGGCGACCCACCGCCAGGCGCTCGGCATGCTCGGGATGCACGGCACCTACGAAGCGAATATGACGATGCACCATTCCGACGTCATCTTCGCCGTGGGGGTGCGCTTTGACGACCGCACCACTAATAATCTGGCGAAGTACTGCCCGAATGCCACGGTGCTGCATATTGATATCGACCCAACGTCAATTTCTAAAACCGTGGCGGCGGATGTGCCGATCGTTGGCGATGCGCGGCAGGTGCTTGAGCAGATGCTGGAACTGCTCGGCCAGGAAGAGTACACCCAGCCGCTGGACGATATTCGCGACTGGTGGCTGCGCATCGATCAGTGGCGCGCCCGTCAGTGCCTGAAGTACGACACGCAGAGCGGCAATATCAAACCGCAGGCAGTGATCGAAACCATTTGGCGTCTGACCCACGGCGAGGCGTATGTGACCTCCGATGTGGGTCAGCACCAGATGTTTGCCGCGCTCTATTATCCGTTCGATAAGCCGCGTCGCTGGATCAACTCCGGCGGTCTGGGCACCATGGGCTTCGGCTTGCCCGCCGCGCTTGGCGTGAAGATGGCGCTGCCGCAGGAGACGGTGATTTGCGTGACCGGCGACGGCAGTATTCAGATGAACATTCAGGAGCTGTCCACCGCGCTGCAATACGAGCTGCCGGTGCTGGTGCTCAATCTCAACAACGGTTATCTCGGCATGGTGAAGCAGTGGCAGGATATGATTTACTCCGGTCGCCATTCGCAATCCTACATGACCTCGCTGCCGGATTTTGTTCGTCTGGCGGAAGCCTACGGTCACGTCGGCATGCGCATCACCCAGCCGGAAGAGCTGGAAAGCAAGCTGGCAGAAGCGCTTGAACACACGCGCAACAATCGACTGGTGTTTGTGGATATCAGCGTTGACGGCAGTGAACACGTTTATCCGATGCATATCCGCGGCGGCGGCATGGATGAGATGTGGCTTAGCAAAACGGAGAGGACCTGATTATGCGCCGGATATTATCTGTGTTACTGGAAAACGAATCGGGCGCGTTGTCGCGTGTCATCGGCCTGTTTGCCCAGCGCGGTTACAATATTGAAAGCCTGACCGTTGCGCCGACAGACGATCCCACCTTATCGCGCATGACGATCCAGACGGTGGGTGACGCCAAGGTGCTGGAGCAGATCGAAAAACAGCTGCACAAGCTGGTGGACGTGCTGCGCGTCAATGAGCTGGGGCAGGGCGCGCACGTTGAGCGGGAGATCATGCTGGTGAAGATCCAGGCCAGCGGTTACGGACGTGAAGAAGTGAAGCGTAACGCGGAGATTTTCCGTGGGCAGATCATTGACGTCACGCCGTCGATTTACACGGTTCAGCTCGCCGGGACCAGCGACAAGCTCGACGCTTTTTTGGCCTCCCTGCGCGAGGTGGCGAAAATTGTCGAAGTGGCGCGTTCCGGTGTCGTAGGTCTGTCGCGCGGCGATAAGATCATGCGCTAAGCGTCGGACGTTACCGAATTTCATCGTCCGGCAAACCCTGCCGGGCTTTTTTTTGCGAAATCTGCTTAAAGCCTGCGCGAAAGCGGTTGCCGCAGTGACTATTCTGCGCTTAGATGTTAAGGAATTTTACCTATATCCCTAAAAAGGCTATGGAGTAGCGTTAATTTCTTAAGGGGCAATTGTGAAACTGGATGAAATCGCCCGGCTAGCCGGCGTCTCACGAACCACAGCAAGCTATGTCATCAACGGTAAAGCCAAGCAGTATCGTGTCAGCGATAAAACCGTTGAGAAAGTCATGGCCGTTGTGCGTGAGCATAACTACCATCCGAATGCGGTAGCGGCAGGGCTGCGTGCAGGACGTACGCGATCGATTGGACTGGTGATCCCGGATCTGGAAAACACCAGCTACACGCGGATTGCAAATTATCTGGAGCGCCAGGCGCGTCAACGCGGCTATCAGCTGCTGATCGCCTGCTCGGAAGATCAGCCGGATAACGAAATGCGCTGCATTGAGCATCTGCTTCAGCGCCAGGTTGACGCCATCATCGTCTCGACCTCCTTACCGCCAGAGCACCCTTTCTATCAGCGCTGGGCCAATGACGCCTTCCCGATCGTCGCCCTCGATCGGGCGTTAGATCGTGAACATTTTACCAGCGTTGTCGGTGCCGATCAGGATGACGCCGAAATGCTGGGCGCGGAACTGCGCACCTTCCCGGCGGAAACCGTGCTCTATTTAGGCGCGCTGCCAGAGCTTTCCGTGAGCTTCCTGCGCGAGCAGGGCTTCCGCACGGCGTGGAAAGACGATCCGCGTGAGGTGCATTATCTCTATGCCAACAGCTATGAGCGCGAAGCCGCATCGCAGCTGTTCGAGAAGTGGCTGGAGACGCACCCCATGCCGCAGGCGCTGTTTACCACGTCGTTTGCGCTGTTGCAGGGCGTGATGGACGTCACCCTGCGCCGTGACGGTAAGCTGCCGTCCGATTTGGCGATCGCGACCTTTGGCGATAACGAGCTGCTCGACTTCCTGCAATGCCCGGTGCTGGCGGTGGCGCAACGTCATCGCGATGTCGCGGAGCGTGTGTTGGAGATCGTACTGGCAAGCCTTGATGAGCCGCGCAAGCCGAAACCGGGATTAAGCCGCATACGGCGTAATCTCTACCGCCGGGGCGTGCTGAGCCGGATGTGAGCATTCAGTGCAAGGCAGCGTAAGCTGCCTTTGTTGTATTAATTCAATGACAACGCTTACCCATATTTGCGGTCACTCGGATTATTCCTTAAATTTAGCTGGTGGCGTCGCGATTAATTTCATTTAATTCCGAATAACCCGACGATTAAAATTGTTTAGAAGTAAGAAGACGTAAAGTTTGTATTGTTTTGTTACATCTCCCGCCGAATAGTTGAATTAACAACCACTTTTTTATTCCGCCCTTTCGCGTGCACCTGCCTCCTCGCACCTACCGTGCGGGCAGCCTCATGCGGCGCTGTTATCTGAGCGCGATATGGCTTAAAATGCCGCCCGCGTCGCAAACTGACACTTTATATATCTCTGTTGAATGTAAAGTTCGTTTTTACGCACGCCTGCATATTTGGATTTTTTCTTACAAATATTCATGACGTTAATTTGTTTTGTAAGTTGTGCAGAAATTGTTCAGGACCCGTCGCAGCCATTAATAGCCGATCTTTTGATCCTGTTAGCGTCAGTGCTGGCTTGACAAGCTTTTCCTCCGCTCCGTAAACTCCTTCAGTGGAGATTTGTGGGATAAAGTGGTGAAAAGGGTCAACGTGGGGTGATGCTGGCATGTTCCGTGGGGCAACATTAGTCAATCTCGACAGTAAAGGGCGGTTATCCGTACCTACCCGTTATCGGGAACATCTCGTCGAGCACGCTGCTGGTCAAATGGTCTGCACCATTGACATCCATCACGCATGTCTGCTGCTTTACCCGCTCCCGGAATGGGAAATTATTGAGCAAAAATTGTCGCGTCTGTCGAGCATGAACCCGCTGGAGCGACGCGTGCAGCGTTTACTACTGGGCCATGCCAGTGAATGTCAGATGGATAGCGCGGGCCGCTTATTGATTGCGCCCGTTTTACGGCAACACGCCGGACTGAACAAAGAAGTGATGCTGGTCGGGCAGTTCAATAAGTTTGAGCTGTGGGATGAAACGACCTGGTATCAACAGGTCAAGGAAGATATCGACGCTGAGCAATCGGGTGCTGAACAACTGTCAGACCGGTTGCAGGATTTGTCTCTATAAAGATGATGGAAAATTTTAAACATACCTCGGTGCTGCTGGATGACGCCGTTAACGGCCTGAACATTCGACCGGATGGCATCTACATTGATGGTACTTTTGGCCGCGGTGGCCATTCCCGCTTAATCCTCTCTCAATTGGGGGCGGACGGACGCTTGCTGGCGATCGACCGCGATCCCGAAGCCATTGCCATTGCGAACACCATTGACGATCCGCGTTTCTCCATTGTGCATGGCCCTTTCTCTGCGCTGGCTGACTATGTCGCCGAGCGCGGCCTGACCGGTAAGATCGACGGCATTCTTCTCGATCTTGGCGTCTCATCACCTCAACTCGACGATCCGGAACGTGGCTTCTCGTTTATGCGAGACGGGCCGCTGGATATGCGCATGGACCCGACGCGCGGCCAGTCTGCCGCCGAATGGCTGCGAACCGCTGACGAAGCGGACATCGCCTGGGTGATCAAAACCTTTGGCGAAGAGAAGTTCGGCAAGCGCATTGCGCGCGGCATCGTTGAGCGTAACCGTATTGAGCCGATGACCCGCACCAAAGAGCTGTCCGAGGTCATCGTGGCGGCGACGCCGGTGAAAGACAAATTCAAACACCCCGCGACCCGTACCTTCCAGGCGATTCGCATCTGGGTGAACAGTGAGCTGGAGGAGATCGAGCAGGCGCTAAAAAACTCGCTCGACGTGCTGGCCCCGGGAGGCCGGCTTTCGATTATCAGTTTCCACTCGCTGGAAGACCGTATTGTGAAGCGTTTTATGCGCGAAAACAGCCGCGGTCCGCAGGTTCCGGCAGGGCTTCCGATGACCGAAGCACAACTCAGCAAGCTGGGTGGCCGTCAATTGCGAGCGTTAGGCAAGTTGATGCCGGGCGAAGAAGAGGTGGCAGAGAATCCACGTGCCCGTAGTTCAGTTCTGCGCATCGCAGAGAGGACGAACGCATGATCGGCAGGGTGTCAGAGACCTTTAGCAAAGTTAAAGAGACGTTAGGAAGCAACGAGCGCCATGCCTTGCCTGGTGTGATCGGCGACGATCTTTTGCGATTTGGGAAACTGCCACTCTGTCTGTTCATTTGCATCATCGTGACGGCGGTGACCGTGGTGACCACGGCGCACCATACGCGTTTACTGACTGCACAGCGTGAACAACTGGTGCTGGAGCGCGATGCGCTGGATATCGAATGGCGCAACCTGATCCTTGAAGAAAACGCGCTCGGCGACCATAGCCGGGTTGAGCGGATCGCGACCGAGAAGCTGCAAATGCAGCACGTCGATCCTTCGCAAGAAAACATTGTTGTGCAGAAATAAGGAATGACCCGGCACATGAAACCAGCGGCAAAAACGCTAAAACGTCAGGAAGAACAGGCCAACTTTGTCAGTTGGCGTTTTGCGTTGCTTTGCGGTTGCATTTTACTCGCACTGACGTTCCTGCTGGGACGAGTGGCATGGCTACAGGTGATTGCCCCTGACATGCTGGTGCGTCAGGGGGATTTACGTTCCCTGCGCGTGCAGGAGGTCTCCACCTCTCGCGGCCTGATCACTGACCGATCCGGTCGCCCTCTGGCGGTCAGCGTGCCGGTGAAGGCGATCTGGGCCGATCCTAAAGAGCTGCACGATGCGGGTGGCATTACGCTGGATAACCGCTGGAAAGCGCTGGCTGACGCCCTGAATTTGCCGCTGGATCAGCTTGCGGCCCGCGTAAACGCCAACCCGAAAGGCCGCTTTATCTATCTGGCCCGCCAGGTGAATCCGGACCTTGGCGACTACATCAAAAAACTCAAGCTGCCGGGGATTCATCTGCGTGAAGAGTCCCGCCGCTACTATCCTTCCGGGGAAGTGACCGCGCATCTGATTGGCTTTACTAACGTCGATAGCCAGGGCATTGAAGGTGTAGAGAAGAGCTTCGACAAATGGCTGACCGGCCAACCGGGCGAGCGCATAGTGCGTAAAGACCGCTACGGTCGCGTCATTGAAGATATCTCCTCGACCGACAGCCAGGCCGCGCATAACCTGGCGCTCAGCATTGATGAGCGTTTACAGGCGCTGGTTTACCGCGAGCTGAACAACGCGGTGGCGTTTAACAAAGCGGAATCGGGCAGCGCCGTGCTGGTGGATGTTAACACGGGCGAAGTGCTGGCAATGGCCAACAGCCCCTCCTATAACCCGAACAACCTCACCGGTACCGCAAAAGACATTATGCGTAACCGCACCATCACCGACGTGTTCGAACCGGGTTCCACGGTGAAACCGATGGTGGTGATGACCGCATTGCAGCGCGGCGTGGTGAAGGAAAATACGGTGCTGAACACCGTGCCTTACCGCATCAACGGCCATGAAATCAAAGACGTGGCGCGCTATAGCGAATTAACCCTCACCGGGGTATTACAGAAGTCGAGTAACGTCGGTGTTTCTAAACTGGCGTTAGCGATGCCGTCCTCAGCGTTAGTAGACACTTACTCACGTTTTGGGCTGGGAAAAGCGACCAATTTGGGGTTGGTCGGAGAACGCAGTGGCTTATATCCTCAAAAACAACGGTGGTCTGACATAGAGAGGGCCACCTTCTCTTTCGGCTACGGGCTAATGGTAACGCCGTTACAGTTAGCGCGAGTCTACGCAACGATTGGCAGCTATGGCATTTACCGCCCGCTGTCGATCACCAAAGTTGATCCCCCGGTTCCCGGTGAGCGCATCTTCCCGGAACCCCTTGTTCGCACCGTCGTGCACATGATGGAAAGCGTGGCGCTGCCCGGCGGCGGCGGCGTGAAAGCGGCGATCAAAGGCTATCGTATCGCCATCAAAACCGGTACCGCGAAAAAGGTCGGGCCGGATGGCAGCTATATCAATAAATACATTGCCTACACCGCGGGCGTTGCGCCAGCCAGCCAGCCGCGTTTTGCGCTGGTGGTGGTGATTAACGATCCGCAGGCGGGTAAATACTACGGTGGCGCCGTTTCTGCGCCGGTGTTTGGTGCCATCATGGGCGGCGTATTGCGCACCATGAACATCGAGCCGGATGCGCTGGCGACGGGCGAAAAAAGTGAATTCGTAATTAATCAAGGCGAGGGAACAGGTGGCAGATCGTAATTTGCGCGACCTTCTCGCTCCGTGGGTGCCAACACTGCCTGCGCGAGCGCTTCGGGAAATGACACTCGACAGCCGTGTGGCTGCTTCGGGCGATCTTTTTGTGGCCGTTGTGGGCCATCAGACGGACGGGCGTCGTTATATCCCGCAGGCGATCGCACAAGGTGTCGCGGCCATCATTGCGGAAGCAAAAGGTGAGGCCACCGACGGTGAAGTCCGTGAAATGCACGGCGTGCCGGTGATTTACCTGAGCCAGTTAAACGAGCGCCTTTCCGCGCTGGCAGGGCGTTTTTACGATGAGCCGTCCGAGCGCTTGCGTTTAATCGGCGTGACCGGTACCAACGGCAAAACCACCACCACACAGCTTATTGCCCAGTGGGCGCAGCTGCTGGGTGAAACCAGTGCCGTGATGGGCACCGTCGGTAACGGTCTGCTGGGCAAAGCGATCCCCACCGAAAATACCACCGGTTCCGCCGTCGATGTACAACAGGTTATCGCCGGGCTGGCCGCCCAGGGCGCGACGCTTGCCGCGATGGAAGTCTCCTCTCACGGTCTGGTACAGCACCGCGTTGCCGCCCTGAAGTTTCGTGCTTCCGTGTTTACCAATTTAAGCCGCGATCACCTTGATTATCATGGTGATATGGAACATTACGAAGCCGCCAAATGGCAGCTTTACTCCGCGCACCACTACGGCCAGGCGATTGTGAACGCCGACGACGAAGTGGGCCGCCGCTGGCTGGCAAATCTGCCCGACGCCGTGGCGGTGTCGATGGAAGAGAACATCAATCCGAACTGCCACGGTCGCTGGTTGAAAGCGGTCAATGTGAACTATCACGACAGCGGCGCGACGATTCGTTTCGCGTCAACCTGGGGCGAAGGCGAAATTGAAAGTCGCCTGATGGGCGCGTTTAACGTCAGCAATTTGCTGCTGGCGCTGGCGACGCTGCTGGCACTGGATTTCCCGCTCAGCGATTTACTGAAAACCGCCTCACAGCTGCAACCCGTGTGTGGGCGCATGGAAGTGTTCAGCGCACCGGGCAAACCGACGGTAGTGGTGGATTATGCCCACACGCCAGATGCGCTGGAAAAAGCGCTACAGGCGGCGCGTCTGCACTGCACCGGTAAGCTGTGGTGCGTGTTTGGCTGCGGCGGCGATCGCGATAAAGGTAAACGCCCGCTGATGGGGGCCATTGCCGAAGAATTTGCTGATGTGCCGGTAGTGACCGATGACAATCCGCGCACTGAAGAGCCGCGCGCCATCATCAACGACATTCTGGCCGGGATGGTTGATGCCAGCCATGCCCGCGTGGTGGAAGGCCGCGCCGAAGCGGTGACCAACGCCATCATGCAGGCGAAAGAGAACGACGTCGTGCTGCTGGCAGGTAAGGGTCACGAGGATTACCAAATCGTCGGATCCCGCCGCCTTGATTACTCCGACCGGGTGACCGCTGCCCGTCTGCTGGGAGCGATCGCATGATTAGCGTCACGCTACGCCAGCTTGCCGGGATTTTACGCGGCGAACTGCACGGTCAGGATCTGACGATTGATGCTGTCACCACCGACACGCGCAAACTGACGCCGGGCTGCCTGTTTGTGGCGCTCAAAGGCGAGCGTTTTGACGCGCACGATTTTGTCAGCAAGGCGAAAGAGGGCGGCGCAGGCGCGCTGCTGGTCAGCCGCAAACTGGATATCGATCTGCCACAACTTGTAGTTGAAGACACCCGTCTGGCGTTTGGTGAACTGGCGGCATGGGTTCGTCAGCAGGTGCCGGCCCGCGTGGTTGCGCTGACCGGATCGTCCGGGAAAACCTCGGTCAAAGAGATGACCGCTTCAATCCTAAGCGAATGTGGCAACACACTTTTTACCGCTGGCAACCTAAATAATGACATCGGCGTGCCGATGACATTGCTGCGCCTGACCAAAGAGCACCAGTTTGCGGTGATTGAACTGGGCGCTAACCACCAGGGTGAGATCGCCTGGACCGTCGGCCTGACGCGTCCGGAAGCGGCGCTGGTCAACAACCTGGCGGCGGCACATCTGGAAGGCTTCGGATCGCTGGCGGGTGTGGCAAAAGCCAAAGGTGAGATTTTTACCGGTTTGCCGGTTAACGGCGTGGCGATTTTAAATGCCGATAACAACGACTGGCTGAACTGGCAAAGCACCATTGGCGAGCGCAAAACCTGGCGTTTTTCGCCTAATGCGGCCAACAGCGATTTTACCGCCACTAACCTGCATGTGACGACGCACGGCACGGAATTTACGCTGCAAACGCCGACCGGAAACGTCGAGGTGCTGCTGCCGCTGCCGGGTCGTCATAACATCGCCAACGCGCTGGCCGCAACGGCGCTGGCGATGGCGGTGGGTGCACCGCTCACGGCGGTTAAAGCGGGGCTTGCAAACCTGAAAGCCGTGCCGGGACGTCTGTTCCCTATTGTGCTGGGTGAGAATCAACTGCTGCTCGACGACTCCTACAACGCCAACGTTGGCTCCATGACCGCGGCGGCGCAGGTGCTGTCAGAAATGCCAGGCTACCGCGTGATGGTGGTCGGCGATATGGCCGAACTGGGAACAGAAAGTGAAGCATGCCATGCGCAGGTGGGTGAGGCGGCGAAAGCGGCCAGCATCGATCGCGTACTGAGCGTGGGAACATTAAGTAAAACCATTAGCGACGCCAGCGGTGTGGGCGAGCATTTTAACGATAAGTCTGCGGTCATTAAGCGTCTGAAAGCGCTGATTGCAGAACATCAAATTATCACCGTGTTGGTGAAAGGTTCACGTAGTGCTGCCATGGAAGAGGTAGTACGCGCATTACAGGAGAATGGAACATGTTAGTTTGGCTGGCCGAACATTTGGTCAAATATTATTCCGGCTTTAACGTCTTTTCCTACCTGACGTTTCGCGCCATTGTCAGCCTGCTGACCGCGCTCTTCATCTCGTTGTGGATGGGGCCGCGCATGATTGCCCGCCTGCAAAAACTCTCCTTCGGCCAGGTTGTGCGTAACGACGGTCCGGAATCGCACTTCAGTAAGCGCGGCACGCCAACGATGGGCGGGATTATGATCCTCACCGCCATTGTGGTTTCGGTGCTGCTGTGGGCCTACCCCTCTAACCCGTACGTCTGGTGCGTGCTGGTGGTGCTGGTAGGTTACGGCGTGATTGGTTTTGTTGATGATTACCGCAAAGTGGTGCGCAAAGACACCAAGGGACTGATCGCGCGCTGGAAATATTTCTGGATGTCGGTGATCGCGCTGGGCGTGGCGTTCGCACTCTATCTGGCGGGTAATGATACCCCGGCCACCCAACTGGTAGTGCCGTTCTTTAAAGACGTGATGCCGCAGTTGGGCATTTTCTACGTGCTGCTGGCCTATTTCGTGATTGTCGGCACCGGCAACGCGGTAAACCTCACCGACGGCCTCGACGGCCTGGCCATCATGCCGACCGTGTTTGTCGCCGGGGGCTTTGCGCTGGTGGCATGGGCGACGGGTAACATGAACTTCGCCAACTATCTGCACATTCCCTATCTGCGCCACGCGGGTGAGCTGGTGGTGGTGTGTACCGCCATCGTCGGCGCAGGGCTTGGCTTCCTGTGGTTTAACACCTACCCGGCGCAGGTCTTTATGGGCGACGTCGGTTCGCTGGCGCTGGGCGGCGCACTGGGCATTATTGCCGTGCTGCTGCGTCAGGAGTTCCTGCTGGTAATCATGGGCGGCGTCTTTGTGGTGGAGACCCTGTCGGTTATTTTGCAGGTGGGATCCTTTAAATTGCGCGGCCAGCGAATCTTCCGCATGGCCCCTATTCATCACCATTACGAACTGAAAGGCTGGCCGGAACCGCGCGTCATTGTGCGCTTCTGGATTATTTCGCTGATGCTGGTCCTGATCGGACTGGCCACCCTGAAGGTGCGTTAATCATGGCAGATTACCAGGGCAAAAAAGTCGTGGTCATTGGGTTAGGCTTAACCGGTCTCTCCTGCGTAGACTTTTTCCTCGCGCGCGGCGTCACGCCTCGCGTGATGGACACGCGCGTGTCACCGCCCGGTCTCGACAAGCTGCCGGAAACGGTCGAACGCCATCTTGGTAGTCTGAACGATGACTGGCTGCTGGCCGCCGATCTGATTGTCGCCAGCCCCGGCATGGCGCTGGCGCATCCTTCCCTGAGCGCAGCCGCTGATGAAGGCGTTGAAATCGTCGGTGATATCGAACTCTTTTGCCGCGAAGCCCAGGCACCGGTCATCGCCATTACCGGCTCTAACGGTAAAAGCACCGTCACCACGCTGGTGGGTGAGATGGCGAAAGCCGCAGGGGTTAACGTTGGCGTTGGCGGTAACATTGGGCTGCCCGCGCTGATGCTGCTGGAAAACGACTGTGAGCTGTACGTGCTGGAGCTTTCCAGCTTCCAGTTGGAAACCACCCACAGCCTGCAAAGCGTGGCGGCGACCATTTTAAACGTCACCGAAGATCATATGGATCGCTACCCGTTTGGCCTGCAACAGTACCGCGCCGCCAAACTGCGCGTCTATGAAAACGCGAAGGTGTGCGTGGTCAACGCCGACGACGCGCTCACCATGCCGATTCGCGGTGCCGATGAGCGCTGCGTCAGTTTTGGCGTTGATGTCGGTGACTATCACCTTAACCGTCAGCAGGGCGAAACCTGGCTGCGGGTGAAGGGCGAAAAAGTGCTGAACGTGAAAGAGATGAAGCTCAGCGGACAGCATAACTACACCAATGCGCTGGCGGCGCTGGCACTGGCGGACGCCGCAGGGTTACCGCGCGCCAGCAGCCTGAAAGCGCTGACCACCTTTACCGGCCTTGCGCACCGCTTCCAGCTGGCGCTGGAGCACAACGGCGTGCGCTGGATTAACGATTCGAAAGCCACCAACGTCGGCAGCACCGAAGCGGCGCTGAACGGTTTGCAGGTAGACGGCACGCTGCATCTGCTGCTTGGCGGCGACGGTAAATCAGCGGACTTCTCGTCGCTGGGCCGCTATTTGAGCGGCGACCGCGTGCGGCTGTACTGCTTTGGTCGTGACGGCGAAGAACTGGCGGCGCTGCGTCCTGAGGTGGCCGAGCAAACTGAAACCATGGAGCAGGCGATGCGCCTGATCGCGCCGCGCGTGCAGCCGGGCGATATGGTGCTGCTCTCTCCGGCTTGTGCCAGCCTCGATCAGTTTAAGAATTTTGAGCAACGGGGCGATGTCTTTACCCGTCTGGCGAAGGAGTTAGGGTAATGCGCTTATCTCTCCCTCGCCTTCGACTGCCGCGCTTGCCGGGACTGGGTGTCCTGAGCTGGCTGGCGGCGGCGCTTCGGGGCTGGGTGATGGGGTCGCGTGCGAAAGACTCTGACAGTCTTATCATGTATGACCGCATGCTGTTCTGGCTGACGCTGGGCCTCGGTGCGGTGGGTTTTATCATGGTGACATCGGCGTCGATGCCGGTGGGTCAGCGTCTGACGAACGATCCCTTCTTCTTTGCCAAGCGTGATGCGCTGTATCTGTTTTTGGCGTTTTGTCTGGCGGTTATCACCCTGCGCCTGCCCATGGAGTTCTGGCAGCGCTACAGTTCAGCGATGCTGATCCTGTCGATCATCATGCTGCTGACGGTGCTGGTGGTGGGTAGCTCCATTAACGGGGCGTCGCGCTGGATTGACCTCGGCCTGATGCGCTTTCAGCCCGCCGAGTTCACGAAGCTCTCGCTGTTCTGCTATCTCGCCAACTATCTGGTGCGCAAAGTGGACGAGGTGCGTAACAATCTGCGCGGGTTCCTGAAGCCGATGGGTGTGATCCTGGTGCTGGCGGTGCTGCTGCTGGCGCAGCCGGACCTTGGTACGGTGGTGGTGCTGTTTGTCACCACGCTGGCGATGCTGTTCCTCGCCGGTGCCAAGCTCTGGCAGTTTATCGCGATTATCGGTATGGGCATCTCCGCGGTGGTGCTGCTGATCCTGGCGGAGCCCTACCGTATTCGCCGTGTGACGTCGTTCTGGCGTCCGTGGGATGACCCCTTTGGTAGCGGCTACCAGCTTACCCAGTCGCTGATGGCCTTTGGTCGCGGCGAGCTGTGGGGGCAGGGGCTGGGCAATTCGGTGCAAAAACTGGAGTATCTGCCGGAAGCGCATACTGACTTTATCTTCGCCATTATTGGCGAGGAACTGGGTTATATCGGTGTGGTACTCGCGCTTTTGATGGTATTCTTCGTCGCTTTCCGCGCCATGTCTATCGGGCGTAAAGCGCTGGAAATCGATCACCGTTTTTCGGGGTTTCTGGCCTGTTCTATCGGCGTGTGGTTTAGCTTCCAGGCGCTGGTTAACGTGGGGGCCGCCGCAGGTATGCTGCCCACCAAAGGTCTGACGTTGCCGCTGATCAGCTACGGCGGTTCCAGCCTGTTGATTATGTCGACGGCGATCATGCTGCTGTTGCGTATTGATTATGAAACGCGTCTGGAAAAAGCCCAGGCGTTTACACGAGGTGTTCGATGAGTGGGCAAGCGAAGCGGTTAATGGTGATGGCAGGCGGCACCGGCGGGCATGTTTTCCCCGGGCTGGCGGTTGCGCACCATTTAATGGCCCAGGGCTGGCAGATTCGCTGGCTGGGCACCGCTGATCGTATGGAAGCGGACTTAGTGCCAAAACACGGCATTGAGATTGATTTTATTCGCATCTCTGGCCTGCGGGGCAAAGGTGTGAAAGCCCTGCTGCTTGCGCCGCTGCG
Organism: uncultured Enterobacter sp.; assembly: GCA_963521185.1. GTDB lineage: Bacteria > Pseudomonadota > Gammaproteobacteria > Enterobacterales > Enterobacteriaceae > Enterobacter_D. The sequence continues at coordinate 137,327 of CAUQTV010000004.1, read as the reverse complement.
GATTTTCAACGCCTGGCGTCAGGCCCGCGCCATCATGAAGCGCTTTAAGCCGGATGTGGTGCTGGGCATGGGCGGTTATGTGTCCGGCCCTGGCGGACTTGCCGCCTGGTCGCTGGGCATTCCCGTGGTATTGCATGAGCAAAACGGCATTGCTGGCCTGACCAACAAATGGCTGGCGAAGATCGCCAAAAAGGTGATGCAGGCGTTTCCGGGGGCGTTCCCGAATGCCGAAGTGGTGGGAAACCCGGTGCGCGTGGACGTGCTGGCGCTGCCGCTGCCGCAGGATCGTTTATCAGGGCGCGAAGGCCCGGTGCGGGTACTGGTCATTGGCGGTTCGCAGGGCGCGCGCGTGCTGAACGTCACGCTGCCGCAGGTGGCGGCGAAGCTCGGCGATCGCGTGACGATCTGGCATCAAAGTGGCAAGGGTGCGCAGGAAACCGTTGAGCAGGCTTACGCCGGGGCGGGTCAGGCTCAGCATAAAGTGACCGAATTTATTGACGACATGGCCGCCGCTTACGCCTGGGCCGATGTCGTGGTGTGCCGCTCCGGGGCGCTGACGGTGAGTGAAATTGCCGCCGCCGGGCTGCCTGCGCTGTTTGTGCCTTTCCAGCACAAAGATCGTCAGCAGTACTGGAACGCGCTGCCGCTGGAGACCGCGCACGCGGCGAAGATCCTCGAACAGCCGCAGTTCACCGTCGATGCGGTGGTTGCCACGCTGGCGGGCTGGGATCGCGAAACCCTTTTAGCGATGGCTGAGCGAGCACGCGCCGCCGCCATCCCTGATGCTACCGAGCGGGTAGCCAAAGCAGTTAGCCTTGCAGCTCAGGCGTAAACATCGCGACGCCTTTTGCGTCGCACGAATTTTTGCATTTAAGAAGTCGATGGCGTTTAGAAAATGAATACACAACAACTGGCGAAACTGCGTTCAATCGTGCCCGAGATGCGTCGCGTCCGGCATATTCACTTTGTTGGCATCGGTGGTGCTGGCATGGGCGGTATTGCCGAAGTTTTGGCAAACGAAGGCTATCAGATTAGCGGTTCGGATCTTGCGCCTAACCCGGTGACGCAGCAGTTGACGAATCTCGGCGCGACGATCTATTTCAATCACCGCCCGGAGAACGTGCTGGACGCCAGCGTGGTGGTGGTATCGAGCGCGATTTCTGCCGATAACCCGGAGATCGTCGCCGCCCATGAAGCGCGTATTCCGGTGATCCGCCGCGCGGAGATGCTGGCGGAATTAATGCGTTTTCGTCACGGCATCGCCATTGCCGGTACGCACGGTAAAACGACCACCACGGCAATGGTGGCCAGTATTTATGCGGAAGCCGGGCTGGATCCGACTTTCGTTAACGGCGGCCTGGTGAAAGCCGCAGGCGTACATGCGCGTCTGGGTCACAGCCGCTACCTCATCGCGGAAGCGGATGAGAGCGACGCCTCGTTCCTGCATTTGCAGCCGATGGTCGCCATTGTGACCAATATCGAAGCCGATCATATGGATACCTACCAGGGCGACTTCGAAAATTTAAAGCAGACGTTTATTAACTTTTTGCACAACCTGCCGTTTTATGGTCGAGCGGTGATGTGCGTTGACGATCCGGTGATCCGCGAGCTGCTGCCGCGCGTGGGCCGTCAAACCACCACCTACGGTTTTAGCGACGATGCCGATGTGCGCGTAGAAGACTACCGCCAGACGGGGCCGCAGGGGCACTTTACGCTGGTGCGCCAGGATAAACCTGAACTGCGCGTTACGCTGAACGCGCCGGGCCGCCATAACGCATTGAACGCCGCTGCCGCCGTCGCCGTGGCAACCGAAGAAGGGATCGAAGATGAAGCCATTCTGCGCGCGCTGGAAAGCTTCCAGGGCACCGGCCGTCGCTTCGATTTCCTCGGTGAATACCCGCTGGATACGGTAAACGGCAAAGCGGGTACCGCAATGCTGGTGGATGATTACGGTCATCACCCAACCGAAGTGGACGCCACGATTAAAGCGGCGCGTGCGGGCTGGCCGGATAAAAATCTGGTGATGATTTTCCAGCCGCACCGTTTTACCCGCACCCGCGATCTGTATGACGATTTCGCCAACGTGCTGACCCAGGTGGATGCGTTGCTGATGCTGGATGTGTATGCGGCGGGGGAAGCCCCAATCCCTGGCGCGGACAGCCGTTCGCTGTGCCGCACTATTCGTGGCCGTGGAAAAATTGATCCTATTCTGGTGTCCGATGCGTCGCAGGTCGCCGCGATGCTGGCACCGGTGTTAACCGGCAACGATCTGATTCTGGTGCAGGGCGCTGGCAATATCGGCAAAATCGCCCGCACCCTGGCCGAAAGCAAACTGAAGCCGCAGATCCAGGAGGAAGAACGCCATGGCTGATAAAATCGCCGTCCTCTTTGGGGGCACTTCCGCTGAACGCGACGTCTCGCTGAATTCCGGCGCTGCCGTGCTGGCCGGATTACGTGAAGGTGGGGTTGACGCCCAGGGTATTGACCCGCGCGACACCGACGTAACCCAGTTAAAAAATATGGGCTTTCAGAAAGTGTTTATTGCGCTTCACGGTCGCGGCGGGGAAGATGGCACGCTGCAAGGCTTACTGGATCTGATTGGTCTGCCCTATACCGGCAGCGGCGTGATGGCCTCGGCGATTTCCATGGACAAGCTGCGCAGTAAATTATTGTGGCAGGGCGCGGGCTTACCGGTCGCGCCGTGGGTCGCCTTAACGCGTAAGAGCTATGAGCAAGGGTTAACGGCAGAGGTGCTGGCGCAAATCGCCGCGTTGGGCTTGCCGCTCATCGTCAAGCCAAGTCGTGAAGGCTCAAGCGTTGGCATGTCGAAAGTGACAGAAGTACGCGCTTTGCAGGATGCGCTTGCATTGGCTTTTCAGCATGATGAAGATGTTCTTATTGAGAAATGGCTCAGTGGACCGGAATTCACCGTAGCCGTGCTTGGCGAAGAAATTTTACCGTCAATTCGTATCCAACCCGCTGGGATCTTCTATGATTATGAGGCGAAGTATCTCTCTGATGAGACACAATATTTCTGCCCAAGTGGAATAGAAGCAGGTCAGGAAGCCGAATTACGCAGCCTGGTCGAAAAAGCATGGACCGTTTTGGGCTGTCATGGCTGGGGGCGTATTGACGCCATGCAGGACAGCGACGGTAAGTTCTATCTGCTGGAAGCGAACACCTCGCCGGGCATGACCAGCCACAGCCTTGTGCCGATGGCTGCGCGTCAGGCGGGCTTAAGCTTCTCGCAGTTAGTGGTCAGAATTCTGGCATTGGCGGGCTGATATGTCGCAGGCTGCACTGAACACGCGCAACCAGGATGAGGAAGAAGTCACCTCATACCGGCGAAGGAATGGAACGCGTCTTGCAGGAATTATCTTCCTGCTGACGGTGCTGTGCACCGTGTTGATTAGCGGCTGGATGGTGCTGGGCTGGATGGAAGACGCGCAACGGTTGCCGTTGTCGAAACTGGTGGTGACGGGCGATCGTCACTACACGCGTAATGATGATATTCGTCAGTCAATTCTGGCGCTGGGTTCGCCCGGCACGTTTATGACGCAGGACGTCAACATTATTCAGAGTCAGATTGAGCGTCTGCCGTGGATAAAACAGGCGAGCGTGAGAAAACAGTGGCCTGATGAATTGAAGATTCATCTGGTTGAATATGTGCCAATAGCACGTTGGAATGATCAGCACATGGTTGATACCGAGGGAAATTCCTTTAGCGTTCCCTCCGATCGTGTCAGCAAGCAGGGCTTACCTCTGCTGTATGGTCCCGAAGGCAGCGAAAGTGAAGTTTTACAGGGCTATCGCGATATGGGGCAGGTGCTGTCAAAGGACAAGTTCACGTTAAAAGAAGCGGCGATGACCGCGCGGCGTTCCTGGCAATTGACGCTTAATAACGATATCAAGCTCAATCTTGGCCGGGGCGACACGATGAAACGCCTGTCGCGCTTTGTGGAACTCTATCCGGTTTTGCAGCAGCAAGCGCAGACCGACGGTAAAGAGATCGGCTACGTGGATTTGCGCTATGACTCAGGCGCGGCGGTCGGCTGGAAAGCGGCTCCCATTGAGGTTCCTAATCAGCAACAGAATCAGGCACAGGCAGAGCAACAATGATCAAGGCGACGGACAGAAAACTGGTAGTTGGACTGGAGATTGGCACTGCGAAAGTAGCCGCTTTAGTAGGGGAAGTTCTGCCCGACGGCATGATCAATATCATCGGCGTGGGCAGTTGCCCATCCCGGGGTATGGATAAAGGCGGAGTGAATGACCTTGAGTCCGTGGTGAAGTGCGTACAGCGCGCCATCGACCAGGCAGAATTAATGGCAGACTGCCAGATTTCGTCAGTGTATCTGGCGCTGTCCGGCAAACATATAAGCTGCCAGAATGAGATTGGTATGGTGCCGATTTCAGAAGAAGAAGTGACGCAGGAAGACGTCGAAAACGTCGTGCATACGGCGAAGTCGGTGCGCGTGCGCGATGAACACCGCGTCCTGCACGTCATTCCGCAGGAATACGCCATCGACTACCAGGAAGGGATCAAAAATCCGGTGGGTCTGTCCGGCGTACGCATGCAGGCAAAAGTGCATTTGATCACCTGCCACAACGATATGGCAAAAAACATTGTCAAAGCAGTGGAACGTTGTGGTCTGAAAGTTGACCAACTTATCTTCGCCGGGCTGGCATCCAGTTATTCCGTGTTGACGGAAGATGAACGTGAACTGGGTGTCTGCGTGGTGGATGTCGGTGGTGGTACAATGGACATCGCCGTCTATACCGGCGGCGCGCTGCGTCACACCAAAGTGATCCCCTATGCGGGCAACGTGGTGACCAGCGATATCGCCTATGCCTTTGGTACGCCGCCGAGCGATGCCGAAGCCATTAAAGTGCGCCACGGTTGTGCACTCGGTGCCATCGTCGGTAAAGACGAGAGCGTTGAAGTGCCGAGCGTCGGTGGGCGACCGCCGCGCAGTTTACAGCGTCAGACGCTGGCAGAAGTGATTGAGCCGCGCTACACCGAGCTGCTCAATCTGGTAAACGAAGAGATTTTACAGCTGCAGGAACAGCTCCGTCAGCAGGGGGTGAAGCATCACCTGGCGGCGGGGATTGTGTTAACCGGCGGCGCTGCGCAAATTGAAGGCCTGGCGGCTTGCGCTCAGCGCGTGTTCCATACGCAGGTGCGTATTGGTGCGCCGCTGAACATTACAGGCCTGACAGATTATGCCCAGGAGCCGTATTATTCTACGGCGGTCGGGTTGCTCCACTACGGGAAAGAGTCCCATTTAAGTGGTGAAGCAGAAGTGGAAAAACGTGTGTCAGTCGGTTCGTGGGTTAAACGACTCAACAGCTGGCTGCGAAAAGAGTTTTAATTTTTTTCAGAGACCGGAGAATATTAGCGGTCTCAGGCGACAGGCACAAATCGGAGAGAAACTATGTTTGAACCTATGGAACTGACCAACGACGCGGTGATTAAAGTCATCGGCGTCGGTGGTGGCGGCGGTAACGCTGTCGAACACATGGTGCGCGAGCGCATTGAGGGTGTTGAATTCTTCGCCGTGAATACCGATGCGCAGGCGTTGCGTAAGACGGCGGTGGGTCAAACCATCCAGATCGGCGGCGGCATCACTAAAGGTCTGGGCGCAGGCGCAAACCCGGAAGTGGGCCGTAACGCGGCAGAAGAAGATCGTGAAGCACTGCGTGCTGCGCTTGATGGCGCGGACATGGTCTTCATCGCAGCCGGTATGGGCGGCGGCACCGGTACGGGTGCAGCTCCTGTGGTGGCTGAAGTGGCAAAAGATTTAGGTATTCTGACCGTCGCTGTCGTGACCAAGCCGTTCAATTTTGAAGGCAAGAAGCGTATGGCGTTTGCGGAGCAGGGTATCACCGAGCTGTCCAAACACGTGGACTCGCTGATCACCATCCCTAACGACAAGCTGCTTAAAGTGCTGGGTCGCGGCATCTCTCTGCTGGACGCCTTCGGCGCGGCAAACGATGTGCTCAAAGGCGCAGTGCAGGGTATCGCTGAACTGATCACGCGTCCGGGCCTGATGAACGTCGACTTCGCTGACGTGCGCACGGTGATGTCCGAAATGGGCTACGCCATGATGGGTTCAGGCGTGGCAAGCGGTGAAGACCGTGCAGAAGAAGCGGCCGAAATGGCGATTTCCAGCCCGCTGCTGGAAGATATCGACCTGTCGGGCGCGCGTGGCGTGCTGGTTAACATCACGGCAGGCTTCGATCTGCGTCTGGACGAATTCGAAACCGTGGGTAACACCATCCGTGCGTTTGCGTCGGACAATGCGACCGTGGTTATCGGTACCTCACTTGATCCGGAAATGAACGATGAACTGCGCGTAACCGTGGTGGCTACCGGTATTGGCATGGACAAACGTCCTGAAATCACCCTGGTGACCAATAAACAGGCTCAGCAACCGGTGATGGATCGCTACCAGCAGCACGGTATGGCTCCGCTGACGCAAGAGCAAAAACCGGCCGCTAAAGTGGTGAACGACACAACGCCGCAGACCACGAAAGAGCCAGACTATCTCGATATCCCGGCATTTTTGCGTAAGCAGGCTGATTAAGAATTAGCTGGAATTTGGGAATCGTCGCTCTTTGTGCTAAACTGGGCCTCCGATTGTGTAGTACACTTCGGATGGATTGGTAATTTTGCGAGATTAAATGATGATCAAACAAAGGACTCTTAAACGTATCGTTCAGGCGACAGGTGTCGGTTTACATACCGGCAAGAAAGTCACGCTGACGCTGCGCCCTGCGCCGGCCAATACCGGGGTCATCTATCGTCGCACTGACTTGAATCCCCCGGTTGATTTTCCGGCCGATGCCAAATCTGTGCGTGATACAATGCTCTGTACTTGCCTGGTCAATGAGCATGACGTACGGATATCGACCGTAGAGCACTTGAACGCCGCGCTGGCGGGCCTGGGCATCGACAACATCATGATTGAAGTCGACGCGCCAGAAATCCCGATCATGGACGGCAGTGCCGCTCCGTTCGTCTATCTGCTGCTGGACGCAGGGATTGAAGAACTGAACTGCGCGAAGAAATTCGTTCGCATCAAAGAGACGGTTCGCGTCGAAGATGGCGATAAATGGGCTGAATTCAAACCGTTCAATGGTTTCTCGTTGGATTTCACCATCGACTTTAACCATCCGGCGATTGACGGCAGCAACCAGCGCTATGCGATGAACTTCTCGGCTGACGCGTTTATGCGCCAGATCAGCCGCGCACGTACCTTCGGTTTCATGCGTGATATCGAATACCTGCAATCCCGTGGCCTGTGCCTGGGCGGCAGCTTCGATTGTGCCATCGTCGTTGACGATTACCGCGTACTGAACGAAGACGGCCTGCGCTTTGAAGACGAATTCGTGCGTCACAAAATGCTGGATGCCATTGGCGACCTGTTCATGTGTGGTCACAACATCATTGGTGCATTTACCGCGTACAAATCCGGTCATGCGCTGAACAACAAATTGTTGCAGGCAGTCCTGGCAAAACAGGAAGCCTGGGAATTTGTGACCTTCCAGGACGAGGCAGAAATGCCACTGGCGTTCAAAGCGCCGACCATGGTTCTGGCATAATAGCACTGATAAAGAAGGGTGCTGGCGTAACCGCCTAAACCCGCTAAAAATTCGACTGGTTAACCTGGCACTCTCTCCGGTCAGGGGCGCCAGTCGTTTTTGTTTCTAACGATACCTTTTTTCACTCCGCCTGGCGAAACCACCTAATCGGCCTGCTCCCAGCGCGACCGCTGTTTTCTTAAGCACTTTTACACCGTCTGCGCCTTCATTACTGCTGCCGTACTCCGGCATTAGTGGTAATATTTGGGCGCACAATAACGTACATCAAATTAACCTGTGCAGGTTTGACCACTTTTATGGTGAGGTAAGTGAGCGGAATACTGACGCGCTGGCGACAATTTGGCAGACGCTACTTCTGGCCGCATCTCTTGTTAGGGATGGTCGCGGCGAGTCTCGGCCTGCCCGCGCTCAATAATAACGCCGACGCGGCGGAACCCGCCAAAACCGCCACCAGCAATCACGACCGGGTAAGCCCGGTGAACTTCACCAGCCTCGCGCTGCTTGAAGCAAATCGCCGTCCTAACTTCACCGTCGATTACTGGCACCAGCACGCGATCCGCACGGTCATTCGCCATCTTTCCTTTGCGATGGCACCGCAGACGCTGTCGGTTGCGGAAGAACCCCTGCCTATTCAGGCGCACCATCTGGCGCTGCTGGATACGCTTAATGCCCTGCTCACGCAGGAGAGCAAACCCCCTGTTATTGTCCGTCAGTCTGCGACGGGCACCACGCTGTCGCAACCGGTCTTTACCGTGTCCGTCTGGCTAAGCCAGGTGCAGGGTATCCGCGCCGGACCTCAACGCCTTAGCTAGCGTCTGTTTTTCACCCCTTTTTTATTACTCCGCTCTGCGGGGGCGTTTGAGATTTAATTATGCTAATCAAATTATTAACAAAAGTTTTCGGAAGCCGTAACGATCGAACCCTGCGCCGTATGCGCAAAGCCGTCAGCCTTATCAACACCATGGAACCGGCAATGGAAAAGCTCTCTGATGATGAGCTGAAAGCCAAAACCGTCGAGTTCCGTGCGCGCCTGGAGAAAGGCGAGACCGTCGAAAGCCTGATCCCTGAAGCCTTCGCCGTGGTACGCGAAGCGAGTAAGCGCGTGTTTGGCATGCGCCACTTCGACGTGCAGCTGCTGGGCGGTATGGTACTAAACGAGCGCTGCATCGCCGAAATGCGTACCGGTGAAGGTAAAACCCTGACCGCAACGCTGCCCGCTTACCTGAATGCCCTGAGCGGCAAAGGTGTGCACGTGGTGACGGTGAACGACTATCTGGCACAGCGTGACGCCGAAAACAACCGCCCGCTGTTTGAGTTCCTGGGGCTGAGCGTGGGCATTAACCTGCCTAACATGCCAGCACCGGCGAAGCGCGCGGCCTATGCTGCCGATATCACCTACGGCACCAACAACGAATACGGTTTCGACTACCTGCGTGACAACATGGCGTTCAGCCCTGAAGAGCGCGTTCAGCGTAAACTGCACTATGCGCTGGTGGATGAGGTTGACTCCATCCTTATCGATGAAGCGCGTACGCCGCTGATCATTTCGGGTCCGGCGGAAGACAGCTCCGAGATGTACAAGCGCGTGAATAAAATCATCCCGAACCTGATCCGTCAGGAAAAAGAGGACTCCGACACCTTCCAGGGTGAAGGCCACTTCTCGGTGGATGAAAAAGCGCGCCAGGTCAACCTGACCGAACGCGGCCTGGTGCTGATCGAAGAGCTGCTGGTGCAGGAAGGCATCATGGACGAAGGCGAGTCGCTGTACTCTCCGGCGAACATCATGCTGATGCACCACGTCACCGCTGCGCTGCGTGCGCATGTGCTGTTCACCCGTGACGTGGATTACATCGTTAAAGACGGTGAAGTGATCATCGTTGATGAACACACCGGTCGTACCATGCAGGGTCGTCGCTGGTCCGATGGTCTGCATCAGGCGGTAGAGGCCAAAGAAGGCGTCGATATTCAGAACGAAAACCAGACGCTGGCGTCCATCACCTTCCAGAACTACTTCCGTCTGTATGAAAAACTCGCCGGTATGACCGGTACCGCAGACACCGAAGCCTTCGAATTCAGCTCGATTTACAAACTGGATACCGTGGTTGTGCCGACCAACCGTCCAATGATTCGTAAGGATCTGCCGGATCTGGTGTACATGACCGAAGCGGAAAAAATTCAGGCGATCATTGAAGACATCAAAGAGCGTACGGCCAACGGCCAGCCGGTTCTGGTGGGTACCATTTCAATCGAGAAATCTGAAGTTGTCTCCAATGAACTGGTAAAAGCAGGCATCAAGCACAACGTTCTGAACGCCAAATTCCACGCCAACGAAGCGGGCATTGTCGCGCAGGCGGGTTATCCGGCGTCAGTGACCATCGCCACCAACATGGCGGGTCGTGGTACCGATATCGTGCTTGGCGGTAGCTGGCAGGCAGAGCTTGCTGAGATTGACGAGCCGACGCCGGAGCAGATCGCGCAGATCAAAGCGGACTGGCAGGTGCGTCACGAAGCGGTGCTGGCCTCCGGTGGTTTGCACATCATTGGTACCGAGCGCCATGAATCTCGCCGTATCGATAACCAGCTGCGTGGCCGTTCCGGTCGCCAGGGTGATGCTGGCTCTTCACGCTTCTACCTGTCAATGGAAGATGCGCTGATGCGTATTTTCGCCTCTGACCGCGTATCCGGCATGATGCGTAAACTGGGCATGAAACCGGGCGAAGCCATCGAACACCCGTGGGTGACCAAAGCCATTGCTAACGCCCAGCGTAAAGTCGAAAGCCGTAACTTCGATATTCGTAAGCAGCTGCTCGAATATGATGACGTAGCCAACGATCAGCGCCGCGCGATTTACAGCCAGCGTAACGAACTGCTGGACGTGTCCGACGTGAGCGAAACCATCGCCAGCATCCGCGAAGACGTGTTTAAAGCGACCATCGATGCGCACATTCCGCCGCAGTCGCTGGAAGAGATGTGGGATATCCCAGGCCTGCAAGAGCGTCTGAAAAACGACTTCGACCTCGAACTGCCGATTGCTGAGTGGCTGGACAAAGAGCCAGAGCTGCACGAAGAGACCCTGCGCGAACGTATTCTGACGCAGGCGATTGAAGTGTATCAGCGTAAAGAAGAAGTGGTCGGCGTTGAGATGATGCGCCACTTTGAAAAAGGCGTGATGCTGCAAACGCTGGACTCCCTGTGGAAAGAGCACCTGGCCGCGATGGACTATCTGCGTCAGGGCATCCATTTGCGTGGCTATGCGCAAAAAGATCCGAAGCAGGAATACAAGCGTGAATCCTTCTCCATGTTTGCCGCGATGCTGGAATCACTGAAGTATGAAGTGATCAGCACCCTGAGCAAAGTTCAGGTTCGTGTGCCGGAAGAAGTGGAAGAGATGGAGCAGCAGCGCCGTCAGGAAGCTGAGCGTCTGGCACAGATGCAGCAGCTTAGCCATCAGACGGACGATGCAGAAGCCGCAGCCGCGCTGGCCGCACAAACCGGCGAGCGCAAAGTCGGTCGTAACGATCCGTGCCCGTGCGGTTCTGGCAAAAAATTCAAACAGTGCCATGGTCGCCTGAGCTAAGAAGCTGAGCATACTAAAAACAAAGGCGCAGAAAACTGCGCCTTTTTTACGGATTTAAGACAATGAAAACACTGCATATCTCCGCCGGGATCATTCGCAATCCGCAGGGCGAAGTCTTCATCACCCAGCGCGCGGCCGATGCGCATATGGCGAATAAAAAAGAGTTTCCCGGCGGCAAAATCGAAGCGGGCGAAACGCCAGAGCAGGCGTTAGTGCGCGAACTGGAAGAGGAAGTGGGCATCACGGTCACCTCCGCCACGCTGTTCGATAAGCTGGAGTACGCCTATACGGACCGGCACATTACCCTGTGGTTTTACCTGGTGGAGAGCTGGGAAGGGGAGCCGTGGGGCAAAGAGGGGCAACCCGGAGGCTGGTACACACCGCAGGCGCTGAACGCGGACGACTTCCCGCCCGCGAACGCCCCGATTGTTGCGGCACTGCGCCTGAAAAACTAACGCTCTTCTTCACTCCAGTCGTCGGTATCAGAGAGATCGCCGGCGCTGGGAATGCGTTTTTCCTCCGCCGCCCATTCACCCAGGTCGATAAGCTGGCAGCGTTTGGAGCAGAAAGGACGAAACGGGCTGACGTCGCCCCAGACGACTTTTTTCCCGCAGGTCGGGCAATTCACAATGGTAATTTCAGACATTTTAATTCCTTAACAGCACGCCAGTTCAAAATCCAGACGTTCAGGGATCGTGCCGTTCTCACTGTCGAGCGGCAGGAAGCGGATAGCGAAGCGGCTTTTATGCCCGGAGATCTGCGGATAGATCTGATCGGACAGGGCAAGATTCAGACGCAGTAAATCGGCATCGTCGCCGTTATCCTGGTAAAAACCATTCAGGCTGGTTTGCTTACGCAGCGGCGTAGAGTTACGCACCAGATCCAAAATCAGCGTCAACGTCTGTGTCAGAGGCTCAAGGCTGTTCAGCCAGACGGTTACCTGCTCGTCGCGCTGTTCCTGCGGCAGATAAAGCCACAGATGCAGCGTCGGTAAATCAAAGCTGCAACAGCCGCCGGGAATGCTCAGACGCTGGCGCACCAGGCCAATGAGCTTATCTTCACGCAACAGCTGACCGATGCGCGGCGCGGCCATGAGGGTTGTGCTGCACTGTTTTAGCTGGTTGCGGATCGCATCGATACGGCTCTGATCAACGCCCGGTACTTCCGTCCACGCTTTCAGTTTACGCTGCTGACGTTCAAGCTCCTTGAGCAGTTCAGTGCGCACTTCGCCGCGTTCAAAGACATCCAGCAGGTCGCCCGCGTTACGAAAAAAGTGCAGCGCATCGGTGTGATCGGCAACGGGCAGACGGCGGGAAAGCTGCTGAATCAAAAATTCGATGCGCAACCAGGTGCGCATCTTTTCGTTGAGCGGGTGTTCAAAAAGGACGTGGGTGTGCATTAGGATTTTTCCTGTGATACGGCCTGGGACGCGTAGTGAAGATACGCGGCATGCAGGCGGGCAACATCCGATGCAACCGCATCTGGTGCGCCATTATTGTCAATAATATCATCCGCCACGGCCAGGCGTGCCTCTCGCGTCGCCTGGGCGGCGAGAATATGTTCGGCATGCTCGCGCGTGACGCCATCGCGTTGCATCGTGCGAGAAATCTGTGTTTCAGGCGAAACATCAATAACCAGTACCCGGTCCGCCCGATGTTGCAGCTGGTTTTCCACCAGCAAAGGCACGACCCAAAGTACGTAAGGTGATGTCGCTTGCGCAATCTGGCGCTGGGTCTCCTGGTGAATTAACGGGTGAAGCAGTCCGTTAAGCCAGGCTTTGTCCTGCGGCGAGGAGAAGATACGTTCGCGTAGCAACCGACGGTTTAGCGTACCGTCCGGGTTAATTATCTCTTCACCGAAATGCGCCGAAATGGCGGTTAACGCGGGATTGCCCGGTTCGACAACCTGACGGGCAATAATATCTGCATCGACAACGTTAACCCCACAGCGGGAGAAAGCATTCGCAACGGTCGTTTTACCGCTACCGATTCCCCCGGTTAAGGCGACCGTATAACCCATAACGCAACATCCCAAAATGGTCAGCCAGACAACGCACCTGCTGATTGCTTTCTACAGCAAATCAAAAGGTTATAATTTGTACAAGAAACGGCACGATAGAATAATCGAAATTTGCCCGTTCTCCAGGTAAATTTATAGGATTGTAGCGTAAAAAAAGAGAATTTCGCAGTCTTGCGCAGACCTATTTAGTGCGTATGATAACGTCACTGGAGTTGCGTGTTCGACAGTTTGTATTTATCGCTATTAACCCCAGGAATCCGTCCATGCGTATCGAAGAAGATCTGAAGTTAGGTTTCAAAGACGTTCTTATCCGCCCTAAACGCTCTACCCTCAAAAGCCGTTCCGATGTAGAACTGGAACGCGAATTTACCTTCAAGCATTCGGGCATGGCCTGGTCTGGTGTTCCCATTATCGCGGCCAATATGGATACCGTTGGCACCTTCGGCATGGCAAAAGCGCTGGCTTCTTTCGACATCCTGACGGCGGTGCACAAACACTACTCCGTGGCGGACTGGAAGGCGTTTGCTGAGCGTGAATCTGTTGATGTCTTAAAGCACGTGATGGTATCCACCGGCACGTCGGATACGGATTTCGAGAAAACCAAACAGATCCTCGCCCTTAACCCTGCGCTGAACTTCATCTGCATCGACGTTGCCAACGGTTACTCCGAGCATTTTGCCCAGTTTGTGACGAAAGCACGCGAAGCCTGGCCGACCAAAACCATTTGCGCGGGCAATGTGGTCACCGGCGAGATGTGTGAAGAGCTGATCCTCTCCGGCGCAGACATCGTGAAAGTGGGCATTGGCCCGGGTTCTGTCTGCACTACGCGCGTCAAAACCGGCGTGGGCTATCCGCAGTTGTCTGCGGTGATTGAATGCGCCGATGCCGCGCACGGTCTGGGCGGTCAGATCGTCAGCGACGGTGGCTGTACCGTGCCTGGTGACGTGGCGAAAGCCTTCGGCGGCGGCGCTGACTTCGTGATGCTGGGCGGTATGCTGGCCGGTCATGATGAAAGCGGCGGCACCGTGGTTGACGAGAACGGCGAGAAATTTATGCTGTTCTACGGCATGAGCTCTGAGTCCGCCATGAACCGCCATGTGGGCGGCGTCGCCGGTTACCGTGCAGCGGAAGGCAAAACCGTGAAGCTGGCCCTGCGTGGCCCGGTCGAAAATACCGCGCGTGACATCCTGGGCGGCCTGCGTTCAGCCTGCACCTATGTGGGTGCCTCCCGCCTGAAAGAGCTGACCAAGCGCACCACCTTCATCCGCGTGGCGGAACAAGAAAACCGCGTATTCAACAGCCTCTGAGAGCCGCGTTGATACCGCCGCTGGCGCTGAGTTGCGCCAGCGCTTTCAACCCATTCCGCTCATCGCATCCCCCAGATGGAAAATCGGCAGGTACATTGCCACCACCATGGTGCCGATAATTATTCCGGTGACCACCAGCATGAGCGGCTCCAGCAGTGCGGCGAGGTTGTCCGCCTGATGCAGGGTCTTTTCACTGTGATGCTGGGCAAGATTGTTGAGCATAACGTCAAGCGCACCTGACGCCTCACCCGTTCTCACCAGTTGCACGCACAGCCGGGTAAACTCCCCGCTGTTTTTCAGCGCCGCCCAAATGGGTGCGCCCTCGCTTACCTCCAGATGCACCTGCCGCAAAACGCCGCGCCAGTGCGGACAGCTCAGCGTCTCTTCTACGCTGTCCACGCCCTGTAAAAAGGCGATGCCCGCTTTTTGCGTCAGCGCCAGCACGGTGAAAATCTGGCTGAGCTTTTGCCCACGGATTAGCTCACCCACCACCGGAGTGCGCAGCAACAGCCGCTGTCGGTAGCGCAGCCAGCGCTCGTTGCGTTTTAGCCCGGTAAAGGCGCACAGCGTCGCGATGGCCAGCACCATAAACATCATGCCCCACGCGTGAACCAGGTCCGACAGCCCCATTACCGCGCGCGTTAACGCCGGAAGCGGCGTGTTAAAGGTGCGATAGATGGCGGCAAATTCCGGCAGCACCAGCCAGACCATTGCCAGCACGATAACCACCGCCAGCGACAGCACAATCAGCGGGTAGCGTAGCGCCTTTTTGACTTTCGCCGCCAGGCGCTGCTGCTCTTTTTGCTGACGCGCCAGCTCAACGCAGCACACCTGCAGGCTGCCGGTCAGCTCACCGGTGCGGATCATCGCCACATAGAGCGGCGGAAAAACCTGCGGCCACTGCTGGATGGCGGCAGAGAGAGCGATGCCCTGTTCCAGCGCGTCGGCGAGGTGTTGCAACAGCGCCTGCCACTGGCGCGCCGGATGCTGCTCACTGAGCAGGCGCAGCCCGTCAGGCAGCGTGAGGCCGGCGTGAAGCAGCGCCGCCAGTTGTCGGGTAATCTCGCTGCTGTGGGTGCCTTGCCAGGCACTGGTGCGCACTGGCAGGCGTTTCAGGCTCAGAATATGGATGTGGCGCAGTTGCAGGCTAAGCGCCGCGTCGGATTTGCTCTGCGCCCAAAGTGTACCTTCAGCGCTGTTTCCGCTGTTGTCGATGCCACGCCATTGCCATAGCTGCTTAATCCGCATGGGGAACGTCCAGCACGCGCAGCAACTCCTCCTGCGTGGTCAGGCCCTCTTCTACCGCCCGGCAACCGTTGTCAAACAGCGTTGACATGCCCGCCTGCCGGGCCTGTTGCTGAATGTCGGCGGCGGTGTCACCGTTGGCGATGGCCTGACGCAGTGCGTTGTTGACGCTCAGCACTTCGAACAGCGCGACGCGGCCATAAAAGCCGTGATAGCACTGTTTGCAGCCAATCGCGCGCCAGTGCGGCAGCGGGCGCGGCCAGAGTGAAGCGGGGATCAGCGTCTCGCCTGGGATCACCGTCCGGCAGTGGGGGCAGAGCTTGCGCACCAGCCGCTGGGCGACCACCAGTGACAGCGCGGAGGCGATCATCCACCGCGCCACGCCCATTTGTTGAATGCGCACCAGCGTTTCGCTCGTGGAATTGGTGTGCAGCGTTGAGAGCACCAGATGCCCGGTCTGCGAGGCTTTAATCGCGATTTCGGCGGTTTCGCCGTCGCGGATCTCACCGATCATCACGATGTCCGGATCCTGGCGTAGCAGCGCCCGCAGTACGCTTTGAAAGGTTAACCCCGCGCGCGTGTTGATTTGCGTCTGATTAAGCCCGGCAAGCGGGATTTCAACAGGATCTTCCACGCTGCAAATATTCACCGCGCGTGAATTACGCGACTGAAGCGCACTGTAGAGGGTGATGGTTTTTCCACTGCCGGTGGGCCCGGTGACCAGCAATAGCCCCTGCGGTTTGCTGAGCGCCTCGTTAAACTGCGCCAGCTGTTCGTCCGTCATGCCCAACTGAGAAATATCGAGCGGTTGACTCACCTGCTGTAACAGACGCAGCACCACTTTTTCGCCGTAGCGGCACGGCAGCGTGGCGATGCGAAACGAGATGCGCCTGCCGGACAGTTCCGCCGTAAACTGTCCGTCCTGGGGCAGGCGTCGTTCGGCGATATCCAGATTGCCCATCACCTTGAGACGGGCGATGAGCGTACTGGTCAGCTCCGGTGCAACGGGTGGCAGCTGATGCAGCACGCCGTCAACGCGCAGACGAATGCGCAGATGCCGTTCGGCGGGTTCGAAATGGATGTCAGACGCACGCTGATCCAGCGCCTGTTGCAACGTCTGATTCAAAAGGTCGCCCGCTGAAACATTTTCTTCCGCCACCACGGGCAACGCATCCTGCGTGTCAGGCTGTAAATGTGCGTCCATTTGCTCCTGCGTCCAGCAGTCGATATCAATGCGCTTTTGCGTGGCAAAGCGCAGCGCGTCCATCAGTTCGGTGGGGGGCGTGCCAATGACCGCAATGTTCACTCTCAGGTCGTTGCTGCTCAGCAACAGCGCATGGTAACGCTTGCACAGGGCAGAAAGCTGTTCGTGTCTCATCGGTCACTCCTGCCCGCTGTTAAAGCGAAACACATCTTCGCAAGCCTGTTGTAACGCGCCGTCGCCTGAAATCCCGCAGACGCGCTGCCAGCCGGTCATGCCGCTGGCGTTATCCCACTGCGGGGTCAGGGTGACGGTCAGCCCGTTAAGGCTCTCCTGGCCGGTGAGTGTGACCACGCCGCTGACCACGCTCATACCGGAGACGTAGCGCGTAGTGGCCGGTGAGGGAATGCCATTGCTGCCGCCGTTGCAGGTGGCGGGGCCGCCGTGATCGAGCGCGCAGAGTTCAATGGCGGTGCGATAAGGCACAAAGGTTTGCAGCATGTCCGTGAGCGCGGCTTTGCGCAGGTAGTTCTGGTAAGCGGGAATGCCAATGGCGCTGAGGATCGAAATAATGCCAATGACCACCATCAGCTCGATTAGGGTAAATCCTTTTTGTTTGTCCATTCGTTGCTCCTTGATGACAGGAGCGACTCTGCCAGCGGCAGGAGAGATACGCGAGGTGCAAAAACGCGTTTGGGAAGGCGGCTTCAGAGGAGAGTGCAGCGGTTGCAGCACTCAACAAAAAATCTGCGAGCGTGCGCGAAAAAAACGGGCCAGCGGCCCGTTGGGTTAACGAGTTGGATCAGCGAAAGCGCATCGACAGATCCAGCGCCTGTACGTGTTTGGTCAGCGCGCCGACCGAGACGTAATCGACGCCGGTTTCGGCGAACTCCCGCAGGGTGTCAGCCGTGACGTTGCCAGAGACTTCAAGACGTGCCTGGCCGTGGGTACGCTGCACCGCCTCGCGCATCTGATCGGTGGTGAAGTTATCCAGCATGATGATGTCCGCGCCCGCTTTCAAGGCGTCGTCCAGCTCGTCGAGTGTTTCCACTTCCACTTCCACCGGCACATCCGGGTGCAGCCAGAAGGCCTTTTCCACCGCCTGGCGCACGGAGCCAGAGGCTATGATGTGGTTTTCTTTGATCAAAAAGGCGTCGGATAAACCGAGACGGTGGTTTGCGCCGCCGCCGCACAGCACGGCGTATTTGAGTGCGGTACGCAGGCCCGGCAGGGTTTTGCGGGTATCGAGCAACTGCGTTTTGGTGCCAGAGAGCAGGGCGACATAGCGGCTGACGGCGCTGGCAACGCCTGAGAGCGTTTGCACAAAGTTAAGCGCGGTGCGTTCGCCAGTCAGCAGCACCCGCGACGGGCCATCCAGTTCAAAAAGCGGCTGATTAGGCGTGATGGCGTCGCCATCCTGCACGTGCCATGTGAGGGTAACGTCGTCGCCCGCCAGTTGAATAAAGACCTCTTCGACCCAGCGTTTACCGCAGAAAATGCCCGCCTCACGGGTGATCACCACCGCCTGCGAGCGATTTTCCACCGGCAGCAATTGCGCGGTAATATCGTTATTCGCGTCAACCTCGCCCCCGAGATCTTCGCGCAGTGCGAACGCCACGGCGGCGGGGATATCCAGATTTATACGTTCCAGCAGCGCGTCACGTCGGTGGTCGGGGTTGTAGCGGCGAGGCGGCATGATAAAACTCCAAAAAGGGTAACGAATCAAAAGATTGAAACATGCTACTCTGAACCGTGTTTTAGCACCATATTTAAGGAGATCCTGCATGCTGTTAGACAAGGGCTGGCTGGTGGATGCACGACGTGTGCCTTCGCCACACCATGACAGTCGCCCGGACGATGAGCCGCCCTCATTGTTGGTTGTGCATAATATTAGCCTGCCGCCCGGACAATTTGGCGGTCCGTGGATAGATGCCCTGTTCACCGGTACGCTGGATCCCGACGCCGATCCTTTCTTTGCTGAGATCGTTCACCTGCGCGTGTCGGCGCACTGCCTGATTCGCCGCGATGGCGAAATCGTTCAATACGTTCCCTTTGATAAACGTGCGTGGCACGCTGGCGTGTCACGTTACGCGGGGCGTGAACGGTGTAACGATTTTTCCATTGGCATTGAGCTGGAAGGCACCGACAATCTCGCGTACACCGAGGCGCAGTACCAGCAACTGGCACGGCTGACGCAAACATTGATTGAGCTTTACCCGGCGATTGCTGACAATATAACCGGGCACAGTGATATTGCCCCCGAGCGTAAGACCGACCCTGGCCCGGCCTTCAACTGGGCGACGTTTCACGCTCTGGTCGCCCCCTCGTCAGATAAGGAGATGACATGACGTTGTTTACTCTGCTGCTGGTTTTGATCGCCGAGCGGCTGTTCAAACTCGGTGAACACTGGCAGCTCGATCACCGCCTTGAGGTGCTGTTCCGCCGCATCCGCCACTTTTCCCTGCTGCACACCCTTTTTATGACGCTGGTGGCAATGCTGGCGACGTTCCTGGTGTTGCGCGCGCTGTATGGCCTGTTTTTCAATGTGCCGCTGCTGGTGGTGTGGATCATGCTGGGGCTGTTGTGCATCGGCGCAGGGAAAGTGCGCCTGCATTACCACGCTTATCTGAAGGCGGCGGCGCGTAATGACAGCCATGCGCGTGGGGCGATGGCCAGCGAGCTGACGCTGATCCACGGTGTACCACCCGACTGCGATGAGCGCGAGTATTTGCGCGAGCTGCAAAACGCGCTGCTGTGGATTAACTTTCGCTTTTATCTTGCGCCGCTGTTCTGGTTTATCGTCGGCGGGACCTGGGGGCCGGTGACGCTGGTGGGCTACGCGTTCCTGCGCGCCTGGCAGTCCTGGCTGGCACGCTACCAGACGCCACAACAGCGCCAGCAATCGGCAGTGGATGCGATTTTACATGTGCTGGACTGGATCCCGGTTCGTCTGGCGGGCGTGGTGTATGCGCTGATCGGCCACGGCGAAAAAGCCCTTCCCGCCTGGTTTGCGTCGCTGACCGATCGCCACACGTCGCAGTATCAGGTACTGACCCGGCTGGCGCAGTTCTCTCTGGCGCGTGAACCGCACATGGACAAAGTCGAAACCCCGAAAGCCGCCGTTTCCATGGCGAAGAAAACCTCTTTCGTGCTGGTGGTGGTAGTGGCCCTGCTGACGATTTACGGTACGCTGGTGTAACGTTTAACGCCCGGCGGCGTACAGGTCAATGTAGGCCGGGTAAGCGCAGCGCTACCCGGCAGTGTTAGCTAGAAGGTGTCCGCCGGTGGCTCGCCGAAATCCGGCATGCCGTCTTCCTGCCAGTGGATCAGTTTTAACCGCGTGTGGCGGTTGGGATCGTAGAGCGGATCGCCCTCGATCTCGGTGTAGTTGCGCGCGTGGTAAACCAGCACGTCGCGCCCGTCGGCGGTTTGCGTGAAGCTGTTATGACCGGGTCCGTACTGCTGGTTCTCATCGCTGGTGGTGAACACAGGCCGTGGGGATTTGTGCCAGTTTGCCGGGGCCAGCGGGTCGGCATGAATATCAATCCACAGCAGCCCGATACAGTAGTTTTCATCCGTCGCGCTGGCAGAGTAGGTGACAAATAGCCGCTCGCCGTGCGCGATCGCCGCCGGGCCTTCGTTAACCAAAAATCCGCGACACTCCCACTCGAACTCCGGTTTGCTGAGCATTACCGGTTCGCCTTTGATCGTCCACGGATTTTCAAGCTCGGCCAGGTAGAGGTTGGAGTTGCCGGGAATATCCGGCGCTTTTTGCGCCCACAAATACCACTGCTTACCCTGATGGGAGAAGGTGGTGGCATCCAGCGCAAAGGTATCAAACGGCGTCCTGACCTGGCCTTTTTCCGTCCAGCGCCCGGCGAGCGGATCGGCATCGGCACACTCCAGCACAAACATGCGGTGCTGGAACATGTTGAGCGCATCCAGATCGTGGGTGTGCGTGGCGGCAAAATAGAGATACCACTTGCCGTCAATGCGGTGCAGCTCCGGTGCCCAGATGAGCTGGCTCATCGGCCCGGTGTCCGGTTTGCGCCACACCACCGCAGGCGTGGCGGTGCGCAGCCCTTCCAGCGTGGCGGCGCGACGGATCTCCAGACGGTCGTATTCCGGTACCGAGGCCACAAAATAGTACGCGTCATTATGGCGCAGAATAAACGGGTCGGCGCGCTGTTCAATAAACGGATTCGGCCAGTTGCTCATTAGGCTTTCCTTACGGTTTCAACCGGATGCCGCGGCTGGGATTCACTCAGCTCATGGTAGTTAATGCGGCGTTTTTCCAGATCGTCCTGGATCTGTTTCATCAGTTCGCGGTCCACTTTCAGTAAACGTACCACGCCTGCGGTGATCAGATAACCCACCCCTGGGATCACGGTAAACAGCAGCACGATGCCGTTGAGCGCCGTGGCACTCTGCGCTTTTGCACCGGCGTCATAACCGTACCAGGAGAGCAGGAAGCCGACCATGGCACCCGCGACGGCGAGGCCCACTTTCAGGAAGAACAAATTACCCGAGAAGCTGATCCCAGTGATGCGCTTACCGGTTTTCCACTCGCCGTAGTCGTCCACGTCTGCCATCAGCGACCAGTGCAGCGGCGAAGGGATCTGGTGCAGAATGTTCAGCAGGAAGTAGAGCACCACAATCAGCATCGTGGCCTGCGGGTTGAGGAAGTAAAAGCCCACGGAGAAAATCGCCAGCGCGATGTTGGTCCAGAAGAAGACTTTGAGTTTGCACCAGCGGTCAGTGAGCACTTTTGCCAGCATACTGCCGATCATCATGCCCACCACGCCGAGGCTGATAAACAGCGTGGCGAAATGCGTGCTTTGGCCCATCACCCAGGTCACGTAATACATGGTCGCCGCCATGCGGATAAAGCCGGGGCAGACGTTGCACAGCGTCAGCAGCAGGATGCGCACCCACTGATCGTTTTTCCACACGTCTTTGAAATCTTTCTTCATCTGATCGTTGGTCGGCACCGCCGGTTTTACACGCTCGCGCACGGTGGCGAAGCAGTATAAAAACATGCACATACCGATGAACGCCAGTACCGTCATCGCCATCTGGTAGCCTTTGGCTTTGTCTTCCCCGCCAAACCACTCCGCCATCGGCAGCAGGGTCAGCGACAGCAGCAGCGTTGCCACGCCGACCATTACGAAGCGGTAGGACTGGCAAGCGACGCGCTCTTTCGGATCGTTGGTGATGACGCCGCCCAGTGAACAGTAGGGAATGTTGATGGCGGTGTAGGTTAGCGACAGCAGGAAGTAGGTGATGAAGGCATAGATAACCTTGCTGTGGTAGGTCCAGTCCGGCGTGGTGAACATCAGCACGCTGAACACCGCATAGGGCAGGGCGATCCACAGCAGCCAGGGGCGAAAACGCCCATATTTGCTTTTAGTCCGGTCGGCGAGGGCACCCATAATCGGGTCGGTAATGGCGTCGATGACGCGGATAGAGAGCAGTAAAACGCCGACTAACGCCGGGGCCAGACCAAATATGTCCGTATAGAAATAATTCACAAACAACATGATAGCGCCGAAGATGATGTTGCATCCGGCGTCTCCCATTCCATAGCCGATCTTTTCTTTGACTGACAGCTTTGCATTGTCCATCGACGAGACTCCCAGTGAGATATGGAGAGAATTATTCGCGCGCGGAACGCTTTCTGCGTTGCAGGATAGAGGCGCAGGTATGGACAGAACTGCTGTAGGGTGGAAAGTGTGAGGCAGGTAACATGTACACCCTCACCCCGGCCCTCTCCCTGAGGGAGAGGGAGAAGGTTAGGGTTAGGGAGAGGGAAAAGCGATCAGCTGGCTTTAACCGGCTTGCCCGCTTTCTGCTGCTTGATAAAGTAGCCGATACCGAGGATCACCACCCACACCGGGATCAGCCAGACGGAGATCGCCATGCCAGGGGTCATCGCCATGATCACCAGTACCGCCGCCATAAACAGCAGGCAGATCCAGTTACCCAACGGATAGAACAGCGCCGGGAAGCGGGTTTTTACGCCCTGACGATCTTTGGCGCGGCGGAACTTCATGTGTGCGAGGCTGATCATCGCCCAGTTGATCACCAGTGCAGACACCACCAGCGCCATCAGCAGACCAAAAGCTTCGCCCGGTGCCAGGTAGTTAATCAGCACGCACAGCGCCGTGAAGAGGGCGGAAATCAGAATGGTCGCCACCGGCACGCCGCGCTTATCGACTTTTGCCAGCGCTTTCGGCGCGTTACCCTGCTTCGCGAGGCCGAACAGCATACGGCTATTGCAGTACACGCAGCTGTTGTAAACAGAGAGTGCCGCAGTCAGCACCACCACGTTCAGGGCGTTTGCCACGACGGTGTCGCCCAGCTCATGGAAAATCAGCACGAACGGGCTGGTGTCTGCGGTGACACGCGTCCACGGCAGCAGCGACAGCAGCACCGCCAGCGAGCCAACATAGAAAATCAGGATGCGGTAGATAACCTGGTTGGTGGCTTTCGGGATGCTCACTTCCGGGTTGTCTGCTTCAGCGGCGGTGATGCCGACCAGCTCCAGACCGCCGAACGAGAACATGATGATCGCCATCATCATCACCAGTCCGGTGAAGCCGTGCGGCAGGAAGCCGCCCTGCTCCCACAGGTTACGCACGGTGGCCTGTGGACCTGCGTTGTCGCTGAACAGCAGCCAGCCGCCGAAGAGGATCATCGCCACCACGGCAATGACTTTAATGATGGCGAACCAGAACTCCATTTCACCAAACACTTTGACGTTGGTGAGGTTAATGGCGTTGATGATCACAAAGAAGGCTGCCGCCGAGACCCACGTTGGGATCTCAGGCCACCAGAACTGGATGTATTTACCGACGGCGGTCAGTTCCGCCATGGCAACCAATACGTAAAGGACCCAATAGTTCCAGCCCGATGCAAAACCGGCAAATCCGCCCCAGTATTTATAGGCAAAGTGGCTGAACGACCCGGCAACCGGCTCTTCCACGACCATCTCGCCCAACTGGCGCATGATTAAAAAGGCAATAAAACCTGCGATCGCATAGCCCAGAATAATGCCTGGCCCTGCGGACTGAATGACCGATGCGCTGCCCAGAAACAGGCCAGTCCCGATAGCTCCACCCAGCGCAATAAGCTGAATATGGCGGTTTTTAAGGCCGCGCTTCAGCGTTTCACCGTGCTGTTGACCTTCCATCATCAAACCTCGTGTGTGGTTATTATGTGTACGCTGTTGTGTGCGTGTACGGATGTAATTCCATTTATTGTATTTTTTAGTTTACGAAAGGCATTTCTTAAATATCCGTGTAAACCTTTCGTAAGGCTCAGAATAGTGATAAGCGCAAACGAATGCACCTGCTTTATGAAGGGCCGATGACGAGTTGCATAAAAAGAAACCGTTTGTAAATCGTCGCTGTTTCGCTCAAATAACCATCATGCGCATAAATACAGCTTAAAAGTGAATGTTAATGCATTTTTGGCCTTACTGAATCGGTTCAATGTTCACTATCCACGTTTCATTATGGTTAAATTTACCGCTTTAGTGGTAGCGAGGTCTTTTGTGCAAAGTTACATTTCTGAAACGTTATTTCTGTAATGTTGTTAAAATGTGCAGGGTTCCCTGATTTCAATCAAAACCTGTATGGACAGAAGGTGAATACTTTGTTACTTTAGCGTCAAGAACATGAAATTGGTAAGACCAATTGACTTCGGGCTAATGGCAGAGACAGGGAACAATGGCCTACAGCAAAATCCGCCAACCAAAATTATCCGATGTGATAGAGCAGCAACTGGAGTTCTTGATCCTTGAGGGGACATTGCGCCCTGGTGAAAAACTTCCGCCGGAACGTGAACTGGCAAAACAGTTCGACGTCTCCCGTCCTTCGCTACGCGAGGCGATTCAACGTCTCGAAGCCAAGGGCCTGCTGCTTCGTCGCCAGGGCGGCGGTACCTTTGTTCAAAATAGCCTGTGGCAAAGCTTCAGCGATCCGCTGGTTGAGCTGTTGTCCGACCACCCTGAATCCCAGTTTGACCTCCTTGAAACGCGCCACGCGCTGGAAGGCATTGCCGCCTATTACGCCGCACTGCGCGGCACGGATGACGATCGCGATCGCATTCGTGAGCTGCATCAGGCGATTGAAAGCGCGCAGCAATCAGGGGATCTCGATGCCGAATCCGATGCCGTTGTCCAATATCAAATTGCCGTAACCGAAGCCGCACATAATGTGGTGCTGCTGCATCTGCTACGCTGCATGGAGCCGATGATGGCTCAGAACGTTCGCCAGAATTTTGAATTGCTGTATGCCCGTCGGGAGATGCTCCCACTGGTAAGCAACCATCGCACCAGAATTTTTGAGGCGATAATAGCCAGGGAACCGGAACAGGCGCGTGAAGCGTCGCACCGCCACCTGGCGTTCATTGAGGAAATATTGCTGGACCGCAGCCGTGAGCAGAGCCGTCGTGAACGCTCAATGCGCCGCCTACAGCAACGAAAGGATGAAGCGCCATAACGTAGAGCGCGGCAACTAAACGCAGAACCTGTCTTATTGTGTTTTTAGTTTTCGAAGCAGGATGAATTGAAAACACAATGGGACAGGTTCCAGATAAATCAACGAATTAGATAGATAAGGAATACCCCCATGTCAGAACGTTTCCAAAATGACGTGGATCCGATCGAAACTCGCGACTGGCAACAGGCGATCGAATCGGTCATCCGTGAAGAAGGTGTTGAGCGCGCTCAGTATCTGATTGACCAGTTACTGACTGAAGCCCGCAAAGGCGGCGTTAAAGTTGCAGCTGGTACAGGGGCTCGCAACTATGTAAACACTATTGCCGTTGAAGATGAGCCGGAATACCCGGGCAATCTGGAGCTGGAACGTCGTATTCGTTCTGCTATCCGCTGGAACGCCATCATGACCGTGCTGCGTGCGTCTAAAAAAGACCTCGAGCTGGGCGGCCACATGGCATCTTTCCAGTCTTCAGCGACAGTCTATGACGTCTGCTTTAACCATTTCTTCCGCGCACGCAGCGAGAAAGACGGTGGCGATCTGGTCTACTTCCAGGGTCACATCTCTCCGGGCGTGTACGCACGTGCGTTCCTGGAAGGTCGTCTGACTGAAGAGCAGATGAACAATTTCCGTCAGGAAGTTCACGGCAACGGCCTGTCTTCCTACCCGCACCCGAAACTGATGCCTGAATTCTGGCAGTTCCCGACCGTCTCCATGGGTCTGGGTCCAATCGGTGCGATCTACCAGGCGAAGTTCCTGAAATATCTGGAACACCGTGGCCTGAAAGATACCTCTCAACAAACCGTTTACGCGTTCCTGGGCGACGGCGAGATGGATGAGCCGGAATCCAAAGGTGCGATCACCATCGCTACCCGTGAAAAACTGGATAACCTGGTCTTCATCATCAACTGCAACTTGCAGCGTCTGGATGGCCCGGTCACCGGTAACGGCAAAATCATCAACGAACTCGAAGGCATCTTCGACGGCGCTGGCTGGAACGTGATTAAAGTCATGTGGGGCGGTCGTTGGGATGAGCTGCTGCGTAAAGACACCAGCGGTAAACTGATTCAGTTGATGGAAGAAACCGTTGACGGCGACTATCAGACCTTCAAATCCAAAAACGGTGCCTACGTGCGTGAGCACTTCTTCGGTAAATACCCGGAAACCGCAGCGCTGGTCGCCGACTGGTCTGACGATCAGATCTGGGCACTGAACCGCGGTGGTCACGATCCGAAGAAAGTTTACGCTGCACTGAAAAAAGCGCAGGACACCAAAGGCAAAGCAACCGTCATCCTGGCCCATACCATTAAAGGTTACGGCATGGGCGACAGCGCCGAAGGTAAAAACATCGCTCACCAGGTGAAAAAAATGAACATGGACGGCGTACGCTACGTCCGCGATCGTTTCAATGTGCCAGTGACCGATGAGCAGGTTGAAAAACTCTCTTACATCACCTTCCCGGAAGGTTCTGAAGAGCACACCTACCTGCACGCACAGCGTCAGAAACTGAATGGCTACCTGCCGTCTCGTCAGCCGAACTTCTCTGAGAAGCTCGAACTGCCGGTGCTGGAAGATTTCCGTCAGCTGCTGGAAGAGCAGAACAAAGAGATCTCCACCACTATCGCTTTCGTTCGCGCCCTGAACGTGATGCTGAAAAACCAGTCGATCAAAGATCGCCTGGTGCCGATCATCGCCGACGAAGCGCGTACCTTCGGTATGGAAGGTCTGTTCCGTCAGATCGGTATTTACAGCCCGAACGGCCAGCAGTACACCCCGCAGGACCGCGAGCAGGTTGCTTACTACAAAGAAGACGAGAAAGGTCAGATCCTACAGGAAGGTATCAACGAGCTGGGCGCAGGTTCTTCCTGGCTGGCGGCTGCGACCTCTTACAGCACCAACGATCTGCCAATGATCCCGTTCTACATCTACTACTCCATGTTCGGTTTCCAGCGTATCGGCGACCTGTGCTGGGCAGCGGGTGACCAACAGGCGCGTGGCTTCCTGATCGGCGGGACTTCGGGTCGTACGACCCTGAACGGTGAAGGTTTGCAGCACGAAGATGGTCACAGCCATATTCAGTCGCTGACTATCCCGAACTGTATCTCTTACGATCCGTCTTACGCTTACGAAGTTGCGGTGATCATGCACGACGGTCTGCAACGTATGTACGGTGAAGCGCAAGAGAACATCTACTACTACATCACCACGCTGAACGAAAACTACCACATGCCGGCGATGCCGGAAGGTGCTGAGGAAGGTATCCGTAAAGGTATCTACAAACTCGACACCCTTGAAGGTAGCAAAGGTAAAGTTCAGCTGCTGGGTTCCGGTTCTATCCTGCGTCACGTGCGTGAAGCTGCAGAGATCCTGGCGAAAGACTACGGCATCGGCTCTGACGTCTATAGCGTGACCTCCTTCACCGAACTGGCGCGCGATGGTCAGGACTGTGAGCGCTGGAACATGCTGCACCCGCTGGAAACTCCGCGCGTACCGTACATCGCTCAGGTGATGAACGATGCACCGGCTGTGGCATCAACTGACTATATGAAACTGTTCGCCGAGCAGGTTCGTACTTACGTACCGGCAGATGATTACCGCGTACTGGGTACCGACGGCTTCGGTCGCTCTGATAGCCGTGAAAACCTGCGTCACCACTTCGAAGTTGACGCTTCTTATGTGGTGGTTGCAGCACTGGGCGAACTGGCTAAACGTGGCGAAATCGACAAGAAAGTAGTGGCTGACGCCATTGCCAAATTCAACATCGATGCAGATAAAGTCAACCCGCGTCTGGCATAAGAGGTAAAAGAAGAATGGCTATCGAAATCAATGTACCGGACATCGGGGCTGATGAAGTTGAGATCACCGAGATCCTGGTCAAAGTGGGCGACAAAGTTGAAGCTGAACAGTCGCTGATCACCGTAGAAGGCGACAAAGCCTCTATGGAAGTTCCGTCTCCGCAGGCTGGCGTCGTAAAAGAGATCAAAGTCTCTGTCGGCGACAAAACCGAGACCGGTGCACTTATCATGATTTTCGATTCCGCCGACGGTGCAGCAGCAGCTGCACCTGCCAAGGCAGAAGAGAAGAAAGAAGCGGCTCCGGCAGCGGCGGCAGCACCTGCTGCGGCTGCGGCGCAAGACGTGAATGTTCCGGACATCGGCGGTGACGAAGTTGAAGTGACCGAGATCATGGTGAAAGTGGGCGACACCGTTGCCGCTGAACAATCCCTGATCACCGTTGAAGGCGACAAAGCCTCCATGGAAGTGCCAGCGCCGTTCGCGGGCACCGTCAAAGAGATCAAGATCAACACCGGCGACAAAGTGTCTACCGGCTCGCTGATCATGGTCTTCGAAGTGGCGGGCGCGGCTCCGGCTGCGGCACCGGCGAAAGCTGAAGCGGCTCCGGCAGCAGCGGCACCGGCAGCGTCTGGCGCGAAAGACGTTAACGTCCCGGACATCGGTGGTGACGAAGTTGAAGTGACCGACGTGATGGTGAAAGTGGGCGACAAAGTTGCCGCTGAGCAGTCACTGATCACCGTTGAAGGCGACAAGGCTTCGATGGAAGTGCCTGCGCCGTTCGCGGGTACCGTTAAAGAGATCAAAATCAGCACCGGCGATAAAGTCTCTACCGGCTCCCTGATCATGGTCTTCGAAGTAGAAGGCGCGGCACCGGCTGCGGCTCCTGCGGCGAAACAAGAAGCGGCAGCCCCGGCTCCGGCTGCGAAAGCAGAAAAAGCGGCGGCCCCTGCGGCACAGGCTGAAGGTAAATCTGAGTTCGCTGAAAACGACGCTTACGTGCATGCCACTCCGCTGATCCGCCGTCTGGCGCGTGAATTTGGCGTGAACCTGGCGAAAGTGAAAGGCACCGGTCGTAAAGGCCGTATCCTGCGCGAAGACGTTCAGACTTACGTGAAAGACGCGGTTAAACGTGCTGAAGCGGCACCGGCTGCTGCCTCCGGCGGCGGTTTGCCAGGCATGCTGCCATGGCCGAAAGTGGACTACAGCAAGTTTGGTGAAGTGGAAGAAGTGGAACTGGGCCGTATCCAGAAAATTTCTGGTGCGAACCTGAGCCGTAACTGGGTGATGATCCCGCACGTTACGCACTTCGACAAAACCGACATCACCGACCTGGAAGCGTTCCGCAAACAGCAGAACGCTGAAGCTGAGAAGCGCAAACTGGACGTGAAATTCACCCCGGTTGTCTTCATCATGAAAGCTGTCGCGGCTGCCCTTGAGCAGATGCCACGCTTCAACAGCTCGCTGTCTGCTGATGCGCAGCGTCTGACGCTGAAGAAATACATCAACATCGGTGTCGCGGTTGATACCCCGAACGGTCTGGTTGTTCCGGTCTTTAAAGACGTGAACAAGAAGAGCATCACTGAACTGTCTCGTGAACTGACAGTGATCTCTAAGAAAGCCCGTGACGGCAAGCTGACCGCTGGCGAAATGCAGGGCGGTTGCTTCACCATCTCCAGCATTGGTGGCCTGGGTACCACGCACTTCGCGCCGATCGTTAACGCGCCGGAAGTGGCTATCCTCGGCGTGTCCAAGTCTGCGATGGAACCGGTCTGGAATGGTAAAGAGTTTGTGCCGCGTCTGATGATGCCTATCTCTCTGTCCTTCGACCACCGCGTGATCGACGGTGCTGATGGTGCGCGTTTCATTACCATCATCAACAACACACTGTCTGACATTCGCCGCCTGGTGATGTAATCGAAAAAGCCGGCCTGACGGTCGGCTTTTTTCTGGTAATCTCATTATGTTGTTGAGGTTATTGGGGCAAAGGACAAATCGTTTACCGTTTGTTGTTTCAAAATTGTTAACAGTTTTGTAAGATACGGGCGGATAGAACGTCCCGGTGGATGAAGGGCGACAGTACCCTGGGCCGCCGGAAATAAATAAGAGGTCATGATGAGTACTGAAATCAAAACTCAGGTCGTGGTACTTGGAGCAGGTCCCGCAGGTTACTCTGCGGCCTTCCGTTGCGCTGATTTAGGTCTGGAAACCGTCATTGTTGAACGTTACAACACCCTCGGCGGTGTTTGTCTGAACGTCGGCTGTATCCCTTCTAAAGCGCTGCTGCACGTTGCAAAAGTTATCGAAGAAGCCAAAGCGCTGGCCGAACACGGTATTGTTTTTGGTGAGCCAAAAACCGATATCGACAAAATTCGTACCTGGAAAGAGAAAGTTATCACCCAACTGACTGGCGGTCTGGCCGGTATGGCGAAAGGCCGTAAAGTGAAGGTGGTTAACGGTCTGGGTAAATTCACCGGGGCAAACACCCTGGAAGTTGAAGGCGAAAACGGCAAAACCGTGATCAACTTCGACAACGCGATCATCGCGGCGGGTTCCCGTCCGATCGAACTGCCGTTCATTCCGCATGAAGATCCGCGCGTGTGGGACTCCACCGACGCACTGGAACTGAAATCCGTACCGAAGCGTCTGCTGGTTATGGGTGGCGGTATCATCGGTCTGGAAATGGCGACCGTCTATCATGCGCTGGGTTCAGAGATTGACGTGGTTGAGATGTTCGACCAGGTGATCCCGGCGGCTGACAAAGACATCGTTAAAGTCTTCACCAAGCGCATCAGCAAGAAATTCAACCTGATGCTGGAAACCAAAGTGACTGCCGTGCAAGCGAAAGAAGACGGTATTTACGTTTCCATGGAGGGCAAAAAAGCCCCAGGCGAAGCCCAGCGTTATGACGCCGTGCTGGTTGCCATTGGCCGTGTGCCGAACGGCAAAAACCTCGACGCAGGCCAGGCCGGTGTTGAAGTTGACGACCGTGGCTTTATCCGCGTTGACAAACAGCTGCGTACTAACGTGCCGCACATCTTCGCGATCGGCGATATCGTCGGTCAGCCGATGCTGGCGCACAAAGGTGTTCACGAAGGTCACGTTGCCGCTGAAGTTATCGCAGGCATGAAGCACTACTTCGACCCGAAAGTGATCCCGTCTATCGCCTATACCGAGCCAGAAGTTGCCTGGGTTGGTCTGACTGAGAAAGAAGCGAAAGAGAAAGGCATCAGCTACGAAACCGCCACCTTCCCGTGGGCTGCTTCTGGCCGTGCTATCGCTTCCGATTGCGCAGACGGTATGACCAAACTGATTTTCGACAAAGAATCTCACCGTGTTATCGGTGGTGCGATTGTCGGCACCAACGGCGGCGAGCTGCTGGGTGAAATCGGTCTGGCGATCGAAATGGGCTGTGACGCTGAAGATCTGGCGCTGACCATCCATGCGCACCCGACCCTGCATGAGTCGGTTGGCCTGGCGGCTGAAGTGTTCGAAGGTAGCATCACCGACCTGCCGAACCCGAAAGCAAAGAAAAAGTAATCGTCTGATGGCGTAAAAAGCGGCTTATTAAGCCGCTTTTTTTATATCTGCAATCCGTGCTACTGCGGCACCTGCTGCCATGCATTGTCAGGTTTAAATGCCTGGATCTCATCGGCTTTTTGCGCCGTGCTCTCGCCCAAATCCGCCTGATACACGGCGTCATGGCTGTCGACCATAAAGCTCATCACCCCCGTCTGACCGTAGCTCACCGGCCAGGCTATCAGCGCAAAACCGCCCTGCTGGGGCAAAATGCGGAAGTGGTAGCCGTGATAGCCCGTGCCGGGCACCGGCGGACTAAAGGCCGGGCCGAGGGGGCTTGGCGCTTCACCCGGCTGTGTTGCCCAGTAGAGGCCATCCTGCGTGCCTTCATCGCTCACCAGCTTCTGCGCATAGTGCTGATGGAGTTGAAAATAGTCCTGCTGCGCCTGCACATAGGCGTGGGAGGCTTCTATGGCGGACAGTTCATTGCGCCCGATGGTGCGCGTCAGGATCTCATCCGCCGCTTTGGACATATCAAACTGCCAGCCAGCGTCTGCTTTAACCATGGGTAACGGCAGCTGCCAGTTATCGCGGCCCACATCAAGATGCGCGGTATTGCCCTCCTGCTCAATGCGGTGGCTGATTTTCCAGTCGCGCAGAAAACGGGCGACAGCTTCGGGATCGACCTCCTGCTGGGGCAGATACTGCCGCCAGTTTTCACCGAGCAGCGCCGTCATCGCCGGTTCGTTTTGCGTGGAGATCGCCTCCACCAGCGCGCTGGCACCTTTATCCGGCGAGTCAAATGTCTGCTGAGCCGCAGCGGGCAGGGCGAACAGCGCAAGCCAGCTGGCAATGATTACTCTTTTCATGGCTTCTCCTTAGCGGTGGCGCAGTTCGCGATGCGCAGGCAGGTGTTGCTGAACGGCGGCGCGCTGGGTGTTATTCAGGTGCGGAACGCTACGGCTTTGCGTGCCACGCTGCTGTTGGGCGGACCACGACGGCGAACGGCTGTCGTTACCGCTAAGTGCGTTACCGCTGAGCGCGTTGCCGCGCAGGTTTTGCACCCGCTGCTGACGCGCCTGATGTTGCTCCGGCGTGGCGGACGCGCGGCGCTGCTGTACCTGCGATTTAGCGGTATCCCGACGCTGCTGCTGTTGAGCGGTGGGATGTTGAAGCTTCTCTTTTGCCGCCGCCCGGTTTTGCGGGGTGTCGTAGCCACGGTAGTTGCTGCGCTGGGTGATTTTCTTCAACTGCTGCGACGCCGCCTGGCGCTGCACGTCCCGGTTGCCCGCCGGTGTCGCGACCTTACCTGCAACGAGACCCGGTGCCGCGCCGTTATGCGTGCGCTGCTGGAACTGGTTTAGCGCCGCTTCTCGCTGGCTGCTGAGGTTGGCAGGGGGGCGCTGCGTGCCGCTCAGGCCACCGGACACGTTCGTCGGGTGAAAACGCTGGGCGACGTTATTGTTGGGGTACGGCACGTTGTTGCGAAACGCGGAATTGTGCTGCCAGTTGACGTTGTTGCCGCTCAGGTGCTGGTTGGTGAAATGGTTGTAGTTATCAACGTTAATATTAATGTTGTTATTGAAATGGTTATTACCACCGCCGTAATAGCCACCGTGATGGTCATCATGGTCATCGTGATGATGATCGTCGTCGTGGTGATGGTGATCGTCATCCCAGTCAATGTTGCTAAACAGCGCCCAGGTTGTCGCCACGCCCAGGCTGTAACCGAGGCCGGTGGCGAAGCTGTTGGTGAACTGCTGGCCCGGCGTTGGCGGCAAATAGACCGGCGGATAGGCGGTGTTCGGCCAGCTGCCGTAGACGGTGTTGGGATTGTAGGTCGGCACGTACACCACGTTGGGTTCAGCGGACTCGATGGTGATGATCTGCGTTGCCCGCGCAGGGGCGGACGGCGTTGCAACGGAAGATGACACCGGGGGCGCGACGGTTTTGGTGGTCACTTTTTGCTGGGGTGTCGATTTCAGCGTGCCGGTCTGCTGCGCAACGGCGCGCAGCTTTTGCACCGAATCCATCACGTCCTGCGGCTGGGCCAGAAAGGCGTTGCCCAAATCCTGGATCCACTGCGGGTTTTCCCCCATCAGCGACAGCAGCGCCGGGAAGGCGACCAGCGATTTCACGCTCGGGTCCCAGGGCTGGTTAGCCACCGCCTGCACCGCCGCGTCGCCTTTCATCGTCGGATTATCCTGCGACCACTGCACAGCCTGTAGCACGTTGCTGGGATAGGTTGATGCCATCAGCACCTGCGACAAAAGGTTATCGGGATAGAGCGCCACGGGCGCGACCCACTGATCGATTTGCGCGGGGGTGTAGGTCATCACCGTCGGCTGAGCGGGAGCCGGAGCGGGAGCGGGAGCGACGGGTTGCGCGACTGGCGCGGGTGCGGGGGCGTCAGCAGCCTGACTTTTGACATACAGCGTACCGGATGCGGCGAGCAGCCCGGCGCTGCATATCAGCGCGAGGATGTGGGGCTTGAAAGGCAACGTCATGTTAATCTCCTGGCGCAAAAAATTTGGCCGGTGTCAGAGAGTATTGCCGAAAGCAGCAATGATGGCGGGAGTATAAGGAGCGTTATTTTTTGTTTTTGACATTTGTTGGGATTTTGCGCAGTTGAAATATTTTGCAGGAATTTAATCGAGTCCACTTAAGGATCGGCCTGCTTTATAACGCCTTTAACGATTCAGCAAGTTTTTAATGTTGCTTTTTTGTAAACGGATTAACACCCCCCCTAAATCCTGCTATGCTGCCCGACGCGGTATCCGGCATTTACCCTACAAACTGCTGTCTCACAGGAGCGTGAAGAGAACGCCGACCGCCATTAATAATGAGAGCGAGGAGAACCGTCGTGCTAGAAGAATACCGTAAGCATCAGGCTTCGCGTGCCGCTGAAGGGATTGTAGCCAAGCCCTTAGATGCTACCCAAATGGCCGGCCTGGTCGAGCTGCTGAAAGCGCCGCCTGCGGGCGAAGAAGAATTCCTGTTAGATTTGCTGATCAATCGCGTCCCACCGGGCGTGGATGAAGCCGCCTATGTTAAAGCGGGTTTCCTTGCTGCCGTCACTAAAGGCGAAACCACGTCACCGCTGGTTACCCCGGAAAAAGCCGTAGAGCTGTTGGGTACCATGCAGGGAGGTTACAACATCCATCCGCTGATTGACGCGCTGGACGTTGACGCGCTGGCACCGATCGCTGCCAAAGCGCTGTCCCACACGCTGCTGATGTTCGATAACTTCTACGACGTCGAAGAAAAAGCCAAAGCGGGCAACCCTCACGCAAAACAGGTTATGCAGGCCTGGGCCGATGCCGAATGGTTCCTGAGCCGTCCGCCGCTCGCCGAGAAAATCACTGTGACGGTGTTCAAAGTCACCGGCGAAACCAATACCGATGACCTCTCTCCGGCACCGGACGCCTGGTCCCGCCCGGATATCCCGCTGCACGCGCTGGCGATGCTGAAAAACGCCCGCGAAGGCATTGAGCCGGATCAGCCGGGTGCCGTAGGCCCAATCAAACAAATTAACGAGCTGAATAAAAAAGGCTTCCCGCTGGCCTATGTGGGCGACGTGGTGGGCACCGGTTCCTCGCGTAAATCCGCCACCAACTCGGTGCTGTGGTTTATGGGCGACGACATTCCGTTCGTGCCGAACAAGCGCGGCGGCGGTCTGTGCCTCGGCGGTAAAATCGCGCCGATCTTCTTTAACACCATGGAAGATGCGGGCGCGCTGCCTATCGAAGTGGACGTTAACAACCTGAACATGGGCGACGTGATTGACGTTTACCCGTTTAAAGGCGAAGTGCGTAACCACGAAACCAACGAACTGCTGGCAAGTTTTGAACTGAAAACCGACGTGCTGATCGACGAAGTGCGTGCCGGTGGCCGTATTCCGCTGATCATCGGTCGCGGTCTGACCACCAAAGCGCGCGAAGCACTCGGTCTGCCACACTCTGACGTCTTCCATCAGGCGAAAGACGTGGCCGAAAGCAGCCGTGGTTACTCGCTGGCGCAGAAAATGGTTGGCCGTGCCTGCGGCGTGGCCGGTGTACGTCCGGGGGCCTACTGCGAGCCGAAAATGACCTCCGTGGGTTCTCAGGACACCACCGGGCCAATGACCCGCGACGAGTTAAAAGATCTGGCGTGCCTCGGTTTCTCCGCCGACCTGGTGATGCAGTCCTTCTGCCACACCGCCGCGTATCCGAAGCCGGTTGACGTGACAACGCACCACACGCTGCCTGATTTCATCATGAACCGTGGCGGCGTTTCGCTGCGTCCGGGCGACGGGGTGATCCACTCCTGGCTGAACCGCATGCTGCTGCCGGATACGGTTGGCACCGGCGGTGACTCGCACACCCGCTTCCCAATCGGTATCTCCTTCCCGGCGGGATCGGGGCTGGTGGCCTTTGCGGCGGCAACCGGCGTTATGCCGCTGGATATGCCGGAGTCCGTGCTGGTGCGCTTTAAAGGCAAAATGCAGCCGGGTATTACCCTGCGCGATCTGGTGCACGCCATCCCGCTGTATGCCATCCGCCAGGGGCTGCTGACCGTTGAGAAGAAAGGTAAGAAGAACATCTTCTCTGGCCGCATTCTGGAAATCGAAGGCTTGCCGACGCTGAAGGTTGAACAGGCGTTCGAACTGACCGATGCGTCAGCCGAGCGTTCTGCGGCGGGCTGTACCATTAAGCTGGATCGCGAACCGATTGAAGAGTATTTAAGCTCCAACATCGTGCTGCTGAAGTGGATGATTGCCGAAGGTTACGGCGATCGTCGAACGCTTGAGCGTCGCGTGCAGGGCATGGAAAAATGGCTGGCGGATCCACAACTGCTCGAAGCCGATGCGGATGCGGAATACGCGGCGGTGATCGACATCGATTTGGCGGATATTAAAGAGCCGATCCTGTGTGCGCCAAACGATCCGGACGACGCGCGTCTGCTGTCTGACGTCGCGGGCGAGAAAATCGACGAAGTGTTTATCGGTTCGTGCATGACCAACATCGGTCACTTCCGCGCGGCGGGTAAACTGCTCGACAGCCATAAAGGTCAGCTGCCAACCCGCCTGTGGGTCGCGCCGCCAACCCGTATGGATGCCGCGCAGCTCACCGAAGAGGGCTACTACAGCATCTTTGGTAAGAGCGGTGCGCGCGTTGAAATCCCGGGCTGCTCTCTGTGCATGGGTAACCAGGCGCGTGTGGCAGATGGCGCAACGGTGGTGTCCACATCGACGCGTAACTTCCCGAACCGTCTTGGGACGGGTGCGAACGTGTTCCTGGCCTCTGCGGAACTGGCGGCGGTCGCCTCGCTGCTCGGTAAACTGCCGACGCCTGACGAGTACCAGACGTTTGTGGCGCAGGTCGATAAGACGGCGGTGGACACCTACCGCTATCTGAACTTCGACAAGCTCGGTCAGTACACTGACAAAGCCGACGGCGTGATCTTCCAGACCGCCGTGTAACGCGTACGTTGACCGCTAACAGGGGTAGTCAGTAAATGGCTATCCCTTTTTTATGCGCGCACTTAGTTATAGGTTAACGAGAAGACGCCCTTTCCCTGATAGACGCCGGGTTGCACCGGTATTTCACCATCCTGTTTTAGGGTGGCGGTAAAATTCAGCGCTTTGTTTGTGCCCTCGTCACAATAATGCGATCCTGGAATGCAGCTGGGATAATACTTGTGCGCGTCGGAAGACAACTCGACGGTTTCCTGGAAAACGGACGTCTGATCATTAGGCACCAACACAACGCTTTGCCCGCCGCTGTTTTTAACCCCTTCGATCAGGACACCCACTCCTTTCGCTTTCAGGCTGGTGGGATACTGGTTACCCAGAAGCTGTCTGTTATTCTCCCCCGTTGCGTTGGTGGTCAGGCGTACATCGACCTTATTCACACCCATACAGTTATTCAGATTGATACTGAAGGGGACAGGAGGTGCCGCATTATTTTCCAGGGTCGCAGGATAGTAATCATCGCCCAATTTTATGGTGTTGCCCTGCGCATGCTCTCCAGAGGTGTTAGTGGCGAAGCAGGTGGGCGCGCTCATCGTGGCAGTAGAAAACGTTCGAACATCGGCATAGCTTCCTGAACCATCCGTGGCTTCAAAACGAAATTGCGCAGTTTGCTCGGGGAATAATGGTTTGCCAGCGTTTTCTGCATTACTAAAATAGCTATCGACGTAGAATGTCATCAGCATTTCAATATTAAAGCCACCAAGATAGGTATTGCCTGTTATATTACATTTCCCGTTTCCTTGAAGGCTACCGTTAGTGACGGTGCCATTTCGCTCAATAAAAAAGTTTGATGGACTAAAGGTGGTATCTGCGGCACCCCCCGTACCTTTGAAATTGCGCATTTCCAGCGTGTAATATAATCCTGAAATATTGGTGTTAAATAAGGTATGCCCGCCGTAGGTTGAGCCTGAGGTGCCGTACTTAGTCTGCGGGGTGAATTTAATATCATCCGAGCCACCACTCTTTTTGCACCACAGCCCGGCACCATAGCCTGCGACGCCACTCCCAGTGGAGCTCGTCGGGCCAAATCGAAAAGAAAAACCCGCCGGGGCTAATGTTCTGCTTTCATTTACCATCAGTTGTTGAAGGCCGCTGCCTTCATACGTAATGGTAAAATCACCTGTGTCATTCGCACTAATATTATTCCTGCCCACCATAATGTACGCATTAGCGGCGGGAATAGATAATATCAGCGTGAAGAAATAAATAATAAATTTTATATTAATCATAATAGGTCTCGACTGAAACAAAACTCTTTACCATGCCTGGCGTAACGATTCGGTTATCGATCTGCTGAAAACGGGTATAAAAAGTTAACGTTTTATTTTCCATGTCCTGGGGTGTCATCGGGTAGAGATCGCGCGGTATGCCGCCCGGCGACAGGACATTAGTGGAGTTACCGCCGTTATCGACATAGCTAATGATAACCCCTGCGCCGGTGGCACCTCCGCCACCTTCTGAGATCATATTCGGGAAAATCTGTTTTGATTGCCCCATCAACATTCCGGTGCGGGGTTGAAAACGAATATGGACCTGGCTGGCATCAGGGCGATAGCTGGCCTGACAGTTTGCAAGTGTCAGAGTGAACGTCTTACCGCCTGCCTGAAATTGCTCGGGTGTAAACGTCTGGTCCATATGGCTTGGGGCGTTAGCGGCAGGCCCGGTGCTGTAATGATTGCCAAAATAACGTAAATCAACGGTACCTAGCTCAACCACACCGTTATCGCTTAAGGTCATCTGACAGGTATCTTCAACGATTTTTGCCTTAAAATTAAAAAGGGTTGTTTCGATGGCACCGCTTTTAAGTTCAGGCGCGGCGAAACAAGGTAGAAGACATGACAACCCTAATAAAGCACACAAGAGGTTTTTTTTAATAAAGTATGTTTTTTTCATCATTATTTATACTTAGCCTCATGGATGATCTGGGTTCGGAAATCACCCGCTTTAACATCACCGATATTTTTTCCTGTCGCTATTGTCAAACGTACAGCATAATACCCAGAATTCGTATCGAGGAATTCTGTTTTTTGACAGTCATATTCCACCCCCGGTATCATTATTGAAGCCAAAAACAGTTGCAGTGAGATGTTTTGTGCGGCTCCCTCTCCCGATAACATATTGCTGAGATTAGGGCCATCACAAGGTGCGTTGGAAACAATGGCTTGCTCAAATGAAGCCGCTGAGCCATCGTCGCACTCTGCTTTAAATGCAAGGACTTTATAGGTCGCGGTCATGCCTTGCTGAATATCCGACTTACGCACCTCGCC
The DNA here is from genome assembly GCA_963521185.1 of uncultured Enterobacter sp. Classification (GTDB taxonomy): domain Bacteria; phylum Pseudomonadota; class Gammaproteobacteria; order Enterobacterales; family Enterobacteriaceae; genus Enterobacter_D. Next base: position 97,782 of record CAUQTV010000004.1, on the reverse strand, counting down.
AAAGTCCAGGGTGTCTGTTTCGACGCCATCGACCTCAAAATGTCCGGCGCAGGTTTTATTATTCACGACGGTAGATTTGATGGTTAACGTCAGCGGCGATTGATCGTCTACCGCGAACGTCTGCCCAGAGCAGACGGTCAGGGCAGCACACAGCAGGGTTAGAGGCAGGGCGTTACTATTGATCATAATCATCGTTTACTCATAGCTAAAACTGAAAATGGCTTTCGCTGAAAAATCCCCTTCGACAGGGTTTTCACCCTCATTGGCAACGCGCAGCGCAGCAAATAAATTGACGCCCTCAGCTATTTCATCCGCAGACCATAGCCACGCACCATCGGTATTCAGTTTTATCCAGCTCTCCGGCGCGTTCTCATGATAAAAACCGACGGCAATATTACGCGTTGAATTCTCAGACTCTTCGGCGAGAAGAAGTTGATTATTGCTGTTGCTATTGCCGGATATCCGGGTGCTGATGCCCGTCACCGACGTGCAATCGGCGGCAACCAGTTTGAAGGCGGTCGCCGCACTGGCCTCCTTTTTCTTAATCGCTGACAGGTCAACGGTACCCTGTTGGCCATTATCGGTTCCGACGGTTAATGTGAAATCACTGCCGCTGCCGGTGACAGAGGGGCCGGTAATTGACATGGCGCAGGTGGGCGCTTTCACGGTAGCTTCGAAGGTGAGTTCGATATCGGCCTGCGCTGGCGGTGCGGTTAAAATAAGTGCCGCCAGGGCACAAAAGCTCACAGTGTTATTGGTCATTCATCACCCGCTTAGTGTATTGACGGTCTATCACGCAGCCCGTATCAGGCAGCAGGGTGGTGTGACCGAGCTTTTGTGGATTATCGGGCAGGGTATATTTTGCCGTGCAGCGCTGATCACTCTCGCTTCCCCATACCACGTTAAGCGTCCCGCGCGTCTCAATGCCGCGAATGAAGGCCTGACCGAACTGACCGACGTTCCCGAGTAGCTGGCCCCGGTCGTCGTACACTTCCGCCCCGAGCGGTAGCGACTGCTTATCGCTGCGTAACAGTGAAATCAGTGCAGAACGGCCTTCGTTGGTTTCGAAATTGACCAGCGTGATGGCACCCTGGCGAGGAACCGTAACGCCGCTGGTGCTTTTCAGTTCAACATCGTTTTCAAGGCTGGAAACGTCGAGCGAAACGCGGTTTTCACGGTAGGGCGACATTGCGCCCGCCACGCCATAGCCCCAGCGGTCAACCGTGCTGGCACCGTAGTTGATGTTTGCCCCTTTCGCCCCCGGCGCTTTGACCAGCACCAGCGTGTCGGTGTCGTTAAAGCTGTCGTTGCTGAACGTCAAGCCGCCAGCGTGCAGAACAAAGCCGCCGTCGGTGCTGACCGAGAACTGTCTGGCCTCGTTGCTGTCGGCTGAGGCGGAGGTTGACCAGGTGCCGTAGGGGCTGTCATAGCTCATGTAGCCACCCACCGTTCCGGCGTCGTTATTGCCCTCTTTCGTCAACTGATATCCGGTATTGACGCTGTAGTTGAGCTTGCCGGATTCATCGTTGCCGCTGCTGCTCATATTGAGTTGATGACCTCCGTCAAAATCACTGTTGAAGGTGCTTTCAATCGAGCGGAAGCCAGACGCGCGATGCTGCCCGCCGAACAGGGTTTCAAGCGGAATACTGACGTTGACAAAGATGCTGTCATCCGCGTTATCGTCCTCGTCATAGGTCCGTTGCAGCGTGATCCCGTAGCTCCCCCAGAATGCGCTGCCGCTGTAACCCACCGAGTAGTTTTTACGCTCCTCATCTTCACCCCAGTAATCTTCCCAGCTGAGGTTGGCGTAAAGTGAACCGTAATCCACCTCTATCGCGCCAAAGGCCAGCGGCTGGCTGATACTCAGCGTGACCTGATTTTTTACCCTCTGGCTGGTGGCAAAGCTGTACTTCTCGCCATTCCCGTCGAGATGGTGGCTGTTGATGTTATCGATAAGCTGGATGGCGTCGTTTAGGCCCATATAATCGCGCGTTGAATAACGGTAGGCTGCGATATTGAGTGACGTATCCGTTTCACTGAACAGCCGGTTGTACGACAGGCGATAGCTCTGCCCACGATAGGTTTTATCGTCTGGCACCTTCGTGTTTGAGTAAGTGACGTCAACGGCGAATGCGCCAACAGGGGTATTTAAACCGACGCCCAGCAGTCCTGCGTAGTAATCGTTATCAGTAAGCTGAATGCCGCCGTAGCCAGTAAACAGGTTTGACAGGCCGTGATAATAAGTACCCTGAATCAGATTCGGTTTTTCGTGCAGGTCATCCTGATTAACTTCACCCGCGCTGAGATCCCAGCGTGACATGCCGGGGCGCAACAGTTGCACCAGCGATGAAAAGGGCACGCTAAACGAGCGTTTGCTGCCGTCGGCTTCTTCAACCGTGACGTTCAGTTCATTGCCGTAACCTGACGGGCTGAGGTCGTCAATGGCGAAGGGTCCTGGCGCGACCGTGGTTTCGTAAATCTTATAGCCGCCCTGCTCAATGGTGATTTTGGCGTTGGTATTCGCCACGCCGCGGATCACCGGCGCGTAGCCCGTCAGCATGGCGGGCAGCATGCGATCGTCGCTGTAAAAGCGCCCCCCACGAATGGCGACGGAATCAAACGCGTCGCCCGTGGTGTTGGTTTCACCCAGCTGAATTTGTGAACGTAGCCCTGGCAGGTCGCGCTGGACATAACGGTTCTGGTAATCCATTGCAGTGGTGCCGTTTTCTTTATCCCAGCCCATATTGCCACGGGCGCGGAAATGCCATGCGCCAAGGTTTACCCCTGCGGTCAGGCCCAGATAGGCACTCTCATCGGTCTGTTCGTTGTACGTGGAGCTATAGCCATTCAGGGTATAGGAGAGCATGGCGGCGTTAATGCCATTTTCCCAAAGCGTGGGCGAGACATAGCCACGGTACTTTTTCTCCAGCGCAATCTGCGGCACGCTGAGATCCATGCGCATTTCGCCATTATCAAAACGCATACTGCCGGACGGCACCCACTTTTCGAATTCGTAACAGCGGTTGTCGGTTCTGCCATCGTCATCGGCGTGGCTGGCACTGACGCCGGGCCAGGCGGCTGCGTCACGCTGCTCGCGATTTCCAGGGGACTTGATACCCAGCTGTGCGAGCAGTTTGGGCGTAAAACAGGGAACCGCCGACGTTTTACCGACATTCACAAAATCAATATGCAATGCGGTAAAGGGCTGGTCATTGATATACACATTGACCTTATAACTTCCCGGCAGCGTGGGGTTACCGTTTGAATAGCGGGAGACGTCTATTTTTTCGGCCCCGGCCCCCACCAAAAAGCTATTGTCAAATTCAACGCTATCGGACGCCACAGCCATTTCGGCGGCGGCAGGTAAACTTAAGGCGCTACTGGCTATCCCTGCAAGACAACAAACATGGAGATATTGATATTTCATGACAACGTCCTGTTAAAGTTTAACCGTTTTCTTAATCTTGCCTCCGTAATCGTTAATCGCCTCATATTCCAGGGTTGCGCCTGCGATAGCGCTGTTAAGACCACTAATTAACTGAATATCCTGGCTTTTAGGTGCAACCATGCGCTCACTCACATTGTAAACTTTGCCATTCAGCACCAGTTTTACGCTGGCAAAAGAGACATGGAATGCGGAGTCATTAACGACTTTGATCGCCTGCTGGCCCTGGTCGTTAACCACCGACCATTTCAAATCCAGTGCGGCCTGGTTTGAATTACCGGGCAAACCCTCTGGCCGGTAAAACAGCTTGATGCGTGTTTTAAAGGCCAGTTGTAATAAATTTTGGGAGCTGGTTTTATCAACAGACGGCTTGGGAGGCACTTCCAGCACGTTTAACCAGAATACGCTCTCTTTATTTGTTGGAAGTGCGCCGCCGGTATACATCACGCGCAGCGTTTGCCCACGTGTGGACTCAATGCGGAATACAGGAGGCGTAATAGTAAAAGGAACCTGTAATTTGCTGGGGTCGGTATCATCGGTTCCTTTATCGAGCCAGGTCTGAACCAATAAGGGACGCGAGCCTCTGTTCTCAAGTTTCACCATCACGTCTTTATCGCTCTGGTTAAAGATCACACGCGTGCTGGAAATGACGATGTCGGCCTGCGAATAAGTGCTAAACAGTAATGAACCCGTGACGGCGAGCGCACGAAGTGTTTGAGTAAAAGAGAGTGAAAACATGTTTGATCTCGCCTGATGGTGACATAAAAATGTTGTAAAGCAGATACATTTAAATAAATGCCCCCGTGGCAACGGGGACATTTTTGTTTTAAATGTGGCGAAAAGATCGCTTATTGATAGGTAATATCAAAGGTGGTGTTAGTGCTCACCAGGCCGCCGGTTGCCGCCGTAGCACCCTGCGCCAGAACGTAGGATGTGGTGAAGGCAAATAATCCCGCTATCTCAGTGCCTGTGCCGCTGTATTTGGCAATGTTCAGCGTTTGTGCGTTGGTGTCATCCGGGCGACCCACCATGACGGCTTTTTTGTTGCCATCAATGTTGTTATGCAGGGCAACGCTGACGCCTTCTGCGTAGCCTGTGATTTTGTCGTTGTTTTTCAACGTGCCTGATGCCACGTCAACAAATTCCGGCGAGCTAAAGGCGATGGTCGCCACGCCTTCAACGTCACAGTTGCTTAGCAGCAGCTCAAAGGTGGTTTTACCGGCACCTGCGGCTTCGGCATCCAGCGCTTTGACTTCAGTTGCCTCAACCGTCGGCATTTGTACCGTCACGTTTCCGGCGGATTTGCCATCTTTGGTGGTGATATCGCAGGTGCCTGCGGAGATCGCGCCATTAATAATCACCAGACCCGTATCATTACCTTCTGCGGCCAGTGCCGACCCACTCCCCATAGCCATAACCAGTGCTGCGAGAGCGAAACCAAATTTGTTCATTTTCATTTTCAATAATCCATATCAATATTCATGTTGGCTCAAGTTATCCTTGAGAGGCCTTCATTTTGTGACTTCGTTAATCAGCAACACAACCTTGTGCGGGGTAACATGCTGAAACGCCTCAATTGTAATGAGAATGAATGTGTTAAGAAAATTAATATATTTTAATGAACAGTTTAAATATTCTTAACCCATTTCACTTTTTCCGGTAAATAATATTTATCTTGAGCAGGTTGCGCGAAGCTTTCGGCGTTGAGAGATTTTCTTTATTCTATTTGCTGAGGTTATGTATTTTGAATAAAGAAGTATTTAGTTTGGTTTAATCATCAGTCTGGTGAATTATATTCATCGGATTTATTGACGGTTTGGAAAAAGGGTTTCACTGAACTATTGCTGGAGAGTGCACCATGTCCACAATGCTGCTGTTCGCAAGGGATCCCGTCGTGATCGCCATCCATTTTTGGATTCGGACAGTTATTTAGTACCCACTTAGCCTCGGCGCAGGAGTTCACCTGGCTACAATACTGGCGGCCATTGCATTCGTAACTGTAGGAACTTGCACTGAAGAATACCAGGGCAAAAGCGATAGGTTTAAGAGTAAATTTCATAATCAGTCCTTGTTGAATTAGTCCGGGGGGAAATCCACCTGCTTAACGCCAGTTAACAATAAAGCATTTTTTTATGCGTGTTAAATGTCAAATATCTATGATTAGTCATGATTAATCATCATGATGAATACATTATGGACAAAAGCAGCATTGCACAGCGTTAAGCGCGGACGGCGGACAGGGCAGTTTTTTTACCTACCGCCCACCGCTACGCTTTTTTTCTTCGCCAGGACTGCGATAATTACACCATGGGTACAATGTGGCGCTGTCGCATTGCCTTCGCTGAGGAACAGAGCATGGATTACGAATTTTTGCGCGATATCACCGGGATCGTTAAGGTGCGCATGTCGATGGGCCACGAAGTGGTCGGTCACTGGTTTAACGAAGAAGTTAAAGAAAACCTGGCGCTGCTCGATGAAGTGGAAGAGGCGGCGCGCACGGTGAAGGGCAGTGAGCGGCAGTGGCAGCGTACCGGCCATGAGTACACGCTGTGGATGGACGGCGAAGAGGTGATTGTACGCGCCAATCAGCTGGAGTTTTCCGGCGACGAAATGGAAGAGGGGATGAACTACTACGACGAAGAGAGCCTGTCGCTGTGCGGCGTCGAAGATTTTCTTCAGGTGGTTACCGCGTACCGGGAATTCTTAAAACAGAAGTGATGATAGCCTGATGGCGCGTCGCTTATCAGGCCTGGCAATGCGCAGGCCAGATAAGGCGGCATCACACGGCGGGAATATTTCGGCCGTAGTAAATCTCGCGCATCTCTTTCCACAGCGCTTCGGTAATCACCTTGCGCTCGTCGGCGTTCAGATCTTCCGGTTTGGTGTGAAACATATAGTGTTTCAAATCGAACTCTTTCAGTAACATCTTGGTATGAAAGATGTTTTCCTGATAAACGTTCACATCCACCATGTCGTACAGCGCTTTCATGTCATCGGACAGGAAGTTCTGGATCGAGTTAATTTCGTGGTCGATAAAGTGCTTTTTACCCGACACGTCACGGGTAAAGCCGCGCACGCGGTAATCCACCGTCACGATGTCAGATTCCAACTGATGGATTAAGTAGTTCAGCGCCTTAAGCGGGGAAATCACTCCGCAGGTGGAGACTTCAATATCGGCGCGGAAGGTGCACAGCCCGCCTTCCGGGTGGCTTTCCGGATAGGTATGCACGCAAATGTGGCTCTTATCGAGGTGCGCCACCACGGTTTCCGGCAGCGGGCCTGGGTGTTCGGTGTTGTCGATAAGGTGCGGATCTACCGGCTCTTCGCTCACCAGAATCGTCACGCTTGCGCCCTGGGGTTCATAATCCTGGCGGGCGATATTCAGCACGTTGGCACCGATAATCGAACAGGTTTCTGACAGAATTTCCGTCAGGCGATTGGCATTGTAGAGTTCATCGATATAGGCGATATAACCATCGCGCTCTTCTGCCGTGTTGGCATAACAGATATCGTAAATACAAAAACTCAGGCTTTTGGTCAGGTTGTTAAAGCCGTGTAGTTTAAGCTTTTTCAATTTTTATCAACTCCTTACGTCACTGTGCGGACAGCGCGTCTTGCAGATATTGTGGCAAAGCGAACGCCGCAGTGTGGACCGCCGGATTGTAATAACGGCACGTCAGGCTGGCGTTGTGGAAGCGGGCCTGCACGATCTCGGTGGACAGATGACGCAGCGCGCCGTTGTCCGTCGCCCAGGCAAAGGTCATGACGCCGCCGTAATAGCTGGGGATCGCCGCCTGGTAGAAGCTCACATCGCTAAAGTAATGGCCCAGTTTGCGGTGGCTATCGATGACTTCATCCTGTTGCAGGAAACTCACGCCGTTTTGCGCCACAAAGATCCCGCCGGGATTCAGACAGCGCTTGCAGCCTTCGTAGAACGCGGAGGTAAACAGGCTCTCTCCCGGACCGATAGGATCGGTACAGTCGGAGATGATCACATCGAAGGTTTGCGTGGTCTGGTTGACGAAATTGACGCCGTCGTCGATCACAAGCGTAAAGCGCGGATCGTCATAGCTTCCGGCGTTGTGATTGGGCAGATACTGGCGGCAGAACGACACCACGCCCGCGTCGATCTCCACCATGGTGATGGATTCGATGCTTTTATGGCGGCTGACTTCACGCAGCATGGCCCCGTCGCCACCGCCGATAATCAGCACCTGTTTCGCGTGACCGTGCGCCAGCAGCGGCACGTGGGTCATCATTTCGTGATAGATAAACTCATCGCGCTCGGTGGTTTGCACCACGCCGTCCAGCGCCATGACGCGACCAAACGCCGCGTTTTCGAAGATGATCAAATCCTGATGATCGGTTTTTTCATGGTACAGCACATTATCAACGGCAAAGTACTGACCAAACTGGTCATGCAGCGTTTCGTGCCACACTGTGTTATCGGTCATTGCTCCCTCCTTCGTTAACACCCACTTAAAATGGGCGCAACATCATAGCTAACTATAGCCGGGGTTGCACGACGAGAAAACCAGCGGGAGGGGAGAGGATTATTTTACGTAAGCCAGCAGACTCAGCGAATCCCTTGCCAGCGCTTTGCATTTTTTATCGGTCGCAATGCCAATGCCGCTCAGGTCGCGATAGCTGTCTTCACCCAGCGATTTCATGTCGAAGGTATCGTAATTGCTCAGATCCCATTGATTTTGCTGCGCGAAGAACACCAGCGCGCGACGGATCTGCCCGTTGGGGAGATTTTGGTAGCCGCAGTCGTTTTTCAAAAATACAAACACCGCCGTCAGATCGGCCATGTCTTCCGCCTCAGATTCACTGAGCGCATAACTATTTGCTGAAACAGCCAGCAGGCTGCCTAAGAGAGCTGTTTTGAAAAACGTCTTCATTCTTTCTACCGGACCATCGAGGAAATTTAACGTTAGCATACTTGTGGGTAAGGCGACGACCTTTATTATGCCCGTTAGCTTGACCTTACCGCAAGGTGAAGGTTTATGCTCAAAAGCTCGCCAGCAGAGTCAAAAGGAGGGGTAAATGCAACGCCGTGATTTTTTAAAATATTCCGCAGCCTTAGGGGTGATGAGCGCCTTGCCGGGCTGGTCTGCGCGCGCGATGGCCGCCGACACTCGCGCATTACCGATCCCGCCCTTACTGACCGCGGATGCGCAAAATCGCCTTCAGTTGACGGTTCAGGCCGGAAAGACCGTTTTTGGCAATAAAACTGCCACCACCTGGGGCTATAACGGCAACCTTTTGGGGCCTGCCATTCAACTGCGTCGGGGCACGGCGGTGACCGTGCAGATCCGTAACCAACTGGCGGAAGAGACCACGGTGCACTGGCACGGGCTGGAAGTGCCCGGTGAGGTTGACGGCGGGCCGCAGGGCATCATTAGCGCCGGGGGTGAGCGCACGGTGACCTTTACGCCGAGCCAGCGTGCGGCCACCTGCTGGTTCCATCCGCATCAGCACGGCAAAACCGGGCATCAGGTGGCGATGGGGCTGGCGGGACTGGTGCTGATCGAAGACGACGAGAGCCGCATGCTGCGTCTGCCTGCACAGTGGGGCATCGACGATGTGCCGGTGATTGTGCAGGACAAGCGCTTTAACGCCGACGGTCAGATTGATTACCAACTGGACGTGATGAGCGCGGCGGTGGGCTGGTTTGGCGAGACGCTGTTGGCAAACGGTGCCCTTTACCCGCAGCACGCCGCACCGCGTGGCTGGCTGCGTTTACGCCTGCTCAACGGCTGCAACGCCCGCTCGCTCAATTTTGCCACCAGCGATAAGCGTCCGCTGTACGTAATTGCCAGCGACGGCGGTCTGCTGGCGGAGCCGGTTAAGGTGAGCGAACTGCCGATGATCCCCGGCGAGCGCTTTGAAGTGCTGGTGGACACCCGCGACGGGCAGCCCTTCGATCTGATCACCCTGCCGGTCAATCAGATGGGCATGAGCGTTGCACCGTTCGATAAGCCGCACCCGGTGCTGCGCATTCAGCCCCTGCGGGTGGTGGCATCCGGTGAACTGCCGGACACACTCGCCGCGATGCCCGCGCTGCCTTCACTCGACGGCCTGACGCAGCGCACGCTCCAGCTGTCGATGGATCCGATGCTCGACATGATGGGCATGCAGGCATTGCAGAAGAAATACGGCGACCAGGCGATGGCGGGGATGAACATGCAGCACGGCCACATGATGGGCGATATGCATCACGGGGAACAGGGTATGGATTTCCACAGCGCTAACCGCATCAACGGCAAAGCCTTTGATATGAACACGCCGGGCTTTGCAGCCGCGCAGGGGAAATTTGAGCGCTGGGTGATTTCCGGGGAAGGGGACATGATGCTGCACCCGTTCCATATTCACGGCACGCAGTTCCGTATTCTCTCAGAGAACGGCAAGCCGCCAGCCGCGCATCGCGCAGGTTGGAAAGATACCGTGAACGTGTACGGTGCACGCAGCGAGGTGCTGGTGAAGTTTGCGCATCCGGCTTCGCAAGCGCACGCGTATATGGCGCACTGTCATCTGCTGGAGCATGAAGATACCGGAATGATGGTGGGGTTCACGGTGTAAAAAAGCCGGGTGGCGGCGTTGCCTTACCCGGCCTACGGACTCCCACAGGGAGAGGGAACAACAATTAAAAACGGCAACCGAAGTTGCCGTTTTGCATTTATTTTGCGTCGTCTGGTAACGCATACGCGACGATATAGTCGCCCATTTTCGTACCAAATGAACCATGACCGCCGGCGGAAATGGCAACGAACTGCTTACCATTCACTTCATAGGTCATCGGCGTGGCCTGTCCACCGGCAGGCAGACGGCCCTGCCACAGTTTCTCACCGTTGCTCATGTTATAAGCTCGCAGGTAGTTATCGGCGGTTGCGCCAATAAACAGCACGTTACCGGCGGTAGAGATCGGGCCACCGAGCATCGGCATCCCCATATTGAACGGCACCGCAACCGGCATCGGGAACGGCATGCTGTCTTGCGGCGTACCAATACGTTTTTTCCATACCACCTGATTGGTTTTCAGATCCAGGGCTGAGATGTAACCCCAGGCCGGCTGTTTACACGGCAGACCGAACGGTGACAGGAACGGGTTCAGCGTCACGCCATACGGCACGCCGTACTGCGGCTGGATACCCGCTTCGGTACCGCTACCTTTCGCGTCTTTCGGCTGCTCCATTGGGTTACCCGGACCGCGCGGGATCAGTTTCGAAACAAACGGCAGCGCCATCGGGTTAGCAATCGCCACCTGACGGTTCGGATCAACGGAAATACCGCCCCATTCGAACATGCCCAGGTTGCCAGGGAACACCAGCGTGCCCTGCTCGGACGGCGGGGTGAAGATGCCTTCATAGCGCAGCTGGTGGAACATTACGCGGCAGACCAACTGATCAAACATGGTCGCGCCCCACATGTCCGCACCGCTCAGATCTTTCTTCGGACGGAAGCTCAAATCAGAGAACGGCTGGGTTTTGGTGACGTAATCGCCTTTCGCCGCGCCCTGCGGAACCGGTTTTTCCGGTGCCGGGACGACCAGTTCGCCGTTGCGACGATCGAGCACGAAGATGTTACCGGTTTTCGCCGGAGCATAAACGACCGGCACCGTTTTGCCGTTGACGGTGATGTCCGCCAGCGTCGGCTGCGACGGCTGATCCATATCCCACAGATCGTGGTGAACGGTCTGGTAGCTCCAGGCGAGCTTACCGGTGGTGGCATTCAGCGCCAGAATCGAGCTGGCATAACGCTCCTGATCCGGCGTGCGGTTACCGCCCCAGATATCCGGCGTGGTCACACCCATTGGCAGATACACCAGGTCCAGCTTCGCGTCATACGCCGCAGGGGCCCAGGAGTTTGGCGAGTTGAAGGAGAATTTATGCTCGTCAGACGGGATCGCATTCGGGTCTTTGGCACCCGGATCGAACGCCCACAGCAGCTTACCGGTGTTGACGTCAAAACCACGGATCACACCGGAGGTTTCGCGGGTGGAGAAGTTATCGGTGACGGAACCGGCAATCACAATCACTTTGTCGGTGATGATCGGCGGCGACGTGGGTTCATACAGGCCAGGCGTGGTGTCCGGCATGTTGGTTTGCAGGTTCAGAATGCCTTTGTTGGCAAAGGTTTCACACGGCTTACCGTTGTCAGCGTTGATGGCGAACAGGCGACCATCGTTGACCGGCAGCATAATGCGACGCGGACAGTCGGCGACGACATCCGGGCTGGCGTTATCCGCGCGCGCTTCGTGGAAGGAGACGCCACGGCAGGTGACGTGCTGGAAAGAGGTGTTAGTGTTGAGCTGCGGATCGAAGTGCCATTTCTCTTTACCGGTGGCGGCATCAAGCGCAAACAGGCGCTGGTGCGCGGTGCAGAGGTACAGCATGTTACCGACTTTAATCGGCGTCACTTCGTTGGTGATTTCGCCCGGATCGTTAGGCTGTTTCAGATCGCCGGTGCGGAACACCCACGCTTCTTTCAGATTGTGCACGTTTTCGGCCGTGATCTGCTTGAGCGGAGAGTAGCGCTGGCCTTCCTGGTTACGCCCGTAAGCGGGCCAGTCGGCGTCGGCCACCTGAGAAATCGGCGCGGCCGGGGTTGCGTCAGCGCTCAGCGTGCCGTTGATTTCCTGCGGATCGTTAAAACCGGCCCAGGTCAGAATACCGCCGCTGATCAGCAGGGCAACCACCAGCGCGGTGACGGCACCGGCGGACGGGAAAATCAGGCGACGCCAGACAAACGGCAGGATCAGCCAGATGCCAAAGAAGACGAGGATGTCGCTGCGGGGCGTCAGTGCCCAGAAGTCGAAGCCGACTTCCCATACGCCCCAGATCATGGTGCACAGCAGCAGGGCGGCATACAGCCACAGCGCTGAGCGCTTGCCACGCCACAGCAGCCAGGTAACGCCGAGCATAACAAGCCCGGCGACAGGGTAGTACCAGGAGCCGCCAATAGAGACCAGCCAGGCACCGCCAATGAGCAGGTACAGCCCGCAGAACGCGGCGAACAGGGCTGTGAGCGTCACGAGCCAACGTGACGTTTGCGATGTATTTTCTGCCATAAAAGACACTCTTCCCATATTGTTAATATTTTAGTAGCAATTAATTATAGGATTTAACAAGTGTGATCGTCATCACAAATCGAGCTTTTCTTATCACATCACCCGGCTACTGGCTTTTGCTGGTATACTGGCGCACTTCTATGTCGATGCCGGGCTAACGCCGTGCCGCATTGGATGATTGATATATAAATCATACGGTTAGTAATATGAAACATACAGTTGAAGTGATGATCCCGGAAGCGGAGATCAAAGCGCGTATCGCCGAACTGGGGCGTGAGATTTCTGAACGCTATCAGGACAGCGGCAGCGAAATGGTGCTGGTAGGGTTACTGCGTGGCTCGTTTATGTTTATGGCCGATCTGTGCCGTCAGGTGCAGGTGTCTCACGAAGTCGATTTTATGACCGCCTCCAGCTACGGCAGCGGCATGTCGACTACTCGCGATGTGAAAATCCTCAAAGACCTCGACGAAGACATTCGCGGCAAAGATGTGCTGATCGTGGAAGACATCATCGACTCTGGCAACACGCTGTCAAAAGTGCGCGAGATCCTGCGCCTGCGTGAACCAAAATCGCTGGCGATCTGTACGCTGCTCGATAAACCGTCGCGCCGCGAAGTGGACGTGCCGGTTGAATTCGTCGGTTTCTCAATCCCGGATGAGTTCGTGGTGGGTTACGGCATTGATTACGCCCAGCGCTATCGCCATTTGCCGTATGTGGGCAAAGTGGTGATGTTAGACGAATGATGTTAGTCGTTGTAGGCCGGGTAAGCGCAACGCGCGCCACCCGGCAGTTGTTCAGGCTTACTTATGGTTGATGTGTTTGAGGCGCATATTGGAAATGCCCTGGCGATAGCGCTGTTCCAGCGTTTCGCGGTTCGTGGCATTAACATCCAGATTGCGCAGCAGACCGTCGTGAATACCGTAAGCCCAGCCGTGGATGGTCACTTTCTGGCCGCGTTTCCACGCGGATTGCATAATGGTGGAGTGGCCCAGGTTGTACACCTGTTCCATCACGTTCAGCTCGCAGAGGGTATCCAGGCGGCGCTCCTGCGGCATTTCGCCCAGCAGTGAACTATGTTTAAACCAGATATCACGGATGTGCAGCAGCCAGTTGTCAATCAAACCCAGCTCTGGGTTTTCTACCGCCGCCTGCACGCCGCCGCAGCCGTAGTGACCACAAATAATGATGTGCTCAACTTCCAGCACATCCACGGCGTACTGCACCACTGACAGGCAGTTGAGGTCAGTATGGATAACGAGGTTAGCCACATTGCGGTGTACAAAAAGTTCGCCCGGTTCCAGACCGGTCAGGCGCTCAGCCGGGACGCGGCTGTCGGAACATCCAATCCATAGAAAGCGCGGCTTCTGGGCCTGTGCCAGCGTTTCAAAGAATCCCGGATCCTCTTCCACCAGCATTTTTGACCATAGTGCATTATTGCTGATGAGTGTATCTATGTCTTTCATGGAGGTTAACAACCTGTAACCAAGTTAGTGCGTTGCGCTAATATAGGTCAACTCCATCCGTTTTTAAACCACACATCGAGTGTAAGAAAAAGGTAAGACTCAATTCATGACCATTGCACTGGAGCTTGAGCAGCTTAAAAAAACCTATCCGGGCGGCGTCCAGGCGCTGCGCGGCATTGATTTGCAAGTAGAAGCCGGGGATTTCTATGCGCTTCTCGGACCGAACGGTGCGGGCAAATCGACCACGATCGGTATCGTCAGCTCATTGGTAAATAAATCTTCCGGCCGGGTCAGCGTGTTCGGTTATGACCTGGAAAAAGACGTAGTGAATGCCAAACGTCAGCTGGGGCTGGTGCCACAAGAATTTAACTTTAACCCCTTTGAAACCGTGCAGCAGATTGTCGTCAACCAGGCGGGTTACTATGGCGTGGAGCGCCCGGAAGCGGTAGCCCGTAGCGAGAAGTACCTCAAGCAGCTGGATCTGTGGGACAAACGCGGCGAACGAGCGCGGATGCTCTCCGGCGGCATGAAGCGCCGTCTGATGATTGCCCGCGCGCTGATGCATGAGCCGAAACTCTTGATCCTCGATGAACCCACGGCGGGCGTGGATATCGAACTGCGCCGCTCAATGTGGGGCTTTTTGAAGGATCTTAACGATCGCGGCACCACCATTATTTTAACCACCCACTATCTGGAAGAGGCTGAAATGCTGTGCCGCAACATCGGCATTATTCAGCACGGTCAACTGGTGGAAAACACCTCGATGAAGTCGCTGCTCTCTAAGCTCAAGTCGGAGACCTTTATTCTCGATCTGGCCCCGAAAAGCCCGCTGCCAAAACTGGAGGGCTATCAGTATCGGCTGGTGGATACTTCCACGCTGGAAGTCGAAGTGCTGCGCGAGCAGGGCGTCAACAGCGTGTTCAGCCAGCTGAGCGCGCAGGGGATTCAGGTATTAAGTATGCGTAACAAAGCGAACCGTCTTGAAGAGCTGTTTGTCACGCTGGTGCATGATAAAAGAGGAGACCAGGCATGATGCAGCTTTATTGGGTCGCGCTAAAAAGTATTTGGTACAAAGAGATCCAGCGCTTTATGCGTATCTGGATCCAGACGCTGGTGCCGCCGGTGATCACCATGACGCTCTACTTCATCATCTTCGGCAATCTGATCGGCTCGCGCATTGGTGAGATGCACGGCTTCACCTATATGCAGTTTATTGTGCCGGGCCTGATCATGATGGCGGTGATCACCAACGCCTACGCCAACGTGGCTTCGTCGTTCTTCAGCGCCAAGTTCCAGCGCAACATTGAAGAGCTACTGGTCGCGCCGGTGCCGACGCATGTGATTATCGTCGGCTACGTGGGCGGTGGCGTGGCGCGCGGGCTGTGCGTCGGCGTGCTGGTGACGGCGATCTCGCTGTTCTTCGTGCCGTTCCAGGTGCATTCGTGGCTGTTCGTTGGGCTGACGCTGCTGCTGACCGCCGTGCTCTTCTCCCTCGCCGGACTGCTCAACGCGGTGTTTGCCAAAACCTTTGATGACATCAGCCTGATCCCGACCTTTGTGCTGACGCCGCTGACCTACCTCGGCGGGGTGTTTTATTCGCTGACGCTGCTGCCGCCGTTCTGGCAGGCGCTGTCGCATTTGAACCCGATTGTCTACATGATCAGCGGCTTCCGCTTCGGTTTTCTCGGCATTTCCGATGTGCCGCTGTTCACCACGGTCGGCGTGCTGGTGGTGTTTATCGTCGCGTTTTACGCCCTGTGCTGGTACCTGATCCAGCGCGGTCGCGGGCTGCGCAGCTAACGCGGCAGAGCGAGATTTGTGATGCGCCTCTCTCGCTGAGCAGAGGCGCAAACTGCATGAAAATTAACCGTTGGTATTAGAGCCGCATTTGTTACAATGCGTTCAGAATTTTCCGACCGTTGTTAACTCATGCTCATTCGTGTTGCCCTTTTCCTGCTACTTTTTGTCACCGGCGCGGCGTCTGCCAGCCTGCTGAGCCAACAGGGCGCACCCGCCCGCTACATGCAAACCACCGAAGATGCCGCCGTCTGGGCGCAGGTCGGCAATAGCGTGATCACCGTCGGCCATCTGCAAGCCGGGCAGATCATCGCCGTTGTTCCTACCGCCGCAGACTACTACGAATTCCGCTTTGGCTTCGGCACGGGGTTTATCGATAAAGGCCACCTGGAGCCTGTACAGGGCAAACAGCGCGTGGAAGACAGCCTCGGCGACCTCAACAAGCCGCTGAGTAACCAAAACCTGGTGACATGGAAACCGACGCCGGTCTACAACGGCCCGAACCTGGGCAGCGCGCCGTTTGGGGTGCTGGTCGAAAACCTGCGTTACCCGATTATCGGTAAGCTAAAAGACGGGCTTAACCAGACCTGGTTTCAAATCCGCATCGGAAACCGGCTGGCCTATATCAGCAGCCTCGACGCCCAGCCGGACAACGGGATCCCGGTCCTGACGTATCACCATATTCTGCGCGATGAGGAAAACACCCGCTTTCGCCACACCTCGACCACCACCTCCGTGCGCGCCTTTAATAACCAGATGGCGTGGCTGCGGGATCAGGGTTACGCCACGTTGACGATGTATCAGCTTGAAGGCTACGTGCGTAACCGCATGAATTTGCCCGCGCGGGCAGTGGTGATCACCTTTGACGACGGCCTGAAGTCGGTAAGCCGCTATGCGTACCCGATTCTGAAACAGTATGGCTTCCGCGCCACCTCGTTTACCATTTCGTCGCGCATCAAGCTCAAGCCGCAAAAGTGGGATCCGAAATCGCTCCAGTTTATGAGCATTTCTGAAATGCGCCAGATTCAGGACGTCTTTGATTTTCAGTCGCATACGCACTTTTTGCACCGCACGGACAGTTTGCGCCATCCGATTTTACTCAGCCGCAGCTATCACGTGATCCTGTTTGATTTTGAGCGTTCGCGCCGCTCGCTGGCGCAGTTCAATCCGCACGTGCTTTATCTCTCTTATCCGTTTGGCGGCTACGATGAGAAAGCGGTAAAAGCGGCAAACGACGCCGGATTTCACATGGCGGTGACGACGGTAAAAGGGAAGGTAAAACCGGGGGATAATCCGTTTTTATTGAAACGGCTCTATATTCTCAGGACCGATTCGCTGGAAAGCATGTCGCGGCTGATTGTGAATCAGCCGCAGGGCTAAATCAGAACTAAATCAGTAATAGTTGAGCACAAAGGTAGAGACCGCTTTGAAATCCCCGGCCTTCATCGGGCTGCCGTCTTTGACCAGTTGCGCGTTTAAAATGATCATATCCCCTGAGTTAACATCGGTGCCGGTATTTTTACTGTAGCGTGTAAAGGTCCCGGCATTGGGGGGGATTTGTACCGATCCCATTAAAATTTTCACCCCCACGCCCGCAGCGGCATTGGTTTGTAACGTGTTGCCCAGCAAACCGCCATCAGGCCCGGCTGTCGTATTAGTGGTGAATTTCATATCGGCGGCGTAGAGATTGTTACATCCCTTAAGCTGCACGCTAAAAGCCAGACTGGTAGGTGAGACATTAAAATCCGAGAGCATGTAGTCGCCCAAATCGATGTTGGTGGCGCCATCATTCAATGTGGCGGCCTGGCAGGTGGTGTTGACAATCGGGATCTGAAAACTGCTGGGCGTCACAGAGATGGTCACCGGTTTGTTGTTACTGTCGTTGCGATTGCCTATCGCAATTTGCCCCACATTAAAGCTGCCGTCAGGGGTGAGCACCGTTGCACCGTCTTTATTCCCCTTGAAATCCCCATGGTACTGATAAATATGAACCAGTGCCTTCCAGGTTTTATTGTCCCAGCGCTCATCGTTGTGATCCGGTTCAACAATCTCCCAGCCGTCGGGATAGGCACCGCTGATTTTGAAAAAATCACCGCCGCCGTCGGTATAAATCTTGACGTCAAAATAGATGCCCGGAATGTTGGTTCTGTACAGCGTGGCGTTTCCATCGGCAGCGGCGGCCCGAGGCGCATTAGAGTTATCTACCTTAGCAGTCAATATCTCCCCATCGTTTCCCAAGCTGCACTCTGATTTTAAAGTGGGAGACAGCGTCAGGTTCACCGTCGCCAGTAAAGTTTCAGCGTAGCCGTTCTTCACTTCCCAACGAATGGTATCGGATGACGCGCCGTTTGCCAGCGTGTAGGTGCCGCCGTGTCCGCTGGCCATACGGCACTCAACGGCGGCATACGCCGGGCGTTGCCCAAAAAAGAGCAGCAGCAGGGTCAGACTCACTGTCACAACATATTTTTTACAGGTAAACATTTATTGATACTCGGCGCTGATGATGACGTTACTGGTGACTTTCCCCGAGGCGACAGGCCCCGTATTTTGCAGGCGGGCAAAGAAGCTGTAGTCCGTGGCCCACGCATCGTTTTCCACCGGCAGCGCCACGTCGGAACTGCCATCGCTGTTGAGCACGTTGGTGTTCAGCGCGGTTGAAAAAATCACGATGCCGACATTTTCCGCGCCGCCCTGTGCGGGGGACGTGTCGTTGCCAAAGACATTGTTGAACCCGGCGACGAGCGTCTGACTTTGTGGCTGAAAGCTAAAATGAATGGCGTTAACGTTGAGCGCCGCCCCGGTGCAACTCTCAATGCTAATGGCAAAAACGGTCTCCCCGGTGGGGTCCGTGGGCTGCAAGCGATCGCTGCCATCCGGGTTGTAAAACCAGCTTTTGCTGACGATGGGCAGGCTGACGCGTCCACCTTCCGGTACCGTTATCTGGCAGGTGTTTTCAACGATCCTGGCGCTGAGCGTGAGATCCAGCCCGGCGTCGGCACTTTGCACGACGCTGACGGTACAAAAGCCCGCTATGCAGATAAACAGGTTAAGCAGAACACGCCTCAGGCTCATTGGTAGGTCACCAAAAACGTCACCGGTGCGCTGACGTCACCCGTGGTCACATCGTTAATGGTCTTGCCGCTGGCGATGACCACTCGCGCCGCCATCTCCATGCGGGCGGTGTTGCCGTCAACGCTCAGGGTTTGCACCGGGGCGGTGTTGCAACTCAGCAGGGTGCCGGTGTCGACCACGCCTTTCCAGATCTCAAACGCCGTGGCGTTGCCCGCCCCGAAAGAATCCCCCTGGCTGGCCGCGCCGGAACAGCGTCCCCCTGCGCCATTGGTCGCCTGCACGCTGGCTGTGCGAACGCCTGCGCAGTTGACCAACACCAGCGCAAAAGGCAGGCTGCGGGTTTGGGTGGTTAAATCCGATTTGTAGACATCACCAAAGCCCAGCGAGGTGATGGTGCGCCCGCTGGCATCCTGAATTTGCGCCGTGCAGGTTCCCGCTTCAATGGTAGAGGTGAAGGTGGCCTGCACGTGTGGGGTACCGGTAATGGCTATGGCGCTAGCCGCGTAAAGGGTCCAGCCGAAAAATGCCGCGACCCGAACTGACGCATATCTCATCTTCATCTGCCGTTACTCATATTCAAAATTAAAGGTTGCGATGGTGCTGAAATTGCCCGTCGTGGCGGCACCCGGCAGGGTTTCTACAAGCCGGGCGATGAGCGAGACAGCTTTGCCATTGATTTCGCTGGCGTTCCAGACAAGGCGCTGGCTGTCGTCGGTGGCGTTGATGACAAAAGGGGCGTCAGGCAGCGACGCGCGCGCAATGCTGACCCCCATCTCCAGCGCAGGGTTATCCACAGCGGTATTGGCAAGGGCGGTATTGAGGTGCACCGACGGCGTGCCGGTCAGGGTGGTCTTCAGGCTGCCCAGGCTTTGCGGGCAGTCGATGATTTTTAGCGTGAAGGCCGCCGTGGCGGCTTCGGTACCCTTGATGATGGCATCAAGCTGCGTTTTACCGCCGTTGCCAATGGGGATGGTATTACTCTGTCCGTCACCTGTCCCGCCTGCGATCTGCATATCGCAGGTGGTTTCGCGTAGCGTGGCGGTAAAGGTCACATCAAGCGTGGCGGTACCAATCGCCATCGCGGGCGGGCAAACCGCCAGAGCCAGCGGCAGCGCGAACAGCCGTAGGGTTTTTGTTCTTGTCATCACGCTCTGATTACTCCATCTGACACTGCTGGTGGGTGAGCAGGGTAGTCAGCCCCACTTTCTGCGCCGCTGAGGTAATGCGAAACGCCACGCGACAGGCGGTGTGCGGACCACTTCCCCATACCACGCGCAGCGTGCCGCTATCGTCTATGCCGCGCACATAGGCCTGTCCGGCCTGCCCGACTGCGCCTATTGAAACACCCTGTTCATTGAGCACATCCGCACCCAGCGGGATAAACTGGTGATCCGAGCGCTCAAGTTCGAGCAGCAGCGAACGTCCCTGATCGGTGGCGAAATCGACGCGGATAACCGCGCCGCTGCGAGGAACGGCAATGGTGCTGGTGTTAATCACCTCGACGTCAGATTCAATATCGGTAATGTCCAGCCCGATGGTGTTTTCACGGTAGGCGGCCAGATACGGCATGATGGCGTAGCCCGACTGACCGATGACGCCGTCTCCGGTACTCAGGTGCGCGCCTTTCGCCCCCGGCGCACTCACCAGCGCCAGCGTGTCGGTGTCGCCAATGCTGCCGGGCGCAAAGGTTACGCCGCCAGAATGCACCATCATTCCCCCGCTGTAGCTCATCGAATACTGCTGACTGTTGTCATCTGCGGCGGAGGCGGAAAGGCTTAAGGGGCCATAGGCGCTGTTGTAATTACCATAGCCGCTCAGCTGGTTGATATTGCCCGCGTCGCCCTGATTGGCGGTGGCGTTAACGCTGTAGCTGTACAGACCGTCATCGCTATTACCGTTGGCGCTGGAGTTAAACGCGGAGCGGCCTTTGAGATCGGAATTGACGCTCATGTTCAGGCTGGAAAAACCGCCCGGACGGCGATGCTGGCTAAACAGATTTTCGAGCGGAATACTCAGGTTCAGATAGACGCTGTCATCTTTTACGCCGTACTCGTCGTAGCTTCGTTGCAGCGTAATGCTGTAGCTTCCAAGGCTGAACGCGTTGTTATAGCCCACCGAGTATTGCGACGAAGCGCCGTTCTGGTTCCAGTAGTTTTGCCAGCTCCCGTTCAGGTACATCGAGCCGTAGTTCTGCTTTTCATGGGCTAACGGCTGGCTGATGTTGATCTGAAACTGGTTTTTCATGTGCTGGAAGTGGTTATAAACGTCGTCGCTATCCGAGTCTGCGTCCGCTTCATCTTCCGACAGCGTGGCCGCATCGTTAAGCGTCAGATAGTTTTCGGTGGAGAAGCGATAGGCGGCGACGTTAAAAGAGGTATTCGACTGCTCCACAAGCTTGCTCCAGGAGAGCCTGTAGCTCTCGCCGGTCAGTCTGCCAGGGCCGGTGATGGTGGCATCGGAGTGGGTGATATCCAGCGCAAACGCCCCGAGTCCCGTATTCATGGCAACGCCGATAAGCCCGGCAACAAAATCTGTCTCCATGTACTGAACGCCGGCATAACCGGTAAAGGTGTTATTGATGCCGTAGTAGCCCGTGGCGTAAATCAGCGAAGGAGAGGTTGAAGACTGGCTGTCATCGAGTTTCCCCGCGCCAATATCCCAGCGGCTATAGCCCGGGCGCAGCAGTTGTGAAACGGAGGAATAGGGAACGGAGAAGGTACGCACGCTGCCGTCGGATTCTTCAATAGAGACCAGCAGGTCGCTGCCGTAGCCCACGGTGCTTAAATCGTCGATGGCAAATTCACCCGGCGGCACCGCGCTTTCATAAATGGTGTTACCGCTCTGGCTCACCGTGACTTTGGCGTTGCTCTTTGCCACACCGCGGATCACCGGGGCAAAGGTTGAGATCCCACCGGGCAGCATGCGATCGTCATTGTACAGGCGCACGCCCAGCAAATTAATGGCGTTAAAAGTATCGCCACGGGTGTACGAGTTGCCGATGAGCATTTGCGCCCCAAGCGGGGTGATGTCGCGCTGTAGATAAACATCCTGACTGGAGTATTCACTGCCTTTTTCGGGATCCCAGTCCAGCGTGCCACGGGAGCGCAAGCGCCACGGGCCGAAATTAAAGCCATATTTCAGCCCGGCGTAGGCGGAATCACTGTTGCTCGTGGAGCCGTCGGAGTGCCAGGCGTTAAGATCCCAGGAGAGCAGTCCGGCGGTGATCCCCTCATCCCACAGCGAGGCATCGACGTAGCCGTTGGGGCGATGCTGAACGTAGATTTGCGGCATGGAAATAGTGAGTTCCTGAGTGCTGGTATCGTACTCCCAGCTTGAGCCGCTAAAGGTCTGCTGAAGATCGATACACGCCAGCGGATCATCCTGGCCTTCGGTTTTGATACCGAGTTGCAGCAGCAGTTTGTGGGTAAAACAGGGTGTGGCGCGCGGCGTGCCGTTTTCATTGAAGGTGAAATTGGTGAGCAGTTTACGCTGTCCGTTAAGCACAATTTGCGTTTTGTAAGTCCCTGCAATGACGGGATTGCCTTTCGAAAAACGGCTGACGTCAATGTTGGTGCCGGTGTTCATCAGGAACTGATCGTTAAACTCAATCTCCTCGTCGGGGGCCGCGTCCTCTGCCGCATGGGCAGCGCTCTGACATGCGATGCCGAGGGCCACAAAGAGCAGGGCGGAGGGGTATTTCACGGCCATCGCAAAACGGGCTAGTTGACCGACGCGTCGTGTGAGTCTGCGCCGCCAAAATCATTAATGGTGATGAATTTCACGTGGCTCACGGCTGATGTGATGGCTGGGCTAACGGGCATTTCCTGACGCGAAAATGGCGCAACATAGTGCGGCTCAACGTCAGTGGTTTTGCTGCCCGCAGTGGCTTCTACTTTCGCGACAGAGACATAGTAGGGCGTACTGTTTTGGGCGATCAACACCGTTTGGCCCTGCTGCTGACGCGAAGACCAGCTCAGTTGACCGGCGGCGGTGGCGGGATCGCTTTTCAGGCCATCCGGGCGAAAGAAGAGTTTGATCCGCGTGCGAAACGCCAGTTGCAGTACATTCTGCTCATCCGTGCCTTTCGTTTTGGGCGGCACTTCCAGAACGTTAAACCAGAACAGCGATTCCCGGTCCTGCGCCAGCGGTTGGCCCAGCCAGGTGACGCGCACGGTCTGGCCTTTACCCGGATCGACACGGGAGACCGGCGGTGTAACGATAAAGGGTAGTTTCAACTCTTGCGGGTTAGTGGTGTCGCGACCGTCATCCAGCCAGCTTTGCACCAGTAACGGCTTATTGCCCCGATTTTCCAGCTTAACCGTGACGTCTTTAGCCGACTGCGGATAGATAATTCGCGTGCCGGAAATAACAATGTCGGCGTGAGCCGAAAACGCCATCAATGAAATGATGCTGGTGACGGCGGCCAGCAAATGGTTTTTTAATGAGTGTGACCGCATGAGATGTCCTGGGGTAAATAAAAGGTTAAGTTATTTCTGAGATAAATAAAAAAGTGCGCTATTTCAGCGCACTTGGGAAATAGAGGGTATTAATAATGGAGATTATTCATAGCTCAATGTAAAGGTGGCGTTGCTGGAGACTTTACCGGCTGACACCGGATTGGTTGTGGCGTTCCAGTCTGCGCTCGGGACATAGGCGACACGGTAGGCCAGTACGCCTTCGCCGTCTGTCAGCGTAGCAAGCTGGGTATTGTTGCCTGGCAGCCCCACCATAATCTGGCTGCTATCGGTCGCGCTGTTGTTGTACAGTGCAAGGCTGACGTTTTGCGCGGTACCTGCCACGCTCGGGTCCGCTTTCAGCGTGCCGGTGCTCAGCTCAACAAACTGCTTGGAACTGAAGTTTGCGCTCGCCTGGGTAAAGGTATCAGGGCATTCCGTCAGCTTGATTTCAAACTCTTTGGAGCCAACGCCGGTGGCGACTGTCGTGCTTTCTACCTGTGATTTGGTCACCACAGGCAGCGTAATGGTGACATTATTCGTGTTGACACCATTCTCCGTTGTAATCACACAGGTCGTATCCGTTACGGCACCATCAAAGGTGATCATGCCAAGGTCATCGGCCATTGCCGGTGCTGCACCAAATGAAAACATCAGCGCAGAGACATAAAATGTTTTAGCCGCAGTTGAAGTCATTTTCATATAATTATCCCTATTATAATGAAGTTAACGATAAGGAATAAGGTTGATTAAGATAATCCTTATTACTTGTTCGGCTAAGTGTATTGGAATTGATGGAGTGGTATTACGGTAAATTCTTAAAACTATATTAAGTAAAAATTAAGTGTGGGCGTTAAAGAAGGGGGATTGAAAAACTTAAGAGGGAGTACGTTTTTATTTTTTGTGTTAAAAAACGTACTCTTTTTAGCGGCTTAAGCGACCTGCACCGGTACGGCTTTGGCGGTACGCTTCATGTCGTTGTCACCGTCAAAGTAGGCGACCTTCGGCTGCCAGCTTCGCGCCTGCTCGTCTGGCATGGTGACGTAGCTGGCGATGATCATAATGTCGCCCACGTCTGCACAGTGCGCTGCGGCACCGTTCACGGAGATGATTTTGCTCCCGCGCTCACCGGCAATCGCATAGGTCGAAAAGCGCTTACCGTTGGTCACGTTGTAAATATCAATGGCTTCGTATTCCAGAATACCGGCCGCCTCAAGGAAATCCTGGTCAATGGCGCAGGAGCCTTCATAGTGCAGGTCGGCCTGCGTCACTTTGACGCGGTGGAGCTTGCCTTGCAGCATTGTGCGAATCATAACGTTTACCTTGTAGTGATGTCTTAGCGGGTCAGTTCTACCGTTTTATTGTCGATCAAACGCGCCTGACCGAGCCATGCGGCCATCAGGATCACCGCGCGTTTGCTGGTGGGTGAGACGTCCAGCAGCGTGTCGGCGTCGCGGATCTGAATATCGTCGGCGCGAAAGCCGCTGTTGTTCAACGCTTGCGCGGCCAGCGCGATAATTTCTTCCACATCGCGATCGCCTGCCAGCAGTTTGTCGGCCATGGTGTTCATTACTTTGCTTAAGCCCGGCGCAATTTTACGCTCTGCCGCGCTCAGATAACCATTGCGCGAGCTAAGCGCCAGGCCGTCTTTGGCACGCACGGTGGGCACGCCAACGATCTCGATGTCGTAGCCCATATCGGCGACCATTTTGCGGATCACCGCCAGTTGCTGGAAGTCTTTTTCGCCGAAGCAGGCGACGTCCGGCTGTACCAGATTGAACAGCTTGCTGACGATGGTCGACACGCCACGGAAATGCCCCGGACGGCTGGCCCCTTCGAGCATGTCTGACAGGCCCGGTACTTCAACGAAGGTTTGCGTCCCGGTGCCCTGCGGATAGATTTGATCCGGGGCGGGGGCAAACACGATATCGACTTTGCGCTTGTTGAGCTTTTCGCAGTCGTCCTGCAAGGTGCGCGGATAGCGCGCCAGATCGTCCGCACGGTCAAACTGCATCGGGTTCACGAAGATGCTGGTGACCACCACGTCAGCGTGGGTTTTCGCTTCATCCACCAGCTTCATATGCCCGTCGTGCAGGTTGCCCATGGTCGGCACCAGCGCAATGCGTTTTCCCTCCTGACGCAGGCGGCGGATATGCTGACGCAGCAGCGGCAGGGTTTCAATAATCAACACAACATGACTCCTCAATGGAAACTGTGTTCTTCGCCGGGATAGCTTCCCACTTCAACTTCACTCACGTATTGACGCACAGCGGCGCGCAGGTCGCCGGTGCCGGTGAGGAAGTTTTTGGCAAATTTTGGAATGTGCCCGCCGGTAATGCCGAACGCATCGTGCATCACCAGAATTTGTCCGTCGGTGACGTTGCCTGCCCCGATCCCAATTACCGGGATGGTCAGCGCCTCGGTAATACGCTGCGCCAGCGCAACCGGTACGCACTCCAGCACCAGCAACTGCGCACCGGCGGCTTCTAACGCCAGCGCGTCATCAAACAGCGTTTGTGCGGCATCACCGCGTCCCTGGACTTTGTAGCCGCCGAAGATATTCACCGACTGGGGGGTCAGCCCCAAATGTCCGCAGACCGGTACCGCACGCTCGGTGAGCATTTTTACCGTGTCCGCCAGCCAGCGTCCACCTTCAAGTTTGACCATATTGGCCCCGGCGCGCATCACCTGTGCTGCACTGGCAAACGCCTGTTCCGGGGTGGCGTAGGCCATAAACGGCAGGTCTGCGAGCAGCAGGCACGCGGGTGCACCGCGTCGCACCGCGCGGGTGTGATAAGCAATGTCGTCTACCGTGACCGGCAGCGTGGAATCATGTCCTTGCACCGTCATCCCTAACGAGTCGCCGACCAGCATGACGTTGATCCCCTCTTCGGCAAACAGTTTGGCGAAGCTGTAGTCATAGGCGGTGATGGTCGCAAAGCGCTTTTTTTCCTGCTTACATTTGAGTAGCCAGGAGAGGGTGGTTGGTTTCATAACGTTTCCTGATGGAGCCATTCAGACTTTCCGGCATTCTATCAGCAACGGTTAAGTGAACAATGATTTTAGCCAGGGTTTGACGCCTGAAACGGGTTACCAGAGGGCCGGTTTGGGGGCGCCAAGCGCGGTGAGGTGTTGATTGAGCGAAATACCGTCGGGGAAAGTGAGATCGGGGGCGATGTCAAACAGCGGCCACAGCATAAAACCCCGGTTTTTCATGTCGTAATGCGGAACGGTCAGGCGCGGGGTGTTAATGACGGCCTCGCCAAACAGCATAATGTCTAGATCCAGCGTGCGCGGTCCCCAGCGCTCGTCTTTGCGCACGCGCCCCTGCTCAAGCTCAATGCGCTGCGTATGGTCAAGCAGCGCCTCAGGCGCAAGCGCGGTCTCAAGGGCCACTGCGGCATTGAGGTAATCGGGCTGATCGGGCGGGCCGAGCGGCGGCGTGCGGTACAACGAGGAGAGGGCGACAATCTGGCTTGCCGGGATCGCGCCCAGCGCGCGAACGGCGGCGTTCACCTGTTCACGCGGCGAGGCCAGATTGCTGCCTATGGCGATGTACGCCAGCGTCACGCACTGCCCTCACGGCGCGGTGCGCGCTTACGCGGACGACGATGGCGGCGGCGTTCTGCCGGTTCGTCATCCAGCACGTCGAGCATACCTTTTTGCATCGGCGGCGCAGAGACCTGGAACTCTCCCCACCACTGTGCCAGGCGTTGCAGTTCGTGGCTGTTTTCCACTTCCGCACGCAGGGCCAGTAAATCATAAGCCGCGCGGAATTTAGGGTGTTCCATCAGCTTCCAGGCGCGTTTACCCTGGCGGCGCGACATGCGGAGCTGAAGCTGCCAGATATCCCGCACCAGCGTGGTAATGCGCTTCGGCACGGCCAGCGTGCGGCAGGCTTCATCCAGCACGTCATTCATCGCCAGCGCGAAGGCATCGTGATAGGTCAGGCCGCTCTCCTGGGCAATGCGTTGCGCGGTTTCCAGTTGCGGATACCAGAGCATGGCGGCAAACAGGAACGCCGGATTGACGCGCATATCGTTGTGAATGCGGGTATCGGTGTTTTTCAGCACCTGGTTGATGATGCGCTCCATCGGCGTATCCCCGTTTTCCGTGAAGAAGCGGGTGATGGTCGGGAAGAGCGGCTGGAACAGGCTGTATTCGCGCAGCAGCCGATAGGTTTCAAAACCGTAGCCTGCCTGAAGCAGCTTTAACGACTCTTCAAACAGGCGCGCGGGCGGCACGTCGTTGATCAGGGTCGCCAGGCGCGGGATCGGCTCGGCGGTTTCCGGGCTGATGGTCATGCGCAGTTTTGCGGCAAAGCGCACTGCGCGCAGCATTCGCACCGGATCTTCGCGGTAGCGCGTTTCCGGGTTGCCGATCAAGCGGATCACACCCTCTTCCAGATCGGTCATGCCGCCGACATAATCGCGCACGGTAAAATCAGCGACGCTGTAGTAGAGGCTGTTAATGGTGAAATCGCGGCGTTGCGCATCGTCTTCAATGGAGCCGAAGATATTGTCGCGCAGCAGCATGCCGTTCTGGCCGCGCTGTGACGTGGTGCGGTCAGCGGGCTGATCTTCATGATGCCCACGGAAGGTAGCGACTTCGATGATTTCCGGGCCGAACATCACGTGTGCGAGGCGGAAACGGCGGCCTACCAGGCGGCAGTTGCGGAACAGTTTGCGTACCTGGTCCGGCGTCGCGTTGGTGGTGACGTCAAAATCTTTGGGCTTCTGACCCAGCAGCAGATCGCGCACCCCGCCACCGACGAGATAGGCTTCGTAACCCGCTTTGTTCAGACGATAGAGTACCTTGAGGGCATTTTCACTGATATCTTTGCGGGAAATCGTGTGCTGCTCACGCGGGATCACCGCCATACGGGGAAGGGCTTTAGCCTCCTCGGCCATGCTCTCCTCGCGGCTTAGCACTTTGCGGCAAAAATTAGCGACTCGGGTAAAAATGGTGCACCTCGGTTGTGTCAGTCTTCTCGACAAAAAAATTGCGGCTAATCATAGCTCAGCGCGGGGCATTTGAGAATGCCGGATTCATTTGCGCAGTCCCAGGCACCCGTGACAGGCACCAGATTTTCACCGCCTCTTGCAGCAGGGCGTCAACAGACAGATCCTGCCATTCCCTTGTTACATCCTGATTTAAAAATTGTAAAGCACTGATAATTATGGGGCGCGGATCGCCCGCTGGCAACGCAGGGGCATGATTCTGTTTCGACAGCTTATCGCCTGCGCTATTCAGCGCCAGCGGCAGGTGAATGTAACCCGGCACCGGCCAGCCAAAGTGCTGATATAACGAGATTTGTCGCACGGTCGGCGCAATCAGATCCGCCCCGCGCACAATCTCGGTGACGCCCTGGAAATGGTCGTCCACCACTACCGCCAGATTGTAAGCGAATAACCCATCCCGGCGGTGAATAATAAAATCTTCCTGTGCCAGTGCCACGTCCGCCACCAGCGTTCCGCGAAGTCGGTCATAAAATTGGCTGACCGGGTGGCGTTGCAACAGACGCAGCGCGGCATTTTCCGGGCCGTTTCCCCGCGTGCGGCAATAGCCATCATACGCGCCGCCAATACTCTGAATACGCGCGCGCGTACAGGTGCAGTAATAGCTCATGCCCTGCGCGTGCAAATAATCCAGCGCGGCGCGGTAGGCGTCATGGCGTGCGGATTGCCACAGAACATCGCCGTCCCAGTGTAGACCGTAGTGTTCAAGCTGGTGAAGGATGGTGTTGGCGGCACCCGCGACTTCACGGGGAGGGTCAATATCTTCAATGCGAACGAGCCATTTACCCTGCTGTGAGCGGGCCTGTAAATAGCTGCCGAGTGCGGCAATCAGCGAACCGAAATGCAGTTCACCGGAGGGTGAGGGCGCAAAGCGACCAATATAATCTGCGTCTGGCATGATGAGGGACAAGTGCTAACAGGGCGGGAGAAACTCCCGCCATAGAGAGAGGTGCGAAAGCGCTGGAGGCGTTAACCCGCCATCTGTTTTTCGCGGATTTCTGCCAGTGTTTTGCAGTCAATGCACAGGTCAGCAGTCGGACGCGCTTCAAGGCGACGAATGCCAATTTCTACACCGCATGATTCGCAGAAGCCGAAGTCTTCGTCTTCAACTTTTTTCAGCGTTTTCTCGATCTTTTTAATCAGCTTGCGTTCGCGGTCACGGTTACGCAGTTCAAGGCTGAACTCTTCTTCCTGCGCGGCACGGTCAACCGGGTCCGGGAAGTTAGCAGCTTCGTCCTGCATATGTGTGACAGTGCGATCGACTTCATCCCTAAGTTGATTACGCCACGCTTCAAGAATGCGCTTGAAGTGTAGCAGCTGGGCTTCGTTCATATACTCTTCGCCCGGCTTCTCCTGGTAAGGCTCCACGCCAGCAATGGCGAGGATACTCAGGGACGATGTTTTACGGTTTTGCCCTTCTTGCATGTTGCTTCTCCTTAACACGCACTATCGATCCCCGTGTTCGGGGGAAAAATCAGGCCGCTATAAATAGCAGATGCTTTTCCGGATAGCAATTATCTATACGTAACACTTGACAACCCTGTGAGGAAAAGCGTATTTGCGCACGTAGACCAGAACACTATTTGGTCAGCCACCTGGCCCTTAGATTTCAGTGGGTAGCGGCATTCTCAGAGTCATATTTTCGGCAGAAAGTTCCGCTTTATAAGCCAGAATTTCTACCCCCTGTCGCTGAGCTTCTTTTAAAAGCTGTGCGTATTTAGCATCAATATGGCGTGCTGGCGAGAAACCTTCAATGGCTGAGTGCAAAACGGCAAACAGCAATACGGCCCGATCGCCTGCGGCCACCACGCTCATCAATTCTCGCAGATGTTTCTGTCCGCGAAGCGTGACCGCGTCGGGAAAATAGCCATTCGCCTTATCGGCGAGGGTGACTGATTTCACTTCAATATAGCAGTTGCGGCGACCTTCCGCCTGTAACTTGAAATCAATTCGGCTCTGTTCCGCACCGTATTTCACTTCACTTTTCAAGGTGCTATAGCCCGTCAGCGTCGGCAGGCGGCTTTCGGTCAGCGCCTCTTTCACTAAGGCATTGGCGCGTAAGGTATTCACACAAATCATCGCGCCGCTTTGCGTTTGCGTTAATTCCCAGGTGTGCGCATATTTGCGTTTAGTATTTTCAGAAGTGGAATACCAGACCGTGTCGCCTGGCGTCGCGCAACCGGTCATCGCGCCGGTATTTGGGCAGTGCAGGGTGAGCGTTTCACCTGCCGGCGTTATCACATCTGCGAGAAATCGTTTATAGCGCTGAAGTAAAACAGCGGACTGCAAGGGCGGGGAAAACTGCATCTCTGACTCCTTATGGGTGTAGCGTCCATCGCTCCAGCGGCGTGTAGCGGGTGCGTCCGCCAACGAACTGCGACTCAAACAGCGTAAAGGCGTTAACGTCACACGACCAGCGAAAACCCGGCGGCGGAATTTTTACCGCATGGCTGGCGTCGCGCAGCAGCGTAATGTGCGGATGAAACGGCTGCGGGCTTTGATAACACCCGCTGCGAGCGGCCTGGGCGCGCAGCATACTGGCCAGTTGCAGCAGGCCGCGCGGCGGCTGGCGTGTGCCGAGCCATACCACGCGCGATCGCAGCCACTGGCCCGCGTCATCCAGCGTCAGCGTAAAACCGGGCTGGCGAATACGCCCGGCAAGCTCGCATAGCGCACGCTGTTTTTCGGGACTGACATCGCCCAGAAACGCCAGCGTCAGGTGCAGATTTGCCGCCGCAATCGGGCGACCGGCATCGGGTGCAAACTGTGCGGCACGCCACGCGATAATCTCCTGCTGAAGCGTCGCGGGAAGTTCGAGGGCAAAAAAGAGCCGTTTGGCGTCTGGCATAAGCGATACTCGGTAATGATTTCAGGCGATGCTACAATGCACGCCGATGAATTGAAAGTTAACCCTCTGGAGCCCTGCGTGTCCTCTTTGCCGGTTGCCGCCGTCCTGCCCGAACTGCTCAGTGCGCTAAAACGCGCGCCGCAGGTACTACTCAATGCCCCCACCGGTGCGGGGAAATCCACCTGGCTGCCGCTGCAAATTTTGCGCGGCGGCGAGGTGACTGGCCGCATTTTACTGCTGGAGCCGCGCCGCCTGGCAGCCCGTAACGTGGCGCAGCGGCTGGCCGAACTGCTGGGTGAAAAGCCCGGCGAGACGGTGGGTTACCGCATGCGCGCAGAGACCTGCGTTGGCCCCGGCACCCGGCTTGAAGTGGTGACCGAGGGCATTTTAACGCGCATGATCCAGCACGATCCGGAGCTGGCGGGCGTGGGGCTCGTGATCCTCGACGAATTTCACGAGCGCAGTTTGCAGGCCGATCTCGCCCTCGCGCTGCTGCTCGACGTACAGCAAGGGCTGCGCGACGATCTCCGGCTGCTGATCATGTCGGCGACGCTGGATAACGCGCGGCTGACGCAATTGCTCCCCGACGCGCCGGTGATCGCCTCTGAAGGGCGGGCGTTTCCGGTTGAGCGGCGTTACCAGACGCTGGCCGCCCATTTACGCTTTGACGAGGCCGTGGCCATCGCCACCGCTGAGCTGCTGCGCAATGAAGCGGGATCGCTGCTGCTGTTTTTACCCGGCGTCGGGGAAATTCAGCGCGTGCAGGAGCAACTGGCGTCACGGGTTGGCACCGATGTCCTGCTTTGCCCGCTGTACGGCGCACTGCCGCTGAGCGAACAGCGTAAAGCGATTCTGCCCGCGCCGGAGGGTAAGCGAAAAGTGGTGCTGGCGACCAACATCGCGGAAACCAGTTTGACCATTGAAGGCATTCGCCTGGTGGTGGATTGCGCGCAGGAGCGGGTGGCGCGCTTTGATGCGCGAAGTGGACTGACGCGGCTTATTACCCAGCGGATCAGCCAGGCGTCAATGACGCAGCGGGCAGGGCGTGCCGGCCGACTGTCGCCGGGGATCTGCGTGCACCTGCTGGCAAAAGATCAGGCGGAACGCGCGGCGGCGCAAAGCGAGCCGGAGATCCTGCAAAGCGATCTCTCGGGTCTGCTGCTGGAGCTACTGCAATGGGGCTGTCAGGATCCGGCGCAGCTGCGTTTCCTCGATGCACCGCCTGCGGTGAATCTGGCGGCGGCGAACGCGCTGCTCACGCAGTTAGGTGCACTGGAGGACAATCGTCTTGGCGCACGCGGGCATAAAATGGCCCGACTCGGCAGCGATCCGCGCCTTGCCGCCATGCTTATCGCGGCCAATACCGCTGATGACGTCGCCACAGCGGCGCGGGCCGTGGCCATTCTGGAAGAGCCGCCGCGTGGGGCAAACGTGGATTTTTACCAGGCGTTTTCCCGCACTCAGCCGCACTGGCAGCGCCGCAGCCAACAGTTGGTGAAGCGGCTTAACGTCAAAGCGGGCGACGCGGACAGCGCGCGGCTTCCGGCGCTGCTGGCGCAGGGATTTGCCGATCGCATTGCCCGTAGGCGAGGCCAGGAAGGGCGCTACCTGCTGGCGAACGGCATGGGCGTGACGCTCGATCGTGACGATGCGCTCAACCGCCATGAATGGCTTATCGCCCCGCTGCTGTTGCAGGGCAGCCAGTCGCCGGACGCGCGCATTTTGCAGGCGCTGCCGGTGGATATCGACGCGCTGACCGCCGCCTGTCCGTGGCTGCTGCGCCAAAGCGATTCCGTGGAGTGGGACGACGCGCAGGGGACGTTAAAAGCGTTTCGCCGTAGCCAGATTGGTCAGCTGACGGTGAGCGTGAAACCGCTGGCGAAACCCTCGGAAACGGAGCTGCACCAGGCGATGCTCAACGGCATTCGCGACAAAGGCTTGCAGGTGCTGAACTGGACGCCGGAGGCACAACAGCTGCGCATTCGCCTTCACTGTGCGGCAAAATGGCTGCCGGAAGCAGACTGGCCTGCGGTGGATGACGCCTCGCTTTTAGCGACGCTTGAGCTATGGTTACTTCCCGACATGCAGGGCGTGCACTCGCTGCGGGCGCTGAAAGCCCTCGACGTGAGCCGTGCGCTGCAAAACTTGCTGACGTGGCCATTGCG
Organism: uncultured Enterobacter sp.; assembly: GCA_963521185.1. Taxonomy (GTDB): domain Bacteria; phylum Pseudomonadota; class Gammaproteobacteria; order Enterobacterales; family Enterobacteriaceae; genus Enterobacter_D. The sequence goes on along the minus strand of CAUQTV010000004.1, from coordinate 64,450 downwards.
CCAACGGCTGGATAGTGCGCTGCCAGGGCATTACACTGTGCCGACGGAAAGCCGGATCGCCATTCGCTATCACGAAGAAAATGACCCTGTTCTGGCGGTCAGGATGCAGGAGATGTTTGGTGAAGCGACCACGCCGTCCATTGCCGACGGACGTGTGCCGCTGGTGCTGGAGCTGCTGTCACCCGCCCAGCGTCCGTTGCAGATCACCCGCGATTTGAGCGCGTTCTGGAAAGGTGCGTACCGCGAGGTGCAAAAAGAGATGAAGGGGCGCTATCCCAAACACGTCTGGCCGGACGATCCGGCGAACACCGCGCCGACGCGGCGGACAAAAAAATATTCGTGAAGGGTTTTGTAGGCTGGGTAAGCGCAGCGCCACCCGGCAGCGATGTCAAATTGAGAGATTTCTTCTTTCGCCATGACGCGGAAGAACTGAGAATCAGGCCCTTGCGCCTGAATGTAGCGGAGAGAAAGCATGGCGGGGAATGACCGCGAACCTATTGGACGCAAAGGCCGACCGGCGCGTCCGGTAAAAGAGAAGATAAGCCGTCGTCGTCTCCAGGACGAAGACGATGATTTTGACGATGATGAGGGCGATGAACCCATGCCGAGGAAGGGAAAAGGCAAAGGGCGCAAGCCTCGTGGCAAGCGTGGCTGGTTCTGGCTGCTGGTAAAATTAGCGATCGTTTTCGTCGTCTTCATGGCGATTTATGGCTTCTATCTGGATCAGAAGATCCGCACGCGCATCGACGGAAAAGTGTGGCAGTTGCCCGCGGCGGTTTACGGTCGCATGGTCAACCTTGAACCCGACATGCCGGTCAGCAAAAACGAGATGGTGAAGCTGCTCGAAGCCACGCAGTATCGCAAAGTGACGGCCATGACCCGTCCGGGTGAGTTTACCGTGCAGGCCAACAGTATCGAAATGATCCGCCGTCCGTTCGACTTCCCGGACAGCAAAGAGGGGCAGGTGCGCGCGCGTCTGACCTTTAATGGCGATCGCCTCGACACCATTGAGAATATCGAGAATAACCGCCAGTTCGGTTTCTTCCGCCTCGATCCGCGCCTCATCACCATGCTGTCCTCACCGAACGGTGAACAGCGTCTGTTCGTGCCGCGCAGCGGTTTCCCGGATCTGCTGGTGGATACGCTGCTGGCAACGGAAGACCGCCACTTCTATGAGCACGACGGCATTAGCTTCTACTCCATCGGGCGCGCCATGCTGGCGAACCTGACGGCAGGGCGCACGGTGCAGGGGGCGAGTACGCTGACCCAGCAGCTGGTGAAAAACCTGTTCCTGTCGAGCGAGCGCTCCTACTGGCGTAAGGCCAACGAAGCTTACATGGCGCTGATCATGGACGCGCGCTACGGCAAAGACCGCATTCTTGAGCTGTATATGAACGAGGTCTATCTCGGTCAGAGCGGCGATAACGAAATCCGTGGTTTCCCGCTGGCGAGTCTCTACTACTTTGGTCGCCCGGTTGAAGAGCTGAGCCTTGATCAGCAGGCGCTGCTGGTGGGCATGGTGAAAGGGGCGTCGGTCTATAACCCGTGGCGCAACCCGAAACTGGCCCTTGAGCGCCGTAACCTGGTCCTGCGTCTGCTGCAACAGCAGCAGGTTATCGATCAGGAGCTGTACGACATGCTGAGCGCCCGTCCGCTGGGCGTGCAGCCGCGCGGTGGGGTGATCTCGCCGCAGCCAGCGTTTATGCAGATGGTACGCCAGGAGCTTCAGGCTAAACTGGGCGATAAAGTGAAAGATCTCTCCGGCGTGAAGATCTTTACCACCTTCGATTCGGTGGCGCAGGATGCGGCGGAGAAAGCCGCCGTCGAGGGCATTCCGGCGCTGATCAAACAGCGCAAGCTGACCGATCTCGAAACGGCAATGGTGGTGGTAGACCGCTTTAGCGGTGAAGTCCGCGCCATGGTCGGCGGAGCCACGCCGCAGTTTGCCGGTTACAACCGTGCAATGCAGGCGCGGCGCTCCATCGGTTCGCTGGCAAAACCGGCCACCTACCTGACTGCGCTGAGCCAGCCGAATCAGTATCGCCTGAACACGGTGATTGCCGATGCGCCAATCTCACTGCGCCAGCCGAACGGCCAGGTGTGGTCGCCGCAGAACGATGACAAGCGCTTTAGCGGCCAGGTACTGCTGGTGGATGCATTGACGCGCTCAATGAATGTGCCAACGGTTAACCTCGGTATGGCGCTGGGTCTGCCTGCGGTCACCGACACCTGGCTGAAGCTGGGCGCGCCGAAAGATCAGCTTCATGCCGTTCCGGCCATGTTACTGGGTGCGCTGAACCTCACGCCGATAGAAGTGGCGCAGGCGTTCCAGACCATCGCCAGCGGCGGTAACCGTGCGCCGCTTTCTTCGCTGCGTTCAGTGATTGCTGAAGATGGCACCGTGCTGTATCAGAGCTTCCCGCAGGCGGAGCGTGCTGTTCCGGCGCAGGCGGCGTACATGACGCTGTGGACCATGCAGCAGGTCATTCAGCGCGGTACCGGACGCCAGCTGGGCGCGAAGTATCCGGGTCTGCATCTGGCGGGGAAAACCGGGACCACCAACAACAACGTCGATACCTGGTTTGCCGGGATCGACGGGCGTGAAGTGACCATCACCTGGGTGGGGCGCGACAATAACCAGCCGACGAAGCTGTACGGTGCCAGCGGCGCGATGGCGATTTATCAGCGCTATCTGGCGAACCAGTCGCCCATTCCGCTGGATCTGACGCCGCCGGAAGACATCGTCGATATGGGCATTGACGATATGGGTAACTTTATGTGCTCGGGCGGCAGTATGCGCACTGTGCCGGTATGGACCACCAGCCCGGATACGCTGTGCCAGCAGAGCCAGGCGCAGCAACAGTCAAACAATCCGTTTGACCAGTCTGCGCCACAACAGCCAGGCCAGCCGCAGCAGCCACAACAGCAGCAACAGCCGCCGCAGCAGGAAGAGAAAAGCGACGGCGTCGCAGGCTGGATCAAAGATATGTTTGGCGGTAACTGAGTCATCAGCGTCAACGCCGCATCTCGCCCAGGCAGGAGATTCTGTCTGAACGGGATGCGGCATCTATTGTGATTATTCCCTTCAGGTTCTCTTATTTATCTCATGAATGATTTTTAAACTTTATATTATCATTCTGACTGATGGATTAATAAGAATGTGCTTATGTAACAGAGTGTGTGAGTTATTCTTAACTTTAGAATAAGAAAAACTACAATTCTATTTATATTAATTAAATCAATTCATTAGACTTGATATTGTCATTGTGATCAATGTCACGCATAGACAGTCCCCTCCTCACTTGTTTTAATAATCTCTCAACAGATTCCATTTGTTGCAGTGTGGCACCACTCAATCCATCAGTGCTATTACCCATTTTTTAACGGGCCACAGTAGCTCTGTTTTTCTGCACACTGAAGATGGAAAGGAATAGCTCTCTTTACATAAGGAATGCGTAATGAATAAGACCGTATTATCAACATTGTTTGCGGGTGCCATCGCGGCACTGACTACCGCGCCTGCTTTTTCAGTTGACACCGGTACAGTTAACTTTAAGGGAAAAATCGTGGCGGACACCTGCCAGATTGACGTGGATGGCTCGGGTGCAAGTAGCAATACCGTGACCTTTGAAGACACCTATCCAGGCGATTACACGGGTGACGGTAGCATCGGTACGTCCAAAGATTTCACCATCGCCCTGACCGGCTGCGACACCCTGATCCCGAAACTGAACCTGAGATTTAGCGGTACCACTACCGATAGCGGCACCGATAAGCGTTTGAAAAATGACCTCACGGGTGCGGGTATGGCGACAAATGTCGGTATCACGCTGAGTAATAAAAATGGCGGCAGCGGTGATGTGGTCTTCAATACCGATCCTGAAGCCGCATCAGATGTTGATCATGCGGGGACTGGCGCTACCGTGATGCGCTATACCGCGAATGTGATTCAGGTTGGTGCCGATATACCGACGACCGGTCAATACTCTGCCAATGCCAGCTTCGAAATTCTGTATCGCTAAATAATCGTTGGCAGCCTTCGCGGGCTGCCACACCACGGATGGTGACAACATGAAACTTCTCGGCTTTATTTTATTAATGCTCGCCACAACTGCCAACGCTGGCATTGTGCTGGGAGGCACGCGCGTCGTTTATCCTTCTGATAAAAATGAAGTGCAGATCTCCCTTAAAAACAAAGATGAACAAAACCGCTATTTGATCCAAAGCTGGGTCAGTTATCCGGATGACACCAAAGCGCCGTTCATTATTACCCCGCCCATTTATAAACTAGAAGAGAACCGTCAAACCCTGCTGCACATTATTTACGCGGGTGACGAGAAAGCCTTAGTGCAGGATCGCGAGACGCTTTTTTTAGTCAATGTAAAATCGGTTTCCGCGATCCCGCAGGAATTAAGAGAGAAAAACACCCTTCAGCTTGCGCTGAAATCGAGGATCAAGCTGTTCTATCGCCCGGCAGCACTCGATAACGCACTCGCCCTGGCCGCATGGGAAAAACTGACGTTTCGTCGTCAGGGAAATACGATTGTCGCTAAAAATCCAACGCCCTTCTATGTGACGTTCAACACGCTTGCCATCGGTGGCAAAAGCCTTGAGCCGACTGAACAAAAAGAGATCCCCAGTGCGTTAACTATGATGGTTGCCCCTTTTAGCGAGCAGTCATTCCCTGCCCCAGCGGGAGCATCAGGCGAAATCACCTGGTCTGCGTTAAATGATTTTGGTGCAGAAACGGTGACGAAGAAACAGGCGCTATAGCCCTGTTTGTTGATTTATACGATTTGACGACAGAAGGGACATTATGTCTTCAATATCTGTACCTCGCAGGTTTGTGCTGAGTGGGCTGACCCTTGCGTTGATGGCGGCTATGCCTCCTGCACGGGCGGAAGATGAGTTTAACCTCCGTGCGCTGGAACTGGACTCACCGTTAGAAAACTCCCCGGCGCTGAGGAATTTCCTCGCGAATAACGCATTGCTACCCGGTGTATACCTCACCTCCATTATGTGGGGGCAAGAGTTTCTGATTAAGAAAAACATCACCTTTGTCCTTTCGCCGGATAAAAAACAGCTGCTTCCGCAATTCACCAAAACGGATTTGCGTGGGCTGGGCGTTGACGTCGATGCCATTCCTGCGCTTAGTGAGCATGCGGAGGGTGAGGTGCTGGGCGATATTGCTGATTATCTCGCTGAAGCCCGGTACGATTTCCGAACTGACAGTCAGACGCTGTATCTGCATATTCCTCAGCGCTATCAGGACCGTCAGGCTAAAGGGAGTATTGATGCCAGCCAGTGGGATGACGGCGTGCCTGCGGCTTGGGTAAGCTACTATGCCAGTGGTTCACAGCAGCGTACCGACAATGTCGAGCAGAACTCTCAGTGGCTGAACCTGAACAGCGGCACGAACATTGGCCCATGGCGACTGCGCAACAGCAGCACATGGAGCGACACGGACAGCTGGTCATCGCTGAGCACGACGTTATCGCGGGATATCAAATTCCTGAAAAGCCAGCTCGAAATGGGGCAGACCTATACCAACGGTGAGCTGTTCGACAGCGTGCAGATGACCGGCGCGAAGCTTGAAACCGACACCAATATGCTGCCGAACAGCCTTCAGGGGTTTGCGCCTGTGGTGCGTGGCATCGCTAACGGTGATGCGAAAGTCACCATCACGCAAAACGGCTATACCCTTTACCAGACCTACGTTTCAGCCGGTCCGTTTGAGATCCGCGACCTTAGCCAGGTGGCGTCAGGCGTCGATCTTGAAGTTACCGTTGAGGAGGCGGACGGTTCAGAACACAGCTTTATTCAGGCCAGCTCCTCGGTACCGATATTGCAGCGTGAAGGCGGTATGAAATTCAGCCTCGCGGGCGGAAAGTATCGCGATAGCGGGGGCGGTGAAGAGCCAGGATTTGGTCAGGGTACCCTCATCTACGGTCTGCCTCATGGCATTACGACCTATGGCGGCATTCTGAGTTCCTCTATTTACCGTGCGGGTTTGCTGGGCCTGGGCGCGGATCTTCAGCAGCTTGGCTCGCTCTCTGTCGATGTCACTGCGGCCCGCACCTCGTTCGACGATGGGCGTGATGACGAAGACGGCGTCTCGTGGCGCGCGCAGTATGCGAAGGACTTTCCGGCAACCAACACGGCGCTAACGCTGGCGAGCTATCGCTATTCCACTTCCGGCTTTTACACCTTTCAGGAAGCCATCGACCAGCGTGATACCGATTTGACCGACGGCATTTACAGCTACCGCCAAATCAATAACCGCCGTAGCCGCTTGCAGCTCAATGTCTCGCAGACGCTGGGCGAGTGGGGCACACTTTATGTGAATGCTTACCAACAAGATTACTGGGATCTTGATGGCTATGAGCGCAGCGCTAACCTGGGTTACAGCACCAACTGGGGAAGCGTCACCTGGTCGGTAAACTACAGTCTGACCAAGACCCCTATGTCCGATGACGATCAGCAGGTTGCGCTGATGGTCAACGTGCCGCTGTCGCGCTGGCTGTCGAACGCCTGGGCGACGTATTCCATCAACAGCACGAAAAATGGCAGTACAACGCATCAGTCAGGCGTGGGCGGAACGGCGCTGGAAGACAATAACCTAAGCTACAACCTTCAGCAGAGCTATACCAACAAAGACGTTGGCTACGGGGCGAGCATGTCGACCCGCTACCGCAGCTCGATGGGGGAATTTGGCGTGGGGTATAACTACGGCAAAGATTACCACCAGTGGAATTACAACGCGCAGGGGGCGATCGTCGCCCATGGCGAAGGGGTGACGTTAGGGCAGTCGGTGCGTGATGCCTTTGCGATTGTCCATGTTGAGGATGGCGCGGGCATTGAAATGCAAAATGCCCAGGGGGTGTACACCGATTACTTTGGCAATGCCATCGTGCCGATGCTGAGCCACTATCGTCGCAACGCGATAGGCGTGAATACGCAAAACCGTGACGATATTGATATTCAGGACGCGGTAAAAGAGGTTGTGCCCACGAAAGGCGCGGCCATCGCCGTGACCTTCGATGCCCGTGTGGGGCAGCGCGTCTTACTGACGTTAACCCACAACCAGCGGGTGGTGCCTTTTGGCGCACTGCTGACCCTGGATAAAACGACCTCTATTGTCGGGGAGGCGGGTGAAGTGTATCTCACCGGGGTTGACGATGGGATGACCTTTGCCGTGCAGTGGGGCAGTGAACCTGATCAACGCTGCGAAGGCACGGTCACTATCCCACAGGGAAGCACGCAGGCAATATACAGAGCGTCCGCACTCTGTCGCTAATTTTAACGCCAGCCCTACAAGGATGAAAGAATGGCCTTCACGATAAAAATGTATTCCAGGCGCGCAGCGTCTTACGCTCTGCTTATACTGACGGGCTGCCTGTTTTCAACGGCGGTGTTTGCCAATTGTCTTATCAATGGTGGCGGCCCACATGCTGAGGTTAACTTTTCGCCTCCAACCCTTATCGTCAACGCGGACGCCGAACCCGGGACCATCATCCACACGGAGTCGCAAATAGCGCCCTACGTTGCGCTTCACTGTGACGGCCTGGGCGAAATCTGGCAGGGATATGTTACGCTTAGCGATGCGCAGAAGGTTGTGAACAGTCCACATGAAGGGGTTTACGAGACCGGCGTGCCCGGAATTGGCTTTCGCGCGGCGTGGGCAAACAACACAAACGCAGCATTAAATGCAGGGAATCTACTGTCACCCTGGCATAAAGGAACGGCGACAGTGGAAAAGGGCATCGACTATCCGATCACGCTGAATGCGACTATCCAGTTTGTGGTGACGGGGCCAGTAAGCTCTGGCGTAATCGACAGCAGCAAGCTGAACGCTAACTGGCAGTATGACGATATCATTATGGGAACGTTACGATTTACCAATGTGGCAGTCAATGTCCAGGCCAACAGCTGCCGGCTGGTTGAGCGAAATATTGTCGTCCCGCTGAAAACTATCACCCTTGACGATTTTGACAATGGCTACTCGCCAGTGGTCTCTGACGACAGCTTCCGTATTGCGCTGGAGGATTGCCCCGCCAATATGAAGGTGGACTACCAGTTTACCTCCGCAGGATCAACGGGGGTGAGCGGGGACCGTTTAACGCTGTCCATCGCATCGGGCAGCGGCGCAGCCGAGGGCGTGGGTATTCAGATTCTGGATTCCAGCGGCTTCGCGCATCTCTTCGATTCGCCTTATACGCAAGTCGAGCAAACCACAGAGAACCAGTCAATTACCATCCCGCTCAAGGCGCGTTATATTCAGACGGGGCCATTGAAAGGCGGAAGCGTGGACGCTGTGGCGACCTTTGAAATCTATTACCGCTAATGTCAAAGCCTGCCGAAAGCAGGCTTTTTTATTCATCTTTTTTTATCTTTTTTATCACGTTATTAACCGGTTTTTTTCATCTGGATGCTTCTTAAACCCTCAAATCACGTAGGGTCGCATAATTCTTGCTAACGCTTCGTCGTTTCGCCTATTATGCTGCGGTCATAATAATAATTATCGTTTACGTTATCATTCACTCATTCCAGAGAGAAACACAATGGCGCGTCCTCAAACTGCTCAGCCAGTGAATACTTCGCTGCGTAAGCTCGCAGTGGTTGTAGCTACCGCAGTCGGCGGCATGTCTTTTTATGCACATGCGGCTGATACCAGCAAAAAAGAAGATACCATCACCGTTACCGCCGCTCCGGCTGCGCAGGAAAGCGCATGGGGTCCGGCAGCGACCATTGCGGCGCGACAATCTGCGACCGGCACCAAAACCGACACGCCGATTCAGAAGGTGCCGCAGTCTATTTCCGTGGTGACCGCCGAAGAGATGGCGCTGCATCAGCCGAAATCAGTAAAAGAAGCGCTGAGCTATACGCCGGGTGTCGCTGTGGGCACGCGTGGCGCGTCAAATACCTATGACTACCTGATCATCCGCGGATTCGCCGCCGACGGCCAAAGCCAGAACAACTATCTGGATGGCCTGAAGATGCAGGGCAACTTCTATAACGATGCGGTTGTCGATCCTTATATGCTGGAACGTGCTGAACTGATGCGCGGTCCGGTTTCCGTTCTGTACGGAAAGAGTAACCCCGGCGGTTTGCTGAACATGGTGAGCAAACGCCCGACCACTACGCCGCTGTACGAAGTTCAGTTCAAAATGGGTACGGACAGCCTGTTCCAGACCGGTTTTGACTTCAGCGATGCGCTCGATGACGACGGCGTGTATTCCTACCGCCTGACGGGCCTTGCGCGCTCAGCCAATGCCCAGCAGAACGGTGCAGAAGAGCAGCGTTACACCATTGCGCCGTCCTTTAGCTGGCGTCCGGATGACAAAACGAACTTCACGTTCCTGTCCTATTTCCAGAACGAGCCAGACACCGGCTATTACGGCTGGTTGCCGAAAGAAGGGACGGTCACGCCGCTGCCGAACGGCAAACGTCTGCCGACTGACTTCAATGAAGGCGCGAATAACAACACCTACTCGCGCAACGAGAAAATGGTCGGCTACAGCTTCGATCATACGTTTAACGATACCTTCACCGTTCGTCAGAACCTGCGCTATGCGGAAAACAAAACCTCGCAGAACAGCGTTTACGGCTACGGTATGTGCTCCGATCCGATCTATTCCAGCAATCCGACTACCAGCCCGTGCGCCAGCGTGCCACAGTCTGACTGGGGCCACACGCTGACCCGCCAGTACGTGATTGACAACGAAAAACTGCAAAACTTCTCGGTCGATACCCAGCTGCAAAGCAAGTTCGCGACGGGTGAGGTGGACCATACGCTGCTGACCGGCGTTGACTTTATGCGCATGCGTAACGATATCGACTCCTGGTTTGGCTATGCCGGTTCGGTGACACCGTCCGACATCTACAACCTTGACCGCAGCGACTTCGATTTCGGCGCGCACCCTGGCCCTTCCGGCGCTTATCAGGTGCTGAACAGGCAGAAGCAGACCGGTCTCTACGTTCAGGATCAGGCGCAGTGGGACAAAGTGCTGGTCACCCTCGGTGGACGTTACGACTGGGCGCAACAGGATTCTCTGAACCGCGTTACCGGGGTAGAAGACTCCCGTGATGACAAACAGTTCACCTGGCGTGGCGGCGTTAACTATCTGTTCGATAACGGCGTAACCCCGTATTTCAGCTACAGCGAGTCCTTCGAACCGGCGTCAACCGTTGGAGCGGATGGCAATATCTTTGCTCCGTCCAAGGGCAAGCAGTACGAAGCGGGCGTGAAATACGTGCCGGAAGATCGTCCTATTGTGCTGACCGGTGCGATTTACCAACTGACCAAAAGCAACAACCTGACGGCCGATCCTGCGGGATCGTTCTTCTCGGTTGAGGGCGGCGAGATCCGTTCGCGCGGCGTTGAGATTGAAGCCAAAGCGGCACTGTCGGCGAGCTTCAACGTGGTGGGTTCTTACACCTATACCGACGCGCAGTACACGACGGATACCAACTACAAAGGCAACACGCCAGCGCAGATGCCGAAACATATGGCCTCGCTGTGGGGTGACTACACGCTGTTCGACGGTCCGCTGTCTGGCTTAACGCTGGGTACGGGTGCACGTCTGACCGGCTCCAGCTATGGCGATCCGGCGAACTCCTTCAAGGTCGGCAGCTACACCGTGGTGGATGCGCTGGTCCGTTACGATTTGGCGCGTGTAGGTATGGCGGGCTCCAACGTGGCCGTTCACGTCAACAACCTGTTGGATCGTGAATACGTCGCGAGCTGCTTTAACACCTACGGTTGTTTCTGGGGCGCGGAACGTCAGGTTGTCGCAACAGCAACCTTCCGCTTCTAATCTCCAAATGGGCACGGTTCGCCGTGCCCTTTTTACAAGTTGGCATTATGCAGGAAAACAAAACGCACCCCGATACCACGTTTCAACTCACCGATGTCTCCTTTCGTGTGCCTGGGCGCACGCTGCTGCATCCTCTCTCGCTGACTTTCCCGGTGGGCAAAGTGACCGGACTTATCGGTCATAACGGCTCGGGAAAATCCACGCTGCTTAAAATGCTCGGTCGTCACCAGCCGCCTTCCGACGGCGATATTTTGCTGGACGGTCAACCGCTGGAGAGCTGGAGCAGCAAAGCCTTTGCGCGCAAGGTGGCCTATTTGCCCCAGCAGTTGCCGCAGGCGGAGGGAATGACGGTGCGCGAACTGGTGGCGATTGGTCGTTATCCGTGGCATGGCGCGTTAGGGCGTTTTGGGGTTGCCGATCGTGAGAAAGTTGACGAAGCGATTGCGCTGGTGGGGCTAAAACCGCTGGCGCAGCGTCTGGTGGACAGCCTCTCCGGTGGCGAACGTCAGCGTGCGTGGATTGCGATGCTGGTGGCGCAGGACAGCCGCTGCTTACTGCTCGACGAACCCACTTCCGCACTGGATATCGCCCATCAGGTGGACGTGCTGGCGCTGGTGCATCGCTTAAGCCAGCAGCGCGGGCTGACGGTCATCGCGGTGCTGCACGATATCAACATGGCGGCGCGGTACTGTGATTTCCTGGTCGCCCTGCGCGGCGGTGAAAAAATTGCTGAAGGCACGCCCGACACGCTGATGCGTGCTCAAACCCTTGAACAAATTTATGGTATCCCGATGGGCATTCTGCCCCACCCGGCAGGGGCCGCACCGGTGAGTTTCGTTTTCTGATGGCTTGTTTAAACCCGATTAGCCGTCGCCGCCTGCTGACGGCGATGGCCCTCTCGCCGCTGCTGTTGAAAATGGGCACGGCCCGCGCGGCTTCCATCGATCCTCATCGCATTGTGGCGCTGGAATGGCTCCCGGTCGAATTTCTGCTGGCGCTGGGCGTCACGCCCTACGGTGTGGCTGATGTGCCGAATTACAACATGTGGGTCAACGAACCCGCGCTGCCTGCGTCGGTGATTGACGTGGGTCTGCGCACAGAGCCGAATCTTGAACTGCTCACGCAGATGAAGCCGTCGTACCTGGTCTGGTCGGCAGGCTATGGCCCGTCGGCGGATATTCTGGCGCGCATTGCGCCCGGACGCGGCTTTAGCTTCAGCGATGGCAAAAAACCGCTGAGCCAGGCGCGCCGCTCGCTGGGGGAAATGGCGCAGCTGCTGAACATGGAAGCCGTTGCCCGCGCGCATCTTGATCATTTCGACCGCTTTATGGCGGCAATGAAACCCCGCTTTGCGCAGCGAGGCGGCAGACCGTTGCTGATGGTGACGCTGCTGGATGCGCGTCACGTGCTGGTATTTACCCAGAACTGTCTGTTCCAGGAGCCGCTGGATACCTTTGGCATTCCGAACGCCTGGCACGGGGAAACCACCTTCTGGGGCAGCACCACCGTGGGCATCGACCGGCTTGGCGTGTTCAAGGACGCGGACGTGCTCTGTTTCGATCACGGCAACGAGCGCGAGATGCAGGCGCTGATGGCGACGCCGCTCTGGCAGTCGATGCCGTTTGTGCGCAACGGACGCTTCTTCCGCGCCCCGGCGGCCTGGTTCTACGGCGCAACCCTGTCGGCAATGCACTTTGTCCGCCTGCTGGATAATGCGCTGGGGGGCAAAGCATGAGCAAGAACATGGCACGGCTACCCGCGCTCTTTCTGACGCTGCTTTTTGTTATCGCCGCCTGGCTCACCTGGTCCAATCTCAACGTCGCACTGCCGCGAGCGCAGTGGCAGCAGGGGTTCTGGCAGCCGGATGTCGATTCCGTCGAGCAGATGTTATTCCACTACAGCCTGCTGCCCCGGCTGGTGATTTCACTGCTGGTGGGGGCAGGACTGGGACTGGTGGGGGTACTGTTCCAGCAGGTGCTGCGTAACCCGCTGGCGGAGCCGACCACGCTCGGCGTCTCCACCGGTGCCCAGCTCGGTATTACCCTGACCACGCTGTGGTCGATCCCCGGCATGATGAGCACGCAGTTTGCCGCACTGATAGGGGCGTGCGTGGTCGGTGCGCTGGTGTTTGGCGTCGCCTGGGGCAAACGCCTCTCGCCGGTGACGCTGATTCTGGCGGGCCTCGTCGTCAGCCTTTATTGCGGCGCGGTGAATCAGCTGCTGGTGCTTTTCCATCACGATGAGCTGCAAAGCATGTTCCTGTGGAGCACCGGGACGCTGACGCAAACCGACTGGAGCGGCGTGCAACGCCTGTGGCCGCAGCTGATCGGCGGCGTGCTGCTGACGCTGCTGCTGCTGCGTCCGTTGACGCTGATGGGCCTCGACGACGGCGTGGCGCGTAATCTGGGTCTGGCGCTGTCGCTGGCACGGCTGGGGGCGCTGATGCTGGCGATTGCGCTCAGTGCGCTGCTGGTGAATGCGGTGGGGATCATTGGCTTTATCGGCCTGTTTGCGCCGCTGCTGGCGAAGATGCTCGGCGCGCGGCGCTTAATTGCCCGTCTGCTGCTGGCCCCGCTGATTGGCGCGCTGATCCTCTGGCTCTCCGATCAAATTATTTTGCTGCTGATGCGCGTGTGGATGGAAGTCTCTACCGGGTCGGTGACCGCGCTGATTGGCGCACCGCTGCTGCTGTGGCTGCTGCCGCGTCTGCGCAGCATGAGCGCACCGTCAATGGATGCGGGCGACAACGTGGCCGCAGAACGCCAGCATGTGCTGCGATTTGCGCTGGTGGGCGTGGTCGTGCTGCTGATCGGTATGCTGGCGGCACTGTCGCTGGGCCGCGATGCGCAGGGCTGGCACTGGGCCAGCGGTGCGCTGCTCGATGAACTGATGCAGTGGCGCGTGCCGCGCATCCTGGCTGCGCTGACGGCGGGCGTCATGCTGGCGGTGGCGGGCTGCATTATCCAGCGTCTGACTGGTAACCCCATGGCCAGTCCCGAAGTGCTGGGTATCAGCTCGGGTGCGGCGTTTGGCGTGGTGGTGATGCTGTTCTTTGTGCCGGGTAATGCCTTTGGCTGGTTGCTGCCGGCTGGCAGCGCCGGGGCCGCTTTGACGCTGATGATCATTATGATCGCCGCCGGGCGAGGCGGCTTTTCGCCGCACCGTATGCTGCTGGCGGGGATGGCGCTCAGTACCGCGTTTACCATGCTGCTGATGATGCTCCAGGCGAGCGGCGATCCGCGTATGGCGCAAATTCTGACGTGGATCTCTGGCTCGACCTACAGCGCGACAATGGAGCAGGTGGCCTGGGCGATAGCGGCAACGGTGATCCTGCTGGCGATGGCTCCGCTGTGCCGTCGCTGGTTAACCATTCTACCGCTGGGCGGTGACACAGCGCGGGCGGTCGGTGTTGCGCTGACCCCGTCGCGTATCGGGCTGCTGCTGCTGGCGTCGTGCCTGACGGCGACGGCAACCATGACCATCGGCCCAATGAGCTTTATTGGCCTGATGGCACCGCACATCGCACGCATGATGGGTTTTCGCCGCACGATGCCGCACATGGTAATGTCTGCGCTGGTGGGGGGCCTGCTGCTGGTGTTCGCCGACTGGTGCGGAAGGATGATCATGTTTCCGTACCAGATCCCGGCCGGGCTGCTGTCGACGTTTATCGGCGCGCCGTACTTTATTTATCTGCTGCGAAAACAGAGTAAATAGGTTTTCTCCCTCTCCCGTGGGAGAGGGCTGGGCTGGGGTGAGGGCATCAGGCCGCACCCCGCACACACTTTATAGCTTCGCAAACACCTTCCGCGCGGCATCAATGGTTTTATTGATGTCTTCATCGCTGTGCGCAACCGACATAAAGCCCGCTTCGAACGCCGACGGTGCCAGGTAAATTCCCTCTTCGAGCATCAGGTGGAAGAAGCGTTTAAAGCGCTCAACGTCGCATTTCACCACGTCCTGATAGCAGGTCACCTCTTGCGCATCGGTGAAGAAAATCCCGAACATGCCGCCAACATGGTTAACCACTAATGGCACGCCCGTCTCCTGCGCGGCGTCGAGCAGGCCGTTTGCCAGGCGCGTGGTCAGCGAGGTCAGGGTTTCATGCACACCGGGCTGCGCCACTTCGTTTAAGCAGGCAAAGCCCGCGGCCATGGCAATCGGGTTACCGGAGAGCGTACCGGCCTGATACACCGGACCGGTCGGGGCCAGCGCGTCCATCACATCGCGGCGTCCGCCAAAGGCACCGACCGGCATACCGCCGCCGATGATTTTGCCCAGACAGGTCAGATCCGGCACCACGTCATACCAGGCCTGCGCGCCCGCCAGCGCCACGCGGAAACCGGTCATCACTTCGTCGATGATCAGCAGCGCGCCAAACTCATCGCACAGCGCGCGCAGCCCTTGCAGGAAGCCCGGCTGCGGCGGAATGCAGTTCATGTTACCGGCGACCGGTTCCACGATGATGCAGGCGATATCCTGTGGGAACTGCTCGAAAGCGTCGCGCACCGACGCCAGATCGTTATAGGTGCAGGTCAGGGTGTGCTTCGCGAAGTCAGCCGGTACGCCCGGTGAGTTTGGCTGGCCCAGCGTCAGCGCACCGGAACCCGCTTTCACCAGCAGACAGTCAGCGTGACCGTGGTAGCAGCCTTCGAATTTGATGATTTTATCGCGGTGGGTGAAGCCGCGCGCCAGGCGGATAGCGCTCATAGTGGCTTCGGTGCCGGAGTTGACCATGCGCACCATGTCCATCGTCGGCACCAGTTCGGTGACCAGCGCGGCCATTTTCACTTCCATTTCGGTCGGCGCGCCGAAGCTCAGGCCGCGTTCGGCGGCTTCGATCACCGCATTGCGGATCGCCGGATGGTTGTGGCCCAGCACCATTGGGCCCCAGGAACCGACGTAATCGACGTAGGCTTTGCCGTCGACGTCAAAGAGGTAAGCTCCATCCGCGCGCTCGATAAACAGCGGCGTACCGCCCACGCCGGTAAACGCACGGACCGGCGAGTTCACGCCGCCCGGAATAAGTTTACGTGCGGCGTCATAGAGGTTTTCAGACTTACTCATGGATCTGTTCCTGGTTCGTAGAAAAGGGTTAGCAGGCTATTCTAAGGTATTCATGGCGCGTTATGAACGTTTTGCCCGCATCAAGCGACACATTTCCCAGCCATTTTTCTGCGACGTGAGGGCGCGAGATGCGTAAAATGGGTTTTACAAATGGTATGACGTACAAATTTATCTCATGAAACCAGAGACTTCCCCCTTTGAAACGCAGCAACTGGTGCGCCTGCGCCGTGGTGATATGGTGCGCCGTTTACTGCAACGCGACAAAACGCCGCTGGCGATCCTGCTGATGGCCGCAGTGGTCGGCACGCTGGCCGGTCTGGTGGGCGTGGCGTTCGAAAAGGCCGTTAACGCGGTGTCGAACCTGCGCATTGGCACGCTGCTGAACGTGGCCGACAGTGCCTGGCTGGTGTGGCCGCTCGCTTTTATTTTCTCCGCTCTGCTTGCCATGGTGGGTTATTTTCTGGTGCGCCGCTTCGCCCCTGAAGCCGGGGGATCGGGGATCCCGGAAATCGAAGGTGCACTGGAGGATCTGCGTCCGGTGCGCTGGTGGCGGGTGCTGCCGGTGAAATTTATCGGCGGCATGGGCACGCTTGGCGCGGGCATGGTGCTCGGGCGCGAAGGGCCGACGGTACAACTGGGCGGCAACGTCGGGCGCATGGTGCTGGATATTTTCCGTATGCGCAGCGCCGAGGCGCGTCATACGCTGCTGGCCACCGGGGCGGCGGCAGGGCTATCCGCCGCGTTTAATGCGCCGTTAGCGGGCATTTTATTTATTCTCGAAGAGATGCGCCCCCAGTTCCGCTACAACCTTATTTCCATAAAAGCCGTGTTCACCGGCGTGATCATGTCGAGCATTGTGTTTCGCGTTTTTAACGGCGAAGGCGCGGTCATTGAGGTGGGTAAGCTGACCAATGCCCCGGTGAACACGCTGTGGCTGTATCTGATCCTCGGCATGGTTTTCGGCTGCGTCGGCCCGGTGTTTAATACCCTCGTGCTGCGCACGCAGGATATGTTCCAGCGGCTGCACGGTGGCAATCTGACAAAATGGGTATTGATTGGCGGCGCGATCGGCGGTCTGTGCGGCGTACTGGGCTTTATTGAGCCGGAGATTTCAGGCGGCGGCTTTAGCCTGATCCCCATTGCGGCGGCGGGAAATTACACCGTCGGTCTGCTGCTGTTCATTTTTATTGCCAGAGTGATCACCACGCTGCTGTGCTTTTCTTCCGGCGCACCAGGCGGCATTTTTGCCCCGATGCTGGCGCTCGGCACGCTGTTAGGCACCGCGTTCGGCATGGCCTGCGCCGGGCTGTTTCCGGCGTATCATCTGGAAGCGGGCACCTTTGCCATTGCCGGGATGGGCGCGCTGCTGGCGGCCTCCGTGCGCGCGCCGCTCACCGGGATCGTGCTGGTGCTGGAAATGACGGACAATTACCAGCTCATTTTGCCAATGATTATTACCTGTCTTGGCGCAACACTACTGGCACAATTTTTAGGCGGTAAACCGTTATACTCCACCCTCCTTGCCCGCACGCTGGCAAAACAGGAAGCGGATCTTCAGGCCAAAACCCAGACGCAGGCAATTCAGGAGAATACTTGAACGATTAAGCGGGGTGAGGGATAATAATGTAAAGATCGGGTTAAATTTCGCCCGGATCGCAGTATCAATGGGAGCAAAGAATGAGTGATGACGTAGCGCTGCCGCTGCAATTTACCGAAGCCGCAGCGGTTAAAGTGAAAGACCTGATCTCTGATGAAGAGAACCCGAACCTGAAACTGCGCGTGTACATTACCGGCGGCGGTTGCAGTGGCTTCCAGTATGGTTTCACCTTTGACGATCAAATTAACGATGGGGATATGACCATCGAGAAGCAGGGCGTTGCGCTGGTCGTTGACCCGATGAGCCTGCAATACCTGGTCGGCGGCGCGGTGGATTACACCGAAGGGCTGGAAGGTTCGCGTTTTGTGGTGACCAACCCGAACGCGAAAAGCACCTGCGGCTGCGGATCGTCGTTCAGTATCTAATGGCCAGGCGTTCGCGCCGCATTATGTTGGCCCGGTAAGCAAAGCGCCACCGGGCTTTGACCTCAGCGGTGGATTTCATCCAGCGCAAAGGTCGGCAGTTTTAAGTGCCAGCGAATCGCCGCCAGTCGAATGGCGAGCGTCACCACCATGCCAATCATACTTGCCGTTTCCAGCGGCACGCCAAAGGTATAAAACGCCGTAGCATGCACAATGCCGCCAATAATACAGGCGGTGGCGTAGATCTCTGTGCGCAGGATCATCGGCACTTCTCGCGCCAGCACGTCACGAATAATACCGCCGCCCACACCAGTCAGCACGCCCATGCAAATGGCGACCAGCGGCCCGGTTTCGGCGAGAAACGCTTTGTTCACGCCAATGCCGACAAACACCGCCAGACCTACCGCGTCAAGCACCGGTAAAATCCACTTCGGCAAGCGTCGCGGCTGGCGCACCAGAATAATGGTCAGCAGACAGGTGATCATGGCGATCACCAGATCGGTGGGATCTTTGACCCAGAACACCGGGCCGTGATCGAGCGCCATATCGCGAATGGTGCCACCGCCGATAGCGGTAACCACGCCTAAAACGAGTACGCCAAAGGGATCCATGCGCAGCTTACCTGCGAGCAGGACGCCAGAAATGGCAAAAACGGCCGTGCCGATAATATCCAGCCAGAAGACGAGCATATTATTTTACCTGTGCGAGAGCAGTACAGAGTTGTTTTGCGGCAAGAATAATACGCGGGCTTGCGCGTTCAAACCAGTCACTATTGAGGGGGATAACCTGAATTTTTAGCTGGTTATTCCAAAACGTCTGCACTTTCGCCACTTCAGTGGCATCGCCTGTGACTACCACCGCCTGCGGCGAACGGGCCATCACCTGTTCCCGGCTGACCTGCGGCCAGGGAACGCGGCTGCCAGAGAAGATATTCTCGCCGCCGCATAGGGTAACGATTTGATTCTGGATCGTGCCGCTGCCGCTGGTGAAAAGCGGGTGGGTACCGAACTGTAAAAAGAGGCGCTTTTTCGGCACCTGCGCGTACTGCGCTTTTAGCTCAACATACTCTTTCAGCAGCGATTGCGCCGTTTTTTGCGCTTTGTCCGGATTCGGACTGTAAGGCGCAAGCTGGCGCAGGGCTTCGGCAACCTGCTCAACGCTCGCCGCGTCGATCCACAGCACCTTAATGCCAAAGCGGGTGAGCTGATTCACCTGGCGTTCGGCATTGCCACCGCGCCACGCCAGCACCACGTCCGGCTTAAGCGCCACGATGCGTTCGAAATTCATGCCCTGCCAGCTCGACACCTGCTCGATGTTAGCGGCCTCGGGCGGATAATCGGAATAGCTGCTGACGCCCACCGGCGTAATACCCGCCGCGAAGGCCAGCTCGGTATTGGCCGGTGAGAGCGTAATCACGCGAGGCGCAGCCATAAGCCACGCTGGCGTCAGCAACAGCAGGGCGGCCAGCGCCCTGAAAGCCCCATTAGCCACGCGTCAGGTTCTTCACCAGCGTTTCGACCATCAGGCTCGACTGCTTCGCGGCCACCACCAAAAACTCGTCAAAGCTGAGGTGGGATTCCTGATCGGCCACGTCAGAGATTGCGCGCACGACCACAAACGGCACGCCGAAGTTGTGGCAGACGTGCGCGATGGCAGTGGCTTCCATCTCAACCGCCACGGCCTGCGGGAAATTCTGGCGAATTTTGGTCAGTGCCTCAGAGCCATTAATAAAGGCGTCGCCGCTGACGATCAGTCCGCGCACGGCGTTAAGATCCAGTTCAGCGATGCAGGCTTCGGCGGCGGCAACCAGCTTCTCATCGGCTTTAAAGCCTGCCGGGCAACCCGGTAACTGGCCTAGTTCGTAGCCAAACGCGGTCACGTCGGCGTCGTGGTAGCGCGCTTCGTCGGAGACTACGATGTCGCCCACGTTCAGCGTGGGGGCCAGACCGCCCGCCGAGCCGGTATTAATGATCACATCGGGTTTGCAGCGCTCCAGCAGCAGGGTTGCGCCCATTGCGGCGGCGACTTTGCCAATACCTGATTTCAGCAGGGCGACGTCTGTGCCATTGAGCGTACCGGTGTAAATTTCGCTGCCGCCCACGTTCTGCGTCTGGCGATTTTCGATTTTGTCACGCAGCAGCGTCACTTCTTCTTCCATTGCACCAATAATGCCAACTTTCATAGAGATACTCGCTAATGTGATAAGACAGAGTTACGTTTTCAGGGCATAGTCTATCATGGCATGCAGGATTGCATTACTTCACTTGACGTGGCTTACGGGAGAGGAAATGGCTGAGATCGATTTTCGCAGAAAAATAAACTGGCATCGTCGCTACCGTTCACCGCAGGGCGTCAAAACGGAACGTGAAATCCTGCGCATCTTCGAGAGCGATCGTGGGCGTATCGTCAACTCTCCCGCTATTCGCCGCCTGCAACAAAAGACCCAGGTTTTTCCGCTGGAGCGTAACGCCTCGGTGCGCACGCGGTTGACGCACTCGCTGGAGGTTCAGCAGGTGGGTCGCTATATCGCTAAAGAGATCTTAAGCCGCCTGAAAGAGCTGCGCCTGCTGGAAAGCTATGGTCTCGACGAGCTGACCGGGCCGTTTGAAAGCATCGTGGAAATGGCCTGTCTGATGCACGATATCGGCAACCCGCCGTTCGGCCATTTTGGTGAAGCGGCGATCAACGACTGGTTCCGTCAGCGCCTGTCGCCGGACGACGCCACCGGCCAGCCGCTAACCTACGATCGCTGCGATGCGGTCTCGCTACGGCTGCGTGAAGGTGAAGAGAGTCTTAACGAACTGCGCCGTAAAGTGCGCCAGGATCTGTGCCATTTTGAAGGCAATGCGCAGGGTATCCGCATTGTGCATACGCTGATGCGCATGAACCTGACCTGGGCGCAGGTTGGCTGTATTTTAAAATACACCCGCCCGGCCTGGTGGGTGGGAAAACCGCCGGAAAGCCACAGTTATTTGATGAAGAAACCCGGCTATTATTTTGCGGAAGAGGCCTATGTGGCGCGGCTTCGTAAAGAACTGGATCTGGAGACCTACAGCCGGTTTCCGCTGACGTGGGTGATGGAGGCCGCCGACGATATTTCCTATTGCGTGGCGGATCTGGAAGATGCCGTTGAGAAAAGAATATTCAGCGTCGAGCAGCTGTATCAGCATCTGTACGACGCCTGGGGTCGCCATGAAAAAGGATCGCTGTTTTCGCAGGTGGTCGAAAATGCCTGGGATAAATCGCGTGCAAATAGCCTGAGCCGCAGCACCGAAGATCAGTTCTTTATGTATTTGCGGGTCAACACGCTCAATAAGCTGGTGCCCTACGCGGCCCAGCGGTTTATAGAAAATCTGCCGCAGATCTTCTCCGGTGAGTTTAATCATGCACTGCTGGAAGATGACAGCGATTTTAGTCAACTTCTTGAACTTTATAAGAATGTGGCTATTGAAAATGTCTTTAGTCATCCCGATGTTGAGCAACTGGAATTACAGGGTTATCGCGTGATTAGCGGGTTGCTGGACATCTATCAGCCGCTGCTGAAATTACCGCTGGTTGATTTTAGCGAGCTGGTTGAAAAAGATCGTGTGCGCCGCCTGCCGATCGAAACGCGCCTGTTTCATAAACTCTCGACGCGCCACAGGCTGGCCTATGTCGAAGCGGTGAGTAAATTATCGCGTGAGGCGGCAGAGTACCCGGTACTGGAATATTATTATCGCTGTCGCCTGATCCAGGATTATATCAGCGGCATGACGGATTTGTACGCCTGGGACGAATACCGCCGCCTGATGGCGGTGGAATAATAGGCGGTGAATTGTAAAGAGCGACAATAAATTTTTACTTTTTACAAAAACATCGTTCAGGAACTTCGCGCTATAAATTGACTCTCACTGAGACATACACAGCCCGTTTGCGTTATCAGTAAATAGAGATTACGACACATGAAAAAAACCACGTTTGCAATGAGTGCACTGGCTCTGAGTTTAGGTTTAGCGTTGTCCCCGATGTCGGTGATGGCTGCCGAAACGGCATCCTCCACCCCTGCCACATCGCAACAGATGCCAAGTCTGGCGCCGATGCTTGAAAAAGTCATGCCATCGGTGGTGAGTATCAACGTTGAGGGCAGCACCACGGTGAATACGCCGCGTATGGGGCGTAACTTCCAGCAGTTCTTCGGTGAGAACTCACCGTTCTGTCAGGAGGGGTCGCCATTCCAAAGCTCGCCGTTCTGTCAGGGTGGGGGCAGTGGTGACCAGGGCGGACCGGACGGCGGTGCTCAGGGTCAGCAGCAGAAATTTATGGCGCTGGGTTCCGGCGTGATTATCGATGCGGCGAAAGGCTACGTGGTGACCAACAACCACGTGGTGGATAACGCCAGCACCATTAAAGTGCAGCTGGGCGACGGACGTAAGTTTGATGCCAAAGTGGTGGGTAAAGATCCGCGCTCTGATTTGGCGCTGATTCAGATCCAGGATCCGAAGAACCTGACGGCGATTAAAATAGCCGATTCCGATGCCCTGCGCGTCGGTGACTATACGGTTGCCATCGGTAACCCGTTTGGTCTGGGTGAAACCGTGACCTCGGGGATCGTTTCTGCGCTGGGCCGTAGCGGTCTTAACGCGGAAAACTATGAGAACTTTATCCAGACGGATGCGGCGATCAACCGGGGTAACTCCGGCGGCGCGCTGGTGAACCTCAACGGTGAACTGATCGGTATTAACACCGCGATCCTCGCACCGGACGGCGGCAACATCGGTATCGGCTTCGCCATTCCGAGTAACATGGTGAAAAACCTGACCGCGCAGATGGTGCAGTATGGCCAGGTGCGTCGTGGCGAGCTGGGTATTCTGGGTACCGAACTGAACTCTGAGCTGGCAAAAGCGATGAAGGTTGATGCCCAGCGCGGTGCGTTCGTCAGCCAGGTGATGGCGAACTCCTCGGCGGCGAAAGCGGGGATTAAAGCGGGTGATGTGATCACCTCCCTGAACGGCAAGCCGATCAGCAGCTTCGCCGCGCTGCGTGCGGAAGTTGGCTCCATGCCGATTGGCAGTAAAGTGTCTCTGGGTTTGCTGCGTGACGGCAAACCGGTGAACGTCAGCCTGGAGCTGCAACAAAGCAGCCAGAACCAGGTCGATTCCAGCACCATTTTCAGCGGCATTGAAGGCGCTGAGATGAGCAACAAAGGCCAGGATCAGGGCGTGACGGTCAGCACGGTGAAAGCCAATACCCCGGCGGCGCGCATTGGTCTGAAAAAAGGTGACGTGATTATCGGCGCGAACCAGCAGCCGGTGAAAAACATCGCTGAACTGCGCAAAATTCTCGACAGCAAACCGTCGGTGTTAGCGCTTAACATTCAGCGTGGCGATACCTCCCTTTATCTGCTGATGCAATAACCGCTTTACTCCCTTCTCCACCCTGGAGAAGGGAGCCCCGCCTTATATTCTGTGAGGCCTTCCACAACTCCATACTTAAGATCGGCGCTTTGTGCGTTTGCACAATGTACGGCGTACATAACTCTTTTATTCTTGTGCTCTGCTCACGGGAGGGTTACATGGCTGGCTGGCATCTTGATACCAAAATGGCGCAGGATATCGTGTCGCGCACGATGCGCATCATTGATACCAACATCAACGTGATGGATGCGCGCGGCCGAATTATCGGCAGTGGCGACCGTGAACGTATTGGGGAATTGCACGAAGGTGCACTGCTTGTGCTGTCGCAGGGGCGCGTGGTGGATATCGACGACGCCGTTGCCCGACACCTGCACGGAGTTCGTCAGGGGATCAACCTGCCGCTGCGCCTGGAAGGTGAAATTGTTGGCGTTATCGGGTTGACCGGCGAGCCAGAAACGCTGCGTAAATATGGCGAACTGGTGTGCATGACCGCCGAAATGATGCTGGAACAGTCCCGTCTGATGCATCTGCTGGCGCAGGACAGCCGCCTGCGTGAAGAACTCGTTATGAACCTGATCCAGGCCGAAGAGCATACGCCTGCGCTGACCGAATGGGCGCAGCGTCTCGGTATCGATCTCAACCAGCCGCGCGTGGTGGCGGTGGTGGAAGTCGACAGCGGTCAGCTTGGCGTTGACAGTGCAATGGCCGAGCTGCAACAGCTGCAAAATGCCCTCACCACGCCGGAACGTAATAACCTGATCGCCATTGTGTCGCTGACCGAAATGGTGGTGCTAAAACCCGCCCTCAACCCGTTTGGCCGTTGGGACGCGGAAGATCATCGCAAGCGCGTTGAGCAGTTGATTGCGCGCATGAAAGAGAACGGACAGCTGCGCTTTCGCGTCTCCCTCGGTAACTACTTTACCGGGCCGGGCAGCATTGCCCGCTCGTACCGTACCGCACGCACCACCATGATGGTGGGTAAGCAGCGCATGCCGGAAAGCCGCAGCTATTTCTATCAGGATTTGATGCTGCCAGTGCTGCTCGACAGCCTGCGCGGTGGCTGGCAGGCCAATGAGCTTTCCCGTCCGCTGGCGCGTTTAAAAGCGATGGACAATAACGGCCTGTTAAGACGCACGCTGTCGGCGTGGTTTCGCCATAACGTGCAGCCGCTGGCGACGTCAAAAGCGCTGTTTATTCATCGCAACACGCTGGAGTATCGTCTCAATCGAATCTCGGAATTAACGGGGCTGGATTTGGGTAATTTTGACGACAGGCTGCTGCTGTACGTGGCGTTACAACTGGATGAACAGCGGTAGGTAAAAGCAAAAAGGCAACCCAGGGTTGCCTTTTTTAGTGTTTGCACCCTCTCCCGTGGGAGAGGGACGGGGTGAGGGCACCAGCGTAGTATGCCCGGTAAGCGTGCACCATCGGGCGTTAAACGCCGGGCGGCACTGCGTTTGCCCGGCCTACGGGGTGAGTGACAGTATTCCAGGCCAGGCGGCGCAGCGTTACTTGTTGCGCGTCAGCTTTTCCAGATCCGATTCGATTTCACTGATCTTGTTCGCTACCACGCTCTCCAGATGGTGGAGATCGTCGAGGATCTTACGTTTCAAATCGACTTCCGTACGATCGCGCTGGCAAATCTGATCTAACTCATCAATCACATAGCGGAGGTTAGGGCTAATTTCCTGTACTTCTTTATAACCCTGGCCAACCCCATCCGCAACGATCGTTTTGCGCTGGCGCGGGTATTTAAACTTCACGCTTTTGGCAAAAAACTCGCCTTTGTCCTTATGAAAATAGATTTTCAGGATATCGTTATTGGCTTCCTGACGGAGGCTATAACGATCGATTTCATCCGGATTGGTAATGCCTAAACTTTTCAGATTATCGTACATAGCGGTACCCTTAAGCTCAACATAACCTATGAATAATTAACGAAAAAATCTATCTTTGCCACTGCTTCATGCAAAAAAGGCGGGATCGGTCACCCTCTCCCGAATCGGGAGAGGGAAACACTTAGTCGATTGTGCGCAGCAGCTCGTTGATACCCACTTTTCCGCGTGTTTTCGCATCCACTTTTTTCACAATGACCGCGCAGTACAGGCTGTATTTACCGTCTTTAGACGGCAGGTTGCCAGAAACGACAACGGAGCCTGCCGGTACGCGACCGTAGTGCACTTCACCGGTTTCACGATCGTAAATACGGGTGCTCTGACCAATATAGACGCCCATGGAAATCACGGAACCTTCTTCAACGATAACACCTTCGACGACTTCAGAACGTGCGCCGATAAAGCAATTATCTTCAATGATGGTTGGGTTAGCCTGCAGCGGCTCCAGAACACCCCCGATGCCTACGCCACCGGAGAGGTGCACGTTTTTACCGATTTGCGCGCAAGATCCCACGGTCGCCCAGGTGTCCACCATGGTGCCTTCGTCCACGAACGCACCGATATTGACGTAAGACGGCATCAGCACGGTATTGCGTGCAATAAACGCGCCCTGACGAACAGCGGCAGGCGGTACCACGCGGAAACCCTCTTTCTGGAAACGCGCTTCGTCGTAGTTGGCGAACTTCATTGGCACTTTATCGAAGTAGCGGCTTTCAGCACCGTCGATAACCTGGTTATCGTTGATACGGAAAGAGAGCAGAACGGCCTTCTTCAGCCACTGATGGGTCACCCACTGACCATCAATTTTTTCTGCGACACGCAGCGCGCCGGAATCCAGCAAGCCAATAACCTGATTAACCGCTTCACGGGTAACGGTATCAACATTTGCCGGAGTGATGTCGGCGCGACGCTCGAAAGCGGACTCAATAACGTTCTGTAACTGCTGCATTGTTTACTCTTTCCATCTGTGTAAAAAAAATCGTTACCCTTTATCGTTTGGATTGAGGGCCGCTGTCAACCGTTGTTGCACTTCCTTCTGGAGCACATTATTAAGGCCACGCCGGTCGGCCGTTGCGATTATAAATAAATCTTCTACTCGCTCACCAATTGTCGTAATTCGCGCGCCGTGGAGTGAAATCCCGAGATCGGCAAACACCTGACCCACGCGGGCAAGCAGGCCTGGCTGGTCAAGGGCTATCAGCTCAAGGAATGAGCGTCGATCGGTGTGCGTCGGCAGGAAATTGACTTCGGTATCGACGGTAAAATGACGCAGTTTTGCCGCCTGACGACGCGGTTGCGGCGGCTGCCAGCTGTGCTGGGTGATCGCCTGTTCGAGGCCGAAGCTGATGGCGTCATGGCGGTCCGGCGACAGCGGGCTACCGTCCGGCTCCAGCACAATAAAGGTGTCCATCGCCATGCCATCGCGAGTGGTGAAAATCTGCGCGTCGTGGACGCTGAGATTGCGACGATCAAGCTCTGCGCAGACGGCGGCAAACAGATAGGGCCGGTCCGGGCTCCAGATAAAAATCTCCGTGCCGCCGCGCGTCGCCTGCGGGCTGAGCAGGATCAGCGGTTTGCTCAACTCATGCTTTAACAGATGCCGCGCATGCCAGGCCAGCTGATTTGGGCTGTGGCGCACGAAGTAGTTCGCCCGACAGCGCGCCCAAATCTGATGCAGCGCCTCTTCGTCGATATTGTCCATGCGCAGCAGCGCCAGCGCCTGGAGCTGATGATGGCGCACGCGCTCGCGCATATCCGGCGTGTTTTGCATACCGCGGCGCAGCTGTTTTTCCGTACCAAAATAAAGCTCGCGCAACAGGCTCTGCTTCCAGCTGTTCCACAGGGTTTCGTTGGTGGCGCAGATGTCGGCGACCGTCAGGCAGACCAGGAAGCGCAGGCGGTTCTCCGTCTGCACCTCTTCGGCAAACTGCTTAATGACTTCAGGGTCCTGAATATCGCGGCGCTGGGCAGTAACGGACATGAGTAAGTGATGACGCACCAGCCAGGCCACAAGCTGGGTTTCCCGCGAGTTCAGGCCGTGCAGTTCAGCAAATTTCAGCACGTCCTGCGCACCCAGTACCGAATGGTCGCCGCCGCGCCCTTTGGCGATGTCGTGGAAGAGGGCGGCAATCAGGATCAGCTCCGGGTGCGTCAAACGCGGCCACAGATCCACGCACAGCGGATGCTTCTGGCGTGTGGCTTCATCTGCAAAACTCTCCAGCTTCAGCAGTACGCGAATGGTGTGCTCATCCACGGTATAGGCGTGGAAGAGGTCGAACTGCATCTGACCGACAATGTGCGACCACTGCGGCATATAGGCCCATAGCACGCTGTGGCGGTGCATCGGCAACAGGCCACGGCTGACCGCGCCGGGGTGGCGCAGCATGCTCAGAAACAGCGAGCGCGCTTCCGGGATGTAGCACAACGGCTGCGTTAAGTGGCGACGGGCGTGACGCAGATGGCGCAGCGTGGTGGAGTAAATGCCGGTAATGCTGCTGTTACGCACCATGATGTAAAACATGCGCAGAATGGCCTGCGGCTCGCGCATAAACAGCGTTTCGTCGCGCAGATCGATGAGCGTGCCGCGCAGCTGGAATTCGTCGTCAATGGGACGGGGTTTTTCGTCTTCGGTCAGCGCGAGGATCGCCTCGTCAAACAGCTGGAGCAGCATTTGATTCAGCTCCGTCACGCGTCGGGTCACGCGATAGAAGTCCTTCATCATATGCTCGACGGGCTGGTTGCCTTCGCCGCTGTAGTTCAGGCGCTGGGCGACGCTGAGCTGCCGGTCAAACAGCAGACGGTTGTCATAGCGAGTCACTTCCAGATGCAGGGCAAAGCGGATGCGCCACAGTAAATGCAGGCATTCGTTAAGCTCGTTGCGCTCGGCCTGGGTCAAGAAGCCGAAGCCGACCATTTCGCTGATGGAGGTCGCACCAAAATGGCGGCGGGCGATCCACTGTAGCGTATGGATATCGCGCAGGCCGCCGGGGCTGTTTTTTATATCCGGCTCAAGATTGTAGCTGGTGCCGTGATAGCGCTGATGCCGCTCGCTCTGCTCGGCGAGCTTTGCCGCGAAGAATTTCTCGGAGGGCCAGAAGCCTTCGCTGAAAATGTGTTTTTGCAGTTCGAGAAACAGCGCGACGTCGCCAATCAACAGGCGAGATTCGATCAAATTGGTGGCAACGGTCAGATCCGATAAGCCTTCGAGCAGGCACTCTTCCAGCGTCCGCACGCTGTGACCGACTTCCAGCTTCACATCCCACAGCAGGGTCAGCAGTTCGCCAATTTTTTGCGCCTGCTCATCGGGGAGTTTTTTACGGCTTAAGATCAGCAGGTCGATGTCCGACAGCGGATGCAGCTCACCGCGCCCGTAGCCACCCACCGCCACCAGCGCAGCATCGCCCACCTCACCAAAGCCGTATTCCAGCCACAGGCGCTGCAAAAGCTGATCGATGAATTCCGTGCGCGCCTCAATCAGTTGCTCAGCCGACAGCCCCTCGTCAAAGACGTGGCCCAGCCACTGCTGGAAGGTGTCGATATGCGCTTTGATGCTGGCGCAGTTCAGCGCGTCCTGTGGCCAGGCGGAGGGATTGGCGGGCTGGCCGGGAAGGCCAGGCACCGTATGGCTTAACTGCTCAGAGAGACTGTGACTCATCGTGCGCCGCCCCATTATAAGAAAAAATTATCACCATAAAAAAAGCCGGCAATCGCCGGCTTATTATCATTCGTTGTGCGAGAGTATCGCCGGGATGGTGTCATCCTTTCGTAACGTCAGAATTTCGCAGCCGTTTTCTGTCACCACAATAGTATGCTCGTATTGCGCAGACAAGCTTCTGTCTTTGGTTTTCACCGTCCAGCCATCTTTCATGGTGCGAATGCGGTAATCCCCGGCGTTGACCATCGGTTCGATGGTAAAGGTCATACCGGCCTGCAACACCACGCCGCCGTCATCCGCGTCGTAGTGCAGCACCTGCGGCTCTTCGTGGAAGACGCGGCCAATGCCGTGACCGCAATATTCGCGCACCACGGAGAAGCCTTCCGCTTCAACGAATTTCTGAATGGCGGCACCGAGGCTGCGCAGGCGGATGCCCGGCTTCACCATGCGCAGCGCCAGATACAGGCTCTCCTGGGTGATACGGCACAGGCGCTCGCCCAGAATGGTCGGCTTGCCGACGATAAACATCTTAGAGGTGTCGCCGTGATAGTCGTCTTTAATCACCGTCACGTCGATGTTGACGATATCGCCATCCTTCAGGCGTTTTTCGTCGTCCGGAATACCGTGGCACACTACTTCATTAATCGAGATGCACACGGATTTTGGGAAGCCGTGATAGTTCAGGCAGGCAGAAACCGCGTGCTGTTCATTAACGATGTAATCGTTGCAAATCTTATCCAGCTCGCCAGTGCTGACGCCCGGTTTAATGTGGGATTCGATCATTTCAAGCACATCAGCGGCCAGTTTGCCCGCGACGCGCATTTTTTCAATTTCTTCTGGTGTCTTAAGAGAGATAGCCATGAATTCTGTCCATCAGTGTCGATTAATTCGACAATAATTGTCTATGTGTTGTTAATGGTATCAGTCCCGCAAGCTCTGTGCCAAATTGAGAATCATTGCCAGCACATCAGGCCAACAAGTGTTGGAGTCCTGGCGGTATTTATGGTATAAAGCGCGCCGGACTTCCGTTCCTTGATGGGACTGAAGCCACAAATCTCACTTTGTGTAATAACACACACGTATCGGCACATATTCCGGGGTGCCCTTCGGGGTCGGTAATATGGGATACGTGGAGGCATAACCCCAACTATCTTATAGAGGTTTTAATCATGGCAACTGTTTCCATGCGCGACATGCTCAAGGCTGGTGTTCACTTTGGTCACCAGACCCGTTACTGGAACCCGAAAATGAAGCCTTTCATCTTCGGCGCACGTAACAAAGTTCACATCATCAACCTTGAGAAAACTGTACCAATGTTCAACGAAGCCCTGGCTGAGCTGAACAAGATCTCTTCCCGTAAAGGTAAGATTCTGTTTGTTGGTACTAAACGCGCTGCAAGCGAAGCGGTGAAAGAAGCTGCTCATAGCTGCGACCAGTTCTTCGTGAACCATCGCTGGCTGGGCGGCATGCTGACTAACTGGAAAACCGTTCGTCAGTCCATCAAACGTCTGAAAGACCTGGAAACTCAGTCTCAGGACGGTACTTTCGACAAGCTGACTAAGAAAGAAGCGCTGATGCGCACTCGTGAGCTGGACAAGCTGGAAAACAGCCTGGGCGGTATCAAAGACATGGGCGGCCTGCCGGACGCACTGTTTGTTATCGACGCCGATCACGAGCACATCGCTATCAAAGAAGCAAACAACCTGGGTATTCCGGTATTTGCTATCGTTGATACCAACTCTGATCCGGACGGTGTTGACTTCGTTATCCCGGGTAACGACGACGCAATCCGTGCTGTTAGCCTGTACCTGAGCGCTGTTGCTGCTACCGTTCGTGAAGGCCGTTCGCAAGATCTGGCTGTTCAGGCGGAAGAAAGCTTCGTAGAAGCTGAATAATAAGGCACGCTCCCCGGAGCCCTTATTAACCAGGTAGTATCGAGTTTGGTTAGGGGGCCTTTTTATGGCCCCTTTTTCACTTTTTAGGCTGTTTGGTTGTCACAACCAGGCAGATCAAATCTCCCGAGGATTTTAGAATGGCTGAAATTACCGCATCCCTGGTAAAAGAGCTGCGCGAACGTACTGGCGCAGGCATGATGGATTGTAAAAAAGCGCTGACCGAAGCCAATGGCGACATCGAGCTGGCAATCGAGAACATGCGTAAGTCTGGCGCGATCAAAGCGGCTAAAAAAGCAGGCAACGTTGCTGCTGACGGCGTGATCAAAACCAAAATCGACGGCAACTACGGCATCATTCTGGAAGTTAACTGCCAGACTGACTTCGTAGCGAAAGACGGCGGTTTCCAGGCATTTGCTGACAAAGTGCTGGATGCTGCGCTGGCTGGCAAAACCACCGACGTTGACGTGCTGAAAGCACAGTTCGAAGAAGAGCGCGTTGCGCTGGTGGCTAAAATTGGTGAAAACATCAATATTCGCCGCGTTTCCGCTATCGAAGGCGACGTGCTGGGTTCTTACCTGCACGGTGCACGCATCGGCGTTCTGATCGCGGCTAAAGGCGCTGACGAAGAGCTGGTTAAACAGCTGGCAATGCACGTTGCTGCAAGCAAACCAGAATTCGTTAAGCCGGAAGACGTTTCCGCTGAAGTGGTAGAGAAAGAGTACCAGGTTCAGCTGGACATCGCCATGCAGTCTGGCAAACCGAAAGAAATCGCAGAGAAAATGGTTGAAGGCCGCATGAAGAAATTCACCGGCGAAGTCTCTCTGACCGGTCAGCCTTTCGTTATCGATCCGAGCAAAACCGTGGGCCAGCTGCTGAAAGAGCACAACGCTGACGTCACCAACTTCATCCGCTTCGAAGTGGGTGAAGGCATCGAGAAAGTTGAGACTGACTTCGCAGCAGAAGTTGCTGCCATGTCCAAGCAGTCTTAATCAAAAAATGGAGCCGCCTGAGGGCGGCTTCTTTTTGTGTACGTGTTGTAAGAATCAGCAAAAGCCTATAGTGCGCCCGCTGATTTGCGACGTATCATGTCGCCAGAATTAACCCCCTCTTATTCGTTGACAGTCTCAGGAAAGAATCATGGCTACCAATGCAAAACCCGTCTATAAACGCATTCTGCTTAAGCTGAGTGGCGAAGCGCTGCAAGGCACCGAAGGCTTCGGTATTGACGCAAGCATCCTCGACCGCATGGCGCAGGAAATCAAAGAGCTGGTGGAATTAGGTATCCAGGTCGGTGTGGTGATTGGTGGTGGTAATCTTTTCCGCGGAGCCGGTCTTGCGAAAGCGGGGATGAACCGCGTAGTGGGCGACCACATGGGCATGCTGGCCACCGTCATGAACGGCCTGGCAATGCGTGACGCACTGCACCGCGCCTATGTGAACGCCCGCCTGATGTCCGCTATTCCGCTGAATGGCGTGTGTGATAACTACAGCTGGGCAGAGGCTATCAGCCTGCTGCGCAACAACCGCGTCGTGATCCTGGCCGCCGGTACCGGCAACCCGTTCTTCACCACCGACTCCGCAGCCTGCCTGCGTGGGATCGAAATCGAAGCGGACGTGGTGCTGAAAGCGACCAAGGTTGATGGCGTGTTCTCGGCGGATCCAATGAAAGATCCTACCGCCACGCTGTACGATCAGCTGACCTATACCGAAGTGCTCGATCGTGAGCTTAAAGTGATGGATCTGGCCGCGTTCACGCTGGCCCGCGACCACAAACTGCCGATTCGCGTTTTCAACATGAACAAACCTGGCGCGCTGCGTCGCGTGGTCATGGGTGAAAAAGAAGGCACTTTAATCACGGAATAATTTCCGTGAGCGACAAATAAAGGTAAGATTCCGCTTTAACGTAAAGCGGTTTTAATCAGGCACTTTTACAGTGCCATGAATTAATCGGGGCTATACTTAGCACACCTTTTTCGGTGTGACGGCGTATGGTCTGCCTGAGACAAGTTTTCAAGGATTCGTAACGTGATTAGCGATATCAGAAAAGATGCTGAAGTGCGCATGGACAAATGCGTAGAAGCGTTCAAAAACCAGATCAGCAAAATTCGCACGGGCCGTGCCTCTCCGAGCCTGCTCGACGGGATCGTTGTGGAGTACTACGGTACCCCGACCCCACTGCGCCAGTTGGCAAGCGTGACCGTTGAAGACTCCCGTACGCTGAAAATCAACGTGTTCGACCGCTCTATGGGCCCGGCCGTTGAGAAAGCGATCATGACGTCCGATTTGGGTCTGAACCCGAACTCTGCGGGTACCGATATCCGTGTTCCGCTGCCAGCCCTGACGGAAGAGCGTCGTAAAGACCTGATCAAAGTAGTGCGCGGTGAAGCCGAAGGCGCACGTGTTGCGGTACGTAACGTGCGTCGCGACGCTAACGACAAGGTGAAAGCCCTGCTGAAAGACAAAGAAATCAGCGAAGATGACGATCGTCGTTCCCAGGATGACGTGCAAAAACTGACCGACGCCGCCATCAAAAAAGTGGATGCGGCGCTGGCAGAGAAAGAAGCGGAACTGATGCAGTTCTGATTCTTCGTCACTGACTACTCTAACGCCGCACAGGAAGCACTACGCTTTGCTGGCGGCGTTTTGCTTTCTACCTTCGACCCCATTGGGACGTCCCATCCTTATGAAGCATCTGACCCTTCTTGGCTCAACCGGATCCATTGGTTGCAGCACGCTCGACGTGGTTCGCCACAATCCCGATCGCTTTTCCGTCACCGCGCTGGTCGCCGGTAAAAACGTCACCCGCATGGTTGAACAGTGCCTGGAGTTCAGGCCGCGCTTTGCCGTGATGGACGATGAAGCCAGCGCGCGACAGCTCAAAGAGACATTGCGATCGCACGGGAGCCAGACCGAGGTGCTGAGCGGGCAGCAGGCTGCCAGTGACATGGCGGCGCTGGATGACGTCGATCAGGTGATGGCGGCCATCGTCGGCGCGGCCGGACTGGTTCCCACGCTGTCGGCGATCCATGCGGGCAAAACCGTTCTGTTGGCCAATAAAGAGGCGTTAGTGACCTGCGGGCGTCTGTTTATGGAGGCGGTAAAGCGCAGCGGGGCGCAGCTTTTGCCGGTGGACAGCGAGCATAACGCCATTTTTCAGAGTTTACCGCAACCTTTCCAGCACAACCTGGGGTACGCTTCACTGGAGCAGAATGGCGTCATGTCGATTTTGCTCACCGGGTCTGGTGGCCCGTTTCGTGAAACGCCACTGTCTGAACTGGCTGCTATGACGCCGGATCAGGCTTGCCGTCATCCGAACTGGTCGATGGGACGTAAAATCTCCGTCGATTCCGCCACCATGATGAATAAAGGTCTGGAATACATTGAAGCGCGCTGGTTGTTTAATGCCTCCGCGCACCAGATGGAAGTGCTGATTCACCCGCAGTCGGTGATCCACTCAATGGTGCGGTATCAGGATGGCAGCGTGTTAGCACAACTGGGTGAGCCGGATATGCGCACACCGATAGCCCACACGATGGCCTGGCCGGGGCGTGTGGACTCTGGGGTAAAGCCTCTCGATTTTTGTAAGCTAAGCTCGTTGAGTTTTTCTGAACCTGATTACGCGCGCTATCCCTGTCTTAAGCTGGCGATGGACGCGTTTGAACAGGGGCAGGCCGCTACAACGGCGCTCAATGCTGCAAATGAGGTGACGGTCGCCGCATTCCTGGCATCCGGCATTCGCTTTACCGATATCGCCGCCCTTAATCTGTCCGTTATCGAACAGATGGATTTGCGCGAACCGCAGAGCATTGACGATGTGCTGGCGGTGGATGCGCAAGCGCGTGAGGTCGCTCAAAAACAAGTGATGCGTCTCGCAAGCTGGTGATATTCCAGCCACTCGTGGTTGTGCTATTTGTTAGCGTTGTGCTTCAGTGATATAGTCTGCGCCACCTGACTGCGGGTTTTCGGACCAGGCAGGTCAGGTTAGCCGTGGTTTGACACGGCTTTTTTACGTAAAGGCTTCAGTATTCCTGGCTACCGCTAAATCCTTTTCAGGGACTAATAACGCGTTATGTTGTCTGCTAATCAACCATTAAGCGAGAATTTGCCCGCACATGGCTGCCGTCATGTGGCGATAATTATGGATGGCAATGGTCGCTGGGCGAAAAGACAAGGGAAAATACGAGCTTTTGGTCATAAAGCCGGTGCCAAGTCTGTTCGTCGTGCGGTTTCTTATGCTGCCAATAACGGCATAGATGCATTGACGCTGTACGCCTTTAGTAGTGAAAACTGGAATCGCCCGGCGCAGGAAGTGAGTGCGCTGATGGAGCTGTTCGTGTGGGCACTCGATAGCGAAGTGAAAAGCCTGCACCGCCATAATGTGCGCCTGCGCGTCATCGGTGATACCCGTCGTTTTAACGCCCGTCTGCAAGAACGCATTCGCAAAGCGGAAGCGTTGACCGCGCAAAATACCGGTCTGACGCTCAATGTCGCGGCGAATTATGGCGGACGTTGGGATATTATTCAGGGAGTTCAGTATTTAGCTGCACAGGTCCAGGAAGGGCTGTTACGCCCGGACGAGATTGATGAAGAAGCGCTGAGTAAGCAAATCTGCATGCATGAACTGGCTCCCGTAGATTTAGTGATTAGGACAGGGGGAGAACATCGCATAAGTAACTTTTTACTTTGGCAAATTGCCTATGCCGAACTTTACTTTACAGATGTTCTTTGGCCCGATTTCGATGAACAAGACTTTGAAGGTGCGCTGCATGCCTTTGCCAATCGAGAGCGCCGTTTCGGCGGCACCGAGCCTGGTGGCGACAAAGCCTGATGGGGGTAGCTTTTGCTGAAGTATCGCCTGATTTCTGCTTTTGTATTAATACCCGTCGTTATCGCGGCGCTGTTTTTATTGCCGCCGGTGGGATTCGCCATCGTAACGATCGCCGTGTGCATGCTTGCCGCGTGGGAGTGGGGACAGCTTAGCGGCTTTACCTCAAAGCCTCAGCGCGTATGGCTGGCGGTGTTATGCGGAGGGATACTCTCCGGCATGCTGCTAATGATGCCTGAATATCACCACAACGTGCATCAGCCGCTGGTTGAAGGCTCGCTGTGGGCATCGCTGGGCTGGTGGATTGTGGCGCTGCTACTGGTGCTATTCTACCCGGCATCGGCGGGCGTCTGGCGGCACTCAAAGGTGCTGCGCCTGATTTTCGGTATCCTCACAATTGTGCCATTTTTTTGGGGTATGCTGGCACTGCGTGCGTGGCATTATGACGACAACCACTACAGCGGAGCGCTGTGGTTGCTGTACATCATGATCCTCGTGTGGGGTGCGGACTCCGGCGCTTACATGTTTGGCAAACTATTTGGCAAACATAAGCTGGCTCCTAAAGTGTCTCCGGGAAAAACCTGGCAGGGATTTATTGGCGGGTTATTTACGGCCGCTGTGATATCGTGGGGCTACGGGATGTGGGCGAATCTGGACGTTGCGCCTTCAACCCTATTAATTTGTTCCATCGTCGCGGCGCTGGCCTCAGTGCTCGGGGATCTAACAGAGAGTATGTTTAAGCGTGAAGCCGGTATTAAAGACAGCGGCCACCTTATTCCAGGACACGGCGGTATACTCGATCGCATCGACAGCCTGACAGCAGCCGTACCGGTGTTTGCTTGTCTGTTATTGCTGGTATTCAGGACGATTTAACGGAAGGTTTTATGCTGAGCATTCTCTGGAATCTGGCGGCGTTTATTGTTGCGCTGGGCGTGCTGATCACGGTGCACGAATTTGGCCATTTCTGGGTTGCTCGCCGTTGCGGAGTGCGGGTTGAGCGTTTTTCCATCGGTTTTGGTAAAGCGCTCTGGCGTCGCATGGACAAGCAGGGTACCGAGTTTGTTATCGCCCTCATTCCGCTGGGGGGCTATGTCAAAATGCTGGATGAACGCGTAGAGCCGGTGATGCCGGAACTGCGCCATACGGCGTTCAATAACAAAACCATCGGGCAGCGTGCTGCCGTCATTGCCGCGGGACCCGTGGCGAACTTCCTCTTTGCCATTTTTGCCTACTGGCTGGTGTTCATCATCGGTGTTCCCGGTGTGCGACCGGTTGTGGGTGAAATAACGCCCAATTCTATCGCCGCAAGCGCCCAAATTTCGCCGGGCACGGAACTTAAAGCCATAGATGGTATCGAAACGCCTGATTGGGATGCTGTGCGTCTGCAACTGGTCTCCAAAATGGGTGACGATCAAACGACAATCAGCGTGTCGCCGTTTGGCAGCGATAGCCGCCAGAACAAAACCCTGGATTTACGCCATTGGGTTTTAGCGCCTGACCGCGAAGATCCGGTGGCGTCAATCGGCATTCGCCCACGCGGTCCGCAGATTGAACCGGTACTGGCTCAGGTGCAAAATGACTCCGCGGCGAGCAAAGCGGGTTTGCAAGCGGGCGACAGGATCGTTAAAGTCGATGGTCAGCAGTTAACGGAGTGGATGACGTTTGTCACCCTGGTCCGGGACAATCCGGGTACGCCGCTGGCGTTAGATATCGAGAGACAAGGCAGCCCCTTGTCTTTAACATTGATACCCGATACAAAACCGGGTAGCGGCAAGGACGAAGGGTTCGCGGGCGTGGTGCCTAAAATTATCCCGCTGCCGGATGAATATAAGACAGTACGCCAAT
This sequence comes from uncultured Enterobacter sp., assembly GCA_963521185.1. GTDB lineage: Bacteria > Pseudomonadota > Gammaproteobacteria > Enterobacterales > Enterobacteriaceae > Enterobacter_D. Next base: position 27,042 of record CAUQTV010000004.1, on the reverse strand, counting down.
ACGGGCCGTTTAGCGCCATCGTCGAAGCCACGGATAAAACCTGGCAGTTGATGAAGCTGACGGTCAGTATGTTGGGGAAATTGATAACCGGTGACGTAAAACTGAACAACCTCAGTGGGCCGATTTCGATCGCTCAAGGGGCTGGGATGTCAGCGGAGTTTGGGTTGATTTATTACCTGATGTTCCTTGCGCTAATCAGCGTGAACCTCGGAATTATCAACCTGTTCCCGTTACCCGTTCTTGACGGGGGTCATCTGCTGTTTTTGGCGATAGAGAAGCTGAAGGGCGGGCCGGTATCCGAGCGAGTTCAAGACTTTAGTTATCGCATTGGCTCGATTTTGCTGGTGTTGTTAATGGGGCTTGCACTTTTCAATGATTTCTCTCGGTTATAGAGAGTTAGTTAGGAAGAACGCATAATAACGATGGCGATGAAAAAGTTGCTCATAGCGTCGCTGCTGTTTAGCAGCGCCACCGTATACGGTGCTGAAGGGTTCGTTGTGAAGGATATTCATTTCGAAGGCCTCCAGCGTGTCGCCGTTGGTGCGGCCCTCCTCAGTATGCCTGTCCGTCAGGGCGATACGGTTAATGATGAAGATATCAGTAACACCATTCGTGCGCTGTTTGCCACTGGCAACTTCGAGGACGTCCGCGTCCTGCGCGATGGTGATACTCTCTTGGTTCAGGTGAAAGAACGCCCGACAATCGCCAGCATCACTTTCTCTGGTAACAAATCAGTGAAAGATGACATGCTGAAACAGAACCTCGAAGCTTCTGGCGTGCGTGTGGGTGAATCCCTGGATCGCACCACCCTTTCAGATATCGAAAAAGGGCTGGAAGATTTCTACTACAGCGTCGGTAAGTACAGCGCCAGCGTGAAAGCGGTTGTGACACCGCTGCCGCGTAACCGTGTGGACCTGAAACTGGTCTTCCAGGAAGGCGTATCTGCACAGATCCAGCAGATCAACATCGTCGGTAACCACGCATTCAGCACCGAACAGTTGATTTCAACGTTCCAGCTGCGTGACGAAGTGCCGTGGTGGAACGTGGTCGGCGATCGCAAATACCAGAAGCAAAAGCTGGCAGGCGATCTGGAAACCCTGCGCAGTTACTACCTGGACCGTGGTTATGCCCGCTTCAATATCGATTCGACGCAGGTCAGCCTGACGCCTGATAAAAAAGGCATCTACATTACCGTTAACGTCACCGAAGGCGATCAGTACAAGCTTGCCAGCGTGGAAGTCAGCGGTAATCTGGCCGGGCACTCTGCTGAAATTGAAAGCCTGACCAAAATCGAGCCGGGTGAGCTTTATAACGGCGCCAAAGTGACCAAAATGGAAGACGATATTAAAAAGCTTCTGGGTCGCTATGGTTACGCCTATCCGCGCGTACAGTCTCAGCCTGAAATCAACGACGCGGATAAAACCGTGAAGCTGCGTGTGAACGTTGATGCCGGTAACCGTTACTACGTGCGTAAGATCCGCTTTGAAGGTAACGATACCTCCAAAGATGCCGTCCTGCGTCGCGAAATGCGTCAGATGGAAGGCGCATGGCTGGGCAGCGATCTTGTCGATCAAGGTAAAGAGCGTCTGAACCGCCTCGGCTACTTCGAAACGGTGGATACCGACACCCAGCGCGTGCCGGGCAGCCCGGATCAGGTTGACGTTGTTTATAAAGTCAAAGAGCGTAACACCGGTAGCTTCAACTTCGGTGTCGGCTACGGTACCGAAAGCGGCGTCAGCTTCCAGGTCGGCGTGCAGCAGGATAACTGGTTAGGTACCGGTTACTCTGTGGGCATTAGCGGGACGAAAAACGATTATCAGACTTACTCTGAGCTGTCAGTCACCAACCCGTACTTCACCGTTGATGGTGTAAGTCTGGGCGGGCGTATCTTCTATAATGACTTTGAAGCCGACGACGCTGACCTCTCCTCGTACACCAACAAGAGCTACGGCCTTGATGGTACGCTGGGCTTCCCGGTCAACGAGTACAACACGTTGCGCCTGGGCTTAGGCTACGTGCATAACGATCTGTCCAATATGGAACCACAGGTCGCGATGTGGCGTTATCTTGACTCGCTGGGTCAAAGCGCCAGTAAAGATAATGACGATAACGGTTTTGCCGCAGATGACTTCACCTTCAACTACGGCTGGACCTACAACCGTCTTGACCGTGGCTACTTCCCAACGGATGGCTCACGCGTCAACCTGAACGGTAAAGTCACTATCCCTGGCTCCGATAACGAGTTCTACAAAGTGACCGTTGATACCGCGTCCTACTTCCCGATCGATGATGACCATAAATGGGTCGTCCTGGGTCGTACCAAGTGGGGTTATGGCGACGGTCTCGGCAGCAAAGAGATGCCGTTCTACGAGAACTTTTATGCCGGTGGTTCAAGCACCGTACGTGGCTTCCAGTCCAATAACATTGGTCCGAAAGCAGTGTACTACGGCGCTAACGACACGGATAACTGTAACAAAACCTCTTCAGCAGAAGTCTGTCGTTCTGATGATGCTGTAGGCGGTAACGCCATGGGCGTCGCCAGCCTGGAATTCATTACGCCGACGCCGTTCATTAGCGAGAAGTACGCTAACTCGGTGCGTACCTCCTTCTTCTGGGATGCGGGTACCGTATGGGATACCAACTGGCAGAACGACGCGGCATCGCGCGCAGCGGGCGTGCCTGACTACAGCGATCCGAGCAATATTCGTATGTCTGCGGGTCTCGCACTACAATGGATGTCTCCATTAGGACCGTTGGTCTTCTCTTACGCCCAACCGTTCCAAAAATACGATGGCGACAAAGCCGAGCAGTTCCAGTTTAACATTGGTAAAACCTGGTAATTGTTCGTCGCAACGGAGTGCGTTAGCAGTGTAGCGATGACAAAGGCGATACTGGCTATCGCCTTGCCACGCAAAGAATGGTACCCGCGGGTACATTTGGGATGGTAAGGAGTTTATAGTGAAAAAGTTTTTAGTAGCTGCAGGTCTTGGCCTGGCGATGATGACGTCAGCTCAGGCAGCAGACAAAATTGCAATCGTTAGCATGAACAGCCTGTTCCAACAGGTTGCACAGACCACTGGCGTTTCCAAAACGCTGGAAAACGAGTTCAAAGGCCGTGCCGGTGAACTTCAGAACCAGGAAGGCGATCTGCAGGCTAAAATGCAGCGTTTCCAGCGTGACGCTTCTACAATGAAAGCAAGCGAACGCACCAAAATGGAAAAAGATCTGTCGGCACAGCGCCAGGCTTTCTCGCAGAAAGCACAGGCCTTTGAACAGGATCGTCAGCGTCGTTCCAACGAAGAACGCGGTAAACTGGTTAACCGTATCCAGGCTGCTGTGAAGAAAGTTGCTGATGACCAGAACATCGATCTGGTTGTTGATTCAAGCACCGTTGCCTACAACGGCAGTGATGTTAAAGACATCACCGCTGATGTGCTGAAACAGGTTAAATAAGTAATGCCTTCAATTCGACTGTCTGAATTGGCAGGGCAGTTGGATGCAGAGTTACACGGTGATGGCGATCTCGTCATCACCGGCGTTGCGTCCATGCAGTCTGCTAAAGCAGGTCAAATTACATTCATGGTAAATCCTAAATACCGTGAACACCTGGCCGCTTGCCAGGCTTCTGCTGTCGTGATGACGCAGGACGACCTTCCTTTTGCCAAAAGTGCCGCGCTGGTAGTGAAGAATCCCTACCTGGTTTATGCGCGCATGGCTCAAATTCTGGATACCACGCCGCAGCCGGCTCAGGATATCGCACCCAGTGCGGTCATTGACGCCTCGGCGAAGCTGGGTAATAACGTTTCAATCGGTGCCAACGCCGTTATCGAATCTGATGTGGAATTAGGCGATAACGTGGTGATTGGCGCTGGCTGTTTTGTCGGGAAAAAGACGAAAATTGGTGCCGGCTCGCGTTTATGGGCCAATGTCACCATTTACCACGAGATCGAGATCGGTGAGAATTGCCTGATCCAGTCCAGCACCGTGATCGGTGCGGATGGTTTTGGCTATGCCAACGATCGGGGTAACTGGGTTAAGATCCCGCAGCTTGGCCGCGTGATCATTGGCTCTCGCGTTGAGATCGGTGCCTGTACAACCATTGACCGTGGTGCGCTGGATGACACCATTATTGGCAATGGTGTTATCATTGATAACCAGTGCCAGATTGCACATAACGTTGTGATTGGCGACAATACCGCGGTTGCGGGTGGCGTCATCATGGCAGGCAGCCTGAAAATTGGCCGTTATTGCATGATTGGCGGTGCCAGCGTGATTAACGGGCACATGGAAATCTGCGACAAGGTCACCGTAACGGGTATGGGTATGGTAATGCGTCCGATCACAGAACCGGGCGTTTACTCCTCAGGTATCCCGCTGCAACCCAACAAAGTGTGGCGCAAGACAGCAGCACTGGTGATGAACATTGATGAGATGAGCAAGCGTCTGAAAGCTGTAGAACGCAAGGTCAATCAACAAGACTGATAATTCATCCGTTTTTCGCCCAAACTTCCCGGCCTGACGGCATTCCTGTGATTGCCGCGGGCCGTGTTATTATTGCCATTCAGTATTTTTAGACAGGAAGAGTATTTTGACTACTGACACTCATACTCTGCACATTGAAGAGATTTTAGAGCTTCTGCCGCACCGCTACCCGTTCTTGCTGGTAGATCGTGTGCTGGATTTTGAAGAGAATCGTTTTCTGCGCGCAGTAAAAAATGTTTCGGTCAACGAGCCATTTTTCCAGGGCCATTTCCCTGGCAAACCGATTTTCCCAGGCGTATTGATTCTGGAAGCGATGGCGCAGGCCACAGGTATTCTGGCGTTTAAAAGCGTCGGCAAACTGGAACCGGGTGAGCTGTATTACTTCGCCGGTATCGACGAAGCGCGCTTCAAGCGTCCGGTCGTTCCAGGTGATCAAATGATCATGGAAGTAACGTTCGAAAAAACGCGTCGCGGCCTGACTCGCTTTAAAGGCGTAGCGCTGGTCGACGGCAAAGTTGTCTGTGAAGCTACTATGATGTGTGCACGTAGCCGGGAGGCCTGATACGTGATTGATAAGACCGCCTTTATTCATCCCACAGCCATTGTGGAAGAGGGTGCCGTTATCGGCGCTAACGCTCACATTGGACCGTTTTGTCTTGTTGGACCCCATGTTGAAATTGGTGAGGGTACCGTACTGAAGTCTCACGTTGTGATTAATGGCCATACTAAAATTGGCCGTGATAACGAGATCTATCAGTTCGCCACCATCGGTGAAGCTAACCAGGATTTAAAATATGCTGGTGAACCGACCCGTGTGGAAGTTGGCGATCGTAACCGCATTCGCGAAAGCGTCACCATTCACCGCGGTACAGTACAGGGTGGTGGATTGACGAAGGTGGGCAGCGATAACCTGCTGATGGTGAATGCGCACGTTGCGCATGACTGCACCGTCGGTAACCGCTGTATTCTTGCCAATAATGCGACGCTGGCGGGCCACGTTTCCGTTGATGATTTTGCGATCATTGGCGGCATGACGGCGGTGCATCAGTTCTGCATCATTGGTGCTCACGTGATGGTTGGCGGTTGCTCCGGTGTGGCGCAGGACGTCCCGCCGTATGTGATCGCACAGGGTAACCACGCGACGCCTTTCGGGGTCAACATCGAAGGGTTGAAACGCCGTGGTTTCACCAAAGAGGCGCTTTTTGCGATTCGTAACGCCTATAAACTGCTTTACCGCAGTGGGAAAACGTTCGAAGAAGCGAAGCCTGAAATCGCCGCACTGGCGGAGCAGCACCCCGAGGTGAAAGCGTTCACCGAGTTCTTTGAACGCTCGACGCGTGGTCTGATCCGTTAATATGGTTGACTCTCGACCTCTTACGATTGCCCTGGTCGCCGGAGAAACCTCCGGCGATATTCTTGGTGCCGGTCTCATTCAGGCGCTGAAAAAACGCCATCCCAACGCCCGTTTTGTCGGGGTGGCGGGGCCGCGCATGCAGGCTGAAGGCTGCGAAGCCTGGTACGAAATGGAAGAGCTGGCGGTGATGGGCATTGTTGAAGTGCTCGGACGCCTGCGCCGGTTGCTGCATATTCGTGCCGATCTCACGCGCCGTTTTACCGAACTTAAGCCGGACGTGTTCGTGGGTATCGACGCGCCTGATTTTAATATCACGCTTGAGGGCAACCTGAAAAAGCAGGGGATCAAAACGATCCACTACGTCAGCCCGTCCGTCTGGGCCTGGCGGCAAAAACGCGTTTTCAAAATTGGCAGATCCACCGATCTGGTGCTGGCCTTTCTGCCTTTCGAAAAAGCGTTTTATGACCGGTTTAACGTCCCGTGCCGCTTTATCGGCCACACCATGGCGGATGCCATGCCGCTGGATCCCGATAAAAACGCGGCGCGCGATGTACTCGGCATTGCTCATCACGTGCACTGCCTGGCCTTGCTGCCGGGAAGCCGTGGCGCAGAAGTGGAAATGCTCAGCGCTGATTTTTTAAAAACGGCACAGATCCTGCGTGAAACGTACCCGGATCTTGAAGTGGTCGTGCCGCTGGTCAATGCGAAACGCCGTGAACAGTTTGAGCGCATCAAAGCCGAGGTCGCTCCAGAACTGCGGGTGCATCTGCTGGACGGCATGGGGCGTGAAGCGATGATTGCCAGCGATGCCGCGCTGCTGGCCTCCGGTACCGCCGCGCTCGAATGTATGCTGGCGAAGTGCCCGATGGTCGTAGGCTATCGCATGAAGCCGTTTACCTTCTGGCTGGCGAAACGCCTGGTGAAAACGGAGTATGTTTCGCTGCCGAATTTGCTGGCTGGGCGTGAACTGGTGAAAGAGCTGTTGCAGGACGAGTGCCAGCCGCAGGCGCTGGCGGAGGCGCTGCTGCCGCTGCTGGCCGACGGTAAAACCAGCCACGCGATGCACGATACGTTCCGCGACCTGCATCAGCAGATCCGCTGCAACGCCGATGAACAAGCGGCTGATGCTGTGCTGGAGTTAGCAAAATGATGGAATTTATTTATCCGCATACCCATCTTGTCGCGGGCGTGGATGAAGTCGGACGCGGCCCGCTCGTGGGCGCGGTCGTCACTGCGGCGGTGATCCTCGATCCCGCACGCCCAATCGTCGGTCTCAATGACTCAAAAAAGTTATCAGAAAAGCGTCGCCTGGCGCTGTTTGACGAGATCATGGAAAAAGCGCTGAGCTGGAGTTTAGGCCGCGCCGAGCCGCATGAAATCGACGAACTAAATATTTTACACGCCACCATGCTGGCGATGCAGCGCGCGGTGGCCGGTCTGCATATTGCGCCTGAATATGTGTTGATCGACGGCAACCGTTGCCCGGCGCTGCCGATGCCGTCACTGGCGGTGGTCAAAGGTGACAGCCGGGTCGCGGAAATCAGCGCGGCGTCTATTATTGCCAAAGTGACGCGTGACGCGGAAATGACCGCGCTGGATCTTACGTTTCCTCAATATGGCTTTGCACAGCACAAAGGCTACCCGACGGCTTTCCATCTGGAGCGACTGGCGGAACACGGTGCGACAGAGCATCACCGGCGTAGCTTTGCGCCCGTAAAAAGCGCACTGGGCCTGGTGTCCTGATTTTTGTGTCAAGAATGCGCATGCTCAAAATCATTCAGGATGCATCGAGGCGGCAAACGAGAGAATCTCCAGGAGCGTACAATTAGTACGTGACTGGGGTGAACGAGAGCTGCCAACAAAGAGGCAGCTTGAAGGATGAAGAGCATAACCGGAAGCTTACGATGGCTGAACCACGTTTCGTTCACCTGCGGGTGCACAGCGACTACTCCATGATTGATGGGCTGGCAAAGACCGGACCGCTGGTGAAAAAGGCGGCCGCGCTTGGCATGCCTGCGCTGGCGATCACCGACTTTACCAACCTGTGTGGTCTGGTGAAGTTCTACGGAACGGGCCACGGCGCGGGCATCAAACCCATTGTTGGTGCAGATTTTCACGTACAGAGCGATTTGCTGGGCGATGAGCTAACGCAGATCACCGTGCTGGCGATGAACAACGTCGGCTACCAAAACCTTACGCTGCTTATCTCGCGTGCTTATCAGCGCGGCTACGGTGCGCTGGGGCCGTGGATTGACCGCGACTGGCTGGCGGAGCAGGGCGAAGGTCTGATCCTGCTCTCCGGCGGGCGGATGGGCGACGTGGGTCGCAGCCTGCTGCGCGGTAACACGCCGCTGGTTGAACAGTGCGTCGATTTCTACGAAACGCATTTCAAAGATCGTTTTTATCTGGAGCTGATCCGTACCGGTCGCCCTGACGAAGAGAGTTATCTGCACGCGGCCATTGCGCTGGCGGAGTCTCGCGGTCTGCCGGTCGTCGCCACCAACGACGTGCGTTTTATCGATACCGGTGATTTTGACGCGCACGAAATTCGCGTTGCCATCCATGATGGCTTCACCCTCGACGATCCCAAGCGCCCACGAAATTACTCTCCCCAGCAGTACATGCGCACCGAAGACGAAATGTGCGAGCTGTTTGCGGATATCCCGGAAGCGCTGGAAAACAGCGTTGAGATTGCCAAGCGCTGCAACGTGACCGTGCGCCTTGGCGAATATTTCCTGCCGCAGTTCCCGACCGGCGAGATGACCACCGAAGATTATCTGGTGGTGAAGTCCAAAGAGGGGCTGGAAGATCGTCTGGAATTCCTCTTCCCGGATCCGACCGCGCGCGCGGAAAAGCGCCCGCCGTATGACGAGCGCCTGGACATTGAGCTTCAGGTGATCAACCAGATGGGGTTCCCTGGCTACTTCCTCATCGTGATGGAATTTATCCAGTGGTCGAAAGATAACGGCGTGCCGGTAGGCCCTGGGCGAGGCTCGGGCGCGGGGTCGCTGGTGGCCTACGCGCTGAAAATTACCGACCTCGATCCGCTGGAATTTGACCTGCTGTTCGAACGTTTCCTTAACCCGGAACGTGTTTCGATGCCTGACTTCGACGTTGACTTCTGCATGGAGAAACGCGACCAGGTGATTGAACACGTGGCGGAGATGTACGGACGTGATGCGGTTTCGCAGATCATCACCTTCGGTACCATGGCCGCAAAAGCGGTGATCCGCGATGTGGGCCGCGTGCTGGGACATCCGTACGGGTTCGTCGATCGCATTTCGAAACTGGTGCCGCCCGATCCGGGCATGACGCTGGCAAAAGCCTTTGAAGCCGAACCGCAGCTGCCGGAAATCTACGAGGCTGACGAAGAGGTCAAAGCGCTGATCGACATGGCGCGTAAGCTCGAAGGCGTCACGCGTAACGCCGGTAAACACGCCGGTGGCGTGGTGATTGCGCCAACGAAAATAACCGATTTTGCGCCGCTGTACTGCGATGAATCCGGTCAGCATCCGGTCACCCAGTTTGATAAGAATGACGTGGAATACGCGGGCCTGGTGAAGTTCGACTTCCTGGGTTTGCGAACGCTCACTATCATCGACTGGGCGCTGAAGATGATCAACCCGCGCCGGGCCAAACAGGGCCTGGAGCCAATTGACATCGCCGCCATCCCGCTGGATGACAAGAAAAGTTTCGACATGCTGCAACGCTCGGAAACCACGGCGGTATTCCAGCTTGAATCGCGCGGCATGAAAGATTTGATTAAGCGTCTGCAACCGGACTGCTTCGAAGACATGATCGCACTGGTGGCGCTGTTCCGCCCCGGGCCGTTGCAGTCGGGCATGGTTGATAACTTTATTGACCGTAAGCACGGGCGTGAAGAGATCTCTTACCCGGACGTTCAGTGGCAGCATGAGTGCCTGAAACCGGTACTGGAGCCGACTTACGGCATCATCCTGTACCAGGAACAGGTGATGCAGATTGCGCAGGAACTTTCTGGCTATACTCTGGGTGGCGCCGACATGTTGCGCCGTGCAATGGGTAAGAAAAAGCCGGAAGAGATGGCCAAGCAGCGCGGCACCTTTGAAGACGGCGCGAAGAAAAACGGCGTCGACGGCGAACTGGCGATGAAAATCTTTGACCTGGTGGAGAAATTCGCCGGTTACGGATTTAACAAATCGCACTCCGCCGCCTATGCGCTGGTCTCCTACCAGACGCTGTGGCTGAAAGCGCACTATCCCGCTGAGTTTATGGCGGCGGTAATGACCGCGGACATGGACAACACTGAAAAAGTGGTGGGCCTGGTGGATGAGTGCTGGCGTATGGGGCTGAAAATTCTGCCGCCGGACATTAACTCGGGTTTGTACCATTTCCACGTTAACGACGACGGCGAAATTGTTTACGGCATTGGTGCCATTAAAGGCGTGGGTGAAGGCCCGATTGAGGCCATCCTTGAGGCGCGTAATAAAGACGGCTATTTCCGTGAACTGTTTGATCTGTGCGCGCGCACCGACACCAAAAAGCTTAACCGTCGCGTACTGGAAAAATTGATTATGTCCGGGGCCTTTGACCGCCTCGGGCCGCACCGTGCGGCGCTGATGAACTCCCTCGGCGATGCGCTAAAAGCCGCCGATCAGCATGCGAAAGCAGAAGCTATCGGTCAGGCGGATATGTTCGGTGTACTGGCAGAAGAGCCGGAGCAAATCGAGCAGTCCTATGCCAACTGCCAGCCGTGGCCGGAACAAACGGTGCTGGATGGTGAGCGTGAAACGTTAGGTTTGTATCTGACGGGCCACCCCATCACACAATATTTAAAAGAGATTGAGCGGTATGTCGGCGGCTTACGCCTGAAAGACATGCATCCAACCGATCGTGGTAAGGTCACCACGGCGGCGGGGCTCGTCATTGCTGCGCGGGTAATGGTCACCAAGCGCGGCAATCGCATCGGTATCTGTACGCTGGATGACCGCTCCGGGCGACTTGAGGTGATGTTATTCACCGAAGCGCTGGAAAAATACCAGCATTTGCTGGAAAACGACCGCATACTTATCGTCAGCGGACAGGTCAGCTTTGATGACTTCAGCGGCGGGCTTAAAATGATGGCCCGCGAAGTGATGGATGTTGACGAAGCCCGGGAAAAATATGCTCGCGGGCTTGCTATCTCGCTGACGGACAGGCAAATTGATGACCAGCTTTTAACCCGACTCCGTCAGTCTCTGGAACCCCACCGTTCGGGGACAATTCCAGTACACCTCTATTATCAGAGGGCGGATGCACGAGCACGGTTGCGTTTCGGCGCAACGTGGCGTGTCTCTCCGAGCGATCGTTTACTTAACGATCTCCGTGGCCTTATTGGTTCGGAGCAGGTGGAACTGGAGTTTGACTAATACAGGAATACTATGAGTCTGAATTTCCTTGATTTCGAACAGCCGATTGCAGAGCTGGAAGCGAAAATCGATTCCCTGACGGCAGTAAGCCGCCAGGATGAGAAACTGGATATTAACATCGACGAAGAAGTGCATCGTCTGCGCGAAAAAAGCGTAGAACTGACGCGCAAAATCTTTGCCGATCTCGGCGCATGGCAGGTAGCCCAAATGGCGCGTCATCCGCAGCGCCCGTACACCCTGGATTATGTCCGCCTGGCGTTTGATGAATTTGACGAGCTGGCAGGCGACCGCGCCTACGCCGACGATAAAGCCATCGTTGGCGGCATCGCGCGTCTGGATGGGCGTCCTGTGATGATCATTGGTCATCAAAAAGGCCGTGAGACCAAAGAGAAGATCCGTCGTAATTTCGGCATGCCGGCACCGGAAGGCTATCGCAAAGCGCTGCGCCTGATGGAAATGGCAGAACGCTTCAACATGCCGATTATCACCTTCATCGACACCCCGGGTGCATACCCCGGTGTGGGCGCGGAAGAGCGCGGTCAGTCTGAAGCCATTGCCCGTAACCTGCGTGAAATGTCACGCCTCAACGTCCCGGTCATCTGCACCGTGATTGGTGAAGGGGGTTCCGGTGGCGCGCTGGCGATTGGCGTGGGCGATAAAGTGAACATGCTGCAATACAGCACCTACTCGGTGATTTCACCGGAAGGCTGTGCCTCGATTCTGTGGAAAAGCGCAGATAAAGCCCCGCTGGCCGCAGACGCGATGGGCATCATCGCGCCGCGTCTGAAAGAGCTGAAGCTTATCGATTCGGTGATCCCGGAACCGCTGGGTGGCGCACACCGCAACCCGGAAGCGATGGCCGCATCACTGAAAGCACAGCTGCTGGCCGATCTGGCCGACCTGGATGTGCTGAGCAAAGAAGATCTGCGTAACCGCCGTTACCAGCGTCTGATGAGCTACGGTTACGCCTAATCTTTTATCTCATTTTTTCAAAAGAGGCCTGATTTTTCAGGCCTCTTTTTTTTTGAGGAAAAATGAGAAGCGCATGGCTTTTCGTGATTGCATCAAATCCTGCCATCTCCTTGAAACTGTGGTCCTGCCTGGCGTGTTGCCAGAGCAGACGGTGAACGACCCTTCAAGGAGAAATAGTATGGCAATGCGAAAAATAATGGCGCTCAGCGCCGTGGCGGCAGGGATTATGTTAAGTCTGCCGGGTGCGCAGGCGGCCTCTTTACTGAGCGCCAGCGAACCGGTAACCATCAAGGCGAGCGATTTAGCCGCGCAGGAAAAAGCGTTAACGGATTTTCCGCTGATGGAAGCGGTGAAGACCTCAATCAAAACGCTGGATAACAGCGACGTTGAAAAAATCGAACCGGGCCGCGCTGCCAACCCGGCTAACGTCAAGCGCGTGGAAGGTATCATCAAAGCCGCAGACTGGGATTTTCTGTTTCCCATGCGCGCCCCGGAATACACCTACGATAACTTCCTGAAAGCTATCGGCAAATTCCCGGCGGTATGCGGCACCTATACCGATGGCCGCGACAGCGATGCCATTTGCCGCAAAACCCTGGCGACGATGTTTGCGCATTTTGCCCAGGAAACCGGCGGCCATGAAAGCTGGCGCGATATTCCGGAATGGCGTCAGGCGCTGGTGTATCTGCGTGAAGTCGGCTGGGTTGAAGGCCAGAAAGGCGGCTACAACGGCGAGTGCAATCCGGACATCTGGCAGGGCCAGACCTGGCCGTGTGGCAAAGATAAAGACGGCGACTTTATGAGCTATTTTGGCCGTGGTGCCAAGCAGCTTTCCTATAACTACAACTACGGTCCGTTCTCTGACGCGATGTATGGCGATGTTCGCCCGCTGCTCGACAAACCTGAGCTGGTGGCCGACAGCTGGATGAACCTTGCCAGCGCCGTCTTCTTCTTCGTCTACCCGCAGCCGCCAAAACCGTCGATGCTGCACGTTATCGACGGCACCTGGGTGGCAAACGATCATGATAAAGCGAACGGTCTGGTGCCAGGCTTTGGTGTGACCATTCAGATTATCAACGGCGGCGTGGAGTGCGGCGGTGCGGAAGAAAATGCCCAGTCGGTTAACCGTATCAACTACTACAAAGAGTTCGCCAAATACCTGAAGGTTGCGGTGCCAGCCGATGAAGTGCTGGGCTGTAAAAATATGAAGCAGTTCGACGAGGGCGGCGCGGGCGCACTGCCAATCTACTGGGAAGAGAACTGGGGCTGGAGCAGTGAAACCGCTGACGGCAAAACCTATTCCTGCCAGCTGGTAGGTTATCAGACGCCGTTTACCGCCTTTAAAGAGGGCGATTACAGCAAATGCGTTCAGCACTTCTTCAATGTTAACGTTGTCGGTGATACGGGTGAAAATGAGCCGGATACCTCCCCTGAGCCAACGCCTGTACCGAAAGAGAACGTTGCGCCGGTCGCCAGGATTGCGGGACCGATTGGTGCCGTCGAAGCCGGTAGCCAGGTTTCGCTGAGCGCGGAAGGTTCTACCGACGCAAATGGCGATACCCTGACCTACACCTGGATGTCGCAGGATGGCAAAACGCTGAGCGGTTCCGACAAAGGCGTGGTGGTATTCACAGCGCCTGCGGCGACCAAAGACACGCAGTACGTGGTGAACCTGAAGGTCAGCGACGGCACGCTGTCCAGCATGGCAACCTACACGCTGAATGTTAAAGCGCCAGCGGCTGCGGATGACGAAGGCGATCAGAACATCGTTTACCCGTCCTGGAGCAGCAGCCACCAGTGGAATTCCGGCGATATCGTGAACAACAACGGGGCGCTGTATAAGTGCAAACCGTTCCCGGAAGGCGTCTGGTGTAACATAGCACCTGAGTATTACGCACCGGGCACCGGTATTGCCTGGGCCGATGCGTGGACCGCGCTGTAATCAGATAAATCCTGTCAGTGCACTGCACTGGCAGGATTATTACTATGCTTATCTGAAGGATTTCAGGAGGTAAGCATTGAATATTATCGCAATCATGGGACCGCACGGCGTCTTTTATAAAGACGAACCGATCAAAGAACTGGAAGCATCACTGCTGGCGCTGGGCTTTAAGCTTATCTGGCCGCAAAACAGCACCGACCTGTTGAAATTCATTGAGCACAACCCGCGTATCTGCGGTGTGATCTTCGACTGGGATGAATATACCCTCGATTTGTGCAGCGACATTAATCAACTCAACGAATACCTGCCGCTGTATGCGTTTATCAACACCCACTCCACGCTTGACGTCAGCGCGCACGATCTGCGCATGGCGCTGTGGTTTTTTGAATATGCGCTCGGCGCGGCCGATGACATCGCTACCCGCATTCGTCAGTACACCACTGAATACCTCGATAACATCACGCCGCCGTTTACCCGCGCGCTCTATACCTACGTGAAAGAGGGAAAATATACGTTCTGCACGCCCGGTCATATGGCGGGAACCGCCTATCAAAAAAGCCCGGTGGGCTGCCTGTTTTATGATTTCTTCGGCGCGAATACGTTGAAAGCCGATGTGTCGATCTCGGTCACTGAACTGGGATCGCTGCTCGATCACACCGGGCCGCATCTGGAAGCCGAAGAGTATATCGCCCGCACCTTTGGCGCGGAGCAAAGCTATATGGTCACCAACGGCACCTCGACGTCGAACAAAATTGTCGGCATGTACGCCGCGCCAACGGGCAGTACGCTGCTCATTGATCGCAACTGCCATAAATCCCTCGCGCATCTGCTGATGATGAGCGATGTCGTACCGCTGTGGCTGAAGCCGGGCCGTAACGCGCTGGGTATTTTAGGCGGCATTCCGCGCCGGGAGTTCAGCCATGCCAGCATTGAGCAAAAGATTGCCAGCACGCCCAATGCCCGCTGGCCCGTGCATGCGGTGATCACCAACTCCACCTATGATGGGCTGCTGTACAACACAAACTGGATCAAGCAAACGCTGGATGTCCCCTCCATCCACTTTGATTCCGCCTGGGTGCCGTACACCAATTTCCACCCGATTTACGACGGGAAAAGCGGCATGAGCGGCGAGCGCGTACCGGGAAAAGTGATCTTCGAAACCCAGTCCACGCACAAAATGCTGGCGGCGCTTTCGCGGGCGTCGCTGATCCACATCAAAGGTCACTATGACGAAGAGACCTTTAATGAGGCTTACATGATGCACACCACCACTTCGCCGAGCTATCCGCTGGTGGCGTCGATTGAAACCGCGGCGGCGATGCTGCGCGGCAATCCGGGCAAGCGCCTGATCAACCGCTCAGTGGAGCGCGCACTGCACTTTCGTAAAGAGGTGCAGCGCCTGAAAGACGAAGCGGACAGCTGGTTTTTTGATATCTGGCAGCCGGAAGATATTGACGAGGCCGACTGCTGGCCCGTGTCGCCGGGCGAGTCCTGGCACGGATTCCGCGACGCGGATGCCGACCACATGTTTCTTGATCCGGTGAAGGTCACCATTCTGACGCCGGGCATGGACGAGCAGGGCGCGATGAGCGATGAAGGCATTCCGGCGGCGCTGGTGGCGAAGTTTCTGGATGAGCGCGGCGTGGTGGTGGAAAAAACCGGACCGTACAACCTGCTGTTTTTGTTCAGCATTGGCATCGATAAAACCCGGGCGATGAGTCTGCTGCGCGGCCTGATGGAGTTTAAACGCGCTTACGATCTCAACCTGCGGGTGCGAAACATGCTGCCGGATCTCTACGCCGAAGATCCCGATTTTTATCGCAACATGCGCATTCAGGATCTGGCGCAGGGGATCCACCAGTTGATCCGTCAGCACGATTTGCCGCGCCTGATGTTGCAGGCCTTCGACGTGTTGCCAACCCTGTGCATGACGCCGTACCAGGCCTGGCAGCGGCAGGTCAAAGGTGAGGTGGAAACCATTGCGCTGGAACAGCTGGTGGGCCGCGTCTCCGCCAATATGATCCTGCCTTATCCGCCGGGCGTGCCGCTGCTGATGCCGGGGGAGATGATCACCGACCAGAGCCGGGCGGTGCTCGACTTCCTGCTGATGCTCTGCGCGATTGGCCGCCACTATCCGGGATTCGAAACCGACATTCACGGCGCGAAGCGCGACGAGGACGGCGTGTATCGGGTACGAGTCTTAAAACAGGGCTGAGCGCTTGCACAGGCTGACAAGCAACGG
The DNA here is from genome assembly GCA_963521185.1 of uncultured Enterobacter sp. Lineage (GTDB taxonomy): Bacteria > Pseudomonadota > Gammaproteobacteria > Enterobacterales > Enterobacteriaceae > Enterobacter_D. Next base: position 10,663 of record CAUQTV010000004.1, on the reverse strand, counting down.
TAACGTTCAGGCATTGAGAAAAGGAGGCACCATGCTCGGTATTAAGCAGATTCATCACATCGCGATCATCGCCACCGACTATGCGGTGAGTAAAGCGTTCTATTGCGACATCTTAGGCTTCACGCTGCAAAGCGAAGTGTATCGCGAGGCGCGCGACTCGTGGAAAGGCGATCTGGCGCTAAACGGGCAGTACGCCATCGAGCTGTTCTCGTTTCCTTTTCCTCCCGCCAGGCCCAGCCGCCCGGAGGCGTGCGGGTTACGCCATCTGGCCTTTAGCGTAGACAACGTCGATGACGCCATCGCGCACCTTGAATCTCACGGCGTTGGCTGCGAGGCGGTGCGTGTCGATCCTTTTACCGGCAAGCGCTTCACCTTCTTTAACGATCCGGACGGCCTGCCGCTGGAACTTTACCAGCAGTAACGCTTGCCAGCCTCCGCAATGCCCGGTAACGTGCCGGGCATCTTCTTCGACAAATACACCATCATGACAATCTCCGCCCTTGCTCAAACGCTTGCACCGCATCGCCAGTTTTTGGTGGCGTTTAGCGGTGGCCTGGATTCCACCGTCTTACTGCACCAGCTGGTGTGCTGGCGCGAACAGCAGCCCGATATTTCGCTGCGCGCCATTCATGTGCATCACGGCCTGAGTGCGTTCGCCGATGCGTGGGCAGAACACTGTGAACAGGTTTGTGCCCGGTGGCAGGTGCCGCTGACGGTGGTGCGGGTGTCGTTGAACGTGGCCGCGCAAAATATTGAAGCGCAGGCGCGGCAGGCGCGCTATCAGGCGATGAGTCAGGCGCTGTTGCCCGGTGAGGTGCTGGTCACCGCGCAGCATCTGGACGATCAGTGTGAAACGCTGCTGCTGGCGCTAAAACGCGGCAGTGGTCCGGCGGGACTGGCGGCGATGCCTGCGGCGCTGGCGTTTGAACAGACTCTGCTGTTGCGCCCGCTGCTCGACGTGCGTCGCACTGACCTTGAACAGTGGGCGCAGCGCCACGATCTGCGCTGGATCGACGACGACAGCAATCAGGATGATAAATTCGATCGCAATTTTCTGCGTCTGCGCGTGCTGCCCGAACTCAACGCCCGCTGGCCGCATTTTTCGGCAGCGGTAGCCCGCAGCGCACAGCTGTGCGGTGAGCAGGAACACCTGCTCGATGAACTGCTGGCTGACGAGCTGGCCTCGTTAGTGAGCGACGCGGGCGCGCTGAATATTGCGCCCCTGGTCGATAAAAGCGCCGTGCGCCGCGCCGCGCTGGTACGCCGCTGGCTGGCATCGCATCATGCGCCGATGCCCTCGCGTGACGCGCTGGCGCGCCTGTGGCAGGAAGTCGCACTGGCGCGTGAAGACGCTAACCCTTGCCTGACGCTGGGGGACGCTGAGGTTCGGCGTTTTCAGGGACAGCTGTGGTGGGTGCGCGGACACCAAAGCCTGCGCGAAGCGGTGATTGCCTGGCCGGATCCGCACACCCCGCTCGGGCTACCCGATAAGCTGGGCAGGCTTCATCTTTCAACAGGCAGCGAGCTGCGCGCACCCCGTGATGACGAGCCGGTCAGCGTGCGGTTCACGGCACCCGGAACGCTGCATATTGTTGGTCGTGCGGGCGGGCGCAAGCTTAAAAAAATCTGGCAGGAGCTGGGCGTGCCACCCTGGTTGCGCGATACCACGCCGCTGTTATTTTATGGCGAAACGCTGATTGCGGCGGCAGGGCAGTTTATCACTCAGGACGGTCAGTGGCAGGGCGGGGAAGGGGTGAGCCTGGGCTGGATAAGATAACGGGCAGCCAGGCTGCCCGCAGAGTGGAATCAGGATTCGCTCACCACAACGGTGCCGATCTCGGGATGGCTGAAACTGGCTATTTTGTCGAGGCGGAGTTCACGCGTCGCGCCTGTCGCTTCAACAACCAGATACTCTACGTTCTTACGCGACACCAAATCGCTGGCTTTTGCCTTTAAAACTTCGCCGTCTTTCAGCTCCAGCGTCAGTAACAGATGATGCTGGCAGGCGAGTTCGAGATTGTCATAGTCATCGCAATTGATGGGTTGATAAGTATCATTCATTGACATAATCGCTCACCAGTAAGTTCGCGGCAGCATAGGCTGCCTTTTCCCTGACGGACTCAGAAAGGGTGTCATCCGACGCCACTTCATTAAGCACTTTTAATACGCAGCCCAGCGCATCCGGGATGTACCCTAAATCTCCGCTGGCGATCTCCGCATACCGCTTGCGTATTAACTCACAATATTTTTCCACATGCCCTCCTGTCGGTGTGCTGACTTAACCATGGGATGTAAGTTTAAGCCTACGAAGATAAACTCTGTTTAGCAAGGTGACTATACCACACTCATTTACGCAATATCAGCGTAGTGAATAAGTGCTACATCAAGAGTTAACAGCGCTTTAACCGCGAATTCGCTACAATGGCCTCCATTTTGCGAAGGAGTTGTACCATGGCGTTAAAAGCGACGATTTATAAAGCAACGGTCAATGTGGCCGATTTGGACCGTAATCGGTTCCTTGATGCCACACTGACAATGGCGCGCCATCCTTCTGAGACGCAGGAGCGCATGATGCTGCGCCTGTTGGCATGGATCAAATATGCCGATGAGCGTCTGCAATTTTCTCGCGGGCTGAGCGCGGAAGATGAACCGGAAGCCTGGCTGCATAACGATCACATGGGTATCGATCTGTGGATTGAGTTGGGTCTGCCGGATGAGCGTCGGGTCAAGAAAGCCTGCACCCAGTCGAAAGAGGTGGCGCTGTTCACCTACAACAGCCGTGCGGCGGAGCTATGGTGGCAGCAAAACCAGTCGAAGCTGTCAACGTACAAGAACTTAAGTATCTGGTATCTGGATGACGACCAACTGGCCAAACTGAGCGCGTTCGCTGAACGCACCATGTCGTTGCAGGCGACGATTCAGGAAGGCGCGATTTGGCTCTCGGCGGCGGACAACAATCTGGAAATTCACCTGACCGCGTGGCAGCAACAGGCATGATTATACTGTCACATAACGTCACACTGCCGGACAGCGAACTGGAGATCACCGCCATTCGCGCTCAGGGTGCGGGTGGACAGCATGTGAATAAGACCTCAACGGCGATCCATCTGCGTTTTGACATTCGGGCATCAAGCCTGCCAGAGTATTACAAAGCGCGTCTGCTGGCGGCGAATCACCATTTGATTACCGCCGAGGGCGTGGTGATCATCAAAGCGCAAGAGTACCGCAGTCAGGAGATGAACCGCGAAGCGGCGCTGGCTCGCCTTGAGGCGCTGATTAAAGAGTTAACCACGGTACAAAAAAGCCGTCGCCCCACGCGCCCCACCCGGGCGTCGAAAGAGCGCCGTCTGTCCGGTAAAGCGCAGAAATCGACGGTGAAGGCGCTACGCGGAAAAGTCCGTCGATCCGGTGAGTGACCGCCCGGAACACAGTCATAAGGAACATAAAGTGAATAAAGCGTTTGTATCATTGGCCGCCGCGCTGGCGCTGTTTGCGCTGCCAGGGTGTCATCATCGCAACGATGCTGAAACCGTGCATGCCGAAGCGTTAAAACCCATGCAGCAGAGCTGGCGGGGCGTGCTGCCCTGTGCGGATTGCGAAGGGATCGACACCGCGTTATTTCTGGAAGCTGACGGTAGCTGGGTGATGAACCAGCGCTATCAGGGGGCGAAAATGCCTGCGGCGCTGGCCTCGTATGGCACCTGGGCGCGCACCGCCGACAAACTGACGCTGACCGATTCCACAGGCGATAAAATCTGGTTTCGTGCCAAAGGCGAGTCGCTGGAGATGCTCGATCGTGACGGCAACCCCATCACCTCAACGTTGAATTACACGCTGGCACCGGTTAACGCTGCGCTGCCTGCGACGCCAATGGCGATGCGCGGCATGTACATTTACCATGCGGATGCGGCGGTGTTTACCGACTGCGCGACCGGTAAAGCGGTGCGCGTGGCAAACAATGCCGGGCTTGAACGTGATTACGCCGTGGCGCGCGGCACCGATGCGAAACCGGTCCTGCTCACGCTCGACGGGCATTTCAGATTAGCGCCGGATCCGGAAAGCGGCGAGCGTGTTAAAACGCTGGTGGCGGACAGTAAAACCCGTTTTGTACCGGGTAAAAACTGCAACGATTGATAAAAAAAGCCCGGTAGCGTAAGCGCTTACCGGGCTTTTTGATGATGATGCCTGCGCAGTTATTAGCCTTTAATGGCGTTGACCAGGTACGGCAGAATATCGCCGGTTTTGATCATCTGCTTCTCACCGCTACGACGGTATTTGTATTCGATCTCGTCGCTGTCGAGGTTACGGTCGCCAATCACCACGGTGTGCGGGATGCCGATCAGCTCCATATCGGCAAACATCACGCCCGGACGCTCTTTACGATCGTCCATCAGCACTTCAATGCCCTGCGCACGCAGTTCGCTGTACAGCTTCTCGGCCAGCTCCTGCACGCGGAAGGATTTGTGCATGTTCATTGGCAGGATCGCCACATGGAAAGGCGCAATCGCTTCCGGCCAGAGGATGCCGCGATCGTCGAAGTTCTGCTCAATGGCTGCCGCCACCACGCGCGTCACACCGATGCCGTAGCAGCCCATGGTCAGCGTCTGGTTGCGACCATCTTCACCCTGAACTGACGCTTTCAGCGCTTCGGAGTATTTGGTGCCAAGCTGGAAGATATGGCCCACTTCAATGCCGCGTTTGATCAGCAGCGTGCCCTGGCCGTCCGGGCTTGGATCGCCCGCGACCACGTTACGGATATCTGCCACTTCCGGGGTGGCAACATCGCGATCCCAGTTGATGCCAAAATAGTGCTTACCGTCGATGTTCGCGCCCGCGGAGAAGTCGCTCATTACGGCAACGGTACGGTCAATCACCACCGGGATCGGCAGGTTAACCGGCCCCAGTGAACCCGGACCGGCTTTCACAATGGCGCGGATCTCTTCTTCGGTCGCGAAAGTCAGCGGGCTGGCAACCTGCGCCAGCTTCTCTGCTTTCACTTCGTTCAGCTCGTGATCGCCACGCACCAGCAGGGCAACCAGCGGATAGCTGCTTCCTTCAGCCGCTTTCACCAGCAGGGTTTTGACGGTTTTCTCAATCGGTAGGCTGAACTGTTCAACCAGCTCGGCGATGGTTTTCGCGTTCGGTGTGTCAACCAGCGTCATTTCCTGGGTGGCCGCGCCGCGCGGCGCTTTAGGTGCCAGCGCTTCGGCAAATTCAATGTTTGCCGCGAAGTCAGAGGTATCAGAGAAGATCACATCGTCTTCACCGCTCTGCGCCAGTACCTGGAACTCGTGGGATGCGCTGCCGCCGATGGAGCCGGTGTCCGCCTGTACCGCGCGGAAATCCAGACCCATGCGGGAGAAGATTATGCTGTAGGCGGCATACATCGCGTCGTAGGTTTCCTGGAGGGATTCCTGGGACGTATGGAACGAGTAGGCATCTTTCATCAGGAATTCACGTGAGCGCATAACGCCGAAACGCGGGCGCACTTCGTCACGGAATTTCGTCTGGATCTGGAAGAAATTCAGCGGCAGCTGTTTGTAAGAGCTCAGCTCATTGCGGATCAGATCGGTAATGACTTCTTCATGCGTTGGACCGAGAACGAACGGACGCTCGCCGCGATCGACAAAGCGCAACAGTTCCGGACCATACTGCTCCCAGCGACCACTTTCCTGCCACAGGTCTGCGGGCTGAACGACCGGCATGGACACCTCGATAGCACCGGCGTTGTTCATCTCTTCACGCACGATGTTTTCGACTTTTTTCAGAACGCGCAGGCCGGTCGGCAGCCAGGTGTATAAACCGGAGGCCAGTTTGCGGATCATCCCGGCGCGCAGCATCAGCTGGTGGCTGATGACTTCAGCGTCGGCAGGTGTCTCCTTAAGAGTGGAGAGCAGATATTGGCTAGTACGCATGTTGTTACGGTTCCATTTGGAAAATCATTTGGACAATGAGCTCAGGCTCAACGCAAGCCTGACACAAAAAAGGGGTTTAGTTTATCAGCCTGGCAAAGATGCCAAAAGAGAGCGCGCTAAAATTAGCGTGATTCCAGCGCAAAGACTTCAAATCCTGACTCGGTTACGCGCCAGCGCACGTTAAAATCGAGCAGCCAGACCGCATACTCCTTCCCTTGCTGTTCCTCTTTGCGGTACGCAGGGCGGGGATCCTGCGCCAGCACGTCGGAGATGAACCGCGCCAGATTCGGATAACGCTTTTCCAGCTGCGCCAGCTGCGGCGCAAGGGCGGGGGCAAAGCTCACCGGCATTTCTGCGCCGGGTGCCTGCTGGGCATAGCTGGCTTTGGCGTCCGGCAGCGCTTCGGCAAAGGGCAAATAGGGTTTGATATCCACAACCGGCGTACCGTCAACCAGATCCAGACTGCCCAGTTCCAGAATCACCTGATCTTTCTGGCAGCGAATGCCTTTTAGCTCAACCAGCGACATGCCAATGGGGTTGGGGCGAAACGTCGAGCGCGTGGCGAAAACGCCCATACGCGCATTACCACCCAGACGCGGCGGGCGAACGGTGGGACGCCATCCACCTTCCATCGTCTGATGAAAAACAAACAGCACCCAAAGATGGCTGAAGGACTCCAGCCCGCGCACCGCATCGGCCTGATTGTAGGGCGCGATAAGATGAAGTTCGCCGCCGCTTTGTACCAGACCGGGCTGGCGCGGGACGGCAAATTTCTCTTTATAAGGAGAGCGAATAACGCCTATTTGCGCAAACTGAAAGGCACTCATTTCGCCGTAATGTTAAGCGCGGTTCCCACGCAAACGGCCTGGCGATAGCAGCCCGGCGTGCCGCTGGTCACTTCACAGCTGTGCTGCAATACGGCGTTGGCTTTCAGTTTGGAGGCGTTGATCTGCATGCGTTTGCGTGCCGTCGGGATGTTTGGCGGTGAATCCTGATTGGTCGCCTGGCAGGAATCCCCCGTCACTTCGCCCAACTCGCGGAACGGTTTGCCAATCAGCTCTTCAGCACTGGTGATGACTCTTACCGGGGCCGGACGCGGGGTTTCGACTTTCTTCGGTTCCGCTTTGGGCGCTGCTGCGGTGCTTTTTACAGGTTCGGCGGGAGATCTGCTTAGCAAAGAACAGCCGCTCAGCATGAGTGCCAGTAAACAGATCGGTAAAGCACGCATAGTATTTCCTCAGTAAATAATCGAATTGCCAGTTATTGAATCAGGTGCATGCAAAAATGACAAGGCGGGCATGCGCCCGCCTTGAATGATATTACAGAAAAACGAGATTACCAGCCTTTAACTGCGCCGCCGTTAAAGACTTTATTGGCTTGCTGGTAAACTTCGTCAGACTGGTAAGCCTGAACGAATTTCTTCACGTTTTCCGCGTCTTTATTATCTTCGCGGGTGACGATCAGGTTTACATACGGGGAGTCTTTGTCTTCAACAAAGATGCCATCTTTTGCCGGGGTCAGGTTGATCTGGCTGGCGTAAGTGGTGTTGATGACGGCCAGCGCGATCTGCGCGTCGTCCAGAGAGCGCGGCAGCTGCGGGGCTTCCAGCTCAACGATTTTCAGGTTTTTCGGGTTTTCAACCACGTCCAACGTGGTCGGCAGCAGGCCAACACCGTCTTTCAGTTTGATCAGACCCTGTTTTTGCAGCAGCAGTAAAGAGCGGCCGAGGTTGGTCGGATCGTTCGGTACAGCAACCTGTGCGCCATCCTGCAACTCATCAATAGATTTGATTTTTTTGGAGTAGCCGGCAATCGGGTAAACAAAGGTATTGCCGACGGCGGTCAGCTTGTAGCCACGATCTTTGATCTGCTGATCCAGATAGGGTTTATGCTGGAAGGCGTTGGCGTCGATATCGCCTTTGCTCAGCGCTTCGTTCGGCAGCACGTAATCGTTAAAGGTCACCAGTTCGACGTCCAGACCGTATTTCTCTTTAGCGACTTTCACTGCGGTTTCAGCGACCTGCTGTTCTGCACCGACGATCACGCCCACTTTAATGTGGTTCGGATCTTTTTCATCCTGGCCGCAACCCACCAGTGCCAGAGAACCAATCAGGGCACCGACTGCCGCAAAGGTCTTGAATGTAAACGCCATGCTATTTCCTTAACTCTTGGAGTTGATTGTGTTGTGTATAACGTTATTTGTGAGTTACTGCCCGGACAATACGATCGCCCGAGAATTGAATTAAATAAACCAGAACGACCAGCAATACCAGCACCGTGTTCATGACCGTGGCGTTATAGCCGATATAACCGTACTGATAGCCAATCTGCCCCAGACCACCGGCACCCACGGCACCGCCCATCGCCGAGTAGCCAACCAGCGTAATCAGCGTAATGGTTGCGGCATTCACAAGGCCTGGCAGCGCTTCTGGCAGCAGCACTTTGCGGATGATCTGCATGGGTGTGGCACCCATTGCGCGCGATGCTTCGATAAGCCCGGTTGGGATCTCCAACAGCGCATTCTCAACCATACGGGCAATAAAGGGAGCCGCACCGACGGTCAGCGGCACAATGGCGGCTTGCAGGCCAATCGACGTGCCGACAATGATGCGCGTGAACGGGATCATCCAGACCAGTAAGATAATGAACGGAATGGATCGGAAAATATTCACCAGCGCCGAGAGGCTGCGATAGAGCTTCGCGTTTTCGCTAATTTGACCCGGGCGCGTGATGTACAACAGCACACCCACCGGCAGGCCCAGTACGAACCCGAAGAAGCCGGACACAAACGTCATCGCCAGCGTCTCCCAGACACCGCGTGCCAGTAACCACATCATTGGCTCAGACATAACCCAGCACCTCTACTTTTACATGGTGTTCTTGCAGCCAGGCAATGGCGGCTTGCGTATCCTGCTGTGTACCGTGCATTTCGGTCAGCATAATGCCGAACTTCACGCCACCGGCATAATCCATCTGCGCGCTAATAATGTTGTTGTTCACATTAAAGCGGCGCGCGGTTTCGGAGAGCAGTGGGGCATCCACCGACTGACCGGTAAATTCCATGCGCAGCATCGGCACGCTGGCGTCTGCTGGTTCGGGCTTCAGGCGTTGCAGATAATCTTCGGGGATGTCCAGATGCAGCGTGGACTGAATGAACTGCTGCGCCAGCGGTGTTTTCGGGTGGGAGAACACTTCGCTGACGGTGTCCTGCTCAATCAGCTCACCGTTACTGATAACCGCCACGCAGTCGCAAATGCGCTTTACCACGTCCATTTCATGCGTAATAAGGAGGATGGTTAAGCCGAGGCGACGGTTAATGTCTTTTAACAGCTCCAGAATCGAGCGGGTGGTGGCCGGATCCAGTGCGCTGGTGGCTTCATCACAGAGCAGCACTTTCGGATTGCTGGCAAGGGCGCGGGCAATCGCGACACGCTGTTTCTGGCCGCCGGAGAGATTTGCCGGATAGCTGTCGTGTTTATCGCTAAGCCCAACCAGCTCCAGCAGCTCAGTCACGCGGCGTTTGATTTCTGCCTGCGACGTGTTGTCCAGCTCAAGCGGCAGCGCCACATTGCCAAACACGGTGCGGGAGGCCAGCAGGTTGAAGTGCTGGAAGATCATGCCAATCTGGCGGCGCGCTTTGGTCAACTGCGACTCAGAGAGCGCGGTCAGCTCCTGCCCGTCAACCTGGACGCTGCCCTCCGTGGGGCGCTCAAGCAGGTTAACACAGCGGATCAGGGTACTTTTGCCTGCGCCTGACGCACCAATGACGCCATAAATTTGACCGGCAGGGACATGCAGGCTGACGTTGTTCAGCGCCTGTATAGTGCGGGTTCCCTGCTGGAACACTTTGGTGATATTCGAAAGTTTAATCATCAGATTATTTTTATCGTATAGAAGTTAGCCGTGGCATTTTGTTCTGCCATATACGGGTAATGACCGTAAACAAAACGGATGTTAAGGCATCCAGACGTCTAATTCAATGTAACTCTGTATGATGAGCACTTTCTTGTGCTTCGAAACATGAGATACTAGCGGCACATGCCTTTTTCAGGAGCACGCCGGTGGCACAGTCAGTACCCGCAATTTTTCTCGATCGTGATGGCACGATTAATGTCGATCATGGCTATGTCCATGAGATTGATGAGTTCGAGTTTATCACTGGCGCAATCGACGCCATGCGTGAACTCAAAGAAATGGGTTTTGCGCTGGTGGTCGTCACCAACCAGTCAGGGATTGCCCGGGGTAAATTCACCGAAGCGCAATTTGAAACGCTGACCGAATGGATGGACTGGTCGCTGGCCGACCGTGGCGTCGAACTGGACGGCATCTATTACTGTCCTCATCATCCGCAGGGCACGGTAGAAGAGTTCCGCCAGGTCTGCGATTGCCGTAAGCCCCATCCGGGTATGCTTATCTCTGCGCGCGATTTCTTGCACATTGATATGGCCGCTTCTTATATGGTGGGCGACAAACTGGAAGATATGCAGGCGGCTGCGGCGGCGGGTGTCGGGCATAAAGTGCTGGTGCGCACCGGTAAGCCTGTGACCCCGGATGCGGAAAACGCCGCGGATTGGGTGATTAATAGCCTTGCGGAGCTGCCTTCTGCTATCAAAAAGCAGCAAAATTAGGCGTTGTGACGAAAAGATGAGCGGTTGAAATAAAAATGCATTTTTCCGCTTGTCATTCCTTCGTAGCTCCCTATAATGCGCCTCCATCGACACGGCAGATGTGAATCACTTCGCAACTAAC
>CAUQTV010000003.1:0-543863 GCA_963521185.1 uncultured Enterobacter sp. | reverse complement strand
AGGCACCGGTTTTTGATACCGGCATTCCCTGGTTCGAATCCAGGTACCCCAGCCACTTTTCTTCGACTCCTGTGTGAAAACACGTCAGTCGTTGGGGTATCGCCAAGCGGTAAGGCACCGGTTTTTGATACCGGCATTCCCTGGTTCGAATCCAGGTACCCCAGCCAGTCGATGGCTGGCAAAGCAGTAAATTTGGCTACTTAGCTCAGCTGGTTAGAGCACAGCACTCATAATGCTGGGGTCACAGGTTCGATTCCCGTAGTAGCCACCACATTCTGATGAGTATCTTTTTAGTGTAAGATGCTTATGAAGTAAAAAATTGTTGGGGTATCGCCAAGCGGTAAGGCTCTGGTTTCTGATACCAGCATTCCGAGGTTCGAATCCTCGTACCCCAGCCAATTTACAAGTCGTTTGCAGTTGTGAACGCACCCTGTTGGGGTATCGCCAAGCGGTAAGGCTCTGGTTTCTGATACCAGCATTCCGAGGTTCGAATCCTCGTACCCCAGCCACTTAAAACAAAAAAGCTCGCTTCGGCGGGCTTTTTTGTTTTTGTCATTTCTAAAAAAAATCCCGGTAACGCAGCGCTACCGGGAAAGGGTTACAGGCCTAGCGCATATTTCAGCGCCTGGGTTTTTAGCACGCCAGCGCGCTGCGCGGCCATCAATCCCACGTTACGCAGCACCCGCAGCGGCCCCAGATTGTTACTGAATCCCGCATAAAACAGATCCATACCGCTTTGCATGATGAAGTTATCCGCCATGCGCCGCATCTGGTAGCGTTTAAGAACCGCGTGGCTGGCCCAGGCCTCACCCACGCTGCGCGCGTTCGCCAGCACGTCCAGCAGCGCGTCTACATCGCGATAGCCGAGGTTAACGCCCTGCCCGGCGAGGGGATGAATGGTGTGCGCGGCATCGCCAACCAGCGCAAGGCCCGGCTGAACGTACTGCAACGCATGGCGACGGGTCAGCCCAAACGCCCCGGCCTGCACCGGCGTCACTTTGCCGAGCCGTGCCGGGAAGTGTTTTTCGATTTCGCGCTGTAGCTGCATCATATTGAGCGCGCTGAGCTGGCGAATTCGCGCGGGCGTGTCGTACCACACTAATGACGCCCAGTTGTCATACAGCGGTAGAAAGGCGTGCGGTCCGCTCGGGGTAAACTGTTGCCAGGTGGCATCGCCCGGTGGATTTTCGCACTGCACGGTGATCAACATGCACGACTGCTCATAGTGCCAGGCGTGAATGCCGATCCCCGCCCACTGGCGCACCTGCGAATTCGCACCATCCGCACCGACCACCAGCGTGGCCGACAGCCTTTCGCCGTCGCTAAATTCCAGCTCGCGGTATTCACCACAATTATGCATTGCCTGCAACGAAGACGGGGCGCGCAGGGTCACCTTCGGGTGTTTTTCCAGCGCCTCCCACAGCGCCCGTTGCAGAACAGAATTCTCCACCATGTAGCCCAGCAGCGGCAGCTTCAGCTCCCTGGCGTCAAAGATGACGTGGGCGTTTTCCCACTCCCAGGTTTCGAGCCGACGCCAGGCGTGGCTGCGCATCGCGAGCACCGCATCCCAGACGCCAAGGCCGCGCAGGAGTGTGACCGATGCCGCACTTATCGCCGAAATACGCACATCCGGCACGGCGCTGTTATCAAAGGCAGGCGGCGCTGTCTGCTCAATGACCGTGACCTCAAAACCGTGTTGGGCCAGTCCTAAAGCCAGCGCACCGCCGACCATTCCTCCGCCGACCACGGCAACTTCAGTGGGTTGATTCATCATGGTCAATTATCCTTATTTTCAATTCCCTTAAGTTTACCGGATTTTTCATTTAATGGGGCAGGACATGAACTATGGTCAGCGCCCGGTCAAAGCATTACAATACGCGGCCTGCAATCCTGGCGATATTGAGAGCAAGAGCAAGTCGATGACAAAAAAACTCCATATTAAAACCTGGGGCTGTCAGATGAACGAATACGATTCATCAAAGATGGCCGATCTGCTGGATGCCACTCACGGCTATCAGCTGACTGACATCGCAGAAGAAGCCGATGTGCTGCTGCTGAACACCTGCTCGATTCGTGAAAAAGCGCAGGAAAAAGTGTTTCACCAGTTGGGTCGCTGGAAATTACTCAAAGCAAAAAATCCAGATCTGATTATCGGTGTTGGCGGCTGCGTGGCGTCTCAGGAAGGCGATCTTATTCGTCAGCGCGCCCAGTGCGTCGATATCATTTTCGGACCGCAGACGTTGCACCGCCTGCCGGAAATGATCAACTCCGTGCGCGGCAATCGCAGCCCTGTCGTGGATATCAGCTTCCCGGAAATCGAAAAATTCGACCGTCTTCCAGAGCCGCGCGCCGATGGCCCGACCGCGTTCGTCTCCATTATGGAAGGCTGCAACAAATACTGTACTTACTGCGTGGTGCCTTACACCCGTGGTGAGGAAGTCAGCCGCCCGAGCGATGACATTCTGTTTGAAATCGCCCAGCTTGCCGCCCAGGGCGTGCGTGAAGTCAACCTGCTGGGTCAGAACGTCAACGCCTGGCGCGGTGAAAACTACGACGGCAGCACCGGTTCCTTTGCCGATCTGCTGCGTCTTGTCGCCGCCATCGACGGCATTGACCGTATCCGCTTCACCACCAGCCACCCGATTGAATTCACCGACGATATCGTCGAGGTTTATCGCGACACGCCGGAGCTGGTGAGCTTCCTGCACCTGCCGATCCAGAGCGGTGCGGACCGGGTGTTGAACCTGATGGGCCGCACGCACACGGCGCTGGAATACAAAGCGATTATCCGTAAGCTGCGCGCCGCGCGTCCTGATATTCAGATAAGCTCCGACTTCATCGTCGGCTTCCCCGGTGAAACCACTCAGGACTTCGAGCAGACCATGAAGCTGATTGGCGAGGTGAATTTCGACGTCAGCTACAGCTTTATCTTCTCTGCGCGCCCCGGTACGCCTGCCGCCGACATGGTAGACGACGTGCCGGAAGAGGAAAAGAAACAGCGCCTCTATATTTTGCAGGACCGTATCACCCAGCAGGCGACCGCCTGGAGCCGCCGTATGGTGGGCACCGTGCAGCGTATTCTGGTGGAAGGCACGTCGCGTAAGAGCATCATGGAGCTGTCCGGCCGCACCGAGAATAACCGTGTGGTGAATTTCGAAGGCAACCCTGAGATGATCGGTAAATTCGTCGATGTGGAAATCACCGACGTGTTTACCAACTCCCTGCGCGGACACGTTGTGCGCACCGAGGCGGAGATGGGCCTGCGCATCGCGGAAAGTCCGGAATCGGTTATCGCCCGCACGCGTAAAGAGAACGACATTGGCGTCGGTATCTATCAGCCATAATGCCCCCGGCCTGCCCCTTTCGGCAGGCCTTGTTTTCGCCTCCCCCATCCCCATATCAATCGCAATGCTTGCGCCTTTTCTCTGCGCCGTGAATAATTTCGTCAGAGCAGAAGAGAAAATGCCCGCCATTAAGGCTTGCCGGGCATACAGGTCCCCCGGCCGGATGCGCAAAATGCCCTCCGGTAAGACAGGTAAAAGAGGATACGTTTGAATACTGAAACCCGTGAAATTACCCTTGAACCCGCCGATAACGACCGTCTGCTGAGCCTGTGTGGCCCGTTTGACGACAACGTCAAGCAGATGGAACGTCGACTGGGCATCGAAATCAGCCGCCGTGATAACCACTTCAAACTGACCGGACGCCCCATCAGCGTCAACGCTGCCGCCGATATTCTGCGCAGCCTGTACGTGGATACCGCCCCGATGCGCGGTCAGACCCAGGACATTGAGCCTGAGCAAATCCACCTCGCGATCAAAGAAGCCCGCGTGCTCGAACAGAGCGCCGAGAGCGTGCCGGAATACGGCAAGGCGATTCATATCAAAACCAAGCGTGGCGTGATCAAGCCGCGCACCCCCAACCAGGCGCAATACGTGGCGAACATTCTTGACCACGACATCACCTTCGGCGTGGGGCCAGCGGGTACGGGTAAAACCTATCTCGCGGTGGCCGCCGCCGTGGACGCGCTGGAGCGCCAGGACGTGCGCCGTATTCTGCTCACCCGTCCGGCGGTGGAAGCGGGTGAAAAGCTTGGCTTCCTGCCCGGTGATTTGAGCCAGAAGGTGGACCCCTATTTACGTCCGCTCTACGACGCGCTGTTTGAAATGCTCGGCTTTGAGAAAGTCGAAAAGCTGATTGAACGCAACGTGATTGAGGTCGCCCCGCTGGCGTATATGCGCGGCCGCACGCTCAACGACGCCTTCATCATTCTTGATGAGAGCCAGAACACCACCATCGAACAGATGAAGATGTTCCTGACGCGTATTGGCTTTAACTCGAAGGCCGTGATCACCGGCGACGTGACGCAGATTGACCTGCCACGCAACCTGAAATCCGGCCTGCGCCATGCTATTGAAGTGCTGGCGAACGTCGATGAAATTAGCTTTAACTTCTTCCACAGTGAAGACGTGGTGCGCCATCCGGTGGTGGCCCGCATCGTTAACGCCTATGAAGCCTGGGAAGAAGCCGATCAAAAACGTAAAGCTGAACTGGCCGCCGAGCGCAAACGCGAAGCCCAGCAGCAGGAGCAAAAATGAGTTCAGTGATCCTCGATTTACAACAGGCCAGTGAAAGCACCGCCGGTCTGCCCACAGAAGCCCAGTTTCAGGGCTGGCTTGATGCGGTGATCCCGCAGTTCCAGGAAGAGTCAGAAGTGACCATCCGTATTGTGGATGAGCCTGAAAGCCATGAGCTGAATCTGACCTACCGTGGCAAAGACAAATCCACCAACGTGCTCTCCTTCCCGTTTGAGGCACCGCCGGGCATTGAACTGCCGCTGCTGGGGGATCTGATTATTTGCCGTCAGGTGGTTGAGCGTGAAGCCAACGAGCAGGATAAACCGCTTGAGGCGCACTGGGCGCATATGGTGATCCACGGCAGTCTGCATCTGCTGGGCTATGACCATATTGAGGATGACGAAGCGGAAGAGATGGAAGGCCTCGAAACAGAGATAATGCTTGCTCTGGGCTATGAGGATCCGTACATTGCCGAGAAGGAGTAATCCCTGTGCCAGTCCGCTGGCGCAGGGCGCTTTTATGCCGTGCGGCGCTGTGTTTACGCGCCCCACTGACAGTTAAACCAACACGAGAACCCACACGACGCCATGAGCGACGACAATTCACACAGTAGCGACACACTCACCAGCAAAAAGGGATTTTTCTCCCTCTTACTGAGCCAGCTTTTCCACGGTGAACCGAAAAACCGTGACGAATTACTGGCGCTTATCCGTGATTCCGGGCAGAACGATCTTATCGATGAAGATACGCGCGACATGCTCGAAGGGGTAATGGACATCGCCGACCAGCGCGTCCGCGACATTATGATCCCCCGCTCGCAAATGATCACCCTCAAACGCAATCAGCAACTGGATGAGTGTCTTGATGTCATCATCGAGTCCGCTCACTCGCGTTTTCCGGTGATCAGCGAAGATAAAGATCACATTGAAGGGATTCTGATGGCCAAAGATCTGCTGCCGTTTATGCGCAGCGATGCTGAAGCCTTTAGCATGGAAAAAGTGTTACGCCAGGCGGTGGTGGTGCCGGAAAGTAAGCGTGTCGATCGCATGCTGAAAGAGTTCCGCTCCCAGCGCTACCACATGGCGATTGTCATTGATGAATTTGGTGGCGTCTCGGGTCTGGTGACCATTGAAGACATTCTGGAGCTTATCGTCGGCGAAATCGAAGACGAATACGACGAAGAAGACGATATCGAGTTCCGCCAGCTCAGCCGCCATACGTGGACGGTGCGCGCGTTAGCCTCTATCGAAGAATTTAACGAGACCTTCGGCACCCATTTTAGCGATGAAGAAGTGGACACCATCGGCGGTCTGGTGATGCAGGCGTTTGGGCATCTGCCTGCGCGCGGCGAATCCATCGACATTGATGGTTACCAGTTCAAAGTCGCTATGGCCGACAGTCGACGTATTATTCAGGTGCATGTCAGGATCCCGGACGATTCCCCCCAGCCAAAACTGGATGAATAACCTCGACACTGGACGAGTAAACTAAATGGTATTTGCCTCACTGCTTGAACGCCAGCGCGTACGTCTTGCGCTGGCGCTACTCTTCGGCGCCTGCGGTACGCTGGCGTTTTCACCTTATGACGTTTGGCCAGCGGCGATTATTTCCCTGATGGGCCTGCAAGGGCTGACGCTCAATCGCCGCCCGGTGCAGGCCGCCGCCATTGGTTATTTCTGGGGGCTGGGCCTGTTTGGCAGCGGTATTAACTGGGTTTACGTCAGCATCGCGCAGTTTGGCGGTATGCCCGGCCCGGTTAACGTCTTCCTGGTGGTGCTGCTGGCCGCTTACCTGTCGCTCTATACGGGCCTGTTTGGCGGGATCCTTGCGCGCCTGTGGCCGAAGACAAGCTGGCTGCGCGTCGCCGTTGCCGCGCCGGTGGTCTGGCAAATTACCGAGTTTCTGCGCGGCTGGGTGCTGACCGGCTTCCCGTGGTTGCAGTTCGGCTACAGCCAGATTGATGGCCCGCTGAAAGGCCTTGCGCCGGTGATGGGCGTTGAAGCGATCAACTTCCTGCTGATGGTGGTGAGCGGTCTGCTGGTGCTGGCCGCCGCGACCCGCAACTGGCGACCGCTGGTGATCGCCATCGTGCTGTTCGCACTGCCCTTCCCGCTGCGTTATATCCAGTGGTATACGCTGCTGCCTGCGCGCGCCACTCAGGTGTCGATGGTGCAGGGCGACATTCCGCAGTCGCTGAAGTGGGATGAAGGCCAGCTGGTTAACACGCTGAAAATTTACCTCGATGCCACGGAGCAGCAGATGGGTAAATCGCAGCTGATCATCTGGCCCGAGTCGGCCATTCCGGATCTCGAGATCAACCAACAGCGCTTTTTAGGCATGATGGATGATTTGTTGAGATCGAAAAACAGCACGCTTATCACCGGCATTGTGGATGCGCGACTGAATCAGCAGAATCGCTACGATACCTACAACACCATCATTACGCTGGGTAAAGACAGCCCGTATCGCTACGATTCGCAAAATCGCTACAACAAAAACCATCTGGTGCCGTTTGGTGAGTTTGTGCCGCTGGAGTCGATTCTGCGCCCGCTGGCCCCGTTCTTTGATCTGCCGATGTCGTCATTCAGCCGTGGCCCGTATGTTCAGCCCCAGCTCTCTGCGCACGGTTTCAAGCTGACGCCGGCGATTTGCTACGAAATCATTCTAGGCGAGCAGGTCCGGGATAACTTCCGTCCGGATACCGACTTCCTGCTGACCATTTCGAACGATGCCTGGTTTGGTAAATCAATCGGCCCGTGGCAGCACTTCCAGATGGCGCGCATGCGCTCGCTGGAGCTTGCGCGTCCGCTGCTGCGCAGTACCAACAACGGCATTACAGCGGTGATTGGTCCGCAGGGCGAAATTCAGGCGATGATCCCGCAGTTTACCCGCCAGGTGTTGACCACCCGGGTCACGCCAACCGCCGGCCTGACGCCGTATGCGCGTACCGGAAACTGGCCGCTGTGGATCCTCTGCGTGCTGTTTGGCTTTGGCGCGCTGGTGATGAGTTTACGTCAGCGTCGTAAATAGCCCTCTTTGCCCGGCGGCGCTTCGCTTGCCGGGCCTGGGTTTACCACTAACATTCCCCTCCTAATCTCAAATCTGGCACACCAATTGCTTAGTCTAATCAGGCAGCTGCAATATTTTGCGTCTGGGCGACTGGCACGCACCATCGTCGCACAGCAATAGCACCATAAGAGTGCAACGGGAGATTTTTGCCTCTAAACGGTGCGGTGCACTTCGCAAATATAAACAATAACGCAGCAAAATCTTTACATTAAGCCAGACTAAATGTTAACAAACACGCATAACTCTGCACGCATTTGCAGCAGAACATAACAACACAAACACTCACACTGGGTATCAATGCGTCTCTGGCGCTGACGATGAAGGAGTTGGATATGCAATTACGTAAACTGACCACAGCAATGCTGGTAATGGGAATGACCGCTGGACTGGCACATGCAGAAGATGCAGCCGCACCTGCCGCCGGACAAAGCACGCTGGATAAAATTGCCAAAAATGGCGTGATCGTGGTCGGCCACCGTGAATCTTCCGTACCGTTCTCGTACTATGACAATACGCAAAAAGTGGTCGGCTACTCTCAGGACTACTCCAACGCGATTGTTGAGGCCATCAAGAAAAAGCTCAACAAGCCCGATCTGGAAGTCAAACTGATCCCAATCACCTCACAGAACCGTATTCCGCTTCTGCAAAACGGCACCTTCGATTTTGAGTGTGGTTCCACCACCAACAACCTCGAACGCCAGAAACAAGCGGCATTCTCTGACACCATCTTCGTGGTCGGCACCCGTTTGCTGGCGAAGAAAGGCGGCGACATTAAAGACTTCCCGGATTTGAAAGGGAAAGCCGTTGTCGTGACCTCCGGTACCACCTCTGAAATTCTGCTGCACAAGCTGAACGACGAGCAGAAAATGGACATGCGTATCATCAGCGCCAAAGACCACGGTGACTCCTTCCGCACGCTGGAAAGCGGTCGCGCCGTTGCCTTTATGATGGACGATGCGCTGCTGGCCGGTGAACGTGCGAAAGCCAAAAAACCTGATAACTGGGAAATCGTTGGCAAACCGCAGTCTCAGGAAGCTTACGGCTGCATGCTGCGTAAAGACGATGCGGATTTCAAAAAGCTGATGGACGACACCATCGCCCAGGCGCAGACCTCAGGGGAAGCGGCGAAATGGTTTGATAAGTGGTTCAAAAACCCGATTCCACCAAAAAATCTCAACATGAACTTCGCGCTCTCCGATGAGATGAAAGCCCTGTTCAAAGAACCTAACGACAAAGCACTTAACTAATTAGAACCATTAGGGGCGGGATCTCCTGCCCTCTCGATTGACGGGAAGCACGGACAGACTATACGTTGAAGGGTCGTTCCCCATTCAGCGCGAACATTGAGCTTCTCATTAATCTTCGAGGGTAGCGCTGCTACCCTTTTTTTTCAGAGGTACATTATGTCAATAGACTGGAACTGGGGAATTTTCCTGCAACAAGCCCCGTTCGGCAACACCACCTATTTAGGCTGGCTATGGAATGGTTTCCAGGTGACCGTCGCGCTGTCGATCACCGCCTGGATCCTCGCGTTTCTTGTCGGCTCTCTGTTCGGCATCCTGAGAACCGTCCCCAACCGTTTTTTATCCGGCATCGGCACCTGTTACGTCGAGTTATTCCGTAACGTTCCGCTGATCGTGCAGTTCTTCACCTGGTATCTGGTGGTGCCGGAACTGCTGCCGGAAGATCTGGGGATGTGGTTTAAATCGGAGCTTGATCCGAACATTCAGTTCTTCCTCTCGTCGATGATTTGTCTGGGTCTGTTTACCGCTGCACGCGTGTGCGAGCAGGTCCGCGCGGCGATCCAGTCGCTGCCGAGCGGTCAGAAAAACGCCGGCCTGGCGATGGGTCTGACGCTGCCGCAAACCTACCGCTACGTGCTGCTGCCAAACGCCTACCGCGTGATTGTGCCGCCGATGACCTCTGAGATGATGAACCTGGTCAAAAACTCGGCCATCGCCTCAACCATTGGTCTGGTGGATATGGCTGCCCAGGCGGGGAAACTGCTGGATTACTCCGCCCATGCGTGGGAGTCATTTACCGCCATCACCCTCGCCTATGTATTGATTAACGCCGTGATTATGCTGGTGATGAATGTGGTTGAACGTAAAGTCCGTCTGCCGGGCAATCTGGGAGGCAAATAAGCATGTATGAATTTGACTGGAGTTCTATTGTTCCTGCCCTGCCCTATCTGCTTGATGGGCTGGTGATCACCCTAAAAATTACCGTCACCGCGGTGATTGTCGGCATCGTCTGGGGCACCATTCTGGCGGTGCTGCGCATGTCTACCTTCAAACCGCTGGCCTGGTTTGCCTCAAGCTATGTGAACGTCTTCCGTTCCATTCCGCTGGTGATGGTGCTGCTGTGGTTTTATCTGATTGTGCCGGGGCTATTGCAGGACGTGCTTGGCCTGTCGCCAAAATCCGATATCCGCCTGATTTCCGCCATGGTCGCTTTCGCGATGTTTGAAGCGGCTTACTACTCTGAAATCATCCGTGCCGGGATCCAGAGTATCTCTCGCGGTCAGTCGAGCGCCGCACTGGCGCTGGGCATGACGCACTGGCAATCCATGAAGCTCATCATTCTGCCGCAGGCGTTTCGCGCCATGGTGCCGCTGCTGCTAACCCAGGGCATCGTGCTGTTCCAGGACACCTCGCTGGTGTACGTGCTGAGCCTCGCCGACTTCTTCCGTACCGCCTCCACCATCGGTGAGCGTGACGGGACGCAGGTGGAGATGATCCTGTTTGCCGGTGCCGTTTATTTTGCCATTAGTCTCAGTGCTTCGCTGTTGGTCAGCTATCTGAAAAAAAGGACAGTTTAATGATTTCCCTGAAAAATGTTTCGAAATGGTATGGTCACTTTCAGGTGCTGACCGACTGCTCCACCAACGTGCAAAAGGGTGAAGTGGTGGTCGTCTGCGGGCCATCGGGTTCCGGTAAATCGACGCTGATTAAAACCGTCAACGGCCTGGAGCCGGTACAGCAAGGTGAGATCATCGTTAACGGCACCAAAGTGAACGATAAAAAAACCAACCTGGCCGAACTGCGCTCGCACGTGGGGATGGTGTTTCAACACTTCGAGCTGTTCCCGCACCTGTCGATTGTTGAGAACCTGACGCTGGCGCAGGTCAAAGTGCTCAAGCGCGACAAAAAAGCCGCGCGTGAAAAAGGGCTGAAGCTGCTTGAGCGCGTCGGCCTGTCGGCGCACGCCAATAAGTTCCCGGCACAGCTTTCCGGCGGCCAGCAGCAGCGCGTGGCGATTGCCCGCGCGCTGTGTATGGATCCGGTTGCCATGCTGTTTGACGAACCGACCTCGGCGCTGGATCCGGAGATGATCAACGAAGTGCTCGACGTAATGGTGGAACTGGCGCAGGAAGGCATGACCATGATGGTGGTGACGCACGAAATGGGCTTTGCCCGCAAAGTGGCGTCCCGCGTGATCTTTATGGACGAAGGAAAAATCGTTGAGGACTCGGCGAAAGAGGAGTTCTTCGCGAACCCGAAATCCGATCGTGCGAAAGACTTCCTCGCGAAAATCCTGCATTAATTTTTACGGCGCGCCCTCACCGTAGTGCGCGCCGCTTCACGCTTTGTCCCCACACTTCTCGTCAGCGTTTCCTCGTCGCGTTACCCTTGTCACACTTACATGGAGAAGGGATCCAAATGACACAGCCTATTATTCTTGATTGCGATCCGGGTCATGATGACGCGATTGCACTCGTGCTCGCCCTCGCCTCGCCGGAGCTCGACGTCAGAGCCGTTACCTCATCCGCCGGAAACCAGACGCCGGAGAAAACGCTGCGCAATGTGCTGCGCATGCTGACGCTGCTTAAGCGCAGCGATATTCCCGTGGCCGGTGGCGCGGTAAAACCGCTGATGCGCGATCTGATCATCGCCGATAACGTGCACGGCGAGAGCGGTCTTGATGGCCCGGCGCTGCCTGAACCGACGTTTGCCGCGCAGACGATAACGGCGGTGGAGCTGATGGCGAAAACGCTGCGTGAGAGCGACGTGCCAGTGACGATTGTCTCCACCGGCCCGCAAACCAACGTGGCCCTGCTGCTCAATAGTCATCCTGAACTGCACACGAAAATCGCCAGGATTGTGATCATGGGCGGCGCAATGACGCTCGGCAACTGGACCCCAGCGGCAGAGTTTAATATTTACGTGGATCCGGAAGCGGCGGAAATCGTCTTCCAGTCGGGCCTGCCGGTGGTGATGGCGGGGCTGGATGTGACGCATCGCGCACAGATCCACGCCGAGGACGTGGAGCGTTTTCGCGCCATTGGCAACCCGATCTCAACCATTGTGGCGGAGCTGCTCGACTTCTTTATGGAGTATCACAAACAGGAGAAATGGGGCTTTACCGGCGCACCGCTGCACGATCCCTGCACCATCGCCTGGCTGCTGAAACCGGAGATTTTTACCACGGTTGATCGCTGGGTTGGCGTCGAAACCCAGGGGAAATACACCCAGGGCATGACGGTGGTGGATTACTATTCGCTGACGGGGAAAGCGCCCAATGCCACGGTGATGGTCGATATCGACAGACAGGCTTTTGTGGATTTACTGGCGGAGAGGCTGCGTTTTTACAGTGTGGCCTGAGGCCCTCCCCCCTGCCCTCTCCCGCGGGAGAGGGTGCAACGTTTTGCTTTTATTATGGCTCAAAGGGGCGGCGCTGGAACTGGTCATGACCGCATTTGGGACACAGCGGTAGCGCGTCCGGGGTATACACCGCCAGATGGAAATGGCATTTCTCGCAGACCAGATTGCCCAACCCAACCACTTCCCCGCTGTGATACACGCCGTGGTGGTTGAGATCCTGGAATACCTCCCGCCACTCCAGTTGGGTCTTGTCGGTGATATCCGCCAGTTCCTGCCACAGACTCTCTTTGATCACGCGCATAAACACGCTGTCGGCCACCTCGCCCTGGCTTTCACCGTAGCTGCGGGCAAACTCTTCGAGATCGCGACGCACCGCCTTTGTCAGCTCGTCCACTTCGGTTCGCGTTAACTCACCCGTCTGCGTGACGCGTAGCCTTGCCTGTTCCACCAGCGCATCGATATCCCGTTCGCCGTTACGCAAGCGTTCGGTGAGTGCGGCCACCAGTTCACGATAATATTGAGCAACCTTGTTCATGCTTTTGCCTCCGGGCTGAGTAACTAGCTCTAATAATAGACGTTATTTCTCACTCGCTTTGCCAGGCCTGCCACAGAGTGTGTAAATTCGTGCAAGGATTGGCCGCTGTCCTTTTCGTCGTCTGGCGCGTGAAAGGCTGTTTTGAGACGGGCGTTTGGGCTATGCTATGCCGATCTGAAATAACACATCCATTGGCTACGTTTGTAGCTGTATTGAAAACAGGACCACTGGCTGCCATGCAAGAGCAATACCGCCCGGAAGAGATAGAATCGAAAGTCCAGCAACACTGGGACGAGAAGCGTACCTTTGAAGTTACCGAAGACGAGAGCAAAGAGAAGTATTACTGCCTGTCGATGCTTCCCTATCCTTCTGGTCGACTACACATGGGCCACGTGCGTAACTACACCATTGGCGATGTGATCTCCCGTTACCAGCGCATGCTGGGCAAAAACGTGCTGCAACCCATCGGCTGGGATGCGTTCGGTCTGCCCGCTGAAGGCGCGGCGGTGAAAAACAACACGGCTCCCGCACCCTGGACCTATGACAACATCGCCTACATGAAGAACCAGCTCAAAATGCTGGGCTTCGGCTATGACTGGAGCCGCGAGCTGGCCACCTGCACCCCGGAATATTACCGCTGGGAGCAAAAATTCTTCACCGAGCTGTACAAAAAAGGCCTGGTGTATAAGAAGACCTCTGCGGTCAACTGGTGTCCGAATGACCAGACCGTTCTCGCGAACGAACAGGTGATCGACGGCTGCTGCTGGCGCTGCGACACCAAAGTCGAGCGTAAAGAGATCCCGCAGTGGTTTATCAAAATCACCGCCTATGCGGAAGAGTTGCTCAACGATCTCGATAATCTGGACCACTGGCCAGATACCGTTAAAACCATGCAGCGTAACTGGATTGGCCGTTCTGAAGGCGTGGAAATCACCTTCAACGTCGCGGACAACGACAGCAAACTGACCGTCTACACCACGCGTCCGGACACCTTTATGGGTGCCACCTATCTCGCAGTGGCCGCAGGTCACCCGCTGGCACAGAAAGCGGCGGCAAACAATCCGGCGCTGGCGGCCTTCATCGACGAATGCCGCAGCACGAAAGTGGCCGAAGCCGACATGGCGACGATGGAGAAAAAAGGCGTCGATACCGGTTATAAAGCCATTCATCCGCTGACCGGCGAAGCCATTCCGGTCTGGGCGGCGAACTTCGTCTTAATGGAGTACGGCACCGGCGCGGTGATGGCGGTGCCAGGCCACGATCAGCGTGATTACGAGTTTGCCAGCAAGTATGGCCTGACCATCAAGCCCGTCATTCTCGCCGCCGACGGTACCGAACCGGATCTCTCTGAGCAGGCGCTGACGGAAAAAGGCACGCTGTTCAACTCCGGCGAATTCAGCGGCCTGAGCTATCAGGACGGCTTCAACGCCATTGCCGACAAACTGGCGGCGTTGGGCGTGGGCGAGCGTAAAATTAACTACCGTCTGCGCGACTGGGGTGTCTCCCGTCAGCGTTACTGGGGCGCGCCTATCCCGATGGTCACGCTGGAAGATGGCACCGTGCTGCCAACGCCTGAAGACCAACTGCCGGTGATCCTGCCGGAAGATGTCGTCATGGACGGCATTACCAGCCCAATCAAAGCCGATCCCGAGTGGGCGAAAACCACCGTTAACGGCCAGCCCGCGCTGCGTGAAACCGACACCTTCGACACCTTCATGGAGTCCTCCTGGTACTACGCTCGCTATACCTGCCCGCAGCACAATGAAGGCATGCTGGACAGCAAAGCGGCGAACTACTGGCTGCCGGTCGACATCTACATTGGCGGTATTGAACACGCCATCATGCACCTGCTCTACTTCCGCTTCTTCCACAAGCTGATGCGCGATGCGGGCCTGGTCAACTCAGACGAACCGGCGAAACAGCTGCTGTGCCAGGGCATGGTACTGGCTGACGCGTTCTACTATCTGGGTGCCAGCGGCGAGCGCAACTGGGTCTCTCCGGCTGACGCTATCGTTGAACGTGACGAAAAAGGCCGCATTGTGAAGGCGACAGATGCCGCCGGTCACGAGCTGGTGTACACCGGCATGAGCAAAATGTCCAAGTCCAAAAATAACGGTATCGATCCGCAGGTCATGGTTGAACGTTATGGCGCGGATACCGTACGTCTGTTCATGATGTTTGCCTCACCGGCTGACATGACGCTGGAATGGCAGGAATCAGGCGTTGAAGGGGCCAACCGCTTCCTGAAGCGCGTATGGAAACTGGTTTACGAGCACACCTCTGCCGGTGCCGTGAGCGCGCTTAACGCCGACAGCCTGAGCGACGATCAGAAAGCCCTGCGCCGCGACGTGCACAAAACCATTGCCAAAGTGACCGATGATATTGGCCGTCGTCAGACCTTCAATACCGCGATTGCGGCTATTATGGAACTGATGAACAAGCTGGCGAAAGCACCGCAGGAGAGCGAGCAGGACCGCGCGCTGATGCACGAAGCGCTGCTGTCAGTGGTTCGCATGCTCAACCCGTTCACACCGCACGCCTGCTTCACGCTGTGGCAGGAGCTTCACGGCGAAGGCGATATCGACAGTGCACCGTGGCCGGTCGCTGACGACAAAGCGATGGTCGAAGACTCCACGCTGGTGGTGGTTCAGGTCAATGGCAAAGTCCGCGGTAAAATTACCGTCGCGGTTGATGCTACCGAAGCCCAGGTACGTGAACGTGCGGGTCAGGAGCATCTGGTGGCGAAATATCTTGAGGGCGTTACCGTGCGTAAAGTGATTTACGTTCCGGGTAAACTGCTCAATCTGGTCGTTGGCTAAGCGCGGGAGGAAGCGTGCGATATCTGGCAACATTGTTATTATCTCTGGCGGTACTGGTTACCGCCGGTTGCGGCTGGCATTTACGTAATTCCACGCCGGTACCGGGCGAGATGAAAACCATTATGTTCGACACATCGGATCCCTACGGTCCGCTGAGCCGTGCAATTCGCACCCAGTTGCGCCTGAACGGCGTCGACGTGCTAGAGAAAGATTCGTTACGTAAGGACGTGCCTTCACTGCGTCTGGGCAGAGCCGCGCTGTCGAAAGACACCGCGTCGATCTTCCAGAACGGTCGTACGGCGGAATATCAGATGGTATTGAACGTGTCTGCGTCGGTGCTGATCCCGAATCAGGGGATCTACCCCATCAGCACCAAAGTGTATCGTTCCTTCTTCGATAACCCGCAAACCGCACTGGCGAAGGATGCTGAGCAAGCCATCATTATCCAGGAGATGTACGATAAAGCGGCTGAGCAACTGGTGCGTAAGCTGCCAAGCGTTCATAAGTTAAGCACGGATGAAGACGCACCGGTGGTAGACACCCATGCGCAAGAACCCGACGCGCCAACCTCGCTGGGTAACTGATGCTTAAGCTGTACCCTGAACAACTCCGCGCGCAGCTCAATGAAGGGCTACGCGCGGCGTATCTGCTCTTCGGAAACGATCCGCTGCTGTTGCAGGAGAGCCAGGACGATGTGCGCCAGGCTGCGGTCAGTCAGGGGTTTGATGAACACCACAGCGTCACCGTAGAGGCCAGCACCGACTGGACGACGCTCTTTTCGCTGTGCCAGGCCATGAGCCTGTTTGCCAGCCGCCAGACGCTGTTACTCCAGCTTCCTGAAAACGGCCCCAATGCCGCCATCAATGAACAGCTCACCACGCTGGTGAGCCTACTGCATGACGATCTGCTGCTGATTGTGCGCGGCAACAAGCTGACCAAATCACAGGAAAACGCGGCCTGGTTTACCGCCCTTGCCAGCCGTGGGGTCCAGGTGACCTGCCAGACGCCGGAACAGGCCCATTTACCACGCTGGGTGGCCAACCGCGCGAAGCAAAATAACCTGCAACTTGATGACGCCGCCAATCAGCTACTCTGCTACTGCTACGAAGGCAACTTGCTCGCCCTCGCCCAGGCGTTAGAGCGCCTTTCACTGCTGTGGCCGGATGGTAAACTGACGTTGCCACGCGTGGAACAGGCGGTGAACGACGCCGCTCACTTTACGCCGTTCCACTGGGTCGATGCGCTGCTCGCGGGCAAAGGCAAACGTGCGCTGCATATTTTGCAGCAGCTGCGACTGGAAGCCAGCGAACCGGTGATTTTACTGCGCACGGTACAGCGCGAATTGTTGACGCTGGTGACGCTCAAACGCCAGTCTGCCCACACGCCGCTGCGCACCCTGTTTGACAAACATCGCGTCTGGCAGAACCGCCGCGCGGTCACCACCGACGCGCTTACCCGCCTTAGCCACGATCAGCTGCGCCAGGCCGTGCATCTGCTGATGCGCACGGAATTAACCGTGAAGCAGGATTATGGTCAGTCGGTCTGGGCCGAGCTGGAAGGACTTTCTCTGCTACTCTGTCATAAGGGACTGGCAGACGTTTTTATTGATGGTTGATATGAATCAGTTGCAGGCACTGTTTGGTGGCACCTTTGATCCCGTGCACTACGGGCATCTTTTACCGGTTGAAGCGCTGGCAAATCAGATTGGTTTGTCGCGTGTGATCGTCATGCCTAATAATGTGCCGCCCCATCGCCCTCAGCCCGACGCCACCAGCCAACAGCGCAAAGCCATGCTGGCGCTGGCGATTGCCGACAAACCCTTGTTTACGCTGGACGAACGCGAACTCAAACGCGACACCCCCTCCTATACCGCCCAGACTTTACAGGCATGGCGCGAAGAGCAAGGCCCCGTGCGCCCGCTGGCGTTTATTATTGGTCAGGATTCGCTACTGACGTTTCACACCTGGCACCACTACGACACTATTCTGACGAACTGCCACCTGATCGTCTGTCGCCGCCCCGGTTACGCCATGACGATGCCCGATGAAGCGCAGCAGCAGTGGCTGGAAAGGCATCTGACACACAGCGCGGACGATCTGCACGCCCTGCCCGCCGGAAAAATCTATCTGGCGGAAACGCCGTGGTTTAACATTTCCGCCACGCTCATCCGCGAGCGGCTTGAGCGCGGTGAAAGCTGTGATGACCTGTTACCGGCCAGCGTGCTCGACTACATTAATCAACACCACCTTTACCGCTAAGCACCTGCTGCATCGCCTCGATTAAGCGATCGTTTTCTCCGGCGCTGCGCACCGCCACGCGGTAATAGCGCCCGTCCAGTCCTGGATAGTTACCGCAGCTGCGGATCAAAATATGCCGCTCCAGCAGCGCATGCTGCAAATCCAGCCCGTCTACATCACAACGTAAAAAAAGATAATTCACGCAGCCCGGCCACAGGGTAAGCCCCGGCAGCGCGGCGAGCGCCTGAAACAGACGTGGCCTTTCAGCGTTGAGCCATTGCCACGTCGCCTGCTGATACGCGGTGTCGTGCAGAATAACTTCACCCGCCAGCGCGGCGAACGCGTTAATGGACCACGGCATTTGCTGCGCCCGAAGTCGGGCAACGGCACGGGCATTGCTGTTGAGCAGATAGCCCAACCGCAGGCCGGGAATGGCGTAGAACTTGGTCAGCGAACGCAGAACCCAGACGTGCGGGTTGTTCGCCAGCCAGGGCACAAAACCGCTGTGACCTGCAATAAAATCGATAAAGGCTTCATCCAGGATCAACGTAATACCCTGCGCATGGCAGCGTGCGGCAATGTCCTGCATCAGCGCCTCGTCAGGCAGTAAACCCGTTGGGTTATTCGGCGTGCACAAAAACAGGCAGTCGAGATCCGGCGTCAGGGCGTCCAGAATCGCCTCCGTTACCTGCCAGCCGTCGGCTTCGCTGAGCGCAAAATTCACTACCTCACAACCGGCGATCTCCAGTGCGCGTCGATACTCCGCAAAACCCGGCGTCACCAGCAACGCGCGGCGTGGCGCAAGGCCGTTCACCAGCGTAAAGATGGCTTCTGTTTCACCGTTGCCCGCCAGCACCCACTCCACCGGCACACGATGATGCGCCGCCAGCGTCTGATGCAGTCGCTGATACTCCACGTCCGGATAGCGCTCAGCCACCGCCATATTGTCCACCAACGCCTGTTTTAGCGACAACGGCATCCCGGCGGGATTAATGTTGGCGCTAAAATCCAGTAACGCATCGGGCGTTATCCCTAACAGTTCGGCGGCTTCGCGGATATTTCCGCCGTGCGCGCTGTGCAACAAAGCCATGTGTTTGCTCCGGTTAAAAGGGCTATCTTAACGAAAAATCCGTGCGTCTTCAGAGCACAATGTTAGACTTTGAACAGAAAAAATCAGGAGGATAGCGTATGCGGTTGTGGCTGATTCGTCATGGAGAAACCGAGGCAAACGTTGCCGGGCTTTACAGCGGGCACGCCCCCACGGCGCTGACCTCTCGCGGAATAAGCCAGGCGAAAACGCTCCATGCGCTGCTGCGTGAAGTCCCTTTCGATCAGGTCATTTGCAGCGCACTGGAACGGGCGCAGCATACCGCGCAACTGGCCCTCGACGCACGCGATATCCCTTTTCACACCACGCCACTGCTCAACGAGATGTTTTTTGGCGACTGGGAAATGCGCCACCACCGCGATCTGGCCCAGGAAGATGCCGCAAGTTACGCCGCCTGGTGCAGCGACTGGCAAAACGCCATTCCCACCAACGGTGAGGGCTTTCAGGCGTTCTCCACCCGCGTGCAGCGTTTTATCGCCGAACTTGAGGCCTATAAACACCATGACAATGTGCTGGTGGTCAGTCATCAGGGCGTGCTGAGTCTGTTAATTGCCAGCCTGTTAAAGATGCCCGCAGCGTCGCTGTGGCATTTTCGCGTGGCACAGGGCGCATGGAGTGCTATCGACTTCTATGACGACTTCGCCACGCTCAGCGTGTTAAACAGTCGCGCCGTCTGGCAGGCAAACGCTGATTAACCCCGTTTTTTGTGCCCGCCTTGCCCTTCGCGGCGATTCCATCATTGACACGCCCTGAGAGGCTGTTATCCTCCGCTGCCGGAGTTGCCCCGCCAGGCAAAGACTTACAGAAATTGTTTTACAAAAATGGCGATGCAATCTCGCGCATGGGGTGGGATGATAGCCCACTTCAAAAACCTTACTGGCGACATTTGTCACGCCAGGCCGACAGTTCAGGTATACTGTCTCACCGTTATTTATTGCTATTTTCACGCTCCCAGGGGGAACACTTGCAGGGTAAAGAACTCCAGGATTTTGTTGTCGACAAAATTGATGATCTGAAAGGTCAGGACATCGTAACGATAGACGTGCAGGGTAAATCCAGCATCACCGATTGTATGATCATTTGCACCGGCACCTCCAGCCGCCATGTGATGTCCATCGCTGACCACGTGGTACAGGAATCCCGCGCCGCAGGCATGCTGCCGCTGGGTGTTGAAGGCGAAAACGTCGCCGACTGGGTGGTTGTAGACTTAGGTGAGGTGATTGTTCACGTCATGCAGGAAGAGAGCCGTCGTCTGTACGAGCTGGAAAAACTCTGGGGTTAATGCGTGAAGCTTCAACTGGTCGCCGTCGGCACCAAAATGCCAGACTGGGTACAAACCGGTTTTACTGAATATCTGCGTCGTTTTCCAAAGGACATGCCGTTCGAGCTGGTTGAAATTCCCGCCGGAAAGCGCGGTAAAAACGCGGATATCAAACGTATTCTCGAAAAAGAGGGTGAGTTAATGCTGGCTGCGGCTGGCAAAAACCGCATCGTCACCCTCGATATTCCGGGCAAGCCCTGGGATACGCCGCAACTGGCGCATGAGCTGGAGCGCTGGAAGCAGGACGGACGCGACGTCAGCCTGCTTATCGGCGGGCCGGAAGGGTTATCCCCCGCCTGCAAAGCGGCAGCTGAACAAAGTTGGTCTCTC
The DNA here is from genome assembly GCA_963521185.1 of uncultured Enterobacter sp. Lineage (GTDB taxonomy): Bacteria > Pseudomonadota > Gammaproteobacteria > Enterobacterales > Enterobacteriaceae > Enterobacter_D. The sequence goes on along the minus strand of CAUQTV010000003.1, from coordinate 523,263 downwards.
TCTGCACTGACACTTCCCCACCCGCTGGTCAGGGTGCTGGTAGCTGAAAGCCTGTATCGTGCATGGAGCATAACGACCAATCATCCTTATCACCGTGAGTAGTCAAGAGCCTTAGGTAGATTAAACAGCGGATGAAATTACAGAATTCTTTTCGCGACTATACGGCTGAGTCCGCGCTGTTTGTGCGCAGGGCGGTGGTCGCCTTTACGGGGATTTTGCTGCTGTCTGGTGTGCTTGTCGCCAATCTCTACAATCTGCAAATTGTCCGTCATACCGACTATCAGACGCGTTCGAACGAAAACCGTATCAAACTGGTGCCCATCGCGCCCAGTCGCGGCATTATTTACGATCGTAACGGCACGCCGCTGGCGCTCAATCGCACCATTTATCAGGTTGAAATGATGCCTGAGAAGGTCGACAACGTGCAGCAAACGCTGGATGCGCTGCGTAACGTCGTCGATTTGAACGATGATGACATCGCTAACTTTAAAAAAGAGCGCGCCCGTTCGCACCGCTTCACCTCCATTGCCGTAAAGTCCAATCTGACTGAAGTGCAGGTCGCGCGCTTTGCCGTCAATCAGTACCGCTTTCCCGGCGTGGAAGTCAAAGGCTACAAACGCCGTTACTATCCTTACGGTTCGGCGCTGACGCACGTCATTGGCTACGTCTCAAAAATTAACGACAGCGACGTGAAGCGCCTCGATAAAGACGGCACGCTGGCAAACTATGCCGCAACCCATGATATCGGCAAGCAGGGCATCGAGCGTTACTATGAAGACGCGCTGCACGGTCAGACCGGCTATGAAGAGGTCGAGGTCAACAACCGTGGCCGCGTGATCCGTCAGTTAAAAGAGGTGCCGCCGCAGGCCGGGCACGACATTTACCTGACGCTGGACTTAAAACTTCAGACCTATATCGAAACCCTGCTGGCGGGCAGTCGCGCGGCGGTAGTGGTTACCGATCCGCGCAACGGCGGGATCCTGGCGCTGGTCTCTATGCCAAGCTATAACCCGAACCTGTTTGTGGACGGCATCTCCAGCAAAGATTACAGCGCGCTGTTAAACGATCCCAATACGCCGCTGGTTAACCGCGCGACGCAGGGGGTTTACCCGCCCGCCTCTACCGTTAAACCCTACGTTGCAGTCTCGGCGCTGAGCGCAGGCGTCATCACCCGCAATACCAGCCTGTTCGATCCCGGCTGGTGGCAGTTACCGGGTTCCGAGAAGCGCTACCGCGACTGGAAAAAATGGGGCCACGGACATCTTAACGTCACCAAATCGCTGGAGGAATCGGCAGATACCTTCTTCTATCAGGTGGCCTATGATATGGGTATCGACCGCCTGTCCGAGTGGCTGAGCAAATTTGGCTACGGTCATTACACCGGTATTGACCTCTCCGAAGAGCGTTCCGGCAACATGCCAACGCGCGAATGGAAGCTCAAACGCTTTAAGAAGCCGTGGTATCAGGGCGACACCATTCCAGTGGGCATTGGTCAGGGTTACTGGACCGCCACGCCCATTCAGATGAACAAGGCGATGATGATCCTGATTAACGACGGTATCGTGAAAGTGCCGCACCTGCTGATGAGCACGCTGGTGAACGGCCAACAGGTGCCGTGGAAACAGCCCGATCAACCGCCGGTCGGCGATATTCACTCAGGCTACTGGGAGATCGCCAAAGACGGCATGTACGGCGTGGCAAACCGCCCGAACGGCACCGGCCATAAATATTTCGCCGATGCCCCGTACAAAGCCGCCGCAAAATCCGGGACGGCACAGGTCTTTGGCCTGAAGGCCAACGAAACCTATAACGCACATAAAATTGCTGAACGCCTGCGTGACCACAAACTCATGACGGCGTTTGCCCCCTACGATAAACCTCAGGTTGCGGTGGCAATCATTCTGGAAAACGGCGGTGCTGGCCCGGCGGTCGGTACCATCATGCGCCAGATCCTTGACCACATCATGCTGGGGGATAACAACACCGAATTGCCTGCGGAAAACCCGGCAGTGTCGGCGGCAGAGGATCAATGATCATGACGGATAATCCGAACAAAAAATCGTTCTGGGATAAAATCCATATCGACCCGGCGATGCTGCTGATCATCCTGGCGCTGCTGACCTACAGCGCGCTGGTGATCTGGAGCGCCAGCGGCCAGGACATTGGCATGACCGAACGTAAGATTGGGCAAATTGCGATGGGCCTGGTCATCATGGTAGTGATGGCGCAAATTCCGCCCCGCGTCTATGAAGGCTGGGCACCCTATCTCTATATTTTATGCGTGATTTTACTGGTCGCGGTGGACGCCTTTGGCGCGATTTCAAAAGGCGCGCAGCGCTGGCTGGATCTCGGCGTGGTGCGTTTTCAGCCATCAGAGATTGCCAAGATCGCCGTACCGCTCATGGTCGCCCGCTTTATCAACCGTGACGTCTGCCCGCCGTCGCTGAAGAACACCGGCATCGCGCTGGTGCTGATCTTCATGCCGACCCTGCTGGTGGCCGCACAGCCCGATTTAGGCACCTCGATTCTGGTCGCCCTTTCTGGCCTGTTTGTGCTGTTCCTCTCCGGTCTGAGCTGGCGCTTAATTGGCATCGCGGTACTGCTGCTGGCGGCGTTTATCCCGATCCTGTGGTTCTTCCTGATGCATGATTATCAGCGACAACGCGTGATGATGCTGCTCGATCCGGAAACCGATCCGCTGGGCGCGGGCTACCATATTATTCAGTCGAAAATCGCTATCGGCTCCGGTGGACTTCGGGGCAAAGGCTGGCTGCACGGAACCCAGTCGCAGCTGGAATTCTTGCCCGAACGCCACACGGACTTTATCTTTGCGGTACTGGCAGAAGAGCTGGGGCTGGTCGGCTTCCTCGTGCTGTTAGCGCTCTATCTGCTATTAATTATGCGCGGGTTGTGGATTGCCGCCCGCGCGCAGACCACCTTTGGCCGCGTGATGGCCGGGGGGTTAATGCTGATTTTATTCGTCTATGTCTTTGTAAATATTGGTATGGTGAGTGGTATCCTACCGGTCGTGGGCGTGCCCTTGCCGCTGGTAAGTTACGGGGGCTCAGCCCTCATCGTGCTTATGGCCGGGTTTGGGATTGTGATGTCCATCCATACCCACCGGAAAATGTTGTCAAAAAGCGTATAAGAAAGAGGTGCGCAATGCGAAAGCAATGGCTCGCAGTCTGCATAGCAGCAGGATTACTGGCGGCATGTACCAACAATGACGGTGTCCAGCAGGCAACAATCTCTGCGCCGCAGCCTGCGGCCTGTACCGGTCAGGTGGTGGAAATCGGCGGGGCTGAACCCCGTTACGAGACGCAAAATCCGTCGGTGAATCAGGACTACCAGCGCGATGGCAAGAATTACACCATCGTGCAGGATCCTTCTCGCTTCAGCCAGGCGGGATTCGCGTCCATTTATGACGCCGAACCGGGCAGCAATTTGACCGCCTCTGGTGAAGCGTTTGACGCCTCCGCGCTGACCGCGGCGCACCCGACGCTGCCGATCCCAAGCTATGCGAGGATCACCAACCTGGCGAACGGCCGCATGATCGTCGTGCGTATTAACGATCGCGGGCCTTACGGTAACGATCGCGTCATTTCGCTGTCCCGCGCGGCGGCCGACAGGCTCAACAACTCGAATAACACCAAAGTGCGCATTGACCCGATCATCGTCGCGCAGGATGGTACGCTCTCAGGCCCTGGCACCGTGTGCACCACCGTGGCGAAGCAAACTTACGCCCTGCCCGCGCGCCCGGACCTCAGCGGCGGCATGGGCAGCACGTCATCAATGCCTGAAACCACGCAGCCGGATGCCAACGTGCAGCCCGTCAGCAACGATACGCTGCAAAATGAGCAAGGCGCACCGGTAAGCAGCAGCGGCGGGTTCCTTGGCGCGCCGACGGCACTGCCCAGCGGCGTACTTGAAGGCAGTGATGCCCCTGCGCAGCCGGTTGCCACTGCGGCTCCCGTTGCCACTTCAACGCCTCCCGTCACCCGCACGGTACCTGTTACCGCACCGGGTTCCGTGCAGGGCAGCGTAGCCAGTGCAGCCCCGGCGGCAGCCTCCGCCAGCGGCTATGTCGTTCAGGTGGGCGCGGTCAGCGATCAGGCGCGTGCGCAGCAGTATCAGCAGCGTCTGGCGCAGCAGTTCGCAGTGCCAGGCCGGGTAACGCAAAACGGTGCCGTCTGGCGTATTCAGCTTGGGCCGTTTAGCAACAAAGCCGACGCCAGCGCGTTGCAGCAGCGTTTGCAGAGCGAAGCACAGCTGCAATCATTTATTACCGCTGCGCAATAAAATCATGTAAAGGTATCTGACTTTGTCAATTTCTGTAAGTTTCGTTCACAAAGTCATGCGGAAAGTCGGATGCCTGCCAGTATAGCTTTTGCTATAGTAAGGCACTTTTTTAACTCCATCACGGATGTCGTTTTTCTGACCATGAAGACCACTTTTTCCGTTCGTTTCGTGAAGCGCCTCGCGCTCACCACCGCGCTGAGCGCGGCTGCGCTCTCTGTTGCGCATGCCGATGACCTGAACATCAAAACCATGATCCCCGGCGTGCCGCAGATCGATGCAGAGTCGTACATTCTCATTGATTACAACTCTGGCAAAGTGCTGGCGGAGCAAAACGCCGACGCCCGCCGCGATCCCGCCAGTCTGACCAAAATGATGACCAGCTATGTCATCGGTCAGGCGATGAAAGCAGGCAAGTTTAAAGAAACGGACCTGGTAACGATCAATAACGACGCCTGGGCGACCGGTAATCCGGTGTTCAAAGGCTCTTCCCTGATGTTCCTGAAACCGGGCATGCAAGTTCCGGTATCTCAGCTGATTCGTGGCATCAACCTGCAATCCGGTAACGACGCCTGTGTGGCAATGGCCGATTTTGCCGCCGGCAGTCAGGACGCCTTTGTCGGCCTGATGAACAGCTACGTCAACGCGCTGGGTCTGAAAAACTCCCATTTCCAGACCGTGCATGGTCTGGATGCAGACGGGCAGTTCAGCTCCGCACGCGACATGGCGCTGATTGGCCAGGCGCTGATCCGCGACGTGCCAAACGAATACACCATCTATAAAGAAAAAGAGTTCACCTTTAACGGTATTCGCCAGACCAATCGCAACGGCCTGCTGTGGGACAACAGCCTGAACGTTGACGGCATCAAAACGGGCCATACCGACAAAGCGGGCTATAACCTTGTGGCGTCAGCAACCGAAGGCCAAATGCGTCTGATTTCCGCCGTGATGGGCGGGCGCACCTTTAAGGGCCGTGAAGCTGAGAGCAAAAAGCTGCTGACCTGGGGCTTCCGTTTCTTTGAAACCGTCAACCCAATCAAAGCGGGCAAAGAGTTCGCCTCTGAACCGGCCTGGTTTGGCGACAGCGATCGCGCGTCGTTAGGCGTGGATAAAGACGTCTATCTGACCATTCCCCGTGGCCGCATGAAAGATCTGAAAGCAAGCTATGTGCTTACCAGCACCGAGCTGCACGCCCCGCTGCAAAAAAATCAGGTTGTCGGTACCATCAACTTCCAGCTTGATGGCAAAACCATTGAACAACGCCCGCTGGTGGTGTTGCAGGAAATTCCTGAAGGCAACTTCTTCGGCAAACTGATTGATTATATTAAGCTGATGTTCCACCACTGGTTCGGTTAAAAAATGAACACTTGAAAGTGTGATTTCCGTCCCCATATACTGTGTATTAATAAAACTCCCGTCATTTGGCGGGAGTTGTTCTTTTTTGTAACGCCGGAGCTGACATGAAAACCAAACTTAACGAACTGCTTGAATTCCCCACTTCATTCACCTACAAAGTAATGGGGCAGGCGAAACCGGAGCTGGTTGATCAGGTGGTGGAAGTGGTACAGCGCCATGCGCCAGGTGACTACTCTCCGCAGGTGAAACCGAGCAGCAAAGGCAACTACCACTCGGTCTCTATCACCATCACCGCGACCCATATTGAGCAGGTTGAAACCCTGTACGAAGAGCTGGGCAACATTGATATCGTTCGTATGGTGCTGTAAGCCTTCCCGGTGTTACCCGGCCCTCTCGGGTAACACCTTCTTCGTGATATACTCTTCCCACCCTTTTCTTCTCCGCCGGAGATGTTGTTTTGCTTCAGGATACGATCCTTATCCGCCACCTCGGTTTACAGCCTTACGCGCCCGTTTCTGAGGCGATGCACACCTTTACGGATTCCCGCGATGAGTCCACCCCTGACGAAATCTGGCTGGTGGAACATCACCCGGTCTTTACTCAGGGCCAGGCGGGAAAAGCTGAACACCTACTGATGCCGGGAGATATTCCGGTGGTTCAGAGCGATCGCGGTGGTCAGGTGACCTACCACGGACCAGGCCAGCAGGTGATGTATGTGCTGCTAAACCTGAAGCGCCGCAAACTGGGCGTGCGCGAACTGGTGACTTTACTGGAACAAACTGTCGTCAACACGCTCGCTGAGCTGAACATTGAATCTCATCCGCGCGCGGACGCCCCTGGCGTATACGTCGGTGAGAAAAAAATCTGCTCGCTGGGCCTGCGCATCCGCAAAGGCTGTTCCTTCCACGGGCTGGCGCTGAATATCGCAATGGATCTGACGCCGTTTCTGCGCATAAATCCCTGCGGCTATGCCGGCATGGAAATGGCGCAGGTGAGCGACTGGGTGAACAGTGCCACTCCCCATGCTCTGGCACCGCGTCTTGCACATCATTTTTTAAATTTGCTCAATAATCCCCCACACCAGCATATTAGCGTCTAATATATATCATGCATGTCGGTGCACTTTTTCCTGGGCCGACAGGTAAATGCCTGTTGACCCTGTGCTAAAAAAGACGGATTCTCTATTTTCGATGTGCCTGTCTTTTCAGGTTAATTAGCGAAACGCTGCGCCATTTTGGCGTCTTAAGCACGCGTATCGCTCATTGGACATCGCCGTTTTAAGATGACTATCTCGTTGAAAACGATAAGGAAAGCGATCGCAGGGCGAGGCAGAATCGACATTAATAATCACAACAATATTATTTCAACTATTATTCATACTGTGAATGAATACGGAGTTTACGCGTGGATTATAATGACCTTTCGGAAAAACGAATAACTGAGCGCCCTGAAGAAGACAAACCACAAATCTTCCGTACGCTGCGCAATATTGATCTCAATTTATTGACGATTTTCGAAGCGGTATATGTGCATAAAGGCATCGTGAACGCGGCGAAAGTGCTTAATCTGACGCCGTCCGCCATTAGTCAGTCCATTCAAAAACTGCGCACAATATTCCCCGATCCGTTGTTTATCCGTAAAGGCCAGGGCGTCACCCCAACCGCCTATGCCGCACATTTACATGAATATATCAGCCTTGGGCTGGAGTCGATTCTTGGCGCGCTCGATCTCACCGGCAGCTACGACAAACAGCGCACCATTACCCTGGGTACACCACCCACGCTGGGTGCCATTGTCATCCCGACGATTTTTCAGGCTATCAAAAAGGAGTCGCCCCACCTGCTGATCCGCAACATCCCGATCGGCGATGGTGAAAACCAGCTCAGTCAGTTTCAGACCGACCTGATTATCGATACACATATCCCGAGCACGCGCACGCTCAATCATCACTTGCTCTATACCGACCGCCTGATGCTGGTGTGTCGTAAAGGTCATCCGTGCCTGCAACAGCCCATCAGTGAAGAGATGCTGCGTCAGTACGAGCACACCCTGTTGATGCTCGAAGGGCAGAATCTGGGTACGCTTCGTCAGCGCGTACAGGAACTCTTCCCGGAGCGGCAGGTTAGCTTTAGCAGTTACAACATGTTTACCATTGCAGCACTGATCGGTAACAGCGATATGCTGGGCCTGATGCCCTCGCGCATGTTCACGCTTTTCAGCGCCTGCTGGCCATTGCAGGAGATTGACTTCCCGCCGGTAAGCAGCGAGCATATTGAAATATCACTTTATTACAACAAGTTGAGCTTGCGTGACCCGGTGCTCGAAAATGTTATTAATGTGATCTCTCAGGCTTTCTGACCCGGATATTCGCCTGGTGTAACGGCATAATCATCCTGGGCATATGGCACAAATCAACAACTATTTTACAATTTGCCGGGCTGGCAGGCTGCTTTATCACCCTTTTCAATGGTATACTGCGACGCAGCTGATTCAAAAATAGTTGATAAATACAACATTCCCTTGAATTGAAACGCTTTCCTTCGTTATTCGCAACTGGAACACGCACGCTATGAGTAAACCCATTGTGATGGAACGCGGTGTTAAATACCGCGATGCCGATAAAATGGCCCTTATCCCGGTTAAAAACGTGGTGACAGAGCGTGAAGCCCTGTTAAGAAAACCGGAGTGGATGAAAATCAAACTGCCGGCAGACTCCACCCGCATCCAGGGTATCAAAGCGGCTATGCGCAAGAACGGCCTGCATTCTGTCTGTGAAGAGGCCTCCTGCCCTAACCTTTCAGAGTGTTTCAATCACGGTACCGCCACCTTTATGATCCTCGGCGCGATTTGTACCCGCCGTTGCCCGTTCTGTGACGTTGCCCATGGTCGCCCGGTTGCGCCCGATGCGAATGAACCGAAAAAGCTGGCACAGACCATTGCCGACATGGCGCTGCGCTATGTGGTGATTACCTCCGTTGACCGCGACGATCTGCGCGACGGCGGCGCACAGCACTTTGCTGACTGCATTAGCGCTATCCGTGAGAAAAACCCGACCATTAAAATTGAGACGCTGGTGCCGGACTTCCGTGGGCGTATGGATCGCGCGTTGGAGATCCTCACCGCCACGCCGCCAGACGTGTTTAACCACAACCTGGAAAACGTGCCGCGTGTCTATCGCCAGGTGCGTCCGGGAGCGGATTACAACTGGTCGCTGAAGCTGCTGGAGCGTTTTAAAGAAGCGCACCCGGACATCCCGACCAAATCCGGTCTGATGGTGGGCCTGGGCGAAACTAACGCTGAAATCGTGGAAGTGATGCGTGATTTACGTCGTCACGGCGTGACCATGCTGACGCTGGGCCAGTATTTGCAGCCGAGCCGCCACCACCTGCCGGTACAGCGCTACGTCAGCCCCGATGAGTTCGACGAGATGAAAGCCGAAGCGCTGGCGATGGGCTTTACCCATGCCGCCTGTGGTCCGTTTGTTCGCTCCTCCTACCATGCCGATTTGCAGGCGAAAGGGCTGGAAGTAAAATAAGCGCGTAACCTTTGGTTACAACCGCACAATAAAAAACCGGCTCCAGGCCGGTTTTTTTGCAAGCCAGAAGGCATGCTGTCACTCTTTGTGAGAGAGCTTCTCTGCCGGGATGTCACTCTCAGCCGTTTTCTTCGCGCTGGTGTCATCGTCGTTCATGGCTTTTTTGAAGCCTTTGATCGCAGAACCAAGGTCACCGCCGAGCGTACTCAATTTCTTGGTACCGAACACCAGCGCGACCAGCACGGCCACCACCAGCAGTTTAGTAATACTAATCTCACCCATAAATACCTTCTTTCTTAAAACAGGCTGCGAAATGCGCCCTAAGACCTGACGTTATTAACGGTCATTTGGCGCGCGCACACAATAGCAATCTGTAACAAGGTGAATCAAGTGTTGTTTAAAAAAACATCACATTAATTGTGCTGGACCGAAGCGGCGATTGCGCAGCACCGGCAGTTTTTCCCGGGTTTCGTTCACCCGCGCCGGGTCGACGTCAGCAAAAATTAACGCAGGTTCCGCCGCTGCCGCCGCAATGGTCACCCCTTGCGGATCAACGATACGGCTTTGGCCCACGTTCCTGTTGCCACATTCGCCTGCGGCAACCACATAACAGGTCGTATCCAGCGCACGCGCCGCCAGCAGGGTGGCCCAGTGCTGCTCTTTCAGCGGGCCGCGTACCCAGGCGGCGGGCAGCACAAGCAGATCCGCTCCCTTAAGTGCCAGCGTCAGCGCAAGCTCCGGGAAGCGTAAATCATAGCAGGTCATCAGCCCCACATTCATGCCCTCAATCGCAATCACGGGCGCGACCTCACTTCCGGCGTCCACCCGTTCGGACTCAAGCATGTTAAAGGCGTCATACAGGTGCAGTTTGGCATACTGCGCGACAATCGCCCCTGCCCGGATCACCACCAGCGTATTCACCGCCCTGCCCGGCGTGGAGGGCACATGAATTGTCAGTACCGTGGTCAGAGTGTTGCGGCGGCTTTCGCTGAGCAGTCGCGTCATAAAGCCGCCATCCAGCGCCTGGGCGGCGTTCACCGACATGTGCGGATCGCCATCACTTCTCGCCAGCAGCGCTTCAGGCAGTACCAACAGCGCCGCCTGCGCCGCCGCCGCGCGTGCCATAAGGCTGACGCAGATCCCGGCGTTCGTTTCCCACTCGGGGGTTACCGCAAATTGTCCCGCTGCAACGATCATGCTCTCTCCTCTACGGGCCGCCATAGCCAGACGGCGGCCCCGGCGTTAAACTCATGGGTCTATAACATCCAATAGCAGGATTTGGTCGTGTTACAACTTCTTTTTGCGGTTTTTGTTGGCGGCGGCACCGGCAGCGTTTTGCGCTGGTTTTTAGGCATGCGGTTTAACCCGGCTCACCACGCGATCCCCGCAGGCACGCTGGTGGCGAACCTGCTTGGCGCGTTTATCATTGGGCTGGGGCTGGCGTGGTTCAACCGAATGACCCACGTCGATCCGCTGTGGAAACTGTTGATCACCACCGGCTTTTGCGGCGGCCTGACCACCTTTTCAACCTTCTCAGCGGAAGTGGTGTTTTTGCTGCAAGAGGGGCGTTTTAGCTGGGCGCTGCTTAACATCGCCCTGAATCTGTTCGGTTCGTTTGCCATGACCGCACTGGCGTTCTGGCTGGTTTCGGTAACGCAGACACCTTAAGCTGGCCAAATCGCAGGCAAAAAAAAACCCGCTTTTCAGCGGGTTTTTGAATTCTGTCTTATCGCTAACTTAGATAGGCATTACGTTAGCAGCAGAAGGGCCTTTGGCACCGTTAGTGATTTCAAACTCTACGCGCTGACCTTCAGCCAGGGTTTTGAAACCATTGCTCTGGATTGCAGAGAAGTGTACGAACACATCTTTGCTGCCATCTTCCGGAGTAATGAAACCGAATCCTTTGGACTCATTAAACCACTTAACGTTACCTTTAATCTTAGACATCTAAATTACCTTTACATGAAAAAACGACACAAATGCTGTGTCGGTATCAGTACAACAATTGTCGTGGGTTTTGTCCAGTCGATATTTGCGAAAAAGTGATAAATGTCGCTAAGTTTTTTTGACAGGCGGCGATATTCTCCGTTTGTTCAAAGGTGAAGAAGCCTTCACCTTTTGTCGAAAAAAACATCGCCGTTAAAACTGAAAACGCATCCAGGCAAAGTAGACGTTGCCGTTATTATAGGTGCCGGGAATGTACGTCATTTGGAACGTCGCCGGACCATACCCCACCGAAGCGAGGGGGAGCAGTACCGGCACCGGAATGTACTTCCAGTTATCACGCGCGGTCGCACCGGCGGTAAAGCCAAGCCCCATATGGAAATTATCATCGGCCAGCGGTCGCCAGGTTTTCTCCCAGCCGTAGCCGCCAATCGGTTCCCACTTATTATAGGAATCTTTAAACGCCATCAGATACAGCCCGTGCCAGTTTCCTTTCTCATCCCACCGCGATTGACCAAACCCCGCGCCCCACGGGCGTTCGTTGTAGCGATTGGTCTTTACCTTATCGTAGGCAAAGCGGGCATGCCAGGTGATCGCCGGGACATAAAGATCATAATGTTCAGGTTGTTGCCACGTTTGTGCGACGTTATCGGATAAGGTTGAAAACCAGCCCTTCTCTGCCGCGATCGTCAGCGACGAATATCCTGTTGAACCCAATAAGCAAACCATTAACAAAAAGCATTTTTTCAATACTGACACAGCACTATTACCATTCTTAATAATCAGCAACCAGAATCGCATAAATTATCTGAATGAATCCTGAACAGAATGAGCATGCTCTGAAACGAAGCGTAAAGAAGTGTCGATAAATAAGACTATTCTTATTATTTAAGTCAAGCGCGCCCCGACATCGGGGCGCACAGGATTAACGCCGACGGTGCACTAACAAATAAATGGCCGGGATCACAAACATCGACAGGATCGGTGCGGTGATCATCCCGCCAATCATCGGCGCGGCAATTCGGCTCATCACCTCAGCGCCACTGCCCCCGCCCCACATAATAGGCAGCAACCCGGCCATAATGGTCGCCACCGTCATCACTTTCGGACGCACGCGTAATACCGCGCCTTCATGGATCGCCTGCATTAATTGCTGGTTATCCGACTGCCCGTCATGAATGCCATATTTTGTAAGCGCCTGATTTAAATAGAGCACCATAATAACGCCAAACTCGGCGGCGACACCGGCAAGGGCAATAAACCCCACGGCACCGGCGACGGATAAGTTATATCCCAGTAGCCATAGCAGCCAGACGCCGCCAATCAGTGAGAAGGGCAGCGTGCCCATGATCAATAACGCATCGGATACGCGCTGGAAGGTCATAAAAAGCAAGACAAAAATAATCATCAGCGTCACCGGCAGCACCACTTTAAGCTTTGCCGTGGCACGCTCAAGGTATTCAAACTGCCCGGACCACGAGAGCGTCACGCCCTGCGGCAGTTTGACCTGCTGCGCCACCCGCTGCTGCATCTCATCTACCGCAGATTTGAGATCGCGCCCGCGCAGATCGACGTAGATCCAGTTCGACAAGCGTGCGTTTTCGCTTTTCAGCATCGGTGGTCCTTCGCTGACCGTAATCTGCGCCAGCTCCCCCAGCGCAATCTGACTGCCGTTTGCCGTTACTACCGGCAGCTGGCGCAAATTGTCGACGTTGTCGCGCAGCGCGCGCGGGTAGCGGATGTTGATGGGGTAGCGCTCGCGACCGTCCAGCACCTCGCCGATGTTATCCCCTCCCACCAGCGTCGCCACCAGCGACTGCAACTCCTTAACCGACACGCCATAGCGCGCGGCCTGCTGGCGGTTGATAGCGATATCAATATAGCGCCCGCCCGACAGCCGCTCCGCCAGCGCCGAGGTGACGCCAGGCACGTTTTTCACCACCTGCTCAATCTGCTGCGCCACCTGCTCAATTTCCGCAATCGTCCTGCCGTTCACCTTGATACCCACCGGACTCTTAATGCCGGTCGCCAGCATATCCAGACGATTACGGATAGGCGGCACCCACACGTTCGCAATGCCTGGCAGCCGGACGGTGTTATCCAGCTCTTCGACCAGTTTTTCAGGGGTCATGCCCGCGCGCCACTGGTCACGGGGTTTGAAGCGGATGGTGGTCTCCAGCATGGTCAACGGCGCAGGATCGGTCGCCGTATCGGCCCGCCCCGCCTTGCCAAACACGCTCTCCACTTCCGGCACGCTTTTGATCAACCTGTCAGTCTTTTGCAACAGTCGCGTGGCCTCGCGCGCGGAGATCCCCGGCAGGGTTGACGGCATATACAGCAGATCGCCTTCATCAAGCGGCGGCATAAATTCGCTACCGAGACGGCTCAGCGGCCACAGCGTCACCAGCAGTAAAACCAGCGCCAGCGCCAGCGTCGCTTTGGGCCAGACGAGCACCTTATCCAGCAGAGGTTCATAGGCGCGTATCAACCACCGGTTGAGCGGATTGGCCTTTTCATCCGGGATGCGTCCGCGAATAAAATAGCCCATCAGCACCGGCACCAGCGTGATGCCCAACCCCGCCGCCACCGCCATTGACCAGGTTTTGGTAAACGCCAGCGGTGAAAACATGCGCCCTTCCTGCGCCTCCAGCGAAAACACCGGAATAAACGACAGCGTAATGATCAGCAAACTGCAAAACAGCGCTGGCCCCACTTCCACCGCCGCCTGTTCCGATAAGCGCCAGTAATCGCCTGCGGCAGGCTGGCGATCAGGGTGGTCGTGCCGCCACTGCTCCAGCACTTTGTGCATGTTTTCAATCATCACAATCGCCGCGTCCACCATCGCGCCAATGGCGATAGCGATACCGCCCAGCGACATAATGTTGGCGTTAATGCCCTGATAATGCATAACGATAAACGCACCCAGGATCCCCAACGGCAGCGAAACAATCGCCACCAGCGCCGAGCGAAAATGAAACAGGAACAGCGAACAGACCAGCGTCACCACGATAAACTCTTCGATCAGTTTATGGCTGAGCGTTTCCACCGCGTGTTCAATCAGCGTCGATCGGTCATAGACCGGCACAATCTCAACGCCCTCCGGCAGCGTTTTTTGCAGCGCCTTAAGTTTCTCTTTCACCGCGTGCAGCGTGTCGAGGGCGTTTTTGCCGTAGCGCATCACGATAATGCCCCCGGCCACTTCGCCCTCGCCGTTGTACTCCGCCACGCCCCGACGCAGCTCCGGCCCCAGCCGCACGCTCGCCACGTCCGACAGCAGCACCGGCACACCGTCGCGGCTGTCGATCACCACCTCGCGAAATTCATCCAGATTTTTCAGGTAGCCGGTAGTGCGCACCATAAACTCGGCTTCGCCCATCTCCACCACCGCGCCGCCGCTCTCCTGATTCGCCGCCTGCACCGCGTTGATTAACGTCTGATGGGTAATGTTCAGCGCCCGCATCCGCGCGGGATCGGGAATGATTTGATACTGGCGCACCATGCCGCCGACGCTGGCGACCTCCGCCACGTTGGGCACGGTTTTCAGCTCAAATTTCAGCGTCCAGTCCTGTAACGCCCGCAGATCCGCAAGATTGTGTTTGCCGCTGCGATCGATCAGCGCATATTCGTAGATCCAGCCGACGCCCGTCGCATCCGGTCCGAGCGACACAATGACCCCCGCAGGCAGTTGCGACTGCACCTGACTCAGCGACTCCAGCACGCGCGAACGCGCCCAGTAGAGGTCCGTGCCATCGTCGAACAGCACATAAACATAGGCGTCGCCAAACATTGAAAAGCCGCGCACGGTTTTCGCCCCCGGCACCGAGAGCATGGTGGTGGTCAGCGGCAAGGTGACCTGATTTTCGACGATTTGCGGCGCTTTACCGGGATAGCTGGCGCGGACAATCACCTGCACATCCGACAGATCGGGCAGCGCATCGAGCGGCGCGCGCTGCAAAGACCACAGACCCCAGGCCGCCATGAGAATGGCCGCCAGCAGCACCAGCAGACGGTTACGCAGCGACGCGCGAATAACGGCAGCAATCATTTCATCGCCTCCCTGTTCATCGCCGGCATCGCCGGTGCGGCGGGCTGCGGTAACGCGCTGCGCAGGCTGGCTTCGGAATCAATCAGGAACTGCCCCGAGGTGACAACGTTATCGCCCTCTTTCAGCCCGCGTTGGATCTGCGTCCAGCCCTGCGACGTCATGCCGGTGGTGACGCTGACCGCCTGGAAATGCCCGTCGCCGGTCGCCAGCAACAGGCGGCTTTCAGTCCCGGTTTCAATCAGCGCTTCTTCCGGCACCGCCAGCACCTTAGGCCGCGAGGCGTTCTCCGCCAGGGAGACGGTCAAAAACATGCCGGTTTTCAGTTTTTGCTGCGGATTCGCCAGCACGATGCGCGCTTTCAGGGTGCGCGTGGCGGGATCCAGCTGCGGCAAAAGCTCGCTCACCCGACCGTGAAACACCTCCCCCGGCCAGCTTGCCGAGGTGGCGCTCACCTCACCGCCGACGCTCAGCGCCTGCGCCTGGGTTTGCGGATAATCCACCACCAGCCAGACCGGATCGAGGCTGGCGATTTCAAACAGCGGCTGCGTGGCGGCGATCTGCGCCCCTTCGCGGGCATCCAGTTTCACCACAAAGCCCGCGTTTTGCGCCCGCAGCGTCATGCGCGTTTGCGGCTTACCGCTGCGTTCGAGCTGACGCACAATCGCCTCAGGCATAAATTGCAGCGCCAGCCGCTCACGGGCCGCACGGGTTAACGCCGCGTCATTAAGCTCGCGCACGGCAAGATACTCCTGCTGGGCGGCGGTCCACGCCGGGATCCACAGCTGCGCTAACGGCTCGCCCGCGTTCACCCACTGCTGTGGTGCACGCACAAACAGCTTTTCCACCACCCCGGAAGCGGGCGCGGGCACCAGTTGAATGCTGCGCTCATCGGTGCTGACGGTGGCAAAAGCGGAAAAATTCGGCACCAGCGCGCGCATTTGCGCCGTGGCGGTGGTCATACCGAGGTTTTGCTGCTGCTGCGCACTGACGGTAATACCTGACGCCGACGGGGCCTCGTCGGCGTAGCGCGGCACCAGATCCATATCCATAAACGGCGACTTGCCAGGCTTGTCGAAGCGCTGACCGGGGGTCATCGGATCGTACCAGTACAGCACCTTACGCTCAGGCTCAGGTGCAAGTGCCGCGGACGTCGGCTGTTTTTTACCCGCATAGTAACCGCCCATCACGGCGGCCATCACCACTGCCGCCGCCAGCGCGACACGCCAATAGTTATTCATTGTCCAACTCCTGTGGGATCAGCCAGCGGATCGCCGCCCAGCGTCGTGCCATCTCTTTCTCGGCCTGGTTTGCGGCCAGTTCGGTATCCAGCAGGCTGCGACGCGCCTCCAGCAGCGCAGGCAGCTCCGATTGCCCGGCGCGGTATTGCGCTGACATCAGCGTCAGGCGCTGGCTTAACAGCGGTAAAATCTCCTCGCGCTGGCGCTGCCACAGAGTCTGTGCCGCGCGGTACTCCGCCAGCAGCGAACGTACCTGCGCCACGTGATCGCGCTCAATTTGCGCTAATTGATCGTTAGCCTGTAGGGTGCGGGACACCTCGGCGGCGTAGTCTTTATCCTGCCGGTGCGACTGAAAGAGCGGTAAATCGACGGTGAACATCACCCCCGCTAAATCGTCATTCCCCTGCGCACGGCGACCGTAGTAGATCTCCACTTCAACATCCGGGATCGCCGCAATGGCGGACTGCGCAGAACGCGCTTTGGCGGTGTTCGCCTCGCGGGTGGCGGCGATGATTTCAGGGTGCTGCAAGACGCCCTCCTCCAGCGTTTTTTCATCGGCGGGCAGGCGCTCATAGTGCGGCAGCGCTCCGCTAACGGCGGTCACCGTCTGCCCGGTCAGTTGCATAAGCCGGGTTTGGGCAATCTCAACGTCGCGCTGCGCCAGCGTGAGCTTGTCACGCATAGCGCTGAGCGTCATTTGCAGGGCCAGCACGCTTTCCGGTGCGGATCCTCCCGCAGCGACGCTGGCCTTTTGCACGCCCTGCTGCTGAGCGGTTTCCGCCACCAGTTTGCGGGCAGCGTCAAGAGCGTGGGTTGAGAGCGCCAGATCCAGCCACGCCTGCGCGGTGTCGCGTTGCAGCGCAGCACGCGTGGCGTCAGCTTTAGCCCTCACGCTTTGTGATTCGGCCAGCAGGGTTTGCGCTTTACGCTCGCGTTTTTCGGCGCTGACGTACGACTGCATCACGCCCACGCGCTGCATGGTCATGCCCTCCCGCGTAAAGCGCCGGTCGTTGTTGCCCTGCACCGGCAGGTTTTCGATACCGAATTTCAGTTTGGGATCGGGGAGTTCGCGGGCCGACTCCGCCATCGCGTCCAGCGCATGGGACGCGTTGCGGCTGGCAGAGAGATCGGCAGAGTAGCGCTGGGCGGCGGTCAGGGTGTGCGCGAGCGTCCATGACTCCGCCTGCGCGGCGGAGCACATAAAACCCAGCATCACCCCACCGAGCCACAGACTCAGTGTGTGTCGTTTCATTTTCTCTCCGGCTTAGCGCTGCGGCGTCAATGAAACGATCGGGTAGTCGTTCGCGCCCTGAATAAAGTCAAAGCTGACCTTATCTCCAGGCTTCACCTGCGGGAACGACGCATCTGCGGGTAAGGCAAACGGCATGGTCATCGCCGGCCAGTTGAGGGCAGGCACGGCGGTGTGAGAAAGGTAAATCGCGTGGGGAGTCACTTTTGTGACCACGCCCTCGGCGTGATAGACCTGTGCAGACATCGCCGCATGCTGCGACATGTCGTGGGTTTCGGCGAAAGAGAGAGCAGAAAATTGCAGTGCGCCCGCGAGCGCAGGCAGAATAAGAAAACGCTTAATAAAACGCATAGTAAGACTCCTGTTAATCGACAATTAAAGAAAAAAATGTTCGAGTTAACAGTTATCTATTCGCGGAACCGGCAAAACCGAATGGTTGCCGGCGGCCCTGCTGCGGGAGGGGTTAAACACCAGACGTTTAAGGACGGCGCGTCACCGTTGGGGACGTTCACCGCCAGCGTATGCGTGACGGGCAGCGCAACAACAGAACTGTGACCGTTCTCTTTTTGCATCGCATCCGGCACGCAGTGTTTATCACACAGCGGCGCTTTCATCATGTGCGCGGTGGGCAGGTCCATTTGCGCCATCATGTGATCCGTATGCTGGATCATTGCGCTCTCGCCCTGCACGTTGAGATCGCAATCATGGGAGGCAATCGCCACCTGACTCTGGAATAACAGCCAGCCGAACGCCATCAGCAGCATCAGCAGATGCCGTCTGATAAAGCGTAATTGACTGGTCCGGGTCGTGTGCATTGCCTGGCGCTCAAGGGCGAGAAAGTGGCCTGAGTATAGGCAGCGTTAATTTTATTTTTAAAGGTTTTTTTAAGGGATTTACGTAAGTCGGTGAGTTGCTACTCAATGCGGCAAATGTATTAACGTTTACTTTTCATTTTTGCATCAATTCTCCCCCATTTTATATTCTGCACATCAATCAATCACGCGATGACATATTTATTAGGTGATTAACGAAATCGCCAGAGAAGCGACTTTAATCCTTTGTTTCTTGATTTTAATCAGCTAAATTTGCCCATTAATTCGGCACATTGCGTTTCTAATTATTTCAATTCATTATTTTCTCATAGGGCACTTTCGTGGTGTTCTGTGCGCAGAGGGCATCATGTTAACGTTTATTGAACTGCTGATCGGGGTTGTGGTGATTGTCGGCGTGGCCCGCTACATCATCAAGGGCTACTCCGCTACCGGCGTATTGTTTGTTGGCGGTTTGCTGCTGCTGATTGTCAGCGCGCTAATGGGCCATAAAGTGCTGCCGGGCAGTGCCACCAGCACCGGTTACACCGCCACCGATATCGTTGAGTACATTAAGATTTTACTGATGAGCCGTGGCGGCGACCTCGGCATGATGATCATGATGCTGTGCGGCTTCGCCGCCTACATGACCCACATCGGCGCTAACGACATGGTGGTGAAGCTGGCGTCAAAACCGCTGCGCTATATCAACTCGCCCTATATTCTGATGATTGCCGCCTATTTCGTGGCCTGCCTGATGTCGCTGGCGGTCTCATCCGCTACCGGTCTGGGCGTGCTGTTAATGGCAACGCTGTTCCCGGTAATGGTTAACGTTGGCATCAGTCGCGGTGCGGCGGCGGCCATCTGCGCCTCCCCGGCGGCGATCATTCTTTCGCCAACTTCCGGCGACGTGGTGCTGGCGGCAAAAGCCGCTGAAATGCCGCTGGTTGATTTCGCATTCAAAACGACGCTGCCCATTTCCATCGCCGCCATTATCAGCATGGCGATCGCGCACTATTTCTGGCAGCGTTACCTGGATAAAAAAGAGAACATCACGGCAGAAATGCTCGACGTGAGCGACATCAACACCACCGCGCCTTCGTTCTATGCCATCCTGCCGTTTACGCCGATTATTGGCGTGCTGATTTTCGACGGCAAATGGGGTCCGGAACTGCACATCATCACCATTCTGGTGATCTGCATGCTGCTCTCTGCGGTGCTGGAATTCCTTCGCGGGTTCAATACGCAAAAAGTGTTCTCCGGGCTGGACGTGGCCTGGCGCGGCATGGCGGATGCTTTCGCGGGCGTGGTAATGCTGCTGGTCGCCGCAGGCGTGTTTGCCCAGGGGCTGAGCACCATCGGCTTTATCCAGAGCCTGATTTCCATTGCCACCTCGTTTGGCTCCGCAAGCATTATTCTGATGCTGGTGCTGGTTATCCTCACCATGCTGGCGGCGATGACCACCGGTTCCGGTAACGCGCCATTCTATGCGTTTGTTGAGATGATCCCGAAACTGGCGCACGAATCCGGCATCAACCCGGCTTATCTGTCGATTCCGATGCTGCAAGCCTCTAACCTGGGCCGCACCATTTCCCCGGTTTCCGGCGTGGTGGTGGCGGTGGCCGGTATGGCGAAAATCTCGCCGTTCGAAGTGGTCAAGCGCACGTCGGTACCGGTGATCGTTGGCCTGATTGTGGTCATTGTTGCCACCGAAATCCTGGTGCCGGGCGTCGCCGGGTAAGCCAGATGAAACGCAACGGGCCGGTCGGGGAAACCTGACCGGCTTTTTTTATGCGTCGATGGGGGGGAATTACTGAGCACATCATCACATTTACCAATAAGCGGACAGCCATCACATTTCCCAACTTGCGCATCAAAATTCCTGCTAATGCATTATTTATACGGTAACCGGGCGGCGCATCCGCCACCATAATCGCTCCTGTCATTCACACAGGAGTTCATCATGCCGAAGAAATTAATCGCGTTATGCGCCTGCCCGATGGGCCTTGCGCACACCTTTATGGCCGCGCAGGCGCTGGAAGAAGCGGCCACGGAAGCCGGTTATGAGGTGAAAGTCGAAACCCAGGGTGCCGACGGGATCCAAAACCGCCTGACACCGCAGGATATCGCCGAAGCCACCATCATTATTCACGCCATTGCCATCACGCCGGAAGACAGCGAGCGTTTCGAAACCCGCGACGTCTATGAAATCACCTTGCAAGATGCCATCAAAAACGCATCCGGGATCCTCAAAGAGATCGAAGAGATGATCGCCGCAGAGTAATTGTCACCGTTAACAGGATAATCACCATGGCCATTAAAAAACGCAGCGCCACCGTGGTTGCCGACCCGTCCGGGGCCGCAACGATGGTAAAAAGCTCTCCGGCCACCCGTAGTCATTTTTGGGGTGAGTTACCGCAGCACATTATGTCCGGCATTTCACAGATGGTACCGACGCTGATTATGGGCGGCGTTATCCTCGCCTTTTCGCAGCTTATCGCCTACAGCTGGCTGGATATCCCCGCTGATACCGGCATTATGGATGCCCTAAATTCCGGGCAGTTCAGCGGTTTTAATCTCTCGTTGCTGAAATTCGCCTGGTTGTCACAGTCGTTTGGCGGCGTGCTGTTTGGGTTTGCGATCCCGATGTTTTCCGCGTTTGTTGCCAACTCCATCGGCGGCAAGCTGGCTTTTCCGGCGGGATTTATTGGCGGCCTGATGTCCACGCAGCCGACGCAGTTGCTCAATTTTGATCCCGCGTCGCTGAAATGGGTGACCAGCGCGCCCATTCCGTCCACCTTTATCGGTGCGCTGATCATCGCCATTGCCGCCGGGTATCTGGTGAAGTGGATGAACCAAAAAATCCAGCTGCCGGATTTCCTGTTAGCGTTTAAAACCACCTTCCTGCTGCCGATCCTGTCTGCCATTTTTGTCATGCTGGCGATGTATTACGTGATCACCCCGTTCGGCGGCTGGATCAACGGCGGTATTCGTACGCTGCTCACCGCCGCCGGGGAAAAAGGCGTGCTGATGTACGCGATGGGCATTGCTGCCGCCACCGCCATTGATCTGGGCGGGCCGATTAACAAAGCCGCCGGTTTTGTGGCCTTCAGCTTTACCACCGACCATGTATTACCGGTCACCGCGCGCTCTATCGCCATTGTCATTCCGTCCATTGGCCTCGGGCTTGCGACGCTGCTTGACCGACGCCTGACCGGCAAACGCCTGTTCAGCGCGCAGCTCTATCCGCAGGGGAAAACCGCCATGTTCCTCGCGTTTATGGGCATCAGCGAGGGCGCGATCCCCTTTGCGCTGGAAAGCCCGTTGACGGCAATCCCCTCCTATATGATCGGTGCCATAGTGGGGTCTACCACCGCCGTCTGGCTCGGCGCGGTGCAGTGGTTCCCGGAATCCGCCATCTGGGCATGGCCGCTGGTGACGAATCTTGGGGTATACATGTTTGGCATTCTGCTCGGTGCGGCGATCACCGCCCTGCTGGTGATTTTCTCGCGCCATCTGCTCTGGCGCAAAGGCAAACTGCTGATCGACAGCCTCTAAGTAAGGATGAACAGATGACCGTGCTCGCCCAACTTCGCGACTGGCTTCACGCGAATAATCTGGATGCCATGCTGATTGCCTCCCGGCAAAACAAGCTGGCGCACATGGGGATCGCCACCGGCTCGGGCTATGTGCTGGTTACCCGTGAGCAGGCGCATATTCTGGTGGATTTCCGCTACTACGCCGAGGTCGCGGCGCGCACAGAAGGCTACCGGCTGCATCTTCTCGATAAGCACAACACGCTGCAAAGCATTGTAAATCAGTGCCTTGCGAGGGAGAACATCGCCACGCTGGGCGTTGAAGGCGAGCACGTTAGCTGGCACACCGCCAGCCTGTGGATGGAGAGCCTCAACGCCCGGCTGGTGAGCGCCCCGCTTGACGACCTGCGGCAGATCAAATCGCCGCAGGAGGTGGCGCTCATCCGCGAAGCCTGCCGCATCGCAGACGCCACTGCGGCGCATATTCGCGCCTTTATTCAGCCCGGCATGCGCGAGCGCGAGGTCGCCGCCGAGCTTGAGTGGTTTATGAAACAGCAGGGCGCGGACAAGCCCGCCTTCGACACCATTGTCGCCAGCGGTGAGCGCGGTGCGCTTCCCCACGGTAAAGCCTCAGAAAAAGTGATTGTGGCGGGGGAATTCGTCACGCTCGATTTTGGCGCGCAGCGGCTGGGATACTGTTCCGATATGACGCGGACGTTGCTGGTCGCCGGACGCCATTCCGCCCCAGAACAGACGCCACTGTATGGCATTTACCAGACGGTTCTGCGCGCGCAGCGGGCCGCCATAACAATGATAAAACCCGGCGTGCCGTGCCATGAGATCGACGCTGCCGCCCGCGGCATCATCACCGATGCCGGTTACGGCGACTATTTTGGTCATAACACCGGCCACGCCGTGGGCATTGACGTCCATGAGAACCCGCGCTTCTCCCCGGACGATACCACCCCGCTGCGCCCCGGCATGGTGCTGACCGTCGAGCCGGGTATCTATCTCCCCGGCGAGGGCGGCGTGCGCATCGAAGAGATGGTGCTGGTGACCGAAACGGGTGCCGAGGTGCTCTACCACTACCCGACTGAACTGCAACTGACAGGAGAACAATGATGGACGTTGCGTTGCTCAAAGCGCTAAGCGAGGCCGACGCAATTGCCGCCGCCGAGCAGGAAGTGCGCGATATCTTTTTACGCGAGGCGGAAAAATACGGCAAAACCGTACAGTTCGACGGCCTCGGGTCGGTACTCATTCCGCTCAATAAGCGCCAGGGACCGAAAGTGATGATTTGCGCGCACATGGATGAAGTGGGTTTTATGGTGCGCAGCATCAGCCGCGAGGGGGCAATCGACGTGCTGCCCATCGGCAATGTGCGCCTGACGGCGCGCACGCTGCAACCGGTGCGTATCACCACCCGCAGCGGACGCAAAATCGCCGGGCTGCTGGACGCTGACGCACAGGGCAATCAGCTACGGGTCGATATCGGTGCCATCAGCCAGCAGGAGGTGATGGAAAGCGGGATTGCCGAGGGCGATCGCGTCACCTTTGACAGCGCGTTTCATACCCTGCCAAACCAGCGCGTGATGGGCAAAGCCTTTGACGACAGGCTCGGCTGCTACCTGCTGCTGACGCTGCTGCGCGAGCTGCATGACAGTCAGCTGGACTGCGAACTGTGGCTGGTTGCCAGCTCCAGTGAAGAGGTCGGGCTGCGCGGCGGGCAAACGGCCACGCGCAAGATCAATCCCGATGTGGCTATCGTGCTGGACACCGCCTGCTGGGGCAGCAATTTCGATTACAGCGCCGCTAACCACCGCCAGATTGGTCACGGCCCGATGCTGGTACGCTATGACAAATCGATGGTTGCCTCGCCAAAGCTGGCGGATTTTGTCAGCCGTGTTGCGCAAAAAGCGGACATCGCGCTGCAACAGGATATGTTCAGCAACGGCGGTACCGACGGCGGAGCGATCCACCTGAGCGGCACCGGCGTGCCGACGCTGGTGCTAGGTCCAGCAACACGCCACGGCCACTGCGCGGCGTCGATAGCCTCGTGGCAGGACATTACCGACACGCACCGTCTGCTGGTGCTGCTGGCAAACGCCTTTAACGATATCAGCGTGAGTGGCCTGACGGATTTCAGGTGAGCGTTTCACGCCCAAGGGAGTATGCATGTTAACCATTGAATTTTTCTGCCCGCTGCCCAACGGCCTTCATGCGCGCCCCGCCTGGGCGCTGAAGGAGCAGTGCGCCGCGTGGCACTGCGACATCCGTTTTATCAACCTGCGGCTCAACACGCAGGCCGATGCAAAAAGCTCGCTGGCGCTGGTCAGTACCGGCACGCTGTTTAACGATAGCTGCCGGCTTGAAATCAACGGCAGCGATGAAGAGCAGGCCCGCCGCACGCTTGAGCACTATCTCAACCACACCTTTATCGACAGCGACAGCGAACTGCCGCCCCCGGCCCCGCTCACCGCCGCCCCGCTTCCGCGATCGCTGGCACGGCTCAACCCAACGCTAATTCACGCCAGCGTACTGGCGGGTGGCATTGGCGCAGGCCGACTGACGCTGTGGCAAACCGACACGCTGGACAGCTACCGCTCGTTGCCCGCCTGCCCGGAAGACAATACGCGGCTGGAGCACAGCCTGGCGACCCTCGCCGAGCAGTTCAACCAGCAATTACGGGTGCTGGATGGCGAGAGCAAAACCATTATCAGCGCACATCTGTCCCTGATTCAGGACGACGAGTTCGGCGGTAACATCCGCCGTTTAATGCGCGAGCAGCGTCTGGCGCTGGCGGAAGCCATTATTGTGAATATGGAGCAGGTGTGCGCGAAACTTGCCGCCTCCGCCAGCGATTATCTGCGCGAGCGCGTGAGCGATATTCGTGATATCAGCGAGCAGTTGCTGCACATCACCTGGCCCGATCGTCGCCAGAGCAAAGGCCTGATCCTCACCGAGCCTACCCTACTGGTGGCGGACGATCTGACACCAAGCCAGTTTCTCAGCCTCGATGTCACCCGGTTAAAGGGCATGGTGCTGGAGAAAACGGGCCGCACCTCGCACACGCTCATACTTGCTCGCGCCGCAGCCATTCCGGTGCTGAGCGGACTGCCGTGCGCCTCGCTAAGCCTGCACGAAGGGCAAATGGCCATCCTTGACGGCGAGTGCGGTGTGCTGGCGGTGAATGCCAGCGAGGCGGTAAAAGGCTATTACGCGGTGGCGCAAACCCTGGCCGACCGACGCCACCAGCAGCAGATCCGCGACGCAGGGCTTCCGGCTATGACCCGTGACGGCATGGCGCTCGATATTGCCGCCAACATCGGTACCGCGCTGGAAGCCCCCGGTGCCTTTGCCTCGGGCGCACAGGGCGTGGGGCTGTTTCGCACGGAAATGCTGTTTATGGATCGCGATAGCGCGCCGGATGAGCAGGAGCAGTTCGAAGCCTATCAGCAGGTGCTACTGGCCGCAGGCGGAAAACCGGTGATTTTTCGCACCATGGACATCGGCGGCGACAAGCACATTCCCTGGCTGAATATCCCCCAGGAGGAGAATCCGTTTCTCGGCTACCGCGCGGTGCGTATCTATGCAGAGTTCGCCGATCTCTTCCGCACCCAGCTGCGGGCAATTTTGCGCGCCAGCGCCTTTGGTCAGGCACAATTGATGATCCCGATGGTGCACAGCCTCGATCAGATCCTGTGGGTGAAAAGTACGCTTAACGCCGTGCGCGAGACGCTCAACGCCGAGGGGGTGCGCATTGCCCCGGTGCTGCCGCTGGGCATTATGGTTGAGGTGCCGTCGGTCTGCTTCATCATCGATCACTTCTGCGAAGAGGTGGATTTTTTCAGCATCGGCTCCAATGACATGACGCAGTATCTCTACGCGGTCGATCGCAATAACCCGCGCGTGGCTCCGCTCTACAATCCGATTACTCCGTCGTTTTTACGCATGCTGCACCAGATTGTCACTCGCGCGCACCATCATCAAAAACGCGTTGGCATCTGCGGTGAGCTGGGCGGCGAAAGCCGCTATCTGCCGCTGCTGGTCGGGCTGGGACTGGACGAACTCAGCATGAGCGGGCCGCGCATTCCGCCGATCAAATCGCAGCTGCGCAAACTTGATGGAAAAGTGTGCCAGTCGCTTGCGGCCCGTGCCTGCGAGTGTCGCAGCGCAGACGACATCGAACGCCTGCTCGACGGCATGGTGGTGCAGGAAGCGGCGCGTCCGCTGCTGTCGCTGGAGACCATTTGCGTGGGGGAAAACCTCACCTCGCGCGAACAGGTGATCCAGTATCTGTGCGGCAATCTGGCGCTTCACGGACGCACCGACGCCCCACAGGCGCTGGAAGAGGATATCTGGCAGCGGGAGGAGATCGTCACCACGGCGGTGGGGTTTGGCGTTGCCATTCCGCACACCAAATCCGCGTCGGTTCGCCACTCCAGCATCAGCATCGCCCGGCTCCCCCGCCCGGTGGACTGGGGCTCGGACATGGGCGAAGTGGAGATTGTGATCATGCTGACGCTCGGCGAAGCGGAAGGCATGAACCATGTCAAAGTGTTCTCACAGCTGGCGCGCAAGCTGGTCAATAAAGCGTTTCGTCAGGCGCTGTTTGCCGCCGGGGACGCGGAGAGCATTCTGGCGCTGTTGCAGTCTGAAATAGCGCTGTAATCACCGCGCTACGCGCTACTGAAATCGCGCGCGGTACTCACCCGGCGTCAGCCCAAACTGACGCCGGAACACGCGGCAAAAATAGTCGCTGTCCGCATAGCCACAGCGCTGGGCCACCTCGCCAATAGGCAGAGGGTATTTCTGCAAAATAATGCGCGCTTTCGCCATCCGCACCCAGCGCACATAATCGACAAAGCTCATCGTACCCTGCCGGGTAAACAGGCGTGACAGATGATTAGGGGTGATGTTAAACAGCGTCGCCACGCTCTCACGCGTTAGCGTCGTGGCGTAATTATCCTGGATCCAGCTGCACAGGCTTTGGTACAAAAAATCGCTGCGCGCTAACGTCACGCCGGGCTGCGTGTTGACCACTTTTCGGCACAGGTGCAGCAGGCTCAGCACCAGCGGCTGAATAATCTCCTGCTCCTGCGGCGTGCGGCTCAGGTGCGTCAAGGCGGTCAGCATCGCCTCCCCTTCGCCACGCTGCGGGTGCGCCAGTTCAATTTTGCGCACCGCATGCGGCGGTGTACCGCGCGCATCGTGAAACGTCAGCCCAAGCCAGGCGGGGGCAAACAGAATGCTTAACACCATGACCGACTTTTCAAATCGCGGACCGTTGGCGGCGCGGGCCGGGATAAACAGCATTTCGCCCTCGGTGAGATGGCGCTGTTTCGCCTCCAGCTGATTGCCGTATTCGCCGCGCAGCACAATATCTAAACGCGGCCACTCTACCGACACGCTGCCGCCGGGCAAGGTACGCGGTGAACCGGCAAACCACACGCGGCCCAGGCGCTGCGGGTTGAGCACCAGCCCGCTAAACAGGTCGGCGAAAAATTGTTGATCGACGGGTAACGGTTCTTTTGACATAAAGGCTCCCCGGAAAACAGGCGGGTAATTTTAGCGCATTGACCGGGAAAAACCTGTGCGCTAGGCTAAACGACGGGGAAAAAGGAGGGGCAAATTACCCTGTGTTCATCTCCCTGCGGCGTCAGGAAGATGAGCACAGGGTAATCCGCGTAAGTCAGGAACGGATGAACTCAAGCAGATCGTCGCTGATCTGGTGTTTATGCGTGGTGCAGATACCGTGCGATCCGCCTTCGTATACTTTAAGTTGGGCGTTCGGCAGGATCGACGCCGCCACTTTGCCGCAGGTCTCAAACGGTACAATCTGATCGTCGTCGCCGTGGATCACCAGCGTCGGAATGGTCATCTTTTTCAAATCTTCGCGCAGATCGGTTTCCGAGAAGGCCTGCACACAGTCGTACAGCGCTTTAATCGATCCCTGTAAACCCTGCTCGACAAAACTCTCGCGCACCGCTTTGGACTCTTTGGCATCCGGGCGGTTGTAGCCGTAAAACGCCGCCGTCAGCTCATAGAAAAAGGCGGCGCGATCGTTGAGCACGCCTGCGCGGATGCCGTCAAATACCTCCATGGGCACGCCGTCAGGGTTGAAATCCGTTTTCAGCATAATCGGCGTCACCGCACCGATCAGTACCGCTTTCGCCACGCGATCCGTGCCGTGGCGGCCAATGTAACGCGCCACTTCCCCACCGCCGGTGGAGTGCCCCACGTGGACGGCATCACGCAAATTAAGGTGTGCGGTCAGCTCCGCGAGGTCATCAGCGTACTGATCCATATTGTGACCGTCCCAGGGCTGCGCAGAGCGGCCATGACCACGGCGGTCATGGGCGATCACGCGGTAGCC
This sequence comes from uncultured Enterobacter sp., assembly GCA_963521185.1. GTDB lineage: Bacteria > Pseudomonadota > Gammaproteobacteria > Enterobacterales > Enterobacteriaceae > Enterobacter_D. Next base: position 494,879 of record CAUQTV010000003.1, on the reverse strand, counting down.
GTGCGTGGCCAGATAGAGCATTTGATCTTCAAAGGCATCCGCCGTTAACGGCCAGCCGTGGCTGAACACCACCGGTTGTCCGCTCCCCCAATCTTTAAAATGCAGATAGCTGCCATCTTTTAGCGTGAGTTTGTCGTAATCGCTCATGAGATCTCCTGTGCCGGAAAGTAAAAATCGGTAAAAAACCGCAAGGATGCTTAAAAAGGATAATTCATATCTGCCAGCGGTCACGTTTTTCGCACAAAATTCATCTTTTCGGATGAGGTAAAGCCAGGCTGACAATCGACCCGTGTGAGCAATATCACTACAACTTTACGGCAAGTCTCAGTATCATCAGATGTGCTAAACCCTTGCCGCCTGGCGGTGAGGGTTTTTCTTTGGATTGATGCGGTGAACTCATCGCCACACGACATGGAGTAAGAGATGCCCAGACCTGCCATTATCATCAATGAACGCGACGCCGCGCGCATCGACCACCTGCTGGAGCAAGCGCCCTATGCCAGCCTGCCTGTCGCCAGTTTGCTCACTGCGGAGCTGGATCGCGCGCAGATGTGCGCCCCGGAATTGATGCCGCACGATGTCGTCACCATGAACAGCCAGGTGAAGTTTCGCGATCTCACCAGCGGTGAAACCCGCGTGCGCACGCTGGTGTTCCCGGCAGACATGACCGACAGCAGCGTCCAGCTGTCGGTGCTCGCCCCGGTTGGCGCGGCGCTGCTCGGGCTGCGCACCGGCGATACCATTCAGTGGGATTTGCCAGGGGGCGCGCACACGCACCTTGAAGTGCTTGAGCTTCTTTATCAGCCAGAAGCCGCCGGTGATTTCAACCGCTAAGGCTTTTTGAGAGGATGCCGAGCGCATCCTCTTTCCGCCACTCCCTCACCTGAAAGTCGTATATCGCTGTCTATTTTTTGCACATATCTTCAATGCATGCCACTTTATGAGATCTCTCATGATCGACGCATGGATTATCACATCCCTTTTTTTCATCATCGGCGGCGTCATTATTGCTGCGGTGCTGTTTTTAGAGCGGCACTGGTGATTGCAGCCCAATGACTGCGGGCAAAAAAAAGAGGCTACCCAAAGGCAGCCTCCTGATGACATTGCAGGTGTCGTCTTACGTTCTTATGCGGTTTTGGTGCGGATCAAATAATCAAACGCGCTCAGTGAGGCTTTCGCACCTTCGCCGGTGGCGATAATGATCTGTTTGTACGGCACGGTGGTGCAGTCGCCTGCGGCAAACACGCCTTTGACGCTGGTTTCACACTTCGCATCAATGATGATTTCACCCATGCGGTTACGCTCAATCGCGCCTTCCAGCCATGTAGTGTTTGGCAGCAAACCAATCTGCACGAAAATACCTGCCAGCGCGATGTGTTGCACATCACCGCTCACGCGGTCACGGTATTCAAGGCCGGTCAGTTTCGTGCCGTCGCCTTTCACTTCCGTGGTCTGGGCATTGAGAATGATGTCGACGTTTGAAAGGCTGCGGACTTTATCCTGCAATACCTGGTCGGCTTTCATTTCAGGTGCGAACTCCAGCAGCGTCACGTGTTCGACGATCCCCGCGAGGTCAATGGCCGCTTCAACGCCGGAGTTACCGCCGCCGATCACCGCCACGCGTTTGCCTTTGAACAGCGGGCCGTCGCAGTGTGGGCAGTAGGTCACGCCTTTGGTGCGATACTGATCTTCACCCGGTACGTTCATGTTACGCCATTTGGCACCGGTGGCGATGATCACGCTGCGCGCTTTAAGCACCGCACCCGACGCGGTTTCAATCTGATGCAGACCGCCTTCAACGGCAGCAGGCGTCAGTTTAGTCGCGCTTTGGGTATCGATAACATCAACGTTGTAGTCATCGACGTGCGCTTTCAGTGCGCCCGCCAGTTTCTGGCCTTCGGTTTTCGGCACGGAGATGTAGTTTTCAATATCTACCGTATCCAGCACCTGACCGCCAAAACGTTCGCCCATCAAGCCGGTACGAATGCCTTTACGCGCGGAGTAGACCGCTGCCGCCGCACCTGCCGGGCCAGAGCCAACGATCAGCACGTCGTAAGCATCACGTTTGTTCAGCTCATCCGCCGCACGTTTTTCTGCGCCGGTATCAATTTTTGCCACGATTTCTGTCAGCGTCATGCGACCCTGACCAAACTCTTTGCCGTTCACAAACACCGCCGGAACGCCCATCACGTTGCGATCGGTGATTTCGTTCTGGAACGCCCCACCGTCAATCGCCGTGTGTTTGATACGCGGGTTCAGTACCGCCATCAGGTTCAGCGCCTGAACCACGTCCGGACAGTTGTGGCAGGTCAGCGAGTAATAGGTTTCGAATTCAAAATCGCCGTCGATATCGCGGATCTGCTCAAGCAGCGTCTGCGCTTCTTTCGACGGGTGACCGCCGGTCCACAGCAAGGCCAGCACCAGCGAGGTAAATTCATGCCCCAGCGGGGAACCGGCGAAGCGCGGGCCTTTATCAGAGCCTGGATTAGTTATCAGGAATGAGGGTTTGCGCACTGGCAGCGTATTGTCTTCTTTAAAAGAGACCTTGTCTGACAGTTCCGCGATTTCAGCCAACAGTTCCTTGATTTCTGCCGATTTAGCGCTGTCATCCAGCGTGGCAATCAACTCAACAGGTTTGGTCAGTCGCTCAAGATAGGCTTTGAGCTGGGTTTTCATGTTAGTGTCGAGCATGTTATCTCCTGGGCTTACATATCATCATTCAGGTTGCCTCAATCATGGAGCCTGAATGCAACTTGAATGATTCTGCGTGTGGAAAAACGGGTGCAAAGCACCCGTGAGCCGTCGGGCAAAACTGCCGGGTGGCACGTTGTTTACCCGGCCTACAATCCGTAGGCCCGTGCAAGCGTAGCGCCGCCGGGCAAAGACGACGGAAATTTAGATTTTGCCAACCAGGTCCAGAGACGGAGCCAGAGTCGCATCGCCTTCTTTCCATTTAGCCGGGCATACTTCGCCTGGGTGGGAAGCAACGTACTGAGCGGCTTTGATTTTACGCAGCAGGTCAGACGCATCGCGGCCAATGCCTTCAGCGGTGACTTCGATAGCCTGGATGATGCCCTGCGGGTCAACGATGAAAGTACCACGGTCAGCCAGACCTTCATCTTCACGCATGTTTTCGAAGTTACGGGTCAGGGCACCTGTTGGGTCGCCGATCATCGCGTATTTGATTTTAGCGATGGTTTCAGAACTGCCGTGCCATGCTTTATGGGTGAAGTGGGTATCGGTAGAAACAGAGTAAACATCCACGCCCAGTTTTTGCAGTTCATCGTGATGATCTGCCACGTCGCCCAGTTCGGTCGGGCATACGAAAGTGAAGTCAGCCGGGTAGAAGAAGAAGACGCTCCAGCGACCTTCGGTATCTTTCTCGGTGACTTCGATGAATTCACCGTTTTTGAACGCCTGGTTTTTAAAAGGTTTGATTTTGGTGTTGATTAAAGACATCTATACTTCCTCCGTGGTTTCGTTGAGATGTAAGTTACCGAATTTTTCCTGAGTCGGCTAATGCGTTTGCATTATCAAATCAATCAGCGATATCTAACAACCCATCGAAATCAACATTGTGAACGAAAATTGCACCAGAGCACGAAACTGCCCTCAGTGCCATAAATGACGCACATTAAAAAGGCCACCCGAAGTGGCCCTGATGTCTGAACAGCCCGCCGGCCATTACAGCACCGGCGATTACAACACCCCAGGATTCAAAGGGCAACGCGTCAGTGTTAAGGTCTCATCTATGGTTGTGATAGGTTTTGCCTCACAGACACTTTCACGCTGAAAATGAGATGGCGATCCCAGTTTTACCCGTAACACCACACGCATAGCCTGGGACACCGTTATGAATTATTGGTTTTCATGATATATTTAGTTTTGATTCAACTATATTTAAACGCAGCAAACAACGGATTGTAACCACTCATCACGTTAATGAATGTTTTAGATGTGGCCTTCATGAAACGTAAATCACGAGTCAGCTAATCAGGATGAACAATGGCTAATCTCTATGACCTGAAGAAATTCGATCTTAACCTGCTGGTGATTTTCGAATGCATTTATCAGCATCAAAGCATTAGTAAAGCTGCTGAAACCTTATTCATTACCCCTTCGGCGGTAAGTCAGTCGTTGCAGCGACTGCGCACTCAGCTTAACGATCCGCTGTTTATTCGCTCAGGCAAAGGCGTCGTCCCCACTACGGTCGGCATCAATCTGCATCAGCATCTGGAAGAAAATCTCAATCAACTTGAGAAAACCATTAATATAATGAATAGCAGCGAGCTGTCGAAAACCTTCGTTATCTACAGCCCACAGTTATTGGTTGCCGATGGTATTCTGACATTGATCAAAATGCTGCGTGAAAAATCGGGCTATGCGGTTGAGCATCGCAATATCTTTATTACTCCTGAGAGCGTAGAAGACCTGCTGAGCTATCGAAAAGCGGATTTGATCGTGTCACTTTTCCCGCTGGCAAGCCGCTCAATCGCCTGCTCAATCTATAAGCGAGAACCGCTGGCGATTGTCTGCCGTAAAGACCATCCCCGCCTGACCCCGCAGGCGAGCGCGGCCAAAGTCCTTGAAGAGGATTTCACCTTTTTTTCCACCCCTGAGCAGGGGGCGAAGAATCTGCAAATAAGTCTGGAAACGCTGCTGCCGAATCGTAACATCCTCTTTCGCAGCGACTGTTTTATTTCCATTCTGACGATGATAAGCCATACCGATCTGGTCGGCATTGTCCCTGTCTCGGCATTACGCTATTTTGAGTCATCCTTTGGCTTAATGCAGGTCGACATTGGCAAACCCTTGCCCGCAGTAGATATTTTTATGATGTACAATCGCACCTCGTTGAATGACAATACTTTCGCCCAATTTATTGAAAACATGAATGCGGAGTAAGCGACGATGCGGCCAACCACGGCGTAATAAACATTCATCATATTTATCTTTTTAGTTATTCCGTCAATGCAAACGTGATTAGCCACATTAACCTGTTCGCGGGATCATTATCGATGTCAGCGTATAAACAGCCGTTGCAAGAAAATGTCTTAGACGCCAGCCTGACGCGTATTACATGGGCGCTGGAAAACTTCCCGCACCTCTGCGTCTCTTTTTCAGGAGGCAAAGACTCGACCGTGATGTTACATCTCGCGGCCCAGCTTGCGCGCAAGTACGGTAAAAAGATCCACGTCCTGTTTATTGACTGGGAAGCGCAATTCACCTGCACTATCAATCATATTGAAAAAATGCGGGAAACCTATCACGACGTCATTGAGACGTTTTACTGGGTGGCACTGCCGCTTACCACGCAGAACGCGCTCTCGCAATTTGAACCCGAGTGGCAGTGCTGGCAGCCCGGTAAAGCCTGGGTCCGGCAGCCGCCGCCTGATGCAATCACCGATCCGCACTACTTCCCTTTTTACCAGCCGGGCATGAACTTTGAGCGCTTTGTGCAGCACTTCGCCGACTGGTTTGCGGCAAAGCGACCTGCGGCGATGCTGGTCGGTATCCGCGCGGATGAATCCTACAACCGCTTTTTAACCATCTCCTCTGCCCGCAAGCAGCGCTACGCTGACGACAAGCCCTGGACCACCGCCACGCCGCAGGGCAACTGCTGGTACGTCTACCCGATTTACGACTGGAAAACCGCCGATATCTGGACATGGTTTGCGAAATCCGGCGGCTGCTATAACCGGCTCTACGATCTGATGTATCAGGCCGGGGTGCCGCTGCGCTATATGCGCATCTGCGAACCCTTTGGCCCCGAACAACGTCAGGGGCTGTGGCTTTACCATATTCTCGAACCCGAACGCTGGGCCAACATGTGCGAGCGGGTCACCGGCGTGCACAGCGGCGGGATTTACGCGGGCCAGGACAACCGCTTTTACGGACACCGCAGCCTCAGCAAGCCCGAGGGGCACACCTGGCAAAGCTACGCCCATTTTTTGTTAGACAGCCTCCCTGCGCCAACGGCGGATCACTACTGCAATAAAATCGCCACCTATCTCCACTGGTATAAAAAGCACGGTATGGCGGAGATCCCCGATACCCAGCAGGGCGATACGGGTGCAAAAGATATCCCCTCGTGGCGGCGCATCTGCAAGGTGCTGCTCAACAATGATTACTGGTGTCGCGCGTTGTCGTTTAGCCCGACCAAAGCGGGCAACTACAAGCGCTACAGCGAACGGATGAAACAAAAACGCAAGGAGTGGGGAATACTATGCGACAGCGACTCATAGGTGAATTACAGGACTATCTCTCTTCCATGCCGGAAAGCGATCGTATTGACGCCATCAATGCCTTTCGCCTGGCGCTGCACGCGCTTAGCCCCTTTCGCGATCAGCCCGTTGACTGCGTGCTGTGGGTTAAACAGGACGCGGTGACCCCCAACGACTACAACCCCAATAACGTTGCGCCGCCGGAAAAACGACTGCTGCTCAAGTCACTGATCGCCGACGGGTTTACGCAGCCCATCGTCGCCATCGAACAGGATCCACAGCACTATGAGATCGTCGACGGTTTTCACCGCCATGCGCTGGGCACGGGCAAGGCCGCACTGAAAGCGCAGCTGCGAGGTTATCTGCCGGTGAGCTGCCTGCGCCCCGGCAACGGCGGTAAATCGGAACGCATGGCGGCGACCATTCGCCACAATCGCGCCCGGGGACGGCACCAGATCCAGGAGATGTCAGAGATTGTGCGCGAACTGGCGCAGCTTGGCTGGAGTGACGAGCGGATCGGCAACGATCTGGGCATGGACAGCGATGAAGTCCTGCGGCTTAAGCAGATCAACGGCCTGCTGGAACTCTTTGCAGACCGCCGGTTTTCACGAGCCTGGACGGTGAAGTAGCGCGATTTAACAGACTATAGCTGGCACAGTCGTTCCGCGGCGGCGAGCAGCGTAGACGACTGCTTCGCAAAGCAGAGGCGAATCAATTTGTGCGGGAACGGATCGGCACAGAATACCGACAGAGGGATCGCCGCCACGCCCACCTCTTTGGTCAGCCACTGGCAAAAACTGACGTCGTCCACATCGGAAATGGCGCTGTAGTCGGCGAGCAGGAAATAGGTGCCTTCGCAGGGCAAAATCTCCAGCCGGCTGTCGCGTAACGCATTCACCAGCAGATCGCGCTTTTGCTGATAGAACGCCGGTAGCTCGTGGTAGTGTCCAGGCGCTTCCCGCAGCATGTCCGCCAGCGCCAGCTGCGCCGGCGTGTTCACCGAGAAGGTTAAATACTGGTGCACTTTACGTAGCTCAGCGCTGATGGCCGCCGGTGCCACACAGTAGCCCACTTTCCAGCCGGTCATGTGATAGGTCTTACCAAAGGACGATACCGCCACCGCGCGCTCCCGCAGCTGCGGGTGAGCCAGCACGCTGGCATGACCCTCTTTGGCAAAGCAGATGTGTTCGTACACTTCGTCACTGAGCACGTAAATCTCACGCTCAGCAATCGCCTGCCACAGCGCGGCAAAATCCTCTTTCGCCCACACCGTCGCCGACGGGTTGTGGGGCGTATTCAGGATCACCAGACGGGTTTTATCACTCAGCAGCGCAGCAAACGCCTGCCAGTCGACGCGAAAGTGCGGCGGTTGCAGCGCGATGCGTTTGAGCACGCCGCCGGACAGTTCCACCGCAGGCGCGTAGCTGTCGTAGCTGGGATCAAAGCAGATCACTTCATCATCCTTGCGGACCAGCGCGGTGATCGCCGCATATAACGCTTCGGTCGCGCCAGCGGTAACGGTGACATCGGTGTTAGCATCCGGTCGATAGCCGTACAGCGCCCCGGTTTTATCGGCAATCGCATCACGCAGCGCCTGCACGCCGGTCATCGGCGCATACTGATTCGCGCCCTGGGCAACATGGTGCGCCAGGCGCTCCTGCAAATAGCGCGGGCCATCGTAATCCGGGAACCCCTGCGACAGATTAATCGCCTGGTGTTGCGCCGCCAGCGCGCTCATCTGGGTAAAAATGGTGGTGCCGAGGGCGGGGAGTTTACTTTGAGGAATCAGCCTGTTATTGCTCATGAGTGCGTGCCTGCGTGTCATACTTGTGTTGCTGCCACTATAACACGATGTTAATATTTGGCAATCAAGACGCTTAGACGTCTAAACAATAACGATATTCCTGCCCAGGTGGCATAAAGGAACGCTATGACAGACAACCTGCAACTCTCTGCCCTCGTCGATGCCTGTCACTGGATAGGCGTAAAAGGCTGGGCACCCGCGACGGGCGGCAACATGTCCGTGCGCGAAGACGCTCACGCCTGCTGGATCAGCGAATCCGGCAAAGACAAAGGCAGCCTGACCCCTGCCGACTTCCTCCAGGTGGAGATCGCCACCAACCGCGCGCCGTCCGGTCGCACGCCCTCGGCGGAAACCGGCCTGCATACGCTGGTCTATCGTCTCTTTCCCGACGCCAACGCCGTGCTGCATGTGCATACCGTTAACGCCACGGTGCTGTCCCGCGTTACGCGCGGGGCCGCATTAACGCTGCACGGTTATGAAATGCAAAAATCGTTATTCGGACAGCGCTCGCATCTTGATAGCGTATCGATTGCCCTTTTCGATAACGATCAGGATATTGATGCCCTGGCCCGCCGTATTGAGGATGTTGCGCAGTCGTATCCGCTGCAATATGGTTTCCTCTTGCGCGGTCATGGTTTAACCTGCTGGGGACGCAGTGTGGCCGAGGCCCGGCGTCATCTCGAAGGTCTGGAGTTTTTATTTGAATGCGAAATGCAGCGCCGCCTGCTGGAGAAATGATGATCCGCGCGATAGTTACTGATATTGAAGGCACCACCAGCGATATTCGCTTTGTGCATGACGTCCTGTTCCCGTACGCCCGTGAGCGCCTGGCCGCCTTCATCACCGCGCAGAAGTACGTCGAACCGGTCAAATCGATCCTCGATAATCTGCGCGAGGAGATCGGCCAGCCCGACGCCAGAAGCGCCAAGCTTTCTGAAACGCTGCTGGCGTTTATGGACGAAGATCGCAAATCCACGGCGCTCAAGGCGCTGCAAGGCATTATCTGGCGCGACGGCTACGTGAACGGTGACTTTACCGGGCATCTCTATCCGGACGTGCTGCCTTCGCTGGAAAACTGGAAGGCGAAAGGCATTGATCTGTATGTATATTCCTCCGGCAGCGTCGCCGCGCAAAAACTGTTATTTGGCTACAGCGACGAAGGTGATATTACTCATCTGTTCAGCGGCTATTTCGACACGCATATCGGCGCGAAGCGCGAAGTGCAGTCCTATCGCAATATCGCCGAGCAACTGGCGCTGGCCCCGGCGCAGATCCTGTTCCTGTCCGATATTCATCAGGAGCTGGACGCCGCCGCGCAGGCCGGTTTTCGCACCATTCAGTTAATTCGCGGTGATGGCGACGCTGCCAGTCAGCATCACCAGGTTCACCGTTTTGACGTGATTAATCCGGAGCAGATCCCATCATGAGCGCACTGACGATTTTTTCTGATAAAGACGCCACCGGGCCGACGTGGCACAGCACCGATGCCCGTGAGATCCAGCAACGGTTAAATGCTAAAGCGGTGCGTTTTGAGCGCTGGCAGGCGGATCGTGACCTCGGTGAAAATCCGTCGTCGGAGACGGTCATTCACGCCTATCAGCACGCCATCGATAAGCTGGTTGCAGAGAAAGGTTACCAGAGCTGGGACGTGATCAGCCTGCGCGCCGACAATCCGCAGAAAGAGGCCCTGCGCGCGAAGTTCCTTAACGAGCACACCCACGGTGAAGACGAAGTGCGTTTCTTTGTGGAAGGTGCCGGGCTGTTTTGCCTGCACATTGGCAACGAGGTATATCAGGTGCTGTGCGAGAAAAACGATTTGATCTCCGTACCCGCTGGCACGCCGCACTGGTTTGATATGGGTTCCGAACCCAACTTCACCGCCATCCGTATCTTCGACAATCCCGAAGGCTGGGTGGCGCAGTTCACCGGCGACGCCATTGCGGACGGCTACCCGCGCCTGGCTTAGCGCCAGTCCGTAGGCCGGGTAGGGCGCCAGCCGCCACCCGGCAAGAGGTTAGCGGAATATCCCTGCTTCAACCTGCTCCGGCGTCACCACCCCGGTATCTAACACCCAACCGCTAATCAACGACGCGGGCGTCACGTCAAACGCCGGGTTGTAAACGCGGGCATCATCCGGTGCCCACTGCACCGCACCAAAACTCCCTGCCACGCCGGTCACCTCAAGGCTGTCGCGCTGCTCAATGGGAATGGCCTCCCCGTTCGGGCACAGGCGATCAAGCGTGGTGTTAGGTGCGGCCACGTAAAACGGAATGCCGTGGAATTTCGCCAGCACCGCCAGCGAATAGGTGCCGATTTTATTCGCCACGTCGCCATTGGCGGCAATGCGATCCGCGCCGACCCACACCGCGTCCACCTGCCCTTTCGCCATCAGGCTGGCGGCCATCGAATCGGTGATCAGCTGATACGGCACGCCCAGCTCACCCAGCTCCCACGCCGTCAGACGCCCGCCCTGTAGCAACGGGCGCGTCTCATCCACCCACACGTTCGCCACGTTCCCTTCTGCAAACGCGCGGGCGATGACGCCGAGCGCCGTTCCCACGCCCGCCGTGGCCAGCCCGCCGGTGTTGCAGTGCGTCAACAGGCGGCTGCCTTCAGGCACCAGCGCGCTTCCGGCGCGGGCAATGTCATCGCACAGGCGCTTGTCTTCATCAATCAGGCGACCGGCCTCGGCCACCAGCGCGGGCACAAAGTCCGCCTGGGCGAGCGCCTGCTTCATGCGGTCGAGGTTATTCATCAGATTGACAGCCGTCGGGCGCGACGCCCGTAGCGTCTCCAGCGCCTGGGCAAGCGTGTCCCGGCTTTCGCCACGCTCCGCCAGCAGGGCCAGCAGCAGACTTGCAGACAGACCGATCAGCGGCGCGCCTCGCACGCGCAGGGCGTGAATATGGCCCACCAGTTCGTCTGTGCTGTTCGCGCCAAGCCAGTTTTTCTCCTGCGGCAGCGCCTGCTGATCGAGAATAAATAATTGATTTTCACTCACTCGCAGGCTGGTGGTCTGTAATGTCTGCATATCGTTAAATCCCTGTTGCGTTGTTGTATTGTATTGTGTCAGGATGAAGTACGGATGTATAGACGTCTGAATGGCTTTATCAACAGAATATTGAGGATACCGGCAATGTCGCAATACCGCACCTTCAACGCCACCGACGCCGTGGCGTATGCACAACACTTTGGCGGACTGGAAAACCCGTCGGAACTCGTTTCTGCGCAGGAGGTCGGCGACGGCAATCTCAATCTGGTGTTTAAAATTTTCGATGCCGCAGGCGTCAGCCGGATCATCGTCAAACAGGCCCTGCCCTACGTGCGCTGCGTGGGCGAATCCTGGCCGCTGACGCTGGATCGCGCCCGCTTAGAAGCCCAAACGCTGGTGGAACATTTTCAGCACAGCCCGGAACACACGGTACAAATTATTCACTTTGATCCTGAACTGGCTGTCATGGTGATGGAAGATCTCTCCGATCACCGCATCTGGCGCGGCGAACTGATTAACAATACCTTCTATCCGCAGGCCGCGACGCAGCTTGGGGAATACCTGGCGCAAACGCTGTTCCATACCAGCGATTTTTATCTGCATCCGCACGCCAAAAAAGCGCGGGTGGCACAGTTCAGTAACCCGGAAATGTGCGAGATCACCGAAGACCTGTTCTTTAACGACCCGTATCAGATCCACGAGCGTAACAGCTACCCCAACGCCCTTGAGGCTGACGTGGCCGCCCTGCGCGACGATGCCCAGCTTAAGCAGGCGGTCGCCTCCCTGAAACACCGCTTCTTCTCCCATGCCGAAGCGCTGCTGCACGGCGACATTCACAGCGGCTCGATTTTTGTCGCCGAGGGCAGCCTGAAAGCCATCGACGCCGAGTTCGGTTATTTCGGGCCGATAGGTTTCGACGTCGGTACCGCCATCGGTAATTTGCTGCTCAACTACTGCGGTTTGCCGGGCCATTTGGGCATTCGCGATGCCGCCGCCGCCCGTGAGCAGCGCCTGACGGATATTCACACCCTGTGGAGCACCTTCGCCGAGCGCTTTATGCAGTTAGCGCGCGAGCAGACCCGCGACGCCGCATTAAGCGCGCCGGGGTATGCGTCGCAGTTCCTGCAAAAAGTGTGGACCGATGCGGTTGGCTTCTGCGGCAGCGAGCTGATCCGCCGCAGCGTCGGGCTGTCGCACGTGGCCGATCTCGACACCATTGCGGATGAAGAAATGCGCCACGAATGCCTGCGCCATGCCATTCATCTTGGCAAAGCGCTGATCGTCATCGCCGAGCGCATTCACAGCGTGGATGAGTTGATCGCACGGGTGCGTCAGTACGGCTGATTAGGTCCCCTCACCCTAACCCTCTGCCCCGAGGGAGAGGGGACAGATCCCTTTCTCCCTCTCCCTGGGGAGAGGGCCGGGGTGAGGGGGAGCCTTACCCCAAATACTCAATCACCGACAGACCGCCGTTGTAATCCGTACTGTAGATAATGCCCTGCGCATCCACAAACACATCGCACGACTGGATCACCTGCGGGCGGTTGGGCCGCGTGTCCATCATCTTCGCAGGCGCGCCAGGCACCAGCGCACCGGTTTCCACCGGGCGGTAGGGATTTGAAATATCGTACGCGCGCACGCCCGCATTTTGATAGCTGGCAAAAATCAGCGTCGAGCTGATAAAGCTGCCTGGCCGGTTTTCATGCAGATTGTGCGGCCCGAAGTGCGCGCCTTTCGCCACGTAGTCGGTTTCATCCGGCTGCGGGAAGGTGGAAATGCTCACCGGGTTTGACGGCTCACGAATATCAAACAGCCAGATCAGCTTCTCGCCATCTTCCTGATTGTCGAGCACCGCTTCATCCAGCACCACCAGCAGATTGCGATCCGGCAGCGGCAGCGCGGTGTGCGTCCCTCCACCAAACGGCGGACTCCAGTTGCGGTGGCTGATAAGCTGCGGTGCGGTGCGATCTTTCACATCCAGGATCGTCAGCCCCCCGTCGCGCCAGCTTCCGTAGGCCGTGTCACCGGCGATAATCGCGTGGTGCAACGCATAACGTTTTCCTTCCGGCCACGTGGGTTGTTCATCCTGCGCCTGGTTCATACCCGGCAGCCACCAGCGCCCCGCCACTTCTGGCTTACGCGGATCGGCCAGATCGATGGTGAGGAAAATGTAATCGGTAAAGCCGTCAATAAGCGCCGAGACATAGGCCCAGCGCCCGCCGACGTACCAGATGCGGTGAATACCAATACCGCTCAGCGACAGGAAGCTGATTTCGCGCGGTTTGTCCGGTGTGGAGATGTCGAAGATGCGCAGTCCGGCGCTCCAGCCTTTGTCCTGCACATCGCTGACCGTGTCACCCACCGAGCGGGTGTAATAGACTTTTTCATCGGCAAAGCGCGCGTCAGCGAAGAGATCGCGGGCGTTGATGACCAGCAAAAGATCGTCGTGGGCCTGCAAATGCACGTTCCAGGTTCCCGGCGGCGCAGGCACGTAGCCCGCCGGTTTGGGGTTTTTCGGATCACGCACATCGACAATCGAAAAGCCCTGCGACACCATATGACCGATGTACGCAAAGCCCCGATGCACCATTAACTGCACGCCGTCCGGGCGTCCCCCCTGGTCGGAATGGCCAATCAGCCGCATATTGCGGCTGTAGTCGGGTTGAGGTAATACAGACATAGTTGAGTCCTTTCGCCGGGGGGCGGCTGCGCCTTACCCGGCCTACAACACCGTAGGCCCGGTAAGCGCAGCGCCACCGGGCATTATTTTGCCTTAGCTTCTAACGTCGCAAACCACGGGGCGATAAAATCTTCGGTCTGGCCCCAGCCCGGAATAATTTTACCCAGCGACGCCACGTTCACATTGCCCGGCTGGCTTGCCAGCAGCGCCTGCGGGATCGCCGCCGCTTTAAAGTCGTAGGTGGCAGGCGTTGTCTCACCGGCAATCTTGTTCGCAATCAAACGCACGTTGGTGGCACCAATCAGCTTCGGATCCACCGCCACGCTCACCTTCCACGGGCTGCCCGCTTCACGCATCAGCTGCAAATCCTGGTTAGAGACGTCAATGCTGTAGAGTTTGATCTCGGTGCGTCCGTTCTCTTTCAGCGCTTTATACGCGCCCTGGCTGAAGGCGTCCCAGGTGCCCCAAATCGCATCGATCTTGCCTTTCGGGTATTTCGCCAGTACCGCGCCCACTTTGTTGGCAGTATCGCCCTGCACGTCCGATGACACCGCGCCAATGGACTCCAGCTCTTTGATGCCCGGATTCTGCTTAAGCAGTTCCTGATAGGCCGCCTGGCGACGCTCCATCGGTGGGAAACCCGCCACCCACAGCTTGATAATGTTGGCTTTGCCGTTGAAGTCTTTCAGCAGCGCGCCGAAGGATTGATCCGTCAGGGAAGCATCATCCTGTTGCGTCACGGTCACGCCCGGGATCTCACCGGTGACGGCAGTGTCAAATACCGACACCGCAATACCCGCCGCTACCGCTTTTTTCACCAGATCGGTGGAGTAGGGATCGCGCCCCTGCGACAGAATAATGCCGTCATATTTCTGGCTGATGGCCTGATTAACGAAGTCCTGGAATTTCGCATCGTCGCCGTTGCTGAGGAAGGTACTGATTTTAAAGCCGAGTTTTTTACCTTCCGACAGCGCACCGGAGACAAACTGCGTGGTGTTGTCATCCGAGCCCAGGTTACGGATCACCGCGATGCGGATCGGGCCACTGTGGTTGGCAATGGCCGCCGGAACCGGCGTCGGCGTTGCCGCATAGCCTGGCAGCGCGCTTAACAGGCCCATCGCCAGCAGTGAAAGTGCAATTTTTTTCATCTCTGTTTCCCCTGAATAATGAATTAACGACGCTGGAAATAGGTCAGTGCAAGAGCGCCGGCCAGCACCAGCCCCTTAATAATGTCCATGGCGTAATACGGTACCGACAGCATCACCAGCCCGTTTGACAGCACGCCGAGAATCACCGCGCCCACCAGCGTGCCGAGCGCGTTCGGCTTACCGGAACCGGCGAGCGAAAAGCCAATCCACGCCGCCGCCACCGCATCCATCAAATAACCGCCCCCGGCGTTCACCTGCGAGGAGCCAATACGCGACGCCAGCAGGATGCCGCCAAGGCCCGCCAGCAGCGAGGCAATCACATACGCCGCCACTTTGTAGCGCGTGGTGCGAATGCCCGACAGACGCGCCGCCTCCGGGTTGCCGCCGATGGCGTACATCCGACGACCGTGGGTGGTGAGCGACAGGCCAAGCTGGGCGACAACGGTCACCACCAGCATGATGATCACAATGGTCGGCACCTGGCCTAACAGCGAAAACGCCTCCGGAATAGTGCCTTCCGCCATATCACCGCTCGGCAGCACCATGTTTTGCGTAATGGAACCGCCGTAGCTGTAGGTCATTGCCACGCCCTGGATCACAAACAGGCTGCCGAGCGTCGCCAGCATGTCCGGAATACGCAGCACCACAATCAAAAAGGCGTTAAACAGTCCGACCAGCGTGCAGAGCGCCAGCGTCACCAGAATCGCTTCGGTAGTGCCAAAGCCGTGCCAGACGAACAGCGAAATCACCAGCGCATTCGCCAGCGACGCTGTGGATCCAACGGAGAGATCAAAGCCGCCAATGGTCAGTGAAATAGAGACGCCCACCGCAATCACCGTCACAATGGCAATCGAGCGCAAAATATTGATGATGTTAAACGGGTCGAGAAAGTTGTCCGAGGCAATACCAAAGATGGCGATCAACAGCACAACGGTGAGCAACATGCCCCATTTGTAGAGAAAATCGAAAAACTGCTGACGGCCCGACGCCGCCGCTTTTACTGAAAGGGCTTTGCTCACGACGCCGTTCCTCCGGTCGAATAATAAAGTAGTGTCTCTTCACGGGCGTCCGCCCCGGCGATTTCCGCCACGATCTTGCCGTCCCACAGCACGCAGATACGGTCGCACAGCCCGACAAGCTCAGCGAACTCACCGGAGGCGTAAATCACCCCTTTGCCCTCCTGCGCCAGGCCATCGATCAGCTGGAACAGATCGGTTTTGGCCTTAACGTCCACGCCTTTGGTCGGCTCGTCAAAAATCAGGACGTTGGCGTTACCGCGCAGCCATTTGCCAATGGCCACCTTCTGCTGATTGCCGCCGGACAGGCGACGCAGCGTCTGCGCCGGGCCGGTGGTACGCACCCCAACGCGGGCAATCACTTCCTGCGCCCAGCGCCAGGCTTTGCGATGCCCGAACAGGCTTGCGCGGGAGAAGCTGTTATCCGCACTCACCGCCAGGTTCATGACGACGGACTCCTCAATAAAAATGCCCTCTTTGCGCCGCTCTTCCGGCACCAGCGCCATGCCGCGCAGCACCGAGTCCGCCGGATCGCGCGGTCGCCACGGCTGACTGTTTAGCTCAGCGCGCGTCACGGTACTTTTCGTGGCACCAAACAGCGCTTTGCACAGCTCGGTTTTCCCCGCCCCCGCCAGCCCGGCAATGCCGAGGATTTCGCCTTTTCGCAGGTGCAAAGAGATATCGTTTAACAGCCCTTCATCGTGCAGGCCCTCCACGCGCAGCAGGGTTTCCTCGCTGTGGCGCGTGCGTTTGGGCGGATAAATATCGCTCAGCTCATGACCGAGCATCTTCTCCACGATTGCTTCACCGCTGAGCGCGTTCATTGGCCCGGACTCGATCAGTTTGCCGTCGCGCAGCACGGTTAAGGTGTCGCAAATCGCCTTTAATTCATGAATGCGGTGAGAGATAAACACCACGCCAATGCCCTGCTGTTGCAGGCGTTTGACCACGGTAAACAAGCGCTCACTTTCGTGGCTGTCCAGCGGGGCGGTGGGTTCATCGAGGATCAAAAAGCGGCAGTGATGCGAGAGCGCGCGGGCGAGCAGAATTTGCTGTTTCTCCGCCAGCGTGCAACTGTCGATGGTGCGTTTCACATCGAGCGTAATATCCAGCTGTGCCAGCGCGGCGCGCGCCTGCTGACGGACAGCCGACCAGCTATAGGCGTGGCCCGACTCCGCAAGCTGGTCCAGCATAATGTTTTCCGCAATCGACAGGCCGGGGATCAGCGCCACGTCCACTTCCTGCTGCACCAGGTGAATGCCAAGCTGTTTGGCATCGCGCGGCGTGCGGATAGATACCACCTGATTATTGATGGCGATTTCACCTTCGTAATGATCGTAAGTGCCGCACAGCACCGCCATCAGCGTCGATTTCCCCGCGCCGTTTGCGCCGGTCAGCGCGTGCACCGAGCCGCCCTTGAGGGTGAAATCGACATGCGACAGCGCCCTGAAACCGGCAAAGGCGAGATTTATCGCGCGCATGTCGAGATGATTGACGCTCATTCGCTGGGTGTTCCTGGGATTAATAGTTTGATTTAACGAATTTTTCACAGTGCGACTTGACTGACAACTACGGAAAAGGCATAAGATAAAGCAAAATGTTATTAGCCATCCGGATGTCCAGACATAACATCAGGTTAGCGATCACGCATAAGGACACACACATGAGCAACACTGATATTCGCGTCGTACCCGGCCCGGCCAACTACTACTCCCACCCCGGCAGCCTGGCGCGCCTGAATGATTTTTACACCCCGGAGCAGCTCTCCCGCGCGGTATGGATTTACGGTGAGCGCGCCATTGCCGCCGCGCGTCCGCACCTGCCGGAGAGCTTTAGCGCCGCGGGTGCCACGCATCTGCTGTTTACCGGCCATTGCAGCGAACACGACGTCAGCGATTTGGCCACGCGGGCGGGCGGCGATCGCAGCGTAGTGATTGGCGTGGGCGGCGGCGCACTGCTGGATACCGCCAAAGCCGTCGCGCGCCGTCTGGGCTTACCGGTGGTAGCGGTGCCGACCATTGCCGCCACCTGCGCGGCCTGGACGCCGCTCTCCGTCTGGTACAACGATGCCGGGCAGGCGCTGCATTTTGAGATCTTCGACGACGCCAACTTCCTCGTGCTGGTGGAGCCGCAGATCGTGCTCGACGCCCCGGTTGAATATCTTTTGGCGGGCATCGGCGATACGCTGGCGAAGTGGTACGAAGCCGTGGTGCTGGCCCCGCAGCCGGAGAGCCTGCCGCTTACCGTGCGTCTGGGGATCAACGGCGCGTTAGCGATCCGCGACGTGCTGCTGGAGAGCAGCGAGCAGGCGTTAGCGGACAAGCAGCGCGGCGAACTGACGCAGGCGTTCCGTGACGTGGTGGACGCGATCATCGCCGGTGGCGGTATGGTCGGTGGACTGGGCGAGCGCTACACCCGCGTGGCGGCAGCGCACGCGGTGCATAACGGCCTGACGGTCTTACCGCAGACGGACAAATTCCTGCACGGCACCAAGGTGGCCTACGGCATTTTGGTGCAAAGCGCCCTGCTCGGCCAGGATGACGTGCTGGCCCAGCTGGTTGACGCGTATCAGCGCTTTAACCTGCCGACGACGCTCGCCGAGCTGGAGGTGGACATCAACGACCACGCCGCGCTGGACAAGGTGATTGCGCACACGCTGCGCCCGGTGGAGTCCATTCACTATCTGCCCGTCACCCTCAACCCAGAGATCCTGCGCGCCGCATTTGAAAAAGTAGAATCCTTCCGCAAGTAGTACCCAATAGTACAGCCTCCGCCTCTGCCGCCCGGCAGAGGCGCATTGTTTAATCTTGCTCAGTAATACGTTCAACTATCTTCTTCATCGCTGGCTGCGGCCACAGCGACATAGCCATCCGGGCGACGGCGAGCAGTTGTTCACGGCTCGCTCCGTCGCGCGCCTGTACCGACATCCCCTGCTGGATCCCCACGTACAGCCTTGCCAGCGCGTCGATATCCGTTCCGGCGGGCAGCGCGTGTTGGGTCAGCGCCTGGCTTAGCCGCGCGCGCAAGAGTTCCGTGCCGCTTTGACGCAGGCGCAGCACCAGTTGACCTAAGCGCTCATGGCCTTCGCTGGCGACGGCGGAGAGCGTCACCATGCAGCCGTGGGGCAAATCGTTTTGCGTCAGCACCCGCGCCGAATCCTCCAGCCAGCGGGCAATGGCGGCGCGCGGATCCGCTTCGGCAGTCATTCCCGCCCAAATCTGCGGCGCTATCATGCGCTCGTAGTGGATAAGCACCTCTTCGTACAGCGCCTCTTTGCTGCCAAAGGCGGCATAAAGGCTGGGCGAGTTGATGCCCATGGCCTCATACAGATCGGTCATTGAGGTGGCCGTGTACCCCTTACGCCAGAACAGTTTCATGGCGTTATTGAGTGCATCATCACGGTCAAACGTACGTGGTCTTCCCCGGCTCACAGCGGCTCCTCTCATTTTGTGCTGATCGGTATATTAATACTATTGACGCCAGAGTGAAAGTGCGCGTAAGTTAATTATGTATCAATCGACACATAATTAATTTTGAGGAGTCATCATGCAGAACAGTCTTAACGGTCAACGCGCGCTGGTCACCGGTGCCAGTCGTGGTCTGGGCAGAGCCATTGCCCTGTCGCTGGCGAACGCAGGCGCAGACGTCGCCATCACCTATGAAAAATCCGCCGACAAAGCGCAGGCCGTGGCAGAAGAAATTCGCGCACTGGGCCGCAACGGCGTGGCGATTCAGGCGGACAGCGCCAGTGCGAGCGCCATCCAGGCGGCGGTGGCGCAGACGGTGGAACAGTTAGGCGGGCTGGATATTCTGGTCAACAACGCCGGGATCGCACGCGGCGGCCCGCTGGAGTCGATGGCGCTTGAGGATATCGATGCGTTGATCAATGTGAACATTCGCGGCGTGGTGATCGCCACCCAGGCGGCGATCCCGCATCTGGGTCAGGGCGGGCGCATCATTAACATTGGCAGCTGTCTGGCAAACCGTGTCGCCCTGCCAGGGATTGCGGTCTATGCGATGACCAAATCCGCGCTCAATTCGTTAACGCGCGGACTGGCGCGGGATCTGGGACCGCGCGGTATTACGGTCAATCTGGTGCACCCAGGCCCGACGGACAGCGACATGAATCCGGCGGACGGCGAAGGCGCTGACGAACAGCGCCAGATGATTGCGCTCGGTCATTACGGCCAGGCGGAAGATATCGCCGACGCGGTGACCTTCCTGGCAAGCCCGGCGGCGAAGCACATTACCGGCACCGGCATTGATGTGGACGGCGGTGTCAACGCCTGAGCCAGCCTGATCTAGCAGCAGCGCGGGCCACCTTTTGCACCGTAGCGCGCATCCTGCCGATCGCGAAAAAAGGCTTCGTACGTCATCGGCGTCTGATCCGGATGGGTCAGGCGCATATGCTCCACATAGTTGTCGTAGTCCGGCACGCCAATCATCAGTTTGGCGGCCTGGCCTAAGTACTTACCTGCTTTAGAAAGGGTGTCGAACATGTTAACTCCATTATTATCTGGCCCCTCACCCTAACCCTCTCCCCAGGGAGAGGGAACCTGTAAAACCAGTTAGTGCGCCCCTTTCGCCTGGGTCACAATCTCGTCCTGGTTTTCCGGCATCGGCTCGTAAGGCGTCTCTCTCGCCGTTGGCCCATCGACCTTCAGCGCCGCCAGCGCGGTTTTGACCGAATACACCGCCAGCACCACAACCACCACCATAAAGAAGATGGTCAGACCCGCATCTAGACGGTTGTTGAACACCAACTGTTGCAGTTGCGACTGCGTGTACTGGGCCGGAATATTACCGCTGTCGATCATCGCCTGGAAGCGGTTCGCGATGGCAAGGAAGCCCACTTTCGTATCAGGGCTGAAGGCCTTTTGCCAGCCTGCGGTCAGCGTACAAATCAGCAGCCAGGCGGTGGGCAGCAGCGCGACCCAGGCATAGCGCTGGCGTTTCATTTTGAACAGCACCACCGCACACAGCATCAGCGCCATACCCGCCAGCATCTGGTTGGCAATGCCAAACAGCGGCCACAGGGTGTTAATACCGCCTAGCGGATCGACCACACCCTGATGCAGGAAATAGCCCCACGCCAGCACGCACAGCGCCGTGGCGAGCAGGTTTGCGGGCAGCGAATCCGTGCGTTTCAGGTTCGGGCTTATCACCCCCAGCAGATCCTGAAGCATAAAGCGCGCCGCACGCGTTCCCGCATCCACCGCCGTTAAGATAAACAGCGCTTCAAACAGAATGGCGAAGTGATACCAGAACGACACGTCCATCAGCCCGCCCAGCGCACCGTGCAGGATATAAGCCATGCCGACCGCCAGTGTCGGCGCCCCGCCCGCGCGGGAAATAATCGACTGCTCACCCACTTCCGTGGCGATTTGCGACAGGGTTTCCGGGGTAATGCTAAAGCCCCAGCCGCTCACCACCTGCGCCGCAGAAGCCACCACGTCAACGGTACCCGCCGGGGCCAGCACCGCCATCGGGCTGTTCATGGCAAAGTAGACGCCCGGATCGATAATGCACGCCGCCACCAGCGCCATAATCGCCACGAACGACTCCATCAGCATACCGCCGTAGCCAATCAGGCAGGCCTGATTTTCATTGGCCAGCATCTTCGGCGTGGTGCCAGAGGCGATCAGCGCATGGAAGCCCGACACCGCACCGCAGGCGATGGTAATAAACAGGAACGGGAACAGGTTGCCGGTCCACACCGGGCCGGTGCCGTCGATGAATTTAGTCAGCGCAGGCATGGTCAGCATTGGCCGCATGATCAGAATGCCAATCGCCAGACCAATAATGGTGCCGATTTTCAGGAAGGTTGAGAGGTAATCACGCGGGGCCAGCAGCAGCCACACCGGCAGCACCGCCGCCACAAAACCGTAGCCCACCAGAATCCACGTCAGCTGCACGCCGGTATAGTCAAAATAGGGTGCCCAGGTCGGGCTTTCCGCCACCCAGCCGCCGGAAATAATGGCGAAGACCAGGAAGAACAGGCCAATCACCGAAACTTCACCAATGCGTCCAGGGCGCAGATAGCGAATGTAGATCCCCATAAACAGCGCCAGCGGAATGGTAAAGGCCACGGTGTAGGTGCCCCACGGGCTGTGGGTCAGCGCTTTCACCACGATCATCGCCAGCACCGCGAGGATGATTACCATGATCATAAAGCACGCCACCAGCGCAATCACGCCAGCGGTTGGCCCCATCTCCTCTTTCACCAGCTCACCGAGCGAGCGACCGTCGCGGCGCGTGGAGACAAACAGCACCATAAAATCCTGCACCGCACCGGCCAGCACCACGCCCGCCAGGATCCAAATCATCCCTGGCAGATAGCCCATCTGCGCCGCCAGCACCGGCCCCACCAGCGGACCTGCGCCTGCAATCGCCGCAAAATGGTGACCGAACAGCACTTTTTTATCCGTGGGAACATAGTCCAGACCGTCGTTATGACGCACCGCCGGTGTCATGCGCGTGCTGTCCACCGCCAGCACCGTTTTGGCGATGTACTGCCCGTAAAAACGATAGGCAATCAGATAGATGCAGACGGCGGCGACCACAATCCATAACGCGTTGATCTGTTCACCGCGATTGAGTGCGATATAGCCGAGCGCAAAGGCTCCCACGACGGAGAGCAAGGCCCATATGAGGTATTTCCCTGAGTTTTGCATAATCGGTATCCGTTGGCTGAGGCAGGAAGATGTTACATTTTGTTTCTAGATCAGGCAGCGGATTTTAACAATGTTGTTACGTCAAAAAGCAGAGGGGTAACCGGTTATTTACAACACTCTGTAATGGAGATCACTTATGCGGGATGAAACGCAAGCTTGCCGGGCCTACAAAACCAGCCTGCCCGTAGGCCGGGTAAGCGCAGCGCCACCCGGCGATTCGGTACACGCTACCCCAACACCGCCGTGCTCAACCGGCAGGTACAGCACCGCCGCCCCTGCTCGTCGAACACCACGATCTCCCAACTCTGGCTGGAGCGCCCCAGGTGCAGGGGCTGGCACACGCCGCGCACTTTGCCCTGCGACACCGGGCGATGGTGCGTGGCGTTCAGCTCCGTGCCGACCACGCACTGCCCCTCGCGGGTCATCAGATAGCCCGCCATCGATCCCAGCGTTTCCGCCAGCGCCGCCGAGGCACCGCCGTGTAACAGCCCGAACGGCTGATGCGTGCGCGCATCCACCGGCATGTCGGCTTCCAGCGTGTCGTCGCCGAGGCCGGTATAAACAATGCCCAGATGCGCCACCATAGTGTTGTGGCTGGTGGCATTGAGTTCATCCAGCGTTAAATGGCGTTTCCAGATCATCGTCACGCTCCCAGCGTTGAACCGCCGTCCACCACCAGATCCTGAAGCGTAATGTGGCTGGCGAAATCAGAGGCGAGAAACAAAATCGTGTTGGCGATCTCCTGCGGACGGGCAATTTTGCCCAGCGGGATCCCGAGTTTAAACTGTTCGCCAAAGCCGCGAATACGCAGGGCTTCGGCGTCTTGACTGCGCCAGAGCGTGCGCTGCATGTCGGTGTCCGTCGAGCCAGGCGAGACGAGGTTACAGCGCACGCCGCTTGCCGCCAGCTCCAGGCCGACCGTCAGCGTCAGGCTTTTCAGCGCGGCCTTTGACGCGCCATAGGCGCTCATACCGAGACGCGGCGTGTGTGCCGCATCCGAAGCGACAGTGACAATCGCCCCGCCCTGCTGCGCGCGAAACTGCGCCATGGTGTGCTGATAGAGATTAAACGCCCCGCCGACGTTGACCGCCAGCGTCTGCTGCCAGTCCGTCAGCGACAGCGCATCGGTCGCCCCCATGCGCAGAATGCCCGCCGCGTTCACCAGCACATCAAGGCGCGGCGTGTTAGCCAGCAGACGCTGACAGCTCGCCGCCACCTGCGCGGCGTCGCTGATATCCAGCGTTTCACAGCGAAACGTGTACTCCGCGTTCTCAAACGCCACGTCAAAGCCGGTCACCTGCGCGCCCGCGTCGGCAAACGCCCGCGCGGTGGCGTAACCAATGCCTTTTCCGGCCCCGGTCACCCAGACGGTTTTGCCGGTAAAATCCAGCGTCGCCATTATTTCACCTCGCGTGAGAGCAGCGCCCACCATGCATCAAGGGTGGGATTTTTTGCCAGCATCACAAAATCGATATCGCCGTGCACTTTGCGCCAGCGTGCCGCCAGCGCCATCATGCGCACCGAATCCAGACCGTAATCGATCAGGTTTTCATCATCCATCGGCTCGTCGGACTCATCGAGCAGCGGCAGAATAACGGCCCGCAGCGCGGCTTTGCTCATCGGAGCCGGGAGGAGATCGTCGGTCATCACCACGCGGCCCGAGCGCCCGGCCACATAGTTGAGCGACATCAGATGCTCTTCACGGCTGAAATCCGCCAGCGCATCGGCCACCATAAAAGGCTTAATGTCGCGCATAAACGCGTCGGTGGCGGTAGTCATACAGCCGATGTGCGCATACACGCCGGTAATGAGCAGCTGATTGCGCCCGCTCTCGTTGAGCATTTGCTCAAGCGGCGAGCGGTGAAACGCGCTGTAGCGCCACTTCACCAGCACGGTGTCCGCCGCGTCCGGGGCCAGCGCGGCCACCACTTTCTGCTCCTCAGGTTTACGCGTCAGCCCCGGTCCCCACATGTCGTTGAGCAGCGCGCGATCTTCATCGCTCTGATCTTTTGGCTGTGCGGTGTAATAGACCGGAATATTGTGCTGTTTGCAGAAGGCACGCAGCGCGGCAATATTGGCGATGACCTGCTCCATCATCGGGCAGTTATCGCCCCAGAAATTGATGAAATAGTCCTGCATATCATGGATCAGCAGCGCCGCACGCGCAGGCTCAAAGGCCCAGCTCACTTTGTTTTGCGGAAGTTCCGCCGCCGTGGGCAGCGCATAACCGGTTAATTTTGGGATGGCCATCTTCTCTCCTTTTACGCCTGTGACCGTTGGGCCAAATCGTGACGCAGTTTTTTCTTATCCACTTTGCCGACCGGGGTCAGCGGCAGCGCGTCCACGCACTCCACGCGATCCGGCAGCTTAAATTCCGCGACGCCCTGCTCGCGCAGGAAACGGCGCATTTCCACCGGACGCACCGCCTGTTTCACCACCAGATACGCGCAGCTTTTCTCGCCGAGCAGCGCATCGTCCATGCTCACCAGCGCCGCGTGGATCACCGCCGGGTGGCGCAGCAGCAGGTTTTCAATCTCTTCCGCGGCAATCTTCTCGCCGCCACGGTTAATCTGATCTTTCTCGCGCCCCTGCACGGTGATGTAGCCCTCGGGATCGATTGAGATCAGATCCCCGGAGCCGTAAAAGCCGTTTTCATCAAAGGCGCTGGCGTTGTGTTCCGGGCTTTGGAAATAGCCACGGAAGGTGTACGGCCCGCGCGTCATCAGGCGGCCCACTTCACCCGCAGGCAGCGGATCGCCGTTCTCGTCGGCGACCCAGACTTCATCATCCGGGCACATTGGGCGGCCCTGGGTGTTATTGATGCGCTCAGGGCTGTCGTCGAGGCGGGTGTAGTTCACCAGCCCCTCCGCCATGCCAAACACCTGCTGAAGCTGGCAGCCGATTTCCGCCGGAATACGCGCTGCAAGAGAGGCGGATAAGCGCGCGCCGCCCACCTGTAACAGCCTGAGCGACGCCAGAGGCGCATTGCTGCCCCACTCGGCAATGGCCTGCAACCACAGGCTGACGGCGGGGGGCACCAGCGCGGTGACGTTAATCTGGTGGCGTTCAATCAGCGGGAAGCAGAGCGTGGCGCTGGGATCGGCCGCCAGCACCACGGTGCCCTGCGCCAGAAACACGCCGAGCGCGCCCGGTGAACTCATCGGGTAGTTATGCGCCGCAGGTAGCGCGCAGAGATAGCGGGTATTGGCATCAAATCCGCAGATCTCATTGCTGCGCAGGATGCTGTAGTAGTAGTCGTTGTGGGTGCGCGGGATCAGCTTCGGCGTGCCGGTGCTACCGCCCGAAAGCTGGAAAAAAGCCACTTCATCGGCAGGCGTTGGCGTGGCCGTGAAGCGATCCGCAGGCTGCGCTATCGCCGCGTCCAGCGCATGCTCACCCGCGTCATTCCGTAATAACACCACGCGCACACTGCTGTTTTCCGCCACAAAGCGGCCAAGAAAGTCGTCGTTGCCGAACAGCGCATGTTCGCGATCGGCAATCAGCAGCGCGGGTTTAATCTGCGCGGCGTACGCCATCAGCTCGCTGCGCTGGTGGCTGAACAGGGCATTGACCGGGGCGACGCCGATTTTCAGCAGCGCGAAGAAGGTGATGTAAAACTCCGCTACGTTGCCCAGTTGCACCAGCGCGGTGTCGCCACGGCGAATGCCCTGCGCACAGAGCCTGCCGGCGAGGTTGTCCGCCGCCTGATTGAGCGCCTGATAGCTAAAACGGTGCTCGCCATCGACCACCGCCACCGCCTCGCTGTGCGCATGGCGGGTGAGAATATCGGTCAGGGGCAGATCCTGCCAGTAGCCTTTTTCACGGTAGCGCCTGGCGAATTCGTCGGGCCAGCGGGTGAAGGGAATTGTCATCAGAAATCCTTAGTGCAAACCAAAAACGTTGAGCATGGTGGAGAGCTTCACCCCGGTTTCACGCCATTCGGCGGCGGGTGAAGAGGCCGGGACGATCCCCGCCCCGGCAAACAGACGCACCGCGTTATCCCGCAGGCGTGCGCAGCGGATGGTGACCACCCATTCACCGTTGCCTTCGTCATCGCACCAGCCGACGATGCCGCCAAACAGCTCGCGGTCAAACGGCTCCAGCTCGTTAATTACGCGGGCGGCCACCTGATGCGGGAAACCGCTCAGCGCAGGCGTCGGATGCAGCAGGCAGGCCAGCGACAGCGCATTTTCAGCGCCCGCCGCCACGCCTTCAATTGGCGTGGCTAAGTGCCACAGCGTCGGCGTGTTCACCAGCTGCGGCGAGTTCGGCAGCGTCAGCGTGCGGCTGCGCGGGGCCAGCACCGCTTTCATCGCCTGGGTGACCAGCTCGTGCTCGTGGCGATCCTTTTCGGAGGCCAGCAGTTTGTTCCCCGCTTCACGATCGAGCATGTCATCCGGCTGACGACGCGCCGATCCCGCCAGCGGCAGCGAGCTAAAGCGATCGCCCTCTTTGCGCAGCAGCAGTTCCGGGCTGGCCCCCAGCAGCACGCCGCCGTCCGGCAACGGTACGTGGAAGTTAAAGCTCGCCGGGTTTTGCGCGATAAGACGCTCTAACAGCGCACCGCTGTCGATACGGGCATCGGTGGTGATGTCGATAAGGCGTGAGAGCACCACTTTATCCACTTCCGGCGTGGCGGTGCGGGCAGCGGCGTTAGCCACCATTTGCATGAAAACGTCCTGCTCCGGTATTGCCCTGCGCGCCACGACGTTGAGGGCATTATGCCCGCGAAAATAGCGCGCATCGTGCTGCCTGGACGGGCGCGAGAAGGTTTCCCAGCGCTCGGGAATAAACAGCGAGGAGGGCTGCGAGGGATCGAACGGGATCGCGCCGACCATCACCGGACGGGCAATGCCCTGCGCTTTTGCCTGCGCAAACGCGGCGCTGAGCTTTTGCTGAAAGGCGCTGTGCAGGTCGTGCCCTTCTGCGGCGGGTGCTGAAAAACGCGCAAAACAGCCCGTCGTCGTAAAGCTGCGGTACGGCGACATAAAGAAAAATTGATCGGGCGACAGCGTGTTCACGGTGTGCGTGATCCCCTCAGCCAGTGACGTATCCATATCATCCTCCGAAAATGATAAAGGCATTAAGAATAATTATCATTTATATTTTGGTCGGTAAGCTAAAAGGTATTGCCAGCGCTGTCAATGATGGTTGATGCTTCTTCTGCGGCTAATGCTTGCATCCGCTTCGTGCAATGTTGAAAATGAGAAGCATTAACCGCAACAAAATCAGGATATGACTTCGTGAAATTTCCCTCGTTAGCCCTTAAGCCCTTTTTAGTGCTGAGCCTTTTTGTTTTAGGACTTTCCTCAACGCAGGCCGCCGACTGGCCGCGTCAAATTAGCGACAGCCGGGGTACGCACACTCTTGAAAGCAAGCCGCTGCGCATTGTTTCCACCAGCGTGACGCTGACCGGGTCGCTGCTGGCGATCGATGCACCGGTGATCGCCAGCGGCGCGACGACGCCCAATAACCGCTTTTCCGACGATCAGGGCTTTTTACGCCAGTGGAGCGAGGTGGCAAAAGCGCGCAAACTCGCCCGCCTGTATATTGGCGAGCCGAGCGCGGAAGCCGTAGCCGCACAAATGCCGGATTTGATACTGATCAGCGCCACCGGGGGCGACTCCGCGCTGGCGCTCTACGATCAGCTCTCCGCCATTGCGCCGACGCTGGTCATCAATTACGACGATAAAAGCTGGCAGACGCTGCTCACGCAGTTGGGCGAGATCACCGGACAGGAGAAACAGGCCCGCGCCCGCATTGCCGCGTTTAGCGCGCAGATGGCGACGGTGAAAAAGCAGATGACACTGCCGCCGCAGCCGGTGAGCGCGCTGGTGTACCATCCGTCGGCGCACAGTGCAAACCTGTGGACGGCGGAATCCGCACAGGGTCAGCTTTTAGAGCAGCTCGGCTTTACGCTGGCAGCGCTGCCGGAAGGGTTACGCACCAGCCAGAGCCAGGGCAAGCGCCACGATATCGTGCAACTCGGCGGTGAGAATCTGGCCGCCGGGTTAAACGGCGAGGCGCTCTTTTTATTCGCCGGGGATGAGAAAGACGCCAGCGCGGTGTACGCCAATCCGCTGCTTGGCCATTTGCCAGCGGTGAAAAACAAGCGCGTGTATGCGCTCGGCACCGAGACATTCCGCCTGGATTATTACAGCGCAATGCTGATCCTTCAGCGCGTCGCAACGTTGTTTGGTTAAGGTGCAGTTGCCCGGTGGCGCAAGCTTACCGGGCCTACACGACCACCACCCGTCTGCCCGGCGCATAACGCCCGGTGGCGCTTCGCTTACCAGGCCTACACGACATCACAGGCCCGTAGGCCGGGCAAACGCAGTGCCGCCCGGCGCGAAAATTACGCCGTCTGGCGAAAGCGCCTGAGCTCGCCGAGCAGCAGGATCAGCAGTAATCCCGCCGCAGCCAGCACCCAGCCGCCGAGACTGGCGGAGGCTTGCGGCGTCATCATCGCCCCCATGCCGCCGAGCAGCGCCGCGCCAATGGCATCACCGGTGACGTTCTGCGCGGTCCACAGGCCGTTAATGCGTCCGAGCATCGCTTCCGGGGTTTGCGTCTGGATCAGCGTGTATTGCAGCAGCGAACTGATGGCGCTCAGCCAGCCAAACAGCGCGAGGAAAAAGACGCCCAGCGCCCAGACCGGCATCAGGCTGAACAGCCCAATGGCAAAAAAGGACGCCACCGTGGCGCACAGCATCACCACGCCCGGTCGCACGCTGTGGGCGATATTGCCGCTGGTGAGCGCGCCCAGCGCGGCACCGAGCGGCACCGCGGCATACAGCAGACCGATTTCAGACGCCGACATCTGCCAGCTCACCGCCAGCGCCGGGTAGAGCACGCGCACCGCGCTTGCCATGGTCAGCAGGCCGCCGAGCAGCGCAATGCCGCCAATCAGCGGGCTGCGCAGTAAAAACTGGAACGCCGCCAGCAGGGATTTCAGCGGATGTTCGCGCGGCTGTGGCGGCGGCGGAAGCTGCGGCAGACGCAGCAGCGTCAGGGTGGTAATAAACGTGCCAGCCGCCGCCAGCGCGTAGTTCCACACCACGCCGCCCGAGGCCAGCAGCAGACCGCCCAGCATCGGCGAAATCACCGATCCGAGACGCACCGTCAGCATAGTGATCGCCCCGGCCTGCATCAGGTTTTCGCGTCCGACCAGCGCAGGCGTCGCCGCCAGCAGCGCCGTCACGCCCAGCGCGCCAAAAAAGCCGTCCCACAAACCGAGCAGATAAATGGCGGTAAGCGACGGTTCCGGCAGCGCCGCATTGATGCACAGCCCAACAAACCCAACGCCGCAGGTGCCGCGCGCGAGCAGAATTAACCGCTTGCGCTCATGGCGGTCCGCCAGCACGCCGCCGACCATCAGCCCGACAAACATCGCCCCGCCGGTGAGCGTCACCGCAAGGCCCACCAGCCAGCTTGAGTGCGTCATCGACTGGATTTGTACCGGCACAGCAACGCCGAGCAGCCCGAGCGAGAGAATGGAGATAAAACGGGCGATAAAGACAGCGCGAAACGCCGGATGGGTTTTCAGCAGGCTGAGATTAAGCAGCCAGGATTGTCGGTTCATTACAGTGCCTTAATGCGATTTCTCGTACCCTTTTCGTGGCCGCACATGCTAACATAACCGAATAAGATCGATAACGATAATTACTATCATTATCAACTCATGGACGTCGTTATGCCTTTTAGCCAAAACCTGGCGCGGTTACTCGCCCTCGCCGGGTTGTTTTTATTGCTGCTGCTGGCGGCTGCTCTCAGCCTGCTTATCGGGGCCAAATCCCTGCCCTTCGCCGTGGTCATCGACGCGTTTACCGGTACCTGCACCCGCCCGGACTGCACCATAATACTGGACGCCCGGCTGCCCCGCACGCTGGCCGGATTGCTTGCCGGTGGCGCACTCGGCATGGCAGGAGCGCTGATGCAAACCCTGACGCGCAACCCCCTCGCCGATCCTGGCCTGCTCGGCGTCAACGCCGGTGCCAGCTTCGCCATTGTTGTCGGCGCGGCGCTGCTCGGCCTCTCCTCGCCGCTGGAACAGCTTGGTCTGGCGTTTTCCGGCGCGCTGGCGGCGGCGCTGATTGTGGCGTTTACCGGCAGCGCGGGAGGCGGGCAACTGAGTCCCGTGCGCCTGACCTTAGCGGGCGTCGCGCTCGGCGCGGTGCTCGAAGGGCTGTCGAGCGGCATCGCCCTGCTCAACCCCGAGGTCTACGATCAACTGCGCTTCTGGCAGGCGGGATCGCTTGATATTCGCACCCTGCAAACGCTGAAGGTTGTTCTGCTGCCGGTGATCGTCGCAGGCGCGATTGCACTGCTGCAAAGCCGTGCGCTAAACAGCCTCAGTCTCGGCACCGACACCGCGACCGCCCTTGGCAGCAAAGTGGCGCGCACCCAGCTTATCGGTCTGCTGGCGATCACAATATTGTGCGGCTGCGCGACGGCGCTGGTCGGCCCAATCGCCTTTATTGGTCTGATGATGCCGCACATGGCGCGCTGGCTGGTGGGTGCCGATCACCGCTGGTCGCTGCCGGTGACGCTGCTGGCGACGCCGATGCTGCTGCTGTTCGCCGACATCATCGGGCGCTTGCTGGTGCCGGGCGAGCTACGGGTGTCGGTGGTGAGCGCGTTTATTGGCGCGCCGGTGCTGATTTTGCTGGTGCGCCGTCATCGCAAAGGGGGGAGCTGGTGAACGTACCTTCCCGCCGTCTGATCCACAGCTGCGTGCTGCTGGCGCTGGCAAGCGTACTGGTGGCGCTGTGGAGCCTGAAAAGCGGTGCCGTGCCGCTGTCGGTGTCGCAAATTTTCGACGCTTTCACCGGCCACGCGCCGCGCGGTATTGCGCTGGTGGTGAACGAGTGGCGGCTGCCGCGCGTATTAATGGCCCTGCTGGTGGGGGCGGCGCTCGGCGTCAGCGGGGCGATTTTTCAGTCGCTGATGCGTAACCCGCTCGGCAGCCCGGACGTCATGGGCTTTAACACCGGCGCATGGAGCGGCGTGCTGGTGGCGATGGTGCTGTTCGGCCAGCACTTAACGGCCATTGCGCTGTCGGCGATGGCGGGCGGCATTCTCACCTCGCTTGTGGTCTGGCTGCTCGCCTGGCGCAACGGCATTGAAACCTTCCGTCTGATCATTATTGGCATCGGCGTGCGCGCCATGCTGGTGGCGTTTAACACCTGGCTGCTGTTGCAGGCCTCACTTGAAACCGCAGTCAGCGCCGGGCTGTGGAACGCCGGGTCGCTCAATGGCCTGACGTGGGCGAAAACCTGGCCCTCCGCCCCCATCCTGCTGGTGATGTTTGTCTGCGCGGGCCTGCTGGTTCGCCGTATGCGCCTGCTGGAAATGGGCGATGACAGCGCCTGCGCGCTGGGCGTGCGCGTTGAACGTTCGCGCCTAATGCTGATGCTGGTGGCCGTGGTGCTCACCGCCGCCGCCACTGCGCTGTGCGGCCCCATTTCGTTTATTGCGCTGGTCGCCCCGCACATCGCCCGCCGTCTGAGCGGCACCGCGCGCTGGGGGCTAACCCAGTCCGCGCTGTGCGGCGCGCTGCTGCTGCTGGTCGCGGACCTGTGCGCCCAACAGGTGTTTATTCCGTATCAGCTTCCGGTCGGTATTGTGACCGTCAGCCTCGGCGGTATCTATCTGATCGCCCTGTTAATTAAGGAGTCTCGCACGCGATGACCACGTTACCCGCCCGCCTGCGCGGCGAAGCCTTAACGCTTGGCTACGGCAAAAAAATCGTCGCCGCCGATCTCAACGTCACGCTGCCCGACGGCCATTTCACGGCGATTATCGGCCCGAACGGCTGCGGAAAATCCACGCTGTTGCGCACGCTCAGTCGCCTGATGACGCCGGAAAAAGGGCATGTTTATCTCGACGGCGAACAGATCCAGACGTTTAACAGCAAAGAGGTCGCCCGACGCATTGGGCTGCTGGCGCAAAACGCCACCACGCCGGGGGATATCACCGTGCAGGAACTGGTGTCGCGCGGACGTTATCCGCATCAGCCGCTGTTTACCCGCTGGCGCAAAGAAGATGACGACGCGGTGAAGCGGGCCATGCGCGCGACAGGGATTGAAAATCTGGCGGCGCAAAGCATGGATACCCTGTCCGGCGGTCAGCGCCAGCGCGCGTGGATTGCGATGGTGCTGGCGCAGGAGACCCGCATTATGCTGCTCGACGAGCCGACCACCTGGCTGGATATCAGCTATCAGATTGACGTGCTGGAACTGTTAAGCGAGCTAAACCGCGAGCAGGGTTACACGCTGGCGGCGGTGCTGCACGATCTCAACCAGGCCTGCCGCTACGCCACGCATTTGATTGCGCTGCGCGACGGCAAGATTGTGGCCCAGGGTGCGCCAAAAGAGATCGTCACCGCTGAGCTGATTGAGCGCATCTACGGGCTGCGCTGCATGATTATTGACGATCCGGTGGCGCACACGCCGCTGGTGGTGCCACTGGGGCGTCGCTAACGACGGCGCGTGATAGCCGCTTTACTCATCACGCGCGCCGTATTCGAGAAGCAGTGCCACAATATCCGGACGTTGAGAGGATCGCGCATGATCCAGCATCGTCTCCCCGCGTCGATGGTCCACGATCCAGTTCGGGTCAGCAAGTTCCTTCGCGAGCAGCAGGCGCAATACGGCGATATCCGCCCGTTCATCGGTCAGGCGTTTGGCAATATTGTCATCGTCCGATGCCATATAATAAAGATCGCAGGAATCAAAGGTAAAACGGGAGAGCAGATGGTTAACCACATCCAGCTTACCGTTGGTAATCGCATACCCCATGAGCCGGTATCGGCGCGCTTCCGGCGCGGATGCGATGTCGATAACGTGGTAATTGGAGGCCCTGACGGCGTCCTCAAGCTGCATCGGGCGATGGAAATGCGATTTGAAATCCGTGGTGCTGACCATTCTGGGAACATGAAATTCTGGCTGGAAAACGAAGTTAAGCACCCGATCTAATGCGGTGCCATTCAGCTTATCGTTCAGCGCAAAGGCTTTAAATTCCGCATCTTCCGACTGACGAAGAAAATGAATAAGGTGCAGCCCCAGCGCCAGCTTCATGTCTTTGGTGTTAAACAGCGGCGCATCATTCCGCCCCTTATCGCCATGAACGCGCCGAATCACTTCCTCATGCGCACATTCAAACCGGGCGCTGAACTCCTCATGCTCACTCATGTGGTTATACGGCACAATATTGTCATAGTGATCGGTGAGCGTGAGATAGCCCAGCGGGAAGTTGTCGCCGACCAGGTAGACGCCCGCGCCATAATCATTACCGGAATGAAGCGTATTAACGGGGGGCTGTGCAATGTCCCCGGCAAATTCGACGCCAAAGAAGACAAAGTCGTGGTTGCTGACACACTCTCTGTCTGCGGAAAGCGTGTGTGAGGAGGATTTTATCCCTCTCGCCTCCAGCCTGGCGTTGGACGAGATGTTCAGCGTATCACGCCCCAGAAAGGCGTCGCTTTGGTGGCGGTAGTGCCACGGCGCATCAATCACTTTACCGAGCAGCGTTTTTTCAGCCGGAGTGAGATTCGGCGTTTTAGCTTTAATCGCCGTGAGATACTGAGCCGACACCTTATCCAGATGGTCAAGCGAGGCCTGCGAGGATTTACCCTCATAGCGCGGAAAGTCATTGCCCGTGGATTTGAAGTACGCGCCGTTGGCAAACATGCTGCCGTAGCTTTGTGCGGCAATGGCGTGGCGTAAAAAACCTTTGATCGTGTCGGCTGCGCGCGCTTCTCTTGCCAGCGCGGGGTGCCCGATGGTATTGCCAACGTGTTTGATGTCCGTGGCGAGCGCGCTGTTTACGGGCGAGCCAGCCGTGACAGGACGATGCCCTACCTGAAGTGCGTGTGACGCCCCGAATCCTGA
This sequence comes from uncultured Enterobacter sp., assembly GCA_963521185.1. Classification (GTDB taxonomy): domain Bacteria; phylum Pseudomonadota; class Gammaproteobacteria; order Enterobacterales; family Enterobacteriaceae; genus Enterobacter_D. The sequence goes on along the minus strand of CAUQTV010000003.1, from coordinate 460,450 downwards.
TAATTTCATCTCTTGTTCCCCAGTAGGTGATTGAAATTATTCTAGGGACACAGGGGGGCGGGATCTTTAAACGAACATTTAAAAGCGAAGAGGCAGGGGTTACAGCGCGGGGTTAAAGCGAGGGGTTACAGCGCAGGGGAAACCTGCGCTGTGGATCGCTTAGAGAGAAGGTTCCAGCGTCAGTTCAGGACTCAACGTGCGCGTGACCATAGCGTTACGTAACAGCACGCCGCCACAGGCAATGATGCCGCCAAGCATGCCCGCCAGCACGATGATAAGCGCTTTCCCTGGGCCGTCTTTTTTCAGCGGATAAGAAGGCGAAAGCTGGTATTTGTACGGCGGGAAGGTCACATCTTTCAGATTCAGCTTTTCAAGTTGCCCCAGATAGAACTCGCGGTTTTGCAGTTCGGCGTTCAGCGCGGAAATATCATCAAGTGACTTCTCAATTTTCAGCTTCTCTTCAATGCCATCCGCACCGAGAGAGATTGAGAAATCCGGATCGTCATTCACGACCTGCCCATTGCTGTACACCGGACGCTTAATCCCGGCGGCGTTGGCGACCTCCAGCGAATAATTGAGGCGTTTCAGCTTGATATCGCGCTGATTGGTCAATCTTACGCGGTCAAGCGTCAGGCGATCTCTTTCGAATTTGGTTTTCAGGCTTAACGTGTTACGCAGGTTATCCATGGTTTCTTTGACCACCAGCGCCGCAACATAATTGATGTAGCCTTTCAGCACCGCCTGAGCCTCCGGTGCCGACGGCGCGGTGAAACTCAAATTCCAGGCGACGTAAGGCAGGTCAATATCATTTTTGACCTTGGCGTTATCGACCGCTTTCATATTTTCAGCCAGGCGCACCAGCGCGCGCTGTAATTCAACCGGATCGAGATCGGCTTCGGTCATTTGGCCCATGACGTCCGGGGAGGTGCGGAAATACTCTTCCATCAGCGAACGGGAACCAAACTTCTTAATGAACAGGTTAAAGACATCGGCCGGCTGCACATTTGCGTCGACATCCAGCACTTTCAACTGCAATAAGCTGCTTTGCAGCTCGCGCCACTGCGCGGTTTCTGCCGGGGTGATCACCGCCTGGCTGGTCCACTTCTGCGGCAGCATAAAACCGACCAACAGCCCGACCAGCGCGAAGGCGAACGCAATACCAATGATTTGTTTTTTTGCACACCACAGGGTGTCAAGGAGTGCGAGCAGATCGATTTCGTTATTTCGGTGGTGTTCAAGCGGATAGTTGCTGAATTCCACATCCTTGTCGTGCTGAATATTTGTAGATGACATGTTATTAATTTCTGCTTTGTCTGTGCAAAATTGTCGAAAACCCACTTAGGGCCATATCATAATACCAAACAAGAATAATCTGAATAAATTATTGCTATTAGTCCGGTTACCTACAAAAAAAAGTAGTTTTTTGTCCATTTCATGCGGTTTAAGCCCCGCGTTGCCGCTTGAATTCCCCTTAAGTTAAACCAAAAAAAGGGGAAATAACGGTTGCTTTGCTCACCGGTTATTTCCCGCAATTCAGATTATCCTTAACCTTTTCTTAGGTATTTATCCCAGAAGCGATCGCATAATAGGGCCGATAGATTCAAACGCTCGCGGTGAAATAATATCGACGTGAGCGCAATCCTGAAGGTGGATATCCAGCTCGCGCACCCACGGCGACCAGGCCTGGGCGGGATCCGTTCCGGCGGGCAAAGTCTGCCCGGCCACAAACAGCGTGGCTTTGCCGTCGAAGGGTACGCTGTGCGCGGTGGTCAGCAATCGCACAGCATCGCCGTAGTTTCCTTCAATGGCGGTGAACAGTTCGCCGGAAGCATTGTTTTGCTGTGCTATGAGAAACGCTTCACGCTCGCGGTTAATCTCCGCCAGCACTTCCGGATCCAGTCCGTTGGCCTCTTTTTCCGCCCAGTTTTGCGTCTCGGGTGGCCAGGTGTCGAGCAGCCCCAAAAAGGCCACGACTTCGCCCGCCTGGCGTAATCGTGCGGCGATCCCCTGCGCCAGCGTGCCGCCCAGCGAGTAACCCAACAGGTAGTACGGCCCAACAGGCTGCACCGCCCGCAGCGTGGCGAGATGCTGTTCGCAAACCGCATCGAGCGTGGCGGCAGTGTGCATCGGGCCGCCGGGTCGCGGCGACTGAATGCCGGTGATCGACCAACGCGGGTCGAGATAGCGCGACAGCACGCTAAACTGCCAGGCGAAACCCGACGCCGGGTGGAAGCAAAACAGCGTCAGGCCGTGACTCTCACGCAGTGGCAGCAGCGTTTCGTACCCCAGACGCCGGGAGCCGCTATCCTCCGCGTCGCTCTCCAGCAGCGCCGCCAGCTTTTCAACGCTGGAGGCGACCATGATCTGCCCCGGCGTCACTGACCGCGCAAAGCGGCGGCTCAGGGTTGCCGCCAGGCGCATCGCCAGCAGCGAATGCCCGCCAAGGGCAAAGAAATCAGCCTCAACGTCATTCACCGCCTCCCCCAGCAGCGTGGTGAAGGCCCCGGCAACGGCGATCTCCGTCGGCGACTGCGGTGCCCGGCCGTGCGTTTGCGCGCTTAACGACGGCAGCGGCAGCGCTTTGCGATCCAGTTTGCCGTTGGCGCTAAGCGGCAGTTCGTCGAGCTGCATCAGCATCACCGGCACCATGTGTGCTGGCAACTGCGTCGCCAACTGTTCGCGCAGTTGCACCGTATCCAGCGTGCGCCCGGATGCCGACACACAGTAGCCAATCAGCTGGCGGGCATCGCCGCCCACCAATGCCGCCTGGTTGAGCACGCAGGCGTGGGTCACCGCCTGCGCCACGTCCGGCAGCGCCTGCATCAGGCGATCAATTTCCCCCAGTTCGATGCGCTGACCGCGAATTTTTAGCTGATCGTCACTGCGTCCGAGGTACTCCACCGCGCCGTTTTCCAGCCAGCGGGCGACATCGCCGGTGCGGTACATGCGCTCGCCTGGGGCGAAGGGATCGGCAATAAAACGGCTGGCGGTGAGATCGGGACGGCCCAGATAACCCTGCGCCAGCTGCACGCCGGTCAGATACAGATCCCCCGCCACGCCGGGCGGCACCGGGCGCATCATCGCGTCGAGAATGCGCAGGCCGGTATTCCACACCGGAAAACCAATGGGCACACTGGTGCCGGTGACAAGGCGCAGCGCTTCACCGTGCGCCGGATACCAGCTGACGTCCACCGCCGCTTCCGTCGGTCCGTACAAATTGTGCAGCGCCGCGCCGGTGAGCTGTTCCCATTCGCGACACAGATCCGCCGGCAGCGCTTCGCCGCTACAGAATACCGTCCTCAGCGTGCGGCAGGTTTCCCACGCGGTTTCCGGCGTGAGCGCGGCAACAAACGCCGCCAGCATCGACGGGACAAAGTGCGTGGTGGTCACGCCGTAGTGGGCGAAGAACAGCTGGAGCGCCTGCGGATCGCGGTGGGCGTCCGGCTCGGCCATCACCAGCTTTGCCCCGGCGATAAACGGCCAGAAAAACTCCCACACCGAGACGTCAAAGCTGCACGGCGTCTTCTGCGCCACCACGTCCTGCGCGCTGAGCGGATAGTGGTTTTGCATCCACAGCAGGCGGTTAACAATCGCCGTTTGCCCGACCATCACCCCTTTCGGGCGTCCGGTGGATCCGGAGGTAAAAATGATATACGCCGTATGGTCAGGACGGGACAGCCCGAGCGGGGCGTCGTCGGTGACGGCAAGCGGTGCGCTGTAGGTGAGATGCGCAAGATGCGGGATGTCAGCAAAACGCGCCAGTTGGGCCTCTTCGGTGATCAGCAAACGCGGCTGGGCGTCTTCTAACATCATGCGCAGCCGGTCGTCCGGGTAGCCTGTATCGAGGGGAAGCCAGGCGGCACCCGCTTCCACAATGGCGTGCAGCGCCAGCGTCAGGAACACCGAACGCGGCAGCGCCACCGCCACGCTGTCGCCCGGCTTAACGCCGTGGGCACGCAGCGCGTTTGCCAGCGCCACCACCTGCTGGCGCATTTCGCGGTAGCTGAACTGCCAGCGCGCATCGGCCAGCGCAGGCGCATCGGGGGTTTTTGCCGCCTGGGCGACCACCAGGCTGCTTAAGGTCGCGGCGGGCAGCATCACGCCGGTGTCGTTGATGCGGGCAAGCTGCGCCCGCTCCTGCGGCGAAATCAGCTCGGCATCACCGCAGCGCAGCGTTGGGTTTTCAGCAAACTGTGCCAGCAGCGCGTCAAGGCGCTGAGCATGGGCGCGCAGGGTGTGCTCATCGTAGCGCTGGCGGTTTGCCAGCACTTCAATCTGTAACCCACCCTCGTCGTCCGGGAACAGCGCGATCTCCAGATCCTTCACCGGCCCGGTGGCAAGCGTCTGGGTGGTGGCCGCCACGCCGTCGATATCAAGCTGATAATCAAACATTTTGACGTTCAGCACCGGGCCAAACAGCGGTTCTTCGGCTGCCGCGCGTCCGGCATCGCGCACGATTTGCTCGGCGTCATAGCGCTGATGTCGGCGCATTTTTTTAAGCGTGGCGGCGAGCGTGAGCGCCAGATCTGCCAGCGTTTGCGTGGGCGCGATCCTCACGCCGAGCGGCAGGACGTTCAGCACCGGGCCGGTGGCGGTGAGCGCCGCCGATCCCATGCGGCGCATAAAGATAAATCCGGCGGCGTAGTCCATGCGCCCGCCGAGGCGGCCCAGCCAGAGGGCCACCAGCGCCAGCGCCAGATCCGCGCGCTGGCACTGCGGGCTGTGGGCGGTAAGTTGCCCAAACGCGCGGCGATCCAGGGACAGTTTGAGGCGCAAAATGTCCGTGGTTGCCGCGCGCCCGGACAGGGGGCTGTCAGAGAGGGAGATCGGCGGCGGAAGCTCGCGTTTGACCGTCTGCCAGAATGCGCCGTCACGCTGATACGCCTCGCTTTGCGCATAGCGCTGATACTCTTCCACCACGCCGGCAAACGGCGTAAACGGCGACGGGGGCGCGGTTTTCCCCGCACGCCAGGCGCTGTAAATTGCGGCGATTTGGCGGGTGATCGCCGGAAAGCTGAAGCCATCCACCAGCAGGTGGTGATAGCGCTGATACCAGTACCAGCGGTTCTCCCCCACCCTTATCAGCGCATGGCACAGTAGCGGTTTGCCGCTGTCCACGCGCAGGTTCTGCGCCAAATCCGCCTGCATCTGCGCCAGCGCGGCCTGATGCGGATCGGCGGCCTGGCGCACATCGGCAACGTTGGGTGCGGCAAAGGTCAGCGCGTCGTCAACGCACTGGAATACCTCACCGTTATCTTCAATAAAGCGGGTGCGCAGCGTGTCGGCCTGCGCCATTCCGGCGACAATCGCTTCGCACAGCAGCGCGGCGTCGATGTCGCTTTCGATCTCAACGTAATGCGCCACGCTCCAGGCGTTCGGCAGCGTGGAGAGTTTTTCAGCCATCCAGATCCCGGTCTGTGCGGCAACCAGCGGTAAACGTGTGGTCATCGGTCTGTCCTTAACGTGCATGATGCGCGGGCGTCAGCGTCGGCCAGTGCTGCGCCAGCCAGGCGTTGCACAGTTCAGCGGACTGCGGTTCACAGACCACGCGCCAGCCCTGTGGCAGCGCGCAGGCGTGCGGCCACAGGCTGTACTGCTGCTGCGCATTTTGCAGAATGAAAAATTGCCCTTGCAGATCGTCAAAGGGATTACTGAAAGCCATAGCCAACTCCTGTCAAATGTCGTGCGCGAGCAGCGGCTGCCAGAGCGTCATAAGCCCTGCGGTCAGCCCGCCGCGCCAGCAAAGCGCATCGTGTCCACCGTCAACCGGACGCCAGAAAACCGTGTGCTGCGTGGGTTCTAACAGGCCGAGCAGCGTTTGATTGACGCGAAAAATCAGCGGCTCGCGAACACCGGCTTCAAGCACAATGCGCAGCGGCCGGGTGGGAAATTCGCCGCGTTTTAGTGCGTCAATGACCAGGCCGTCCTGCTGCGCGCCGCGATGCGGCCACCAGTAGGATCCGGACTGGCTGAGCACGCAGCCGAAGCGCTCGGGCCAGTGCAGCCCGGCATAGAGCGAGGAGAGTCCGCCGAAGCTCTGCCCGGCCACCGCCGTGCGTTCAGGTTTTGCGCTAAACGGGGCCAGAGCCTGGACCGCTGGCAGCAGCTCATTTTGCACCGCCAGCCAGAAATCGGCGTTGCACGGTAGCTCACGGCTACGGTGGGCGGTGTCGATCGCGTCGATCAGCACATACACCGCAGGCGGCAGTTTTCCGTCGCGGGTGAGCGCTACCAGCGCAGGAAACAGCGGCATACTTTCGGCCCAGAACTGCCCGTCAAGCAGCACCGCCAGCGGGCGTTCGGTGGCATTCTCCTCGCCGGTGGTGAAGATCCACACCCGGCGGCGGTTCGCCAGCAGGGTGCTGCGCCACTGAATGCACTGGGGCGTGCAGTCACCGTCGTCGCTGCCGTTCCAGCCGGGCTGCTCGGGCGCGTCGGGCATTTCCAGCGCCGATACCGCATGCCCGCGACCACCCTTCCACGACTGGGAATTTAAAGGATCGGCGATGGCGCGGGGCAGCAGTTTGCGCCAGCCTTCACGCAGGGCCACGCGATCGGGCGTTTGCCCGGTGAATACCACGGGGTCAAAGTCGTGCTCATTTTCTGAGGGGATAAAGCAGTAGCTGCCGCGCCAGCGGGCGTCGAAGGTGGTTTGCCAGCGCCAGATGTCGGTGCCGGAAACGCGGCTTAAGTGCTGCGGCGTGGCGTTTTGGTGGTGATCGGTCACGCCGGTGATGTAAATCCACACCCGCCGCACGCGAGAGTGCGCTTCGGACCCTGCCGGATCGCGCCACCAGAAGGTCACCTGATAGCGCCCTTCCCCGTCACGCACCCGCTCTGGCCCGTGCTTTGTGCGCCACCAGGCGTCACTTCCCGTTGCTAACGTCGTCAACCTGTTTTCAACCTTACGCCTTTTCAACCGCACAGACGCTGCGTGTTTTTTGTTACATATCAAAAATTATTGATAATATTATTGATAACTATTTTCATTTGCAATAGCGTATTGCCCGCGCTGTGGGAAGCGCGTCTTTCTTATAAATCATGCCGCTTTTCTTTCCCGTTGGGAATGGAACACCGAGGATCGTGGCGACAAACACAGGTAACACCATGAATAACAAGATCAAAGCCCTGACCGTGCTGGTCAATATGGGTATTTATGGGGTAGCGCTGCCGCTGCACGCGCAAGACGCCACCACCCATGAAGACACGATCGTCGTCACCGCAGCACAGCAGAATCTTCAGGCCCCGGGCGTTTCGACCATTACCGCCGATGAGATCCGTAAGAATCCCCCCGCGCGTGACGTTTCTGAAATCATCCGTACCATGCCGGGTGTGAACCTGACCGGTAACTCCACCAGCGGTCAGCGCGGCAACAACCGTCAGATTGATATTCGCGGCATGGGCCCGGAAAACACCCTGATTATGATCGACGGTAAGCCGGTTACCAGCCGTAACTCTATTCGTCTGGGCTGGCGCGGCGAGCGTGATACCCGTGGCGATACCAACTGGGTGCCGCCGGAGATGATTGAGCGCATTGACGTGATCCGTGGCCCGGCTGCGGCGCGCTACGGCAACGGTGCGGCGGGCGGCGTGGTTAACATCATCACCAAACCGGCCAGCAACGAATGGCACGGCTCCTGGAACACCTATTTCAATGCCCCAGAGCATAAAGACGAAGGCTCGACCAAACGTACCGATTTTGGCCTGACCGGCCCGCTGGGCGATGCGTTCAGCTTCCGTCTGTACGGCAGCATGGATAAAACCCAGGCCGACGCGCGCACCATCAACGAAGGCCATCAGTCCGACCGCGCAGGCAGCTATGCCGACACCCTGCCCGCCGGGCGCGAAGGCGTTGAGAATAAAAACGTCAACGGTGTGCTGCACTGGGACTTCGCCCCGATGCAGTCGCTGGAGCTGGAAGCGGGTTACAGCCGTCAAAACAACCTGTATGCGGGCGACACGCAGAACACCAATAACGACAACAAAACCAACGGCTACGTGCAGAAATACTACGGTAAAGAGACTAACCGTCTGTACCGCCAGAATTACGCGCTGACCTGGAAAGGCGCATGGGATAACGGCGTTTCAACCAACACCTGGGCGCAGTATGAGCACACCCGCAACTCCCGTCTGGGCGAAGGTCTGGCGGGCGGTCTGGAAGGCTTGTTCAACAGCGAGAAATTCACCGACATCGATCTCGCCGACGTAACGCTGCACAGCGAAGTGAGCGTACCGTTTGACCTGCTGGTAAATCAGAACCTGACGCTGGGTACCGAATGGAATCAGCAGCGGATGAAAGATTTGTCGTCCAACGGCCAGGCGTTAACCGGCACCAACACCGGTGGCGCGATTGATGGCATTGATTCAACCAACCGCAGCCCGTACTCGCAGGCGGAGATCTTCTCGCTGTTTGCCGAAGACAATATGGAGCTGACCGACAGCACCATGCTGACACCCGCCTTGCGCTTCGATCATCACACGATTGTCGGCGATAACTGGAGTCCGTCGCTCAACCTGTCGCAGGGCTTAGGCGATGACTTCACCCTCAAAATGGGGATCGCCCGGGCCTACAAAGCGCCAAGCCTGTACCAGACCAACCCGAACTACATTCTCTACAGTAAAGGCCAGGGGTGCTACGCCAGCGGTACCGGCGTGGGCTGCTACATGATGGGTAACGACGACCTTAAAGCCGAAACCAGCATCAACAAAGAGATCGGTCTGGAGTTCAAACACGAAGGCTGGCTGGCCGGTGTGACCTGGTTCCGCAACGACTACCGTAACAAGATCGAAGCGGGTTACGCGCCGATCGGCTCTAACAGCAGCGGTACGGATATTTACCAGTGGGAGAACGTACCGAAGGCCGTCGTAGAGGGGCTTGAAGGAACCTTAAATGTGCCGGTTTCCGAGAGCGTGAACTGGACCAACAACATCACCTACATGCTGAAAAGCAAAAACAAAGAGACGGGCGATCGTCTGTCGGTGATCCCGGAATATACGCTGAACACGACGCTGAGCTGGCAGGTGGTGCAGGATGTGTCGCTGCAATCCACCTTCACCTGGTACGGCAAACAGCAGCCGAAGAAATATAACTACAAAGGCGAGCGCTCGACCGGCTCCGCCACCGACGAAGTCAGCCCGTACAGCATTGTTGGCCTGAGCGGCACCTGGGACGTGACCAAAAACGTCAGCCTGACCGCCGGTGTGGATAACGTCTTCGACAAACGCCACTGGCGTGCGGGTAATGCCCAGACCACCGGCAGCCTGACGGATGTCTCCTACATGAGCGGCGCGGGGGCGTATACCTATAATGAATCAGGCCGTACCTGGTTTATGGGTGTGAATACGCACTTCTGATAATCGTCCCCCCTCACCCTAACCCTCTCCCCAAGGAGAGGGGATTTTCTTTTCTCCCTCTCCCCAAGGAGAGGGGATTTCCTTTTCTCCCTCTCCCCACGGGAGAGGGCCGGGGTGAGGGGCAATCCCCCCAGATCGTGATCCTTTTCTCCTTTTAAGAAATTAGCTGCGCAAACCGTAGACAGTTTGTCATCGTCGTCTTATCGTTAACTTGAATAATAAATCATTATTGAATAAATATTCAATGTGGAGAAAAAGATGAAAAAAACCTTACTGAAGTCCGCTATTCTTGCCTCACTGATCGCCGCCTCCGGCTCGCTGTTTGCCGCCGATAACGGTCTGATCGCCATCATTACGCCTTCACACGACAATCCGTTCTTTAAAGCCGAAGCCGATGGCGCGGCGGCGAAAGCCAAAGAGTTGGGTTACACCACGCTGGTGGCCTCCCACGATGACGATGTGAACAAGCAAAACCAGCTGATTGAAACGGCCATCGCCCGGAAAGCCAAAGCCATTATTCTTGATAACGCCGGGGCAGACGCCACCGTCGGCCCGCTGCAAAAAGCCAAAGCGGCGGGTGTGCCGGCGTTCCTGATCGATCGTGAAATCAACAAAACGGGCATTGCGGTCGCGCAAATCGTCTCCAACAACTATCAGGGCGCCCAGCTTGGCGCAGAGAAATTCGCCAAGCTGCTGAATGGCAAAGGCAAATACGTTGAGCTGTTGGGTCGCCAGTCAGACACCAACGCCAGCGTGCGCTCGCAGGGGTATCACGACATTCTTGATGATTACCCGGACATGAAAATGGTTGCGCAGCAAACCGCAAACTGGAGCCAGACCGAAGCCTTCACCCGAATGGAAGCCATCCTGCAAACTAATCCTGACATCGTGGGCGTGATCTCCGGTAACGACACCATGGCGCTGGGCGCAGAAGCCGCGCTGAAAGCCGCCGGGAAAACCAGCGTGATCGTCGTGGGCTTTGACGGCAGCGATTATGTGCGCGATTCGATCATCAATAAAGGCAACATCAAGGCGACCGTGCTGCAACCGGGCTGGGAGCAGGCGCAAATGGCGGTGGTGCAGGCGGATGCGTTCCTCAAAACCGGCAAAGCGCAGAAAGAAGAGAAACAGCTGATGGACTGCGTGCTGATTGATGAAACCAATGCCAGCAAGCTGAACGTGTTCAACCTCAGCAAATAACGCGGAGGCGATATGGCGTTAAAACAATGGGGTGCTGCGCTCGTTGGGTGCACCACCCTGTTGCTCACGGCCTGCACGGTGGTGGATTTGGATGAGAACGGCAAGCCGATACTGCCTGTCGATCCCAATGCGAAAGCCAATTTCGACAACCTCACCCCGCAGCAGATCGCGCAACAAACCTGGCAATCCCGCGTCATTGACGCCGCAAACCACCATGCGCTTGACGCAACAGCCCTTGCCGCACAGCTGAAAACCCCGGCGGCGAAACCCCAAAGCGTCTTTGTGCGCCTGACCAGCGTTGTTGAAAAACTCGACACCAGCAACCCGCGTGAGCAAACGCTGGTGATGACGGTTAACGGTCAACCGTTAGCGGTGCAGCTTGGCCCGGTGGTGCGGGGCAATGCGGTTCGCGATGCGACAGGTTTTACCTTTGAAGACTTTACCAACCAGGTGCAGTTTGCGCAGCTCTCCCGGGCGTACAATCGCGAAGCCATCAAGCATCTGCCGAAGGTGGATGACAGCTGGGCGGGTAAAAAAGCCACCGTGCTGATGGCAGTGACGCTCAACGGCGGCAAAACCCAGGACGCCGTGGCGCTGGATCTGAAACAGGAGGCACCGTAATGAGCGACGTTAACGCGGATGAAATTATCCTGCGCACGCGCGGTATGTCGATGCTGTTTCCCGGCACCGTGGCGCTGGATAACGTGGATTACAACGTCTGGCGCGGCAAAGTGAACGTCATTATTGGCGAAAATGGCGCAGGCAAATCGACGCTGATGAAAATCCTCGCAGGTGTCCAGCAGCCGAGCCTCGGTGAAATGTGGCTGAACGGTAAAAAAGTGCACATCGCCAATACCCGCGAGGCCGCCGCCCTCGGCATTGGCATGGTACATCAGGAACTGAACCTGTTTGAAAACCTGAGCGTCGCCGAGAACGTGTTTCTGGGCCGCGAGCTGCAAAAAGGCGTTTCGCCCATCAACGAAGCGGAGCAGGAAAAACGCACCGCCGAACTGCTTAAGCGCCTGGATCAGCCGATCTCGCCGCGTGAAATGGTCGGCAATTTAAAAGTCGGTCAGCAGCAGTTAGTGGAGATCGCCAAAGCGCTGGCGGAAGACGCCGACATTTTGATCCTCGACGAGCCGACCTCCGCGCTGAGTAAAACCGAAGTGGCGATCCTGTTTCGCGTGATCCGCGAACTCACGCGCCAGGGCGTGACCCTCATCTACATTTCGCACCGCTTAGAAGAGTTGATGGCCATTGGCGATGTGATCACCATTCTGCGTGACGGCAAATTCCAGGCCGAAGCCAACGTGTGCGATATCGACGTGCCGTGGATCGTGCGCGAAATGCTCGGCAGCGATCCGGTGAGCAATTTCCTGACGCCGGGCCGCACCTTTGGCGCGCCGGTGCTGGAGGCGGAGCACATTACCAGCGTCAACGCGGCGGGTAACGCGGTCGTGGATGACGTCAGCTTTAAGGTGCACGCCGGGGAGATCGTCGGCATTTACGGCCTGATGGGCGCGGGGCGTACCGAGCTTTTCGAGTGCATGCTGGGCACCGAGCGGAACTATCTGGGCAAATTGTGGCTCGACAGCAAACCGGTGCCGCAACGGTTAAACACCGCCGAGCGCATCCGCATGGGCATGAGCCTGGTGCCGGAAGATCGCAAGCGCACCGGCATATTTCCCATTTCGTCGGTGGCATCGAATCTGACCATCGCCAGCCTGTGGCGGCGGTTGCAGCGCGGTTTTGCTATCGCGCAAAAAGAGGAGCACGCGGTGGTCGCCAGCACCATTGGCAGCCTGTCGATTAAAGTCTCCTCGCCGGAAGTGGAAATCCAGGCGCTCTCAGGCGGTAACCAGCAAAAAGTGGTGATTGGCCGCTCGCTGCTCACCAATCCCAAAATCCTGTTTCTGGATGAGCCAACGCGCGGCATTGACGTGGGCGCAAAAGCCGACGTGTTCCGCATGATGGTGCAACTGTCCGAACAGGGGATCGCGGTGGTGTTCTCCACCTCCGATCTGAAAGAGATCATGGCGGTATCTGACCGCATTCTGGTGATGTCCGGCGGCAAACTGACCGCCGATATCGTTCGCGATCGGGCCGAAGAATCGGCACTGGTGACGGCAAGTGCTCAGGGGTTCTGATATGAAAACAACACAATCTTTAGCGGTCGCTGCGGGCGGCGGCACGTCACTGTCACGGGAAAATATCCTGTTAGTACTGCTCAAACTGCGCACCTTTATCGCGCTGTTTTTGATCGTGGGCTTTTTTACCGCCACGGTGCCCGGTTTTCTCTCGGCGGGCAGTCTGGTGATCATGATTAAGCACATCGCCATCAACGCCTTTCTGGCGCTGGGCATCACCTTTGTCATTATCACGGCGGGGATCGATCTGTCGATTGGCGCAACGCTGGGCCTGTGCGGCATGATCGCCGGGTGGCTTATCACCAAAGGCATTGTGCTGCCGATGTTCGGCATCGCGATTTTCCCCAGCGTCTGGGTGATTGTGCCGCTGGTGCTGCTGATTGGCGGCTTAATCGGCGCGGCGAACGGCTGGATCATCACCCGCTATAACGTCGCACCGTTTATCTGCACGCTGGGCACCATGTATATTTTGCGCGGCGCAGCCATGCTCACCTCCGACGGGCAAACCTTCCCCGCGCTGTCGGGCAATCCGCTGCTCGGCAACACCGGTTTCGATGAGATCGGCGCGGGCACGCTGTTTGGCATTCCGTGGGCCATCTGGATGATGATTGTGCTGGCGGTGGTGATTGCCTACGTCGCGCGCCGCCTGCCCTTTGGTCGCCATGTGTATGCGATCGGTGATAACGAGCGCGCGGCGGAGCTGTCCGGGGTGAAGGTCCGGCAGATCAAAATTTGGGTCTATACGCTGTCGGGCCTGTGCGCGGCGATTGCGGGTATTGTGGTGTCTGCACAGCTTTCCGCCAGCCATCCGGCCAACGGCACGGCCTTTGAGATGAACGCCATTGCCGCCGTGGTGCTCGGCGGGACCTCCCTTGCCGGGGGGCGCGGCACCATTCTCGGCACGCTGATCGGCGCGTTTGTCATCGGCTTTCTCGCCGACGGACTGGTGATGATGGGGGTGAGCGAATTCTGGCAGATGGTGATCAAAGGGATCGTGATTATCGTGGCGGTGATTATCGATCAGATGCAAAACCGGATGCAGCAAAAAGCGGCGGTAGTGGCACAAAAAGCGGTGATGGAAGGGAAATAAGCGCGTCACGCCGGCCTGAGAGGGCCACAGACCGGCGTCGCGTTTTCTTACTGCAACAGGCTGGAAACCATGCCTGACATGCTGTTGGACTGTTTCAGCATGGTGATACTGGTCTGCATCAGAACCTGCTCTTTCGACATGTTTGACGCTTCCGTCGCGTAGTCGGTATCCATGATGTTACCAATTGCCACGTTAGTGTTGTCTTCCATGCTCTGGATATGCTTGACTCTGCTCAATTAACTACTAACACCGTCCAAGAGCGCATTATTTACAGTGGGTTACGGTAGAGTTTTTTGAAATCATCAAAGTTCGGCTTAAATCATATGCCCCATTTTGCCCCAACCATGCCCCACGCCCTTTATAGCTTCAGCGTAGTCTGCTACTGGTGACGGAAACCTGACGAAGACCGACTTAAAATACTGTACAAACACGCAGCATCGACAATTATAAGGGTCGATCCAGCCTTTGCCGGGTGATAAACTTCCCGCTTCTCAGAATTCACTGATTTCTAACATGTTAAAGTTATTCGCCAAGTACACATCGATCGGCATCATCAACACGCTCATTCACTGGGTGGTGTTTGCTTTATGCATATACGGATTTCATACCGGACAGGCACTGGGCAACTTTGCCGGATTCGTTATCGCAGTGTCGTTCAGCTTCTTTGCCAACGCACGATTCACGTTCAGGTCCTCAACAACGACTATGCGTTACATGTTATATGTCGGGTTCATGGGTACCCTGAGCGCCTCTGTGGGTTGGGAGGCTGACCGGGTGTCAATGCCTCCGCTCTTTACGCTAATTCTTTTCTCGGCTATCAGCCTGGTCTGCGGATTCATCTATTCTAAATTTATCGTCTTCAGGGATAGGAAATGAAAATCTCTCTGGTCGTTCCGGTCTTCAATGAAGAAGACGCAATACCAATTTTTTATAAAACCGTGCGAGAATTTGAAGCGCTAAAAGAACATGAAATTGAAATAGTGTTCATCAACGACGGCAGCAAGGATACGACAGAATCGATTATAAACGCGCTGGCCGTGGCCGATCCGCTTGTTGTTCCCCTGTCATTCACACGAAACTTCGGTAAAGAGCCTGCGCTTTTTGCCGGGCTGGACCATGCTACCGGCGATGCGGTAATTCCTATCGACGTCGATCTACAAGATCCCATTGAAGTGATCCACCATTTGATCGAGAAATGGCAGGCGGGCGCGGACATGGTGCTGGCAAAGCGTACTGACCGCTCGACGGATGGTCGGTTAAAGCGCAAGACGGCGGAATGGTTTTATAAACTGCATAACAAAATAAGCAATCCCCAGATAGAAGAGAACGTCGGTGATTTTCGGCTTATGTCGCGTGAAGTGGTGGAAAATATTAAGCGGATGCCAGAAAGAAACCTGTTCATGAAGGGCATACTGAGTTGGGTTGGTGGACGCACTGACGTCGTTGAATACGCTCGAGCAGAGCGCGTGGCGGGTGATTCAAAGTTCAACGGATGGAAGCTGTGGAATCTTGCGCTTGAGGGGATAACCAGCTTCTCCACATTCCCGTTACGCATGTGGACCTACATAGGCCTTGTGGTGGCCGGAATCTCCTTTCTCTACGGAGTATGGATGATTGTCGATACCCTGGCTTTCGGTAACGCTGTGAGAGGCTATCCTTCCCTGCTGGTTTCAATATTGTTCCTAGGCGGCGTGCAGTTGATAGGGATAGGTGTTCTTGGTGAGTATATTGGAAGGATTTATGGAGAAGTTAAAAATCGCCCTCGCTATATTTTGAGGGACAAAAAATGAACAGACGTTCTCTGGTGGTGTCTTTTTACACATTACTATTACTTTCATTGCTTTTTTCAGCATTAACATTTATAGCATGGAACATGCCTGTAAGAATTGACATTCCATTAAACTTCCAGCATGACATTATCCAAACAACGATAGACAATTGTCATCTAGATGAAAAAAGGATAATGGCATCAGGATGGTCTGCTCCATTATCTTTTAAAGGCAGGTTTTTTGGTAAAACATTTTTAGCCATAAAACATAATGGTAACCTATTTAAAATCAGGACCGATAGGGTGCAAAGACCAGACCTTAAAGGGCGCATGGGAAATGAAGTAAATATTGAAAATAGCGGTTTCGCTGCTAAATCATATTACTCACCTTTCACTGATGAAATATCAAACGAGATTTACGTGATTACAGAATACGAGGGGAAAGGTTATGCGAGTAAGCACTCCTGCAATTTGCAACGTAAATAGCGACCGTATAATACAGCTTTCTATTTTTTTTGCTATTTCTGTATTTATATTCCAAGCGGTAGTTTTTAAGAGCGCCTCAGACGATTCTGACTTCGCTGCCATGTTGAATTCACATGGGGTAATGGATGTGCTGTATGGCAGATACCAGTCCTGGAGCGGGAGAATTCTGATTGAGTTTATCTTACTGAAAACCATAAGGGTACCATACTTCCCTCAGTTAATGGTTGTTCTATGCTCCTGGCTACTGTCTTATGCCATTGCAAAGTTGGCGTCGGACAAGGTTCAACCGATACCAGTGTCCTTTGCGGCAATGGTTTTAATATGCCTGGCATCACACTCATCAAATCAGGCTGTTTTCTGGATTACCGGAGCATATAATTACTTACTACCGATATCGATTGGGTTATATTCCCTTTCAGTTATATTAGACAAGAATGCCACTATATTAAAAACATCATTCTCATGTATTTTATCTGTGTTTGCATGCAATAATGAGCAGTTTGGTTTGACGCTGGTTTTGATAGTTAGCTCATTGATTGCAATTAATATAAAGTTGAATCGAATTAACTGGAAACACGTTGTTTACCTTTTTTTTGTCATAACTGGCGTTGCCATTGTTCTTTCTGCACCTGGGAACGCAAACAGAGCCATGACTGAGTCATTGATTAATATGCCTTTCTACTATGACATGAGACTTATAGACAGGTTTTCTATTGTTGTGGACAGAATAAATGGGCACTTATTATATAAAAACAATTATCTAATTTTAATGTGCTGCATTTTTTCTGCTTTCACAATGATGAAATCTAAGACTGGCTTAGTTATAAGATTACCTATTATCTTACTATCTTCGTTTTATGTGCTATTTTTCATTTTCAATGAGTACCCGAACAAATGGTTTGCAAATGTATTAAATATAAATTACTCGATATTTTCAGACTGGAGTACGCCAAGTGTATTTATTTCTTTTGCATTCACAATGTCATTATTAGCATCTTTTTACATCTCATGCATGGAAAAGGAAAATAATAAACTCGGCATAACTAAGGTATGTCTGTCGTTTGCGGTTGGGGTTTTGTCAGTTGCAATGATTGGATTCTCGCCAACGGCGTACGCATCAGGCACCAGAATAATGTTTATATTTGATTTAAGTATTATATTTGGCTTACTAAGGTCCTACCGCACCAAGGAAATAAAATGAAAAAAATGGCTGGTATTTTATTTTTTATCCTTGCGTCGGCAAGTGCATTGATAACTGCATCGTCCTTTGTATCATTTAACAAACCGGTGAAAATCAATGATGTTATTCCATTAGTTGAATTTAGCGGAGTAAAGTTTTCTGTTGGGGTTTGCAGGGTAAGAGATGGAAACATTGAAATATCCGGATTCGCATTCCCTGTAAATTCTCAGAATCCATATTTAGGAAATACCTTAATAGTAATAAAGTCTGGTGATAGTTTTTATAAAATAAAATCGGTGAGAGTCCTCAGGAGAGATGTTAGCTCTCATTACAATAGGGTTGGACACCTTGATGAATCTGGATTTTCAGCCTCATCAAAAACAACATTATTTGGAATTAAGCCAGAAAGGGAGATAATCATAATCATTCAGGAAAAAAATAAATTCATTGGAGCTAAATATGTTTGCTAATGCCAAAAAGTTATTGCCGTGGATTTTAGTGTCGGTAATCATTGCTTATATATTGCAGTCAATAGTATTTAAGTACACTGGTGATGACGGTTACTTTTCTCACGCTCTTGACTCGAAAGGGTTATTTGAATTTTTGCTCGGCAGATACAACTCATGGAGTGGCCGGGTTTTGATTGAGATGTTATTGGTATGCACTATTAACATACCATATGTGCCATATCTAATTATATCTTTATCTCTCCTGCTTCTTTCGTGGTCCATCAGTCATGCAGTAGCACCAAACAACAAAAGTTATGGCTTCGGGGTTCTACTGGCGCTGACTCTTTTGTCTATGAACTACCACTCATTCAATCAGGCAGTAACATGGGTTACCGGTGCTTATAACTACCTACTGCCTATTTCTTTAGGTATTTTCTCTTTATCACTAAAGGATGACGCAATAAGAAAAAACAGTCCGGTTGTTTTTTGCATGCTATGCTTATGTGTTTTTTTTGCTTGCAATAATGAGCAGTTCGGGGTTTGCATAATACTTCTACTGTCATTAAACATGACACGTTTGATTTACAAAAAAAACACAAGCACATTAAAAAATGAAATTATATTTTTTTTGTTTGCCATAACTGGCACTGCCTTTGTTTTAGTAGCGCCGGGAAATGCATCCAGATTCGCAGCAGAGATTCCTCGTTGGATGCCAGACTTTGAAAGCTATAATTTGATAACCAAGGCATCTTTTGCTCTTGACAGGATCAATAACCATCTGCTTAACGATGAGAATTTTCTCTATGTTGCATGTTGTGCATTATTGATAATTAGCACCATCAAAAATAAAATCAAAAACACCGTAGAATTAATCTCCGTTTTAATTTGTGGTATTTTCCTGATTAATTTCATTTTTAGCACATTCCCTCACCGCTCAGGGATTTCGATTGTATTTAGTAATGATTACGCAAGCCCTGAATCATGGATATCGTGGCATTTATATGCATCGTATTTTTTATCATTGCTTAGCTTTTGCTGCCTGATTTACAATGCGTTATGCTCTGACGTGGAGGGAAGGCCTTGCGGATTCATATCAATAATACTTATTGTTGGGGTTTTGTCACTGGCAATGATTGGCATGTCGCCTACTGTTTATGAAAGCGGAACAAGGGTTGCTTTCTTGCTGGACATCAGCCTGGTATTTTACGCTTATTCCGCATTAAAAAGACTGTTTATTTGAATGCAGAGGGCCACCAATGGGCCCTCTTCCACGTTAGTACCGATGTGCATAAATGCGCAAGTTGCCTGTAACTGTTCTTGCAGTTGTCGTTGTATTGAATATTGTAAGATTTACAGTGCTTGCGCCCACATAACGCGGTTGAAGTATGCAGCGCTGATAATCACCATCAAAACTGAAAGTAAGATAATCAGCGCCTGTGACTCCGGCAATGGTTAAATTACCAATTTCTACAAGGCTGTTTGCTGCCACCTGAACTGTTGTCAGAGTGTTTGAAACTGATCCAATGCAACCATTCATCCACACCCTTCCGGAGAGAAGGCCATTGTAAACACATGTTTCATCCTTGATAATGATGCCATTGCCTGCCGTTCCTAGCGATACATTATTATTAGTTCCAGCGCCGGTCCAACCCAGAAGATTACAGGCTGACACCTTAACTTTGCTTTCACCGCTCGCAAGAACGGCATAAACAATTGATCCGGCACTTGTGCTTGTTTCATTCTTAAGTCCATTTACCACCGCCTGTGTTGTGCCATCAAACCGCATAAGATATGCTTCGCCTGTTGTGTTTGTAACCGAGTGACCGATAACTACCCAGCCATTTATAACCACACTTGAGCAATCCAAGAAAAGCGCATCTGATGACCCAGAGTTATTAACCTGCCCTGCCTCGTGATCTAAACCATTTATCGTGACTGCCCTGCACTGGTCAATGAAGAATGGTCTGAACCCTTTGTTAGTTACAGTCTGATCATACGCAACATTTGTATATGTTACTACATAGCATTGATTCACCCACCATGATGCATAACATGCAATAGCATAACAAGTGCTGAATTTAATGGTGGTGCCGCCTTGTTTACGGAACCCTAACCAGCAATTCCTTGCCCAGCAGTTCCTGTATTCACATAAATATGTATAACCGTAATCATAAAACCCATAATACGCACCTCTGACAACAATATCCTCGATGATGAACATAGTGGAGCCATTTGGTAGCGTATCTGTACTTTCTCCCATGTGTATGCCACGACTGGCGGCAGTTGGGTCTTGTGAGTCAGTAGGAATTGATGAGCCAAAGTTAATATAAAAGCCCTGTATCCTGCCTCCAGGAGAGTAGCCACTAGTGTCTCGTTTAAACGCAGGGAATCTTCCGTTGCACTGCAAAATTGTTCCGCGATCCGAGCCAGACATGCAACCTGATCCAATTATCTGCTGATTGCTGAAAATTAAAGAATTGCTAATTACATAAATTCCTGGCGGGAACCATATGCGCATCCTGGAATTGATTGCTGATTGAATAGCGGCAGTATCGTCTATGACCCCATCACCTTTAGCGCCAAAATCCTTCACGCTGATAAAATCCGAGTTTTTATCGTGCTGAGTTCTGGCAACTGACCCTGTATATGGCTGTATCACTCCGATAAGCGCATCTCCATACGCAGTGTCAGACAACATACTTCTTAGAGACGAGTCGCCGACACCAATCCAGGCACCAACACCAGTACCTCCAGCAGAAGACGGCGTAGAGCCTGACGGGACGATTTTTGGTAACGTACCATCCCAGCGGTAATATTCTCCACTCTCTGTGTCTTTCAGAATTTGATTTGGCAGCGTTAACGTCGCTCCAGCCTGGAATGTGCCCAAAGGAACCCAGCCAAATGCAGCAATAGCCTGTTGTGCAAGCCAGCGCAGACCGTCAATTGTGTAATGCTCGGTACCGAAGCGGTCAACGTAGGTGTTAACCAGCGAGGTGACGAACTCGTCAATTTTTCCGGCGTTAAACTTCAGATCGCGAGGTGATTCGCTTGGAACAGGCAGATTTGTAGGTTGGGTAGCCATATTTTTTCCATAAAAAAACCGGCACGGTGACCGGGTTGTGGTGAGCGGGATTGGTCTTATTGGTAAATCAGATCGCTGTACTCAGCCAGCGTAATTGCTGTTCCGCCCTGTCCATCTGGCTGCTTGGCGGTTATGGTCCATTGTCCGGCATCCAGCTCTTCGGATGTGGCAATCACATACCGTGATGGAGACTGAACGTCGAACCCGTCGTAAAGATTCAGTGGGATGTCCGGCAGTGCTGCGGTAAAGCCGAACTGTGTATTTAAACGCGGTGAAACCGGGTAACGTGCTGTAGTAGCGCCGGATGAATCGGTAATCTGCACATACATCGAGCCGGAGAAATTAATACGCTCACTGGTTTCAAAGTCATTACCTGACCGAGAGACGATGTATCCGGCTTGCTGGTTAGTGTCGTAAGTGTCCGGTACCTGCACCATGTCGCCAATATTTACCCACTCACCGTCTGCCATAGCCGTGATAGCCATGGTAATCCTGGAGTAAATGAGACGCTTGCACTCGCGTAAAGCGCGCTCGTTGGCCTGGAATCTGTTCCGGATAGACATCATCTCGAACTTCTTGGCCTTCGTCGGCGTCCCTTCCACTATGCTGTTTCCGACAATGCGGTACCGGACGAAATCCTGTTTGTTCGTGTCCGGGTTACGGAACTGCACTTCTACGCCGTCGTATCCTCCAGGTAGCGTCATGTCGTATGAAAGTGAGTACTGGTCTGACTTTGTGTTGGAGCGGTTGAAGATTGTCGCTGCGGAGGTTTTCTTGCTGTCACGAGTAAACGACAGGACCCCATTGTCATCATAAACAGTGACGCTGGCGGCATCGCAGATGGTTTCCATTCTTGAACCAAGGGAAGCGTCTTCATCATCGAATGTGTAGTCGAAGTAACCCAGGCGCGGATCGATAGCGTCAATCTCTGCCTGGATCTGGTACAGCCCGTAAATATCTATCGAACTCTCGCCCTGCCCGCCGATGATCAGCCAGTTGTGCAAGGCTATGTCGGAGAACTTCCGTGAAGCACGAATGGTGTAATCGACCTTTCTTGTCGTCATGTTGTAGCTGATGATGTGCCTGGTGATTAGCGCATTGTATTTCCTGTCCCTGCTGCCGGTAGCGTTCTCGGTTGCCCGTACACGGATCATCACCAGAGCATCATCAGGATGCACAACGTTGCTCCGGATGTTTACTGCGTGGATTTCTTCAACAGTGGCCCGGCTGTTGTCGGTGCTGTTGTTCGTCCTGGTAATCGTAACTGAGTAACGGCCGAATCCGGCGGCAGGCGTTATCTTGTCAGTGCGATAAAACGTATCTGATACGTTTTTATTCGAGTTTGACTGGTGATAGCTGAAGGCCTGGGTTGTCCCCGGCATCTGGTTGTTGTCATCATCGACTTTCCAGATTACGACTTTGAAAGTTACGTCGTTCCGCCCTGCCAGGCGGGACTGAGTATGAATCCACAATTGGCTCGCCGGTATTGGCGAAAAGAAAGGGCCGACATCCACTCCTGAGTTTTGTACCAGGATAAATTTGATCGTATTGATTGTCGCCGTTTCGATCGGAATGCCGGGTCCACTCAGGCTGTCGAAAGTAAAGGTGTAGTAATAGACCGGATTTATTACTGCACCGTTGTCGCTCTGAACGCACGAAATCAGGTTGCCGAATATAGTGACGTCCTGAGTAACGCTTCCGCTTGCGGTAGCGTAGGTCACGTTGATAATGAATTTAACAGGTGACGGTTTAGGCAGGTCTTTAAAGAAGTCGAACTCGTCCTGTTTCGCAATCTTCATTGCGATCTGACCGCCCGAGTACGTACCGCTGATCACAGTGTTCGCGGTCGCAGACTGCTGTGGTTGTGACTCGCTTTCGTTGGGTCCTGGTAACTCCTGCCCGTCGACGTCGTCAAACTGGTAACCTTCGACAACTGTCGGTATTACTTCGCCAGGCTGATAGATGGTGTATGTTGCCCCCGCCATCGCTCCCAAATTCGACTCTGAGAAGCGTACCGAGGAAATGTCATATCGTCCAAGGCCAAAACACATCAGCTCCGTGACGTACTTAATGCCCGGGTCCTGATCACTGGTCTTCACATACTCAAACATCGACTCCTGAACCAGGTCAGGGAATGAGCGAATTTGACCGAAGTTATCAGGCTTGGCTTCACCATTCCTGGCAATATTAGTCTGCCCCTTGAGGCTGTTGTTCGGGGATGTTTTGCTGTTACCGGCTGCTGCGCTGGCGTTAGGTTTTGGCATCAGACCGGCCAGAACCTTTTGCGTGAATTTTATTGGGTTGAGGTGTTCTAGCGGGTTCAGGATGGTACCAACAAGCCCGCCACTTTTTGGCTGATCGAAGATAATTACCCGGTCTCCCTTCTGAACATGAAAAGCTAGCTCATCATCCGGACCGAGCTCATTGCCGTTTACTTGGATGCGAATATCCCGCTGAAAGCTCTCTTGCTCAAGCCAGTCTGAAAACAGTGTCCCAGCCGGTACTTCAGCCCGATCTTTAGGCAGCCCTGGCACTCGCTGAATTTCGATTACCGGCATACTGGTAGAACTCCACTTTGGTGAATAGTTTCTGAATGGTGCGGATCGCATCTGGCCTGATGTGGCCGTTTTCACCGCGGCTATGCAGTGCGCGTCCGTCGATAATCAGGCCGACATGGACGGGATTACTGCCGATCCACGCAACGAAAATACCGTCATCACTGAAAGACTCAGTGCGGCACCAGAACACAACATCACTGTCGTAACAGGTCAGGAAGTCACTGCCGCTTTCGTAATCTGCCGTCTGGTGTATCTCGATGCCGAGAACGTGCCGGTAGTAAAGCACCACTAATCCCCAACAATCCGCAGCTTCGAAAGAGCATGCGCGGTTCTGCCATGGGATACCGGTCACACGTGAAAAGAAATCGTCTTTAGACATTCTGAAGCCCCGGATATTCTTCTACGGTGTATAGGCGGCCGACGTTGCGGTTAAGAGGATTGATACGCGTCAGGCTGCATGTGACGTCACTGTCATCCATCGAGCAGTCCGACACATAGAGCGTCCATGTTTTAATGGCTGTGCTCATATCTGCAGAATCAAACACCTGATAAGTTGCGGATATCGGCGTGATGCGCGCATGCGCTTTCCAGAGTTTCAGCTTTTGCTTAAAGTCCTGTGCAAGTCTGCTGAATTTAACCGTGCTGTCGAGCACTGGCGTATTACTCTGCTGACTTTCCGTCAGTTCCATCCGGCACGGAGTGAACAACTGACCGCCGAGAGTTTTGGGGAAAATCTGGTTATTCACCAGACGTACATACCCAAATGTCTCGTTGTTGAAGGTGATGGTTTCGTACAGGATCCGGTTCGGCCTCTGGCTCTGAAATTCTCTCAATGTGGGCATTACGAAACCCTCGGCAGACTTTCCGAATCATGCCCATCCGGATAACCGGTGACGATAATATCGAGCCATGCCCCCCACGGCGGCGGCAATTCAATAATGATGTCGTCAAACTCATCATCAGAATTAACCAGTTTGCGTGAGATGACATCCCCGCTCCATGTGAACACGGAACCAGACTGTGACCACGTGGGCCATGCGAGGAAGTGCAGCTCCTGAACCTCAACGCCGGCATCCCCGGTTCCTGTACCTACTGGCATCGTGAACCATTGGTTACCATTATCGAGATAGTTGGGACTTCTCAGCCACTGCGTGAAAGCACGGTGCTGATCTCGAGTGAATATCCACGTGAGCGAGAAGGAAGTTTTCAGGTCATCAGTCAGCTTCTGGAATATAGGCGCGCCAACTGTGGGCTGATCAGTTCGAAATCCGGTGTCGGTAGTGGGTGTCTTCCCTTTCTGCGCCAGCGGAAGCCAGTCAGGATATGGTATTGCCATGTTATTCCCTTGCTTTGCGTGGTGCCTGGTGGTTTGTTTGAATTGCCTGACTAACCCTTCCGCCCTGGTTAATATCTGCAACTATCATATCGATGGTCACTCCATTTCCATTTTGTGTTGCCTGAGCATCCACAGTTGCGCCGGTATAGTTCTGAATGTTGATATACACAGGAACTGCCCCGCCACCACTCTGCATATCCTTGTTGCTGATTACCTTCCCGTTATCGCCGGGGATCATGTACTGACTGCCATTGTTGGCCTGGTAGATTTCCGGCATCCCGCCCTCACCAACCTGGTACATCCCACCAGCTGATACCGGCCCGCCGTTCTTGCGCTTACCAGCGATACCACCGGCCATTGCCATGGCTGCAATAACAGCGCCGATACCAATGGCGGCAGCACCACCGAACGATCCGATAGATGCCACAATGGCTGCGGGAGTCCATGCTGCAGTGGTAGCAGCGGCAGAAGAAACGCTCGCCGCGGTGGTAGTTGCAGTTCCGGCTACTGCTGCCGAGGTTGTTGCAGTGGTGGCGGCAATTTGTGCAGCACTCCCGGTGATAGCGGATTTAACCCACTCGACACCCATCTGAACAAAGCCGTTGATCAGGCTATTAAGAGCATTGCTGGCGAGAGACTGCATCGCTTCCTGTGCTGACATGCTCCCCGTAAGAATCCCGGTAAAAGCATTTGAGGCATTGCCCGCAAGCGAATCAAAGCTAGCCGCGAGCATTTCGTTACCGATACCCTGATTTCTCCACATCTCCCACTGTGCAGCGATACGTGCCTGTTCATAACTCTTATCAGCATTAGCTCGTAGCATCAGCGCATTCTGGTGAGTTACCAACCCCTGCTGCTCGAAAGCCTGAATGAGCGCGAGTTTGCGCGCATTCTCGTTAGCCAGTTGTTGCACCGGATCAACGCTGCCTACTGCGTCCTGCTGCGGCGTTACGGCCTGCTCGGATTGGATTTTGGCAAGGTTGGCCTGGTGTGTTGCTGCGAGCCTTTCTGAGGTCTGGTTGTATTGCTCCTGACTGATTTTCTTGGCAGCCAGTGCAGTATTCAGATCTTCAACATCCTGCTTGTAAGTGGCGTTCTCACGTGACTCAGGAAGAAGCTTCTGAGCTGCAGCCTCTGCCTTGATAGAGTTGGCCGTATCCCATTTTGTTGCCGCATATTGTCCGGCCAGTGCGATCTGCTCTTTCGTAGCACCTTTACCAAGAGACTGCTGCGCATTCAGGATCGCCTGTTCAAGGCTTAGTTTGCTTGTGGAGTCGGCAGCAAGCTCAGATTGCTGTTTGAGGTTCGCCAGTTTCTGGGCAATAGAGTCTGCCTGCGAAGCCCCTTTCTTCTGTTCGGACTTAAGGGTCTTCTGCGCCTCCGTATTTTTGTACGTGGCTGCAGCGTCATCCTCCATCTGCTTGGCATGCGGGTCGTCCTTCGCAAAACCGGCGTCTTCCGCTGCGTATTGCGCCTGTAGGCGGGCCCGAGCCTCTCCCTGCAGTTTCGATAGAGCAAGATTGCGCTCTGACTGCTTGATCAGGTTTTTCTGGCCCGTGGTAAGGTTGTCGACCTCTTTTTTCATTCCAGAAAGATTGATCTGGGCTTCACCAGCCACGCGTACGAGTTCTGTTAGTGGCCCAAGGAATGTCCTGATTGCATCGGCACCGGATTTTGTCGAGCTTTCGGTGCTCTGGAGTTCAAGGACAAGTCTTTGGAGTGCTTCAGGTGTTGGGTTGTTCGCGACCTCGGAGAGTTGCTTGCTCAACTCGAATGCGCGCTGCTCAGATACGCCAAATTTATCTGCGAGCGCGGTTACTGTGTTTTGAATTGCGTTTGCATTGACGGTGAATTTCGCCCCTGCATTCCTTGCCTGCTCCATAGCTTTCGAATAGGTATCGGCAGTTACGCCGACGGTCGAAAGGTTTTTGTTAAATTCGTCAATCGACGCGATACCGCCTACAAATGACGTTTTCAGCTTATCGGTGAAGCCAACAATGGAGTTTGATGCGTCGTTGATAGATTTAGGGATCTTCGCAATTGCGGCATTGTATTCAATCATTGCCTGATTTCTCAGGATGGTTGCTGCCTCTGCGTTAGTTCTTGCCAGGTTGGCGTACTTATCTGACAGGGCGGCCACACCATTCTGAGAGACGGTGATAACCTTATCCATTGCCTCGGCAGCATCTTTCAAGGCGTCCATGGCGTTCTTACCGCCATTAAGCGAAGTGATCAGAACGCCAGCGAGAACTGAGCTCAGCGCAATGATAGAGCCTACAATCGCTCCGCCAGGACCGAACGCACCAGCAAGTTGTGATCCCTGCTGCGCGAACGCTACAAGAGCAGATTGTCCGCCCTGCACCTGAATAATGAAGTCCTGAACCTGATAACCAGCCTGCTGCATGCTGGACTTCAGGCCGCCATGGCTTTTAGCACCTGAGTCGACACTGTTTTTCATGTCGTACAACTGCCCGGTAAGCTGAGCAATTTTTTGTTTGTCCGCTTCAGTAGCGCTCGATCCAGCTCGGAGTTGAGCTGCAAGAATCGCTGCGCTTCTAGCCCCACTAGTTTGTTGTTCGCTCAGGATCGCGATTTGATTAGAAAGATCAGAGGTTATTCCACTGATTCTGTTGGTTTCATTCGCTTGCTGCGCAAGTTGCTTAGCGGCCTCTGCAGATGCAGCCGAGGCTGACTTTTGAGCCTCACGCATATTAAAAAGAGCACCTGCAAGTTGAGCAATCTTGGTTTTTTGAGCGTCAGATGCTCCCTCACCTGCGCTTAACTGAGCCGCAAGAATGGCCGCGCTTCGCGACCCTGCCTGCATCTCGGTGTTAAGAATGGATACTTCTTTTTCCAGCCCGGATATTGATGATTCCGCGCGCTGGGTAGCGGCTGCTACTGATGCGGTTGACTTAGCGGCCTCATCGGATGAGGCTTTCATGTCATAAAATGCACCTGCCAACTCAGCTATAGTGCGTTTTTCTTCCTCGGTGGCATTGGCTCCAGCCCTGAGCTGAGATGCAAATACCGCGGCGCTTCTGGCACCATTGACCTGGGCCTCTTCAAGGATTGCTACCTGGTTCCCGAGTGCTTCAATAACCGCATTGGCCCGGTTTAACTCACTCGTCGTGCTTCCGGTACCAGTGCGAGCCTCCTCCATAGCGCGCGCAATGCCACTGACGCTAGTATTCAGCTTGCGCAGCTGGTTATCCATGGAGTTGGCATAACCAGCCAGTTCAGTAAACGCGGACCCGGTTCGGGAGGCGCTCTGGTCGAGGTTATCCATTCCCTTGCCTGATTGCTGGGCGGCGTTATCCAGCTTATCCAGAGCATCAGTGGCCTGCTTTCCGCCCTGCAGCAGCGGCTCAACGTCGGCGCTGATTTCATAAACGATGCTACCGGCGTTCTTCTCACCTGCCATGTCATTCTCCGGTTATTGCTTTGCCCTAGCCCTGCGCGCGGCCTGTTTAGCCAGGTATTCGTCGGCGATGCTGTCGTACTCTTCGCGAGTGAAGCCTTTCTGATCCGGGTATTTCGCCGCCAGAAGCATCTGAAATTCGGTCATCGTTAACTGCGAGGCTTCGGCGCGGTTCATGCCAAAGTGGCTGCGTGCCGCGCTGATGTAGTCGAAGGCTTTAAACTCCGTGGTTCGCTCGCCTGTTTCGTGGCGCTGCAGCTGGCGGACCTTAGCTTTGCCGACGACGCCGTGCTGCATGAGGTGCTGCGCCAGTACGATAATGTCGTTTTTCGGCATCTGGCCCGGGCGGTAGACGACGCAGTGCTTCCACCCTTTCCACTCGCCGATCATCGGTGTCAGGTCGTCATCGCAGCACGCCTGCAGCACACGCATGCAAGCTGATAACAGCTTCTCGGCTGCGCGATTGAATGAAGGAGACAGCCATTCAGGAAAGCGTCCCAGCATGCCAGCGCACACCTCAATCAGCTGAGCAACATCATTTCCGTGGATGGTGGCGTACGTCTGCACAATCTCTCCCGGAGTGCCGATCCTGGTCATTGCCTGAAATGAAGGCCGGAGCAGGTAATCTTTCCCGCCTTCGCGGCTGTCGCTGATAGAGAGTTCGCCAATATCTGTTAAAGCGGTCATAGGCCTTCCAGTAAACGGTCATTATCAAGGGCAGCACGCCGCCCTTTGGAATGTCCGTTAGGTAACGGTAACCGTGTGCACGGCCACAAAGTTGCCGTCTTCGGTGTTGATGATGATCTGCGCGCTGCCGGTGGCCACACGCGTCACGGTAACGGTATTGCCGGAGGCGGTGGCCGTTGCCTTGGTCGCGTCGGTAGTCGCTACAGTGAAGTCTTTGTTGGTTGCGCCGGTTGGAGCAATATTCACCGTGAACGTGCTGGTACCGCCCGCCGCGCCGGTGCTGGTTGCCGGAGTTACCGTCACGCCAGTCACCGCGACTGCAGTCACTTCGTTAACTTCGATGGTGCTTGCATCCCCGACTTTGAACTCGGTAGAGAACGTGACGATGTCGTTGGTGCCACCATCAGAGCTCAGCGCAGTGATATTCATGTAGCCGATGAATTCGACCGGGCCGTAGTCCATGCGTACCCAGATGCCAGGCTGGCGCTTGGCTTTCAACTCGTCCGCGAAATACTTGATGAATTTGCCGACGCCGTACTGATCCAGCTTGTCCTTCTTGCGCACCTCACCTTCAAAGCTCAGTGTGAAGTCGCTGTTGGTGATGATGGTTTCGACATAGCCGCCGCCGTCATCCGCATCAGAGGTGACCGAGTTCGGGTTAAAGTCGAAACCTTTCGACGTGCCAGCGGCCAGCGACATCCACTCAGACTCGAGTGGTTTGACGTCCGGGCAGCCATCGGCGACTTCCAGCACGACCGCGCCGCCAAACAGGCGCTCGTTCGAGTTCTGGCAATTAGCCATGTGAAACTCCTCTCTTACATAAAAGAAAACCCGCCGGAGCGGGTCATTTGGTTGGAATGGCTATTCGCCGTAAGTGCAGGCGAACTGGAGTCTGAAGACTATTCGCCCTTCTTCTGTGAGCACCGGCGCGGGAATTGCGCCCATGTTCTGGATGTAGCCGACGCACTCGTCAGTCATGGGATTAGCCTGGACATAATCGACGATCCGCTGCACGGCGTTAAGCGCGTCTTTGCGCTTATCTTTCGCGCCGACGACGTCGACTAGGACGTGATACTCGGATCCGAGATTGGTGCGGATATTCGACCCGCCGTTAGGCCTGAACACCATCACGGCCTCAGTTAACTTGCCCGGGTCGTCGTACATCAACTGCTGTACCGTGAAACCGGTCGTTAGCCCGGCATCGCCGAACATATTGCGCACCCTTTCGTACATCATGGGTGTCATATGGTTTTCACCTCGTCATTAAAGACAACCTTCACCTTGCCACGCAGTTTGCGAGAATAGACACGCAAAGGGCCTCGCCTATGGCATCTAAGCGGTTCAGGATGAAAACACACAATTCCTTTCTCTTCATCAGCCCATACGACACGGCTAATTTTGTTTCCATTAACAAATACCTGCCGATGCCCACGATCATCTTCACAGTGGTGGAATGTATCTCTGCTCATAACGAAAGCTCCTTGCGCATCACCGCGTCAACGTTATCGCGCTCATCATTAGCGCCTTTGGTCAGGAATTGAGGCTCACCATGCGGATCCCAGTAATTGCCAGTCCCGGTGCCGCCGCCGAACTCTTTCGGTTTCTGCGGGCCAACTGACGAACGATTACTGGTTACGCCGAAGTGCGCGCGCGGTTGCCCTTTCAACTTGCCTGACGCTTCATGCACGTACGCGGCATAATTGGCCGAGTAGCCGATGCGCCCGGTAATGAACACGCCGCCAGCGTTGATTTCGCGGAACTGGCTGTTAATCAGCGTAGAGGTGTCGATCGGGGTGTAATAAGCCGCCCGGGCACCGATAAGAATCATCGCCGACTGCAGCGCTCGGATTACCTTGCGCCCCTTAACGTCGTTGATGACATCGTTCAGGTTCTTCTTCGCCTGGCTGATGCCTTTCACTTTGATGCCCATGGCTATACTCCCGTCAGGATGGCGTAATCGTCCGCCACTCGCTCGAACGTATCGGCATAGCGGACAACCTGCCGAACCTCATCGGCACCGGCCACAACCGGGTCCACTTCGGCCGACACGCCAATCAGCAGGTAATCACCGGCGGCCGCCAGGGTGAACTCCGTCCAGAAAGTGTTTTTCACGACAATTTCAGCTCCTAGGCTGGCTAACTTCTTGCTGAGCCCACCCTCGTAATCGCAGAGGATTTGCTCAGGTTCGGCATAGCCCAGCGGATCGCCGTATTCGTCATTGCCTTCCAGCTTGCGCCAGATGGTCGCCGTGGAGGTGTAAGACCAGTTCGCTACGCTAGACATCGCTCACTCCTTAAAGCTCTGGAAGCGGCACCGTCATGCCTGCCATGCTATGCGTGCAGTCATTCAGATATTGAATCTGCCCATCTGTCACAAATGAATGGCAAGTAAACGGCTTGTCTTTCGTGGCGTCGTCAAACTCCTCTGGGTCATCGCTGGGCATGAAGCCAGTGACTAAAACGCTTGGAGTCAGCGTTGGCTTATCCACGCTTCCATTCCATCCCCATCGCGGACCATCGCCATTGCCAACCTGCACTACATGGCGACTACCGCACCCGGGGCACATGAACGATAAACGGTTATCGCTCGCCTTCTTTAGTCTCTCCGTCATTCTTTCCACCTCAGCACCTTCGCGCCAGTCGCCCTGATGCGCGCGCAATTAATGAACCACTCACCGTCCGATTTAACGTAGCCGGTAGTCTCCCGCCCGGTGTCGGTCATCACCCAGACGCGGGTGAACGAACGCGGAAGCCCGTGCTTAATTGATTTGTACGTCATCACTTATCTCCGCACATGCAGCCGCCTTTGCCGATCCAGATGCCCGCGAATGCTGGCGCAGCGGTAGGATCGGCAGGAATAAGTGCAGTGGCGCAGCCGTACTTATCCAGGCTCCGCAGCAGATTGAGAGCACCCTTCCACCTGTCAGAAAATCCCTGATAACGGAACGAACGGGAAGCCCCACTCGGAACCGTCTGGCTTGAGATGTATTTATCGCCCTGCCCGAGCCCCATCAGAGCAAGCATATAGACCTGAATAAGCAGTGCTGTAGAAGCTGGATAATGTGCATCAAGGCATTCCTGAATGCTGTTGGCCTGATCAACAAGCGCGACAAGTATAAAATCGGGAATGGTAATTCCCTGAGTGGTCAGGTATTCCTTCGCCTGTTCGAGAGTTACCATCTTCGACTCCATAAGAAGACACCCCGCCGAAGCGGGGCATAAAAAAACCGCCTTAGCGGCGGCTGTTATTCAGCAGGGAAAAGCTTTTCGAGTTCACCTTCCGGCAGAAGCTCAGAGAGCCCTTCAGCCCCAAGGTTGCCCTTGAACTCAATGCCCAAGTGAGTCAGGCGCTCCTGAATAATCTCTTTGCGAGACTTCGCATCTGTCCCCGCCTCCGGTGTCGATGGCGTAAGTTCACCGCCAGCTTCGCCACGCATCAAGCGTACGTTCGACTTGAGCGCAGGATGCAGATTTTCCAGAAGCACTACATCGCCCGCTTTCACGCCGAACCATGGGCGCACTACTTCGTATTTAGCCATGATCGCTCCTTAAGCCAGGTCGGCTCCGTAGACTGCTCCAGACAATCCCTCGCCATCACGACGAACGGAAATGCCCTCAGCGGACATGATCTGGTTGTTGTAGTTGCTCTGTGGCATCAAGCGCGGCAACGGAACAATACCAACAGCCATACCAACGAGAGGGGAAACCACATCCTGACGACGCTCATACGCAAGGAACTCATTTCCGGTCAGTGCGTATGTCATCTCGATGGAATCGGCCGGGATAAATTTGGCGATCGCATCAAGCACCGTACCACTGATTACCGCATTAGAACCGTTACCAACTTCAATGGTATATGGCTTCGAGAGGTTGGCCATGATCTCAGCACTCAGCCACAGCTTGCTGTAACGTTTGACCTTGTTAGTCCTTGCGTTAATACCAAATGCACCGGTCGGACCGAAGAATGCCAGCACCTGTGCCGGAGTCGCGGTAGTAAGATTGATGTTTGCCCCACCTGCGCCACTGCCGAGGTTGATCTTCGTGGTGTTGCGGTGGTTTTTCAGTCCTTGCGCTTTATAGCCATCGACAGAGATGTGTGGGTTACCGTTCAGGTAGTAATCCACGCGCTTTTTATGGAACTTTCGAAGCTTGGCTCCCTGAGAATCCAGCATTAGATCAATGTCGACTGTATTAAGTCCAGCAGCGTGACGCCAGTTAACGCCATAACCGGCAGTGAATACCGGAATTGGGTCACCATCAGAACCGTAATCGGTATGGTCAAAAGAATACGATGCCTGACCATCAATACTGATTGATACGTCATCAGCAATATCGCCAGATACGTTGTAGAGCTTGGCGGTCTTCCCTATTGGCAGAATGGTTTGCACTGCCATCAGGTCATTGACGATTTCCATGCCAACTTCCTGATCGCGCATCTGGATAACTTGGCGGTCAAGTTCTGCCCAGAATTCACGGGTAAAGCCGCCAACGGCGTTAGCCGCGAGCATTTCAGGTGTCATGCTGTTGCGATAAGCGTTCACCATCATGTCGTGATGCTGGTTCCAGATGTTGCGGTTAGCCCACAGTTCATTCCAGTGCCCGCGCAGTCGGCTGTTAGCAGCCAGTGTTTCAGCGGTAAAATACATTCTTATTCTCCTGATTAAGCGCCAGCGGCAACGGTGCCGACACGCATACGCACGCGGATGAAATCGGTAGTGCTGGCCGCAATGGTCGCATCGTCCTGGCTGTAGCCGATCACCGAATCGGTGTCTGCCGTAGCTTTTGTGAACTGGCCATTTGCGCCCAGCTTGATGGGGTCGTCTTTGGCATAGGTGCCCGGCACACACAGCAGAGCCAGTTCGCGGCCTTCTTCGACGTAATTGCCCACGGCGGAATCACCGGCCGGAACTGCTTCGGTGATTTTCAAACCCTGGTGGTAAGCAACATCGATGATGTAGAGGCGACCAGTCAGCGCAGTAGCCTGAGCAAACTCGTTGTCGTCGTTAATGACAGCCGCAGTCCCCGGCAGCAGTTCTGCAGCGGTGGCGCGGGTTTCGGTCTTGTACAGAGACTGACCGTCGATATTAATGCGGCGATAGCGTGCCATTACGCAGCACCTCCGAAGTAAGCGGCCGGGTCAGGTGCGCCGGTCAAGGTTGGGTTATTGGCAGAATTAGTGCCCAGCGGCGCAGCTTCGCCCAGCGACTTAAATATCGAGTCCAGAGCTTCGCCTGACAGTGCGTTAGCCACGATATCGCCA
Organism: uncultured Enterobacter sp.; assembly: GCA_963521185.1. Taxonomy (GTDB): domain Bacteria; phylum Pseudomonadota; class Gammaproteobacteria; order Enterobacterales; family Enterobacteriaceae; genus Enterobacter_D. Next base: position 426,436 of record CAUQTV010000003.1, on the reverse strand, counting down.
TGTACCTTTGCCACTGCTTCGCGCTTGGTTTTCTCTTCAGCGCGGGAGTTGGCGGTCAGGGTTTCAGCGAGCAGCTGCTGATTGGCCTGCAGCGCATCAACCTTCTCCGCGAGAGGCTTAATAGCCGCTTCCGTGTTGGTCGCAACAGCCTGGCCGATCATGCTGCCGATTTGTTCCAGTTCTTCTTTGGTTAAAGGCATGTCGCCCTCCGTTTTGTGGTTTGGTGCAGGCTGTTCCTGCGGTGTGAATAGAGCTTTGAATTTGTTGGCGACGACAGCCACCCACGATTCCTGGCGCGCTACTGCGGTGCCGGTATCGTCGAAGGTGATAACACCGCCCTCAGACTTGTAGCCAAACACCTCAGCAGTGCCGCCGTTGCGGATGATTACCGCTTGCGAGTCAGTGAAGTCAGCAATCCAGGCGTATTCATCCGCGCCCGCCGCAAACTTCGCTTTGGCTGCGCGATCGAGACGCTGCTCGCGCTCCCGGTAGGATTCGCCAACCAGCGCGCCGGAGTTCGCCTTAAGAGGCTGAGCCAGATCGGCATTAACCATCAGGCCAACGCCTTGCTCGGGGGTTGCCGCCCCGACTTCGTGCAGCAGGATCGCGTCATGGTCCATGCCATGGATGTCGGCAACCCACTCTGCACCTGTTGCGCGCTGCTGCTCGTTCGGCTCAAGCTGATCGAGGAAAGCGGCCACGCTGGTATGAATAGGCGGAACGTCTTCACCTCGTTCAATCGCGGCCACGCGCTCAAGCAGTTCTTTACCACCTTCCGACTCACTGGCGCGGGCCATATCTACCCACTTTTCGAGGTAAATGCGATTACCGGACTTCTTAACGTTGCGGTTCCACGCGCCGATATGGCCTGCATTGATGCCCTCCGGAGAGAACGCAGGCACAAACTGGCCGTTAACCTGAGGATGACCAAGTGGAGCCAGGGTACCTTCCAGTCCCTTATAGTGGGCATCGATTTGCTCTTGTGTGTACAACCCGCCATTCATGACGACGTTCGCCGGCAGCGTGTAACTCGGCAGCACCAGATGCTCGCGACCGTTGTATGTTTCGCGCCGGATAGACTGGCTGTTCACCTTCGTGGTGATGTTTACCTGCATAGGCATGGTTTAACCTCAAGCTGCCTTTTTGCAGCAGTGACAAACTGAATGATTGACCTTCATCTTTTTCCAGTGGCTGTCGAATTCCTTCTTAGCCATTTCGATGACGTTCGGATAAAGCGGATTGCCGTCAGCGTCCACAAGCACCTCAACCTGACCGCACTTACAGTTAATTGCATTAGCATCAACCGCATACCAATCCCTTACTGCCTGAACTGTGTATGTGTGCGCGTGTCTCAGTGCATGCTTTATTCGCGTTGTGGGGCTTAATGCTGAAAGGTGAAGAAGCCTGATATTTAAGCCGAGATCATCCATCGATGATTCAGCCTCATCCCATCGGGCCCGGCGCAGCGCGGTAGTCACTTCGGTTCGTGCGATCCGGTTCGCCCGGCGTTTCTCGATACCGGTCTGGTCTGTCAGGTTGCGGGCAATATCCAGCGGGTTAAGCCCACGCCCCACGCCATCAGTCAGCACACGCGCCATGTCGCGCTTAACATCGGCACCCAACCCCTTCATTTCCTCAAACACACGCGCATGCACCAGCGCCATACGTTGCTGATACGGGTCGCTAGCGAGGATGGAGGCCAGCGACTCACGCCCGGCGGCATACACCGGGGATTGCTGGCTGAGGTTGTAGAACGACTGCCCAGTCCCTTTCTCCGAAGCCAGATCGATGTACTCGTAAAACCACAGGTCGTAATCGCCACCTTCAAGCAGCACCTGATCCACCAGGTAACTGGCATCGTTCAGGATGATGGAGAGCAGCGTTGGATTTAACTGGTATTCGTATCGGGCGTTTACTGCGAGGGAGGAAGGTATTTTGTCGAGTGCTGATTTGTACGCTTTGCCAATTTTATTCATCCGTCTGGCGAAGTCTTTCATTGCCCGGCGTTCCAGCGCATCGGCTCCGGTCGGATCCTGATAGTTACGCGGTAGAATTGGTGGCTTCGTCTTCTTCATCGCCATCCTCTTCTCCTAACGGGAATTCATCGACGTTTTCATAACCGGCAGCTGTGCGAATTTCTTCACGTCTGAAGGCCGGATTCTCTCCGCTGCCCTGGAACGTCTGGTTAATTTCTGCCATCGTTTTGGCATTGGCGAGTTTCTCAGTTCCAGTCTGCTCGTTTAGGTCATCCCAAATAACCGTCTTCTCGCTGACAGCATCAATGATTTTCAGGTCGATTAACTTGTCACTGAAGTCTTCAATTTCGAATGACAGATCGCCGCGCCGTGACTGGCAGCGACCATTGAAATATTTCTGATCTTCTGTGCTTGATCGCTCTGCCTGCTGATTTCCGACAAGGATACGCGCCGGAATATCCACCCCAGCCGAAGCTGTCTGCAGGTTGACATTGTACGTAGGCGACGGATCTGAAACTGCAGAGACCATTGACGTGACCTGCGCACCCTGAGTGATCAGGAGCACATCATTACCAACGTTCAGTTCTCTGGCAGCTTCGTTATAGCGCTCCTGAAGCTCATCAACCGATACGCCATACAGCGAGGCCAAATTAGCGAAGTCTATGTCTTTATCAAAATTGATTGCCTGCTTGTTCGAGGCATTTTTCAGGAACGATTCACCAGACCCGCCCTCTACTTTCTCGAGACTGACAAAGGCGTTATAAGGTGGTTCAAGGAAGCCAATGGCATCATTCGAGTAGTCGCCCAGGATGAAGACGCGATCGGGATGCACGAAGCGCTGATTAGTTCCGCCGTTTGGCAGGCTCTCAACGTATTTCCACTGCTTAGGCTGGCCATAATCTGCCGATTTCCGGTCAGTGACCCACTGGCTAACAGTTAAAGAGCCAGCCCATGCGATCGTTACCTTCTTGAGTGACTTCCCTCGGACAACCGGCTGCTCCCAGTCCCTGGAGTCGTTTATGTGCAGCAGGATACCAGCATAACGTCCGACCAGGCGGCGGCGGTCAGCTTCAGCAAAAGCCCGCCATAGACGCTTAGTAAAAACCTTTTTGGTGTTCTTCTCCCATGGCGTTTCGTCTTCGCTCTTGTCGGCGTCATCACCCTCGATTATTTCTGGGTTGGTTTGCCAGCACTTGCCCACCAGCTTCTCTACAGCACCGTGTGCAATGCCGCCACGGCGGTACAGGGAATAGAGGTTTTCGTAGGTGATATCCTCTGGGAAGCCATATTCGCACCATGCGGAATGGCGCTTATTGTCCAGCCCCATTGTCGGCGCCATCAGTCCCATACGGGCGCGCGCCATACGCGCATCGTTCAACGCATGGTTGACGGCGAGAGTTAATTTGTCAGTCATGGTTTGTCCGTTGGTGGATTTCAGGCAATAAAAAACCCAGCGCTATGGCTGGGTCCGTAATGGGTTGCGGCTGCTGGACTCGAACCAGCACTCTCGTCAGGCGTCAACATCATGCCTTACCGAGCACGAACAGCAATCGCATGTCCGCGTTGATGCGTTACTCTACCGATTGAGTTACACCGCAATAAAAAGGCCGCCGTGGATGCCTCATAAGTTTATTTTCTGCTCAAGAAAAAATAAATTTTCTTGCAAGAATGGCATCGCAAAACATCACCAACTCTTCCGAATATCTGAAGCCTTGCAGGTAGCGCCCGTGAGCGTCTAAGATATTTCGCCAGTTAGAAATAACTTCATCATTTGAATGCAATAAATCTTCTGTAACGAGCCAAGCATGATTACAAGCAGATAGAAGGTCATTAAGTTTTTTTCTATCATTTGAGTGCTTATTTCGTAGCTCCTCAGTATCTAACTGAGGAGGCATCTGCATTATCAAGTATTTGTAATCAGCAATGGCTAGTTTAAATGCCATTTTAGCCTTCAATTCATCCTGCTTCTTCCACCTAAACATTGCCCAAACAGCAATTAACGTAGCGGCTGCTGTAGCAATTGCTGATGCTGCCGACCAGAATGTTGCCCATACAAACATTTATCATCTCCCCGTCACTGTTGATACGAGAGATTTTACACTGCTATCCAAATAAAGAATCATTAACTATCTTATGCGTAAACGCTTCGGAATCATCATCCCAGCCATCTGCCCCTTACGCTTAATGTGTCCGTCGAGGCTGTAGCGAATGCCGTCCCAGCAGTGCTCATAACCCTCAGCCAGTTTCGGCAATACCTCGCCGGTGATGCGGTCCGTTTTGTACGACCACATGCGGGCCTCACGCGCCACGTTCTTGCAGCGTGGATGGATAATGATTTCATCGAAGCCGCGAAGGTGTGCGATCCCGTCCTCAACACTACCCTGCCATTTCTCTGCGGCAGAAATGTTGAAGCCCTGCCGCTTGAGATAGCTGATTGTCTCAGGTCGTGCTGAGTCGGCTTTAATGGGCCAGTCACGCGCACCTGGAATCGTGTCGTACAACTCTGGCATGTGGTCGAGCTCTGTCTGCTGACCGTATGCCTCGTATTCGATGTACAGCCGGTTGTGCAAGATGAACGAACGCACAAGCGTGTTAGGGTCTTTGGCGAAACCGAAGTCAGCACCTAAGAACAGGCGGTCAGCTTCTTTCCAGAGATTTTCTGAGAACTCAGCGATCCTGTATTTTCCGGCCAGCACCTGCTTATCAGAGTTTTCGAGGTAAGCCCCCTCCCATACCCACGCGTATGTTGCCGGGTCGAGTCGGCGCTGATCGTTCTGTCGCTCGCCTTCCAGAACGTCAGGGAACCATGGGTTATCCGTGTAGTTCATCTCAACGGTGATGCAGTCCTCTCCAGCCTCTTTGCGGAACCGCTTGTCAGTAGCGCTACCGTCGCGCTCAGGGTTCCATGTCACCCAAATCTCAGAGCCTTCTTCACGAACGGTCGGGCTCAGCTTCTGCCAGGCTATTTCGCTGACTGATTCAGCTTCATCAACCCAGCAAAGCAGGATACGTGCTTTCGACTTGATGCTATCGAGGTTATGCCGCAGACCGCAGAACACGTAGTTAACGCTCTTGTCGATGGTGCGGATGTACTTCTCGCCGATATCAAAGTTGGAAGCCAGCCAGGGAACGGACAGGATCGCCTGTTTCACCTCCTGCATGCTCGACTCTTCCAGCGAGTTCATGAACTCACGCGCGCAGAGCACCACGCCGCTTTCACCGTTCATCATCGACTGATACGCCTTCACGGCAGTCATCAGCGCGAAGGTGCGCGTCTTGGCGCTGCCACGTCCACCGTGCGAGCACCGGTAACGCTTATCCACCGAAGTGAACAGCGGCGCAAGCTTCGCTGGGATCGGTAGTTGAACGGCGTTACTCATGCTTTCGGCTCAACGGGGAGTAGCTGAATGACGGTCGGCTGCGGCGTCATGGTTCCGTCCGGGCTGGTGTGCTCGACCTTTTGTTTGTTGCTGTATGCGTCGCCAACCTCTTTGGCGGCCTGCTCCATCAGCGATGCAGCCAGCGCCATGTTTCGCATGCCCTCAGCTTTCGTCATCATCCGGTCAAGCGCGCGGAGACGATAGGCTTTGTTGGCGATCGGGATATCGCTCAATTCGGTCTGGAAGCGCTTACGGGTATCGTTGAAAAGCTCAACCCATTTCTGGGCCAGCCCCCTGCCGTTTGCTTTCGTCGGGTCGTGGGATTCGACCTGCTGACGTGTGATGCTCAGGCCAAATTCTTTTTTGACCGACTCAACCACCTGGGATGGAGTATCGAAGCAGGCAAGAGACTGAACGATGAAGGCTTTGACCTCACCTTTCAGTGTCGCCATAAATTACCTGCCTGTCATAATCAGTCATATTGTTAGGCCAGCTTTAACATGCATGTACCGCATGACCTGGCTATATCGATGTGAGACACTTCTGCTGGCGCATTGGCCGCATCAACGAGCTCCTGTACTTCTTTGCTGGCACCGTATCGACGTACGACACCAGTGAATTCTTCGACGTCGTGGCCGCGCATTGTAAGCACTGGCTGCCCGGTCTCCTTGTTGAACTTAGGTGCGCCGAAATCATCGGTGGCCTGGGCGATGTGGTAAAGCTCATGCTCTACCAGTGCGCAGAACTCGAGGTCACTGCATTGTGAGCAGTAATCTGCTGCCAGCGTGATGATGAACTTCGGGATGCGCCCGAACCATTCATACATCTGCTGTTCCATTCGGGCTTTCTGCCATCCACCGGCGCGGAGCATTACCTGCTCAGCCTGACCGAGGACAAACCGCCCTTTCTTCGCGAATGAACCAGACGCCCACATGAAGCAGAGATCAGCCTCAAGCAGGTGTTCGTGGTCAGGGTTATGGATGCTTCCGGTATCGCTGAGGATTTGCCGGCTTATCCACTCATTCACTTCATTGGCGGGGATCAGCCGGGTGTATGGCTGCCAGTTGTCGGAGTCGATGAAGTTAACTGGCGGGTATGGCCTGCGCTCGTCATCATTCGCCATGGGTTACTCCGTTATCTCTTTACTGGCTCTGACGTCACCCTCTGGCTAATGCCATGTTTAACGATGAATTCAGCAACCTTTTGGTAATCTGGTTCGCACCGCATCATCATGCAGAACAATGTCAGCGTCCTAATGTAGATAGGAAGCCACCACCTGCTTTTGATTTCAACTGACAGTCTGCACGTCGCCATTTGATTCTTCCTCAACCACCGGTACAAAGTGGAACTGCTCCACGCTATCCGGTCGGAAGTAACGCCATTCGCCTGTGTCAGTCGCTAGCGCCACGAACCCGTTAACGATTTCAGGCTGGCTTCGTTTCATCAGGCCGGTGAAGATTTGTTTGGATGTGGTGGTGATCGTGATTTGGTAGATGTCGGACATCGTCGCCTCTATAATCATGCAATCGTTACTTTTTAGCTAATTCAGGAGGTGTCATGTCAATGAATTTTGATATTTTTATGGAAGTTTCAGGGTTCACATTCGAAGCTAAAACATTCGAAAAGATAATGCTTGGTAAGAATAATTTAGCTAGCTGCATGACAACTCACTTAGCAATAGAGCGTTTTCTGGAAGCCTGGATATGCTCTTTCGTTGGAATAAAAGATCTATTCATCAATGATTCGAAAGACAAAAGCAAAGTACGTTTTTCCATGAATTTTATGGGAAAGGCAAAGCTGGCCCAACGCATGGGGTTACCATTAGCCGCATACCGCATCATTGAAAAGCTCAACAACATCAGAAACAACTTTGCGCATCAACACGACTATGAAGGGGCTACTCACCATGAGTTTATTGAAATTATTGGGAGCGTAGACAAGCTGCCTTCATATGACCATAAGGCTTTAGGTGATGAAGATTACATGGTTTACATTGATGACGGGGAAGGCCAGCATACGCATCAACTATCAGCGGAATCATGCCCTCATGAACTTCGATACGCCGCTATTACCTACGGCTTGCTTATAAGATGCCTACATTACATGATTAACGAATTGTCCATAACAAGAAGCAACAATTACGCCGTGGCTGCCGGATACCAAGGTTCATCAATTACCTTCAAAGGCTCAGCACTATGAAAACTTTTAGCCGCTTATAAACGTTGCCCGTCTGGCGTGCGCGCTGCTTTACCGGCGGTTATTTTAATCTATGAACCCTCACCCTTCACCACACAGGCTCGCTCGATGGCGGCCCGGGGCAGCATCATTACTCCTGCTTTGCCTTATGGCTGCGGTCTATCCGCTTAGTGCTTCATGTTTTATCTCCCGGCAATAAAAAACCGCCCGTAGGCGGTCAGTCTTCTTTCATAATCGAAGGCCGGATATCGCAGCCCTTGAACTGGTAATTGCCATATTCGGACCGCAACTCGGCATCAACCTCATCGAAGATCCGATCGTATAGCTGACGAGTCGATTCCTTCTCCAGCGCTCGCACAAAGTGTATGCCTTGACCGTCCGGGTCAGTTGCTGTGGAGAACAGGAACGTAAACTGCCATACCGCTACTTTGTTCAAATCCAAAGACTGTTTCATACCCCCTCCGCTGTAAATAGCCGCGGTAAGGATAGGTCACTAAACAAGCAATGGATATTGCCCTGTTGTTAAACTTTGAGCGATACCGCATTACTTAACCGCGTTATACCAGGCCTGCCAGCGGTACTTATCCATTCGCAGCTGGCGCGTGCACTCAGCCGTTTCAATGTCGGACTGCAGATCGGCGTCACTGTCTGCACCTGCATCACTTGCCTTGCACGGGGGCTGCATCAAATCCGCTGATGGAGTTGGCAGCGTCGATTGCACGCTGGCGCAACTGCACAGCATCAGTGTCAAACTGGCACACAGTGCGATTCGGATCCTGGACATATCTCACCACGTCGCGGGTTATGGTTCGGTAGATAATCTTGCCTTCAGCGCTGGCCTGCGCAGCTTTCTGCTCAACGGGCTGGATAGCTTTCTCGGCTTTATCTTTCTTTTTGGCAGCCAGTGCGTTGATGTGGTCAGCGTGCGCGTTCCACCCGGATCGCCAGCAAAACATTCCTGTCAGCACGCATAATGCTGCGCACAGGGCTATCACGTAACGAATTTTCACTGCGCTATCCCCCAGCACGTCAGCGCGCTCTCCTGATCTCGCCGTTCGACCTGCCCGTAACAGCCGTTCTTCTGCCCCTTCGTCAGCCGGCAATCCTTACCACCGTCTCTAATCCACCAGCGGATTGCTTCGCATGCACCTTTACGGTCACCGGCGTTCAAGCGCTGGTAGAACGTCGAGGGGAAGCATTTACCCGGCCCAATGTTATAAGGGCAGAACGAGGCGATCCCGGCCTTCTGTGGCTCGGTCAGCGGCACGTGAATGTTTTTGGCAACCCACGAAAGCGCCTTGTTACGCTCAACGGCATTCACCTGATCACATTTGGCCTGCGTCAGCTTCATGCCCTGGCGAACAGGATTGCCATCCACCAGCGTTGCTCCCCGGCAAATAGTCCAGATGCCGGAGCCGTCGCGGTACGCCGTCAGGCTATTGCCCTCTTTTTCATTCAGGAACTGATCGAGAATCGTCGAAGCTGAAGCACCGGCAAGAATGAGGCCTAATACCGCAGCACTAAGCTTTGCTCTGTCTGCCACTATTCCCCCCTGGCGGCTTTGCGCCGGTCCTCTTTGATTTTGAAATACAGGTTCGTCAGATACGTCAGCAGGCCAAACACCAGACTGCCCAGAACACCAATAGCAGCCCATTGTGAGGGCGTAACTTTATCCAGCAATTGCAGCCCCCAGAACCCGGCGTTACCCACCGAGGCCCCATAGGCAATACCAGTGGTTAATTTTTCCATTCGTAACATGCTCTCACCTCCGATTTGGTCGGGGTGCTGTGTGAGGAAAACAAAAAAGCCACCGCTTGGGTGGCCTGATAGAAGGGTAAAAAAAGAGGCCAGCTCGGACGAACTGGCCTTAACATGTCCAATACCTTTTATTCGGTAGCGCCGGGTGCCTCCCGGTGAGCCGCCGACTGGCTGCAGAGGCTCGTGAGCAGACCACTCCAACATCACCAGTTAACCCCGCCGCTTAGGGGGATTCGCTACCTTACTTTACTCAGAGCTTCTTTTAAGAATGCCATTTGAGCTTAGGTTTCAGCGGTGAATTTATCTGTGTCTTGGTGAAAAAATGTGAGCGGCCGCTAATAAAGAATGCCTGTTAATCTGATCGACAGCGATCGGGATGGTCAGCTCACAGAGACGGTCACACTAACCCTCACTCTGGCTCACGTCTTGAAGGTTCTGTGGTTGAAGCGCAGAACGTGGCGCGGAAAAGAAAAAACGCAGATGCGAGGTTTAAAAACCGTTTTAAGTCCGTGCCGAAGAAACCACTCTTAACAGGTTATCCAAAATTTTGCGTACGCGTTAGTGTTTTTGACACTCTAAGATGATAGGATTTGCGAATCAGTCTGAATAAACATGGATGTCAGATCAGATTAGATCTAAGATACTGTATGTATAAACAGTATAAGGTGAACTAATTTGAACAAACTAGCAAGGCTTTTACTCACAGCAAGCTCTATTGCTCCGGTATGCGCGACTCTTTTTTTTATAGGTTATGCAAAAAACACCTCTTGGTTAATGCACTATAGCTTATGGGTGGGAATACTAAGTTGGATGCTCGCTGTTGGTCTCGTAAAATATGCAGAGCGGGAGTTAGAACCTCTTGCAAAAAATATTAGTTCGGTATCCCCTGCAAATAAAGAAGTAACTAATTACTTCTTAAGCTATCTGTTTCCATTGTTAGGAACGGATTCAATTGCAGAAAACAAATCTTATGCATTGTTTTTCTATGGCTCACTATTGTTTTATATATGCTTTTCAGAAAACTACAATTTCAACCCAGTATTATCTTTGCATGGGTACAAGTTTTATGAAGCAGAAGATGATACAGGTGTTGGGTTTGTTTTAATTTCAAAATCGGTTATTACAGATATACAGGGAATTACCTTTAATGTCGTACAATTGACAGATTACACATTTTTACATGTAGAGGAATAAAATTATGCCGCTTTTTGCAGTCATGGATAACAGCATTGCAAACAGAATTGTCAGGATAGAATTAGATAAAACTGCTAACACAGCGGTAAGTGCAATTTTCCAACAGCAAAGACAACACTTTGAAGCGCATCACAATAATAAAATTCCATTTTATGCTGGTTACACCCCAAAATATGATGAGTGTTTTGAAACATTAAATTTTGGTGCTTCAGCACCCCTAATTGATGCCGTAAAAAGACCTACTGCCATTCCAACTTGGGATCCTAATGTAATAAGCATCGGAAATATAAAAGCCCTATTTGTAGGCGTCAACACTCCTGCAAACCCAAATATTATCGCAATACAAACCTTTAATAAAAAACAAGTTCTTGATACTTCAAAGTCGTTCATTGGAACTTTGATTGGGAAAAACACAACTTTTAGTAAGACAATGAATGTTGGTTTCAATATTGATGACAAACTAGTAGCCATTATTGACTCCAACAAAATTTACTTCAAGAGTTTTTTTAAGTTAAGAAGCATTTTTGATATGTCCTCTTACTTTACAGCAGCCACTGATCAAGAACTTGACACATTTACTCAATTGCCAATATTTTCAACAACTCAAAATTTCGATTTGAAAATAATTGCAGACACTGTGATCAGAAGTAAAGTTACATTAATAAACCAAACCGGCATGTTAATACCCCAAAATTTATCTATTTTTAAGTCAGAAGCCCAGAAAGTTAATTTCCCCTTACAAACAACAATCATTGGCGGGGTTGAAAAAATAACAATGCCAGCCTCAAAAAAAGAAATAAAAGACCTCCTCGATTTTATCGAGGAGGATATATGGATATCAGGCATCAGCGGAAGAAAATTTAAAGCAGGCTCTAAACGCCCTATCTAAAGTTTGAAAACAAAATCATTGAGAAAGAGTGCAAACAATTCCTTCTATAAAACCTAAAGCGGTTTGCAACTCTTTCCTGATAGTTCCATCTGAACATTTTCTCTTTTTTGCAATAGCTCGCAATGAAATCCCCAAAACAAAGTGAGCGATGATCAACTCGTACTCTGCAGGTTTATATCTCCTTAGTCGCGCTACGCACCCATCGATCATAATGCCTTCATCGTCATCACATTGAAGTCGAGACTTCTTTCCGTGCGGTAGCAGCCCCTTAAATCCGGCGGCAATTGGCTGCCAGTCGACTCCACTATGATCAGATGCTGCCCAAGCGCCCCACAAGTCCATTACTTCATACATATCACGCATCAACTCTCTCCACTAAATTATCTTGAACGCCGAGCGTCAGCTCGAGGGTCACGCACTCCCTTTCATATCGTTCTGCTTCGCTGCGCGTCACGCTGCCTCCTGCTGTTTAAGTGCTTTAAGTTTTGCGCGATAGGTGTCGCGGATCCGCATGTAATCCTCCCGGCTCCACTTCGGCAATTCGTGAGGTCCCACCAGCACATCAAAGCGCGCCTGGCCGATTTTGGCGATCAGCGCCGGGCGGTAATCGGAAAGGTTGCCCGAAAGATGGTTATTGCAAGGAGCACACTGCTTATGGCAGTTGTCCTCATTGAAGCGCAGCTCAGGATTCGCGCCGGTGGTGCGATAGTGCCCGGCGTGATACTGGCCAGCATGGTGGCGACCACAGCTGATACAAGAGAGCTTTCGATCGCGGTACCGGATAAATTCATTGAAGGCATGCTGCGCCTGATTGCGGAAAAACCTTAATGGTTTAACCGCCTGGCGGCGTTCTGCGCAGCGTTTACGCTCAGCTTTAGCCGCATCGCGCTCTAGCTTCAGATCTCTTCGTTTTGCGTCCTGCCGGGCTTTTTCAACCTGCTCTTTGGCGACGGCAGTGGCGCACTCGTAGCAGCAAACTATTTGCCCGTCGCGCACCGGGTGGAACCACTGGCGACAGCTCTGGTTTGCGCATTTACGACGGGGTTTCTTTTTCAGAATGGCAGGCATTGTTGTCCACCTCCTTGAATTGCGTTTAGCTCCCTGCGGTGCTCATTCAAATAGCTATTCCAGTGCGCTTTGCGGATTATTGCTGCCTGCTCTGGTTGCAGGGCTGGTTCGCGGATGGCTTTGCCTTTTCGGTGCAGATCTTCCCGTATTACGTCGCCATTCACATGCAGCCCCAGACATAGCGGGCAATAATCGCGGGTTTCCATGCCCCCAGCTTTTCCTGAGAAGAAGATATTGCCGTGCCACGTACCGCATTCAGCACACATCGGCGCATCGCACGTGAAGATTCCGCGGGCATTGCTGAGATGATGGTTTTCATCCTCATCAGCATCCCAGCCAATAATCCCATCGCATAAAAGGGCTGCGGGTTTACCGCAAAACAGGCATTTCACAGATTTAGCCATGATCAACCCCACGCCTTGTTTTGCCAGACGCGGCTCGGGCGCGGCGGCTTATCGCTTTCCGGCAGCCGGGCGCTGACGGTCCAGGTAATGAGATCGGCATTCAGGCTGCGCTCGACCTTCACGCCACGCCGCCGGTATTCCGCCAGCAGTTCCTCTGCCTGCGCCGTGGTGCAGTCGGTATGATAGAACCAGGTCTCTTTCATGGACTCAGCCCCCGAAGCTCAGCAACTGCGCAGCGGCGTTTTCGGCCTCCGCCGGGCTGCGAAATGCCCGTGACAGGATCCAGCGCCAGAGAACGTCTAGCGCTGCGCGGTAAAGTTGCTGGAATTCGGCCTCGTCCATATTTGCGAACGCAATGCTGCGAGGATGTTTGCGAAGCGTGCCGTCAGGAAGCTGGATGGCGTCATAGTGCCCGGCTTCAACCGTTACCCAGGAACGGTACGCGTCAAAAGATTTGCACGCACTAATGCTTCCGCCGCGGCGGTCGGCGATGCGCTCAAGATATTGTTCAGCGGCGTCCAGCAGCGTTGCTTCATTTCCGCCATAAGAAGAAAGGAATTTTGCATAGCCGGTAACAAGCTTACGCTCATTGGAAGAGATCGCCCCGCCCGTCGGCTCCCAGTATTCAAAACCGAGATTGAGCAGCGCGAAGAATTTACGGTGAAAAGCCGCGTTGCGCAGCTGGCGAAACTCTGCCACCAGCACCGCGCCGAGCTTACATTTTGAATGCAGAAAATCACTGGTCTCCGGCGTGGCGGGGATCAGGATTCCAGATGACTGCTTGATGAGTTGTAGTTCTTGCGCCATATGTCCCCATATAGCGCGGAAATCCGGTTGTCAGGTGTTCAGGCTGACACTGGCATTATGGACAGGTGATTATGGAAAATCAAAGCCCATTTAAATTTCGCCAATAATCTCGTCAGGCACCGGCCTCATACCGGACGATTCGATCAGTGCATTTATTTCAGATGCCTCCAGCACCTCGCCACCATCAAGCGCAACAGCAATCGCATAGCGATTCCCGCGATGATACTTTATCAGCACCTCAAAGTTTTTTTCGGGGTGATTAGGACCTCCGGGATTAGCATGCTCAAACGTTATAACCGTTGGAAGTATCTCTCCCTCTTCGTGGTCAACACGCTTAATTTCCCCGCTACGCCTGTAGCCAATCAACAGATAGTCAACATTCATATGCCTTCCCCTATGTGGAATAAATCTTTCTTATTCAGACGACAGATTGTGTTCGGCTAAATTATATCAGGCGGCTTCTTCATGTTCTCCGCACATTTCCGGCAAATTAGCCCGCACCAGCGCCTCAGCAAACGGCGGTGGTACCGCATTGCCGCATCTGGCAACTTGCTTGTCTTTGGCGTAACGCTGCCCGGTGTAGTCGCGGTCAATAATGTACCAGTCCGGAAATCCCTGGGCGAGGTATAGCTCGGCTGGCTGGAGCATGCGCATGCCGATATCCACGATGCGATAAACCACACCGCCGATCGTCACTAGGCCGTCGCATTCGGCACCGCAATACTCCCGCAGGAACGCCAGCGTCTGATCCGCGCGCTGCTGGTCGTACACCTCAACCGCCAAGGTGGTTTTAACCTCCCCCACATGCAGGCCGCCTGCTGTCACTGTCGGCATCGGTTCGTCTGCGCGCTGTCCATCACGGCATGTCCCGCGCAGTTTCACCAGATGCGATGTGACTGCAGCATGGTGATTACCCGTTGTGATGGTGTGTGCAGGTTGGTCTGCAGTGCCGCCTGCGTGCCCAGAGTTATTAACCATCAGGTGCGCAGCGACAACTGCATGATGATCGGTGGTGGTGACCGTGTGAATAGGTTCATCCAGCGCCACGCCCGCGCCCTGGTAGTTCCCGCCGAAGTGCTTGACCAGATTTGCCGCCACCAGCCCAAACTTGCCACCTCCAGCGACAACGGTATCCATTGGCTTATGCAGGCCCGGTACACGCGGTTCCTGCCCCGGACGCTCTCCGTAACCCATCTGGATCAGGGTCGGTGTCACCAGCTGCGATTTGCCGCCGCCGCCCGCTGTAACCGTTGCGCTCGGCTCGTCAGCGCGGTGGCCGATGCTTGCCCCGAACTGCCGGGCGATCACCGGCGCAATAACACAGGAGTGATTGGTGTTCACAAGCGTGTGCATCGGCTGGTCAGCGCCACGCGGTTTTGCGGAGTATTTCGGACCACCTGCGCCAGCAATAAACG
Source organism: uncultured Enterobacter sp. (assembly GCA_963521185.1). Classification (GTDB taxonomy): domain Bacteria; phylum Pseudomonadota; class Gammaproteobacteria; order Enterobacterales; family Enterobacteriaceae; genus Enterobacter_D. Next base: position 411,349 of record CAUQTV010000003.1, on the reverse strand, counting down.
GCACCAGGTCTGCCTGCACCATCCCCAGCGCATGCCCATTCCCGCCCGGGCGTTTCGATGTTCCGGCGGTTACGGTCGGTACCGGTTCAGTTACCTGCTGGCCGGTAGCGCCGGTACGGAACTTGGTCAGATGCGGTACTGCGATCGCGAATCCTGGCGCTTTAGTGATCGTATGCAGAGGCTCCGCCAGCGCCTGGCCCCGGAAACAGTCGTAACTGGTACGTGTGCTGGTATGGTTGCATTTCACGATAAACGGCGATGCGCTATCGATAACAAAGCGTTGGATGCCGCGCGCAATCCGTTTGAGCGTGTTTTCCGCCAATGCCTTTTTGCGGTCAAATATGGACGGGGCCGGGATAGACCAGTCGATACACTCCGCAGCAGTGCGCCACGGCAGCAGCTCGCCCGCCAGCACCGGCGGCGATTTAGGGTCACCGTGCGTCGCCTCCGGCCAGCTAACAGGCACGCCGTCGCAGCGCATGACCATGAAGAACCTTTTTCGGATCGTTGGCGCACCAAAGTCGCAAGCGCGCAGTTCCCGGTAATCGACAGCGTAACCCAGCCCGGTCACCAGCTGCTGCGCCAGATCACCGTCGACAGCAATATCCAGAAACTCGCAGCATTCAGCCAGCGCCGGGTGATCTGCCGGGATTCCGCCAGAAAGCATCCCGCAGAACGCCTCAAACGTTTCCCCGGCTCGCGCCGGATCAGGCCGCATCTCGGCTGCCAGCAACGGCCCCCACGTTTTGAACTCTTCTACGTTCTCCAACATCATGACACGCGGCCGCACCGCCAGCGCCCAGCGAATGACGATCCACGCCAGTCCCCTGATGGACTTCTCCACGGGCTTCGCGCCTTTCGCCTTCGAGAAGTGGCGGCAATCCGGGGAGAACCACGCCAGGCCCACCGGGCGGCCAGCAGTCGCCGTACGCGGGTCGATATCATAGACGCTCTCGCAGTAATGCAGCGTGTCCGGGTGGTTAGTGCTGTGCATGGCCACCGCCTTCGGATCGTGGTTAATCGCGATATCCACGCTGCGACCGATCGCCATTTCAATACCAGTAGACGCCCCGCCACCGCCAGCAAAATTATCAACAATGATTTCTCTCACGCGTATTTCTCCATGGCAGCGGCCAGCGAACAGGCAGCGGTTACGATCGCCGGTACCGGCATTTTCTCCAGCCACATCCGGTTGATGTGAAACTTCAGTCGGCGCTGGTGATGCGCCGGGAGATCCCCGGCGCTTTCAACCTGTGCGTAAACCAGTGCAACCTCTGCGGGCCAGACTGTTTCCGCCACATCCACCAGCAGCAGGTTTTCCAGTTCAATGATGCGGTTGGTGGCGTATTGCAGAAGCGGATCGGCATTATTCATGCAGCTCGCTCCTTTCGGTTAATACCCATCCTCAGGCAGGCCACTTCAAAGATGTCCTGCTCTTTTTCGATTCCGATAAATGACCGATCTGTCTGCTGGCAGGCGATACCAGCAGTACCGCTTCCCATGGTGAAATCCAGTACCACGTCGCCGCGATTGCTGTAGGTTTCAATGATGTATTTCACCAGAGCCAAAGGCTTTTGTGTCGGGTGAAAATTCCCGGTTTGCTTGTCGCTCGAGAAGAACTGAACGTCGCGCGGGTACCGCTTTGTGGAATCGTATTCGGTCAGTGATAGCGCCTTACCATAGCATTCTGAATTAACGGTCTTCCGCTTACTGGTTTTACGGACATGGCCATCAGTCATCTTCGGGTTATACGTCGGCTGCTGGCGGTAAAACACCTGAATATTCTCATGCGCACGCAGGGGTTGTTTCTTGGCGTTCAGAAAGCCGGTAGCGTTCCCTTTCTCCCAAATCCACTCTGAGCGCCAGTAGCGTAAGTTGCTGTTTACCAGCACACTGGTAAACGGCTGAGCGGAAAAAAGCACTATGGCGGCATTTGACTTGCTTACCCGGGATAGCTCGTGCCACATCCTCGGCAGATCGAGGACAGAATCCCATCGGCACTGCGTGGTTCCATAGGGAATGTCAGCGCATACGAGATCGATGCTTCCATCGGGAATGATGGAAAACACCTCGAAGCAATCCGCGTTATAAAGCTGGATGCTCATACAGCCTCCCCATCTACCCGCTTAAAATCAATGACCCATACCCACGGGTTGGCCAGCCAGCTTTCCTGTCCATAGATGCTGGACCATAGCCGCGCAAATACATCGCTTAGGCTTTCCCCGCTTTCCATATCGGCGATACTGCACCCCTCTTCTGAGGATTCAGCGTCGCTAATTTGGTTGAGCCGCTCAACGCGCACGCCGGTAATCTCCAGCGAGATACGGCTGGCCCAGCGAGGCATATGGATTGAGGGTCGCCAGCCATGACGTAGGTTATCGTCGAGATCGCAATATTCTGGCGTTGCGCCACCGTTGGCGGCGTATTCGCAATATTGCGGCTTTTCAAACTTTTCAGGATAGGCTCGGTATTCCTCGAATAAATCCTCAGAAACAAGTGGGCCCTGGAACGTCTCCCGCACCCAGATGCGATCGCCGGGCTTACCGAAAGGGCAGAAATGCGCGGTCGTACTGCCAAATTTATGCGCCAAGGAAGATATCCACCCGCATGCCTCAGCATTTGGAAACGTGCTAAGCGCTATGTCATTAGCTGGCTGCGGTTTCATAATACGCCGCGTCTGCGTCTTCCTGCCGTCGAGGATGGCGCGCACCATCTCAGCGTTAAAAATCATCCCGCGCTCAGTCATTCCAGGCCCCCAGTTCGTTCTGGATCTCGTCGTCGATTTCGTCATTCGTGGCGTAGTGATTGAGATAGCCCAGCGCGTCTTTACGGTACTGTTCGCGCCTGGTGGAATACCATGCTGAGAATTCTGGCGACCAGCAGTGGCGGTCTCCCTGATAATCAACTATCGCGCTATCCTCGGACATACGCTCAACCATGCAGTGAACTGTGGTCAATGCGCACTCACGGATGCATCCGCGCAGGTGGCGCTTACGCCAGTGCGGAGAGGCCTTTGAGTCGCAAATGTCGCGGAATTGTACCTGCCAGCGTCGGATGCAGCGGGCATTCAGTGATTTGCTCATACAGCCTCCCCGTTGCGCAGCTTCCTGGCGAGACTCAGCAGGTCTTCCCGAATACACAGCCCGTTTTCCTGTGGGTCATCGCTGCCGCCGGTGACCACCAGTGGGTGGTAAGATGCTGCCGCCGTCTCAACGCCCTGCGCTTTCAGTTCGTTAAACGCTGCTGCTGTAGCTGGCTGCCGAAGCACCTCCAGTGCGTCGAACAGCAATGCAGAGGCCGGGTTCAACGATTTTTCCACCGGCTTAATGCCGCTGGCGCTGTACTGCCAGACCAGTCGCCCGATGATTTCGGCACGCGCCAGGTTATCGGCCGTCAGCGCATCACGTTGCTTCGCCGTTTCGCGCATCGCCGCCGAAGTGATATCAAGCCGTTCGGCCAGTTGCGTGACCAATTTTGCAATATCAATTATCGGCGTATCACTCGACATCAGGCGCGCAAACTCATGCCCTGCTGTAACCAGTTCTAAGTTGTTTTTTACTTCCCTCATGCCCGAGTACTCCCGAAGATTTTATGGATGTGATAGCCCTGCCAGTTCGCCCTGCAAACTTCCGTTACCGCTGGCACCCGAGGCGGTTCAATACGTGGTTTCGGCTGTTTGATCTTTGCCTGCCAGCGCTGCACCAGGCGGTACTGCGGATGGGATGGCTTGCCGATATTTTTGATGATGCCCAGGCGCTTCAGTCGCCCGAGAATGGCGTGGGCGTGTTTATTGCTCCAGGCAAAGTGGCGTTCGAGCTGGAGTGGCGTTGCAAGTTTGTTCAGTTCAAGAAACCCGATGATTGCCAGTTGGTCTTTGCTTCGCATGCTTATGCCCTCCCCTGCGCCTGCCGACGTTTAAACTCTGCCAACAGGATTTCAGCTGGCGTTGGCCCCTGCTCCGCCTTCGGTGCAGCCAGAGCACGTCGGACCGGTGGAATCGGCTTACCTTCGGCAACACGTTTCTCCCAGTTCGCCAGCAGGTTTCCGGCTTCGCTGAGCAGTTCTTTTTCGTTCATCTGACGGTCAACACCGCGGCGGCGCAGTTCGAGGCAGATGTGATAGAGAACCGGCTGCGGCCACGGGTATTGCTCGCTGGTGGGATAGCGGAATACCAGCTTTCGCCACTTCCAGAATTCCGTCATGACGTCCGATGGGCTTACACCCAGCGCCCCCTTGCCCTCGCGGCACCATGCGACAAACTGACCAGGCGATGGCCAGAATGGCGATACGCTGGCGCGAGCCTTCTGCATGCCGGCAGCCAGCTGCTCGCGGCTGCGTATGCCGTTTTCCGCAAACGTGGCGATCCACTGCTGCTTTGCCGTTTTCTCGTCGGCTTCACTGCGCAGGTTGGTCTGCGTCGATGCGGGGAATACCTGCCGGAGCTGGCGAAACAGCGCATCAACCATGCGTTCGGCGTCGGAGTTGATAACTCTGGTCTGGTCACGGTTATCACCTGCCATGCGTGCCATGGCATCGCCATCGCGGCTCGTTACTGCGCGAAAAATCTCGGGGTTCATACGAAATCCTCCCAGGCTTCAGGGCTGTTCCAGTGCGGTGCGTCAGATGGTTCTTCGGCGCGTGGCTTGCGTGTGCTGTCGGCGCGATGCAGCGTCAGGGTGTCCCACTGCTTGCGCAGCTTGGATGGAGACAGGATGTTTTTGTGCCAGAACGAATCATGTGCTGCCCATTTGAACAGCTCGCAGATTTCACGATGCGAATGGTGGTCGAGCTGGCGCAGCATGCGCACATCGTTTGCCCACGTCGTGAGGTTTGGTGTTGTCAGGGATGGTTTGATAGCGGAGCGCAACGCGAGGATCCACTCTGCGCATTTCAAATCAGCGGCTGTTCCCCATTTGTCACCCTTCGGGGTTTGAATGGCAGCTCCAGGATGAATTTTTGAAATTCTCGAAGGATCATTAAATACGTTAGTATTTAATATTACTTGTTGTTCATGATGCGCGGACTTAAGCGCGCCCTTATGCGCGGGGTTATTCGCGGCATCGCCCTCGCAAGCCGCGCCATTACTGGGTTCGTTATGCGCGGGGTTATGCTCGCTGTTATGCGCGGCGTAATGCGCGGGCAAATCGTCCATTTTTTGAGCATATTGCGCATAATTTGTGATGGTGATCACCGTGCCTTTTCGGCGCTCACCCGCCGCAGTTATCATCCCTTCTTTCTCGAAAAAGGCGAGCATGCGATCGACTGCGTGGCGGCTCGTTGGCTCCCCATTACGGTCACACAAAGCCAGCCCCAAATCAGCTGTAGTCGTTACCAGTTGCCCTGTCTGCAACGGCCATTGACGGCCTTTATAACTGGCTGTGTAGGGCTGACGTGCAGCACTCAGCAGCAGGTTATCCCACAGGGTACGAAGGAAGACATCCCTGGCCCATCCCTGCTTGAGTACACTCCGGTACAGCGGGATGAAACCGGTCTTCTGGTTCTCCATCCTGTTGCTCCTGGCGGCAGTACGTGCCGCAAAATCGGCGTAAGCGACATTTGACATAGCTATGCCCCTTCCGCCTGGTGTTTTGAACATGTGTTTGTCATAATGACCTCGCAATTGCTCGACGTGATTGCACCCGAAGACCGGCTGTGTTGGCGCACAACGGTCTTCACCATTTCAAAACTCTTCACATTCCCCCCAGCATGGTTGTTACCATCGCCATCAGGGGCCCGGCCAGATCCGGTTCAAGCCGAAACATCGACATGATCCCCTCGCTCATTTCTTTCAGTTTCTGGTGCTTCGGCGCATCCATCAGCACCGCGCGCTTTGCCTCGGCAACCTCCTTTTCAGCGTGAGCCAAGCGCGTCAGTTTGCAGTCGCCGCCCACCAGCGCACCGCGATGCTCGAGCGGCAGAACGGCCAGAATCGCGGGTGTCAGCTGGCGCACCCGATCCCGGCAGTCGTCTGTATCGAAGCGGTTATCGAGCCAGCGAAAAAGTTTCTGGCGGGCACGGCTAACGTCAGCGGGGAATGCAATGCCCTTTCCGCCACAGCTGCGCCAATGATCTACGATGTGAGCAGCAACGACATCCTGCCCAGCTACCGCTGCCCATGCGCGAACGGCGTCGCGGATATCGCCAGGGTTCGGCATGTCCTCAGCAGGTTGAGAACGATTTATCATCGCTATTGGGTGTAGCGGTGTACTCTGTTGAAAGTTAAGTGATTGCATTCTCGTGAACCTGATTAAGCTGCATTGTTGCGCTGATATGCGAAGACCAAGCTCTCTTTAGAAACAGGGTCATGACTTGTAAAGGAATGAGTCGCCTCTTCAATAGCGCTCGCTTTTTCAGGAGAAGCTCGACGATTCCCATATGCAATCTGGTCAAGATATCCAGTTGTTGTTTTTGCCAGCGATGCAAGCTGAGCCCACTCATCAGTGGTCGCTGATTTACGCCAACGCAGTAGTTCGTTACCCATGGTGATCTCCATTAACTGATTCGAACTGGAGTTTAGCGTTATGCTAAATACTACGCAAGCACCATTTAGCAATTTGCATATTTATCAAATTGCTAAAAACGGTGAAAATGTAGGAATGGAAAATAAAGAAATCAGAAAAGTTAACCTCGAAGCTCTCTTCGAACAGAAGCGAGTTGAGGAAGGTTTGACCAAAGCTCAATTCGCTGAGCTAGCTGATATGAGTCCAGCTATGTTGAGCCAACTCATTGGTGAAAACCCTAACAGGAATGTTGGCGATCGGTTGGCTAGGAAAATTGAGACCGCACTAAGTCTGCCAGTTGGCTGGATGGATTCCCTACACTCAAAAGATACGCCAGGTAATGTCTCATTTAGCGGTAAGCATGAGCCTAAAGGCAGTTACCCGGTAATTAGTTGGGTGAGCGCCGGAGAATGGATGGAAGCCGTAGAACCTTATCACCGCCGAGCCGTTGAACGATGGTACGAAACAACTGTAGATTGCTCTGAGGACTCGTTTTGGCTTGATGTCAAAGGCGATTCAATGACCTCGCCAGGCGGTCTAAGCATACCCGAAGGTGCTGCAATACTTGTTGATCCTGAAGTAGAACCGCGCAACGGTAAACTTGTCGTGGCTAAACTCGAAAAAGATAACGAAGCTACATTCAAGAAACTGGTTATTGATGCAGGTCGGCGTTTCCTAAAGCCGCTAAATCCACAGTATCCTATGATTGAAATTAACGGAAATTGCAAAATCATTGGAGTTGTTGTTGACGCTAAAATACTCAACATCCCCTGATGCAAAACACAGTCTCTAACGATAAGCCCGCACATGCGGGCTTTTTTTTTGTCTCAAAAATCCCTCTGACTGCCAAAAAAATAAATTCCCTTTCAAATCAAAATGCTAAATTAAATGCAAACATTATTTAGCATAATGCTATTGCTTCATATTTAGCACTGCGCTAAATTCAGCTCATCCAAACAACGACACAAGCACAGCGCGGGTGTCCGGTAGAAACGTTCCGCCAGCCGGGCGACAACGGCAAAGGGTGAGATGGCAACGATTAATCAGGCAGTACCTAAAAGCGGTCGCGCAATTCCCATGCGCAACAGCCGCACCGGCGCGGCATGGCTTGTCTCTTTTGATTATACCAATGGCACTTACTGGCACGAGCCGCAGGGAAACCTGCGCCACATTCGCCGCCCGTATGCCTCTCGCAACATTGAACCGCATCTGGTTCCAGCAGGTACACACTGATGAATACGTTATTCGCGTTAGTTCTGACCATAGGCATGACCAACGGTGATTTTCAGGATGTGGTGCTGGGCGTCTACGAAAGCCAGCAGCAGTGTGAAGCTGCCGCTGTCGAGCAGCAGGTCGCCGGGGAATGTTTCGAAGTTGAGCACATTGTTCGCGCTGGCGAGCAGCCAGCCGGTTACAACGCGGCTTTTTAACGGGAGTAAGCATGGAAGTTAAATGCGGGTATTGCAGCAAACAGATTAAACCAGGGGAAGTTGTGAAACGCACCCTTCTCTATCGCCAGGGCCGTCAACTGGCACGGAAAGAGAAAGAGTATTGCTCTGCGCAGTGCGCCAGTTACGACCAGATGGCGCACGAAGGCTAAACGCAAAAACCCGCCGAAGCGGGCCTTACGTCCGGTGACACCTACCAAAGCCCACCGGAATTTAAACCAACCAGTCGATGGCGGCTTATACAGCGCCGGGGATTCTATCACCCAAAGGAAACGAGTATGGAATTTTTCTACTTTCTGAAAGCGACGCAGAAATCAGGTAAGCCAAGTGGCGTGCTCTGGTTCTCAGCCAAAACTGAAGCCCGCGCCAAACTCCAGGCGCAGGTGATTCTTGAAGACGCGGAAATTGAAACCGGCCGTGGCGCTGATTACCAGTTGCCTGCACGCACTGATTTCCCAGTCGTTGATGATCTGCCTGAAGAAGGTACTGTCGATTTCACCTGGTGCGAGCGCTATGTGCTGGGAGACGACGGGCATTCCTGGGCACCTGTCATTACTGCTAGTGATAAAAATGTATCAACTCAGGAGAATTCCTCTCACTCAACTGTGAACGACGTGGTTTTAGTCGGCGCAGCTGCCGATACGAGTGCACCAGCGCCATCCAACAAAAACGTTAACGTGAATGGCGAGTCTTTCGACGAGATCGAAAAAGAAATGCTGCGCCCGGTTGCCCGGTTGCGCTTGTCACTACGTCTTCTTACGCATCTGCTGTTCGAAAAGCAGGAAACTCATATCAGCGAAGAACAACAGATTTCCGTCACTGAGTTGTCTTTGGATGAAGGCAATGATTACGTTCAGAACCTTCTGCAGGCTGTTCGCAACGTTCCCGGTGTTGAAGAACTATCGCTTCACAACGAGTGGAAGCTGATCGAAGGATTCAAAAAAGCGTTTCCTCGGGATAAAGCATTCTCAACGGATGACTTTACGGCCTTTATTCGTGAGTGGGTAAACGCCGAACCGGACCAGCGCGCAGGTATTACCAACTTCTGGCGCATTCAGAAAACTGACACACCAGTACAACATGTTGTCGCAACCTTGCCTTTCCGCCAACGGCTCCTTGCGCAGTTTATTACCGATGACAATTTCGCTTATCACGTTGATAACGATCAGCTGAAAACTGTCCGCGCACTGGAAATGGATACTGACAATACGTATGCACAAAATCTGCTTCTCGCAGCTGAAAACATTGATGGTCTGAAAGACGTTAAAGAATACGATCTCTGGAAGCTGACCGAAGCTGTTAAACGCGTGTTTTCGACAACCGCTAAGGCCCCTGAACTCGCCCTGTTGCTCAAATTTTTAAAAGCGTGGAGCGCGACGTGCTACCCGGACCGCGGACTGCTCGTCAAAGAGTGGATCAGTGGTAACAGGGTGTCACAGATTCAACGTACTGATTCAGGGACTAACGCGGGCGGTGGGACCACAACAGACCGCAGCCAGGATTATGAACACACGCTGGACACGCTGGATATTGAGATCGCCTGCGCCACGCTGCCGATGAATTTCGACATCTACAACATCCCGGTATCCATTCACCGCCGCGCTAAAGACATTGTCGCGGCCAAAGAAAGTCCGTTTAAAGAATGGTCTGGCGCACTGCGCAAAATCGCGGGCATCCTGGATTATTCGCGCGCTGCAATTTTTGCACTGATCCGTGAAGCATCGTCTGGCATTACGCCGTTCCCGGATCGCCTGAGCGGCTATATCAGCGCAACGCTGACAGAATATCAACATGATAAACCGACGTTAGAAATCCTCGCTGCTGCACGCCAGATTGACAGCGCTGCGGTTGTTGCCGGTGCCATTCAGGGCACTCAGCCGGTTGAGAGCCTTGAGGGGCTTTCCACAGAATTTTCAGTTGTCGGACACGCCTGCGTTGAAGCGGTCCAAAAAAATGCACCTGAAGCAACCACGCAGCCTGAAGTTAAAAGCATCGCTCCCGGCGTGTTCTCCATTGATGGCCTGATGACAGCCCCCTCAAATGAAGTCGTGAAAACGGAAAGTGTGGAGATCGCCGACGATGTGCAGATGGAAACGGATCGCGGTAATGAAACCGAAAATATCGTTGCGCTTTCGGAAAGCAAAGCAGCAGCTCTGCCAGATGCAAGCGTTGATGAAGCTGGTGCAGCAACAACTGCGATGACTAACCGTGAAATCATCGCAAACGCCTGCCCAAACCTTTATTCCGCTATCCATGAGGATACGTCAGAACAGGCAGATGGGCCGACTATCTCTTCAGAATTCCCTGCTTACTTCGAACCGGGCCGCTATGAAGGATTGCCGAATGATGTCTATCACGGTGCAAACGGTATCAGCTCAACACAAGTGAAGGATGCCCGCGTCAGCCTGATGTACTTCAATGCGCGTCACGTCGAGAAGACTATCCAGAAAGAACGTTCGAAGGTGTTGGACATGGGCAATCTGGTGCACGCACTGGCACTACAGCCGGAAACCCTGGATGCAGAATTCAGCATCGAGCCGGTGATCCCTGAAGGTGCGCTCACCACCACAGCGACAATCCGCGCGCTGATCGACGAGTACAACGCCAGCCTGCCGCCGCAGCTCAGCGCCGACGATATCAAGGCACTGCTGGAAGCGCACAACGCCACCCTGCCCGCGCCGCTGCCGCTGGGCTCAGCAGTAGACGAAACCGCACAAAGTTACATGGCGCTGCCGGAAGAGTTTCAGCGTATCGAAGCAGACCAAAAGCAGACCGCTGCCGCGATGAAAGCCTGCATCAAAGAGTACAACGCCACCCTGCCTGCCCCGGTGAAGACCAGCGGCAGCCGTGACGCGCTGCTCGAGCAACTGGTGATCGTTAATCCTGACCTGGTCGCACAGGAAGCTCAGAAACCGGCACCGCTGAAAGTGTCGGGTACTAAGGTAGATCTGATTCAGGCGCTCAAGGCAGTCCGCCCGGATGCGGTATTCGCTGATGAACTGCTGGACGCCTGGCGCGAGAACCCGGAAGGCAAAATTCTGGTAACCCGCCAGCAGTACACCACTGCGCTGGCTATCCAGAGCGCGCTGCACAGCCACCCGACTGCCGGAAAACTGCTGTTGCACCCCGATCGCGCTGTTGAGACGAGCTATTTCGGTATCGACGAAGAGACCGGGCTGGAAATCCGCGTGCGGCCTGACCTTGAGCTGGAATTAAACGGGGTGCGCATCGGTGCGGACTTGAAAACTATCAGCATGTGGAACATCAAGCAGTCCGGCCTGCGCGCAAAGCTGCACCGGGAAATCATCGAGCGCGACTATCACCTGAGTGCGGCTATGTATACCGAAACGGCAGCGCTTGACCAGTTCTTCTGGATTTTCGTGAACAAGGATGAGGGTTACCACTGGATCGCCATCGTGGAAGCCAGCCCCGAACTACTGGAGCTGGGTGCGCTTGAGTACCGCACGACGATGCGCGCTATCGCGAACGCCTTCGATACCGGCGAGTGGCCCGCGCCGATCACCGACGACTATACCGACGAACTGAACGATTTTGATCTGCGCCGCCTCGAAGCGCTGCGCGCCCAGGCATAAGGGGAATGACCATGGAAAACACCAACATCATCTCAGCAGAACAGCAGGCACCGAACACCATTTCTGCCAGCAACGCTATTTTCAACGTGCAGGCGCTGGGCCAGCTAACGGCGTTCGCCAACCTTATGGCTGATTCTCAGGTCACAGTACCGGCTCATCTTGCGGGTAAACCGGCTGACTGCATGGCTATCGTAATGCAGGCCATGCAATGGGGGATGAATCCTTATGCGGTAGCGCAAAAAACGCACCTGGTTAACGGCCAACTGGGTTACGAAGCGCAGCTTGTGAATGCCGTAATCACCAGTTCCAGCGCCATTCATGGCCGTTTCCATTATCGCTACGGCGGTGACTGGGAACACTGCACCAGAACCAAAGAAGTGGCCCGCGAGAAAACCGGAAAGAACGGGAAGTACACCGTTACCGAACGTGTTCGCGACTGGACTGATGAAGATGAAGCAGGACTCTACATTCAGGTCGGGGCCATTCTTCGTGGAGAAAGTGAAATCACGTGGGACAAACCCCTCTACCTGTCTCAGGTAGTTACCCGCAACTCACCGCTATGGGTTTCCAAACCGGATCAGCAGATCGCCTACCTCGGGGTGAAGTACTGGGCGCGGCTGTACTGCCCGCATGTGATCCTCGGCGTTTACACGCCTGATGAAGTTGAGCAGCGTACCGAACGCGAAATTAACCCGACGCCGCAGCAGCGCATCACCATGGCCGATATTAATTCCGAACCGGTCACCACCAGCGCCCAGGAGTCTACTGCCAACATTGACGCCATGGCCGATGATTTCCGTGACCGCATTGAGTCCGCGCAGTCAGTGGATCAGGCCAAAGCGGTGCGCGCTGATATCGAGTCGGCAAAACCAACGCTCGGATCTGCATTGTTCACCGAGCTGAAAAACAAAGCCGTAAAGCGTTATTACCTGGTGGATGCGCGCAACAAGGTAGAAGCAGCAATCAACTCTCTACCTCAGCCTGACGAACCGGAAGCGGCGGACCTGTTCGCCAAAGCTGAGCAGACGCTGGCAGCGGCCAAGCGCCATCTGGGCGATGAGCTTTACGAACAGTTCAGCATCACACTGACTGACATGAAACCTGAGTATGTCGGCTAAGGGAGGCGGGAGGGTTCGCCCTCCTGAAACTTGATGATGAAAACTGAAAATCAGTCATGGTCGCAGGAACAATTAGCTCTGCTTTTAAGACACACCAATGAGCAGATCGCAGAGCTGACCGGGCGAAGCATTGAAGACATTCGCGAGCGCCGACTACTTGCAAATATTGAGCGTAATTGCTGGGACGTCTATCAACCGGAGCGTGCAGCATGCGACTAATTAATCGTTGTAGTAAAGATTCGCGGCTGGCGCGTCAGGCATGCGATGCGGCCCTTGCAGAGCATGTCGCGCGATTCGGTGAATTCGGCAGACAGAAAACCACCAGCACTTACACCATTCTCGTCGAAGGTTCGAAGATTGTTGTTGAGGTAGCGAACCGCCGGGCCAGTTATGTGGCGACCGCAATGACCGGCGCGAGGCGGCTCCGTCGTCTGCCAGGCCAGGTGATGTGATTTCGATTTATCAACCGGCCCCTGGCGGGGCCAATGGAGAAAAGAATGGCTGAAGTTCAATACCAACTTATCCCCAATGACTGGGTTACAGAGCAAAAACTGATTGAACTCACGGGGCTGAAACCGGGCACAATCATGCGTGCGCGGCGGGAAGCGTGGCTGTGTGGCCGCGAGTACATGCACATTTCGCCAGACGGGATCCCCAAAGCAAACAGCGAATGCATGTACAACCGCAGGGCAATCGATCTTTGGGTCGGCGGGCTGGCGTCAAAACAGCCAGGTGCTCAACCGGGGTTTAAAGGGTAAGCTTATGGAGCTCTTGGACGCAGGAGGGAATGTGGTGAAAGTGACCTACCCAACAGGCGTTGAAAACCATGGTGGCAAACTCCGCATCTGGTTTAGTTACAAAGGATTTCGTGTCAGAGAAAACTTGGGTGTACCTGATACACCCAAAAACCGAAAAGTCGCCGGCGAGCTTCGTACATCAGTTTGCTATGCCATTAAAACCGGGAACTTTGACTATACGTCCCGGTTTCCCGACTCACCAAATTTGAAACGATTTGGACTGGAGAGCAAAGAGATAACGGTTCTGGAATTGAGCAAGCGATGGATCGAGCTTAAAAAGTTGGAAATAGCGGCCAGCACGTTATCACGTTACGAATCGACGCTGAAAAGCATGCTGCCGCGCATCGGCAAAAATACACTGGCGTCAGCGGTCTCGCATGAAGATTTACTGGTCATCAGGAAGGATCTGTTAACTGGCTATCATGATGTGCGGAATGTTCCTCGCGCGCCCCGTAAACCTGTGCTTGGGAGAACGGTTCCCACGGTTAATTCATATATGAAAGTGATCCACGGCATGTTCAAATTTGCTCACGACAGTGGCTACATTTTGAAAAACCCGTTCACAGGTTTTGCAAGCATGAAGAAGGCCAAGACAATGCCCGACCCACTGACCAGAGATGAGTTCGTTCGATTTATTGATGCCTGTAATCATCAGCAATTCAGGAATCTATGGTCTCTTGCTGTTTATACCGGAATGCGTCACGGTGAGCTCTGCGCGCTGGCATGGGAAGATATCGACCTTAAGGCAGGTACGTTAATGGTCAGACGGAATTACACGGTCGCCCGAGAGTTTACGCTCCCGAAAACACCGTCCGGAACTGACAGGATCATCAATCTTATCCAGCCGGCCATCGATGTACTTAAAAGCCAGGCTGAACTGACCAGGGTCGGCAGGCAGTATGAAATTGAGGTGAAGCTTAGAGAGTATGGACGAACGATGATGCAGCCCTGCACATTCGTTTTCAATCCTGCCATGGCAACCCGAAATGACATAACAGCCGGTCACTACTCTGTGGGGTCGATTAACAAGATTTGGGAAAGGGTAATTAAGCGAGCTGGGTTGAGGTTCAGAAAGGCTTATCAGTCGAGGCACACCTATGCGTGCTGGTCTTTAACCGCTGGCGCGAACCCTAACTTCATCGCCAGCCAAATGGGTCACGCTAACGCCCAGATGGTTTATCAGGTTTACGGGTCCTGGATGTCGGACAACAATGCTGAGCAAATCGCGTTACTGAACCAGAAATTATCCGACTTTGCCCCACCCATGCCCCAGGCTACAAACATTGCAAGTTAAAAGATATAATTTTCAGATAATTAGATACTAGTGTCTTGCATGCTCTGGAGGTTGTTCGCGGTGTCGTTCAGACGGTTGATAGACGCACCCAGCGTGGACTGGATCTGGCCTACATCGCTCATCACGCCCTGGATCGCGCTGATGGTCGCGGTGGCAGACGCAGAAGACATCAGCTCTGTGCCGCTGGCCGCCGTGCCGCCCGCGCCGTCAGTGCCGTAGTCGCCGGAGAAGGACGCGCTCAGTGCGCTCAGGCTCTGTGCCAGTGCGTCCACCTGAGAAGAGATGTTCACGGTCATCTGGTCAGAAGACTCAGAACCCACCTGGAAGGTCACGCCGGAGGTACCGGTGAACAGGCCGCTGGCGGATTTGTTGAACAGGTTGGTGCCGCCGTAGGTGGTGTTCTGCATCATGTCGGACATTTCCTGACCCAGTTCATCGAACTCGGACTGCATTGCCGCACGGTCGTCATCGCTGTACGTTCCGTTAGCTGCTTGCGTGGACAGGTCTTTCATGCGGCCCAGGATGTCGGTCATTTCGTCGAACATGCCGTCTGCGGTTTGCAGCATGGCGGTTGCGTCCGCGATGTTACGCTGTGCCACTGCCATGCCGTCTGACTGTGCGGTCAGACGGTTAGCGATTTGTTTGCCCGCTGCGTCATCGGCAGAAGAGTTGATACGGTTGCCGGTCGCCAGGCGCTCCATGGATTTGCTCAGAGAGGCGTTGCTGGTGTTGATGGCGTTAACAGCAGCCATTGAGGCGGCGTTGGTATTGATCGATAACATGGTTCTGCTCCTTGAATGATTGTTCTCTCAATCGAGATACAGAACTAAAGCGACAGGGGACGGGAAAAATTAAATGGTGGGTGGAAATAAATTTAATGTCGTGGTTTCCCCTCACCCTAACCCTCTCCCCAGGGAGAGGGGATCAGGCCTTCTCCCTGGGAAAAGGGATCGGGGGTTTTCCCCTTCTCCCTGGGGAGAAGGCAGGGATGAGGGGGCTTACACCACCCCCCCAGCCACCAGACTGCGCGCCGTCGGGTAGTCGGTGATCAATACATCAATATAGTTGCCCTGCAACGCGCCGCGAATGGCATTGCGCTTCTCTTCGCCGCCCGCCAGCGCTATCACATGCTTGCAGGCGCGGATCTGCGACAGCTCCATGCCGATCACCGGATCTTCATCGTGGGTCAGCACCGGCTCGCCGTCCGCATCGTAATAATGCAGGCAGATATCCCCCACCGCGCCGCGTTCAGCCAGCAGCGTCAGCATCTCTTCGGTGTAGTAGTTGCCGGAGTTTTTCAGCAGCTGCGACGGCTCCAGCTCGCCTATGCCGACAATCGCCACGTCCACCTCGGCAAATTTTGCCACCACCGCCGCCACGTCCGGGCTGTTCACCAGCCGCGCGCGCTCTTCCACGGAGTGCTCAATGCTCTGGGACGGCAGCAACCACGCCGGACAGCCAAGGTGCGCCGCCAGTTGCTGGGTAAGGATCGTCGCCTGAACGTTGCCGTTAGGCCCCACGCCGCCGAGCAGCTGGATCACCCCCGCCGCGCGAATGTTCTGCGGGTGCATCTCATCGACCATGCCGCGAATGGTGCTGCTCCAGGAGGAGATACCCACCAGATCTTCCGGACGTAAACGCGTCTCGACATAGTGCGCCGCCGCGCTGCCAATGGCGTGTTTGATGGCCGCCACGGTCGGCGTTTCGCCCACGTCCACCACAATCGCCTGGCGAATGCCGTACTGCTGTTCAATCGCCTTTTCCAGCCCGACAAAAATGTTAGTCGGCTGCACCACGGTGATTTTCACCAGCCCCTCTTTCTGGCAGCGCGTCAGCGCCCGCGAGACAAACGACTGGGAAAGGTGTAAAAGCGAGGCTATCTCAGACTGTTTTTTGTTCTCGCTGTAATACAGCGTGGCGATCCTGACCAGCAAGCGCTGCTCATCCTGCTTTGACATACATATCCCCTTAATCTTCCTTTTAGTATTTTTATTCAACCCTGAATAAATAACAAGCGACGTTCCTCACCCGCGCGCAAAAGCAAATGTGATCCTTTTCTCCTTTCTCTTAAATTTGCCGGATCCCGCCATAGACAAAGCGCAAAACCAGGCATATCTTCAATCATGAATAATAAATCACTAGTGAATATTTATTCCAAGAGCACAAGGTTAAACATTCAAGAGGTGTGTTATGAATCCGTTTTCGCTAAGCGTCGAGGCGCTGGAAAAAAAGGCCCGTGCGGTACGCCGTCGCATCATCGTGCTGAACGCCGAAAGCCCGGCTGGCGGGCATACGGGAGCCGATCTCTCTCAGGTGGAGCTGCTGACCGCGCTCTACTTCCGCATTCTGAACTGCTCGCCTGAATTGCAGGAGAGCGATGAGCGCGACATCTATATCCAGTCGAAAGGCCATGCGGTGGGCGGTTACTACTGCGTGCTGGCGGAAGCCGGATTTATTCCCATCGACTGGCTCGCCACCTATCAGCACGCCGACTCGCACCTGCCCGGCCACCCGGTCAAACACAAAACCCCGGGCATTGAGCTGAACACCGGGGCGCTGGGCCACGGCCTGCCGGTCGCCGTGGGGATCGCGCTGGCCGCCAAACGCAGCAACAGCCCGCGTCGCGTGTTTGTGGTCACCGGCGACGGGGAGCTGGCGGAAGGCAGCAACTGGGAGGCCGCGCTGGTCGCCGCCCATTATCGGCTCGATAACCTGATTATCATTAACGACAAAAACAGTCTGCAACTCGCCGGGCCGACCAAAGCGATCATGAACACCGATCCGCTGGATGAGAAATGGCGCGCGTTCGGCATGCAGGTGACCGAGTGTAACGGCAACGATATGGCCGACGTGGTCAGCACGCTGGAAGGACTCACCCCGGACGGCAAACCGCAGGTGGTGATCGCCTACACCACGAAAGGCGCGGGCGTCTCCTTTATACAGGGTCGTCCGGAGTGGCATCACAGGGTGCCGAAAGGTGACGAAATTGAACTGGCGCTGGAGGAACTGAAAGATGAGTAATAGCGAACACCTCGCCACGGTGATGGTCAATGCGTTTATCGACGCGATCGATCGCGGTATCGATCTGGTGCCGGTGGTGGCGGACTCCACCTCCACCGCCAAGATCGCCCCCTTTGAGAAAAAATTCCCCGACCGGCTGGTAAACGTCGGTATTGCCGAACAGACGCTGGTCGGCGCGGCGGCGGGCCTTGCCATCGGCGGCAAAATTGCCGTCACCTGCAACGCCGCCCCATTTTTGATCTCCCGCGCCAATGAGCAGATCAAAGTCGACGTCTGCTACAACAACACCAACGTTAAGCTGTTCGGCCTGAACGCCGGGGCGAGCTATGGCCCGCTGGCGAGCACGCACCACAGCATTGATGATATCTCGGTGCTGCGCGGCTTCGGCAATATCGAAATCTACGCGCCATCCTGCCCCATCGAGTGCCGACAGATTATTGACTACGCGCTGGACCATATTGGCCCGGTGTATATCCGCCTTGATGGCAAAGCGCTGCCGGAACTGCATGACGAGAACTATCGCTTTGTGCCGGGCGCGATTGATGTCATGCGTGAGGGCAGCGACGTTGCGCTTGTCGCCATGGGATCAACGGTACATGAAATTGTCGAAGCCGCCACACAACTGGAAAAAGCCGGTATTAGCGCTGCGGTGATCGGTGTACCGTCTATTCGTCCCTGCAATACAGCACAACTCTTAGCCGTATTACAGTCCTGTAAGGCGGTGGTTAGCGTCGAAGAACACAATATTAACGGTGGCGTCGGAAGCCTGGTGGCCGAAGTGCTGGCGGAAGCCGGTTGCGCTATCCCGCTGCGCCGTCTCGGTATTGCCGATGGTCAGTACGCCATCGCCGCCGACCGCGCCGCCACCCGCGCGCGCCATGAGATTGACGCGGCGGGGGTGGTGAAACACGCCACCGCGCTCATCAAGTCAAAACAATTTTCGTCAAAACCATTTTTGTCAAAACAATAAAAAACAGACTGAACACCTTACTGGAGATAACGCAATGTCCCGAATTCCTCAACAACTGACGATGGGCGTCATTATCGGCAACCGGGGGTTTTTCCCGAGCTATCTGGTGGCTGAAGCCCGCGAACAGGCGGTCGCGCTGTTTGATCGTCTGGGCATTAACACCGTGATGCTCGACGAGACGCAAACCGAGCTTGGCGGCGTGGAAACGCGCCAGGATGCCAAAATCTGTGCGGAACTGTTTCGCACGCGTCGTGACGACATCCACGGCGTGGTCGTGCTGCTGCCCAACTTTGGCGATGAAAAAGCGGTGGCGGAAACGCTGCGTCTTTCCGGCCTGAACGTGCCGGTGCTGGTGCAGGCGCAAGAGGATAATCTGGACAAGATGGGGCTGGCGACGCGCCGCGACAGCTTCTGCGGGAAAATCTCCCTGTGCAACAACCTGCGCCAGTACGGCATTCCGTTTACCCTCACTACCCAGCACGTTTGCGATCTGGGCGGCGAACTGTTTGCAAACGATCTTAAACGCTTTGAGCAGATTTGCCGGGTGGTCAGCAGTATGCGCGGCGTGCGCGTGGGGGCCATCGGTGCGCGTCCGGCGGGCTTTAACACCGTGCGCTACAGCGAAAAACTGCTTGAACGCCTGGGCATTGCCGTCGAAACGCTGGATCTGTCCGAAGTCTTTACCCGCATTAAAACCCTGCGCGATGACGACATTCGCGTCGATGAAAAACGCCGTCTGCTGCTGGATAACGCCGACGCAAGCGGCATTCCGCCGGAAAAACTGGTGACCATGGCGAAGCTTTTCGTGGTGATCAGCGAATGGGTCATTGCCAATGACATCGATACCACCGCCATTCAGTGCTGGACCTCGCTACAGGAAAACCTCGGCATTAACGTCTGCTCCATTATGAGCGTAATGTCCGGGCAGCTAATGCCCAGCGCCTGCGAAGTGGATGTGATGGGCGCGCTGTCGATGTACGCGCTGGCGAGCAGCAACTTAAGCCCGGCCTCCATCGCCGACTGGAATAATAATTTTGGCGACGATCGCGACAAATGCGTGCTGTTCCACTGCGGTAACTTCGCCTCCGCCAGCCTCGACGCCCCGCACATGGGCACCGCCGACATCATTGGCACCACCGTCGGCAAAGAGAACACTTGCGGGGCGGTGCACGGTCGCCTGAAAAGCGGCGATCTCACCTATTTCCGCCTGAGCACCGACGATCTGACCGGTGAAATTAAAGCCTACGTTGGCGCAGGCCAGTCCGTTGACGATCCGCTCGACACCGTGGGCTGCCGCGCGGTGATCCAGGTGCCGCATCTGGAAAACCTGCTCAACTGGATCTGCCGCAACGGCTTCGAACACCATGTGGCGATGAACCATTCGGCGAGCGCAGATGTGCTGGAGGAGGCGTTTAACCGCTACCTCGGCGTTCACACCTATCTGCATCGCTAACCGCGCGCCTGACGGGAGAAGGAACATGTCAGTCGACAAAGACATTATCATCGCGCTCGATGAGGGCACCACCAACGCCAAAGCCGTGGCGATTGACGGCCAGGGAAAAGTCGTGGCGAGGTTTTCTCGCCCGCTGAACATTCAAACGCCGCACGAGGGCTGGGTTGAGCAGTCGGCAAATCTGCTGCTGAGCGCCTCCCTTGAGGTGGTGGCGCAGGCCATCGCGGCGGTGGGCGTTGAGCGCGTCGCCGCACTGGCGATCAGCAACCAGCGGGAAACCGCCGTCGGCTGGTATCGCACCAGCGGCAAGCCGATCGGCCCTGCCCTGAGCTGGCAGTGCGCGCGCTCGGCGGATTTCTGCCGCACCCTGCGCGAGCAGGGGCTTGAGGCGACGATCAAAACCGCCACCGGGTTACCCATCGCACCGCTGTTCTCCGCCTCGAAAATGCGCTGGCTGTTGCAGTTCACCCCCAACGGCGAAACGCTGGCGGCACAGGGCGAGATTTGTCTCGGCACGGTGGACAGCTGGCTGCTGTGGAACCTGACCCAGGGAACGTCGTTCTGCTGTGACTACTCCAACGCCTCACGCACCCAGTTACTTAACCTGGCGCGCGGCGAGTGGGATGACGAGATGCTGGCGCTGTTCGGCATTCCCCGCGCGGCGCTGCCTGCGCTTAAACCCTCCGGCGGGCTGTTTGGTTACACCAAAGGGCTGGGCGCGATCCCGGACGGCATTCCGATCATGGCGATGATCGGCGATTCCCATGCGGCGCTATTTGCCCACGGGCTGGGTGCCTCAGGCTGCGTAAAAGCCACTTACGGCACCGGCTCGTCGGTGATGGCTCCGGTGGCGTCGGTGCAGTGCGATGTCAACGCGCTGGCGACCACCGTGGCGTGGCACGACGGCGAAAAGCCTGTCTATGGCCTGGAGGGCAATATTCCGCACACCGGTGACGCGGTGGCGTGGATGGCGGACAGCACCGGGCTAAGCGAGCTGACGCCGTTAAGCCTGACCCATGCGCTCAATACCCTGCCTGCGTCGGTGGAATCGACGCTGGGCGTCTATTTTGTGCCTGCGCTCACCGGGCTGGGCGCGCCCTGGTGGGATGAAAACGCGCGCGGGTTACTGCACGGGTTAAGCCGTGGCGTGACGCGGGCGCATCTGATCCGCGCGGCGCTGGAGTCCATCACCTATCAGATTGCCGACGTAGTGGCCGCCATGCGCCAGCAGGGGGATTTTTCGCTCAACGCGCTGATGGTGGACGGCGGGCCGACGAAAAACGACTGGCTGATGCAGTACCAGGCGGATCTGCTCGGCTGCCCGGTGCTGCGCAGCGACGTCCCCGAACTGTCCGCTATGGGCGCGGCGCTGCTGGCGCGCAAAGCGTTACGGGGACTCAGTGACGCAGACCTGCGCGCCTTTCTGCCTGAACACGTCAGCTTCACGCCGGACCCTGAGCGCCACGCGCGGTTGCAGACACGCTGGCACGAATGGCAGCACGCCGTCGCGCTGGCGCGCATGCACTAATCCTCACTTATGCCCCCCACCTTCCCTCTCCCTGGACAGACATTTAGGGTGAGGGAGGCTTATGCTTTTACCGCATAAGCTAAGTCTAATTATGACTTTCGGATAAATCATAAGCGCCCTAACGTAGCGGGAGATAACATACCCATTACATTACTTTACAGGGATTGCTCATGACCAAAAAATTGCTGCCGTTATTGATGCTGGCTGCGCTCTCTGCGGCCAGTCATGCTGCTACGCCGCCGAATACGCTGGTGGTGGTTCAGGGGCTGGACGATATCGTCAGCCTTGATCCGGCAGAAGCCAATGAGCTTTCCAGCATCCAGACGGTGCCGAGCCTCTATCAGCGCCTGGTGCAGCCCGATCGTGACAATCCTGAAAAAGTGAATCCGATTCTGGCCGAGAGCTGGCAGGCGGATCCGGCGGCGAAAACGCTGACCATCAAACTGAAAGCCGATGCCAAATTTGCCTCTGGCAACCCGCTGCGCCCGGAAGATGTGATCTTCTCTTATACCCGCGCGGTGACGCTCAATAAATCCCCGGCCTTTATTCTCAACGTGCTTGGCTGGCAGCCGGACAACATTGCCAGCCAGCTGAAGAAAATCGACGATCATACGCTGGCGCTGACATGGACGGCGGACGTTAGCCCGGCGGTGGCGCTGAATATCCTCTCTACGCCGATTGCCTCCATCGTCGATGAGAAGCAGGTCGCCCCCAACGCGAAGGCGGACGATTTCGGCAACGCCTGGCTGAAGATGCACTCTGCGGGCAGCGGCGCGTACAAGATGCGCGTTTATCAGCCGCATCAGGCTATCGTGCTCGACGCTAACGAACTCTCCCCTGGCGGTGCGCCGAAGCTGAAAAATATCATTATTAAAAACGTGCCCGATCCGGCCTCTCGCCGTCTGCTGATTGAGCAGGGGGATGCCGACGTGGCCCGCGATCTCGGTGCGGATCAAATCAGCGCCTTACAGGGCAAAAAAGGCGTCGAGGTGCTGAGTATCCCGTCCGCCGAGCAGAACTATCTGGTGTTTAACGCGGGTAACAGCGCCAATCCGCTGCTGAATAACCCGGCGTTCTGGGAAGCCTCCCGCTGGCTGGTGGATTATGAAGGCATCACCAAAGATCTGCTGAAAGGGCAATATTTTGTTCACCAGAGCTTCCTGCCGGTGGGCCTGCCGGGCGCGCTGGAAGACAATCCGTTCAAATTTGATCCGGCGAAAGCGAAAGCGATCCTCGCCAAAGCGGGCATTAAAGACGCGCACTTTACCCTCGACGTCGAGAACAAACCGCCGTTTATCACGCTGGCGCAGTCGATGCAGGCGAGCTTTGCCCAGGGCGGCGTGAAAATCGATCTGCTGCCTGCGGCGGGCAGCCAGGTTTACGCTCGCGTGCGGGCCAAACAGCACCAGGCGGCGATCCGCCTGTGGATCCCCGACTACTTTGACGCGCACTCCAACGCCAGCGCCTTTGTCTATAACGATGGCAAAGCCAGCACCGTCGCCGGGCTGAACGGCTGGAGCATTCCGCAGCTGAGCAAAGACACGCTGGCCGCCGTCGCCGAGCCGGATGCGGCTAAGCGCCTTGATCTCTACACAAAAATGCAGGAAACGGTGCAGCACAACTCCCCGTATGTGTTTGTCGATCAGGGCAAAACGCAGATCGTGGTGCGCGATAACGTGAAAGGCTACCAGCAGGGTCTCAACGCGGATATGGTGTGGTACGACCGCGTCACCAAGTAGCGACATGTGTGTTTTACATTTTTGTAGGCCGGGTAAGGCGTAGCCGCCACCCGGCATGAAGAGATTTCCCATGCCACATCTTTCCACCCGCGTGCTCCAGGGTCTGTTGACCTTGCTGCTCACCCTGCTCGGCTTACTGCTCGTCACCTTTGCACTTTCGGCCCTCTCGCCGGTTGACCGCGTGTTGCAGATCGTCGGCGATCACGCCAGCCAGTCAACCTATGATCAGGTGCGCCACCAGCTCGGTTTAGACAGGCCGCTGCCGGTGCAGTTCTGGCACTATCTGCTTGATCTCGTTCACGGCGATCTGGGTACCGCCAGCGCCACCGGACAGCCGGTATTGCAGGATCTGCTTGCCGCTTTCCCCGCCACGCTTGAGCTGGCGACGCTGGCGCTGGTCGTTGGCGCGCTGCTTGGCGTCACCGCTGGCGTGCTCTGCGCCCGCTACGTCGGCACGCCGTGGGATCTGTGTGTGCGCACCTTTACCCTGCTCGGCAATTCGGTACCCATTTTCTGGCTTGGGCTGTTAATGCTGGCGCTGTTCTACGCCAGGCTGCACTGGAGCGCAGGCCCCGGCAGGCTCGATGATATTTACCAGTACACGGTCGAGCCGCGCACCGGGTTTGCGCTGCTCGACACCTGGCTTTCCGGCGATCGCGAGGCGGTCAAAAATGCCGCCGCTCATCTGGTGTTGCCGGTGCTGCTGCTGGCTTATTACTCCCTTGCCAGCATTACCCGCCTCACCCGCTCCGCATGCCTTAGCGAAATGAACAAAGAGTACATTTTGCTGGCGCGGGCAAAAGGCGCAGGCGAGATGACCATTCTGCTGCGCCACGTGCTGCCCACCATCCGTGGCACGCTGTTAACGGTGATCGCGCTGGCCTACACCAGCATGCTCGAAGGCGCAGTGCTGACCGAAACGGTCTTCTCCTGGCCGGGCATTGGGCGCTATCTGACCACCGCCCTGTTTGCGGGGGATACCACCGCCATCATGGGCGGTACGCTGCTGCTCGGCGTGAGTTTTGTTCTGATCAATAACCTCACCGATCTGCTGGTGCGGCTAACCGACCCGAGGGTGCGCTGATGCCAGGTTCTCTCTTTTTGCACCGTCTACGCCGCTCTCCCGCCGCCGTAAGCGGCCTCGTTATTGTGCTGTTGCTGCTGCTGATTGCGCTGTTTGCCCCGTGGCTGGCCCCGGTCGATCCCAACTGGCAGGACGCCGCCGCCCGCCTGGAGGCCCCGAACGGGCAGCACTGGCTTGGTACCGACAGCTATGGTCGCGATCTGCTTTCGCGTCTGATTTACGGCAGCCGTCCGGCGCTGGGCCTGGTGGCGCTGGTGACGGCGATCACCCTGCCCGCCGGGCTGCTGGTGGGCATTCTTTCCGGCTATTATGGCGGCTGGCTGGAGCGCGTACTGATGCGCTTTACCGACGTGGTGATGTCGATGCCCCGGCTGATCCTCGCCTTTGCGTTTGTCGCGATGCTCGGCCCTGGCCTTGTGAACGGCGCGCTGGCGCTGGCGCTGACCACCTGGCCTGCCTATGCGCGCCAGGCCCGCAGCGAAATTCAGCGTCTGCGCCATAGCGACTATCTCGCCGCCTCGGAAATGATGGGCATTCGCGGCTGGCGCTTGCTTATCGGGCATATTTTGCCGCTCTGTCTGCCGTCGGCCATTGTGCGCCTGGCGCTGGATCTGGCGGGCATTATTCTCGCCGCCGCCGGACTCGGTTTTCTCGGCCTCGGGGCGCGACCGCCGATGGCGGAATGGGGCGCGATGATCGCCGACGGCATGCAGGTGATTTTCGATCAGTGGTGGATTGCCGCCGCGCCCGGCGGGGTGATCCTCATCGCCAGCCTGGCGTTTAACCTGCTGGGCGATGGCCTGCGCGATGTTCTGGAGCCGCACCATGACTGACAACGTACACGTAGAAAACCTGAGCGTGACCTACCCCGCCGCGCGGGTGGTCAACACTATCAGCTTTACGCTTGGCAACGAGCGCCTGGCGCTGGTGGGGGAATCCGGTTCCGGCAAATCCATGACCGCCCGCGCCCTGATGGGGCTGGTGCGGAAACCGGGGGTGGTCAGCGCCGACGCTCTGACGGTACTGGGACAAAATGTGCAGACGCTAAACGCGCGCGGCTGGCAGCAGTTGCGCGGTAACGGCATTGCCATGGTGTTGCAGGACCCGCGCTATGCGCTCAATCCGGTCAAAACGGTGTTCGCGCAGATTGAAGAAGCGCTGACGCTGCACCAGCGGGTCAGCCGGGCTGAACGACGCGACCGCATCCGCGAGGCGGTGCTGGCGGTCGGGCTTAACGACGCGGTGCTTAACCGCTATCCGGCCGAGCTGTCCGGCGGCATGGGTCAGCGGGTGATGATTGCCATTGCGCTGATCAACAACCCGCGCGTGCTGATTGCCGACGAACCCACTTCCGCGCTCGATGCCCGCCTGCGTAATCAGATCCTCGAATTATTGGTAGCGCAGTGTGACGCACGCGACATGGCGATGCTGTTAATCAGCCACGATCTGCCGCTGGTGGCGCAGCACTGCCATCGCGTACTGGTGATGTACCAGGGGGAAAAGGTGGATGAGATGGTCGCGCGCGATCTGCCGCACGCCACGCATCCTTACACCAAAACCCTGTGGACCTGTCGCCCGAACGCCAGCACCTACGGGCAGATGTTGCCCACGCTTAACCGTACGGAGATGAACCATGGCGCTCGTTGAAATCGAGAACGTGCAGGTGAAGTTTGGTGAGAAAACGGCGGTGTCGGCGGCGAGCTTTCACGTCGGGGCGGGTGAAACCTTCAGCCTGATTGGTGAATCCGGCTGCGGCAAATCTACCCTGCTGCGCGTGCTGGCGGGGTTGCAGCGCGACTGGCGCGGGCGCGTAAACCTCTTCGGCCAGGCGGTGAAACCGGGGGCGCGCTATCAGGGCGCACTGCGCCGCAATGTGCAGATGGTGTTTCAGGATCCCTACGCCTCGCTGCACCCGAATCACACGATCTACCGCACGCTGGCGGAACCGTTAAAAATCCACGGGGAAACGCAGATTGCAGAGCGGGTCAGCACCGCGCTTGTACAGGTGGGTTTAGCGGCGGATTTTGCACAGCGTTACCCGCACCAGCTTTCCGGCGGCCAACGCCAGCGCGTAGCCATCGCCCGCGCGCTGCTGCTGCATCCGAAAATTTTGCTGCTGGATGAACCGACCTCGGCGCTGGATATGTCGGTGCAGGCGGAGATTTTAAACCTGCTCAACCGCCTTAAGCGTGAGCATCAGATGACTTACCTGCTGGTGAGCCATGATGCGGATGTGATTGCGCATATGTCGGATCGCGCCGCCTTTATGGCTAACGGCGTGATCCAGCGCTTTTACGATCGCGACGCGCTGGTGCGCGGCGAGCATATGCAAATCCCGTAGGCGTAAATCCCCCAGGCCGGGTAAGCGCAGCGCCACCCGGCAACCGGCACCCGCGATTACTTCGTCAATCCGGCAAACTGCCCTAACACGCGGTCGAAAATCGCCAGCCCCTGCTGCACCTGTTCGGCGCTGACGGTGCATGGCGGCACAACGTGAATGCGGTTTTCCACCACGAACGGGATCAGCCCGGCCTCCACCAGCGCTTTTTTGATCGCGGCCATATCCGCCGCTGAAACCGGGGTTTTCTTCTCGCGATCGCACACCAGTTCCAGCGCCTGGAACAGGCCGACGCCGCGCACGTCGCCGATCAGCGGGTATTTTTCTGCCAGCGCATCCAGACCCGGACGCAGCAGGCCATCGCCCATTGCCGCCGCGTTCTCCACCACTTTTTCATCTTTCATCGCATCGATGGTGGCAACAATCGCCGCCATCGCCAGCGGGTGTCCGGAATAGGTCAGGCCACCGGCAAAGAAATGATCGTCAAAATAGTGTGAAATCGCTTCGGAAATCAGCACGCCGCCCGCAGGCACATAACCGGCGTTAACGCCTTTGGCGAAGGTGATCAGATCCGGCACGATGTCGTCATGTTCAAAGGCAAACCACTTACCGGTGCGGCCAAATCCGGCCATCACTTCGTCGAGGATCAGCATAATGCCAAACTCGGTCGCCAGCTCACGCACGCCTTTCATGTAGCCCTTCGGCGGCACCAGAATCCCCGCCGTACCCGGGATCGACTCCAGCAAAATCGCGGCAATGGCGTTCGGGCCTTCCACTTCAATCATGCGACGCAAATGGGCCAGCGCACGGGCGCACTCCTCTTCTTCGCTGGTCGCATTGAATTCGCTGCGGTACAGGTAGGGGTTAAAGAAGTGTACGTGACCGCGTGAATATTCGTTCGGCACACGACGCCAGTCGCCGGTGGCGGCAATCGCGCTGCCGGTGTTGCCGTGGTAGGAGCGATAAGCGGAGAACACTTTGTCGCGCCCGGTGTACAGGCGCGCCATGCGGATGGCGTTTTCGTTGGCGTCGGCCCCGGCGTTGGTGAAGAACACTTTGCTAAAGCCTTTTGGCGCAAGTTCCACAATGCGCTTTGCCGCTTCACCGCGTGTCAGGTTAGCCGTCGCCGGGGCGATGGTCACCAGCTCGTCAAGCTGCGCCTTCATGGCGGCCAGCACGCGTGGATGCTGATAACCAATGTTGACGTTCACCAGCTGGCTGCTGAAATCAAGATAGGTATTGCCTTCGTAATCCCAGAGTTCACAGCCTTTTGCCCCGGCGATCACCATCGGGTTCAGGTTGCCCTGCATTGACCATGAGTGAAAAACATATGAACGGTCCAGCTGACGGACATCGTCATTCGTTATTGCCATGTCGCTCGTGAGTGCCAGTTTCATGTCCTGCTCCTCGTATACCGTTGTTGTTGGCTTCATCATGCGGCGCGGTGCCCCGGCAGAGATAGAGCCAGTGCTGTTACAAGGTTGTGACACGTGTGTCACGCGGCAACGGGCAAACTGGCCCTGTGCGAGCAGGCCAGGCGTTTCTATAGTGGTGGTATTAACCGCACAGGAGAATGAGATGTCTGAAGCAAAAAAAGTGGCGTTTATCACGGGTGCAACCTCCGGTTTTGGCGAGGCGGCCGCGCATGTCTTTGCTAAGGCAGGCTGGGCACTGGTTCTCAGCGGGCGTCGGCTGGCGCGTCTGGAAACGCTAAAAGAGACCTTGGGCAGCGAGGTGCCGGTGCATATTATTGAACTGGACGTGCGCGATAACGCGGCGGTAAAAAACGCCGTCGCCGCCCTGCCCGCGCCGTTTAGCGATGTCACCACCCTCATCAATAACGCCGGTCTCGCGCTGGCCCCGCAGCCTGCGCAGAACGTTGAGTTGCAGGACTGGCAGACGATGATTGACACCAACGTCACCGGGCTGGTGAACGTCACCCACGCGCTGCTGCCGACGCTGATCAAGCACGGCGCGGGCGCGAGCATCATCAACATCGGTTCGATCGCCGGTCAATGGCCGTACCCTGGCAGCCACGTTTATGGCGCGACCAAAGCCTTCGTTAAGCAGTTCAGCTATAACCTGCGCTGCGATCTGCTCGGCACCGGCGTGCGCGTTACCGATCTCGCGCCGGGCATTGCCGAAACCGAATTTACGCTGGTGCGCACCAAGGGCGACCAGGCGGCCTCCGACAAGCTCTATAACGGCACCACGCCGCTGAGCGCCCAGGACATTGCGGAACAGATGTTCTACATCGCCACCCTGCCGGATCATATGAACATCAACCGCGTGGAAGTAATGCCGGTCCGCCAGGCCTGGCAGCCGTTTGCCATCGACAGGGATTGATTCTCTTCACGCGTGTTAAGAGGGCTTCTACGGCCCTTTTTTTACGTCCATGGACTGGCGAAAAATTCGCTTATCATTGTACAATGATACGTACATTTATCGGAGAACCTTATGCGGACCATTAGCTATAGCGAAGCGCGACAAAACTTGTCGGCCACCATGTTGAAAACGGTTGAAGATCGTGCCCCAATCCTGATCACACGCCAGAACGGTGAAGCCTGCGTGTTAATGTCACTGGAAGAGTACAATTCGCTGGAAGAAACCGCTTACCTGTTGCGTTCCCCGGCGAACGCAAAACGACTGATGAACGCCATTGAGAGCCTCAGAACAGGCGACGGCATGACGAAGGACATTATTGAGTGAATCTGACATGGGCGCAGGAAGCGTGGGATGATTATCTGTACTGGCAGGTTACGGATAAACGGATGGTCACGAAAATTAACGATCTGCTTAAAGACGCACTGAGAACGCCGTTTGAAGGCAAAGGCAAACCCGAACCGTTGCGCCACCATCTGGCGGGATTCTGGTCACGCCGCATCACCGAAGAGCATCGCCTGGTGTACGCTGTCACCGACGATGCGCTTCTGATTGCGGCCTGTCGCTACCACTATTAACGGCTGGTTTGCAAAAACTGCCTCACGCGCTCGGAGTCAGGGTGAGTAAAAAACTTCTCCGGCGGGGCTTTTTCAATCAGCAGGCCCTTCTCCAGAAAAACCACTTCGTTTGACACCTGGCGGGCAAAGTCCATCTCGTGGGTGACCACCACCATGGTGTAGCCTTCGGTCGCCAGCGATTTCATCACCCCCAGCACTTCATTCACCAGCTCAGGATCGAGCGCCGAGGTCGGTTCATCAAACAGGATCACTTCCGGCGACATCGCCAGCGAGCGGGCAATCGCCACGCGCTGCTTTTGACCGCCCGAAAGCGTAATGGGATAGACATCCGCTTTGTGCACCATGCCGACCTTCTCAAGCTGGCGGCGGGCAATTTCGTTGGCCTCGTCGCGCTTCATGCCTTTGACGTGCAGCAGCGCCTCCGTCACGTTTTGCAGCACGGTAAGATGCGGCCAGAGATTGAAGCTCTGAAACACCATGCCGACGCGCTCGCGAATGCGCGACAGATCCCGGTGCGACATCGCTTTACCGCTGCTTTCATCCACGCCGATGCGCTGGCCGCTGATACGCACTTCGCCGCGATCCGGCTGCTCCAGCCAGTTCATGCAGCGCAGCAGCGTCGATTTACCCGATCCGGACGAACCGAGAATACTCACCACGGTACCCTTCTCAACCGTCAGATTAATGTCACGCAGCACTTCGACGTTATCGAACTGCTTGGAGAGATTTTTTACACTTACCGCCGTGGTATCACGCATGGGTCATTCCTCTTTTGGCACCGTACAGACTCAGCCGTTTAATTAACAATTCCAGTAAAATACTGATGCCCCAGTACAGCGCGATGGCGACAATAAACGCATTGAACGGAATAAAATAAGTTGATTGCACGCCGTTGGCGGCGGCGGTGATTTCCTGCACGGTAATAATGCTCAGAAACGCAGTGTCCTTCAGGCAAATAATTAGCTGGTTACCCATCAGCGGTAACGAAGATGAAAAAATGTTCGGTAAAATAATGCGTCGAAAGACGTTATAGCGTGAGAAACCTTGCGAGACTGCGGCTTCAATATAGCCACCGGAAAATATCCGACGCTGGCTGCGTAAAATCTCAAAGAAATAGGCTCCGTGGTAAATCACCAGCGCGAGCAAACCGGCGGTCCAGGCTTCCATACTCAGGCCCAGTTCGGGCAGGCCGTAATAAAAAAGATAGGCCAGTATCAAAAACGGCGTGGCGCGCATCAGGCTGATAAAACCAATAATTATGCGGTCAATGACGCGGTTTTGATATTCCATGACGTAGCATAAGAGGATGCCGATAACCAGCCCGATGACGGCGGCGATAATAAACAGTTCAAGGGTCGCCAGCAGTCCACTGATAAAGCTTTCGCGGGCCGACCACACAATACTCCACTGATTCATAATTCCTCCGGCTATTAACGCGCCAGGCGCTTAGCTTTACGTTCCGCCAGGCTTTGCAGCTTGAGCAAACAGCCGATAATCACCACGTACAGCAAACCGGCGGCGAGAATAGGCGACAGCGGTTCGTAGGTGACTGACGAGATACGGTTCGTGACACGGGTCAGATCCACGACGCCAATCACCGCGATCGCCGGACTGCCTTTGATCAAAAAGGACATCTCATTGACCAGCGCGGGCAGGCTTTCGATCCACATCTGCGGCAGCATGATGTAGCGAAAATAGGTCCAGCGCCGCATGCCAACCGACTCTGCGGCCTCGCGCTGCTCACGGGGGAAGTTGCGGAAGGCGTTACGCCAGATCTCCGCATTGAAGGCCGACGTGTTGAGCGTCAGCGCCACAATCGCCGCCAGGGTTTTGTCGAGATTAATGCCCAGCGTCGGCAGCGAGAGAAATAAGAACAGCACCAGCGTCACCAGCGGTGTGGCGCGCGCCAGGCTGATATAGATCACCAGCACCTGGTCCACAAGCGGGATTTTCAGCATGCGGATGAACGCGATCACCAGGCCGATGATCACGCCGAACAAAATTGCCAGACCTGAAATCCAGAGGGTCGTCCATGCGCCTTCAATCAGTAACTGCCATGCCATTGAATCCATGTTGCCCTCCTCGTGTCACGATGCGGCGGTCGCCCGCCGCCCTGTTCTGTTATAAGCCTGCGAATTTGTGGAACTGATCGGCGCTGGTGATAGGCTCCGTCGGCAGATCGTCATAGGTCTCGCCGAACCATTTCATTTGCAGCTCTTTCAGCTTGCCGGTTTCTTTCATGTGGTTCATGAATTTGGTCATGTAAGCCAGCAGCTCAGGCGAGCTTTTCGGGATAGGCCAGGCCATGTAGCCCGGACCGGAGACCGGCAGCCCTTTGGCGAAGACCTTCGGCTTGGCTTTCACCAGGTCGTTCACGGAGATCACCACGTTAATCACGTAGTCGAGGCGCTTGTTCGCCAGATCGGCGTAGGCTTCCGGATAGGACGGGTATTCCACTACCGGACCTAATTTACCGCCCTCTTTTTCCAGCATCGCTTTCAGTTCAGGTAAACGCGCCAGCAGCGCGCTGCCTGCCTGGACGCCCACTTTTTTACCGCTCAAATCTTTGATGGAATTTAAGCTGTCATCCCCTGCACGCTTAACAAAATAGTGCTGCGCAGAAGCCCAGGGTGGCGTGAAATTAAACACATTGAGGCGTTCATCGGTTATTACCGCGCCGGTTAAGGCCATGTCATATTGCCCGGTAGAGACCGCAGCCAGCAGGCCCGTCCAGGGTAAAATACTCTGGTCGATATTGAACTTCGCATATTTGCGCAGCTCTTCGAGCATGTCTTTATTAAACCCGTCGGTTTTGCCGTTGGTCATAAAGTTAAACGGTGCGTAGTCATCTTCGGTGGCCACTTTGAAGGTGCCCGCTTTTTCGATTTCAGATAAATCTCTGGCTGCTGCGTAGTGTGTTGTAAATGCCATCGCGACGATAGCTGCAAGACAATATTTGCCAATCAATTTTTTCATCGTGCCACCCTTAATGTGATGTACCAGACCGGTCCATTCCAGGAACGCTGGGATCGTTGCAAGTAATGTGCCGGAATTAATCGTGTCCGGGATTTCGTGACTGCGTTTTTACAATAGGGAGCCTTTTCGAATTCTCAGTAGAGCCAGTTTTCCCGTGCGGATGTGTCAGCCTGACCGAATGTGGTACGGAACTTGCTGCACTTATGATGACGTCGGCAGGCCAGAGGAGCGCATTATGATTCGTCACTTTCTTCACGTGGATTTTGACCAGCAGCGAGGATTGCAGGAACAGGTCCGTGAATCGCTGATCAATGCCATTCTGAGCGGTATTTTCCCCGTGGACGCCCCGCTGCCCTCGTGCCGGGCGCTGGCGACGCAGCTCAACGTTTCGCGCAATACCACCGCGCTGGTGTTCGAAGGGCTGGTCAACGAAGGCTATCTGGTGAGCCGCCCACGCAGCGGATACTACCTGCATCCGGACTACCAGCAGGCGCAGGTCCCGCCGCCGCACATCAACGCCCCGGCGAGTGCACCGGAAAGCGAAAGCGCTGCACCACGCTGGAGCAGTCGGTTGCAAATTCAGCCCAGCCAGCAGGAGTCGATCCTCAAACCGGCAGGCTGGATGCACTACCGCTACCCGTTTATCTACGGCCAGCCGGACACCCACCGTTTCCCGCTCGCCACGTGGCGCGCGGCGGCGAACTGGCTGCACGGCGGCATTCGCGATCCGGCGTGGGTGGTGGATCATATCGACCAGGACGTGCCGATGCTGATTGAACAGATCCGCACCCGCGTGCTGCCCAAACGCGGGATTGTCGCCGCCCCGGATGAAATTCTTATCACCCTCGGCTCGCAGAACGCGCTCTATCTGCTGACCCGCCTGCTGATGTCGCGCAACACCCGCGTGGCGGTGGAGAACCCAGGTTTTCGCGAGGCGATCAACACCTTCATGCTGAGCGAAACCCACATCGTGCCGCACCCGGTGGATGAAGAGGGGCTGGTGCTTAACGACGCCCCGTGCGACTACTACTATGTGACGCCGGGCCACCAGGTGCCGACCGGCGTGTCGATGAGCAAAGCCCGCCGCACGCAGCTGCTGGCGTACGCCGCCCGCCATGACGCGGTGATCATTGAAGACGATTACGATTCAGAAAGTAACTTTATGCAGAATCCGCTTCCGGCGCTTAAAGCCAGCGATCGCAGCGGTCGGGTGATCTACGTCAGCAGCCTGTCAAAAGCGCTCTCACCGGGGCTGCGGCTGGGCTTTATGGTGGCCGATCCGGATTTGATTGACGAGGCCCGCGCCCTGCGCCGCCTGATGTACCGCCATCCTCCCGCCAACATCCAGTATCAGATGGCGCATTTCCTCGCGCAGGGTTACTACGAAACCCATTTGCGCCGCTATCATGACGACTCCGCCCGCCGCTGGGAGATGCTCGCCAGCGCCCTGCACAGCTATCTGCCGGAGTGTAAGCTGATGGCCGGCAGCGAACATGCCAACGCCTTCTGGCTCAGCACGCCGGAACACATCAGCACCCAGCAGCTCACCTGGCGTGCCGCGCACGCGGGGGTATTGATTGAGCCTGGCGCACGGCATTTTCTCGACAGCGCGCCGCCGGATAACTTCTTCAGGATGGGATTTCATGCGATCAATCCCGACGCGATTGCGCCGGGGGTTGACGTCCTGCGCGGGCAGTTAGCGCAGATGTAACCTTTACCCCTCTCCCAAGGGGAGAGGGTATCGGTGAGGGGAAAAACTCACACGACTTTCGCATACTGCATCATCACCTGAAGCAGCACATTTGCGCCAGCGGCGACGTGCTCAGGCGAGGCATATTCGATTTCGTTGTGGCTGATACCGTCTTTGCACGGAATAAAAATCATCCCGGTCGGGGCTAAATAGCTCATGTACACCGCGTCATGCCCGGCACCGGAGACAATCGGGCGCGCGGGGTAACCCAACGCCGCTGCCGCCCCGGCAATCGCCGCACGGCAATCGGCGTCAAACGGCGCGGCCGGGTAGTTACTCACCTCGGTAAGGCTGATCGCCAGCCCGGTTTTCGCCGTGGTCTGCGCAATAAAGGCGCGCAGTTGGGCGTCCATCTGCGTAACGGCGTCGTCGCTGATATTGCGCATGTCGATAGAGAACGTCACCTCGCCTGGCACCACGTTACGGCTGTTGGGGTAGACCTGCACACTGCCGACCGTGCCGCGCCCCTGCTCGCTGCGCCCGGCGATCGCCACCACTTCCTGCATAATGTACGTGGCGACCTGCATCGCGTCTTTGCGCAGGTGCATGGGCGTTGGCCCGGCATGGGACTCCTGCCCGGTCACCACGCAGTCATACCAGCGGATACCCAGCACGCCTTCGACCACGCCGATGATTTTCTCTTCATCTTCGAGGATCGGTCCCTGCTCGATATGCGCTTCAAAATAGGCCCCTATCGGATGATCTCCCGGCGTTTGCGGGCCAACGTAGCCAATTTTTTCCAGTTCCTCTTTCACCGTTTTGCCGTCGGCATCGGTGGCGGCGTAGACGTTCTCCAGCGGGAAAACGCCCGCAAATACGCCGGACCCCATCATTACCGGCACAAAGCGCGAGCCTTCTTCGTTCGTCCAGAACACCACTTCAATGGGGGCGTCGGTTTCCAGGTGGAGATCGTTTAGCGTGCGCACCACTTCCAGCGCCGCCAGCACGCCGAAGTTGCCGTCAAATTTCCCGCCGGTGGGCTGCGTATCCACATGGCTGCCGGAAACAATCGGGGCCAGCGCCGGGTTACGCCCTTCGCGGCGCATAAACACATTGCCGATCTTATCCACGGTGACGGACAGCCCGGCATCCTTCGCCCAGCCAATCACCAAATCGCGCCCCTGACGGTCGAGGTCGGTCAGCGTCAGACGGCAGCAGCCGCCCTTTGGCGTGGCACCGATTTTGGCCAGTTCCATCAGTGAATCCCACAGGCGCTCGCCGTTGATGCGAAGCGTTTTAAGATCGGTAACAGAGATGACATCACTGCTCATTATTTTTCTCCTGAATCAAAAGTGGTGGCAAGCTCCACCAGCAGGCGGTCGCTGCCGCGCGGTCCGAGCAGGGAAATGCCCAGCGGCGCACCGTCTATCGTTGTCACCGGCAGGTTGACCTGGGGGCGGCGGGTTAATACTGCAATCAGCAGCAGATCGTGAGAGATGCGGCGGGTAGCTTCAATCTCTTCTGCTGGCGCGCTCAATAGCGGTGCCACATCCGGCACGGTCGGCAGGATCAGAATGCGGTTGCCCAACTGCGTCTCCCACCAGGCGCTAAACGCCTCGCGCAGCTGGCACGCGGCGTCGAATTCGGCGGGGGTAATGGCTTTGCCGTAGGCAAAACGCCCGGCGACGTCCGGACCTAATTGCAGGCCCAGGCGTTCGATGGTATCGCCCTGCGCCTGCCAGGCTTCATAGCCCTGGATCTGGCGAAACGCGGTGTAGGCGGATTCGATGTCCGGTAATGGTGCACTCAGCGCCTGCACGCTGCCCCATTGTTGTGCCATCTGCGCGATGATCGGATCGAGCGCACGGCGTGCAGGGGCCGGTAAGCAGGCAAACAGTGCCTCATGCAGCGCTAACGAAACCGCTGGCGTATGGGCATCTTCGCCCAGCAAGCAGGCGGCCGCTGCGGCAAAGGTTTCCGGCGTGCGGGCAAAAAAGCCGCAGGTGTCCATGGTGGCGCACAGCGGCTGGCAGCCGGTCAGCGACAGGCGGCCATGCGTCGGACGCAGGCCATAAAGGCCGCAATAGCTGGCGGGGGTGCGCACCGAGCCGCCGGTATCGGTACCGAGCGCGATATCGCACAGGCCGCTGGAGACCGCCGAGGCGGAGCCTGATGACGATCCGCCGGGAATGCGCTCCGGCGCGGCACCGTTGCGCGGCGTGCCGTAGTGAATGTTGTGGCCGCTCATGGAATAAGCCAGCTCGCTGGTGTGGGTTTTACCGACGAAGCGTGCGCCGCCGTCGAGCAGCTTTTGCACCACCGGCGCGGTGGTGGATTTGATCCCGGATCGCGCCAGGATATGCGGATTACCGCCGCCGGTGGGGTAACCGGCCACATCGAACAGATCCTTGACGGCGAAGGTCAATCCCGACAGCGGGCCGCTTTTGGCGTGCGGCACGTCAACGAACGGATAAGGCATAAAAGCGCGGGCGTTGTCCTGCATTTTTTTCTCCTCAGTTCAGGCATAAATCGGTAGTGCGCTCGCCTCAACGCTCAGTTCCTGCCAACGATGGCAGCTGACGACGTGGCGTGCGGCGACGGTTTCAATGGCGGGCTGCACCTGCGAGCAGACGGGTTTGGCATGCGGGCAGCGTGCGGCAAAGGCGCAGCCGGGGGGCAGGTTCGCCAGATCCGGCGGCGAACCGGGAATGCAGTGCAGCGCGACGCCTTTTTTCAGCCCCTCTTTCGGGCGACTGCCCAGCAGCACCTGGGTGTAAGGGTGGCGCGGGTGCGTCAGGATTTCGCCAATAGACGCCTCTTCCACAATGCGCCCGGCGTACATCACCGCCACGCGATCGGCGATCTCCACCGCCGCGCCGATGTCGTGGGTAACAAAAATCACCGACATCCCGCGCTGCTTTTGCTGCTCACGCAGCAGGATGAGGATCTGAATTTGTACCGTGGCATCCAGCGCGGTGGTGGGTTCATCCGCCAGCAGCAGCGGCGGATTGCAGGAGAGCGCCAGGGCGATCATCGCCCGCTGACGCATACCGCCGGACATCTCATGCGGGTAGCTTTCAAGCCTGCGTTCGGGGCTGGGAATGCGCACCTGCCGCAGGGCTTCCAGCGCGCGCGCTTTGGCATCTGCCCGTGACAATCCCTCGTGGCGCTTAAGCCCTTCCACGATCTGCTGACCGACGGTGTAGACCGGATCGAACGCCAACAGTGGCTCCTGGAAAATCATCGCGCACTGCCCGCCGCGATAGTGGCGCAGCGCGCTGGCGTTCATCGCCAGCACCGATTCCCCGCCAACGTTGAGGGTGCCGGACAGAACGCTGCTTTTCGGCGGATGCAGGCGCATCAGCGCGCGCAGCGTGACGCTCTTGCCGGAACCGGACTCGCCGATCAGCGCCATCACTTCGCCTTTTTGTACGTCAAAAGAGACGCCGTTGACCGCGTTGACCGTTTGCCCGTCACGGCGAAATTCCACGTGTAAATCACGAATATGCACATAGGCTTCAGGCGACATGGCTCACCTCCTGCACGTCGATGTGCCAGGCGGAGTCATCCTGCGCCATTAAGCACGCACTTTGATGCCCCTGGCCGACGGTTTTAAGCTGGGGTTTTGTTTGCGCGCACACCGCTTTGGCATGCGGGCAGCGGGTGTGAAAACGGCAGCCGGACGGCGGCGAGATCGGGCTGGGCGGATCGCCTGAAAGCGGCGAGGTCAGCGTGCGGTTTTCAGGGTCCATCGACGGCATCGAGCTTAACAGCGCTTCGGTGTAGGGGTGTTTTGATCCGGTAAACAGCGTCTCCGCCGGACCAATTTCCACCACCTCGCCGAGATACATCACCAGAATGCGATCCGACAGCCAGCGCACCACGTGCAGATCGTGGCTGATAAACACATAGGTCAGCGCCAGGGTGCGTTTCAGCTCCTGCAACAGTTGCAGCACCTGCGCTTCGACGGATTTATCCAGCGCCGAGACCGCTTCATCGAGGATCACCAGTCGCGGTTTCATCGCCAGCGCACGGGCGATGTTGACGCGCTGGCGCTGACCGCCCGAGAGCGCGTGCGGATAACGATGGGCAAACCGCCCCGGCTCCAGCCCGACGTGCGCCAGCAGGTAACGCGCATATTCGCTGGCCTCTTTCGCATTGATGCCATGAACGCGCTGACCAAAGGCGATGCTCTCTTCCATGGTCATGCGCGGGTTAAGCGACGCGTAGCTGTCCTGAAATACCATTTGCACCTGGCGGCGGTACTCTTTCATCGACAGGCGTGACGATCCCACGTCGAGACCATCGAACACCAGCTCACCCTGATCCTGACTGAGCAACTGCATCAGCAGCCGCGCGGTGGTCGATTTGCCGCAGCCGGACTCCCCCACCACGCCGAGGGTTTCGCCTTTCATCACGTCGAAGCTGACGCCATCCACCGCCTGCACCACGTCTTTACCTTTTCGCGCCCCGGTGTGGAAATGCTTCACCAGGCCGTTGACTCGCAGCAGAGGCTGCGCCGGGCCACCAATATCAACATTGACAAAGGGTTGCATCGTTTACTCCTTAATCGCCATCGCGGCGCGCAGGCGATCCGCCAGAATGTTAAACGAGATCGAGGTGATGAAAATCATCATCCCCGGCAGCGCCGCCACCCACGGCTGGGTGTAAATCGCGGTGCGCAGCGTGTTGAGCATCAGGCCCCACTCCGGCTCCGGCGGGCGCACGCCGAGGCCCAGAAACGACAGGCCGGACGCTAAAATCATGCACACCGAAATCAGCCCGGTGGAGAAGACAAAAATCGGCCCAAGCACGTTGCCCAGCACCTGCACGCGAATAATGGTGAAGGCACTGGCCCCGGTCGCCCGGGCCGCGTCGATATAGTCCATATGGCGCACCTGCGCGGTGACGCTTTCGGCAATGCGCGCCACCTGCGGCACAAACACCAGCGTCAGCGAGAGCAGCGCGTTACCCACGCCCGCCCCCATCGCGCCGGACAGCGCAATCGCCAGCAGCACCGACGGGAAGGCATAGAAGATATCGATGGTGCGCATGATAATGGTGTTGGTTTTACCCCCCGCATACCCGGCGATGACGCCGATGGCCCCGCCGATAAAAAAGGCAAACACCACCGGCACAATGCCCATAAACAGCGACAGCCGGGTTCCCAGGATCAGGCGCGAGAGCATGTCGCGCCCCAGCTCATCGGAACCGAGCGGGAAGCCGTCGGTGCCGATGGGTTTGAGGCGTAAAAACATCGATGTCTGGTAGGGATCTTTCACCACCAGCCACGGACCGAACACCGCCAGCAGTAGTAGTAAAACGATCACGGAGCCGACCACCAGGCCCGTGGGATCGCGCAGCAAACGCGAGAGTACGCCGCGCCAGTAGCCCTGCGTGGGGGCTGTGGCCGCGGTGGCGGCGAAGGTTTTAGGCGTTACGGTATCCACCATCGTCAGCTCCTCTTAATGCGCGGATCGAGCGCGGTTTGCAGCATGTCGACCCCTAAATTGAGCAGGACAAAAAACAGCGCCAGTACCCAGATCGTGCCCTGTAGCAGCGGCAGGTCGCGCTGAAAAATTGCCGTGTTGAGCAAAAGCCCGGTACCGGGCCAGGAGAAGACGGTCTCCACCAGAATCGAGCCGCCCATCAGGTATCCCACCTGCAACCCCATCACCGCCAGCGCGGTGGGGGCGGCATTTTTCACCACGTGCAGGAAGATGCGCGATTCGTTCAGGCCCCGGGCGCGCAGCCCAACGATAAACTCCTGGCTCAGGATATCCGCCACCTGCGAGCGCACCGTGCGGGCGATAATCCCGGTGGGGATCACCGACAGCGTAAACGCGGGCAGCAGCATAAATTGCAGATGCTCCCAGTCCCACGCCCAGCCGTCGCCGCCAATCGGCCCACCGCCGGTGGCGGGCAGCAGCGGGAAGCTGACGCAGAATACGATCACCAGCAGCATGCCGAGCCAGTAGTGCGGCACGCTGACGCCGAACACCGACAGCACCGAGGCGATGCGGTCGATAATGCTGTTGCGGAAATACCCGGCCACAAAGCCAAACAGGCTACCCAGCACGAAGCCAATGAGCGTGGCCAGCAGCGCCAGGCGCAGCGAGTAAGTGACCGCCGTCATGACTTCGCTGATCACCGGGCGGCCGGTGGCGACGGACATGCCTAAATCACCCTGAAGCGCGCGCCACAGCCAGTGCATAAACTGGATCGGCAGCGGTTTATCAAAGCCGTACGCCTGCATTAAGGTGTGGCGCAACGCCTCGGACGCATCCGGCGGCATCACCGACACCAGCGGATCCCCCGGCGCAATTTGCACCAGCAAAAAGCAGATCACCGCCACCCCCAGCATGGTAGGGACGGCAAGCAGGATGCGGTAAAAGAGTGTGGTTAGCATGGCCTCTCCTCGTGTCGATTACTCTTTCTTACTGACCAGACTCAGGTCGATAAACCAGCTTTGCGGCTGCACCACCCCGGTCACCGCAGGGGAAATCGCACGCGGGCCAACGTCGTGAGCAACAAACAGGAACGGCACCTGATCCACCAGCGCGGCGTGCAGATCACCTGCGGCTTTGTCCATCTCCGCAGGGGTGAACGCATGCTTGACGGCGGTCGCCAGCTTTTCGGTTTCCGGCGTGGTGAAGAAGCCCCAGTTGGTG
This sequence comes from uncultured Enterobacter sp., assembly GCA_963521185.1. Classification (GTDB taxonomy): domain Bacteria; phylum Pseudomonadota; class Gammaproteobacteria; order Enterobacterales; family Enterobacteriaceae; genus Enterobacter_D. Next base: position 370,169 of record CAUQTV010000003.1, on the reverse strand, counting down.
GCTTTCGGTGGGAAGGCTTTTTCCGTGGCGAAGCGGATCATGCCGAAGTAGGGATCGTTTACCGCCGCGCTGACGTTAATGGCGTTGATGCCTTTCGCCGCCGGATCTTTCGCTCCGAGACGCCAGTTGGTGAACAGCGTGTTCCACTCCGTCACTTTGATGTCGACGTTAAAGAAGCAGCTTTTCAGGCTCTGCTGGATGTATTCGTTCATCGGCAGCGGCTGCATTTGTCCGGAACCGGAGGCGGAAGTGGCGACCGTCACCTGCAAGGGTTTGCTTTCGCTGTAGCCCGCTTCGGTCATCAGTTTGCGCGCGGTGTCCGGATCGTATTTGATCTGGAAGGTCGGCTTGCCGTGCCACGGGTTGCCCTCTTCATAAACGCCGGTCGCTTCGGTCATGTAGCCGCCGAGGTAGCTTTTCAGCTCCGCGCGGTTAAGGCACAGGTTGGCGGCTTTGCGCACGCGAATATCTTTCCATGGCGAACCTTCAAGGAAGGAGAACTGCCACGGCCACAGGTGCGGCTGGGTGTTAGCGTAAATTTTAAAGCCCTGCGATTTGATCTGATCGACGGCGTCCGGCGCGGGGGCTTCAATCCAGTCCACCTGTTTTGACAGCAGCGCCGCCGTGCGGGCATTGGCCTCCGGCAGCGGGATCAGCACCACTTTATCCACTTTCGGGACGCGATCTTTGTTCCAGTAGTCGGCGTTTTTCGCGAGGATCAGCTGCTGGCGTGGCACCAGTTTTTCAAGTTTGAACGGGCCGCTGCCCACCGCCTGCGAGGCAAAGGTGGTCCACGCCTGTTTGCTGCGCGCGGCCACGTCGCCGGTCGATTCCGGCACGGCGGCATAGATTTTTTCCCAGGCGGTGGGCGAGACGATAAACAGGTTGGTGATGTTGTAGGGCAGCAGCGCGTCCGGCTCGGTGGTGGTGAGCGCGACGGTGTGATCATCAATTTTTTCCGCGCTTTGCAGCGTGGGCATGCGCGAAAGGGTGTTGCCAATCTGGCCTGGCGCATACTGCGGCGCGGCTTTGTCGAGCACTTTGCCCACGTTCCAGACAATCGCGTCGGCAGTGACTGGCGTGCCGTCATGGAATTTGACGCCCGGCCGCAGGGTGAATAGCCAGCGGCTCTGGTTTTGCGGATCGACATGCCACTCCGTCGCCAGCCCCGGCACTAATCCGCTGGGCTTCTCGCCCTGCGACAGATCCCATTCGACCAGCGCGTCGTAGAGCGGGATGCCGGTAAAGCGGTTGCCTTCGTAACCCTGATCCGGCTGGCCGAGGGTCAGTGGAATATCCGCCGCGGTCATCGCGATACGCAGCGTTGATGCCTGCGCCTGAACGGCACCCAGAAGTGATAAAGCCCCAATGATGGTCGCCAGACGGCGTTTATTCAGTAAAGGTGATGTCAACATCGCAATATCCCTGTTAAATATTCGAGATTATTTAACAGGCAAGATACATACCAGGTTGAACAAATAAGAATTTATGTCATTACAGGCCAGTAATATCGGAACTTATTATCCCCATACCTTAATAATACCTGTAACCAATAGCCGTTGGTTATATTTAAAATTATCCGCGCACTGATATTGGGAAAAACGTTGCAGGATTGCACCACTGTCTGCCCCTCACCTTGCCCCTCACCCTAACCCTCTCCCATCGGGAGAGGGGATCTGCCCGCGCGAAATTTCTGAATGCGCCTCGACAAATAGCGACATGTGGCTTTCTTTATTTCCTCACTCTGCCACTGTGCGCGTATGAAAACAGACATCGAAAAAGCCCGCGCTCTGCGCAGAAATATGACGCCGCATGAGCAGCAATTATGGCGATTATTGCGCGACAGGCGCCTGGCCCACTATAAGTTTCGCCGCCAGGTTCCGCTGGGTCGCTATATTGTGGATTTCGCCTGCTGGCAGGCCCGGCTCATTGTCGAACTGGACGGTGGACAACATAGCGACAACACGCACTATGACGACGCCAGAACAGCATGGCTTGCGCTGCACGGATGGCACGTTTTACGCTTTTGGAATAACCAGCTTAAGCATGAAGAAGGGGTACTGTTGGCTATTCTGGCCGCGCTTCGACAAAGGGGCGCTGTCCGTTCCCTCTCCCACGGGAGAGGGCCAGGGTGAGGGGTGAATTCCCCGGCTATACTCATAAAAAACAGACAAAAGTGAGTCATCTTATGCCCCTACCCGATTTTCATGTCTCCGATCCCTTTACCCTTGGCATTGAGCTGGAGTTACAGGTGGTGAACCCGCCGGGCTACGATTTAAGCCAGGATTCCTCGAAGCTGATTGATGCCGTCAAATCGCAGGTCAAAGCCGGTGAAGTGAAGCACGACATCACCGAAAGCATGCTGGAAATCGCCACCGGCGTGTGCACGGATATCCATCAGGCCGCCGGGCAATTTGCCACAATGCAGCACATCATTTTACGCGCGGCAGCCGTCCACCATCTGCAAATTTGCGGCGGCGGCACGCATCCCTTTCAAAAATGGCAGCGCCAGGAGGTCTGCGACGATGAGCGCTACCACCGAACGCTGGAGATGTTTGGTTATTTAGTTCAGCAGGCGACGGTATTTGGTCAGCATGTTCACGTCGGCTGTCCCAATGGGGATGATGCGATTTATCTGATGCACGGATTATCGCGCTTCGTGCCGCACTTTATTGCACTCGGTGCCGCATCGCCCTATATGCAGGGTGCCGATACGCGCTTTGCCTCCTCGCGCTTAAATATCTTTTCTGCCTTCCCGGATAATGGTCACGCGCCGTGGGTGACGAACTGGTCAGAATTTGAAGGGCTGTTTCGCCGCCTCAGCTACACCAGCATGATCGACGGCATTAAAGATCTGCACTGGGATATTCGCCCGAGTCCGCATTTTGGCACGGTTGAGGTGCGGGTGATGGATACGCCATTAACCCTCGCGCACGCGGTCAACGTCGCCGGGTTTATTCAGGCTATTGCCCACTGGCTGCTGGCGGAGCGCCCGTTCAAAATGCAGGAGCGCGATTACCTGCTGTATAAATTCAACCGTTTCCAGGCCTGCCGTTTTGGCTTTGAGGGGCTGTTGACCGACGTGCACACCGGCGAGCAGGTGACCATCAAAGAGGATATCGAACGGCTGCTGGAGAAGGTCGCCCCCTATGCGGACAGGCTCAAAGGCGGCAGCGCCATTGAAGAGCTGGCGCTGTTTGTAAAGCGCGGGAAGAGTGAAGCGCAGTTAATGCGTGATTTCGTGGCCGACGGCGGTTCGCTGTTTGGCCTGGTGGAGAAGCACGCGGAGATTTGGGCGGCGGGATAACGGCTCCTCTTCCTGGGAGAGCGCGCTTGAACAACCCCGCGCTTTACCGGAGAATGTCGTTTTAACTGACGATTAACATCACCATGACGCATCCGCTTGAATCACTGATGACCGCCGCAGGCATTCTGCTGCTGGCGTTTCTCTCCTGTCTGCTGCTGCCCGCGCCTGCGCCGGGCGGCGCGGTGGTGCAAAGCCTGGTGGCAACCTTCCATATGGTGGATGCCAGCCAGTTTTACACGCTGCTGTTTTGCCTGTGGTTTTTACTGCTCGGCGTGCTTGAGTACCTGGTCATCCGCTTCGTCTGGCGTCGCTGGTTTTCCCTTGCGGGTTAAGCCCGTAAAATCGCGCAGCCCGTGCACCAGCGCTTCCGTCCACGCGGCATAGTCATGACCGCTTGACCACGGGTGGAAGCTGGCGGCGTAGCCCTTAGCGCGCAGCACGGTTTCAAACTCAAGGCTGTTCTGGTAAATCCCCCCGTCCGGCCCGGCGGATTCAAAGCGCCCGGCCTGCACCCAGAAACGCACCGGATGACGCGGGGCGTGCTGGTACTGGCGCGTCAGCCAGCTTGCCGCTTCCCCTTTTGGTGCCCACCAGTAAGAACCGGATAAACTCAGCACGTTGCCAAAAAGGCGCGGATAGCGCAGCGCCACCCACGACGAGGCCAGCCCGCCGTAGCTTGCCCCGGCGATCACCGTTTTGCTGGGCGCGGGCGAAATGCCTTTGTCGCGCAGCCACGGCACCAGCTCCTGGGCCATAAACGCCGCGAAATCGGCATTCGGCGGCAGCTCTTTACTGCGCCTGGCGGCGTCGAGGCTGTCGATGAATACAATATTGAACGGCGGCAGCGCGTGACGCGCCATCAACCCGTCGAGCACGTTGGCGGTGTGATACTCCCCCTGCCAGGTTTTGCCGTCGAACAGGAACAGCGTCCAGCGCACGGGCTGTGCGGCACGCGGGCGATAAATCGTAATATCGCGGCTGTTGTTAAGAATCTCACTTTTGAGCTGATAGCGCCTGAGCGTGCCGTGACGAATGGGCTGCGCCATGGTCGCGCGGGTGAAGTAGCGCGAATGACCGAGATCGAGCAGCGAGGCGCGATTCCAGCGATCGGTGAAGGGCGCGCTCAGCGTCAGCGGGTTAAGCGGATCGGCCTGCGCGCTCACCAGAATGGCCCGGCGCTGATCGCGGGCCGTGCCTTGAACCTGCGGCACATCCGGGGCCAGCTTGTACTGCATTCGCGTGTCGGACGGCACCACATAGCTGCGAAACCAGACGTCGGAGTGCCCAAGGCGGAACAGCGGATCGTGATCGCCCGCCGGCGATCCCAGAATAAACACGTTGCGGCGCGCGCCGCGCCACAGAAAGGTCACGCGCTTGTGCGCCGCATCGACCGGTTCAATAAGCGGCGTCCCTGCCTGCTGGCGAGCCAGCCAAAAAGCTTCCGTCGTCCCGCCAGAAGCCAGGTGTTTTTCCAGATTTTGCAGCGTCGGGCTGACCGGGGCGACAACCTGCGCTTTTCTCAGCGGCGAGGTCTCTTTCATCCGCCAGCTAAAGCGCCAGCGCGTCCCCTCTTCCCCGTGCAGCACCAGCGATGAGACCTGACGAACCGGCAGGGAAAACAGCAGGGTTTGCTCGCCGTCGATCGGCCCATCTTCCAGCAGCGTGCGCAGACGACGATTTTGCCCGTCCAACAGGCGGGCGTCGGTCACGCCGTGTAGCGTCGCCTGCACGTAGTTTTCATTTAACGGTGGCAGTTGAAAACAGACCTCGCCGCTGGCGTCAAATTTCCCCTGCTGCTCGCCCTGCACCGAGGGTGCCTCGCAGGTCGCCGCCATTACCGGCATTGCGCCAAGGCCAATCAGTAATCCGCTCAACGCCCTTCTCATCACACTATCGTTCCCTGCCGAAATTTGTAAACAACGCTAATGCAAATGGTAATGATTTGCAATATCATCCAATGCGTTAATGATGATCGCCCGCATTTGGCTTAGCGCACAGTGGGCGAAGTTTGGCAACGAAAGACACAGGAAATTTATAATAAAATGTTTAAAAAGAATAAGATAATGCAACTCTGGCTGCTGAGTCTGGCGGTGACCGCGGCGGCAACGCCGGTCATGGCAAAAGAAGAGACGCTGGTGGTAACACCCGGCACGGTGGAAGATCCTACCGCGCCGGTGAAAGGGATTGTGGCGACAAAAACCCTGTCATCGACGAAAACATCGACCGACCTGGTGAAAACCCCGCAGTCGGTGTCGGTGGTGACGCGCGATCAGATGGATGCGCTGGACGTCACTTCGGTTTCCCAGGCGCTGCGCTACACCGCCGGGGCCTTCACCGAGTATCGCGGCTCCTCTAACCGTAATGACGAAGTCTTCGTGCGCGGCTTCAGCTATGTACCCAAATTCCTCGACGGCGTGAGCTTCGGCGGCACCGCCTCCTCCCAGACCGGCAGCGTGGATCCCTGGCTACTGGAGCGCGTCGAACTGGTGCGCGGCCCGGCTTCCGTGCTGTTCGGCCAGGTGAACCCCGGCGGGCTTATCAGCATGACCAGCAAACGCCCCACCAGCGACGCTATCCATAAAGTGCAGTTCCGCACCGGGGATAACGATCTCGCTGAAGGCGCGTTCGATTTCGGCGGCAAGCTGAGCGACGATGGTCGCGTGCTGTATCGCATCAACGGCATCGCCCGCACGCAGGAAAATCAGGTCAGCGATTATAAAGAGACGCGCATGGCGATTGCGCCAGCGATCACCTGGTATCCTAACGATCAGACCCGCTTCACGTTGCTCACCAGCTACCAGAAAGATCCGGATGCCGGTTACCGCAACTTCCTGCCCTACTACGGCACCGTGGTCCCGGTGAACGGCAAATACATCCCGTTCGACTTCAACGTCAGCGATACCCACTACGATCAGTCGTGGCGTGAGCAGACGATGATTGGCTACGAGTTTGAGCATCAGCTTAACGACGCGCTCACCTTCCGCCAGAACGCGCGCTACTCCACCATCAAGCAGAAATACCGCTATCTGGTGTACGCCACCAGCCCGGCGAACAGCTCGGTACTGACCCGCCGCGCCCAGCATGAAACCCGCCAGACCGATGAGTTTGGCATTGATAACCAGCTCGAAGCACAGCTGGCAACCGCTGAGGTCAATCACACGCTGCTCGGCGGGATGGATTACAAATCAAGCAAAGATCACCAGACGCTGAAACGCGGTATGGGTACGCAGTATGACCTGGACTGGCAAAACCCGGTTTACGGCATCAATGTGGATGAGAGCACCTTCAGCACCGCCACCGACGAGAAGCAAAACCTCGATCAAATGGGCGTGTACTTACAGGATCAGATGAGCTGGAACAACTGGGAGCTGCTGGTTTCCGGACGCTACGACTGGGATGAAGTGCGCACCATTGATTACACCGCAGACGCGGCGACCGTGCAGCAAAATGACAACAAGTTCACCTGGCGTACCGGCCTGCTGTATGCCTTTGACTTCGGGCTGTCGCCGTACATCAGCTACAGCACTTCGTTTGAGCCGAATCTGCAAACCAACCGCGCGCCGGGCCTTGCGCCGTTCAAACCGACCACCGGTAAGCAAACGGAGATCGGCGTGAAATACCAGCCGGTTGAGCACACCATCATGACCATGGCGGTGTACGATCTGAAGCAGAACAATGTGCCGACCTATAACAGCACGCTGGGCTGGTTCGAAAACGCCGGTGAAGTGCGCTCGAAAGGCTTTGAGGCCGAAGTGCACTCCACGCTGCTGGATAGCATTAACCTGATCGGGTCCTATACCTGGACCGATGCGGAAAACGTCAGCACTACCGTGGCTGGCGCGCAGGGTAAAGCGCCTGCGCGTATTCCTGAGCACATGGCCTCGGCTTTTGCCAGCTACACGCTTCCGGGCGGCCCACTGAAAAGCCTGACCGCCGGTGTCGGCGTGCGCTATATTGGCACCAGCTACGGTAACGCGCAGAACACCGTCAAAGTGGCGGCGGTGGATCTGTACGATGCGATGGTGAGCTACGATCTGGGCGAGCTGAACGGCACGCTGAAAGGCGCGTCGGTGCAGTTTAACGTGAATAACGTGGCGGACACCAAGTATGTGGCGTCCTGCGCGAGCGACTCGGCGTGCTTCTACGGCATTGGCCGCACGATGACGGCGACGGTGAGTTACGACTGGTAAAGCGTTGTCCCTTCCCCCCTCACCCCTCCCTCTCCCCAGGGAGAGGGGGAAAACCGTGCGTCCCCTCTCACCGAAAGAGAGGGGGAAAAACCGTACGTCCCCTCTCCCTGGGGAGAGGGTTAGGGTGAGGGGGTGGGGGAACCCCTCAGTGCGCCTGGCCGTGACTCTCTTTACGATAGGCACCCGGCGGCTGATTGAAGGTGCGGGTGAAAATCCGCGTGAACGTCTGTTGCGAATCGAAACCATACTTCAGGCAAATATCGTAAACGCGCTGATCGGTATCGCGTAAATCACGGGCGGCGAGCAGCAATTTGCGTTCGCGAATGTAACGTCCGAGACTTTCGCCCTTGTAATGCATAAACAGGCGTTGCAGGTGCCATTTTGAGTACCCGGCGTGCCGGGCAATATCATCAATCCGCAACGGCTGATGCAGATTGTCGTCGATCCACTCGACGATGGTGTCGATAACCTGAGCGGAAATGTTCATGAGTGTCTCCCCCCTGCTCTTCGAAAGTTTCTGTTAGCCAAATTACTGCCACCAGGCGTTAAAGCGCTCTAACGCGTCGGCGGCGTGCACAGGCTCACCCAGTCGCGGCGTGAGCAAACGATAAGGTTGGTTTTCACTGGCTTTCGCCAGCCGTTTGTAGGGATCGTCCCAGGTATGTTTTGCCAGCACGAAGCGCCCGGAATGGCCTGGCAAAATGGCGCGCGCGTTCAAATCAACGGCGGCCTGCGCGGTTTCCTCCGGCATCATGTGGATGTACTTCCAGTCCTGGTCATACTGACCGTTTTCTAAAATCGCCAGATCCACCTCGCCAAACTGCTCGCCGATGGCCTTGAAATGGGGGCTATAGCCGGTATCGCCGCTGTAATAGACCTTGCGATCGGGGGTGACGAACATAAAGCTGCCCCACAGCGTCTGGTTACGCTTCAGGCCGCGCCCGGAGAAGTGGCGCGCCGGAAGCACATGCACGCTGAGCGCATCGGTTATGCGCAACGACTGGTTCCAGTCCGCTTCCTGAATACGCTCCGCCGACATGCCCCAGTAGCGCAGATGCGAGCCAACGCCCAGCGGCGTGAGCGCCTGTTTTACCTTCGGCAATAGCGCTTTAATGGTGGCGTAATCGAGGTGATCGTAATGATCGTGAGAGATGATCAGCAGGTCGATATCCGGCATCTCTTCGGCCTTCCAGGGGTATTCCCCGTCAAAGGCTTTGTTGATAAACGAGAACGGTGCGGCGTAGTTGCTAAACACCGGATCAATCAAAATACGCTGACCCGCCAGCTGTAAGTACCAGGACGAATGCCCGAGCCAGACGACGGTGTCCTCAGAGAGCGGCAGGCTTGCCAGATCGGTTTTCACCTGCGGCAGCGGCTGCGTCGGGCGGACGTTGTCCCGTTTGGTCATCAGAAAATCCCACCACGCCGCCAGCATGCTTTTGCTGCTGGTAAAGCCCGGTGTGGGCAGGGTGTTATGAAACTGACCGTCCCGGTAGTGCGGCGATTTTTCCACTTCACTACGCTCTTCGCCCTGCGGCGTCTGACCAAAACCGGCATTCAGAACAAAGGGTAAACTGGCTGCTGCGGCGATTAACATCACAAAAACCACGCTGACAAGAAGACGTTTCATATCCCAACCCAAAAAAAATCGTCCCTTTCCATTGGAACGATAGCGCCACTCTTGATTATGAGTGAGTAAGCACTCATTATAGAAAGGCAACGAAAGTCGTCAAGTTGATTTTCAATCTTTGACATAGAACGTTGCGGTGTGCGGATTGGCATGATTCAATCAGGGTTTTTGCGCAATATGAGGAAAGGTGTAGTGGCTCGTCCGAAGAGTGAAGATAAAAAACAGGCATTACTGGAAGCGGCAACGGTGGCCATTGCGCAATCCGGGATCACCGCGTCTACCGCGTTAATCGCCCGCAACGCCAGCGTGGCGGAAGGCACCCTGTTTCGCTATTTTGCCACCAAAGACGATCTGCTTAACGCCCTTTACGTGCATCTGAAAACGGATCTCTGCCAGGCCATGGTCGCCGGGCTTGACCGCTCGCAGACCGATTCAAAACGGCTGACCCAGCACATCTGGAACAGCTATATCGACTGGGGCATTCGCCATCCGAACGGTCACCGCGCCATTCGTCAGCTGTCGGTGAGCGAGAAGATCACCTGTGAAACCCTGCAACAGGTGGACGATCTGTTCCCGGACCTGCGCGAGCTGTGCCACCGTTCAGTGCTGGCGGTGTTTATGTCTGAGGAGTTTCGCGCGTTTGGCGATGCGCTGTTTTTATCGCTTGCCGAAACCACCATGGAATTTGCCAGCAAAGATCCCGCGAAAGCCGTCGATTTTAAAGCCCACGGCTTTGAGGCGATGTGGCGCGCCCTGTCAGCGGGCGACGCATGATGGACAGCAAAACCCTGCAAGCCTGCGCGCACAAGGCAGCGCTGGAATTACCCTTCACCGAGCAGTGCTGGCCGTTCGGCCCGGAAGCCGACGTGTTTAAAGTCGAGGGGAAGATTTTTATGATGACCTTTGCCGCCCACGGCAGGCCGATGGTCAGCGTGAAATCGGACCCGCAAAAATCCCTGCTCAATCAGCAGATCTACAAGAGCATTGAGCCGGGCTATCACATGAACAAAAAGCACTGGATTTCGATCTACGCCGGCGACGATATCAGCGCCGATCTGGTCAGCGATTTGGTGCTCGATTCGTGGAATCTGGTGGTGGACGGTCTGACGAAGAAAGCGCAACAGCGCATCCGCCCGGTGTAACACTCAGCGCATGTTCCGTAGGCCGGGTTAGCGCAGCGCGCGCCACCCGGCAACAGGCCTGGTTACTCTCCGCGCGCCAGCGCCGCGATGGCCTTCTCCCCAGCTTCATCAACCGGTAAATAGACCAGTAACCGCGAGCCGTTGCGCGGCGCGGAGTACCAGTACATCTGCTGTAAACTGAACTCGCCGAGCGTCGGGTGGGTGAAGTTTTTTACTTTATTCTCCACGCCAGAAACGTCATAGCGCTTGTGCCACAGGGATTCGAACTCCGCCGACGCGGCAAAGAAGCGCGCCAGTTTATTCTCCCAGAACGGCTCGCCCCGGTGCTCTGCCATGGCCGCCCGAAAATAGGCCACGAACGTCGCCAGCACCGCCTCACTTTTCCCTAAGCGGTTGCTCCACACGGGGTTGGTCAGATACTGATAAATGCAGTTGCGCTCCTCCGGCGGCATGCTGTCGAAATCCACCCCCATCAGGCGGCTAAAACTGGTGTTCCACGCCACGATGTCAAAGCTCGGGCGTTGAATGCTGGCGGGCTGAGGATTGAGGCTATCGAGCAGGCGGCGCGTGCCGTCACTGATTGCGTCGCAGTTGTGTAACGGCGGCGCTTCCGCAGGCGTTAAGCCAGCCAGCACAAACATGTGACGCACTTCGGTGGGCGAGCACTGTAGCGCGCTGGCGATCGCCTGCATGACGCTGGCGGAGGGATTCACCTCGCGCCCCTGCTCAAGCCAGGTGTACCAGGTCACCCCCACGTCGGCGAGCATCGCTACCTCTTCTCGGCGCAACCCCGGCGTGCGGCGGCGACCGCTGCGCGGCAGGCCCAGACGCTGCGGGTCGAGGCTTTCCCGGCGCGATCGCAAAAACGCCCCGAGCTGTTTGCGGTTCTCATCCTGAATGGACAATGGCGCAACGGGTTCAATCAGCATCGTCATAACACCTCCAGCAGGGTAGTGCCAGTACCAGTATAAGCAAGAACTGGTACCCGTTTATCAAGTGAGCGATGCTACGTCCAACTGATGAATGACGCAAGAAGGTCTTTATGAATACGTCTGCTGTTTCACCGGGCCGCGCGGCCCTGTTACTGCTGTTAACCGGACAGATGCTGCCGCTGATTGATACCTCGATCACCAACGTTGCCCTCGACTCCATTACCCTGTCGCTGCACACCAGCGCCACCCAACTGGAGCTGATCGTGGCGCTGTACGGCGTGGCATTCGCCGTTTGCCTGGCGATGGGCAGCAAGCTCGGCGATAACCTTGGCCGTCGGCGCGTGTTTTTGTGGGGCGTTGCCGCCTTTGGCGTGGCGTCGCTGCTGTGCGGGCTGGCGAACTCGGTAACGGCGCTGCTCGCCGCCCGCACCTTACAGGGCATGGGCGCGGCGCTGATCGTGCCGCAAATCCTTGCCACGCTGCACGTCACGCTGTCGGGCACCGCCCGGGCGAAAGCCATTAGCCTGTATGGCGGCATTGGCGGCATCGCCTTTATTATCGGGCAGATGGGCGGCGGCTGGCTGGTGTCAGCGGACATCGCCGGGCTGGGCTGGCGTAACGCCTTTTTCATCAACGTGCCAATTTGCCTGCTGGTGCTGGCGTTGAGCCGCCGCTATGTGCCGGAAACGCGCAGCGACGCACCGTCGCGCATTGACTGGCAGGGCACCTTCGTGCTGGCGCTGATCCTCTGCTGCCTGCTGTTCCCGCTGGCGTTAGGACCGGAGTTGCACTGGCCGTGGCCGACCAAAGTCGCCTTGCTGGCAACCGTGCCGCTGCTGTGGTGGATGCGGTCGGGCGCACTGCGTCAACAGCAGCGCGGGCTGCAACCGCTGTTGCCGCCGCGCCTGTTAAAACTCACCAGCATTCGCTTTGGTATTCTGATCGCCCTGCTCTTTTTTAGCGCCTGGTCCGGCTTTATGTTCTGCATGGCGCTGACGATGCAGGCGGGCATGGGCATGGCCCCCTGGCAGTCGGGCAACAGTTTTATCGCCCTCGGCGTGGCCTATTTTGTCTCCGCCTGGTATGCGCCCAAACTGATTGCGCGTCATGCGACCAGCACGATTTTGCTCACCGGCATTGCCATTCAGGTGGTGGGACTGCTGGCGCTGATGGGCACGCTGATGCTCTCCGGACGCGTGGTCGGCGCGCTGGCGCTGGCCCCGTCAACGGCGCTGATTGGCTACGGTCAGGCCTTGATCGTAAACAGTTTTTATCGCATTGGTATGCGTGATATCGCCTCGCGGGATGCGGGCGCAGGCAGCGCCATTCTCAGCACGCTGCAACAGGCGACGCTGGGGCTCGGCCCGGCGGTATTGGGCGGGCTGTTTCTGCACTTACTGGCGCGCACGCAGGGTAACTATTCTGAGGCGCTGAGCGGTTTTCTCGCCGTGGAAGTGGTGATGATGCTGGCGCTGGCGACGGCGGCGATTTGCGGCCGCCAGCATCTCACCCACCGCTGCACGGCGGAATAACCGGCTACTTCCGCTATACGCTACGCGCTGGCGCGGGAAATATCGGGTTTACGCGCTGGCGCGTGAAATATAGTGCCATGCCATCATCACGCGCTCGGCGGGTGATGATGGATTATCAATTTTATTGAGCAGCAAACCGACCGCTTTGCGGCCAATCTCCTGCGACGGTTGCTCAATGGTGCTGAGCGGCGGAGAGACCATTTCCGCCAGCGCCGTACCGTCAAATCCCACCACCGCGATGTCGTCCGGCGTGTGCAGTCCGGCTTTACTGATCGCCAGCATCGCCCCGGCGGCGAGGGTGTCCGACACCGCAAACACCGCGTCCGGACGCACCTGCGCGCTGAGCAACGTGTCCATCGCACGCACGCCCGCGCCAAAGCTCAGGTCCTGCGCATACTCCACGGCGGACCAGTCAAGGTTGCGCACATGCAGGCCGGTTTTATAGCCGCGCTCGCGCAGACGGGCATATTTATAGCTCAAATCGTGGTTGATGAGCGCAATGCGCTGACGTCCCTGGTCCGCCAGGCGATCGATCACGTTTTGCGCCGCATCCACGTCGTTGATGCCGACGCAGGAGACGTTGCCGCTGTCGGCGTATTCGGCGCACTGCACCCAGGGGGCCTCGCCAATCATGGTGGTCAGTTCGGGGAGTTTTGAAAACGCGTCCATGGTGATGATGCCGTCAACGATTTTCCCCGACAGCAGTTTGAGGGCGGATTTGGATCGCTCAACGTCGGAGCCGGAATTGCACAGCAGGATGCGGTAGCCGTTTTTCTCGGCCTCCTCTTCAATGCCTTTGACCACATCGGCGCAGAACGGGTTAGCGATGTTAGAGACCAGCACCAGAATCATTGAACTGCGCGCGGTGCGCAGCTGGCGGGCGAGCAAATTAGGCTGGTAGTTGCTCTCCTGAATCGCCTGTAACACGCGCTCGCGGTTTTTGGCTTTCACGGTGTCGCTGTTGTTAAGCACGCGCGAAACGGTGGCGACGGAAACCCCTGCCAGCCGGGCGATTTTCTGAATTGACATAAAGACGACACATCCTGCGGTTAGCGCGTTGCAATGCGTTCAGGCTACCACAAATGCAAAGCCCGGCGCACCGGGCATATGCGTTAAGACGCCACCTTTACCCAACGCTGTTGCTGATGACTTTTTACAATCGCATCAATGATAAACATCACCCGCGCGCCATCATGGAACGAGGCAAAGGGCGAGGTGCCGGTGGCGGGCATTTTACCCTCTTGCACCGCCTGGTAAAATTGCAGCATCATATTTTTAAAGGCGTCGGGCCAGCCTTCGATATGCCCGCCGGGGAAGTGCGCGCTGGCGGCGACGTCAGGCGACATCAGGCCCGGATCGTCACTGAGCGTCTGGTTGGGCTGGTTACGATGCCCTATCCACAGCTGCTGTGGCACCTCCTGATCCCAACCCAGTGAGCACTCACTCCCGTTGATTTCAAAGCTCAGACGATTTTTGCGCCCGGCGCTGACCTGCGAGACGCTAAAGCAGCCTTTGCTGCCGTCGTCGAAGCGCACCAGCACCGACCCGCCGTCTTCCGTGTTCACCGGTTTGTCTTCGTAGCGCGCGTCGTCAGCGGCGTAACTGAAGGTGGCCCCGCCGTCGATTCGGGCCTTTCGCGTCGGCCAGACGATAGCCAGATCCGCCATCACCTCAACGATGCGCCGCCCGGTGACAAATTGCAGCGTGTCGCACCAGTGCGATCCGATGTCCGCCACCGCCCGCGAAACGCCGCCCATGCGGGCATCGACGCGCCAGTTGTAGTCCGTTTCCAGCAGCATCCAGTCCTGCAAATAGCTGCCGTACACCGAGAAAAGCCGCCCGATCTGCCCGTTGCGGCACAGACTAGCCGCCTGCTGCACCATGGCAAACTGCCGGTAGACAAAGCTGACGCCGTGCACCACGCCTGCGCGCTGTGCCAGATCGACCAGTTCGCGGGCTTCTTCTGCCGTCATACACAGCGGCTTTTCCGAAAAGACGTGCTTTCCGGCGCGCAAAATCTGCCGGTTGATCTCCGCGTGCAGATGGTTTGGCGTGCAGTTGTGCACCACGTGCAGATCCGGATGCGCCAGTAGCTCAGCAAGGTCGCCATACGCGTGCGGCACGTTGAGCGCTTTCGCCTTTTCCTGCGCTACCGCCCGCGAGCTGTCGCACAGCGCCACCACCTGTACAAAGCCGGTGCGCCTGAGCGCTTCGATATGCGCCGGGCCAATAAAACCGCTGCCAACAATACCGACGTTAATCATGGGTGCCTCCTGCGGCAAAATCGTCAAACGCGCGTCCGGACACCGGAATGATGTGCCGACGGATAAACGCGCTGCCTTCGCTGGCCCCGGTTTCGCCATCCTTCAGGCAGCACTCCCACTCCAGCACCGCCCAGCCGTCGTAGTCGTACTGGGTGAGCTTGCTGAAAATCCCTTTGAAATCAATTTGTCCGTCGCCGAGTGAGCGGAAGCGCCCGGCGCGGTTGATCCACGGCTGATAACCGCCGTACACGCCGCTGCGCCCGTTGGCCCGAAACTCCGCGTCTTTGACGTGAAACGCTTTGATGCGCGCATGGTAGATGTCGATAAAGGCCAGGTAATCCATCTGCTGGAGCAGCATGTGGCTGGGATCAAACAGAATATTGCAGCGCGGATGGTTATCCACCAGCGCGAGAAAACGCTCGAAGGTGACGCCATCGTGCAGATCTTCTCCCGGATGCAGCTCAAAGCAGAGGTCAACGCCCTGCTCGTCGTAGCAGTCGAGGATCGGTCGCCAGCGTTTCGCCAGCTCACGGAAGGCGTCGTCAAAACGCTGTGCGTTGTGCGGCGGCCACGGGTAGAAAAACGGCCACGCCAGCGATCCCGAGAAAGTCGCATGGGCGCGAAGCCCCAGCTTTGCCGAGGCCACGGCCGCCAGCCTGAGCTGTTCCGTCGCCCAGATCTGGCGCGCGCTATCGTTACCGCGCACCGCAGGCGGCGCAAAGTGGTCAAACGCCTCGCGATAGGCCGGGTTAACCGCCACCAGTTGCCCTTCCAGATGGGTGGATAATTCGCTAATCACCAGCCCGTGTTCGGCAAGCGTGCCGGTGACATCGTCGCAATAGGTCTGGCTTTGCGCCGCCTGCGCCAGATCGAAAATCCCCGGATGGTTGCACGGAATTTGCAGCGCTTTGTAGCCTTTGCTGGCCGCCCAGCCCGCTAACCCGTCAAGCGTGTTAAACGGCGGCTCGCCGCTGATAAACTGCGACAGAAAAATTCCCGGTCCCTTTATCGTCCTCATAACACCTCCCAAACATTACGCCTTGTCATCGTCATATTTGAACGACAACAGGAAAATCAGTGCGATCGCCGCGGCTGCCACCGCCGGGATCCACCAGAACGTCACCCACGCCTGCGGCACAGTTTGCCCGGCCACCAGCCGGTTATACAGCGCACCGGAAATCTGCGAACCCAGCAGCATGCCGATACCGTAAGTGAACATCACGATCATGCTCTGCGCCTGCCCTTTCACCTTTTCACCCGCCACGCGATCGGTATAGATGAAGCCGACAACAAAGAAGAAGTCATAGCACACGCCGTGCAGCAGAATGCCGAGATAGAGCAGGAAGCGCCCCTCTTCGCTGACGCCCAGCGCAAAGAAGGCGTAGCGCACAAACCACGCGAACATGCCGACAAGCAGCATGATTTTCACGCCGAGGCGGCGGAACAGCAGCGGGATCACCAGCATGAAGAAGATTTCTGACATCTGCCCGAAGGACATGGCGGTGCTGACATCCGCGACGCCCGCGTCCGCCAGGTAGGAAGCGGTGTAAGCGTAGTAGGTGCCGAGCGGCACTGAAATCAGCATCGCGCACAGCGAGAAGACAAAGAAGTGACGCGTTTTGAGCAGCGCAAAGGCATCCGCGCAAAACAGATCGCGCAGCGCCAGCGGCAGCCCTTTCGCTGGCGCGGGCGTGTGCGGCAACGTCAGGCTGTAAAGCGCCAGCAATACCGAGCAGACCGCCGCCACCATAAAGATGGTGGTGCTTGATGCAATGCCGGTCACGCCGATGAAGATGCCCGCCACAATCCAGCCGATGGTGCCAAACACGCGGACCACCGGGAAGGTTTTGTCGATATTGGCGAGGCTGTGGAAGGCGATGTTATTGGTTAACGCCAGCGTCGGCATGTAGCACAGCGTGTAGCCGAACAGCAGGCCAATTAACAATGCGCCGTTTTCCGCCACCAGCGCGCCAGGCACAAACCAGAGGATCGCCGCGCCCGCCAGGTGCATGACCGCCATCACCTTTTGCGAGGCGAAGAAGCGATCCACCAGCATGCCCAGTACAAACGGCGAGAGGATCGAGGCGATGGGACCGGCGGAGAACGCATCGCCAATCAGCAGCGCCATGTTGTGCTGCGTCATCACCAGACCGAGGGTCACGGACCAGCTCCCCCAGATAAAAAACTGTAAAAACATCATCAGTGACAGTCTCGGTATCAGGTACCGATGCTGTATCAGATGGCCTGCGCGACCGTCGGTTGTTGTCATGATTTTGTGCCTCACCCGTATAAAGTAATCGATTACAAAATAGCGTCAACTGAAAAGTAATCGATTACAAAATGATTTTCCTGCGGATCAAACGGGATCTGGAAGGGGGATCACAATAAATATGCAGAAGGGATTGTTGCCCTCTCACGCGGAGAGGGCAGCAGCATTACGCGGTTGTGCGCTTCATCACTTTGAACGCGACAAACAGGAACAGCACCCACACCGGCAGCAGAATGGCGGAGGTACGCATGCCGTCCATGGTGCACATCAGGCCCAGAATCATCACCAGGAAGGCGATGCACAGGTAGTTACCCGCCGGGTAGAACAGGGCTTTAAATTTCGACTCACGCCCTTTGCGGCGCATGGCCGCGCGAAACTTCAGGTGCGCCAGGCAAATCATCACCCAGTTCAGCAGCAGCGTGGCGACGACCAGCGCCATCAGCAGGCCAAAGGCTTCCTGCGGCAGCAGATAGTTCACCACAATCACCAGCGAGGTGATGGCGGCGGAAAGGAACAGAGAGTTGACCGGCACGCCGCGTTTGTTGACCCGCGTCAGGAACGCCGGGGCGTTGCCCTGCACCGACAGACCAAACAGCATGCGGCTGTTGGAGTAGACGCCGCTGTTAAATACCGACAGCGACGCCACCAGAATGATGAAGTTCAGCGCCGACGCAACGATATTGCTGTCCAGTTCGTGGAAGATCATCACGAACGGGCTGCTGTTGGACTTGACGTCAATCCACGGGTAGAGCGCCAGCAGAACCACCAACGATCCGATATAAAACAGCAGGATGCGATACACCACCTGGTTAACGGCTTTGGGGATGGTGGTTTCCGGGCTGCTGGCTTCGGCGGCGGTGATGCCAATCAGCTCCAGGCCGCCAAACGAGAACATGATCACCGCCAGCGACAGCACCAGACCGTGCCAGCCGGTGGCAAAGAAGCCGTTGAACTGCCACAGGTTTTTGATGGTCGCGCGCTCGCCGCCGTGACCGGAGAACAGCAGCCACAGGCCGAAGCCTATCATCGCGATGATCGCCAGCACTTTGATCAGCGCAAACCAGAACTCCATCTCACCGTACAGGCGCACATTCACCAGATTGACGGCGTTGATAAGGATAAAGAAGCTCGCGGCCCACACCCAAGTCGGCACGTCCGGCAGCCAGTACTGCATGTAGATCCCGGCGGCGGTCAGTTCAGCCATGCCCACCAGCACGAACATCACCCAGTAGTTCCAGCCGGAGAGGAAGCCCGCAAACGGCCCCCAGTATTTGTAAGCGAAATGGGCGAACGAACCGGAAACCGGCTCCTCGACCACCATCTCACCGAGCTGGCGCATGATCAAAAAGGCAATGATGCCTGCAACGCCGTACCCCAACAGCACGGCGGGGCCTGCCATCTGGATCGCAGGGCCAATGCCGAGAAACAGCCCGGTGCCAATGGCACCGCCCAACGCAATTAATTGAATATGACGGTTTTTTAATCCCCGTTGTAACGTCGGCCCTGCGCCCGACGCCGCATCTGCTGTTTGCACATCAGATGCCATTGACGCGTTTTTCACGTCCTTCCCCTGTTTTATTTTATTTTGAAGGGGCACTTTTTAACATTTCGTGACACCAGTAGCAATCTGACAAGTGCGGTTACAGGTTGCCCGTGAGCACTATTTGACGGCACAAAAAGGGCCAACGGCACGGCGTCGGCCCTTATTTCAGCGTCTAATAAGCGGGGTTTAGAACGACATCGTCACGCCTGCATAGTACGCGCGACCGGGTTCATTATAGGTCGAAGCCCCTTCGTTTTCACGGTAGAGACGCTTATCAAACAGGTTGCTGATCCCACCGTTTACCCGCAGGCTTTTGGTCAGCGGATAGTTTGCGCCCACGCCGACGATGGAGTACGCCCCCACCTCTTTGGTGGACAGCGATCCCGTTTCGTTACGGATCTCGGCATATTCACGCGGCTTCTGGCGACCGTACATCGTCCAGTTGACGTTGGTGGAGAGCTTATCCGTCACCTGCCAGTCGAGCATGGTGTTGACGGTGTATTCCGGGATCACCGACAGCGGGTTGCCGGTGTCTTTGTTTTTCGACTGGATCATATAGGTGCCGTTGGTGCGCCAGGTCAGGGCGTCACGCACCAGCGGAATACTCAGGTTGCCCTCCAGCCCCTCTACCACCGCTTTACCGCCGTTCTCCCATTGTAGTATGTTGTAACTATTCGAGGTTACCCCCAGCACATCGGTACCGGAAACGATCTTATTTTTGTAATCGTTACGGAACCAGGTAATGCCTGCAACGTAGCCGTCGTTGCTGAACTCCAGACCGATCTCTTTATTGACGCTGATTTCCGGGTCCAGATCTTCATTGCCCAGCAGGTAACAACTGCCGCTGGCGATGGTGTTCGGGCAGCCGTTGCCGCGCGTCGCTAGCAGGTAGCCCTCGCTGGACTGATAGAGGTTCGGCGCTTTGTAGGCGCGCGCAATCCCCGCTTTCAGCTTGAAGAACTCGCCCAGCGCCTGCGAGGCGTTCATGGACGGGCTCCAGTTGGTGCCGAATTTATCGTGATAATCAAGGCGAATGCCCGGAATAATAAAGGTGCCAGGCCGCGCTTCAATGTTGTCTTCAAACCAGGCGGCGGCGGTATTGGCACTGTTTTTACCGCTGCGCCCGCTCGCATCCCCCGACACGCCGTTGATGTTGTCATCGGCGGCGGTGGTGGCGTGCATGGAGGCGGGATCGTTTAACGCTTCGCGCGCCCATTCGCTGCCGAGCGTCACGGTTTGATCAACCCACAGCGTGACCGGCAGGTTGATCTCCCCGGTGCCGCGCCAGCTTTCCAGGCGACTGGTGTCAAAGGTGTCGCTGTTGATCATGCCTTCAACGCGTCCGGTGGAGCCTTCCTGCAAGCGCGTGTTGTTGGTTTTTTCGTAATACAGGCCGACTTTCGACTGGCCCCAGTCCCAGATGCCGTTGTGCGTCAGGCCGTACGTCTGGCGGTACATGCGGTTCGTTTCTTCGCCATAGAGCGTATCCACCAGGCCGTTTGGGCTGGCGTTACTGTTGCTGTACTGCGTATCACCCGCGTAGATGTTGCCCTGGCGGCTGTAGCCATAAGCAAAATCGAGGATCTGCGTGGGGGTGATTTTCCAGGAGAGCAGCGCGTTAATATCTTTGTTGCGCACCCCTTCGCGTCCGGCGGCGTATGAGCCGTTTTGCGCGGTGTTAATGTCGGCGTCGTCGGCGTCGGTTTTGTTGATGTTACCAAACAGGCGCAGTGTCAGGGCGTCACCCGCCAGCGGGCCGCTGAGATCGAAGTTCGCGCGTTTGGTCGCCCCTTCTTTCTCGTTTTCAGGCTGATTGGTGTAGAGGGAAAGCGCGCCGTGCCAGTCGTTGGTCGGGCGTTTGGTGATGATGTTGACCACGCCGCCTGCGGCACCGGAACCATAGCGGGCCGCCGCCGGGCCACGGATCACTTCAATGCGTTCGACCAGCTCTGCCGGTACCCAGTTGCTGTCGCCGCGCGTGTCGCGCTCACCGCGCCAGCTGTAGCGCACGGCGTTACGGGAACTGACCGGCACACCGTCAATCATGATCAGCGTGTTCTCCGGCCCCATGCCGCGAATATCAATCTGACGGTTATTGCCACGGCTGCCGGTGGCGCTGTTGCCGGTGAGGTTCACCCCTGGCATCTTACGGATGATGGCCGACAGGTCATTCACCGGCGGCTCTTTTTTGATGTCTTCTGCGGTGATAACCGACACGCCCGGCTGCTGCTTAAGCTCCTGCTCAGCGGTGGCGTGAACCACCATCTCCTCACCGTCATCAAGCCGACTCTCGCTCGCCGCAACGGCGTGGCAGCTTATTAACGTCGTCAGCAGCAGGGCTAACGGTCTTTTTTTGAAAAACTTATTTACACTCATGCCACGCTTCTCCATTTTTTTGACATTTTCGAGAAGCCTGCATGGTAATGATAATTATTCGTATTTTGTATGCACTGACGAAATCTTCTTTTTTCTTACACAAAACTCCTTAATCCCTTCATTTTTAAATCAAAAACAGACGTTTATTGACAAACTTTTTTCAGGCGCAAAAAGGCCGGGCAGCGCAAACGCGTTCCCGGCCTGAGAGGTTGCCGCCCGGTCAGACTGCACCGGGGGTCAGTGAGGATTAGAAGTCGTAGCTCATCGACACTTTCAGCGTGCGCGGTTCGCCTTCGAAAATGTAGGTGCCGAGATCTTCCACCCCGGACCAGTATTTTTCGTTAGTGACGTTATCCACGCCCACGCGCCAGATCATCTCGTTCTGATCCTGATTCAGGCGCATACGGTAGCGCACGCCCAGATCCAGCGTGGTGTAGCTGTCGAGTTTTTTGGTGTTTGCCGCGTTGGCGTACTGGGAACCGGTGTGGTTTACGCGTGCGGTCGCCGTCAGGCCGTCAACCGGTTTGATGTCGTACTCCGCGCCCAGCGCCATATAGAATGATGACACGCCAATGGCGTCATTGCCGTCGTTGGTGCCGCCCTGGGTTTTGGTCAGCTCAGGATCGAGCCAGGTGGCGCTGCCGTTCAGGCGCACGCCGATCACCGGCTCGCCGAACAGGTTCAGCTCCACGCCACGGTTACGCTGCTCACCATCGAGCGCGTAACGCTTGCTCACGCTATCCATAATGGCAGACGGCTTTTTGATTTCAAACAGCGCCAGCGTACCGCCCACGCGACCGTAATCGACCTTCACGCCCACTTCGTTTTGCTTCGAGTGCATGATGCCCACCGACTCAAAGGCGTTGGCCGCGTCTTTCGGCGCATTGCTGCCCGGCTGGAGCGCTTCGGTGTGGTTGGCGTACAGCGAGAGGGTTTCCCAGGGTTTGTACACAATGCCGTAGGTCGGCATCCAGCGGCTTTCGGTATAGCGTGCGGTGACCGTCTCTGCGCCCGTGGCGTTGCTGTAGTTGCGTACAACCACTTTCTGGTGACGCGCGCCCAGGGTCAGCAGCACCGAATCATCCAGCACGCCCAGCGTGTCGCTGAACAGCCAGCCCTGCGTGCGGTTGCGGCTGGTGGTTAATGGATCGAGATAGTCACCGCCCACGGTGTTGTAGTCCGGGCGTGACACCGTTGGCGTGTCATAAATATTCGACAGCGGGCGGTTAGCGTCAGCCGTGGAGCGCCACGCGGTGTTGTCTTTTTTGGTGACGGCGGAATAGCCCAGGTTCACCTTGTGCGAGACAAAGCCGGTGTCGAAATCACCGCGCACCCCGGCCATACCGCTAAAGGCATCGATAATGCGGTTGGTGTCCAGGCGGCCCATTCTGGCGTCGCCCGCTCTGTTAATCACCTCCGCCGTACTGTAGAGGCCTTTCTCGTGGGAGTGCTGTGCGCCAAACGCGGTGTACGCGGTCCAGGCGTCAGTTAAATCCAGTTCCGCACGCGCCATACCGAATTCGTTTTCGATATCGCTGAAAGCCCACTGCTGGCTGTAGTTATGGCTGGCGTCCGGCAGATCGGGAATGAAGTCAATCTTGCTGACTTTGATCCCCATGTTGCCGCCGTGGAAGGTTTTCTTCTGATAGCCCATATCAAGGGAGGTGCGCACGCGCTCGCCGCGATAATCCAGGCCAATGGAGGCCGCGGTGGTGCGACGGTGATCGTCATCCACCGCGCCATCCCCTTCCCGGTGCAGCAGGTTAATGCGCGTGCCGAACTGGTTGTTATCGCCGAAGCGACGTCCCAGATCGAGCGATCCGCCCAGCTGCGACTGCGAGGAATAATCCACGCCAACGCGGGTCAGCGGTGTGTCTTCCGCGTGTTTAGGTTCAAGGTTGATCATGCCGCCCACGCCGCTGCCCGCCGCGCCGTTGAGCAGACCGTTCGCGCCTTTAAACACTTCGACGCGTTCGATCATCTGCGTGTCCACCACCTGACGCGGCACGATGCCCGGCAGGCCGCCCATCGTCATGTCGTCGCCGTCGAGCTTAAAGCCACGAATGCGGTAGGTCTCGGCAAAGTTGCCAAAGCCCTGCACCGCCTGCACGCCCGCGTCGTTGCTGACCACGTCGGCGATGGTTTTCGCCTGCTGATCCTGCACCGATTTCGCCGTATAGCCGATGACGTTAAACGGTACGTCCATGGCCTTTTGTTCCCCCAGCATGCCGAGTCGGCCACCGTGGGCAATTTGTCCATCAAGGTAGGCAGGCACCAGTTCATCGCCGCCGGCGTTAAAGCCGTCGCCTGAGGCCTGCACAACCAGTGTCTCTTCCGCGCCCTGTTGGGTAGTACGCGCAGTGTCAGCCGCTGCATAATGTGAAACGGCGCCCAGTGCCAGCGCAAGCAAAGACTTACGCAAAGGAATTGCAGTGTTCATTGTAATATTCATGTGTCAGGGGGCCACGTCGGGCCAGAAAAATAAGGCCCGTTTCCGGGCCGGTATGGATTACTTCGTCAGATCGATACGCACTACGCTGTCCGGTCCGTTGGTGGAGTGATCTTTATTGAAGGCCTGTTTGACGGTGACGTAGAGCGTCTGGCCGTCCGGCGTGAGCAGCAGGCTGTTCGGGTTCGGCGGCAGGCTCCAGGCGTGTTTCTGCGCATAGGTGGTGCCGTCGAGGCTCAGCAGTTTGCCGGACTCACGCTGGGAGATGTAAATCTCGTTGCGTTTGGCGTTGAATTTCACCGACAGGGAGTCGCCCACGTCGAGCTGTTTGATCACTTTCCCGGTGTTGATATCCAGCACCAGCGTGGTTTTCGCTTTGGAGTTGTCGGTGACAAACAGACGGCCAGTGGCGCTGTCTTCTGCCATGTTCAGCAGTAACGCCTCTTTCTCGCCAAGCGGCTTCCAGCGTTTTTCCACTTTATTGGTGCGCGGGTTGATGACAAGGATTTCACCGCCACCGTTGGCGGCATAAATGCGCTGGGTCTGCTCAGAATAGTGCAGGCCGGTCATCCATTTACCGGTGTTTTTGATGCGCGTTTTCAGCTTCATGGTTTTCGCATCGACAACCCAGATCAGCGCCGGATCGGCCACCGCGCCAATGTAAAGCAGGCCGTTGTGCAGCAGCACCTGACGCGCACCGTACGGGAAGCCTTCGTCGTTACGCTCCGGGAACATGGCACGGGAAATCACTTTGCCATCTGCGGTGTTAATCGCGCTGATACCCGCGTCCAGCGAGTTAGTGGCATACACGGTTTTACCGTCGGCGGCGATCTCCATACCGAAGTTTTTCAGATCGGTATGCGTTGCGCCCAGCGTTTTCAGCGTGATCGGATCCAGCTTGTAGATCATGCCGCCCTGCACATCTTTGAAACCTTCTGCACTTGCCACGTACAGGGCATCACCCGTCGGGCTTAACGCCAGTTCATACACGCCCTGCGCCAGTTCACGCTTCACCATGTTGCTCTCCGGGTTAGCAGTGGTCTGCGCGGTTGCCGCGTCTGCGGCGGGTTTTGCAGGGGTGGAGTGTTGAGCGGCGCACCCGCTCAGCGCGACAGCCACGAGCATGGCCAGTGCAGATGTCTTCATATTCATGTGGAAAATCCTTTGCCGATTAATGCGATGAGTCAGGAAAGTAGCGCGTCAACGCCATAACAATAAAGAGAATGAGAACTATACGCATTATGTTTACACGATCAAGACTATTTACTAACGTCGATGAGCAAATGTCACGAAATGCAACGAAAACACAGGATGTGAGGGGGTTATGCGGCGCTGACACTGGGGGCAAATCAGGACGTACCGCGCTGCCGGGAAATGCCCGACAGCGCGGCGGTGACGACGGTAAACCGACTACAGGCCGAGCGCTTTGCGCACCGCCGGTTTTGCCGGTTCGCCGCTGCGGGTGGTGACGCCAGCCAGCCATGCGTCCAGCAGTTCCGGACGTTTCGCCAGTTCAGCGCGCGCCGCGTCATGCGGGGTTTGCTGCTGTTCCAGCACCCGCGTAATGACGGCGTTTTCCAGCGCAACGTCAAACTTCAACTGGCTGAAGAAGCGGTTGGCGTTCGGGCAGTCGGTGGCAAAATCTTTGCGCGTCACGGTGTTCACCGTTGCGCTGCCGTAGTTGGCCCCGAAATAGGCGTCACCGCCGCTCAGATAAGCAAGTTTGAAGCGGGTGTTCATGGCATGCGGCTCCCAGCCGAGGAAGACGATCCACTCTTTGCGCTCGACCGCGCGCGTCACCTGCGCCAGCATGCCGCTCTCGCTCGACTCCACCAGGCTCCAGTTTTGCAGCGCAAAGTCGTGCTTATCGATCATCTTTTTCAGATTCTGGTTTGCCGGTGCGCCTGGGGCGATGCCGTAAATTTTATGCCCGAACTTGTCGGCGTATTTCTGCAAATCGGCAAAGTCTTTCACCCCGGCGGCGGCAACGTAGTCCGGTACGGCGAGGGTGAAGCGCGCGGCGGGCAGGTTCGCACCCGTCACTTTAATGGCACCGTCGGCGGTGAATTTGCTGATAACCGGCTCCTGCGCTGGCATCCAGTTGCCGAGGAACACGTCCACCTGCCCGGTTTTCAGTCCCTGAAACGCCAGCGCCACCGACAGGTTTTGCACTTTTTGCTGATAGCCGAGCGCGTTCAGCACCACGCCAGAGAGGGCGTTAGTGGCGGCGATATCCGTCCAGCCCGGATCGGACTGGGTGATGGTTTCACATTTCGCATCAGCGGCGGCGAAGCTTGTGAGCGGCAGCATGCCCGCCGCTGCCAGCAGAATGAGAGAGGGGTATTTTTTCATTTTCATCGTTATTTTCCTGCCGGTTAAACGTCGGTTCGGTTGTGATTAAGGACGCGGAAAGCGGGCAAAAGCCTCTTGCTCATCCAGCGTCTGGTGGTTGCGTATGTAGCGTTCGGATGCCGCCTGGAACGGCTGATAATCCCACTTCGGTATCGCGTCGCGTCCGGCGATGCGGGTCAAAAACAGGCGTTTTTGCTGGCTCTGGAGTACCTGTTCACGCAGCGCCGGGAGATCCCAACGCGTGGCGATTTCGTCGGCGAAGGCGGCAACCTGTGACCGGTGCGTGTCACGCCCCGCCAGATTGACGCGCTCATGGGGATCGTCATGCAGGTTGAACAGCTGCGGCGCTTCGCTAAAGGAGTGGATGTACTTCCACGGGCCGCGACGGATCATCAGCATCGGTCCCAGCGCCCCTTCGGCCAGATACTCGCTCACCGCTTCGTCCGGCCCCGGCTCGCCTTTGAGGTGCGGCACCAGGCTGCTGCCGTCGAGGGGGGCAATCGCCTGTGCTGTGCGATCCTCGCCGCTCGCCAGCTCCACCAGCGTGGGCAGCAGATCCACCAGCGAGACGTTAGCCTGCACGCGGTGTGCGGCGAAGCGTTTCGGGTTGTGCACAATAAACGGAATGCGCACGGCGTTTTCGAAAAAGGTCATTTTGTACCAGAGATCGCGCTCGCCGAGCATTTCGCCGTGATCGGCAATCACCATCACAATGGTGTTTTCCGCAAGCCCGGTCTCTTCGAGCGTACGCACCACCTCGCCGAAGCAGTCATCGACGTAGGCCATCGCACCGTAATAGGCGTGGCGTGCGCGACGGATGTGATCGTCGGTGATCTGCGCCTCATCCAACTGATACATGGCGCGCAGACGCGCGGAGTGCGGATCGTCTGCCACCTCTTCCCGGCGCGTCTGCGGCATGTCGATATCCTCTTCCTTAAAGCGGTCGAGATAGCGCTTCGGAATGGCAAAAGGATCGTGCGGGTGCGTCAGCGACAGCAGCAGCGCAAACGGCTGCTCATCCGGCCTGCGCGCGGCGTCGTAAAGCCGCTGACGGGCCTGAAACAGCGCATCATCGTCAAAATCGAGCTGGTTGGTACGCACGCACTCCCCCGCCTCCAGCACGGAACTCATGTTGTGGAACCAGTCCAGGCGGCGATCCGGCTGACGCCAGTCCGGGGTCCAGCCAAAATCAGCCGGGTAGATGTCGGTCGTCAGACGCTCATCAAAACCGTGCAGCTGGTCCGGGCCGCAAAAATGCATTTTTCCCGAGAGCCAGGTGCGGTAGCCCTGCTCGCGCAAATAGTGGCAAAAGGTCGGCGAATCGGCGTGAAACTCCGCCGCGTTATCGAACACCGAATTACGCGAGATAAATTGCCCGGTCATTAGCGCCGCACGCGACGGTGCGCACAGCGGGCTGCTGCAATAGGCGGATTCAAAAACCACCCCTTCACTGGCTAATTTATCGATATTCGGTGTCAGACTAACCTTATTACCATAAGTGCTTAAGGCGCTGGCCGTTAACTGATCGGCCATGAGAATAACGATATTCGGTTTATTTATAAGCATGAACCGTCCAAAAATAAATTAATAATTCAAAAACGTGTTAGGTTTATCTCACGCTTATTCCCCGCTGTGAAGGGGTTATTTCATTATCATGATATAAGGTGGATTTATGGCAGGAAAATTACAGCTTCCGCCTTTACAGGCGCTGGTCGTATTTGAAGCCGCCGCGCGTTTGGGGAATTTTACCGCCGCCGGAAATGAGCTTGGGCTGTCACAACCGGCGGTCAGCCAGCGCATTCAGGCGCTTGAAAACCGGGTGAATTCACCGCTGTTTGAGCGCCGACATCGCGGGGTGCAACTGACCGACGCGGGCAACAGCCTGTACCTGATTGTGCGTGCGAGCCTGAACGACATTAGCGAGCAGTTGGAGCGCACCCGTCACAGGCGCAGTATTTTGCGCATCGACACCGATATGGGCTTTGCCAGCTACTGGCTGATGCCGCGTCTGGAGCGGCTTCAGGCGCTGATCCCCGGCGTCGAAGTGCAGGTCACCACCTCGCCTAACGACTATAATTTTCGCGACAGCAACGCCGATTTAGCCATCTATTACGGGCAGGGAAACTGGGCCGGAACCCACACCCAGCGCCTGTTCCCGGAGGTGGTTTTTCCGGTGTGTCATCCCGCGCTGTTAGACAAATTCGACGGCGAAGTCACACCCATAAAGCTGGCGGGATGTCCGCTGCTGAAACTACCGGAAACCCGCCCGCAGCGCTGGCTGACGTGGGATGACTGGTTTCGTCAGCATCAGGTGTTTGCCCCCGCGCCTGCGACGTCGCGCACCTTTAACGCCTACTCGCTGGTGATCCAGGCGGCGCTGGAAGGCCAGGGCATTGCCCTCGGCTGGCAGCCGCTGATCACGCCGTTTGTGCAGCGTAAGCAGCTGGTGCAGTGCGGCCCGGCGATGCGCACCGAACGCGGCTATTATCTGATTTCCGCCAGCGGTAAAACGCTCAGCGCTCAGCATGAAAAAGTGCAGGCCTGGTTATTAGATGAAGCCTGGGGATTTCGTCATACGGAAAATCTAATGCCAGAATATTAATAAGCTAATGCATAAAATGTATATCCATTTCGTTAAAATGGATTTTCGCCCCTTATGCGATTACGTTACTGTGTAGCGCACTCGACATTATTAAGAAGACATTATGTCAGAAACTTTATTTGAGTTAACCGCGGTTAATAAGAATTATTATCCGAATGCCGCTAAGCGTTTTTTTTCGCGCGGGAAGCCAGACTCCGGCGTCAATGCGCTGAGCAATATTAATCTGCACATCTATGCCGGTGAAATTTTCGTCATTGTCGGGCTGTCCGGTTCGGGAAAATCGACCCTGCTGCGCACGCTCAATCACCTGATCCCGGCGACCTCCGGTGCGGTGAATTTTCAGGGCAAAACGCTGGCCAGCCTCCCGGCGGCTGAACTGATTGCGCTGCGTCGCCAGCACATCGGCATGGTGTTTCAGTCGTTTGCGCTGTTTGATGAGCGCAGCGTGCTGGACAACGTGGCCTTTGGCCTGGAAGTGGCAGGCATGAAGCGTGAAGCGCGGCATCAAAAGGCGCGGGCGATGCTGGAAAAGGTCGGTCTTGGCGACGTCGCCAGCCACTACCCGCACCAGCTTTCCGGCGGTATGCAGCAGCGCGTGGGGCTGGCCCGGGCGCTGGTGGTGAACCCGACCGTGCTGCTGATGGACGAAGCCTTTTCCGCGCTCGATCCGATTATCCGCCGTGAGATGCAGTCGCTGCTGCTGGCATTGCAGGCCGAATCACAGCGCACGATTGTGTTTGTCACCCACGATATGGAAGAAGCGCTGCGCCTCGGCACGCGCATTGCCATTATGGAAAAAGGCGAACTGGTGCAGGTTGGCAAGCCGGAAGCGCTGATCAACGCTCCGGCCACGCCCTACGTGCGGCACTTTTTCTCCGGCGTGGATGTGTCGCGCTGGCAAATGGCCGAGAACTACGCCGATGTCTGGACGCCTGTTCAGGACGCTAACGCTACGACACAGCCGGGGAAACTATGAGCTATCCACTCGATTTTAGCCGCCAGATAGACGCGGGCGTGCATGCGCTGCTGTCGGTGGCGGGCGGTTTTTTTGACGGCTTCGCAGCGGGCATTGATGCCATTGCGGGCGGCCTGGAACAATTGATTATCGCGCTCAACCCCTGGGGATTGGTGGTGCTGGCGGTTGGCCTGGGACTGTGGCGAATTGGCAAAGTCTTTGCGCTGTTTGCGCTACTGGCCACGCTGTACATTATTTACAGCGGCTACAGCGAGCATGCGGCGATCACCCTCGCCCTCACGTTGTCGTCCACCTTTTTCAGCCTGGCGATCGGCATTCCGCTGGGCATCTGGAGCGCACGCCGGGCGCGCGTGGGCAGCATTGTGCGTACGCTGCTCGATTTTATGCAGACCATGCCCGCCTTTGTCTATCTGATCCCGGCCACGATCCTGTTTGGCCTTGGACGTCCACCGGGCATATTTGCCACCATTTTGTTCTCCATGCCCCCGGTGGTGCGCCTGACGGATCTGGGCATTCGCCACGTCAATGCTTCGCGCATTGAGGCAGGCTTAGCCTTTGGCTGTACGCCGCGCCAGCTACTGTGGAAAGTGCAGCTTCCCGCCGCGCTGCCGTCCATCATGGCGGGCGTCAACCAGACCATTATGATGGCGATGTCGATGGTGATCATCGCCTCGATGGTCGGCGCGGGCGGATTGGGTAACGATATTCTGAGCAGCATCCAACAGCTTGAAATTGGCGTTGGCCTACAAAGCGGCATGGTGGTGGTGCTGATGGCGATCCTGCTGGACAGGCTCTCGGCGAGCTTCGCCCGTTAGCGCTGCATCCCCCAGCGCTTAACGGTGGCCTTTTCGAGCGTGGCAAAGACCACGCCCTCCACCAGCAGGCCAATCGCAATCACCGTTAACAGCCCGGCGAAGACGCGGTCGGTGAACAGTTCGTTGCGGTTCTGGAAGATGTACCAGCCCAGGCCGCCCTGACCGCTCGATGCGCCAAACACCAGTTCGGCGGCGATCAGCGTGCGCCACGCAAACGCCCAGCCAATCTTCAACCCGGACAGAATCGATGGCAAGGACGCCGGGATCAAAATGGTCAGCACATAGCGCGGCCCGCTAAGGCCGTAGTTGCGCCCGGTCATACGCAGGGTTTCCGGCACGCCGTTAAACCCCGACCAGGTGTTGAGCGCAATCGGCCACATCACCGAGTGCACCAGCACGAACACCAGGCTCACATTGCCCAGACCAAACCACAGCAGCGCCAGCGGCAGCAGCGCGATGGCCGGTAGCGGGTTGAGCATGGCGGTGAGCGTGCTGAGCAGATCGCGTCCAAAGCGGGTGGAGATCGCCAGCGCACTGGCCACCAGCGCCAGCAGGCTGCCAATAAAATACCCTTTTAACAACGTGCTTAACGAGTTGAGGATTTTCTCCGGCAGCTCGCCGTTGCGCATGTCTTCGCTAAAGGCCTGGAGCGTTTGCAGCACGCCGGGCAGCATCAGATCGTTTTGCTGAAGGCGGGCGGCAATCTCCCACAGTGCCAGCACCAGCAGGACAATCGCCGTTTTGCGCAGCCAGGTCTGATTAAGCAGACGCTGCGTCAGCGGTAGCGGCACTTCGACGGCGAGATCGCGCAGCGGCGGCAGTTCGCGCTCAAATTCAGGACGAATGAACGGTGGCAGCGACATAGGCAGGCTCCTGACGTGGGCTGCGCGGCGCGGTGTTATCCGGCGTCGGGAACAGCAGATCGTGAATATGGCGGGCAGCGTGCTGGAACGCCTCGCTGCCAAAATCGT
The DNA here is from genome assembly GCA_963521185.1 of uncultured Enterobacter sp. Classification (GTDB taxonomy): domain Bacteria; phylum Pseudomonadota; class Gammaproteobacteria; order Enterobacterales; family Enterobacteriaceae; genus Enterobacter_D. The sequence goes on along the minus strand of CAUQTV010000003.1, from coordinate 338,819 downwards.
TGAGGCTAAATTGATGGCAGTTCAGCTCTGCGCGCACGCGGCCCGGATGCGGCGACAGCACCAGAATGCGGCTGCCCACCACCAGCGCCTCCTCAATGGAGTGCGTGACGAACATTAGCGTGAAGCGCTCCTCTTCCCACAGCGCCAGCAGCTCCTCCTGCATGGTGCGGCGCGTCAGGGCATCCAGCGCGGCAAAGGGTTCATCCATCAACAGGATGCGCGGTTTCATCGCCAGCGCGCGGGCAATGGCGACCCGCTGCTTCATGCCGCCGGAGAGCGTATGCGGCATGGCGTGGGCAAAATCCGCCAGCCCGACCTTGTGCAAAAAATGCAGGGAGCGATCCCGGGCTTCGGCTTTACTGGCCTTGCGGCTTGCCAGCAGCGGGAACATGACGTTTTCCAGTACCGTTTTCCACGGCGGCAGCTGGTCGAACTCCTGGAACACCATCATGCGTTCCGGTCCCGGCGCGGTGATGGTGGCCCCTTCAAGGGCGATTTCACCGCTGCGCGGCGAGATAAATCCCCCCGCCGCTTTCAGCAGACTCGATTTCCCACAGCCGGAAGGCCCCAGCAGAATAAAGCGATCGCCCGGCCAGACGTCAAAGCTCACATCGTGGGTGGCGCGAACCTGCCGCTCACGGGTGCGATATTCGATATCGACATTTTTTACCGCCAGCAGCGGCGCATCCGTTGAGTTCGGTGACATGGTGCCTCCTGTTTTGCGGTTAGCTGCCCGGATTTTCCCAGGCTTCGTTAAAGAAGTAATCCTTCCACGAAGCGGCTTTGTTTTTCAGCACGCCCAGACTGTGAAGTTTTTCGGCGTAAACCCCGGTGCGCTCAGGGGAAATGGTGAAGCTGATTTCCGGATCGTTCACGATCTTCTCCACCAATGGCAGCGGCAGGCGCGATTTCTCAACGCGAATGTAGGTTTTTGCCGCCTCATTTTTATTGGCGTCGATGATTTTCGAGGCTTCCGCTAACGCGCGGTAAAACGCCTGATAGGTTTTTGGGTTTTCGTCGTGGAATTTCTGCGTGGTGTAGAGCACGTTGAACGTCGCCTGACCGCCGAGCACGTCGTAGGAGCTTAAAATTTTATGCACGTTGCTGTGTTCGAGCGCCTGATACTGGAACGGTGGGCTGGAGAAATGGGTGGTCAGTTCAGAGCCACCGGCAATCAGCGCGGCGCTGGCATCCGGGTGCGGAAGACTGACGGTGATGTTATCGAAGCGTTTGAAATCGGCGTTGCCGAAACGCTTAGCCGTTTCGATTTGCAGCGTGCGCGACTGGAATCCCACCCCCGCCGCCGGAACGGCGATGCGATCTTTTTCGCTCAGATCGTTGATGCTTTTCACCGCCGGATTGTTGCTCAGCAGGTAGTTGGGCATTGATCCCAGCGAGGCAATGGCCTTCACGTTCTGCCTGCCTTTGGTTCTGTCCCACAGGGTCAGCATTGGCGGCACCCCCGCCGAGGCCACGTCGAGGGCGTTGGAGAGCAGCGCTTCGTTCATCGCCGTCGCGCCGGATAAGGTGCGCCAGTCAACTTCAATATCCAGCCCCTCTTTCTTGCCCTCTTTCTCGATAAGCTGCTGATCGCGCACCACATCCAGAATCAAATAGCCAATACCAAACTGCTGAGCAATGCTGATTTTCCCTTCGGCCTGCGCCATCTGGCTGGTGCTCGCCAGCGCCAGCGTGATCAGTGCGCCCGTCAGCGTCCGCTTCATTTTATTCATCTTTATGTCCCAGAAATGTGGCTTCGAATGGAAGATGATTGGCCGGGGGTCAGGGAAAATGGAAATGCTTAAATGTGCGTAGCTTTGCCACACCGCACAAATGCACGCGGCGGATATGCTTAGTTAATTTTTATGGTTATGTAACAAAACCATCCTCGTTATAGTCAAAAAAACCCGTTGAAACCCTGATGTTCTCAGGGTTGTTGTTATGAGTGTTGACTATGCCTCTCTTTCCGCACCTCGAATTACGCTCCCTGCTAACGCAGCATCTTGTTCGCGCCAGCACCGATCGGGCCATTGCCGAACGCGTGGCCGATAACCTGGTGGACGCCTCGCTCAAAGGTCATGATTCGCACGGGGTGACGCTACTGCCGCGCTATATCAACGCCATTCACGCCGGTGATTTGAACCCGCAGGGTCAGCTGCGCACGGTGCGCGACGATGGCCCGCTGCTCTCCTTTCACGGTGAGCACGGTTTTGGTCAACAGTTGGGCCATGAGGCGATGGAGATCGGCATCAAACGCGCGAAGCTGTACGGCGTGGCGATTGTCGGGCTGGCCCATTCGCACCATTTGGGCCGCATTGGGGCATGGGCGGAGCAGGTCGCCGACGCGGGTCTGGTGTCGCTGCATTTTGCCAACGTCAGTGCGCCGTCACTGGTACTGGCGTTAAATGGCGATCGCGCCAGCCTCGGCACCAATCCGTTCTGCGTGGGGATCCCGGTGCCGGGCCACGATCACGTGGTGCTGGACTTTGCCACCAGCGCCATTGCCGGAAATAAAGCGCGTATCGCCTTTAATGAAGGTCGCGACATCCCCGCAGGCTGTGCGGTGGATGACAAAGGCAAGCCGACGACCGATCCGCGCTGGTTAGTCCAGCAGCCGCGCGGCGCGCTGTTGGCGTTTGGCGGTCATAAAGGCGCGGGCCTGTCGCTGATTTGCAGCCTGCTGGGCGCGGCGCTCACCGGCGGAAAAACCGAAAGCCATGAGGTCCCCCCACAGCCCGGCATTATCAATAATATGCTGTCGATTATTTTCGATCCTAAACGGCTGGGCGCGGGTGACGATTACGTGACGGAAGTGCTCGCACAGCTCGACTGGGTGCGCACCTCCGGCGAGGCGGTACAAACTCCCGGCGAACCGGAGCGACGCGCCTGGGCGCAGCGCGTTGCCACGGGCATTTATATTGATGAGGTGAGTTGGCAGCAGTTCAAGGAACTCGACGCGTTATACCGGCATCCGGTCACACCTTCACAGGGACGGTGATAAAAAAATCCCAAAACCGCAAAAAAGAAGGGGTTGATTGTTAAGATGATAAGGATTATCTTTCTCATTACCGAGTAGTTGAGTAAAACACTCAGGTATTCGGTACGACATTGCTCACATTGCTTCCAGTATTATCTTGCCCGCCTTGTGCGGGCTTTTTTTTGGGTAATCCCTAAGGTTGATGGGCATTATTATCTCTGTAGTTTTGATTTAGTCTGCATTTTATCCCGTAGTTCAGCGGCGCAGATGACTGAAATAAAACCGTCACACAGAGTCTCTACATTAAGATAATTCTTACACGAAGGGAAAATGCCCGCCGCTATGGACATACCACTTTCCTCACGACAGCTTAATGCTGGCATGCTGCGCATTGCAGTTCCTCACGTCACGCCCGACTCGAATAATTTGCAGGTCATGACGCTCTTTAATGAGCATGAGACGCTGATCGGTCTGCCGGTGCTGGAAAACAACCGCCCGCTAGGCATGATTAACCGACACATTTTCCTGTCGCAAATGAGCCGCCCCTTCTTCCATGAACTCTACGATCAGAAAAGCTGCATCGCGTTTATGGACAAGTCGCCGCTGATTGTCGAGGCCAGCCAGGGTCTGGAATATCTTGCCGGGCGGGTGGTTGAAACCGGTGACAAAGCGGTGACTGAAGGTTTTATCCTCACCGAAGAGGGTCAGTATCTTGGTATCGGGCTGGGCATTGATCTGATCAAAACCGTCTCTGATTTGCAGGCCAAACAGCATTTCCAAATCATGCAGAGCATCGAATATGCCCGCGTGATCCAGGAGTCGATGCTTAACCGTTCGCGCCAGAGCATTGAGGAAAACCTTAACGACTGGTGCCTGTACTGGCAGCCGCGCGACTGCGTAGGCGGCGACATTTATGCCTTCCAGCGTGATGAGAACGGCTGGCTGGCGGTGATTGCCGACTGTACCGGCCACGGCGTGCCCGGCGCGTTTATGACCTTTATCTTCGCCTCGGCGCTGGAAAAAGCGCTCTCGCAGGCCCCGGCGCATGAGCCTGAACGTCTGCTCGGCATCATCAATCGCTATATCAAACAGACCCTGAGCCAGCTGCACCCGACCGCCGATCTTGGTCAGTCGAACGATGGCTGCGACGTGATTGCCCTTTACGTCGATGAAAAAAATGCGCAGATGGTATGGGCTAACGCGCAGATGCACGCGTTTATGCTCGGTGCAGACGCGCAGGACGTCACGGTGCTGGAGGCCGATCGCAAAGGCGTGGGCTATAGCGATACGCCGTCGGATTTTCTCTGGCGTCGTTACCAGTCGCCGTTAAATCGCGGGGATCGGGTGCTGATCGTCACCGACGGCGTGACCGATCAGATTGGCGGCGAGCGCCGCATTATGTTTGGTAAAAAACGCATTCAATCACTGTTATTACAGCAGCGTCACGTGCCGATGCGCGATCTCTCGACCACGCTTGAACAGGCGCTGCGAGAGTGGAAAGGCAACGAGCCTCTGCGTGATGACATGGCATGGTTTGGTTTTCGCGGGTGAAACATCACATGACACTAAATGACCTACAGGTCAAAGAAGCCGTACTGCTGCCGCTGATTACCCTCCAGCGGCAAAGTGCTGTTGAACTCTTTTATACGGGCTATTTCTCCCAGCAACACATTGTGTCGATGGGGGATGTGGTTCGCGCATGGCTGGATAAAAACGAAGCCTCACTCGCCCTGCGTCGCCGCTTATTCTCCGTCTTTATTGAGATGGGCCAAAACATTGTGCGGTACTCCTCTGACGAACGTTACATCGGTTCCGGTAACGATGAGCTACGCTTTGGCTCGTTATGTTTCCACACCGATCGCGTCAATTATTATCTTGAAACGGCCAATCTGGTCGGTCACGAGGAATCTTCGTTACTGCGCAATAACCTGGACGTGCTGCGCACAATGACCCAGGCCGAAATTAAACAGGCCTGGAAACAGGGCTTACGCTGTGAGGCTCCCGCGACCAGTAAAGGCGCGAATATTGGATTGTTGACCATGGCGCGAGACACCAGCGAACCGCTGGAATATCGCATACATCCACTGGCGGCCAGCCCCTTGTCCGCCTTCCATCTCAAGGCCACGTTCTGCCATGACTGATTTGACAATGACACCTGCAATCGTGCTCGCAGCAACGCCTGCCACACCGGAAGTGAACTTTGATTTTGCTGCGCATCGTCTGGTGCTGAAAGGCGAATCCTACCCTGAAAACGCGGCGGCCTTCTTTCGCCCGCTGCTGCAATCGGTGGAAGAGTGGCTTACGGAGAAATCCGTCGGTTCAACGCCTGTGCAACTGCACGTCGCGCTGAGCTATTTCAACAGCTCCAGCACCAAACTGCTGTTTGAGTTTTTTGAGTCGCTAAACGGTTTCGCGAAACAGGGAAAAGCCTGTGAGCTTTACTGGTACTTTGATGCTGAAGATGACATTTCCGAAGAGTTCGGCCAGGAAGTCGCGCTCGATTTCCCGTCGCTAACCGTCTTTCTCACACCGGAACTTACCGCATGCTAGACATTAACGAGCTCTTTCAGGAAGAGTATGCCGTCCTGGAAGACGCCCGGGTAGCCGCCGCTGATACGGGGCTGCCCGCCCAGGAGTGTCGCGAAAAGCTGTGGACGATTGCGAAACATTATCAGCGCTTAATTCGCGAATCCTACCGCCTGATTTCCCGCAGCGACCGCGCCGAGCGTGAACTGACGCGCATTAACGACGAGTTGCAAAAGCTGGCGGCGCGCCTGGAGTATGAAGCCACCCACGATCCCCTCACCGCCGTCTATAACCGCAGCGCCATTATTAATCAGATCGACAAGTCCCTCACCGAAGCCAACGTGGCGCTGATCCTGCTGGATATCGATCATTTCAAGCGCATTAACGATGAATACGGTCATCCGACCGGCGATCGCGTGATCTGCTCGCTGGTGTCGCGGGTGCGTAAAGCGCTACCCGAGCAGGCATCCATTGGCCGCGTGGGCGGGGAGGAGTTTACGATTTTACTGCCGCATGCGCGCATTGAAGAGGCGATGATCATTGCCGGTTACCTGCATGCGTCGCTGAATGCGTCGCCGCTGGAGTGCCTGCCTAATCAGTTTGTTACCGCCAGTTTTGGCGTCAGCCTTGGCGAGCGGGACAGTGATTTTGAAACCCTTTACAGCGCGGCTGACACGGCGCTCTACCTGGCAAAGAAACGCGGACGTAATCAGGTGGCGCTGCATGAGGATTTTTTTCGCCCGGCGATGAGCGCCTGTAAACCCACCTTCATTCCCAGCGGCGTGCATCTGGACTGACGCCGTGGGCGTCAAATCGCACGCAAAAAAAAAGCCTCACATCGCTGTAAGGCTTTCTGATGGCGTGGGATTACATCATTCCCACCGCACGTTTGTCTGCGTGCACGTCCGGGGTGTACATCACCGCTTTAGCGACCATCGCTGACTTACAAAAGATACATTTTGCGCCATACGGGTTGCTTTCGGACATGTCGAACGGTGACGTTCTGTACTGCGAGCCGTGGCAGCGCGGACAGGTGAAGTGCATTGCCGTGGTGGACATAGACGTCGTGGACAGATCGGCCTTAACGCCAGTGGATGAAGCATAAGAACCATTTCCGAGTGAGCTGGTCATTTTATTAGACATCTTTTTTTACCTTTTCGGGAAGCCTTGCGGCATAAATGGTCTGAATTACAGAGTTAAATCAGCGCTTACAAAGTGGAGACTCAAAAGAAGAGGTATCAGGGATACGCTTAGAGATGAGAACTGCTTGAATGGCTATTCGAGATTTACTTCTCGAAATTTACTTCGAGATAATGTCTGTGTATCAAACCGACAGACCATTAACGCATGCCTATGTAGAGAAAGCAAGTGTTATCTTCAGGATAAAATTTATTGCGCTAAAACGCGGCATTGCAAATCAATGGCCCAACCTCGGGCCATTTTATCTGGCATAAATTATCTAATCCGGAAATTCTATGGGGTTTATCCCATTCAGCAAATGATGTCTCGCCTGTTACGATAAATTAATTTCACCGGCCTGATAATGGAATTATCTTTTGCGACAAAGTCGTTGGTCGTCAGATATTGCCCGCCCTCTTTTTTCTCCGGCTTCCACAACGCGGTAAGCGCATCATAACACATTGTTTTTTCACCCGATGGCGTTTCTACGCGGTATTCTCCGGTCTGCAAATATCCTGACGAAAAACGCAGGTGCTTGCCGGTCTCACCGTTAACCTGATGCTCGATCTTGCGAAATCCAATCGGCACGAGGTGGAATATATAGAACGGTAATTCCTTCATTTTCAGGTCTGAAAACGTCGAAATAATTTCACCGTCACGGGTGAGCGTCACCTCTTTCAGAGAGACGCGCGATGACGCCAACAGCTCGGGAAACACGCATTCCACTTTGAAGTAGATAAACTGCATAGGGGACCTCTTGCTATCATTATTTTATCTCTAATTCTTCTTATAGCTCATCTCGCAATTACCGGCCTTTTTTTCGGATTTTCTTTGACGAAGCGGGTAGGAAATTACATGAATTTACACTGAGAGTAATACCTTTATATATTCATCAGATTAATAAATTGCCTTATTAATTAGCCACACTTAATTATTTATTAATGGCTGCTAATTACAGCGCAACGGCAACGCTCGCTCACCCTCAGAGCGCATGTTGGCCGCTTCAGGCTAAAGGTGTTATTAAGGTAGTGTAAATTTTGTGATCTACTTCATAAAATTTCTTGCTGTACAGGAAACGAGCGGTTACTATTCACTCGCTTTTGAAACATCGGTTTACAGATGAAATCATTTTTGTCGGTAAGGGATCAGATGTCGCCTTACCGACTTTCTTCATCTTAGTTTTCAACACCTTCCTGTTGTACTCCCGCACTTCTGACCTGCTTTCACTGCCCGGCTAAACGTGCCATTGCGCCGTTAACGGCCCCTTTTTCCCGTACACCGGATCGCTTTGCGGAAAGCTCACCTGCGCGATGGATTTGAGCATCTCCGGCGTGGGCGCATCACGGCAAATATCCGCCGACTGACCGGGCGGATAGGCCCCGACCACGGTAAAATCCGCGCTACTGCCTTTATTGCAGTGTCCCGTTCCGGCGGGCAGCAGCGCGATATCGCCCGCCCGCACGTCAATAAGTTTCCCCCCTGGTCCACCAAACATCACCTGCGCCTCGCCGTCGGTAAACGCCAGCACCTCGTGAGCGGTTGCGTGATAGTGGTGGTAGTTGAAAATCCCGTTTACCCACTGCGGCGGCCAGCCGTTTTCCGTGAACAGCGCTTGTACCTGCGCCACGGCTGACGCCCCCGGCGTAAAGACCTGGCGATAGAGCAGCAGCGGCAGACGTGGGTTATTGGGTACCCAGTCATTGGCCGTTAGCAGGATGGTTTCAACGTTGTTCGACTGCGGCGTTATAAACTGTTGTGGCGACATGGCTCACCTCCGGTAATGGACGTTCTTTTAGCGTAGCCCCGGAAGTGCCGCCACGCCGCTGTTGTAATCTCGCCACCAGCTTCTATATTTCGAGGACTGAATTAAAAATGGGAGTAGTACCTATGAGATTTAAGGGACTCACAAAGGGATTTTTCATCCTGATTCTTTTTGTTGTCACACTGGCCTTTTTTGATGTGTTGTCGCCCTACTTTTCGGCGATTTTATGGGCCGCCATCCTCGCGGTGATCTTCCAGCCGCTGAAGAATACCCTCAGGGATAAAATCGGCGGCAGGAACGGCATCGCGTCGCTGGTCACCGTGCTGATTATCTGTCTTATCGTCTTCACGCCGCTGGCCATTATTCTCTCGTCGCTGGCCTTCGAAGCCAACGTGGTGTACGGCAAACTCCAGGCGAACAATACGCAGTTCCCGGTCGTGGTGGCCGATTTGCTGCGCCATCTGCCTGCCAGCGTGCGCAGCTTCCTGGCGGAACATCAGCTTAATAACGCCGCACAGATCCAGCAGTCGCTTTCCGGCGTCGCCTTAAAAGGCGGACAATATCTGGCGGGCAGCGCCTTTATGATTGGCAAAGGCACCTTCAGTTTCACGGTCAGCTTCTGCGTGATGCTCTACCTGCTGTTTTTCCTGCTCAAAGACGGGCCTTATATTGTGAACCAGGCGCTGGAGTCGCTGCCGCTCTCCCGCTACGTGAAGCACCATCTGTTTGCGAAATTCGCGGCGGTGTCGCGCGCGACGGTGAAAGGCACGGTGGTGATTGCGGTAATGCAGGGGGTGCTCGGCGGGATTGGTTTCTACGTCGTGGGCATTGACGGCAGCGTGCTGTGGGGATCGCTGATGGCGTTCCTGTCGCTTATTCCGGCGGTCGGCTCAGCCATCGTCTGGGTGCCGGCGACGATATTTCTCTTCTCCACCGGGCAGGTCTGGCAGGGCTTTTTCATCATCGGCTTCTTCGTCATCGTCGTCGGACTGGTGGATAACATTTTGCGTCCGATTCTGGTGGGCAAAGACACCAAAATGCCGGACTACCTGATCCTGATCACCACCCTCGGCGGACTGGAAGTCTACGGCATTAACGGTTTTGTCATCGGGCCGCTGATTGCCGCGCTGTTTATCGCCTGCTGGAATTTACTCTCCGGCAAAGATCATCAGGGCAACGCGGACGAACTCGACGACGAGTTTATTGAAGAAGGAAAAACCCGGCCCGATGAGTGAGCCGGGCGGCGGCAGACGTTCAGCCCGCGTTCAGGTAGCCCTGGATGCGTTCTGAAATGTCTGTCGTTAACAGTTCATCTTCCCCGGCGGTGGCGCGCACTTCGAAGACGTTCAGGTACGTATCTTCTTTATCCTTGTGCTCGACGCGAAATTTGCGTGTGCGGTAGGTAAACTCAACCGCGTCTTTGCTCGGATAGATGCGCAGCGTGGTCAGGGTGTTGACCAGCGGCATGTTTTTGATGATGGTTTGTAGCGCGTAAGATTTGATCATGATACCGGCACCTTATTGAGCAGGGCTTCAATTTCCTGGGTGAACGCGTTCACCACCGACTGGTGCACGATGCGCTCAAACACCGCCACCCGCTCCCCCTGTCCGGCCAGCTCGACGCGCAGCCAGTGCGATTTGTAGTGAAATTCAATAAACCCCAGACTTTTGAAGATCGTCAGATCTTCAATCTGGTTGACGTCCGGTAGATAGTTAATGATGTGAAGCGTAACGGGAATATACATAGCTCACCTTTCTGGGTGGATTAACCCGATTATCTATGGCTTCGCCCACCGCTGGAGAAGGCAGAGATAACCGCGTGACAGTCAGGTAAAGCGGCAAAAAATCGGGAATGTTAAATCGGTTTTTTTTAAGCGTGCGGGCCGTCAAAAAAATATTTTTCCGCCAGCGAAACCTTTGCCATCGTCGGGGCGAACTGTAGAGGAAGCCGTTTCTCTTAACCCTGATGGAGCTGACCATGAATCCGATGAAAAAGCTGTTCTGCGCACTGACCGCCGCCGCGCTGTTAAGCGTTGCCCTGCCCTCGCAGGCCGCGCTGCCCACTGGCGCGCAGGCCCCGAATTTTGAACTCAAGGCGGCACTGGCGGGCAAACCGCTCACCTTTTCTCTTGCCGACGCGCTGAAAAAAGGGCCGGTGGTGCTCTATTTCTTCCCGGCCGCCTTCAGCAAAGGCTGCACCATTGAGGCCCACGCGTTTGCCGAAGCGACGGACGATTTCAACAAGCTGGGGGCTACCGTGGTCGGCGTGACCGCCGGGAATGTCGATCAGGTGGATGAGTTCTCGAAGCTGGAGTGCCGCGATAAATTTACCGTTGCCGCCGATCCGGGTGCCAAAATCGCCGCCCAGTACCAGACGCTGATGGAGATGAAAGGCAAAACGCTCTCTGACCGCACCTCTTATGTCATCGCCCCGGACGGTAAAATCCTGCTCAGCTACACCGACCGCAACCCGGAAGCGCACATCCAGAAAACGATGGATGCGGTTAAGCACTATACTGAATCGCACTCCTGATAACGCCGTCGCGCAACGATTCATCTGACGGAGGCCCGTTATGTTAACCGCCCTGTTTTCCGCTTTTTTAGGCGGCATTATCCTCAACTTTATGCCGTGCGTGTTTCCGGTGATTTCGCTCAAGGCCTTAGGCCTGCTGCATCACCAGGGCAGCACCGCCCGCGTGCGGAACGAAGGGCTGGCGTTTTTGCTCGGCGTTGTCGTCACGATGATGGCGCTGGCGGCTCTCCTGCTCGCTCTGCGGGCGGGGGGCGACGCCATTGGCTGGGGATTTCAGCTGCAATCCCCGCTGGTCATCGCGCTGCTGGCGCTGGTGATCCTCGGCGCGGCGCTCAATTTACTGGGCGTGTTTGAAGTCGGGCTGTCGCTGCAACGGGCCGGTGAAATCGAGGCCGGGCGCAGCGCCTTTGTACGATCGGCGCTGACCGGTGCGCTGTCGATCATTGTGGCAACGCCCTGCTCCGCGCCGTTTATGGCGAGCGCCATTGGCTATGCGCTGGTGCAACCGCCCGCCGTCGCGCTGGCGATTTTCTTTGCGCTGGCGTTAGGCTTCGCTGCGCCGTTTACGCTGGTGTCGCTGTTCCCGGCGCTGGCGAAACGGCTGCCGCGCCCCGGTGTGTGGATGGACATTCTCAAGCGCGGGCTGGCGTTCCCGATGCTGGGCGCGTATGCCTGGCTGGTGTGGGTGCTGGCGCAGCAGGCGGGCATGACCGCGCTGGCGACGCTGCTGGCCGGTTCGGTGGTGTTGGGGTTTGCCGCCTGGATCTACGGCATGGCGCAGAAGCGACACTTCGCCGGTAAAGGCTATCGGGTAATGTATGCGCTGAGCGCCGCGCTGGTGCTATTGGTGCTCGCGCCGCTGCCGGGCACCCTGAAACCCGTGGACGTTGAAACCGTCGACAACAGCGCGCCGCTAAAATGGTCGCCGCAAAACGTCGCCGACAACCGGGGGCACGGCAAGGCGATCTTTGTGAACTTCACCGCCTCCTGGTGCATTACCTGCCAGGTGAACGATCGCACGTCGCTGTCGACCGCGGCGGTAAAAGCGGCGCTGGCACGCACAGGTACGCTCTACATGGTGGCGGATTCGACGAAATTTAACGCCGACATTGACGATGCGATGACCGAATTCGGCCAGGGCGGTCTGCCGCTGTACGTGGTTTATCCGGCGGACGGCAGCCCACCGCACGTGCTGCCGCAGGTGTTAACCCCGTCGATTGTGGTCAATGCGCTCAATAGCGCGTCCGGTAAAAAGGCCTGAGCCTATGCAAAAAGCCCTGAGCGGTTAATGGAGAACCACGAGACGACCCGCGATGACTGGCCGGGCATGATGGCGCGCGCGCAGGCCGGAGAACAACAGGCTTACACGCGGCTGCTAACCGCGCTGGTGCCGGTCATTCGTTCGCTGGTACGCAAGCAGATCGCCGATGACATCCTGGTAGAGGACGTCATCCAGGATGTGCTGCTCGCCATCCACCGGGTGCGCCACACCTACGATCCGGGCTGTCCTTTTCTTCCATGGCTAATGGCGATAACCCAGGCGCGAGCGATTGACGCCCTGCGTCGGCGCGGACGCCATCGTCAGTGGGAGGTGGATGAGCAGGCCTGCGCTATCGACACCCGCGCACTTCCGGCAGCGCAGGAGCGTTTTGATCCCCGCGATGAGCTGGCGACATTTTTAAACCAGCTTCCCTCGCGCCAGCGACAAATTGTCGAGCATGTCCACCTGCATGAGATGAGCCTGAAAGAAGCGGCGATGCACAATAACCTGACCGTCGCCGCCGTGAAATCGCTACTGCACCGCGCGTTGAGTCATCTTCGTCGGATGGGAGCCAACAATGACCGATCATAATGCCTTAATTGAAAAACTGAGCCGTTCCGCCGGGCCGGTTAAGCCCCTGCGGCCTACGGGCTGGCGCGTCCTGAGCTGGATTGCCGTTGCCCTGCCCTGCGCGGCGGCGGCAAGCCTGCTGCTGCAACGCACGCTCACCGACTGGTCGCAGCCGGGCGTGGCGTGGGCGGTGCTGCAACTGCTCCTGACGTTTGCCACCGGCATGCTGGCCGTGCGCAATGCGTTTGCCATGAGCATCGCCGGACGCCAAGCGCTAAGCTGGCGATGGTTTGTGCCGCTGGTGGCGGGCTGGCTGGCGAGTGTGCTGATTAACGTACAAAATAGCGTGGAACCAGCGAGCAGCGTAGAGGGCACGCACTGCTACACCTTTATGCTGGTGGTAAGCGCGCCGATGGTGGCGCTGGTCATTGGCTACCTGCGCCAGACGCGGGCGCTCTACCCGGTGCGCAGCCTCGCCACGGCGGGCGCGGGCGTGGCATGCATGGCACTGACGCTGCTGTCGCTGTGCCACCCGCTGCATCTGCATAGCATGGACCTGATGATGCATATTGCCGCGATTATCACCATTATTGCCGCAACGATACTCTTCGGTCGCCGTTGGGTGGCATTATCCTGACGTGCGATTATGCATCAATCATATTAAAGAAAAAAATATCTGCTCCGATAAACATAATTAGAATGCTACACATGTTTTATTTTAGCGTGGCATTTTTTAATTTATTTCACTTAATTTAACTTTAAGTACCTGTTGGGCTAATTCTCTCTTTTTTTAGCTCAATTTATCGGAGGGATTCATGGTTTCTGTTTTTAGTAGAATGAAGGTCGGATTTCGTTTAGGCGCAGCGTTTGCTGTGGTGGTATTATTGCTGGCGGTGGTGAGCGTGACGGCAATAATGAAACTCACCACCATGAATGACAATATCGCCACGATGTTAAGCCAGAATTACGTGAAAGTTCGCCTGGCGTCGGAGGTGCGCGATGGCATCAATGAGCAGATCAAATTCCTGCGCGGCGTTGTGATTGATGCAAAAAATATTGAGGAAAATCAGCAGCGTTATGCGCAGCTTGCTGTTGCGGTCAAAAAGACCGATACCCTGATGGCAAAGCTTGCCGCCATGCAGACGTCCACCGTCGGTCAACAGAAAATCCGCACGCTGCTGGCCGCCCGTGACGCCTTTGCCGATGCGCGAAAACAGTTGCTCGCCCTCACCCAGTCGGGTGAACTCTATGCCTCCACGGAATTTATTTTACGTAAAATCACTATCCCGCAGAATAATTATCTCGATCTCACCTCGCAATTAGCCGACGCTCAGGACAAACAATTACAGGCAGAAGGCGCACAAACCATTCGTCAGGGGGCGACGGCCATTAAAATGGCGATCGTGGTGTCTATTATTGCGGTGATCGCGGCGATTGCGCTGGGCTATTTCTTAACGCGATCCATCGTGGATCCGCTGAGTAAAGCCGTACGCGTCGCAGAAAATGTGGCGGCAGGCGATTTGACCACCGAAATTCATATTACCTCCACGGATGAAACCGGCATGTTAATGCACGGGCTGCGAAATATGAACGAAAGCCTGCTGCGTATTGTGAGCGATGTGCGTCAGGGAACAGCTGCCATAACCAGCGCGTCGAGCGAAATTGCCGCGGGCAACCTGGATTTGTCGTCGCGCACCGAGCAGCAGGCCAGCTCGCTGGAAGAGACCGCCTCCGCCATGGAGCAGATGACCGCCACGGTAAAACAGAACGCGGACAACGCGGTGCAGGCCAACCATCTGGCGGCGAACGCCTCGCGCGTGGCCGTTGAGGGCGGCGAGGTGGTCAGCCAGGTGATCGTGACGATGGAGGAGATCAACAGCGCATCGCGCAAGATTGTCGATATCATTGCGGTCATCGACAGCATTGCCTTCCAGACCAACATTCTGGCGCTCAACGCCGCCGTTGAAGCCGCGCGCGCCGGGGAACAGGGCAAAGGCTTCGCGGTGGTCGCCACCGAAGTCAGAAACCTGGCGCATCGCTCAGCCACGGCAGCCAAAGAGATCAAAGGGCTGATTGAAGACTCGGTCGCCAAAGTGAACATTGGCAGCCAACTGGTGGACAAAGCCGGGTCAACCATGAGCCAGGTGGTCGCCAGCGTGAAGAACGTCACCGACATCATTGCCGAGATCTCCACCGCCAGCAAAGAGCAGAGCACCGGTATCCTCGAAATCAACAGCGCCATTGTGCAGATGGACGAGGTCACCCAGCAAAACGCCGCGCTGGTACAGGAAGCGTCTTCGGCGGCGCAGTCATTAAACGATCAGGCCGAGCGGTTAGCCGAGGCAATCAGTTTGTTTAAAGTCAGCCCGTCGTTTTCTTAAACGCTTTACTGAGTATTTTAACGCCCCTCTCCAGCCGCCAGACTAAAATAGTTAGCACAACTGCACGCCGGGACAATACCGTTCCGGTTGATCTGACGGAAAGGAGAGGAACATGGCTGATGCATTATCCGCACGCTGCCACTGCGGCGCGGTGGCTTTTACCGTTGAACTTACCGATGGATTTAACACGCTTCGACGCTGTAACTGCTCATTTTGCCGCATGCGCGGCGCGGTGGTGGTGTCGGCACCGCTGAGCGGCATTCACATTCTTCAGGGCGAAGATAAGCTGACCGAATACCGTTTTAACACTGGCGAAGCCCGGCACTTTTTCTGTTCGGTATGCGGGATTTACACCTTCCACCAGCGCCGCTCAAACCCGGATCAGTACGGCATCAATGTCGCCTGTCTGGAGGGCGTTTCACCGTTCGACTTCCCCAAAGTGAACGTGGAAGATGGCGTTCACCATCCGAAAGATGGCGAAGCCTGTCAGGGCACTGTCGGATATTTAACCTACACGCCAAATAACCCCGAACGTTTCGTTCCCTAAACGATATAAAATGCTTTACGTGAAATTTTTCTCTTATCAACCCTCAAGTCAAAGGGCATTCAGGCCGAAACCCTAAGTAAGATTTTGGCCGTGCCCTTCACCGTGAAAGCAACATTGCGATCGTTAATGGCGCTTTAGGCGTGAACTGAACGACTTTTATAGCGGCGTTGTCCGCTCACCGTGCCAGTTAACTGACTGATAGAGAATAATAAACTATGTCTAAGCAGATCCTTATCGTTGATGATAGCCGTTTATCACGCATGATTTCGCGCCAGTGTGTTTTGAGTCTTCACAGTGACTGGCTGATTGAAGAAGCGGGCACGGGCGAACAGGCCATTGAGCTGGCCGAGCAAAAATCCCCCTGGTTAATCCTTCTTGACGTCAATATGCCGGGCATGGGCGGCCTAGAAGCGGCCGCTATTTTGCGTAAAGCGCACCCGGAGACGCACATCGTGCTGCTGACAGCCAACGTGCAAAACTCCATCCAGGCCACGGCTGAACAGCTCGGCGTGGGATTCTTGTCTAAACCGATTCAGGAAGCGCAGATCCATGCCATGCTGAACAGTCTGGAGTCAGGTACATGAGTGAACTGCCGAATATCAGCGAGATTGAAGCGGATTGTTTGATGGAGATTTTCAACATCGGCGTCGGCCATGCTGCCGCGGCGATGAGCAATATCGTCAACGAAGAAGTGCGCATGTCGGTGCCCTCGATCCGCTTTACCACGCGCTCCGAAGCCGCTGACGAACTGGGCGCTGGCCTGCCGCTGTGCGGTATCAGCCAGAACTATCAGGGTGCTTACGCCACTGAAGCGATCCTGATGTTCCCGGAAACCGCCAGCTTCGAAATCGTGCGCATGATGGTGGGGGATTTGATCCCCGCCCATGAACTCGGCGAAATGGAACGTGAGGCAATGAGCGAAATTGGCAACATCGTGCTCAACGCCTGTGTGGGCACGCTGGCCAACATGTTTGAAAAAGAGTTGCAGGGGTCGCTGCCGGTGTTTCGCGTGGGCAGCAGTGAGCAGATCCTCAACCCTGCGCAGGACGATGACGATCCGATTGTGCTGATGTTGCGCATCGATTTCTCCCTCGAACGGCAGCAAATTGAGGGGTACCTGGCGTTTATTCTGGACATGTCGGCACTGCGCGATTTACGTCATGAAATCAGTCTTTATATCAGGCGCTTAGAGTCAGGCATGGCACCGGATGGATTATCTCTCCCATGAAAGATACGTTGTTACTGGACGCGTTTTCCGCGCTGAGCCTTGGCGTGATTGTCGTGGATGTGGAGTACCGCATTACGCTGTGGAACGCCTGGATGGAGGCGCACACCGGCCGCACGGCGAGTGACGCCATCGGCCAGGATTTTTTTGTGCTGTTTCCTGAGCTAAAGCACCATCGCGTTGGCGTGGCGATCCATCAGGCGATTTGCCACAACCTGCCTGCGCTGCTGTCGCAGTCGCTGCACCGTTCGCCGTTCCCGCTGTTTGCCGAACCGGCGGTGCCTGGCGAACGCATCAGCCAGGCGGTGACCATTGTGCCGCTCGGTGAAGCGGAGCGTTACTGTTTAATCCAGATTGCCGACGTCAGCACGGCAGTGCGCCGGGAGTCACTGCTGCGCGAACAGGCACATGAGCTGCTGTCGCAGTCGTTATCGGACGGTCTGACGGGCGTGGGCAACCGCCGCTATTTCGATATTTGCATCGATAAAGAGTGGCGCGCCAGCAAGCGCAACAACAAACCGTTGTCGCTGCTGCTGATCGACGTGGACTTCTTCAAGCGCTACAACGACCATTATGGCCACCAGCAGGGCGACGCCTGTTTGCAGCAGGTTGCCACCGCCATGCGTAACGCGTTGCAGCGGCCCAACGATATCCTGTTCCGCTACGGCGGCGAGGAGTTTTGCGCGCTACTGCCAGAAACGCGCTCGGCGGATGCGGTCAACGTGGCGGAAAAACTGCGCGCCAGCGTGCAGGCCCTGGCGTTACCGCATGCAAAAGCCCCGGCACGCGTGGTCAGCGTCAGCATCGGTGTGGCGAGCCATAGCCAGCGCTCCCACGCCGCGCATATCGATTTGATTCAGGCCGCCGACCGCGCGTTATATGACGCCAAACATTCCGGGCGTAACCGCGTACGCGCTAACACGCTGTTTTCCACCGATAATGGAAAGCCGCAGTGGACGCCGAATTAAACGCAGACACCCCGCTGTAAAACAATTCCAGGGCAACGGAAAGCCCGATTATTAATCGTCTTTATCCCCTCCTGCTTTTATTATCCCTCCATACAAAAACAATAAAAACAAGACGTTATAATAATCATGCCATTTTCTGGCAAAGCCATAGATAAAATTAAGAAATGCTTTTTTTCGCAAAGCTTAGGTACAACAGCATCATATGTTTATTACTTGACGGTCTTTGTAAAGAATATGTTTTATTCTTAGAGTGGATTTCCCGAGAATGTTAAAGGAAATCCACGATGAGCACAGAAAATCTGTTCCCCTTATTAACCCTTCGCCCGGTCGCCGGAAATATTGGTGCAGAAGTTTTCGATATTGCGCTGTCGGCGGATCTCGATGACGCGGTGTTTGCCCAACTTGATGCCGCGCTGGTGAAATACAAAGTGCTGTTTTTCCGCAAGCAGCACCATTTGACCGATGCCGCCCATCAGGCCTTCGGCGCACGCTTTGGCAGCATTGTCGCCCACCCGACCGTTCCCGCCCCCACCGGCACCAAACTGTTTGAGCTGGACGCGTCCAAAGGCGGCGGGCGCGCCGACTCCTGGCACACCGACGTCACCTTCGTGGATGCCTTTCCAAAAATCTCCATTCTGCGCGGCGTGACCATTCCGGAATACGGCGGCGATACGGTATGGGCCAACACCGCCCGCGCCTTTGAGCAGCTGCCGCCCGCGCTGCAGCAGTTCGCCAGTTCCCTGCGTGCGGTGCACAGCAACGATTACGACTACGGCGCAGAGCGGGTGATCGACGATCATTTGCGCGTCAGCCATCACAATCAGGTGTTTGTCTCTTCCGTCTGGGAAGCGGAGCATCCGGTGGTGCACGTGCACCCGGTCAGCGGCGAGCGCGCGTTACTGCTCGGCCATTTTGTGAAACGCCTGGTAGGATTTAGCAGCCGTGAATCGGCGCAGCTGTTTGAGCTGCTGCAAAACCGCATTATCCGCCAGGAGAACACCGTGCGCTGGCAGTGGCAGCAGGACGACGTGGTGATTTGGGACAACCGCAGCACGCAACATTACGCGGTCAACGATTATGGCACGCAGCCGCGCGTGGTTCGCCGCGTAACCGTGGAAGGTGAACAGGCGGTGGGCGTGGACGGACGCCGCAGCCGCACCCTCTCCGCTGCGCGTCCAACCACCGCGCAGGCGGCGAACAGCGCGGCGGCGTCTGAGGCCCAGCCAAAGGAAGCGAAACATGCAGCGTCGTGATTTGTTAAAGGCCATGGCTGCCTTTGGCGTCTACAGCATGGTACCCGCCATTGCGCGCGGGGCCAGTGTGGCGCGCAAGTACGAAGGCGTCACGCTGAACGTGTCCATTTTCAGCACCGCGTGGCCGAACCTGATCCGCCAATGGCTGCCGGAATTTGAAGCCCTGACCGGGGCGAAAGTGCAGCTTGATACCCCTGCGTTTCCGGTTTACAACCAGCGCGCGGACCTGGAGTTGTCCACGCACGGCTCGGCGTATGACGTGGTGAACGTGACGTTTATCTACACCAGCCGCTGGATCAACGCCGGCTGGCTGACGCCTCTGGACAGCTACATCGCCGACGCGAATCTCACCCCCGCCGACTGGGGACTGAGCGATTTTCTGCCCGCCACGCTGGCGGCGGAAACCGGGCGCGACGGCAAACTGTACGGCATTCCCTACGTGGTGGAGGCGATGCTGGCAGGCACCTCGCGCTTTGATCTGGTGCAGCAAGCCGGACTGGGCTTCCCCGACACCACCGACACCCTGCTCACGGCGCTGCGCGCGGTAAACAAAAAGGATCGCGTCGCCGGGTACATTACCGACAACCACTACGGCTGGACGTTTGTGCCCTATTTGCAGGCCTTTGGCGGCAACGTATTCCGCGCGCCACCGGACGATCTGTTCCCGACGCTGGACACGCCAGAAGCCGTGGCCGCAGCGGATTATTTCGCTAATCTTATCCGCGAATTTGGGCCTAACGGCGGCATCACCTACACCGCTGACCAGACGTTACAGGCGCTGAAACAGGGCCGCGTGAACTTCACCGATCTCAGCCAGACCTATCTGGCACAGTTGGGGGATGCGGGGTCTTCGCGCACGTTAAAGACCGCGCATTTCGGGCAGATGGTCAGCGGGCCAGCGGGCCGTTTTCCCGGGATGGCTACCCATGCGCTGGGCATTCCCGCCGGGTCAAAAAACAAAGAGGCGGCATGGGCATTTATTCAGTGGGCGCTCTCCCGGCAGACCACCGCGCGCACCTTGCAGGCGGGCTATGGATCGCCCACCCGCCGTAGCGATATCGACGCACCGGCGTTTCGTCAAAAGCAGGTGATTAACGGCGTCGATCTGGCGCAACTCTCCCTCGACGCGATCGATCTGGCAGGCAAAGGCGGCTACATGAAGTACCGCACGGTGGAGTTTTATCCGCAGGTCGATCAGCAGTTAAACAAAGCCATTGCGCTGATCGCCTCCGGGCAGCTGTCGGCAAAACAGGCGATGGCACAGGCGCAGGCGGGGTCCATTGCGGATTTAAAACGCGCCGGAGCCAAAATCTAAATGAGGGCAGACATGGCGCAACAAACCCTAACCTGGCGCGTGCGCCAGCGCAATGCCTGGCTGCTGGGCTTAGCGCCCTCGCTGCTGGTACTGACGCTGCTGACGCTGATCCCGGCCGTGGCGCTGGTGGTGACCAGCTTCACGCCGCTGAGCCTGACCAACCCGGCGGCCACCTTTACCTTTCGCGATCCGCTGGTGAACTATGCGCAACTGCTGCATGACGATCGCTTTCTCGCGTCGATCGCCACGCAGCTAAAGCTCTCGGTGGTGAGCGTCTTTTTCCAGGTGCTAATCGGCCTGCTGCTGGCGCTGCTGCTCGACGGCACCTCGCGCTGGCTGAACGGCGTGCGCACGCTGCTGCTGATCCCCATGGTGCTGCCGCCGATTATCGTGGCGCTGATCTGGAAGATTATCTACACGCCGGATATCAGCCCGCTGCATCAGGTGCTGGACCGTGTAGGTCTGCCGCTGGATTCGCTGATCGCAAACCCCGCGACCGCGCTCTGGGCGATTGTGGTTGCCGACGTCTGGCAGTGGTTTCCCTTCACCATGCTGATGGTGCTGGCCGCGCTGCAAATGATCCCGAAAGATCCGCAGGAAGCGGCAAGCCTCGACGGGGCGTCGCGGTTGAATATTTTTCGCTACATCGTGCTGCCGCACTTAAAACCGGTGCTGGCGGTGTGCATGCTGTTTCGGCTCATCGACAGCTTTAAAGCCTTCCCGCTGATCTATGTGCTGACCGACGGCGGGCCGGGTTCGATAACCGAAGTGACCAACTACTACGGCTTTATCCAGGCCTTTAACTTTTCCTACTGGGGCTACGGCAGCGCCATCGCCGTCGTGATCCTGGTGGGCGTGTTTATCTTGAGCTGGCTGATTGGCCGCGCGGGGTGGGATCATGACCATACAGCAAACTGACGATCGGCAGCCGGTGTTGTCGGGCCGCATCCGCCGCGCATCACGACGCAAAACTTTTACCCTCGCCCGCGCCAAGCCGCTGCTGGCGCTGATCCTGATGCTGGCGATCCTCTCGCCGTTTCTGTGGATGGTGGTGATGTCGTTTCGCCCGGCGATGGAAGCCTTTGATTTAACGCTGTGGTTTACGCCGACGCTGGACGCGTTTCGCGCGCTGATCGCCGGAAATTTTTTGCAGCCGTTCGGGAATAGCCTGCTGGTCAGTTGCCTTTCGACGCTGTTCTCGCTGCTGCTCGGCGTGCCTGCCGCGTGGGTGCTGACGCGCTGGCGTTTTCGCGCGCGGGCGCAGGTGGCGCTGTGGATCCTCGTGACGCGCATGGCCCCGCCCATCGCCTTCACCATTCCGTTCTTTCTTGCCTGGCGCTGGCTCGGCCTGCTCGACACGGTGATGGGTCTGTCAATCGTCTACCTGACCTTTAACCTGGCGATTGTGATCTGGCTGATGCAGACCTTTTTCGCCGCCATTCCCGTGTCGCTTGAAGAAGCCTCGTGGATGGACGGCTGCTCGCTGTGGCGCAGCTTCTGGACCATCTCCCTGCCGCTGGTCAAACCCGGTCTGGCGGCAACGGCCATTCTCTGCTTCATCTTCTCCTGGAATGACTTTTTCTACGCGCTGATTTTAACCCGCACTCAGGCGATCACCGCCCCGGTGGCGATCGTGAACTTCATGCAGTACGAAGGCTGGGAGTGGAGCAAAATCGCCGCCAGCGGCACGCTGGTGATGCTGCCGGTAGTGGCCTTTACGCTGCTGGTGCGACGCTATCTGGTTCATGGGCTTACGGCTGGCGGACTTAAGGATTAAACACAATGGCAACGCTGACACTGCACGACATTACGAAGAAATTCGACGATCACACCATCATTCACAAGCTGAATCTCGCGATTCACCACGGCGAGTTTATCGCGCTGGTTGGCCCCTCCGGCTGCGGTAAATCGACGCTGCTGCGCATGATAGCGGGACTGGACAGCGTGACCGACGGCGAGCTGCGTCTCGACAACGAACCCATTAACGACCTCTCGCCGCAGGATCGCAATATGGCGATGGTGTTTCAAAACTATGCGCTCTACCCGCACATGACGGTGGCCGGGAATCTGGGCTTTTCGCTGAAAATGCAGGGCCTTGAGAAAACGGCGATTGCGCAGCAGGTGGCGAAGGTGGCTGAGACGCTTGGCCTGACGCCGCTGCTGGAACGCAGGCCCGCTCAGCTCTCCGGCGGACAGCGTCAGCGTGTGGCGATGGGGCGCGCCATTTTGCGCCAGCCACGCCTGTTTTTATTCGATGAGCCGCTCTCTAATCTCGACGCCAAACTGCGCGTGGAGCTGCGCACGGAGATCAAAGCGTTACATCAGCGGCTGAACACCACCATGATTTATGTGACGCACGATCAGGTGGAAGCCATGACCATGGCGGATCGCATTGTGGTGTTAAAAAACGGTCATATCGAGCAGGTCGGCACGCCGCTGGAGCTTTACGATCGCCCGGCGAACGCGTTTGTGGCGGGCTTTATTGGCTCGCCGTCAATGAACCTGTTTTCCGGCAGGCTGGAGCGCGCGGGCGTGGTGGTGACTGACGACGGCCTGCGCCTGCCGGTAGCGGACTCCCCGCAGCAAAAAGCCGGGCAGCGCGTGCTGTATGGCATTCGGCCCCAGCACTTTGTGTTGCATGAGCGCGGCAGTATTAACGCCCACGTCAATGTGGTGGAGCCGACCGGTTCGGAGACGCAGATTATGCTTGATATCGGTCAGCACCGGGTCACCACCCTTTTCCACCAGCGCGTTGACGCGCGCGCCGGACAAACGCTCCAGGTGTTACCGGATGCGCGTTTCGCCCACCTGTTTGACGCCACCAGCGGCCAGCGTCTGAACTGATCTCCCTGTGCATTTCCCTTACGGCACCTTCTCTTTTTGAGAAGGTGCACGCCTGCACGCGGTATGCCACTGAAAAACAACCGCTTATAAATTATCTTAACGCTCGTTAAAAAAACATTTGACGTGTGACCCAGATCACATCTATCATATTCCTATCGATCGTTAATTAATAACGACAACGAACAACCTTCCGGCATACCGCCGGTAACGAACAGATAAATTAAGGAATACGACCATGAAATCGATCAAAACTTTTGCCGCTGTTGCTGCCCTCTCTCTGATGTCTTTTGGTGCTTTCGCCCAGAGCGTTACCGCCAGTGCTTCAACCCTAGACGACGCTGAAGCGAAAATTGCCGCCCAGGCTGAAAAAGCCGGTGCGTCTTACAAAATCACCGAAGCCAATACCAACAACAACGTTCACATGACCGCTGAACTGACCAAATAAGCCGCGCGCTAAAATCCCTCTTTGACAAAAGGGCCGTGAATTTTTTCACGGCCCTTTTTTTGCCTTTTTTTAATAACAACAGTGCTGTACAAACCGTTACACGGCAACGCTCATCCTTTATCATTCATCTGGTATAGAGTATTCGATACGAAGAACTCAATTTGTCTTCCACTATAAAAATCACAATTTTTAAACAAATTAACACCAGATAATTTTACTTTTATAATGAAAATAAAAAATAGCCTCCCCCTACATCTTCTGATGGCGGGCCTTGCCATTTTGTTGCTGTGCGCTCACCCGCTGGCCACAGGTTTTGATTCGCCGCTTACCTTTCAGCCGCTGATTAAAACAATGGAAGGTACGCCAAAAGAACGCGCGGAAAAAATCGCCACTATTTCCCATGCCCTGAAAGGAAATGCGATTTTCTTTATCGGCGCGTCTGAAGTTGCCACCTCAGAAGATGAACATTACGCCGTTTATAATTACTTCAACAAGCAGTTACACCGGCCCGTTGTCGCCTATGGCGATGCGTTTATTGATGACGTGACGCAATTTTTGCTGCTCTCACGCTTTAAGAATGACCTTAATGCAAACAGCAAGGTCGTTCTACTGATTGCACCCGACAGTTTTTATTCTGATGGTATTCCGCCGACCATTTTCGCTGACCATTTTCCGGCGGCTATTTTTGATCCCTTAATGCAGGATCCGCAGGCACGCCCGCTGCTGACCCATTACCTGCATCATATTAAAAATAAAGACGATATCAGCCACTTAAGCTTTGCCGAACTGAACATTTATGGCCGCAACCTGAACCTTATCTGGCAGGAAGTGAGCTATCAGTTCGCGAACTTTTGCACGATGATCAAAAACGACTGGCTGGCCCTGCTCAACATCACCCCGCAGCCCGTGCGGTCGTGGCCTGCGCAGCCTGCCGCCACTATCGCCCCGGACTGGGATCGCGAGCTGGCGCACGCCGTTGAACTCAATAAAGTGCGCGGGCAGAGCGCCGCGACGATGTGGATGGACAAGACGGAATACGCGCCAGGCGACACAAAAGAGCTGTGGGACGATGTGCCGGTGATGCCAAAACAGATGGCGGTCTTTCGTCAGACCATAGCGATGCTGAAATCGCGCCACGTTCAGGTGGTGGTGATTGTCGATGCCATCAATCCGTGGGCATTAAGCAACACAGAGACATTCCGACCGGTGGATAAACAGCTTCAGGCCATCCTGACACAGAACCAGGTGCCCTTTTTCGATATGTATGCGCAGCCCTATCACAACGGCTGGAACTGGGATCGCCTGCACCCGAGTGAGCTGGCGTGGGTGCCAATGGATCGTTTTATTGCGGAGAGTTTTAAATGATGAAATATGCCCTGCGCCTCTTTTTTCTTTATTTCTTTCTGGCGGTAACCATCGTGGCGTGGTCGTCGGTTGATGACAGCATGAATTTAAAAGTGCACTTCGAATATCAAAAATTTTGAGGATAAAAGATGTACAGTTCTGGCACCTTTTTTTTCTTTTTGTTTTCATCCGCGCTGCTGTTTGCGCTGATTAACCGCGTCCTTCGCTACCGACTGACCTATTTATCCGCCTTTTCGGTGCTTGCCGCTGTCGGCTGGGGGTATATTTTCCAGGGCGACTATCTTGTCCCGGTAGCGGTATTTTGCGCCTTTTACGTTCTCATCACGCTAAAAGAAAAAGGCGTGTTAAAAACATGGCAGGCGGTCAGCCTGACGCTGCTGCCGATGTTTTTGGTGAAACTGCACCTTAATCACCATCTCGGTATGATCGGCTTATCTTTTATGACCTTTCGCGCCATTGACGTGTTGCTCTACCGGGGTAAAAAAGACGGCAACAATTTTTTGCATTACGTCTGTTATCTCTTTATGCCTTTTACCCTCCTCGCCGGCCCCATGTACCGCTGGCGCACGTGGATCACTGACATTAACAAGCCGTTGTTCGCGCTCACCCGCGAGGCGTTTTTAACCGCCGTTGAGCAGATTATCACCGGCATTATTCAGAAATTTTTGCTGGCGATGCTTATCGATAACCTGGTGATCACGTCCTGGAGCCATCGCCCGTTTAGCCTCAGCGTCGGCGTGGTGATGTCGCTGGCCTACAGCGCCTATCTCTATTTCGATTTTGCGGGCTACAGCAATATGGCGATCGGGGCGGGCCGTCTGTTTGGCCTTTCGATTCCGGCCAACTTCAACCTGCCTTTTCTGGCGAAAAACCCACAGGATTTCTGGCGACGCTTCCACATCAGCCTCTCTGAATGGCTGAGGGACGTGGTGTTTATGCCTACCTATATGAACCTGATGAAACTGGATTTTTTCCGTCAGAACAAGACGCTGGCGCAGAATATCGGCATTTTCTGCACTCTGTTTTGCATGGGCGCGTGGAACGGACTGGAGCGCCATTACGTGGTAAGCGGTGCGCTGTTTGGCTTAATTTCCGTTGCGCACAACATGCTGGTGTGGACCGCCAAACGTAGCCCTCGGCTCACGCACGCGCTTTCGCATCCGGTCAGCCAATTTTTGGGACGATTTCTGACGCTGGGAAGCGCCGCAACCTCCCTTTACATCTTCAGTGGAATGTCACCCCTATGAACCCTAACGCCGAACTTCAAGAACTGCACGATTTCCTGCGCGCGGCTTTGTGCGATCCCGCTAACCCGCACCAGCTGGCGGTAAGCGGAAGCGATCGCGCGCTCAGCTGGCAGGCGCTGTCCGTCGCCGTAAATGACTGGGTAGAGCGCTATCAGCGCTGCCAGCAGCCTGCGGGCGTGCCCGTTGTGCTCTACGGCCATCAGCAGGCTGAGTTTGCGGTGGCGATTTACAGCTGCCTGCTGCACAACATTCCGTACATTCCGGTGGACTGTATCTACCCGCAGGCGCGGCTAAATGAGATTTGCCAGCTTGCCCAGGCACCTTACTACTACGACGTGGTAACCCAGGCGTTTGTGAAAACGGCTGAGGCGGGCGCGGTGCTGGCGGAGCCGGATCTGGCCTACATCATGTTCACGTCCGGCAGCACCGGTAAGCCAAAAGGCGTGCAGATTGGGCGTGAGAGCCTGTGGCATTTTATGAAATGGGTGCGCGAAGATTTTTCGCTGCCTGAGCGCCCGGTGCTGATGAACCATGCGGTGTTCAGCTTTGATTTGTCGCTTATTCCGCTGCTGGCAAACCTGGCGACCGGCGGGCACATTGTGCTGAACGCCAAAGAGGATATCGCCGCTGAGCACTGGCTTGCGCGCCTGAAAGATAACGCGGTTTCCGTATGGGTTTCGACGCCGTCATTTGCTTACCAGAAGCTGCTTTCCCCTGAGTTCAACAGTAATTATCTGCCTGCCCTTGGCGTGTTCGTGTTTATCGGCGAGGTGCTGAATAAAGCGCTGGTCAAACAGCTGCGCCGCCGCTTCCCGCACGCCAAAATTCTCAATGCTTATGGCCCCACGGAAGCCACTATCGCCACCACGGTGATAGAGATTACCGACGACATTCTGCACAGCGACAACGATCTGCTGCCCGTCGGTGCGATGATGCCGGATTCCCATATGGAAATTACCCCTGACGGCGAGCTGATCATTTGGGGCAAAAACGTGATGCGCGGCTATCTGGGCCTTGCCGAAGAGAACGCGCAGAAACTGCTGCACCGTGAAAATGAGCCGTTCCGGGGCTACCGCACCGGTGATTTGGGCTATGAGGATGGGCTGCTTTACTGCCAGGGCCGCAACGACAGCCAGATCAAACTGAACGGCTACCGTATTGAAATTAATGAAATTGAGAACCGCCTGCTGGCGATGTCCGGCATCCACGAAGCCGTGGTGCTGCCGCTGATGAAATCCGGCGGCGGTGTGCTGCGTATTGCCGCGTTTTGCGTAACCCAGCTAGAACCGGAAGCGATCAGAGCATCGCTCTCGGCGGTGATCCCACACTATATGGTGCCTTCTCAGATCATTATTAAAGACGCGTTGCCGCTTAATCCGAACGGCAAAATTGACCGTAAATTGCTCGACACCCATGCCCGTACACACTGATGATCCCAGGAAAAATAATGGAAAACGACATTCTCGCGCTGTTTGAAAAGATCTTATCCCGCAAAGTGGGTTTCCACGATGAGCTGATTGCGTCCGATATTCTCGACTCGATTCTGGCGGTGGATATGGTGCTGGAAGTTCAGGACGTCTACGGCTGCACAATCGCCCCCACCGACGTCGCCACCGTGCTGAAAACCCCGGCGGATTTAGCGCAGTACATTGAAGAGCATCGCGGGTAGCCTGTAAAAGAGTGGAAAGACCCTGGGCCTGTGCCTGGGGTCTTTTTTATGGGGCTAAGACGCACTTAACGGCGTCGTACCGATTACCTCATTCGCGTGCTTTTCCTTTTGCATCAAATCCCAGGCAACGCAGAACAGGCCTATCATGAAGGGAAATTCATACAGTTCTTCCGTCAAATCCTGATAGCTTAAATCGCGCAGAAATATAAACGACAGCAGGCGATGATGCTCAACGGTATCGGCAATGAGAAAGGTCAGCACCACTAATGAAAACGTCCAGATAAGCAGGCTGTCATTGCGAAGCCGATAAAGGATTTCTTTTCTTAAGAGCGGCGAGAAGAAGACCGGCAAAACAAGGGCTGCAATAAGCAGCACAGAAATGATGCGAAACAGCAACCGCGGGCCTTCAGGGAAATAATCGCGTCCCCAACTGGTGCTGCGGCCAAACAACACCAGCCACCATGCGGCAGACCACAGCCAGAACAGTTTCGGCCCGGCCATTAACCGCGTTTTATGCACAAAATTTAGGGTAAACATAAGGCAGAAAAAGAGCCACAGCGCCTGTGCATTTTCCACACAGGAAACAGCGATCCCGTGATAAAGCGGGAACGACATACCCGGCAAAAAAGGCGGCAACAAACAAAACAGGGCCATCACAACGGTGGCAGGCGTTAAGCGCGTATCGAATTTCATATAAACATCGCATGAAAAAAATAATTAGCTTGCTAATATAATGGATATTTATACGTCGAGCTTTGCGTTTAGTGTTCTCTTGGTTTTTTTGGATGAAAATCAAGGTGAAATTTTAAATGAAATGGGGGGAATGGGTAACGCTTTGAATATAAATGGTACGCCCTACAGGGCTCGAACCTGTGACCTACGGCTTAGAAGGCCGTTGCTCTATCCAACTGAGCTAAGGGCGCGTTACGCGGAGTGTTCACCTTTACGGTGGAAACGCCTGGGATTATACGGTCAACGCCTGTTGAGTCAATGGCTTTGCGGTCAGATGCGCGCGAAATGAGCATCACAGCGCACTTTAGGTGCCATGCAGAGGCGATTATCGCAAAGGTTAACTGACAGCGCCGCGCGCTTCTGACAAAATAGTCACATTCCCCTTTTATTTTCGTTACAGATGGAATCTTCTCTCTGATGTCAGCAAAGATTATTGACGGTAAAACGATTGCGCAGCAGGTGCGCTCTGAGGTCGCGGAAAAAGTGAAGGCGCGCGTAGCCGCCGGAAAACGCGCCCCCGGACTCGCCGTTGTGCTGGTAGGCAGCAACCCTGCCTCGCAAATTTATGTGGGCAGCAAACGCAAAGCGTGTGAAGAAGTGGGGTTTATCTCCCGCTCCTTTGACCTGCCTGAAACCACTTCCGAAGCCGAGCTGCTGGCGCTGATCGACAAGCTCAACGCCGATGCCACCATCGACGGCATTCTGGTGCAGCTGCCGCTGCCTGCGGGTATCGACAACGTCAAAGTGCTGGAGCGTATTGCACCGGACAAAGACGTCGATGGCTTCCATCCGTATAACGTCGGTCGTCTGTGCCAGCGCGCGCCGCGTCTGCGCCCGTGCACGCCGCGCGGGATCGTGACGCTGCTGGAGCGTTACAACATCGATACCTACGGTCTGAACGCGGTCGTGATCGGCGCATCAAACATCGTGGGCCGCCCAATGAGCATGGAACTGCTGCTCGCGGGCTGCACCACCACCGTCACCCACCGCTTCACCAAAAATCTGCGCCACCACGTTGAGAACGCGGATCTGCTGATCGTCGCCGTGGGCAAGCCGGGCTTTATTCCCGGTGAGTGGATCAAAGAAGGCGCGATTGTGGTCGATGTTGGCATTAACCGCTTAGAGAGCGGTAAAGTGGTCGGCGACGTGGCCTTTGAAGAGGCGGCAGCGCGCGCGTCATACATCACGCCGGTACCGGGTGGCGTGGGGCCGATGACGGTCGCCACGCTCATCCAGAACACGCTGCAAGCGTGTGAAGAATATCATGATGGACAGGAAGCATAAGATGGCAACATTCTCGTTAGGAAAACACCCGCACGTTGAACTGTGCGATTTGCTCAAGCTTGAAGGCTGGAGCGAAAGCGGCGCGCAGGCGAAGATTTTCATTGCGGACGGTCAGGTTACCGTCGATGGCAATGTCGAAACCCGCAAGCGCTGCAAAATCGTCGCCGGTCAGACGGTGAGCTTTGCCGGACAGAGCATTACCGTCGTCGCCTGATGACGCCACGCCCGGCAGCATTACGCCTGCCGGGCGGTATCGCGATCCCGCCTTTCTCCCGCCCCGCTTACACTTCTCCCCAAAAACACAAGGGTTGATTACCGATCAACTTCAAAGAATAACAATTTGATCTGCATGGCCCACAAATATCTGTTGCGGCGTAATCCCGGTTACCTGACGATAGGTATAACGTTCTACTAAAACGTTATACTTACAATAAAACGCCATCACAACGGCGATCACAATCGGGGGAAATCAGCATGAGTCTGATATCGGGGTTCGTTAAATCGCTATCAAAATTATCAATGATTGGCCGCGCATTAATGCTGCCAATTTCACTGTTACCGGCTGCCGGTTTGCTGCTGGCGTTTGGTGACAAGTTCCATTTGCCGCTGATGATGAACGCCGGTGGCGTCATCTTTGATAACCTGCCAATGCTGTTCGCCATAGGTTCGGCAGTCGGCCTTGCGTCAGAATCGGGCATTGCCGCGCTGTCGGCGGCGGTCTCGGTGTTTGTGACCAATATCACCATTGGCACCGTGCTGTCGATCACGCCGGAAATGGCGGCTCAGGGCGGTAAATACGCCATGGTCGTTGGCATTCCGACATTGCAGATGGGCGTGTTTGGCGGCCTGATTTGCGGCATCCTCTCCGCCTGGTGTTATAACCGTTTTCACACCCTGCAACTGCCGGAGTTCCTTGGCTTCTTCTCCGGTAAGCGCTTTGTGGCTATTGCCACCGCCTTTCTCTCCTTCCTGCTGGGCCTGCTTCTGCCCTACGTCTGGGAACACATTCAGGCGGGTATTGATGGGCTGTCGGTGATCGTCAACGGCGATAATCAGGCCGCCTCGACGTTTATCTTCGGGCTGGTTGAACGTGCGCTGATCCCGCTCGGCCTGCACCATATCTGGTATCCGTCGTTCTGGTACTCGTTTGGCGATTACACCACTCAGGCAGGCCAGGTGATTCATGGTGACCAGACAATCTGGTTCAAAATGCTGGAAGAAGGCGTGAAAACCTTCAGCACCGATACCTACCAGAACGCCGGTAAATTCATGCAGGGCGAGTTCCCGCTGATGCTGTTTGCGCTGCCCGCCGCTTGTCTGGCGATGTACCACGAAGCACAGACGAAAAACAAAAAAATCGCTGCCGGCATTCTGTTCTCCGCCGCGTTAACCTGCTTCTTAACCGGGATCACCGAGCCGGTAGAGTTCACCTTTATCTTCGTCGCGCCGGTGCTTTACGTCTTCAATGCCATCATGGCGGGGCTGTCTTACATGTGCATGTACCTGCTGCATGCGCATATCGCCAAGTCGTTCTCGGCGGGGCTTATCGATTACATCTCGTTTGGGATCCTGCCGTCGTTTAACGGCTACCAGACCCACTTCCTCAGCGCGATTATCGTTGGCGTGCCGATGGGCCTGATTTATTACTTCACCTTCCGCTTCGTGATCCGCCGTTTCGATGTGAAAACGCCGGGCCGCACAGAGGTGACGGCAAACGTCAGTGACAAGACCGATGAAGAGCTGGCAAGTGAAATCATCACCCTGCTCGGCGGCGCACAGAACATCGGCTCCGTCGGCTCGTGCATCACCCGTCTGCGTCTGGAAGTGGACAAAGGCGCGCTGGTGGATAAAGACGGTCTGAACGGCGTCGGCGCACGCGGCGTGGTGTTTGTGGGCGACAACGGCATCCAGGTCATTTTCGGCGCGCGCGCACAGTTTATCGCACAAACCATGTCTGGAATGCTGGGCAAATAACCCGAAGCTGTTAAGGTGATTGCGTCTCCTGTATCGTGCAGGAGACGTTGTCATAGTTGACTGATTATCAGGTGATTTCCAGGAGTGGATGTGAAGAAGGTCAGCATTATTGATGTGGCAAAACACGCGGGGGTGTCCGTCTCGACCGTGTCGCTGGTGCTGCGTCAAAAAGGGAAAATCTCCACCGCCACCATCGAAAAAGTCCAGGCCGCGATGGTTGCGCTCGGCTATGTGCACAACGTAGCCGCCGCCAATCTGCGCGCGAACACCTCCAATCTTATCGGTCTTATCCTGCGTGATTTTAGCGACAGCTTCTCGATCAAAGTGATGGCAAGCGTCGTGCAGGAGCTGGAAAAACAGGGATTTATGGTTTTTCTCGGCCAGCCGCTCAATGACGATGAGCATTTAGCGCGCTGCCTGTTATCGTTTAAGCAACAGGGCGTAGCCGGCGTGATTTACCTCGCCGCCGACGCCACACGCGCGCAGCTGCCGGAAAAAATCCGCCAGTGTCCGCTGCCGCTGGTGGTGGTGTCACAATCCCTGCTCGATGAACCTTGCAATCTGGTGATGCGCGATAACCGCCAGGCGGCAAACCTTGCCACGCGCTATCTGATTGAGCGCGGGCATCGCAGCATCGCCTACGTTGGCGGCACTGAAAACGATCTGATCCGCCAACAGCGTCTGCTGGGCTTTCGCAGCGCGCTGACGCAGTCGGGCCTTGTCAGCCGGGAAGCCGCTGCGCCCGCCTGCTACGACGGCACCCACGCCGCCAGTCACGCCACGCGGCAGCTGCTGGAGAATAACAACACCATTACCGCGCTGTTGTGTCATTCACCGGATGCGGTGATCGGCTGTTTATCCGGCATCAGCCAGGTGGGGCGCACGGTGGGGAAAGACGTGTTCCTGACTCAGCAGGTGGCGCTGATCGCCTTTGAAGACATGCTGCACATCAACCTGACCTCGCCGTCGTTTACCTATGTGTCGTCCGCCAGCGAAGAGACGGGCCGCCAGGCGGCGGCGCTGATGATGCGTAAGCTGAAAGAGCCGGATTTGCTGACCCAGCGCGTGACGCTTTCGGGCCAGCTTGTGGCGCGCGAATCCGCCTGATTCCGATGATGTTTCGGATGCTGACCGCGCCCTGGCCGGATATCACCGATGACTACTTACGACGCCAGGTTGTGCCCTGCGGGCCATCTTCCAGCACAATGCCCATCTCGTTCAGACGGTCACGCGCGGCGTCGGCGGCGGCCCAGTCTTTCGACTGACGCGCATCCAGACGCTGTTTGATCAACGCTTCGATCTCGGCCACTTCACCGTCATCCGCCTGCGCGCCGCTTTGCAGGAAATGCTCCGCGTTCTGCTCCAGCAGACCCAGTACGCCCGCCAGTTTACGCAGGTGGGACGCCAGCGCATTTGCCGCCTGCGCGTCTTCGGTTTTCAGGCGGTTCACCTCGCGGGCCATATCAAACAGCACGGAGTAAGCTTCCGGGGTGTTGAAATCATCATCCATCGCCTCGACAAAGCGCGCTTCAAAGGCTTCGCCGCCTTCCGCCGCCACTGACGCATCGGTGCCGCGCAGCGCAGTGTAGAGACGCTCCAGCGCTGAGCGCGCCTGTTTCAGGTTCTCTTCGCTGTAGTTAAGCTGGCTGCGGTAGTGGCCCGACATCAGGAAATAGCGGATGGTTTCCGGATCGTAATACTTCAGCACGTCGCGCACGGTGAAGAAGTTGCCGAGGGATTTCGACATCTTCTCGCGATCGATCATCACCATGCCGGAGTGCATCCAGTAGTTCACGTACTCGCCGTCGTGGGCGCAGGTGGACTGCGCAATTTCGTTTTCATGGTGCGGGAACATCAGATCGGAACCGCCGCCGTGAATATCGAAATGGTTGCCCAGCTGTTTGCAGTTCATGGCCGAGCACTCGATGTGCCAGCCTGGACGCCCTTCGCCCCACGGCGACGGCCAGCTCGGCTCGCCCGGCTTGGACATCTTCCACAGCACGAAGTCCATTGGGTTGCGTTTGATATCCGCCACTTCAACACGCGCCCCGGCCTGGAGCTGATCCAGATCCTGGCGGGAGAGTTTGCCGTAGTCCGGATCCGTCGGCACCGAGAACATCACATCGCCGTTGTCGGCGACGTAGGCGTGTTCGCGGGCGATCAGGCGCTCGGTGATCTCAATGATTTCGTGGATGTGGTGCGTCGCGCGCGGTTCGCTGTCCGGGCGCAGAATATTCAGCGCATCAAAATCCGCGTGCATTTCGCCGATCATACGATCGACCAGCGCGACAAAGCTTTCGCCATTTTCATTAGCGCGCTTAATGATTTTATCGTCAATATCGGTGATGTTTCGCACGTACTTGAGCTTGTAGCCCGCAAAACGCAGGTAGCGCGCCACCACATCAAAGGCCACAAACGTACGGCCATGGCCGATATGACACAGATCGTAAACGGTGATGCCACACACGTACATGCCGATTTCCCCGGCATGAATAGGTTTGAATTCCTCTTTCTGGCGCGTCAGTGTATTAAAAATTTTAAGCATCGAAGATTCCGTTTAGACGTGTGTGGAGAATACTTTCCCTATAATACCCATATTTCAGAATCGAAGCAGCACCCTTTGCGAGGTGATCGAACCTTGCGGTTATGCTATAACAGGCGACTATATGTGACCCGGACTCGGGTCTGCACACCACCACTTCGAAACAGGATGCAAAAATGGTTACTTTCCACACTAATCATGGCGATATCGTAATCAAGACGTTTGATGACAAAGCGCCTGAAACAGTTAAAAACTTCCTGGACTACTGCCGCGAAGGTTTTTACAACAACACCATTTTCCACCGTGTCATTAACGGCTTTATGATCCAGGGCGGCGGTTTCGAACCTGGCATGAACCAGAAAGACACCAAAGAAGCGATCAAAAACGAAGCCAACAACGGCGTGAAAAACACCCGTGGTACGCTGGCAATGGCCCGTACTCAGGCTCCGCACTCAGCCACCGCACAGTTCTTCATCAACGTGGTTGATAACGACTTCCTGAACTTCAGCGGTGAAAACCTGCAAGGCTGGGGCTACTGCGTATTCGCCGAAGTGGCAGAAGGCATGGACGTGGTTGATAAAATCAAAGCCGTCTCTACCGGTCGCAGCGGCATGCATCAGGACGTTCCGAAAGAAGACGTCATTATTGAAAGCGTGACCGTCAGCGAGTAACGGGTGGCGACACTTTTTATCGCAGACCTGCATCTGTGCCCAGAAGAACCGGCGATCACCGCCGGTTTTCTGCGTTTTTTGGCGGGTTCAGCGCGCGATGCAGACGCCCTCTACATTTTGGGCGATCTGTTCGAAGCCTGGATTGGCGACGACGACCCTACCCCGCTGCACCGCGAGATAGCGAAAGCCCTCCGCGCGCTGACTGACAGCGGCGTGCCCTGCTACTTTATCCACGGCAACCGCGATTTTCTGCTCGGCAAGCGCTTTGCCCGCGAGAGCGGCATGACGCTGCTGCCGGAAGAGCAGGTGCTCGACCTGTACGGTCAACGGGTGTTGATCCTCCACGGCGACACGCTATGCACTGACGATGCGGGTTACCAGGCGTTTCGCGCCAAAGTGCATCAGCGCTGGCTGCAAATGCTGTTCCTCGCCCTGCCGCTGTTTATCCGCCAGCGCATCGCCGCCAAAATGCGCGCCGGGAGCAAAGCCGCCAACCGCAGCAAGTCGGTGACCATCATGGACGTCAACCCGCAGGCGGTGGTCGATGTGATGGAAAAACACCGCGTACAGACATTGATTCACGGGCATACCCACCGACCCGCCGTTCATCCGCTCAGCGCTAATCATCACCCCGCGTTCCGCTATGTGCTGGGTGCCTGGCACGAAGCCGGATCGATGGTGAAAGTCTCGCAAGACCAGATAGAACTGATACATTTCCCGTTCTAAGTCGGCAATATTTCCTCGCTGTCGAAATCCGCGCAACCGTTTTCCTTGCCCGTTTTCCGTGCTATTCTCTGTGCCCTGTAACGCTATCTACAGCACACCCACAGGAGTTTTTCGACGCATGTCTTCGAGCAATAATCCGGCGCGTATCGCCATCGTGATGGGGTCCAAAAGCGACTGGGCAACCCTTCAGTTCGCCGCAGAAATCCTCGATATTCTGAACGTTCCCCACCATGTTGAAGTTGTCTCCGCGCACCGCACGCCCGACCGCCTGTTTAGCTTCGCCGAAGGCGCAGAAGAAAACGGCTATCAGGTGATCATTGCAGGCGCAGGCGGCGCGGCGCATTTGCCGGGCATGATTGCCGCAAAAACCCTGGTGCCGGTGCTGGGTGTGCCCGTCCAGAGCGCAGCCCTGAGCGGCGTTGACAGCCTCTACTCGATTGTGCAGATGCCGCGCGGGATCCCGGTTGGCACGCTGGCGATTGGTAAAGCCGGTGCGGCAAACGCGGCCCTGCTGGCGGCGCAGATCCTCGCCACGCATGACCGCGACCTGCATCAGCGCCTGAGCGACTGGCGCAAAGCGCAGACCGACGAAGTGCTGGCGAATCCGGACCCTCGGGGTGACGCATGAAGCAGGTCTGCATTTTAGGTAACGGTCAGCTGGGACGTATGCTGCGCCAGGCGGGTGAGCCGTTGGGCATAGCCGTCTGGCCCGTTGGGCTGGATGCCGAGCCGGAAGCGGTACCGTTCGCCCAAAGCGTGATCACGGCCGAAATTGAGCGCTGGCCGGAAACGGCGCTGACCCGTGAACTGGCGCGCCACCCGGCATTTGTGAATCGTGATGTGTTCCCGATCATCGCCGACCGCCTGACGCAAAAAAGCCTGTTCGACAAGCTCGGCCTGGCCACCGCGCCGTGGCAGCTGCTGGCGAGCCGCGAAGAGTGGCCCGCCGTGTTCAGCACGCTGGGTGATTTGGCGATTGTGAAGCGTCGCGTCGGCGGCTATGACGGTCGCGGTCAGTGGCGTTTGCGTGCCGCTGATATCGACCAGTTGCCGGATGAGTGCTACGGCGAGTGCATCGTCGAGCAGGGAATTCATTTCTCCGGCGAAGTGTCGCTGGTGGGCGCGCGCGGACACGACGGCAGCACCGTGTTTTACCCGCTGACGCACAACCTGCATCAGGATGGCATTCTGCGCACCAGCGTCGCCTTCCCGCTGGCCAACGCCGGGCAGCAGGCGCAGGCGGAAGCGATGCTCAGCGCGATCATGAACGAACTGAACTACGTGGGCGTGATGGCAATGGAGTGCTTTATCACTCCGGCCGGTCTGCTGATCAACGAGCTGGCCCCGCGCGTGCACAACAGCGGACACTGGACGCAGAACGGCGCGTCAATCAGCCAGTTTGAACTGCATCTGCGGGCGATTGTGGATTTGCCGCTTCCGCAGCCGGTCATCAACAGTCCGTCGGTGATGATAAACCTGATCGGCAGCGAGCTGAATTACGCCTGGCTGAAGCTGCCGCTGGTGCACCTGCACTGGTACGACAAAGAGGTGCGCCCAGGGCGTAAAGTGGGGCATCTCAATCTGAACGACAGCGATACCGACAGATTAAGCGCAACGCTTGAAGCGCTGGTGCCGCTTTTACCGCCGGAATATGCCAGCGGGATTGCATGGGCGCAATCGAAGCTCGGGTAAGATGACACGCCCGGTGGCGCAGGCTTAACGGGCCGTAGGCCGGGCAAACGCAGTGCCGCCCGGCAAATCCCCCCACTAAACACAAATGCAGGTTCCCGCCTCACCGGCCAGCGTCTCATCGATGCGCGTTAACGCACCGATCCAAGCGGGTTTTCCCCGCCGCGTCACGTAACCGCTTACCGCCGCCACTTTTGGCCCCATCGCACCGTCAGCTTTGGCGAAGGGCGCAAGCTCTGCGGG
Organism: uncultured Enterobacter sp.; assembly: GCA_963521185.1. Taxonomy (GTDB): domain Bacteria; phylum Pseudomonadota; class Gammaproteobacteria; order Enterobacterales; family Enterobacteriaceae; genus Enterobacter_D. The sequence continues at coordinate 300,891 of CAUQTV010000003.1, read as the reverse complement.
GGTAGCCCGTCTTATCGCCCGCGCCTGCGGCGTTCCCCAGTGTTCATACACCGCATCGGCATCGGTCAAAATCACCAGCCCGTCGGCGTTGATCTGCTCCGCCAATAGCGCCGCCGCCAGATCTTTATCGATCACCGCTTCCACGCCCTGCCCGTTTTCCAGCACCGGCACACCGCCGCCACCGCTGCAAATCACCACGTGCCCTTCATTGAGCAACAGCGAAATCGCCTCGCTGTCGGCAATGCGCAGCGGCGCGGGTGACGCGACGACCCGACGCACAAACCGACCGTCGCGCTTCATCTGCCAGCCGTGCTGCGCCTCAAGCTGCGCCTGCTCTTCCTGCGCATACACCGGGCCGATAAACTTCTCCGGCGCGTCAAAGGCCGGATCGTCCTGCGCCACCGCAATGCGCGTCATCAGCGTGGTCACCGGCGGCATCCCTGGCTGCTGCATCAGGCGCTGCGCCAGCATATAGCCAATCATGCCCTGGCTTTCCGCCACCAGCACATCCAGCGGATAGGGCTTAACCTCATCCTGATAAGCCTGGTTTTGCAGCGCCAGCAGGCCGACCTGCGGCCCGTTGCCGTGCACAATCGCCAGGCGATAGCGCTTCGCCAGCCGAACCAGCGCCGGTACGGCACTGTCGATATTGCGATACTGATTTTCAACCGTCAGCGCTTCCCCGCGCTGCAACAGTGCATTGCCGCCCAGGGCGACGACCAGCGTTTTCATAGCGATCCTTTTATGACTGTTTGTCCGAGCCAGAAGCCCAGTAAGGTGTCGGCTCCGGACGTGTGTCCAAGTTCAAGCAGCGTGGCGGTGGCCTGCGAAAGCCGCCGTGGATGGCCTGACGCCAGCGCAAAATGCACCAGCGGCGAGGCGAAACAGCCCCGCACCGCGTGCTGTAAATAGCTGACGCTCACCCGGGTGGTGAGCGCCGGTAACGCCCCGCTGGCGGCAAAGAAATCTTCCGCCGGGGATGCGCCGAAATAGCGCGCAGCCAGTAGCATGCCGACCAGCATATCGTCGTGGCTTGGTGTCAGCCCAGGGCCTTTGCCGAGCCAGTCGCTCCAGTCGGTGGTCTGCCCGGTGAGCGACGCGGCAAACCCCGCGCAAAACGCCCGCAGCGGCAAAGCCAGCGGCTGCGACATCGCCTGACGCAGTGGGCCGTACAGCCCCGTTGGCTGCGCGCTATGCTGTGCCGCCAGAGTGAACAACGACTTCGGGCCGCGCGACACGAGACGCAGCGAGCACTGCCGTCGGGGGATCGCCAGCAAGCAATCGTCGATCAGCAGCCCCTCCGGCTGCGCCTGCACGCGGGCACCGTGGCGCAGCGCCTGTGCGACGCAGTCAAAGTCGTTACCGCGTAGCACCCAGCCGCCAGGGCTGATGCCGCTTCCCCGCCGGTGCAGCGTCAGCAGCGCGCTGTGATCTCCCGCCAGGTTGATCGACCGCGCCCAGACGCCCGCCGGTTGCCACGGCTGGTGGTGCGCCGGTGCATGCTGGCTGCCCATCAGCGGCACGATGATCCGCACTCAGTTGACGCCCAGATCTTCAGCCAGCGCTTCCAGCGCCTGTTCGAAGCAGGCCAGCGGCGCACGCACCGTGCCTGCGCCAATCTGCCCAATGCCCGCCTCTTTGTGCGCGATGCCGGTATTGATGAGCGGCGTAATGCCCGTTTCGACGATGCGGCGCACGTCCAGTCCGAGGCACGCGCCCTGGAAATTCCAGCCGGGGATCGGCAACTGCATGTTGCGTTCGAGGAAAATCTCCGCCATCTCTTCGGAAACGGACTGCGCCGCCTCCATACCTCCCGCGCCGACAAAGCGCGTCACGCCTGGTGCGGCGATCATTGCCGCGCCGCCAATGCCGTAGGTTTCGGTGATTGCGCTGTCCCCCATGTCCGGGTTGGCCTGATCCTGACCGTAGCCGGTAAAGAACAGCCCCTGCGGCGTGTTCACCGGCGCGGTAAACCAGCGATCGCCCAGGCCGCTGACGCGAATGCCAAACATGTCGCCGTTGCGGGTCATGGCGGTGACGATAGTGCCCGCGCGTACCTGTGCGCCCGCGTCCATCGCCGCTTTGCAAAAGGCCATCGCCAGGTTCAGGAAGAACTGATCGGTGACGCTTAAGAAATCCATCACTTCGGCGACCTGCTGTTTGTCGGCGTCGAGGCGGGCGATGTGCGGCGCGAGCGTGCGCATCAGCAGCGCCGAGGTGGCGATATTACGCTGATGGAATTCATCGCCCATGGTGATGCCCTGCGCCATCATCGCCGTCAGATCAACGCCCTGCGGCATGCGCCCTAACGCCCCGCTCAGGATCGGCATTAACACATCACGCATCCAGCGGTGACGCGCCTGGACATCTTCTCCGTAAGCGCCGAAGCGCATCACTTTGCCAATGCCTTCATTGAGGTTGCAGTATGCGCGGTTGCCATCGGTGAGGTTTTCCACCACCAGCATCGGCATACTGGCGGAGGTGATCCCGCCCATCGGCCCGACGGCGTTAACGTGGTGGCACGGCACAAACTCCACGTTGCCTCCTTCGAGCAGGTTGAGCGCTTTTTGCTCATCGCTGGCCCAGCCTTCAAACAAACAGGCACCGATGCACGCGCCCTTCATTGGCCCGGTCATCTCCTGCCAGCGCATCGGCGGCCCGGCGTGGAGCAGGGTTTTGCCCTGATTCAGCGCGCTAATGACCTCACCTGCGGGTTTCACATCCAGCCAGTGCGGACGCGCCTGACGAATTTTTTCAATTACTGCGGCATTGGCTTGCGCCACTGATGAAAACATAAACACCTCTTATTGCAGACGTTCTAATAAACGGGCCAGTTTTTTGTTGCCACCGGCGACGGGCGACCATTGATAGTGAACAACCGGGACGTTCGCGGCTTGCAGATCCAGCGCGAAGCTGCGCAGTCCCGCGTTGATCACCGCCGTATTGCTGAGCAGTGCGGCAGGTGCGCTGTGCGTGACGCGCGCTGGCGTGCGGATGAGTTCTGCCGCCAGCAGCGTGGCTTCCGGCAGGGAATCCACGACGTCAATGCCCGCATCTTCAAGCAGGGCGATTTGCGCTGAGCGGCACTGAGGATCGCGCTCGGTGCCAGTGACGGTGGCAATAATATGCAGCGGATGATCCGCGTCGCGTCCGGCGCGCGCGCGCTGGCACGCCCCGGCAAGGGATGTCGCCGGATCGCTGGTTGCGCCGTAGCCGATCACCACGTCGAGCAGCAGCACGCCGACCTGCGGCATAAACGCCAGATCGGCAATCAGCTGGTTGCGCAGCGACGGGTCAATCATCGGATGCGGGCGACCGACGGTGTAGAAGTCGTCCCCTAAATCGATAACCTGATGCCCTGCGGCGTTTAGCATCATGCCCTGATGATGATCCGCGTCGGTGGTGACCTGGAGATGATTTGCCAGCAGCAGCGCGGCCTCTGCCGCGAGGGTGCCACCGGTGTATAAGCCGCGAAGTGTGCACCCGCTCACTGATGCCATCTGTGCACGTCGGGCTTCCACGCGGGAAAGCAGGCAGGCGATGCGCGCGGCCTCATCCAGCGTGCGGGCGAAAAAGACGTTTTCATCACGCGCGTTGGGCGCATCAAAGCCGAGAAACAGCGCCACCACGGGCTTGCCGCTGGCTTTCATCGCCGTCACGATGGTTTCACGCACGGCGTCAGCGGGCGGCTTGGAGACGAAGGCCAGCACCTGGCTTTGCGCGTCCTGGCTTAAGATCTCAAGCGCCGTCAGCGCGCTGATGCCGCCCACTTCCGCGCGCAAATCGCGCCCGCCGAGGCCAATGGCGTGGGTGATGCCCTCGCCGCCCAGCGCAATTTGCGACACCAGTTCCTGAATGCCGGTGCCGGATGCGCCTGTCACGCCGATGTTGCCCTGCGGCATTACGTTGGCAAACGCCAGCGGCGCGCCAGCCAGAATCGCGGTGCCGCAGTCCGGCCCCATGACAATCAACCCCTTGTCGCGGGCGCGTTTTTTCAGCGCGATCTCATCTTCCAGCGTGACGTTATCGGAAAAGATCATGACGTTTTTGCCGTGATCCAGCGCCTGGTGCGCCACGTCAGCGGCGTATTCACCGGCCACCGAAATCAGCATCAGATTGGCCTGCGGCAGTTTCTCGCTGGCGCTGGCAAAACGCCGCGCCTGCATTAACGACTGGCTGCCGCTGTCAAGCTGAGCCAGCGAACTGAGCGCGCTTTCAAGCTGTGCAAGCGTGCGCTGCGCAATAGCGGCATCGGCATGGCTGGTGCGGATCGCCACGCAAATATCGTTCGGCGTGGCGCTGTTGAAATCGTCATGCCAGAACCCGGTCGCCTCCAGCAGCGATTTATTCGCAGGCGTCCCCATCATTACCGACACATCATCAACGTCTTCAGCATCACTCAATTTTCGCGAAATAATCATTAAACTGACTGAATCCTGAAAACACCCTTTTTTAATAAAGGCGTGGATCATAACCCTCTCCCGCTAGTGCATTATTTGCAGCAAGGCTATACAGCCGCGCAGACAAAGAGAGTGATAAATATCACAGGCGAATCATTAGTAAATTAATTCAAATAGTCGCATCGTTATTAATGGGTGAATTTATATAGCGCCTATTATTTAATAAACACCGATGAATACGATGCGATTATCAAATAAAACTTAATTATATTATTTTACCCATCAGGATCACATATTTGATTAATTTAACGGGTATGTTAGACACCAGTCAGGATTTATACCGTGGTCAAAAGGAAGACAGATGAAAGTCAGTCGGGAAACGCTTCATCAGCTTATCGAAAATAAGCTCACTAAAGCCGGTCTTACAGGCGAACATGCGGCAACGGTCGCCGAAGTGCTGGCCTTTGCCGATGCCCGTGGCATCCACTCTCACGGCGCGGTGCGCGTCGAATACTACGCCGAGCGCATCTCAAAGGGCGGCACCAACCGCCATCCTGAGTTTATTTTTGAGACAACCGGGCCGTGCTCGATGGTATTGCACGCCGATAACGCCGCCGGACAGGTGGCGGCGAAAATGGGCATGGAACGGGCCATTGAGATCGCCCAGGAGAACGGCGTGGCAGTGGTCGGCATCCGCCAGATGGGCCATAGCGGGGCTATCTCGTACTTTGTACAGCAGGCGGCGAAAGCGGGCATGATTGGCATCTCTATGTGCCAGTCCGACCCGATGGTGGTGCCGTTTGGCGGCGCGGAGATCTACTACGGTACCAACCCGCTGGCCTTTGCCGCGCCCGGTGAAAACGGCGATATCATGACCTTTGATATGGCGACCACCGTGCAGGCATGGGGCAAAATCCTCGATGCCCGCTCGCGCAATGAATCGATTCCTGACAGCTGGGCGGTGGATAAACACGGCGCGCCCACTACCGATCCTTTCGCTGTGCACGCCCTGCTCCCGGCCGCAGGTCCAAAAGGCTACGGTCTGATGATGATGATCGACGTGCTCTCCGGCGTGCTGCTGGGCCTGCCTTTTGGCAAACAGGTCAGCTCGATGTATGACGACCTCAGCGCCGGGCGCAATCTGGGACAGTTGCATATTGTCATTAACCCGGAATTCTTCTCATCGTCAGCACTATTTCGCCAGCATATCAGCCAGACCATGCAGGAATTAAACGCGGTGCCGCCCGCACCGGGATTTAAACAGGTTTATTACCCCGGCCAAAATTTAGATCTTTATGAGCAGGCCTCGGTGCAGAACGGCATTGAGATTGTCGATGATATATACGCTTACCTGATCGCCGATGATTTATATCAGCGCTCATACGAAACGAAAAATCCGTTTGCACAATAATTTTCTGATAACAGGATCTGATATGGAAAATCTATTTCGCAAGGCCATCGAGGACACCTTGCCGTGGCTCTCATCATTCGGTGCCGATCCGACGGGCGGGCTGACCCGTTTACTCTACTCCCCGGAATGGCGCGAAACGCAGCAGCAGTTTAAGCAGCGCATGAGCGACAGCGGGCTTGAGACCCGCGTGGATGACATTGGCAATCTGTATGCGCGCCTGCCGGGCACCAAATACCCGCATGAGGTCGTGCTGAGCGGCTCGCACATCGATAGCGTGGTGAACGGCGGCAATCTGGACGGGCAGTTTGGCGCACTGGCCGCCTGGCTGGCGATCCGCTGGCTGAAAGAGACCTTTGGCGCACCGCTGCGCACCCTGGAAGCCGTCGCGCTGGCTGAAGAAGAGGGTAGCCGCTTTCCCTACGTCTTCTGGGGCAGTAAAAATATTTTTGGCCTCGCCAACCCGGCGGATGTACGTGACATCTGCGACGCGAAAGGCGTGAACTTCGTTGATGCCATGCACTCTTGCGGCTTTACCCTGCCCGCCGCCCCACTGAAACCGCGCGAAGACATCAAAGCTTTTGTTGAGTTACACATCGAGCAGGGCCGTATTCTGGAGCATCACAGCCAGTCGATTGGCGTGGTGAACGCCATTGTGGGTCAGCGCCGCTACACAGTGACGCTGTGTGGCGAATCCAACCACGCCGGCAGCACGCCGATGGGCTTTCGCCGCGACACCGTGCACGCGTTTAGCCGCATTTGCAGCGAATCCATCGCTAAAGCGCAGGCGTTTGGCGATCCACTGGTGCTGACGTTCGGCAAGGTCGAGCCGCAGCCCAACACCGTCAACGTGGTGCCGGGCAAGACGCTGTTTACCCTCGATTGCCGCCACACCGACGCCGAACAGCTACACGCCTTTACCACTGGTCTGGAAGCGGACATGCGGCGCATTTGTGCGGAAATGGACATCAGCATTGATATCGATTTATGGATGGATGAAGCGCCGGTGCCCATGAACCCACAGCTGGTGCAGCAGCTGGCGGCGGTGTGCGAGAAAGAGCGCATCAGCTACCGCGTGATGCACAGCGGCGCGGGCCACGACGCGCAAATTTTTGCCCCGCGCGTCCCGACCTGCATGATTTTCATGCCAAGCATCAATGGCATTAGCCATAACCCGGCGGAAAAAACCGCGATTACCGATCTGGCCCTCGGCGTGAAAACGCTGGCGCTGATGCTCTATCAACTGGCTTATCAGGAGTAAATACCATGGGATATCTTAATAACGTTACCGGCTATCGCGACGATTTACTGGCGAGCCGCGCCATTGTGCGCCACGGTAATTATGCGCTGCTGACGCCGGATGGCCTGGTCAAAAACATTGTGCCGGGCTTTGACGACTGCGATGTGACCATCCTCTCGACGCCAAAACTGGGTGCCACCTTTGTGGACTATCTGGTCACGCTGCATAAAAACGGCGGTAACCAGCAGGGTTTTGGCGGTGACGGCATTGAAACCTTTGCCTGGGTGATCCACGGTGCCGTTGAAGCCTGCGCCGACGGCGAAACCTTCTCCCTGACCGAGGGCGGCTACCTCTATTGCCCGCCGGGCATGCTGATGACCTTCACAAACGCTCAGTCTACCGACAGTCAGATTTTCCTCTACAAGCGCCGCTATATTCCGCTGGACGGTCACGCGCCGTATCGGGTTGCAGGCAATTCCAATGAACTGGAAAAGATTCATTACGAAGGCATGGAAGATGTGATTTTGCAGGACTTCCTGCCAAAAGAGCTGGGATTCGACATGAACATGCACATTTTGTCGTTCGCGCCGGGTGCCAGCCACGGTTATATCGAAACGCACGTTCAGGAACACGGGGCCTACATTCTTTCCGGCCAGGGTGTCTATAACCTCGACAACACCTGGGTGCCGGTGAAAAAAGGCGATTACATTTTTATGGGTGCCTATTCACTGCAAGCCGGTTATGGCGTGGGCCGCGAGGCGTTCAGCTATATCTATTCCAAAGATTGTCACCGCGACGTGGAAATTTAACCGCACCATCGTTCCCTGAAGTTTTTGTTTAGCTATGTTGGATTTTGCCACGACTCCGGTCGTGGCTTTTTTTATTATTCATAAACCTCACCAATAATTTCAGCAAAATTAAGCCCACAACATTCATCAAAGTAATAAATATCGCAGCGTGCCAGCAATATTAATAACCGTGGTAATATAGCCCGCGATACGGGAATAAATAACCGTCAAGGAGACGAAAGATGCAGGCAAAATACCCTACAGATTTTGAAGTCGGTGACATTGTTTTTACCAGCGTCGGCAGCGCGCTTTTTCGCGAGATTTCCGCCGCCTCCCGCTGCTGGAGCAATCACGTGGGCATTATTATTGGTCACGACGGCATGGATTATGTGGTCGCCGAAAGCCGTATTCCGCTCTCGACCACCACATCATTAACGCGTTTTATTCGACGCTCAGCGCAGCAGCGCTACGCTATTCGGCGTCTCGCCTGTGGCCTGACCGATGCGCAGAAAAAGAGTATTACCGCGCAGGTGCCTTCGCGGCTGCGCAAGGTGTATCACACCGGGTTTAATTACGATTCATCACGCCAGTTTTGCTCAAAATTCGTCTTCGATATTTATCGCGAGGCGCTGGCGCTGCCCGTCGGCGAAGTGGAAACCTTCGATCAGTTGCTCAACAGCAATCCTGATGCGAAATTAACCTTCTGGCGTTTCTGGTTTATGGGCACCATTCCGTGGCAGCGCAAAACCGTGACGCCCGCGAGTTTGTGGAATTACCCGGCGCTGGATTTGATTTTCAGCAGCCACGCGGATTAACAGCAAGAATCAGCGTATCAAAAGCCGGGTAAGCGCAGTCGCCACCCGGCAGGTTCCTGACATTACCGCGCTTTTACCTGCTGGCCGAGTTTAACCGCACAGGCGATGTTGCGCGCGCAGTGGTAAAGATTGGTCTCTCCGCTTTCCAGCACCGTCGGCAGCGGGGCCAGCCGGGGTAAAATGCTGAATACCGCATCGATGCCGTACTCATGCACCACTTCCACACCTTCGCCCAACACGCCTGCAATACCGATCACCGGCACGCCCTGTTGCTTCGCAAGCCGCGCCACGCCGAGCGGTGCTTTGCCGCCGGTGGTCTGCGAATCGATGCGCCCCTCGCCGGTGATCACCAGATCGGCCTGCGCCATCGCCTGCTCAAGCTGCACCGCCTCCATAACGATGTCGATGCCCGGCTTGAGCTGCGCGTTGAGAAAAATGCGCGCGGCCACGCCCATGCCGCCCGCCGCTCCCCCACCCGCCAGCGTAGCCACATCGCAGTGCATCGCCTGTTTTACCACGCGGGCATAGTTGCAAAGCCCCGCCTCAAGCTGCGCGACCATCACGCCGTCGGCCCCTTTTTGCGGAGCAAACACCGCCGCCGCACCGCGCGGGCCGGTGAGCGGGTTATCAACATCGCAGGCGACGTCAATCTGGCAGGTCTCCAGGCGCGGATCAATACCACTCATGTCGATCTGCGCCAGCCTCGCCAGTTCGCCGCCGCCAAAGCCCAGTGCCATGCCGCTGGCGTCGAGAAAGCGCACGCCGAGCGCCTGCGCCATCCCCATGCCGCCATCGACCGTTGCGCTACCGCCAATGCCCAAGACGATCTTTTTGATGCCCGCGTCCAGCGCGTGGCGGATCAGCTCGCCGGTGCCGTAGCTGGTCGCCAGCATCGGATCGCGTTTTTTCGGCGGCACCAGCATCAGCCCGCTGGCTGCCGCCATTTCAATAAACGCGGTCTCACCGTCGCCGCTCTGACCGTAAAACGCCTCAACAGGTGCGCCCATCGGGCCGGTTACGCTAAGCGTGACGAGCTTACCGCCGGTGGCCGCGATCATCGCCTCCACCGTGCCTTCACCACCGTCGGCAATGGGTAAACACAGGCATTCTGCATCCGGGAAAATAGCCATAAAACCGGCCTTGATCGCCTGGGCGCATTTGTCGGCGCTGAGGCTCTCTTTAAATGAATCAGGGGCGATGACAATTTTCATTTTACTTCCTTATTTCAGTGAGTTAATCCGGTTCCACGGAATGAGATTATCCGCAGCCACCGCCAGTAAGATGCCCACCAGCAGACCGTTGCTGAGCAGCGGGCGCAGCGTGAGGGGCAGATCCTGCAAATAGACCGGCGGCAGCCCCATCAAAAAGAGGCCGACAAACAGCGGCAGCGCCAGCCGGTAAATGTTGCGGCTGGTCAGGGTGATTTGCTGGCTGAACGAGAGGCTGGAAAAGAGCAGTGGCAGATAGGACACCAGCATCACGGCGCTACTGATTACCAGCGGCAGCCCGCAGAAAAAGCGGGTCAGCGGCGCGACTGCCCCTACCAGCAGGCACAGCAGGCTGCCCGTCACAAACGCGCGCCGGGTGCTGTCCCCCGTCTGGGTCAACAGGCCAATGGAGGAGACAAAGGGCGAAAAGGGCACCACTGCCAGCGGCACGCTAATGAGCGTCATCACGCCGGATACGATAAAACTTCGTCGCCAGCAGGCGCTATCAGTAAGTGCTTGAGGGTAAAAACAGTCAGTGCCGCGCAGCGCCCCGTAGGTGTTGGAAATATTGACCAGCCCCGCCAGTAGCGCGGTGAGCACAATGCCGGGGCGCAGCGCGCCGTCAAACCCCAGCGGAAACAGCGTCCAGGCAACCTCCGCAAGCGGCGCTACCGCTGAGGGAAAAATGAAGCGATATGCGCCCCAGCCCAGCAATGTTCCCGCCAGCAGCGCGTAACGCCCGAGGCGCATCGGCAGGAAAATCACCATGCCGAGCACCAGCAGCATGATCACCAGCGCCAGCGCAAAGGGCGCAGACTGAATCGCCACGCTGCCTGCTACCGCGCCAAAGGGCATCCCCAGCATCCCTTTGAAGAAAATCGTCGTCAGCTGCGCGCCGAGCAGCAGCATAAACACCACCATCACCGCCGGGCTGAAGAGCCTCGCCAGCCGGTTGCCCAGGCCGGAAACACCAATCAGTACGGTCAATCCGCCGGAAAGCGCAATGCCCAGCGCAAGGCTGGTGGCGATGCTGTTGATCGGCGTGCCACGCGCGGCTTCCGCTACGGTGACGGTTAAAATCGTGCCCCACCAGAGTCCGGTCGGGCCTTCAAGAATGGCGCGGCGATGACCAAAGATCGCCTGCGCGAGGCAGGCAACGCCGGTACTGATAAACGCGTATTGCGTCAGCGTGAGCAGCGCGCTGGCGGGCAACTGGAACGCCGATACCAGCGTCGGGGGAACCACCACGGTGTTGCAAAAAATAAAGAAGAACCACTGAAAGCCAGAGAGCGCGCTTTCGCGGCGAAAGGGAAAAACAGACATAGACATCCTCAGGCAAAAAAATGCCCGTCACGGACGACGGGCATTGCAGGGTGCGACATTACTGCTGATGTTTAAGGATGAACTGGCCTTTCGGCGCGGCGAATCCCTGCTCGATGTCATAAATCACATCGCCACGCAGAAGGGTTTTCAGGATGCGCGCGCCCACGGTGCGACCCACGTACGGGCTGACCTTGTGGCGATATTCCAGATCTTCATTTTTCAGCACGTAGCTGCTGTTCGGCTGAATGAACACCAGATCGGCGTCTTTGCCCGGGGCGATACGGCCTTTGTTTTTCAGACCGAAAATGTCGGCGGCGTTGGTCGCCATCAGTTTACCGAAGGTTTCCAGCGCCATGCCGCGTTTTTGCACCGCTTCGTCAAACATCACATCCATGCAGCTTTGCAGACCAGCAATGCCGCCCCACGCCTGCATGATGTTGCCTGCTTTCATATCCGGCGGGCACGGAGAGTGGTCCGATACCAGGCAGTCGATTTCGCCGTTAAACAGTTTTTCCCACATGCCCTTCTGGTTTTCCGCATCGCGGATCGGCGGTGAGCATTTCGCCAGCGTGCCAATCTCTTCGAACTGATCGGTATCCAGCACAAAGTAGTGCGGGCAGGATTCACAGGTCACGTCCTGACCCTCCTGACGCGCGCGGGTGACTTCCGCTACGCCTTCCGGGCTGCTGACGTGACAGACGTGCAGGCGGCAGCCAGCGACTTTTGCCAGATAAAGGATGCGGCGAATGGCTTCCACTTCGGTAAACACCGGACGCGATGCCACGTAATCATGCGCGGTGACGCGACCTTCACGTTTGGCCTCTTCGCCCATTTCATCGCAGATCAGCGCATTCTCGCAGTGCACCAGCACCGGCTGGCCCATTTCTGCCAGCTTCTGCGCGCCTTTGAAGAACTGCCAGTCGTTGACGTCACGGAAGTCATTATCAATGCCGCGATCGCCGCAGGTGGCGACGAAGCATTTGAAGCCCACCACGCCCACTTCGTCCAGCTCATGCAAGCGGTCGATGTTATAAGAGACCAGGCCGCCCAGCTGCGCCGCGTCAATGGTCAGTTTGCCTGCGGCGGCATCGAACTTCAGTTCGATTGAGGCGCGGTCAACGGTGGCCGGAAGCTGGTTGAGCGGCATTTCGATCATGGTGGTGATGCCGCCTTTTGCCGCCGCGCGGGTGCCGGTTTCATACCCTTCCCAGTGGGTGCGGCCGGGTTCGGAAATGTGCGTATGCGCATCCACCATGCCCGGTGCGACCACTAATCCGCTGGCGTCCATCACCTGTTTAGCCTCGCCCAGCCCCTGACCGATGGCCGCGATTTTTCCACCGCTAATGGCGATATCGACGATACGCGCTTCGTTTTCTAAAATAACGGTGCCGTTTTTAATAATCAGATCAAATGACATAATAATATCCTTGTATGAGTACAGATTTTAAAAGTGAAACGTCGTCCCTGAAATACAACTTCCCTGTTAAACATTATTCGCTGGCAGCGTGAGTGGTGACGGTCGGTTGGGCGACGCTACGCTTCATAAATAACGCGTAGGCGACAAACGCAAAGATCACGCCAACAAACCATGAGACACGCGACAGCGGTTCCAGCAGCGGAATAAACTTACCGCCAAGCGAAAGAATGACGGCGATTAATGTGACCAGGAAGGCGGTCAGATTAAAGCCTTTATCGTAATACTTATAATCCCCTGCGGCGGTATACAGCTCGTCGAGATTAATATCACTGCGCATCACCACAAAATAGTGCGCCATCATGACGCCAATCACCGGGCCTAACATGCCGCCGATAACGTCAAGGAACAGATAGATGCTGTCCTGATTTTCCATGAGCTTCCACGGACAAATCAGCAGGCTGATAACACTGGCAACCAATACGCCGTTTTTATAGGTCAATTTAGTGGGTGCAATGGCGGCAATTTGGTACCCCGCCGGAATAATATTACCGGTGGCGTTGGTGGAGATGGTGGTCATCAGGATCACCAGCACCGCGAAGAACGAGGCGAAAAGGCTGTCCCATTTCTGCACGATATCCAGCACGTTCCAGGTATCCATACCGTAGTGGATGCTGGCTCCGGCGATAATACTGACCCCGGCGACGGCAAATAACACGTAGGCCACGACAAGTCCGAGGGTCTGCCCGATGGCCTGTTCACGAAACGAACTCGCGTTCTGTGTGAAATCCGACGCGCTGACCGCCGGTGCCGCCCACACGGCTACCACAGCGTTGATCACCACCAGCAACAGAAAACCGCTGTGTTCGGCCTTTTGTACGCCCGACGGCAGGTAATCCAGAATCGGCCCAATGCCCACCAGTGAAATTGCCCACACCGCCATGCCGCCGAACACGATATAGATGCAGGGGTTGAGGATGGCGGTGAATTTATTCAGCACCTTGCCGCCGCCAAAGCCAATCCCGACGTTGATGGCCCAGAAAATCAGGAAGGCGATCAGTCCTGGCAGCGACAGGCCCAGCAGTTTGAAATCACCGCCCAGCGTGAGAAACGCGGGCCATATTTTTCCCAGTAGAATCAGAAACGCCAGCGAACCGGCGTAGCATTGCAGGCCGAACCACATGATGGCTGCAATGCCCCCTCTTAACAGGCCGGGGAATAACGCCCCGCGCACGCCGTAAGAGGCACGTAAAATCATTGCAAAGGGCACGCCATATTTACTGCCCGCCGCGCCATTCATTACCATCACCGCCGCAATAAACAGGGCGCTGACGATAATCGCTAACATAATATTTAAGGTGGAAAGACCGAGAATAAAAAAACCACCCACCATGACGTAATTCGGGACGTTATGCACCGACCCCATCCACAACGTAAAATAGTTAAATAGCTTCCACTTTCGTTGTTCTTTTAGTTTGGGGAGTAAATCGTCACTGTAACCCCGGCTTTGGTAAATATCTCTTTGATGTTCCATAATTCCCTCTTAACACGTATCGGAAGAACGCTTTCACGGGTTTAGCTATGCGGAACAAAATGTAATCGTTATTTTTTAATTCCCCGCCATCTGTGCGGCGGGGATATTATTATTGACCCACTACGGGCTTATTAACTGATTTTATGGTTAGCCATCAGTTCCAGCGCGGTCAGCAGCGCGGAGTGATCCAGCTGGCTGCCGCCGTTGGCGGCGCAGGTATTGAATAGCTCCTGGCAGGTCGCGGTATTCGGCAGGTTAAGCGCCAGCGCTTTGGCGCTTTGCAGCGCCAGGTTGAGGTCTTTCTGGTGCAGGGCGATTTTAAAGCCCGGATTGAAGGTGCGATTGATCATGCGCTCGCCGTGCACTTCCAGAATGCGGGAGGAGGCAAAGCCGCCCATCAGCGCCTGGCGCACGCGCGCCGGATCGGCACCCGCTTTAGAGGCGAAGATCAGCGCTTCTGACACCGCTTCGATATTCAGCGCAACGATGATCTGATTCGCCACTTTGCAGGTCTGGCCGTCGCCGTTGCCGCCCACCAGCGTGATGTTTTTGCCCATGATGTCAAAGAGCGGCTTAATACGATCGAACTCGGACCGATCGCCGCCCACCATGATCGACAGCGTTCCTTCGCGTGCGCCAATCTCGCCACCGGACACCGGCGCGTCGAGATACTGGCCGCCCAGCGCTTTCACCTGTTCGGCAAAACGCTTGGTTTCAATGGGTGAAATGGAGCTCATGTCCACCAGGGTTTTGCCCTTAAGCGACGCTTTAGCGCAGCCATGTTCACCAAACAACACCTGTTCCACATGCGGTGTATCGGGCACCATGATAAAGATAATTTCTGAATTTTCAGTAACCTGACGCGCAGTTTCAACATTCACCGCGCCAAGCTGAGTCAGTTCGCTCGCCACCGGGCCAATCGTGGTGACGTGCAGGTCGTGACCCGCTTTCGCCAGACGGATCGCCATTGGCGTGCCCATAATTCCTAATCCAATAAATCCCAGTTTCATAACAGTCCTTATAAACAAAAATAGGCTTTTTCTAAATCCGGGCAGCAGTTCGCCGTCCGCATAAGCGGATAATTAAATGCTGCCGGAAACATCAATGAATTAGCGGTAGCGCTTAATCCACTCCAGACCTTCTTCGGTGGTGGTCACCGGTTTATATTCACAACCGACCCAACCGTCGTAATCGGAGTTTTCAATTTGGCTAAAAAGATAGCCATAATTAATTTCACCGGTGCCCGGTTCGCCACGGCGTGGATTATCGGCAATTTGCAAATGACCAATATTTGCCGCGTGCTGGTGCATGGTTTGGGTTAATTCCCCTTCCATACGCTGCATGTGGTAAATGTCATACTGGATCTTAACGTTGGCGCTGCCAATCTCTTCGATCAGCGCAAGCGCCTGGCGGGTGCCGGTTAAATGGAAACCCGGAATATCGAAGTGGTTGATCGGCTCAATCAGCAGCAGCAGATTCTCTTTTGCCAGCACCTGTGCGGCGTAGCGCAGGTTTGCCACCAGCGTCGCGTTGACCTCTTCGGCACTAACCCCCGCCGGGGTTTTGCCCACCAGACAGTTGATTTTGCTGTTACCGAGCGCCCTGGCGTAACGCACCGCCGCGGCGACGCCTTCGCGGAACTCCTCTTCACGCCCCGGAATACAGGCGATGCCGCGCTCACCTGCCGCCCAGTCACCGGCGGGAAGATTGTGCAGCGTGTGCTCAAGATGATTACGGCTGAGCCTCTCTTTTAAAACATCGATGTCGTAGTCATAGGGGAACATAAATTCCACGCCGCGAAATCCACAGGCGGCGGCTTTGTCGAAGCGGTCAAGAAAATCATATTCCAGAAACAGCATCGACAGGTTGGCTGAGAAACGTAACATGGTTCGCCTCACTTATTCATAGTGCATGAAACAGGTTTCGGTTGGTGCATCCGCTGCGCTGTCAGCCACCGCTTCAAATTCGGTGACGTTATCCAGTTCCGTCCCCATCGAAATATTGGTGACGCGCTCAAGAATAACTTCCACCACCACCGGTACGCGGTACTGCGCTTTTAAGCGTTTGGCTTCTTCCAGCGCCGGGGCAATGTCTTCCGGTTTGAAAACCCGAATCGCTTTGCAGCCCAGCCCTTCGGCCACTTTCACGTGGTCAACGCCGTAGCCGTTCACTTCGCTGGAGTTGATGTTTTCAAACGCCAGCTGCACGCAGTAGTCCATATCGAAGCCGCGCTGCGACTGACGGATCAGCCCGAGGTAAGCGTTATTCACCAGCACATGGATATAGGGAATGTTGAACTGCGCGCCGACGGCCAGCTCTTCGATCATAAACTGGAAGTCATAATCCCCGGAGATGGCGACCACTTCACGCTCAGGATCGGCCACACAGACACCGAGCGCCGCCGGGATGGTCCAGCCTAACGGTCCCGCCTGGCCGCAGTTGATCCAGTGGCGATCTTTGAAAATATGCAGCATTTGCGCGGCAGCGATCTGCGACAGGCCGATGGTCGTGACGTAGCAGACGTCGCGGCTGAAGGCTTTGTTCATCTCTTCGTAAACACGCTGGGGTTTCACCGGCACGTTGTCGAAATGCGTTTTGCGCAGCAGGGTGCGTTTGCGCTGCTGGCAGTCGGCGACCCAGGTTTTGCGACACGGCAAACGCCCGGCTTTCTGCATCTGTTGCGCCACCTCCACCAGCAGCGTCAGCGCGGCTTTGGCGTCAGAGACAATGCCCAGATCCGGACACAGTACGCGGCCAATTTGCGTCGGCTCGATGTCGATGTGAATGATTTTGCGGCCTTCGGTGTACTTTTCGACCGAGCCGGTATGACGGTTGGCAAAGCGGTTACCAATGCCAAACACCAGATCGGAGGCCAGCAGCGTGGCGTTGCCATAGCGGTGCGCGGTTTGCAGCCCCACCATTCCCGCCATCAGTTCGTGATCGTCGGGTATGCAACCCCAGCCCATCAGCGTTGGGATCACCGGGACATGGGTAATTTCGGCAAAACGTTGCAGCAGATCCGCCGCGTCGGCGTTGATCACGCCACCACCGGCGACAATCACCGGGCGTTCGGCCTGCATCAGCATCTCAACGGCTTTTTCAATCTGCACGCGCGGCGCGGCAGGTTTGTACACCGGCAGCGGTTCATACATCTTCGGATCGAATTCGATCTCGGCGACCTGCACGTCAAACGGCAGATCCACCAGCACCGGTCCAGGACGGCCAGAGCGCATCAGATGAAAAGCCTGTTGCAGCACGCGCGGCACCAGCGCCGGTTCACGCACCGTGACCGCCATTTTACTGACCGGTTTGGCGATGGCTTCGATGTCAACGGCCTGGAAATCTTCTTTGTGCAGACGGGCGCGCGGTGCCTGACCGGTGATGCACAGAATAGGAATGGAGTCTGCGGAGGCCGAGTAGAGCGCGGTGATCATGTCGGTGCCCGCCGGGCCGGAGGTGCCAAGGCACACGCCGATATTGCCCGCCGTGGCGCGCGTATAGCCTTCCGCCATGTGCGATGCGCCTTCCACGTGGCGCGCCAGCACGTGACGAATGCCGCCGTGTTTGCGCATCGCCGAATAGAACGGGTTAATCGCCGCACCCGGCACGCCAAACGCGGTGTTTACGCCCTCTTTTTCCAGAACATACATTGCCGCATCGACGGCTCTCATTTTTGCCATTTTCTTTACACCTCATTTATTGGAAAAACTTTCCAACTTAAAAATAAGCCAAAAAACACCCGCTCCGGTGAGCGGGGGTGTGCTTCAGGCGACGGGGGTTTTCAGGCCCAGCGCTTTACTGATATCCAGGGCGGTGTCACGCACCAGTTCGCCCTGACTGATAAACCGTTCCGGCGTCAGGCGTGACGCGGGACCCGAGATGGAAATCGCTGCCACCACGGAACCGGCATCGTCATAAATTGCCGCCGCGATGCAGTTCAGACCGATCACATGCTCTTCCTGATCGATGCTGTAACCGCGCTCGCGTGCCAGTGCCAGGTCTTTTACCAGCGCGGGGAAGTCGATAAGCGTCGTGGCGGTGAACTTCTGCAAGCCGGTGTTGACCACCAGATCCATCAGTTCCTCTTCCGTTAGCGGATACATCAACGCTTTGCCCGCCCCCGAGGCGTGCAGCGGCAGACGACTGCCCAGCGGCGCACACATCCTCACCATTGACTGACACTCCTGCTGACCAATCAGCACCGCCTCGTTACCGTTGCGGATGGCGACGTTGACCGTTTCGCTCGACATCAGCATCAGGCGGCGCATAAACGGCCCGGCGACCGACAGCACGTCGCGGTTGTGGATGTAGGCCGCGCCGACGTTGAACACGCCCAGTCCAATGTGCCACCAGCCGAGCTGGTTGTCCTGATTCACAAAGTCCGCGCTCTCCAGCACCTTCAGTAAGCGAAAGGTTGTCGACAGCGGCAGATCCAGATTGACCGAGATATCGCTCACCGATGAGCTGCCCCCGTTCTGCTCCAGATACTGCAAAATCGCAATGCCCCGCTCCAGTGCCTGCGCGCCTTTTTGTGCCACCGGCTCCGCCTGCCCCGGTCTGCCACGACGTCTTACTTCAGTCATACTTCCGTTATCTCCGGCTCAAAACCTGAGCATATGGGATGAGAAATTGCGCTCATCTTATGCAAGATAGCCGGTAGCGTCACGCGTTACGTCATTCAAACGCCAGCGTCTGCGCCGGGATAGCTTTGACATCGCAGTTATCGCTGCCGCCGCGATCCACCGTCAGAAAGTTGGTCACCGTCTGCCAGGCAAACAGCGGATGGTGCCAGACGTTACGGTGATAGTTCACACCCTGCTTTCCGTCGGTGATAAAGGCGTGCAGCGTGCTGAGATCCGGCGCGTCGTCGCCCAGCGCCACAATCACCACAAAGGCTTCGCCGTTCATCGGGATAAACGCCTGGGAGCCAAGCGGGTGGCGTTCAAGCTCGGTGACGACAATCGGCAGCGCCGCTGGCTGCGCGCGGTTGATGCTGATCAGCGTGCGATCCTGCTTGAGGATCTCGACCTTCGCCAGATCGTGGTAGCGCTCGACCTGGCCGTTATTGATGTGGAAAAAATCCTGCCCTGCGGTTTCGATTACGTCGCCGTAGCGGCTAAACGCCTGCCGTGTTAGGGGTTGCACCTGCAATTTCATCGTCAGCTTGTCCTTATAGTCAAAATCCTTCGCGCCAGCCCGTTGAGCTTTTGCTTTCTCTACGGGCAATCTAAAACCTTCTGCATTTAACATCAATTAAAAAGTTGGAATATTTTTCCAAAATACGCGTTATGCCACATATCCGCCCTGCGCGTTATGTAAAAATAGTTATAAATCAGCAGGAAAGACCAATAGTAATTTTTAATGACCCAAGGAGGGTTACGTCATGCTCGACCTGGAAACCCTGCGTACCTTCATCTGCGTGGCTGAAACGGGCAGCTTTTCAAAATCGGCTGAGCGGCTGTGTAAGACCACGGCGACCATCAGTTACCGTATTAAATTGCTTGAGGAGAATACCGGCGTGGCGCTGTTTAGCCGCACCACGCGCAGCGTGTCGTTGACGCCAGCGGGCGCGCATTTGCTGGCCCAGGCGCGAGAGTGGCTGGGCTGGGTAGACAGTATGCCCGGTGAGTTGCAGCAGATTAACGACGGCATTGAGCGGCAAATCAACATTGTGATCAATAACCTGCTCTACAGCCCGCAGGCGGTGTCGACGCTGCTGGCGTGGCTGGTACAGCGCTATCCGTTCACGCAGTTTCACTTCTCACGGCAGATCTATATGGGCGTTTGGGATGCGCTACTGCACGATGATTTTTCGCTGGCGATTGGCGTCACCGGCACGGAGTCGCTGGCGGAGACCATTTCGCTGGCCCCGCTGGGCGAGGTGGAGTGGCTGTTTGTGATGGCCCCTGCGCATCCGCTGGCGCAGCAAACCACGCCGCTGACGGAAGCCCAGCTGCGCCGTTATCCGGCGATCAACATTGAAGACAGCGCGCGCAAGCTCAGCAAACGCGTGGCATGGCGACTGCCTGGGCAGAAGGAGATCGTGGTACCGGACATCGAAACCAAAATTGCCACGCATAAGGCGGGTGTGGGGATTGGCTTTCTGCCGCGCACGCTGTGCCGCGCGGCGCTGGAGCGTAATGAACTGGTGAGCTGCACCATCCCGTCGATGCGCCCGCCGTCACCGCTTAGTCTTGCCTGGCGCAAGCACGCGTCGGGCAAGGCGGTGGACGACATCGTCGAGTTGTTTTGCGCCCGCCGTCCGGAAATCATGGGATTTATGCAGGCGCTGGCGGAGAAATAAACCCCGACGCCCCGTTAGCGGCGCTCGCGTTTGTCGGCGCGCTGGGCCAGCCAGTCGCCGAGCATCTGCACGACCTGGACCAGAATAATCAGCGCCACCACGGTGACTACCATCACCTCGGTTTCGTAGCGGTAGTAGCCGTAGCGGATCGCGAGATCCCCTACCCCGCCGCCGCCAACGATCCCGGCCATCGCCGAGTAGCCAATCAGGCTCACCAGCGTGATGGTCAGCCCGCGCAGCAGACCCGCGCTCGCCTCCGGTAGCAGGACGGTACAGATTATGCGCATAGGGCTGGCACCGAAGGCTTCGGCCGCTTCGATGATGCCTTTGTCCACTTCACGCAGCGCGCCGTCAACCAGCCGGGCGTAAAAGGCGATCGCCGCGACCGACAGCGGTACCGAGGCGGCAATCGGCCCGATGGTATTGCCGAGCAGAAACTGCGTGAGCGGCAACAGCAGCACCAGCAGGATGACAAACGGCACCGATCGGATGATGTTCACCAGCACCGAGCTAATGAGATACACCGCGCGGTTTTGCCAGAACAGATGGCGATCGGTGACAAAAATGAGGAAGCCCAGCGGCAGACCGCCGACAATGGCCAGCACCGTGGAGATGCTGAGCATCTGGAAGGTTTCGTTAAACGCGAGGCCGAGATCGGCCACTAAATCATCCACGGATCACCTCCACGCGGGCAGTACGGTTGCGAATATAGTCCACCGCAGCGTCCACCGCCTGCGGGTTCTCCGGCGCGGTTAGCTGCACCACTAAAATGCCCAGCGCGCGCTCGCCGAGGTATTCGATTTTGCCGTGCAGGATATTCACCGCCACGCCGAACTTAACGGCGGCATCCGACAGCACCGGCTGTTCGGCAGAGTCACCGATAAACAGGATCTTCAACAGCTGGCCCGGCAGGTGCTGTTGCAGCCTTTCCGGCAGCGTCAGGTTCAGCGTGTGCGACACCAGTTGCTGGGTAAAAGCATGCTGCGGGTGCGCGAAAATATCAAACACCTCGCCCATCTCCACCACTTTGCCGCCGGACATCACCGCCACCCGATCGCAAATCGATTTGATGACGTTCATTTCGTGGGTGATCAACACAATGGTGATCCCCAGCCGTTCGTTGATCTGCTTAAGCAGCGCCAGAATAGTGGCGGAGGTTTCCAGATCCAGCGCGGAGGTGGGTTCGTCGCACAGCAGCACGTCCGGGTGATTGGCAATGGCGCGGGCGATGCCGACGCGCTGCTTTTGCCCGCCGCTAAGCTGCACCGGGTAGCGATTCGCTTTATCCGTCAGCCCGACCAGTTCAAGGATTTCAGCGACGCGCGGGGCGATTTTAGGCCGCTCCCACCCGGCCGCCTTCAGGCTGAACGCGACGTTTTGCGCGACGGTGCGGGTATGCATCAGGTTGAAATGCTGGAATATCATGCCGATCCGCTGGCGCGCTTTGCGCAGCGTGACCCCTTCCATCGCCGAGATTTCAACGCCGTTCACTTTGACGCTACCCTGGCTTGGGCGCTGGAGCGCGTTTAGCGTGCGCAGGAGCGTGCTTTTCCCCGCCCCGCTGGTGCCGACGATGCCAAAAATCTCACCGGCGGCGATGCGCAGGCTTACGTCATCGACGGCCCGGGTGACCGGGCCACGGCCTGCGACGAAATCAACGCAAACCTTCTCAATCTCAATCATGCCAATCCTCTAAACGGCAAAAGGCAGGCCGCAGCCTGCCGGGGAGAACACACTGCGCGGCTTACTTTTTATCCGCAGCCATCATCCAGTCGGGTTTCTGGAAGGCGTTGTAGACGTTGTCAGGCGAGTCGATCACCGCGCGATAGGCGGGGGATTGCACCACGGCAACAATCTCTTTGGCGAACGGCTTGTCGGCGTCTTCGCTGCGCACGGCGATGATGTTTTTCAGGTTTTCATCCAGCGTCTCCTGCTTGAGCGCGGAGGAGAGCTTCAGACCGGCGGCAATGGCGAAGTTACCGTTGACCAGCGCGGCGGTAGCGCTGTCCAGGGTGCGCGGCAGCTGTGCGGCTTCCAGCGGTTTAAACACCAGCCCTTTTGGGTTGCTGGCGATGTCGCGCTCGGAGGCTTTGGTCGGATCGATATTGTCTTTGATGGTGATAAGCCCCAGCGATTGCAGGAAGCGCAGGCCACGAGCCAGATTGGTGGGATCGTTTGACAGGGTGACAATATCGCCTTTTTTCAACTGATCGAGACGGGTGATTTTATGCGAATAGAAGCCCATCCCGGCGGTCGGCACGCTGATCAATTTGGTCAATTTGAGATCTTTGTCGGCGATGAATTTCGTGAAATAGAGCGAGTGCTGGAACAGGTTGGCGTCGATGCTGCCGTTGGACAGCGCCATGTTCGGCTGCACGTAATCGCTGAATTCGCGCACCACGACCTTGTAGCCCTTCTCTTTGAGCGACGGCGCGATGGCCTGTTTGACCATATCACCGTAAGGGCCGGGGGCGACGCCAAAGGTGATCGTCTGCGGGTCGCTGGCGTGAGCGAAAGGTAAACCGCAGGCCAGAAGTAGCGCACCGACGGTGGCACGAAAGCTGAGACGACGTCCCATAAATTCTCCTAAACAGTGTGTCTGCTGTGTGGCGCACCGTGCAACGCGGTACGTTCCATTGTCACCTTGTTGTTAAGGTTACCCGTTAAGATGGCACAAACGTGGCGCAGCGGTAATTGAAAAAAATTCATGATGGTGTGAAGTATGTCACTGAATGGCGGGGAGATATCGGGCAGTGGTGTCGGGGATTACGCCCGGCGGCGCAAGCTTGCCGGGCCTACGGGATCGGGGATAGTGCAGGTCCGGCATTTCGTAGCCCCGGTAAGCGAAGCGCCACCGGGGAGTCACAACTTAGAAGTCGTAACGCAGACGCACCAGGTTCATGTCGCCCAGGTTGTCGGTGCTGGAGGTAAACACGTGTTCGTAATCCACACGGAAACCGTAATCCAGCTGGAAGCTCACACCCACGCCGTTGTCGATGCGCTGATAGTTGCGGCCATTCGCGTACTCAATGCGATCGCCCATAACGTACGGCTGAACGGATTTAAGCGCGTACTCTCCGACCGGGATTTTGTAGCCCGCAAAGTATTCAACGCCCCATGCGTCACCGGCAAAGTAGTCGTTAACCGACACTTTTTTGGTGGTCATGAAGTTCTGATACCAACCGCCGCCCAGGGAGAAGGTCCAGTTATCGGGTTTCCAGCTCAACGCCGTACCGAGGATGTTCTGATCCCAGGTTTTGCTGCTGTTGCTGTCGTTATCGCGGATATCCGCACGGGTATAGTTCCACGCCGCGCCCCACGTCAGATCGGTGGTCAGGTGATAGTCGATCCCCAGCGAGCCGCCGCCTTTACGTTTGTAGCGCAGCCCATTGTTTGGGTTGTAATCATCCGAGAACAGCCAGGAGGCATAGATATCCGCATCACCGACGGTTTTCTTGTATTTCAGCATTTTACGGGAGCGGTATGAACCGTCGTAGTCACCGTTGATGCCGTTGCCCGGTGCCTGGCCGATCATGTCGTAATCCCAGATATCGGTTTTCGCGCCGATCACATCGTAGTACACGCTGTTTTGTTGACCGAAGGTCAGCATACCCCAGGTGTCACTTTTCAGACCGGTGTAAAGCATACGGCGAGACGTGTCGTTTGCGCCTTCCGCATAGTGATGATCCCAGTCGAATACTGCCGGAATATTCACGCCCAGCTCGTAGTAACTTACCCAACTGATGTCATCAAACAGATAGTAATCAGCCGCAAAGCGGAAACGCGTGCCGCCATCGAAACCGTTACGTTTGTAAGAGCCGTTATCGCCGCCGCCGGTCATGTTATTGAACTGCGGACGGATACTGCCGCCGACGGTAAAGTTAAGACGGCTTAATGGGTTACCTGCCTGAGTGTCTTGCTTAAGAACGGTAATCTCTGCCTGAGTGGCGAAAGACGCCATTGCCACTGCCGCGCCGATCGTTGCCGCCAGCGCGTTTATTTTTATGGTCATACATTTTCCTTGATGGATAAACAGCTAACTATTTAGCTAATGAATATTAACTTTTATTTATTGTGACGTGGTGGCGGGTTTTTACTATTTTGTGCGGCTAAAACGGGGATTTGTAACGGGATTGTATCGATAAGGCATTCGGCGCCGTTATAATAACCGGCGCGTGATTATCACCTTAATTAACCATTAAACTGGCGAAACAGCGCTTTTCCCTTCAGCAATCGCGTGCCGAGCCAGCCACCGCAGAGGGATAACAGCAGCGCGCCGCACAGCGGCAGGATTAGCCATAAGCGCCAGTCCGGCTGCCACGGAAAATCGAAGACCTTTGTTTGCAGCACCGCCAGCGCCGTTTCCGCACCGATGGCGGCCACAAGGCCGGATACGAAACCGAGCAGCGCAAACTCACACCACAGCGTGGTGCGCAGCAGCTTTTTGCCCGCGCCCAGCGTGCGGTACACCACCAGCTCCTGATGACGCTGGCGCATGCCGACCTGCACCTGCGCCAGCAGCAACAGCACGCCGCAGCCGGTGACCAGCACCACCATCACCTCCAGCGCGCGGCTCACCTGCTCCAGCACCTGACCGACCTGTTTTAAGATCGCGCCAATATCCAGCAGACTGATAGTGGGAAATTCACGGTTTAGCTGTGTCAGCATGCCGTTGTCGCTCTCCCAGCGAAAGCTGGTCAGCCAGCTCTGCGGCTGCGCATCCAGTGCACCCTGCGGGAAAATAAAGTAGAAGTTTGGCCGCAGGCTTTCCCAGTCGACTTTGCGCAGGCTGGTGACTTTGGCCGTGAAATCCTGGGTATCGCCCATAAAGGTCACGCTGTCGCCCAGCCTGATGTTTAGCCGTTTTGCCAGTTCCACCTCCATCGACACTTCGCCCGCGTTCGGCGGCCAGCTGCCCGCGACAATCGGGTTGTGATCCGGTCGCCGGGACTGCCACGTCAGATTTAGCTCGCGATTGAGCGCTTCGTCCTGATTGCCCTCGGTGGAGTGACCGTTAATCTGCGTCAGTCGCGCCCGCACAATGGGGTAGAACGATTCCGGGATCGTCTGGTGCTCCGCCAGAAACGCTTTGACCGGCGTGACCTGCTCCGGCGCAATATTGATGAGGAAATAGTTCGGGCTTTCCGGCGGTAGCTGCTGCTGCCAGCGATCGAGCAGATCGCCGCGCAGCACCAGTAGCATGGCGAGCAGCATAAACGAGAGCGAGAACGCCGACAGCTGGCTCAGCGTTGACCACGGCTGGCGCAGCAGGCGGTTAACCGCGAGGCGCAGCGGCAGGGCTTTTAGCGTGAGTTTTTTCAGCACGTTGAGCAGCAGCCAGCCCACTCCGCCGCATAGCAGGGCCAGCACCACCGCCCCGGCCAGCACCGCCCACAGCAGCATACTGCCCCCCATCAGCCAGGCCAGCAGCGCCACGGCGACGGTCAAAATGAGGGGAAGATAAAACCTGAGTGGCCAGACGTTTGCCACCGCGTCCCGACGCAGCACACGCAGCGGCTGGGTCGCCAGCAGAAGCCGGTACGGACGCAGGCCCACCAGCAGCGAAATCATGACCATTGCCCCCACCGCCCACAGCCAGGGCCACAGGCTGGCGGGCGGCAGCGCGGCAGGCAGCACCGGTTTTAACAGCAGCATCAGCACCCGCTCAAACAGCAGACCGATGGCCCCGCCGGTGATCGTGGCGAGCAAAAGCACCAGCAGCCACTGGCCGACAATCAGCCTGCTCAGCTGTGCGCGCCCTGCCCCCAGCGTTTTGAGGATCGCCACCAGGTCGTAGCGGCTGCGGCAGTAGTGCCCCATCGCCACCGCCACGGCGGCAACCGCCAGCAGCAGCGTGAGCAGCGCCGAGAGCAACAAAAACTGCTGCGAACGCGCCAGGGATTTGCCCAGCGCGCCCTCGTCCTGCTCCAGCCCATACCATTTATGCTCGGGCTTTAACTGTGGCAGCAGCCATTTTTCGTAGGCCTCAAGCTGTGCCGGTGTGCCGCCAAACTTCACCCGCCAGGTGACGCGACTGCCCGGCTGTACCGCGCCGGTCTTCGCCACATCGGCGGTGTTCATTAACAGGCGCGGTGCCATCTGGAAGGGATTAAAGCCAGCGTCCGGCTCCTGAATAACTTCACCGGCGATGCGCAGACGGGCGTCGCCGACGTCGATCTCCTCGCCGGTTTTCAGATTGAGCAGCGCCATGAGCCGTGGCGCGAGCAGCACCGTGCCGGGCGCAGGTTTCACGCCCGCCGGGCGGGTTTGCAGCTCGCCGTACATCGGGTAGATCCCATCAACGGCTTTGACGTTCGCCAGCTGCGGCGTGTCGCCCGCGAAGGTCATGGTGGCGAAGGTGAGCTGCTCGCTCACCGTCAGCCCGATTTTGCGCGCCTCCTCCAGCCATGCCGCCGGGATTTCACGTGAGCTGCGCAGCGCCCGGTCGCCCGCCATAAATTCGCGGCTCTGCTGGCTTAAACCCTTTTCCATGCGATCGCTGATGCTGCCGAGCGCGAGGACGCAGGCCACCGCCAGGCTCAGCGCCAGCCAGACGATCAGCAGCGACGGCGAGCGCCATTCGCGCCAGAACCAGCGGGCGATCATGCTTCCTCCTGCAATTCACCGTTCACCAGCCGCAGACGGCGATCGCAGCGCGCCGCCAGCTGCGGATCGTGGGTGACGAGAATTAGCGTGGTACCGTGCTGCTGGTTCATGGAAAACAGCAGGTCGGCAATTTTCTCGCCGGTTTGCCGGTCAAGATTGCCGGTCGGTTCGTCAGCAAACAGCACGCCGGGGCGACCGTTGAAGGCGCGCGCCAGCGCCACGCGCTGCTGTTCACCGCCGGAAAGCTGCGCCGGAAGGTGATCCAGACGTTTCGCCAGCCCCAGTTCCGCGAGCAGCGCTTTGGCGTTTTCACGGCTCTGGGCGCTTTTTTCGCCGCGCAGCAGCGCCGGAAGCTCCACGTTTTCCAGCGCGTTGAGGGTGGGGATCAGCATGAACGATTGAAAGACAAAGCCGACGTTCTGCGCACGCAGTGCCGCCCGCGCCTCTTCGTCCATCGTATGCAGCGGCTGGCCCATTAGATTGACCTCCCCGCTACTGCCATCATCCAGCCCGGCCAGGATCGCCAGCAGCGTGGACTTGCCCGAGCCAGACTCGCCAATCAGCGCGATGGTCTGCGCTGGTTTGACAACCAGCTCAACTCCGGTAAGGATGGTTAGCTCATGTTCCCCCTGACCGACGGACTTCTTAAGATGATGAACTTCAACAACGTTTTCCGCTGGCATTTGCCCTTCCTGTTTTTGTTCTTGTTAAGCTTTCGTGTCGCCGCAGCGGACACGCTCTTGATTCTGGGCGACAGCCTCAGCGCCGGGTATCGCATGGCCGCCAGTGCGGCGTGGCCTGCGTTGCTCAATGACAAATGGCAGCAAACGACGCCGGTGGTGAACGCCAGTATCAGCGGTGATACCTCGCAGCAGGGGCTGTCACGCCTGCCCGCGCTCCTTAAGCAGCATCAGCCGCGTTGGGTGCTGGTAGAACTGGGCGGAAACGACGGTCTGCGCGGGTTTCAACCCCAGCAAACCGAGCAGACGTTGCGCACCATTTTACAAGACATTAAGGCCGCCAACGCCCAGCCGCTGCTGATGCAAATTCGACTGCCAGCGAACTATGGTCGCCGCTATAATGAAGCGTTCAGCGCGATTTATCCCAAACTTGCCAAAGAGTTCGATATTCCTCTTATGCCGTTTTTCATGGAGGAGGTCTATCTGAAACCGCAATGGATGCAGGATGATGGTATTCACCCCAATCTTGACGCCCAGCCGTTTATTGCGGACTGGATGGCGACACGACTGGCACCTTTAGTAAAACATGACTCATAAATAATCGGGGATGCCGACGGGTAAAGTTATGCAAAAATCGGTCTTAATAACAGGATGTTCCAGTGGCATTGGCCTGGAAACGGCGGTGGAATTAAAGCGTCAGGGATTTTGGGTGCTGGCCGCCTGCCGTAAACCCGATGACGTCTCGCGCATGAATTCGATGGGCTTCACCGGTATTTTGCTGGATCTCGATGACGCCGAAAGCGTGGATCGCGCCGCCGATGAAGTGATCGCCCGCACGGAAAACCGGCTGTACGGGATTTTCAACAATGCGGGCTATGGCGTGTATGGCCCGCTCACCAGCGTCAGCCGCGAGCAGATGCAGCAGCAGTTCGCCGCCAACTTTTTTGGCGCGCACCAACTGACGATACGCCTTTTGCCCGCCATGATCCCACACGGTGAGGGGCGCATTGTGATGACCTCGTCGGTGATGGGGCTGATTTCGACGCCGGGGCGCGGGGCCTATGCCGCCAGCAAATATGCGCTGGAAGCCTGGTCCGATGCGCTGCGCATGGAGCTGCGCCACAGCGGCATTAAGGTAAGCCTGATTGAGCCAGGCCCCATTCGTACGCGCTTCACCAAAAATGTGAATCAGACCCAGAGCGACAAACCGGTCCAAAATCCGGGGATTGCCGCACGTTTTACCCTCGGCCCGGAGGCCGTGGTCGCCAAAGTGCGCCATGCTTTTGAGAGTAAACACCCGAAGCTGCGCTACCCGGTGACGCTGGTAACCCATGCGGTAAGCTGGTTAAAACGTCTGCTCCCGGCGCGCATGATGGATAAAATTTTACAGGGTTGAGTTGAACACAGGTCGCCTGACCCCATGTAAAGGTAAACGCGAAAAAAGAGAATCAGCCATGTCCGTACTCAATAGTGTCAAT
Organism: uncultured Enterobacter sp.; assembly: GCA_963521185.1. Classification (GTDB taxonomy): domain Bacteria; phylum Pseudomonadota; class Gammaproteobacteria; order Enterobacterales; family Enterobacteriaceae; genus Enterobacter_D. The sequence continues at coordinate 271,693 of CAUQTV010000003.1, read as the reverse complement.
GTTACCGAAGTAAACCTACAGCAAACGCTTGAGCAGTCGATGACGGTGCCAGTGCTGTTCTATTTTTGGTCCGAACGCAGCCAGCACTGTCAGCAACTGACGCCGGTGCTGGAGTCGCTGGCGACGCAGTACAACGGGCAGTTTATTCTGGCGAAGGTCGATTGCGATGCGGAGCAGATGGTGGCGTCGCAGTTTGGTCTGCGGGCGATCCCCACCGTGTATCTGTTCCAGAACGGCCAGCCGGTTGACGGTTTCCAGGGTCCGCAGCCGGAAGAAGCCATTCGCGCGCTGTTAGAGAAAGTGCTGCCGCGCGAAGAGGAGTTAAAGGCGCAACAGGCGATGGCGCTGATGCAGGAAGGCAATTACACCGATGCGCTGCCGCTGCTCAAAGAAGCGTGGCAGTTGTCGAATCAGGCGAGTGAAATTGGCCTGCTGCTGGCGGAGACGCAAATTGCCCTCAACCGTTCTGACGAAGCGGAAGCGGTGCTGAAAACCGTGCCGATGCAGGATCAGGACACCCGTTATCAGGGGCTGGTGGCGCAAATCGAACTGTTGAAACAGGCCGCCGACACGCCGGAAATTCAACTGCTCCAACAGCAGGTTGAGCAGAACCCCGCCGATGCCGCCCTGGCGACACAGCTGGCGCTTCAACTGCATCAGGTTGGTCGCAATGAAGAGGCGCTGGAACTGCTGTTTAGCCATTTGCGTAAAGATTTAAGCGCCGCCGACGGTCAGGCGCGCAAGATGTTGCAGGAGATTCTGGCCGCGCTCGGTACCGGCGATGCGCTGGCGTCGACCTACCGCCGTAAGCTCTATTCGTTGTTGTACTGAGTGCGATCGTGCCGGATGCGCAAGCTTATCCGGCCTACAGGACCGAGTACAATTGCGCCGGATGCGCACGCTTATCCGGCCTACAAAAGATCATTATTATGCCGGAGAGTCCGTTTGTGGACTTTCCGGCTTTTTTGTATCGAATACCCCGACCGCCATTGCAACCCCAATCCTTAATAGGGGGTATTACGCGTGGATAAAAGTTATACTGAACAGGTTAATCATGAGATGTTCATCACTACACGGACTCAAGGACAGGAGGTTTTTTCATGCTGATCGTTATCCCTATTCTCATTTTTGTCGCACTGGTGGTTGTCGGTGCGGGCGTAAAAATCGTGCCGCAGGGCTACCAGTGGACCGTCGAGCGCTTTGGGCGGTACACCCTGACCCTGCAACCGGGCCTGAGTCTGGTCGTGCCGTTTATGGATCGTATTGGTCGTAAAATCAATATGATGGAACAGGTTCTCGACATCCCGTCGCAGGAAGTGATCTCCAAAGACAACGCCAACGTCTCTATTGACGCTGTGTGCTTTATTCAGGTGATCGACGCGCCAAAAGCGGCCTATGAGGTCAGCAATCTGGAGCTGGCAATCATCAATTTGACGATGACCAACATTCGTACCGTGCTGGGCTCAATGGAGCTGGATGAAATGCTCTCCCAGCGCGACAACATCAACACCCGCCTGCTGCACATCGTGGATGAAGCCACCAATCCGTGGGGCATTAAAATCACCCGTATCGAGATCCGCGACGTGCGCCCACCGGCGGAACTGATTGATGCGATGAATGCGCAAATGAAAGCCGAGCGTACCAAGCGCGCCTATATTCTTGAAGCCGAAGGGATCCGCCAGGCGGAAATTGTCAAAGCCGAAGGGGAGAAGCAGTCGAAGATCCTGAAGGCGGAAGGCGAACGTCAGTCGGCGTTCTTACAGGCCGAAGCGCGTGAACGTTCTGCGGAAGCAGAAGCCCGCGCCACCCAGATGGTGTCTGAAGCCATCGCCGCCGGGGATATTCAGGCGGTGAACTACTTCGTGGCACAAAAATACACCGAAGCGCTTCAGCAAATCGGTTCGGCGAATAACAGCAAGGTGGTCATGCTGCCGCTGGATGCCAGCAGCCTGATGGGTTCCATTGCCGGTATTTCTGAGCTGATTAACGACAGCGCCAGCGCACGGAAACGCTAATGATGGACACCCTTCTCACCCACCCGCACGTTTTTTGGTTGAGCCTCGGCGGACTGCTGCTGGCCGCTGAAATGCTCGGCGGCAATGGCTATCTGCTGTGGAGTGGGGTTGCCGCCGTGGTGACCGGTTTGCTGGTCTGGCTGCTGCCGTTTGGCTGGGAGTGGCAGGGCGCGCTGTTCGCCGTGCTGACGCTGCTGGCGGCCTGGCTGTGGTGGCGCTGGCTGGCGAAGCGCGTGACGCGGCAAAAGCCGTCTGACGCCTCACTGAATCAGCGCGGTCAGCAACTGATGGGGCGGCACTTTACGCTGGAAACGGCGCTGGTCAACGGACGCGGGCACATGCGCGTGGGCGACAGCTCATGGCCGGTGAGCGCGGATGACGATCTCCCCGCCGGTACGCCGGTGGAGGTGATCGCCGTTGAAGGGATCACCCTGCGGGTTCGCGCTCGCTGATCGCTACGGCACAGAACGGTGGCAGCAGCCTGAGAGATTATCGATAATCGGGCAGTCTGCGCCGTCATCGCCGGGACAGGCATCCGCCAGCGTCAGCAACTGTTCGCGCATCGCTTGCAGCTCCACGATGTGGCGCTCAATTTCCGCCACTTTTTGCAGCGTGCGCGCTTTCACATCCGCGCTATGGCGGGCCGGATCGTTAAACAACGTAACCAGCTCACCGCACTCTTCCAGATTGAATCCCACCTGCCGGGCCTGGCGCAACAGCGTCAGTTCATCCAGATGCTTTTGTCCGTAATGACGGTAGCCGTTATCGCTGCGCAGCGGGGGCGTCACCAACCCTTTCTCTTCGTAAAAACGGATGGCTTTGCTGGTTAAACCGGTCTTTTTGGCGACATCGCTAATGTTCATCTTTCCCCTTGACCTTCCCCTTGATGGAAGGTTTAACCTTAGCACAGTGAGTGGTAAAAACAGCTCAGATCCCACGATCCTTAAGGAGTTTTTATGTCTGACACCATTGAACTGGCGCTTGATGGCCTTTCCTGCGGCCACTGCGTTAAACGCGTTAAAGAAAGTCTGGAGCAACGCCCTGACGTTGAACGTGCAGAGGTTACGATTGAGCGTGCCGAAGTGACCGGTAGCGCCAGCGCCGATGCGCTGATCGAGACCATCAAACAGGCCGGGTACGGCGCGACGCTCAGCCACCCAAAGGCTAAACCGCTGACAGAGTCATCAACCCCGTCGGAAGCACTGACAGCGGCGCAACCTGAGCTTCCGGCAGTGAATGACACCGACGACAGCCAGCAGTTGCTGTTGAGCGGCATGAGCTGCGCCAGCTGCGTCTCCCGCGTACAGCATGCTTTGCAGGCGGTACCGGGCGTGACGCAGGCACGGGTCAATCTGGCGGAGCGCTCTGCGCTGGTCATGGGCAGCGCCTCCGCCGCTGAATTAGTTAGCGCGGTAGAGAAAGCAGGCTACGGCGCAGAAGCCATTGAAGATGATATCGCGCGCCGCGAGCGCCAGCAGGAAACCGCTATCGCGACGATGAAGCGCTTCCGCTGGCAGGCGATTGTCGCCCTGCTGGTGGGTATTCCGGTGATGGGCTGGGGCATGATCGGCGACAACATGATGGTCACCGAGGCCAACCGCACGCTGTGGCTGGGCGTTGGCCTTGTGACGCTCGCCGTAATGATATTTGCCGGGGGGCATTTTTACCGCAGCGCCTGGAAAAGTCTGCGTAATCGCACCGCGACCATGGACACGCTAGTGGCGCTCGGCACCGGCGCGGCGTGGCTCTATTCGATGAGCGTGAACCTTTGGCCGCAGGGGTTCCCGATGGAAGCCCGCCATCTCTATTATGAAGCCAGCGCGATGATCATCGGCCTGATTAACCTCGGGCATATGCTGGAAGCGCGGGCGCGTCAGCGCTCGTCAAAAGCGCTGGAACGCTTGTTGGATTTGACCCCGCCGTCCGCGCGCGTGGTGACCGAAGAGGGCGAGCACGCCGTGCCGCTGGCGCAGGTGCAGCCGGGTATGACGCTGCGCCTGACCACCGGCGATCGCGTGCCGGTAGACGGTGAGATAACCCAGGGCGACGCCTGGCTTGACGAAGCCATGCTGACCGGCGAGCCGATCCCGCAGCAAAAAAGCAGGGGTGATGCGGTGCACGCCGGTACGGTGGTGCAGGACGGTAGCGTGCTGTTTCGCGCCAACGCCGTGGGCAGCCATACCACGCTGGCGCGCATTATTCGGATGGTGCGCCAGGCGCAAAGCAGCAAGCCGGAAATCGGTCAGCTGGCGGACCGCATCTCTGCCGTGTTTGTGCCGGTGGTGGTCGCTATCGCCCTGCTGAGCGGCGCAGTCTGGTATCTCTTTGGTCCGGCACCGCAAATCGTCTATACGCTGGTGATCGCCACCACGGTGCTGATCATCGCCTGTCCGTGCGCGCTGGGGCTGGCGACGCCGATGTCGATTATTTCCGGCGTCGGGCGTGCCGCCGAGTTTGGCGTGCTGGTACGGGATGCGGATGCGCTCCAGCGTGGCAGCCAGGTCGATACGCTGGTGTTCGATAAAACCGGCACCCTGACCGAAGGAAAGCCGCAGGTGGTGAGCGTCATCACGGCAGAGGGCTGGCAGGAGGCTGAGGTGCTGCGGCTGGCGGCGGCGCTGGAACAAGGCTCCAGCCACCCGCTGGCGCGCGCTATTTTGGACAAAGCCGCCGGGGTCACGCTGCCGACGGTCAATGATTTCCGTACCCTGCGCGGACGTGGCGTTAGCGGTGACGTTGATGGCAAACGCGTGCTGTTGGGAAATCAGGCGCTGTTAAACGATCAACACATTGATACTGGCGCGCTGGAAAGCGAGATGACCGCACAGGCATCGCAGGGTGCCACGCCGGTACTGCTGGCGGTCGATGGCGTGGCGATTGCTCTGCTCGCCGTTCGCGATCCGCTGCGGGCCGACAGCGTTGAGGCGCTGGCACGTCTGCATCGCGCAGGCTACCGGCTGGTGATGCTGACCGGCGATAACCGCGTCACGGCGAACGCTATCGCTACCGAAGCGGGCATTGACGAGGTGATCGCCGGTGTGCTGCCAGACGGTAAAGCCGACGCCATCCGGAAATTACAGGACGAAGGCCGACAGGTTGCGATGATTGGCGACGGCATTAACGATGCGCCCGCTCTGGCGCAGGCGGACGTGGGCATTGCGATGGGCGGCGGCAGCGATGTGGCGATTGAAACCGCGGCCATCACCCTGATGCGCCACAGCCTGATGGGCGTTGCCGACGCGCTGGCGATAGCAAAAGCCACGCTGCGTAACATGAAGCAGAACCTGCTCGGCGCTTTCGTTTATAACGCATTTGGCATTCCGATTGCCGCCGGTATTTTATGGCCGCTGACCGGGACGCTGCTCGATCCTGTTGTGGCCGGTGCGGCGATGGCGCTGTCGTCCATTACCGTCGTCAGCAACGCCAACCGGCTGCTGCGCTTTACGCCGAAGGGGTGATTTGCACCGACGCCCGCCAGGCGCTAGCATGAGGGTTTTAACGCCGGGAGCGCGTATGGGCCTGTTAAGCCAGTTAAAGATAATGATTCACGCGCTGTGGGAAACGCCCTACCCGTGGCCTGCGCTGGACGTCACGCTGTCGGGTGAGCGGCATTTGCATCTGGTGGGCAGCATTCATATGGGCACGCGCGACATGTCGCCGCTGCCTGAGCGGCTGCTTAAAAAGCTCCAGCAGGCCGATGCGCTGATCGTCGAGGCGGATGTTTCCGGCAGCGCGTCGCCCTTCGGCACACTCGCTGCCCGCCCGCCCCTTGCGGAGCGCTTAACGCCAGAGCAGCGCCTGCAACTGGAAAAAATTCTTAGCGAACTGGCGCTGCCGCTTGCTACCTTTGATAGCGAACCGGCGTGGAAAATTGCCCTTGTTCTCCAGGCAACCCAGGCGCAGCGTCTGGGTTTGCGGCCCGATTATGGCATTGATTACCTGCTGTTGCAGGCCGCGCACGCCGCCGATCTTCCGGTGATTGAACTGGAAGGGACACAGAACCAAATAGCGTTGCTGGCTGAACTGCCTGAGGATGGCAAAGCGCTGCTGCTCGATACGCTGACTCACTGGCACACGAACGCCCGACTGCTGCAAATCATGATCGGCTGGTGGCTGGATTCGCCGCCTGCCAATCCCGCGCTGACGCTGCCTTCCACCTTTAGCGAGCCGCTGTACGATATTCTGATGCATCAGCGCAACCAGGCGTGGTGCGCACGGCTGTCCGCCCTGCCGCCTGGGCGTTATGTGGTCGCCGCCGGGGCGCTGCATCTGTATGGTGAAGGGAATTTACCGGCGCTACTCAGACAAAAAAATGGCCAATAATACTATTGGCCCGTCAAAGAGGAATTTCATCGTTATTGTAATTCCGACGTTAACGTCGGTGAAGATGAATTGTCTCTCAAAGTTATCCTTACCGCCAACACTATTAAGCAGGAGAGGACTATTTTTGCGACCGTTGTCAGGCGTATGCTGTTAACGTGAACTCTCCGTGATAAGAAGGATTTTTATGACGCCCGCCGTTAAATTACTCGAAAAAAACAAGATCCCCTTTCACCTTCACGCCTACGATCACGATCCCAGTGAAACGAACTTTGGCGATGAAGTGGTGCGCAAGCTCGGTCTGAATGCAGACCAGGTTTATAAGACCTTGCTGGTGGCGATGAATGGCGACATGAAGCAGCTTGCCGTTGCCGTGACGCCGGTGGCCGGGCAACTGGATTTGAAAAAAGTCGCCAAAGCGCTGGGCGCTAAAAAAGTGGACATGGCCGATCCGCTGGTCGCGCAGCGCACCACGGGCTATCTGGTGGGCGGCATCAGTCCGCTGGGGCAGAAAAAACGCCTGCCAACGCTGATTGATGCCCCCGCGCAGGCATTTGCCACCATTTATGTCTCGGGCGGTAAACGCGGGCTGGATATTGAGCTGGCGGCAGGAGATCTGGCGAAAATCCTCGGCGCGACCTTTGCGGATATTGCGCGCCGGGAGTGAAAAACTTGCCCGGTGGCGCTAGGAGGTAAAAGCAAAACGGTAACAGGCGTTACCGTTTTTTGTGTTCGCACCCTCAGCCCGGTGGGCTGAGGGTTGGGGTGAGGACATCAGGCCGCACAACACTACTGCCAGCTCACCTCACCTTTTGGCTCAAAGGCCGCCGCGTCCAGCGGTGAATGCTGCTGGATATACTGCTTTAACACTTCGGCATCAATAAACCCGGTATTCACGTAACCCGGCTTATCATCCAGACGCGGATAACCGTCACCGCCGGTGGCGTTAAAGCTCAGCGTCGCCATGCGATAGGTTTTTGCCTCATCAAGGGGTTCGCCTTTGATCGTCACATCGCTGAGCTTACCGTTGGCCGATCTGAAGCTCACGTTGGCAAACTGCGGGTAGGCACCCGAATCCGGTTTCATTTGTGCAACGGCACTCAGATACGCCATCACCTCTTTACCGGTCATGTCGGCGTACACCAGCACGTTGCCAAAAGGCTGGACCTTCAGCACGTCTTTGTAGGTGATATCACCCGCTTCAATGGAATCACGCACACCGCCGCCGCTCATCACCGCGAAATCCGCGCCGGTGCGATCGATTTGCGCGCTGAGGATCAGGTGCGCCAGGTTGGTCTGCACAAAACGCACTTTACTGCGATCGCCTTCAAGATGACCGTTGACGTTGCCAATTTTCACCTCCAGCTGCGCTTTGCCTTTGTTCTGGAACGGCGTCAGCAGCGAGAGCATCTGGGCGTTTTCAGGGATTTCTGGGGTGTAGAGTACGCGCTCACTCTCCCCGTTATCGTAAGTGATTTTTTTCTTCAGGTTGACCGGGATAAGCTGATAGTGCACCAGCTTCATTTCGCCGTTACGGAACTCAAAGTCCGCGCGACCGACGTATTTGCCCCACTCATGGGCCTGCACAATCCAGATACCGTTTTGCCGATCCGGCGCGCAAGGCGTACCGGGTACGTAATCGACCTGCTTTTTATTTTCCGACGCCATGCAGACCGGATCCTGTGAGTGACCACCCACAATCATTGCCAGCGCCCCCGTCGGCAGGCTGCGCGCCATTTCGACGTCGCCCGGCGCGTTAGAACCATGCTCACCGTTGTCGTAATGGCCCATGTGCGTGGTCGCAATCATGATGTCCGGCTTCTCATTGGCATTCAGCTCCTGAATGACTAACGCAGCTTCGTCCGCCGGTTTGCGAAACTCAATATCGGTAAAATACTCGGGATTGCCAATTTTGGCGGTGTCATCGGTGGTTAAGCCGATCACGGCGATTTTCAGATCCTGGCGTTTGAAAATAGCCCAGGGCTTAAACAGGCGCTCGCCGGTGCTTTTCTGATAAATATTGGCGGACAGGAACGGGAATTTGGCCCATTTTTCCTGCTGACGCAGCACGGTGAGCGGATTATCAAACTCGTGGTTGCCGACCGCCATCGCGTCATAGCCAATCAGGTTCATGCCGCGAAAATCGGGCTCGGCATCCTGTAAATCGGATTCCGGCACGCCGGTATTGATGTCGCCGCCCGAGAGCAGCAGCACGCTACCACCGTCTGCGGCGACCTCTTTGCGAATACCGTCCACCAGCGTTTTTTGCGCCGCCAGACCGTATTCACGGTAGTCGCTGCGCCAGAAATGCCCGTGATGATCGTTGGTGTGCAGAATGGTTATTTTGTAGGTTTTATCTTTTTCGTATGCCTGTGCCGGGATGCTTACCAGGCCGAGGGCCGCGAGCATAGCCAGCGCTACGCCCCGTTTCAGTAATTTCATGTGTCTCTCCCTGATGCATTAACAGACGCAAAAGTAGCGTGTGCCGCCTTATTAGACAAATAAGTTTTCAGAATTGCGACTTCCTTCAAACCTTCGCCGCAGGTATGTTAGGCAGATAATTATTAGCCAGTATGACAATGCTGTCGTGCATCGCTAACAAATAAACCTGAATGTGGATTTTATGGCAATGAGTGAACCCACCCAGACGCTGTCTGGAAACGCTGCGCCGCCTAAAGCGCGCACCTCGTTTGGTATTTTAGGCGCGATCAGCGTCTCGCATCTGCTCAACGATATGCTTCAGTCGCTGATACTCGCGATTTACCCGCTGCTGCAATCGGAGTTCTCGCTGACGTTTGTGCAGATCGGCATGATTACCCTGACGTTCCAGCTTGCGTCTTCGCTGCTGCAACCCATCGTTGGGGCCTGGACCGACAAACACCCGATGCCGTGGTCGCTGCCGATTGGCATGTGCTTTACCCTGAGCGGGCTGGTGCTGCTGGCGCTGGCGAGCAGTTTCGGTATGGTTCTGGTCGCGGCCGCGCTGGTGGGTACAGGCTCGTCGGTGTTCCACCCGGAATCTTCCCGCGTGGCGCGCATGGCGTCCGGTGGTCGTCATGGACTGGCGCAGTCGCTGTTCCAGGTGGGCGGTAACTTTGGCAGCTCGCTCGGCCCCCTGCTGGCAGCGCTGGTTATTGCGCCGTATGGCAAAGGTAACGTGGCCTGGTTTGTGCTCGCCGCCCTGCTGGCGATTGTGGTGCTCGCACAGGTGAGCCGCTGGTACGCCGCGCAGCATCGCGTTAATAAAGGCAAGCCGGTGGCGAAAGTGGTGAATCCGTTGCCGCGCAATAAGGTGATCCTCGCGGTGTCCGTGCTGCTGATCCTGATTTTCTCGAAATACTTCTATATGGCGAGCATCAGTAGCTATTACACCTTTTACCTGATGCAAAAATTCGGTTTATCGGTGCAAAGTTCGCAGTTTCACCTGTTTGCCTTTTTGTTCGCGGTGGCCGCAGGCACGGTGATCGGCGGCCCGGTGGGCGATAAAATTGGGCGAAAATATGTGATTTGGGGCTCTATCCTCGGCGTTGCGCCTTTCACGCTTATTTTACCCTATGCATCCCTGTACTGGACCGGGATATTGACGGTGATCATTGGTTTTATCCTCGCCTCGGCCTTTTCAGCCATTCTGGTCTACGCACAAGAGCTGCTGCCGGGTCGTATCGGCATGGTTTCTGGCCTCTTTTTCGGCTTTGCCTTTGGCATGGGCGGCCTGGGTGCCGCAGTGCTGGGGCTGGTTGCAGACCATACGAGCATATTCCTGGTCTATAAAATCTGTGCTTTCCTGCCACTTTTAGGGATGTTGACGATATTTCTGCCCGATAACCGGCATAAAGCCTGAATACAGGGCGGCTTAATCGTAAGACAGGCCGCCCATTTTCCCAGATAACATCAGCCTTTCGCCTCCGCTTTCTTGATATCCTGCCTCATAACCCCATTTTATGACCAGATAGCTGTTTTGTTCATAATTCAACAATTATTCATGAACATAATGGTTTAAAGTGTCTTAAACTGTAAATCGGGTTTTGGTTTTTGACCAAAATGGAAACACCAGTGAAAGGAGACGGAATGCATCACGCCACACCGCTTATTACCACCCTTGTCGGCGGCCTTGTGCTCGCTTTTATCCTCGGCATGCTTGCCAATAAACTGCGTATTTCCCCTCTGGTGGGTTATTTGTTAGCGGGTGTGCTGGCGGGTCCCTTTACGCCGGGTTTCGTGGCGGATACTAAGCTGGCCCCTGAACTGGCTGAACTGGGCGTGATCTTACTGATGTTCGGCGTGGGGCTGCATTTCTCGTTGAAGGATTTGATGGCGGTAAAGGCCATCGCCATTCCCGGCGCTATCGCTCAGATTGCTGTGGCGACGCTGCTGGGTATGGCGCTTTCTGCCCTGATGGGCTGGTCGCTGATGACCGGCATCGTCTTTGGTTTGTGTCTGTCCACCGCCAGTACGGTGGTGCTGCTGCGTGCGCTTGAAGAGCGACAGCTTATTGACAGTCAGCGAGGGCAAATCGCCATTGGCTGGCTGATCGTTGAAGATCTGGTGATGGTGCTGACGCTGGTGCTGCTGCCCGCCGTCGCCAGTATGATGGAAAAAGGCAATGTCGGCCTTGCAACGCTGGCGCTCGACTTGAGCATGACCATCGGCAAGGTGGTGGCGTTCATCGCCATTATGATGCTGGTGGGCCGCCGCCTGGTGCCGTGGATCCTCGCCCGCAGCGCAGCGACCGGTTCGCGTGAGCTGTTCACCCTTTCCGTGCTGGCGCTGGCGCTGGGCATCGCCTTTGGCGCGGTCGAGCTGTTTGACGTCTCCTTTGCGCTGGGGGCATTTTTTGCGGGCGTGGTGCTCAATGAATCTGAACTCAGCCACCGCGCGGCCCATGACACGCTGCCGCTGCGCGATGCGTTTGCGGTGCTGTTCTTTGTCTCGGTGGGGATGTTATTTGATCCCATGATCCTGATACAGGAGCCGCTGGCGGTGCTCGGCACGCTGGCGATTATTATCTTTGGTAAATCCGTCGCCGCCTTCTTCCTGGTGCGCCTGTTCGGTCACTCACCGCGCACGGCGCTCACCATCGCCGCCAGCCTCGCGCAAATCGGTGAGTTCGCCTTTATTCTGGCGGGCCTTGGCATGGCGCTGGATCTGTTGCCGCAGACCGGGCAAAACCTGGTGCTGGCGGGGGCGATCCTCTCCATTATGCTGAACCCGATTTTGTTCGCCCTGCTTGAGCGCTATCTCGCGAAAACGGAAACGCTGGAAGAGCAGACGCTGGAAGAAGCGATCGAAGAGGAGAAGCAGATCCCGGTCGATATTTGCAACCATGCGCTGCTGGTCGGCTTTGGTCGCGTCGGCAGCCTGCTGGGTGAAAAACTGATGGCGCAGGGCATTCCGCTGGTGGTGATTGAAACGTCGCGCACCCGCGTTGATGAGCTGCGCGAGCGCGGCATTCGCGCGGTGCTGGGGAATGCGGCCAACGAAGAGATCATGAATCTGGCGCACCTCGACTGCGCACGCTGGCTGCTGCTGACCATTCCGAACGGCTACGAAGCCGGTGAAATTGTCGCCACCGCCCGAGAAAAATGCCCGACCATCGAGATCATCGCCCGCGCCCATTATGATGATGAAGTCGATTACATCACCGAGCGCGGGGCCAATCAGGTCGTGATGGGCGAGCGAGAAATTGCCAATACCATGCTGACGCTGATTGAAGAGGCGGTAACGGGGTAACACTTGTGCCGGCTGATGCCCTCACCCCGGCCCTCTCCCACAGGGAGAGGGTGTTCGTGTTCCCTCTCCCACGGGGAGCGTTTACCTCTCCCAGTACGCCTCTTCGAGGCTGTCTTCGCGTTCCGGCAGGCCACGGGTTAAACGCGGGGAGTGCTGGTTCAGCACCTGATAGCTGACGCGGTTCGCGTATTTACACACCTGCGCCAGCGATGAGAAGGTCAGCCAGGTGAAGGCGTGTTTGCTGGAGTTCGGCACGTTATCGCGGTGGAATTTATTGGCGGTGATGTCGTGCAGCAGCGCGGCGAGCGCGCCATCGCCTGCGCCGTTGGTGTTCATGATCTTCTCCGGGCCGCCCATGTAGGGCGCAATGTGGGAGAAAATACGCAGCGGGTTCTGACAATCCTGATGGCGCATAGCACGGCTGAATTCGAACTGGTTGAACTCGGCAATCGCACCGGGCAGCAGCGGGTGCTGGGTTTTGCGCTTCGCCTCTTCTTCGGTAAAGCCCGCCATATACAGGCCGACCGGCCCGGCGGTGCACAGCACCAAATCAACCCAGTCCAGCGCGTTATTACACGCCAGCAGCGGATCGCTTTCCCCGGTCAGCGCTTCGGCTTCTTCTTCGTTCATCGCCAGAATGGAGACGTTCTCTTTGAGGAAATCACGCCACCACTGCGGGTTGTCGGCAATCACATATTTAGTCCCGAGGGTCAGCACCACCGGCACGTTGTATTTCTTCGCGTATTCAACGGCTTTCAGGGTGGCTTCCGGCATCGGCTCACCGGGTTTGCAGCGCACCAGATACGAGGTCAGCACCAGCGCGGAGGCACCGGCAATGACCGCTTCCGGAATGCTCTCCGGGCGCAGCTGGTTCATGTGACCGGGGCTGATGGCAAAGGTACGCTCGCCGGACTCGCTCACCAGCGTGAAGCAGCGACCAATCGGCCCGTCAACGCCCTGCAAATGGTTGAGATCGGTACGGCTGGAGGTGTTACACAGGTAGCGATACGCGTAGCCGCCGATGTCGATATTGCTGCACATGACGCCGAGCAGCACTGAACGGTCATCCGCCAGCACGGAGTAGTTGTGCATGGTGTTACCGATGGTGCCACCGGCGAACTGATGGGTGATGAGGTTATCGCGCATCAATTCCTGATACAGCGCCTCGGCGACATCATCGTCAATCACCAGTGAGTGCCCGGCACTTAAGCCATAACGCACGACAAACGCATCATCCACTTTCGCTTCAATATCCACCAGCGTCTGATCGATGCCGACCACCCAAGAGGTGCAGACGTCACTGTCGGGCTGCGTCTGTTGCAGCAGCGGATCGCGCGCGTTGACGGGGAAATAGTGTTTGGATTTACGTTTGCCGGGAAATTTCATGGGCGTGCTTATGAGTAGAGAATGTGGCCGGAAAGGGTAGCATATTCCCGGCCTGTCGCGCGATTAGCGATAGGGCGCAGTGAGGCTGACCATCATCTCAATATGATCGGCGTTATTATTAAGCGCCGGAATATATTCATATTTTTCGCCCCCCGCTTCGAGGAAAAATTCACGGTTTTGTACCGCTATCTCTTCGAGCGTTTCGAGGCAGTCGGCGGCAAAGCCCGGACACAGCACCTGAATATGCTTCACCCCCTGCTTACCGAGCATTTTCAGCGTCTCGTCAGTGTACGGCGTCAGCCACGGCTCGCGGCCAAAGCGCGACTGGAAGGTCATCATGACTTTCTCAGGCGGCAGCCCCAGCGCGGAGACCACTTCGCGGGTGGTATCGCGGCAGCGCTGCGGATAATCATCGCCTTCCGCGGCGTAGCGCTGCGGGATACCGTGATAAGAGAGCAGCAGCAGATCCGGCTCACCGTGTTCGGCGAACGACGCCCGGATGCTGCTGACCAGCGCATTGATGTACGCCGTGTCATCGGCGTAGTCACGAATAAACGATACGCCGGTAATGCGGCGTTTTTTCGCCAGTATGCGCGCCAGCTCATCCCAGACGGCGGCCACCGTGGAGCAGGAGTACTGCGGATAGAGCGGCAGCACGACCATGTGTTCGACACCCTGCGCGAGCAGTTCGTCAACGGCGCTTTCCAGTGAGGGGGTACCGTAGCTCATGCCCAGCGCCACGGGCACCTCGGGCAGACGTGCCGCCAGCGCCTGCTGCTGACGACGGCTGAAGACCATCAGCGGGGAGCCATCTTCCATCCACACGGACTGGTAGAGTTTAGCGACGCGTGGCGAACGAATCGGCAGGATCACACCGCGCAACAGCGGCCACCACAGCAAGCGCGGTGTATCGACCACGCGCGGATCGCTCAGAAACTGCCGTAAATAGCGTTTAACGGCTTCGGGGGTGGGAGCATCGGGGGTGCCCAGATTCGCCAGCAGGATGCCGGTTTTCGCCTGACTCATTCGCGCCTCTTATCCTTTCAAAGGGGGATAATTGTAGCTGAATTGCGGGTAAACGGAACCAATTGTAGCGAGAGGGAAAACGAAGGGAGAATTCCCCGACGCAGACGTCGGGGAAAAAGATTAACCGAGGATTTTCGCCAGTTCAGCGCGAACGTCGCTTACGGCTTTGGTGCCGTCAACTTTCGCATATTGAGTGTTACCGGCTTCGGCTTCTTTCTGGTAGTAGCCAATCAGCGGTGCGGTCAGCTGATGGTATTCCACCAGACGTTTACGCACGGTTTCTTCCTGATCGTCTTTACGCGTGGTCAGCTCTTCGCCGGTCACGTCGTCTTTACCTTCCACTTTCGGCGGATTGAATTTGATGTGGTAGACACGACCGGATGCCGCGTGAACGCGACGACCCACGATACGATCAACGATTAACTCATCAGGAACGGCAAATTCCAGCACGTAATCAACGTTGATACCGGCTTCTTTCATCGCGTCCGCTTGCGGAATGGTGCGAGGGAAGCCATCTAACAGGAAACCATTGCGGCAGTCTTCCTGAGTGATACGTTCTTTAACCAGTGCGATAACCAGTTCATCCGTCACCAGTTTACCGGCGTCCATGATGTCTTTTGCCTGTTTGCCCAGCTCGCTGCCAGATTTCACGGCCGCGCGCAGCATGTCACCCGTAGAGATCTGCGGAATACCGTATTTCTCCATGATGAACTGAGCCTGAGTGCCTTTACCCGCGCCTGGAGCGCCAAGCAGAATGATACGCATTGCGTAATTCCTCTACGTTTCGATTTTTTTACAACGTTGTTTGAAGCTAAAACCATACCACTAAAGGCGGTATCTCTACAAGAAAGCGAGGCGCTTAGGCGGGGATTGGGGAAAGTCTGAATCCCCTCACCCCGGCTCTCTCCCATTGGGAGAGGGTTAGGGTGAGGGGAGCGATTTACGACACCAGCAGCTGATTCATACGGCGGATGAACTGGTTAGGATCTTCCAGCGTGCCGCGTTCAGCGAACAGCGCCTGATCCATTAACAGTTCGACCCACTCTTTAAACTGCGCCTCATCCTGGGTATCGGCGGTGCGTTTAACCAGCGCGTGATCCGGGTTCAGTTCAAAGATGTATTTCACTTCCGGCACGGCCTGGCCCGCAGCGGCAAACAGTTTTGCCATCTGGGTGCTCATTTCGTCGTTGTCGGTCGTGACAATCGCTGGCGTATCGGTCAGACGGTGCGTCAGACGCACTTCTTTCACGCGATCGCCCAGCAGGGTTTTCACCCGCTCAACGAACGGCTCCAGCGCTTTTTCCGCTTCTTTTGCGCTTTCGTCGACGTCGTCGTTCAGCTTATCCAGCGACTCGTCCGCTTTAGCAACGGACTGGAACGGCTTACCGTCGAACTCGGTCAGGTAGCTCATCATCCATTCGTCGATGCGATCGGAGAGCAGCAGCACTTCGATGCCTTTCTTACGCAGCAGTTCGAGATGCGGGCTGCTCTTCGCGGCGGCGTAGCTGTCGGCAGTGATGTAATAGATCTTCTCCTGCCCCTCTTTCATGCGCGCGACGTAATCCGCAAGGGAGACCGTCTGCTCGGAGGAGTCGGTATGCGTGGAGGCGAAGCGCAGCAGTTTGGCGATCGCTTCCAGGTTGCTGTTGTCTTCCGCCGGGCCTTCTTTTAACGCCATACCAAACTGCTTCCAGAAGCTGAGGTATTTTTCAGCGTCGTCTTTCGCCAGTTTGTCGAGCATTTGCAGTACGCGTTTAGTCAACGCGCTGCGCAGGTTGCGGGTCACGGAGCTGTCTTGCAGGATCTCACGGGAGACGTTCAGCGGCAGATCGTTGGAGTCCACCAGGCCACGCACAAAGCGCAGGTAGTTCGGCATGAACTGTTCGGCTTCGTCCATGATGAAGACGCGCTGCACGTAGAGTTTCAGGCCGTGTTTGTGATCGCGGTTCCACATGTCCCACGGTGCCTGCGACGGGATGTACAGCAGGCTGGTGTACTCCTGTTTACCTTCCACGCGGTTGTGGCTCCACGCCAGCGGGTCGGTGAAGTCGTGGGCGATGTGCTTGTAGAATTCGTTATATTCTTCGTCTTTGATTTCAGACTTGTTGCGCGTCCACAGCGCCTGTGCCTTGTTGATCTTCTCCCAGGAGACAACGGTTTCGCCGTCCTGCTCTTCCTGTTTTTCGATCTCGACCGGCAGGGCAATGTGGTCGGAATATTTGCTGATGATAGAGCGCACGCGCCAGTCGTTGAGGAAATCGTCTTCCCCTTCGCGCAGGTGCAGGGTGATTTCGGTGCCGCGATCGTCTTTGGTGATGTCGGCAACGGTGTAGTCGCCTTCGCCCGCAGATTCCCAGAACACGCCGTTTTCTGCGCTGTCGCCCGCCGCACGCGTGCGCACGGTGACTTTATCTGCCACGATGAAGGCAGAGTAGAAGCCCACGCCGAACTGGCCGATCAGCTGGCTGTCTTTCGCCTGATCGGAACCCATCGATTGCAGGAAGGATTTGGTGCCGGATTTGGCGATGGTACCCAGGTGATCGATCACCTCTTCGCGGTTCATCCCAATACCGTTGTCGGCAATGGTCAGGGTGCGGTTTTCTTTGTCGAACGACACGCGCACACGCAGTTCACCGTCGCCTTCATACAGGTCAGGGTTTGACAACGCACGGAAGCGCAGCTTGTCTGCCGCATCCGAGGCGTTCGAGATTAACTCGCGCAGGAAGATTTCTTTATTGGAATACAGGGAATGGATCATCAGGTGCAGAAGCTGTTTTACTTCTGACTGGAAACCACGGGTTTCTTGTCCTTTCATCTAAGTCGACCTCAACAATGCCATTTAATGGGGTTTTGTAACGTTGAGTGAGAGATGGGGATAGCGAGGGAAAATTTCAAGCGGGGAAACAGAAATGCTCCCCCGACTGCTTAAAAACGAATCTTGTGGCGGCCCGCAAGGGAGTGCGACAGGGTGGTGCCATCGACCATTTCCAGCTCGCCACCCACCGGCACGCCGTGGGCGATGCGGCTGGCGTCAACGCCGTATTGCGCGCACAGCTCGGCGATGTAGTTAGCGGTTGCCTCCCCTTCCACCGTCGGATTGGTGGCGAGGATCACCTCTTTCATCTGCTCGGAAGAGAGGCGCTGCTCAAGGCGATCGAGGCCGATATCGTCCGGGCCAATACCGTCGAGCGGCGAGAGATGCCCCATCAGCACGAAGTAGCGGCCAGAGAACTGTCCGGTCTGCTCGATGGCGTAAATATCCGCCGGGCTTTCTACCACGCAGAGTTGGCCGTTTTCCTGGCGACGCGGGTTGGCGCAGATGTTACAGACTTCCTGTTCGGTGAAGGTGCGGCAATCGGCGCAGTGGCCGATTTCGGACATCGCGCGGGTCAGCGCCTGCGCCAGACGCATGCCGCCGCTGCGGTCGCGTTGCAGCAGCGTAAACGCCATGCGCTGGGCGGATTTCGGGCCGACGCCGGGCAGGCAGCGCAGGGATTCCATCAGTGCGGTGAGTAACGGACTGGTTTGCATTACACCCGCCCTTGTAGATTGATGCGGTTACGATTGAAGATGTTACGGACTGGCAGACAAAACATTCTCAGGCTTCTTTATCAGAGGTCATTCGCTATAGCCTAACATTCGCCCTAAGAGTGTGACAGCGCCTGCCCAAAAAAAACGGCTATCCATTGGATAGCCGCTTTCATTTACGCGTCAGGCTGGCCGAAACGCCCCTGTTTGTAATCATCAAACGCCCGATCTAACTCTTCAACCGTGTTCATCACAAACGGGCCGCGACCCACGACCGGCTCGTTGATTGGCTCGCCGCTGAGCACCAGCACCACCGCGTCGTTATTCGACTCAATGGTAACCTGCTCGCCTTTCGCATCCAGCACCACCAGCTGCGCGTCACGGGCAATCTGCTGACCGTTGACTTCAATAGTGCCTTTGAGCACCACCAGCGCGCTGTTCCAGCCGTCCGGCAGCGTCAGTTGGGTGACGCCGTGGGGCCGCAAATGCATATCCCAGATGTGCATCGGCGAGAAGGTCTGCGCCGGGCCTTTCTTACCGGCGAATTCTCCGGCAATCACCCGCAGCTCGCCTGCGTTATCCGCAAGCGGAATACGCGGAATATCACCGCTGACAATCGGCTGGTAGGTTGCCGGTGTCAGTTTGTCTTTCGCCGGTAAATTGACCCACAGCTGAACCATTTCCAGCGTGCCGCCCCTTTCACTGAACGCCGGGGAGTGGAACTCTTCGTGCAAAATGCCGCTGCCTGCGGTCATCCACTGCACATCGCCTGGGCCAATGACTCCGCCGCTGCCGGTAGAATCGCGGTGGGCGACTTCGCCTTCATAGACGATAGTCACCGTCTCAAAGCCGCGATGCGGATGCACATCCACGCCGCGCTGGCCTTTGTTACTGGCTTTAAACTGCGCAGGACCGGCGTAATCCAGCAGCAGGAACGGGCTTAACTGCCGGGCATGATCCTGATACGAAAACAACGAGCGCACCGGGAAACCATCGCCCACCCAGTGGGATGCCGGTGCGGTGTAGACACCCAAAATCGCTTTCATTGCGTTCTCCGTCGTTGACTGATTTCTGATGGGATTAAGCTTACCTGTAAGACACGATGCCCGGTAGAGTGCTAATCTGGACGCAGTGTTCCATTTTCAGGACAATGACAGTGCAGGATCTCAACGACATGGGCTATTTCGTGCTGGTGGTGGAGCACGGTGGATTTTCCCCCGCCAGCCGCATCGTGGGCATTCCAAAATCCCGCTTAAGCCGCCGCATTGCCCTGCTGGAGGCGCGGCTGGAGACGCGGTTGATCCAGCGCTCCACACGCAGTTTCACCGTCACCGAAGCCGGGCAGATCTACTACCGCCACTGCAAGGCGATGATCATTGAGGCCGAGGCGGCGCAGGAGGCGATCGACAGCCTGCGGGCAGAGCCGCGCGGGGTGATCCGCCTGACCTGCCCGATTGCGCTGCTCCACGTGCACGTTGGCGACATGCTGGCGCGCTTTATGGCGCACTATCCGCAGGTAACGCTACAGCTGGAAGAGACGAACCGACAGGTGGATGTGCTGAATGAAAATGTTGATCTGGCGATCCGCGTGCGTCCGCTGCCGCTTTCGGACAGCGATTTGGTGATGCGCAAACTGGCGGCGCGCAGCATGTGTCTGGTAGCAAGCCCGGCGCTGGTCGAACGCTTTGGCGCGCCCTCCTCGCCGGAGGATCTCCAGCACTGGCCGAGTCTGGCGCTCGCACGCCCGCAGCAAACCTACCGCTGGGAACTGTTCGGCCCTGACGATCGGGAAGCGAATTTGCACCACACTCCGCGCTTTATTACCACCGACATGATTGCGCTGCGCAGCGCCGCGGTGGCGAGCGTCGGCATTGTGCAACTGCCGCTCTTAATGCTCAAAGAGCAGATAGCCGCTGGCACGCTGGTGCATTTACTGCCCGAGTGGCGCACGCGTCGTGAAATCGTTCATGTGGTGTTTCCCACGCGACGCGGACAGCTTCCGGCGGTGCGGGCGCTGATCGATTTTCTGGCGGCGGCGTATGCGCAGTTTGACGAAGAGTAAAAAACAAAAAGGGCGACATGACGTCACCCTTTTTCACGCTTCATGTTACCGTCAGAACGGCATTTTGAAGCCTGGCGGCAACTGCATACCGGAAGAGACACCGGCCATTTTTTCTTTCTGGGTTTCGTCAATACGACGGGCTGCATCGTTGAACGCCGCCGCGACCAGATCTTCTAACATCTCTTTGTCGTCTTCGAGCAGGCTCGGATCGATCTCAACGCGACGGCAGTTATGCGCACCGTTGATGGTCACTTTGACCAGGCCCGCACCGGATTCACCGGTCACTTCCAGCTTGGCGATCTCTTCCTGCGCCTGCTGCATTTTTTCCTGCATCTGCTGGGCCTGTTTCATCAGGTTACCCAGACCGCCTTTACCAAACATAGGCATCTCTCTTTGCTAGTGGTGACGTACCGCTGCGATAGGTCACGTTCAGGGTTCACGACAGGGAGCACGGCTGCCTGTCAAATGGGGCGAATACTCTCTTCGTCCAGCTCCGCGTCGAAAAATCGCCGCAGCGTCTGAATGTTGTTATCCGCAACTATCGACTCACGCGCCTGCGTGAGCTTTTCTTCGTAAATCGTCTGCCGCCATTCCAGCGGCGTGCGCACAGCCGGATTATCATCTTCAATGATAGTCAATTCAACTGCTTCACCCAATAGCCGGGTCAGCGCTTCGGTCAACACTTTCGCCGCGCCCGGGGAATTCAGGTGCCGCTGGGTGGTGCGCAGGTGCAGGCAATAGCGATTGCCCTCCTGCTCTGTCCAGGCATTTAGCGCCACTTGCTCAACCAGCTTCGGTAAATTCAGTTGGCTGACCTGCGCGGCCCAGGCGTCGCGTTCCGTGGCTTCTTGCGCCAGTTTGCGCGCCAGCTCCGGCGTTCTTTCATGCTCCAGCGCTTTCTTCAGCGCCTTCGGCGTGGCGACCTCTTCTTTCACCGTTTCGGTGACCAGCGTCGTCTTCCAGCGATAGGCTTCTTTTTTAGCAGGCTGTGCTTCCTGCGTCGAGGCCGCTGGACGCGATTGCACGCGTTCGGTCATCGACGCCAGGCGCTCCAGCGCAGCGTTGTTCACCGGCCGCGCGCGGACGCCCGCTGCCGGTTCACTCTTTTTTGGTTTGGTTGCTCCCTGCGCACGCGCAAGCTGATTGCGTGCGGCCAGCACCTGGCTGGTGGCATCCGGCAGCGGCACGTTAGACGCGGGTTGCGGTATAGTGTGTGCGGCTTGCGGCGTAGGTGACTGCTGCGGCACCTGCGTCGGCGTCAGCACGGCGGTGGGTGCAACGGGTGCGAACGACTGGGTGGAAACCTCAGGCTCCGGCAGCGGCATGCGCGGATGGAACGCCAGCGCACGTAGTAAGGTCATCTCAATGCCCATGCGCCGATCGGGAGCGAAAGGCAGCTCTTTACGGCCAATCAGCATCGTCTGGTAGTAGAGCTGAACGTCCGTTGGCGGCACGGTGCGGGCCAGCTCTCGCATGCGCTGCTCAATCGCCGCCATGTCGCTACCGAGCGCAGACGGCGAGAGTTGCACCATCGCAATGCGGTGCAGCAGAGTTTGCATTTCGACCAGCAGCGCTTCCCATTCAACGCCGCGCGCCGCCGCCTCGTTCACCAGCGCCATCACGCGCTCGCCGTTCGCCTCGACCACCGCTTCAATCAGCGACAGCGCCTGATCGTCGTCAAGCGTGCCCAGCATCTGGCTGACCGCCTGAACGGAAAGCTGGCCGTCACCGCTGGAGATCGCCTGATCGGTGAGGCTCAGCGCATCGCGAAGGCTGCCGTCGGCCGCGCGGGCCAGCAATTGCAACGCGCGTGGCTCATGGCTGATTTTTTCTTCATCGAGAATGTGCTCAAGCTGCTGGCGGATCTGTTCAACGTCCAGCGCCTTGAGATGAAATTGCAGGCAGCGTGAAAGAATGGTCACCGGCAGCTTTTGCGGATCGGTGGTCGCCAGCAGGAATTTGACGTGTGCGGGCGGCTCTTCAAGCGTTTTTAACAGCGCGTTAAAGCTGTGACGCGACAGCATGTGCACTTCGTCTATCAGATAGACTTTGAAGCGACCACGGGCCGGGGCGTACTGTACGTTGTCCAGCAGATCGCGGGTATCTTCAACTTTGGTACGTGAGGCAGCGTCGATTTCAATTAAATCGACAAAACGGCCCTGCTCGATTTCACGGCAGTTATCACAGACGCCGCACGGCGTGGCGGTGATACCGGTTTCGCAGTTAAGCCCTTTCGCCAGCAAACGGGCGATAGAGGTTTTCCCGACGCCGCGGGTGCCAGAAAAGAGATACGCGTGGTGAATGCGTCCTAACGACAAGCCGTTCGCCAGTGCAGTCAGAACGTGTTCCTGACCGACGACGTCAGCAAAAGTTTGTGGTCGCCACTTACGGGCTAAGACCTGATAACTCATGGGCAGGCTCTGGAACGCTGGAGGTGGATGCACGAAGGGTAATGCTAACATAAGCCCCACCCGTGGGCGAGGCTATGTCATGGGAAATGATCAGTGTCCCGGGAACGGTACGAGGCTGTAGCAGGTGATGCCCTGCTTTTCGAGGCGCTGCTCGCCGCCGATATCAAACAGATTGATGATAAAGGCCGCGTCGGTCACGTCGCCGCCCAGACGGCGGATCAGTTTGACGGTGGCTTCAATGGTGCCGCCGGTCGCCAGCAGATCATCAACCACCAGCACTTTGTCGCCGGGTTTGATCGCATCGACATGAATTTCCAGCTGATCGGTGCCGTATTCCAGCTCGTAGCTTTCGGCGATGGTTTCACGCGGCAGTTTGCGCGGTTTACGCACCGGCACGAAGCCGACGCCCATTGCCAGCGCAACAGGCGCGCCAAATAAGAAGCCACGCGCTTCGGTGCCCACCACTTTGGTGATCCCCGCGTCTTTGTAACGCTCAACCAGCAACTCAATGCTCAGAGCATAGGCTTTCGGGTCTTCCAGCAAACTGGTGACATCACGGAACAGGATGCCCGGTTTCGGATAATCCTGGATACTTTTGATGCTGTCTTTTAAATATTCAAGCTGCTGCGCAGTCGCTGTCATGGATTTTTGCCTGATAGAAACGGTGTTACTCACGGCACGCTCATCAGGATCAATGTAACTATTGCTTAACATTTGACCAGGTGTGCCCGTGCTCGAAAACGCTCGAATTTACTGGCAGAACGCGACAAATGCAACCGACTTCCACACGTGCCGCTATTTTTGTTGTTTTTCGTCAATCACCGGGATGCGCCACATGAAAATCAGCAGGCAGGCGAGAATGCACAGCAATAAAATGCGCACCCACATCACCTTCACCAGCCATAATGAAACCGCAAACGTCAGCACAATGACGGCGATGGCGCGCGGTTTTGCCCCCGGCGGCATGGCGCGGTACTGCTGCCAGTGTCGTAAATACCCGCCAAACCATGAGCGGTACAACAGCCATTGATGAAATCGCGGTGACGAGCGCGCGAAGCACCAGGCGGCGAGCAGAATAAAAGGCGTGGTCGGCAGCAGCGGCAATACGACGCCAAGCGTCCCGAGGGCTACCGCCAGCCAGCCAATGATGAGTAGAATAGTGCGTTGCATAATACGGATCGTTATCTCGTTTTAGGGCTAATGTAGCACAGGCATCAGGATTTTTAAGTGGGGAGAGGCGTGAAAACGGTTCGACTTTTACAAGCGCTGTCCCAGCAGCTTAACGACCTGCGCGCGCAGGCCGCGCCGCTGGCTCGCCACGCAACCGTAGGCGCTCGGTTTGACCGCCATCTTTTCCAGACGCGCAGTACGTTGATTTCTGCCTGTCTGGAAGAGGCCGAGCGTAATCTGACGGCGCTGCGCCATGCGGTTGAGCGTGCGCAACTTGCCCAGGTCGCCTGGCTGGCAGAGCATTTGAGCGCGCAGATTGCCGCCATTATGCGCGAAACCGCCACCTGGTCGCTCCGAGCCTGGGACAGCCCCTCCCCTGCGGTGGCGAAATGGCAGCGTAAGCGGTTGGAACATCAGGAGTTTGAGCGTCGGCTACTGGCGATGAAAGCGGCACGGGAAGCGCGTTTACGTGACGTCGCACAGCTGGCTGAACAGCAGAATTTACAGCGTGAAGTGATGGCGCTGGAGGGACGCCTGGCGCGCTGCCGTCACGCGCTTGAGCGCATTGAGAGCGTACTGGCGCGATTAACCCGCTAAATAAAGGAACGCATATGTCTTTAGAAACGGCCCCGGATGAGGTCAAACTGGCGGTGGATTTGATCATGTTGCTGGAAGAGCACGCGATCCCACCAGAAACCGTCTTAAAAGCGCTGGAAATGGTGGCGCGGGATTTTGAGAAAAAGGTGCGGGAGAATAGCCCCTCTTCCTGAGAAGAGGGGTCTGAGATTAGGCGATGCCCGGCGCGGCGTTATCGCCTTTCATGTCGCGCTTCACTTCAGTGCACTCGTCGCCATTCGCGTTACGCAGATGCACTTCCAGTTGATTAAACGCAATGTTGATGTCGTTTTCGCGGCACAGCCTGTCGATGGTGCGGTTCAGTTCATCCACGGTGTAGCTGCGGTCGCGCAGCTCACGCACGTACAGACGCAGCTCGTGATCCAGCGTGCTGGGGCCAAAGGTGGTGAAGAACACCGCCGGTTCCGGATCGTGCATTACCTTCGGGTGATCCATGGCGGCTTTGAGCAGCACCTCTTTGACTTTTTCCAGATCGGATCCATAGGCCACGCCGAGACGCACCACCACACGGGTAATGGTATCTGACAGCGACCAGTTGATCAGGCGCTCGGTCACGAACGCTTTGTTCGGGATGATCACCTCTTTTCGGTCAAAATCAGTGATAGTTGTCGCGCGGATGCGGATCTTGCTGACCGTTCCGGAGAAGGTGCCGATGGTGACCGTGTCGCCGATACGCACCGGGCGCTCGAACAGAATGATCAGGCCAGAGACGAAGTTACCGAAAATTTCCTGCAAGCCAAAGCCGAGACCAACGGAGAGCGCGGCCGCCAGCCATTGCAGTTTATCCCAGGATACGCCGAGCGAACCGAACACCGTCATTGCCCCAGCGGCAATAATGACGTAGTTCAGGATCTGGGTGATGGCATAGGAGGCACCCTGACGCATTTTCAGGCGCGACAGCACGAGAACTTCCAGCAGCCCCGGTAAGTTACGGATCAGCGCCCAGGCCACCGCCAGCGCAATCAGCGCAAACAGCAGGCTCCCCATGGTGACGTTTTTCACCACGCTGGCACCCGCTTCGGTACCGTTGTAATGCCAGAGCGTAATGCTGTCGAGATAGGCGAAAACGGTGATCAAATCAGACCAGATTGCCCAGAACATCACGCCGAACAGCGCCACCATCACCAGCATGGTGATACGCAACGTTTGCTGGTTGATCTGCTCCAGCGCCATGGTCGGCTCTTCCTGCGGCTCCGCACCTTCAGCGCCCTCTTTCACCAGATTCTGACGACGGGCCAGCGCACGACGATAGGCAATACGACGCGCCGCCACGCTTAATCCGCGCAGCACGGTCTGATAAAGCAGGTTCCAGACGATCACCAGATAGACGGTTTCAATCCAGCGGCCGGACAGGCGCAGCGTGGTGTAGAAGTAGCCGGTGGCGGTTAACACCATCAGCGCGATGGGCACAATCGACAGCACGGTGATGGTCAGCAGACGAATACCGTGGGACTCTTTATCACGCCAGCTGTCACGGCTCATCGGCCAGACCAGCACGGTGATCAGCAGCAGATTGAGCAGGATCACCACCTGACCCACCACGTCGTCCATCAGGTGCAGCGGCGAAAGCTCAGACACCACCGACCAGAAATGCAGCGGCAGCAGCGCAAGGCTGATGCGTACGATTTGACGACGCCAGTGGCTGGTGAGCTGCGCTGGCATGTTAAAGTGCGTCACCGCGACACCGTTTTTTTCCAGCACTTTCCAGCACACACCGAATATCAGCCAGAATAGCGCCAGTTTTTTACTGAACGCCCACAGCAGTTCACTGATGTTGAGCTGCATGGTCAGCAGGATTAATCCCGCCGCCAGAATCAGCAGGCACACCGGCAACGCGCGGATCAGATCGATAAGAATCGCTTTCGGCGTGTGAAGCTGGCTGTCGCTGCGCAGTTGACCGACCTCATCCGCCAGTTTGGCCTGGTAATTTCTCAGCCAGCGCAAACGCCAGCGGATCACGCCAGCAATCAGCAGCAGCGGCAAACCGGCAAGGAAGGCAATGGCGACGGCGGGCCAGGCTTTCTCCCAGTTGACGGTGATTTTCATCGCCTTGATCTGGTCTTTTAGCGCCTGCGGGAAGGCTTTCAGCCACTCCCAGTCCATTGGCTTGTTGCTGTTGACCCAGAAGATTTGCTGCGTGAGGATTTCCTGAAGGCTTTTCGACACGCTCATCAACTGCTGCTGATTCACCTGGAGATTGATGGCCATCATCAGCTGGTTGCCGAGCTGCTTGTTGAGCTGATCGAGCAGCTCGCGGCGCATATCCACCACCTGAAGCAGCGCGTCGTGCACCTCACCGTTAACGTCGCTTTGATGCCCCTCTTCCAGCTTCGATACAAACGCATCGGTCTGGAAAACCGCGTCACGCTGCTGGTTGACTTCAAACTGCTCCAGGCGCAAATCCGCAATGCGGTTGGTCATGTCTTCGAGTTCGTCGGCGGACGGCAGCGTTTGTTGCTGCTGGTAGAGAATGCGCGACAGCAACAGACTGCCCTTCAACACCGCAATTTGTTCTTTAATGTTGCGTTCCGATTGCAGCGCGCGATCGAGCCAGTTCTTCACTTTGATATTCTGCTGGACCAGCGAATTGCCGTTTTCCGTGGCGCTAATCAGGCGCTGGCTAAGCTGATGGTTAGCCTCAAGCTCCTGTTTGACCAGCGGGTTAGCCTGAATACGTGCGGTTTCATCCGGCGTCACCGCTTCCTGCGCGGTCTTCTCGGTGAGCGTCAGCCGCTTGTTGTTGACCGCGTCCTGCAACAGTTGCAGCTGGTGTTCCAGCAGATTGCTGTTCGCGGTGACATAATCGCGCTGCTTTTGCAGCGTATCTTGCAGTACGGTGTTGCCCTCAAGGCTTTTGCGCTGCTGGTCAATTTGGGCGTTGAGCAGGGCCTGCTGCGCCAGCAGTAACACTTGCTGGCTCGGGCGCAAGGCCCCTTCACCGGTCAAGGTGCCGTTCAGGCGGTTACGAATTTGCTGTAGCTGCTGCGAGGCGCTGTACATCGCGTTTTGCACGCGTTCCGGCTGGGTTTGCAACGACACCAGTTGGCTGTTATAAGTCGAGAGGTCATTTTGCGCGGTCTGCAAATCGTCCAGCACCTGCGCGACCCGGGATTCAAGCTGGCGAAGCGACAACGACGCGAGCGTTTTGCGCGTCTCATCATCATTATCTTTGTCGCTTAATGCATTGAGACCGTCCGTTGCCTGGCGCAGTTTTTCAGGGGCCTGCGCCACCTTCTGACGCAGCAGGGTGGTCTCCTGTTTAATACGATCGATTT
Source organism: uncultured Enterobacter sp. (assembly GCA_963521185.1). GTDB lineage: Bacteria > Pseudomonadota > Gammaproteobacteria > Enterobacterales > Enterobacteriaceae > Enterobacter_D. The sequence continues at coordinate 244,134 of CAUQTV010000003.1, read as the reverse complement.
TATCGAGCGTATCCAGGGTTTCCGTCAGGTCCTGAATGACCAGTTTGTCCTGCGCCGTGTGGGATTTTTGCTTATTCAGCGCATCCAGCTGGTTTTGCACCTCGGCACGAGTGGGAAGATCGCTGCTGGCGTGGGCTGGCGCTACCGTTGCACAAAAACAGGCAACGAGTAAGATCAGCGCGAGTGCAAAAGCAGAGACCGGATTTTGCGAACGTATCGGGCGTATAGTGTGCAGCATCATTTTAGCGTGAGTGGTTTCTTAACTGGAAAGTGGCCGAAGCTGGCCTGGCGCGAAGAATATCACGCTCGCTGGCGACAAAATAGCGGCGCGCAAACCCTCCAGGAAAAATCCTGGCGCGCTGAAGGCGGCTCAGGCAGGCAGAGCATCCGGCGGCTGGCGCATTGTGGGGCAAAGTTGAAACATTTCGAGCAAAATCGCCACGTAATCCCGCGCTTCTTTTTTCAGATCAAAGGACTGCGGCGAAAACAACCAGTTCTCCATGATCCCGGAAACGTAGCTGCGCATCAGAATGGCCGCGCGTCGGGTGAGTAAATTGGCGGGCAGCATCTTCGACTGAATGCAGAGGTTGAGCGTTTGTTCAATACGATCGTAACTTTCGAGGCATAAACTGCGCTGAGCCTGTTGCGCACTGGCCATTTCGCCGACAAACTCACACTTATGAAAAATGATTTCCATCATTAAACGGCGGCGCTCCTCGACAACCGTTGCCTCAAGCACATAGACCAGAATCTCTCTTAAAACTGAGAGTGGATCGCCGGGGAATTTTGCCTGATACTCAATCTCAAGATCGCCAATACTGGACTCTGATAGCTCCCAAATTTCACCAAATAAGTCAGCTTTATTTTTGAAATGCCAATAAATCGCGCCGCGCGTCACACCTGCGGCTTGTGCAATCTCCGCCAGTGAGGTCGATGAGACCCCCCGTTGCGAGAACAATCGCATCGCCACGTCCAGTATGTGTTGGCGTGTCTCTAACGCTTGTTGTTTGGTTTTTCGTGCCATATGTTGGTGATTTTACAGGAGTCAGATTTACATACATTTATGAATGTATGTACCATAGCATGACCAGAATATAAACGCAGCAATGGGTTTGTGGACGCTTGATCCATTGATCAATTTGAAATCGGACACTCGAGGTTTACATATGAACAAAAACAGAGGGTTCACGCCTCTGGCGGTCGTTCTGATGCTTTCAGGCAGCTTAGCGCTTACAGGATGTGATGAAAAACCGGCTCAACAAGGAGCGGGACAGCAGGCGCCAGAAGTTGGGATTGTGACACTAAAATCCGAACCTCTCCAAATTACCACCGAGCTACCAGGCCGCACCAGCGCTTACCGCATCGCGGAAGTAAGACCTCAGGTCAGTGGGATTATTTTAAAACGTAACTTCACCGAAGGCAGCGATGTCGAAGCGGGTGTTTCGCTTTATCAGATTGATCCAGCCACCTATCAGGCTCAGTACGAAAGCGCGAAAGGCGATCTGGCGAAAGCACAGGCCGCCGCAAAAATTGCGCAGTTAACCCTGAGCCGCTACCAGAAGCTGATTGGCACCAAGTACATCAGTCAACAGGATTTGGATACCGCGCAGGCAGACGCGCTGCAAGCCAATGCTTCGGCCGTGGCCGCGAAAGCTGCCGTTGAAACCGCGCGCATTAACCTCGCCTACACCAAAGTGACCTCGCCTATCAGCGGTCGCATTGGTAAATCTGCCGTGACCGAAGGGGCACTGGTGCAGAGCGGGCAAACCACAGCGCTGGCGACCGTGCAACAGCTCGATCCCATCTATGTGGACGTTACCCAGTCCAGCAACGATTTCCTGCGTCTGAAGCAGGAGCTGGAAAACGGCACGCTGAAACAGGAAAACGGCAAAGCGAAAGTTGAGCTGTTAACCAATGACGGCGCGAAGCTTCCGCAGACCGGTACGCTGGAATTCTCGGATGTGACCGTGGATCAAACCACCGGCTCCATCACCCTGCGCGCTATCTTCCCTAACCCGAAACAGTCTCTGCTGCCTGGCATGTTTGTCCGCGCCAAACTGGAAGAAGGGGTTAACCCGAACGCGCTGTTGGTTCCTCAGCAGGGTGTGACGCGTACTCCGCGCGGTGAAGCGACCGCCATGGTCGTCGGTGAAGGCGACAAAGTGGAAGTCCGCCAGCTCACCACCTCACAGGCAATTGGTGACAAGTGGCTGGTGACGGATGGCCTGAAAGCAGGCGATCGCGTGATTGTGACGGGGTTACAAAAAGTGAAACCGGGTGCCCAGGTTAAAGCGCAGGAAGTGACTTCTGACAATAAAGAGCAAGCCCCTGCGGCCGCTCAGTCAGAAAAACCGAAGTCTTAACTTAAACAGGAGCCGTTAAGACATGGCTAAGTTTTTTATCGATCGCCCCATCTTTGCGTGGGTTATCGCGATCATCATCATGCTGGCAGGGGCGCTTTCGATCATGAGCCTGCCGGTCGCGCAATATCCAACCATTGCGCCACCGGCTATTCAGATCAGCGCCTCCTACCCAGGTGCGGATGCGAAAACGGTGCAGGACACCGTGACGCAGGTTATCGAACAGAACATGAACGGTATCGATGGCCTGCTGTATATGTCCTCCACCAGCGATTCGTCTGGTACGGTACAGATCACCATCACCTTTGACTCGGGTACGGACGCGGATATCGCGCAGGTTCAGGTGCAGAACAAACTGCAACTGGCGATGCCGTTATTACCGCAGGAAGTCCAGCAGCAAGGTGTGAGCGTTGAGAAGTCCTCCAGCAGCTTCCTGATGGTTCTCGGTATGATCAGTACCGACGGTTCCATGACACAGGAAGATATCGCTGACTACGTTGGCGCAACGGTGAAAGATCCGGTGAGCCGTACCACGGGCGTGGGTGACGTCCAGCTGTTCGGTGCTCAATACGCGATGCGTATCTGGATGGATCCGAACAAACTGAACAACTTCCAGCTGACGCCGGTTGACGTGATTGCGGCCATTAAAGCGCAGAACGCCCAGGTCGCCGCCGGTCAGTTAGGCGGTACGCCGCCGGTGAAAGGGCAGCAGTTGAACGCCTCGATCATCGCGCAAACGCGTCTGACCTCGACGGAAGAGTTCGGCAAAATCATGCTGAAGGTGAACCCGGACGGATCGCAGGTTCGTCTGCGTGACGTGGCGAAGATTGAGCTGGGCGGCGAAAACTATGACGTTATCGCACGTTACAACGGTCAGCCCGCATCCGGTTTAGGTATCAAACTGGCGACCGGTGCGAACGCGCTGGATACCGCCAACGCCGTGCGCGAAACGGTTTCCAAACTGGAACCCTACTTCCCGCATGGTCTGAAAGTGGTTTATCCGTACGACACCACGCCGTTCGTTAAAATCTCCATTAACGAAGTGGTGAAAACGCTGGTCGAAGCGATCGTGCTGGTGTTCCTGGTAATGTACCTGTTCCTGCAAAACTTCCGCGCAACGCTGATCCCGACCATTGCGGTGCCGGTGGTACTGCTCGGAACCTTCGCCATCCTCTCGGTGTTTGGTTACTCGATAAACACCCTGACGATGTTCGGCATGGTGCTGGCGATAGGCCTGCTGGTGGATGACGCCATCGTGGTGGTGGAAAACGTCGAGCGTGTGATGTCCGAAGAGGGACTCTCGCCGAAAGAAGCCACCCGCAAATCGATGGGGCAAATTCAGGGCGCGCTGGTCGGTATTGCAATGGTGCTGTCTGCGGTATTCGTTCCGATGGCCTTCTTCGGCGGCTCCACCGGTGCGATTTATCGCCAGTTCTCCATCACCATTGTCTCCGCGATGGTGCTGTCCGTGCTGGTGGCGTTGATCCTGACGCCAGCGCTGTGTGCCACCATCTTGAAGCCTGTCGCGAAAGGCGATCATGGGGAAGGTAAAACCGGTTTCTTCGGCTGGTTTAACCGCATGTTCGATAAGAGCACGCACCATTACACCGACAGCGTAGGTAACATTCTGCGCAGCACCGGTCGCTATCTGCTGCTCTATCTGATCATCGTTGTGGGCATGGCCGTTCTGTTCGTGCGTCTGCCAAGTTCGTTCCTGCCGGATGAAGACCAGGGTGTGTTCCTCACCATGGCGCAACTTCCTGCGGGTGCGACGCAAGAGCGTACGCAGAAAGTGCTCGATGAAGTGAGCAAATACTATCTGGACAAAGAGAAAGCCAACGTCAACTCGGTATTTACCGTTAACGGCTTTGGTTTCTCGGGTCGTGGTCAGAACACCGGTCTGGCGTTCGTTTCCCTGAAAAACTGGGATGAGCGTCCGGGTGAGGACAACAAGGTTCCGGCCATCGCAGGCCGTGCAAGCGCGCACTTCTCGCAGATTAAAGATGCGATGGTGTTTGCCTTCAACCTGCCAGCGATTGTCGAACTGGGTACCGCCACCGGCTTTGACTTCCAGCTGATTGACCAGGCAAACCTCGGTCACGATAAACTGATGCAAGCGCGTAACCAGCTGTTTGGTGAAATTGCTCAGCATCCGGATCTGTTAGTGGGCGTGCGTCCAAACGGTCTGGAAGATACGCCGCAGTTCAAGATCAATATCGATCAGGAAAAAGCGCAGGCGCTCGGTGTCTCTATCAGTGATATCAACACCACTCTGGGAGCAGCATGGGGCGGCAGCTACGTCAACGACTTCATCGACCGCGGTCGTGTGAAGAAGGTGTACGTGATGTCGCAGGCGCAGTCACGTATGCTGCCAAGCGATATTAACAACTGGTTTGTTCGCGGAAGCGATGGGCAGATGGTGCCGTTCTCGGCGTTCTCAACCACGCACTGGGAATACGGTTCACCCCGTCTGGAGCGTTACAACGGCTTGCCGTCAATGGAACTGCTCGGTCAGGCTGCCCCTGGCAAAAGTACCGGTGAAGCCATGGATATGATGGAACAGCTGGCCAGCAAGCTGCCAACCGGCATCGGTTTTGACTGGACGGGCATGTCCTATCAGGAACGTCTGTCCGGCAACCAGGCCCCTGCCCTGTACGCCATTTCGCTTATCGTCGTGTTCCTGTGTCTGGCTGCACTGTATGAGAGCTGGTCGATTCCGTTCTCTGTCATGCTGGTGGTACCGCTGGGGGTTGTCGGTGCGCTGTTAGCCGCCACCTTCCGCGGTCTGACTAACGACGTGTACTTCCAGGTGGGCCTGCTGACAACCATTGGCTTGTCGGCGAAGAACGCCATATTGATTGTGGAATTCGCCAAAGATCTGATGGAAAAAGAGGGTAAAGGCTTAATTGAAGCTACCCTGGATGCGGTGCGTATGCGTCTGCGTCCTATCCTGATGACGTCGCTGGCGTTTATCCTCGGCGTTATGCCGCTGGTGATCAGCTCCGGTGCGGGTTCCGGTGCGCAAAACGCCGTCGGTACCGGCGTAATGGGCGGGATGGTGACCGCAACGGTTCTGGCAGTCTTCTTCGTTCCTGTGTTCTTTGTGGTGGTACGTCGTCGATTTAGCCGTAAATCAGAGGATGTTGAGCACAGCCATCCGGTTGAGCATCAATAACGCCCTTCCCAGTTTAAAGGCCGCGCAAGCGGCCTTTTTTCTTTTTCTCGGAAAAATCATAAAAATCACTTATTGTCAGTTTGTTTATTTTATGCTGAATTAATAAGACATATAATTCTTATGGCTTATGAATCCCCCTACTTTTTTAGGTAAAAATCTTAATAATGGTAAGTCGCCCTTTTTTGGTAAGAATATTCTTAGCCAGCAGGGAGCGGTGACAAGGTGTATTTTTAGACCAGCGACGAATGCATCCTGCTAACCTAATGAAAGGTAAGGATGCGCATAAAATGTTGCAGAATAACTGCACATTATCCAGGCAGACGAAACGTTGCGCAAATAGTGCCATTAAGGTAACAATTCGCAATAATTGTAATTTTTCGTAATAGCCGCATGAAATCTTATTGAGACTGTCTTATAGTTAAAATGAGTCGCAAGAGCCGTTTACGCGTAGCGCAACGCGTTGTATCCATCCCGATACGGTGTTCGGTTAGTAAAAAAAAGCCACTCAGAAGGGGATGCGTTATGGACGAATACTCGCCAAAAAGGCATGATGTCGCACAGTTGAAATTTCTTTGTGAAACCCTGTACCATGATTGCCTCGCCAATCTTGAAGAGAGCCACCATGGCTGGGTGAACGATCCGACCTCGGCTATCAATTTGCAGTTAAATGAGCTGATTGAACATATCGCAACCTTCGCACTTAATTATAAAATTAAGTACAATGAAGATAATAAACTGATTGCCCAGATCGACGAATACCTCGACGACACGTTTATGTTGTTCAGCAGCTATGGCATTAACACAGAAGACTTACAGAAATGGCGCAAATCCGGCAACCGGCTTTTCCGCTGCTTCGTCAATGTGAGCAGGGCTAACCCCGTTAGTCTTTCCTGTTAAAAATATTACAATCACAAGGTGAATTTATGTCTGATAAACCATTAACCAAGTTTGATTATTTGATGCGTCTGCGGCGCTGTCAGTCAATTGACACCCTTGAGCGCGTCATTGAGAAAAATAAATACGAACTGCCTGACGACGAACTGACGGTGTTTTATTCAGCAGCGGATCACCGTCTGGCTGAACTGACCATGAATAAGTTGTATGACAAAATCCCGTCATCCGTGTGGAAATTTGTTCGCTAGTCCTCGCAATCTGTTTCTGAGGTTTTATCGCAGTTTTCTCCCACAGCATTTATCAGACGCTGGTAGGTAGGTTTATCTCCGCGGTGTACTCTTTAGAATAATAGCGTGATGCAGATCACATGCCATCGCTCGGTTAATACCTTTCCCGGCTATCTCACTCCAGTCTGTAAGCGTCACGTTTGACGGTGAGATAGCCATGAGCGAAATGAGTGTAGTCATTTCCGGTAATCCGGCGTGTATCATCAAAACGCTGCCGCCGTCGGCCTAACTGTTATGTTTTTTTGCCCCTCGACTGTTACTTTTTTCGGACAATACGGGCGCTTAAAATGGGCTGTTTCACCTGCGCATTGTCCGATTATAAATTGTCCGATTATAAAAGGTAAAAAAATGACCGAGATCCAGCGGCTGCTCACCCAAACCATAGACGAGCTAAATGCTCGTGAAAAACGCGACAACAAGCCGCGCTTTAGCATCAGCTTTATTCGCAATCACCCAGGGCTGTTCGTGGGCATGTACGTGGCCTGGTTCGCCACGCTGGCGGTGATGCTGCAATCTGAAACGCTGGCCGATTCCGTCTGGCTGCTGGTGCTGCTGTTCGCGATCCTCAACGCCTTTTTCTTTTTCGACGTCTACCCGCGCTACCGCTTTGAAGATATCGACGTGCTGGATTTCCGCGTGTGCTATAACGGCGAATGGTATAACACGCGCAATGTGCCGCCGGGCCTTATCGACGCCATTTTGCAATCGCCCACGGTGGATGAAAAAGAGAAGTCGCTGCTCCAGCAGATGATCGTCCGCAAAGGCGAACTGTCGTTCTACGACGTTTACTCGCTCACCCGCGTGGGTGCCGCAAAATAATCCTGTTCCGTGTATAAAAAGTGCTCCTTTTCGCGATCCACTGTATGTTTACAACACACAGCACAAGGAGCGAACATGAGCCAACTGAATGAATACGGTCAACCGGTGGGCGACGCCTTGCCGGACTGGCAGCCGCGACCGATGCCCGAACGCGTCACGCTTGACGGGCGCTATTGCCGCCTCGAACCCCTTTGCCTCGCCCATGCCCCCGCGCTGTTCACGGCCTACCAGGCCTACGGCGACGGGCGCAGTTATACCTATCTGTTCCGCGCGCCGGACAAAACGGTAGACGAATATAGCGCCTGGATTAAGGGCATTTGCGAACTCAAGGATCCCGTGCATTTCGCCGTGATCGACAAAAAAACCGACGCCCCGGTGGGATCGCTGGCGCTGATGCGCATCGATGCGACCCACGGCGCACTGGAAGTCGGTCACGTGCATTTCTCACCGGCCATGACCGGCACGCCGCTGTCCACGGAGGCCCAGTGGTTGCTAATGCGTTACGCCTTTGAAACGCTCGGCTACCGACGCTATGAGTGGAAATGTAACAGCCTGAACGAGCCATCAAAGCGCGCGGCGCTGCGGCTTGGGTTTCAGTTTGAAGGGCGTTTTCGTCAGGCGTTAGTGGTAAAAGGTCATTCGCGCGACACGGACTGGTTTTCGATTATTGACCAGGAGTGGCCGGAGATTGATCGTGCGCTTTCGCACTGGCTTGCCGCCGACAATTTTACCGCCGACGGCAAGCAGCGCCGTACCCTGGAGAGCTGGCGCAATCACGCCGATTAACGTTTTTTCTTCTTGCCCTGCACCGCTTTAAAGCGCGGATTGGATTTGCAAATCACGTATAAACGCCCCTTGCGTTGCACCAGTTGACAGTCAGGGTGGCGTTGCTTTGCACTGCGTAATGAATTCAGCACCTGCATGATGGAGTCCTGTTTTAATCAGAAGAGAGTTCATGTTTTGTTATAACATAACAAAAGTCTATCGAAGTTATCGCCACATTACAACCCCGCCGTCTATTGCTGATTTTCGCAAAAGCTCATAACCCCACGCGTGTATAAATTAGAAAATAACGTTATTGGTCGCTCGTGTGGCCTTCAGGCACTCTGCCTGTAACCACCCTGAGAGGACGAAATCATGACCCTGCGCTGTTGTTGTACCCGACCCGAAAACCTGCACCGAACCCCACATTTCGTCGAACCCGGAGACAACAATGACCACATTACCTGTTCTGGATCTCGCTCAGTTCGCCCGTCCCGCTGATCGCCCTGCCTTCCTAAGCCAGCTGCGCCATGCGGCACGCGACATCGGCTTCTTTTATCTGACCAACCACGGCATTGATGAGGCGCTGCAACAGGCAGTCCAGGCCCAGGCGCGCCATTTCTTCGCGTTGCCGGATGCGCAAAAACAGCAGGTCGCGATGATCCATTCGCCCCATTTTCGCGGTTACAACCGTGCGGCCTCAGAGCTGACGCGCGGCCAGCCCGACTGGCGCGAGCAGTTCGATATTGGCGCTGAACGCCAGGCGCTTGCGGTCAATGAAAGCACACCCGGCTGGCAGCGGCTGCAAGGCCCCAACCTGTGGCCCGACGCGCAGCCGACGTTGAAACCCACCCTGCTCGCCTGGCAACGCGCCATGACGGAGATGGCCCTCACGCTGCTGCGCGCCTTTGCCGAGGCGCTGGAGCTGCCCGCCGACGCCTTCGACAAGCTTTACGGCGACAAGCCCAACGAGCACATCAAACTGATCCGTTATCCCGGTCAGGCCCGGACGCAAAGTACGCAGGGCGTTGGCGCGCACAAAGATTCGGGTTTTTTAAGCTTCCTGTTGCAGGACAGCCAAAAAGGCTTGCAGGTGGAAGTCTCACCCAACGAATGGATAGACGCCGCGCCGCTGCCCGGTAGCTTCGTGGTCAACATTGGTGAGCTGCTGGAGCTGGCGACCAATGGCTATCTGCGTGCCACCGTGCACCGCGTCATCTCCCCTGAGGCAGAGAAGGATCGCCTGTCGATTGCCTTTTTCCTCGGCGCGCAGCTTGATGCGGTAGTACCGGTTTACACCCTGCCTGAAAAGCTGGCGCAGGAAGCGCGGGGACCGGAAAGCGATCCGCACAATCCGCTGCTGCGGGACGTCGGCTGGAATTACCTGAAAGGACGCCTGCGATCCCATCCGGATGTCGCAGAACGTTACTACCGGGATGTGCTGCGCGAACGCAGCGAACAGCTGATCGTCTGATCATTCACCATAGCAAATCCAACATAACGAACGAAAAGATAAAAGGAAATCGCCATGAAACATGCCGCATTCAAACTGGCAGGGATCGCACTGTCTCTTTCACTGGCCTGGGGCAGCGCACAGGCTGAAACGCTGCGCGTCGCCGCAGACCCGGTTCCGCACGCTGAAATTCTCAACTTCATTAAAAAACTCGATCCGACGCTGGATCTGAAAGTGGTCGAGCTGACCAGCGGCGTCAACGCCAATGAACTGCTGGCGAACGGCGACGTGGACGCCAACTACTTCCAGCATGTGCCTTATCTGAAGGATCAGGAAAAAGCGCTGGGCAAAACCTTTGCCGTCGCGGCCACCGTGCACATTGAGCCGCTGGGAATTTACTCGCATAAATACAAAGATCTGAAATCGATTCCGGATAACGCCACCGTGGCGGTGCCCAACAACACCACCAACCTGAGCCGCTCGCTGTTCCTGCTGCAAAGTCAGGGTCTGATTAAGCTCAACGCGAAGTTCACCGATCCGGCCACCACGCTGGCGACGCCGAAAGACATTGCTGAGAACCCGAAGCACATCAGGATCCTCGAAATTGAATCCCCGCAGATCCCGCGCTCGCTCGATGATGTCGATCTGGCGGTGATCAACGGTAACTACGCGCTGGAAGCCGGGCTGACGCCAGCCAAAGATGCGCTGGGCCTTGAGAGCGCCGATCACAACCCCTACGCCAACATTCTGGTGACCAACCCGCAGCTGGCGAACGATCCGCGTATTAAAGAGCTGGCGAAAGATCTCGCGTCGCCGCAGGTGGCCGAGTTTATTCGCAAGCAGTACAACGGCTCGGTGATCCCGGTGGCACCGCAGTCATGATCGCCATTGAAGGGCTGAGTAAAACCTATGCCGGGGCGGGCCGACCGGCGCTAAACGATGTGTCGCTGAACGTGCCGGAAGGCGCAATCTACGGCATTCTGGGGCGCAGCGGTGCAGGAAAAAGCACGCTGATCCGCTGCCTTAATTTACTGGAGCGGCCCACCACGGGCCGCATTCTGGTCAACGGCAACGACATCACGCGCTTCGATAAAGCGCAACTGCGTGAACATCGCCTGCGCACCGGCATGATTTTCCAGCACTTCAATTTACTGCACGCCCGCACAGTGGCGGATAACATCGCCGTCCCGCTGGAAATCGCCGGTCTGCCGAAGGCGAAACGCCAGGCTCGCGTCGAAGAGCTGCTGTTTTTAGTGGGCCTGAGCGACAAAGCGCACGCCTTTCCGTCTCAGCTTTCTGGCGGGCAGAAACAGCGCGTCGGCATCGCCCGCGCACTGGCCGCCCATCCGGATGTGCTGCTGTGCGACGAAGCCACCAGCGCGCTCGATCCCGATACCACGGCGTCGGTACTGGCGCTGCTGGCGGATATTAACCGTCAGCTTGGCCTGACCATTGTGCTGATCACCCACCAGCTTGAGGTGGTGAAAACCTTATGCGATCACGCCGCGCTGCTGGAAAACGGCGAACTTATCGAGGGGGGCAAAATTGCCGATCTACTGGCGACGCCGTGGTCGCGCCTGCGTAAAGCGCTGCTGCCGGATGCGGATGCAGAGCGTCAGTTCCTCGCCCGCCACGGTCTGAACGGGAGGCCCTTATGCGTAGCATGAGCTGGGAAGATCTCTGGCCGCTGCTGTTAAACGGCTCGCTGGAAACGCTCTACATGGTGGCGCTGGCCGCGTTATTTACCGTCTTAATCGGCCTGCCCACCGGCATTATTCTGTTTATTTCGCGCCCCGCTGGCCTGCTGCCGATGGCGCGCGTCAACGCGCTGTTGGGTGCGATTATCAATTTTGGCCGCTCGCTGCCGTTTATCGTGCTGCTGATTGCGCTGATCCCCTTCACCCGCCTGATTATTGGCACCACCCTTGGCAGCACTGCCGCGGTGGTGCCGATCACCATTGGCGCGTTTCCGTTCTTTGCGCGTCTGACAGAAAGCGCGCTGGATGAAGTGGATTACGGGCGCATCGAAGCGATTTTATCAATGGGCGGCAGCGTCTGGCACGTCATTATCAAAGCGCTGCTGCCTGAAGCGCTGCCGACGCTGTTGGCGGGTATCACCTTAACCATCGTCATGCTGATTGGCTTTTCATCCATGGCGGGCGTGATTGGCGGCGGTGGGCTGGGGGATCTCGCCATTCGCTATGGCTATCAACGCTTTAACGATCAGGTGATGGTGGGCACGGTAGTGATTCTGGTGGCGATGGTGCAGGGCGTGCAAATGGTGGGGGATCGTCTGGTGCGCCGCCTGGCGCACCGACGTTAACTTACGCCTCCTGCTGGTCTTTACCCACCAACAGGGTGGTCAGGACAAATGACAGCACCAGCGCAATCGCTACGCCCGATAACGCGAACATAAAGTACGGGCCAATATAGGCGGGCAGACTGAAAATGCTCGACAAAATATAGCCGTACAGGCGTACGCCGAAGAAGGCGATAAACGCAGAGGCGAGCGAGCTGGCCACCGTGGCGGCAATAAACGCTTTTTTGTAGCGGGTCAGCACGCCAAACAGCGCCGGTTCGGTAATGCCGAGCAGGGCCGAGATCGCCGCAGAGAGCGTCACCGTGCGATCCTGGCGGTTTTTACTGATGCGCCAGATAGCGAAAGTGGAACCCGCAATCGCCATGTTTGCCATGAACATCATCGGCATCAGCATGTCATAGCCGCGATCGCTGAAGTTTTGCAGCGCAATCGGCGTCATGGCATGGTGCATGCCGGTGAGGATCGCCACCGGGCGGATCGCGCCGACCACCAGTCCCGCAAAGCTCGACGAGACGCTGAACAATCCTTCAATGAAGAACGCCAGCCCTTTACCGAGATAGATGCCGATCGGGCCAATCACCACCAGCGCCGCCAGTGCGCCGATAAACAGCGTCAGCGTTGGCGTGAACACGGTTTTCAGCACCTCCGGCATAATACTGTCGACCCAGCGGTGAATGTAACTCAGCGCCAGTATGGAGAAAATCACCGGGATCACGCTGGAGGCATAGTTAAACACCGACACCGGAATGGCGTTAAGTAACCAGAAGGCGCTGACCGCGTCCGGCTGGTGGGTCGCCAACGCTTTTGCCGCCTCAATCAGCGACGGATACATCAGGCACGCCGCCACCGCCGCCGCCAGATATTCGTTAGTTTTAAAGATTTTCGCCGCCGACACCGCAAGGAAAAACGGCAGGAAATAGAACACGCCGCTGGCGATCAAATCGATAACCACGACGGTGTCGCTTTTACCGGAAACCAGCTTCAGCGCGATAAGCCCGGCCAGCAGGCCTTTGATCATCCCCGCCCCGGCAATCGCTGGCACGATGGGGCCAAAGACGCCGGAAACGGTGTCCATAAACATCGACACCAGGCTCTTGCGCCCTTTTTCGACCGGGGTCGCCGCCGTCGCGCTGCCCGCGCCCATCACCGCCAGAATCTGTTCGTACCAGCTGTTCACCTTCGGGCCGATAATGATTTGAAACTGGTCGCTCTGTATCTGCGCGCCAAGCACGCCCGGCAGCTTTTTAATTTCACCCTGATCGACTTTGTTGTCGTCGATTAAGTCGAAGCGTAACCGCGTCATACAGTGCCAGACTTTGTTAATATTACCCTGCCCGCCAACCAGACGGATAATATTGTTGATGGCCTCTTGCGTCCCCATAAAAGCTCCTGCCGAATATGTTGTCGTTTTAATATCTGCTTTGCTATCTGATTAACATGGTAGGTAAATTTACCCTGTAAAACAAACCAATAAAACATGAATCACGTCACACTTCGCCACCAGCAGCGAAACAATAGGGTCATAATCGCAAAATTGGTTTGGTTTTTAATTAAAAACACATCAAATAACTGACCAAAAAAAATTATAAAAAAAACGGTTTACCTTTTTTGCACATTCAGCGGATGATAATAGCCATTACGCATAAGCCAGGCCCTGAAGGAGTATTCCCGTGACGCCAACGACCATCGAAAATATCGAATGTTTTATTACCCGCCCTGACCGCCATAATCTGGTCACGGTGCGCGTGACCACCGATAAAGGCGTCACCGGCCATGGCTGCGCCACCTTCCAGCAGCGTCCGCTGGCGGTAAAAACGCTGGTGGATGAGTACCTCAAACCGCTGATGGTCGGACGCGACGCCAACCATATTGAAGACGCCTGGCAGATGATGAACGTCAACGCTTACTGGCGCAACGGCCCGGTAATGAACAACGCCATCTCCGGCGTCGACATGGCGCTATGGGATATTAAAGCTCAGCTCGCGGGCATGCCGCTGTATCAGCTGCTGGGGGGCAAATCCCGCGATGCGATCCCGGCCTACTCCCACGCCAGCGGCGAAACGCTGGACGAACTGTTCAGCGCGGTCGACCGGCTTGTGGCGCAGGGGTATCGCCATGTGCGCTGCCAGCTCGGGTTTTACGGCGGCACGCCTGCCGAGATGCACACGCCAGAAAACACCTCCCCCGGCGCGTATTTCGATCAGCAGGCGTATATGACCAGCACCGTGGAGATGTTCCGCGCGCTGCGCGAAAAGTACGGTTACCAGCTGCACATTCTGCATGACGTTCACGAACGCCTGTTCCCACAGCAGGCGGTGCAGCTGGCAAAACAGCTTGAGCCGTATCAGCCCTGGTTCATTGAAGACATTCTGCCGCCCGCACAGAGCGCATGGCTGGATCAGGTGCGCCAGCACAGCACTGCACCGCTGGCGATGGGCGAGCTGTTTAACAATCCGGCGGAGTGGCACGATCTGATAGTGAATCGCCGTATCGACTTTATTCGCTGCCATATTTCGCAAATTGGCGGCATCACGCCCGCGCTCAAACTGGCGGTGCTGTGTCAGGCGTTTGGCGTACGTCTGGCCTGGCACGGGCCGGGCGACATGACGCCCATCGCCGTGGCGGTGAACACCCATCTGAATATTCATCTGCACAACGCCGCGATCCAGGAATTTATTCCGCGCTCGGCCAGCACCGATGCGGTGTTCCCCGGTGCGCCGGTGGCGAAAAACGGGTTTGTCTGTGCCAGCGAAGCGCCGGGGATTGGCGTGTCGTTTGATGAAGAAAAAGCGCGCAGCTTCCCGGTGCTGTATCGCCCGCATGAGTGGACGCAAAGCCGCCTGCCGGACGGCACGATCCACACGCCTTAAGCGCCGCCCTGGCGAAACGCCAGATTGTCGCGGTTAAACGGGATAACGTAGGTGCAGGTGTAGTTGATATCGATAATGTCGCTTATCTCATACACCTGCCCGCCCTCAAGAATACCCCGGTTGCTGATGTACATCGCCGGGCTGCCCTTCTTACAGCCCAGCAGCGCCGCCTGCTCCCGCGTAACGCTGACCGCGCGGTAAGTGGTCAACAGATGCGACACCGCATAGCCCTTGCTCAAAACATACTGCTGTAACGAGCGCTCAATAACCTGCTGGTTGAGATCGGGAAAATCCGCCACCGGCATGCGCGAGATCTCAATTTGCACCGCCTGTTCATCGACAAACCGCAGACGGCAGAACTGCCAGATAAAGCTCTCTTCCGGCAGGCCAAAGATCTGCTGCTCGTCGCGATCCGGACGCTTTTTATGCAGGCTCACCATGCGAAAGCGGATCTGATCAAACCGCTTTTCGGTGATCGAGTTGTAGACCAGCGGATTAGTGCGCGCCTGTTCGTTGATCCAGATCCCCGAACCCTGCACGATACGCACCACGCCGATGCTGGCGAGCTTTTCCAGCGCCTGGCGGACGGTAAAGCGCGACACGCCGTACTCCTCGGCCAACTGGCGTTCTGGCGGCAGCTTGCGCGGTCCCGGCTCGCTGTTTTGATAAATTTTGCTCAGCAAATCTTGCGTCACAAACTCTTTTTTCTTCATCAAACGGATCCTGAATAAACATATTTTTGCGCGTGAAATACCACTATCATTTCACAAGGTCTGTTAAGCGTCAGATATAATTGCCCACCGCATCTGCGGGACATCAAAACAGGGATTTTTGATCATGACAAACCGACGGCTGGTGAGCCTGATTTCAGGCGTATTGATCCTCGCGGTGCTGATACCCGTTGGGCTGAGCATCTGGCTGGCCCATCGTCAGGCGGAAGACTCCTTTTCGGACGAAATGAACACCTACGCCTCGCGGGTGATGATGCGCACCGAAAAGGTGATTGATCAGGCGAAAAGCGCGCTGATGGATGTCGAAGGGTTTCAGGGTGAACCCTGTAGCACCGACCATCTGGTCGCCATGCGCCGTGTCGCCTACGCCAATCGCTACATTCAGGAAGTGCTGTATCTCGATAATCTCAGGCCCGTCTGTTCGTCACTCGAAATGCACAGTCGTGAAGCGGTTTTTCCCGCGCCACAGAAAATAACCCGCGACGGCTACCGCGCATGGTTAACCACGCAGAACGATATCGGCCTGCCACGCGTAATGGCCGCGCTCGGCAGCAAGCGCCACATCGTGATGATAGATCCGACCTCCTTTATCGACATTCTTCCCTTCGGCGCGTGGCCCATTGACGTGGCCCTCGTCGGCACCGACAGCGACCGGGTGATCGCCAGTAGCGCCAATCTGGATCCGCTGGTCTGGCAGCAGGTGCGCAAAACAGGTTTGAATCAGCTGAAATACCGGGGATCGATGTACAACGTGCAGCGTTATCCCGAACTGGGCGTGGCGATTGTCGCCATCGCGTCGCTGCGACCGCTGGAGAAAAGCTGGCACCGACAACTGCTGATCTGGCTGCCGTTTGGGCTGCTGATGAGCCTGCTGATAGCGGGATTTCTACTGCGCTACCTGCGCCGTCTGCAATCGCCCCACTACCGTATGCTGGATGCGATCAACGCCCGGGAAATTCAGGTCCATTATCAGCCCATCGTCAACATCAGCAACGGCAAAATCGTCGGTGCCGAAGCGCTTGCCCGCTGGCCGCAGGCGGATGGTCGCTTTCTTTCCCCGGATATTTTTATCCCGCTGGCAGAGCAGACCGGGCTGATGCCGCGCCTGACGCAGCTGGTGATCGAAAAGATGTTTGACGATCTGGGTGACTGGCTGCGGGAGCATCCCGGTCAGCACGTTTCGATTAACCTCAATCCCAGCGATTTGTCCTCCACGACGCTGCCGGGACTGCTAAAACAGCAGCTGCAACGCTTGCAGATCTCCCCCTCGCAAATTGCGCTGGAGCTTACCGAGCGCGGTTTTGCCGATCCGAAAATTAGCGCACCGGCTATCGCCGCCTTTCGCCAGGCGGGCCATGCGGTCTATATCGACGATTTTGGCACCGGCTATTCCAGCCTCAGCTATTTGCAAAATCTCGACGTCGATATCATCAAGATCGACAAATCCTTCGTTGATGCGCTGGCGTATAAGAACGTCACGCCGCACATTATCGAGATGGCAAAAGCGCTCGGTCTGGCGATGGTGGCAGAAGGCGTTGAAACGCAGGATCAGCTGGAGTGGTTGCGCAGCCACGGCGTGCAGTTTGGCCAGGGCTGGCTCTACAGCAAAGCGCTGGCAAAAGAGGACTTTTTAGCCTGGGCCGGGCAAAGCCTTTGCCCGACGCCGGAAGACCCGACGCCGGAAAAGAAGTGAGCGCAAGCGTGCAAGTTATTCGTCGAGCAACGGCGCAAATCCGCCATAAATCATGCGCTTGCCGTCAAAGGGCATTTCGTCCCCCAGCGCCTTCATTCTGGGGTCGGCCATCATTTTTTGATTGGCGGCATCGCGGACCTCTTTTGACGGGTATTCGATCCAGCTAAAGACGATCTCTTCATGATCTTCGGCTTTTACCGCCATGCGAAAATCGGTCAGGTTGCCTGACGGCACATCGTCAGCCCAGCACTCCACAATGCGTAAGGCACCGAACTCCTTGAAAATCGGTGCCGCTTTCGCCGCCATATCACGATAGGCGTCCTTGTTGTCAGCGGGCACGGCAACCACAAAACCATCGATATACTTCATGAGCGAAACCTCCGACATGCGCTGCGCGGGCAGCGGATCTGCCCGCGTCAGGTGTCGTTAATTATAGGTCCTGCCGCCAGCTCACGCGGTAGCGCAAGCGCTCTTCGCTCAGGATAAATTCCGGCGACACGCTTGGACTCCAGGAGTCATCCCCACCCACGCCCATATGGAACGCGTCAATGTGCAGCCAGCAGCCCGGCTCTTCGCGCAGTAAATGGTGATGCGATGTCGCCTGTAACTGCGCCTGACCGTAGCGGCTAAGGGCAAAATGGAAACGCCCGCTGAGGTGGTGAGCGCCGTAGCGCAGTTCGCGGGTGTCGCAGCGCAGACCGTTGTCGCCGGGGAAAATATACGGCGTGTGCAGATCCGCCAGCGGCAACGTCCAACGTCCCTGTTGCGCGGCCAGCTTGCGATCGGGGTAGTTTTCATGCGGTCCAAGGCCCAGCCAGCTCGCCGTGGGGGCCACGTCCGCCAGCTGGCAGCTCAGCCCGATGCGCGCAGGCGGCGGCGCGTCATTCGCCACCTGAACTTCTACGTCGGCATGCAGCACACCCTCGCTGTCCACGCGCCAGTGTTTGTGGCTGATAAACAGCACCTTGCCGTCAAAGGTCCAGCAATGGCGCGTCTTCACCGACACCGCCGACGCGGTTTGCTCAGCGCGGCATGTTAACAGTTCGGACGTCATGGCATACATGCCCGCCGCCTTCCAGCGCTCGGCCCACGCGTTGGGATCGATGCGCGTCACTTCGCTGACGCCGATATCGTTATCCAGCGGCGCGCGGGTAAAGCAGTCGCGCACCGGGGTTAGCAGCGTGGGGTGTTCGCCGTTCCACCACTGGCTAAGCTCGCCGCTCGCCCGGGAGAACTGCCAGCGCTGCTGCTGATGGGTGATAACAAAATCGTCGTCGCTGACCTCAAGCGTCGGCACCGCACCGGGTGCTGCCGCTGGCGCAACGTACAGCGGCGCAGGCACGCGCCACTGATCCCAGGCGCAGCGATGTTCCGCAGGGGACCAGTCGGTTTGCGCCCGCTGATACACCTCGACGTTAAGCCACACTTCGCCGGGGGCGGCGTCAGGCGCGGGCGCGTCAATCTCAATGCGCTGGGTGCCCTGCGGCCCCATCGTGAGCACCTGCTCACCGCTCGCCAGGGTTTCGCCATCGCGGGCAATCGTCCAGCGCAGCACTTCGTTGTCCGCCGCGCGGAAGAGATAATCGCTGTCGATCTGAACCACCAGCGGTGATGTGCTGACCAGCGTGAAGACGAAGAACTGCTGGGCGCGCTGGGCTTCAAACAGTGCCGGGTGCGGCGTGCGGTCCGGGAAGACCAGGCCATTCATGCAAAACTGGCGATCGTTTGGCGTATCGCCAAAGTCTCCGCCGTAGGCCCAGAAGCGCTCACCGTCATCACCGGTTTTCGTCAGCGCCTGGTCAACCCAGTCCCAGACAAATCCCCCCTGTAAGCGCGGGTAGTCGCGAAACGCCTGCCAGTATTTTGCAAACCCGCCAAAGCTGTTGCCCATCGCGTGGGCGTACTCGCATAAAATCAGCGGACGCTGCTCATCCGGCAGACTGACCCATTTTTTTATCGACCATTTCGGCACCGCCGGGAAGGGCTGATCCTGGTCCACGCGGGCATACATCGGGCAGATAATGTCCGTGGCAGCGGTGTTGGCCCCGCCGCCTTCATACTGCACCGGACGCGTCGGATCGGTGCTTTTCACCCAGCGATAGAGCGCGTCATGGCTGGCCCCGTGACCGGATTCATTGCCCAGCGACCAGATAATGATCGACGGATGGTTGCGATCGCGCTGCACCATGCGGGTCACGCGCTCGCTCATCGCCGGGAACCAGCGCGGATCGTCAGCCAGACGGCGCATCGGCACCATACCGTGGGTTTCAATGTTTGCTTCATCCACTACGTACAGCCCGTAGCGATCGCACAGCTGATACCACCTCGGATGGTTCGGGTAGTGGGAACAGCGCACCGCGTTAAAGTTATGCTGCTTCATCAGTTCGATGTCGCGGCGCATGGTCGCTTCGTCCACCGCCTGACCCTGTTCGGGATGATGCTCATGACGATTCACGCCGCGCAGCAGCAGCGGCTTGCCGTTGAGTTTGAGCAGGCCGTTGCTGATCTCCACCTGACGAAAGCCCACGTCGCAGGCTTCCGCCTCCAGCAGTTCGCCGCTGGCATCAAACAGCGCGATCGTCAGCCGGTAAAGGTGCGGCGTCTCGGCGCTCCACAGCGCAGGCTTGTCCACGCTGAGGCTGACACTGAGCTTTTCCGCCCATGCGCCGCGCTCATCAACGATCGCGCTGCCCGGCTGCTGTTGCGTTTCGGCGATTTTTGTTTCGCCGCGCCACAACGTGAACGCCACACGACACTCGGTATATGCCCCCGCCAGTTCAACCTCCGCGCGAAGATCGGCATGGTTGAAATCAGCATTCAACGCGGTGACCAGATGGTAATCGGCGATGTGCGTGCCGGGCTTATGCAACAGCACCACGTCACGGAAGATGCCGCTCATGCGCCACATATCCTGATCTTCGAGGTAGCTGCCGTCGCACCAGCGCAGCACCATCACCGCCAGGCGGTTCTCGCCGGGCGTTAATACCGCGCTGAGATCAAACTCGGCGGGCAGGCGGCTGTCCTGGGAGTAGCCGATCCATTCGCCGTTGCACCAGAGATAAAACGCGGAATTGACGCCCTCGAAAATAATCCGCGTCTGGCCGGAAGCCAGCCAGCCTGCGTCAACGTCAAATGTGAGCGAGTAACAGCCGGTGGGATTCTGCTGCGGCACCTGCGGCGGCGTCACCGGAATGGGATAGGTGACGTTGGTGTAAATGGGCGTATCGAAGCCCTGCATCTGCCAGTTGGACGGCACGGGCATCGCGACCGCGTCTGCGCAGTCACCGGAAAGCCAGGCGTCGGGCACCGCTTCCGGCGCGGGAAACAGCGAGAACTGCCACTCGCCGTTTAACAGTCGTCGCGAAGGAGAGGCCGTTTCAGCGCCCGCATCGGCGGCACTGCGCCAGCTGTTCATCGGCGCATGGGCCGCCAGGCGGTGCCATTGGGTGACGACCGGATTTTCCCAGTCGCGGCGTGAAATCAGGGTTGATAAAGCAGATGCAGACATGAAAACCTCTTTTTTGCGAAGCGCTCACAATTAAGATAACAATGCGCGTAAACTGGCACGAGGTAAAGGCCCGGATCCGTCAGAAGCGAATCCGATCACAAAAGCGCTAGCGTTTATCTAACTGTGCGGCGAGCGCAGCCAGTTCCGTCAGGCGCTGGGCCAGCGTTTCGCCGTTAAGTCGCGCATCGCTCACCGATGCGGTGGAGCCGCGCATCACCAGCGTCACCGGCAGCTGCGTCTGGCCGATCGGGATCGCGCCGGGGGTGAGCAATCCGTCAACGCCGCGCTGTCCCGCTTCCTTGAAGGCCTGGCGCACGGTAGTCAGCGGCGGCGAGAACCAGGCGCTGTCGGCGGTATCATCGTAGCCCACCACCGACATCTGCCCCGGCACGCTGATGCCCTTCCCGGCACAGGCCCGGATCGCCCCCAGCGCCATCTGATCGTTGGCGACCAGCATCGCCGTGGGTGTGGTGCCGCTCGCCAGAAGCTGGTGCGCCTTTTCGTAGCCCGATGCCGCGCTCCAGTCACCGTGAGCGCTGGCACAGGGCGCAACCCCCGCCTGCTCAAGCACACTCATCCAGCCCGCAAAACGCGCCCGTGCAGAGACCGAGGTGCAGGGTCCGCCCAATAGGGCAATGTGCCGATGACCGAGCGAGAGCAGATGTTCTGCGCCAAGTCGCGCGCCCTGCTGTGCGTCGAACACCAGGCTGTTAACCGCCGCCGTTGGGCTGACGTCCAGAAACAGCACTGGCGTCGGCAGCGCCATCGCCGCCAGCGCCTGCGCGTCGTCATCGTCCAGAGGAATATTGACCAGCAATCCGTTGACGCGTTGCGATAACAACTCCTGAAGCGCGGCGGTGCAGGCGGTTAAATCGTGGCGTTCAACCATGGAGATGAGGGTCGCACACCCGGCCTGACCGGCGTGGGTTTTGACCGCCGACGCAATTTGCGACGGCGCATGCAGCGCCAGATCGGTGGTCATCAGCCCCAGCGTGCGGGTACGCTTTCCGGCTAACTGCTGCGCACCGCGATTGGGAATATAGTGCAGCTCCGCCATCGCCTGCTGCACCTTTTCGCGGGTGCGGGCCGAAACATGCTCCGCCTGATTAATCACGCGGGACACGGTTTGGTAGGAGACACCCGCATGGCGGGCAACATCATAAAGCGTAATCGGTTTCATAAACGTCACAGCAGCAACCAGGATTGCGCCAGTGTAGCGCATTGCCCTGCGCGCTGCTGTGAGCGCTTCGCATTATTCGACGACCGGCGCAGGCGGCAGCGGCGCGTTCAGCGTCCGGGCGCGAGGACGAAACCACGGCAAACAGAGCTGGATCAGCGGGCCAATGGTCAGCGCGTACAGCACCGTGCCGACGCCAAAGGTGCCGCCCATCGCCCAGCCGAGCAGTAAAACGGTGACTTCAATCGCCGTGCGTACCCTGCGCACAGACCAGCCGGTGCGCTTGTTGATGCCGGTCATCAGGCCGTCACGCGGCCCGGCACCAAAACCCGCGCCAATGTACATGCCCGTCGCCAGCGCATTAACCACGATCGCCGCGCCCAGCAAAGCGCTGCGGGCGAGCAGCGAGTCCAGCGGCGGCATCAGCGCCAGCGTCGCATCGGCGGCAAGCCCCAGCACAATCACGTTGCTGAGGGTGCCAAGGCCCGGGCGTTGACGCAGCGGGATCCACAGCAGCAGCACCAGCGCACCGGTGACAATCATCACCACGCCGATATTCATCGACAGCAGTTTCCCCACGCCGAGGTGAAACACATTCCACGGATCGGCCCCCAAATCAGCCCGCACGAACATCGCGGTTGAGACGCCATAACAGATCAGGCCGATATACAACTGGATCAAACGTCGTACCATCACACACCTCAGAACAGGAAATCAGAGTGACATCTTCGCCATAATTGGCATTATGATTAATGACCAGTTTTTAAAAAGTGGACTGCTATGTCATCTCGTCGTTTTGGAAGCCAGTCGCTGGTTCGCCTGTTGGGCCAGTGGCAACAAACCCCCTCGCGCACGCCGCTGTGGCGTCAGCTGGCGCAGGCATTGCGTCTGCTGATTCTGGATGGTCGCCTGGCGCTGGATACCCGCCTGCCCGGCGAGCGCGAACTGGCTGCGGCCCTGGGCGTCAGCCGCACTACCATTGCCAGCGCCCTCGCCCAGCTGCGCGAGGACGGCTATCTGGTCAGTCATCACGGCAGCGGCTCGGTGGTGATCCTGCCGCAGAGCAGCAAAGTGGTGCCCACGCGCATGACGCAATACACGTCGCTGGATCTCTCAACCGCCGCGCTCGCCGCCGGGCCGGAGATCCACCAGGCCTATCAGCATGCGCTCAGCGTGATGCCGCCACATTTTGCCAGCACTGGCTACGACCAGCAGGGCTTAGTGGCGCTGCGTGAAGTTATCGCCCGGCGCTATACGGCCCGCGGCCTGCCCACGTGCGCCGATGAGGTGATGGTGGTTAATGGCGCGGTGAGTGGCTTTGCGCTGATCCTGCGTCTGCTAACCGGACCGGGGGATCGCGTAGTGGTCGATCATCCCACTTATCCGCTGGCTATCGCCGCCATTGAAGGCGCGTCATGTCGTCCGGTGGGCGTGTCGCTACCGCAGCATGGCTGGGACGTTGACGGTCTGGCGGCAACCATTGCCCAGACCGCGCCCCGGCTGGCCTACCTGATGCCCGATTTTCACAATCCAACCGGGCGCTGTATGGATGCCGCCACGCGGGAGAAGATCGCTAATCTGGCGGCACAAACCCGCACCACGCTGGTGGTTGATGAAACGATGGTCGATCTGTGGTTTGACGCGCCGCCGCCCGCGCCCCTTGCCGCGTTTAATCCCCAGGCCCCGGTGATTTCGCTGGGTTCGGCGGGAAAAAGCTTTTGGGGCGGTCTGCGGCTGGGCTGGATCCGTGCCTCCTCGCGCACCATTGCATCGCTGGTACAGATTCGCGACACGCTCGATTTAGGCTCGCCTGTGCTGGAGCAGCTGGCGACCTGCTGGCTGATGGAAAATGCCGGGCAGTTTTTGCCTGCGCGGCGTGAAATGCTCAGCGCGCGACGGGATATGTGTGCCGCACTGATCCACGAGCGTTTTCCGCTCTGGCAGCTGGCGCAGCCGCAGGGCGGGCTTTCTTTCTGGATTGAACTGCCGGATGCCATGGCAACGCTGTTTGCCACGCGGGCCGAAAGTGTGGGGATCAATCTTGGGGCGGGAACGCGTTTTGGGTTGCAGGGTGCGTTTGATCGCTATTTACGCATGCCGTTTACGCTGCCGGATGAAACCCTGCGCGCGGCCTTTATGACATTACAGCCGATATGGGCTTCGCTCATCAGCCAGCCGGTCATGGTGAAGCAGCGAAAATATATTTAAAGAAAATAGCGACGAGCCGATTGGCTCGCCGGAATCATCATCCGTAATGAACATGAGATGGTTGTGGCTTTTTGTATTTTAAGCCACTGTCTCATGCAAGGATGTTATTTAGATGACGTTTGTATGGCAGAAAAATAACTACTGCCGCGGGATTGGAAATCCCTTTAATGAAATGACAAAGTTTTCGCCATCTTTTTTAATTTTGGCACCCGCATCACACCAGTCTGAGGCGATGCGAAAGAACTCATCGGTGCCGACATTCCAGTTCAATCGCACATTTTTCACATAGCCCGAGCGCAGCAGCTCGCAGGCTTCACCGTAGCTGGCGGCGGTTGTTTGCGTATGTTCTTTCATTTTTTCTTCTTCAGAAGTTTTCTTAATGCTTTGATTTCTTTGGAAGTGAATGGAGTTTCGCTGTCTTCTTCGGTATGCTGACTGTCGATATCGTCTTCTGATACACCGACCTCTTGCGCGGCGTCAAACGCCAGTAACAACAGTTTCTCGGTGGCCGTGCTGAGGTTCTCATTATTCACTTCTGCATAATGACGAAGTTTTTCTTTCACCGCTTCATCAATTTTAACATTCAAGACTGCGCTAACCATGATTTTCCCTTACCTTGTGAATAAGATGAATAAGTAATACACGAAGTTATCATCTTGATCCAGAGATATATTTTAATCTTATGACAGAACGAAAATATCCATTTTTAATGTGCCAGCGAAATATGACAGAAAGATGACAATTATATTTCAGTGGCATGACAATTTATTTAAGTCAGGCTACGTAATGAAATGACGGGGCATCTTGTTGAAGAAACGTTTTGAGTGGCTGAAACTCTTTTGCACCACTATTAAATCGCTTATGAGTATGGAATTGATTCAGAGGAAGGATGTGAATATCAGGCTATACCGCATCTGATCAGCGTCTTTATCTTTCAGGATAGCACAGCCAAACATTCACCACGAGAATGATTCAAAATACCGTTTCATTAAAATAAAAACAGCTTCACGGCAGAGAGCGTTATTCATACAATGGAAGTTGCACAGGGAATAAATCACAACACGTAGAAGGACTTATGACGAAAGGATACATACTTCATATGTACGACCCCACAACCTGCGGTGGTCGGGTGCTGGAAGGAGCGCCAAACAGAAGGACGAATGGCACTCCTGTAGCCCGCATGGGGGATAAAGTTTCTTGCGGAAAGAATAGTGGCATTTATCAAATCATCGGCGGTATATCGTGGATAACAACCGAAGGTCGCCTGGTGGCGGGAAGTCTGAACAGTTTCAGCAGTTGCCCGTGCAATGCAAAAATCATCCCGCAGATTACCGTACAAACCTATGAATCGCGTAGCGAATCCAGAACATCTGCGTCAGTGGCAGCAACGACACCACCGACACTCGTTTCTTCAAGTTCATCGCCTGTAGTCAGCCCGGCTGCACCGTTACCTGTTCCTGTCTTTGCAAAATCCCGCGAGCGCGGCACAGGGAATACTGATGCAGGGAAACAGCAGGAGCCACACACCAATTTTGCGGAAATGGGCCTTTTCCGAGCAGCACCTGTTGCTGATGCCGTAACAGATTCTGATGCACCGCAACACGCACAGACGGCGAAGAAAAAGCCTGTCACCCCGGAAGATATCCCTAAACCTAAAAAGCGCAGCGCCCTTTATAAGTGGTTCAACGGCAATCATGAAGAGGTGCAATATCAGGCCGCTGTAGCAGCCGCTACCAGTGCGACCCGAGCACAGACAGCCACCGCAGGCGCTGGTGTTCTGGAACAAGTTGCCGGGCGATTTGCGACTTATGGAACATGGGCGGTACGAGGTGCGGAAATTGCCGCTGGTGGCGTTGGTGCCTCCGTTGCCGGATTACTGGTAGGCATGATGCCCGGCAAACTCAATGAAGGGGAACAAGACTTCATTGATCGTATGCGCCTTGCACAGATGCGTGAAGCGCCTACGCGTGTTCGCTATTCATGGGAGAATGACACCAATGGAAATCCTGTACCGCGTGGATATCACACGCCGCCGGGTAAGGATATGGTGCGAGTCCGTAAGATGGAATGGGACCGCCGCTATGAGGCGTACACCTTCACCACTGAGGAAGAAAATCCCGTAACAATCATCTGGACACCGGATCACTCTGGTGTAAGCACGCCGTCAAACACGGGCAACCAGACACCGCCACGGCTACCGGGGACAATACTCGTTGACCCGCTACCGGATGATACCCGGATCACCAGCACGACAACCCCCGCACTGGATGAGAAGAGTTTCGCGGATTACATTCTGATCCTGCCCGTGTCAGACATCCCGCCAATTTATATCTATATTCGTAACAATCCGGGACAAGTCACTGGCAAAGGGCAGAAGGTTACAGGCACATGGTTAGCCGATGCGGGTCAGGGCAACGGATCGCCTATTCCGTCTCAGATCGCCGATAAACTGCGTGGGCGTACATTCTCTAACTTTGACGGATTCAGGGAAGCATTCTGGCAAGAGGTGAGCAAAGACCCTGAACTTTCTAAACAGTTTGATTCCCGTAACTTGGCAACTATGAAAAAGGGTCGAGCGCCTTACGTCAGAAAAGCTGAAGGGGTTGGACTAAGGGTCAAACATGAACTTCATCATATGGAAGAAATTCAAAATGGTGGCGCTGTTTATGATGTCGATAATTTAGGTGTCACCACACCTAAGCGACACATCGAAATTCATCAAGGAAAATAGAATGGTTGCGCATAACGAAATCACTGATTTTACTGAAGCGGAATTCCTCAAATTTGTTGAAGATATCTGTAACGACACCTATCCAACAGAAAAAGCACATATGGCTGCGGTAGCCGAGTTTGAGAGGCTTTCCGAGCACCCTTCTGGCTCTGACTTGTTGTACTACCCGGAAGAAGGGAAAGGTGGACCACTCGCGGTTGTTCAAGAAATCAAAGAGTGGCGCAAAGCCAACGGTAAACCCGGCTTTCGCAGTGAGTAAATTCCATTTGTGAACGAACTGGCTGGGCTTTGTCCCGGCCTTTCTTTTATTTGTTAATCTGCTTTACCCACCAGACAATGGAAGCCATAAAGCCCCGTGAGTGATAGAAATAGCAACGAGACACGACACTTGATCTTCAAGGATAAAATATGACCAACAAACAGTTATTGCTCCAACTGTATGCCGAAACCGTAACTCTCGTCGCTACATCGAATTAGAAAAATACGCCAAGTATCCACTTACAGCGATGCACCCCAATTTGGCCCCGGAAGACTTGAGCGAGGAAGAATTAATTAAACTGATTACTGCCTCAGTCACCAATGCGTAGTGGCGCAATGAATGATACTCAGACAGGCTATGCTTACCTCGGAACCTTGTAAACCAACGGTTGAAATAGTAACCGTAGCTGCCCAAGTGCAATGTTAGTTCAGGGAATAAATGCCCTTTTCTTTCTCTGATAAAATCCAGCAAGCCTTGCGCCAACAACTGAGAATGGATCGGCACGAACCGCCGCGAACTTTCCGTTTTTAGCGTCTGATTTGGATTCAGGTTATCAACAGATCCCGCTTTGATTTTCGTGTACTTCTCAACCTCGCTCTTCAGGCTCTTGAATGGCTTTTTCTGATGTGGTTGTTGGAAGAAAACAGACGGGGTTGCAGTATGTGCCGGGATAGCCTGCAAAACGCAGTGGAAAAGTAGTGAAGTAAAATATTTCTCCACGGGAGGAAAACTTCACTCCTGGAGCTGATGCGAAGGGAGATACACAGTGCACAAATGGGTGGGGGCCCTGCCAGCTACATCCCGGCACACACGTCATCTGCTTTGGCTGCTTCCTTCCGGATCTGACCTGGTAAACAGAGTAGCGTTGCGGGAGAACCAACAGGGCCCCCATTGAGAGCGTTGTTATCCAACGCGCCGACGCATTATCCGTGTAAGGTCCGGTAATTGCAAGCTGCCCTGGGTCGTATGCTGGTTTATTGCGCAACCCCCTCTTCACAGCGTGCCGCGCGGTGTTTATCCTCAAGAATCAATACTCAGGATGATGCTATGCAACCCATTGACTCTTTTCCCCAGCGCGTCTGGCAAATCGTGGCGTCGATTCCGGAAGGCTATGTCACGACCTATGGCGACGTGGCGCGGCTGGCGGGATCGCCTCGCGCCGCGCGTCAGGTTGGCGGCGTGCTAAAACGCCTGCCGGAAGGCAGCACCCTGCCCTGGCATCGCGTGGTTAACCGGCATGGCACAATCTCACTGACCGGCCCGGATCTGCAACGGCAGCGGCAGGCGTTACTGGCGGAAGGTGTGCAGGTGTCAGGCGGCGGGCAAATCGATATGCAGCGTTACAGATGGGTCTATTAGATGAAGATTAACCCTCCCCGGAGGGAGGGTGACTGGCG
Organism: uncultured Enterobacter sp.; assembly: GCA_963521185.1. Lineage (GTDB taxonomy): Bacteria > Pseudomonadota > Gammaproteobacteria > Enterobacterales > Enterobacteriaceae > Enterobacter_D. The sequence goes on along the minus strand of CAUQTV010000003.1, from coordinate 215,490 downwards.
ATTACATCTGGGTCGGTGCTGGCGTTGAGGCCGATGGCACCACCTGAGTCGGCGAGGTTGACGGTACGGTCGTCGCCGCACCACCGCTTTGCTGCACCGGCACGGCGGTCTGCGGTACCGGCACCAGGTTCAGATCGATCTTCGTCCCGCCTTCGTTGATGGCCGGTTTCACCGAATCGGTGATGAACACCAGTTTGTCATCAATGGAAACCGCCGCACTTAGCAGAATGCGCGCGTTAGGCTGCACGTCGGCCGGGTTAAACGGCAGTACGAAGCTAAACGGTGCCTGTTTACCTTCGGTACGTACCGCTTTCTGCGCGATAATTTTCGACGGTGAGTCCGCCATCGACGCGTCAGACAATGTCACCGTCAGCACGGCATCCGGCGGCAGGGCGACTTTTTGACGGATCCAAACGGTACCAGAGACATTAGGCTGCGCAATGGCAGGCTGCGTTGCGGCAATAGAGGTACTTGGGTTCGGCGCGGGCGTCTGGATATCTGCGCTTTTGTCGGCGCAAGCAGCCAGAGAAACGGCGACCGCTAAACCACTTAACATGTGCACGAGTTTCATTGTGTTCTCCTTATCATCAATGCACCAGCAGGATGTGTTCTTGCCAGAATCAGTGGTTGACACTGATACCCTAAATAATTCGAGTTGCAGGAACGCGGTTAACGCACATGTAACCTGAAGTATGACGGGTATAGATAACGTGAAAGAGTGTGGCACATATCACTGATTTTTGCCTGGAAACAGGACGTTATTCAGATTATTGCACCCATCGGACCACTTGAGATTCTGGGTTATACTCTCCGTATGATCGGGTCTGGCGGTATCTATCTTATTGAGGACATCTATGAGTCAAGCGCTGAACAATTTGCTGACATTGCTTAATCTGGAAAAAATTGAAGAGGGCCTGTTTCGCGGCCAAAGCGAAGATTTAGGCCTGCGCCAGGTCTTTGGTGGACAGGTGGTCGGCCAGGCGCTGTACGCGGCAAAAGAGACCGTGCCAACAGACCGCCTGGTGCATTCGTTCCACAGCTACTTCCTGCGCCCCGGCGACAGCCAGAAGCCCATTATTTATGATGTCGAAGTGCTGCGCGATGGCAATAGCTTCAGCGCACGACGCGTCGCCGCTGTTCAAAACGGCAAGCCTATTTTTTATATGACGGCGTCTTTCCAGGCACCGGAACCCGGCTATGAACACCAGAAAGTCATGCCGTCGGCCCCGGCACCGGACGAACTGAAATCAGAAACCGAGATCGCCCGATCGCTGGCGCACCTGCTGCCACCGCAGGTGAAAGAGAAGTTTCTCTGTGATAAGCCGCTGGAGATCCGTCCGGTTGAATTCCATAACCCGATGAAAGGTCACGTGGCGGAACCGGCGCGCCAGGTGTGGATCCGCGCGAACGGCAACGTGCCGGAAGATTCCCGCGTGCATCAGTACCTGCTGGGGTATGCGTCCGATTTCAACTTCCTGCCGGTGGCGCTGCAACCGCACGGTGTTGGCTTCCTCGAACGCGGTATGCAGGTCGCGACCATTGACCATTCGATGTGGTTCCACCGTCCGTTCAACATGAACGAGTGGTTGCTTTACAGCGTAGAAAGCACCTCCGCTTCCAGCGCTCGCGGCTTTGTGCGCGGCGAGTTTTATACTCAGGACGGCGTGCTGGTGGCGTCGACGGTGCAGGAAGGGGTAATGCGTAACAGAGGTTGATGGTGTGATGTGCGAAGTGATGTGTGCGGTGTGATGCCCTCACCCTGGCCCTCTCCTACAGGGAGAGGGAATACACATTAAAAACGGCAACCTGTGTGGTTGCCGTTTTGCTTTTGTTATGCGTTGTAGGCGTTTTCGCCGTGGCTGTTGACGTCCAGCCCTTCACGTTCCTGATCTTCCGGAACACGCAGACCTACGGTCATGTCAGCCAGTTTGTAGCCGATGAAAGCGACGACACCAGACCACACCACGGTGATGGCAATGCTTTCCAGCTGTACCAGCAGCTGATGGCCCATGGTCACGCCTTCTGCGAAACCAACACCGCCCAGTGAGGAGGAAGCGAAGATACCGGTCAGAATACAGCCTACGATACCGCAGACACCGTGCACGCCGAACACATCGCAAGGGTCATCCACACGCAGCCAGCGTTTCAGCATGGTGACGCCCCACAGACCCGCCAGACCTGCCGCGAGACCGACGATAAGCGCACCGCCCACACCGATATAACCACAGGCTGGGGTCACACCCACCAGACCGGCGATTGCCCCTGAACAGGCACCCAGCAGAGACGGCTTACCGCGCAGCGCCCACTCGCCAAACACCCAGGCCAGGATCGCAGCGGCAGTCGCCACGACGGTGTTGACAAAGGCCAGCGCAGCGATTTCGTTTGCCGCACTGGCAGAACCCGCGTTGAAACCAAACCAGCCGACGTAGAGGATCGCCGTACCGATGAAGACCATGGGCAGGTTGTGCGGTTTGAACGCTTCTTTACCGAAGCCCACGCGTTTGCCAATCAGGTATGCACCCACCAGGCCCGCTACCGCAGCGTTGATGTGTACAACGGTGCCGCCCGCGAAGTCCAGCGCGCCATGCGCAGCCAGCAGACCGCCGCCCCACACCATGTGCGCAATTGGCACATAGGAGAGCGTCATCCACACCACCACGAAGATCAGCACAGCGGAGAAGCGAATACGCTCAGCCAGCGCGCCCACAATCAGGCCCACGGTGATACAGGCGAAAGAGCCCTGGAACGCGACGTGGATATACTGATAGAAGCTGCCCATCAGCGCGGTCAGCTGAATATTTTTCAGCATCGCCCAGTTAAAGTTGCCGAAGAAGCTGTTGCCTTCGCCAAATGCCAGCGAGTAGCCGTAGACCACCCACAGCACGCAGACCAGTGCAAAGGTCACGGTGACCTGAGTCAGCATAGAGAGCACGTTTTTACCGCGGATCAGACCGCCGTAGAACAGGGCGATCCCCGGGATCGTCATGAACAGCACCAGCGCGGTGCAGATCATCATAAACGCGTTATCCGCTTTATCGGCAACGGCCGGTGCAGCCATCGCCAGGCCCGGAAGCAGCGCTAACGCGGCCAGAGCGGTTTTTAATGTTGTTTTCTTCATTTTTTCCATCCCCATCACTGTATGCCAGGAGTTACAGCGCCGCTTCGTCGGCTTCGCCCGTACGAATGCGAATCACACGTTGCAGCTCGGCAACGAAAATTTTGCCGTCGCCAATTTTTCCGGTGTAAGCCGCTTTGCTGATCACATCGATCACTTCATCGAGCTGATCGTCGGCAATCGCTACGTCAATCTTCACTTTCGGCAGGAAGTTAACGCTGTATTCGGCACCACGGTACAACTCAGCGTGACCCTTCTGACGCCCGAAGCCTTTCACTTCGGTAACGGTCAGCCCCTGAATACCAATTGAAGACAGTGCTTCACGGACGTCTTCGAGTTTGAATGGCTTAATGACCACGGTAACCAGCTTCATAAATTTCCTCCAGTCGGAATTCGGTAAAGGCCGCAGCTAACACGTAACAGGTATTGCAAGCGGTGTGCCAAAAATGAAAAGCGGGAAAATTTCAGGCCGTTAAGCCGTCCTGACAGGGAAGTTTTGCGAAAGAAAAAGTGTGACGGGGATTCAGATTGTTCCTGGAAAAGAAAAACGCACCATGCCAGTGCATGATGCGTTACGTTTTTGCACCAACAGTGATTCCTGCCAGTAGCCTGCCTGATAATGGTGCATCAGGCGATAAGCGACTCTTCTTTAGCGCTGGCGGCCAGTTCTTCACCGGCAAGCTGAAGCTGATACATCTGCCAGTAGCGCCCTTGCGCGCTGAGCAGCTGCTGATGGGTTCCACGCTCTACCGCCTGACCGCGATGCAGGACCAGTATCGTATCGGCCTCCACAATGGTCGACAGTCGATGGGCGATCACCACCAGCGTCGTGCGTTCACGTACTGCGGCCAGCGCGTGTTGAATCGCCTGTTCGGTACCGGAATCAATGTTGGCGGTGGCTTCATCGAGGATCAGGATCTGCGGCGTGTCCACCAGCACACGCGCCAGCGCCAGCAGCTGCTTCTGCCCCACCGACAGGTTATTACCCTGCTCACCCAGCGTGGTATAAATCCCGTCGCGCATGCCGCGCGCCAGATCGGCGAGCTGTACCGTTTCCAGCGCCTGCCAGACCTGCTCCTCGCTGATGTCGCGCCCAAGCGTGACGTTGGCAAAGAACGTATCCGCCATCACCACCGGATCCTGCTGCACCATCGCCACGCCCTGGCGCAGCGTGCTGTGGCTGAGGGTGGCGAGCGGTCGCCCGTCGAGGCGGATTTCACCCTGCGTCAGCGGGTAATAGCCCATCATCAGGCTGGCGAGCGTACTTTTCCCGCTGCCGGTGTGTCCGACCAGCGCCACAAAACTGCGTGAGGGAATGGACAGCGTAATGTCCTGCAACACCAGCCGATCATCGCGGTAGGCGAAAGAGAGGTTGTCGATATCAATGGCACCGCTGGTGAGCGGCTGCGTATCCGTGCCGTAGGTCTGGCGCGGTCTGTCCATCAGTTCAAACACGCGTTCACCGGCGACCACCGCCTGTTGCAGCATCGATTGCTGCGTGGTCAGTTCAATCAGCGGTTCGTTAAGGCGACCGAGATAGCTGATGAACGCATAGAGCACGCCGACCTCAATGGTGCCGACCGAAGTAAACCCGAACAGCATAAGCAGACCGCACAGTACCAGCGCCGAAAACAGGCTTAGCAGCGGACGCAGCAAAAAGCCGTCGAGACGCAGCGTTTGCATGCGCGCTAAATAGTGCGAGCGACTCGCCGCCCCCATGCGTTCGCCAAAGCGCGCCTGCTGGCGGAACTGCTGAATAACGCCCATGCCGTTGATGACTTCATTAAAGCCGTCGTTGATGTCGGCGAGATAACCGCGCAGGCGACGCACAATCGGCGTGCTGTAGCGCTGATAGATCGCCATCACGATAAACACCGCCGGGAAAATAGCGATCGCCACCAGCGCCATGCGCCAGTCAAGGCTGAACATGGCGACCAGCATGGCACCGATCAGCGCCGCACTGCGCAACACCGTTGCCACCACCGTGACGTACAGATCGCGGATCACTTCGGTGTCGTTGGTCACGCGGGAGATCAATTGCCCCACCGGCTGGGTATCAAACGCGCTCAACGGCTGGCGCAGCGCGGCGTCCATGACATCGGTGCGCAACTGCTGAACCACGCCCACCGCCGCCTGGTTAAACAACAGCGCCTGCGCATAGTGCAGCCCGGCGGCGAGAAGTTGCAAACCAATATACGCCGCGGCCAGCCCCGCCAGAATACCCAGCGGCAGGTAACTCTTCGCGACCATGTTATCAATGAAATAGCTGATCAAGGCCGGACCCGACACTTCCGCAATCGCCGCCACCCACAGCATGACCACCGCTTTCGAGAGCGGTTTGCGCCAGGGTTTGCCGTACACCAACAGGCGTTTCAGCGTGGGCCACAGCTGTCCAAAACTACGCATCGGCGAGATCTCCCTTATCGTCTGGCACCTCGTCAAGCGCCGCTTCCAGCTGCTGATAGCGATACATGTCGCGATACCAGCCAGGCTGCTGCGACAGCTGGTCATGATGCCCGCGCTGGGCAATGTGGCCATGCGCTAAGACGAGGATCTCGCTGGCTTCGGTGAGCGCAGAGAGGCGGTGCGCGCTGATGATCACCGTGCGCCCCTCGCCCCACTGGCGCAGGTTATGCAAAATTTCATGTTCGGTGCGGCCATCCACAGCGGACAGCGCATCGTCAAGGATCAATATTTCGGCATTAAGCAACAGCGCGCGGGCGATGGAAATACGCTGTTTTTGCCCGCCGGAGAGCATCACGCCGCGCTCGCCGACTTCGGTGTCATACCCCTGCGGCAGCCGCAGAATATCCTCATGCACGCTGGCAAGACGGGCGACATGCTCAATCTCCTCCTGCGTAGCGCCGGGATTGCCCAGCGCGATGTTGTTCGCCACGCTATCGGAGAACAAAAACGGCGTCTGGTTGACGACCGCCAGGCGGCTGCGCCAGGCATCCAGCTTCAGACGGGGTAACGCGATGCCGTGGAAGCGAATTTCCCCCTGCTCAACGTCGAAATGACGCTGGATAAGCGACAGCAGCGTACTTTTCCCCGCGCCGGTTGGCCCGCAAATGCCGAGCATTTGCCCGGATTGCAGCGTGACGTTCACCCCGCTCAGCGTCGGTTTTTCGGTTTGCGGGTAGCGGAATTCGCGGATCGCGACCTCAAGCGTACCGCGCCCTTCCGGCAGCGGTTCGCTGCCGTCGTTGACCACCGGCGCTTCTGCCAGCATGTCGCGAATACGGCTGTACGCCGCACTGCCGCGCTCAACGATGTTAAACATCCACGCCAGCGCCAGCATGGGCCAGATCATCAGGCCAAGATACATGGTAAAGCTGGTCAACTGGCCCAGCGTCAGTGAGCCGTTGACCACCATCCAACTGCCGCCGCCAATGGCCAGCAGGTTTGCCATACCAATAGCGATATAAATCGTGGGATCAAAACGCGCATCAACGCGGGCGACTTTCATATTCTTGCGTCCGGTGTCGGCGGCATCTTCGGCAAACAGCGCTGACTGCCGATCTTCCAGACCAAAGGCTTTGATCATGCGGATGCTGGTCATGCTCTCCTGGGTGCGATCGTTGAGCGAGGAGAAGGCCGCCTGCGCCAGTTTGAAACGGCTGTGCAACTGATCGCCGTAGCGCTTGATGACGATCGCCATCACTGGCATCGGCAGCAGCGCCAGTAGCGTTAGCTGCCAGCTGATTTGTGTGGACATCACTACCAGCACCACGCAGCCCATCACCAGCGAGTCCACCAGCGTCAGCACGCCCTCGCCCGCGGCAAACACCACACGATCGACATCGTTCGTGGCGCGCGCCATCAGATCGCCGGTGCGGTGACGCAGATAAAACTCAGGATGCTGGCGGCTGAGCTGGCGGTAAAAATCTTCGCGCAGTTCAACGGCAAGCTGATAAGACGCACCGAATAGCAGCACGCGCCAGACGTAGCGCAGCAGGTAAATGACGATAGCGACAATCACCAGCGTGGCGATCCACATCAGTACCTTGCTGGCCGTATACTGTTGTTGGGTCACGCCGTCCACCACGTAGCCCACCACTTTGGGCGGGATCAGTTGCAGTATGGCAATGACGATAAGCAGGGCCACAGCACCGAGATAGCGTCGCCATTCCCGGCGAAAGTACCAGCTTAATTGAGCAAATAATCGCACGCGGTCACTTCCTGAAGGTGATTGTCCGGCGGTTGTTGCACGAGCCGGGAACGTTAATCAATGGGTAGAGCGGTAGTGTATTTTATCTGTTCCATGGCGAAGCTCGACGTGACGTCCGACAGCCCCGGCACGCTGTTCACCAGCCGTTTGTAGAAGTCATCATAGCGCTTCATGTCCGCCACCTGCACACGCAGCAGGTAATCGTACTCCCCCGCCATGCGCCAAAAGCCTAACACTTCTGGCATCGCGCTCACTTCGGTCACAAAGCGGCAGTACCATTCGCTGCTGTGATGCTGCGTTTTTATCAGCACAAAAGCGGTCAGTCCCAGTCCGAGCTTTTCAGCATCCAGCAGGGCAACGCGGGCGAGTAATACGCCGTCATCTTCCAGCCGCTTGAGCCGTTTCCAGCAGGGGGTGGTGGTCAGATTAACGGCATCCGCCAGCGCCTGCAAAGAGAGGGTGCAATCATCCTGCATTAGTGAAAGCAGCTTTCTGTCAATTTTATCTAACATTGCCACCACCCGGAGAAGGTTTTTCTCCTTTCATTCTATTTCAAAGGCTAAATGGCAACAATTTTTTCCGTGCTTTCCGTTAATCTTGGCACAAAATGACAAACGGAAACGCACCATGAAGAGCGCCTGGGTTAAACACGCCATTCACGAAATTAACGCTGATTATCAGCGTTCAGCCGACACGCATCTCATTCGCCTGCCGCTGCCCGGTTTTCCCGGTATTCAGCTCTATTTAAAGGATGAAAGCACCCATCCCACCGGCAGCCTGAAGCACCGCCTCGCACGCTCGCTGTTTTTGTACGGCCTGTGTAACGGCTGGATCGCCGAGGGCACAACGATCATTGAAGCCTCATCCGGATCGACCGCCGTTTCAGAAGCCTATTTTGCACGCCTGCTCGGTTTACCCTTTATCGCGGTGATGCCCGCCTGCACGGCCAAACGCAAGGTTGAGCAAATTGAATTTTACGGCGGGCGCTGCCATTTCGTCGAAAGCGCCTGCGAGATTTATGCCGCGTCAGAGATGCTGGCCCACGAGCTGCACGGCCACTATATGGATCAGTTCACTTACGCCGAACGCGCCACCGACTGGCGCGGAAACAACAACATTGCCGATAGCATTTTCCGCCAGATGAAGAGCGAGCCGAACCCGGTGCCCTCGTGGATCGTCATGAGCGCAGGCACCGGTGGCACCTCCGCCACGCTGGGGCGCTATATTCGCTGCCAGAGCTACGACACGCAGTTGATGGTCGTTGATCCGCAGAACTCCGTTTTTCTCGACTACTGGCAACAGCGCGACATCACGCTTACAAGCCCGGTGGGCAGTAAGATTGAAGGGATTGGCCGCCCGCGCGTCGAACCATCTTTTATTCCCGATGTGGTCGATGAAATGCTGCGTGTCCCCGATGCCGCCAGCGTCGCCACCGCCCGCTGGCTGGAAACGCAGCTGGGCCGCAAAGTCGGCGCATCAACCGGCACCAATATGTGGGGCGCGCTGCAACTGGCGGCAAGACTGCGCGAGAACGGCCAGACGGGATCGATTGTGACGCTGTTGTGCGACAGCGGAGAGCGCTATCTCGACACCTATTACAACGACGCTTGGGTGAGTGCGAATATCGGTGACATTGCGCCGTGGCGAGATGAAATCCAGCGGCTGGTGAAATAAAAAAGGCCGGGGGACACCCCCGGCCTGCTGACAAGGCTCGTTATTCGGGGGAATAAGGAAGATTTGGATAGGTCAGCCAATGCGTCAAATAGTGCGACACCGCCTGATTCTGGCAATGCCCGATAACCGGTAAATGCGGAAGTGCAGCGATCAGCTGTGGCATGGCGTTGCCCATGATCATGCCGCGTCCGACGCTCGCCAGCATTTCATGATCATTCATCGCATCACCAAACGCCATGCACTCCTGCATGGCGATCCCCAACTGCCCGCTTAACTTCGCCAGCGCTGCGCCTTTATTACAGCCCACCGGCAGCACTTCAAGACAGTTAAACGCCGAAAAACAGATGTGCGCGCGATCGCCCAGCGCCTCGTTGAGCTGTACGCGCAGACGACTGAGATCGTCATGGTCACCGCAGAAACAGATCTTGGTGACGTCGTGCGCGCTCAGGCGTTTAAGATCGACCACCTGGTAGCGAAAACCGCTGTAGATATGAAATTGCAGCAGCTCAGGTATGTCTGCGCCGGTCAGCCAGCCGCTGTCGTTAAACACGTGCAGGCTGGCGTCGGTCTCCCATTTGCTGTGGATGACCTGCTCCGCCACGTCCGGGCTGAGATCCTGCTGATGAATAAGCTCCCCTTCCAGCGAGTGAACGCGCGTGCCGTTGCCGGTAATCAAATACGCATCCAGCGTCAGCAGCCCAAGAAAATGACGCATCTCCAGCGCGTGACGCCCGGTGGCAAAGGCCAGCGTGATATCGCGCTCGCGCAGTTGCCTGAGCGTTTCAACCGTTTGCTCACCTAAACGGTGGTTGGGCATCAATAACGTGCCATCCATATCAAATGCAGCCAGTCGCGCCATGATTCTCTCTGTTCTGTGATGCGGGTAACTTGTGCTCCAGTATTGACTGAGATATACGGAAGTAATAGTGAATACTTCAGGATTATTGTTCCGGGTTTATGCGCCAGTTAAATCGCCTTAATCAGTATCAGCGCCTTTGGCAATTCACCGAGGGCGAACCGCAATCAGCCAGCGTCGCGGGCCTGGCGGAACGCTGTTTTTGCAGCGACCGGCATATGCGCACGCTGCTGCGCCAGATGGAAAGCGCTGGCTGGCTCAGTTGGCAGGCGAAATCAGGGCGCGGTAAACGTGGGGAGCTGCGCTTTCACGTTACGCCGGAATCATTGCGCAATACGCTGCTTGAGCAGGCGCTGAACGAGGGGCAGCAACAGAGCGCGCTGGCGCTGGCGCAACTGCCGCCGGACGCCCTGCGCACGCTGCTGCACCCGTTTCTCGGCGGGCTGTGGCAAAACGATACGCCGACGCTGCGCATTCCCTACTATCGCCCGCTTGAACCTTTGCAGCCCGGCTTTATGCCAGGCCGCGCCGAGCAGCATCTGGCGGGGCAGATCTTTTCCGGCTTAACGCGCTTCATCACCGATGACCACCGGCCACAGAGCGATCTGGCCCATCACTGGGAAGTTTCACCCGACGGTCTGCGCTGGCGCTTTCACCTGCGCGCGACGCTGCACTGGCATAACGGCGATGCGGTGAACGCCCATCAGCTCCAGACGCAGCTGATGTCTCTGCTGAATTTAGCGGATCTGCGCAAGCTCTTTTACAGCGTCGCGCGCATTGATGTGACGCACGCCCAGTGCCTGTGCTTTACCCTGCATCAGCCTGATTTCTGGCTGGCGCACCGACTCGCCAGCTACGGCAGTCGGTTGGCCCATCCTGCGCATCCGCTCATCGGCACCGGGCCGTTTCGTCTCGCCTCGTTCACTCCTGAGCTGGTGCGGCTGGAAAGTCACGAGCACTATCATCTCAGCCACCCGCTGCTTAAAGCCGTGGAGTACTGGATCACGCCGCAGCTTTTCGAGCAGGATTTAGGCACCAGCTGTCGCCATCCGGTGCAAATCGCCATTGGCGAACCGGATGAGCTTCTCCACCTGCGTCAGGTCAGCAACGGCATCAGCCTGGGCTTTTGCTACCTGGCCCAGCGCATCGGCAGCCGATTAAGCCGGGCGCAGGCACGCAGCGTGGTGCAGGTAATTCATCATTCCGGGCTGCTGCAAACGCTGCCGCTCGATGAGAACCTGATCACGCCGAGCCGCGAGTTGCTTCCCGGCTGGGCGATGCCGCACTGGCCGCAGGACGAGGGCGTGGCGCTGCCTGAACGGCTGACGCTGCTCTACCATCTGCCGGTGGAACTGCACACCATGGCCGAGCAACTGAAACTCTATCTGGCGCGACTGGGTTGCCAGTTAACGCTCATTTTCCACGACGCGAAAAACTGGGATGGCTGCGACGCCCTGCCCGAGGCAGATCTGATGATGGGCGACAGGCTGATCGGCGAAGCGCCTGAATACACGCTGGAACAGTGGCTGCGCTGCGATCCGCTGTGGCCGAATCTTATGACCGCGCCGCAGTATGCCCATTTGCAGTCAACGCTGGATTCGGTGCAGCGTCAGTCCGATGACGCCACGCGCTGCGCGGGCGTACAGGAGGTGTTCAGCGCATTAATGGAAGAGGCGGTGTTAACCCCCCTGTTCAACTATCACTACCGGATCAGCGCCCCGCCGGGCGTGCAGGGGATCCGCCTGAATACCCGCGGCTGGTTTGATTTCAGCGAAGCCTGGCTGCCCGCACCGGGTGAGTGAAGAAGCTGGTCGCGCAAAGGCGCAGGCGCTACCATAGCGTTTTGACTGAAATTGCAGGAAGAATTATGAAACGTGCCGTCGTCGTGTTTAGCGGAGGTCAGGACTCCACCACCTGCCTGGTCCAGGCGTTACATCACTATGATGAAGTGCATTGCGTCACCTTTGATTATGGTCAGCGCCATCGCGCCGAAATTGACGTTGCACGTGAACTGGCGTTGAAACTGGGTGCCCGTGCGCACAAGGTGCTGGATGTTACGCTGCTGAATGAACTGGCGGTCAGCAGTCTGACCCGCGACAGCATTCCGGTGCCGGATTACGAACCGGACGCCAGCGGCATTCCCAACACCTTTGTACCGGGTCGCAATATCCTGTTTTTAACCCTGACGGCAATCTATGCGTATCAGGTCCAGGCAGAAGCGGTGATCACTGGCGTGTGCGAGACGGATTTCTCCGGCTACCCGGACTGCCGCGACGAGTTTGTGAAGGCGCTGAACCACGCGGTCAATCTCGGTATGGCAAAAGCGATCCGCTTCGAGACACCGCTGATGTGGCTCGACAAAGCCGAAACCTGGGCGCTGGCAGACAGCTTCGGAAAACTGGATCTGGTGCGTAATGAAACCCTCACCTGCTACAACGGCATCAAAGGTGATGGCTGCGGGCAGTGCGCCGCCTGTAACCTGCGCGCGAATGGCCTGAATCAGTATCTGGCCGATAAGGTCGGCATTGCGGCGGCCATGCAGAAAAAGATCGGCGTTCAGTAAAGACTTCCCCACACCAGGCCTTCTCCGCCGGAGAGGGCCTCTCATCAAAGCCCTATTTTGTAATTTGCGCGAGTGCCGCCTGCGCTAAAAATCCCGAACGACTTTTGTAGGACGGATGGCTGGCGACGCAGTTTACCCCGAGTGTTACTCCACCATCGCTTCCAGTTTTTCGCGGAGATCCCCTTCCAGCGGCAGCGCTTTTTGCGTTTTCAAGTCGATGCATACGAAGGTGATAAGCGCATCAGCCACCACTTCGCCTTCTGGCTCCAGCGTCACCACCTGACTGAGCACGCCGCTTTTACCGTTAAGCTGCTGGACGTTGCTGGTGATGGTGAGCAGGTCGTTCAGCACCGCGGGGCGGCGGTAGTTGATATTGATGTTCACCACCACAAAGGCGATGTTGTGCGCGGTCATCCATTGAAAGCTGTCGCTGTTTTCCAGCCCGTCCCAGCGCGCTTCTTCGAGAAACTCCAGATAGCGGGCATTGTTCACATGCTGATAAACATCCAGGTGGAAACCACGAACTTTGATTTGAGTCTGCATAGCGCATTAACCTTTTATTTTGTTTTACAGGAACAGAGGCCATACTGGTATGACCTCTTTATCCTGGCAAAAATTTGCCACTACGCAACCCCAAAAACTACAGGGTAAGACGATCGACGTTGCGCTCCACCAATGATGCGCCCATTCCCGGCACCTGTTTCAAATCCTCCACGGTTTTGAACGGGCCGTACTCCTCCCGAAAGCTGACGATCGCCTGCGCTTTTTTTAGCCCCACGCCGTTCATCACCCGCGCCAACTCTTCTGCCGACGCGGTATTGATGCTGGCCCTGGTGCCGTCGTCATCGGCACTTTTCGCCGCATCCGTGGCTTTCGTTTGCGCAGGTGAATGCGCGTCGGATTTCCCTTCCGCTTTGGTTTGCGTCGCCGGTGTTTTCGCCGCAGGGGCGGCGGCAAGTGCGCTTTGGCTGATGCCCGCGCAGGTCAGTGTGAGGGTAATTAAGAGTACGTTGATTCCACGTTTCATGCTGTTATCTCCTTGTTTGTTGACAGCAACGCCACGATAGAGTCACAGGGAGAGCAGTTCAAACGGCAAGTTTCAAAAATGGAAAAGGCCGCGAAAGCGGCCTTTGATTATTGCAGTGGCTTACAAAAATGTGCGAGACGCCTCGTTATTGTTGAGGATCGATGATGTCGCCCATTTTGATTTTAGCGTCTTTACGCAGGTTGCTCATCAGCGCTTCGAAAGAGATTTGTGCGTTGTTCTGGGTGATCCCCTGCACCATCGCTTTCTTCTGATCGTCCGGCATCGTGCCCGCTTTCACCTCATCCAGTGCCAGCAGCACGACGTTGCCCTGCATGTCATTTGCGACGCCATAGGACGGTTTGTCTTTCGCCGGTAGTGCCAGCGTGAAGGCCGCCTGGCTCAGGGGATCCTGGCCGCTACGAGTAACGGTTTTCGCTTCAGCAAAGCTCAGACCGGCCGCTTTCAACGCCTCGTCACCTTTACCGGCTTTGAGAGCGTCCAACAGCCTGGACGCATCCAGTTTGGCCTTTTCCTGCGCTTTGTTGAACTTCACGGTTTCGCTAACCTGCGCCTTCACTTCGGCGAGCGGTTTTACCGCCTGCGGTTTGTGTTCGCTCACGCGAAGAACAAACGCGCGATCGCCGTCAACGGTGATGATGTCAGAGTTGCTGCCTGGCGTACCGTTCTCGCCCACCAGACCACCGTTGAAGATAGCATCGGCCACCGGTTTAAAGTTCAGCTCTTCCGGCAGGTTGTCGCGGCCAAACCAGCCGGTTTCAACCGCTTTCACCTTCGCCGCCTGTTCTGCACCCGCCAGCGACACGTTATCGTTGCTTGCCGCTTCGCTCACTTTTTGTTGCAGCGCATAGAACGCGTCGAGCCCTTTTTCCTGTTTCACTTTCGCCGCCAGCTCATTGCGTACATCCGCCAGCGGTTTCACTACCGCAGGCTGAACATCGTCAAGGCGCACGACCAGGAAACCAACGGAGGATTTGATCACACCCGACAGCTGACCTTTGTCTTTCAGACCGGCATTTTTCAGCTCGTCCGGCGTGGTGCTCTCTTCCAGCCAGCCCATATCACCGCCTTTACGGGCAGAGATAATGTCAGCGGATTTTTCTTTAGCCAGCGCAGCAAAGTCGCCGCCTTTATTCAGCGCGTCGAGAACGGCTTTCGCCTCAGCTTCCGTTTTGGTCTGGATCACGCTGTAGCGATGACGCGGCGGCTGCGTGAACTGATCCTGATGCTGATCGTACCAGGACTGAATTTCCGCATCGCTGACGTCTTGCTGCATGTTGGTGGCATCCAGTTTGATGTAGCTTACGCGGAACTGCTCCGGTGCCATGTACCGATCTTTGTTCTGCTCGTAATAGCTGGCGATCTCCTGATCGGACACCGTCTGCTTCGCGGCCAGCGCATGCACGTCAAAGGTGGCAGCACGGATCACGCGCTGTTGCGCCACCAGTGCGGCCAGTTCGTCGGTTTCGCCTTTCAGCATAAAATCGGTACCGGCCACGGCGTTGATCAGTTGCTGAGAGGTGAGCTGGTTACGCAGCGCCTGGGCGTACTGGTCCGGGGTCATGCCCATCTGATTCACCAGCGCGTTGTAGCGGGTGTTATCAAACTTGCCGTTGTTCTGGAACGCCTGAGTGTTGAAAATGGCTTTCTTCACCTGCTCGTCGCTGATGCCAAGGCCCAGCTGTTTAGCGTACTGGTCGAGCAGCGCTTCGTCGATCAGGCGGCTCAGCACCTGATGACGCATCGTCTTCATGTAGTTTTCGTTTGACGCGAGCTCAGAGAATTGGTCACCCAGTTGCTGCTGCATGCGGTTACGCTCACCCGCAACGGCGTTTTCGAATTGCCCACGACCAATTTCCTGGCCATTCACTTTTGCGGCATAAGTATTGTTACCGCCAATCAGGTAGCTGCTCACGCCGGTCAAAATGAACGACACGATAATGATACCGAAAATGATTTTGAGTACGACGCTGTTCGCAGCCGTACGTAAATTGTCCATCATGGTGTAGCAACACTCCGCTGTAGGTGGCTGTAGGTCTCACGCAACACTGCACTTCCTGCTGCTGCGCGCGAAACCGTATTGTGACAAGAAACCAGGGCAGTTGTCAGCCCACAAGGCCCATTAATTCAGCTATCACAAATAAAAAAGGCACATCTGATGATGCGCCCTTGTACTTTGTCACGTTCCCAGACAGGATCGCTCTCAGTTTACCGCGTCTTTCAGCGCTTTACCGGCGCGGAAACCCGGAACTTTTGCAGCAGCAATGGTGATCTCTTTGCCTGTTTGCGGGTTGCGACCAGTACGGGCAGCACGCTCTTTAACAGCAAAAGTACCAAAACCTACCAGCGCTACGTCGTCCCCGGATTGCAGAGATTCAGTAACAGAAGCAATTAAAGCATCTAACGCACGTCCAGCCGCAGCTTTAGAGATATCAGCCCCTGCAGCAATTTTGTCTATCAGTTGAGATTTATTCACTCTTCTCTTCCTCTCTTTATAATTTATATCGCACCAGAATCCTTCAGAGCGCGACCGCGCAGCAGTTATAGCAGGCCTGTCATGCCCTTACAACAGCCGTTGATGATGACACAACATGCCAGCAATCTAAATTAGCTATACAAAAAAAGGCTGGCAAGTAAGAAATGCGCTGCCAGCCTTGTTTTTATT
Source organism: uncultured Enterobacter sp. (assembly GCA_963521185.1). Taxonomy (GTDB): domain Bacteria; phylum Pseudomonadota; class Gammaproteobacteria; order Enterobacterales; family Enterobacteriaceae; genus Enterobacter_D. The sequence continues at coordinate 199,401 of CAUQTV010000003.1, read as the reverse complement.
GATGCTCTTTGCGCGAGGTCACTATTTTGCGCTGACTACCTGCATGCCGAACGGGGCGTTCTGCAATGCAAGAGTCAGAACTTCCTCAATGCGTTTCACCGGGTGGATATCCAGATCGGCAATCACGTTGTCCGGAATCTCTTCCAGATCGCGCTTATTTTCGTCCGGAATTAAGACCGTTTTGATCCCACCGCGATGCGCCGCCAGCAGTTTTTCTTTCAAACCACCGATAGGCAACACCAAACCACGCAGGGTAATTTCACCGGTCATCGCCACATCGGCACGCACCGGGTTACCGGTCAGACAGGAGACCAGCGCGGTACACATCGCAATACCGGCGCTCGGACCGTCTTTTGGCGTCGCCCCTTCCGGAACGTGAACGTGAATGTCGCGTTTTTCATAGAAATCGGTGTTGATGCCGAGTTTCTCTGCACGTGCGCGCACCACGGTCAACGCCGCCTGGATGGACTCCTGCATCACTTCACCGAGCGAACCGGTGTAGGTCAGCTTGCCTTTACCTGGGACACAAGCCGTTTCGATAGTGAGCAGATCGCCGCCCACTTCGGTCCATGCCAGACCGGTGACCTGGCCTACACGGTTTTCGTCGTCGGCGCGACCGTAGTCAAAGCGCTGAACGCCGAGGAAATCGTGCAGGTTTTCACCGTTAATGGCGATGTGCTTCAGCGTTTTATCCAGCAGCAGCTGTTTGACCGCTTTACGGCACAGTTTAGAGATCTCGCGCTCAAGGCTACGCACACCGGCTTCGCGGGTGTAGTAACGGATGATGCCGACGATCGCACTGTCATCAACGGAGATTTCGCCTTTCTTCAGCGCGTTACGCTCAATCTGTTTCGGCAACAGGTGACGCTTGGCGATGTTCAGCTTCTCATCTTCGGTATAACCCGACAGACGGATCACTTCCATACGATCCAGCAGCGGTGCCGGAATGTTCATCGAGTTAGAGGTAGCGACAAACATGACGTCGCTGAGGTCGTAATCGACTTCCAGGTAGTGATCGCTAAACGCCACGTTCTGTTCTGGATCCAGAACTTCCAGCAGCGCCGACGCCGGATCGCCACGCATGTCCGAGGACATTTTGTCGATTTCATCCAGCAGGAACAGCGGGTTTTTAACGCCCACTTTCGCCATTTTCTGGATCAGTTTACCTGGCATAGACCCAATATAGGTCCGGCGGTGACCGCGAATTTCCGCTTCGTCACGCACGCCGCCCAGCGCCATACGAACGTATTTACGCCCGGTTGCCTGAGCGATGGACTGCCCCAGAGAGGTTTTACCCACCCCCGGCGGTCCAACCAGGCACAGGATCGGGCCTTTCAGTTTGTTGACACGGCTTTGAACCGCAAGATATTCAAGAATGCGGTCTTTCACGCGCTCCAGACCGTAATGGTCGGTATCGAGAATTTCCTGCGCCTGGCGCAGATCTTTCTTCACTTTGCTGCGCGCGTTCCACGGAACCTGAATCATCCACTCGATGTAGCCGCGAACCACGGTCGCTTCTGCCGACATCGGAGACATCATTTTCAGCTTCTGCAATTCTGCTTCCGCTTTCTCTTTTGCCTCTTTCGGCATTTTCGCCGCGTCGATTTTGCGTTTCAGCGCTTCGTTTTCATCGGGCGCGTCATCCATCTCGCCGAGTTCTTTCTGAATGGCTTTCATTTGCTCATTCAGATAATACTCACGCTGGGATTTTTCCATCTGCTTTTTCACGCGGTTACGAATGCGTTTCTCAACCTGTAGCAGATCGATTTCAGACTCCATCATCGCCATCAGATATTCCAGACGTTCGTTCACGTCGGACATCTCCAGTACCGACTGCTTATCAGCCAGCTTCAGCGGCATGTGCGCAGCGATGGTGTCAGCCAGACGCGCCGGATCGTCAATGCTATTGAGCGACGTCAGCACTTCCGGTGGGATTTTTTTATTGAGCTTGATATAGCCTTCAAACTGGCTAATCGCGGTGCGTACCAGCACTTCCTGCTCGCGCTCATCAATGGCAGGCGATTCCAGATACTCCGCTTTGGCGGAGAAGTGTTCGCCATTGTCAGACAGCGCTGAAATGCGCGCGCGCTGCAAGCCTTCGACCAGCACTTTCACCGTGCCGTCTGGCAGCTTAAGCATCTGTAAAATGGAGGCCACGGTCCCGACGGTGAAAAGATCGTTTACACCCGGCTCATCCGTTGAGGCTTCTTTCTGCGCAACCAGCATGATTTTTTTATCATGATCCATGGCGGCTTCAAGGCAACGGATAGATTTTTCCCGCCCTACGAATAAGGGTATGACCATGTGCGGATAAACCACCACATCGCGCAACGGCAATACGGGGATTTCAATGCGTTCAGAACGCTCAGGATTCATAGAGCTCTCTCTTAGTTTAGTGTCCGCCAGGTAATCAGGTGGCATGACTGTGCTTCATGCAACCGTTAACATGTAAGTCAGTATATGGGGATGTTTCCCACACATTCAACGGCGAGAATAAGGAAAAATAAAAGGGGAGATAAAATCCCCCCTTTTTCGTTAACTGACTGTTAGGTTTGGCTAATTATTCGCCAGATGCCTGTTGCGCTTCCGGCTTGCCGTACATCAGCAACGGTTTGGTTTGACCTTCAATCACCGATTCGTCAACGACCACTTTCTCGACCTCTTCCATGGACGGTAAATCGTACATGGTGTCGAGCAGCGCCGCTTCAACGATAGAACGCAGACCACGTGCACCGGTTTTACGGGCGTTCGCTTTCTTCGCGATAGCCACCAGCGCTTCATCGCGGAATTCCAGATCCACGCCTTCGAGATTAAACAGCGCCTGATACTGCTTGGTCAGGGCGTTTTTCGGCTCTTTCAGGATCTGAATCAGCGCGTCTTCTGACAGTTCGTTCAGGGTTGCCACCACCGGCAGACGACCAATGAACTCAGGGATCAGACCAAATTTGATCAGATCTTCCGGTTCAACCTGCGCCAGCAGTTCGCCTTCCTGCGGTTTTTCAGATTTCGCTTTAACCGTTGCGCCAAAACCAATGCCGGAGCCGGTTTCAACACGGTTAGCAATGACCTTATCCAAACCGGCAAACGCACCGCCACAGATGAACAGGATCTTAGAGGTATCAACCTGCAAGAACTCCTGCTGCGGATGTTTACGGCCACCCTGCGGCGGAACGGCTGCCACTGTGCCTTCGATGAGCTTCAGCAGCGCCTGCTGAACGCCTTCACCGGAGACGTCACGGGTAATGGACGGGTTATCAGACTTACGCGAAATCTTGTCGATTTCATCGATATAGACGATACCGCGCTGCGCTTTCTGCACGTCGTAATCGCATTTTTGAAGCAGCTTCTGAATGATGTTCTCCACGTCTTCACCCACGTAACCCGCTTCGGTCAGGGTGGTAGCGTCCGCCATGGTGAACGGCACATCCAGCAGTCGCGCCAGCGTTTCGGCGAGCAGGGTTTTACCGGAACCGGTTGGGCCGATCAGCAGAATGTTACTTTTGCCAAGCTCAACACCGTTGCTGGTATCACCGTTGCGCAGACGTTTGTAGTGGTTGTAAACCGCCACCGCCAGCACTTTTTTAGCCTGTTCCTGACCGATGACATAGTCATCCAGGTGATGACGAATTTCATGCGGCGTCGGCAGCGCGCTGCGCTCGCGATGGGGCGCAACTTCTTTGATCTCTTCGCGAATGATGTCGTTACATAGATCAACACATTCGTCGCAGATATACACGGACGGTCCTGCAATCAGCTTACGCACTTCATGCTGGCTTTTGCCGCAGAAGGAGCAGTACAACAGTTTGCCTGAGCCATCTTTGCGTTTATCTGTCATGAGTAAAAACCTCTTATCTGTTCTTTGTGCCGCACACGACGACGCAAATGCCATTCCAGGCGCAAAACGCTAACAAGCGTAATGCCGCTCGTACTTATTATAGCGGCACTCGTCCGGCCTGAGCATTAATTACGATGGGTCAAAATCGAGTCGACCAGACCGTACTCAACCGCCTCTGATGCAGAGAGGAAGCGGTCACGTTCTGTATCACGTTCAATCTGCTCTAAAGATTGACCCGTATGGTGCGCCATAAGTTCATTCATGCGCCCTTTCACTTTTAAGATTTCACGCGCGTGAATTTCAATGTCCGTGGCCTGGCCCTGATAGCCACCCAGCGGTTGGTGAATCATGACGCGGGAGTTCGGCAGGCAGAAACGCTTGCCCTGCGCACCGGCTGTCAGCAGGAACGCGCCCATTGAGCAGGCCTGCCCCATACAGATGGTGCTGACGTCCGGCTTGATAAACTGCATGGTGTCATAGATTGACATGCCAGCCGTGATCACGCCGCCCGGCGAGTTAATATACAGGTAAATGTCTTTTTCCGGGTTTTCCGCTTCCAGAAACAGCATCTGCGCCACGATCAGGTTAGCCATATGGTCTTCGACCTGGCCGGTCATGAAAATGACGCGTTCCTTAAGAAGACGGGAATAGATATCAAATGAGCGCTCACCACGTGAGGTCTGTTCAATGACCATTGGCACCAGCGCCATATGGGGTGCAAAGTTATCGCGTTCGCCGCTGTATGACATGTCCGTCTCCTGGATAAAAAATAAATATGCCTGCTGTCCCGATTCTACTTGAGTCTGACTGGTCTGACTACGACCACCGTGGACGGATAATCAGCAAGGGTTGCTCTGGTCAGTCTCCCTTTAATGGGGATGGCTACATCTTATTTCAAGCATAACAACCTTTTGGCTTAACGCTAACACTGAAACGCGCTTTTAGCACTCATCTGATAGAGTCTGGGTGATAAAAAAGCCCGTCACCACAAGGCGACGGGCTTTTGGTTACGTATTAACCGTAACAGGAAAACAGTGTTGGGCGAAACTTACGCCTGCTGGTTCATCAGCTCGTTAAAGGAAGTGGCTTTCTCAGTCACTTTCGCTTTTTCCAGAACGGCTTCAACAGCCTGCTCTTCGAGGGCAACGTTACGCATGTTGTCCATCAGCTCTTTATTTTTGCTGTAGAACTCAACCACTTCTTTCGGATCTTCGTAGGCAGACGCCATCTCTTCGATGAGCGCGCTCACGCGAGCTTCGTCAGCTTTCAGCTCATGGGTACGAATGACTTCGCCCAGCAGCAGGCCAACCACAACGCGGCGTTTTGCTTGTTCTTCGAACAGTTCACGCGGCAGTTCCAGCGCTTGTTTCTCGTTGCCACCGAAACGCTGAGCAGCCTGGCGACGCAGAACGTCGATTTCGCTGTCGATCAGTGCTGCCGGCACGTCGATTTCATTCGCTTTCACCAGGCCGTCGATCGCCTGAGATTTCACACGGTTACGCACTGCGCCTTTCAGCTCGCGATCCATGTTTTTGCGGACTTCAGCACGCAGACCTGCAACGGAACCATCTTCAACGCCGAAACGTTTGATGAATTCTTCAGTCAGTTCTGGCAGCTCACGCTCTTCAACTTTTTTCAGGTTGATCACGAATTTCGCCGCTTTACCTTTCAGGTTTTCAGCGTGGTAATCTTCCGGGAAAGTCACGTCGATAGTGAACTCTTCACCCGCTTTGTGGCCTTTGATGCCGTCTTCGAAGCCCGGGATCATACGACCCTGGCCCATGGCCAGTACGAAATCAGTGGCTTTGCCGCCTTCGAACTCTTCGCCGTCAACAGAACCGGAGAAATCAACGGTAACGCGGTCTTCAGCGTCAACAACACCGTCTTTATCTTTCCAGGTCGCCTGCTGCTTGCGCAGGGTGTCCAGCATGCCGTCAACGTCAGCATCGGTCACTTCTACAACCGGTTTTTCAACTTCGATTGCGTCCAGACCGTTGAGGGTGACTTCCGGGTAGACTTCAAATTCAACCGCGTAGGTGAAGTCTTCGCCCAGTTTGTATTCGCCCGGAACGTAGTTCGGTGCGCCAGCCGGATTAATTTTTTCCTGGATGATCGCATCAACGAAGTTGCGGCTCATCAGTTCGCCCAGCACGTCCTGGCGTACAGACGCGCCATAACGTTGAGCAACAACGGTCATCGGTACTTTGCCCTTGCGGAAGCCGTCAATGCGAACTTTCTTCGCGACGTTGACCAGCTCGCTGTTTACAGCGGTCTCGATGCTGTCAGCAGCGATAGTAATCGTTACACGGCGCCCAAGGCCCTGAGTGGTTTCAACTGAAACTTGCATCTTGTTACCTCAAAAAATCACAGTGCTCGGTCAACTCTGGAAGCGCGTGGCTGCTTGCTTCACAGTACCGGGATGCTCTCTTGAATCAGATATACATTCCCTGTCACCAGAATCATCCCGAAGACATTCCGAAAAATAAGACGCAGCATTATAGCGGCATCAGTTTTGTGAGTCGAGAACGGTTATTGCGTGCGCGAGCAGCATTTTTGACAATTCCCGGCTAATTTTTGTCTGAATTTGGTATCAACCGAACAAAACTCAGACAAAACAAAACGGCCCGCAGGCCGTTTTCACATATTCTGTACGCAACATACTGGAAAAGTTCCAACAGTTGCAAATTCGATTTCCTACGCGATGGTGCCCGCGCCCCGGCAGGGAGGTGAAGCAAATAGGGTATCTTGCAGTCCTGCCCACTCTTTGATCGTATAGGTATGCAGCGCTAACGCATGCACGGTGCTGGCAAGTTCGGTGGTTAAGGTCCCGTAAATCATACGGTGACGATTCAAAAAGCGCTCACCTGCGAAGCGGTCGCTCACCAGGACTACCTTAAAGTGGCTTTCTGAACCGGCCGGAACATTGTGACGATAGCTCTCATCAACAACTTCAAGAAACACAGGTTCGAACGCTGCCTTTAATTTTGATTCGATTTGGTCACGCATCATCATGATATTACTCCTCCGACGACGTTCAGAGATCGCCCATCCCTTTAAATGTTAGCCGCTTTTACCGTTTCCATAACATTAAGACAACAAATATTTAGCTTTCGTCTCTTTTTCTCATTCAAACGTATGAAGCGCGAAGGCAAACTAACCTACGGTGACCCCTTTAGCCCAGGTTATGTCGTCAGTAAGGTCAGAAAACAGCCAACACGATGAATTTACATGCGTTGCCTGGTTGCCCTGCCCGTTGGCAATGATATGATGGCGAGAATTATTCTCTTATACGCTTATGTTCCCTTGAGAGCCCCCGACATGCTAAAAAAACTGCTTTTCCCGTTGGTCGCCCTGTTTATGCTGGCAGGCTGCGCGACGCCGCCTACGACCATTGATGTTTCACCGAAAATGACCCTGCCGCAGCAGGATCCGAGCCTGATGGGCGTGACCGTTAGCATTAACGGTGCCGATCAGCGTCAGGATCAGGCACTGGCGAAAGTCACGCGCGATAACCAATTAGTTACGCTTACCGCGTCACGCGACCTGCGTTTCCTGCTGCAAGAAGTGCTGGAAAAACAGATGACCGCGCGCGGTTACATGGTCGGCCCGAACGGCGTGGCTAACCTGCAAATTATCGTGAACCAGCTTTACGCTGACGTTTCGCAGGGCAATGTGCGCTACAACATCGCCACGAAAGCGGATATCGCCATCATTGCCACCGCGGCAAATGGCAACAAGATGACCAAAAACTACCGTGCGAACTACTCGGTTGAAGGGGCGTTCACCGCCACTAACCAGAACATTGCTAACGCCGTTAACAATGTGCTGACCGATACCATCGCCGATATGTCCCAGGACACCAGCGTCCACGACTTTATCAAGCAGAACGCACGTTAATGTCTGCCTGCTGACCCGGTTCGCGCCGGGTCAGCGCAACGCTCATGCCCAATCACTATTTGCGTATCTTCCAGCAACCTAAGTCGGCGATCCTGCTGATCCTTGGTTTCGCCTCCGGTTTACCCCTTGCGCTCACCTCCGGCACGCTCCAGGCGTGGATGACCGTTGAAAACATCGATCTGAAAACCATCGGCTTCTTCTCGCTGGTTGGACAGGCGTATGTTTTCAAGTTTTTATGGTCGCCGGTGATGGACCGCTACACGCCATCATTCCTGGGCCGTCGTCGTGGCTGGCTGCTGACCACGCAGGTGCTGCTGCTGATCGCCATTGCGGCAATGGGCTTTCTCGAACCGACGAACCAGCTGCGCTGGATGGCGGCGTTAGCCGTGGTGATCGCCTTTTGCTCGGCCTCGCAGGATATCGTCTTTGATGCCTGGAAAACCGACGTGCTGCCCGCTGAAGAGCGCGGTGCCGGTGCGGCCATTAGCGTACTGGGCTACCGGCTGGGTATGCTGGTGTCCGGTGGTCTGGCGCTGTGGCTGGCAGATCAGTGGCTCGGCTGGCAAGGCATGTACTGGCTGATGGCCGCGCTGCTGGTCCCCTGCATTATTGCGACGCTGATGGCACCCGAACCAAGCGATGTCATTCCGGTGCCTAAATCGTTAGAGCAGGCGGTGGTCGCCCCGCTACGTGATTTCTTTGGACGCAATAACGCCTGGCTGATCCTGTTACTTATCGTTCTCTACAAACTTGGCGATGCCTTCGCCATGAGCCTGACGACCACCTTTCTGATCCGCGGCGTGGGCTTTGACGCAGGTGAAGTTGGCGTGGTGAACAAAACGCTGGGGCTTCTCGCCACGATAATTGGCGCGCTTTACGGCGGCGTGTTAATGCAGCGGCTGACGTTATTCCGCGCCCTGCTTATTTTCGGCCTGCTTCAGGGCGTTTCAAACGCGGGCTACTGGTGGCTGTCGATCAGCGACAAAAACCTCTACAGCATGGCGGCCGCGGTCTTTTTTGAAAACCTCTGCGGCGGCATGGGCACCGCCGCCTTTGTCGCGCTGCTAATGACGCTGTGCAACAAATCTTTCTCGGCGACCCAGTTCGCACTGCTCTCCGCCCTTTCCGCCGTTGGCCGCGTGTATGTCGGGCCCATCGCAGGCTGGTTTGTGGAAGCACACGGCTGGCCCACCTTCTATCTCTTCTCGGTGTTTGCCGCCGTTCCCGGTATTTTACTGCTGCTGGTGTGTAAACAGACGCTGGAATTCACGCAGCAAACCGATCGCTTCATTCCTCGCACCGAATACGCAACGGCGTACCGACTGGCGTTGCGTGTACTGGGCGCAGGCTGTGCGCTTATTGCCGCGTGGCTGGCGGTGGTTTGCCTGAATGCCACCGGCCTGACCGACTGGACCTTCGGCCTGCAACTGCTCGAATGGGGCGCGCTGCTGGCGATTGGCGGCATTGTCTACGGCGGCGTACTGGACTTTATGGCGTTACGAAAAAGTCATCAGATGCCCACTTAATACCTCTATGTTATTATTTTGATGAATATTTGAGCGATAAATTATTGACGATTTTGTGCAGCATTAATTGCGTGGCGTTAAATTTTCTTTAATTATTTTGTGCGGTATAAATTAAGCGCTACTCTTAAACGATTCAGCACAGTTATCAATTATTTCTTTCCAATAATGTTCAATAATTGCTGAATTATTGTTAATCGATTGTTTTTATAGTTGATTGGTTATACCAATTAACCTCATCAATTTCCCGCTGCGCGGATTTTTGTTCTAACATAGGTGTAACTCAGGTGATCGCGAATTTTTACAGATTGTTGCAATCTGTGTGACATGCACGGCAGAACCCGGTTACACCCTACTGACAGCGCGCCATTCATGTTTACAGTAATGTAACCTTCCCGTAAAATGCCCGCACACTTTAAGCGCCACCTGATCCCCGTGGAATTGAGGTCGTTAAATGAGACTCAGGAAATACAATAAAAGTTTGGGACTGCTGTCATTAATTGCAGGCACTGTTTTACTCAGTGGTTGCGATTCTGCGCTGCTTGACCCCAAAGGACAGATCGGACTGGAACAACGTTCGTTGATACTGACGGCTCTTGGGCTGATGTTGATTGTCGTGATTCCCGCCATCGTGATGGCTATCGGTTTTGCCTGGAAGTACAGGGCATCCAACAAGGACGCCAAATACAGCCCCAACTGGTCGCACTCGAACAAAGTTGAAGCTGTGGTTTGGACGATTCCCATCCTCATCATCATTTTCCTTGCAGTACTGACCTGGAAAACGACTCACGCGTTAGAGCCTAGCAAACCGCTGGTTCACGATGCGAAGCCGATTACCATCGAAGTGGTTGCATTGGACTGGAAATGGTTGTTCATCTATCCGGAGCAAGGTATTGCTACGGTCAATGAGATCGCCTTCCCAGCAAATACGCCAGTGGAATTCAAAATCACCTCAAACTCGGTGATGAACTCCTTCTTTATTCCGCGCCTGGGTAGCCAGATTTACGCGATGGCCGGGATGCAGACCAAGCTGCACCTGATTGCCAACGAGGCTGGCACCTATGACGGTATTTCCTCCAACTACAGTGGTGCGGGTTTCTCCGGCATGAAGTTCAAAGCGATTGCAACGCCGGACAACGCCACCTTTGACGCCTGGGTTGCTAAAGCAAAACAGTCGACGACCGTGATGAACGATATGGCGGCTTTCGACAAACTGGCTACACCGAGCGAATACAACAAAGTTGAATACTTCTCCAGCGTGAAACCGGATTTGTTCAAAGACGTTATTGGCAAATTTATGGCTCACGGGAAAAGCATGGACGTGACTCAACCTGAAGGGGAACACGCTTCCCATGAAGGTATGGAAGGCATGGACATGAGTCACGCGGAAACCTCTCACTAAGGGGCCGAGGAATAATACGATGTTCGGAAAACTAACACTGGATGCAGTGCCGTACCATGAACCGATTATCATGGTTACGGTTGCAGCAATTATCGTCGGTGGTCTGGCGCTGGTTGCTGCGATCACTTACTTCGGTAAGTGGTCATATTTATGGAGCGAGTGGTTAACCTCTGTTGACCACAAACGTCTGGGTATCATGTACCTCATCGTGGCAATCGTTATGCTGCTGCGTGGTTTTGCTGATGCCATCATGATGCGTAGCCAACAGGCGCTGGCGTCTGCCGGTGAAGCAGGCTTCTTGCCACCGCACCACTACGACCAGGTCTTCACCGCCCACGGCGTGATCATGATCTTCTTCGTGGCGATGCCTTTCGTGGTCGGTCTGATGAACCTGGTGGTGCCGCTGCAAATTGGCGCGCGCGACGTGGCGTTCCCGTTCCTGAACAACCTGAGCTTCTGGTTCACCGTTGTCGGTGTTGTACTGGTCAACCTCTCTCTCGGTATTGGCGAATTCGCCCAGACCGGTTGGGTTGCTTATCCGCCGCTATCGGGAATCGAGTACAGTCCGGGCGTAGGTGTCGACTACTGGATCTGGAGTCTCCAGCTCTCCGGTATAGGTACAACGCTTACCGGTATTAACTTCTTTGTGACGATCCTGAAAATGCGTGCCCCTGGCATGACCATGTTCAAGATGCCGGTGTTTACCTGGGCGTCACTGTGTACCAACGTGCTGATTATCGTCTCCTTCCCGATCCTGACGGTGACGATAGCCCTGCTGACCCTTGACCGTTATCTGGGCACCCATTTCTTCACCAATGATATGGGCGGCAACATGATGATGTACATCAACCTGATTTGGGCCTGGGGCCATCCGGAAGTGTACATTCTTGTTCTGCCGGTGTTCGGTGTGTTCTCGGAAGTGGTGGCAACGTTCTCGAAAAAACGCCTGTTTGGCTACACCTCACTGGTGTGGGCAACGGTCGCGATTACGGTTCTGTCCTTTATCGTTTGGCTGCACCACTTCTTCACCATGGGCAGCGGCGCGAACGTTAACGCCTTCTTTGGTATCAGCACCATGATTATCGCCATCCCGACCGGGGTGAAGATCTTCAACTGGCTGTTCACCATGTATCAGGGCCGCATCGTGCTGAACTCGGCGATGCTGTGGACCATCGGCTTTATCGTCACCTTCTCTATCGGCGGCATGACCGGCGTACTGCTGGCGGTGCCGGGCGCGGACTTCGTACTGCACAACAGTCTGTTCCTGATTGCGCACTTCCATAACGTGATCATCGGCGGTGTGGTGTTCGGCTGCTTCGCGGGCCTGACCTACTGGTGGCCGAAAGCCTTCGGCTTCATGCTGAACGAAACCTGGGGCAAACGCGCGTTCTGGTTCTGGATCATCGGCTTCTTCGTGGCGTTTATGCCGCTGTACGTGCTGGGCTTCATGGGCATGACCCGTCGTCTGAGCCAGCAGATCGATCCGCAGTTCCACACGCTGCTGATGGTTGCAGCGGGCGGCGCGGCGCTGATCGCCTGCGGTATTCTCTGCCAGCTGATCCAGTTCTACGTTTCTATTCGCGACCGCGAGCAGAACCGTGACCTGACCGGTGACCCGTGGGGTGGTCGTACGCTGGAGTGGGCAACCTCTTCTCCGCCGCCGTTCTACAACTTTGCCGTTGTGCCGCACGTTCATGAACGTGATGCCTTCTGGGAAATGAAAGAGAAAGGTGAAGCGTACAAACAGCCTGCGCACTATGAAGAAATTCATATGCCGAAAAACAGCGGTGCAGGTGTCGTAATTGCAGCCTTCAGCCTGATCTTTGGTTTCGCGATGATCTGGCATATCTGGTGGATGGCGATTGTGGGCTTTGCCGGCATGATCATCACCTGGATTGTGAAAAGCTTCGATGAGGACGTGGATTACTACGTACCGGTTGCCACCGTTGAAACACTGGAAAACCAGCATTTCGACGAAATTAGCAAGGCAGGACTGAAAAATGTCGACTGAGACTTTAACTCACGCAACGGCCCATGAGCACGATCATGGGCACCACGATGCAGGACCGAACAAGGTGTTTGGTTTCTGGATCTACCTGATGAGCGACTGCATTCTGTTTGCATGTCTGTTCGCGACCTACGCCGTTCTGGTGAACGGCACGGCGGGTGGCCCGACCGGTAAAGATATTTTCGAACTGCCGTTTGTGCTGGTGGAAACTTTCCTCCTGCTGTTTAGCTCCATCACCTACGGCATGGCGATCATCGCTATGAACAAAGGTCTGAAAAGCCAGGTAATCTCCTGGCTGGCGCTGACCTTCCTGTTTGGTGCGGGCTTCGTGGGCATGGAAATCTATGAATTCCATCACCTGATCGGTGAAGGCTTCGGCCCGGATCGCAGTGGCTTCCTGTCTGGCTTCTTCGCGCTGGTCGGAACCCACGGTCTGCACGTGACCTCAGGTCTGGTGTGGATGGCGGTGATGATGTTCCAGGTTACCCGTCGCGGGCTGACCAGCACCAACCGTACGCGTCTGATGTGCCTGAGCATGTTCTGGCACTTCCTCGACGTAGTATGGATCTGCGTGTTCTCTGTTGTTTACCTGATGGGGGCGATGTAATGAGTCATTCTACCGATCATAACGGCGCTTCTCACGGTAGCGTAAAAACCTACATGACAGGTTTTATCCTGTCGATCATCCTGACTGTTATCCCGTTCTGGATGGTCATGAACGGCACGGCCTCTCACGCGACGCTGCTTGGCGTTGTGCTGGTGATGGCGGTTGTACAGATTCTGGTTCACCTGGTGTGCTTCCTGCACATGAATACCTCTTCTGAAGAGCGTTGGAACCTGGTGGCCTTTGTCTTTACGGTGCTGATCATTGCCATTGTGGTAGTGGGCTCAATCTGGATTATGTGGAACCTGAACTACAACATGATGGTTCACTAAGAGCGGCGAGTATGATTAAGCAATACCTGCAAGTAACGAAACCAGGCATCATTTTCGGTAACCTGATCTCCGTGATCGGGGGGTTCCTGCTGGCCTCCAAGGGCAGCATTGATTATCCCCTGTTCGTCAGTACGCTCGTTGGCGTGTCGCTGGTGGTGGCCTCGGGTTGTGTTTTCAACAACTTCATTGACCGCGACATCGACCGCAAAATGGAGCGTACGAAGAACCGTGTGCTGGTCAAGGGCCTGATTTCACCGAAAATGTCGCTGGTGTACGCCACCTTGTTGGGTATTGCTGGCTTTATGCTGCTGTGGTTTGGCGCAAATCCTTTGGCCTGCTGGCTGGGGGTGATGGGGTTTGTGGTTTATGTCGGCATTTACAGCCTGTACATGAAACGCCACTCCGTCTATGGCACGTTGATTGGCTCTCTCTCCGGCGCAGCACCGCCGGTGATTGGCTACTGCGCGGTCACCGGTAATTTCGACAGCGGTGCGCTCATCCTGCTGGCTATCTTTAGCCTGTGGCAGATGCCGCACTCCTACGCCATTGCGATTTTCCGCTTTAAGGATTATCAGGCAGCGAACATTCCGGTACTGCCGGTGGTGAAAGGCATTTCGGTCGCCAAAAACCATATCACGCTCTACATCATCGCCTTTGCCGTCGCGACGCTGATGCTCTCACTGGGTGGTTACGCCGGATACAAATATCTGGCGGTCGCCGCTGCGGTAAGCGTCTGGTGGTTAGGCATGGCGCTCAAGGGCTATAAAGTGGAAGACGATAAGGTCTGGGCGCGCAAACTGTTCGTCTTTTCCATCGTCGCCATTACCTCGCTGTCGGTGATGATGTCGGTCGATTTTATGGTGCCAGACTCCCACAGTCTGCTCGCCTACGCCTGGTAAATCAGCCAGCGTTAAAAAGGGTGCTTCGGCGCCCTTTTTTATTTGTTAAAACAAAAGATGATTGATGTAATATTTGCTAAATAAGCCGTTGTTTACCCTGCCCTGCCCCCGCACTACACTATGCCCGGCTTTGAAATTGAGGTGGTAATGAACGACTATAAAATGACGCCAGGCGAGTTGCGCGCCACCTGGGGTTTAGGGACTGTTTTCTCGCTGCGTATGCTTGGCATGTTTATGGTCCTGCCCGTTCTGACCACATACGGTATGGCGTTACAGGGTGCAAGCGAAGCGCTGATTGGCTTTGCCATCGGCATTTACGGTCTGGCGCAGGCGATTTTTCAAATCCCCTTTGGGTTACTCTCTGACCGGATCGGGCGCAAACCGCTGATCGTCGGCGGGCTGGCTATTTTTGTTTTAGGCAGCGTGATTGCCGCACTCTCAGACTCTATCTGGGGCATTATCCTTGGCCGTGCGCTCCAGGGGTCCGGCGCCATTGCCGCAGCGGTCATGGCGCTGCTGTCCGATCTCACCCGCGAACAAAACCGCACCAAGGCGATGGCGTTTATCGGCGTTAGCTTCGGCGTGACCTTTGCTATCGCCATGGTTCTCGGCCCGATTATTACCCACAAACTGGGCCTGCATGCGCTGTTCTGGATGATCGCCGCCCTTGCAACGGTGGGCATTGCCCTCACGCTGTGGGTGGTGCCGGACAGCAAAAACCACGTGCTCAACCGCGAGTCGGGCATGGTGAAAGGCTGCTTCAGCAAAGTCCTCGCCAGTCCTCAACTGCTGAAGCTCAACATTGGCATCATGTGCCTGCATATCCTGCTGATGTCCACCTTTGTTGCGCTGCCCGGTCAGCTTGAAGCGGCAGGGTTTGCCACTGCGGATCACTGGAAAATCTATCTGGTCACGATGCTGATTTCGTTCGTTTCGGTCGTGCCCTTTATTATTTACGCTGAAGTGAAGCGCCGCATGAAGCGCGTGTTTGTCTTTTGCGTCGCGCTGCTGCTGATTGCCGAAATCATCTTGTGGGGCGCAGGTCCACACTTCTGGGAGCAGGTTATCGGGGTACAGATTTTCTTTCTCGCCTTTAACCTGATGGAAGCGCTGCTGCCCTCTCTCATTAGCAAAGAAGCCCCTGCGGGTTACAAAGGCACGGCGATGGGCATTTACTCCACCAGCCAGTTTCTTGGCGTGGCGATTGGCGGCTCGCTGTCGGGCTGGGTTGACGGCCTGTTTGATTCCCAGACGGTATTCCTGGCGGGGGCACTGCTGGCAATGGTCTGGCTGCTGGTTGCCAGCACCATGCAGGAACCGCCGTATGTCAGCAGCCTGCGCGTCGAAATTCCCGACGATGTGCCATTGGATGACGCGCTGACGCAGCGTCTGCGGGAAAAAGAGGGCGTGAGTGAAGTGATGGTCGCGCCGATCGAGCGCAGCGCATATGTGAAAATTGACAGCAAAGTGACGAATCGATTCGAAATAGAACAGACGATCAAAGCCGTCTGACGCATTCGCCGGGTGGGTTTCACCCGGCTTTCACGCGCTAAATTTTCACAACATTAGTCACGGAAGTTTTTGAACTGGAACGGCTGCCCCAGATCGCCTCCGCGCACCAGCGCCATCGCCGCTTGCAGATCGTCGCGGGATTTTCCGGTCACACGGATTTCTTCACCCTGAATCTGCGACTGCACTTTGATTTTGCTGTCTTTAATCAGCTTCACGATTTTCTTCTGTGTCGCGCTTTCAATCCCCTGCTTCAGTTTGGCTTCCACAAACCAGGTTTTGCCGCTGTGCACGAAGGTTTCCGGAACGTCCAGCGACGCGCCTTCAATGCCACGCTTTAACAACTTGGCGCGCAGAATATCCAGCAGCTGATTGACCTGGAAATCAGACTCGCTCAGCACTTTAATGGTTTTATTTGCCTCATTGAGTTCAAATGTGGCCTCAACGTTACGAAAATCAAATCGAGACTCCACTTCGCGGCTGGCGTTATCGACCGCGTTACGGACTTCCTGAAGATCAACTTCAGAGACAATATCGAAAGATGGCATCTTTTCTTCTCCTTCTGTATTTGTTGCGATGCATAATACCTGCATACAAGCATAACTCAACGTGTTAAACCCCGGAGATCAGAACATTCGGACGTTTAGAACCTGCGTAGACGGCGCTATACTTGGTTATTCGACGCCTGGCGTAGTTGCAGGTGAGGAGGAACAATGAAAATAACCGTACTCGGATGCGGAGCATTAGGTCAATTATGGCTGACTGCGTTATGTAAGCATGGACATGAAGTGCAGGGCTGGCTTCGCGTGCCACAGCCCTTTTGCAGTGTGAATCTGATTGAAGAAGATGGCAGCATTTTCAATGAGTCTTTAACCGCCAACGACCCGGATTTCCTGGCGCAAAGCGATCTGCTTCTTGTCACCCTGAAAGCCTGGCAGGTATCCGAGGCCGTCAGAAGCCTGTCGGGAAGACTGCCCGCAACGACGCCCATTTTATTGATCCACAACGGTATGGGCACCGTGGATGAGCTAAAAAACATACCGCAACCGCTGCTGATGGGCATCACCACCCATGCGGCACGACGCGACGGCAACATCATCATGCACGTCGCCAGCGGCACCACGCACATTGGCCCGGCGCGCCAGCATGACGGCGATTTTAGCTATCTTGCGGATATCCTCCAGGACGTGCTGCCGGACGTCGCCTGGCATAACACCATTCGTCCGGAGCTGTGGCGAAAGCTGGCGGTAAACTGCGTGATCAACCCGCTCACCGCCCTGTGGAACTGCCCGAACGGCGAGCTGCGCGCGCACCCGGAACTGATCCAAAGCATCTGTCACGAAGTGGCGGCGGTCATGGAGCGGGAAGGCCACCACACCTCGGTGGAAGATCTGCTCAGCTACGTGAATCAGGTCATTGGCAGCACCGAAGAGAATATCTCATCGATGTTGCAGGACGTTCGCGCCCTGCGCCACACGGAAATAGATTACATCACCGGGCATTTACTCAAGCGCGCCCGCGCGCACGGTATTCCGGTACCGGAAAATACCCGTCTGTATGAACTGATTAAGCGTAAGGAAAGTGAGTATGAACCCATCAGCACTGATATGCCTCGCCCCTGGTAGTGAAGAGACCGAGGCGGTCACGACCATCGATTTGCTGGTGCGCGGCGGCATAGACGTAACCACCGCCAGCGTCGCCAGTGACGGCAATCTGACGATCGTCTGCTCGCGCGGGGTTAAAATTCTGGCGGATGCGCCGCTGGTGGAGGTCGCTGACGGCGATTATGACGTCATCATTCTGCCCGGCGGCGTGAAGGGCGCGGAGTGTTTTCGCGATAGCCCACTGCTGGTGGAGACCGTGCGCCAGTTCCATCTTTCCGGGCGTATTGTTGCGGCCATTTGTGCCGCCGCTGCCACCGTGCTGGTTCCGCACGATCTCTTTCCCATTGGCAACATGACCGGCTTCCCGACGCTAAAAGAGCGCATCCCGGAAGGTCAGTGGCAGGATAAACGTGTGGTCTGGGACCCGCGTGTCAACCTGCTCACCAGTCAGGGACCGGGCACGGCGATCGATTTTGCGCTCAAGATTATCGATCTGCTGGCCGGGCGCGAAAAAGCCCACGAGGTGGCTTCGCAACTGGTGATGGCGGCCGGGATCTACAACTATTACGAAGCTTAAGGCTGGTACGAAGCTTAAAGCTGGCTCGCGGCGATCTGCCCCGGCACCGAGCCAGGCGATATCTGGGTAACGGCGTAGATCTTCCACGTCCCCGCCTCTTCCCGCATACAGTCAACGACGGTCCGCTTCCCGATGGTGAGATACACATTCAGGCACACCGGATCGTACACTGTCGCCGTCACCTTGACGTCGGTCACCGGCACGTCGGGAAACCTGTCCATCCTGGTGAAATAATCCGTCGTATACATTTCCCCGTCGAAGTGTCCCGCACGCAGCCGATCCAGCGTCTCAGACGCCACAAAACGTTCAATCCCGCTACCATCAATAAGCGGACTTTCATGCAGTGCGATTTTTTTCAGATACCACTGGTTGAACTGCACCGCCTGTTGGATCGCAGGTTGATAATCGGACGCCGCAAAAACGGCCGGTGAAAAGAGAACGAGAAAGGCGAGTTTTTTCATTGAAACAGTATCGGTAGGTGTCTGGCGTGATCGGAGGTGAAAATTACCTGAAGCACGAATCAGTAACTGTAATGAATCGCATCACAACGTTAACCACTATCTGTTTTATGAATGTATCAGCGCCCGTCACCCGCTGATATTACCCGCCCATGCATAATTGTGCTGCGGTTCACAACTTTCACCAAAACCTTCCTCCCAAAGCGTGAGCCAGCGCAATCGATATTATTGAAAGTTCATAGGATTCAATAACTCCCCCTCTTTTCAATGGTTCTCAGGCCGCATTGACGCCGCCGCCCTTGCGTGAAACACTGAAACCTAACTGGTATATACCAGTCCAAAATAACAGCTCCCCGGGAGGCGTGACGGTGATTACATTTATTGAAGGCAAGGTCGTCCCCATTTTGATTCAGGTCGGTGAAAACAAAATGCTGGTGGCGGTGAGAAACGGCATTGCACTGACGCTCCCCTTTACCATTACCGGCAGCGTCTTTTTAATCCTCGCCAATCTCCCCATTCCCGGCTGGAGCGAGCTGTTAGGGCCGCTGGCCAATAAGTTAAGCGCGCCGGTCGCCGTCACTTTCGGTGCGATTGGGCTTATTTCGGCAATGGGGATCAGCTATAACCTGGCAAAAGAGTACGGTCTGAATGCGCTCACCTGTAGCGCCGTGGCGACCGTGGTATTTCTGCTGGCGCAGCTCAATGAGCACTATCAGCTCAACGTGGATAATCTCGGCGCGGCCGGGCTGTTCTCGGCGATAATTCTGGCGATTGCCAGCGTGCAGATCATGCGCTTTTTTGTCGTCAAAAATATCGTTATCACCCTGCCGGAGGGCGTTCCTCCCGCCGTTGCCCAGTCCTTCGTCAGCCTGATCCCGGCAGCGGTAACCATCGCCATCGTCTGGTTTGTGCGGGTGATGCTCAATTTTGATATCAACAGCTTTTTCACCTGGCTCGTCAGCCCGCTGGTGAGCGGATTAGGTTCGCTGCCGGGCATGCTGGTGCTGATCTTTTTGATCTCACTGCTCTGGTGCTGCGGTATTCACGGCGACAATATTCTCTCCGGTATTACCAGCCCGATCTTTTTGAAATACATCGCGGAAAACACCCAGGCGTATTTGAACCACCAGCCCATCCCGCATATTACCGCCGACGGTTTTTACATTGTATTTATGTGCCTCGGGGGAACCGGTGCCACGCTCGGTCTGGTGATCGCCATGCTGCGCTCGCGCAGTAAATTGTATAAATCGGTGGGCAAACTCTCCCTGCCCTCCGCTGTTTTTTGTATTAACGAACCGGTAATTTTCGGCTGCCCCATCGTCTTTAACCCGCTGCTGATGATCCCCTTTACCGTCACGCCGATGATTTTATGTACTGCAACTTACGCCCTGATGTATTTCGACATTATTGGCCGACCGGTGCTACAGATCCCCTGGACCATGCCCCCTGTTTTCGCCGCCTTTTTTGTCACCGGCGGAAATATTCCGGCGGTGCTGTGGTCCGTCTGCACCATTGTTATCTCTGCGCTGGTTTACCTGCCCTTCTTTAAAATTGCTGAGCGTCGGCAACTGGATAAAGAGCGTGCAGACCAGGCCGCCGAAGAACAAGCCGCGACGGCATCTGATTCAGCCTTATAAAAGGAAACCCTATGAAAAAGCTCAAAATTGTGACTATTGGCGGCGGCTCCAGCTATACGCCAGAACTGATCGATGGATTTATTAAGCGCCACCACGAGCTGCCGGTCAGCGATTATTACCTGCTGGATATTGAAGAAGGCCGCGAGAAACTGGAGATCGTCGGCACGCTGGCAAAACGGATGGTGAAAAAAGCGGGTATCCCCATGACCATTCACCTGACGCTGGATCGTGAAGAGGCGCTAAAAGATGCCGATTTTGTCACCACTCAGCTGCGGGTGGGTTTTCTGGATGCGCGGATCAACGATGAGAAAATTCCGCTTAAGTATGGCGTCCTCGGCCAGGAAACCACCGGTCCCGGCGGCTTTATGAAAGCGCAGCGCACCATTCCCGTGCTGCTGGATATCGCCCGCGACATGGAAAAATGGTGCCCCAACGCCTGGCTGATTAACTTCACCAACCCGGCGGGCATTGTCACCGAAGCCATTGCCCGCCACTCAACGATTAAATCGTTGGGCATTTGCAGCGGCGCGAACAGCATGCTGATGGATATCGCCAAAGCCTATAACGTGCCGAAGCAGGACGTTTACGCGCGCATCATGGGCCTGAATCACCTGATCTTCGCCGATCGCATTTATATTAAAGGCGAAGAGGTCACCGACGATTTTATTGAAAAACTCGCCAGCGGTGCCGCCAGTAATGCGCTAAAAAACATCCCGGACATCGGCTTTTCTGCCCGCTTTGCCCGCGCGCTGCATATGTATCCGATCTCCTATCTGAAGTATTTTTTCCTCACTCGCGAAATGGTCGATGCGGCGCTCGCGGATCAACAAACCAAAGGCACGCGCGGAGAGCAGACCCGCGCCATTGAGAAACGGCTTTTCGAACTCTACCAGGATGAGCACCTGAACGAAAAACCGAAAGAGCTGGAGCAGCGCGGCGGCGCGTGGTATTCCGACACGGCCTGCTCGATCATCAGCGCCATTTATAACGACAAAAAAGAGATCCACGTCGTCAACACCACCAATAACGGTGCCACCGGCGATCTGCCCGATCACGTCACGCTGGAAACCAACGCGGTGATCGACAAACAGGGCGCGCATCCGCTGGCTTACGGGCCATTACCGGTGAAAATCCGCGGGCTTATTCAGAGCGTCAAAGCCTATGAAGAACTCACCGTCGAAGCGGCAATGACCGGGGATTACGACACGGCGCTGCTGGCGCTCAGCATCAATCCACTGGTGCCATCGGCGGCGGTTGCCGAGCAGATCCTCAACGACTATCTGGAGGTGAATGCCCGCTATTTACCCCAGTACGCCCAACAACGCTAAGGAGCGGCGATGAACATTCACATTGAAGCGGATTACCCGCAGCTGTGCGCCGCCGTGGCCCGCCGCGTGATCGCATGCGTAAAACACAAACCGGAGGCGCTCATCTGCATTGCCGGTGGCGACACGCCGCTCGGGGTGTTTGACGCGCTGGTTGCCGCCAGCAAGTCCGGTGAGATCGATTTTAGCCACGCCCGCTTTGTCGGCCTCGACGAATGGCTGGGGCTGGGAAAACAGGATAAAGGCAGCTGTCGGCAAATGGTCTGGTCGCACTTCTTTGACCGTTTATCCCTACGGGATGAGCAAATTTGCTTTTTTGACGGACTTACCGACGATACCCGCCGTGAATGCCAGCGCGTTGACGACTTTATTGCCGCCTGCGGGCGCATTGACATGCTGGTGCTCGGCATTGGCATGAACGGCCATATTGGTTTCAACGAACCGGGCGTTTCGCGGGAAAATCGCTGTCACGTGGTCGATCTCGACCCGATTACCCAGGCAGTGTCAGTGAAATATTTTGGCGGGCAGCGCGATGTTCGCCAGGGGATTTCGCTGGGCCTGAAAACCCTGCTGGATGCGCAGCACATTATTATGATGGCGAGCGGGGAGCCTAAACGGGCAATTGTTGAACGCACACTGTGTGCAGAGATCAGCGTCGCCATTCCGTCAACGTTGATCCGCCAGCATGAGAAAGCGGAACTGATGGTTGATCGCGCGGCGTCTAGCGCTCAATGCGTAGATTCTTAACCCGGAAAATATCGGCGCGGTTGTAGCTAATGGAATAGTTAAACGCTGTTTTATTCTCCAGCCGCGTCACTTCGGTAATTTTGAGCATCGGTAATCCGGCGGCTATCGTCAGCAGTTCCGCCATATCGCAGTCAAACAGCGCGGCTTCAATAATCGAATCGGCGTCTTTAATTTTCCTGCCGGTGTACTCTTCAATATAGCTATACAGCGAACCGTGACGCAGCACCTCTTCGGGAATGGTATCCACCACGCTTTGCGGAATATTACTGTCTTCAATTAAAACGGGGATGTTATCCAGCAAGCGGATGCGGCGAATAAACCACACCGGCGCGCCGACGGCGATCTCAAGATTGCGGGCGAGGCTGGCGTCCGCGGTAAGGGTGCGGAAATCAAGCAGCTGACTGGTGACGTTTACTTTGCCCTGAAACTCACGGGAAAACCCCAGAATACTGTCGCTGGTTTCGTTATTGAGAAGATAGATATTGGTGTCGGTGTTTTTGAGAACGAACATCCCCTTGCCGTGGATGCGCTCGATAAAACCTTCCTGCTCCAGGCTCGCCATCGCTTTTTGCACCGTGACGCGGGTAACCTGATGTTCACGCGCAATTTCACGCTCAGAAGGGATGCTTTCGCCAATGGGATAGCGATGCGCGAGAATGGCGTTTTTCAGTCGGTCTTTGATCTCCAGATACTTATGCTGCTTTTCCAAAAGCACCTCCGGCCTGGGGGAAACCGTTCGCCCGGTGAACGCGCCACCGGGCAAGACAAGCGATTACGGGCGGTAGACCTTAACGTTAGCGAAGCCCTGCTCACGCAGATAGAGCGCTTGCAGACGGCTCATCACGCCGCGCTCGCACCACAGCAAATAGGTTTTGCTCTGGTCGAGATCGCCAAATTTAGTGCTGAGCTTGTAGAACGGCAGCGACACCACCTCCACACCGTCAACGGCCAGCGGTTTGTCGTCCTGCTCATCCACCGAGCGAATGTCCAGAATCGCTTCGTTCGGGCCAAAGCCGGTGACGGTTTCGACCTCAACCACCTCCTGCTCGGTCTGGCTGGCGATGTCGCGGATGTCGATATTGCTCGCTTCCGCGACAACTTTATCCAGAATGGCGAAATCGAAATGCGCTTCTTCCGCTTCGATTTTAGCTTTAACCGCTTTCACCGTCGGACTTTTAGAGATCACGCCGCAGTATTCCGGCATGGTGCGGGCAAAATCAGCGGTGCCGATTTCGCGGGCCAGATCGATGATGTGCTCTTTATCGTGGGAAATGAGCGGACGCAGGATCAGCGTGTCGGACACATTGTCGATAAGACGCAGGTTGGTCAGCGTCTGGCTGGAGACCTGGCCCAGCGCTTCGCCGGTCACCAGCGCCTGCACGCCGTAGCGCTCAGCCACTTTCGACGCCGCTCGCACCATCATGCGCTTGAGCACCACGCCCATCTGACCGTCTTCGACTTTTTCTAAAATCTCGCCGACGACCGGTTCAAAGTTGATGGCCACAAAGCGCACGCGGTGCGAACTGCTGTAGCGATTCCACAAATAATGCGCCACCTGACGAACGCCGATTTCATGGGCGGCACCGCCGAGGTTGAAGAAGCAGTAATGCACGCGGCAGCCGCGACGCATCAGCATATAGCTGGAGACACCGGAGTCGAAACCGCCGGAAATCAGCGACAGCACATCTTCCTGCGTGCCCACCGGGTAACCGCCGATGCCTTCGTAGCGGCCTTTTACCAGCAGCAGACGGTCGTCTTCAATTTCCAGATTTACGGTGACGTCCGGGTGGGTTAATTTCACCCGCGCGGATTCAATATGTTGATTCAAACCGCCACCGACGTAGCGCTCAACGTCAATAGAGCTAAACTCATGCTTACCACGGCGCTTTACGCGCACGCAGAAGGATTTGCCTTCCACCTGGTCGCGGTACTGCACCAGCGCTTTTTCGAAGATGTCATGCAGGGAGGTGAAAGGCACATCTTCCACTTCCAGAATATGGTGGATACCCGGAATACGGGTCAGGGCGTCACGGATGGTCAGACGCTGATTCTCGTCTTTGGCGCGCACTTCAACGTGATCCCAGTGACGAACGACGGCCAGCGTCTCGTCGTAATGCTTCAGAACGTTACGAATGTTCCCGGTCAGTATTTTAATAAAGCGCAAACGCACAGATTGGCTTTTGATGGTGATTTCAGGGAACAATTTAATGATAAACTTCATGGCGGCAATGGTTCGTTGGCAAGTCGTTCACACGACTTGTTGAGGGAAAAATACAGCAGCCCACACCTGCGGCTGCATCCAGGCGCGGAAGTATACCACCATCGTGGTCAACCTGTGCATATTGCATGACCATTGCGCGTTATTTGCTAAGCTGCGCGACTCCGCTAACATAGCGGGTGCGAATAATAAGAGAGTCAGATATTCACTATGCCAAAGAAAAACGACGCACCGGCCAGTTTCGAAACGGCGCTAACTGAACTGGAACAGATTGTCACCCGTCTTGAGAGCGGCGACTTACCGCTGGAAGAGGCGCTAAATGAGTTTGAACGCGGCGTACAGCTGGCGCGCCAGGGGCAGGTTAAACTGCAACAGGCCGAGCAGCGCGTGCAGATCCTGCTCTCTGATAACGAAGACGCTCCGCTGACGCCTTTCACGCCGGACGCTGAGTAAACGCAATGGATTTCAACCAACAGCTTAACGCGTGCGTCAGCCAGGCCAACGACGCGCTGCGGCGCTTTATCGCCCCGTTGCCGTTTCAGAACACTCCTCTGGTTGAGGCCATGCACTATGGCGCACTATTAGGCGGTAAGCGCTTACGGCCTTTCCTGGTCTACGCCACCGGCGGTATGTTTGGCGTCAGCACGCAAACGCTGGATGCTCCGGCCGCCGCGGTCGAGTGCATTCACGCTTACTCGTTGATTCATGACGATTTGCCGGCGATGGACGATGACGATCTGCGCCGTGGACAGCCGACCTGCCACATAAAATTCGGCGAAGCGAGCGCGATTCTGGCGGGTGACGCGCTGCAAACGCTGGCGTTCTCCATCCTTACCGATGCGCCGATGCCAGAAGTGGCCGTCAGCGACCGGCTGGCGATGGTTTCTGAGTTGGCGAAAGCGAGCGGTGTGGCCGGCATGTGCGGCGGTCAGGCGCTGGATCTGGAGGCCGAAGGTCAGCAGGTCAATCTCGACGCCCTTGAGCGCATTCATCGCCATAAAACGGGCGCATTGATTCGCGCGGCGGTGCGAATGGGCGCACTGAGCGCGGGTGAAAAAGGGCGTGAAGCCCTGCCCCTTCTCGATCAATACGCAGAAAGCATCGGCCTGGCGTTCCAGGTACAGGATGACATTCTGGATGTGGTGGGCGATACTGCGACCCTTGGTAAACGCCAGGGTGCCGATCAGCAGTTGGGAAAAAGCACCTACCCCGCACTTCTTGGCCTTGAGCAAGCCCGGACAAAAGCCCGTGACCTGATTGACGACGCCCGCCAGTCCCTGAACCAGCTGGCCGCCCTCTCACTGGATACCACGGCACTGGAAGCACTGGCGAATTACATAATCCAGCGTGATAAATAACGATTAAACCGCGATGAGTGTCTGATGAGTTTTGATATAGCCAAATACCCGACCCTGGCGCTGGTTGACTCCACCCAGGAGTTGCGCCTGTTGCCAAAAGAGAGCCTGCCGAAGCTGTGCGACGAGCTGCGCCGCTATTTGCTCGACAGCGTGAGCCGCTCCAGCGGACACTTCGCCTCCGGGCTTGGCACGGTTGAGCTGACCGTGGCGCTGCATTATGTCTATAACACGCCTTTCGATCAGCTGATCTGGGACGTGGGCCATCAGGCGTATCCGCATAAAATCCTCACCGGTCGTCGCGATAAGATCGATACCATCCGTCAGAAAGGCGGTCTGCACCCCTTCCCCTGGCGCGGCGAAAGTGAATACGACGTGCTGAGCGTCGGTCACTCTTCAACCTCCATCAGCGCCGGGATCGGCATCGCCGTTGCCGCCGAAAAAGAAGCCAAACAGCGCCGTACCGTCTGCGTGATTGGCGATGGTGCCATCACCGCAGGCATGGCGTTTGAAGCCATGAACCACGCCGGTGATATCAAACCGGACATGCTGGTGGTGCTCAACGACAATGAAATGTCGATCTCCGAAAACGTCGGCGCACTGAATAACCATCTCGCGCAGCTGCTTTCCGGCAAGCTCTACTCCACGCTGCGCGAAGGCGGCAAGAAAGTCTTCTCCGGCGTACCGCCGATCAAAGAGCTGCTCAAGCGCACCGAAGAACACATCAAAGGCATGGTCGTGCCAGGCACGCTGTTTGAAGAGCTTGGTTTCAACTACATCGGCCCGGTAGACGGGCACGACGTGCTGGGTCTGGTGACCACGCTGAAAAACATGCGTGACCTCAAGGGTCCGCAGTTCCTGCACATCATGACTAAAAAAGGTCGGGGTTACGAACCGGCCGAGAAAGATCCCATCACCTTCCATGCGGTTCCCAAATTCGATCCGTCGAAAGGCACGCTGCCCAAAAGCAGCGGCGGCATGCCGAGCTACTCGAAAATCTTTGGCGACTGGCTGTGCGAAACCGCAGCGAAGGACAGCAAGCTGATGGCGGTCACCCCCGCCATGCGCGAAGGCTCCGGTATGGTCGAGTTTTCGAAAAAGTATCCTGCCCAGTATTTTGATGTCGCCATTGCCGAGCAGCACGCGGTGACGTTCGCCGCAGGCCTGGCGATTGGCGGCTATAAGCCCGTGGTGGCAATTTACTCCACCTTCCTGCAACGCGCTTACGATCAGCTGATTCATGACGTCGCCATTCAGAAATTACCGGTACTGTTCGCCATCGATCGCGCCGGGATTGTCGGTGCCGACGGGCAGACGCATCAGGGCGCGTTCGATATCTCCTATCTGCGCTGCATCCCGGAAATGGTGATCATGACGCCGAGCGATGAAAACGAATGCCGCCAGATGCTCTTCACCGGCTATCACTACGCCGATGGCCCCAGCGCCGTGCGCTATCCGCGCGGCAATGCGGTGGGCGTTGAGCTGACACCGCTGGAAAAACTGCCGATCGGCAAAGGGGTAGTGAAACGCAAGGGCGAGAAACTGGCGATCCTCAACTTTGGGACGCTGCTGCCGGAAGCCGCTGCCGTCGCCGAATCGCTAAACGCCACGCTGGTGGATATGCGCTTTGCCAAGCCGCTGGATGAAACGCTGATCCTGGATCTGGCCGCGCGCCACGACGCGCTGGTCACGCTGGAAGAAAACGCCATTATCGGCGGGGCGGGCAGCGGCGTGAACGATGTGCTGATGGCACACCGTAAACCGGTGCCGGTGCTGAACCTTGGCCTGCCGGATCATTTCATCCCGCAGGGCACGCAGGACGAAGCGCGCGCGGAGATCGGTCTCGATGCCGCCGGAATGAAAGCAAGAATCACCGCCTGGCTGGCATAACCTCCCCCTCCGCTCCTGCTATGCTTAGAGATAATATCTGTCGCAAATAGCAGGAGTGGAACCATGCAATACAACACGTTAGGAAAAACGGATCTTAAGGTTTCCCGTCTTTGTCTTGGCTGCATGACGTTTGGCGAGCCGGACCGGGGCAATCATGCCTGGACCCTGCCCGAAGAGAGCAGCCGCCCCATCATCCAGCGCGCCCTTGAGGGCGGCATCAACTTTTTTGACACCGCCAACAGCTACTCTGACGGCAGCAGCGAAGAGATCGTGGGCCGTGCGCTTAAAGATTTCGCCCGCCGCGAAGAAGTCATTGTCGCCACCAAAGTCTATTACCCTTCCGGCACGCTCACCGAAGGCCTGTCGCGCGGGCAGATCCTGCAATCCATTGATGACAGTCTGCGACGCCTTGGCATGGAATACGTCGATTTGCTGCAAATCCACCGCTGGGATTACAACACGCCCATCGAGGAGACGCTGGAAGCGCTCAATGACGTGGTGAAGTCCGGCAAAGCCCGCTACATCGGCGCGTCGTCAATGCACAGCGCGCAGTTTGCGCAGGCGCTGGCGCTGCAAAAACAGCACGGCTGGGCACCCTTTGTGACCATGCAAAACCACTACAATTTAATCTATCGCGAAGAAGAGCGTGAAATGCTGCCGCTGTGCTATCAGGAAGGGGTGGCGGTGATCCCGTGGAGTCCGCTGGCGCGCGGGCGTCTGACCCGTCCGTGGGGCGAAACCACGGCGCGACTGGTATCGGATGAGGTGGGTAAAAAGCTCTATAACGACACCGAGGCCAGCGACGCGCAAATCGCCGAGCGCCTGGCGGCCATCGCCGACGAAACCGGCGCAACCCGTGCGCAGGTCGCACTCGCCTGGCTGCTCAGCAAACCGGGCGTGACCGCACCGATTATCGGCACTTCGCGCGAAGAGCAGCTTGATGAACTGTTGCAGGCGGTGGAGTTGACGCTTAAACCGGAGCAGATTGCCGAGCTGGAAACGCCGTATCAGCAGCATCCGGTGGTCGGATTTAAATAACATGCCGGGCCGGGTCGGCGTTGACGCCCGCCACCCGGCCGCGTTTTTTAAAAAATGCCAATCGGCCAGTGATGACCCAACACATACAAAATACCGGCGGCCACAATCCCGGCGACAATGTCATCAACAATAATGCCCATGCCGCCGTGCACATTGCGATCGAACCAGCGGATCGGCCACGGTTTCCACATGTCGAAAATACGGAACAGCACGAAACCGGCGGCAACCCATTGCCAGTCATGCGTCGGCAGCGCCATCAGCGTGATCCACATACCGATAAACTCGTCCCAGACGATGCTGCCATGATCGTGCACGCCCATGTCTTTTGCCGTCTGGTGGCAGAGATACACGCCGATGCTGATCGCCAGCATCACCACCATCGAGTAGAGCTGCCACGGTAAAAAGGTCATCAGATACCAGAACGGGATCGCCGCAAGCGATCCCATGGTACCCGGCACAATGGGGCTTAATCCGCTGCCAAACCCCGTCGCCAGCAGGTGCCAGGGATTGCGCAGGTTCAGGCGGCTTTTGGCGATATCTTTAGCCAAAGTGATCGTATCCTTTCACATCAAACGGGACGGGTTTTCCGTCGCGGGTAAACTGAATGCCGTCCACGTCCGCGCTCATCTGCCCGATGCAGGTAAACGGCAGGCTGAGATGGCCTATGGCGACGTCCAGCGCGCCACGGTTCAGCTCCGGTACGGTAAAGCACAGCTCGTAATCTTCACCGCCGGAGAGCGCCCAGCGCAGGGCCTGTTCAGGCTCCACGTGGCGGCGAAGGGCTTCGGAAAACGGCATGGCGTCAACGTCAACGATAGCCCCGCACTCGCTAGCGGCGATGATATGGCCGAGATCGGAAACCAGTCCGTCAGAGAGATCAATGGCCGAACTCGCCAAATCGCGCAGCGCCTGGCCGTGCAAAATACGCGGCGTCGGTCGCAAATGACGTTTCTGCAACCAGGCGGCGTCTGCGTCGTCAGACACACGCAGACGCTCCTGCAAAATCGCCAGCCCGGCGGCGCTGTCCCCCGGCGTACCGGTGACGTAGATCCAGTCGCCCGGCTTCGCGCCAGAGCGTTTCAGCGCGCGGCCTACCGGCACGTAGCCGTGAATACCCAGCGTCATCGACAGCGGCCCCTTAGTGGTGTCGCCGCCAATCAACTGCATATCGTAGTAGTTAAGTTGCTCGAACAGGCTGTCGCTGAACGCCGCCAGCCACGCTTCATCGACCTCCGGCAGGGTCAGCGCCAGCGTCAACCACGCCGGATCGGCACCCATTGCCGCGAGATCGCTCAGGTTAACCGCCAGCGCTTTGTACGCCAGATCGGCAGGAGAGATGTCCGGTAAGAAGTGGATCCCCGAGACCAGCGTGTCGGTGCTGATCGCCAGCGTTTGCTTTTCGGGAACATTCAGAAGCGCGCAATCGTCACCAATACCGGTTTCGACATCCAGACGGGCGCGTCTGGCGCGATTAAAATAACGGGCAATCAGGGAGAATTCGCCGCATGCCATACGTTATGCCTCAGCAGAATAAAAGACAGGACGCTGCGGTGGCGGCGAAGTGGCAAAGCACCTCACCGCACGGACCAGCAGATTACTTTTTGTGGGGGCGGATCGCGGGTGCGGCTTTATCCAGCACGCCATTAACGAATTTGTGGCTGTCTTCAGCACCAAACGTTTTCGCCAGTTCGATGGCTTCGTTGATGGCCACTTTGTACGGCACATCAGCACGTTTAGAGAGTTCAAACAGCGCGATACGCAGTACCGCTTTCTCGACCTGGCCCAGCTCTTCGAGCAGACGGGACAGGTACGGCTTCATCAGACCGTCGAGATATGCGCTGTTAGTCGCCACCCCGGACAGCAGTTCGCGGAAATACGCGATGTCGACATCTTTGACATCCTGCTCAGACAGGAACTGGTATTCAACATCAGCGATGTCGTTCTGGGACAACTGCCAGGAGTAAAGCGCCTGAACGGCACACTCACGGGCGCGGCGACGAGCAGCAGGTTTCACAAAATTCCCCTTACAAAAAAATCAGGCTTTAATGGCCTTCAATACATTAATCATCTCAAGCGCGGTCAGGGCAGCTTCTGCACCTTTGTTACCTGCTTTGGTACCCGCGCGCTCGATGGCTTGTTCAATACTTTCAGTGGTGAGCACACCAAAGGCTACCGGGATTTCGCTGTCCTGTGCGACATGCGCCAGACCATTACTCGCACCGCCAGCCACATATTCGAAGTGAGCAGTACCGCCACGGATAACCGTGCCAAGCGCAATAATCGCATCATATTTACCGGTTTTCGCCAGTGCACCCGCCGCCAGTGGCAGCTCATAGGCACCCGGAACCCAAACTACGGTGATATTTTCATCTTTAACCTGGCCGATACGTTTCAGTGCATCAACGGCACCGTCCAGCAGGCTGTCGTTGATAAAATTGTTGAAACGCGCAATGGTGATGGCGACGCGAGCGTCCGGAGCAGCAACGGTAGCTTCAATAATGTTCATACTCTTCCTTTGGGTTCATTTGCCCCACAAGGGGGGCGGATTTTATCATAATATTTCGCGCACTGCTTCCCTTTTAGGAGGACATTACGCAGTGGCTAAATGCAGGCAAACATCGGGGCCAACCTGGCGTATTTGGCTGAAGGTAAAATGGGGAGCCTCCGCCAGTTTCTCAAGGCCTGGCAGCACGCACAGACCGCGCGCATCGCTGCCTAACAGCGTTGGCGCAAGATAGACCACCAGCTCATCCACCAGTCCCGCCTGTAACAGCGCACCGGCAAGCGTCGCCCCCGCTTCAACCCAGACGCTGTTGATCTGTTCACGCCCCAGCAGCATCATCATGGAGACCAGATCCAAATGCCCGTTGTGCTCGGGCACGTTGATATGGCGCACGCCTTCCGGCCACTGGCGCGGGTCCGGCGTTGTGCGCGCAAACCAGGTTTCACCGGGCTGATTGACCAGGCGATGTTCAGGGGTAACGCGATTATGGCTGTCGACCACGATACGCACCGGCTGGCGCACAGCATCCTGCGGATAGAGGGCGCGGGTATCGGCGTTAAGCTCCTCCCAGCGCACGGTCAGCTGTGGATCGTCAGCCAGCACGGTGGCGCTACTGGTAAGAATGGCATGGCTCTGCGCGCGCAGGCGCTGCACGTCGCGCCTTGCCTGCGGCGAGGTGATCCACTGACTTTCGCCGCTGGCCATTGCGGTGCGACCATCAAGGGAAGCACCCAGCTTCAGCTGGACGTAGGGAAATCCGGTGCGCATGCGTTTGAGAAACCCTTTATTCAGGGCTTCCGCTTCGCTCATCATCAGCCCGTGGCTGACCTCAATGCCTTCCTGCTGCAACCGATACAGCCCGCGTCCGGCGACCTGCGGGTTCGGATCCTGCATGGCGGCGACCACTCGCGACACGCCCGCAGCAATGAGCGCGTCGCAGCACGGCGGCGTGCGACCATGATGGCTGCACGGTTCAAGCGTGACATAGGCCGTTGCACCACGGGCTTTTTCGCCCGCCATGCGCAGCGCATGCACTTCCGCGTGCGGCTCACCCGCGCGGTAATGAAAACCTTCGCCAACGATCGCACCGTCTTTGACGATCACGCAGCCGACGTTGGGATTGGGATGGGTGGTAAAACGGCCACGCTGCGCCAGCTTCAACGCGTGGGCCATGTAAATCTCGTCCTGCATGAGCTTAGTCCTGTAAGCGGGCGATCTCTTCGCCAAATTCGCGGATATCTTCAAAGCTACGGTAAACGGACGCAAAACGGATATACGCCACTTTATCCAGCTTTTTCAGCTGTTCCATCACCAGATTGCCGATCATCTTACTCGGCACTTCCCGCTCACCGGTGCCACGCAGCTGAGATTTGATGTGATTAAGCGACATTTCAACGTCATCCGCGCTGACCGGGCGCTTCTCCAGCGCGCGCAGCATGCCGTTACGCAGTTTGTCTTCGTTAAACGGCTCGCGGACCTCATTGCTCTTCACCACGCGCGGCATGACCAGCTCGGCCACCTCAAAGGTGGTGAAGCGTTCATTGCACACCAGACACTGGCGGCGACGGCGCACGGAAGAGCCTTCGCCCACCAGGCGAGAGTCAATTACTTTGGTATCCACGGCGAAACAGAATGGGCAATGCATACGGCGTCCTGACGTTTAAATTAACTGAAATCTATTTTAACCTGAACTGCCCTGACAACAAAGGCAAGACCGCTTTTGAGATAAAGGATCGATGGCAACGCAACGGGTTCAGGCTATATTACAGGCATTGCTTTTTCGAAGCCCTTCCAAAGGAAACTGAAACAATGACAAGACGTTATCTAAGAACGCTGCTGTTGGGAAGCCTCTTCACGCTGAGCGCCTGCGCCCAGCAGAGCGAAGTACGCCAGTTGCATCAAAGTGTAAGCACGCTTAACAAGGAAATGAGTAAGCTGAACAAGGAAACGGTGAAAATTACCCAGCAGAACGCGCTGAATGCAAAATCCAGCAACGGCGTCTATCTGTTACCGGGTTCGAATACGCCAGCGCGCCTGAACAGTCAGGTTGGAATGCTGCGCATGTCGTTAAAAGAAGCCACGCCAAATGCCAACGGCACGCGCGTGACGCTGCGCATTCAGGGCGAGTCGAACGATCCGTTGCCAGCCTTCAGCGGCACGGTTGAGTGGGGCCAGATCCAGGGCACCACCGACAACGCCCAGGAAGTTAACGTGCAAAATCAGCTTATTACCGCCCCCGCCAGCACCCTCGCCCCGAGCGATGTGGACATTCCGCTACAGCTTAACGGCATTACCCCCGACCAGTTAGGCTTTGTGCGCGTGCACGATATCCAGCCTGTCGTTGCCCCCTAATACACTCCGGGCGATTCCGGTCGCCCTTTCCTTTCCGATCAGCGCTTTTTTCCCTGAAATATTGGCAACGTGAATGAATGCCAGTACAATCGCCGCATTTTATATACGCAAACGTGAACGCAATCGATTACGTATGTGTCAGTTATGTGAAACAACACAGATTTTTGTGAGCAATGATACCTATAATAGGCCCGCAGAAACACGAAACATTTAGAAACGCAATATGCGCGTCCTTTCGCTCCCGCAAGGGAACTTAATCAGTGGCTAAACTATGAAAAAAACTTTACTCGTCGCCGGTGCGGCACTGGCGCTCTCCTCCGCTTTCGCAGCTAACGCTGCCGATGATAACAAATCGGAATTCGTTTCCGACTGGTGGCACCAGAGCGTTAACGTGGTAGGCAGCTACCACACCCGTTTCGGACCGCAGATCCGCAACGATACCTATCTGGAATACGAAGCGTTTGCCAAAAAAGACTGGTTTGATTTCTATGGCTACGTGGATGCGCCGGTCTTCTTCGGCGGTAACACTGATGCGAAAGGTATCTGGAACCACGGTTCCCCGCTGTTCATGGAAATTGAACCGCGTTTCTCTATCGATAAACTGACCAACAGCGACCTGAGCTTCGGACCGTTTAAAGAGTGGTACATCGCGAATAACTACATCTACGACATGGGCCGCAACGAGTCTGGTCGTCAGAGCACCTGGTACATGGGTCTGGGTACCGACATCGACACCGGTCTGCCGATGAGCCTGTCTCTGAACGTGTACGCGAAATACCAGTGGCAGAACTACAAAGCCACCAACGAAAACGAGTGGGACGGCTACCGTTTCAAAGTGAAATACTTCGTGCCGATCACCTCCCTGTGGGGCGGTAACCTGAGCTACATCGGTTTCACCAACTTCGACTGGGGCTCTGACCTGGGCGACGATAGCAGCTACGCAGGTAACGGCATTAAACAGCGTACCAATGATTCCATCGCCTCCAGCCACATTCTGTCTCTGAGCTACGATCACTGGCACTACTCTGTGGTTGCTCGTTACTGGCACAACGGTGGTCAGTGGAACGACGACGCCAGCCTGAACTTCGGTAACGGCGATTTCAACGTGCGTTCTACCGGTTGGGGTGGTTACCTGGTTGCAGGTTACAACTTCTAATCCGCGTTAAAGCCCGGCGGTATGCGCCGCTGGGCTTTAGTTTTACAGAGAAGTGGTTAGTACAGTAAATAGAAGCGAGATTTGAGCACCCTGCCAATTTTCACGAGGCATAGCTGAACATTAGGCAACCAAAATGTATCCGTACCGGCTCTTCAACTTCGTAAATGGTTCAAAGATTCGATAATTTTTGGATCATCGTTAATGGATCGCGTTACTTTTTTAGCTAAAAATGTGATTCACCAACTTAAAGTACTTTTGAGCAAACATTAACGTACTCTCTTGTTTAAAGTATCAATTTGGGCGAGTTCTGTTCTTTCATTAGCTGCCAAAATCTCTTTGATCTTTGCGTCTGGCAAATCGATGAACATTAATGCGGCTTTTTTAACATTGGACTTGGCTTTTGCTAACTTCATCAAATCTTCATCAAGAATCGTTAAGATCACTTCTATGCCTTTTCTTGCCAATGTTTCCACAAGCAGTGCTTTCTCTTCATTGTTCAAAAAAGAGAGTAACGCTGCAAGCTGAGCATCTAATGAATGGACTTGCGTATCAATAGTCCCTTCCACTTTTTGTACTGCACAATCATTATGCTCTCTCTTTATTAAAACTTCCGTTTTACGATTGGGTTCTTTTGTTTCTTTTACCTTACCAGTTAACAACCACTCAAAGCTGACCCCTTCGACTTCAGCAATCTTCAGTAACTGACTTCTGCGAGGGACCCGGTCGATGTTCTCAGGCCGGAAGTAATTTTTCAATGTGTTAATATTGATTTTCCACGCCCTGGCAGCCGCGCTCCTGGACGGATAACGATCAATTAGCTGAAAAACCCTTTGGCAAATGGACTCTTTCCCTTCGCCAACAAAAGAACCTTTAGAATTGGTGTTCATACGCACCCCGCCTAAATTAACTAATTGATAATAAACCACAAAATAAAAGACACCAAAAAACCAAAAAACACCTTGATCTTGTAGGTTTGTGGGTGTAGTTTATACTTGAACAGATAACCCAACGGTTATCCGCACGGACAATAATATTGTAGGATACTAAAGCAATGAGCATAGATAAAGGGCCGCAAAGACTGGATTGGCATCCTGAAACGATAAAAGCCGAAATACACAAACTTGGGTTGTCTTTCCGCGCTCTTTCGGTTCAAGCAGGCTACAAAGCAGATTCTTTAAAGGCTGTGTTGCGGACCCCTTGTCGTCCATATCAACAGATAATCGCTGATGCCTTGGGGGTTTCTCCTGAAACCATTTGGCCCAGCCGTTACACCCTTATTAGCTATAAAAACCGATCGATGTCTTGATGATTTCAAGGCGTTAGAGATTATCTACGCCGAAAAATATAAAATTAAACGTGCAAGAGTGCTAAAAACCAAGTTATTACATAACAGCACTCAACAGCCCAGACTATCCATCGAATGCATACTAAAAATGGCGATTGTAGTAACCATGAATTATGCGCAACCATCGTAGTGCAAAACGATAATTTGTCGCCATCATTATTTAACTCGTTCCTTATGTATTCATCCCCCTTCGCTATAAGGAACTACTGCACAAGAGAAACAAAATTGGAAAATTGAAAAATTACGCAACTTAACATTAGACAAAAAAAACTTATTTCGGACGTCTGTGTTTACATGGAGAGTGATGAAAATGGAAAGAACAAAAAAAGAAACCTATAAATCAATATTAAAAACGAGGCCTGAAAAATTTATTTTTTATATCCCCCCAAGCACTCCGGAGACAGATGCATTATTAGGGCGTAGAATTTATATCAAACGCAATACAGAGAGTTTCCGCACTACAGCTAAACCAGGCAATCCCTCAAACTTTAACATGCATACATCTCACGGCTGGGCATTGCTTACGGTTACGGCATCCAACAAAGGATGCGGGGAGTACAGGACACACCTAATGGCCAGTCAATTAAACTGCAAGCGACTGCACATCCTCGACCTGTGTGTTCAGGCAAAATGGAAGGTGGCATATGCTTGAAGATCCGTCAGAACTGGAGACTGTTGCCGGGCTCTTGCCTCCCGTGGTAATTGAACTTATCGAACTTATAGGTTATCGCCACGTTGCCATACTCATTAAGAAATTTGGAGGCATTTCCTTCCCTGTTACCCAAAAAACTCGAACCAATGGTAATCGGCTTGCAGATTTGCTGACTCAAGAGCTTCCCGATGATAGCGTTAAACTTATTATCGAACGGTTCGGCGGCGATGTATTGTACATTCCTCGATGCGATGCTGCTTTAAGAGAACTGCGCAACCGACGTTTTTTGAATGAATATCGAAATACTATAGCCAGCGGTGAGTCCGGACGGTTCGCGTTGATGCATCTTTGCCCCCGATTTGGATTTAGCGATCGCTATGCA
Organism: uncultured Enterobacter sp.; assembly: GCA_963521185.1. GTDB lineage: Bacteria > Pseudomonadota > Gammaproteobacteria > Enterobacterales > Enterobacteriaceae > Enterobacter_D. The sequence goes on along the minus strand of CAUQTV010000003.1, from coordinate 162,153 downwards.
CAGCGAGTGATTGCAAAGTCGCAACAGACGAAAGATGAATTGGATCAGTTGTAAAACTTGCTAAGCATTTACCCTTCCCCGTGTGGTTAAATGGCCTCAGAATTGAAGTTAACTGAGGCCATGTTATGTCAACAAACTGTAACGTCATTTATTCTAATTTCTCATATCGGTAACATCAGAGGAACTTTAGAGTCTACAACTTGAGAACTTTAAACAACGATTGCGCTAATGTGATAGGACTTAAGGCTGTGCTGTCTGAGTACTAACCTTGAACCAATACCCTTGCTTACCCCCGCCCCGAAGTTTAACTCAACAAAATTTCAAAATTTTCGAGAAAATGCCTCATATCTACGGCTACGATAATGGCTATCCCACCAGTTAAGATGTAGTCGCGACCTTCTTTTGAAATATTTAAAATTAAAATGTAAACTCAGCACCAACCAATTTGTTAAACATACACACACCCACATTAGTCCAAATACGTAACAACAACACAAATACCCGTAACATTCTATTGCGCATACAACAACAACGATGCTCTTAATTTATAAAATTTGAGATGTATGTCTTACTTTCAAATGCAATACTTTTTTACGTGGGACTATTAGATTGATAATTACTTCTATTTATTAACATTCCCATATATAAAGTGACGAACCTGCTCCACTAGTTGCAATCTTGATACTGTGGCATTCTTTACCGTATGGAAGGTACTAACCCAAAGCAAATCTCGCTGCAGAGACATACAATATAAAACTCGGCGAAATTGCCATGATATCAGGTAAGTCGTTACTGACTGGTTTCGATGATAATGCCGAAAGCAGTGGTAAGATCGGTTTTTCTTATCCATAACGTAAGGATTTGAAGTAATGTATAACGCGATGAAAACTATTAAGCTAACAAAGCATTGCATACCCCTTTAATGGGGACGATTGAAATAAGATCTGCCCAGGCAGGGAACGATTGACCGTCAGCTAGTTCGATTGAACTAACATTGTCCATAATCTAATTGAGTAGTTTAAGGGGACTGTAGTGAGCAAGGATTATCTTTTTTGCGAGCCTCTGATTATAGAGCGCCTTCGCACTGAAACCAATGGGTTCATTGAAATATCCGGTGCAGCAGGCCTGGCCAATATGACATCTACCAACAATTCAGCCCCGGCAGCTTATGTGGTTTATCAGGGTGATGTGATCAACGACCAACCCAGCGCGACCGGAGGTCATCTTGCACGTCAGCAATATGTAACCCAACTATGGGCCATTATTGTTGCAGTGCATTACACAGAAGAAAGCGGTAAAGACGAAGTTTTGAGCAATCCTGCAGGACCGTTTATCAGTCAGGTTATTAACACATTAAGTGGTTGGCAGCCAAGAAACCGTATTCGCCCTTTTCGTCGCCACTCGCAGCATATGCCAGTAAAATACGATAATGGCTTTGGCTATTTTCCTTTGCTTTTTCAGGTACAAATTCCCGCAAGCATATGAAGCTCTTGAAAAATTTGATTTAAAACCCATTAAAATCATAAGCACCTGATAGTAAATGGGGTCGTTCTACAAAAGACCTACAGAATTTAATAATTCATCACGATATTGCATGAAAGCATCCGTAAAAATCATATTTAGGAGAAAATAAATGGACCAGGAAACCTACTACTATGGACAGGGAAAAGTATATTTGGCCCCCCGTGACCTTGATGGTAAACCGGGAGCATGGCGCTGGATTGGCGACGTTTCGGCATTACAGGTTGCAATGACAGTTGAGAGTTTTTCCCATAAGGATAGCTACAGTGGTCAGCGTGCGGAAGTACGCCGTCTCATTACCAGCAAAGAAGCTAGCGTTACATCCACCTGGCACGACTATAACCCGGACAATCTGGCGTTAGTACTGTATGGCCAGAACGCAACTATTCCGTCAGGAACTGTCACGTCCGAAACACTACCAGCGAATATTAAAATAGGTGAACGTTTTAGCCTGGAACATCAGAATATTTCGGATGTTGTCATTGATGATCTAGTAATCGAAACGGATTTCACCGTTGACGCTGAGTTCGGCGCAATTACGTTCCTCACCGACCAAGCTAAAGCTCCTTCAGTGAGTTACACATTTGGTCCTAGTACGGTTACAAGTATTTTCGACCAAAACCCGGTAGAGGTTGCATTCCGTTTTGAAGGTTTAAACATGGCAGAAGATGAACAACGAGTGATTCTTGAATTGTACAAGTTGAAATATGACCCAACCAGCGCCCTATCTCTTATTAATACAGATACCTCTCTGGCCGGTCTTGAGACAACAGCCATAGCTTTAGCTGATACTCAGCGTAAAAACGCTGATACTATTTATGGACGTTATGGTCGCCTTATCCACGTAGGAAGCGTAACCCGATGAGCGACAATGATGATTTGGCCATACTGTTTCCATCCCGCGAACTGCTAATATCCGGGAAATCCGTCACAGTCCATGAATACACCATAAAAGAGCAACTTCAGCATCGACCTATTCTTAAAACTTTGTCCGATGCGTTTGCAGAATTACTTGATGGTCTGGCGCCAGACGGAGAAATTCCGCTTGATAGCCTAATGGATCTTCTGGCGAAACATGAATCAGAAGTGATCCAGGCTGTAGCTCTTTCGACCGGTCAATCTGCTGATTGGGTCGCTGAGTTGGCGGGGCCAGATTCAGATTCTCTGCTGCTGACATGGTGGGGAGTTAACGCCGGTTTTTTTACCCGAGCCGCCGTTCGGCCAGCAATGGAAAAAATGGTGAGGCAAATTCGTCACCATGCTGGGGCGAAATCTTCAGCACGCTGATTGCCTGCGGTCATCATTCCGACGTTATTGGCAGATACACTGCGCGCCAGATTGAGTTGTATTACACGCAGGCGCAGCGGCTGAAGCTGGAAAGAAGAATATCTGACGCTCTTGATATCAATGCCGGTGTGTCTGGAGGCAAGGGGTTAAAAAAATATATCGAAACGTTTAAAAAGATATTAATCGGTTTATAGCAGCGCTCTACCGACCGTCAGTCATAAACTACGGAAGTGTATCTGTATTTAACGTCGACATACTGGCCGACAAAGTTAGAGTGGGAATGTGCAATCCAAACGATTCTTTTACTATCGGATTCTCATTCCTTCTTACCAGATAGTTTTAAGAGGGGTTGAATTTAATGCCTAGCGACAACAGTGCATTGCAATCACAAATTCAGACAGATCTAAAAAGGGCTAAAAAAGCCATAGATGATTTGAATAGATCGCTGAATGACATGGGTGAAAACACTAAACAGATCGCACGTAGTAGCCAGAACGCAGCCGCTGGCATCAACAACGCGCGAACTGAACTCGGTTCACTGGATGAGCAAATATTGCTCCTGCATTCGGCTACACAGAAGATAGCTGGCGCGTTCAAATCGGGATTACAGAGCGGGATGGAAAGCGGTCTGCTCGGTCTTGCAAGCGGCACAATGAATCTCTCTGATGCTTTCAACAATATGGCTATATCTACTGTTGAGGCAATTAAAAAAACTGCGGCACATAATTTGAGCGAAATGATAACAACCGGGCTCTTCGACCTTGGCTCCAATATGTTCGGCCTATTTAGCGGTACGGCAGCAGAAAGTGCTACAGGTATGGTTGCTGGCACAGTAAACGATACAGCTGGCGCGCTTCAGTATGCCACAGCCATATCTACAGCCTGTACAACTGGCGCAATGTCAATATCCACATCAATGGTTGCAGCATTCACGGCCGGCGCGACGACATTAACAGCTGCGCTTGCAACTGCTTTCACAACAGGTTCAGCCGCAATGGCTGGGGCTATTTCTGCGGCAAACGCAGGAAGTAAAATAGCAAAAACTGGCGCATCTGCAATGGCATTGTTCGCAGCAGATGGCGGCTATATTAGTGGGCCAGGAACGGGTACGTCAGATTCTATTCCTGCGCGTCTTTCAAATGGCGAATATGTCATCAATGCTGCCAGTGTGCAGCGATACGGAGTCGCGTTCATGCATGCCCTTAATTCTGGTGGACTGGCAGCATTTAGCGATGGCGGATTAGTCAGTCCTCCAGCACTATCTTTCCCACGTGTTAATACCAGCGCTCAATTGTCTGAAAGTGATAATCGGCGCAATCTTGCCAGTGCGGCTCCCCCCGTCATTCAGCAAACTCTCGTACTCGATGCCGCTAAGGCATTCACTAGTGGTCTAAATACTCCCGGTGGAAATCGTGCACTACTCACATTTATCCACGCAAATCGGGCAACTCTAAAACAGGAACTCTCATAATGGCATGGACAACAGGAACAGCAGCTGACGAGTGCGACCTACTCGCTAAAATTGATGAATTTCTTACATCAGCCCCTGAGTTAAACGGCGAACACTGGACGCGTATATATCATGGGATGTCAGATGCGACAAATTTGTCAGCTGCAGTCGCATCATACGCATGGCAAGGACAAGGGTCGTCCGGTGCGGATCAGGTATACGTTACTGCACGAACAGCAAACAAAATCAGCGATGATACCTATAACCTCATGTTTTGCGGGGGTACATATTTTAATCCTATCGCTGTCATTAACCCTGACAACATTCACACAGGATTGATTAATGCGTCTCACGAAGTGGGATTATGTGCAGAGCGCGTAGCGTTTACATACTGGATCATCGCAACAGGCCGCCGCTTTATCGTGATCGTTCAGTTGAGTAACGCTATTTACAGTTCAGCTTATTGCGGACTGATGCTGCCTGCGGTTCCACCAATGGAATACCCGTACCCCTTAGTGATTGCGGGTAGTACAGATGCTCAATTACGCCGCTATTCTGTGGCGACAGATTACAACACTAGTATAGCCGATCCGCGAGCGCTCAATTTTTGGTTACTTTATCCGGATCAGGGATGGCGAGATTTTTGCGGAAGCAAAGCAGAATCAATAACGACTGGCGGTGGAGGGCGTTACGTCTGGCCTACTGGCGCTGAGCGATATAAGTATGGTAAGGGAGTCAGCACGATGTTGCAGTCTTTAATAGGCGCCCCGGGTAGTGACAACCCTCGCCCCCTTCTGGCTATTGAACTACGTGCCATGGAAGACTCGGGAAACAATTTTTTTGGCGCGCTGGATGGTGTGTACTGGCTACCAGCCGTTGGTGGACTAACCGCTGGTGACACAATAACAACTATTGATGACAAGTGCTTTCTGGTCGTACGTAATGCGTGGCGGACGGGCACATCTGATTATTTTGCTGTGGAATTAATCTAAGGAGAGAATGATGGCGTATCAGACGGGAGCGGCAGCGAATCTTAGTGAGCTTATTGAAAAGCTAGCAACCTTTTCTCAAGGTTTAGGCTGGACAGTGAATGCATTTAAATCTGGCGACAATCCAGAGTTATATCTAAAAAATGGCGATGATTTCTGGTCATTTGGTGTTGCCAAATTAAATGTAACGAAGAGTTACTGCATCGCTGGCAACTCTTCCTACGACTCAAGTAAAGCTTTTAATGACCAGCCAGATAGCAGCACGCGCGCTATCGCAAAGATCGTAAGCAATTCGTATCTTGGTGCCGGAACCAGCGAAATAATTGAGGGTATGTTTCTCACGTATGATTTTTTTGGTACAGATGAGTATCTGCATGTCGCAGTACAAATTGCTGCAAATAAATTCCGACATTTTGGCATTGGGCGTCTAAATAAAGAAGGACACTTCTCGGGTGGCGCATATGGGTTCGGCAGTACGCTGACCGTTGGCAGTAAGGGCTCTACAGGTTCAAACAACTGTTATCCCTTTTCGTCTGTTAGATACGCCAATGATTATTTTATGTCATTTGTCCGGGCTGATGATATCGGCGGCGTAGCCACACCTGGTTGGTATTGTTTCGGGGGTTCAGGTGGCGCAGGTTGTGCTGCGATCGGTTTATCAGGGAATATCCCTAATTCATCGGGTAACAACGATCACCCTGACACATTGAGGGTAATGACCAGTCAGAGCGCAATGAGTGCCACACTTGCACCTGTTCCCAACTCTATTTATGCATGCGGTATTGATGGTCTTTGGCGGCGTCTGGGGGTAGTTCCGGACATGCAGATCTGTACTATGACGGGCATTACCCCTCGTCAGCGGTTCGAAATCAATGGTGAGACATGGATGATCATCCCACCGTTTGAATACGTTGAAACAACGAGTGCCAGCGGCAGTTATACTTGGGGATATGCTTACAGGGTGACAGAATGACTACAGGGTATGTCACGCAAAATGCTAAACGGCTGGTATCGTTCTCGCCCGTGCCAGTTTTGACACGACAGGGAAATATTCAACAAATTATCATCCCTAACGTAGTCAACGGGGTTTCTCATTCTCGTTTTCAGCCCAATCCACTACATGTTCGGTCAGGATATATACCTGAGAATTGGCTGGATCAGTTCTACAATCGCATTGTGGCTATACCGGAATCCATAGCTCTGGGTGCGGTTTATACAGATCAGGTGCTAACTATCCAGATCTGGAATGCATATTTAACAACGCAGATGCTGGAACATATCACAATCACAGGTAGCGAAGGTATATCAATATCTGGCTTATCTGCACCGTTGAAATTCAACAGACTGACAGTTAATAGTTGGACTGTTACTGTTTCGACCGACGGTCCGGCAGAAATAGACTGTAACATCTCGTTCGCATTTGCTGACCTGCCCGTTGTGTCATGCCGTATCACCGGAGCACGTTCTGTAGCATGGCTTTGTGGTCCAACGTGGGACGACGGCATTACAGAGACACTGGAATGGAAAACCGACGTTTTATTATCTCAAACCGGCGCATCACAGCGGGTTGCACGTCGGTTAACACCTCGCCGGACTTACGAATTTAAAATTGCGGTAGAGGGACAGGAACGGCGGTTACTGGAACAGCAACTGTTTGCTTTTGGTGCGTCCGAATGGGCACTACCAGTTTATCCGGATGTGGCAATTCTATCAGACGGGCTAAAAGCCGGGGACTTGACAATTGAAATAGATGCATCAGGGCGTGATTTTGTTGTTGGAGGGACAATATTAATTGCCGAAAGTTGCTCCATAACAGCGAGAAACGAGACGCTAATTATTAAAGCTGTAAATAAAGATTCACTAGAATTGCTGCGCCCCCTACAAAGTAGTTGGCCAGTAGGATCATATCTCTGGCCCCTCCGGAGCGCCCGCCTGACGGAACAGCCTGAACTTAAGCGCTTGAGTGACGGGGTGATGACGGCACAAATCAGATTTCAATTAACGGAATCGTCTAACGGGCCGGAAACAACCAGAATGGCTCTTTATCGGAATTTTCCTGTGATGGAGATAAACGCTGACTGGTCAGAGGATTTAACTGCAAAATATACGCGATTAATATCAGAACTGGATAATGATATTGGTATTCCATACTGGCTAGATTCTGCTTCACGCCCCTTTCCGGTACAGTTACACCGCTGGAGTGTATGGTCACGTGTTGAGCAAACCGCATTGAGAGCGATATTTTACTGGCTGAATGGCCGCCAACGTCCAGTCTGGCTACCAAGTCAGTGCAGCGATCTAATCGCAATCGATGATATTGTAGGCCCCATACTTTACGTTGAATATGCAGGTATCAGTATAAAAGGTCCACAATCTGGTCGGCGTGATTTAAAAATTGAAACCTATAGTGGTAATTATTTTGCAAGAATTACAAACTGTGAAAGAGTAAACGGTAATGTAGAGCGTCTCTTACTGGACAATAGTTTAAGCGTAAATCGAGAAGAGATCATTAAAATCTCGTGGCTGACGTTATGTCATTCATATAATGATAGTGTTAGTTGGCAGCATCAAACAGATGCGGATGGCCTCGCTATTATTGAACACGAATTCGAAGGAGTACGAGATGAGTTGGAGTGAGTATGGTTCTTCGGTTTCAATGAACCGCCCAGTACGGCTATATGAATTCATTTACGGGAATAGTTTATTTTATCGTTACACCAGCGCTGACCAGAATATAACACTGAACAAAACGGAATGGCAAATGTTGGCAATCAGTGACGAAGGAATATCATTTGGTACAGATAGCGGGGAATTATCTGTAACTCTACCAGCAAACTGTTCCGTCGCAATTTTATATAATGGTATTCCACCATCGTCACCTGTACGTTTAAATATTTACGAGTATCAGCATAATGATGATGATAAAGAAATTAGGGCTATCTGGGCGGGGTCGGTAGTTGGAACTAAACAAACCAAAACTGGGATGACGGAGTTACGGGCAGAAAATTTGGCTGTAACATTTAGCAGAACAGGAGTCCGTCTTGGCTGGGGGCGAGCTTGTCAGAATGCGTTATACGATCAAAACTGTCGCGTTAGACCCGATCAGCATGCGGTTAGAATGACCGTAACATCTTCCAATGGTGTAGGTATTACCGTTAATGTACCCGCTGGGGTAACTGATGGTTGGTTTAGCGGTGGTTATATTGAGTTTGATAAGAATGGTATCATCGAACGTCGAGGTGCACGCACCCACACAGGCAATGTAATAAATTTATTTGGCGGTGCCGGGGACATTCGAGATGGCACACAAATTATTGCGTACCCTGGTTGCAACCTTGTAATTGACACATGTGATTCCAAATTTAGCAACACACTTAATTTTGGAGGCATACCCCACTTGCCAGGTGTAAATCCATGGGAAATCATTAAAGTATTCTGAATAATTCAATCACAAAGGTATTTAAAATGAGTTACTTTTATTACTTTGCCGTAATGGTAGCATCTTACTTCGTGTCAGCGGCACTCACAAAACAAAATACAACAACACCAAAAGCCGCAACTGAAGATTCTTGGGACTTTCCACAAATAGAAGAAGGATCAGCACAATGCATTTTTTTTGGTGACTGCTGGACTCAAGACTGGCAGGTCCTTGCATATGGCAATTATAGATACAAGTCTATCAAAAAATGATCATCACAATCGCACACTTGCGCAAAGCGGGTTATTGCGCTAGAGGAACCCGCGCGTGGTTCTTGAAAAACAATATCGACTGGCGAGAATTTATGCGCTATGGCGGCGTTGAGTCTAACAATTTACCCTCTAGTGATTTGTTCGTTCAACGAATTTTGTCCATTGCTCGTCAAGATGACAGTTCCACGGAGAAATAATGGGAAGCAGCAACAAGAAAACAACAGTCGGGTATAAATATTACTGGGATATTCATTCTGGACTGGGCCGTGGCCCTGTAGATGAACTGGTTGAAATTACTGCAGACAACCGTATAGTTTTGGCCACAAGGGAAAAGCAAATTACATCAAACACAACAGTTTACATTGATAAACCGGATTTATTCGGCGGTACCGATGTCAGTGGTGAAGGTGGTATTCAAGGACAACTGGACATCATGTTCGGTGAACGAGATCAGGTTCCGGGCAGTTTATTAAAAGGATTATTGTCGGGATTAATCCCGGGTTTCCGGGGTATTGTTAGCACTTGTTTTAGTGGAATGGTCAGCGCTTATAGTGCCAGCCCCAAACCATGGTCTTTCCGTGTACGACGCGTTGTAAAAGGATGGGACAACGGAATGATATGGTATCCAGAAAAAGCATTAATTAGGTTACGAAATGATGCTGCATCACTGGATACCAGTCTGAGTGCGGAGGAAACTGATAACTTACGTACAATTCACGCAATGAACCCGGCACATATATTAATGGAAGCAGCAGTTAGTCGTGATTGGGGACGCGGATTGACAATAGATGATTTAAATCTCTCATCGTATAAAAAGATGGCAGATACGCTTTTTTCTGAAAATTTCGGACTTTGCTTTCGATATAATCGTCAGGATAATCTCGATGATTTCATACAGAAAATACTGGATCATATTGGCGGTATTCAATACGTAGACATGCGAACCGGAAAACTAACCGTCGCACTAATCAGAAATGATTATAACGCTGACGAAATACCACTATTTAATTACGAAAATGGCATTTTAAATATTCAGGATACTGACAGTTCAGGTGGCGACAGCGCACCCAATGAAATTTTGGTGAAATATCATGATCCTGTCACTAACACCAATATTTCTGTTCGTGCACAAAATCTTGCATCTATTCAATCTGTGGGGCTTATCAGCCAGACAAAAGATTACCCCGCAATACCTGTGCAGGACTTGGCGTGCCGTGTGGCGCAGCGAGATTTAGAAACCGGCACAGCGGGAATTAAGCGATTCGTGTTAATGATGGACAGGCGAGCCGGCGATCTTCTCCCTGCGTCGGTATTCAGGATATCACTTCAGGATAGGCAAATAGAAAATATGGTCGTTCGCGTCGGCAGCGTCTCCGAGAATGAAGACGGCTCATTGACGGTTAAAGTCATACAGGACGTTTTCGGATTACCGGCGACCGTTTACAGTAGTGGGCAACCACCAGCACAGTGGGCACCTCCAGATTTTGAAACATTACCTATAGTAGATCAACAAGTAATCGAAACACCCCGATATTTAATGGCATCTGAGTTAACTTCAGCAGATTTAAATATGGTACAAATGGAAGATTGCGGGGTGATGATCCTTGCTTCAGCGCCATCCCCCACATCCATTTGTTACCAGATAGAGTCCCGTTCGCAAGGCCAGGAATTTAGTCGTTATGGTTCAGGAGACTGGGAACCCATTGAGACGCTAGTAGGTGATATAGGGTTAACTGATACAACTATAAAAATTGCCGGTCAGCTGAGCACTGCACTTCCTGGCTGTGGACTCCTTATAAATGAGGAGATTATGAGAATTGATGCGGTAGATACTATTAATAGTTTGCTCAAAGTCGGCCGTGGTTGTGCGGATACCATACCTCAGCCGCATGGAAGTGGAGCGAGAATATGGATCTTAAATGATTATGCCGAAAGCGATAACGTCGTTTATTTGCCTGGTGAGACTGTAGATGTGCGGCTGCTAACTGTCACTTCAGCAGGAATGTTGGATCCATCAATAGCAACATTGAGCACACTTATAATGAAGCAGCGCCAGGCAAGGCCTTACCCTCCAGGATTCGTTAGAATTAATGGAGAAATATTGAGTAAAGAAACGCTCATTATGACTGTACCCTTCTCAATTCGCTGGGCGCACCGCGACAGATTAACTCAAGCAGATAATCTGGTTGCACATAGTGAGGGGGACACGGGACCGGAGAACGGTACAACTTACAGAATCAGATTATTAAAAGGTGGAATACAAAAACGGATCATCAAAATCCATGGTAACGTCTTTAGCTATCCAGATGAAGAGGTTCCTGCTTCTGGTGAATCTTTTGATTTAATTGAACTATATAGCATCCGTGATGATCTTGAGAGCTGGCAACGGTACACGATTAACGCTGATATTAATACGACAACAGTCTAAAACTCTCGGGCGTCCGGGGTTCTAGCGGGGTTAGATTCGAGTAACGAGTTGATATAATAATATTTTTACGCACAGGGAGAAAAGAATTTACTAAAAACCTACGTTAAAGCAGATAAAGTAGACAATTCTCTTGAGGCCATTTTTTTTCTAGCATTCAGTTCTGTAAACTTAAATATTAAATGTCGAACGAAATTCTCCTGACAGAATACTGTCAGGAGAATATGGAAAAAATAAAAAAACAGTCATGCATCCACAATCAGCGCAACAGATTTGTCCAGCAGCCACGGACGCAAATAACCCACGGTATTGGAGAACGGCAGCACCTCTTCCGGCAGGGCAATGTTCAGCGTTTGCGTGATATACGCCCGGCGCGTCTGTACACGCTGCCACAGCTGCGGGTAATCCCGAGCAAGTTTTGCGCGCAACTCGCCGTCGGCCAGCGCCACGGTATCTTCAATGCTGGCACCCGCGTAGCCCGGCCTTGAGGGAATAATGTCGATTTGCAGGATCATCCCACTTTTTAGCCGCGCGTCAGAATGCGGTCCAATGGGCGAGCATAGCCACTCTTCATCCGCGACGAGATGCCCCGGATTGAGATGCCAGTGGTAGTCCGCTTTCGGCAGAACGCGCTCAATGAGATCGTACATTTCACCGCCGCGCAGGCCGATGCGCAGGTTTTCAAGCCAGGCGACTACCGCGCAAAAATAGGGTTTTGCCACCACCTCAAGATAATCCGCCACCGCAGGCGCAAGCCCGGTTTCATTCTCTACCACATAGGCCGCACGGCTGCTTAACCCGCCCTTAAAGCTGGTGGTGAGAGAGAACTTATCTCCGCGCTGGATCGCTTTGTCGCCCGGGTAGAGGTTGGCGTGGGCAAAACGGTCGCCAGTTGCAGCGATCATCACCACGTTATTCGGCTGCCCGTCGGCGGCCAGTAGCGCACCGATCTGCTTTTCCGTTTTACCGGGTTCAACGGCGTTGAGCGCGGTGAGGATCGCCGTTGATGCCAGGTTTGCGCCATATTCGTAGTGCGCCAGTTCATTGGCGTTATTGACCGTACGCGCTCCGCCGTCGGGATCGATAAAAATCCCCGTCGCGTTGTGAAGCACAGCGCCCTCACCTGCCGCCACGCGAAGGGCCTCGACAATAAACGACGGAATATCAAACATCGTCCTGTTCGCCTCTCCGCCGCCGGTAAACAGCTTCCAGCCCGCCAGCCCGAGGGTTCTTCCCGCCGTCACGCCCGCATCCTGCAATAGCTGCGGCAGCGTTTTGAGGGTATCCATCGGCTGATTAGGCAGCGAGAACCACGGCGCAGGGACAACGCGATTCGCGAGTCGCGCGTGGGCTGCCAGCTTGAGGTTTTCGTTTCCCAGAACCAGCACCGCCTCCCCCTCTTTGTGCAGGATCAGCAGCGCCTCTTCAAAGCGCGGAATAAACCCGGTGAGGTATTCAAAGTTTCCGCCGTGCTCTTTGTCGGCATAGACGATCAGCGTGTCGATATCGCGCGTTTGCATGCGCTCACGCACCGCCAAAAGTCGCTGTTGCAGGGTATCATCGCTGAGCGTCACGGACGGCACAGCGTGCCAGACGGTGGGTTGGGCTATCTTCGTTAATGTGGCAAAGGTGGCGGCAGTCATCGGCATTACTCCATGTCATTTCGATTCAGGCAGGCAGAGTAACGCATCGGGGGAAAAGCGGGATAAAAAAATCCCGGCCATATGACCGGGATTCGCTTTCTTGCGGTGAAAATGGCTTACGGAAGGATGGACGGTTGGTCCGCGCCTTCTTTTTCCACTTTTTGCACCAGCAGGTGTTCGCGCTTCATGCCCAGCTTGAGCGCCAGAGCGGACGCCACATAGATGGACGAGGCCGTACCGATCGACACACCAATCAGCATGGTCAGCGAGAAGCCTTCCAGTACCGGGCCACCGAACAGGAACAGCATCAGGATAACCATCAAGGTGGTACCGGATGTGATCAACGTACGGTGCAGCGTCTGGGTCAACGACACGTTAAAGATTTCGTACGGCGTACCGCGACGAATCTTACGGAAGTTCTCACGAATACGGTCAGAGACCACGATACTGTCGTTCAGTGAGTACCCGATAACGGACATCAGGGATGCCACAATCGTCAGGTCAACCTCAATGTGGAACAGAGACAGTACGCCCATGGTGATGACCACGTCGTGCGCCAGCGCGATAACCACACCTGCCGCCAGTCGCCACTCGAAGCGGAAACCGACGTAAATCAGAATGGAGATCAACGCCACCATCAACGCCATTGCGCCGGTCTGCGCCAGGTCAGCCCCCACGCTTGGGCCGACGAATTCGATACGCTTAACCGTCGCATGCTGGTTGGTCGATTCGTTAACCACCTGCACGACCTTGCTGCCCAGTTCCTGGCTGCCGTTAGCATCGTGCACCGGGGGCATACGCACCATGATGTCACGGCTGCTACCGAAGTTCTGCAACAGCGGCTCTTCGAAGCCCGCTTTCTGCAACGACTGACGCATCTCGTCCATATCGACCGGTTTTTCCAGGGTGATTTCAATCACCGTACCACCGGTGAAATCGAGACCCCAGTTAAAGCCTTTCACGCCCATAATGACGATGGACAGAATCAGGAGAAAACCTGAAATGCCGAAGGCCCAGTAGTCCCAGCGCATAAAGTCCCAGACTTTACGGCCATGGTTCAATTGTTCAACAGTATATTCCTGTGCCACAACGCACTCCTCAGATAGACAGCTTTTTAACGCGCTTGCCGCCGTACAGCAGGTTCACGATGGCACGGGTGCCGACAATAGCGGTAAACATCGACGTTGCAACACCGATACCGGTAGTAATTGCAAAGCCTTTGATTGCGCCAGTACCCACTGCATACAGGATAAGAACCTTAATCAGTGTTGTTACGTTCGCATCGAAGATGGAGCTGAATGCCCCTTTGTAGCCTTCTTCAATCGCCTGTTGCACAGAACGACCATTGCTCAGCTCTTCTTTAATACGTTCGTTTATCAGTACGTTGGCATCCACCGCCACCGCAAGGGTTAAGACGATCCCAGCAATCCCCGGCATGGTCAGCGTTGCACCCGGCAGCAGTGACATAATACCGACGATCATCACCAGGTTGGCAACGAGCGCAGAGGTCGCAATCAGACCAAACTTCTTGTAGAAGAAGATCATGAAGAGGATGGACACCACCAGACCGGCAAGACACGCTTCCAGGCCCTGTTTGATGTTCTGCATACCCAGGGTTGGACCGATGGTGCGCTCTTCAACAATCTGAATTGGCGCAATCAGCGCACCCGCACGCAGCAGCAGCGACAGCTGACGCGCTTCGTTCGGGTTATTGATACCGGTGATACGGAAACTGTTGCCCAGGCGAGACTGGATATTGGCGACGTTAATCACTTCTTCCTGTTTCACCAGCACCGAGCGGCCGTTGGCATCTTTCTTACCGCTGTCTTTGTACTCCACAAACAGGGTCGCCATCGGTTTACCGATGTTGTCCTTGGTGAAGTTAGACATGATGTTGCCACCCGCGCTATCAAGCGAGATGTTAACCTGCGGCTGATTGTATTCGTCCTGGCTGGACGTGGAGTCAGTGATGTGGTCACCGGTCAGGATCACGCGTTTGTACAGCACAACCGGCTGACCTTCGCGCATCTGTTTCACTTCGGAATCGCCAGGAACACGCCCCGAGGTTGCCGCTGACTGATCGACGTTGGTGTTCACCAGACGGAACTCCAGCGTCGCGGTCGCGCCCAGAATCTCTTTCGCACGCGCCGTGTCCTGAATACCCGGCAGCTCAACCACAATGCGGTCTGCGCCCTGACGCTGTACCAGCGGCTCGGCGACACCCAGTTGGTTAACACGGTTACGCAGGATATTGATGTTCTGCTGAACAGCATATTCACGCGCTTCGCTCAGACGCGCGTCCGTCATGACCGCGCGCAGGGCGTTATTGCTCTGGCTGGTGATGACCATGTCGCGGTGACGACCGCTCAAATAGCTTACCGCCTGGTCACGTGCCGCGCTGTCGCGGAACACAATGCTCAGACCGTAGTTATCTTCCTTACGCACGTTGGTGTAAGGGATGCCTTTTTCGCGCAGATCGCTACGCAGGCTGTCGGTGTTTTGTTCCTGAAGCTTACCGAGCGCGGTGTCCATGTCCACTTCCATCAGGAAGTGCACGCCGCCACGCAGGTCGAGACCGAGTTTCATCGGTTCGGCTTTCATGGAGGCTAACCAACGCGGGGTCGCCGGAGCAAGGTTCAGCGCCACAACGTATTTGTCACCCAATACGCTGAGCATCGCTTCACGCGCGCGCAGTTGCGTATCGGTGGAGTCGAAGCGCGCAAGGATTGCACCCTCTTCCAGTGCCACAGACTTAGCGGTAATTTTTTCTTCTTGTAACGTTTTCTGGACCTGGATCAGCGTTTGCTCACTGGCGGCGGCACCGCGCGCGCCAGTGATTTGAACGGCCGGATCCTCACCATACAGGTTGGGAAGTGCGTAAAGCAGGCCGACGAGAATCACGACGACCAGCATAATGTACTTCCACAAAGGATAACGGTTTAACACGGCAGTTCCCTTTGGGAAAACGAAAGATTACAGCGCCTTCATGGTGCCTTTCGGCAGAACGGCAGCTACGAAGTCACGTTTGATAACCACTTCAGTGGTGTCGTTCAGTGCGATAGCAATGTAGCCAGATTCCGCTACTTTGGTTACGCGACCAACCAGACCACCGTTAGTCAGCACTTCATCGCCTTTGGCAATGGAGCTCATCAGATTTTTGTGCTCTTTGGTGCGTTTCTGCTGTGGGCGCAGGATCATGAAGTAGAAGATCAGACCGAACACAACCAGCATCAGAATCAGAGACATCGGGCTACCCTGCGCCGGTGCACCTGTTGCCGCTACCGCATCAGAAATAAAAAAGCTCATTCAAATTCCCTCATTATTAATATTAATCAACGTTCAAAGGTGGAACATCCCGACCCTGGCGTTGGTAAAAATCGGTCACGAAGCTCTCTAATTTACCCTCTTCAATAGCCTTGCGTAAACCAGCCATTAATCGCTGATAATAACGCAGGTTGTGAATGGTATTGAGACGCGCGCCCAATATTTCGTTGCAACGATCGAGATGATGCAAGTAAGCGAGCGAATAATTGCGACATGTATAGCAATCACACGCTTCATCCAGCGATGCGGTGTCACTTTTGTACTTCGCATTGCGAATTTTCACCACGCCGTTGGTCACAAAAAGGTGACCGTTACGCGCGTTACGCGTCGGCATGACGCAGTCGAACATATCAATGCCGCGACGCACGCCTTCAACCAGATCTTCCGGTTTACCGACGCCCATCAGGTAACGCGGTTTATCCGCCGGGATCTGCGGGCACACATGCTCCAGGATGCGGTGCATGTCTGCTTTTGGCTCACCGACAGCCAAACCGCCGACAGCGTAGCCATCAAAGCCAATCTCTACCAGACCTTTGACCGAGATATCGCGTAAATCTTCGTAAACGCTGCCCTGAATAATGCCGAACAGCGCGTTCTTGTTTTCCAGCGAATCAAAGCGGTCACGGCTACGTTTTGCCCAGCGCAGGGACATTTCCATCGAGCGCTTGGCATAATCCCAGTCCGCCGGGTACGGCGTACATTCATCGAAAATCATCACGATGTCGGAACCGAGATCGTATTGAATTTCCATGGATTTTTCAGGATCGAGGAAGATCGGATCGCCGTTGATCGGGTTGCGGAAGTGCACGCCCGCTTCGGTGATCTTGCGGATATCGCCCAGGCTGAAGACCTGGAAACCGCCGGAATCGGTGAGGATCGGGCCTTTCCACTGCATGAAATCATGCAGATCGCCGTGCAGCTTCATGATTTCCTGACCCGGACGCAGCCACAGGTGGAAAGTGTTGCCGAGGATGATTTGCGCGCCGGTGGCTTCCACTTCTTCCGGCGTCATCCCTTTTACGGTGCCGTAGGTGCCAACAGGCATAAACGCGGGCGTTTCTACCACGCCACGATCAAACACCAGGCGGCCACGGCGTGCGCGTCCGTCGGTGGTATCGAGTTCAAATTTCACTACATTCTCCTGCATCAGAGAAACAGTCTGATGATTATTGTTACGGGGTGAGCGTGGATACCCTCACCCCGGCCCTCTCCCTGAGGGAGAGGGGGGAAGCTCAATCTGTTCCCTCTCCCTCAGGGAGGGGGGGAAGCTCAATCTGTTCCCTCTCCCTTAGGGAGAGGGTTAGGGTGAGGGGAAATCACTCGCCCGGTCGTTCATTTATCGCGTGTGGATTGTACGTGATAAACATCGCATCACCGTAACTAAAAAATCGATATTCCGCTTTTACCGCTTCTTCATAGGCGCGCATGGTGGCTTTATAACCGGCAAAGGCCGAAACCAGCATGATCAGCGTCGACTCAGGCAGGTGGAAATTGGTCACCAGCGCATCAATCACGCGGTATTGATACCCCGGATAGATGAAGATTTGCGTATCGCCAAAGAACGGCTCGATAAGATCGTTTTTCGCAGCCTGCGCGGCGCTTTCCAGCGAACGCACTGAGGTGGTGCCCACCGCGATGACGCGATTTCCGCGCGCTTTCGCGGCGAGTACGGCATCCACCACCTCCTGCGGCACTTCGGCGTATTCGGAGTGCATGATGTGATCTTCAATGCTGTCCACGCGCACCGGCTGGAAGGTGCCCGCGCCGACGTGCAGGGTCACAAACGCTTGCTCAATACCTTTTTCGCGCAGACGTTGCAGCAGCGGTTCATCGAAATGCAGGCCTGCCGTCGGTGCGGCAACCGCTCCCGGCTTCTGGCTGTAGACGGTCTGATACAGTTCGCGGTCGGCCTCTTCATCCGGGCGATCAATGTACGGCGGCAGCGGCATGTGGCCGATAGCATTGAGAATATCCAGCACCGGACGTGCGTCATCAAATTCCACTTCGAACAGCGCATCGTGACGCGCCGTCATGGTCGCTTTTACGCTTTCGTCGTCGCCAAGCAGCAACGCCGCACCCGGCTTCGGCGCTTTAGAGGCGCGAATATGTGCCAGAATACGTTTATCATCCAGCATGCGCTCGACCAGCACTTCAATCTTGCCACCGCTGGCTTTACGGCCAAACAGGCGCGCCGGGATCACGCGGGTATTGTTAAAGACCAGCAGATCGCCAGGGTTGAGCAAATCGAGTAAATCGGTGAAAGTACCGTGCGTCAGCGCGCCCGTCGGCCCGTCGAGTGACAGCAAACGGCAACTGCTGCGTTCAGACTGTGGATAGTGGGCAATCAGGGATTCGGGTAATTCAAAGGAAAAATCGGCAACGCGCATGACACTAACTCGAGACATAATTAAGAGGCGGGTAGTCTAGTGCCCGAGCCACTTCGCTGCAACCGTTAGCCGCATTTGGACAGATAATAAACGATGAATTTTCTCGCACATTTACACCTCGCTCACCTGGCAAACAGCTCTTTGCCTGGCAATCTGCTGGCCGATTTTGTGCGTGGCAACCCGCAGGGTGAGTACGCCCCCGACGTGGTTGACGGCATTCATATGCATCGGCGCATTGACGTGCTGACCGATAATCTGCCGGAGGTGCGTGAAGCACGCGCGTGGTTTCGCCCGCAAACGCGCCGGGTCGCGCCGATTACGCTCGACGTGATGTGGGATCACTTTCTCTCTCGCCACTGGTCACGCGTTTCTCCTGACCTGCCGCTGCACGATTTTATCGGCTATGCCCATGCGCAGGTGGCGACGATCCTGCCGGAATCACCGCCGCGCTTTGTCAATCTTAACGACTATTTGTGGTCGGAAAAATGGCTGGAGCGCTACCGGGAGATGGCGTTTATTCAGCAGGTGCTCAACGGCATGGCCAGCCGCCGCCCAAAACTGGACGCCCTGCGCGACTCCTGGCAGGATCTGGACCGCCATTATGCACAGCTGGAAACGCTGTTCTGGCAGTTTTATCCGCGCATGATGGCGCAGGCCGTCAATAAACAGCTCTAAGCGTCAGCCTCTTTCGGCGGCAGGGGTGAAAAATACCCCACAATAAGCACCAGGATCGCCACGCCAATAAACGCCACCGCCCGCGCCAGCCCGCCTCCGCGGGCGCTGTCGATCAGCATCAGTTTGACAATAACCACCAGCAGCAGCGCCGCCCCGCTAAACCACCTCTTCCGGGTGCCGGTGCGGTTAGCCGTCACCATAATAACCAGCGACACGAGCATCCAGAACAGCGCGAACGCGGTCTGAACCCCTCGCGAATGCCACAAGTTTTCGACAGCCCAGTTGATATCGCCATAGTAAGCCAGCGCGCGAAGCAGCATACCGTTGAGCCACCAGAACGCACAGGCAGCGGTAAGAATGGGCAGAACAGGACGTAACGACATCCACACCCCAGCACAACACCCTTGCACACGCCGGGTAAACAAAAAGAGTCCGACCAGCCCCAGCGCGGCCCCGCCTTCCAGCGGGTTGAGCAGGGGTAAATAGGGCTGCGCCGTCACGATGCCATTTTGCAGGTTGGCGAGCAGCAAGAGGGGAACCAAAAGCGCCAGCACAGGGGCAAGCGCCAACGAGCCATAGAGGCCGGGCCAGCAGGCAAACGGCCACCCGCAAAACCTGATGGCCACACAGACGGCGATCACCGTGACGCCGCCCGCCGCCATGAGGATCCCGCTACGCCAGGCTTCCATTCCCGCAGGAAGGCCGCGCGCAAACCAGAAAAGCTCCATCAGCAATGCCAGCAGGATCATCCAGAACAGCGACACATGCAGCCCCTGCGACAGTTTATCCTCCACCTTATGTCCATCAAAAAAGAGCAGCAGGCAGGCGCAAGGTAATGCCATCAGCCACGCCAGGTTTTCCCAACCCGCGGTAAAAATGTCCCCCTGTCGGATTTGATAAAACAGCATCAACAACATACCAGGCCACAGCAGCCACTGGGCTGACCCGAGCGCTGTCCAGCTTAGCCGTAAGCTGACATAGCGCCAGCCCCATACGGAGAGCGCCAGCAACGCCAGGATGCCAAAGCCTGGATGCACAGCGTTATGCAGCAGTTGCTGTGATGCTGCCGCGAGCGCGACAAGCCAGAATGCAATTCCTCCCGCCAGTAACCCATCGCTCAGGGTGTGCTGCTGAGCAACGCGCCACAGCCACGCCGCGGCTAACCAGCACAGGCTGAGTACCGTAAAAATCATCATGGCGGAAAACAGCGTTGTACTGTGTGTCAGCGCCCAAATGCCGCTGCCAAAAGCCAGTATTAACAGCCCAGTGCCGCTGTAACTCATCCGCAGTTGTTGCTGTTGCACGCCAAGCCAGAGCACGCCCAGGCCCTCCAGCGCCCAGGCCATCGCCGTCCAGCGGGCTGAAAAGGCCAGGGGTATCGCCAGCGTCGCAAAGGTACAGCCCAGCGCCAGGGCAGCAATGCCCAGCGACTTTTCGAGCGACGGATAGCGCCGCAGAGCCAGCCAGGCCAGCGACAGATAGGCAATCCCAAAGCCCAGTGCACTGAGGCCTGGGCCATTGGGCATAAACTGCGTCAGGCTGACCTGCATCCCAAACCCCAACAGCGGCGGGACAAACACTAAAACACCGTCGATAAGCCGTTTGCCTTTGCCCTGCGCGCGTAACGAAAGCAGCACGCTGCCGACGCCAAACAACAGCACGTTGGCGATCAAGAGGATCTGGCAGCTCACGTAGTAGGCTGGTTGATGGTCCTGTACCCCCCAGACGCCGCCCACGCCAAAGGTGAAAAACAGCCCGAGGAGATTGAGTTCGCGCCAGTGCCTCCAGACGCTAATGGTCAGGATCCCCGATGACAGCAGCAGGTAAAACGCGAAAAGCACCACATGATGACCGGCCCCGTCAGAGAGCAACAGCGGAGCCAGATAACCGCCCAGGCTTGCCAGCATGGCCAGGCTCAGGGCATTTTGCAGAAGAGCCAGCCCAACGCTTGCGGCGCAAATCACCAGCAGTAGCCCAAATGCCAGGCTTACGGGCAGCATGTGCCAGAGTCGGAAAGCACCAAAAACTGTCAGATAGAGCGCGCCAGCCGACCCGCCCTGTAAGATTAGCGCATAGACAGGTTGCTTATGCCGCAGCCGCCAGCCCAGCGCCAGCAGTCCCATTGCGCCCAGCGCCGTCGTCGCCAGACGCCACTCCAGGGGAAAGCGTGCGTGCTCAGCGGTATAGCGCAGTAAAAACGCGATGCCGATAAACAGCAGCACGATCCCCACTTTCGCCAGCGGATTTCCCTGCATAAACCAGCGCACAAGGGAGTGCATGACGCCATTGAAGATATCCGGTTTCGCGGCTGAATGCGCAGGTGCGGGCGGTGGCGCGCTATGGGTGGTCGCGATTGTTGCCACCGGCTCAGCAGTCGCGATTGTCGCTACCGGCTCGGCGGTCGCGTCGGGCGGCGCAAGCGTACCCGTGGTGGCGAGCCGCGCGTCGAGTGCGCTCACTTTCTCGCGTAACGCGGCCAGCTCGTTGCGGAGTGCGGCATTCCGGTTTAATGCCGTAACCGCCATGAAAAAAAGCACAATGCCGCCAATGACTAACAGACCATCCATATGTCACCCTTCACTATTCCCTGAACAGGCCTAGAGTGGCAGGGTTTGTTACAACTTCCCATAACGGGATTATAAAACGCGATAAATTCGGATTTTAACGCGGTGCAAAAACAGAAAGACCGGGCATGACAAAACGCCGCCACCCGGCATCTGCGCCGCCGTCAGTTCCCACTCCAGACAGACGCCGACACGGCGGGCAAACTCAGGATCCCGTCGTCAAGCGCCCCTTTGCCCTCTTTCAACTGCCAGGCGTTGACGTTGAGTAGCGGAAGATCCGTGAGCACCACCTCGCACGGCTGACCACGGTTAATCGCCACCAGTACGCGCTCATGGCGATAAACGCGAACAAACACCACCACATCCCCCTCCGCATGCAGGACCTGACAACCGCCGTGACGCAGCGCGCGGCTTTTCTTGCGCAGCCGGGTCATACGCTGGTAAAGGGCCAACAGATTGAGATCCTGTTTGCGCTTATCCCAGGGGAACGGCTTGCGGCAGAAGGGATCGTTATTGCCATCCAGCCCCACTTCGTCGCCGTAATAAATGCATGGCACGCCAGGCCAGCTAAACAGCCAGATCACCGCCAGCGGCAGGCGGGCCACGTCTTTGCCGAGCAGCGTTTTAAAGCGGCTGGTGTCGTGGCTGTCGAGCTGGTTAAACATGCGCAATTGCTGTTGATGCGATAGCCCCGCGCGGTAGTTATCCATCCACGCCATGCAGTCGTGGGCGTCAAGCTGTTGCGGATCGTAAGAGATGTCCGTGTTGGCGAGAAATCCCCACAGCGGGAGGGTAAAGCCCCGGTAGTTCATTGCGGCATCTTCGGCATCCGCCTGCAACCACTGGCGCGCGTCGCCGAAATGCTCGCCGACGATATACGCCTGCGGCAGCGTCTCTTTTGCCGCCTGGCTGATGCCGGAAACGTGCAGCAGATTATTATGCGCGCCGCCTGACTCACCGAGCATGTGCACCACATCCAGTCGCCAGCCGTCCATGCTCCACGGCGCTTTCAGCCAGTGGCGCACAATGCTGTCTTCGCCTTTGTAAATCTCATCCACCAGCGTCCCGGCGCGGTAATCGAGCTTCGGTAAACTGGGATAGCCAAGCCAGTCCAGCGCATGCCCGTCAGCGGAGAAGCTGTACCACTCACGCCAGCCGGAATCGGGATTGTGGCACGCCCCACCGGTGCCGCGATTATGCCGGTCGAACCACGCATGCGAATCGCCACTGTGGTTGAACACGCCGTCGAGCAGCAGACGCATCCCCTCGCGCCGGGTATTGTCGCGCAGCCGCAGCAGCGCCTGATCGCCGCCAAACTGCGGATCCACATGGCGATAATCTTCGGTGTCGTACTTGTGCACACTCGGGGCGATAAATACCGGATTCAGGTACAGCGCCGTCACGCCGAGTTTTTTCAGGTAGGGTAATTTTTCGCTGATGCCGTCCAGATCGCCGCCGTAAAAGGTCGATCCCCCGGCCTCTGCGGTGAGCGGTTCATCCCAGTCACGCAGCACGATGTTCTGCCCCGCCGCATGGTGGTAGTAGACGTTGTCCTGATTGTTTTCGCGCGGCAGGCTGCGGGCAAAGCGATCGGGGAAGATCTGATAAAAGACCTGATCGGCCACCCATTGTGGGCCATTGTCGGGGAAATCAACGGCAAACTGCTCCAGGCGCGCGGGGGGAAAGCGGCTGAAACCCTGCGGCGTAAACCAGCGCTGGCGGTTGTCCCACAACAGTTTAAAGCTGTAGCGACGGCGCGCCTGGCCGCTGGCTAAATTGATGGCACCGCGCCAGCCCGTGACGCCCGGCTGCGGTGACGTGCGCAGAGGATGCATCTCAATAGAGATCTCTTCATTATCTTCTTCCGCACGCAGTTTGACCCGCGTCGGCAGGTCGGTTCCCATCAGCCATAGCGTGATAAACAGCTGATCTTTATTCTGTTTTACAAACGGCGCAACCGGAAGATGCCAGGCGTTCAACATCGGTTTTCCCCTTAAACGGTTATCCCTGAGTGAAAAATGACGCCACCTTGCCACAGCCCCGTTTAGCGCTACTCCTCTTTTCGTTTTATTTCAGGGGGTGAGATCGGGGGCGCAGACAGAACAACGGCGCGATGGGTGTAGAACACGAAAGGAAAATCAGGGGAGAGGTGCTCCCCTGATATGCGGCATTTACGCGCGGCGGCGGAATTTCCAGCCCACCAGCAGCAGCGCAATCCAGGCAAAGCCAACGTACAACGAAATGCGCGTTTCCGGATGATAGCCGATCAGACCGATGATAAACACCAGGAATACAAGGCCCACGATGGTGGTAGGGACGCCGCCCGGAACCTTAAATTTCAGCGCTTTCACCTCTTCCGGCGGCAGGCGACGACGGAAGGCGATCTGCGACAGCAGGATCATGATCCACACCCACACGGTAGCAAAGGTCGCCAGCGACGCGATCACCAGAAAGACGTTTTCCGGCATGATGTAGTTGAGCCAGGCCGCAAACAGCAGCGCCACGGTCATGACCACGACCGTCACCCACGGAATGCCCCGACGCGAGGTTTTGGCAAATATCTTCGGTGCACTGCCCTGCTCCGCCATACCGTGCAGCATGCGGCCTACGCCAAACACATCGCTGTTAATGGCCGACAGCGACGCCGTGAGCACCACGAAGTTAAGAATGCTGGCCGCAAAGGCGATGCCGAGATGCTGGAAGGTCAGCACAAACGGACTGCCTTCGGTGCCGACCTGGTTCCACGGGTAGATCGACATGATGACAAACAGCGTACCGACGTAAAACACCAGAATACGCATCGGAACAGAGTTGATGGCGCGCGGAATAGAGGTCTGCGGATCTTTCGCTTCACCGGCGGTAATGCCGATAATTTCAATGCCGCCGTAGGCAAACATCACCATTTGTAGCGACATCACCATGCCGAGCCAGCCGTTGCTAAAGAAGCCGCCGTTACTCCACAGGTTGTGGATCCCGGTGGGCTGCCCGCCGTTGCCAATGCCCCAAATGATGATGCCAAAGCCCGCCGCGATCATGACGATAATGGTCGCGACCTTGAAGAAGGAGAACCAAAACTCCAGCTCGCCAAACACCTTCACGCTCATCAGGTTCACGGCGCAGATGATCATCACCACGCTCAGCACCCATATCCAGTGCGGCACCGCCGGAAACCAGACGCCCATATAAATGCCAAAGGCGGTGACGTCCGCGATAGCCACAATGAGGATTTCGAAGCAGTAGGTCCAGCCCGTAATGTACCCGGCGAGCGGGCCGAGGTTTTCCTGCGCATAGCGGGAAAAGGAGCTGGCAGACGGATTATGCACGGACATTTCGCCCAGCGCGCGCATGATGATATACGCCGCGACGCCGCCAATAATGTAGGCCAGCAGCACGCTGGGTCCGGCCATTTTAATGGCATCCGCCGAGCCATAGAAAAGGCCCGTGCCAATCGCCGAGCCGAGCGCCATAAAGCGGATGTGCCGGGTGCTTAAGCCCCGCTTTAGCTTGTTAGTACTTTCCATTGTTTCCCGTGCCGTTACCAAAAATAAAAAAACCACGGGATTGTAAGCCCCGTGGTTAAACAAGCAACCGCTAATTAATGTGCGCTGGAGGTCACCTGACGCCCTGCGGCGCGATCCCAGACCACGGCCAGCACGACCATGACAACGGTTGGCATCAGCCAGGCCAGTCCCTGCTCGGCCAGCGGTAAACGCTGCGTCCAGGCCGGAAGCACGTCGCCAAAGGCAGACGCTTTAATCCCGTCGAGGATACCGAACGCCAGGCTAATGAACATGGCTGGCGCGATGATGCGCGACGAATTATGCCACCATGAGCGGGTAAAGCTTAATACAACCAGTGCGATACACGGCGGATAAATCGCGGTCAGCACCGGAATCGAAATCTGGATCAGATGGCTCAGGCCGAGGTTCGACACCAGCATTGAGAAGCCACCGAGGATAAACGCCAGCGTGCGATACGAGAACGGCAGATACTGCGCGAAGAATTCGGCACACGCACAGGTCAGGCCAACCGCCGTCACCAGGCACGCAAGGAAAATCAGCGCCGCCAGCAGCAGGCTACCCGCGCCGCCGAAGGTGTGCTGCACGTAAGCATGCGAAATAGCCGCGCCGTTAGCAGACTGCGCCACCAGCGTGCCGCTGTCGGAACCCAGACGGAACAGTGCCATGTAGAGCAGCGTCAGGCCAACACCGGCAATCAGGCCCGCCCAAATGGTGTAGCGCGTCAGCAGACGGGATTCCGTCACGCCGCGAGAACGTGCGGCATTCACAATCACAATACCAAAGACCATTGCGCCCAGCGTATCCATGGTCAGATAACCGTTCACAAAGCCGTTGGAGAAAGAGGCATTGGCGTAGGCGTCCATAGCGTGGCTGATGGGACCGGCTGGCCAGACGATAGCGGCGATGGACAGCACAGACAGCGCGACGATTTTCATCGGTGCGAGGAAGTTACCGACCGTATCCAGCAGCTTGCCCGGATAGAGCGACACCAGGATCACCAGCGCAAAATAGATCAGGCTGTAAATCAGCAGCGGCGCTGCGCCGTCACCGGTCAGCGGGGCGATCCCGACTTCGAACGACACGGTGGTGGTGCGCGGAATAGCGAATAATGGGCCAACGGCCAGATAACATACTGTCGCCAGCAGCACACCGGCTGATTTGCCGATCGGTGAGCTGAGGCTGTCGATACCGCCGCCCACTTTTGCCAGCGCCACCACGGTTAGGACCGGCAGTCCGACGGCGGTGATAAGAAAACCAAATGCCGCTGTCCAGACGTGCTCACCGGCCTGCAAGCCGACCATTGGCGGGAAAATGATGTTACCTGCGCCTACGAACAGGGCGAAGGTCATAAAGCCCAGAGCCATAATGTCTCGTGGTTTTAAATGATGGGTCATAAACGTTTACTGCCTGTGGATGTGGTGTTGAAAACGATGACATTTTCGCCGATCCCTGCGGAACAATTCGGCGGCCCTGTCACCCAATTTCAGCGGGAAATGCTTCCCGCATGACGTGGCGAAGAATAGTTTTTCGATTTACCACGTAAATACAGTCGGTCTGACAATATCTGGGGCGCAATTTAAACGCTTATAACGTTTAAAGGCAAGGCGGGATCTAAAAACCAGATGGTTATATCGCTTACAGAATCCTGACTGGCATAAAACACCAACTATAAGAAAAACACATGGGTTATCATGCGAACAAAAAAGCATCAGACGTCGGAAAATCAGCGTTAAATTCGTTGACTGCAACGGAAACAGGCCAGTTTGACTGGCCTGTGGAAAGATATGCTGACACTTACGCGGTTAATTCAGGCTTTTGGCAATCATCCGTTCGGGTAGCACAAAGCTAAAGCGTGTGCCTTTGCCAGGCGTACTGCTGATATCCAGGCGGCTATCGTGATGATTAACCGCATGTTTAACAATAGCCAGCCCCAGCCCACTGCCGCCGGTCTGGCGGGAACGCGCTTTATCCACGCGATAGAAACGCTCGGTCAGACGGGGAATATGCTCGGCCGCAATGCCCGGACCATTGTCCGTCACGCTGAACTCAGCGCCGTGCGCCACGCGCTTCCAGGCCACCGCAATGTGCGTACCCGGCGGCGTATGGTTCACCGCGTTATACACCAGGTTGGAAATGGCGCTGCGCATCTGCTCATCGCTGCCCAGCACTTTAAGCGTCTGGTCAACGTCAAACTCCAGCTCGTGCTTTTGCTGGCTCAGCGTCTGCGCCTCACGTTCTACCACGCGCAGCATCATCGGCACATCAATGGTTTCATTGAGTAGCTGCACCGGCGAGGCTTCGATTTTGGAGAGCGTTAACAGCTGGCGTACCAGCCCTTCCATGCGCGAGGTCTGCTCACGCATCGTATGCAGGGCTTTTTCACGCGGCGCGCCTTCCAGGGTTTGCTCCTGCATCATTTCCAGGTAGCCCTGCAAAACGGTCAGCGGTGTACGCAATTCGTGACTGACGTTGGCGAAGAAATTTCGCCGCGCCCCTTCAAGCTGGTACATCTGGGTGACATCACGGGCGACCATCAGCAGCTGTTGCTCGCTGTAAGGCATCACGCGGATCTCCAGATGCCGGCCATTGCTCAGCACCAGGTGAAGCGGCTTATCAAACTCCTGATGCTTTAAATAGCGGGTAAATTCCGGGTAGCGCAGAAGGTTCAAAATGTTCTGGCCGTTATCGTCAGGCCAGCGCAGTCCCAAAAGTTGCTGCGCCAGGCCGTTACACCAGAATATTGCGCCCTCTTCGGTGGTCAGCACCACCGCATCCGGCAGCGATTCGGCACCGCTGCGAAAGCGTTTGATAAGGCTACCCAGCTCGCGACGGCGTTTTTTATTACGCATCTGCATTTGATGCAGCCCGTAAAGCAGCGGCTCCCAACTGCCATGCCCCGGCGGAGGGGTCATGCTTCTGTCAACCCACAGCCACCATGACAGTTGCAGTAAGTTCCAGAAATGCCAGACTAAAAGCCCGGTGACTGACGCCAGTAAAAACCACGGCAGATAGCCAAAAATCGCGCCGAGTATCAAAGCCGGAATACAGGCGATGATCAGTTCGAATACCAGCCTTTTCCATGACAGCCGTTCCAGCACGCGTCACACTCCCGTCAAATTGTAGAACCAGTCAACCCTTAAAAACGGGTTGAAAAACGATAACCTGTGCCACGAACGGTTTGTACCATACGATCGTGACCGCTGAGTTCCAGCGCTTTACGCAGACGACGAATATGCACGTCCACGGTTCTGTCTTCAACGTAAACATTGGTTCCCCACACGTGATTCAGCAACTGCTCGCGGCTGTAAACGCGTTCCGGGTGTGTCATAAAGAAGTGTAATAATTTGAATTCGGTCGGGCCCATATCCAGCGGATTTTCGCCGGTCATCACGCGGTGTGACGTGGGATCAAGGCTTAAGCCCTGCATTTCAATCACCTCTTCCACCGCCATCGGCGAGATGCGTCGCATCACCGCTTTGATTCTGGCGACCAGCTCTTTCGGTGAGAAAGGCTTGGTGATGTAATCATCCGCGCCGGTCTCTAACCCGCGCACCCGGTCTTCTTCTTCACCGCGCGCGGTTAACATCATGACAGGAATGTCACGCGTTAAGGCTTCACGCTTTAAGTGTTTGATAAACTGAATGCCGGAACCGCCGGGCAACATCCAGTCGAGCAAAATGAGATCGGGCCAGGGTTCATTAAGTTGGTTCACCGCGCTGTCATAATCTTCCGCTTCGACAGGTTGAAAGCCGTTTTGCTCAAGAACAAAGCACACCATTTCACGAATTGGAGCTTCATCTTCTACGACCAGGATGCGTCTCGCCATAATTTGCCCTGTTTTTAATAAGTCATAAGTATATGTTGCGGCGTTAGTATGCGTCAGATTTATGACAGATTTATGAAAATGATGACCACCCTATGACTTAAGCCGTTGTTATATGACAGGCGAAAATGACAGGAAACTGTCTTCGGCTCGCTTAAGGTTTATAATCCCGATTACGCTTTTTTGCCATGGAATCGTTATGCGTCTGCTTCACACCTCTGACTGGCACCTGGGTCAAAACTTTTACAGCAAAAGCCGTGCGCAGGAACATGCCGCCTTTCTCGACTGGCTGCTGGCGACGGCACAGGCGCAGCAGGTTGACACCATTATTGTCGCGGGAGATATCTTTGATACCGGATCGCCACCGAGCTACGCCCGCGAGCTTTACAACCGTTTCGTGGTGAACCTGCAAACCACCGGTTGTCATCTGGTAGTGCTGGCGGGCAACCATGATTCAGTGGCAACGCTTAACGAATCCCGCGATATTCTCGCCTTCCTGAATACCACTGTCATCGCCACCGCAGGCAGCGAACCGATCATACTGAATCGACGGGATGGTGAGCCAGGCGCGGTGTTTTGCCCGGTACCTTTTCTGCGCCCACGCGACATCGTCCTGAGCCAGGCCGGTCTGTCCGGCGGTGAAAAACAGCAGCATTTGCTGGCGAGCATCACCGATTATTACCAGCAGCAGTTTGCAGCGGCCTGCGCACTTCGCGACGCACGTAACATCCCCATTATCGCCAGCGGGCACTTAACCACGGTCGGGGCCAGTAAAAGTGACGCGGTGCGTGACATCTATATTGGCACGCTGGATGCGTTCCCGGCGCAGAACTTCCCGGCGGTGGATTACCTCGCGCTCGGCCACATTCACCGGGCGCAGATCGTCGGCGGCCAGGCGCACATTCGCTACTGCGGCTCGCCCATCGCGTTAAGCTTTGACGAAACCGGCAAGCCGAAAAGCGTCAACCTGGTGACCTTTGCCGACGGCAAGCTGGCGGAGGTGACCGCGTTACCGGTTCCTGTCACCCAGCAGCTTGCAGTGGTGAAAGGCGATCTGGCAAGCATCGCCAGCCAGTTGCAGCAGTGGCGTGACGCCCCGGTCATGCCGCCGGTGTGGCTCGATATTGAAATCACTACCGACGAATACCTTACTGATGCGCAACGTAAAATTCAGGCGCTCACCGAAGGGTTACCGGTGGAGGTGTTGCTGGTGCGCCGCAGTCGTGAACAGCGCGAGCGGGTTATGGCGGGCGAGCGACGTGAAACCCTTAGCGAGCTGCGCGTCGAAGAGGTTTTTGAGCGCCGCCTGGCGCTGGAAGAACATGCAGATGCGCAAAACGAACGCCTGCGCGAATTATTCACTCACACCATCCACAGCCTGAGCGAGGAGCCAGACGCATGAAAATCCTCAGCCTGCGGCTAAAAAACCTTAACTCCCTGAAAGGGGAATGGAAAATCGATTTCACCCAGGAGCCGTTCGCCAGTAACGGGCTGTTCGCGATCACCGGGCCGACCGGCGCGGGCAAAACCACGCTGCTGGACGCCATCTGCCTTGCGCTTTACCACGAGACACCGCGCCTCAATACCGTCTCGCAGTCGCAAAACGATTTGATGACCCGCGACACCGCAGAGTGTCTCGCGGAAGTCGAATTTGAGGTCAAAGGCGTGGCTTACCGCGCGTTCTGGAGCCAGAACCGCGCGCGCAACCAGCCCGACGGCAATTTGCAGGCCCCCCGCGTTGAGCTGGCGCTGTGCGAAAACGGCAAAATCCTCGCCGACAAAGTTAAAGATAAGCTGGATCTGACCGCCACGCTCACCGGGCTGGACTACGGGCGTTTCACCCGCTCAATGCTGCTCTCACAGGGCCAGTTTGCCGCCTTCCTCAATGCCAAACCGCGCGAACGTGCTGAACTGCTGGAGGAGCTGACCGGCACCGAAATTTACGGGCAGATCTCCGCGCGCGTGTTTGAAAAACATAAACAGGCCCGCAGCCAGCTTGATGTGTTACAGGCGCAGGCCGATGGGGTGCAGTTGCTCAGCGACGAGCAGACGCAGGCGTTGAATGCAGGTTTGCAGGTGCTCACTGACGAAGAAAAACAGGCCCTTAGCGAACAGCAGCAGTGTCAGCAGCATCAGCTGTGGCTAAGCCAGCAGATGCGCCTGAAAAACAGTCACCAGCAGACGCAACAGGCCTTAAGCCGCGCCGCGCTCGCATTGCAGGAGGCGGCACCGCAGCTTGAAAAACTCGCCCGCGCTGCACCCGCAGAGAAAGTGCGTCCGCACTGGCAGCGGTGGCAGGAAAAGCAGCACGCCCATCGCGTGGCATCACATCAGCTAAGCGATGTGAACACTCGCTTACAGCAGGCAACGCTTCGCCAGCAGCAGACGCGCCAGTTAGCAAGCGGGCTTGCGCAGACGCTGCGCGGCGATATTCAGCAGGTGCAACGCTGGCTTGCCGACCACGATCGCTACCGCTTATGGGGCGCTGAACTGGCGGGCTGGCGACTGACCTTTACTCAGCAGCAGCGCGATGAAAAACAACTTCTGGCGCTTCAACAGGGCGTGCGGGCCAGCGAGCAAAAGCTGGCCGCGATGCCGCCCGCCACGCTTACCCTCTCGCCGGAAGAGGTGAGCGCGCAATTACAGCAGATTACCGCCGCACGTACCGGGCGACAGCAACTGGCGGCGCTGCATCCGCAGTTCGCCGCGCTGGAAAAACGCCGGGCCGGACAGTTGCAGGAGCTTGCCGATATGGACAAGCAGATCGTCCTGCGCGACGCTGAACTCACGCAAAAGCGCCAGCAATACAAAGACAAGCGCCAGCATGAGAGCGATCTGGAAGCGTTAATCGAGCAGGAGCGTCGCATATTAAGCCTTGAGGCCGAGCGTGCGCAGCTTCAACCGGGCGCGCCGTGCCCGCTGTGCGGCTCAACGCAGCATCCGGCGATTGAAACCTACCAGGCGTTACAGCCCGGCGTGAACCAGCAGCGCTTAACCGCGCTGAAAACCGAGGTCAACGCGCTCAGAGAGCAGGGTTTTGCCCTGAAAGGCCAACTGGATAGCCTGCGGGAATACCGTGAAAAACAGCGCGTGGCGATTCAAACCGCCGACGACGAGGCGACGACGCTGGCGGCGCGCTGGCAGCAGCACTGCGCCGCGCTCGCAATCGATCTCACCCCGCAGGACGACGTCAACGGTTGGCTAAACGAGCAGGAAAGTCGTGAACAGCAACTGCGCCAGTTGAGCGAGCGCCTGGCGCTGGAGGCGGCGCTGCAACAGGAGACCCGGCACGTTGATGGGTTAGCGAGCGATCTTGCTCAGCAGCGCGAGGCGTTCAGCGCCGCCCTGCAACAGCTTGGCCTCCCCCGCCCGCCGCTAAGTGACGAACAGGCATGGCTGGCTGCGCGCCAGCAGGAATATCAGCAGTGGCAACAGCAGCAGGAGCGCTTACCGACGCTGCGTGAAAAGCTCACCGTGCTGGAGAATGTGCTTGCGACGCTGGTGGACGACGGCACCACGCCGCCCGCGCTGCCGGAAAGCGAACACAGCGCGGCACTCGCCCAGTGGCAGCCACTGCACAGCGAGTGCAGCACGCTCAGCGGGCAGCTCCGGCTACTGCACACGCAGATCCAACAGCTTGACACCGAGCTGACCGGAGCGCAGGGGCAGTTCGCTCAGGCGCTCACCGCGAGTCCGTTTGACGACGACGCGCAGTTCCAGCAGGCCCTGCTCGATGAAACCGAACGCCAGGGGCTTGAGCAACTCAAAACCCGCCTTGAGCGGGAACAGCAACAGCAGTCGGCCCTGTTGCAGCGGGTGGAAAACGATCTCGCCCGGCACCAGGTGCTGCGCCCGGAAAGTCTCGCCGACGACGCCGATCTGCCGATGCTGGAAAGCCGTCTCGCCGGTTACGCTCAGCGGCTGCGCGAGAACACCACCCGCCAGGGTGAAATCCGTCAGCAGCTCAACCAGGATGCGCAAAACCGTCAGCGTCAACTGGCGCTGTTGCAGGCGGTTTCGCAGGCCAGCGCGCAGGTCGAAGACTGGAGCTATCTCAACGCGCTGATTGGATCGAAAGAGGGCGATAAATTCCGCAAGTTTGCCCAGGGCCTGACCCTCGACAATCTGGTGTGGCTGGCAAACAACCAGCTGACGCGCCTGCACGGACGCTATCTGCTTAAACGCAAAGCCAGCGAAGCGCTGGAGCTGGAGGTGGTGGATACCTGGCAGGCCGATGCGGTGCGCGATACGCGAACGCTGTCGGGCGGAGAGAGCTTCCTCGTCAGCCTCGCGCTGGCGCTGGCGTTATCGGATCTGGTCAGCCATAAAACGCGCATTGATTCGCTATTTTTGGATGAAGGCTTCGGCACGCTGGACAGCGAAACCCTCGACACCGCGCTGGATGCGCTGGATGCGCTCAACGCCAGCGGCAAAACCATTGGCGTGATCAGCCACGTTGAAGCAATGAAAGAGCGCATTCCGGTGCAAATTAAGGTGAAAAAGATAAACGGCCTCGGCTACAGCAAACTCGATAAGGTCTTTGCGGTGGAATAGCGCCGGGATGAGCGCAGCAAGATGATGAATATTCTCAGAGTGATGTTTACTGTCCTGCTGCGCTTTTCCGGGTTAGTATCGTTCGCGTACGTTCAAAATTAATGGGCTAGTGATCTGCGGTATGAAAAAAGTCATTATTTCGTTGGCCCTCGGGACATTTGGGCTGGGCATGGCCGAGTTTGGCATTATGGGTGTGCTGACTGAACTGGCGAGCGATGTGAATATCTCCATCCCTGCTGCCGGTCACATGATCTCCTGGTATGCATTGGGCGTGGTGCTGGGTGCGCCCATTATTGCGCTCTTTTCCAACCGATTCTCCCTCAAACACATTATGCTGTTTCTGGTATTACTGTGCGCCATCGGTAACGCGATATTCACCTTTTCATCGTCTTATCTGATGCTGGCCGTCGGCAGGCTGGTGTCAGGGTTTCCGCACGGCGCGTTTTTCGGCGTCGGGGCGATTATTCTCACCAAAGTGGTGAAGCCGGGTCGGGTCACTGCGGCGGTCGCCGGAATGATTTCAGGCATGACCGTGGCAAATCTCATCGGTGTGCCGGTGGGGACACTCCTCAGCCATGAATTTAGCTGGCGCTACACGTTCCTGCTTATTTCCCTGTTTAATGTCGCGGTGATTATCTCAACCGCGCTGTGGATCCCGGATATTTCCGACGACGCCAAAACCAAACTGAGCGAGCAATTTCATTTTCTGAAATCGCCCGCGCCGTGGCTGATATTTTCAGCAACCCTGTTTGGCAACGCGGGCGTCTTCGCGTGGTTTAGCTACATTAAGCCGCAGATGATGTTTGTTTCCGGTTTCTCAGAAACGCTGATGCCCGCGATTATGATGCTGGTCGGGCTGGGCATGGTGCTGGGGAATATTCTCAGCGGCAAACTGTCGAACTGGTTTACACCTTTGCGTATCGCCGCGATCACCGATTTTGTGATCGTGCTGGCGCTGCTGCTGCTGTTTGCGCTGGCATGGAATAAAGCGGCGTCGCTGACCTTTGCGTTTATCAGCTGTGCCGGGCTGTTTGCGCTCTCCGCACCGCTGCAAATCCTGCTGCTGCAAAACGCCAAAGGCGGCGAGATGCTGGGCGCGGCGGGCGGTCAAATTGCGTTTAACCTTGGCAGTGCGGTGGGGGCGTTTTGCGGCGGACTGATGATCACCGCCGGACTGCCCTACAACTACGTGGCGCTACCGGCGGCGGCGCTGTCGTTCTCGGCAATGACCTCACTGCTGCTTTACGCCCGACTCAAAACCCGCACGGCGTTTGCGCCGTCGGTGCTGTAAGCGGGTAAAGTGCCCTCTTGCGAGGGCAGCGTTTATTTCTCCAGCGGCCATAGCCAGGCGGCACCGCGCACGCCGCTGGAGTCGCCGTGTACCGCTTTGCGAACGGGCGTTTCGCACTCCCCGCCGAACACCCATTTTTTCACCAGCTGTGGCACGGTTTTATACAGCCTGTCGACGTTGCTCATGCCGCCGCCCAGCACAATCACATCCGGATCGAGGATGTTCACTACGTGTGCGAGCGACTTCGCCAGCCGCAGCTCGTAACGGCTGAGGGCCAGTTCAGCCACCGCGTCCTGCTCACCCACCAGGCGAATTATCTCGCTGCCTTTAAGCGGCGTGCCGCTCAGGCGGTGATAATCGGTGGCAAAGCCGGTGCCGGAAATAAAGGTTTCGATGCAGCCCTGTTTGCCGCAGTAGCACGGCACTTCAGTACGGTAGCGCAGCTCGTCTTCGTCCATCCACGGCAGCGGGTTGTGCCCCCACTCGCCCGCCGTGCCGTTGCCGCCAATGTGTGAGCGCCCGTTCAGCGCAATACCGGAGCCGCAGCCGGTGCCGATGATCACCGCAAACACGGTTTGCGCGCCAGCGGCTGCACCGTCGATCGCTTCGGATACCGCAAGGCAGTTGGCGTCATTAGCCAGCCGCACCTCGCGGTTCAGACGGGCGCTGAGATCTTTATCGAAGGGCTGGCCGTTAAGCCAGGTGGAGTTGGCATTTTTCACCACGCCGGTGTAAGGCGAAATCGAGCCGGGAATCCCCATGCCCACGGTGCCCGTCTGCCCGACGGTTTTTTCGGCCATT
Organism: uncultured Enterobacter sp.; assembly: GCA_963521185.1. Taxonomy (GTDB): domain Bacteria; phylum Pseudomonadota; class Gammaproteobacteria; order Enterobacterales; family Enterobacteriaceae; genus Enterobacter_D. The sequence goes on along the minus strand of CAUQTV010000003.1, from coordinate 126,208 downwards.
TCGACCAGCGTGGCGACCGTTTCAATGGTCTGCTGATAGTCATTTTTCGGCGTCGGCAGACGATGACGGAACAGCTGTTCCCCTTCGTTGCTGAGCGCAATGACTTCCGTTTTAGTGCCGCCCAAATCAATACCTATACGCACAGAAATCTCCTTATTTTCGGGGAATATCAACAGAGTAGAACCCTGTATCCGGATTAGCAATGCAACCGGGTAGACAATTCGTTATCATGCCCGCTGCATTTAACGACAAGGCCGTGGAAAAAATCATGCTGTGGTTCAAAAATTTGATGGTTTACCGTCTTAGCCGCGATGTCTCATTGCGCGCAGAAGAGATGGAAAAACAGTTAGCCCCGCTATCGTTTACCCCTTGCGGTAGCCAGGATATGGCAAAAACCGGTTGGGTACCGCCGATGGGTTCACACAGTGACGCATTGACCCACACGAACAATGGCCAAATCATCATTTGCGCACGCAAAGAAGAGAAAATGCTGCCGTCGTCGGTGATTAAGCAGGCGCTGGAAGCCAAAATTTCTAAGCTGGAAGCCGATCAGGGCCGCAAGCTGAAAAAGACCGAAAAAGATTCGCTGAAAGATGAAGTGCTGCACTCGCTGCTGCCGCGTGCGTTCAGCCGCTTTAGCCAGACGATGATGTGGATCGACACCGTCAACGGCCTGATTATGGTTGACTGTGCGAGCGCGAAGAAAGCGGAAGATACCCTGGCGCTGCTGCGTAAAAGCCTCGGCTCACTGCCGGTGGTTCCGCTGGCGCTGGAAAATCCTATTGAGCTGACGCTGACCGAATGGGTGCGTTCAGGCGGCGCTGCGCAGGGCTTCCAGTTGCAGGATGAAGCCGAACTGAAAGCGATCCTTGAAGATGGCGGCGTGATCCGCTGCAAGAAGCAGGATCTGGTTTCCGACGAAATTGCGGTGCACATTGAAGCAGGCAAGCTGGTCACCAAACTGGCCCTCGACTGGCAGCAGCGCATTCAGTTTGTGATGTGCGATGACGGCTCCGTTAAGCGCCTGAAGTTTTCCGATGAGCTGCGCGATCAGAACGAAGATATCGACCGTGAAGATTACGCCCAGCGCTTTGACGCGGACTTTATCCTGATGACCGGGGAACTGGCGGCGTTGATTCAAAATCTGGTGGAAGGATTAGGCGGCGAAGCGCAGCGCTAATCATTGACTGTCCCCTCGCCCGAGGGGACAGCATCGTGCTTTACAGATAGCGGCAAAGATATGCGCTTGGCTCAGCAACCTGTAAATGGAATTCGCTGTGGCCCGGTACGTTGAATACGTCGCCAGCTGAGTAGGTTTTCCACTCCGTTTCACCCGGCAGGAGCACGTGAAGCGCGCCGCTCACCACCGTCATTTCTTCCGGCTGTGCGGTCCCAAAGGTATATTCACCTTCCGCCATCACGCCGACACTGGCGCGGCCAGTGCTGCTGCTGGTAAAACCAATGGATTTCACTTTACCGGAAAAGTACTCGTTACTTTGAAGCATGTACGGGCCCTTATTGAAAAAAGTATGGAAAACCACTATAGGGGCCAGGCCTCTGAACTGTCACGCAAAATCGCTATACCAGCAGCTCAGACGCCAGGCGGGCCAGTAAAACGTTAGACAGCAACACCGGCACATCCAGCTCTTTTTGCAGTAAATCACGGTGTTCCTGATGAAAACCAAGACAGTCGAGCATCAGCACATCTGCGCCTTGCGCCATCAGCGCGTTGCCCGCATCAATCAACCCCTGAGAAGCACCGTTGAGCGGGTTCGCCAGCGCATAGTGCGGCGGGTTTTGCAGCACCTGCCATTTTAGTTCCTGAATACTCATCATCTCCGGCATGGGAACGATGACGCCGACCTGATGGCCGTCAACAATCGATGCCACCAGCGGAGGAATGATGCGTTCCGGCTCCAGCAGGATCGCATTACGGGCGACAAGACCGGGAATTTTATCGTTGAACATCAATAGAATGACGTCGTAACTCTGGTTATCCATCACCTCAATCACGCTTTGCAGATCGCGTCCAATTTTCTTGCGCGAAACTTCCACCACGTTACCGTCGTTGAGCAACGCGAGAATGCCTGACTCTCCCGGTTCAACGGCATATTCCTGATAAACATCAAGCGGATCCATATTGCCCAGCAGGCTGACATGGGTAATTTGTTGTTCATCGATATGCTCGGTCAGGAGCGGCAGCACAGCATTAAGGGGCACCACACCGATGGTGAGGATCGCCAGGGTCGCACTCATCTTTCTTTCCGCCTTTCTTCACTTCTGTTTCATCGACACTGAGACAGGCTCACACTGGAGGCGCGGTCGTTCACCGGAGGCATTCATCGCCAAAAAGCGTAGCAGCGGATGACGCCGATGATTTGTAAAGATTCCAAACACTTCCCAAACGCATCAGTAGTTTCTGAATATAACCCGTTAATAACGCGCTGATATACCTATAAATGCGCTTTCCCCCGCTGATTTGCCTATTGAACACCAGCGCTGCGGGGGGAGGACATATTATGATTTATCAGGATCTTCATAGCGCCGTTTTGCATCCAGCGCCTCTTGCTCGCTCTTATGCTCACTGATCAGCGAGTCCGGCTTAGGATGATCGGCTCGCAGCTGATACCAGGTTACCGTCTCTTGCTGGTTTCCTTTCTCAACCGTTACGATGCGGGCTTCACGTGGATAGGGCGGTTTGGTCGGCATGGCGCTTCCTTTTTCATCATCAGAGCTATGAGTATAGCCAATGGTGAAACCGCTGCTTAACTGGCGTGCGCCACGGATAATGCCGCCTGAATCTCAGCGATCACCTGCTCAACGGACGCAGCTGCATCAACCATATAATGCGCGGCCTCACGATAGAGCGCGTCACGCTCGGCCAGCACTTCACTGACCTCTTCGCTGATGGGTTTACCGGTCAGCGTTGGACGCTGCGCCGCTTTCGGGAAAGCCTCAAGCCGCTCGGAAAGCACCTCCGCCGGGGCGCACAGATAGATCACCACGCCTTTTTCACGCATGAAATGACGGTTAAATTCGCTGAGGATCACGCCCCCGCCCGTCGCCACTACCGTGGAGGGCGCGGCAACGGATTGCAGCGTTGCCGTCTCGCGCGCACGAAACCCTGCCCACCCCTCTTTTTCGACGATGACGGCGACGGTCATCTGCGACTGCTCTTGCAGGACACGGTCGGTATCGACGAACTGGCATTCGCGCACTTTTGCGAGCTCCACGCCTATGGTGGTTTTACCGCAGCCGCGTGCGCCAATTAAAAAGATGGGTAACGTCATGAGCAGGTGATCCCCTTAGTACCGCAAGGCGCGGGACGAGATAAAGTAAACGGATAATACCATCAAACGAGTACAAAGCATTCGTAAATAAATCGTTACAGATTTATGTCACGAGCGCTTCAGCACTGAATTTAACGGGGTAACCGAAATAATAAGGTGTAAAGATAAGATGGCAATAAGAGATGCAGCAACCTTACTCGAATGCGCTGCCCGTTGACAAGTCCTGCCGACGTTTTCGCTCAAGCAGCCATTTGTCCAGCTCAGCGGCAAAATGCTGCCGGTCACGCTGGGAGAAGCTGTCCGGCCCGCCCGTCTGCACGCCGCTGGATCGCAGCGTATCCATAAAATCGCGCATCGTCAGGCGCTCGCGAATGGTGGCGTTGGTATAGCGTTCACCGCGCGGATTAAGGGCTGCGCCCCCTTTTGCCAGCACTTCCGCCGCCAGCGGGATATCGGCGGTGATCACCAAATCGCCCTCGCCGCACAGGCGTACGATTTCATTGTCGGCGACGTCAAATCCGGCTTCCACACGCAGCGTGCGAATAAACCGCGACGGCGGCACGCGCAGCGTTTGATTCGCCACCAGGGTTAATGGCGTCTGCGTACGGTCGGCCGCACGAAAGAGAATTTCTTTAATCACATTCGGACACGCATCCGCGTCCACCCAAATCACCATATTCACTCCTCACATACTATTAACCGCTATTGTCGCCTGAATTGCCTCTGGCCGCAAAGCGTGAAAGGAAGGTTTCGCTCAGGCCTCGATGATTCGGATTGACGGTTTACGTCAAGACTGGCATTAACGATACAACGCAGTGCAGAGAGTTACGGTTCAGTACGAAACAGGACTGAGAAGCACAGAGACGCAAGTCCGAAATATCAATACGATCGGAGCACTGGTTGAGAAGGGATACAAACAGAAAAGGTCCGCATTGCTGCGAACCTTTCTGTGAAACTTTATCAATTGTCCGCGGGGGGAAGCATTGCTGCTAACAAGTCCCGTGGCGAATGAAATGAGTATAAGGATCTTTGACGATGCCGTCAAACAGCATAAAAATCAGCCTTTCGGCTGCACGAATTGCGACATATGAAACGACCGTCGGTGGCACGCCGGGTGTCGTTCGAACCGAAAAAGCACTGAGTCTGTATATGTGGAACGCTCACGTTTCTGCAGCACTCCTTATGCCGCTACATGTGTGTGAAGTTACGCTACGTAACGCCATATCGGATGTACTGGAGAGGGTTTACGGACCACTCTGGCCGTGGTCGGTAGGCTTTGAAAGAAGTTTGCCCGCACCTGCGGCAGGTTATAAGCCAAGAGATGATTTGATCATGGCGCGTCGATACCAACACACCACGGGAAAAGTCATACCCGAGCTTAAGTTTGTGTTTTGGCAAAAAATGCTTACCTCACGATTTGATAGCCGACTTTGGAATAATCACATTTCTACTGCATTTCCTAACGCAGCTCTGTCAGGCCTGACTCCAAATCGTCTCAGGCAAAAACTCTATGACGATTTGGAAACACTGAGAAAATTACGTAACCGCATTGCCCATCATGAACCGATTATTTCGCGTAATTTGCAGGATGATTTTGACATCATTGCCCAGGTCATTTCCTTTCGCTGTGAACATACCATGCAGTGGATGCTCAATCATCAGACCCTGCTCTCCCTGCTGACCATTAGGCCGTTGTAGCCGCAAAGCGTGAAAGGAAGGTTTCGCCCTGCGCCGGGATCCACGCTAAGCTAAGCATCCCAATGCATAACAATCCCAGGGACAGACGTGATGGAAAAAAAAATCGGTTTTATCGGCTGCGGTAATATGGGCAAAGCCATTCTTGGCGGTTTAATCGCCAGCGGCCAGGTGCTGCCGGGGCAGATTTGGGTCTATACCCCCTCGCCGGAAAAAGTCGCCGCGCTGCACGATCAATACGGCATCAATGCGGCGCAAAGCGCGCAGGAAGTGGCGCAGGTTGCCGACATCGTGTTTGGCGCAGTGAAACCCAACATCATGATCAAGGTGTTAAGTGAAGTCACCTCCAGCCTGAATAAAGATACGCTGGTGGTTTCCATTGCCGCAGGCGTGACGCTGGATCAGCTGGCGCGCGCCCTCGGTCATGACCGTAAAATTGTGCGTACCATGCCGAATACCCCCGCGCTGGTGAATGCGGGCATGACCTCCATCACGCCAAATGCGCTGGTCACCCCGGAAGACATCGCTGACGTGGTGAATATTTTCCGCTGCTTTGGTGAAGCCGAAGTCGTAGCCGAACCGATGATCCACCCGGTGGTCGGCGTTAGCGGCTCTGCGCCAGCCTATGTCTTTATGTTTATCGAAGCGATGGCCGACGCCGCCGTGCTGGGCGGGATGCCACGCGCGCAGGCCTACAAATTTGCCGCGCAGGCGGTGATGGGTTCGGCGAAAATGGTGCTGGAAACCGGTAAACATCCGGGCGAACTGAAAGATATGGTCTGTTCACCAGGCGGGACAACGATCGAAGCCGTGCGCGTGCTTGAAGAACGCGGGTTCCGCTCGGCGGTGATAGAAGCCATGACAAAATGCATGGAGAAATCGGAGGCGCTCAGTAAAAGCTGACCGTCTGACCGGGCGTCACGCCGCCACTTCTGTGCGGTTGCGCCCGGCGTTTTTGGCTTTGTATAACGCCACATCCGCCGTTTTCAGCCACTCCCGGTAGTTGCTCATCTCAGGCGTTAACGGCGAGACGCCAACGCTAATACGCAGCGCCATCTGCGGCTCACACGGCAGCAGAAAGTTCTCCAGTCGCGCATGCACGCGGCCCATGGCGGCAATGGCGCTGTCAGCCGTCGTACCGCTCATGATCACCGCAAACTCATCGCCACCAAAACGGCCAATCACATCGCTCCCGCGCAGGGTCAGTTGCAGGTGTCGCGTCAGGGCGATAATGGCTTCATCGCCCACGTCATGTCCGCAGGTATCGTTAATGGTTTTGAAGTGATCGATATCGATAAGCAACAGCGTCGATATCTGCTGATGACGCCGACAGTTGTCATATTCGTTGCGCAGTAATATTTCCCAATGACGCCGGTTAAACACACCGGTCATGCCATCGCGCGTGCTCATCAACTGCAAGCGCCGCTTTTGTTCCGCCAGCCGTGATGTCGTGCAGTAGCTGACCCAGGCGAACAGGACCGGGTAAATCAGGATGAAGGGTAACGAGAGCCACCACTCCAGCGGCGCGCTGGAGGGTGCGATAGCGATGCCGGTCAGTTGCAGCGTCACCAGACTGGCTACAATCAGCAAAATAATGCCACTCCCGCACAGCTTTGGGCCGCCCGCCCCCATCAGATTCACGCCGACCATCATTGCCAGCACGGCGGAAGGCATCATGTTCATCCCGATGAGGCCCATCCACAGCCCGGCGAGAATGGCATCGGCACGCAGGTTATTGATCTCTGCCGCCAGCGGATCGCTTGCGCGGATCGCCAGTTGCCACGCCATGTGCGGCCAGATAAACGACCAGCCCACCAACGCCAGCCACCAGGCCCCATTGATGGGCTGCGACACCATGACCCCCGCCAGCGGGAAGAAGAGTCCGGTATGTCCGGCGATGCGCGGCAGCCTGGCCCGACGGGCAAATTGCTGACCGGCGCGATAGTGATCGTCCTGATTCTGCAAAGGGTCGCGCTTATTGGCCGACACCGGCGAGGTATAGAAATTATTATCATTCATATTTTTTGGGAACATTCTGAAACATTTCCCAAAATTATAGAGAGGCGAGCTGTGGGGAAAGTATGAAATTTTGGGTGAGCCAAAAAGGAGCCTCACCCGTTCGCACTAGGCTTGTTTCTTCAGGCAGGCGCTCATAAATTTGCTGCGATCGTCCCCTTTCAGGGATTGCTGCGTCGCCTGCGAGTTGCACTCGCGCATCTTCTGCTGCTGCGGGGAAAGGCTTTTTTGCCCCGGTTCCGTTTTGGTGTTTTTAAGACAATCACTCATGTAGCTTTTGCGCGCGTCGCCCTTCAGCGTCTGCGCCGTCGCCTGTTGATTACAAATCGTCATGCGTTGTTGTTGCGGAGTCAGTGTTTTTTCGGCAGCGCCAACCGCCATCACAAACACCAGGCCAAACAGAAGGGTAACCAGTAATGTTATTTTCATAGCACCATCCTCTAATGGGTGTTTCCCTTTAAGAATGGAACGTTTAGCGGAAAAAACCACCCGGCGGTCAACATTTACCGCCGGGCAGTGAGCGTGGGCGTTATTTCAGGCCCAGCGCCTCTTTCATGGTGAAGTAGAGATCGGTCTGATCGGTCAGGCCCACCACGTTTGCGGCATGCGGGCCATAGGCGGCGATGCGCAGCTGCGAACCGGTATGCTCCATCGACTCCTCTTCCGAGTTGCCGTAGGTCATTGCCATTACGGTGCCGTCTTTGGTGTTCAGCATCTGGCTCAGACCTGGCGCTTTGCTTTCCGGCGCGATGATCTGGCTGGCATGCGCGTGGTCAGCGGTCACAATCACCAGCGTATTGCCCTCTTTTTTGGCAAACGCCAGCGCCTTTTGCACCGCTTCGTCCAGATCGACCGTTTCGCCAATCTGGCCGCACGGATTGGCCGCGTGATCCTGTTTATCGATAGACGCGCCTTCCACTTGCAGGAAGAAGCCCTTCTCGTTTTTGCTCAGCAGTTCGATAGCCTTGTCGGTCATCTGCGCAAGCGTCGGCACGCTGTCGGTGCGTTTGGTATTCGGCGTGCAGGTTACAGCCGGTTTATCCAGGTTGCCGTGGTAAGAGGCTTTCGGCCCTTCCCAGCGCACCGGCATATTGCCGTCCGAGAAGAGACCCAGCAGCGGTTTATCCTGATTCGCATCCGTGATGGCCGCCAGCGTCGTGGCATCGCTCACCATCTGGTAGCCGCGCATCTGTGCCTGTTCGCGCAGGGTTTTACCTTTCCACTCGCCCGCCGTCGCGGTTTCGCCAAAGGTTTTCGCCCCACCGCCGAGCGTGACATCGGCACGGGCATTCAGCATTTGCTCGGTGATCGAGCCTTTACCGCCTTTTTCCAGCGCGTTAATGGCGCATTTTTCCGTGGTGACGCTCGGGCCATAGCATTTGCGTGAAATCACATGCGCGAATAACGCCGCAGGCGTCGCATCCTGCAATTCCGCCGTTGAGACGTTACCGGTGGCGTACCCCGCCGTTTTGGCAAGTTCGAGAATGGTTTGATGATCTTTTTCGTGAATATCCACGCCGAGCGCGCCGTTATAGGATTTAACGCCGGTGGTCCATGCGGTTGCCGAGGCGGCGGAGTCGGTCACGTAATCGGGCTTACCGGTTTTTTTGTCCAGCGCATAGTGCGTGTACTGGCCGGTCAGCGGCAGGGCGTCGATCCCTTTGAAGAAACCGCCCGCCCCTTCCGCGTAATTTCGCGCGGCGGTAATTTCGGAATCCCCCATGCCGTCACCAATCAACAAAATAATGTTTTTGGCAGGCTTGTCGATGAGGGATTCACGCAGGGCGGCGGTCTGGTCGGCGGATAAACGACGCGCGCCGCCCTGGGAGGTAATATCGCCCTGTGCGGCGCGATTATCCAGTACGGCGGTGGAGGACATATCCGCATGTACCAGCGGGGTGAACATCAACGGGAATAAGGCGATGAAAAGTGCGCTCTGTTTCACTCTGTTTTCTCCATGTATAAAATACGTAAAAAGAATAAACAGAGCGACTATAGGCAGCCCCCATGACAGCTTTATGACAGTCTGATTTGCCTTAAAGACTTAACTGCGAGGGTGCCGTAAGAGCTTTTTTACATATTGTTGCAGCAGCTCCGAGTCTTCCAGCGGCACCTGCGAGTACGGTCGCGCTTCATCAAGCGCCCCTTCAATACTGTTAATTAACGCCTGCTGTTCCGGTTTTGCCATGTGACGCAGTAGCGCTGTCACGACGATCTCAAGCGCCTCAACCTGCGCAACCAGCTCTTTGGACTCTTCTTCCTTTTCAGCAAGTTTGACCAGTAATTCTGCAATGAGGTTTTTCATAGCGCTATTTCCTTATGTGATATGCGCTGACGTTAGCACTCAAATTCATTATTGCAAAGTAGGCAAAAGCATTATTTTTTTCGCGTCTCGCTTCTCATGCTTTCATAATAAAAAAGCATACCTGAATCACATTTTTTATTTTCAGGAAGGATTTTAAAACAATCACTTAGCCTATATTTAAGCCTCACTACAGAAAGTTTAAATATAACTAATGGCTTTCACGTTATGCCTTGCGCGCGTTTCGCGTGCGTTTAAGTTCAATTGCCAGTTGCCAGATATTGATAAGCACAATCACCGCCGTGGCGGCAAACACCCAGCGAAAACCCGCCATCGCCGACACCGTCGCGCCCATGAGCGGTCCGGCAACGTTGCCCAGATACATAAACGACTGGTTATAGCCAAAAATGCGCCCGGTGACCTGATCGCTTGAGTATTTCAGCAGCAGGGTCTGCACCGCGGGCAGCATTGCGCCATCGGCAAACCCCAGCAAAAAACGCAAAATGCCAAGCTGCAACGGCGAGGTGACAAACGACATGGCAAAGAACAGCACTACGGCAATACTCAGCGTAGCCATCAAAATTCTGGCGGTGCCGATGCGGTCGCCCAGCTTGCCCAAACGCGGAGCCGACATCAGCGCCGACACGCCGGGAACCGCGGCGATCATGCCGCTGAGGAAAGCGATATTGGTGCTGTCTGGCGAAAGCGACTGGATAAACAGCGCAAGGATTGGGCCGACGGAGCCGTTGCACAGCTGAATCACCATGGTGGTAACAAACAGGCTGATCACCAGTCGGGGATACGGCAGGGTGGCGAACACCGCTTTACCGGACAGGCGCTGCGCTTTGCTGACCTTAGGCCGCCCGCCCTCTTTGATCAGAAAAAGCGTGACCAAAAAGCTCACCATCAGCAGCATGGCGGTGATGAAAAACACCGCCCGCAGACCGACGTGATCCGCCAGAAAACCGCCCATCAGCGGGCCACCGATCACCCCGCTGATCTGCGCGGTAGAGAGCGTGCTGATGGCCCAGCCGCTGCGCTCGCGCGGGACCTGTGATGCCACCAGCGCCATCGCGTTGGGAATGTATCCGGATGTCAGCCCCATCACGCCGCGCAGCAAAAGCAGCTGCCAGACGTTAGTGGCAAAGGCCTGCAACAGAATGGCGATCGCCATTCCCAGCGACGCGCGCAGCAGCATGAGCTTGCGCCCTTTGCGATCCGCCAGGCTGCCCCACATCGGTGAAACGATGGCCGACACCATAAAGGTGACGCTAAAGGTTAACCCTGACCACATCGACAGCGCTTCGTGCGAGGTGACGCCCAATTGCGCCACATACAGCGGCAAAAACGGCAAAATTTGACTGATCGCCAGCCCGGTAAAAAAGCAGCCGAACCAGACCGAAATGAGGTTAACCTTCCAGGATTCCATAAGTACGCGTAATCGTTAAGTTTTTGGCAATCTGCTCTTAGGATAGCAAGATCGCGCCCGGGAAGAGTCGCCAGAGATGCGTCTGACGCGAGTTTGGTGTTTTATTCGCGCAGGCATTGCATCCGCAAAAGATGACGCAAATTCTCTCCGGCCATAACGGTGGATTATGCTTTAGCGGCACAGTCCGAATCCGCGCATCCCGAGGTGAAAATGGTTGGCGTGGGCCGCGTTGTAGTTCGGACCTAAGCCATTGCCATAGTAGCGGCAGCTGGCGCTAAGCATCGCCTGAAGCCAGGGCCGGGTCTTATCCCCCCTCCAGCCACGCAGCACGGTGACCTGCTGACCATCGGCGAGGCGAAAACCGCTGATATCCAGCGCATCGGCGGTGGCATGCTCGCTCAGGCGCGCGTTTTCCCGATGGTAGATATTGCGACACGCGTAGCTGCCCAGATGGTCGATGCGCACCAGCGGGCTGGCCATGAACCGTTCGGTAAGGGGCCGCGCCTGCTGCTGCACAAACAGCGCCGAACTGAGCGCTAGCGGGCAGGAGGCGAGGAAACTGCTGCTCAGTTTCACCGGGCCGAAATCCCGCACCCGCACCGCGTCGGTCAGCGGACAGTTACCGGGAGTGTCGGATACCGGTCGCGCGCTGATAAGCCCCTGCTGGTTGGCTTCACTCAGCAGCGCGGCGCACTGAACGGGCGTTAAGCGTCGCAGTTTGAACTGGGTGATCCTGCTCGGCGGATCGTCGAGGCGCAGCGGCGCAAACGGATTGTAGTAAGATGGCAAATAGCGATATCCCACCGCGCCTGCCCCGATAATCATCATCCACACCAACAGACTTTTCCCTTTCACGCATCCCCCTTAAGGCTTTAAAAACATTATGGCAGAAGGCCGGGAATCCCGCGTTTTGACGTGGTAAGGTAGGGCCTTTCCGGACTGAGATGAGTGAATGTGGTGATGGCGAAATTGCGGGTAGGCGTTGTCTTTGGCGGCAAATCGGCGGAGCATGAAGTGTCCCTTCAATCGGCAAAAAACATCGTTGAGGCGATGGATAAAAGCCGCTTCGACGTGGTGTTATTAGGGATTGATAAACAGGGGCAGTGGCATGTCAACGACGCCAGCAGCTATCTGCTCAATGCCAACGATCCGGCGCGCATTGCGCTTAAGCATTCCGACGTGCGCCTTGCGCAGATCCCAGGCCAGACGCAGGGGGCGTTAATCAACGCTGAAAACGGCACGCCGCTGGCGCATATTGATGTAATTTTCCCGATTGTCCACGGCACGCTCGGCGAAGATGGCTCGCTTCAGGGCATGCTGCGTATGGCCAATTTACCCTTCGTCGGCTCTGATGTGCTCGGCTCGGCAGCCTGCATGGATAAAGACGTCACTAAGCGTCTGCTGCGCGACGCCGGGCTGAATATCGCGCCGTTCGTGACCCTGACCCGCGCAAATCGCCAGCACATCCCCTTTCACGACATCGAAGCCAGACTTGGCCTGCCGCTGTTTGTGAAGCCCGCGAATCAGGGATCCTCCGTCGGCGTGAGCAAAGTGACCAGCGAAGCGCAATACCATGAGGCGGTGCGCCTGGCCTTCGAATTCGATCATAAAGTTATTGTTGAAAAAGGCATTCAGGGCCGTGAGATTGAGTGCGCGGTGTTAGGCAACGATGCGCCGGAAGCCAGCACCTGCGGTGAAATTGTGCTGAACAGCGAATTTTACGCTTACGACACCAAATACATTGATGACAACGGCGCACGCGTAGTGGTGCCCGCTGAGATTACCCCTGAAGTGAACGACAAGATCCGCCAGATCGCCATAGAGGCGTATCAAACCCTGGGCTGTGCGGGCATGGCGCGCGTGGACGTGTTTTTGACGGCGGAAAACGACGTTATCATCAATGAAATCAATACGCTGCCGGGTTTCACCAATATCAGTATGTATCCCAAACTGTGGCAGGCGAGCGGTTTGGGTTATACCGATCTGATTACCCGACTGATAGAGCTGGCGTTAGCGCGCCACCAGGCTGACAGCGCGCTGAAAAGCACTATGAATTAATCAGGTGTTTTCGCCGTCGCGTCCTCTTCTTCAGCGGGGCGGCGGCGAATAATCAGCCCCGCGAGCCAGAAGCTAATCACCCACGTCACCAGGCCAACGGCATAGGTTTGCCAGCCCTTCGCATCAAATCCCAGTAGTCCCACCACGCCGTTAAGAATAAAGATCAGGCCAATCGCAAAGGCATAGTAGTGCCAGTCACGGCGAATTTTGTCAGGCAGTTTCATAGCCACTCCACAAGCGAAAAAACTATCCTCGCATATTTATCCACACGGGTCTGTGCGGCATGCGGAAATTCTGAAATGTTAACCAATTTTCACAAATGTAACAAAATTGTGAGTGCATGCAAAAATCGACCAAATATTGCCGTTTTGCAGCGCAAATTCTCAGCAATCCGATATTGACATTCGTAGTGACCTGTCAAACTTATCGCAGGTTCACTGGCCCTGTGCCAACGTTAATCCTACGTATCGGAGGTCGCTATGGCAGACTTTACTTTGTCCAAACCCTTTGCTCGTTCCAGGGGTAAAAAACGGGATGCCTCCACCCCAGGTAATATTGCCTATGCGGTATTTGTGCTGCTTTGCTTCTGGGCTGGCGCGCAACTGCTGAATCTGCTGGTGCATGCTCCGGGCGTGTTTGAACATCTGATGCAAATGCAGGATACCAACCGGCCACATGTGGAAATGGGTCTGGGTGTCGGTACGATCTTTGGCCTCGTGCCGTTTATCGTCGGTAGCCTGATCCTCGGCGCGGTCGCCCTGCTGCTACGCTGGCGTCGCTATGACTAATTCAGTGATAAACAGCGCTTCCTGCGATCGTCCACCCGCTTAGCAAACCAGGCGGTCGTCAGGTTGCGAGTGATTTTGGGGCTTTCTAACTGAATGCCCGGCAGTATCTCTTTCGGTTGTTCCTTCCCGCTTTTCTGCTGCGCAAGTCGGTAAACTCCCTGATATAAAGCCGTTTTTTCAAACGCTATGCTGTCGCCTTTCTCAAGCTGCGCACGGATTTCCCCCTCGCTCAGATCCAGTTTTCCGGCCAGTTTGCGCACCGCCAGTTCGGTTTTGCCCGGCTCACGAGAATCGTAGCGGATCAGATCGCCATCCAGCGCCAGCTTCACGCCGCTGGCTTTACTGACCGCGCTCTGAAACGCGGCGTTTCGGCTGGCGTACCAGCCCGCGTTGAAATCGGCAAAGCGGAAAATCGACGCGGAGTAGCTGGCCGGGTAATTAAGCAGATGGTAAGTGCCAAACCACAGCCCGCCGCGACGGGTAAAAACTTCCTGACGCACAGTTCCGTCCATCGTCCACGGGTAGCCACGGTTGTGCTGCTCGGCAAAGGCAATGCTGACCTGCATTGGCCCGCCGGTATGCACCGGATTGAGCGAACCGAACAGCGTCTGGCCCATCGGCACGCGGTTGATAAAGTCATCAAAGATATCGCTCAGCTGCTTTTCGGTTTTCACGTTATCGAGCCGTTCGCTGTAGCTTTTACCGTTGGTCGAGTTGATTTTCAGCGCGGTGTGAACAAGAAACAGCGGAATGTGCAGACGCTCTGCGCGCTTGTCGATCTCCTGCCAGGCGATTTTACTCAATCCCGGCACGGCGGGATCGGCCTGGTAGTTTGACTCCTGCTGCGCCACCGCCAGCACCGAGCAGATGTTTTCCTCCGTCGGCGCAATCTTCTGGCTCTCGAAAGTTTTCGCAATATCTTTTGCCCACCCATCGCGATCTTTTACGCTGGCGGGCATTTTTTGCCGCACGACGCTTGCCACATCAACCGGCTTTTCGCCCTCTTTTAGCGACGCAGATTTTTCACTGGCGCAGCCCGCCAGAACGAGCGCCGTCATCAGTGGTAGCAATCGTGGTGCAAACATAACCGTTCCCTGTATCAGTGATTGAGCGACGTGGTGACGTCCAGCGTCTCTTCGCCGTGCATTTCATGCTCGAACGCCCGCAGACGTTTATAGATAGACATCAGTTCGACCAGCGTGGTCCATGAGCTGATCAGATACTGGAACGAACCGCGCACCTGCTCAAAAACGTTGGTGATTTGCGTCATCAGACCGAGGGTGATCGTACCGGCAACGATAGAGGGAAACAGCAGGAACAAGCCGAAAACGTTATCCACTTGCAGGTAAAAGATACGGGCGATGTTGAAGTACATATAGTGGAAATAGAGGCGGAAATAGTTGCGACGCACGCCAGCAAACAGCTCGCTCACCACCGGAGGCGAGGCGCGCTGCGGATCGTCTTCACCGTAGACCAGTTCTTTACGGTAAGCCGCTTCAACGCGCTGGTTTTTAAATTCCAGCCCCGGCAGCTTGATGCCGACCACCGCCAGCAGACCGGTGCCGAACAGCGACCAGACCAGGGCAGCAATCACCAGCCCGTATTGCAGATGACCGAAAATCGGCAGTTCAGGCACGTGCGGGGAGAGCGCCACCAGAATGGGCAGGAAAGCGATCAGCGTCATGATCGCATTAAGCAGACTGACGCCCATGCTTTCCAGCGTGGTGGAGAAGCGCATAGTGTCTTCCTGCACACGCTGTGCGGCACCTTCAATGTGGCGCAAACGCTGCCAGTTCGCCATGTAATATTCGTTCATCGCCGTGCGCCAGCGGAAGATGTAGTGGCTAATGAAAAAGTTATTCATTACCGCGACAAATACCGCAATCAGCGCAATGCCCAAGAACACGCCAATCTCAGAGTAGAACTGATGAAGCGTGACCGAATGGGGTTTACTGAGCGCGCTTTGGATCAGGTCATAAAACGGCGCATACCAGGCGTTCACCGCGACGGTGACCTGCACCATAAACCAGGTAACAAAGACGATCAGGCTGGTGCCCAGAACGGACCAGCGCTGCCAGCGGTGCGGCGAATAGAGAAACCAAAATATCGCAAACAGCCCGATGCACAGGGCGTAATAGGCGTAAAACAGCAAAAAACTGCCCGACCAGAAACGGGCGGCGCTTATGGGGACATCTTTGCTGACGCCCAGCGCGCTTGATAGCCAGTCGCTACCACCCGCCTGCCAGAACACCACGGCGATCATTGCCCAAATAAATGCCGATAAAAAGAACGGACCCGGCTTTGGGAAAAAAGACTTAAACATACTCTGCTCCTGATGCTTCTCATTTTTATGGCAAATGCTGTGCACGACGGGTTACGGGGGAAGCGCCCCCGAAAGAGACCCGAACTGCGTAATCTGACCGATGCGGGCGGGCTTAGTTCGCCTGCCACGCCTGAAGAATTGTGTCGACGGGTTTCACCGAGACGGGATTACCGGGCACGGTGAGCGTTCGCCAGACCTCATTGTAATGCGCAATCAGCGTTGCCGCCTGGGCTGCCGGACGATTGGCCGTGGTGTGCGCATCTTCGGCAACGGTGATGGAATAGCCTTTGCTGCATATCAACGACCATGACAACCCGTTTACCTGACATCATTTGCTCCCCATGAATAACCCGTTTTGAGAGGTTACCATAAGGAGAACGTCACAAAAGCAGACAATGTGTTTCAGGAAAAAAGTGACGATTTACGCATCGTTACGTTTACCCTACTGTTAATACGTTTTTCCGGGCTTTGCATCGTGCCGCCGGGTAGTATAAATACACACTATGTTTTTATTCTTTAATGGATGCATTCGTTGAAACGTTGTCTGCTTTTGTCCGCGATGGTTTGTGCTCTGAATTTATCAACCGTTCATGCCGCACAGCCCTCTCCCGATCCGGAATTTGCTTCAGATGTTGTTGACCGTTACGCAAACCACATTTATTTCGGCAGCGGTGCGACCGGTATGGCGATGGTGGTTATTGATGGTAACCAGCGCGTCTTTCGAAGCTTTGGCGAAACACGCCCAGGCAGTAATGTCCGTCCACAGCTCGACTCGGTGATCCGCATCGCGTCGCTGTCGAAATTAATGACCAGCGAGATGCTGGTGAAACTGCTCGATCAGGGAACCGTTAAACTTAACGATCCGCTGAGCAAATATGCGCCGCCAGGGGCGGTGGTGCCCACCTATAAAGGCGCACCGATAACGCTGGTGAATCTGGCCACCCACACCAGCGCGCTGCCGCGTGAGCAACCCGGCGGCGCAGCACACCGCGATGTTTTCGTCTGGCCCACCCGTGAACAGCGCTGGAACTGGCTCTCAACGGCCACGCTAAAAACCACGCCCGGCACTCAGGCTGCCTATTCGAACCTGGCGTTCGATCTGCTCGCCGATGCGCTTTCCCGCGCGGCGGGCAAACCCTGGCCGCAGCTTTTTGACGAACAAATAACGCGTCCGCTCGGGATGAAAGACACCACCTTTACCCCGTCACCTGATCAGTGCAAGCGTTTGATGGTGGCGGAAAAAGGTGCCAGCCCCTGTAATAACACGCTGGCGGCGATTGGCAGCGGCGGCGTTTATTCAACGCCAGGGGACATGATGCGCTGGATGCAGCAGTTCCTGTCGTCAGATTTTTACGCCCGTAATAATCAGGCGGATCGGATGCAGACGCTGATTTATCAACGCACCCAGCTTACGCGAGTGATTGGCATGGACGTGCCGGGCAAGGCGGATGCCTTAGGGCTCGGCTGGGTTTATATGTCACCGAAAAACGGCCGTCCCGGCATTATCCAAAAAACCGGCGGCGGCGGTGGCTTCATCACCTATATGGCGATGGTGCCCAAAAGCAACGTCGGGGTGTTTGTGGTCGTGACGCGTTCGCCGCTGACCCGCTTTGTCAACATGAGCGACGGCGTAAACGATCTGGTGACCGAGCTTAGCGGCAACAAACCGCAGGTCGTGCCCGCGTCCTGACACGTCGCTTTTTAGTACTCTGAAGTTAGTACTCTGAAGGCAAGCGGTTGATACTGACCAGCTTGCCTTTTTGCATTCGTATGTAATCACCCTGGCGCAGCGCGGAGAGCACTTCGGCAATAACCGAGCGAGAGATGTGGGTTCGGCGCTGGATATAGCTCATGACGCCAATGCGCGCACGTAGCGCCGCGTCCCATTGCGCCATTGAAAGTAGCGTCGAGCGAATTTGATTATAAGAGGTGGTGCCGACCAACTGGACATCACGTGCATCGAGCAACCGATTTTGCCACGTCATCCAGTAGAAGGCTTCGCGCCATAGCTGATGGCGTTCCAGCAGCATTAGCGTGGTGCTGGCTGGCAGATAATAGCCTTTACAGGTCATTTCAACGACGATCTTGAAGGGTGCGGCGGTAGGCATAACGCCCAACGCTAAACCAAAAATACCCGGTGCCGTTAACAGACCCAGCATCATGCCGTTGTTTTGTCGCTCTACAGACACAGCCCCCTGGTGAAACACATAGGTTCGGGGTTCACAGCTTTCTGTTTCCGGGGTGAGCTCCGTCCCAGATGAATACTCAAAAGCAATGCCAAAGGGTTTAAGCTGTTCATCTATGAGGCTAAATTCACGTGCAGGTAGGGCATATATCATCGTTATGCATTCCTTGCTTAAATGCCCGTCAAATCCATGACGGGCAGTGTTACAGCGGGAATTACGCGCCGGAAAATCACCCCGACGCGTCCCGTCAGCGGCTCATTCGCTTACCAGGTATATTTCACACCCAGATTTGCGCCCCAATCCTGTTCAACGTCACCGCCGCCCAGGTAGGTTGCATCGGTATAAGCACTGAAGTTTTTGGTGAAGCTAAACTGCGTACCCAGACCCACACGCACCGCTGAACCTTCAACACCGTTGTCGATGCTGTCACCGTTAACATCAGACTCATTATTGGAGTCGTCGTAAACGTAGGCCAGTTTGAAGTAAGGCGTCAGAGCCTGATCGCCACCGTAGTTAAAGGTGTAACCCGCATCCAGACCCAGTTCATAACGCAGGCTGTCATAAGACTGACCGTCAATACGCATATCGTTGCTCAGACGGTAGTCATCCCCAGACTGGAACAGACCGTTCACACTCGCATACGGCGTGATGTAACCGGTGGTATCCAGTTTGAAGTCATAGCCCAGTTTCAAACCGAAGCCGAAGGCGTCTGTGGTGCTATCACCATCAACGTATTCACCGTTGCTCATTGTGGCAGACAGATCGTTACTAAAACGGCTGTAGCTCACAGAACCATCAAGGAATACATCGTTGGCGAAGCGCGCAGAGGAGTAGATGTAAGCAGACTGGCTATCCTGATCAACCTGACCGGTACGATCCGAGATATCGCCTTTTGCAAAGCCTGCCGCCGCACCTACGGTCCATTTCGCGTTATTCCCTTCAACCAGGGTATCAACACCGACCATAATGCCGCTGATGTCCTGATCGTAGTTTAGCGTCCCGTTGTCGCCATTAACGCTGCCGCCGAAGTAGCTCACCCATGCGCCGCCGTTGTCCGCCAGCCCATGACGACCGTTGGTCAGACGCGCGGAGAGGGTATCCTGCTCCAGGTTCCAGATGTTGGTGTTCGCAGACGGGATGCTCAACGCCATGTTGGCGTAATCGGTCAGCTCACCCTGGCGAAGAACCACGGTATCGCCCTGCTGCTCTGCCTGATAGGTATAAGCACCCAGATCGGCTTTGTTTGCCGCCGTGAAGCTCGCTGCCGTACCCGTATTGTTGTCGTAGACACGGATGATTTCGTTGTTGTTGTAATCTGCAACGGAACCCGCACCGGTCGCATCGTCGATACGGACTTTATAGTTACCGGCAACGTCGCCGTTCACCGCCAGGTGACCGTCAGAGTTCAGGGCAACCACACCGTGGTCATAGTCAACGTGGTTAACATCATTGCTGATGTAACGCGCGTTGTTCAGATCGGCATTGAGCACGTAGTCACGGCTGGCAACATTCAGCACGCCGCCATCGGTCAGTACCATGTTGCCGGTGTTCACCTGACCCAGACCCAGCGCCAATTCTGCACCGCCATCAACGGTAATGGTGTTAGCCTGCAATTCAGCGGTTTCTTCGGTCAGTGCAACACGGCTGTAGCTGTTGATGTTGACGCTGTCCGTTGCCACAAACCCGGTATCACCAATGTTCAGGGTTGAACCGGTGTTCAGGGTGATGCTGTCAGAAACCAGGCTGGAGTTTTCAACGTTAACCTGAGAACCGTTGCTCACGGTCAGGGTGTCGATCAGCGACGATTTACGGGTATCCCATTCTGAACCATGGTCCAGCGCCACGTTGAATACGCCGCTCTGGTAAACACGGTTACCTACAACGTGATCGCCTTCCTGCCATGCGGTGTCGGTATTATCCACGCCGTAAGTGGAATCAGGCCACAGGCTGTTAGCCGCAACGTCAATCAGGGTTGCGGTAGCTTCTGCGCCCGGCGCAACGCCATCAAACACGCCATCACCGTCGGTATCCACCTGGTGCACGGACATAGCAGCGCCTACCCATTTGCTGCCGTTATCCAGCGTCAAATCCAGGCGGTCGGTGCCGTCCCAGCCATTCGTATCCACTGTCGCGTCAGTATCGCGATAGCTGTCCGCGCCGTTCGGGAAGAAGTTTTCATCAAAATTGCTGGAGAAAACCACGTCACCGGTCAGCGTAGAGCGATCGAATTTCGCGGTGGTTTGCATGGCGTTGTCTGCCGCAGGGTTAGCGTAAACCCCCAGGGCAATGTCGTCAGCGGTGGCGGTGCCGTCGTAATCGCTGGCGTTATCGGTGCGGCCAAACCAGCCATTGGTGCCTTCATCGCTCAGTGAACCCGATGTCACCACGGAGTCAGACACGGCGATGGTGTTGTTAAACACCTCCCCGCTGTTCACACCCGTGGTCACGGTGTTGTCGTCAATGTCTTCCCACTCGTAACCCTGCGTCAGCGTAATGCCCGCAACGTGGGAATTATTGGTGATGGCTAAATCCACTTCCTGATTCAGCGTAATAGCGGTACCCAGGTTATAAACATCCATAACATGCGTATCTGCTGCGCCGCCAGTCGTTGTGCCGTTATAAATGTAGTGCTCGTAGTTATCATCAATGGTGGAGTTATCCACGCTCAGCGCCAGACGATCGTGGTAGTAATCGGTACCACGCGCACCCGCGCAGGCATCTGACGACATGCAGTCAGAGGTGATCATGCCATGAATGGTGCTGTTTTTGATGGTCAGGCTATTGGGATTGCCGTTGGTGGAGATGCCGTCATCCAGATAATACGTTGAAATGACGCCATTGACGGTTGATTTGTTGATAACCGGATAGATATCGCCGTTATACAGACTGTCTGTCGCGGCGTTATTCCAGCCTACATACCCTTGATAATAAACGCCATCGGCATAGGTGGCATCATTGTAATGCGTAAAGGTAGTGAAATTCGTACCGGAGATATCGGTACTGGCATTTGCCTGAGAAGCGATCGCCAAAGTGCAGGCCAATGCTAATTGAGATACAACAAGTTTCTTTTTCCAGGAGTGCATTTGTTATCCCTCCTCAGGGATATAATCAAGTTGATCCATCAATCGTTAATGCAATGAAGATTAAAACGGTATAACGGCGAGGATTATGCGGCGACGTAACAAGTTGGTTCAATTATTCTTTAGTGAAAGTCTGAATTCGCACTAATACTGAAAAGGACAAATACAAATAAACCCTGTAACGCCATGATTTAAAAAAGCATAACTATCATCTAGTTACATTGAAAACTTTCAAGTAACGACTTTTTGCGACGTCAAATAAACATTCATTAAAGTAATTTCAAACCAAAGTGACATTCATAATAAAAATAATAAAAAATTGCTATTTATTGCATTCGTAAAAATTATTGCTCGTCGTTCTATAAATTCTAATGACGTTAATACGAGAAACAATTGACGATATGAATAATTTTGTGCGTTATGGGCAGCCGGGAACGGAGGTGACGAACACCTTTAACGGCAACTTTAGTAGAACATGGTGACCCTGATTCGGTTACAATACGCGCATGTTCCAGACACATCAGGTATCCCATGACTGATTTAATGACACGCCCTCGCCGCCTGCGCAAATCCCCTGCGCTGCGCGCTATGTTTGAAGAGACAACCCTGAGCCGTAACGACCTGGTGTTGCCCATTTTTGTTGAAGAAGAACTCGACGACTACAAGGCCATCGAGGCGATGCCTGGCGTTATGCGCATTCCGGAAAAGTTCCTGGCGCGCGAAATTGAGCGCATTGCGAACGCGGGCATCCGCTCGGTGATGACGTTCGGCATCTCCCATCATACGGACGCCACGGGCAGCGATGCCTGGAAAGAAGACGGCCTGGTGGCGCGTATGTCCCGCATATGCAAAGAGACCGTGCCGGAGATGATCGTCATGTCCGACACCTGTTTTTGTGAGTACACCTCCCACGGTCACTGCGGCGTGCTGTGCGATCACGGCGTTGACAATGACGCCACGCTGATCAACCTCGGCAAACAGGCGGTGGTCGCCGCCGCGGCTGGCGCAGATTTTATCGCCCCGTCGGCAGCAATGGACGGTCAGGTGCAGGCCATTCGCCAGGCGCTGGACGCCGCCGGGTTTACCGACACGGCGATCATGTCTTATTCCACCAAATTCGCCTCCTCGTTCTACGGCCCGTTCCGTGAAGCCGCAGGCACGGCGCTAAAAGGCGACCGTAAAACCTATCAGATGAACCCGATGAACCGTCGTGAAGCGATCCGCGAATCGCTGCTGGACGAGGCGCAGGGCGCAGACTGTCTGATGGTGAAACCGGCGGGTGCCTATCTGGATATCCTGCGTGATATTCGCGAGCGCACGCAGCTGCCGCTGGGCGCGTATCAGGTGAGCGGCGAGTACGCGATGATCAAATTCGCCGCGCAGGCGGGGGCGATCGATGAAGATAAAGTGATCCTTGAAAGCCTGGGTGCCATCAAACGTGCCGGAGCGGATCTGATTTTCAGCTATTTCGCGCTGGATTTAGCGGAGCGCAAACTCCTGTAAGCGTCAAAAACGCCGGGTAGCACATGTTTACCCGGCGTGTAAAATGCTACATCCTGAACTGCCCCACGGCCTCGGCCAGCTCTCTCGCCTGCCCCTGCACTGCCGCCGATGCGGTCGTCGACTCTTCCACCAGCGCCGCGTTTTGCTGCACCATCGCGTCTAACTGCGTAACGGCGATATTGATCTCCTGAATTCCGCGCTGTTGTTCGCGGGTGGCATTGCTGATTTCCGCCATCATGGTGGTGACCGATTTCACGCCGCCCACAATGTGCTCCATGGTCTTGCCGGTATGCGCCACCTGACGCGATCCCGTTTTAATACTTTCCAGCGTACTGTCGATGAGGATTTTGATCTCCCGCGCCGCCTGCGTACTGCGACTTGCAAGATTGCGTACCTCCCCGGCCACCACGGCGAAACCTTTACCCAGATCCCCCGCGCGCGCCGCTTCCACCGAGGCGTTAAGCGCCAGAATATTGCTCTGGAAGGCAATGCTTTCAATCACGCCGGTGATGTCGGCAATTTTGCCGGAGGCCGACTCGATATCGCCGATGGCGTGGATCACGGTTTTCACCGCCACGCCGCCTTCATCGGCCGCCTGTGCGGTGCGGGCGATTTCTTTGTTCGCCTGCTCCGCTGTTTCCGCGGTCAACGACACCGTTGAGGAAATTTGTTCCATAGCCGCTGACGTTTGTTGCAGGCTCGCGGCGGCAGATTCCGTACGCGACGACAGATCCTGGTTGCCCAGCGCAATCTCCTGCGAAGCATCGCGCACCGCATGACTGGCCTGCATGATCGAGACCATCACACCCGACAGGGTAGTAATAAAGGTATTGAACGCCCGGGCAATGGCTGCCACTTCGTCGTTTCGGCTGGCGTCGAGGCGCTGCGTCAAATCAGCGTTGCCCGAAGCGATATTCTCCATCGCCACGCGAATATTATTCAGCGGGGCCAGCGCGCGCTTGCTGATAATATTGACCACCAGCACGGCAAAAATAATCAGGCACAACAGGCACACCGCCGATGCCGTCAACAGCGATCGCATCCCGGCGGTGGCTTCGGCTTTATCCATCACCACGACCGTAAACCAGCCGGAATCCCCCACCGGCAGCGCTTTAAGCAGTTTGATCTGCCCGTCTATCTCCGCTTGCACCGAGCCGTTTCCGCGCAGCAATGCTTTGCTGTCGAGACCCGGCGCGAGATCCGCCAGCGGCTTCAGCGTCAGCGCATCATTCGGGTGCGCCATGATGGTGCCGTCTGCGGCGATCAGCATGCCGAAGCTGTCCGGCGTGGGTTTGATATTGCGGATGTTGGCGATGACGTCATCCATGCGGATATCACCCTCCACCACGCCGAGCACGGTGCCGTTTTCAATACGCGGTGCCGCCACGGTGACGATCAGTTTTTTAGTGGTCACATCCATGTAGGGATTAATCACCCGCGGTTTTCCCGCCTCTACCGCCTGGATATACCACGGGCGGCTGGTGGGATCGTAGCCGTCAGGAATGCCGGACGCATCCGACGAAATATCGCGCTTATCCGGGTAGCCAATGTCCACATTCATAAAATGCCCGGCCTCGGCGATTTGCGTGAGCAGCGGCACGGGATCGCTGTCGGTGACGTGGGGAACCAGCGACGTCACCATCGCCTTTTGCGTGTTAACCCACTGGGTGATGGTGGCCGTGTGGCTTTGCGTCAGCGCCGTTAACGTGCTTTCGACCGCCCGATTATTGAATTTGTTAATGATGAGATAATTGACAACGGTATTGATCAACAAGGCGATGACCACAATGCACGCCGTCGCGCCTATGACTCTTGAACGTATGGAATTGAACATATTTTTTCCTTCACCGATGCACAAACTCTCCGGCCAGCGCCGGAACCTGGCACTATTAACGACGGTAAAGATAAAAACTTTAAGCCAAACTGATAAGCTGTTGATTTATATCAATTCATTAATGTTTAATAATTATTCACTTCGTTAAAGCAGGCAATGCCACTTTAAACACAGCGCTATGCCTTATAAATAGCCAGTAATTAACCCAATTATTGTGCGGAATATTTTTTGCACTATGCATAAAAACTGCATAGGGCATAAAAACCGCATAGGCATTTATGAGATTTTCATTTGTTCATCATCGTGAAATGCAACCGTCATGTTGCTCTTCTACTGTCTGGGGCAAGACGTGAGGAGGAGCCATCATGTTCACTCTTGATAATGTACTCGACGACCTTTGGCCGCAGGCCAGACCCGCGCCCTGGCAAAAAAATGTATTGCGCCGTTTGTTCTACGAAGAGAAGTTCCAGCAGTTTGCCGCCGGACATCGCCACCTGAAAGGGCTGGATATGGTCGAGCAGGTCCTCGAACATCTGCAAATCCGCTGTGCCATTCCCGCTCACGATCTCGAACAAATCCCTGAACACGGTCCGCTGGTGATCGTCGCCAACCACCCAACCGGCACCCTTGACGGCCTCGCGCTGCTGTATGCGGTTTCTCGCGTGCGCCGCGACGTTAAAGTGGTCACCAACCGCATGCTAAGCCATCTTGAGCCGCTGAGTTCGCTGTTTATTCCGGTGGACAATCTGGGTGGTCGTACCCGAAAAACGTCGATGCAAATGATGGAAACCCAGTTGCAGAACGGCGGCGTGCTGATTTTCTTCCCGGCGGGGGAAGTGTCACGCCTGACGCGCAAAGGTGTCCGTGACGGCAACTGGCATTCCGGCTTCGTCAAAATGGCGGCGAAATTCCGCACCCCGCTGCTGCCGGTGCATATTCGCGCCCATAACAGCGCGCTGTTTTATGCCAGCACGCTGGTGTCGCCGACCCTGCCGATGCTGCTGCTCATGCAGCAAATGTTTCGCCGCCAGAACAGCAGCCTGCCGATAACTATCGGGCAGCGCATTCCCTGGGACAGCTGGTTCAGCCCGCAAACCGCCCCGCGCGACACCGCAGATAAGTGCCGCCAGCACGTGATTCGTCTGGGCAAAAAGCTGCCGGGCGTGTTCAAAACCGAATGCGCCATTGCCCGCCCGGAAGACAGGATCATTCTCAAGCGTGCGCTGAACAAGGCCGAATGCCTGGGGCAAACGGCGGACGGCAAAACAATCTATTTATGGCAGCGTAACGGCGCGGAAGATGTGCCGATCCTGCGTGAGCTGGGCCGCCTGCGTGAAATCGCCTTTCGCGCGGTGGGTGAAGGCAGCGGAAAACGCCGCGATACCGACAGCTTCGACGATGACTATCTGCATTTGATCCTCTGGGATGACGCGGATCTTGAAGTGGTGGGTGCCTATCGCTTTATGCCCACAGCTCGCCAGGTTGACGCTCAGGGACTGAGCGGACTGTACAGCTACAGCCTGTTTCACTACGACGAGAAGATGGCCGACATTCTCCAGCACGGCATTGAGCTGGGGCGCAGCTTTATTCAGCCGCGCTACTGGGGACGCCGGGGCCTCGACTATTTATGGTCGGGCATTGGTGCGTATCTGGCACGCTATCCGCAGTATCGCTACCTGTTTGGCCCGGTGTCGATTTCCGGCGGTCTGCCGCCTGCCGCGCGGGATCTGCTGGTGGCGTTTTACCGCTTATGGTTCCCGCCGTCGCATCCGCTGGCCGCCTCGCGTCGCCCCTACCCGGCGTCACTGCCGGACGTGCTGGCACAGTTTGGCGGCGAGAGTTACACCGACGACCTCACGCGGCTCAAATCGCTGCTGGGCAATCTCGGCTGCGGCATTCCCCCGCTGTATAAGCAATATTCCGAACTCTGTGAACCGGGCGGCGTTCAGTTTATCGATTTCGGCAGCGACCCGGACTTCAACAACTGCGTAGACGGGCTGGTGCTGGTGGATCTGGCGCACCTGAAAGCCAACCGCTACGAGCGCTACATCGGCGCGCACCGGTAACTAACGGACTCCCTTCTCCATCAGGAGAGGGGAAACGGATTTATTGCATTTTTGTTACATCCATTACATATCCCCCACGCGAGCATTGCCAGCCACCGCTAACCCTGCATGATGAAGCGATGTTCCTTTGAGGGTGAAACGCGATGATCCGTGTTGTGTTGGTTGATGACCATGTTGTCGTCCGCTCGGGCTTTGCTCAACTTCTGAACCTGGAAGACGATCTTTGCGTAACCGGTCAGTTCAGTGCTGCGGCACAAGCCTTACCCGCGCTGCTGGCGGATGACGCCGACGTGGCCGTGCTGGATGTCGCCATGCCGGATGAAAATGGCCTTAGCTTACTCAAACGTCTGCGCTCGCAGCGCCCCGCTTTTCGCGCCATCATTCTGAGCATTTACGATACCCCGGCCTTTGTGCAAAGCGCTCTCGACGCGGGCGCACGCGGCTATCTCACCAAACGCTGCGGCCCGGAAGAGCTGGTCCAGGCGGTGCGCTCCGTCGGTATGGGCGGGCAGTATCTCTGCAACGATGCCCTGCGTGCCCTGCGCGGCGGCCACCCGCCGGACAAGGTCTTACATGGACTCACCCCCCGCGAGCGTGAAGTGTTTGATCTGCTGATCAAAGGCGAGAGCGTGAAAGAGATCGCCTGGCAGCTCGATCTCAGCCATAAAACGGTGCATGTCCACCGCGCTAACGTGCTCGGCAAATTGCAGTGCGCCAGCACCATTGAACTGGTGCATTTTGCCCTGGAACATCAATTGCTGACGGGGCATTAATGTCGCGGTCCGTCCGGTATTGGCTGATCTCACTGTTCATCGTGCTGGCCTGGGGGCCGGGCTGGGTGATGCTGTGGACGCTCAGTTTTTATCTCACCCATAACGGTCAGCAGGCGGTGCTGTTTTTACCGCATGGGGTCTGGCTGGCGCTGCTGATTTTACTCTCACGGCGATTCTGGCCAGCGCTGCTTCTCCCGCAGCTGGCGGCCATTTTCTGGCTACACAGCGAGCAGTTACTCAATGGCTATACGCTGCTGGCCGCGCCGTTTATCACTCTGCTTCCCGCCATGCTTGCGCAGCATTACTGGCACCGTTTCCCGCTTTACTGGCAGCGTCTGACGCTGTTGCTGAGCGCCGTCACCGTCGCCGCCCTGCTGCAAACGCTGATCCTCTCGCCGCTGCTCGACAGCAAAGCCACGCTGATTGGCCTCGCGGCGTTTACCGGCGGCGTGCTGCTGACGCCGTTTGTCTATTTGATTTTCGAGTTCCTGCGCCAGCAGCACCGTTATCATCTGCTCGGGCTGGACACCAGCAACCCGCCGCTGCGCACCTCGCTCATTATCTGGTGCAGCCTGTTCTTTATTATTGGTATCGGCACACAAATGGTGCTGTCGCCAGAAATCGAACGACTGCTGCTGATCGTGGTTTTTCTGCCCAATGTGGTGATGGCGTGGAAGTTTGGCTGGCAGGGAGGCGTGCTCTCCGGCCTGCTTGGCAGCATGATGATCACCATCGCCCGCCAGGTCGGAGTTGGCTTTAACGATCTGATTTAGCTGGAGATTTTTCTCGCCACCCAGGCGCTGCTCGGCATTGGTCTGGGCATCGCCATTAGCCGCCAGCAGCACCTCGCGCAAAACCTCGACCATTACCGTCGGCGTCTCGAAGTGGAGCTTCACGCGCGGCGAACGCTGACGGAAAAATTGATCCACACCGAGGAGGACACGCGTAAAAGCCTGGCGCGCGAACTGCACGATGAAATCGGCCAGAACATCACCGCCATCCAGATCCAGTCTCAACTGGTGAAACGCACCGGCGGCACCGAACAAACGCTGGAGGCCGCCCGGCAAATCAACGATCTGGCGCGACGTATCCATCACTCCACCCGCCAGCTGCTACGCCAGTTGCGCCCGCCGGTGCTCGACGAAATGACCTTTGACGATGCCCTGCACCACCTGGTGAATGAATTCGCCTTTGCCGAACGCGGCATTGTGTGCCGGTTCGACTACAAACTGGCCCAGCCGCCGCAGAATGAAACGCTGGTGTTTACCCTCTACCGCCTGTTGCAGGAGTTGTTGAACAACGTCTGCAAGCACGCCAGCGCCACTGAAGTGCTGATCGTTTTGAAAGCGCAAAACGGTAGCCTGTTGCTGGAGGTGAGAGACAACGGCGTCGGCATCCCCGCGCAAAAAAGATCCGGCTTCGGCATTCAGGGAATGCGCGAGCGGGTGAGTGCGCTCGGCGGCGAACTGGTGCTGGAGTCCACCCACGGCACGCGCGTAATTGTTAACCTGCCCACACTTTTGCCGCAAACCACCCCCTGACCAGGAAAAAGTCTTAGCCACTGCGGACTTTCTCTCATCCCTTTTTCGTTTCGCTTTCATATAGTCATCTCAACCGGAGGCCGCTATGCATGTCCTGTCATCAGCCGAAATAAGCCAGCGCTATCGCGCATTACGCCCGCGTTTACTGCTGTCGATGGTGGTGGGGTACGCCGCGTTTTACCTGACGCGCAAAAGCGTCAATTACGTGTTGCCGGCGCTGCAACTGGATTTGGGGCTGAGCAAAAGTGATATAGGGCTTTTGGGATCGCTGTTTTATCTCAGCTACGGCGCATCGAAATTTGCGGCCGGACTCTGGCACGACAGCCACGGCAGCCGTGTGTTCATGGGGCTGGGACTCTGTGCCACCGGGGTGCTGAACGTGCTGTTCGCCTTCGGTGATTCCCTGCCGACGCTGCTGTTTATCTGGACGCTAAACGGTTTTTTTCAGGGCTGGGGCTGGCCGCCGTGCGCGCGCCTGCTGACGCACTGGTACTCGCGCAACGAGCGTGGGTTTTGGTGGGGGTGCTGGAATACGTCGATCAACATTGGCGGCGCAATTATTCCGCTGATCTGTGCCTTCGCCGCCCACCGCTGGGGCTGGCAGGCCGCGATGCTGACACCGGGGATCATCAGCATAGCGCTCGGTGTCTGGTTAACCACGCAGCTGCGGGGCACACCGCAGGAAGAGGGTTTACCAACCGTCGGGGAATGGCGCAATGACCCACTTGAACTGCGCCAGGAACAACACAGCCCGCCGTTGGGGCTGTGGCAGATGTTACGCACCACCATGCTGCAAAATCCGATGATCTGGCTGCTCGGCGTCTCATACGTGCTGGTGTATCTCATCCGCATTGCGCTGAACGACTGGGGCAACATCTGGCTGGCGGAGAGCCACGGCGTCAATCTGCTTAGCGCCAACGCCACGGTGATGCTGTTTGAAGTGGGTGGCCTGCTCGGGGCACTGTTTGCCGGATGGGGATCGGATTTGCTGTTCAGCGGCCAGCGTGCGCCGATGATTTTGCTGTTCACGCTGGGCCTGATGGTCTCGGTTGCCGCCCTGTGGCTGGCCCCTGTCCACCATTACGCCCTGCTGGCGATCTGTTTTTTCACCGTGGGATTTTTTGTCTTCGGCCCACAAATGCTGATTGGCCTCGCGGCGGTCGAGTGTGGTCATAAAGCGGCGGCAGGATCGATCACCGGTTTTCTCGGTGTGTTTGCTTATCTGGGTGCGGCACTGGCCGGTTGGCCGCTGTCGCAGGTCATAGAACGCTACGGCTGGTCCGGCATGTTTACGCTGTTGTCGATTGCCGCCGTGCTGATGGGTTTACTGCTGATGCCGCTGTTAATGGCAGGCATGACGGCTTCTCATACTCAAAGGATAAAACAATGAAACTGACCCTACTCTCTTCTCTGGTTGCCACCGGTATTGCCCTCGCCACGTTCAGCGGCGCAGCGCAGGCCAAGGGGCGCTTAGTCGTCTATTGCAGCGCCACCAATGAAATGTGCGAAACCGAAGCCAAAGCCTTCGGCGAAAAATACGATGTGAAAACCTCGTTTATTCGCAACGGCTCCGGCAGCACGCTGGCGAAAGTCGATGCCGAGAAGAAAAACCCGCAGGCCGATGTATGGTACGGCGGCACGCTGGATCCGCAATCGCAGGCGGGTGAAATGGGGCTACTACAGCCGTACAAATCGGCTAATCTTGAACAGATCATGGAAAAATTCCGCGATCCGGCAAAAGTGAAAGGCAACCTCTCTTCTGCGGTTTACGTAGGGATTTTAGGCTTTGGCGTTAACACCGAGAAGCTGAAAGAGAAAAATCTGCCGGTGCCAAAATGCTGGAAAGATCTGACTAAACCGGAATACAAAGGCGAGATCCAGGTGGCGGATCCACAAAGCTCCGGCACCGCCTACACCGCGCTCGCCACCTTCGTGCAGCTGTGGGGTGAAGATCAGGCCTTTGATTACCTGAAACAGCTGAACAGCAATGTCTCCCAGTACACCAAATCCGGCGTCGCCCCGGCGCGTAACGCCGCACGCGGGGAAACGGCCATCGGCATTGGTTTCCTGCACGATTACTCGCTGGAAAAAGAGCAAGGCGCACCGCTGGAGCTGATCTCGCCGTGCGAAGGCACCGGCTATGAAATCGGCGGCGTGAGCATTCTGAAAGGCGCGCGCAACCTCGATAACGCCAAACTGTTCGTGGACTTTGTGCTGTCGAAAGAGGCGCAGGAGCTGTCGTGGAAGCAGGGAAAATCCTATCAAATCCTGACCAACACCACGGCGGAAACCTCGCCGAACTCGCTTAAGCTCGACGATCTGAAGCTCATCAGCTACGACATGGACAAATACGGCTCCACCGAGACCCGAAAAACGCTGATCGGTAAATGGGTCAGCGAGGTGAAGATGGGTAAATAAGCTCACGATTGCGATCACTTGCCGGGTGGCGCTGCGCTTACCCGGCCTACAACACCGGAACCCCTATGTCACAGACACTCGCTCTCCATCCCGCGAAAAAACGGGATGCGGTATTTCTTTGGGTTTTAGTTGGCTGGCTGGCGTTTGCCCTGTTGCCGAGCTGGAGCCTCGATTACGGCCTGCTGGGATCCACGCCAGATGAGATCCTCGACGCCTACGGCTGGTCGCAGCGCAACGTCAGCCTGCTGTGGTATCTGCTGCCAAGCCTGCTACTGCTGCGCCCGTTTACGCAGGCGAAGCGTGAACAGCGCAGCCGACACTATTTTGACGCGGGCTGGGCGCTGTTGTGCATGGCGTTCGTTGTCGTCAGCGCCACCCTTGAAGGTCGCGGCCTTGGCTTTGCCACCATCGTGCTGTTTATCGCCCTTGGGGCGATCATGACGCTGGCGCTCACGCGTCTGGAGTGGCTCGGCGGTGACCGCTTCGTGATTGCCTCGCTGATCGCCATTATCGCGCTGATCGGCGTTTTTATCGTCTGGCCGAGCATCGCGATTTTTATTCCCATGTTCACCACCGATAGCGGGGAATTCGCACCGCTGGCCTTTATGGCCGTGTTGTCGCAGGCGCATATTGTTCAGGTCATTATCAACTCGATCCTGCTGTCGATTGCCGTCGGCATCGGCTGCACGTTTTTTGGTTTAGTGCTGGCGATTTACACCACGCGCATCGCCAGACGCAGCGCGGTCATTGGGCGTATCTTCTCGATTCTGCCGATCGTCACGCCGCCGTTTGTGGTGGGTCTGGGCGTCACACTAATGATGGGCCGCTCGGGCTATATCACTGAATTTATGGTGGAGTGGTTCGGCTTAACCAATACCAACTGGCTGTACGGGTTTACCGGCATCTGGCTGGCGCAGGTGCTGGCCTTCACGCCGATGGCGTTTATGATTTTAGACGGCGCGATCAAAACCATTCATCCGTCGCTGGAAGAAGCCTCCTACACCCTGCGCGCCAGCCGCTGGCAGACCTTTAATGGCGTGTTTGTACCGCTGCTGAAACCCGCCCTCGCTAACGCCTTTTTGATTGTGATCGTGCAGTCGCTGGCGGACTTCAGTAACCCGCTGGTGCTTGGCGGCAACTTCGACGTGCTGGCAACGCAGATCTACTTCTACATCACCGGTTCACAGCTCGATTACCAGGCCGCCAGTACGCTCGGGGCGTTCCTGCTGGTCTTCTCGCTGCTGGTGTTTTGCATTCAGTACATGTGGATTGGCAAGCGCTCGTACGTCACCGTGTCCGGTAAATCGAACCGTGGCGACGTGCAGCCGCTGCCGGTGACGCTGGTGTGGAGCGTGGTGGCGCTGCTGGCGGTGTGGATTGCCTTTAACGCCCTGCTTTACGGCAGTATTTTCTACGGCAGCTTTACGGTGAACTGGGGCGTGGATTACACCCTGACGCTGGATAACTTTATCAAGCTGTTCGGCCAGGGGATGAGCGACGGCGCATGGCCTTCGCTGCTTGACACCCTGCTCTACGCCGGGATTGCCGCGCCAATCACCGCAGGCTTTGGGTTGCTGATCGCCTGGGTGGTGGTGCGCCAGCAGTTCAGGGGCAAAAAGACCATCGAATTCACCACTATGCTGTGCTTCGCCGTTCCGGGCACCGTGGCGGGCGTGTCGTATATTCTCGCCTTCAACAGCGCGCCGGTTTATCTCACCGGTACCGCCGCCATCGTGATTATTTCGATGGTGATGCGTAACGTGCCGGTGGGCATTCGCGCGGGTATCGCGGGATTAGGTCAGATTGATAAATCGCTGGATGAAGCCTCGCTCAGCCTGCGCGCCGGGAGTTTACGCACCATCACACACATTCTGCTGCCGCTGCTGCGCCCGGCGATTCTGTCGGCGCTGATCTACAGCTTCGTGCGCGCCATTACCACCGTAAGCGCCATTGTGTTCCTTGTCACGCCGGATACCCGCGTGGCAACCGCCTACATTTTGAACCGTGTTGAAGACGGTGAGTACGGCGTGGCGATTGCCTACGGCTCGATCCTGATTGTGGTGATGCTGGCGATCATTTTCCTCTTTGACTGGCTGATCGGCGAGGCGCGTATCTCCCGTTCAAAAGCCAAAACCTAGGCGTAAATTATGACTGAAAAACATTTCGTTGAGCTGCGCAACGTCACCAAACGCTTTGGCGGCAACACGGTGATCGACACCCTTAATCTGGCGATCCCACAGGGGCAAATGGTCACGCTGCTCGGCCCGTCCGGCTGCGGTAAAACCACGGTGCTGCGCCTGGTCGCCGGGCTTGAGAAACCGACTGAAGGACAAATTTTAATCGACGGCGAAGATGTCACGCACCGTTCGATCCAGCAGCGTGATATCTGCATGGTGTTCCAGTCTTACGCCCTGTTCCCGCACATGTCGCTGGGGGAAAACGTCGGCTACGGCCTGAAGATGCTTGGCGTTTCGCGCGCCGAGATCAAAACCCGCGTTAAAGAGGCGCTGGCGATGGTAGATCTGGAGGGCTTTGAGCAGCGCTACGTCGATCAGATTTCCGGCGGCCAGCAGCAGCGTGTGGCGCTGGCACGGGCACTGATCTTAAAACCCAAAGTGCTGCTGTTTGATGAACCACTCAGCAACCTGGACGCCAACCTGCGCCGCAGTATGCGCGACAAGATCCGCGAGCTGCAAAAGCAGTTCAATATCACCTCGCTGTACGTGACCCACGATCAGAGCGAGGCGTTTGCAGTGTCCGATACCGTGCTGGTAATGAACCAAGGTCACATCATGCAGATAGGTTCGCCGCAGGCGCTCTACCGCCAGCCCGCTTCACGCTTTATGGCAAGCTTTATGGGCGATGCCAACCTGTTCCCGGCCCGCTTCTCTCAAGAATCTGTTGATATTTACGGTTACCGTCTGCCGCGCGCCGCGCATTTCGCCGCCAGCGGCGCAGGCCAGGTGGGGGTGCGTCCGGAAGCCATCACCCTGAGCGAGCACGGCAGCGAAAGCCAGCGCTGTGTGATCCGCCACGTGGCGTACATGGGGCCACAATATGAAGTGATCGTCGAATGGCACGGGCAGCAGATTTTGTTGCAGGTGAACGCCACACGATTGCAGCCGGACGTCG
Source organism: uncultured Enterobacter sp. (assembly GCA_963521185.1). GTDB lineage: Bacteria > Pseudomonadota > Gammaproteobacteria > Enterobacterales > Enterobacteriaceae > Enterobacter_D. The sequence continues at coordinate 91,774 of CAUQTV010000003.1, read as the reverse complement.
GCGACCACTACTTCCTGGAGATCCACCCGTACGGGATGTTCGAACTGGCGGATGTGGTGTAACTTCTTCCCCCTCACCCGCAGGGCTTTACCGCCCGGGGTGAGGCGTTAATCAACCGCAGCTGTGCCCGTCGGCTACTCAGCCGTGGATGGGGTGTTCGAATGACGGTTAAAATCGGTCGCCAGGCCATAGTCGCCTCCTCTGTTTAGTATAACTCTGGTCATCCGACACGCGGCTTTCCCTCAGTCCAACGTCGCATAGCGTCCGGCGATATCACGCATTGGTATGACTGCGTCACCAATCTGGAGCACGCTGCACCACGCCCTTGCGCCAGGCGGTGCAAACGCGGTCGGGCGAACCCTTTGGCGACCTGCGCCAATGCGCTTTTCATTCCTGGCATCTTCTTTGCAATTCCCCATGCAAACTGTGTTTAATGGCGAGGCAGCAAATGAAGACCACAGAAACAACCACACTAAAAAGAACGCTGGGCAGTTTCCGCCTTTGGGGGATTGCCGTGGGGCTGGTGATATCGGGCGAGTATTTCGGCTGGAGCTATGGCTGGTCGCAGGCGGGAACGATGGGATTCCTGATTGTGGCGCTGGCCATTGCGGCCATGTACTGCGCATTTATTTTTAGCTTTACCGAACTGACCACCGCCATTCCGCATGCGGGTGGCCCTTTCGCTTACGCCTACCGCGCCTTTGGTCCTACCGGCGGATTTATCGCCGGGTTCGCCACCTTAATTGAGTTTGTCTTTGCGCCCCCCGCCATTGCGATGGCGATTGGCGCGTATCTCAACGTCCAGTTTCCCTCCCTCGATCCCAAATGGGTGGCCTGCGGCGCATACGTGATCTTTATGACGCTGAACATTCTCGGCGTCGGTATTGCCGCGACCTTCGAGCTGATTGTCACCCTGCTGGCGATATTCGAACTGCTGGTGTTTATGGGCGTAGTCGCACCGGGCTTCTCGTGGGATAACTTCACCGCCAACGGCTGGGCGGGTGCCGAAAGCTTTAGCAGCCTGGCGCTGCCGGGCATGTTCGCCGCGATCCCGTTCGCTATCTGGTTTTTCCTCGCCATTGAAGGCGCGTCGATGGCCGCAGAAGAAGCTAAAGATCCCCAGCGCACTATTCCGCGCGCGCTCGGTGGCGGCATTCTGACGCTTACCGTGCTGGCGGTAGGCGTGATGATGTTTGCCGGTGGCGTGGGCGACTGGCGTAACCTGTCAAATATCAACGATCCGCTCCCGCAGGCAATGAAAGTAGTGGTCGGCAGCAGCAGCGGCTGGCTGCACATGCTGGTCTGGCTGGGGCTGTTTGGTCTGGTGGCGTCGTTCCACGGCATCATTATGGGCTACTCACGCCAGATCTATTCGCTGGCCCGCGCCGGGTATCTGCCCGCCAGCCTCGCCACGCTAAACCGTAAAACCCGCACGCCACACCTGGCGATCCTCGCCGGTGGCGTAGTAGGCATCGCGGCCATTTTCTCGGATTCACTGATCACCATCAGCGGCATGCCACTCACCGCCTGTATTGTGACGATGTCGGTATTCGGCGCTATTGTTATGTATATCACCTCAATGGCTGCGCTGTTCAAACTGCGCCGCAGCGAACCGAACCTGATCCGTCCGTTCAAAGCGCCATTGTTCCCGTATGCACCGGCTTTCGCGCTGGGCATGGCGGTACTGTGCCTGGTGGCGATGGTCTGGTACAACCCGCTGCTGGCGCTGATCTTTGCCGCTATGATGCTGGGGGGCTATCTGTGGTTCCGTAAAACCGCACCGGCCCGCGAGCGTGCTGCGCTGGATCCGCAGCTGCGCGCGATCTCCTGAGGAGACGACATGTACAACACTGCCCTGGCGCACCGGACTTACCGGTTCGCCAGTCTCAAAGAGGTTATGGCGAAAGCGTCCCCGGCACGATCCGGGGATGTGCTTGCCGGAGTCAGCGCCGCGTCTGCCGAAGAGCGCATGGCGGCAAAAATCGCGCTGGCCGACATTCCCCTGCGCGAAATTCTGGATAACCCGCTGATCCCCTACGAAGACGACGAGGTGACGCGGCTGATTATCGATACCCACGACCGCGCCGCTTTCGAACACATCAGCCATTTAACGGTCGGTGATTTTCGTGACTGGCTGCTGGACGACGCCACCGACACGCTCACCCTGAGCAAGGTCGCCCCCGCCGTTACGCCGGAGATGGCCGCCGCCGTCAGCAAAATCATGCGCAACCAGGATCTGATCCTCGCTGCCAGCAAATGCCGGGTGATCACGCAGTTTCGCAACACCATCGGCCTGCCGGGGCATCTCAGCGTGCGCCTGCAACCCAATCATCCCACCGACGATCTCAAAGGTATTGCCGCCAGTATGCTCGACGGCCTGCTCTACGGCGCGGGGGATGCGGTGGTCGGTATTAACCCGGCAAGTGACAGCCTGCCGGTGCTTGAGCGTTTAAATCACATGATGGACGACATCATCAGCCGCTTTAGCATTCCCACCCAGTCCTGCGTGCTGACGCATGTGACCAATACGATCCAGCTCATCGAGCGCGGCGCGCCGGTGGATTTGGTGTTTCAGTCGGTGGCGGGTACCGAGGCGGCGAACAGCGGCTTTGGCATCAACCTCGCGCTACTGCACGAAGCGCAGGACGCGGCGCTGAGCCTCGGACGCGGCACCCTCGGCAACAACGTCATGTATTTCGAAACCGGCCAGGGGAGTTGCCTGTCGGCGAACGCCCATTTCGGCGTCGATCAGCAAACCTGCGAGGCCCGCGCTTATGCGGTCGCCCGCCATTTCTCTCCCCTGCTGGTGAATACCGTGGTGGGATTTATCGGCCCGGAATACCTCTACGACGGTAAACAGATCATCCGCGCGGGTCTGGAAGATCACTTCTGCGGCAAGCTGATGGGCCTGCCGATTGGCTGCGACGTGTGTTACACCAACCATGCCGAAGCGGATCAGGATGACATGGACACCCTGCTCACGCTGCTGTGCAACGCCGGGCTGACCTTTTTGATCGGCGTGCCGGGCGCGGATGACATCATGCTCAATTACCAGAGCACCTCCTTCCACGACGCGCTGTATGCCCGTCGGCTGCTGGGGTTAAAACATGCGCCGGAGTTTGGCGAGTGGCTGACCAAAATGCAGATCATTGATCGTCACGGCCAGCTGCGCTTAACCGGTGCCGGTCACCCGCTGCTGAGCGTGCTGCCGCAAGGAGTCACGGTATGAATAATCCCGATGCCTGGTCGCCGTTACGCGAATTCACCGACGCCCGCATCGCGCTCGGACGCAGCGGCGCAAGCCTGCCAACCCGTGAAGTGCTGAACTTTGGCCTTGCCCATGCGCAGGCGCGGGACGCCATCCACCAGCCGTTTGACAGCGACGCCCTTGAGACGCCGTTGCACGCGCTGGGCCTGCAAACGCTCACCGCGCACAGTGCCGCAGCCGATCGCCACATCTACCTGAACCGCCCGGATTTAGGGCGCAGGCTGAGCGATGAGAGCCGCGAGACCTTGCGCAGCCATCGCGTACCCGCTCACGATTTGCTGCTGGTGATCGGCGATGGTTTGTCGTCGCACGCCGTGCACCGTCAGTCGGTGGCGCTGATCGCCGCGCTGCTGCCGTATCTGCACACGCTGGGCATTTCCCCTGGCCCCATCGTGCTGGCGCACCAGTCGCGGGTGGCGCTGGGGGATGACATTGGCGAGACGCTGAACAGCAAGGCGGTGGCAATATTAATTGGCGAGCGGCCTGGGCTCTCTTCACCGGACAGCCTCGGCGTCTACCTGACCTGGAAACCTGGCCGCACGCGGCTGGAGTCTGAGCGCAACTGCATCTCGAATATCCGTCCGGAAGGTCTGGGGCATGAGGCGGCCGCGTTTAAGCTGGCGTGGCTGCTGGAGCAGGCGTTTTTGCGCCGCTTAACCGGGGTGAAGTTGAAAGATGAGAGTGATAACCCGGCGCTGCACGCGCGGGTGACGCCGCGGCTGGGTTAACCTGCCCTCTCTCAAACAAGAGAGAGAGAACTTAACGCCGAACCTTCACCGGCCAGTGGATCGGCGGCACACCGTTCACTTCCGGGCGGGCAAACAGATACCCCTGGAAGTGTTTGATCCCGGCGGCCTCCAGCCAGCACCACTCTTCCACTTTCTCCACGCCTTCTGCCACCACGCTGATTTCCAGCTCGGCGCAGCATTTCACAATGGCGTTCAAAATCGCCTGCTGCGGGCCGTGCAGATGAATATCGGTAATGATGCTGCGATCGATTTTCAGCTCGCCGGGCTGGAATTTGGTCAACAGCGACAGCCCGGCAAACCCCGCGCCGAAGTCGTCAATCGCCAGCCCTATCCCCGCCGAACGCAGTTGCATAATGGCGGTGGTGAACTCGTCATAGCCGGAGATCACTTCGTCTTCGGTCACCTCGACAATCACCTGCTCCGGCACCAGCCCGTTGCGGGTGATCTGCTCCAGCAAAATATCCACCGCGCCTGGAATATTCACCAGCGACATCGGCAGCAGGTTAATAGAGAGTTTGTGGCTGCCAATGCCGATGCGCTTTGCCAGCGCAAACGCCCACTCCTTTGACAGCAGGTCCGCCTCATGCAGTTTATTTGGCGCAATGGAGGCAAAATAGTCCTGCGGTGAGCCGCCGGTTGGGCTGCGTATCAGCGCTTCAAACGAGCTGATTTGCCCGCGCAGGGGTTCAACGATCGGCTGGATCGCGAACTGGCAGGGCTGATCGATAAACAGTGGCGCTTTAACGTGGGGAAAGAGCGAATCGTCCGGCACAAACTGCCAGCTTACCGGCTCCGACTGCGGCGGGTTGAGATCCCGCCAGCTGCCGCGAATAAATGACTTGATGAACTTGTAAACCCGGCCATCGCTGGCGAGGTTAAATTTCAGCGCCCCCGCCACAATCACCGAGCGCAGCACCGAGCGCGGGTTGTCGCTGCGTAAATCAAACAGCGCCATGCCTAAATCTTCAAAATGGCGTTTGGGCGCGTAATCGCGCATCAGTTCAACGACGTTATCGTGCCGCGTATCCTGATTAATGCTGGCGTATAAGCTGTTGACGTTTTCCAGCGGCCCTTCGAGCACCTGAAGAAAATGCGTCCCGTCGAAAAGCAAAATACCTGAGATTTGTAATGCTGCATTGCGGCTCTGAGATACGCACACCAGATCGCACAGCTTTGACGGATCAAAGTTGCGATTCAGGCGACTCCGGTAAATCAGGGTAGAAATCATAGTATTCAAATCCTATACGACAGGTAACGCGGTCATTATACCTTGTCGGAAGCGCTCTGCGCCCCCCCGGCGGCCTGTTTCATGACCCTTTACGCGATAAAAACAGCATAATTATGCAACCGATCTCAATTTATCAATTTCCTGCAATAATTAAGAGGGTTTTATGAAATGAATTTTGTGTGACACCAAGGACGCCGACATGACAGAGCACCAATTTTGTCTGAAATTCAGGGATAAGCCAGTGGATTTTTTAGCGAATGCGCTGGGCGAGCGGCTTATCCAGCAACACCTGCGTCTCACCACGGCGGAGTCCTGCACCGGCGGGCAACTCGCCTCTACCCTGTGCGCAGCCAAAAACACGCCTGACTTTTTTGGCTACGGTTTTATCACCTTTACCGACGCGGCAAAAATCAACGTGCTTAAGGTGCCACGCGAGACCATCGCCCGGCACACGGCGGTAAGCCAGCAAACGGTAGAGGCCATGGCAAGGGGGGCGATTAGCGCATCCGGCGAAGCCCTCAGCGTTGCCATTAGCGGTTACGCAGGGCCTGACGGTGGCGAAGACGGAACACCCGCTGGCACCGTCTGGTTCGCCTGGTACTTCGGCGAAGATGAGGTGCGAACGCGGTGCCGCCAGTTTACCGGCGACTGTACCGAGGTGATCGACCAGGCGATACGCTACGCCATCGCGATGCTTATCTGCCGTCTGGATGAAATCCATGAATAGCGCTAATGTTTTCGCCCGCGCTACGCGGTGCGCATAACATCCGCCGTGGCCCGCCCCGCCTCCGTTCGTACGACGGCAAGCTGCAAATCGCGCTTAAGATGACCGTCATGGGTTTTTATGCCTTCACTGCGCCAAAAGCTGATTAACCCGGCAGCGTCTAGCTGGCGGCAGGGGGATCGACGGTGGCTCCCGCAGAGATTTATCCGGCCACCGTCCGTCAGCAGGTTTTCCAGACTTTGCGAGCAGACCAGTTTTAACAGGCAGGTCATTCCCAGCTTTATACAGGCGCTCTGCCGCTGGGTATAAACTGTCTTGAGGGTGATGCCCAGATCGTCTGCGATAGCACGTGCACTCATGCCGTTAAGGGAAAGACAAAGCACCGTCGATTCCCGTGCGGAAAGGCGGAAATGCTTAGGCGCACGGTTTCTTTTACACGCCGCCAGCCCCGCGACGAATTCAGCCAGAGATACCGGGGTTTCGCTGTTTTTTGGTCTGTAGCAGCCATGAAGTCGAAGCCTGCGGTTTTTGTGTAATTTATGCTGATTAACATACAGCACTATTGTTGGACTGACTGCCTTGACGTTCAGATGAATGAGCAGGTACACCGGGCAGCTGTGAATATCCACGATCAAAATATCACGCGCTGAAAAGCACCTGTTGGCTTTTTCAGTATCGCTTATCCAGACTGCCCCGGCAGGTTTGATCAGCAGTTGAAGACTGTGCCAAAGAAAATAATTTGTGGTGGCGATATAAATCATCCGTCGGCTCTCATGAGGTGAATCCTGAGTGAGGTGAATATTGCGCATACGCAGACAGCCCTCCCGCCATGACGGGAGGGCTGGTCCTCAGAAGGCGTAGCGGATGCCCAGCGCAGCCTGACTGTCGCTGAAACCATGATCGCCCGCCTGATGGCTGATATCGCCCCAGAGATTCACATCGCTGTTCAGGCGGCTTTCGAGGCCCACTTTCACTTCCGCCACGTTGCGCGTTCCGGCAACGATGCTGTCCGTGCCGTCCATCCGTACGCCGAAATTGTTGCTGTCATGGATCCAGCTGGTCTGGATATAGGGGCGGAATTCCGCGTCATTTGCACCCGTCGCTGGCCCTTCGCTGCGGGCGTAGGCCTTAATGCCCAGCCGGGAGCGCAGATTATCCTGCCCCCTTGCCTGCACGCGGGTTCCGTTGTGCTCAATGACGTCACTGGCCTTCACCCCCATCCAGGTGGCCTGCACCTGCGGCTCCAGCCAGAAGCCCGTGCCACGTTTGTCGGCACTGCCGGTTCCGCCCGCTCTGAAGGCATATCCGCTTTCCAGCGAGCCGGTAAAACCGCGCGAACGGTAGTACTCAGCGGCAATTTCATCTCCCTTCACGCTGTGATCGAACCAGCTATATTGCAACCAGCCGTCGACGTACAGGCCCTCGCGCGCGGCCTCGTTTTCATACCAGGTGGCGTACAGACCGGTGGAATAGCCGTTGGTGGTGCCACGCGAGCGATACCCGGTCAGCCCGGAGGTCGTGCGGCTTTTTTGATTTGCATAGCCCGCCATCACGCCTGCATGAATGCCGTCCTGCCCGTTGGTGCTCCACTGCGCCACGTCCCCGCCCAGTTGAAGGACATACTGGTTGGCACGCGTGGTGTTTTGCCCGTCGTTCATCCGGCTGCGCTGGTAACCGCCAGCGTTACGTAGCCACATGCTGGTGGCTTTCCGCTCGCCGGTCAGCGCATCGGTGTAATATCCCTCCCCGGTGCGATCCTGAAGCGATGTGCCAAACAGGGTGTTGGCCGCCAGCAGGTTAGCGCTGTAGCTCCCCGCCTCGGGACGCCAGGTGCGGACGCCCGCTGCCGGAACCCCTGCGGAGCTGCCATTACCGGTGCTGCTTTCATTGCCGCCGGTGTTGTCCTCATTGCCGCCGGTGTTGCCTTCGCTACCGCCGGTGCTGCCCTCGCTGCCGCCGGAGTTTTCCTCATTGCCGCCCGTGCTGTTTTCGCTGTCGTCGGTGCTGTCTTCCGGCACAAACTGGCTGGTGAGCACCCAGTCGCTGCCTTTTTTCACCAGGTCATAGTCGAAACTGCCCGCCACAATCCTGGACTGCTTGTTGAAGGTTGCGTCAGAACTGCCGCCAACCGAAATCAGCCCGATGCCCTCAACCGTCTGCGCCCCACTGCCGCCGAGGTTATTGACGACAACCGCAGACTCCCCGGAGGTGCTGCCTGCAATAATCAGCCTGTCGGTGGAAGAGCTGTCGTCGCCCAATGCGGTATTAAAGATGACGGTGCTACCGGGAAGCCCGGCGTAGTCACCGGTAATATTCAGGGTATTGAAGGTCGCGGATGAAGAGGTGCCATCGTTGATATAAAGCTGCCCGGCGTTGCTCAGCCCGCCGACGACTTTTGCGGCCCCGGCCACCAGCAGGCTGCCCGTCGGCGCGATGGCAACAGAGCGGCGAATGCCTTCCTCGCCGAGGCTTTCGCCGCTTTCTGGGTAGACAAAATCGTCACGCGTTGTGCCATCAACCAGCGCCATACGCAAAGTGGCGTTGTTCAGCAACAGCCCGCCCTGCTGTATTTCAGCAGAATTAAATCCACCGGAGAGTTGCTCTCCCGTCAGGTTCCACCGGGAGTTGCCGTCTTTGATCAGTGTGTCAAAACCGTCAATGGCTGTAGAGCCTTGTGGCAGCATTGCCATCGCCGTGTCGAAAACGCGCTGAACGCGGGAGAGGTCCAAAGCTGAATCCTGGTCACCAGTCAGATTTAAGATATTGGATCTATTCTCAAAGGAATAGGGGGCGGTCACGAACCCGGAAATCGACCAGTCATCCATCAGTGAAAGCCGGTTCATCCATCCGTCCATTCGGACGCTGCCAATGATGCTGCCGCTGTTGATAAGTTCGGTGCCCATACCTTGTGGGTTCGATAAATACAGACCTGCATCAGCGTAACTTTCATCTTCGAAGCCAATAAAATTCATTACCCCTGAATTCACCACCCGTATATTATTTGCTGTGACGAAAAGATAGCCTCCACTGATTATGCCTGCGTTTTGCAAGGAAGCGCTGCCATAAGCTTCCAGACGGGATTGAATTGACTCGCCAGCCCTGTTGAGAGTAATTTCTGCATCTTCATGATTAACAAGCTCAACAGAATTATCGCCTGAAAAAAACATTCCAGGAATGTTTATGCTGCCATAATTTGACAGCGATGCATTGATTGATGAGACATCAACACCATAATTATCACTTGAAATCTCGCCGTTATTTTTGATATGAATAAAAGATTCCGTATTTCCGGCTTGATTGTTGAGCATGAAATTTGTGAGGAAAATATCCTCCATCAGGCCATCATTGATGAGAGAAATATTGCCTACGTAGCTTATATGACTTTGCAAGAAGTTAACCGTCCCACTGTTCTGGATTGTGAGCAAACTGTCTGTTACAGCATAAGGTTCAGGGTTGTTAAAGTGAGCGTTTAACAACGAAATCGTCGTACCCGCCTCAACATTCACAACAGCGGAGTTGTGATAATCCATTGAACACTCAATGATCGCTGGCTCGTCTGGCAATTCAATTCGGGTGCACTCGGCAAATACCCTTAATGGCGAGCATATCAGTGCGGCAGACAGGGCCAAAGACAAAGTCGAAATTTTCATAGATATTCCTTGATGAGTGTAAACAAATCCCTTTCTCTATGAGATGGGAAGAAACCTTTATCGCAGATGAGGTTACTGTAGAGGCCAGGTTTTATGTGCCCAGTGCAGCAGGTCAAATTTATTTCTCATCCCCAACTTTTCCATTCCATTCTTTTTGACGGCGCTAATTCGCTGCGCTGAACACGCAAAACGTTGGGCGATATCCGTGTATTTTATTCCCAGGGCAATCTCTCTCATTACGGCGGCCTCCAGTTTAGTGAGGGTTCGTCTCTCTGGTTTGGGTATTTGAAATTCCATCAGGTGCGTATTGCGCGCCAGTAGCCAACGCCAGGAAATAACCTGGCACCGCGCTGAAAGCGTGCCGGGCTGTAGCCTGGAGTGACCAAAAAGGATGATCACTCTTTTCTGCTCCGGTGGAGAAGCGGCGATGAACATGCTGTCATCCGTCAATAAAATGTGGGTGTAACGTCCCCGCAGAAAACGCAAAATCTTCGCTGCTATCGCTGAACCGGGAGTCTCAAGATGCCGTGCAACGCCCAGCGCCAGAAAGGCATTGGTAAAGCGCAACTCAATACCGGTGATTTCACTCGTTAACTGCATCCCTTCCATGACTCCGGGTAATGGGCGCGAACTCACCGGTGATTCACACGGTGCTTGTTCGGCGTCGGTTGCATCTCATGAAGGGGATTTTTAGGAACTTTCAACGCGAACTCAACATTAACGTCGGTGTACAGTTCCTTCCTATATTATTTTCCTGCGATATAGACACTATATAGATTTATATGCTGCCAGCCCGCTATCAGCGCGAACACGCTACGAGCCAGCGGGGCGGCTGCTATACTGGAACAGGCGTTTTGACAGAAGAAAAAGACGATGATATTTCTCATTAATCATGCGGTCGTTTATGACTCGCTTAACGGCACCCTTCGCTCTGCTGATGTGACCCAGGACGCGGTTATTGAGCTGACCACGGTAACCAATCAGATTTTAAAACTGCTTATCCTGCATCAGGGGGAGTTGGTTAGCCGGGAAAAAATTTTTGAAGAGGTGTGGGTAAAGGAAGGTGCCTCCCCCTCATCAAATACGCTGAATCAATACATCAGCGTATTAAGAAAACACTTTACTACCCTGCTGGGCGAGAGCGACGTCATTACCACGGTGCCGCGTGCAGGCTATACATTTAATACGACGGTGACGGTGGAAACACAAACGAAAAGCGTTTCACGCCGCTTTCCTACTCTTCCCGTTGGCGTTGCACTGATGCTGACTGTTGCGCTGCTCGCCGGTTATTTGTTTATTCCCGGCACCGACACGCCGTTACGCCACATTGGCGATATCGCGGGCTGCCCGATTTATGATCTGTCAGAGGGGAGAAAAATCTCTGCCGACGGTATTAAGACTGACATAGCAAAAGAAATTGCGGCAATAAACGGCCTGACCTGCCCGCAGGGTGCGTCGTTTTATGTCTATGTCGGGCAGAATAAACCCGCCAGGGTTTTGCTTTCGAAATGTGAAGAATCAGGCAATGCGACTGACGCCTGTAAAAACTATTACTACTACAAGTGGCCACGATCATGAAGCGCTTACTACTCGCCGTCGTTGGCATTATAGTGGCGCTGGTTGCGGCAATCGCCGGGTGGAAAATGCTTCGCACGGATCGGGAATGGACCTGCTCCTCCTTTATCACGCTTAATGAAGAGGACGGCGATAATAAGATCTCGCTCAGTCTGTTTCAGCGGCTAACGGTATACCCGAATGAAACCGCCAGCGTAAATGTGGCAGGCATCCTCGCAAGCGGAGCCGACACGTATTCTCTTAGCCGCGTGGTGAACTACAGATTCACTCGTACAGGCTCCACGCAGTACACCGTTGTCGCGACAAATGTCAGTAAAACCAGTAAAGACACGCTTCCCCACGCGCTGGAGCGCAAATATGTGCCATCACTGATATCCGGCACACAGCGCGTCATCGGTCTGCGGCCGCTCGGCAACGGTAATCTGGTGGTGTCTTACAGCGCGGGACCCTATTTTATCTGCGCGCGACACTAACCGACTACGCACCTTTACCGGGCCTGCGGATCAATTCGGGGCGGCGACCACACGGTTGCGGCCCTGATTTTTTGCGGCATACAGGGCGTTATCCGCATGGCGGATCAGGCCGCTGGCGATGATGGCGAGCGGCTTATCGCCGGGCAGGCGCTGATTACCGTCAAGGGTTGCCACACCAATGCTGATGGTCAGATAGCCTGTAGGGCTGGCGGCATTGGGGATCTTAAGGGCATTGATGCGCTCGCGGATACGCTCGGCAATCGCCAGCGCGCCGTTCTGGTCGGTGCGGGGTAAAATCACCAGAAACTCTTCGCCGCCGTAACGGCTGACGTTATCGTCCGGTCGGTGCTGCGTGGAGGAGAGCGCTTTTGCCACCAGCCGCAGGCATTCGTCTCCCGCCTGGTGCCCCTGGCTGTCGTTAAAGCGTTTGAAATAGTCGATATCCGCCAGGCACACCGAGAGCGAAAAGCGCTGCTGAAAGGCATGGGTGATCTCACGGGTCAAACATTCGTCCATATATCGACGGTTAAACAGGCCGGTCAGATAGTCGTGCTGCGCGTGCTGCTGCAATACTTCGTTGGCATTCGCCAGCTTTTGTTCGGCATGACGACGCTCGGTGATATCTACCCAGGTCACCGACAGCCCCACCACATTGCCCGATGCGTCATGCACCGGCACCGGATGGGTGTAATATTCGCTGCCGGACCAGCTTACCTCGCGGCTGGGGATCTCACCGCCGTGATCGGCAAGGGCAAAATCCTGCTGAAACTGATACCAGCAATCGGGCATCAGTTCGGAGAAATGTTGATCGAAAAGCTCGCTGTCCGGCATGCTCAATAATTGCGACATCGCCTTGTTTGACATCACCAGCCGACCGCTGCGGTCAATCATGCATAGCGCCACCGGGGTGGTGTCATAGATGGTTTCAAGCTGAAGCACGCGCTCGCCAAGGGTTGAGATATTGCGGTCCACGCCGCGATAGCCACGCAGCGCGCCATCTTGATCAAACAGCGGCACCCCGCTGGTTTCGAGCACCACGATTTGACCGTCGGCACGCTGGTTGCGGTTCACCAGCCCCGAAAACGGGATTTGTTTGGTGACAATTTCAGCAAAGGCTCGCCCAACGCGTTCGGCTTCACCCGGCGGCATAAAATCAAACGGCGTACAGCCAATCACCTCTTCAGGGGTGAATCCCAGTAAACTGGTGACCACCTCCGATGACCAGGTGTAGCGGCCTTGCGCGTCCACTTCCCACACCCAGTCAGAGTTATTATTTAGCAGCTCAATCAGATGTTGTGCATCCACATCATGGGGATTAAACGTTTTTTTCTCATCACTCATTTTTTCGTCAGAATTCCCTACCACCATCGCTTCAACACAACCATCCGCTTCAACCATCCGCTACAACCATTGCTCATTTGCTCACGCATAAAACTGAACTCGCCGACAGACTGAGAAGCCTATTACATTTTATCGTCAGGGCCGATGCGTACTTATCTCAATTCTACCCATGATTATGGAGTTTATATTATCCGAAGAAAACACATTGAAAAGATCGTTTCAATTCTTTATTTCTGCTGCCCCATCAGAACGCATCACCCGGTGAAACTGCACTAAATTGATGAGCAAAATCGCAAAGTTTGCCGCGATCGTCCACCCGCACGGCCTTTTCACACTTTTTTACACCCTGGCACAGAAATGGCATGAGGAAATGAAATCTAACCAGTTAGTCAGAAAATGACAGTGGGAGCGGGATAATGAGCCAGTTAATGTTTGCGGAGGACGCTGCCGTCGTTTCATTGAAACCGACAACGGCGACGGCACGCCCGGTAATTAATATCAATAATGTCAACGTTATCTATCCGGCTACCGATCAGCCCGTCCACGCCTTAAAAGAAATTAACCTGACAATCCGTCAGGGCGAATTCGTCTCCTTTATCGGGCCATCCGGCTGCGGTAAAACCACCTTATTACGGGCGATTGCCGATCTTGAGCCAATAACGTCCGGCGAGCTGCTGGTTAACGACATGTCGCCCTCAGAAGCGCGTCTCAGCGGGGCCTACGGCTATGTTTTCCAGGCCCCGGTGCTGCTGCCCTGGCGCACTGTGCTGGCGAACGTCATGCTGCCCCTCCAGGTCAAAGGCGTACTGCCGGAGCGCGCGAAAGCCATTGCCGTGGAACAGCTGGCGCGCGTGGGCCTGAAAGGGTTTGAGAAAAAATACCCGTGGCAACTTTCCGGCGGCATGCAACAGCGCGTGTCCATCGCTCGCGCGCTCGGCTTTGAACCCAAAATAGTGATGATGGACGAACCGTTTGGCGCGCTCGATGAGCTGACCCGCGATAATCTCAACCAGCAACTACAGCAGCTGTGGTTTAGCGAACAGCGCACCATGGTGTTTGTGACCCACTCCATTTCGGAAGCGGTCTATCTCTCGACCAAAATTGTGATCATGTCGCCGCGCCCCGGCCGGGTGGTGAAGGTGATCGACTCACCGCTGCCCGCTGAACGCACGCTTGCGCTTCGCGATACGCCTGCGTTTCTGAAACTGGCGCAGGAGGTGCGCGAGGCGCTGGTGGAGGGGCATCATGACCACTAACGCGCTGTCGCCCCGTTTGCGCCTCAACCCGCACATCGTGCCGGTTGGCGCGGTTGTGCTGCTGTCGCTGGTGCTATGGTACGGGCTGGCGGTGATGCTTAACGCCCCTGGCACCATTGAGCGTGTCCTCGCCCCGCGCGGCGCGTGGAGTGCGGGCGATCTGATCGTGGCAACGCTCAACGCCAAACGCCCGCTGCTGCCCGCACCGCACCAGATCGTCATCGACATCTGGACCAGCATTACCGGCTGGCGGATCGATTCACCGCGCAACCTGCTGCTGCACACCTGGGTCACCGCCAGCGCTGCACTGACCGGCTTTGCCATGGGCGTGGTGCTCGGCGTCCTGCTGGCGGTGGGCATTGTGCATTCGCGCACGCTCGACAAAGCCCTGCTGCCGTGGATTGTCGCCTCGCAAACCGTTCCGGTGCTGGCCATCGCACCGATCGTGCTGATCATTCTTGGCAGCATGGGGATCACCGGCATGCTGCCCAAAGCGACCATCGCCATGTATCTGTGCTTTTTCCCGGTCACGCTCGCCACCGTTCAGGGGCTGCGCTCGCCGCAAAAAATGGAAATGGAGCTGGTGCACACCTACGCCGCCAGCCGGATCAACGTCTTCTGGATGGTGCGCCTGCCCTCCGCGCTGCCGTATCTGTTTCCGGCGTTTCGCGTCGCGATTGCCAGCGGGCTGGTCGGCACCATGGTGGCGGAACTGCCTACCGGCGCGCAGGCCGGGCTTGGTGCGCGGCTGCTGACCGGATCCTATTACGGTAACACCCTTCAGATCTGGTCGGCGCTGGTGATGGCGTCGCTGCTCGGCCTGGCCCTTACCTGCCTGGTTATCCTCGCTGAACGGCTGGTGATGCGCCAGCGTAAGGGCGCGTCATGAAGAGCAAAACGATCCCCGGCACCCTGCCACTGCTGTGCGCGCTGGTGCTGTTAATGCTGTCACTAATCCAGCTTGGCGGGCAAACGCAGACGCCTGCCGCCCTGCTGGCGATCGACGGTTTGCTGATCGTCTGTGCGCTCAGCGCCTGCGCCGCACCGCTGAGCGCCTGGCGTGCGGGCCTGTTTGTGCTGACGCTGGCCGCCAGCACGCTGTGGCTCGGCTGGCAGCCGTTGCACGGCCTGACGCTCTGCGCGCTGGCGCTGCTTGCCATCGTCAGCGTTCAGCGCCTTGCCCGGACACGCGTGCCTTCCAGCGCCGTCGCTGCCCTGTTCGGCCTGTGGCTGCTGTGGTTCTGGCAAATTCTGATTACCGGTTTTGAGGTGCCGCAGGTGATCCTGCCTGCGCCACTCGCCATCGTTGTGGCCCTCGGCGAAAGCGCATCACTGCTGGCAGGCGATGTGCTCCAGACCCTGATCAAATCGGCGCTGGTGGGCTACGTGCTCGGCAGCGGGTTGGGCATTGTCGTGGCGCTGCTGATCGATCGCCTGCCCTTTTTGCAGCGCGGATTATTGCCGGTGGCGAACCTGACCAGCACCGTGCCGCTGGTGGGCGTCGCCCCTATCGCGGTGATGTGGTTCGGCTTCGACTGGCCATCAAAAGCCGCAGTCGTGGTGCTGGTGACCTTCTTCCCGGCGCTGGTCAGCACGCTGGCGGGGCTGAAAGCGAGCGGTAAACTTGAGCGGGAATTGATGTACTGCTACGCCGCCACACCCCGCCAGAGGCTGCTGGCGCTGCGTCTCCCTGTCGCCATGCCCTTTATCTTTAACGCGCTAAAAGTGAATGCCACGCTGTCGCTGATCACCGCGATTGTGGCGGAGTTTTTCGGCTCGCCCACCGCCGGGCTGGGCTTTCGCATCTCCACCGAATCGGCGCGTATGCATATGCCGGTGGTCTGGGCGGCGATCGTCGTGGCCTCGGTGGCCGGTTCGCTGCTCTACGCGCTGCTGGTACGGCTCGACCGACGCGTCAATTTCTGGCATCCCACCGTGCGTGGAATGGCCTCAGAAAAGTAGAAATAACAACATGATGGTACGCATTTTAACCCGAGGAGTTTTCTGATGATAAAAGGTTCCGCTTTTCGCCGGGGGTTATTGCTGGCGGCAATGTCGATGGCGTGTGCATGGCAGGCTCATGCCGCCGAGAGCGTCACCGTACAGCTGAAATGGCTGCCGCAGGCGCAGTTTGCCGGGTATTACGTGGCGCAGGAAAAAGGGTTTTACCAACAACAGGGGCTGGACGTCACCATCAAACCCGGCGGCACGGACATTTCGCCGGTGCAGGTGATCGCCGGTAAATCCGCTGATGTGATCGTGAACTGGCTGCCCGACTCGCTGGCCTCGCGCGAAGCGGGCGTGCCGCTGGTGAACATTGCGCAGATCTACAACCGCTCGGGCATGATGCTGACCTGTAAAAAATCGAGCGGCATTAAGACGCCTGCCGATTTTAAAGGCAAAACGCTCGGCGTCTGGTACGGCGGCAACGAGTATCCGTTCTTCAACTGGATGAACAAACTCGGCCTGAAACCGGGCAAAGACATTACCATCCTCAAACAGGGTTTCAACGTCGATCCGCTGTTGCAGGATCAGGCCGCCTGTATCTCGACCATGAACTACAACGAGTACTGGCAGCTGATTGACGCCGGGCTGAAAGAGTCAGACCTGGTGAGCTTCCCTTATGAAGATCAGGGCGTATCAACGCTGGAAGACGGGCTGTACGTGCGCGGCCCGGATTTGCAGGATCCGGCCTTCGTGGCAAAAATGGCAAAATTCCTCAAAGCCTCATTACAAGGCTGGGATTACGCGGTGAAGCATCCGGAAGAAGCGGCGAAAATCGTCGTCGCGGAAGATGCGTCAGGGGCGGCAACCGAAGAGGTGCAGACGCGCCAGATGGAGAACGTGGCGAAGCTTATCACCAACGCCAATACGCCGAAAATTGGCTACCTGGAGCCTGCGGCTTATCGCCAGACCATCGATGTGCTGCTGCACAGCGGCGGGGATACACCGGTGATCAAAAAAGATCCGGGTGATGCCGGCATGAGCCACGTGGTGTGGGATGCGGCGATGAAGTTGAAATAACCCCTCACCCTGACCCTCTCCCCAGGGAGAGGGAATAACATGTGCAGGAGATCGCCATGATGGAAACAGAACCCGGCGGCATCGCCGATCCGGTGGATAAAGGCCGTATCCGCCAGGACAATGAAGCGATTATCATCCCCGCCGCCGAACGCGTCTTCGCCCGCTACGGTTTTCGCGGCACCACCATGCAACAGATCGCCGACGCCGCCGCGCTGCCAAAAGCCAATCTGCATTACTATTTTGGCAACAAGCACAATCTCTATCTCTGCGTGCTGGCGCGGATCCTCGAAGAGTGGCTGGCCCCGCTGGAGGCGATTTCGGCGGACGCCGCGCCGAAAGCCGCACTCGAAGCCTACGTGCTGAAAAAAGTGCGCTTCAGTTTTACCCGTCCGGAAGCCTCCCGCCTGTTTGCCAGCGAAGTGATGCAGGGCGCACAGGTGGTCAATGGGCTGTTGAAAACCGCCCTGCGCACGCTGGTGGAGGAGAAGGCCCGCATTCTTGATGGCTGGATCGCCGCCGGAAAACTGCGCCCGCTCGACACCACCCACTTCTTCTTTACCGTCTGGTCGATCACCCAAAGCTATGCGGATTTTGATATTCAGATGGCGGCTATTCTCGATGATGCCAAAAGCGAGGCTGCCGAGGCGCGCGCCACACAGCATGTGCTCAGCTGCGTCTGGCGCATTTGCGGACTGGAATAGGAGTAACTCACACAAAGTTGCCTCTAAATGCAGCAATATTCGGCGAAAATGGTGCAAAAAGCACCCGTATGAGGCGATCATTTTGGTGCGTTTTTTCACCCCTTCCCTGCAAGCCCTGTCCTCACCCGCTTTGCCTGTTTCCTGAACAAATGGCACGTATTTAGCAAGGTTATTTCTGAAAACTTAACCATCTGGTCAGGATTCGCTTATGCAGAGCGCCTTTGCTCTGCTGCCCCTTTTTTTGGAGAAGCGCCATGAGCAAAGTCGTTTCACGTTGTGTCGTTATGCGGTTAACCGGAGGTGCCCTGTGAGCCAGTGTTCTCAGCCCGGCATTGATATTCCGGGCATCCACGCCGGGCGGTTGACGCCTGACGCGCTCGCGCAGGAATTTGCGGCGTGCACGCCGCCGCTCACGCCGGTACAGGCGGTGATCGAAGCGGAGCGCTGCTACTACTGCTTTGATGCGCCCTGCACCCGCGCCTGCCCGGCAGAGATCGACGTACCGAGTTTTATTCAGCGCCTCGCGCAGGGTAACGATCGCGGAGCCGCAGAGGCGATCCTCAGGGCAAACGTGCTCGGCGGCACCTGTGCGCGCGTCTGCCCCACCGAAACGCTGTGCGAACAGGCGTGCGTGCGCAATAGCCAGGACGCGCGTCCGCTGGCGATCGGCCAGCTTCAGCGCTTTGCCACCGACCGTTTTTTTGCCGCACCGGGTAAACCACTGTTTGTGCGCGCACCGCAAACCGGCAGGCGTGTGGCGGTGGTCGGTGCCGGTCCTGCGGGGCTGACGGTCGCACATCACCTGGCGCTCGCCGGACACGACGTTGACGTTTACGATGCCCGCGCCAAAGGTGGCGGCCTTAATGAGTACGGGCTGGCGCGCTATAAAGTGGCCGGGGATTTTGCCGCCCGGGAACTCGCCTGGCTGCTCTCGGTGGGCGGCATTACGCTGCACCTGGAAACCGCCCTCGGAAAAGCGATCACGCTTTCTCAACTGCGCACGAGCCATGACGCCGTGTTTCTGGGGCTGGGCCTCGCGGGCGTCAATCAACTGGAAAGCACTGAGGCAACGCCTGAAGGCGTGCATGAAGCGGTGGATTTTATTGCCGATCTGCGCCAGTGCGAGGATCTGAGTCAGTTCCCGGTGGGGCGCAGTGTGGTGGTGATTGGCGGCGGAATGACTGCCGTTGACGCCGCCGTGCAGGCTAAAAAACTCGGTGCGCGCGAGGTGACGCTGGTCTATCGCCGTGGCGAGGCGCAGATGAAAGCCTCCGAAAAAGAGCGCCTGTGGGCGAAAGAGAATGGCGTAACGCTGTGCTATCACGCGTCGCCGCTGCGCTTTGAGGCGCACA
The DNA here is from genome assembly GCA_963521185.1 of uncultured Enterobacter sp. Classification (GTDB taxonomy): domain Bacteria; phylum Pseudomonadota; class Gammaproteobacteria; order Enterobacterales; family Enterobacteriaceae; genus Enterobacter_D. The sequence continues at coordinate 72,433 of CAUQTV010000003.1, read as the reverse complement.
ATCAGCGGCTGACCGGCGTGACCTTCGCCCGGATGCAGGAGGGAAAAGCCAGCGGCGATATCTTCACGCTCGCCGCCGATAGGGTGCTGAAGGCGATTGGGCAGACCTTTGATCCGACGCCGGTGGGCGCAGGCGTGCGGCTGGAACAGGGGCGTATTGCCACCGATGAGCAGGGTCAAACCTCACTGCCCGGCGTGTGGGCCGGGGGCGACTGTTGCGCAGGCGGGCTGGATCTCACGGTCGATGCCGTTAAGCAGGGCAAAATCGCCGCCCGCGCTATCGCCTTAAGCCTGGCGATTTCACCGGCGGACGCCGCCAATGCCACCCTCTTTAAGGAGTCCTTCCATGGCTAGTCTGCACACGAATTTTCTCGGCATTGAAAGTCCTAATCCCTTCTGGCTGGCCTCCGCGCCACCCACCGATAAAGAGATCAATGTTGAGCGCGCCTTTCAGGCGGGCTGGGGCGGCGTGGTCTGGAAAACGCTCGGTCAGGATCCGCACGTGGTGAACGTTAGCGGCCCGCGCTATGGCACGCTGAAAAGCGCGGATCGCCGCATTATCGGCCTGAACAATATTGAGCTGATCACTGACCGCACGCTGGCGATCAACCTGGAGGAGATCGCCCGCATCAAGAAACGCTGGCCGGATCGCGCGGTGGTGGTGTCGATTATGGTGCCGTGCGAAGAAGAAGCATGGAAGTCTATTTTGCCGCAGGTCGAGGCCACGGGCGCGGATGGAATTGAGCTGAACTTTGGCTGCCCGCACGGTATGAGCGAGCGCGGCATGGGCGCGGCGGTGGGCCAGGTGCCGGAATACATTGAAATGGTCACCCGCTGGTGCAAGCACTATTGCCGCCTGCCGGTGATCGTCAAGCTGACGCCAAACATCAACGACATTCGCTACCCGGCGCGGGCGGCACGGGCAGGCGGCGCGGATGCGGTGTCGCTGATTAACACCATCAACTCGGTGATGGGTGTCGATCTGGACCAGATGCTGATGTCGCCACATACCGGCGACAGAGGCTCGCACGGCGGCTACTGCGGCCCGGCGGTGAAGCCGATTGCGCTGAATATGGTGTCGGAAATTGGCCGCGATCCGCACACCCGTGGTTTACCCCTTTCCGGCATTGGCGGCATTACCACCTGGCGCGACGCCGCTGAATTTATCGCGCTGGGCTGCGGCACTGTGCAGGTCTGTACCGCCGCGATGGTCTACGGCTTCCAGATTGTGCGCGAGATGATTAGCGGGCTGGAAAACTACATGGATCAGAAAGGTTTCCGCACGCTGGAAGATTTTCGCGGCATGGCGCTGCCGAGCGTCACCGACTGGCGCTATCTCAACCTTAATCACGTCGATAAAGCGGTGATCGACCAGCAAAGCTGCATCAAATGCGGGCGCTGCCATTTGGTATGCGAAGACACCTCGCACCAGGCGATCACCACGCAAAAAGAGGGCCAGCGCCATTTCGAAGTCCGCGAAGAAGATTGCGTGGGCTGCAACCTGTGCGCCTCAATTTGCCCGGTGGACAACTGCATTTCCCTGCGATCCCTGCAACCGGGCGAGGTGGACGCGCGCACTGGCAACGTTGTCACCGACCAGTACGCGAACTGGACCACCCATCCCAATAACCCAATGGCCACGACGGCGTAAGCCATCATAGTGAAGGAGAAAATCATGCGAAATCTGTTGATCAAAGGCGGCACCGTGGTCAATGCCGACCACCAGCGCCGCGCCGATGTGCTGTGCGTCGAGGGCGTTATCGCCGCCGTGGGCGACGCCTCGCAGTGGGATATTCCCGCCGCAACCCAAACGCTTGACGCCGGTGGCCTGTACGTGATGCCGGGCGGAATCGATCCGCATACGCACATGAATTTCCCGTTTATGGGCACCACCACCGTTGATGATTTTTACAGCGGCACCGCAGCGGGTCTGGCGGGCGGCACCACGACCATTATCGATTTTGTGATCCCTAATCCGCAGCAGCCGTTAATGGAGGCCTGGCACCAGTGGCGCGGCTGGGCGGAAAAAGCCGCCTCGGATTACAGCTTCCACGTCGCCATTACCTGGTGGGATGAGAGCGTGCGCCGGGATATGGGCACGCTGGTGCAGGAAGAAGGCGTCAACAGCTTCAAGCACTTTATGGCCTATAAAAACGCCATTATGTGCGATGACGAAACGCTGATGAACAGCTTCCGCCGCTGTCTGGAGCTTGGCGCGATGCCTACCGTCCACGCCGAAAACGGCGAGATGGTTTACCTGCTGCAACAGGAGATGCTTAAGCAGGGCATCTCCGGGCCGGAAGCGCACCCGCTCTCGCGCCCGCCGGAAGTGGAAGGTGAAGCGGCGAACAGGGCAATCACCGTCGCCAGCCTGATGGGCGTGCCGATTTATGTGGTGCACGTCTCCTGTCGCGAATCCGCAGAGGCCATTGCCCGCGCCCGCAGCCGGGGACAGCGCGTTTACGGCGAGGTGCTGGCCGGGCATCTGGTGATTGACGATTCGGTTTACCGCAGCGCGGATGTTAACGTTGCCGCCGCTCACGTCATGAGCCCGCCGTTTCGGGATAAATCGCACCAGGACGCGCTCTGGCACGGCCTGCAATCCGGTCAGCTTCACACCACCGCGACCGATCACTGTACTTTTTGCACCGCGCAAAAAGCCGCGGGCAGCGATAACTTCACGAAAATTCCCAACGGCTGCGGCGGCGTGGAGGAGCGCATGGCGGTGCTGTGGGACGCGGGCGTGAATTCTGGTCGCCTGACGCCGGGCGAGTTTGTGGCGATCACCTCGGCGAATACCGCGCGCCTGTTCAATCTCTACCCGCGAAAAGGCTGCATTGCGCCGGGAGCGGATGCCGATCTGGTACTGTGGGATCCGCAGGGCCGTAAAACGCTCTCCGCCAGCACGCACCATTCACGCAACGACGTTAATATTTTCGAGGGCCGCACCGTGGTGGGCATACCCGCGTACACCGTCAGCCAGGGCGTGGTGGTGTGGGCAAACGGTACGTTAACCGCCCGCGAAGGTGCGGGTCGCTATCTCAAACGCCCGGCCTTCAGCGCAGATTTCAGTGCCGCCGCCGCATGGGAACGTCATCGCGCGCCGACCCCCGTCGCTCGCTAATGTTGCTGCGCAGTGCGTGCGGGTTCGCGGGCATTTTTTACTGTAGGTTGCCTGTACCGCTGCCGATACTAAAGGTAAGCGCGTCAAAGACGAGCGTCTCAGAAGTGGTTATACCGGGACGGTTAGCACGGATTTGAGGTTCCCCCTGAGCAGGAGCCGATCCTCGACGATCGAGCCATGAGATAAAGAGACAGATAACATGAATTCGGCGCTTAAGGCCTATATTCGACAGATACAGCATGACACTGGCCCCGGCGTGAAGTTTGAGCAGATAACGCACTACCCTGCCGCACCCTACCATGCGGAGTGCAAAGATGCGGTTCGCCGCGCGGCTCAAGCGCTGGATTATTCACACAGAGAGAGTGTTTCTGGTGTCGGTCACGTCACCGCAGGCACAACGGTGCTGCTGCGCGCCATGCTGAAAAAAGCAGGCCTGCTGGCACAGTAAAATAACCCGTAACCATCAGTGCCGTTTAATGTGGCAACTGTTGAAAAAAGTTCGCCATTTTATGGAAACCGCCAGCCCGTTTCCCGGAAGAAAGTACGGTTTGGCGAAAGTGTAGCGGTATCAGGCGCAGCTATTTAGCTTGCGCCAGCGTTATGTATACAGTTAGAAAATATTTAAAGCACAATCATTCATAATCTAAATAATTGACCGTATGGAGAGCAATGCTAACATAACCCCTTAGCAATGTGAGGGATCTACATGCGCAATTTCAGATTATTAATGATATGGGATGCAGAAAGAGAACTTAGCCCCGACGATTTCCAGTACATACTAAGACCAGCGGTAGCTTTCGAAAGAGCAAGGGTCTACTACGATCTTGATACTGACAACTACTCTTACTTTAGCCTTCAACAGATGCCAAAGAGGAAGCGCGGATTTATCACCCCCTTTTCAGCAAAATATGATCGTAAACGTAATGGCATGTATGACGGCGCTTATGATTATACAGAGCATAATTTAGATATTGGTTGGTTCATCGGAATAGATGAATCTGAATATTGGGATTACCATAACAATCCATTCTATTTTAATGAGAATGGAGAACTCATCTATGACTGTTTTATGGATCATTGGCATGAATGGTTTGAAATGAAAGTTAGGGATGCTTACCGAAAGTGCTTAGATAGCCATCAGGGAAGGAATCCAGCACCGACACAGAAAATGCAATATTCAGATGCCCCTCTACCACATGCTCAAGCAGCTAAAACTATCAATAGCAAAACAGCAGGACGTTTACTCGCCGCTGGCGGTGTTTATAACGGAAACGTCGAAGAATTCAGGAAAACAGCAGAACAATTAGGCGGTGTAGCTATTCAGGGTTATGACCAGGTATTAAATGAAAAAACAGCAGGTGCTGCAATCGCTGCGGCTTCACTCCTGTTAGCTAAAAGACCTGATTCGGGTGCATACGCCGAGATAAATAGCTATTTAGGCAAGTTACGAGGCGAATCAAAAGTAATCAGCGGCATTACGATAAAAGATATTGATTACATTAAAAGAAATCCATCTGATGCGGCAATACTGAGAAAAGAATTTGATAGCACTGTCAGAAAAAAATTTCTTAAAGATATAGCTGGAACACCAGAAGCAGCAAACACATTCAATCCATCACAATTGTTGAGGATGAGCAATGGAAAGTCCCCAGATGGTTGGGATATTCATCACAAGTTACCTTTAGATGATAGTGGTACTAATGCTATTGAGAATCTAGTATTAATAGAAAAAGAGCCATATCATAAGGTATTCACTAACATGCAAAGAGCAGCAACTAAAAGTATGTTACCCGGTGAAAGCAAGATTACACCATGGGCTATTCCATCTGGATCAATTTATCCACTTAAATAAATAGGATTGCATAAAAATGAAAATTCATAACATGCTGGATAACTTAAAAGATGAAATGATTAAATGGGAATACCCCATTCAAGATCCTATCAAAAGTTCATTTATAGAAAGCATAACACAAAAAAAATCAAAAAGTAACACTTCACCTATATTGGAAGATTTAGCAGATGAGCTGTGCATATTATTTGTTAATCAACCCGATTATGTATCATTCTTAGAGGCAATGGATGGTTTCGAATATGATGGACTCACCCTTTACAGCTTGTCTGTACCAGAACCATTAGTTAAAAACTTATTTGTATTGAATGAATTTTATAGAAATAATGATGATTATATAGACCCTGACTTATCGAAACGCTTAGTCATTGGAGAAAATAGTATTTCTTTGTTCACTTATGATACCAAAACTAATTTATTTGAAATTAGAGACAACGTAGGCACAGAAAATGTCTTTGGATCATTCTCTAGTTTTACAGATTTCTTGTCAGAAATATTAGATACTGTAGCCTAAATTCCGGAGGGGCTAGAATACCCTTTCTACTTATGAAGAACGTACAGAATAGTCACATCTCAAAGGCCTTTAGCCCGGCGGCGGATGTCGCCGGGTCGTTTTATCAGGCGGCTGCGCCTTTAGGCTGACAGGCCAGATAACCGGCCCACAGGCTGGCTACCCATTTGACGCCCTTGGCGGTGAAACGGGCCTGTGAGAAGGCGTGCTGGTTCTCGCTCATGCCTGCTCGCACGGTAAAATACCCCGCCTGCTGATGATAAAGCTGGGGCGTCAGCGTGCCGTTTACACGGTACATAATATTGCGCTCCAGCAGAAACTGACGAAACGCGGGTTCTTTGGCCTTGAGCATTTTGCACAGTTGGCGAAAGCCGAGCGAGTCATCGACCTGCACAAAGCTGTCAAAAAATGCCGCCTTTGGCGCAGTAGCCGCCAGCTGCTGTTCTGCCTTTTGGCGCTGCTCAAACTGCTCCGCCCACGCGCGCGCAGCGGCGGCCGGATTGGTAAAATCAGGCAGTCCGACGCTCTGTTCACGCGCCTGCCAGCGGTCCAGCGCCTGCGCCGTGAAGGCAGGAGACAGCCGCGCCACCGTCAGCAACGAGTCACGCTTATTGAGGAAAAACTCCTGATAGGATTCTCCGTCGCGCTCAAACAGGCCGACGCTCACAGGCTGCGAAAGAGACTGCGCGGTCTCCAGGCTCATGATAATCCGTTTCACTTCACCGTGGGTTGTGCCCGTGAGCACAGCAATTTCACGGCTACTCATCGCAGCCGATTGTTCCAGAGAATTAAGGCTTTCGTTTGGAATCATCATTGGCTTCACCACTCATTCATGCCACCACCCATATGGGCTGTATGAATAATACACCAATTACTGTACAAACATCCAGTAGATTTTTTGAGCGATTTGCGAGAAGGCTCGTAAAACGAGTAATGAATGAGAAAGCCATGAGGGATCAAGGGCAAGTCGCCTCCTGCGCTAGCTCATTCACTAATCATAGGTCATTGTAAACGCCAGCATACCGTTCGCTTTGCCTGCGCCGATGCTGTTTCCGGTCTGGTAGTAGCGCGCTTTCAGCGGCACGGATAAGCTGCCGCCTGCTGGCAGGTCGCCGACGGGGATGTCAGCGCCGAGCGGCATCGGCCTGTCGTTATAGAGCAGTTGGATCCCCACGCCGGTGGCCGCGCCCGCGCCGCTGGCGACATTGATCACCCCTTTTGTCGCATCGAAGATATCCCCTTCCATTTTCACACTGACCTTCGTGCCCGCATTGCAGCTCATCGGCAGCGTGAAGGCGCGCGTGTGGCTGTCGCCAGGGGTGGAGTCTTTACCGTTGAAGTGCGTTTTAGGCACTTCTTTCATATCGACCGGGATCGTGGTGGTGGTCAGCGTGCAGGCGGGCGTGGTGATGGTGAAGGGGTTGATGCTCACCACCGCGTCCGGCTCCTGCATGATCACCAGGTTTGAAAGCAGCACAAAGGCACCCACCGGGCCACCGCTTACCGTGCCCGATCCTGTTTCGGCGGCGATCTTAAAGTAAGCGATCAGCAGATTCGCCGTTAACAGCGGAGCCACCATGCCGTCTGTGCTCTCGCAGAGCTTGAGCGTATCCGCCTGGCCGCGGATGGTGTTGCTCCCGGAAATGCTGCCGGTGCCCCCCGCACAGTGTGAGGTGATGCCGCTGATGGAATAACCCACCCCCGGCACGCTGGTTTTGTAGATCCGCCGCCCGTTGAGCATCGAATCAAAGGTGCCGTAAGCGCGAATGCCGAAGGTCTGGTTGGCGATGATGCCATCCTCATGATCAATGCAGCTAAACGCGCCGACCGGCGGGGTAACAATCTGCGTGCCGATAAGCGATCCAACGGGTAAATGCCGCGAAATCGTGACGTTCTGCGGCGAAACAAGGGTCGAAGGCTGCAACGTTGTGCAGTTCCAGGCGTGCGCGGAACCGGTAAACAGGCCCAGCGCCAGCAGTAATAAACGTGTGTACATTTTCTCTTATCTCCAATTAACGGCACGGGGCGGTTAAGGTGTGGACGTTGTCGGACGGCTGCGTGATACGCCAGCTCGCGGTGCATTCGCCGCCCGCCCAGCGCACGGTCACGGTGCCCGCTTGTGGCGCGCCGCTGAGCCAGACGCGCTTGCGATCGTCCACGATCCCTTCCTGCGCATGGTCGCGGTCATTGATGCTGGCGGTCGCGCCAAAGGGAACATCGCTGCCGGTGAGCGTTAGCATCAGTTTGTAACCGGTCACGGTGGGGTAATCGGCGAGCGCCAGCGCACCTTTGGTCGGTATGACGGTGCGTGTGTCGCTTTGCAGATCGGTATTTTTGCCGAGCGTCGCGGTGTCAAGCGTCAGGTGATTCTGGCGATAGGGCGTCACATACGGCACTACCGCAAAGCCCTTCGCATCGGTATAAATTCCGGCGTTGTTGGCAACGCTGACGCCCGCGGCGTTATCCGCCTTCACCAGCGCCATGGTCTCGCCAAGGGGCTGTGTGAGCGCCACGCCGTACGGATGCACCACCACGCCGCCCATTGCCCCCAGCGAAAGCTGGCGAGCGTCGCGCGCGGTGCTGTAACTCATCTGGTACTCGCCGTAGCGCGCTTTGTAGTCCATCGACGCGTTGCCGGTGACGCCTGTGCCCCGGCTGTCATAGCCCTGCTGCACGTTCCAGCTCAGGTTCCTGTCGGCCAGTGCGCTGCCGGACATGCCCACCTGCGAGGCGGTATCGCCGTTGCGGTTAACGTTGCCGGAGAGGTTCATCCAGCTGTTCGGTAGAAAGCGCGAGAGCGGGATCTGGACCATCAGCGACACAATGCGATCGTTGCCGCTGTGCCATGGACCGCGCGAGTCGCTGTAGTTCAGCCCATAGTTAATGCCGTTGATGCTGGTGTTAAAGCCCAGGTTCAGGCTGCGTTCGGTGCTGCCGCCCCAGTAGCTCTGCTGCCACGCCGAGAGATTCAGGTTGCCCCAGTCGCCCAGGCGCTGGTTGATGTTCATTTGCGCTTTGCTGCGTTTGTTACGCAGGTAGCGCCAGGCGTTATCGTCCGGAACGTCATTTAGCCCCTGGCGATGCGCATTGACATCGCCATTGGCCTCCTGGAAATCACGGAATCCCGACGTGGAGTAGCGATAGCCCATCAGCGTGAAGGCGGTGCCGGTGAGCGCCAGGTCTTTGGCATACTGCGCGCGAAATGACAGGCCTTCGTCGCGACCGCCGGGCAACTGCGTGCGGGCAAAGGTGCTGTCAAATGAGAGCGAGCCGAAATCGCCAAACCCTTTACCGATGCCGATCGCACCCGACAGATAGTCCGCAGAGATCAGCGTGCCGCCGTAGAGCGTGCTCTCCCACGGCAAACCGTAGCCCAGCGTCGCCAGCATGAATTCTGGCGTTTTGTCTTTGCTGCTGGTAGCGCGATATTCGCCCGCGGCGAAGGCATATTTCAGCTGTCCTTCGCGCTGCATGATCGGCACGGCGGAAAACGGCTGCACAAACTGATGCAGCGTGCCGTCGGCTTCACGCACGCTCACCTCCAGATCGCCGCTGGCGGCGGTGGGATAAAGATCGTCAATCACAAAGGGTCCCGGCGGCACGTAGGACTGCCAGATGATATTGCCGCCCTGGCGGATGGTCACCTGCGCGTTCGAGCGGGCAATGCCGCGTACCACCGGCGCGAATCCGCGCTGGCTTTCCGGCAGCATGGCGTCGTCAGACCACAGCTGGAGGCCGCGCAGGTTTACGCTGTCGAACACCCCCGACGGGGTGTAGCTGTCACCCGCGCTGAACTGGCTTTTCAGCGCTTTGATGTCGCGCTCAAGCGACGTGCTGAGCGAATTCCATCGGTTACCCTGGTCCGTGTGGTTCCAGGTCGAGTAGTTGCGCACGCGCCACGGACCGACGTTGATACCGCTGCGCAGGTTCAGGTAGCTGTCGGTGCGCCCGTTGCCGTGATCCTGACTGTCGGCGGCGGAAAACGCATAGTTCATAAACAGCATGTTCAGTCCGTCGTCCCACTGCGCGGGGGAGACCGCACCCTGCGGATTGCGCGCCAGATACTCCTGCGGAACAGAAACGTTGAGCCGCATACCGTCGAACTCAAATTCCGTCTGGCTTCCCGGCAGCAACGTGCCGAGATCCACCACTGTCGCATTGCCGGCAAGCGCCATCCACGCCGGCTGCGCATTCGGTTTCACGCCCCATTTAATGACGTCATCACGGGTGAGAGTCGGGGTTAATCCATGGTCGCCGCTGGCAAAGGGAATATCCCGCGCCTCGACAAACTGACCATTAAGATAAACATCGACGTGATACATACCGGGGGCCTGACCGTTACGCTGGCTAAAACGCGAAATATCAATATCGCGGGGAATATTGCCCTGCATTTCAATAAAGTCCGGCGAAAAATAATCGTCAGCCCGAGCGGTAGAAAGATCGGCAATAAGAAGTAAAAAGATCGCGCGAGGTGTTAACCGGTACATCCTTGACGTTCTGTTGAACTGAATTGTGCTGAACTGAAACATGTTATTTGACCTGCATGGGTAGGAAACCTACGTTTTCGTTTTTTGTTCAACCGTCACACCTCCAAAATCATTAATCGCACGCCACGATATTTCACCCCCTGCGTTCACCGCCACCGGCAGCGACACGCTCTGGAAGGGCAACGCCGTTGGAGATTTTGCTAACGGTTTCCCATTGATTTTTACGTCATACAGCGAAACGCTAAATGGCGTGGGGTTATGGACTATTAACACTCCCCCTTTGCGCGTGAACTGTAATTTCTGGTACGCCAGCAACGGGTCACCTTTTAATCCCGGCGGGCGGTAAATTAATTTCATTTTACTTTTCACGGCGATCAGCAATTCATTTTTAGCGTCCGGGGAAGAGGACGGAATGGCTTTGATATTTAGCCAGTAAATACTTTCCCGATCGCTGGGCAGCGTGTTGCGGGTAAGCATGACGCGAACCGCATTTTTCGCTCCGGCATTCAGTCGAAACAGCGGCGGCGTAGCGATAAACGCCGTGTCGTTGTCGTCGCCAATATCGCTGCTGCTCACCCATGACTGAATGAGAAACGGCTTATTGTCCGGATTGCTCACGCTAATCGCGGCCTGGGAACTGGCCCCGTCGTAAATCAGGCGTGTGCCGCCAATTTCAATACCGCTAATGGCCCCTGCCGACAGAAATAGCATGCCGCAGGCAACCGTTTTGAGAACCTTGTTAAACATGAAGGGATCCTGAGAGAGTCGCTCAGGGCCACGGATGGCCCTTTTTTTATTTACTGATAGGTGACGGTGAACGCCGTTGAGGAGTTTGCCGTCCCCGCACCCACGGCACCGGTGGCCATATATTTTGCGAAGTAGGTCAGCGTATTGTCCGCGTCTTCCACCAGCGCGATGCTGGCCGACGGCGTGCCGACCGGGATCAGCGTGGTGTTGTCCTGCTCATAAATCGCCACGCCGACGTTGGTCGCCGTCTGGCCGCTGCTCAGCGCCAGAATGGACGGGTTTGCCGCGCTGGTTGCGCCATCAAAGCGCAGACTGGCGCTGGAGGCGCTTTCCGGGCAGGACTTGAGCACGATGTTAAAACGCGTCGGCGATGCCGTGCCGGTGCCACCCGCAAAGGCGCTGGTCGCCACCGTGCCCAGATTGACCGGGTTGCTGATAGCAGAGGTATCCACGGTACAGGCGGTGTCGGTGATGGTGCCGGTGAAGTTAATCACGCCGTCAGCAGCCTGAGCAGACTGAAGGGCGCAGAAAGACAAAACCGCTGAAATTAAGGCAATTTTTTTCATATCAAATCCAGGTTTAAAATATTATCGGTTGTAAAACAGTCACTATTTACTGTCTGTTATTTCACTTTTTACTGATTAATAATTACTGCTCCCGGCGTTGCAGGCCGGTATCGTCCTCCTGATTAAGTTTGTAACTTTCGCTGCGGGCAATATTGCTTTGCAACGCAATGCGATTATTGACGCGCAGCTTATTGACCAGATTGCGGCGATGGGCATAAAACGTCTTGATTTTCATGCCCAACCGCTGGCTTATTTCACCCGCGCTCAGCCCTTCCCGCAGGCACAACAGAACTTCTCTTTCACGTGCGGAAAGTCTGTACTTTACGTGGTAAACAAAGCGTGAGTTATCGACAAGCAGGCAGGACAACACTTCATTCTGCCGACTTCGCCTGTCAATAAACGTCACGTTTCCGAGGTGTTGTAACGCATAGAAATCAAGGTCGTTCGAGATAAACGCGATAATTTTCCTGTCCGTTAACAAACGGTGTTTACTTTGCAGGTAGTCAGTCGCCTCCACGTCCACAATGTAATAGTTCTCATCAATCAACTCCGGCGTTAACAGTGCGCTGATGCCAACAACAAAATAATAGTCATCAGAAAAAACGGAGTGAGATAAATCCATAGAATGTCCCTTTCCTGCACACCCTCTTTCGTAAATTAAAGTCAGTGACGCACCTCATGTTCTTTTTTAAATTTACAGAAATTAAAAAATTATGGCATCACAAAATTAATGGCTTTAACGCGCATTTCTAAAAACGATCAATTCCTCTGGTTTGCCCTGAGGAAAAGAACAATGATCCAGTAAATATCGATTTTACTGAATAAACAGACCACAGAGATGCACTTAACCAAAATTAAATGCTACGCCTATGAATAGGCGTAGCTTAATGATCCAATAAGGTTTGATAGTCAAAACTTAGAATATAACAATAAATGGATTTTTCTTAGGAAAAATACCAGGTCGCGTTAACGTATTATATTCCGTTGGGACAATTCTAATTTTACCTGGTTAACAGGAAAGTAACATCAGCATCGGCTTATTTTTTTGTCGGGCGGGGCCTACAGACGTAGGACGTTAATTCAGGCGGCCACAATGTCAATGGCGCTGTCCAGTTCATCTAACGCAGCGGCAATCAGCGCCAGTGCGGCGCTGAGGTCTTCCACGGGAGCGCCCCCCTCAAGGGCGGCCTCCAGCGCCAGAACAGCATCGTGCAGACGCTGTGCCCCCAGTAATTGCGCGGTACCCTTGATGCGATGAATGTGCTGCGCCAGCGTCGAACCGTCCTGGGTACGTAGCGCCTCGCGGGCCTGTTGCAGGTCACGGTGATTTTCCCGCTGCGCGTCCTGCAAGGCGGCACGCATCAGCAAAACATTGCCCTGGGCCAGCATCGACACCTTGTCGTGGTCAAACGCAGGGGTGTCGCGTACCGGGATCGCCGCCAGCAGTGCCGCCAGCTGGGCGAGATCCACCGGCTTGAACAGACAGGCGTTCATGCCCGCCGCCAGGCAGCGTTTGCGATCCTGCGCCTGCGCCGCCGCCGTCAGCCCGCAGATGGTGAGGTCCGGCTGCGTTTCGCGCAGGATTTGCGTCAGCCGAATGCCGTCCATCACCGGCATATTGACGTCGGTGATCAGCAGATCGTAACGCTGCTGACGAGCCAGTCCGAGCGCCTCTTCTCCGTCGCGGGCCTCGTTGGCGCTAATGCCCAGCGTGGCCAGTTGACGCTGTAACAGCAGGCGGCTGGAGGGGTGATCGTCCACAATCAACACCCGCAGCCGCCCGGAGAGCGTAAGCGCAGGCGTTGCCGCTGCCACCATGACGGGGATCACCTCACGCGAGGCCTCGACCGGCAGGCGCAGCGTGACGGTGGTACCAAGGCTGAGGACGCTGGCAAGGGCAATCTCTCCGCCCATTTGCGTCATCAATGCTTTGCAGATCGCCAGCCCCAGTCCGCTGCCGGTGTGATGCTCGCCGGACGCGCCCTGACTAAAGGCGCTAAACAGCCGGGCCTGATCCTCGTCGCTGATGCCCGGCCCGGTGTCGGTCACGGTGATGACCAGCGCGTCGCCCTGCTTCACTGCTGTGAGTGTCACGCTGCCGTGCGTGGTGAACTTGACCGCGTTGCCAATAAGGTTGGTCAGCACCTGCCCCAACAGTTGCGGATCGAGCTTCAGGGCTTCGCCGGGTTCAAGCTGCGAGTCATAGCGCAGGGCAAGCCCTTTTTGCGCGGTCAGCGCGCTAAACTGCGCCCGTTTTGCGTTGATCAGCGCGTCAACATCGACCCACTCCGGTTTCACCTCCAGCAGCCCGGACTCGATTTTTTCCAGATCCAGAATGTCGCCAATCAGCGCCAGTAAGGAGTGCGACGCCTGCGCGGCGTGATCGACCGAGAGCCGATCTTCGGTGCTTAAACGTGCGCGATTGCGCTGTAGCAGTTCCAGGAACCCCGTAATGGCGCTGACCGGGGTACGGATTTCGTGGCTCATGCGCGAGAGAAACGCCCGCTTTTGCTGATTCGCGTTGTGCGCGCTGTTGCGCTCCTGCTCCAGCAGGCGCTGGGAGCGTTTTCTTTTGCGCACTTCCAGCGTCAGCGAAATCGCCCAAATAAACGTGCTTACCACCAGCATTGCCGCCAGCAGTACCACCAGGTAGAACGGGCGGTTGTACAGCTCCCAGGTATCGATTTTCACATCCGGCAGACGGATCCATTTGCTGACGATCTGCGAGATCTCTTTTTGCGGAATGTCGTCCAGCGCTTTATCGAGGATCTGCCGAAGTTCCGGCTCCGATCTGGGCACCGCAAAACCAATGGCCGCAGGCTCCTCGCCGTCAATGGCCTGCCAGGTCAGTTCATCCGGGTAATAGTGTTCGCTGAGATAGCGCGCCGTGAGCTGATTGGTCACCGCCGCGTCGACTTTCCCCGTCGCCACCAGATTGAGCGCCACGCTGGAGTTTTCCACCGGCTGCCAGCGAATGTCGGGATGCCGGGCGGTGAGACGCGCCAGCAGCGTGTGCCCGGAACCGATCGCCACGGTCATGCCCGCACGCAGGGTGGCCGCCTCGCCGGTCTCTTTTTTGACCACGGTGACAAAGCGCGTGGAGATAAAAGGATGGGTGAAGGCGATCGCGTTTTCCCGGCTCAAATCATAGGTGGCCGCCTGAACAATGTGCCAGTTACCCTGCTTCATGGCGGCGATCATCTCATCGTTGGAACGCACCACCAGCGTGTCAAACGTAATGCCCGTTTGCAGGCTAACCAGGTTGAGGATGTCGCCAACCACGCCGCGCGCGTCCTGATTCGCGTCGATCATGGTGTAGGGCGCGAACCACGGATTAACAATGACGCGCAGGGTTTTGTTTTTGTCGAGCCACTGTTTTTCCCGCGCGGTTAATTCCAGCGGTTCGATCAGAAACGACAGATTGCCTTTATCAATGGAGGCCTGAGCAATTTGCCGGTGCACATTTTCGTCAATGGACGCGAGCGTATTATTGATAATTTCCCGCAGGCGCGTTTGCGCGTCGCTAAATAAAAACACGCTCTCTTTTTGCGGTGCGGGCCAGTATTTCACCGCGCTAAGCGCCAGGCTAAATTCCTGCGACAGCCATGAACTGGTCGTCAGCGAATCCCCCATAAAATAATCGGTCTGCCCCTGGGCCACCGCATTAAGCGCTTGCTGATAACTGGCGTAGCGAACGATGTCAGCATTCGGAAATGAGCGGCGTATAAACGCCTCGTCAGGGTAGTTTCCGACGATACCAATGCTGGCGCTTTGTGCGCTGTGAAGCGGTGCCATCACCTTGCTTAACGCGGTGACCAGGCTCGGCCAGGCGTGGACCAGCGGGCGGGAGGGCTGAAGATCACTTTCCGTTTGCGCACGATAATCCAGCCCGGTCAGCACCATATCGACGTCGCCCGCTTTTAGCGCCGCCACCGCCTGCGCACGGTCGGCATAGCGCATGACGCTGATACGGGTGGTCAGCGTGTGCTGAATAAGCGCCAGATAATCGGCGTTCATGCCCCGGTAGCGCCCGGTCAGCGTACTTTGTACCAGCGGCGAGGGTTCGGCCGGATAGACCGCCACGGTGAGGTTTTTTTTCTGCCTGAGCCAGCGCGCGTCGTCATCGCTGATATACATCGGCACGGGCGCAAAATAGTGATAGCCCGACAGTTCAAGCGCGACGGGCGGCGTTTCCTGCGCCAGCGCCGCGCGGCATGCCACAAAGAGAAGCAGGAGAAGAGGCGCGAGACGGCGGGGCATGGTCAGGTCAGCTTATTGTGCTGGGCGAGCGTCAGTAATTCGATAAGCGAACGGCAGCCGAGCTTTTCCATCAGCCGGGTTTTGTAGGTGCTCACCGTTTTGCTGCTGATATGCATCGCCTCGCCGATTTGCGTATTGTCCAGCCCGGCCAGCATATGGCTCATCACTTTCATTTCCTGGGTTGAGAGCGATTCCAGACGCTGCGAGTCGCTAAGCGGCCCCGCAGGCTCCTCAAGGAAAAACGGGAAATAACTGTAGCCGTTTTGCGCGGCGACCAGCGCGGCGCTGATATTTTCCAGCCCCTGATTTTTGCTGATAAAGGCATGCGCACCCGCCTGCGCACAGCGCTTGCTGTAGTAACGATCGTTTTTGGCCGAGACAACAATAATGACGCCCGCAAAGTGCCGCTCGCGCAGTTTTTCGACCACCTCCACGCCGTTCGCGCCGGGGATATCGACATCCACCACCACGATGTCGGCGAGATGTTTTCGCAGCGCGTGCAGTGCCAGCGTGCCGTCTTCATACTCGTGCGTAATGGCAATGCCGGTTTTTTCCAGCACCGCGCGAATGGCCATGCGGGCCAGTGGATGATCGTCAATAAGAATGGCGGTGCGAAAAACGGTCCCGGTCATTACCCCACCTGGCGTCAGTAATAGAAACAAAGAGGCATGGTAATGAGTCTAGCCTAAACGCGGCGGCAATTACGGCAGGACTTTTATCAGCGTTTCATGTCGGTACGAAATGCTGACATAAGAAATATCTTATCATTGGCAATTTTTACCCCTCTGGATCAAGGATGCGCCCTTCCCCTCAAGCGTAGTATGACGGAAGGCTATTATGCATTGCGCCTCTGCGGTTCGCGCGTAATGCTAAACCACTCACGATATATCGTATTTTTACTGCCAAAGGGTTTTTGGCGCGACTTTTCAATACACAGCTAATACAGGTGAAGTATGTCCTGGCTTAATTCGCTTTTAGTAGCGCTCACGTCTGTTCATCCGGATCGCGTGCCGATGATCGTTATCGGGCTTGTCAGCTTTGCGTTCCTGATGTTTATCCTCTTTTATCTGCGACCAGCGATAGCGAACTATCGTGACTTGAAAAAATACACCAAAATTATTGAGGGTTACGTCGAACAATCACCGGAAGAACAGCTAACTAATCTCAAATCGCTATTTCAAAAACCCGCGTTGAAACACGCCTGGAGCGAGTTTGAAGAGTCGTTGCACCGCCAGAAAAACGTCGTTGACGGCGAACTAAAAATTGCGCGTATACGATCGACCGCACCCAGCGCCAGTTATTTCTCCGAACAGCAGTTAGTGGATATTCCACTCAATACCGAATTCTTTAAACACCTTCCGGGAATATTGACCGGTATCGGCATCATCGGCACTTTTTATGGCCTGATGATCGGCCTGAACCATTTCGATCCCAGTACGCCAGAACAGGTTTCCAGCAGCGTTGACCGCCTGCTGCATGATGTGCTGTATGCGTTTTTAGGCTCTGCGTTTGCCATTTTTGTTTCGATCCTCGTGACCTGGATTGAAAAGCTGCTGCTGGCGAAATGCTATAAGCACCTGGAAAAATTCACGGCGGTCATCGATCAGCTCTATGTAAGCGGCGTCGGCGAGGAGTATCTGGCCGATCTGGTGAAATCCAGCAATGAAAGCGCCACACAGTCGCGCCAGTTGAAAGAGAGCCTGGTGAGTGACCTGCGCGAGATGCTGACAAATCTGGTGGATAATCAACGCGCCGACAGTCTGCGCCTGGCGGACAGTCTGACCACCAGCTATCAGCAAAGCGGTCAGAGGGTGGCAGAGCAAATCAGCGGTGCCATCGAAACCAGCCTGAAATCACCGCTGGATAAAATTGCCGGTGCGGTGCAGACCGCCAGCGGCGATCAAAGCGGCATGGTGCAGAACATGTTGCAGGATGTGCTGACGGCGTTTATGTCGAAACTTGATACCACCTTCGGCCAGCAATTCACCCACCTTAATGAGATGATGGGCCAGACCGTTGGCGCGATCCAGGGTATGCAAACCGGGTTCTCCAGTCTGCTAAACGATATGCGCCAGGTGAGCGATGAGTCGCGCCAGGGTAGCGCGCATCTGATGGAACAATTACTGGCGGAAATGAAATCCGGTCAGTTGGCGATGCAGGCTGGCATGAACGACATGCTCAGCAGCTTGCAATCCTCGGTGGCAAAAATCGGCGCAGAGGGTGAAGGCGCGGGCGAGCGCATGGCACGCCAGCTCGAACAGATGTTTGCTGATAGCGAAGCGCGCGAAAAAACGATGGCTGAACAGATGTCGGCATTTATCGACACCATTAAAAACTCCGTGCAGCAGGGCCAGAACGAGACGATGGAAAAAATGGCCGCCTCCGTGGAAGCGCTGGGAGGCCAGCTTGGTTCCCTGTTCGGTCAGTTGGAACAGGGCCAGCAGCAGCTCTCCTCCAGCCAACAAACGTCGCAGCAGGAACTACACCAGCAAACACAGCGCGTGATGAGCGAGTTTGACGATCAGGTGAAACAGCTGATCCAAACCGTGGCGGAGCAGCATGAGTCCACCAGCGCTCTGCTGCGCCAGGCGGCGGATCAAAGCCATCGTCAGATCCAGGATATGCAGCAAGGGGCAGAGAAAATGCGCATGGCGGCGGACCGCTTTGTAGTGGCGGGTGAACGCGTGAGCGAAGCAAACCAGCTCACCGCCGATGTGTTGAATAAAGCGCAAAGCG
This sequence comes from uncultured Enterobacter sp., assembly GCA_963521185.1. Lineage (GTDB taxonomy): Bacteria > Pseudomonadota > Gammaproteobacteria > Enterobacterales > Enterobacteriaceae > Enterobacter_D. The sequence goes on along the minus strand of CAUQTV010000003.1, from coordinate 54,154 downwards.
CAGGTTCGTCGCTCTCTATTGCCACCGGCGAGCTGGCCTCCGTAGTTGCCGATTACCGCAATAACCGCGACGCCGTGGGCAAATCGATTGCCATGCTGGAAGCGATGGCGGCGAATACCCAGACGGAACAAACCACGCGCAGCCAGTTCCTTAACGATCTCAAGCAGCACGCTGAGCGCCTGCAAAACTACAACCGCGAAGCGCAGGGCTTTATGGATAAAGTGAGTGATGTGCTTGGTCAGGGCTTTGATGATTTCGCCGAAGGCGTGAGCCGCAGCCTGGATAAAACGCTCGGCAAGTTGGATGTGGAAATGGCGAAAGCCAATGCCCTGCTGGCAAGCTCGGTGGAAAGCATGGGCGAAAGTATCGAAGAACTTGACGATATTCTCTCCAGTGCGCACCGCTAATCGAGGTCACTGCGTATGTTTGGAAATGCATTTAGCGCCAAAAAACACCGTGCCGACGAAGCGGAGAAGCCGTTCTGGATCTCCTATGCAGACCTGATGACCGCAATGATGGTGCTGTTTCTGGTGGTCATGGTCGCCTCGTTAAGCTCCGTGACGCAGCGCATTCAACGCTCGGAACAGGGGGAAAAGGTGCGCGGACAGGACATTACTCGCCTGTGCGAGCGCCTCGAACTGCATGCGCGCAATCTGAATAAAACCATCGTCGTGGACTGCCACGACAACCGCATTAGCTTCGGTGAAGCGGGCCGTTTCGACCACAACCGATTTTTCCTTAACCCGGAAGGGCAAAAAGCCTTACAGGACGTGGTGCCGCTGGTGCTGGAAGCGGCGAACAGCGAGGAAGGCGAAAAGTGGTTTAAGCAAATAGTCATTGAAGGCTTTACCGACACCGACGGATCCTATCTCTACAACCTGCATTTGTCGCTACAGCGATCGGAGTGGGTAATGTGTAGTCTGTTGGACAGCCGCAGTCCGTTACAGCAAAACATTACCGCTGAACAGCAGGAACAAATCCGTAAGCTGTTTCTCGCCGGTGGCGTGTCGTTTAATAACGCCAAAGAGAGCAAAGAAGCCAGTCGGCGCGTTGAACTACGCATGCAGTTCTTTGGCCTGAAGGATAAGAGAGACAGCGCTGATACGGTTGACTTCCCGCCGGTGGTTAACAAAGAAGTTTGCCAGCTGGTGATGCCGCAATGAGCCAGGCACTGAACCGGCTTTCTCAGCGCATCGCCAATACCTTAGGCACGCGTAGCGCAAACGAACACGGGCTGCGTAGTGACTTTGTGAAGCTCGAACAGGCGAGCCTGGCCATGGAAGCGCAGTTTGAAAAGGCGGAAAAAATCCCTGCCCCGCCGCAGGAAAAACGCCTGGACGCGCTGCGCCGTTTTCGCTTAGCCAAAACCTTGTCAGCGCGTGACTGGCGCCTGGTTTTCTATGGTCTGACCGATAGCGATCCGCAGGCACCCAACCGGCCCATATTGCTGGAAGATAGCGAAAATTTTCCTCGCGTCGACCAGCAGATCAAAGAGATGATCGCTCGCAAGACGCTTAAACGTCGTTTTTGGGCCGCGCTGTGCTCCAGCTATTTTGCCTATCAGCACGATTTACCGCAGGATAACCCGCACTGGTGCGTGCTACGTACGCATCTTATTGCCGGTTATCAGGTGGTGAAAGCGACCATGCGGCGTGAAAAGGCCTGGATGAAAACGCTCGATCTTTATCACGATATTTTTACCTCGCGCGCGGGGACGCGCATTGCGCAGCAGCTGCTTGAGGGTGAGAAAAACTCGCTCTCCACGCTGGAAAAAATCGCGCAGATCCCCGACAGCAGTTGGCTATGGAAACGCATATTCGGCGTGATCCTTGCGCGCATAAACGATCTGGATGACGAGACGTTTATCGGCAAAATCAGCTGGCTTCTGGAACTGGCAAAGCAGTGGCCGCGCTTTCGTAATACGATCCTCTCTACGGCCTTAACGCGCTATTACCACTCGCCTTTTAGCGCGCAACCGCACGGCGAACTGAAGCAGGCCGCGCTGGAATACTGGGACAGCCCGCAGCTAAAAAGCCAGAAAAATAAGTGGCATCAATACGTAGATGAATCGGTCGCGTCGATGGTCCGCTCGTGGCTGGCAACGCAGGATCTTACCCACTTCTTTGAATTGCTGCGCGGCAACGGCGATGTGGATCAGGCCCGGCTGCATTACTGGCTTCGCTTTGCTAATCAGATGGGTTTTACACGCATTGTGATGGGCTATGATGCCGCCCACGATCGCGGGAGTGATTTTGTGAAATTCCGCGACGAGAACAAGGGGCGGTTGAGCCACTTACGCGGGGGGCGAACCTTTGATAATGCGATGGTGATGCAGATTAACGATTATCTGTTCGTCGAATTTTCAGGCACCGGTAACGCCATGTACGCCTATCGTATGGGCCAGGCCCCGTTCAACCCTGAAAATCAGGTGTTGGATATCAATCTCCACCTCAAAGATAAGTTCAGGCACGTCATTCGCCTCCCCCACACGCCCCGCGCGGAAGGTTACAGCAAAACGCGCATCAGCGGCTGGATGCACAAATATGACGATGAACTGGCAAAACTCGGCATTCGCTATCTGCCGGAACAGCAGGCGACGCCGTCGAAAAAAACCGATCGCGACACCGCTATCCAGCAGGTGATCAGCTCGCTGCCCTGCACGGTAGTGGATAATCGTCAGCGGGGCGGCGCGCTGTCCGTTGTGCTGGATCATGCCGATCCCTCTGCCGTTGCTTCACTCCTTAAGCTGGGTTTTACCCCGGTCAACAAAGAGCCTCGCCGCTTCTGGATTAAATAATGCTAAAACGTTTGCTCAGTCTGTTCTCCGGGGATCGCCAGCAGCTTGCAGCGCAGATTCGCCATCGCTATCAGGTTGAAGACAGCGGTCTGAGTTTCGACTTCTCACTGGTGAATGATGAAACACTCTGGGCGTTGACGGCCTGGCTCGAACAACTGGCCGACGAAGATTACCTGGTGGATCTTAATGACCGCTGGCTACTGACCTGGGACGCGCTTTACCGGCTGCTGGACGATGATGACCATGCCAGCAGCCTGACGCTGCTGGGTGTGCCGGACGTCATTGCGCTCAAGGCCAGCCTCAGCGCCAGCGGTGCGCTGAGCGACAGCGATTTTCACGTTTACCTGAGCGACTGGACGCGGAAAACGAGTGGCGAACCGGTTACGCTGACGCGTCAGGGCGCACTGATTAGCTGCGAAGGCGAGCGAGGGCTGTTATCGAAAGAGAACTGGCAACTGCTCCAGAGCGTGCAGCAACTGCGCGACAGGCAACGTGACGCCCCCGGCGAAACGACCAACCAGATTGGCTGGGCCAACGTGCGTAAACAAGCCAAAAAAGCGGGCGCACAATTAGATGACTATTTGACGAAAACCATCGTGGTGAAACCCGCCTCGTTGAAGCTGAAACTGCGTAAATCCACCGTTGCCGATACGCCGGTCATTGAAATTGAACCCAGCTTTGAGGATCAGCCGGAGAACTGGCTCGGCAGCTTCGATCGCAATCGTCAGGTCAGCAGTAACTACCGAGTGCCGGGTGCAGACGGCGAACTGAGCCATGTGATCCTCACACCGGAGGTTCAGGATGTGTTGTCGTCTATCCACGCGATCCCCGGTCGACGCGTGGCGGGAGGCCAAGCATTGTCGTTTGTGCGTAACCCGTACACCTTCTTAGGCGAGGATGCCGCAGGCGTACTGGAACCGGAAGAGCACGAAAAAGCGCTGTATGACGCACATATTTTCTTTCACCACTTCCGCCTGGTTCCGCGGATAAACGACGAGAATAAAATCGACGATATCACGCTGGTGCTGGAACCCATCTCCCCCGCCCCACAGCCTGACGTTACGTTCAAGTTTTCTGCGCCCTGGGAACTGGGGCGGTTTATTCATGAACTGGGGATCAGCGTGGCGGCAAAAATGCCCGCCGGATTATGGCAAGGGTATGAGCTGGAGCTGAGCCAGTTTGGTGAGGTGCAGTGGCAGGATTGCCAGGCGCTGCTCACGCGATGGCAGGAAGAGTCGGCGGGAAAAGAGTTTACCGACGTGCTGGATATCGGCAAATACAGCGACCGCGTCATTGGCATTGGCGAATTTGAAAAAGTCGTTTCCCCCTGGCTGACCAAGGCGAAAAGTGAAGACTGGCTCCCAGATGATATCGATTATTCCGCCTTTACTGACGCCATTCTTGATGGCTGGGAGAAAGACAACACTGCCCACTTAGAGGCGTTTTCGCAACGTATTGAAGAGGCAGAGCGTGCAGGTGACGCGGACGTCATGACGCCGTGGAATGAAACGCCCGTCCCGCTGGATACCGCAAAAGCGATACAAAAATCATGGGAAAAACAGACCGCTGGGGATCCGGATGCGCAGATCGCCGACGACGAAAAGGTCGCCCGCGCGGTATTGAAAATCGAGCAAAACATTGATGAAGCCCTGTATATTAAACAGCGGCGAGAGGCGCTGCTCAGCGCTCATGATGCCCAGCCTGAAATCCCCTTATGCCTGAAAGAGCATATTCAGCTTAAAGCGCACCAGATAAAAGGCGTGGCCTGGCTGCAACAGCTGTTCCTGAAATCACCGCAGGAAGCGACAGGCTGCCTGCTGGCTGATGATATGGGTCTGGGCAAAACCTTGCAGATCCTCACGCTGCTGGCGTGGTATTGCGAAAAGTTTCCCGACGGTCAACCAACCTTGATTGTCGCGCCGGTGTCGCTGCTGGATAACTGGGAACGTGAGCTGGATAACTTCTTTTACACCGCCGGTATTCCGGTGCTGAAACTGTATGGCGACGCAATTCGCGCGGTGAAATATCATCAGCACGATATTCCCGCCAGCCTAAAAGCGCAGGGGATTAAAAACTTACTCAAACCCGGCTGGCGCGGCGATGCCCGAATTGTCCTTACCACTTATGAGACGCTTCGCGATCAGGAATTTTCACTCGCCCGTCAGCCCTGGTCAATTATGGTGTGCGATGAGGCACAGAAAATCAAAAACCCCGCCGCGCTTATTACCCACGCAGCCAATGCCGTTCAGGCGCAGTTTAAAATCGCCTGCACCGGTACGCCCGTAGAAAACACGCTGGTTGATCTGTGGAGCCTGTTTGATTTTATTCAGCCGGGCTTGCTGGGTGCGCTGAACGAATTCGGCAAGCATTATGTGCGTGCGATTGAGAATGAAGCGGATCGCGATACCCAGCGCCTTGAGCAGCTGCGAGCGTTGATTGAGCCGCAGACCCTGCGCCGCATCAAAGAAGACGTTGCGCGTGATCTGCCGAAAAAGCGCGAAGTCACCGCCTGCAAACAGCTACCGATGTCCCCGGTGCAGCGCCAGCTCTATTTGTCGTATATTGCCAGTTGGCAGCAACAACAGACGCTCAGCGAAGAGATGCAGCAGGCAGGCACCGGCATGCTGGGCCTGTTACATAAGCTCAAACTGATTTGCGCACACCCTTACAGCGTGCAGGCAGAAGATCGTTTTCGCGAGCATTCGCCAAAGCTTAACTGGCTGATCGCCACGCTGACGGAGATTCGACAGAAAGGCGAAGATAAAGTGATTATCTTTACCGAACTGCGCGATCTACAACGCGAATTGCAACATGCGATTTCGCAACACTTTGGCTTTCGCCCGGTGGTCGTCAATGGCGATACCAGCACCAAAAGCCACAGTCAGAACAGTCGCCAGCGGCTGATTGATGAGTTTCAGTCACAGCCGGGATTTAACGTGATTATTCTCTCAACCGTGGCCGTTGGTTTCGGTGTGAACGTGCAAAAGGCCAATCACGTGATTCACTTCACGCGCTGCTGGAACCCCGCCAAAGAAGATCAGGCAACCGACCGCGCCTACCGTATCGGGCAAACAAAAGAGGTGTACGTCTATTATCCGACGGTAAGAGACGAAAGCATCACGACCTTTGAAGAGACGCTGGATGGGTTGTTACAGCGTCGCCGCGCGCTAGCGCAGGACATGCTGCGTGCCGCGCCGGATTTGACCAGCGCGGATTTCGATGCTGTATTACAACCGCGATAACGGTGTTTTATTGCTCGGGGGAGTGCTTTGCTGCGGCGACATGCCCTCTGGCAATCAGAGTGTCAGACATGGTGATTTCCTCCTGTTACGCGCAACGATAAGAACATCAGGCCTAAGGCCAGCAGTGAGAAGGCCGCGCCGACCCAGCCCGTTGACAGCCATCCTCCGCCTGCGGCTACCGCCAGACCGCCGAACGTGGCACCTAGCGCGTTAGAAATGTTAAATGCGCTATGGGTCAGCGACGATGCCAGCGTCTGAGCGTCTCCGGCGATATTCATCATGTGCGCCTGAAGCGCAGGTACAAGCGAGAAGCCAGCGCCCAGCAGGAAGAGGACGATCAGCGCCGGGATTTTCCACGGGGCCACCAGCGCAATCAGCACCAGGCACACAATGTTCCAGAGGATCATGGCATAAATAGACGGGATCAGCGCTTTGTCTGCCAGACTGCCACCTATTACGTTTCCGGCCACCATTCCCGCGCCCCACAGCACAAGGATCCAGGGTATCGCAGCCAGTGAAAACCCACTCACTTCCGTCAGCGTAGGGGTGATGAAGCTGTACACCGAAAACATCCCGGCGAAGCTTACGGAGGCCACCGCGAAAGTCATTAACACCTGTCGGCTTTTTAGCGCGCTGAGCTCTTTTAGCGGCGACGCGTTTTTATTGGCCGGCACCGCAGGCAGGAACGCCATCACCATGGCGGTCGTCAACATAAGCCCCGCAGACACCACCGCAAATGCCGTACGCCAGCCGAATATTTGCCCCGTCCAGGTGGCAAGCGGTACGCCCGCGACGTTAGCGGCCGCAAGGCCTAACATGACGTAGCCGATGTATTGCGCTTTTTGCGAAGCCGGAACCATTGACGCAGCAACCAGCGCCGCGACGCCATACCAGGCACCGTGCGGCAGCCCGGCGATGAAACGGGCGATGAGAAGCGAGGGGTAGCTCCAGGCGAGCGCGCTGAGCACGTAGCCGACCATCGCTAACAGCGCCAGGCCAACAAGCAGTCGCTTTTTGGGCCAGCGCGCGGCCATCACTGCAATTAATGGCGCGCCAACGACCACGCCGAACGCATAGGCGCTGATGTAGGATCCGGCTGCGGGAACGCTGATATCCGTGCCTTTTGCCAGGTCGGGCAGCAGGCTCATGGGCGCAAATTCCCCTGTGCCGATAAATAAGCCTCCCGCCCCCAGCGCGAGCATGGCCGGTAAGAGGCCGCGTGGTGCGTGGATTTTCTGATCCGCATCGCTATCTACGAAGTGCATTGATTTCCCTGAGCATACTGCGCGAGTTGCGCCTGATAGTTGAATTTAACTAAACTTAACATGCACAGACTGGACTTCCGTTGCGTGTTAATGGATGAAGCAGTGAATAAAATTCAACAATCGAGAACCGGAATAATGGCAGAGAAACGCACATCGGCGCTTTTACGCAGCGATCTGGGGGATTTGAATGCTTTCCGAACCGTGGAGAGAACGCGAAGTTTCACCAAAGCGGCCATTGAGTTGGGGATCACCACCTCGGCGCTCAGTCACGCCATCCGCCATCTTGAGCAGCGCCTCGGCGTAAGATTACTGAATCGCACCAGCCGCACGGTCAACGCTACCGAGGCAGGCGCAGCGCTGGCCCGCAGGCTGGATATTGGTTTTAACGAAATAGGCGAAGCCCTTGATGAAATCAACCGACTGCGAGACAAACCGGCGGGCCGACTTCGCCTGAATGTTCTGAGCGATGGTGCACGCCTGATTATTGCCAGACATTTACCCAGGTTTCTCAATATGTATCCCGAGGTCGAGGTTGAAATCAGCGTCGACGATCGGATGGTCGACATTGTTTCGGAAGGTTTTGACGCCGGGATCCGCTTTGGCGGTACCGTGCCGGAAGATTTAGTCGCCGTGCGGCTGGGGGAAGATCTGCGCTGGGTGGCCGTCGCCTCGCCCCGCTATCTTTATCATCACACCGCACCGGTTGTACCGGAGGATTTGCGCGCGCATAACGGTATACGGCTGCGCACCGGCCAGGGGACTGTCTATAAATGGGAATTTCAGAAAGGCGATGAAAAGCGCGCGATCGACGTGCCAGGTCAGCTCTGCGTGAACGAAACGACGCTCGCCGTAGAACTGGCGATGGCAGATGTGGGGATCACCTACTGTCTCGAACGGCGCGTCAGGGATGCGCTGCGAGACGGCAAGCTGCAAGTGGTGTTGCCAGACTGGTCGCCTGTAGAGCCTGCGATGCACCTCTATTATCCCGGTCACAGAAGCGTACCCCAGGGCCTGAAGGAGCTCATTGCAGTGCTGCGCAGAGAAATTGAATCAGAACAGATGAGTTAACCACGTTATGCCTTTAAAAGGAGTCAGCATGATAAAAATTCTGGGTAAAGCCTCTTCCATCAACGTTCGCAAGGTACTGTGGACCTGTATCGAGCTGGATGTAAAGTTTGAGCGCGAAGACTGGGGATCGGGCTTTCAGTCCACGTCCGCGCCCCAGTTTATTGCCATGAACCCGAATGCGATGGTGCCCGTTCTCGTGGACGACGCGTTCGTGCTGTGGGAGTCAAATACCATCTGTCGCTATCTGTGTAATCTTCATGAGGATCCTGCCCTGCTGCCCGTCGAGCCGCAGGCGCGCGCTCTTGTGGAGCAATGGATGGACTGGCAGGCCACTGAGCTTAACAACGCCTGGCGCTACAGCTTTATGGGCCTGGTGCGGGGCAGCGCAGCCCATAGTGACCCGAAAGAGATTGCGCTGAGTATCAGCAACTGGAACGGGCTTATCGGTATTCTGAACCACCAACTCGCAAAAACCGGACGCTTTGTCACGGGTGAGCATTTTACTCTGGCCGACGTGGTGCTCGGCCTGTCTGTTCACCGCTGGCTGTCGATGCCCATGGAGAGACCGTCTTACCCGGCCATTGAAGCTTATTATAAGAGATTGTGCGAGCGGCCTGGGTTTAATACGTTTGGGTTGCATGGCGGAGTGTGAGGCCTGACGTGATGCGATGTTTGGGACAGGGGCTTTTCAGTTTTACCTTAAGGCAATGCCGGGGTGACTCTGCCAGGCTTGATCCCTTTATTGCAGCGTAAGGACGGCACGCTATGGCCACTTTTTTTATGTCGCTTTTCTCCAGCCCGGAGTCATTGCTCCAGGTCATGAGCCATCAGGAAATTATTGAGGCCGTGGAAGATGGCGACCGGATCATTATCGATCAGGACGGAAATGCCTCTGTGAATATCAAAAGCAAGGATGTGCAAGAGGATTTCCAGCGCCACGTTAACGCGCTAAAGAGGGCTTAAGATGGGGACGGCGATCTTTATGGTGCTGATGGTATGCGGCTACTGGTACACCAGCCGCGACCTCTCCACGCGTTTTAAAATCAAGCGTTCTTTTGGCTGGGATGTCTATTTTCTTGTCGCGCTCTATGGCTGTATTTTTGTACTACAAGGGGTTATTGCAACCGGCATTCTCTGGCTGCTGCTGCTCGCACTGTCGTTTGCCGTGAATACACTCCGCCTTCCACCGCAGAACTATGCCAACTGGCAAATGGAGTTTATGAACTGGAGCTTTTTGGGCATCCAGGCCCCGGTGGTCATTATGCTGGCGTTTGCCATTTTGTTTTGTCTTTACCGGTCCAACTGGGCGGGTAGCGCCAGGCTTGACGGCGACGGCAGGAAAAAGCTGTATAAGCGCCTGGCACGTTCGAGCGGCATCGAACAATTGCTTTATCAGTGTATGGAAGAAGGTGAATTAGCGCTGGTGACGCTCAAGTCTCGACGCATTTATATCGGCATGATCCATACCGCGACGCTGGAATATGAAAAGACGGCAAATATCGTGCTTATCCCAATGCTAAGCGGCTACCGTGACGGGCAGAAAATGAATCTGTGCATTGAGCATAATTACAGCAAATGGTATGCCGATCACGACATTACGCTCGATTCAGAGCCAAAAAGCGCAATGGCCTTTAGAAAGGTGATTATGCTGGATCAGATCGAGAGCCTTTCGCTCTTTGACCCCGCCAGCGCCAGCGCACTGGCCATGGAACCGAGGGCGGAGGAGGTAAACTAATACGGCGATCAGACGGGTGAGTGCGTTGCCGATCGCCAGATAACGTGATTAATGAATATCACTCATAGTCTCTATCCTCCCACCTGTGATTATCAGCGAGTACCAACCCGTTACCATGCTCCGTCTCTTTATGTCTAACGGATCACCATGCTCAATCAACAGGCAAATACACAGTCAGCTACAGCGAAAAAAACCGGTCTCTCGTTTCTGCTTATTCTCAGCGCCCTGATGGCGGTGACCTCTTTATCAACCGACATCTATCTTCCGGCGATGCCGGTCATGGCAAAAGATTTACAAGGTGATGCAGAGCTGACGATTACAGGGTTCCTTATCGGCTTTTGCATCGCACAGCTGATTTGGGGACCAATTAGCGATCGTTATGGTCGTCGACTGCCGCTGTTTATCGGTTTAGGTCTGTTCATCATCGGCTCGGTGGGCTGCGCGTTATCAGCAGATATCGTGCAAATTGTCTTCTGGCGTGTTTTTCAGGCGTTAGGTGCCTGTACCGGGCCGATGCTGGCACGAGCGATGATCCGCGATCTGTTTAGCCGCACTCGTGCAGCACAAATGCTTTCGACACTGATGATCATCATGGCCATCGCGCCGATTGCCGGGCCGCTGATCGGCGGGCAGCTGATCAAAGTCACCTCGTGGCATGCCATTTTCTGGCTGCTGGCGATGATCGGAACATTGATGCTGGTGTCTTTATTCTGGTTACCCGAAACATTACCTGCTGAAAAACGCTCGCAAGCCTCTGTACCCAGAGCCTTTCACAACTACTATGCCTTGCTCACCAACGCCAGATACATGCGGTTTACGCTATGCCTGACGTTCTATTACGTCGCAGCCTACGCCTATATCACCGGTTCCCCGTTTGTGTACATCACGTACTTCGGTGTTGACCCGCAGCATTACGGTTGGCTGTTTGCAGTAAATATTGTTGGACTGATGGCGGTGAGCATGGTCAACAGACGTCTGGTTCACCGCTATCCACTGGAAGCGTTGCTCAGGAATGCCGTATTCATCGCCACTATTGCGGCAATAGTGCTTGCGGTCACCACCGGCCTGGGCGTAGGTGGAATTACCGTGATTGTCGGCGCTGTGTTCGTATTCTTCTCTATGAATGGCATCATCGCGGCGACATCCACGGCTTGCGCTCTGGACGCAGTGCCTAATGTGGCTGGCTCCGCGTCGGCGCTAATGGGCGCGTTACAATACGGCAGCGGCATTATCTCTTCACTGCTTCTCGCGCTGTTCAGTGATGGCACGCCATGGACGATGGGCTGGATAATTGCGTTGTTTACAGCAGCCAGCGCCCTGATGGCACTGACCGTTCAACTAAAAAAATAAAACGTCGTTATTGATGCCAGACGACACTTTCGATTTGCAGTAGCAGTTTTAGAAGATCACCCTAAATCGTTTAAAAGAGCGCCCAACCCGCAGTGGGCGCTCATCATATAGTGTAACTTATTCAAGTACCGGCAAAATATAACCTTTACGTGCACTTTGCCACGCAAGAAAAGCGAGGCCCAACGCAATGAAGGAAAGAATCGCGCCCGCCCAATTCGGTGATGCAAGACCAAAACCTGCGGCAATGGTAACCCCGCCAGCCCATGCCCCCAGCGCATTTCCCAGATTAAACATGCCGATATTGACCGAAGCCGCCATCGTGGGTGCGCCCGCATGGCTGGCACGCTCCATTACCAGCTTCTGAATCGGAGAGACTGTCGCAAAGCCGAATGCCGCCATCAGGAAGACCGATATCCCGGCAACCCACTGACTTTCGACTCCGACCCAGAATACAAATAGCACAATCCCCTGAGCCGCGAGGGTAACGAACAGCGTGCCAAACAGAGAGCGGTCAGCGAAGCGCCCACCAATCCAGTTACCGACGGCAAGCCCCAGACCAAACAGCACCATTAACCCTGCCACGCCGCCTGCGGAGAAACCCGCCTCCTGCACCATCATCGGCGCAATATAGGTAATAGAGGTGAAAAAGGCCGCCGGGCCGAAAATAGTGATCCCCATGACAAGCAGCACCTGCGGGTCAACAAAGGCCCTCAGTTCGTTACGTAAAGCAATCGCCTTGCCTTTCGCAATATGCGGAACCAGCACGGCGACGCTGGCCATTGTCAGCAGCCCGATACCGGCGATCACCCAGAACACCAGTCGCCAGCTAAACGTCTGAGCAAGCCAGGTGCCCGCCGGAACGCCGAGCAGGTTAGCCAGCGTCAGGCCCGAAAACATAAAGGCAATGGCGCTCGCCTGGCGACCAGGTGCCACCAGCGACGCGGCAATAATCGAACCGATGCCGAAAAAAGCGCCGTGATTGAAGGATGTGATAATACGGCCGACAATCGCCATTTCCATTGTCGGCGCGATGGCCGTAATGATATTACCGACCGTAAAGATTCCTGCCAGCGCGATCAGCATGGCCTTGCGAGGAACCTTTGCGCCCAGCACCGTTAATAGCGGAGCGCCGACAAAGACGCCCAGCGCGTATGACGTCGCCATCATTCCCGCTTTCGGGATACTGACGCTAAATTCTGCGGCGATTTGCGGCAGGATCCCGGCGATGACAAACTCAGTCAGGCCGATACCAAATGCGCCCACGGCGAGGGCGAAAAGTGCGATTGGCATTGCAACTCCATTATCTGTTTTATGGCTTAATAATATTAGGTAGAATCAAGTATATTCATACTTTCATTCAGATTGAGAAGCCCAATGAGCGCATTTGATAAAGAAAAAGATGGTATTCGGCAGACAAGGCACAAACCGGCAGAACTGGATGCCATTGACCGAAAAATATTAGGCGCCTTAGCGGAGGACGCTGGTCGCAGCTACACGGAATTGAGCGAGATTGTGAATTTATCCGCCCCGGCGGTTCACGATCGCGTAAAACGACTAAAGCGCGACGGGGTGATCAAGGGTACCGTGGCGATCCTGGATGGCTGCAAGCTGGGGCGGACGCTGTTAACGTTCCTGATTATCGATACCAGTAGCTATCAAGCAACGCGCGCCCTTTTGCAGTTTACCAGCCGCAAGGAAGTGGAAGAGTTGCACACCGTTGCCGGGGATGGCTGCGTATTTATCAAAGTACGCGCTAACGATACCGAGTCGCTGGAAAATTTCCTGATGGAGATTCAGAGCCTTGAAGGTGTTCGCTCTGTTCGCAGCTATATCGCGCTTTCAACGTTCCTGGAGCGCGGACCTTCGCCGGATTGAAGATGATAAAAGCAAGTTTGCCGGAGATAGCTCTGCTCTCTGATAAATAAAGCGTTCATGCCTCGCACGGAGCGGACGGGCTAAAGAAGATGAGGGTCCGCTGTGAGCGAGGAGCGGACATCACATTTTGATTGACAATTAACTGAGCTTATTCGCTTTTGAATTATATGCAATGAACCTCTTTTATTCGGGCTTACAATTATGTTCAGATATTTAAAAACCCCTCCTATTTGGATGGCCAAATCCAGAACGCCGCGACAATTCAACTTGCAACGGCGTATATTAGATTTTAGTGTAAATATATTTTTATGAGCAAAAATACAAGATCTAGTAATTTGGGTGACTCTGCACTAGTGCCGTAAAATGAATATCGATTTTATCTAAAATAATATCCTTTAAGACTTCAGTTATTCGTTTTATTGATTTGGGATTTACACCTTCAACATTAGCACTAAGTTCACCGTGACTAAAAACATGGCGTATAGATGCTAAGAGGTACATGGGGTAGAAATCATTGCCTGCTAGGAATTTTTTAATTTCAGACTGTTGAAATGCCTCGCAATTATTCCATATGAAAGTATAAAACGTTTTTATGTCAGGACCAATTGCATTAAGTGAATTTCTTAAGCCTGATTTTTCCGCAGTGGTAAAAATCAAATACTTATATCTCCCCGGAGTTCCGGATACTACCTTATGGTATGCTTCTGAAGCACTCCAAACAAATAAAGATCTCATCAATGCTTCGTAACCAAGCATTGTATTCGGAGTGGAATTGTTAATAACCATTGTATCAAAATCTTTTGCCAATGAATATCTGGCAGCAAATCTGTTTAAGTCACCAATTGTCGTTCCGGCTTTTAGATTGTAATTAGTGAAACCACATGTTTTTTTTCAATATCGCAAAATCTTTCCCAATCAGTAGGGTAACTTCGTGCCATTGACATCACTCCTTAATTTATCCACGCTACTTAAGCTACTTTCCAATGGGGAATATATCACGAAGTGGCAAATATCTGCTATTGGCACAAAGCCGACCTTCCTCCCTCCCTATAAATTAATGAATCCACCTAATAAACCCTAGCTAATTACCCCACCTAATCGAATAAATCACTTTGCGTTATGCTTTTCCAACACAACAGCTGAAGGATAACGTCATGCAAACTGTAAAACTGAACAACGGTATTGAAATGCCCTTGGTGGGCTTTGGTGTCTTCCAGATGACGGATGCTGCTGAATGCGAAAGAGCCGTTATTGATGCGATCGATACGGGATACCGCCTGATCGATACCGCAGCGTCTTACCAGAATGAAACCCAGGTCGGGAACGCGCTTAAACAGAGCGGTATCGCCCGCAACGAACTCTTTGTAACGACCAAACTTTGGCTGCAGGATACCAATTACGAAGGCGCTAAAGCCCAGTTCGAACGCTCCCTGAATCGGCTGCAACTTGATTACGTCGACCTGTATCTGATTCATCAACCTTACGGCGATGTCCATGGGGCATGGCGTGCTATGGAAGAACTGCATCAGGCAGGCAAAATTCGCGCCATTGGCGTCAGCAATTTCCATCCTGACCGACTGGCCGACCTTATCGCCTTCAACAACGTGGCCCCAGCGGTGAACCAGATTGAAGTTAACCCCTTCAACCAGCAGCTGCATGCGGTTCCATGGAATCAAAGCCGTGGCATTCAGCCGGAAGCCTGGGCACCGTTTGCTGAGGGTAGAAATGGCCTGTTCCAGCATCCCGTGTTAACGGCTATTGGTCAGAAGTACGGTAAAACCGTGGGTCAGGTAGTGCTGCGTTGGATCTTCCAGCGAGGCATCGTTTCACTGGCGAAATCGGTGCGCAAAGAACGCATGGAAGAGAATATCAACATTCTCGATTTTGAACTCAGCGCTGACGATATGCTGCAAATTACAGCTATCGATACCGCAACCAGCGCTTTCTTCTCCCACCGTGATCCAGCCAGAGTTGAATGGTTGGCAGGCCGCAAACTTGATGTTTAAGTCGCGATAAAAGAGGTTTTCATTCAATGCAAAAACGTTATCTGGGTCAATCCCGACTCGAAGTCTCCGCGCTTGGGCTCGGTTGTATGGGCTTAAGCCACGGCTACGGCCCGGCGACCGATACGCGTCAGGCTATCGAGCTAATTCGCGCAGCGGTTGAACGTGGCGTCACCTTCTTCGATACCGCTGAAGTGTATGGCCCTTTCCTTAATGAAGAAGTTGTCGGCGAAGCCTTAAAACCGTTTCGTGACCGCGTGGTCATCGCCACTAAGTTTGGTTTTACCTTCGGTACGGACAATAAGCAGCAGATTTTAAACAGCCGTCCGGAGCATATCCGTGAAGCTGTGGAAGGATCATTACGCCGTCTTAAGACTGATGTCATTGACCTGCTATATCAACACCGTGTCGACCCGGATGTCCCAATTGAAGATGTTGCGGGAACCGTGAAAGACCTGATCGCTGAAGGTAAAGTTAAACATTTCGGTCTGTCCGAAGCGGGTGCGCAAACCATTCGTCGTGCGCATGCCGTACAACCTGTCACTGCCCTGCAAAGCGAATACTCAATGTGGTGGCGCGAGCCTGAGCGGGAGATCCTGCCGTTACTGGAGGAATTGGGCATTAGTTTCGTTCCCTTCAGCCCATTAGGCAAAGGCTTCCTGACGGGATCGATTAAGCCAGGAACCACTTTTGGCAAGGATGATTACAGAAGCCAAGTGCCACGTTTCGCCGAACAGGCGATTGAAGCCAATGAAAAGCTGGTCTCATTGCTGGGTGAACTGGCGGCAGAGAAAGGCGTGACGTCGGCACAAATCGCGCTGGCATGGCTGCTGGCACAAAAGCCGTGGATTGTGCCTATCCCTGGTACCACGAAACTGCACCGGCTGGAAGAAAACCTGGCGGCTGCCGACATCATTCTTTCGCAGGATGACTCACGTCAGATAACCCAGGCGCTTGAAACGATTGAAGTCGTCGGCGAACGTTACTCTCCTGAGCACCAGACTCGCGTGGGCCGTTAATATCCGGACGGGTCTACGGACCCGTTATTCCTGGTAGCGAAGTGCATCGATCCTTTACGCCTGCAGATTGAACGTGACCTGCGAACCTGTCAGTAATTCTGTGTAACTGCCACCGTATTAGGGGATAACCACGCCGTGCTGCAAACTGCGTAGTTCTATGCTTCCACCCCTTCCGTGAACATCACACGATCCCATAATCTGTGATCCGCCATCGTCTTTTAAAATTAGGTGAACAGGTACAGCCATGTCTTTAGCTCCTTGCGTTAGTCGTATAACCATTTCCCGGCTTTAGCCGATTGAATAAACATGTCAATCGTGAGATCAGGAACATCGACAGGATCAGGTTTCTTGAAAGGATTCCATGAATGCTTTACTTCGGGGTAGTAGGTTTCAAGCTTGAAATTAGATATGTCTACGCCAAATTCTTTTGAAAAATCTTCGTTCAATTCTTCTACTTCGTCCTGATCTAACCTCACATCAAAGTGAATGCTTGATTCAGCCGTAAACGTGTCATACTTCTGTTTCCTGAACGGGTAGTAACTGCTGTGTTTGGTGATAAGAGCAATCACGCGATCTTCAATGTTATCTACCATAGCTTATCGTTGCCTCTCGCTATAGTGTTGTATTCCTTGACTGAGTTGTAAGCTATCTGTGACACGTCAGCCAACAACACCACTTCACCGACAAGGGGAATAGTTCGCCCTACCCATGTTGTGATACTTCTCACCATCCTGAGTTCTACAGTCCAAGGGGTGTAACCACCAATCCACGTAGGAAGTTTTATTCCCCACGGGAAGAACCGTTTTCCGAAGGTTTTTCTAATGCCTTTGGATAGTTTGGAAGTACCTTTAATAGCTGTTCCGGGCTTTGTGCGTGTAGCCTGATCGTTTATACCAGCATATAGACCATAAGCGGCGGCGATGTCTTTAATGCCGAACTGATCAGCCGTGTTGAAGATAAACACCATGAAAAACAGTTCAGAGGCGGTGAGATTCGATTTTCCCGCATAGAAGTATGTTCCGTTTAGTTCTTCTACTGTATCCATCAGTAACCCTATAATCCCTAATGATTTGCTCGCTTATCGTACACCTACGCAACCGACTGGAGAAAGTTTTCTTCCGTGTAAAGTCTGATTTTGTGAACCAAAATGAGGGTGATAAACCAGATCAGAACATCGTATTAGCAGCCCTGGCTCATTTGATCTCTGCTTCTTCTTCCTGTTTTCTCGCAAGCCAGGCTGCCCCTAATCACGATTCAGTTCTACAAAGCAAGTGATGCTGCTCATGCAAGATTCACATGCTTCTACAGGTTGGACGCTTCGCACACTTGCCCATGCAATGTATATTGCGAACCGCCCATACATTAACAGGCGTTTAGACGTATTTAGACAGGATCAAAAGTGACAGGGAAAATAATGTAAGCGTTTGATTTTGTTATGTGGTGCCGATAATAGGAGTCGAACCTACGACCTTCGCATTACGAATTAGTAGAGCCACATTTAACTAACTGTTTTATAAAGCCATAACCGCATTCACACATAGCAAGTTAATGGCACAGACATAAAGTTGAAGGATGACGATTCACCATGTGTGACACAAACGTGGCACATGCTAAATCACCATCTCCCCATCACATCACCGGGCAGTCATCTTCTCGCGTACTGATCAGCCAGTGCGTCACCGTGCCGACGACTATCACATCATCCAGCACCTTCCCTTCTATCGCCTCACCGTCGGAGGTGATTAGGCCGACTGGCGGCCGTAGTAACGTCAGTACCGATTAGCATAAATGCGCAAATTACCTGTAATTGTTCTTGCGGTTGCCGAGGTATTGAATATGGTAAGGTTTACAGTGTTTGCGCCCACGTATTTTGGCTGAAATATGCACCGTTGATAATCGCCATCAAAACTGAATGTAAGAGGGTCTACCCCAGTGACTCCGGTAAGGGTTAAATTACCAATTTCAACAAGGTTGTTTGCTGGTACTGAAAGGTTAGTTATAGGCGTCGAAGCATACCCAATACAGCCATTGATCCTTACATTACCAGATATAGCGCCCGCAAATAAACAACTCTCGTCATAGGTTATAACTCCTGTGCCAGTAGTTCCTAGCGAGATATTGTTCCCCGTCCCAGCGCCAGACCACCCAATAAGGTTGCATCCCCGAATATTTACGCGTGAAGTACCGGATACCAGAATTGCATAAACTAATGCGCCAGCACTCGTAGACGTTTCATTAATCAGTCCGTTGACGACTGCCTGGGTGGCTCCGTCGAACCTCATCATGTAGGCTTCACCGGTGGTGTTGGTAACACTATGCCCTAATGTAATCCATCCGCTGATGACAACGCCGTGACAATCGTTAAAGTAAGCATCTGAACTACCAGAGTTGTTTATTTGCCCTGCTTCATGATCCATGCCATTAACTGTAACAGCGCGGCAAGCGTCAATGAAGAACGGACGGAAGCCTTGATTGGTAACGGTCTGGTCATAGGCGCAATTGCTAAAAGTCACAACATAGGTTTGATTAACCCACCATGCTCCATAACAAGCAACTGCATAGCAGGTGCTGTATTTGATTGTTGTACCACCCTGCTTACGATAACCAAGAAAGCAGTTTCTCGCCCAGCAGTTACGGTATTCGCACAGATAGGTTGCTCCGTAGTCATAGAAACCGTAATAAGCGCCGCGAACAACGATATCTTCGATGATAAACATCGTAGACCCGTTAGGCATTGTGTCGGTGCTTTCACCCATGTGAATTCCGCGGCTTGAGCCTGTAGGATCCTGAGGTGTCGTGGGTTGAGTTGACCCAAAGTTTATATAGAAACCCTGAATTCTACCGCCCGGGGAATATCCGTTTATATCTCGTTTAAATGCTGGAAAATTTCTGGCGGTAGGTTGAATAATTGTTCCGCGATCAGATCCGGTCATGCATCCAGAACCAATTATCTGCTGGTTGCTGAAAATCAATGACTTACTAATTAGGTATATGCCAGGCGGGAACCATACCCTCATTCTTGCATTTAGCGCAGCCTGAATAGCGTTGGCGTCATCGGTAGACCCATCACCTTTAGCGCCAAAATCCTTCACGCTGACAAAATCTGAGTTTTTATCGTGCTGAGTTCTGGCAACAGACCCTGTATATGGCTGTATCACTCCGATAAGCGCATCTCCATACGCAGTGTCAGACAACATACTTCTTAGAGACGAGTCGCCGACACCAATCCAGGCACCAACACCAGTACCTCCAGCAGAAGACGGCGTAGAGCCTGACGGGACGATTTTTGGCAAAGTGCCATCCCATCGGTAATACTCTCCACTCACATTGTCTTTGATGATCTGGTTTGGCAACGTCAATGTAGCGCCAGCCTGGAATGTTCCAGCAGGAACCCAGCCGTATGCAGCAATAGCCTGTTGAGCCAGCCAGCGCAGACCTTCAATTGTGTAATGCTCGGTACCGAAACGGTCAATGTAGGTGTTAACCAGTGAGGTTACAAACTCGTCAATTTTCGCGCCACCGAAGACGTGATCGCGAATGTCTGCACTCGGCACAGGGTTTTGCGTCGGAGTTGGAACCGGGATATTTGCGTATGAATCGGCCATTTTGCTCTCTTATAGGCGTGACGAGGCCTCGGGATATACCCGAAGCGGGAGGATTTTTTTGGATTATTTAGTCGTCTGTATAGATGTCGTCTGAATACTCAGACAGAGATATTGTTTGCGTGTCGTCTCCATTTGGTTTTGATGACTCCACGCGCCAGAGGGTTGAATTTAAATCAGCATCATCGGCGATAAAATATCGCGATGGCGTCTGCACCCTCTTGCCGTCGTAGATATTCAGATCAAAGGCATCTGCGTTTGCGGTGAAAGAGAAAGGATTGCCGTCAACAGGGTATGCCCGGTATCTTCCATGATAATTACCCAGGCTATCGGTCATAACTACCCACATATCGCCAGGGAAATTAATTCTTTCTGATGTCAGGAAAGTATTGCCGTTACGCCCTTTCAGGTAACCGGTCTGTTGCTCGTTATCGTACATGTCAGGACACTGCACTACCGCGCCGCGCACGACCTGAGTCGTCTCGAAAACTTTCGCGGTCATGCTGGTTCTGGAGTTAATCAGCCGGTTGGCTTCTAGGTAAGCGCGATTTCTTGCTTGCAACTCATTGCGGCCTCCGGACAGGCTCAGTGTCATCGCGTTATCGGTAGATGTTGTCGTCTCTGATATCCCCGATGTATCAACAGCAAGGTAGATGTAGGCCTTTTTGTTTGTGCGCGGATCTGTGTAATCGAGAGTGATGCCGTCATACCCGTTAGGCAAACTCATCGAATAACCCATCTTAAACTCTTCCCAGAACATGTTGCTTCGCCCGAAGACGGCCGCCGGGTAAGAAACTTTCTCGTCACGCCAGAATGTCAGCGTGTCTCCTATCCAGTTAGCCTCGACGCGCGCTGCATTACAGATAAGCTGTATGCGCTCACCCAGGGCTTGTTTTGCGTCTGAGAACGTATAATCGAAATATCCCAGTTGCGGATCAGAAAGGCTGTCAGCGATACCATACAGCGCAGCCAGGTCAAGTCGTGCAGGGTCCTGCTTTGCAATAACCGTCCATTCATGGAGAACGGCGTCAGCAAATGACCTCGAAGTTCTCAACGTGTAATCCACAGCACCAGTTGCCCGGTTGTATGAAATGACATAACGCGAAGCGAGAAGATTGTATTTCCTGTCTTTTACTCCGGCATTCTCCGTTTCCACTACCGTTACCTTGACCATAGTGTCATTGGGATATGAAACGTTGGTCCTCACATTGATAGAGTGTGCGGCGAGGATATAGAGGGTGTTATCGTCTGCTGCGTTGTTCAACCGTTGCGCGGTAAAGGCATATCTCCCCTTCCCAGCCGACGGCTGAACCTTGAACGTGTAATAGACGTAATCAGTTTCACCGGTGTTGTTGTCTACGTTAACCTGTATTGACTGCTGAGTGCCTGGAACGATGTTGTTGTCATCATCAATCTTCCACCAGGTAAGGCGCGTTGGCGCTTTCTGGTCTTTAGCCTGGTTGGCTGACAGGTGAAACCACAGGTACGTAGATTCAATGGCTGAGAAAAACGGTCCAACTGCAACACTTTCGTATTGCGTTAACTGGAAATAAGTTGTGTTTATTGTCGCTGTTGCGGGCGTCTGATTTATATCAGTGCCACTGAGATTATTGAAAACGAATGTATACCACTGGACAGGATTGATTGTAGCGCCATCATTCGTAAGCGTGGCACTGATCAGCGTGCCATTTACTGTGATGTTTTTCGTAACGTTACCTGAGGCTGTGGCATAGGTCACGTTGATGATAAATGTCACGTCCAGAGGTTTTGCTGTATCGTAAAAATAATCAAAATTAGCGTTTTTCACTATTTTTACTGAAATCTGTCCGCCAGCGTATACGCCCTGCACAATGCTACTGACCGTTGCCTGATGGACGATAGTACCGGTGGCTTTATCAGGCCCCTCCATTTCCTGCCCGTCAACATCATCAAATGCGTAGCCCTCGTTTATTGTGCCGATCACTGCGCCAGGCTGATAAAGCTGGTAACTTGCTCCAGGCATTGCCGTTAACGTTGACTCTGAATAACGAACTGAGGAAATATCGTATCGCCCATACCCTATTTCCATGAATTCTGTCACGTATTTCTTGTTGTTAATGTACTCGAACAGAGACTCCTGAATCAGATCGGGATAGGCCCTGACCTGCCCATAGATATTCGGCTTCCCTTTGTAGAGGCGGGCTACATTTGTCTGACCTGTCAGATCGTTATTCGCAGACTCTCCTGTAGAAATGGATGGCGATTTTTGAATGTCACCGACCATGAATTTCTGAATGGCGGCAATCCCTTTTTTTGTCAGGCGGATAGGGTTGAGCGCCTCCCATGGCGCGGACAACTTAATGATGTCCTTAAGTCCGCCCATGTTTTGCGGCTGGTCAAACACAATCAGGTGGTCATCAATTTTGAACCTGTATCCAGTATCGAAATCGTCGCCAAGTTCCCTGCCATTCAGTTTTATAACTACTGAGCGATGCAAATTCTGGCTATCCAGCCATTCAATCAACCTGTGACCGGTCGGAATGCTACCTCGTTTTTTTGGTGCTCCCGGAAGTCGCTGAATTTCAAAGGTCGGCATAACGTAAATACTCCGTTTTCGAGAACGCGCGTTCCATGATAATCAGGGGGTCAACGCGCACGCCATCACCATCACCGCGAGAGTGAAGGCACATCGAACCGCCGATAACTACGCCGATGTGATCAGGAATTTCGCCTCGGTAAAAAACAGCCACCGCGCCATCATTGCGCCCACCAGGCTGCCAGAAAACACGATCGCCTTCGTAGCAGGTAAGGAAGTCGTGCCCGGATTCATAATCCTTCGTCTGATGAATCTCTGTACCCAGCACATGCCGGTAATACAGAACAACCAACCCCCAGCAATCGACAGCCTCAAAGCAACAGGCGCGGTCACGCCACGGCAGGCGGTTAACGCGCCGGATAAATTCAGTCTGATTCATACGTTGCTCAATCCAGGATATTCTTTGACGGTGTAAATAAGTGGGTAGGCGACGCTGAGTGGGTTTGTCATCCCAGCAGTCACAGAGACGTTCTCAGCAGCTGCGGACGCGTCCCGAACATACATTGAGTATGTTTTTAGTGGTACCGCATCACCAATACTTTCCCATATGTCATAGCGAAAATTTATCGGCTCCATACGTGATGCCCCTCGCCATAATTTAAGGCGCTGCTTGATGTCCTGAGACAACGCCGCAAACGTGATAGTCGCGTTAATAGTGGTTGTACCGTCCTGCGCTGGCTCAATAATCTCAAATCGCGCTGGCTGATAAAGATTTCCTGCGAAAGTTGCTGGCTGAAACAAATTGTTGACCAGCCGGTCGGTGCCGAACGAAGAATGTGAAAACGTCACGGTTTGTTTCAGGTCCGACGCTGGTCGACGCTCCTTCCATTCTCTAAGGGTTGGCATCAGGCAATATCTCCGTTACAAGCAAGTCATACCAATATCCAGTCCCTGGCTGGGCGATAACGATCCAGTCGTCGTATGTCTCTGTAATATCATTCAGGTCGTTGCTCACAATATTTGCTGACCATGTAACAGTCCTGCCATTTTTGCTGGTCTGTACCGGCATGCTGATAAAATGCACCTCCTGAACCTGCACTCCCTGCGTATCACCGAGATCAACCGGAATGTCAAACCAGACCTGTCCGCTATTGCAATATGTCGGGCTACGCAGCCACGACTTGAATCGCTCGGCCTGGTCAAGAGTGAAAATCCAGTTCAGGCTCCAGGTAGTCTTCAGGTCTGTGGTTATGGGCGTGAACACGGCAGGGCCAACAGCCGGGTTTGTTTGCCGGAAGCTCGTATCCTGCGTCATGTTCATGCTGGCGCGTTGAGGAAGCGGAAGATACGGCGGGTATTTTACGTCAGCCATTAGTAATCTCCGCTTGCCGTTCTGTTGAGTCCAAATGTCGACTGGATCTGACTGGACATCGGCCCCCCGTTTTCCATGTCCTGAATGAACACATCAACATACTGCGAACCGCCCTCAGTTCTACTTTGCGTCTGGACATCAGAGGATGTGTAATTATTAACATTAACAATTACGCCTCCGCCTGCCCCGCCTGAGGTGAGGTCCTTGTTACTAATCACAGAGCCGTTGTTGCCTGGAATCATGTACTGACTGCCATTATTAGCCCAGTAAATTTCGGGCATGCCACCTTCGCCAACTTCATACATCGAGCCAGCGTTAACCGGGCCGCCATTCTTACGCTTGCCAGAGAGGCCTTTCCCTACTGCCAGTGCGGCGACCAGTGCGCCGAGGCCAATGGCGACAGCGCCGCCAAACGACCCAATGGACGCGACCAGGGCGGCAGGTGTCCATGCTGCCGTTGTTGCTGCGGCGGATGATGTGCTCGCTGCGGTGGTGGTTGCCAGCCCGCTGACCTGAGCCGCTGTGGTTGTAGCGATAGCTGCATTCTGCGCAGTTGCGCCCATGATTGCAGATTTGGCCTGCTGGATACCCATCTGAACGAACGTGCTGATGACATCGTTAATAATGGTGTTGCCAATGGAGCTAAGCGCCTCGGAAGCGGACATGCTACCTGTAATGATACCGGTCAGCGCATTTGATGCCTGAGAGCCAAATGCATCTACCGCCGCACCAAGAGCCTGATAGCCGATATTTTGCTGAGTAAACAGCGCCCACTGAGCATCAACACACTGCTTTTCATACTCTGTATCAGCCTGATTCCTTAGTGCTATAGCATTTTCATGCGCGATCAAACCCTGCTGCTCAAACGCCTGGATCAGAGCGAGTTTGCGGGCGTTTTCATTTGCCAGTTGCTGCACAGGATCAACTGAGCCTACAGCCTCCTGCTGAGGTGTAACGGCCTGCTGTGCGCGAATTTTGGCAAGGCTTGCCTGGTGCTCTGCCTCAAGCCTCTCAGAGGTCTGGTTATACTGCTCCTGGCTAATTTTTTTTGCGGACAGTGCGGTGTTAAGGTCCTGCAAATCCTGCTTATAACTGGCATTCTCGCGAGTTTCTGGCAACAACTTCTCAGCAGCAGCTTGTGCCTTAATGGCATTTGCAGTGTCCCACTTTTTCGCCGCGTACCGGCCGGCGAGGTCTATCTGTGCCTGAGTTGCAGATTTACCAAGCGATTGCTGGGCGTTGAGTATGGCTTGCTCTCTACTTAACTGGCTTGTTGAGTCTGCTGCAAGCTCTGACTGCTCTTTGAGGTTTTCAAGCTTCTGTGCGATTGCCTCTGCCTGACTTGCAGAAGTCTTCCCTTCCCTGTTGTTCTCTTTTTGAGCCTCCGTATTGCGGTAAGTCGCTGCATACTGATCCTCAATAGCTTTAATTCTTTTCTGATCTGTTACTCCCGCATCGGCGGCGTCATATTGGGCCTGTAGACGGGCGCGAGCCTCACCTTCAAGCTTTGACAGAGCAAGCCTTCTCTCAGAGTTCTTGACCAGTTTTTGGGTAGCTGCGTCGTCGCCTTTAGTGCCAGAAGGCTTAAATCCGCTGTTATTTTTCGCATCCTGCGCAGCCTTGGCTCGAATGCTGGCTAGCTCCTGTTCAACACGCTTAAGCTCAAAGGAGGCCTGCGCTCTACGCTGCTGGAAAACAGTATCTGTTTCATACCAGCGCTGACCTTCTTGTACCTCTTTATTGAGGTCCTGCTGCATCTTGATGAGTTTCGGCATCCTTGCCGCATCACCAGCATTGTTGTTGTAGAAGTTCAGGTTGTCTGCAACGCTCTGCATCAGCCCAGCAAGCGTAGAAGTAAGGCCAATCGCCTGATTCAGATCGCTGATCGCATTCCTGAATGCCACATCGAGGCTGTTTTTTGCTCTTTCGATGCTGACCGGCATCTTATCGAATTCTTCGTTCACTGCCTGAGAGCGGTCTTGAATCGCATTAAGGGCATCAGTAGCACTTAATTTCCCCTCAAGCATTCTCTTACGCAATTCGCCTATAGATATTCCCAGCCCTGAAGCGATTTGACGAGCAAGCTCCGGCATCTGCTCAAGAATAGAGTTAAATTCTTCAGCGCGAACAGTTCCGCCAGCGATAGACTGACCAAACTGGCGAAGTGCATTTGACATTTCTTCAGCTGAAGAACCGCCGATCGTACCAATTTTTTGAAGGGTGGAAGTGAGCGCCAGAATCTGAGAGTTTGTCGCGCCTGTTTCCTTAAGAGCGGATGTCATGGATTCCCACAACCGCTCTGTGTCAGAAAGGCTGCTACCGGTCTGCGATGCAATGACAGAAAGCGACTTCATTGTTTCTCTGGCGGCATCAATACTTGGACTAAGCCGCGCTACTCTCGCCTGAAGCGTGTTCATCTCATCGCCAATTGCGATCAGACGCTTTGCTGTTTCCAGAGTAAAGGCAGCCCCGATAGCAACGCCAACTTTGTTCAACGCCCCTTCAAACCGGCCAGCAGACTGAGATGATTTGTTGAAACTTCCATCCATCTGGTCAAGGCGCTGGTTAACTTTTTGCTGAGCGGCAATCAGATCAGCGACATCCATCTCTACCTGGTAAACAATGCTGCCTAATTGCTTATCGCCTGCCATTTATTAATCTCCGCGCATAAAAAAACCCGCTCAAAGCGGGTTCTTGCATTTTTGGCTTAGCGCTTTTCGCGCTAGTGCTGGTTCTTTTGATTTGTCATATAGCTGAGGCGTTCCAACTCTCACCCCGCCGTCTACCTCTTCAGCCTCTGATATAAAGTTGAGGGAAACTTTTTGATCCCCTGATCTGGCTGTTATTACACCGCACACGTTGCCAGAGCGTGAGTATTCAGAATCCTCGTCGCCGGGAAAGAATTTAGTCTTTTCAAAATTCTCAATTGTCACCCCGGATGGAAACCACGAGGTTTCAGCTTCTTTTTTGGCTGCCGCAATTATCTCATCGTCTGTCACTGCAAGCGCTGACAATGGAAGCAACATTGCCACCAATGTGATTAATATTTTCATAATTTCCGCCTTTAGGTATTTTAAAATCATCCTACCAGGAGGAGGGAATTTTTCAATAAAAACGATTAAATGTTGCGCAGTGTTTCGGCATTAAGCAGCTCTCGCCCTCCGCCTTTCCCTTCTGGCTAAGAACTCATCTCGGGTAGTGTCATACTCTTCGCGCGTGAAGCCTTTCTGGTCAGGGTATTTGGCAGCCAGCATCATCTGAAACTCGGTCATGCTTAACTGCTCAGCCTCATTCCTGCTCATTCCGAAGTGGTTTCTGGCGGCGTTGATGTACTCAAAAACTCTGAACTCGGTTACGGCCTGATTGCTTTCATGCCTCTGCAACTGCCTCACCTTAGCCTTGCCGATTATTCCGTGGGTGATCAGCGATTGAGCGACGACTATCATTGAGAACAAATCCATCTCGCCAGGCTTATACAGGAATGTTTTCCTGCCTGTTTTCCCCGGCACATATTCGCCAATCAGCTTACTCGCATCAGATTCGCAGCATGCAGTCAGAACAGACATGGCAGCGTTTCTTGCCCGGCGGCCGTAATCCGTTTTATGGATTTGATTGATTAACCACTGAGGGAGCGCGCCATAAGCGGCTACAGCGCGATTAATGATGGGCGTTACTTCATCGTTATGCAGGTCATAAAAGCACTGCACGATCTCTTGCGGTTCGCCAATCCGGCTCATTGCAGAGAATGATGGGCGGAAGAAGTATTCATACTCGCCGCTTGTTATCAGGCACTCGCCGATCTCTTTATAGGGCGTCATATCTTTTTCCTGAAATAACCATTTTCGGGGCCACCATGAGGAAGCCCCTGAAATGGCAATTACGCAGTAACGGTGATGGAGCTTGTGCCAGTTTTGCCGCCATCATTCGTGGTGAAGGTGATGGTTGCCGTGCCGGTGGCGACGCGCGTCACCAGGCCGCTTGAGTTAACCGTTGCTTTAGTCTGATCTGAGGATGACCAGACGCCAGTCTTGTCAGTTGCGTCTGCCGGCAGGATGTTGGCGGTCAGTTGCACTGTTGTACCGACTGCTCCAGAACTGGTCGACGGTGTAACGCTAACGCTTGCAACAGCCACATCATCTTCAGTGTCGATAACCTGAATTGTATCGGCAGCGGCCACCTTAAATTCGGTAGAGAACGTGATGATGTCATTTGTGCCGCCGTCAGAACTCAGGGCGTTGATCAGCATATAGCCGATGAACGTTACCGGACCAAACTCCATGCGCACCCAAAGAGTAGGCTGACGGGCCGCCTGAATTTCGGTGTTGAAGTACTTAATAAGGCGACCTACACCATACTGATCGAGCTTGTCGTTACGGCGAACCTCACCTTCAAACGAGATGGTAAAGTCAGCGTTGGTAACGATGTTCTCAACGTAGCCTTTAGTATCATCGGCATCTGACGTAACGCTGTTCGGCGAGAAGTCGAAGCCTTTACTGGTGCCAGCTGCTAAAGCCATCCATTCCGACTCAAGCGGCATTGTGTCTGCACAGCCATCAGCTACTTCGAGCACAATGGCGCGGCCAAACAACTTGGTGTTGTCTGTAGGGCAATTTGCTGCCATGGTAATTCCTCTTTGGTATTTAACTTTCGCCGTAAGAACAGGCAAATTGCAGACGCCAGACCATGCGCCCCTCAGTCGTTAAAACCGGGGATGGTATGCCGCCCATGTTGGTGATTTGTCCGACGCAGGGGTCGGTGATGGGGTTTTGCTGCACGTAATCGACGATGGCCTGAGCATCCGCCTCTGACTTGGCGTATTCGCCGGTAGCCTTGCCTGAAATCAGATCGACCAGGACGTAATGGTCAGAGCCTATGTCCCGATCTACTGACGTTCCGCCGTTTGGCCTGAAAACGATGAACCGGTCTACTAACTTCCCTGAATCCGTCCAGGTCAACGACTGAACGATGTATCCCTCAGTAAGTCCGGCGGCGACAATCAGGTTTTTTACTCGTTGATGCATTGGAGGGGTCACAGCGACATCTCCTTTTTGATTGTCCTGTCGATGGCATCTTTCATATCTTCGAAGCCTTTAGTCAGGAACTCTTTCTGTGCTGTTGCCCGGCGGAATGTTTGCGGCACATTCAGGTCATGCACATATACAGCGTAATTTGCCGAGTAACCCACCCTGCCAGTTACTTTCGTTCCGTTAACGTCCAGCTCGCGGTATTGGCTATTGAGCAGCGTGGATGTGTCGATTGGCGTGTAAAGCGCGGCTTGTGAGCTACCGATGATCAGTGCTGACTGGATTGCCCGGACAACCTTTCGCCCCTGCACGTCATTGATGAGCTTGTCGAGATTGGCTTTAGCCTGACTGATTCCCCTTACTTTTCCGGCCATATCAGACTCCTGTCAAAATCGCATAATCATCCGCCAGGCGCTCAAACGTATCGGCGTACCTGATAACCTGACGCACCTCGTCGGCACCGGCCACCACCGGGTCAACTTCGGTCGATATGCCAATCAGCAGGTAGTCGCCAGCCTCCGCCAGCGCAAACTCGCTCCACACGGTATTTTTCACGACGATTTCAGCGCCGAGGTTGCCGATACGCTTCGACAGACCGCCTTCGTAATCCACCATGATTTGCTCAGGAGGCGCATATCCAGGCGGGTCGCCGTATTCGTCAGTGCCTTCCAGCTTGCGCCAGATGGTGGCTGTGGCGGTATATGACCAGTTTGCTGTTGCCGACATCAGCCCTCCTTCCAGCGCAGCACAACTGTCACGTTTCCGCCCTGGCCTTTAAGTTGCTCACTGCGATTAATGGCGTTCGGTGGGATGAAAGAGTCCATGACGGCTTCGCCAACACGGTAATGTGGGCTGTTTTGCAATAACCCGCCTAGTTTCATTCTTTCCACCTTAGCACCTTCGCGCCAGTCGCCCTGATGCGTGCACAGTTTATGAACCACTCGCCGTCCGATTTCACATGGCCGGTAGTCTCCCGACCGGTGTCGGTCATCACCCAGACGCGGGTGAATGAACGCGGCAGGCCCTGTTTAACGGATTTCCATGCCATCAGCAGCCTCCCACCACATCAAAGAAGCCCACGCTGTTTCCGGCACTGATTGGCAGTTCACCAGTGCATCCGTTTGTATCCAGACTGGAAAGCGTATTTCGAAGCCACGTTACGCCATCATCACCGTATTCAAACGAACGCGAAGCGCCAGATGGCGCGCCTTGCGACTTGATGCGGCGCGCACCGGATGATGTTGCCATCAGAGCCGCTGCGTAAATCAGAATGAGTTGCGCGGTGCAGTCGTCATATCCGGCACCATTAAGGCACGGGATAATCTTGTTCACCACGCAGAGGATCGGATTAAGCAAAGCGTCAGGGATGGCATACCCCAATTCGGAGAGGAAGCCTTTCACGTCGTCAGCCGTAACTGGGGTCGCCATTGTTATTTCACCTTCTTCTTCAGTTCTTCCAGCGCAGCTTCGGCATCATCCGCGCGTTTCTTTTCTGCTGCCAGCGCGTCGGCGTGAGCCTTGTCTTTAGCTTCAGCGTCAGCGGTCAGCTTTTCGTTCTGCTCCAGCGCGTCGGCGAGTTGCTTTTGCAGCCCAGACAGGTCTGCTGATTTCGCGGAAGGAGTTGCCACTTCGAAGGTAAGCTTCTCGCCTTTCTTCTTATCGGTTTCCTTTGCCTTGCCAGCCTTAATCCAGCGATCAGCGGTCGCTTCGTCTACGTCGACCACAGAGCCGACCTCCAGTTTGCGGAGATCGGCACCGGCGTGCAGGTTGCTTGCTACGATTTCTACCAGTGCCATGATGTTCCCTTAGCTCGATGCGTGAATGACGGAGTACTTGTTGTTGATGTCCTGCTTGACCATCAGGCCCATAGCACCCCAGGTACGCCAGATGTATTCGCTGTTGTACTCCGGGCGCGGAGAGGCAACGGTGCCGATAGCCTGACCGACGATCGGAGCGATAACGCCAGCGCCCAGTGGCACGATGACGATTTCGTTACCAGTCAACTGGCTGTCTTCTTTAATCGCCGCAACACCGGTCAGTTTCAGAATTTCATCCATGATCGTGCCGGACTGGAAGTTGTCGGAGAAATAACGCTCCAGGTTGGAGATGATTTCACCGGACACGTACCAGGTCTGCTCTGCATACTGGTTGTTCACGCGACGCATCTGATCACGGAGCGCGATTGCGCCAGCGCGAATTTGCTGAGACGTAGCTGCGACGGAAGTGAAGTCGATGTTCAGTCCAGAAGGGCCCAGGTCGATCTGCGCTACACGCTCATCATCTTTCAGGCCTTTCCACGTCAGGCCATCGAACACGGCAAAGTTACCCGCTTTATCGCGGAAGCCGTTGAAGATGTAATCGACGTAGCGGCGCTGCACGTCTTCAACAGAACCGCGCTGAGCATCAGCCTGAGACTGAAGCGCCGACGGGCTATTGAAGATCGGGTCACGCCATTCGAACTTGAAGCCGGAGTCATGGATCGGAACCATCGTACCGTCGAAGGTATAGCTGCGTGCATCAAGCGCCGCACCGACCTGACCGGACATGGAGGTATGAGCCCAGCCGCGACCACCGGTACGAGCATAGTCGTAGCGAGACTGTTCGATGCGAACTGATCGAGACAGTGGCATCAGGTCGTTCAGCAGTGTGAATTCGGTGTTAGGTTCGAACTGCTGCAACACGGTCGTATCAAATGCGCGGTACAGGCGACGAATGTCATCTACAGCGTTTACCGCGTCCAGATGACCATTCTCGCCAAATCGCGTGCGAGCCAGAAAGTCAGCAACAGCCTGCGCACTGGCATTACGCTCATGTTGCAGGTTGTTGAACTGCCACTGGTTAACTTCTGCGTTACCGGTCTTTTCTCCGATAGCCTTTGAGAATACAAACATTCAGTGCTCCTTACTTGAACACAACGCGAATCAGATCGCCGGCCACCGCAGTGACTGCTTTATCTTCTTCGACATAGGCGAATACAACGGCATCAGCGACAACGGCGGTGACGCGACCATTTGCTACGGCTACAGGCTGGCCCTTGGTGTAGGTGCCAGCAGCGGCACGAACGTTCAGGAACATGCCAGGCAGCGGGTGAATACCGATAACCAGCTCGTTTGCGGCGATCGCATCATCAACGCTGAGGCAGCGCAGGTAGTCTTTGTTGGCTACGTACTTAATCGCACTTTCAGCGCCTGCCACGGATGCGGCGAACTTGTCTGAGGCGTTGAAGAAACCAACAGTGCCCGGCAGAGTAGAGGCAGCCGCGCCACCTTCACGATTGAGCAGCGGATTAGGGAATACACCACCCGCGTGGATTACATGCTTTCCATCTTTAGCCATTATTTACTCCGGCATTTCGCTGACAGATTGATTGGTAGCCGTATGGCGAAACGCACCATTCAGGCCGGTTGATTTCTGGCATTTGGCGTAAAAGCCGTCGAGCGCTTTGCCATCCAGATCTGCGACTTCTTCATCGCTCATGTTCATGGCGAGCTTCACCGCCGCGCGCTTTTCGCTCTTCTCTTTGTCAGAGTTGGCGGTCAGGCTGTTCACCACACTGTCAACGCGATCGGCCAGTGCTTTTGCCCAGGCTGGCATGTCGTCGCTGTTAGTGGCTTGCTCTTTGGCTTTCTTATCGTCAGCCTCTTTCTTCTCGCGGGCGGCCTTCTCTTCAGGCGTTTCGCTTTTGGCTGCCGCCTTTTCGGCTGCCATCTGGTTGTAAGCGTCCATCAGTTCGGCGTCGGACTTGCCGTCAGTCGGCTTACCAGCGGCTTTCAGCGCATTGATAATCAGTTCTTTCATCGGATCGTTCTCTCCGTTGGTTTTAATCTCGTACTCAGTGGGTTTGCGCACGACTTCTACAGGTTCGCCGACGAACACGGCCTTGCCGCCCTCATCGATGAGGTACTTCTGTTTGAAATATTTGGCTTCATCGCGATAGATGAAATTGTCCGGCCACACAGACTCAGGCCAGAGATAACAATCAGTGCTACGACCTTCGCGAAGCTTGTCACTGATGGCTCGCTGAATGTCGTCAAAGGAAAAGTTGGAGGCGTTTGTGAAGAAGAACTTCGTTTTGTTCAGCAAGCCTTCTCTGGTGCAGTCAATGCCGTCTGCCAGCCTTGCGACCTCGATCTCTTGTTCGTCACCTTCGGCATTAACGAAGATGCCTACGCCTTCTTCTGGTGTGCCAGCGCCGGGTTCATCGAGCAACACCGCGACATGGTCAAACATCATGTTGGTGGCGATCTCGTTGTACTTCTTGCCTTTCGACTCGCCATTGGCGGTGATGCCGGAATAGAGAAGCCCGGTTGAAATGTGAATGGCTTCCGTATTGGTACCAGCCACCATCTCATCCAGTCGGTTGATAAGGCGTTTACCTTTCTCACTGGATTCGGCGTATTGCCGGTCAACGTACATGTCACCGCTGACCTTGCCGTCTTTATGGTTGACGTTCTGAAGCCATGCGCCGACGTGGTAGTTATTCACCGCCCGGACATCGCGCGCCGATACGTGCTTGCCGTCCACTTTCGGATGGCCCAGCGGCATCGGGTTACGCTCCAGCGTGTTGTAGGCTTTTTCGATTTCTGCTGCCGGGTACAACTTCCGGTTCATCACAATATCGTCCACGACAGGCGTGATGCCGCGAACCACGATATGTGGCTTGCCGTCAATGGTTTCAGTGGTGATGTTTGAAGCGGAGTTGACGACGGTCAGCACGTTAACGCGGTTGCGTTTCATGCTGGGTCCTCATTGGTGGATTTTAGGCAATAAAAAAGGCCGCAGAAGCGACCTGTTTAGTTTGAAAGTTATTAAAACTTTTTATACTTGCTCATGTTTTCTTGAGCCCAAAGCGGTTGAAGGTTGCAGAGAGAATTAATGATTCGCCTATCAGATACACCCTGCTCTATAAATCTTGATATTGGTTTTTTATGGTCAATATGCCATTCGCCGTGATTATCCCAGCACATTCCCGGCTTAAATTGGCACTCAATGCGCTGCCTTAGAGCCTCTGGCGAATACCCCATGTAATTATCTGAGACCCTGCCATCCATGCGCTTTGCGGCTTGTATTAGATGGTGCATTGCTGCCTTGCATTGGAATAGAGGTTTCTTTCTTTCGCGTAACTGCTTGGCCTTCAGCTTCCACTCTGGGCTAGTCCGCTTTTGCTTTCTTTCCTCTAAAATCCGCTCCCTATTCTTTTGATACCACTCGGCCTTCTGCTCAGATATTTCATCAGCCTTGGATAAGAGGTATTCCTTGCGTCGCTCTTTGTTTGCTGCGTTGTACGCTTTGAACTTTCTAAGATTTTCATCTCGACTTTCGATGTGACGCTCAGCTTTTCTAGCCTTAACTGCTGGGTCTTTGGCTTTCAATCGCTCGCACTCAGTGCAGGCTCTATTTGAAACCCTTCTATTAGAAAGGTGTCCACGAGGGCATTCTACGCCAGTGAAATAGAACTTCTCGCCGATAGAAATAGCTGAATCTCTGGTGATAATTTCATTCATAACTAATCGCTCCATTAGTTCGCTCATGATGGAGCTGGAAGGCCCTGAGCGCAGGGCTTTTCGGGTGGCCGCCCTATCCAGCAAGCATATTGTACCAAATTACTTTTCGGCAGACTTCCAATTACTCTTCTCTTTGCTTAATTTCTCGGCAAGACCTTCGTTGTAAAGTTTGCCTTCCTCATCGAGCAGGCAAGGGATGTTGGCGCAGTAACAGTTATAAGAGTTGCCATCCTTAGAATAAAACTCAGCAACCTCATCCGTGGTATACGTTTTGCCGTGTCTCGCCCCATGAGTGGTCCTCGTGGTCGGCTTAAGCGCGGAAATCCACAATATCGCAGTGTTTAGCCCTAACCGCTCTTTTGCCCAGTCAACCTCATTGCGCTGCGCTTGCCTTAAAGCTCCTACTTGTTCAGATTGTGCGATCGTTTTCGAACGGCTCATGCTCACATCTAAGCGCTTACTAACGATACTGGCCGTCTCGCGCGGATTAACTCCGCGACCGATAGAGTCGGCAATGACGTTCGCCAGATCGGCGCGAGCAGTGTCGCTAATGCCTTTCCAGTCGCTGTAAGTGCTGATGTAGGCGCTGGCTATCTGGTTCTGATATGCCGCACTGGAAAGGAGTTGTTGTAGCGTCGTCTGGCTGGCGTATACCGGTGACTGAACTGAGAGGTTTGTGTATCCGCTTAACGTACCGCGCTCAAACTCTGCGGAGACGTAATCCATTACCCACAGGTTCTGGCTGCCACCGTCGAGAAGCTCATCATCAAGTATTGCCTGAACCACCTGGAGCAAGTCGGCCAACTGCACGGCTGTCATGTCGTAGATGTACGTACCGGCGTTCACCTGGTACAGCGACGGCTCTGCACCCTCGTTGTTGCACATCATCCATGACCGCTCGCCGTTGGTTTCCCGCTGGCGTCCGGTGAGGCGTTGGTCGAAAAGCTCTTTCAGCCGACGCTTGATGTTCAGATACCGGTCTTCGATGTCGTTGAACATCCGGCTGACCTGCCGCGATGACTGCGTAGGGTCAGCCTTGTTGCGCGGTACTATCGGCGTCCCGATTCTGGTTTGCGCTGTCATCATCATCTGTCAGCGGGTCCTTATCGGTTTGCTTTACATCAGGGTTAGGGGTCTGGACGACCTTGCGAGGCTCAAGCTCACCCACTGCGCGGATTTCGTTTTCATCCACCGACGGTGTGCCGAATGCCTGCTGTGTATCTTTCGCCACCGTCGCCATTGCCTGCATGTTGGCAATCTTCTCTTTCTCGCTCGGCGCGAGCAGATCAGACCATGCCAGCGATACTTCGCCGGATGATGGCTGGTCGATAACGCCAAGCGTCCAGAAGCGCTCCAGGATGATTTCGATTACCGACGACATAAAGCCCCAGCGGCGACCATTACAACGCTTCGCCCAGTCCGTCTTATCCTCATCCGAGGCGAGGCGGCCTGTCTGTTGGCCGAACAGAATGGTGAACGGGCACTGAATTGAAGCGGCAAACTCGTTGGCGGCCACCGTCCACGTAGGAGATGGATCGGCTGCTGCTACGGAAAGCACCGACGGTGTGCCAGCCTGCATCACCAGGGCAGCATCAGTGCCACGGTTCATCTTGGCGACTTTGTCGTTTAGCGCTTCGCCAAGGTCTTTATAGCCAGCGTCTGTGGCTGCCTTTTTAAGCGCCTCAATATTGGTATCCTTGTCGAACGCAATCCCGAGCTGGCGGCTGGCATTCTTCAGGAACCCTTCTGCGCTGCCGCCCGAGACTTTTTCAAGGTCGAGCAATTTGTTGTAGCCCGCGCGCAGGAAAGGCACGCCAGACAGCATATTTTCGTCTTCCGAACCTTCGCAGAGAATGATGATTCGCTCGGGGTGTACGGTAACGCCGCGCACCGGGCCATAAGTGCCATCATCGCCGACCGGCTGCTCGTTGAAATTGTACGAAACAGGCTGTCCGTAGGTTTCTGAAAGCGTGTCAGTATCGAAGTTACCCGGCTTGACCTGCGATTCCCACGCGGGTATCAGCTTAACAATGGGCCCACTGCCGATATTCCTGAGAGATTTAACCTTCACGCGGTCTACCGGCTCATGCCATTCCCTACCGTCCCGGAACTGGATGAGCAGCGCAGAGTAACGGCCCACGAGGTTGCGACGGTCAGCATCTTTAATCTTCGCCCAGTGCTTCTTCAGCAGCTTCGTTACCGCCTTCTCCCATTCCGTAGTTTCCTCGGCCTCTTTATCTTCCTCGCCATCAATGATGGTCGGATTGTCCATCCAGCAGGATTCGAGAAGCTTGTGCACGGCGGCATAAGCCACAGCATTGCGCTCATAGGCCCGGTAGTAGCGGTCGAACTCAAGATTGTTTGGATAGCCGAACTCGTCCCATAGCTTCGTGCGTTTGGTATTTCCCGGCTGGCCTGCGTACAGCATGCGCTGCCGCCCGATAGCATCAGCAAGGGCATTAACGAGGAACTGTTCCCCGGTGCTTAATTCACTCACTGATGAGCTCCTTAGAAGAATACTGCGCCGACTTGCTTGTGGTTGTTCTTGGCTACAGCGAAGTAGCGGAACCCATCAGCGCCGTGCGATGTGAAGTCATGAAGGGGTTTATCTTTCCAGCAGCCGCGCTTGTCATCCCACTCCTTGCGGTAGCCCTCAAGATGGGAAATGCCCTCGGCACACTTTTCTTCGTCGAAAACGCAGGACGGGAGAATTTCACGCACCGACTCAATGCCTGTATCAACACCGACTTTTGGCACCAC
Source organism: uncultured Enterobacter sp. (assembly GCA_963521185.1). Classification (GTDB taxonomy): domain Bacteria; phylum Pseudomonadota; class Gammaproteobacteria; order Enterobacterales; family Enterobacteriaceae; genus Enterobacter_D. The sequence goes on along the minus strand of CAUQTV010000003.1, from coordinate 17,023 downwards.
CTGAAACGTCATGCTGTAAACCTGCCCGTCGATTTCATACCCCTCGCGCGCAAGCTCTCTCCGGGATTTGGCATCGGCACCGAATTCACGGTTATCGATGTCATGCGGCCCCCAGTGTTCGCCATACTCATAGCCACGGTCTTTCAGCACTTTCATGTAGTGCCGCAAACCCTCGCCTGAGTTTTCGTAATAGTCGATGACGTGGAACTCTTCGCCGACCTCGCGCACGAACCATATCGCCGTAGAGTCTCCAACGCCTATATCCCAGAACGTGTGAACCGGGAGGTGGGAGTTATCCGGAATTTGTCCGATCCGCTTATTGGTGTAGAGCCAGCGGAATTGTTTGGCGTAATACGCGCCTTCGGCCGATTGCTGGAATGCCTCTGCCGGGATGGTCGGATATTCACGTTTCATGTCATCGCCAAGAGTTTTCTCTTTGGCGTGATACCAGGCTTTCTGGCGCTCGTTCAGAACAACGCAGTGCTTCACCTCCATCTCTGCGAAGTAATCAACCAGGCGCTGCGGCAGTGGCTCTACGGTGTCGATGGCGTACTGCGGATTCTTCCACCAGGAGAAGAAGAAAAACTTCCAGTCCAGTGGGGAAAGTTGCTTGTCCTGTAACTGCGCTTTCTCTGCCGTCTGGCAATAATCGAAGAAGTATCCCGCCCGCCCCTCGGCTGTGCTTTCGATAGTGGCAAAGCATCCAGTCGATACCGCCTCAAACGCACCAGTGACAATTTCACGGGCTTTATGCGGAAACTTGGCACATATCTTCCCGAACTCTGAAACATGCAGATAGCGCAGCGTACCACCACGGAAAGACGTGCTGACGTACAGTGATCCGCCCTTTTTGAATACGAGCTCACCGGACGAATCATTGCTGGCCGGGTTGGCTGCCTTAATCTCTGCTGGCAGCTTGTCGTATGCGTATTTAACCTTTTCGCGAAACAGGCGCTTGGCGTCGTTTAACGTATGGGCTATCAGCGCGCACTTTGCCGACTCAAATAACGCGGCGTCCAGCTGGATAATACAGACTTCGGTAGTGAAACCGAGCTGGCGAGCTTTCAGGATGATGTTGCGGGTGTGGATACCTTCAAAGTACTCGCGTTGCTCAGGCGTCATCCTGAAGCGAACTGGCTTTCCTTCTTTGTCGGTGATCCAGTAAAGATTATTCAGCCGCCAGTCTTTGTCGCTCAGCAGCTTGAGGTGCTCAGGTTTCATCACGCCCCCTGAGACAATGAATCCATCAGGTTAGACAGGTCATCAACCGTCTTATTGCCTTCCTCAGTGTCGAGGTTATATGCCTTGCGCTCTGCGTTAATTACTTTGATCTGAGCATCGACACCGGCAGTAATCGAACGAGACATTGAAGCGTGGTTGTCTTCCGTTATTTCTGCATCTTCAAGGAAGTCGCGGAGCTTATTGGTAATACCTCGCCATGCAGCAAGGCCTTCACGATGAGCCATGATTACCGCTGCGGCTTCGTCAGATGCCTTGTCGATTATCTCGTCGTCAGTAACCACTGGTGATTGGTTACTGTCTTTGGTTACCGATTTGGTTACCTTGGCCTTCGTTGCCGTTCTGACCCTCTCTGTCAGGTCGCGCTGCCACCCTTCCTTATTCGCTCGCTTTAGGATGGTGGCGTGGTTAACACCGTGCTTTTCACCGATGGCTCTTACTGACAACGAACCAGCCCGGTAAGCCGATTCGATGGCCTCCCAATCTGGTTTGGTCATTCGTTACTCCGTTTTATCTTCTGCCTTGCTCTTGGCCTTCAGGTAGTCGAAGGTCATGTCGAGAAGGAGGATGCGTAGAGCTTCCTCTTCTGAGATGCGCGGGCTAAGCTCACTCACCCTTCGCTGCAACTCATCAAGCACTTCACGCGATCGTGCAACCTGCTCTCTCATATCAAGAGTTAAGGTGATAGGTCCAATGGTTGTTGTCATGGTGCGCTTTCCTCTGATTCTTCCTCTACCGGCTCAAAGAGGAAGTCCTCAATGCTGTCCGGGCTGAAGTAACGCCACTCGCCTTTATCGTTCGCCAGTGCGACAAACCCATTGATGATTTCAGGCTGACTACGCTTCATCAGGCCGGTGAATGTCTCTTTGGATTTTTTGGTGATCGTGATTTTGTAGATGTCGGACATTTACCCGTCCTCTGTTGGTCATTATCGAAGCCCCTCAGTGAAGAGCTTCTGTAATGAATCACAACTTAACGATGTGGCCTGTCAGTTCTTCGAACTTGTCTCTGCCCACCGAATTAAGCAACGTGACAAAGCCACAAGCCAGGATGTAGAACAGCGAAGTAAACACCCATCCTGAGTAAGACAGCATGACGAAGATGGCCGCCATCGTCACAAGCCCGATGAACCTCTTGAACGCTCCCTTGCGTTTGTAATAGTCCTTCAGAGGGATTAACAACTTGGCACGCTCCATGGGATCACTCTCTTTCCCGGCCATAAGTACAGCCACAAGGAACAGAGGCGAGATAAAGCAGGCAAGAGCTATAATCGTCCAGTAAGCCGCCACGACGATGCTCATTAATGAATGGTCGCCCTGTAAAGTCGCGTAGACCAGCAGACCAAACAGCCCCCAGACCAGAACGAATACAAAAGCAGTAGTCATCAACTTCTTCATAAATCACCTATAAGTTGCGAGCCTGTTCGCATAGATAAGCCGCCCCGAGAGATAACGATTTATCTCAGGCTCGCTTCCTATAGGCTCTCGGTTGGCAATGCGCTGCGATGCGCATAAAAAAGCCCCGTGGATGCGAGGCTGCTATTTGAGGCACTGCTCTTTGATGTAGTCCTGCAGATAGCCGACCTGCTTCGTTACTGTGACGATTCGCTCTCTGATGGTGAAATAATCCCGTTCAGCGGAGTCAGTAAGTCGGGGGCCGGAAGCATCGCCCATGCCGCCGGCGCTGGCCTCTCCGTTCTTGGGACAGTTTGCGTTGAGCTGCAGCCGCTTACGGCCAGCAATGACATCGCTATGCAGACGCTCAATGGTTTCTTTCGCATCAGCCAGTTCTCCGGTGTATTTGGCATCCAGTGCGGCGACGTCTCTTTGCCGGGTCTGCATATCTTTGATGGTGGCATTAGCCAGTGAGAGTCTTTGCTCTGCGTCGTCAGCTCGCTTTTTTTCATCGTTTATCTGCCCTAATAGAAGGTAAATAACGAGGAAGGAAAGAAGCAGCTCAGCGCCAATTATTAGCCAGGCTTTAAAGGTCATTTTTGCTGTCCGCTAGGCACATGCTGCGCTCCATCTCTCGTCGGTTCTGCAACCCCTTCCATTTCATGCCGCCCGCATAAACCCACCGCCGCATTTCTTCACACGCGCCAGCCTGATCACCTTTGTTCAACTTGCGGAGCAGGGTAGATTTGGAAAATGCATCTGAGCCAACATTGAACACAAAGCTGTATAGCGCCGCCCGCTGGTATTCGTTGAGCGGGACTTTAACCAGACCATCAACCGTCTTTTTCGCTGGCTGGAGGTCCTTCCACAGTAAGCGATCGCATTCCTCATCGGTGTAGGTTTTCTTCCTGATGATGTCGGTGCCGGTATGACCATCACAAACGGTCCACACTCCGGCGACATCTTTATAGGCCTGATACTTCCTACCCTCTACACCATCCTGTCCACCAAGGAACACAGAGGCGATTAACATCGCACCGCCGCCAGCGGCTGCAATCAGTTTGTTTCGCAGGCTGCCCGGTATTGCCATGTCATTCGTCTCCTACCTTTACTGCGGGACCGTACTTTTCGAGTGCGCGGATCTGAGCGTTCGATACCTTGCGTTTGAAGTACAGGTTGATGAACAAAGTCAGCAGCGCCACCATAATACCGGCAATGACGCCAACGGCACTCCACTCATCAGGGCTTAGCCGGTTCAGTAAACCATTAGCAACCGAACCGGCTGATGCGCCATAGGCAGCGCCAGAAGCTAATTTGCTCATATTGTGCATATCTCTCTCCTCACAATTTTTGTGGGAGCTGTGCGAGTCATAGGAATGCGCCTCATCCAGTGCGGTAAGGGATAAGTGATTAGCTGTCTGGATGGGCGCGAATAAAAAAGCCAGCACTAGGCTGGCAAGATGAGGGTCGTGCAATGTCGGCTCTGTGTCCGAAGGTACCCTGCTGGGGTTTGGTGCCGGGCAGAGGAATCGAACCCCTGACACGCGCATTACAGGTGCGCTGTTCTGCCACTGAACTAGACCGGCTAATCTCAATCTGGAGAGGACTCTCTGCGGTATAGCATCTGCATGTGCGCGCATGCTCAGCCATAAAAGTCCTCACCGGATTGAAGATTTGTGACCGAAATCACTTGTACCGATTATCGGTACATAGTATATTTATTTCAAGGAGAGGGGGATAGCCAACTCTCAACAGCCAAAGGGCTTCAAAATGAAAAGTTATATCTTCGATAAAAAATCAATCATGTCAGCGGCGTGGGCCAGCGCTAAAAAGAAATTCGCCAAACCATCTAACACGAGGACGCTGCGCCAGTGCCTCGCTATTTCATTAAGATATCAATGGAGCCTCGCAACCTACGCTTTCGAACGTTCTGAAAAATACGACGCTTATGTCGCAGAGGCGATAAGTCGCAAACGCAAATACGTGGCATTACTTGAAACCGTACAAGGAGACAGCGCTAATCACGGTCGTTCATGGGAATGTGACAGCATCGAGAATAAATTTGTTGATGGCGTTTTCTTTCAGGCTCCAGAGCATTTTCTGGGCAAGGCCATTTGTTACGTATACCCAGCAATGATGGAGAAAAATTAAATGCTGAACGAAGACAAAATTGAACTTCTGGTTGAAATGGGTGAGATAGCCTATGGCTCACACTGGAAATCAGAACTCTCGGCGCTTTTTGGAATCAACGACAGATCAATCAGGCAGTGGGCAGCCGGAGAGCGCCCCATCCCGGACAGTTTCATTCGCGGCATGCTGTCTCATCTTCACGACCGCGCAGAGCATATTCATAGTAAGGCGCAAGGATTCGCGCGGATCCTCAACTACCAAAAAGACTATCAGCGTATTATTTGCCTGAACCGTTATTTTTATGTTGACCGTCCTGACCTGACTGGCGATACGAAATGGTTTGATATCGATGGAAAACTATACGGACGATATGACAATGGCTTTATTGTCTCAATTCGCGGAGACAATGCAGACCTGCCGGATGGCGTCACCGATGCAGATCTGATGAATGCGCTTAATGACCATATCAATGACCCAAAAAACACCACTGACTAGCGCACCATAAAGCAAAAAGCCCAAGGCGTTAACCTCGGGCTTTCTATCCAACATCTCATGTCACACACAATAACGGCAACATATACCAATAATAATGCTCATTTGTTCATTGAAAAGCAAGCGCGTTATGAACATTTTTTGCAACTTTCTTCACATTATCGCGAATGATGAACGCATTTTGCATAGGTTGATACAGGCAAAACAGCGCGGCATTTAGCGTGTCTTTAACCTCACGACGCACTGTCGAGATGCTCGGTCTTTTGTACTGATTCCCGCCGCGTGTCTTCATCAGGCGCGGACAAGCAACTGCGTGCTGCCATGTGGCAATGCGTATTTCACTCGACTGGTACACGTAATAAGCCAGCAACATTTTGTAGGCGTTTTCGTCAATAGCTCTCAGGTGCGTGCCTATCACCTGGCTCATCAGCATGCCGTCATCATCTCCGCATACCGGACGGCTGGTTTGCTGAGGCTCAACAGTAGCCATGAATTTAGCAATCATGTTGATCATCGATTTGTCGATGCGACCTGTCTGCACCCATGCCCCCCATAACTGGAGCCAGCCATCAATCCAACGGTACTGCTCAGTGGTTAGCTCAAGTTTCATGCTGGCATCTCCTGCTTCTGTTTAACCTTTGCCTTTCGGCGCTCACTGTTGCGTATAATCTGCTGTGCGGTGCCGTCTCCACCGCGACGAGGGAAGATGAATCCGGCGCGGAGGATGCTTTCAAGCTCGTACTGCTCTATCTGCTGCCTGGTCATGCGGCCTCCCTGATAAGATCGAAGTCATTCAGATACAGGCCGCCAAAGCTATACAGGATTCCGTCACGGATGTTTTCGAGCGTCGCGTAAGGGAATTGGCTGAGATAGAACTCGGCGGCTCTGTCAGCTGCACACAGAAGCTCTGAGTAGTGGTTAACTCGCATGACGAACAGCACGTCCTGGAAGATCGCTGCCGTTTCACATGGGTAATGGATTTTATTCATGCTGCGATCTCCTGCTGTTTGTGGGATTTTTTGCCACTCCTGGATGCAGGCTTGAACAAGCAGTCAAACGCAGACATCCCAGCCTTTGCTCTGCTTCTGATCGTTCCATCACTTAGGGTGATTCTTGGGTCACACGCCCATTCGGATGGGGTTTTCTTTTCCCCTGCCCATTCGATAGCGATACTATTTTTGCGGGTATACTTTGGCGGGGTTGGCGGCTTAATGGGGACGTTGCCGTTATGAGTTATCTTTGGTGCAAATAAGCACTCAAAATCTGTCATGCCGAGCTTCTTCCTACGCACAATCGTGGTATTGCTTGCTTTTACCCTTGGATCTTGAGCCCATTCATTCGCTGTCTTAGTCTCACCAAGATAAGTAACTGCAACAGCGTCCTTTCTGTTGTAAGCAGGCTTTTTACTCCTATTTGTATTGCATGCGCCGCAAAGCGGCCTCAGGTTGGACTCGCTATTGTTTGTTACGACCTCATCAATGTGATCAATGTGAGCTATGCGCCAATTAAGCTTTTTCCCGCAAAGCTCACAGTCAGGGAGGTTGTCGCCATATTTTGCGTAAATAACCGCCCTATGCTCATAAACAGAACCATTAGCCATTGCCAGGGGATGATCGGGCCGATGAAGCATTTGATAGCCCCTATCGTTTTGCGAGCGCTCTTTTCTTTTTCCTGATTTAGTAAGCTCGTAGGTTCCATACCTCATCATCCTGAAATAGTGCTTTTGGCATACGCACTGCTGCACATATGTTGCCTCTCTCTCGCACCCTGCCACCTTGCATTTCATAGAGCCTCCAACTCAGTAATTGTCAATTCCAGCTTGCCGCCCTTAAAAATCGGCATCCGTTTCACCCGGTAATCGTCTACCTGCTGGTCGTCCTGCCAGAAGCTGGCTTTGCTCAGCGCGTCGAATGCGGCCTTCTGTAGGTTGTCCAGGTCGCGACGGCGGCGGTCAGGCATATGGCACTCGATGCGGATCTTTACCGGCGCGGTGATGCCGATATCCAGCATCTCGTCTTTGATGATTTGGGCTACGCGGTCGAGGTATGCCTGCCCTTCTGTGCTGATGTGCGTCCGACCGCGGTTGTGCCGGTAATAGCGGTTGTTGCTCGGCGGCCACGGCAGCGTGATGTTGTAAGTATTCATGCCTTAACCAGTCCCTCTTTCAGCCAGATAACCTGTGTGCGTGCCATGCCTTCCAGCGCGCACTCTTTTGCATATTCCGCATCGACCAAATGGGTGCGGCGGTCTATTTCGTCGTGGCAGCAGTTGCATGCGATGGTGGCGATCAGGTCAGGTGGCTTGATGCCGGTACCGCATAATCCCGCCAGCCGGATATGGGCAAGCACTGAGGTTTCGGCATTGCCGTTGCATACCCCAGGAATACGGACCTGACATTCACGGCCCCGCGCCGCTTTACGTAAATCAGCCATTTGCTTTTCTCCGTGCAGCACGACGCAGCCACATGACATCAGCCAGGTGAGCCGTGTATTGGAATGTTTTGATGTCGGATGGATTGACGATCGGCTTGCGCTTACGGCGTGCCGGTACGTTGAATATGTGATTGTCGATAACATGCGCGAGAGGACTATGCATCATTCCTCCTGCTTATCGCGCAGCTGCTGATATTCACTGCTCTCGGGAATCGGCAGGTGACACCCGATATTCATCGCCCACGCTTCCACTTTGCACAGGAAGATGTGCATTTCGCCGGTTTCCAGTTTTGAGGTGTGACGAAGTGACTGAACGGAAGTTGCCTCACCGGTAACAACGTCAATGCGATCCGTGGCTTCGTAGCCGAGGTAGGTGTGCTTCAGCGCGTCCTTCACCCACTCAGGAGTGGCGAACGACTTTCCGCGCTTGATGAGGTATTCGCTGATAACGCCAAACCACAAATGCGCCATAGCATTTTGCGACAGGCTGCGAGTCTCACGCCATGGCTTAATCAGCAGACGATAGCAGTCGCCGGACTCAAGCATCGGTTTAAGCTGCTGCCCTATCGCGTGAAAGTTAGTGATGTGGAGGCGGATGCCATCCTTCGGGAAGTTCATACGCCACCCCCGAGAGGTAACGCAGAATGCAGGAAATCGCAGGTGCATTTCTGCATCTGTGAAGAGGTTAATGCTTTGGTCTTCATATTTAGCACTTCAATGTCCCCATCGAAGTGCAGCAAGTACCGGAGTTGCTCAGACTCCGGCACCTGTATTATCGCTTATATGCTGAAAATTATCAAAACGTCACGCAACAAAAAGCTCCGTTACTGGGGCTTGTATTTCAGCGGCGTAGATTAGTGATGTCATTTGGTTGGCTCCTGCTGCTTTGTATTCCCGCTTCCTTCCTGCCCATGCTCATTGCTCCCACTGCAAGCATTCCTGTGGTCATTGGCGCGCGGGCAGCGTTTGTTACCGCATTCAGGGCACACAACGAAGCGCATATCTGCAATAGTCACGGGTCGGCAGGTGTGACAGGAACAATCAGGAATCATCGGAGAGTTGCCAGCATTGTATGCAACCCGCAGCCAGTGGTAAAACGTCTCTGTAGTGACACACCCGCAATCAACTTCGATTACGCCAGTTTGCTGTGAAAGCCAATAATCAAATGGCAACTCATCACGCTTGCTTACAGGTTCATTGCTGAGCATGGCGGCGCGGCAGGCGTTCCACGCCGATTCTGCCATAACCCCAAGCATTTGCTTAGCTGATGTGGTGTATTGATTCTGCTGATAGTTCTCATGCCATTCCCTGCCAAACCATGAGTAGAAATTGTCGTCAGCATCCGCCTGCACTGGCTGCGCTACAGGCTCCTGCTTATCCCACTCCCGGCGCTCCAGCAGTTCGCGGGCCATTGTCGTAACATCATCGTGCGTATAACATTTTTCTCCGCGCGAGATACCTTCCAGTCTTTCTTTGCTCAGTTCCATAATCACTCCCCCACGCTAAGATCGACAGAAACTTTCATTGCCCCTGCGCAAACCTCAAAGCCAGTTACATCCGCATTGATCATGTATTCGGAAATTACCAGGGCAAGAAGTTTTAGCTTTGCGTCGGTATTGTTTCCATTCAGATCTTCGAGAAGCTCGATAACCGGCTCCATGTGTTCGCCCATTTTCATACTCACTCCCCCTCAATCTTCAGGCTGATGCCAGCGTCGGCGCAGGAAGACTCCAGAGTTTCTGTTACGTCCTTCCGGTGCATCCAATTCCCGTTTGGCACTTCATACATGCCATTACCGAATATTTCTCTGTTGAAACTTCGGGGCAACTTAACGGTGAGCGTCCGCGACTCCAGTTCGGCTATACGTTTACGTAAATCTATAGGCGCTACGTTGTCACCATTCTTTTCGAAACCCAACGCCTCACGCACTATTTGTGATTCACATTTACGTTGATCGGCTTCACCTGCCGACATTGAGTAGCGGGACAATTGCAAATCCAGTTCTGCAATTCGCGCCATGAGTTTGTCAGTTGTCGCGACATGCTCTACCTCTCGCGCCATTAAGGATGTGCCGCAATGCTCATGTTCCAGTTCAGCGATGCGCGCGCGAAATTGAATAACGTCATCTGTCTGGTTGCGCCAAAGCCCGCACGCCAACTCAATTTCATCTATCGCGTCAGCAAAGCCAAACCAGTTACTCCATTCTGGTGCTTGCCCCATAGCAGCTTTATATGCATCGTTCAAAGCTGTTTCAGCGTTATCACGTTCATCGATTAGATGCGTCTCGCTACACTCCAGACCAGAGATCCGCTTCTCTGCGGCCTCAGCCCGATCCCTTTCCCGCTGAAACATCTTGTGGGTGCGATCTATGGCTTCAAGTCGAGCTGCGGATGTTTGCTCTGCGGCTTCCAGGTCATCCAGCAGCGCCAGCACGGTGGCGGGGTTAGCTGCGGCGATGAAGCGCTTATTGGCTCGATTATCTGGTCCTGAACATGATGCTATGTAGTAATTGGCGTTCAGACCGGCATCAGCAATTACGCCATGGTGGTCATCACTACACCATTCGCCTGGAGTTGCGGTCTCCGCCGCTTCACGCAGCGCCTGTTTGTCGATGTTGCTCATTGGGCGGCTCCTTCTGCTTTCTTTTCGTCAACGCTCCAGGCTGTTGCCAGTGCGCAAGTCACCTGCATAAACGAGTGCTTTACTTTCACCGAGAAAGTTTCTCCTGTGGCCCATACCGTTTCGATGGTGGTCAGCTCGCCGCCGCTTTCGAAATCAGGGTAGAACTGCGTTACCAGGTTACTTTCGACAATCACCGATCCGTCCGGCGTGTGCATTTTCAGTTTCATACCCCTACCCTCCCCCAAACCATCAATACCCTTCTCATCGCCGCGCTGTTGCGGCACTCCTGGCAGATCACGTTCACCGACTCAGCACGGCGGCCTGCTTTCTTTTTTGTCTGCGCCAGCGAATAAACGCGGTGGCCTTTCTGGCCTTCAAACTTCAGCTCACCGGAGTTGACCATCACCGAAATAACGCTGGAGATGCTCCGGTAACTGGCACCCATGGCCTCAGCAATTTGAGTTGCTCCCAGTTTGCTGCCATCACTCAGCACGGACACGATCCGCGCCTGATAACTCTCATCGCTCACTCTTCGTGCTGCTGCACTGCTGAGTGCGCCATTCAACGCCCGGTTCTTCAGGTGGAGAGCACCAGCACCTTTTCGCCATTCCTGGTAGTCAGCTTCACTGGTGAAGTAGCCGAAGCCAGCCATGCTGAAAATCATACCCATGCCACGCAGTGCAGCGATTTCACGGTCCAGTCCCTTACCACTGATGCCAATCACCACGATGAGGTCAGCGCGCTTAACAGGCTGGTTAGCGGCCACGTAATCAACGATGCGTTGCTTTAAGCTGTCCATCATGCTGCCCCCTTAGAACGGTAAGAATCCCACGTGAATGACAGAGTGCACCCGCCTCCATCGCTCATGCGATCAAGAACGCGTTCGCTGATGAATGCAGCCAGTTCTTCCCGGGTCTGGTTGCTGATCAGGATGGTTGGCTTCATCCGCTCATAACGGGTGTTGATGATTTCGAACATGATCAACTTCTCGGCGTCGCTTCCGAACTGCACGCCGACCTCGTCGATAATCAGCAGGTCGGGCTTCGTGAAGTAACGGATCACTTCGTCTTCAGTACGGCTTGACCCCTTCGACCAGGTTGACTTGTACTCCCTGGCAATTTTCAGCGCGGTGGTGAACACAGCTGAGCTTTGATGCTCGGTGATTGCATGCCGGGCGATAGCCAATGCGAGGTGGTTCTTGCCGGTTCCAGGCTTGCCGCACATCACCAGGCCGCCACCCTTCTGCAAACGCTCAGGCCAGCGGCTGGCGTATGCCTGACAGACTTTCAGCGCGCGCTTCGCATCGTCATTCACCGGCTCGTAGTTATCCAGTGAGCAGGATTCGAAACGGGCCGGGATGCTCAGGCCATCCAGTAGGCGCTCGATGTTTCTTTTGCGAGCAGCTTCGTTGATGCTAATTCTTTCTTCCTGCAGGCGGATTAGTTCCTCCTTCAGGCATTCAGGGCAGCAACTTGGACGCGGTGGAATCTTTACGACTGAGTTCAGGAAATGCCTGGTTCTGCACTCAAACGGGCCATGCTTCTCGCAGCTCTCGGTGCTGATGGAAAGCTCGATATCTTCAAGCTGAACAGGCGGCTGGCTCAGCTCGGCAATGCGCTTTTCAAGTTGATTGATTTTTTCATCCAGCGTCATGATCAGTCCCTCGCCCAGGCTGGAATTTCTGTCTGGCCATAGTCCTTGCCAGCAAAGTTCTCAGCTACACGATGCTGGACTCGTGCAGTTTGCTTGGCGCCCTTCGGCTCAAACAATCCCTGCCAGCCATTCGCGATGCTCTGGTTGATGATTTCTTCAGGCTGGTAACCGCTGCACTTGCAACGCTCCAGCAGGTTAATTGCCTGGGTAACAGTTTGCTGAGACTTGATCGGTTTCTTCAGGTCACGGCGATAATCCACCCATGACTTCCAGACTGAAACTGACAGCCATTCAGGAAGCTCAACACCAGCCGGATCGAACGAAGTCGATTTGGGGGATTTAGGGGGTTTATTAATATTGTCTTTATTGTCTTTTGTAATAGTGTCTTTTGTGTGTCCCCATTTTGGTGACAGGGTTGTCACTGTTTTGGTGACACTTTTTGTCACCACCGTAGGGACACTGTCACTATTATGGTGACAGTCACTACTATGGTGACATTTTGGCGCAGGCTTAGTGCCCGGAATTACCCACTCACTCAGGTTTTTGTTAGGCCCGATCAGCATGCCGTCGGACACTAAAACATTCATCGCAATGAGTTCGTTTTTGGCAGTGTTAACCTTCTGGCGAGGTAGTCTGGTCAGCTCAGAAAGTTGTGAGTCTGCTATGCGGTCCATCTTCTTGTTGAACCCATAGGTTTTGCGGCAAACAGCATGAGCTACCTTGGCCTGATTTTTGGTCAGGTTCGCGCCGATAAGCTCCTCATACAACTCGTTTGCCAGACGGGTGTACCCATCGTCTGTATCGGCCACGCGTTGCTCCTGTATTCCCGAAACTACAGCGGGAAAGTTGAGAATTTCTGCGGTGTTTGACATACTTACTCCCGTTACTTGGCGTAACACAGTGTTTGGAAGGCCTTTGAAGTGACCGCTTCAAGGGCTTTTTCTTTTCTGGTGCCTCTCACATAACCCCCAGCATCGACGTCACCATCGTCATCAGAGGGCCTACCTGCTCCGGCATGAGGCGGAACAGCGAAGCTATACCCTCGCTTACCTCTTTCAGCTTCTGATGCTCAGGAGCGTCCAGCAGGACAGCCTGTTTAGCTTCGGCACACTCTTTCATCGCAGTAGCGATCAGCGACATCGTGTCGTTCTGCGGGGCCAGGCGGTTGCGGTACTCCAGCGGCAAAACGGCCATGATTGCTGGCGCTATTTGGCGAATGTTGTTGGCGGCGTATTCGGTATCGCCATCAATCCAGCGAAACACCTTCTGCATCTGGCGGTGCGAGTCAGTCGGGATATCAAGCCCGGTGCCGCCGGTAGCGCGCCACTCCTCCACAATCAGCGCTGCGACAAATTCACGGCTGCGGCAATCAGCTGCCCAGGCGCGAACAGCTGCGCGGATCCCATCGATGTTTAAGGCCGTGGAATCAGCTTCCCGGCGATTCTGGTAAATCATCGGCGTCACCGATAATTTGGTATTTTGTTGGTACGCAAGTGAATGCATTGCTTTCCCTTTCGTGGGTGGGGCCGCCGGTCAGGCGGCTGTATTATTCGCCCCAAGCAGCTGGGCGAGATCTGGGCGAATATCTGCTGGTTTGAGCTTGCCGTTGGTTGCACTAACAATCTTCATTACGTAGCGGGCATCAATGCCGCCACCGTGCAACCAGCGCCATACCGTCGGCTGCGCAACACCGCAGAGGTCGGCTAATTTCTTCTGGCTACCAGCGATATCAATGGCGCGCTGGATGGTTTTGTTCGTCATGCTCCAATTCCTATGAGTATTGGTGTGAATTGATAATAGCAATGCGTATTGATTTAGGCAATAGCTAAACGTGTTTTGACCATCAATACGCAAGCGTATAAATTTAAACTTATGAAAAAAGAAACTCTTGCAGAACGCCTGAATCAGGCAATGGAACTATCTGGCATGTCTCAGGGTGCTTTGGCTAAGGCATCTGGCGTTGCTCAGCCCACTATCTGGAGGCTGACCAGTGGCAATGCCCGGGGTTCAACTAAAATCGTTGAGATCGCAAATGCACTTGGCGTTCGCACTGAGTGGCTTTCAACCGGAGTTGGCCCAATGCGTGTCGATGGTCAAATGCCCGCAATTTCGCAGCCAAAAACAGATCTGGCCCCTACTGACACCTTTCGTATTGAGGCGCTAGACTTCTACGTAAGCGCTGGGCCTGGAGCCATCAACAGCGAGTTTGTAGAGGTGCTTAGATCCGTGGAATATTCAGTCGAAGAAGCTCGCCGTATGTTTAATGGCAGGAAGGCTGAGCAGATAAGAATCATAAATGTTCGCGGCGACAGCATGGCCGGGACCATTGAGCCAGGAGACTTACTGTTTGTGGATATCAGCGTTCAGCAATTCGACGGTGATGGCATATACGCTTTTATCTATGACGAAACATCCCATGTCAAACGCCTGCAGAAGATGAAAGACAAGTTGCTGGTAATATCCGACAACCAGACCTATCGCCCCTGGGAGCCGATCGAAAAAGAAGAGATGAACAGAATCCTCGTATTCGGCAAAGTGATTGGCAGCATGCCTCAGACATACAGAAAACACGGTTAATATTTAGCCTCACGGCTTTTCACAGCAAGGATTATCATGAAAAAGTACTTTATTGCAGCAACAGCAGCTGCACTTCTATCTGGATGTATGTCCATACCTAAACCAGTTAACCTCCCAGCGTTCCCTCAGGCCGAGTATGACAAAGTGAAACTTGAAGGATCAGAAAAGCTGACTGGACAGGCCTTCCTAAAAACAATGGGCGGAGACGTTAAAGTAGCAGCCGGTAGTCAGGTTACCCTGATGCCAAAAACCTCTTATACCGACTTCCAGTTCGCTACATGCATGGGGCTCACCCGTTGCGACAAAGAAGATATGCGCGCTGCAAAGTATGAGAAAGTCACTATTGCTGATGCCCAGGGTAAGTTTGAGTTCGATAACATTGCCCCTGGCGAATATTACGTTCAGACCACCGTTACCTGGATGCGCCCATCCACGTACGGACTGGTGACTGAAGGCGGCGCGCTGATGTCTGCAGCATCAGTAAAAGCAGGCCAAAATAATACAGTGATGGTTACCAGGTAACCCTCCCTGTCATGAACAACCCAGCCATAGCGCTGGGTTTTTTATTGCCCACTGCCAAGACTCTCACCACAGCAATGCCCTCCGCAGTTAAAAAGCGACCCGCACCCCAATCATTCGAAAAAATATCAAATTAAATTCCTTTAGCTATCAATGCATTAATACCTTTCGCTATTATTTAATATCAATACGTATTGCTATAAACAATACTCATCGCTATTATCAATTCATCGAAACGACATCGACAGCTGAGCGAAGTTAGCCAGCGGCGGACAGCAAGTCGCCTGCTTTTTAACAACATGCAAAGTCGGAACAGCACTAAGTAATCCTGTTTAGACCCCAACGCACAAAATGCGGCGTATCACCGGCGGCGATCCGGTCGGTGAGAAGGCTACCCCCTCGCGAGAGCGATAAAGGCGTGGGAACGGGCAACACTGGCGGGATGAGAGGTGCGAAGCGCAAACAGATTTATTCCAGTCCATTCGAAGCTGAGTGGGCTGGGCTGAATCAAAGAGTCTTTCACGCCCGATTGGGCAAAACATGCAAATGGCTAGCCGCTGCCACCCTTTTCGACGCGGCGCACCGTATCGGAGGAGTTATGTAACAGGTAACAGTGACGACTGAAAACCAACAATCAGCCCCGGATTATGCCGGGGCACACAGTGGAATGTTTTGGGGTGAAGCGGCGTGGGAAATCGGTGACACGCACAGCGTCTACGTGAGCGCATCGTATTTCACGATTGGGTAGGCAGGTGGCCCAGGGAGTTCGGTTTCGTCCGACCCTTAACACATCGCCGGGGTAACGTCCGGCCTTCACCACCAAATCATTTCGATTCATCAACCCACGCAACAAAGGAGCTTCTATGCGACGGCAAAGCCACAACGCTCACAAATAATCGGTACCACAAATGCTTTCGGAAACCCCGGCGATGTCGGGGTTTTTGGTGAGTGCTTTGGGCTGGCAGACGGTTATCAGCTAGTTGGTGAGGTAATGGCTCACCAAGGCGACGACGGCCTTCCCTGCTTCATTGTGGGGAGCCAGCACCAAAGCATTTCTCCCGCATCAGCGGGTAACGAGAGAGGGTAAGGCGATGGGTATCTACAAATTTTTCATGTTCGACCCAGATAACGGCTTTGAAACGTATAAAACGGCAGACGAAGCGAAAGCGGCGGCCAACGAAGCAATCGACTACTACCGTGGTGATGCTGGTGATGGCTGGCCTGATGAAGTTTCTCAAGTCTGTTGGGGAGAGATAAAGCAAGAGACGCAGCAAACGGATCTTCGACCTCGAAACGAAGAAGACAAAAGCTGTTGCGAAATGATTTGCGATTACCAACTTACTGACATCTGACCCGCTCCGGCGGGTTTTTTATTGCTGATACCAAAGCATCTTCACGAGGGTGCTCCGTTATCAGGGCGGCTATCCACCGCCTTCCACTATGTGCAGCAAGTTAACGCTCGAAGGAAATCACATGACTCAGAACACTATTACGTACAAAGGTTTTAACAAAGAGTTGCAGTGCCGAGATTACCAGTTTGCCATCGGCGAGACCTTCCACCACGAAGGTAAAGTTGAGGCTTGTGGTTCTGGATTCCACGCCTGTGAATGTCCATTTGATGTATTTGGATACTATTCACCAGCCGATAGCCGATTTGCTGAAACAGTCTCTTTCGGTACTACTAGCCGAGAAGAGGGTGGTGACACGAAAATTGCCAGCGCCAGCATTACCATAAAAGCAGAGTTAACTCTTCCTCAGTTTATTCAGCGCGGCATTGAGTGGGTATGGAGTAAGATTGATAAGACAATTGAGCAGCAGATCATGATCGGCGACTACTCAGCCGCCAGCAACACCGGCTACCAGTCAGCCGCCAGCAACACCGGCTACCAGTCAGCCGCCAGCAACACCGGCTACCGCTCAGCCGCCAGCAACACCGGCGACTACTCAGCCGCCAGCAACACCGGC
>CAUQTV010000002.1:0-641789 GCA_963521185.1 uncultured Enterobacter sp. | reverse complement strand
AGCAGTTGACTTTTAATCAATTGGTCGCAGGTTCGAATCCTGCACGACCCACCAAATTTTGAAAAAAGCGCCTTTTGGCGCTTTTTTCGTTTTCAGCATTTGTAGGCCGGATAAGGCGTTCACGCCGCCATCCGGCGTTGCACCCGTCCAACTGTAATTATTGTGACATTTCCCGCACGATCCATTATCTTGTTTAGCATACAAAACAAATACGACCGATTGTGGCAATTAATCCGCGTTAATCGGTTATTTCGTTAAGTTAGAAAAACGAGAAAGCAAGATGAGCGTAATGTTTGATCCCGAAGCTGCCATTTATCCCTTCCCGCCGAAGCCGGTACCGCTACACCCGGATGAAAAACAGGCCTGGCGCGAGAAAATCAAACGCCTGCTAAAAGCGCGCGATGCGGTCATGGTGGCCCACTACTATACCGATCCCGACATCCAACAGCTGGCAGAAGAGACCGGCGGCTGCATTTCGGACTCGCTGGAGATGGCGCGCTTTGGTGCACGGCACTCAGCGTCAACGCTTCTGGTGGCCGGTGTGCGGTTCATGGGTGAGACCGCAAAGATCCTCAGCCCGGAAAAAACCATTCTGATGCCGACGCTCCACGCGGAATGTTCGCTCGATCTCGGTTGCCCCATCGACGCGTTCAGCGCCTTTTGCGACGCCCATCCCGACAGAACCGTGGTGGTCTACGCCAATACCTCAGCGGCAGTAAAAGCGCGCGCTGACTGGGTCGTCACCTCCAGCATCGCGGTAGAACTCATTGAGCATCTGGATAGTTTAGGTGAAAAAATAATCTGGGCACCGGATCGCCATCTGGGCCACTATGTTCAAAAGCAGACCGGTGCCGATGTGCTGTGCTGGCAGGGTGCCTGTATCGTTCATGATGAGTTCAAAACACAGGCGCTGGGCCGCATGAAAGGACTCTACCCGAACGCCGCCATTCTGGTGCACCCGGAATCGCCCCAGGCGGTGGTCGATATGGCCGATGCCGTGGGATCCACCAGCCAGTTGATCAGCGCGGCCAGGACTCTGCCGCATAAGCAGCTTATTGTGGCGACCGATCGTGGGATCTTTTACAAGATGCAGCAGGCGGTACCGGAAAAAGAGCTGTTTGAAGCCCCAACGGCTGGCGAGGGCGCAACCTGTCGTAGCTGTGCGCATTGCCCGTGGATGGCGATGAATGGCCTTCAGGCCATCGCTGAGGCCCTGGAGAGCGGTGGGCCGGCCCATGAAATTCATGTCGACGCCACGCTGCGAGAGGGCGCGCTACGGCCTTTAAACCGCATGCTGGATTTTGCGGCTACACTTCACTCTCAGCAACGTTAACGAACAGAAACAAACATTTGGGGAAATGATGGATTTTTTTAGCACACAGAACATATTGGTTCATATCCCAATTGGGGCAGGTGGCTACGATTTATCATGGATTGAGGCCGTCGGGACCGTTGCGGGTTTACTTTGCATCTGGCTCGCCAGCCTGGAAAAAATCAGCAACTACGCGTTCGGATTACTCAACGTGACGCTCTTTGCGATCATCTTTTTCCAAATTCAGCTCTACGCCAGCCTGCTGTTGCAGCTGTTTTTCTTCGCCGCCAATATTTACGGCTGGTATGCCTGGTCACGCCAGACGTCGCATAACGAAGCGGTGCTGCAAATACGCTGGCTGCCGCTACCGAAAGCCATCACCTGGCTGGTTATTTGCGTGGTCGCCATCGGTTTGATGACGGTGTGGATCAATCCGGTGTTTGCGTTTCTCACCCGCACTGCGGTGGCGGTCATGCAGGCGCTGGGCCTTAACGTCGCCATGCCAGCGCTCCAGCCGGACGCGTTCCCGTTCTGGGACTCCTGCATGATGGTGCTGTCCGTGGTGGCGATGATCCTGATGACGCGAAAATACGTAGAGAACTGGCTGTTGTGGGTGGTCATTAACGTGATAAGCGTGGTGATTTTCGCCTTGCAGGGCGTCTACGCGATGTCGCTGGAGTATATGCTGCTCACCGTTATTGCCCTTAACGGCAGCCGGATGTGGATCAAAAGCGCGCGGGAACGTGGCTCGCGCGCGCTGTCTAATTCTTCATCATTCCATTAATGGTGGTGATGTAAATGTCCGGACTGTGGGGTGTTCAACGCACAGTTCGGACCACTGCACGGCTGGTACTCCATCTGTATCGTCGCATGTTCAATCGCATAATGATGCACGAGAAAGTGTGAAATGCGGCCCAGCAGTGCGTCATGATCGTGTGGCGGCACTACCTGCACATGCAAGGTCATCACCGTTTTCTCACCCACCAGCCAGACGTGAATGTGATGCGCATTACGCACTTCCGGGATTTCACGCCGCAGGTGCCGCGTCATTGCCGCAATGTCCAGCGAGACCGGCGCACCTTCCAGTAACTCGTTCATGCTCTCACGCAGCAGCTGCCATGCGCTACGCAGCACCAGGCACGACACCAGCACCGACAAAATGGGATCGACAGGCGTCCAGCCCGTCAGCAGGATCACCAGTGCCGCCACGATAGCGCCTACCGAACCCAGCAGATCCCCGAGCACATGCAGCGCTGCGGCGCGCACGTTGAGGTTTTTCTCTTCGCTGCCGCGATGCAAAATCCAGAAAGCCAGAATATTCGCCAGCAGCCCGGCAAAGGCGATGGCCATCATGGTCAACCCGGCGACGGGCTGCGGATGGCGAAAGCGTTGAACGGCTTCCCAGACAATCAACATCGTGATAACGACGAGGGCAATGGCGTTCACAAAGGCCGCCAGCGTCGTCAACCTTAGCCAGCCGAAGGTGTGTCTTCCGCTGGGCGGCTTACGGGCAAACTGGACCGCGAGCAGCGCGAAGAGCAGGGCGGCCGCGTCGGTCAGCATATGACCGGCATCCGCCAGCAGCGCCAGTGAACCTGAAACCAGGCCGCCCACCACTTCGATAACCATAAACAGCGCGGTGACGCCAAAGGCCAGCAGTAAACGGCGGGCATTGTCGTCGCCGGGTAAAGGGGAGGAGGAGTGAGAATGCGAGTGCGAATGCGCCATGACGAGCGTCCCGTTTTTTTTCGTTATCAGCGTCTTACATCATTGCAGATTTTAAGCGGTTCGGCTGAAAAAAATAAGGAGAGCCGAAGCTCTCCTTGTTAGGCGACCTGCACAGATTACTGTGAAGTCCCGTCGGTTTTGGTATCAACGCTTGAGCCGCTGCCCGTCTGGACTTTCTCGTTCATGTCCGGGCATTTCCCTTCTTTACACTGGGAGTTTTTATGAATGTCATCTTTGCTCATATGCTCGCCGCTGGCGCTGGTATTTGACCCGGTCGCGGTCCCGCTCGGGTGCAGCATCGTGCCGCTGGCAGCATTGTGGTTACCGGTGTTTATGTTGTTATTGTTGACGTCATTTGGCAGCACGTTCTCTTTGGCGTCAGGCGCGACCTGGCCTGCATCAGCTGCGGCATTGGCTGAACCGTTGCTACTACCGGAAGAGGAGGCGTCTGCGGCCATTGCGGCGCCGCTTGCCAGCGTCAGTGTCGTCGTCAGTAAAAGCGTCGCTAATTTATTCATTTTCATCGTCGTGCTCCTGTTCTCGTCGTTACATTGGACGAACACGTCCAACCGTGCAGATGCGAAACGGAATCTTCGCTCAGTGGATAAATATGCCGGATGCTATTCTTAAGGCAGAATAGAATCTGGTAAATAAGTAAAAACAAGGTGTTTACCATTAAAAAGTTTAGCCAGTAACTCGCTGTTCGCTACTTTCTGAGGTTTTTTAGTGGCTTTTCAGGAATTATCCGTATCAAGTGTAAAAGTGCGTTTACACTTCTCAAGTGACAAGTTAGATTGGAGGTATTGCAATCACTTATATCAGTATGGCTACGCTGGAACACTCATGAATTATCAGAACGACGATTTACGCATTAAAGAAATCAACGAGTTATTACCCCCTGTTGCGCTCCTTGAAAAATTCCCGTCCACCGAAACCGCGGCGAACACCGTCTCCCATGCCCGTAAAGCGATCCACGCGATCCTGAACGGCAATGACGATCGCCTGTTGGTGGTGATTGGCCCATGCTCTATTCACGATCCGCAGGCTGCGAAGGAGTATGCCGCACGTTTGCTGACGCTGCGTGATGAGCTGAAGGGCGAGCTGGAAGTGGTGATGCGCGTCTATTTTGAAAAACCGCGTACTACCGTGGGCTGGAAAGGGTTGATTAACGATCCGCACATGGATAACAGCTTCCAGATCAACGACGGTCTGCGTATTGCACGCAAGCTGCTGCTGGACATTAACGACACTGGCCTCCCGGCTGCGGGTGAATTCCTTGATATGATCACCCCGCAATATCTGGCGGATCTAATGAGCTGGGGCGCGATTGGCGCACGCACGACGGAATCGCAGGTGCACCGCGAACTGGCGTCTGGCCTCTCGTGCCCGGTTGGGTTCAAAAACGGGACCGATGGCACCATGAAAGTGGCCATTGACGCTATCAATGCCGCAGGCGCACCGCACTGCTTCCTGTCGGTGACCAAATGGGGCCACTCCGCCATTGTGAATACCAGCGGAAACGGCGACTGCCATATCATTCTGCGCGGCGGCAAAGAGCCAAACTACAGTGCGCAACACGTCGCACAAGTGAAGCAGAGTCTGGAAAAAGCCGGTCTTCCTCCGCAGGTGATGATCGACTTCAGCCACGCCAACTCCAGCAAGCAGTTTAAAAAGCAGATGGAAGTGGGTGCGGATGTGTGTCAGCAGGTGGCGGGCGGTGAAAAGGCGATTATCGGTGTGATGATTGAGAGTCACCTGGTGGAAGGCAATCAGAGTCTTGAGAGTGGCGAACCGCTGGTCTACGGCAAAAGCGTGACCGATGCCTGCATCGGCTGGGACGACACCGATACGCTGCTGCGCCAGTTAGCGGCGGCGGTGAAAGCGCGTCGCGCCTGATAAAAAAAACCGGACAGCGATGCCCGGCTTTTCCGTCATTTCAAAAGCCCGGTAAGCACGATGAGTGCGCCGGGCTTTGTTATTACTTGGCTTTACCCTGGTTGGCGACGGCAGCCGCTTTTGCAGCGATTTCGTCAGCGTTACCCAGGTAGTAGCGTTTCAGCGGTTTGAAGTTCTCGTCGAACTCATACACCAGCGGTACGCCGGTCGGAATGTTCAGTTCGAGAATTTCGTCTTCGCTCAGGTTGTCGAGGAATTTCACCAGCGCGCGCAGGGAGTTACCGTGCGCAGCAACGATGACACGCTCGCCGGACTTCATGCGTGGCAGAATGGATTCGTTCCAGAACGGGATCACGCGATCGATAGTCAGCGCCAGGCTTTCCGTGGTCGGCAGTTCTTTGTCGGTCAGTTTTGCGTAGCGCGGATCGTGGCCCGGGAAACGCTCGTCATCTTTCGTCAGCTCCGGCGGGGTTACCGCGAAACCACGACGCCACTGTTTAACCTGCTCGTCACCGTATTTTTCAGCGGTTTCGGCTTTGTTCAGGCCCTGCAACGCACCGTAGTGGCGTTCGTTCAGTTTCCAGGATTTCTCCACCGGCAGCCAGGCCTGGTCGAGTTCGTCAAGCACGTTCCACAGGGTGTGAATGGCGCGTTTCAGCACGGAAGTGTAAGCAAAGTCAAAGCTGAAGCCTTCCGCTTTCAGCAGTTTACCCGCCGCTTTTGCTTCGCTAACGCCTTTTTCGGACAGGTCAACATCGTACCAACCGGTAAAGCGGTTTTCATTGTTCCACTGGCTTTCGCCATGACGAACCAGCACCAGCTTAGTAACAGCCATACTCTTACTCCTCCAAAAAACTGATTGAATGATAACAATTCTCATTATATTGCCGTGACGAGGCCAGCGGCAACGCTTAACCTTAACCATAGCGAAAATAGTCGCCCAGTGTAAGGTGCTTGTGAATCTGAGGTTATGATTTTGTCGGCAATCGGCGCTTATTTCAGCAGGATGCGCAAAAAAAAGCCCTCTGTTGAGAGGGCTGATGATTATTCGGGAATAAACTGATACTCGGTCACGCTAACGTACTCGTCGCCGGGGCGAAGAATAGCGTCCGGCTGCGGCCACTCCGGGTGGTTCGGGCTGTCGGGTAAAAACTCGCTTTCCAGCGCCAGACCCTGCCAGGCGGCGTAGGGCTGTAACTCGCGTGAGGGCGTGCCTTCGAGGAAATTACCCGAGTAAAACTGGAGCGCCGGGGCGGTCGTGTAAACCGTCATTTTCAGCTTTTTGTCGCTGGCCCACAGGTGTGCGGCGGGTTGGCTTAAATCGCCCTGCGTCTGGAGCAGGAACGCGTGATCGTAGCCATTCACTTTCTTCTGATCGTCATCGCTTAAGAAATCCTGCGCCAGCGTTTTTGCCGTGCGGAAATCAAAGCTGGTCTGACTGACCTCTTTTAACCCTGCCAGTGGAGTACCCGCCTCGTCTACGGGCAGATACGCATCGGCAAACAGTTGCAGCGTATGCTGGCGCACGTCTGACTGCGCGCCATCGAGATTAAAATAGGCGTGGTTGGTCAGGTTCACCGGACAGGGTTTGTCGGTGGTGGCGCGATATTCAATGCTGATACGGTTATCGTCCGTCAGGCGGAAAAGGGCGCTGGCGCTGACGTTACCCGGAAAGCCCTGATCGCCATCCGGCGAATCGAGATTAAACAGCACTTCGCTGTCGTTTTGACGCGCAATGCGCCAGCGACGTTTATCAAAACCTTCCGGCCCGCCGTGAAGCTGGTTTTCGCCCTGGCTCGGCAGCAGCGAATACGTCTGACCGTCGAGGGTAAAGCGGCTCTGGCGAATGCGGTTGGCGTAGCGGCCAATGGACGCGCCAAGATAAGCATTTTGCTGCGGGTAGGTCTGCGGCGTTCTGCACCCGAGCAGGGTTTCACGGACGCTGCCATCGGGCAGCGGCACGCGCGCAGAGAGCAGCGTTGCGCCCCAGTCCATCAGCGTCACTACCATTCCCGCGCCGTTGCGCAGGGTAATCAGACGATAAGCCAGCCCGTCCGGGGCCAGCGCAGGGGTTTCGTTTAGCACTGTCCGGCCCCCTGTGATGCTTTACAAACGTAGAAGGTTTCTTTGATGCCGGTCTTCGCTTCATACTGCGCTTCAACCGCCTGCTGGACCTCTGGCACCAGTGATTCTGGCACCAGCGCCACGATGCAGCCGCCAAAGCCACCGCCGGTCATGCGCACACCGCCTTTATCGCCAATGGTCGCTTTCACAATCTCTACCAGCGTGTCGATCTGCGGGACGGTGATTTCAAAGTCGTCGCGCATTGACGCATGCGACTCCGCCATCAGTTCGCCCATGCGTTTCAGGTCGCCTTTTTCCAGCGCGCTGGCGGCTTCCACGGTACGGGCATTTTCGGTCAGCACATGACGCACGCGTTTCACCACCACCGGATCCAGTTCGTGGGCCACGGCGTTAAACTGGTCCAGAGAGACATCGCGCAGCGCAGGCTGCTGGAAGAAACGCGCCCCGGTTTCGCACTGCTCGCGGCGGGTGTTGTATTCGCTGCCGACCAGCGTGCGTTTGAAGTTACTGTTGATGATGATCACCGCCACGCCCTCCGGCATGGATACGGCTTTGGTGCCGAGCGTGCGGCAGTCCAGCAGCAGGGCATGGCCTTCTTTACCCAGCGCGGAGATCAGCTGGTCCATAATGCCGCAGTTGCAGCCGACGAACTGGTTTTCCGCTTCCTGGCCGTTAACGGCGATTTGTGCGCCGTCCAGCGGCAGATGATAAAGCTGTTGGAACACGGTACCCACGGCCACTTCGAGCGAGGCGGATGAGCTAAGCCCCGCGCCCTGCGGCACGTTACCGCTGATCACCAGATCGGCACCGCCGAAGCTGTTGTCGCGCTGTTGCAGGTGTTTTACCACGCCGCGCACATAGTTAGACCACTGCTGGGTGTCGTGGGAGACGATGGGCGCATCAAGGGAAAACTCGTCGATTTGATTGTCATAATCGGCGGCAATAACGCGCACGGTACGGTCAGGGCGCGGCGCGCAGGCGATCACCGTCTGGTAATCAATAGCGCAGGGCAGCACAAAGCCGTCGTTATAATCTGTATGTTCACCAATCAGGTTCACGCGGCCCGGTGCCTGAATGGTGTGGGTCGCGGGGTAGCCGAATTTTTCAGCAAACAGGGTTTGGGTGTTCTCTTTCAGACTCATTATTAGACTCCGGATTCGCGAAAATGGATATCACTGACCGCGCGCAGACGTTCTGCGGCTTGCTCGGCGGTCAAATCGCGCTGCGTTTCTGCCAGCATTTCATAGCCGACCATGAATTTGCGCACCGTGGCGGAGCGCAGAAGCGGCGGATAGAAATGGGCATGCAGCTGCCAGTGTGAATTCTCTTCGCCGTTAAAGGGTGCGCCGTGCCAGCCCATGGAGTAGGGGAACGAGCACTGGAACAGGTTGTCGTAACGGCTGGTTAATTTTTTCAGACACAGGGCTAAATCGCTGCGCTGCGCCTCGGTCAAATCGGTGATGCGCAGCACATGGGTTTTTGGCAGCAGCAGGGTTTCGAACGGCCACGCCGCCCAGTAGGGCACCACCGCCAGCCAGTGCTCGGTTTCCACTACCGTGCGGCTACCGTCGGCGCACTCGCGCTGCACATAATCCACCAGCATCGGTGAGCGCTGTTCGGTGAAGTAAGCTTTTTGCAGCCGATCTTCACGCTCCACTTCATTAGGCAGGAAGCTGTTGGCCCACACCTGCCCGTGCGGATGCGGGTTGGAGCAGCCCATGGCCGCGCCTTTGTTTTCAAAAACCTGTACCCACGGATAGGTTTCGCCCAGTTCGGCGGTCTGCGCCTGCCAGGTTTTCACAACTTCTTCGAGCGCATCAACGCTCAGCTCCGGCAGCGTTTTGCTGTGATCCGGCGAGAAGCAGATCACCCGGCTTTCACCGCGCGCGCCCTGGGTGCGCATCAGCGGATCGTCGCTTTCCGGCGCGTCAGGGGTATCGCTCATCAGCGCGGCAAAATCATTGGTAAACACAAAGGTGCCGGTGTACTGCGGGTTCTTATCGCCCGTCACGCGGGTATTGCCCGGACACAGGAAGCAGTCCGGATCGTGCGCGGGCAGCCTTTCTTGAGACGGCGTCTCCTGTGCGCCCTGCCACGGGCGTTTAGCCCGGTGGGGCGATACGAGGATCCACTGTCCGGTCAGCGGGTTATAACGGCGATGCGGGTGATCGACCGGGTTAAATTGCGTCATCACAAATCCTTAATCTGCATAACCCTGCGGGTGGCGGGACTGCCAGCGCCAGGTATCTTCTGCCATCTCTTCCAGCGTGCGGGTGACGCGCCAGTTCAGGTCATTATCGGCGCGGCTGGCGTCAGCCCAGTAGGCCGGAAGATCGCCCTCGCGACGCGGTGCGAAGTGGTAGTTAACCGGTTTACCGCAGGCTTTACTGAAGGCGTTGACCACGTCGAGCACGCTATGACCGACGCCCGCACCGAGGTTGTAAATGTGCACGCCCGCTTTCCCGGCCAGCTGCTGCATGGCGGCGACGTGACCGTCCGCCAGGTCCATGACGTGAATATAATCGCGCACGCCGGTGCCGTCTTCGGTGGGGTAATCGTTACCAAAAATCGCCAGCGACTCGCGACGGCCAACCGCCACCTGCGCGATGTACGGCATCAGGTTATTCGGTATGCCCTGCGGATCTTCGCCCATGTCCCCCGACGGATGTGCGCCGACCGGGTTGAAATAGCGCAGCAGCGCAATGCTCCACTCCGGCTGCGCTTTTTGCAGGTCGGTAAGGATTTGCTCAACCATCAGTTTGCTTTTGCCGTAAGGGCTCTGCGGCGTGCCGGTCGGGAAGCTTTCGGCGTAAGGGATTTTGGGCTGGTCACCGTACACGGTCGCCGACGAGCTGAAGATGAAGTTTTTAACGTTTGCCGCGCGCATGGCGGCAATCAGGCGCAGGGTGCCGTTGACGTTGTTGTCATAATATTCGAGGGGTTTGGCGACGGATTCGCCCACGGCTTTCAGACCGGCAAAGTGGATCACCGTGTCAACGCGGTGATCGTGCAAAATTTCCGTCATCAGCGCTTCGTTGCGGATATCCCCTTCAATGAACGTGGCGGATTTACCCGCCAGCCGCTCAATCACTGGCAGGACGCTGCGTTTGCTGTTGCAGAGGTTATCGAGAATGATGACGTCGTGACCGTTTTGCAGCAGTTGCACACAGGTATGACTGCCAATGTAACCGCTACCACCAGTGACCAGAACTCGCATATGACACTCCATTAAGCGTATGTTATGTAATAAACATAGCATACCAGAGTTGCCAAAAGTGTGACATGAACGAAAATAGTGGAATCGTTTACACTGATTTTTTTCCGCCGCGTCAGGATCTTAACGGGCATTGTAAATCAATAAGATAGCCCCAGATGCTGTACTTTGTCTGAAAGTGCCGGATGCGCGGGCGCGGGTGCACCCGCCGCAGCGGTTACGCGTTGCGCGTCAACCGGTAAGTGTAGCCATCGCCGTCCGGCACAAATTCAAGGCTGTGGGTGATGCAGGCGGGGGCGTCTTCCCGGTGGTGTGAAACAAACAGCAACTGCGTTTGCCCTTCGCTAATCAGCACGTCAACAAAGCGACGCACCAGCTGGCGGTTGAGCGGATCCAGCCCCTGCAACGGCTCGTCGAGGATCAGCAAAGTGGGGTGCTTCACCAGCGCGCGCACGATCAGCGCCAGCCGCTGCTGGCCCCAGGAGAGGCTGTGAAAGGGAGCGTCGGCGGTGCGGGTATCGAAACCTAAAATATCCAGCCACGCCTGCGCCAGCTTATGCTGTTTGTCTGACACCGCCTGGTAAATGCCAATCGAGTCAAAATAACCGGATAAAATCACATTGCGCACGTTGGTGCTGACGCGGTAATCCAGATGCAAACTGCTGCTGACGTAGCCGATGTGCTTTTTGATATCCCAGATGGTTTCCCCACTGCCGCGCCGCACGCCAAACAGCGTCAGATCGTTGCTGTACCCCTGCGGATGATCGCCGGTAATCAGGTTTAACAGCGTGGATTTTCCGGCACCGTTCGGGCCGACGATCTGCCAGTGCTCGCCAGGGTTTACCGTCCAGCTAAGGTGATTAATGATCGGGCGGTCGTTGTAAGAGACGACCCCGTCGTTAAGCACGATTCGCGGGGCGTCAGCGGCCAGTGCGTGGCGGGCCGATGGCGCGTCCGGCTCGGGCAGCGACACGCCCTGCAAGCGCTCGCTGTGGGCAAGCTGGGCAATAAGCGCCTGCTGTAACAGCGCCGCCTTCTCACCGGTTTCCGTCAGTACGCAGTCCACCAGCACGCCAACGTGTTGCACAAAATCCGGGATCTCATCAAAGCGGTTGAGCACCAGCGCAAGGGTGATGCCCTGCGCTTGCAGGCGGGCTAAGCGTTCGGCGAGCTGCGCACGCGAGGCGACGTCCAGGCCGTCAAAAGGCTCGTCGAGGATCAGCAGTTCCGGATCGGACATCAGCGCCTGGCACAGCAGCGTTTTGCGGGTTTCACCGGTGGAGAGGTATTTAAAGCGGCGCGAAAGCAGGGCGGTGATGCCAAACTCAGCCGCCAGTTCAGCGCAGCGCGCGGGATCTTTCACCTCATCCTGAATGATTTCAGCGGTGGTGCGCCCGGTGTCGTCTTCATCCGGGCTGAGCATATCGGTGTTGTTGCGCTGCCATTCGTCGCTGACCAGCTTTTGCAACTGCTCAAACGACAGCCGCGTGACGCGGGTAAAACCGCATTCGCGCTGGCCTTTATCCAGCGTTAACTCCCCGGCCAGCGCGCGGGCCAGCGCGGATTTTCCGCTGCCATTGGTGCCAACAAAAGCCCAGCTTTCGCCTGCACGGAGTGTTAAATCGGCAATTTTTAAGGTGCGTGTATCGCTAAGGTGAAATGTGCCTTGCGAAATATGCAATACTGACATGATGTATCCCATTTTTTGCAGCAGTTACAGACAGGGATACGTGCTGGCAGGCCGATTGTCAATATGCCTTGCGCGCTGAACTCAACACAAGGTGGCAATAATGAGTCGGTCGGCGTCAAAACAGGCGATGACGTTGCTGCCCTCGCGGAGATCGTTTGCGTCGTTGACGGGTAGTGTGGCGCAGAGGGTTTGCCCGTCTGCCAGCGTCATCAGCACTTCGCACTGGGTTTCGCCGCGCTCGATATGGCTGATTTTCGCCGTCAACTGGTTATCGGCGTGTGCCGCAATCGCCGGATCCTGCGTCACTTTTATCCACGGCGCTTTAAGCAGAACCAGCACTTCTTTGCCTTCATCCAGCCCCAGACGCTCGCCGCTTTGTGCGGTAATCGCCACTTTCAGTCGGGTTTCGCCGTCCGCCAGCAGAATGTCCACATGCTGCTGTACCTGCTGGTGGTCGCGCCCGGTCACCGTGCCGAACCACTGATTGCGCGCGCTGGTTTGCAGTGAAAAGCGCGAGATGGCGGCCAGCAGGCTGTTCAAGGGCAGCGCGTCGTCATCGCTTAATACATCGAAGGCTTTTTGCTGGATCTGCGCCAGCAGGTCGTAGAGTTGGATCAGGCGCTGACCGTAGCGGGTGAGCACCGCACCGCCGCCGCCCTTGCCGCCGGTGGCCCGGTCGACCAGCGTTTGCTCGCTCAACTGATTCATCTCGTTGATGGCATCCCAGGCGCTTTTGTAGCTGATACCGGCATTCTTCGCCCCCTGGCTAATGGAGCCGGTTTGCTCTATTTGTTTAAGCAGGGTGATGCGTCGTGGATCGGCAAACAGTCGCTGCTGAAGTTTGAGGGTGAGAAGAATTTCGGCCTGCATAACCTGTCCTTTGCTGGTATAAAAAGGGGTCCCGGTAAAACACGTATTGTGACGGAATTCCCCCGGCACGCAATGCGCACCGCACAAAAGGGGCGTGTATTTATGAACATTCCGGTTAGAATGTCCTCTTCACTATTTCTGGAGTAGACCATGTTTGAATTATTAAAAAGTCTGGCATTCGCGGTCATCATGGTACCCGTGGTAATGGCCATTATCCTGGGTCTGATCTACGGCCTTGGCGAGGTGTTTAACCTCTTTTCCGGCATCGGTCATAAAGACAAATCCAGACAGTCACATTAATTCCCCCGAAACGCCCGCACTCGCGGGCGTTTTGCTCTTCACGTTTTTCGCTCTCCTGCCGATAATTCATTTGACGGTTATCATCGTCTTAACACTAAAGCGGTACGAATAAACCCTGTGAAAACCCTGGGCTTATCGTTATATTAAGCCATATATAACGACACTCACAGGAGTTCAACATGGCACGTAACGCTTTACGTTTTTTAGCAGGAGCAACCTTATCGTTGACGCTGGCAGGTCATGCGCTGGCAGACGAGAGTAAAATCACGGTGTTTGCCGCCGCGTCGCTGACCAACGCGATGCAGGATATTGCCAAGCAGTACACCAAAGAGAAAAAGGTCGACGTGGTTTCGTCTTTTGCGTCTTCTTCCACCCTGGCGCGTCAGATTGAAGCGGGCGCACCGGCGGATCTGTTTATTTCTGCTGACCAGAAATGGATGGATTACGCGGTCGAGAAGAAAACCATTGATACCGCCAGCCGTGAAACGCTGCTCGGTAACAGCCTGGTGGTCGTTGCGCCAAAAGCCAGCGCGCTGAGCAACGTGACCATCGATGCTAAAACCAACTGGACCAGCCTGTTGAAAGACGGTCGTCTGGCGGTGGGCGATCCGGAACACGTTCCGGCGGGCATTTATGCCAAAGAAGCGTTACAAAAACTGGGTGCCTGGGATACGCTGTCACCCAAACTGGCTCCGGCTGAAGACGTTCGCGGCGCGCTGGCGCTGGTCGAGCGTAACGAAGCCCCGCTGGGTATCGTGTACGGTTCCGACGCGGTAGCCAGCAAAGGCGTGAAGGTGGTCGGCACCTTCCCGGAAGAGTCGCATAAAAAGGTGGAATACCCGCTGGCGATCGTCGAAGGTCATAAAAACGCAACGGTGAGCGCGTTCTATGATTATCTGAAAGGCCCGCAGGCTTCTGAAATCTTTAAACGTTACGGATTTACGACGCACTAATGATATTGACCGATCCTGAATGGCAGGCTGTCTTTCTCAGCCTGAAAGTTTCTTCCCTGGCCGTCCTGTTCAGTTTGCCCTTTGGGATCTTCTTTGCCTGGTTACTGGTGCGCTGCACTTTTCCAGGCAAAGCGCTGCTCGACAGCCTCCTGCATCTTCCCCTCGTGTTACCGCCGGTTGTGGTCGGGTATCTGCTGCTAATTGCCCTCGGGCGACGCGGTTTTATCGGCTCCTGGCTGTTCGACTGGTTCGGCATCTCCTTTGCGTTTAGCTGGCGCGGTGCGGTGATCGCGGCGGCAGTAATGTCGTTCCCGCTGATGGTGCGTGCGATACGGCTGGCGCTGGAAGGCGTGGATCTCAAACTGGAGCAGGCCGCCCGCACGCTGGGCGCAGGACGCTGGCGCGTGTTTATGACCATCACGCTGCCGCTCACCCTGCCGGGCATTATTGTCGGCACGGTATTAGCCTTTGCCCGATCCCTTGGCGAATTTGGGGCCACCATTACCTTTGTATCCAACATTCCCGGCGAAACGCGCACCATTCCGTCGGCGATGTATACCCTGATCCAGACGCCCGGCGGCGAAACGGCGGCAGCGCGTCTGTGCCTGATCTCCATTTTGCTGGCGCTGGTGTCATTGCTGGTTTCCGAGTGGCTTGCGCGCTTAAGCCGTGAACGGGCGGGGAGATAATCATGCTGGAACTCAACTTTAGCCAGACGCTCGGCACGCACCAGTTGCGGGTCAACGAAACGCTGCCCGCGCGGGGCATCACCGCGATTTTTGGCGTCTCGGGGGCCGGTAAAACCTCGCTTATTAACGCGATCAGCGGTCTGACGCGCCCGCAAACGGGCCGCATCGTGCTCAACGATCGCGTGCTTAACGACGCCGAAAAAGGCGTGTGCCTGCCGCCGGAGAAACGCCGTATCGGCTACGTCTTCCAGGATGCGCGTCTGTTTCCGCATTACAAAGTGCGCGGCAATCTGCGCTATGGCATGGCCAAAAGTATGGCCGAACAGTTCGATAAACTGGTGGCGCTGCTGGGCATTGAGCCGCTACTGGACCGTCTGCCGGGTACGCTTTCCGGCGGTGAAAAACAGCGCGTGGCGATTGGTCGGGCGCTGCTCACCGGGCCGGAGCTGCTGCTGCTCGACGAGCCGCTGGCGTCGCTGGACATTCCCCGTAAGCGCGAGCTTCTGCCCTATCTGCAACGGCTGGCGCGTGAAATCAACATTCCCATGCTCTACGTCAGCCATTCGCTCGATGAGATCCTCCATCTGGCCGACAAAGTGATGGTGCTGGAAGAGGGCAGCGTTAAAGCGTTCGGCACGCTGGAAGAGGTGTGGGGAAGCCGGGTGATGAACCCGTGGCTACCGCCGGATCAGCAAAGCAGCGTGCTGAAGGTCAGCGTGCTGGAGCACCATCCGCACTATGCGATGACCGCGCTAGCGCTGGGCGATCAGCATCTGTGGGTCAGCAAAGTGGACAGCCCGCTGCAAACCGCGCTGCGCATTCGCATTCAGGCCACGGATGTCTCGCTGGTATTGCAGCCGCCGGTAAGCACCAGTATTCGTAATATTTTGCGCGCCAAAGTCGTGCAGTGTCTCGACGATCAGGGGCAGGTTGAAGTACAGCTCGACGTGGGCAGCCGCACGCTGTGGGCGCGCATCAGCCCGTGGGCCAGAGATGAGTTGGGGATCAAAGCTGGCCTGTGGCTGTATGCGCAAATAAAAAGCGTGTCGATTACCGCCTGATCACAGCAGATTTTTATAAATGAATTCGGCGATGGTATCGGTGGTATTGTCGCCAATCACCACATCGGCGCGCGCTTTCACGGCTTCATCGGCATTGCCCATCGCCACGCCGGTGCCTGCGGCTTCCAGCATACTGATATCGTTAAAATTGTCACCGAAGGCAATCACATCTTTCATCGAGCCTCCCTGAGATTCTACCCACTGCGTCAGGCGCTTGCCTTTGCTGTTGCCCCGGCGTGCGATATCAACCTGATCGTGCCATGAACGCTCGCATTCAAGGCCTAACGTCTGTTCAACGTGGTGGGCAAACGCATTGAGCTTCTCGCCGTTTTCATCGGTGAGGGCAAACTTCCAGATGGCGTTAACCTGCTGCGCGCAGGCCGCGAGGGAAGGCACCTGGGCAAACACCGGACGCTGTTCAACCGGCAGCGACTGCGCCCAGTTGCTGGTGCGGATCACGTGCCCGGTGGCTTTTTCGTAGACCATGGCGTCGTCAACATACATCAGGCCGTGAATGTCATGCTCATTCAGCATGTCAATGAGTTGCAGCGCCTGTGCGACCGGGAGCGGATCGGACGCTTTGACCTTTTTCGCCTGATAATCATACAAATAAGTGCCATTACAGCAAATTGCAGGTGTATCCAGAGCCAGTGCCTGATAAAAAGGGTGAATGGCAACATGATGTCGACCGGTGACGATAATCAACTGATACCCGGCTTCTTTCGCGCGCGCCAGTGCGGTGAGCGAAGCGGGTAACAAGGTTTTTGCGGGTGTCAGCAGCGTGCCGTCTAAATCCAGAGCAATAACGCGCGAGGTCATGTCGTTTTCCATGGTGAAGGATGAAAGATTTTACTGCCGGAATGGTACACCCGTCCGCGTGCCGGGCAAAATCCACGGGCAGAAATTCAGCATTCGCTGTTAAAAACGACTATCCTGGTAATCTATTTCACTGCTTTTGTGATGAAAGGAGCATTCATGAAACAAACCGTTTATACCGCCAGCCCGGAAAGCCAGCAGATCCACGTCTGGCGTCTGAATCCGGAAGGCGCGCTCACGCTGGTACAGGTTGTCGATGTGCCGGGTCAGGTTCAACCGATGGTGATAAGCCCGGATAAGCGTTTTCTCTACGTTGGCGTTCGCCCGGAATTCCGCGTGCTGGCCTACCGTATCGCCCCGGACGATGGTGCGTTGACCTTTACCGCTGAAGCCCCGTTGCCGGGCAGCCCGACGCATATTTCCACCGATCGCAGCGGACGCTTCCTGTTTAGCGCGTCCTATAATGCCGGTAGCGTCAGCGTTACGCGTCTTGATGATGGCATTCCGGGTGAAACGGTTGAAGTGGTAGAAGGTCTGGAAGGTTGCCACTCGGCGAACATCTCCCCGGACAACCGCACGCTGTGGGTTCCGGCGCTGAAGCAGGATCGCATCTGCCTGTTTACGCTCGGCGACGACGGCACGCTCGCGGCGCAGGATCCGGCGGAAGTGACCACCGTTGAAGGCGCAGGCCCGCGCCATATCGCGTTCCACCCGAATCAGCAGTATGCCTACTGCGTGAATGAGTTAAACAGCAGCGTTGACGTCTGGCAGCTCAGTAACCCGCACGGTCAGATTGAGTGCGTGCAGACGCTGGATATGATGCCGCCTGATTTTGCAGATACCCGCTGGGCTGCGGATATTCATATCACCCCGGACGGACGTCACCTGTACGCCTGCGACCGTACGTCTAGCCTGTTAACCGTGTTCAGCGTCTCCGAAGATGGCAGCGTGCTGGCCATCGAAGGCTTCCAGCCGACGGAAACGCAGCCGCGCGGCTTTAACGTTGATCACAGCGGTAAATATGTTATTGCGGCAGGGCAGAAATCGCACCATATCGCGCTGTATGAAATCAACGGCGAGCAGGGCTTGCTGGAAGAGAAAGGGCGCTATGCGGTGGGCCAGGGGCCGATGTGGGTGGTGGTTAACGCGCACTGACCCTCACCCCTCACCCCGACCCTCTCCCCAGGGAGAGGGGGAAAGAGGTAAGTCCCCTCTCCCGTTAGGAGAGGGTTAGGGTGAGGGGGGCTTAACGCATTACTTCTTCGGTTCAACCACAACCTGGCTGCCAACGCCACGGTTGTTGAATTCCCACATGCGGTTAAAGTTGCTGTCGTTCAGGTTACGCGTCACGTTGCCTTTATCGTCAACCGTGCCTGTGTTACCCGCAAACGCGCGCTGCGTACCTGCGGCGGCGGCCCACGGGGTTGCCACGTTAAAGCCTTCGTTGATCACGCTGTCGCGGATAACGACCTGGCCGTTAGTGGCGGAATCGACATCCAGCGAGCGACCCAACTGAGCAACACCGTTACCGACGGCGTTAAAGCGGCTGTTCACCGCCAGGAAGCCATAATAGATGCTGGACTGCGTTGCCGGAGCAAACACATAACCTTCCTGCTGTGTGCGTGAGTTCACGATGCGGAAGTCCGTATCGTCAAACACCACCGCACCGCGACCGGCGACCAGATCCACATCCCCTTCAACATAGCTGTCAGTGACGAGGGTGCGCGTCTGACGATCGGTACGCAGGGTGTTGTCCACGCTGCTGTTGGTCACGAAGAAGGTGTTCTGACGACCCAGAATATTGACCTTATTGATCTGGACTTTGTCGCCGTCGCTGCGCAGAGCCACCGCCTGGTGGTTACCGGCATCGACGCTGTCGCCCAGCTTGTTCTCAATCGTCAGGTTCTGTAACTGCAAGCCGTTGTTTTGCGACCAGAATACTGCCGAGCACATCACGCCAACGGTGTTGCTGCGTTTGCTCTGGCAGGTATCAAACATGTACCAGGCGGGTTTGCCCGGCATGTATTTACCGGCCGGGTTAACCAGACGACGCCAGCTGTTGGGATCGATTTCGGAATCAATGGCCAGGCCAATTTTCACATCAATCGCTTTTTCACCGGTACCGTAAATCGTCACGCTGCCAGGGGCGGCCGGAACAAACACGGTGCCTTCATATTCACCTGGCAGCACGGCGATGTACTGGCGATCGCTGGTGTGCTTATTGATTGCCGCGTCAACCGCTGCCTGAATCGTGGTGTGCGTCACACCAGCCGTTCCCGCCGGACCGACAACAAAGTTCGGCTGTGCAGGCAGGCGAATGGCAGACGGGCTCCACGCGGCGGCGCTCGGGTTCAGCGAGGCGAAATAGTGCGCGGTCGTGAAGTTTTCTGCTTCACTGGCGGAGAGTACCGGACGCGCAGCCGTGCCCGGCGCGGTTTGCGTGGAAGGCAGTTGGTCCGGTGGCGTTGAGCTGCATGCAGTCAGTGTCACGCCAAAAGCCAGTGCCAGCGTCAGACGGGAAACCGAAAATGTGTTCAAGGGGTGCTCCAGGCTTAACAAGTTAAAATGAATTCCTCAGAAGCCTGCTTTTTTATACTAAGTTGAGCGAAACGGGAAGCCGATTGTGCAAATCGGCTTCACTATGTTGGTAAATTAACTAAAAATCGCGGTGATCGACGCCCGATCAAGGGCGTGAAAATGCACGTTAAAGCCGACCATCGCGCCGCTGGCCTCTTCATCAACGTCAAGACGCTCCACGTCGAGCGCATGCACGGTAAAGATATAGCGGTGGGATTCGCCCTTTGGCGGGGCCGCGCCGCCGTAACCGGCCTTGCCGAAATCGGTCCGCGTCTGTATCGCGCCATCCGGCAGCGCCACCAGTGATGACCCGGATCCCTGCGGCAGCACGCGTGTATCCGCAGGCAGATTCGCCACCACCCAGTGCCACCAGCCGGAGCCGGTAGGCGCATCCGGATCGTAACAGGTCACCACAAAACTTTTGGTCCCCGCAGGCACCTCATCCCAGGCCAGATGTGGGGAGATGTTATCCCCGCTGTAGCCCATGCCGTCAAAGACGTGGCGATTATGCAGCTTCTCGCCGTCACGCATATCCTGACTGATTATTTTCATCGACGCTCCTCTCATTCCCGGTGGATGATTAACCCTAAACAGAATAGCCGACGGCGGCGGCGTGTCAGTCAGCAAAATGTGCGGGAAGGGCAACCGCGTCGCATACCGCGCGAGTCAGTCTGGAGAGCTGCTCTGGCGTAATGATGTAGGGCGGCATCAGATAAATCAGCCGACCAAAGGGACGGATCCACACCCCTTGCTCAACAAAAAAGCGCTGGAGCGCCGCCATATTGACGGGCTGACGGGTTTCCACCACGCCAATCGCCCCCAGCACCCGCACATCCGCCACCGTCGCCTGCGTTTTTAGCGCCGCCAGCTCCCGCTTAAGCTGCGCTTCGATAGCGGCCACCTGCGTGCGCCACTCACCGCGTTCCAGCAGTTCGAGGCTGGCGTTCGCCACCGCGCAGGCCAGCGGATTACCCATAAAGGTCGGGCCGTGCATAAAGCAGCCTGCGTCGCCATCGCTGATGGTTTCCGCCACCGCGCGGGTGGTCAGCGTGGCGGAAAGCGTCATGGTGCCGCCGGTCAGCGCTTTCCCAAGGCAGAGAATGTCCGGTGTGATGTCTGCGTGTTCACAGGCAAAAAGCTTGCCCGTGCGGCCAAAGCCCGTGGCGATCTCATCGGCAATCAGCAGAATACCTTCGCGGTCGCACATTTTGCGGATGCGCCTGAGCCATTCCGGATGGTAAAGACGCATCCCGCCCGCGCCCTGCACCACAGGCTCCAGGATCACCGCCGCGATCTCATGGCGATGCGCCGCCATCAGGCGTGCGAAAGCCACCATATCGTGCTCGTCCCACTCACCGTCAAAACGGCTTTGCGGGGCCGGAGCAAACAGGTTTTCCGGCAGGTAGTCTTTCCACAGGCTGTGCATTGAGTTGTCGGGATCGCAGACCGACATCGCGCCAAAGGTATCGCCGTGGTAGCCGTTGCGAAAGGTGAGAAAACGCTGGCGCGATTCGCCTTTGGCCTGCCAGTACTGAAGGGCCATTTTCATCGCCACTTCCACCGCCACCGAGCCGGAGTCGGCCAGAAACACGCACTCCAGCGCCTCGGGCGTCATTGCCACCAGCCTGCGGCACAGCGCCACGGCGGGGGCGTGGGTAATGCCGCCAAACATCACATGCGACATCTCATCAATCTGCGCTTTCATCGCCGCGTTCAGATGCGGATGGTTGTAGCCGTGGATCGCCGCCCACCAGGACGACATGCCGTCCACCAGCCGCTCACCCGTCGCCAGTTGTAGCTCGCAGCCGTGGGCGGATTGCACCGGGTAAACCGGCAGCGGCGAGGTCATTGAGGTGTAAGGGTGCCAGATATGGCGCTTATCAAAGGCGAGATCGTCCGGGGTCATAATCGACTTGTAAACCAAATTGAAAACATTTAGGTTTACAAGTCTACACCGAATCAAAACGAAACAACACCTTTTGGAGACGCCCCATGGCTCACCACCCACGCTGGACACTGTCGCACGTTACCGAGCTGTTTAATAAACCATTACTGGATCTGCTGTTCGAAGCGCAGACCATTCACCGCCAGCATTTTGACCCGCGCCATGTGCAGGTCAGCACGCTGCTGTCGATCAAAACCGGTGCCTGTCCGGAAGACTGCAAATACTGTCCGCAAAGCTCGCGCTACAAGACCGGGCTTGCCACCGAGCGCCTGATGGAAGTGGAGCAGGTGCTGGACTCCGCCCGTAAAGCGAAGAACGCCGGCTCGACCCGTTTTTGCATGGGCGCGGCATGGAAAAACCCGCACGAGCGCGACATGCCATATCTGGAGCAGATGGTGCAGGGCGTGAAGGCGATGGGCCTCGAAGCCTGCATGACGCTCGGCACCCTCGACGAATCTCAGGCCCGGCGCTTAGCCACGGCCGGACTGGATTACTACAACCACAACCTGGACACCTCGCCGGAATTTTACGGCAATATCATCACCACGCGCACCTATCAGGAGCGTCTCGACACGCTGGGCAAAGTGCGTGATGCGGGCATCAAAGTCTGCTCTGGCGGCATTGTCGGTCTTGGCGAAACGGTTAAAGATCGTGCCGGGCTGCTGCTGCAACTCGCCAACCTGCCGGTGCCGCCGGAGAGCGTGCCGATCAACATGCTGGTGAAGGTCAAAGGCACGCCGCTGGCGGATAACGACGACGTTGACGCGTTTGATTTCATCCGCACCATCGCCGTGGCGCGCATCATGATGCCCACCTCGTTCGTGCGCCTCTCCGCCGGACGCGAGCAGATGAACGAGCAGACGCAGGCGATGTGCTTTATGGCCGGTGCCAACTCGATTTTCTACGGCTGCAAACTGCTCACCACGCCGAACCCGGAAGAGGACAAAGACGTGCAGCTGTTCCGCAAACTCGGCCTGAACCCGGAGCAGACCGGGGTGCTGAACGGCGACAACGAACAGCAGTTACATCTGGAGCAGCAGTTGTTCAACGCCGATACCGAACAGTATTACAACGCGGCGGCGGTATGAGCTGGCAGGACCGTATAAACAGCGCCCTGAGCGAACGACGCGCGGCAAAGACGCTGCGCACGCGGAGCGTGGTCGGGCAGGGGGCGGGGCGCTGGCTTGTCCACGACGGTCGGCGCTACTGCAATTTTTCCTCTAACGACTATCTCGGCTTAAGCCAACACCCGGAGATCATCCGCGCCTGGCAGCACGGCGCGCAGCGTTACGGCGTGGGCAGCGGCGGATCGGGTCACGTGACCGGCCACACCATTGCGCACCACGCGCTGGAAGCGGAGCTGGCCGACTGGCTGGGCTACCCGCGCGCGCTGCTGTTTATCTCAGGCTTTGCCGCCAATCAGGCGGTGATCGGCGCGCTGGCCGGTAAAGCGGATCGTATTGTCGCGGATAAGCTTAGCCACGCCTCGCTGCTTGAAGCGGCAAGCCTCAGCCCGGCGGAGCTGCGCCGCTTTGCGCACAACGACGCAGAACAGCTGGCGAAACGGCTGAAGACCGCCTGCGCCGGGCAACAGCTGGTGGTGACCGAAGGCGTCTTCAGTATGGACGGTGACAACGCGCCGCTTATCGACATCGCCGAAACGGCGCGCAGCGCGCAGGCCTGGCTGCTGGTGGATGATGCGCACGGCATCGGCGTTACCGGTGAGCAGGGGCGCGGCAGTTGCCATCAGCAGGGCGTTAAGCCGGAGTTGCTGGTGGTGACCTTTGGCAAAGGGTTTGGCGTCAGCGGTGCGGCAGTGCTGTGCAGCGAGCCGGTCGCGGAGTATTTGCTGCAATATGCCCGCCACCTGATTTACAGCACCTCAATGCCGCCCGCGCAGGCCGTGGCGCTCAGCGCGTCGCTGGCGGTGATCCGCAGTGAAGACGGCGACGCCCGGCGTGAAAAACTCGCGGCGCTTATTCAGCGTTTTCGACAGGGCGTGCGCGGGCAGATAACGGCGTCGCGAAGCGCCATTCAGCCGCTGATCGTAGGGGAAAACGCCCGTGCGCTGGAACTGGCGCACAGGCTGCGGGATTCGGGATTATGGGTGAGCGCCATCCGTCCGCCAACCGTACCGCCGGGCACCGCGCGTTTACGCGTAACGCTGACGGCGGCCCATACGGCGGACGATATCGACACCCTGCTGGAGGCGCTGCATGACGCCGGTGAATAAACGCGCCGTCGCTGCGGCGTTTGGTCGCGCGGCCTCCGGCTATGCGCAGCACGCGCAGTTGCAGATGCAGAGCGCGGAACTGCTGCGATCGGCCCTGGGCGAGCGTCAAGTGACACGCGTGCTCGACGCCGGCTGCGGGCCGGGTACCCTGAGCCGCTACTGGCGTGATCGCGGCTGCGAAGTGACCGCGCTCGATCTCTCGGCGCAGATGCTGACGCAGGCGCAGGCGCAGCAGGCGGCGCATCACTACGTCGAAGCCGATATCGAAGCCATGCCGCTGGCGGATGCGCAGTTTTGTCTGGCCTGGAGCAACCTGGCGGTGCAGTGGTGCGACGATCTGCGCCAGGCGCTGGGTGAGCTGTATCGCGTGGTACGGCCCGGCGGCGCGGTGGCCTTTACCACGCTGGCGGCGGGATCGCTGCCGGAGCTGAATCAGGCGTGGCAGGCCGTGGACGCGCATCCCCATGCAAACCGATTTTTAGCGGACGCTGAACTTCACCAGCAAGTGCAGGCGCTGGGCGGCACGGGCGGCCTGGCACGCGTCACTCTTGAGTTTGACGATGCGCTAAGCGCCATGCGTTCGCTCAAAGGCATTGGTGCCACTCATCTTCATGCGGGCAGGCAAAACCAGCCGCTCACGCGCGCGCAACTGCAACGTTTGCAGCTCGCCTGGCCGCAGCGCAACGGGAAATACCCGCTGACCTATCACCTTTTTTGGGGAATTATCAAACGTGACTGAACCTTATTTTGTGACCGGAACGGACACCGAAGTCGGTAAAACCGTCGCCAGCAGCGCCCTGTTGCAGGCGGCCAGCGCGCGGGGATGGCGCACCGCAGGCTACAAACCGGTGGCCTCGGGCAGCGAATGGACGCCGGACGGGCTGCGCAACAGCGATGCGCTGACGCTCCAGCGCAACAGCGCGGTGCCGCTGAGCTACATTGAAGTGAACCCTTACACCTTTGAGGAACCAACCTCGCCGCACATCGTCAGTAACGCGATGCAGCAGCCCATTGAGGCCCGCGTGCTGAGCGCCGGTTTGCATCACCTGCAAGCGAAAGCCGACTGGGTGCTGGTGGAGGGGGCGGGCGGCTGGTTTACGCCGCTGTCAGACACGCTGACCTTCGCCGACTGGGCCACGCAGGAGCAACTGCCGGTGATCCTCGTGGTGGGCGTAAAGCTTGGCTGTATCAACCATGCGATGTTAACCGCGCAGGCGGTGCGTCAGGCGGGGTTACCCCTGGCGGGCTGGATTGCCAATGACGTGGAACCTACCGGCAAGCGCCATGCGGAGTATCTGGCGACCCTGCGACGCGTGTTGCAAGCGCCGTTTTTGGGGGAGATCCCCTGGCTTGAACACGCGGCGTTAGATCAGCAAAAAGGGCATTATCTCGATCTCAGCGTTCTGAATCGGGCGACATCCAGTGTGATAACAGCTGATTGTCCAGCTGATTAACCTCGCCCTGCGCCACGTTACGCCCGCGATGCAGCAGGCAAAAACGGTCAGCGACGCGCCGGATAAACGACAAATGCTGTTCCGCCAGCAGGATGGTCATGCCCAAATCCTGATTCAGGCGCACCAGTAAATTTCCCAGCTTGTGGATAAAGGCCTGGCCCAGTCCCCGCGTCGGTTCATCGAGAATGAGCAGACGCGGATTCGTCACCAGCGCGCGGGCCAGCGCGAGCTGATGCTGATTATCCTCTGACAGCCCCGCGCCTTTTATCTGCCGTAGCGCATACAGTTCCGGAAAGAGATCATAGATATCACGGGTGACGGCGCTGCCCGGTTCGCCCACTGCCAGCATGGCGATATGCAGATTCTCTTCAACGGTTAACTGCGAAAATATCCGCCTGTCCTGCGGCACATAGCCAATGCCCATCGCCGTGCGGTGTTCCGGGTTCACCTTCAACAAATCCAGCGGCGGGGCCGTACCGTCCTGCCAGATGATGCTGCCGCTCTCAATGGGCAGATTACCGGTGATACAGTTCACCAGCGTGGTTTTTCCCATGCCCTGCAACCCCATAACGCAGGTGCAGGTACCGGGCACCAGATCCAAATCAACATTCCACAATGTGTGCTGGGTGCCGTAATACTGATTCACCGCGCGTAAGCTCAACATCGACCGACTCCTCTCACCGCTCCACAGAACGACTCTGTAAATGAGATGTTGCAAAAGGCTTGCCACAAACGGTTTAGGGCATTTTTTTAGGAACAGGATGACAAAAAAGCAGATATTTTGTGAACGGCGTCATTTGCCGTGAAAAACACTGCACTTCATTGGTGCCTGGATGATGATCAACGGTGCAGGAAGGGGCAGCGGCTGCGTTGCAGCAGGGCCTGCTTTTGCCGGTCATGCGCTAAATATCATCAAAATTTAGTGATAAAAATTTTTTGTGAGCGGCGCTGAGCGCCATTTTTGAAATTTGCCGAGCGGCAGGGGATACGGGCTGGCGGCAGTTATCCACTATTCCTGTGGATAACCTTGTGCATTAGAGTTAGAAAACACGTGAGAAGCGAGAGAAGGCGCGGCTTCGGCATGAATTGATGCGAAACGCGGCTTTTCCTGATAAATAATGAGAATCAACAGGTTAGATAAAAGCAATGCCTGTAAAAAAAGTGTCACCGGCTGCCACAAAACTTTCATGACATCACTTGACAAATGTTAAGAAAGAAAAAATTCTGGGGATAACCCACGGACGTTAGCGTTTTATCCCGCCCGAATAAAAATTTTGCCCTACCGATGCCGCGATTAGCCGATCTTTTCCACGATACCCTACCGGGTTACTGTTTTTCCATCCAGTATTATTTATTGGCAAAAATGGCCGTCGCGAGTAAAATTACTCACCTGCCCGCTCATTCCTTCATCAGGTAGCCGTTAATGAGTAAACCGTTCAAACTGAATTCCGCATTCCGTCCTTCTGGCGATCAGCCGGAGGCTATCAGCCGCCTGAAAGAGGGGCTGGAAGACGGCCTGGCCCACCAAACGCTGCTCGGGGTGACCGGTTCAGGGAAAACGTTCACCGTGGCGAATGTGATTGCCGACCTTCAGCGCCCGACCATGGTGCTGGCACCCAACAAAACGCTGGCGGCGCAGCTGTACGGCGAGATGAAAGAGTTCTTCCCGGAAAACGCCGTCGAGTATTTCGTCTCCTACTACGACTATTACCAGCCGGAAGCCTACGTTCCCAGCTCTGACACCTTTATCGAAAAGGATTCGTCGGTGAATGAGCACATTGAGCAGATGCGTCTGTCGGCAACCAAAGCGCTGCTGGAGCGCCGGGATGTGATCGTGGTGGCCTCGGTCTCAGCCATTTACGGCCTCGGCGATCCCGATCTCTACCTGAAAATGATGCTGCATCTGACCGTGGGTATGATCATCGATCAGCGCGCCATTGTGCGCCGCCTGGCGGAGTTACAGTATGCGCGTAACGATCAGGTCTTCCAGCGCGGGACGTTCCGCGTGCGCGGTGAAGTGATTGATATCTTCCCGGCGGAATCGGACGACATGGCGCTGCGCGTTGAGCTTTTCGACGAAGAGGTGGAGCGCCTGTCGCTGTTTGATCCGCTGACCGGACACGTTGAATCCACGATTACGCGCTTCACGGTTTACCCGAAAACGCACTACGTTACGCCGCGTGAGCGCATCGTACAGGCGATGGAAGAGATCAAAATCGAGCTGGCCGATCGCCGTCAGGTGCTGCTGGCAAACAATAAACTGCTCGAAGAGCAGCGCCTCTCCCAGCGCACCCAGTTCGATCTCGAAATGATGAACGAGCTGGGCTATTGCTCGGGCGTTGAAAACTACTCACGCTTTCTGTCCGGACGCGGACCGGGCGAGCCGCCGCCGACGCTGTTTGACTATCTTCCGGCGGACGGACTGCTGGTGGTGGATGAATCGCACGTCACCATTCCGCAAATCGGCGGCATGTATCGCGGCGACCGCGCGCGTAAAGAGACGCTGGTCGAGTACGGTTTCCGTCTGCCGTCGGCGCTGGATAACCGCCCGATGAAATTCGAAGAGTTCGAAGCCCTCGCGCCACAGACCATTTATGTCTCTGCGACGCCGGGCAGCTACGAGCTGGAAAAATCCGGCGATGACATTGTTGATCAGGTGGTCAGGCCTACCGGTCTGCTCGATCCGCTGATCGAAGTGCGCCCGGTGGGTACGCAGGTGGACGATCTGCTTTCAGAGATCCGCAAGCGCGTGGCGATTAACGAGCGTGTGCTGGTTACAACGCTCACCAAGCGCATGGCAGAGGATTTGACCGAGTACCTCGAAGAGCACGGCGAGAAGGTGCGCTATCTGCACTCAGACATCGATACCGTTGAGCGTATGGAGATCATCCGTGACCTGCGCCTGGGCGAGTTTGACGTGCTGGT
Source organism: uncultured Enterobacter sp. (assembly GCA_963521185.1). Lineage (GTDB taxonomy): Bacteria > Pseudomonadota > Gammaproteobacteria > Enterobacterales > Enterobacteriaceae > Enterobacter_D. Next base: position 614,041 of record CAUQTV010000002.1, on the reverse strand, counting down.
GGGGATCAACCTGTTACGAGAAGGTCTGGATATGCCGGAAGTGTCGCTGGTGGCGATTCTGGATGCCGATAAAGAGGGCTTCCTGCGCTCTGAACGCTCGCTGATCCAGACCATCGGGCGCGCGGCGCGTAACATTAACGGCAAAGCCATTCTCTACGGCGACAAAATCACCGCGTCGATGGCGAAAGCCATTAGCGAAACCGAACGCCGCCGCGAGAAGCAGCAGCAGTACAACGAAGAGCATGGCATCACGCCGCAGGGTCTGAATAAGAAAGTGGTCGATATTCTGGCGCTCGGTGAAAACATCGCTAAAACCAAAGCGAAAGGGCGCGGTAAATCCCGTTCGCCGGTGGTGGAAGAGAGCCTGGAACGCCTGCTGACGCCAAAAGCCATGCAGCAGAAAATCCACGAGCTGGAAGCACAAATGATGCAGCATGCGCAAAATCTGGAGTTCGAAGAAGCCGCCGCCGTGCGCGACCAGCTTCATCAACTGCGCGAGCTGTTTATCGCCGCATCCTGAGAACAAGGCAGCGGGTTCCACTCAATTTTCCCCGCTCTTAATCTTAACTTAATCTTCCATTGCGACACTGTCCTTCGTTAATGAGGACAGTGCTATGCAAAAAATAATCTCAACCGAATACCTTGCCGTGATCGTCAGCGTGCTGATCGTTGCCAGCTTTCTGCACCTCTGGTTTACGGTGTAACTACTTCTCACTCGCTGACGGAAATTTCACCCATGCCCGCAGCCCCGGCGCGGGTGTGCGGTTGTGCAGATAGAACTCCCCATCGTGTAACTGGGTAATGCGGCTGACAATGCTCAGTCCCAGCCCCATGCCGCCATAGCGGCTGTCCATGCGCACAAAGGCTTTGCTCAGCTCCTGGCTTTTCGTTTCGTCAACGCCGGGTCCTTCATCTTCTACCGCCAGCACCGGCGTGGGGGCGTTTTCCACCCGCAGCGTAATGGTGGAATGTTCCGGGCTGTAACGGTGGGCGTTTTCCGTTAAATTGCGCAGCAAAACGCGCAGCTGCGAGGCATCGCCGCGGACGGCGATATCGCTTCCGCCTTCTGGCAGCACCAGCGTCTGATGGCGCTCATTGAGCATCGCTTGCAGCTCATCCTGAAGGGGGGCAATGACATCCTGAAACAGTCGCACCTGCTGGTAGCTTCCCGCCGAAAACGACTGCGCCACGCGCGCCAGCTGGAGCAGTTGCGAGACGTTTTCGGTCATCTGATCGATGCGCAGGATCAGGCGGCTGACATCAATGCCATGACTTTTGGACAGCAGTTCCAGGTGCAAACGAAGCCCGGCCAGCGGCGTGCGTAGCTCGTGTGCCACATCGGCGGTAAACAGCCGCTCACGATCCAGCGTAACGGTCAGGCGCGACACCAGCGCGTTAATGGCCGAGGTGACCGCGTCCACTTCCGCCACGGGTTTGTTAAGGCATATCGGTTCAAGATTATCCGGCGTGCGGATCTCAAGCTCGTGCTGCAAATCCTTCAGCGGCCGGGTGATCAATTTCACCGCCTGCAAACAGAGCAGCAGCGCCAGGCCGATAATCAATAAACTGGGGATCAGCAGGCTGGCGACCGCTTCATGCACTTCATGTTTAATGTTTCTGTGGTTATTAAGCTTATGGATCTCGCTTTCCACAATGAGTTGGATCTGCTCTTTGCTTTCATGCCACAGCCAGAAAACGCTCACTAACTGGCAGACAACGAGGATCGCGCCCACGGTCAGCATCAGGCGTCGGCGTAACGTCCATTTGCGTGGTGAGAACAGATTTTTCATAGGCTCAGGTGGACTCCGTTGATTTGACCAACTGATAGCCAAACCCGCGCACGGTGCGGATGCGATCCTTACCGATTTTGTCGCGCAGGTTGTGGATATGCACTTCCAGCGTGTTGGTGGACGGTTCGTTATCCCAGTTGTAGATGTCGTTATAGAGAATTTCCCGGTGTACCGGGCTGCCCGCTTTTAACATCAGACGCGACAGCAGGGCATACTCTTTTGGCGTCAGATCCAGCGAATGGCCCGCCAGCCAGACCTGCCGGTTGGTGACGTTAAGCGTCAGATTATCCACTACCAGTTCGCTGTCGCCCTGATTGTGATGGCGGCGCAATAGCGCGCGGATGCGGGCGTTCAGTTCTTCCAGCGCGAAGGGTTTAATCAGATAGTCATCGGCCCCCGAATCCAGCCCGGCGATACGATCTTCGAGCGTGTCGCGCGCGGTCAGAATCAGCACCGGCTGAGAAAATTTCTCGCGACGAATACGCGCTAAGAAATGAATGCCGTCTTCATCCGGCAGCCCTAAATCCAGCACGATCAGGCTGTAAATCCCCCCGGCCAGGCACAGCTCGGCTTCGCGCGCGGTGGACACACCATCGCAGGCGTAGCCCTCGGATTGCATTGCCAGCAGCAGCCCTTGCAGCAGCAGCGCATCGTCTTCAACCACTAATATTTTCATTCGCATCACTCCTTGCAGGGGGCGAGGATATCATCCGCCGCATGATATTCCTGCGTTTGTACGCCCAGTATACCCAACATCGTCGGGAACAAATTATCCTGGGAAAACGCGTCTGTGCTCGCCCGTTTTTGCAGGCAGGCATAATTGACCGCGTGCTGATGCTGATACTGGTCGGAAAGCCAGATCAGCATCGGAATGTGTTTTTGCGATTCCGGCGCGATGGACCAGGGCAGGCCGTGCAGATAGACCCCGTTTTCACCCAGCGATTCGCCGTGATCGGAAAGATACATCAGGCTGGTGGTCACGTTGTGCGGCTGCGCTTGCAGCAATTTAATGGCTTTATCGACAATATAATCGACGTACAGCACGGTGTTGTCATACGTATTCACCAGTTGCTGCTGCGAACAGCGCTGAATTTCGTTAGTGTCGCAGGTGGGGGTGAATTTCCTGAACTGCGGCGGGTAGCGGTGATAATAGGTCGGGCCGTGGCTGCCGATGGTGTGCAGGACGATCAGCCCGTCTTTGGGCATGCTATCAATGGTTTTTTGTATGTCGTGGAACAGAATCTCATCATGACACTCGCCGTCTATGCAGTAATCCGCCAGATTAAGTTTCGTCATATCCTGATGCGGAACGCGATCGCACGCGCCTTTGCAGCCGCCGTCGTTTTCATTCCACATGACGGAAATGCCCGCGCGCTGCACGATGTCCAGCAACCCTTCGCGATGATGGGCTAACTGTTCGTCGTAATCTTTACGCGGCATACCTGAGAACATGCACGGTACCGAAACGGCGGTGGCGGTGCCGCAGGATGTTGTTTTTGGAAAATAGACCACGTTGTCTTTTTCCAGTAGCGGATTGGTGTCGCGCGGGTAACCGGACAGCGAGAAATTCTCCGCGCGCGAGGTTTCACCGACGACCAAAATGGTCAGGTGTTTACTCTGCGCGTTATGCATCGCCGGATTAAGGCGGGCATCTTCGCCGAATTTCACCAGCGGCAGATTATCCAGTTTATGGTGCACGTAATACGAGTTCATCGCGGTAATGCTATTTGACGGGCCGAGTGACTTCACCAGCTCTTTATTATTACGAAACAGCGAGGCGTAATCTTTATAAAACAGCGCGGCAACCAGCACTACCAGCAAAAGGGAAATTCCGAGGCTGATACCGCGTTTTAACCCACTGTGCCAGCGCGACGGGCTTTTTTTGATTTTCACCCAGCAGGCGAGAACGGCCATGGCGATCCCGCTTAAACCCAGCGTCAGCAGCAGCTGCGGCGTCATCAGAGCGAAACTCTCAGCGGGTGTGGTGTCCAGCGCATTGGTAATCATCGAGCGGTCAATAATAATGCCGTAGGTCCAGATGAAATACTGCGTAGCGGCACAGAGCAAAATAAAAACGCAGATTAGCAGCCGGTCGAGCCAGACAAAGGAGGCGAGGGTGGTCAAAATATTGATGATGCTAAAGGCGACCACCGGCATCGACAGAAACACCGCCAGGTTCCACAGCGAGTGAACCGGCAAAAACGTCCAGGCCTGGCGGTAGAAAATAATGTTCAGAAACACAGAAATGTAGAGTGAAAAAAGAGCCAGATACGTCACGCGCCCCAGCACGGGGCGACAAAGAGAAAAGGTACGCATAACAGAGATCCTGACGAGAACATGCTGTGCATGCTCACAGAACAGGGTTAAGACAACCTTAAGAACTTAAGGAAACTCCCCCTCACCCCGCCCTCTCCCCACGGGAGAGGGAGAAAACCGTACGTCCCCTCTCCCTGGGGAGAGGGTTAGGGTGAGGGGAGAGGGGATTAGCAAGAGCGAAACAACCTACCCCAGACTCTGAATAGCGCGCTCCAGCGCCGCGCGCAGCAAACGGCGGTCATGGCGATAAGGGATATCGCTGGCTTCTAACACATCCTGGATCACAATGCGGTCGGTCACTTCCGACACGTCCACCCGGGGGCCAACCACTACCGCATCGATAATGCGTTTGCCGACGTACTGCTCCATCAGTTTCAGCTTGTCGTTAAGACTCATACTGGCCGCGGCCGCGCTCAGTTCACGGCCCAAATTGCCAATGTAGACCACCGGAGCCGGCGTGCGGCGCAGCGCCTGCGCCAGATCGTCGAGCAGCAGCAGCGGCATCAGGCTGGTGTAAAAGCTCCCCGGCCCAATCAAAATCAGATCCGCTTCGGCAATCGCCTGTAGCGCTTCGCGGGTGGCATGCGCCTTCGGGTAGAGCATCAGTTCCTGCACCGGGTCGGTCAACTGGTCAATATTCACCTCACCGTACACCGCGTGGCCTTCGCTGTCGGTCGCCATCAGATCCACCGGCTGCTCCGACATGGGGATCAGCAGCGCGTCGACTTTCAGCAAATTGCGAATAATGTTAATCGCTTCCAGCGGCCTGACGCTCAAATGATCCAGCGCTTTTAACATCAAATTACCGAGATTGTGCCCGGCCAGCTCGCCGTTGCCGTTGAAGCGGTATTCGAACATCGCCGACGCCACGCTCTGCTCGGTAATCAGCTGATTGAGGCAGTTACGCATATCGCCCCAGGCAATGCCGCCTTCGGAGCGGCGAATGCGCCCGGTCGAACCGCCGTTATCGGTGGTGGTCACAATCCCGGTCAGGCGCGAGCCAAGAGAGGAGAGCGACGACATCACACGGCCCAGCCCGTGTCCGCCGCCAAGGGCGACAACCCTGTCGAGATCCGCAAAAGTGCGATTGCGCATAGCCGTTCCTTTTTTCTAATAGTCACACTACGTTAGCGTAAATACCCCTTAATAACGATATCGCGTGGGGCGTAAAATGACGAATATCAATGCAATCACAGGATTATCGCGTACTCTGTAGTGAAAATGCACGATCATGTCGCTATATACATCATTATATAGCGATAAGCAGTGATGGCGAAACCGATCTTATCGCGCTACCATCGTCATACATAAACACTCTAGCCTCTGTGCCTACGTCTTGCGATACGGTGCTTTGGCCGTGGCAATATTGCCACCAGGGTGCAGGAAGAAATGACTGCATCTCCCGTATTTGGAAAGGTGTACATGGCCACACAACTTACTGACGCCTACGCACGTAAGTTTTTTTATCTGCGTTTGTCGATCACCGACGTGTGCAATTTTCGTTGCACCTACTGTCTGCCGGATGGCTACAAGCCTGGCGGCGTCACCAATAAAAGCTTTCTCGGCGTCGATGAAATTCGCCGTGTCACCCGCGCGTTCGCCGCGCTGGGCACTGAAAAAGTGCGTCTGACCGGGGGCGAACCCTCGCTGCGTCGCGATTTTACCGACATCATCGCCGCCGTGCGTGAAAACGACGCCATCCGCCAGATTGCGGTCACCACCAATGGCTATCGCCTCGCGCGGGATATCAACGCCTGGCGCGATGCGGGACTCACCGCGCTTAACGTCAGCGTCGACAGCCTTGATGCCCGCCAGTTCCACGCGATCACCGGGCAGGATAAATTCCGCCAGGTGATGGACGGCATCGATGCGGCCTTCACGGCGGGCTTCGAAAAAGTCAAAGTGAACACCGTGCTGATGCGCGATGTAAACCACCACCAGCTCGACACCTTTCTGGCGTGGATCCAGCCGCGCCCGATCCAGCTACGTTTTATCGAACTGATGGAAACAGGCGAGGGCAGCGAACTGTTTCGCAAGCATCACCTCTCCGGCATGGTGCTGCGCGACGAATTGCTCAGACGCGGTTGGATCCAAAAAATCCGCCACCGCAGCGACGGCCCGGCGCAGGTTTTCTGCCACCCTGATTATGAAGGCGAAATTGGCCTTATCATGCCCTACGAAAAAGACTTCTGCGCCACCTGCAACCGCCTGCGCGTCTCCTCCGTCGGTAAACTGCACCTGTGCCTGTTCGGTGACGGCGGCGTCAGTCTGCGCGATTTGCTCGCAGACGACACCCAGCAAACGGCGCTGGAAGCACGCATTTCAGAGGCTCTGACGCACAAAAAGCAGACCCATTTCCTGCATCAGGGCAACACCGGCATCACGCAGAATTTATCTTATATTGGTGGATGACGGGTCACTAAGGAGCGAGTAAATGAGTCAGGTTAGCGCTGAATTTATCCCGACACGCATTGCGATCATGACGGTCACCAACCGTCGTACGGAAGAGGACGACACCTCCGGCCATTTTCTGCGCGATGCCGCGCACGACGCCGGACACCAGGTTGTCGACAAAGCCATTGTGCAGGAGAACCGCTACGCCATCCGCGCGCAGGTCTCCGCGTGGATCGCCCAGGACGCGGTGCAGGTGGTACTGATCACCGGTGGCACCGGACTGACCGACGGCGACCAGGCACCCGAAGCGCTGCTGCCGCTGTTTGACCGCGAAATCGAAGGCTTTGGTGAAGTGTTCCGCATGCTCTCGTTTGAGGAGATCGGCACCGCCACGCTGCAATCGCGCGCGGTGGCAGGTATCGCGAACAAAACGCTGATTTTCGCCATGCCCGGATCGACCAAAGCGTGCCGCACCGCCTGGGAGAATATCATTGCGCCGCAGCTTGATGCGCGCACCCGTCCGTGCAATTTTCATCCCCATTTAAAGAAGTAGATTATGTCCCAACTGACCCACATTAACGCCGCTGGCGAAGCGCACATGGTGGATGTGTCGGCAAAGGCCGAGACCGTCCGCGAAGCCCGCGCCGAAGCTTTCGTCACTATGCGCCCGGAAACCTTGCAGATGATCGTCGCGGGCAGCCATCACAAAGGCGATGTGTTCGCCACTGCGCGTATCGCCGGCATCCAGGCCGCCAAACGCACCTGGGATTTGATCCCGCTGTGCCACCCGCTGATGCTGAGCAAGGTCGAAGTGAACCTGGCGGCGGAGCCTGAACACAACCGCGTGCGCATTGAAGCCCTGTGCCGGTTAACCGGCAAAACCGGCGTCGAAATGGAAGCTCTCACCGCAGCCTCCGTCGCGGCGTTGACCATCTATGACATGTGTAAAGCGGTGCAAAAAGACATGGTAATTGGCCCGGTGCGGCTGCTGGAAAAAAGCGGCGGCAAATCCGGTGATTTCAGGGTGGCTGCCGATGATTAAGGTGCTGTTTTTTGCGCAGGTGCGTGAACTGGTCAACTGCGACAGCCTGACGGTAAACGCCGACGTGCCCGATGTGGAAGCGCTGCGCCAGGCGCTGTGCGCCAGAGGCGACCGCTGGGCGCTGGCGTTAGAAGAGGGCAAGCTGCTGGCGGCGGTGAATCAGACGCTGGTAAGCTTTGACACGCCGATCAAAGAGGGCGACGAAGTGGCCTTTTTCCCGCCCGTGACCGGAGGCTAAGATGAGCGAAACCCGCATCCGCGTGGGCCATGCGCCCTTTTCCGTGGGCGATGAATATCCGTGGCTGGCAGAGCGCGATGAAGACGGCGCGGTCGTGACCTTCACCGGTAAAGTGCGCAACCATAATTTGGGCGACAGCGTTAAGGCGCTGACGCTGGAGCACTATCCCGGCATGACTGAAAAAGCGCTGGCGGAGATCGTCGATGAAGCCCGCGCGCGCTGGCCGTTAGGCCGCGTGACCGTGATCCACCGTATTGGCGAGCTGTGGCCGGGCGATGAGATCGTTTTTGTCGGCGTGACCAGTGCCCATCGCAGTAGCGCGTTTGACGCCGGGCAATTTGTGATGGATTATCTGAAAACCCGCGCGCCCTTCTGGAAGCGTGAAGCCACGCCGGAAGGCGATCGCTGGGTGGAAGCCCGCGACAGCGACCACCAGGCGTCTAAACGTTGGTGACCCGCTTTGCCAGGGATGTGTTAACCTTATAAAAGTATCCACTTAATCAGGAGTTAATCATGGACCGATTCCCACGAACCGATTCAATCGTTCAGGCGCGCAGTGGGCTACAAACCTACATGGCGCAGGTGTACGGCTGGATGTCATGCGGGTTACTGCTGACCGCGTTTATCGCCTGGTATGCGGCAAACACCCCTGCGGTAATGATGTTTGTCTTCTCCAGCAAAATCACTTTCTTTGGGCTGATCATCGCGCAGTTGGGGCTGGTATTTGTGCTTTCGGGCATGGTGCAGCGCCTGAGCGCAGGCATGGCGACCACGCTGTTTATGCTCTATTCAGCGCTGACCGGCCTGACGCTGGCGAGTATCTTTTTGGTCTATACCTACGCGTCCATCGCCAGCACCTTTGTTATCACCGCCGGGATGTTCGGGGCGATGAGCCTGTACGGTTACACCACTAAGCGCGATCTGAGCGGCTTCGGCAATATGCTGTTTATGGGGCTGATTGGTATCGTTCTGGCGTCGGTGGTTAACTTCTGGCTGAAAAGCGAGGCGCTGATGTGGGCGGTGACCTATATCGGGGTGATTGTGTTTGTTGGCCTGACGGCTTATGACACGCAGAAGCTGAAAAACATTGGCGAGCAGATTGACGTGCGCGACGGTTCAACCCTGCGCAAATACGCCATTCTGGGCGCGCTGACGCTGTATCTGGACTTTATCAACCTGTTCCTGATGCTGCTGCGCATCTTCGGCAACCGCCGCTGATTTGCCAGGTGATTTTGGTCGGGATTGTAATGTCGGGTGGCGACTGTCGTCTTACCCGACCTACAAAACCAGGTGGCAATTCGTAGGCCGGGCAAACGCAGTGCCGCCCGGCATTACACCCAAGGCCAGACAACCTTACTTCGCCATCGCCTTCTCGTTTTTCGCCCGCAGCTTCTTCGCCCGACTCTCCAGCAGCAGATAGCCCACCAGCGCCAGCAACAGCGGCAGGAAGTAGTACAGCATACGATAGGCGAGCATCGCCGCAATGATCGTGCCTTTCGACGTATGTTCACCCGCCAGTAGCGCAATAAACACCGCTTCCAGCACGCCGATCCCCGCCGGAATATGCACAATCACCCCGGCGATACTGCTCACCAGCAGCACGCCCAGCACGAAGAAATAGTTAACCTCCTGGCCCAGTAACAGCCAGATAATCGCGCCCATCGCCATCCAGTTGGCGCTGGAGATCGCCATCTGCGCGACGGCGAATTTAAACGACGGCAGCACCAGCTTCTGGCCTTTTACCGTCATATGGCGGCGTTTGGCGAAGGCGCAAAACCACAGATAGAGCGCGATTACCGCCAGCAGCACCACGCCGACAATGCGCAGCGTACCCTCGTCGATATACCAGTGCGACGGCAACTCCACCACGCCGAAGGTAAAAATAATCCCCCCGAGCAAGATATAGCCCAGCCAGTTGGTGGTAATGCTCAGCGAAAAAATACGCGTGATAGTGCTGCTCGGCAGGCCCAGGCGCGAGTAAAGACGGTAGCGCATACCAATGCCGCCCACCCAGGTGCTGAGCGTCAGGTTAAAGGCGTAACAGATAAACGACACCAGCATCACCTGGCGCGCGGCCAGCTTATGCCCGCAGTACGCGCGGGCCAGCAGATCGTAACAGCCGTACAGCAGATAACTCACCACCACCAGCGCCACCGACACCAGCAGCACCGTGCGGTCGTAGTTGCGGATCACTTTCCACACCTCTTCCCAGTTCACCGTGCGGGCGTAAATCACCAGCAGTACCGCCACGGCGATGAAGAAGATCCAGGTGAGTATTTTTTTCGCCAGCCGCCACTTCGGATGTGATTTCGACATTATGGCTTCACCTCGGAATTTTCAGTGGCAACCCGATCCTGGGTTTCGATTTCCGGCTGAACAGGCGGTTCAACCAGCGCCAGACGCGGAGTATGCGCGGGCAGCCAGCCGACCATCGCCGGGAATTTACGCAGGAAGTGGAACACCACCACGCTTTTCGCCAGGTTCCACCAGGTGCGTTTCGGCACCATGGTTTCATCCACGCGCACGCAGTCGTGCTGTAAAATGCCGTTGAGGTTATCGCGCAGAGTCTGATTAAACTGCCGATCGTGAATGATCAGATTCGCCTCAAGATTGAGCGACAGGCTTAGCGGATCGAGATTGCTGGAGCCTACGGTCGCCCAGTGATCGTCCATCACAGCAACTTTGCCGTGCAGCGGACGACGGCGATACTCATACACCTGCACGCCGCCCTTCACCAGATAGTTGTACAGCAGCCGCGCGCCGACCGTCACAATCGGCATATCCGGCTCGCCCTGCACAATCAGCTTCACGCGCACGCCACGGCGGGCCGCATTGCGCATCGCATGCAGCAGGCGGTAACCGGGGAAGAAATAGGCGTTAGCGATGATCACTTCCCGTTTAGCGTTGGCGAGCATTTTCAGGTAGTGGCGCTCAATATCATCCCGGTGATCGTCGTTATCGCGCCAGACGAACAGCGCCTGTGCCTCGCCGGGCTTGCGGTTTTCCGTGGCGTGATAGCGACGACGCTGACGCCACCAGCGGCGGGCGGGGGAGTTTTCCGGCAGATTTTCCAGCTCAAATTGCAGGATATCTTCCACCACCGGGCCTTCTACCCGCACCGCGTAATCCTGCTTCGCCTCGGGGCCGTAATCGGACATATGCTCGGCGGAGTAGTTAATGCCGCCGACGAAGGCCACGGTATTGTCGATAACGACAATCTTACGGTGCATGCGGCGAAACAGATTGGTGCGCATACCGAACAGCGGCGGGCGCGGATCGTAGTAGCGGAACACCACGCCTGCGCTGGTCAACTCGCCGACAAACTCGTCGCTTAAATCCGGCGAACCATAGCCGTCGAGCAGCACTTCAATGTTCACCCCACGCTTCGCTGCGCCGAGGATCGCGGCATGCAGCTGGCGACCCACGTCATCTTCAAACCAGATAAAGGTTTCGAGGATCACCTTGCGCTGGGCTTTGCCAATGGCGGCAAACACCGCCGGATAGTATTCGTCGCCGTTCTCCAGAAGCTGGATACGGTTACCTTCTCGCCATGCGGGTTTCATAGGTGGATCTCCGCGCTGAGAGGGGCATGATCGGACAAATGACGCCAGTTACGCAGCGGCAGTGCCGTGGGCGCGCTGGCGTTGGCATTTTTCACATAGATGCGGTCAAGGCGCAGCAGCGGCAGGCTGACCGGGAAGGTGCGCGCCGGGCGGCCTTTGGCGCGGGTGAATATCTCATCGAGGCCCGCGTGCACTTTGAGCGGATGGTTGGCTTTTTGCCGCCAGTCGTTGAAATCACCGGCCACCAGCACCGGTTCCCCTTCCGGAAAGGCGTTTACCCAGTCGGCCAGCATTTTCAGCTGCGCCTGACGGTGGGCCTCTCGCAGGCCCAGATGGACGCAAATCACGTGGATGGGCCGGTCAAGCTGCGGCGGCACAATGCGGCAGTAAAGTAGGCCCCGATTCTCACTGCCCGCGACCGACACATCGCGATTTTCATAATGTTCGATAGGGTAGCGCGACAGCACCGCGTTACCGTGGTGGCCTTCCGGGTAGACGGCGTTGCGCCCGTAGGCGTAATCGCTCCACATGGTATCGGCGAGGAATTCGTAGTGGGTGGTGTCCGGCCAGTTTTCCACGTGCAGCGGGTGCACTTCATGCGCGCCCATCACCTCTTGCAGACAGACAATATCCGCGCTGACGGTGCGCACTGCGTCGCGTAGCTCGGGTAAAATGAAGCGTTTATTAAACGTCGTAAAGCCCTTGTGTGTATTAATGGTCAGTACTTTCAAAGAAAATTGCCGGTTTTGTTGAGTCATTATTTATCCTGCCAGCGTCACTATCCTGATGAAAATAAAGTGTAGTCTCTGTCACAAAAAGATGCGGGGTTACGGATTTTTCCGTAGAGTGCCGTATTCTCAATGCAGAGAAATATTCCTTAAGGAGAAAAGCCATGAGGTGGCAACAACGTATTCGTGTCGCAACAGGCCTGAGTTGCTGGCAGATTGTGTTGCATTTACTGGTGGTGGCGGCGCTGGTGATGGGCTGGATGAGCGGGGCGCTGGTGCGCGTCGGCCTCGGCCTGTGCGTCGTGTACGGCGTCACCGTGCTCCTGATGCTGGCGCTACAGCGTCACCACGATGCGCACTGGCGCACAATGGGCGATTTCCTCGAAGAGCTGACCACCACCTGGTATTTTGGCGCGGCGATGATCGTGCTGTGGCTGCTCTCCCGCGTGCTGCAAAACAACCTGCTGCTGGCGCTGGCGGGCGTGGTTATCCTGGCCGGTCCCGCCATTATTTCGCTGCTGATGAAAGACAAAACCTCAGGCCACCTTGCGGCGAAACATCGCGTACGCCGCTGATCCCGTGGTGGCCGCTATCGTTAACAGCGGCCACAAGCTTCCCCAGATAATCCCCAGACTCGCATCCTTCAAATAGATCTGCTTGGTGATGTCGGTGAAATGCCGAATCGGATTCACCCAGGTTAAATTCTGCAACCAGACCGGCATATTCTCCACGGGCGAGACATAGCCCGAGAGTAAAATCGCCGGCATCATAAAGACAAACACGCCGATAAACGCCTGCTGCTGGGTTGAACACAGCGCGGAGATCAGCAGGCCAAAGCCCACCAGCGACAGGCCGTAAATCAGCATGGTGAAATAGAACAGCGGCAGCGATCCGGAGAAGGGGATGTGGTAGGCGAAAATCCCCACGGCGAGCACGATGGTGGCCTGGAAGGTGGCGACGATCAGCGCAGGCACCGCTTTGCCGACAAAAATCTGCCACGTCGCCAGCGGGGAAACCAGCAGTTGATCGAGCGTACCCTGCTCGCGCTCACGGGCCACCGACAGCGAGGTCACGATCATCACGCCGATGGTGGTGATCATGGCGATCAGCGACGGCACAATAAACCATTTGTAATCCAGATTCGGGTTATACCAGTTCCGCACCACCAGCTCGCTGTTGTTCGGTTTTGGCTGACCGGCTATCAGCTCCTGCTGATAGTCTTTGACGATGGTTTGCAGATAATTAGCGGCGATTTGCGCACTGTTCGAGTTGCGCCCGTCGAGGATCATCTGCATCGGTGCCGGTTGCAGGGTATCGAGATTGCGCGAGAAGTCCGCCGGAAAGCGCACCAGCAGCAACGCTTTTTGCGTGTCGATGGTGGGCTGGATCTCTTGGGGGCTGCGCAGCATCAGCACATGGGTAAAGGCTTTGGCGCGGGCAAAGCGCTGCGTCAGCTCAATGGCGTGTTTGCCGTTGTCTTCGTTGTAGACGGCAATGGTGGCGTTGGTGACTTCAAGCGTCGCGGCAAAGGGAAATAGCAGCACCTGGATCAGCACCGGCAGCACCAGGATGGCGCGGGTTTGCGGCTCGCGCAGCAGCGATTGCAGCTCTTTGCGGATCAGCGTCCATAAACGGTGAAACATTGCATCGTCCTCCTGTCGGGTGGCGCTTGCGCTAAACCGACCTGTAAAATCTGCGGGTTAATCTAATCTTCTTTTTGTTTTCATCCACGTCAGCCCAATAAACATCGCCGCCGACGCCACCAGAAACAGCGTATTGATCGTCAATACCACGGGAATATTCCCGGCGAGAAACAGGCTTTGCAGCGTGCTGACGAAGTAGCGCGCCGGAATAATGTAGGTCACCACGCGGATGGCGGCGGGCATGCTGTCGATCTGAAAGATGAAGCCCGAGAGCATCACCGACGGCAGAAACGCCGCGTTGAGCGCCACCTGTGCGGCGTTGAACTGATTGCGGGTGATGGTCGAAATCAGCAGCCCCATGCCGAGCGTGCTGAGCAAAAACAGGCTGGTGATGATAAACAGCAGCAGCAGCGAGCCGCGATAGGGCACCCCGAGCACAAACACCGACACCAGCATGCACAGCAGCATCGCCAGCATCCCCAGGAAGTAATAGGGAATAATCTTGCACAGCAGCAGCTCCGCGCGCGTCACTTCGGTGGAGAGCAACGCCTCCATCGTGCCGCGCTCCCATTCACGGGCCACCACCAGCGAGGTCAGGATCGCGCCGATCACCGTCATAATAATGGTGACCGCGCCGGGAATAATAAAATGCTGGCTGATGGCGGCGGGGTTAAACCAGTAGCGCATCTGCACGTCGATGAGCGGTTCAAACGCGTCGCCGCGATCCTGCGCGCGCTGCGCCTGCCACAGCTGCCAGATCCCCTGCACGTAGCCCTGCGCGAAGTTGGCGGTGTTGGGTTCGCTGCCGTCAGTAATTACCTGAAGAGGGGCGGCGTCGCCCGCGCGCGTCATCTTCTGCGCGAAATCGACCGGGATCACCACCAGCCCACGGATCTTCCCGGCCTGCATCATCGCCACCAGTTGCTGGCGGTTATCGCTGACGGTGGCGTCAATAAACGGCGAACCGGTCATGGCGTGCGTAAAATCGAGCGCCTCTTCGCTGTGTTGCTCAAGCAGGACGCCGACGCGCAGCTTGCTGGAATCCAGGTTTATGCCGTAGCCGAAGATAAACAGCAGCAGCAGCGGAATGACAAAGGCGATCAGCCAGCTGCTCGGATCACGCACGATTTGCCGCGTCTCCTTCACGCACAGCGCGCGCACGCGTCGCCCGCTGATGAACTTACTGCCCATTGGCGTGCTCCTTATCCCAGTCGTTGATCAGGCGAATAAACGCCTGCTCCATGGTCGGGTCCGGCGTTTGCTCATCGGCGGCCTGCGCTTTAAGGGCGTCCGGCGTGCCGCTGGCGATAAGCTTGCCGCGATAGACCAGGCCAATGCGGTCGCAATACTCCGCTTCGTCCATAAAGTGCGTGGTCACCATCACCGTCACACCTTTTTCCACCATGCTGTTGATGTGCAGCCAGAATTCACGGCGGGTGAGGGGATCAACGCCGGAGGTGGGTTCATCCAGAAACAGGATATCCGGCTCGTGCATCAGCGAGCAGGCCAGCGCCAGCCGCTGCTTAAAGCCGAGCGGCAGCGAATCCGTGGCGTGAGAGGCAATGCTTTTGAGGCCAAACGCCTCGCTCATGCGGTTAATTTTTTCAGCCTGCGCGCGGCCCCGCAGCCCGTAAACGCCGGAGAAAAAGCGCAGGTTCTGCTCGACGGTCAAATTGCCGTACAGCGAGAATTTTTGCGCCATGTAGCCCAAATGCTGACGCGCTTTACCGGAGCTGACTTTCAGATCCATATCCAGCACCAGCGCTTTACCGCTGGTCGGCACCAGCAGGCCGCACATCATCTTAAAGGTGGTGGATTTGCCCGCGCCGTTCGGCCCCAGCAGGCCAAAAATCTCGCCGCGTTTGACGGCAAAATCGACGTTATCGGTGGCGGCAAAATCGCCGAATTTTTTGGTCAGCGCGTTGGCTTCTATCACCGTTTCGTTTTTGCTGCCCTCAACGGTGTGCAGGATCGCCCCGAGCGGGGATTCCGACGCTCCCGCACCGCCAAGCAGATCGATAAATGCATCTTCAAAGCGCGGCGCGGTTTCGTTAATCTCAATGTCCGGCATGCCCGGCGCGCGGCGAATGTCGTCGGCGGTGGCCTCCTTTTTCAGGATCAGGCGCACGGATTTGCCCTGGATCATGCCGTCGCTCACCTGCGGCAGTTTCAGCGTGCGCTGGAGCAGGCGGCGGTTGTTTTCCTGCGTGCTGCGTAGCTGAAAGCAGCGCCCGGCAATGGTCTGCGTCAGCGCTTTCGGCTCGCCCTGGTACAATAGCTCGCCTTCGTTCATCAGCAGCACATCCCGGCACTGCTCCGCCTCGTCGAGATAGGAGGTGCTCCAGAGGATCAGCATGCCGTCGCCCGCCAGCTCGTGCACCATTTGCCACAGCTCGCGGCGCGAGATCGGGTCCACGCCGACCCCTGGCTCATCCAGCAGCAGCACTTTCGGCTCGCCCACCAGCGTGCAGGCCAGCCCCAGTTTCTGTTTCATGCCGCCGGAGAGCTTGCCCGCCAGCCGGCCGGTAAAGGGGCCGAGCGCGGTAAACTCCAGCAGGCGGGCAAAGGTTTGCTGACGAAGGTCACCGGTGACGCTGCGCAGGTCGGCGTAGAGGTTCAGGTTTTCCATCACCGTCAGGTCTTCGTACAGGCCGAATTTTTGCGGCATATAGCCCAGCACCGCATGCAGCGCGCTATCGTCTTTGATGGGATCGAAACCGAGCACCTGCGCTTCCCCTTCATCGGGTTTCATCAGCCCGGCGAGCATGCGCATCAGGGTGGTTTTCCCCGCGCCGTCCGGGCCGACTAAGCCGGTGACGTAGCCTGAGCGGATCGTGCAGTCGAGCCGGGCAACGGCGGGTTTGTCCATCCCGGCGAAGCGTTTGACCAGGCCGTTGAGATGGATAGCCGACTCACTCATGGGTCTGCCCGTCGCTAAAGGTCGCGGTGACCGGCATGCCCTGGCGCAGCGCATCGTCGGCATCGGTCACAATAATGCGCAGACGATACACCAGGTCGGTGCGCAGATCCGGTGTCTCTACGGTTTTCGGGGTGAATTCAGCGGTCGGTGACACAAAGCCAATCTTGCCGTGGTACGGCCTGTCCGGGCGACCGTCGGTATAGATCAGAATATCGCGCCCCGGCCTGGCTTCGCTCAGGCTGCGTTCGTTCACGTAGGCGCGCACCCACACCGGTTTGGTCAGCGACAGGGTCAGCACCGTGCTGCCCGCATTGAGCATACTGCCGGGTTCCACCGCACGGGTGAGCAGGGTGCCGTTTGACGGCGAGACCAGCGTGGTGTCATGCAAATCCAGTTCGGCCTGTGCAAGCTGCGCCTGCGCCTGTTCGAGGCTGGCCTTCGCCTGGGCTATCTCCTGCGGGCGGTTACCGGCGCGGAACTGGCTGAGCTTATCCTGCGCGGCTTTCAGGCTCGCCTGCGCCTGATCCCGTGCCGAGCGCGCATTTTCCAGATCGTTCGCCGACACCACGCGGGATTTCCACAGCCCCTGCTGGCGCTGGTAAAAGTTCTGCGCATAGTCATAAGCGGCTTTCGCCTGATTCACCGCCGCCAAGGCCTGAGCGATCTCCTCATCGCGGTAGCCTTCGGTCACCAGCGAATATTTCGCCTGCGCGGTGGAGACATTGGCTTTGGCCTGCAACAGCGCATTTTCATAGGGGGCGCGATCGAGCTGGCCCAGCGTCTGGCCCGCCTTGATCGCATCGCCTTCATCCACGCTCAGCGCCTGCAATCGTCCACCGACGCGAAAGCTCAGATTCACCGTGCGGATATCGACATTGCCGTACAGCGTCAGCGGTTCCGGCTGGCGGCTTTGATACCACATCGTGCCGCCACCGAGAGCGGCGAGCAGGACCACAATCACCAACGCAAGAACGACGGGCTTTTTCATGACGAATGACTCCTTAACGTTAATCCTTCCAGAATGAGATCGAGATGGCAGTGGATAACCTCATAAATCTGCGTCGCCTTCTCTTTATCGAACGTCTGCCAGCCGGTGCGCAGTAAGATGGTTTCCCGTCCCAGACGGAAGGCGAGGATCTCACCGAGCAGGGCATGGGTGTGCAAAATCGTGCGCGTGTCGTCAGCGTCGCGGCCGGTATAGGCGGCAATTAAGCGGGTCAGATGGCTGTGTAGCGGTTCAATCACCTGCTGGTGAATCAGCTGATAGGCGCGGGTCGGGGAGAGCTGTTCGCGGGAGATAAATTTACTCAGCGGCAGCGTGTCGTCTTCGGTGAGCAGCTGGATCATGTTGTTGCAGGCTTGCAGGATCAGCTCGCGCATGGCGGCCCTGTCCGGCGTGGCGTGGGTAAACAATCGCTCAGCGGCCTCGGCGTGCGGGCGGAAATTCTGCCCAATAAAGTCGGCGATCCACTGGGCGCAGGCGAGGTAGAGATCCTCTTTTGATCCAAAATAGTAGGGGATGGCGGCGATGTTTTGCCCGGCCTGAGCGGCAATGTCGCGGGTGGTGGCGTTCAGGCCGTACTCGCCAAACTGGGCCAGCGCCGCGGTGATCAGCTGGCTTCTGGCCTGTTCGCCTTTGGTGGTTTTCAGGGATGCGTTCATGGCGTCTGAGAATATTAATCAATCGATTGATTAATATTATGTCCATTTTTTAACCCTGTCCAGTGCAGTGATTTATCGTGCGAACAAGAGCCGAAAGGATAATTTATGCGGTCTGTCACAAAAGCTGCTACACTCCGCCACTTCATGACATTGTGGTTTTTGTCATCTGTCACGTTACTGATCACCCTGAAAACTACACCGGTAACGGTCGGGGCGGTTCGGAGTTGTTATGTCTTTTGATGCACTGGGTTTAAACCCTGAGATCCTGCGCGCCGTTGCCGAGCAGGGCTACCGCGAACCTACCCCCATCCAGCAGCAGGCGATACCCGCCGTGTTGCAGGGTCGCGACCTGATGGCCAGCGCCCAGACCGGAACGGGTAAAACCGCCGGTTTTACCTTGCCGTTGCTCCAACACCTTGTTGATAACGAACCGCACGCCAAGGCTCGTCGCCCGGTGCGCGCGCTGATCCTCACCCCAACCCGTGAACTGGCGGCGCAGATCGGTGAGAACGTTCGTGATTACAGCAAATATTTGAACATCAAATCGCTGGTGGTGTTTGGTGGCGTGAGCATTAACCCGCAGATGCTGAAACTGCGCGGCGGTGTGGATGTGCTGGTGGCAACGCCGGGGCGTTTGCTGGACCTGGAACACCAGAACGCCGTGAAGCTCGACAGCATCGAAATTCTGGTGCTGGACGAAGCGGACCGCATGCTGGATATGGGCTTCATTCACGACATCCGTCGCGTGCTGGCAAAATTGCCGAAGAAGCGCCAGAACCTGCTGTTCTCCGCGACCTTCTCTGATGAGATCAAGGGTCTGGCGGAAAAACTGCTGCACAACCCGCTGGAAATCGAAGTGGCGCGTCGTAACACCGCGTCAGAACAGATCACTCAGCACGTTCACTTTGTGGATAAAAAACGCAAACGGGAACTGCTGTCGCAGATGATTGGTCAGGGCGACTGGAAACAGGTGCTGGTGTTTACCCGTACCAAACACGGCGCGAACCACCTGGCGGAACAGCTGAACAAAGACGGTATTCGCAGTGCCGCGATCCACGGCAACAAAAGTCAGGGTGCGCGTACGCGTGCGCTGGCGGATTTTAAATCCGGCGATCTGCGCGTGCTGGTGGCAACCGACATTGCGGCCCGTGGTCTGGATATTGAAGAACTGCCGCACGTGGTGAACTATGAGTTGCCAAACGTGCCGGAAGATTACGTGCACCGTATCGGTCGTACTGGCCGTGCGGCGGCTACCGGTGAAGCGCTGTCGCTGGTGTGTGTCGATGAACACAAACTGCTGCGTGACATCGAACGCCTGCTGAAAAAAGAGATCCCGCGCATTGCCCTCCCAGGCTACGAGCCGGATCCTTCCATTAAAGCTGAGCCTATCCAGAACGGTCGCCAGCAGCGTGGCGGCGGTGGTGGTGGACGCGGCCAGGGTGGCGCTGGTCGTTCGCAGCAGCAGCCGCAGCGTCGCACTGAAGGTGCAGCGCCAGGCAAAGCCAGTGCGAAACCGCGTCGCCCGCGTCCGCGCAAGCCCGCAGCGCAGTAATAAGAACCACCCTGGTTAAAACCACCCTCACCCTAACCCTCTCCCTGATGGAGAGGGAAAATAGTTTTGGGTGAGGGTTATAACGCTACGAGAGTCACACCTGTTCGCCGTTGCTGGCAATCACCGCCTTGTACCACGCAAAACTGCGTTTCTTGCTGCGCGCTAACGTGCCTTTGCCGTCGTTGTCTTTATCGACATATATAAACCCGTAGCGCTTTTTCATCTCGCCGGTCCCGGCGCTGACGATGTCGATGGGTCCCCACCACGTATAACCCATAATGTCACAGCCGTCGGCAATCGCTTCGGCCATCTCCGCTATGTGCTTGCGCCCGTAGTCAATGCGCGCCGTGTCGTTAATCACGCCGTTTTCATCCGGGGTATCCACGCCGCCATAGCCGTTTTCCACCACGAACAGCGGCTTGCGATAGCGGTCGGTCAGCTCGTTGCACACCAGGCGGAAGCCTTTCGGGTCAATCGGCCAGCCCCATTCAGTTTTTTCCAGATAAGGGTTGTCTTCACCCGCCGTGCCGCCGGTATCCACGCGGAAGACGCCACCGGCTTTATGCAGCACGCTCCGGTAGTAGCTAAAGGCGAGATAGTCTGACGGGTAATCGGCAATCAGCTGCAAATCGTCTTCGTCCATCTGCAACTCGACGCCCAGCTCCTGAAACAGACGCGGCGTCCACGCCGGATATTTGCCCAACATCATTACGTCGGAGTAGAACAGCGAGCGGCGGCGCAACTGCATCGCGGAGAAGACATCTTCCGGGTTACAGGTTGCCGGGTAGAGCGTGCTGAGCGACAGCATACAGCCGATTTTCGCGTCGGGGATCAGCTCCTGGCACAGTTTATTCGCCAGCGCATTCGCCACAAACTGGTGGTGGTTGGCCTGGTAAATATCCTGCGCGCTGGCGTCCGCATCAATAGCGCCGGTGGCAAACGGCATGCGGTTCATGTTATTCAGCTCGTTAAAGGTCATCCAGTATTTGACCTTCGCCTTATAGCGCAGGAACACGGTTTCGCAGTAGCGGGTGAAAAAGTCGATCAGCTGACGATTCTTCCAGCCGCCGTACTCCTGATACAGCGCCAGCGGCGTTTCGTAGTGGGAGAGGGTGATCACCGGCTCAATGCCGTGTTTCAGCAGCTCATCAAACATCTGATCGTAAAAGCGCAGGCCCGCCTCGTTCGGCGTGGTCTCATCACCGCGCGGGAAAATACGCGACCAGTTAATGGAGGTGCGAAAGCATTTAAAGCCCATTTCGGCAAACAGCGCGATATCGTCTTTGTAATGGTGATAAAAATCCACCGCCTCGTGGCTGGCGTAGTAATGCTCAGGATCGACGACCGCATCGTGCTTTCCCGATGCTATGCCGCCGCGCACCACGTCGGCAATCGACGGGCCTTTACCGTCTTCGTTCCAGGCCCCTTCCGCCTGATTCGCGGCAATCGCGCCGCCCCACAAGAAATTCTCTGGAAATACGGACATAGTGACTCCTTTAGTCGGCTAAATCTTCGCCGTTTGAGGCGATCAGTTTTTTGACCCAGTGGTAGCTTTTCTTCAGCGAGCGCGCCTGCGTGCCGTTGCCCATATCGTCCTGATCGACATAGATAAAGCCGTAGCGTTTGGAGATTTGCGCGGTCCCGGCGCTGACCACGTCAATGGGCCCCCACCAGGTGTAACCGAAGAGTTTGACGCCATCCCCCAGCGCTTCCTGCATCTGTTCCACGTGCTGGCGCAGATAATCGATGCGGTAATCGTCGTCAATAGAGCCATCGGCATTGACGGTGTCCACCGCGCCAAGGCCGTTTTCGGCGATAAACAGCGGCTTCTGATAGCGGTCATAAAGCTGATTCAGCGCCAGGCGCAGGCCCTTGGGATCGATCTGCCAGCCCCACTGGCTGGTAGGCAGGTGAGGGTTGCGGATGCCGCCGGTGATCATGTTGCCTTCCGCGCCCTCAAGCTGCTCCGGGTGCGCACTGACGGTGCTCGACATGTAATAACTAAACGAGACAAAGTCCACCGGGTGCTGGCGCAGGATCTCGTCGTCGCCCACCGCTTTTTGCAGCGTCACGCCTTTCTCCGCCAGCATGCGGTCGGTGTACGCCGGGTAGTAGCCGCGCGCCTGCACGTCGCTAAAGAACAGCGACACGCGCTGCATCTCTTCACAGGCCTGTAAATCGTCCGGGTGACAGGTGTGCGGGTAGAGCATCTGGTAGCTGATCATGCAGCCGACCTGCGAGCCGGGAACGATCGCGTGGCAGGCTTTGGTCGCCAGCGCGCTTGCCACAAACTGGTGGTGTGCGCCCTGATATTTATCCTGCTCCAGATGCGGATTGTCCTCTTCGATGACGCCAACGCTGACGTAGGGATGGTGCTTCACGCAGTTGATTTCGTTGAAGGTCATCCAGTATTTCACTCTTTTGCCGTAGCGTTTAAACGCGGTGGTGGCAAAGCGCACGTAGAAATCGACCACCTGACGGTTCGGCCAGCCGCCGTAGTCGGTGACCAGCGCCAGCGGCATTTCGTAATGCGAGAGCGAGACAATCGGCTCAATGTTGTGCTCGCGCAGACAGTCAAACACCGCGTCGTAAAATTTCAGCCCGGCCTCGTTGGGCTCGGTTTCATCGCCGCGCGGGAACAGGCGTGTCCAGGCGATGGACATGCGAAAGCATTTAAAGCCCATGCCCGCGAACAGCGCGATATCCTCGCGAAAGTGGTGATAGAAGTCGTTGCCTTTACGCTTCGGATAATACTTTGTGCTGTTGGGATCCTGCGCCTCACGCACCTGCGCGTGGGTCATGCCCAGCCACTGATCCAGCCAGCGCGCTTTGGGCATGCTGCTGTCAAAGGTGTAAACATCGGAGACGGACAGCCCTTTGCCGCCCACGTCGGATGCGCCTTCCAGCTGGTTGGCCGCCGTTGCGCCGCCCCATAAAAACCCTTCGGGAAATGCTGTTGAAAATGCCATTCTTTTCTCCTTAAACCGCTGCGGCGGTGAGTGTCAGAAATGCGTCCCGGCAGGCGATGGTGCCGTCAGTTTGTACCGGGGAAATGTCGCCGTAGCGCTCGCTGTTGGTGACCACCACGATCACGCTCGGATCGATGCCTTCGGCCTGTAGCGCCTTGAGATCAAAGCTCACCAGCAGATCGCCCGCCTCGACGATCTGCCCGGCCTGGATGTGGCTGGTGAAGTGTTTGCCGCCGAGTTTGACGGTATCAATGCCAATGTGGATGAGGATCTCCGCGCCCGTGTCGCTCACCAGCGTCAGTGCGTGATGCGTCTCAAACACCGACTCCACCCGCCCGTTGACCAGCGAGCGCAGCTCGCCGTTAGTGGGGAAGATCGCCAGACCTTTGCCAAAAATCTCGTCGGCAAATACCGGATCGCTCAGATCGCTCAGCGCCTTCACTTCGCCGCTCACCGGGGCGAAAAGTTGTTCGGCGGCTTGTGGCGTCGGCACCGCTGCGGCTTTCACCCCTGCGGCGGGTTTCACGCTCTCTTCAAAGCCCAGCACCACGGTGAGCGCGGCTGCGCCCACAAAGGAAATAACGATACTGACGATGGCCCACAAAAAGGTCGGGCCGACCAGCCCCGGTACGCCGGGCAGGCCGCTCAGGGCGAAGGCGTAGGTTTTTACCCCCATCGCCATGGCGAAGCCGCCGCCGCACGCGCCGCCAATCAGGGCCGCCGCGAAGGGGCGTTTGTAGCGAATGTTAATGCCGTACATCGCCGGTTCGGTGATGCCCATCGCCGCGCTAAAGCTGGTGGAGAGCGCCAGCGATTTGAGCTTTTTGTCTTTGGCACGCAGGAAGACGCCAAACGCCGCACCCGCCTGACCGAGGTTGGCGACGTAGAAAAGGATCTTGATCGGGTCATAGCCCATCTGGCTGATGTTGTTGATCATGATCGGGACAATCACGTAGTGCATGCCGGTAATGATAATCAGCGACAGCGTACCGCCGATGATAATCCCCGCCAGCAGCCCCATGTTTTCCGCCATCCAGACGATGCTGCCCGACAGCGCGTTCCCGGCAAAGATCCCCAGCGGACCGATGGCGATAAGCGTAATCGGCGTGACGATCACCAGACTTAACAGCGGTACAAAGATGGTTTTCAGCGGGCCGGGCATGACGCGATCGATGGCGCGCTCAACAAAGCTTAACAGCCACACCGCCAGCAGAATGGGAATGACCGTTGAGGCGTAAGAGGCGGTGGTCACCGGCAGGCCGAGAAAACTGACCGGCACGTCCGATTTGAACAGCGTCTGAATCGCCGGATGAAACAGCGCTGCCGCCAGCGCCACGGCGACGTAAGGGTTTGCGCCAAACTTGTGTGCGGCGCTAAAGGCCAGCGCCAGCGGCATAAAGAAGAAGATGCCGTCGCTGATTGCCAGCAGGATCTGGTAGGTCTGGTTGGTGGCCTCCAGCCAGTGCATGGCGACCAGCAGCGCCAGCAGCCCTTTTAAAATACCGGCACCGGCAATGGCGGGAATGATCGGCGAAAAGATGCTGGATAAGCCTTCAAGCACCACCGATACCGGGTTACGGCGCTTTGCAGGCTGAGCGGCTTTGCTGGCCTCAAGGCCGGGAAGCTCCGCAAGCAGCGCGTCGCACAGCGGGGCGACCTCGTTGCCGATAATTAGCTGGTACTGATCGCCTGAGATGTTGACGCCAATCACGCCGTCGAGGGCTTCGAGCGCCTCGCGGTTGGCTTTTTCGTTGTCGTTAAGCAGAAAGCGCAGACGGGTTATGCAGTGAAACAGCGACAAAATGTTGTCGCGACCACCGATATGCTCAATGATCTGCCGCGCGGTGTGCGGGTAGTCCATAGAAATTCCTCCAGATTGAAGCCATGCTTCATCCACAATCACCGGCCTCGTGCCGGTACCTTGTTTCCTCTGGGGTTTGCCTGATTAAACAGTAACAAGCCTGAACGGAATGCGTGTTGACGATTTACTCGCGCTTATCGTCGGGTGCTGCGCGGTGCACAACGTTTTCAATGTGCACCGTTAAATAGAGCTTTTCCGAGTTGCTCATGGTGTGGTGATAATTTTTAATGACGAATTCATTGATCGCATCGACGCATTTCAGCGTGTGCTGATAACGCCGTCTGGCAAGGGCAAAAAATTCCTCGTCGTCATTATTTAACACCACCCCATCAACCACCCGCTGGGCAAAAAACTTTACGTGGGTAATGAAACGCTGATAATTGAGACTGTTCTCATCGATCGTCAGGCTAAAAAAGTATTTAACGATATTTTGTAGCTGGTAAATAAGCCGCGTGATTTTGGCGGTTTTTCCCATAGTGTCATGAAGCCCCGCATTGACGATATGCAGCGCAATGCTACAGGCCTCGCTGTCGGGCAATAACGCGCCGGTTCGCGCCACGATCATCGCCAGCGCCTGGCGGCCTAACGCATACTCATCGGTATAAAAATGGCGCACTTCCCATTCCAGCGGATTGGCAATAAATTCATTGTCTTGCTGGCGCTTCAGGGCGAAATGCAGGTGGTCCGCCAGCGTAATCAGCAGCCCTTCGCTAACAGGATGAGTCAGTGAGCCGCGCACCATGGCGACGATGTCGGCAGTGAGTTGAACAATTTCAACCGGCACTTCGCTGACCAAATCTTTAAAGCGTGCGGAGAGGGCAGAATCCTCAAGGCGGAATATTTTTTCGATCGCCTGTTTATCGACGCTGGCACCGTTTTGCGTTTTAAACCCCAGCCCACGGCCGGTTAAAATGACTTCCAGTCCGTGCTCATCAATGGCGCTGACAACATTATTATTTAATATTTGTTTGACCAGCATGGTGGCGCTCCTGAAAACAAAAACGGGCAAAACGTAAATACAGTACAGGGCAGTGTAGCCCATCAGTCTGCATTTAGGTTTTGCCCGATAATCGGTAACAAGCGTAATGCAGTTAAAAATTAGCATTCTCTCTAAAAAGGGTCAACGATGAGAAAGTCCTTATGCGCAGCGGAGCATCAAAGTGTGACCGGGGTAGCGAATTCATGCTCATCAATACCGGCTTTGCCCGCGTTTAAGATTGTCTCTTCGGGGCCGGATCGTTACCATACCGGGAATCTGTACGGAGCGCTTTTATGATTGATAAACATTCTACGGTCCCGGTTTACCTGCAAGTTGAGCAGTACCTGACCGGGCAAATTACCGCCGGGATCTTACGACCGGGCGACGCTATTCCGTCAGAAAACGCGCTGTGCCAGCAGTTTTCCATCTCCCGCATGACCGCGCGTAAAGCGGTGGACTATTTAGTGCGCCAGGGCAAAGTCGAACGCCGACGCGGGCAGGGCACCTTTGTCGCTCACGCCAAAAAAATCCTGCGCATACCGCTGCCGCTGGATCGCCACCTCTCGTCGAGTGAAGCCACGCTGGGGCTGGACGCGCCGGTGATCAATCGCCTGGTTTGCCTGTCGCGCCTGCCTGCCCCCGAAGACATTGCCGAAAAGCTGCATCTCGAACCGGGTACCGACGTGTGGTTTATGAAACGCCTGCGCCTGCTTGCCGACGTGCCGTTCGTGTATGAGCAGTCGTGGATGCTGCTTACGCCGTTTGACGATCTCAGCGAGGCCGACCTCAACGCTTCGAAGTACGCCTACATTAGCCGCAAAGGCTTTAGCGTCGCGCGCTCGGAAAAAGAGATCCGCGCTGAATTACCGTCGCAGGAAGTGCGCGACATGCTGGGCATCAAGCGCGACGAGCCTGTGCTGCACGCTACCTCCGTGGCCTGGCTGGGCGAGGATCGCCCCTTCGAAGTTTCAGAAATTTTCTACAACCAGCAACACTATCGCTTCACCCTCACCGCCGCACGCCCCTGATCGGCAATAGCCTGTTTTGTGATCGCTCTCTGATTATCACATCAGTGGGCTAGACAACTATACATGTTAGTTGTCTATACTCTTTGTACGTTCTGGATCCGCACAACAACCTTACCTCTATAAGGATCACGCTATGAGTCGCGCAGGCGAGTTTTTACAAGATTTGGGAAAGGCGCTGATGATGCCGATTTCCGTTATTGCCGCCGCCGGGATATTTCTCGGGCTGGCGGCGGCGTTGCAAAATCCGGCAATCGTCAGCGAGGAGATGCTCAACGCCCAGCTCATGCAGCACATCATCGGCTTTATTCGTAAGGTCGCCGGATCGCTGTTCGCGAATTTACCGCTGCTGTTTGCCATTGCGGCGGCCATTGGCCTTGCGCGGGATGAAAAACCGACGGCAGCGCTGGCGGCGGTCATCGGTTTTATCACCTTTCACGTTGGGGTGAATTTCAGCCTGACGGTGCAGGGCTTAACCCCTGCGACCACGTCCGTTGCGGCATTTATTGAAAAAGGGCTAAGCCCCACCGAAGCGGTGATGCACTCCGCTGAATTTGCCAGCACGCTGGGCATCTTTTCCTATCAGATGAGCGTGCTCGGCGGGGTGATTGCGGGCTTTATTACGGTGTTATTACACAACCGCTTTTATACGATTCAACTCCCGGCGGCCATCGCTTACTTTGGTGGCCGCCGCTTTGTGCCCATTATTACCGTGATTGTTCTGCCGCTGATTGGCGTGCTGATGTCGCTCATCTGGCCGGTGATTGCCAACGCCATTATTCACATCGGCGAGTTTATTGGTGAGTCCGGTCCGTTCGGCACCTTCGTTTACGCCTTTACCGAACGAATTCTGATCCCCACCGGCCTACACCACATTCTGAATGAAACGGTGCGCTTCACCCCGGTCGGCGGCATGGTGCACGTGGATAACGAAAGCGTCATTGGTGCGCTGTCTATCTTTAACTACGCCCTCGCACATCCCGGTGCCCTGGCCGATGATATTACCCGCGAAGCCACGCGCTTCCTCGCGCAGGGCAAAATTCCGGTCATGATGTTCGGCTTACCGGCGGCGGCGCTGGCGATTTATCGCTGTGCCAAACCGGAACACAAGCAGCGCGTCAAAGCGTTAATGCTGGCCGGGGCGCTGGCCTCGTTCACCACCGGCATCACCGAGCCGCTGGAGTTCAGCTTCATCTTCGTCTCGCCGATTCTCTACATTTTCCACGCCGTGATGAGCGGGCTGTCCTTTGCCTGCGCGCAGTTGCTGCACCTGATGATCGGCAATATCCAGGGCGGTTTTATCGACTTCATGGTGTTTGGCGTGCTGGGCGGGGCAAAAACCCACTGGTGGTACAGCCTGTTGCAGGGCGCGATCTGGGCACCGGCCTACTACTTCGTTTTCAAATGGGTGATTTTACGCACCAACGCCCGCACGCCGGGCCGCGAAGAAGAAGACAGCGTGCGCAGCGTGGTGGCCGGAACGAGTACGCCTTCGGGCGAAGCCGCGTTAATCATCGAAGGCCTTGGCGGACGCGACAATATTCAACAGGTTGACTGCTGCTTTACCCGTCTGCGCGTGAAGCTTAACGACATGGGCAAAGTGGATGAGGCGGCGCTTAAACGCAGCGGTGCCAGCGGATGTATACGCGCAACGGAAAACGACCTTCAGGTGATTTACGGCCCGCAGGTGGAAAGCATCGCCAGCGCCGTAAAACTCAACTTAATTCAACAGACGCAATAAGAGAACTGATGATGAAAAAAACATTCAATATCGTATTAGTGGGCGGTGGTTCTACCTGGACGCCGGGTCTCTTAAAAGCATTATGCAAACTTAAGGCGCGTCTGCCGCTGAAAAAGTTAGTGATGTTTGATGTGAACGAAGAGCGCCAGGCCGTTATCGGCGAATACGCCAAAGTGCTGTTCCGGGAAGAGTATCCGGAGCTGGAGTTTATCTATACCGGCGATAAAGAGGTGGCCTTTGCCGATATGGACTTTATCTTCTGCCAGATGCGCACCGGCGGCTATGCGATGCGCGAGAAGGACGAGAAGATCCCATTAAGCCTCGGCGTCATAGGTCAGGAAACCTGCGGCGCGGGCGGCTTCGCCTACGGGATGCGCTCGATTCGTGACATGATCCAACTGGTGGAAGATGTGCGGGCGCGCTCCCCGCAGGCGTGGATCCTCAACTACACCAACCCGGCGGCAATCGTCGCTGACGCCCTGAATCAGCGCTTCCCCGATGACGATCGCATCCTCAATATTTGTGATCAGCCGGTCAACCTGCTGCGCTCCTACGGTCGCCTGCTGGGGCGCAACCCGGAGAACTTCGATCCGGTGTACTTTGGGCTTAACCACTTTGGCTGGTTCACGCACCTGTATGACGAGAACGGCGTCGATCTGGCCCCGGAACTGAAGGCGATCATCGCCAATAACGGCTTCAAACCGGCGGACGCCGAGCAGCGCGATCAATCCTGGCTGGACACCTACTCCGCCGTGGCCGATATGCTCCACGACTTCCCGGACTATTTACCGAACACCTATTTGCAGTATTACCTCTATCCGGAATACAAATTCTCGAAGCTCGATCCCGACTTTACGCGTGCCAACGAGGTGATTAACGGTCGCGAAAAACGCGTCTTTGAAGAGTGCCGCATCGCCGTGGCAGAGGGCACCACCAAAAACGTCAAAGTGGTGCACAACGACGCCCACGGCGACATGATTGTGGAGCTGGCGGAAGCCATCGCCTTTAACCTGAAGAAGAAATTTATCGTCATGCTGGAGAACAACGGGCTGGTCGAAAACCTCGACGACGATGTGATGGTGGAAGTCACCGCGGAAGTGGGTGTGAACGGTCCGCGTCCCTACGGCGTGGGGAAAATTCCCACCTTCTACAAAGGCATGATTGAGCAGCAGTTCGCCTACGAGCGCCTGACGGTGGAAGCCTGGTTCGAAGGTTCCTACACCAAAGCGCTCCAGGCGTTAACCCTTAACCGCACCATCGTTGATGCGAAAAAAGCTCGCAACGTGCTCGATGCGCTGATCGAGGCCAACAAAGGTTACTGGCCGGAACTGCGTTAGTTTCACCGTGGGAGAGGCAACTCTCCCGCGTTTTACGAGCCGCCTCGTGAAAGCGGCAAAAAAAGTACAGCCTGAGTGCTAAAAATGCCATAATAGTGGCTGTTTATACAGTATTTCAGGTTTCCCAATGGCTTTATCCGCTGCGCTCAAAGCGCAAATCGGTGCCTGGTATAAGGCGCTACAAGAACAGATCCCGGACTTCATTCCCCGCGCACCGCAACGGCAGATGATTGCCGACGTGGCAAAAACCCTGGCGGGAGAAGAGGGGCGGCATCTGGCCATTGAGGCGCCCACCGGCGTCGGGAAAACGCTGTCCTATTTGATCCCCGGTATCGCCATCGCCCGTGAAGAGCAAAAAACGCTGGTGGTGAGCACCGCCAACGTCGCGCTACAGGATCAGATTTTTAGCAAAGATCTGCCGCTGCTCAAAAAAATCATTCCCGATCTGCGCTTTACCGCGGCCTTTGGCAGGGGGCGCTATGTCTGCCCGCGCAACCTTACCGCCCTTGCCAGTAGCGAAGCCACGCAGCAGGATTTGCTGGCGTTTCTCGATGACGAGCTGATGCCCAACAACAAGGAAGAGCAGCAGCGTTGCGCCAGTCTGAAAGCCGATCTCGACAGCTACAAATGGGACGGCCTGCGCGATCATACCGAGAAGAATATCGATGATTCCCTGTGGAGTCGCCTGAGCACCGACAAAGCCAGCTGCCTGAACCGCAACTGCCACTACTACCGCGAATGCCCGTTCTTTGTGGCACGGCGCGAGGTGCAGGAGGCCGAAGTGGTGGTGGCAAACCATGCGCTGGTGATGGCGGCCATGGAGTCAGAAGCGGTGCTGCCGGAGCCTAAAAATTTATTGCTGGTGCTGGATGAGGGCCATCATCTGCCGGATGTCGCCCGCGACGCGCTGGAAATGAGCGCCGAGATCAGCGCCCCGTGGTTCCGCCTGCAACTCGATCTGTTTAGCAAACTTGTCGCCACCTGCATGGAGCAGTTCCGCCCGAAGACCGCGCCACCGCTGGCGACGCCCGAGCGGTTAAACGCCCACTGCGAAGAGCTGTACGAGTTGATTGCCTCGCTCAATAACATCCTCAATCTGTACATGCCTGCCGCGCAGGTGGCGGAACACCGCTTTGAGATGGGCGAACTGCCGGATGAGGTGATGGCGATTTGCCAGCGGCTGGCGAAGCTGACCGACGCGCTACGCGGGCTGGCGGATCTGTTTTTGAGCGATCTCAGTGAGAAAACCGGGCAGCACGACATCGTGCGTTTGCATCGGGTGATCCTGCAAATGAACCGCGCCCTCAGCATGTTTGAAAGCCAGAGCAAACTCTGGCGACTGGCGTCCATGGCGCAGGCGTCGGGAGCGCCGGTGTCTAAATGGGCGACCCGTGAGCAGCGCGACGGGCAGCTGCATCTTTTTTTCCACTGCGTCGGCATTCGGGTGAGCGATCAGCTGGAAAAACTGCTGTGGCGCAGCGTGCCGCACATTGTTGTCACTTCCGCGACCCTGCGCTCGCTCAACAGCTTCTCGCGCTTGCAGGAGATGAGCGGGCTGAAGGAGAAAGCGGGGGACCGCTTTGTGGCGCTGGACTCGCCGTTTAACCACGCCGAGCAGGGCAAAATCGTCATCCCGCAGATGCACTACGCACCGCTGATGGAGCACGAAGAGAAGCACATCGCCGAGATGGCGGCCTATTTTCGTGAACAACTGGAGCGCAACACCCACACCGGCATGCTGGTGCTGTTTGCCAGCGGGCGCGCCATGCAGCTGTTCTTAACCTTTGTGACCGATCTGCGTTTAGTGCTGCTGGTGCAGGGCGATCAGCCGCGCTACCGGCTGGTGGAGTTGCACCGTAAACGTATTGATAACGGCGAGCGCAGCGTGCTGGTCGGCCTGCAATCCTTCGCCGAAGGTCTGGATCTGAAAGGCGATTACCTGACGCAGGTGCATATTCACAAAATCGCCTTCCCGCCCATCGACAGCCCGGTGGTGATCACCGAGGGCGAATGGTTAAAGAGCCTCAACCGCTACCCGTTTGAAGTTCAAAGCCTGCCGAGCGCCTCGTTTAATCTTATCCAGCAGGTCGGACGTTTGATCCGTAGCCACAGCTGCCGGGGGGAAGTGGTGATTTATGACAATCGTCTGCTCACCAAAGGTTACGGTAAGCGCCTGCTCGATGCGCTGCCGGTGTTTCCCATTTCACAACCTGCCGTGCCTGACGTTATAGTGAAGCCCAAAGCAAAAGAAAAACCAAAACAGCAACGTCGCCGACGGTAATCACCGTGAGCATGGGGTAAGGAGTTTCGATGGATTTTCGCAAAATTATTAAAGAGGTGGGGCGCGGCAAGAATCACGCACGCGATTTGGACAGTGACACTGCCCGTGAGCTTTACACCAGTATGCTTAACGGCGAAGTGCCGGAGCTGGAGCTGGGCGGCATTCTGATCGCCCTGCGCATTAAAGGCGAAGGCGAGGCTGAAATGCTCGGCTTCTATGAGGCGATGCAGCAGCAGACTCTGCGCCTGACGCCGCCGGTGGCGAAGCCGATGCCCATTGTCATTCCCACCTACAACGGTGCGCGCAAGCAGGCAAACCTCACGCCGCTGCTGGCTATTTTGCTGCACAAGCTCGGGTTCCCGGTAGTGGTACACGGCGTTAGCGAAGATCCCACCCGCGTGGTGACCGAAACCATTTTCGCCGTGTTAGGCATTGCGCCAACCCTGCACGCGGGCCAGGCGCAGGCAAAACTCGACGGTCATCAGCCGGTCTATATTCCGATTAGCACGCTGTGCCCGCCGCTGGAATCGCAGCTCAATATGCGCTGGCGCATGGGCGTGCGTAACAGCGCGCACACGCTGGCAAAACTGGCGACCCCGTTTGCGGAAGATGCCGCGCTGCGCCTGTCGAGCGTCTCGCACCCGGAGTACGTCACCCGCGTGGCGAAATTCTTTGGCGATATCGGCGGTCGTGGCTTGCTGATGCACGGCACCGAAGGGGAGGTGTACGCCAACCCGCAGCGTTGCCCGCAACTGACGCTGATTGATGCCCAAGGCGCACGCGTGGTCAGCGAGCGCCAGCTTAACGATGCAGGCGATCTGGCGCTGCCTGCCGCAAAAGATGCTGAAACCACTGCGCGCTGGATTGAGCGTTGTATCACTGGCCGCGAGCCGGTGCCGCAGTCGTTAAAAACGCAGATGGCCTGCTGTCTGCTGGCGGCGGGAGAAGTGGATTCAGTGGAGGCGGGCCTCGCACGCGTGGCGCAGTGCTTTTAATCAGGCGCGGTGCTTTTAATCTGGTGCAGTGAAGAAATCTCAGGGCAAAAAAAAGCCCGTCCAGGGCCGGACGGGCAATAAGGGTAACAACACAATAATAGATTAACGCAACAACACAGAGTTAATGAGGGTGGAGCTAACCCGCCAGAGAATGAATCAGCGGGGTAAAACAACTATCAGTGCTAAAACATATCAGTGCTAAAACATATCAGTGCTAAAACAAGGGACCACGCGCTTATTTATAAATAACCGCGGTACCGCTCATTTTGTTATTCGTGTTAGCAGAGGTGATGCTGTAGCCTTTTGCGCCTGCTGCGGTGGCTTTCTCAGCCAGCTGTGCTTCCAGACCGTCCAGCGTGGTTGCGCCTTCTGCGGTCACAACACCCATTTTATTCATGCTTTGTGCCTGAGCGGCGGTCACAGACTGCGCGGCAAAAGCGCCGAAAGACAGGGTGGAAAGGGCGATGGCAGCAACAGCATATTTGATGGTTTTCATAGTTAATCTCTCGCAGGTTATTCTGTTTAGGTGACGATGTTCCGTCGATGTGATGAGTATCACGTTTTTTCGCGAAAGAATAAATCGAATAGAATTGACAGCGTTGTTCTAAAAAATTGAACGATCGTTAATTAATTGAATGGCAATGATTTTTCTGGGCTTTTGTTGACGCGTATCGGTGGGTTTGACTTAGGGAAAGCGAAGCGGCACAAAATGCGACATCGAGAACGTGATTTTGTGCGCCAGATTGCAACCGCTTGCGCTGTCAGGAAGGGTTAAGAAAGGTCAACGTAGCTGGCTGTCTTTCGATCCTCTGCGATTATATCCTGCAAATGTCGAGTTGTGTAAATCTTTCTTCTGCTGACAGTTAACGCACAAATGCACGCCGGGGATCGCTTTGCGACGCGCCTCGGGGATCGGCTGTCCACACTCCTCGCATTCGGTCAAACTTTCGCCTTTTGGCAGATCGCGACGCGCACGCGCTACCGCATCCTCAATGGTGCTGTCGATCTGATCCTGCACCGCACCGTCATTTGCCCAACCTGATGCCATGATGATCACCTCACTGGATTGCTTTGTACTCTTATAGTTTAGCCTGGGTGAGGAAAGATAAAACGGTACCGCAATCAGCCGGACGTCAGCCTCTGCTGTAGCGTTCTTTTCGCCAGGACTATTTGTAGATGGTCGCTGTGCCAAACATATGGTTATCACCACTGGCGGAATTGACAACGAATCCTTTCGCGCCCTGGGCCTCGGCTTTTTCCGCTAGCTGGGCTTGCAGATCATCAAGATTGCGTGCGCCGTTGGCAGAAACGGTGCCGACAGGGCGAAGCTGCCCTGTATTGCCCTCGGTGAGGTTTTGCGGCGCGGCGAAGGCGCTCATTGAGGCGGCGGACAGAGCGATGACCGTCGTCAGTGCGAGTAATTTCTTCATCTTCACATCCTCTCATTAGGAAACAGCCCCTTAAGTGTAGGCCGTGAGAAAATGCGCTTTAGTGCAATATTTTGATGTTCTCTTGCGTGTTTTTTGAACGACATTCGCTGACGAAAAGCTGACAAATCAGCCACATACAGGTGACTGATTTTTAGACAGTTAACGCGCGTCCGGGCGTACCAGGTCAAAACGTTGTGCGTCGTCAACGGTGTAATAGGCCGTCGGCCCGCCCGCGCGCAGTACGGGTTTTGCCTTCGCGGTTTGATAAATGCCGTTTTCCAGCAGCGATTCGTCAATATGAATACCGACAACTTCACCCAGTACCAGCCAGCTATCCACCGGCGTGCCGTCGGCGCAGGTAAGCTGAATGCACTGGGATAAGCGGCACTCAAAGTTCACCGGGCTTTCCGCCACGCGCGGCACCTTCACTAACTCACTGCTGACGGGCGTCAGCCCGGCGCGAACAAACTCATCTTCGCCGTGGGGCAGCGAGGCGGAGCTTTCGTTCATGCGGGAAGCCAGATCAAAAGTGGTAAGATTCCAGACGAACTCTTTGGTTTCGGTGATGTTGCGCACGCTGTCTTTCCAGCCGGTGCTGGCAAAACCGATGATCGGCGGACGATAATTGAAGCAGTTAAAGAAGCTGTAGGGCGCGAGATTACGCCGTCCCTGCGCATCCAGCGACGCAATCCAGCCAATCGGGCGTGGGCCAATAATGGCGTTTAGGGGATCGTGCGGCAGTCCATGGCCCTGCGCGGGCTGATAAAAATACATAGTTCACCCTTTTTGACGATTAAATCAGATTACCGAGCGTCACTTATTTACCGCGTCGTCGTCAACGGGTATCTTACGCCGCTGTTGAAAGGAGAATGCCATGACTGCCCAGAAGCCGGGATTACACCCGCGTAACCGCCATCACAGCCGCTACGATCTTGATGCCCTTTGTCAGGTCAACCCGGAATTACGTGGTTTTATTATTGCCACCCCAACGGGTGAGCCGACGGTGAACTTCGCCGATCCGCTCGCGGTGAAGGCCCTGAATAAAGCGCTGCTGGCGCATTTTTATGGCGTGACTCACTGGGATATTCCCGAAGGATTTCTCTGCCCGCCGGTGCCGGGGCGTGCGGATTACATTCACCATCTCGCTGACCTGCTGGCGGAAACCGCCGGGGGCAGCGTGCCGCGTCAGGCCAGCGTGCTGGACATCGGTACCGGCGCTAACTGCATCTATCCGCTGATTGGCAGCCACGAATACGGCTGGCGTTTCACCGGCACCGAAGTGCACGCGGAAGCCTTTGCCAGCGCACAGGCGATTGTCAATGGCAACCCGGGGCTGACCCGCGCGGTCCGCCTGCGCCGCCAAAAAGATCCGTCAGCGATTTTGCCGGGCATCATTCATAAAAACGAACAGTACGATGCCACGCTGTGCAACCCGCCATTCCACGACTCCGCCGCCACCGCGCGCGCCAGCAACGAGCGTAAGCGTCAGAATCTGGGCCAGACGCGTGAAGGCTCGCTCAACTTTGGCGGCCAGCAGCAGGAGCTATGGTGTGAGGGGGGCGAAGTGGCCTTTATCAGCCAGATGATTGCCGAGAGCAAAGCCTTTGGCAAACAGGTGCTGTGGTTTAGCTCGCTGGTGTCACGCGGCGAAAACCTGCCGCCGCTTTACCGGGCGCTGACCGACATCGGCGCGGTGAAAGTGGTGAAAAAAGAGATGGCCCAGGGGCAAAAGCAAAGCCGCTTTATCGCCTGGACCTTCATGGATGACGCCCAGCGTCGCCGCTGGGCGCAAACCCGCTTTAAAGCGTAGGTTCAGCGGGCGGTTGCGGAGCCTGTAGCGTCAGCGTTTGCGGCGTTACGGGCGGCGTCGCCAGCACCTGATAGGTCTGCACCGGCGCGCGCACATCCGCCAGATCAAAGTGTTTTTTCACCATGCTGTCGAGCGCAAAGCGCACCGTCCACTGCTTCAGCGGCTGGGTGGTGAAGGTCACGCGCAACGTAAACGCGGTGTTGGTCAGCCCGACAATGCCGACAAACGACGGCTCGCCGATGATCAGCCCGCGAATATCCCCTCTCTCCATCAGTTCATTCACCGCCTCTTTCAGCGCCTGATTGGCTTTATCGGCGTTTTCATGGCGATCAACATCGTAGTTTGCCACCACCGACCCAATGCCGCGCACAAAGTTGGCGAAGGTGGTGATCGATGACCACGGAATAATGTGATACGCCCCGGTATCCTGACGCACGCCCACGGATCGAATCGACATGCGCTCCACCGTGCCGGTCAACGGCCCGATGGTCACCAGATCGCCGGTGTTCATCCCGTTCTCAAACTGGATAAACACCCCGGTGATAATATCTTTCACCAGCGTTTGCGAACCGAATGAAATCGCCAGACCCAGCGCACCGGCACCCGCCAGCAGCGGGGCGATGTTGACGCCAATTTCCGAGAGCACAATCATCACCGTGATGGTGCTGATCACCACCGCCAGCGCGTTACGGAATAGCGTCAACAGGGTGCGGGTACGTGCGCTGGGCAGCGGGCGACCGTGAATATCCGACGACAGCCGGTTCTCGATCAGGCTTGCCAGCACCGTCCAGCCGACGGCGGAGAAGAACAGAATCAGCGCAATGCGGATCAAAATATCGACCGTCTTCTCCCCCGCGCCGTTGTGCAGCCAGTTCCAGAAATCAAACAGTCCCCAGGCGTTGAGCAGCAGCA
Organism: uncultured Enterobacter sp.; assembly: GCA_963521185.1. Classification (GTDB taxonomy): domain Bacteria; phylum Pseudomonadota; class Gammaproteobacteria; order Enterobacterales; family Enterobacteriaceae; genus Enterobacter_D. The sequence goes on along the minus strand of CAUQTV010000002.1, from coordinate 576,853 downwards.
TAATCGCCACGCAGACAATCAGAATACGCGCCACTTTCAGCGAGCTGGAGAGCCAGCCATTAAGGCGTTTTTGCAGTTCGGGATAGCTGCGCTGCACCTGCGGCGACAGGGTGATGGTTTTGGCAATCCAGCGCGACAGCATGCCGGAGGCGAAGGCGGCGACGCTGATAATCGCCAGGCTGTGCATCGACGCGCTCATCATAAATTTCAGGCTGTTGCCGGGATCGAACAGCGAGAAGAAGAACAGCACCACAAAATAGGCGCTCGCCAGCCAGTGCCAGATCAGCGCAAAAGCGCGGATAAACAGGCTGAAGAACGCCAGTGAGCGGTCCGCCAGATGCGCAAGATTGTGCTCCACCGTTTTCTTGTTATGAAAGATCAGGTACAGCGCCCAGCTGGTGATAAACAGCATGATCACCACGTTCGCCACCGCGCCAACCTGCACGTTAACCTGATTGGAGATGATCGGCACCGCCACCAGCAGGCCATAGCCAATCAGGCTGCTTAAGGCGCTCAGGCGCAAATGCCAGTATTTTGCCGACGTATCCTGCACGTTAAACGGACGCAGATCGGGAAAGCGCGGGCAAAACACCAGGCGCAGAATGGCTTTAAAGAACTCAATCAGCGCAAAGGCATTGAGGAACAGCGCCTGCTGGAAGGCGATGGTGCGGTTGCCGGCGTCCATATTGTCGCTCAGCACCTGTCCGACAAACAGCGTTAAGGTCAGCAGCAGTAAATCAATGATAAACGCACCGATGATCATCGCCGGAAGCTGGAGCCAGTTGGCGCGATCTTTGTTCTTTTTACGCGCCCATTTGCCCATCTTGCGGTACAGCGGCGTCATGCAAAAACGCACCGCCCAGTAAAAGACGAACACCGATCCCGCCAGCATTAAAAAATGGCTGGCCGCGTTATAGAAAGTCTGGGAATTGAAGGATTTGTGCGGAGAACCGGTGATGTTGCGGTACAGCTGGGCGAAGCGCGAGGCCAGCTCATCGCCATAGTGCCGACTGACGGCGGTGACGTTCTCCAGTACGGTTTTCTCTTCCACCACCTCCGGCGGCGTAATGGTGGGTACTGGCTCCGGCGGCGGGGTGGCGGCCACTTTGCGCAATTGCCCGATAAGCTCTTCCCGGGATGTACTGTTCTCCAGAACATCCGCCAGCGCACCGTAGGCGGCTTTCTTTTGTTCGACGTCCGGCTCAGCGGCGGGAGGGGTGTCTTGAGTTGTCGTGGCACCTGACGTGACGCCAGGAATGGTCGCCGCATGCAGCGGCATAAAGACGAACAGGCAAAGCAGCAAGATCCACTTCACGGACTCCTCCTGAGAAACGGGCGCAAAAAGATAAGTATAGAGGATGCTGGCGCTGCGTTTTGAAATGGGAGGAATCTGGGGGAGGGGGCAATGGCCCCTCGAAGAGAGGGGCCAGCAAATACTACGAAACGTGCTGCAAGAACTCCTGCAAGCGCGGGCTTGGCGGGTTCTCAATCAGTTCCTGCGGGTTGCCGTCTTCGGCGATGCGGCCTTTGTCGATAAAGATCAGGCGCGACGCCACTTTCTCGGCGAAGCCGATTTCGTGGGTCACGATCACCATCGTCATGCCTTCTTCCGCCAGATCCTGCATCACCTTCAGCACTTCGTGGCGCAGTTCCGGGTCGAGGGCCGAGGTTGGCTCATCAAACAGCATCATTTTCGGCTTCACCGCCAGCGCACGGGCAATGGCGACGCGCTGCTGCTGACCGCCGGAAAGCTCCGACGGATAGTGATGCGCACGCTCGGCCAGACCCACTTTCGCCAGCAACTCTTTCGCCAGTTTTTCCGCCTCAGCTTTTTTTGCCCCGCGCACGCGCAGTGGGCCAAACATTACGTTCTCCAGCGCGGTCAGGTGCGGGAACAGATAGAACTGCTGGAACACCATGCCCGCTTCCTGGCGAATCAGACGCTCGTCCACGCGGCGGTTGTTAACCTGCATGCCATCAACAATCAAATCACCGCTGGTGATCTCTTCCAGCTTGTTGATGCAGCGCAGCAGCGTGGATTTACCGGAGCCAGACGGGCCAATAATGACCACCACTTCGCCCTGGGTAATGTTCAGATCGATGTTATGCAGCACCTGGGTTGGACCAAAATGCTTGGAGACGTTTTTAAATTCAATCACAGGATTTTCATCCTTCTTTCAAGACGACGCAGAATAAAGCTCAGAACCAGGGTAATGATCAGATAGAAGACGGCGACTGCGCTCCAGATTTCCAGTGCGCGGAAGTTGCCGGCGATGATCTCCTGACCCTGACGTGTCAGTTCGGCGACGCCGATAACAATAAACAGAGAGGTATCTTTAATGCTGATGATCCACTGATTGCCCAGCGGCGGCAGCATACGACGCAGCGCCAGCGGCAGGATCACGTGGCGAATGGTCTCGGTGCGGGATAACCCCAGCGCCAGACCCGCTTCGCGGAAACCTTTGTGAATCGACAACACCGCGCCACGGGTGATCTCGGCGATGTAGGCACCCGAGTTGATCATGATGGTCACCACGGCGGCACTGAACGGATCGATGCGCAGATTGTTAAACGCCATCGGCAGTGCGAAGTAGATGAACATGACCTGCACGACAATCGGCGTGCCGCGGATCACTTCGATGAAAACCAGTGCGATGTGGTTCGAGAGCCAGCCGCCAAAACTACGGGCGAAGCCCGCTACGAGGCCGATGATTAAGCCGCCAGCCAGACCGAGGATCGAAATCCACAAGGTCATTTTAGCGCCCTGAATCAATAGTGGAATGGCAGGCCAGATGGCACTCCAGTCAAACTGCATGATGAATTCCTGTAAACCGTGGTTTTTAAAATGTCAGGGGCGAAACATGCGCCCCTGATTTAACCTGTTGAAACTTATTATATTTATTATTTAGGTTCTGAGCCGAACCATTTTTTGTAGATTTCGTTATAGGTGCCGTTCTCTTTCAGCGTTTTCAGCGCACCGTTAACTTTGGTACGCAGGTCGTCGCTGCCTTTCGGGAACGCAATACCGTACTGCTGGGCTTCCAGAGAGTCGCCCACCGCTTTGAACTTACCGTTACCGGCGGTTTTGATGAAGTACAGAATGTTTGGCGTGTCGTGCAGTACCGCGTCAGCACGGTTAGTGCCCAGTTCCATATAGGCGTTGTCGATGTTCGGGAACTGACGCAGATCTTTGGTTTTGATGTTCGCTTTCGCGTAATCCACGGAGCCGGTGCCGCCTTTAACCGCGACCACTTTACCGTCCAGATCTTTCACGCTTTTCACGTCGTTGTTGTCGGCTTTCACCATCACCAGCAGACCGCTTTTATAGTAGCCGTCGGAGAAATCGATCGCTTTTTGACGCTCAGGTGTAATGGTGATACCGGCCAGCGCCAGGTCCACGTTTTTGGTTTGCAGTGCCGGGATGATGCCGCTGAAATCCATTGGCTTCAGTTCATAATCCAGCTTCAGTTCTTTCGCCACGGCGGCCCACAGATCCACATCGAAGCCGACGTATTTATCGCCTTGTTTGAATTCGAACGGAACGAAAGCGGTATCGGTTGCGACAACCAGTTTGTCAGCGGCGTGAGAGGACACCGCGAAAGCCAGGGTCAGTGCAGCAAGGGAAACTTTTAAGACAGACTTCATAGTATTTCCTTTTATATCCACGGGGCGATCCCCTGAGAGAACATACGCAGTATGAAAAAATCGTGCCAGGTTTACAACCTGTTGTTTTGTAAAGACGAGCCATAAGTAAAAAGCACGATAAGCGCAGCGGCGGTCTTTCTGTGCACCAATTTGGGGCGCAGCGATGGTGCAGGCGTATAGCACAGGTGATGACGTCTATTTTTAGCGCAAAATGCGGTCAGGAAACAATCTTTTATTAACGATTGTGTGATGTGATTATTACATGTGGTTTACGTTTTCAGGGTGAGGCGGGGATTTGCTGCACCACAAAAGTGCAAAACCCCTCTCCGGGCGGAGAGGGGTCATCAATAATAATTATGGATTACGCGGTGGATTACTCGATGTTGGACTCGATGAACCACAGGAATTTATCCAGATCGCGCGAGGCGGCGGTGAAGATATCAGCGGTATCTTCGTCTTTCGCTTCGCCAATGGCTTTACGCACGTCGTTAGCCACAATGGCGTAACGGTCAGCCAGTTCTTTCAAGTGATCCTGAACGGTGTGGATGTCCAGCGGATAGCTTTTCAGCGCCGTTTTACTGTTGATGACCTGCGTGGTGCCCAGGGCAACGCCACCTAACTGCACAGCGCGTTCGGCCATGGTGTCGAGGTGATCGGTCAGCGCCGTACGGAAACCGTCGAGCATTTCATGCACGGCGATGAAGTTGGCACCGCGCATATTCCAGTGAGCCTGTTTAGTGATCAAGGACAGGTCAATGAACTGGATCACCTGGCGATTAAGCAGCTCGATGGTCGCTTTCTTGTCGCTATCAGATACATCGTTACGGGTATAAAGCAGATTGGATGCTTTCGTTTTTACCAGTTTAGCGGTACTCATAGTCTCATATCCTCTTGATGTTAATGTCCCAGGTCATTTCCGGGATTAAGTATAGCACCGGATATTCACTTTGCATTTTCGGCTGTGCCTATCGGTTTAATAGTAATAAGAGTGTGGGAAAACAGGAAGTTCTTATTTTTCATTAGATTATGATATTCAAGCGGAATGATTCTTAATTAACCAGGCAGGCTGAGAATGTGAATAAATATTACTGCAATTCAGTAAAAGAGAAGCGGGGATTTAGGGGGAATTTAGCGGAAGGTGAAGCGATTTGATATCTCAGGATATTCTGCATCGCCTCGTGCACGATGCAGAATAATATTTATTAACCTATATCAACTTTCTCGATTTTGGCTTCGCGACGTAGCGTCAGCGTTGACCCCATCGACGCCGTGATAATGGCGGCCAGCGCCAGCCACTGTGTCAGGGTGAGCGTTTCACCGAGGAAGATCATCCCCGAGAGCGCGGCCAAACCCGGCTCCATACTCATTAAGGTGCCAAAGGTGCGGGTGGGCAATCGCGTTAAGGCGATCATTTCCAGCGAGTAGGGCAGGGCGGTGGAGAGGACGGCGACCGCCAGCCCCATCGGCAGAATCGACCAGTGCCACAGCGCCTCTCCCGCCTGCAACGCACCAAGCGGCACAAAGACGATGGCGGCAATCAATGAACCCAGCGCCACCGTTGCCGGACCATGCTCCTCGCCCGCGCGCTGGCCGGTGAGGATATAGACCGCCCAACACGCTCCCGCACCCAGCGCCAGCGCGGCCCCGGTCAGGTCAACGTGCGACACGTTCTGCCCAAGCGGCAGCAGGAACCACAGCCCTAAAACCGCCAGCGCCACCCAGATAAAGTCTACCGCCCGACGCGATGAAAAAAGTGCCACCGCCAGCGGCCCGGTAAACTCCAGCGCCACGGCAATACCTAAGGGTACGGTCTGAATTGACAGATAAAACAGGTAGTTCATCGCCCCGAGCGACAGCCCGTACAGTAACAAAGGCATACGCTGCTCGCGGGTGAAGCGCAGTCGCCAGGGCTTAAACACGATCACCAGAATGAGCGTGCCGAGGGCAATACGCAGCGCCGTCACCCCAGGCGCGCCGATCAGCGGAAACAGCGATTTAGCGAGGGACGCGCCGCTTTGAATCGACAGCATCGCAATAATGATCACTAAAACCGGTAACCACACCGGTGATTTTCGGGACAAACCAGGCATCCTTTCTCCTGTCAATTTATGTCAAACGACGTAAAAGAGGCAGTGTAATGGAAATAGTATGCGACGGTTGAGTATTCGTTGAAAAAAAGCCGCCGGAAATCCGTACAATGGGCGGCAGTTGATGGATTAATCGCCTGTTGGATTAGGATTAATCTGGATGAATATGTCGCTTCGATGGCGTAAAAATAGCGGCTTATTGGTGAAAACAGCTTTTTTTTGAAAGAGATAGTCAACGACAGAAATGTTCTGTTACAGGAAATGGCGCGTTAGACAGCGCAATGCACAAAGAGTTTCCTGACTATTTTTGTTATATTTAAAACTTAGGATTTACTTGAAGCTCATTTGAGGTGGTTATGAAAAAAATTGCATGTCTTTCAGCAGTCGCAGCCGTTCTGGCTGTATTTGCAGGTTCCGCAGCAGCAGCCTCTACCGTTTCCGGCGGCTATGCACAGAGCGATGCCCAGGGCGTGGCGAACAAAGCTAACGGTTTCAACCTGAAATACCGTTACGAAAATGATACCCCGCTGGGCTACATCGGTTCCTTCACCTACACCGAAAAAGATCGTACCGGCGGCGACGGCGTTTACGATAAAGCACAGTACTACGGCATCACCGGTGGTCCGGCTTTCCGCATCAATGACTGGGCGAGCATCTACGGTGTTGTCGGTGTTGGCTACGGTAAATTCCAGCAGCGTGAAGACGTCGCTAAAGTATCTGATACCAGCGACTACGGTTTCTCTTACGGCGCAGGTATGCAGTTCAACCCGATCGAAAACGTTGCTCTGGACGTCTCTTACGAGCAGAGCCGTATTCGTAGCGTTGACGTTGGCACCTGGATTGCTGGCGTGGGTTACCGCTTCTAATCACTCCGGTGATAATAAAAAATCCGCCTTGATGGCGGATTTTTTTTTGCGCTAAACCCTAGCGGGATTTTGTCTCAAAAATATCGCTGCCCAGATGGTTATAGTCCACTTTTTGCAGCTTAAAGTTGGTGACCCAGGTGGTGCCACTTTTTTGCGATGACATAAAGCGGTAGGGCGTGGCGATCTCTTTTGCGCGGATCCCCGTCCACTGAGAGAAGAAGCTCAGGAAGTCATTCGCCGAGCGGCGGGCGTTGATCTCGCGGTGCGATTTATCATCGCTGGAGAGCACCATAAACGGCACCTGGAAGTTCTGCTGGAACTTGTCGCTGTGCGCCAGGTACTGCACCTCTTTGCCGCGCTCTTTAAACGCCAGTCCGTGATCCGAGAAGTAGACCAGAGAGAAGCTGCTGCCTGCGCTTTGCAACTGACCGTACAGCTTTTCCAGCAAACTGTCGGTTTGCGTAATGGAGTAGAGATAGCAGGAAGTCTCTTTCGACTGCACAAACACCGTGTATTTTCCGCCGGTGCGATCGCAGGTTTGCGGGTGTGAGCCCATCAAATGCAGCACGATCAGCTGCGGCTGCGTGCGCGACGTTGACAGCACCTGCGCGGTCATTTTCAGCAGCGCGTCGTCTTTCACGTTCTTGTCGGCTTCAAAATCACCGCTTTTCAAAAACTGCACTTCATCCGCGCGCTTAGCGATACTGGCGATGGCGGTGTCATACTCCCCGATTTGCCCCTGATTCGAGAACCACCAGGTCTGGAAACCCGCGCGGTTTGCCAGCGTCACAAAGTTGTCCTGATACTGCGGCTTGTCATCCACCACGCGGTTTAAGGTCAGGCCGAGGGATTTCTGCGTTGAGCCGCTGGCGGCGACATAATCCATGAAAAAGGTGCCGTTAACGCGGCTGGCAAACGGCGTGTTATCCCAGTGACCACCAAAGGCACCGAGCGCATCGCGCCGCGCACTTTCCCCGATCACCACCACATACGTGTGATATTTCGGCTTCACGCCCATCACGGTCCAGGTGTCCTTCATGCTGGACAGTTCCGCCATGCGCGCCTGCTCTTCCACCACTTCCCGGTTATTGACGATCACGTCTTTCACGAAACGCACCACCGGGTAGCCGGTGTCTTTCAGGTTAAAGCCCCAGCCGTAAATCAGGTTGCTGACCGGCTGCACGAACACGATCGCAAGGCAAAAGGCCACGCCCAGATGGTCCCATTTTCCCCAGACGGCTTTTTCCGTCTTTTTGCGGCGCAGGGCAATCACCCCAAGGCCAAAAATAAACAGGCCGATGACGTAGTTGTACCACGGGAAAATGGTGAGGATTTCCGTGGACTCTTCCATATTGGTGGAGTGCAGCGCCAGCAGCGTATTGAAATTCGGCGCGCCGTAGGCCTGTCCAAACGGATAATAGGAGGCGGCGACCAGCGTGCAGAGCGCGAGCAGCGCTTTTTGCACGCGCGGCGCATGTCGCCAGAGCAGATGCAAAAGGCAGGAGAACGCGACGGCGTAAAGCAGGCTAAAGGGATAGCCCAACGCATAATTAATTAACAACGATTGCAAAAAGTAAAAGCCTGTCCACGGACTGATGTTAAGCCCACGGGCAGCCAGGGTTTCTTTTATAATTAAATTCATATGACACTGTCGCGAAAACGCCATGTGCTCACCCTGGCGTCAAGGGTCAAAACCTGCGGGAGAGAGCGTGAAGACGAGGAGGAAACCTCGACTGCGAACCGCAACTTTGCAGGGCTGCGAGAAGATAGAGCGAGCCGGGGGTCAGGTCAACAGGTTAGGGTGCAATGTTTTGCGATGATGGTTGCAAAATCGACAAAAAATAAGAATTTTCTATAACAACCGGACAGTATGACGGGGAATTGTGACGGAAAAATGAAAGCGGCGTACCGCGACGCCGCATTAATGAGAAGATTTATCATCCTGCTGTGGCTTGCCGTTGACGATATCGCACAGCATATTCAACAGCATTAAACGCACTTTAAATGGAGAATGGCTAAACACGTTTATACACCTCTTGAATTCATTCATCGTAATGACCTCCTGACAGATTATTCCCGTTTCATCCTTGAAGGGTGACTGCATTACATACAGATATAGCACAGGCTATATTGTATAGCTATGGCTATTGCGTTAATTTTTTGTACTCGTCGGGCATTGGTTTACAATGGTCGCCATCTTATGCGATGAGGATTTTCTCATCACGCCAACGAGGAAGCACAATGAGTCGTCGCGCAGGCAAGCCAACAATAAAAAAAGTGACGCAACTGGTAAATGTTGAAGAGCATGTCGAGGGGTTTCGACAGGTGCGCGAAGCGCATCGGCGCGAATTGATTGATGATTATGTTGAGTTAATTTCCGATCTGATCCGCGAAGTGGGCGAAGCGCGGCAGGTGGACATGGCCGCGCGACTGGGTGTGTCTCAGCCGACGGTCGCCAAAATGTTGAAGCGTCTGGCCACCGTCGGCCTGATTGAGCAGATCCCCTGGCGCGGCGTGTTTCTCACCGCCGAAGGAGAGAAACTGGCGCAGGAGAGCCGCGAGCGTCATCAGATCGTCGAAAGTTTTCTGCTGGTGCTGGGCGTCAGCCCGGATATCGCCCGCCGCGACGCCGAAGGCATGGAGCATCACGTCAGCCAGGAAACGCTCGACTGTTTCCGTCTGTTCACCCAGCAGCAGGAGCAACGCTCTGAATGAACCTTCCGTTCGTGCGCGCCCTGGCGCGCGATCGCTTTTTCCATCTCCTTCTTGTTATCGGTTTCGCGCTAAGCTTTTTTGTTCCCTTTGCCCCGGCACGCTGGCCGGGGGCCATTGACTGGCACACCATCATTACCCTGTCCGGGTTGATGATGCTGACCAAAGGCGTTGAGCTGAGCGGCTATTTTGACGTGCTGGGTCGCCGCATGGTCAGGCGCTTTGCCACCGAGCGCAAACTGGCGCTGTTTATGGTGCTGGCGGCGGCGCTGCTCTCCACCTTTTTAACCAACGACGTGGCGCTGTTTATCGTGGTGCCGCTCACCCTCACGCTGAAAAAGCTCTGCGAGATCCCGGTTAATCGGCTGATCATCTTCGAAGCGCTGGCGGTCAACGCCGGATCGCTGCTGACGCCCATCGGTAATCCACAAAACATCCTGCTGTGGGGGCGCTCGGGTCTCTCCTTTATGGCTTTTTGCGCACAGATGGCCCCGCTGGCGCTGGCGATGATGGTCACGCTGATGGTGATGTGCTGGTTCGCCTTTCCCCGCAAAGCGCTGCATTACCACAGCGGTAGCCAGACGCCGGGCTGGCAGCCGCGTCTGGTCTGGGGCTGCCTGGGGTTTTATCTGCTTTTCATTACCGCACTCGAACTGAAGCTGGAGCTGTGGGGGCTGCTGGCGGTTGCCGTCGGCTTTTTACTGCTTGCCCGTCGGGTGCTGTGGAGCGTGGACTGGACGCTGCTGCTGGTGTTTATGGCGATGTTTATCGACGTTCACCTGCTCATCCAACTGCCGCTGCTCCAGGGCGCGCTCAACGGCGTGGGCGGGCTGTCCGGGCCTGGCCTGTGGCTGACCGCCATTGGGCTGTCGCAGGCGATCAGCAACGTGCCCGCCACTATTCTGCTGCTCAATTACGTTCCGCCCTCGGTGCTGCTGGCCTTTGCGGTCAACGTGGGCGGCTTCGGCTTATTGCCCGGATCGCTGGCGAATCTGATCGCCCTGCGTATGGCAAATAATCGCCGGATCTGGTGGCGTTTCCATCTCTGGTCGCTGCCGCTGCTGCTGTGGGCGGCGCTGGTGGGTTATGCTCTGATTATTCTCAGTTAGTGCGAATTTGTCAGTTTTTCCTGGAAAATGTATAGCAACCTCCTAACTTTAGTAAACGGCGCAACTGTCGCGCCATTGACTAACAGGAACGTTGCGACGCTATGGCAGAAAACACCCCTAACGAAGATGAAAAGCAGGACGCCGGAGAGAAAAACGCGCGTAAAAAACCCGGTAAAAAACCGTTAATTATTCTCGGCATCGTGGTCATCGTTATGGTGATCGTGGCGCTGGTGTGGTGGTTTCTCACGCGCAATGAAGAGACCACCGACGATGCCTTTACCGACGGCGATGCCGTCACCATCGCGCCGAAAGCCTCAGGCTATGTCACCGAGCTGCGCGTAAAAGATAACCAGCGTGTGAAGAAGGGCGATCTGCTGGTGATGATCGATCCGCGCGATGCCAGCGCCCAGCGCGATCAGGCCAGGGCGCAGCTGGGGCTTGCCACCGCTCAGCTTCACCAGGCGCAGGCGCAGCTGGCACTCTCAAAAGTGCAGTACCCGGCGCAGCGTGACGAAGCGCGCGCGCAGGTGCTGAAAGCGCAGGCCGATCTCGCCAACGCCCAGGCGGCCTACAAACGCCAGCGCGGCGTCGATCCCCGCGCCACCACGCAGCAAAATATTGACAGCGCCAACGCGCAGTTACGCAGCGCGCAGGCCGGACTGGCGAGCGCCCAGGCGCAGTTAGAAGTCGCCGACCAGGTGCAGTTGCAAATCCGCCAGCAGGAAACCAACGTTGAAGCGCGTGAGCGCCAGGTCGATCAGGCGAAGGCGCAGCTGGAAAACGCTGAACTTAACCTTTCCTATACCGAGGTGCGTGCGCCGTTCGACGGCTTTGTCACTAAGCGCAACGTGCAAACCGGCACGCTGGTGCAGGCGGGCACCGCGCTGTTTTCGCTGGTTTCGCCCAACGTCTGGGTGGTGGCGAACTTTAAAGAGTCGCAGCTTGAGCGTATGCGACCCGGCAATAAGGTCAATGTGACCATCGACGGCTTCCCGGAGATGGAACTGGAAGGCCATATCGACAGCATTCAGCAGGGGAGTGGTTCTCGCTTCTCGGCGTTCCCGTCGGAAAACGCCACCGGTAACTACGTGAAGATCGTTCAGCGCGTGCCGGTCAAAATCGTCATTGATAAGGGGCTGGATGCCAGCAAGCCGCTGCCGCTGGGCTTATCGGTTGAACCGACGGTAACGCTGGAATGACCGATCAGAGCCATGAGAACTGGCGTCCGGCCAGTAATCCGTGGGCGGTGGCGATCGTGGTCACGCTGGCGGTGTTTATGGAAATTCTCGACACCACCATCATCAACGTGGCGCTGCCGCACGTCGCCGGATCGCTCTCCGCCAGCTACAGCGAATCCACCTGGGTGCTGACCAGCTATCTGGTAGCAAACGGCATTGTGCTGCCTATCTCCGCGTTCTTAAGCCGCTGGTTCGGGCGTAAGCGCTTTTTCCTGATCTGCATTGTGATGTTTACCGTCTGCTCTTTTCTGTGCGGCATTGCCACGGAGCTGTGGGAAATCATCCTGTTTCGCATTATGCAGGGCTTTTTTGGCGGCGGCTTGCAGCCTACGCAGCAGTCGGTGCTGCTCGACTACTTCAAGCCGGAAGATCGCGGCAAGGCGTTTGGCCTGTCGTCGATTGCCATTATCGTCGCCCCGGTACTCGGCCCGACGCTCGGCGGTTGGATCACCGACAACTACTCCTGGCGCTGGGTGTTTTTCATCAATATCCCGGTGGGCATTGTGACGGTGCTGGCGATTTATCAGCTGCTGGAAGATCCGCCCTGGGAGCGTAAATCGGAAGAGAAGCTCTCTATCGACTGGACCGGCATCGGGCTTATCGCGCTGGGACTGGGCTGCTTACAGGTGATGCTCGATCGCGGTGAAGATGACGACTGGTTCGCCTCTGGCTTTATTCGCACCTTTGCGGTGCTGACGCTGGTGGGCATTATCGGCGCGATTTACTGGCTGATCTACGCCAAAAAACCGGTGGTGGATTTGCACTGCATGAAGGATAAAAACTTCGCGGTCTCAAGCCTGCTGATGGCGGGCATGGCGATGATCCTCTACGGCAGCTCGGTGGTGATCCCACAGCTGGCGCAGCAGGATCTCGGTTACACCGCCACCTGGTCGGGACTGGTGCTTTCGCCCGGTGCGGTGCTGATCGTGCTGACCATTCCGCTGGTGCTAAAACTGATGCCGATTGTGCAGACGCGCTGGATCATCGCCTTCGGCTTTTTGTGCCTTGCGGTATCGTTTTTCTGGTCGCGCACCCTTACGCCGAACATCGATTTCGAGACGCTGGTGCTGTTTCGTAGCGCGCAGTCTATTGGCCTCGGCTTTCTGTTTGTGCCGCTTACGACCATCGCGTTTATTACCATTCCCCGGCAGCTGAACGCCGATGCGGCGGCGCTGTTTACCATGTTCCGTAACGTGGCCGGATCGGTGGGGATATCGCTCTCTACCGCGGCGATAACCGAGCGATCGCAGGCGCACAGCGCCTATTTAAGCGAGCACATGTCGCCCCTTGACGAGCAGTTCCAGCTGGCGATTCGCCAGTCGGCGCAGGCGATACGGGATTTCACTTCGCAGGTGGGGGACCCGGCGAGCATTGCCACCGGGCAGATGTACCAGACGATGATCGAGCAGTCGCGATTCCTCGCCTACGTCGACGTGTTCACGCTGTTGAGCGCCGTGGCCTTCTTACTGATCCCGTTTTGTTTACTGCTTTCGCCGATCAAGAGCGAAGGCAGCGCAGGAGCACATTAATATGCGCAGGAATACACTCCACAAGAAGCACCGAACCGCTTTAACCCTGCTGGCGCTGCTGCTGGCGGGCTGCGCCGTGGGGCCGGACTACCAGCGTCCCGCGCCGCCCGCGACCACGCACTGGAACGATCCGGGCGATAGCGCCGTGGCCTCAAAAACCGCGTCGCAGGCGGTGAACCCGCGCTGGTGGACGACGTTTGGCTCGCCGCAGCTCAATAACCTGATTGAGCGGGCGATTGTCGGCAACCTCTCTTTGCAGCAAACCGTGCTGCGCATAGCCGGAGCGCGTGAGCAAATTAACCAGGCGGGCGGGGCGTATTTCCCGTCGGTCAACGGCAATGTAAAAGCCACGCGCCAGCAGCTTGGGCTGGAAGGCGAACTGAAATCCCACGACGTGTACGGCCAGCTGGACGACGTTGACCCGGAATTGCAGGGCGCGCTCGGCACGCTGACGCAGCCGGTCAATCTCTACCAGGGCGGCTTCGATGCCCAGTGGGAGCTGGATATGTGGGGCAAAGTGCGTCGTCAGGTTGAGGCCGCAGAAGCCCAGCAGCAGGCGCAGATTGAGCAGCGTAACGATGCGCTGGTGTCGCTGGAGGCGGAAGTGGCGCGCGCCTGGCTGCAACTGCGCGGGGCGCAAAGCGTTATGGATACGTTAAACACGCAGATTTCCACGGCGCAGGAGACCTTCACGCTGACCGAAAGCCGCCAGCGCGGTGGGCTTTCGCCGCAGCTGGACGTGGAAAACGCCCGGGCACAACTGGGCAATCTCGAAGCGCAACTGCCCCAGTACCAGGCGCAGGAGCGGCAGGCGATGAACGCGCTGGCGATCCTGCTCGGCAAACCGCCGGGGGCGCTGGACAGCGAGCTGCGTTCCGTGCAGCCGCTGCCGAAACTGCCCGATATCGTGGCGACCGGCATTCCGTCAACGCTGGCCCGCCGCCGCCCGGACGTGCGCGAAGCCGAAGCCAATCTGCATGCGGCCACCGCACAGATTGGCGTCAACGTTGCGCAGCTTTTCCCGAGCCTCTCGCTCACCGGGCAGTTTGGTCTGCGCAACAGTGAAGTGGACTGGCTGACCGACTGGAGCAGCCATTTTTACAGTTTCGGCCCGCAGCTTTCGATCCCGATATTCCAGGGCGGACGGCTGGTGTCCAGCGTGAAAGTGGCGCGGGCGCAGCAGGGCGTGGCGGTGCTGAACTACCGGCAGACGGTGCTAAGCGCGTTAAACGATGTGGAAAATGCGCTGGTGAGCTATCGCACCGATCAGCAGCGCGAAGCGGGTTTGAGCAAAACCATCGATGCGCTGCAAAGCGCGTTTGATCTGGCCAGCGACAGTTATCGGCAGGGGATGGCAACCTTTATCGATGTGCTGGATGCACAGCGTCAGCTGGCGCAGGCCGAGCAGCAGCGTGCGCAGGCACGGGTGCAGAGCAGCCTCGATCTGGTGGCCCTGTACAAAGCGCTGGGCGGCGGCTGGGAGCCGTATCAGAACGTGCGGCTGCCGGAGTATCACGTCTTTGGTGACGCCCCCCGCGCCTAAGATCCAGAGGATTGGGCAAGAAACACGCAGGATCTCCCCATTCGCGCGGGTGCGGGTGGGGGTATAACTACAGGACACTCACCACAGCATCCCTTGAGGAGCGTTCTATGCGATATCAAAAACTCGGCAACACCGGTCTGTTTGTTTCTGAACTGTGCCTCGGCACCATGACCTTCGGCGGCGAAGGCGGTATGTGGGGTAAAATCGGCCAACTGCGTCAGGCAGAAGCGGAGCAGCTGGTGGGCAGCGCGCTGGACGCGGGCATTAACTTTATCGACACCGCTAACGTCTATTCTGAAGGACGGTCGGAAGAGATCACCGGTCAGGCACTGAAGAATTTGAAAATCCCGCGTGAAAACGTCGTGGTCGCCACCAAGGTGTTTGGCGAAACCGGCACGGCGGGCGTTAACTCGCGCGGCAGTTCGCGCTATCACATTATGGGCAGCGTGAAAGAGAGCCTGCGTCGCCTGCAATTGGATCATATCGACCTCTTCCAGCTTCACGGCTTTGATCCGGCCACGCCAATTGAAGAAACCCTGTACGCGCTGGATAACCTGGTGCAGCACGGTCATGTGCGCTATATCGGCGTGTCAAACTGGGCGGCGTGGCAAATCGCCAAAGCGCTGGGGATTTCTGAGCGGCTGGGGCTTTCGCGTTTTGCCTCGTTGCAGGCTTACTACACCATTGCCGGGCGCGATCTGGAACGTGAACTGGTGCCGATGATGCAGAGCGAAGGCGTGGGCCTGATGGTCTGGAGTCCGCTGGCAGGCGGCCTGCTCAGCGGGAAATATGACCGCGACGGGCAGAGCGAAGCGGGCGGTCGTCGCCTGGCGTTTGACTTCCCGCCGGTGCATAAAGATCGCGCGTTCGACTGCGTGGATGTGATGCGCGTGATTGCTGACAGCAAAGGCGTGTCGGTGGCACAAATTGCGCTGGCCTGGCTGTTGCATCAGCCGGTGGTCAGCAGCGTAATTATTGGCGCGAAACGCCCGGATCAGCTGGCGGATAATATCGCTGCCACCGGAATACGCCTGAGCGATGATGAGTTAAAACAGCTCGACACCGTCAGCGCACTGCCGCGCGAATATCCCGGCTGGATGTTAGAGCGCCAGGGCGAATATCGCCGCAATCAGCTGTCATAACTCCCCACCTTCCTACACCGCACCGTTTTGTAGCAATGTTTCCAGTGGCACCCATTTTTGTAGGCCGGGTAAGGCGTAGCCGCCACCCGGCATTTTCACCCTGCTTACCTTTTCTTTCCGACGCCGCTCACAAAACGCTCTCCCGCCTTTTGCCTGACTTTGCCTTAAGCGCTATATGACTAGTCATAGATATTTTCATGACTAGTCATATAACGGAGAGAGCGCGATGAGCCAGACACTACCTGATCATTTCTTATGGGGTAATTCGGTATCCAGCATGCAGACGGAAGGCGCGTGGAACGAAGGGGGCAAAGGCCCGTCGGTGTACGACATTCGCGAAGCCAGCGAATTTGCCTCGGACTGGAAAGTGGCAACCGATTCCTACCACCGCTATGAAGAAGACTTCGATCTGATGCAGGATCTCGGCATGAACTGCTACCGCTTCCAGATTGCCTGGAGCCGCGTCTGCCCGCAGGGCGACGGCGAGTTCAACGAAGAGGGGATCGCGTTCTATGACCGTTTTATCGACGCGCTGATCGCTCGCGGCATTGAGCCGATGATCTGCCTGTATCACTTCGACATGCCGCTGGCGCTGGCACAGGCCTACAACGGTTTTACCGATCGCCATGTGATGGACGCCTTCGTCCGCTACGGTAAAAAAATGATCGACTGCTACGGCGACCGGGTGAAGTACTGGCTGACCTTTAATGAGCAGAATATCTACCACATGCCGGAAGCGTTCAAAGTGGGCGGCTACCTTTCAGGCGAGAAAACCCTGCGCGAGCTGTACCAGATTTCTCACCACGTGATGATGTCGCACGTAAAACTGACGCACTACCTGCACGAAGCGAAACCGGGGCAGTTGATGGGCGGCATGCTGGCGCACCAGTTAGTCTACCCGGCCACCTGCAAACCGCGCGATGTGTTCTGCGCTCAGCAGTACGATGAATTCCTCAACCAGAACCTGCTGCGCGTTTACGCAGGCCAGGGCTACAGCCCGCAGGTGATGGCGGTCGTGGCGCGCGAGGGCTTCCAGGATATCTTCCGTGAAGAGGATCTGGCGGAAATCAGCCGCGTGAAAAATGACTATATGGCATTCAGCTACTACGCCAGTAAAACCCTCGACAGCGACGCCATCCCGCAGGACGCACCGGTCAATTACTACCTCCAGCACGGCGATAAAAACAACCCGTTCCTTGAAGCGACCGAATGGAACTGGCAGATCGACCCGCTCGGCTTCCGCGCCATTATCACCCAGTACTACAACGACTGGCGGCTGCCGGTGTTCCCGATTGAAAACGGCATTGGCGTGATCGAATCCTGGGACGGCGTCAACCCGGTGGATGACGAATACCGTATCGCTTACCACCGCGACCACTTGCAGGCAATGAAAGACGCCATGTTTGAAGACGGCGCGGAGGTGATCGGCTATCTCGGCTGGGGCCTGATCGACATTCTCAGTTCGCAGGGCGACATGCGTAAGCGCTACGGCCTGGTCTACGTCAACCGTGAAAACCACGATCTGAAAGACTTAAAGCGCGTTCCGAAAAAGAGCTACGCCTGGTTTAAACGCGTCACCGGGAGCAACGGCAGCGCGCTGTAATGCACCACTGCCGGGCCGTTTTTGTGACTGATTGAAGGGAAGGGGTCTGTGATGTCTGATACAAAAATAACACCGAATATGCAGTCGTTTGTCGACAGATTTGTGGAGTTCTCCGCGCGCATCGCCAACCAGGTGCATCTACGCTCGCTGCGTGATGCCTTTGCGGCGGTGATGCCGATCTTTATCCTCGCAGGCCTGGCCGTGCTGGTGAACAACGTGGTGTTTCCCTGGATCATGGACGGGGAGACGCTCACGCGCTTTAAGATCTGGGGCGATGTGATCATCAACGGCACGCTGAATATCGCCGCCTTGCTGATCGCCCCAATGATCGCCTGGTCGCTGGCGCGCAACAAAAACTTCGCCAATCCGGTTTCGGCAGTGGTCATTGCCATTTGCAGCTTTATTATCATGATGCCGATGCAGCTTGATGTTGTACCGGTGGGCGCAAAAGCCACCGTCACCGTCGGGCAAATGCTCTCGTTTGCCAACATCGGCTCCACCGGGATCTTCGCCGGGGTGATTATCGGCCTGCTGTCAACGGAGCTGTTTATCCGTATTGCCAGCATCCGCAAGCTTGATATCTCGCTGGGGGAGAACGTCCCGCCTGCGGTAAGCCAGTCGTTTTCGGCGCTGATCCCGACGATTTTCACCCTGTCGATCTTTGCGATTGTTGCCGCGCTGCTGGCGAACGTGCTGCATACCGATTTGATCCACCTGATTACCACGCTGATCCAGCAGCCGCTGAGGCTTATCAACACCAGTCTGCCGGGGACGATCTTCATTTACAGCTTTGGTAACTTCCTGTTCACGCTGGGTATTCACCAGTCGGTGGTCAACAGCGTCGTGCTGGAGCCGTTTTTGCTGATTAACACCAACGAAAACATGATCGCCTTTGCTAACGGACTGCCGATCCCGCACATCATTAACAACATTTTTGTGCCGACGTTTGGCATGATTGGCGGCACTGGCAGCACGATATCGCTGCTGATCGCCATCTTCCTGTTCTCGCGCCAGCAGTCGGCGAAGCAGGTCGCGCGGCTGTCGATTTCCCCTGGGCTGTTTAACATCAACGAACCGGTGATTTTCGGTCTGCCTATCGTGTTTAACATCCCGCTGATGATCCCGTTTGTGCTGCTGCCCGCCATCGGTATTTTCTTCGCCTGGATGTGTACCACGCTCGGATTAATGTCGCGCTGTGTGGTGATGATCCCGTGGACCACGCCGCCGATTTTGAGCGCCTGGCTGGCGACAGCGGGGGACTGGCGTGCGGTGGTGGTCCAGTTGATAATCATCGTCTTTGGTGTATTCTTCTACCTGCCTTTCCTCAAGATAGCCGAGAGAGTGGCTTTAAAAAACAGTGAGATAGCATCATAAATAAGGAAAGGGCAATGTCGGCGAAATACGTTTCTATCGCGCGCGAAATCAAGCGGCGGATCATGAGTCAGCACTACGCCGCTGCCGATCCCTTGCCCGACCAGTTTGCCCTCGCGGCGGAATTTAACACCAGCCGCATGACCATTCAGCAGGCCATGCGCCAGCTGATCGTTGAGGGACTGGTTTATACCCGCCAGGGGCAGGGCACCTTTATTCGCAAAAACTTCCTGCAACTTTCGCAGTGGGATCTGCCCGGCAGCGACTATTTTGGCGCGACCAAAACCTGGGAAAACGTCGGCACGGTGACCAGCGAAATCATCAACTTTGAGCTGCGTTTCCCTACGGAAAAAGAGCAGTCGTCGTTGCTGATCGACGCGGAATCCCCGGTCTACGACTTTGTGCGTCTGCGCCTGCTTAACGGCGAGCCGATGTCGCTGGAGTTTACGCTGATGCCGGTGGCGCTGGTGCCTGGCCTGAATAAAGGGCATCTGCAAAGCTCGGTGTTTCGCTATGTGCAGGAAACGCTGGGGCTGAAGATCATGGGCTCGTATCGCGTGATCCGCGCGTTAAAACCCAATGCGGAAGATAAGCGGCATTTAAGCTGCGACGACACCGATCCGGTGCTGGAGGTGGAGCAGGTGGTCTATCTCGAAGATGGCACACCGCTGGAGTACGCCCACTGCCATTACCGCTACGATCACGGCGGCATTATTATGGTGAACAGCGGGCAATAAAAAAGCCGGGTGATGCACCCGGCTTTGATTTATCAGTCACGCTTATCTTTCGTCAAGCTTAGTTCAAACGCACCGGCATACCTGAACGGTTCTGAACAGCCTGTTCAACAACCGCTTGTTCAACGTCCGCCTGGCTGGTCACACCCTGCACGCTCTGGGTCAGCGCGATCGGCACGATCTCCTGGCCGTTAAACTGTGCTTCAGTGGTGGACAGCGGGTTATGCACTTCAACCCAACGGCTACCGTCTGGCTCGGTGGTGGCTTTGACTGGCTCATCAATAAACTGCACGCGGGTGCCAACCGGCACGTTCTGGAACAGGAATTTGATGTCGTCGTTACGCAGACGCACACAGCCGTGGCTCACGCGCAGACCGATACCGAAGTTGGCGTTGGTGCCGTGGATCGCGTACAGGCGGCCAATGTAGAGCGCGTACAGGCCCATCGGGTTATCCGGACCAGCGGGGACAACGGCGGGCAGCGGGTTACCTGCGGCGATGTATTCCGCATGCATTTTGGCCGTTGGCGTCCAGGTCGGACCGGCTTTCTTGCGCTCAACTTTGGTCACCCAGTTGATCGGCGTATCTTTACCCAACTGACCAATACCGATCGGCAGTACGATCACCGTGTTGGTGCCCGCCGGGTAGTAGTACAGACGCATTTCGGCGCTGTTAATGACAATCCCTTCATGCACGGTGTCCGGCAGGATCAGCTGCTGCGGAATGTTCAGCACGCTACCGCCTTTCGGCAGATAGGTGTCCACACCTGGGTTGGCTTCCAGCAGGTTAGACAGCCCCATCTGATACTCCGCCGCAAAGTATTCCAGCGGTTGCGCATTGCCTTCCGGGATGGTGATGACCTGGTTCTGGCCAATCAGACGGCTACCATCGGTCGGCAGCGGATAAGTTACAGCGGAGGCGGATTTGCAGAACCCTACTACAGCGAAAGCCGCCGCCAAAAGCGTTGTTAATTTCATATTCATGTTGTGCGAGGTGTCTTTGCCACAGGCCGTTTAGTTAAGAAGTCTTAAGGAGATGGGAGCGCATTATAGGTGCAATCCCCCCCGCATGGAATTCAGATGTGTACGAAATCACATTTTTTTCATTACACAATCAGTTTAGCGTCTCGTCACGATACGCGATTTCAATTCGGAATTGTGGCATAATGCATGGTTTGTCACACATTCCAGGATAAAAGCGTGTTAGTTACCAGCAACGTCACTATGCAGTTTGGCAGTAAGCCGCTGTTTGAAAACATATCCGTCAAATTTGGCGGCGGCAATCGTTACGGCCTGATTGGCGCGAACGGTAGCGGCAAATCCACCTTTATGAAAATCCTCGGCGGCGATTTAGAGCCGTCGCTGGGTAACGTTTCTCTCGATCCGAACGAGCGCATCGGTAAGCTGCGTCAGGATCAGTTCGCCTTTGAAGCGTTCAGCGTGCTCGATACGGTGATCATGGGCCACGCCGAACTGTGGGAAGTGAAGCAGGAACGCGACCGCATCTACAACCTGCCAGAAATGAGCGAAGAAGACGGCTACAAAGTGGCCGATCTCGAAGTGCAGTACGGCGAAATGGACGGCTACACCGCGGAATCCCGCGCGGGCGAGCTGCTGCTGGGCGTGGGCATTCCGCTGGAGCAGCATTACGGCCCGATGAGCGAAGTTGCGCCGGGCTGGAAACTGCGTGTGCTGCTGGCGCAGGCGCTGTTTGCGAACCCGGACATTCTGCTGCTCGACGAACCGACCAACAACCTGGACATCGATACCATTCGCTGGCTGGAGCAGGTGCTGAACGAGCGTAACAGCACCATGATCATTATTTCGCACGACCGCCACTTCCTGAACATGGTGTGCACGCACATGGCGGATCTCGACTACGGTGAGCTGCGCGTCTACGCGGGTAACTACGACGAGTACATGACCGCCGCAACCCAGGCCCGTGAGCGTCTGCTGGCCGATAACGCCAAGAAAAAAGCGCAAATCGCTGACCTGCAATCCTTCGTCAGCCGCTTTAGTGCTAACGCCTCTAAATCTCGCCAGGCGACCTCCCGCGCCCGTCAGATCGATAAAATTAAGCTGGATGAGGTAAAAGCCTCCAGCCGTCAGAACCCGTTCATCCGCTTCGAGCAGGACAAGAAACTGTTCCGTAACGCGCTGACGGTAGAAGAACTCAGCAAAGGTTTCGACAACGGTCCACTGTTTAAAAAGGTGAATCTGCTGCTGGAAGTGGGCGAGAAGGTCGCCATCCTAGGGACCAACGGCGTGGGTAAATCCACCCTGCTGAAAACGCTGGTAGGCGATCTGCAACCGGATAACGGCAGCGTGAAATGGTCTGAGAACGCGCAGATTGGCTATTACGCGCAGGATCACGAATACGAATTCGAAAACGACATGACCGTGTTCGACTGGATGGGGCAATGGAAGCAGGAAGGCGATGACGAGCAGGTTGTGCGCAGCTTCCTCGGGCGTTTGCTGTTCAGCCAGGACGATATCAAAAAGCCGGTGAAGGTGCTGTCAGGGGGCGAGAAGGGCCGTATGCTCTTTGGCAAACTGATGATGCAAAAACCGAATATCCTGGTGATGGATGAGCCAACAAACCACCTGGACATGGAATCGATCGAGTCGCTGAACATGGCCCTTGAGATGTACCAGGGCACGCTGATTTTCGTCTCTCACGACCGTGAATTTGTGAGTTCTCTGGCGACCCGCGTGATTGAGATCACGCCGGAACGCGTGGTGGACTTCAGCGGTAACTACGAAGATTACCTGCGCACTAAAGGCATCGATTAAGTTTTTTATCACTCCCGCCCCTCACCCCAGCCCTCTCCCCCAGGGAGAGGGAGAAAACCGTACATCCCCTCTCCCTTTGGGAGAGGGTTAGGGTGAGGGTGAGGGAAAAGGGTTAGCTACCCAACACCCATTCACTGCCTGCTTTACCATTGATCAAAAGCTTACGCTTCTCACCCGCCGGTAACGTCACCTGTAACGCGTGCCACGCCGGGCGGTAATCGCCTTTGGTGGTCACGGTCAGCGACACGGTGTTCGCATCACAGCGCATTTCCCAGTTCAGCCACAGGGCATTGCCCTCTTTGTAGCCCCAGGATTCACCATCGTCTTCAAACAGCATGCCGGTTGAGGTGCCCACGCCTTTGAGCGGGAACAGCTTCAGCTCGCGCACGTTGTCGGCGCTGGCCTGAACGTGAGTGATACGTTCGCTAAACGGCAGACCGGCACCGGCGCGTACCAGCAGCGGCAGGGTTTCCAGCGGAGCGTCGAGGGTGACCCACTGGCCGCCGCTGTGCCACGCGCTGGTGTACAGATCGTACCAGCCGGTTTCGTTGTCCGGCAGCCATACGCGACGTTCGCGCTGGCCCGCTTCCACCACGCTCGCCACCAGCAGATCGCGGCCAAGCATAAAGTCGTCGCACTCTTCAAAGGTTTGCGCGTCGTGTTCATGATCGAGGAAGGTCGGGCGCAGCATCGGCTCGTCGTCCGCGTGGGCCTGCCACAGCAGGGTGTACAGATACGGCAGCAGACGGTAGCGCAGCTCAATCGCGCTGCGAATAGCCGGGGTAACCGCCGGATACATCCAGGGTTCGTTAACGGTGTGATCGTCGTTCCACGAGTGAATGGTGAAACGCGGATGCATCACGCCATTCTGCACCCAGCGGATGAACAGCTCGGCGTCGGGTTTGTCGCCGGAGAAACCGCCAACGTCGTGCCCAACGTTAAACAGACCGGACAGGCTCATGCCCACGCCCATGCGGGTGTTGTAGCGCAGCGTATCCCAGTTGGTGCGGTTATCGCCGCTCCAGGTTTGCACGTAGCGCTGCATCCCCGCGCAGCCGGAACGGGAGATCAGGTACGGGCGTTTTTCCGGGGCAAAGCGCTGCTGCGCTTCCAGCGAGGCGCGCATCATCAGCAGCGGCATCACCGGGCGAATATGTTTGATCGCCACTTCACGGCCAAAGCCGTAGCAGCGCGCTTCGCCATCCCACACTTCATATTCGTTATTATCGTTCCAGGTGGAATCGATACCCATTTCCAAAATCTGCGTGGTGACGCCTTCCTGCCACCAGGCCACGGTCTGTGGATTGGTAAAGTCCAGGTGCGAGCCTTCGTCATCCCAGAAGCTGGAACGTTCTGGCGCATCGCTTTCGGAATCGCGGATAAACAGCGCTTTTTCCGCCACTTCGTGATAGCGCGGATGATCCTGCAACAGGCACGGCTTGATGTTGGCCGCCAGCTTAATGCCCGCATCGTGGAACGCCGCGGTCATCACTTTCGGCTGCGGCACTTTGTCGTAGTTCCAGTTGAAGACGTAGCGCTTATTGTTGATGGAGGTATAACCCGACGACAGCTGGAACGAATCGCAGGGGATCGCATGTTCCTGACACAGACGGATAAAACTCATCAGCTGGTTTTGCGCGTCCGGTGCGTCGGTGTAGTGCATGGTGGAACCGCTGTAGCCGAGGCTCCATTTTGGCCCGAACAGCGTTTTACCGGTCAGACGCACAAACGCTTTGGTGACGTCCAGCACGCGCTTACCGGTAAACATGTAATAGTCGATATCGCCCGCTTCGGCCTGCCAGCGGCGATAAGCGGTGTGATAGTTGTCGATCTCGTTACCGAGATCCAGCCAGCAGCTGCTCAGGTTGTCGTAAAACAGACCGAAGCTGATGTCATCGCGACGGGTGATGGTGAACGGGATGTGCTTGTACAGCGGATCGGTGCTGACGGCGTTGTAGCCCATGGCATCCAGGTTACGCATCTCATAACGTTTGCCGTTGCGCTGCAAATCACCGGCTTTCTCGCCCAGACCGTAAAAACGTTCGTTTTTAGAACGACGCTGATAGTGCGCCACGCCGTCGCCGTGCGCGTTAACCAGATAGGCGCTGGTGGGGCGGTCGCCCGCCAGCCACTGCCACTCGCCGGCCTCATCGCGATAGTGCCACTCCAGGCACAGCGGCTGCGAAACGGTGACGCGCAGCGCGTCAGTTTCCAACGACAGCGCGCCGTCCTGCTGGCGCAGGGTCCACGCCGGGCAGCTAAAACCGCTGAGATCCTCACGGGCGCGGCCTTCCCACGGCACGTCTTTATCCGGCGCGATGCTCCAGGTTCTGTCCAGCGCCAGTTCGCCTTTGCGTTTTAACAGCACGCGGAACAGGTCGTTTTCCAGCACATACAGGCACAGCGTATGCTGCCCGTCTACCAGTAGCTCAACGTGATGAGCGGACTGCGTTTGCAGCGTCCAGTTTTTTAACGTTTTCATCTCTTATACATCCACAATCAGGCGCGCTTAGCGCGGCGTTCAGCAATAAATGCAACCAGGAAGAATGCGCCAACGAGGTCAAAGAAACCCATGGCAACGAACAGCGGGTTAAAGCCAATCTTGTCGGCGGTGACGCCGATTAACAGGGAGAACAGGAAGCTGGCGATCCATGCGCACGAGCCGCGCATCCCGTTAACGGTAGCCATCTGGCCTTTATCGAACGACTCCACCACCAGCGCACTTAACATGCAGGAGATGATCTGGTGACCGAAGCCGCCAATGGAGATCAGGGCGATGATGATGTAGGGATCGTGAGTGAGCGTGACCACCGCCAGCGAGATCATCAGGAACGCGCCGGTAACGGAACTGGCGACGATGGAGTTGATGCGCGCGCAGCCGAACCAGCGGGCATACACTTTGGTCAGATAACCGCTGGCAATACTGCCCAGGTCAGCGGCGAGGAACGGCAGCCAGGCGAACATAGCAATCTGTTTCAGATCCATGCCGTGCTCTTTCGCCAGGTACAGCGGCACCCAGAAGCTCATTACCGCCCAGGCCGGTTCCGCCATAAGGGCCGGAATGGCGATACCGTAGAAGCGTTTGTTTTTGGAGACGGTTTTCAGCGCGGTAAAGAACGGCAGTTTCGCGGTTACCGGTTCGTTATCCTGCTTGATGTACGCCAGCTCTTCTTTGCTCAGGTTCGGGTGTTTATCCGGGTTCTGATAGAACGCCCACCACAGCGCGACCCACACCAGCGCCAGAAAGCCGGTAAACATAAACGCGCCCTGCCAGCCAAACGAGGCGTGGGCAAAATAGATGATCGGCGGCGCTAACATGGCACCGATAGAGAAGCCAACGCCTGCCCAACCGGCGGCGACCGGACGCTCTGATTTCGGGAACCATTCGCCCAGGGTTTTGGCGTTAGCCGGCGTAGCCGCCGCTTCTGCACCCCCCATAAAGAAGCGCAAAATGGCCAGTTGCAGCCAGCTTCCCGCACCCGCATGTAAAATACAGGCCAGCGCCCACAGTCCGGCGCAAATCATAAAGCCCAGTTTCAGGCCAATCACGTCAATCAGCCAGCCACACAGCGGCTGGAAAATGGTGTACGCCAGCTGGAACGCGCCGACGATGTACGAATATTGTTCAGTAGTAACACCGAGACTGTCTTTTAATTCGGGTGCCAGGATCCCCAGCGAGTTACGTGTGATGTAGTTGACGGTGACGCCGAGTAAAAACAGCACCAGCACCCACCAGCGTAAATTTTTAATTGTGCGACGCGTTTTGCCAACGGCAACGTCGTGATTGATGTCCTGACTCATAACACTCTCCGCAAGACGGTTTGTAGGGGGGCGTAACGCGAACATTCAACGTGTTACACCAATTTCGCTATCTCTATGAATTTTGTAGTTTTTATTTCCGGGGCTGTCAGGCAACTAGTATGGAAGTTGTCTGACAAGTGGAGGTTATGAAAAATAAACGCACAGCAATAGTGGATTTTGTGCAAATTTTCTCATTATTGCTGCCGAAAATCTGCGAAGATGCCAATAAACACAGATATACCGCGATATTTCAGTCATGAAATTTCTTTCATTTGACGAACGGGCATAGATCACAAAATGGATAAAAAGCTCAAAATCGCCGAAATTGCGGCACGGACGAACCTGTCAGCCAGCACCGTGTCACGCGTGCTGGCGGGCAAAGCCAACACCAGTGAACAGTCACGGGCCAAAGTGCTGGCCTGCGCGCGCGAGCTGGGCGTGATGGACGGCATGGCCGCCGGGCGATTGCTGCTCAACAGTCTGGTGGTGTTTGCGCCCCAGCGCGCCTTTGATGAGCGTTCAGACATCTTCTACTACCGCGTGATCCAGAGCATCAGCAAAGCGCTGCTGCCCCATGAGGTGCGTCTGCGCTATTGCGCGCTGGAAGAGAACGACAGCGATGCCAACCTGTTTCTCGCCAAAATGAACGATGCCGACACCCAGGCGGCGATCCTGCTGGGCATTGACGATCGGCATATTCACGATCTGGCCGCCGACCTGGCGAAACCCTGCGTATTGATTAACTGCCGGGATTCAAAGATGCGACTCCCCGCCATTGCGCCGGATCACCGCCTGATTGGCGAGTTTGCCGCCGACTACCTCTTTGAGATGGGCCACCGTAACGTGATGAACGTGTTGTGCCTGCGCCGTTACACCATGGAGCTGCGGCTGGCGGGCATTCGTGAAGCCTGGCGCGCTCACAACGTGCGCTTTAGCGACAGCCGCGATCTGATTATGGTGCAGAGCTTCAGCGCGCGCGAGGCGGAAGAGCGGGTGGGGGAGTGGCTGGATGCGCAGCCGGAAAAAGCGCTCCCGACCGCGTTTCTGGTCGGCGGGGATTTTCTGGCGGCGGGCACGGTCAACGCCCTGCAAAAGCGCGGTCTGCGCGTTCCGCAGGATGTGTCGGTGATGAGCATCGACGGCTTTAACCTGGCGGCCATTCAGGACGTTCCGCTAAGCGCGGTCCACGTTCCCCGCGACGAGCTGGGCGAAGAGGCGGTGCACCTGCTGCAACAGCGGCTGATCCGCCCTAACGCCCCCACGGGGACGGTGCTGCTCAACGGCAGGCTGGCGGTGCGGGAATCCGTGCGGCGGATACGCCCGGATAAGCGGCGCACCGCCGTGGATCGGGAAGGGCTGTATGATGATTAACCTATCACGATGATGACTGTGTCATGCCGAGGGCGCGCCTGCCGTGGGCGTTCAGATCGTCAAGGGTGAAGCGGTTTACCCAACTGGCTTCATAATCTTCCCGTGGGAAATCCCCCGGTGACGCGCCTTTCTCCAGCGCCTCTTTGACACGTTTCGCGTAGGCCAGATTTTTTTCGCACATCGGGGCGGCGGGAATGTACATCACATTGCCCCAGCCCTGCTGGTCGTTCACCGGGGCCACCGAGTGGATCACATCGCAGTGCCACCAGACCGAATCCCCGGCCTCAAGCGCTGGAATGCTGGTCAGCGCCTCAATCAACAGCGGATGCCACTGCGCTGACACCGGCAGCACGCGGCCTGGGGCGACGCCGCACAGTCCATCATCCGGGACGTCGTCCAGCAGCGGGCGCAGCAGAATGTAGGCCATCGCTTCCGGGATCGGCACCACGTGCAGCAAACCCTGACCGGGCAGCATATCCGACAGCGCCGTCCAGCCCTGGAAGGTGCGGAACACCGAGCACTTGGTGGTGTTGTCGACGGTATACTCTTCCACGTCGGTGCGGTGCGCAGCGCTCCAGGGATCGTAGCGATCAATGTCACCGTTAAAGACTGAGGCAAACACGCGCTGATAGGCGGGCAGCAGCCAGCGCTCCAGCGCACCGGAATCGGTATGCGCGCCGAGTCCTTTCGAGGTGGTTCCCGGCGGTCGGCGGCGGATCCTGTCCGGGTAGATCACGCTGACGTCCGGATCAAACCACTGTTTGCCGTCGGATTCGAAGGTCCAGAGGCGATTTAAGAAGGATTGCACCTGCGCCATTTCACTGCTCTGGCGGGCCTGCATTTGCGCCTGCGACCAGTAAATGGGGTAGATCTCCGGACGCGAGGCCTCCAGCGTGCCGAAGAAGCTGTCGCCGGGGCCTTTGTACACCTCGTCAAAGCTGTTCTGATCGAGGTAGTTGAGCATTGACTGATCCCAGCCCAGCGCCTGCTCGCGGGGGAAATGCCCTTTGATCACCGCGCAGCCACGGCGTTTAACCGAGGCGCGTTGCGCGTCCGTGAGACGACCCTTTTTGACATCAGCGAACGGGATCACCGGCCACACCGGATCGCCGCTGGCCTTCAGCGCGTTGATCTCCGCCACCTGCGCGGCAATACGCGCGCTTAAGCGGTCGAACACCCCCTGCACATCGCCGATCTGCGCCCGCAACTGCTGCTTGAGTTGACGGATCGCCGCCTGATGATCCCCCGGCAGCGTTTCACTTGAATAGATATCAGCCATCATGACCTCGCTCTGCTTTTCTTTCATTCGAAAGTAAAATAACTTACATATGCTAATTTAAGTTAAAAAAAAGTTAATGCAAGTTTAAAAACTTGAGCGGGTACACAAAAGCGAAAGGTTTTGACGCCAGCGCAGGCACGCTGGCGGGGGAGGGATCAGCGGCTAAACGGCCCGCTGCCATCAAGCACGGCCTGAATCACGTTCAGCGCACCCTGGTGGTTATTGTCGTCAGTCTGGTGGCGGGCGATGGATTTGATCGCCTCGCTGGCGTTACCCATGGCGAAGGAGAAGTCGGTCATGCGCAGCATTTCGGCGTCGTTGCCGCTGTCGCCAATGGTCACGCACTCGCCCGGTGAGACGTTCCAGCGCTTAAGCAGGCGGGTTATGCCGTTGGCTTTGTGCAGGCCCGGAATGATCAGATCGACAAAGCCGAACCCGCTGGTCACCGGTTTCATAATACCGTCGAGGGAAACATGGAGCGCATCAATGAGTTGAGGAATATCGCTGTCCGGCAGGTTCAGTGAAAATTTGAACATTTTGTCGTCGATGTCGTGGTAATCACGCACCGGTTTTAAACGATGGTAATGGTGGGACATCAGCTCAACAAATTCAGGCGGCGCGTTTTCACTCAGATACGCGCTTTCCAGACCGCAGGCGACAAAGTTCAGCCCTTTGTCTTTGAGCAGTTCGCCAATGACCACCTGATACTCGTGGCGCGTCAGCTCGCCGTGGAAGATCTCATTGCCGTGCTCATACACCAGCGCGCCGTTTTCAGCGACGAAAGAGATTTGGTTTTTGATTTCCGGGAAGAAGGAGATGAGCTGATAATACTGATTGCCGCTGGCGACAACGAACTCAATACCACGGGATTTCAACTGTTCGAACTGGGCCAAAAAACGATCGCGGTCGTACTTTTTGGCGTCATCAAGGAAAGTACCGTCCATATCGGTGACGATAACGGTCATACATTGCGCTCCTGAATGTAACTGCAACCAGCAACATTCTAATTACAATGTGAGCGAATGCACAAATTTATTTCGTATGAAAGTTTTGTCCCCCTCACCCCGACCCTCTCCCTTGGGGGAGAGGGTTAGGGTGAGGGGATAAAGGTTAAAGCGTATGCTCGGTCCTGGCGATAATATCGTCCTGCGCATCCGGCGACAGCGCGGTGAAGAACGCGGAGTAACCGGCGACGCGCACCACCAGATCCCGGTACTGGTCCGGGTGCTGTTTCGCCGCCATCAGCGTCTCGCGGGAAACAATGTTGTACTGAATATGCCAGCCTTTATGCACTTCAAAGAAGGTGCGCAGCAGCATCATTAGCTTCTGACGGTCGCTGTCGTTATCCAGGGTTGCCGGGTTGAGCTTCTGGTTTAACAGCACGCCACCGAGAATCGATGCCACCGGCAGTTTACCCACCGAGCCAATCACCGCCGTTGGCCCCAGGTGGTCGGTACCGGAGGCCGGGCTTGCGCCTTCTGCCAGCGGCGTGCCCGCTTTGCGGCCGTCCGGCGTCGCCATGGTGGCCGCACCAAACGGCACGTTGGCGGAAATAGACGAGGTGCCCGCATAGTAGTCGCCGCCAATCGGGCCACGACCATAGCGCGGGTTGTGATACTGCTTCAGCTCGTCAATATAGGTCTGGTAGGCACGGGCCAGCAGCAGATCGACGCTGTCATCATCATTGCCATATTTCGGCGCGCTGTTGATTAAGCGCTGGCGCAGCTGTTCGTGCGTCAGCCCGTCGAAATCTTCCGCCAGCGCGTTTGCCAGCTGTTGCTGTCCAATGGCTCCCTGGTCGAACACCAGTTTTTTCACCGCCGCCAGGCTGTTGCCGAGGTTGGCGATACCGACCTGCAAACCGGACACCCAGTCATATTTCGCGCCGCCGGATTTAATGCTCTTCGCCCGCTCAATGCAGTCATCCACCAGCGCCGAGCACAGAATATCGTGCACGTTCTCTTCGAGCATGGTGTCGACCACGTACTCGATCTCAATAGATTTACGCGTGTAGTAGCGGATCTGCGTATCCCAGGCGTCCATCACCTGATCGAAGCCGGTAAAATTCCCCTGCGACAGCGCGCTCGCCTGCGGCAGGAACACCTCGCCGCTGGTGGCGTCGCGTCCCCCTTCCAGTGCGGCGAGCATCACGCGGGCAAAGTTGATAAAGCTCATGCCGGTGCAGCGATAGCCCCATTTGCCGCCCACCGCCGTTTCGATACAGCCGATAGCGGCGTAGTCGTAAGCGTCTGCGGGTTCAATGCCGAGCTTGATGAACTCCGGGATCACGATTTCATCATTGTTAAACGCGGGCATGCCGAAGCCCGCGCGGATCACCTGCACGCAGGCGTCGAGGAAGTCGTTGCTCATGCCCGCATGGTAGCGCACGCTCAGGTTTGGCTGAGTGGAGCGCAGACGACCGCAGGATTCCAGAATCGCGTAAGAGAGCGGGTTCACCGCGTCCATCGCCTTACCGTTCACCAGTTGCTGACCGCCGATGGTCACGTTCTGGTAAAGCGGGCTGCCGGCGGAGGCTTTCGAATGCGAGCCGGAGCGGATCTTGTTCACTTCCAGCAGCTTCAGCCAGCAGCCGTGCAGCAGCTCAATGGCGAATTCCCGCGACAGCGACTGATCCAGCTCAACGTCGCGGCGGTAGTACGGATAGAGATACTGGTCCATGCGACCAAAGGACACCGAGTGGCCGTTGGATTCAATTTGCAGGATCAGCTGAATGAAGTAGCACAGTTGCAGCGCCTGCCAGTAAGTTTTCGGCGGCTCGTGGGCGATCACATCGCAGTTTTCCGCCATCGCCAGCAGTTCGTCACGGCGGCCGGTGCGGGATTCATCCTGGGCCATCTTCCGCGCCAGCGCGGCAAAGCGTTCGATGTGCGAACTGACCGCCGCCAGCACGATGTCGATCGCTTTCAGGAACTGCTCACCGTGCAGATCCGCAAGCTCAGTGAGATTGATCCGCGAGCGGCGCTCATCCACTTTATGGCGCAGACCGTCGAGGCCCAGTTCTAACAGCAGCGGGAAATTCACTGCCAGGTGTGCGTCACCGGAGGTCATGTTGCCTTCGGCCTTGATAATCCCGGTCGCCAGCAGCGCTTTTTGTTCGTCGGTAAACATGCCGTAACAGCGGTCCTGCACCGTCTGACCGCGCCACCACGGGCAGATATCGTGGAGCACCTGTTTGTTCTCTTCGCTGACCGCAAAACCGGCACCCGGACGGTCCGCCAGATCGTCGATCTCTTTTTCAATCCACGACACGGTGTATTCCGGGAAAATAGGCGCGGCGCGCACGAAACGGGCCTGGTTACCGATAATCAGCTCATCGTGTTTGATCCAGATGGTGCGGTTTGCCAGGTGATGGGCGAGAGCAATGGCCCGGCGCACCGGGATCGGCTTGTCCATATGCTGCTGATAGGCTTCGGTGTAGTGCTGCGCGCGCTCGGTGCACACCGGCGGTTTGACAATGTTGATCAGCGCCGCTTTGTGCGCCTTGATGCGGTCGGTCAGGGTATCGAGTTGTAATAGGGTCATGAAGTTATCCTCGTAACGTGGCCGTTAAACCGTTCTCGCGGGCGCAGGCTTGAGCAAAATCAAGCAGGGCCGGGGCGTCGAGCGGTTTGTCTGGCGCGGTGTAGGGTTGGCCAAGCAGGTGGTATTTGTTCATACCGAGCGTGTGGTACGGCAAAAAATGAATATCGCCAACGTTCAGTTCGTCGGCGGCAAAACGGGTGATGGCGGTAATCGACGCTTCGTCGGCGTTAAAGCCGGGGATCAGCGGCACGCGAAGGGTCAGGTTTTTACCGAGCCGGGCCAGACGTCGAAGGTTGTCGAGCACGCGCTTCGCCGAGCCGTCGGTCCAGGTTTTAAACGCCCTGGCATCAATGTGTTTCAGATCCGCCAAAAAGAGATCCACATACGGCAGCGAGGGTTCAACGTAGTGCCACGGCACATGCAGGCAGGTTTCCACCGCCGTGTGGATGCCATGCTGGTGGCTGGCTTTGAGCAGTGCTGCCGCCATCTCCGGGTGCATAAAAGGCTCGCCGCCGGACAGGGTAATACCGCCGCCGCTGCGATCGTAAAAGGGTTTGTCGCGCAGCACGGTGTTGATGATCTCATTGAGCGGCTTTGCCTCGCCGCAAACGCTCAGCGCCTGGGTTGGGCAGCAGTCGGTGAGGGCATCTAGCGCTGGCTCATCAAGCTTTTCCCGGTGGATCACCAGGCCATTTAGCGCACGCGTCACCACCGCCGGGGCCGCCTGCTGACACAGATCGCACTCCGCGAGGCACAGGCGTGCGTCGTACAGCAGATCGCGTTTTGGCGAGCGGCTTTCCGGGTTCTGACACCAGCGGCAGCTGAGCGAGCACCCTTTAAGGAAAACCACGGTGCGAATGCCTGGGCCATCGTGGGTCGAGTAGCGCTGAATGTTGAAAATCATAACCTGCCCTCATATTGCGTATGAAGATTAAATTACTTTCGAATGAAAGTTATTTTGATGCGCGTCAAGTAAAGGGCAGGTTGTCTGGTGTAGGTTTTAAAGCATGCACAAACTCACATTTTAGGAACACTCATGGAACTCTATCTGGATACGTCGGACGTGGCGGCGGTCAGAACACTGGCGCGATCTTTTCCCCTTGCAGGCGTGACCACCAACCCCAGCATTGTTGCAGCGGGCAAAACGTCGCTGGAAGAACTGCTGCCCGCGTTGCAGGATGCGCTGGGCGGTCAGGGGCGTCTGTTTGCGCAGGTGCTGAGCACCACCGCCGACGGCATGGTGGCGGATGCGCGTAAGCTGCGCGCCATTATTGCTGACATCGTGGTGAAGGTACCGGTAAATGCGGAAGGGCTGGCGGCCATCAAACAACTTAACGCCGAGGGGATTCCGACGCTGGGTACGGCGGTGTATGGCGCAGGGCAGGGGCTGTTAAGCGCGCTGGCGGGCGCGGAGTATGTCGCGCCGTATGTAAACCGCGTGGATGCGCAGGGCGGAGACGGTATTGCCATGGTGCGCGATTTGCAGCAGTTGCTGACCCTGCACGCACCTGGCGCAAAAGTGCTGGCCGCGAGTTTTAAAACTCCGCGTCAGGCGCTGGATTGCCTGCTGGCGGGCTGCGAATCCATCACCCTGCCGCTGGATGTCGCCCAGCAGTTTATCGCCGCCCCGGCGGTGGATGCGGCGATTGCGAAGTTTGAGCAGGACTGGCAGAACGCGTTTGGACGGACCTCGATTTGATACTGTTGCCGGGTGGCGCTGACGCTTACCCGGCCTACGTGGAGCCGCTATTGCCGGGTGGCGCTGACGCTTACCCGGCCTACGTGGAGCCGCCACATACCTCGCAGCCGGGGTTGCGCATGAGCTTCATTTCGCGGAACTGGCAGGTCATCGCATCAAACATCACGATTTTCCCGGTGGCGGGCGTGCCGTAATGGGTCAGGAGTTTAATCGCTTCCATTGCCTGCATCGCGCCAATCACGCCAACCAGCGGGGCCATCACGCCCGCTTCCACACAGGTCAGGGCGTTGTCACCAAATAAGCGGCTCAGGCAGCGGTAACACGGCTCGCCGTCCTGATACGTAAAGACGCTGATTTGCCCTTCCATGCGAATCGCCGCGCCGGACACCAGCGGCACTTTTGCCTGAAAACACCCGGCGTTAAGCTGATTGCGAACCGTCACGTTATCCGTGCAGTCGAGCACCAGCTGGTGCGCGGCAATTTGCGCATTCAGCGCGTCGCCTTCAAGCCGCGCATTGAGCGTGGTAAAGGCGACATGCGGATTAATGCGCGCCAGCGACACGCGCGCAGAATCGACTTTTGGCCGCCCAAGGGTGGCGTCGCTGTGCAGCGTCTGACGCTGAAGATTGGAGAGTGACACGGTGTCAAAATCCAGCAGCGTCAGATGCCCCACGCCCGCCCCCGCCAGGTATTGCGCCGCCGCGCAGCCCAGCCCGCCCAGCCCAACCACCAGTACGCGTGCGCCTTTCAGCGCCTCCTGCCCGTCGAAATCAAACCCGCGCAGCACGATTTGCCGGTTATAGCGCATCATCTCCGCATCGCTTAATTCCACCGTCATCACAGGCCTCCCAGAAGATGGTTAAACGGCTCCACGTCCACCCACTCGCCGGCTTCCACATGGCCGCGATCGCGCTCCAGCACGATAAAGCAGTTGCCCTGGCTAAAAGAGCTAAAAATGTGTGAACCCTGATGTCCGGTGGTGCTGACGCTTAGCTCGCCGTCCGCGTTACGCGCGAGCACACCGCGCTGGAAATCGAGTCGGCCCGGCGATTTTTTCAGTCGCGTTGCTGCGCGTACCCGCAGGCGTTGCGGCAGCGGATGAGATGTGCGGCCACTGAGCTTCGCCAGCAGCGGGATCACCAGTTGATAAAACGTGACCGCAGCCGAAACCGGGTTGCCCGGCAGGCCGCAGAACCAACTGCTGTTCAGTTTGCCAAAGGCGAAGGGCTTTCCGGGTTTGATCGCCAGTTTCCAGAAGCCGATTTCGCCCAGTTCGTCGAGGATGGTTTTGGTGTAATCCGCTTCGCCCACCGACACGCCGCCGGTGCTGATCACCACGTCCGCCAGGCTGTCCGCGCGGATAAACGCCTCGCGCAGTTTTTCCGGCGAGTCAGGAATAATGCCTAAGTTGAACACCTCGCAGCCGAGCTGTTCGAGCATTAAATGCACCGTCAGACGATTGGTGTCGTAGATTTGCCCGTCGCCCAGCGGCTCGCCCGGCAGTTGCAGTTCATCGCCGGTGGAAAAGAGCGCCACGCGCACCTTGCGCACCACCTCAGCGCTGGCAATGCCCAACGACGCCAGCACCGGCAGTTCGGCGACGGTCAGCGTCTGCCCGGCGGCAAACACCGTGGCACCGGCCCTGATGTCCTCGCCCAGCCGACGAACGTTTTGCCCGGCGTGCGGGCTTGCGGTAAACCGCACGCCCGCGTCGGTTTGCTCCGTCTCTTCTTGCATCACCACCGCGTCGCCGCCAGCGGGAATGGGCGCGCCGGTCATGATGCGCACGCAGGTGCCCACAGGCCATTCATCCGTGAAAGGCTGCCCGGCGAAGGCTTTCCCCGCCACGGGCAGCGCGTCACCGGAAGCGAGATCGCTTAAGCGCACCGCATAACCATCCATCGCCGAATTATCAAAGCCGGGCACGTTAATCGGTGAGATAACCTCGCGCGCCGTGACGCGACCAAAACAGGCCAGCAGCGGCAGCGTCTCCTGCGCGTTCAACGGTGTGATAACGGCCAGCATTTGAGCCAGCGCGGCGTCAAGGGGAATGAGGCCAGCGGTAAAATCCATGAGTACACTCCTGCGCATTGCGTCCAGATAAGCCTGTGCAAAACCGGCATTATGGCAGAAAAGCCCCGCAGAAAGTATGACCAGGCCACCGCCGGCGGCGAGAAGGTTTCTTTACATCACCGTTTCGACTTTCTATAGTCAAAATTCGAATTAGGTTGCGACATCTTTGATGATATTTATAGAAAACAATGAATAAAGCCGTCATCGCCATACACGGTGGTGCGGGTGCGATTGCCCGTACGCACTTAAGCCCCGACCAGGAAAAGCGCTATATCGACGCGCTGTCGTCGATCGTTGAAACAGGCCAGGCCATGCTGGACGCGGGTGAGAGCGCGCTGGACGTGGTGACCGAAGCGGTGAGGCTGCTGGAAGAGTGCCCGCTGTTTAACGCCGGGATCGGTGCCGTTTTCACCCGCGACGGCACCCATGAACTGGATGCCTGCGTGATGGACGGCAACACCTTACAGGCCGGTGCGGTGGCGGGCGTGCAGCATCTGCGTAACCCGATCCTCGCCGCGAGGCTGGTCATGGAGCGAAGCCCGCACGTTTTGCTCATTGGCGAAGGCGCAGAACAGTTTGCCTTTGCGCAGGGCATGGAACGCGTGGACGCGGATCTCTTTTCAACCCCCGAACGGTATGCACAGCTGATGCAGGCGCGCGAAACGGGGGAAACGCTGTTGGATCACTCGGCGTCGCCGCTGGATGAGCGCACAAAGATGGGCACCGTGGGCGCGGTGGCGCTCGACAAATTTGGAAACCTGGCGGCGGCGACGTCCACCGGCGGAATGACCAACAAGTTACCGGGCCGCGTGGGCGACAGCCCGCTGGTCGGGGCCGGGTGCTATGCCAACAACACCAGCGTGGCGGTGTCGTGCACCGGCACCGGCGAGGTGTTTATCCGCGCGCTGGCGGCCTATGACATCGCCGCGCTGGTGGATTACGGCGGACTGAGCCTGTATGAGGCCTGTGAAGCCGTGGTCATGGACAAACTGCCCGCGCTCGGCGGCAGCGGTGGCCTTATCGCCATCGATCGTGAGGGCAATGTGGCACTGCCGTTTAACAGCGAAGGCATGTACCGTGCGTATGGATACGTTGGCGACACGCCCAGCGTCGGCATTTATCGTGAGTGAGGGGAAAGGCGTGACGGACAGCCATGAATCAGACGCCAGCGAGGTGCTGCGGGTCAGCAATCTGAACATTGCGTTTCCCGGCGAGGGGAGCACCACGAAGGCGGTGCAGAACCTGTCATTTACCCTGAAGCGGGGCGAGACGCTGGCGATTGTCGGCGAGTCCGGTTCCGGGAAATCGGTCACCGCGCTGTCGTTGATGCGCCTTTTGGAAAAAACCGGCGGCGTGGTGAACTGCGACGAGCTTAAACTCCAGCGCCGCAACCAGCAGGTGGTGGATCTCAATGCGCTCTCTTCCGCTCAAATGCGCCGTGTGCGCGGGGCGGACATCGCGATGATCTTCCAGGAGCCAATGACCTCGCTCAATCCGGTGTTTCCGATTGGTGAGCAAATTGCCGAGTCGATTCGCCTGCATCAGGGATTAGGGCGCGAAGCCGCGTTGCAGGAGGCCCGGCGTATGCTCGATCAGGTGCGCATCCCGGAAGCGGA
Source organism: uncultured Enterobacter sp. (assembly GCA_963521185.1). Lineage (GTDB taxonomy): Bacteria > Pseudomonadota > Gammaproteobacteria > Enterobacterales > Enterobacteriaceae > Enterobacter_D. Next base: position 539,101 of record CAUQTV010000002.1, on the reverse strand, counting down.
ATCTATTCTGACGCGCTTTCCGCATCAGCTTTCGGGCGGTATGCGTCAGCGGGTGATGATTGCGATGGCGCTGTCGTGCCGCCCGGCGGTACTGATTGCCGACGAACCCACCACCGCGCTGGACGTCACTATTCAGGCGCAGATCCTCCAGCTCATCAGCGTGCTGCAAAAAGAGATGGCGATGGGGGTGATTTTCATCACCCACGATATGGGCGTGGTGGCGGATATTGCCGATCGCGTGCTGGTCATGTATCAGGGCGAAGCCGTGGAAACCGGCAGTGTGGAGCAGATTTTCCGCGCGCCGCAACACCCTTACACCAAAGCGCTGCTCGCCGCCGTGCCGCGTCTTGGGGCGATGAACGGCCGCGATTTGCCGCGCCGCTTTCCGCTGATTTCGCCGACCTCTCACACCATGCCGGAAAAAGATCTCGAACAGAATACCGTGGTGGAGGGCGAGCCAATTTTACAGGTGCGCGATCTGGTGGCCCGTTTTCCGCTGCGCAGCGGCATTCTCAATCGCGTGACGCGCGAAGTGCATGCGGTTGAGGGCGTCAGTTTTGATCTCTGGCCCGGCGAGACGCTGTCGCTGGTGGGCGAATCCGGCTGTGGCAAATCGACCACCGGGCGCGCGCTGTTACGCCTGGTGGAATCGCAGGATGGCAGCATCACCTTCAACGGTCAGCGCATTGATCATCTGCCCGCCAGCCAGTTGCAGCCGCTGCGACGCGATATCCAGTTTATTTTTCAGGATCCCTACGCGTCGCTGGATCCGCGCCAGACCGTCGGCTATTCCATTATGGAGCCGCTGCGCGTGCATGGCCTGCTCAACGTTGCAGATGCCGAGCGTCGCGTCGCCTGGCTGCTGGAGCGGGTGGGGTTGCAGCCTGAACATGCGTGGCGCTATCCGCACGAGTTTTCCGGCGGCCAGCGGCAGCGAATTTGCATTGCCCGCGCGCTGGCGCTCAATCCTAAAGTGGTGATCGCCGATGAGTCGGTGTCGGCGCTGGATGTGTCGATTCGTGCGCAAATCATCAATTTGCTGCTCGATTTACAGCGCGAGATGGGTATCGCCTATCTGTTTATTTCTCACGATATGGCGGTGGTGGAGCGCATCAGCCACCGGGTGGCGGTGATGTATATGGGGCAAATTGTAGAAATTGGCCCGCGCCGCGCGGTGTTTGAAAATCCGCAGCACCCCTATACGCGTAAATTAATGGCCGCGGTCCCCGTGGCCGATCCGGGGCACCAGCGGGCGCAGCGCGTACTGCTGTCCGATGAGATGCCCAGCAATATCCGTAAACGCGGTGACGTACCGGCTCGCGTGCAGTTACAGGAAGTGGGTGCGGGACATCTCGTCGCGCGCACCACGCCGGGCAGCACGCCTTCCGCATTTTAATAAACAATCATTTTAATAAACAATCAGGCGGGGAACCTCAGGAGAAAATTATGACACAAGCAGTTGCGCGTAAATGGCTGGTGACGCTTGGCGTGGCGTCTGCGCTTGCCGCTACTCCGGCATTCGCTGCTAAAGATGTGGTGGTCGCCGTGGCGTCCAATTTCACCACCCTCGATCCCTATGATGCGAACGACACGCTGTCGCAGGCGGTGGCGAAATCCTTCTATCAGGGGCTGTTTGGCCTCGATAAAGACATGAAGCTGAAAAACGTGCTGGCGGAGAGCTACACCGTGTCAGACGATGGGCTGGTGTACACCATTAAGCTGCGCCAGGGCGTGAAGTTCCAGGACGGTACCGACTTTAATGCCGAAGCGGTGAAAGCCAACCTCGATCGCGCCAGCAATAAAGACAATGGTCTGAAGCGCTATAACCTGTATAAAAATATCGCCAAAACCGAGGCGGTTGATCCGTCAACGGTGAAGATCACCCTGAGCCAGCCGTTCTCGGCGTTTATTAATATTCTCGCTCACCCGGCGTCAGCGATGATTTCTCCGGCGGCGCTGAGCAAATACGGCAAAGAGATCGGTTTCCATCCGGTGGGGACCGGGCCGTATGCGCTGGACACCTGGAATCAGACCGATTTTGTGAAGGTGAAAAAGTTTGCTGGCTACTGGCAAAAAGGGCTGCCGAAACTGGATAGCATCACCTGGCGTCCGGTGGTGGACAACAACACTCGCGCGGCAATGCTGCAAACCGGCGAGGCGCAGTTCGCCTTCCCGATCCCTTACGAGCAGGCGGCGGTGCTGGAAAAAAACAGCAAGCTGGAGCTGGTGGCAAGCCCGTCGATCATGCAGCGCTACATCAGCATGAACGTCACTCAAAAGCCGTTCGACAACCCGAAAGTGCGTGAGGCCATCAATTACGCCATTAACCGCCAGGCGCTGGTGAAAGTGGCGTTTGCCGGTTATGCGACGCCAGCGACCGGCGTGGTGCCGCCGTCTATCGCCTATGCGCAAAGCTACCAGCCGTGGCCGTACGATCCGGCTAAAGCGCGCGAGCTGTTAAAAGAGGCGGGCTTCCCGAACGGCTTTAGCACCACGCTGTGGTCATCGCATAATCACAGCACGGCGCAGAAAGTGTTGCAGTTTACCCAGCAGCAGCTGGCGCAGGTGGGCATCAAAGCGCAGGTGACGGCGATGGATGCCGGGCAGCGCGCGGCGGAAGTGGAAGGCAAAGGGCAGAAGCAGAGCGGCGTGAGAATGTTCTACACCGGCTGGTCAGCCTCGACGGGCGAAGCAGACTGGGCGCTGTCGCCGCTGTTTGCGTCGCAAAACTGGCCGCCAACGCTGTTCAACACCGCGTTCTACAGCAATCCGCAGGTGGATAAGAACTTAAGCGATGCGCTGAAAACCACCAGCACGGATGAAAAAGCCAAACTCTACAAAGCCGCACAGGATACTATCTGGAAAGAGTCTCCGTGGGTGCCGCTGGTGGTAGAGAAGCTGGTGTCGGCGCATAACAAAAACCTGAGCGGTTTTTACATTATGCCGGACACGGGCTTTAGCTTTGACGATGCGGATTTGAAATAGCGGATGCCGGGACCCCTCACCCAAAGGGAGAAACCGACAGTTCCCTCTCCCTTTGGGAGAGGGTTAGGGTGAGGGGAAACACTGGCTCCACCATCAAGGTAGAACATGCTTAACTATTTTCTCAAACGCCTGCTGGGGTTGATCCCCACGCTGTTAATTGTGGCGGTGCTGGTGTTTTTGTTTGTCCATTTACTGCCGGGGGATCCGGCGCGGCTGGTGGCCGGGCCAGAGGCGGATGCGCAGGTTATCGCGCTGGTCCGTTCGCAGCTCGGCCTTGATCAGCCGCTGTACGTGCAGTTCTGGCACTACATGACCCATATCCTGCAAGGGGATTTTGGCATGTCGATGGTGTCACGTCGGCCCGTCGCCGATGAGATCGCCACGCGGTTTATGCCCACGTTCTGGCTGACCCTTGCCAGCATGAGCTGGGCGATGCTGTTTGGTCTTGGCGCAGGCATTGCCGCCGCCGTCTGGCGCAACCGCTGGCCGGACCGGATCGGCATGGCGCTGGCGGTCACCGGGATCTCTTTCCCGGCGTTTGCGCTCGGTATGCTGTTGATGCAGGTGTTTTCGGTGGAGTTGGGCTGGTTGCCCACCGTTGGCGCGGACAGCTGGCGGCACTACATTCTGCCCTCCGTCACGCTCGGCGCGGCGGTGGCGGCGGTGATGGCGCGTTTTACCCGCGCGTCGTTTGTGGATGTGCTGAACGAAGACTACATGCGCACGGCGCGTGCTAAAGGCGTCAGTGAAACCTGGATTATCCTCAAGCACGGGCTGCGCAATGCGATGATCCCGGTGGTGACGATGATGGGGTTGCAGTTTGGCTTTTTGCTCGGCGGCTCCATCGTGGTGGAGAAAGTGTTCAACTGGCCCGGCCTTGGGCGACTTCTTGTCGACTCGGTTGAAATGCGCGATTACCCGGTGATTCAGGCAGAAGTGCTGCTGTTTTCACTGGAGTTTATTCTTATCAATTTAGTGGTGGATATGCTCTATGCCGCCATTAACCCGGCTATCAGGTACAAGTAAGGATGCGACTTTTAAACTGGCGTCGTCAGGCGGTGTTAAACGCCATGCCCGGCATCAAACCCGATCATGTGCGCACGCCGTGGCACGAGTTCTGGCGACGTTTCCGCCGTCAGCCGGTGGGAATGACGGCCGGGCTGTTTGTGCTGCTATTGATTTTGCTGGCGGTCATCGCCCCGTGGATTGCCCCGTTTGATGCGGAAAACTATTTTGACTATGACCGCTTAAACGATGGCCCGTCGCTGATGCACTTTTTCGGCGTCGATTCACTGGGGCGCGACATTTTCAGCCGTGTGCTGGTGGGCGCGCGGATTTCATTAGCCGCAGGGGTCGGTTCGGTGATTATCGGCGGCATTATCGGTACGGTGCTGGGCCTGCTGGCGGGCTACTACGAAGGCTGGTGGGATCGGCTGATCATGCGCGTCTGTGACGTACTGTTCGCGTTTCCGGGGATTTTGCTGGCGATCGCGGTGGTCGCGGTGATGGGCAGCGGCATGGCAAACGTGATCGTTGCCGTGGCGGTGTTCTCCATTCCGGCCTTTGCCCGTCTGGTGCGCGGCAACACGCTGGTGCTCAAACAGCAGACGTTTATCGAGTCCGCGCGCAGCATTGGTGCCAGCGATGCGTCGATCCTGTTTCATCACATTTTGCCCGGCACCATCTCATCGATTGTGGTCTATTTCACCATGCGCATTGGCACCTCGATCATTTCGGCGGCCAGCCTCTCTTTCCTCGGGCTTGGTGCGCAGCCACCGACGCCGGAGTGGGGCGCAATGCTTAACGAAGCGCGGGCCGATATGGTCATGGCCCCGCACGTTGCGCTCTTCCCGGCGCTGGCGATCTTCTTCACCGTGCTGGCGTTTAACCTGCTCGGCGATGGCCTGCGCGACGCGCTGGATCCGAAGCTCAAAGGGTAATTGACTGGGCTGAGTTTGAGTCACAATGTAAATTATGTTAAATCGCGGTGAATTATTGACCCAGCGCATGTAATTGCTCAAAAAACGCACATACTATTGAGTGGCACATGCTGACAAGGGGAGGACAATATGACCGTTGACAGACTACAACTCGGCCTGGTGTACAAGCTGAAGAGCGCCAAAATCGATCTCGCGGCGTATGTGCAGCTTCGGAAGGCAAAAGGCTACATGTCAGTCAGCGAAAGCAATCAATTGCGTGACAACTTTTTTAAACTTTCAACCGAAATGCGTGGCCTGGTTGAGCGTCGCTCAGCCTTACTGGAGCCCGAGGAGCGGGATGTCCTGAGCCGCGCGGAGGGGGCACTGTCCTCTGCGGCTGTTTGTCTGATGAGCGGGCACCATGACAGCCCGACCTATATTGCTGTTAACGCAGAGAAACTTGAACGCTGCCTGAATGCATTAACCTTCTGTATCGAAAGCCTCGAAGCGCACTCGCCGCTTGCGGAGGCCTGATCCCTGGGGGAGGCGACTCCCCCTCTAAGCTTAAGCTTTTGTAAAAGTGAAACCCTCTGCGCCCCGGCTGGCTAACCTTTATCCCATCACGTGATAAAGGAGTGCATCATGCGCCGCTCATCCTGGATTGCTCTTCCCGCTCTGTTAGTCAGCTCGTCGCTTTTTGCCGCCCCTGCGCCGGTAAAGGTGGAGGTGCTGCAAACCAAACTCGATCACCCCTGGTCGCTGGCCTTTTTGCCGGGTGATAAAGGGATGCTGATCACGCTGCGCGGTGGGCAGTTGCGCCACTGGCAGGAAAAAGAGGGCCTGTCAGATCCGATTGTCGGTCTGCCCAAAGTCTGGGCCAATGGCCAGGGCGGCCTGCTGGACGTGGCGCTGGCACCCGATTTTGCGCAGTCGCGCCGGGTGTGGCTGAGCTATGCCGAAGCGGATAAGGACGGCAAAGCGGGTACGGCGGTGGGTTACGGACGCCTGAGCGACGATCTCAAACGGCTGGAGGCTTTCCGGACGGTGTTCCGCCAGATGCCGAAGCTCTCCACCGGTAACCATTTTGGTGGCCGACTGGTGTTTGACGGTAAAGGCTATCTGTACATTGGGCTGGGGGAGAATAATCAGCGGCCTACGGCGCAGCAGCTCGACAAATTGCAGGGCAAAGTGGTGCGCCTGACGCAGGACGGAAAAATCCCGCCGGATAACCCGTTCGCGGGACAGGCGAACGCGCGCCCGGAAATCTGGTCTTACGGCATCCGTAATCCGCAGGGCATGGCGATGAACCCGTGGAGCAACGCGCTGTGGCTCAATGAGCATGGCCCGCGCGGGGGCGATGAGATCAACATTCCCGAAAAGGGCAAAAACTATGGCTGGCCGCTGGCGACCTGGGGCATCAACTACAGCGGGCTGAAAATCCCGGAGGCGAAGGGCGAAATCGTCGAGGGGACTGAGCAGCCCGTGTTCTACTGGCAGAAATCCCCGGCGGTGAGCGGCATGGCGTTTTACAACGCAAGCGCCTTCCCGCAGTGGAAAAACAAACTCTTTGTGGGCGCGCTGAAAGACAAAACGGTGATTGTGCTGAGCGTTAACGGTAATAAAGTGACCGAAGACGGGCGGATCCTCGGTGACCGCAATCAGCGTATCCGCGATGTCCGCGTTGGCCCGGATGGCTGGCTCTACGTGCTGACCGACGAAGCCGACGGCGAGTTGCTCAAAGTCAGCCCCGCCGCCTGACGCTGCGCGCACCGGGGAGCGGCGCGCGCAGCGAGCGTTAGCGCATAATGCGTTTCAGAATGCGGTTCGCCTGTTGCTCAAAATCGGCAGCCGCTTCCTCCACCGTTTTCTTGCCGTAGTCGATGTTCTCGCAGGCGGTAGTGTAGAGTTTGCCAAACTGCACGTCTTCCATGTAGGGCGACGCCTCTGAGGCATTCGGCAGCGCAAAAGACTGGATCAGCGCGCTGATCACCGGATCGCTGTCCTGCAAAATGCCTTTCTCCCGCAGGATTTTATCGGCTGCTTTATTTAGCGGCGCACCGCGCTCCAGTCCGCCTGGGATCACCCCTTGCGCATCGCTGGTGAGAAAGTTAAGCAGCAACGCCGCCTCTTTAGGGTGTTTGGTGGTGCGTCCTATGGAATACATCATGGCCGTTTTCTGGAATTGACCGGCGTCTTTCGCGCCCGGCAGCATCGGATAAGGGCCGAGCACCAGATCTGAGGCATTTTTCAGCGTATGGCTTTGTGCCGGATACAGCGCGTTCCAGTTATAGCTGCCCGCCCATTCGCCGTTCATCCAGGGTTTCATTTCATAGATTGGCGTGCCGCCTTTGCCGTAGGAGGCCATCACTTTCATGTCCGGCACCACATGGTTGTCGGTAAGCGTCTTGTAAAAACGCAGCGCTTTAACGATGTCCGCATGATCCCACGCCAGCCGACGCTTTTGCACATCGATCATCGGCTTTTGATTTTCCTGGTACATCCTGGAGAACACCACCAGCATGCCGTCCTGCTCGGAGAGGTACAGCGGATAGTAGTTCTCGCCAAGTTTTTGCTTAAAGACGTTCCCTGCCTGGATCAGTTCATCCCAGGTTTTTGGCAGTTCCAGCCCGGCTTTGGTCCAGGTGGGCTGATTGTAATAAAACGCCATCACGTTGGTGGAGAGCGGCAGGGCGTTGATTTTGCCGTTTACCGTGGTGGTCGCCAGCGAGGCGGGCGTGTAGTGATCCAGCCCAATCTCTTTGCTCACCTGATTGAGATCGTAAAAGCCGTCGCCTTTTTTGGACAGCAGCGTCAGCCAGTTCCAGTTGGTCTGAATAACATCCGCTTCGGTGCCGCTGTTGATTTGGGTGGTCAGGCGGGAGTAGTAACCGTCCCAGCCGGTGTATTCCGCTTTCACTTCAATATTCGGGTATTTGGCTTCGAAGGCTTTTAACGCTTCAAGCGTCGCCTGGTGCCGGGCTTTGCCGCCCCACCAGGAAAAGCGCAGCGTGACCTGATCGGCGCTAAACGCCGGGGCTATTGCGCTGGCACAGCAACAGGCGATGAGGAGAGGTAAGATTTTTTTCATTTTTTAGTCCTCGGCGCGGGGTGCGTAACAGTGCGTTTGCTGGTGGTGGGCGGTCAGGCGTTTCACCAGATGCATCTCCTGCTCACTGAAGGGTTCACCCTGCGGGGTGAGCACATCGTGAAACCAGGTGGATTGCGGATCAGGGTGACTTTTGTTGACGCCAGGCCACGGCAGCCAGGTCTGCGTTTTGCCCTGCACCAGTCCCCAATGGTAGCAGCCGGTGTGATAGGTGCTGAACAGCGGTAGCTGCTCGCTGAACGTGCAGCCCGTGTGGCGGGAGAGCCATTCGGTGCACAGCACTGGCCGCTCGTGCAGGGCGAGGGAATGCAGGATCTCCAGCTGCATCATGGTGGGCGCGTAGGCGTGATAGCTGATCACATCGGACAGCTCAAGTGCGGCGATATCGATCGGGTGCAGGAAGGCTTTATTGGCTTCAACATCCGCATGCCACGCGCCGACCGTCAGCGGCTGCTGCGGGTTGACGTCGCGCGCCCAGTCAAAGACGGCGTACACCAGATCCAGTGCGTAAGCTTCGAGCGCTTCGTCATACTCGGCGAATTCCAGTGGACCGACAAAAATGCCGCGGTTGCCCGGCTCGTTGTAGAGATCCCAAATGCTGATGCGCGGGTCGCTGGCGAAGTGGCTGATCACATCGCGCACATAGGCTTCCACGCGCGGCCACTGGGTCGGGTCCATTACGATTTTACGTCCAGGGCTCGCCGCCGCCTGGCTGTTGTGTAAGCCCGGTCGCGGCGCTTTTTGTTTACCGCTAAAGGGTTCATCGCCGGAGAACGCGCAATCGTCCATGAGCGTCAGCATCACCTCAATGCCGTGGCGCGAGGCGAGGGTCAAAAAGGTGTCGATGCGCGCGAGTAAGCCGTCGCGGTCATCTTCCCAGACGATAAACGGCAGGTTGGTGCGCAGGCTGTTATAGCCGCAGCGCTCGGCCCAGCCCAGCTCTTCGTCGATAACGATGGGATCGAAGGTGTCTGCCTGCCACATTTCCGTCCAGTTTACGGCGGTGCGCGGCAGGTAGTTAAACCCGCAAGCCCAGCCGTGCTGTTGATACCAGCCTTGTGCCCGTTCACTGCTCCAGCGCATTTTCATCGCGTTCTCCTTGGGTAATAATTATTAGCTAATATTTATTAGTAGGCGGATTTGCGCAAGCGACGGCGCGCTAATCTGCTGTTTCGTTCACAAAATCAGCCATCCGGAAGTCGGGCGGGCCTGTGGTATAGTCGTGGTGGGGCAGAGGGATGAAAAATGCAGAAAAAGAATAAAATTACCATGGGCGATATCGCCAGAGTGGCGGGGGTGTCGCAAGCCACCGTGTCGCTGGTGCTCAATAACAGCCGGACGATTCGCCTGAGTGAGGCCACGCGTCAGCGCGTGTTTGAAGCAGCAAAAACGCTGGGTTACCAGAAACTTGCGGTGCCACATCGCCCGGACGGGCAGGAAGAAGTGGCCATGCTGATAAGCGGTATGCCGGGCTACGATCCCTTTGTTGATGCGCTCAGCGAAGCCAGCGCCAGCGCCTGGCAGCAGGACACGTTGCTGTCGGTGTACGATTATGGCGATGATATTGAACTGGCGCGTCTGATCCTGCGCCAGCTTGAAAACCGTCGCTGCGCCGGGGTGATCTTCGCCAGCCCCGTGACGCGCCCTTTCGATTTCTCACCGTTTGAAGCGCAGATGACGCTACCGGTTGTGCTGCTCAATCAGTACGATGCGGCGCGTCCCTTGCTGCCAACCTTTTTACCGGACGACAAAGCCAACGCCTGCCAGGTGACGCAGCATTTGCTCGATCAGGGCGTGACGCGCATCGCGCATATTTCCGGCGACGAATGGATGGATGCCAGTCGCCTGCGGCTTGAAGGCTATTGCCAGACGATACAGCGCGCGGGCATTGCAACGGACGCGGCACTGATACGGCGAACGGACTGGTCGCTGAATGCGACCTTTGCGGCAACGCTTGAATTGATGCGTCTGCCCGAACCGCCACAGGCGATCTTCTGTGCCAGCGACTGGATGACCCTCGGCTGCTACCAGGCGCTGAGCACGCTTGGCAAAAAAATCCCACAGGATGTGCTGGTGTGCGGCTATGACGATCAGCGGATTTCTCATCAGTTGACGCCCACATTGACCAGTGTGCAGCTGGCGTATAACGAGCTGGGCAGAATGGCGATGGAGTATCTGTGTAGCGGCGAAGACGCGGCGACGCACATTAAGCTGGTGGGGAAATTACAGGTGCGCGACAGCAGCCGTCGCACCTGATGCGTGGGGCGCGGATCAGGTGACCGGCAGCATCACCACGGCCTGGAACGTCGGACGCGCGGTGAGCTGTTGATACCAGCGCTCAAGATTCGGGTGTTTTGCCCAGCCGGTGTGGATGGTGAACAGGTTGTAGATCATGGGCGAAACGGCGATATCGCCGAGGCCAAATTCATCACCAGACAACCACGGCGTGGTCGCCAGCGCGTTATCCAGCAGGGTGAACAGGCCTTCGCAATCGTTGATGGCCGCTTCAATAGCCGCGTGGTCGCGCTTTTCAGGCGCGGTTCTCACCAGCCCCATCAAAATCACACCGTGCTTCGGTGACAGCGTGCAGCTTGCCCAGTCCATCCATTTTTCCGCCTGCGCGCGGGCGGCGGGGGCGTCAATCCACAGTCGGCCAATACCGTACTGCGCCGCCAGAAAACGCACAATGGTGTTCGATTCCCACAGCACGCTGTCGGTTTCGTCATCGCGCAGTACCGGCACCAGGCCATTGGGGTTCATCGCCAGATATTCAGGGTCGTGGTTCAAACCAAACTGTAAACCCGCTGGAATTTGCGTGTAGGGAAGTTCAAGCTCTTCAAGGGCCAGGCGAACTTTTTTGACGTTGGTTGAGTTACTTCTACCCCATAGCGTAATCATATCTATCCCTTCTTGTTGTAGGCAGCGCGAGGCCGCGTGAGGAACCTGTCGGCATACATGGTGAGATAAACTTAACCATTAGGCAACGGTTGACAAAAAAATCGTCGCGCTTACGGCATTCAGGGAGGATATTGCATAAACTTTATAAAACTTTACCGGCTGTCGGTTTTCTTCATCGCCTTAGTACGCTATTACTCACCGCTTATTGCAAGACGGTGACGCAACGCGATTTTTTTGAATGGATACACGGGTGGCATTTATGAAGCATTTCTCTTATTCCCTTCGCGGTATGGCTGCGGGGTCTGCGCTGTTATTTCTTCTCACGCCTGCCGTTTACGCGGTTGAACAAGCTCCGGCCGCGCCGTCGGTAGATGCACGGGCCTGGATCCTGATGGACTACGCCAGCGGTAAAGTGCTGGCGGAAGGCAATGCCGACGAAAAACTCGATCCCGCCAGCCTGACGAAGCTGATGACCAGCTACGTGGTGGGCCAGGCGCTTAAGGCCGGAAAAATTCACCTGACCGACACGGTGACGGTGGGTAAAGACGCCTGGGCAACCGGAAATCCGGCGCTGCGCGGCTCCTCGCTGATGTTCCTCAAGCCTGGCGATCAGGTGCCGGTGTCTGAACTCAATAAAGGCGTCATTATTCAGTCGGGCAACGATGCCAGCATCGCCATTGCCGATTATGTGGCCGGGAGCCAGGATTCATTTGTCGGCCTGATGAACAACTATGCTCAGCATCTGGGGCTGACCAATACCACCTTCAAAACCGTGCACGGCCTCGACGCGCCGGGCCAGTTCAGTACCGCGCGCGACATGGCGCTGCTTGGCAAAGCGCTGATCCACGACGTGCCAGAAGAGTACGCCATCCATAAAGAGAAAGAGTTCACCTTTAACAAAATCCGCCAGCCGAACCGTAACCGTCTGCTGTGGAGCACCAATCTTAACGTGGATGGCATGAAAACCGGCACCACCGAAGGCGCGGGTTACAATCTGGTGGCCTCCGCCACGCAGGGCGACATGCGGCTTATTTCCGTGGTGCTGGGCAGCAAAACCGATCGCATCCGCTTTAATGAGTCAGAAAAGCTGCTGACGTGGGGATTCCGCTTCTTTGAAACCGTGACGCCGATTAAACCGGATGCGACCTTCGTCAGCACCCGCGTGTGGTTTGGTAACAGCAATGAAGTGAAACTCGGCGCAGGGGAAGCAGGATCGATAACCATTCCAAAAGGGCAGTTGAAAAACCTGAAGGCCACCTGGAGTCTCAGCGAACCGCAGCTCACCGCGCCGCTTAAAAAAGGCCAGGTTGTGGGGAATATCGACTTCCAGCTAAACGGCACGTCCATTGAGAAACGCCCGTTGATCGTGATGGAAGCGGTGGAAGAAGGCGGCTTCTTCAGCCGCACGTGGGACTTTGTGCTGATGAAATTCCACCAGTGGTTCGGCAGTTGGTTCTCGTAATCCGGTGGCTTAATACAGCAGCGTGATCTGCTTTGCTTTCGCCAGCGCGCACAGTTCGTCATCCGGACGGCGGTCGCTGGCGATGGCATCAAACTGCGTCAGGGCGCACATACGCGCCGGGCGCACCTTCTCAAATTTACTGTGATCGACGACCAGCACGTGGTACTGCGCGTTCGCCATCGCCCAGTGTTTGACCGGCAACTCTTCAAGGTTATAGCAGGTTGCGCCGTGCACGGCGTTGATGCCTGCCGCAGAGTAAAAGGCGAGGTCCGGGCAGAGGTTATTCAGCGTCTCGTTAAAGTTCAGCGGCTTGAAAATGGCATTGCTGGCGTGGAATTCGCCGCCGCATAAAATCGCCCGGCAGAGGGGTTTTTCCTGCAAGGCGAGAAAGGTATTGAGCGAATAACAGACGCCGGTAAAGGGCAGGTCGTTGGCAATGGCGTCGATGATCCACGGCGTGGTGGTGCCGCAGTCGAAAAACACCATCTGATGCGCCTGCACCAGCGTGGCGGCAAGACGGGCGGCGATGCGCTTTTCGTCCACCAGGCGGGTTTTTTGATCGCTCAGCAGATAATGGCTGGCGGTGCGCGGTTCAAGAACAATGTAGCCCCCGAGCAGCACCACGGGCGCATTATTGGCGCTCACGTCGCGACGAATGGTCATTTCTGAAACGCCAAGCAGCGCCGCCGCCTCTTTCAGGTGCAGTTTATCGCTACGCTTTAGCGCCTGCATCAAAAGGCCTAACCGCTCGTCACGTTTTGTTTCCATAAATCCCCGGGTAGCAACATGAAACCCCGCAACGCGCGGGGCGTTCAATCTTACCTGCGCGGGCGGGCTTAGTCACGTATCCAGCCTTTACGAATGGGGAGGGCGAACAAAATTCGGTAGTAGCGTTGCAGGGCGAGGTGCAGTGGTGCGCCGAAGATCTGCCAGAAGATTTGCGCCGTCATGCAGCCGCACAGGCCGACCAGCAAACCGCCGAGCATGTCGAGCGGCCAGTGCACGCCGAGATAGACGCGGGACCAGGCAATGGTCAGGGCCACGCCCATCAGCAGCACACCCGACCAGACGCGATGCCAGAGCATAAACGCCAGCGCGAAGGTGAACATCACCGTGCCATGATCGCTGGGGAAGGAATCATCCGCCGCGTGGTGCAGGAAGTTATAGCCCACACCGTCCACGAACGGGCGGTCGTGGGGGAAAATATGCCCCATCGCCCAGGAAACCGTCAGACTGACCGCCAGCGCGAAAGCCATTTTCACCACCAGTCTGCGCTGGGCGCTGAGGCGATCGCGCGGGCCCCACAGCCACAGCGCCACCGCCAGCAGCGGGACAATGCTGATCACGTCTTTGGCGATAAACACGGCGAGTGTGATGAGCCACTGCGGCGAATCGGGTGTCGCATTTAGCGCGTAAAACAGGGTGTAATTGAGATCTTCTAACATGCCTTGTCACTCTCTTGCATCAGTCCACATCGATTTTTGACGGCGCTTGCGCCCACAGAAAAGAGGCCACCTTAAAAGCGGGGCCATTGGCGGTAAACCAGTTTTATCTTAGTTCCCTTAGGTTTAGATTAATCCGAGGCGAGTTTATGGGGATCAATGATGCGGCCTGAACGTTAAACCGTTACAAAATATTCGGCGGGTAATCGCGCTGAAATCGCGTAAAATCGTGCTGAATTTTTTTCGTCTCGCACAATTCACTGTCGCCATGACGGCGCTTTCATTACACTTTGCGCGATTTTTAAGGATAAGTGATTGCATGCAAAACCGTTCTCTTTCTGGTGGTCGTTTGGGCCGCCAGGCGCTGTTGTTCCCGCTTTGTCTGGTGCTCTACGAATTCTCGACCTATATCGCTAATGACATGATCCAACCGGGTATGTTGACGGTCGTCGAGCAGTTCAACGCCGGCATTGAGTGGGTGCCAACCTCAATGACTGCCTACCTTGCGGGCGGCATGTTTTTACAGTGGCTGCTGGGGCCGCTGTCGGATCGCATTGGCCGTCGCCCGGTAATGCTCACCGGCGTGGTGTGGTTCATCATTACCTGTCTCGCCACGCTGCTGGCGCAGAACATCGAACAATTTACCGTGCTGCGCTTCTTACAAGGCGTGAGCCTGTGCTTCATTGGCGCGGTAGGGTATGCCGCGATCCAGGAGTCCTTCGACGAAGCGACCTGCATCAAAATCACCGCGCTGATGGCGAACGTGGCGCTGATTGCCCCGCTGCTCGGGCCGCTGGTGGGCGCGGCGTGGGTTCATGCCGCTCCGTGGCAAGGTATGTTCATTCTGTTTGCCGTGCTGGCGGCAATCTCCTTTTATGGTTTGCAGCGTGCAATGCCCGAAACGGCGACGCGTCTGGGCGAGCCGCTGTCGCTAAAAGCGCTCGGACGTGACTATAAACTGGTGCTGAAAAACGTGCGTTTTGTTGCCGGATCGCTGGCGATTGGTTTTGTCAGTCTGCCGCTGCTGGCGTGGATTGCGCAGTCGCCAATCATCATTATTAGCGGCGAGGGCATGTCCAGCTATGAATACGGTTTGCTCCAGGTGCCGATCTTTGGCGCGCTGATTATCGGTAACCTGGTGCTGGCGCGGCTGACCGCGAAACGCACCGTGCGTGCGCTTATCATCTATGGCGGCTGGCCGATTGTCGCGGGTTTGATGCTGGCGGCTGGTGCGACGGTGGCGTCGTCCCACGCTTATTTGTGGATGACCGCCGGATTAAGTCTCTACGCTTTTGGTATCGGCCTTGCCAACGCCGGACTGGTGCGCCTGACGCTGTTTGCCAGCGAGATGAGTAAAGGCACGGTTTCGGCGGCGATGGGCATGCTGCAAATGGCGATTTTCACCGTCGGCATCGAGCTGAGTAAACACGCTTATCTTCACGGCGGCAACGGTCTGTTCAGCCTGTTCAACCTGGTGAACGGCTTGCTGTGGCTGGGGTTGATGGTGGTGTTTTTGAAGGATAAATCGGTCGGTAATTCGCTGGACGGCTAGCACCGCGCCGCCGTGAAAACAGCGGCACGGTCTGAAACTTAGTGGTGGTGATCGTCAATCTGGTGTTCGATGATCATGCCTTCACCCACGCTTGCCACGTGACGGGCATACGGATGCGCGCGATAAACCGGTGCAGGCGCAACCACAACGGGCTGCGGGGCCACATACACCGTGGCAGGCGTTGGCGCGGAGTTAGGAATGATGACCACTCTGTAACCACTTGGTACATCCACGGTGACGCTTTGCGCCATCGCATTCACTGAAAAGCCCGCAACCAGAACAGCCAAAATAGCAGTGTATTTCATTTACGCCTCATTATAAAAAAGAGGCTGACCGGGACAGTCAGCCTCTGAATTCGGCGGATTATGGATTTTTCTTATAAGCGATGTGTGGCCGGGAGTGCTGAGCGCACAATTGCCTTAGCAGGTCTCCGCTTCGGCCTCTGGCGCGGGTTTTGCCACCGCTTTTGCGACCAACGCGGCGATGATCACCAGCCCCAGCACCACTAACATCGCGCTGCGCAATCCGTAGTGTTCACCCAAAAAGCCCAGCAGCGGCGGACCGACCAGAAACGCCAGATAACCGGTCGTGGCGACCACGCTGACGCGCATGGGGGCGTCCGGGCCGGTATCGCTGGCGGCGGAAATGGTCAACGGGAAACCGAGCGACGCGCCAAGACCCCATAAAATCACCGACACACCCGCGACCCATGCGCTATCGACGAAGATGATTAGCGCAATGCCCAGCGCGCCCATCACCGCGCTCGCCCGCACCACGGTCACACGACTGTAGCGATCGATAAACCAGCCGCCGGTAAAGCGCCCCACGGTCATACCGAGGGTGAATCCGGTGTAAATCAGCGATCCGGACGTTGGACTAAAGCCGTGACCATCGACCATTAACAGCGGTAGCCAGTCGTTGGCAGAGCCTTCGGCAAAGGCCATCGCCAGCACCACGACGCCAATCAGCATTAGCTGTGCATCTTTGTAAAAGGGGAGACCTTTTTGGGCATGCTGAGCATCTTCAGCGGAGTTTTTCCCGGTCCCTTCAGGGATGGCGGTGATGGCAATGATAATGGGGGTGATAGCCACCAGCGCCGCCAGTAAAATGTGCACGTTTGCCGCTACGCCAAATCCGGTCAGTGCCATACCCACGCCTGCGCCAACCAGCGTGCCGAGGCTATAAAAGCCGTGCATCATTGGCAGCACGGTTTTGTTCATCTCACGCTCAACCACTGCGCCTTCGATGTTGATCGCCACTTCGCCCGCCCCCATACTGCCGCCAAACAGCGCCAGACCGATGGCAAATAGCAGGGGAGAGGCGAACCACAGCGCGATGCTGAGCATGATCATGCCGCTGACGGAAACGGCCATGCTGGCGCGGATCACTTTGCGCGTGCCGAAGCGTTTTACCAGCCATGCGGAGGAGAGGATGCCGGTCATGGAGCCAATGGAGAGGCCAAACAATACTGCGCCCATTTGTGCGGTGGAAACCGAGAGAATGTCGCGAATAGCGGGCGTGCGCGTAGCCCAGGAAGCCATTAACAGCCCGGGAATAAAGAAAAACGTGAACAGCGCCCACAGGCGTCTTAGCAAGGCAGTGCGGGGAGATAATGTGCTCATAACGTCACTTCGCGAAGAAAAGTTGCGACAACATTAGCAAGTTTATGTACATTTGTACATAAATAACCTGAGAGGATGTATGGCCCGACGACCCAACGACCCGCTACGGCGCGAACGCATATTGGATGCCACGTTGCAGACCATTGCAGAACACGGCATCAGCGCGGTGACGCATCGCAAAATCGCCAGCTGCGCGGACGTTCCGCTCGGATCGATGACCTATTATTTCGAGGGTATCGATGCATTATTACAGGAAGCTTTCACGCGGTTTACATTTCAGATGTCTGAGCAGTACCAGGCCTATTTTAACGACGTGCAAAGCCAGGAGATGGCCTGTGAAGCCATTACCGAACTGATCCACGGAGCGGCGATCACCACCCCGCGCAATATGGAACTGATGTACCAGCTCTACGCTTTTATGAGCCGCAAACCGGCGCTGAAAGCCGTGATGCAAAACTGGATGCAAAGCAGCCAGGGCACGCTCAAACACTGGTTCGACCCCGTCACCGCCCGCGCGCTCGACGCGTTTATCGAAGGCATGACGCTGCACGTCGTCACCGACCGCCAACCCCTGAGCCGGGAAGAGATCAGGGCGATGGTGGGGAGGATTGCGGGGTGAGGGGGGGCGGGGTGGTAACAATGCAAACGCATTGCAATGCGTTTGCATTGTTTTCTTCCCATCGCTACAATGAGGGATAAAAGCTGTACATTAGCAATCTAAGGTATCCATCATGCTCGCTTATGCCCGCACTGAAAATATCGCTCTGGAAGCGGAATCAAAATTAACTGAGCGTCATCAGACGACTATCCCTGCTCCTATTCGCGATGCGCTCCGTCTCAATGGAGGGGACCGTATTCATTACGCACTCTTATCTACGGGTGATGTCGTCATTTCGCGGCATCAGGAAAATGAAGAAGACCACGTCATGGCGTCTTTCCTGAATTTTCTGGCACAAGACATTGTGAATAATCCTCAATCGATCAAACCGCTCGATTTAACACGTGGGCTAGAATTGGTTGTTGGCATGGATGTCAATCTTGATGATGAAATTATCGACGAAGACTAAATAATATGGATTTTCCAGTAGATCTCTATGGATGGAAGATATACGCGCATCCCTGTTTTAAACATCAATATGATGAGCTAACGGCTAAAGTTGAAGCTCTTAAAAAAAAGGCTGGCAATACCACCGATTATCAAAAGAAGAAAGAAACTAAGATTTTGGCGCACATGCTTAAATCGATTGTGGCTATTACCTGTGATCCGCGATCTCCTGCATTCAGGCCAGGGAATAGTATTGGTGAAAATTATGTTAAATGGTCAAGAGTGAAGTTCGGCAATGGTCGATACAGGCTGTTCTTCAGATATGATTATAATGCGAAGGTCGTTGTTTTAGCGTGGGTGAATGATGAAGGCACGTTGCGAACCTACGGTAGTAAAAAAGATGCGTATAAGATTTTTGCTCAAATGCTCGATGGAGGGAACCCTCCAGGTGAGTGGGCTGAACTTTTAAAGGCGTGTTCGTCTTAATATCTTAGTGAATGCTGCTTCAAATGTGCAGACCACTCTTTGTTTGAGTATATGCAGATGCGTTTGGCGTGGTGGCTTTAACTAATCCATTTTCCTCTGTCGAGTTTACGGATTTAGATAAAAATGCCCTTGTGTCTAAGGGCTGGATTTAACTGGGTGTTTGAACCGTAACCACTGTAGGGTTATGAAAAATCACACATGTCAGGCAACAACTAATTCCTCGTTTGCCATCAGCAAAAAATCAGCGCCGCACCGCCTCATCCGAAAGGAATGCAGGAATAATTATCTTACTGATTCAAGATCACAGCCGTGATTTTTTATTACTGCGCCATTAATCGTCTTCTGAAACCCCTTTCATCAGCAATCTCCATCAATCTTGCCTCTGCTGCAGCCTGGCTGCGCATTCCTGAAAGTGTCACTCTATATTCATGAGTATTCCCCTGAATATTTAACGGGAGGGGAATCGATGCAATCAACGTGTCTTCAAGTTCCCATGGTGCTTCAACAGGTATCCAGTGAACTTTGGCATTCTTTTCCATCCAGGCATCAAGCCACTGCTCACCCGGGTGAGTGAATGTCATTCTGGAGCCAGAACCAACTCGTCGCAGGGGAAAGCTGCTTATACCGCTTAGTAACACGCCAAGTGTGCGCCTGAGCGTTGAGCCTGCAGCATTGCCGCTATAGTGCGTTTTGATACGTTTTCTCAGATTCGAACGACTGCTCGGTTTTCCTCGCTGATCTGGTGAAATACCGACGTAAAGCAGCGTGTAGCCGTCACAGGTAATGCAACCCTCTGCCGGTACGCCGGGAGGGATTTCCTTGAACCACCAAAAATAGACGCCGTTGACTGCGGGAACCGGCGTTGGCTTACTCATGACTTCCGCTCTGCTGTAGGTTGTCTCAGGGTAAAATTCGAACATTCGGCTTTCCTTGCTGACTATTTTTTCTGATTTTATTCATTTGTTGTCAGAAATCGATGGTTATTGGTAGTGAGGTGGGCCAAAAAAAGAGGGAATCGAACTCAGGTTTTTGCGGAGGGTTTAGTGCTGCCGCCACTATGTCGCCATAAATGGGAAAGTTGATGTGTAAGTAGTTGATTTGATGAGCAGTAAACTTTACCCAACAAAAAACCCATCAACCTTGAACCAAAGATGGCGGGGTTGATGGGCTCCACAAATTGGGGACATCAAAGAAAAGCAGTGGCAATAGTTATGACTGGGCCTTTTGTAAAAAGTTCTGCGATTGTCATAAATAATTTGCTGATTTGTTTATCTTCGGACTTATCCGAGCCCCGGCCAGATGATGATGATGAGCGTACCGGCGAGCGTCAGCAGCACGTTGGCGATGGCGTAGGTGCCTGCATAGCCGAGCGCCGGGATGTTACTGCGCGCCGTGTCGCTGATGATCTCCATTGCCGGGGCGCAGGTACGTGCGCCCATCATCGCGCCGAAGAGCAGGGCGCGGTTCATGCGCAGCACGTAGGCACCGAAGAGGAAGCAGATGATTACTGGCACCAGGCTAACAATCAGTCCGGCGATCAGCATCTGTCCGCCGACCTCGCCGAGGCTGCTGCCAATGCCGCCACCGGCGCTTAAGCCGACCCCTGCCATAAACACCATCAGGCCAAACTCTTTCACCATATTCAGCGCGCCCTGCGGGATATAGCCGAAGGTGGGGTGGTTAGCACGCAGGAAGCCCAGCATGATCCCGGCAAACAGCAGACCCGCCGCATTACCAATGCCAAAACTAAAGTTGCTGAACTGGAAGGTGATCATGCCGATCATCAGGCCGACAATAAAGAACGCGCAGAAGGCGAGCAGATCGGTCACCTGGCTGTGGATGGAGATAAAGCCAATGCGGTCGGCGATGGTCTTCACGCGGCGCGCGTCACCGCTGACCTGCAACACATCGCCTTTATTCAGCAGAATATTGTCGTCGATGGGCATCTCAATCTGGCTGCGGATCACGCGGTTTAAGAAGCAGCCGTGATCGGTCAGTTTCAACTGCGCGAGACGGCGGCCCACCACGTTGTGGTTTTTCACCACGATCTCTTCGGTCACGATGCGCATGTCCAGCAGGTCGCGGTCAAACACCTCTTTACCGTTACGGAAGCTGGGATCGAGGCGCGCATGGGCGTCCGGGTAGCCGACCAGCGCGATTTCATCGCCCACCTGGAGCACCGCGTCGCCGTCGGGAGCGGCGAGAATGCCGTTGCGGCGAATACGCTCAATGTAGCAGCCCGTCTGGCGGTAGATCCCCAATTCACGCAGGTTCTTGCCGTCGGCCCACGCCACCAGCTCCGGTCCAACGCGATAGGCGCGGATCACTGGCAAATAGACTTTACGGTTGCTATCGGTGTCCAGGCCGCGCTCGCGGGCGATCTGCTGGGCGCTGGTCTGTAAATCCTGATGCTGCAATTTTGGCAGATAGCGTGCGCCGAGGATCAGACTCACCAGCCCAATCAGATAGGTCAGCGCATACCCAAGGCTTAAGTGGTCAAGTGCGGCGGAAAGCTGCGTGCTGTTCATGCCCGAGTGGCGCAGCGTATCACCCGCCCCGACGAGCACAGGCGTGGAGGTCATGGAGCCGGCGAGCATCCCGGCGGTAAGGCCAATGTCCCAGCCAAACAGCTTACCCAGACCCAGTGCCATCAGCAGCGCGCTGCCGACCATCACCAGCGCCAGCATCAGATAATTCTTACCGTCGCGAAAGAAAATAGAAAAAAAGTTTGGCCCAGCTTCCACTCCGACACAAAAAATAAACAGCATAAAACCCAGATTCAGGGCGTCAGTGTTAATGGCGAAATGCTGCTGACCCAATAATAATGAAACCACTAAAACGCCAATGGAATTACCGAGTTGAACGGAGCCGAGGCGTAATTTTCCGAGGCACAGCCCGAGAGCCAGTACCACGAATAATAACAGTATGTAATTGCCATTTAACAAATCTGCGACGTTTATATTCACGGAGTCTAACTTCTTGTTTACTTGTAAGCTGTTGAAAGAAATAATAATTTACGCTAATGTTTTGCCGGTGGTCAGCGGTCAAAAAAACAAATTCGCAGGCCGAATATATTCTGCAAAACAGAAACAGGCCGTAGTTTAATCGTATTAAGAAACAACGGCTAGCTAAGATTCGTGCATTCGCGTGGGTGCTTTTTCGGCAAGGATTGCCGCAATGCTTTATCCGACCGGGCGTCCCTTGAGGGCGAAACAGGCGTTTGGTAGAGGCGAAGTCAGGAGGATTGTTTGAAGTATAAACGTGGTTGGGCCGGGGCTTTTTGCTGTTTTCTGCTCTTTATTGTGGTGTGCCTTTCGTTGTTGCTGAAGATGAAGGGCGCGTTTCGCGACTCCGGACACCCGGAGCTGGGGCTGTTATTTTTCATCATTCCAGGTGCGGTAGCGAGCTTTGTCTCCCGTAGCCAAAAAATGTTACTGCCCTTGATGGGGGCGATGCTGGCGGCACCGGTGTGCTTCGTGCTTATGCGAGTCTGGCTGACGCCGACGCGCTCGTTCTGGCAGGAGCTGGCCTGGTTGTTCAGCGCCGTATTCTGGTGCGCGCTGGGGGCATTGTGCTATTTGCTGGTCAGTCACCTGCTCAGTAAGCGTCGCAGGGAGTAACGTCAGCAGGCGTAAGAATTGTTACAATCTGGTAAAACGTCAACGGCTTAATACGCCGGATCGTTAAAACCGTGTGCGGAAAATGACTTATACTGGTTGTCCTGTTGATATGTGCCGTGCGCTCAACGCGTGCGGTGCCTGAATTCAAAGACGTAGACTGGAAACTCATTATGACCCCAACCATTGATCTGCTTCGCGGCCATCGCTCCATTCGCCACTTTACCGATGAACCCATCACCCAGGCCCAGCGTGAAGCCATCATTGCCGGGGCGCAGGCGGCGTCCAGCTCCAGCTTTTTACAGTGCTCCTCAATTATTCGCGTGACCGATCCTGCCCTGCGTGAACAGTTTGTCACGCTGACCGGCGGGCAAAAACACATCGCCCAGGCGGCGGAGTTCTGGGTGTTCTGCGCAGATTTTAATCGTCATTTGCAGATCTGCCCGGACGCGCAGCTTGGGCTGGCAGAACAGCTGCTGCTTGGCGCGGTGGATACCGCCATCCTGGGGCAGAACGCCTTCACAGCGGCGGAATCGCTGGGCTTGGGCGGCGTCTATATTGGCGGCATCCGCAATAGCATCTTTGAGGTTACAGAGCTGCTTTCATTGCCGAAGTTCGTCCTGCCGCTGTTTGGCCTGTGCCTCGGCTGGCCAGCGGATGATCCTGATGTCAAACCGCGCATGCCGCAGGCGATGCTGGTGCATGAAAACCAGTACCAGCCGGTGGATGAAACCGTGCTGGCGGGGTACGACGAGACGCTGGCGCAGTATTACCTCACGCGCGACAGCAATAATCGCCGGGACACCTGGAGCGATCATATCCGCCGCACCATCATTAAAGAGAATCGTCCGTTTATTCTCGATTATTTACACCAACAGGGATGGGCAACGCGATAAATCCCGTTCATCCTGCTGCGCGCTGAGTGTATGATACCGGGGCAGATGCCCCAGTATTCAGAGAGGTGCAGGGTGAAAATAGCCATATTGTCCCGGGATGGAACGCTCTATTCATGCAAACGCCTGCGCGAAGCGGCGATGCAGCGCGGTCATCTCGTTGAGATCCTCGATCCGCTTTCCTGTTACATGAACATTAGTCCGGCGGCCTCGTCAATCCACTATAAAGGTCGCCAGCTTCCTTTTTTTGATGCGGTGATCCCGCGCATCGGTTCCGCCATCACGTTTTATGGCACCGCCGCGCTGCGCCAGTTTGAGATCCTCGGCAGCTATCCGCTCAATGAATCCGTCGCCATTACCCGCGCCCGCGACAAACTGCGCTCGCTCCAGCTGCTTGCCCGGCAGGGTATTGACCTGCCGGTCACTGGCATGGCGCATTCACCGGATGACACCAGCGATCTGATCGACATGGTGGGCGGTGCGCCGCTGGTGGTGAAGCTGGTGGAAGGCACGCAGGGCATTGGCGTGGTGCTGGCGGAGACGCGTCAGGCGGCCGAGAGCGTGGTTGATGCTTTTCGCGGGCTGAACGCGCACATCCTTGTGCAGGAGTACATTCAGGAAGCCAAAGGCTGCGATATCCGCTGTCTGGTGGTCGGCAATGAGGTTGTCGCGGCCATTGAGCGGCGTGCAAAACCCGGCGATTTCCGTTCCAATTTGCACCGCGGCGGGGCGGCGACGGTCGCGGAGATCACCCCGCGCGAGCGTGAAATCGCGCTACAGGCCGCGTCAACGCTTGGGCTGGACGTGGCGGGCGTAGATATTCTGCGCGCCAATCGGGGGCCGCTGGTGATGGAAGTCAATGCGTCGCCGGGGCTGGAAGGCATTGAGAAAACCACCGGCATGGATATCGCGGGCCGCATGATCGACTGGATCGAGACCCAGGCCACCCCGGATTTTCGCCTGAAAACCGGTGGCTGAGCGCTTTATCGCGGGTATGCATGGTATGGGGCGGCATTTTTGCGTAAGCTATAGCCGCGAAATTTTTTTTAGAGGTAACACATTTTATGGATTCACTCGTCGTTCCCGGTCTGGACACCTTGCGTCAGTGGCTTGACGAGCTGGGCATAAATTATTATGAGTGTGATACCTGTCAGGCATTGCATCTGCCGCATATGCAGAATTTTGACGGCGTCTACGATGCCAAAGTTGACCTGATCGATAACATCATTTTGTTCTCGGCAATGGCTGAGGTTAAACCCTCTGCGCTGCTGGCGCTGGCGTCCGATCTCTCGGCCATTAACGCCAGTTCGCTGACCATCAAAGCGTTCCTCGATATTCAGGATGATAATCTGCCAAAACTGGTGGTTTGCCAGTCTTTCTTCGCCGGTCCCGGCGTGGCCTTTAATCAGTTTGCCGCGTTCATGCAGCAAAGCGAAGAGCAGATTTCCATGGTGATGCTGGAAGCCTGCGCCCACCAGCTGCTTTACGCCACCGAGTCGGAAGACGACGAAGTCAATATTGCCGAAACACCGCACAATTTTCTTCACTGAGTCCGCATCCCAATAGCGCAGTCGCTGCCATGGCGGCTGCATAATTCCCGTTTTTATTCTGCATTTAACCTTTCTTTAAAGAACTATTCACCTCACTTTCTGCCGTTCAGGCTTATCACATAGACAAATCCTGCATAAAAAATTGATAAAAGGCGTTTTTTAATCTGACCTATAGCCTCGAACCCTGGCTACAGTTATTCTTGCGGTGCTTTCAATAGCATGCAGTGTCTGCCGGGTGAGGTGATTTACCCGAAGCTGTGCCGAGTGACAAAGTATGCATGATTCTTGCATATCTTAAATGTGACTATTTAGTCCGTATGTTAACGGGCTTTCCAGAAGGAATGAGATATGACCACCCTGAGTAAAAAATGGTTATCCGGCCTTGTTGCGGGTGCGCTGATGGCCGTCACGGCAAGCTCTTTTGCTGCCGGGGAGAAAACGCTGCATGTTTATAACTGGTCTGATTATATTGCACCGGACACGGTAGCCAACTTTGAAAAAGAGACGGGCATCAAGGTCGTCTATGACGTGTTTGACTCCAATGAAGTTCTTGAAGGCAAGCTAATGGCAGGCAGCACCGGCTTTGATCTGGTGGTGCCATCGGCCAGTTTCCTTGAGCGCCAGCTGACCGCGGGCGTGTTCCAGCCGCTGGATAAGAGCAAGCTGCCGAACTGGAAAAACATGGATCCCGACGTGCTGAAAATGGTTGCCAAGCACGATCCGGAAAACAAATATGCGATGCCGTACCTGTGGGCCACCACCGGCATTGGCTATAACGTCGATAAAGTGAAAGCGGCGCTGGGCGACGTGCCGGTGAACAGCTGGGATCTGGTGATGAAGCCGGAAAACCTGGAAAAACTGAAAAGCTGCGGCGTCTCATTCCTGGATGCACCGGAAGAGATTTTCGCCACCGTGCTGAACTACCTCGGCAAAGATCCCAACAGCACTAAAGCTGATGATTACACCGGCCCGGCGACGGATCTGCTGCTGAAACTGCGTCCAAATATCCGTTACTTCCACTCCTCTCAGTACATTAACGATCTGGCGAACGGCGACATCTGCGTAGCGATTGGCTGGGCGGGCGACGTCTGGCAGGCGGCTAACCGCGCAAAAGAAGCCAAAAACGGCGTGAATGTTAATTACATCATTCCGAAAGAGGGCGCACTGGCCTTCTTCGACGTCTTCGCCATGCCGGCCGATGCGAAAAACAAAGACGAAGCTTATCAGTTCCTGAACTACCTGATGCGCCCGGATGTGATTGCCCACGTCAGCGACCACGTGTTCTATGCGAACGGTAACAAAGCCTCAACGCCGCTGGTGAGCGAAGAAGTACGTAACAACCCGGCGATTTATCCGCCAGCGGACGTCTTCGCTAAGCTGTACACGCTGAAAGTCCAGGATCCTAAAATCGACCGCGTGAGAACACGTGCGTGGACGAAAGTGAAAAGCGGTAAATAACGGCGTTCGGACCTGTCGCCCGGTGGTGCTAACGCCTGCCGGGCCTGCTTAACCCGTTGGCCGGGCCAGCGTTATTGCTGCCCGGCGACGCGCACCAAAAGGGTGCGTTTGCACTCGTTTAGATTTCTGCCGGAGAGCACCCCGTGAATGACGCTATCCCCCGCCCACAGGCGAAAACTCGCAAGGCGTTAACGCCGCTGCTGGAAATCCGTAACCTGACGAAATCCTTCGACGGCCAGCACGCCGTGGATGATGTCAGTCTCACCATCTACAAAGGCGAAATTTTTGCGCTGCTTGGGGCTTCAGGCTGCGGTAAGTCAACCCTGCTGCGTATGCTGGCGGGTTTTGAGCAGCCGACCACCGGGCAAATCATGCTCGATGGCGTCGATCTGGCGCACGTCCCGCCCTACCTGCGCCCCATCAATATGATGTTTCAGTCCTACGCGCTGTTCCCGCACATGACGGTGGAGCAGAACATCGCCTTTGGTCTGAAACAGGACAAACTGCCGAAGGCCGAAATCGCCAGCCGCGTGGCAGAAATGCTGAACCTCGTGCACATGACGGAGTTTGCCAAACGTAAACCGCATCAGCTCTCCGGCGGCCAGCGTCAGCGTGTGGCGCTGGCCCGCAGCCTGGCGAAGCGCCCTAAACTGCTGCTGCTCGATGAGCCGATGGGGGCGCTGGATAAAAAGCTGCGCGACCGTATGCAGCTCGAAGTGGTCGATATTCTGGAGCGCGTAGGGGCCACCTGTGTAATGGTCACCCACGATCAGGAAGAGGCGATGACCATGGCCGGACGCATCGCGATCATGAATCGCGGTAAGTTCGTGCAGATTGGCGAGCCGGAAGAGATTTATGAGCACCCGACCACGCGTTACAGCGCTGAATTTATCGGTTCTGTGAATGTGTTTGAAGGGCTGCTGAAAGCGCGGCAGGAAGACGGGCTGGTGATTGACTCCCCAGGACTTATCCACCCGCTGAAGGTCGATCCGGATTCCTCGGTGGTGGACAATGTGCCGGTCTATGTGGCGCTGCGTCCGGAAAAAATCATGCTCTGTGAAGATCCGCCAGCCGATGGCTATAACTTTGCCGTCGGGGAAGTGGTGCACATCGCCTACCTTGGCGATCTCTCTATTTATCACGTTCGCCTGCAAAGCGGGCAGATGATCAGCGCACAGTTGCAGAACGAGCACCGTTACCGCAAAGGCCTGCCCACATGGGGCGATGAAGTTCGCCTGTGCTGGGATGCCGACAGCTGTGTGGTTCTGACGGTTTAAGGAGCGGCGATGAGTACACTTGAACCACCGGTCCGCGTTAAAAAAGCGGGCGGATTGAGGCTGTGGCTGGCGCGCATGCAGATGCAGCACGGGCGCAAGCTGGTGATCGCCATGCCCTACGTGTGGCTGATCCTGCTGTTCCTGCTGCCGTTTTTAATCGTCTTTAAAATCAGCCTTGCGGAAATGGCACGGGCGATCCCGCCCTATACCGATCTGCTGGCGTGGGACGACGGGCAGCTGTCGCTGACGCTCAACCTTAACAATTTCCTGCAATTGACCGACGATCCGCTCTATTTCGAAGCGTATCTGCAATCGTTACAGGTCGCGGCGATCTCCACGCTTTGCTGTCTGGCAATGGGCTATCCGCTCGCCTGGGCCGTGGCGCACAGCAAACCCTCAACGCGCAATATTCTGCTGCTGCTGGTGATTTTGCCGTCGTGGACGTCATTCTTGATCCGCGTCTATGCGTGGATGGGGATCCTGAAAAATAACGGCGTGCTGAATAACTTCCTGATGTGGCTGGGCGTGATCGATCAGCCGTTGACCATTCTGCACACCAATCTGGCGGTCTATATCGGCATTGTCTACGCCTATCTGCCGTTTATGGTGCTGCCCATTTACACCGCGCTGACGCGTATCGATTACTCGCTGGTGGAAGCCTCGCTGGATTTAGGCGCACGGCCGCTGAAAACCTTTTTCAGCGTGATTGTGCCGCTCACCAAAGGCGGGATCATTGCCGGGTCGATGCTGGTGTTTATTCCGGCGGTGGGCGAGTTCGTGATCCCGGAACTGCTCGGCGGTCCGGACAGCATCATGATTGGCCGCGTGCTGTGGCAGGAGTTCTTCAATAACCGCGACTGGCCGGTGGCCTCTGCGGTGGCCATTATCATGCTGCTGTTACTGATTGTGCCCATCATGTGGTTCCACAAGCACCAGAGCAAAGGCACAGGAGATCACGCATGAACAATTTACCGGTCGTGCGCTCCCCGTGGCGCATTCTGATTCTGGTGCTCGGTTTCACCTTCCTGTACGCGCCAATGCTGATGCTGGTGGTCTACTCGTTTAACAGTTCAAAGCTGGTGACGGTGTGGGCGGGCTGGTCAACGCGCTGGTACGGTGAACTGTTCCGCGATGACGCGATGATGAGCGCCGTGGGGCTAAGCCTGACCATTGCGGCCTGTGCCGCCACCATGGCGGCGATCCTCGGCACCATTGCGGCGGTCGTGATGGTGCGCTTCGGACGTTTTCGCGGGGCGAACGGGTTTGCGTTTATGATCACCGCACCGCTGGTGATGCCGGATGTGATCACCGGGTTGTCGCTGCTGCTGCTGTTTGTGGCGCTGGGTCATGCGATTGGCTGGCCGGCGGATCGCGGGATGCTGACCATCTGGCTGGCGCATGTGACGTTTTGTACCGCCTATGTGGCGGTGGTGATTTCATCGCGGCTGCGCGAGCTGGACCAATCTATCGAAGAGGCGGCAATGGATCTGGGTGCCACGCCGCTGAAGGTGTTCTTCATCATCACGCTGCCGATGATCATGCCTGCGGTGGTTTCGGGCTGGCTGCTGGCGTTTACGCTGTCGCTAGACGATCTGGTGATCGCCAGCTTCGTTTCCGGGCCGGGCGCGACCACCTTGCCGATGCTGGTGTTCTCCAGCGTGCGTATGGGGGTCAACCCGGAAATCAACGCCCTGGCATCGCTTATTCTGGGCGTGGTTGGCGTGGTCGGTTTTATCGCCTGGTATCTGATGGCGCGCTCCGAAAAGCAGCGTATCCGTGATATCCAGCGTGCAAGACGCAGCTGATCCCATTAAAATCTAAGCAGAACGCAGATGCCGCGCCCGCCGCGGCATCTTTTTGCAGGGAAGATAAGAGAGTGGGATTTTTCACAAAAACACCGCATGCGCATGCCACACTCAACGTCCCCGCGCTGGTTCAGGTGGCCGCTATCGCCATCATAACCACCCGCTGTGTTGATCTGGTGATGCTGTTCAATCTGCTTGGGTTACGTGGCGTTGTGGATTTTGTCCACCGCAGCGCGCAGACCTGGAGCTTGACGCTGATTTTTTTCGGCAGTCTGGTGCTGCTGTTTATTGAATTTCTTTGTGCCTTCTCGCTGGTCAAGGGGCGCAACTGGGCGCGCTGGCTCTATCTCCTGTCGCAAATCGTCGCTACCGGCTACCTGTGGGCCGCCTCGCTGGGCTACGGCTATCCTGAACTTTTCAGCATTGCGGGCGAATCAAAGCGCGAAATTGCTCACTCGTTGTTTATGCAAAAATTGCCGGATCTGCTGGTGATCTTTCTGATGTACGTGCCTGCGCCCAGCCGACGCTTTTTCCGCTTGCGGTAACGGTGGTACAATCCCCGCCCCGCAAAAAAGAAGGGTTTTATCATGCAGTGCGCACTCTATGACGCTGGCCGTTGCCGCTCCTGTCAATGGATTGAACAGCCCGTCGCTCAACAGCTCGCCGCAAAAATGGACGATCTCCGGCAGTTACTGGCGGGATCACCGGTGGCCGAGTGGTGCGCACCCGTTAGCGGGCCGGAGCAGGGGTTTCGCAACAAGGCGAAAATGGTGGTCAGCGGCAGCGTCGAAAAACCCCTGTTGGGCATGCTGCACCGCGACGGTACGCCGGAAGATCTCACCGACTGCCCGCTCTATCCCGCCTCGTTTTATCCGGTGTTTGCCGCGCTGAAGCCCTTTATCGCCCGTGCGGGCCTGGTGCCTTATCACGTTGCGCGCAAACGCGGTGAGCTTAAGTATCTGCTGCTCACCGAAAGCCAGCGCGACGGCGGCATGATGCTGCGTTTTGTGCTGCGCTCCACGGCAAAACTGGAACAGCTGCGCGCGGCCTTGCCAGCGCTACAGGCGCAGCTGCCGCAACTTAGCGTTATCACCGCGAATATTCAGCCGGTGCACATGGCGATCATGGAAGGCGAGCAGGAGATATTCTTTACCGGGCAGCAGGCGCTGGCGGAGACGTTTAACGGCGTACCGCTGTGGATCCGTCCGCAGAGTTTTTTCCAGACCAACCCCAGCGTGGCGGCAAACCTGTACGCCACCGCGCGCGACTGGGTGAGGGCGCTGCCGGTTGCGCATATGTGGGATCTTTTTTGCGGCGTGGGCGGCTTTGGTCTGCACTGTGCGACCCCGGCGATGAAGCTGACGGGCATTGAAATCGCCCCGGAAGCCATCGCCTGCGCCAAGCAGTCGGCACAGGTGCTGGGCCTTGGGAATTTGCAGTTTCAGGCGCTGGATTCGACTCAGTTTGCCACTGCGCAGGGCGAGGTGCCGGAGCTGGTGCTGGTCAATCCGCCCCGTCGCGGCATTGGCAGCGCGCTGTGCGACTACCTGAGCCGGATGGCCCCGCCGTTTATTGTCTACTCCAGTTGTAACGCGCAAAGCATGGCGAAAGATCTCCGCGCACTGCCCGGCTACCGCATCGCCCGCGTGCAGCTGTTCGATATGTTCCCACACACCGCGCACTACGAAGTGCTGACCCTGCTGGTGCGCCAGGCGGAATGAAAAAAGCCGGACGGCGCACCATGCGCTCACCCGGCCAGGTTCAGAAAAGCGGGACGATTACTGCGGGAACCACTGGTCGCTGATTTTCTTGTAGGTGCCGTCGGCTTTGATGGCGGTCAGCGCGGCGTTCAGTTTTTCTAACAGCGCTTTGTTGTCCGGACGCACAGCGATGCCAAGACCGGTGCCGAAGTATTGCGCATCGGTCACTTTCGGCGTGGCGGTACCCAGCTGCGGGTTGGTTTTCAGCCACTCGTTAACCACGGCGGTATCCCCGAATACGCCATCGATACGGCCATTTTTCAGATCGATAATCGCGTTCTGGTAGCTGTCATAAGCCACGGTTTTCACTTCAGGATGTTTGTCCTGCAAATATTTTTGGTGCGTGGTGCCGTTTTCCATGCCAATGCGTTTGCCTTTCAGATCGTCGAAGGTCTTGAATGCGTCTTTTTTGGCGATCACCACGGCGGAGTTCGCGTAGTACGGGTCGGTAAAGGAAACCTGCTTGCTGCGCTCAGGCGTGATATCCATACCGGAAATTACCGCGTCATATTTCTTGAATTTCAGCGCCGGGATCAGGCTGTCGAAGGCGTGGTTGGTAAAGGTGCACTCCGCCTGCATCTGCTTACATAGCGCTTTTGCCAGATCGATATCAAAACCGACGATTTGATTGTTGGCATCAAAGGATTCGAATGGCGGATAGGTCGCAGAAGAGCCGAAGCTGATTTTATCTGCGGCGGCAGCGCCAGCGGCAACGGTGGCAAGGATGGCGGCCAGAACTAATTTTTTCATTGTGGAACTCCCGTCTGTCAGTCTTATTGTTTTTACCGTGTCTGCGGCATGGGAATCACTCTGCCATTAAATGAATTTGTATGCAATATTATTGATTAATTATATTTATGATGGCGTAAAAAAGGCGGGTTTCCCCGCCTGATTTCTAACGCTGTGATGCTCAGTTTCGGCGTTCAAACGCTAATGCGCGGCGCTCGATTAACCGCATAAGAAGTGTGAGTAAGCCATTCACAATCAGATAGATAAGCCCGGCTGCGCCGAAGACCATCACATCGTAGGTGCGGCCATACATCAGCTGTCCATGCCCCATCACTTCCATCAATGTGATGGTGTAGGCAAGGGACGTACTTTTGAATACTAATACCACTTCGTTTGAATACGACGACAACGCGCGCTTAAAGGCATACGGCAGTAAAATCGCCAGCGTGTCTTTCTTGCTCATCCCCAGTGCACCGCAGGATTGCCACTGACCTTCCGGTATCGCACGGATCGCCCCGTAGAAAAGCTGTGTGGTGTACGCGGCGCTGTTAAGCGACAGCGCCAGCAGCGCACAGAGCCAGGGTTCAGACAGCAGGTGCCAGAGCAGCGGGTATTCCTGTAACGTCGGGAACTGGCCCGGACCGTAGTAAATCAGGAAGATCTGCACCAGCAGCGGCGTACCGGTAAACAGCGTGATGTAGCCGCGCACGATCCACACCAGCACCGGCGTTTTGAGCGTCAGCACGATGGTGAACAGCAGCGACAGCACCAGCGCCACAACGATCGAGGCGGCGGTCAGCGTCAGGCTGGTGTGCAGCCCTTTTAACAGTTCAGGTAAATACTCAAGCATCAGTCTGGCCTCCGCTCAAAACGGGTCGCGCGCAGGTCAATGCGTTTAAGCACATACTGGCTGAGCAGGGTCACCACCAGATAGATAGCCGCTGCCACGATGTACCAGGTAAACGGCTCCTGAGTACGCGTCGCAATACTGCGGGTTTGCAGCATCAGATCATTCACGCTTATCAGCGACACCAGCGCGGTATCTTTTAGCAACACCAGCCACTGGTTACCCAGCCCCGGCAGCGCATGACGCCACATTTGCGGCATCACTAAGCGAAAGAAAATCGCGCTTTTCGACAGACCCAGCGCCTGACCCGACTCCCACTGGCCCTGCGGAACCGCTTTCAGCGCGCCGCGCAGCGTTTGTGAGGCATAAGCGGCGTACAACAGAGAAAGGGCAATCACGCCGCACAGGAACGGACTGACGTCGAAGTTTTCGATCTGCATCTGCAATGGGATCTGCACCACGCCCAGATTGAGCGTAAAGCCGTCCGAGAGCATCAACAGCAGCTGTGAGGAGCCAAAATAGACAAACAGCACGACCAGGATTTCTGGCAGGCCACGCAACAGCGTGACCAGCGCCGAGCCTGCCCATGCGACGGGACGCCACTTAACGGACTCCCACACCGCAAAGAGCATCGCCAGCGCGAGGCCGATGATCAGTGCACAAACCGCAAGGCCGACGGTCATCCCGGCGGCGCTTGCTAACGGAAGCATTTCATTCATCAAGGATTACTTCTGGAACCATTTTTTGTAGATGGTCTCGTAAGTGCCATCTTTCTTCACTTTCTCCAGCGCGGTGTTGAATTTCTGCTGGAGGTCAGTGTTGCCCTGACGCATTGCGATACCGAGGCCGGTACCGAAGTACTCTTTATCGGTCACTTTGTCGCCCACGGCGGCCAGTTTATCGTTGGCTTTCAGCCACTCGGTAACCACCGCAGTGTCGCCGAATACCGCGTCAATACGACCATTTTGCAGATCCAGTTTCGCGTTCTGGTAGCTGTCGTAAGGAACGGTGGTGATTTCCGGGTGTTTATCGTTAATGAATTTCTGGTGCGTGGTGCCGTTCTGCACGCCGACTTTTTTGCCTTTCAGCGCATCAATGCTGGCATATTTACCCTGCTGACCGATGAACAACGCAGAGTTGTCATAGTACGGCTGGGTGAACAGAACCTGTTTTTCACGCTCAGGCGTGATGTCCATGCCCGCCATCACCGCGTCGAAGCGACGGAATTTCAGGCTTGGGATCAGGCTGTCAAACGCCTGGTTGGTGAAGGTACAGGTGGCATCAATCTCTTTACACAGCGCGTTCGCCAGATCGACGTCAAAACCGACAATCTTGTTGTTCGCGTCCGTGGATTCAAACGGAGGGTAGCTCGCTTCAGTAGCAAAGCGGATCGTCTGGGCGGCGGTAGCGGAAAGGCTAACGCCTGCAATCAGCGCGGCAATCAGTACTTTTTTCATTGTCATTAGTCCCGAAAGATCAGTGAGATAAGTAGTGTTTAAAAGCATCGGTTTGCGGCGCGGCAAAGCGGCTGGCATCCCCCTGCTCGATAATATGACCGTTTTCCATATACACCACGCGGCTGGCGGTTTTACGCGCGACTTCCACTTCGTGGGTCACAATGACCTGCGTGATATTGGTTTCTGCCAGCTCGCGAATGATGCTGACAATCTGGGCGGTGATTTCAGGATCAAGTGCGGCGGTCGGCTCGTCAAACAGCAGCACCTGCGGCTCCATCATCAGCGCGCGCGCAATGGCCACACGCTGCTGTTGACCACCGGATAGGTGCAACGGATAGCGATCGCTGTACGGTTTGAGGCGCAGACGCTCCAGCAGTTTGTCGGCGCGGGCCAGCGCCTGATCTTTGCTTAAGCCCAGCACGCGGCAGGGGGCTTCGATCAGGTTTTGCAGCACGGTCAGGTGCGGCCAGAGGTTGTATTGCTGGAATACCATGCCGACGTTCTGACGCAGAGAGCGGATCGCTTTGTCAGACGGCGCTTTGGCAAAATTGAACTGATTACCCGCAATGTTGAGCGTGCCCGCACGCGGCATCTCAAGCAGGTTGAGTACGCGCAGCAGCGAGCTTTTACCCGCACCGCTTGGACCAAGCAGCACCAGCGTCTCACCCTCAGGGCAATCCAGTGTGATATCGAACAGCGCCTGATGCGCGCCGTAGAAGCAGTTAATGCCGTTTAATTGAATACTCATCGGGGCAATCTAATAGCTATTGAGGCCGCAAATAGTAACGTTGACAGAATAGTTATGCAATATTTATGCGTGAAAAGGTAAATATAAACCGCACGCACTCTTAAACTTAGCACAAAATCCCGGACCGCGACTCAGTCAGGCATAATTGTCGGCATTCGCGATTGAATGCCGCACAAGTTACGGGGATTAACGTATTTTGCGGCCTCTCCCCTGCATAAAATATCAGCGATGTTCAATGGACTGACGTAACGAGCCGGCTGGCGCGTGGACGTTGCCGCCCAGATAGCGCACATCATCGACCGCCCAGCATTGACCTTCACGCACCATCAGCACTTCGTCCTGCCACGTCTGGCTTCCCTGG
The DNA here is from genome assembly GCA_963521185.1 of uncultured Enterobacter sp. GTDB lineage: Bacteria > Pseudomonadota > Gammaproteobacteria > Enterobacterales > Enterobacteriaceae > Enterobacter_D. Next base: position 504,082 of record CAUQTV010000002.1, on the reverse strand, counting down.
ATCAGTTTTACCCGCAGCGCAATGTTTCGCGCGTCGGTATTGGGAATGCGGGAAGCGCTGGAGACGCTGGCGCTTTCAGGCAGCGTGGTGCGGCTGGAGAACGGGTCAACGCGCAGCAGTGCGACGTTGCGGCTGTCGCGCGTCGCGGCATCCAGCTGTTTGGTCAGATCGTCGCTCAGATAGGGGCGCAGGCTGGTCAGGTTAGTGCTGCCGTGCTGAATGCGAAAATCGTAGAATTGCTGTGCGACGCTGTCCGGTCCCCCTTCAACGCAGGGGCCACTGCGGGTGCCAATATCCTTGAACGCAGGCGTAACGGTTGTACAGGCGCTTAATGCCAGTGCGCAGGGTACAATGACGGATAAAATTGAGTAGCGCATAATGATTTCCTTATTGTCCGACTACAGTATTACTCTCTGTTCAATGATAGCGTATCGGGTTGATAATGCGCGGGTTCGGCACTGAAGGTTAAAAGGGGAAGACAATGCCATTTTCGAAAGCGTTAGCTTACACATGCTGAGGCCAGCGCTGCTTCGCACGCTGGCACTGGCGCTGCTGCTGACCGGCTGCGCAGGTGAAAAGGGCGTGATTGACAAAGCGGGGTACCAGCTCGACACCCGGCGTCAGGCGCAGGCGGCGTACCCGCGCATCAAGGTGCTGGTCATCCATTACACCGCCGACGATTTTGACGCGTCGCTGGCAACGCTCACCGACAAACACGTCAGCGCCCATTACCTGATTGCGGCAAAACCGCCGGTGTACGGCGGGAAACCGCGCATCTGGCAGCTGGTACCCGAGCAGGATCTCGCCTGGCACGCCGGGATCAGCTTCTGGCGCGGAGCGACGCGCATTAATGACACCTCTATCGGCATTGAGCTGGAAAATCGCGGCTGGCAGAAAACAGGCGGGGTGAAGCAGTTTGCCCCCTTTGAGGCACAGCAAATTGCCGCGCTGGTGCCGCTGGCAAAAGAGATTATAAATAGTTACAACATACTCCCGCAGAACGTGGTGGCGCACGCGGATATCGCGCCGCAGCGCAAGGACGATCCCGGCCCGCTTTTTCCTTGGCAGGCGCTGGCGCAGCAGGGCATTGGGGCCTGGCCGGACGGCGACCGCGTGGCGTTTTACCTCAACGGTCGCGCGCCGCAAGAACCCGTTGAGACGGCGGCGCTACTGGACGTGCTCGCACGCTATGGCTATGAGGCTAAACCCGACATGACGCCCGCCCAACACCGGCGGGTGATCATGGCGTTTCAGATGCATTTTCGCCCGGCGCGCTGGGACGGCGTAGCCGATGCGCAAACAATGGCGATTGCCGAAGCGCTGTTAGAAAAGTATGGCGCGGGGTGAGGGGGGAAACCCTAGCGGTGCAGCTTGCCGTGATCTTTTAACCACAGCGCCGTGCGTTTGATACCCTCTTCGAGCGTCACGATCGGCGCGTAGCCCAGTTCGTCGCGAGCGCGAGTGGTATCCAGCGTAAAATCAAAATTGAGCTTCGACACGCCATAGTGAGTCAGCGCAGGCTCTTTGGCGTTTTTGTCGCCAAAGCGCTCCATGCTGCGGGCGATCATATCCAGCATCGGCCACGGAACGGAGCGAATGCGGCAGTGAATATCCAGCTCGTCGATGAGCTTTTGCACAATGGTACGCAGCTTCACCGGCTCGCCGTTAGTAATGTTATAGGCGCGACCGGACGGCAGCGCATCGCACTGCGTCTGGCTCGCCAGCCACATCGCATGGACCGCGTTCTCAAAATAGGTCATATCCACCAGCGCATCCCCGCCGCGCGGCAGCAGCACGCTGCGGTAGTGGTGCATCATCTGCGCCAGACGCGGAATAAACACTTTATCGTGGGGACCAAACAGGCTTTGCGGGCGCAGCACGGTGAAACGGGTATTCGGGTTCGCCTGTGCCAGCAACTGCACAACTTCTTCACCGGCGGCTTTACTGCGGGCGAATTCGTTGGCAAAGCGCACCGGGCGGAAATCTTCCGCGATATCGCGATGGTGATGGTAGTCAAAATAGATTGACGGGGAAGAGATATGAATGAAGTTGCGCACGCCCCAGGCCACGGCCCATTCGCCCAGACGGCGGGTCGCGCGCACGTTGGCTAAATCGAAGGCTTGCTGCGTGCCCCACGGGGAGGTGAAGCTGGAGCAGTGCCACAGGGTATCGACACCGGCGAGCATCACTTTTGCCTGCGAAGAGACCAGCTCGGTGAGATCGGCGTGGACAAATTCAGCGCCCGTTTTTTCCAGCAGTTTTCCCATCGCCGCGTTGCGACCGGTTGCTCTGACGCTGATGCCTTTGCGACGCAAATAGTCGACCGCGTTTCGGCCTAAACCGCTGGTTGCGCCCGTGACCAGAACCTTCATATCAATCCACTGTGTTGAAAAGAATTTCGTGCGCATTCTTCCGTGAATCACGCCTGTATGCAATGGGAAACATGAAAGATTACCGTCTGCTTTTAGACTTTTTCTGTGATTTGTTCTGCAAGACGCGCAATACGCCGGGCCATGCCCCGAAAAATAAACAGGTGCGCGGGCATCATCAGCAGCCAGTAAAACAGCCCCGGCATACCGTGCGGATGCCACCAGGCGCGCACATCCAGCTCGCGATGCGTGCCTTTATCGCGGAGCGTAAAACAGAGCCGCCCGAGGCCAGGTGCTTTCATGCCGAACAGCAGCGTCAGGTCCTGCTCAGGCTCCACGACGATGACTTTCCAGCTGTCGACGGCGTCACCCGGGGCAAGCCAATGGCGCTCAGGACGGCCTTTGGCAAGCTTATGCCCCACCAGCCTGTCCAGCGCGGCGCGGGTCTGCCACAGCAAATTGCCGAAGAAATAACGCTCCTTGCCGCCAATACCGTTAATCACCGTCCACAGCGCGTCAAGGCTGGCAGGGGTGCTGACGGTGTGACCGGCCTGTTTGGCGAAATAACCGTACTCCGGTCGCCAGCGGGCAAACGCCTGTGGATCAAAGCCCCAGTCGCTGGAGTTCACCAGTTGCGCCTCCTCTTTCAGCGTCTGGCGAACCGCGTCGTCAAAGGGGATCAGCGTCTGCGGGATCAGCGCCCGTAGCGCCCGATCGTCCGCTAACAGATCGTGCTTTAACCCCTCGATCAGCGCCTTAGCGATGCTGGGCGGCACGGAGGTGATGACCTGTAAAAACCACACTGAGATAAAGCGGGTCGGTAGTGGAAGGGGAATAAGCGGGCGATGGCGACCGCTCACCGCCATAAAACGCAGAAACTGCTGCTGATAGCTCAGCACATCGGGGCCAGCGGCCTCCAGCACGCGGTGCGCAGCGGTAGGGTGCGAAAGCAGTCCGACCAGATAATGCAGCAGATTTTCCAGCGCAATGGGCGTGGTACGCGAGCGGACCCAGCGTGGCGGCGTTAGCACCGGCAGGTTGTAGACCATATCGCGCATCACTTCGAACGCCGCCGATCCTGCGCCGACGATAATCCCCGCCCGCAGTTCGGTGAGCGGAATACCGGCGTCGCGAAGAATATCCCCGGTGAGCTGGCGCGCGCGCAGGTGTTCAGACTGCTCGTCCTCCGGCGCTTGCAGCGAGCTGAGAAAAATAATCTGTTTAACCGGCGTTTCACGCAAGGCATCGCGCACGTTCAGGGCCACCTGGCGCTCATGGGCGAGGAAATCACCGCCTTCGCCCATGCCGTGCACCAGATAGTAGAGCGTATCGACGCCTTCCAGCAGCGCGGGTAAATCATCCGGCCAGCACAAATCCAGCGTGTGGCACGTTACGCCGGGGAGATGCTGCTTTTGCAGACGCGAAATGCGACGTGCCGCCGCCCGAACCGGATAGCCGCGCAGGCTTAATGCGCTGACCAGATGCTGGCCGATATAGCCGCTGGCACCAAGCACCAGAACAGGTTGCGGCACGTCCGCTCCTTAGCGCTGCAAAAACGCCTGCCAGTGCTGCACAAGTTCGCTGAGCTGCGCGCGGCTGACATCAAGATGCGTGACCAGACGCGTGACAGGCGACGCGTTTAGCAGTACGCCGCGCGCCTGCATAAACTCGCCGAGCGCGGCAGCGTTCGCCTCACCGACGCGGACAAACAGCATGTTGGTGTCGTGACGCATGACGTCCGCGCCAATCTCGCGCAGCTGTGCGGCGAGCCAGGCGGCGTTATCGTGATCCTCTTTCAGACGCGCAACGTTGTGCTGTAACGCATACAGCCCCGCCGCGGCAAGGAACCCGGCCTGACGCATGCCGCCGCCGGTCATCTTACGCCAGCGCGTGGCGCGCTTGATGTAGTCATGGCTGCCCACCAGCAGCGAACCGACCGGGGTGCCCAGACCTTTGGAGAGGCAAATGGTGAACGAGTCACAATATTGCGCGATCTCTTTCAGTTCACAGTCGTATTCCACCAGCGCGTTAAAAATGCGTGCGCCATCGACGTGCAGCGACAGCCCTTTTTCCCGGGTGAAGTCCCAGGCCGCTTTCAGGTATTCACGCGGCAGCACTTTGCCGTTGTGGGTATTTTCAATGCTTAACAGGCGGGTGCGGGCGAAGTGGATATCGTCGGCTTTGATCTTCGCGGCGACCTTGTCCAGCGGCAGGGTGCCATCGGCGCTGGCGTCAATTGGCTGCGGCTGAATGCTGCCGAGCACGGCGGCACCGCCGGCTTCGTAGAGGTAATTATGCGCGCCCTGGCCCACGATATACTCTTCACCGCGTTCGCAATGGCTGAGCAGCGCCACCAGGTTGGCCTGGGTGCCGGTAGGAAGAAACAGCGCGGCATCCTTGCCCGCGAGGTCAGCGGCGTAGCGCTGAAGTTCATTCACGGTGGGGTCGTCACCGTATACGTCGTCCCCGACCGGGGCGGCCATCATGGCATCCAGCATGGCGCGCCCAGGGCGGGTAACGGTATCACTGCGTAAGTCGATCACGGCATTTCCTTATTTTGACTTAGGATTTGCCTTCTGTTTTACCTGAGCCAGTTGGTTTTCGCCAGTTCCATCACCTCATCGCCGCGTCCATTGATGATCGCGCGCAGCATATACAGGCTAAAGCCCTTCGCCTGCTCCAGTTTAATTTGCGGCGGGATTGCCAGTTCATCTTTCGCGACCACCACATCCACCAGCACCGGACCATCAATGGCGAAGGCGCGTTGCAGGGCGTCATCCACCTCTGAGGATTTTTCCACGCGAATGCCGGTGATACCGCAGGCTTCGGCAATACGCGCAAAGTTGGTGTCATGCAGGTCCGTGCCGTCGGTCAGATATCCCCCGGCTTTCATCTCCATCGCCACGAAGCCCAGCACGCTGTTGTTAAAGACGATAATTTTCAGCGGCAGCTTCATCTGCACCACCGAGAGAAAATCGCCCATCAGCATGCTGAAACCGCCGTCACCGCACATGGCCACCACTTGCCTGTCCGGCGCGGTGGCTTTTGCGCCGAGCGCCTGGGGCATGGCGTTAGCCATCGAGCCGTGGTTAAACGAGCCGAGCAGACGGCGCTTGCCGTTCATTTTGAGGTAGCGTGCCGCCCACACCGTTGGCGTGCCCACATCGCAGGTAAAAATGGCGTCATCGGCGGCAAAATGGCTGATTTGCTGCGCCAGATACTGCGGGTGGATGGCTTTCTCGCTCGGCTTCGCTAAATCGTCCAGCCCTTTGCGCGCCTCCCGGTAATCGTCCAGCGCTTTATCAAGGAAGCGGCGATCGCTCTTCTCTTCCAGATGCGGCAGCAGCGCCGTCAGCGTGGCGTTGATGTCGCCTATCAGCGCCATATCCACTTTGCTGTGGGCACCGATGCTGGCGGGGTTGATATCAATCTGAATGATTTTGGCATCGGTGGGGTAAAACGCGCGGTAGGGGAACTGCGTGCCGAGCAGGATCAGCGTGTCGGCGTTCATCATGGTGTGGAAGCCGGACGAAAAACCAATCAGCCCGGTCATGCCCACGTCATAAGGGTTGTCGTATTCCACGTGCTCTTTGCCGCGCATGGCATGTACGATGGGCGCTTTGAGTTTTGCCGCAAACGCGATCAGCGCGGTATGGGCACCCGCACAGCCGCTGCCGCACATCAGCGCGATATTGCTGGAGTAGCGCAACAGCTGCGCCAGTTTTTTCAACTCCTCTTCCGTTGGCGTGACCACCGGCTGCGGTGCGCTGTACCAGTGGGTGCTGGCAGTTTCCGGCGCGGGTTTGAGCGCCACATCCCCCGGCAGCACAATCACCGACACGCCGCGATTGAGGATCGCCTTACGCAGCGCAATCGCCAGCACCTGGGGAATTTGATCGGGGCTTGAAACCAGCTCGCAATAGTGGCTGCACTCACGGAACAACTCTTGCGGGTGGGTCTCCTGGAAATAGCCGCTGCCAATTTCGCTGGAGGGAATATGCGCGGCAATCGCCAGCACCGGGACGTGGTTGCGGTGACAGTCAAACAGGCCGTTGATCAGATGCAGGTTGCCCGGCCCGCACGATCCCGCACAAACCGCTAGCTCCCCCGTTAGCGCCGCTTCGGCACCGGCGGCAAAGGCGGCAACCTCTTCGTGGCGCGTCGGCATCCACTCAATCGTGCCCATTTTATTCAGGCTGTCGCTTAATCCGTTGAGGGAATCACCGGTGACGCCCCAGATACGTTTGATGCCAACCTGTTCAAGTGTTTTGGCGATATAGGCGGCTACTGTCTGTTTCATGGTTCTCCATCTCCTGTAAGAAGTCTCGCTTACAAGCGTAGATGAAAATGCCCGTCACACTTTTAACAACCCGTTTTGAAATGGGGGTTTATTTCTTAAGAAATTAAGAATAGTCTGCAATTGAGATAATGAAAACAGGAATCATTTCAAATGGTTAAATCATTGTTAAATACAGTTAATAAAATGTTCGCGCATGAAGATGGTGGCCGCTTTTTGCTGAGATTAACCGTGGGTGGTTTGATGTTGTTCCATGGGTTACACAAGCTGATTGGCGGGATTGACGGTATCAGCGGCATGCTGGTGGCAAAAGGCATTCCCGGCTTTGTGGCTTATGGCGTATTGATAGGTGAAGTGGTTTGCCCGCTTTTGATTATTTTAGGCATTTTGACCCGTCCGGCGGCGCTGGTGCTGGCGTTTACCATGATCGTTGCCTGGCTGATGGTGGGCATGGGCCAGACCCTGTCACTGGACAAAACCGGGGCCTGGGCCATTGAAAGCCTGGTCTATTATTTTGTTGCTGCGTTGGCCGTCGCTTTGCTTGGCGCGGGTCGTTACTCGGTGGCACCGTCGCCTGAATGGCGGTAGTGGTCTGTAAAACGCCGGGCGGCACTGCGTTTGCCCGGCCTACTTAGCGCTGGCGTCAGGCCAGCACGAGATCGCTTTGGGGATGGCACGAACAGGCCAGCACATAGCCGTCAGCCACTTCCGCATCGGTGAGCGTCATCGAACTGGTTACGCTGTACTCCCCGGAAACCACCCGCGTTTTGCAACTGCCGCATACGCCGGCACGACAGGCCGCATTCACCGGCACGCTGTTGCTTTCCATTGCCTCCAGTAGCGTGGTGCCGACCGGCGCATAGAATTCGCGCGCAGGTTGCAGTTTGCTGATTTTCAAACCGCTGTGCGCCGCCGCCGCGACCGGCACAAAGAACTGCTCTTTGAAGAAGCGGGTCACACCGAGCGCGTGCACCTCTTTTTCCACCTGATCCATGTAAGGGGCCGGGCCGCAGGTCATTACCGTGCGTGACGCCAGATCCGGCACCGATTGCAGCAGTGCGCGGGTCAGTCGCCCGGAAACAAAACCGTGTGTCGCGTTGTGCTCAGCCACCAGCGTCACCGGATAGTGCCGCCACTCTTCGGCAAAAATCACATCCTGCGGCGAGCGCACGTTGAAAATCACCTGCACGTCGGCCTCAGGGCGATGCTTCGCCAGCCAGCGACGCATCGACATAATCGGCGTCACACCACAGCCCGCCGCCAGCAGCAGTAAGCGATCGTTCGGCTCGTTATCGCAGGTAAACTCACCCTGCGCGTCGGACAGCCACAGGTAGTCACCGCGTTTGACCTCGCGCGTCAGCCATTGCGATCCCACGCCGTCATCAAGCCGACGGATGGTTAACGTAATGTACTCGCTGACGCCCGGCGTGGACGACAGCGTGTAAGCGCGAAGCGTATCGGCGCTGTTGCCGATGCTGACCAGCGCGTATTGCCCCGCGCGATAGGGGTAGTAGTCGTGGCACAACAGCGACAGCGTCCAGACATCCGGCGTTTCCTGCGTGATGTGGTGGACCTGCATACGCCACGGGCACTGTGAAGCGGGGATCGTCATCAGTTTCTCCTTACGCGCTCAATAGCTCAGCCATATCCTGCTCAACGGTAGTGACAGACCGCAGACCAAATTTCTCGTTCAGCACCGCCAGCAGATCCGGCGTCAGGAAGCCCGGTGCGGTTGGGCCGGTGACAATATTGGTCACCCCGAGCGACAGCAGGGTCAGCAGGATCACAATAGCTTTTTGCTCAAACCAGGAGAGCACCAGCGACAGCGGCAGATCGTTCACGCCGCAGCCGAGTTTTTCAGCCAGCGTGACGGCGAGAATGATCGCCGAGTACGCATCGTTACACTGACCGGCGTCAACCAGACGCGGCAGGCCTTCAATGCTGCCGAAGTCCAGCTTGTTAAAGCGGTATTTCCCGCAGGCCAGCGTCAGGATCAGACAGTCTTCCGGCACGCTGGTGGCAAAATCGGTGAAGTAGTTACGCTCACCGCGCGCACCGTCGCAGCCGCCCACCAGGAAGATGTGACGCAGTTTTTCACGGCTGACCAGATCGATCAGCGTATCGGCGGCACCCAGCAGCGTCTGGCGACCAAAGCCGACGGTGATCAAATGTTCGATTTCACTGAACGGAAAGCCGCCCATTTGCTGTGCCTGGGTAATGATCGGCGCAAAGTCGTCGCCTTCCAGGTGGCTCACGCCCGGCCAGCCCACAATGCTGCGGGTCCAGATACGATCGTCATACGCGCCGACGGTCGGATCGATAATGCAGTTAGAGGTCATCACGATAGGGCCGGGGAAGCGGGCGAACTCCACCTGCTGATTCTGCCAGCCGCTGCCGTAGTTACCGACCAGATGTTTGAATTTGCGCAGTTCCGGATAACCGTGCGCGGGCAGCATTTCACCGTGGGTGTAAACGTTAACGCCGGTGCCTTCGGTTTGTTGCAGCAGGTTATAGAGATCTTTCAGATCGTGACCGGAAATCAAAATGCATTTGCCCGCCACCGCCTTGACGTTGACCTGGGTCGGCGTCGGGTGACCGTAGGTTTCGGTTTCGCCGGTGTCCAGAATGCTCATCACCTTGAAGTTCATCTGGCCGATTTCCATTGAACATTCCAGCAGGGCATTCATATCCGCAGGCCAGGTGCCCAGCCACGCCATGATTTTGTGGTACTGGGCGTAAAGGGCGTTGTCGTACTGACCGAGCACATGCGCGTGCTCCATATACGCCGCCGCGCCTTTCAGGCCATACAGGCAGAGCAGGCGCAGACCAAGAATATTGTCGCCAATGGTGGCTTTGTCGTTATTCGGCGTAAAGGCATCAGCCTGACGCTGTAGCTCGCCCAGATCGTCGCTCACCAGTTGCAGATTTGCCATGGGGTGGTCAACAGCAGCGTGAGGATCAATGCTTAAACAGAGCGCTTTCAGCGCATCGCGTTTGGCAATCGCTTCGCGAGCATAGCCCACAATGCGCGGGGAATCGAAGTTGACGTTGGTCAGCGTGGAGAAGAAGGCGCGCGGGGCGAACTGGTCAATATCATGATCGATAAGGTCATAGTCGCGTGCTTTCACGGCCCAGGCGGATAAGCCCTGTAACGCGGCAATCAGCAGGTCCTGTAAATCAGAGGTTTCTGCGGTCTTGCCGCACATCCCCTGCGCATACGAGCAGCCGTTGCCCGCCGGAGTACGGATAGTTTGTTCACATTGCACACAAAACATGATCACATCCTTTAAAGTTATATTTTAAATACACCTTTAAGATTATGCCGCTGCCAGAGGGGTTCAAAGGGATTTTTAAGACAACTTACAGGGAGATTGATTTAGCGCAATTTTGGCGGCAGAGACCTACCGCCAAAGAGGTATCAGGCGGAGAAAAACGCCATCAGAATAGGCACTAACAGGCTCAGGACAAAGCCGTGAACGATAGCGGCGGGCACCATTTCCAGTCCGCCGGTGCGCTGCAACACTGGCAGGGTGAAGTCCATCGACGTCGCGCCGCACAGGCCCAGCGCGGTGGATCGACTACGGCGCACCAGTGCGGGGATCAGCATAATGGCGATCAGCTCGCGCCCCAGATCGTTAAAAAACGCCGCGCTGCCGATCACCGGACCAAAAGATTCGGTCAGCAAAATGCCGGACAGGGAATACCAGCCAAAACCGGAGGCCATCGCCAGGCCGGTTTTCATCGGCAGACCGAGCACCCATGCATTCACCACGCCGCCAATCAGCGAACTGCCGAGCACGACAACCGCGACGATCATGCCACGGCGGTTTAACACGATCTGTTTCAGGGTCATCCCGTTGTTTCGCAGCTGAATGCCAATCAGGAACAGCAGGAAGATCAGCGTATACTCGCTGGCTTCCGTGGCGTGTTTCAGGAACGCCAGCCCGCTTAAGCCAATCACAAAGCCCAGCATCACCACGCCGCAGAGCTTTAATGATTCCAGCGCCATGGCCACGCGTGACGGCAGTTTTTCCTGCTGATGGTTGTGTCGCCAGGGCAGGGCGCGCTCAAGCCACAGCAGCGCGGCAATATTGCACAGCAAAATAACCGTGATGCTTACCGCTGAATAATGGAATATCGCCAGTAAATTGCTGGTGAGATTATCCAAAAAGGCGAGACTGATACCCATAAAGAAAAGGATGACATACACAATCCAGCTCAATAAGCGGTTGATAATTTTAAGCGCGGCGGCGTGATGAAGGGGAATAAGATAGCCCACGATCAGTGGCACGAGAATAATTAAGAGTCCTGAAAACATGAACAGCCCAAATCCTTTGCATAAAAATGAATAAGCACCCGAACACACTACGCAATCGCACGATGTGAGTAAAGACGCAAAAATAAAGAAAAATTATGCACATGCCATGCTTATGCGCAGGATACCTCTCTGCCAATTGCTGCGCAGTGCGTTACACTCAATCCCGCAACGTCAATATCAAGGATCGGTTCCCGGAGGGATAATGCTACTTGAGCGTGTGGAAATTGCCGGATTCCGCGGCATTAATCGATTGTCGTTAATGCTCGAACAAAATAACGTCCTGATTGGCGAGAACGCCTGGGGTAAATCGAGCCTGCTGGACGCGCTGACATTATTGCTGTCGCCGGACGCCGAACTCTACCATTTTGTTCGCGATGATTTTTGGTTCCCGCCGGGCGATGTGCTTGGGCGCGAACACCATCTGCATATTATTCTCACCTTTCGCGAGCTTGAACCGGGCCGCCACCATGCCCGGCGCTACCGTCCGCTGGAAAAGTGCTGGATCCCCAGCGCCGATGGTCATCACCGCATCTTTTACCGCCTTGAAGGCGAACTGGCTGACGACCACAGCGTGATGACGCTGCGCGGGTTTATGGACGCGCAGGGGCAACCGTTGCCGCTGGAAGATATTGACGAACAGGCGCGGCATCTGGTGCGTCTGATGCCGGTGTTGCGTCTGCGCGACGCACGTTTTATGCGCCGTATTCGCAACGGCACGGTGCCGGATTCGCCGGAGGTTGAAGTCACCGCCCGACAGCTTGACTTCCTCGCCCGGGAACTGGTCTCGCGTCCGCAGAACTTAACCGACGGTCAAATCCGCCACGGGCTGGCGGCAATGGTGCAGCTGCTGGAGCACTACTTTGCCGAGCAGGGCACCACCCAGGCCCGTCACCGCCTGATGCGCCGCCACTCCCACGACGAGCAGCGCAGCTGGCGCTATCTCGACATCATCAACCGCATGATCGACAAGCCCGGCGGACGCAGCCATCGGGTGATTCTCCTCGGGCTGTTCGCCACCCTGTTGCAGGCCAAAGGCACCGTGCGGCTCGACAAAGACGCCAGGCCGCTGCTGCTGATTGAAGATCCCGAAACGCGTCTGCACCCGATCATGCTGTCGGTGGCCTGGCATCTGCTAAACCTGCTGCCGCTCCAGCGCGTGACGACCACCAATTCCGGTGAACTGCTGTCGCTGACGCCGGTCGAGCATGTCTGCCGTCTGGTGAGAGAGTCCTCCTGCGTGGCCGCCTGGCGACTGGGACCGGGCGGGCTAAGCGCCGAGGACGGACGCCGCATCGCGTTTCATATCCGTGCTAACCGGCCTTCCTCGCTGTTTGCGCGTTGCTGGCTGCTGGTGGAAGGGGAAACCGAAACCTGGGTGATCAACGAACTGGCGCGCCAGTGCGGACACCATTTTGACGCGGAAGGCGTAAAGGTGATCGAGTTTGCGCAGTCGGGCTTAAAGCCGTTGATTAAATTCGCCCGGCGCATGGGCATTGAGTGGCACGTGCTGGTGGATGGCGATGAAGCCGGGAAGAAATACGCCGCCACCACGCGCAGTCTGCTGAACGGTGAAGGCGATCAGGAGCGCGACCATCTGACGGCGCTGCCCGCGCTGGACATGGAGCATTTTATGTACAAGCAGGGCTTTGCCGACGTCTATCACCGCGTCGCGCAACTGCCGGACACTGTTCCGATGAACATGCGCCGGGTGATCATCAAAGCGATCCACCGCTCGTCAAAACCGGATCTGGCGATTGAAGTGGCGATGGAGGCGGGGCGACGCGGCGTGGACGCCGTGCCGCTGCTGCTGCGAAAAATGTTCTCCCGCGTGCTGTGGCTGGCACGCGGGCGGGCGGATTAACGACGCAGGCGGTCTGGCACCTGCCCGACAACCGTGTCCAGCAAAGCGTAACGACGGCGATATTCGGCCCGTTTTTTACTGGCGATATCGCTCTCGCTTTTACGGGCAATGGTCAGCGGCAGCGAGAAATACTCCCCTGCGACTTTTTCGCCGCCCAGCGATAACCAGAACGCGTCATAATCCGCATGCATTTGTGTTTTTTTATCGCGGTAGCGCCAGGTGCGATAAATATGCACGTCGTTACTTACGGCCAGAATACGTTCTGCGCGCAGTGCTTTCGCCACCTGGCACAGCGCTTCCATCACGATGCGTTTTGGGAACAGGCCGGAGCACGCTTTGGTTGCCTGCTGGATCACCTCGTGCGGCACATCGTTAGCCGCTCCCTGTAATCCGCCGATAAACAGCGTCCGCTGGTGGTTGAACAGACAACAGGTGAAGGTGATTTCAGCCAGCACGCGCTGCTGTTCATCGCGGATAACCACCGTGCTTTCGCCTTCTTTATCAAGCGACACCAGGCTTAAGAAATCAAGCGTGAAGCGCGTACCGTCTTTGGCTTCAAACGTCGCCAGATTCAGACCCGCATGGCCCAAATAACTGACCATCTGCTCATGATTGAGTAACACCCGCATGGCGTTGTAATGGAAGCAGAGCGCGTCAAGGGCCACTTCACGCGTAATATTCGCCGCCAGATAGGGGCGATGCAGGCGTACCGGTAAACGCGGCTGGCTGTTGAGCAACATATTAAGCTCGGGCCACTGGGCGATATTTTCCAGTAATCTTGCCGTGGCGCGCGGCATTAACAGTGAGCGCAGTAAAAATTTACGGCGGAAGCTGGCCTTTTGCCAGAATTTACCGGGCTGAAGTTGCCCGCGCACCAGGCGCATAAATAACTGTAGGGGTGATGCCCTACCAGAAGTGTAATAGGTATTAGCCGTAATCTGTGACATGATCGATACTCGAAACGAGATGATTTCGCAGATTGAAACATGCCAAACATTAACCAATCCTCAATGCCGTTCGCGCTATCCTTTTAGGGTTGAGTTTGTTTAGATACGGTTGAGTATTGGACCTAAATTGCCATCAGGATTGTTATGGGTATCAAGGGAAAAAAAGTTAAAAAGCGTTATCTGCTCCTTCTGCTGGTGGTGGTTGTGGGTGCCATTGCGTTGTGGAGAACATTAAACGCGCCGCAACCCCAGTATCAGACGCTGATTGTGCGTCCGACCAATCTCCAGCAAAGCGTTCTGGCGACCGGCAAGCTGGACGCCCTGCGCAAGGTTGATGTCGGCGCGCAGGTGAGCGGTCAGCTGCGAACGCTGTCGGTCAACATCGGCGATAAAGTGAAGAAAGATCAGCTGTTGGGGGTAATCGATCCCGAACAGGCGCAAAACCAGATCAAAGAAGTAGAAGCGACGCTAATGGAGTTGCGCGCTCAGCGTCGGCAGGCTGACGCTGAAAAACGCCTCGCCCAGGTGACCCTCTCCCGTCAGCAGCAGCTGGTGAAAACCCAGGCGATTTCACGCCAGGATCTCGACACCGCATCCACGGAACTGGCGGTAAAAGAGGCGCAAATCGGCACGATTGATGCGCAAATCAAGCGTAATCAGGCAACGCTGGATACCGCCAAAACCAACCTCGATTACACCAAAATCATCGCGCCGATGGCGGGTGAGGTGACGCAAATCACCACTCTGCAAGGCCAGACGGTGATTGCCGCACAGCAGGCACCGAATATTCTGACGCTGGCAGATATGAGCACCATGCTGGTGAAAGCGCAGGTTTCCGAGGCGGATGTGATCCATCTCAGGCCGGGGCAGAAAGCCTGGTTTACCGTGCTGGGCGATCCGACTACGCGCTACGAAGGGGTGTTAAAAGACATTCTGCCGACGCCGGAAAAGGTCAACGACGCCATTTTCTACTATGCCCGTTTTGAGGTGCCGAACCCGAAAGGCGTGCTGCGTCTCGAAATGACCGCGCAGGTGCATATTCAGCTCTCCGGGGTGAAAAATGTGCTGACGGTGCCGCTGGCGGCGTTGGGCGATCCGATTGGCGATAACCGCTATAAAGTGACGCTGCTGCGCAACGGCGAAACGCGCGAGCGGGAAGTCAGCATTGGCGCACGCAACGACACCGATGTCGAAGTCACCAAAGGCCTGGAAGAGGGCGATGAAGTGATCACCAGCCCGTCCGTGCCGGGTAAAGCGCAATGACGGCGCTGCTGGAACTGCGGGACATTCGTCGCAGTTATCCGTCCGGTGAAGGTCAGGTCGAGGTGCTAAAGGGCGTGACGCTCAGCATCGAAGCCGGCGAAATGGTGGCGATTGTCGGTGCCTCTGGCTCCGGTAAATCGACGCTGATGAACATTCTCGGCTGCCTGGACAAGCCCACGGGCGGGCAGTACCGCGTGGCGGGCACCGACGTCTCAACCCTCAGCAACGACGCGCTGGCGCGCCTGCGCCGGGAACATTTTGGCTTTATCTTCCAGCGCTACCATCTGCTCTCGCATCTGACGGCGGCGCAAAACGTCGAAGTGCCTGCGGTCTATGCCGGCACCGAGCGTAAAGCCCGCCTGTTGCGCGCCCATGAGCTATTGCAACGCTTAGGGCTTAGCGATCGCGAAGCGTATCAGCCGTCGCAGCTGTCGGGCGGTCAACAGCAGCGCGTCAGTATTGCCCGCGCTCTGATGAACGGCGGCCAGGTGATCCTCGCGGATGAGCCGACCGGTGCGCTGGACAGCCATTCGGGTGAAGAGGTGATGGCGATCCTGCATCAGCTTCGCGATCGCGGGCATACGGTGATCATCGTCACTCACGATCCGCTGGTGGCGGCCCAGGCCGAGCGCATTATTGAGATCCGCGACGGCGAGATCATCAGCAATCCGCCCCCGGTCAGGCAGGCGTCGCCGCCGACCGATCCGCGCCCGGTCGGGCTACCTGAAAGCGGCTGGCGACAGTTCAGCAGCGGCTTTCGCGAGGCGCTGACCATGGCGTGGCGAGCGATGGCGGCCAATAAAATGCGCACGCTGCTCACCATGCTGGGGATCATTATCGGTATCGCCTCGGTGGTGTCGATCGTGGTGGTTGGCGATGCGGCAAAACAGCTGGTGCTGGCGGATATCCGGGCGATTGGCACCAACACCATCGATGTCTATCCGGGTAAAGATTTTGGCGATGACGATCCGCAGTTCCAGCAGGCGCTGAAATATGACGATCTGATCGCCATTCAAAAACAGCCGTGGGTAAGTTCCGCCACGCCCGCGGTGTCGCAAAACCTGCGCGTGCGTTACGGCAGCATTGACGTCGCGGCCAGCGCCAACGGCGTCAGCGGCCAGTATTTTAACGTCTACGGCATGACCTTTAGCGAAGGGGCGACGTTTAACGACGAACAGCTCAAAGGCCGCGCGCAGGTGGTGGTGCTCGACAGCAATACTCGTCGCCAGCTGTTTCCCAATAAGGCGCAGGTGGTGGGAGAAGTGATCCTCGTCGGCAACATGCCTGCGACCGTTATCGGCGTGGCCCAGGAGAAGCAGTCGATGTTTGGCAGCAGCAAAATTTTGCGCGTCTGGCTGCCGTACTCCACCATGGCCGGGCGTATTATGGGGCAGTCCTGGCTAAACTCAATAACGGTACGGGTGAACGACGGCTACAGCAGCGAGCAGGCAGAAATTCAGCTCACGCGACTGCTGAGCCTGCGTCACGGTAAAAAAGATTTTTACACCTGGAATATGGACGGCGTCTTGAAAACCGCCGAAAAGACCACACGTACTCTACAGCTGTTCCTGACATTGGTGGCGGTGATTTCGCTGCTGGTGGGGGGCATTGGCGTGATGAATATCATGCTGGTGTCGGTCACTGAGCGAACCCGTGAGATTGGCATCCGCATGGCGGTGGGCGCTCGCGCGAGCGATGTGCTGTCACAGTTTTTAATCGAGGCGGTGCTGGTGTGTCTGGTGGGCGGCGCGCTGGGTGTTGCGCTGTCGATGCTGATCGCGTTTACGCTACAGCTGTTTCTCCCCGGCTGGGAAATCGGTTTTTCGCCGGTGGCACTGCTCACCGCCTTTGTCTGCTCCACCTTTACCGGCGTGCTGTTTGGCTGGTTACCGGCGCGTAACGCCGCGCGTCTGGATCCGGTGGATGCGTTAGCCCGCGAGTAAAGAAAAATGCCAACCCCCAGGCTGGCATTTTAGTGGCAGGATGTACACAATAAACCTTGCGGCGCTAGGCGACGGCTTCGGCAATCGCCTCGACCTCAAGGGGGACGATGACGCTGGCATGATTGCCTTTCGGTCCCTGGTGCACATCAAACCGGACCGTCTGTCCGGCTTTGAGCGTTCTGTAACCATCCATCTGGATGGTGGAATAATGCGCGAAGATATCTTCGCCGCCGCCTTCAGGGCAGATAAAACCAAACCCTTTAGCGTTGTTGAACCACTTAACAGTACCCGTTTCCATGCTTCGACATCCTTCGTAAATCTTATTTAAGTAAGATGGAATGAACCGGTGGCAGAGTTGGGGTTGTTCAAAACCTCGCCAACTCTCGACTGTACAATTTAGAGAAATCGCACATAGCGTCAAGTATTAGGGCGCGTTCTGGCGAAGGATTGAGTCAAAATTTTGAAGCAGTTAACGCTATTGAACGGGTTTGTGACAGCCATCGCGAATGGCAATGATAGATGATTATTAACTCACTTATGATGTAGATTCAAAATTGCATCTAGACTCAAGTCAATAACAGAGTGCACTCTGTTAGAAACCGCAACCGAAGATGAACGCGAACGATGGGCAAGACCAATAATTGGCTGGATTTTGACCAACTGGCGGCAGACAAACTGCGCGACGCGCTAAAACCGCCATCCATGTATAAAGTAATGTTAATGAACGATGATTACACGCCGATGGAATTTGTTATTGACGTGCTGCAAAAGTTCTTTTCTTATGATGTAGAACGCGCCACGCAATTGATGCTCACGGTTCACTATCACGGGAAAGCCATCTGCGGTGTTTTTACCGCAGAAGTCGCAGAGACGAAGGTGGCGATGGTGAACACATACGCACGTGAGAACGAACATCCGTTGCTGTGTACGCTGGAAAAAGCCTGACCAAGGCAAACTATTGAGGGGGTGCCCAATGCTCAACCAGGAACTGGAACTCAGTTTAAATATGGCTTTCGCCAGAGCGCGCGAGCACCGACATGAGTTTATGACCGTGGAGCACTTGTTACTGGCGTTGCTCAGTAACCCATCAGCTCGCGAAGCACTTGAAGCCTGCTCCGTCGATCTGGTCGCGCTACGCCAGGAACTCGAAGCCTTCATCGAACAAACCACACCCGTACTGCCCCTCAGCGAAGAGGAGCGCGACACGCAACCGACGCTCAGCTTCCAGCGTGTCTTGCAGCGCGCGGTATTTCACGTCCAGTCATCGGGTCGCAGTGAAGTGACCGGTGCGAACGTTCTTGTGGCGATCTTCAGTGAACAGGAATCGCAGGCCGCCTATCTGCTGCGTAAACACGAAGTCAGCCGTCTTGATGTTGTGAATTTCATTTCTCATGGTACACGTAAGGATGAGCCGAGCCAGGCGTCCGATCCGGGTAACCAGCCCAATACCGAAGAGCAAGCAGGCGGGGAGGAACGTATGGAAAACTTCACCACCAACCTTAATCAGCTTGCTCGGGTCGGCGGAATCGATCCGCTGATCGGCCGCGAGAAGGAGCTTGAGCGCGCGATTCAGGTTCTGTGTCGTCGTCGTAAAAACAACCCGCTGCTGGTGGGTGAATCTGGCGTGGGTAAAACCGCCATTGCCGAAGGCCTCGCCTGGCGTATTGTGCAGGGCGACGTGCCAGAAATTATGGCCGATTGCACCGTCTATTCGCTGGATATCGGCTCGCTGTTAGCCGGGACCAAATACCGTGGCGATTTTGAAAAACGCTTTAAGGCGCTGTTAAAACAGCTTGAGCAGGATACCAACAGCATTCTGTTCATCGATGAAATCCACACCATTATCGGTGCTGGTGCCGCGTCGGGTGGGCAAGTGGATGCCGCTAACCTGATTAAGCCGCTGCTCTCCAGCGGTAAAATCCGCGTGATGGGTTCCACTACGTATCAAGAATTCAGCAATATCTTTGAGAAGGATCGTGCGTTAGCGCGTCGCTTCCAGAAAATCGATATTACTGAGCCGTCCGTCGAGGAAACGGTACAGATCATTAACGGTCTGAAACCGAAGTACGAAGCGCACCACGACGTGCGTTACACCGCGAAAGCGGTACGTGCGGCGGTGGAGCTGGCGGTGAAATACATCAATGACCGTCATTTGCCGGACAAGGCGATTGACGTGATTGACGAAGCGGGCGCACGTGCGCGTCTCATGCCGGTGAGCAAGCGTAAGAAAACCGTCAACGTGGTGGATATCGAATCGGTGGTGGCACGAATCGCGCGTATCCCTGAGAAGAGCGTTTCCCAGAGCGATCGCGATACGCTGAAAAACCTTGGCGACCGCCTGAAAATGCTGGTCTTTGGACAGGATAAAGCCATTGAGGCCTTAACCGAAGCCATCAAGATGAGCCGTGCAGGGCTGGGTCAGGACCATAAACCGGTCGGTTCCTTCCTGTTTGCCGGGCCTACCGGCGTCGGGAAAACCGAAGTCACGGTGCAGCTGTCTAAAGCGCTGGGCATTGAACTGCTGCGCTTTGATATGTCCGAGTATATGGAACGTCACACCGTGAGCCGTTTGATCGGTGCGCCTCCAGGCTATGTGGGTTTTGACCAGGGCGGGCTGTTAACGGACGCGGTGATCAAGCATCCTCACGCCGTACTGCTGCTCGACGAAATCGAAAAAGCGCACCCGGATGTCTTTAACCTGCTGTTGCAGGTGATGGACAACGGCACGCTGACCGACAACAACGGGCGTAAAGCAGACTTCCGTAACGTGGTGCTGGTGATGACCACCAACGCCGGGGTGCGTGAAACCGAGCGTAAATCCATTGGTCTTATCCACCAGGATAACAGCACCGATGCGATGGAAGAGATCAAAAAGATCTTTACGCCGGAATTCCGCAACCGTCTCGACAACATTATCTGGTTCGATCACCTCTCAACCGAGGTTATCCATCAGGTGGTCGACAAATTTATCGTCGAACTCCAGGTGCAGCTGGATCAGAAGGGCGTCTCGCTGGAAGTCAGTCAGGAAGCGCGCGACTGGCTTGCTGAGAAAGGCTATGACCGTGCAATGGGCGCTCGCCCAATGGCACGCGTGATCCAGGACAACCTGAAAAAACCGCTGGCGAACGAACTGCTGTTTGGTTCCCTGGTGGATGGTGGTCAGGTAACCGTGGCGCTGGATAAAGAGAAAAATGAACTGACCTATGATTTCCAGAGTGCGCAGAAGCACAAACCAGAAGCCGCGCATTAATCTCTTTATTGAATAAAAAATAAACCGGGCGAAAGCCCGGTTTTTTTATGTGCGCCATTCGACGCCGGAAATAAAAAAGACCGGGAATATCCCGGCCTTGTTCATTTATACGCCAGTGAAGGCGTAGCAGCGATTGCTATTAGCGACTACGGAAGACAATGCGGCCTTTGCTCAGGTCGTACGGGGTCAGCTCAACAGTCACTTTGTCGCCCGTCAGAATGCGGATATAGTTTTTACGCATCTTACCGGAGATATGCGCAGTTACCACGTGACCGTTTTCCAGCTCTACGCGGAACATGGTATTAGGCAACGTATCAAGTACGGTACCCTGCATTTCAATATTGTCTTCTTTGGCCATCTAGTCCTCGGGGGTATCACTACCAAAATTTTTTTGAACCGGCAAGATAATGCCGAAGTTCATCTGTTAAGTAAAGATTTGCGCTCATAAAACGCAGCAAAGTAACCTTGGCGCATTGCCCTCACGCCATGAAACCGACGCTAAAAAGCGCAATCGTAAAGGGGAGCGATAAGATAAACGAAGGGCGTTACCTGATTCGTGCTAGTCCCAAACGGTGGCGGGGCAACAGGCAGAAGCTACTCTGCGCGTCCATTATAACACCCTGATAAAAAATGTGCCGAAAACATTCATCGCGCAGGCATAAATAACGTGCGGGGAACCCAAAACAGCGGTCCCAGCTTTTGATGGCGTAACCTGTCGAGATGCTGAAGGTAATCGCGACGTGGGATCTCCACCGCGCCAAGGGAGGCGGTATGCTCATTCAGCACCTGGCAATCAATCAACTGCCCGCCCTGGTTCAGGAACTCGTCACAGAACACCAGCATCGCCGTTTTGGAGGCGTTCAGGCGGCGGCTGAACATTGACTCTCCGCAAAAGAGCGCGCCCTGAGATACACCGTACATGCCGCCGACCAGATCATCGCCTTCCCAGACTTCAATGGAGTGCGCATAGCCCAGCTCGTGCAGACGATGGTAGGCCATAATAACGTCGGACGTTATCCAGGTGCCTTCATCGCGGTCCTCGGCGCAGCCGTTAATGACGCGGCCAAAATCATGGTTAAGCGTCACGCGGTAGGGGGAGTTTTTATGGAAGCGTTTCATGCTGCGACTGCGATGGAAGTCTTCCGGCCACAGCACCGCACGCGGATCGGGCGACCACCACAGGATGGGGTCGCCGGGTGAAAACCAGGGAAAGATACCGCGCTGATAGGCCATCAACAGGCGGGAGGGGCTGAGATCGCCGCCAAGCGCTAACAGCCCGTTTGGTTCGCGCAACGCCCCTTCTGGCGAAGGAAAAGCAATAGAGTGACGAGAAAGCTGAACCAGGCGCATGACCACAACGCTCCATAACGCGACAAGGGATGATTCACTAGTACGATGAGTATCGTCCTACAGACGTTGCTTAAACTGGTAATATCGACCCTGTTTCGCCAATAACGCTGCGTGATTACCTTGCTCAATTATTTGACCGTTGTCCATCACTATTATTTGATCGCACTGTGATAATCCACGCAGACGGTGCGTCACCATCAGCACGGTTTTTCCCCGCGTCACCACATTGAGTAAATCAAGGATTTGACTCTCGGTGGTGGCATCCAGCCCTTCGGTCGGTTCATCTAACAGCATCAGCGGCGCGTTGTGCAGCAGCGCACGGGCAATCGCCAGACGGCGCAGTTCACCGCCGGACAACTGGCGGCCACCCTCACCAAGCCAGCTGTTCAGACCGCTGTCTTCGAGCAGCTTTTCCAGCCCGACCTGCGTTAATACGGCGGCGAGTTGATCATCGCGGGCCTCAGGTGCGGCGAGCAACAGGTTATCACGCAGCGTTGCGCTAAACAGATGCACGCGCTGGGACACCACGCTGATGCTGGCGCGCAGGGCGGTTTCGCTCAGGCTCGTCAGCGCCTGGCCGTTAAGCGAAATAGCACCGTGCTGCGGATCCCAGGCGCGGGTCAGCAATTGCAGCAGCGTCGATTTACCGCAGCCGGTGCGCCCCAGGATGGCGACGCGCTGACCGGCGGTGATGCTCAGAGAAATATCACTCAGCGCGGGCTGGATTTGCTCGGGATAGCGGAAGGTGACGGCCTCAAGGCGCAGCTCAACCGCGGTGGGTACCGGCGATTCGCTGGCCGGGAAAGTGACCTCGGGTACGGTTGCCGTAATCTGCGTGATGCGACGGGCGGATGCGATCACCTGGCCCAAATGCTGGAATGCGCCAGTGACCGGGGCCAGCGCTTCAAAAGCGGCCAGCGCACAGAAGACGAACAGGGCAATCAGTGGGCCGGGCTGTAGATTGTCACCCACGCCGCCGGAGGCGAGCCACAGCATGGCAATCACCGCAAAACCGCCAATCAATAACATCACCGCCTGCGAGAGTGCCGTCAGTTCAGACTGGCGTCGCTGGGCGTCGTGCCAGCTCAGCTCGGTGTTTTCCATCTGCTCGCGGTAGCGCTGGCTGGCACCAAAAATCGTCAGTTCGGCCTGGCCTTGCAACCAGGCCGTCAGCTGCTGGCGATACTGTCCGCGCAAATGCGTGAGTTTTTCACCGGTCGGTTTTCCCGCGCGGTAAAACAGCGGCGGCAGCAGGAACAGCGTTAGCAGCATAATGCCGCCCAGCGTCAGCGCCAGCGTGACATCCAGCACGCTCAGGCCCAGCACCACCACCAGGATCACCACCAGCGCACCCACCAGCGGTGAAATGACCCGCAGGTAGAGATGGTCGAGCGTGTCGACATCCGCCACCACACGGTTAAGCAATTCGCCCTGACGAAAACGGGCCAGTCCGGCGGGGGAGAGGGGCAGCAGCTTGCTAAACGTGGAAACGCGCAGGTGTTCGAGCACCCGGAAGGTGGCATCGTGGCTCACCAGTCGCTCAAAATAACGTCCGGCGGTACGGGTGATGGCCGCACCGCGCACCCCGGCGGCGGGGAGCATATAGTTAAAGCTGTAGAGTCCTGCCACGCCGACCACCGCCGATGCCGACAGGAACCAGCCGGAGAGCGTGAGCAAACCAATGCTGGCGAGCAGCGTGACGATGGCGAGGATCACGCCCAGCGTGAGCAGCCATTTATGGCGTTTATACAGGGCCAGGTAAGGCAGAAGATCGCGCATTTAAATGTCCTCCTGGCGATGGGCGAGCAGGGAGGCAAACGCCCCTTGTGCCGCCGCGAGCGTGGCAAAGTCGCCCTGCTCAATAAGTTGACCGTCCTGCATCACCCAGATGCTGTCCCAGTCGGAAAGCCCTTCAAGCTGGTGGGTCACCATCAGCGTGGTCTGGTGGTGCGACGCGGTGCTGAGCGCGGCCATGACGCGCTGTTCGCTGTGCGCGTCCAGGCTGGCGGCGGGTTCGTCCAGCAGCATTAACTGGCAACGCTGGAGCAGCGCCCTGGCGACGGCCACGCGCTGCGCCTGACCTACCGAGAGACGGGCCGCCTGATCGCCCACCGGCGTGTCGATACCCTGCGGCAGTAGCGGTAAAAATTCGCTTACCCAGGCGCTCTCCAGCACGGCGTGCAGTTCTGCCTCCGTGTCGTCTGGCCGCGCCAGCAGCACGTTATCGCGCAGGGTTGGCGCGGGAAGCTGGGGATTCTGGCCGACCCAGCTCAGCTGTCTGCGCCAGGCGACAGGCTCCAGCTCGCGTAACTCGACGCCGTTGACTTGCAACGAACCCTGATAAGAGAGGAAACCGGACAGGGCATTAATCAGCGAGCTTTTACCGGAGCCACTTTGCCCGACCAGCACCACGCGTTCACCGGCGTTGAGCGTGAAATTCAGCGGCCCGGCGAGCACGGCACCTTCCGGCGCGGTGATCACCAGATCGCTGGCGGTAATGCTGACTGGCTCGTCGGCGCTCAGCACGCGCTCACCGCGCTCAGGATGCGCCAGCGGCGTTTCCAGAAAGGTTTTCAGCGTATCGGCGGCACCCACCGCCTGCGCTTTAGCATGGTAAAAGGTGCCCAAATCGCGCAGCGGCTGGAAAAATTCGGGGGCGAGGATCAGCGCCAGGAAGCCGGAAAAGAGCGTCACGCCCGTTCCGTAATGGCCGAAATTCAGTTCGCCCAAATAGGAGAAGCCAAAATAGACGGCGACCAGCGCAATCGACAGCGAGGTAAAGAACTCCAGCACGCCGGAGGATAAAAATGCCATGCGCAGCACTTCCATTGTGCGGCTGCGGAAATCCTGCGAGGCCCGGCGAATGCTCTCGGTCTCGGCTTCACCACGGCCAAATACACGCAGCGTTTCCATACCGCGCAGGCGATCGAGGAAATGACCGCTCAGTCGCGCCAGCGCCTTAAAATTACGGCGGTTAGCGTCAGCGGCACCCATGCCGACCATGGCCATAAACATCGGGATCAAAGGCGCAGTGCACAGAAGAATGAGCGCGGCGGCCCAGTTAGAGGGGAAAATCACCAGTACAATCAGCAGCGGCACGCTGGCGGCCAGCGCCATTTGCGGCAGGTAACGCGCATAGTAGTCGTGCATGTCGTCGACCTGTTCCAGAATAAGCGTCGCCCAACTGCCCGCAGGTTTACCCTGAATCCACGCCGGACCCGCCTGTTGCAGCCGGTCAAGCACCTGACGGCGGATCTCATAGCGAATATTGAGGCCCGCATGGTAGCCAACGCGCTCCCGCAACCAGACCACCCAGGCGCGCAGAATAAACACCAGAACCAGCAGCACAAAGGGCAGCAGCAGCGCTTCGCGGGGGATATTCTCCATGATCATGTGGTTGAGAATGCGGGCAAGGATCCACGCCTGAGCGACGATCAAAATGCCGCTGACGATCCCAAGAATACGGGAGGTCATTAACCAGCGACGGGAAATCACACTTTGCTGTTTCAACCAGCGGGTCAGTTCTTGTTGACGGGTTTTATTCATCGCGCACTTTGCAGGTGGTGTTTTTAGATTTTCGGCTTTGAATGTTACCTCGGGACAAAAATAAAGGCGACTTATAGTCGCCTTTTTTACCTTTGTTACTGACTTGTAAAGATTATTTCGCGCTTTCGGCCAGTCCGTCCAGGTAACGCTCTGCGTCCAGCGCCGCCATACACCCCGTGCCCGCAGAGGTGATCGCCTGGCGGTAGATGTGATCCATCACGTCGCCGGCGGCAAACACGCCCGGAATGCTGGTCTGAGTGGCGTTGCCGTGAATACCCGACTGCACTTTGATGTAGCCGTTTTCCAGCGCCAGTTGGCCGTCAAAAATCCCGGTATTCGGGCTGTGGCCGATCGCGACAAACAGCCCAGCCACGTCGAGCGATTCGACGTTATCCGCATTTTGCGTATCGCGCAGGCGCAGACCGCTCACGCCCATCTGATCGCCGGTGACTTCTTCCAGCGTGCGGTGGGTATGCAGCACGATGTTGCCGCTCTCCACTTTGTCCATCAAGCGCTTGATAAGAATTTTTTCCGCGCGGAAGGTATCGCGACGGTGGATCAGGTGCACTTCAGAGGCGATGTTCGCCAGGTAAAGCGCTTCTTCAACCGCCGTGTTACCGCCACCGATCACGGCGACTTTCTGATTGCGGTAGAAAAAACCGTCGCAGGTGGCGCAGGCAGAAACACCACGGCCTTTGAACGCCTCTTCCGAGGGTAAACCGAGGTAGCGCGCAGAAGCACCGGTGGCGATAATCAGCGCATCGCAGGTGTATTCGCCGCTGTCACCGGTCAGGCGGAATGGACGGTTTTGCAGATCGACCTTATTGATGTGATCGAACAGAATTTCCGTTTCGAATTTCGCGGCATGCTCGTGCATGCGTTCCATCAGCAGCGGACCGGTCAAATCGTTCGGATCGCCGGGCCAGTTTTCCACTTCAGTGGTGGTCGTGAGCTGGCCGCCTTTTTCCATACCGGTGATTAATACCGGGTGCAGGTTTGCGCGTGCGGCATAGACTGCTGCGGTGTAGCCCGCAGGTCCGGAGCCCAGGATAAGCAGCTTACTGTGTTTGGCCGTGCCCATGAAATCCTCATTATTGTTGGCAGACAGTTAGCTGGATTGTAGGGAATTTGGCGGCGTAAAAAAAGAGTGCAGCAATTTTGTTAACGATTTGTGCAATAGGTGAGGGCGTACGGGGGCCCCCTGTTCAGATCAATAATATAACAAAATCTACTGAAAATCGGTCAGTTATAAGGTGATAAAATGAGGTTTCATCAGTGGTCGTGATGAATATCTGGCATGTTGTACTAAAAAAAGATGTTTTGCTTTGACAATCCCCTGCGCATTTGCGAAAACATTCGAGGAAGAAAAAAAAGCAGCGTTGCTCGCATGGGTTTATATCACGCGGGTGAATGCCTTTTAACCGGGTTACTGAAATTTACGCAGGGTGTGGACAGATGCCCTGCGAGATGTCGATAGCTGCCGTTGGCAACGGTCTTCTCAATACAGACCCTGGGATTGCGCATCGCGTGGCGTTGTTTTTGCGGTGCGTAACGCGACGGGCAAAGACTCTCTACAGTGAAGTGCACAGGGTCAAGGCAGGAGTAGGGAAGGAATACAGAGAGACAATAATAATGGTAGATAGCAAGAAGCGCCCTGGTAAAGATCTCGACCGTATCGATCGCAACATTCTCAATGAGTTGCAAAAAGATGGGCGTATTTCGAACGTCGAGCTTTCTAAGCGAGTGGGACTTTCGCCAACGCCGTGCCTTGAGCGCGTGCGCAGGCTGGAAAGACAGGGTTTTATTCAGGGCTATACAGCGCTGTTAAACCCGCATTATCTGGATGCATCACTTCTGGTTTTTGTTGAGATTACTCTGAATCGTGGCGCACCGGATGTGTTTGAGCAATTCAATACCGCAGTACAAAAACTTGAAGAAATTCAAGAGTGTCATTTAGTGTCCGGTGATTTCGACTACCTGTTGAAAACACGCGTGCCGGATATGTCGGCCTATCGCAAACTGCTGGGTGAAACCTTGCTGCGTCTGCCAGGCGTGAATGACACCCGTACCTATGTGGTGATGGAAGAAGTCAAACAGAGCAATCGTCTGGTTATTAAGACGCGCTAACACGGAACAGGTGCAAAATCGGCTCAGTTTGATTACACTCCTGTTAATCCATACAGCAGCAGTGCCAGGGCGACCTGGCGCTGTTCTCCGTTTTAGCATCAAGGACCTGGAGAGCCTTACTTGAGCCAGGAATACACTGAAGACAAAGAAGTCACACTGACAACGTTAAGCAGCGGGCGTCGGCTCCTCGAAGCGTTGCTGATACTGGTTGCCCTTTCTGCCGTCTGGTTGATGGCAGCGTTACTCAGTTTCAATCCCTCCGATCCCAGCTGGTCGCAGACCGCATGGCACGAACCTATCCATAATTTGGGTGGTGTTCCCGGTGCGTGGCTTGCCGATACGCTGTTTTTCATCTTTGGCGTGATGGCCTACACCATCCCGGTGATCATCATCGGCGGCTGTTGGTTTACCTATCGCCACCGTGCGACGGAAGAGTTCGTCGACTATTTTGCCGTCTCGCTGCGTCTGATTGGCGTGCTGGCACTGATCCTCACCTCCTGTGGGCTGGCCGCGATCAATGCCGATGACATCTGGTATTTTGCCTCCGGCGGCGTGATCGGCAGCCTGCTCAGCACGGCGATGATGCCCTTGCTGCACAGCAGCGGCGGGACTATCGCGCTGCTCTGTATCTGGGCCGCTGGCTTAACGCTGTTTACCGGCTGGTCGTGGGTCAGCATTGCTGAAAAAATTGGCAGCCTGATCCTCAATATTCTGACCTTTGCCAGCAATCGCACCCGTCGTGATGACACCTGGGTCGATGAAGAGTACGACGAAGACCAGTACGAGGATGACGCGGCCCCGGTTAAACGTGAGTCGCGTCGGGCGCGCATCATGCGTGGTGCGCTGGCGCGTCGCAAACGCGTAGCCGAGAAGTTCGCTAATCCAATGGGCCGTAAAACCGACGAGGCACTGTTCTCCGGTAAGCGCATGGATGACGAAGACGATATTCAATACAGCGCGCGCGGCGTTGCCGCCGATGCCGACGACGTGCTGTTCTCCAGCCATAAAGCCACGGCTCCGGCGGCGTATGACGAATACGATCCGCTGCTAAACGGTCACAGCGTGACCGAACCGCTGGCCGCCGCCGCGATAGCCACAACGGCGGCGCAGAGCTACGCCGCACCGGCGCAGCCGACCCTGTACACCCCGCCGCAGCCTGTTGCCGAAACCGAGGTGCCCTGGCCGCCAACGTCTGCGCCACAGTATGTTGAACAGTACGCTGAACCGACCGCCCCCGTCGAGGCGTATGCGCCACAGTATGACGAGGCCGCGTATCAGCAGCCGACGTCGCCTGTTCCGGTGGATTATTATGTGCCGCAAGCGCCAGTGCATCCGCAGCCGGATTACGCGGCTACTCAGGACTATGCGACTACCCCGGAGTATGCTGCTACTCCGCTAGCGGAACCCTATGCCCGGCCGGACTGGCAGCCGGAAACGCCGCCAGCGGTAGAGCCGGAACCGACGCCGGAGCCTGCGGAAGTCAAACATACGCGCCCGCCGCTCTACTATTTTGAAGAAGTGGAAGAAAAACGCGCCCGTGAACGCGAGCAGCTTGCGGCCTGGTATCAGCCTATTCCTGAACCGGTGCAGCAAACTGCCCCGGCAACGCCTGTGCCACCGCCGGTCGTTGATCCGACGCCTGTCATCACGCCGGTTGCCGCAGGGGTGAAAGAGGCCGGTGCTGCCGCAGCCGCAGGGCCAGTATTCAGCCTTGCCGCTGGAGGCGCGCCGCGTCCGCAGGTAAAAGAAGGCTTTGGTCCACAGCTGCCACGCCCTAACCGTGTGCGTGTGCCGACGCGTCGTGAACTGGCCTCCTACGGGATTAAACTGCCGTCGCAGCGCATGGCAGAAGAGCGTGCGCGTGAAGCTGAACGACTGCCAACGGATTATCAGACCGACGACGATGCGGATGCAATGCAGCAGGATGAGCTGGCACGTCAGTTCGCCGCCACGCAGCAGCACCGTTACGGCGACGAGTATCAACCAGAGGTCTCTTCGCAAGAAAGCGAAGACGACGCTGCCGAAGCGGAACTGGCCCGCCAGTTTGCCGCCACGCAGCAGCAGCGCTATGCCAGCGAGCAGCCAGCCGGCGCGCACCCGTTCTCTCCGGCTGATTTTGAATTCTCGCCGATGAAAATGCTGGTGGATGATGGCCCGGTTGAACCGCTGTTTATGCCGGAAGCTATGCCTGAGCCGCACTATCAGCCACAGTATCAGCAGGCACAGTATCAGCAGCCACAGTATCAGCAGCCGCCTGTGCAGCAGCCGCCTCAGCCGCAGTATCAGCAGCCACCGCAGCAGCCTGTGACGCCACCGCAGCCCGCCGCGCAGGAAAGCCTGATCCATCCGCTGTTAATGCGCAACGGTGACAGCCGCCAGGTGCCGCGTCCGACCACGCCGCTACCGTCGCTCGATTTGCTGACGCGTCCGCCCACGGAAGTTGAGCCGGTAGACACCTTCGCGCTGGAGCAAATGGCGCGACTGGTTGAAGCGCGTCTGAATGATTTCCGCATTAAAGCCGACGTGGTGAACTACTCGCCGGGTCCGGTGATCACGCGCTTCGAGCTGAACCTTGCACCGGGCGTGAAAGCGGCACGCATTTCGAATCTTTCACGCGATCTGGCCCGTTCGCTTTCAACCGTCGCAGTGCGCGTGGTGGAAGTGATCCCCGGCAAGCCTTATGTTGGTCTTGAGCTGCCGAACAAAAAACGTCAGACCGTTTACCTGCGCGAAGTACTGGACTGCGCGAAGTTCCGCGAAAGCCCCTCGCCGCTGACGGTGGTATTGGGTAAAGATATCGCGGGCGATGCGGTGATTGCCGATCTGGCGAAAATGCCGCACCTGCTGGTGGCGGGGACAACCGGGTCCGGTAAATCCGTGGGCGTTAACGCCATGATCCTCAGCATGTTGTATAAAGCGCAGCCGGAAGACGTGAAATTCATCATGATCGATCCGAAAATGCTGGAACTGTCCGTTTATGAGGGCATCCCGCATCTTCTGACCGAGGTCGTGACCGACATGAAAGACGCCGCCAACGCGCTGCGCTGGAGCGTCAACGAGATGGAGCGCCGCTATAAGCTGATGTCCGCGCTGGGCGTGCGAAATCTGGCGGGTTACAACGAGAAGATCACCGAGGCCGCCCGTATGGGCCGTCCGATTCCGGACCCGTACTGGAAACCGGGCGACAGCATGGATGCGGTGCATCCGGTGCTGGAAAAACTGCCGTACATCGTGGTGCTGGTGGATGAGTTTGCCGACCTGATGATGACCGTTGGCAAAAAAGTCGAAGAGCTGATTGCGCGTCTGGCGCAGAAAGCGCGTGCGGCGGGTATCCATCTGGTGCTGGCGACACAGCGTCCGTCGGTGGATGTCATCACCGGCCTTATTAAAGCCAACATCCCGACGCGAATCGCCTTTACCGTATCAAGTAAAATCGACTCCCGTACCATTCTCGATCAGTCGGGCGCGGAATCGCTGCTGGGGATGGGCGATATGCTTTATTCCGGACCGAACTCCTCGTCTGCGCCGGTGCGTGTGCACGGTGCCTTCGTTCGCGATGAAGAAGTGCATGCCGTCGTTCAGGACTGGAAAGCGCGCGGGCGTCCGCAATACGTTTCCGGCATTACCTCGGATAACGAAGGTGAAACCGGTGCCGGTGGCTTCGATGGCGCAGAAGAGCTGGATCCGCTGTTCGATCAGGCGGTCAACTTTGTAACCGAGAAACGCAAAGCGTCGATCTCCGGCGTGCAGCGCCAGTTCCGTATCGGCTATAACCGTGCGGCGCGGATTATCGAGCAGATGGAAGCGCAGGGTATCGTCAGCGAGCAGGGGCATAACGGCAACCGTGAGGTGCTTGCGCCCCCGCCGTTTGAGTAAGCGCGTGGATTGCAAAGATGGGTAAATGAGTCAAAAATCAGTCTTTTCCTCTGTCACCGCGCGGCGTTCAGACCTAAAGTGAGTGGCAGAAGATTCTCCCGGACGGGGAGTGACGTACTTAAGGAATAACAATGAAAAAGATTGCCATTACCTGTGCATTACTGACCAGCCTCGCGGCCAGCAGCGTCTGGGCTGACGCCGCAGGGGATCTGAAAAGCCGCCTTGATAAAGTCAGCAGCTTCCATGCGAGTTTCACGCAGAAAGTGACCGACGGCAGCGGAGCCGCGGTGCAGGAAGGCCAGGGTGACCTGTGGGTTAAGCGTCCTAATCTGTTTAACTGGCACATGACCCAGCCGGACGAGAGCATTCTCGTTTCCGACGGCAAAACCCTGTGGTTCTACAATCCGTTTGTAGAGCAGGCGACGGCGACCAATCTCAGCTCAGCGACCGGCAATACGCCGTTTATGCTGATTGCGCGTAACCAGTCGAGCGACTGGCAGCAGTACAACATTAAGCAAAATGGCGACGACTTCGTGCTGGTGCCGAAAGGCAACAATGGCAACCTCAAACAGTTCACCATCAATGTGAGCCAGAACGGCACCATCAATCAGTTCAGTGCGGTGGAGCAGGACGATCAGCGCAGCACCTATCAGCTGAAATCTCAGCAGAATGGCGCGGTTGACGCCGCTAAATTCACCTTTACGCCGCCGCAGGGCGTGACGGTAGACGACCAACGTAAGTAGAGGCGTGAGTGAGCAATCTTTCGCTCGATTTTTCCGATAACGCGTTTCAACCTCTGGCCGCTCGCATGCGGCCAGAAAATTTAGCGCAGTACATTGGTCAGCAACATCTGCTGGCTCCGGGTAAGCCTTTGCCGCGCGCCATTGAAGCCGGGCATTTGCACTCCATGATCCTTTGGGGGCCACCGGGTACCGGAAAAACCACCTTAGCGGAAGTGATCGCCCATTACGCCAGTGCCGATGTCGAACGGATTTCTGCCGTCACCTCCGGTGTAAAAGATATTCGTGAAGCGATTGAACGCGCGCGTCAAAGCCGCAACGCGGGCAGGCGCACCATCCTGTTTGTTGATGAAGTTCATCGCTTCAATAAAAGCCAGCAGGACGCGTTCCTGCCGCATATTGAGGATGGCACCATCACCTTTATTGGGGCCACCACCGAAAACCCTTCGTTCGAACTGAACTCTGCGCTGCTTTCCCGCGCCCGCGTCTATCTATTGAAATCACTGACCGTTGACGACATAGAAAAAGTGCTCGATCAAGCGATGTCGGACAGCGCGCGAGGCTACGGTGGGCAGGACATTGTGTTGCCCGACGACACGCGTCGCGCGATAGCGGAGCTGGTGAATGGCGATGCCCGCCGTGCGCTCAATACGCTGGAAATGATGGCGGACATGGCCGAGCTGGATGCCTCCGGCAAGCGCGTGCTGCCACAAACGCTGCTTACGGAAATTGCCGGTGAACGCAGCGCCCGCTTTGATAACAAAGGCGATCGTTTTTACGATCTGATCTCCGCCTTACATAAATCCGTTCGCGGCAGCGCACCGGATGCGGCGCTCTACTGGTACGCGCGCATTATTACCGCAGGTGGCGATCCGCTGTATGTGGCGCGTCGCTGCCTGGCGATTGCCTCAGAAGACGTCGGCAATGCCGATCCGCGTGCCATGCAGGTGGCCCTCTCCGCCTGGGACTGTTTTACCCGGGTTGGCCCTGCGGAAGGGGAGCGCGCCATTGCACAGGCCATCGTCTACCTCGCCTGCGCACCGAAAAGTAACGCCGTCTATACCGCCTTTAAAGCCGCGATGGCCGATGCCCGCGAGCGCCCGGATTACGACGTGCCGGAACATCTGCGCAACGCACCCACTAAACTGATGAAGGAAATGGGCTACGGTCAGGAGTACCGTTACGCCCACGATGAACCTAATGCCTATGCGGCAGGTGAAGTCTATTTCCCGTCAGAAATAGCACAAACGCGCTATTATCACCCCTCAAACAGAGGTCTTGAAGGCAAGATTGGCGAAAAGCTCGCCTGGCTGGCTGAACAGGATCATAAAAGCCCCACAAAACGCTATCGCTAATTGAGGCGTTGCGGTAAGGTTATCAGTGAATTCTTGTGGCTGCAGGCTGTGGCCACTTTCCCTTAATTTCAATTCGATAAGCACAGGATAAGCATGCTCGATCCCAATCTGCTGCGTACCGAGCCAGACGCAGTCGCTGAAAAACTGGCACGCCGGGGCTTTAAGCTGGATGTAGATAAACTTCGCGCGCTTGAAGAGCGTCGTAAAGTTCTGCAGGTGAACACTGAAAACCTGCAGGCGGAGCGTAACTCGCGATCGAAATCCATTGGCCAGGCGAAAGCGCGCGGGGAAGATATCGAGCCATTACGCCTGGAAGTGAACAAGCTGGGTGAAGCGCTGGATGCGGCGAAAGCCGAACTGGAATCCCTGCTGGCAGAGATTCGCGATATCGCACTGACCATCCCGAACATCCCGCACGACGATGCGCCGGTTGGCCGCGATGAGAGCGATAATGTTGAAGTCAGCCGCTGGGGCACCCCGCGCGAGTTTGATTTCGACGTGCGCGATCATGTGACGCTGGGCGAAATGCACAGCGGTCTGGATTTTGCGGCAGCGGTAAAACTGACCGGTTCACGTTTTGTGGTGATGAAAGGCCAGATCGCGCGTATGCACCGTGCGCTGTCCCAGTTCATGCTGGATCTGCACACCGAGCAGCACGGCTACAGTGAAAACTACGTGCCCTACCTGGTGAACCACGAAACGCTGTACGGTACCGGCCAGTTGCCGAAGTTTGCCGGCGATCTTTTCCATACGCGTCCGCTGGATGAAGAAGCCGACAGCAGCAACTATGCGCTGATCCCGACCGCAGAAGTGCCGCTGACCAACCTGGTCCGTGACGAAATCATCGACGAAGATGCGCTGCCGATCAAAATGACCGCGCACACGCCGTGTTTCCGTTCTGAAGCCGGTTCTTATGGTCGTGACACCCGTGGTCTGATCCGTATGCACCAGTTCGATAAAGTGGAAATGGTGCAGATCGTGCGTCCGGAAGATTCCATGGATGCGCTGGAAGAGATGACGGGCCACGCAGAGAAAGTGCTGCAATTGCTGGGTCTGCCGTACCGTAAAATCATTCTGTGCACCGGTGATATGGGCTTTGGCGCATGCAAAACCTACGATCTGGAAGTGTGGATCCCGGCGCAGAACACCTACCGCGAAATCTCGTCCTGCTCTAACGTCTGGGATTTCCAGGCGCGTCGCATGCAGGCACGCTGCCGCAGCAAAACCGACAAGAAAACCCGCCTGGTTCACACGTTGAACGGTTCGGGTCTGGCGGTGGGGCGTACGCTGGTGGCCGTGCTGGAAAACTACCAGCAGGCTGATGGCCGTATCGAAGTGCCGGAAGTGCTGCGTCCGTACATGAAAGGCCTTGAATTTATCGGCTAATCGGTCGTTACAATTCTTCCCTCCTGAAAGCGCCTGCGGGCGCTTTTTTATTACCTCCCTTGATACGAAACAATACCCACACAGTAAAAAGTAGTAATACTCCCTTAGACTGATAGCAGGATAAAAAACTAATAAATCCTAAATTCGTTATATGTAATTCTATATAACGACTGTTTTTATGTGAGCAATCAAAGTGAGTGTTTATGAAATCCTCCATCCCCAATGCGTTGCTGACGGCCGGGGTGAGTCGCCGTGGCCTGATGAAAACCTCAGCTCTCGGCGGTCTTGCTGTCGCCAGTAGTGCGTTGACCCTGCCTTTTTCTCGTCTCGCCAGTGCTGCAAAGGCCATTGCGCCCGCCACGCCTAATGAAAAAGTGATCTGGAGCGCCTGTACCGTCAACTGCGGCAGCCGTTGTCCGCTACGTATGCATGTGGTTGACGGCGAAATCAAATATGTTGAAACCGATAACACCGGCGATGACAACTACGACGGCCTGCACCAGGTGCGCGCTTGCCTGCGCGGGCGTTCAATGCGCCGCCGCGTCTATAATCCTGACCGCCTGAAATACCCAATGAAGCGCGTGGGTAAACGCGGCGAAGGAAAGTTCGAGCGCATCAGCTGGGACGAAGCCTTTGATACCATTGCCAGCAACATGCAGCGCCTGATCAACGATCACGGTAACGAGTCCATCTACCTGAACTACGGCACTGGCACGCTCGGCGGTACCTTGACCCGCTCATGGCCACCGGGTAAAACGCTGATTGCGCGCCTGATGAACTGCTGCGGAGGCTATCTCAATCACTACGGGGATTACTCCTCGGCGCAAATTGCCGCAGGCTTGAATTACACCTACGGCGGCTGGGCCGACGGTAACAGCCCCTCTGATATTGAAAACAGCAAACTGGTGGTGCTGTTCGGTAATAACCCTGGCGAAACACGCATGAGCGGCGGCGGGGTGACCTACTATCTTGAGCAGGCGCGTGCGAAATCCAACGCGCGAATGATCATTGTCGACCCGCGCTATACCGATACGGGTGCCGGGCGCGAAGATGAGTGGATCCCCATCCGTCCGGGTACTGATGCGGCGTTAGTCAACGCGCTGGCGTGGGTGATGATCAGCGAAAACCTCGTGGATCAACACTTCCTGGATAAATACTGTGTGGGGTATGACGAGAAAACCCTGCCCGCCAGCGCGCCCGCTAACGGGCACTATAAAGCCTATATTCTCGGCCAGGGCAGCGATGGTGTGGCAAAAACTCCCGCGTGGGCGTCCACCATCACCGGCATCCCCGCTGAGCGCATTGTGCAACTGGCGCGTGAAATCGGTTCAGCGAAACCGGCTTATATCAGCCAGGGCTGGGGACCGCAGCGTCATGCGAACGGTGAAATTGCCACCCGTGCCATTTCGATGCTCTCTATCTTGACGGGGAATGTCGGTATTCACGGTGGTAACAGCGGCGCGCGCGAAGGCTCTTATGAAGTCCCGTTCGAGCGCATGCCGACGCTGGAAAACCCGGTACAAACCAGTATCTCCATGTTTATGTGGACCGATGCCATCGAACGCGGCACGGAAATGACGGCGCTGCGCGATGGCGTCCGGGGTAAAGACAAGCTCGACGTGCCGATCAAAATGATCTGGAACTACGCCGGCAACTGCCTCATCAACCAGCACTCTGATATTAACCGCACCCATGACATTCTTCAGGATGACAAAAAGTGCGAGATGATTGTCGTTATCGACTGCCACATGACCTCATCGGCAAAATACGCCGATATTATTCTGCCGGACTGCACCGCATCAGAGCAGATGGATTTCGCGCTTGATGCCTCCTGCGGCAACATGTCTTATGTCATTTTCACCGACCAGGCCATTAAACCGCGCTTTGAATGCAAAACCATTTATGAGATGACCAGCGAGCTGGCGAAGCGTCTTGGCGTCGAGCAGACCTTCACCGAAGGACGCACGCAGGAAGGGTGGATGCGCCATCTGCACGCGCTATCCCGTGAAGCGATGCCCGATCTGCCTGATTTTGACACCTTCCGCGAGCAGGGCATGTTTAAGCAGCGAGATCCGGAAGGGCATCACGTTGCCTATAAAGCTTTCCGCGACGATCCGCAGGCCAACCCATTGACGACGCCCTCGGGCAAAATCGAGATTTACTCCGAAGCGCTGGCTCAGATTGCGGCAAGCTGGGAGCTGCCGGAAGGGGATGTTATCGATCCGCTGCCGATCTACACGCCCGGTTTTGAAAACTACAACGATCCTCTTACCGCGAAATTCCCGCTGCAACTGACCGGTTTTCACTACAAAGCACGCGTTCACTCAACCTACGGCAACGTGGAGCTTTTGAAGGCGGCATGCCGACAGGAGATGTGGATGAACCCGCTCGATGCGCAAAAACGCGGGATTGCCAATGGCGATCGCGCCCGTATTTTCAACGAGCGCGGAGAAGTGCACATCGAGGTCAAAGTCACGCCGCGCATGATGCCAGGCGTAGTCGCTATGGGAGAGGGGGCATGGTACACCCCTGATGCCAATCGCATCGATCAGGGCGGCAGTATCAATGTGCTGACCTCACAGCGCCCGTCACCGCTGGCAAAAGGCAACCCGTCCCACACGAACCTGGTACAGGTTGAGAAGGTGTAAGGAATAACCGATGACAATTCAGTATGGCTTTTATGTGGATTCCAGCCGCTGCACCGGGTGCAAAACCTGCGAACTGGCGTGCAAGGATTACAAGGATTTGACCCCGGACGTCAGCTTTCGCCGTATTTATGAATACGCGGGCGGAAGCTGGCAGGAGGACAACGGCGTCTGGCAGCAGAACGTCTTTGCCTATTATCTGTCGATCTCCTGCAACCACTGCGAGGATCCGGCGTGCACCAAAGTCTGCCCGAGCGGTGCGATGCATAAACGCGCCGACGGGTTTGTGGTGGTGGACGAGGACGTGTGCATCGGCTGTCGCTACTGCCACATGGCCTGCCCGTACGGCGCGCCGCAGTATAACGCGGCGAAAGGTCACATGACCAAATGCGACGGCTGCCACGACCGGGTAACCGACGGCAAAAAACCGATCTGCGTGGAGTCCTGCCCGCTGCGCGCGCTGGATTTTGCGCCCATTGACGAACTGCGTAAGAAATACGGCTCGCTGGATGCCGTCGCGCCGCTGCCCGCCGGGCGCTTCACGAAGCCGAATCTGGTGATCAAACCTAACGCCAACAGCCGCCCGACCGGGGACAAAACCGGCTATCTGGCTAACCCGAAGGAGGTGTGAAATGGGAAATGGATGGCATGAATGGCCGCTGATGATTTTTACCGTGCTGGGTCAGTGCGTGGTGGGCGGCTTTATCGTTCTCACCGTGGCGCTCATCAACGGGCAGACAGCGGCAGACAAGCGACAACGCATCATCACCTCGATGATTGTGCTATGGGTGCTGATGGGCCTGGGTTTTGTCGCCTCGACGCTGCACCTTGGCTCACCGCTGCGGGCGTTCAACGCGCTTAATCGCACAGGCAGCTCCGCGCTGAGCAATGAGATCGCCAGCGGTGCGCTGTTCTTTGCCGTTGGCGGCATGGGCTGGCTGCTGGCCGTGGCAGGTAAACTCTCGCCAGCGCTGTGCCGCGCGTGGCTGCTGGTCACCGCGGTGCTGGGGCTGGTGTTTATCTGGATGATGGGTCGTGTTTACAACAGCATCGATACCGTTCCTACCTGGTTTACCGCCTGGACCTCGCTGAACTTTTTCCTGACGATGTTTATCGGTGGGCCGCTGCTGGGCTATGCACTGCTGCGTCTGGCGGGGCTTCAGGCCTGTGCGATGCGCGGTTTGCCCGTCATCACGCTACTGGCGTTGATTGCCAGCCTGGTGGTATCGACAATGCAGGGGGCCGATCTCGCCACGATTGGCAGCTCGGTACAACAGGCATCGTCGCTAATCCCCGATTACGGGGTGCTGATGGCCGGGCGCGCGGTATTGCTGGTGGTGGCACTGGCCTGCTGGGTAGTGCCGCAGTGTAAAAATCGATTGCCCGCCATGCCGCTGCTCTCGCTGTCCTTTGTGCTGGTGCTTGCCGGAGAGATGATTGGTCGCGGCGTTTTCTATGGTTTGCACATGACGGTGGGAATGGTGGTCGTGAGCTGATTTGATGTCTCAGACATAGCCGGTGCAGGGTGCCGGCTATGTTATTTTTTATCATGAAATATTTCGACTGACTGGCGCGAACCATTCAGGGAATAAATGAAATAAAACAGCGTGATAAACGCGAAAGGGTAAACCTCGCCGCTCCGTTGGATGAGCAATTTCAATCGACAAGGATAAAATCCACAAAAGTGCCATTTTCCGTAGATTGACAAAGTTTTTGCCAGTGGCATGATGCGCTCGAATTCTGAACTTCCTCACGGTTTTTACATCCATGCCCACTTATACCCGGCCAGTGCTATTACTGCTCTGCGGCCTGTTGTTGTTGACGCTGGCGATCGCGACATTGAATACGCTCGTCCCGCTCTGGCTCGCCCATGAAAACCTTCCTACGTGGCAGGTTGGCCTGGTGGGATCCTCCTTTTTCACCGGTAATCTCATCGGCACGCTGCTTGCCGGGCGCTTAATTAAGCAGATGGGCTTCAATCGCAGCTATTACATCGCGTCGCTGGTGTTTGCCGCAGGCTGCGTGGGGCTTGGGCTGATGGTTGGCTTCTGGAGCTGGATGGTGTGGCGCTTTATCGCCGGGCTGGGCTGCGCCATGATCTGGGTGGTGGTGGAAAGTGCGCTGATGTGCAGCGGCACGTCGCGTAATCGGGGACGGCTGCTGGCGGCGTACATGATGGTCTATTACGTCGGTACGGTCCTCGGGCAATTAATGGTCAGCAAACTCTCGACCGAATTACTGCATGTGCTGCCGTGGGTAACCGGGCTGGTGCTGGCGGCCATTCTCCCGCTGCTGTTCACGCGTATTGTCAACCAGCATAGCGAATCGCAGGGTTCTGGCGCAATCTGGCCGATGCTGCGACTGCGTCAGGCGCGGCTTGGCGTCAACGGCTGTATTATTTCCGGCATTGTGCTCGGCTCGCTGTACGGCCTGATGCCGCTGTATCTGACCCATCGCGGCGTCAGCGATGGCGGGATTGGTTTCTGGATGGCGGTTCTGGTGAGCGCCGGGATTGTCGGGCAGTGGCCAATTGGTCGCCTGGCCGATCGTTTTGGTCGTCTGCTGGTGCTGCGCGTGCAGGTTTTCGTGGTGATCGTGGGCTGTTTCGCCATGCTGAGCAACGCTGCGATGGCCCCTGCGCTGTTTGTATTAGGTGTCTCAGGCTTCACCCTCTACCCGGTGGCGATGGCCTGGGCCTGTGAAAAAGTGGAGCATCATCAGCTGGTGCCAATGAACCAGGCGCTGCTGCTGAGCTACACCGTTGGCAGCCTGTTAGGCCCAACCTTCGCGGCGATGCTGATGCAAAACTACTCGGATAATTTACTCTTTATCATGATTGCCAGCGTCTCGTTTATCTACCTGCTGATGCTCCTGCGCAAAGCGGGCAAACATCCTACGCCGGTCGCACACGCCTGATCGCGATACTGCTCTTAAAATAAAGCCCGGTTGCGTTGCGCTAACCGGGCCAGACAAACATCAGTACATCACTTTATGACCATACTGCTCAAGGATGCCCTTGACGCGCTCCATGGTCTCTTTTTTCGGTGGGTGTACGCCGTCAAGCTTGTACTCTTCACCCATCGCCACCCATTTGTGTTTACCCAGCTCGTGGTAGGGCAGCAGCTCAATTTTCTCTACGTTACCCATATCGCGGGTGAATTCACCCAGGCGATGGGCGGAGTCGTCGTCATCTGACCAGCCGGGAACCACAACGTAGCGGATCCAGACGTTGATGTCTTTATTGGACAGGTATTTGGCAAATTCCAGCGTGCGGTGATTGGACACGCCGACAAGGTTTTGGTGGATCTCATCGTTCATTTGTTTGAGATCGAGCATCACCAGGTCAGTGACCTCCAGCAGTTCGTCAACGACCGGATCGTAGCGACGCACAAAGCCGTTAGTATCGAGGCAGGTATGGATGCCTTCTTTGTGGCAGGCGCGGAACCAGTCACGCACGAACTCTGCCTGTAGCATTGCCTCGCCGCCGGACGCCGTCACACCGCCACCGGACGCGTTCATAAAGTGGCGATAGGTCACCACCTCTTTCATCAGGTCTTCAACGAGGATCTCTTTACCGCCGTGGGTATCCCATGTGTCACGGTTGTGACAGTACAGGCAGCGCATCAGGCAGCCCTGGAAGAAAGTAATAAAGCGGATGCCCGGGCCGTCGACTGTGCCACAGGATTCAAAGGAGTGAATGCGACCGATAACTGACATTGCGATGATTCTCCACGTGTGGTCCATCCGGGACCTGTCTATGTGCACAGCTCAATCCGGCTGTGTTAAGTCTGTTTTGGCAATTGCCTGAAAAGACAGTTGGCAAAGCAGGCTCGTTGGAGAAGGGGAGGCCTGTTAAAAAGGCCCCACGAATGTGGAGCCTTAATTGTACGCTTATTCAGTCAGACTGTGAATTACATGGTCTGAGTGAAAGTACGGGTGATAACGTCCTGCTGCTGTTCTTTCGTCAGGGAGTTAAAACGTACTGCGTAACCGGAAACACGGATGGTCAGCTGCGGATATTTTTCCGGGTTTTCCATCGCGTCGAGCAGCATTTCGCGGTTCATCACGTTCACGTTGAGGTGCTGACCACCTTCGATGGAAGACTCGTGATGGAAGTAACCGTCCATCAGGCCTGCCAGGTTGGTTTTACGTACTTCGTCGTCTTTACCCAGCGCGTTCGGCACGATAGAGAAGGTGTAAGAGATACCATCTTTAGCGTAGGCAAACGGCAGTTTAGCAACGGAGGTCAGAGAGGCAACAGCACCTTTCTGGTCACGACCGTGCATTGGGTTAGCACCTGGGCCAAACGGCGCACCAGCGCGACGACCGTCCGGGGTGTTACCGGTTTTCTTACCATACACAACGTTAGAGGTGATGGTCAGAACGGACTGAGTCGGGATAGCGTTACGGTACATGGTCAGTTTCTGAATTTTCTTCATGAAACGTTCAACCAGGTCAACCGCCAGGTCATCTACGCGAGCATCGTTGTTACCAAACTGCGGGTATTCGCCTTCGATTTCGAAGTCGGTCGCCAGACCGTCAGCGTCACGAACCGGTTTAACTTTCGCATATTTGATAGCAGACAGGGAGTCAGCCGCAACGGACAGACCAGCGATACCACAGGCCATGGTGCGAATAACGTCACGGTCGTGCAGCGCCATCAGAGAGGCTTCGTAGCTGTACTTGTCGTGCATGTAATGGATGATGTTCAGTGCGGTAACGTACTGTTTAGCCAGCCAGTCCATGAAGTGATCCATACGATCCATCACTTCGTCGAAGTTCAGCAGATCGCCTTTGATCGGTTCAGATTTCGGACCAACCTGGATTTTCAGTTTTTCATCAACGCCGCCGTTGATTGCATACAGCATGGTTTTCGCGAGGTTAGCACGCGCACCGAAGAACTGCATTTGCTTACCAACAACCATCGGGCTTACGCAACAAGCGATAGCGTAGTCATCGTTGTTGAAGTCAGGACGCATCAGGTCATCGTTTTCATACTGCAGGGAGGAGGTGTCGATAGACACTTTCGCTGCGTATTTTTTGAAGCCCAGCGGCAGTTTTTCTGACCACAGTACAGTGATGTTTGGTTCCGGAGACGGGCCCATGGTGTACAGGGTGTTCAGGAAACGGAAGCTGTTTTTGGTGACCAGAGTACGGCCATCAACGCCCATACCGGCGATGGATTCGGTTGCCCAAATCGGGTCACCGGAGAACAGTTCATCATACTCCGGGGTGCGCAGGAAGCGAACCATACGCAGTTTCATGACCAGGTGGTCAATCATTTCCTGTGCGTCTTGCTCGGTGATTTTGCCCGCTTTCAGGTCGCGTTCAATG
Source organism: uncultured Enterobacter sp. (assembly GCA_963521185.1). GTDB lineage: Bacteria > Pseudomonadota > Gammaproteobacteria > Enterobacterales > Enterobacteriaceae > Enterobacter_D. The sequence continues at coordinate 461,475 of CAUQTV010000002.1, read as the reverse complement.
AACACGTCGAGGAAGGTAGACACGCGACCGAAGGACATTGCCGCACCGTTCTGAGATTTAACCGCAGCCAGGTAGCCGAAGTAAGTCCACTGCACAGCTTCCTGCGCGTTGGTTGCCGGAGCAGAGATATCGCAGCCGTATTTCGCTGCCATTTCTTTGATCTGACCCAGAGCACGGTACTGCTCGGAGATTTCTTCACGCAGACGGATGGTGGCTTCCAGATCAACGCCGTTTTCCAGTTTGTCTTGCAGAGACAGGAACTGAGCGTATTTGTCTTTCATCAGGAAGTCGATGCCGTACAGCGCAACGCGACGGTAGTCACCGATGATACGGCCACGGCCGTAGGCATCCGGCAGACCGGTTAGAACACCAGATTTACGGCAGTTCAGGATGTCTTTGGTGTAAACGTCAAACACGCCCTGGTTGTGCGTCTTACGGTATTCGGTGAAGATTTTTTTCAGTGCCGGGTCCAGTTCGCGGTTGTACGCTTTGCAGGAACCTTCGACCATTTTGATGCCGCCGAACGGGATAATCGCACGTTTCAGCGGAGCTTCAGTTTGCAGACCAACGATTTTCTCCAGCGCTTTATTAATGTAGCCAGCGTCGTGAGAAGTGATGGTGGAAGCAACAGAGGTGTCGAAATCAACTGGCGCGTGAGTGCGGTTTTCCAGTTTAACGCCTTCCATTACTTTATCCCACAGCACGGTGGTCGCATCAGTTGCACCGGCCAGGAAAGATTCGTCGCCCTCGTAAGGAGCGTAGTTTTTCTGGATAAAGTCGCGTACGTTGACTTCTTTCTGCCAGTCACCTTTCGCAAAACCTTCCCAGGCTGTGGCTAACTTTTCATTAAGCTCGGACATGTAACACCTACCTTCTTAAGTGGATTTTTTATTTACTGCCTGAGACGGCCATCAATGATGATCGTCGCCACGCAGGTAAATGACCCAGTATGTCAACCCAACAAGTAAACCCCCACCAATAATGTTCCCAATTGTTACCGGGATCAGATTATCCGTGATGAAGTTCATGATTGTCAGGTGAGAGAAATTGTCTGGAGACGAACCGACCGCGGTCCAAAACTCCGGTGTTGCAAAATGACGTATTACGATACCCATCGGAATCATAAACATGTTTGCGATACTGTGCTCAAAACCGCTGGCGACGAACATACCGACAGGCAGAACCATGATTAACGCTTTGTCCATCAGGCTGCGACCGGAGTAGCTCATCCACACGGCCAGGCAGACCATCAGGTTAGCCAGGATGCCCAGCGACACGGCTTCAATGAATGTATGATGCAGTTTGTGATCGGCGGTTTGCAGAACGTTGAGTCCCCAGCCGCCGTTCGCGACCATGTACTCGCCAGATAACCACATCAACAGTACGAATAATAGCGCACCAATCAGGTTACCGAAATAGACGTTTATCCAGTTACGCGCCAGTTGACCCCAGGTGATGCGTCCGCTGGCTTTCGCCACCACGATAAGCACCGTTGAAGTAAACAGGTCGGCGCCGCAGATGACGCAAAGGATCAAGCCCAGTGAGAAGCAAACACCGCCAACCAGTTTGGCAATCCCGAACGGCATCGCAGCGGTGCCGGTCGTGGCAGTGATGTAAAACACAAAGGCTATAGAGATGAAGACGCCCGCGGTGATCGCCAGATAGAAGGTTTTCAGCGGATGTTTTGTTGCTTTATACACACCTGCTTCTTCGGCAACTTTGGCCATAGCGGCAGGGAGCAATAGATCAAAAGGGTTGTCAGCTTTCACACTAACTCTCTCTTTATTAAGTCGGCGACGAGATACTAACAAAGCATTATAGAAGAGAATTTGATATGGATCATATCTCGCCTGGCTTATAGGCCCGTACAGCGCATGGTTTTTCAGCGCTTACGGAGTAACGTGTTGATTATCCTGATAAAAATAAAGTTTAAACTTTATGAAATGAGTTGAATATTTTTTTTAGCGCTCCCGTCGAACCGTTAATTAAAATGGAGTATTTTCCATAAAAAGTAACAATTATGCCTGGGTATCTATAATAATATTTACCCATAATTAACTTAATTATTACATTTGGTGTTCATTGCAAAAGAATAAAAAAACGGGGCAATGAAATTGCCCCGTAATATAGCTCGAACCCAGGCTTAAGCCTACTGGTTGTGGTGCTATTTGCGCTTATTTCGCCCAGAAGGCTGATTTCGCGCGCTGTAGTTTCTCATAGGCTTTCAGCAGCGACTGGTGCGCCGGGAAGGCCGCCAGCGTGCCGTCGGCGGCCTGCAAACCATAGAACGGCGCTTCACCGCTCAATGCGGCGCTGGCGGCTTCAACAGCCTCTGCACCGTACATACGCACGAAGGCGTTCAGGTACTGCAACGGTTCACGATCGTCTTCCTGTGCCAGCAACAGCAGGGTTTGCAGGCAGCGGTAGTAGTTCGCGCGCGCCGGACTAAAGACGGAGGCGTTGAACTCCATCGTCCATTCGGTCCAGATCAGCGCCTGTTCAGTATCACCGCCGGCCAGCGCCAGCATCGCTTTCAGCTCGCCGATGCGCAGCGTGTACCAGCCGTTGTCTTTCCCGGTCGCGATACCCAGCAGTTCGCGCACGCGGGTGAAGTCATCATGGCCTTCTTCATCAAGCTGCGAAATCAGATTCAGATAATCCTCTTTCTCCCACTCGCTGCCCGGCAGCGACAGCAGGGTTTCGCGCAGATGGATGCCCATGCTGTTGTTGGCTAGCCATAAATCTTCGGCCGGATAGATATCAGACATGCCCGGTACGATAATGCGGCAAGCGTAGACGCTCAGGTGTTCGTAGTCGGCGATATAGACTTCTTTGTCTTCGGCATTGAAGATCGCCATCAGAGTGGCGAACTCCTCTTCTGTGGTGCCGGCGAAGCTCCAGTCAACGAACGGGTAGTCCGCGTCCTGTTTGAACATATCCCAGGAAATCAGACCGCTGGAATCAATAAAGTGGGTTTCCAGGTTAGCATGCTCAGCCACTTCTTCGTCATCGAAGGTGGGCGGGGTGAACACGTCCAGATCCTTCAGGCCGCGACCTTGCAGCAGTTCAGTGACGGTGCGCTCAAGCGCCACGCCAAAGTCTGGGTGTGCGCCGAACGACGCGAAACAGGTACCGTTTGCCGGGTTAAACAGGACCACGCAGATAACCGGGTATTTGCCGCCCAGTGAACCGTCGTAGGCAAAGATCGGGAACCCTTCGGCTTCCAGTTTCTCAATTGAGGCCACAACGCCCGGATAACGCGCAAGCACCTCGGCCGGGATCGTCGGCAGGCTGATGCTTTCCGCAATGATGCGGTTTTTAATGTGGCGCTCAAACACTTCCGACAGCCCCTGCACGCGGGCTTCATTCGCCGTGTTACCCGCAGACATGCCGTTGGAGACGTACAGGTTACCGACGATGTTCATTGGGATATAAACGGTTTGCTGGTCCGACTGACGGGTGAACGGCAGGCCGCAGATCCCGCGATCTTCATTACCGGATTGCAGATCAATCAGCATGCTGGCGGTGAGTTCATTATCGGCATCGTAAAACGCGCGCAGACGTGCATCCAGAATGCCTTCCGGCAGCTCATCATCTTCCGGCAGCGGGAACCATTTTTCATTCGGATAATGAACGAACGGGCCATTGGCGATGGCATCGCCCAGCCAGAAATCCGCGAAGAAGTAGTTAGTGGACAAGCGCTCAAAATATTCGCCCAGGGCCGAAGCCAGCGCGGCTTTTTTGGTCGCGCCTTTGCCGTTGGTAAAGCACAGTGCACAGGCTTTATCACGGATATGCACAGACCAGACGTTCGGCACCGGATTCAGCCAGGAGGCCTCTTCGATATCGAAGCCGAGATCGAGCAGTTTTTGCTGGAAGCGAGCGATGGAATCTTCCAGTGCGGCATCTTTGCCGGGGATAAATGTTTGCGTCATTGTCTTCACTTTATTCGTACGGAAAGCGCGCAATGATACGGGTTTTGCGTGACAGGCGCTATCTTCCGTGGCTGAGCGGCGAAAATAAAACACCGGGCTATGCTTATAAACAGTAACCCCCTGTTCAGGCTGGATAAAATGAAAGCATTTGATTTGCAACGAATGGCACTGGATAAGGTGCCGCTGGAGTTTTTAGGGGAAGTGGCGCTGCGCAGCCTCTACACCTTTGTGCTGGTGTTTCTGTTTCTCAAAATCACCGGGCGTCGCGGCGTACGCCAAATGTCCCTGTTTGAAGTGCTGATCATCCTGACGCTAGGCTCAGCGGCGGGGGACGTCGCCTTCTATGACGATGTACCTCTGCTGCCCGTGCTGGTGGTGTTTATCACGCTGGCGGTGCTCTACCGCGCGGTGATGTGGATGATGGCGCACAGCGAGAAGCTCGAAGATCTTCTTGAAGGCAAGCCGGTGGTGGTGGTGGAAAATGGCGAGCTGGCGTGGGAGAAACTGCACAGCGAAAATCTTACAGAATTTGAGTTTTTTATGGAGCTGCGGGTGAACGGCGTCGAGCAGTTGGGGCAGGTGCGGCTGGCGATCATGGAAACCAACGGGCAAATCAGTCTCTATTATTTCCCCGATGAGGATGTCCGCCCAGGGCTGTGCATTTTACCCGCCGAATGCATCGAGCGCTTCACCACCGTACCGGAAGATGGCGATTATGCCTGCGTGCGCTGTAGCGAGGTGGTCATTATGCAGGCGCACGAACATCAATTGTGTCCACGATGCGCAAATCCAGAATGGTCGAAGGCAAGTCGGGCTGTGCGCATCACCTGACAGGGTTTTTGTCGGCATCAAATGTTTCGGACAAAACAATCTGCTATGTGATTTCACGCACATTTTGGCCTGTGCCCGGATAACCCGTTGCGGCGCGTTGCGCGCAATGGTAAAACCGATAGCCACAGGAATAACTTATTGCTTTTAGCGTGGTGAGGGGAAATGGCTCAGGTCTATAATTTCAGTTCAGGTCCGGCAGTGTTACCGGCAGAGGTGCTTAAACAGGCGCAGCAAGAGTTGTGCGACTGGCAGGGTCTTGGCACCTCCGTAATGGAAATCAGCCACCGTGGTAAAGAATTTATTCAGGTAGCGGAAGAAGCAGAAAAGGATTTTCGTGAACTGCTGAACATCCCCTCCAACTATAAAGTGCTGTTCTGTCATGGCGGTGGTCGTGGTCAGTTTGCGGGTATTCCGCTGAATATACTTGGCGACAAAACCACGGCGGATTACGTCGATGCAGGCTACTGGGCCGCCAGTGCGGTAAAAGAAGCGAAAAAATACTGCACGCCTAACGTGATCGACGCGAAAACCACTGTTGACGGTCTGCGCGGCGTGAAGCCCATGCGCGACTGGCAGCTGAGCGACAACGCAGCCTATTTACATTATTGCCCGAACGAGACCATCGACGGGATTGCCATCGATGAAACCCCCGATTTTGGTCGCGACGTGGTTGTCGCCGCTGACTTCTCCTCCACTATCCTTTCTCGTCCGCTTGATGTCAGCCGTTATGGTGTTATCTACGCGGGCGCGCAGAAGAACATCGGTCCGGCGGGCCTCACGCTGGTCATCGTGCGCGACGATCTGCTGGGCAAAGCGCATACCGCCTGCCCGTCGATCATTGATTACACCGTGCTCAATGAAAATGACTCCATGTTTAACACACCGCCGACCTTTGCCTGGTATCTGTCCGGTCTGGTGTTCAAATGGCTGAAAAAACAGGGCGGCGTGAGCGTCATGGACAGCATTAATCAGCAGAAAGCTAACCTGCTGTATGGCCTGATCGATAACAGTGATTTCTACCGCAACGATGTGGCCGTCGCCAACCGCTCGCGCATGAACGTGCCTTTCCAACTGGCAGACAGCCAACTGGATAAGCTGTTCCTCGAAGAGTCGTTTGCCGCCGGGTTGCATGCCCTGAAAGGCCACCGTGTGGTGGGCGGTATGCGTGCCTCCATCTATAACGCGATGCCGCTGGAAGGCGTTAAAGCCCTGACCGACTTTATGACGGATTTCGAACGCCGCCACGGTTAATCGTCTGCGCTTTTACACCCCCGCAGCCTCTCTGCGGGGTTTTTATTCTGTTCAGTTGAGAGTTAAGTTTCATGGAATCCCTGACGTTACAACCCATCGCGCGCGTAGACGGCACCGTTAATCTGCCCGGTTCAAAAAGTGTCTCTAACCGCGCCTTGTTGCTGGCCGCATTTGCGCAAGGCACCACCGTTCTGACCAACCTGCTGGACAGTGACGACGTTCGCCATATGCTCAATGCGCTGAGCGCGCTGGGAGTTCATTACACGCTGTCGGCCGATCGTACCCGCTGTGAAGTGACCGGCGCGGGTGGTCCGTTGCACAGCGCTGAAAAGCTGGAACTGTTCCTGGGCAATGCCGGTACCGCGATGCGTCCGCTGGCTGCCGCACTGTGCCTCGGCGCAAACGATCTGGTACTCACCGGTGAGCCGCGCATGAAAGAGCGTCCCATTGGTCACCTGGTGGATTCCCTTCGTCAGGGCGGGGCGCACATTGAGTATCTGGAGCAGGAAAACTATCCGCCGCTACGCCTGCGCGGCGGCTTTACCGGCGGCACCGTCGAGGTGGATGGCAGCGTCTCCAGTCAGTTCTTAACTGCACTGCTGATGACCGCACCGCTCGCGCCGCAGGACACCACCATCACCATCAAAGGCGATCTGGTGTCGAAACCCTATATCGACATCACCCTGCATCTGATGAACACCTTTGGCGTAAGCGTTGATAATCAGAATTACCAGCGTTTCGTGGTGCGCGGTGGGCAGCAATACCAGTCACCGGGGCACTATCTGGTTGAGGGCGACGCATCGTCTGCGTCCTATTTCCTCGCCGCAGGCGCAATCAAAGGCGGCACGGTAAAAGTGACCGGTATTGGGCGTAACAGCGTGCAGGGCGATATTCGCTTTGCCGACGTGCTGGAAAAAATGGGCGCAATCGTGACCTGGGGCGATGATTACATTGCCTGCACGCGCGGTGAGCTTAACGCCGTGGATATGGACATGAACCATATTCCGGACGCGGCGATGACCATTGCCACGGCCGCACTGTTTGCCCATGGCACCACTACGCTGCGCAATATCTATAACTGGCGGGTGAAAGAAACCGATCGTCTGTTTGCGATGGCCACCGAGCTGCGCAAAGTGGGGGCGGAGGTAGAAGAGGGCGAAGATTACATTCGCATCACGCCGCCTGCGACGCTTCAGTTCGCGGAAATCGGCACCTACAACGATCACCGCATGGCGATGTGTTTTTCACTGGTGGCGCTATCGGACACGCCGGTGACCATTCTCGATCCAAAATGCACGGCAAAAACCTTCCCGGACTATTTCGAGCAGCTGGCGCGCATCAGCACACCCGCCTGATTCACCTCGCATTCCCCTCTACTGCAATGCCGACGTGATGTCGGCATTGCGCTTTTCAAGCGGCTCACGATTAAAGGGTAAATAAATGTCACCGTGGGACGCAGACGCCAGTGCGCCCTCTATAATTGCACGATCATTCACCGTTACGCGGATTCGCGCGGATATTTGCACGCAAGGGTAACGGTCTGTCACGTTGCAGCGTATAATGCGCGGCGTTTATGACAACGGTATGCCTTGATTAAGGAGAGAAAGATGACGGCAATTGCCCCGGTAATCACCATTGACGGGCCAAGCGGTGCGGGCAAAGGTACGCTGTGTAAAGCCATGGCGGAAGCGTTGCAATGGCATCTGCTGGATTCGGGCGCTATCTATCGCGTGCTGGCGCTGGCGGCAATCCATCACCATGTGGATGTCAGCTCCGAAGAGGTATTAGTGCCTCTGGCCGCCCATCTTGATGTCCGCTTTGTTTCCACTAACGGAAACCTGGAAGTGATCCTCGAAGGCGAAGACGTGAGTGCAGAGATCCGTACCCAGGACGTGGCGAATGCCGCGTCTCAGGTCGCCGCTTTCCCACGCGTGCGTGAAGCCCTTTTACGCCGCCAGCGCGCGTTCCGTGACGCGCCGGGTCTTATCGCCGATGGCCGCGATATGGGCACCGTCGTTTTCCCGGATGCACCCGTGAAAATTTTCCTTGACGCCTCCTCGGAAGAACGTGCGCATCGCCGCATGCTACAGTTGCAGGAGAAGGGCTTTAGTGTTAACTTTGAGCGCCTTTTGGCCGAGATCAAAGAACGCGACGATCGCGACCGAAACCGGGCTGTAGCGCCGTTAGTGCCTGCTGCGGATGCGTTAGTTCTCGATTCTACGCGTTTAAGCATTGAGCAAGTTATTGAAAAAGCGCTACAATACGCCCGCCAAAAGCTGGCACTCGCGTAAGCGACCGAATTTGCATTACCCGTATTAAAACCTTTATGTAGTACCTCCTGCTGCAATGGATTGTGAGCAGGCATGTGAAACAACCCCATCCGACAAGGTGTCAGGTGGACGTTAAATTGAAGAATCCTGAAGATTATCAATATGACTGAATCTTTTGCTCAACTATTTGAAGAATCCTTAAAAACAATCGAAACCCGTCCGGGTTCCATCGTTCGTGGTGTTGTTGTTGCTATCGATAAAGATATCGTACTGGTTGATGCCGGTCTGAAATCTGAGTCCGCCATCCCGGCTGAGCAGTTCAAGAACGCCCAGGGCGAACTGGAAATTCAGGTTGGTGACGAAGTTGACGTTGCGCTGGACGCAGTAGAAGACGGCTTCGGTGAAACCCTGCTGTCCCGTGAAAAAGCTAAACGTCACGAAGCTTGGATCACGCTGGAAAAAGCATACGAAGACGCTGAAACTGTTGTTGGTGTTATCAACGGCAAAGTTAAAGGTGGCTTCACTGTTGAGCTGAACGGTATTCGTGCGTTCCTGCCAGGTTCACTGGTAGACGTTCGTCCGGTTCGCGATACTCTGCACCTCGAAGGCAAAGAGCTTGAGTTCAAAGTTATCAAGCTTGACCAGAAACGTAACAACGTGGTTGTTTCCCGTCGTGCGGTAATCGAGTCTGAGAACAGCGCAGAGCGCGATCAGCTGCTTGAAAACCTGCAAGAAGGCATGGAAGTTAAAGGTATCGTTAAGAACCTCACTGACTACGGTGCATTCGTTGACCTGGGTGGCGTTGACGGCCTGCTGCACATCACTGACATGGCCTGGAAACGCGTTAAGCATCCGAGCGAAATCGTGAACGTTGGCGACGAAATCACTGTTAAAGTGCTGAAATTCGACCGCGAACGTACCCGTGTATCCCTTGGCCTGAAACAGCTGGGCGAAGATCCGTGGGTGGCTATCGCTAAACGTTATCCGGAAGGTACCAAACTGACCGGTCGCGTGACCAACCTGACCGACTACGGCTGCTTCGTTGAAATCGAAGAAGGCGTTGAAGGCCTGGTTCACGTATCCGAAATGGATTGGACCAACAAAAACATCCACCCGTCCAAAGTTGTTAACGTTGGCGATGTAGTGGAAGTGATGGTTCTGGATATCGACGAAGAGCGTCGTCGTATCTCCCTGGGTCTGAAGCAGTGCAAATCTAACCCATGGCAGCAGTTCGCAGAGACCCACAACAAAGGCGATCGCGTTGAAGGTAAAATCAAGTCTATCACTGACTTTGGTATCTTCATCGGCCTGGACGGTGGCATCGACGGTCTGGTTCACCTGTCTGACATCTCCTGGAACGTTGCAGGCGAAGAAGCGGTTCGTGAATACAAGAAAGGCGACGAAATCGCTGCCGTTGTTCTGCAGGTTGACGCAGAGCGTGAACGTATCTCCCTGGGCGTTAAACAGCTCGCAGAAGATCCGTTCAACAACTACGTTGCCTTGAACAAGAAAGGCGCAATCGTAAACGGTAAAGTGACTGCAGTTGACGCGAAAGGCGCAACCGTAGAACTGGCTGACGGCGTTGAGGGTTACCTGCGCGCTTCTGAAGCTTCCCGTGACCGCGTTGAAGACGCAACTCTGGTACTGAATGTTGGCGACGATGTTGAAGCTAAATTCACCGGTGTTGACCGTAAGAACCGCGTAGTTAGCCTGTCTGTTCGTGCGAAAGACGAAGCTGACGAGAAAGATGCAATCGCAACTGTTAACAACAAACAGGAAGAAGGCAACTTCTCTAATGCGATGGCTGAAGCGTTCAAAGCAGCTAAAGGCGAGTAAGTTACTCTAAATCATTCGCACCGTTGCAGGGCGACAAGCCTGAGATTCCCCAGGCGCTTACACGAGTAAGTGACTGGGGTGAGCCGGGAAGTTAACGCAGCAGCGGTACCCAGGATGACGAGTAGACTTGACAGATTGCAGGATTCATCCTGTAATCAAGCACAAAGGGCGGCTACGGCCGCCCTTGTTCAATAAGCTGTTCGCTAATTTTCCTGTTAAGGGAACCGGAGGAATCATGACCAAGTCAGAATTAATCGAAAGACTTGCCACCCAACAATCGCACATCCCGGCAAAAGCCGTTGAGGATGCCGTGAAAGAGATGTTGGAGCATATGGCCTCGACCCTTGCACAGGGTGAGCGTATTGAGATCCGCGGTTTCGGCAGTTTTTCTTTGCATTATCGTGCGCCTCGCACCGGACGTAACCCAAAGACTGGCGACAAAGTGGATCTGGAAGGCAAGTATGTTCCGCACTTTAAGCCGGGCAAAGAATTACGTGACCGCGCCAACATTTATGAAGATTAAGTTTCAGTGCCGTTAAGGCGAAACGTAGTCATCAATAGCAGTATTGAGAAAAGCACCTGACGGGTGCTTTTTTCATTTTTAACATTCCTTTCCTGAAGACTGCTCGCACATTGCGCTGTCGTCTCCTGCAAATTCACACATTCCTTCCGGCCCTCGCCGTAAAACCCCGTTTTGCCTGCCGACAACCTGCGTGGAGTTCGCCACACTGGCGCAAACAAGGAGGACGGGATGCGTTTACCCGCAATTGCACTGTGTTTGCTCATAGGGATAGTCCCACTGCTCTGGTTACCCCAACTCCCTGGGTTACCCTGGGTTATCACCCTGGCACTGGCGGGCCTGGTGGCGGGCAGGATGCCGTATCCTGTTATGCGCTATGCAGGCCTGTGTATGGCTTTTGCCGCCTGGGGCCTGGTGGCGGCCTTGGGGGCGGTATGGCCCGCACAAAACCTGCCGGGCGTAACCTTAAACGCCGTGGTACGGCTGACCGCATCGGATAACGTCACCACGCATCAGGGTGTGATTGAGCGCGTCAATGGTCAGCGCTTATTGTCTGAGCCGGGCGTGACGCTGTATGGCGAATATCTTCCGCAGCCAGCCTGTGCGGGTCAGCGCTGGGCGATGACGTTAAAAGTCCGCGCCGTGCACGGGCAGCTTAACGATGGCGGTTTTGACACCCAACGCTATGCGCTGGCAATGCACAAGCCGGTTACCGGGCGTTTTACCCAGGCGTCGCCCATCAATGCCCAGTGCAGCGCGCGCAGTACTTATCTGGCGTCACTCAACGCCACGCTAAGCGCCTGGGCCTGGCAGCCGGTGATGCTGGCGTTGGGGATGGGTGAGCGCGCAGATCTTAACGCCGAAACCAGAATGCTGATGCGCCAGACCGGAACCGCACACCTGATGGCGATTTCTGGGCTGCACATCGCGCTGGCCGCAACGCTGGGCTGGCTGCTTGCGCGTGGCCTGCAACTCTTACTGCCACTGCGTTGGGTGCGATGGGAGCTGCCGCTGCTGGTGGGACTGGCCTTTGCGTTCTGTTATGCCTGGCTCACGGGACTGCAACCTCCGGCGTTGCGTACCCTGGTGTCAATGGCGGTGTGGGGGGCGCTGCGCCTGTCCGGGCGGCAATGGAGTTCGTGGCAGGTCTGGTTGTGCTGCGTGGCGGGGATTGTATTTGTCGATCCCTTAGCGGTGCTGTCCGAAAGCCTGTGGCTATCGGCATTTGCGGTGGCCGCGCTCATTTTTTGGTATCAGTGGTGCCCGCTACGCATACGGGGCCGGGGCAGGCTGGCGGGAAGTCTGATGGCGCTTGTACATCTGCAATTGGGGATGCTGCTGCTCCTGTTGCCGTTACAGGTCGCCATTTTTCACGGTATCAGCCTGACATCGCTGTTCGCCAATCTGCTGGCCGTGCCGCTGGTGACGTTCGTTACCGTGCCGCTGATTCTGGCTGGCATGTTGCTGCATCTCAGTGGTCCTGTGCTGCTGGAGTCCTGGGTCTGGTTTGCCGCCGATCGCACACTGGCGCTGCTGTTCCAGTTTCTGCGCCTGTTGCCCGATGGCTGGTACGGCGTGGACCAGCGCTGGCAGTGGCTGGCAGTTGCGCCGTGGGTGCTGATTATCGTCTGGCGCTTTAGCGCCTGGAAACAAACCCCGTTTTTATGTGCCGCTGTGCTGCTGGTGATGACCACCCCTGTATGGAAAACCCAGAGCAGTGACAACTGGTCGGTTCATATGCTGGATGTTGGACAGGGGCTGGCGGTGGTCATTACACGTCACGGTAAAGCGCTGCTTTATGATACCGGGCTGGCCTGGCCCGGCGGGGACAGCGCCCAGCAGCTGATCACGCCGTGGCTGCGTTGGCATAACCTGAAACCGGAAGGCATCATCCTGAGCCATGAGCATCTCGATCACCGGGGTGGGTTAGATACGCTACGTCAGGACTGGCCAGGTTTATGGATAAGAAGTCCGCTAGGCTGGTCGGGTCATTTTCCCTGCGTTCGCGGCGAGCGCTGGCAGTGGGAAGGGTTAAGCTTCAGCGTGCACTGGCCGCTGCCAGGAAACACGCTAAAAGGCAATGACCGCTCCTGCGTGGTGAAAGTGGCGGAAGGCAATAACAGTTTTTTGCTCACGGGTGATGTTGAAGCGGGCGCTGAGCAGTCTATGCTTAGCCATTACTGGCAGCATCTGAAGGCAACGCTGATTCAGGTGCCACACCACGGCAGCAGTACGTCGTCGTCATTGCCGCTGTTGCAGCGGGTCGAAGGCGCTGCCGCGCTGGCGTCAGCCTCGCGCTACAATGCCTGGCGCTTGCCGTCAGAAAAGGTCATCGCTCGCTATAAACATCAGGGATATGAATGGTTCGATACCCCTCACCAGGGGCAGTTAACAGTGGATTTTTCACCACAAGGTTGGAAAATCCATAGCTTACGGGGTCAAATTTTCCCCCGTTGGTATCATCAGTGGTTTGGCGTACCCACAGATAACAGGTAGAATATGCGGCTATTTCAACAAGTGCTGGTTTTTTGAATGCATAACGATAAAGATCTCTCCACGTGGCAAACATTCCGCCGTCTCTGGCCAATGATTGCGCCTTTCAAAACAGGGCTGATCGTGGCGGGTGTTGCATTAATCCTCAACGCGGCCAGCGATACCTTCATGCTATCGCTACTTAAGCCATTACTGGATGATGGCTTTGGTAAAACCGATCGCTCAGTGCTGCTGTGGATGCCACTGATGGTTATTGGACTGATGATCTTACGTGGGATCACTAGCTATATTTCAAGCTACTGCATTTCCTGGGTGTCGGGCAAAGTGGTTATGACCATGCGCCGTCGCCTGTTCAGCCACATGATGGGTATGCCGGTTTCCTTCTTCGACAAACAGTCGACCGGTACGCTGCTCTCTCGTATCACTTACGACTCAGAGCAGGTTGCATCGTCATCGTCCAGTGCGCTGATCACCGTTGTCCGCGAAGGCGCGTCGATCATCGGCCTGTTCATCATGATGTTTTATTACAGCTGGCAGCTCTCCGTCATTCTGATCGTACTGGCCCCGATTGTGTCCATTGCGATCCGCGTGGTCTCGAAGCGTTTTCGTAATATCAGTAAAAACATGCAGAACACCATGGGGCAGGTGACCACCAGCGCAGAGCAGATGCTTAAAGGGCATAAAGAAGTGCTGATTTTTGGTGGGCAGGGCGTCGAAACCTCACGCTTTGACAAGGTCAGTAACAGGATGCGCTTGCAGGGGATGAAAATGGTCTCGGCGTCGTCCATCTCTGACCCCATCATTCAGCTGATCGCCTCGCTGGCGCTGGCGTTTGTACTGTATGCGGCAAGCTTCCCGAGCGTAATGGAAACGCTGACCGCCGGTACCATCACCGTCGTATTCTCCTCGATGATCGCACTGATGCGCCCGCTCAAATCGCTGACGAACGTCAATGCGCAGTTCCAGCGCGGTATGGCCGCCTGTCAGACGCTGTTTGCCATTCTTGATAGCGAACAGGAAAAAGACGAAGGCACGCGTCAGATCGACCGCGCGCACGGCGATCTTGAATTCCGCAATGTGACCTTTACCTACCCAGGGCGCGAAACGCCCGCGCTGCGAGATATTAATCTCAACATTCCGGCGGGTAAAACCGTGGCACTGGTGGGGCGGTCCGGCTCGGGTAAATCGACTATCGCCAGCCTCATTACGCGATTTTACGATATCGACCAGGGGCAGATTCTGCTCGACGGTCACGACCTGCGGGAATATACCCTGGCGTCGCTGCGTAATCAGGTCGCGCTGGTGTCGCAAAATGTGCATCTGTTTAACGATACGGTGGCGAATAACATTGCCTACGCCCGTACCGAAGAGTACAGCCGCGAGCAGATCGAAACAGCCGCGCGCATGGCCTATGCCATGGACTTTATCAACAAAATGGATAACGGCCTCGATACCATCATTGGCGAAAATGGCGTGATGCTTTCCGGCGGTCAACGCCAGCGTATCGCTATTGCCCGCGCGCTGCTGCGCGACAGCCCAATCCTGATCCTCGACGAAGCCACCTCCGCGCTGGATACGGAATCGGAACGCGCCATTCAGGCCGCGCTGGATGAGTTGCAGAAAAACCGCACGTCGCTGGTGATCGCGCATCGTCTCTCAACCATTGAGCAGGCGGATGAAATTGTGGTGGTGGAAGATGGCCGCATCGTTGAGCGCGGCAGCCATGCGGATTTGCTGACGCATCGCGGTGTTTACGCGCAACTCCATAAGATGCAGTTTGGCGAATGATTGCCCGCCTCTGGTCCGGTGAATCGCCGCTCTGGCGCTTACTGCTGCCGCTCTCCTGGCTGTATGGTCTGGTAAGCGGTGCCATTCGCCTGAGCTACCGCCTGGGCCTGAAAAAGGCCTGGCGCGCGCCGGTTCCGGTGGTGGTGGTGGGTAACCTCACCGCCGGAGGCAACGGCAAAACGCCCGTTGTCATCTGGCTGGTTGAACAGCTGTTGCAGCGTGGCGTGCGCGTGGGCGTGGTGTCACGGGGTTATGGCGGTAAAGCCGACCACTACCCGCTGCTGTTGAACGCGCAAACCACCACTGCGCAGGCCGGTGATGAGCCGGTCCTCATTTACCAGCGCACCGGCGCACCGGTCGCGGTCTCGCCCGTGCGTTCGGATGCGGTAAAAGCCATTCTGGCGCAGCACCCGGTTCAACTGATTGTCACCGATGACGGACTTCAGCACTACCGACTGGCCCGCGACAAAGAAATCGTGGTGATAGACGGTGTGCGACGCTTCGGCAACGGCTGGTGGCTACCCGCCGGACCCATGCGCGAGCGTGCCGGGCGACTGCGCTCGGTTGACGCGATTATCACCAACGGCGGCATTGCGCAAGCAGGCGAAATCCCTATGCGGTTACAGCCAGGTGAGGCGGTGAATCTGAAAACCGGTGAGCGGCGTCGCGTTAATACACTGACGCACGTCGTCGCGATGGCTGGAATTGGTCACCCACCGCGCTTTTTCGCCACGCTTGCCGGGTGCGGCGTAACGCCTGACAGGATGGTTCCCCTTGCCGATCACCAGGCGCTAAATCACGCGCAGGTGAGTGCCTTTGTTGCACCGGGGCAAACGCTGGTGATGACCGAAAAAGATGCGGTGAAATGCCGCGCCTTCGCCGATGACAACTGGTGGTATCTGCCGGTCGATGCCCATCTGGACGGTGAACTCCCCGGGCAATTACTTCAGCAGCTGCTTAGCCTTGTGCGCGAGGGGTAATCCTCCCTCCAGGCGCGCCCTTCATTACCGCTCCACTGACCACAGGAAAAGCCATGTCCGTCGCGCATCTTTCTCTGTCTGCCGCTCGCCGCTTACACCTCGCCGCTCAGGGTTTAATGAAAAAGCCTCGCCGCCGCGCTCAGCCGGCAGATATTCTCTCTGCTATTCGCCAGATGTCATTGCTGCAAATCGACACTATCAATATTGTCGCACGCAGCCCTTACCTGGTGCTGTTTAGCCGCCTCGGTCATTACCCGCAGTCCTGGCTCGATGACGCCCTGAAATCCGGCGATCTGATGGAGTACTGGGCGCATGAAGCCTGTTTTTTACCCAGAGAAGATTTTGCGCTGGTGCGCCACCGCATGCTGGCCCCGGAAAATATGGGCTGGAAATACCGCACCGCCTGGATGCAGGAACACGCCCAGGATATCGAACGCCTCATTCAGCACATTCATGAAAACGGGCCGGTGCGTTCAGCAGACTTCGAGCATCCGCGTAAAGGGGCCAGCGGCTGGTGGGAGTGGAAACCGCACAAGCGCCATCTGGAAGGGTTGTTTACCGCCGGAAAAGTGATGGTGATTGAGCGACGCAATTTTCAGCGCGTCTACGATCTCACGCACCGCGTCATGCCGCACTGGGATGACGCGCGCGACCTGCTCACCCAGACGGACGCTGAGTCCATCATGCTGGAAAACAGCGCCCGCAGCCTTGGACTTTTTCGCGGACCCTGGCTGGCGGACTACTATCGCCTGCGCCAGCCCGCGTTACCTGCGCTGCTTGCCCGCTGGCAGGAAGAACAAAAAATTGTGCCGGTGACCGTCGAGACGCTAGGGCCTGCGTGGGTGCATACCAGTCTGCTTAATGAACTGGCGCTGGCTGAAACGGGCAAGCTGACCGCCACCCGCAGCGCGGTACTTTCGCCTTTCGATCCGGTGGTCTGGGATCGTAAACGCGCGGAACAGCTGTTTGATTTCACCTACCGGTTAGAGTGCTATACGCCCGCGCCGAAACGGCAGTACGGCTATTTTGTTCTGCCGCTGTTGCACAACGGTCAGCTCGTCGGGCGTATGGACGCCAAAATGCACCGTAAAGAGGGCGTGCTTGAGGTGATCGCGCTCTATCTGGAAGAGGGCGTCAGGCCTGGTCGCACGCTGGAGAACGGCCTGAAAAGCGCGATGGATGAATTCGCACGCTGGCAAGGCGCTCAGCGCGTGGTGTTAAAAAACCTGCCGAATGAACTCTTTAGCGCGCACCGAAGCGGGTGGGAATTAGAGGCAGTGTAATTAACGAATATGATAAACTTTAGGAATATCACATCCGGTCCTTCTGGAGGAACTATGGATCACCGTTTGCTCGAAATCATTGCCTGCCCGGTCTGCACCGGAAAACTCTACTACAGCCAGGATAAACAAGAGCTTATCTGCAAAATTGATAATCTCGCGTTTCCGGTCCGTGAAGGTATTCCCGTCCTGCTGGAAACCGATGCCCGTTCACTTGATGCGGAAGAGAGTCGTCCATGAGTTTTGTGGTTATTATTCCGGCGCGTTTCGCCTCAACGCGTCTGCCCGGCAAACCGCTGGTGGACATCAACGGTAAACCGATGATTGTTCATGTGCTTGAACGCGCGCGTGAATCTGGTGCGGAGCGCATTATCGTCGCCACCGATCACGACGATGTCGCACGTGCGGTCGAAGCCGCGGGCGGCGAAGTGTGCATGACGCGTGCCGATCACCAGTCCGGGACTGAACGTCTGGCAGAAGTGATTGAAAAATGCGCTTTTAGCGATGACACCGTGATCGTCAACGTGCAGGGCGATGAGCCGATGATCCCGGCGGCCATTATTCGCCAGGTGGCGGATAATCTGGCGCAGCGCGAGGTGGGAATGGCGACGCTGGCCGTGCCCATTCACAGTGCCGAAGAAGCCTTTAACCCGAATGCGGTGAAAGTGGTGACCGATGCACAGGGCTACGCGCTCTATTTCTCACGCGCCACCATTCCCTGGGATCGCGATCGCTTTGCCGTGTCGCGCGACGCGATTGGCGAGACGTTCCTGCGCCATATCGGCATTTACGGTTACCGCGCCGGTTTCATTCGCCGCTATGTGACCTGGCAACCCAGCCAGCTTGAGCAGATCGAAATGCTCGAACAGCTGCGCGTGCTGTGGTACGGCGAAAAAATCCATGTGGCCGTCGCACAGGTTGTGCCAGGCACGGGCGTTGATACCCTGGAAGATCTTGAGCGCGTGCGCGCCGAACTGCGTTAAATCCCTCATCCCCCCGTTCATGGGGGGATCATTTTCCCGTTTTCTGATTTTGTTTTGATCTCATCAGGGTGACAACATCGTGACAGGCGCTCATTATGAAAGCAGTAGTCTTCATGAGGGCAATCTGAAATGGAACAACTGCGTGCCGAATTAAGTCACCTGCTGGGCGAAAAACTGAGCCGTGTCGAGTGCGTGAATGAGAAAGCGGATACGGCGCTGTGGTCACTGTATGACAGCAATGGAAACCCGATGCCACTTCTTGCGCGAAGCTTCACCACGCCTGGCGTGGCGCGACAGCTGGCATGGAAAATGTCGATGCTTGCCCGTAGCGGAACGGTGCGCATGCCCGTTGTTTATGGCGTCATGACCCACGAAGAGCATCCGGGACCTGACGTGTTATTGATCGAACGTCTGCGCGGTGTGCCCGTTGAAGCGCCCGCCCGCACGCCGGAACGCTGGGAGCAGCTTAAAGATCAGATCGTGGAAGGGTTGCTAAGCTGGCATCGACAGGACAGCCACGGCTGTGTGGGCGTCGTTGACAGCACGCAGGAAAATATCTGGCCGTCGTGGTACCGCCAGCGTGTAGAAGTGCTGTGGAATACGCTGAACCAGTTTAAAAACACCGGCCTGACCATGCAGGATAAACGCATTCTGTTCCGCACCCGCGAATGCCTGCCCACCCTGTTTGACGGCTTTAACGACAACTGCGTGCTGGTGCACGGTAATTTTAATCTGCGCAGCATGCTAAAAGACGCGCGCAGCGATCAGCTGCTGGCGATGGTCGGTCCTGGCGTTATGCTGTGGGCACCGCGCGAATATGAGCTGTTCCGGCTGTCCGACAGCGGACTGGCGGAAGGACTGCTGTGGCATTATCTCCAGCGCGCGCCGGTGTCGGAATCCTTCCTCTGGCGGCGCTGGCTTTACATGCTGTGGGATGAAGTGGCGCAGCTGGTCAACACCGGACGCTTTAACCGCACCAATTTTGACCTGGCGTCGAAATCACTCCTTCCCTGGCTCTCCGGAAACGCCTTTTAACCATTGCCACACGCGCCCCAGCGTTTCATAGCCGACCCGGTCGCTGTGCATCAGCCAGACCGGGGAGGGGATGATGCGCTCCCACGGATTTAGCGGCGAGGCAATCGCCAGTTGATTTGCCGGCGCGGGCAGCGGGTGCAGACCCTGCTGCTGGAAGAAGATCATCGCGCGCGGCAGGTGTGACGCCGAGGTCACCAGCAGGAAAGGCACATCGCCAATCGCCTGTTTAACCGCCGCCGCTTCTTCTTCCGTGTCCTTCGCCGTGTCGAGCGTCATAATCTCGCTGCGCGGTATGCCGAGCGATTCCGCCACCCGCGCGCCTGCTTCTGCGGTACTGACCGGATTGCTCACCGCCGCCGCGCCGGTGAAAATCATCTTCGCCCCCGGATTCATCCGCCACAGCCGCACGGCTTCGTTAAGGCGCGGCAGACTGTTATTGATAAGATTCGAACTGGGCGCCCACTGCGCATTCCAGGTGTAGCCGCCGCCCAGCACCACGATATAACGCACAGGCTGCGCGCCGCTCCAGGTCGGGTATTTATCTTCGATGGGTTTGAGTAAACCGTCGGCCACCGGTTGCAGACTGAGCAGCAGTAAAACCAGCCAGCCTGCGCTGATTATCGCTTTGCCGATTTTTTGATAACGCGAAAACCAGACCAGCGCAAGGCCTAAGCCAATCAACAAAAGCAGCAGCGGCAAGGGGAGCATCAGTCCGCCAACGTATTTTTTGAGGGTAAAAAGCACTGTATCCGTCTCCTTTTTAACCATACAGCAAGGGAATTCCGGCGATCTTACACCAGATAGGTTCCTTCTGGGCGCGGCTGTGACAAAATAGCGGTTTTGCCAGGATCGCGGAGTAGCCATGCAGGATCGCAATTTCGATGACATCGCGGATAAATTCTCGCGCAATATTTACGGCACAACGAAAGGGCAACTGCGTCAGGCGATTTTGTGGCAGGATCTCGATGCGCTGCTGGCCGGTTTCGGCGGGCAGCCGCTGCGTATTCTCGATGCGGGCGGGGGCGAAGGGCAAACGGCCATTAAGCTGGCCCAGCGCGGCCATCATGTGACGCTGTGCGATGTGTCGGGCGAGATGATCGCTCGCGCTCAGGCGGCGGCGCAGGCGCAAGGTGTGAGCGACAACATGCATTTCATACAATGCGCCGCTCAGGACATCGCTTCGCATTTGGAAACCCCGGTTGATCTGATATTGTTTCACGCTGTGCTTGAATGGGTAGCCGAACCGTTAAACGTTTTACAGACGCTGTGGTCGGTGCTGCGTGAAGGCGGCGCGCTCTCCCTGATGTTCTACAATGCGCACGGTTTGCTGATGCGTAACGTGCTGGTGGGCAATTTCGGCTATGTCCAGCAAGGCATGTATAAAAAGAAACGGCGCACGCTTTCGCCGGATTTTCCACGCGATCCTGAGCAGGTGTACAGCTGGCTGGAACAGACGGGCTGGCACATCACCGGCAAAACCGGCGTGCGGGTGTTTCATGATTATCTGCGCGATAAAACTCTGCAACATGACCGTTTTGACGCGTTACTCGAACTCGAAATGCGCTATTGCCGCCAGGAGCCTTTTATCAGCCTTGGCCGCTATATACACGTGACCGCGCAAAAGCCGCAGGGACAAGGATAAACGATGAGTGAATTTTCTCAGACAGTACCCGAACTGGTGGCCTGGGCCAGGAAAAATGATTTTTCCATCTCGCTGCCGGTCGACAGACTCTCCTTTTTGCTGGCCGTTGCCACGCTCAACGGTGAACGTCTTGACGGGGAGATGAGTGAAGGGGAACTGGTGGATGCGTTCCGCCATGTGAGTGATGCGTTTGAGCAAACCAGCGAAACCATCAGCGTGCGCGCGAACAACGCGATCAACGACATGGTGCGTCAACGTCTGCTGAACCGCTTTACCAGTGAACAGGCCGAAGGCAACGCGATCTACCGTCTTACGCCGTTGGGCATGGGCATCACCGATTACTACATTCGTCAGCGTGAGTTCTCCACGCTGCGCCTCTCAATGCAGCTATCGATTGTGGCGGGCGAGCTGAAACGCGCCGCTGACGCCGCCGACGAGGGGGGCGATGAGTTCCACTGGCACCGTAACGTCTACGCGCCGCTCAAATACTCGGTGGCGGAGATCTTTGACAGCATCGATTTGACGCAGCGCATCATGGATGAACAGCAGCAGCTGGTCAAAGACGATATCGCCCAGCTATTAAACAAAGACTGGCGCGCGGCGATTTCCAGCTGTGAACTTTTGCTGTCAGAAACCTCCGGTACACTGCGGGAATTGCAGGATACGCTGGAAGCGGCGGGGGATAAGCTACAGGCTAACCTGCTGCAAATTCAGGATGCAACGGTTGCGCATAACGATCTGGAATTTGTCGATCGTCTGGTTTTCGATCTGCAAAGCAAGCTGGACCGCATCATCAGCTGGGGCCAGCAGGCGATTGACCTGTGGATTGGCTACGACCGCCACGTGCACAAATTTATCCGTACCGCTATCGACATGGATAAAAACCGCGTCTTTGCCCAGCGTCTGCGCCAGTCGGTGCAAACATACTTTGATGCACCCTGGGCGTTGACCTACGCCAGCGCCGATCGCCTGTTCGATATGCGTGACGAAGAGATGGCGCTACGCGATGAAGAAGTGACCGGTGAACTGCCGCCGGATCTGGAGTTTGAAGAGTTTAACGAGATCCGCGAGCAGCTGGCCGCGATGATCGAAGCGCAGCTGGTGGAGTATAAAACCAGACAACTGCCACTGGATCTCGGTCTTGTGGTGCGCGAGTATCTGACGCAATATCCCCGTGTCCGTCATTTTGACGTGGCGCGCATTGTTGTTGATCAGGCGGTACGCCTCGGCGTAGCGCAGAAAGATTTCACCGGACTGCCGCCAGAATGGCAGCCGATTAACGATTACGGAGCCAGGGTACAGGCGCATGTCATTGACAAATATTGAACAAGTGATGCCAGTCAAACTGGCACAGGCGTTGGCTAATCCGTTGTTTCCGGCGCTGGACAGCGCGCTGCGTGCCGGTCGTCACATTGGTCTTGATGAACTGGATAATCACGCCTTTTTGATGGATTTCCAGGAGTATCTGGAAGAGTTTTACGCCCGCTATAACGTGGAGCTGATCCGTGCGCCGGAAGGTTTCTTCTATTTGCGCCCGCGCTCCACCACACTGATCCCACGCTCGGTGCTGTCTGAAGTCGATATGATGGTCGGTAAAATTCTCTGCTACCTCTATCTCAGCCCGGAGCGTCTGGCGAACGAAGGCATTTTTAGCCAGCAGGAACTCTACGATGAACTGCTCGCGCTGGCGGATGAAGCGAAGTTGCTGAAGCTGGTGAACAACCGCTCCACCGGCTCAGATTTGGACCGGCAGAAGCTACAGGAAAAAGTGCGTTCCTCCTTAAACCGCCTGCGCCGCCTGGGCATGATCTGGTTTATGGGTAACGACAGCAGCAAATTTCGCATTAACGAATCGGTGTTCCGCTTCGGTGCTGACGTGCGCACCGGTGACGATCCGCGTGAAGCACAGCTGCGCATGATCCGCGACGGTGAGGCCATGCCGATTGAAAACAACCTGCAGCTCAATGATGAGCAAGAAGAGAATCAGCCGGACGGTGGGGAGGAAGAATAATGATTGATCGTGGTAAATTTCGCTCACTCACGCTGATTAACTGGAACGGTTTCTTTGCGCGGACGTTTGATCTTGACGAGCTGGTCACCACGCTGTCGGGCGGTAACGGGGCCGGTAAATCCACCACCATGGCGGCATTCGTCACGGCGCTGATCCCCGATCTGACGCTGCTGCACTTCCGTAACACCACCGAAGCGGGCGCAACCAGCGGCTCGCGCGACAAAGGTCTGCACGGGAAATTAAAAGCGGGCGTCTGTTATTCGGTGCTGGACTGCATCAACTCACGCAACCAGCGCGTGGTGGTCGGTGTGCGCCTGCAACAGGTCGCCGGGCGCGATCGCAAAGTGGATATTAAACCCTTTGCGATTCAGGGCCTGCCGATGTCGGTGCAGCCGACGCAGTTGCTGACCGAAACCTTAAGCGATCGCCAGGCGCGCGTGGTGTCGTTGCAGGAGTTGAAAGACAAACTCGACGCCGTGGAAGGGGTGCAGTTTAAGCAGTTTAACTCCATCACCGATTACCATTCGTTGATGTTTGATTTGGGCATCGTTGCGCGTCGTCTGCGCTCGGCGTCTGACCGCAGCAAGTTCTACCGTCTGATTGAAGCCTCGCTGTACGGCGGGATTTCCAGTGCCATTACCCGCTCGCTGCGTGACTATTTGCTGCCGGAAAACGGCGGCGTGCGTAAAGCCTTCCAGGATATGGAAGCCGCGCTGCGCGAAAACCGCCTGACGCTGGAAGCTATCCGCGTCACCCAGTCGGACAGGGATCTGTTTAAGCACCTGATCAGCGAAGCCACCAACTATGTGGCCTCCGACTATATGCGCCACGCCAACGAACGCCGCGTGCATCTGGATCAGGCGCTGACGCTGCGCCGTGAGCTATTCACCTCACGCCAGCAGCTCGCCGCTGAACAGTATAAGCACGTCGATATGGCGCGCGAACTCCAGGAGCACAGCGGCGCGGAAGGGGATCTGGAGGCGGATTATCAGGCGGCCAGCGATCACCTGAACCTGGTGCAGACCGCGCTGCGTCAGCAGGAAAAAATCGAGCGCTATGAAGCGGATCTCGACGAGCTGCAAATCCGTCTTGAAGAACAAAATGAAGTGGTGGCGGAAGCCGCCGACAAGCAGGAAGAGAACGAGGCCCGCGCCGAAGCCGCCGAGCTGGAAGTGGATGAGCTGAAAAGCCAGCTTGCCAACTACCAGCAGGCGCTGGACGTGCAGCAGACCCGCGCCATTCAGTACACTCAGGCGCAGCAGGCGCTGCAACGCGCCCGCGAACTGTGTCATCTGCCGGATCTGACCGCAGAGAGCGCGGACGAATGGCTGGAAACCTTCCAGGCCAAAGAGCGGGAAGCCACCGAAAAGCTGCTGGTGCTCGATCAGAAAATGAGCGTCGCGCAAACCGCGCACAGTCAGTTTGAACAGGCGTATCAGCTGGTGGCGGCCATTAACGGCCCGCTGGCGCGTGAAGAAGCCTGGGGCGTGGCGCGCGAACTGCTGCGCGATGGCGTCAACCAGCGCCATCTGGCCGAACAGGCGCAGCCGCTACGTATGCGTCTGAACGAGCTGGAACAGCGTCTGCGTGAACAGCAGGATGCCGAACGCCTCCTGGCGGACTTCTGCAAACGTCACGGCAAAAATGTTGATGCTGAAGAGCTTGAGGCGCTGCATCAGCAGTTGGAAGCGCAGATAGCCGCGCTCTCCGACACCGTCTCGAACGCCGGTGAACAGCGCATGGCGCTGCGCCAGGAGCTGGAACAGCTGCAATCACGCATTCAGCTACTGATGCAGCGTGCACCGGTCTGGCTGGCGGCGCAAAACAGCCTGACGCAGCTGTGCGAGCAAACCGGCGAGGCGTTCGAATCCAGCCAGGACGTGACCGAATACCTGCAACAGCTGCTTGAGCGCGAGCGTGAAGCCATCGTTGAGCGTGACGAAATCGGCGCGCGCCGACGGGCGGTTGATGACGAAATTGAACGGTTAAGCCAGCCGGGTGGTTCGGAAGATCCACGCCTTAACGCGCTGGCCGAACGCTTTGGCGGCGTGCTGCTGTCTGAGATTTACGACGACGTTAGTCTGGAAGACGCGCCGTATTACTCCGCGCTGTATGGCCCGTCGCGTCATGCGATCGTGGTGCCGGACTTATCGCTTGTCACCGAACAGTTAGAAGGGCTGGAAGATTGCCCGGAAGATCTCTATCTGATTGAGGGCGACCCGCAATCGTTCGATGACAGCGTCTTCGGCGTTGATGAACTGGAAAAAGCGGTGATTGTGAAAATCGCCGATCGCCAGTGGCGTTATTCCCGCTTCCCGACGCTGCCGCTGTTTGGGCGCGCCGCGCGTGAAAGCCGCATCGAAAGCCTGCACGCTGAACGCGAGACGCTCTCTGAACGTTTCGCCACGCTCTCCTTTGACGTGCAGAAAACCCAGCGTCTGCATCAGGCGTTTAGCCGTTTTATCGGTAGCCACATTGGCGTGGCGTTTGAGGACGATCCGGAAGCGGAAATCCGCAAACTCAACGGTCGTCGCGGCGAGCTTGAGCGCGCCATCAGCACCCATGAAAACGACAACCAGCAGCAGCGCGTCCAGTTTGACCAGGCGAAAGAGGGCGTTAATGCCCTCAACCGCCTGTTACCGCGCGTCAGCCTGTTAGGCGACGACACGCTGGCTGACCGCGTTGATGAGATCCGCGAACGGCTGGACGACGCCCAGGAAGCGGCGCGCTTTATCCAGCAGTTCGGTAATCAGTTAGCGAAGCTGGAGCCGGTGCTCTCCGTGCTGCAAAGCGATCCGGAACAGTACGAACAGCTTAAAGAAGATTACGCGTATTCCCAGCAGGTGCAGCGCGATGCCCGCCAGCAGGCGTTTGCGCTGACCGAAGTGGTGCAGCGTCGTGCGCACTTCGGCTACAGCGATTCTGCCGACATGCTGAGCGGTAACAGCGATCTCAATGAGAAACTGCGCCAGCGTCTGGAGCAGGCGGAAACCGAGCGTACCCGCGCCCGTGACGCTCTGCGCAGCCATGCCGCGCAGGTGAGCCAGTACGGTCAGGTTCAGGCATCGCTGAAAAGCTCCTATGACACCAAGAAAGAGCTGTTAAACGATCTGCACAAAGAGTTACAGGACATCGGCGTACGCGCCGACAGCGGCGCGGAAGAGCGGGCGCGCATTCGTCGCGACGAACTGCATGCGCAGCTCTCCGGTAACCGCACGCGCCGTAACCAGCTTGAAAAAGCACTCACTATGTGCGAAGCGGAAATGAACAACCTGAACCGCAAGCTGAAAGGTCTGGAGCGCAGCTATTTTGAGATGCGCGAGCAGGTTGTCACCTCGAAAGCGGGCTGGTGTGCCGTGATGCGCATGGTGAAAGACAACGGCGTTGAGCGTCGTTTGCACCGTCGCGAACTGGCGTATCTCTCCGCCGATGAACTGCGTTCAATGTCGGATAAAGCCCTCGGCGCACTGCGCCTGGCGGTGGCAGATAACGAACACCTGCGCGATGTGCTGCGCATGTCGGAAGATCCAAAACGTCCGGAACGTAAGATCCAGTTCTTCGTGGCGGTGTACCAGCATCTGCGCGAGCGTATCCGTCAGGATATTATTCGCACCGACGATCCGGTCGAAGCCATCGAACAGATGGAGATCGAGCTGAGCCGACTGACGGAAGAGCTGACCTCCCGCGAGCAGAAGCTGGCGATCAGCTCCCGCAGCGCGGCGAACATTATCCGCAAAACCATTCAGCGCGAGCAGAACCGTATCCGCCAGCTGAACCAGGGCTTGCAGAGCGTGTCGTTCGGTCAGGTGAACAGCGTGCGTCTGAACGTCAACGTGCGGGAAACCCACGCTACGCTGCTGACGGTGCTGTCTGAGCAGCATGAGCAGCATCAGGATCTGTTTAACAGCAACCGCCTGACCTTCTCTGAAGCGCTGGCGAAGCTGTATCAGCGCCTGAACCCGCAGATCGACATGGGCCAGCGCACGCCGCAAACCATTGGTGAGGAGTTGCTGGACTACCGCAACTATCTTGAGATGGAAGTAGAGGTTAACCGTGGTTCCGACGGCTGGCTGCGTGCGGAGTCCGGAGCGCTGTCCACCGGCGAGGCGATCGGTACCGGGATGTCTATTCTGGTGATGGTGGTGCAGAGCTGGGAAGATGAAGCCCGGCGTCTGCGCGGCAAAGATATCTCGCCGTGCCGTCTGCTGTTCCTCGATGAGGCCGCGCGTCTGGACGCCCGCTCAATTGCCACGCTGTTTGAGCTGTGCGAGCGCCTCGAAATGCAGCTGATCATTGCGGCCCCGGAAAATATCAGTCCGGAAAAAGGCACCACTTACAAGCTGGTGCGTAAGGTCTTCAATAATCAGGAGCATGTGCATGTGGTTGGCCTGCGCGGGTTTGCGCCGCAGCTACCGGAGCCGTTGCCCGGTACGGCGGATGCCAGTACGTCCTGACAATCACTGACCGAAAAGGGTGGCAACGATGCCACCCTTTTTATTTTCTGCGCTGCGAGCCGCCAAATTGCCCGTTCTTTAAACTTCTTTACATTTGGACGGGCAAATGTATTTTTGTCTTTATATACTGATAGTAAGTATGACGAGTTAACCAACTCGCAACAAAAGAACAGGGGGCAAGGGATGTTGCTGAATAAAATGAAGGGTCGTCGAATGTCCGCACTGAGTCTGTGCCTGGCGTTCGCATTTGCTCCACTGTTTAATGCCATGGCCGATGAGCCAGAAGTGATCCCGTCCGACAGCACGGCGACGACGGGTGAGCAGCCGACTACGCTGTCCCAGCCGCTGGAACAGTCCAGCGCGACGTCAGTCATGGCCGGTCTGGTCACCTTGCCGGATGACGCGGTGGCAAAGACGCGCAGCGCGCTGCAATCTCAGTTGCCTGCCGGTTACACGCCGGTGTTTATGAATCAGCTTGTTGCGCTGTACGCCGCCCGCGAGCAAAAACCGATGTGGGAGGATCGCGAAGCGGTGAAAGCCTTCCAGCAGCAGCTTGCTGAGGTTGCCATCGCTGGTTTCCAGCCGCAGTTCACCGCGTGGGTTGAACTGTTAACCGATCCTGCCGTCACCGGCACCGCACGCGACGTGGTGCTATCCGATGCGATGATGGGCTACCTGCAATTTATTGCCGGTATTCCGGTCAAAGGCAACAGCTGGCTCTACAGCTCAAAACCCTATGCGTTAGCCACGCCGCCGCTGTCGGTGATCAATCAGTGGCAGCTGGCGCTGGATCAGAACGCGCTGCCCGCGTTTATCGCCCGCCTTGCGCCGCAGCATGAGCAATATGCGGCGATGCATGCGTCGTTGCTGGCGCTGGTGACCGACACACGTCCGTGGCCGCAGCTTAACAGCACCACAACCTTACGACCGGGCCAGTGGAGCAACGATGTTCCGGCCCTGCGTGAAATTCTCCAGCGCACCGGTATGCTCGACGATGCGCCAAAAATTGCGTTACCCGGTGACGATACCGGAAGCGGTGCCGTGGTCAGCCCGTCGGCGGTCAGCGTCAATGACAGCGACGTGACTCAACCGACGCCGCTGCAAAGCGCCAAAAAGGCGAAGGCCGTGACGGCGGTGCGCAGCGCCTATGACAAAAAGCTGGTGGAAGGGGTGAAGCGTTTTCAGGCGTGGCAGGGGCTGGGCGCAGATGGCGTGATTGGCGCATCGACGCGCGACTGGCTCAACGTCTCTTCCGCACAGCGCGCGGGTGTGCTGGCGCTCAATATTCAGCGCCTGCGCCTGCTGCCGGGCAATATGTCTACCGGTATTATGGTGAACATTCCGGCCTACTCGCTGGTCTATTACCAGCAGGGCACCCAGGTGCTGGCCTCAAGGGTGATCGTGGGGCGTCCGGATCGTAAAACGCCGATGATGAGCAGCGCGCTGAACAACGTGGTGGTCAACCCGCCGTGGAACGTACCGCCTACGCTTGCGCGCAAAGACATTCTGCCGAAGGTATGGAACGATCCGGGGTATCTGGAACGCCACGGTTACACGGTGCTGCGCGGCTGGAACAGCAACGAGGCTATCGATCCGTGGCGCGTAGACTGGGGAACCATTACGCCGTCTAATCTTCCGTTCCGTTTCCAGCAGGCACCGGGCGCGCAAAACTCGCTGGGGCGTTATAAGTTCAATATGCCGAGTTCAGATGCGATCTACCTGCACGATACGCCCAATCACAATCTGTTCCAGAAAGATGCTCGCGCGTTAAGTTCCGGCTGCGTGCGGGTGAACAAGGCGTCTGAGCTGGCGAATATGCTGTTGCAGGACGCGGGCTGGAACGATACGCGCATCTCTGATGCGCTGCGGGAAGGCGACACGCGCTACGTAAACATTCGGCAGAATATTCCGGTCAATCTTTACTATCTGACCGCCTTTGTCGGAACCGACGGGCGCACGCAGTACAGAACAGATATTTACAATTACGATCTCACCGCGCGATCGAGCGCACAAATTCTGCCAAAAGCTGAACAATTAATCAGGTAAATGAAGCAGTTCGGAAAATTCTGTTGTCGTAATAATCGGTACTGACGGGCCTGTAGCCTACAAGGCCCGCCAATACTGGGATTGAGCTGCCTTGACGTCGGCAAATTTGCCCGGTAAGGTGCCTCTCGTGCGCCAGAAGTGCATATATATTACGCAACTTATTACCTGTAGACCTGATTATCATGGATAAATTTGACGCTAATCGCCGCAAACTGCTGGCGCTTGGGGGTGTCGCACTCGGTGCCGCTATCCTTCCAACGCCTGCGTTTGCGACGCTCTCCACCCCACGCCCACGTATTTTGACGCTCAACAACCTGCATACAGGTGAGTCACTCAAGGCGGAGTTTTTTGATGGCCGGGGCTATATTCAGGATGAATTAGCTAAACTTAACCATTTCTTCCGTGATTTCCGCGCGAATAAGGTTAAATCCATCGACCCCAAATTGTTTGACCAGCTGTTCCGTTTGCAGGGCTTATTAGGCACCCGCAAACCGGTACAACTTGTTTCGGGCTATCGTTCCATCGATACCAACAATGAGCTGCGCGCCCACAGCAGCGGTGTGGCGAAAAAAAGCTACCACACCAAAGGACAGGCAATGGATTTCCATATTGAAGGAATTTCATTGAGCAATATTCGCAAAGCAGCGTTATCTCTGCGCGCCGGTGGTGTAGGATATTACCCCAGCAGCAACTTTGTGCATATTGATACCGGGCCAACGCGGCACTGGTAAAGACTGGCCTTACTCAACAGGAGCAGTATGAACTATCGTATTATTCCGGTTACCGCCTTCTCCCAGAACTGTTCTTTAATCTGGTGCGAAGAAACACGGCAGGCAGCCGTGGTTGATCCTGGCGGCGACGCAGAAAAAATCAAACGTGAAGTGGACGCCAGTGGCGTGACGCTGACGCAGATTTTACTCACGCACGGTCATCTCGACCATGTCGGGGCCGCAGCCGAACTGGCACAGCACTACGGTGTGCCGATTATCGGCCCGGAAAAAGAAGATGAGTTTTGGCTTACGGGATTACCTGCCCAGAGCCGCATGTTTGGCCTTGATGAGTGTCAGCCGCTGACGCCCGATCGCTGGCTTGACGAAGGCGAAACGGTCAGCGTTGGCAATATCACGTTACAGGTGTTGCATTGTCCAGGACACACGCCGGGACACATCGTGTTCTTTGATGACGCCTCGCGCCTGTTAATCTCAGGGGATGTGGTGTTCAAAGGTGGCGTCGGGCGCAGTGATTTCCCCCGTGGCGATCACGGCCAGCTGATCGATTCGATTAAACGTAAACTGCTGCCGCTGGGCGACGATGTGACGTTTATTCCGGGTCACGGTCCGATGTCAACGCTCGGCGAAGAGCGACTGCATAACCCGTTCCTGCAAGACGAGATGCCCATCTGGTAATAAAAAAAGGTCGCCTGGGCGACCTTTTTACTTTTTGCTCAGTGACCATTACAGCACGGCGACAATCGCTTCACACAGCGGAGCCATGTTGTCCGGTGTCATGCCCGCCACGTTTACACGACCCGATGCTACGGCATAAACGCCGAACTCTTCGCGCAGACGCAGGACCTGTTCTTTCGTCAGGCCGCTGAACGAGAACATGCCGTTTTGCTTAATGATAAAGCTGAAATCTTCCTCGGCACCTTTTTCCTGCAACGTATTCACGAACAGCAGACGCATGCGCTGAATGCGCTGGCGCATGTCGGTTAGTTCCTGCTCCCAGATAGCACGCAGGGCGTCATTGCTGAGGATGGTTGCCACCACGGAAGCGCCGTGAGCCGGCGGGTTCGAGTAGTTTGCACGGATCACCGACTTCATCTGGCTGAAGGCGCGATCGACGCTGTCGGTATCGGCAGACACCAGCGTACAGGCACCGACGCGCTCATTATAGAGGCCGAAGTTTTTGGAATAGGAGCTGGCTACGATCAGTTCCTGATGCAGCGCGGCAAACGCACGCAGACCTTCTGCATCTTCATCCAGACCGCGGGCGAAGCCCTGATAGGCGAAGTCAAACAGCGGCAGCCAGCCTTTAGAGGCGGACAGCTCTGCCAGTTGCTGCCACTGGTCCAGCGTCGGATCGATACCGGTTGGGTTATGGCAGCAGCCGTGGAACAGTACGACATCACCGGCCTGAGCGTCGTTCAGACTGGCCAGCAGACCGTCAAAATCCAGCGTGTGATTCGCGGCATCGTAATAGGTGTATTCGCGCACTTCAAGACCGGCGGCATTGAACACGCTCTTATGGTTAGGCCAGCTTGGGTTGCTTACCCAGACGCGTTTAACGTCGGTATTTTTAGCGAGGAAATCCGCCGCCACGCGCAGAGCACCGGTACCGCCTGGGGTCTGGGCCGTGCGGGCGCGCTTGTCGTTAATGAGCGCACTGCCTTTGCCGAACAGCAGTTCCTGCGTGCAACGGCCAAACTCTGGAATACCGTCAATGCCGAGGTAATTTTTAGTCGTTTCATTTTCCAGCAGATACTGCTCGGCTTTTTTTACGCTGGTCAGTACCGGTGTTTTGCCGGTTTCATCTTTGTAAACGCCGATGCCCAGATTGATTTTAGTCGGGCGTTCATCGGCACGAAACAGATCGGCCAGGCCCAAAATAGGGTCGGCAGGGGCAGCGGTAATTTTCTCAAACATGACGAGGTTCCATTGTGATGACAAAAGGGAAATCCGCTATCAGGTTAACGGGAGAATCATCAAATGCCAACCGTTTGCGACAAAAAGAAACGAGATGTTTACAGATGAAGAAGTTCTTGTCGTACAGGCATAAAAAAACAGGGCCGAAGCCCTGTTCAATAAGCATATAACGAGGTTTACTGCGAATTAGAACTGGTAAGTTACAGCAACGGCAACCTGGTCGTCACGGCCGTTCACGATACCAACGTTACGGCTGTAAGAGCTGTCATCAATCAGGTTCAGCTGGTAGTCAACATAAACGTTGAAGTTTTTGTTGAAGTAGTAGTAGGTACCGATTTCTACGAATTTCTGCAGATCCTGATCGCCGCCAGCGAATGCGCCGTCTGAAGTCGCGGCCAGGTCTTTACCTTTAGAGACTACGTAAGCCAGGGACGGACGCAGGCCGAAATCGAACTGGTACTGAGCAATGGCTTCGAAGTTCTGAGTTTTGTTAGCAAAAGTACCGTCAGCTTCGCGAGTGGTGTTGCGGGTTTCAGCGTAGGTCGTTGCCAGGTAGATGTTGTTAGCGTCATATTTCAGACCAACACCCCAGGTTTCCGCTTTCGCGCCACGCGCGCTGCCACGGGTTACACCGGTATCTTCGTTAGTAATGGTCAGAGTTTCCTGATCATTGGTACGGTCAGAGTTGGTGTAAGCGGCGATTACGCTGAAGCCTTCAGCGAAATCGTAGCCCAGTGAGTAACCAACGCCGTCGCCGTTAGAGGTCAGCACGTTATCACGTTCGTTTTTACCCTGGTACTGAATACCGAGGTTCAGACCGTCAACCAGACCGAAGAAGTTAGAGTTACGATAAGTCAGAACGCCAGTGGTACGGCCGGTCATGAAGTTATCAGAGTAGTTAGCCCAGGTCATACCAGAGAATGACGGTGCCATGTCGGTGTACGCGTCAACATCGTAAGCGATACCGTAGTTACGGCCGTAATCGATGGAGCCTGCGTCAGCAATTTTCAGGCCGGCGAATGCCAGACGAGTACGCTGGGTCTGGCTGGATTCGTCAGAGCTTGCCAGAGCACGGTATTCCCACTGGCCGTAACCGGTCAGTTGATCGTTGATCTGAGTTTCGCCTTTGAAGCCGATCTGTGCGTAGGTGTTATCGCCGTTGCTGGTGTTGTCACCAGAGGTTACGAAATCGTGCTCACCAACGACTTTACCGTACAGGTCCAGTTTGTTGCCGTTTTTGTTATAAACTTCGGCAGCGTTAGCTGCACCGGCTACCAGCAGAGCAGGGATTACCACTGCCAGAATATTGCGCTTCATCATTATTTATTACCCTCATTAGGTTTTTTATGAACACCTGCCACTGCCGCCAATAAATTCCGTCAATAAATATTTACGGAACTATTGATGAGAGTTTGGTGTCTCTCTGTGTCTGAGAGGCATCTTTCCATTCATGTAATCGTTTCGCTAGCCTGAAAGTGCTACAAATGTCGTAAAGCAGTAACAAAAAGAAATATTGTGTAACTAAGTGTGAATTTTGAGGAACTTTGTGAACCATCTCAAATTTCAGAGCTAACTGCTGATAAAAACGGCGTTTCTATTTCTATATATATGAATTGCTTATATTTAATGTGGCTAACTACGAATCTTATCTAAGAATCGTTCTTGTCTCTCTTTTTCTTATGGCTGAATTTAGCCATCTGGATTGCTGGGTGAAATTTACCCAAATGTGCTAAAGCTTGAGACAAAACTTAACCGCAAGAAAAGCACGGTTTATATTTTGTACAAAAATATTTCAGGGAAATGTGCGGTTACACAGAAGAGGGGAAGTGCGGTTGCAGTCTTCATTTGCTGACGTTTTGTTAACAAATCTTGACATAGCAGATCGTAAAAAGGGCCAGTAAAACTGGCCCTGATACGTATTTAGAAGCTGGCGTTGCGAGGGGTACGTGGGAACGGGATCACGTCGCGGACGTTTTGCACGCCGGTCACGTAAGCAATCAGACGTTCAAAACCAAGACCAAAACCGGCATGCGGCACGGTGCCATAACGACGCAGATCGCGATACCAGCTGTAGTCCGCCGGGTTCAGGCCCATTTCAGCCATACGCGCGTCTAATACGTCCAGACGCTCTTCACGCTGCGAACCGCCAATGATTTCACCGATGCCCGGGGCCAGAACGTCCATTGCCGCCACGGTTTTGCCGTCATCGTTCAGGCGCATATAGAACGCTTTGATCTCTTTCGGATAGTTTTTCACCACCACCGGCGCTTTGAAATGTTTCTCAGCCAGGTAGCGCTCATGTTCGGAAGAGAGATCCACGCCCCAGTAAACCGGGTTCTCAAACGTTTCGCCGCAGTTCTCCAGAATGCTCACCGCGTCGGTGTAATCCACCTGGGCGAAATCCGCAGAGATGAAGCGTTGCAGGCGATCGATGGCGTCTTTGTCTACGCGCTCGGCGAAGAATTGCAGGTCATCCATACGTTCGTTCAGCACCGCCTGGAAGGCGTACTTCAGCATCGCTTCAGCGAGGCGAGCGTTATCCTCAAGATCGGCAAACGCGACTTCAGGCTCCAGCATCCAGAATTCCGCCAGGTGACGGCTGGTGTTGGAGTTTTCAGCACGGAAGGTCGGGCCGAAGGTGTAAATTTTGGACAGCGCACAGGCGTAAGTTTCGCCGTTCAACTGGCCGGAGACGGTCAGGAAAGCTTCTTTACCGAAAAAGTCTTTATCGAAATCGACTTTGCCCTGATCGTTACGCGGCAGGTTTTCCAGATCCAGCGTTGAAACGCGGAACATTTCGCCTGCGCCTTCGGTGTCGGATGCGGTAATCAGCGGCGTGGAAACCCAGAAGAAACCCTGCTCGTGAAAGAAGCGGTGCAGCGCTTGTGCCAGCGTATGGCGCACGCGGGCAACCGCACCAATCATGTTGGTGCGCGGACGCAGGTGCGCCACTTCACGCAGGTATTCGATGCTGTGGCGTTTGGCCGCCATCGGGTAGGTATCCGGATCGTCAACCCAGCCCGCCACTTCTACGTGGGTGGCCTGGATTTCAAAACGTTGGCCCTGGCCCGGTGACGCGACAACCGTGCCGGTGACAATGACCGAGCAGCCGGTGGTTAAACGCAGCACTTCGTCATTGTAATTGGGCAGAGAATTATTAATAACGGCCTGTACAGGATCAAAGCAGGAACCGTCATAGACGGCCAGGAAGGAGATGCCAGCTTTTGAATCTCGGCGGGTACGTACCCATCCGCGCACGGTGACTTCGCTGTCAACGGCTACACGGCCCTGGAGTACGTCGGCTACAGGCACAACGCTCATAATATTCTCTCTGTTAATTGTCTGGAAAAAATAATCACTTGTCCGCCCAATGGGGGGATACCTATGTTACCTGGCACGCGCCATCAGACAAGGAAAATTCGCGGCTAATGATGAAGAATTAAGAAATAAATAAGAAGAAGGGAGCCGAAATGGCTCCCTGTAGGTATCAACTCGCTTTTTTCACCTGCGGTAAATCGAAGGCTTCACGCAGTGCGCGCACAAAGGCTTTGTCGTGGCAGATGGTTTTTCCCGGGCTGTCCGAGAGTTTCGCCACCGGCTTGCCGTTGCACTCCACCAGCTTGATCACGATATTGAGCGGCTTAACCTGGGGAATATCGCAGGTCAGGCGGGTGCCGATACCAAAGCTCAAATTGACGCGTGATGAGAAGTGTTTATACAGCTCCACCGCTTTGTTCAAATCCAGGTTATCCGAGAACACCAGCACCTTGCTTTGCGGATCGATCCCCAGCTTTTCGTAATGAGCGATGGCTTTCTCGCCCCACTCAAACGGGTCGCCCGAATCGTGGCGCAAACCCTGATAGCGCTCGGCGAACTCGGGGCCGAAGTCGCGCAGGAAGGCGTCCATGGTGATGCAGTCGGTCAGGGCAATGCCTAATTGATTAGGATATTCCTCAAGCCATGCCGCCAGTGCCGCGCGCTGGCTGGTGGCCAGATCCGGACTGATTTGCTGATGGGCCTGGAACCACTCGTGCGCCTGGGTGCCCATCGGCGTTAGCGAAAGACGTCGCGCCAGATCGTAATTGCTGGTGCCCACAAACCAGGACTCCTGCTGGAGGCGCTCAACGATGGCCTGCTGCACGTCGCGGGAAAAACGGCGACGAGTGCCGAAATCCATCAGGCGGAAGCGGGACATATCGAGATCCTGCGTCAGCGAGGAAAACGCCACAAGCTTCTCTTCAAGCGTTGCCAGCGCCTGCGCCACACCGGCTTCAGGGGAGCGGTAGCGATGAACCAGTTCGCTGATGACGGCAAGCAGAGGCACTTCCCACATAATGACTTCACGCCACGGGCCGCTTAAGCGAATGTTCAGCTTGCCGCCGTCGTTAGCGATCTCGACCTGACGCGGATCATAGCGGAATTCGCGCAGCCAGTTGAGATAGTCACGGTTAAAGAAGGGAAGGCCGGAGAGCCAGTGGAATTCATCATCCTGCAGTCGCAGATGCTGCATAGCGTCTACCTGCTCGCGGATGGCATCCGCATAAATACCGAGCAGATCGTCACCACGGCAACGGAATTCAGCCGCAACATGCACATCATAATAATGATGAAAGACAGCCTGTTGCATATGCAGCTTGTAAGCATCCGTATCAAGCAGCGTATGCAGAATGGGGGAAGCAAGTTGTGTCATGGCGCGCAGTAGCATCCTCTCACAGGAGCGTTTAGTACATTAAACAACAGGGGAGAATCGCAGGAGTATACCTTGTTTAGCGATTTATTGAACCCCGATCACACCACAAGCTGCTTTTGGGGTCGAGGGCAATTCGTGCCGCTGTTATCAAAATGTAGCAAACAGGGCTTTTCTGCCTGAAAAGATGAAGATTCTGCGTGGCGCGTTTTAGACAACAGGAATAGACTGGAGTCGATACCAAACTAAAGATGCTAAAGGTTTTTTATGACACAACAGCCACAAGCCAAATACCGCCACGACTACCGTGCGCCGGATTACCTGATTAGCGATATTGACTTGACCTTTGACCTGGACGCCACAAAAACGGTGGTCACTGCCGTCAGCACCGTGTCCCGTCAGGGTGCATCCGATGCGCCTTTGCGTCTTGATGGTGAAGATTTGACCCTGGTTTCATTACATATAGATGATAAACCCTGGTCCGATTATAAAATTGAAGACAACAACCTGGTGATCTCTGCGCTGCCTGAGCGCTTCACTCTGCGAATTGTTAACGAGATCAGTCCGGCGGCCAACACCGCGCTGGAAGGGCTTTATCTCTCCGGCGTGGCGCTTTGCACCCAGTGCGAAGCCGAAGGGTTCCGCCACATTACCTGGTATCTCGACCGCCCCGATGTGCTGGCGCGTTTTACCACTAAAATCATTGCCGATAAAACCCTCTATCCGTTCCTGCTCTCTAACGGCAACCGCGTAGCCCAGGGCGAACTGGAAAACGGTCGTCACTGGATGCAGTGGCAGGATCCGTTCCCAAAACCCTGCTATCTGTTTGCGCTGGTAGCCGGTGATTTTGACGTGCTGAGTGACACCTTTAGTACCCGTTCTGGCCGCGAAGTGGCGCTGGAACTCTACGTTGACCGTGGCAATCTTGACCGCGCGCCGTGGGCCATGACCTCGCTCAAAAATTCCATGAAGTGGGACGAAGAGCGCTTCGGGCTGGAGTACGATCTCGACATCTATATGATTGTCGCCGTTGATTTCTTCAACATGGGCGCGATGG
Source organism: uncultured Enterobacter sp. (assembly GCA_963521185.1). Lineage (GTDB taxonomy): Bacteria > Pseudomonadota > Gammaproteobacteria > Enterobacterales > Enterobacteriaceae > Enterobacter_D. The sequence continues at coordinate 423,731 of CAUQTV010000002.1, read as the reverse complement.
AAAACAAAGGCCTCAACGTCTTTAACTCCAAATATGTGTTAGCCCGCACTGATACCGCCACCGACAAAGACTATCTCGACATTGAGCGCGTGATCGGTCACGAGTATTTCCACAACTGGACCGGCAACCGTGTCACCTGCCGCGACTGGTTCCAGTTGAGCCTCAAAGAGGGGCTGACGGTGTTCCGCGATCAGGAGTTCAGCTCCGATTTAGGCTCCCGCGCGGTCAACCGCATCAGTAATGTGCGCACCATGCGTGGTATGCAGTTTGCGGAAGATGCCAGCCCGATGGCGCACCCGATTCGCCCGGATAAAGTGATTGAAATGAACAACTTCTATACGCTGACGGTGTATGAGAAGGGTTCAGAAGTGATCCGCATGCTGCATACGCTGCTCGGTGAAGAGAACTTCCAGAAAGGGATGCAGCTCTATTTTGAGCGCCACGACGGCAGCGCCGCGACCTGCGACGATTTTGTGCAGGCGATGGAGGACGCGTCCAACGTTGATTTGTCCCACTTCCGCCGCTGGTACAGCCAGTCCGGCACGCCGATTGTTTCTGTGCGTGATGACTACAACCCGGAAACCGAACAGTACACGCTGACCATCAGCCAGCGCACGCCGCCAACCGCTGAACAGGCGGAAAAGCTGCCGCTGCACATTCCGTTTGATATCGAACTTTACGATAACGACGGCAGGGTGATCCCGCTGCAAAAAGAGGGGCATCCGGTGCACCACGTGCTTAACGTCACCCAGGCCGAACAGACGTTTGTCTTCGATAACGTCTACTTCCAGCCGGTGCCGTCGCTGCTGCGCGAGTTTTCCGCACCGGTGAAGCTGGAATATAAATGGAGCGACCAGCAGCTAACGTTCCTGATGCGCCATGCGCGCAACGATTTTTCCCGCTGGGATGCGGCGCAAAGCCTGCTCGCCACCTACATCAAGCTTAACGTCGCACGTCATCAGCAGGGACAGCCGCTCTCGCTGCCGCTGCATGTGGCCGACGCGTTCCGGGCGATCCTCTTAGATGAGCAGATCGATCCTGCGCTGGCGGCGGAGATCCTGACGCTGCCGTCCGCCAATGAAATCGCTGAGCTGTTCGACATCATCGATCCGATTGCCATCGCGGCAGTGCGTGACGCACTGACCCGCACGCTGGCGACCGAACTGGCAGACGAGTGTCTGGCGGTCTACAACGCCAACAAGCTGGATGCGTATCGCGTCGAGCATGCCGATATTGGCAAGCGCACGCTGCGCAACACCTGCCTGCGCTATCTGGCCTTTGGCGACGCCCAACTGGCGAACACCTTAGTCAGTACGCAGTACCACTCGGCGGATAACATGACCGATGCGCTGGCGGCACTGGCCGCGGCGGTTGCGGCCCAGTTGCCATGCCGTGACGCACTGATGCAGGAGTATGACGACAAGTGGCATCAGGATGGTCTGGTGATGGACAAGTGGTTTATTTTGCAGGCCACCAGCCCGGCGAGCACTGTGCTCGACACCGTGCGCGGCCTGTTAAACCACCGTTCATTTACGCTGAGCAACCCGAACCGCATCCGCTCGCTGATTGGCGCATTTGCGGGCAGTAACCCTGCCGCATTCCACGCCGCAGACGGCAGCGGCTATCAGTTCCTGGTGGAAATGCTCACCGAACTGAACAGCCGCAATCCGCAGGTGGCGTCTCGCCTGATTGAGCCGCTGATCCGCCTGAAGCGCTATGACGAAAGCCGTCAGGCGTTGATGCGTGCGGCACTGGAAAAACTGAAAGGACTGGAAAATCTCTCCGGCGATCTGTTCGAGAAAGTGAGCAAAGCGCTGGCCTGATATCAGGCCTGACAGGCGGGCATCTTTTACCCCTCTTCCGCTGGGAGAGGGGATAAAACGGTGCTAATGACCGGTTTTACGACAATCGCGCTGTCGGCATCCTGCCGTTGCCGGATGCGCGCCAGCCAAACGTTTGCGTTTTAAACCGTTTTTTTGCCTCAGGTCAATTCCCTTTCGGCTCACGATCGAACATAATACGCCCCCGGTTTGCACACCGGGAATCCAGGAGAGTTCATGTACTATCCCTTCGTTCGTAAGGCCCTTTTTCAGCTCGATCCAGAGCGCGCTCATGAAGTGACATTTCAACAATTACGCCGCATTTCGGGCACGCCCTTTGAAGCACTGGTGCGCCAGAACGTGCCGGCAAAGCCTGTCTCCTGCATGGGGCTAACCTTTAAGAATCCGCTTGGCCTGGCGGCGGGTCTTGATAAAAATGGCGAATGCATCGACGCCCTGGGGGCGATGGGATTCGGTGCCATTGAGATCGGTACCGTCACGCCGCGCCCGCAGCCGGGTAACGACAAACCGAGGATCTTCCGCCTGGTGGATGCCGAAGGGTTGATCAACCGGATGGGCTTTAACAATCTGGGCGTTGATAACCTGGTGGAGAACGTAAAAAAAGCGCATTTCGACGGCGTGCTGGGCATTAATATCGGCAAAAATAAAGACACGCCGGTTGAGCAGGGCAAAGATGACTATCTGATTTGTATGGAAAAAATCTATGCTTACGCCGGTTATATCGCCATAAACATCTCTTCACCTAACACCCCAGGTCTGCGCTCTCTGCAATATGGTGAGGCGCTCGATGATCTGCTGCTGGGCATCAAAAATAAACAGCAGGAACTGCAAAATATTCACCACAAATATGTTCCAGTGGCGGTGAAGATCGCGCCGGATCTTAGCGAAGAAGAATTGATCCAGGTGGCTGACAGTTTAGTCCGCCATAATATTGATGGTGTGATTGCGACCAATACGACGCTGGAAAGATCGCTGGTGCAGGGAATGAAACATTGCGATGAGAGCGGTGGTTTAAGCGGTCGTCCTTTGCAATTAAAAAGTACAGAAATTATTCGCCGACTCTCTGCTGAACTAAAGGGTCGCTTGCCCATCATTGGCGTGGGTGGCATCGACTCGGTGATTGCGGCCCGTGAGAAGATGGCCGCCGGTGCCTCACTGGTGCAAATTTATTCTGGTTTTATTTTTAAAGGCCCACCGCTGATTAAAGAAATCATCTCGCATATCTAAACTTTCTCGCCAAAATCACAACCAGGGCTTTATTTCCTGCCCTGGTTGTTTTATATTCCGTCGTTGTTGCTTATTTAAACATTATATACCCAAAATAATTCGAGTTGCATGTAGGCGGCAAGGGAGCGAATCCCCAGGAGCTTACACAAGTAAGTGACTGGGGTAAGTGAGTGCAGTCAACACCCATGCAACTTGAAGTATGACGGGTAATAGTCTTTTATTATTTGAGTAATAAACGAAGCGGTAATCCGGAAAATGAAGCAGCAGGATGCTTGAGGTGTGGGAGAGGAAAATGCGAATAAAACCTGACGATAACTGGCGTTGGTATTACGACGAAGAGCACGATCGTATGATGCTCGATCTGGCCAATGGCATGTTATTTCGCTCCCGTTACGCCCGCCGCATGCTCACCCCGGATGCCTTCGCGCCGTCAGGCTTCTGCGTAGACGACGCGGCCCTCTATTTTTCCTTTGAAGAGAAGTGCCGCGAATTCGAATTAACCCGTGAACAGCAGGCCGAACTGGTGCTTAACGCGCTGGTCGCCATCCGTTTTCTCAAGCCACAAATGCCGAAAAGCTGGCATTTCGTTGCGCACCCTGAACACTGGCAGCCCTGCACCGGTGAAGCCGCCTGTGTGTGGTTAAGCGATACCGAACAGCAGGTGAGTTTACTGGTGGTTGAGCCGGGCGACAACGCGGCGCTGTGCCTGCTGGCACAGCCTGGCGTCATGATCGCCGGTCGCACCATGCAGCTCGGCGATGCCATAAAAGTGATGAACGACCGACTGAAGCCGCAGCCACGTTCGGTCAGTTTCAATCTGGAACAGGCCGTTTAAGCCTCCAGCTTTAGCGGCGTTTTGGGTATACAGCTACAGCACAGAATAGTGCCGTCGTCGTTAATGGCGGATTTTTTCAGCGCGCTGACTTCACCCTCCACTAAGCGTATCCGACAGCAGCCGCAAATCCCGGCGCGACAGGAGTACGGCACGCGGATCCCCTGATTTTCCAGCTGTTCAAGCAACACCTGCTGATTATTGCCAGCGAACGTTTGCCCCTGCCAGTCAATGCTGACGCCGGAGGCGGTCTGTGATTCAACCGCCAGCGTTTCCACCACCTGGCCCGCGCCGTAGGATTTCGCCGGGGCGCTTGCCAGCACGCTGAGTTCATCACCCACGCGGATCACGCCGCTGTTGCGGGCAATCAGGTTCTGACCAAAATCAACGTCGCCGTTATCCTGCGCGGTACGAAAACCTTGCAGCGTCGTCAACGGCTCGCCGGACGGGTGTTTTTGCCCGCGCTCCGGGCTGACGGTGGTAAACACGCAACGGCTGCACGGTTTGACCACGTCAAACACCACGTCACCGATGCGCACTACTTTCCAGGTGTCTTCTTCCCATGCCTGTGCGCCGGTGATGACCAGGTTTGGGCGAAACTGCTCCATCTGCACGCTGGCCGGGCAGCGGCGCTGTAAATCCCGCAGCGACGCGTCGTTGGTCAGCAGATAAGGAAAACCATCCGCAAACGACAGCGGCACGCTTTCAAAACGCTTCACCCGGCGCGTGGGGGCAGGGCCAACCCAGCGCAACTGCACCTCGCGTGAGAAAAAGCCGCTTAACCACCGGTTTATCTCGCCAGGGGCGATTAACGCAGTAAAATGGTTGCCCCAGACTTCGGTGGGTTCACCCGTGGGGGCGAAATCCGCAAAGCGAATCAGCGCGTGGGTGCCATCGGGAGCCGTCAGGTGCAGGCCATCCTGCATCGGTGAGGGGATGAATTGCACCATGGATGGATACTGACGGGCGGTAATAAAGGTGCCGTCAGGTTCAGTGATCATAAAGATACGATCGAAGGCCAGGCCGCTGATGTCGGCCAGGGCATGCGTCAGGCCAATGCCGCGCATAGATTTAACCGGGTGTACAAAAAGCCGCGATAAGGTCGCCACGCCGCTCCCCCTGCAAGTAAAATAAGCCCTCAACTTTATGACATAGCGTTGAGATTAGCTATAATGCGCAACAATTTTCTTAGTGTAAAAGTGACGATATGATTTCTCTGTTTGCCAGTACGGCCCGCGGGCTGGAAGAGCTGTTAAAAACTGAACTGGAAAGCCTGGGTGCGCACAATACCCAGGTCGTTCAGGGTGGTGTCCATTTTGAGGGTGACACCCGGCTCGTCTACCAGAGCCTGATGTGGAGTCGTCTGGCTTCGCGCATCATGATGCCGATGAGCGAGTGCAAGGTTTACAGCGACCTTGATCTCTATCTTGGCGTGCAGGCGATTGACTGGACGGAGATCTTCAATCCCGGTGCAACCTTTGCCGTGCATTTTAGCGGCCTGAATGACACCATCCGCAACAGTCAGTATGGCGCGCTGAAAGTGAAGGACGCCATTGTTGACGCCTTTACGCGTAAGAACCTTGAGCGTCCAAATGTCGATCGTGAAAAACCGGACCTGCGTATCAACGTCTGGCTGAATAAAGACACCGCGCACATTGCGCTGGATTTGAGCGGCGATGGCCTGCACTTACGCGGCTACCGCGACGCCGCGGGCATGGCACCGATTAAAGAAACGCTGGCCGCGGCCATTGTGATGCGCTCTGGCTGGCAGCCGGGCACGCCGCTGCTGGATCCGATGTGTGGTTCCGGCACGCTGCTGATTGAAGCCGCCATGCTGGCAACCGACCGCGCACCGGGCCTGCACCGTGGGCACTGGGGCTTTGGTGGCTGGGCGCAGCATGACGAGGCGGTCTGGAAGGAAGTCAAAGCTGAAGCCCAGGTGCGCGCGCGCAAAGGCATCGCCGATTACACTTCACGCTTTTACGGTTCCGACAACGACGCTCGCGTGGTGGAGATTGCGCGGAAAAATGCCCGTCGCGCGGGCATTGGCGAGCTGATTTCCTTTGACACGAAAGACGTCGCGCAACTGAGCAATCCGCTGCCGGACGGGCCGTGCGGTACGCTCATCAGCAACCCGCCTTACGGGGAGCGTCTTGACAGTGAACCGGCGCTGATTGCCCTGCACAGCCTGCTGGGTCGCCATATTAAAAGCCAGTTTGGCGGCTGGAATCTCTCCCTGTTTAGCGCCTCACCGGATCTGCTGAACTGCCTGCAACTGCGCGCTGAACGCCAGTTCAAAGCGAAAAACGGCCCGCTCGACTGCGTGCAGAAAAACTACGCCATTGCCGCAACCACCGGCGACGCAAGCGCGAACGGCGCGTCGATGGCGGAAGATTATGCCAACCGTCTGCGCAAGAACGTCAAGAAGCTGGAAAAATGGGCGCGTCAGGAAGGCATCGAATGCTATCGCCTGTACGACGCCGATTTGCCAGAGTATAACGTGGCGGTAGATCGCTACGCCGACTGGGTTGTGGTGCAGGAGTATGCCCCGCCGAAGACCGTCGATCCGCAGAAAGCCCGTCAGCGACTGTTCGATATTATCTCCGCGACCATTGCCGTGCTGGGCATCGCCCCGAACAAACTGGTGCTGAAAACCCGTGAACGCCAGAAAGGGAAAAACCAGTATCAGAAAATGAACGAGAAGGGCGATTTCATGGCGGTGAGCGAGTATAACGCGCGCCTGTGGGTCAACCTCACCGACTATCTCGATACCGGTCTGTTCCTTGACCACCGCATTGCCCGCCGCATGCTGGGTCAAATGAGCAAAGATAAAGACTTCCTCAACCTCTTCTCCTACACCGGCAGCGCCAGCGTGCATGCGGGTCTGGGTGGGGCGAAGTCAACCACCACCGTGGATATGTCACGCACCTATCTGGAGTGGGCGGAGCGCAACCTGCGTCTGAACAACCTCAGCGGTCGCGCGCACCGACTGATTCAGGCAGACTGCCTGGGCTGGCTGCGCGATACGGATGAACAGTTCGATCTGATCTTTATCGATCCGCCGACGTTCTCCAACTCAAAACGTATGGAAGATGCGTTTGATGTTCAGCGCGATCACCTGCGCCTGATGAAAGATCTGAAACGTCTGCTGCGCAAAGGCGGCACGATTATGTTTTCGAATAACAAACGCGGATTCCGCATGGATAACGAAGGGCTGGCCGAACTGGGGCTGCAAGCACAAGAAATTACGCAAAAAACGCAGTCGCAAGATTTCGCCCGTAACCGTCAAATCCACAACTGCTGGCTGATTACCGCAGCCTGAAAGGAAAAAGAAATAGATGTCATTAATTAGTATGCACGGTGCCTGGCTGTCGTTCAGTGATGCGCCGCTTCTGGATAACACTGAACTGCACATTGAAGATAACGAACGCGTCTGCCTGGTTGGGCGTAACGGTGCGGGCAAATCCACGCTGATGAAAATCCTTAACCGTGAGCTGGGGCTGGACGACGGTCGTATCGTTTACGAGCAGGATCTGGTGGTGTCGCGCTTGCAGCAGGATCCCCCGCGTAATGTCGCTGGCAGCGTGTACGATTTCGTTGCCGAAGGCATTTCCGAGCAGGCGGAATATCTCAAGGGATACCATGAGATTTCGCATCTGGTGATGACCGATCCGAGCGAGAAAAATCTCAACGAGATGGCACGCTTGCAGGATCTGCTGGACCACCACGGTTTATGGCAGATTGAAAGCCGCATCAACGAAGTGCTGGAGCAGATCGGACTGGAAGCCGACATGGCGCTGGCGGCGCTTTCCGGGGGCTGGCTGCGTAAAGCCGCGCTGGGCCGTGCGCTGGTCAGCAACCCGCGCGTGCTGCTGCTGGATGAACCGACGAACCACCTGGACATCGAAACCATCGACTGGCTGGAAGGGTTCCTCAAGACCTTCAACGGCACCATTATTTTCATTTCCCATGACCGTTCGTTTATCCGCAATATGGCGACGCGCATTGTCGATCTCGATCGCGGCAAGCTGGTGACCTATCCGGGCAGCTACGATCAATATCTGCTGGAAAAAGAAGAAGCGCTGCGCGTGGAAGAGCTGCAAAACGCCGAGTTCGATCGCAAGCTGGCGCAGGAAGAGGTGTGGATCCGTCAGGGCATCAAAGCGCGCCGCACGCGTAACGAAGGCCGTGTGCGGGCCTTAAAAGCGATGCGTCGTGAACGTGGCGAGCGTCGTGAAGTGATGGGCAGCGCGAAGATGCAGGTTGAAGAGGCGTCACGCTCCGGCAAAATCGTCTTTGAAATGGAAAACGTGCACTACGGCGTTGACGGCAAAGTGCTGGTAAACGACTTCTCGGCGCAGGTGCAGCGCGGCGACAAGATTGCGCTCATCGGCCCGAACGGCTGCGGTAAAACGACGCTGTTAAAACTGATGCTCGGTCAGCTTCAGGCGGACAGCGGCCGCATTCACTGCGGCACCAAATTAGAGGTGGCGTACTTCGATCAGCACCGGGCGGAGTTAGATCCGGACCGCACGGTGATGGATAACCTCGCCGAAGGCAAACAGGAAGTGATGGTCAACGGCAAGCCGCGCCATGTGCTCGGCTATCTCCAGGACTTCCTGTTCCACCCGAAACGCGCGATGACCCCAGTGCGTGCGCTCTCCGGTGGTGAACGTAACCGTCTGCTGCTGGCGCGTCTGTTCCTGAAACCGAGCAACTTACTGATCCTCGATGAACCAACCAACGACCTTGATGTTGAAACGCTGGAACTGCTCGAAGAGTTAATCGACGGCTATCAGGGCACCGTGCTGCTGGTGAGCCACGATCGCCAGTTTGTGGACAACACCGTCACCGAATGCTGGATTTTTGAAGGTAACGGTCAGATTGGTCGTTATGTCGGCGGTTATCTCGATGCGCGTGGCCAACAGGCAGCGTCATTGGCGCATAAACAAACAATCGCGAAAAAAAGTGCGGAAGTGACTGCACCGAAAGCAGAAACTGTTAAACGCGGCACTAACAAACTAAGCTATAACCTGCAGCGCGAACTTGAGCAACTGCCTCAGCGTCTTGAAACGCTTGAAGCGGAGCTGGGTGCCTTGCAGGCACAGGTCGCGGATGGAGCATTCTTCAGTCAACCTCATGACCATACGCAAAAAGTGCTGGCCGACATGGCCCAGGCCGAGCAGGCCCTGGAAGAAGCCTTTGAGCGCTGGGAATATCTTGAGGCTCTTAAAAACGGCGCATAATTCAGGGAACACAGTATGTGTGATCACCACCACGCCGCCCGGCACATTTTGTGTTCTCAGTGTGACATGCTGGTGGCACTTCCCACGCTTGAGCATGGCCATAAAGCGGCCTGCCCTCGCTGTGGGCATACGCTGACAACCCAGTGGGACGAGCCACGGCAACGTCCCACTGCCTATTCGATAGTGGCGCTTTTCATGCTGCTGCTGTCGAACCTCTTTCCTTTCGTCAATATGAACGTCGCGGGGGTCACCAGTGAGGTGACGCTGATGGAAATCCCGCGCGTCATGTTTTCGGAAGATTACGCCAGTCTCGGCACCTTCTTTTTGCTATTCGTCCAGCTGGTGCCGGCGTTTTGCCTGATCACCATTATGCTGCTGGTCAATCGCGTGCCGCTGCCGGAGCAGGTCAAATTGCTGCTGGCGCGCATTCTGTTTCATCTCAAATCCTGGGGCATGTCAGAGATATTTCTGGCAGGCGTGCTGGTCAGCTTCGTCAAACTGATGGCCTATGGCGATATCGGCATCGGCAGCAGTTTTTTGCCCTGGTGTCTGTTTTGCCTGTTGCAGCTGCGCGCCTTCCAGTGCGTGGATCGTCGCTGGCTGTGGGATGATATTGCGCCCATGCCGACTCTGGCTGCGCCGCTACAGCCTGGCATCGCGGGTATTCGCCAGGGATTGCGCTCCTGCTCGTGCTGCACGGCAATTTTACCGGCAGACGAAACGCACTGTCCGCGCTGCCACACCCGGGGCCATGTACGGCGTAAAAACAGCCTTCAGCTCACGCTGGCGCTGCTGATAACCTCCATTTTGCTTTACCTGCCCGCCAATATTTTGCCGATTATGATCACCGATTTGCTCGGCGATAAAATGCCATCAACCATCATTGCTGGCGTGATCCTCATCTGGCAGGAGGGATCGTATCCGGTCGCGCTGGTGATTTTTATCGCCAGCATCATGGTGCCAACCCTGAAGATGATCGCTCTCGCATGGTTATGCTGGGACGCAAAAGGTCACGGAAAACGCGACAGCGAACGAATGCATCTGATCTACGAAGTGGTGGAGTTTGTCGGCCGCTGGTCGATGATCGATGTCTTTGTTATCGCTGTCTTATCTGCCCTGGTTCGCATGGGCGGACTGATGAACATATACCCCGCAATCGGCGCGCTGATGTTCGCGCTGGTCGTCATCATGACGATGTTTGCGGCAATGACCTTCGATCCCCGGTTATCCTGGGATCGAGAGCCAGAATCAAGCCATGAGGAGCAGTAAAAACATGGAGACGAAGAGTGGGGACGCGAAAGTGCAGAAGGTAAAAAACTGGTCGCCGGTGTGGATTTTTCCCATCGTCACTGCGCTGATTGGCGCATGGATCCTTTTTTACCACTACAGTCATCAGGGACCCGAGGTCACGCTGATTACCACCAATGCGGAAGGCATTGAAGCGGGTAAAACCACGATTAAAAGTCGCAGCATTGACGTTGGCGTCGTAGAAACCGCAACGCTGTCCGACGATTTAACCCGCGTGGAAATTAAAGCGCGGCTGAACGCGGACATGAGTAAACTGCTGCACGGCGACTCGGTATTTTGGGTGGTAAAACCGCAGGTCGGGCGCGAAGGTATCAGCGGTCTGGGTACGCTGCTCTCCGGGGCCTATATCGAGCTGCAACCCGGCAGCAAGGGCGCGCAGCCTGACAGCTATAAGCTGCTCGATTCCCCACCGCTGGCACCGCCGGATGCGAAAGGCATTCGCGTGATCCTCGACAGTAAAAAAGCGGGCCAGCTCTCGCCCGGTGACCCGGTGCTGTTTCGTGGCTATCGCGTAGGCTCGGTTGAGACCAGCACTTTTGATTCGCAAAAGCGCACCATCAGCTACCAGCTGTTTATCAACGCGCCAAACGATCGCCTGGTCACCAGCAACGTGCGCTTCTGGAAAGACAGCGGTATTGCAGTGGATCTGACCGCCGCCGGAATGCGCGTGGAAATGGGATCGCTGACCACGCTGTTTGGCGGCGGGGTAAGCTTCGACGTGCCTGAAGGCATTGAGCTTGGCGAGCCGATTGCCACGAAAAGTGAATTCCCGCTCTACGACGATCAGCGCAGCATTCAGGATTCGTTGTACACCGATCATATTGATTACCTGATGTTCTTCAAAGACTCCATTCGCGGCTTGCAGGCGGGGGCACCGGTAGAGTTCCGCGGGATTCGTCTGGGTACAGTGAGCAAAGTGCCGGTTACCGTACCGGGGCTGCGTCAGGGGCTGAATCATGATTACCGGATACCAATTTTGATCCGCATCGAACCTGAGCGTCTTTCCAGACAGTTAGGCGGTGAAATCCCTGATGTGCAGGCCCACATGAAGAGCCTCATCGACCAGGGACTTCGTGCGACGCTGAAAACCGGCAACCTTGTGACGGGTGCGCTGTATATCGATATGGACTTTGACCCGAAAGCCAAACCGGTTACCGGCATACGTGAATTTGGTGGCTACCAGATCATCCCGACCACCAGTGGTGGGCTGGCGCAAATCCAGCAGCGCCTGATGGACACGCTGGATAAAATCAATAATCTGCCACTCAATCCGATGATTGAACAGGCCACCAATTCACTGACGGAAACCCAGCGCACCATGCGCCGTCTGCAAACGACGCTGGATAACCTGAACACCATCACCGCCAGCCAGTCGGCACAGCAGCTGCCTGCGGATATGCAGAAAACGCTCAGGGAGCTTAATCGCAGCATGCAGGGCTTCCAGCCAGGTTCTGCGGCCTATAACAAAATGGTCGCCGATATGCAGCGTCTGGATCAGGTACTGCGGGAATTGCAGCCGGTGCTGAAAACCCTCAACAATAAGAGCAATGCGCTGGTGTTTGAAGCGAAGGATAAAAAAGATCCCGAACCGAAGAGGGCAAAAGAATGAGAAATGGAGTAGTCATCGCCGCCGCACTTTTGCTGGCGGCCTGTAGCAGCAGCGTGGATGAAACCAACTATTACCAGTTGCCGACCCCGCCACAGGCGGCTTCCCAGACGCAAAACGGGGCGAATACCCGGCTGCTGTGGGTCGAGCAGGTGTCGGTGCCGGACTATCTGGCGGGGAACGGCGTGGTCTATCAGACCAGCGACGTGAAATATGCGATTGCGACGAAAAACCTGTGGGCCAGTCCGCTCGACCAGCAGCTTCGCACAACGCTTGTGGCGAATCTTGGTCAGCAACTGCCGGGATGGGTGGTGGCATCGTCGCCGCTGGGTAACGATCAGGATACCTTAAATGTTACCGTCACGGGTTTTCACGGGCGCTATGATGGCCGGGTGATCGTCAGCGGTGAGTGGTTGCTGAACCATCAGGGGCAACTCAGCAAGCGTCCGTTCCATATTGAGATGAAACAGCAGCAGGATGGTTACGACGCGATGGTGAAAACCCTGGGTGAAGCCTGGGGCCGTGAGGCCAGTGATATCGCACGCGAGTTGAACCGCATGCCGTAACTGCAATTAATCCTAAAAAGCCACCCTGGTTTATCCCCCTCGGTGGCTTTTTTTTGCACAGACGGAAAGCTTAATACTTGTGCCGGTTCACAGTTTTTGTACAAATGAAGTTACGCGTAGCTCACATTTATGACACTGGCGTGAATTTTGCGCATTGACGATGGCGTTTATTCGCGGTATTGCTTAAACGTGATTGCGCGATTTGTAATCACTGTTTTCTTTTCCACCAGACTCAAAAAATGAGGGAAACGAGGCATGAAGAGACAAAAACGAGATCGCCTGGAACGGGCACATCAACGTGGTTATCAGGCCGGCATCGCCGGACGCTCAAAAGAAATGTGTCCATATCAGACGCTGAATCAGAGGTCGTACTGGCTGGGAGGCTGGCGAGAAGCCATGGAGGACAGGACGGTAATCGCCTGATTCTGTCTCTTTAGTTAGAAACCTCCGCCTGGCGGAGGTTTCGCCTTTCAGGATATCAGAAGGCTGAAGTGTCCTGGAACAGACCCACTTTCAAATCGGTCGCGGTGTAGATCTGACGACCATCCACCAGCACTTCACCATCCGCCAGACCCATAATCAAACGGCGGTTGATCACGCGTTTAAAATGGATACGGTAGGTGACTTTTTTTGCGGTTGGCAGGATCTGCCCCGTCAGCTTCACTTCACCCACGCCCAGCGCACGGCCTTTGCCTTCACCGCCGAGCCAGCCGAGATAGAACCCTACCAGCTGCCACATGGCATCCAGGCCCAGACAGCCAGGCATTACCGGATCGCCAATAAAATGGCAACCGAAGAACCACAGGTCCGGATTGATATCCAGCTCTGCTTCAACATACCCTTTGTCGAAATTACCGCCCGTTTCGCTCATTTTGATGACACGATCCATCATCAGCATTTGGGGGGCCGGTAACTGCGGGCCTTTCGCGCCAAACAGTTCACCGCGACCGGAGGCAAGAAGATCTTCTTTCGTATAGGATTCGCGTTTATCTACCATGTTCTCAGTAAGCCTTATTTTAGTGAAGCACGCAGGATAGCTAACACGTGTACGCTGAACAAGTCCGATCAGTTCGGTACAAACCAGTTCAACCAGCGTAACGGCCAGGGAAAACGATGCCGTGCATCGAGCTGTGTTGCCTGCGCGATACGTTCCTGAATCGTCTGACTCAGTGTGGTTTGTCCTTCGCCATCCCAGACCAGGTTTGTCAGTAAGGGTAGCGCATCCGTGACATCATCAATGGCCCAAATGAAGAATTGTTCTGCGGCGATCGCGTCGAGTAATTCCTGCTTAAGGCAAAGATGGCGTACGTTAGGTGCGGGAATGATGACCCCCTGCTTGCCGGTCAGGCCACGCTGCTGGCAAATGGCGAAGAAGCCTTCAATTTTCTCGTTCAGCCCGCCCACGGGCTGGGCGCGACCAAACTGATCGACAGAGCCGGTGATCGCCAGGCTCTGATTAACCGGGACATCGGCGAGGGCGCTAATCAGCGCGCAAAGCTCGGCCATCGAGGCGCTATCACCGTCCACTTCGCTGTAGGACTGTTCAAAAGTCAGCGACGCGGAGAAGGGGATTTGCTGTTCAAGCTGAAGCTCTGCCATCAAAAAGGCCTGCATGATCATCATGCCTTTGGCGTGAATATTCCCGCCCAGCTCGGATTTGCGCTCAATGTCGTTAAATTCGCCGTCACCAATATGCACCACGCAGCTGATACGTGAAGGCTCGCCGAACGCGCGTGGATGACCGGGAAATTCAACCACCGACAGGGCGTTAATTTGACCCACGCGCTCGCCGTCGGTTTCGATGAGGATCTGCTCAAGCAGGATTTCGTCCTGGATGCGCTCCGGCAGATAACCTTCGCGCCATTCGCGCTGGCTGAGCATGGTTTGTAGCTGATCGGCATCGACACGATCATCGGCACCCAGCGCGGCCACTTCACGCAGCTGACGGCCAAGCCACAGCGGGCATAACGGCAGCGTTTCCTGATCGCCGGTGTAACGCACCGCTTCCCGGATCAGCACCGGCCAGGCGTCCGGCGCAGGGACGGGCAGGTCTGTCGTGAGGGCGACATGCTGCACCCATGCGCACCACTGCGCCAGCGTGTCAGCATCATCAATTTGCAGGTTGTCTTCGTACTCACTGTAAATGGATTGCCCGGCAAGCTCAGGCTCCATCTCCTGGAATTCAGCCAGCGAATCGCGCTCGCCCACGAGGATAACTTTGAGCTGCAACGGCATTGAGGGAATGCTGAGGGGCAGGGGACGGGATTCGTCAAAGGAGACCCAGTCAAAGCGCTGACGCGTAACCATGGTTTTTAGACGCATCCACAATAAAGGCTGCGCCAGCAAGGTACGTAATGAAATGACCAGCACCCCGCCGTTGGCCTGGTGCACCATACCGGGTTGCAGCGTTATTGACTGATTAAACTGACGCAGGCAGCCAAACAGCTGTTCAGCTTCCACCCAGTCAGCCACCACAACGTGGCTTTTGGTGGTGAAATTGGCATCATGCCCGGCCACAGGATTAAAGGTGACGGTGTGTCCTTCGATCAGATACTGACCCCCGACCAGCGGCGGCTCTTCCGGCAGCAGTTGCCCGGCGGTGTCAGCGATAAGGCCGAGATATTCCGTCTCTTCTGGCGCTTTGGCCAATAAAAAGCGTGACGATGCTAACGGATGAAGCAACTGCTCCAGCGCGTACTGCAAACGAGGCTGCGTGTCACCGAGGGTTAACGCATTCTCAGGCGCAACATCGGACTGATTAAACACGTCCTGATAGCTGTCGGTATCAGGGACAAGGTCGTGCCAGGCTAATTTAGTAATGGTCAAAGTCGCGGTTTTATCGTCAGATGTAAAGGGCGGAATTATACCGTAAGCAGCAATTTCGCACACCCTGAATAGACGTTTTAAGGCATGCAAAGTCGTTTCTGCCTTCACAAGATGTGATTTCTTTTCAGCAGATTGCTAAAAAACTGATATTCTGAACTGAGTTACACGGTAACACTGAGATCGCGATGAAATACCAACAACTGGAAAATCTTGAAAGCGGCTGGAAATGGAAGTACCTGGTGAAAAAGCACCGTGAAGGTGAATTGATCACGCGCTATATAGAAACCAGTGCGGCCATTGACGCTGTCGATTTGCTGTTGACGCTGGAAAACGAGCCGGTTCGCGTGAATGAATGGATCGCGCAGCATATGAATGCCGCGCTGATGAACCGCATGAAACAGACGATCCGCGCACGGCGTAAACGGCACTTTAATGCTGAGCATCAGCATACGCGTAAAAAATCCATCGATCTTGAGTTCATGGTCTGGCAGCGGCTGGCTGGCCTTGCGCAGCGTCGGGGTAAAACGCTTTCAGAAACCATTGTGCAACTGATTGAAGACGCGGAGCATAAAGAAAAATATGCCAGTCAGATGTCGACGTTGAAGCAGGATCTTCAGGCGCTGCTCGGGAAAGAGTAACCGGCCCCGTCTCTCTGATTCGATTTATCACAGACAATAAAAAACCCCGCAGAGGCGGGGTTTTTTTATAAGACGTAAACTTAAGCCTGCGGCTGAGTTACAACGTCTTTGCTGCCTTTCACTTCAATTTCTACGCGACGGTCCGGCGCCAGGCAATCGATCAGCGCAGGGCGCGCTTTCACGTTGTCACAGGTGCTACCGGTAACCGGGTTAGATTCGCCCATACCACGTGCGGAGATCTTGTTGGACGGGATACCTTTAGAGACCAGGTAGTCAACAACAGACTGAGCACGTTTCTCGGACAGACCCTGGTTGTAAGCGTCAGAACCGATACGGTCGGTGAAGCCCAGAACAACAACGGAACCGTCTTTCGGATCCAGGTTGCTCAGCTGGGAGTACAGCTGATCCAGTGCCTGCTGACCTTCCGGTTTCAGGGTGGATTTGTTGAAGGTGAACAGAACGTCAGACTTCAGGGTGAAATGCTTGGTAGACACTTCCGGAGCCGGAGCCGGTGCCGGAGCAACTACTGGAGCCATCTCTTCCTGCTGACCGAAACGGTAGGAAACACCTACGCTCAGCAGACCGTTGTCCTGGCGGGTGCCCACAGTTTCAGCGTCACCGATGTTGTTAACCCACTGGTATTCCAGACGGGTAGCGATGTCACGGGTAACAGCCCACTCAAC
The DNA here is from genome assembly GCA_963521185.1 of uncultured Enterobacter sp. Lineage (GTDB taxonomy): Bacteria > Pseudomonadota > Gammaproteobacteria > Enterobacterales > Enterobacteriaceae > Enterobacter_D. The sequence goes on along the minus strand of CAUQTV010000002.1, from coordinate 406,958 downwards.
ACCACCAGCGAAGACTGGAGAAACGCCAGTATCGTGGTCTTTGAAGTTAGCACCAGCAACACCTGGGACGTTTGCTTTCGCATCTGCACGCCATACCATACCACCCAGACGAGTGTAGATATCCAGATCGTCAGCAACCGGGTAGCTCAGCTTAGCGGTCAGCTGAACGCCTTGAGCTTTGAACGCGCCATTGACATTGCTGCCTTTGTATTCTTCGCGACCCAGCCAGTCATAACCCATTTCAAAACCAACATACGGGTTAACCTGATAGCCACCGAACGCGCCTGCACCCAGCTGATTTTCGTGGGTTGGGCCGTTGTTCGGAATGAAACCAGTATCGTGGTACTGGGACCAGCCCAGTTTCGCACCAGTATACCAGGTATTATCTTTCGGAGCGGCCTGCGCTACGGTAGCGAAGCCAGCCAGTGCCACTGCAATCGCGATAGCTGTCTTTTTCATTTTTTGCGCCTCGTTATCATCCAAAATTCGCCATGAATTTCTCGCCAGAGAAAACACGGTTAAATCCTTCACCGGGGGCATTGCTCAATATTAACTCTACCGATATCTTCGGCTTATGCCGAGCACCCCTGGCGATGTAAAGTCTACAACGTAGTTGGAAACTTACAAGTGTGAACTCCGTCAGGCATATGAAAAAAAAAGATTTGTGTACACAATATTTAACATTTATGACCAGAATGTCGCCAGCGACCAAAGGCGCAAACCGCACCAGACAGGCTTCCACGCTGGATTTACTCGAATAACCAGCGAGCTAGCGTTTTCGCAAAATAAATCCCAGGAATTATCTTAAATTCACTTAATGATACAAATTGGAGTGAATTTTTAGACCAGATAACTGTCTTGTGGCGTGAGGATCCAGACGAACCGGTCGCATAATGAACCCCATTGCATTCCCTTCTTCGGCAGCCCGAACGAGACGCTGGTGCTCTTCATTGGTCAATTCTTCGGCATGCCAGCCAATCACCACGCTGTAATTTCCCGTCCGTAACGCCCTGATCATGGATTCCAGCGTATCGCAGGGCGAGAGTTGACTGATCTGCATCAGTTTGGTCAGTGGCAGGCCGGAAGCCTGAACCCACTCACGACTTAATCTTTGCTGCGGGGTTAACCACAGCTGCCAGCGCTCCTGCTGACCAAGCTGCTGCAAGAGCGGCAATAAAAGCAACTGCGTCATCATGGGCTGATCTTCGCGATAGACGACTTCACTGATCACGCCGGTAGTGGTGACGCCAGCCGTTGCTGTGTGTGCACGGTTGCCTGCTAAAGCAGTGCGTGATGATGAGCGATTTGCATAGCCTGAAGTGTACATAATCATTCCAGCCCTGATAGTTACTGTATATCCATACAGTAACCCCTGGTCGTATAAAGATCAACCTCAATTTCTGAAAGCGCATCGCAAATTTTGCTTATAGCGGCTACGTTTGCAAAATTCATCTTGCCGCCGCCTCACAAGTTCCTTATGTTCCTCACTAGCGGATCCGTTAACCGAATAAGACATTCTTACGCCATGATTTTAAAGGATTAATCATGAAAACCATTTCGTACCAACGGATCTATAAGTCTTGCGAATATCTCTCAGAACTCGGGAAAATTAACTACCGTGCGCTTTTCGGTGGTTACAGCCTGTCGGTAGATGACACGGTCTTCGCCATGGTCGCCGAAGGGGATCTCTATCTCCGTGCCTGTGAACAGAGCGCAACCTACTGTCTGCGCCATCCCGCGCCAATGCTGACGCTGATTAAGCGGGGGCGACCTGTGCTGCTAAATTACTACCGCGTCGACGAAAATCTTTGGCATGACAAAGATACGCTGGTGACATTATCGTCCTGGTCGCTGTCAGCCGCACGTTCGGAAAAAATGCAGCGCCTGCGTAGTTCCAGACTTAAGGATTTGCCAAATCTATCCTTTCAGCTTGAACTTCTCTTGCTGGAGGCCGGGATCAATGACTTTACGACCTTGAGAACTCTCGGGGCGAAAGCCTGCTGGGTTCGTCTGCGGGGGGCCAACACGCATCTTGGCGTAAAAGTTCTTCTCGCACTTGAAGGTGCCATTGAGGGAATGCACGAAGCCGCGCTCCCGGCGGAGATACGCCAGGAGCTACGGGAGTGGTACAACGAATTTGAAAAACAGGCGCGGGAAAATCAGCGCGGGACCTGACGCTGTAAGCGGCAAATTTCGGGTAAGAGCGCCACCACCAGGCCAATCTGCTGGAGTACCAGCGGCTCTTTACTGTCGGTGCGCGGCTCAACCTGCCTGATGCGTTCGGTAAGGTTTTCCAGACTTACCTGCACGCGCATTTCGTCCGCCGGCGAGTGGTGCAGCGCATCGTCGACATAACAAACGGCATCATCAAGGAGCGCGAGGATTTCCGGATGCGTTAATTGTTCGCGGTGCGCACCCAGGGCAGAAATATAGCTGGTGAGGGTATGGTTCAGGCAAAGCAGACGGAACGCCGCATCGCGCAGTTCAGCGCTCGCACCGGGTTCCGTTGACATGTTTGACACCACTGACGCCAGCTCTGCGTCCCGGTTGTGCGCATCCCGACGCGCAATGCGGTACGCCAGGCGGTTATCGCGACCCTGATGGTACTGCTCCAGTATCGCGTCAAGATAGCGGCAGTTCGCATCAATCGCCCGTTCCAGCACGCGGTGTAAATTGCGAAACCGCCAGTCAGGCCAGATAAAACTGACCGCCGCCCAGGCAATCGCGCAGCCGATCAGCGTGTCGATAATGCGCGGAACTGCCACTTCAAACCCTTCACCAAGCAGGTTGAAGCACAGCAGTACCAGCAGCGTTATGAACATCGTGGCGTGCGCATACTGCACATTGCGAAAGGCGAAAAACAGCACGCCGGTGATGACAATTAAAATCAGCTGCCCTTCTATCGACGGTACAAAGAACAGCACCGGCAGACCGATCGCCACGCCAACCAGGGTACCGATGACGCGCAGCGCCAGGCGATGCCGCGTGGCGTTATAGTTTGGCTGGCAGACAAACAGGCTGGTCAGCAAAATCCAGTAACCATGCTGCAATCCGGTCAGTTGAATAAAGGCGTAGCCGACGCACAGGACGATCGACATGCGCACCGCATGGCGAAACAGCGCGGACTCTGGCGACAGGTTGCGGCCCAGGCGCAGCCTGATATCACTGACGCCGTTCAATCCGTCGTCGGCCAATTGATTTTCCGGATCGTTGTTGGGCAGGGCCTGCGCCTGTTCCGATTCAATGGTGGCGAGCTGGGCATCAATGGCGCGCAGGTTATCGAGCAAAAACCCCAGCGCTTTCATCTGATCGGCAGAGGTCCCGCTGGCGCGCACGCGGTCAAGCGCCGCATCAAGATGGGTAAACGCACGCTCGAAACGCCCATCATGCTGATAGGGCTCGCGCAGCAGGATGCACCGCGACAGTGATAAACAGGCCTGAGACTGCATCGACAGCAGGCGCTGAAAGCGGAACATCACATCGCTGTAGCGAAAATGCTCGCGCAGCGCCTGGTACTGAATATGCGACGAACTTGCCCGCTCATGAATATCCTGCGCGGCAAAGTAGTAGTGCAGCGTGCGACGGGTGCCGCGCTGCCCGCGATCGCCGCGCAGGCGCGTCAGCAGCGAGGCTTTGGTCTGGTTCAGTATGGTCACCAGTTGCCCGTTTGCCAGCGCCAGGTCATAAAGCGGTGCCTGGCTTTCGTCTTCGATATCTGGATCGAACAGTCGCGATTTCAGCTCAAGGTAATGCGCGAGCTGTTCATAGCAGCGGGCCAGATTGTCCTGCAACGGGCGAATGGGGAACACCAGATGGCCGATAAGCGTCAGCAGGTTAAACCACACGGCACCGGTGAGCAGTAGCACCGGTTGTTGGTACCACTGATCGTACAGGGAAATCCCCAGCATGGTGTAAATGGCGATCAGCAGTGCGCCAAAGGCGATGGTGGCATAACGCTGACCCAGTCCCCCCAGCAGAATAAAGCCGCTGGTCGAGAGGATCAGTCCCAGCGCAAACAGCCACGGCCAGGGGAAAAGCAGCTCCACCGACGCTGAAGCAATAAAGAAAGAGATCAGCGTAATGAGCAGGTTGCGCAGCCGCCCGGCCAGCCGGTCATCGAGATCCGCCAGGGCTGCGGCGACCACGCCCAGCGTCAGCGGAATGGTCAGTTTCACATCGCCCAGCCACCACGGCAACGCGGTGGTCCCGCAAAGCGCGATGAAGATCCTGACGTTATACAGCCAGGTGCTGTTCCAGGTGTAGCGGCGAAGCAGGGGGCTAAGCATAACGGCGCGCGTCCTTATTATTGAAAGCGACGACGGGCGTTGGCTTCTCTGGCGGCGCGGGCGGTTTCAACACTCACCACACGACGTCCGACCGGCCACAGGGCAATGGCGGCGATTTTAAAATTGGCGATCCCCACCGGAATGCCAATAATGGTCAGACACTGGGCGATGCCTGAGACAATATGCATCAGGCACAGCCACCAGCCGAAGAGCACGAACCAGAAGATATTGAGCAGCGTACCACCGGTATTCATTAGCGCGCTTTTCTCGCCAGGTGACAGTTCATCAACGTGCACCGCTTCATTGCCATAGGGCAGCAGCGAAAGTTTGGTGATCTCCCAGCAGGATCGCGTTAACGGCAGCGTGATGATTAACACAATGCTGACCAGCGTTGCCAGCATCCACGCCAGGGTGGTGAAAAAACCGCCCAGCACAAAATTTAAAATATTCAGTACAGTACGCATAAATCCTCGCGGTAAAGCCGTTAGCGAAAAAGCCCAGTAATTGTAACGATTTTTTGGGCTGGAGCACGCATTCTCTGACGGTTACACTGGCAGATAACGACATGAGTTGGGAATGACACGTCATGGAACTGAAAGCAACGTCCTTAGGAAAACGGCTGGCGCAGCACCCTTACGACCGGGTGGTGATTTTACACGCGGGCGTTAAAGTGTCAGGCGACCGTCATGAGTACCTTATACCATTCAATCAGTTATTAACCATTGTCTGCAAGCGCGGGCTGGTGTGGGGCGAGCTGGAGTTTGTACTGGCGGACAACAAGGTCGTGCGTCTGCACGGCACGGAGTGGTCGGAAACCCAGCAGTTCTGGCAGCACCTCAACAGCCTCTGGACCCAGTGGAGCGCGGAGATGAGCGAGGTGGCCGCAGGCGTGCTACAAGCACAGCTGGATGCCATCAACGAGAATATTGATCGCGGCAAATGGCTCACGCGCCAGCAGACGCTTGGCCTGCAACAGCAACTGACCCGCGCGTTTGACGCCCTGCCAGTACCGACCGCTCGTCTGGAAAGTTTCGATAACTGCCGTGAACGATGGCATCAGTGCCTGGCCTGGCTCAATGACGTTGAAGGCTGCCGCGCGAAGCATAATCAGACGTGGACCGACGCGATGCTCACAGAGTATGCGCCGTTCTTCGAACAGGTCGAAACGTCGCCGCTTAATCCGGCGCAGGCGCGTGCCGTGGTCAACGGTGAGCACGCTTTACTGGTGCTGGCGGGCGCGGGCAGCGGGAAAACCTCCGTGCTGGTGGCCAGGGCCGGGTGGTTGCTTACGCGTGGTGAAGCGGCCGCCGATCAGATCCTGCTGCTGGCGTTTGGTCGCAAAGCCGCACAAGAGATGGACGAACGTATCCGCGAGCGCTTGCACACCGAGGAGATCAGCGCCCGGACGTTTCATGCCCTGGCGCTGCATATCATCCAGCAGGGCAGTAAAAAAGTGCCGGTCATCAGTACGCTGGAAAATGATACCAAAGCCCGTCAAAAACTCTTTATCGACGCCTGGCAGCAGCAGTGCAGTGAGAAGAAAGCGCAGGCCAAAGGCTGGCGTCAGTGGCTGGAAGAGGAGCTGGAATGGACGGTGCCAGAAGGCAGTTTCTGGTCCGATGCCACCTTACAGCGTCGCCTTGCCGGGCGGCTTGATCGCTGGGTAAGTTTAATGCGCATGCACGGTGGCGCACAGGCTGAGATGATTGCCAGCGCGCCGGAAGAGGTTCGCAATCTGTTTTCAAAACGGGTCAAGCTCATGGCCCCAATGCTGAAAGCGTGGAAGAGCGCGCTGAAAGCTGAAAACGCCGTCGATTTTTCCGGGCTGATCCACCAGGCGATCATTGTGCTTGAGAAGGGACGATTTATCAGCCCGTGGAAACACATTCTGGTGGATGAGTTTCAGGATATCTCCCCCCAGCGCGCGGCGTTGCTGGCGGCATTGCGTCAGCAAAATTCCCACACGTCGCTGTTTGCGGTGGGCGATGACTGGCAGGCGATTTATCGCTTTAGCGGTGCGCAGCTATCGCTGACCACGGCCTTCCATCACTACTTTGGTGAAGGGGATAGCTGTGCGCTGGATACCACCTACCGCTTCAATACCCGCATTGGCGAAGTGGCAAACCGCTTTGTTCAGCAAAACCCCTATCAGCTCACTAAACCGCTCAACAGCCTGACGCCGGGCGATAAGCACGCGGTGACGCTGCTGGCGCAGGATCAGCTTGATGCGCTGTTAGATAAGCTCAGCGGTTACGCGACGCCGGATGACCGCATTCTGATTCTCGCTCGCTATCATCACCTTAAGCCTGAGGCGCTGTCGAAGGCCGCGACGCGCTGGCCAAAACTTCAGCTGGATTTTATGACCATTCATGCCAGTAAAGGTCAACAGGCGGAGTATGTCGTGGTGCTGGGGTTGCAGGAGGGGCAGGAGGGCTTTCCAGCACCGGCGCGTGAATCAATCATGGAGCAGGCGTTGTTGCCCGCGCCGGAGGAGTTCCCGGATGCCGAAGAGCGACGCCTGCTTTACGTCGCTATGACGCGAGCGCGTAAGCGCGTCTGGTTGCTGTTCGACAAAGCGCAGCCGTCAGCGTTTGTGGAAATCCTAAAGCAGCTTGATGTGCCGGTAGCGCGCAAGCCCTAACGCAAAACAGGCGGTCACACCGCCTGTTCGTTTACCGGCAAGGGCTTATTTTAATCGTTCAGCCAGATAACGCTGGTAGTCCGGGATTAAGATTTCGACGCTGTCGTTAAAGGTCGGCGACTGGATAATAAAGTCGGCGGTAGAGACGTTGGTCGCCACCGGAATATTCCACACCGTTGCCAGGCGCAGTAGCGCTTTCACGTCCGGGTCATGCGGTACGGCATTAAGCGGATCCCAGAAGAAAATCAGCACGTCAATTTTACCTTCCGCGATCATCGCACCTACCTGCTGATCGCCGCCCATCGGGCCGCTCAGCATGGCGTTAACGTTCATGCCGGTCGCGCGCTGGATAAGATTTCCGGTGGTGCCCGTGGCGTAGAGTTCGTGCTGCGCCAGCAGCGGCTGATGACGTTCAACCCAGTTCATCAGCATCGTTTTGCAGTGATCGTGCGCAACAAGCGCAATGTGCTTACGCGGCGGTAACGCGCGTGTCGTGAGTTCCATAATCCCTTTCCGTTAATGAGCTTTGCTACAGATTACTGGAAGCATTTGATGCTGCAATAGAAAGGCATAAAAAAAACGGGGCGGGAAAAGCGTTTGTGAACTGCCGCACGCTTACGAGGAGGGCTGCTGTCTGGCCCACTGCATAAAGCGGTCGCGGGTCTGCGAGTCGGCCTGCTGGTACCAGTAGCGCAGCCGTTGCTCGGTGAGCGTCTGCGACGGCGGCACGTCCAGTTCAGACACACCGGAAAGCAGCGTGCTGTCATCGGCCATCATCGGCGCAAACTGGCGTAACGATGCGTGCTTGCCCTGTTTGTTATAGCGCTCGGTTTCCTGTTCGTAATCGGGACTTTTGGCGTTTCCGGTAATGGCGAGAATATCCAGCCTGACCGGAATGGGCGCGGCCTTTCCGTCCAGCAGCGCCACCACCGGTGACGCGGTAAAGTTTTCTGACTCTCTCTGCGTCTCAATACGGGGCAAATCGAAGTTCACCTGGCTTATCGCTCGGGTATCAAAACTGGCAATCAACGGGGGCGAGATGTAGAGGCGCTGCTCGTGGGGCGTCTGGCGGAGGTTTTTTTCAACGCGAAACACCAGCTGGTGCGGCCCGTTATCCAGCTCAATACTGTCAGCACCGCGCAGCAGCGAACTGGATACTTTTTTGCCATCCAATACCAGCAGGTCAATATCAGTCGAGAGGCGCAGCGTTGTGGCAAAAGCGGTCACCGGCATCAGGCAAAAGAGCAGCGTTGTGGTCAAGCCGGTTCTCATAAAACTCTCCTGCCACTGGGCATCTCGCGAGAATGTATCAAAATTTTACGAACAGCGTGTTTACTACCATATAGAGATGCCGCGCTTTTTTCCCTCATGCGGACGTATGGGATAAATGGTTGAGTGCAGCGCTTTGGCGTACACTTGTTGAAATTGCCTTGAGGACACTATTTCTGGAGGACACTATGAAAGAGACCGATATTGCTGGCATCTTAAAATCCACCCGCACCATCGCGCTGGTTGGGGCGAGCGACAAACCCGATCGACCGAGCTACCGGGTAATGAAGTATTTGCTCGATCAGGGCTATCACGTGATCCCGGTATCGCCCAAAGTGGCCGGGCAAACGTTGCTGGGTCAGCAGGGTTACGCCACCCTGGCCGATGTGCCGGAAAAAATCGATATGGTGGATGTGTTTCGTAACTCAGAAGCCGCGTGGGGTGTGGCGCAGGAAGCGATCGCCGTGGGCGCGAAAACGCTGTGGATGCAGCTTGGCGTGATCAACGAGCAGGCCGCCGTGCTGGCAGGAGAAGCGGGATTGAACGTGGTGATGGATCGCTGCCCGGCGATTGAAATCCCGCGTCTGGGTCTGGCGCGCTAACAAAAAACCCCGCGCAGGCGGGGTAGCAGGCTAGTTGCGTAGCCGTGGTGCCTGTAACTGTTTGCGGATAGTCTGCGCCAGCTCATCCAGGGAGGGCTGTTCAGGATGCTCATCGACGATTTCGTGACTCAACTGGGCTTCAGCCAGATAGGTATGCATCGGCAGACCATCGTCATCTTCCATCACCACATGATACCAGGGCGCGGCGCGCAGGTCGTCGTTGACGGCGATCTCATCAGCCGAGGGTTCATCCAGCGAGTATTCAGCGTCGATGTCGACGACGACACCTAAATAACCGAATAATGAGTGGCGAACCTGCTGACCGATACCGAATTTGCTGGCAATCATCGTGACCTCCTGTGAAACGTTACCCCATGAAAGATGGGGGCAACGATCCAAATATCAAGTTACATGACGCGACAGGCAAACCCTTTCAGATACAGACCTTCCGGGTAGGGCGCAATCACCGGGTGATCGGCGGCCTGACGGAACTGCTCTATAAATTGTACATCACGACCTGCATCTATAGCGGCATCTGCGATGATTTTCTGAAATAAATCCGTGGTCATCAGGCCGGAGCAGGAGAACGTCAGCAGCACGCCACCGGGATTCAACAGCTGGATCGCCAGCATATTGATGTCTTTATACCCACGGCACGCCCCCATCAACTGGCTTTTATTTTCCACGAATTTCGGCGGGTCCATCACGATGACATCGAACTTTTCTCCCTGATCGCGGTATTTACGCAGCAGTTTGAACACGTCATCACGCACGAACTCCGCTTTGCTGAGATCCAGCTTATTCAGTTCGACGTTTTGTTTTGCCACATCCAGCGCTTCCTGCGAGGTGTCAACGCTGACCACCTGGCGACAGCCGCCCATCAGTGCAGAAACCGCAAAGCCGCCGGTGTAGGAGAAGCAGTTCAGCACGCGCTGGTTTTCTACATAGCGACGCGTCGCTAAGCGGCTGTCACGCTGATCGAGGTAGTAACCGGTTTTGTGCCCGGCCTGAATATCCACCAGCAGCTTCATGCCGTTCTCTTCAATAGGCAGCAGCGCAGGCGGCGTATCGCCCGCGACCAGACCCTGCGTCAACTCCATGCCCTCTTTTTTACGCACCGCCACATCGCTGCGATCGTAAATCGAACATGCCGGGTAAGCCGCCTGTAATGCCGCGACCAGCGCCGGACGCTGGTATTCCGCGCCTGCGCTCAGCAGTTGCAGCACAAGGAAGTTGCCGAAGCGGTCAATCGTGATACCGGGTAAACCGTCGGATTCACCGGCGATCAGACGGTAGCTGTCCAGACCATCGCGCTTCGCCAGCCAGTCACGCCACTGCTGCGCCTGATGCAGGCGACGCGTAAAGAAGGCGATATCGATGCTTTCGTCTTTATCAAACGTCCAGACGCGAGCACGAATTTGAGACGCCGGAGAGTAAGCACCACGGGCTAACCATTTTCCCTGATGATCAACAATATCAATGGTTTCACCGAGGCTGGCTTTGCCTTCCATGCGCGCAACCGCACCGGAGAAGACCCAGGGATGACGGCGCAGCAGAGATTTTTCGCGCCCTTTGGTTAACACTAAACGTACACTCATAATTGGCTATATTGTCTTATTGAAGAAAATGGGCGTCATTTTCCCGAGTTCAGTCGGGAAATGCAATGTAGCTGCACAGAAAGGAGAGCAATGATGTCAAAAGTCTGCACAATGGCCTGGGTACACGGCATGGTTCAGGGTGTTGGGTTTCGCTATACCACACAGCATGAAGCCCAACGGCTTGGCGTAACGGGCTACGCACGTAATCTTGATGATGGCAGCGTGGAAGTCCTCGCCTGCGGTGAGGCGGAGAAGGTTGAGGCGCTGGTGGCGTGGCTAAAAGCCGGGGGCCCACGCAGCGCGCGGGTTGAAAAGGTGCTGACAGAGCCGCATCAACCCGACAACGCGTGGAAAGACTTCAGTATTCGCTACTAAATGCATTTTACCGGTTTAGGCAGGCCAGCAATTTTGGTTGCCTGCTTTGCCGGGCCTTTGGGAAACAGGCGATACAGATAACGGCTATTGCCTTTCTCTTCGCCAAACTTGTTGGCCATCGCTTTAACCAGCATGCGGATCGCCGGCGAGGTATTAAACTCCAGGTAGAAATCACGCACAAAGTGCACCACTTCCCAGTGTTCAACCGCCAGCGTAATGCCCTCTTTTTCGGCAATCGCTGTTGCCAGCGCTTCCGTCCAGAGCGTGGTGTCTTTCAGATAGCCATCGCTATCGGTCTCTATTTCACGGCCTTCAAAAATCAACATAGTGCGTCGCAGTACCCGTCAAAAAATCGTGCACAGTTTAGCAAATAAAAAAGCCCCGCATAAGCGGGGCCGGGCAGGTCGTTGCGCGAATTAATCGCGGCTTGAGAATCCGAGGATGCTCAGCAGGCTGACAAAGATATTGTACAGCGACACGTACAGGCTGACGGTGGCACGGATGTAGTTGGTTTCACCGCCGTGAATGATATTGCTGGTTTCAAACAGAATTGCGCCGGTTGAAATCAGAATAAACACCGCGCTGATCGCCAGGTGCAGGGCGGGCAGTTGCAGGAAGATGTTGGCAACCATACCGATCAGCACCACCACGATACCGGCCATCAGCATGCCACCCAGGAAGGACATGTCTTTGCGGGTGGTCAGCACGTAGGCCGAGCAACAGAAGAAGGTCAGCGCGGTACCGCCGAGCGCCAGGCCAATCAAGTCACCCATTCCCGCAGACAGATAGGCGTTGAGCATCGGCCCAAGGATGTAACCCAGGAAACCGGTGAACGCGAACGCTGCCAGGATCCCCGATGGCTTATCCGCCAGTTTATAGGTAAGGAACATTAAGCCGTACATGCCGACCAGCGTCAGGATAAGCCCTGGTGAAGGCAGACCCAGCACGGTGCTGGCCGTGGCGGTGATGGCGGAAAACGCCAGCGTCAGGCTTAACAGGAAATAGGTGTTACGCAGCACCTTGTGCGTGCTGAGTAGCGATGTACGCTCGCGCGACGAACTAACTATACGATCCATGCGTCACTCTCTTATGACAGATGTAATTACCGATGAAGGATAGGAAAACAAGCCCTTAGCGCATAGTGGTTTTACCCATCTTTACTCAGGCAACAATCACATGACGATAGTATTTAATGCTTTAAAAATGACCAGCCATAGCAGTAATGCGCATTCTGCGGAAATAATCAGATCAAGCTCTTATAGGTCACTGAAAAATATTGCGTTGTTACCATCCAGACGCTAAGAGTGGTAGGCGCATCGTCATCATAAATACGGATAAGGCGAAGGAAATGAAACCACAAAAGAGCACGTTGTTCAGTTTTTCTTTACTGGCCGCAAGCATGGTATGCATCAGCACGGCGGCCTTTGCGGCCCATGTTCCTCCCGGCACGGCGCTGGCTCCCGTGCAGGAACTGGTTCGCAATAATGGGAGTGAACCTGCATCCCTCGATCCGCATAAAGTCGAAAGCGATGTCGAATTCAATATTATCAGCGATTTATTCGACGGCCTGGTGGCGGTCAAGCCTGACGGCACGATTGAGCCGCGTCTGGCGGACAAATGGGAGAATAAAGACGCTACCGTGTGGACGTTTCATCTGCGTCCGGGCATCACCTGGTCGGACGGTATGGCGATCACCGCGCAGGATATCGTCTGGAGCTGGCAGCGTCTCGTCGATCCGAAAACCGGCTCGCCGTACGCCAGCTACCCAGGAAACATGCATATTCTCAATGCCGCCGACATTGCACTCGGTAAGCAGTCCCCCGACAAACTGGGCGTGAAGGCGATTAATGACACGACGCTTGAAGTCACGCTCACCCAGCCGACGGCGGCGTTTCTTGCCATGCTGGCGCACCCCTCTCTGGTGCCAGTCGACAAAGTGCTGATCGGACGATTTGGCGACAAGTGGACCAAGCCCGAGCATTTCGTCGGCAGCGGTGCCTATAAAATTAGCCAGTGGGTGGTGAACGAGAAGATTGTCGCGGTGCGTAACAGCCGCTACTGGGACGATAAACACACTGTCATTAACCGCGTGACTTATCTGCCGATCCATGCGGAAACCGCCGACGTGAACCGCTACAAGGCCGGTGAGATTGATATTACCTACACCGTGCCGGTGAACCAGTTCGCACAGTTGAAGCAGAGCCTGGGCAGCCAGGTCGATATCTCTCCGCAGCTGGCAACCTACTACTACCAGTTCAACACCACCAAAGCGCCGTTCAACAACCCCAATGTGCGCCGTGCGCTCAATCTTGGGCTGGATAAAGATGTTATTGCCGACAAAGTGATGGGGCAGGGGCAGCGCCCGGCGTGGGTCGTCAGCCAGCCGGAGATCGGCGGTGTCAGCCTGCATAATCCGGATTATGCCTCCTGGCCGCGCGATAAGCGCTTAGCAGAGGCCCGCAGACTGCTTAAGGAGGCGGGCTTTGATGAGGCGCATCCGCTCTCGTTCAACCTGCTTTACAACACCATGGAGACCCATCAGCGTATTGCGATTGCGGCAAGCTCTATGTGGAAGAAAAATCTGGGCGTGGAGGCAAAGCTGCAAAATCAGGAGTGGAAGACCATGCTTGATACCATGCACACCGGCAACTTCGACGCGGTGCGCTATGCGTGGATTGCCGATTACGATGACGCCGCTACCTTCCTGAATAACTTCCGCACCAATGACAGTGAGAACACCACCAAGTACAGCAATCCGGCGTTTGATGAGGCGATGCGCAATGCCGCGAAGGCGGCGAACGTGACCGAGCGCGGCAATTATTATCAGCAGGCTGAAGACATCCTGGCGCAGGATGTACCGGCGGTGCCTGTTTATCACTATGTCAGGACCCATTTGGTCAAACCCTGGATCGGTGGATTCACCCCAGACAAACTGGGCTACTTCTACACAAAAGATATTTACATCAAAAAACACTGAGATTTATGCTGCATAAATGGTCAATTTGTTGTTATTTAAGTCGATTAACAACGTTTTGACTATTTTTCAAGCAAACGATCACAATGGTGCTTTACAGGACGCATCGGGATGTTTATAGTGCGCCTCATTCCGGAAGTGTGGCCGAGCGGTTGAAGGCACCGGTCTTGAAAACCGGCGACCCGAAAGGGTTCCAGAGTTCGAATCTCTGCGCTTCCGCCAGATTAAACAAGGGGTTACCGATAGGTAGCCCCTTTGTTTTTGTGGCGTCAGAAGATATTTTATCTAAATCTTTATCACATTGATCCCAAACTCTGCGGGATCGACCACGCACTGAAGCTTCCCAAGCTGACGCAGATCCCCTCTCGACACCACGCTATGAATGGTTTCGTCAGGATGATGCAGGTTCTTGATAATGTGTAACGTTTCCGGTCTGCCTTTTTTGTCGACCGTCATGACCCAGCCTAAAAAACCGCCCGAGTATTTCACCAGACTGCCGATGGGGTATAACCCGTAGCGCTGGATATATTCGAAAAGGATGTGTCTGTCATATTTGGCTTTCGCCGAATTGACTTTTTTATAGGCCTCCAGCGGAGGGCGAGGAGAGATGCCATTTCGTGCATTGGTCAGCTTATTAATGGCTTTGATCACCGAAATGAGCCTCACTCTGTCGGTAAGCTGCTCGTTACTTTTACCCGCCGGATAGCCTGAACCGTTTAACAGCTCGTTGGCGTTTTCAATAATATCCAGACAGGCCGGGCTGGGCGTCCATTTCAGCTCGCGCATCTTTTCCCGTAACGCAGTGACATGACCGCTCAGAATCGCCTTATGATCGGGATTCATCACCACCTGGAGTGAGGGCAGACTTTCACTGACCAGCAGCGGTTTTCCCATGGTATGCAACAAGGATCCGAGCACGACTTCGCGCAGCAGGTAATCATAGGGATCGCGGCGCAAAAGAATATCCGTTAGTCGCGATGACACCTGGATTGCGTGACGTACCCACTCAGGTTCATTACGTAACGATGCCAGCGCATAGAGAAGTGCCTTACGGTCCGTTTTCACCAGGTAAATAAGCGTGTCAGCGCAATCGTAGAAGATCTCCAAAGGAAAAACGTTACGCGTCTTAACGTACATCAGACCCACCTGGAGCCGCTGTGCGATTTCTAAAACGCCTCTTTCCATCGGCGTGTTGCGCGAATTTTTCTCTTTATCCATATGCTCTCTTAAACGTATTTTTTTCTCATTGCTGCCAGCGATAAATAACGGTGACGGGTAAACCAGATGTCCCGAGAGACCCATTCGATAGGCGGCTTCTCTTTCAGATTCATTAACATAATGAAATAAGGGTTCAATCTGTGAGGCGGGCACATTGATAAACTCAATGCCCACAGCCGCATAGCCATTTCGCCCTAAGGGACGCATGTGTCTGATCTTTCCTTCCGCATTAAAACTCGTGCCGTCCGGAAAAATAATGATAATACTGGGAAGGGTCTGGCCGACGAAAAGCGCAATACTTTCAACTAAATCAATCTCGACCATGCATCCGCTGGTGGAAAAATTCCGCAGCTTGCCGGTGATATTGAGTTTGTGCAGATAGACTTCAATACGCACGCGGGCCTGCATACCAAGAATGAAAGGAATACGCACCGCGCCCCGGCTGTCATTAATGAAAATCGAATCAGGTAACTGGCACTCCAGCCGGTATAAAAAACTGTCCGTTTTATGCAGTTTAGTCAGAAGCTTATTGATGCTGTAGGTTTCACGCTCAGTAACGTCCGTTTCTTTTAATGCTTCAAGATCGAAATTAACGCCGCCCCCAGAAACATAGTTCTCAAAATCCGTCCCGGAATACTCAACTTCAAGCACAATGCGATTAAGATCAAAGCTGAGTTCTTTCACTTCAGCTTCCAACGCATAGGGCATGCTTTTCTGATGAATCGTTAGCGTATGGGAGTGTGAATGCTGGAGAAGGGCTTTAATGACTCTGGCAGGCGGAGAGTGATGATCATTCATAATACACCTATTAGGATTCTAATCATTATGACACGCAGGTCATCAGCGTAGGCTCAATTCCTTGCTGCTAAATGGGCTATGCCGGTTAAGCATAAAAATTTATCAAATATCATAATAAATATAGTGCATCTTCCACTAAATACCCAGTAACGCAAAGGGTGTTTATGCTGATGGAATCACAGGAATAAGACAAGGTAGGGATAATCTGATTTACAAAGAGAAAGGGATATATACAAGGGTTACGGGGAGGTAACCCTTTTTTGTGATCGCCATCACCGTTAAGCAATTCAATATTAATCGCTCAGCGCTGACATCTGCTCCATTGCATTTGCAAGGATCTTGTCTGCATCAATGGAGGCATAGGGATAGCCTTCAATAATCATAACCGGCGACCCTTCAGGAACCGACTGCTTTAATTCATCGAGCTTATACTGGACGTGCGGTGCCACCAGAAATGCATCGAACGCCGGGGCGACGCTGGCAAAGTTTTCTAAGCCGACTGCGCTGACCATCAATGCGTACCCGTTGTCATTGGCGATGTGCTGCATTTTTTTCGCCAGAGACGTCGCTGTAACACCGTAGATGCAACAAATCAGTAACTTTTTCATGATGATCTCCTCGTGGAAGAGACTCATACACTATTCCTGCCATGAATAAGAAACTGCGCGTGACCTCACTTTTTGTGCGGTTTTTTTTGCGCGCGGAGCTTGAACCATAAGATATCGTTATGGCCCAACGCAGCTTAAGTTAAATCGCCTGTGGGAAATAAGAATTAACTATGGTCAGGGCGATATTTATTCCGATTATTACTTTTACTCATAATACCCGCGGGAGCATTAATGACTTTCCTTGCAATTTTATGACCGCACGGTTTAGTATCGGTTAAATAATCAATTAAATATTCGCGCGCTGTTCCGAATCTGCGTGAGGGTTAACGATGGTTTTTCCTTGTTGTTAATTTAGTTATATTTTCATTTACAGGAGTGTTACAACCAGCATGGCAAATCCTTATGAAATTGTTGAATTAAGTTATCAAATTAGAAAAGTGGCGGAGCGAAAAATATCGGATATTAATGATATTAACCGTGAAGCGACATTTCTGGCACTTAACGCGCTGATAGAAGCCGCGCGCGCGGGGGATGCCGGACGAGGATTTGCTGTCGTCGCCAATCAGGTCAAACATATTTCCGCCCTGATTGGGCAAATTACCGATTCATTAAATAAAGAGTTAGGGGGATCACTGTCTAAACTCACCGAGTTGGGTGACAGTATGATCACCACACTGCATGAGCATGAAAGCCTGCGCAGCGTGGATCTGGCGCTGAGCATGATAGATATCATGGACCGCAATCTTTACGAGCGCTCTTGTGATGTGCGCTGGTGGGCCACGGATACCGCCGTGGTCGATTGCGCAATCTCGCAAGACAAAGCCCGCTGGCGGCATGCGGCAGAACGTCTCGGGGTGATCCTCGCCAGCTATACGGTCTATCTGGACCTGTGGATCGTTGATCTGGATGGCACCATTCTGGCGAACGGCCGCGAGGACACCTACCGCGTGGCCGGGCGTAACATCCGTGAGATGAAGGTCTTTCGCCAGGCGCTGGAGACCCGCAGCGGTGCGGATTACGCCGCCGCCGATATCATGCAAATCCCGCTGCTCAATGATGCCACCGTTGCCACCTATGCCACCGCCATCCGCGAAAACGGCGAGGATAAAGGCCGGGCGGTGGGCGCATTATTGATCTTCTTTGACTGGGAACCGCAGTCGTCAGGCGTGGTGAAAAACGTGCGGCTAAGCGAAGAGGAGTGGCAAAATACCCGCTGCATGATTGTCGATTCCAGCCAGCGTATTATTGCCGCCTCTGACGGAAAACCTGGCGAGCATTTCCCTTTACGTCACGGCGGGAAAACGTCAGGGTTTTATCAGACTGACGCGGGGTCAACCGTCTCATTTGCGCTGACGCCGGGCTACGAAAGTTATCAGGGGCTGGGCTGGTATGGCGTGATTGAACAGCGCAACGCGCAAGAAAGAAATCGTTAAGTGATATTGCTGACAGGCAGCATGAATATCGGGTTTAAACAAAGAATCACACTATTAAACCCGGCATTCATTTCTGTACTGGAATAGATCGCGGTTTATTCCGCCACCATCCACATATCTGATTCGTCAAACATCTCTTCGAGCATTCTGTTGAGCTTTTCACGGTCGCTTTTACTGGCGTCGCTGTTTAAGCCATTTGCCTGCATCGGTTTTACACGCACATCGGCATCCGGGAAAATGCGATGCACCCGGCGCGTCAGTTCGCTCAAAATGATGTCACGCGCACCCGGCAGCCCGGCAACATTTCGCTTGTCGTACACTAACTCTACAAACACACATCCTCCGAAGCCTGGTTATCTATACAGTGCTCACTATACGAGGCTTGGCTGCGCAGGTAAAGCGAAAGGGCTGATTATGCAGCCCTTTTATCCTGTTTCGCACAGGGTAAATTATTTCGTTCTGTAAGCCAGCTCAAACAGTGCGCAACCGTTTCGGGCAGGGCGTCATAAATCTGTCACACTTGCAGGTAGCAATGCCCTTTTTTACCAACGCAAGAGGAAGGCGGGATGAAAAAAACAGTACTGGCTGTCACTCTCGCGGCCATGGCCGCGGTCACAATGCAGGCGCAGGCCGAAAACGCCCCGGACGGGTATCAGCTTCAACAGGTGCTGATCATGAGCCGTCACAACCTGCGCGCGCCGCTGGCTAACAACGGCAGCGTGCTGGAACAGTCCACGCCAAATAAATGGCCGGAGTGGGAGGTGCCCGGCGGGCAACTGACCACCAAAGGCGGCGTGCTGGAAGTGTATATGGGCCACTACATGCGGGAGTGGCTGGCCCAGCAGAAGCTGGTGACCTCCGGCGAGTGCCCGGCTGCGGGCAGCGTCTACGCCTACGCGAACAGCCTGCAACGCACCGTCGCCACCGCGCAGTTCTTCATCACCGGGGCGTTTCCGGGCTGTGACGTGCCGGTGCATCATCAGGAAAAAATGGGCACCATGGACCCGGTATTTAACCCGGTGATTACCGACACCTCGCCTGCATTTTCCCAAAAAGCCGTGCAGGCGATGGAAACGAAGCGTAAAGAATTCCAGTTGGGGGAAAGCTACCAGCTGTTAGAGCAACTGACGCACTATCAGGATTCGCCGGCCTGCAAAGAGAAACAGCAGTGTTCGCTGAGCGACGCCAAAGACAGCTTCAGCGCCAACGCACAACAGGAGCCAGGCGTGTCCGGCCCGCTAAAAGTGGGGAACTCGCTGGTGGATGCTTTTACGCTGCAATATTACGAAGGTTTTCCACTCGATCAGGTGGCGTGGGGAGAGATCAAAACCGACCAGCAATGGCGCGTGCTGTCGAAGCTGAAAAATGGCTATCAGGATTCGCTGTTTACCTCGCCAGACGTGGCACGTAACGTGGCCGCACCGCTGGTGAAATACATCGAAAACGTGCTGGTGACCGACCCGGCGAAAGCGGCGAAAGTGACGCTGATGGTGGGCCATGATTCCAACATTGCTTCGCTGCTCACCGCGCTGGATTTCAAACCCTACCAGCTACATGATCAGTACGAACGCACGCCCATTGGCGGCAAAATCGTGTTCCAGCGCTGGCACGATACCACCGGCAACCGGGATCTGATGAAGATTGAATATGTCTATCAAAGCGCGCAGCAGATCCGCAATGCCGACGTGCTGACGCTGGCTGCACCCGCACAGCGCGTGACGCTGGAGTTGACCGGCTGTCCGGTGGATGCCAATGGATATTGTGCGATCGATAAATTCAACGCCGTGATGAAAACCGCAGCACATTAACAGCCTGCATAAGGTAAAAACCCCGCCGGACAGGGCGGGGTTGTCATTACGGTAACAGCGCAGTGATGTCAGACGTTTTGACGTTCAATGGTTTGCTCGCCCCAGAACAGCGAATCTTTATCCGTTTTCTCAAAGGCCAGCACCAGCACTTCGTCGCTGCCTTCCTCCCAAATCTGTTCCGCCAGTTTCTCGTCATAGTTCGCGACTTCAAAAATGGCTTCGGCAATTTCTGGCGAGGTGTTACGTAAACTCGCCCATTCGCCGACGCGATGTGCTTTTGATTCTTGAGTTGGCATCGTTATCCTCCTGTAAAGATTAACCGTTGAGCTTAACGGCAAGACCCGCGACGTATTCGCCCTGGTAGCGGGCAATGGAGAGTTCTTCCTGGCTGGGCTGGCGTGAACCATCGCCGCCTGCAATCGTGGTCGCGCCGTATGGCGTGCCGCCGCGAACCTGCGACACATCGAACAGCTCTTGCGCTGCATAGCCGATGGGCACGATCACCATGCCGTGGTGGGCAAGCGTTGTCCAGGTCGATGAAATCGTATGTTCCTGACCGCCGCCGGTGCCGGTGGAGCTGAACACGCTGGCGAGCTTGCCGTACAAGCCGCCCGATGCCCACAGGCCGCCAGTCTGATCCAGGAACGTGCGCATCTGGCCGGCCATATTGCCAAAGCGGGTGGGCGTGCCGAAGATAATCGCGTCGTAACCGGCCAGCTCCTGCGGCGTGGCTTCCGGCGCGGTCTGCGTTTTTCCACCGGATTTGGCAAACAAATCGGGCGGCATGGTCTCTGGCACACGCTTAATCGTTACCTCAGCGCCGTCTACTTTATTAGCCCCTTCTGCGATAGCCTGCGCCATGGTTTCGATATGTCCGTACATGGAATAATAGAGCACCAGAACTTTTGCCATTTATCTCACTCCTCGCGTCAACAGCGTTGGGCAGCGTATCGCTGCGGTCTTTTAAAGATATGTGCTGAGTGTCAGAGTGCAAATCTGAGCAGCATTTCTTTGATAAATAACAACTAATGGCAGAGTGCGCTCATGTTACAAAATGACACATCTTCGCCGGGCTGAAATTCACAAGTGATAAGAGAAGCTTATCAATAAGATGCGCTGAATATCCTGCGATGAGGGGATTAGCTGTTGCAGGATATTACGAGACGCTGGCCGGATGCCCAGTCTTGACTAAGCTTAGTCTCACGCGGCGCAGATAAAGGTTTTCACTTGTCGTCGTGAGGTGAAACATTCCTCGTTAACGTAATGCAGTATGATCGCTAATGTTTAACAATTCTGGAGGTCAGAAATGGCAAACCATCGTGGTGGATCAGGCAATTTCGCTGAAAACCGTGATAGAGCATCAGACGCAGGTCGTAAAGGTGGCCAGCAGAGCGGGGGTAATTTTAAAAATGACCCTCAACGCGCATCAGAAGCTGGAAAAAAAGGGGGCAAAAACAGTCATGGCAGCAACCGCAGCAGTTAGCGGAAGTGTGTTATCGCTAAGATGATGTGACGGTCAGTCCTCTCTCGCACCCCCTGCGTCGCATCAGCCCCACCGCCGGACAGGTTCCGGCGGTTTTTTTTGTGATTAAGTTGAAAAAAAAGTCACCGGGTGCGGTGCCTGAAGAAAAGCGGGAGAACGGAGCCTGAGCTAACAGGCCGGGCGCATCAACGCATGGTAGCCCCGGTCAAACCACACCAGCCCCTGCGGTGTGGCGTGGCGGGCGATATCCAGAATATCGCAGAACAGAATATCGTGCGTACCCACGCTCACCACCTGACTGATGCGACAGTCAAAAACGGCCAGCGCGCCCACCAGCCGTGGGCTGCCCGTTTCGCCGATCTGCCACTCGGCGGCACCAAAGCGCTCTGCCATCGGCGTTTTGCCGCCAAACAGATTCGATAGCGACTCCTGTCCCGCCGCCAGCGTGTTGACGCACAACGTGCGGTTTTCCGTAAATACCGGCCACACCGACGCCGTGCGGTTCAGGCACACCAGCAGCGTGGGTGGCGAGTCGGTGACGCTGCACACGGCGCTGGCGGTAAAGCCCGCGCGCCCGGCGTGGCCGTCGGTGGTGATAATATTGACCGCCGCGCCCACGCAGGCCATCGCGTCGCGGAAGGTTTGTTGATCGGGAATAGCCATATTTGCTCCTCAGGCCAGCGTGCAGGCGTCGTCAAAGGCCAGGCGCGGCAGGCGATCAAACAACTTTTGCGCGTCACCGTAGCCGATATTCACCAGCAGATTGCTCTTCCAGCCGTTGTCGGCAAAAAACGCCGCGTCCACCAGACCGCGATCGAAACCGGACATCGGCCCGGTATCCAGCCCCAGCGAGCGGCAGGCAAAAATCAGGTACGCCGCCTGCATTGAACTGTTACGAAACGCCGTCTCTTCCGCCAGCTGTGGGCTGGAGGTGAACCAGCTGCGCGCATCGCCGTGGGGAAACAGCGTCGGCAATTTGTCATAAAACGCGCTGTCCCAGGCGACGATCGCCGTTACCGGGGCGGTCATGGTTTTATCCAGATTGCCGCTGGACAACGCCGGGCGCAGCTTCTCTTTACCCTCCACCGAGCGAACAAACACGAAGCGTGCCGGAGAGCAGTTGGCGGAGGTTGGCCCCATTTTCAGCAGCGCATAGATCGCCTTGAGGGTCTCATCGCTCACCGTTTGCGCCAGCCAGCCGTTGTGCGTCCGGGCGCGTGTAAAAAGCGCATCCTGGGCGCTGTCGTTAACCGCGTCACTCATAAACTCTCCTTCATGCAGGAACCGTTGCGGGCACAAGCGTAGCCAGCCCGTTAAGTAAAAGGGTGTTAAAGGTCGGGATTTCCGTCACGTTACAGGCGTGGCCGCCGGAATCCATCATGATCAGCTGACTGTGCGGCAGCGCCTCTTCCAGCTCGCGTGAGCAGGACCAGGGCACCAGCAGATCGTCGCGCGAGCAGATCATCAGCGTCGGGCAGGTGATTGCCGCCGCCAGGCCTGAAAAATCAGCCCGTTTTAGCGCGTTTAACCGACAGCGCAAATTGTGTTCACCCTGAAAATGCGCCAGCCCCAAAGCAGTTTCGGCCTCCATGCGCGGCGCGTTTTCCGCCATCCACTGCGCCGGGTAGAGAAACAGCGGCTGCGCCTCAACCCACGCCTGCGCGCCCCCGGCCTGCAACAGGCGCTCGCGCACCTGAAAACAGCGGCGGGTATGCGGACTGAGCCGCAGCCAGCCATTGACCAGCACCAGCGCGGTAACGGCCTCGGGGTGATCCTGCGCCAGTTGGAGTCCCACCAGCGCGCCGAGGGCATGACCGATCACCGCATAGCGCGCGATCCCGGCCTGGGCCAGCGCAGCATGTAATTCCGCGCCCATCGCCGCCATGCTGTAATTCTCGGGCAGGGTATCGGGATTGTTGCCGGTGCCGCGCTGATCGTAGCTGACGACCTGGTAGCGCGAGGACAACGCGGCCATCTGCGCCTGCCAGTAACTGGCACCGCCGCCAAGCCCGGCCACCAGCACCACCACGGGTGCGCCGGAAAAGGGCGCGTCGGCAAGGGTGATATGCATCAGGACCTCACTTAGCGATATGCGCGACGGAGGCGATTTCAACCAGCGCTTCCGGCTTCACCAACCCGCACTGAATGCAAAAACGCGCCGGTTTATCGCCGGGGAAGAACTCGGCGTAGACTTCGTTAATCGCGGCGTAGTTTTTCCAGTCGGTGATAAAAATGCTGTTGAACGTCACGTCCTCCATCGTGCCACCCGCCGTCTCGATAACGGTTTTGATGGTCTCCAGCACGTGACGCGTTTGCGCCTTTGGGTCATCAATAAACACCACGTTATTGTGCTTATCAAACGGCAGCGTACCGGAGACATACACCACGCCGTCAGCGAGCGTGCCCGGCACAAACGGGGCGATAGGGGTTGTGGTACCTGGCGGGATAATCACCTGTTTTGGCATGGTTTCACTCCTGTGCGACAAGGTCGGCGGTTTGCGGTTGCAGGGCATGGCAGAAGGTCTCAACGTCGCTGACCCAGCCAAAGAAGGTTTCAATATTGAACAGGGCGGCCTGCTGTGCGAATGCCGGGCCAGCCTGATGCGTTGCGTCTTCTAACACCACGCCAAAGTATTCGAGGAAAAAGCCGTCGCGCAGGGTGGACTCCACGCAAACGTTGGTGGCAATG
The DNA here is from genome assembly GCA_963521185.1 of uncultured Enterobacter sp. Taxonomy (GTDB): domain Bacteria; phylum Pseudomonadota; class Gammaproteobacteria; order Enterobacterales; family Enterobacteriaceae; genus Enterobacter_D. The sequence goes on along the minus strand of CAUQTV010000002.1, from coordinate 383,176 downwards.
CCGGTAAAGATCAGGTGGCGAATGCCGCGACTGCGCAGAAGGCTGTCCAGCGGGGTGTTGAAAAAGCCGCTGTAGCGCGGTTTAGGCAGCACAATATCCCCGTCCTGCGGCGTCAGCTCATCCACCAGTTCATAATCCCAGCCGCCTTTTGCCAGCAGCTTGCCTTGCAGTTCCGGACGCTTGCGCATGGTCTTTAGCGCGTTCGATTTGTGAAAGTTCGGCGAGCCAGGGCCGCCCGCTTCGACGTACTGATCGTCCCAGCCGTTCTGGAACCAGATAATGGTCATGCCTGCGGCACGCGCGGCGCTGACGGCGGTTTTGATCTTCGCGATCACCGGTTGGGTGGCCGAGACATCAAACCCGGCCAGATCGAGGTAACCGCCGGGGCTGGCGTAGGCGTTTTGCATATCTACAACGATCAGCGCGCTCTGTTCAGGGTTGAGCGACAGCGCTTCCGGACGGGCAGAAAGGGTAATCATCAGGCCACCTCGCGGGTTGGGGCAGGAATGTGGGCGCGGCATTGCATCAGCGGTTGAATGCGCTCACCGAAGGTTTCAACCCCCGCCACGAAATCATCAAAGGTTAACAGCACGCCTTCGGTGCCCGGCACGCTGGCGACATCGTCAAGCAGTGCGGCGACGGTGGCGTAGGAGCCCACCAGCGTACCCATATTAATGTTGACCGCCGAGGTGGGGTCCGCCATCTGGCGCACGTTGGTATCGGCACCGGAGCGGGTGTCTTTCTGGCTTTGCTCGGTGAGCCACGACAGGGCTTCCTCGTCAGCGCCCGCTTTGTAGTGCTCCCATTTGGCGCGTGCGGCGTCGTCCGTTTCATCGGCGATCACCATAAACAGCACATAGGAGCCGACGTCGCGCCCGGCGTTCTCAGCGGCGCTTTTCATACGCGCGGCGGTGGGGGCAAAGGCGGTAGGGGTGTTCACGCCTTTACCGAAGCAGAAGTTAAAATCGGCATATTTGGCGGAGAATTCCATACCGGCATCGCTCTGGCCCGCGCAGATCACTTTCATTGGCGTGCTGGGCTGCGGGCTGACGCGGCAGTCGTTCATGGTGAAGAACTCACCTTTGAAATCGCTGTGGCCGGTGCCCCACAAGTCGCGCAGCACCGTGACGTATTCGGTCAGGTAATCGTAGCGGCGCGAGAAATAGTCGTCCCCAGGCCACAGGCCCATCTGCTCATATTCCGGCTTCTGCCAGCCGGTCACGAGGTTGACGCCAAACCGACCACCGGAGATGGAATCAATGGTGGACGCCATGCGGGCGACAATCGCCGGAGGCAGCGTCAGGGTGGCTGCCGTGGCGTATATCTGAATGCGTGAGGTCACCGCCGCCAGCCCCGCCATCAGCGTAAAGGACTCCAGGTTGTGATCCCAGAACTCGGTTTTACCGCCGAAGCCGCGCAGTTTGATCATCGACAGCGCAAAATCGAAGTGATAATGCTCGGCCTTCTGCACAATGGTTTTGTTCAGCTCAAAGGTCGGCTGGTATTGCGGCGCGTGCGTGGAGATCAACCAGCCGTTGTTGCCAATCGGAACGAAAACACCAATTTTCATCACGTACCTCGCGTCAGTTAGGGGAAGTCTGGCGTGGCGCTGCGTCCTGCATTTCCGTTAGCCCCGCAGGAAAGGTTTTGCAAAGGGGATGCCAGGTTTAAAAAACGCAATGTTATTAGTGTGTTAATTAAAGGTTTCTGAAAATCAGTTATAAAAGTGGACTAAATGGTCAAATTAGCTGCACACAAAACAGGCGCGGCTGCACGTTGACGGTGCATAAGGTCGTGTCGGGCCTGCGGATTTGCTATGCTCGAAGCAATCATAAAGGGAGTGAATAAATGGCTCAGGATGCGGTAAAGAAATCCGGGAAACGATCCCAGGCGGTGAGCGAGAAGCGCACGGCGATCCTGACGGCGGCGCTGTCGCTGTTTTCGCAGTTTGGTATTCACGGCACGCGCATTGAGCAGGTGGCGGAGCAGGCCGGGGTATCAAAAACCAATCTGCTCTATTACTTCCCCTCCAAAGAGGCGCTCTATATCGCCGTGCTGCGCCAGATCCTCGACATCTGGCTGGCACCGCTGAAAGCGTTTCGCGAAGACTTCACGCCGCTGGTGGCGATCAAAGAGTACATCCGCTTAAAGCTGGAAGTGTCGCGGGATTATCCGCAAGCCTCGCGCCTGTTCTGCCTTGAGATGTTGCAGGGCGCGCCGCTGCTCAAAGAGGAGCTGACCGGGGATTTAAAAACGCTGGTGGAGGCAAAATCAGCGATTATTGCTGGCTGGATCGCCAGCGGTAAACTGGCACCGGTTGACCCGCACCATCTGATTTTTATGATTTGGGCGTCCACGCAGCACTACGCCGATTTCGCCACCCAGGTGGAAGCGGTCACCGGCGCAACGCTACAGGACGAAGCGTTCTTTGCGCGCACGGTGGATAACGTGCAGCGCATGATCATTGAAGGCATCCGCGTGCGTTAATTTCCCGGCGGCAGCGGGCAGCTCAGATCGCCTTCTTCACACTGCAACAGCGAGGCGAGGTAGGCTTCGCGCTCAACGGTTTTGTCGTGCAGACACTGGTTATCGATCATTGGCTGCACGCTGCCCCCTTCGGTACCGGAGCTGATAAACGCGCAGTCGGCGTCGCGCAGGGTGATCCATGCCAGTTGGGCTTTTTTGAGCAACTCGCGCTGCGGAGCTTCTGCGCGTTTCACCGCAGACTGATACGTGGCATTAAGTTTTTGATCCGCCGCCTGATATTGCGACCAGGCACAGGCGTTAAGGTCAGATTGGGTTGAGGCGTTAGCACACTCATCGGCGAACGCGGGCGCGCTTAACAGCAGGGCGGATAAGCAAAAGAGAGTGGGTTTCATGACAGGTCCTTTCAATCACGTCGGATGGCGCTAAAAGCCTACCCTGATCCTGTAAGCCCGGCAAGCGACACGTCGCCGGGCGTTATCACGACCCTTAGCCGATGGTCATCAAACTGGCGTTGCCGCCCGCCGCTGCGGTATTCACGCTGAGCGAGCGCTCAATATAGAGCCGCTCAAGCGCGATAGCCGTTTCCCCACGGGTAAAGCCCTGCACCGACACAATCGCGCCATTGCGCGCCGCCACCTGCTCGCAGACATCGCGCAGCTTGTCGGAATCGCCGTGGAAGATCACCGCGTCGAACGGCTGCGTCAGTAGTCCATCCGGTGATGCCAGTTGAATACGCGCTGACGCCGCCTGCGGCAGCTGTTTAAACAGATCGCGATGCAGGCCATCTTCCGGCCACAGCACCTCGCAGCCTACGGCGAGCGCCGCCGCCAGTTGCGTCAGCGTGTCCTGCTCGTTATCCGCGAGGCAGAGCACGCGCTCACGCGGCATCAGCGTCCAGGTGTTGCGCTCGCCTGTAGGGCCAGGCAGCAGGCGCTGGGTGCCGCTTTGCGCCAGTTGCGCAAACCGGGTGCACAGCGCGTGCAGCGCAGGGCGGCTTTGCGCCCACTCGCCGAGCGCATCCAGTGGCTGCGTCAGCAGCGCTTTTAACTGTGCGTCCACCGGGTTGCCCGCATCCTGGCGCGTGAGCGTCACCGCCAGCGCATTTTCCGGGCGGTTGGCCAGCAGACGATACAGATAGAGCGGACCACCGGCTTTCGGACCGGTGCCGGAGAGGCCTTCGCCGCCAAACGGCTGGACGCCCACCACCGCGCCCACCATATTGCGGTTCACGTAGAGATTGCCAACGTGCGCGCTGCCGGTGACCTGCGCGATGGTTTCATCAATGCGCGTGTGCACGCCGAGCGTCAGCCCATAGCCCGAGGCGTTAATCTGCGCGATCAGCGCCTCCAGCGAATTACGGCTGTAGCGCACCACGTGCAGCACCGGGCCGAAGACCTCTTTGCTTAACTCGTCAAACTGCTCAAGCTCGATCAGCGTCGGCGGCACAAAGGTCCCGCTCTGCCACTCGCGGGCGTCGTCGCGATGCTCGCGCACCGCCTGGAAGACGTTTCGTCCTTTGGCCCGCATCGCCTGGATATGGGCGTCGATGGTGGCTTTGGCTTCGGCGTCAATCACCGGGCCGATGTCCGTGGAGAGGCGACCGGGATTACCCATGCGGCACTCGGCCATCGCGCCACGCAGCATGCTCAGGGTGTGATCGGCGATGTCATCCTGCAAACAGAGCACGCGCAGGGCTGAGCAACGCTGGCCTGCGCTGTCAAACGCCGATGCCAGCACGTCAATCACCACCTGCTCGGTGAGGGCGGACGAATCCACGATCATCGCGTTCATGCCGCCGGTTTCCGCAATCAGCGGCGTCGGGCGACCCTGCGCGTCAAGACGCGTGGCGATGTTGCGTTGCAGCAGCGTGGCAACCTCGGTGGATCCGGTAAACATCACGCCGCGCACGCGGGCATCCGCCGTCAGCTGTGCGCCCACGGTTTCGCCGCGCCCCGGCAGCAGTTGCACCACGCCCGCAGGCACGCCCGCTTCGCGTAGCAGGGCGACGCCAAGCGCGGCAATCAGCGGCGTCTGCTCAGCCGGTTTTGCCAGCACGGTATTGCCCGCGGCGAGGGCGGCCGCGATCTGCCCGGTAAAGATCGCCAGCGGGAAGTTCCACGGGCTGATGCACACCACCGGACCCAACGGGCGGTGCGTTTCGTTGTCAAAATCGTGGCGAACCTGGCCCGCGTAGTAGTGCAGGAAATCCACCGCTTCGCGCACTTCGGCAATGGCGTTGCTGAAGGTTTTACCCGCTTCACGCACCAGAATGCCCATGAGCTGCTGCATCTGGTTTTCCATCAGCATCGCGGCGCGCTCCAGAATCGCGGCGCGCTCCTGCGGCGGCGTGGCAAACCAGATCGGCGCGCTGTTGACCGCGCTCTCCAGCGCCTGCGCCACTTCCGCTTCGGTGGCTTCACGCACATAGCCCACCACGTCTTTCGGCTCTGCCGGGTTGATCACCGGCGTCAACTCGCCATCGTCAACCGCATGCTCCAGCATGGGCTTCGCCTGCCATTTTTGCACGGCGGTGTTGAGCAGGGCGGAGGAGAGCGACGCCAGGCGGTGCTCGTTCGCCAGATCAAGCCCGGCGGAGTTGCTGCGGTCATTGCCGTAGAGATCGCGCGGCAGAGGAATTTTCGGGTGCGGCAGTCCGGCCTGGCCCTCTTTCTGCGCGAGTTTTTCCACCGCCGACACCGGATCCGCGACCAGCTCATCGAGCGGCAGCGTGGTGTCAGCAATGCGGTTAACAAACGAGGTGTTCGCGCCGTTCTCCAGCAGGCGACGAACCAGATACGCCAGCAGCGTTTCGTGTGTTCCCACCGGGGCATAAATGCGGCATGGACGGTTGAGTTTGCCCTCGGCCACTTTGCCCACCACCTGCTCGTACAGCGGTTCGCCCATGCCGTGCAGGCACTGGAACTCATACTGACCCGGATAGTAGTTCTGCCCGGCAAGCTGGTAAATGGCCGCCAGCGTGTGGGCGTTGTGGGTGGCGAACTGCGGGTAAATCAGATTCGGCACGCCGAGCAGTTTTTTCGCGCAGGCGAGATAAGAGACGTCGGTGTACACCTTGCGGGTGTAAACCGGATAGCCTTCCAGTCCTTCCATCTGTGCGCGTTTGATTTCACTGTCCCAGTATGCGCCTTTCACCAGACGGATCATCAGACGGCGGCGGCTGCGGGTCGCCAGATCGATCAGGTAATCAATGACAAACGGGCAGCGCTTCATGTAGGCCTGAATAACAAAGCCGATGCCGTTCCAGCCCGCCAGCTCTGGCTCAAAGCAGAGTTTTTCCAGCAGATCGAGGGAGATCTCCAGCCGATCCGCCTCTTCGGCGTCGATGTTAATCCCAATGTCATACTGACGCGCCAGCAGGGTGAGGGATTTCAGGCGCGGGTAAAGTTCATCCATGACGCGTTCGTACTGTGCGCGGCTGTAACGCGGGTGTAGGGCGGAGAGCTTGATCGAGATGCCCGGACCTTCATAAATACCGCGTCCGTTGGAGGCTTTGCCAATCGCGTGGATCGCCTGCTGATAAGAGACCATATAGGCCTGCGCGTCGGTTTCGGTCAGCGCCGCTTCGCCGAGCATATCGTAGGAGTAGCGGAAGCCTTTATCTTCCAGCTTGCGGGCGTTTGCCAGCGCTTCGGAGATGGTTTCACCGGTGACGAACTGCTCGCCCATCAGGCGCATCGCCATATCGACACCTTTACGGATCAGCGGCTCGCCGCTCTTGCCAATAATGCGGTTTAGCGAGCGGGAGAGGCTGGCCTCGTTATGGGTGGAGACCAGACGCCCGGTAAACAGCAGGCCCCAGGTGGCGGCGTTCACAAACAGCGACGGGCTGCGACCAATGTGCGACTGCCAGTTGCCGTTGCTGATTTTGTCGCGGATCAGCGCATCGCGCGTGGCTTTGTCCGGAATACGCAGCAGCGCCTCGGCGAGGCACATCAGCGCCACACCCTCCTGCGAGGAGAGTGAAAACTCCTGCAACAGGCTCTGCACCATACCCGCACGGCCGCTGGCGGTTTTCTGATTGCGCAGCTTTTCCGCGAGCTGCCAGGCAAGCTGGTGAGCGGCAGTGGCGACAGGCTCCGGCAGGCGCGCCTGCTCCAATAGCATCGGCACGGCGTCGGTTTCCGGGCGGCGATATGCGGCGGTAATGGTGGCGCGGGTCACCGACTGCGGCAGGATCTGTTCGGCGAAGTCGAGGAACGGCTGGTGACTCTCTTCGCCTGCGGCGCTGGCATCGTCACTGTCCACGGCGTCGCTCACTGCCGCGTATTCCGCCTGCGGGCCTTCGTTTTCCAGCTTTTCGAGATAATTAAAGATCGCCTGCTTAATCAGCCAGTGCGGTGTGCGATCGATCGCGGTCGCCGCCGCTTTAATGCGCTCGCGCGTTGCATCGTCCAGTTTTACGCCCATGGTGGTAGCGCCCATGTCCCTTACTCCGTTTATTCTGCAAAATTGTTTTTGTGGTTAGCATGGAATATCTATCATGTTGCAACTTTGTGCAACCATGTTAACTGTGACCCGGCTTGCAAGCTGAATAATGAATAGCTTGTTAATGATTGGTGAAGCGGCATCGCGGGATTTAAAGTTCACGTAACGCCAGGAAACATGCGGTGCTTAACACTTTTCTCCGGTGCAACCGAAAAATATGTGAGCGAGTGCAACCTCCGCGAAAACATTATTTTTTCAGGGTCGAATTTCATGTAAATGCTGTGTTAAATCGATTGTGAATCAGCAACGCTTGCGGCAGGATACGCTCGCCCCATAAAACAATGACGCCGTTTCCCCGTTCCGGAAATGGCGAACGCGGCAAATCTGGCATTTGCCGACGCATAATTCTGAGGACTTTTGAATGGCAATTAGCACACCAATGATGGTGACTTTTCTGATTTATATTTTTGGCATGATCCTGATCGGGTTTTTCGCATGGCGTTCGACCAAAAACTTTGACGACTATATTTTAGGTGGCCGTCGCATGGGGGCGATGGTTACCGCCCTGTCGGCGGGGGCTTCCGACATGAGCGGCTGGCTGCTGATGGGGTTGCCGGGCGCGATTTTCATCTCCGGTATTTCTGAAAGCTGGATCGCCATTGGCCTGACGCTGGGCGCGTGGATCAACTGGAAGCTGGTGGCGGGCCGTCTGCGCGTGCACACCGAAGCCAACAATAACGCCCTGACGCTGCCGGACTATTTCAGCGGCCGCTTCGAAGATAAAAGCCGCGTACTGCGCATTATCTCCGCGCTGGTGATCCTGCTGTTCTTCACTATCTATTGTGCGTCGGGCATCGTCGCCGGGGCGCGTCTGTTTGAAAGCACCTTTGGCATGAGCTACGAAACCGCACTGTGGGCGGGCGCGCTGGCGACCATCCTCTATACCTTTATTGGGGGATTCCTGGCGGTGAGCTGGACCGATACCGTACAGGCGAGCCTGATGATTTTTGCGCTGATCCTGACGCCGGTTATCGTCATTGTTTCCGTGGGCGGTTTCGCGGACTCCCTTGAGGTGATCAAACAGAAAAGCATCGAAAACGTCGATATGCTGAAAGGGCTGGATGTCGTTGCCATTCTGTCGCTGATGGGCTGGGGCCTGGGCTACTTTGGTCAACCGCATATCCTGGCGCGTTTTATGGCTGCGGATTCCCACCACACCATTGTGCATGCGCGTCGTATCAGCATGACGTGGATGATCCTGTGCCTCGCAGGTGCCGTGGCCGTGGGCTTCTTTGGCATCGCTTACTTTAACAATAACCCGTCGCTTGCGGGCGCGGTCAACCAGAACGCCGAGCGGGTGTTTATCGAACTGGCGCAAATTCTCTTTAACCCGTGGATTGCCGGGATCCTGCTGTCGGCTATTCTGGCGGCGGTGATGTCAACCCTGAGCTGCCAGCTGTTGGTATGCTCCAGCGCGATTACCGAAGATCTCTACAAAGCGTTTCTGCGTAAAAATGCCAGCCAGACGGAGCTGGTGTGGGTGGGCCGCGTGATGGTGCTGCTGGTGGCGCTGGTGGCGATTGCGCTGGCGGCCAACCCGGAAAACCGCGTACTTGGTCTGGTGAGCTATGCCTGGGCCGGTTTCGGCGCGGCCTTTGGCCCGGTGATCCTGTTCTCGGTGATGTGGTCGCGCATGACCCGCAACGGCGCGCTGGCCGGGATGATCATTGGTGCGGTTACGGTGATCGTCTGGAAACATTTCGGCCTGTTTGGCCTGTATGAAATTATTCCTGGCTTTGTGTTCGGCAGCATTGGGATCGTGGTCTTCAGCCTGCTGGGTGACGCACCGTCGGCAACGATGCAAAAACGTTTTGCCGAAGCAGATGCGCACTATCACAGCAAACCCGAATCAGCGGTACAGGCGGAACAATAATGAAATCAGCATTGACCCTCGTTATGCTTTGCGCCGCGCTGAGCGGCTGTGTGGCACCGTCATCGAAACCGGCTGCTCCTGCGTTCACCTGTAGCGCGGGTGAGGCGATGGTGCAGACCACGCTCTACTTCGGTCTGAGTCGTCCGGCGGGGAAAGACATTACCAGCCAGCAGTGGCAGCAGTTTGTTGACAATGATGTTACGCCGCGTTTTCGTGACGGGCTAACGGTGTTTGACGCGCGCGGCCAGTGGCTGGGCAATGACGGCACCGTAGCGCGGGAAGGCAGCAAAGCGCTGATGCTTATCCATGCGAAAGACGCAAAAAGTGAGGCGGATATCGAGGCACTGCGCGGGGTGTATAAATCTCGCTTTGCGCAGGAATCGGTGATGCGCACCGATCAGAACCTCTGCGTGCAATTCTAAAAACAGGCCGGGTAGCGCATTGCTACCCGGCATGATTCATTTGTAGGCGTCGTTTGTAGGCCCGCGCAAGCGCAGCGCCGCCGGGCGTGAGTGTAGGCCCGTGCAAGCGTAGCGCCGCCGGGCGTTTCTCACAACTCTCGCACGAATCTCACAACACCAGCCCCGCAAAACTCGCCGACAGCAGGCTCACCAGCGTCGCGCCATACACCAGACGCAGACCAAAACGTGACACCACGTTGCCCTGTTGCTCATTCAGGCCTTTGATGGCACCGGCGATAATGCCAATCGACGCGAAGTTGGCAAACGACACGAGGAATACCGAGAGGATCCCTAGCCCGCGCGGCGTCATCTGTGCGGCCACTTTTTGTAGCTCAATCATCGCCACAAATTCATTTGCCACCAGTTTGGTCGCCATAATGCTGCCCGCGTTTAGCGCATCGCTCAGCGGGATCCCCACCAGCCACGCCAGCGGATAAAACACATAGCCCAGCAGCTGTTGGAAGCTCAGGCCAAACAGCGTGGAGAACAGCGCGTTAACGGCGCTGATCAGCGCAATAAAGCCCACCAGCATCGCCAGAATGATCATCGCCACTTTAAAGCCCGCGAGAATATACTCCCCGAGCATTTCAAAGAAGCTCTGGGATTCATGCAGCTTTTCCAGCTTTATTTCCGGCTCGGCTTCCGGGCGCGTAGGGTTAATAACCGACAGAATAATAAAGGTGCTGAACATATTGAGGATCAGCGCCGCAACGACAAACTTGGCGTCCAGCATCGTCATATACGCGCCGACAATAGACAGCGACACCGTCGACATGGCCGTGGCGGCCATCGTAAACAGACGGCGAGAGGAGAGGTCAGCCAGCACCCCTTTGTAGGCAATGAAGTTTTCCGACTGACCGAGGATCAGCGCGCTCACCGCATTAAACGACTCCAGCTTGCCCATGCCGTTGAGTTTTGACAGCGCGGTGCCAATCAGGCGAATAAAGATCGGCAGGATTTTCCAGTGCTGCAAAATACCAATCAGCGCCGAAATAAAGACGATAGGGCAGAGTACGCCGAGGAAAATAAACGCATAGCCTTTTTCGCCCATGCCGCCGAAAACGAAGTTAGTCCCTTCGGCGGCAAATTTCAGCAACGTCTCAAAGAAGCCGGAAACGTGCTGGATCACCACCAGGCCGCTCTGGGCATGAAGGAAGAAAAACGCCAGCGCCACTTCAATGACAATCAATTGCGCAATAAAGCGAACGCGGATTTTACGACGGTCAAAACTGACCAGCCACGCGAGCGCAAGGATAACCGCCAGCGCCAGCAGGAAATGCAGAAAAGTAAGCATGAATTTTCATATCGCAGATTAACAAGGCCGCCATTTAGCCATAGCTTTCACAGCCCGTAAACACAAAAGCAAACATTTCATAACCTTAACCGCAGGGCGAAAATCGCCTGTTTCCCTCGGATCATTGAACGCGCGCTAACTATTTACAATTAGTGATTATTCACATCAGATTTTTCTTGTGTTTCATTTCGCCGTAATGATAATCACTATCATTCTATTTTTACTTTTCTTTGCATCCGTTGACGGCGAATAACATTTAAGGGTTTCTATACATGTTTGTCCCATTTCTCATCATGTTACGTGAAGGACTCGAAGCGGCGCTGATCGTCAGTCTGATTGCCAGCTATCTCAAACGCACGCAACGTGGACGCTGGATTGGCGTGATGTGGATTGGGGTCTTCCTCGCCGCCGCGCTGTGCCTTGCGCTGGGCATTGCCATCAATGAAACCACCGGCGAATTTCCGCAAAAAGAGCAGGAGCTGTTTGAAGGCATCGTGGCGGTTATCGCCGTTTTCGTGCTGACGTGGATGGTGTTCTGGATGCGCAAAGTGTCGCGCAACGTGAAGGTACAGCTGGAGCAGGCGGTGGATACCGCGCTGCAAAAGGGCAATAACCACGGCTGGGCGCTGATCATGATGGTCTTTTTCGCCGTTGCGCGTGAAGGGCTGGAGTCGGTGTTCTTCCTGCTCGCCGCCTTCCAACAGGACGTGGGGATCTGGCCGCCCATCGGCGCAATGGCCGGTCTTGCCACGGCGGTGGTGCTGGGCTTCCTGCTCTACTGGGGCGGCATTCGCCTTAACATGGCGGCCTTTTTCAAATGGACCAGCCTGTTTATTCTGCTGGTGGCCGCCGGACTTGCCGCCGGTGCCATCCGCGCCTTCCATGAGGCCGGTCTGTGGAATCACTTCCAGGACGTGGCCTTCGATCTGAGCAACACCCTCAGTACCCATACGCTGTTCGGCACCCTGCTGGAAGGCATTTTTGGCTATCAGGAAGCCCCGAGCGTGAGTGAAGTGGTGGTGTGGGCTGTTTATCTCGTTCCGGCGCTGATCCTGTATGTGATGCCGCCCCGCGCAGGCGCACAGCCGTCGCGTTCCGCGCCGTAAAATTTACCGACGTTGGTTTGATGTAGTTACAACATACTTATTGAAAGGAAAGGTCATGGCAACTCATTTTCGACGTACTGCGTTACAGGTTGGTATTGCCGCGCTGCTTGGCTGCGCACTCTCCGCACAGGCGGCGGACGTGCCGCAGGTGAAAGTCACGGTGACGGACAAACAGTGTGAACCGATGACGGTCACCGTTAACTCAGGCAAAACGCAGTTTGTGATCCTCAACCACAGCCAGAAAGCGCTGGAGTGGGAAATTCTCAAAGGCGTGATGGTGGTGGAAGAGCGTGAAAACATCGCGCCGGGATTTAGCCAGAAACTCACCGCCAACCTGCAACCGGGCGAATACGACATGACCTGCGGTCTGCTGACCAATGCGAAAGGCAAACTGATCGTCAAAGGCGAAGCCACCGCGGATGCCGCACAGGGCAATGCGCTGCTGAGCCTCAGCGGAGCAATCACCGACTATAAAGCCTACGTGACCAAAGAGATGGAAGGGCTGGTTACCGGGACGAAAGCCTTTACCGATGCGGTGAAAGCGGGCGACATCGAGAAAGCCAAATCGCTGTATGCGCCGACGCGTCAGCACTACGAGCGCATCGAACCTATCGCCGAACTCTTCTCCGATCTCGATGGCAGCATTGATGCCCGTGAAGACGATTACGAGCAGAAAGCGGCGGATCCGAAATTCACCGGCTTCCACCGCCTGGAGAAAGCGCTGTTTGGTGATAACACCACCAAAGGCATGGAGAAGTATGCGGAGCAGTTGAACACCGACGTGCTGGATCTGCAACAGCGCATCAGCGAACTGGCTTTCCCACCGTCTAAAGTGGTGGGCGGCGCGGCGGGTCTGATTGAAGAAGTGGCGGCGAGCAAAATCAGCGGTGAAGAAGATCGTTACAGCCACACCGACCTGTGGGACTTCCAGGCCAACGTCGATGGCGCGCAGAAAATTGTCGATCTGCTGCGTCCGCAGCTGCAAAAAGGTAACGGTGAACTGCTGGCGAAAGTGGATGCCAACTTCAAGAAAGTTGACGCAATCCTGGCGAAATACCGCACCAAAGAGGGCTTCGAGACCTATGACAAGCTGACCGATGCCGACCGTAATGCACTGAAAGGGCCAATCACCACGCTGGCAGAAGATCTGGCCCAGCTGCGCGGTGTACTGGGTCTGGACTAAACGTAAATGAAGAATGACGATGATTACGGCGTAAGCGAACCTTCGCGCCGTCGTTTGCTGAAAAGTATGGGCGCGCTGGGAGGCGCGCTTGCCATTGCCGGGGGTTGTCCGGTGGCCCATGCGGCAAAACCGCAAAGCGCGCCTGGCACCGTCTCGCCGGATGCGCGTATGGAAACTCAACCGTTTTACGGTGCGCATCAGGCGGGGGTGCTGACGCCGCAGCAGGCGTCAATGATGCTGGTGGCCTTCGACGTGCTCGCCAGTGACAAAGCCGATCTGGAGCGGTTGTTCCGGCTGTTAACCCAGCGCATTGCGTTTCTCACCGCAGGCGGACCGGCACCGGATACCCCTAACCCGCGCATGCCGCCGTTGGACTCCGGCATTCTGGGAGACTTTATTGCCCCGGATAATCTCACTATTACCGTCTCACTCGGCAAGTCACTGTTCGATGAGCGCTATGGTCTGGCCGCGCATGCGCCCAAAAAACTTGAGCGGATGACGCGCTTTCCAAATGATTCCCTCGATGCGGCGCTGTGCCACGGCGATCTGCTGTTGCAAATCTGCGCCAATACCGGTGACACGGTGATCCACGCCCTGCGCGACATCATCAAATACACGCCGGATCTGCTCAGCGTGCGCTGGAAACGTGAGGGCTTCATTTCCGATCACGCGGCGCGCAGCAAAGGCAAAGAGACGCCCATCAACCTGCTGGGCTTCAAGGACGGAACGGGAAACCCGGACAGCCAGGACGCTCAGCTGATGCAGAACGTGGTGTGGGTAACGGCGGATCAGGGCGAACCGGCGTGGACCGCAGGCGGCAGCTATCAGGCGGTGCGGATTATCCAGTTCCACGTCGAGTTCTGGGACCGCACGCCCCTTAAAGAGCAGCAAACCATCTTTGGGCGCAACAAGCACAGCGGCGCGCCGTTAGGGATGGCACAGGAGCATGACGTACCCGATTACGCCGCCGATCCCGACGGTGATGTGATTGCGCTGGACAGCCACATTCGTCTCGCCAACCCGCGCACGCCGCAAACCCAGTCGAGCCTGATGATGCGGCGGGGCTACAGCTACTCGCTGGGCGTGACTCACTCAGGCCAGCTTGATATGGGGCTGCTGTTTGTCTGCTATCAGCACGATCTGGAAAAGGGTTTTCTGACGGTGCAACAACGCCTGAACGGCGAAGCGCTGGAGGAGTACATCAAGCCTGTCGGCGGCGGCTATTTCTTTGTGCTGCCGGGCATCAAAGACCCTCGCCAGTATCTCGGGCAATCTTTACTCGATGCCTGATGAGGGATGCCCCGTTCACCACGACGGGGCATTTTTCACCTTCTGTTGTATTTGCTCACAATTTCGTGGCCGATAAGCCATCATTTTTTTGTATGAGCAACTCCTTGTTATATTTCTGTAATATAAATGTCAGATGCTCTATCTCACTGAAGGGGAAGATGTGCGTTATATTTTCGTAAATTTAATGTTGCATTTATGATAATTTTTGTTGTAATTAGAGCATCAGCGGTAGTTCCCGGCAGTGATGGTTTTCACTATGGAGATCGCGAATGGTAAGGTCCTCAACTGGACAATGTAATGAATCATCCCGCAAAACCCGGTGCGGCAGGCCCTCTACCGGTAGCGATTTCCTCACCGCTGAATTTTCCTCCTCCCCCAAAAATCATGAGTTCACCGACGCGGCAGATAACACTGCGGGTCGTTCTGTTGCGTCATTTCAGCAGGCAAGTCATGGCTTACAAGGAAGCCAAACCTCAGACGTTCGTGCGCATAATCGCGTCGGTTCCGACGCGTGTGATGTAAACCAACAACTCAAGGTGCGATCCATGGGAAGACAAAAAGCAGTGATCAAAGCTCGTCGTGAAGCAAAACGTGTGCTGAGACGGGATTCACGCAGCTACAAACAACGTGAAGAAGAATCGGTCACCTCGCTTGTGCAGATGAGTGGCGTAGAATCAATTGGCATGGCGCGTGACAGCCGTGATAATTCCCCAATTGCCGCACGCAATGAAGCTCAGGCGCACTACCTGAATGCTATCGAGAGTAAATCGCTTATCTTTGCAACCGGTGAAGCGGGATGCGGCAAAACCTGGATCAGTGCAGCGAAAGCGGCGGAAGCCCTCATTCATAAGGATGTGGAGAGGATTATTGTGACCCGACCGGTCCTGCAAGCCGATGAAGATCTTGGCTTCTTACCCGGTGATATCTCGGAGAAGTTCGCTCCCTACTTCCGGCCCGTGTACGACGTGCTGGTGAAACGCCTCGGAGCGTCCTTTATGCAATACTGCCTGCGACCAGAGATTGGTAAGGTAGAAATCGCGCCGTTCGCCTACATGCGCGGACGTACATTTGAAAATGCGGTCGTCATTCTCGACGAGGCCCAGAACGTGACCGCTGCGCAAATGAAGATGTTTTTGACTCGCCTCGGGGAAAACGTGACCGTGATTGTGAACGGTGATATTACCCAGTGTGATTTGCCGTCGGGCGTGAAGTCCGGCCTGAGCGACGCGCTGGCACGTTTTGAGGAAGATGAGATGATAGGTGTGGTGCGCTTTACCAAAGATGACTGCGTGCGCTCGGCACTGTGCCAGCGAACGCTGCAAGCGTACTACTGAAAGACTTTGTGATGACAAAGCCCGGGAAACCGGGCTTTGCTTTTGCACTGGGGCGGGCAATATGCGAAAAAAAAAGCCCGCATTTTCATGCGAGCTCTTCTTAAAATGTGGCGGTGAGAGAGGGGTTCGAACCCTCGATACGTTGCCGTATACACACTTTCCAGGCGTGCTCCTTCAGCCACTCGGACACCTCACCGTATTGTTTTGCTGCCTTCCCGTAGGGGGCAACGGGGCGCTACTATAGGGAGTTCAACGAAAACGGTCAAGAAGATTTTCATCACGCCGGAGCGTTCGGTTACGCAGTGAGCGACTGCGCGGCGGCGTAGCCATCACAGACGAAAAAAAAGCCCGCATTTTCATGCGAGCTTTCTTTAAAATGTGGCGGTGAGAGAGGGGTTCGAACCCTCGATACGTTGCCGTATACACACTTTCCAGGCGTGCTCCTTCAGCCACTCGGACACCTCACCGTATTGTCATCCCGTTGTTGCTGGGACGGCGCTAATGTAGGGAAATCCGCATCCAGCGTCAATCATCTTTTTCAATTAATTAGCGCGTTTAGACAAAGTTACAGCAACCTGCTTCTAAATCGTTCTGGAATTGATTTTTTTATCATCATCACAGTTTGCGCCTGCGCAACGCCGAAATTTGTTATGCTGCTAAGTGAATAAAGATCATCAATAAATCTGACGCGAATTAACCGCTGGAGTCATTATGGATATCCTTTTCTATCATCCGTCATTTGATACCCCTTACTGGATCAATGAACTCACGCGGGTGATACCGCAAGCCCGCGTGCGGCCATGGACGCCCGGTGATAACGATCCTGCCGACTATGCGCTGGTCTGGCATCCCCCGGTCGAGATGCTGCAAGGGCGCGCGCTCAAGGCGGTATTCTCACTGGGCGCTGGCGTGGACGCCATTCTTAACGAGCTGAAAGCCCACCCGGACATGCTGCTTCCCAGCGTTCCACTGTTTCGTCTCGAAGACACCGGTATGGGACTACAGATGCAGGAGTACGCCGTCAGCCAGGTGCTGCACTGGTTCCGCCGCTTTGATGACTACCAGGCGCTAAAGAGAGAGGCGAAATGGCAGCCGCTCGATGAGTACGCGCGGGAAGATTTCACCGTCGGCGTGCTGGGCGCAGGCGTGCTCGGTTCGAAGGTGGCTGAGAGCCTACAGGAGTGGGGCTTCCCGCTGCGCTGCTGGAGCCGCTCGCGTAAAAACTGGCCGGGGGTGACAAGCTTTGCCGGTGACGCAGAACTGGGCGATTTTTTACGCGGCACGCGTGTGCTGATCAACCTGTTGCCGAATACCGCCGACACCGCCGGGATCATCAATCTGTCGCTACTGAACCAGCTGGCGGATGAAAGCTATGTGATTAACCTGGCGCGCGGCGCGCATCTGGTGGAAGAGGATCTGTTGCAGGCGCTCGACAGCGGCAAACTCAAAGGCGCGATGCTGGATGTGTTCAGCCAGGAGCCGCTGCCTGAAACAAGCCCGCTGTGGGCGCACCCGCGCGTGCTGATGACGCCGCACGTTGCCGCCGTCACCCAGCCGAAAGAGGCCATTGCTTATATCGCCTGGACCATTACGCAGCTTGAAGAAGGGAAACCCACCAGCGGACAGGTCGATCGTCTGCGCGGCTACTAACTTCACCCCCGGCACGCGCCGGGGCTGTCATTAAAAAGGCGAGGGAATTTTGCTATCCTTGCCAAAAACGTGATAACGACAGGAGAAACTCATGTATCCCGTTGACCTGCATATGCACACCGTCGCCAGCACCCACGCTTACAGCACGCTTCACGACTACATTGCCATCGCAAAACAAAAAGGCCTTAAGCTGTTCGCCATCACCGACCACGGCCCGGATATGGCCGATGCGCCCCATCACTGGCACTTTATTAATATGCGCATCTGGCCGCGCGTGGTGGACGGCGTCGGTATCCTGCGCGGTATCGAAGCCAACATTAAAAACATTGACGGTGAAATCGACTGCACCGGCCCCATGCTTGATTCGCTGGATCTGATCATTGCCGGGTTTCACGAGCCGGTAATGGCCCCCGGTGATAAAGCCACCAACACCCAGGCGATGATCGCCACCATGGCCAGCGGGCAGGTGCACATTATTAGTCACCCTGGAAACCCGAAGTATCCCGTCGATATTCCGGCCATCGCCGGGGCGGCAGCCAAATACCAGGTGGCGCTGGAAATTAACAACTCCTCCTTTATTCACTCGCGCAAGGGCAGCGAAGCGAACTGCCGGGCCATTGCCGCCGCCGTGCGCGATGCGGGTGGCTGGGTCGCGCTGGGATCGGATTCGCATACCGCGTTCTCACTGGGTGATTTTACCGAGTGCCGTAAAGTGCTTGATGACGTAAACTTCCCGGAAGATCGCATTCTTAACGTCACCCCGCGACGTTTACTGAGTTTTCTTGAATCACGCGGCATGCCGCCAATTACTGAATTTGCTGACTTTTAATGCTGTTAATGGAATCAACCAATGAATGAGTTTTCGATCCTCTGCCGCGTGTTAGGCTCGCTCTATTATCGTCATCCGCAGGATCCGGTGTTGGCCCCGGTCTACACGCTTATCAGCGAAGGGAAACTGGCCGCCAACTGGCCGCTGGAGCAGGATGAGTTACTTACCCGTCTGCAAAACAGTACCGATATGCCGGCCCTGACCGCAGATTACGACGCGCTGTTTGTCGGCGACGATTGCAGCGTGTCGCCGTACCGAAGCCACTGGGTTGACGGTGCCACACAGGAAGAGGTGCGTGCCTTTTTGACCGCACGCGGTATGCCGCTCACCGATGCACCCGCCGATCATTTTGGCACCTTGCTGCTGGCGGCCTCCTGGCTTGAAGATCACGCTGCCGAAGATGAAAGCGAAGCGCTCGACACGCTGTTTGCCGACTATCTTTTGCCGTGGTGCGGTACCTTCCTTGGCAAAGTCGAAGCCCATGCCACTTCGCCGTTCTGGCGCACGCTGGCGCTGCTGACGCGTGAAGCACTGTCGGCAATGTGGGACGAGTTGCAGGAAGATGAGGCTGAATAATGTGACTTTCGTCACATTAAAAATGTAACGGGTTTGCCGGTATTGCAAATTTCGTGCAGCCGATCTCAAAAACGTGCCGCGTATCTGCTAAGATGCGCGCCATGAACATACTCTTTTCCATCGCACTGACCACAGGCATACTCTCCGGACTTTGGGGCTGGGTGGCGGTCTCATTAGGGCTGCTCAGCTGGGCGGGTTTCCTCGGCTGCACGGCCTATTTCGCCTGTCCGCAGGGCGGCCTGAAAGGGCTGGCGATTTCGTTTTGCACCTTGTTAAGCGGGGTCGCCTGGGCGCAGCTCATTATTCATAGCAGCGCGCTCATGCCGCACCTTGAAATCGCCAGCTATGTCATCACCGGTATCGTGGCGTTTCTGATGTGTATGCAGGCGAAAAGCCTGTTGCTGTCGTTCGTGCCGGGCACCTTTATCGGCGCATGCGCGACTTTTGCCGGACAGGGCGACTGGCGCACCGTGGTGCCTTCGCTTATCGTCGGGCTGTTATTTGGCTATGCGATGAAGAACAGTGGGCTATGGCTGGCGGCAAAACGTGAAAAGCGGCGGGGCGATATCGCGCTGACAGAATGAAAAAAGGCGTGACGAAAATGTCCGTCACGCCCGCGCACGTTATTATTTTTAGGATTCGGGTGGAACAGCCATATCACGGTATTTCGTCAGCACCGCGTTTTTCATCTCTTCTTTATTCTGCAAATCCCACAGCCCGCGATCGATACCGTCATTGATCAGGAAGATCACGCCGGTTTCAATGGCTGACATCAGACACAGCATTACCGGTTCGTTGGCGGTATAGCCAATCTCACCTTCCAGCAGTCGCTGATAATCAATGAAGCGGAAGACGCCTGCCTGCACTTCATACGACAGGATCGTTTTGCTGGTATTCACTGAGGAGAGGATCTCCCCGGTGCTGACGTTCACCACGCGCAGGTTCACCGCCACCTGATCGAGCTGGTATTGCGTATCGCCACCGATGCCAAAGTAGCGCGCACCCACGCCGCCTGACTTCACGTTGCTCTCATAGCCAATGATCGAGCCTTCTATCATCACGTTAGCGGCGGTCAGCGACTGTAGCGGATAGCGGTTATTCATTGCCACCGTCCCGTTTTCCTGGGCGGCGCGAATGATTTTACGTTCGTTCAGCAGGTTTTGCAGACCCTGACGTTCGAGCGGAATAAACCAGCGTGAATCTTTCAGCGCCGTTACCAGCATGGCGGTAGCACTTTGTGGGACCGCCGTTGAAAAGTTACTGGCCGGATAGGCTTTAAACTGCCCGGTTTCATCCTGAATGTTATAGACCGAGACGAAGACCTTGCCGGTAGGTGAGGGCAGGTGCGTTAAGTCACGAAAACTTTGCGCCCTGGGCAACAGTGTCGGTTTGGCCGCTTCTTTTGGCGGTGCCGTTAAGCATCCGCTGAGTAAACACACCGCCAGTAAAATGAGTAAGCGCTGCATGATGATTATCCTGTAGTAGCTGTGTTTTAAAAGTCAGTTGAATTGCTTTGCAAACCTGAAACCTCAATTGTCGATGTTTTGCCTGTTTTTCTGTCGGTGACATTGAGTTGTAATTGTCCATCCTTGTTAGCAATATCAACAATAAAGTCAGTGGTCACCATACGGCCTGGTTTACCGGTGTTGATATTGGTCAGTAGCCCGCCCAAAATTTGTGACTGAATAGCCTGAGTAAAGTTATCCAGTGCTGATGGGGTTTCTATTCCGTAATCATCGTCATAATCGGGATCTTTATACGAGTTTTGTGCCTGAGCACTGTTTAGTAAAAAGGCCCCGTTATTCGGGTTACCGCCAAAATTAGGATTTCGGAATTGAAACGTCATATTTCCCGCCCAGGTTAAGGGTGAGACAAGCATAAGCGTGACGACAGCATAGGCGATACGCATGACAGCCTCCGGATATTTAATATATTTTAAAATTCATCTTGCGCCAGATCACCAGTGCTCAGTAATACCTGATCAATTTGTCGGTGACTCAGTGCTTCTTGGGTTTGCGCTATTGCGATATTAACGTTGTTATCGAAATCGCGTTTAATCGGAAATAAAAAGGTCTGATAAACCAGATCCTGATTAACCGTAATGGTTATCCAACTGCCCCAGCGCGCACTGGGGCGTTCATTAATGGTTAAGTTTCCTGTATAGCTGCTTTCCCATTTGTCACTGAAGGCTCGGTAGAAATCATGCCCTACAGAAGAGACGGTATGGTCGGTCAGTAAGCCAGGTATTTCCACTTCAACAGCGTGCACGTTCCCTGCGGCCAGCAGTAATTCTGCGGCCGCAAGCCAGGCTATGTACGGTTTCATAACGCTACCGCCGGAGGTTATCGTTTGCCCAGGAGACCGCCTGCGTACGATTTTTAACCGCTATCTTTTTGAAAAGATTATAAAGATGCGTTTTAACCGTATTTTCGCTGATGAAAAGGGAGCGAGCGATCTCAATATTTGAGGCGCCTATGCGAAGTTTGTTGAGGATCTCTTTCTCACGGTGTGTGAGCAAAGCGGATTCTGAACTGTTGTAACGGTAGTTACCGGAATGGGTGATGAGATAGCTGGCCAGCTTTTGTGAGAAATAGCATTCGCCACGCTGTACGCTCTGCAAGCCGTCAACAACGCGTGACTCATCTTCAGTCACATAAAACACACCATTGATGTGAGGCCAGTTTTCAATATCGCGGAAGGGGTATTCGTCGGGCGTGTTCAGCAACAATAATTTTATATTGTTGTTTTTACGGCTTAAATTTTCCTGCCAGTAATGGATGAGTTTTTTATCCGCTTCCATCATATCGAATAATATGACGCTATTAGAAGATATATCATCCAAAGAACGTTGAATATTATGCAGTTTCCCGGTGACAGCCAGCGAATTCTTTAAATGCTGTAACAGCGCTGTCGCTTGTAAAGATGGTTTAGTGATCAATAAGATAGATTGACCATGCAAACTTTGGACTTCATTAAACATGATGAAACCCCGCGTTAGGTACACCTGCCTTTATCCCTATGTCGCCAAAGGGAAACCAGAAGTACTGACAGATGTTGCACTGCTGTGTGTAGTTAAAAGTAAATTGCCCAGAGAGGGCGAAAATAACAAAGTACCAATTTACTGCTGATTTCAATCTAGCCATTACTAATCTTAAATCAAGTGTTAAACATGT
This sequence comes from uncultured Enterobacter sp., assembly GCA_963521185.1. GTDB lineage: Bacteria > Pseudomonadota > Gammaproteobacteria > Enterobacterales > Enterobacteriaceae > Enterobacter_D. Next base: position 361,414 of record CAUQTV010000002.1, on the reverse strand, counting down.
AACAAAATGTAAAATTAAATATTAAAATGTGAAAACACGCTTGTCGTGATGTTTAGTTTTAATGGGTAAGTTGTACATGTTAATACTTTTGCATCAGGTTTGCAGGTCAGCAAAAAGAGCGCAATGGCTTGTTTATCAAGTTAAAAAAATTAAGCAAGTAAAATTAAATCTTTCCACAATTACAAAAAAGTGTGAACCGGCCGCAACATGCGCATTGCTAAGATAGAAATGACGCGGTGGTACGCCGAACCACAAAATTGTTATGTCTCTCGCACATTAGGGGCTGGGTCGGCATAAGTCAGTACCGATGGTTATAAAAAGGTGTTTACAGCGGTGTCTCAGTTCGTAATTTTGAATAATTAGCAAAGTCATATTTGCATTCTCGATTAATACTTTAAGGTGAAGATATCTTTCAAAATACGACTGGCGGGTGAGATATTTAAGAGCTTTCCGGGAACATACTCTTCATCGTAACGCGACGTTAACAAATATTTAAATGCGTTAACGAGTGTGACGGTAGTTACGTTTTTCAATAGAAGGCAACCAGGTCCAGGTGACAACATGAAAAACAGATTGTTATTTATGGTGTTGGCGATGTTGGGCGCGCCTGGAATTACCGAAGCGGCAAGTCATGATCTGGCAATCTCTGAATATAATTTTGCTGTGAATGAACTCAGTAACGCCTCTTATAACAAGGCGGCGATTATCGGTCAGCAAGGTAACAATAACAGTGCTCAGCTTCGGCAGGAAGGATCGAAATTATTGTCGGTTGTTTCTCAGGATGGCGCAAACAACCGGGCGCAGATTCAACAGTCTGGCAGTTATAACCTTGCGTATATCGATCAGGCGGGTAATTCCAATGACGCGAGTATCACGCAAGGTGCTTATGGTAATACCGCAATGATTATCCAGAAAGGTTCGGGTAACAAAGCGAATATTACGCAATATGGTACGCAAAAAACAGCAGTTGTTGTGCAAAGGCAGTCGCAAATGGCGATCCGCGTAATTCAGCGCTGACACTTTTCGACGCTTACATATCAATCCAATGGGGGTTTACCATGAAATTAATCAAAGTGGCAGTTTTGGCAGCGATCGTTGTATCCGGTTCCGCGTTTGCAGGCTCTGTTCCACAATATGGTCATGGCAACAGCGGCCCGAATTCGCAACTGGGTATCTACCAGTACGGTAGCAGCAACTCCGCGCTGGCACTGCAAACTGACGCCCGTGACTCCAGCACTAAAGTCACTCAACACGGCTCAAGTAACGCGGCTGATGTGGGTCAGGGGTCGGATGACAGCACCATCATCCTTTCTCAGAACGGTACTCGCAACAACGCGACTATTGACCAGTGGAACAGCCACGACTCTGACATCAACGTCAGCCAGTACGGCGTAAACAACGGCGCGCTGGTTAACCAGACCGCGTCTAACTCCTTCGTGGAAGTTAGACAGGTTGGCTTTGGCAACAACGCCACCGCGAACCAGTATTAAGTTACCGACAGGTTATAAAAGACAGGGCCACGGCCCTGTTTTTTTATTCAGGAGACGCCCATGCATCCCTTACTACTGCTGGCGGCTTTATCCAGCCAGATCACCTTTAACACCGTCCAGCAGGGAGAAATCACCACCATCACCCCGCAGGTTGTGCTTACCCAGGCCTGTGAGTGCCAGGTGCAGGTCAGCGCGATGCGCTCAGGAGACGCGGGGCAAAGCACGACCCAACAGCGCAATACCTTCCGCTTTATGGCTAATCAGCCGCAGCAATTATCCCGACTCAGTATGAATATTGGTCCGCATGACAGTGTAAACATCGTCGTGACGGTATCCGATGGGGACGCTGTTCTGCTGTCCGGACAGTGGTCTCCCGAGAGCAAATGAGAAAAATTGAGAAGAAATGAAAAGTGTTGATAACGTGTTATTTGAATTAACTATTTTTTAACGTCACAGTATTTAAGCCCGCTGATTTGTGCCATCTTTACTCGATGGAACAGATTACCCCCTCAAGGATGATTCATTGTTGAGGAGCACATTTCATGTCAGCGTCGATCGCAAGAGGCATCGCAGGTTTATCTCTGTTTCTGGCCGCAGCCACCAGCCCGCTTTTTGCCGCCCAGGGCGGCGTTATCCACTTTAAAGGCGCGATCGTTGAAGCGCCGTGTGATGTTAATCTGAACGCGCGCAGGGTGACGCTTTCCTGTCCGCGCGACGGTGTCGCGCAGACGCAGGTCTTTACGCTCGAAAGCCTGCAACGGCGAGAGTCCCGCCTGTCGAAGATTGCAGCAGTCAAAATGCACTATATTAATCAATCGCATACGCTGGCGGTCGTTGACGTTGCCTATTTTTAACCTCAGGGCTTTCTGCCACGGCAGTTAGCCCAGGTTGCGCGAATAAGCCTGCCAGTCGATGCTCACTGCTGTACACTTAGCGTAAGGAATTCTTGCAAAGAGATGATTATGCAATCGCGTATAAAGGTGATTCACGGTGATATTACGACCCAAAACGTGGATGCGATCGTCAATGCCGCCAACCCTTCATTAATGGGCGGCGGTGGCGTTGATGGCGCTATTCATCGTGCGGCAGGGCCAGCGCTACTGGAGGCCTGCAAAGTGGTGCGCCAGCAGCAGGGCGAGTGTCCGCCCGGGCATGCGGTGATCACGCTCGCCGGGGCGTTACCGGCAAAAGCGGTGATCCATACCGTTGGGCCGGTATGGCACGGCGGCGAACATCAGGAAGCCCGCATCCTCGAAGATGCCTACCGCAACAGTCTGAAACTGGCAGAGGCCAACGGCTACCAGTCAATCGCCTTTCCGGCGATCAGCACCGGCGTATACGGATACCCGAAAGCGGCGGCAGCGGAAATCGCCGTCAACACAGTTTCGGATTTTCTCACCCGTCGCCCTTCGTTTGGACAGGTATACTTTGTCTGTTATGACGATGAAACTGCACGACTATACCAACGCCTCCTCACTCAGCAAGGGGAAGAGCCTGGCGCATAATTCGCGGCTGGGGCGAGCTATCGCCCCGGTGCGGGCGGCGCATCCCGAACAATGTGGCATTCTGGCGCTGGATGACAGCCTTGACGCTTTCGCTGCGCGTTATCGTCTGGTCGAGATGGCGGAGCGCTCCCTCGATATTCAGTACTACATCTGGGAAGATGACATGTCCGGGCGGCTGTTGCTGTCGGTGATCCTGGACGCGGCCAGCCGTGGCGTGCAAGTGCGTATGCTGCTGGACGACAACAACACCGTCGGCATGGATGACACGCTGCGCATCCTCGATGCCCATCCCAATATTCAGCTACGACTGTTTAATCCTTTCTCTTTTCGCACGCTGCGCGCGATCGGCTATCTTACCGATTTCGCGCGGCTGAATCGCCGTATGCACAACAAGAGTTTCACCGTCGATAACGAGGTGACGCTGGTGGGTGGGCGCAACGTCGGCGACGCCTACTTTGGCGTGGGCAAACAGCCGCTCTTTTCCGATCTCGACGTGCTGGCGATTGGCCCGGTAGTGGAAGAGGTGGCGCACGATTTCGAGCGCTACTGGACGTCAAAATCCGTGGCGACGCTGCAAAAGGTGCTCGATATCCCGGATAAAGAGGTGGTGAAACAGATCGACATTCCGGAGGCGTGGTACAGCGATGAAACCGCCATTCGGTATCTGAACAAGCTGGAATCCACGCAGTTTTCCACACGTCTTGAGGCAGGAACGTTGCCGCTGCTGTGGGCCAAAACGCGGCTGGTCAGTGACGATCCGCGCAAAGGACAGGGCAGGGCGCGTCGGCACACGCTATTGCCGGAACGCCTGATCGCCGTCATGGGTATGCCAGAGCAGCAGATTGATATCATCTCGGCCTATTTTGTCCCCACCCGCGCCGGTGTGGCGCAGCTTTTACAGATGGTGCGTAAAGGCGTTCGCATTGCGATCCTCACCAATTCACTGGCGGCAAACGACGTTGCCGTCGTGCATGCGGGCTACGCGCGCTGGCGCAAAAAACTGCTGCGTCATGGGGTGGAGCTTTACGAACTGAAGCCGAGCCAGGAGAACAGCCGCCGCCCGCACGATCGCGGCCTGACCGGTAACTCTGGCTCCAGCCTGCACGCCAAAACCTTTAGCATCGACAGCAACAAAGTGTTTATTGGCTCATTCAACTTCGACCCACGCTCGGCCATGCTCAACACTGAAATGGGCTTTGTCATCGACAGCGAGCCGCTGGCCCAGCTTATTCACACGCGTTTCTCGCAAAGTCAGCGCGAAGCGGCGTGGGCGCTGCGCCTGGATCGCTGGGGACGCATCAATTGGGTCGAGCAGAAAGAGGGGCAGGAAAAGGTCTGGAAGAAGGAGCCGAAAACGCGCTTCTGGCAGCGGATGCTGGTCAGACTGGTGTCGCGCCTGCCGATTGAATGGCTACTCTGAACCGTCAGAATAGCCACTCCCGCCCCTGTTCAGGCTTTGCTTTTGACCGGTGGCTGCTGCTGGGGTTTTCCTGAGAACAGGAAACGCAGCAGCGGAATGCGCAGATGAACCTCATACAGCACAATCGCCAGCCCGACCACAAACACCAGACCAGCAATGAAGCCCAGCAGATTATTGTGAATATGCGGGGTGATCCACGCGCCAAAAATGAGCGTCAGCGGGTGGTGAACAAGATAGATAAACAGCGACGCGTTAACGAAGTAGGTCACGCGGGAAGACTGGAAATTGAGCAGGCGATGGCCCAGTGAGAACACCACGTTCACCATCCACAGCCCCAGCACCATGGTGATCACGCTTTCGGTTTCGTACATCCACGCATCGCCGTTGCCATAGCGTTGATTGAGCAGGTAGGCGCAAAACGCCAGCGCAGAACCCAGCGTGCAGCCCACCGACGGCGTGGTGAAAAGCGCTTTGATGCGGTTATTGATAAACGCGATGGCACCGAGGATAAAAAACGGCACGTAGAACAGCGACTGCATCACGGTAAAGTTAAACAGCCCGTCGCTCAATACTGGCGCATAGACGATGAGCAGCGTGCGGCGAATGGCCGCATACAGCACCCCGTACAGCAGAAACAGGATCGTCAGCTTGCCCATGCCGAGATGGGCAAAAAATCGCGTTATCTGCTGATTATGACGCAGCTTTTTAAACATCCACAGGCTTAAGGTGGTGAGCACCACCAGCACCAGCAGAAACCACAGGTGCGACACTAACTCCCACACCAGCGTGTTGTATTTGTCGTAAAGCGAGAGCGTGTGCCAGCTGTCGGTTTTGCCCTTCACATACTGCAACATGATGAACTGCGGCAGGGTTAACAGCGGAATGGCGGTCAGCATGGGGATGCCGACGCGCTCGACGCGCACTTTCCACCAGCGCTTCATCGGGTAGCGCAAAAACAGCATGTACGAGAAGTAGCCAGAAATGACGAAAAACACCTGCATACGAAATGAATGGATAAAATCGTTAAACAGGGTAAGCGCCCATGACGGCGTGGCGCTGTTAACATGCCAGACGTGGCTTGAGTAGATCAGTGAGATGTGAAAAGGAATGCCTAACAGCATCAGCCATGCGCGAATGGAATCCAGAAAATATTCACGTTGTGCAGGTACTTTGCTCATATAACTCCGCGCATTATCAGACTTATCGTCTTAATCCCTATGCTAAATAGTGTTTACATTCGTTGGCAACCCTACACGAAGTCAGCCGATCTGTCTTTAGGAGAAACGGCGAAATGAGAAGGGTGCTACTTTCATTTGCTTACACACTGAGCCAGCGCGCGAACAAAGCGGGGATTAAGTTGTCGGATTGCCTGAAATACCATTAAAATAGATCGGATCGATTTAAGCACACAAAGGGGGAAGTGCTTAGTTATATGAAACATAATCTACAAGTGATGAAAATGCGTTGGTTGGGCGCAGCGGTACTGTTGTCCCTGTCTACCTCATCGAGCTGGGCTTTCTCCATCGATGACGTAGCAAAACAGGCACAGTCATTAGCCGGTAAAGGCTATGAAGCCCCAAAAAGCAACCTGCCCTCTGTGTTCCGCGATATGAAATATGCGGATTATCAGCAGATCCAGTTCAATCACGATAAAGCCTATTGGAACAGCATTAAGACCCCATTTAAGCTTGAGTTCTACCATCAGGGTATGTACTTCGATACGCCCGTCACTGTGAATGAAGTGACTGCGACGGCCGTGCACAAAATCAAATACAGCCCGGATTATTTCAATTTTGGCAACGTTCAGCATGACAAAGAGACCGTGAAAGACCTTGGTTTTGCGGGCTTTAAAGTTCTGTATCCCATTAATAATAAAGACAAGAATGACGAAATCGTCAGCATGCTGGGTGCCAGCTATTTCCGCGTAATTGGCGCGGGCCAGGTTTACGGTCTTTCAGCGCGCGGTCTGGCGATCGACACGGCGCTGCCATCAGGTGAAGAGTTCCCGCGTTTTCGTGAGTTCTGGATCGAGCGTCCAAAACCGACCGACAAACGCCTGACGATTTATGCGCTGCTGGACTCCCCGCGGGCAACCGGCGCGTACCGCTTCGTGATCATTCCGGGTCGCGACAGCGTCGTGGACGTACAGTCGAAAGTTTACCTGCGCGACAAAGTGGGCAAACTGGGCGTTGCGCCGCTGACCAGCATGTTCCTGTTTGGCCCAGGCCAGCCCTCTCCGGCGACCAACTTCCGCCCGGAACTGCATGACTCAAACGGTCTGTCGATGCACGCGGGCAACGGTGAGTGGATTTGGCGTCCGCTGAACAACCCGAAACACCTCGCGGTGAGCAGCTACGCCATGGAAAACCCGCAGGGGTTTGGCCTGTTGCAGCGTGGCCGCCAGTTCTCTCGTTTTGAAGATCTGGACGACCGCTACGATCTGCGCCCAAGCGCCTGGATCACCCCGCAGGGCGACTGGGGCAAAGGCAAAGTTGAGCTGGTCGAAATCCCGACCAACGACGAAACCAACGACAACGTCGTCGCCTACTGGACGCCGGATCAATTGCCAGCAGCCGGCAAAGAGATGAACTTCAAATACACCATCACCTTCAGCCGTGATGAAGACAAGCTCCACGCCCCGGACAACGCATGGGCGATGCAAACCCGTCGCTCGACCGGTGATGTGAAACAGTCAAACCTGATCCGTCAGCCGGACGGCACTATCGCGTTTGTGGTGGATTTTGTCGGTCAGGATATGAAAAAGCTGCCGCAGGATACCCCCGTGACCGCGCAGGCCAGCATTGGCGACAACGGTGAAATCGTCGAAAACGCGGTGCGTTACAACCCGGTCACCCATGGCTGGCGCTTAACGCTCCGTGTGAAAGTCAAAGATCCGAAAGCGACGACTGACATGCGTGCTGCGCTGGTCACAGGCGATCAGCCGCTGAGTGAAACCTGGAGCTATCAGTTACCTGCCAATGAATAAGACAACTGAGTATATCGACGCGCTGCCGCTCTCTCCTGAAGAGAAAGCGGCGCTGCCGAACACGGACCTTCGCGCCGTGCACGAAGCGCTGGATGCTGAGCACCGTCAAGCGGCACGTGACGATGACAGCCCATTAGGATCGGTGCAAACGCGTCTTGAACAGGTCTGGCCGGAATCGCTCGGTGCAGGTCAGCTGATCAAAGACGACGAAGGACGTACGCAGCTTAAGGCCATGCCGAAAGCGACGCGTTCCTCTATGTTCCCGGATCCGTGGCGTACTAACCCCATCGGACGTTTTTGGGACAGGCTGCGTGGCCGCGATGTGCCGCCGCGCTATCTTTCCCGTCTGACCAAAGAGCAGCAGGAGAGCGAAAAGCAGTGGCGCATGATGGGCACGCTCCGTCGCTACACCTTGCTGATCCTGACGCTGGCACAAACGGTCGTCGCCACCTGGTACATGAAAACCATTCTGCCTTATCAGGGCTGGGCGCTGATCAACCCCACGGATATGGTTGACCAGGACATCTTAGTCTCGCTGATGCAGATCCTGCCGTACATCCTGCAAACGGGGATCCTGATCCTCTTTGCGGTGCTGTTCTGCTGGGTTTCTGCCGGGTTCTGGACCGCGCTGATGGGCTTTTTGCAGTTGCTTATTGGCAAGGATAAATACAGCATTTCCCACTCGACGGTGGGGGATGAAGCGTTGAATCCTGAACACCGTACCGCGCTGATTATGCCGATCTGTAACGAAGACGTGGATCGCGTCTTCGCCGGTCTGCGCGCGACGTGGGAATCGGTCAAAGCCACCGGCAACGCGGCGCACTTCGACGTCTACGTGCTGAGCGACAGCTACAACCCGGATATCTGCGTCGCTGAGCAGAAAGCCTGGATGGAACTGATTGCCGAAGTGCAGGGCGAAGGGCAAATCTTCTATCGCCGTCGCCGCCGTCGCGTGAAGCGTAAAAGCGGTAACATCGATGACTTCTGCCGCCGTTGGGGCAACCAGTACAGCTACATGGTGGTGCTGGACGCCGACTCGGTGATGACGGGCGACTGTCTGACCGGCCTCGTGCGCCTGATGGAAGCTAACCCGAACGCCGGGATCATTCAGTCGTCGCCAAAAGCGTCCGGCATGGATACGCTGTATGCCCGCTGTCAGCAGTTTGCGACGCGCGTCTACGGCCCGCTGTTCACCGCAGGGTTACACTTCTGGCAGTTGGGCGAATCGCACTACTGGGGCCATAACGCCATTATCCGCGTGAAGCCATTCATCGAGCACTGTGCGCTGGCACCGCTGCCGGGGGAAGGCTCCTTCGCGGGGTCGATTCTCTCGCATGACTTCGTTGAAGCGGCGCTGATGCGTCGTGCCGGGTGGGGCGTGTGGATTGCCTACGATCTGCCAGGCTCCTATGAAGAACTGCCGCCAAACCTGCTTGATGAGCTGAAACGCGACCGCCGCTGGTGTCACGGTAACCTGATGAACTTCCGCCTGTTCCTGGTGAAAGGCATGCATCCGGTGCACCGTGCGGTGTTCCTGACGGGCGTGATGTCCTATCTGTCCGCGCCGCTGTGGTTTATGTTCCTGGCGCTCTCCACCGCTTTGCAGGTGGTGCACGCCCTGACCGAACCGCAGTACTTCCTGCAACCGCGCCAGCTGTTCCCGGTGTGGCCGCAGTGGCGTCCGGAGCTGGCCATTGCGCTGTTTGCCTCCACGATGGTGCTGCTGTTCCTGCCGAAGCTGCTCAGTATCATCCTCGTGTGGTGCAAGGGTCCGAAAGAGTACGGCGGCTTCCTGCGCGTCACGCTCTCTCTGCTGCTGGAGGTGCTGTTCTCCGTGCTGCTGGCCCCGGTGCGTATGCTGTTCCACACGGTGTTTGTGGTCAGCGCGTTCCTCGGCTGGGAAGTGGTGTGGAACTCGCCGCAGCGTGACGACGACTCCACCCCATGGGGCGAGGCGTTTATGCGCCACGGATCGCAACTGCTGCTCGGTCTGGTGTGGGCGGTCGGCATGGCGTGGCTGGATCTGCGTTTCCTGTTCTGGCTGGCACCGATTGTCTTCTCGCTGATCCTCTCGCCGTTTGTGTCGGTGATCTCCAGCCGTTCAACGGTGGGCCTGCGAACCAAACGCTGGAAGCTGTTCCTGATCCCGGAAGAGTATTCCCCGCCGCAGGTGCTGGTGGATACCGACAGGTATCTGACCCTCAATCGCGAGCGGGCGCTGGACGATGGCTTTATGCACGCGGTGTTTAACCCGTCGTTCAACGCACTGGCAACCGCCATGGCTACCGCGCGTCACCGTGCCAGCCACGTGCTGGAGATTGCCCGCGATCGTCACGTTGAACAGGCGCTGAACGAAACACCGGATAAACTTAATCGTGACCGGCGTCTGGTGCTGTTAAGCGATCCGGTGACGTTGTCACGCTTGCATTATCGCGTGTGGGCGTCGCCAGAGCGGTATTCGTCGTGGGTCAGTCACTACGATGCGCTGACGCTTAACCCGCGTGCGCTCAACGGGAAGTAAGCCGAGCGTTAAGGAAAATACCGGCCAGTGAGCCGGTATTTTTTTATCTGTTAACGAGAGTGAGAGGTCGTGCGTGAGAATAATCGCCGTTGCCATTATGGCGCTGTTGCTGTGCGGATGCGGCAGCATTATCAGTCGGACGCTACCAGGACAGGGGCACGGTAATCAGTATTATCCCGGCGTGCAGTGGGACGTGCGGGATTCAAACTGGCGCTACATTACCGTGCTGGATTTACCGTTCTCGCTGGTCTTTGACACGCTGCTGCTCCCGCTGGACGCGCACCACGGTCCCTACGAATAACTCCCTGCGTGATTAGCGCTCGTCCCACTCATCCGCAGCGGCCTGACCCTCTTCGGTGTCAAGCGGCGGTTCGAGCTGGAATTCACCCTCATCCCACTCGTGCAGGGTGTTCTCTTCCAGCCACTCCTGGCGGATCTCAATTTCATCAAAATCGCCATCAAACACGCTCTGCGCCGCAAGGCCGGAGAGCACAGGCACACACTCGGCATCTGCCCCTTCCTCCGCGAAAAACTCAGCCTGCCACATGATATCGCCATCCTGTAGCACGTATTTCTGGACGTTGAACTGCGCAATGTCGGCACTCTCTTCATCCACCTCGGGATGATTTGCCAGAAAATCCTCGCGCGCAGCATCGATTGCTTCTTCCAGCGTTGCGTAATAATTCATGTTGCTCTCGGCCATCGTTTTCTTCTCCATGCGATGAAAAATGAATATGACTCAATCTATAGTTGCCGTTGTGGCCGTCGTCAAACCCACATCTGTGCTGTCGACGAAATCAGCATGAAATTTTTCTGCCGGGTGTCACAACCTGTCAATGCTGCCTCGTAACATTGCACCCCTTACGACAATTCAGGGGAGAAACGCAATGCAATCATACATGGCAGTACCGATGACGACGCCAGACGGAAAATTACTGGGCGTGCAGATCGAACCGAAAAGTCCGCAGGTGTTGGAAAGCGTCGAAAAAAAGCGCCTCTACCTTTTCGATCTGTTGGGGGCCATCAGTACGCGTGTGGAATTTTTTAAGCGGCGTGAGCTGTTCTGCCTGGTGGCCGTCGATGAAGAGATGGCCGTACTGCTGACGTATGAGCCACTGCTGAGAGCGGCGTTAACCCGTTTAACCTTTGTGAAACTCGTGATTGCACAGCGCCATGCGGCGTTGATGGAGGATCTGTCGGCGTTGAAAAACGCGGTCTGGATCGAAGGCGTAGGGGGCGATCTTCCGTTTACGCAAACCTGTGAGGCGGTGATCCTCGATGAAGCCTTTACCCGCACGGAAATCGAAAAAAACACCTTCCCGATCCTGGTGGAAAACCTCAGGCGCTATTGCGATCGGGTGATCGTTAAGCATACCGATACGAAAAACCGCCGATTGCTGTTTGATACCGCTGTCTGGGGCGTAAAGGGGATGTACAAGCCCATCGCCTTTAACAAAGTGCATACCCTGATGTGACTCAGGCGGTGCGGCGGGAGACGGGGCGTCGCAGGCTTATCCACGAATACACGGCATTAAACAGTACCACCACGGCGGTGACGCAGAAGACCGCCCGGAAGCCATAGCTTGCCGACACCGCCGCGCCAATCAGCGGCCCGGTGACGTTGCCAATGTCGCGAAACGACTGGTTATAGCTAAAAATGCGCCCGGCGATCTGGTTGGTGGAGTTATACACCAGCAGCGTCTGTACCGCTGGCAGCAGCGCGCCATCGGCCGCGCCGAGCAGAAAGCGCAGCACGCCCAGCTGGAACGGCGTCTGCACGAACGACATCGGGATAAGCAGCAGCACCGACACCACCAGCGCCACAATCAAAATCTTCTCGGGGCCGATTCTGTCCCCAAGTTTTCCGAGCCGGGGGGCGCTCATCAGGGCCGCCACGCCGGGCACTGAGGCTATCATGCCGCTGATAAAGGCGATGTTGCTGACGTCGCCCGCCAAATCGCGCACGTACAGCGTCAGGATCGGCGCAATTGAGCCGGTGGCGACCTGGATAATCAGCGTCGTGACAAACAGGCTCAGCACCAGCCGTGGGCTTTTCAGCGAGCCGAGGACGTCGCGGGCGTGCAGCATCTCTTTTTTCGGCACCGGTTTAAACGACTCGCGGATGCAAAACAGCGTCAGCAGGAAGCAGACAAACAGCACCAGCGCGGTGATGAAAAAGACCGGACGCAGACCATAGTTATCCGCCAGCAGACCCCCGGCGAGGGGGCCGAGCAGCGCGCCGCTGACGCCGCCGGTTGACAGGGTGCCCAGCGCCCAGCCGCTGCGGTGGCGCGGCATTTGCGTGGCGATCAGGGCGTTGGCGTTGGGAATAAAGCCGCCCAGCAGCCCGAGGCAGGCGCGCAGGATCAAAAATTGCCAGATGTTTTGCGCCATGCCCATCAGCATCATCACCACCGACATGCCGAGCGCCGAGCGCAGCAGCATAAGTTTTCGCCCCTTGCGGTCAGCCAGTCCGCCCCAGAACGGCGAGGCAATCGCGGAAAACAGAAACGTAATGCTGAACACCACACCGGACCAGATGTTCAGCGCGCTGTGGCCGGTAATGCCAAGCTGCTCCACATAGAGCGGCAGGAAGGGCATCACCAGACTAAACGCTGCCCCGGTCAAAAAGCAGCCGATCCAGGCAATGGTGAGATTACGTTTCCAGTTCAGCGGGGCTTCGGGCGAAGGCGTCGCTGCGGCGGGTGTTTCTGAGGATGACATAGCGTTCCGGGTTATGACGCGATTGCCGCGTTAAAGAAGATAAGAAATAGTAAGCAGGCTAATCATACGCCTGTGCGCGCATGGGGGCAATTCGGCAATCGCAGAAAGGGGAATCAGAGGGGAAAGTGGGCAACCTGAGCCAGGTTGCCGGGCGATCAATAGCGTGACGGGACGCCTTGCGGACGCGTTTTAAAACGACGATGCAGCCACATGTACTGATCGGGTGCCATTAAAATGCACTTCTCAACCACGCGGTTCATCCAGCTGGCGGTGGTTTCAGCGTCGTCCAGCGGCGGATCGTTTTCCGGATCCAGCATCACCAGCTCGTAACCTTTACCGCCAGGTTTGCGCCGGGGAACGAAGGGCACAATGCTCGCTTTCGACAGGCGGGCCAGCATCCAGGTGCCGGAGGTGGTGGCGGCCTGTTCAACGGCGAAGAAGGGCGCAAACACACTGGCACGTGGACCGTAGTCATGATCCGGCGCATACCACACCACTTCGCCCTCTTTGAGCGCGCGCACCATGCCTTTCAGATCTTTGCGATCAAGCATGCTCTTGTTCGAGCGCATGCGGCCCCAGGTTTGCAGCAGATCGATAACCGGATTGTCATTCGGGCGATAAACGCCAATGCCCGGCGTTTGCATGCCGAACATGCGCGCACCGATTTCCAGCGTCAGAAAGTGGACGCCGATCAGCAATATGCCGCGCTTCTGGCGCTTAAGTTCATAAACCGGTTCGAAATTAATTACCTCCATCCAGCGGGCCATGCGCTTATCTGACCAGAACCACGCCATGCCGGTTTCAAACAGGCCCATGCCAACGGATTCGAAATTTTTCACCACCTGCGCGTGGCGCTCCTGCGCGCTCATCTCGGGAAAGCACAGTTCGAGATTACGCGTTGCCACGTGAACACGACGCTTCATCACGCGCATTGCCAGATGACCTGTGCCGATGCCAAGACGATAGATCACCGGATAGGGGAGTTGCACCAGCAGCCACAAAATCCCGATGCCTGACCATGTTAACCAATAGCGCGGGTGCAGCAACGCTGCGGAAAATTTGGGTAAATGCGTCATCTCTTTCCTGTATTTCAACAACCAATCCCTTTAATTGTCGCATCTTTTTACGCTTATCCAAAATAAGTGCAGCCAAATGGCGTGTTTTTCAGGCAGTTGTCGATCTCACGTTATTATGATACTTAAAAATGTAGCGCAAAATGTGTGGATGTAAATTACCAGTATTTGCTATATGATCGCGCCCGTTTTTCACTCATCACCCGTTTTGCAGGAAAAGTACACCATGCCAGTGCTACACAACCGCATTTCGAATGAGGAACTGAAGGCACGTATGCTCGCTGAAAACGAGCCGCGCACGACGGTCTCATTCTACAAATATTTCACCATTGCCGATCCCAAAGCGACCCGCGACGCGCTCTACCAGGCGTTTACCGCGCTCAAGGTCTTCGGGCGAATTTACCTCGCACACGAAGGGATCAACGCCCAAATCAGCGTGCCCCAGAGTCAGTTTGCGGCGTTTCGCGCATGCCTGTATGGTTTTGACGCGGCGCTTGACGGCGTGCGTTTGAACATCGCCCTCGATGACGATGGCAAATCATTCTGGGTGCTGCGCATGAAAGTGCGTGACCGCATTGTGGCGGACGGCATTGAAGATGCCTCGTTTGATGCCAGCGATGTGGGTGATTACCTGAAAGCCGCCGAAGTGAACGCGATGCTGGACGATCCTGACGCGGTGTTTATCGATATGCGTAACCACTACGAATACGAAGTGGGGCATTTCGATAACGCGCTGGAGATCCCGGCGGACACCTTCCGCGAACAGCTGCCTAAAGCGGTTGAGATGATGCAGGATCATAAAGATAAGAAAATCGTTATGTACTGCACCGGCGGGATCCGCTGTGAAAAAGCCAGCGCGTGGATGAAGCATAACGGTTTCAGCAAAGTCTGGCACATTGAGGGCGGGATCATCGAATACGCACGTCGCGCGCGTGAACAGGGGCTGCCGGTGCGTTTTGTCGGTAAAAACTTTGTCTTCGATGAACGCATGGGGGAGCGCATTTCTGACGAAGTGATCGCCCATTGCCACCAGTGCGGAACGCCGTGCGACACGCACACTAACTGCCTGAACGACGGCTGCCACTTGCTGTTTATTCAGTGTCCTGCCTGCGCTGAGAAATTCCAGGGCTGCTGTAGCGAGCTGTGCAAAGAAGAGCGTGCATTGCCGGAAGAAGAGCAGCGCCGCCGCCGCGCCGGACGTGAAAACGGCAACAAGATTTTCAACAAATCCCGTGGCCGTTTAAATACCAAATTGGGCATTCCCGACCCGGAATAAACGCCCGGCGGCGCGGCAAATGTAGGCCGGTGCAAACGCAGTGCCGCCCGGCGCTGTGGGGTTATTTCTTGCGCACACCTTCGACTGAAATCACCAGCTCGACGTCCTGCGACGCCGGGCCGAGATCGGTCGTGATGCCGAAGTCTTTTAGCTTAATCTTCCCGACGGCTTCGAAGCCCGCGCGCACGCCGCCCCACGGATCGTCGCCCTGACCGATCAGTTTTGCATCCAGCGTTACCGGTTTCGTCACGCCGTTCAGCGTCAGATCGCCAGTGATGTCCAGGCCATCACCCTCTTTTTTCACACCGGTGGACACAAAGGTCGCCTGCGGGAATTTCGCCACGTTCAGGAAATCCGCGCTGCGCAGGTGCTTGTCGCGTTCGGCATGGTTGGTATCCACGCTGTTGGTATTGATAGTGACGTTGACCTTGTCCGCTGACGGATCTTTCTCGTCAAAGCTAAAGCTACCGTCAAAATCCTTAAATGTGCCGTACAACCAGCTGTAACCCAGGTGTTGAATGCGGAAGTTCACAAACGCATGCTGCCCTTCCTTGTCAATTTTATACTCCGCTGCCACTGCCGAACCGGTGGTGAACAGCAGTGCACCCAGCGTTAATCCCAGCAAGCTTTTCTTCATGTTACGCTCCAGAGTCAGGTGACGACTTTCCCAACATACGTTTTAGGGTGTCGTCTTTGCATATTCGTAGCCGCACAGAAATAGAAAGTGAGGTTAACATGGCGTGCGAGAAATAATAATGCAACTTAAAAATAACAATCAGGCATGTTATTTATATTTGTTCAATTTTATTGATTGAGTTAGCGAATATGCATTCAGTCATTTCGCATTTGATGCGCTTAAAAAGAGGTTTAACACTGGTGTGGTTCGATTTTTAGTGTGGCGTCGACATTCAAAAAAATTGCTTAAAAAGTAGAGTTAATTAAAGAATTGTCAGCTTTTGTCAGGTTTTTTTACTCTGCGAAAACGATATAAATAATATCGATCAGCGCTAACAGTGACCAGAAGGCGATATATAACATCAGGTGTTCACGGATATTATTCATCAGAAAATCAAACAGGCGGCGCATGCTCTTTCCTTGTCAAAAATGGAACGTCAGGCCCTGCAACGGGCCTGAAACGTTAGCGCGGGTCGAAACGTCCTAACGCGAACGGCGTGAGGTCAAAACCGCTCGCGGCACCTTGCGCAAACTGCACGGCGATTTCACCCAATACCGGGGCGAACTTAAAACCGTGTCCGCTGAGACCAGTAATCAACAGCGTCTCCGGGTGGCCGGGCAGGGTGTCGATGATGAAATCCTCATCGGGGGAGTTGTCATAGGTGCAGGCCGCGCCGTGAAGGCAACCGCCGATCCCCGGCAGGAACTGACGCAGGAAGGCGAAGGATTCTGAACCGTCGGTGGCGACGCTGCCAAAGGGTTTACGCTCTTCTTCCGAGTGGATCAACTGGCCGCCGTTATGTTTACCGATCTTAAGCGCATTATCGTCAGCGGGGAAGCCATAGTACTGATCGCCGTTGGGCATTTCGCCGGTAAAGGCCGGGAAGGCGTTTTTGACGCTATAGCGACCATCGGCCTGGAACCAGGCAAAGATTTTACGCACTGGCTGGACGGGCAGCTCAGGCAGCAGACGCGTCACCCAGGTGCCCGCGCTCACCAGCAGCTTCGCCCCGCTAAACTCCCCCTCGGCGGTTTCAATGACCACGCCATCCTGCGTGTGCTGAATGCCGGTCACCGGGCAGTTGAACAACTGGGCACAGCCCGCTTCGCGCGCCAGTTCGATCCAGGTTTTCACCGCCAGTTCGCTACGCAGCACGCCGGACTGAGACTCAAACAGCCCAATGTAATCATCCGGGACGCGGATCTCAGGCCAGCGCGCCATCAGTGCCTGCGCGTCAAGGTGTTCCACATCCAGATTAAATTCACGGGCGCTTTGCGCGACGTTCGCCAGAAACGTGGAGTCGGCAGGGCCAAGATTGACGATGCCGGTGCGTTCGAAAATGGCTTCCCCGCTGCGCGCGGCCAGCTCGTCCCACAGCGTTTGCGCTCTGAGCACCAGCGGCACGTATTTTTCCCCTTCGCCATAGGCATGACGAATGAGTCGGGTATCGCCGTGGTGGCTGCCCTGCTGGTGGGGGGGAAGGTGGGCATCGGTCATCAGAACGCGCAGACCGGCCTGGGTGGCGTAATAGCCTGCGGCGGCACCGACGGATCCGCTACCGATGATAATCAGGTCATATTTCATGATGCTCTCCTGGAAAATGCGTCACGCAGGAGAGTAAATAGTCTACTGGCGTTATACAAGCCACAAATAAATAAGGCACCCTGGAGGGTGCCGGTTGAGCAGAAGTTAGGCATTCACTAATGCCTGCGATACTCATTTTCCTGATAATCGCCTGCTTCGATTTTGGCAATCCCGGCCTCTAAAATCGAAATAAACTGGCGGGCGACATCGGTGGTGAGCCACAGAGTCTGTCCGACCTCGGTGTCTTCACGGTCGGCCTGGTTTGGGGACTGGTAGTGCAAGCGCAACATCATGGCATCGTAGCTGTCTACGGTGCTGATGTCCCATCCCACAAGCGGATGAGTTTGAATGACTTCATTATTTTTTACCATTTCAACCCCCATTTACGTGTTTAAAGACAACGACTCTTGAGGTTCAATGCGTGTTTTCTGAAGCAACTTAAGTATATCAATAATTAACCAGAATGCGTTAATTATTAAATTTATCGGCAGAAGTGTGTTTTCTTTTAGATTTTTTTGAAAGAGAAAGCGGCAACTTGCCTTTTATTTTTTATCAACCAGGCAGATCAATAAGAACATTGCTTAAAAAATGCAGCAAAAAAAGCCGGGGCGACCCGGCAAAATGCACAATGAGAGATCGGCATTAATCAGTGGTAAACCAGTCTTCGGCGCTTTCCCAGGTCTCTTGCAGGATTTCGCTCACGCGGTCTTTATCTTCTTTGGCCCCGCCCAGTACGGACAAATTATTGCCCGAGGCGTAACGCACGGAAATTTGGTTTTCGCGGTCGGGATAGTGGCTGGCGACACGGCGGGAGAGTTCACCGGCCAGTGCGTCGATAGCACCCGGCGGTAAGGTGGTCGTTTTGGCGATAGTCACTTCAATGCGCATAATTGCCCCCTGTATAATGTACTGGATATTTATACAGTTAATCCTGATGACTTACAACAGGGAGCAACAGTTTTTTTAGCGGGTCAGCGTCCAGTTAACGGTTTCACCGGCCAGGAACGGCACCAGCGTATCGTCAGTCAGCGCAATACCTTCCGGGATTTGTGTCGGCAGGCGGGTCAGTTCAACAAAGGTCTCGTTAACCGGCAGACCATAAAAACGCGGCCCGTTGAGGGAGCAGAAGGCCTCAAAATGCGCCAGCGCGTTCATCTCTTCAAAGACCGTCGCATAGCTGGCGAGCGCCGTTGGCGCGTTAAAGCATCCGGCACAGCCGCAGCTGGCTTCTTTGCGATGACGGGCGTGCGGGGCTGAGTCGGTGCCCAAAAACGCGCGGGTAAAGCCGCTGGCGACCAGCTCACGCAGCGCCTGCTGGTGGATGTTACGCTTAAGGATCGGCAGGCAATAGAGATGCGGACGCACGCCGCCCACCAGCATATGGTTGCGGTTAAACATCAGGTGCTGCGGGGTGATGGTCGCCGCCAGACGCTCGTTACCGTCGCGCACATAGTCAGCGGCGTCTTTGGTGGTGATGTGCTCAAACACCACGTTCAGGCCGGGAAGACGCTGACGCAGCGGCTCCATCACCGTGTCGATAAAGCGCGCTTCGCGGTCAAAAATATCGATCTCGGCATGGGTCACTTCGCCATGGACCAGCAGCGGCATACCGAGTTTTTCCATGCGCTCCAGCACCGGCATAATGGCATCAATGCTGGTGACGCCGTGGCTGGAGTTGGTGGTGGCATTGGCCGGGTACAGTTTGGCGGCGGTAAAAACCTTTTCCGTAAACCCGCGCTCGACTTCATTCGGATCAAGCGTATCCGTCAGATAACAGGTCATCAGCGGGGTGAAATCGTGTCCGGCGGGTACGGCATCCAGAATGCGCTGGCGATAGGCGATAGCGGCATCGACGGTGGTCACCGGCGGCACCAGGTTTGGCATGACAATGGCCCGGCCATAGACTTCACTGGTATAAGGCACGACGGTTTTTAGCATGTCGCCATCGCGAAGATGAACGTGCCAGTCGTCGGGGCGGCGGATTTTCAAAACCTGGGGATGTGCTGTCATGGGGTGCTCCGGCTACGTGAGAATCAGTCAATCATGGCTGCTTTATGCCGGGCACTAAGGATAGGCGTAATCGTTTTCGTTTGCACTCTTTTTACGGTTTTGGCCGCACAAAAAAGGGCGCATAGCGCGCCCTGAATATTAATTAATAAACGGGATGACTATTTCACCCGGTTTTACTTCTATACCCTTCGCATATTTTTTCGCCAGCGCTTCGCCTTTACTGCTGTCTTCACTGAGCACGTAGGCGGGGTTCTGATTAAAATAATTGCGCAGGGACTGATTCAAATAAGGCATTAACGTTTGCAATATATTCTGCATTTTTTGTGGGGTTACTGTGGCGTCGACCACTTCCATTTCCTGTAAATAAATGGCCCCTTTTTCTTTGTTGAATACCGGCAGCGCTTTTAGTTTCAGCTTCATGGTGGCTTTTTGACTGCCAAAAAGTGAATTCATATCCAGGTTGGCATCACCGGTGAGGGTGATTTTATTCGGTTCTTCACGACCAATGGCACTGACCAGATTACTCAGTACAATGTGCGCTTCCGCCACGCCCGGCAGCCCGATGTCGCGGGAAAAATCATTGCGTTTTTGCAGTGCCTGATTGATCTCCTGCTCACTGACGGTGTACTGGGTTAACTGATTGCACCCGACCAGCAGGACGCCAACCGCAAATGCGGCGGCAGCTAATATCTTCTTCATTAACAACCTCAATATGACACTCGTCTTATTATCGTGACATGAAACAGCATCCTGCACCAGTGCAGGACGTGCCAGCAGAATTGACTGAAAAGCGAGGCGCAGAACAAGCCCCCGCCGGATTGAGGGCAGGCATTAAATCAGGCACCCGGTTCGAGCATCTGCGGGTGGCTGCGTTTTTGGCTAAATTGCCACCACAAAGCGAAGAAGGTAATGATGCCGATCGCCGCCAGCATCATCCACGGCAGCTCAGGTTGACCGGAGGCTTTACCGGCGTCAAACAGCCAGCCGCCGCCCGCATAGCCCAGCGCGCCACCGAAGGCCAGACCGAGGCGGCTAAAGCCCATATAGCTGCCGCGTGCACGGGCATCGGCGAGATCCGCACCGAGCGTTTCCCGCGCCGGTTCGGCGATGATCGAGCCAATGTAAAAGGTGCAAATCAGCATAAACAGCTGCGAGAGCGTGCCGATCATGCCCATCGGCAGCATGCTAAAAGACATGATCAGCAGACCCGCCATCAGGCGGTGTTCCAGACGAAAGCGCTTTTCACTATAGCGCGCAATCGGGTAAAGCAGCGTCAGCGACAGGCTGGCTTCAATGGCATACATCCATTTTACCGCCGCCGGGGAGCCTGCGATGTCATTGACCATGATCGGCAGCATCAGCATCACCTGCACCGCCAGCATGTAATAGCCGGTTAACGTCAGCACATAGGTGACAAAGCGTTTGTCACTCAGCACGCGCTGCATGCCTTCGCGCACCGGGATTTTTATTGTCGACAGCTTCCAGGCGGGCAGCAGCCAGGCGTTGAATCCCGCGCAGAGGATAAACAGCATCGCGCCGGTGGCGCACACCAGGCGAAAGTCGTATTGCAGCAGCCAGCTTCCCAGCAGCGCCCCGATAACCGCCCCTGCGCTGTCCTGCATCATCAGCAGCGAGAAGAAGCGCCCACGCTGATGCGGACGCACCAGTTTGACCACCAGCGCCGAACGCGGCGGATCGAACAGCGTACCGCCGAGGCCCGACAGGATGCAGGAGCACCACAACAGCCACGGCTCATGGGCGATGGCCATTGTCGCAAACCCTGCCGCACGCATCAGCATCCCGGTGACGATCATCGGTTTGGCACCAAAACGGTCGGCGATGGCACCGCCAAAGATGCCCAGACCCTGCTGAACAAACTGACGCAGACCGAGCGCAATACCAACCATCAGTGCGGCCCAGCCGAGCTGATCCACAAAGCGAATTGAAATAAGCGGGAAGACAACGAAGAAACCTAACACTACCAGCATATTATCGACGAGCAGGAAATATTTACCCAGGCTCCTTGCCTGCGATACGCGGGACATTTCCCCTCCAGGGAAAAATAAATTACCCGCCTATTTTGCGGTCTGGCTTCGGTTTTTCCCACCCAATGAATGACAATATTTTTTTATCAAAGCATCACTTTGATTGACGCCGTTCATCGAAAAATGACGATTAGCCTCAAAAACGGGCGTTGCGGTTTTCACAGATGGGCTAAGCGCAGGTATAGTAAAGATAAAGGGGCACGAAGACGTTTTCGGAAGGAGTGGAATTAATAATGTTTGGTTATCGCAGTAACGTGCCAAAAGCGCGTTTGACAACTGACCGGCTGGTGGTGCGTTTAGTGCACGAGCGTGATGCGTGGCGTCTGGCGGACTATTACGCCGAAAACCGCCAGTTCCTGAAGCCCTGGGAGCCGATCCGCGATGAAAGCCATTGTTACCCTTCCGGCTGGCAGGCCCGCCTCGGCATGATTAATGAGTTTCATAAGCAGGGAACAGCCTTCTATTTTGCGCTGTTAGATCCTGAGGAAAAAGAAATTATCGGCGTTGCCAATTTCTCAAACGTGGTGCGCGGATCGTTCCACGCTTGCTACCTCGGTTACTCCATCGGCCAAAAATGGCAGGGTCAGGGGCTGATGTTTGAAGCGCTCAGCACCGCTATCCGCTATATGCAGCGTACGCAGCACATCCACCGCATTATGGCGAACTACATGCCGCACAATAAGCGCAGCGGTGATTTGCTGGCGCGCCTTGGGTTTGAAAAGGAAGGCTACGCAAAGGCGTATCTGTTAATCGATGGGGAGTGGCGCGACCATGTGCTCACGGCGCTCACCACGCAAAACTGGACGGCTGGTCGTTAAGGAGAAAGCATGAAATATCAGTTAAGCGCCCCTGAAGCCCGCGTGATCGGCTGTCTGCTGGAAAAACAGGTGACGACGCCGGAGCTCTATCCGCTCTCGCTCAACCTGGTGGTGACCGCCTGCAACCAGAAAACCAACCGCGAGCCGGTGATGTCGCTCGGCGACGCCGAAGTGCAGACGCTGCTGGACGAGCTGGTCAAGCGCCACTATTTGCGCACCGTCAGCGGCTTTGGCAATCGCGTCACCAAATATGAGCAGCGTTTTTGCAACTCCGAGTTTGGCAGCCTTAAGCTGAACAGCGCGGAAGTTGCCCTCATCACCACGCTGCTGTTGCGTGGGGCGCAAACGCCGGGTGAACTGCGTATGCGTGCTTCACGCATGCATGAATTTGCTGACATGAACGAAGTGGAAAGTACGCTGGAAACGCTGGCGAGTCGTGAAGACGGACCCTTTGTGCTGCGCCTGCCGCGTGAGCCGGGCAAGCGCGAAAGCCGCTACATGCACCTGTTTAGCGGTGAAGTGGAGACGCTGGTCACCGCCATGGAAGCGGTCAGCCCGGTACCGGATGACCTCACCGCGCGCGTTGAGGCACTGGAAGGCGAAGTCGCCGAATTAAAACAGCGTCTGGATTCATTGCTGGCGCATCTCGGAGAGTAAGGTGAAAAAATTACGCATTGGTGTCGTGGGACTGGGCGGGATCGCGCAAAAAGCCTGGCTGCCGGTTTTAGCGGCGGCGAGCGACTGGACGTTACAGGCGGCGTGGTCGCCGACGCGGGAAAAGGCGCTGCCGGTGTGCGAGCGCTGGCGTATTCCCTATGCCGATTCATTGCAGCACCTCGCGGGCCAGTGCGACGCGGTGTTTGTTCATACCTCGACGGCGTCGCATTACGCGGTGGTCAGTGAGCTGTTAAACGCGGGTGTTCACGTCTGCGTGGATAAACCGCTGGCGGATAACCTCGCGGATGCCGAGCGACTGGTGGAGCTGGCCGCGCGCAAAAAACTGACGCTGATGGTGGGCTTTAACCGCCGCTTTGCGCCGCTCTATCAGGATCTCAAAGCGCAGCTCGGCGCGGGCAGCTCGCTGCGTATGGATAAGCACCGCACCGACAGCGTGGGACCGCAGGATCTGCGCTTTACGCTGCTGGATGATTATCTGCACGTTGTCGATACCGCGCTGTGGCTGGCGGGCGGGCGCGCGCAGGTGCAAAGCGGCGCGCTGCACACCACCGATGACGGCGAGATGTTTTATGCGGAGCACCACTTTCTCCATGAGCATCTGCACATCACCACCAGCATGCACCGCCGGGCGGGCAGTCAGCGTGAAGTGGTGCGCGCGGTGACCGACGGCGGCCTCTTTGATGTGACCGATATGCGCGAATGGCGCGAAGAGCGCGGGCAGGGCGTGATTATCCGGCCGATTGCGGGCTGGCAATCCACGCTTGAGCAGCGCGGTTTCAGCGGCTGCGCCCGGCACTTTATTGAATGCGTGCAAAATCAGACGGTTCCTGAAACCGCCGGTGAACAGGCGATTCTGGCCCAGCGCGTGGTTGAAAAGCTCTGGCGTGATGCAATGAGCGAATAACCCCTCGTAACATCTGGCTGTGGTAATTCATTCCAATCCAGGTACTATACCCGCTTCTTCCCGCGCCTGCTTTGCAGGCGTTTTGCCGTAAGGTTGTGGACTAACACCCTCATGAATTTATTAAAATCACTGGCAGCGGTCAGCTCAATGACCATGTTTTCTCGCGTGCTGGGATTCGCTCGCGACGCCATCGTGGCACGCGTCTTTGGCGCGGGAATGGCCACCGACGCCTTTTTTGTCGCGTTCAAACTTCCTAACCTGCTGCGCCGTATTTTCGCCGAAGGGGCGTTTTCACAGGCGTTTGTGCCGATCCTCGCGGAATACAAAAGCAAGCAGGGCGAAGACGCCACCCGCGTGTTTGTCTCCTATGTTTCCGGTCTGCTGACGCTGGCGCTGGCCATCGTCACGGTTATCGGTATGCTCGCGGCACCCTGGGTGATTATGGTCACCGCGCCAGGCTTTGCCGACACCGCCGACAAATTTGCCCTGACCTCAAAACTGCTGCAAATCACCTTCCCCTATATTTTGCTGATCTCGCTGGCGTCACTCGCCGGGGCGATCCTGAACACCTGGAACCGCTTCTCGGTGCCGGCCTTTGCGCCGACGTTTTTGAACGTCAGTATGATCGGCTTTGCGCTCTTTGCCGCTCCGTATTTTCATCCACCGGTGCTGGCGCTCGCCTGGGCGGTCACCGTGGGCGGCGTGCTGCAACTGGTGTATCAGCTGCCGCACCTGAAGAAAATCGGCATGCTGGTGCTGCCGCGCGTTAACCTGCGTGATGCGGGCGCGATGCGCGTGGTGAAGCAGATGGGACCGGCGATCCTTGGCGTGTCGGTGAGCCAGATTTCGCTGATCATTAACACCATTTTCGCCTCTTTCCTCGTCTCCGGCTCGGTCTCTTGGATGTATTACGCCGACCGGCTGATGGAGTTCCCGTCCGGGGTGCTGGGGGTGGCGCTGGGCACCATTTTATTGCCGTCGCTGTCGAGAAGCTTTGCCAGCGGCAATCACGATGAGTATTGCCGCCTGATGGACTGGGGCCTGCGCCTGTGCTTCCTGCTGGCGCTGCCGAGCGCCGTGGCGCTGGGGATTCTGGCAAAACCGCTGACCGTGTCGCTGTTCCAGTACGGTAAATTCACCGCCTTTGATGCACTGATGACCCAGCGCGCGCTGGTGGCCTATTCAGTGGGCCTGATGGGGCTAATTGTGGTCAAGGTGCTGGCCCCTGGATTCTATTCGCGCCAGGACATCAAAACCCCGGTCAAAATCGCCATTGTTACGTTGATCATGACTCAGGTGATGAACCTGATGTTTATCGGTCCGCTCAAGCACGCCGGGCTGTCGCTGTCGATTGGTCTGGCAGCCTGTCTGAACGCCGCGCTGCTTTACTGGCAGTTGCGTAAACAGAAAATTTTCACCCCGCAGCCGGGCTGGTCGCGCTTTTTGCTGCGTCTGATTGTGGCGGTGGTGGTGATGTCAGCGGCGCTGATCGGCATGCTGTGGGTGATGCCTGACTGGGCGCAGGGCACGATGGCCTGGCGCATCGCTCGTCTGATGGCGGTAGTGATCGTGGGCGTGGTGGCGTACTTTGCAACCCTGGCGCTGCTGGGATTCAAAGTGAAAGAGTTTGCCCGTAAAACGGCGTGAATCGCGGAATTGAGAAAACAGGAAATCGGCCAGGGCAGGGACTCCCTGGCGTTCGCGGGAAAACGTTAAATAGAGATTTTCTTTCCGCCGCGATGTGACGAGGAAGTCTGTCCATTTGCGCCGTACAGTCCAGGCTCCTGATGCGGTTTTAACACCTCCAGTGCCTGCTGGTTACGCTCAATCTGGCCTTCCAGTAACCAGCCGTTGTGCTGGTTGAGATCGCGTAAGTGCTGCGTCTTAGCGGTAATATTCTGCCAGCGGCCCGCGGTATCGTCGTTTGCACTTCGATTCGCGTTTTGTTCAGCGCGGCGCTGCTGTTCAAGATAATCCAGCGTCGCGAGCAACGAGCTCTTCTCTTCCGTGATACGCTGTAACGCGCTGCCATTGACGTGGCCTGCGGAAAGTTGCTGTTGCTCAGCATCCATCACGTTCTTAAGATCGTTCAGGATAACTGTCATCTGATCAAGTATTTCTGACAGTCGGCTCATACTCTTATTTACTCTGTAAGTAACTCTGTGCTTCCTGGATCAGGGCATCGGCGATTTTGC
Organism: uncultured Enterobacter sp.; assembly: GCA_963521185.1. Lineage (GTDB taxonomy): Bacteria > Pseudomonadota > Gammaproteobacteria > Enterobacterales > Enterobacteriaceae > Enterobacter_D. Next base: position 335,509 of record CAUQTV010000002.1, on the reverse strand, counting down.
CGGTATCCATTTTCAGTTCGCCGTTACGAATCGCGGTTTTCAGCTTCTCAACGCGTTCGGCGTTGATGTCGTTAGAACCCGGTTGCACCAGCTTTGCCTGCGCATCGCTAATGGTCACGTTAGTGCTGTTCGCCGTCGTGGATTTCTCCAGACGCGTTTTGGTTGTCTGAGTATCGTTTGTTTCGCGCGGTTGTACTGTGCTTACCGGCTTCAGGGGCGATGTACGATCAATGCTCATAGTGTTGTCCTCATCGAGGTTTTGCGGCGTTGGGGCCAGCCATCATCATATGTTGATTATTTATCGGCAGACGCCGCGAATTCTTTAAGAAGATTATAGATTAATAAGAATATTCCCATCAGGACCCACTGTACCACTCACCACCTGGCCTGACGCCATGCGCACCCTGGCGTTTTGCGCCACGGAAGCATTGTTCAGCGCCTGCCCCTCGCCGTTCACACTAAAGCCATCACCGTTGGCAATAACCTGCACCTTTTGACCGGCCTTGATGCGCCACGCCTGGCGTAACATCGACAGCTGGATCGGCTGTCCCGGTGCCAAATCGCGCATGCTGACCGAATCCTGCGCCTGATTAATATCCAGCATGGTTTTCGGCGGCAGCTGATCAAGACGCCCGCGCTTTAAGGCAACGCTGTCAGTTTGCAGCGTGCTACCGCGCGTGATGGCCTGGGCCGCCACAACATAGTTGCCCGTCGCCTGGACCGCCACCTGCACATAGCGCTTTTCGTTCGCGCACTGGGTCAATACGTTCACATTGCCCCAGAGCTTGCTATTCCCTGCCACGCTAAGCGCGGGCTGTTCGCACTTCGGCAGCGTATTTGGCGCGCTGCGAATGGTCACCTGTACATCATCGCTAAAGCCTGCGAGACGCTGGGCGAAAAACGCCGTCATCTGCGCATGAAGATCCTCAGCCAGCGCGATCGGGCTGAGTAACAGTAAGGTTGCGGCTAAACCGCCTTTCAACGTGTTCATCGCAGACTCCTGCCTGTTTAAAGGGATGACAGGATTCTACCCGCACTGCAAATCTATCAACGCAATAAATAGCGACGCATTTTGCGTTTATTCCGACGATAACGCGCGCATAAGGCGCTTTAAGCTGTCACCTGTAATTTTATCATCAGCGGAATGTCATCAGCGGGGGAGACATGCTCGATAAACTCGATGCCGCGCTACGTTTTCAGCAAGAAGCTTTGAACCTGCGTGCGCAGCGTCAGGAGGTTCTGGCGGCCAACATTGCTAACGCCGATACCCCAGGGTATCAGGCACGCGATATGGATTTCAGCAGTGAACTTAAAAAGGTCATGGAGCGCGGTCGTGCTGAAACCAGCGGTGTTTCGCTGGCGCTCACCTCTGCCCGCCACATTCCGGCCCAGGCAATGACCGCGCCATCAGCCGATTTGCTGTACCGCATTCCCGATCAGCCTGCGATGGATGGTAACACCGTCGATATGGATCGTGAGCGTACACAATTTGCCGACAACAGCCTGAAGTACCAGACCGGTCTCACCGTGCTGGGTGGGCAGATCAAAGGCATGATGAGCGTATTGCAGGGGGGGAACTAACCGATGGCTTTACTGAATATTTTTGACATCGCCGGGTCAGCGCTGACCGCCCAGTCCCAACGTCTGAACGTGGCCGCCAGTAACCTGGCCAACGCCGACAGCGTGACGGGGCCGGATGGCCAGCCTTATCGTGCGAAACAAGTGGTGTTCCAAGTGGATGCCGCGCCCGGTGCGGCGACCGGTGGGGTGAAGGTCTCTGACGTGGTTGAAAGTCAGGCACCGGACAGGCTGGTGTTTGAGCCAGGCAATCCCCTTGCCGATGCAAAAGGGTACGTGCGTATGCCTAACGTGGATGTGGTCGGCGAGATGGTGAACTCCATGTCCGCGTCCCGCAGCTACCAGGCAAACGTTGAAGTGCTTAACACCGTCAAGAGCATGATGCTTAAGACGCTTACTCTCGGCCAGTAAAGGAGCCGCGCATGTCTATCGCCGTTAATGTCAATGACACTACCAGCACATCGTCCGCTACCAGCACATCGGCAACCAGCAGTAGCAATAGTGCCAGCGATCTTCAAAGCAGCTTTCTGACGCTGCTGGTGGCGCAGTTGAAAAACCAGGATCCCACCAATCCGATGGAAAACAACGAACTGACCACGCAGCTGGCGCAAATCAGCACCGTGAGCGGTATCGAGAAGCTGAACACCACGCTGGGCTCTATTTCGGGTCAGATTGATACCAGCCAGTCTTTGCAGGCCAGCACGTTGATCGGACATGGCGTGATGATCCCCGGCACCACGGTGCTGGCGGGCAGCGAAACCACCACGCCGTTTGGCGTTGAACTGACTCAGGCCGCCGATAAAGTGACCGCCACCATTACCGACAAGAGCGGTGTTGTGGTGCGCACGATCGATATCGGTGAGCTGTCAGCGGGCGTGCATACCTTTAGCTGGGATGGCACGCAAACCGACGGTACCACGGCCCCGGACGGTTCATACAAAGTGTCGATCAGCGCCAGCAGCGGGACTACGCAGCTGGTGGCTCAGCCACTGCAATTTGCGCTGGTGCAGGGGGTGACGAAAGACACCGCGGGCACCAGTGGCAACCTGTTAGATTTGGGTACCTACGGTACCACCACACTCGACGAAGTACGGCAGATAATTTAAGCCTTAACCTTATCAGGAGTAAGTCATGGCCTTTTCACAAGCGGTCAGCGGCCTGAATGCTGCGGCCACCAATCTCGATGTCATTGGTAACAACATCGCCAACTCCGCCACCTATGGCTTTAAATCCGGCTCTGCGTCCTTCGCTGACATGTTTGCGGGTTCTAAAGTCGGTCTGGGCGTAAAAGTGGCGGGTATTACCCAGGACTTCACCGACGGTACCACCACCAGCACCGGTCGCGGTCTGGATGTGGCGATCAGCCAGAACGGTTTCTTCCGTCTGGTGGACAGCGCCGGTTCCGTTTACTACAGCCGTAACGGCCAGTTCAAACTGGACGAAAACCGTAACATCGTCAACATGCAGGGCCTGCAACTGACGGGTTACCCGGCAACCGGTACGCCGCCTACTATTCAGCAGGGTGCGAACCCGACCGCGATCTCCGTGCCAAACACGCTGATGTCGGCGAAAGCGACCACCACCTCTGCGATGCAGATTAACCTGAACTCGTCCGATGACTTGCCGACGGTGACCACCTTTGATGCGACCAACGCCGACTCCTATAACAAAAAGGGATCAGTGACGGTATACGACAATCAGGGTAACGCGCATGACATGAACGTTTACTACGTCAAAACCGCTGATAACAAGTGGGACGTGTGGACGCAGGATTCCAGCGTCACCGGTTCATCAGCGGTGAAATCCGCGCAGATGTCGTTTGATAACAACGGTAACCTGGAATCTGTCAGCGATTATACGCTGGACACCACTACGACACCGGCCTCCTGGGCACTGAACACTACGCCAAACGCCAACCCGCAAACCACGCTGACCACTGGCGCGTTGAACGGGGCAACGGCGATTTCGTTCTCGCTGAGCTTCCTGAACTCCATGCAGCAGAACACCGGCTCGAACAACATCGTGGCAACCACGCAGGACGGCTACAAGCCGGGCGACCTGGTGAGCTACCAGATCAACGACGACGGCACCGTTGTGGGTAACTACTCCAACGAAAAAACGCAGTTGCTGGGCCAGATCGTATTGGCAAACTTTGCCAACAACGAAGGTCTGCAATCGGAAGGTGACAACGTCTGGTCTGCCTCCGCGTCTTCCGGCGTGGCCCTGCTGGGCACCGCGGGCACCGGTAACTTCGGTACGCTGACTAACGGTGCGCTGGAAGCCTCGAACGTGGATCTGAGTAAAGAACTGGTCAACATGATTGTCGCGCAACGTAACTACCAGTCGAACGCGCAAACCATCAAAACCCAGGATCAGATCCTCAACACCCTGGTTAACCTGCGCTAATCAGCGCCTGACGGGAAGACGCTATGGATCACGCAATATATACCGCGATGGGTGCGGCAAGTCAGACGCTCAATCAGCAGTCTGTTACCGCCAGCAACCTCGCGAACGCCTCAACGCCGGGCTTCCGTGCACAGCTCAATGCGCTGCGTGCGGTGCCGGTCGAAGGGCTGTCGCTGCCGACACGCACGCTGGTGACAGCCTCTACGCCCGGCGCGGATATGACGCAGGGGCAACTCGACTACACGTCACGTCCGCTGGATGTGGCCGTGCAGCAAGATGGCTGGCTGGCGGTGCAAACCGCTGACGGCACGGAAGGGTATACCCGCAACGGCAACATCCAGGTCAGCCCGGCAGGTCAGTTGACGATTCAGGGTCACCCGGTGATGGGCGACGGTGGACCCATTGCCGTGCCGGAAGGCGCGCAGGTCACCATCGCGGCGGACGGTACCGTTTCAGCGCTCACCCCAGGGGATCCGCCGAATACGGTTTCGCCGGTGGGCAAGCTGAAGCTGGTGAAAGCCTCAGGAAGTGAAGTGGTGCGCGGTGACGACGGCATGTTTCGTCTGAGCCAGGCCGCACAGGCGACCCGTGGTGCGGCGGCGCAGGCCGATCCGACTATCCGTGTGATGTCGGGTGTACTCGAAGGCAGCAACGTTAAGCCGGTTGAAGCCATGACCGACATGATTGCCAGTTCGCGTCGTTTTGAGATGCAAATGAAGGTGATCAGTAGCGTTGACGAAAACGAACAACGCGCTAACTCGCTGCTGTCAATGAGCTAATAAACAGGAACTCGCATGATCAATTCATTATGGATTGCCAAGACCGGCCTCGACGCCCAGCAAACCAATATGGACGTTATCGCCAACAACCTGGCGAACGTCAGCACCAATGGTTTCAAGCGTCAGCGCGCGGTGTTTGAAGATTTGCTTTATCAGACGGTTCGCCAGCCGGGCGCGCAGTCTTCTGAGCAGACCACGCTGCCATCAGGCTTACAGATCGGTACCGGTGTTCGTCCGGTCGCCACTGAACGTCTGCACAGCCAGGGTAACCTGTCTCAGACCAACAACAGTAAAGACGTCGCGATCAAAGGCGAAGGGTTCTTCCAGGTGCTGTTGCCGGACGGAAGCTCTGCCTATACCCGCGATGGTTCGTTCCAGGTCGACCAGAACGGTCAGCTGGTGACGGCGGGTGGCTTCCAGGTTCAGCCTGCGATCACCATTCCGGCGAACTCCCTGAGCATTACGATTGGTCGTGACGGCGTGGTGAGCGTGACCCAGCAGGGCCAGGCTGCACCGGTGCAGGTTGGACAGTTAAACCTGACCACCTTCATGAACGATACCGGTCTGGAAAGTATTGGTGAGAACCTGTACACCGAAACCCAGTCCTCTGGCGCGCCGAATGACACGACGCCGGGCCTGAACGGTGCGGGCTTGCTCTACCAGGGCTATGTTGAAACCTCTAACGTCAACGTGGCGGAAGAGCTGGTGAATATGATCCAGGTTCAACGTGCTTATGAAATTAACAGTAAAGCCGTATCGACGACCGATCAGATGCTGCAAAAACTGACGCAACTCTAAGGCGTGCCCCGGTGTGGTTTACGCCACACCGGCACCCTGATTTTGAAGATGAAAGCAATGCACAAAACTGCCGCGTTTCGCTATCTGCTCCTGGCCTTAACGGCGACATCCCTGACCGGATGTGCCCTGATCCCTTCGACACCGCTGGTGCAAGGGGCGACGTCCGCTCAACCGACGCCTGGCCCGGCTCCGCTGGTCAATGGTTCCATTTTTCAGTCTGCGCAGCCTTTAAACTACGGCTACCAGCCGCTGTTCGAAGACCGTCGCCCGCGTAACATTGGCGACACGCTGACCATCCAGCTGCAAGAAAACGTGAGCGCCAGCAAAAGCTCCTCCGCCAACGCCAGCCGTGACGGAAAAACCAGCTTTGGCGTCGATACCGCACCTCGCTACCTGCAAGGGCTGTTTGGCAATGCGCGTGCAGATGTGGATGCCGATGGCAGCAATACCTTCAGTGGTAAAGGTGGCGCGAATGCCAGCAACACCTTTAGCGGCACGTTAACCGTGACCGTGGACCAGGTTCTGGTCAATGGCAACTTACACGTCGTGGGTGAAAAACAGATCGCCATCAATCAGGGCACTGAATTCATCCGCTTCTCGGGTGTCGTGAACCCACGCACCATTAGCGGCAGCAACACGGTTCCGTCTACCCAGGTGGCAGACGCGCGTATCGAATATGTAGGCAATGGCTACATAAACGAAGCGCAGAACATGGGCTGGCTGCAACGTTTCTTCCTTAATTTATCGCCGATGTAACCGAGGTGACCCATGTTTAAATCGTTGGTTGGTGTTGTGCTTGTGCTGGTGGCGTCCATCGCCCAGGCCGAGCGCATCCGTGACCTCACCACAGTACAGGGCGTACGAGATAACGCATTAATTGGCTACGGCCTGGTGGTTGGGCTGGATGGTACCGGTGACCAGACAACCCAGACGCCGTTTACCACCCAGACCCTGAACAACATGCTCTCGCAGATGGGCATTACCGTTCCGGCGGGCACCAACATGCAGTTGAAAAACGTGGCGGCGGTGATGGTCACCGCGCAGTTCCCGGCGTTTGCGCGCCAGGGGCAGACCATCGATGTGGTGGTCTCCTCAATGGGTAACGCCAAAAGCCTGCGCGGCGGTACGCTGCTGATGACCCCGCTGAAAGGCGTGGACAGCCAGGTGTATGCGCTGGCGCAGGGTAACATTTTAGTCGGCGGCGCAGGGGCGGCGGCGGGTGGCAGCAGCGTGCAGGTGAACCAGCTTAACGGTGGGCGTATCACCGGCGGTGCGGTGGTGGAACGTGAATTGCCGACCCAGTTCGGCACCGGTAATACCATTAACCTGCAACTGAATCAGGAAGACTTCACCCTGGCCCAGCAGATTTCCGACACCATTAACCGTCGCGGCTTCGGCAATGCCGCCGCGCTTGACGCGCGTACCGTGCAGATCCGCGTGCCAACCGGCAACAGTTCGCAGGTTCGCATGCTGGCGGATATCCAGAATCTGGAAGTGGGCGTTGCACCGCAGGACGCGAAAGTGATCATCAACTCGCGTACCGGTTCGGTGGTGATGAACCGCGAAGTGACGCTGGACAGCTGTGCGATTGCGCAGGGTAACCTCTCTGTCACCGTCAACCGTCAGGCGAACGTCAGCCAGCCGGACACGCCGTTTGGCGGCGGTCAGACGGTGGTGACGCCGCAGACGCAGATCGATCTGCGCCAGTCGGGCGGGGCGCTGCAAAGCGTGCGCTCAAGCGCGAACCTGAACAACGTGGTCCGTGCGCTGAACGCGCTGGGCGCAACGCCGATGGATCTGATGTCCATCCTGCAATCAATGCAAAGCGCGGGTTGCCTGCGCGCGAAACTGGAAATCATCTAATGTTGACCGACAGCCGACTGACGGCGAGCGCGGCATGGGATGCGCAATCGCTGAATGAACTGAAGACCAAAGCCGGGCAGGATCCCGGGGCCAATATCCGCCCCGTGGCACGCCAGGTCGAGGGAATGTTTGTGCAGATGATGCTCAAAAGCATGCGTGAAGCGCTGCCGAAAGACGGCCTGTTCAGCAGTGATTCCACCCGCATGTACACCAGCATGTATGACCAGCAAATTGCGCAGGCGATGACGGCGGGCAAAGGTCTGGGTCTGGCCGACATGATGGTCAAACAGATGGGCGGCGAGCAGGCGAGCCAGCTTGCCGCGCAGGGGGATATGAACGCGGTACAGCAGCAGGTGCCGATGAAATTCCCGCTGGAAACGGTGACCACCTATCAAAATCAGGCGCTGACGCAGATGGTGCGCAAGGCGATGCCGAAAGCCCCGGAAGCGGACGACGAGCCATTGACCGGCGACAGCAAAGACTTCCTCGCACAGCTTTCACTGCCAGCGCGTCTGGCCAGTGAGCAAAGCGGTGTGCCGCATCACCTGATCCTCGCCCAGGCGGCGCTGGAATCAGGCTGGGGGCAGCGCCAAATCCGCCGTGAGAACGGCGAGCCAAGCTTTAACATCTTCGGCGTCAAAGCCAGTTCCAGCTGGAAAGGGCCGGTCACCGAGATCACCACCACTGAATTTGAGAACGGCGAAGCGAAAAAGGTGAAAGCGAAGTTCCGTGTTTATAGCTCCTATCTGGAAGCGCTTTCCGATTATGTGGGGCTGTTATCCCGTAACCCGCGCTACGCTGCCGTGACCAACGCCGCGACCGCCGAGCAGGGGGCACAGGCCTTGCAGAACGCCGGTTACGCGACCGATCCGAACTACGCCCGCAAACTTACCGGCATGATCCAACAGCTGAAATCCATGGGTGAGAAGGTGAGCAAAGCGTACAGCAACGATATTGAAAATCTGTTCTGAAAACTCTCAAGTTCAGAAGGGCGTTGCCGATAATCTCTAACAGGACTCATGTCTCAAAGTTTATAAGGAACCTCCATGTCCAGTTTGATTAACAGCGCCATGAGCGGGCTTAGCGCAGCTCAGGCCGCGTTGAATACTGCCAGTAATAACATTGCGAGCTATAACGTCTCGGGCTATACCCGTCAGACGACGGTGCTTGCATCAGCAAACAGTACACTGGGTGCGGGGGGCTGGACGGGTAACGGTGTGTATGTTTCTGGCGTTCAGCGTGAATACGATGCCTTCATCACTAACCAGTTGCGCTCAGCAGAATCACAAAGCAGCGGCCTGACCACGCGCTACGAGCAGATGTCCAAGATCGATGACATGCTCTCCGGCACCACCAGTTCGCTCTCTACGTCGCTGCAAGATTTCTTTACCAGCCTGCAAACGCTGGTCAGCAACGCCGAAGATCCGGCGGCACGCCAGACGCTGATCGGTAAAGCTGACGGCCTGGTAAACCAGTTTAAGGTCACCGACCAGTATCTGCGCGATCAGGATAAGCAGGTTAACCTGTCTATCACTTCCAGCGTGGATCAGATCAACAACTACACCAAACAGATCGCCAACCTTAACGATCAGATTTCCCGTCTGACCGGCGTAGGCGCGGGCGCATCGCCGAACGATTTGCTCGACCAGCGTGACCAGTTGGTCAGCGAGCTGAATAAGATCGTTGGCGTAGAAGTGAGCGTCCAAGATGGCGGCACGTTTAACATCTCAATGGCTAACGGTTACACCCTGGTGCAGGGCAGTACCGCTCGCCAACTGGCGGCAGTGCCGTCAAGCGCCGATCCTTCACGCACGACGGTCGCCTATGTGGATGCGACGGCGGGCAACATCGAGATCCCGGAAAAATTGCTGACCAGCGGTTCACTGGGCGGACTGTTAACCTTCCGCAGCGGTAACCTGGATCAGACCCGCAACACGCTGGGGCAGCTGGCGTTGTCCTTTGCCGATGCGTTTAACGAACAGCACGCCCAGGGCTATGACGCCAACGGCGACGCCGGTACCGATTTCTTCACCGTCGGCAGCCCGAGCACGCTGAGCAACAGCAAAAACACCGGCAGCGCGACGCTGACCACCGCCGTGACCGACAGCTCAAAAGTGCAGGCTACCGACTATAAAGTCGCCTACACCGCCAGCGGCTGGCAGGTGACGCGTCTGGCCGATAACACCTCTTTTAGCGTGACGCCCGATACGGCCGACGGCACCCTGAACTTCGACGGTCTGAAGGTGACTATCGGCGGGGCGGGTAGTGCGGCGGTTAACGACAGCTTTACGGTGAAACCGGTCAGCAATGCCATTGTGAACATGACCGTGGCGGTGACCGACGAGTCGAAAATTGCCCTCGCCACCAGCGCCACCAGCGGCGAGAGCGATAACACCAACGGCCAGGCGCTGTTGGATCTGCAAAACGCGAAGCTGGTGGGTGGCAACAAAAGCTTTAACGATGCGTATGCGTCACTGGTCAGTACCGTGGGTAGCACCACGTCAACGCTGAAAACCAGCAGCACGACGCAGACCAACGTGGTCACCCAATTGAGCAATCAGCAGCAGTCCATCTCTGGCGTCAACCTTGATGAAGAGTACGGTAATCTGCAACGCTATCAGCAATATTATCTCGCCAACGCACAGGTCTTACAGACGGCAAGTACGCTGTTTGATGCGTTGCTGAACATACGCTAAGTAAGAGGTGAATAATGCGTATTAGCACCCAGATGATGTATGAGCAGAACATGCGTGGTATCACCAACTCACAGAGCAAGTGGTTGGCGTACGGCGAACAAATGTCTACCGGTCAGCGCGTGAATCGTCCTTCTGACGATCCGATTGCCGCCTCGCAGGCGGTGGTGCTTTCCCAGGCGCAGGCACAAAATAATCAGTACTCGCTGGCGCGTACCTTCGCCACGCAGAAAGTCTCGCTCGAAGAGAACGTGCTGGGCCAGGTGACCACGGCGGTCCAGTCCGCGCAGAGTAAAATCGTTAACGCCAGCAATGACTCATTGAGTGATGATGACCGTGCTTCGCTGGCAACTGATTTGCAGGGTATTCGCGATCAGCTGATGAACCTGGCTAACAGCACCGACGGTAACGGTCGTTACATTTTTGGCGGCTACAAGACGGCGACGGCACCTTTCGATCAGACCACCGGCGCTTACAGCGGTGGAACAGATGCCATTACGCAACAGGTGGATGCCGCGCGCACCATGGTGATTGCGCATACCGGCAACGCGGTATTTGACACGTTGACCAGTAACGCGCAAAAAGAGCCGGATGGTACCCCGTCGGAAACCAGCCTGTTCAAAATGCTCGATACCGCCATTGCCGCGCTGAACACGCCGGTATCCGGCGATGAGACGGCGAAGGAAACCGCACAGGCGGCGGTGGATAAAACCAGCCGTGGCTTATCCAACTCGCTCAACAATGTGTTAAGCGTGCGCGCTGAATTAGGGACGCAGCTTAACGAACTGGATAACCTGGATTCACTGGGTAGCGACCGGACCCTGAGCCAGGCGCAGCAGATGAGCGATCTGGTTGACGTTGACTGGTCTGCGGCGATTTCGTCTTACACCATGCAGCAGACCGCGCTTCAGGCTTCTTATAAAGCCTTCTCGGATATGCAGGGCATGTCGCTGTTCCAGATCAATTCGTAATTCGCGCCTTTCTGGCCGCAACAAAAAGCCCGCGTCATCTCAGATGATGACGCGGGCTTTTTTATGTGACGCGTTATTTGCAAAGCGGTTGCGTCTGCGGGCGGCGGAAGGCGTCGGCCAGACGGATCGCCAGCGCAATGCCGCCGCTGACGGTGGCCAGCATCACCACGCCCTGCCAGCCTGCTAACGCGTACAGTTTACTGCCGAGCGCTGAACCGGCGGCCATGCCGATAAACACCACCGTGAACAGCAGGGCGTTCAGTCTGCCGCGCGCCTGCGGCTCCAGGCTGTACACCAGATTCTGGTGTGCCACCAGGCTTGATTGCAGGCCGAGGTCGAAGCCAATCGCTGACAGGGCAATCACCACCAGCTGTGCCTGCGTGGAGAGCAGCGGCAGCGTAAACATCAGTGCAAACGCAGCGGTCACCAGCAGTGCCCCTAACTGGGTGACGCGGGCGGCACCGACTTTATCCGCCAGTCCCCCGGCCAGCGGTGCGGCTAACGCCCCGGCCGCACCGGCAATGCCAAACGTCCCCGCAACGGCACTGCCCAGCTGATAATGCGCAAGCAGCATCACCGCGAGCGTGGACCAGAAGGCGCTAAAGGCCACCGACAGAAACCCCTGGGCCAGCGCAGCACGGCGCAGGGCAGGGTAGCGCAGCCACAGCTGTGCCATCGATTTCATCAGCGCCGGATAACCCAGCGTGGAGTTAATTGCGAAGCGCGGCAGCACCACCCACATCACCGCGCCGATAAACGCAATGCTGGCAGCGGCAAGCTGATACATCACCCGCCAGCCAAACGCCGCGCCGACAAAACCGCTCACAGTCCGCGACAGCAGGATCCCCAGCAGCAGTCCGGTCATGACCGTGCCGACGGTTTTGCCCTGTTTGCCTGCCGGCGCAAGGATCGCGGCGGCGGGCACAATGTCCTGCGCCATGGTCGCCGTCATCCCCAGCAGCAGACTGACGACCAGCAGCGTGTTCAGCGTCGTCGTCAGGCTACAGGCCAGTAACAGCAGAGCCAGCGCGGCGCTTTTGACCAGAATCAGCGTGCGGCGATCGTAGCGGTCACCGAGGGGCAGCAGAAAAAGAATACCCAGCGCATACCCGGCCTGCGTCAGCGTGGGCACCAGGCCCATCCCGTTGATGGTCAAATGGAGATCGCTGCCCATCAGGGGTAGCAAAGGCTGTGCGTAATAGATTGCCGCGACGCTAAAACCGGCACCCAGCGCCAGAATGAAGACCAGCCAGCGTGGCACGTCGAAAAGGGATGTTTGACCGTTCATGTTCAGTTCCTCAATAAGGTGTGAGGGCATTTTTCCCTAATCAGGCATGGCGTGGTAGCCAGCGTGGTGGTAAAACGGTTATACGTCTGGCGTATGGAAAAAAGAAATATGAAGCGAAGTGAGCGTATAGACAGAGTGGATTTAATGCGTACCTTTGTGCGCATTGTGGAGAGCGGCTCGCTGTCGGCGGCGGCGCGCCAGTTAGACACCACCCAGGCGACCGTCAGCCGCCGTTTGCAGTCGCTGGAAGCCCTGCTGGGGGCGAAGCTGCTGCTGCGCACCACGCATGCGATGAAGCTCACCGACGACGGCGAGCGCTGCTATCAGCACGCCAGGCGGGTGATAGACGCCTGGGCGACGCTGGAAGATGAGCTTAGCCAGGCCGGGGACGAGCCGGTCGGTATGCTGCGCGTACGCGCGCCGCATGCCTTCGGCCAGGAGCAGCTGCTGACGCCGCTGACGCATTTCCTGGGCCAGCACCCGCATCTCTCCGTGGAATGGTTGCTTAATGACAAAACCGTCGATTTTCTCAGCGAGAATATTGATTGCGCGATCCGCGTGGGGGCGGAAGTCGATCCGGCCACGGTGTCTGTGCTGTTAGCGGAAGTGCCGCGCAGCGTGGTGGCCGCGCCGTCGCTGCTGGCGCACCACGGTGCCGTTTCCACACCGGGCGATCTCAGCGCCCTGCCGTGGATTGCCATCAGCACCTTTTACCAGCATGAGGTGGGGCTGACGTCACAGCATGGCGGACACGAGCGCGTTGCCATCTCCCCGCGTTTGTATACCGACAGCCTGTATGTGGCGCGAAACACGGCGCTGGCGGGGCTGGGTGCGGCGGTTGTATCGAGCTGGACGGTGGAAGAGGATATCCGCGAGGGCCGGCTGGTGCCATTGTTGCCTGACTGGCAGCCCGCGCCGTTGCCGGTGCATCTGGTTTACCCGTGGGCGCGCTACTATCCGGCCCGGCTACGGGCATTTTTACAGCTGATGCGTGACGTCATGCCGGGGATAATGGGCATGCGCCAGCCGGGGGAGCAGGCATAAAAAAAGCCGACCCTGAGGTCGGCTTTTTAACGCGAGGTGCGGGATCAGTCGATCTGCTGCGGACGTGTTGCCGGAGCAGTGGCCTGATGGGAGGCACTGTGACCACCCGCCGCGCCTTTACCGTCGAAGTCAAACGCCGGGCGTACCCAGTCGCTATGACGCGGCGCTTCCGGGACGTAGTCCGGTGCCGGTGCACGGGTCATCGGTGCCGTCGCCAGGTTAGACGTCGGTTTGGCAATGGCAGACGGTTTCACCGCCGGCTCTGCTTCTGCGCTGACCACCGGTGCCGGGCTGACGACAGCCGCTACAGGCTCAGGTGCGACAGGTGCAGGCTCTACAACCGTCTGTGCTTTCACCGGCTCTTCAACCGGGGCGTCGGCTGCGTCTTCCACCGCCGGTTCCGCTTCCTGCGCGATGTCCTGCGCGGTCGCTTCATCGGCGTCGGCGATCAGCTGCGGCTGTTCGTCAACCGGCGTCTCAATCACTTCCGGATGCGTCGTTTCAACGGCCACGTGCTGAGGCTCCTGAACCGGCGCTTGCGGTTCAACCACCTCAACCTGTGCGTCGGATGCAGAGGCAGTCGCTGCGGTTTCAACGGCGTCAGCCTGGGCAGTTTCCGTCACGGTAATTTCTTCAACCGGGTCGGCCACGGCCTCAACCTCAATCTCAACCTGCGGGATAACCTGCGCCACTTCTTCCGTCACAAACGGTGCTGCGGTATCTTCTGCTGCAAAGTCTACCGGTGCGGTGTCAACGATCGGCTCTTCCTGGAACTGCTCAACGTTTTGCTGAGCAACCGGGTAGCGAATCCACACTTTACCGGAAGCCATTTCTGGCGAGGCACAGGCAACGGTCAGTGGCATCGGTGACTGCGTCGGGTAACGCTCGTCACGGTAACGACGACGGCGCTGGCCGCTAACGCGCAGGTGGCGCGGTGAACGACGTGAACGACGCGGCATGCCCGAGTTATCACGCGATTCAGCGCTCTCGTCCTGCCCGGTTACCGGTTCGACCACCGCTGGCAGATCCACTTTCGCCACTTCCGTACTGGCTACCGGGGCGGGAGCGTCCTCGGCGGCAATTGCTTCACGCGCTTCACGGGCGGCGATATCAGATTCAGACTCGAAGCGGATTTTCTGGTTCAGCTGGCGCTGTTTACGGCGCGGCATGACCTGAACGCGTTCTTCCTGATCGCTCTCCTGCTCTGGCTGCGACTGCGGCTGATCTTCGCGATTGAGTGCTTTAACGTCCTGCTGTGCCTGGCGCTTCTCGTCGTTACGACGACGGTTACGCTCACGGCGGGACTGCTGCTGCTCTTCACGGGATTTCGCTTTATCGGCGTCTTCAACCGCGGCGACAGGCTGGCGGTTTTCACGCACTTCACCGGTTTGCGGCTGTTTCTCACGACGGTTGCGACGATTATCGTCACGGCCTTCACGATTTTCACGGTTGTCGCGGTTTTCACGGCCTTCGCGCGCGTCCGACGCTTCGCCACGGTTTTCGCGGTTATCACGCTCACCGCGATCGTTACGTTCGTTGCGGTCGCCACGCTCGTTACGGTCGCCACGACGATCGTTGCGATCGCGACGGTTGTTCTGGCGCGGCTTGCGACGCTCCTGAGAACGTTCCTGCTTCTCTTCTTTCACTTCCGGCTGAACGTCAGCAGGTTTGCTTTCCTCTTCGCCCGCGAACATGTTTTTCAGTGCGCTGACAATGCGGCTAAACAGACCCGGAGTGGCCGGTGCCGTCGCCTGCGGTGTGGCAGGTTGTTTGGCAGCCGGTGCGTCAGCAACCGGAGCTTGTGCTGGCGGAGCAGGGGGGATGTCCGGCATCACGAAGGTGGCCAGAGCAGGTTGTTCCGGCTGTTTACGCTCGGCGTATTCCTCTTCTGACGGCATCGCCATCGCTTCTTCATGCAGCTTCGGCAGCTTGTAGCTCAGCGTGGAGGTCTCTTCGCCTTTACGCACGCGCAGAACGTGGTAGTGCGGCGTTTCCATCTGGTCGTTAGGCACAATCACGCAGCGTACGCCGCCCTGACGGGTTTCAATCGCACTGACCGCCGCACGTTTTTCGTTCAGCAGGTAAGAGGCGATAGGCACCGGGACAATGGCATGGACTTCCTGGGTGTTCTCTTTCAGCGCTTCTTCTTCAATCAGGCGCAGAATGGAGAGCGACAGGGATTCGTTATCACGCACGGTGCCGGTACCGCTACAGCGCGGGCAGACGTGGTGACTGGACTCACCCAGCGACGGGCTGAGGCGCTGACGGGACATCTCCAGCAGACCAAAGCGCGAAATGTGGCTGATCTGAATACGTGCGCGGTCCTGACGAACGGCTTCACGCAGACGGTTTTCAACCGCGCGCTGATGGCGAACCGGGGTCATATCGATATAGTCGATAACGATCAGACCGCCGAGGTCGCGCAGACGCAGCTGACGCGCAATTTCATCGGCCGCTTCAAGGTTGGTGTTAAACGCGGTCTCTTCGATGTCGCCACCACGCGTTGCACGCGCGGAGTTGATGTCGATAGCGGTCAGCGCTTCGGTGGAGTCAATGACGATGGAACCACCGGACGGCAGACGCACTTCACGCTGGAAGGCGGATTCGATCTGCGACTCAATCTGGTAGTGGCTGAACAACGGAATTTCACCGGTGTACAGTTTGATTTTGCTGCTGAAATCCGGACGGCCCAGCGCAGAGATATGCTGGCGCGCCAGCTCAAGCACCTTCGGGTTATCGATAAGGATTTCACCGATGTCCTGACGCAGATAGTCGCGGAAAGCACGCACGATGACGTTGCTCTCCTGGTGGATCAGGAACGGGGCAGCGCGGCTTTCAGCGGCTTTCTGAATCGCTTCCCAGTGTTTTAAGCGGAAGCTTAAATCCCACTGTAGCGCTTCGGCTGATTTACCCACACCGGCGGTGCGAACAATCAGGCCCATGCCGTCTGGCAGTTCGAGACTGGCCAGCGCTTCTTTGAGTTCGGTACGGTCATCGCCTTCGATACGGCGAGAGATGCCACCCGCACGCGGGTTGTTCGGCATCAGGACCAGGTAGCTCCCGGCGAGACTGATAAAGGTGGTTAATGCCGCACCTTTGTTTCCACGCTCTTCTTTGTCGATCTGAACAATGACTTCCTGGCCTTCGCGCAGCACATCTTTGATGTTTGGACGACCATGGGCGTTATAGTTAGAAGGGAAGTATTCGCGGGCAATCTCTTTAAGCGGTAAGAAGCCATGGCGTTCAGCACCGTAATCTACGAATGCGGCTTCCAGGCTTGGTTCAATACGGGTAATTTTGCCTTTGTAGATGTTCGCTTTTTTCTGTTCATGTCCAGGACTTTCAATATCCAGGTCGTACAGACGCTGCCCATCAACGAGGGCGACACGCAACTCTTCCTGCTGAGTTGCGTTGATTAACATTCTTTTCATCGTAACTTACTCATTATTCTTACATTGACGACTAAGCTGCGGGCATAATTTCGCCTTTCCGGGAGTGAACCGATGGCCTCGTGTCTGTTCACGTCGCCAACCTCACGGTTGTCGTACGCTTAAGAGGCGCAGAGTGTCGGTTGCCTGTTTTTCATACGGAAAAACAGCGCAATTATCAGGGGAATAGCCTGGGAAAACTCTCCAGAGAAGATTCCATATTCCGGTAAGGACTGCAACCCGCAGCCCGCTAACTGCCTGAAAGATCAATACGTCTTACGCCATTGCTGCGTTGATGATCGGACAAGCAAAACTGGTCATTCCGCAAATTTCCTTGTTTTAACAAGATTCAACACGGAAAACAGCATCATTATTCCCTGCTAACCCTGTTATAGCAAGATGACTTTTGCCCTTTATCACACGGTTACTCACAGTTTTTTCACCCTTTCTTCAGGATTGTTCTAAAACCCATCAAAAAACGTAACGACTTAAAATGAGACACCGCTAGATAACAATATAAGCATATAAAAATGAGTGGCGCTATTCGGCGCGGCTATTTAGAATCGCCCACCATGAAAACAGAGACTCCATCCGTAAAAATGGTTGCTATTTCGGCTGACGAAGCCGGGCAACGAATCGACAACTTTTTGCGCACCCAACTGAAAGGGGTGCCGAAGAGCATGATTTACCGCATCCTGCGTAAAGGCGAAGTGCGGGTAAATAAAAAGCGTGTGAAACCAGAATATAAGCTGGAAGACGGCGATGAAGTGCGCATCCCTCCGGTCCGCGTGGCTGAGCGCGACGAAGAGGCCGTGTCGCCGCATCTGCAAAAAGTGGCGGCGCTGGCGGATGTCATTCTTTATGAAGACGATCATATTCTGGTGCTCAATAAACCGTCCGGTACCGCCGTGCACGGTGGCAGCGGCCTGAGCTTTGGGGTGATTGAAGGTCTGCGTGCGCTGCGCCCGGATGCCCGCTTCCTGGAGCTGGTGCACCGCCTGGATCGCGATACCTCTGGCGTGCTGCTGGTGGCGAAGAAACGCTCAGCCCTGCGTTCGCTGCACGAGCAGCTGCGGGAGAAAGGCATGCAGAAAGACTACCTTGCGCTGGTGCGCGGGCAGTGGCAGTCGCATGTCAAAGTCGTACAAGCGCCGCTGCTGAAAAACATTTTGCAGAGCGGTGAGCGCATCGTGCGTGTGAATCAGGAAGGCAAACCCTCTGAGACGCGGTTTAAAGTGGAAGAGCGTTACGCTCACGCCACGCTGGTGCGCTGTAGTCCGGTCACCGGGCGTACCCACCAGATCCGCGTGCATACGCAGTATGCCGGGCATCCGATCGCGTTTGATGATCGCTATGGCGATCGTGACTTTGACCGCCAACTGGCCGGTACGGGTCTGAACCGTCTGTTCCTGCACGCCGCCGCACTGAAATTTACCCATCCGAACACGGGTGAGGTGATCCGCATCGAAGCGCCGCTGGACGAGCAGCTAAAGCGCTGCCTGAGCGTTCTGCGCGGTTGAGTGTGTCGCCCGGCGGCGCGACGCTTGCACGGGCTTACGGGGCTAATGACATGCCGGGTGGCGCTGCGCTTACCCGGCCTACAAGACCAGTAGATCCACGTAAGCGACGCGCCGCGGGGCAAAAATCACGCGGTGAGCGGATTCACCCCTTCCCGGCGTAGCATCTGGCACAACGCAATCAGCGGCAACCCCACCAGCGTGTTAGGGTCCCGGCCGTCCAGCTTGTCGAACAGCGCAATGCCCAATCCTTCACTTTTAAAGCTGCCCGCACAGTTCAGCGGCCGCTCCCGGCGCACATAATCGACGATCTCCTGCTCGCTGAGATGGCGAAAGTGCACGTCAAAGGGTTCGCATTCTGTTTGCAGGTGCCCGTTCGCCGAATTATAGAGCGCAAGCCCGGTGTAAAAGGTCACAATATTGCCGCGCGCTTTCATCAGCTGCGCAATGGCGTTCTCTTCGGTGTGGGGTTTGCCGGTTATTTCGCCATCCAGCACGCAGACCTGATCGGAACCAATAAGTAAATGTTGCGGATAGCGTTCAGCCAGCGACTGTGCCTTCGCCTGGGCAAGGCGCAACACGAGATGGCGGGGCGCTTCACCGGGTTGCGCGGTTTCATCCACGTCCGGCGCAGCGCACTGAAAGGGGACGCCGAGCTTTTCGAGCAGCGCCCGACGATAAGATGACGTGGAGGCAAGCACAAGTTGAGACATATTTTTTTCCACACTGTATAGCGTATTAATGTCAGGCATTTTAAACTACAGGCCGCAATGTGTGCGAATAATTGGCGAAAGGCAACCTCAGGCTGCCTTTTTCTTTGACTCTATGACGTTACAAAGTTAATATGCGCGCCCTATGCAAAAGGTAAAATTACCCCTGACTCTTGATCCGGTTCGCACGGCTCAAAAACGCCTTGATTACGAGGGAATCTATTCTCGCGATCAGGCTGAGCGTGTCGCCGAATCTGTCGTCAGTGTGGACAGTGATGTGGAATGCTCCATGTCGTTTGCTATCGATAACCAACGTCTCGCGGTGTTAACCGGTGATGCGAAGGTGTCGGTGACTCTCGAATGTCAGCGTTGCGGGAAGCCGTTTGCCCATCAGGTCTACACACAGTATTGTTTCAGCCCGATCGTCAAAGACGAGCAGGCCGAAGCACTCCCGGAAGCGTATGAACCGATTCAGGTTAACGAATTTGGGGAAATCGATCTTCTGGCGCTGGTTGAAGATGAAATCATCCTCACCTTGCCAGTGGTTCCGGTGCATGATTCTGAACACTGTGAAGTGTCCGAGGCGGACATGGTGTTTGGTGAACTGCCTGATGAAGCGCAGAAGCCAAATCCCTTTGCCGTATTAGCCAGCTTAAAGCGTAAGTAATTGGCGTTCCCTGTTTCAACTGGGATAGCCGTAATTGAGGAGTAAGGTCCATGGCCGTACAACAAAATAAACCAACCCGTTCCAAACGTGGCATGCGTCGTTCCCATGACGCGCTGACCGCAGTCACCAGCCTGTCTGTAGACAAAACCTCTGGTGAAACTCACCTGCGTCACCACATGACCGCTGACGGTTTCTACCGTGGTCGCAAGGTTATCACTAAGTAATCACGCGTAAGCGTGATGAAGCTTAGTGAGGATTCCCCGCGAAAGCGGGGATACGCCGAACCGAGCAGTGACGAATCCTTGACACGTCTAACCCTGGCGTTAGATGTCATGGGGGGCGATTTTGGCCCTTCCGTGACAGTGCCTGCAGCTTTGCAGGCACTGCATTCTAATTCTCAACTCAATCTTCTTTTAGTCGGCGATCCCGACGCAATCACGCCATTACTTGCCAAAGCTGATTTCGAACAACGTTCGCATCTGCAGATTATCCCTGCGCAGTCAGTTATTGCCAGTGATGTGCGCGCCTCACAGGCCGTACGTAACAGCCGCGGAAGCTCCATGCGCGTGGCGTTAGAATTAGTGAAAGAAGGGCGTGCTGAGGCCTGCGTGAGCGCAGGCAACACCGGTGCGCTGATGGGGCTGGCGAAACTGCTGCTCAAACCGATTGAAGGGATTGAACGCCCGGCGCTGATGACGGTATTGCCACATCAGCAAAAGGGCAAAACCGTGGTGCTGGATTTAGGCGCTAACGTGGATTGCGATAGCACCATGCTGATGCAGTTTGCGGTGATGGGCTCGGTGATGGCTGAAGAAGTTCTCGGCATTGCCAACCCGCGTGTCGCGCTGCTTAACATTGGGGAAGAGGAGACCAAAGGTCTCGACAGCATTCGCGATGCTTCAGCAATGCTGAAGTCTGTCTCGTCAATCAACTATATTGGTTATCTTGAAGCGAACGAATTACTCACCGGCAAAACGGACGTGCTGGTTTGTGACGGTTTTACGGGAAACGTCACATTAAAGACTATGGAAGGTGTGGTCAGAATGTTCCTCTCGCTGCTGAAGTCTCAGGGCGAGGGCAAAAAACGGTCATGGTGGCTGATTTTATTAAAGCGTTGGTTACAAAAAAGCCTGACAAGGCGATTCAGTCACCTCAACCCCGACCAGTATAATGGCGCCTGTCTGTTAGGATTGCGCGGCACGGTGATTAAGAGTCATGGTGCTGCCAATCAGCGAGCATTTGCCGTCGCGATTGAACAGGCAGTGCAGGCGGTGCAGCGGCAAGTCCCTTTGCGGATTGCCGCTCGCCTGGAATCTGTGTTACCGGAAAAAGACTGAGCGTACATGTATACGAAGATTATTGGTACCGGCAGCTATCTGCCCGAGCAAGTGCGAACCAACGCCGATTTGGAAAAAATGGTGGATACGTCTGACGAGTGGATTGTCACGCGCACAGGTATCCGCGAACGCCGTATTGCTGCGCCAAACGAAACCGTTGCGAGCATGGGTTTCGAAGCGGCAAAACGCGCGCTGGAAATGTCAGGTATTGATAAAGACGAGATTGGCCTGATCGTGGTTGCGACGACATCGTCCACCCATGCTTTCCCGAGCGCCGCCTGTCAGATTCAAAGTCTGCTGGAGATCAAAGGCTGTCCGGCATTTGACGTCGCGGCGGCCTGCGCTGGGTTTACCTATGCGCTGAGCGTTGCCGATCTGTACGTGAAAAGCGGCGCGGTCAAACATGCGCTGGTGGTGGGTTCTGACGTGCTGGCGCGCACCTGCGATCCGAGCGATCGCGGCACCATTATCATCTTTGGTGATGGCGCAGGCGCGGCAGTGCTGAGCGCGTCAGAAGAGCCGGGCATCATCTCCACGCACCTCCATGCGGATGGTCGCTACGGTGAACTGCTGACGCTGCCAAACCTGGATCGCGTTACGCCGGAAAATCCGACCTTCCTGACCATGGCGGGTAATGAAGTCTTTAAGGTCGCCGTGACCGAACTGGCGCACATCGTGGAAGAAACGCTGGCGGCGAACAATCTCGATCGTTCTGAACTGGACTGGCTGGTGCCGCATCAGGCTAACCTGCGCATTATCAGCGCCACCGCCAGAAAGCTCGGCATGTCGATGGATAACGTCGTCGTGACCCTTGACCGCCATGGCAACACCTCGGCGGCATCGGTGCCGTGCGCACTGGATGAAGCCGTGCGCGATGGCCGCATCAAGCCCGGTCAACTGGTTCTGCTTGAGGCTTTCGGTGGCGGGTTCACCTGGGGTTCAGCGCTGGTTCGTTTCTAAGATTAAGGATTAAAACATGACGCAATTTGCATTTGTGTTTCCGGGGCAGGGTTCTCAGGCCGTAGGCATGCTGGCTGAGCTGGCGGCTGAATATCCGGTGATTGAAGCGACGTTCAACGAAGCGTCTGCGGTCTTGGGCTATGATCTTTGGGCGCTGACCCAGCAAGGTCCGGCAGAAGAGCTGAACAAAACCTGGCAGACCCAGCCTGCGCTGCTGACCGCATCCGTTGCGCTGTATCGCGTGTGGCAGCAAGCGGGCGGTAAAACGCCTGCGCTGATGGCCGGTCATAGCCTGGGTGAATACTCTGCGCTGGTGTGTGCCGGTGTGATTGATTTCGCCGACGCCGTTCGCCTGGTCGAACTGCGCGGTAAATTTATGCAAGACGCCGTACCTGCGGGTACCGGTGGTATGTCCGCCATCATTGGCCTGGACGACGCGGCCATTGCCAAAGCCTGTGAAGAATCCGCACAGGGGCAGGTGGTTTCGCCGGTGAACTTTAACTCACCGGGTCAGGTAGTGATTGCCGGGCATAAAGACGCCGTTGAACGTGCGGGTGCCGCCTGTAAAGCCGCGGGTGCCAAACGCGCACTGCCGCTGCCTGTCAGCGTGCCATCCCACTGTGCGTTAATGAAGCCTGCGGCAGAAAAATTGGCCGCTGAACTGGAGAACATCACCTTTAACGCGCCGTCTGTTCCGGTCGTGAACAACGTTGACGTGAAGTGTGAGTCGGCTG
The DNA here is from genome assembly GCA_963521185.1 of uncultured Enterobacter sp. GTDB lineage: Bacteria > Pseudomonadota > Gammaproteobacteria > Enterobacterales > Enterobacteriaceae > Enterobacter_D. The sequence continues at coordinate 312,736 of CAUQTV010000002.1, read as the reverse complement.
GCGCGGCAATCCGCGATGCGCTGGTGCGCCAGTTGTACAGCCCGGTTCAGTGGACGAAAAGCGTCGAGTTTATGGCGTCACAGGGTGTTGAGCACCTGTATGAAGTGGGTCCGGGCAAAGTGCTGACCGGGCTGACAAAACGTATTGTTGACACACTGACGGCATCGGCCATTAATGAGCCTGTGGCGCTGGCAGCGGCGTTAGAACAATAACAGAGGATATCCAAAACCATGAGTTTTGAAGGAAAAGTTGCGCTGGTGACTGGCGCAAGTCGTGGCATTGGCCGCGCAATCGCAGAAGCGCTGGTTGCACGCGGCGCGAAAGTTGTCGGTACGGCAACCAGCGAAAATGGCGCGCAGGCGATCAGCGACTATTTGGGTGCAAACGGTAAAGGTCTGATGTTAAACGTGACCGATCCAGCATCTATCGAATCTGTTCTGGAAAATATTCGTGCAGAGTTTGGCGACGTCGATATTCTGGTTAATAATGCCGGTATTACTCGCGATAACCTGCTGATGCGAATGAAAGATGACGAGTGGAACGACATTCTCGAAACCAATCTCTCATCTGTTTTCCGTCTGTCAAAAGCGGTAATGCGCGCTATGATGAAAAAGCGTCATGGCCGTATTATCACTATCGGTTCTGTGGTTGGTACCATGGGAAATGCCGGTCAGGCTAACTACGCTGCGGCGAAAGCCGGTTTGATTGGCTTCAGTAAATCGCTGGCGCGCGAAATCGCGTCACGCGGTATTACGGTGAACGTTGTTGCTCCGGGCTTTATTGAAACGGACATGACGCGTGCGCTGTCTGATGATCAGCGTGCGGGTATTCTGGCGCAGGTTCCTGCGGGTCGCCTCGGCGGCGCTCAGGAAATCGCCAACGCGGTTGCATTCCTGGCTTCTGACGAAGCAGGTTACATCACGGGCGAAACTTTGCACGTCAACGGCGGAATGTACATGGTTTAACCACGCTATTCCCAATTTTTTTATTGGGAATAATTTTATTTGCGTTATCAGGGCGGTTTGCCTCAAAATAGCGTAAAATCGTGGTAAGACCTGCCGGGATTTAGTTGCAAATTTTTCAACATTTTATACACTACGAAAACCATCGCGTAAGCGAGTTTTGATAGGAAATTTAAGAGTATGAGCACTACTGAAGAACGCGTTAAGAAAATTATCGGCGAGCAGCTGGGCGTTAAGCAGGAAGAAGTCGTAAACAGCGCTTCTTTCGTTGAAGACCTGGGCGCAGATTCTCTTGACACCGTTGAGCTGGTCATGGCTCTGGAAGAAGAGTTTGATACTGAGATTCCGGACGAAGAAGCTGAGAAAATCACTACCGTTCAGGCTGCCATTGATTACATCAATAAACAGCAGGCGTAAGTGAACATCTCCAGGCGGTCATTCGACCGCCTGAGTTTTATCTGTTATTCCCACAAGTCTCTTTTTTATCCCTCTCTGGAGGACGAACGTGTCTAAGCGTCGTGTAGTTGTGACCGGACTTGGCATGTTGTCTCCTGTCGGCAATACCGTAGAGTCCACCTGGAAATCTCTCCTTGCCGGTCAGAGTGGCATCAGCCTGATCGACCATTTCGATACTAGCGCCTATGCAACGAAATTTGCTGGCTTAGTAAAGGATTTTAACTGTGATGACATCATCTCGCGTAAAGAACAGCGCAAGATGGATGCCTTCATTCAATATGGAATTGTTGCGGGCTGGCAGGCCATGCAGGATTCTGGCCTTGTAGTGACAGAAGAGAACGCGTCCCGCATTGGTGCTGCTATTGGCTCCGGTATTGGCGGTCTCGGTTTGATCGAAGAGAACCACACCTCTCTGGTAAACGGTGGTCCACGTAAAATCAGCCCGTTCTTCGTTCCGTCAACGATTGTGAATATGGTGGCCGGTCATTTGACCATCATGTTAGGTCTGCAAGGGCCAAGCATTTCCATCGCCACAGCCTGTACTTCTGGCGTACACAATATCGGCCATGCGGCACGTATCATCGCTTACGGTGATGCAGACGTTATGCTGGCAGGTGGCGCAGAGAAGGCCAGCTCCCCACTTGGCGTGGGTGGCTTTGGCGCGGCGCGTGCGCTGTCTACGCGCAACGACAACCCGCAGGCGGCGAGCCGTCCGTGGGATAAAGAGCGTGATGGCTTTGTGCTGGGTGACGGCGCGGGCATCATCGTACTCGAAGAGTACGAGCACGCGAAAAAACGCGGCGCGAAAATTTACGCCGAGCTGGTCGGTTTCGGGATGAGCAGCGATGCTTACCACATGACCTCTCCGCCGGAAAACGGTGCGGGTGCAGCGTCAGCGATGGTCAACGCATTGCGCGATGCGCAGCTCGATCCGGCGAAAATTGGCTACATCAACGCACACGGTACCTCTACGCCTGCGGGCGACAAAGCCGAAACTCAGGCGGTGAAATCCGTCTTCAGTGAAGCCGCGAGCCGCGTGATGGTCAGCTCCACCAAATCCATGACCGGTCACCTGTTAGGTGCGGCGGGGGCAGTAGAGTCTATTTACTCTATTCTCGCGCTGCGCGATCAGGTGATTCCACCCACCATCAATCTGGATAACCCGGATGAAGGGTGCGATCTGGACTTCGTGCCGCACGTTGCGCGTCAGGTTTCTGGCCTTGACTATACGCTGTGTAACTCGTTTGGATTCGGTGGCACTAACGGCTCTCTGATCTTCAAAAAGATCTAAAGCCTGCGTGCGTAAAGGCCCGCTTGTCGGGCCTTTATTTTTTCCTTTCAGCTTTCTCCGCTTGTCCTCCGTTCGCTGTCCTGCCAGACTGTTCTGCCTTGCTTACAGGAGCCTCTATGTTCTTGATTAATGGTCTTAAGCAACCCACGCTTGCGGCAAGTGACAGGGCCATACAGTTTGGCGATGGCTGCTTTACCACTGCGCGCATTCTGGCGGGCAGCGTGCAATTTCTCCCGGCACATCTTCGCCGCTTGCGGGAGGCCTGTGAAAAACTCCTGCTGCCTTTTAACGACTGGCCGCTTCTGGAAACAGAGATGCGCGCTCAGGCGCAGGGGCTTGAAAGCGGCGTGCTGAAAGTCATCCTCACGCGGGGTTCAGGCGGGCGCGGCTACAGCGCCACCGCCTGCGACGCGCCCACGCGCATTCTGAGCGTCTCCCAACGGCCAGCCCATTACGCAGGCTGGCGGGAAGAGGGGATCGTGCTGGCACTTAGCCCGGTCCGTCTGGGACGCAATCCGCATCTGGCAGGCATTAAACATCTCAATCGGCTCGAACAGGTGTTAATTCGCACTCATCTTGAGCAGACGAGCGCCGATGAAGCGCTGGTTCTTGACAGCGACGGGTGGGTTACGGAATGCTGTGCCGCAAATCTGTTCTGGCGAAAAGGCAGTGACGTATTCACTCCCCGGCTCGATCAGGCGGGCGTGGCGGGCGTGATGCGCGCGCATTGTCTGGCGCAGCTTGCCCCTTCGTCTTTTCGCGTTGTTGAAGTGAATGCGACGCAGGATGCCCTCAACGACGCCGATGAAGTGCTGATTTGCAATGCGTTAATGCCGGTGATCCCTGTGCGCGCCTGTGGCGACAAAACCTGGACATCGCGAACGCTTTATCACTTTTTAGCCCCACTTTGTGAGCAGTAGATTTCGTCATGAAGAAAATGTTTCGTTTTATCCTGTTACTGCTGGTGGTCATGGCCATTGCCGCGGGTGCCGGTTTTTATAAGGTTCGCCAGTTTGCGAACAGTCCGCTTCTCATCAAAGATGAGACCATTTTCACGCTAAAAGCGGGAACGGGTCGTCTGGCGCTGGGTACTCAGCTGCATGAAGAGCGGATCATTAACCGTCCGCGCGTTTTTCAGTGGCTGCTGCGCATTGAGCCGGATTTGTCGCACTTCAAAGCGGGCACTTATCGCCTGATGCCAAATATGACGGTGCGCGAAATGCTGGTGCTGCTGGAGAGCGGGAAAGAAGCGCAGTTCCCTTTGCGCTTCGTGGAAGGCATGCGCTTAAGTGATTACCTTAAGCAACTGCGCGATGCGCCGTACATTCAGCATACGCTGAAAGATGACAGCTATCAGAGTGTGGCGCAGACGCTTAAATTCGCGCACCCGGAATGGGTGGAGGGCTGGTTCTGGCCCGATACCTGGATGTACACCGCCAATACCACTGATGTCGCGTTGTTGAAGCGCGCGCATCAAAAAATGGTCGCTGCGGTCGATAAAGCCTGGGAAGGGCGCATGGACGGCCTGCCGTACAGCGACCAAAACCAGCTGGTCACCATGGCTTCCATCATTGAAAAAGAGACCGCTGTCGCCAGCGAGCGCGACCGGGTCGCATCGGTGTTTGTGAATCGCCTGCGCATTGGCATGCGTCTGCAAACCGATCCGACGGTCATTTACGGTATGGGTGAAAAATACGTCGGTAAGCTTTCACGTAGCGATCTTGAGACGCCAACCGCGTACAATACCTACACCATCAGCGGGCTCCCGCCAGGCCCGATTGCGACACCGGGCCAGGCCTCGCTCAATGCGGCCGCTCACCCGGCGAAAACGCCGTATCTCTATTTTGTGGCGGATGGTAAAGGAGGGCATACCTTCAACACCAATCTCGCCAGCCATAACCGGTCAGTGCAGGACTATCTAAAAGCGTTAAAGGAAAAAAATGGGCAGTAACTATATCGTTATCGAAGGACTTGAAGGTGCCGGGAAAACCACCGCGCGCGACGTCGTGGTCGACACGCTCAAAACGCTCGGCATCGGTGAGATGATCTTCACCCGTGAACCGGGCGGCACGCAGCTGGCTGAAAAGCTGCGCAGCCTGGTGCTGGATATTAAGTCCGTCGGTGACGAAGTCATTAATGACAAAGCCGAAGTGCTGATGTTTTACGCCGCCCGCGTGCAACTGGTCGAAACCGTTATCAAGCCTGCGCTGGCGCGGGGATGCTGGGTCATTGGCGATCGCCACGATCTCTCAACCCAGGCTTACCAGGGCGGCGGACGCGGTATCGATACCCAGATGCTTGGCACCCTGCGCGACGCTGTGCTGGGTGATTTTCGCCCCAATCTCACCCTCTATCTCGACGTGACGCCGGAAGTGGGCCTGAAGCGCGCCCGCGCCCGTGGCGAGCTTGACCGCATAGAACAGGAGTCGCTGGATTTCTTTAACCGTACGCGCGCCCGCTATCGTGAGCTGGCGGCGCAGGACGCAAGCATTCGCACGATCGATGCCACGCAGTCCCTGGAAGACGTTATCCGCGACATTCGCCAGACCGTAACCGCCTGGGTGCAGGAGCAGGGCGCATGAAATGGTACCCGTGGTTACGCCCGGACTTTGAACACCTGATCGCCAGCTATCAGGCCGGACGCGGACACCATGCGCTACTGATCCATGCACTGCCCGGTATGGGTGAAGACGCGCTGATCTACGCCATTACGCGCTATCTGATGTGCCAACAACCCGCTGAGCATAAAAGCTGCGGGCACTGCCGAGGCTGCCAGCTGATGCAGGCGGGGACGCACCCGGACTACTATTCGCTGGAGCCGGAAAAAGGCAAAAGCACGCTCGGCATCGACGCGGTGCGTGACGTGAATGAAAAGCTGTATGAGCATGCCCGTCTGGGCGGGGCGAAAGTGGTCTGGATCCACGATGCCGCGCTGCTCACCGACGCGGCGGCGAACGCGCTGCTCAAAACTCTGGAAGAGCCACCGGCGAAAACCTGGTTCTTCCTTGCCTGCCGCGAGCCTGCGCGCCTGCTGGCCACGTTGCGCAGCCGCTGCCGCGTGCACCATCTCTCGCCGCCTGCCGAAAGCTATGCCTGCGCCTGGCTGGCCCGTGAGACCGCCGCCAGCCCGGAGGCGAATCTGACGGCGCTGCGACTGTGCGGGGGCGCACCGGGGGCGGCGCAACAGCTTCTTGAAGCGGAAAACTGGTCGCAACGCCAGGCGCTGTGCGCCGCCGTTGATGATGCCCTGTCGCGCGGTGACTGGCTGTCGCTGCAAAGCGTATTGCACCACGACCGCGTGGCGGAGCGTTTGCACTGGCTGGCGTCATTGCTGATGGACGCGCTGAAAGTTCAGCAGGGTGCGACGCTGCTCACCAATGTGGACGCGCTGGCGCTGGCGACCCGGCTGGCGCAGCAGATCAGCGCCGCGAAGCTGCAAGCGCTGGTGGCGGCGATTTTCCAGCGTCGCGAACAGCTATTAAACGTCGCGGCCATTAACCGCGAACTGTTATTAACCGATCTATTCTTAAGCTGGGAGCACTACCTGCAACCGGGCGCGCTGCTTCCTGTATCCCACCTCTGAGAGAGACATTATGTTTTTAGTCGACTCACACTGCCATCTTGATGGCCTTGATTATCAGTCATTGCATAAAGACGTTGATGATGTACTGGCGAAAGCCGCCGCGCGCGACGTAAAATTCTGTCTGGCCGTTGCCACTACGCTGCCGGGTTACCGTGCGATGCGCGATCTGGTCGGTAACCGCAATGACGTGGTGTTTTCCTGCGGGGTGCATCCGCTCAATCAGGACGAAGCGTACGACGTTGAAACCCTGCGCCAGTGGGCGGCAGAAGAGGGCGTGGTGGCGATGGGCGAAACCGGCCTCGACTACTTTTATACGCCGGAAACCAAACCCCAGCAGCAGGCATCGTTCCGCCACCATATCCGCATTGGCCGCGAGCTGAACAAGCCTGTCATCGTGCACACGCGTGACGCCCGCGCCGACACGCTGGCTATCCTGCAAGAGGAAAAGGTGACGGACTGCGGTGGTGTACTACACTGCTTTACTGAAGACAGAGAAACAGCGGGTAAATTGCTGGACATGGGCTTCTACATTTCATTTTCTGGAATTGTCACTTTCCGTAATGCCGAACAGTTGAGAGACGCCGCGCGTTACGTGCCGCTCGACAGGCTGCTGGTGGAGACGGATTCGCCGTACCTGGCACCGGTGCCGCATCGGGGCAAAGAAAATCAGCCTGCGATGGCCCGCGACGTGGCCGATTATATGGCGGTACTGAAAGGCGTTCCGGTTGAAGAGCTGGCGCAACAGACCACGCAAAACTTCGCCAGACTCTTCCATATCGACCCCGCCCGCCTGCAATTCTCCTTATAAATCAGTTTTTTTAAAGCTCGTAATTAATAGGCAATGCGAGTAAAGTTCACCGCCACAAAAGGGGCGGTGACGCTTTTTTTGACACATTCAGACATGGCTTTTGTAAATTACTGAAAGTTTTACGGCGACCGCTCGCTGAAACGTGATAGCCGTCAAACAAACTTACGCCGATTTATTTTACTCTGCGTAATAAATAAAGGGCGCTTAGATGTCCCGTCCACGGCACGGTTCTCCCCCCGGGCCAATGCGTGAAAGCGTAAAAAAAAGCACAAATACTCAGGAGCACTCTCAATTATGTTTAAGAATGCATTTGCTAACCTGCAGAAGGTCGGTAAATCACTGATGCTGCCAGTATCCGTACTGCCTATCGCAGGTATCCTGCTGGGCGTCGGTTCTGCAAACTTCAGCTGGCTGCCAGAAGTGGTATCTCATGTTATGGCAGAAGCAGGCGGTTCTGTTTTTGCGAACATGCCGCTGATTTTCGCTATCGGTGTGGCGCTTGGCTTCACCAATAACGACGGCGTTTCTGCGCTGGCCGCCGTGGTTGCTTACGGCATCATGGTAAAAACCATGGCTGTGGTTGCACCGCTGGTACTGCATTTACCTGCTGAAGAAATCGCGGCGAAACACCTTGCGGATACCGGTGTTCTGGGCGGTATCATCTCGGGTGCGATAGCAGCCTATATGTTCAACCGCTTCTACCGTATCAAGCTCCCTGAGTACCTGGGCTTCTTCGCCGGTAAGCGCTTCGTGCCGATCATCTCTGGTCTGGCTGCGATCTTCATGGGCGTTATCCTGTCCTTCATTTGGCCGCCGATCGGTACGGCTATCCAGACCTTCTCTCAGTGGGCGGCGTACCAGAACCCGGTTGTGGCGTTCGGTATCTACGGTTTCATTGAGCGTTGCCTGGTACCGTTTGGTCTGCACCACATCTGGAACGTTCCTTTCCAGATGCAGATTGGTGAATACACCAACGCTGCTGGTCAGGTCTTCCACGGTGACATCCCGCGCTATATGGCAGGTGACGTGACTGCCGGTAAACTGTCCGGTGGCTTCCTGTTCAAAATGTACGGTTTGCCAGCGGCTGCCATCGCGATTTGGCACTCAGCGAAACCTGAGAACCGCGCGAAAGTGGGCGGTATCATGATCTCCGCCGCGCTGACCTCGTTCCTGACCGGTATTACCGAGCCAATCGAGTTCTCCTTCATGTTCGTTGCGCCGATCCTGTACGGGATCCACGCAGTGCTGGCAGGTCTGGCGTTCCCGATTTGTATCCTGCTGGGTATGCGTGACGGTACATCGTTCTCACACGGCCTGATCGACTTCATCGTGCTGAGCGGCAACGGCAGCAAGCTGTGGCTGTTCCCGGTTGTGGGTCTGTGCTACGCGGCGATTTATTACACCGTGTTCCGCGTGCTGATTAAAGCGCTGGATCTGAAAACCCCAGGCCGTGAAGACGCGACGGATGATGCGAAAGCAACATCGAGCAGCGAAATGGCTCCGGCTCTGGTTTCTGCGTTCGGCGGTAAAGAAAACATCACTAACCTGGACGCGTGCATCACTCGTCTGCGTGTCAGCGTAGCTGACGTGGCGAAAGTGGATCAGGCTGGCCTGAAGAAACTGGGCGCGGCAGGTGTGGTTGTTGCAGGTTCGGGCGTTCAGGCGATTTTCGGTACCAAATCCGATAACCTGAAAACCGAAATGGATGAGTACATCCGCAGCAACTAAGAAATAGTCTGGGGAGACTGAGGGAGCCAAATGGCTCCCTTTTTTACGTCTGGTGTTTGGCTGGTGCCGGGCGGCACTGCGTTTGCCCGGCCTACGGGTTGGTGGGTGTTATATGCCCGGCCTGGGAGCTGGCCGCTAACCCGTAGGCCGGGTAAGCTTGCGCCACCCGGCGTTTCTATCAACGCATAAAAAAAGGGGAGCCATCAGGCTCCCCTCATATTTCACAGTACTATCAGAAGCTGTAGTTCGCGCTGACAGAGAAGTTACGCGGTGCACCGTAAACACCGTAGGTGCCCAGGTAGTCGTAATACTCTTTGTCGAAAACGTTGTTCAGGTTTGCCTGAATCGCCAGGTTTTTAGTCGCCTGGTAACGGGTGAACAGGTCAACGACCGCATAACCGTTCTGGTGGATACGGGTATCGCCGTTCGGGCCTGCGATATCCTGCCAGGTTTTGGTCTGCCAGCGTGCGCCACCACCGACCGCCAGTTCTGGCAGCATCGGCAACTGATAACGGCTGAACAGTTTCAGCGTTGTGCGCGGCTGATCCGGGTTCACCGCAACGCCATCTTCGTCTTCCGCTACGTAGCGGCTGGCACCGAAGGTCAGTTGCAGGTTATCGGTCACTGCGCCGTTCAGCTCAAATTCGATCCCTTTACTGACGGTGCCGTTAAGCGATTTATACGCTGTCTGGCCGCCGGAGTTCGGGATCGTGACGCCGGTCGACACCGCAACGTTATCCTGCTCGGTACGGAACACCGCCACAGACGCCGTCAGACGCGTGTTAAACCAGTCGCCTTTGACGCCCGCTTCGTAGCTCTTACCGGTCGTTGGGTCGAGGAACACGCTGTTCACATCGCGTTGACCGCTCGGCTGGAAGATCGACGTATAGCTCACGTAGGTTGAGTAGGTGTCATCAATGTCGTAGATCAGGCCAGCATACGGCGTAACATCATCGAATTTACTGTTGCGGATTTCGTTTGGTTGACGCTCCAGATTGTACTTAGCGCTCCATTCGGTATAACGCGCGCCCAGAATCAGGTGCAGCGGATCGGCAAGCGACAAACGCGTAGCGGTATAGAACGATTTCTGACGGATCACATCACGCTGATACAGCGCAAAGTCGGACCAGGTCGGGTTTGCCAGCGTATCACCGTTGTAGTTGTGAATGTTGCCAACGTCCATCAGACCAAAGTTATCGTTCACCGGGTAGGAGTTGTCATAGTTGTTGCGCTGACGGCTGTAGCTACCACCGAACATCAGCTCGTGCTGACGACCCAGCACTTCGTAGTTCCCGCGCACAAAGGCGTCAATGGAGTCCTGCTTACGTTCGCCTACGTTCCAGCCGCCCCACGCACCCTGATACAGCGCTGAGTTATAAAGACCGGTGGTTTTGTCCGGGAAGCCGTTATACATCAGGCGGCTGTCGAAGTTGGTCTCCGCATGCATGGCGTTGATCTTCGCTTCCCAACCGTTACCGAACTGCTGTGTCAGGTTGGCGAAGATTTTGGTGGAGTCAGAATTTGAGTACGCCCAGTCAGCGGCAGTGTTGAAGCCGCGGCGGAAATGGGTGCGGCTGCCGTCACTGTACAGCGACGGGAAACCACCCCAGGTCGGGCTATCTTCATCGTTTTCCTGGTAGTCATAACCCAGCGAGAGGGTAGTGGTGTCGGTCAGGTCAGCATCCACCACGCCATAGATGAATTTCTTACGGCTATGGTTGCGCTCAAGCCAGGAATCCTCATCCTGATAGCCGGTGATCACACGGCCACGCACCTTGCCTGATTCCGTCAGCGGTGCCTGCAAATCCAGCACATAGCGCTGATTGTTCCAGCTACCGTAGGTCGCGGTGGCTGAACCTTTAAATTCTTTGCTGTCAGCATGTTTACGCACCATGTTGACGTAGGCCGACGGGTTACCCGTGCCGCTCATCAGGCCTGCCGCGCCGCGAACCACTTCAATCTTGTCATAGATCGCCGTGTCGCCTGCGGTGTCGCCAAAGTTCCAGCGGTTATCAAGGAAGGTCGGCATATCTTCGTAAGCGAAGTTACTGATGAAGAAACCGCGCGCGAAGAAGTTGGTACGGTTGCTGTCAATACGTGACGCGCTCACGCCAGTGGTGTTATCCAGCACATCCTCAATGGTGGTGAGATCCTGATCCTGCATACGCTGCTGGCTGATCACACTGACGGACTGCGGGATATCGCGCGGCACCAGCAGCAGTTTGGTGCCGGTGGTGGTGGTTTTTACGCTGTAGTCCTGGTCCTGGCTGTCAACGACGTTATCGTTGGTCGTCCCTTCAACCACCACGGTATCTTCGGTTTTCGCTGTCGCATCAGCGGTAGCTGCAAAGCTTGAAACCGGCGTCAGTGCAATGGCAATGCACGCAGCCAGCAGAGTGGGATGGTTGAGAGGCGGACGTTGTTCATCCCTGGCGTGAACGGTGAAAGACATCATAAACCCTTATTACATGTTGGTAATGACGCTCGTTGCCAATACGTTGTCGACGGCGAGCGCGGCGTTTTAATTATTCAGGTATGAATTGCGCATGGAAATGCAAATGCGAAATATACGCATTAGAGTTCACGATGTAAACAGATGTAATTTGTATTACTGAAACTTCGTTTTACATCACCGGTTCGGGCAAAGGCGTGGGCGTGAGTCAGGCGGGAGAGCGGGCGCGTAAGAAAATACGGTTTATAGTTGAAACATCAGGAGATTCTCGCTCATACTCTCAGGCATTATTATGCTGTTATAAAGAAGGAAGATGTCATGGCCGAAGAAACGATTTTCAGTAAAATTATCCGCCGCGAAATTCCGTCGGACATCGTCTGGCAGGATGAACTGGTCACCGCGTTCCGCGACATTTCTCCCCAGGCACCGACGCACATTCTGATCGTTCCCAATATTCTTATTCCCACCGTCAACGACGTGACTGAGGCGCACGAACAGGCGCTGGGTCGCATGGTCACGGTAGCGGCGAAAATCGCGGAGCAGGAGGGGATTGCACAGGACGGCTATCGTCTGATCATGAACTGTAACCGTCACGGTGGTCAGGAAGTCTATCATATTCATATGCATCTGCTGGGCGGCCACGCGCTGGGCCCGATGCTGTCGCACAAAGGTCAATAAGATGACAAGAGGGCGTGTTGTTGTGTGGCTTGCTGCCATTCTGCTTGCCGGATGCAGCGCGCGTCCGGCGATCCCGGTCAGCGATGATCAAACGCTGGTGATGGAGTCCACCGTGCTGGCGGCAGGGATCACTGCCGATAAACCCGCCTTATCGACGTCTGAAATTCAGACCTCGGCGTCCTCGACTCTCTACAATGAAAGGACTGCGTCCGTTACCGTTCATTATCGTTTTTACTGGTATGACGCCAGAGGCCTGGAAATGCATCCACTCGAAGCGCCGCGAAGCGTGACGGTGCCGGGGAATTCGTCGGTCACACTTTATGGCAGCGCAAACGCATTAGGCGCGCATAAAGTCCGACTTTATCTCTATTTATAAGGGGTGATTTTGATGAGTAAATTGGGACGCTATGCGCTGTTAACGACGGTAGCATTGATCCTCTCAGGGTGCGTAATGCGCGGCGAACAGCAGCCCGCACCGGTCGATCAGGCAACGCCTGCGCCGGAGCAACCCACCGTACCGCAGCAACCGCTGCCTACCGTACCCTCTGTTCCGTCGGTACCGGCGCAGCCTGGCCCGATTGAGCACCAGGACGAAACGGCCCAGCCGACGCCACGCGTGCGTCATTACGACTGGAACGGTGCGATTCAGCCGATGGTCGGCAAAATGCTGCAAGCCAGCGGGGCAAGCGGCGGCAGCGTGTTACTGGTCGACAGCGTTAACAACCGCACCAACGGTTCGCTCAATACCGGTGAAGGCACAGAAACGCTGCGCAATGCGCTGGCGAATAACGGCAAATTCACCCTGGTCTCCGCCCAGCAGTTGGGTGCCGCGAAGCAGCAGTTAGGTCTCTCCGCGCAGGACAGCCTCGGCACGCGCAGTAAGGCTATCGGCATCGCCCGCAATGTGGGCGCGCAGTACGTGCTTTACTCCAGCGCTTCTGGCAACGTCAACGCACCGACGCTGCAAATGCAATTAATGCTGGTGCAAACCGGCGAAATCGTCTGGTCAGGTAAAGGTGCCGTTACACAGCAATAAGCTTTCGCGTGACGAGGTACTGTCACGCTACTTCCCGCAGTTCACCCCCGCCGCCCGGCGCACTTCCGGGCTGAGCGGCGGGAGTGTGATCATCGAAAGCGATCGCCAGCGGCTGGTGCTGCGTCACCAGCCTGCGGCTACCTCATCCGCCCCCTTTCATCGCCAGTATCACGCCCTGAAACGGCTACCGTCGACGCTGGCCCCTGCGCCGCGCTTGTTTACGGAAGGCTGGATGGCGGTAGAGTATCTCGACGGCAGGGTCGATGCCGCATTACCGGATACCGACGCGCTGGCGGGGCTGTTGTATCATTTGCATCGACAACCCCGGTTTGGCTGGCGCGTCACGCTACTGCCGCTACTGGAGCGCTACTGGCAACAGGCGGCAGCCGAACGCCGCACCCCGCGCTGGCTGCGCAGGCTTAAACGACTGCGCACGCAGGGCGAGCCGCGCGTGCAGCGCTTAGCGCCCTTGCATATGGATGTGCATGCGGGCAATCTCGTGCATACCCAGGCGGGATTGCGACTGATCGACTGGGAATATGCGGGCGACGGCGATGTTGCCCTGGAACTCGCGTCGGTGTGGACCGACGATGAAACCGCGCGCAGAAGGCTGGTGGAGGATTACGCCCGCCGCGCAAACACAAACGGTGACGCACTCTGGCAACAGGTGCGGCGCTGGCGTCCGTGGGTGTTAATGCTGATGGCGGGCTGGTACGAGTGCCGCTATGCGCAAACGGGCGAGCAACAATTTATTACGCTGGCAGATGAGATTGAGCGTCAGTGGCAGACTAAAGGATAAGAGAGGTGAGTGTGGGTCCGGTAATGTTAGATGTCGAAGGCTATGAGCTGGATGCGGAAGAGCGCGAGATCCTCGCCCATCCGCTGGTTGGCGGGTTAATTCTGTTTACCCGCAACTATCACGATCCCGCTCAGCTACGCGAGCTGGTCCGCCAAATCCGCGACGCCTCGCACCATCGCCTGGTGGTGGCGGTGGATCAAGAGGGTGGGCGCGTGCAGCGCTTCCGCGACGGATTTACGCGCTTACCGGCGGCGCAGTCCTTTGCTGCGCTGTTGGGTTTGCAGGCGGGCGGTGAGCTGGCGCAGGACGCGGGCTGGTTAATGGCCAGCGAAATGATCGCCATGGATATTGATATCAGCTTCGCGCCGGTGCTGGACGTCGGGCATATCAGCGCGGCCATTGGTGAGCGTTCATACCATGCGGATCCCGCCAAAGCCCTTGCAGTGGCGACGCGTTTTATTGACGGTATGCACGAGGCGGGCATGAAAACCACCGGCAAACATTTCCCCGGACACGGGGCCGTGACGGCGGATTCGCACAAAGAGACGCCGCACGATCCGCGCGATGAAGCGGAAATTCGCGCCAAAGACATGTCGGTGTTTCGCTCACTGATTACCGGGAACAAGCTCGACGCGATTATGCCCGCACATGTGATCTACACCGACGCCGATCCGCGTCCGGCCAGCGGCTCGCCGTACTGGCTCAAAACGGTGTTACGCGGCGAACTCGGCTTTAACGGCGTGATATTTTCTGACGATCTCTCAATGGAAGGGGCCGCCATTATGGGCAGCTACGCCGAGCGCGGTCAGGCGTCGCTCGATGCCGGCTGCGATATGATCCTGGTGTGTAACAATCGTCAGGGCGCAGTCAGCGTGTTGGATAACCTGTCACCGATCAATGCACAGCGTGTTACAGAGTTGTATCATAAAGGTTCATTTACTCGTCAGGAGTTGATGTCATCCGCGAAGTGGAAAGCGGTCAGCGCGCAGCTTGAACAGCTGCACGAACGCTGGCAGGAACATAACGCGTCGCATTAACCCGCCCTTAATCGGGAGTTGTAGTGTGGTGAGGACACGATGATCATCTATTTGCACGGTTTTGATTCAAACAGTCCGGGTAATCATGAAAAGGTGCTGCAATTGCAGTTTATCGATCCCGATGTGAGGTTGATTAGCTACAGCACGCGGCACCCGAAACATGACATGCAGCATTTGCTTAAAGAGATCGACAAAATGCTGCAACTCAACGTTGATGAGCGCCCGCTGATTTGCGGCGTCGGGCTGGGGGGCTACTGGGCTGAACGTATCGGTTTCCTCTGCGATATTCGCCAGGTGGTGTTTAATCCGAATCTGTTTCCATATGAAAATATGGAAGGCAAAATCGATCGCCCGGAAGAGTATGAAGACATCGCCACCAAGTGCGTGACGAACTTCCGTGAGAAAAACCGCGATCGCTGCCTGGCCATTCTCTCGCGCAGCGATGAAGCGCTGGACAGCCAGCGTACGGCGGAGGTGCTGTATCCCTATTACGAAATCGTCTGGGATGAAGAGCAGGGGCATAAGTTTAAAAACATTTCGCCCCATTTGCAGCGCATCAAAGCGTTTAAAACGCTGGGTTAACGATTAACGGTATGGAAAGGCGGCCCGGTTGTAAACCCGGGCCGTTTGCTATTGACGTTATCAGTCCAGACGGCGTTCGAACGACAGCTCAAGCGGGTTGAACAATCCTCTGAAGAAATTATCAATCACCCTGATATTGGCTTTATCCTCTTCGCTGGCAGCGTTCTCTTGTATCCGCGCCAGCGTCTCTGGCGTCATCGATTTCATTGCGACAATTTCAGGCTGATATTTTTCCGCACTGCCGCTCTGTCCTTCCAGCGCGTCGGCGAGTTTATGAAAACTGTCCAGCGCCTGTTCGAAAAAGGTCACGGGATAGAGTCCGGCATCGGCGGGCAAAAAACCGGTGTTCAGCAGGTAATTCAGGGTGGTGGAATATTCCCGCAGCGTGGCGAGGTTATCTGCCGTGGTGGTGTACTCTTCCGCCTGGCTAAACGGGAATGATTCAAGGGTGAACGTTTTTAGCGACGGAACGTCAAGTTGTCTGGCATAGGTGTAAGTCTGGCGAAATACCGCCGCAGGCGTACCTGCGATGATGATCTTATGGCACGGTTCACCGGACTGAATTTTTTTCTCAATGATGGTCGCCACGTTAATGGCGTTCTGTCCGCTGTTGGTGGAATAGGGATCAACATGGATCCTGTCCGCATTAACGCCATTTTGCAGCAGAATATTTTTGAAATTATCCCCTTCAGTCTGGCTGATGGAAATGGCATGGCGATCGGTCGTACCGTGGCCGCCAAACCCGCTGGTAATAAACTGCAACTGTTCAGACGTGGCGGCAAGCGCGCCGATCAGCGACACGTAAGTTTCGTCGTTATTCCCGTTAAGCACGAGGAAATGACCCGGTTTGTCGTTCGCCTCCAGCCATTCCTTGGGGCTAAATTGCGCGGAAGCTTTCAACGAAACCTCCCCGTCACGGATCGCTAAGGTTAGGGGTTGTGTCAGCGTCGCTAATTTATTATTCGCCGCCAGGGCCAGCACATCTTTCAGGTTCTGAAGGTCACGCGCATTAGCCGCAGCTTTATTTTCGGCGTGCAGCGCTTTGCCCTCTTTGATTAATTTTTCCATTACCACTGCGGTTCTGATATCGGCGATGTCTTTTCCGTTATTAACGCTGGGGTGCAGTTCATTACCCGTTTTAAGAACGTGCGCACCGCTAAACTCGCTCAGTCGCTGCTCCTTGGCATTGGTGGGGTGATTAAGACGTTGCTGCCTTTGCTGGTAGGCCTTTCTTCTTTCAACCGGCGTATTGTGAATGCTCACGATAGTTAATTTTTTTGCCATCGCAGCCGTCGTGAACCCAGGCTGATTAATGGGCTCAGAGGGTTTTGTGAAATCGATTTTTTGCGCGCTTAAGTGGGAAATTAACATGAGACTGGTCCTGGGAGTAAAGCGCACAGCATAGGCACGGCAGCAGACAGCGTCTTTAAAGCAATGTTTATATTGAGAAATTCCTTGTTTATGCTGTGGTTATGCGATTGGCATAAATGCTATTTTGCGTACAGACTGTTAAACATTGCTCTGTTTTTAAGCAGCAAAACTTGATGCATATCAATTTTGGTATGACCAATGCACCGATCGTGCTATTCTCACTGCGTAATATCGTTTTCATGTTGGTAACTTGTTGTTAATTAAAAGCTATTTGTATAACTTTTAATTAACAATTGGTTAATAATTTAGGGGGTCACGTTGACTACACCATTGAAAAAGATTGTGATTGTTGGCGGTGGGGCAGGCGGTCTGGAGCTTGCCACGCAGCTGGGCAAAAAATTAGGCCGTGGTAAGAAGGCAAAAATCACGCTGGTCGATCGCAATCACAGTCACCTGTGGAAACCGCTGCTGCATGAAGTGGCAACCGGATCGCTGGACGAAGGCGTGGACGCACTGAGCTATCTGGCCCATGCGCGTAACCATCACTTCCAGTTCCAGTTAGGTTCTGTGGTGGACATTAACCGTGAAAGCAAAACCCTGACGCTTGCCGAACTGCGCGACGAAAAAGGCGATTTGCTGGTGCCTGAACGTAAGCTGGCCTATGACACGCTGGTGATGGCGCTGGGCAGCACCTCTAATGATTTCAACACGCCGGGCGTCAAGGATCACTGCATTTTCCTTGATAACCCGCACCAGGCCCGTCGTTTCCATCAGGAAATGCTCAACCTGTTCCTGAAATTTTCCGCTAACCTCGGCGCGAGCGGCAAAGTGAATATCGCCATTGTTGGCGGGGGTGCCACCGGCGTTGAGCTTTCAGCCGAACTGCATAACGCGGTTAAGCAACTGCACAGTTACGGTTACAAAGGGCTGACCAACGAGGCGCTGAATGTCACGCTGGTAGAGGCGGGCGAACGTATTCTGCCTGCGCTGCCGCCGCGTATTTCCGGTGCGGCGCACAGCGAGTTGACCAAAATGGGCGTGCGCGTACTGACGCAAACCATGGTCACCAGCGCGGACGCAGGCGGTCTGAACACCAAAGAGGGCGAGTACATTCAGGCCGACCTTATGGTCTGGGCAGCAGGGATCAAAGCGCCTGATTTTATGAAAGAGATTGGCGGGCTGGAAACGAACCGTATCAATCAGCTGGTGGTTGAACCCACGCTGCAAACGACCCGCGATCCCGATATTTATGCCATCGGCGATTGCGCTTCCTGCGCACGTCCGGAGGGTGGCTTCGTGCCGCCGCGCGCTCAGGCTGCGCACCAGATGGCAACGCTGGCGCTGCACAATATCCTCGCGCAGCGCAAAGGCAAGTCGCTGAAATCTTATGTTTACAAAGATCACGGTTCGCTGGTGTCGCTCTCTAACTTCTCCACCGTGGGCAGTCTGATGGGTAACCTGATGCGTGGCTCAATGATGGTAGAAGGGCGCATTGCGCGCTTCGTCTACATTTCGCTGTACCGCATGCACCAGGTGGCGCTGCACGGTTATTTCAAAACGGGCCTGATGATGCTGGTGGGCAGTATTAACCGCGTGATCCGCCCACGTTTAAAACTGCACTGAGTTAATACCAGACAGTTTGCCCCTTCGCCTGCTGAAGGGGCAATCAGCATATCCTTCTGTTAATACCCTCTCCAGACCTAAGACTCTTCTGAATCACGCTGTTTTACCGCATAACGCCCCATGAATTACGCGCATTCCGATTGGCTATTTATTCCTTTGATTGCAGAATTATGACCAATAGCAAAGAAGGGAGAGAATCCTGTGAATAAATCAATGTTAGCGGGTATCGGTATTGGTGTGGCCGCGGCTCTGGGTGTGGCGGCGGTGGCCAGTCTGAATGTGTTTGATCGTGGCCCACAGTATGCGCAGGTGGTCTCCGCGACGCCAATCAAAGAAACGGTGAAAACGCCCCGTCAGGAGTGCCGTAACGTCACCGTCACCCATCGCCGTCCGGTGCAGGATGAGAATCGCCTGACTGGTTCGGTGCTCGGTGCGGTTGCCGGTGGCGTAATTGGTCATCAGTTCGGCGGTGGTCGGGGTAAAGATGTGGCCACGGTGGTGGGCGCGTTGGGCGGCGGTTATGCTGGCAATCAGGTGCAGGGTGCCATGCAGGAAAACGACACCTACACCAGCAGCCAGCAGCGCTGTAAAACGGTGTACGATAAATCGGATAAAATGCTGGGCTATGACGTCACCTATAAAATCGGCGACCAGCAAGGCAAAATCCGTATGGATAAAGATCCTGGCACGCAAATTCCGCTCGACGGCAACGGCCAGCTGATTCTGAATAACAAAGCGTAAAAAAGAAGTTCCCTACAGATTGGCTCCCCATTCGCTCAGGCTGGGGAGTCCTTTTTCGTTAAAAAAGCCTTACGTATTGATACGCAAGGCTTTTTTTAATTTGCGGGTTTCAAATAGCATTATGCTGGCGAATAAGCAGACAGCCGGTAATCAAAACTGAGATAAAAGCAAACAGTACCGATCCACCACATAATACCCAGAGTGCAAATAACAATGTAATTACTATTAGCACTTTGATGAATGGTAATAGCAAAATCATGTCCATTTCCTTCTGCATGTGAATAGTCGTCAATAGGCCCTTTGTCCGTCGCTGGAAAAGTAAATTCAGAGTCGCGGGTAGGTAACAAAAGAACATGCTCGGTGTGATGCATCTTCCTGACGCGTATTTTATTCCCTCTGTTCCTGCTAATCATTAGCACGAAAATAGTCACGATTTAAGAATAGCAAAGCGCAGCGTTAACAAATAAGGTTTCACCTATTGTTGCAATAGGTCAAACGGATGACAGCACCGCAAAAGGTCATGCTTTCGCGTCAGAGCAGGCGTGCGTCGGGCAAGTGTGAGGCAGGTGTGAAGCATGCGAGAGGAAAGGGCGGCAGGCCGCCCTTGAATCAGGATTTTAGCAGTTCGGGCCACAGGTGCAGCGTGGTGCGGGTAATTTGCATCAGCTTTTCGAAACTTGCGCCCTCGCGCGCGCTGATGGACATGCCCTGCAAGATACAGCTCAGGAACTGCGCCAGGTGTGGCAACGTAGCCTGGGCCGGGATCTCGCCGCGCAACTGACGCTGTTGCAGAAACTGAAGCAACGTTTGCTCCTGCATGGCGTGACGCGATTTGATGGTATGCGCGATCTCTTTCGATCCGGCCGCGAGCGTGGCGGAGGTGTTGATCATAAAGCAGCCAGCAGGAGTATCTTTGCTGCTATAGCAGGTCGCTACCGCCGTGAAGTAATCCAGCAATGCCTGCTCAACGGATTTCTCCTCGCACAGCAGTTGCGCTTCATGCTGCGCCGCAAACTGGCTGATATAGCGATCCAGTACCGCACGGAACAACCCTTCTTTATTGGTGAATTCTGCATACAACGTCGGCGCTTTTGCGCCGGTTGCTTCCACCAGATCGGATAACGAAGTGGCTTCGTAACCATGCTGCCAGAATAAGGTCATGGCTTTATCAAGCGCCGCATCCCTGTCGAACACTTTGGGTCGGCCACGGCTTTTTTTTGTACAAATTGTGACGTCTTGGGTCATTGTGCCGCCTGAACGTGTGTTGGTTTGTTGAACGACCATTATAAAAATAATTAACCGCTGTGACCAGCGCAGTCGCTATATAAAAAAGTAATAAGATAATCTTATGAAAAACAGACAAATAGAGCGCTTTTTTATACCTGGGAAACGCGACAGTTAGATGAAGTTTATATGAAATGAGCCGATTTGTTTATCGATCGATAATTTATTTTTAGTCAACGGGCGGTAGCACAGTAACGCGCTGCCGCCGTTCTGGGTTACAGGCGTTTGCCTAAGCCATCAAAAAGATGAATATGGTGTTCATCCACGCTGACAGTAAGCGCATGTTTTGGCGGGAAATTAAGCTGCTGGAACGATTTCAGGCACCCCTGATGCCCCTCAAGGGTAAACCACACCAGCGTAGAATCCCCTTGCAGTTCGCACAGCCGGGTTTGCGCGGTAAACTGAAAATCACCGTCGGCACCCGGGCGAATGTGCTCCGGGCGAATCGCCATGAAAAGCGTGTCCCCTTCGCGAAGACCCTCGGGGCGACGGCGAAGCGGAAAGTGCAGGCTTTCACTCAATCTCAGGCCGCCGTTTTGCCAGACAACCGGCAGCACGTTGATTTTCGGCGTGCCGATAAATTCCGCGACAAACAGGTTCGCCGGTTCGTTATACAGGGAGAGAGGCGTGCCGACCTGCTCAATTTTGCCTTTGTAGAGCACCACGATCCTGTCCGCCAGCGTCATTGCTTCCACCTGATCGTGAGTCACGTAGATCATGGTGTTTTTCAGTTTGTTGTGCAGCTCCTGAATTTCCTGGCGCATCTCCACGCGCAGGGACGCATCCAGATTTGACAGTGGCTCGTCAAATAAAAAAACCTGCGGCTGTTGAACGATGGATCGCCCAATGGCCACGCGCTGGCGCTGACCGCCGGACAAATTTTGCGGCAGCCTGTCGAGCATCTCCGTAAGCTTAAGCATTTTCGCCGCGTCATCGATGCGCGCGGCGATCTCCTCCGGCGGCGTTTTCATGTTTTTCAGGCCGAAGGCGAGGTTCTCGCGCACCGTCATGTGCGGATAAAGCGCATAGGACTGGAACACCATCGACAGGCTGCGTTTGCCCGCCGGGAGGTGCGTCACGTCTTCCTCACCCATCATAATGGTGCCGCCGTCGGGCGTTTCTAGCCCGGCAATCAGGCGCAGCAGCGTTGATTTACCGCAGCCGGACGGGCCGACCAGCACAATGAATTCGCCGGAGGTGATATCCAGCGACAGATTTTCGATGATCGTGTTTTTATCATAAAGCTTATGAATATGACGCAGGGTCACGGCGGTCATGTTACGTCCCTTTATTAATCAGTGAGAGCAGTTCAGAGGTTTTGGCTGCGAGCAGTGCCGTGTCTCCTCGTGTTTCGACGTTCAGGCGGATCAGCGGTTCGGTATTGGACATGCGTAAATTGAAGCGCCAGTCGATAAACGCCACGCTCAGCCCGTCGCAGCGATCATGAGATCCGTGGCGATAATGGTTCGCCAGACGTTCGACGATGGCCGCCGGGTTCGCGACCGTCAGATTGATTTCACCGGAGGCCGGGTAGCGTCGCTGGGCCTGTTGGACATACGACGAAAGGGGAGCCGCCGTCGCGCCAACCATTTGCAACATCACCACCAGCGGGATCATGCCGCTATCGCAGTAGCCAAACTGGCGGAAGTAGTGATGACCGCTCATTTCGCCGCCATACACGGCATCCTCTTCACGCATACGGGCCTTAATAAAGGCGTGGCCGGTGCGGGAAACGATCGCCTTGCCACCGTGCCGTTGTACCGTGTCGAGGGTGTTCCAGATGAGTCTGGGGTCGAGTAAAACAGCGCTGCCCGGCGACTGTTGTAAAAACCAGGCGGCAAACAGCCCCACCAGGTAGTAGCTTTCGATAAATTTTCCGCGCTCATCAAAGAAAAAGCAGCGGTCAAAATCCCCGTCCCAGGCGACACCAAAATCCGCCCCGTGCGCCAGTACCGCCTCGGCGGTAGCGCGCTGATTTTCCACCAGCATGGGATTCGGTACGCCAGCCGGAAAGGTGCCGTCAGGCTGATGGTAAATACGGATGAATTCGATATCGACGCCGTGCTCACGCAGTGCGTCATCCAGCGCGTCCAGGGCCGGACCTGCGGCACCGTGCCCGGCATTGACCACTATACGCAACGCGCGCTGCGGTGGACGTGAAACATAGCTCAACAGATGCGCCACCCAGGCCGGACGAATAGCGTGTTTGTGCCAGCCGCCGTGCTGGATCGTGGAGCAGAAGCTGTTTTGTTCTGCCAGCGCTTTAATTTCCAGCAGACCATTATCGTTGCTGATTGGGCGGGCGTCTTCGCGCACCAGCTTCATGCCGTTGTAGTGTGCGGGATTATGGCTGGCGGTGATCTGAATGCCACCATCGGCTTTCAGCGCGCGCGTGGCAAAATAGACCTCTTCAGTGCCGGTCGCGCCGAGGTCGATAACGTCAGCGCCGCTGTGCATTAGCCCGCTCATCAGGGCCTGTTTGTAGGTTTCTGAGGTCAGTCGGATATCGCCCCCGACCACCACCCGGCGCGGTTGTAACCATTCGCCATAGGCGCGACCAATGCGCCAGACAATCTCTTTGTTGAGGTTAACATCCACTTCACCGCGAATATCATAGGCTTTAAAGCAGGT
The DNA here is from genome assembly GCA_963521185.1 of uncultured Enterobacter sp. Classification (GTDB taxonomy): domain Bacteria; phylum Pseudomonadota; class Gammaproteobacteria; order Enterobacterales; family Enterobacteriaceae; genus Enterobacter_D. Next base: position 289,674 of record CAUQTV010000002.1, on the reverse strand, counting down.
GAGTTCATCCATGGTGTTGTCATCCTTTTATATTCACCTGAATAATGATTAAGGCGTATAAATTAAAGCGCTAATAAGCGCTGATTGCGAAAGTTTTATATATATATGACGCTAATGCATTCACCGCAGTGATTATTTTGCTGCGTGCAGATAAGAAGTTTAACGGCAAATAAAAATAGAAGTGTGATTGATTTAACGTTAAACAAAAAAAGAGAGTGTTAGCGTAAATGCGTTTGCAATTTCGGGAAGTTCGGGAAGGTTTTATTTAAAAGGGAAAGGGAGAAGGGATGAACATTGCGACAGTAGCAAAAGGGATGGCGTTGGTATTTCTCAGCGTGTGCATGACCGGCTGTGGCCCTGATGATAAATCAGCGACCATCGCGGCGAAAACCCCCATCAAACTGTGGGTTGCCCCGAATGAAAATGAAGAAGCGTTTTGGCACAAAATGGTCACCGAGTGGAATAAAGATGCTGCGCATACGCCGGTTGAATTTACCACGATTCCCGCCGCTAACAGCTCAGAAGAAGCGATCATGAGCGCATTAGCGTCAGGAACGGAACCCGACATCACCAGTAATATCTTTATTGGTTTTGCCAGCCAGCTTAACGAAATCGGCCAGCTTGAAGATCTCGCCAAAATGCCCGGTTATGCGGCGCTGATTCAGGGGCGTAAAATGACGTCACTGGCACCCGCATGGGAAATCAACGGGCAGCAAAATGTCCTGCCGATATACGTCAACCCCACCGTCTGGTGGTGGCGTACCGACCTGCTAAAACAGTATGGATTCGATCATGTTCCCAAAACCTATGAGGAACTTTACTGGCTGGCCGAAGCCCGTCATGCGGATAAAAAAGGCTACGTTATGCAACTCACCGCCGGGAAAAACTGGTGGGAGCGGTGGTTCGACTTCATCCCGCTGATGTATGCGCAGAGCGGGGGTAAGGCCTATATCGCCGACGGTCAGGTGCAGTTTAATAACGCCGAGGGCGCAGCCGTACTGAGCTTTATGAGCAAGGTCTTCACCAAAGGCTGGAGCAGCTACGATTTCACCTCCGCTGACGATCCGCTGGCAACCGGCCAGGTGCTGGCTTCCGCGCGCGGTCCGTGGGATATCGCCCGCTACCGCAAGCAGTTTCCAGAGATCTTAAAAAACATCGAAATTGGTCCCATGCTGACCGAGAAAGGTGCCGACCATCCTTATACCTTCGGCGACAGCAAAGGCGTGGCGATGTTTTCCACCAGCAAGCACAAACCGCAAGCCTGGGCCTTTTTGCAGTGGGTATTCGGCGATGAAAAACACGATTTGCTGTGGCTCGAAACCGTTGGCATGCCGCCTGCGCGCTCGGATCTGCTAACCAATCCGCTGTTTGTCGATTACTTCGAGAAAAACCCGCTCGAAAAGCAGATCGCTTCGTACGTGAACGTCGCACTGCCGCCCGCGGCCACCACCAAAACCACCGAAGTGCAGCGCAGCATGACGCAAATGATCGAGCGGGTTATTTTTCAACATGACGACCCCGCGAAAGTGCTGAATGAATCCGCCCAGGAAATTAACGGCATCCTTAAACCATAAGAGGTCGCCATGGCTGGACATGATTCCCGAACCGGAGGCCTGCTGGCCTCCTCATGGCTCGGATATTCGCTGTTGTTCTGGTTTTACCCGCTGGCGTGGCTGGCGGTATTAAGCGTTACCCAGTGGCAATTTGTTGGCACGCCGGTCTGGACCGGGTTGAATAATGTTATTAGCGTGATGAATGATAAATTATTCTGGACCTCGCTGCTTAACGTATTTCGCTTTTTGATGTATTACCTGCCGATCGTTTTTATCTCGGCGCTACTGTTTGCTGCCGGACTAAAACGCATCAAGTACGGCAAAGGTTTTATTGCGCTCAGCTTTTTACTGGCAAATATTTCCTCAGGCGTGGCCTATTCGATTGTGTTCTCGAAATTATTCAGCGAATTTGGCCCGGTGAACGTTTTTTTACGCGAATGGCTGGGGGTTTCAGTTCCCTGGTTTACCAACCCCGACTGCGCAATGCTGTCGATTGCGCTGATCGTCACCTGGAAATTTGTCGGCTATTACGGGCTCATCCTCTATTCCGGCATGCTGGCCATTCCACAGGATATTTACAGCGCCGCGCAACTCGATAAAACCGGACGTCTGCGGCAGACCTTTGGTATCACACTGCCGATGATGAACGCGCAGATCGTGATGGTAATGGTGCTGGCGGTAACCGTGGCGTTCAGTATTTTTACCGAACCCTACCTCATCACCGGTGGCGGACCGCTCAACAGTACCACCAGCCCGATGGTGGTGATGTATGAAGTGGCGTTCCAGAAGATGAAACCTGGCTGGGCGGCGACCATGTCCATCATCGTGGCCGCATGCAGTTTTCTGCTGATTTGGCTGTTTCGTAAACTGTTCGAAAAGCACATTGAGATCGTCTAATGAAAAAATTATCGCCTGGCAGTTTAGCGATCCACGCCGCGCTGTTTTTACTGGCGATCACGTGGCTGTATCCCTTTATCTGGATGATCGTCGCCTCGTTAAAGCCGACCGCGCAAATCTATACTTCCAGCCTGTTTTCCGGGGACTTCTCGCTGGATAACTACCGCTTTTTGTTTGATAACAGTCAGCGCTCGGATAAACCGTTTCTGCGCACGCTCTTCAACTCGTTTTTCGTGTCGGTCAGCATTACCTTTTGCGTGACCGTGACGGCAATGCTAGTGGGGTATGCGGTGGCAAAAACCGATTTTCGCGGCAAGCACGCCTTTAAAAATCTGCTGATTGTGCAGATGGTCTTTCCCGCGTTTATGTTTGTGATCCCGCAGTTCATCCTCATGCGTGAGCTGGGACTGCTCAACAGCTACAGCGCGATGATCCTGCCGTATGCCATGAGCGCCTGGGGCATATTTATGGTGTCGCAGAGCTTTAAGGGTACGCCGAACGATTACATTCATGCGGCGAAACTCGACAGGGCCAGCCTGTGGGGGATTTTACGCCACGTGATGATGCCACTGAATAAAGCGATCCTCGCCATCGTCGCGCTGTTTACCTTTTCAAGCGCCTGGGACAACTTTCTCTGGCCGCTTATCATCATGCGTGACGTCGATAAAATGCCGTTTTCGGTGCTGCTCGCCACCTTCAGCAAATCCTGGGGCATCCATCTTGGCCCGGTGCTGGCGGGGTCGGTGGTGCAAATGCTGCCGGTGATGGTGCTGTTCATTTTGTTCCGCAAATATTTCCTGCAAGGGATGTCGTTGTCACTTAAATAAGGACATTGCAATGCATCGGATTCGCTGGTGGCAGGAGTGCGTGTTTTATCAAATCTATCTGCCGTCGTTTTGTGACGGTAACGCCGACGGGCTGGGGGATTTTCCCGGCCTTGAGCAAAAAATTGCCTATCTGCATGCGCTGGGGATCACCGGTATATGGATCACGCCGTTTTACCCGTCCCCCGGCGTAGATAACGGCTATGACATCAGTGACTACTGCGCAGTGGATGAACGCTTTGGTACGCTGAATGATGTCAGCCGCGTGATTGACGCCTGTCACGCGCGGGGGATCCGCGTGGTGATCGATCTGGTGGTCAACCACGTTTCATCTCAGCATCCGTGGTTTGTTGATGCCTGGAACAACCCCGCGAGCCGCTACCGGGATTACTTTCTTTTCACCGACGCGCCCAATAACTGGCAGTCGTTTTTCTCCGGCAGCGCGTGGACGCCGGAACCGGATACCGGTCAATTCTACTACCACAAATTCGCCCCGCAGCAGGTGGATCTGAACTGGGCCAACCCGCAGGTCGAGCAGGAAATTTACCGGGTAGTCGACTTCTGGCGCGCTCGCGGCGTGGATGGGTTTCGTTTCGATGTGATCAACTTTCTTTCCACCAACGGCATTGGGCCAGATAACCCGCAGGCGCAGGGTGAGCAGGTGCATCTTCACGATGTCAATCAGCCGGGGCTGCTACCCGTATTGCGCCGCCTGATGCGCTATATCCGCAGGCAGGGCGATGTTTTTCTGATTGGTGAAATTGGCAGTGAGGATCTTGCGGTGCTCAGCCGCTATCAGGGACCGAAGCTGATGGATGTGGTGTTTAATTTTAATCTGGGCAGCCAGAAAACCTTTGACGTCACGCAGATCTTTAGCGCGTTAACGGCGATGCAGGAGAAGCAGCCGGGCCTGCCGACGCTCTTTTTTTCCAGCCACGATATGCCGCGCATGATAGGCCGCTTCGGCGATACGGCGCGGGATGTTGACCGTGCGCGCTGCATGATGGTGCTGCAACTGACCGCGCGCGGCGTGCCCTTTATCTACCAGGGCGAAGAGATGGGCATGAGTAACTACTGCCCGAAAACCGTCGATGAGATTTTCGATGTGCAGGGCAAAACCCATTACCACACTGCGCTTGCCAGCGGACTGGATGAGGCGGCGGCACTGGAAAAAGCGCTCGCCCAGTCGCGCGATGGCTCCCGCTCACCGATGCAGTGGAGCGCCGGAGCACACGCGGGCTTTTCCACCGTCGCACCCTGGATGCCGCTGAACCCGGACGCCGCAGAGATCCACGCCGACGGCGAACGCGAGCGGGAGGATTCTCTGTGGCGTGACTATCAGCGCATGATTGCGCTGCGCGGTGAAAGCGAGGCGCTGCGCAGAGGTGAATACCTCACGCTGCGGCAGACGGAAAGCTGCATCTGGTATTCCCGCGCCACCGAAAACGAGCAGGTGTGGGTGGCCATTAACTTTGGCGATGCGGTGACGAATCCGCTGCGCACAATTATGGCCGAGACCGTGGCCGGGAGCGACACCGACACGCTTACGAAGAATCAGTTTGTGATCAAAAGGAGTTGTTATGAAACGGCACAGTAAAAACCCGCTGATTGTTCCTGCGGACGTGATCCCGTCATCGCCCGACCGGAAAGTGGAGTGCGTGTTTAATGCCGGGGTGACGGCGTTTAACGATGAAATCATTTTGCTGGTTCGCGTGGCCGAAAGCGTGAAATGCAGCGATGCGCAAAAGATCGTCGTGCCGCTGCTGAGCGAGCAGGATGGCCGCTGGCTACCGGATACGCGCACCTTCGACCGCAGCGATGACCGCTATGACTTTAGCGATCCGCGGCTTATCACCTTAAAAAGCGATCCGTCGCAAATCTGGCTGACGTCGATGTCGCATCTGCGGCTGGCGCGCAGCCCCGACGGCGTGAACTTCACCGTCGATACCCAGGCGTTTATACTCGCCGACAGTCTGTATGAGCAGTTCGGCTGCGAAGATGCGCGCATCACGCAAATTGGCGATACCTGGTACATCAACTATTCGGCGATTTCCCCGCTGGGCATTACCACCGCGCTTGCGGTGACGACGGACTTTATCAACGTTGAGAAGAAAGGGTTGATCTTCTGCCCTGATAACCGCGATGTCTGCTTTTTCCCGGAAAAAGTCGCTGACCGCTATCTGGCGCTGACCCGACCCGCGCCGTGCCATTTTGGTCTGCCGGAGATTTGGATCTGCGAATCGCCGGACATGCTGCACTGGGGGAATCATCGCCATCTGCTGGGGCGTTCGGGCGATGCGTGGGATGCACGCAAATCCGGCGGCGGCGCACCGCTGTTAAAAACGGAACGCGGCTGGCTGGAGATTTATCACGGTGTCGATGCGGATCAGCGCTACTGTCTGGGCGCGCTATTGCTGGATTCAGAGGATCCGATGACTATCCTGGCGAAATCCCCCGTTCCGCTGCTGGAGCCGACCGCAGAGTACGAGCGCGAGGGCTTTTTTGGCAACGTGGTGTTTACCTGCGGGGCGCTGATCAAAGACGATACGCTGCACGTCTGGTACGGCGCGGCGGATGAGTGTATCGCGCTGGCGACGATGCCGATGGCGGCGCTGTGGGCGCATTTGGGGTTAGCGTAATGCGGTAAACATTGCCGGGTGGCGCTGCGCTTACCCGGCCTACGGGGGCTAACGCGGTAAATATTGCCGGATGGCGTTGCGCTTACCTGGCCTACGTAACACCATCCCCCGTAGGCCCGGCAAGCTTGCGCCGCCGGGCGTGGCCTACATTTTTTGCAGGGTGTGGGATGTCACCTCAACCGGCATGCCGGAGCGGACGTTCATCACCTCTTCCATCAACATACCGTCGGTTTGCGGCTCAGCTTTAAAGCTTTCCTGACGGGCGTTTAATACGATGGGCTGCGTTTGCGGATCGTCATCAATGGACTGCGACAGCGGCTGATGCACTTCCACCAGCCGCACGCCGTTAGGTTCCACCGAAGCTTTAACTGGCGCATTGATGATGTTCACTTTGGTGCCCGGCGTCACCTGCTTAAACAGCGTGGCAATGTCGCCATCGCGCAGACGAATGCAGCCGGAACTTACGCGCATCCCGATACCAAAATCCGCGTTCGTGCCGTGGATCAGATAGACACCGCCGTAAGCCGCCAGGCGAATGGCGTGGTGGCCCATCGGGTTATCCGGCCCGGCTGGCACCACGGCGGGGAGATCCACCCCCTGGGCTTTATAGCGCGCACGGATGTTCGCGGTGGGCGTCCAGGTCGGGTTGGCGCGTTTATCCGACACAGCTGTCACCATGGTTGGCGTCAACGTGTCGCCACCTAACTGACCAATGCCGATAGGGTAAACCGTCACGCTCTGGGTTCCCGGTTGAAAGTAGTACAGGCGCAGTTCCGCAAGGTTAATCACAATGCCTTCGCGCGGCACGTCGGGCAGCAGCGTTTGCAGTGGAATGGTCAGCACGCTACCGGCGCGGGGCACATAAGGATCGACGCCGGGGTTGGCCTGCAAGAGCGCCAGAAAACCCACGTTGTATTTTTTGGCGATCGCTTCCAGCGAGCCGCCGTCGTTTTCAACGAGGTGAAAGCGGTTTTCTCCCACCAGGCGACTGCCCGCCGCTGGCAGCGGCCAGGTGTTGGCCTGGGCGGGAAGGGTGAGGGCCAGCATGGCGGCGAGGCAAAACCACCCCAGGCCGCGCGCAAAACGCGTATGTTTTAGCATTATTGTCATCCACAGGTATTATCAGGTTATTGTTATTTAACAAATAACCTTAATTATGGACGGCGGGCGTGTCGGGAAATCCAGGCGGAGTGCAAAGAGTTTGTAAAGGGTGGCGCGCAGCGAAACCTGCGCGCCGGGGGATCAGGCCACGGCGTTCTCGGCCAGTTGCTGCATAAACTTGCGCACCCACTCCATGCGCAGCTTGCGCTCGCTCAGATCCTGCATAAATTTCAGCCGCGTCGGGCCATCAAGACGGAAGTGCTGCGGCTGTTTTTGCAGCAGGCCAATCAGCCACGTCGGGTTAACGTGATTCTTCTCGGCAAACTCAATCACGCCGCCTTTCTCGTTGCCTTCAAGCTTACGAATGCCGAGCCGCTGCGCCTGTTGACGCAGCAGAGCGATATCCAGCAGCGTGCGCGCCGGATCCGGCAGCAGGCCAAAGCGATCGATCAGCTCGACCTTGATCTCATCCAGTTCGCCTTCGCTTTTTGCACTGGCAACGCGCTTATAGAACGACAGGCGCGTGTTGACGTCCGGGATATAATCGTCCGGCAGCAGGGCGGGCATGCGTAGCTCGACGTCGGTCTGCTGGCTGGTTAAATCTTCCAGCGACGGCTCGCGCCCGGCTTTCAGCGCATCAACGGCGTTTTCCAGCATCTCCATGTACAGCGAGAAGCCGATGGTTTCCATCTGACCGCTCTGATCTTCACCGAGCAGTTCACCCGCGCCACGGATCTCCAGATCGTGCGTCGCCAGCGCAAAGCCCGCGCCCAGATCTTCCAGCGAGGCGATGGCTTCGAGGCGTTTTTGCGCGTCGGTGGTCATCGCTTTCGGGTGCGGCGTCAGCAGCCAGGCATAGGCCTGATGGTGCGAACGGCCAACGCGTCCGCGCAGCTGGTGCAGCTGCGCCAGGCCAAAATGGTCCGCCCGTTCGATGATAATGGTGTTGGCGGTCGGAATGTCGATCCCGGTTTCAATAATGGTGGTGCACACCAGCACGTTAAAGCGCTGGTGGTGGAAATCGTTCATCACCCGTTCCAGTTCGCGCTCGCGCATCTGCCCGTGACCAATGGCGATACGCGCTTCCGGCACCAGTTCGGCCAGGCGCTGGGCGGCTTTTTGAATGTTTTCGACATCGTTGTAGAGGTAGTAAACCTGGCCGCCACGCAGAATTTCACGCAGCATCGCCTCGCGTACCACCAGGTTGTCATACTCGCGCACGAAGGTTTTCACCGCCAGACGGCGGGCGGGTGGCGTCGCAATGATCGACAAATCGCGCATGCCGCTCATCGCCATGTTCAGGGTACGCGGGATCGGCGTGGCGGTGAGCGTCAGAATATCCACGTCGGCACGCATCGCTTTGATGCGCTCTTTGTGGCGCACGCCAAAACGGTGCTCTTCATCGACGATCAGCAGGCCGAGATCGCGCAGCTTCACATCGCTTTGCAGCAGTTTGTGGGTGCCAATCAGAATATCGATTTTGCCTTCGGCGGCCTGTTCCAGAATCTGCGTTTGCTCTTTGGCGCTGCGAAAACGCGAGAGCATCTCAATGCGCACCGGCCAGTTAGCGAAGCGATCGCGGAAGTTATCAAAGTGCTGCTGTGCCAGCAGGGTCGTGGGCACCAGCACCGCCACCTGCTTGTGGTTTTCGACGGCGAGGAACGCCGCACGCATGGCGACTTCGGTTTTGCCAAAGCCGACGTCACCGCAGACTAAGCGGTCCATCGCCAGCGGCTGGCACATATCGCTCAGCACGGCGTTGATGGCCTGCGCCTGATCCGGCGTGGTTTCGAACGGGAAGCCCTCGCAGAACAGCTGATACTGTTCACGATCGTGCCTGAAGGCAAAACCGCTCTTCGCCGCGCGCTGGGCGTAGATGTCCAGAAGCTCTGCGGCCACATCGCGCACTTTTTCTGCGGCTTTCTGCCGCGCGCGCGTCCAGGCGTCGCTGCCCAGTTTATGCAGCGGCGCATTCTCCTCCGCGCCGCCCGCATAACGGCTGATGAGATGCAAAGAGGAGACCGGAACGTAGAGCTTTGCGTCGCCCAGATAGGTCAGCATCAGGTATTCGCCCTTGATGCCGCCCGCTTCCAGCGTGGTCATGCCCGCGTAACGGCCCACGCCGTGCTCAAGGTGCACCACCGGCTGGCCCGGATGCAGCTCCGCCAGGTTACGAATTAAGGTGTCCGGGTTAATGGTGCGGCGATTGTCCTGGCGGCGGCGGGAAACGCGCTCGCCCAGCAGGTCGCTTTCGCAGATCAGCGCCCGGTTGCGCAGGGTATCGATAAACCCATGTTCAGCCGAGCCGGTAATCAAATAGCGACCGTTGCCGGTGGCTTCATCAAGGCGCAACAGGCGTTTAGGGGCGACTTTGATGCGCGCCAGCAGTTCACCGAGCGCCTCGCGGCGGCCTTCACTCTCCACCGAGAAAATCACCGGGCCATCGAAGGATTCCAGGAACTTACGCAGCGCGTCGAGCGGGGCTTTTTGCTGCGCCTGCACCGCCAGATCCGGAAGCTGTTGGTAGCCCAGATTGGTGTTCGCCGCTTTGCTGGCAAGCTTTTCCGTTTTGAGCTGCACGCGCGGCCAGCGCTTGAGTTCGCTAAACAGTTCATCCGTGCGCAGCCACAGTTTCGTCGGGGCCAGCAGCGGACGCATAGGATCCACCCCGCGACTTTCATAGCGCGCCTGTGCCTCGCCCTGGAAGCGTTCGGCGCTGGCCTCCAGATCGCCGGTGTTCACGATAAGCGTGTTCGCCGGGAAGTAGCTAAACAGCGGCGGCAGCGGCTCGCTAAAGAACAGCGGCTGCCAGTATTCAATGCCGGTCGGCAGGGTGCCTTTGCTGACCTGCTGATAGATGTGCTCGGCGTCGCGCTTGACATCAAAATGGTCGCGCCACTGGCTGCGGAAGAGTTCGATGGCCGTTTTATCGGTCGGGAACTCGTGAGCGGGCAGCAGATTAATGGCTTCGACTTCTTCCAGCGTGAGCTGGGTATCGGCGTCAAACAGGCGCAGGCTGTCGATTTCATCATCGAAGAAATCGATGCGGTAGGGCTGTTCGCTGCCCATCGGGTAGAGATCGAGCAGGGCACCGCGGGTGGCGTATTCGCCGTGCTCCATCACCTGATCAACGTGGCGATAACCGGCGTTGTCCAGCTGCGAACGCAGGGCGTCGCGGGAGAGGCGCTGGCCTTTTTCCATCACCAGCGCGTGCCCGTGCAGGAAGCTGTGCGGGCAGACGCGCTGCATCAGCGTATTGACCGGCATGATCAGCACGCCGCGCTGCATGGTGGGCAGCTGATAAAGCGTTGAGAGGCGCGAAGAGATGATCTCCTGATGCGGCGAAAAGCTGTCATACGGCAGCGTTTCCCAGTCGGCCAGGTTCATCACCAGATTATCGGTAAACTGCCTGATCTCGTCGTGCAGGCGCAGGGCGTTTTGCATATCTGGCGCGACCAGTACCACCGGCCCGCTGTGACGTTCAATGATTTCAGCCACTTCTGTGGCGCAGGCGCTGCCGGTAAGTTCACCGAGCTGACGCTGATCGCCTGCTTTAACGGGCAGGGCGTAACGGTATTGTTCAGGCATGCGAATATCGGGATCTCTGATAAGTATGCCCCCGATATGGGGGGCATATCACTGAAACACAATGCGGTTTATTATCCGCGATCCCTCGATTTTAGCAAAGGTGAAGTGTCAGCGCGCGGCAACCGCCGGACGCAAATCCACCGGCGGTGAGAAGAAAACGTCGCCAAACAGACGTGTGGAAACCTTACGCACCAGCAGTCCGAACAGCGTGCAAATCAGCAGGCTGACAAAGGGGTACACCAGCAGCAGCGCCAGTTCGACCAGTGGCGGCAAGCGTGCGCCATTCATCACCGGGATCAGCAGCAGGCTAAAGCCTTCGATCAAAATGCGGTGGGTGGTGTAGATCGCAATGGTGTTGGAGCCAACCACGTTGAGAATATTCTTTTCGCCCGGCGGGAAGCGCTGCTCTAAGTGCCAGAACAGCTTCATGATCAGCAGAATCGAGAACAGCGACAGCAGCACCGGCACATTGGCAAACCACAGCAGCACCGCCGCGACCAGGCCCAGCGCCAGCAGCAGCGCATAACGGCGCAGCGGCACGGTTTTGACGATCGCCATCACCTGCGCGCCATACCAGGCACCCAGGCTGTAATAGAGCATATTCCGCACGACGCTGTTCATGCCCCACCACGGCAGCGGCAGGAAGTTAATCGCGATTGACAGCAGCAGCAGGGCCACCATCACCGGCAGCTTCCAGCGGCTTAACAACTTCGACAGCGCGAAGTAGACCAGCAGCGCGTAGAGGTACCACAGGCTGGTGCTGGCGGTTAACATGCCCTGCAAAAACGTAACGAAGGAGTCAGCATACGCCGCGTTTGCGGTGGTGCTGAGATCACGCTGCGGAGCCAGCCAGTCGTTCAGCGCGCTAATGCCAAGCCATTGCAGCACGCCCCACAGCGCCAGCACATAAAAAATACTCCACAGGCGCTTATCAATGCAGCCTTCCCACTGCACCTCATCCACATAGCGACGGATTAAGTAGCCGGAGATAAAGAAGAAGACCGGCATACGGAACGGCGCGAGGTAGAGATTGAAGTAGATCCAGCATTTTGCCAGCAGCCCCGACAACGGGTGTTGTAGTCCCTCCAGATGCGGATAAAAGGTGATCACCGAGTGGTAGATTACCACCAGACAAATGCATAACCCCTTGATTTGGTTAATCCATAGTGCTTTTTGTTTCATTATTACCGCGTGCCTGTTTTGCGCTAAACATAGCCCTTAATAGTGGTGACGCCAGGCCTGGCTGTAATGCGTAACATTCTGGATTTGATAAAAAACAGGGATTTTTCGGAAAAAGATCAGGCGTGTGAGTGCAGACATTCTGCGCAATCGGGTGATTAGTGAATTGATTTTTCAGAAATTTTTAAACCTTTTGCCGACAATTCTTAACGTTTAAGCGATTTACCATCCCCTGTTTCGCTTATATACTCGTGAGTCTGCTTACCGCAACCAGACGGATTTCATGTACCAACCTGTCGCACTATTTATTGGCCTGCGCTACATGCGTGGGCGTGCAGCTGACCGTTTCGGTCGCTTTGTCTCCTGGCTTTCGACCATTGGCATTACGCTCGGCGTGATGGCGCTGGTGACGGTGTTATCCGTGATGAACGGCTTCGAGCGCGAGCTGCAAAACAACATCCTGGGGCTGATGCCGCAGGCCATCCTCTCGTCAGCGCAAGGGTCGATAAACCCGCAGCAGCTGCCTGAAAGCGCCGTGAAGTTGCAGGGCGTCAAGCGCATCGCGCCGCTGACCACCGGCGATGTGGTGCTGCAAAGCGCCAGCAGCGTGTCAGTGGGCGTGATGCTGGGTATCGATCCGGCAAACAACGATCCGCTCACCCCCTATCTGGTGAACGTTAAGCAGAGCGATTTACAGCCGGGCAAATATAACGTCATCCTGGGTGAGCAACTTGCCGGACAGCTGGGCGTTAAGCGCGGCGATCAGCTGCGCGTGATGGTGCCGTCGGCCAGCCAGTTTACGCCGATGGGCCGTCTGCCCAGCCAGCGCCTGTTTACCATTATTGGCACCTTTGCCGCCAACAGCGAAGTCGACGGTTACCAGATGCTGGTCAACCTGCAAGATGCCTCACGCCTGATGCGCTACCCGGCGGGCAATATTACCGGTTGGCGTCTGTGGCTTGACGAACCGCTCAAGGTCGATGTGCTCAGCGAGCAGGCGCTGCCAGAAGGCACCAAATGGCAGGACTGGCGCGACCGCAAAGGCGAGCTGTTCCAGGCCGTGCGTATGGAAAAAAACATGATGGGGCTGCTGCTGAGCCTGATCGTTGCCGTGGCGGCGTTTAACATCATTACCTCACTGGGCCTGATGGTCATGGAGAAGCAGGGTGAAGTCGCGATTCTGCAAACCCAGGGGCTGACGCCGCGTCAAATCATGGCCGTCTTTATGGTGCAGGGCGCAAGCGCTGGGATCATCGGTGCGCTGCTCGGCGCGGGGCTGGGGGCGCTGCTCGCCAGCCAGCTTAATAATTTAATGCCGATTATCGGTGCACTGCTGGACGGCGCGGCGCTGCCGGTTGCCATCGAGCCGTTGCAGGTCGTCGGTATTGCGCTGGTGGCGATGGCTATCGCGCTGCTGTCAACGCTGTATCCTTCCTGGCGCGCTGCCGCCACCCAACCCGCTGAGGCTTTACGTTATGAATAAGATCCTGTTGCAATGCGACAACCTGTGCAAACGCTATCAGGAAGGGAACGTGCAAACGGACGTGTTGCACGACGTCAGCTTCAGCGTGGGGCAGGGTGAAATGATGGCGATTGTCGGCAGCTCCGGCTCCGGCAAAAGTACACTGCTGCACCTGCTGGGCGGCCTGGATACCCCGACCTCCGGCGATGTGATCTTTAATCAACAGCCGATGAGCAAAATGTCCTCGACGGCGAAAGCGGAGTTACGTAACCGCGAGCTGGGCTTTATCTACCAGTTCCACCACCTGCTGCCGGATTTCACCGCGCTGGAAAACGTGGCGATGCCGCTGCTGATTGGCAAGCAAAAACCGGCTGACATCGAGCAGCGTGCGCTGGAGATGCTGCGCTCTGTCGGGCTGGAGCATCGTGCGAAGCACCGCCCGTCTGAACTTTCCGGCGGCGAGCGCCAGCGCGTGGCGATTGCCCGTGCGCTGGTGAACAACCCGCGACTGGTGCTGGCGGATGAGCCGACCGGTAACCTGGATGCGCGCAACGCAGACAGCATTTTTGAGCTGCTGGGCGAGCTGAATCGCTCCCAGGGCACGGCGTTTCTGGTCGTCACCCACGACCTGCAACTGGCCCGCCGCATGAGCCGCCAGCTGGAGATGCGCGACGGGCGTCTGACCGCCGAGCTGACGCTGATGGGAGCAGATTAATGGCTTCGCCGTTATCGTTACTGATTGGGCTACGCTTTAGCCGTGGCCGCCGCCGCAGCGGCATGGTTTCGCTGATCTCCATTATCTCAACGGTGGGGATCGCGCTGGGCGTGGCGGTACTGATCGTTGGCTTAAGCGCCATGAACGGCTTTGAACGCGAGCTGAACAACCGCATCCTGGCCGTGGTGCCGCACGGTGAAATTGAGCCGGTGAATCAGCCGTGGGCAAACTGGAATGAGGCGCTGACCAAAATCAAAAAAGTGCCGGGCATTGCCGCTGCCGCGCCGTACATCACCTTTACCGGGCTTGTGGAAAGCGGTGTCAACCTGCGTGCTATTCAGGTGAAGGGCGTTGATCCGCAGCAGGAATCGCAACTGAGTGCGCTGCCGGGCTATGTGCTAAATAACGCCTGGGCGAATTTCAAAGCCGGTGAGCAGCAGGTGATTATGGGTAAAGGCGTGGCGGATGCGCTGAAGGTGAAGCAGGGCGACTGGGTGTCGATCATGATCCCGAACGCCAATGCCGATCACAAGCTGTTGCAGCCAAAACGTATTCGTCTGCACGTCAGCGGCATTTTGCAGCTTAGCGGCCAGCTCGATCACAGCTTTGCCATGATCCCGATGCAGGATGCGCAGCAGTATCTTGAAATGGGTAACAACGTGACCGGCATCGCCCTGAAGGTGAACGATGTCTTCAACGCGCAAAAATTAGTGCGCGACGCGGGTGAAGTGACCAACAGCTATGTCTACATTAAGAACTGGACCAGCACCTACGGCTACATGTACCGCGATATCCAGATGATTCGCGCCATTATGTACCTGGCGATGGTGCTGGTGATTGGCGTCGCCTGTTTTAACATTGTCTCCACGCTGGTGATGGCGGTTAAAGACAAGAGCGGCGACATTGCGGTGCTGCGCACGCTGGGCGCGAAGGACGGGCTGATCCGGGCCATCTTCGTCTGGTACGGCTTGCTGGCCGGGCTGTTCGGCAGCCTGTGCGGCGTGGTGATTGGTGTGGTCGTGTCGCTGCAACTGACGCCGATCATCAACGGTATCGAGACGCTCATCGGGCATCAGTTCCTGTCCGGCGATATCTATTTTATCGATTTTCTGCCGTCGGAGCTGCACGCGCTTGACGTGGTTTACGTGCTGGTAACGGCGCTGGTGCTGAGCCTGCTGGCAAGCTGGTATCCGGCGCGCAGAGCGAGCAATATCGACCCGGCGAGGGTGCTAAGCGGTCAATAATTTACAAGGAGTGGCGATGTATTACGGATTTGATATTGGCGGAACAAAAATTGCACTCGGCGTCTTTGACGCAGAACGCCGTCTGCAATGGGAAAAACGCGTCGCCACCCCGCACGACAGCTATGCGACCTTTCTTGACGCGGTTGCGGCGCTGGTGGAGGAAGCCGATGCGCGCTTTGGCGTGAAAGGCAGCGTCGGCATTGGCATTCCGGGGATGCCGGAAACCGCCCACGGGACGCTGTATGCGGCTAACGTACCCGCTGCCAGCGGCAAGCCCCTGCGCGCAGACTTAACCGCGCGTCTGGCGCGTGACGTGCGCCTTGATAACGACGCCAACTGCTTTGCGCTGTCGGAAGCCTGGGATGATGAATTTTCCCGCTATCCGCTGGTGATGGGGCTGATCCTCGGCACCGGCGTCGGCGGCGGGATCATCGTTAACGGCAAATCGGTGACCGGACACAGTTACATCACCGGTGAATTTGGTCATATCCGCTTACCGGTAGACGCCCTCGACGTGCTGGGCCGCGATTTTCCGCTCACGCGCTGCGGCTGTGGCAAAACCGGCTGCATCGAAAGCTATCTTTCGGGTCGCGGTTTTGCAGGGTTGTACCAACACTTCTACGATCGGCCTTTGTCGTCGCCCGAAATCATCGCACTATGGGAGCAGGGCGACAGCAAGGCGCGGAAGCACGTCGACCGCTATGTGGATCTGCTGGCCGTGTGTCTTGGCAGTATACTGACCATTGTCGATCCTGATTTACTGGTGCTTGGCGGCGGATTATCGAACTTTACCGCACTGACCACCTTGCTTGCACAGCGTCTGCCGCCTCACCTTTTGCCGGTCGCACGCGTTCCACGCATTGAGCGTGCGCGCCACGGCGATGCGGGCGGGATGCGCGGTGCCGCTTTTCTACACCTCACCGATTAACCAGAAGAGGTAGCTATGCAGTCGCGCCGGTTACATCGACTGACCTGTTTTCGCCGCAATAAGCGCCGTCTGCGCCAGCGTTTACGTCAGAGGATCTTTTTCAGAGACAGAGTGGTGCCCGAAGTGATGGAAAATCCAAGAGTCGTGGTGCTGACCGGTGCGGGGATCTCCGCCGAGTCAGGCATTCGTACCTTCCGCGCGGCCGATGGCCTGTGGGAAGAACATCATGTGGAAGATGTGGCAACGCCGGAAGGGTTTGCCCGCAATCCTGACCTGGTACAGTCGTTCTATAACGCACGCCGCCGCCAGCTTCAGCTACCGGAAATCGCCCCTAACGCGGCCCATCTGGCGCTGGCACAGCTTGAAGAGGCGCTGGGCGATCGCTTCCTGCTGGTGACGCAAAATATTGATAATCTTCACGAGCGCGCGGGTAACAAAAACGTTATTCATATGCATGGCGAACTGCTGAAGGTGCGCTGCGTCACCAGCGGTCAGGTGCTCGACTGGACCGGTGATATTACCGCTGAAGATAAATGCCACTGCTGCCAGTTTCCGTCCGCGCTGCGTCCGCACGTGGTGTGGTTCGGTGAAATGCCGCTGGGCATGGACGACATCTACAGCGCGCTGGCGATGGCCGATGTGTTTATCGCGATTGGCACGTCCGGTCACGTCTATCCCGCCGCCGGGTTTGTGCACGAAGCTAAACTCCAGGGCGCGCATACCGTCGAGCTAAACCTGGAGCCGAGCCAGGTCGGCAGCGAATTTGAAGAGAAGCACTATGGACTGGCAAGCGCCGTGGTGCCGGAATTCGTCGATAAGTTGCTGAAAGGGTTGTGATCGCTAACCCTCTCCCAGGGGAGAGGGTGGCTGAGCGGGCAGTGAATTTTAGCGGCCCGCTTTGAGCTTCTGGTAATACTCTTCATAAATCGCGCTGGCCGGGCCAACGTCATTTTGCCATTCGCCTTTGCTAATGGTGTCGGCGTCCGGGTAGAGCGATTTGTCATTGGCGACGTCCGGGGCCAGCAGCTTACGCGCCGCGAGGTTTGGCGTCGGGTAACCGATGGTTTCAGCGACCTGTTTTGCCACATCCGGGCGCAGCAGGAAGTTAATCAGCTTCATCGCCCCGTCAACGTTTTTGGCATTCGCCGGGATCGACAGGCTGTCCATCCAGAAAATTCCGCCCTCTTTTGGCCAGACCACGCGCAGTGGCGTACCCGCCTGGCGCGCAACGTAGGCCGAGCCGTTCCACACCATGCCCAGATTCACTTCGCCTTCCATGTACGGATTCGCCGGGTTATCGGAGTTAAACGCCGCCACGTTTGGCATCAGTTTTTGCAGCTCTTTATACGCCGCTTCAATCTCTTTCGGATCGGTGGTGTTGCCGGAGAAGCCCAGTTTACGCAGCGCGACCTGGAACACTTCGCGCGCATCGTCGGTCAACAGCAGGCTGCCCTTGTATTCCGGTTTCCACAGGTCTGCCCAGCGGGTGACGGTGGCGGGATCGATGGCATCGCTGTTTACGCCAATGGCCGTCGCTCCCCAGATGTACGGGATTGAGTAGTCGTTTTTCGGATCGAAGGGTTTGTTCAGCATATCCGGATCGAGATTATGGAAGTTGGTTAACTTCGTTTTGTCGATCTTCTGGATCATCCCCTCTTTGCGCATTTTATCGACGAAATAGGTGGAGGGAACCACCAGATCGTACGCACCGTCTTTATAGGTTTTGAGCTTGGCATACATGGTTTCATTCGATTCATAGGTCGAATAGATAACCTTAATGCCCGTCTCTTTGGTGAACTGTTCCAGCAGGCCAGGCGGCACATACTCGGTCCAGTTGTAGAAGTAGATTGTTTTGTTGTCCGCGTGGGCTGCGGCGCTCATGCCCAGAGCCAGAGCGCCCGCCGCGAGCAGGTGGCGTGACCATTTTTTCATTTAAACGTCCCCTGAGATTTGGTTTTGTCGCGTGCAATAAGCTGACTGGCAATCACCAGAACCAGCGAGAAAACTAACAGAATGGTCGCCAGCGCGTTCACTTCCGGTGACACACCGACTTTCACCATTGAATAAATTTTCAACGGTAGAATTTCATAGCCCGGCCCGGTGACGAAGGAGGAGACCACCACGTCGTCCATCGAGAGCGTAAAGCTGAGCACCCAGCCTGCGGCCACCGCCGGCATCGCCAGCGGCAGAATGATCTTGCGCAGAATGGTCATCTCGCTGGCACCGAGATCTTTCGCCGCTTCCAGCATGCGCACATCAAAGCCTTTCAACCGCGAATAGACGGTCACCACCACAAACGGCAGGCAGAAGGTAATGTGCGAGAACAGCAGCGACCAGAAGCCTAACTGAATGCCGATCAGCATAAACAGCACCAGCAGCGAAATCGCCATCACGATGTCGGGTGACATCATCACCACGAACAGCATGCCGCTGACGAAAGGTTTGCCGCGAAAACGGTAGCGGTAGAGCGCCACCGCCGTCAGCGAGCCAATCAGCGTGGCAAAGGTGGCCGAGAGTACCGCCATCGTCAGCGAATGCTGCGCCGCCTGCAACAGGCTGTCATTGTTCATCAGCAGGCTGTACCAGTTAACGGTAAAACCCTGCCAGTTGATGCCGAAGCGCGAACTGTTGAAGGAGTTGACGATCAGGATAATGATCGGAATGTACAAGTAAGCGTAAATGGCGGTCATAAAGCCGCCGCGGAGCAGTCGGCCCATCATTCCAGCTCCACCTTTTTATTCAAAAAGCGCATCGCACGCCAGTACACCAACAGCATCAGGCCCATCACCACGGTGAGCGTAATGCTGGTTGCCGAGCCGAACGGCCAGTCGCGGATGTTCAGGAACTGACTTTTGATGACGTTACCAATCAGCAGATTTTTCGCGCCGCCCATCAGATCCGAGACGTAAAACAGCCCCATCGCCGGGAGCATCACCAGCAGACAACCCGCGATAATGCCCGGCATGGTAAGCGGAATAATAATGCGGATGAAGGTTTGCAGCTTGCTGGCACCCAGATCTTTGGCTGCTTCCAGCAGCGGCTTGTCGAGTTTTTCAATGCTGGAATAGAGCGGCATCACCATAAACGGCAGCAGAATATAGACCAGGCCGACGATCACCGCGCTGGGGGTGTACATAATACGTACCGGCGTATCAATCACGCCCAGCCAGAGCAGCAGTGCGTTGAGGTAGCCTTTAGTGCTGAGAAACAGCTTTAAGCCGTAGATGCGGATCAGCGAGTTCGTCCAGAATGGCACGATCAGCAAAAACAGCAGCAGCGGGCGGATCTTCGCCGGCAGACGGGCGATAAACCACGCGAAGGGATAACCCAGCACCAGACAGGCGAGCGTGGCGATAAACGCCATGTTCAGCGAGTGCAGCAGCACGTCGAAATAGAGCGGATCGCCCAGACGCGTGTAGTTATCCAGCGTAAAGACCAGCTTGACGAACGAGGTATCGTCGCGCGTTAAAAAGCTGGTGACGATGATCATCAGGTTGGGCAGAAAGACAAACAACACAAGCCAACCGACGATGGTGGCAATCACCACATTCTGGAATTTACTTGTGTTCTTCATCAGCCAGTACGACCTCCCAGCTTTCTACCCAGTTGATGGCCATTTTCTGATCGAGCGAGTGATCGAAGTCCGGATCGTCTTCGTTGAAGAATTCGCTGACCATCACCATCTTGCCGTTTTCCAGCTCGACCACCGACTCCAGCGTCATGCCCTTATAGTTGCGCTCGCGCACATAGCCAATCAGGCCTTCGACGTCGTTGCTGTCGTTGATTTCTTCAACGCGCAGATCTTCCGGGCGCAGCATCACATTTAGCGTCTGACCCGGCGTCACGTCGAAGTTAACGTAAATATTGCACTCGCGGCCTTCGACGTTCGCGCGCACGCGTTCCGCATCGAGGCGCTCAATCACCGTGGCGTGGAAGAGGTTGATTTCGCCAATAAAGCTGGCGACAAACAGGTTCTTCGGCTCTTCGTAAATTTCACGCGGGGTGCCGTCCTGCTCAATTTTGCCGTCGCGCATCACCACAATGCGATCCGACATGGTCAGCGCTTCTTCCTGATCGTGGGTGACGAAAACAAAGGTGATGCCGAGTTTGCGTTGCAGGGCTTTCAGCTCGTTTTGCATCTGCTTGCGCAGTTTATAATCCAGCGCGGAGAGGGATTCATCCAGCAACAGCAGGCGCGGTTTATTAACCACCGCGCGGGCAATCGCAACGCGCTGCTGCTGGCCGCCGGAAAGCTGATGGGGCTTACGCTGGGCAAACTCATCCAATTGCACCATGCGCAGGGCATCGGTCACGCGCGGTGTGATCTGTTCGGCGGGGGTTTTTTGCATACGCAGACCGAACGCGACGTTTTCAAAAACGGTCATGTGCGGAAAGAGGGCGTAGCTTTGAAAAACGGTATTCACATGGCGGTTTTCCGCCGGGACGTTCGTGATATCCAGATTATCCAGTCGGATGTGACCGGCATCGACACCTTCCAGCCCGGCAATCAGGCGCAGAACGGTGGTTTTACCGCAGCCAGAGGGACCAAGCAGCGTGAGGAATTCGCCATGATTGATGGTCAGATTCAGATCAGAAATGACATTTTTACCATCAAAACTTTTTCGAATTCCCGCGAGTTGTACCAGCGGTGAAAGCGAACGCGTGTGTTTATTCAATTTTTTACTCTGTCCCGTGTAGACGCAGCGGATGGCTTACCGGTGCGGGGTTTGTGATTAACCACCTTGGGGTTTGACACATTATTGAGGCCTGGCATTCTACGGCAAACCACTGAAATCGCCAATCGTTGTTGTTGATTGCGCCTCCAGATGCGGAAATTCTCAACTAGGGTTATATCGGACGTCACGCCACGCAAAAAATTCTCGTTTGCAGGAGTAATAGTGACCTGACGCAATATATAAGTTTGCGCACGTATTAATAATGTTGTCACAAATAGTGAGGGTGGCCCGCATGGATAAATTACTAGAGCGTTTTTTGCACTACGTTTCGCTGGATACACAATCGAAGCCGGGCGTCAGGCAGGTTCCGAGTACCGAAGGTCAATGGAAACTGTTGCAGTTGCTGAAAGACCAACTGGAAGAGATGGGGCTGGTCAACGTCACGCTGAGTGAAAAAGGCACGGTGATGGCAACCCTGCCCGCCAACACAGAGGGGATGATCCCGGCGATTGGTTTTATCTCCCACGTCGACACCTCTCCGGATTTTAGCGGTAAGAACGTGAACCCGCAGATCGTCGAAAATTATCGCGGTGGCGATATTGCCCTCGGGATTGGCGACGAAGTGCTGTCGCCGGTGATGTTCCCGGTACTGCATCAGCTGATGGGGCAGACGCTAATTACCACCGACGGCAAGACGCTGCTTGGTGCGGATGACAAAGCCGGCGTGGCGGAGATCATGACCGCGCTGTCGGTGATGATTAAAGAGAACGTGCCCCACGGCGACATCCGCGTGGCCTTTACCCCGGATGAGGAAGTTGGCAAAGGCGCGAAGCATTTCGACGTCGCCGCGTTTGACGCCAAATGGGCCTATACCGTGGATGGCGGCGGCGTGGGCGAGCTGGAGTTTGAGAACTTCAATGCCGCGTCGGTGACCATCAAAATCGTCGGCAACAATGTGCACCCAGGCACGGCAAAAGGCGTGATGGTTAACGCGCTCTCCCTCGCCAGCCGCATTCACGCCGAGGTGCCGGCGCAAGAAAGCCCGGAGCAGACCGAAGGCTACGAAGGTTTTTACCATCTGACCAGCATCAAAGGCACCGTCGATCGCGCGGAGATGCACTACATCATCCGTGATTTTGATCGTAAAGCCTTCGAAGCCCGCAAGCGCAAAATAATGGAGATTGCCAAGAAAGTCGGCAAGGGGCTGCATCCGGACTGTTACATTGAGCTGATCATTGAAGACAGCTACTACAACATGCGCGAGAAGGTGGCAGAGCACCCGCACATTCTCGACATCGCACAGCAGGCGATGCGTGATTGCGATATCGAGCCGCAGCTGAAAGCGATCCGTGGCGGCACCGACGGTTCTCAACTTTCGTTTATGGGACTGCCGTGCCCGAACCTGTTTACCGGTGGCTATAACTACCACGGCAAGCACGAGTTCGTGACGCTGGAAGGGATGGAAAAAGCGGTGAAGGTGATCGTACGTATCGCCGAGTTAACCGCGAAGCAATAATCCAAACGCCAGGCACGGTCCTGTAGGCCCGGTAAGCGCAGCGCCACCGGGCAGTTTCACAGGACGTCAGTCTTCGAAGAACCAGTACCCGCTGTTGACCAGCGCGGCGAGCATGGCGAGGAACGACGGATCTTCCAGCGCATCACCGAGGGTGTCCGCGGTCACCACAATGTGGCTGGCGAGCGCGGCCAGTGCAGGGCGGTGCGGAGAATCAATTTTCTCACCGTTGGCAAACACATCGTCACCAATGCGCAGCACGCGCAGACCGCCCAGACGCACCAGTTTGTCACCCTGCTTCAGCGCGTCATAAATCTCATCCGGCTGATAAGGGGGTTCCGGCGGCGCAACGTCCAGCTCATGGCGCGACTGCGAGATAAACTCTCCCAGCCACTGCTGGAAATGCTCGGGCTGATTGATCAAATCGAGCATCATCCCGCGCAGGCCTTCAACTTCCTGCGGCAAAATGTCCGCCGGATGTTCGCGCGACGGCACGTTGGGATCGGTATAACGCAGGCTGCCCAATTCACGTTGCAGCACATAATCGGCAAAACCGCTGATCAGCTCACGACCGCTCGGGGCGCGGAAGCCCACGGAGTAGTTCATCGAGTTTTCCAGCGAATAGCCTTCATGGGGGAATCCGGGCGGGATGTAGAGAATATCGCCCGGCTCCATCTCTTCGTCGATGATGGCCTCGAAAGGATCAACCTGTAAAAGATCCGGGTGCGGACAGTGCTGCTTCATCGGCACTTTTTCGCCCACACGCCAGCGGCGGCGGCCTGTACCCTGAATGATAAACACGTCGTACTGATCGAAATGCGGACCCACGCCGCCACCGGGCACCGAGAACGAAATCATCAGATCGTCGATACGCCAGTCAGGCAGGGTGCGGAAGGGGCGCATCAGTGCGGCGGTTGGCTCGTGCCAGTGGTCAACGGCCTGTACCAGCAGCGACCAGTTGTTTTCGCTCAGGTGATCGTAACTCTCAAAGGGACCATGACTCACCTGCCATTTTCCATCCTGATGGCTGACCAGGCGGCTGTCCACTTCGCTTTCCATTGCCAGTCCCGCCAGTTCATCCGGCGACAGTGGATCAACAAAATTCGCAAAACCCCGCTTCAGCACCACCGGGCGTTTTTGCCAGTAGCGTGCAATGAAATCGGGCCAGTCTAACGTTAAGTGATAGTCCATATAATTTTCCAGGGCTTACGTACCTGAGACGGATTATAACGGATGGATAACAGGCTGCGTGGGATGAAGACGGTTATTTTAACAATCGTTTCACCGATTGCGTTAAATATCACCGGCGCTGGCATGCTGGCGGGCAAATATCACTTCCATGCGCGCGCCGCCGAGCAGACTTTCACCGGCGAGGATCTGTCCGTCGTACTGCTCGACGATCTCGCGGGCCACGGAAAGCCCGACTCCCTGACCGGGGCGCAGCGTGTCAGCACGCTGACCGCGATCAAACACCAGATCGCGTTTGCTGGCCGGAATGCCGGGGCCGTCGTCTTCCACCACAATATGCAGTCCGTCATCGAACTGATGGGCGGAGACTTCCACAAATTCGAGACAGTATTTGCAGGCGTTATCCAGCAGGTTGCCCATCACTTCGACAAAATCGTTCTGCTCGCCGACAAAGCTGATTTCCGGTGAAATATCCAGACTGATATCCACACCCTTGCGCTGGTAGACCTTATTCAGCGCCGAGGTCAGATTGTCGAGCAGCGGGGCCACGGGATGCAGTTCCCGACTGAGCAGCATACTGCCGCTGCGCATGCTGGCGCGGTGCAGGTAATAGCCAATCTGCTGCGAAATACGGCTGATCTGTTCGAGCATCACCGGCTCGGCGTCGCTGACGCTCAGCTTTTCACTGCGCAACGAACGCAGCGTACTTTGCAGCACCGCGAGGGGCGTTTTCAGGCTATGGGTTAAATCGGTGAGCGTGGTGCGGTATTTGTCGTAGCGCTCGCGTTCGCTTTTCAGCAGGCGATTCAGATTGCGCACCAGGCTCGTTAGCTCACGAGTGGTTTCGGGGTTCAGTCGCTCACGATGGTGTTCTTCCAGCTCGCGCACTTCCCGGGCCAGCGCTTCAATGGGCCGCAGGCTCCACCAGGCCGCCAGCCACAACAGCGGGATCACCAGCAGGAGATTGGCCACCAGCACGTAGACAAACCAGCTCCAGACCATATAGGAGCGCTTAAGCTCAATGGGGATGGTGTCGATCACCACGATGGACATCTGCGGCATATGCGCAGTCGCCGGATAAACGTTGATCGCCACCGAGTGCGTCATTTCACTGTCGCTATCGTCTTCGCGGATCGCTTTGAGCTGTTGTTGCGCGGAGTGGTCGTTACTGAGCAGCAGGCTGGTGGCCTTTACATCGGCCTCGATTTCATGAAAGCCGTTGGTCTTTAACCATTCCGGGCGAATACCTTTGATAAGCCAGGGCACATTGCGCTGCGCCCACAGCAGCTTGCCTTTTTCATCGTAGATCAGCGCCATCGACGGGCTTTGCAGATTCAGGTTATCGGGCAAATCGATGCTAAACCGGTTGTTTTCCCACTTCGACAGCGTATAGAACAGATTGCTCTCACCGCGCAGCAGGCGGAAGGTGGTTTTATCAAAGCTGACGCTGTAACCCACCAGCGCCACCATGCCGTAAGCGAGCGACAGCACCATCACGACGGCAGCCGTCGCTAACAGAAAACGAACCCGCAGCGAAAGCGGTAAAAAATGGCGCAGCAGCTTATTCATTCAGGGCGTTCATTCACGCAGTTCAAACAGATAACCCTGGCCGCGCACCGTGACGATCACGTCGTCAGGATATTGCGCCTGAATTTTCTTGCGCAGGCGGCCCATTAACACGTCAATGGTGTGGCTTTCACGCAGCTCGGCGTCCGGGTAGAGTTGCAGCATTAGCGAATCTTTACTCACCACTTTACCGCTGTTACGGATAAGCGTTTCCATAATGGTGTATTCAAAGGCGGTGAGCTTGATGGTTTCACCATTCACCGACAGCTCCCGGCGCGAGAGATCGACCTGAAACGGCGGCATGGAGATCACCTGCGAAGCCAGGCCGCTATTGCGGCGCATCAACGCCTGCATACGGGCGACCACTTCTTCAATGTGGAATGGCTTGGTCACATAGTCATCGGCACCCGCGCTCAGCACCTCAACCTTGTCCTGCCAGCCTTCACGCGCGGTCAGCACCAGCACCGGAATCGACACGTCATGGCTGCGCCAGCGACGGATCAGCGACAGGCCATCTTCGTCCGGTAGGCCAAGATCGACCAGCGCAATATCGGGCAGATGTTCGTTTAAATAGTAATCCGCCTCTTTCGCATCTTCGGCGTCATCCACCTGATGACCCAGTTCCTGAAGCTGCACTTTAAGATGATGACGGAGCAGGGCATTGTCTTCCACAACGAGAACACGCATCGTCAGGTCTCCCTTATATTTATGATATGAATAGTTTAACGCGAATTATGTTACGGAAGGGATAAACATTTACTAAACCAGAGGAAAGCAGCCCCCTTTCCAGGCAGAAAGGGAGCAGGGGGAGGGCGGTTATTTTAACTCGTCAACAAAGGCAATCGCGCGACCAATATAGTTGGCTGGCGTCATCGCTTTCAGGCGCGTTTTTTCATCTTCCGGCACGTCGAGGCTGTCGATAAACTGCTTCATGCCTTCGGCGTCCACGCGTTTACCGCGGGTCAGCTCTTTGAGTTTTTCGTACGGTTTTTCGATACCGTAGCGACGCATTACCGTCTGAATCGGCTCCGCCAGCACTTCCCAGTTGCTGTCCAGTTCCGCCAGCAGACGGTCACGGTTCACTTCCAGTTTGCTTACGCCTTTCAGCGTTGACTGGTAAGCGATCAGCGCATAACCGATGCCCACGCCGAGGTTACGCAGCACGGTGGAGTCGGTCAGATCGCGCTGCCAGCGGGAAACCGGCAGTTTGCTCGCCAGGTGTTGCAGCAGGGCGTTGGACAGGCCAAGGTTGCCTTCGGAGTTCTCGAAGTCAATCGGGTTTACCTTGTGCGGCATGGTGGAGGAACCAATTTCACCGGCAATGGTTTTCTGCTTGAAGTGATTGAGCGCCACGTAGCCCCACACATCGCGATCGAAATCGATCAGGATGGTGTTAAAGCGCGCGATGCAGTCAAACAGCTCAGCGATGTAGTCGTGCGGCTCAATCTGCGTGGTGTATGGGTTCCACTGAATCCCCAGCGAGGTGACAAACTCTTCGCTGAACTGGTGCCAGTCCACTTCCGGGTAAGCGGCGATGTGGGCATTATAGTTACCCACCGCACCGTTGATTTTACCGAGGATCTCAACCTGTGCGAGCTGGCGATACTGACGCTCCATACGGTAGGCCACGTTCGCCATCTCTTTGCCCATCGTCGAGGGGGTCGCGGGTTGACCGTGGGTACGGGACAGCAGAGGGATGTCGCGATACTGCGCCGCTAAATCTTTCACCGCATCAATAAGTTTACGCCAGTACGGCAGCACCACCTCGTCACGCGCCGTTTGCAGCATCAGGGCGTGGGACAGGTTGTTGATATCTTCAGAGGTACAGGCGAAGTGGATGAACTCAGACACGGCGTGCAGCGCCGGAACGTCCGCCACTTTCTCTTTCAGAAAGTACTCCACCGCTTTCACATCGTGGTTGGTGGTGCGTTCGATGGTCTTGATACGTGCTGCGTCTTCAACGGTGAACTCAGCGACGATTTTATCAAGGTAACCGTTTGCGTCGGCGGCAAAAGCAGGAACTTCCTTGATCGCTGCGTGTGAGGCCAGCTTTTGCAGCCAGCGAACTTCAACTTGTACACGAAACTTCAGCAAACCGTATTCGCTGAAAATCTCGCGCAGCGCGCTGACTTTATCGCCGTAGCGTCCATCGACAGGGGAAACGGCGGTCAGTGAGGATAATTCCATAGGTCACAACTCCGGGAGTTAACAATGAGCAAGAATTTGTTTAGCCTGCGTCGACAGGCGATTACGGGAAAACATTAATTGCAGGCGGCCACCGCCGACCTGATGCCACAGCACCGCGGCGCGGATCCCGGCGAGCAGTGCGGCGCGTACTTTTGCCTGCACCTGCGCGCTTTGCAGCACGGCCGGGGAGCCGGTCACCTGGATGCGCGGGCCGAGTGGGCTAACCACGTCGACATAAATCGCCGCCATCGCGCTGAGCAGGGTTTCGGACTGTAAATCAAAATGTTCAAGCTGGCGTTGCAGGCCCGCGATGCGATCGCCCAGGGTATCCATTGCCCCTTTGCTGCCCGCCAGTTTACGCTCCAGCACCATTAAGCTTAGCGTATAGCGCGTCAGTTCCGCGTTCAGCCCCTGACGGCTGCTGGCATTGAGCACGCCGAGCAGGGTTTCGAGGCCCACGCGCAGGTTAGCGACGCTGCCGCCGAACACGCCGAGCGTGGAGTCGGGATTCTGATCGATCACGCTATTGAGCGAGACATGGAGCGCATCGGCATCGCAATGTCCCTGATGCGCCAGTTGCTGCACCAGACGGGCCGACTGGCAGATGCCCGCCAGCGCAATGGTGATGTCATAATAATTTTTAGCCACGCTAACTCCTTGCTTTGCGCTGTGTCTCGTCGTTACATCGGCAGCGGTAAACGCTGCTCAATAATGCCACCACCGAGGCAAACGTCACCGCTGTAGAACACGGCGGACTGCCCAGGGGTGACGGCGGCGACAGGCTCGTCAAAGCGAACCTCAATTCTGTCTTCATCGAGTGGGGTCACCGTGCAGGCGATGTCAGCCTGACGGTAGCGTGTTTTCACGGTGCAGCGCAGCGTGCCAGTGACAGGCGCGCGATCGACCCAGTGCAGCTGTTGTGCAATCAGGCCAACGGACATCAGGCGCGGGTGCTCATGTCCCTGCGCGACCACCAGCACGTTGTTATCAACGTCTTTGTCCACCACATACCAGGGATCTTCGGTGCCTTCTTTGGTGCCACCAATGCCAAGACCTTTGCGCTGACCCAGCGTGTGGTACATCAGCCCCTGGTGCTCGCCAATCTCTTCGCCGTCAACGGTGAGGATTTTGCCCGGCTGTGCCGGCAGGTAGCGGCCCAGGAACTCGCGGAATTTGCGCTCGCCAATAAAGCAGATACCGGTGGAGTCTTTTTTCTTCGCGGTAACAAGACCCAGCTCTTCGGCAATCTGACGCACCTGGGGTTTATCCAGTTCGCCTACCGGGAACAGACTCTGGGCGATTTGCTCATACCCGAGGGTGTAAAGGAAGTAGCTTTGATCTTTGTTGCCATCCAGACCGCGTAGCAGGCGGCTTTTTCCGTCTACGTCCGCGCGGCGCACGTAGTGACCGGTAGCGATAAAGTCCGCGCCCAGGTCTTCAGCGGCAAATTCCAGGAAGGCTTTGAATTTGATCTCTTTGTTGCACAGAATGTCAGGATTCGGCGTGCGCCCGGCTTTGTATTCCGCCAGGAAATGCTCGAACACGTTATCCCAATACTCTGCGGCAAAGTTAACGGTGTGCAGCTCAATGCCGAGCTTGTCGCACACCGCTTGCGCATCGGCAAGGTCGGTGGCGGCGGTGCAGTATTCCTCGCCGTCATCTTCTTCCCAGTTCTTCATGAACAGGCCTTCCACATGGTAACCCTGCTGTTGCAGCAGGTATGCGGAGACGGAAGAATCGACACCGCCGGACATGCCGACGATCACTTTTTTTGGGCTATCAGACATAGAATACTCACGACATTAAACTTCAAGGCGGCGTATTCTATCACGCGATCCCGCCTCAGGCACCTGTAAACGGCCAGTTAAATTCGCCGATCAAACTGAGCGGATACCGCTCGCCGGTCAGATAACTGCGGATGCTTTCGGCCACCAGCGGGGAGCGCAGGTTTTTCGCCTCAAGGATCGCCTCAGCGCTCACCCACAGGCAGCGATCGATGTCGCTGTCGTGCGGCTCGGTGGCACACATTTCGTCCAGTTCGATGGCGAAGAGAAAGCGCAGGAACGGCGTTTTGTCCGGGGCGATCCACTGGTGCAGTCGGACGAAATGCTGCGGTTCGGCGTGGATGCCCGTCTCTTCATACAGCTCGCGCTTCGCCGCCTGCACCAGGGTTTCATCCGCTTCCAGATGTCCGGCGGGCTGGTTCCACAGCGCTTTGCCGTTAATTGTCTCTTCCACGACCAGGTATTTGTCTTGTGAATGTACGACACAGGCCACGGTAACGTGCGGTTTAAACATGAGATTGTCCTTATTCAGTGGCGTCACGCCACTCGCCATTGGCAAGATTATCCAGAGTATACGCGCCCATGGCATAGCGAATCAGGCGCAGCGTGGGGTAGCCGACGTGGGCGGTCATGCGCCTGACCTGGCGGTTGCGGCCCTCATAAAGGGTGACTTTAAGCCAGGCGGTAGGGATCGCTTTGCGCTCGCGAATCGGCGGATTGCGCGGCCACAGCCAGGCGGGTTCGGCCACTAATTCGATGCCTGCGGGCAGCGTGGGGCCGTCGTTCAGCGTCACGCCGTTGCGCAGGGCCTCCAGCGCATCCGCGGTCGGTTGGCCCTCGACCTGCACGTAATAGATCTTGCCGGTGCGCTTGCCGGGCTGGGTCAGCGCTGCCTGCAATTCGCCGTCGTTGGTCAGCACCAGCAGGCCTTCGCTGTCGCGATCCAGGCGGCCTGCGGCATAGACGCCGGCAACGGCGATGTACTCTTTTAACGTGCTGCGTCCTGCTTCGTCCGTAAACTGCGGCAAAACATCATAGGGTTTATTGAACAGAATGACCCGTTTTGGTTGGCTATCTGTGCGGCCCTTAGCAGCTTGTCGTGAGCTGAATCGCTTAACGCGGTGATTTGTAAAAGAAGTTTTCTGCATGGTATTTTCAGAAGTTATCAATTGCCGCATTATAACTGAATAACGAGCTCCTTTCATGACACGCAACAATCAGTTAGTATTGACAGGCTCATTACAATTCATTAACAAAAATCAGTCGTTCCTAAAAGCGCTCGAAGGAGAGGTGAATGGATAGCAAAGTAGTAGTTCCGGCGGAAGGTCAGAAGATCACCCTGCAAAACGGCAAGCTGAACGTTCCAAACAACCCGATTATTCCGTTCATCGAAGGTGACGGGATCGGCGTGGACGTAACGCCGCCTATGCTGAAAGTGGTGAATGCCGCTGTGGAAAAAGCCTACAAAGGTGAGCGTAAGATTTCCTGGATGGAAATTTACACCGGTGAGAAATCGACGCAGGTTTACGGCCAGGACGTCTGGCTGCCGCAAGAAACGCTGGATCTGATCCGCGAATACCGTGTGGCGATCAAAGGCCCACTGACTACGCCCGTTGGCGGCGGCATTCGCTCGCTGAACGTGGCTCTGCGCCAGGAGCTTGACCTCTACGTCTGCCTGCGCCCGGTACGTTATTACGAAGGCACTCCAAGCCCGGTGAAACGCCCGGAACTGACTGACATGGTTATCTTCCGTGAAAACTCCGAAGATATTTATGCCGGTATCGAATGGAAAGCCGACTCTGCGGACGCAGAAAAAGTGATTAAATTCCTGCGCGAAGAGATGGGCGTGAAGAAAATTCGCTTCCCTGAACATTGCGGTATCGGCATCAAGCCGTGCTCCGAAGACGGCACCAAACGCCTGGTGCGCGCAGCGATTGAATACGCCATCACCAACGACCGTGACTCTGTGACTATCGTTCACAAAGGCAACATCATGAAATTTACCGAAGGCGCGTTCAAAGACTGGGGATACCAGTTGGCGAAAGAAGAATTCGGCGGTGAACTGATCGACGGCGGTCCGTGGCAGAAGATCAAGAACCCGAATACCGGCAAAGAGATCATCATTAAAGATGTGATTGCGGATGCCTTCCTGCAACAGATCCTGCTGCGTCCGGCGGAATATGACGTGATTGCCTGTATGAACCTGAACGGTGACTACATCTCCGACGCTCTGGCCGCTCAGGTTGGTGGTATTGGTATCGCGCCGGGTGCCAACATTGGTGACGAATGCGCGCTGTTTGAAGCCACGCACGGTACCGCACCGAAATACGCCGGTCAGGATAAAGTGAACCCAGGTTCCGTTATTCTCTCCGCCGAGATGATGTTACGTCACATGCAGTGGTTCGAAGCCGCAGACTTAATCGTTAAAGGTATGGAAGGCGCAATCGCCGCCAAGACCGTGACCTATGACTTCGAGCGTCTGATGGACGGCGCTAAGCTGCTGAAATGCTCAGAGTTTGGCGACGCGATCATCGACAACATGTAATCAGCTTATTCTGATAGTAAAACGGGAGCCAAAGGGTTCCCGTTTTTGCATACCCCGCCAAAATACCTTTCCTTTAAATTCAGAGAGTTACAGGCTTGCGGTTAACAAAAGAACAAATTTTCGACGATATATCCTCCAGGGGAGATCATTGCTGATAGATTCAGTGATCTACACCACGGACCGGAGGGGTTATGAGTATCCCCCATCTAAAATTTGAATGCCCTGTCTGCCATGGAACGAAATTTATTTTTACCCGATTTAGTGACGACAAAAACATTCCACACGGCGCAAAGTGCGCAGCCTGCGGCGCACAGCTCTCAATTAAATCGTGCATCACCAAATCAGAAGGCTGGCTAAAAAAATCCTTCTCTGAACTCTTCTGATTACCGTCTGATAACGTCACTGTCAGGCAGCGCTTCGCTGAAATGAGCCATGTTAAACGGGAGCCCGTAGGTTCCCGTTTTTTATGGCGAAGGAAGTGAGTGTGTGAATTAAAACCAATGGTACTTGGACGATAACGTCAAGAAAAGCCCTGCCGCGGCGAGCAGGTTTAAGACAATCGCAGTTCTGCTGGAGATATTCATTTTCGCATCCTTTCATCAGGTAGGATGAAATTTTAGTTTAAAACTGCCGGGTCAAAACTACCAATATTAGTGTAGGTACCCGCAAACACTTTGCCTCATCCTTTTGTCTTATTTTTTGCTTTTCATCATTTTGCTTTAGGCGAAATTAATAGCCTGATGCGCTGGTAGTCGCCATTTCAATGCGGATTTTCAGTAAAGCCCTGGGCGATCGGGGTGCGCAGCGGGTAGCTAAGTGGTTGACATCAGGACTTTATTCATATTAATGCCGGTGACATCAAAGCCGCAGGAAGTATAAAGATGCTGTGCCGCCTGGTTTTCTCCCGCCACGCGCAGCTTAATTTGCTGATAACCTTCATCTTCCAGCGTGCTCTCCAGTAGCGCCAGTGCTTTACGACCATAACCGCGATTTTGGAAGCGGGGAAAGATGACGAAGTCATTGATCCAGGCTGATTTCAAGAGCGGCGCGGGTTTGTACCACAGGTAGCCTACCGTCGTTAGCTCACCGTCCCGCTCACTCTGAATGCACAACAACACATGCCCTTGCGTGTTAACGCCGTCAGGAAGGCTGCTGGCGATCTCTGTTCTGGCCTGCTGTAATGCCAGATCCTCGGAGAGGCGATAATTCGCTTTAATTTCAGCGGCATAGTCCGGAATAAAATAGTCCAGGTACTGGGCGAATTCACTTACATACATCTTTCTGAAAGTCAACATGGGGCGTTCTCACCGCGCTTCGCACAGTCACCTAAGGGATGGCGAGCGGGGCTGTTTATGGCATGCTAAAGGGGATGCCTGAAGTTCATGGTTTTTAAAGCATCGCTGAAGTCGTCTAAACATTCAATCATGGAGATCTGTCGTGACCCTTTTCGATTCCCTTTTGGCTTTTACCCTTGCCGCCACGCTGCTGACGTTAACGCCTGGGCTGGATACCGCGCTGATTTTGCGCACCGCATCGGTTGAAGGTCGTTCGCAGGCCTTCAAAGCCGCTATGGGGATCAACGCCGGTTGTTTTATCTGGGGGGCGATGGTGGCCTTTGGGCTGGGGGCGCTGATAGCCGTGTCTGAGCTGGCCTATTCAATTTTAAAATATTGTGGTGCCGCTTACCTGTGCTGGCTTGGCGTCAACATGCTGTTGCGCCCCGGCGGCCGCCTGAGCGCGGTAGACAGCGGGGAAACGGTAAAAACCAACTGGTTCGTGAAGGGGATGCTGGGTAATCTGCTGAATCCGAAAATAGGTGTCTTTTACGTCTCATTCCTGCCGCAGTTTATTCCACAGGGTCATTCGCCCATCGCATGGACATTCGGGCTGGTGGCCATTCATGTGGTGCTGGGTATGAGCTGGTCAACGACCATGATCCTGGCGACGCGCCCACTGGCAAACGTGCTAAAGCGTGAGGCGGTTTCCCGCTGGATGGATCGCTGCACCGGCACGCTGTTTATCCTGTTCGCGGCGAAACTGGCGTTGAGCAAGCGCTGAGACAACGGCTCAATTTTACTGCGTGATGACAGTAAAATTGAGCGTCATTTCTGAGTGTAGTCTTACTTATTTAGCGGCTCGAAATGCTCAAATGTTAAATCTACATCCATGATAAATTTATGGTGTTGGCGATAATCAACGGTGCGACCATGCACGTTAATATTTAATTCCCTGTTGCCCTCTCTCGCCAGGTATTTCACGAAATGACTTGGCGAGCAGGGTACCGGTTTTCTGGCGTGAGAGTCATGCAGGTACCAAATACCATTTTTTTTGTTAAATTCAATGGCGTGGCCCGCACTTCTTATTTCCTGTGAAAAGGTACAAACCAGACGCTCCTGCTCCTGCTCAAGCATAGTTATAATCTCAGGGTGTTTTGCCCAGATGCTCGCACTCCCGGCAATCGGTTGTCCGCCACTGGTCAGCCCGTAAAGTTCATTGATGAGTGTTGTTGTTTTATTAGACAGCAAAGAACCGGTCCATGCAGTATCGTATCGTTGGCCAAATCGCGTTTGCATTTTAATGGTTAACGGTGCTGACCATTTGCTGGTTAAATTTGTTTCGCGTCCGAGTATTGATCTCGATGCTTTAAACTTTGCCCATGTTGCACCGCTGCCTTTTTGGATATTCATTAGCGTTAATTCACGACGCGTGGTTTCTCTTCTGCATGCCAGGCCATTGACTAACAGTGTCAGTCGGCGCGGAGTAATAGGAAGAAACGTTTTATTTTCTCTCTGCGCCCAGGACGCTAAATAGTGATTATTCGAATGCAGAACGCAGGTTCCGGAAAGAGGATACTGCTCCTCATGGTAGAGTCCGCTGTCCGGGTCAATGCCATTTTTACTGCTGAATACAGGAATTTTTTCCATCTTTGCCAGACTGCTTGCGAGCAGGTTGTCGGCAGAAACCGGTTTTTTTA
Organism: uncultured Enterobacter sp.; assembly: GCA_963521185.1. Classification (GTDB taxonomy): domain Bacteria; phylum Pseudomonadota; class Gammaproteobacteria; order Enterobacterales; family Enterobacteriaceae; genus Enterobacter_D. Next base: position 255,111 of record CAUQTV010000002.1, on the reverse strand, counting down.
AATGATTGGGTACCTTAATAACATTGCCACTAGGAGGCATCCATTCGGCTTGTTCATGCAGACTTAACACCATAAGACAAAAATCGATAACGGCAAGTTTTTTCTCTGCAGCCTGTAGTTTCGCCATGGCATGTTGATCGGAGGAAAACCGCGGTGTTCCCTGTAACAGGTAGCATTTGTTAAAAATCTCCTCCTGCATTTCAAACTCCTCTGCAAGAATGGCGAAATACAATTGACTGGCGGCGTCGGGCGAGGCTTGCATGGCCCTGAGATCTTTTGCGAGTGCCTGCATTTGTAAAAAATCAACGCCATAATCATTAGCGAGTAATTGCGGCGGTGTATGAAAACGGGATTTTTGTTCACACAGCGCCGCTGCAACGTTTTCTCTTAAGTTGAGCAGTTGCTGTCTTTGTTTCATTATTTGCGTCGTTGAAGGCAGTTCAGGTGCTTCCAGTCGCTGGCTGGATTGCCTGGTCTGCGTTAGGTTCGAGGCAAGCAACGAACGCGTTTCTTTTGTTGCAGGATGGTTGTGAGCGGCCCATGCCTGATTAAATTGAGGGGAAATGTTATTGTTGCCGTGAGCTATATTCATTTTTTATTGTCCGTATGAGGCATCGGTGGCCAGGTAGTCCATCAGCCAGTGCGAATAATGAGTAATAGGGATAACTATTTAATACATGCTTTATTCATAATGAAAAAAGAAAAATTCCGTGTCACGATTTAAGTTTTGTCTTCTGCAATATTCTTTAAGTAACATGTCATTACTCGGCTCTTCTTTAGCCGGGTAGTATCCCATTATATAGTCGATAAGCTTCGATGGGCTACAGGGCACCGGTTGGGGCAAATGGGAGTCCTGGAGATACCAGGTGCCTTTCACTTTATTGAAGGCGATGGCGTGTCCCGATTTCTCAGCTTCAAGAAAGCCGCAGCCCAGGCTTGATTTATTTTTCTCAAGCATGAGGAGTTTGCTCTGGTATTTAAACCAATGCGCGACATTGTGTTTTGTATCGAAGCGTTGCTGGACTGTCAGACCATAGAGTTCATTCACAATGTCAGTGATATGCTTACCAACGATACCTCCTGTATTTACGTGATCAACGATGTGACCGAGCCACTCCTCGGTGCCCAGTGTTAATTGTTCACTGTAATGATTACCTAATACTTCTTCTTGTTGCGTCAGTGCGTTTTTCGCATTATAGATCGCATGATACATTTCCTGGCCCGACTGTAAATTCATCACCACCAGTTCGTTCAACGCGGTGTTTCTTCGATTGATCAATCCCTCTAATATCAAGGCAAAGCGACGCGTCGTAAGCGGTAAGAAGGTTTTATTCTCCCTTTGACACCAGGAGGCGAGGTAATGATTATTGGCGTGAAGCGCACAGGATCCTGACCGTGAATACTGTCTCTCATGATACAATCCGCTGGGTTCAGAGATGCCATTGGCACTTTTAAACGGCGGGATTTTGTTCATTTCGTTGAGGCATTGATTCAACAGTTTATCTGCATTTACAGGCGTGGCGAGAGCTGTAGGAAGATGGTATTCAACGCCGGATGGCGGGATCCACTCAGCCTGTTCATTGAGTCGCAATACTTTCAGACAAAAATCGATAATGGCCAGTTTCTTCTCGCAGGCATTTTTTTGTGCCACAGCGTATTCGGTAGCGGAGGGATGTGCGAAACAATGATCGTCAGGACGCTTTGAGGCAAGTACCCCAAACTGCATGTCATGCTCTTCTTTAAGAACAGAATTATATAATGCGCCAAAGGATTGCTCGTGCATTGACGCCGCCAATAAACCTACCTGTAAAACAGTGACTGTTTCTTCCTTGACGTCTTTGGAGGAAATGTGGGCGGTTTGCGTTTTTAACGCTTCTAAATTTCTTGCTAACAGGTCTCTGTACTCAAGTAACTGCGCACGTTGTGTTTGGATCGCTGTTTTGGGTGGCGTTTGCGCCTTGATTTTATTACGTCCCGGTTTGACGAGATGCCGATGCTTATGGCGTTGCACATCACTCTGTTTACCTGCTTTAGCGGGAAACGTTGAGGTGTCAAAATGTTGATTACTATGCCGCGCACTGGCAATTTTGAGGGCAGGGGGAGTCTGGTCTGTTAATTTATTCGTTAAGCATTGATGAGGCTGATATATGTAATTTGTATTGTTATTAACATTCATGTCGGATATCCAGAGGCGGTCATTTAAATAATGGTAGCGATGTTAAGTCAGACCGAATAGTAAACTGCGCGGGGGTGTTTACTTAATAAATTTTCTTTTAAATAAACAAAGCCAGCCATAATTGTGGTCATGCGGCGCTGAACGTGGCAGCAGTTTTGTTGCGCCGCTGGATTCAAATTTCAGAATAAAAGGGAAGATGACATCTCTTGATCGGGGATGCGATCAAGAGACTGTTTTACGAAGGGGTATGATTTAAGCGGTCTTAGCGTTGAGTTTAAATACCTGCACCATCTCCAGCAGTTGATGCGCCTGATCCTGCATCGAATGCGCGGCGGCGGATGATTCCTGCGAGAGCGTGGCGTTTTGCTGCGTTGCCGTGTCCATCTGCGTCATCGCGATGTGCACCTGATCGATGCCCACGCTCTGCTCGTTGCTGGCGATGGAAATGGTTTCGACCAGTTGGCTCACGCGTTCAACGCTTTGCACGATCTCCTGCATGGCGCTACCGGCGTTATTTACCAGCGTATTGCCTTCGCTGATACGCGCCACAGAGCGGGCAATCAGTTCGCCGATCTCTTTTGCGGCCGTTGCGGATCGCTGGGCAAGGGCACGGACTTCGCTGGCGACGACCGCAAAGCCACGGCCTTCGGTCCCGGCACGGGCGGCCTCAACAGCGGCGTTGAGCGCCAGAATGTTGGTCTGGAAGGCAATGCTGTCGATCACGCCAATGATGTTGTTAATTTCACTCGCCAGCTGGTTAATCTCGCTCATGGTATTGACCACCTTTTCAACGACGTTGCCGCCCTGGCTGGCGACCTGGCAGGCTTCACGGGTGATGTTGCTGGCGATACGCGAGTTTTCAGTGTTGTTTTTGACCACTGACGTTAGCTCTTCCATGGAGGCAACGGTTTCTTCCAGTGCGCTGGCCTGCGCTTCGTTGCGTGCAGAAAGCTCCAGACTCCCGGTGGCAATCTGGCGCGAGGCGGTGGCAATGGTTTCGGTGCTGGTCCGCACGCCGTTGACGATGCGCGTCAGGTTGCCGTTCATCTCCTGCAATGCGCGCATCAGCACCGCCGTTTCATCGCGCCCCTGCACATTAAAACGTGTTTGCAGATCGCCTGCCGCCACAAAGCGTGCGACGGAGACGGCCTGCGCCAGCGGACGCGTAATGCTGCGCACCAGCCACCAGGTGATCATCAGCCCGGCAATCAGCGTTAGCGCCATCGCCAGCAACAGCATCATACGGGTCTGCTGATAGAGGTGCAGACTGCTATCGTGCGTGTGCCGGCGAATAATGTCCGCCTGTTTGAGCGTGGTGGCGACCATCTCATCGATCATGTGCGTGGGTTCGCGGTCAATGCCCGTGACGAGTTTATCGACGCGCTGCGGGCTGGTGGGATCCGTGATGTCATACTGCGCCAGCGCTGAAAGGTAGTGCTGTTCCAGCCCGGCATGCAGGCTGCGGGTCTTCTCCAGCAGCGCCGTGTCGAGGCCAATCTGCGGCAGCAGCGTGCCAAGCTGGGTTAACAGCGCCTGGGTTTTCTGACTCTGCGCCACAAAGGCGTTTTTGTATTTGTCGAATTGTTGCTGGCCCTGACCGCCGCGCAACAGCGTGTTCTTCCACTCCTGCACCTGAATTTTAAACTGAACCTGCGCGTTCCTTGCGGTATCAATGCTTTGTGCGACCGTCTTTTCCGTCGCCATGATGTGCTGATTTTGCGCAAACCCGTTGGCGTTAATCAGTAAACCTCTGATGCCGATAAACAGCGTTGCCAGCAGAAGAATCGCCGCCAGTAAACCGAGCCGCTGCCCGATGGTGAGGTGGTTGAGTTTCATATCTGTGATGAGTTCCCATGGTCAAAAGTAAGTGATCAGGATCACGCGCGTCTGAGGTATCGACCGGGGTCATAAGGGACTTTAATCAGCGACAAGCAGCAAAAACAGAAATTTCACTTAACGCCTTGATATGAGTTAAGTAATTAATTTTATGACAAATTTGTGACAGCGTAGAAAAGAGGCAGAAAGCGCTTAATTCTGCCTCATCGCACAGCGGGCTTAAAACGAATCGTGATGTAACCGCAGGGATTTTATGTCAACCGGGCTGTCGCGTGACAGCCAGCCCGGGATCTCCTCGGGCGGGATAGGGCGCGAGAAGAAGTACCCCTGCGCTTCATCACATCCGTACTCTTTGAGCATCATCGCCGTCTCTTTATCTTCCACCCCTTCCGCCAGCACCAGATATTGCAGATCTTTCAGCATCATGATGACGTTACGGGCAATAATACGGCTGCCGGGATCGGAGGTGACCTGGCTGATCAACGAGCGATCCAGCTTGATGATATCAATAGGAATACGGCGTAAGTAGCTGATATTACTGTAACCTGCGCCAAAGTCATCGAGCAGGATTTTGAAGCCTTTGGCTTTTAATCTGTCCAGTTCATGAAGCGCTGTATCGCTCTCCAGCACTTTTTCCGTTTCCAGACACTCAATACGAATATCGGCGGGCACCAGCCCCGCGCTGCGCATTTGCTGTTCCAGTTCGTCGGCAAATCCCTGGCGCGAGAAGTCACTCACCGTTACGTTGATGGAGACGGGGAGGGTGATCCCGGCGCGACGCCAGAGTTGCAATTGGGTGATGACGGATCGGATAACCCAGCGGGTGATGTCATTCATCAGGCTGGTTTTTTCCGCCAGTGCCACAATAGTGGCCGGAGAGACGTTGCCCAGCACCGGATGCTGCCAGCGCAGAAGGGCTTCGCAGCCCTCGGTGTGCCCGGTGTGCAGCGAGATTTTAGGCTGGTACATCAGGTAGAGCTGGTCTTTCGCTTTGATCGCCTCGCTTAAATCGTGCAGCAGGCGAAAATCGTTATTTCGTTTCTGATCCAGTTCAGTATTAAATTGCAGCACCGGGATCTGCTGGCGGATAGCCTCGTGCAGCGCACTAATCCCCTGGCGCAATATTTCCTGGGGATCATCATCACGCGGAGTAAATTTAACGTAGCCGGTGAATATTTTCAGTTGAATATCAATGTCGCCACGAATTTGCGCTTCAATATCCGGTAATGTTTCCGCGCGGCGGGTTAATATCTTCGCATACTCATTGTCGACCAGTACCGCATAGCGGCCCGGCGCAAAGGCGTATAAATGCGTTTGCGCGGGCAGTTTTAAACGCAGCCGTAAGAGCGGGCCAAAACCCCGCAGCATTTTTTCCACCGCCGTCAGCCCCAGATAGCGCGACAGCTCATAGGCTTTCGGCATATCGATGCAGTCAAAGAGAATAAGCGCACAGGCGCGGTGTTCTTTATCGTGCGCCAGGCGTTCCATCTCTTTGAGCAGATACTGTCGATTGGGCAAACCGGTGAGCGCATCAATGCGGCCCAGCGAATACCAGGCTTCAAGATAGGTGCTGGCAAGTGAGGCGATGCGTAAGAAGCTCTCAATCTGCTGCTGCGTCGGGGCCAGCGGAGCCGGATGGCTGACGCACAGGGTGCCCAGCACAAAGCCTTCTTTGGTCTGTAACGGTGCGGCGGCATAGAAGAGAACGGTGCCATCCCGCGACAGTTCATGGGTTGAAAATCGTGGGTCCTGCCGGGTATCAGAACAGATGATGGGATTGCAGCTCTCCACAGAGTGCTGACACATCGACTCGCTAATCGGTATTTTATCGCAGGCGAGCGGGATGTTTTTAACATATTTAATATATTGAAACTGGTCATCGAAAATGGTGACAAAGCACCCCCGGACGCCCATAACCTCACTCGCCAGACAGGCGAACTCGCCCAGCGCCTTATCGCGCGCATTATCCTGCTTTCGAAGCAACGCGAGTGCCGCCAGCCTTTTAGTTTCGTTTTTATTAAGTCCGGTGAACATAACGAGCTCCTGCTCAGATCGCTGTCTGAGTCTCTCGATACAGAATGACTAATATTGGTTTATTTGTAACATTAAATTAACAGCGCAGCCACGCCTTGTTGCGTCTTTAAGCATAGCCGATGGAATGCGTATGACAGATAATCAGACAGGATTTGTAGGGGTAAATCAGACTTCATCAATACAGTCACTCACCCGCACGAATATCAGTGCAGGTGAGCAGGTGACTTAAGGGAAATTGCGTGCGCTATTACCACCAGCCCAGTTGTGTGCCTGCCACAGCCACAATGGCGATAATAAGCATAATAATGGTTGTTTTTCTCACGTCTGACTCCAGAGCGGGCATCGCAGCCCAAAAATGAATAATATCAACGGCGGCACATACCATGCCACAACCCCAGCAGATTAATCCAGCGGGATAAACGGCGTTTTTTGTTTACTTTTTTTATCCTGATACATCGCGACATCGGCCAGGCGCAGCGCGCCGTCAGGATCGGTGCCAGCCGGATCGACCTCAATCACGCCGATACTTGCACCGGGATAATAAAGACGCGTTTCGCCCAGGGCATAGTCGCCCTGGATACTGGCGTTAATGCGCGCTTTAAGCGCGGCCAGGCGGTTGTTCTCTTCTTGACCGCGCGGGCTACCCGGACAGGCCACCATAAATTCATCACCGCCCAGTCTGCCCGCGATATCGTTACCGTCGCACTCCCGCACAATGCGCTGCCCCACCTGGATGAGAAAGGCGTCGCCCGCTTCATGGCCGTAGTTATCGTTAATCATCTTGAAATTATCGAGATCGATAAACGCAATAATGACGGACAGATCCAGATGGCGTGCCAGCGAGAACAGCGTTGTGAGGTTGTCGAAAATGGCCCGGCGATTGGGCAAACCGGTGAGCGCATCGGTGTAGGAGTGGGCGATCAACGCCGCGTTGGCTTCACGTAACTGCGTCACCAGCGACTCTTTTTGAATCGCCTGCGCAATCAGTCCGCCAAACAGTTGGAGCACCTGATTTGCGCGCAAACTGAGCGTATGGCTATCGCTGCTGGCGGCACACAGGGTGCCGTATAAGGAACCATCAGCCAGGTGAATAGGTGTACTCAAATAGGTTTTGATGCCCAGCGCTTTCGCCGCGTCGCAGTCGCTCCAGTGGTTATCGACATCGTTGCTAAAGAAGCAGCTGTCGTCCATCGCGCGTTTGCACAGCGTTTCACCCCATGGCACGGAGAGACCTTCCGGGATGTTCATCTGTTTACTGTTGCGGGCGTAAAGGATGTGTTGCAGGCGGGCATCGACATCGATTTTGGTCAGGTACGTCGATTCCATTTCGGTCACCAGCTCCAGCATTTCCAGCAGCTGACGCACCAGGCTTTCAACGGTTTGATCTGTAGACAGTGTTTCTGAGACGCGAGCAAGAATAATATCTGACATTACTAAAACGAACTCCGGTGCAGGTCACGTGAGCGTCCGGCACATATGCTGAAATTTTAAACGCCCCTGTAGTAAAACATGAATGATAAAAATTTCATATATCGTGTTGCATTCAACGGGTAAAAACGGCGGGCGGATTGATCGCAGACATAAAAAAAGCCCCGTTGATGAGGCGGGGCAAGTACTGCATTGATTACGGAATGATGTCCTCTGGTCATGAAGAGAACAGGGGGACTATAGCCCTGAAAAGTGCAGTAAAAATGGAGAAAACGTGGAGATATTTTTCCTCAGCGGTTAGGATTAAGCGCTTGATGACATTCAAAAAGGGAGAGAATCATGCGCCTGTTCCTGCTCGCACTGAGCCTGCCGCTGGTGGCCTGTTCCAGCCCGCCAGAAGCGCCCGCCTTTCCGGAAATTGGCCGCGCTAACCCGGCGGCCGTCTACTGCCTGCAAAAGCGCGGTGAACGCGTGCCTGTGCAAACGCCGCAGGGTATCAGTACAAAATGCCGTTTGCCGGGTGGCGAAACGCTCGATGAGTGGGCGCTTTTTCGTCGCGATCATCCGGCACCCGGTGCGTGACAATGACGCAGTGGCCAGGGTAAACTTCGCTTAGGAATTATCTTAATCTTAAGCAAGGTCAGACGAGCACTATGTTTTCGTTAAAACCGGGCAGCCAGGCACTGGTCATTGGCGCCCAAACCCCCGCCGGTCGCCGTAACATGGGTAAATCGGTTGAGTTATTTGGCCTGTGCCAGCCCGGCGAGCGCTTTTTGAATCCGGTGACTGGCGTGATCACGCTGATGCCGCTCCGCGCACCGCGTGCACTGTGGCTGGTTACCGGCGATGTGTATGCCTTTGACGGTCAGCCAGGGTTCGCCTTTATACGCGCCGAACATTTAATGCCGCTACAGCCGGACAGCCTGCCGCAGGAAGCCGACGCCCGTCTCGTCTATTGAGTGTTCTTTTCCCGCGCCGTCACCCAGGCGATCAGCGCGGGGATTTGCCTGTCGGAAAAGACCTTGATGCCGTGCTCTTCGAGCAGCGCGGCCGCAACCCCCATGCCTGCGCGCTGTTGACCGCGAAAGCTGCCGTCGTAAATGCGTTGACTCCCGCAGGTGGGGCTGCCGTCCGTCAGCAACGCGGCAGCGCATCCCTCTTTTTGCGCCGCCTGTAGCGCCAGCCAGGCCGCCAGCTGGTAATGGGCGGTCACATCGTTGCCGTCACTTTCCAGTATGCGGGCGCTGTTTTGCATCACGTGTTGACCGTTGCCGCCGACAATCTCTGCCGGTAAGCGCGGCACCGGCAGTCCGGCGGCGAGTTCCGGACACTGGATCACCAGTCGTGCTTCCTGCTGCCAGCGCGTGAGCGTGTCGTGCAGGGCGCTTTTTTCGCTGCCGTTATAGCGCACCTTAAACCCCATCAGACAGGCGCTCACCAGAATCTTCGTTTTCATCTTTTTTGCCCTGTGGACGACGCGTTGCGCTTAGGGTAATACAACCTTGCAGCGAAAGCTGTAATTGCCGCCCACCGAATTTAAGGTGTTGTGATTTCGGCAAAAGATCATTAGTCTGAGATTCCTTATGTTATCCCAAACCTGTTCAACATAAGGATGCCTGCATGGACCACATTCCGCCCAAAGAAACCCTGCGTATTGCCCTCGTCGGTGACTACAACCACGACGTCACGGCACACCAGGCGATCCCGCTGGCCATCGACGATGCCGCCTCCGTACAAAACATCACTGCTGACTATGACTGGATTGCCACCGCCGATATCGCCAGCGCAGAAGATCTCGTCGGTTATGATGCGATTTGGGTGGTGCCCGCCAGCCCCTATCAAAACCCCGAAGGGGCCTTTATCGCTATCCGCTTTGCTCGCGAAAACAGTATTCCGTTCCTCGGCACCTGCGGCGGCTTTCAGCATGCGATGATTGAATATGCCCGCAACGTAATGGGCTGGGAAGATGCCGCTCACGCTGAAACCGACGGCGAAGGTCGCATGGTGATCACGCCGCTGGCGTGTTCGCTGGTCGAGCAGTCCGGGGTGATTGAACTGCGTCCGAACACGCTGATCGCCAAAGCCTATGGCCGTGACAGCATTGAAGAGGGATACCGTTGCAGCTATGGCGTGTCGCCGGAATTCGCTGACGTGCTGGAGTCCGGCGATCTGCGCGTGACCGGCTGGGATGAAGAGGGTGAGATCCGCGCCGTTGAGCTGCCGACGCACCCGTTCTTTGTCGCCACCCTGTTCCAGCACGAGCGTGCGGCCCTGGCCGGACGCCCGGTGCCGCTGGTCCACGCCATGCTGCGCGCGGCCAGCAATTAATCTTCTTTAACGGGCGTTGATCTCACGATCGCGCCCGGCATACGCCCCGAACACCGCCATCACCACCGACAACAGCGCACAGGCCAGCAGCGGGATATGCCAGTCGCCGCTGGTGTCGTGAATTTTCCCCATCAGCGGCGGTCCGCAGGCTGCCAGCAGATAGCCCACCGACTGCGCCATGCCGGACAGCGCCGCGGCCTGATGCGCCGAGCTGGCGCGCAGCCCGATAAAGGTCAGGCCGAGGATCATGGTCGCCCCCGAACCAAAGCCGAACATTATCGTCCACAGCACGGCCTGCGAGGGGAAGAACCACAGTCCCGCCGCGCTGACCGCGCAAAACAGCGCGACGATGGCGGCAATACTGCGCTGCTCGCGCAGGCGGTGCAGGATCAGCGGAATGACGATCCCCGGTGCCGCCGTGGCCAGTTGCAGCAGACCGTGCAGCGAACCCGCCTGCGCGTCGCTGTAGCCGTGGCTGAGTAACATCGCTGGCAGCCAGCCAATAATCACATAATAAATCAGCGAGTTAATCCCCAGAAACAGGGTGACCTGCCAGGCCAGCGTCGAGCGCCAGATGCCGCGATCGTGCAGACTGCCAGCACGCGTGAGCGCGGCCGGTGCATGCCTGCGCACCTGCGGCAGCCACAGCAGCAGGGCAATCAGCGGGAATGCCATCAGCGCCAGCAGTGCACCGCGCCAGCCGAAACCGTGCAGTGCCAGCGGCACGACCAGCGCCGAACCGAGCGCGGCCGCCGCGCCCATCGTCAGTGAATAGGCCCCGGTGAGTTTTGCCACCTGCCCGGCGAAATCACGCTTGATAAGTCCGGGCAGCAGCACGTTGCCCAGCGCAATGCCGCAGCCGATAACCGCGGTGCCCGCAAACAGTAGTGGCGCGAAGGGCAGGGAACGCAGAGCAATGCCCGCGCAGATAAGCATCAGCGCGAGCACCAGACTGCGTTCCATGCCCAGGCGGCGGGCGCACCCTGCCGCCAGCGGTGAAATCAGCGCGAAGGCCAACAGCGGCAGCGTGGTGAGCAGGCCGGTTTGCGCGGTGGTTAAGTCGTAGTCGGCGCGGATCGCATCCAACAGCGGTGCCGCACCGGTAAAAGTCACGCGCAGCGTGGTGGCAATCATCAGGATACCGGCAATCAGCAGCATGCCGTGACGAGTACGGGATGGAGTTGCAGTGGTCATTGTGTTCTCAACAAAAAAGTGTGCGCATACCTTAACGGTTTTGCCTGAACGACGAAATCCCTGATTATATTGTGCTTATTATTCCGCGGCTTAAACGGTCTGTTCTCGCGTTTATGCTGCCATTGAACGGCAAATAAGTGAAAGATTTGGCCGTGTGCGTTTTCATAACTTTTCTCGATATATAATGCACTTTTTGATATTTGTCGGATGTAAGCGGTTATGTGAATTTAGCCCTGAATTCTAAAAACAACGGATAACAGGGTTAAGCATGGCAACGTTTAAACAGACTAAAACAGCAGGGGCGCTGACAGCGCTGGCACTTCTTTCAACACTCTCTTTTGCGGCGCATGCCGATAAACTGGCCGATATCAAAGCCGCTGGCGTGGTTAAAGTCGCAACCTTTGACGCCAACCCGCCGTTCGGCGCAATCGATCCGAAAACGCACGATATCGTGGGCTACGACGTCGACTTCGCCAGGGCGCTGGCGAAAAGCCTCGGCGTGAAGCTGGAGCTGGTGGCGACCAACCCGGCAAACCGCATTCCGCTGCTGCAATCCGGTAAAGTGGATCTGATTGTTGCCGACATCACCATCACCCCGGAACGTGCACAGGTCATTGATTTCTCGACGCCGTATTTCGTTACCGGCCAGCAGTTCCTCGTGCCGGCAGAGGGTAAAGACAAACTGGATGATTACAGCAAAGCGCGCATCGGCGCGGTGAAAGGCACCACCGGCGAGCAGACGTTGCATCAGCGCTTCCCGCAGTCCCGCGTGCTGGCCTATGACGATATTCCACTGGCACTGACCGCGCTGCGTAACGGTAACGTGCAGGCGATCACCCAGGACAGCACCATTCTGGCGGGCCTGTTAGCGGAAGCGCCGGACAAAGCGAAGTTCAGAATCTTGCCGGACCTGCTGTCAAAAGAAGAGATTGGCGTGGGCGTGACCAAAGGCGAAACGGCGCTGCTCAACGCGGTGAATGCCGAGCTGGTTAAGCTTGAAAGCAACGGCGACGCCGCCAAAATCTACGACACCTGGTTTGGTCCGCAAACCAAAACCCCGCAGCCGCGCAGCTTTAAAATAGAAGCGAAGTAATATGTTTGCAGGTCTCTTCTCCGCCTCCGTGGCTTCGGCCCCGGAGGCATTTTCCGTGCAAAAGGGCACGGTAGAATTTCGCCAGGTCAGCAAAAACTACGGCGACCATCAGGTCTTGAACGCGGTGGATTTACAGGTGCGCGCCGGGGAAGTCGTGGCCGTGTGCGGACCCTCAGGTTCGGGAAAATCCACGCTGATTCGCTTAATCAACCAGCTGGAAACCTTAAGCAGCGGTGAGATTCTTATCGACGGTAAACCCACCCGCCAGCTTAAAGGCGCGGCGCTGCGCGAACTGCGCCGTCACGTCGGTTTTGTCTTCCAGCAGTTCAACCTCTATGCCCATTTGAGCGCGCTGGACAACATCACGCTGGCGCTGACGAAAGTGCACGGTCAGTCGCGGGTTGACGCTGAGCAAACGGCCTGGGCGCTGCTTGAGCGCGTTGGTCTGCGAGATAAAGCCCATCACTTCCCGGCGCAGCTTTCCGGCGGTCAGCAGCAGCGCGTCGCCATTGCCCGCACGCTGGCGGCGAAACCGCACATCATTCTGTTTGATGAGCCAACCTCGGCGCTCGATCCGGAAATGATCGGCGAAGTGCTTCAGGTGATGAAATCGCTGGCGCACAGCGGCATGACGCTGATTGTGGTGACGCACGAAATGCAGTTTGCCCGTGAAATCGCCGACCGGGTGATCTTTATCGACGGCGGGCAGATCCTGGAGCAGGCGGCCCCGGCGCAGTTCTTCACCGCGCCGCAGCACCCGCGCGCGCAGCGCTTCCTGCAAAAAGTGCTCAACCCGCTGCACGCTGACAGCAAGGAAGGATGATGACTCTCCATCTCGACTGGGCCGGTGTGCTTACCGGGCAGCCTGCGCAGTGGATACTTTCCGGGTTCCTCACCACGATTTGGGTCACTCTGGCGGGCTGTGTTCTGGCAACGCTGCTCACCGTGCTGCTGCTGGCGTTGCGCCTGGCGGGCGGGCGCGTGGGCAGAGGCGTGGTGGCGGTGTGGGTATCGCTGTTTCGCAACACGCCGCTGCTGGTGCAACTGCTGTTCTGGTATTTTGCCGCATGGAACCTGCTGCCGCTGGCGTTTCGCCAGTACGTCAATGACGATCACGCCTTCAGCATTTTGCCAGGCGACGTGTGGTGGTTCACGCCTGAGTTTCTCAGCTCCGCCTGGGCGCTGGGCCTGTTTACCGCCGCGTTCCTGGTGGAAGAGATCCAGGCCGGTTTGTTAGCGGTGCCGAAAGGCCAGGTTGAAGCCGCCACCTCGCAGGGGTTTAGCGAACTGGCGCTGTTTCGTTGGGTCTTGCTGCCGCAGGGATTGCGCAACGCCTGGCAGCCGGTGGTGGGGCAGTATCTGAACCTGATGAAGCTCTCGTCGCTGGCGACCGGGATTGGCTTTGCCGAGCTGACCTACCAGACCCGTCAGATTGAGAGCTACAACGCGCATGCGCTGGAGGCGTTTGCCGTGGGCAGCGTCCTGTATCTGCTGCTAGGGCTGGTGATGAGTCTGCTGTTCAATTTGCCAGGCTGGCGACGCAGTGCGCGGCGAACGAAAGTGATGGCGCGCATGGAGGAGCAACATGATCGCTAATATTACGGTCATCACCGACAACCTGGACTATTTGCTGTGGGGACGGGCGGCGCAGGGGGAGCCAGGCGGCGTGCTGCTGTCGGTGTTAATGACCCTTGGGGCGGCGCTGCTGGCGTTTCCGGCGGGCATTGCGCTGGCGTGCGCAGCCTGGCGCTTTACCGGCTGGCCGCGCAAGGTGCTGTTCGCCTGGGCGGAGTTGATTCGCGGCATACCGCTGATCTTTGTCATCTTCTGGCTGTGGTTCCTGCTGCCCGCGATCACCGGCGCAGATCTGCCAGGGGCGCTGACGGTGACGCTGGCGCTGGCGTGGTTTACCTCGGCCTCGGTCATGTACTCAACGCTTGCGGCGCTGGGCGCGCTACCGAAAGGCCAGTATGAAGCGGCGCTCGCGGGCGGGTTTAGCTCGCTGCAACTGCTACGCTGGGTGCTGCTTCCGCAGGCGTTGCGCAATGCGCTGCCGTCGTTTGTCGGGCTGCTGATTGCGTTGCTGAAGGACACCTCGCTGGCGTTTATCGTCAACGTGCCAGAGCTAACCACCGTGGCCGGGCAGGTTAACAGCCGCGTGCAGGTTTACCCCGCCGCGCTGTTTATCTTCACAGGCCTGGTGTATTACGTGCTGTGCAGCCTGCTTGAGCAGTCGGTCAACCGCTGGCGGCGCAGGACGTCACTGCCGGCCAATTAGCAGCGACACCAGCCCGGCGGCAATCAACGGCCCGACCGGTACGCCACGAAACAGGGCCACGCCCAGCACGGTGCCCACCAGTAAACCCGCAACCAGGGAGGGTTGCGAGCTCATCAGGGTGACGCCACGCCCGCCCAGCCACGACACAAACACGCCCACCGCAATCGCCACCAGCGACTTCCAGTTAACGAAAGAGTGCAGCAGCGTCGACGGCGGCAGGGTACCGCTGGCAATCGGAGCCATTACCCCAATCGTCAGGATGATGATGCCGATAGTCAGCCCTTGCTTTTCTATCCACGGGAAAAAGGTGTTCAGCGGGGTCACGCGCACGATGATCAGCACGAGAATCGAGACCGCGACGGTAGTGTTATGGCTGACGAAGCCGAGCGCCGCCAGCGCCAGCAAAATGATTAAGGTCGTATCAAACATCCCAGGTGTTCCTTGCCAATAATAAGCCTGCTTACTTTACCCACATCCCTGTGAATAAACAGACCTTTTTAGGACAAAACTGCGAACCTGGGCACTTGCCTTAGCGCGTGACCAGCAGCGCCACCAGCGCACTGTCTTCCCGCACAAAGACCGGGATGCTCTCAAGCGCCGCACCCACGCGGATGCGTTGCTGCCCCTGATACCGCTCGCCATCCAGCGTCAGCCAGCCGTGCGTGCCGGGCAGCCAGACGTCGCGCTCGCGCTGACCTGCGTGCATGACCGGGGCCACCAGCAGATCCTCACCGAACAGATACTGATCTTCCACCTGCCAGCTTTGCGGCTCCTCGGGGTAATGCCAGAACAGCGGGCGCATCAGCGGATCGCCGTGCTGATGGGCATTGTCGAACAGCGCGTCCACGTAGGGGCGCAGTTTTTCCCGCACGCCAAGCCAGCGCTGCATAATGGCGTAGTTCTCCTCGCCATAGCTCCACAGTTCATTGGGCGAGCCGCTGTTGCACTGGGGAATACCGTCGCGGTAGCGCTCCGGTGGCTGGATCTGCGGCTCCCGGTAGCCGTGCATACGCAGTACCGGGCAGAAGACAGCCCACTGGAACCAGCGGATCAACAGCTCATGAAACGCCGGATCGTTGACGTTACCGCCCTGGAAGCCGCCAATGTCGGTGGTCCACCAGGGGATCCCTGCCATGCCCATGTTCAGGCCCGCCGCGAGCTGATTACGGAAAGCGTGGAACGACGAATGCACGTCGCCAGACCATGCCAGCACGCCGAAGCGCTGACTACCGGCCCATGAGCAGCGCACCAGATTGATGATCTCGCGCTCGCCGCAGGCCGCAAGGCCATCGTAAAAGCCCTGTGCGAAATCGCGCGGGTACTGGTTACCGACTTCGAGCACCGGCCCGGCGTGGTAGCGGTAGTTGTCGAAATCATAGGCGCGGTATTCGGGTTCGGCCTCATCCAGCCAGAACAGTTTAATGCCCAAGTCGTAGTAATTTTTCTTCACCGTATCCCAGACAAACTCCCGCGCCTGCGGGTGCGTGGCGTCGAAGAAGGTGGTGTTGCCCATAAAATCGAGATTCACCTGTACGCCGCGATCGCTGGTGACCAGATACCCTTTCGCTTTCATGACCGGAAACAGCGGGCTGCGGGCTTCAACCGTCGGCCACACCGAGACCATCAGTTCGATCCCCAGCGATTTAAGCTCTGCGACCATCGCTTGCGGATCGGGCCAGTCAACGGGATCAAAACACCAGGTGCCCTGGTTCGGCCAGTGGAAGAAGTCGATCACCATGACCGAAAGCGGCAAATGGCGGCGGCGATACTCACGCGCCACCGTCAGCACTTCTTCCTGCGTGCGATAGCGCAGTTTGCACTGCCACAGGCCGCTGGTAAACGAGGGCGCGGGCGGTGGCGTACCGGTGGCCCGCGCATAGTGTCGGGTGATCTGCTGTACGCTGTCGCCTGCGGTGATCCAGTAATCCATCTCCTGAGTCACCCGCGCCTGCCATTCGGTATGGTTTTTGGCAAAGTGGGCATCGCCAATGGCCGGGTTGTTCCACAGCAGGCCATAGCCGAGGCTGGATTGCATAAACGGCACGCTGGCCTGCGAATTGCGCTGCGCCAGCTCCAGCGAGCAGCCCTTCAGATCCAGATACGGCTGCTGGTACTGGCCCATGCCATAAATTCTCTCGTCGTTGCGTGATTCGAAGCGCACGGTAAGCTGGTATTTGCCTCCCGGCAGCGGTTTGAATTCGCGACCGTCAAGCTTGAGCGCGCTGACGTATTTATCCTGGCTTTTCTCGCTGGCCCCAATGCCCACGGTGGAGCGCTGACGCCACATCTCTTCAAGGAGCAGTTCGCCGCGCGCGTTGTAGAAGGCCAACTGGCCTTTTAGATTGAGCACGGCGGTAATGTCACCGTTGCGGAGCGTCAGCGTTTCGCTCTGCGCGGTAATCGTCGCTTTGCAGGGCGAAGCCGGCAGCAGGGCGTGCAGCGCGTCGGTAAACCCAGGCGCGCAGGTCGCCCGCACGCGCAGGCTGTTTTCGCCCCAGGGCTCAACGCGGAGGATTTGACGCTCGAAACGCCACTCAATGCTGTCAGGGTGTGAAATGAGTTCGCTCATAGAGTAAAGGTCCTTTTATGCCGCCGGGTGTTTGGCGAGTTGAATGGAGTGCATGGTGCTGTCGTCGAGTTTGTACCAGCGCAGCATGCCGAACGCGCACAGCGACAACACGCCGGGAACGACGGTGAACAGGGCCACGATGCAGTACATCGCCGTGGAATTTTGTTCGGGCGCGTTGGCGACATAGCCGCTAAAGCCCAGCGTCCAGCCGACAATCGCGCCGCTGATGGCCATGCCCAGTTTCAGCACGGCGAGGAAGGTAGAGAAAATTACGCCGTCCATGCGTTTGCCCTGTAGCCATTCGCCGTAATCGGCGACGTCGGCCATCATCACCCACATCAGCGTGGTGGTGGCCTGGTAGAGGGTGGAGACGATAAAGGTCAGCGGCACCAGCACGAAAATGGATTTTGGTGCGAAGAACAGCGCAATGCTGATAATGCCCGCCAGCACGGCGCAGTAGCCAAACATGCGCACTTTGCTGACGTTACGCGTCAGACGTTTTGCCAGCGCGCTGCCTGCCGCTTTACCGAGAATATGCGCCCCCAGCATGTACATAAAATAGCTGGCGCTGCCCAGATAATAGGTGACGAAATACATCATCGCGCCGAGACGCACAACGCCGAAACCAATATTGGTTAATACCAGCACAGCCACCACGCGCCACTGATCGTTTTTCAGTAAATCCCGCAGTTCCGCCAGATAATTATTGTGCGTCGCCGGGGCGTTAATTCGCTCGCGGGTATTGGCAAAGCAGACCCAGAACATCAACACCGCCGCCACCGCCATTATTGCCATCGCCGCGCGGTAGCCCAATAATTTATCGTCACCGCCGAGATATTGCGCCAGCGGCATCATAAAGAAGGTGGACATTGCGCCGCCGAGGGTGGCTAAAAAGAAACGGTAGGATTGCAGGGAAATACGTTCTTCATTATTGGGTGTGATCACCGCGCCCATTGAACAGTAGGGAATGTTAATCGCGGTGTACATCAGCATCATGAAGGTGTAGCTGACGGAGGCAAAGATCATTTTGCCGCTTAAATTTAGCGATTCCGGCACCGCGTAGGTCAGCAGGCAGCTGGCACCAAAGGGCAGGGCCAGCCAGAGCATCCACGGTCGGAATTTCCCCCAGCGCGTGCGGGTACGGTCTGCCAGATAACCCATCGCCGGATCGATAATCGCATCCGCCGTGCGGGCGAGTAAAAACATCGTGCCGACAAACGCCGCCGGTAATCCAACCACGTCGGTATAATAAAACGTGAGAAAGATGATGACATTATCCAGCCCAACGTGGCTGGCCATATCGCCAAGGCCATAGCTTATTTTTTCTTTACGGGTGATCGGTGGATGCATCTTATTCACCTGTGACTGTAAGGTTATTTTAGGAGGAGGTCGATAACCATTGTTAATTCACAGGCGGGGCTTAACAATTGCGAGATCTGGCATTGACGTTATGGAAACGCATTTTCGTGATACCGGTAACAATTTGAGTGTCGACTCGATGAAAATAGCGCTTTCTTACAGACAGCGGACTATTAAGGGACCAGGTACAGGGGAATCGTTTCAGCCTGAGTTGTGTCATTTAAGTGAGGGCAAACTGTCATCACGGTGTCACGTAAGGCCGTTCATAATGGCGTATCGTGCAAAAAAACGGCAGGTACAACGTGAACGATCCCATGCTGATAGAGACGTTGGTTATCACCAGTACTTTTCTGACCATTATTGCGGTGCTGGTGGTGTCGGTTTTCATCCTTGAGCGAACGGGCTGGCAGTAACAGAGGCAGGGAGCGTGGGACGATAAAAAAAAGCCGCCACGGGTGGGCGGCAAACACACAGCTTACTTATCTTATTGGGTCTATTTTTTCTGAATCAAATAA
This sequence comes from uncultured Enterobacter sp., assembly GCA_963521185.1. Lineage (GTDB taxonomy): Bacteria > Pseudomonadota > Gammaproteobacteria > Enterobacterales > Enterobacteriaceae > Enterobacter_D. The sequence goes on along the minus strand of CAUQTV010000002.1, from coordinate 236,301 downwards.
CTGTTTTCGTATCCCGGCACCACGCCAATGACGTCGTAACCGTTGAAGTAGCCACCGGCGCGCAGCAGATCGACCGCCGGGCCAACTTCCGGTGAATAGCGATGATCGCCATAGTCGTCAAACACAATAAAGCCGCCGCTGACCACGGTTTGCGAGTACAGCAGGAAATCCACCAGCACGTGACGCCCAAGGTGACCGCCATCGATGTGCAGCAGAATGGTTTGCGGTTTAAAGGCCAGCACGCGCTCAATACTGTGCTCTGAATAGCCACGGACGAGATTCACTTCCGGGAAGAGTCGCTCGTGGTAGAAGCCCAGCTCCAGCGCCTGGTTGGTTAATTCCATCGGGTCGACGCTGATGATTTTGCGTTTCCGCTGGCACATCTCATTCATAAAGGTACTGGACTTGCCTTTCCAGACGCCGATTTCAATGATGTCGCCCGCGACGTTGGAATTTTCCAGCAGCCAGCACAGATACCCCAGCAGCTTCACATGATCGTGAAACGAAAGCTCGCGGCGCGGCATGGCGAGTTCAGCGGGTAACGCGGCCTGAGCGTCAATGTAGGCCTGTCCGACAGCATCCCAGACGTTATCAATAACCTGCTTCAATTCAGGATCGTTCAGAAACACTTTTAAGTCTGAAATTTCGAGCATTGCGGACTCTACCCTCACTCACTCATTACGCGGCGGCATCCGGGGCAAAACCCGGCATGCACTTTCTGATGCGCTAAATTTGCCACAGGTCATCGAATTTCAAGGCGCGAAATAGCTAAGGTTTTAACGGGCATTTTGGCGGATAGGCTGTTTTTTGAACAAACGCCAGCGCGGGCGCGCTGGCGTTGGGGGAGGCGACGGGGAACTAACTGTGCGAGTCGCTGGTTTGCTTGTGGAACAGTTCGCGGAAGACCGGGTAGATATCATCCTGATCGCGGATGTGCTGCATGGCAAAGTTTTCGAACATCGACTGCAAGTGCTCGTACTCGCGCCACAGGGTCTGATGCGCCCGGCGGGTAATTTCGATGTAGCTGTAATACCGCACCACCGGCAGGATTTTCTTCGCCAGGATCTCGTGGCACAGCGGGGAGTCGTCGGCCCAGTTATCGCCATCCGACGCCTGCGCGGCATAGATGTTCCACTGCGCCGGGTCGTAGCGATCTTTGACCACTTCATCCATCAACTTCAGCGCGCTGGAGACAATGGTGCCGCCGGTCTCCTGCGAGTAGAAGAACTCATGCTCATCCACCTCTTTCGCCTGCGTGTGGTGGCGAATATAGACCACTTCCACGTTTTTGTAGGTCCGGCTCAAAAACAGATACAGCAGGATGTAAAAACGTTTGGCCATGTCTTTGGTGGACTGATCCATCGATCCTGACACGTCCATCAGACAGAACATCACCGCCTGACTGGACGGCTCCGGGCGCTTCTCGTAGTTCTTGTAACGTAAATCGAAGGTGTCAATAAAGGGCACCCGTTCGATCTTGGCGCGCAGCTCGGCAATCTCCTTACGCAGTTGCTCCTCTTCGAGTAGCTGTGCCGGTTCGCTGTTGGCGACGGTCTCAAGATTCTCTTCCAGCTCACGCAGCTGGCGACGCTTGCCCGCGGTCATGGCGGTGCGGCGTGCCAGCGAGTTCTGTAATGAGCGAACCACGCTGATATTGGCCGGTACGCCGTTCGAGGTGAACCCCGCGCGGTGCGTTTTGTACTCGTTAAGCTGACGCTGCTGATTCTTTTTCAGATTCGGCAGGGCCAGATCTTCAAACAGCAAATCGAGGTATTCATCTTTGGAAATCTGGAAAACGAACTCATCCTGGCCTTCACCGTCCTGGCTGGCCTGGCCTTGTCCGCTCCCTCCGCCGCCACCGCCCCCTTGAGGGCGCTCGATGCGGTCGTTCTGCACAAAGTGATCGTTACCGGGATGGACGCGGTTGCGCAAGCCGCCGCGACCCTGATGAAACATCGGTTCGTTGATATCTTCAGACGGAATAGAGACGGATTCACCGCTCTCCACATCGGTCACCGAGCGCTTATTAATGGCCTCGGAAATCGACTGTTTGATTTGCGATTTATAACGGCGCAAGAAACGCTGACGGTTCACCGTGCTCTTGTTTTTGCCGTTAAGACGCCGGTCAATAAACCAGGTCATATGCCCCCCGTACTGCATTTGCCAACTTTATGCTGCGGCGTAAAGCCGGATGCGCTGCGCTTATCCGGCCTACGGTTCGCATGTTTTGTAGGCCCGGCAAGCAACGCGCCGCCGGGCTCCGGGCTATCAGGACGATTTACGTACGCGCAAATACCATTCACACAGTAAACGGACCTGTTTGCGGGTATACCCTTTTTCCATCATACGATCGACGAAGTCGTCGTGTTTTTTCTGCTCATCCGTCGAAGTTTTGGCGTTAAACGAGATGACCGGCAGCAGCTCTTCGGTGTTAGAGAACATTTTCTTCTCAATGACCGTGCGCAGTTTTTCGTAGCTGGTCCAGTTCGGATTGCGTCCGCTGTTGTTCGCTCTGGCACGCAGCACAAAGTTTACGATCTCATTACGGAAGTCTTTCGGATTACTGATCCCGGCAGGCTTCTCGATTTTTTCCAGCTCCGCATTCAAGGATTCACGATCGAACAGCTGACCGGTATCCGGGTCGCGGTACTCCTGATCCTGGATCCAGAAATCGGCGTAGGTGACGTAACGGTCAAAAATGTTCTGCCCGTATTCCGAGTAGGATTCCAGGTAGGCGGTCTGGATCTCTTTGCCGATAAACTCAGCGTATTTCGGGATCAAATAGCCTTTGAGGAATTCAAGATAGCGCTCTGCCTGCTCCTGCGGGAACTGCTCACGCTCGATCTGCTGCTCCAGCACGTAGAAGAGATGCACCGGGTTGGCCGCCACTTCGGCATGGTCGAAGTTGAACACGCGAGAGAGGATCTTAAAGGCGAAACGCGTGGACAGCCCGTTCATGCCCTCATCCACTCCCGCATAATCGCGGTACTCCTGATAGGATTTAGCTTTCGGGTCGGTGTCTTTCAGGCTTTCACCGTCATAGACGCGCATTTTCGAGTAGATGCTGGAGTTTTCCGGCTCTTTCAAACGTGAAAGGATCGAGAAGCGCGACAGCGTCTCCAGGGTACCAGGGGCGCACGGCGCATGGGTCAGTTCACTGTGATTGAGCAGTTTTTCGTAAATCTTGATCTCTTCAGAGATACGCAGGCAGTACGGCACCTTGACGATGTATACGCGGTCAAGGAAGGCTTCGTTGTTCTTGTTGTTACGGAAGGTCACCCACTCAGATTCGTTCGAGTGCGCGAGGATAATGCCGTTAAACGGCAGGGCGGAGATCCCTTCAGTACCGTTATAGTTCCCTTCCTGCGTCGCCGTCAGCAGGGGGTGCAGCACCTTGATGGGCGCTTTGAACATTTCGACGAATTCCATCACGCCCTGGTTTGCCCGGCACAGCGCACCGGAATAGCCGTAGGCATCGGGATCGTTTTGCGCGTGGTTTTCCAGTTTACGGATGTCCACTTTCCCCACCAGCGCAGAGATGTCCTGGTTGTTTTCATCACCCGGTTCTGTTTTCGCAATGGCAATCTGCTCAAGAATCGACGGCCACACTTTGACGACGCGGAACTTGCTGATGTCACCGCCAAAGTCATGCAGACGCTTCGCGGCCCACGGCGACATAATCGTGCCGAGATAACGGCGAGGCACGCCATACTCTTTTTCAAGAATCGAGGCGTCTTCCTGCGGGTTAAACAGGCACAGAGGGTGATCGTTAACCGGGCTGCGTTCGCCGTTGGCGCTCAGCACGTAAATTGGCACCCGCTGCATCAGGGATTTCAGGCGTTCAGCCAGCGAGGATTTACCGCCGCCAACCGGGCCGAGTAAATAGAGGATCTGTTTCTTCTCTTCCAGCCCCTGCGCGGCATGCTTCAGATAAGAAACAATCTGTTCTATGGCATCTTCCATACCATAAAATTCTTCAAACGCCGGGTAGCGTCCAATAACCCTGTTCGAAAAGAGACGGGAAAGCCGTGGCTCCTGGGCAGTATCCACCATCACTGGCTCACCGATGGCCATCAATAGCCTTTCTGCCGCGTTGGCATAGGCACTGCGATCTTGCCGACATATGGTAAGAAACTCCTGCAGTGTGAACTCTTCGTCCTTGGCAGCTTCATAACGCTGGCGATAGTGATCGAATATATTCATGGCATGCCGTCCTTTCGTTTTTTAGCACATGTTAAGAGCCGTTCATATAGTAGTGGGGGCTCCCGGAAGAGGTAAGCTGAGCGCCGCTATCTCTATGACAGCAACCCTTATGCCAGGTTGTCGGCTGCCCGGAGTTAACGTCTTTGCGATACACCTTCTTAAAATTAAGCGTAGATGGCATTTGCAAAACTTGCCTGCGCGCGCAATCTAATTTCAATGACATATCAATAACTCATCATAATAAATTCACTTTCATGCAAAGCACCCCCGCCGAGGATTCATGGTGCGGTCATAAATGTGCAAGCGGGCTGTCATCTTGAGGCAGCAAGATTTCTCGTTGAGTTTTGTAATATTTAGGTAAAAAAATTTGGGATGATTGGAGCGGGCGGTTACACTTCTCTCGCAGATTATTTGACGACAGGAAAGAAAGGATTGTGACCAAATTCAAAGTTCTCGCATTCGGCGTGCTGGCCGCTGTTTCAGCAACCTCCGCACAGGCCGAAGACAGCAAGTTTTCCTTAGGGGCGGGCGTGGGCGTTCTTGAATCACCTTACAAGGATTATGATCGTGAGGTAGTGCCCCTTCCGGTGATCACCTATGAGAGCGATAATTTCTGGTTTCGCGGCTTAGGCGGTGGTTACTACCTGTGGAACGACCAGAGCGACAAGCTCTCCGTGATGGCGTACTACTCGCCGTTCCAGTTCAAACCCAAAGACAGCGACGACCGCCAGCTTCGCCAGCTCGACAAACGCAAAGCCACGCTGATGGCCGGTTTGTCTTATATCCATAACACGCCTTATGGCTTCCTGCGCACGTCGCTGGCGGGCGATACGCTCGACAACAGCAACGGTATATCGTGGGATCTGGCCTGGCTCTATCGCTACACTAACGGTGGCCTGACGCTGACGCCGGGCATTGGCGTTGAGTGGAGCAGTGAAAACCTCAACGACTACTACTATGGCGTTTCCCGACAGGAATCCCGTCGCAGCGGTCTTGATCGCTACGAAGCGGACAGCGACTGGAGCCCGTATCTGGAGCTGAGCGCAAGCTACAAGCTGACGGATGCGTGGAACGTCTATGGCCTCGCACGCTATACCCATCTTTCCAGCGAAGTGAAAGACAGCCCGATGGTGGATAACTCCTGGGCTGGCGCACTGTCGGCGGGGATCACCTACAGCTTCTGATTGTGCATCTTTATCGTGCAATTTGTGCATTACAACAGGGCGCTTGCGCCCTGTTTGCATTACGGTGGTGCAGTAAACACAGGAGGATAAGATGGCAGAGAAGAGCATCGTATTTGCAGGGGAGGTCACGCTTCCCGCAGTCGGGCAGGGCACCTGGTATATGGGTGAGAGCGCCAGTCAACGCACAAAAGAGGTCGCTGCACTACAGGCGGGCATTGATGCGGGACTGAGGCTTATCGATACCGCTGAAATGTATGCCGACGGCGGAGCGGAAGAGGTGGTGGGCGACGCGATAAAAGGGCGGCGCGAGCAGGTTTACCTGGTCTCCAAAGTGTATCCGTGGAACGCCGGGGGGCAAAAAGCCGTGGCTGCCTGTGAAGCCAGCCTGCGCCGACTCGGTACGGATTACCTCGATCTTTATCTGCTGCACTGGCGCGGCAATTACTCGCTGGCGGAAACCGTCGGGGCAATGGAATCGCTTATCGCGCAGGGTAAAATCCGCCGCTGGGGCGTGTCGAACCTGGATTACGGCGACATGCAGGAGCTGTGGAACGTGCCGGGCGGGCAGGCGTGTGCCACCAATCAGGTGCTGTACCATCTGGCGTCGCGCGGTATCGAATATGATTTATTGCCCTGGTGTCAGCAACAGCAAATGCCGGTAATGGCATATTGCCCGCTGGCGCAGGCCGGTCGTCTGCGGGACGGATTACTGGAAAACCGCAGCGTGCGCGAGATTGCCAGCGCGCATAACGCAAGCGCAGCCCAGGTGCTTCTGGCGTGGGTAGTGAATCATCAAGGCGTGATGGCGATCCCGAAGGCGTCAAGCGTGGCGCATGTGCGGGAGAATGCGGCTGCATTGACGCTGGTACTGTCAGCCGAAGAAATTCAGCTGCTGGATAAGGCGTTTCCCGCACCGGGGCGCAAAACGCCTTTAGACGTGGTGTGATCGTTACCCCCCACTTATCCGGTGGGGGCTGCCATTAGCGTTTTACAACACGAATCGTTTGCGCCAGACGGGACGGTTTGTCGGCGGTGGCTTTCTGCGTGGCGGTTGCACAGGCAGATTCTACGCAGACGAAGGTTTTGTAACCGTCATCCGGCACATCGGCCATGCTCACGGACAGCGCCGGACCTGGGTTCCAGCCCACGACGTTGATGTGATGATGGTGGATCACCTCAATGGTGCGGTTCAGCGCGGCATCATGGATCACGCTGCACGCTTCCGGGTTCAGATAGACGCGGTCAGTGCGATCCGGGAAGGTCTGCACGCCGTCGGTCAGTACATCTTCTTTTGCGCCGTTAACTTTATCAATGAAACGATCGCCCAGGCCGCTCACTTTCACCGCGCTGATGTCGCCGACGTTGAAATAGGTGTGCAGCGCGGAGTAGGTTTCGAACTCACCGTGCGCTTCCAGTTCAATCTCACAGGTTTTACCCAGCTTGTAACGCGCAAACAGGGTGAAATCGTGCGGCCAGAACTCGCGAGAGGCGTCGCTGCTTTGCAGTTCAAACGTCAGAACCACGCCGTTATCGTCTTCATTGTGCGCTTTGAGCGCCCATTGCAGATTACGGGCAAAGCCGTGCGCAGGCAGGCCCTGTTGCGCTGCCGGGCCAAACCACGGCCAGCAGATTGGCACGCCGCCGCGAATGGCCGCGCCTTTTTTAAAGGACGTAGCATCGCTCAGCCACAGCACGTCCTCTTCGCCCTCGGGTTTCCACGAGAGCAGGTGAGCGCCGTTGAGCGCGACAGATGCTTTCACGCGCGGGTGATCGACGACGATAACATCGGCTTCATCGATCTGACGGCGGGAAATCACCGGCGTGATTTGGTCGACTACCGGAAGTGCAAAAATTTTATTAATCATTAACGCAATCCTCTGTCTTAAAGCAAAAAAAAGAGCGACCGAAGTCGCTCTTTTAGATCAGATTCTCATCTCAACTTATTTGGAGATGTGAGCGATCAGGTCCAGAACTTTGTTGGAATAGCCAGTTTCGTTGTCGTACCAGGAAACCAGTTTCACGAAGTTGTCGTTCAGTGCGATACCGGCTTTAGCATCGAACACGGAAGTGCAGATTTCGCCGTTGAAATCGGTAGAAACAACGTCGTCTTCGGTGTAACCCAGAACGCCTTTCATCGCGCCTTCAGAAGCGGCTTTGATGGCTTTCTTGATTTCTTCGTAAGAGGCTGCTTTTTCCAGACGAACGGTCAGGTCAACAACAGACACGTTAGGAGTCGGAACGCGGAACGCCATACCAGTCAGTTTGCCATTCAGTTCTGGCAGCACTTTACCTACTGCTTTAGCAGCACCGGTAGAGGACGGGATGATGTTCTGGGAAGCGCCACGGCCGCCGCGCCAGTCTTTGTGAGACGGGCCATCAACGGTTTTCTGCGTTGCAGTGGTGGCGTGAACAGTGGTCATCAGACCTTCGATGATGCCGAAGTTGTCGTTGATCACTTTTGCCAGCGGTGCTAGGCAGTTGGTGGTGCAGGATGCGTTAGAAACGATGTCCTGGCCTTCGTATTTGTCAAAGTTAGCGCCTTTAACAAACATCGGGGTGTTATCTTTAGACGGACCCGTCAGAACCACTTTTTTCGCGCCAGCGGTGATGTGCTTACGAGCAGTTTCGTCGGTCAGGAAGATACCGGTAGCTTCAGCAACAACGTCAACACCGATTTCGTCCCATTTCAGATTAGCCGGGTCTTTTTCAGCGGTAACACGGATGGTTTTGCCGTTAACAACCAGATGCCCGTCTTTGACTTCAACGGTGCCGTTGAAACGACCGTGAGTTGAGTCATACTTCAGCATGTACGCCATGTATTCAGCGTCCAACAGATCGTTGATACCAACGATTTCAATGTCAGAACGTTCCTGAGCAGCACGGAAAACAATGCGACCGATACGGCCAAAACCGTTGATACCTACTTTGATAGTCATATATTCCACCAGCTATTTGTTAGTGAATAAAAGGTTGGCTGTAAAATTACAAAAACCTTACGCAGCGTCAAGCGGAATCGTGTCAATCATTGCGACAAATCAATCCTGTGCACAACCTTTGCGCGACTGAGTCGCCTCACTATTCCATTGGGCTGCAACCCACATGGGGCCGCCGGCTGGAATTTTAAAGGTCATGCAAGATAAAAATGTGAATTAGATCACAATTACCTGGCTGCATTTCCGCAACGACTAAGTTTAGAACAAAAGTTCACGCGTCAGTGTTAATGTTTTGTTAGAATCAGCGAAAAGATGTGAATGTCATTTAAGCGGGAAGTGAGCATATGGCGAATGAATCCTCACAGGACGACCTGAAAAAAAATCTTACAGAAATGCAGTTCTACGTGACGCAAAATCACGGCACTGAGCCGCCTTTCACCGGTCGCCTTTTGCACAATAAGCGCGATGGCGTATACCATTGCCTGGTCTGCGATGCGGCGCTGTTCAGCGCCCAGTCAAAGTTTGATTCCGGATGCGGTTGGCCGAGTTTTTATGAACCGGTGAGCGACGACGCGATCCGTTATCTGAACGATTACTCTCACGGGATGCAGCGTACTGAGATCCGCTGTGGTCAATGCGATGCGCATTTAGGGCATGTTTTTCCCGATGGGCCCCAGCCAACCGGCGAGCGCTACTGCGTCAATTCGGCCTCAATGAGCTTCACCGATGACGACAACGGCGAGCAGATCAAAGGCTAAAGAAACGATTCAGCAAATTATTCCATTGGAGAGATGCGCGCGTGAATGTGGATGAGCTTATTAGCAGCATGACGCCAGAGGTTTATCAGCGTCTGGCAACGGCGGTCGAACTGGGCAAATGGCCGGACGGCGTCGCGCTGACGCCGGAGCAAAAAGAGAACAGCCTGCAACTGGTAATGCTCTGGCAGGCGCGTCATAACACCGACGCCCAGCACATGACCATCGACACTCAGGGGCAGATGGTGATGAAGAGCAAGCAGCAGCTTAAGGAAGAGTTTGGCATTGCGCCTAAGCCGATTGCGACGTTTAAAACCCATTAAGCCTGCGCCGGACCAGGCTCCCTCGACGTGAGTGGGGGAGCGGTTCAGCGCTGTTTCCCGACGTCATCCAGCGCTTCCAGCATGGGGCTGAGCAGATAGCTCAGTATGGTGCGTTTTCCGGTCTTTATTTCCGCCGACACGGACATGCCCGGCTCCAGCGGACGCGTCACACCGTCAACCTCCATCTTCTCTTCTTCAATTTGGATCACGGCTTTAAAGACCAGGCCCCTCTCTTTATCTTCGATAGCGTCTTTGGCAATTTGCTTAAGCGTGCCGGTAACCCAGCCGTAGCGCGTGAAATCGAAAGTATCAATTTTAACCGTGACCTGTTGACCCGTTCGTAAGAAACCCACGTCCTGATTACTGACCCACACTTCCGCAGAGAGCTTCTCACTATGCGGAACGATTTTCAGCACTTCTTGCGGTGCTTCGACTGCCGCACCGGCATCCCTGAACGCGAGGGATTCGACCGTGCCGCTGACGGGGGCGCGCAGAGTATATTGCCTGAGCGTTGCCTCTAACTGGGCCAGTTGCGTTGCCAGCAGTGCATTTTCAGTCAGCCTGTCGACGCGCTCCTGCTCCAGGCTCTGAATTTTGCCCGCCTGATAGCTGCTTAACTCCGCACGGGCCAGCTGATAACTCGCGTCGGCTTCTTTAACTCTGGCCTGCGCTGATGTTGCACTGTAATTCGCTTCAAGGAGGCGTTTTCGCACTTCCAGCAGACTGTCTTCGCTGGTGCCGCCGCGCTGATAAAGGGATTGCAACGCAAGGTGCTGTTTTTGATAAATAGGCAGTTGAGCTTCCGCCATACGCTGCTGCGCGGTGTAGCCCTCTAATTGGGCTTGCAGCGTTTTCAAATTGTTTTGATGACGCTGTTTTTCCTGACGATCGGCCTCGATCTCAGCGTGCAGTCGCGTGATAATCGGTCGGCTTAATGTAGGGGATTGCGCAGTTAATCCCGCTTCATCGCTGCTGTTGATGGGCAAATTGTTGTACTGATCGAGCAAAATACTCAGTCGTGAAAGATGCAGTGTATTCAACTGCTGACGTAAAATATTCTCTTCCCGCTGCGCCAGTAACGGGGCATCATTTAAATGCACCAGCAGCTGATTTTTCTCAACCGGCTGACCTTCTTTCACGAAAACCTGGACGATCTCCGCCGTGACGGCACTGTGTACCGGTCGTGAAAGCATGTTCACTACCAGCTTGCCGCGCGTAACGGCCACGATATCGACTTTTCCCAACGCCGACCAGATGAGCGCAAGGACCAGCAGCACCATGAGCACCCACATAATGACGCGCCCAAGCGGCGAGGGTGGGGTTTCCTGCACTTCAAGCACTGCCGGAAGAAAATCATTGTGCTTACTCTTCACCTCTTACCCCTTGTTGCAGTTGGTGAAGCCTGGCGTACATCCCCTGCGCGGCAATCAGTTCGTCGTGATGACCCTGTTCAATGATGCTGCCTTTTTCCATCACCACAATACGATGCGCCTGGCGGACAGTGGAGAGGCGATGAGCGATGATAAATACCGTTCGGTCACGGCAGATATCCGCCATGTTACGCTGGATGGTCTCTTCAGACTCATAATCCAGCGCGCTCGTCGCCTCGTCAAAAATGAGCAGCTTTGGGCGAGTCATCAGCGCACGGGCAATTCCGATTCGCTGTTTCTGCCCGCCGGACAACTGGCCACCGTGTTCACCCACGGGGGTGTCATATCCCAGGGGGAATTCACTGATGAAGTCATGTGCACCGGCAAGCCGGGCGACGTCGATGACCTGTTCCAGCGAGGCATCCGGCAGTGCCAGAGCAATATTGTCGCGGATGGTCCCGTTAAAAAGCTGTGTCTCTTGCAGCACGACACCGATTTGCTTACGTAACCAGTTGGGATCCGTTTGCGCGATATCGATTCCGTCAATAAAAATCTGCCCGCCGGAGGGAACATACAGCCGCTGGATGAGGCGGGTCAGCGTGCTTTTGCCTGAGCCGGAACGCCCGACGATGCCCACTATCTCACCCGCCGGTATGGCAAGAGTGACGGCATTAATGACCCTCGCGGCATCGGCCTGATAACCAAAACTTACATTGGCAAAACGCACATGCCCTTTGATTTCGGCCAGCATGCTGGTACTGGCCTGCTGATTTTCAGGCGGTGCGTTCAGGATATCCCCCAGCCGTTTGACCGAAATAGAAACCTGCTGAAAGTCCTGCCACAGTTGAACCAGTCGCAATACCGGTGCCGTGACCTGCCCGGCAAACATGTTGAAGGCGATAAGCGTGCCTATGGTAAGCTCACCCTGAATGACCTGCTGCGTGCCGTACCATAAAATGGCAACGCTGGTGACTTTACTGACCAGTTGGGAGATTTGACCGGCTATGTTTCCAAGATTCTGGGTTTGAAAACAGCTGCAAACGAACGCAGCAATCTGTTCGTCCCAGCGTCGCGTCATATGATTTTCAACCGCCATGGCTTTGATCGGTTCGATCCCGCTGATACTTTCGACCAGAAAGGCCTGATTTTTGCGCCTTGTTGAAACTGACTGTCCAGCCTGCGACGTAAAACAGGCGTAATGACGGCGGATAAAATAATGTAGGGGATCAGGGAGACGATCACGATGAGCGTAAGGGGGAGGCTGTAGAAAGCCATGACGATGAAAAATACCAGCGTGAACAGCAGGTCCAGACATAGCGTCATTGCGCTTCCGGTTAAAAATTCCCTCACGGTTTTTAGCTCATAGACTCTGGCAACCGTCACGCCGACCTGGCGTTGCTTGAAATAACCCAACGGAAGCGCAAGCAGGTGTTTATAGAGAAGAGAGCTGAGAGTGACATCGATACGTTGAGAGGTATGCGCTAACTGATAATTGCGTAAGCCACCCAGCAGTACATCAAAAATCACAATAATTAACATGCCCAGTGCCAGTACATCCAGCGTGCTCAGGCTTTGGTGTGTAAGCACTTTATCCACCACCACCTGAAAAAACAGCGGTGTCACCAGCGCCAGAAGCTGAATAAAAAACGAGGCGAGGATAACTTCGCCCACCAGTTTTTTATAACGCATAAAAGCGTGAGCGAACCAACTGAGATTAAACTCTTTCTCCAGCGTTTCCCAGGAAAAGCGTCGGGTAAATAAAAACACACTGTAGTGTCGATTGGCTTCGGGCAAATACTTTTCAGGCACCGGATGATGCATTGTTTGAATCAGCCACTGGCCATCTTCCATGGCAAGCAACATGACATAGCCTTGCTCCGGGTGTTCAAGAATAGCAGGCAGAGGCAGCGCGCTGGCAACTGCGGTCAATTTTGTGAAATGTCGGCATTTCAGTCCGGTACTTCTGACGGCGCGCGTGAATTGAAGATTGATATCGTGTTCTTCATCCACATAAAATTGTTCGCGCAGCGCGGGGATATTTACAGAGATCCCCCAAAAGCGGGCAATCATCTGCAATCCCTGCCATAAATCATCTGTTCTGACCGACATTTCGTTGCTGTTCCCTGTGATTAATTTTTTGTGCCGAAGGGTGAATAAGGCTTGCAAAGATTAATATCCGTTAGATGCAGTCCACCCTTTTGCCGACGCCGTCGCTAATGGGATCGCGGTATCTGCAATGCCCATATCGTCGTCGCCAAACGCACCCATGAAATGACAAATTTCCTGACGTAATAATGCGTCGGAGGGAAGTGTATCTGGTGACGTAAAGACGGGCATTGGAATAGCGTCGTTAAAATAACTCTGAATATCCTGTGGTAACCAGCAAGCACCGTCCGCAAAGACAATTTGCTCAATCTGGTATTGGCCTGCGCGGAAATAGTCGGTAAGGGTAATACTGTCAGAGCTGTCGCGAACGCTAATCACCAGGCTGTCAGTGGCCCACATGCCGCTGGTGGTCTGGCGGGATAAAATCAAGTTATCGGCGGTGATGCCCTCGCCAAAGCGGAGGGTGTCGATATCGCCGCTGTTGCTGGTTGTTTCACTGACCACATCCTGCCCGTCACCGATATTGAACACATAGGTGTCGCTGCCGTTGCCGCCTTTCAGGGTGTCGTTACCTGCACCGCCCACCAGCTGGTCCGCTCCGTTTCCGCCTGTCAGCGTGTCATTTCCTGCGCCACCGAAAAGCGCATCGTCTCCGCTGTCGGCGCTGAGCGTGTCGTCACCCGCCTCACCAAAAAGCCGATCGTTACCTTTGCCGCCGTAAAGCGTGTCGCTGCCGCCGCCCGCGAGGATCTCACTGCCTTCACCATAGGCACGTAACGACTGGTCGTCGTCGGTGGGCGTTAATAGCCGAGCCTTGATGGTATCAATGTCCAGAACGCTGCCATCGGCGAAGGTAATGTTTTCAATTAAATATTTTCCCTCCCGAAAATAGTCGGTGAGGGTGATGCTGTCGGCGGTGTCGCGAATGCTAATCACCAGGCTGTCAGTGGCCCACATGCCGCTGGTGGTCTGGCGGGATAAAATCAAGTTATCGGCGGTGATGCCCTCGCCAAAGCGGAGGGTGTCGATATCGCCGCTGTTGCTGGTTGTTTCACTGACCACATCCTGCCCGTCACCGATATTGAACACATAGGTGTCGCTGCCGTTGCCGCCTTTCAGGGTGTCGTTACCTGCACCGCCCACCAGCTGGTCCGCTCCGTTTCCGCCTGTCAGCGTGTCATTTCCTGCGCCACCGAAAAGCGCATCGTCTCCGCTGTCGGCGCTGAGCGTGTCGTCACCCGCCTCACCAAAAAGCCGATCGTTACCTTTGCCGCCGTAAAGCGTGTCGCTGCCGCCGCCCGCGAGGATCTCACTGCCTTCACCATAGGCACGTAACGACTGGTCGTCGTCGGTGGGCGTTAATAGCCGAGCCTTGATGGTATCAATGTCCAGAACGCTGCCATCGGCGAAGGTAATGTTTTCAATTAAATATTTTCCCTCCCGAAAATAGTCGGTGAGGGTGATGCTGTCGGCGGTGTCGCGAATGCTAATCACCAGGCTGTCAGTGGCCCACATACCGCTGGTGGTCTGGCGGGATAAAATCAAGTTGTCGGCGGTGATGCCTTCGCCAAAACGAAGGGTGTCGATATCGCCGCTGTTGCTGGTTGTTTCACTGACCACATCCTGACCGTCACCGATATTGAACACATAGGTGTCGCTGCCGCTGCCGCCTTTAAGGGTATCGTTACCTGCGCCGCCATACAACATATCGTCACCGTTATTACCTTGCAGCGTATCGTTACCCGATGATGCCCAAATCAAATCACCCGCCTGGCCCCCGGCGAGGACATCGTCACCTTCGCTGCCGATAATCGTCTGTAAAGGGGGGATCCCCAAACGCGCACGCACATCGCTAAATGATGGTCTGTATTCCATGCTCGCGTAAAATACGTTGCTTAACTGGAGAAACTGACGCGGGTAGGTTGTTTTGAGCGTGTTTAAATAAGATTCGAATTCATCAAAATTAAGCGTCAGTGCACTATTGTCCGCAGTCAGTTCCAGATGAATTTTGCAAAAGGCGTCGTTATAAAGCGTCTGAGAAAGCAATGTGGCCCCAACATAGCGAGCGAAACGATTATATTCATCTATCAATAAACTGGCGGCGTTAGGCATGGGATCGACGGAGCCGTTAACGTTGCTTTTAAATTGATCGCCTGCGGCAGTCTCAAGCGCGGCTAGCTGACGAGCATCGATATAATCGCCTCTGCTAGTGGCATCGATTGACGTTACACCCGCCCAAGTGAAAATAATCTGTTGAACAAGTCCATTGTTAACCGCCGCCGCAGGATCGGCAACAAATGCCTCAATAAGCGTGCGAAGCCCGGTATTCTGACTCATGGCAATATGAATATCCGTCAAATTGCCAAATCCCCGCACAAAGGGTAAAGCTCGAATATCTTCATTAACAGCGCTTTCACCCGTATAACGTGTGTAGCCAGTATCCGACGCAAACCAGACATCGGCGGAGGCGGCGTGACTTCCGTCCGTTTTGGTAATGGTGCCGTTTTGTTTGTGGGCATTACCCTGGTCATCAATAAATTTCGAAGTGGTATAGCGGGTATCAATGGCGGCAATTCCTGCGTCTTCCATGGATAGCAATTCCCCTTCATCGACTTGAGCATTGCCATTCTTGTCCTGCCAGACCTGCATGCGCTGCCAAATTTTGTCCTCACGATTGAGTACGCCATCCTGATTGCTGTCATGATCGCGAAGCGCCTGGTAACCGTTCCCGGCCAGCGTTCCGTCGCTTAGTTGACTGTTATTACCAAAGAGTTCATTACCGGTTTCGATTAACCCATTCGCATTTTTGTCGAGAACCAGTAATCCGTCATCGGCGGCAACCCAACCTGTATTTTCCGCGAACTGATTCCCGTCATGGTCAAAAAAGATATTTTCCGCCAGTGATAAAGTTTCTATACCGTCGCCGTCGAGATCAATAATCACAGGACTGGCAGCATCTTCAGGGGGACCAAGATCAGGGCCAGCAGGATTTGGCAGTCCCATGTTGAACGGGTACGCCCCAAAAGGATTAACGCCGTCAGAACCAGCAGGGAAGGGGTAGCGTGCCGGATCGGAGTCAGGGTAAAGTTGTAGCAATCTGAGGGTTAAAACATTATCGATCGGAGACGTATTTCCTTCGTAACCATATTTATTTATTCCCGCTTTTTCAAGCAATTTCCAGGTGAAATCGACACACGAATTGTTGAACAAGTTGTAGTCGCCAGGGTTAAATCCCTCTTTTGCTGCACTACTGGAATTGGGTATCACTGAACCATCATTGTTTGTGTCATTTTTAAGATAATCAATAACATTCGCTATTTGACTTTCTGGTACGTCAAAATCTACAGTGGTAAACCCATCTAAATATAGTTTGCTATCCGTGTCCACTACTCCATTTTTGTTATTATAACCTGCGTCAACCATTTCTCCCGTTATCGGATCTTCATAAGAAAGCCACAAGTGTCCTGCCGTGGAGGTTGTGTTATTTGCTAGTGGGTGAGAGGGTCCTGCGATATTAACGATAATTTTCATTTTTTGCCCCTGGGTTTAGTGGTGAGCATTTTAATTTGATCTGAGACTGCATAAATTAATGGTTTACCACATCCGTCTTTACTGTAACCGAGACTTAACGAAAAATATTCGAAAGGGTAGGTTGAATCAGTGCTGTCAACATTAAAGATTACATTGTAATAACCGGCTTCTAAAACAGGCCCGAACAAAGGTCTTGTATAACCCGTCATTTTATTTGAATACCTAACTAAGCCCTTGTCGTTAACGATAAGAAGTTGTATGTTTGCTTTGAAGGCATAGGTGGGGGTTCCAACTTGCTCAAAGACCAGCGTGTGGTGGCATCCTCGGGTTATTTTTAACGGTTTAACGATTACTGCATGTTGTTTAACACTTTTGCTTTCGATAAGTATGGGGGTAGGCTCCCAAAGATAGTTTTCAATTTTAAATAACACAAAGGCCACGCTAACCAAATAATATAAAATCAAAGCAAGGAAGATCTTCAGCAATGTACATGCTAATTTCTTTAAATATTTAATCGTCTTCAGTCTTATCTTTTTTAGATTATGTGTACTCATCATTAATCCTTTGACGTTGGCGTGCTGAGCAATACAATTACGCTAAAGAATTTTTTTTGCAATACCGATGGTTAAGGTTATTCTAATGAGAGCGGATGAAATGCCAGGGTAATTATTCGCTATATAAATGTCATTGATAAATGGTATTTGCAAAATGAATGAGTAAATTTAACACCGAGGGCGTTGTGGTATAGTTTTCAAAGGGTTATTGGTTTCCATAACTATGCCTGCGCGTAAAATATTCACCGGGAAAATGTAAATATTTATTGTGTGAATGTAATGGTTGGGATGCGAAAGTACAACAATGGGATATTCTTCACACAAAATATTATTGAGCAGCGCTACTTAACATTTGTAATGAAGGGTATTGCTGACGAAAAAGATGCTGGGCTATGTGAGAGAAGCGGTTCTTAACATTAGTCTTCCTGAGAAATACGGCGTCAGCCGACACCACTCATTGTCACATAGTTGACCGCGAAGTGGTATCCGGCATCGTATGACTACCGGGGAATGATATTATTTACTTGAATATCGATTGTGTTTTGATGTCTTTACTCAAGAGAACTCTAATCTGCTCAGGTACGATTTTTATGAGTGTCATTTGGCATCCGTCTTTGTGGTAGTTGAGATTAAGCGTAAAATTTTCAAAAGGATAACTTTCTGGCGCACGGCTAACGAAAAAGAAAATTTTATAATCGCCAGGTTCTAAAACAGGACTGTCTAAAAACGATGAATAGCCATAACTCCCCATGCTTTGTGAATAGCTAACTTTGCCTGCGCTGTTCACAATCGTCAAAAAAATATCGGCGCTGACATTACCTTTTTTAAAATTATCAGGTTCGAACGCAATCATATGGCGGCATTTATGCGTTATCGTTAACGGTTTGACGATAACCGAATGCGGTTTCATAATTTTGCTTTCAATTAGAATTGTTTTAGGCTCCCAGAAGTAGTTTTCTATTTTTAGCAGCACAAAAGCTGTGTCCGCAATAAAATATACCACGAGGACCCCGAGTAACATCAGCAGCATCAGAACTGTTCTTTTTAAATAATTTAACGCCATCAATTTGATTCTTTTTTTGTTATGTGACCGCATCGTTAAGTCCTTTTCTAGAAAAACCCTCTAAATCAGGTGCCGTTAAAACTTTTATTCTCTATCACACTACAGGGTGTCGTTGTATGAAGCATGCTTAAACGGTATCAGTGATGCCAAACGGATTAATATAGCGAATAAACATTTTAATTTGCTCAGGCACTAACATTATGAATGGCCGCTGACACCCATCTTTCCCATACTTTAAGTCGAGAGAAAAATATTCAAATGGGTAATGCTCTTGCGCCTTTCTAACATTTAAAAGGATCTTATAGTCCCCGGCATCCAGGTTTGGTCCGTCTAAATAATACTCCCAGAAGTAAGCCCGCATAGGTTTGGAGTATTTTACAGTGCCATTACTGTCAATAATTGTAAGTAAAATATCGGCAGCAAAAGTGTGCTGCTCTTCTTTATCAGGAATTTTCGGGTAAAACTTGAGGCCATGAAAACAGCCATGCGATATTCGTAATGGTTTGGTAATGACAGAATCGGTTTTTATACTTTTACTTTCAATCAGTATAGGGTCTGGTTGCCAAAGATAGTTTTCAATTTTAAATAACACAGAGGCCACGCCAACTAAATAATATAAAATCAAAGCAAGGAATATTTTCAGTGATATACATGCTAATTTCTTTAAATATTTAATCGTCTTTAGCCTGATCTTTTTTAGATTATGTGTGCTCATCATTAATCCTTTGATGTTGGCGTGCTGAGCAATACAATTACGCTAAAGAATTTTTTTTGCAATACCGATGGTTGAGGTTATTCTGATGAGAGGGGATGAGATGCAAGGGTAAGTATTCGCTGTGGAAATATTATTGATAAATGGCATTTGCAAAATAAATGGATGAATTTAACGCCGAGGACAGTGTGGCATAGTTTTCAAAGGGTTATTGGTTTCCATACCTATGCCTGTGCGTAAAATATTCACCGGGGAAATATAAATATTTATTGTGTGAATGTAATGGCTATGATGCGAAAGTAAAGCAATGGGATATTCTTCACACAAAATATTATTGGGCGGCGCTAGTTAACATTTGTAATGAAGGGTATTGCTGACAAAAAGGATGCCAGGGTGAAACCGGCCTGGTGGCCGGATCGGTATTTACCCCTGCGTCTCTACCCAGTCTGCCAGCGTATAAAGCGTTGCGCCTGCCGCCGCCATGGTCATAAACGCTTGCGCGCTGTCCTGCTGATGCAGGTTTACGCCGCGACAGCCATCGGTGATCACATTCACGGTATATGCCAGCCCCAGCGCGTCCAGAACGGTAAATTTCACACAGTAGTCCGTTGCCAGACCGAGCACGATCAGTTCGCTGACGTCGTGCGCGCGCAGCCAGTCGTCCAGCTGCGTTTTGTGCTTGTGACCGTTATCAAAAAACGCGCTGTAGCTGTCAATCAGCGGGTTTTCGCCCTTATGAAAAGCCGCGTCGATTGATTTGTGCGCCAGCAGCGGATGCAGCTGTGCGCCTTCGCTGCCCTGCACGCAGTGATCGGGCCAGAAGGTTTGCACCAGCCCGTCGAGGTGTCCTTCGGTGTAAGGCTCCACGCCGTGCTGACTGGCGAAACTGCCGTGGTTAGCGGGGTGCCAGTCCTGGCTTGCCACCACCACATCGCCGCGGGCCTTGCACCAGTCAATCAGCGCGTTGGCAATATCCACCGTGCTGTCGCCTTCGGGCACCGACAGCGCGCCACCGGCACAAAAATCATTTTGAATATCCACGAGCAGCAGCGCGCGTCTTGTCATGTTCGATCCTTACTCGTCAGGCGTCAGTTCACCGCGCAGGTTCCTGGTCATCGCATGGCGGATGGCCTGTGCGTCCAGTTCCTGGCTTAACAGATAGTGAAGTTTAGTCAACGTGGCTTCCACCGTCATGTCTGCGCCGCCGATCACGCCAGCATGGGCGAGGGCATTACCGGTGGCATACCCGCCCATGTTGACCTTGCCGGACATGCACTGGGTGAGGTTTACCACCACGATGCCGCGTGAACTCGCTTCCTGAAGCTCTTTTAAGAACTCGCTGTTCTGCGGCGCGTTGCCAACGCCATAGGATCGCAAAATCAGCGCTTTCACCGGCAGACGCAGGAAGTTACGCACCACGTCGGCGGAGATGCCGGGGTATATCGTCACCACGCCAATCGGCTGCGGGGTGATGTGATGCACAATCAGCTCGCCATCGCCATTGGGGGCAGGCGGGGTGCCCAGGCGGCGGATGTGGATCCCTGCTTCCAGCAGCGGCGGCAGGTTCGGTGAAGCAAAGGCATCAAAGCCGTCGGCGTGCGCCTTAGTGGTGCGGTTGCCGCGAAACAGTCGGTTGTTAAAGAACAGCGACACTTCATTGATCGGGTAATTTGCCGCCACGTACAGCGCGTTAAGCAGATTGATTTGACCGTCGGAACGCAGCTCTGCCAGCGGAATTTGTGACCCTGTCACAATGACCGGCTTGCCCAGATTTTCCAGCATAAAGGAGAGTGCGGACGCAGTGAACGCCATAGTGTCCGTGCCGTGGAGGATCACGAAACCATCGTAACGGTCATAGTTCGATTTGATATCTTCGGCGATATGCTGCCAGTCTTCCGGCGTCATATCCGAGGAGTCCATCAGCGGATGGTATTCATGGATAGTGAAGTCGGGCATCTCCTGGCGGTGGAATTCCGGCATCAGCGCTAACTGGCGTTGAAGGTGACCGGACACCGGAATATAGCCCTGTTCGGAGCGTTGCATACCAATGGTACCACCGGTATAAGCAACATAAATCGATTTTTTTTGCATGGTGTTGTGTTCTTGTGCCTAAAAAAATCCCCTCAATGAATGAGGGGATGGGTGTCATTATCAGCGAACGTTAGCGCAGGTGAGGCACATTGCGTAACGGTTTTGGGGATCGTTAAACGCGGCCAGCTTGTCGGTTTCGGTTTTTACCGTCACAGCGGCGGCAGCCAGCGGCGCGGGCAGATAGGCCTGTAACGCCTGCGGCAGCATGGCGCGCACGGATCCGGACATACCGTCCATCACCCGATCAAAGAAGCTCGGTTCATCCTGATAGTAGTCGATGTGCCACTGCTTGAGTTTCGCCAGCGACGCGGCTTTAGCCACGGCATCGTCAAAGTCACCCAGCGCATCCACCAGACCGTTGCCTTTTGCGTCCTGACCGGTCCAGACGTGGCCCTGCGCAATCTGGTCGATCTGCGCCGGGGTTTTCCCGCGCGACTGCGCCACCAGCGTGATAAAGCGTTTATAGCCATTCTCAATGCTGAGCTGCATCATCTGCTGCACTTCCGGCGGCAGCGCTTTGGTGATGGAGACGTCCGCCAGCGGCGAGGTGGCCACGCCATCGGTATGCACACCCAGGGTATCCAGGCTGTTTTCCAGCGTGTTAATCACGCCAAAGATGCCGATGGAGCCGGTCAGCGTGCTCGGGTTTGCCACGATGTAGCTGGCAGGCGTTGAGATCCAGTAACCGCCGGATGCCGCCATGCCGCCCATCGACACCACCACCGGTTTACCTGCCGCTTTGGCGGCGGCCAGTTCAGCACGAATCACTTCTGAGGCGCTGACGCTGCCGCCTGGGCTGTTAACACGCAGCACAATGGCTTTCACTTTCGCATCCAGACGCGCATCGCGGATTTGCGCAGCGGTAGTATCACCGCCCACGTTCCCCGGCGTCTCTTCACCGTCCATGATCGCACCGTTGGCAAACACCACCGCCACGCTGTCGCCGACGTCGCTCGGTTTTTTCAGCGCATAGTCGTAATAGCTGATGGCGCGGTAGTTTTTATCTTCCTGGCTCCAGCCGAACTGTTTGGTCAGCACTTTTTCGACTTCCGCGCTGGAGGCCAGTTGGTCCACCAGTTTGTTGTCGAGCGCGTATTGCGCGGTGTCGCCACCCACTTTGCTCAGGCCGTCGAGCACGCCCTGCGCGCCGGGGAAGATCTGCTGCGCGGTGACCTGACGATTCGCCGCAATGGTATTCAGGTAGTTTTGCCACAGTTCACCAACCCAGCGGCTGTCGGCTTCGCGCGCGGCAGGGGACATATCGTCGCGAATAAACGGCTCTACCGCCGACTTGTAGGTGCCCACGCGGAACACGTGCGTGGAGACTTTCAGCTTATCGAGCAGCGATTTGTAATACAGGCCGTTGGTGGCAAAACCGTGCAGATCCACCACGCCCTGCGGCGAAAGGAATACTTTGTTAGCGAAGCTGGCGAGATAATACTGACCCTGACTGTAGTTATCCCCCGTCGCGTAAACCGGTTTGCCGCTGTCGCGGAATTCACGCAGCGCTTTACCGATATACTGCATCGACGGCTGATCGGCACCGGCGAAGTTTTTCAGATCGAGGACGATCCCGGTGATGTTGCGATCCTCTTTCGCCTGGCGAATAGTCTCGACAATATCAAACAGTGAGTTTTCCTGTAGGCGATCGGAGCTTGCCCCAAAGAACTGGCGACCGAGCACACCCAGTTTATTACTGCTGGAGGGTTTATCGACGACCACACCGGCGATGTCTAACAGCAGCGCACCCCGGCTACTGTGCTCGGCGGTGCTGCTGTTCATTTGTGTCCAGATGCCCACGCCCACAAGAATCAACAAAATGAAGAAGATGTTGAAGACCAGCTCGCGGACGAAATTGAGCACTCGCCACGTCCATTTAAAGAATCCGGCAATAATACGCCAAAGGGTTCGCATGTATTCTCCCTAACCAGTTAACGACCTCCGCTGCCCTGAGCGGGTTGTGCGGTTATCCTAATTACCCGGCGGCAACTTGTCAGCATGTATCGCCGTCGGCGCTGTAACAAAATTTCCACCCGTGTTAATTTTATGCATAAATTTGATGACAGGAGTTAACTCATGGATGCACTTGAACTGCTCGTTAACCGTCGCAGCGCGTCCCGCCTGGCCGAACCGGCACCGGCGGGCGAGCAACTGGAAAACATCTTACAGGCTGGCCTGCGTGCGCCAGACCACGGTACGCTCACGCCATGGCGCTTTTTCGTGATTGAAGGCGAAGGGCGTGAGCGTTTCAGCCAGCTACTAGCGCGCGGTGCGAGCGAGCTGGGGCTGGACGAAAAGGGCATTGAAAAAGCGCGCAGCGCGCCGTTTCGTGCGCCGATGATCATCGCGGTGGTCGCCCGATGTGAAGAGCACCCAAAAGTCCCGCGCTGGGAGCAACTGCTGTCGGCGGGCTGCGCGGTGATGGCGATGCAGATGGCGGCGCTGGCGCAGGGCTACAATGGTATCTGGCGCAGCGGTCCGCTTACCGACAGCCCGGTGGTGCGCGAGGCGCTGGAATGCCGCGAACAGGATCAGATCGTCGGTTTTCTTTACCTCGGCACGCCGCAGTTGAAAGCATCAACCACCATCAGCCTGCCCGATACCGCACCCTTCGTGCGCTATTTCTAAGCCGTTCTGGCAAAACTGTCTGGATTGTGAGCGAAAGCGGCGCAATTCAGACAGTCGTACTTACCACATGCCCGTTTGAGCGCTACCATACACCGATTGCAATGACAGGAGATGTCCATGAGCGAGCACGCTATTCGTTTAACGCAATACAGCCACGGAGCCGGTTGCGGGTGTAAGATTTCCCCAAAAGTGCTGGAGACCATCCTGCACAGCGAGCAGGCGAAGTTTGTCGATCCCAGTTTACTGGTCGGAAATGAAACCCGTGACGACGCCGCGGTTTACGATTTGGGTAACGGCACCTGCGTTATCAGCACCACTGATTTTTTCATGCCGATTGTTGATAACCCGTTCGACTTTGGTCGCATCGCGGCAACGAACGCCATCAGCGATATTTTTGCCATGGGCGGTAAACCGATCATGGGCATCGCCATTCTGGGCTGGCCGCTGGACAAACTGGCCCCCGAGATTGCGCGTGAGGTGATTGAAGGTGGGCGCTTTGCCTGCCAGCAGGCGGGTATTGCGCTGGCGGGTGGTCACTCCATTGACGCACCGGAACCGATTTTTGGCCTCGCCGTTACCGGCGTGGTGCCGACGGATCGCGTGAAGAAAAACAGCACTGCGCAAGCGGGCTGCACGCTGTATCTCACCAAGCCCCTCGGCATTGGCGTGCTGACCACCGCCGAGAAAAAATCCCTGCTTAAGCCGGAACACGTAGGCCTCGCAACCGACGTCATGTGCCAGATGAACCTCGCCGGTGCCGGTTTTGCCAGCATCGACGGGGTAAAAGCCATGACCGACGTCACCGGTTTTGGTCTGCTCGGCCATCTCAGTGAAATGTGCCAGGGCGCGGGTGTTCAGGCGCAGGTGTGCTATGAAAGCGTGCCGAAGCTGCCGGGCGTGGAAGACTACATCATCCAGGGCGCGGTACCGGGCGGAACCGGGCGCAACTTTGCCAGCTATGGTCACCTGATGGGCGAAATGCCGCAGGCGTGGCGCGATCTGCTGTGCGATCCGCAAACCTCCGGCGGATTGCTGCTGGCGGTGCTGCCGGACGCCGAAGACGCGGTGCGTGCCACGGCGGGGGACTACGGCGTGAGCCTGACCGCCATCGGCGAGCTGGTGACGGCCCGCGCCGGTCGCCCAATGATTGAGATCCGTTAAGTCGATGCGGTTGTTTATTGCCGAAAAACCGAGTCTGGGCCGCGCCATTGCGGATGTGCTGCCAAAGCCACATCGCAAAGGCGACGGTTACATTGAGTGCGGAAATGGCCAGGTGGTGACCTGGTGTATTGGTCACCTGCTGGAGCAGGCGCAGCCGGATGCCTACGACAGCCGCTATGCGCGCTGGAGCCTGGCCGACTTGCCTATCGTGCCAGAGAAGTGGCAGCTTCAGCCGCGTGCGTCGGTGACCAAACAGATCAACGTGATCAAGCGTCTGTTGGGGGAGGCCAGTGAAGTGATCCACGCCGGTGACCCGGATCGTGAAGGTCAACTGCTGGTGGACGAAGTGCTGGACTACCTGCAACTGCCCGCCGAAAAGCGCCAGAACGTGCAGCGCTGTTTGATTAACGATCTCAACCCGCAGGCGGTGGAGCGCGCCATCAGCCGCTTACGCGCTAACAGCGAGTTTATTCCGCTGTGCGTCTCGGCGCTGGCCCGTGCGCGCGCTGACTGGCTTTACGGCATTAACATGACCCGCGCTTACACGCTGCTGGGACGTAATGCAGGCTATCAGGGCGTGCTCTCCGTTGGGCGCGTTCAAACGCCGGTGCTCGGCCTTGTGGTACGCCGTGATGAAGAGATCGAAAACTTCGTCGCCAAAGATTTCTTTGAGGTAAAAGCGCACATTGTCACGCCTGCGGATGAGCGTTTCACCGCGACCTGGCAACCCAGCGACGCCTGTGAACCGTACCAGGATGAAGAGGGGCGTTTGCTGCACCGCACGCTTGCGGATCATGTGGTCGGTCGCATCGCCGGGCAACCGGCGCACGTCACCAGCTATAACGATAAGCGCGAAACCGAGCCTGCGCCGCTGCCGTTTTCGCTCTCGTCGCTCCAGATTGAAGCGGCAAAACGCTACGGCCTGAGCGCGCAAAACGTGCTGGATATTTGCCAGAAGCTGTATGAAACCCACAAGCTCATTACCTACCCGCGCTCGGACAGCCGCTATCTGCCGGAAGAGCACTTTGCCGGGCGTCAGGCGGTGATTAACGCCATTAGCGTGCACAGCCCGTCGCTATTGCCGCAGCCGGTGATCGACACCGATATTCGTAACCGCTGTTGGGACGACAAAAAAGTGGATGCGCACCACGCGATTATCCCCACCGCCCGCAGCAGTAAAGTGAATCTCAGCGATAACGAAGAGAAGGTTTACACCCTGGTCGCGCGTCAGTATCTGATGCAGTTTTGCCCGGACGCGGTATTTCGCAAATGCACCATTGAGCTGGATATCGCCAAAGGTAAGTTTGTGGCGAAAGCGCGCTTTCTGGCGGAAGCGGGCTGGCGTACGCTGCTTGGCAACAAAGAGCGCGATGAAGAAAACGACGGCACGCCGCTGCCGGTGGTGGCAAAAGACGATGAATTACTGTGTGAAAAAGGCGAAGTCATCGAGCGCCAGACCCAGCCGCCACGCCATTTTACCGACGCCACGCTGCTCTCGGCGATGACCGGTATTGCCCGCTTTGTGCAGGATAAAGATCTGAAAAAAATTCTGCGTGCCACCGACGGACTGGGAACGGAAGCGACCCGCGCGGGCATCATCGAGCTGTTGTTCAGGCGCGGATTCCTGGTCAAAAAAGGGCGCTATATTCACTCAAGCGATGCCGGGCGCGCGCTGATCCACTCGTTGCCGGAGATGGCCGCCC
Source organism: uncultured Enterobacter sp. (assembly GCA_963521185.1). Lineage (GTDB taxonomy): Bacteria > Pseudomonadota > Gammaproteobacteria > Enterobacterales > Enterobacteriaceae > Enterobacter_D. Next base: position 209,984 of record CAUQTV010000002.1, on the reverse strand, counting down.
GACCCGATATGACCGCGCACTGGGAGTCGGTACTGACGCAAATCAGCGAGAAACAGTGCCGCTACCAGGACTTTATGCAGCCGCTGGTGAGCACGCTTTTTGAGCTGATCAATCAGGCGCGCAGCACGCCGGTGCAACGGTTCCGGGGCATTGTTGCGCCGGGTGGCGAGAAGAAAAAAACCTTCAGTAAAGCGCGGGGCAAGAAAAAGCCGCCCTCAGAATCGGCGGCTGTATCATAATCTGAACGTTACGGTGTCACGTTAAATCACACCCTGGCCCAGCATCGCGTCGGCAATTTTCACAAAGCCCGCGATGTTCGCGCCGCGCACATAATTGGTCTGCTTGCTGTCGCCGCCGTATTCCACACAGGCGTGATGAATATCGAGCATGATGTGGTGCAGGCGCGCGTCCACTTTCTCCGCCTTCCAGCCCATGCGCGCCGCGTTTTGCGCCATCTCCAGACCTGAGGTTGCCACACCGCCCGCATTGGCGGCTTTGCCCGGTGCGAACAGCACGCCCGCATCAAGAAACAGATCCGTCGCGGCAATAGTGGTCGGCATGTTGGCCCCTTCCGCCACGGCCTTCACGCCGTTGGCGATAAGCACGCGCGCGGCGTCGGCGTCCAGTTCGTTCTGCGTGGCGCACGGCAGGGCGATATCCACCGGCACCGCCCACGGCTGCTGACCCGCGAGGTACACCAGGTCAAATTCACGGGCATAATCGGCCACGCGACCGTCGCGGCTGGCTTTGATTTCACACAGGCGAGCCAGTTTTTCCGGGGTAAAGCCCGCTTCGTCCACCACCGTACCGCTGGAGTCGGACGCGGTGATCACGCGTGCGCCCAGCGCCATCGCTTTTTCAATCGCATATTGCGCCACGTTGCCGGAGCCGGAAACCGACACGCGCTGCCCTTCGAACCCCAGCCCGTGACGTTTTAGCATGGCGTCGGTAAAATAGACCAGGCCATAGCCGGTTGCTTCCGGGCGGATCAAACTGCCGCCAAAGGACAATCCTTTACCGGTAAACACGCAGGCGCTGTTATTGGAGAGTTTTTTCATCATCCCGGCCATAAAGCCCACTTCACGACCGCCCACGCCAATGTCACCCGCCGGAACGTCGGTATCCGGGCCCAGGTGGCGGTAGAGTTCGGTCATCAGCGCCTGGCAAAAACGCATCACTTCGCCTTCGCTTTTCCCTTTGGGATCGAAATCGCTGCCGCCTTTACCGCCGCCCATTGGCAGGGTGGTGAGGGCGTTTTTGAACGACTGTTCAAAGCCAAGGAATTTCAGGATCGATAAGTTCACCGACGGGTGGAAGCGCATACCCCCTTTGAACGGGCCAATCGCTGAGCTGAACTGCACGCGCCAGGCGCGGTTGACCTGCACCTGATTGCGATCGTCGGTCCACACCACGCGGAACTGGATCACCCGTTCCGGTTCAACCAGGCGCTCTAACAGCGCCATCTGGCGGTAACGGGGATTCTTTTCAATAAAGGGCCACAGGGTGGTCATGACTTCGCGGACGGCCTGAGCAAATTCAGTCTGGTGCGGATCGCGTTGTTGAATACGTGCAAGAAAGGTTTCCAGAGAGCAGTGACTTTCCATAGATATAAGAGCCTCTTATGACAGGTGCTGATGCATTTTATGTGTGTTGTCTGCGCAATTGCTTGCTTTTTCGACTATAACATCCGCCGTCAGGCTTAAATCAAGTCATTCCGTTTCATGAAAGAGAAATTAATAGTGCGAGGCGGGTCATAACGAAAAACGATGACGCGACAGATTAAAGCTTCAACGCAGATTGACCGTTATAGTAATGACAAGCCCCGAATCAGGAAGAGACTCATGATGCGATCCCCTTTGTTTGCCTTATGCTTTGCCAGCGCGCTGCTCTCAGGCCACGCCGCCGCCGATGTTCGCTACGGGACGGGCGTGGATGTCACTATCCCGCCTGAGGTCTTCAACTCCGGCGGCCAGCGTCCGCAGCCGTGTAATCAATGCTGTGTCTATCAGGATCAGAACTATTCGGAAGGGGCGGTGGTGAAAGCGGAGGGCGTTTTGCTGCAATGCCAGCGCGATGAGCGCACGCTCAGTACCAATCCGTTAGTGTGGCGTCGCGTGAAGCCCTAAAAATGTACGGCCATCCCGCGTGAGGATGGCCGCTCTGTCGGGTGAGAATTACAGATCGAACGTCGCCCAGACGGGCGCGTGGTCAGACGGTTTTTCCATGCTGCGGATGTCGTAATCAATGCCCGTCTCTTTGCAGCGCGAGGCCAGCGGCGCGCTCGCCAGCACCAGATCGATGCGCAGTCCCCGGTTATCATCAAAACCTTTTGAGCGGTAGTCGAACCATGAGAAGCGATCCTGCGTCTCCGGGTTCGCCGCGCGGAAGGTGTCCACCAGCCCCCAGTGTTGCAGACGGGCCATCCACTCGCGCTCTTCCGGCAGGAAGGAGCATTTGCCGGTACGCAGCCAGCGTTTGCGGCTCTCTTCACCAATGCCGATGTCCAGATCGGTCGGGCTGATATTCACATCACCCATGATCAGCACCGGATTGTCGTTTTTCAACTCGCCCTCAAGAAACTGCTGCAAATCGAGATAAAACTTCGCTTTCGCCGGGAATTTTGTTGGATGGTCGCGGCTCTCGCCCTGCGGGAAATAGCCGTTAATCACCGTAATGTTGCCGAGCGGCGACGGGATTTCCGCCATGATAATGCGGCGTTGAGCCTCTTCATCATCGCCCGGAAAACCGCGACGCACTGAGACCGGCGTCGCTTTGGTCAGCAGCGCAACGCCGTAGTGACCTTTCTGGCCATGATAGAAAACGTTGTAGCCGAGCTTTGCCACGTCTTCGAGCGGGAACATATCGTCGTGGACCTTGGTCTCCTGAAGGCCAATCACATCCGGCTGATGCTTCTCGATAATGGCTTCCAGTTGATGAGGACGGGCGCGCAGGCCGTTGATATTAAAAGAGACAAATTTCATAGTCGCTGCCACTTAGCTAGGTATTGTGCAGCGATGTTAGCAGAAAACCGCGCACTTAACGCAAGCGCAACACGGTTTTCTGCCGATGGCTGCTACAGGCGCTGGCAATGGCGCGTTTTGTGCGCAAAAACGGTGCACTGCGCCCTGAAACAGGGCAGAAAGCGTGGGTAAGTTCCGGCGGCGATCACAATTCCAGAATTATATTTTATCAATGCATAAACTTTCGTCTTTATCCCTCCGCGTCCCGGCGCTGCGTTAAAATTATTCACTTTTTATGCAGTTTAAGTGAATAACGACAGGTCATAACTCCTTGATATTTCATGATGCCACTCCGGTTATGCATTTTTAGCGCTGGCTGGCACGAACCGTGCAATCTACATTTACAGCGCAAGCGCTCACAATTATTAACATTTAAACAACCTTTTATTTACCGGATGAGGTCGCTATGTCCCACTCAGTTACGCGTGATAATTTTGATGAATGGATGTTGCCGGTTTACGCGCCCGCGCCCTTCATTCCGGTTCGCGGGGAAGGCTCCCGCTTGTGGGATCAGCAGGGTAAAGAGTACATCGATTTTGCCGGTGGGATTGCGGTAAACGCGCTGGGTCATGCGCACCCGGCGCTGTGTCGCGTGCTGGCGGAGCAGGCGGGTAAGTTCTGGCATACCGGCAACGGCTACACTAACGAACCGGCGCTGAAGCTGGCGAAACGCCTGATTGATGCCACCTTTGCCGACCGCGTGTTCTTTTGTAACTCCGGTGCGGAAGCCAACGAAGCGGCGTTGAAACTGGCGCGCAAATACGCCCACGATAAATTTGGCGCGGCCAAAAGCGGCATCGTGGCGTTTAAAAACGCCTTTCATGGTCGCACGCTGTTCACGGTGAGCGCGGGCGGGCAGCCAGCCTATTCGCAGGATTTTGCCCCGTTGCCGCCGGATATCCGCCATGCGGAGTACAACAATCTGGCTTCGGCGCGCGAGCTGATAAGCGACAGCACCTGCGCGGTGATCGTCGAACCCATGCAGGGGGAAGGCGGCGTAGTGCCTGCCGATAAAGCCTTTTTACAGGGACTGCGCGAACTGTGCGATCGCCACCGTGCACTGCTGCTTTTTGATGAAGTGCAGACCGGCGTCGGGCGCACCGGCGAGCTGTATGCCTATATGCATTACGGCGTGGAGCCGGACGTGTTAACCACCGCCAAAGCGCTCGGCGGCGGTTTCCCCATCGGCGCGATGCTGACGCGGGAAACCTGTGCGCAGGTGATGACCGTGGGTACGCATGGCACCACTTACGGCGGTAACCCGCTGGCGTCGGCGGTGGCGGGCGAAGTGCTGGATATCATCAATACCCGTGAGGTGCTCGACGGCGTGAAACAGCGGCATCAGTGGTTTGTGGAACAGCTTCAGGCGCTGAATGCGAAGCATCACCTGTTTAGCGACATCCGCGGCCTCGGCCTGCTTATCGGCTGTGAACTGGCGGCAGAGCACGCCGGTAAAGCCAAACAGATTTCTCAGCTTGCGGCGAATGAAGGTGTAATGGTGCTGATTGCCGGTGGCAACGTGGTGCGTTTCGCGCCTGCGCTCAACATCTCGCCGGACGACATCAGCACCGGACTGGCCCGTTTCACCCGCGCCTGCGAGCAATATCTTGCGGGGAACGCATCATGATGATTATCCGACCGGTGGAGCGCGGCGATCTTCCCGCACTGCTACAGCTGGCGGCAAAAACGGGCGGCGGGTTAACCTCGCTGCCTGCGGATGAAGCCACGCTGGCGGCGCGCATTGAACGTGCACGGCAGACCTGGAACGATGCGCTGCCTGAAAGCGAGCAGGGCTATGTTTTTGTGCTTGAAGAGCATGAGACGGGCACCGTTGCCGGGATCTGCGCCATCGAAGTCGCCGTTGGCTTAAACGATCCCTGGTATAACTACCGCGTCGGCACGCTGGTGCACGCGTCGAAAGAGCTGAACGTCTATAACGCGCTGCCGACCTTGTTTCTCAGTAACGATCACACCGGTAGCAGCGAGCTGTGCACGCTGTTTCTCGATCCCGACTGGCGCAAAGAGGGCAACGGCTACCTGCTGTCAAAATCGCGCTTTCTGTTTATGGCGGCGTTTCGCGATCGCTTCAACGAAAAAGTGGTGGCAGAAATGCGCGGCGTGATCGACGACACGGGTTACTCACCGTTCTGGGACAGCCTCGGCAAACAGTTCTTCTCAATGGCCTTCAGCCGTGCCGATCATCTGTGCGGTACCGGCCAGAAAGCCTTCATCGCCGAACTGATGCCCAAGCACCCCATTTATACCCACTTCTTAACGCCCGAAGCCCAGGCGGTGATCGGAGAAGTGCATCCGCAAACCGCCCCGGCGCGCGCGGTGCTGGAAAAAGAGGGCTTTCGCTACCGCAACTACATCGACATTTTCGACGGTGGCCCGACGCTGGAGTGCGATATTGACCGGGTGCGGGCGATCCGCAAAAGCCGCCTCGTGGAGGTTGCCCAGGGACAGCCCGCGCCGGGCGAGTGGCCGGTGTGTCTGGTTGCCAACGAGCAATACGGGCAGTTTCGCGCCATGCTTATTGAAACGGACCCCACCACACCCCGGCTGGTGCTGAGCGCCGCCCAGATGGATGCGCTGAAATGTCAGGCGGGTGACCAGGTGCGCCTGGTGCGTCTGTGCCCTGAGGAGAAAACACAATGAATCTTTGGATCAATGGCGACTGGATCACCGGTCAGGGTGCGCGCCGCGTGAAAACCAACCCGGTCAGCCAGGCGGTGCTGTGGCAGGGCAACGACGCCGATGCCACCCAGGTTGAGCAGGCGTGCCGCGCCGCCCGGGCTGCGTTCCCGGCGTGGGCAAAAATGCCGTTTAACTCCCGCGAAGCGATTGTCGCAAAATATGCCGCTCTGTTGCAGGCCAACCGGGTCTACCTGACGGATGTGATCGCCCAGGAAACCGGCAAGCCGCGCTGGGAAGCAGCGACGGAGATCGCCGCGATGATCAATAAAATCGGCATCTCCGTGAAGGCCTACCACACGCGTACCGGCGAAAGTCAAACCGAGATGCCGGACGGCGCGGCGACGCTGCGTCATCGCCCGCATGGCGTGCTGGCGGTGTTCGGTCCGTACAACTTCCCCGGTCATCTGCCGAACGGGCATATCGTGCCTGCGCTGCTGGCGGGTAACACGGTCATCTTTAAGCCCAGCGAACTGACGCCGTGGACAGGGGAAGCGGTGATGAAACTCTGGGCGCAGGCGGGTTTACCGGCAGGCGTGCTCAATCTGGTGCAGGGCGGGCGCGAAACGGGCCAGGCCCTGAGCGCGCTGGATGATATCGACGGGCTGCTGTTTACCGGCAGCGCCAACACCGGCTTCCAGCTGCATCGCCAGCTTGGCGGTCAGCCTGAGAAGATCCTCGCGCTGGAGATGGGCGGCAATAACCCGTTGATCGTGGACGATCCACAGGATATCGACGCCGCCGTGCATCTGGCGATCCAGTCGGCGTTTGTCACCGCCGGGCAGCGCTGCACCTGCGCGCGTCGTCTGCTGGTCAGACGCGGCGAGGAGGGCGACGCGTTCCTGGCGCGGCTGGTCGAGGTCAGCGGGCGCATCACGCCGGGCGCATGGGATGACGAACCGCAGCCGTTTATCGGCGGGCTGATCTCTGAGCAGGCGGCAAAGGGCGTTCACGATGCCTGGCAGGGGCACGTAGCACGCGGGGGCAAAACCCTGCTTGAACCGCGCCTGTTAAAAGCGGGCACGTCGTTAATCAGCCCTGGCATTGTAGAACTGACCGGTGTCGCAGAGGTGCCGGATGAAGAGGTCTTCGGCCCGCTGCTGTGCGTCTGGCGCTACGATCGCTTCGAGGAGGCCATTACTCTGGCAAACGCCACGCGCTACGGACTGGCCTGCGGGCTGATCGCCGCCGATCGTGAAAAATTCGACACGCTGCTGCTCCAGGCGCGCGCCGGGATTGTGAACTGGAATAAACCGTTAACCGGTGCGGCGAGCACCGCGCCGTTTGGCGGCGTGGGGGCTTCCGGCAATCATCGCCCCAGCGCCTGGTATGCCGCCGATTACTGCGCATGGCCGATGGCCAGTCTCGAATCACCGGATCTGGCGCTGCCTGCCACGCTCAGTCCCGGCCTGGATTTTGGCCGCAAGGAGCACCAATGAAAGCGCGCGAAGTGAATTTTGATGGCCTGGTGGGCCTCACACACCATTACGCCGGACTGTCGTTCGGCAATGAAGCCTCGACTCAGCACCGCCATCAGGTCTCCAATCCGAAGCTTGCCGCGAAGCAGGGCCTGTTGAAGATGAAAGCGCTGGCGGATGCCGGTTTTCCGCAGGCGGTGATCCCGCCGCACGAGCGCCCGAACGTGGCGGTGCTGCGTCAGTTAGGGTTTACTGGCCGCGATGAACAGGTGGTCGAAAAGGCCGCCACGCAGTCGCCTGAGTTGCTGTCGGCGGCAAGCTCGGCCTCGCCGATGTGGGTGGCAAATGCCGCCACCGTCTGCCCGTCGGCGGATGCGCTGGATGAAAAAGTGCATCTTACCGTCGCCAACCTTAACAACAAATTCCACCGCGCGACCGAAGCGCCCACCACCGAAGCGCTGCTGCGCGCTATTTTTCGCGATGACAAACACTTTAGGGTGCACACCGCACTGCCGCAGGTGGCGCGCTTTGGCGACGAAGGCGCGGCGAACCATAACCGGTTTAGCCGTGGGCACGGTGAGCCGGGGGTGCAGCTGTTTGTCTATGGGCGCGAAGAGAACGGGCATGCCGCACCGGGGCGTTACCCGGCCCGGCAAACGCTGGAGGCCAGCCAGGCGGTCGCCCGCGTCAATCACGTCAACCCTGAGCAGGTCATGTTTGCTCAGCAAAACCCAACGGTGATCGACGAAGGGGTGTTTCATAACGACGTGATTGCCGTGTCAAACGGCACGCTGCTGTTCGCCCACGAGCGGGCATTTGTGCAACAGCGCGGGCTGCTGGCGAAACTGGCTGAGCGCATACCGGGCTTTCAGTCCATTGAAGTCCCGCAGGCGCAGGTGTCGGTAAAAGCGGCGGTGGAAACCTACCTGTTCAACAGCCAGCTATTGAGCCGCAGCGACGGCAGCATGTTACTGGTGTTGCCGCAGGAGTGCCGTGAACACGCGGGCGTCTGGGATTACGTCAATGGGCTACTGACGCAGGATAACCCCATCGCCGAACTGCGGGTGTTTGATCTGCGTGAAAGCATGTCCAACGGCGGCGGGCCGGCGTGTCTTCGCCTGCGCGTGGTATTAAACGAGGCGGAGCAGCGGGCGGTTAACCCGGCGGTAATGATGAACGACGCGCTCTTTGCGACGCTCAACGCCTGGGTGGATAAACATTATCGCGATCGCCTGACCCAGGCCGATCTCGCAGACCCGTCTCTGCTGCGCGAAGGCCGTGACGCGTTGGACAGCTTAACGCAACTGCTGGATCTGGGATCGGTCTATCCCTTCCAGCGCTGACAGGAGGATCGTTATGGAAAATTTTCTGGCGCTGACGCTGGCCGGGCGACGACCGGAAAATCCGAGGGGGGAGCAGGGCGATTTTCGCTGGTACTGGCGCGGAGAGGGGATCCTGGAGCTTACGCCTCACCAGCCTGTGGACAAATCGCTGGTGCTCTCAGCGGGGATTCACGGCAATGAAACGGCCCCGGTGGAGATGCTGGATAACCTGCTTCGCGGCCTGTTCAGCGGTACCGTGCCGCTGCGCTGGCGTCTGCTGGTGATCCTCGGCAATCCCCCGGCGCTGCGGGCGGGAAAACGCTATCTGCACAGTGACATGAACCGTATGTTCGGCGGGCGCTGGCAGCAGTTTGCCCACAGCGCCGAGACGGTCCGCGCCCAGCAGTTAGAACAGGCGGTAAGCCTGTTTTTCGCCGCCTCGCCCCAGGGTGCACGCTGGCATCTGGATATGCACACTGCCCTGCGCGGTTCGCATCATCTGCGTTTTGGTGTGCTACCGCAGCGTGAAAGCCCATGGGATGAGGCGTATTTGCGCTGGCTGGGCGAGGCGGGGCTGGAAGCGCTGGTGTTTCATCAGTCGCCTGGGGGCACCTTTACCCACTACAGCGGCGAGATGTTCTCCGCGCTGGCCTGCACGCTGGAGCTGGGAAAAGCGCTGCCGTTTGGTGAAAACGATCTGCATCAGTTTTCCGCAACGCTGCACGCGATAAGCGCGCTGCTGAGCGATACGCCGGGGATGACAGACTCTCAGCCGCCGGTGCGTTACCGGGTTGTGCAGCAGATCACCCGCAACAGCGCGGCGTTTGTGCTGCATATGTCAGATGAGACGCTCAATTTTACGCCATTTCGGGCGGGCGCAGCCCTTGCGGACGACGGCGAAACCCGGTACGTGGCGCAACGCGACGTGGAGTATATCTTATTTCCTAATCCCAACGTCGCCGCCGGGCTGCGCGCAGGCTTAATGCTCGAACGTATCAAATAATCTTTTGCGCCTTTATTGCCACTGCAATACAGGCGTCAACAGGTTAATGAAATTCATGTTTTCATGCGTGCTACAGAATTATCTTATCAGATTGCTTTATTATTATACGCTGATGCGGTAGTATTCTTCACATTCCCTTCTAAATCATCATGTTGACTATTTCTGTTTCAACTCTCCACGCTTTATCCATATTCTCTTCATAATTGCCGATAAACTGTTTTTTACACTTTCAATGCTTTACCGTTGCTCTGATTATTTGACGAAAAACCCCGTAAAGTGAGTCTCGTCAACACGGCACTGTGAAATATTCGTTATCGTAACGATGGCCGTAAAAAATAACTGCTAGAAGGAAGATGATTATGCGTAAAATGACCGCTCTGTTTGTTGCCTCTACCCTGGCTCTGGGTGCTGCTAACCTGGCTCACGCTGCGGATACCACCGCTGCACCTGCCGATAGCAAACCGATGATGCACCACAAAGGCAAGCCGGGTCCTCATCACGACATGATGTTTAAAGACCTGAACCTGACCGATGCGCAGAAACAACAGGTGCGCGAGATCATGAAAGGCCAGCGCGACCAGATGAAACGCCCGTCGCTGGAAGAACGCCGCGCCGCCCATGACATTATCGCCAGCGACAGCTTCGATAAAGCGAAAGCCGAAGCGCAGATCGACAAAATGGCTGCCGATCACAAAGCCCGCATGCTGGCACACATGGAAACTCAGAACAAAATTTACAACATTTTAACACCGGAACAGAAAAAGCAGTTTAATGCCAATTTTGAGAAGCGTCTGACAGAACGTCCGGCACCGGAAGGTAAAATGCCTCAACCAGCTGAATAACTCAGCGCACATTATTAAGACCGCCGGTCTTGTCCACGTATGCCATCGGGCTGTGGGCAGGTCCGGCGGTTTTTTCTTTCATCCCCTCTTGTCAGCCGCTATCCACAGGGTATGCTCCTTTAGCCAGCACGACGCGAAACACGTTCCGTATCAGGCTATTAAAAAAATAATCGCGAGATGCTGCGTCATCGCTAAGGCAATTCACGCCCGCTGCCGATAACGTAACGGTGGCACGATGTACGATAACAAACATGACGCTATGGCGATTGCTGTGGCGTTGACGCGTGTTGCGCGTCATTCAGGAGTGATGATGGAATATTTTGATATCCGCAAAATGGCGGTGAATCTGTGGCGTAACGGCGCAGGCGAAACCCGTGAAATTTGTTGCTTTCCGGCGGCTACCAGAGAGTTTCACTGGCGCGCAAGTATCGCTTCGCTTGCCAGCAACGGTGATTTTCCTCAGTTCCCTGGCGTCGATCGGGTGATCACGCTGATTGAAGGCGGCGAAGTGACGCTGGATGGCGGCAACGCCTTTTGCCATACCCTCAAGCGTCTTCAGCCTTTCGCGTTCGCGGGTGAGCAGCCGGTCAAGGCGCAGCTTTGCGACGGACAAATGTCGATGGATTTTAATATCATGACCCGCCGCGATCGCTGCCGGGCAAAGGTGCGCGTCGCTGACCGGACCTTTACCACTTTTGGTTCGCGCGGCGGGGTGATCTTCGTGCTCAGTGGCGCATGGCAGCTTGGCGACAAACTGCTCACCGCCGATCAGGGCGCGTGCTGGCAGGATGGACGGCACACCCTGCGTCTGCTCAAGCCTGAAGGGCAGCTGTTGTTCAGTGAAATCACCTGGCTTCCGGGGCACTAAGCGCCCGCTGCGTTAACGTCACGGAGCAGGCCAGGGCAGCTCCGTGATATCAAAAAGCCCGGCCATCAGCGGTTTGCAGAGAATTTTGTAGCCGTCCTGGTCAAATTTCGCCGACGCGCGCTGCAACCCCGACGCCGCATCCAGCGACGCCACCGATCCCAGCCACAGCCAGTTATGAATGATGTGAAACTGCGTCATCTCGCCGTGACTCTCTTTAAGCGCCACCGCACCCTGCCAGGGCCAGCAAATCAGGCGCATGCGAACCATCGCCTCGCGCAGCCGCGTATGGTGCGCCTCGACGCTCTCTTTGCCGCAGCACGCCCCTGCACAGCGGTTTAACGCCGAACGAAAACAGCCCCGCCCGCGCGTCAATGACTCCAGTCCGAGCAGGCCATAGCAGAGCTTCTGCTCATCGGCGATGGACTGTAGCGTTTGCAGCGCAGTGCGACGGTTAGCGAACAGGCCATACAGCCCCGGCTGCGAGGAAAAATCGATCTCTTTGGCGTAGACCACCTGGGGTTTATCGTCATGCAGCAGCAATGAGCACAATTGGCGATTGCGTCGCAGACGCTTATTAAACAGCGGCTGCTGCTCTTTTATCAGCTGCGCTTCCAGCAACAGCGCGCCCAGCTCGCCGGCGGTGCAGGTCCAGGTGATGCGGCGCGCCTGACGCAGCATGGCGGCTTCATCCGGCGTGCGCAAATGCGACAGCACACGGCTGCGAATATTGACGCTCTTGCCGATATACAGCGGCATGGCTTCACTTTCGCCGTGAAAAAAATAGACACCGGGATGTTTTGGCATTGCTTCCAGCCATGGACGCAAATGCTCGGGGTACTCATAGATGGCCGCCGCTTCAAATTCCAGACGCGGGGCAGATTGACGCCTTGCCACAAACGACTCCTGATACTGTTTACCTGTACAGTGTATCAGGCCATCGCTGGCGAAAAAAGAGGCGACCGTCGCCGCCTCGTTATTTTTATTTTTTCCAGAAGTCGTCGAAGACGGTGATCGGCGGGCGACGTTTGTGCTCGGTTTTAAGATACCAGCCCTCGATGATGCGGGAAGTGCCGTCGTCCAGCGCTTTCCCTTCGAGATAATCATCAATGTTTTCATAGGTTACGCCGAGCGCGGCTTCATCAGGCAGAGAAGGGCGATCGTCTTCCAGATCCGCCGTCGGGGCCTTTTTGTACAGATGCTCCGGGCAGCCAAGCTGGGCGAGCAGCTGTTTCCCCTGGCGCTTATTGAGGCGGAAAATCGGGTTGATGTCGGTGCCGCCATCGCCATATTTGGTGAAGAACCCGGTCACCGCTTCCGCGCCGTGGTCCGTACCGACCACCACACCTTTATTCATCCCTGCAATGCTGTACTGCGCCTTCATGCGCTCACGGGCTTTTTCGTTACCGCGGATAAAGTCGCTCAGTTCAATACCGGCTTCGCGCAGGGCCTGCTCGCTGGCCAGCACCGCGCCTTTGATATTGACGGTCAGCACGCGGTCGGGCTGAATGAAATTAATGGCGTCCTGGCAATCCTGTTCATCGGCCTGCACGCCGTAGGGCAGTCGTACGGCGATAAACTGGTAAGCCGGATCACTGGTTTCATCGCGCAGCTCGCTGATTGCGCGCTGGCACAGTGCACCGGTCAGCGTGGAATCCTGACCGCCGCTGATGCCCAGCACCAGGGATTTCAAAAAAGGATGCGCGGTTAAATAGGCCTTTAAAAAATCCACGCTACGGCGAATCTCTTCTTCCGCATTAATGGTTGGTTTTACGCCCAGCGCCTGAATAATCTCTTGCTGTAGAGTCATTAAAACACCCTCCGTCTGTAGTCCTGCCTGGCAGGTTAAAAGTAGTGATTCCGTAAAGCTAACCCTTTGAGGCCCAAACGACAAGGCATGGCGCGTTGAGTGCCGCAAATTACGACGTTTTAGCAGGTTGTTTTACTTTTATTAGATTTTTCCGAAAGTTATGCCATCGTCCGGTCATTGTCAGTGCAAAGTTGAAAAATGTTATTTTATATTCCAGGCTTAGATAACACGCTGATACAACAGCGGATACTCAAGAGGAAGGAATATGAACATGAAACTCGCAGGAATTCTGGGTGCAGCGGCGGTAATGACGATGCTGGCGGGGTGTACCGCTTACGATCGTACCAAAGATCAGGTTGCCACGCCGGTGGTAAAAGACGTTAAAAAAGGCATGAGCCGTGCGCAGGTTATGCAGGTGGCCGGTAAACCGTCCTCTGAAGTGACCATGATCCACGCTCGTGGTACTTGCCAGACCTATATCCTGGGTCAACGTGATGGTAAGACTGAGACCTACTTTGTTGCCCTTGATGAGACAGGCCATGTCCTGAACTCGGGTTACCAGACCTGTGCGGAGTATGATACTGACCCGCAGGCACCTAAGGCATAACCCCATTTAGCCTGAGCACAACGCGGAACCGGCCAACGCGCCGGTTTCTTTTTGCCTGCCGATCTTATTTCTTGACGCGAATTATTTCCCGATTTGTGAAGAGTGTCATCATGACAGGTCAATGAGAGACCATTTTGGTTTGTGACGAATTATCCCCGCCAGATGCGATGCCGTATACTTTCTTCAACCAGAAACAAAAGTAACTCAAGTGTTAACGAGTTACACCGCTCATCGGTTAACACGTTACAGCGTTTTCTTAGACGGGCAGTTTGTCGAAAAAGGAAGGTTATGATGGAAAAGAAACATATCTATCTGTTCTGCTCTGCCGGAATGTCCACCTCGCTGCTGGTAACCAAAATGCGCGCTCAGGCGGAAAAGTATGATGTCCCGGTGATCATTGATGCATTCCCCGAAACGCTGGCAGGCGAAAAAGGCATTGAAGCTGATGTCGTGCTGTTAGGGCCACAAATTGCCTACATGTTGCCCGAAATCCAACGCTTATTACCGAACAAGCCCGTAGAAGTGATTGATTCAATACACTACGGTAAAATTGATGGTTTGGCTGTACTTAAAACTGCTGTCGCCGCGATTAAAAAAGCCGCAGCAAATTAATTTTTTATTTTTCCCGTCAAAGAGTAATTTCATCCATTCTGCCGCAATACCTTCATTGCGGCTTTTAAGGACACGTATCTATGAGCCATGCAATAGATTCGCTTGAGAAAATCCTGCTTCCCTTTGCTGTTAAAATAGGAAAGCAACCGCACGTTAATGCAATCAAAAACGGTTTTATTAAATTAATGCCGCTGACGCTTGCCGGGGCTATGTTTGTTTTAATTAATAACGTTTTCTTAAGTTTTGGCGAAGGATCTTTTTTCTATTCTCTCGGGGTGCGTTTAGACGCTTCCACCATTGAAACCTTAAACGGTTTTAAAATGATTGGTGGTAACGTCTACAACGGCACGCTCGGTATTATGTCGCTAATGGCCCCGTTCTTTATCGGTATGGCGCTGGCGGAAGAGCGAAAAGTTGACCCGATGGCGGCGGGGTTATTATCGGTCGCCGCGTTTATGACCGTCACGCCCTACAGCGTTGGTGAAGCCTATGCGGTCGGGGCAAACTGGCTCGGCGGGGCGAATATCATTTCCGGTATTTTGATTGGCCTCGTGGTGGCAGAGATGTTCACCTTTGTTATTCGCCGGAACTGGGTGATCAGATTGCCGGACAGCGTACCGGCCTCGGTATCACGCTCGTTTTCGGCGCTGATCCCCGGCTTTTTGATTCTCTCGGTGATGGGCATTCTCTCATGGGCGCTGACGCACTGGGGAACCAACTTCCATCAGGTCATTCTTGACTCGGTCTCCACGCCACTGGCGTCAATGGGCAGCGTGGTCGGCTGGGCCTACGTGGTCTTTAACTCCCTGCTGTGGTTCTTCGGCGTGCACGGCTCTTTAGCGCTCACCGCGCTCGATAACGGCATCATGACGCCGTGGGCGCTGGAAAACATGGCCATTTATCAGCAGTACGGCTCGGTTGAAGCGGCCCTTGCCGCCGGTAAAACCTTTCACGTCTGGGCGAAACCGATGCTGGACTCTTACGTTCTGCTCGGCGGTTCCGGTGCCACGCTCGGCCTTATCATCGCGATCTTTATTGGCTCACGCCGCGCGGATCATCGCCAGGTGGCGAAGCTGGCCCTGCCTTCCGGCATCTTCCAGATTAACGAACCGATCCTGTTCGGCCTGCCGATCATCATGAACCCGGTGATGTTTCTGCCGTTCGTGCTGGTGCAGCCCATCCTGACCGCCGTTACGCTGGTGGCCTATTATCTGGGCATCATTCCCCCGGTGACCAACATTGCGCCGTGGACGATGCCGACCGGGCTGGGGGCGTTCTTCAACACCAACGGTAGCGTAGCGGCACTGCTGCTGGCGCTGTTTAACCTGGGCGTTGCGACGCTGGTCTATCTGCCGTTTGTGATGGTCGCCAACAAAGCCCAGGCCACCATTGAAGAAGAAGAGAGCGAAGAAGATATCGCTAACGCCCTGAAGTTTTAATCAATTATCGCGCGGGCCGGGTCTGGCCCGCGCAGGGATCACACGAGGAGAGCACGATGTTTAATCTGGATGATGTAACAGACACTGAGCTTGCAACGGATGCGCTGGAAGAAGTGGTGATGGGGCTTATCATCAACTCAGGGCAGGCGCGCAGCCTGGCGTATGGCGCGCTTAAACAGGCCAAAGCGGGTGATTTTGCCGGTGCACAGGCCACCATGGCGCAGTCGCGCACGGCGCTTAACGAAGCGCATCGGGTGCAGACGCAGCTGATTGAAAGCGATCAGGGCGAAGGTAAAATGAAGGTCAGTCTGGTGCTGGTGCACGCGCAGGATCATTTAATGACCTCGATGCTTGCGCGCGAGCTTATCGCCGAACTGATTGAGCTTCACGAAAAAGTGCAATAACGTAGGGGCAACGGAATGATGCAGCCAAAGGTGAGCGCAATGGAAATCAAAACGGCACGAGAACAGCAGTTGTTCAACGGCAAGAATTTTCACGTCTTCATCTACAATAAAGTTGAGAGCATCAGCGGGCTGCACCAGCATGATTATTACGAGTTCACCATCGTCCTGACCGGGCGCTACTATCAGGAAATCAACGGCAAACGCGTGCTGCTTGAGCGCGGCGACTTTGTGTTTATCCCGATGGGCTCTTATCACCAGAGCTTTTACGAGTTTGGGGCCACGCGCATTCTTAACGTCGGCGTCAGTCGGCAGTTTTTTGAGCAGCATTATCTGCCGTTGTTACCCTTCTGCTTTGTCGCCTCGCAGGTTTATCAGGTCAAGAACGCCTATCTGACCTACATTGAATCGGTGATTGCCTCGCTGAATTTTCGTGATAACGAATTCACCGAATTTATTGAAGGCGTCACGTTTTATATTATGAACCGTCTGCGCCATCACCGTGAAGAGGTGATGCAGGATGATATTCCACAGTGGCTAAAACTCACGATTGAAGAGATGCACGACAAATTACAGTTTGGTGAAAGTGCGCTCGAAAATATGGTTAGCCTGTCAGGAAAATCACAGGAATATTTAACCCGTGCGATGCAGCGCTATTACAGCAAAACGCCGATGCAGTTGATTAATGAAATTCGCATTAATTTCGCTAAAAAACAGCTTGAGATCACCAATTTCTCGGTCACGGATATCGCCTATGAATCGGGCTACAGCAGTCCCGGTCTGTTTATTAAAACGTTTAAAAAGATCACCTCTTTTACACCCGGCAGTTACCGAAAGCGACTGACGGTTATTAACTAAATTGCGACGTGGGTAAACCGCGTCCTGAATGAATCATTCTATACTTACCCGCAATCCGGGCGGTAAAGGCACGCCTTTGCCCAACGGTCAGCACCTAAGGGAGATGCTATGAGTCAGAAATTAAAAGTAGTGACGATTGGCGGCGGCAGCAGCTATACGCCGGAATTACTGGAAGGCTTTATTAAGCGCTATCACGAATTGCCGATCGATGAACTGTGGCTGGTGGATGTAGAAGACGGCGAGGAGAAGCTGAATATTATTTTTGATCTCTGTCAGCGCATGGTCGAGAAGGCAGGCGTACCGATCAAGATGTTTAAAACGCTCGATCGCCGTGCCGCGTTAAAAGACGCTAACTTTATTACCACTCAGCTACGCGTCGGCCAGCTTCAGGCGCGCGAACTCGACGAGCGCATTCCGCTGAGCCACGGCTACCTCGGGCAGGAAACAAACGGTGCGGGCGGCTTGTTTAAAGGCCTGCGCACCATCCCGGTGATCTTTGACATCATTAAAGATGTGGAAGAAATTTGCCCGGACGCGTGGGTGATCAACTTCACTAACCCGGCGGGCATGGTGACCGAAGCGGTCTACCGTCACACCCAGTTTAAGCGCTTTATTGGCGTATGTAATATTCCGATTGGCATGAAGATGTTTGTTCGCGATGTGCTGGCGCTGACCGATGAAGACGAGCTGGGTATCGATCTTTTCGGCCTGAACCACATGGTGTTCATCAAAGACGTGCTGGTCAATGGCGAATCACGCTTTGCTGAATTGCTGGACGGCGTGGCCTCCGGCAGACTGACGGCGAACTCGGTGAAAAACATCTTCGATTTGCCGTTCAGCGAAGGACTGATCCGCTCCCTGAACCTGCTGCCGTGCTCTTATCTGCTCTACTACTTTAAGCAAAAAGAGATGCTGGCCATTGAAATGGGCGAGTTCTATAAAGGCGGCGTACGTGCGCAGGTGGTGCAAAAAGTCGAGAAGCAGCTGTTCGATCTGTATAAAGATCCGAATCTGGCGGTAAAACCGAAAGAGCTGGAGCAGCGCGGCGGGGCCTATTACTCCGATGCGGCGTGCGAAGTGATCAACGCTATCTACAACGACAAGCAGGCGGAGCACTACGTCAACGTGCCGCACCACGGCCATATCGATAACATTCCGGCGGACTGGGCAGTGGAGATGACCTGTATCCTGGGCCGCGACGGGGCGAAACCGCATCCGCGTGTCACGCATTTTGATGACAAGGTGCTGGGGCTGATCCACACCATTAAAGGCTTTGAGATTGCCGCGAGCCAGGCGGCGTTGAGCGGCGAGTTTAACGATGTGCTGCTGGCGCTCAATCTTAGCCCGCTGATCCAGTCGGACCATGACGCGGAGATTCTGGCCCGCGAAATGATAGATGCCCATGCGAAATGGCTGCCGCGCTTTCACCCCTAACGGAGGGCGAAGATGGAACGGTTATTGATTGTGAACGCCGATGATTTTGGCCTGAGTAAGGGGCAAAACTACGGCATCCTCGACGCCTGTCGTCACGGCGTGGTGACCTCGACCACGGCAATGATGAACGCTGGCGCGATTGAACATGCGGCGGGGCTGAGTAAAACGCTGCCTGAACTGGCGGTGGGTATGCACTTTGTGCTGACGCTGGGTGAACCTTTGACCGCCATGCCGACGCTGACGCGCGGCGGGCAACTGGGAAAATGGATCTGGCAGTTGGCAGAAGAGGGGGCGCTTGCGCCCGATGAGATCACGCGTGAGCTGGAAAGTCAGTATCAGCGCTTTATCACCCTCTTCGGGCGCAAGCCGACGCACATCGACAGCCATCATCACGTGCACATGATCCCGCAGATTTTCCCGCTGGTGGCGGCGTTTGCTAAAGGCTGCGGCGTGCCGCTGCGAATCGACCGCGACGTTGTGGCCTTGCATAATCTCGACGTGCAGGGACTCAACAGCACCCAGGGGTATTCCAGCGGTTTTTACGGTGAGGCCATTTCAGAAGCGCTGTTTCTGCGCGTGCTGGATGAATCCACGCTGCGCGATGAAAACTCTTTCGAGCTGATGTGCCATCCGGCGTTTGTCGATGACGTACTGATGCAGAGTAACTACTGCTATCCTCGTCTGGCTGAGCAGGCGGTACTGACCTCGGCGTCGCTGAAATACGCGATTGCTGAGCGGGGATACCGGCTGGGAAGTTTTCGCGATCTGTAATGCCGGGCATAAAAGAACCGCAGGCAGGCTGCGGTTCTTTTTTTACGTTTTTACTTACGCCGGGATGGCGCTGATTTTGCTGGCGCGTGACCAGACGCGATGGGCCGCGAGCTGGGTCAGGAAATCATCCACAAACGCGGCGGTGGCGCTGTCGGCTTCGACAATGCCTTCCTCACCTTGGGCGGACACTTTCAACGACGCTTTGAACTGACGCGCATCCCCCGCGAGGGCGATGGGTTTCAGGTGCTTGTACGCTTCCAGCAGATAGTAATTCGCATTACCGCTGTCGAGCAGCGCGCTCACCTCGCCGCCGGGGACGATCACGCCGTCAACGGTCAACGAAGGCGATCCGGCAAAGGTGGCCGCAATCGGGATGACGGTACCGTCATCGGCGGTGACCTCACCCATGCGCGAGTAGAGCAGTTTCGCATGCACGCCTTTGGCCTTCAGCGCTTGCAGAATGTTAAGCACATCGGCGGCCAGCACCTGCTCATTCAGCAAAATCGCCACCACACGGCCTTTCACGCCGCCATCCGGAATGGCGTACAGGCTCAGGGCCGGATCTTTTTTCAGCCCGTTAACGTCTTTCGGCGGCGCAATGTTGATCTGCTCATCGCTTAGCGTAATGCCAAGGTTTTTCGCCACCGCCTGGGCCAGCATCACGTCGATGCGGACAAGCTGATCGACCACGCGCTCACGAATGTAAGGGCGGGCGACTTTACTTAACTCGAAGCTAAACGCATCGATAATGTGCTGCTGTTCAAACGGGGTCTGGCTGTGCCAGAACAGCCGCGGGTGCGCGTAGTATTCGCCAAACGAATCGCTGCGCTCGCGGACCTTATGCCCTTCAACACGCTCCTGATAGGATTCAAAACCGCCGCGCTGTGGGGCCGGAGGCGTTTCTCGCGGCCAGTTATCGTTGATGGAGTTCGGCTCGTAGTTCGCCGGATTGGTCTCGATATCCATGCGGTGCATGCCATCGCGCTGGAAGTTGTGATACGGGCAGGTCGGGCGGTTAATGGGGATTTCGTGGAAGTTTGGCCCGCCCAGGCGGCTGATTTGCGTATCGGTGTAGGAGAACAGGCGGCCCTGAAGCAGCGGATCGTTAGTGAAATCCAGCCCCGGCACGATGTGCCCTGGGTGGAATGCAGCCTGCTCATTTTCCGCAAAGAAGTTATCCGGGTTGCGGTTGAGCACCATTTTACCCACGCGCTGGACGGGGACCAGCGCTTCGGGGATCAGCTTGGTCGGATCGAGCAGGTCGAAATCGAATTTGAATTCGTCCTCTTCCGGGATCAGCTGTAAACCCAGCTCGTACTCCGGGAAATCGCCCGCTTCGATGGCTTCCCACAGTTCCCGGCGGTGAAAGTCCGGATCGCGCCCGGTCAGTTTTTGCGACTCATCCCACACCATTGAGGCTTTACCGGCCACTGGCTTCCAGTGGAAGCGCACAAAGGTGGCTTTACCGTCGGCGTTGATCAGGCGGAAGGTGTGGATGCCGAAGCCTTCCATGGTGCGATAGCTGCGTGGAATGCCGCGATCGGACATCGCCCAGATCACGTTATGCAGCGTTTCCGGCTGCAAGGAAACATAGTCCCAGAAGGTGTCATGGGCGCTGCCGCCCTGCGGGATCGCCCAGTGTGGTTCGGGTTTTACCGCATGAACAAAGTCGGGGAATTTATGCGCATCCTGAATGAAAAACACCGGCGTGTTGTTGCCGACCAGATCGAAAATACCCTCTTCGGTGTAAAACTTGGTGGCGAAACCGCGAATGTCACGCACGGTATCCGCCGAGCCTGCGCCGCCCTGCACGGTAGAGAACCGCACGAATACCGGGGTGATTTTATCGGGATCGGCGAGGAAGTTGGCTTTCGTTAGTGCGCTGAGGCTTTCATAAGGCTGAAAATAGCCGTGAGCGGCAGAACCGCGGGCGTGAACAATGCGCTCCGGAATACGCTCATGGTCGAAGTGGGTGATCTTCTCGCGCAGGATAAAATCTTCCAGCAGCGTTGGCCCGCGCGTGCCCGCACGCAGGGAGTTCTGATCGTTGGCGATACGCACACCCTGATTCGTGGTGAGCGGGAAATTTTCGCTGCCTTTACGAAAGCTCTCCAGCGCGTTGAGCTTCTCGTTGTGGGTATCGGGTGCCTTCAGGCTGCCTGGTGCCGTCGGTTGCTGGCCGGGGGCGGTCGGCTCGGGTGTAGGGCGGTGAGAATTATCCGCGGGGGCTAGCGAGTCCAGCCCGGGGCGGGATTCACTGTCATCGTGAACCGGCGACTGATGATTTTTGGAGTCTTTATCATTATGCGACATTACACACATCTCCTGTTTTCATTGCAGTTATGAGGCTCTGAAAATGGCCCTTGTGAGGTCAAAACCCTTCTAAATATAGAACAATACCCCGCCTTTACCGCATCGCACGTCCGGCTTAATCTGCGGGCGAGCGGGAAGGGGCTAAGCAGGACGCGACGTGTGGGGGAACAATCGGCTATGATAGGAACTGCCTGTTTGTAGAATTTGCTTTAGTGAACCGTTGCTTATGAAATCTTACCGTCAACAGAATCGTCGCATTATTAGCTATGTTCCCCGCGTCGAACCTGCTCCGCCTGACCATGCAGCTAAAGTGGAGGGGTTTCGCGATGTCTGGTCGCAGCGCGGGAAGTTTGTCGCGTATGTTCTGATGGGGGAGCGTTTTCGCCGTTCGCCCGTGTTTAACGTGCCGGAAGCGGCGCAGCGTTGGGCGGAGCAGATGCGGCAGGAAGGTGAGGTGGACGAGGCGTAACAAGGGCGAGTTGACGACGCCCGGCATGCTATCGCCGCCGGGCGTAAAAGGCATTAACGATGCGCAAGCTCCGCGTTATCGTCGCTGTCGAGAAGGGTTTTATCCGTTTGCTTCAGCCACTGGCTGGTCAGCGTCCCGGCGGTCATGGAGCCACTGACGTTCAGCGCTGTGCGGCCCATGTCGATCAGCGGTTCAACGGAGATCAATAGCGCCACCAGCGTGACAGGCAGACCCAGCGCAGGCAGCACAATCAGCGCCGCAAAGGTCGCACCACCGCCCACACCCGCAACGCCCGCAGAGCTGACGGTCACAATACCGACCAGTGTGGCGATCCACATCGGATCCAGCGGGTTAATGCCAACCGTTGGGGCAACCATCACCGCCAGCATCGCCGGGTAGAGACCCGCACAACCGTTCTGACCAATTGTCGCACCAAACGAAGCCGAGAAGCTGGCGATAGATTCCGGCACGCCCAGACGACGGGTTTGCGCTTCAACGTTCAGCGGAATCGACGCGGCGCTGGAGCGGCTGGTGAAGGCGAAGGTGAGCACCGGCCACACTTTGCGGAAGTATTTCAGCGGGCTAACGCCGTTCGCGCCAAGCAGAATGCCGTGCACCACGAACATGATACCCAGGCCCAGGTAGGAGGCGACCACGAAACTGCCCAGCTTGATAATGTCCTGGAGATTAGAACCGGCAACCACTTTGGTCATCAGCGCCAGCACACCGTAAGGGGTCAGCTGCATCACCAGGCGAACCAGCTTCATCACCCAGCTTTGCAGGGTGTCGATGGCGGTCAGCACGCGCTGGCCTTTCGGCGCATCGTCTTTTAGCAGCTTAAGCGCGGCCACGCCTAGGAACGCCGCGAAGATCACCACGCTGATGATTGACGTCGGGTTTGCACCGGTCAGATCGGCAAACGGGTTTTTCGGTACGAAGGAGAGCAGCAGTTGCGGCACGCTCAGATCGGCCACTTTACCGGCATAGTTTGTTTGGATTGCCGCCAGGCGCGCCGTCTCAGCGGTACCCTGCACCAGCCCTTCAGCGGTGAGGCCGAATAGGTTGGTGACCAGCACGCCGACCAGCGCTGAAATCAGCGTGGTAAACAGCAGCGTGCCGATGGTCAGAAAGCTGATTTTTCCAAGCTGGGAAGCGTTATGCAGACGGGCCACCGCGCTCAAAATGGAGGCGAAGACCAGCGGCATGACAATCATTTGCAGCAGTTGCACGTAGCCGTTACCGACAACGTTAAACCACTGGATGGACTCTTTCAGCACCGGATTGTCCGCGCCGTAAATGGTCTGCAACGCAAGACCAAACACCACGCCGATCGCCAGACCCACCAGCACTTTTTTTGCCAGACTCCACTGTTTGTTGCGGGTTTGCGCCAGCAACAACAATAAGGCAACGAACACCACGATGTTCGCGATTAATGGAAAGTTCATCCCCAATCTCCTGATTTAATATCCATCGACGCCATAAAACGCCAGTATTGCTGGCGCGAATTTATTTGCGCTAGGTTAGCAGAAGTGTGATGTGGCGCTTATATCCAAATGGAATGGATTATAAAGAAACCGGGGTTTCCGCCTGGTTAATGTCCAGTTTGATGGTGAATAAAGCGATTGAACTGCCACTGGAGCGAATTAATCATCTGAGACGACCAGCGCACTGCACTGTTTTCGGGCAGTGACTGCGGCATCCACACCGCCCAGGTAAACAGGGCCATGCACAGCACGCGCTCCAGCTGATTGCCTTTTTGCGCGGCCAGAATGGGCACACGAAAGCGCCAGCGGCAGGGCCACAGCAGCGGAACGCCGGCGGGGGTGAGCATATCGGCCAGAATATGACTGAGATAACCCAGCACCATACCTTGCAAGGCATCGGCGGGCACCAGCCAGCTGTCGGGCACTTTGAGGTAGAAGAGCGTCAGGGCGATAAACACCGCCAGCAGACTGTGGGTAAACCCCCGGTGGCCAAAGGCGCGGGCAATCGGCTTTGAGATCCATTTCAGGCGCTGACCAAGCAGGGATTTAGGATGGTCAATGTCCGGTAACAGACAGGTGAGAATGGCGGACGGAACAATATGCCACCAGTCGCCCTGTGCCAGCACAGGGGTCAGCTCGGCGTTTTTGGCAAACACCGCGCAGGCAATGGAAAATAGAAGATGTCCTTCCGCCGTCATGATAAAACTCACTGAACTGTCGATGTATACAGTATAGGGTTTTTATACAGTAGGCGGAAGAGGTGACGGTGTAACTCTTTGTCACAAAGGCTGAATTAGCGCGCCAGCCAGCCCCCGTCAACGGCAATCGTATAGCCGTTGATGTAATCTGAGGCGGCTGACGCCAGAAAGACCGTCGGGCCTTGCAGATCGTCGGGCTTGCCCCAGCGTCCGGCTGGAATGCGGTCCAGTATAGCTTTGTTCCGCTGATCGTCATCACGCAGTTCTTGCGTGTTGTTAGTCGCCATGTACCCGGGCGCAATGGCATTGACATTAATCTTGTGCGCTGCCCACTCGTTCGCCAGCAGCCGGGTCAGGCCGAGCACGCCGCTTTTTGACGCGGTATAGGAGGGAACGCGGATCCCGCCCTGAAACGAGAGCATTGAGGCAATGTTGATAATTTTGCCGCCGTCGCCCTGAGCGACAAACTGCCGCGCCACCGCCTGCGAGAGGAAAAACACCGACTTGAGGTTCAGATTCATCACGTCGTCCCAGTCCTTCTCGCTGAATTCCAGAACGTCCGCCCGGCGAATTGTGCCCGCATTATTGACCAGAATATCGATGCGACCCATTTTTTCGACCACCTGGCTAACGATGTTTTCCAGTTCGCTTTGCTGGCTGAGATCCGCCTGAATAGCGCTAAAGCGTCGGCCAAGGGCGAGGACCTTTTGCTCCGTCTCGTGCGGGTACTTACGGTTGATGCCGACGATGTCGCAGCCCGCTTCCGCCAGCCCCAGGCTCATCCCTTGCCCAAGTCCGGTGTCACACCCCGTCACAATGGCAACTTTACCCCGGAGATTAAAGGCATCCAGAATCATTTTTACCTCGGCTGATATGGTTAATGGCAGGCGTCGCGCCCGATGAAATGAGCATAGAAGGAAGAGGAATAAAACACAAATTAAAATGAAATGGCGTTTCAATAATTTTGATGCGGGTAACAAAATGGACTTTCGCTACCCGCCAGAGATTAACCGCGCAGGTGATTTACGGTCAGTTCTGCTAACGACACCAGCCTGACGTCCGCCAGCGCATAGCGCGGATCGCGTTGATTGGCATGTTCAGGCACAACGATGGACCGCATGCGCGCCGCTTTCGAGGCGATCATGCCATTAACGGAATCTTCCAGCGCCACGCAGGTGAGCGGTGCAACGCCCAGTCTGGCGGCACAATCCAGATAGACCTGCGGATGGGGTTTACTGTAAGGGAGCGATTCTGCGGAGGCGAGGGCGTCAAAGCTGTCGGCCAGATCAAACATGGCGAGCACTTTTTCCAGCATGCGCAGCGGAGACGCCGAGGCGAGGCCCACTTTTAAACCCTGCGCTTTACACAGCGCCAGCGCCTCACGCACGCCCGGCAGCAGGGGGCGCTCCTCTTCCACTAATGAAATGGCACGTTCAATAATTCGGTTGGTCACCGCCTGGCGATCCGGCCCGTTCCACGGCTGTTGCGCGTACCACAGTTCAACCACCATATCGATGCGTAAACCGAGCGTATCCGGCAGTTCATGGCGGCGGGTGATATCGACTCCGACACTTGCCATAACCTCCAGTTCAGCGCGATCCCAGAGCGGTTCTGAGTCGATAAGTAATCCATCCATATCAAAAATGGCAGCAAGTATTTGACGCGGGGTTGACATGACAACCTCTCCTTGTTGATCGGTTTAATAAATAAATGAACCTACATTATGGCTTCTGGCGCATCATACCGCCTTTAAAGATCGGGCGAAAATGAATCTGAGCAGGTAAACTTAGGCACAAATGGAACGTCACCAACGAGGGGAATTCATGACGTATCAACAAGCTGGACGCATCGCCGTGCTCAAACGTGTTCTGGGCTGGGTGGTTTTTATCCCGGCCGCGGTCTCAACGCTGATTTCAATTTTGAAGTTTATGTACGAGCACAGCGAAAAGCAGCCAGGCATTAACGCCGTGATGCTGGATTTCGCTCATGTGATGATCGAGATGATGCGTTTTAATACGCCATTCCTGAATTTTTTCTGGTACAACTCGCCGCTGCCGGATTTTCGCCAGCAGTTAAACATCGGCTTTTGGGTTATTTTCGCGCTGATTTTTGTGGGGCTGGCGCTTCAGGCGTCGGGCGCGCGAATGAGTCGCCAGGCGCGCTTTGTGCGTGAGAGCGTGGAAGATCAGATGATCCTCGAAACGGCGAAAGGCCCCGAGGGGATGACACGCGAACAGATTGAATCGCGCATCGTCGTGCCGAATCACACCATTTTTCTGCAAATCTTCCCGCTGTACGTTCTGCCGATCGTGTTCATCGTGGCAGGGTACTTTTTCTTCTCGCTGCTCGGCTTCCTGTAACGAAAAAGGCCACCGGTTAAGGTGGCCTTGACTCAGGCGGCGAGCACGCGCTCCAGCGCTTTTTGCGCGATCACCAGATGCTGCCCACCGAACAAAATCGCCCGGTTGAGTAACGTATAGAGCTGGTAGACAGGCTGGCGGTCGAGAAAGTCTGCGGCGAGCGGGGATACCGACTGGTAGCCATCGTAGATTTGCGGCGGTTCGTTCGGGTGAAGCGGCAGCATCGCCAGATCGCATTCACGATCGCCCCAGTAGCAGGCCGGGTCGTAGATATAAGGCCCGTCCGGTCCCAGCGCGCAGTTATCTGACCACAGATCGCCATGCAACAGCGAGGGCTGAGGCTGGTGAGAGGCGAGGCGCTGCTGCACATGTTCGACAATCGCGTCTATGTTGCCAAACTCAAGCCCTTTTTCCGCCGCCAGTTCCAGCTGCCAGCCAATGCGCTGTTCGGCAAAGAACGTTGACCAGCGCCGCTGCCATGCGTTGGGCTGCGGCGTTGTTGACAGGTCGTTGTCAAAATCGAGGCCGAACTGCGGCTGATCGCTCCACTGGTGGAGTCGGGCAAGCTGCTGACCGAGAAGAAAGGCGTTGTGCGCATCAAGTGGACGGCCAGGAAGATAATCCATCACCAGAAAGCAGTAATCACGATCGCTGCCCACGGCCCAGACTTCGGGGACGGTGACGGTCTGGCTGCGTGAAAGCAGTTCAAGTTGATCGGCTTCTGCGGTAAAGATGGGCAGCAGTGCACGATCGTCACACTTGACGAAAAAATCTCGCCCACCGAAGCGCAGATGCCATGCGGCGTGGATCTCTCCGCCCGGCAGTTCATTACGCAGCTCGATTTCTCCTTCACCCAGCTGTTCACTCAACAGACGACTGATAGCTTGCCACATGCTCTCTCTCCCCATGTTATCTGTCAGATCATAAGGTTAGCGCACTACTGTAGTCCAAAAATCAGAACTAACGCACACTCAAGCCGGCTGAAGGCCGCAATGGCACTTATTGCTGCTCTTTAAGCCAGACGTCCCAGGTGGAGACGCTGATGTCAGGCGCTTTGCCCAGCGCGCTTTCGGCCAGTCCCTGTGCCTGCTGCTTGACTTCGTCTTCGCTCAGCGCGCTGACGAGACCAAAAGTGTTGGTCCCCAGTTCATGCACTTTACCCTCATCGTCGGTCAGGGTCAGCAAAAAACCGGCGCGGGTGAAATGGTTATTCAACTCGTTAATTTCAGTCAGGCTGTCCTCGTGAAATGTCACTGTTACCACATAGCGCGTGATGTCACCGCTGCTCATCGTTCACCTCGTTCTGATTCTGGAAGATTGATAATGTGAAAGTTTTTTTAGCATAGTCGATGTGACAAATTTGGCGACCACCGTTGGGTATGGTTTTCCCCTCGCCGGAACAGGCGAGAGGAGAGGGGCGCATTACTGGCGGCTCACTGGCGGCTCAGATAATCATATATTTTCAGCGTGTCTTCGCGCGCGCACAGGCGTGTGCCGTGATTGATTGTGGCAGCGCTACCGGCCGCCACACCGAAGCGCACCATCTCTTCGAGCGAAGCGTCTTCCGCCAGTTTCAACGTCATGGCACCGACCATGCTGTCGCCCGCACCAACGGTGCTCTGGCTTTTCATTGGCGGCGGTACCACCTGAACGTAGCCTGTCGCATCTACCGCCAGCGCCCCCTGCGGGCCGAGGGAAACCACCACGCGGTGCGCTTTGCCGGAATTGACCAGTTCCTGCGCGGCTTCCCGCACATCGTCCGGCTGAGTCAGTTCACGTCTGACCAGCGCGCTCAGCTCTTTCTGGTTTGGCTTCACCAGTTCAATGTTGCCAATATCCAGCGCGGCGGTCAGTGCGTCTCCGGAACTGTCCACGATGCAACGAATGCCCTGACGTTGAGCGGCCTTTAGCAGCGAAACCAGCTTATCGACTTTAACGCCAGGCGGCAGACTGCCGCTAATCACCAGCAGCGCACCGCTTTCGATCGCCAGCACTTTTTCTTCGAGCTGGCGAAATTCATCATCATTGAGCGTCGCACCGGGCATGACAAAACGGTACTGCTCGCCGCTGGACTCAACGTGGACGTGCAGGTTCTGACGCGTCCAGTCGGTGGTGGTGACCGGCTGCGTCGGGACATGCTCATCCGCCAGCAGCTGAATCAGATGCTCACCGGTTGCGCCACCGGCAGGGAAAATCGCCGTGGCCTCACCGCTGAGATGGACAATGGCGCGGGCCACGTTGATGCCACCACCGCCGGGTTCAAAAACCGGTGCCGTACAACGGAGCTTGCCTTCAGGATAAATTTGCGGTGTTAGCGTCGCGCTGTCGAGCGAGGGGGCCAGCGTCAGCGTATAGATTCGGACCATCTTTTACCTCCTTTTCCCGTGAATGGGGTAAGCCTGGCATCAAATGCGCATATGCGAAAGTAAATAACAGCATGATTTATAATGTAAAGATGTGTTTAAGGCCGCAAAATTCATTATGAATTAAAGTCTGCTTTGAGAGCTCTCTTATTCAAAAAATGAAATAAGAATTCATTGCTATGTTATTGGAGCCTTTTTATAATTTGTTACCTTTCTCAGGACCGTTACTCATTGATCCTGATGTAAGTTTCCGGGACCGTGATGGTCTCTTTTTTTGCTGTACGGACTCTTTATAAATGAAGCTTTTGAAGACAGTACCCGCAGTCGTTATGCTTGCGGGAGGCGTGCTTGCGTCATTGAATGCTGCCGCAGATGATACCGTTTTTACTGTCATGGATGACCCCTCCACTGCACAGAAACCCTTTGAAGGTAATCTGAATGCCGGTTACCTGTCCCAGGCAGGTAATACCAAGAGTTCTTCGCTGACTGCTGACACCACCATGACCTGGTACGGTAATACTACCGCCTGGTCGCTGTGGGGCAACGCCAGCAACACCTCTTCGAATGATGAGCGCTCTTCTGAGAAATACGCTGCCGGTGGTCGTTCTCGCTTTAACGTGACCGATTCTGACTACCTGTTTGGACAGGCTGGCTGGTTGACCGACCGTTACAACGGTTATCGTCAGCGCGACACGGTGACCGCCGGTTACGGTCGTCAGTTCTTGAACGGCCCGGTGCACAGCCTGCGTTTTGAATTCGGTCCTGGTGTACGTTATGACGAGTACACCGACGGCGAAACCAAAACCCAGCCGCTGGGTTACGCGTCCGGTACCTATGCCTGGCAGATGACGGATTCCACCAAGTTCACACAGGGTGTTTCTGTGTTCGGTGCCGACGACACCACCGTCAACTCCGAGACCGCGCTTAACGTGGCGATCAACGAGCATTTCGGTCTTAAGGTCGCTTATAACCTGACCTGGAACTCGAATCCGCCGGATACTGCGCCGGAGCATACCGACCGCAGAACGGTCGTATCCTTAGGCTATAAGATGTAATTGATTTTGGGTCGGAAATTCCGGCCCATTTGTTTTGAAAATTATCGGAATGTGCGTTTAAAATACATGAACGCTGTTTTATAATTGACAGATGCCGCGCTCTCCTCAATTTCTCCTTAATTACGTACTCCGACACACATTCAATTTATTTGACACTAATTGATAAATAATTTGACTGGGCAAAAGTGTGATCCAGATCTACACTGTGTGACATGGGTAATAAATACCCAATCTCGTACGGTATTAATTCTAAAAAAGAGAAGAACCACTATGAATACACTCAAAACTGTCGCCGCAGCAACGGTGCTTTCTGCACTTTCCTTTGGCGTATTTGCTGCTACACCTGCTTATAACACTGCCAGTGACACCAACAAACCGACTGCCTCTTTCCATGCGACTGACATTGAAGCTGGCTCTAACATTCAGCCAGGTGCGCAGTCTACCGGCCGTTCAATGGATGATGCCTTCAACGTGAAAACGCTGGTGGCGGGTGAGTGGTATTAATTGCCCTTGAACAGACCCCGCACACTATTATTTAATTCCTGCGTATCGTTGTGATTAAAAACCGGATTTCGTTGTACCGGTTTTTTTATGCGTTGTCATGGCGTGTCAATTAAAGTCTGTAATGTCAAACTGGGTGTTATTTCTTCAATTGCCCTGACGCTATATCTTCGCTCAATCGTTCTGCGAGTTTTTATGCCATTTCGACATCATCGCGCGAGCTTACGCTTTATATCCCACGCAATAACGTCAGTAAATTTTCGGGTATCTGATTTGCGGCCTTTAAGACTGCGTTTTGACCCTGTTGCAGAATCTGCGCTTTGACCATCTGGCTGGCTTCCAGGGCATAGTCCGCATCCTGAATTCGGCTTTGCGCTGACTGTGTTGAAACGGTTTGCTGCGCCAGCACCGACTTACTCGATTCAAAACGATTTATGTACGCGCCATACTGTGAGCGGTAGCCGCTGACTTTCGCCAGTGCGCTGTCCAGCGCGCCCATCGCCGTATTTGCCGAGGCGACTGAGTTCAGACTGGTATCTCGAATGCCCAGCGTTTTGGTGTCAGCGGGCGTCGCGTCCATCGTCGTTGCCCGCACCTCATCGCCAAAGTTAGCGCTGGTGATAACCTCAATCGGCTCACTTTTCTTCGGAGGCGTGGCGGGTTGTACGGTTGGCGTGGGCAAGGTACCCCAGGTGAGATTGCTGGTAAAGGATCCGCTGCCCACGACCACCACCACCAAATCTTCGGTCACGTTATCAATGTTGAGGCGTTCGATGCGGTTAGAACCGTTTGAACCGTCGTTATAAGCACCGCTGGCTTTGTCTTCATAACGATCGCCATCGCCGCTATAGCTGATGGTCATGCCATTGTAATTGAGCGTTTCACTGCCGTTGAGATCCCAGGTCGCACCGCCTTCAATGAGCTGGGAATCATCGTAGGTTGCACCACTCTGAAAACCATTCGCTTCCGTCAGTAGTTTGGTGTCGGCTTTAGACGCATCGGTGATCCCCCGACTTACCCAGGTATAGTCCGGATCGCTCCCGGTAAAGGGTGTTCCCGCCAGATGCTTACCGTCGCGGGTGAAAAGCTGGATGTCATCATCAAGGCCCAGCGAGTCAATGGTGATAGAGATGTTAGTGGAGCCTGCGGGCAAATAGGCCAGCGGGATCACGCCCGAGCTAAAGGTGTAGTTGGTGCCGGCCACCGGAAATTTACTGCTGATGGGCGCGATATCGCCTATCAGCGCTGGGGGCAATTCCGGCTTGTCGGTCGCCAGCGGGTATTTGCCAAATATTTCTGTGCCTTCCGACAGATCGGTAATCCCCGCCAGAATGCTCTCGTACTCATTCTGGATGCTGAGACGATCGCTCTCGGACAGCGTGTCGTTTATCGACTGGATCGCCAGACCCTTCGCGCGGATAAGCAGCGAAGCAATGGAGCTCAGGCTACTGTCTGCGGTTTGGGCGAGGCTTATTGCGTCATCCAGCCCACGTGAAATTACCGTATCGGCATTGACGTTCGAACGCATTCTGTTGGCGATGGCAAGCCCGGCCGCATCATCTTTCGCATTATTGATGCGTAACCCTGACGAGAGCCTTTCTAAAGACTGCTGAAGAATCGACGAGGTGCCTTGTCTCGCTTTAAGATTCAGTCCAGCAATCGCATTATGATTGATAGATTGCATTTGCTTTTCTTAACGATTCGGTTTGCCCTAAGTAACGTTTTAATCGGCAGTTAGCGATATGACTTTAGCGTTGCTTAACGGCGCCAGTTCAACATTGCACGGGATTTTTGTTCTTTCACCGCCGAAACCGTCGGCATAATAGCCACTTAGCCGACGGCGGAGGAATCTGTGTAAAGCGATAATTTACATTAGTGTGGCGAATGTATTAGCGTCATCACTGGTAACGCTATCACCGTGGGCAAACGGCATAGTGCTTGACGACGCCAGCGTTTTTCGATGAGCTACGCCTACAGCGATACGCCAAAAAAGAGGCAACGATGGGAAATCAGGCAAAAGACGAAGCGTTATATCAGGAGATGTGCCGCGTGGTCGGCAAAGTGGTGCTTGAGATGCGCGATCTCGGTCAGGAACCGAAACATATCGTGATTGCCGGGGTGTTAAGAACCTCGCTCGCCAACCAGCGCATCGCGCGTTCAGCGCTGACCAAAGAGGCGATGGAGGCCGTAATTAAGGCACTGACGTAAGAGGCTATTTGATAACACTAGCCTTTTATCCAGCGGCGTAGACGTGTACTATCGTGTGTGAGCTTATCAGTAGGGGCTAAGGGCGTTTGCACCCGCATGCGCACATTCCGCAGAGTGAAGCGGAAAACCTTATCTAACCTACTGATAATTATTTGAAAATAATTTTGTATGTGATCTTTCGTGTGGGTCACCACTGCAAATAAGGATATAAAATGCCTGTAATTACTCTTCCTGATGGCAGCCAACGTCAATTTGACCGCGCTGTTAGCCCCATGGATGTTGCGCTGGACATCGGTCCTGGTCTTGCAAAAGCCTGTATCGCAGGTCGTGTTAACGGTGAACTCGTTGACGCTACCGATCTGATTGAAAACGATGCTCAACTGGCGATCATCACCGCGAAAGATGAAGACGGTATCGAGATTATTCGTCACTCTTGCGCACACTTATTGGGTCACGCAATCAAACAGCTGTGGCCGAATACCAAAATGGCGATTGGCCCGGTCGTGGACAACGGTTTCTATTATGACATCGATCTTGACCACACCCTGACCCAGGAAGATATCGACGCGCTCGAAAAACGTATGCATGAGCTCGCCGAAAGCAACTATGACGTCATCAAGAAAAAAGTGAGCTGGCACGAAGCGCGTGAAACCTTTGTGAAGCGCGGCGAAAGCTACAAAGTCTCCATTCTTGATGAAAATATCGCGCATGATGACAAGCCCGGCTTGTATCATCACGAAGAATACATCGACATGTGCCGTGGTCCGCACGTGCCGAACATGCGTTTTTGCCATCACTTCAAGCTGATGAAAACCGCCGGTGCCTACTGGCGCGGCGACAGCAACAACAAAATGTTGCAGCGTATTTACGGCACCGCCTGGGCGGATAAAAAAGCCTTAAGCGCCTATTTGCAGCGTCTTGAAGAAGCGGCAAAACGTGACCATCGTAAGATCGGTAAGCAGCTTGACCTGTATCACATGCAGGAAGAAGCGCCGGGTATGGTCTTCTGGCACAACGATGGCTGGACTATTTTCCGCGAGCTGGAAACGTTCGTGCGGTCCAAACTGAAAGAGTACCAGTATCAGGAAGTGAAAGGCCCGTTCATGATGGACCGTGTGCTGTGGGAAAAAACCGGCCACTGGGACAACTACAAAGACGCGATGTTCACGACCTCTTCTGAGAACCGTGAATACTGCATCAAGCCGATGAACTGCCCGGGTCACGTGCAGATCTTCAACCAGGGCTTGAAATCCTACCGCGATCTGCCGCTGCGTATGGCGGAGTTCGGTAGCTGCCACCGTAACGAACCGTCAGGTGCGCTGCATGGCTTAATGCGTGTGCGCGGCTTTACTCAGGACGATGCCCATATCTTCTGTACTGAAGAGCAGGTGCGTGATGAAGTCAACGCATGCATTCGTTTAGTCTATGATATGTACAGCACTTTCGGTTTTGAAAAAATCGTGGTCAAACTTTCAACGCGTCCGGAAAAACGTATCGGTAGCGATGAAGCATGGGATCGTGCAGAAGCCGATCTGGCCGTGGCGCTGGAAGAAAACAACATCCCGTTTGAGTATCAACTGGGTGAGGGGGCGTTCTATGGCCCTAAAATTGAATTTACACTTTATGACTGCCTCGATCGTGCATGGCAGTGCGGTACTGTACAGCTGGACTTCTCACTGCCGTCTCGTCTGAGCGCCTCTTATATTGGCGAAAGCAACGAGCGTCAGGTACCGGTGATGATCCACCGCGCTATTCTCGGTTCACTGGAGCGCTTTATCGGCATCCTGACTGAAGAATTTGCCGGTTTCTTCCCAACCTGGATTGCACCTGTGCAGGTTGTGGTGATGAATATCACTGATTCTCAAGCTGATTATGTCAACGAATTGACCCGG
The DNA here is from genome assembly GCA_963521185.1 of uncultured Enterobacter sp. Lineage (GTDB taxonomy): Bacteria > Pseudomonadota > Gammaproteobacteria > Enterobacterales > Enterobacteriaceae > Enterobacter_D. Next base: position 175,545 of record CAUQTV010000002.1, on the reverse strand, counting down.
AAATTGCAAAATGCGGGCATTCGCGTAAAAGCAGACTTGAGAAATGAGAAGATTGGCTTTAAAATCCGTGAGCACACTTTACGTCGTGTCCCTTATATGTTGGTCTGTGGTGACAAAGAGGTTGAGGCCGGCAAAGTGGCCGTGCGTACCCGTCGTGGTAAAGACCTGGGTAGCCTTGACGTAAATGACGTTATCGAGAAGCTGCAACAAGAGATTCGCAGCCGCAGTCTAAAACAACTGGAGGAATAAGGTATTAAAGGCGGAAAACGAGTTCAAACGGCACGTCCGAATCGTATCAATGGCGAGATTCGCGCCACAGAGGTTCGCTTAACCGGTCTGGAAGGCGAAGCTTTGGGTATTGTGAGTCTGAGAGAAGCAATCGAAAAAGCTGAAGAAGCTGGAGTAGATTTAGTTGAAATCAGCCCTAACGCCGAACCGCCAGTTTGTCGTATCATGGACTACGGCAAGTTCCTTTATGAAAAAAGTAAGTCTTCTAAGGAACAGAAGAAGAAACAAAAAGTTATCCAGGTCAAGGAAATCAAATTCCGTCCTGGTACCGATGATGGCGACTACCAGGTAAAACTCCGCAGCCTGGTTCGCTTTCTCGAAGAGGGTGATAAAGCTAAGATCACACTGCGTTTCCGCGGTCGTGAAATGGCACACCAGCAGATCGGTATGGAAGTGCTTACGCGCGTCCGTGACGATCTGAGTGAACTGGCAGTCGTCGAATCCTTCCCTACGAAGATCGAAGGCCGTCAGATGATCATGGTGCTCGCTCCTAAGAAGAAACAGTAAGGCCTTCAAGTAACAACGCCCGTGGAGCCTTAGGGTTCCACAGGTTTTGTTCGCCTACGTTTCGTTTATTAACAATGCGAAGTGGAAGTTATTAAAATGCCAAAAATTAAGACCGTACGCGGTGCTGCTAAGCGCTTCAAAAAAACCGGTAAAGGTGGTTTTAAGCACAAGCACGCTAACCTGCGTCATATTCTGACCAAAAAAGCTACCAAGCGTAAACGTCACCTGCGTCCGAAAGCCATGGTTTCTAAAGGCGATCTGGGCCTGGTCATCGCGTGCCTGCCGTACGCATAAGTCGTTTTCCTTTTTAACTTTTAAGAATATAGATACAGGAGAGAGCATATGGCTCGCGTAAAACGTGGTGTAGTTGCCCGTGCACGTCACAAGAAAATTTTGAAACAAGCTAAAGGCTACTACGGTGCGCGTTCTCGCGTATACCGCGTTGCCTTCCAGGCTGTTATCAAAGCAGGTCAGTACGCTTATCGTGACCGTCGTCAGAAAAAGCGTCAGTTCCGTCAACTGTGGATTGCACGTATTAACGCGGCAGCTCGTCAGAACGGTATTTCTTACAGCAAATTCATCAACGGCCTGAAAAAAGCCTCTGTTGAAATCGACCGTAAGATTCTGGCTGACATCGCTGTATTCGACAAAGTGGCATTTACTGCCCTGGTCGAAAAAGCGAAAGCAGCTCTGGCATAAGCCAGTGAGAGAGGGAGCTTTGCTCCCTCTTTTTTATTTGCAATACCGTCATTTTGTTGACAATTTATCGTTAAGCCTTTTGAATAGAGCTTTCCGATCCTTACCACACAAGGTAACGCAAGCATGAATGCTGCTATTTTCCGCTTCTTTTTTTACTTTAGCACCTGAACACAGGGGGCTTGCGCGTGAAAGAAGAAACGAAAAACAGCGCCAGAAAGCCTCCCGATGGAGGCTTTTTTTATGCCTGATTTTTAAAAATAAGAGATCACCATAACGGTGTCTGCACCGACATAATGAGGAAAACCATGTCACATCTCGCAGAGCTGGTTGCCAGCGCCAGGGCAGCCATTAACGATGCTTCGGATGTTGCCGCATTAGACAATGTGCGCGTCGAATATCTGGGTAAAAAAGGGCATCTGACCCTTCAAATGACCACCCTGCGTGAGCTGCCAGCGGAAGAGCGCCCGGCGGCCGGTGCGGTTATTAACGACGCTAAAGAGCAGGTGCAACAGGCGTTAAACGCGCGCAAAGCCGATCTGGAAGGCGCGGCGTTAAACGCGCGTCTGGCGGCGGAAACCCTCGACGTTTCTCTGCCAGGCCGCCGCACTGAAAACGGCGGTCTGCACCCGGTTACCCGCACCATTGATCGTATCGAGAGCTTCTTTGGTGAACTCGGCTTCACCGTGGCCACCGGCCCGGAAATTGAAGATGATTATCACAACTTCGACGCGCTGAATATTCCGGGTCACCACCCGGCACGCGCCGATCATGACACCTTCTGGTTTGATGCCACCCGTCTGCTGCGCACCCAGACCTCGGGCGTGCAGATCCGCACCATGAAAGATCAGCAGCCGCCGATCCGCATTATTGCGCCGGGCCGCGTGTACCGTAACGATTACGACCAGACGCACACCCCGATGTTCCACCAGATGGAAGGGCTGATTGTTGATACCAACATCAGTTTCACCAACCTGAAAGGTACCCTGCACGACTTCCTGCGTAACTTCTTTGAAGAAGATTTGCAGATCCGTTTCCGTCCGTCCTACTTCCCTTTTACCGAACCGTCCGCCGAAGTGGATGTGATGGGCAAAAACGGTAAGTGGCTGGAAGTGCTGGGCTGCGGCATGGTGCATCCGAACGTACTGCGCAACGTGGGTATTGATCCGGAAATTTATTCCGGCTTCGCGTTTGGCATGGGCATGGAGCGTCTGACCATGCTGCGCTACGGCGTGACCGATCTGCGCGCGTTCTTCGAAAACGATCTGCGTTTCCTCAAACAGTTTAAATAAGGCAGGACATAACAATGAAATTCAGTGAACTGTGGTTACGCGAATGGGTTAACCCGGCTATCGACAGCGAAGCGCTGTCCGGTCAAATCACCATGGCTGGCCTGGAAGTTGACGGTGTAGAACCGGTTGCCGGTCGCTTTAACGGTGTGGTTGTGGGTGAAGTGGTGGAGTGCGGCCAGCATCCTAACGCAGACAAACTGCGGGTGACCAAAATTAACGTTGGCGGCGAACGCCTGCTCGATATCGTCTGCGGTGCGCCGAACTGCCGTCAGGGCCTGAAAGTGGCCGTGGCCACCATCGGTGCTGTGCTACCGGGCGATTTCAAAATCAAAGCCGCAAAACTGCGCGGTGAACCGTCGGAAGGCATGCTGTGCTCTTTCTCGGAGCTGGGTATTTCCGAGGATCACAGTGGCATTATCGAACTGCCGGCTGACGCGCCGATTGGCACCGACATCCGCGAATACCTGAAGCTTAATGACAGCACCATTGAAATCAGCGTCACGCCAAACCGCGCTGACTGCCTCGGCATCATCGGTGTGGCCCGCGACGTGGCAGTGCTGAATCAATCCCCTCTTATTGAGCCGGAAATCGCCCCGGTTGCGGCAACCATCACCGACACTCTGCCGATCACGGTTGAGGCCGGCGATGCCTGCCCGCGTTACCTGGGCCGCGTTGTAAAAGGCATCAACGTTAAAGCCCCGACGCCGCTGTGGATGCGCGAGAAGCTGCGCCGCTGCGGTATTCGTTCTATTGACGCGGTGGTGGATGTCACTAACTTCGTGCTGCTCGAACTCGGTCAGCCGATGCATGCGTTCGATCGTAACCGTATCGACGGTGGCATCGTGGTGCGTATGGCGAAAGAGGGCGAAACGCTGGTGCTGCTCGACGGCAACGAAGCGAAGCTGAACGCCGACACGCTGGTGATCGCTGACCACAGCAAAGCGCTGGCGATGGGCGGTATTTTTGGCGGCGAACACTCAGGCGTTAACGACGACACCCAGGACGTGCTGCTGGAGTGCGCTTTCTTTAGCCCGCTGTCCATCACCGGTCGCGCACGCCGTCACGGGCTGCATACGGACGCGTCTCACCGCTACGAGCGCGGTGTTGATCCGGCGCTGCAATATAAAGCGATGGAGCGTGCGACGCGCCTGCTGCTGGATATCTGCGGTGGCGATGCGGGTCCCGTTATCGACGTTACTCATGACGCCGCACTGCCGAAACCTGCGACCATCACGCTGCGCCGCAGCAAGCTGGATCGCCTGATCGGTCACCACATCGCAGACGAGCAGGTGAGCGATATTCTGCGCCGTTTGGGTTGTGAGATCACAGAAGGCCAGGACCAGTGGCAGGCCGTTGCGCCGAGCTGGCGTTTCGATATGGCTATCGAAGAGGACCTGGTTGAAGAAGTGGCGCGTATCTACGGCTACAACAATATCCCGGATGCCCCGGTTCAGGCGGGTTTAATCATGGGCAGCCACCGCGAAGCAAACTTGTCGCTTAAGCGTGTGAAAACCCTGCTGAACGACAAAGGCTACCAGGAAGTGATCACCTACAGCTTTGTTGATCCGAAAGTTCAGCAGCTGATCCACCCAGGCCAGGAGGCGCTGATCCTGCCAAGCCCGATCTCGGTAGAGATGTCCGCGATGCGCCTGTCGCTGTGGACGGGGCTTTTGACCACCGTGGTCTACAACCAGAACCGTCAGCAGAGCCGCGTGCGCATCTTTGAAACCGGTCTGCGCTTTGTGCCTGATACGCAGGCGAATCTGGGCATCCGTCAGGATGTGATGCTGGCGGGCGTCATTTGTGGCAACCGTCACGATGAGCACTGGAACCTGGCGAAAGAGACCGTCGATTTCTATGATATGAAGGGCGATCTGGAATCGGTGCTCGACCTGACCGGTCAGTTAAACGACATTCAGTTCAAAGCCGAAGCCAATCCGGCGCTGCATCCGGGCCAGTCCGCGGCGATTTATCTGAAAGGCGAACGCGTTGGTTTCATTGGCGTTGTGCATCCGGAGCTGGAGCGTAAACTGGATCTTAATGGTCGCACAATGGTGTTTGAACTGGAGTGGAACAAGGTCGCAGACCGCGTGGTGCCTCAGGCTCAGGAGATTTCGCGCTTCCCGGCAAACCGTCGTGATATCGCTGTTGTGGTCGCTGAAAATGTGCCAGCAGCAGATGTTTTGGCCGAGTGTAAGAAAGTTGGCGTAAATCAGGTAGTTGGCGTAAACTTATTTGACGTGTACCGCGGCAAGGGTGTGGCGGAGGGCTATAAGAGCCTCGCTATCAGCCTTATCCTTCAGGATACCAGCCGTACACTCGAAGAAGAGGAGATTGCCGCTACCGTTGCCAGATGTGTAGAGGCATTAAAAGAGCGATTCCAGGCCTCATTGAGGGATTGAACCTATGGCGCTTACAAAAGCTGAAATGTCAGAATATCTGTTTGATAAGCTTGGGCTTAGCAAGCGGGATGCCAAAGAACTGGTCGAGTTGTTTTTCGAAGAGATCCGTCGCGCTTTGGAAAACGGTGAACAGGTGAAACTCTCCGGTTTTGGTAACTTCGATTTGCGCGATAAAAACCAACGCCCGGGACGTAACCCCAAAACGGGCGAGGATATTCCCATTACAGCCCGGCGCGTGGTGACCTTCAGACCCGGCCAGAAGTTGAAAAGCCGCGTCGAAAACGCTTCGCCCAAAGCAGAGTAATCTGAACTAACCAAAAAGGCCGCTAATGCGGCCTTTTTTCTTTCCTCAACGTATTATCCGCCTTAAAATCAACCACATCACTTTTTGATTTATGGGAACCCATGCTGGCATTCGCCCATCTACAGCACCGTCGCAACCTCCGCTGGCTTTACGGGCTAACGCTCCTGCTGCTGCTGGCCTGCACGCTGAGCCTGTGTGCGGGTGAACAGTGGCTGTCACCGCAAGCCTGGTTTAGCGATGCCGGGAAGGTTTTTGTCTGGCAGATTCGGTTACCGCGCACGGTCGCGGTGATGCTGGTGGGGGCCGCGCTGGCGCTCTCCGGGGCCATCATGCAGGCGCTGTTTGAGAACCCGCTGGCGGAGCCGGGACTGCTTGGCGTCTCTAATGGTGCCGGTGTGGGGCTTATTGCCGCAGTGCTGCTGGGCGGCGGCGTACTGCCAGACTGGGCGCTGGGGCTGTGCGCCATCGCCGGTGCGCTCATCATCACGCTGATCCTGCTGCACTTTGCGCGGCGACATCTGTCCACCAGCCGCCTGTTACTCGCGGGCGTGGCGCTGGGCATTATCTGTAGCGCGCTAATGACCTGGGCTATCTATTTTTCCACCTCGTTCGATTTGCGTCAGCTTATGTACTGGATGATGGGCGGTTTTGGCGGCGTGGACTGGCAGCAAAGCTGGCTGATGCTGGGGCTGTTACCTGTTATGGTGTGGGTATGCCTGCAATCGCAACCGCTCAATATGCTGGCGCTGGGAGAAACCTCCGCCCGCCAGCTGGGTCTGCCGCTGTGGTTCTGGCGTAACGTGCTGGTGGTGGCAACGGGCTGGATGGTCGGCGTCAGCGTGGCGATGGCGGGGGCCATAGGTTTTATCGGCCTCGTCATCCCGCATATTTTACGGCTGTGCGGTCTGACCGATCACCGCGTGCTACTGCCCGGCTGTGCGCTGGCGGGGGCTGTTGCACTGCTGCTGGCCGATGTCATTGCGCGCCAGGCGCTCAGCGCCGCCGAACTGCCGATAGGCGTGGTTACTGCCACGCTGGGCGCGCCGGTGTTTATCTGGTTACTCCTGCGGGCGAGCCGCTAGTCATCAACCTTATGAAGGATCATTATGATGAGTAAAAAAATTAGCGCGTTAAAAGAGACCTATCCGCAAGCCCATATCTGGGAATTTGGCGACAGTGCGCAGATGGCCGATGAACTTTCTACGCTGGTGATTGAAGGGCATAAAACAGCAACCTGCTGCTCATATCATGACTACCTGGCGCAAGATAAAAAGGTGTTGGTGGGTGACTATCACATCGTGCTAAACGGGCTGGGGTACCCGGCGTGTGTGCTGCGAACGCTGAGTCTGTCGCTGGTGCGTTTTAACGACATCACAGCGGATCAGGCCGCGCTCGAAGGTGAAGGGGATAAAAGCCTGGCTCACTGGCGCGCGGAGCATCAGGCCTTTTTCACACGCGAAGGCACATTTGCTGATGACATGGAGCTGGTGTTCGAACAGTTTGCGGTGGTCGAGATTTGTTAAAACCGTCGCCATGATCTACACGTTAATGCTCTACAATCAAGCCCGATACACTACGCTCAACACATTAAGGGGATGCTATGCAACACGCGATTCTGGATACTGAAGTCACAACGATTGACGGAAAGAACACGACGCTTAAGGCCTGGGAGGGCAAAGTGCTGCTGGTGGTTAACGTGGCCTCCAAATGTGGCCTGACGCCGCAGTACGAGCAGCTGGAAAACATTCAGAAAGCCTGGGAGAAAGACGGTTTTGTGGTGCTGGGCTTTCCTTGCAACCAGTTCCTCGGTCAGGAGCCGGGCAGCGAAGAAGAGATCAAAACCTTTTGCAGCACCACCTATGGTGTCACCTTCCCGATGTTCAGCAAAATCGACGTCAACGGTGAGCATCGCCACCCGCTGTACAGCAAACTGATTGCCGCAGCGCCAACCGCCGTTGCGCCAGAATCCAGTGGCTTCTATGAGCGCATGGCGAGCAAAGGGCGCGCGCCGCTGTACCCTGACGACATCCTGTGGAATTTTGAGAAATTCCTGATTGGTCGCGACGGTCAGGTGGTTCAGCGCTTTTCACCGGATATGACGCCGGAAGATCCGATTGTGATGGAAGCGATCAAGGCTGCGCTGGCGAAATAATGTCACTACTGATGCAGTTACAGGATGTTGAAGCATCGGGCCGACTGGGGCCGATTAGCGCCTCGGTCAGGCGAGCCGAAATCCTGCACCTGGTCGGGCCAAACGGCGCAGGGAAAAGCACGCTGCTGGCGCGCATGGCGGGGTTGACGACGGGTCGCGGGGTGGTGTCGTTAAACGATCGCCCCCTTGATGGCTGGCAGGCAAACACGCTGTCGCACCATCGCGCCTTCCTTGCGCAGCACCAGACGCCGCCGTTTTCCATGCCCGTCTGGCACTATCTGACGCTGCACCAGCATGATAAAAGCCGCACCACGCTGCTGGAAACCATCGCCGACGCGCTGGGACTGCGCGATAAGCTTGGGCGCACGACACATCAGCTTTCGGGCGGTGAATGGCAGCGCGTGCGCCTGGCCGCCGTGATTTTACAGATCCACCCGCACGGCAATCCGAACGGGCAACTGCTGCTTCTTGACGAACCGATGAACAGCCTCGATGTCGCGCAACAGGCGGCGCTCGACACGCTGCTCAGCGCGCTATGCGAGGCAGGCGTTACCGTGGTGATGAGCAGCCACGATCTTAACCATTCGCTGCGCCATGCCCACCGCGCATGGCTGTTACGCAATGGCAAAATGATTGCCAGCGGCCCACGAGACACGGTGTTAACACCCGCCAACTTAGAAAGAGCTTATGCGATGCCTTTTCGTCGTCTCGACATCGAGGGGCACAGAATGCTTATTTCTGCCGTCTGATGCATTGCAACTTGCCTAACGCACAATCCGCACGCTAAATTATTGAAAGAATAATAAAGTAGAGGATTCGCCCTGAATGCGTTTCTGGTTTCTCATCGTGGCCGCGTTATTTCTTGCAGGATGCAGTAGTCATCGTGCGCCGCCGCCCAATCCACGTTTGTCTGACTCAATCACCGTAATCGCGGGCCTTAACGACCAGTTGAACAACTGGCGTGGAACGCCGTACCGCTATGGGGGAATGAGCCGGGGTGGCGTCGATTGTTCAGGCTTTGTGCTGATGACGTTCCGCGATAAGTTCGCTTTGCAGCTCCCGCGCGAAACGCGCCAGCAGGCGAAAATCGGCACCGAGATCGACAAAGACGATTTGCTGCCGGGCGATCTGGTGTTCTTTAAAACCGGGTCCGGTCAAAACGGACTGCACGTCGGTATTTACGATACGGACAACCAGTTTATTCATGCGTCGACCAGTCGCGGCGTGATGAAATCATCCCTTGATAACGTCTACTGGCGTAAAAATTTTTGGCAAGCGCGCCGCATTTAATTCTTACATTCGCTCGCCGGGTTAAGGCGAGCGATCCTATCTCGTTGTTTTGACTTTTTTTAGATAAGACTTTTCTTTTTTTTGTCTGTGCTTTACGTTGTGGCATCATGCAAATTAATTAGGCTATTAACTATTTCAGCCTATCGTGTTAATTGATAGCCTGACGCTGGCTATTATAATTTTTCCAGGATAAGCTGGCAAAAAGGTCCAGGGATGATCCGTCATATAAACAGGAACAGATGAAATCACGCCTAATTAAAACCGACGAATTGTATTGTATTCGCACATGCTTGAGGATGCCGGATATCACTCTCACCGTGAGGCTGGCGCAATGATTGTATCGCTTGATAACCGCTGGCGCTCAGAGCTGCTGTTTATGCCAGCCCGAAACGGGTTAGGCAAGCTCCAGGGGCTGGAGATCATCGTCAACTTTGTTGGCGTAGATTCGGCTGTGCGCACACCCACGGAACTTGTCCTTCCGCGGCTTTCTGCGCACGATACGCTGAGCCTCTTTAACGAACAGCTGGCATTGCTTGAAGCCTGCCAACTCTTTTTTATCCAGCATCAGCTTGTGGCCTGGGTAAATATAAATCCCGCCATTGTCGATGCTCTTTTAACGAATAGTGAACTGGCCGCCAGCGTTGCACGTTTTCCGTTTTTGGAATTTACCATTAATGAGAACTATCCGGATTTAAATACCGGAAAGGAAAATCATTCGCTGGTGCTATTGACGGAAAAGCACGCTTTGGTACTGGCAAATTTTGGGGCCGGAACCACCTCGACCCGCGCCGTATTTGACGGTCTCTTTCATCGCGTTGCGCTGGATAAAAACTTTGTCCATCATCAGTTAACCTCGCGTGCCTTCGAGCCTTTCATGCGCGCCATTGTCTCGCAGGTAAAACCTTACTGCCGCTCGGTGATGATTGCCGGCGTTGATAATCAACAGACGCTGCTGCGCGTTACGCCTTTTCATTTCAGTGCAATGCAGGGCGCGCTCTGGCCGGCGGTGAACGCCGCCGACATCACCTCGCTGGTACACTGATAACCCTGCTATTGCTCCGTGTTTAACCTTCGCCTAACACACTACACTCAAGACAGGAGGAACCATGACCCTGTCTTTTACCGCTTGCTGGCGCGATGAGCTGCCAGAGTTTTACACCGCGTTGTCACCCACGCCGTTGCAGAACGCGCGCGTGCTGTGGCACAACGCTGCACTTGCCGCCGAACTCGAAATACCCCCATCCCTGTTTGAACCCGAACAGGGGGCGGGCGTGTGGGGAGGCGAAACGCTGTTGCCGGGTATGTCGCCGCTGGCGCAGGTTTACAGCGGACATCAGTTTGGCGTCTGGGCCGGGCAGTTGGGGGACGGGCGCGGTATTCTGCTCGGCGAACAGCGCCTGTCCGACGGACGCCGGATGGACTGGCATCTTAAAGGTGCGGGCCTGACGCCTTTTTCCCGTATGGGCGACGGTCGCGCCGTGCTGCGCTCCACGCTGCGTGAGAGCCTGGCCTCGGAAGCGATGCACTATCTTGGCATTCCCACCACGCGCGCGCTTTCCGTTGTCACCAGCGATACCCCGGTATACCGTGAAAGCGCTGAACAAGGGGCGATGATGATGCGCATTGCCGAAAGCCACGTGCGCTTCGGTCATTTTGAGCACTTTTATTACCGCCGGGAGCCTGAAAAAGTGCAGCGGTTGGCCGATTTTGTCATTCGCCATCACTGGCCGCACTTGCACAGTGAGCCGGACAAATACGTCGTGTGGTTTCGCGATGTGGTCAGCCGCACCGCGGCGCTGATTGCGCGCTGGCAGGCGGTGGGATTCGCCCACGGCGTGATGAACACCGACAATATGTCGATTCTGGGCTTAACCCTGGATTACGGCCCGTTTGGTTTTCTTGATGACTATCAGCCGGGGTTTATCTGTAATCATTCGGATTACCAGGGGCGCTACAGCTTCGAGAATCAGCCCGCGGTGGCGCTGTGGAACCTGCAACGCCTGGCGCAGTCCCTGTCGCCCTTTATCGCCGTTGACGCGCTGAATTTAGCGCTGGAGACGTATCAGCACGTGCTGCTGACGGATTACGGCAAATTAATGCGGCGCAAGCTGGGGTTCACCTGCGAACAAAAAGACGATAACGCGATCCTGAATGGCCTCTTCGCCCTGATGGCACGCGAAGGCAGCGACTACACGCGGACCTTCCGTTTGCTGTGCGATACCGAACAAAACAGCGCCCGCTCGCCACTGCGCGATGAATTTATCGACAGGGGGGCGTTCGATGCCTGGTTTAGCGGTTACCGCGCGCGCTTGCAGCAGGAGCCGATTGACGATGCTCAGCGTCAGCAGGCAATGAAAGGAGTCAACCCGGCCGTTGTCCTGCGTAACTGGCTGGCACAGCGGGCGATAGAAGGCGCAGAGCAGGGCGATACCGCAGAACTGCATCGTTTGCATCAGGCGCTGCAAAAGCCATTCGCTGACAGAGAGGATGATTACAGTCGCCGCCCGCCGGACTGGGGTAAGCGGCTGGAAGTGAGCTGCTCAAGCTAAAAAAAAGCCCACCGGTTAACGGTGGGCGTCTTATCAGAAACGCGTCGAGACGGCGGCGGCCAGCTTGTCGAGCAGCGTTTCGCTGTCTTCCCAACTCAGACAAGGATCGGTGATCGACTGACCGTACACCAGCGGTTGTCCGGCAACGATTTTTTGCGTCCCTTCGTGCAGGAAACTTTCGGCCATGATCCCGGCGATAGCGGTAGAGCCTTCGCGGATCTGCTGGCAGATGTCGTCGCATACATCAAGCTGGCGGCGGTGCTGTTTCTGACAGTTTCCGTGGCTGAAATCCACCACCACATGTTCCGGCAGATCAAATTCGCGCAGCGTTTCGCAGGCCTGGGCCAGATCCTGCGCCTGATAATTAGGCTTCTTCCCGCCGCGCATAATGATATGGCCGTAAGGGTTACCGCTGGTCTGGTAAATGGTCATCTGCCCGGTCTTGTCCGGTGACAGGAACATATGGCTGGCACGGGAGGCACGGATCGCATCCACGGCAATTCGCGTATTGCCGTCGGTGCCGTTTTTGAAGCCCACGGGGCAGGAGAGCGCCGAGGCCATTTCACGGTGGATCTGGCTTTCGGTGGTGCGCGCACCAATGGCACCCCAACTGATGAGATCGGCGATAAACTGCCCGGTCACCATATCCAGAAATTCTGTTGCCGTCGGCACGCCCAGTTCATTGACCTGCAACAGCAGTTTACGCGCCAGCTCAATACCGTGGTTAACGCGGTAGCTGCCGTTTAAATCAGGATCGGAGATCAATCCCTTCCAGCCCACCACCGTGCGCGGTTTCTCAAAGTAGGTGCGCATGACAATCTCAAGCCTGTGCTGGTGTTTGCTGCGCAGGGTTTGCAAGCGGCGGGCATAATCCATCGCGGCATCAAGATCGTGGATAGAGCAGGGGCCAACAATGACCAGCAAGCGAGGATCTGTACCATTGAGGATCTTCTCAATGCGACGGCGCGAGGCCGTGACATGTTCCGCCACCCCGGCGGAAACAGGGTACCGTTGCGCGAGATCGGCTGGTGTGACCAGGCTCTCGATGCGCGCAGTGCGGAGTTCATCGGTTTTGTTCATCACATATCTCAGAAATTTGTGGCTTCAGCGGCAGAAATGCCGGGAAGTGATGGGCATCACGATAAACCAATTCCGGCTTATTTCAAGTGTGTGCGTGATACTCATCACATTCCAAAGCGCCATAATAACCAAAAATGCATCTTTGCACTAGTTTGTTAGTACATGCGGCGATTCAGTTTCATCATGTCGAGAATTTTGGTGGCGATCTCTTCCACGGAGAAATTGGTGCTGTTGAGATAGGGGATCTGATTTTTACGGTACAGCGCTTCGACTTCGGCGACCTCCATCCGGCACTGGCGCAGAGAGGCATAGCGGCTGTTTTCGCGACGCTCTTCACGAATGGCGGCCAGTCGTTCCGCGTTGATGGTCAGGCCAAACAGCTTATGTTGCAGCGGCTTCAGGGTGGCGGGCAGCACCAGATTATCCATATCATCCGCGATAAACGGATAGTTGGCGGCGCGCACGCCAAACTGCATCGCCAGGTAAAGACTGGTGGGCGTTTTGCCACAGCGCGACACGCCGAGCAAAATCACCTGCGCCTGATCGAGATTACGCATTGAAATGCCGTCGTCGTGGGCCAGCGTGTAATCAATGGCGGCGATGCGCGCGTCGTATTTGATGAGATTGCCGGGGTTAAGACCGTGGGTGCGGTGGGCGATGGGCGTCGGGTCCAGCTTAAGCTCCTGCTGTAGCGGAGCGACCAGCGCCTGGACAATATCCTGACAGAAGCCTTCGCTTTGCAGAATGATACTGCGGATCTCAGGCAGCACAATCGAATAGAACACCAGCGGACGAACGCCGGTCTGCTGATAAAGCGCGTCGATTTGCTCTTTTACAGCTTTGGCACGGCTCTCATTTTCCACAAAGGGCAGCGTAATGCTGTTAATGGCGACCGGAAACTGCGACATCACCGCGTGACCCAGCACTTCGGCGGTGATGGCCGTACCGTCGGAAATATAAAAAACCTGCCTGTCTACGGCATTATCCATTTTGCTTCCCCCGTGTATTAACGTAATGACGTAAAAGCATAAATTAAATCCCTCAGTATGCGTATAGTCTGTCTCCCATTTTGCAAAATGAAACGGTATTTTTATTTTTAATGAAATGCGGGTGTCATTTTTGTGCAGCGTACGGTGAAGGTGCAAATTTAAGGTAATTCCGAGGAATCAGTAAGTTAACGCGAGATGGGGATCCGTCTGAAAATGCAAAAATAAAATTTGCTTGAACGATTCACCGTTTTTTTAAGGCAAATAAATATGCCAGGATAAATAAGCAGTAAGGTGTTTCTAAATAAAGGTGTTTCTAAATACTCATTCGTATATCACAAAAGGATTGTTCGATGTCCAACAATGGCTCGTCACCGCTGGTGCTTTGGTATAACCAACTCGGCATGAATGATGTAGACAGAGTTGGGGGCAAAAATGCCTCCCTGGGTGAAATGATTACCAATCTGTCCGGGGTCGGCGTGTCCGTCCCGAACGGCTTTGCCACAACCGCTGATGCGTTCAACTATTTTCTCGATCAGAGCGGCGTTAACCAGCGCATCTATGATTTGCTGGACAAAACGGACATCGACGATGTCTCTGAACTGGCGAAAGCAGGCGCACAGATTCGCCAATGGATCATCGACACGCCTTTCCTGCCAGAGCTGGAGCAGGCGATTCACGACGCGTATAACCAGCTTTCCGCCGACGACGCCGACGCCTCCTTTGCCGTGCGCTCCTCAGCGACCGCAGAGGATATGCCTGACGCCTCGTTTGCCGGTCAACAGGAAACCTTCCTTAACGTGCAGGGCTACGATGCCGTGCTGGTGGCGGTGAAACACGTCTTTGCCTCGCTGTTTAACGATCGCGCAATCTCGTATCGCGTGCATCAGGGGTACGATCATCGCGGCGTCGCGCTCTCTGCGGGCGTACAGCGTATGGTGCGCTCTGACGTGGCCTCCTCCGGCGTGATGTTCTCTATTGATACCGAATCCGGGTTTGATCAGGTGGTCTTTATCACCTCCGCGTATGGCCTTGGCGAAATGGTGGTGCAGGGCGCGGTTAACCCGGACGAATTTTACGTTCACAAGCCAACCCTGGCAGCCGATCGTCCGGCCATTGTACGGCGTACTATGGGATCGAAAAAAATCCGCATGATCTACGCCCCAAGCCAGGAGCACGGCAAGCAGGTGCGTATTGAAGATGTGCCGCAGGCCGATCGTGACAGGTTCTCGCTTAACGACGACGAAGTGCAGGAACTGGCAAAACAGGCGGTGCAAATCGAGAAACACTACGGTCGCCCAATGGACATCGAGTGGGCGAAAGACGGACATACCGGCAAGCTGTTTATTGTGCAGGCGCGCCCGGAAACCGTGCGCTCACGCGGCCAGGTGATGGAGCGTTATACGCTGCATGCCCAGGGCAAAATCGTGGCGGAAGGCCGCGCCATCGGTCATCGCATTGGCGCAGGCAAAGTGAAAGTGATCCACGATATCAGTGAGATGAACCGCATCGAGCCGGGCGACGTACTGGTGACCGACATGACCGACCCGGACTGGGAACCGATCATGAAAAAGGCGTCGGCGATTGTCACCAACCGTGGTGGACGCACCTGCCATGCGGCGATTATTGCCCGTGAACTGGGCATTCCGGCGGTGGTGGGCTGCGGCGATGCAACCGAACGCATGAAGGATGATGAAAGCGTGACCGTCTCCTGCGCCGAGGGTGATACCGGCTATGTCTACGCCGACATCCTCGACTTCAGCGTCAAAAGCTCCAGCGTGGACACCATGCCGGATCTGCCGCTGAAAATCATGATGAACGTCGGCAACCCGGATCGCGCGTTTGATTTCGCCTGTCTGCCAAACGAAGGCGTGGGGCTTGCGCGACTGGAGTTCATCATCAACCGCATGATTGGCGTGCATCCGCGTGCGCTGCTGGAGTTTGACGACCAGGATGTCAAACTGCAAAACGAAATCCGCGAGATGATGAAAGGTTACGACTCGCCAAAAGAGTTCTACGTGGGGCGTCTGAGCGAAGGGATTGCCACCCTGGGCGCGGCGTTCTACCCGAAACGCGTGATTGTGCGCCTGTCCGATTTTAAATCGAACGAATATGCCAATCTGGTTGGCGGCGAGCGCTATGAACCGGAAGAAGAGAACCCGATGCTCGGCTTCCGTGGCGCGGGCCGTTATGTCGCCGACAGCTTCCGCGACTGTTTCGCGCTGGAGTGCGATGCGGTAAAACGCGTGCGCAATGAGATGGGACTGACCAACGTCGAAATCATGATCCCGTTCGTGCGCACGGTCGATCAGGCCAAAGCGGTGATCGACGAGCTGGCGCGTCAGGGGCTGAAGCGCGGAGAAGATGGCCTTAAAATCATCATGATGTGTGAAATCCCGTCTAACGCCCTGCTGGCTGAGCAGTTCCTGGAGCACTTTGACGGCTTCTCCATCGGTTCCAACGACATGACGCAGCTGGCGCTGGGTCTGGACAGGGATTCTGGCGTGGTGTCTGAACTGTTCGATGAGCGCAACGAGGCGGTGAAAGCGCTGCTGTCGATGGCGATCCGCGCGGCGAAGAAACAGGGCAAATACGTGGGCATTTGCGGTCAGGGACCGTCCGACCACGAAGATTTTGCCGCATGGCTGATGGAAGAGGGCATCGACAGCCTGTCGCTGAACCCGGACACCGTGGTGCAAACCTGGCTGAGCCTGGCTGAACTGAATAAGTAATTTCCTACCATCCAAATCCCCGGCAAATGATCGGGGATTTTTTTATGGCGCGACCCGCTTTTCCAGGCCCTGCAAGCGTAGCGCCGCCGGGCGTGCTGGCAAAAGATTTCGACCTCGCCTGACCCGGCCTGTGAAACTGTGCCGTTTTTAGGATAAAAAAAAGCCCATCGTGGGAGATGGGCAAAGACTACACACAGCAATTCGTTGTTTCACTCAGGGGATTTCCATGCTTATAAATCAATGCGTTGATTTATAACCGTGCCTTAATAGTAGGCATGTCGATTTTTTGCGTCGATCAGATTCGTCTCAATAGTTAAATAAGCGTAACGGATTTGCGACAGGTGAAGCGAGTGATGTGGTCATCGGCGTTAGGATTAATCGCATGACCAGAAGTGATTGATTAGCATTGCTTAAGTTTCAGGCGGGAAGCCCGCCTGAAAAAAGGATGGGGTGTTAGTCCTGGTGCGGCTTAAATTCGTCGGTTTCTTCGAGCACTTTCTGCGGGGCGTCACCTGGCGCAGGCACTTCACGCACCCAGGCATCGAACAAACGCCAGCTCACGGCGAGCAGCACCGGGCCAATGAACAGGCCGATCATCCCAAAGGCAATCAGACCACCAATAACGCCTGACAGGATCAGGATCAGCGGAAGGTCGGCCCCCATGCGGATGAGCATTGGGCGGATGACGTTATCCAGCGTCCCTACCACGCAGCTCCATACCAGCAGCACCGTGCCCCATGTGGTATCGCCGCTCCAGTAAAGCCAGATAATCGCCGGGATCAGCACCACCAGCGGACCGAGCTGCACCAGGCAGGACATCATCATGATCACCGTGAACAGCGTCACGTAGGGCACGCCCGCAATCGCCAGGCCAATACCGCCGAGCACCGCCTGCACCAGCGCCGTCACCACCACGCCCAGCGCCACCGCGCGGATCGCCTGTGCCGCCAGTAACACCGCCGCGTCACCGCGCTGTGAAGCAAGACGCGTGGCAAAATGACGGATGCCGCGTGCGACCTGTTCGCCGCGCCAGTAGAGCAGGGCGCTGAACAGCAGCATCAGTACGCAGTGCATCATGAAACGGCCAATGTGCGCGGCCTGGCCGACAAACCACGTAGTGGTGGTGCCAATGTAAGGACGCACCTTGGCCATAATGGCGGTGCCGCCCATGTCCAGCAGGTTATGCCAGCCGGTATAAAGCTTGGCACCCACCAGGGGGATGCTGTTAAGCCATTGCAGATCGGGCAGCGTCATGTCGCCGGACGTGATGGCGGTCACCAGCGGCGTGCTGCCATCGACCAGGCTATTGACCAGCAGAGCAATTGGGATCACAAATACCAGGATCAGTAGCAGCGTCATCACCAGCACTGCCAGCGAGCGGCGGCCCAGCAACACGCGTTGCAGACGTAAAAACAGCGGCCAGGTGGCAATCACAACGGTGCCCGCCCAGGCAAATCCCAGCACAAAGGGTTGCACAATCCACAGACAGGCGATAATCATGATCGCTAAAAACAGCACCGACAGCATTAACTGCGGGACATCCCTTTGCTGGCGAAAATTAACCATACGATTTCTTTATCCTATAAATACGCCAGAACGCCAGCGCAACGTGAAACCAGACACCTGAATGCCTGGTGATTTCGACAAGTTTTGACAGCCGATTTTGCCCGTAATTCTGCTGGGCGTATAAGAAAAAAATGTGATACAACGATAAATGCGCAATGCAAACGATTAAATACTCACAACTCTAACAGTCAGGCAGGGTCAACAGTAATGATCCCACAGATTTCTCAGGCACCCGGCGTCGTTCAATTGGTGCTGAATTTTTTACAGGCACTGGAGCAACAGGGTTTTACCGGCGACACCGCCACGCGTTATGCCGACAGGCTGACCATGGCGACCGACAACAGTATCTACCAACTCCTTCCCGATGCCGTGGTTTTTCCCCGTTCAACCGCGGATGTCACGCTTATTACCCGGCTTGCCGCAGAACCGCGTTTTGAGTCGCTGATCTTTACCCCGCGCGGCGGCGGTACCGGGACAAACGGCCAGGCGCTGAACCAGGGCATCGTCGTCGATCTTTCCCGTTATATGAACCGCATTATTGAAATCAATCCCGAAGAGGGATGGGTGCGGGTCGAAGCGGGAGTGATCAAAGATCAGCTCAACCAGTATCTCAAACCCTACGGCTTCTTTTTTGCGCCGGAGCTATCGACCAGTAACCGCGCCACGCTTGGCGGTATGATCAACACCGACGCGTCCGGACAGGGATCGCTGGTGTACGGTAAAACCTCCGATCACGTGCTCGGTGTGCGGGCGGTACTGCTGGGCGGCGATATCCTCGACACCCAGCCCGTCTCGCGTGAACTGGCAGAAACCCTGGGCGATGCGCAAACCGCCGTCGGACGCATTTATAAAACCGTTTATGAAAGCTGCCGTGATAATCGCCAGCTGGTTATCGATAAATTTCCAAAACTTAACCGTTTTCTCACCGGCTACGATCTGCGCCACGTCTTTAACGACGAAATGACGCATTTCGATTTAACCCGCGTGCTGACCGGCTCGGAAGGCACGCTGGCGTTTATTACCGAGGCACGCCTTGATATTACGCCGCTGCCGAAGGTTCGCCGTCTGGTGAACATCAAATACGACTCCTTTAATTCCGCGCTGCGTAACGCGCCGTTTATGGTGGAAGCCCGTGCGCTGTCGGTGGAAACCGTCGATTCAAAAGTGTTGAATCTGGCACGGGAAGATATCGTCTGGCATTCGGTTAATGAACTGATCACCGACGTGCCGGACAAAGAGATGCTGGGCCTGAACATCGTCGAATTCGCGGGCGATGATGAAGCGCTGATCGACGGTCAGGTGAGCGCGCTGTGTGAGCGTCTCGACACGCTGATTGCGCAGCAAGAGGGCGGCGTCATCGGCTGGCAGATTTGCGGCGAGTTGGCGGGTATTGAACGTATTTATGCGATGCGTAAAAAAGCCGTGGGCCTGCTGGGCAATGCGAAAGGCGCGGCGAAACCGATCCCGTTTGCAGAAGATACCTGCGTGCCGCCGGAGCATCTCGCTGATTATATTGTGGAATTCCGCGCGCTGCTCGACAGCCACGGTCTGAGCTACGGCATGTTCGGTCACGTTGACGCCGGGGTGTTGCATGTGCGTCCGGCGCTGGACATGTGCGATCCGCAGCAGGAGATCCTGATGAAAAAGATCTCCGATGACGTGGTCGCGCTTACGGCTAAATATGGCGGTCTGCTGTGGGGTGAACACGGTAAAGGCTTCCGCGCAGAATACAGCCCGGCCTTCTTTGGCGAGCAGTTGTATGGCGAGTTGCGCAAAATAAAGGCGGCGTTCGATCCGCACAACCGTTTGAACCCCGGTAAAATTTGTCCGCCAGCGGGCGTGGATGCGCCCATGATGAAGGTGGATGCGGTTAAACGCGGCACCTATGATCGGCAAATCCCCATCGCAGTGCGCGGCTCATGGCGCGGGGCAATGGAGTGTAACGGTAACGGCCTGTGCTTTAACTTCGATGTTAACAGCCCGATGTGCCCGTCAATGAAGATCACCAGCAACCGCATCCACTCGCCAAAAGGCCGCGCCACGCTGGTGCGGGAGTGGCTGCGCCTGTTGGCCGATCGCGGTGTCGATCCGCTGAAGCTGGAAAAAGAACTGCCGGGGAAACGCGCCAGCCTGCGGGGTCTGATTGAGCGGACGCGCAACAGCTGGCATGCGAATCGCGGCGAATACGATTTCTCGCACGAAGTAAAAGAGGCGATGTCCGGCTGCCTGGCGTGTAAAGCCTGCTCAACCCAGTGCCCGATCAAAATCGACGTGCCGGAGTTCCGTTCGCGCTTCCTACAGCTTTACCACACTCGCTATTTGCGCCCACTGCGCGATCATCTGGTCGCCACCGTCGAAACCTATGCGCCGCTGATGGCGCGCGCGCCGAAGACCTTTAACTTCTTCCTGCGTCAGCCGTGGCTGCGGTCGCTGTCTGAGAAGCATATTGGCATGGTGGATTTACCGCTGCTGTCGGTGCCATCGCTCCAGCAGCAGCTGGTCGGCCACCGCACCGCAAACATGACGCTTGAGCGTCTTGAAGCGCTGAGCTATGCGGAAAAAGCGAAAACCGTGCTGGTGGTGCAGGATCCCTTTACCAGCTACTACGACGCGCAGGTCGTGAGCGATTTTGTGCGGCTGGTGGAAAAACTGGGCTATCAGCCGGTGGTTCTGCCGTTCTCGCCCAACGGCAAAGCGCAGCACATTAAAGGCTTTTTGACGCGCTTTGCGAAAACCGCGCAAAAGACGTCAGATTTTCTGACGCGTATCGCACAACTGGGAATGCCGATGGTCGGAGTCGATCCGGCGCTGGTACTCTGTTATCGCGACGAGTACAGGCAAACGCTGGGCGATAAGCGGGGTGAGTTCAATGTGCAACTGGTGCACGAATGGCTGCCTGCGGTGCTCGATGACGTTGACGCCCGCGCGGTCAGCGGTGAGTCATGGTATCTGTTCGGTCACTGTACCGAAGTCACGGCGTTACCCGGCACGCCGGGGCAGTGGTCGGGTATTTTTGCCCGCTTCGGCGCGAAGCTGGAAAGCGTCAGCGTCGGCTGCTGCGGGATGGCGGGCACCTACGGGCATGAAGTGAAGAACCATGCGAATTCGTTAGGCATCTATGAGCTGTCATGGCATCAGGCGATGCAACGTCTGCCGCGCAATCGCTGTCTCGCCACGGGCTATTCGTGCCGTAGTCAGGTGAAGCGCGTTGAAGGCAGCGGTGTGCGTCATCCTCTACAGGCCTTACTGGAGATAATCGGATGATCTGGAAACGAGCCGCCACCCTCGACGCGTTAAACGCGATGGGCGAGGGGAATATGGTCGGGTTGCTGGATATTCAGTTCGATCGCCTCACCGACGACACCATTGAAGCGACGATGCCGGTAGACGGCCGCACGCATCAGCCGTTTGGGCTATTGCACGGCGGTGCGTCGGTGGTGCTGGCGGAAACGCTCGGTTCCGTTGCCGGTTATCTGTGCACGGAAGGCGAGCAAAAAGTGGTCGGGCTGGAAGTCAACGCCAATCACATCCGTTCCGTGCGCAGCGGTCGCGTGCGGGGCGTATGCTCGGCGCTGCATACCGGCGGTCGCCATCAGGTCTGGCAAATTGATCTCTATGATGATCAGGGGCGTTTGTGCTGCTCATCGCGCCTGACGACGGCCGTGGTATAACCGCATACTGTAAAGCTAACGTGGCAGGTGACACTGCCGCGTCGTTTACGTTTTATTTCATTACACTCATCGCGTGATTATTTCAGCGTGTGATATAGTGCGCATTATTGAATCTCTCGCTATGACTGCTGTCTTAGTTTGAGACGGTAACGCAAAAAGGTCAGATGATGGATTCGTTGTTTCCTTAAGCGCTACTCACCGAAGCTTACAGGTAACATTGAAATGCGCACATCGTTTAAACTCGCCTTCCTGCATCCCCGCAACTGGAGCACATGGTTTGGCCTCAGCATCCTCTGGCTGTTGGTACAACTTCCTTATCCCCTGATCGCCCGCCTTGGCACCTCGCTCGGCACGCTGGCACGACCGTTTCTGAAACGCCGTGAAAGCATCGCTCGTCGTAACCTGGAACTCTGTTTCCCGGAAATGAAACCGGATGTGCGTGAAGCGCTGATTGAAAACAACTTCCGTTCGTTGGGCATGGGCTTACTGGAAACCGGTATGGCCTGGTTCTGGTCGGACAAACGCGTTCGCCGCTGGTTTGACGTCGAGGGTTATCACAACCTCGTCAACGCACAGGAAAATCACACCGGTGTGATGGTTGTCGGTGTGCATTTTATGTCGCTAGAGCTGGGCGGTCGCGTAATGGGTCTGTGCCAGCCAATGATGGCAACTTATCGTCCGCACAACAGCGAAGTGATGGAGTGGGTGCAAACCCGTGGTCGCATGCGGTCGAATAAATCGATGATTGACCGCCGCAACCTGAAAGGGCTGGTGGGCGCGCTGAAAAAAGGCGAAGCGGTCTGGTTTGCGCCGGATCAGGATTACGGTCGTAAAGGCAGCACCTTCGCCCCGTTCTTCTCCGTCAACGCCTGCACCACCAACGGTACTTACGTGTTGTCGCGCCTTTCAGGCTCGGCGATGCTGACGGTGACAATGGTGCGTAAACCGGGACGCGCGGGTTATTCCCTGCACATCGGCCCGGCCATGACCGATTACCCGATGGAAGACGAATTCGAAGCCGCCAGCTACATGAACAAAGTGATCGAGCGCGAAATCCTGCGCGCCCCGGAGCAATACCTCTGGATCCACCGCCGCTTCAAAACCCGCCCTCAGGGTGAAACCTCACTTTATCTTTGAGCGCCTCTCATACCGCGTATTAAGACAATGAGCGGGGTTTTGTAGGTCAGGTAAGCTACCTGGCCTACGATAAGGCAATCCGCGAAAATCCCCCGCGCAACGGTCGTCGCTTCGCTGTGTTGGATTTATGTTAAAAAATAACATTTACTCCGGTTCCCCCGATAAAATGCGCTCTGCCACCCGCCAGTAATAAAAAAATTCTTTCAGTAACCTGTTGATTCCCCAAACTGTGACCTGGCTAACACACTGATATCACCAACGTTTCATTTTCGTTAAATTTTTTTTAAGCCTATCTGATAAATAGGCATTGCCTATACATGTTTCAATTCAGCAAAGCTTATCCGGTTATCGTGTGGCAATTTCGTTATGTTTCAATGTATTAATAACTTTCCTTTCTCGCGGGTAAGCCTGCCAGCAGGGTCTATGCTTAATAGAACTGTGCAAAAAGGGCGCTTTCGATGAATAACCCTTCGGAATAGAGGTTGAAGTGATAATCATTATCACTAACATAGCGTTATGCCCTTCAGGCTTTATCACGTGAGGTACACCTATGGAATTGCAAGCAGGAACCTTCGATCCCAATGACCCCGGCTGGCTCGGTTTGACGCTGACGCCTGCGGCGGCTAAACACATTCGCACGCTGGTTGATAAACAGCCGGATCTGCGCGGTGTGCGGCTCGGTATTAAACAGACCGGCTGCGCAGGTTTTGGTTATGTGCTCGATACGGTAACCGAACCCAGCAAAGACGATCTGCTGTTTGAGTTCGACGGCGCATGTCTGTTTGTTCCCCTTCAGGCAATGCCCTTTATTGATGGCACCGAAGTGGACTATGTGCGCGAAGGATTGAATCAGATTTTCAAATTTAATAACCCGAAAGCGCAGCACGAGTGTGGCTGCGGTGAAAGCTTTGGGGTATAGGCGGTACTATGTCTCGCAATAATACTATGTCTCGCAATAATGAGTCTCGTAATACTGAAGTGACTGACGATGTCAAAACCTGGTCTGGCCCCCTGAATTACAAAGAGGGATTCTTTACCCGGTTACAAACTGATGAGATGGCCAACGGCATCAACGAAGATGTTGTGCGCGCCATTTCTGCAAAACGTAACGAACCTGAATGGATGCTGGAGTTCCGCCTGAACGCGTTTCGGGCATGGCTGGAAATGGACGAGCCGCACTGGCTGAAGGCCCACTACGACAAACTCGATTATCAGGACTACAGCTACTACTCTGCGCCGTCCTGCGGTAACTGCGACGACACCTGCGCTTCGCAGCCGGGTGCGGTGCAGCAAACCGGGGCCAACACCTTTCTGACCGATGAAGTCGAAGCGGCGTTTAACCAGCTTGGTGTGCCGGTGCGCGAAGGGCGCGAAGTCGCTATGGACGCTATTTTCGACTCCGTGTCGGTTGCCACCACCTACCGAGAAAAGCTCGCCGAGCACGGCGTGATTTTCTGCTCCTTTGGCGAGGCCATTCACGATCACGCTGAACTGGTGCAGAAATACCTCGGCACGGTGGTGCCATCGAACGACAATTTCTTCGCCGCGCTGAATGCCGCCGTGGCCTCGGATGGCACCTTCATCTACATCCCGAAAGGGGTACGCTGCCCGATGGAGCTGTCCACCTATTTCCGTATCAACGCCGAAAAAACCGGGCAGTTTGAGCGCACCATCCTGATTGCGGATGAAGGCAGCTACGTCAGCTACATTGAAGGCTGCTCGGCCCCGGTGCGTGACAGCTACCAGCTGCATGCGGCAGTGGTGGAAGTCATCATCCACAAAGATGCAGAGGTAAAATACTCCACGGTACAGAACTGGTTCCCTGGCGATAACAACACCGGCGGCATCCTCAACTTCGTCACCAAGCGTGCGCTGTGCGAAGGGGAGAACAGCAAAATGTCCTGGACGCAGTCGGAAACCGGCTCGGCCATCACCTGGAAATACCCGAGCTGCATTCTGCGCGGCGACAACTCCATCGGCGAGTTCTATTCCGTGGCGCTGACCAGCGGACACCAGCAGGCGGATACCGGCACCAAGATGATCCACATCGGCAAAAACACCAAATCAACGATCATTGCCAAAGGGATCTCTGCGGGAAAAAGCCAGAACAGCTATCGCGGGCTGGTGAAAATCATGCCGACCGCCACTAACGCGCGTAACTTTACCCAGTGTGATTCCATGCTGATTGGTCCGGACTGCGGCGCGCATACCTTCCCGTACGTGGAGTGTCGCAATAACAGCGCACAGCTGGAGCACGAAGCGACCACCTCGCGCATCGGGGAAGATCAACTGTTCTATTGTCTGCAACGTGGCATCAGCGAAGAAGATGCTATCTCGATGATCGTTAACGGCTTCTGTAAGGATGTGTTCTCTGAACTGCCGCTGGAATTTGCCGTCGAAGCCCAAAAACTGCTGGCTATCAGCCTCGAACACAGCGTCGGTTAAGGAATAAGGGAAACCCTATGTTAAGTATTAAAGATTTGCAGGTCGCGGTTGAAGACAAAGAGATCCTGCGCGGTCTGAGCCTGGAGGTGCGTCCGGGAGAGGTGCACGCCATTATGGGGCCAAACGGCTCGGGCAAAAGTACGCTATCGGCCACGCTCGCCGGACGTGAAGATTATGACGTCACCGGCGGGTCGGTAGAATTCCACGGCAAAGATCTGCTGGAGCTGTCACCGGAAGATCGTGCGGGCGAAGGCATCTTTATGGCCTTTCAGTACCCGGTAGAGATCCCAGGCGTCAGCAACCAGTTCTTCTTACAAACAGCGTTGAACTCGGTGCGCAAATATCGCGGGCTGGACGAGCTGGACCGCTTTGACTTCCAGGACTTAATGGAAGAGAAAATCCAGCTGCTGAAAATGCCGGAAGATTTGCTGACCCGTTCGGTTAACGTCGGTTTCTCCGGCGGTGAAAAAAAACGTAACGACATTCTGCAAATGGCGGTACTGGCACCGGAGCTGTGCATCCTTGATGAAACCGACTCCGGTCTGGACATTGATGCGCTGAAAATCGTTGCCGAAGGGGTGAACTCCCTGCGCGATGAAAACCGCTCGTTTATTATCGTCACGCACTACCAGCGTATTCTTGACTATATCAAGCCTGATTTTGTGCACGTGCTGTACCAGGGGCGCATTGTGAAATCCGGCGACTTCACGCTGGTGAAACAACTGGAGGAGCAGGGCTATGGCTGGCTTACCGAACAGCAGTAACGCACTGCAACAGTGGCATCATCTTTTTGAGGCCCAGGGCGAGGCGCGTTCGGAACAGGCGCAGCAGCACCTGCAACAGATGCTGCGGCTGGGCCTGCCGACGCGCAAGCACGAAAACTGGAAGTACACGCCGCTGGACGGCCTGCTCAGCAGCCAGTTTGTGGCGGCGAAAAGCTGCGTCAGCGCCCAGCAGCGTGATGCGCTGGCGTTACCGGTGGACGCGGTGCGGCTGGTGTTCGTTGATGGACGCTTCGATGCGGACCTGAGCGACAGCGTTGAACACAGCGGTTTTAGCATCACCATTGATGACGAACGCGCAGCGCTCCCCGCGCCGGTTCAGCCGGAAGTGTTTTTGCATCTCACCGAAAGCCTGGCCCACAGCGTGACGCACATTGAGGTGGCGCGCAACCAGCGTCCGGCTAAGCCGCTGCTGCTTATGCACATCACGCAGGGGCTGGCGAATGATGAGATGAATACCGCGCACTACCGTCACCATATTTCACTGGCGGAAGGGGCCGAGGCGACGATTTACGAACATTACGTCAGCCTTAACGATCAGCGCCACTTTACCGGCTCACGCCTGACCATGGCGGTCGCGGCCAACGCGCAGTTGCATCATGCCAAGCTGGCGTTTGAAAACCCGCAGAGCTACCACTTTGCGCATAACGACATTTTACTCGCCGGTGACGCCGCCGCGCACAGCCACAGCTTCCTGCTCGGTGCAGCGGTACTGCGCCACAACACCAGCATGCAGCTCAATGGTGAAAATACCACGCTACGGGTGAACAGCCTGGTGATGCCGGTGAAGTCCGAAGTCTGCGACACGCGAACCTGGCTTGAGCACAACAAAGGCTACTGCAACAGCCGTCAGCTGCATAAAACCATCGTCAGCGACAAAGGTCGCGCGGTGTTTAACGGGCTGATTAACGTGGCCCAGCATGCGATCAAGACGGACGGTCAGATGACCAACAACAATCTGTTGCTGGGGCGTCTGGCGGAAGTGGACACCAAGCCACAGCTTGAAATCTACGCCGATGATGTGAAGTGCAGTCACGGTGCGACCATTGGGCGCATCGACGATGAACAGATGTTTTACCTGCGGTCGCGCGGCATTGACGAAAACGCCGCGCAGAAAATGATTATGTACGCGTTTGCCGCTGAACTGACGGAAGCCATCAGCGACGAAGCGCTCAGGCATCAGGTACTGGCCCGAATCGGTCAGCGCCTGCCAGGGGGCATTGCATGAGTTTTCCCGTGAATAGTTTTCCTGTGAATAAAGTGCGGGCAGATTTTCCCGTCCTGACGCGTGAAGTCAACGGACTGCCGCTGGCCTATCTCGACAGCGCGGCCAGCGCGCAAAAACCCGCGCAGGTGATCGACGCTGAGGCCGAGTTTTATCGCCACGGCTACGCCGCCGTGCACCGCGGTATTCATACCTTAAGCGCTGAAGCCACGCAGCGCATGGAAAATGTGCGCACCCAGGTGGCGCAGTTTATTAACGCGCGCGTGCCGGAAGAGCTGGTGTTTGTGCGTGGCACCACCGAAGGCATCAACCTGGTGGCTAACAGCTGGGGTAACAGCCAGGTGACGTCGGGCGACAACATCATCATTAGCGAGATGGAGCACCACGCTAACATCGTGCCGTGGCAGATGCTGTGCGAACGCGTGGGCGCGCAACTGCGCGTCATCCCGCTCAACCCGGACGGCACGTTGCGACTGGACGTCTACCGCGAGCTGTTAGATGTGAATACACGGCTGGTGGCAATCACCCAGGTGTCGAACGTGCTGGGAACTGAAAACCCGATCGCGGACATCATTGCTATCGCCCATCAGCAGGGGGCGAAAGTGCTGGTGGATGGCGCGCAGGCGATCATGCACCACGCGGTCGATGTCCAGGCGCTGGACTGCGATTTTTACGTCTTCTCCGGGCATAAGCTCTACGGGCCAACCGGCATTGGTGTGCTGTATGCCAAAGAGGATATTTTACAGGCGATGCCGCCGTGGGAAGGGGGCGGATCGATGATCGCCACTGTCAGTCTGCAAGACGGCACCACTTACGCAAAAGCGCCGTGGCGTTTCGAAGCGGGCACGCCAAACACCGGGGCTATTATTGGCCTCGGCGCGGCGATCGACTACGTTAGCGCGCTGGGCATGGACGCGATTGCCGAATATGAAGGCTCGCTGATGCACTACGCGCTCAACGCGTTGGCGGAGGTGCCGGATTTGACACTGTACGGCCCGGCGGATCGCAAAGGCGTGATCGCGTTTAATCTTGGCAAGCATCACGCCTACGACGTCGGCAGTTTTCTTGATAATTACGGTGTGGCTGTGCGTACCGGGCATCATTGCGCCATGCCGCTGATGGCGTTCTACAATGTTCCGGCCATGTGCCGTGCCTCGCTGGTGATGTATAACACGCAAGAAGAAGTGGATCGTCTGGTGGCCGGACTGAAACGTATTCATCAGTTACTGGGCTAACAGGGGGACGAGATGGCCGCATTACCTGATAAAGAAAAACTGTTGCGCAACTTTACCCGTTGCGCAAACTGGGAAGAGAAGTATCTGTACATTATTGAACTGGGCCAGCGCCTGCCTGCGCTCAGTCCCGAAGCGCATGTGGCGGCAAACATCATTCAGGGCTGTCAAAGCCAGGTGTGGATTGTGATGCGGCAAAATGACGCGGGCGTGATTGAATTACAAGGTGACAGCGACGCGGCCATTGTGAAAGGGCTGATCGCGGTGGTGTTTATCCTCTACCATCAAATGACCGCCCAGGACATCGTCGCCTTTGATGTGCGTCCGTGGTTTGAAAAAATGTCCCTCGCTCAGCATCTAACCCCCTCCCGCTCGCAAGGGCTTGAAGCAATGATCCGCGCAATTCGTACCAAAGCGGCAAACATTAGCTAATATCAAAAGACAGCTTTCATCCTGTTACGCGAGGTGGGTTTGCCGCCTCGCTGATTTTTCAGCTTTCTGGCGCTCTGCCAGTGAATACAGGAGTTCCAGTATGAAACGCGCGTCTCTTATTACTTTAAGTCTTATCGGCGCTTACAGCGCGATTCAGGGCGCCTGGGCGGCGGATTACCTTCTGCCGCCGGTGGGCAGCCGTCTTATTGGTCAAAATCAAACGTATACCGTGCAGCCGCAGGATAAAAACTTGCAGGCCATCGGGCGGCATTTCGACACCGGCGCGATGGTCATTCTTGAAGCCAACAATACCATCGCGCCGGTTCCAGAACCCGGCACGGTGATCACCATTCCCACGCAGATGCTGCTGCCCGACACGCCGCGCGAAGGCATTGTGGTGAATCTGGCCGAGCTGCGGCTGTATTACTATCCGCCAGGCGAAAACAGCGTGCAGGTTTACCCGATCGGTATTGGTCAGCAGGGCCTGGAGACACCGGTGAGCGAGACTCGCGTGAGCCAGAAGATCCCTAACCCGACCTGGACCCCGACGGCGGGCATCAGGGCGCGTTCTAAGGCGCAGGGGATTGATTTGCCTGCGGTGGTGCCCGCCGGGCCGTATAACCCGCTGGGGCGCTTTGCGCTGCGTCTGGGCATCGGTAACGGCGAATATCTGATCCACGGCACCAACGCGCAGGATAGCGTCGGACTGCGCGTCAGCTCGGGCTGCATCCGCATGGCCGCGCCGGATATTCAGGCGCTGTTCTCGCAGGTGGGGACCGGTACGCCAGTGCGCATCATCAACGAGCCGGTAAAATATGCCGTGGAGCCTGACGGCAAGCACTATATCGAGGTGCACCGACCGCTGTCGCAAACGCCGGGTGAAAACACCCAGACGGTGCCCATCACCTTAACCGCGACCTTCGGTGATTTTATTCGCCAGGCTGGGGGTGAACGCGTGGTGATCGACAAAGCCATGCTGCGACGTGCGGGGTATCCGATAGCGGTGCCCGCCGGGACGGGTGAGCAGACGATCCCTGCGCCTGTGCAGTCGGCGCAAAATGGCACACCGGGCGCAACGTCGGTAAGCGAAAACGATGGAAAGATGATAACGCAGTAGCAGGGGCCGGGAGGCGGTAAATCGCAGGCAAAAAAAATGGCGCACAGTGTGCGCCATTTTATTACAGGTACTCTTACTTACGGTAAGAGTGAGCCTGGTTGTCCAGACGCTGGTTAGCGCGTGCTGCGTCGTCTTTAGCAGCCTGAACGTCGGAACGGATTGCGTTCACGTCGTTGCTCAGCTGGTCAACTTTAGCGTTCAGAGTCTGAACGTCAGAAGACAGCTGATCGATTTTAGCATTGCTGGAGCAACCAGCCAGCAGAGTAGAACCCAGGATTACCGCGCCCAGTACCAGTTTAGTACGATTCATTATTAATACCCTCTAGATTGAGTTAATCTCCATGTAGCGTTACAAGTATTACACAAAGTTTTTTATGTTGAGAATATTTTTTTGATGGGAATACCCTTAAATTTGATCGTTCGCTCAAAGAAGCACCGACTTTGCCAAAAACGTTAAAAAAGGTGTGTGAAAACAGACCGCTTCCATCGGATTCATCTTAGATAATAGCGGACTTAATAGTGCATTCCGATTTGCTTTTTATTCATTATGGTTATCGGTTGAATAAAAAAAAGCGCCACAAGGGCGCTTTTTTAATCAAATTAATTTGTGCGGGAATTATTACAGCACGTGCACGGAGGCAGTATTGGTGGTGCCGCTCGGAACGAGTGCGCCAGAAACCATTACCACAACTTCACCTTTCTGACCCAGGCCGCTTTCCAGCGCGACTTCTTTACCCAGGCGGTAGAAATCATCGGTAGAGTTGATTTCTTTCACCAGCTGCGCGGTAACGCCTTTGCTCAGCACCAGCTGACGGGCAGTCAGTTCATTGGTGGTCAGCGCCAGAATGGTCGCGTCCGGGAAGTACTTACGGATAGCGCGAGCAGATTTACCGCCCTGGGTCGCTACAACGATCAGCGGCGCGTCCAGTTTCTCAGCGGTTTCAACCGCGCCACGGCACACGGCTTCGGTGATGCGCAGTTTGCGGCTGTCATTGTTGAAGTCCAGGCGGCTGGTCATCACGCGGTCGGTACGTTCGCAGATGGTCGCCATGATGCTCACAGCTTCCAGCGGGTATTTACCTTTTGCGGATTCACCGGACAGCATCACAGCGTCGGTGCCGTCGAGGATGGCGTTCGCCACGTCGCCTGCTTCAGCGCGGGTCGGACGCGGGTTTTTGATCATCGAGTCCAGCATCTGCGTGGCGGTGATCACCACTTTACGTGCGCGGATACATTTTTCGATCATCATCTTCTGCGCGAAGATCACTTCTTCAACCGGGATTTCAACGCCCAGGTCGCCACGCGCAACCATGATGCCGTCAGACGCTTCGAGGATTTCGTCGAAGTTGTTCAGGCCTTCCTGGTTTTCGATTTTGGAGATGATCTGGATGTGCTCGCCGCCGTGCGCTTTCAGGTGCTCACGGATTTCAACGACGTCAGAACGTTTGCGGATGAAGGACGCCGCTACGAAGTCAACGCCTTGCTCGCAACCGAAGATCAGATCCTGTTTGTCTTTTTCAGCCAGTGCTGGCAGCGCGATGGACACGCCCGGCAGGTTAACGCCTTTGTTCTCGCCCAGATCGCCGTTGTTCAGCACTTTACAGATAACGTTGTTACCTTCGATGGCGGTCACTTCCATACCGATCAGACCATCGTCAACCAGTACGGTGTTGCCTACGGTCAGATCGCTGGTGAAGCCAGCATAGGTCACGGCAACGATGTCGCTGTTACCCACAACGGATTTGTCGGTGGTGAAGGTGAACGTCTGACCCGCTTTCAGGGAGACGTCGTTGCCGCCTTCCAGCTTAATGGTGCGGATTTCCGGACCTTTGGTGTCCAGCAAAATGGCCGCTTTCTTGCCGGTTTTGCTCATCACGTTGCGCAAGTTCTGGATGCGCTGACCATGTTCTGCATAGTCACCGTGAGAGAAGTTCAGACGCATAACGTTCATGCCCGCGTCGAGCATTTTGGTCAGCATCTCTTCTGATTCGGTTTTCGGGCCGATGGTGCAAACAATTTTGGTCTTTTTCATGACAGTCTTAGTCTTTAAGTTGAGAAGGATAGGAGAATAGTGCTCCAGGGGCGCGCGGCCGAGGAGTCAAACCTGTGTTGCGAAAGTTGCGATGCCACAGCGTAAGGATAGGTGACATCAAAAAAGCGTGCAGAGTAATGTGTGCCTGAGTTTCAGCCCAAGGGGATGTGAGTTGTTGTGCTAGCTGTTTTTTACAGTTCAATGAGCTGAAACCATTCAAGAGTGAATAGACGCGCATTATACGATGAAAAAGAGGGAAAAGGAAAATGAAAACAGTGTTTCAAAAGTGTTCTGTGCAGTTTCACAACGAAACGTTATCAACGTGTTAAGTTATGACAAAAATAATTTCATGACTTTAATAAAATTAACAGAGCCTGGCGTGCAAAAGCAGATCAGGCCCCATTTCGTTAAGGATCAGATTTTTATCAAGCGGAAAATCCCCGCGACGGCGACCAGCGCCGGTCTTGCGCGTTGGCGCTGAACGCGTTGCGCAACGACAAAAATTTAGCTGTTCAATATTTTCAGCGCTTGCTCATGCAGTCGTGGGCAGCCGGAGGCCAGAATGCGCCCGCCCGCTTCAGGACGATCCCCCGACAGCGTGGTTACTACGCCGCCGGCCTGCTCAACGATAGGGACAAACGCCACGATGTCATAAGGCTGAAGCGCGTATTCGAGGCACAGGTCAATCTGGCCCGCGGCTAACATGGCCATGGCGTAGCACTCGCCGCCGTAGCGTGTCATTAATGTGCTGGCATGAAGCGCTGCAAAGTTAACCTCTGGCGTGCGCGGGATCGGTTCTGGCGAGGTGGTGTGCAAAATCGCCTGATCGAGCGACAGCCCCTTACGCGTGGTCATCTGACCGCTGCCTTGTGGACCGCTGCGCCAGGCCTGTTTGCCATCGGCCCAAAAACGCTCGCCGGTGAACGGCTGGCCCATCATGCCCATATGACCGCGTCCTTCAACGGTCAGCCCGATGAGCGTACCCCATACCGGCAGGCCGCACAGGAATGGGCGCGTACCGTCGACGGGATCGAGCACCCACTGCACCGGGCCGTCGCCGGTGGTACCAAACTCTTCCCCCATGATCGAATGGGAAGGGTAGCGCTCATCGATAATGGCACGCATCACGCGCTCGGCTTCCCGGTCGGCATCGGTGACCGGGTCGAAGCGGAAACCCTCTTTCGGTTTGGTATCAACGTGCAGGTTCAACTGCGAACGGAAACGCGGCAGCGTCTCTTTGTCAGCCGCGTCGGCAAGTTCATGCAGAAAAGCGATATCGGGAAGGGGATGGTTCATTTTGCGATCCTTCTGAATGTGTGAACGGCACAATGGCAGCAACGGGCGTCGCGGATGTGACGCTTTTTGCTTGGTTATGCTCGATTGTGCCCGATCACTGCCGGGAGTTCAAACATTCCTGAAAGATTATGCGCACTCAGGGCGCGATCAGCACATCCAGCCTTTTACTTCGCAGCTGCGCGAGGGTGTGCTCGCTCACCGATGCATCGGTGACCAGCGTAGTGATCTCCTCGCAGGTCGCCACCTGATAGCGGGCCAGCGCGGAGAGTTTATCGGCGGTGAGGGCCACAATGATGTCGCTGCTGCGCGTGACCAGCGCTTTTTTAAACTCGGCGTCGTCGTATTCAAAGACCGTCAGCCCTTCATCCGCATCAAAGGCGCAGGCACCCAGCAGGCACTGATCGAAAAACATTTTTTCAATCTGACGCAGGGTATCAATGCCTACCGCGCCGCCAATCTCTTTCTGAATGCGGCCGCCGGGGACAATCACTTCAACATGCTCATAGCGCGTGAGTTCGGCGGCAATCTGCGGAGAATTGGTGACGGCGGTGAGTCTGAGATCGTCGGGAAGCTGGCGCGCGATCGCCAGATTGGTGGTGCCTGCGTCAAAGAACACGCAGTTGCCCGCTTTGAGCAGCGCGACCGTACGCCGTGCTACGCTATCTTTGCGCGCCGGGTTGACCTTTTCGCGCCCCATAAAGCTGCCGGAAACGGGGAGCACGCTCACCGCGCCACCGTAGACGCGCTTACACAGACCAAGGGTTGCCAGCTCTTTCAGATCGCGGCGAATGGTATGCTCAGAGACGTTAAGCGTTCGCGCAAGCTGCGCGCATACCACTTTCCCGTCGTGAACGAGAAACTGCTTTATTTTTTCCTGACGCTGCTCATGGAATTCGGCGTAGTCGACCATGGTTGCTCACAGAAATAAGGATAAACACGCATAATCGAGCATGATCGGGGAAAGCAAAAGGGGTGTCAATGTTGGGGATGGATTGTGTATGAGTGGAGCTGGCAAGGACGATGAAGCGAGGTATAAACATTCTGGTGCGTCCGAGTGGACTCGAACCACCGACCCCCACCATGTCAAGGTGGTGCTCTAACCAACTGAGCTACGGACGCACTGTACAGAAAGAATGGTGCGTTCAATTGGACTCGAACCAACGACCCCCACCATGTCAAGGTGGTGCTCTAACCAACTGAGCTATGAACGCATTTGTAATGCATGCTGTGCAGACAACTGTGCCTGACAACGGGGACGAATATTAGCGGCAGGGCGCGGCTGTGGCAAGCGGAAAAAAGCAATTTTCATTCTGATTTCACGCAATTGCAGAACTAGTGCGCAAAACGCCGAAAAAGTAGCCGCCCGGAAGCGGCCACTGCAAACTTAACGTGCGGCGCGGCGCAAAATCACCTGCGAAGACTGGCGCTGCAAAAAGCGCATCCGCAGCATCATCAGGATTGCCGCCGACGTCAGACCGATAATAAAGCCCATCCAGAAGCCTGCCGGTCCCATGCGATCGACGACCAGATCCGTCAGTGCCAGTATGTAACCACTTGGCAGACCGAGCACCCAGTAAGCGATAAAGGTAATAAAGAAGATGGAACGCGTATCTTTATAACCGCGCAAAATACCGCTGCCGATCACCTGAATCGAATCGGAAATCTGGTACACCGCGGCCAGCAGCATTAACTGAGACGCCAGCAGCACGACCGCCGGGTTGTCGTTATACAGCAGGGCGATATGCTCTCGCAGGGTAACGGTAAAGATCGCCGTGCACACCGCCATACACATGCCCACGCCCAGCCCGGTCCGCGCGGCGGTTTGCGCATCCAGCGTCGAACCCTGTCCTAAACGATAACCCACGCGAATCGTCACCGCAGCCGCCAGTGACATCGGCAGCACGAACATCAGCGAGCTAAAGTTAAGCGCAATCTGGTGACCCGCCACATCGACGATGCCAAGCGGCGACACCAGCAGCGCGACCACGGCAAACAGCGTCACTTCAAAGAACAGGGCGAGGGCGATTGGCAGACCCAGCTGCGTCAGCCGCGTAAGCACGCTGAGATCTGGTTTTTCAATACGCCGATCGTTACGAATATCACGCATCGAGCGGGCGCGTTTGATGTACGACACCATGCAAACAAACATGAACCAGTAGACGGCGGCGGTAGCCACGCCGCAGCCCACGCCGCCCAGTTCCGGCATGCCGAAATGGCCGTAAATCAGGATATAGTTGATGGGGATATTGAGCATCAGGCCGAGAAAACCAAACACCATGCCGGGCTTGGTTTTCGCCAGTCCCTCGCACTGGTTACGCGCCACCTGGAAAAACAGATAGCCCGGCGCACCCCACAGCAGCGCACGCAGATAGCGCACGGCTTTATCGGCCAGTTGCGGATCGATGTTATGCATCGCATGAATGATGTGCCCGGCGTTCCACAGCACAATCATGATCAGAATCGAGACAATGCCCGCGAGCCAGAATCCCTGGCGCACCTGATGGGCAATGCGATCGCGTCGGCCTGAGCCGTTAAGTTGCGCAATGGTCGGGGTTAACGCCAGCAGCAGACCGTGACCGAATAAAATGGCCGGCAGCCAGATAGAGGTACCAATGGCAACGGCCGCCATGTCGGTGGCACTGTAACCGCCGGCCATGACCGTATCAACGAAACCCATTGCGGTTTGGGCGATTTGCGCGAGGATCACCGGGATTGCCAGTGCTAATAACTGTCGCGCTTCAATAAAGTACTTCTGCACGTGAACACCTGTGGATTGTAGTTATACTCGTCATACTTCAATATGATAAAGACGGGCCGCCCTCATGGGCAGCAAAAAGAAATTGCAGGAGAAATAGCCAATCTATTGTAGCGAGGAACGGCGATTAAGCCAGTGAAAAAACACCCTTATAATGGGCAGGGCTGGCAACCTGTTTTTCCACCTGTTATTGTGCAAGGAGCAAAACGGTTAGCGCCGTATTAATGATCACAGGAGCGGTAAGCATGTTTACTGGTATTGTACAGGGCACGGCAAAACTGGTGTCCATTGACGAAAAACCGAATTTTCGTACCCACGTGGTGGAGCTGCCTGAGCACATGCTGCAAGGGCTGGAGACCGGTGCCTCGGTTGCTCACAACGGTTGTTGCCTGACCGTGACGGAAATTAACGGCAGCCAGGTGAGCTTCGATTTAATGAAAGAGACGCTGCGTATTACCAACCTTGGTGAATTAGTACCGGGCAGTGAGGTAAATGTTGAGCGCGCGGCCAAATTTAGCGATGAAATTGGCGGGCATTTAATGTCAGGCCATATTATGACCACCGCCGAGGTGGTTAAAATTTTATCCTCAGAAAATAACCGTCAAATCTGGTTTAAAGTCCAGGATGCGTCGCTGATGAAGTATATCCTTTATAAAGGGTATATCGGTATCGATGGCATCAGTCTGACGGTGGGGGAAGTCACCCCAACGCGTTTCTGCGTGCACCTGATCCCTGAAACGCTCCAGCGCACCACGCTGGGCGCGAAGAAACTGGGGCATCGCGTCAATATTGAGATCGATCCGCAAACCCAGGCGATCGTCGATACCGTCGAGCGCGTCCTGGCATCGCGTGAGGCGGCCATAAGCAGCGAAGAGTAAAATCATCGCCATAAAAAACCCCGGCGAACCGGGGTTTTTATTAACGTGCCACGCGCAATCCGTGCTCCACGCCCCGACTGAACATCACCTGCCAGAGCTGAATATCTCGCGCACGAAACGCACCCGCGCAGGCATTGAGGTAGTAGCTGAACATGCGTTTAAAGCGTTCGGAGTAGTTTTCGGCAATCTCGGGCCACGTTGCCATAAAACGATCGTGCCAGGCCATCAACGTCGTATCGTAATCCGCGCCGAAGTTGTGCCAGTCCTCCATGACAAAATGGGATTCGCTGGCATTGGCAATCTGGCGCACGGACGGCAAACAGCCGTTCGGGAAAATGTACTTATCGATCCACGGGTCAACGTTATGATCGGTTTTAACCGAGCCAATGGTGTGCAGCAGGAAAAGCCCGTCGGGCTTAAGGTTGCGGTCCACGACCTCAAAATAGGTGGCGTAGTTTTTCGGGCCGACATGCTCAAACATGCCGACGGAGACAATGCGGTCAAACTGATCGTTAAGGTCGCGATAATCCTGGAGCAGGATCGTCACATCTAACCCGTGACATCGCTCCTGCGCCATTTTGCGCTGTTCCGCCGAAATGGTCACACCCACCACGCTCACGCCATAGTGCTGGGCCATAAACTGCGCCAGACCGCCCCAGCCGCAACCGATATCCAGCACGCGCATGCCCGGCTCCAGCTTCAGCTTTTCACAAATCAGCCGAAGCTTGGCCTGCTGTGCCTCTTCGAGGGTAGTGGCGTCTTTCCAGTAGGCGCAAGAGTATTGCATTTGCTTGTCGAGCATCCGGCTAAAGAGGTCATTCCCGAGATCGTAATGCTCTTTGCCCACGATCCATGCCCGCCGTTTGCTTTGCAAATTAAATAATCTGGCGCCCGCGATGCGCAGCGTGTCTTTGATGTGATGCGGGAGTTGGGTCTCAAGACCCGCGCGGATCACGTTGTGAAAAAAGATGTCCAGCCGGTCACAATCCCACCAGCCATCCATATAGCTTTCACCCAGGCCCAGCGATCCTTCCTGAAGCACACGTTTGAAAAAATGGGGATTTTTAACCTGAATATCCGCAGGTGCGGTGCCGTTAACGTTAATGCCCGCCCGGCTCAACAGCTCGTTTGCTATACGGAACCAGTTGTCGTCCCGTACGCTAACTTCTTCTATGCACGATGAACTCATAGCTTCTCCATCACCTGAATGTGATCAGAACCTTCAAACAGCGTAGACGCTTTTTTCGGTTTGTGAGAAATCTCACGGACGCGTCCGCGAGTCTGATATCCGACGTAGAACAGAGGAAGGGAGATAACCCTTGCCGAAAAGGCCATCCGTGGTGAGTCAGGCGCGCTCCGGCACCTGTTACTGCATAATATTTATCGTAATTATAAACTGCCGAAAATGAGTATAGGCTTCAGATTCGGCTGATACAATAGAAAATTCTTAGCAAGCTAATCACTGAATTGTAACATAATCGCCGAAGCGACTATGCCGGTGTGCTGTGATCGACCCGCTGCGAAGAAGCGCGGCGCGAGGCGCGACGCTGCATGACGTACCCGCAGAACGCGAGTAGAACGGTGAAAAGCATCACGCTGGTGGTGGTCAACAGCGGTGTGCTGATAAGCGTGGAGACCAGTAAGCTGGACAGAAAACAGAGGCCCAGCTGCAATGTATTTTGCAGGGCGGCGGCGCGACCGGTGGCCTGCGGGAAAGGGCGCAGGGCCTGGGCCACCACAATCGGGTAGATCGCGCCGTTAGCCATCGCCATCACGCAGAAGGGGATCAGCAGCGCGGTCAGCGAGGCACCTTCATGCAGGCCCACCAGCCAGGTGCCCAGCACGCTCAGCGCATAGGCGCTTAGCAGCCAGGGCAGCAGTTGCGCGCCCTGACATTTTTGCAGCGCCGCGCGGCAGCCATAGCCACCAATCAAAAAGGCGATGGTCTGCGGCACATAGCTCAGACCAATCACGCCAGGCCCATAACCCATCTCGCTCAGAATAAAAGGGGAACCCGTCAGCCAGGCAAAAAAGCTGGCGGAGCAGGCGGCATACATCAGCACGTTGCCCCGGTAATCCGCTGAGCGCAGCAGCGCGCGGAAGGTCAGCGGGGTGGTGCTCTGCGGCACTTTTTTCATCCCCGGTTTTAAGCGCAGCGCGGGCAGCATCAGCGCCAGCGTGATGACAAACAGCGTAGCGAAAATGACCTGCCAGGAAAAATGCACGAGGATCCAGCTACCCAGCAGGGGAGCCAGCGCCGGAGAGAGGCCAACCAGCGGCATGATGGTGGCGAAAATGCGGTTAGTGCGATGTGCCGGGTAGTGATCGGTGACCAGCGCCTGCCAGGTGACCGCCGCCGCGCAGACGCCCACGGCCTGCACAAAGCGCAGCACCAGCAGCCAGGTGGCGTCACGTACCCACAGCATGCCGAGGCAGCCAAGGGCAAAAATCGTCAGACCACACAGCAGCACAGGGCGACGACCATAGGTGTCAGACAGCGGCCCCCATGCCAGTTGTGCCACGGCAAAGCCCGCCAGGAACAGACTGAGACTGGCGCTGACGGCGGCGGCTGGGGTGTGCAGGTCACGCTGAATGGCGGCAAACGCCGGTAAGTACATGTCGGTGGCGAGGAAGCCGAGTACGCTTAACCCCGCCAGCCAGACTAAAAATCCTTTCCCCGGTTTCATTTCACTTTCTCATTTATATGCAGGTTTAGAGCGGCAGAGTGTAGGGAGTGCAATCGCGCTTGTGAAACGCTAATATTTGCGCGGTGCATTCAAAAATTTTGCAGGCAGAAAATGTGGTCAGAATATTCTCTTGATGTGGTGGATGCGGTGGCGCGCAACGGCAGTTTTAGCGCAGCGGCGGCGGAATTACACCGCGTGCCTTCTGCGGTCAGCTATACCGTGCGTCAGCTCGAAGCGTGGCTGGCGGTGCCGCTATTTGAACGTCGGCATCGCGACGTGGTGCTCACCCCGGCGGGGAGCTGGTTTTTGCAGGAAGGCCGCTCTGTTATCAAAAAAATGCAGGTCACCCGTCAACAATGCCAGCAGATTGCCAATGGCTGGCGGGGGCAGCTGTCGATTGCCGTGGATAACATCGTGAAGCCAGAGCGCATGCAGCAGATGATCGTCGATTTTTATCGCCATTTTCCCGATGTCGAACTGATTGTCTCCAAAGAGGTGTTCAACGGCGTCTGGGATGCGCTGGCGGACGGACGCGTGGAGCTGGCGATTGGCGCGACCCAGGCTGTTCCGGTGGGCGGTCGCTATGCGTTTCGTGACATGGGTATGCTGAGCTGGGAATGCGTCGTCGCCCGTGAGCATCCGCTGGCGGCCCTGCCCGGACCGCTCAGCGACGACACGTTGCGCAACTGGCCGTCGCTGGTGCGTGAAGACACGTCTCGCTCGC
This sequence comes from uncultured Enterobacter sp., assembly GCA_963521185.1. GTDB lineage: Bacteria > Pseudomonadota > Gammaproteobacteria > Enterobacterales > Enterobacteriaceae > Enterobacter_D. Next base: position 135,288 of record CAUQTV010000002.1, on the reverse strand, counting down.
TGCCCAAACGCATCACCTGGCTGCTCGATAACCAGCGGCGGATCGTCGCACCGGACTGGGCATCCTCCGCAGCGTGTTTGTCAGCGGGGCTGTGCATTGGCATGGTGCCGTCGCACGTGGCGAAGCCCTGGCTGGATCGGGGAGAGTGGGTGGCGCTGCCGCTGGAAAATCCGTTCCCGGATGCCGCATGTTGCCTGACCTGGCAGCAAAATGACAACTCCCCGGCCCTGAACTGGCTGCTGGATTATCTGGGAGATAGCGAGACGCTAAACAATGAATGGCTGCGAGCGCCGGCATAACCGGCCCCGCAGTGACGATTAACGGCGGTAATCCCGGAACGGACCATCGGCAACCGAGCGACGTTCAATCAGGCGCGGGTGCACCTCGATGGACTGCGACTCTTCACGCTTATTGACGATGCGATCCATCAGCATGCCGAAGGCGGTTTCGCCCAGCGAATCTTTTGGCTGGTGAATGGTGGTCAGCGCCGGGGTGAAGAAACGGGCGTTGCGCACGTTGTCATATCCGATCACCGAAATATCCTGCGGGACGCGCAGACCCATTTCATCCACGGCGCACAGTGCGCCCATGGCCATCACATCGCCGCCACAGAACACGGCGGTCGGGCGGTGCGTCTGGGAGAGGATCTGCTGCATGGCGCGATAGCCAGATTCCGGCTCGAAGTCACCCTGCACGATCCAGTTTTCCGGTACGGTGATGAGCGCTTCTTCCATCGCTTTCATAAAGCCAGCCAGACGCCCGGCACCGGTGTTGCGCTCCAGCGGGCCTGGGATCACGCCTATTTCACGGTGGCCGCGCTCAATCAGATAACGACCGGCCATGTAGCCGCCTTCAAAGGCGTTATCGTTTACCGAATCGGTAAAGTCAGCTTTGGCTTCGCCCCAGTCCATTACCACCATCGGGATATGGCGATACTCCTCCAGCATAGTGAGCACGGATTCCGGATACTCAGAGCACATTACCAGCAGGCCATCAACGCGCTTTTGCGCCATCATCGAGAGGTAAGCGCGCTGTTTTTCGAGGTTGTTCCACGCGTTGCCTAAAATGAGGGTATAGCCTTTCTGGAAGCAATTTTTCTCAACCGCTTCGATAATCTCTGCAAAGTAGGGCGCTTCGCTGCTGGTGGCCAGCAAACCGATAGATTTAGTGTGATTGACTTTCAGGCTGCGGGCGACCGCGCTCGGTGAGTAGTGCAACTCTTTAATTGCAGCCCACACGGCGTTGCGCGTCTCTTCGGCGACGAAACGCGTTTTGTTAATAACATGTGATACGGTTGTAGTGGAAACGTTTGCGCGCTTCGCTACATCTTTTATAGTTGCCATTAGATCTCACTCCATACCATATCTTAAACTCCTGAAAACACTGTACGTAAACGTTTGCCTTTAATAACCCTTTGCGCAACAAAACAGGTTGCGAAACTCCGGGGAAACGACACAAAACGTCAGGAGGGGTCAATGGCCGGTACGCGAATAAATTTAGCGTGGAATTTTGTCTTATCTTGATGAAAAGGGGAAGTGCTAAAGTGGATATCAATTCAAAAGTGACGAGATTTTTAGCACTAAGTGTGTAAAAATGAACAATCTCACTTTTTGTGGGGAATAGGAAAGGAGAAAAATTGATGAATGCCGATTTAAGATTTTCACTGTACACCACGGTTATTGTGCTTGGCCTCATTGTTGCTGGTGCGCTGACTGCTGCATTAAATTGATCCAGACGAGGGAGAGCGCTCTCCCTCTCTTTTTCCCCCCGCTGCAAATCCTCTTAGTGTTCTACTCAAACAGTTCTTATCAAACTGTTCGTATAAAAGAATTGTTATCAAATTCGCAATACTCTTTTCTCAGATTGCTAACTTCTGTTTTTTTGTGATTGATGTCATGCTTTTGACTTCTTTGACGGTGTCGCCTGTGCGGCACGGCAATTCTGGAGTCCTGTTATGAAGATGAATTTTCCCCTGCTGGCACTGGCAATTGGGGCGTTTGGTATTGGTACCACCGAGTTCTCACCGATGGGTTTGCTGCCGGTGATCGCTCACGGTGTCAATGTCTCCATTCCGGCAGCGGGAATGCTGATCAGCGCCTATGCCATCGGCGTGATGGTCGGCGCACCGCTGATGACGCTGCTGCTGTCCCATCGCGGCAGACGCAACGCGCTGATTTTCCTGATGGCGATTTTCACCCTCGGCAACGTGCTCTCGGCCATGGCTCCGGATTACACCACGCTGATGCTGTCGCGCATTATCACCAGCCTCAATCACGGCGCGTTCTTTGGACTCGGATCGGTGGTGGCTGCAAGCGTGGTGCCGAAGCATAAACAGGCGAGCGCCGTGGCGACCATGTTTATGGGGTTAACCCTCGCTAATATCGGCGGTGTCCCGGCGGCGACCTGGCTGGGTGAAACCATTGGCTGGCGTATGTCGTTCCTGGCAACGGCGGGCCTGGGCGTGGTGGCGATGGTAAGTCTGTTCTTCTCATTGCCAAAAGGCAGTGCAGGGGCGCGCCCGGAAGTGCGTAAAGAGCTGGCGGTGCTGATGCGTCCGCAGGTGCTCTCCGCGCTGTTAACTACCGTGCTCGGTGCCGGGGCGATGTTTACGCTCTACACCTATATTTCCCCGGTGCTTCAGCATATTAACCACGCCACGCCGTTCTTTGTTACCGCCATGCTGGTGCTGATTGGTGTCGGCTTCTCCCTCGGGAATTACCTTGGCGGCAAATTTGCCGACAAATCGGTTAGCGCCACGCTGAAAGGCTTCCTGCTGCTGCTGATGGTCATCATGTTAACGATCCCGTGGCTGGCAAAAAGCGATATCGGTGCCGCCGTGGCGATGGTGGTGTGGGGTGCGGCAACCTTCGCCGTGGTGCCGCCGCTACAAATGCGCGTGATGCGCGTCGCCCACGACGCGCCGGGCCTGTCCTCGTCGGTCAATATCGGTGCGTTCAATCTGGGCAATGCGCTAGGTGCCGCGGCGGGCGGTGCGGTGATTTCCGGCGGTCTGGGCTACGGTTTCGTGCCGGTCATGGGGGCGATAATTGCCGGGCTGGCACTGGTGCTGGTGCTGTTTTCCAGCCGTACACAACCGCAAACGGCGTGCGCTGCTGATCGGGCATAAAGACGGGAATTTCCCTGCCGCGCTATGCGGCAGGGAAGGGATTAACGAATGGTTTTAGGCGTCATGACCCGGCGCGCACCCACATAATGGCGCTGCCAGTAATCTTCACTGAGTGAGGTGATCTGAATATCCTGGCCGCTACGCGGTGACTGGATAAACTTACCGCCGCCCACATACACGCCGACGTGATCGGCCGTACCGCGACCCTGGGTGCGGAAGAAGACCAGGTCGCCGCTTTCCAGTTCCGCCGCGTTCACCGGTGACGCGTCACGCAGGTGATACATCTCGTTGGCGGTGCGCGGAATGCGGAATTTGACCAAATCTTTATAGGCATAATAAACCAGACCGCTGCAATCAAAACCGGTACGCGGTGAGGTACCGCCCCAGTGGTAAGGTTTGCCAATCTGATTCATCAATTTTGATAACGCCGTTTTTTGCGCTTTTTGCACGCGCACTTTATGCACTTCTGCCAGCGTGCCCGGCTTGCCGCTACTTTTGACTTTCACACAGTGTGGTTTGCGACCTTTGCGCGTCGTGCACTTTTCAGTCAAGGTGACGGCGGCGGTTTTGTCCGGGGTGTTTTTTGTGTGACGCGAGGCGGCTTTGCTGGCTTTGCTGCTGGTGGTAACGCGTTTTGTTTTAGCGGCGGTTTTTTTGTTACTGGTGGTGTTTTTACTGTCGGTTTTCGTCGTTGTTTTTTTATCTGATTTTTTAGCAGTGCCACTGCTTTTCTTTACTGTCTTATCGGTGGTGCTTTTTTTATTACGCTCGGTGGTTTTTGCCAGATGCGTTTTTTGCACGGCAGAGGGCCGCGCCTGTTCGGACGCCCAGGATAAAGGCGTGAACGTCAGCGAGGCAAAAACTAAAGCACAGAGCGTGATCGAGACTTTTTGTATCCGCGCCACTGAGCAATCCCCTGGGTCGGGCAGGCATGCAATCATGCTTGCGTGTGAATTTCAAAACTCGTCGATTCTAATGCATAAAAAGCTAAAAAGTTAATAGGCTTTTTGCATTGAAGCTCCGATTCGTTAGCAAGCGCAAAAAAAAACAGCAATTCGGCCCTGGTGGCGGTCAAGAGATGAGCGAATCGTTTCGCTTAAGGCGGCGTAAAGAAATATTCTTGAGGCAACTTTATCCGTCAGACGATAAAATGTGGTGTGGTAAACAAAATGTTATTTTCCGTCGGTTGCCCAAAACGCTACAATGACAGTTACTGCCGTAAGAAGTTAAAGGAAGCAAAACAATGAGCGAGACCATCGAAAAAATCCAGCGTCAAATCGCTGAAAACCCGATTCTTCTGTACATGAAAGGTTCCCCTAAGCTGCCGAGCTGTGGCTTTTCCGCCCAGGCGGTTCAGGCGCTTTCCGCCTGTGGTGAACGCTTCGCCTATGTTGATATCCTGCAAAACCCGGATATCCGCGCTGAACTGCCTAAGTACGCGAACTGGCCGACCTTCCCACAGCTGTGGGTTGATGGCGAACTGGTTGGCGGCTGCGACATCATTATTGAGATGTACCAGCGCGGCGAGCTTCAGCCGCTGGTAAAAGAGACGGCTGCGAAGTACAAAACCGAAGAGCCTGACGCGGAGTAAGCGTTACGCCCGACAAAAAAGCACCCTCGGGTGCTTTTTTTATGTCGGCAGGTTCTATTCCTGCGGCGCGTCACCGTCAGCAAGTGCAGGCATGGGCCAGCCGCCCAGGCGTTTCCAACGGTTAACGATTTCGCAAAACAGCAGCGCGGTCTGTTGTGTGTCGTACAGCGCCGAGTGGGCCTGGGTGCTGTCAAACTCCAGCCCGGCAGCGGCGCAGGCTTTAGATAACACCGTTTGCCCCAGCGCCAGCCCGCTCAGTGAAGCGGTGTCAAAGGTCACAAACGGATGGAAAGGGTTACGTTTTAATGATGCGCGCTGGGCGGCGGCCATCATAAAACTGTGATCGAAGGTCGCATTGTGCGCCACTATAATGCCGCGATTACAGCCGCTCTCTTTAATGCCTTTACGCACCATTTTGAAAATCGCATGCAGCGCATCGTATTCATTGATTGCGCCGCGCTCAGGGTCGGCAGGATCGATACCGTTAAACGCCAGCGCTTCCGGCGCAAGGTTAGCCCCTTCAAAAGGTTCAACGTGGAAATGCAGCGTCTCATCCGGCATCAGCCAGCCTTGCTCATCCATTTTTAAGGTAATGGCGGCAACTTCCAGCAGCGCATCGGTTTTGGCGTTAAACCCGGCCGTTTCAACGTCAATGACGACGGGGTAAAAACCACGAAAACGGTCGCACAGACCGGTAAGTTGAGCGTTATCGGACATCTGATTCTCTTAAGACTGAAAAATGCAGCGCGCATTATGGCAAATTTTGACAGCGGATTATACCGCGCAAAAAGAACGGGCGCTGAGCGCCCGTTGGAGGGATCAGTCGCCCAGACCGCGACCGGCGTCTTTGGCTTCAATCAGCTCGATTTTATAGCCGTCCGGATCTTCAACAAACGCGATAACGGTGGTGCCACCTTTTACCGGGCCGGCTTCACGGGTAACGTTGCCGCCGTTGTGACGAATACGTTCACAGGCTTGAGCAGCGTTGTCCACGCTCAGCGCGATGTGGCCGTAGGCCGTGCCCAGCTCATATTTATCAACGCCCCAGTTGTAGGTCAGTTCGATAACCGCTTCTTCGCTTTCCGGGCCATAACCCACAAAGGCCAGCGAATATTTGTACTCGGTGTTTTCACTGGTACGCAGCAGCGACATGCCCAGCACGTTGGTGTAGAACTCGATGGAGCGTTGCAGATCGCCAACACGCAGCATGGTGTGAAGTAAGCGCATAATATCCTCTTAATCGGTTGATTTGCGTTCCGGTCATTAACCTTCTTTTAGTATAGCGGCGTATTAACGCCGCTATCAATCAACGGATTACAGAGAAGGGTAGTCGGTGTAGCCTTCAGCGCCGCCGCCGTAGAAGCTTTCCGGGCGCTGCGGGTTCAGTTCGGCTTTGCGCTCCAGGCGCTCCACCAGGTCCGGGTTCGCGATATAGGCGCGGCCAAACGCCACGGCGTCGATAAGACCTTTGCCGATCAGATCTTCTGCTTTCTCCGGCGTGTAAGCACCTGCGCCGACGATCGGACCGCTAAAGCGCGCGCGCACTTTTTCACGGAAGGCCTCGGTGTAAGGCTCGCCGCCCGCCCAGTCTGGCTCAGACATGTGCAGATAGGCGATGCCGCGTTTGCCAAGCTCTTCAATCAGATACAGCGCATCGGCTTCTTCATTCGGGCCGTTATCGGTGTTCTGGAACGTCCCGATCGGGGAGACGCGGATACCAATGCGATCGGCGCTCCACTCTTTGCTGACCGCATCGACCACTTCCAGCACCAGGCGCGCGCGGTTTTCCACGCTGCCGCCGTACTGATCGGTACGCTGGTTGGACGACGGAGAGAGGAACTGGTGCAGCAGATAGCCGTGGGCGGAGTGCAGTTCTACCAGGTCAAAACCCGCCTCGCGGGCGTTGGCCACCGCCTGACGGAAATCATCAATAATGCCGGGGATCTCAGCGGTCTCCAGCGCGCGAGGCACGGAGGTCTCTTCACGAATGGCGTTACCGTTCTCATCGCGCAGGGAGGTGCGGGTGCCAGCGGCGAGGGCAGACGGCGCAACCGGTGCCTGGCCGCCCGGTTGCAGGCTGTTATGGGAAATACGCCCGGTGTGCCAGAGTTGGACCGCGATACGCCCGTTTTCAGCATGCACGCCGTCGGTGATTTTTTTCCAGGCGGCGATTTGTTCCGGGCTGTGCAGGCCCGGTGCGCCCGCGTAGCCTTTGGCCTGCGCAGAGATCTGCGTTGCTTCGCTGATGATAAGCCCGGCGCTGACGCGCTGACGATAATATTCGCCCATCAGCGGCGTTGGGATATCGCCCGGCTCAATGCTGCGCAAACGCGTCAGCGGGGCCATAAATACGCGGTTTGGTGCGGTGATTGCGCCCACTTTCAAAGGGGTAAATAACGCTTTCGACATAACGACTCCTGAATAGACCGGTCGGCTAGTGATAAGGTAAATAAAAACGCCTGTTAACGCACAGGCGTAGTGATAATGAATTTTGCATGGGCAAGCGCGCTTTCAAGGGGCAGCGCACTGCGCGAAATTTTGGCCTGCAAATTGGCACCCAGCCACAGCGCGTAAAGCACCTGCGCCTGGGTAAGGGCGTCGCCGGGAAACTCAACGCTCTTCTCCTGACGCCCGTGCGCCAGCGCGTCGGCGAGCAGGGCGATCACCTTGCTGGCCCCGCTGTCCATGGCGGTGCGCATATCTTCAGAAAGATCGCACACTTCAGCGGACAGCTTTACCGTTAAACAGCCACTTATAATGCCCTGCTGGCAAAACTGATTCAGGGTTTCCTGATAGTACGCCAGCACACGATCGCGGTAGTTACCTTCACCGCTGGCAAAATGCTGCGCCAGACGCTGATGATAAGCGGCGTAGTGACGTTCCAGCATCGCGACACCAAACGCTTCTTTTGAGCGAAAATAGTGATAAAACGATCCTTTCGGCACCTCGGCTGTTTTCAGCAGTTCGCTTAACCCCATGCCGGTAAAACCCCGGTGCATGCACAGGCGCTCGCCGGTGGCCAGCAGGTGTTCGCGGGTATCGTGTTCAGTGTGTCTGTTCATGGGGGTAACTGTAATAGACCGTTCGGTCTAATGCAACAAGTTTGCGAAATCGCGCGTTGGCGTCTTCACTTGTCAGACACGGTTTACCTGAGGAGGGGGCGTGCCAGAACAACTCGTGCCAGAACAACTTGAGTTTTTCCCCGTCCAAAGTCCCTGCCGGGGCATTTGCCAGTCGGACGAGCGCGGTTTTTGCCGTGGCTGTATGCGCAGTCGCGATGAGCGCTTTAACTGGCAGTCGATGAGCGACACGCAAAAGCAGGAGGTGCTGCGGCTGTGTCGCCAGCGTCTGCTGCGTAAATTACGCGCAAACAAACCCGGCAGCGACGACGAACCGCAACAACCCTCACTTTTTTGACCGCGCATATGCGTATACTCAACGCACATCTATTACAGAGGAAGCGGTTATGGTTCAGCGTATTACCCTTGCACCACAAGGCCCGGAATTTTCACGTTTCGTGATGGGCTACTGGCGTCTGATGGACTGGAATATGTCCTCCCGCCAGCTGGTCAGCTTTATTGAAGAGCATCTGGATCTGGGCGTGACCACCGTTGACCACGCGGATATTTATGGCGGCTATCAGTGCGAAGCGGCATTTGGCGAGGCCTTAAAGCTGGCCCCGCAGCTGCGCCAGCGCATGGAGATCGTCACCAAGTGTGGCATCGCCACCACCGCGAACCCGGACCACGCGCTCGGTCACTACATCACCGACAAAAACCACATTGTTAAGAGCGCTGAGCAGTCGTTAAGCCATCTGGCGGTGGATCATCTCGACCTGCTGCTGATCCACCGTCCGGATCCGTTAATGGATGCCGACGAGGTGGCCGAGGCGTTCCTGCACCTGCACCAGAGCGGCAAGGTGCGTCACTTTGGCGTCTCCAACTTTACCCCGGCGCAGTTCTCGCTGTTACAGTCGCGTCTGCCGTTTACGCTGGCGACCAACCAGGTGGAGATCTCCCCGGTGCACCAGCCGCTGCTGCTCGACGGTACGCTCGATCAGCTTCAACAGCTGCGCGTGCGTCCGATGGCGTGGTCGTGCCTCGGTGGCGGGCGTTTGTTCAATGCCGATGAATTCCAGCCGCTGCGTGACGAACTGACGACCGTGGCCGAAGAGCTGAATGCGCAAAGTATTGAGCAGGTGGTCTATGCGTGGATCCTGCGTCTTCCGTCGCAGCCACTGCCGATCATCGGTTCGGGCAAAATCGAGCGCGTGCGTGCAGCGCTGGAGGCCGAAACGCTGTCAATGACCCGCCAGCAGTGGTTCCGCATCCGTAAAGCCGCGCTGGGCTACGACGTACCTTAAGCGCAAATCCCACTGATTTCCGGTGAAATCCACTCCCCTGGTATAAACTTGGGGAGTAAAAACCACGTCTGGAGGTCATATGAAGCGTTTAAGTCTGGCAATATTGACGCTGCTCGCCTGTGCGGGTGCGCAGGCGGCCAGTGAAGAAGTTGAGATGAACCTTGTCACCTCCGGGGGCATTGGTCAGTCTGTCGGCACGGTGAAAATCAGCGAAACCGATAAAGGGCTGGAGTTTGCACCCGATCTCAAAGCCCTGCCGCCAGGCGAGCACGGCTTTCACGTCCACGCGAAAGGCTCCTGCGAACCGGCAATGAAAGAGGGTAAAGCCTCGGCGGCGGAAGCGGCGGGAGGGCACCTGGATCCCCACACTACCGGTAAACATGAAGGCCCGGAAGGGATGGGACACACCGGCGATCTCCCTGTGCTGGTGGTCAATAACGACGGCAAAGCCACCGACGCGGTGGTGGCCCCACGGCTGAAAAAACTGGCTGACGTTAAAGACAAAGCGCTGATGATCCACGTGGGCGGCGATAATATGTCCGATCAGCCCAAACCCCTCGGCGGTGGCGGCGAGCGTTACGCCTGTGGGGTGATCAAGTAGTCACCGGGTGAATTGTACCTGCTGTCGGGGCCTGCTCCAGTTGCAGTAAGGCGCAGTAGAGACGCCAGACAATGGACGCCAGTTCCCGCGCAGCAGGCTGATGGTGGCGAGCGAGCGTGTCGCAGATGCGCTGCAACTCGCTTAACGTCGAACTCAACAGCGAGTGCTGTACGCCGCGCTCGCTCATCACATCGCGCAGCAGACTCAGACACACATCGCGCACCTGCGCCAGCGGATCGGAGCGGGTCTCCCAGCTGCGCAGCTGCCACACCACGTGGGAACAGTTCATCAACACCACGCCCCAGCGCAGCAGCCAGCGGCGGGCCTGTGCGTCTTTACTCTGACTAAGCTGGCTGATGTGATGATAAACCAGCGACTCAAACTCGCTTTCGCTGGCGCGGGGTCTGCGGCTAAGCTGATCGACAAAACGCAGGCGTAACGTGCGGATGTGGCGATAGCTTTTTCGTGCGTCCGATCCGGGGCGCAGCACGGCAAATGCCAGCCACGACATCCCCACACCCAGCAGCTTTGCCAGATCGTCATTTAAGAAGTCGGCAAAGTCATACACCGGGGGATTGGTCACCGCGATAAACGATCCCATAAAGACAATCAACTGCCCCCACAGGCCAGCGAACTTTGGCATTTGTAGCTTCAACAGCTGCATCGTGGTCAGCAGCGGAAACAGAAACAGCAAGAATTCCCACAGTTCGGTGAGCTGCACCATCAGGCCAAATTTAATGACAAAGCTGAACAGGCTCAGCAGCACCAGCGTGCGCATTAACAGCGACAGCGAGTTAAACGGCGAAGCGACAACAGAGTAGAGCACACAGCTGATGGCGGCGAGCGTCAGCGCGGCGGAGCCGGCGTCCCACTGGGTGCCGATACACCAGGCACCCAGCACCGTCAGAGTGACGAAAGTGCGCAAGCCGCTCCACACCGCTTCAAGATTGTCCGTGTGCCGGGCCAGCGCCGGGGCGCGGGGAACGCTGAAGGTGCGGGTGGGGGATGCGTCTTCGAGGCGTGCGATCCAGCGGCTACTGGTCAGGTGCAACTGGCAGAAGTAGCGCAGCCGCAGCCAGAATGCCCGGTGACGGTAATCGTGATCGTCGGCAGGCGCGAGCGGGGCAATGATCCGCGCAACGCTGTACGCATCCGCCTGCGGACGGGCAAGCTCAGCCAGCAGTTGTTCGAGCACGCTGCGGGTATGGGCGGGGGCAGCGGGCCAGTTGAGCAGCAGTCGCCGCACGCTGGAGGTTACGCTGGTCATGCGCAACTGCTGGTGGAGCAGATAATTCAGTAAAGGATTTTGCCGCCGGAAGCGGTAATGGCTCCAGAAGGCCTGAATGCGCAGCAGATTGGTGGTCAGTATCTGGCTGATAATAGTTTCATGGGCGGTACGAATGGCGTCGGTGGTTTCCGGCTGCCACAGCAGGCTGGCGTGCTCCAGCAGTCGGGCATGCATGTTCTTGAGCGCGGAGGTAAGCGCGGTGCCGTCGGAGGTGCTCGGCAGGATCATCATCATCGCGCCGCCGCATAAAATCCCGACCACGACTTCACAAACGCGCGACTGCGCAATCTCCCACAGCTGCGCCGGGTCGGTGATATTGACCATCGGAAACGCAATGATCGCCGCCGTGTAACCCGCCAGTTGAAAGGCGTAGGCGACGTTATTGCTAAAGTGCGCACAGGCCCAGGTGCAGACGCCGATCCAGGCGGCCATGGAAAACAGGAACAGCCAGGGATCGTTGAGCGCATGTCCGGCGATAAGCATGGCCGCAGAAGCCCCAAGCAGGCTACCGGCGATGCGCCCGAGACTTTTACTGATCACGCCGCCCACCGTTGGGAAGCTGACCACCGCCGCCGACGTCATCGCCCAGTACGGCTCATCCAGATTCAGGCAATAGGCGACGGTCAGCGCAAGGCACATGGCGATGCCGTTTCGTAGGGCGTAACGCCACTGGGGCGCGGTCGCGTTGAACCAGGGCAGAGAAGCCAGAACGCGCACGGTCAGCGCCCGATGGCGACGGTGCAGGTGGTGCCGGACACCAGCGTGATGTCCTCCGGCAGCGCGTCAAACTGAATGCGCACCGGCACGCGCTGGGCCAGCCGTACCCACGGCACGTTGGGTTTGATATCGGCAACGAGGTTACTGTCGCTCTCCACGCTCTGGTCGTAAATAGCCCGACCTATACTGGAAACGTGACCCTGTAACTTTTGGTTGCTGCTATAAAGGATTACCTGCGCAGGCATCCCTTCACGGATATGGCGTAATTTGGTCTCTTCAAAATACCCCACCACGTAAAACGAGTGGCTGTCTACCAGCGCAAACACCGGCTGGCCCGCTGTGGCGTAGTTGCCGACGCGCGCAGAGAGGTTAGTGATCCACCCGTCTACCGGAGATTTCACCGTCGTTTGTTGATGCTGCCACTGCGCCTGCTCAAGGGCGGCCTGCGCCGCCGCTACGTCAGCCTGCATCGCTTTAACGGTAATATTTGCTGTGTCCATGTCTTCAGCAGAAATGTAGTTGCGCGGCAAATTCCGCCGACGGTCGGCCTCTTTGTTGGCTTTCGCCAGCTCCGTTTGCGCGCGGGCGAGCTGCGCCTGGGCGTTCAGAATCGCAATGCGATAGGGCGTGTCATCAATGCGAAATAACACGTCACCCGCATGAACAAACTGATTGTCACGCACGCCAAGGGTGGTGATGCTGCCGGAAACCTGCGGCGTGACGCTGACCTGTTCGGCACGGATTTTCCCGTCGCGTGTCCAGGGCGACTGCATATAGTAATTCCACAGCCACAGTCCGGCCACAATAGCGACGGCTAACACCAGCAATGTTGAAAAATATTTAAGCGTTTTCAGGCTCATTATTACCACGCGATCAATATGGCTAGCGCCAGGCTAACGGAAATAACAAACAGGGAGAGGTCCAACAGCAGGGGGTGCCAGATATCACCGGCGTAGATCCGCTCGCGCACTAAACGGTGCACAATGAGCCAGATGAAAAAGCCTAACGCAACGGCGTAGAACAGCGGTGGAAAGTAGACGGAGGCCCCGACAATTAAGTCCTGGAGGGGGAGTCCGGATCCATTAAGCGTAAGCTTCACAAACAGAGATCCTTTGCAGAGTAAAGCGCGTCAAAAAACGGCTGACGCAATTATTTAACATCAGGTTTCAGCCCAGGATGCCTGATTAAACAATGACCTGGCGTTTACCGACAAAGCATTACATTTGTTTTAGCAATTTAAATGCTGCACACTATTCTAAAATCAGTATAATAACTTAGCAAGCTAATTATAAGGAGATGAAATTGGAATCGCAATTGGGTTCTGATCTGGCACGATTAGTACGCATCTGGCGTGCATTAATTGACCATCGCCTAAAACCTCTGGAATTAACGCAGACTCACTGGGTAACGTTGCATAATATTCATCAGTTGCCTCCCGAGCAGTCGCAAATTCAACTGGCAAAAGCGATCGGCATTGAACAGCCTTCGCTGGTGCGTACGCTGGATCAGCTGGAGGAGAAAGGACTTATTTCTCGCCAGACCTGTGCCAACGACCGTCGTGCAAAACGTATTAAGCTCACCGAGAAAGCCACTCCTATTATAGACGAAATGGAGACGGTGATCCGGAAGACGCGGGGGGAGATCCTTGCGGGGATCTCTGAAGAGGAACTGACGCTGTTAGGAAGCCTCATCAACCGTCTTGAGCAGAATATCGTTGAGTTACAATCGCGTGATTAACGCTGACGAAGCCTTGGGAAACCAGGGCTTTTATTTTTGCAAAAAATGTGGCCGCCAGTGCGACCACATTCATATTAAGACAGGAATTAACGCGGGGAAACGGTGATCTGACCACCGTTGGATGCCATGGCAACGCGCTGGCCCGCAGAGAAGCGGGTGTTACCCTGTTTCTGCACCACCATAATGGTGTTGCCATCGTCTTTACGAATTTCCAGCTCAACGCCCTGCGATTTATTCACCGCACCCTGAACGCCCTGACCTGCAACGCCACCGGCGACAGCGCCCGCTGCGGTTGCCAGTGAACGGCCGGTACCGCCACCCACGGTGTTACCCAGGAAGCCACCCAGAACGGCACCTCCCAGCGCACCGATAACGTTGTTATCGTCACCGCCCTGAATCTGAACCGGTCGCGCATTCACAATGGTCCCGTAGGTGACATTCTGCACCTGTTTGGCTTCGGATGCGGTGTAAACGTCCCCGGAAAGGCTATCGTTGTTCACACAGCCTGCCAGCGTAAAACCAATCAGCGAAACGGCCAAAGTACGTAAAATCATTTATGAATCTCCTGTTCACCATGTAACGCTCAAGCGAGCATCCGTCATGACTAAATTATATGGTATTTAGCCGCATCAGGGCATATCTTCTGCCGAAACAATGCGAAAATTGTACCTGAAGCCAGATTAACTTTCTCTAAACGAGGCGGAGTTTGTTTTGCGCCGCGTGCTACCGTGCAGAAGAAGGTTAAAAAATCGTAATAGTTCGTGGCATTACTCGGGGCTTTATGGTGGAGTGATCGCCGGAAAGCTATTCACGCAACATAACCGGCGAAGAAGGAAGGCGTATGAAATCGGGTCGCTACATTGGCGTGATGTCGGGAACCAGTCTCGACGGTGTGGACGTTGTGCTTGCGGCGATTGATGAGCGCATGGTGGCGCAACAGGCGAGCCTGACTTACCCCATGCCAGTGCCGCTTAAACAGGCCATTCTGAATATTTGCCAGGGGCAGCAGCTGACGCTGTCTCAGTTCGGGCAACTGGACACCCAGCTTGGGAAACTCTTTGCCGCGGCGGTGCAGGCGCTGCTTAAACAGCAAAACCTGCGGGCGGAAGACATTGTCGCCATTGGCTGCCACGGCCAGACGGTCTGGCATGAACCGACCGGCGAGTCACCGCATACGTTGCAAATCGGTGACAACAACCAGATTGTCGCGCAGACCGGCATTACGGTCGTGGGTGATTTTCGCCGTCGTGATATCGCGCTGGGCGGACAGGGCGCGCCGCTGGTCCCGGCGTTTCACCACGCGCTGCTGGCGCATCCCAGTGAACGGCGCATGGTGCTCAACATTGGCGGCATCGCCAATCTCTCATTGCTGTTCCCCGATCAGCCGATCAAAGGCTACGACACCGGGCCTGGCAATATGCTGATGGACGCGTGGATCTGGCGACAAAAAGGCAAGCCCTACGATAAAGACGCGCAGTGGGCCAGCGAAGGAAAAGTCATTCTTCCCCTGCTGCAAAACATGCGCAGCGATGCTTATTTCGCGGCACCCGCGCCGAAAAGCACCGGGCGGGAGTACTTCAACTACGGTTGGATCGAGCGTCAACTGGCGCATTTCCCCGGTCTGAGCGGCAGCGACGTGATGGCAACGCTGACGGAGCTTACCGCCGTGACTATCGCCGAACAGGTGCAGCTCTGCGGCGGCGGCGAGCGTCTGTTGGTCTGCGGCGGCGGCTGTCGCAACCCGCTATTAATGGCGCGACTGGCGGCGCTGCTGCCCGGCATTGAGGTGACAAGCACCGACGAGGCGGGGATCAGCGGCGATGATATGGAAGCGCTGGCGTTTGCCTGGCTGGCGTGGCGCACCATCGCCGGGCTGCCGGGGAATCTGCCCTCGGTCACCGGAGCGTCCGCCCCCAGCGTACTGGGGGCCATTTTTCCCGCCAATCCGCGGCATAATCAGAGTTAACTTAAATCCCTGTCCCAGCGCATACCGTTAGACTGACAGCGTTAAAAGGAGGGCGCGATGCCCTCTGTGACCTGGAATGTCTTTGGGATGGGATATGAAAAAACTGTCAATGCTGTTGGTGCCAGCCTTACTGTCTGGATGCAGTGCCTATAATCAGTTTCTGGAGCGGATGCATACCGACACGCTGGAATATCAGTGCGATGAGAAACCCCTCACCGTGAAGCTGAACAACCCCCGTCAGCAGGCCAGCTTCGTTTACGACGACAAACTGCTGACCTTAACGCAGGGGTTGTCCGCGTCGGGCGCGCGCTATACCGACGGGATCTACGTCTTCTGGTCGAAAGGTGACAGCGCAACGGTGTATCACCGGGACAGAATTGTGTTAAACAACTGTCAGTTACAAAACCCGCAGCGTTGAGATTTTTACCCGGGCGGCGCACAATAGCGCCACCTGTTGAAAACGTAGCGAATGCCCATGTCAGACAACCATGATTTACAGCAAATTGCGCATCTGCGCCGTGAATACACCAAAGGCGGTCTGCGCCGTAACGATCTGCCCGCTGAACCCTTAGCGCTGTTCGAGCGCTGGCTGGGGCAGGCGTGTGATGCCAAACTGGCCGATCCAACGGCGATGGTTGTGGCAACGGTCGATGAGAACAATCAGCCTTACCAGCGTATCGTGCTGCTCAAGCACTACGATGAAAAAGGCCTGGTGTTTTACACCAACCTGGGCAGCCGCAAAGCGCATCACATTGAAAACAATCCCCGTATCAGTCTGCTCTTCCCCTGGCATATGCTGGAACGCCAGGTGATGGTGATTGGCAAAGCCGAGCGTCTCTCGACCTTTGAAGTGGTTAAATACTTCCACAGCCGTCCACGCGACAGCCAGATCGGTGCCTGGGTTTCCCAGCAGTCGAGCCGCATTTCCGCGCGCGGGATCCTCGAAAGCAAGTTCCTTGAGCTTAAGCAAAAGTTTCAGCAGGGTGAAGTCCCGTTGCCGAGCTTCTGGGGCGGATTCCGCATCAGCATTGAGCAGATGGAGTTCTGGCAGGGGGGTGAACACCGCCTGCATGACCGTTTTTTATACCAGCGTGAAAACGACGCGTGGAAAATTGACCGTCTCGCCCCATAATCCCTAAAAATGTTGTTTTAAGCGCTGGTGCTCCTGATTCCGGCGCTTTATTCTATGTATCTTTCGTAACTGGCGAAAAGTCGTGTACCGACAGAGGTGCAGTCGTTTATACATGGAGAATTTGATGGCAAGCAGTAACTTGATTAAACAATTGCAAGAGCGGGGCTTAGTGGCCCAGGTGACGGATGAAGACGCGTTAGCAGAGCGACTGGCGCAAGGCCCAATCGCGCTCTATTGCGGCTTTGATCCCACCGCTGATAGCTTGCATTTGGGGCATCTGGTTCCATTGTTATGCCTGAAACGCTTCCAGCAAGCCGGGCATAAACCGGTGGCGCTGGTGGGTGGTGCGACGGGTCTGATTGGCGACCCGAGCTTCAAAGCCGCCGAGCGTAAACTGAACACCGAAGATACCGTGCAGGAGTGGGTGGATAAAATCCGCAAACAGGTAGCACCGTTCCTCGACTTCGACTGCGGCAGCAATTCCGCCATTGCGGCCAACAACTATGACTGGTTTGGCGGCATGAACGTGCTGACTTTCCTGCGTGATATTGGCAAGCACTTCTCTGTTAACCAGATGATTAACAAAGAAGCGGTCAAGCAGCGTCTGAACCGTGACGATCAGGGTATCTCCTTCACCGAGTTTTCCTACAACCTGTTACAGGGTTATGACTTCGCGTGCCTGAACAAGCTGCACGGCGTGGCGCTGCAAATCGGCGGCTCAGATCAGTGGGGGAACATCACCTCCGGTATCGATTTGACCCGTCGTCTGCATCAGAATCAGGTCTTTGGTCTGACCGTTCCGTTGATCACCAAGGCGGACGGCACCAAATTCGGTAAAACCGAAGGCGGTGCGGTATGGCTCGATCCGAAGAAAACCAGCCCGTACAAGTTCTACCAGTTCTGGATCAACACCGCTGACGCTGACGTGTATCGCTTCCTGAAATTCTTCACCTTTATGGACATCGCGGAAATCAACGCGCTGGAAGAAGAAGACAAGACCAGCGGCAAAGCACCGCGTGCGCAGTACGTGCTGGCCGAGCAGGTGACGCGTCTGGTTCACGGTGAAGAGGGACTGGTGGCGGCGAAACGCATCACCGAAAGCCTGTTTAACGGTACGCTGAGCGCGCTTGGTGAAACCGACTTTGAACAGCTGGCGCAGGACGGCGTGCCAATGGTCGAAATGGAGAAGGGCGCGGATCTGATGCAAGCGCTGGTGGATTCCGAGCTGCAACCGTCTCGCGGTCAGGCGCGCAAAACCATCGCGTCCAACGCTATCACCATCAACGGTGAGAAACAGGCCGACCCGGAATACACCTTCGTTGACGGCGATCGTCTGTTTGGTCGTTACACCCTGCTGCGCCGCGGCAAGAAAAACTACTGTCTGGTCTGCTGGAAGTAATTTTCACCGCGCTGACGGTAAAAGGGAGTGAGAAATCACTCCCTTTTTTTATTACAACCCTTCAGCGGCCAGTGCTGCGGCCACCGCCGGACGTGCGCTGACGCGCGCCATGTACGACTCAATATTCGCCAATGCGCCCATCTCCAGTTTCACCGCACGCGCCCAGCGCAGCACGTTGTAGAGGTAAGCGTCGGCGATGGTGAAGTGTTTCCCGGCGATCCACTCTTTGCCTTCCAGCGCTTCGTTCACAAACGCCAGTTTTTTCTCCAGCAGCGCACGCACCACCGGTTTGTACTCTTCCGGCGTATCCGGGCGGAACAGCGGCGTAAAGCCTTTGTGCAGCTCGGTCGCAACGAAGTTCAGCCACTCCAGCGTTTTGTAGCGCGCAATGTCACCGGTCGGTGCCAGCAGGTTCAGCTCAGGCGCACTGTCGGCCAGATACTGCATGATAACCACGGATTCGGTGACCAGCGTGCCGTTGTCCAGCAGCAGAGCGGGGATCTGGCCTTTCGGGTTAATAGCGAAATAATCGTCACCGTTTTCCAGACGCTTTTTCATCAGATCGACGCTTTCCAGCGCAAACGCTTTGCCCGTCTCACGCAGTACGATATGCGGAGCGAGTGAGCAAGCTCCCTGTTTGTAAAACAATTTCATGACCAACTCCTGATAGCGGAAGAAGCGATAGTGTACGTTAAGGACGAAAAAAAAGCCGCTAACAGAATGCTAGCGGCTCTCTTTACTGCGTTTCCCGGTGCGATTACGCCGTGGCGGTCTCAGAGACGTCAGCCGATTTGCTGTCGTCCTGCGCCATGCGATTCAGCTTCGGTGCCATCAGGATCATCAGCACCGCAATCACAGCCGTAGCGATACCGATTTTCAGGAACACGTCACCGTAAACCTGTAATGACATCAGCGGATCGGTTACCCCTTCCGGGATCGCCATCTGGTTTGCAACGTAACCTGCGATGAGGTTCGCACCGGCAGTGGTCAGGAACCAGCTTCCCATGATGAAGCCCATCAGGCGCTGTGGCACCAGCTGTGCGACCATTGCCAGACCCAGACCGGAGATCATCAGCTCGCCGATACTCTGGAACGCGTAGGACATGATCAGCCAGTTGACGGAGACGATACCCGCGTCGGTTGCAAACTTAGTGCCCAGCGGCAGGATCAGGAACGCGGCGGAACACAGCACCATGCCAATGGCGAATTTGTGCGGCATCGGCAGGTTATCGCCCATCTTGTTATAGATAGCGGCCAGGATCGGGCTACCGATAATGATCCAGAACGGGTTCAGCGCCTGGAACTGCTCCGGCTCAAACGCCAGGCCCAGAATCGAGTGCTCAACGTTACGGATTGCGAAGAAGTTCAGCGACGTCGGCATCTGGCTGTAGAGCACAAAGAAGACGATCGCTTGCAGCATCAGAATGAACGCCACCACCATCTTACGGCGCGCGGCACCCTGCATAGCGAAGGTTTCTTTAGCGAAAATGACCACGATACCCAGCGCCACAAGGCCCAGTACCATGCGTGCAACGCCCTGGTTGTGCAGCAGCCAGGTAGCGATGGTCACCAGCACCACAACGCCGACGATGGTCAGCAGCAGGCTACCCACGCGCAGCGGTTCGAAGTCCGGTTTGGAGCCGTAGGCTTTAACCCAACGCTGGCAGAAGGCGAAGTTCACCACGGTGATCAGCATACCGACCACGCTGAGGGCGAAAGCGACGCTCCAGCCATACTTCACCGCCAGCCATGGCGTTGCCAGCATGGAGAAGAACGAACCGATGTTCACGGACATGTAGTACATGGTGAATGCACCGTCCAGACGCGGGTCGTCTTTCGCATAGCAGGTTGAGAGCAGGGAGGACGGGTTCGCTTTGAACAAACCGTTACCGACCGCAATGGTCGCCATACCCATATAGACCACGGCGGCGTCGTGACCTGACCATGCCACTAAGGCATAACCAATGGCCAGCACGACAGCGCCGAGCATAATCACGCGCTTGGTTCCCAGCACTTTATCGCCTAACCAGCCGCCGATGGCAACCAGCCCATAGACGAGGGCGCTAAAGGAGGAGAACAGCGTGATGGAATCCGCTTCTGACATACCCAGTTGTTTGACCAGGTAGACGGCCATGATGCCTTGCAGGCCGTAGAACCCGAAACGTTCCCATAATTCGATCGAGAAGATCAGGTAGAACGCTCTTGGTTGTTTGAAAGCGTTCAGGCTGACGCTTTCTGCTGGTTTATTGTTTGCAGTCGACACATATACCTCTTTTTTTACATCCCATATTAACGGGGGTGTTCAGTGCGCGATGTCCAGAGTTCATCGTGCTTATAGTTATAGTGGGAGGGGAAACGGCGGGTAATGTTCACTATCCGGGGCTTTCAGGCAATAGCTTTGTAATACTCCGTTACATATATCTGATGCGGCATAAAGCTCGGAGCAATGATTTGTTATTCAGCGTTAAATTTTACCATTGCGATAATCCTGGTTTTTTTAACTATTACGAACCGGCAAAGACGGGTGTTTGGCGATATGTTCTGCTATTTAAGGTGCAAAGCAGTTCATTAGGCCATTATCTGAAAATATCGTGGTTTAATCTTTTGGTCATTGAAATCAAACCGCTGTCAGCGCAAGGCGTTAGGGCCGGTTTTGACACGAATTTTTAACACGAAGTTATCAGTGTGATCCTAATCACATTTGTATAGAAATTTTTGCTGATAAAAAAACGATTAACCTGTTTAGCTTGTTATGAGTGAAACATTATCGCGCACATGCCCCTGCATTTCAGGCGGATGTCAGGTCAATTAGGGGATAAGCCGAAGGCCGGGCAAACGCAGCGCCACCCGGCATGTGACGGTCAGGCGTAAACCTTCTCTTTGTATTCGCAGAGATCTTCAATCAAACACGAGCCGCAGCGGGGCTTGCGGGCGATGCAGGTGTATCGTCCGTGCAAAATCAGCCAGTGATGGCAATCGACTTTAAATTCCGCAGGCACCACTTTCAGCAGTTTATCTTCCACCTGCTCAACATTTTTTCCTGGTGCAAACTGCGTGCGATTACAGACGCGAAAAATATGGGTATCGACGGCAATCGTTGGCCAGCCAAAGGCGGTATTGAGCACCACATTGGCGGTTTTGCGCCCGACGCCGGGCAGGGCTTCCAGCGCCGCTCTGTCTTCCGGTACCACGCCGCCGTGCTGCTCCAGCAGAATGCGGCAGGTTTTGATCACGTTCTCGGCCTTGCTGTTAAACAGGCCGATGGTTTTGATATAGGACTTCACACCCTCAACGCCGAGCGCCAGCATCGCCTGCGGCGTATTCGCTACCGGGTAGAGCTTCGCCGTGGCTTTGTTAACGCTAACGTCAGTGGCCTGCGCAGACAGCAGTACGGCAATCAGCAGTTCAAAAGGTGAGGTGAAATTCAGCTCGGTGGTCGGATGCGGATCGTTATTGCGCAGGCGGGTTAAAATCTCCAGCCGTTTCGTTTTATTCATTATGCCTTCCCGGGCGTGGCGTTTTGGACTTCCGCGTCAACCTGTGCGGCAAGCGCGGCGGCGCGGCGTTTCTTGCTGCGCTCATCAATAAGATATTTCACTGCCAGCATCATGCCAAGGCCGATAAATGCCCCTGGCGGTAGCATCGCCAACAGGAACGGGGTGTCGGTGTGGAAGACCTCAATACGCAGCACTTTGGCCCAGCTACCCAGCAGGGCGTCAGCGCCGTTGAACAGCGTGCCGTTGCCCAGAATTTCGCGCATCGAACCCAACACGAACATCGCGCCTGTGGCCCCCATGCCAATGGCGAAACCGTCCAGCGCTGAGAGCGCCGGGCCTTTTTTCGCCGCAAAGGCTTCCGCGCGGCCCACTACGATACAGTTGGTGACGATCAGCGGAATAAAAATCCCCAGCGACTGATACAGGCCAAACGCATAGGCGTTGATCAGCATTTGCACCACGCTCACCACCGAGGCAATAATCATCACGTAAATGGGAATACGGATTTCAGCGGGCGTCCAGCGACGCAGCAGGGAGACAGACAGGTTGGTCAGCGTCAGCACCAGCGTGGTCGCCAGACCCAGCCCCAGCGCATTGGTCGCGGTTGAGGTGACCGCCAACAGCGGACACATGCCAAGTAGCTGCACCAGCGCCGAGTTGTTTTTCCACAACCCCTGAACAATGACCTCTTTAATCTCGCTCATGGTTTACTCTCCACAGGCCGGAAGGGAACTGAGCTGCGCGGGCAGCGTTTGTGCATAAAGCCCGGCACGTTTTACCGCATTGACCACCGCACGGGGCGTAATGGTCGCCCCGGTGAACTGATCGACATCGCCGCCGTCCTTTTTCACCGCCCAGCGAGCGTCAGCGCTACCTTCAATTTTTTTACCGCTAAACACGGTGATCCAGTCTGAAATACGCAGCTCGATTTTATCCCCGAGGCCGGGTGTTTCATGGTGTTCCGTTACGCGTGCACCGGTGACGGTACCGTTAAAATCTGCACCGACAAGCAGCTGGATCGCGCCAGAGTAACCGTCGGGTGCCGTGGCTTCAATCACCGCGGCGACAGGCTGATCGTCCTGGCGTGCGATATAAACGCGGTGTTCGCCCTTGCCCAGTTCCGGCGCGCTGACGCGATAGCAGCTGCTGTTCAGGTCATTATTGTAGCGCGAGGGCGGCACCACCTGGTCGAATAGCGCTTTTTGTTGCAGCGCGGCCTGCCCGGCGATGGTCGATTTCGTTAACTGATTGACCCCGGCGGTCAGCCCGGTACAGACGGCTGCGAAAATCGCCAGCGTTACACCGTGTTTCTGCATGGTCTTCAACATGGTGTGTCCTTAGCGATGGCCGTAAACGCGTGGACGCGTGTAGTAGTCGATTAACGGAACGGTGATGTTGGCCAGCAGCACGGCAAACGCCACGCCGTCGGGGTAGCCGCCAAAGCTGCGGATAAGCCACACCAGCAGGCCAGCCAGCGCACCGAAAATCAAACGGCCTTTATTGGTGGTCGACGCCGTCACCGGATCGGTCAGGATAAAGAACGCCCCGAGCATGGTTGCGCCTGACAGCAGATGGATCTGCGGCGACGCGAGGCTTTGCGGCGAGACCAGCCAGCCAAGCGTTGCGCAGACGGCGAGCGTGAGAAGAAAGCTCACCGGAATGTGCCAGCGTATGGTTTTCTTCCACAGCATGAACAGGCCACCCGCCAGATACGCGAGGTTCACCCACTGCCAGCCGACGCCCGCCAGCGCACCGCTGTAAATGGGTGAGGTGAGGATCTGATCGACGCTGTGCCCGGCACGGATTGAGGTTTTAAAGGTGTCCAGCGGCGTGGCCTGGCTGATACCGTCGATGCCCATGCGCAGCGTGGTCATATCGCCGCCGCTGGTGGTATGACCGCTGAAAATCACCTGCACGGCGTCCATAAACCCTGGCACGTGCGCGGCAATCTCCTGCGGCGGAAGCCAACTGGTCATCTGCACCGGGAACGAAATCAGCAGCACCACATAGCCAATCATTGCCGGGTTAAAGGGGTTATGCCCCAGACCACCGTAAAGCTGTTTGGCAATGATGACCGCAAACAAGGTACCGAGCACCACCATCCACCACGGAGCAAAGGGCGGAATACTGATCGCCAGCAGCAGACCGGTCAGCAGCGCGGAGTTATCGGCAAGAATGGCCGTGACGTTTTGCTTACGTAATTTAAGGATGACGGCTTCAGCCGCGAGCGCACTTGCGGCTGCCAGCAAAATTTGCAGCAGCGTACCCCAGCCAAAGAACCAGCACTGCACGGCGATACCGGGCACCGCCGCCAGCAGCACCAGCAGCATAATCCGCGAGGTCTGACGCTGGTTATGGGTATAAGGGGAACTTGCGATTCGAAAGACCATTTAATCCTCGTTAACTGCCTGTTGTGCGGCTTTCTTCGCCTGAACGCGTGCAATGGCTGCCGCGACGGCCGCTTTGCGGGGATCGTCATTGGCCGCTGGGGTATCGGCAACAGACTGCTGTGCCTTACGGGCTTTGGCGCGCGCAATGGCCGCTTCGACGGCGGCTTTACGCGGATCAATGTCCGCAGCGGGAGCCGGTGCCGGTTCAGGCGCTTTTTCCGGCGACTGCTGGGCCTTGCGTGCTTTGGCGCGCGCAATGGCGGCTTCAACCGCCGCTTTACGCGGATCCGTATTTTCCACCGGCGTCGGTTGTGCCGTAGGTGATCCTTCGAGCTGCGCTTTTTCCGCCTGGCGCTCACGGGCCTGCGCTTTGCGCGCTTCGCGGGCGGCAATCACCTCCCGGTTATCCGGCTGCGCACCCGCTTCTATCACGACGGGCTGAGTGGCGTGTTGCTGTTTTTCGCGCACGCGGGCAAGGGCGGCGTTGATCGCCTCCTGATCTTTGGCGGCGGGCTGAACGGCAGCCTTTTTATGGCGCTCCAGACGCGCGGCTTTCTCGCGATCCAGACGGGCCTGGCGCGCTTCGTAACGTGCTTTAGCTTCCGCCGCGCGCTTCTCTTCCTGGCCGATGGCGTAGATCTCGGCTTTTTCCTGGCGGAAATACTGCACCAGCGGAATGTTGCTCGGGCAGACCCACGCACAGGCTCCGCACTCAATACAGTCGGAAAGATTGTGCGCGGTGGCTTTATCGTGCTGCTGGCCCTTGCTGAACCAGTAAAGCTGCTGGGGCAGCAGATCGGCCGGACAGGCGTCGGCGCACGCGCTACAGCGAATGCAGCCTTTTTCCTGCGGGGTTTCGCCCATTTCACTGGCGGACGGTGCCAGCAGGCAGTTGGTGATTTTCACCACCGGCACGTCCAGCCACGGCAGGGTAAAGCCCATCAGCGGGCCGCCCATAATCACCAGCTGTTCGCCCGAGGGGCAGAATCCGGCCTGGCCTAAAAGGTGGCGCACTGGTGTTCCCAGACGCGCCCAGACGTTCCCCGGACGGCTCACGGCTTCACCGGTTAACGTCACTACGCGTTCGGTCAACGGTTCGCCGTCAACGATCGCGCGTTTCACAGCATAGGCGGTACCGACGTTTTGCATCAGCACGCCAATATCCGACGAGCGACCGCCGTGCGGCACCTGCTTGCCGGTGAGAATTTGCGTGAGCTGTTTCGCGCCGCCGGACGGGTATTTCGTTGGGATCACCCGCAGGCCAATATCGTGTGCGCCCGCCAGCACCGCCCGCAGCATGGAGATCGCCTGCGGTTTGTTGTCTTCAATGCCAATCAGCATCTGACGCGGTTGCAGGATGTGCCCAAGAATGCGGATGCCGTCGACAATCTGTGCCGCGCAGTCCTGCATCAGTCGGTCATCGGCGGTAATGTACGGCTCGCACTCGGCGGCATTGATGATCAGCGTGTCGATTTTGTCGCCGCCACCGCGCAGCTTGGTGCCCGTCGGGAAGCCTGCGCCACCCAGACCCGCCACGCCAAACTGGTGGATACGTTCGATAAGCTCTTCGCGGCTGCGCGAGCGGAAGTCGTTCCAGCCGTCACGGTCAATCCAGCGATCTTCGCCGTCGGCCTCAATAATGACGCTCAGTTCCGCCAGCGCGGAAGGATGCGCGGTGGAGTGGGGGGCGATAGCGATCACGGTGCCGGAGGTCGGGGCGTGCACGGGCAACATGCGTCCGCGTCCGCGCGTCAGCGGTTGACCGCGTAAAACATGCTCGCCCACGCTCACGCACAGTTCACCCTCAGCGCCAATATGCTGCTTTAACGGGATCACGAAGCGTGCGGCCAGCGGCAGCTGACGCAGCGGCGTGCCGTTTGACTGGGTCTTCATTTCCGGAGGATGGATCCCCCCGTTGAAGTCCCAGATTTTGTCTTTTCTGAAGGCGGAAAATAACTTAAGCATGGTGTTCCACAGGAATAATGCGGACCGGAATGGTTTGCAGATCCCATTTCCAGCTGTCGGTCGTCGCGGCGACAGGGCGTAACTCAATACACTGGGTCGGGCACGGATCGACACAAAGATTGCAGCCGGTGCACAGATCGCTCATCACCGTATGCATGGCGCGCGTTGCGCCAAGGATAGCGTCTACCGGACAGGCCTGGATGCACTTTGTGCAGCCAATGCAGTTGTCTTCATCAATGATCGCCAGCATGCGAACGGGTTCTGCAACAGCGGCATCGTCGCCAATCGGCTGCGGATCGACGTTCAACAGCGTCGCAATCTTAAGCATCACCGCTTCGCCACCGGGGGCGCAGCGGTTAATTTTTTCGCCATTAACGCCCACGGCTTCCGCATATGGGCGACAGCCAGGGTAGCCGCACTGACCGCACTGGCTCTGCGGCAGCAGTTCATCGATGCGCTCGACAACTGGATCGTCTTCCACCGCAAAACGGCGGGAGGCATAACCGAGGATCAGGCCGAAGAGAAGGCCGAGCACGCTCAGGGCGGCAATGGCTATCCAAATCGCATTCATTACAGCTTCACCAGACCGCTAAAGCCCATAAACGCCAGCGACATCAACCCGGCGGTGACCAGCGCAATGGCGTTACCGCGAAACGGCGCAGGCACATCTGCCACCACCAGACGTTCGCGGATCGCCGCGAACAGCACCATCACCAGCGAGAAGCCGACGGCGGCAGAGAAACCATACAGCGCGGACTGCAAAAAGTTATGCCCAAGATTAATGTTGAGCAGCGCCACGCCGAGCACCGCGCAGTTGGTGGTGATCAGCGGCAGGAAAATCCCCAGCAGGCGATAGAGCGCCGGGCTGGTTTTACGTACCACCATTTCGGTGAACTGCACCACCACGGCGATGATCAGAATAAACGCCAGCGTGCGCAGGTAAATCAGATTCAGCGGAATAAGGATCCAGGTGTCAATCAGCCATGCGCTGATGGACGCCATCGTCATCACAAATGTTGTAGCCAGCCCCATACCCATGGCGGACTCCAGCTTTTTGGAGACCCCCATAAACGGGCAGAGACCGAGGAACTTCACCAGCACAAAGTTATTGACCAGCACGGTTCCGATAAACAGCAACAGATAATCAGTCATTATTTGGCCTGAAAGAAAAAAGCCGCCTATTATCGGTCAAACCGATACTGGCGACAACAGCATAACTGTAGGGTTATTACGGATTAACGAACGTTCTTTTGACGCGCGAAGAACGCTTGAAATAGGGCACCATCAGTGCGGTCGCCAGCAGCGGGAACAGCAGCTGGCGTAGCGCAAGCTCATCGGACACTGGCGAGAATGCGAAGGCTTTGATCGCCAGCAGCACGGAAATAAGGAGCCAGATGATGTAATGCTTCGGCACGCCACGGCGACGTTTAAAGAACGCGATAGTCAGCCAGAGCGTGTAATACCACATGCCAATAGCAAAACCCAGTGTCGCAAACCAGAGCACCATTTGCGCTGTGCCTTGCGCGCTGAGGGTGGAGAAGGTTTGCGGCTGCATCAGCGCAGACGTATAAAGAAGCAGCGCGAGCGTGGTGCTCAACAGGGCGACCAGCAGCCATGCCAGCGGGGCGAGTAACCAGCCTCCGATTCGTTCTGTAGGCGGTGTGGTCATGGATAACTCCCCGGTTAAACTGTGATTATGCGTATTTTGCAGGGCACACAGTATAAAGCATTACGCTAGGAATTCCACAGGCGTTGTTGTGCTCTCTTATTCGACGTAGCGCCAGACGGATTTTGGCACATGGCCCACATCAAACAGACGCCCACCGGAAACCAGTTCCGCCCGGCGATGATCGGCTGCGCGATACATATTAATGATGTCGTCGTTATCCGTCAGCGTGTAATTCAAATGATCAAACAGCTTTTCCAGGCTTTCAAGCGAACTGATTTTGCGAAACTTTAATAAGTATTCCTGAACCGTCATGTCAAAAGTATCCATAAATTAACAGGCAATAAGCCAAACGGAGTATGTCATATGAAAACAGAGGTGAAGAAAGAGGCAGACACCGGGAAGTGCCTGCGGCAGGAAGATTAACGCTGTTGACCACCGCTGGCAATAAGCTTCTGGTACCAATCGACGCTCTTTTTTACGTTTTCGCATTAATTGTTTCTGACGATCAACTGACACGAATTCATAGAGAGGAAATTACTTTGCTTGCGCGATGGCGGCAGGCGCTGGCGGCTGATAATTATCAATATGGCTGGCAAAGCCCAATAATATGGCGCTGACACCCAGCACCACCCAGCCCGCTAACTCAATGAGCCGATTGATTACTCCGTTCATAGTTCACTTTCTCCTTGATTTGCCGAAAACGAATCTTACCCATCAGACGATCCCTGGGCAAGACCCTCTTGTCACTTTCAGTTTATTCGCAAAAGCCCCCGAAACGGCGGCACCCTGGGGTTTGCGTTAACGTCATGACAATCTGAGGTGCGCAACATAGTATTAATCTATTGTGACGTTTTTACAGATAGTGTGAAATACGTTTCTCTAATGACGAGAGGCAGCAAAATGAGCGAAAAAATTCGAGTCGGGTTAATTGGTTATGGTTACGCCAGTAAGACTTTTCATGCCCCGCTGATTGATGGCACGCCGGGAATGGTGCTGGCGGCAATCTCCAGCAGCGATGAGGCGAAAGTGCATGCGGACTGGCCCACGGTGCCGGTCGTCTCTGAACCGAAACACCTGTTTAACGATCCGAGCATCGATCTGATCGTCATTCCCACGCCTAACGATACCCACTTTCCGCTGGCAAAAGCGGCACTGGAAGCCGGTAAACATGTGGTAGTCGATAAGCCTTTTACCGTGACACTGTCACAGGCACGCGAGCTGGATGCGCTGGCACGAAGCCTCGGTCGCGTGTTATCGGTGTTCCATAACCGCCGCTGGGACAGCGACTTCCTCACGCTGAAAGCGCTGGTAGCGGACGGTGCCCTGGGCGAAATTGCTTATTTCGAATCGCATTTTGACCGCTACCGACCGCAGGTACGCAACCGCTGGCGCGAACTGGCGGGGCCGGGCAGCGGCATCTGGTACGATCTCGCCCCGCATTTGCTGGATCAGGCGGTCAATTTATTTGGTTTGCCGGTGAGCATGACGGTGGATCTGGCGCAGCTACGTCCGGGCGCGCAGGCGACGGATTATTTTCATGCTGTGCTGACCTATCCGCAGCGACGCATTGTGCTACATGGCACGCTGCTGGCCGCTGCGGAAACGGCGCGTTACATCGTGCACGGCACGCGCGGGAGCTACGTGAAATACGGCCTCGACCCGCAGGAAGAGCGCCTGAAAAACGGTGAGCGCCTGCCGCAAGAGGACTGGGGCTACGACATGCGTGACGGCGTGCTGACCCGCGCGGAAGGTGAAGAGATCGTGGAAGAGACGTTGCTGACGGTGCCGGGCAACTATCCGGCGTACTATGCGGGCATTCGCGATGCGCTAAACGGTGAGGGTGAAAACCCGGTGCCAGCCAGCCAGGCGATCCAGATTATGGAACTGATTGAGCTGGGTATTGAGTCGGCGAAACACCGCTCAACGCTATGTCTGGCCTGACAGGCGACGCCTGTTACGAGGCCCGGTGGTACAGTGACCGGGCCTGTTTGTGGGTAACGTTACGCGAGCACCTTATCTTTTAGCGCCTGTTTCTCCGCCGCGCTCAGGAAGGCAATCTCCAGACCGTTGATCTGCGCCTGACGGATCTGCTCCCGGCTCAGCCCGGCCTGTGGGGCCGCCACCGTGTATTCGTGAATAATATCCACGCCCTGAACCGCCGGATCGTCGGTGTTCAGCGTTGCCAGCACGCCATGCTCCAGGAAGGTTTTAAGCGGATGTACGGCAAGCGACGGCACGGTGCTGGTCTGCATATTCGACGTCAGGCAGGACTCAATACCAATGCGTTGTTCGACGAGGAAATCCATCAGCGCGGGATCGGTAATGGCCTTGACGCCGTGTCCGATACGCTCCGCGCCAAGTTCGCGGATAGCCTGCCAGATGCTTTCCGGGCCTGCGGCTTCCCCCGCATGCACGGTGATGTGCCAGCCCGCGTCGCGAGCGCGATTGAAATGCGACAGGAACAGGCTGCCAGGGAAGCCCAGCTCGTCACCGGCCAGATCCAGCGCAGTAATGCCATCGCGATGGGCCAGCAATGCTTCCAGCTCTTCCAGGCACGCCGCTTCACCAAAGGTGCGGCTCATAATGCCAATCAGCCGCGCTTCAACGTTAAAGGCGCGGCTGCCTTCCCGGACACCCGCAATCACCGCTTCAACCACACCGGCCACCGGCAGATTGTGGGTCATTGCCATGTAGCCCGGCGAGAAGCGCAGTTCCACGTAGTGCAGCCCGTTACGCGCGGCATCTTCCATGTTCTCAAACGCCACGCGGCGGCAGGCATCCAGCGAGGCCAGAACCTTGACGCCCCAGTCCAGCTTCGAGAGAAAGCTCACTAAATCAGGTTCATTCGACGTGACCTGCACGTGCGGGCGCAGGGCATCCAGCGTGTGAGCGGGAAGGGTCAGATTAAACTGACGGCCTAAATCAAGGATCGTTTGAGCGCGGATGTTGCCATCAAGGTGGCGGTGAATATCGGTTAACGGCAGGTTAGTATCAATCATTGTCGCACTCTCAAGTGATGCTTTTAGAATAAGTGCAGAGCATTATAAAAATAAACCGGGGTAAAAAGCTATGTTGCGCAAATAATTAGTTTGTTGCGCAACATTTATCGCACGTTTGTCACCGCCAGGGTTTAAGCAATCTCCATAATTCTCCACATTGTAGAATCTCCATACATTTCTTTCAGATAAAAGTTCGCAAGCCGCATGGGGCCTGGCGGTTATCCACACGGAAAGGGCGGTATTAGCGGGTAATTCCGTTTAGGGAAACTTTTACGAAACATATGGACAAATACCTCGCATTGACGGCGCGTTAAAGGCCATTTATTTTAGCCTGGTGGTGAATCCCCCTATGCGGTGGGGCCAACTGATCAGCATTTTCATCCTCAAAAATGATGATGTTTCGTTTTTATGGGGCGGGCAGCGGTTGATGAGTACGCTGTTCACCGGGAGGCACCCGGCACCACAACCTTTCAATTGGTTTTTTGTTTTCCGCTGTTATAGGCCCGGCAAACTTGCGCCGCCGGGCGTCCTGGCAATAGATTCCAACCTTTCGCCGGGTGGTGGCTGTCGCCTGACCCGGCCTACAAACCCGGTCAGGTTTTTGCCAATTACGCCAGGGAATGAATCGCCGTAATCAGACGGCTCACGCCCTGTTCCAGTTTCGCGCGGGGGCAGCCGGCATTGAGGCGGATAAACCCGCGACCTTCTGCGCCGTAGGTTGTTCCTGGCATAATGGCGACGCGCTGCTGTTCGACGAGGACTTTTTGCAGCAGGTCATCGTCGAGATTCAGCGGGCGCAGATCGATCCACGCCAGATAGGTTGACTGCGGCGGCTGCCACTGTAACAAGGGGAACGCGCTGTTAAGTTCCTCGGCCACCCACGTCAGATTGGCGTTGAGACAGGCGCGCAGAGCATCAAGCCATTCGGCACCCTGCTGATAGGCCGCAATATGCGCCACCAGCGCCAGCACAGACGGGGAGGAGAGACCGTCGCGCCCCTTCAACGCAGCCAGATAACGTGACCGCGTCACTTCGTCATCAATGATCCCGTATGCACCCGTCAGCGCCGGAATGTTGAAGCTTTTCGACGCTGAGGTAAACAGCGCCCAGGGCCCACGCGCCACGTTGCACCAGGGAATGTGCGCATGTTCGCCCCAGGTCATATCCATATGGATCTCATCACTGATCACCCGCACGCCGTGACGCTCGCACAGTTCAGCCATGGTTTGCAGCTCATCGCGCGTCCACACTTTCCCGGTGGGGTTCTGCGGGCTGCACAGCAGCAGAACGGTATTTTCAGGACGGGCCAGTGCGGCTTCAAGCTCCGCCATATCGCAGTACCAGCCGCTGCCGTTGTGCTGCAAAGGGACGCCGCAAACTGTGCGGTCATTGCCCTCAATGGCTTTGTAAAACGCATCGTAGGCGGGCGTATGCACCACCACGCCCTCGCCGGGGGCTGACCACTGGCGAATGAGTTCAGCGATCATGTAGATGACTGACGGCCCGTAAACGATAGACTCTGCCGTCACCGGCGTGTCGAAGCGGCTGGCGAACCAATGGCGCACGGCACCGGTGAAGTCGTCGTTCTTCCAGCGGCTATAGCCGAGCACGCCGTGGGTTAAGCGTTGATTAAGCGCATCAATCACGCAGGGTGCAGTGGCAAAATCCATATCCGAGATGGTGAAGGGCAGCAGGTCAGCATGACCAAAGCGGTCGGCGACATAATCCCACTGCGTGCACCAGGTGCCGTGGCGATCCACGACCGTTGAAAAATCAAACATGTGACTCTCCTTTTACGCCTCGACGGTCTTCATCAGCGAGACCATTTCATCCTTCACGGACTGAACCTGGGTGCCAATGACCACCTGAAGATTATGCTGATTAAGCTGAACCACGCCAATCGCGCGCAGGGCTTTCAGTGCCGCGGTATCGACCTTGCTCATGTCATTTACCGACAGGCGCAGGCGCGTGATGCAGTTATCGAGCGTGATGATATTCTCTGCACCGCCCAGGGCCTTGAGGATCTCCGGCACGTTGTAGCCGGATTTACCCGCCGTTCCGGCAAAGGTCGCGGTGATGCTGTTGGCAGTCTCCACTTCGCGGCCCGGTGTTTTGAGGTTAAAGCGGGTAATGGCGAAGCGGAAAATAGCGTAGTACGCGATAAACCAAACCGCTGCGACCACCGGTACCATATACCATTTGGTCGCCAGACCATGCAGGATGCCGAACACGACGAAATCAATGACATTGCCGTCGGTATTGCCGATGGTAACACCGAGGATGGCCATGATCGTAAAGCCCAGTCCCGTTAACAATGCATGGATCACATATAATACCGGTGCGACGAACAGGAAGAGGAATTCCAGCGGTTCAGTGGTGCCGCCGACCACGCAGGCGACCACGCCGGAAATCAGCAGGCCTTTAATATTATGACGGTTCTCCGGACGTGCGCAGTGGTACATTGCCAGTGCCGCGCCAGGTAAACCGCCGAGGAAGGCCGGCATTTTGCCCTGTGATAAAAAGCGCGTCGCGCTTTCAGCAAAGCCGTGGGACGTTGGGCAGCTCAGCTGCGCCTGGAAAATGGTTAAAGCGCCGCTGACGCTGTTGCCACAAACATCGAGGGTGCCGCCCGCCTCGGTAAAGCGGATCAGCGCCACCAGAATATGGTGCAGACCAAAGGGCAGCAGCAGACGTTCACCGGTACCGAAAATCATCGGACCGAAATCCCCGGCGCTGTTAATCACCTGACCCAGGCCAGTGATCCCCATCGCAAAAAGAGGCCAAATCAGCGGGATCACCAGGCCAACCAGACCCAGGGTGACCGTGGTGATAATCGGCACAAAGCGCGTGCCGCCGAAAAACGCCAGCGCGTCGGGCAGGCGCACGGTGTGGAATTTCTCGTGCAGCAGCCAGACGATCACCCCGCAGATCACCGCGCCCAGAATGCCGGTATCGATCGACTGAATACCCAGAATGCTCTGCACATTGTTGGCTTTCAGCAGTGCGGCATCAGCGCCCGGCAAAATGCCTTTTGCCGTCAGCCAGAAGTTAACGGCGAGGTTCATTACCGCATAGCCGACAAAGCCGGAAAACGCCGCGACGCCTTTGTTTTCACGCGCCAGTCCCAGCGGAATGGCGATGCAAAACATCACCGGCAAAAAGCTGAAGGCGAACGAACCGACTTTGCTCATCCAGATGAAAATAGCCTGTAAAAGCGGATGGCCCAGCGCCGGAAGGAGGGTGACCACATCGTGGCTGCTGAGCGAGCTGCCAACACCGAGCATAATCCCGCAAAACGAGAGCAGGGCGACGGGCAGCATGAAGGTTTTGCCTAACTGTTGGAAAAATTCCCACAGGGTAATTTTGGGGGCGACGTGAACGGACATTGAACGATTCCTTGTCATAAAAGGGTACAGTAAAAATTCAGCGGCAAGATAAAACGTTTTACCTAATTTTAGTGAGAGTTGATTCACATATTTCGCTTAAGGTAATCATTTACACTGTCTGTATTAGATAAAACGTTTTATCTGCCAACGGAACAGGATTCGTTTGACGCATGACGACTGCAAAAAAAATCACTATTAACGAGGTTGCCCTGCACGCGGGGGTGTCGGTGAGCACGGTCTCGTTGGTGCTCAGCGGTAAAGGGAGGATCTCGCACGCCACGGGCCTGAAGGTGAATGCGGCGGTCGAGCAGCTCGGATTCGTCCGCAATCGACAGGCCGCCTCGCTGCGCGGTGGACTCTCGGGGGTGATGGGCCTTATCGTTAGCGACCTGTCAGCCCCGTTTTATGCCGAGTTGACCGCCGGTTTGACGGCCGCCTTCGAGTCACAGGGAAAAATGCTCTTCCTGACCCAAAGCGGCCGCCACGGCGAATATCTTAAGCAGCGTCTGGAGACATTGATCGCCCAGGGGGTTGACGGGGTGATTGTGGCCGGTGCGGCGGGGCAATCCGCTGAACTTCACCAACTCGCGGCGGGCTATGGCATCCCGGTGGTGTTTGCGTCCCGCGCCAGCGACATCGACACCGACACTGGCACCGACAAGGTGGATATTATCCGTCCCGATAACCTGCGCGCCGCGCAACTGCTGACGGAGCATATGATCAAGCAGGGTCATCAGCGCATTGCCTGGCTGGGAGGGGAAAGCGCATCGCTTACCCGCGCAGAGCGGGTCGGCGGCTATTGCACCACCTTGCTAAAATATGGGTTACCGTTTCACAGTGACTGGGTCATTGAGTGCGGCGCAAGTCAAAAACAGGCCGCCGACGCGATAGCCGCGCTGCTTCGCCATAATCCGACCATAAGCGCGGTGATCTGTGCCAATAGCGTGGTCGCCATGGGGGCGTGGTTTGGGCTGATGCGTGCCGGACGGCAGAGTGGTGAAGAGGGTATCGGACACTTTTTCGATCGGCACGTTGCGCTGGCGGCTTTTGCGGATGTTCCCGAAGACGCGCTCGACGATCTGCCCATCGCCTGGGTGACGACCTCTGCACGCGAAATAGGCCAAAAACTGGCCGCGCGCCTTCTTCAGCGTATTGAACAGCGCGCTGAACCCGCGCGGGAACAGATTATTGCGCCAGGGCTGGTGGTAAAAAGGTAGCTACGTAGTGAAAACGCCGGGTGGCGGCTGTCGCCTGACCCGGCCTGGGCCACTTAACTGACTACTGCTGGGGTACGGCCACTGGCGGTGCCGGTTGCGGTTCTGGCATACCGAGATCCGGCATACCGAACATCCCCACGAACTCTTCCAGCGGCATTTTTTGCCCGTTAAGCGTGACCTGCCCATTGGCGTATTGCAGGCTGGTGGAGATCACGTTGTTTTCCAGCGTCGTGATGCGGAACATCTGGCCCATTGCCGCCAGGCCTTTCACCTGCTGGCTGGCCAGTTTTGCCGCGTCCGCTTGCTGATAGCCTTCGAGTTTCGCCACCTGGGTCATAAACTCGGTCGCCATATCCACCGGAATGGTCAGCTTGCTGTCGATGGACTTAACGCTGCGATCCACTTCCTGCGCCAGGGTTTGCGGCTCGCCCTTCGCGGTCGCTGGATCTTTTAAGAACAGCGACAGGTTAAACGCCGTTTCGCCTTTTTCATTCTTCCAGCTCAGCGGGGCTACAGTGATCACCGGTTCGCCTTTCAGCAGCAGCGGCAGGGCGCTGAAGAACGCTTCCGTGGCTTTTTGTTGGTAAAGGTCCGGGTTCTGCACTACCTCCGGCTGCGCCAGCAGCGCTTTGGTTTGCGCATTGTATTGCTGGCTAAACTGATGCCACGCCTGGCCGTCGATCTGGCCGACTTTCAGCGTCAGCTTACCGCTGCCCATATTCTGATTCTGCACTTTCAGGCTGTTAAGCGCGTAATCGATCTGGCTGTTAACGGTTTTGTTATCAGGTGCAACCTCGGTTTTCGCCGTAAGGTCCATGCCTTCCAGCACCGCCATCTCTTTCCCTTCAACGGAAACGGCCATTTTTTCCATCGTGGCTTTCTGATTGCCTACCCGTTCGTTAAAGCTGGCGCGCTTTGTCG
This sequence comes from uncultured Enterobacter sp., assembly GCA_963521185.1. Lineage (GTDB taxonomy): Bacteria > Pseudomonadota > Gammaproteobacteria > Enterobacterales > Enterobacteriaceae > Enterobacter_D. The sequence goes on along the minus strand of CAUQTV010000002.1, from coordinate 99,323 downwards.
TGCCGTCGCTTTTGAAATTGTTAAACGTTACCTGGACACGCTGACCATATTCGTTCACCGCGTCCACCAGGCCGCTTTGGGCCTCGCCGCTCAGGGAAATTTCATTGCCGTCACGATCGGCGCTCAGCTGGAACTCACCGCCGCTGAAGGCGACTTTCTCGCCCTCTTTTTCATAGTTGAGCGGTTTTAATGAAATGTCAGAGTGGGTGTCGCCACCGTAGCCGATGCGGGTATTCACCTCGAACGGCGATTCGTTCTTCGACATCGCAAACAGCGGCCTGGAGACGTCATTGTTCACCAGCGTCGTTTTCACTGACGCCATAGACGGCACCAGATTGAATTTTTTAAGCTGTGCGAACGGGAAGGGACCGTGACCGATGGACTCGTTTAACACCACGCTCTGACCGGGTTTTAACCAGACGTTTTCCGATCCGGCGACAGGCTTAACGATCAACTGGACATGACTGCTAAAAAGGCCACGCTGGTAGTTCTGATACGCCAGCTCAACGCCCGTCTCTGGCGCTGTGTTCTTAATTTCAGCGTTAGCCTGACTCACCATGTCGGCGATACGGCTTTCAAGTTGTTTACCCGTGTACCAGGCCGCGCCTGTCCAGATAACACCCAGTGCAACAATAACACCTGCGGCGACCAGCGTTTTTTTCATAGCGATTATCCATAAAAATGAAACCAGGCGGTAAAGGCCGCCTGGAAGATCGTAAGGGCTTGCTAAGCTTAGCAATCCTTCCCATTTACGTCAGTAACTTAGTGGATCTTATTATAGACTCTCGCCAGACGACCGACACCGCTGACCGCCACTGGCGACTCGCTGGCGCTGATAAACGCGGACTCGCCGGGTTTAAGCACCAGCCGTTCATCGCCTTTGCTGAGAACGGCTTCGCCTTCAACGCAGAACAGAATGGCGGCGCTGTGCTGGGAAAGTTCGGCTTCATGGCTCGACAGGTCATGCAGTGAGAACGCAAAGTCGTCGACCGGGATCGGGAAGTCCAGCTCGCTGCCGTTTTTCGCTGGCTGCGTGAGCAGTTCCTTCGCCGGTTTTGGCGTGAACTTCACGTTCGCCACCAGTTCAGGAATATCGATGTATTTCGGCGTCAGGCCCGCGCGCAGCACGTTGTCTGAGTTCGCCATCACTTCCAGCGCCACGCCTTGCAGGTAGGCGTGCGGCGTTTCGGCAAACAGGAACATCGCCTCACCCGGATTCAGCTTCACCACGTTCAGCAGCAGCGGCGAGAACAGACCGCTGTCATCCGGGTAAAACTCAGCAATCACGCGGATGGTGGCCCATGGTTCGCCTTCATGCGTATCAACCACGGATTTTAACACCGCCAGCGCGCGCGATTTTTCTTCGCCCTGCATGTTCAGCAGTGCGGCGAAAAGTTCGCTCAGGCGCGCCGCATCAGGGGATTGCAGGAAATGGGCAATCGCCGGATGCGCACCGGCAACCGGTTGCAGTAAGGACACGATGTCCGCGAATTCACGAAACGCGTTCATCGCCAGGAACGGCGTCAGCGCAAAGACCAGCTCCGGTTTATGATTCGGATCCTTGTAATTACGCTCGGCGGCGTCGATGGGCACACCGGCGGCGTTCTCTTTCGCGAAGCCAATTTCCGACGCCTTTTTGTTGGGATGCACCTGAATCGAAAGCGGCTGATCCGCGCACAGCACTTTGAACAGGAACGGCAGTTCACCGAAACGTTCCGCCACCGTGGCACCCAGCAGCGCCGTTTTGTCCGCGTCAATGACATCACGCAGCGCAACAACCTTGCCGTCGGCGTTCTGTACTTTTGAGCTGCTCTTCGGGTGTGCGCCCATCCAGAGTTCTGCCATTGGCAGGTTATCCGGATTGGCAATACCGTAGAGATCCGTTAACGCACGTTGACTTCCCCAGGCATAGTTTTGCACTGAGTTGATGAGTTTCTGCATTATCAAGCCCTGTATTTGGTTTAAAAAGTCTGGGGGTATTAAACCAATAAACCCAATGGAAGTAACCACCTCGCGCAAAAAGTCGTACTAGTCTCAGTTTTTGTTAAAAAATTGTGTAGGATAAACCAACTCGCTTTTTAGCAGGGCAATGGAACCACTGCCCAGACAATAACCAGACCGAGCAGTAAGTGAGAGAACAATGTCGAACAAACCCTTTCAGTATCAGGATCCTTTTCCCCTGAAAAAGGACCAGACCGAGTATTATCTTTTAAGCAGCGATCATGTCTCCGTCAGCGAATTTGAAGGTGAAGAAATCCTCAAAGTTGATCCCCAGGCGCTGACGCTGCTGGCCCAGCATGCGTTTCACGACGCTGCGTTTATGCTGCGCCCGGCGCATCAGCAGCAGGTCGCCGATATTCTTGCCGATCCCGATGCCAGTGAAAACGACAAGTACGTCGCACTGCAATTCCTGCGTAACTCTGAAATCGCCGCCAAAGGCATTCTGCCCACCTGTCAGGATACCGGCACGGCGATCATCATGGGCAAGAAGGGCCAGCGCGTCTGGACCGGCGGTGGCGACGAAGCCGCCCTCGCACGCGGTGTGTACAACACCTACATCGAAGACAACCTGCGCTATTCGCAAAACGCCGCGCTGGATATGTATAAAGAGGTGAACACCGGCACCAACCTGCCAGCGCAGATCGATCTCTACAGCGTGGACGGCGGTGAGTACAAGTTCCTGTGCATTGCCAAAGGCGGCGGGTCCGCCAACAAAACCTATCTTTACCAGGAGACCAAAGCGCTGCTGTCGCCGGGCCGCCTGAAAGAGTATCTGGTGGATAAAATGCGTACTCTCGGCACCGCCGCCTGCCCGCCGTACCACATCGCCTTTGTGATTGGCGGTACGTCGGCGGAAGCCACGCTTAAGACCGTGAAGCTGGCTTCCACCAAATATTATGATGAGCTGCCCACCTGCGGGAACGAGCAAGGTCAGGCGTTTCGCGATGTGGCGCTGGAAGACGAGCTGCTGCGTGCGGCGCAGGATCTCGGTTTAGGCGCGCAGTTTGGCGGCAAATACTTTGCTCATGACATCCGCGTTGTGCGCCTGCCGCGCCACGGTGCCTCCTGCCCGGTCGGCATGGGCGTCTCCTGCTCGGCGGATCGCAACATTAAAGCGAAAATTAACCGCGAAGGCGTGTGGCTGGAAAAACTGGAAAATAATCCGGGCAAATACATCCCGCCATCGCAGCGCCAGGCGGGTGAGGGCGAAGCGGTGAAGGTGGATCTCAACCGACCGATGCGTGAGATCCTGGCCCAGCTGTCGCAATACCCGGTGTCAACGCGCCTCTCGCTCTCCGGCACCATCATCGTGGCGCGCGACATTGCCCACGCGAAGCTCAAAGAGCGCATGGACAGCGGCGAAGGTTTGCCGCAGTACGTGAAAGATCATCCGATCTATTACGCAGGTCCGGCGAAAACACCGGAAGGCTATGCCTCGGGTTCGCTGGGGCCAACCACCGCCGGACGTATGGATTCCTATGTCGATCAGCTACAGTCGCAGGGTGGCAGCATGATCATGCTGGCAAAAGGCAACCGCAGCAAGCAGGTGACGGATGCCTGCCACAAGCACGGTGGGTTCTATTTAGGCAGCATTGGTGGCCCGGCCGCCGTGCTGGCGCAAAGCAGCATTAAACACCTGGAATGCGTGGAGTACCCGGAACTGGGAATGGAAGCGATCTGGAAAATCGAGGTGGAAGATTTCCCGGCCTTTATTCTCGTTGATGACAAAGGCAATGACTTCTTCCAACAAATCCAGTCTTCGGCGTGTACCCGCTGCGTGAAATAACGCTGGCCGCCCTGCGGGGCGGTTTTTATTTTTTATCATGACTGTTTATCGCTAATACTAATAACTCCGTTTGCAGGTGAGCAATGTCGGCATTCACCATCACTTTGTAGCCAAGGAGAAAGTATGAGTTCGCATCGCAGTGAGAAAGATTCGATGGGCGCAATCGACGTCCCGGCAGACAAACTCTGGGGCGCGCAAACCCAGCGATCGCTTGAGCATTTTCGCATTTCAACGGAGAAAATGCCGGTCTCGCTGATCCGTGCGCTGGCGCTGACCAAGCGTGCCGCCGCAAAGGTCAATCAGGATTTAGGACTGCTGGCGGGCGAGAAAGCCCACGCCATTATCAGCGCGGCGGATGAAGTGCTGGCGGGCAAACATCCCGATGAATTTCCGCTCGCCATCTGGCAAACCGGATCCGGCACCCAGAGCAACATGAACATGAATGAAGTGCTGGCGAACCGGGCCAGTGAACTGCTGGGCGGCGTGCGTGGGATGGAGCGAAAAGTGCATCCTAATGACGACGTGAATAAAAGCCAAAGCTCCAATGACGTCTTCCCAACCGCGATGCACGTGGCGGCAGTGGTGGCGGTGCGCGAGCATCTGATCCCGGAACTTAACGAGCTTAAAACCACGCTGCGGGAAAAATCCCATGCCTTTACCGATATCGTGAAGATAGGCCGCACCCATTTACAGGACGCCACACCGCTGACGCTCGGTCAGGAGATTTCCGGCTGGGTCGCCATGCTTGAGCACAATCTCAAACACATTGAGCACAGCTTGCCGCATCTCAGCGAACTGGCGCTCGGCGGCACCGCCGTTGGCACCGGCCTCAATACCCATCCGGAATACGCCGTGCGCGTGGCGGAAGAGCTGGCGGCTATCACCGGTCAGCCTTTTATTACCGCACCCAATAAGTTCGAAGCGCTCGCCACCTGCGATGCGCTGGTGCACGCCCACGGCGCGCTGAAAGGACTGGCGGCCTCGCTCATGAAGATCGCCAACGATGTGCGCTGGCTGGCTTCCGGTCCCCGCTGTGGCATTGGCGAGCTGTCGATCCCGGAAAACGAGCCGGGCAGCTCCATTATGCCGGGTAAAGTGAACCCGACGCAGTGCGAAGCCATGACCATGCTGTGCTGTCAGGTGCTGGGCAATGACGTGGCGGTGAATATGGGCGGCGCGTCCGGCAACTTTGAGCTGAACGTCTATCGCCCGATGGTGATCCACAACTTCCTGCAATCGGTGCGCCTGCTGGCCGACGGCATGGAGAGCTTTAACGAGCACTGCGCGACCGGCATTGAGCCGAACCGCAGCCGCATCGATCAACTGCTTAACGAGTCACTGATGCTGGTGACCGCGCTCAACACGCACATCGGCTACGACAAAGCGGCGGAGATCGCCAAAAAAGCGCACAAAGAGGGACTGACGTTAAAGGCCGCCGCGCTGGCGCTCGGTTATTTGACGGAAGCGGAATTCGACAGCTGGGTGCGCCCGGAGACCATGGTCGGCAGCATGAAGCCGGGTAAATAACCCACGGGATAATTACTGCGCAAGATAGAGGTGCAGTCGCGGGATCAGTAATGTCAGCGGCTGCGCCTGCGGTTTATAGCGGTGCTGAATATTCTCAGCGTCGTAGTTCAGCAGTTCGCCAATATCCGGCACGCTGGCACCGTTTTCTTCCGAATAGAGCGCTATCATCGGCCCCGGGCAGGCATACTGCACCTGCTTTTGCGAGCCAGCGTACCAGACCCGCGCAATTGGCTGCACCTTCACTGGCCGTTTGATCTTGAGCGTTGCCCGCTGTGGCAGGGCGGCAATGTCGTTATATTCCTGCGTGACGCGCGCATGCCACTGCTCCCGTGTCCAGGGCGGCACCGCACGCGGGGATTTGAGGCTTTTTTCCAGCAGCGCCAGCACCTCATCACGGGTAAAGTTCTTGATAATATGCTTATTCGCCCAGCCAAAGCGCAGGGTCGCCGGATCGCGCAGCACCGTCAGCGTGCGGTAGGCGTTAAGCGTAATCAGCCCCGGCAAATGATGATGCACCCAGTCAAAGCGCGCGGCGGAGGGCAGGCCCGAGTCCACGGTGACAATGCGCTCAAAGGTCAGCTTAAGGGCGTTAATGGTGTTGATGCGGGCTTCAAGCTGCTCGCGTAGCGCCACGGGTGCCTGTAAACAAATGACCCCCGGCAGGCGCACCGCCGCTTTGCTGCTGCGATTTTCCGACTGCTGCTGGATAAACAGATGGGTGAAATGGTTCAGTGCGCGCTCGGCGGCGCGTTTACCTGTGTGCTGTTTGACCTGAATCTGCGTGAGCGGATCGTGCTCGCTGCCCTTCGCCACTTCCGGTAGTTCAAACACCCGGCCAGCCAGCAACCGGCAGTCGGCCAGCCCGGACTTCAGCGTGACCAGCTCCTGCTCAAGCTGACGAAAGGTGCTGTTCAATCGGTCGATCAGATCATATTGCGCCATTATGCTCACTCATTAGTTACAACATACTAAAGGTATAACACAGCTGCCTCATTTCGGCTACTGTGTTGGCTGCCTGTCAGGCAGGAACGGGGAGGGTAAGCATCTTCGTCACCGGCCAGCGAAAGCAAAAGAGTGCGCCGCCCATTTCACTCTCCTCGCAAATAACTTCGCCGCCCATCGCCAGCGCAATGGAATGCACAATCGCCAGCCCCAGACCACAGCCGCCGGTGGCGCGATCGCGGCTGGGATCGAGACGCACAAACGGCTCGAATATCCGCTGGCGCTCGTCGGGGGCAATGCCGGGGCCATCATCTTCCACGCACAGTTCAGCATGTGTTTGCGCGTGGGTGAGACGAATGCTGACGCTGTTTTCGCAATAGCGCAGGGCGTTATTGACCAGGTTGTCCAGCACGCGCTCCATCAGGCGCATATCCAGCGCGCCGTAATCGACGTCAGCGTCCGTGTGTAACATCAACCGCCGCTGGGGATTCACGAGGCGCACGTCCTCAACGTGAGCGGCCAGCCACGCCGGGAGATCCTGCGTGGTCAGATGCAGTTCATTTTGCGGCCTGTCGAGGCGCGCGTAAGTCAGCAGTTCCTGGATCAGCGCTTCCAGTTGCCCGATGTCGCGGTTCAGGGCCAGACGCTCATGATCGGTGAGGTTATCGCTCATCTCCAGCCGATAGCGCAGGCGCACCAGCGGCGTGCGTAATTCGTGGGCAATGCCGTCAATCAGCTGTTTTTTACTGGCGATCAGGGTGTTGATGTTATCGGCCATCTGGTTAAACGCCACGCCCAGACGTTCGAAGCTGGAACCGGCGTCAAAATGAATACGCTCGGTCAGATGCCCGTCGCCAAAGCGCTGGGCCGCCGATTCAATACGCAGCATCTCCTGCCAGTGGGGACGCATCCAGATAAACACCGGGAAAGCGAGTGAGATAGCGATGAACACCAGCAGCGCCATGTCGAGGATGCGCATTTCATGCAGATAAAAGAGATAGGGGATAGGCCCGACGGCCAGCACATAGTGGCTGCGTGGAATGCGCTGGATAAAAGTATATTCCGCATCCAGCGCCACAATGTCACCCTCCCGCAAACGCTGGGCGGTGGGAGCGTCAAGGGAGAATTTATTCAGCGGTTCGATACGCATATTAAACGAGAGATTAAGATCCATCTCCTTTAACGTTTTACTCCACTCGTGCGGCGGGATCTCGCGCAACTCGCTGCGGATCAGGTACAGGGAGCTTTTCATCAGGTCGTCCAGCGACTGTCTGCCCGCCCGCTCAGCGGTGAATTTATACACCAGCCCGACCAGCATGGTCATCACCAGAAAGCAGACGAACAGCAGCAGATAGAACTGAACGAACAGCTTTTTCATCAATTACGTCCTAAATACAGTCAGTTAGATAGATTATGGGGGCGTTTACACTCAGGGATTTGTCTTGCCGGCTCGCTCGCGGTGTGACTTAAGTGAAACTATACTTTCAAAGCAGCATTCTGCTGCTTACCCTACAGGTGTCCCCCATGAAACACATTCCTATGAACGTCAGCAAGGATCAACCTAAAACCCCGGATAAGATGCCGAAAAACGACGAAAAAAAACCAAAACAAAACCAGAAATAAGCGTTCTGTTTACGTCATAATCATGCGTCCGTTGGAGGTTTTATGTCAGAACGTCCCGATTTGGTTGACCCGGTGCCGGTGGACGAGCCGCTTCCCGGCGACACGGTACCCGATACACCGGAGCCGATTGATCCACTTGAACCCGACGAGCCCGACGTCATCAACGATCCGGTAAGATAAGGCATTCTCTCTTTTACCGCTTCTGCTAAGCCTCGCCGTTGCGAGGCTTTTTCGCGTCCATGAGCGGCTTAATTTTCCCAGGCATGTGGGGCAAACAGATACCCTTTGTTGCGCACCGTTTTAATGCGGTAAGGCTCGGTGGCGTTATCGAGCAGTTTTTTACGCAGGCGTGAGATGGCGACGTCAACGCTGCGGTCGAGGCCGTCGTAAGTGACGCCGCGCAGATTTTTCAGCAGCGCATCGCGATCCATGATTTGCCCGGCGTGCGTCGCGAGCTCCCACAGTAAATCAAAATCCGCGGTGGAAAGGGCGATGTCCTCGCCCGCCAGCAACACCTGGCGGTTAACGGGATCGATGGACAGCGTACCAAAGCGCATGGCCTTGTGCGGTGTCAAAGCAGAATTCTGACCGGGCTGCGCCGCATGGCTCACGCGCTGGCGCAGGTGCAACCGCAGGCGGGCCAGCAGCACCGCAGGCGGTGTGGTTTTGAGAATATAGTCACTCGCGCCCATCTCCAGCGACAAAATGTGGTTCATGTCGCTGTCGAGCGAGGTGAGCAGCACAATGGGGCCAGCCCACTGATCGCGCAGATCGCGACACAGCGTCATGCCGTCTTTTCCTGGTAGCATAATGTCGAGCAGCACCAGTTCCGGATTTTCCCGCAGGATCACGGCTTCGGCGCAATCGCCCCGGGGTTCGACGAGCACGTCAATATCATGTTTTCCAAGGTAGGCCGCAATCAGGGCACCGACTTCCGGGTCGTCTTCGACAAAAACGATCTTATTCATACGCCATTCTGGTTAACCAAAAACGCCAACATACACCGCCTTGTTACAACCTTCCATTAATCTTTCATAAACGACACGGGTTCCGTTATGCTGCACGTTCCTGTTGTAATGATGTTAAAGGCTGGAAGATGGGACTGGTGATAAAAGCGGCGATTGGCGCGCTGGTGGTATTACTGATTGGGGTGTTATCTAAAACAAAAAATTACTATATCGCCGGGCTTATCCCGCTGTTTCCCACTTTTGCGTTGATTGCGCATTACATTGTGGCCACCGAGCGCGGCGTTGAGGCTTTGCGTACCACGATTGTCTTTGGCATGTGGTCGATTATTCCTTACTTCCTCTATCTTCTGTCGCTGTGGTATTTCACCGGCTTTCTGCGTTTACCCGTGGCGCTGACGGGGGCGGTGGTGTGCTGGAGTCTCAGCGCCTGGCTGTTAATTTATTGCTGGAGCCGGTTGCACTAACGCAGCGGTCGTCCACCGTCAACGGCAAAACTGCGTCCGGTGACGTAACAGCTGGTGAGTAAATAATCGACCAGATCGATCATCTCTTTCTCGCCGGGGGCGATCTTCATCAGCGATTTATTCAGTGCCTGTTGGCGATAGCTGGCGTCATCGTCTTCGTTAAACAGGATCATCGACGGGGCAATGGCGTTAACTTTGACTTCGGGGGCCAGCTTGCGGGCAAATGAGCGCGTCATATTGTCCAGCGCGGCTTTACTGGCGGCGTAAGCGATATGCTTATCGCTGCCGCGCTCCACGACGTAATCGGTAAAATGGATAATGTCGCTGCCCGCGTGGCCCTGACCGCGCAGTAATCCTTCCAGCGCATGATTGAGCAGATAGGGGGCATGCACGTGAATTTGCAGCATGGCGCTAAGGATCTCAGTCAGCGGTGTGCCGGGTTTTTCCGCCACCCATCCGCTGGCGTTGTGAACGATCGCGCGCAGGCAGGTTGTTCTCGATTTAACCTCGTCGGCAAATTTCAGAATGCCATCATCGTGGCAAAAATCCGCCTGAATACAGACCGCGCCCGCCTCCTGTAAGCCTTCAATGGCAGGATACCAGGTGCGATAGCTGACGATCACCGGCTGATGCTGATGGAGAAAATGGTGTGCGAGGGCGAGGCCGATGCGTCGACCTCCGCCGGTGATCAGTACGGGGTGAGGCTGTGATTTTCCCATCGTAAGCTCCTTAATTCTTCTTTTACGTCTGGCGATGGGAAATGGCGTTTACCCCATCAACATCCACGTCGCCGGGATCGCGGCAACGAGCAGGCAGGCAATGAATACGCGTTCAAAACGACGCAGGTCGACAGTCTGTTCATGCGTCCGTCGGGCGTACATAAACACCAGCAGACCCGGGGCATACAGCACCACGGACAACAGCAGATGCACAGGCCCTGAGGCATACAATAACCATAAACCATACAGGCACGCCCCGATACCTACCGCCTGATGCAGCGGGCGCTGGGCGATTTTCACCAGATACGCGCCGACCAGGAAATAGGGTACCAGAATCATTTCCGACGCGATGGTCAGCAGCGTATTGTAATCCGAACCTGTGAGCCAGATCAGCACCAGGCACACCTGCACGCTGGCGTTGGTCAGCCACAACGACGCCGACGGGGCGTTATTTTTGTTCTGCCGGGCAAAAATGCGCGGGAAGGCTTTACAGGTTGCCGCCAGCAGCGGTACTTCAGCAGCCATGATGGTCCAGCTTAAGTAAGCGCCGCAGACCGAGACAATCAGTCCCGCCGCAATGATCACTTCGCCCCATGAACCCATCATCCGGACCATCAGCCCGGCCATTGACGGGTTACGCATGCCCGCGAGTTCCGGGCGCGCAACCACCCCCATCGACAGCAGCGTCACCAGCAGATACACGGTTAACGCGGCGATGACCGCCATCAGCGTGGCGCGGCCGACGTCATGTTTATTGCGCGCGCGGGCTGAAACCACCACGGCACCTTCCACACCGATAAACACCCACAGCGTAATGAGCATGGTGTTTTTAACCTGCTCCCACACCGGCACGCCTAATTCCAGGCCGGTGAAATCCAGTTCAAATTTATCGAGGTTAAAGGCAATGCCCGCCAGCACGATAAACAGACCGAGCGGCACCAGCTTCGCCAGCGTCGCCACCAGATTAATGCTCGCCGCCGTTTGCACACCGCGCAGTACCAGCGCATGAACGATCCACAGCAGACAGGAGGCACCGACGATGGATTGCCAGGTATTGCCATCGCCAAACAGGCGCAGCTGCGGCGTGTCAGTGAAGAAACTCAGGGCAGAGAAGACGATCACCAGGTAGGAGACGTTGGCGATCACCGCACACAGCCAGTAACCCCATGCCGAGCAAAACCCAATCAGCTCGCCGAATCCGGCGCGGGCATAGGTGAAAATACCGCCGTCAAGATCCGGTCGAATCCGCGTTAACAGCAGCATGGCAAACGCCAGCAGTAGAATGCCTGCGCCAGTAATGGCCCAGCCGATGAGCAGCGCTGCGGGGCTGGCGACTTCGGCCATATTTTGCGGCAGGCTGAACACGCCCGCGCCGAGCATTGAACTCAAAACGAGCGCAGTTAATGCGCCCAGGCCAAGTTTCTTTTCCATTGGCATCCTGTGATGAAAGCTAATAATCCGGAATAATTATTTCGCGCAAGCGCATAAATAGCGTGGATAACGCTAAGGCGCGGGATTTTACGGAGTGCAGGATGCGCATGCAATGACGTATGGCATAAAATGGCGAAAAAGATGATAAAGGCGGCAGAAGCCGCCTGAAAAGAGGGTATTACTTGTACAAATCAGCGCTGATGGTCATGTTGCCACCGCGTTCCTGCCACTGGCGGGTAACGTGGTAGTACTTCGCACCTTTTTTGGCAGCGCGTTTAGCCACCTGATAGGAGATTTCCGTCATGTTGCCATAGTTGCCGGTGAATTTTACGCTGTCAAACGGCACCATCTGCGCGGCCGTGACTTTATTCACTTCTTCAATTTTAGTGCCGTCCGGCAGCGTCACGGTGTAACGCCCGCCTTTGGAAGACTGCGTTTCAAAGAAGCGGCCCACTTCAGCACTCGGTGCCGCACTGGTCGCAACGCCTGGGATTTCAACTTTCTTCGCTTCTTCACCGCCTTTGGCGATCAGAGCGCGACCGGCGTCGGAATCAGCCGGAACAGCATCCGGGCTTTGCAGCACGCGTTTTTTGGCATCGGCTTTATAGACGAACGCGGTGATCATCTGGTTGCCACCATCATTGGTGTCAACCTGGCGCACAATATAAAAAGAGGCTGCGCCTTTTTCTTGCGCCAGTTTGGTGATGGCGCTGTTCACGTCAGGCTGGCTGCGGTAGAAGCCACGTACGGTGACGGTATCGAACGGCTCCAGCTCAATGGCTTCGTCTTTTGACAATTCCTGCACGCCGTTAATGACGCGGTTTTGCGGGGCATCGGCTTTCGGGGCATCTGATTTATACAGATCGGCCACAACGCGCGCATTGCCGCTATTCGCCTGATCGGCATTGCTGACAATATAAAACGAATCCGCACCGGCTTTATCCGCGCGGCTTGATACCGCTTTTACCGCATCGCTAATGGCGTTGAAGCGGCCAGTGACGGTGATTTGATCGAAAGGTTTTACCGCTGCCGCTTGCTCCGGCGTCAATTCTGTCGCTGCGTTTGCTGACAGAGCAGTCGCAGAAAGGAGTGCTGACGCCAGGAGGGTGTTCTTAAGCTTCATAAAAATAATCCTTCGCCTTGCGCAAACCAGATACTGGTAGTGTGGTTGACTTGAAAACGTTGACGATTATTGCATTTAAACCTCACGACTGTCTGCGTGATTTTTCGCACGGCGTGCTGCGCGAGGACGCAAACGAGATAACAAATTGTGATATGTTGAAAAAACAGCCGCTTGACCGCTAAAAGCGATAAAGCATATGACTTTTATAAGTTAATTCATTGTTAAAATCCTGATCTGCACAGGCGCTAAATCATGTTTTGCCGCCTCGCTTCGGCGTAATATGGGGCGCTGGCCAGAAATTTAAGGCAAATAACGCTGCCAGCACCCCTTGTCACTTAATTTTCCACAATTAAATCATAAATACTGTTTTTAGACGGTGGATCACAGGCGCTATTTTCAGTAGGTTATATACCCGTCATACTTCAAGTTGCATGTGCGTTGGCCGCGTTTGTTCACCCCAGTCACTTACCAGAGTAAGCTCCCGGGGATTCGCTCACTTTCCGCCTGCCTGCAACGCGAATTATTTAGGGTAATGGAAGTTTGTTACTGTTTAAATTTTTGTAAGGTTTGCTGTCCGCTGCTCTCGTTAGGTGAGCGTCGGGTATGGTCTTTCGAGAAAACTGACAAACCATCATCTAAAACCGATGGAAGGGAAAACTATGCGTATTGGTGTACCAAAAGAACGGTTGGCCAATGAAACCCGCGTTGCCGCCACACCGAAAACGGTGGAGCAATTGCTTAAACTGGGTTTCACCGTCGCTGTCGAAAGCGGCGCGGGCAAACTGGCAAGTTTCGATGACGAGGCGTTTACCCAGGCGGGTGCCGTCATTGTCACGGGGAACGACGTCTGGCAATCCGACCTCATCCTTAAGGTGAACGCGCCTGGCGACGACGAGATTGCACTGCTCAATCCCGGCACGACGCTGGTCAGCTTTATCTGGCCCGCCCAGAATCCTGAGCTGTTGGAAAAGCTCGCCGCGAAAAATGTGACCATTATGGCGATGGATTCCGTGCCGCGTATTTCACGTGCCCAGTCTCTCGATGCCCTGAGTTCAATGGCAAACATTGCGGGTTACCGCGCCATTGTTGAAGCGGCCCATGAATTCGGCCGCTTTTTTACTGGCCAGATCACCGCCGCGGGCAAAGTGCCACCGGCCAAAGTCATGGTGATTGGCGCAGGCGTTGCCGGTCTCGCCGCCATCGGTGCGGCCAACAGCCTCGGTGCGATTGTGCGTGCCTTCGACACCCGTCCGGAAGTAAAAGAACAAGTGCAGAGTATGGGCGCGGAGTTTCTTGAACTGGACTTCGAAGAGGAAGCGGGAAGCGGCGATGGTTACGCCAAAGTGATGTCTGCGGCCTTTATCGAAGCGGAAATGGCGCTCTTCGCCGCCCAGGCAAAAGAAGTCGATATTATTGTCACGACCGCGTTGATTCCGGGGAAACCGGCACCGACGCTGATCACCCGAGAAATGGTGGATTCCATGCAGGCGGGCAGCGTGATCGTTGACCTCGCCGCGCAAAATGGCGGCAACTGCGAATACACCGTCGCCAATCAGGTGGTCACCACGCCAAACGGCGTGAAGGTGATCGGTTATACCGACCTGCCAGGCCGCTTGCCGACGCAGTCTTCTCAGCTTTATGGCACCAATCTGGTGAACCTGCTGAAGCTGCTGTGCAAAGAGAAAGATGGCAACGTGGTGGTGGATTTCGACGATGTGGTGGTGCGTGGCGTCACCGTGGTGCGTGATGGCGCAGTGACCTGGCCGGCACCGCCGATTCAGGTTTCCGCCCAGCCGCAGGCGGCGGCAAAACCGGCCGCGGCACCTGTCGAACCGGCAAAACCGGCGTCACCCTGGACCAAATACGCCTTCATGGCGCTGGCCATTATCCTGTTTGGCTGGCTGGCGGATGTAGCGCCGAAAGAGTTCCTGGGGCACTTCACCGTGTTCGCGTTGGCGTGCGTAGTGGGTTACTACGTGGTGTGGAACGTGTCGCATGCGCTGCATACGCCGCTGATGTCGGTGACTAACGCCATTTCTGGCATCATCGTTGTCGGTGCGCTGTTACAAATCGGCCACGGCGGTTGGATCAGCTTCTTAAGTTTTGTTGCCGTTCTGATTGCCAGTATCAACATTTTTGGTGGATTCACCGTCACTCAGCGCATGCTGAAAATGTTCCGGAAGAACTAAGGGGTAGCACATGTCTGGAGGATTAGTTACAGCTGCATACATTGTTGCCGCGATCCTGTTTATTTTCAGTCTGGCCGGGTTGTCAAAACATGAAACCTCGCAGATGGGTAACCGTTTCGGCGTTGCCGGGATGGCCATTGCCCTTATCGCCACGATCTTCGGGCCGGATACCGGCAACGTGGTGTGGATTATCGTCGCGATGGTGATCGGCGGGGCGATTGGTATTCATCTGGCGAAAAAAGTCGAGATGACCGAAATGCCGGAGCTGGTGGCAATTTTGCACAGCTTTGTGGGTCTGGCGGCGGTGCTGGTAGGCTTTAACAGCTACCTGTATCACGAAGCGGGCCTGGAACCGATTCTGGTGAACATTCACCTGACGGAAGTGTTCCTCGGCATCTTTATCGGTGCGGTGACCTTCACCGGCTCTATCGTCGCCTTCGGCAAACTGCGCGGGAAGATTTCGTCCAAACCGCTGATGTTGCCGCATCGTCACAAGCTGAACCTCGCCGCGCTGGTGGTCTCGTTCCTGCTGCTGGTCAGCTTTGTGCGTACCGACAGCGTGGGGACTCAGGTGCTGGCGCTGCTTATCATGACGGTGATTGCACTGGCGTTTGGCTGGCATCTTGTGGCGTCGATTGGCGGGGCTGACATGCCGGTCGTGGTGTCGATGCTCAACTCCTATTCCGGTTGGGCGGCCGCGGCGGCAGGCTTTATGCTGAGCAACGACCTGCTGATTGTGACCGGGGCGCTGGTGGGTTCTTCTGGTGCCATTCTGTCTTACATCATGTGTAAAGCGATGAACCGCTCGTTCATCAGCGTGATTGCCGGTGGTTTTGGTACCGATGGTTCGTCCACTGGCGAAGACGCCGAAGCGGGCGAACATCGCGAGATCACGGCGGAAGAAACGGCAGAAATGCTGAAAGAGTCGCACTCGGTGATCATCACCCCAGGCTACGGCATGGCGGTGGCACAGGCGCAGTACCCTGTGGCGGATATCACTGAGAAGCTGCGCGCGCGCGGTATCAAAGTGCGTTTCGGTATTCACCCGGTGGCCGGGCGTCTGCCAGGCCATATGAACGTGCTGCTCGCGGAAGCGAAAGTGCCGTATGACATCGTGCTGGAAATGGATGAGATCAACGACGATTTCAGCGAGACCGACACGGTGCTGGTTATCGGTGCCAACGACACCGTGAACCCGGCGGCGCTCGACGATCCGCGCAGCCCGATTGCCGGTATGCCGGTGCTGGAAGTGTGGAAAGCGCAGAACGTGATTGTCTTTAAGCGGTCAATGAACACCGGCTATGCTGGCGTGCAAAACCCGCTGTTCTTTAAAGAGAACACCCAGATGCTGTTTGGTGATGCCAAAGCCAGCGTCGATGCGATCCTAAAAGCGCTGTAATACCAGGGGTGGGATGTTATTCTCTGCTACTGTAGGCCCGGCAAGCTTGCGCCGCCGGGCATCCTGCAAGAGATTCCGACCTTTCGCCGGGTGGCGGCTGTCGCCTGACCCGGCCTACGAAACTTTAATCTGGCGCAAAAAGAAAGCCGCCCATTCGGGCGGCTTTTTTATGTCTGCGGCTTAAAATTAATCGTCTTCGTCATCCATTTCGACAGGCGTCTGATACTCATCCGGTTTCAGCACCAGCAGGTCGCAGCGCAGATGGTCGATCACCTGCTCAGCAGTGTTGCCGAGGAACGCGGCTGAAATACCGGTGCGTCCCACGGTGCCTAATACCACGACACCGGCCTCAAGATGCTCGGCCAGATCGGGGATCACCTCTTCCGGCAACCCTTTTTCAACGTGGGTGCGTTTTTCATCAATGCCAAATTTCTGCCGCAGGGCCTTCATAGCCAGCAGATGCTGACCGCGGATCGCGTCGTTATAGACGCTCGGGTCAAATTCCGGCAGCTCAATGGCAATGTTAATGGGCGTCACCGGATAGGCACCAATCAGATGCACTTCCGTATGGTTGACCTGTTCCGCCAGTTTAAGGGTTTCTTTCACCAGTTTTTCATTGAGCGCGTTATGGTACGGCTCTTCACTGGCGAGATTAACCGCCACCAGCGCTTTACCGCCTTCCGGCCACGGCTGGTCTTTCACCATCCATACCGGGCAGGGGCATTTGCGCAGCAGGTGCCAGTCGGTGGGAGTGAAGATCACCGATTCCAGCTTGTCGTGCTGGTGGGTCATTTTCAGGACCAGGTCATGCTTGCTGGTCAGCACTTCCTGAATGATCGCTTCGAAGGGACGGTTATGCCAGACGACTTTGATATCGATGGGAATGCCCGCATCAATGTAAAACTGCGCCTGCTCGCGGATCCATGCGCTCCGTTGGCTAATGACGCCCTGGCGCATCGCCGTGCGCTCGTCAGGCGACAGAAGGGTGGTCATCTCATAGGAAAAATCATAGATTGGCAAAAAGGCTTTGATTCGACCGCCAATCCGTTGATGCAAATATACCGCTCGCCGTAACGCCGGTTGATCGTCCTGATTAGGATCAATGGCTACCAGCATGTTTTGATAATTGGCCATACAGGGTCTCCTTACATCTGTCACCGCAGTCTGTAACTAAAAGATAACCTATATGTGCCTAATGAGACAGGGAAGAACCTTTGCCAGATCAATAAATCAGATAAATTTCGCGATCCGGCAAAGGTTTAGTGCAAGAGGGGGGGTCAGGCTACGTTACGCGAATGCCCGGCAAGTACCGCCAGCGCGTCGCTGTTTTCGATAGTGATATATTTCCCTTTCACCGCCAGCATGCCGCTTTTCTGGAAACGGCCCAGTAAACGGCTGATGGTTTCAACGGTCAGGCCAAGATAGTTGCCGATATCACCGCGCGTCATGGTGAGGCGGAACTCGCGCGGAGAAAAACCACGCTGAGCAAAGCGACGTGACAGGTTGTAGATAAAGGCTGCCAGACGCTCTTCAGCATTTTTCTTCGACAGCAGCAGGATCATATCCTGATCGCCTTTGATCTCGCCGCTCATCAGACGCATCATCTGCTGACGCAGGTTTGGCATCTTACCGGACAGGTCGTCGAGCGTCTCGAACGGAATTTCGCAGACCATTGAGGTTTCAAGCGCCTGAGCAAAACTGGGGTGGTGCCCGGTGCCGATAGCGTCAAAGCCCACCAAATCACCCGCCAGATGAAAGCCGGTAATCTGCTCGTCACCCTGTTCGGTAATGGTGTAGCTCTTAATCGTGCCTGAACGGATCGCGTAGAGCGATTTCAGTTCATCACCGGCTTTAAACAGCGTCTGCCCTTTCTGGATAGGCTTTTTGCGCTCAATAATGTTATCAAGCTGATCAAGCTCATGCTCATTCAGGGTAAACGGGATGCAAAGCTGGCTGATGCTGCAATCCTGGCAGTGGATAGCACAACCGCCAGACTGAATGCGTCGTATAATTCGCTTTTCCGGGATCATAGGTCTGCTCAAGCCGTAATTGATATTGGTCAATTTTAACATCTTTTTCTTGAGCGCGTAAGCCTGGCAAAGGTGCAATAAGTGATTATTGGAAACCCACGCAATAATTGCGGGCTATGTCATTGATATTCCGTATATAGAATGCGGTTTTTGCGCCTAATCGTTGATGATAAAGCACAAAATGCCCTCTATTCCTACAGTAAAAAGTAGCCTTCATGGCGCAAAAGCCACTCTTTACGCGCCACGCCACCGGCATAACCGGTTAAGGTGCCATTGCTGCCAATCACGCGGTGACAGGGCACAACAATACTCACCGGGTTGGATCCATTGGCCGCACCCACGGCGCGTGCCGCTCCCGCACGACCTAAGAAAGTGGCGAGCTGTCCATAATGCCAAATCTGACCGCAAGGGATGCTGCGCAGTGCCTTCCAGACTTCCCGCTGAAACGGCGTTCCGGCCGTTTCCGTCGGCAGCGTCTCAATGACGCTTAAATCGCCGTCGAAATAGGCTTGCAGTTTTTGACTCAGCCCACCGGGATTGACTGCGTGAACGCGTTGATAACCCTCCGCGCGGTAATGCAGTCGTAACAGTTGCTCCATGCGATCGCTGTGCTCTTCCCACTCTACGGCGCGCAGGCGGAACTGTTCATCGCTCAACACCCACAGTGGGCCAAGCGGCGTGGCAATTTTATCTTCGAGTAGCGTAAGCATGCGGCATCCTTTGCAAGGGTAAGAGGCGTTCGTACAGCGTGACGAAGCCAATTTATCACGGCGCTGGCGATCCCTCCATACCTCGAAAAGAGAAGCGGCAACAGGTAATATATCCGGTAATTTATGTCTGAGAATTATACAGAATATATTATTGGGCAGTTTGCTAAATATACAGCGAAACGTTTTGCTGGTGAGATAAATAAATATTGGCGGTTATCGCGTAGCGGGTGTTATAAAATCTGCAAATAAAAAAATAGAGCCTGCCGACATCCGTCAGACTCTACAGTACACACAGCAGTGCTTCCATACCTTATTCCCACAGTAGTCATCCATGAGCGGGTTAATATAGTTATAGCAAGTCTTCACCATAATTCCAGTACATATTGGTGATTGATTTCACGTAAATTTAATGTAAAGCCGAGATATTAATCAGATTGTAGTTTCAGTTAAGTAGCGATAAACATTTACCCCACGATCGCTCAAAAAATATCCAGTTCTGGGGGCGCTCGCGATATTTGCTACTTTTGGGTGATTATTGGAAATTTATGCGTTCCGCTCGTTTGGCGGCCGCCACCCATTGAGACCCGTGGCACAGGCGGTTATAGTAGATCCCTGCTGTCAGTTGTAGCCAGAGGATTGATCATGAACCTTGACGACAAATCGCTATTTCTTGACGCCATGGAGGATGTCCAACCGCTTAAGCAGGGTGCCGATGTGCACTGGCACCCGGACCGTAATGCCCGCAAACCGCAGCATGTCGACACGCTGCAACTGGATAACTTTTTGACCACCGGTTTTCTGGAGATTTTACCCCTCGGCACGCCGCTGCACTTCAAACAGGAAGGGCTGCAAAACGGCGTCATTGAAAAGCTGCGTCTGGGGAAATACCCACAGCAGGCCAGCCTGAACCTGCTGCGTCAGTCGGTTGAGCAGTGCCGCCAGTTGGTATTCAGTTTTATGCATCAGGCGCGACAAAACAACCTGCGTAATCTGCTCATTATTCACGGAAAAGGGCGGGAAGAGAACGCACACGCCAACATCGTGCGTAGCTATCTCGCACGCTGGTTAACCGAGTTTGACGATGTTCAGGCCTTCTGCGCTGCGCTACCGCATCATGGCGGCAGCGGCGCGTGCTACGTGGCGTTACGCAAATCGGCGCAGGCAAAACAGGATAACTGGGAGCGTCACGCGAAGCGCAGCCGCTAGGCCATGCGTAACGCTCCGTCCGTATTAGATCGGCGCGTATTCGCCAGTGCCGTCTGGCCATGGCGTTAACAGATCGAAGCCGGTCTCCGTCACCGCGACCGTATGTTCCCATTGGGCTGAGAGCGAGCGATCTTTGGTGACCACCGTCCAGCCGTCGGAGAGTACGCTGGTAGACGCCTTACCCGCGTTGATCATCGGCTCAATGGTAAAGATCATGCCGGTTTCCAGCACCGGACCCGTGCCCGGCACGCCATAATGCAGGATCTGCGGCTCAGCATGATAAATTTGCCCGACGCCATGGCCGCAATATTCGCGCACTACTGAGAACCCGGCATCTTCCGCCACCTGCTGAATGGCTGCGCCAATATCGCCCAGCGTTGCGCCAGGGCGCACGGTATTAATGCCTGCCACCATCGACTGATAAGTGATATCCACCAGACGTTTTGCACGAATTGACGGCTCACCGACGAAATACATACGGCTGGTATCGCCATACCAGCCATCTTTAATAACGGCGACATCAATATTCACGATATCGCCTTTTTTCAACGTTTTTTCCGCCGGAATACCGTGGCATACCACGTGATTAACCGATGTACAGACCGTGCGGGTATAACCGTGATAGCCAATATTGGCCGGGATCACTTTTAATTCATTCACGATAAAGTCGTGGCACAGTTTATCCAGCGCATCAGTGGTGACACCGGGCCGCACGTGCGGGGCAATCATCGCCAGCACTTTTGCCGCTGCATGTCCGGCGGCACGCGCCATCTCAACTTCTGCCTGATTGTGAAGTTTAATTCCACTCATGGTGCCACTTCCTCCTTTTGCACAGTGAACGCATCGCGTTGTGTGAGTTTATGAATGTCAGCGCCGCCCTGCGACTCGGTTTGCACCAGCAAACGCATCAAATCCTGGTGCGTTAAATGCGGATAAACCTCGGCTAGCATGCCAATTTTTAACCAGTGCTCCGCCTGCGAATTGATGGAGCGGCTCATGGCGTTGCTGGCAAGGCGCAGATTCTCATGCATTAAATCTGAAATTTTCACGATACCCATGTATCACCTGGTTGTCGGATTTATACAAAACATGTATGAAATGTATATTACCATATCTTCTGCAACTGGCGAATGTCTGTAATGGTCACCACGATGTCCTTAACAGGTCTTACGGCCGGACGCGGACTTCGCTATGCTGCGCAAAAACCTCAGGAGAACAGTGATGCTGGAACTTAAACCGGCGTGTGAACGCTGCGGTAAAGCGCTTCCCCAGGATTCACGCTTTGCCATGATCTGCTCGTGGGAGTGCACTTTTTGTGTGGAGTGCGCCGAACACGCGCTGGAAGGGAAGTGCCCAAATTGCGCGGGCGAACTGGTTAGACGCCCGACGCGGGTGAAAAAAGAGGGGTGATAATTCCCGCGCCAGTGCGGCGCGGGCAGGGCATTAACGTTTTGCTTCAGTATCGGGCTGCTGAGAGCGCACCAGGAATTGCTCGGTGACCTCCGGCAGATGGGTCTGGCACCAGTTTGCCATGTCGAGCTCCTGATCGCAGATCTGACTGAAGATACGTGCGCCTTCACTGTCGCCAGCCAGTTCAGCGGCGGAGATGAGCGAGGTATAGCAGGCGATCTCAAAGTGCTCAAACACGTAGCCGCTGATCGCCCCTTTTACCACTTCATCCGGGGTCATCATGCCGCCCATCGCCTGACCAAACGCCGCTAATTTGCTCATCGCGTCTTTAAAAGTCGACGTGGAAACATTATTACGTTCAATGACCTGATCCAGCAGGCGCTGTTGCTGGCGTGTCTCTTCGATGTGCTGCACAATTCGCGCCCGCAGCTCGGGATAGTGATCTAAACGGTCAGCCATTTTCTCAAGCATGGATTCCGCCTGCTTTTCCATAGCATGGGCGTCACGCAGCCAGTCATGATAATTTTCAACATAGGTCGCCATAATCTGTATTCCTCATAGGGTCGTTGAGAAGCTAAACGTAAGCAGAGATATTCCATTATCTGTTTTCGTCCTTTTACTTAACGTTAGAGCACCGTTGACGACTTTGCTCTAAAGGTATGCTCTAAACATGCCATTGATTTTCACCTTCATCGCGATTACGCGACAGCGCATCGGCCGCGCAGATAAGCGACAGGTGGCTCAGTCCCTGCGGCACATTGCCGCGCCATTCGCCGGTTCGGACATCGAACATCTCATTGAACGTTTCCACGTTGCCTTTATCACACAGGCAATCGAGGATGTGGTCCATAAAGGCTGAAGCTTTGTCAGTCTCCCCGAGCCGCGCCCAGGCTTCCACCAGCCAGAATGCACAGGCCACAAAGGTGCTCTCTTCCTGTTCCACGTCGCTGTAGCGATACAGCATGGGCGTGCCGTGACCCAGCTCATCAACCAGCGCGTCAAAGGTGGATTTCATCCGCGCGGGGGCGTTTTTTTTGCCGTAGTACCACGTAAGACACAGCGACGCGTCCAGCTTGTCGGTTCCCGCATAGAAGGTGTACGCCTGTTTTTTCTCTGACCAGCAGTGGGTTTCAATCCAGTCGCGGATGCGGTCTTTTTCACGGGACCAGCGCGCAGCCCAGGTGGATTCAATGTGGTGATCGGTTGCCAGCCGCACGGCGATGTCCAGCGTGATCCAGCAGGCCATTTTCGAGTGGGTATACTGCCGCTGTTCAGGCAACTCCCAGATGCCGGAATCCTCCTGTCGCCAGGAGTCCGCGCACTCGTTCGCCAGCGTCGCCAGCAGACGTGAAGTCGTGAGATCCAGCACATGCCCGGCGTGCACGAACAGCAGAGCCGTATCGAGCATGTCGCCAAACATGCTTAATTGCCGCTGGCTCTGGGCGTTGTTACCCACCCGCACCGGCTGCGATCCCCGATAACCGTCGAGAGGCAAAAAGGTCTCATCCGGCACGACGTCACCTTGCAGGGTATAGCAAGCGCGGAGCTTGCCTTCGTGGCGTAAAATGGTGCTGGTCAGCCATGAAAACGCCGCTTTGCACTCCTCAAGCGCGCCGATAAACGCAAAGGCGCGAATAATCAGACAGGCATCACGGATCCACGCGTAGCGGTAATCGTAATTTTTTTCGCCGCCGATACCCTCGGGCAGTGAGGTAGTCGGCGCGGCGGCCAGCGCACCGGTGGGGGAATAAAGCAGGAATTTCAGCGCCAGCGCGGAGCGTTTCACATGTTCCGGGTAAAGACCGTCGTAGCTTAAATCTTCGGTCCACATTTTCCACAGGCTGTCGCTTATCTCAATGCGCTCGTCGATTTTGTCCAGCGGCGGTACCGCCAGCGGCTCTTTATCGCTCACCAGCAGCGCGATCAGGCTGTGCGAACCGGCCCGCGTGGTGAATGTACCCGCGATCATCATATCTTCCGAACGGGTGATTTCGACGTCAGGCGAGTTGC
This sequence comes from uncultured Enterobacter sp., assembly GCA_963521185.1. Lineage (GTDB taxonomy): Bacteria > Pseudomonadota > Gammaproteobacteria > Enterobacterales > Enterobacteriaceae > Enterobacter_D. The sequence continues at coordinate 75,785 of CAUQTV010000002.1, read as the reverse complement.
GGATCATCGCCATCAGGCCACCCGCATGAATCACGTTGCCTTTGCCGGAATCTGAAACCCAGGGAGATCGCGTGCTGGCGGCGGTGCCGGGAACAAAAACCATGTTCATCGTGACGCTGCCTTCAAGGCCTTCCACGCGCCGGGCCATCTCACACCAGGGCAGACGTCCGGCGCGATTACTGTTGAGCGACTCGGTCAACCTGACTTTACCCGTCGGCGTGGTAAAGCAGGTTTCCAGCACGTTGCTGTTATCGCGATACTGCCGTTCAACGCTGTATTCACCTGCGGGCGCAATCTGAAAATATCCCCCATGCCGCGCATCCAGTATGCGGTCAAACAGGGGGGGCGAATCCATATTCGGGGCGCACCACCAGTCAATTGCGCCATCCGGGGCGATCAGCGCCACGGAGCGTCCATCGCCGATGGCGGCATAATCGCCCAGTCCGGCGTAGCCATCAATGCGCTCGGTGCGGGGGTAAGACTGGTTTTTCATTCATGGCGCTCCCGGTGAGTAGTAAAGAAGGCAGGGCAAGCCTGCCTGCATGTTACAGCGTGCCGGTACCGCCATCGGAGCACCACACCTGACCGGAAGAGAAAGAGCTTTCATCCGAGGCGAACAGGACGTAAAGCGGGGCAATCTCCACCGGTTGCCCCGGGCGGCCAAGCGGGGCGCTTTCGCCAAAGGCTTTCACTTTTTCCTGAGGCTGACCCCCGCTTGATTGCAGCGGTGTCCAGTACGGACCGGGCGCGACGGCGTTGACGCGGATCCCTTTTTTGCCCAACTGTTTCGCCAGCGATTTGGTAAAGGCGACGTTACAGGCTTTAGTCTGCGCATAATCGAGCAAAATTTCGCTCGGCTGGAAGGCCTGCACCGAGGTGGTATTGATGATCACGGCACCGGCCTTGAGGTGGGGCACGGCGGCTTTGGTGATCCAGAACGGCGCGTAAACGTTCGTTTTAAAGGTGTCGTCAAAGGCGTCGGTGGTGAGTTCTTCAATGGATTCGCAAAACTGCTGGCGTCCGGCGTTGTTAACCAGAATATCCAGGCCGCCCAGTTTGTTGATGGCTTCCACCACTAGCTGCTGACAGAAGGTCTCGGATCGAATGTCACCGGGCAGGGAGACCGCGTTACGGCCTTCCGCAGTAATGAGCGCGATCACCGCCTCGGCGTCGGACTCCTCTCCCGGCAGGAAGTTGATCGCCACATCTGCGCCTTCTCGCGCATAGGCAATTGCCACCGCCCGGCCAATGCCCGAGTCACCGCCGGTGATTAATGCTTTTTTACCGGCCAGGCGACCGGAGCCGGTGTAGCGCGTTTCACCGTGGTCGGGGATCGGCTTCATCTCTGATGCCAGCCCCGGCGCTTGCTGAGGTTGTTCCGGGAAAGGAGGGCGTGGGTAGTGCGGGAGGTTGTTGTCAGGTGCAGTCATAATATCCGTCTCGTTTATTGTACACGCTATAAACCGTAGACATGAATTCCCGGCAACGCGAAAGTTTTATATTTCAAACTTTATTTTAAAAAACTTTACCTGAAAGAATGAGTGCAAAATTTTTAATCTCTGCTAAGGGAGATTTAAGCGAGGCTTACGTCCAACAAAATCACTCAAATTGCTATCGGTAAAATGTATATAAATTGTTCTAATTTAGTTGCGCCAATGGATGCTTTAATAAGCAGAAAAACGTTTCGATATTTCCCGCCGTCGGAATTATCCTGGTGTAAGATATTTCTTATAAATTTTGCTTGAGTGTCAGAGTACATCCGCTAAACTGAAATTCCTGACACTGGTATTCGACTTATTCTGTCCCGACAGCCTGCGGGCGGTTTTATGACCTTAATTGGCTCTCTTCTGTGATTGGCTGTGATTGATTGGCTGTGATGGTTTGGAAATGGTAAAAACGTAAATTTAAGCACTAACCTCATGTAAGACATCGCATTAATAAGGAGATTTAGGATGAGCAACGAGCCCGTGTTTCCTGCATTTCCCGTCGTCGGCTGGCAGGTTGGTCCGGTGGAAAATCTCAACGGTGTGGTTGTGAAGTTTGGCTACAGCACGTCGCCGCATACGGTGGGTGCGAGCACCTTTGACTCGCAGTTTTTTAGCTTATCGCCAGAGATGGTACGAAGTCTGATCTATGATTTGCAGCTCAGCCTGCATCAATGTGAAGTGCCTGTCGAAGAAAAAGTGGCTTGATTCACACACTGTAATTGACTGAATGTAATTCACGCAATGTGATTCACAGCCTTAACCGCAGCAGCATGGCAACACGCAATACTGCTGCGGAACATCTCCTTTTTGCACCTCAAGCTGTTCTCGTGACCTTCCCCCGGTTAATTCACGACCTGGTTCACATTATTTTTAACGTAAATCGCGCATCATGACTTGACGATTTCTCAAATAAGTCTACGCGCGCTATGTCAGTATTACGTAAATTAATGACGGATCTTTCCATATGAACTGGATCTTTTATCTGGGGCAATGGTGTCAGGTCACGGTGATCACGGAAGGCGAAGAATATCGGCTGACGGTACCCGGCAAACGCATGTTTATTACCCTGAGCAGACAAGGACTTGAGCAAGCCATGCGCGATTACTACGGTCTGCGTTCTTCCTCGCCATTTCCGGCACGCGAACCCTTCACTGTCTCTTAATAGCCGAATGCTGTTGAAAAGCACACGGGCAGGCTAATTCGTTGCTAATCTTATTTTGGGTCGTCAAACAAAATAAGGACTGCATATGCTTTGGCTTGAACAAGGGCTTTACCTACGGATCCAGGAGCTTGACAACGGGCCGCGCCCGTTGCCCCTGCAAAGCGGTTTCAACATGGAGACGGCGTATCGTGTGCTGGGATGTTTCAATCCATCTGAAACATCTGATGCGTACTATATAATGGCGAACGATAGAGATGAAATTTGGTTTATCTGTAACCGCCACGTACGTGTTGTTTGCCTGGATAATATACGAAAAGAGTTCCGCTATCCGCTTAAAGTGATCTCCCCACAAAAATTGTAAATAATATTTACGTTTCTCTAACATGGCAGTAATAAGCGTATCGGTGGAATCCGAAATCCTTCATTACTGCCTTATTTTGCGCTATAACTGTGGGTAGATAAATTGTATCTGCAGGTCCAGGGCGCCTATGAACTTTGTGTACTTTAAAGCTGAATATCCACAGCATGAAACCCATCTACCATTAACCCTCTATTTAAAAGAGGTACACCTGTTGCGTGATGGTGAAATTATCGACGATTTCGGTGATATAAAAATAACCAGTCTGCCGTTTTTCTTATTCAGTACGGTCACGACGGGTTTTCGTAAAATCGAATTCACAATGAAAACCAATTCCACCCGACGTATCACTTTTTCCAGCGGCTACCTGCAAAGTGGCGATTATATTGTGCAAACGCCAGAAGGACGTGAGGTCACACTGTTGTACAACGCCCTGAGCGGTATTTGGGTGAGCGAGGGTGAAGAGGGGATCCAACTCGATAACAATGCGTTTATTGAGAATAACTACGTATTAATCCGTCCCCTGCGCATCACGACCCGCAGCCGCACAGAGTCCCTTTCGTAAGCGGCTAGCCGGCGGCATTGTCCCGTGTCGCTCAGAATTGGCTAGACTTAATGTGTATGGCAATCAGGAGAATCTTATGAAAAACAGACTAACGCGACAGTTGCTGGCATCCTCAGAGCCACAGCGACCGGTAAAAGACAACCCGGCAAAGCAGGGCGAAATTCCGCGCAAACCCGATGACAGCCAGGAAGACCGCAAAGATCCCTTTCCCCGGAGCTAAGTTTTCCTGTTCTTGTTCTCTTTCCGCACTGATGTGATCGCTGCCCGCAATTGTGGGCTGCGAATTCCGTTGGCTGTATTACGCTTATTTTATCGGGAACGAATGTAAAAACCTTTTCAGGCGGATAAGAGGGCGGTGAATGTACACTCCGTTTAGCTGGCGTAATATCCCCACCGCGCGCACCCTGTCAGTGATGATTATTATGGCGGGCATTGGGCTTATCATTTCTGTTGTCGCGCTGCTGTATCTCTCACTGCATCTTATCAGCACCAAAAGCAATGAAATCGACGAGCGCCGCTCTGCGCTCTCGGTACAGGGCGCGATTCAAACCTCTGTCAATCGCGTCTGGTCGCTGGTCATTGACAATGCCGTCTGGGACGATGCCGTACGTGAAGTCTACCGTCCACAGCTTGATACCCAGTGGCTTTACAATACGTGGGGAGCCGGGTTTAAGGTTAACAATCTCTATGACGGCACCTTTATCCTCGATGAAAATTTCACTGTGCTATGGGGATCGTTTCACAGCGAACCGTTCAATGAACGCAATCTGGATTTTTTCGGTGCCGGACTTCAGGCGTTAATCAGCCAGAATCGCCATGCACTGCCCGGTGAGAATACGATTTACGCCGGGATCACCCGCACGCGTGAAGGGGTGGCGTTTATTGGTATTGGACTGGTGCGCCCGATGATCGGTCGCCTTGCCGTCTACGATAATACCCGCCGCTATCTGGTGATCACGCGCCATCTCAACAGGCAGATACTCAACGATTTGGGGGAAACCTTCCAGATCGGCAATCTCCGTTTTAGTAATACGTTATCGGATGCGTCCAGCGTACCGCTGCGCAGTTCGGCCGGTGAAATTTTAGGCTATCTCAACTGGAAGCCACATCTGCCCGGTGCGCAAGCCGCCAATGCTGCCGCCTGGGAGATCCGCCAGATTGTCGCCTTAGTAACCGCGCTTATTCTGCTGTTTATTCTGTTAAGCAGCGCCGGGTTGTACAAGCTGGCGAAGGGGGAAAAACAGGCGCGCAAAAGTGCCCTCACTGACTGGTTAAGCCGTCTGCCAAACCGACGTGCGCTGATTGAACGGCTCGATACGCTGAGTCTGCAAGGCGATATCAATCCCATCAGCGTGGTGTTTATGGATCTGGATGGCTTCAAGGATGTGAACGACGTGTACGGTCACGATATCGGCGACAGACTTATCGTGACCCTCGCCGGGACATTGCGCGAGAAAATTCCTGATGGTGGCATGCTGGCGCGCATGGGCGGCGATGAGTTCGCCATGACCGTGAGCGGTGATGATGCGGGTGAAAAAGCCGCTATTTTTGCCCTGCGGGTACTGGAGTTTCTGAACATACCGATTCGCGTAGATGAGCGGACGATTCATATTGGTGCCAGCATCGGTATCGCCAGCGGCACGCTGGTGGAGTGCACCTCCTCCGAGCTGTTCCGCCGCGCCGACATTGCGATGTACCACGCTAAAATCACCGGTAAAGGGCGAGTCATCCAGTATGATGCTGAACTGAACAGCGTGCGCGAGCGGCAGTTGACCATTGAAAGCGACATTCGCGACGGGCTGGAGCGTGACGAGTTCGACGTCTGGTATCAGCCGATTGTGGATGCCCGCACGCAGGCCATGGTCGGTGTCGAAGCGCTGGTGCGATGGCCGCGCCGTCCGGCGGGTGAGCTAAGACCGGATGAGTTTATTTATATTGCCGAAACCAGCGGACTCATTTACGCCCTCGGGCAGTTTGTGCTGCGCCGCGCCTGCATGGATTTGCAGCCGCTCAGCGATTTAAAATTATCGGTTAATATTTCCCCGGCGCAGTTTCGCGATCCGGAATTTGAAGTGAAGGTCGCCAGCGTACTGGAAAACAGCGGCTTTCCCGCTCACCGTCTGCAACTGGAAGTCACCGAAACCTACGTGCTGGAAAATCCGGAACGCGCGCGCTCGGCGATCGTTAATTTAAAAGCGCTCGGCACGGCGGTGGCGCTGGATGATTTTGGCACCGGTTATTCCAGCATTGGCTACCTGCGCCGCTTTAATTTCGACACCATCAAGATTGATAAATCCCTGGCGGGGCTGGTGGATGCCGACGAACAGGCCGCGGCGCTGGTGAGCGGGACGATCCGCATCGCCAGCGCGCTGGGGATGGCGGTGGTGGCGGAAGGCGTCGAAAGTGAGAAACAGATGAAGCTGCTGCGCCTGGCCGGTTGCGATCAGCTTCAGGGCTTTTACTTCAGCGAACCCATGCCGATCGGCGATATTTTACAGCTTCGCCAACAGCGCCAGTGCTGATCACTCCTGCGCCAGCGCTTCAAGCTTATCGCGAAAACCCGTCACCGCGATCGCGCGGTTATCGGCACGCCAGCGGTCTTTTGCCGCCGGTGCTGAGCTTTGCACGCCAATCAGCTGCCAGCCCGCTGCCGTTTTAAGCATTAACGGCGAACCACTGTCACCAGGCAGCGTATCGCACTGGTGCGAAAGCACGGTGTTTTGCGCCCAGCCGGTGACAATGCAATCCTGATGGCTGTACAGCGTATCCAGATGATCCTGCGGGTAGCCCGACTGCGTGACCTTGCGCCCGCTGATTTTAAGCGCGGCGGTTAATGCGTCCCGGTCACCCTCAAACAGCGGCAAGGGCGCGATCCCGGACGGCGGATAGCGTAAAACAATCAGCCCAAAATCCCAGGGGGCGGCGGACGAGGGCACAATCCAGCCATCACCGTCAGGCTTGAGGCGTTTGCCGAGCGACGGATCAACCCGTGCCTCAATACCGTGTATTTCATAGCGCCAGACGCCTTTTTGCGCCACGAAGCGCAGCGCCACGGCTTTATCGGGTTTTCCCCGTGGTGGCGTCAGCAGGCAGTGCCCGGCGGTCAGCGCCAGGTGCGGGGAGATAAGCGTGGCGGTGCACAAATTGCCACTGGCGGTCTCCAGTTGACCAATCGCATCCCAGGGCGATTGCGCAGGGGTGTTAACACGCGTACGGTCATCATGGCCAAAAAAGAGCGTTTTGACTTCAGTGGCATTCATGGCGTCGTCATCGCCATCATCCGCATGCCCCAACGCCGAAAACAAACAGAACGATCCCAGTATCAACACAACGGTTTTATGCATAGCACACTCTGACAGGGCAATTATGATTATTAAAAGTGAAGCCAAAGAAACGCTTTCTGACGTATTGCTAACTATAGACGGGGGGTGAACAAAGTGGGAGTAAAATCAGCGAACTACACTCAGGAAAAATAAAATCGGATGGCGATAAGTGCACACAAAATAAGCGTGATAAGGATGAACTCAAAACGGTAACGTTGCAGCATACGCCCTCCGGATAAAAAACGGCGCTTACCAAAGAGCTAAGCGCCGTGTTCGCGATGTGCCCGACAGGCCGGGCACTCACAACAGTGCTGTGACTTACGCAGCCGGTTGAGCAGCCGGTTTAGCCGCAGTGTGTTTCACGTGTTTTTTATGATGTTTCTTCGCCGCCTGCGCTTTTTGCTCTACTGCCGGTTTAGCGGCGGCTTTTTTGTGGTGTTTTTTAGCAGCCTGCGCTTTTTGCTCAACGGCTTTCTTGTGTTTTTTGTGGTGCTTAGCCGGAGCCGCTTTGGTTGCAGCAGCCGCTGGTGCAGCGGTGGTCGTGGTGGCAGCCGGTGCCGCAGGTGTAGCAACCGCGTCAGCCGCGAATGCAGCAGAAGACAGACCCATAGCAGCGGCAACAACCAGAGCTAATACTTTTTTCATTCTGATACCCTCGAATTGGTTTTTACATTCAACCCCACTGCGGGGCCGTTGAAAACACTATATCCCTGTCAATTCGAGGCTTCCGTGAGTCATTGGTATCGGTGTGTAACCGTATGTACAGCGATGAGGGATCAGCGCCGGGCAGAGGACCCGGCGCATAATCGTTACAGATAACGCGCGGTGAGATGCTCGCGGAAATAGCGGCTGTTAAGCGCCTCGCCGGTGGCGTTTTCGATAAGCTGTGCCGTGCTAAAACGGCTGCCGTGCTGCCAGATGTTCTGGCGTAGCCAGTCGAAAAGCGCGCTGAAGTTGCCGTTGGCAATCGCGCTATCCAGATCGGGCAATGCCTTACGTGCGGCGCTGAACAGTTGCGCGGCGTACATCGCCCCCAGCGTATAAGACGGGAAGTAGCCAAAGCCGCCGTCGGTCCAGTGAATATCCTGCATACAACCGTTACGGTAATCGCCGTGGGTGGATAACCCCAGCCAGTGCTGCATCTTCTCATCCCACAGGGCCGGAATATCGTCCACCTCAATGTCACCGTCGATCAGCGCACGCTCAATTTCATAGCGCAGCACCACGTGGGCCGGATAGCTCACCTCATCGGCGTCCACGCGGATATAACCGGGCTTGACGCGCTGATTCCAGGCAATGAAATTGGCTTCGCTAAACGCGGGCTGATCGCCAAAGCGGGCGATAACCGACGGGCGCAGGCGTTGCAGAAACGCCTTACTGCGCCCCAGCTGCATTTCAAAGAACAGGCTCTGAGATTCGTGAATGGCGGTGGAGCGGGCAAGGGCAACGGGCTGACCCAGCCAGTTACGCGGCAGGTTCTGCTCATAGCGCGCGTGACCGGTTTCATGCACGACGCCAAACAGGGCGCTCAGCAGCTCATTTTCATCATAGCGCGTGGTGATGCGCACATCTTCCGGCACGCCGCCGCAGAAGGGGTGCGCACTCACGTCCAGTCGGCCAGCGTTAAAATCAAAACCGAGCTGCGCCATCGCCTCAAGGCCCAGTTCGCGCTGTTGATCGATGGAGAATGGCCCCTGTGGCGCAATGAGCGGGTGCTGCGACTGCTTGTTGGTGGCGCGACTGAGCAGATCGGGAAGCCAGGATTTGAGATCGGCAAACAGCACATCCAGCTGCGCGCTGGTCATGTCCGGCTCAAAAATATCCAGTAATGCATCGTAAGGCGAGCAGCCTTTGGCGTCGGCGCGCAGTCTGGCTTCCTCGCGAGAAAGGTTAACCACCTCTTTAAGATTTTCGGCGAAGCCGGCCCAGTCGTTATTCGGGCGCTGGGTGCGCCAGGCGTGCTCGCATTTGCTCCCCGCCAGCGATTTTGCCTCCACCAGCGCCTCGGGCAGCAGGGCCGCCTGCTGGTGTTGACGCGTCATTTCGCGCAGGTTGGCCCGTTCGACATCGTTCAGATCTTCCTGCGCCGCACCGCGCAGCCATTCGGCCATTTTCGCGTCGGTGAGGATTTGATGTTGCAGCACGCTCAGTTCGGCCAGCGCTTCACCGCGCGCCGCGCTACCGCCGGGCGGCATCATGGTAAACATATCCCAGCCCGCCACCGCAGACAGGTGCGAGAAACGCGATAACCGCGTGAAGGTGCGTGTGAGTTGTTGATAGTTTTTATTTTCCATAACGCCTCATATCGATGGGGAAGTGTTCAACTTTTGTATGATATATGCTTACTAAGTGAGCAAAATAATTGATTGCCATCAAACTAAAGTCGTATTTTTGGTTAAGCTGTTAGTACTATGCCATACTCTGTAAAATCCATGTAACGCAACAACATAAGAATAATTCCACTATGAATCCGTTTATCTGGGTGATATTTGCGCTGATGGCGCTGGATGCAGTCCGTGAATTAATGGGCGCGTCTTCCGTATTGGGGATGTTTTCATAGAATACGCATAGCGATGAATTAAAAACCCTGCCTGAACGGCGGGGTTTTTTTATTCTAGCGCAGGCGGGCGTGCAGGGCGCGGCCTACCAGCAGCGCGGCTATGAGCATCAGGGCAATAAAGCCGCCGACGCCGTTCCAGCCATAGTTGTGCCAGAACACGCCGCCCAGCGTCCCCGCCAGACTTGATCCGAGGTAATAGCTGAAGAGATAGAGCGAAGAGGCCTGGCCTTTAGCGCGGCGCGCCCGTGGCCCAATCCAACTGCTGGCAACCGAGTGCGCGGCAAAAAAACCGGCGGAGAACAGCAGCATACCGGTGAAAATCAGCCACAGCGATGAGAACAGCGTCAGCAGAAGGCCGAGCAGCATAATGCCCGTTGAGGCAATCATCACTGGCCCGCGACCAAAGCGCGCGGTCATCGCTCCCGCTTTTGGCGAGCTCCACGTGCCGGTCAGATAGGCCACGGACAGCAGTCCCACGACCGCCTGGCTCAACAGCCACGGCGACTGCATCAGGCGATAACCAATGTAGTTAAACAGCGTCACGAACGATCCCATCAGCAGGAACCCTTCGAGGAACAGGAGCGGCAGGCCGCGATCGCGCCAGTGCAGGCGGAAGTTGATCATCAGCGATTTCGGTCGCAGCGACGCCGGACGAAAATGCCGGGATTCGGGCAAAATTTTCCAGAACATCAGCGCTGAGGCCAGCGCGAAGCAGCCAATGACCGCCAGCGCAATGCGCCAGGTGAAGAAGTCGGTAAACACCCCGCTGAGTAAACGACCGCTCATGCCGCCAATGGAGTTCCCGCTGATGTATAAGCCCATTGAAAACGCGACAAAGCTTGGGTGGATCTCTTCGCTAAGGTAGGTCATGCCCACCGCCGCCACACCGCTTAACGACAGGCCCACCAGCGCGCGCATGATCAGAATGCCGTGCCAGCTGGTCATCACCGTAGACAGAAGCGTACAGCACGACGCCAGCAGCAGGGCGGTTACCATCACCGGTTTGCGGCCAATGGCGTCGGAAAGCGGACCGGTAAACAGCAGGCCAATGGCGAGCATGGCGGTGGAAATGGACAGGGAAATACTGCTGCTGGCGGGCGAAACCCCAAACTCCTGCGACAGCACCGGCAAAATGGGCTGTACGCAATAGAGCAGGGCGAAGGTCGCAAGACCTGCGGAGAAGAGCGCCAGCGTGACGCGCATAAACTGGGGGGTGCCGCGTTTAATGTACTGGGTTTTGCTAAGCGGAGTTGGCCGGGAAACGGTTTGCTCATCGGCATCGCCAGCCGGGGCGATGTCAACGACGGTTGTACGACTCACTTGAATTCCTTAACGTTACATCCCCGTGAATAAGGGTGACGGATATGACCACCGTCTTAGGGTAGGAAAATGCGAATATTCTGTCTAATATATTAATAATCTTAAATGATACGTAAAACATATGAATCTCGAATTGCGTCATCTGCGTTACTTTATCGCCGTCGCGGAAGAGCTGCATTTTGGTCACGCCGCCGCCCGGCTCAACATCTCTCAACCGCCGTTGAGTCAACAAATTCAGCTCTTAGAGCAGCAAATCGGCGCGCGGCTGCTGGCCCGCACTAACCGTAGCGTGGCGCTGACGCCCGCAGGGAAACAGTTTCTGGCGGACGCGCGTCAGATCCTCACGCAGGTTAATGACGCCGCCGCCCGTGCCGCACGCCTTCATCAAGGGCAGACCGGCGAGTTGCGAATCGGCTTCACCTCGTCTGCGCCCTTTATTAAAGCGGTGTCCGATACCCTTTCATCGTTTCGACGTCGTTACCCGGATGTGCATCTGCAAACCCGGGAAATCAACACCCGCGAGCAGATTGCGCCGCTGCATGAAGGGACGCTGGATCTCGGCCTGATGCGCAATACCCAACTGCCGGACACGCTGAGCTGGCAGGTCGTATTGCGGGAGCCGCTGCTGGCGATGGTGCACCGCGATCATCCGCTGGCCTCGCTTGAACGCGTTACGCTGGCGGCGCTGGCAAAAGAGCCGTTTGTCTTTTTCGATCCGCACGTGGGTACCGGCCTGTACGACGATATTCTGGGGCTAATGCGTCGTTACGGACTGGCACCGGTCATTGCGCAGGAAGTGGGGGAGGCGATGACCATCATTGGGCTGGTGGCCGCCGGACTGGGCGTGTCGATTTTACCGGCCTCTTTTCGCCGGGTTCAGCTTGATGAAATGCGTTGGTTACCGATTGCCGAGCCGGATGCGCTCTCGGAGATGTGGCTGGTGTGGTCAACGCATCGTGAACAGGGCAGCGCGGCCGTTCGCTTTAAAGAACAGTTATTGGCAACAATTCAGTAAACTTCTTAACCATAACCCTGAATAAAATGTGCGGTAAATCACAAGGCTAATCAAAAATTTGACGCCCCCATTGAACTCATTCACCATAGCCCACAGTTTATTTCGAAGCTCGAAAATAAAGGGAGTCAGAGGTGGTTGCTGATAGTCAGCCAGGGCACATTGATCAGATTAAGCAGAACAATGCGGGTGCGGTGTATCGCCTGATTGATCAGCTTGGCCCGGTTTCGCGCATCGATCTTTCCCGGCTTGCGCAACTTGCGCCAGCCAGTATCACCAAGATTGTGCGTGAGATGGTCGAAGCACACCTGGTGCAGGAGACAGAAATTCAGGAGCCCGGCAGTCGCGGACGTCCTGCCATTGGGCTGGTCGTTGAAACGGAAGCCTGGCACTATTTATCGCTGCGCATTAGCCGGGGGGAAATCCACCTCGCCCTGCGCGATCTCAGCAGCAAGCTGGTGGTCGAAGAGCAGCAGGTGCTGGCCCTGGAATCCGATCTCCCTTTTATCGCGCGGGTTATCACCCATATCGATCAGTTTTTTATTCGCCACCAGCACAAGCTGGAGCGTCTGACCGCCATCGCCATTACCCTGCCGGGGATCATTGATACCGAGAATGGCATTATCCACCGCATGCCGTTTTATGATGATGTTAAAGACATGGCGCTCGGCAGCGCGCTGGAAAATCACACCGGTGTGCCGGTCTATATTCAGCATGACATCAGTGCCTGGACCATGGCGGAAGCGCTGTTTGGTGCCTCTCGCGGGGCGCGTGACGTCATCCAGGTGGTGATCGACCACAACGTTGGCGCGGGGGTGATCACCGACGGACGACTGCTACACGCGGGCAGCAGCAGCCTGGTGGAGATCGGCCACACCAAAGTGGATCCCTACGGTAAGCATTGCTACTGCGGCAATCATGGCTGTCTCGAAACCGTCGCCAGCGTTGAAAGCGTGCTGGAGCTGGCACAGCAGCGGATGCCTCAAACGCCAAACTCGGTTCTGCACGATAAACCGCTGAGCGTGGAAACGCTGTGCCAGGCGGCTCAGGACGGCGATATGCTGGCAAAAGACATCATCACCAATGTCGGCACCAGCGTCGGGCGCATCCTCGCCATTATGGTGAATTTGTTCAATCCACAAAAAATATTGATCGGTTCGCCGCTAAACATGGCGTCGGACATCCTGTTCCCGGCGATCGGCGATTGTATTCGCCAGCAGTCTTTACCGGCCTACAGCCAGCATATTGTGGTTGAGAGCACGCAGTTTTCCAATCAGGGCACCATGGCCGGGGCCGCGTTGGTCAAAGACGCGATGTATAACGGTTCTTTGCTGATTCGTCTGTTGCAGGGTTAACAATTTTTTGCTCTTTTACGAAAAATTGCGCTACCTCAATCCGGCCGATCGCGACTTAACATAGACTTTCCCCACTGAATTATTCTCTTGGTTTATATTTCCGAAGCATAACGGTGGAGTCAGTAATGCTTAAGCGTTTCTTTATAACGGGTACAGATACCGCTGTCGGGAAGACAGTGGTTTCGCGCGCACTGCTACAGGCGCTTGCTGCCAGTGGTAGAAGCGTGGCGGGGTACAAGCCAGTTGCGAAAGGGAGTAAAGAGACGCCTGAAGGATTGCGCAACAAAGATGCGCTGGTGCTGCAAAGCGTCTCCACAATCGAACTGCCTTATCAGGCGGTGAACCCCATTGCGTTAAGTGAAGACGAAAGCAGCGTCGCGCACAGTTGCCCAATCAGCTACAGCCTGCTGACCAACGGCCTCGCACGTCTGAGCGACAGAGTGGATCACGTGGTGGTTGAAGGTACCGGTGGCTGGCGCAGCCTGATGAACGATCTGCGTCCGCTGTCGGAATGGGTGGTGCAGGAACAGCTGCCGGTGGTGATGGTGGTGGGGATTCAGGAAGGGTGCATTAACCATGCGCTGCTGACGGCGCAGGCCATTGCGAATGACGGTCTGCCGCTGATGGGGTGGGTGGCAAACCGTATCAATCCGGGCCTTGCGCACTACGCGGAAATCATTAACGTGCTGAGCCGCAAAATACCGGCACCGCTCATCGGCGAATTACCCTATTTGCCGCGTGCGGAGTCGCGTGAATTAGCCCAGTACATCGATTTAACCATGCTTAACCGCACCCTGGCCTGTGACCGCGTACTGGCCTGAAGTAAAAATCCCCTCAGGCATGAGGGGATTATTTCTTAATTATCGCTGTGAATATTCAGCGCCCGGCGCGTTCTGCCGGAGCTGAGATAGTCCGCAATGTAGTCCTGCGAAATCTCGCCGTTATAGCGCCCCTCTTCATCAACGATTGGCATCCAACTGGTATTACTCTCGTAGAGTTTTGACAGCACCACGCGCAGGTTATCTTCTGCTTTCCCGGTGACGCGGAAGGGATGCAGCAGCGAAGCGCAGTCGCCGCTGGCGTTGCGCGCTTCCCGGCGTTTAATAAAGCCGAGGGGTTTACCGTCCTCGTCCACCACGGTGATGGCGCGAATATCGTTATCATCCATCATGGCGAAGGCATCGGTCAGCGGCGTGGCTTTGCGCACCGTCAGCGTCGGTTGCTGATCGGTCACATCTCCCGCCGACACTAATAACAGACGCTTCAGCGTACGGTCCTGGCCCACAAAGGATCCCACGAATTCATTGGCCGGTTTGGCTAACAGCTCATCGGGGCTGGCGCACTGGACGATGCGGCCCTGGCGGAAAACGGCAATACGGTCGCCGAGCTTAAGCGCTTCGTCAATGTCATGGCTCACCAGCATCACCGTCTTTTTCAGCTTGCGCTGCATATCGAGGAACTGATTCTGAATAACCTCACGGTTAATGGGATCCACCGCGCCGAAGGGTTCGTCCATCAGCAGCACCGGCGGATCCGCTGCCAGCGCGCGGATCACGCCAATACGCTGCTGCTGACCACCGGACATTTCTCGCGGATAGCGGTTAAGAAACTTCTTCGGATCCATCGCCACCATATCCATCAGCTCTTCAGCACGGCTTCGATAGCGCGCCTTGTCCCAGCCGAGCATCCGCGGCACCACGGTAATGTTTTCCTCGATGGTCATGTTCGGAAACAGACCGATTTGCTGGATAACATAGCCAATGTTGCGGCGCAGCGTGACGGTATCCATGCCGCTGGTATCTTCGCCGTTAATCAGGATCTTGCCATCGCTCGGCGTAATCAGGCGGTTCACCATTTTCAGCGTGGTGGTTTTACCGCAGCCGGAGGGGCCAAGCAGCACGCACATCTCGCCTTCCGGCACGTTAAGATTTACATTATCGACCGCCTTAAAGGTCTGGCCGTTTTTCTGTGCAAATTGTTTGGTCAGGTTTTCAAGTTTTATCATTATCGGATCCCTTTAGGCGTCAGTACGGTCTGCAAGCGATGCAGTAACCAGTCGAGCACAATAGCCAGTACACAAATCATCAACGCACCGGCAATCAACATACGAATATCACTCCCGCCGATACCGTTCAGTAACAGCAGGCCCAGGCCACCGGCACCAATCACGGCGGCAATGGCCATCACGCCGATGTTCATCACCACGGCGGTGCGGATGCCACCAAAGATCACCGGCAGCGCCATCGGGATTTCAACCCAGCGCAGACGCTGCCAGAACGTCATACCGATGCCGCGACCGGCCTCGCGCAAGCCGGGAGGAATGCTGTCTAACGCGGTATGGGTGTTACGCACAATGGGCAGCAGCGAGTAGAGGAACACGGCGGTGATCGCGGGCAGGGCACCAATCCCCTGGCCGACCAGCGAAAACAGCGGGATCATCAGCCCAAACAGCGCAATTGATGGGATGGTCAGCACGATGGTCGCCACGCCCAGAATGGGCGTTGCCAGCCATTTGTAACGCACAATCACAATCCCCAGCGGCACGCCGATGACAATCGCCAGCCCCACCGCCAGCAGAACCAGCCACAGGTGCTGAAAGGTCAGGGTCATCAGGTAACCCCAATTTTCCATCATGTAATGAATCGTATCCATGCTTGCTCCTTACAGCAGACCTTTCGCCTTCAGGAAGTCGCGGGCGACCTCCTGCGGGGTCTGGTGATCGATATCCACCTTCGCGTTCAGCGTGGTGATGGCGTCGTTATCCAGCAGGCCGGAAAGCGTGTTGAGCGCCTCTTCAAGGCCAGGGTTGGCTTCCAGCGTATCTTTCCGCACTACCGGCGTGACAGCGTAACTTGGGAAGAAGCCCTTATCATCTTTCAACACCTTGAGATCAAATCCCTTAACGCGACCGTCGGTGGTGTAAATCAGGCCCGCGTCGACAAAACCATCGCGCACGGCGTTGTAAACCAGACCGGGGTCCATCTGACGGATTTGCGGACGGTCGAGCGGCATGTTGTAGGCGTCCTGCAAGGGCTTCATGCCATCGCTGCGCCCGGCGAATTCCAGATCCAGCCCTAACAGCCAGTTTTTATCCGGATCGGTCTGGCGGATATGTTCGATTTTGGCGACCATCTCCGACATGGTGTTGATATGCTCGGCTTCTGCGCGCTTGCGCTGCATGGCGAAGGCATAAGTATTGTTCATATCGGCGGGTTTCAGCCAGACCAGCCCGTGCTTCGCGTCCAGGCGTTTTACCGTGTCGTAAGAGGCCTGCGGTGACATGCGTTCATTGATGTGGTTGAAAATAATCAGCGACGTGCCGGTATATTCCCATGTCATATCAATCTGTTTGTTGATCATCGCATTACGGGAAATCACCGTCGCGATATTGGTTTTAGGCTGTACCTGAAAGCCCTTCTTTTGCAGATACTGCACGGTCATGGCCGAGAGAATATGCTGCTCGGTAAAACTTTTGGTGGCGAGGATCAGCGGAGCGGCTTGCGCCTGGCTCATCATCAGCGCGGCGGCGGCAAGCGATCCCGCGAGTCGGGTAAACCATTTCATACGTATTCCTTCTTATTGTTATCAGGCTGTGTGCGGGCTGAGCACGCGGCCCAGTGCCGCCAGCAGCGTGTCCAGAATCAGCGCGAACAGCGCGGTCGCCGCAGCACCCAAAATCAACGTTGGGAAGTCATTGAGATAGATGCCGGGGAAAATCAGCTCGCCATAGCTGCTGGCACCAATCAGGAACGCCAGCGGTGCGGTACCCACGTTAATGGCGGTGGCGATGCGGATCCCTGAGAGCATCACCGGCCAGGCGTTCGGCAGTTCAACCTGGCGCAGACGCTGCCATTTGGTCATGCCAATGCCGTTGGCGGCTTCAAGCAGCGACGGCGGTACCGAGCACAGTCCTGCGTAGGTGTTACGCACAATGGGAAGCAGCGAGGCGAGGAACAGCGCGATGATCGCCGGAACGTCGCCGATGCCAAAAATCACCATCGCCAGCGCCAGCACCGCCAACGGCGGCAGGGTATTACCGACGTTAAAGATCTGCATCACGTATTCCGCTACGCCACGCAGGGCCGGGCGGCTTAGCGCGATGCCGCTTGGGATGCCGACCAGCAGGGCAAAGAACATTGAGCTGAACACTAAAATCATGTGCTGCTGCCCAAGATAAAGAAGATCGACCTGACGCGTTTTGATGGTTTCAAGGCCAATGCCCCACGTCAGAAGGGCGATGACGACAATGAGCGCGGTGATAAATAACAGCGCGCGAACAAGCGGGGAAGTATGCATTGCAGTGTGTCTCCCTGGGTGCATGCGTTATTGCAACGAAAGTTGCGTGTTGTTATGCCATGTATCGGCAGGGTGAATGAGCTATAGCAAGCGGTTGGGAATGATTCCAGCGAGAGGCAAGGTTTTGTTTAGCAGGGTATTTATCACGACACGGCATCACACCTTGTGGCATAACGCTCCGCGCGAAAAGCCAAGAATTGTCTTAAAGATAAAAATGATAAGTGACGTTGTCACGGTTTGCGTTAGGGTGAAAGCGTAAAATCAGAGGGGAAGCGCCGCACAGTAAAGGGGGCTGTGCGGCGGATGGTTATTTATAAAGCGGTTTATCCGCCACCGGTACCAGCAAACGACTTTGCCAGTCGGTTAGCGTTAAACGGGCCAGTTGCCCGAGCGCAACGTAAAACGGGTGCGCCGCATGTTCGCAAAACACGGTTAAATAACGCCCCGCCCAGGGCAGTAAATGCCAGGCCAGCAGTTGATCGCATTCGGCACTGCGGCCTTCTTCCGTCAGCCAGGCCGCCAGCATCAGCAGCGTGCCAAAATGATCTTCCGGCTCGTTTTGCCCGGTATCGAAGACAATCCCGTTTTCGCGCATCCACTGGCGTAGCGCCAGCGTGGAATCGCCAAATACCACGCTTTCACGATCCAGCCAGACCGAGCCCCAGGGCGGAGCCGCCAGCGCCCACGGCCCGATAAACATCCGCTGCCAGGCATCTGACAGCGGTTCGTCCGCACCGGCGGTGAAGCCGGGCACAACCGACACCAGCGCCTCGGCGGACAACGGCCACTGCGCCTGCCACGCCGGACTTTGCAGTGCGGCTACCAGCGGTGCCGCCTGCTCGCTCTATGGCGTATAGTAAAAAAGTGCACCCAGTACTCTGGCCGTGACGGCAAAGGCATCACGTTCTGCTTCAGTCATTGCTTGTTTCCTCTTAACCTGCCACCGCGACGCCAACCGTCATGTGTAAACCGTAGAATACGCCGCGGCCAATGAGTTCACCCGTCAGTACCAGCACCAGTCCAAGAGCCAGGCTGAGGGCATGAGGCTGACGACGACGAACCAGCGGGCAAATCCAGCAGCCCAGCCCGGCGACGATAAGCCCGATGCGCCAGACTTGTAACGACGCATAGTCCGGCACCAGCGCGCTGGCCTGCTGCACGGAGCTGGCCTGGGTGCCGAGCTGCGTACTTTGCAGCACAATGACCGCCAGGCTTGCCAGTAAGGCGATCACACTCACGGTGGCGAACGTGGCCCCGTTAAAGGGTGTGCGGGCCAGGCGCAGCAACAGCGCGGCGAGCAGTGGACCGCACAGCAGCATGGTCAGAAAAAAGGCCGCCGTGGTATAGCCGTTATGCCAGGTCGGAACGGTATCAATCTGGTAGACGCGGCTCATGGCCCAGACAAACACCACGCCCAGCACCATGCTCACCAGCAGCCAGATTTTACCCAGCGCGGCAGGCATTTTGCCGATGAACGACACCAGCCACCAGAAGCCGCCCACCGCAAAAAATAGCGATCCGGCGGCGATTTCATTACTCAGCGCCGAGCTGCCGATGCGATTAAGGGAATTAAACGCACGCAGTGGGGAACCCAGGTGCATCATTGAGGCGATAAACCCGACGCCCATCAGCAGCCATAAAAAGAACATGCTGCGCGTGATGCGCGTGCGGTCAACCGCATTACCCGACGCGGCCAGCCAGCCGAGGCCGGTGACAATCACCGCACCCGCCACGCACTGACCCAGCACGGTAAACAACACCAGCGGCCATTCATGCCATCCACTTCCCATTTTACACCTCCTTCGGGTTGGCCAGATAGCCGGTTTTGTCCCCGGTCGGGCGGCTGTTGGCGTTAGGTTTGATCACCAGATTCGGCTTCGTGAAGCGCCCGGCGGGCAGCGGCGCGACGGCATCCAGCGAGCCGTATTTCTTACGCAGTTCGTCAATGGGCGCAAAATCCAGCGCGCGCAGCGGGCAGGACTCCACGCAGATCGGTTTTTTGCCGTCGGTTACCCGGTCGTGGCAGCCGTCGCATTTGGTCATGTGACCTTTCGCCGCGTTATACTGCGGCGCGCCGTACGGGCAGGCCATGTGGCAGTAGCGACAGCCGATGCACACGTCCTCGTCCACCACCACAAACCCGTCGGCGCGTTTATGCATCGCACCGCTCGGGCAGACTTTGGTGCACGCCGGATCCTCGCAGTGGTTGCAGGAGATCGACAGATAATAGGCAAAGACGTTCTGCTGCCAGACGCCGTTGTCCTCCTGCCAGCTTCCGCCCGCGTATTCATAAATACGGCGAAAGCTGACGTCCGGGGTCAAATCCTTGTAATCCTTGCACGCCAGTTCGCAGGTTTTGCACCCGGTGCAGCGGCTGGAATCCACATAAAAGCCATACTGAGTCGTCATCGGTTACTCCTTAAACCTTCTCGATTTCCACGAGGTTGGTGTGCTGTGGATTGCCCTTAGCCAGCGGCGAAGGTCGGTGCGTGGTGAGGGTGTTGACACAGGAACCGTGGTCGATGCGATCGCCGGTCATATTAGCGTCGTGCCAGGCCCCCTGGCCCATCGCGCTCACCCCCGGCATAATGCGCGGCGTCACTTTGGCGGCAATTCGGACTTCACCGCGACCATTAAACACGCGCACCATATCGCCATTGGCGATACCGCGTCGCTGGGCGTCCAGCGGGTTGAGCCACACTTCCTGGCGACAGGCGGCTTGAAGCACATCAATGTTGCCGTAGCTGGAGTGGGTGCGGGATTTGTAGTGAAAACCAAAAAGTTGCAGCGGGAACGCTTTGCGCTCCGGCGCATCCCAGCCCTCAAACGTGGAGGCGTAAACCGGCAGCGGGCTAATCACATCGCCTTTTTCCAGCTCCCACCGGGAGGCGATATCCGCAAGCCGTGCGGAATAGATCTCAATTTTCCCTGACGGCGTTTTTAGCGGGTTGGCAACCGGATCGTCGCGGAATTTTTTATAGGCCACAAAGTGTCCGTTGGGATCTTTGCGCTTATAGATGCCCATTTTCTTCAAGTCTTCATAGGCGGGCAGTTGGGGATCTTTCGCGAGCATTTTGGCGTACAGATATTGCAGCCACTGCGCCTGGGTGCGCCCCTCGGTAAATCGCTGGTAGATATCCGGGCCGAGGCGTTTCGCCACCTCGCTCATGATCCAGTAAATAGGCTTGCGCTCGAATTTCGCCGAGGTCGCCGGCTGGATAAAAATCAGATACCCCATATTCCCGGCGTAATCGTTAGGAATAATGTCTTCCTGTTCGACGGTCATCAGATCGGGCAGCAGAATATCAGCGTATTTCGCCGACGAGGTCATGAAGTTTTCGATCACCACAATCATTTCGCAGGCGGATTCATCCTGCAAAATGTCGTGTGTTTTATTGATATCGGCGTGCTGGTTAGTAATGCAGTTTCCGGCGTAGTTCCAGATAAACTTAATCGGCACGTCGAGCTTGTCTTTGCCGCGCACGCCGTCGCGCAGGGCGGTCATTTCCGGACCGCGTGCGATGGCGTCGGTCCAGCTAAAGCAGGAGATCTGCGTTTTAACCGGGTTTTCCGGCAGCGGCATACGCTCAATGGTCATGGTATAGGTGGATTCACGTGCGCCGCTGTTGCCACCGTTGATGCCAACGTTACCGGTTAAAATCGGCAGCATGGCGATGGCGCGCGAGGTCAACTCCCCATTGGCCTGGCGCTGAGGCCCCCAGCCCTGGCAAATATAGGCGGGTTTGGCACCGCCAATTTCCCGGGCCAGTTGCACAATGCGCGAGGCGGGAATACCGGTAATGTGCGAAGCCCACTCTGGCGTTTTGGCCGTGCCGTCTTCACCGTCGCCGAGAATATAGGCTTTGTAATGCCCGTTTGACGGCGCGCCTTCCGGCAGCGTGGTTTCATCGTAGCCCACGCAGTATTTGTCGAGGAAGGGCTGATCGACCAGATTTTCGCTAATTAACACCCACGCCAGACCGGCGACCAGTGCCGCGTCGGTGCCGGGACGAATAGGGATCCACTCATCTTCGCGCCCGGCGGCGGTGTCGGTATAGCGCGGATCGATAACAATCATGCGCGCGTTTGAGCGCTCGCGAGCCTGTTCAAGGAAATAAGTAATACCGCCGCCGCTCATGCGCGTTTCGGCCGGGTTGTTACCGAACATCACCACCAGTTTGGTATTTTCAATATCGGAGGTGCTGTTACCGTCGTTAGTACCGTAGGTATAAGGCATGGCGCAGGCAATTTGCGCGGTACTGTAGGTGCCGTAATGGCTGAGAAAGCCGCCGTAGCAGTTCATCAAACGCGCCACCAGCGAGGCATAGGGTGACGAGCGGGTAATATTTCCGCCGACGATCCCGGAGGTATAATTAATATATACCGCTTCGTTACCGTATTTTTCCACCACGCCTTTAAGACTTTGCGTAATGGTATTTAATGCTTCATCCCAACTGATACGCTCAAATTTTCCTTCGCCGCGTTTGCCTGTGCGCTTCATCGGATAATTCAAACGGTCGGGGTGATTGATGCGTCGGCGAATCGAGCGCCCACGCAGGCAGGCGCGCACCTGGTGATCGCCGTAGACGTCGTCACCGGTATTGTCGGTTTCAACCCAGTAGACTTCGTCATCCCGCACGTGCAGGCGCAGCGCACAACGGCTCCCACAGTTAACCGAGCACGCGCCCCAGACGACTTTGTCCTCTGCGGGTTGCATTGCCTGCTGTACGGCGGCTGCCGCAGAGCGCATTCCAAAAGGTAAAGAGAGTCCACCTGCGGCAAACGCGAGCGTGCCGACGGCGGTGGATTTGACGAGAGTGCGACGGCTTATACCGCCGGTGTTGTTGACATCGGACATCGCTCACCCCATTTATTATAATGAAAATCATTCTCAGCTGAAATCATTACTCTGCTAAGTATGGGGTGATGGTACTAATAAGGGAGTAGAAAGGTCTTATCCAAGGTCAATATTTGATTATTCCCCCTGGTTATATAACGGGTATAAAAGGGAATAGTGAATCAGCCCGCGTTTTCAGCGCTGCGGGTATAGAGGATCTTCCAGGTATCATTGGCACAGTGGCCCACCACCTGCGCGCCAGGCTTATCGGCCTGATCGCCTGGGACAATCTCAAGCGTGAAGCCGGATTCCGCGACGCCGTTGTTGATAATACGCTGCGAAATGTCACTTTTTACTTTTTCACAGGATTCCGGGGCGGCTAGCACCGGGGCGGCGGCAAACAGTAAACCTGCGTATAACCAGCGTGAAGATTTCATAAACGACTCCTTATGTGTGCAGTGGCTAAAGGTCTGACTGCGAAAGTGTAAACCATCCCCGCCGGAGGCGAAGTCAGAACGGTCTGGATAGGGTAACGGGAGCCTCAAATCGCCACCAGATGCCGCACGCCCTCGGCGTCCATGTTTTCCCCTTTACCGCTTTGCACAATCGTACCGCGCGACATCACCAGATAGTGGTCGGCGAGTTCGGCGGCGAAATCGTAAAACTGTTCCACCAGCAGGATCGCCATATCCCCGCGTGCGGCCAGCGTGTTGATAACCGCGCCAATCTCTTTGATCACCGACGGCTGAATGCCCTCGGTAGGCTCATCAAGGATCAATAATTTCGGCCGGGCAGCCAGCGCCCGGCCAATGGCTAACTGCTGCTGTTGCCCGCCGGAGAGATCGCCGCCGCGCCTGGCGCGCATCGCATGCAGCACCGGGAACAGCTCGAAGATCTCATCCGGCACCTGTTTACCCTGGCTGCCCGAAAAGCGCGACAGGCCCATCAGCAGATTCTCTTCCACCGTCAGGCGTGGGAAAATCTCGCGCCCCTGCGGCACATACGCCATGCCCGCGCGCACCCGTTGGTGCGGTTTTTGCCCGTTGATGATTTTACCCTGCCAGGCGATGGTGCCGGACGCTGCCGGTAACAGCCCCATCAGGCATTTCAGCAGCGTGGTTTTGCCCACGCCGTTACGGCCCAGCAGGCAGGTAATTTCACCCGCCCTGGCGTCAAACGACAGGCCGCGCAGGATATGACTGCCGCCGTAATACTGCTGTAAATCAGTAACCTGTAACATGTCAGCGCCCCAGATAAACGTCGATAACCTGCTCGTTGTTTTGCACATCGCGCAGTGTGCCTTCCGCCAGCACCTGGCCCTGATGCAGCACGGTCACATGGTCGGCGATGGCCTCGACAAACCCCATGTCATGCTCCACGACCATCAGCGAATGCTGGCCCGCAAGGGTGCGAAACAGCTCGGCGATGTACTCCGTTTCGGCATCGGTCAGCCCGGCGGCAGGCTCGTCGAGCAGCAGCAAGTGCGGCTCCTGGACCAGCAGCATGCCAATCTCCAGAAACTGCTTCTGGCCGTGCGAGAGCGTGCCCGCCGGACGCGACGTCAGTGCGCTAAGCCGCAGGAGTTGCAGCACCTCATCAATGCGATCGCGCTGCTCACCGCTCAGCCTTGCCCGCAGGCATGCCCAGACGGATTTGTCGGTTTTGAGGGCGATTTCCAGATTTTCATGCACGCTCAGCGCCTCGAAAATGGTCGGCTTCTGGAACTTGCGACCGATCCCGGCGCGGGCAATTTCCACCGACGACAGCTGCGTCAGATCCACCGTCTGATCGTAAAAAACCGTGCCGCTGGTGGGCCGCGTTTTACCGGTGATCACATCCATCAGCGTGGTTTTTCCCGCGCCGTTAGGGCCAATCACGCAGCGCAGCTCCCCAACGCCAATCGACAGGCTAAGATCCGTCAACGCGCGAAAGCGATCAAAGGTCACGTTGATCTTTTCAAGCCGCAGCACCGGGTCGGTGGTCGTGCGGTAGCGGTCCTGAGGTTGCGGTTGAGTAAACAGGGAATCAGTCATGCTTTCTCCGCTTAAGTAAACCTGAGCTGAAGGCACCCAGCACGCCGCGCGGCAGGAACAGGGTGACGAGAATAAACATCAGGCCCAGGAAGAAGAGCCAGTATTCCGGGAAGGCGACGGTAAAAAAGCTCTTCGCGCCGTTGACGATCCCGGCCCCGAGCAGCGGGCCAATCAGCGTGCCACGGCCGCCGAGCGCCACCCAGATTGCCGCCTCAATGGAGTTCGTCGGCGACATTTCGCCTGGGTTGATAATCCCCACTTGCGGCACATACAGCGCACCCGCCAGTCCGCACAGCACGGCGGAAAGCGTCCACACAAACAGCTTAAAACCTGTCGGATCGTAGCCGCAGAACCTCAGCCGGTTTTCCGCATCGCGCACTGCCGTCAGCACCCGGCCAAACTTACTGCGCGCCAGCAGCGTGCCGATAAGCAGCGTCGCGGCGAGCAGCAGCACGGTGGCGATGAACAGGCCAATGCGCGTGCCGGTGGCGGTGACCGGAAAACCGAGCAGGGTGGTAAAGCCGGTGAAGCCGTTGTTGCCGCCAAAGCCGGTTTCATTGCGGAAAAACAGCAGCATCCCGGCGTAGGTCAGCGCCTGGGTCATGATTGAAAAGTAAACGTCTTTAATGCGCGAGCGAAAGGCGAAATAGCCGAAGATCAGCGCCAGCAGGCCCGGCACCAGAATAATCAGGCACAGCGCCCAGGCAAAATGCTGCGTGCCCGCCCAGAACCACGGCATCTCGGTCCACGACAGAAACGTCATAAACGCCGGAATACCGTCACCGGAGGCCTGGCGCATCAGGTACATGCCCATCGCATAGCCCCCGAGGGCGAAGAACAGACCATGCCCGAGCGACAGCAGCCCGGCGTAGCCCCACACCAGATCCAGCGCCACGGCGACAATCGCATAGCAGAGGATCTTACCGAAAAGCGTCAGCGTATACGTCGAGATCGCCAGCGGATTATGCGCGGGCAGCAGCGCCAGAAACGGCAGGGCGATAAAGAGCGCCAGCGCGAGGAGAATAACCACGCGCGTCAGGCGTGGCGCACGTTGTGCGAGGGTCAGCGTTATGGGTTGGCTCATCAGTCGATCACCCGTCCTTTGAAAGCAAACAGACCCTGCGGTCGTTTTTGAATAAACAGCACAATCAGCACCAGAATGGTGATTTTGCCGAGCACCGCGCCAATCTGTGGCTCCAGCAGTTTGTTGAACACGCCGAGGCCAAACGCCGCCACTACCGTGCCCGCCAGCTGGCCGACGCCACCAAGCACCACGACGAGGAAGGAATCAATGATGTAACTCTGGCCCAGTTCCGGCCCGACGTTGCCCAGTTGCGACAGCGCCACGCCGCCCAGCCCGGCAATGCCGCTGCCCAGCCCGAAGGCCAGCATATCCACGCGCCCGGTCGGCACGCCGCAGCAGTCCGCCATGCGCCGGTTTTGCGTCACCGCGCGCACGTTCAGACCGAGCCGGGTTTTGTTCAACAGCAGCCACGTCAGCACCAGCACGGCGACGACAAAGGCGATCACCGCCAGCCGGTTATAGGGCAGGATAAGATTCGGCAGCACCTGCCAGCCGCCGGAGAGCCAGCCCGGATTCGCCACTTCCAGGTTCTGCGCCCCGAACAGCACACGCACCAGTTGGATCAGCATCAGGCTGATGCCCCAGGTCGCCAACAGCGTCTCCAGCGGGCGTCCATACAGGTGGCGAATAATGGTGCGCTCCAGCGCCATGCCCATCGCGGCGGTCACCAAAAACGCCACCGGCAGCGCCACCAGCGGGTAGAGCGCCAGCCACTGCGGCGCAAACTGCGCAAAGGCATTTTGCACGCACCAGGTGGCATACGCGCCGAGCATTAACATTTCGCCGTGAGCCATGTTGATGACCCCCAGCAGGCCGTAGGTGATCGCAAGTCCCAGGGCGGCGAGCAGCAGAATCGATCCCAGCGACAGGCCGCTAAACGCCTGCCCGAGCCAGTCGCCCCAGCGCAGACGCTGTTGGATCTGCGTTAAGCTGTCGGCGGCGGCGGCGCGCACCTGAGCGTCGGGTTCGTTCTGCGGTTGCGTCAGGCGTTGCAGGCTGGCCTGTACCTGTGGCGCACTGCTCTCCTCCAGCCGTTTTACCGCCTGCAAACGCACCTGCGGGCTGGCGTCATTTAACTGCAAATTAGCGACGGCGATGACCAGCGCGGCGTTAACGCTGGCGTCTTTTTCTTCGTGCAGCCGCCGGGTGAGCAGCGGTAATTGCTCCGTCGTGGCGTCATTTTGCAGCGTGCGTGCCGCCTGTAAGCGCAGCGCGGCATCAGCGCTTACCAGTTGATGCACGGCAAGGGCGGTCGCCACCAGCACACGCAGACGGTTATTCATAAAGACTTTACGCGTCGCGCCGTCGGGGGGCGCGCTGCCTTCCAGCGGCGTCAGCGCACCCTGTTGTTCGCGAAAGAGGTGCCCGCTTTTATCAGCCACTACCGATTCTGCGCGCAGCGCCTGCAACAGCGGCAAACGCGAGGCGTCAGGCACGGCTGACCACTGCGCCAGAAGCTGCGCCTGTTTGCTGCGGCTGGCGCTCCCGTAATCTGCGGCGGGTCCCGCGTGAGCCGGGGCGATGGTCAGCAGGCAGCAGGCGAGAACGAAGCTGAAAAACGTCACTATTTTCATCGTCACTCATTCGGGTTCGGCTGTATTGCTACAGGGTGAAAATGGCCCGGCGGATGCGCTGCCGGGCGATAGGGTGATCAATTGGTGGATTTCACCGGCGTGTCCGGCTTTTTATCGTTGCCCGCGATGAACGGGCTCCAGGGCTGCGCACGCACCGGTTGTTCGGTCTGCCACACAACATTGAACTGGCCGTTATCTTCGATTTCACCGATCATCACCGGTTTATGCAGGTGGTGGTTGGTGTTATCCATCGTCAGCGTAAAGCCATCCGGCGCGTTAAAGGTTTGCCCGGCCATGGCGGCGCGCACTTTATCCACGTCGGTGGTGCCCGCTTTTTCCACCGCCTGCGCCCACATATGCAAACCGACGTAGGTGGCTTCCATCGGGTCGTTGGTGACCACGGTATCGGCGTTTGGCAGGTTGTGCGCTTTGGCGTAAGCCTTGTAATCCGCGACAAATTTGGCGTTGGTCGGGTTATCCACCGACTCAAAGTAGTTCCATGCGGCGAGGTGACCGATCAGCGGTTTGGTGTCAATACCGCGCAGTTCTTCTTCGCCCACCGAGAACGCCACCACCGGTACATCGGTGGCTTTTATGCTCTGGTTCGCCAGCTCTTTGTAGAACGGCACGTTTGAGTCACCGTTAATGGTGGAGATCACAGCGGTTTTGCCGCCCGCAGAGAATTTTTTGATGTTCGCCACGATGGTCTGGTAATCGCTGTGGCCGAACGGCGTATAAACCTCTTCGATGTCTTTATCCTGCACGCCTTTGCTGTGCAGGAAGGCGCGCAGGATCTTGTTGGTGGTGCGCGGGTAGACGTAATCGGTACCGAGCAGGAAGAAGCGTTTGGCGCTGCCGCCGTCTTCGCTCATCAGGTATTCGACCGCCGGGATGGCCTGTTGGTTAGGTGCCGCACCCGTGTAGAAGACGTTCGGCGACATCTCTTCGCCTTCATACTGCACCGGGTAGAACAGCAGGCCGTTCAGCTCTTCAAACACCGGCAGCACCGATTTGCGTGACACCGATGTCCAGCAGCCAAACACCGCCGCGACATGATCCTGAGTTAATAACTGGCGGGCCTTCTCGGCAAACAGCGGCCAGTTGGACGCCGGGTCAACCACCACCGGCTCCAGCTTTTTGCCCAGCACCCCGCCTTTAGCATTGATCTCGTCGATGGTCATCAGCGCGACGTTTTTCAGCGGCGTTTCTGAAATCGCCATCGTGCCGGAAAGGGAGTGCATAATGCCGATCTTGATGGTGTCGGCGGCAGAGACCGGCAACGAATAGCCCATGCTGAGCATCGTTGCCCCCAGCGCAAAAACTTTGAGTAAAGAACGTCTTTTCATCATCAACCCTTTAATTGTATTAGACATTAATTGGTTATTCTCTCCACCGCGCAGGCGGAGCGCGAGCCGTTACTGCGAGGGATCCGGAAGGTTCCTCGACTGCTGTAATCGATGTAAGGTGATCTTTCTGACCTCGGCTTTACTGCGCGAAATATGCCCGGTCAGGATGCGCTGCGCCTCCTCTGTCTGCTGCTGTAAAATCGCCTGTAAGATGCGAGCGTGCTCGCGGTAAGTGGCGTCAACCCGATCCTCACGGGTAAAATCGAGGTGGCGGATGATGCGTATTTTTTCGGTCAACTCCACGTGCACGCGGGCCATTTCACTGTTGCCCGTGGCGGCCACCAGCGTGGTGTGAAAACCTTCATCGTGCGGCGACACCGCCATGCCATCCTCAAGGCGCGGCTCGTCAATCCAGAAGGCGATGAGCGGGGCCAGATGTTCCGCGCAGGTGCCGGGCGGCATGCCGCACAGGCGGCGCACGGCCTCGCGCTCCAGCACAATGCGAAAATCGTACAGCGCTTCGAAGTAGTTGAAATCGAACGCTTTAACCTGCCAGCCGCTGCGCGACAGCACCTCGACGTAGCCTTCATGCTCCAGCCAGTACAGCGCCTGGCGAACCGGCGTGCGGCTTGCCGACATCCGTTTTGCCACTTCGCTTTCGCTAAAACGCTCGCCCGGCATCAGGCGAAAAGTGAAAATGTCATTTTTCACCGCGTGATAGATGCGCTCCGCCAGCCCCTGCGGGCGCGGTTTTTCGTGGCGCAGAACGTCTACGGACATTGCGCTATTCCAGCCACAGCAGGGCATCGCCTGGGCTGACCGGGCGACCCGGCTGACAGCCGATGCGCTTCACGCGACCGGCGTGCGGCGCAGGGATCGCCAGCTCCATTTTCATCGCCTCGACGATGATCAGCGTCTGGCCTTCGATGACGTCATCCCCCGGCGAAACCAGCACTTTCCAGATATTGCCGTTCATGTCGGCGCTGACCGCCAGCGCGTCGTCCTCTTCGTGGATCTCGTCTGCGGCGGGAACGATCTCCGCCACCGCTTCAGGCTCCTCCTGATGCCAGCGCGTCACTTCTGCGTCAAATGCGGCTGCCTGGCGGCGACGGAAGCGGGCGATGTCGTCCTCATGGGCCTGCAAAAATTGCAGGTGTTCGGCGAAATCAAACACCGTTTCTTCAATGCGGATCGCGCCCCGTCCTTCGCGAAAATCCGCGCGCGACTGCTCAAGCTCCGCTTCGCTGACCGGGTAGAAGCGCACCTGATCGAAAAAGCGCAGCAGCCAGGGTTGCTCTTTCTGGAACTGCGGGTTTTTCAGGAAGGTATTCCAGATAGGCAGCGTGCGGCCCACCAGTTGATAGCCCCCCGGCGAGTCCATGCCGTAAATGCACATGTACATGCCACCAATGCCGACGGTGCCTTCCGCAGTAAAGGTGCGCGCCGGGCTGTACTTCGAGCTGAGCAGGCGATGGCGCGGATCGACCGGCACCGCGCAGGGTGCGCCCAGGTAAACATCCCCCAGACCGAGGATCAGATAGCTGGCGTCAAAAATCGTGTCGCGCACCGCGTCACGGGTGGGCAGTCCATTGATGCGCTGAATGAAATCAACGTTGTTCGGCAGCCAGGGCGCAGTCGCTCGCACGGTATCCTGATAACGGCTCACCGCGCCGAGGGTGGCGCTGTCTTCAAAGGCCATCGGCAGCCAGACAATGCGCGAGGGCACCTTCATCCGGCTTACATCGCCCAGCGTCGCTTCCAGCTCCAGTAGCAGCGTCACCAGCGCCGACTGACTGAGCGCCTGGCTGTCATACCGAATTTGCAGCGAGCGCACGCCGGGTGACAGCTCTTTAATGCCGGGGTGAGACGCGTCGCGTAGACGATCCATCAGCAGGCTAACGCGCAGGCGCAGGGCCAGATCCAGCACGTTTTCGCCGTACTCGATCAGAATGTAGTTATCGCCCGCCTGACGATAGCAAATAGCCGGTGTGGTGCCGGAAGCAGGGCGCGAAACCAGCACCGCCGCTGAAATACCGTCGCGCGCAGTAAGTGACGGTGTCACGTATTGCGGGAGCGAAACGGGTTTTAGCGTGTCGATAATGCGCTGCTGCGCGGTTTCACGCGCCACCGCGTCTTCCACGCTGATGGGGTAAAAGCGCAGGCGATCGCCCGGTTTTACCTGGCCCACTTTCCACAGTTCCGCTTTGGCGATGGTCACCGGGCAGACAAAACCGCCCAGGCTTGGGCCGTCGCGGGTGAGGATCACCGGGAAGTCACCGGTAAAATTGACCGCGCCAATGGCATATTCGCAGTCGTGAACGTTAGAGGGATGCAGCCCGGCTTCACCGCCGTCTGGCCGCGTCCACGCGGGTTTCGGCCCGACCAGCCGCACGCCGAGGCGGTTGGAGTTATAGTGCACCTGCCAGTCGCTGGCGAAGAATGTCTCAATGGATTCCGGCGTGAAGAAATCCGGTGCGCCGTGCGGGCCATACAGTACGCCAATCTGCCACTCGCTGGGGTAATGCGGTATCAGCGACGGATCAAGCGCCTCAGGTTCGCTGACGGGCGCAGGCGTGGTGCAGGCGGCAAGCTCAGGCTGGGAGATCGGCAGTAAATCGGCGACTTTCAGCGTGCGCCCGGCGTGACCGCCAAATTCACCCAGCGCAAAAGTCGAACGGCTGCCAAGATAGACCGGCACGTCAATACCGTTACGCACCGCAAGGTAGGTGCGACAGCCCGCCTGCGCGCGACCGAGGGTCAGTATTTGCCCGGCGCTGACGGCCACCGGCTGCCAGGACGCAATCGGCCGATCGTCAAGACGCGCCTGGCAATCCGCCCCGGTGAGGGCGATCAGCGCCGCGCAGTGAAACTGTAGCGTTGGGCCTTGCAGGGTGAATTCCAGCGCCGCCGCCGAGGGGTGATTGCCGACGATGCGGTTTGCCAGGCGGAAGGCTAAATCGTCCATCGGACCGGACGGCGGCACGCCGATGTCCCAGTAACCGAGGCGGCCAGGATAATCCTGGATGCTGCTCCAGGTGCCGGGCTTGAGCACTTCGATGGCGCGCGTGGTGGGGGTAAAGGCGTCCAGCATGCGTGTCCAGGCGTTGCCACGCTGGAAGGCGTCGCTGGCGGTGATGTGACGCAAATAGTCCAGATTGGTGGCGATGCCGTGCAGCTGGGTGGCATTGAGCGCAGCGCGTAATGCTGCCAGCGCCTCGTCACGGGATGCGCCGTGCACAATCAGCTTGGCGATCAAGGGATCGTAAAACGCCGGGACATTGCTGCCGGTGGTGACGCCGCTGTCCACGCGCACGCCGTCCGGGAAGACAACGCTCGTTAGCACGCCGGGGCTGGGCTGAAAGTTTTTCAGCGGGTTTTCCGCATACAGGCGCACTTCAATCGCCGCCCCCAGCGGAGCCTGCTGTAGCCGCGCCCAGTCGATGGGATCGCCGGCGGCCACGCGCAGCATACACTCGACCAGATCCAGCCCGGTGACGGCCTCGGTTACCGGGTGCTCCACCTGCAATCGCGTATTCACTTCAAGAAAATAGAAAGCGTCCTGATCGGCATCATAGATGTACTCCACGGTGCCTGCGCTGCGGTAGTTGACCCGTTCACCCAGCGCCACGGCACTGGCCAGCAACGCCGCGCGCGTGGCGGCAGGCAGGCCCGGCGCAGGCGTCTCTTCCACGACTTTTTGGTTCCGGCGCTGTAGGGAGCAGTCACGTTCGCCTAAGGCGACCACTTTCCCGTTGCCGTCACCAAAAATCTGCACTTCGATATGGCGGGCGCGATCGACGCAGCGTTCAATAAAGACGCCCGCATCGCTGAAAAACTGTTCTCCTAAGCGGCGCACGCTTTCCCAGGCCTCAACCAGCGCGTTGTGGTCAGCGCAGCGCGTGAGGCCAATACCGCCGCCGCCCGCGGTGCTTTTTAACATCACCGGATAGCCAATTTCATCGGCGGCCAGCAGCGCCTCGTCAAGGGCATTGAGCAGGCCAGTGCCGGGTGTCATCGGCACGCCCGCCCCGGCGGCGAGTTCACGCGCCCGGTGTTTTAAGCCAAACTCGGCAATTTGTCGGGCGGTGGGGCCAACAAACACAATGCCCGCCCGTTCACAGGCGTCGGCGAAGGCCGCACTTTCCGAGAGAAACCCGTAGCCCGGCCAGATAGCCTGCGCGCCGCTTTCACGGGCGGCGGTCAGGATGGCGTCAATGCGCAGGTAGCTGTCGCTGGCTTTCTCTCCGCCCAACGGCAGGGCGATATCGGCGTCTTTGACATGCTGGGCGTTTTTGTCGGCATCGGAATAGACGGCCACGCTGGTGATGCCAAGGCGTTGTAAGGTGCGGATCGCGCGACAGGCAATTTCGCCCCGGTTGGCAATCAGGACGGTGCTAAACATGGCGTTCCTCCTTGCGGGCCAGCCAGTGACGCCAGCCGCCAAATTCGGTAATGTCCAGCGCGTCACTGAGCGCGACGCCTTCGCAGATAAACCCTTTCACCCAGCGACCGTCGCTAAGCTCCAGCGAGCCGATACCGAGCGGTGCCGGGATTTCAGCGACAAATTCGCCAAAGCGTGCGAGCGGCACGTCCCACAACTCCACCTGGATCGCGGCACCGTCCGGCGCGCGTGCCAGGCCCGGTTTGGCGGGTTGGGTATTGGCCAGCGCATACAGGCGGTAGCGCGGTGCGGTGGTGGTGGCTTCAACAAAGACCGCACGGCGGGTGATAAGCTGGTGGTTGAGCGGCATACCGCGTAAATGCGCGCCGACAACCGCCACGCGCACATGCTGAGCGGAAACGGGCAGCGAGGCGGGCGTATCCGGCAATGCAAACCCCGGCGATCCCGGCGGCAAAGCCAGATGCTGCTGCCAGCGAACGCCGAAGCTTGCCAGCGCGCGATCGTGCCAGGCCGGAGCCAGCAGGGTGATCCCGGCGGGCAGACCATCGGTGCGAAACGGGGCGGGCAGCGCCAGTGCGCAGAGATCCGCAAGGTTGGTGAAGTTGGTGTAGGTGCCAAATTCGGAATTAAACCGAATGGGCTCCTCCTGCATCTCTTGCAGGGTGTGGATGGTGGGCGAGGTCGGCACCACCAGCGCGTCCACGTCGGCCAAGGCGCTCTGTATGCGACGCGCCAGTTCTGCGCGCAGGTACTCCGCTTTATAGGCATCGACGGCGCTGTAGCACTCGCCCCCGGCGACAATCTGGTACACGGTGGGATCCATTACGTCAGGTTGTTGTAGCATGTCGCCCACCGCCGCCGTGCGCTCTGCCACCCACGGCCCCTGATAGAGCTGCTCCGCAAGCTGGCGGAACGGGGTAAAATCGATGGTTTTCAGGCTGACGCCGCAGGCGATAAGTTCATCCAGCGCCGCCTGCCAGGCCGCCTGTGCGCGGGCATCGGCGAAGAATTCAAGCGTGTCGGGTACGGCAAACACCGGCTGCGTTGGCAGCGCCGCCGGGGCCGTGGCCGGATGCGTGCGGGAGTAGGCGTCGCCTTCGTCATAGCCCGCGTTTAACGAGGCCACCAGAAACGCATCTTCCACGCTCAGCGCGAAGACCGACACGGTGTCGTTGAGGCGACAGGCTGGCACCACGCCTTTTGCCGAAAACCAGCCTTTGGTGGGTTTCAGCCCGACAATGTTGTTAAACCCCGCCGGGACACGCCCGGAGCCTGCGGTATCGGTGCCCAGCGAGAAGGGCACCAGGCCTCGCGCCACCACCGATGCGGATCCAGAGCTGGATCCGCCGCTGACGTAATCGGCGTTAAAGGCATTGACCACCGCGCCAAAAGGCGATCGCGTTCCGACCAGGCCAGTGGCAAACTGATCGAGGTTGGTTTTACCCAGCACAATCGCCCCCGCGGCCTTTAAACGCGCCACCACGGTGGCGTCTTCTGTGGGAACATAGCGAAACGCTGGGCAGGCGGCGGTGGTCGGAAAACCCGCCACATCAATGTTATCTTTTACCGCAAACGGAATGCCAAACAGCGGCAGCGCGTCCGGGTTTTGCTGATAGCGCGGCAGCAGGGCATCAATTTGCGACTGGATCTGCGCCGGTGTCGCCAGTGCGATCCACGCGTTGTCGTCCGCAGGCAGCGCCGCGAGATGCGCCGTTAAGAGCGCAGGGAGGGTATCGGGATGTTGTCGAATCTGCTGTTGCCACGCACCGAGCGTCTGGCCTTTCATTGTTATCATCTGTGCAATTCCAACTGGTATACAAGTTGGAATTCAATGAGCAAGAGGCGTGCCAGAACAGGAATGCCCGTTTTATCAGGGCGGTAACTCCGTGAAACTGAAAATCGCGAACAATCTGCACTATTAACGAACAATTATGAACGATAACAGTGCGATAAGAATAAGGCTTTCCTATCGTCGCGCGCGGCGTGGCAACTTTTGGTGATGACGAACTACACTTTATAGAAGGTGGTGTTGCTATCAATGACGCCGATAAACTGTAGCGTATCGTTTACGGCACCAATGATCCCCAGTTCCCTTTTATCCAGATCGCCCTTCAACGCACTGCGTAGCGCAATAAAGAAATCAATCTTACCTGCTGCCACTTCATCGGACGTATCGGCCTTATCAACAATGCGTTGCGCGGCCAGATTGAGCTGTTCTTCAACATAAACCAGTAGCGTTTCAGTTGACATTGTTATGTCTCCTCAGAAGGTCGGGGCACGATTGCCACGACCCCTAAAGTATAGTGATAGCCCTTTCCACGGCATGGCAAAATTGAATATTTTTTGACCATTTATTGGGCGCCACAAACTCTTTTTTAGACAACGGATTGCCGTTTCGCTTGCTGCCGGAGTGTACGATAACTCACTGTATTTGCTACTATGAGGGGGACGATTAAAACCCTCTGGTGAACTGAGTGAAAAAAATCATGCTACTGGCCGCGCTGGCGGCAACGCTTGTCGGTTGTGATAACGCGAAAGGGCCGGTGTCATTTACCCCTGAAATGGCGAGCTTCTCCAATGAGTTTGATTTCGATCCGCTGCGCGGCCCGGTGAAAGATTTTAGCCAGACGCTGCTCAACGATAAAGGCGAAGTCTCGAAGCGCGTGGCGGGTACGCTTTCTCAGGAAGGGTGTTTTGATTCGCTGGAATTGCACGATATTGAAAACAATACCGGGCTGGCGCTGGTGCTCGACGCCAATTTTTATCTCGACGCGCAAACCCGGGAGAAACGCCTGCGTACCCAGGGGAAATGCCAGCTGGCGGAATTCCCGTCAGCGGGGGTGACCTGGGACACCGACGAGAAGGGCTTTGTGGTCACGGCCCACGGTAAGGATTTGCAGGTGAATTACCGCTATGACGCCGAAGGTTATCCGCTGGGGAAATCCACCACGTCGAAGGATATGCATCTGTCGGTCGAGGCCAAACCCTCCGCAGACAAACGCAAAAAGCTGGATTACACGGCGGTCAGCCTGCTCAATGAGAAACCGCTCGGCAACGTCAAACAATCCTGCGACTATGACGGGCACGATAATCCGGTCAGCTGCGAACTGTTGATCGTCGATGACAGCGTAACGCCCGCCGTTGAGCACAAATTTACGATTAAAAACACCATCGACTATTACTGATAATAAAAAAAACGGCGCCCAGTGCGCCGTTGATGTTTCGCAGATCCTCGTCACGGCCGAATCCTTCGGGCCTCAGATTTTATAGCGGCGAGAAATTAGGGGTTCGCCACGCGACCGGTGCGGCGATCCAGGCAGCGCAGGGTGTTATTTTCCCAGTAGGCATTCACATTGGCGCTCTGCTGGCACTTATCGCGCGCGTCAAACGCCACGTCGTCTTTATCCCACTCTTTTTCAACACGTTTGTTGACTTTATTGCGCAGTGAACGCGTGTCGTTCCACTGCTCTTTTTCCATCGACGCCTGCTGGCGGCTTTGTGCGCTGTCGCCGGATTCAATAATCAGCTTGCTGGTCTCAGCGGTGGCCGTTGCCGTATAGGCCACAGCACTCAGTGCAAGCAGCGCCGTCAGGCACAGACGTTTGCTCAGGGTCAGGTTCATAATGCGTTCCTTTTGGGTGACGAAAAACGGGGTCTTTATGCTTATATTCTACACGATCGGGGGCGGTCAGAAAACTCCACGCCCTTTAACTCTCAAGCCCCAGCCTACGTTATGATGAATGCCCTTTTCTAAACGAACAGACACTGATTGATGCTTATGCTGAAAACCACGTTGCTCTTTTTTGTCACTGCGCTTTGCGAAATTATCGGCTGCTTTCTACCCTGGCTATGGCTTAAGCGTGGAGCAAGTGCCTGGCTTGTCGTACCTGCTGGCATTTCACTATGTTTGTTTGTGTGGTTGCTTACGCTGCATCCGGCGGCCAGCGGGCGCGTTTATGCCGCTTACGGCGGCGTGTATGTTTTGACAGCGCTGTTATGGTTACGCGTCGTGGACGGCATGAAACTCAGCCTTTACGACGGTGTCGGTGCCATCGTTGCGCTGTGCGGAATGCTGATCATTGTCGCTGGATGGGGTAGAGCAGGTTAAATCAAATCTGCGATAAAATCGGCTGGTTCACCGTTAGTTGCCTGCCTTTGCTCTAAACGAATTTTTGTGAGCAGCGGCGGGTTTTTCAATACCAATACTTGTATGGTAGTAGTGTAGTTGGTTAAATCTCCTTCAGTGCGAGGGGCGATCCAATCACCACGCTATTTGGAGTATTACAATGAGCTTTATTAACGAACGGTTTATGATCAATAACGAAGCGGGGAGATGGCTTTATAGCCACGTGGCGAAAGCGCTGCCAATTATTGATTACCATTGTCATTTGAATGCACAAGAAATCTATGAAAACAAAGCGTTTGACAACATCAGTCAACTTTGGTTAGCAGGAGACCACTATAAATGGCGAGCCATGAGGGCAAATGGTATCGCTGAAAAATTTATTACTGGCGATGCAACAGCAGAAGAAAAATTCAACGCATGGGCTGAAACCGTCGAGTCTTGTTTTGGTAATCCCTTGTACCATTGGACGCATCTTGAATTGCACTATTATTTTGGTTGCAACCGGTTACTGGACAGCCAGAACTGGCGATCGGTTATGGATCAGTGTAACGCATTAATTAGTGGTGATGATTTCAGGCCACGCGCGTTAATTTCACGTTCAAATGTTGAAGTTATTTGCACTACGGATGCACCGCTGGATGATTTGAAATATCATCGGTTGATCAATGCTGACGAGAGTTTCAAAACAAAAGTCCTGCCAACCTTCAGACCCGATGCCATTTTTGAAAGCGATGCTGCCACATTTTCACAGTTTATTGATGCGCTAGGGCAGATGACAAATAATCGGATCAGTACATTTAGCGAATTTGAGAACGCTATCAGCCAGCGCATTGACTGGTTTCATGAGTCCGGTTGCCGTATTTCCGACCACGGGCCGACAGCGGTAATATTCCGCCCGGCGGGCAACGAAGTGATAAATACTATTTTTTGCAGGAAGCGGCAAGGCGAAACGCTGGCGATAGAGGACGCGGCGAAGCTGGATAGCGCACTGTATCTGATGCTTGCCCGCGAGTATAAAAAAAGGGGGTGGGCCATGCAGATCCACTTTGGCGCGATCCGCAGTAACAATAGCCGCATGCGTGACGCAGTAGGGATTAATGCGGGATACGATTCCATCAACGATCAGACCGACCTTGCCGCCAGCCTCAACCCATTGCTGGATGCCATGGCACAGGCAGACGCGTTACCGAAAACGATCATTTATAACCTGAATGCCAGCTATAACGATGTGGTCGCGACCTCCCTGGCAAACTTTCAGTCAAATGAACACGGTGTTAAATCACCAATGCAATTTGGTTCGGGATGGTGGTTTAACGACACCCGCAGAGGAATGGAAAATCAGTTAAATTGCCTTGCCGACCAAGGGTTACTGATGAATTTCATTGGTATGTTAACGGATTCAAGAAGTTTGGTTTCCTATACCCGACATGATTACTTTCGCCGAATTCTCTGTAACCTGATTGGCGATTGGGTCGAAAAAGGTGAAGTTCCGGATAATAAAGAAATACTGTCTCTGATGATAAAAAATATTTGTCATGATAACGCCGAAAGATATTTTAAATTTGCATAATCAAATCCGCTGAGGATAGAACATGTCTCCTACAACGAAAAAAATAACCATTCCGCGCAGTATTGGCTATGGTTTAACAGATATTATGGGTGGTGGTGCATTTACCGTTATTGGTGCCTGGCTACTCTTTTTCTACACCACCTTTGTCGGGCTGTCGCCGATGGAGGCTGCATCTATTGTGGCAATCGCGCGCATCGTAGACGCCATTGTCAGTCTGTTTATGGGCAGTTTTACCGACCATTTCTATAAAAACTATCTTGGTAAGAAATTTGGTCGTCGGCGTTTCTTTTTGCTTATAGGTTCCCCGCTAATGCTCGTTTATTCACTGCTATGGATAAACGGTATGAGTTACGGTTTTTATCTGGCCGTCTATCTGGCATTCGAAATTATTGCCGCAATGGTGTTAATCCCTTGGGAAACGCTGCCGTCAGAAATGACCAAAGAATTTAACTCACGTACCAAACTCTCGACCTGTCGTATGTTTCTGTCGGCGGGGGGTACCTTTCTGGCGACGTTTATTCCTGGCCTGCTGATCGGTCATTTTGGCGAGCACGATCCCAACGCCTATTTGATAAATGGGATCGTTTTTGCCGTACTGTTTATGGTCTGCGTCTTTATCTCCTGGAAAGTGACCTGGGAGCGTGAGATCACCCCAGAAATGCTGGACGAACTTGAGCGACCGAAGCAGGAGCGGACCCTTTCGCAGAAACTGGTCATGGTCGGTGGGTTGTTCAAAGACTATGCCTCTACGCTGAAAGTCCGTGCGTTCAGAAAGCACCTGGCGATTTATCTCTTCTCGTTCACCGCGAAAGATGTCTATAACACGGTGTTTGTCTTCTTCTGTGTTTACTGCCTGAACGTTCCGTCATCCCTTGCGGGCACGTTACTGTCAATGAGTATTGTCGGGTTACCAGTGACACTGCTGGCCGGGCTGGCGATCATCAAATATGGCCCGTCTCGCCTCTACGTTTTCGCTTACACACTGATGCTATTGTGCCTGGCGGCCCTCTTTATGGTCTTCCAGATCCCGGTGGACAATAAAGTGACCGTGTTGATGATCCTGGCGGCGATTTACCAGGTAGGGCGCTGCGTACTGGAATTTACGCCGTGGAACGTCTTCCCGTTTATTCCCGATATTGACGAGATGATCACCCGCCAACGCCGGGAAGGATTATTTGCGGCGGTGATGACGTTCTCGCGCAAAACGACGGTCGCTATCGCCACCTTTATTGTCGGCGTGCTGTTGCAGACGGGCGGTTTCGTGAAGGGAAGCCAGGTGCAGCCGCCGGAAGCGGTGAATATGATTGCGCTGCTGCTGTTCGTCGGAACCGCTGGGTTGTTACTGCTGGCGCTGTGGCAGGCGGTGACGTTCCGCCTGAATAAACAGACGCATAAAGTGTTTGTTGACGAAGTCGAACGGTTGAAAGCGAACGGGCGCAAGCAGGATGTCACGCCCAAAACCCGGGCAATTGTCGAAGATTTAACGGGCTACAGCTATGACAAATTGTGGAGTGAAGACACGATGGCGCACAAGCAAGGAGCCCCTGTAACCCTTTAAAAAATTCAGCCTGCTGTCGCTGCACACTTTAATGTGTGAACGGCAGCGGGTTTTCTTATAAAAATACTTGTATGGTAGTAGTTCAGTTATTGGATTTACATCACAGGAAACCCCGTTGAAGGAGCCAACAATGCACAACATTACGGCAAAAAGTATCGTTATTGAAAAACCGGACCATCTGGTGATTGAGGATCGTCCATTACCGACTCCCGGCGCAAATGAAGTGCGGGTGAAGATAAGGTTGGCGGGGATTTGCGGTTCAGACAGCCATATCTACCGTGGCCATAATCCGTTCGCTAAATATCCGCGCGTTATCGGCCATGAATTTTTCGGCATCATCGATGCGGTTGGCGCGCAGGTCAGTGCGGATCGCATCGGCCAGCGCGTCTCGGTTGATCCGGTGATCAGCTGCGGTCACTGCTACCCCTGTTCCGTCGGCAAACCCAATGTCTGCACCTCGCTGGTGGTCATCGGCGTGCACCGCGACGGCGGCTTTAGCGAATACGCTGTAGTTCCGGCGAAAAATGCGTGGCGTATTCCGGATGCGATTGCCGACCACCATGCGGTAATGATCGAACCCTTTACGATTGCGGCCAATGTGACCGGGCAGATCAACCCGGCTAAAGACGATATCGCGCTGGTGTACGGCGCAGGCCCGATGGGGCTGACCACGGTGCAGGCGCTGAAGGGCGTTTATCACGTGAAGCAGGTGATTGTCGCGGACCGCATTGATGAACGTCTTGCGATGGCAATCCAGAGCGGCGCGGACTGGGTCATCAATAACGCTGAGATTTCACTGCCAGCCGCGCTTGCGGAGAAGGGTATCAAGCCGACGCTCATCGTCGACGCGGCCTGCCATCCATCCATTCTGCCAGAAGCAATTGCGCTGGCCTCTCCTGCGGCACGCATTGCGATCATGGGGTTTTCCAGCGAACCGAGCCAGATTATTCAGCAGGGCATTACCGGTAAAGAACTCTCCATTTTCTCATCACGCCTGAACGCGAATAAATTCCCGGTGGTGATCGAGTGGATGAGCAAAGGGCTAATCGACCCCGAAAAACTCATTACCCACACCTTTGACTATCACCATATTACTGACGCCATTGAACTGTTCGCGAACGATCAGCGCAAGTGCTGCAAAGTTCTCCTCACGTTCACTGAATAACAACGATAAAAGCGATTAAGTGATACGCATCTGACCTGTAGAGATACCCAATATGACGCAACTTAAACATGAAAGATCGACATCGGATTTGGTGAAAGCCGCCGTTTCAGGCTGGCTCGGTACGGCGCTTGAGTTTATGGATTTTCAGCTTTACTCGCTGGGGGCGGCGCTGGTTTTCCATGAAATTTTCTTTCCGGAACAGTCTGCCGCCATGGCGCTGATCCTCGCCATGGGCACCTATGGCGCAGGCTATATCGCGCGAATTGTCGGGGCTTTTATTTTCGGCAAAATGGGCGACCGTATTGGGCGTAAAAAGGTGTTATTTATCACCATCACCATGATGGGGATCTGTACCACCCTTATTGGCGTTCTGCCGACCTATGCGCAAATTGGCATTTTTGCGCCAGTGCTGCTGGTCACGCTGCGCATCGTTCAGGGGCTTGGCGCGGGGGCGGAAATCTCCGGTGCGGGCACCATGCTGGCTGAATATGCGCCGAAAGGGAAACGGGGGATCATCTCATCGCTGGTGGCGATGGGCACCAACTGCGGCACGCTGAGCGCAACCGCTATCTGGGCAGTAATGTTCTTCGCCCTCGATCGCGAAGCGTTAGTCGCCTGGGGCTGGCGCGTGCCGTTTCTGGCAAGCGTCGTGGTCATGATTTTTGCTATCTGGCTGCGTCTGAACCTCAAAGAAAGCCCGGTGTTTGAGAAGGTAAACGATCGCGATATCGCCACTGCGAAAGTGGATGCCGGGGAAACGACGCTGGGTGCGATGTTCAAAAGCAAAACCTTCTGGCTGGCTACGGGGCTGCGTTTCGGCCAGGCCGGTAACTCGGGGTTAATTCAGACGTTCCTGGCGGGCTATCTTGTGCAAACGCTGCTTTTCAATAAAAGCATTCCTACCGATGCGCTGATGATCAGTTCGATTCTCGGCTTTATTACCATTCCGTTCCTCGGCTGGCTGTCTGACAAAATAGGGCGGCGCGTGCCCTATATCATCCTCAATATTTCGGCGATTATCCTCGCGTATCCGATGATTTCGGTCATCGTTGATAACACGTATTCGCCTGGCGTCATTATGGCGTCGATCATTGTCATTCATAATTTTGCGGTGCTGGGGCTGTTCGCGCTGGAAAACATCACCATGGCTGAGATGTTCGGCTCACGTAATCGCTTCACACGCATGGCTATTTCAAAAGAGGCGGGGGGGCTGGTGGCCGTCGGTTTTGGCCCGCTACTGGCGGGGATCTTCTGCAACATGACCGGATCATGGTGGCCGATTGTCGTCATGCTGATGGTCTATTCGGTGATTGGCCTGACGTCGGCAATCTTGATGCCCGAGGTGCGCGACCGCGATCTGAGTCTTCGTGAAGACGCCGCCGAGAAGCAATCCCGGATCGGCGTGACGGGTGCGTCTGTGCGCTACAGCGACTAATGAAACATTTGGTTACCATTCTAGTCGGTGTAGTC
Organism: uncultured Enterobacter sp.; assembly: GCA_963521185.1. Classification (GTDB taxonomy): domain Bacteria; phylum Pseudomonadota; class Gammaproteobacteria; order Enterobacterales; family Enterobacteriaceae; genus Enterobacter_D. The sequence goes on along the minus strand of CAUQTV010000002.1, from coordinate 33,182 downwards.
AGCAAACCCTGTTTTAAGTCATAGTACAGATCACTGGCATCCGTAATCTATTGAACCACTGTTTCACTTAACAAGAAGAGTCTCCTCCATGGAAAACAGGTTATTAACGGCGAAAGCGACACTACCGTCATACGATCGCAACGCGCTGGCCGCGAAGATCGTGCATTTGGGGTTTGGCGCGTTTCATCGCGCGCATCAGGCTGTTTACACCGATATTCTTGCCGCAGAGCACAACAGTGACTGGGGTTATTGCGAAGTTAACCTGATCGGTGGCGAGCAGCAAATCGCCGATCTCAACGCGCAGGACAGACTTTACACCGTGGCAGAAATGTCCGCCGATGCGTGGACCTCCCGCGTGGTGGGCGTGGTAAAACGCGCCCTGCACGCGCAGGTGGATGGCCTTGAAACGGTGCTGGCGGCCATGTGCGAACCGCAGGTGGCGATTGTGTCGTTAACCATCACGGAAAAAGGCTATTGCCACTCTCCGGCGACCGGGCAGTTGATGCTCGATCATCCGTTTATCGTCGCTGATTTGCAAAACCCGCATCAGCCAAAATCCGCACCAGGGGTCATTGTTGAAGCACTGGCGCGCCGCAAAGCAGCAGGGCTGCCAGCCTTTACCGTCATGTCCTGTGACAACATGCCGGAAAACGGCCATGTGATGCGTAATGTGGTGAGCGCCTATGCGCGTGCGGTAGACGCGGGGCTTGCGGACTGGATTGACGCCAACGTGACCTTCCCGTCCACCATGGTTGACCGCATCGTTCCGGCGGTAACCGCTGAGACGCTCGATAAAATCGAACAGCTGACCGGCGTGCGCGATCCGGCTGGTGTCGCCTGTGAGCCGTTCCGCCAGTGGGTGGTGGAAGATAACTTTGTGGCAGGCCGTCCGGCGTGGGAAAAAGCCGGTGCAGAAATGGTGAGCGATGTTGTGCCGTTTGAAGAGATGAAACTGCGCATGCTTAACGGCAGCCACTCCTTCCTGGCCTACCTCGGTTATCTGGCCGGTTATCAGCACATTAACGAATGCATGGAAGACGAGAACTACCGTCGTGCCGCGCTGGCATTGATGTTACAAGAACAGGCACCGACGCTGAAAGTGCAGGGCGTTGATCTCGCGCGCTATGCGGAGATGCTCATCGCGCGCTACAGCAACACCGCGCTGCGTCACCGGACCTGGCAGATCGCCATGGACGGCAGCCAGAAATTGCCTCAGCGTATGCTGGATTCCGTACGCTGGCATTTAGTGCATCAGAGCGACTTCACGCTGCTGGCGCTGGGCGTGGCGGGCTGGATGCGTTACGTGGGTGCCATAGACGATCAGGGGCAGGTGATTGACGTGTGCGATCCGCTGCTGGCGACCCTTCAACAGGCGGTCAGCGCCAGCGCAGACGGCGAAGCGCGCGTGAAAGCGCTGCTGGGCATTGAAGCCATTTTCGGTAATGAATTGCCGAAAGACGCGGTGTTCGTGGCGCAGGTTAATCGTGCCTACGCGTCACTGCAACAGCTGGGTGCGAAAGCCACCGTGGCGGCTTACGCGGCACAATTGTAAACAGACACCCGTTTTCGTGACGATAAAAAGCCAGATGATTTTCATCTGGCTTTTTTGTTCGATAAGGTCAATCGCGGGCTTATTCTTCAGTGAACCAGTCGCGATTTTCCTGACGGATCAGCAACACCGACTCCCCGATCTCCTGTAAATGCAGCGTCATGGCTTCGTCCACGGCGGCGGCATCGCGTTTTTCCAGCGCGCTAAAAATATCCTGATGCTGGCGCAGCAGTTTTTCCGGCGGGGAGACGTGATCCAGGCTCATATAGCGCACGCGGTCAATGGTCGCTTTGATGTTCTCAATGGTATCCCACGCCAGCTGGCAATCGGCAATCGTTGCCAGCTTCTGGTGAAACTCGTCATCAAGCTGAAAAAAATCGTTAAGCTGTTTGCGGTCGATGGCAATGCGCTGCTGATGCAGGTTTTGCTCAAGCTGATAGGTCTGGCTGTCGTTAATCATGGTGGCCGCACGGCGGGCGACGGCGCACTCAATGGCCTGGCGCACAAAACAGCCGTTACGCACTTGCAGCATCGAGATTTTATTAACGTAGCTACCGCGCTGCGGACGAATTTGAATCAGTCCGTTTTCAGCGAGTTTAATAAAGGCTTCGCGCACCGGTTGACGAGACACATCGAAACGTACCGACACCTCTTTTTCCGAGAGCGGCGTGCCCGGTGGGATCAGACAATGCACAATATCCCGGCGAAGAATGCGGTAAATTTGCTGATTGACGGGCTGCGTTGGGTTTAACTGCGTTTCGATGGCCATTCATTCTTACTTTTTAGACGGTTAACGCGTCTACCATACCATCTATTTGCACACCCGCCCATACCCGGCCCGCAGACCGGGAGGGAAAAATCAGCCGCGATGAACGCTTAAACCGGCCCAGGTCTGACTGACGGGCATCATTTCAAGGGTGTTGATGTTGACGTGTTTAGGCAATGTTGCCACCCACCACACCGCTTCGGTGACATCTTCCGGGGTCAGTGCCTGAGTATTTTCGTAGGTTTTGCCCGCTTTGTTATCGTCGCCTTTAAAGCGCACGTTAGAGAATTCCGTGCCGCCCACCAGTCCCGGCTCGACATTGGTCACGCGCAGCGCGGTACCGTGCAGATCCGTGCGCAGATTCAGACTGAACTGCTGAACAAAGGCTTTAGTGGCACCGTAGACGTTACCGCCCGCATAGGGCCAGCTACCGGCGGTAGAGCCGATGTTGATGATATGCCCGCGATTACGTTCAACCATGCCCGGCAGAACGGCGCGGGTCATGTACACCAGGCCTTTGTTATTGGTGTCGATCATCGTTTCCCAGTCTTCAACGCTGGCTTTATGCGCAGGCTCCATGCCCAGCGCCAGGCCCGCATTGTTAACCAGCACATCAATGTCACGCCATTCGGCGGGTAAGCCCGCCAGCGCTTCTTCAATAGCCGCACGGTTACGCACATCTAATTGCAGGGTCAGCACGCTGTCACCCAACTCCTCTTTCAGCGCCTGTAAACGTTCCTGACGACGGCCTGTGGCGATCACTTTATGGCCGTTTTCCACGAAGCGACGCGTAATGCCTTCGCCAAAACCCGCCGTTGCTCCGGTTACTAGTATAATCATCTCGCTGTTCCTTAACGCTTTTTGTAGTGTCTTAGCATAGTATGCGTTGCCGCAGCGGGGCAATGCAAACCGGACGAGCTTATAGTGTGGCAAAAAAATCCCGGCGGCGGGGTGCGGATTTGTCAGCGGAGAAAGCATTGCGTCTGCGCGCCCGTATGCCTACTGTAAAGCGTTAACCGTATTCAGGAGTGAAACATGACGGCCACCAATCCGCTTTTTGAACAGAGCACGCTGCCGTATCAGGCACCTCGCTTCGACGCGTTGCAGGACAGCCACTATCGACCAGCCTTTGATAAAGGCATGCAGCAAAAGCGAGCAGAAATAAGCGCCATTGCCACCTGCACCGACGCGCCGACCTTTGCCAATACAATTCTGACGTTAGAGCAAAGCGGCGCGCTGCTTACCCGCGTGACCAGCATCTTTTTTGCCATGACCTCGGCGCACACTAACGACGACCTGCAAGCGCTGGATGAAGCCTTCTCGGCTGAGCTGGCCGATCTGGCGAACGATATTTACCTCAACGATGCGCTGTTTGCGCGCATTGACGCCGTCTGGCAAACGCGCGAAACGGCGGATCTGGACGACGAGTCGCAGCGGCTGGTTGAGGTTATTCACCAGCGTTTTCTCCTCGCCGGGGCCACGCTACCCCAGGCGGATAAAACTACGCTGAAAGCCCTGAATACCGAGGCCGCAGGCCTTACCAGCCAGTTTAACCAGCGTCTGCTCGCCGCCGGAAAAGCCGCCGGGCTGGTGCTTGATGACGTCCAGCAACTGGACGGGCTGAGCGATGAAAATATCGCCCAGTGCCGCGAGGCTGCGCAGGAAAAAGGACTGCGCGATCGCTGGTTAATTCCGCTGCTCAATACCACGCAGCAGCCTGCGCTTGCCGCGCTTCGCGATCGCAGCACGCGTGAAAACCTGTTCAACGCGGGCTGGCTGCGAACTGAGCGCGGCGATGAACACGATACCCGCGCTATCATCCTTCGCCTGACGCAAATTCGCGCGCAGCAGGCAGCGCTGTTGGGTTTTGATAATTACGCGGCATGGAAAATTGCCGATCAGATGGCGCGAACCCCCGAGGCTGCGCTGCGTTTTATGCGCGACATCGTGCCCGCCGCACGTGAACGCGCGCTGCGTGAGTTAAGCGATATTCAGCAGGTCATTGATGAGCAGCAGGGCGGATTTAAAGCCCGGGCGTGGGACTGGGCGTTTTATGCAGACCAGGTCCGCCGGGAAAAATATGCCATTGATGAGGGCCAGATAAAGCCTTATTTCGCCCTGAATACGGTATTAACCGAAGGTGTATTCTGGTGCGCCAGCCAGCTGTTTGGTTTACGCTTCGTTGAGCGCTTCGATATTCCGGTCTATCACCAGGACGTGCGGGTCTGGGAGATATTTGATGAAGACGGCAGCGGGCTGGCGCTGTTTTACGGCGATTTCTTTGCCCGTGATTCAAAAAGCGGGGGAGCCTGGATGGGGAACTTTGTGGAGCAATCCACGCTGTCTGCAACGCGCCCGGTGATCTACAACGTCTGCAATTATGCGAAACCCACGGCGGGGCAGCCAGCGCTTATTTCCTGGGATGACGTTGTCACGCTGTTCCACGAATTTGGTCATACGTTGCATGGTCTGTTTGCCCGCCAGCGGTACGCCACGCTCTCTGGCACCAATACCCCGCGCGATTTTGTTGAGTTCCCCTCGCAAATTAACGAACACTGGGCCAGTCACCCTGAGGTGTTTACCCGCTATGCCCGGCATTATCAGACCCATGAACCGATGCCGGACGCGCTGCGCGAAAAAATGTTCAGCGCCACCCTGTTTAATAAAGGCTACGACATGACCGAGCTGCTCAGTGCCGCACTGCTCGACATGAACTGGCACAGCCTGAAACCGGACGCCGCCGTCGCTGATGTCGATGCGTTTGAAGAGGAAGCCATTCGCCAGGAGCAGCTAGATTTAAGTGCCGTTCCGCCGCGCTATCGCAGTAGCTATTTCGCCCACATTTTTGGTGGCGGTTATGCCGCAGGCTATTACGCCTATTTATGGACGCAGATGCTGGCAGACGACGGCTATCAGTGGTTTGTTGAGCAGGGCGGATTACGCATTGAGAACGGCAGACGTTTTCGCGAGGCTATTCTCTCACGCGGCAACAGCACCGATCTTAAAGCGCTTTATCAGCACTGGCGCGGGCAGGACCCGCTGATCGAACCGATGCTAAAAAATCGGGGGTTACGCGAATAACGCACCGCGATGAATAACCGGGCGCGGCGTCCGGTTATTATTTTGGCATGAATTATAAGAGACCTGGCTCATTCTTAATGGGGTTGCCAGCACCACAGCTCACACAGCACGTACCATGCGACCAGACAGAGCAGTAATATAATGGCGATAAATTTCACGGACCATCCTTTGCCTGACGTGATTAATTCGTTTTAACGCTATTTTCCCCACGTTTGCCGGAAGGAAAAATATATTTGCGGGGATCATACGGCAAATTAACACGAGATGGATCTATCACGTAGAAAAAAGCAAGCCCTTGCATTAAAGCAGGGGCTTTTTTATCGTTTTCATTAGCTGGCCATTCTGCGCGTTTTGCGTCTTTTAGGAATGCAGGAACTCACTGTTAACCGCGTTCCGCAGGTTGCGCAAACCGCGCCGTGAGGCTGGGGAGTCAATGAATTAAAGCGGGTGAAGAAAAAGGTCGTTCCTTTACAGACAGGACATAAAAATTTGAGGTTGTAGATACACCCTCCTGCCAATGAGATGGAGAGGTGACGCTAACATAAAATTTTGACGCTAAAGGATATATCGTCCTTAACACGCAATTCTTTTTGGCAGGAGGGGGTACAGTCGCGTTGCTCGCGACGAGAGTCCTTCATCGTAGCGCGTCAGCGTCACGTTGCCGGGATGTCTATTTTTTTCAACTTCACGACAAAATGGTCGTCATGCTTACTGATTTTGGCACCCCGGTCGCCAAACTCATCGGAGAGGGAGAAAAAGGCGTCTGAATCGATTTCGAAGTCCAGTTCAATGGCCTGATGGCGGCCAGAGTTGAGCAATTCATAAGCCTGTTGAATGCTTTTCGCTTTAACAATAGTCATCACGTTGCTTCCTCGGTTGGTCAGTTTTGTACGCAGCCTCGGGAATTGAGTATAGAACAGAGACGCTCAAAAAATAGGCATTATGTGCGTGATGTTGTAAAGCGGGCGACGGCTGTGCTGTAAAGCAGCGCCGTTTAAGCTTCATTGAGGTTGGTACTGATAGTGTGGTTATTGATCCGTGACCCCGGCATTCACAGTCCGGCGTCGCGTATAGAGCAAAAATGAATCTATCCATGCAAGCATTTGCCGCCAGTTTATCTGGCGGTTTTTTTATGCCTTCTGCGCAGAGACTTTTTTGCGGGACTTCTCTTTACGGGACTCTTTTTTACGGTACTGGCCAGGTGAGAGCAAAAAATGCGTCCGAAAATGGTGGCGCAACGACGCCGCTGAGCCAAACCCGGTTTGCCCCGCAATCTCATCAATGCTCAGCGTAGAGTTCGCCAGACACTCCTGAGCGCGCAGCAGGCGCTCATTAAGGATCCAGCGCGCGGGCGTGGTGCTGGTGGCCTCTGCAAAACGCCGTAGAAACGTTCTTGGACTCATGCCCGCTTTGCTGGCAAGCGACGCCACCGTGTGATTCAGGTTAAGCTGGTGGTGGAGAAACTCAAACAGCTGCCCAAGCTGTTTCGCTTCGCGCGAACGGGCGACCGGGCGCGATACCTGTTGCGTCTGCCCGCCGTCGCGATGTGGCTGCACCACTAACCGCCGGGCAACCGAGTTTGCCACTTCCGTGCCGTAATCCTGCCGGACCACATGCAGGCAAAGATCGATCCCCGCCGCACTGCCCGCTGAACTTAAAATCCGCCCCTCATCGTAATAGAGCGCATCGTCAAGCACGTCCACCGCAGGGAAACGTTCGCGCAGAAGCGGCGTATAGCGCCAGTGCGTGGTGGCCTTGCGCCCGTTGAGCAACCCGGCGGCGGCCAGCACAAACACGCCAGAACAGATCGACATCACCCGGCAGCCGCGCGCGTGCGCTGACTGTAACGCCGTGCATAAATGTTCCGGCACCGGCGCATCCACCCCGCGCCAGCCGGGGATCACAATGGTGTCAGCCTGCGCCAGCAGGGACAGCCCGCCGTCCGCGACCACGCGAATGCCGCCGGTAGCGCGGAGTTCACCATCCTCCACGGCCGCCACGGCAAACCGGTACCAGTTGTCGCCCAGCTCCGGGCGCGGCAGGCCAAAGATTTCAACGGCCACGCCAAACTCAAAGGTGCATAAACCATCGTAGGCAAGCACGACGACGAGGGGCGGGAGGGATGAAGGAGGAAACATTGTCATTATCCTGGCGTTTTCTGGCAGTCCGACGGGCGGTGAGGCGGTCAATTTCGCGTTAGATTATTGTTAACATAAACACGGAGGAAGCACCATGAGCAGCGTTACACAATTCCCGGCCGCCGCACCTGAAGAAGCCGTTCGTCATTTTCTGCGCCGTTTGAGCGTGGAAACGGACTGCGCCGATGTGCACCACGCGATGGCGCATCGCGAGCAGGATTTCGTTTTATTGCACGTCGTCGGCAGCGAAGCGGCCTTTTCCCGCCGTCACGTGCCGGGCGCACTCCATTTTCCACACGCGAAGATGACGCAAGAGAGTTTGCAGGCGTGGCCCGCCAGCACGCTGTTTGTGGTTTACTGCGCCGGGCCACACTGTAACGGCGCGGACCGCGCAGCCCTGAAGCTCGCGCAGCTTGGACGTCCGGTGAAAATCATGCTCGGCGGCATTACCGGCTGGGCGGATGAAGGCTATGAATTTGCGGCAGAGGCGCTTACCGACGCGTGATCGTCTTGCCGCACCGCCATTGGATGTGCTGATCCTGAATTTTTTTCATGTGCGGTGAATTTTTCTCGTTTGCCAATAAACGTGGGGCGTGACATCTTTTCTGGACATTTAGCCGTCCAGAAGGCTAATATTCGAATAATGAACTATCACGTCAGGCAACGATTTCGCCTGGCGACAAGGAGATCACCATGCCACAGCAACACGCCCCGTTCCGCGCCGACGTCGTCGGCAGTTTCTTACGCCCGGATGCCATCAAACACGCCCGTGTCCAGTTTGCCCGCGGCGACATCAACGCGCAGCAGTTGCGCGCCATTGAAAACGACGCGATTCGTCAGGTGGTTGAGCAGCAGTGCGCCTGCGGCCTGCACGTGGTGACTGACGGCGAGTTTCGCCGGGCCTGGTGGCACTTCGACTTTTTCGATGGGCTGCAAGGCGTGGAGCGCTACGACTCAGATAAAGGCATTCAGTTTAACGGTGTGCAGACCAAAGCCCACGGCGTGCGCGTCACCGGCAAACTGGGTTTCGGGACTCACCCGATGCTGGAAGACTTCCGCTACCTGCAAAGCATCAGCGGCAGCGCACAGCCGAAGATGACCATTCCCAGCCCGAGCGTGCTGCATTTTCGTGGCGGACGCAAAGACATTGATGCGACGGTTTACCCGGAGCTTGACGCCTATTTTGACGATCTGGCCATCACCTGGCGTGACGCCATCCGCGCGTTTTACGACGCGGGCTGTCGCTACCTGCAACTGGACGACACCGTGTGGGCCTATCTGTGCTCAGACGATCAGCGCCGCCAGATTGTGGCGCGGGGCGACGATCCGGACGAACTGGCGCGCATTTATGCCCGCGTGCTGAACAAAGCGCTGGAGGGCAAGCCGGACGATCTGACCATCGGCCTGCATGTGTGTCGCGGTAACTTCCGCTCGACGTGGATCTCCGAAGGCGGGTACGAGCCGGTGGCAGAAGTGCTGTTCGGGACGGTTAACGTCGATGCGTTTTTCCTGGAGTATGATAACGACCGCTCGGGCGATTTTGCCCCGCTGCGCTTTGTGCGTCCGGGCAAACAGCAGGTGGTTCTGGGGCTGGTGACGACGAAAAACGGTGAGCTGGAAAACCCGGAAGGCATCAAGTCGCGTCTACGGGAAGCGGCGAAATATGTCGACATCAACCAGATTTGCCTTAGCCCGCAGTGCGGTTTTGCCTCCACGGAAGAGGGTAACGCGCTGACCGAGGCCCAGCAGTGGGACAAAGTGCGTCTGGTGACGTCAATTGCGCAGCAGGTGTGGTAAAGCGATGTGCCCGGCGGCTGAGCGTGCCGGGCATCCCTCGCTAAACGTTACGCTGTCACGCTTCCCGCTGCGCTGTTCCAGGGTTTTACCCGCATGCCCTGTACCATCATCAGCCAGGCCAGCACAATAGTAACCATCAAAATGACAAACAGCGACCAGCCCGGCAACGTGGTGAGAATAATACCGGTCGCCAGCGGGTTCATCGCCGCGCCCAGCCATCCAAGCGCCTGCGCCGAGAAATAGCTCGCTTTCATGCCCGGCGGCGCAATGTTATCGATCAGCATGTATTCCCCCGGTGCGTAGATGATCTCCCCAACGGTAAACACAGCCGAAGAGATGCCCCACACCCACAGGTTATTGCCTGACAGCATAAAGCCCACCAGACCCACCACAAAACAGAGCGTGCCGAGCGCCATCAGTGGTCGAATGTTTTTCGCGCACAGTCGGCGGCCAACGGCGTATTGCAGGCTCACCACCACGGCGGCGTTAACCGACAAAATCACCGCCACCACGTGCTCGGCAAAGTCATTATTCGCTACGGTCATTACGTACTGTGAAATACAGGACGCAAACGAACCGCCGACGAACGACGCCAGAAAACCGGACAGCGTAAACCAGCAAAGCGCGCGGTCGCGCAGCAGCACCGACGGCGACCAGGCAATGGCCACATCATTCTGCACGCGGGATGACACGCGCTGAACATAGCGCTGAATAAACACCAGCGGGAACGCCGCGCACACGGCCGCCAGCCAGAATGGCAGATTGATGCTTTGCATCACCAGCAGCGTGCCGAGCGGTGGCCCCACCGTCCAGCCGATGTTCAAAAAGGTGTAGTTCAGCGAAAAAATTTTCGCTTTTGTGGCGGGCGTCAGCGTATCGGAAAAATAGGCTTTCAGCACCGTTGAGAACACCGAGTAGGCGCAGTTGATCAGGGAAAAGAGGACCACCACCAGCCATGCGGTATGGCTGAGCGGGATCGCGCCAAAGCTGACAATGAACACGCTGATGGCGATGAGCATGTAGCGCTTTTTATCAAACTTATCGGCGAGCATACCAAACACCAGGCTGAATACCACGCCGACGGTGAGCGCGAGCGTCATGGCATAGCCTACCTCGTCAACCGCCATGTTGTACTGGCGATTGAGGTAGATGGTCATGAAGGGCAGCGTGGCTCCCCGGCCGATGGTTAACAGTAACGACGACGCTAAGAGTGCGATGATGGAACGTTGTTGTGTAGTGATCATTTTCTGCCCGACAGTGCCTGTTGTTATATTTTTTTGTGATGTTTAAAAGCAATAACATGCATAAAGAGGCCTGTATAGAGCGTAACAGGGGGTAAACGACCAAAACTGACCTACCGAAATTAATGATCTGTCTCTATTCATTTTTTTACGTTAACGTAACTTGTTTACAAAAATTTAATCTTTGAGGCTGAAATGACGCGGAAAGATGGGCTATTAGCGATGCTGGTTGTCGTGGTGTGGGGACTGAATTTTGTGGTCATTAAATTAGGGCTGCACAATATGCCACCGCTGATGCTGGCAGGGTTACGTTTCGTGCTGGTCGCCTTTCCCGCGATGCTGGTGGTTGCGCGACCCAAAGTGCCGCTGCGTTTGCTGCTGGGCTATGGTCTGACCATCAGCTTCGGCCAGTTTGCTTTTCTGTTCTGCGCAATCAATTTTGGTATGCCCGCCGGACTGGCGTCGCTGGTGCTTCAGGCGCAGGCGTTTTTCACCATCATCCTCGGCGCGTGTGTGTTTGGCGAACGCTTACAGGCGAAGCAACTGATCGGTATCACGCTGGCGGTATTTGGCGTGCTGGTACTGGCTGAAGCCAGCCTGAACGGTCAGCACGTGGCGCTGCTCGGCTTTTTACTGACGCTGGCGGCGGCCTTTAGCTGGGCCTGCGGTAACATTTTCAATAAAAAAATCATGCAGCTGGCGACGCGGCCTGCGGTGATGTCGCTGGTGGTGTGGAGCGCGTTAATCCCCATTGTGCCGTTTATGGTGGCCTCGCTGATTTTCGACGGTCCCGCCGTGATGCTGCAAAGCCTGGTCAATATCGATATCGTGACGGTACTGTCGCTGGTCTATCTGGCGTTTGTCGCCACCATTGTGGGCTATGGCATCTGGGGCACGCTGCTTGGGCGCTATGAAACCTGGCGCGTTGCGCCGCTGTCGCTACTGGTACCGGTGGTGGGCATGGGCAGTGCGGCACTGCTGCTGGGGGAAACGCTGACGATGCTACAGCTGCTGGGCGCGGTGATGATCATGGGCGGGCTGTACATTAACGTTTTCGGGCTGCGGATGCGACGGGCGGTGGCGGTGAAGTAAAAAAAAGCCCCGTTCACGACGGGGCAAAAGATAAATTAGCCGTGCTGATTGTAATAAGGCACGCCTAATTCGTCGGATTTGTCACTGCCGGAGCCCATATGGTTAAAGTCGAAAGGCGACTGGTCGTGGGCCGACGGCATGATCATTGCGTCACGGTTGTTCTGTGAAGCGGGATGACCGGATTGCTCCGCATAGCTCTGGCCGGAGACCAGCACCAACAGGGTGAGGGCGGCGGAGGCGATAAGTTTCATGATGTCCTCGATACGTCTAAAACAGGCGATTACTGATACTAAAAAAGGTGTTGAGTCACTGCGCGCAGGCTTCAGGCGCAGTGGTTCAGAGGCAGCAAATAGCGCGGCTCACCGTGCATGTTGGTGATACGGTATTTGTGCGGCGGCACGTCAAAATAGTTCTTGAACGTGCGGGTTAAGGTCTGCTGAGATTCAAATCCATAGCGCTCAGCCAGATACAGGATCGGCTCGTTGCTCTGCTTGAGCTTCTGCGCGATCTCGGTCAGTTTGCGACTGCGGATGTACTGGCCTAATGAATGACCGGTTTCTTTTTTGAACATCCGTTGCAGGTGCCATTTAGAGTAACCTGAGCGCTCGGAGACCTTTTCCAGCGACAGCGGTGATTCCAGGTTCTCTTCAATCCAGTCCAAAATGCTATGAATAGTGATGGCGTCATTATTGCGTCTGGACATCGTCATACCTCTTTCTGTTTACGGCAGCACTTTTTTGAGTAAATACTCAAGAGATGCCACTTCATCTGCCGTTAAGTTTTTTGTTAGTTCCTGGTGCAGGTCTTGTCCTACTAGCTGATGGCCACGCTCACAGAGCGCCGCGCCATTGGTGGTCAACTTGATCAGTACGCCGCGCTTGTCATTCGGATTGGGTTGGCGTTCGATCCAGTCTTTGCATACCAGTCGGTCCAGCATGCGTGTCAGGGCGCCCAGATCGACAGAAAGCACTTTTCTCAGCTCCACAGGCGTGATGCAGCCCGCACAGCGGATTGAGCAAAGCACTTTAAATTGCGTCGCGGTGATATCCAGCGGCGAAAGGTAATCGTTGAGCAGGCGATCTTTTTTCTGGTTAACCATATGGATAAGACGGCCAAGTGGGATGATTTCGTTAAACAAGTCACTTGTGCTTTTCACAATGGTTGCCCTGGCAAGTAGATTAGTCACGGCAGATATTATTGCCGGGGCAAGTATAAGTCAACTGAATGAATTAGCTTATGCCACAATTTGCTAAAACGTTTCATGTCCCACTTTCGGTACAGCAATAACCCTAGTGTTTACGGTTGTTTATCCCGTTTGCCTTAGGGATAAATCCTGCCTCTTGCGGAACTTTGCAGATATACTTGCCGGATCGGTATCTCGTCACAGGAGTGGAATCATCATGCTGGACTTATTAAAAGCGATAGGATTGGGGCTGGTTGTACTGCTGCCGCTGGCAAACCCGTTAACCACCGTCGCGCTGTTTTTAGGCCTTGCAGGGAACATGAACGCGACGCAGCGAAACGCCCAGTCGCGGATGGCGTCGATCTACGTTTTCGCCATTATGATGGTGGCGTACTACGCCGGTCAGCTGGTGATGAACACCTTCGGGATTTCCATTCCGGGTCTGCGCATCGCGGGTGGGCTGATCGTCGCGTTTATCGGTTTCCGCATGCTCTTCCCGCCGCAGAAGCCGCACGAAGCCCCGGAGGTGAAAACCAAGTCTGAAGAGCTGGAAGACGAACCGACGACGAATATCGCGTTTGTTCCCCTCGCAATGCCCAGCACCGCCGGACCGGGAACCATCGCGATGATCATCAGCTCCGCCTCGACAATTCGTGAAAGCAGCCAGTTTCCTGGCTGGGTGCTGTTGATTGCGCCGCCGCTTATTTTTGCGCTGGTGTCGCTGATCCTGTGGGGCAGCCTGCGCAGTTCCGGGGCGATCATGCGCTGGGTCGGTAAAGGCGGCATTGAAGCCATTTCGAGGCTGATGGGTTTTTTGCTGGTGTGTATGGGGGTGCAGTTTATTATCAACGGCATTCTGGAAATTATCGCCACCTATCCGGCGAGCTGAACTGAAAAGTGCCCCTCAGCCGATGCAGAGGGGCACGTTGTTGCCGTTTAAGAGGAGGGCTGTTCTTCGAGCGCCGTCGGCCAGCGGCGGAAAATGATCACCGACCACACCAGCGCTGCCAGCGCAGGCACCGCACCCACGTAACCTAAGGTGCTCATCGACCAGTGCAGACTCACCTGATTCCCCACCAGCGCACCCGCACCAATACCAATGTTGAAGATACCGGAGAAGAGCGACATGGCCACGTCGGTGGCATCCGGTGCCAGCGACAGCACCTTCACCTGCATGCCAAGGCCAATAATCATGATCGCGATACCCCAGAATATGCTCAGCACCACCATGTTCATTTCATCGCCAGCCGCGGGCATCAGCAGGACCAGGCACAGGGTAAGCAGGCCGATCGCACCGCTCACCAGCGTAGAGGCGTGGGCATTGCCGAGCCGGCCAAACAGCACGCTGCCGATAATGCCCGCCGCACCTAACACCAGCAGAAGCAGGGTGGCAAAGTTCGCGCTAAAGCCCGCCACGTTCTGCACAAACGGCTCAATGTAGCTGTAAGCGGTGTAATGCGCGGTGACCACGACAACCGTCAGCACATAAATGCTCATCAGCGCCGGACGGCGGAACAGCACCGGCAGGCTTTTCAGTGAACCGGAGTGCTCGCTGGGTAATTTCGGCAGCAGCTTAACCAGGCACAGCAGGGTAATCAGCGCGCCGAGGCCGATAATAAAGAAGGTGGTGCGCCAGCCGAAATATTGCCCAACTATGCGGCCAATCGGCAGACCGAGCACCATCGCCAGCGCCGTGCCGGTTGCCAGCAGGCTCAGCGCCTGTGCGCGTTTCCCGGCCGGGGCGAGGCGGATGGCGAGAGAGGCGGTTATCGACCAGAAAATCGCGTGGGCAAAGGCGATGCCGATCCGGCTTATCACCAGCACGGTAAAGTTCCACGACAGGAACGAGAGCACGTGGCTGCCGATGAAAAGAACAAACAACGCAATCAAAAGTTTACGCCGCTCAACGTTGCTGGTCAGCAGCATGAACGGCAGCGAAAGCAGCGCCACCACCCAGGCATAAATGGTGAGCATGATGCCCACTTCCGCGGTTTCCATACCAAAGCTCTGCGCGATATCAGAGAGCAGCCCCACGGGAACAAACTCCGTGGTATTGAAGATAAAGGCCGCGATGGCAAGCGTAACCACTCGTAGCCACGCGACTTTGCGTGAAACAGTGCTCGTTGTCATAAAGTTGTCTGAGTTGTGTAGTGATGGGGTGAGACAGGCGATCTTAAAACTTTTACTGGCGAAAATACAGTCGTTTTGTGATTTAGGTCTCAATTTTGCACTGAGCTTATCTTGCGGTGAACAGATTGTTTTTACTGAAAATAATGCACAAAAAGGTGCATTATGGCAGGATAATTGTCCAGTTCTTATACCGGAGCCGCAAATGCAGGAAATTGATTTTTACATTGTTGACGCGTTCAGCGATCGCACCTTTGGCGGCAATGCTGCGGCGGTCTGTCCGCTCGTGCAGTGGTTGCCCGATGAGACCCTGCTCAGGATGGCGCAGCAGCATAACCAGTCGGAAACGGCATTTTTTGTGCGCAACGGTCATCGATTTGCACTGCGCTGGTTCACCACGCGTAACGAGGTCAATCTCTGTGGACATGCGACGCTCGCCAGCGCACAGGTTATCTTTAATCATCTGGATGAACCCGGCGACACGCTGGTGTTTGATACCGCCTCCGGTGAATTGACGGTTACGCGGCAGGGCGAATGGCTGACCCTGAATTTCCCGGTTGGGGTCACTGAGGAGCAGACCCCGCCTGCGGCAATGCTCAGCGCGTTGGGGATCACCCGCTATGTGGCCGCGCGAAAAGGCCGTGCGTGGGTCATTGAGCTGGAAAGCCGCGCGCAGGTCGAAGCATTGACGCCGGACATCAGTCGCATGACGCCAATGGAACATAAAGTCAGCGTAACCGCCAAAGGGGAAGGCGACTATGATTTTGTCAGCCGCTTCTTTTCCCCAGGCGAGGCGGTCTGGGAAGATCCGGTCACCGGATCGGCACACACCATGCTGATCCCTTATTGGGCTGAAAAACTCGGCAAAACGACGCTGCTCGCGCGGCAGGTTTCCGCGCGTGGCGGCGATGTGCGCTGCGTTTTGCAGGGCGATCGCGTGCTGATGAGCGGTCAGGCAACTACCTATCTTACCGGCACCGTTTTGCTAAAAAACGGCTGAGTTATTCGTCAACAGGAGCAGGCTATGCAGGAAATTGATTTTTACATGGTTGATGCGTTCAGCGATCGCACCTTTGGCGGCAATGCCGCGGCGGTCTGTCCGCTCGTGCAGTGGTTGCCAGATGACATCCTGCTCAAGATGGCGCAGCAGCATAACCAGTCGGAAACGGCATTTTTTGTGCGCACCGACGAGGGATTTGAACTGCGCTGGTTCACCACCCAGTACGAAATTAATCTGTGCGGACATGCGACGCTGGCGGCCGCCCATGTGATTTTTGAATATCTCGACTATCCGCACACGGACATCCATTTTTCCACGCGATTTGTCGGGCCGCTGACCGTCTCCCGAAGCGGTGACTGGCTCACCCTCGACTTCCCGGCGTGGCAAACCGAGGCGGTGGACAATCCGCCGGCACTCCTGCTACAGACGCTGGGCATCGATCGCGCAGTGGACATTAGAGTGGGGCGCGATTATCTGGTGGTGCTGGACAATCAGCAGCAGGTTGAGGCCATTAATGCGGATATAGCGGGGATGATCCCGCTGGGCAAAATGGTCTGCGTCACGGCACCCGGTGACCATGACGATTTTGTCAGCCGCTTCTTCTGCCCAGGGGAATCGGTGCCGGAAGATCCGGTGACCGGTTCCGCGCACAGTATGCTGATCCCCTACTGGGGCGAAAAACTGGCAAAAACAAAAATGCAGGCGCGACAGGTTTCCGCGCGCGGCGGCGAGTTACGCTGTGAATGGCGCAAGGATCGCGTGCTGATTGGCGGACAGGCGACGACCTACATTATTGGCAAAGTGTTACTTAACGCCTAAAAAAACGCTGCTCCGGCGGAGTACAGATCCCGGAGCAGCGTGAAAAAGGTTACGGACGTTTACCAAATTCACAGGTCTGTTGCGTCCAGCGGCGTGCCTGTTCGCTTAGCGTAAAGCCCAAACCGTGGCGATCCGAGACGTACATACGGCCATCACGCAGTTCCAGCTGTTCGTTAAACAGCGGGTTCAGCCACTCAAAGTGCTCAAGCCAGGGCTCCAGCGGGTAGGCGGCGGAAAGGTGGAGGTGAACTTCCATCGCAAAGTGCGGTGCCAGTTTGCGGCCATGCTTCGCGGCCAGATCCATAATCTTCAGGAAGGGCGAAATACCCCCCACGCGCGGCGCGTCCGGCTGTACGAAGTCGCTGGCGTTGCCGAGGATCAACTGCTCATGTTCACGGAAGCTGGTGAGCATTTCACCGGTGGCGATCGGCGTATCCAGCGCTGCCGCAAGCTGTGCATGGCCTTCAACATCGTAGGCATCCAGCGGCTCTTCAATCCAGATCAGATTAAATTTTTCCATTTTGCGGCCCATGCGGATCGCGGTCTCACGATCCCATTGCTGGTTCGCATCGACCATCAGCGGGAAGTCATCACCCAGCGCTTCGCGCACGGCGGTTAAGCGGCGGATATCCTCTGCGGTGTTCGGCTGGCCGACCTTCAGTTTGATGCCGCCAATGCCGTTTTCGCGGGAGATCACCACGTTTTTCAGCACCTGATCCAGCGGCGTGTGCAGGAAGCCGCCGGAGGTGTTGTAGCACTGTACAGAGTCGCGGTGTGACCCCAGCAGTTTTGCCAGCGGCAGACCAGCGCGTTTGGCTTTCATATCCCACAGGGCGATGTCGATAGGGGAGATGGCCTGCACCGCCATACCGCTACGCCCCACAGATGCGCCCGCCCACAGCAGTTTGCTGTAGATTTTGTCGATATCGTTCGGATCTTCACCCAGCAGATTATCGGCAATTTCTTTGGCGTGAGCATAAATGCCCTGACCCCCGGCGCGTTTGGAATAGCTAAAGCCGACGCCTTCAAAACCGTCACGGCTGCGGATTTCGGCGACGATAATCGCTACTTCGGTCAGCGGTTTTTGTCGCCCGGTAAGCACCTTGGCATCACTGACCGGGGTGGCCAGCGGCAGAAATGCCAGCGAGAGTTTCACCCATTCAATACGATCGCCCGATTCAGCGGCGGTTTTGGCACCTGATGCTTTGGCGTAGGTAACGGCTTCAGAGTTCGCGCTTGAGGTCATAACAGACTCCGGTATAGTGAATAATGTTTGCGCTAACATTTGTAAGCCAGTGCGGTTTATGACGCCAGCTTTTTGCCGCCAATTTGTACCCGCGATCACAGTTTATTAAACAGGCTAAACGTAACTGGCTGATTTACATCAGTGACGCAAGTCGAAAGTGAAAGTACGAAGGTTGGATTAAAATCGGTGAACAGGGAATAATGAGCCATAACAACGATGAAACAGGTTAACGCCACGTGATAACGCCAAAAAATACCCGGCCTGTACCGCCGCGCGCGCCGACATTAGACGATGTGGCCCGCGCCGCCGGACTCTCCTCTATGACCGTCAGCCGCGCGCTTAATACCCCGCAACTGGTGCGCCCTAAAACAGTGGAAAAAGTGCTGGCCGCGGTTAAAGCGACGGGCTATATCCCGAATGCCCTGGCGGGCGGGCTGGCGTCCCGACGCAGTAAACTGGTGGCGGTGGTGGTGCCGCAAATCAATAACAGCATGTTTGTCGATACCATTCAGTCACTCAGCGACGAGCTGGCGGTGCGCGGCTACCATATGTTGCTGTGCCTGTCCGGTTACACGCAGCAAACGGAGGCGGAGCTGGTCTCGACACTGCTTTCACGTCGCCCGGATGGCATTGTGTTGACCGGGATCCATCACGCCACCGAACTGAAAAAAGTGATCCTTAACGCCAGCGTGCCGGTGGTGGAGATTTGGGATCAAACGCCCACGCCGCTGGATATGCTGGTGGGGTTCTCCCATGAGAAGGTCGGTCGTGCCATTGGACAATTTTTGCTGCAAAAAGGCTTCCACCGTCCGGGATTGATTTGGGCGGAAGATCGCCGTGCCGGGCAGCGTAAAGCCGGTCTTTGTGAGGCGCTAACATTAAATAATGTTGACATTGCCGGGCAGGTGGATGTGCCGCTGCCGGCGCGCCTGGCGCTGGGCCGTAACGGACTGGCTCAGTTGCTGGATAAAGGCGATTACGATGTGATCGTATGCAGTTCCGACACGCTGGCGCAGGGGGCGATTATGGAAGCTGAAAGCCGGGGGCTTCGCGTCCCGCAGGATCTGGCGGTGATCGGCTTTGGCGATCTGGATTTCGCCGCCTGCAACCGACCGGCGATCACCACGGTGAGCATCGACCGTGCGGAAATGGGGCTACGGGCGGCCACCATGCTGGCGAACCGTATCGAAGGGATTGCCCAGGACGACGCGATTCAGGATATAGGGTTTACCCTCATTGAGCGCGAGTCGGCCTAGTGTGGCGCGACTGGCACGGCTATGCAAAACCCCGTGCCAGTCGACAGCATTAAATTATTTAGCAATCATTTTAGCGAATTGCAGAAGATCCACCTGATGCGGCGTCAGTTCAATTTTCCCTGTACTGGTAGGCGCGTCAAATACCAGGTTATTAGGGCTTTGCAAAAATGAATGGGCGCGGGCGACCATTTTGTTGGCCTTATCGAGCGCTTCGCCCTGACTTTTTAATGAAACCCACGTCTCTTTTGACGGATGGTCAAATTTTTGCTGGCGATAACCGTACTCTCTTTCCACCGATTCCCATCGCGCCGGGAAGAGCGAGTTAGTGATGGCGGTATCTTTACCAAATAATGAATAATTCCGGTTTTCAATTATAAAAGTGGCTTTGATTTGCGACTCTTTTGTGGGAAGACTATAGACGGTATTACGTATATCGATTTGCGCGGCACTCACGTTTCGTTCAAGCTTATCCATATTTGACGCTATGGTGTCAAGGGCGTGGGTAATTTTGTTGGTTAAGTTTTTGGTCAGATTAGTTTGCCTTTCTGAGCGGGCTTCTGGCGAGAGTTTTTGCTGCGAAAGTGTGTAAAGCTCGCTAATTTTATTGCCTTTCAGGGTTAATGCATGTGAGTTCTGCTGGTTGATAATACCCACCAGTTTTGTGATGTTGGTATGCGTTTTCTTAAAGTCTTGCAGACTGAAATTCTCAGGTGAATTTTTTATCGACTTTAATAAAGTATTCAGTTGCGACGTGCTTACTCTGCTTTTGTTTTCGCTTTTTTGACAGGTGTTTGTAAGCAGCGTGTGGAAATCAACCTGAGTGTTTTTTGATGAGCTTGAGAAAATATGCATCCTTTTTTCCTTGTTATTTATTTGGCTTTATAAAGTGCTGAAAATGAATTTGCACATTAGACGACAGGGATTCGCGGGGCATCTATCAAAAAGCGCTCGTGCGTCACCTCAGGTCAAAAGGGAGAGTGAATTGTTGGGCGAATCGTGGCACCGCGCCCTCTGTTGCGCCCCGTCTGGCGCGGCTCAGGCCTTGCTAACTGTGCAGGCATAAACTTACCTTCAGATTTCACGGCAGGACGCGTGATAACGGCATCATTTGATAATTGACCCGCGTTGAGTGTGTTAGGTTTACCACTTATTCAAAAAAGGAGCCTGCCATGCCACACGTTGATATCAAATGTTTTCCACGTGAATTGACTGACGAACAAAAAACCGCTCTGGCGGACGACATCACCGAGGTGATTATTCGTCATTTTAACAGTAAAGAGGGTTCAGTCAGCGTCGCGCTCACTCAGGTGCAGCAAGACGACTGGAAAGCCCAGGTTTGGGACCGCGAGATTGGCCCTGTGCTTAACACGCTGATTAAAAAACCCGGTTACAGTTTATAACGGTATCTGCGGCGCAAAAGGGCAGGCGTGATGCCTGCCTTTTTTATTTCACACTCAATTGCTGCCCGCTGGAAACAAAGGTTCCCCCGCCCAAATGGTGCAGCGTATTAAGTTTGTCATCGTCGAACTGCCAGCGCCCATTAATAAATGCCCGCTCATCGGCGGCGGCGGCAACCACTTCACCAAACAGCGTGTCGTATTTTTCCGCAGCGGCGGTGGCGGGTAATAACCGACACTCCAGCCACGCCAGGCATTTCTCTTCAATGACCGGTAACCCGAGCACCGGGCCGGCGATAACCGGAATACCGTAGCAGTTGAACTTGTCCTCATCACGCCCGGTGACGCTACCCACCGCGTAGGTCCAGTTGGTCGCCGCCACGCCGGGCACCACAATGCCGAACATGCCGCTGCGCTCGATGAGTTCGCGCGACCAGGTGCTTTTATCGACCACTATCGCAATGCGCGGCGGGGAGAATTCCACCGGCATCGACCAGGCGGCAGACATCACGTTGCGACGGTCAATGTGTTCATCACGACTGGTGATCATAATGGTCGGCCCGTGATTGAGCAGGCGGCTGGCGTGTTCCAGGGCAACAGGGCGGAAATAGCTCATGATGACTCCTTATAAAGATGTTCAGCCATTAAACGTCTGATGGCGGGCATAAATCAAGCCGCAACATAACGTTAATCGAACCGTCACAATTCCTGCGTAGAGTCACCAGCCATCAAGTCCCAAAGAGGATAACAATATGTTTGCTCCCCTGTGTTTTCCACAGGTGAGTGCCACCCGTCGATTTTTCGCCACGGGGTTATTTGGGCTTTCCGCTCCGGGAGGTCATCAGTGACGGCATTCACCGACATCCAGCTTAAAGGTGTTTCCTACGCCTTCGGCTCACATACGGTTCTCGATCGCATCGATTTGCACATTGAGGCTGGCAGCATCGTGGCGCTCCTCGGCCCGTCAGGCTGCGGTAAAAGCACACTTCTTCGTTTACTGGCGGGGTTAACGCACCCGGCGCAGGGCGAAATCCATTTTAACGATCGGCTGGTGGCGAAAGCGAACTGGTCACTGCCGCCGGAAGCGCGCGACATCGGCATGGTTTTTCAGGATTACGCGCTGTGGCCGCATATGACGGTGGAACAGAACGTCGCGTTCCCGTTAAAAATGCGCGACGTGGCAAAAGCCGAGCGCCAGACCCGCGTCGCCAGCGCGCTGGATCGCGTCGGGCTGCTTGAGTTTGCCGGGCGCAAACCCTCTGGCCTGTCCGGTGGGCAGCAGCAGCGCGTTGCGCTGGCGCGCGCCATCGTTGCTGAACCCCGCGTGCTGCTTTTCGATGAACCCCTGTCCAATCTGGACAGTGAACTCCGTGAGTCTTTGTGTATTGAGATGTCGCGTTTGCTGCGTCAACTCGGTATCACCGCCGTTTATGTTACGCACGATCGCCGGGAAGCTGAGCTGTTAGCTGACCGCATCGTCCACCTATCCGCTGGTCTCGTTGAATCCATCAACTTAGTTACAACATACTCTGGAGCTTAAACATGAAATCCGTGCTTTCTGTAGGAAAAGGAGTCGCATTAATGATGGCGTTATCTGCTTGCATGTTTACCAACGCATATGCCCTGACCGTCTACACCGCAGGCCCTGGATCGCTGGCGAAGAGTCTCGCCACGGGCTACGAGAAAAAGACCGGTGTGAAGGTTAACATTTTTCAGGCGACGACCGGTAAAGTCATGGCGCGCCTGGAAGCGGAACAGGCTAACCCGCAGGCTGACGTGCTGATTTCTGCCTCCTGGGATACCGCCGAAGATTTGCATCAGCGCGGCTGGCTGATGCCCTATGAAAGCGGTAATGCCGACAAAGTCCCGGCCTCGCTGAAAACCGGCGAATACGTCGCGCAGGGGGTTTCCGCGCTCGGTATCGTCTGGAATACCAAAAGCGGCACGCCAGAGCCAAAAGAGTGGAAGGATCTGACCTCGGCGGCGTTCAAAGATAAAGTCACTACTCCCGATCCCGCGCTGTCCGGCGCTTCGCTTGATCTGCTGATCGGTCTGCAAAACGGAATGGGCGATAAGGCCTGGGCGCTGTTTGACGAACTGAAGAAAAACGGCATGGTGGTCAGCGGGCCTAACGCCCAGGCGGTCACCCCGGTGATGCAGGGCGCGAAAGCCGCCGTGTTTGGTGCGGTGGATTATGTCTCTTACGGCAACATTGCGCAGGGCGAATCGCTGAAAGTGATCTTCCCGGCCAGCGGAACCGTGATCGCGCCACGTCCGATGATGATCCTCAAAACCACGCAGCATGCCGATGACGCAAAAGCGTTTGTCGATTATGTGTTGTCGCCGGAAGGTCAGGCGATGGTCGCTGACGCCTGGCTGATGCCCGCGCGTACCGACGTGCAGGCTAAACGCCCGCTGCTCGGTGAGCTGAACATTCTGCCAACAACCAACGACGGCAACAGCGAACGCAGCGATGTGCTTAAGCGTTTTAACACCCTTTTCACGAAGTAATTTCAGCCGACGGGGGTAACCCCGTCTTCAGGATATCCGCTGTGAAACAGAGACTTATCCCTCTCTTTACGGTGGCGCTGCTGGTTGTTCTGGTCGCGCTGCCGCTGCTGTTCATTCTTTTGCAGGCTGTCTTTCCCCAGTTCAGCGCTGGCTCGTTCTCCGGTGCTTTCAGCGGTTTTATGTCGCAGTTTCAGGATCCGCAACTGCCAGCCATGCTCGGCGGCACGCTGTGGATCGCCGCCGGTGTTGCGCTGCTTAGCGCGCTGATCGGTTTGCCGCTTGGCGTGGTGCGCGGGCTGTTCAACGTACCCTGTCCAAAGCTTTGGGATCTGCTCTTTTTGATCCCCTTTCTGACGCCGCCCTACATCGCCGCGCTGTCATGGATGCTGGTATTACAGACCAACGGCTATCTGGCGCAGTTAACCGGCGTGGACCTGAACGATCTGTTGTTCAGCCGCAGCGGTATCGTACTGGTGATGACGCTGAACATTTTCCCGGTGGTATACTTCGCGGTTTCCCGCAGCCTGCTTGCCAGCGGTCAACGGCTGGCGATTGTTGCTCGCGTGCACGGCGCAACGGCCTGGCGGGCATTCTGGCACGTCACCTTACCGATGCTCTCTCCCGCGCTCGCGGCAGGGATGCTGCTGGCGTTCACGCTGGCGATTGAAGAGTACGGCGTTCCCGCCGCCCTCGGCACGCGTTCCGGCGTAGTGATGATGACCGTGGGCATTGAGAAAAAACTCGCCGACTGGCCAATAGATCTACCCGGTGCATCACTGCTCTCCTTAATGCTGATCGTTATTGCGCTGGCAGGCTGGTGGTTGCAGCGCCGTCTGGTGGGGGATAAAGAGGTCACCAGCGTGACCGGCAAGCCAACGGAGAATCTGGGCGCGTCGCTCGGGCTGGCCACTGTGCCGGTGGTCCTGATCATGGCCTGTGTCGGATTCCTGGCCGTGGGGCTGCCGGGTCTTTCCATGGCCGTCACGGGGATTATGTCAACCTTATCTGGCGGGCTGTCCTGGCAAAATGTCACCCTGCATCATTACGCCGCGCTGTTTTCTCAGCAGGGCGATGCGCTGTCGGCGCTGGGTACCAGTTTATCGCTGGCGTTAGCGTCCGCGTTGATCACCGGGGCGTTGGGGCTGCTGGCCGCGTGGCTGGTGGTGGTGCAGAAAATCAGAGGCCGCAGCCTGCTCGACGCGCTGTCGCTAATGCCTGCGGCGCTGCCGGGGATCGTGGTCGGCGTGGGCCTGATCCTGCTGTGGAACCGCACTTTCTGGCCCGTTTCGCCCTATAACACCTGGGCTATTTTGCTGTTGTCTTATTGCTGTCTGCTGATGCCGTGGCCCGTGCGCTACGTGGGCAGCGCGTTGCGTCAGTTGGGTGGCAATCTCGAACCTGCCGCACGCGTGCACGGGGCCAGTGCATTACAGGCGCTGCGCTACATCGTGTTGCCGCTGGTATTCCCGGCGATGTTAGCGGCCATGCTGATGGTTTTTGCGATTGCCTCCCGCGAGCTGGTGACGTCGCTGCTGCTGGCACCCGCGGGTACGCAAACCGTCGCGGTGTTTATCTGGCGTCAGTTCGAGCAGGGATCCGTGGGTCAGGGCATGGCGATGGCGACGCTAACGCTAATGACCGGATTGATTTTAATGCTCACCGCGCTCAGCATCATGCAGCGCAAGGGCAGGGTGTGACTGCACAAATTGCATCATCAAATTTCCAGTTCAGGGTATAAATAAGGCTCCTCACGTGCTGGAGTCACTAATGAGCCCTTTTTTAACCGCCTATTTAAACCGTCTGAACTGGACCGGAACGCCCGTCGCTACGCTGGAGACGCTGCGGGCGCTCCATTTGCATCACAACTGCGCCATTCCCTTTGAAAATCTGGATGTCTTATTGCCACGCGAAATTCAGCTTGGCGATGAGGCGCTGTGTGCCAAATTAATCACCGCGCGTCGCGGCGGCTACTGTTTTGAGCAAAACGGGTTACTCGAACGGGCACTGCGGGAAGTCGGTTTTACCGTGCGCAGCCTGTTGGCGCGCGTGGTGGTGTCCAACCCACCGGAGATGCCGCCGCGCACGCATCGCCTGCTGCTGGTGGAGATGGACGGCGAGCCGTGGATTGCGGATGTGGGATTTGGCGGTCAGACGCTCACCGCGCCGATTCGTTTGCAGGCGGACATCGAGCAGGAAACGCCCCATGAGGTTTATCGTCTGGTGCAGGAAGGACCGGACTGGATTTTACAGTTGCGCCATCACGAGCGCTGGCAATCCATGTACCGTTTTGATCTCAGCCAGCAATACTTTTCAGATTACGTAATGGGCAATCTCTACTCCGCCCACTGGCCGCATTCGCACTTCCGTCATCACCTGGTGATGTGCCGCCATCTGCCGGACGGCGGTAAGCTAACGCTGACCAATTTTCATTTTACCCACTGGCACCAAGGGCAGGTGCAGGAACAGCGTAATTTGGCCGATGTCGCCGAACTGCACCACGTTCTGCAACGCCGTTTCGGGCTGGGCGTGGACGATGCGCAGCACGGCTTCACGGTCGCAGAGCTGGGCACAGTCATGGCGGGGTTTACGGCGCAGGGGAAATAAGCGGACGGGATCGCTGTTTACACCCGGCGATCCCGCGTCGCGTACCAGCACAGCAGCGAACCGGCGCACACCATCATCGCGCCCTGCCAGAATGAAAACGAGAGCGGGGCGCTGAGCAGTATGGCGGCCAGCGCTGACGACAGCACCGGCGTGAAATAGGACGCCGCCGCCAGAATATTGACATGGCCCTGCAAAATACCGGTGTTCCACGCTGCATAACCAAAGCCCAGCGCCAGACCCACGGTCAGCAGTTTTAACGTCACCGGCCAGCTGAAGATCATTTCTGGCTGGTCGCTCAGCGCATATTTCACCCATAAGCTCAGCGCGGTTAATAAAACAAATAACGTGATGCCATTGTTGCCTCTGGCATATTTACTGGTGACGGTGCAGTAAGCCGCCCAGATAATTGCCCCGCTGAAGGCCAGAATATAGCTCAGCGGATTAGAGATAACGTTTCGGGTAATGTCCGCAATATTCAGGCCGCTGTCACCGCCCAGCACCCAACTTACGCCGAGAAGCGAAATGACCAGGCCTGGGATCACCAGCAAGCTCGTTTTTTGGCCGTTAAACAGAATCGCGAATAATATGGTCAGGCTGGGCCACAGGTAATTAACCATACCCACTTCAATGGCCTGATGCCGCGTCGCCGCGTACCCCAGTGACAGCGCAAGGCACATCTCGTAACTGACAAACAGCACGCTGCCTGCCACCAGATAGCGCGGCGGGAACTTGCGGATATCCGGAAAACCGACGGTCACCATCAGTAACAGGCCGCTTAGCGTGTAGATCATCGCCGCGCCACCGACGGGCCCCAGCCCTTCACTGACGCCGCGGATCAGCCCCACCATCGTGCTCCACAGCAAAATCGCCAGCATCCCAATCAGCGTTGCTCTCTTCTTCGTCATCCTGCGCCTGCATTTCCATTAAAAAACTGAAGGGAAATTTATAGCATTTTTTGTTGCCCTGACGCGAATTAATCCCTGCATAAAGCTACTTCCTTAGGATTAATAAAAATCGATGCGCGTGACTATTAAGAGGGCAGTCGTTAGCGATATTGATTTGACGCAAAAAAAACCACACCGCAACTGTTAGTTTTCCGCCGGCACTGGAATACACATAATGAGGAACGTCATGGACGTCAGCCGCAGAAAATTTTTTAAAATCTGCGCGGGCGGTATGGCAGGGACGACGGTCGCGGCGCTGGGGTTTGCCCCCAAAATGGCGCTGGCTCAGGCACGAAATTATAAACTGCTGCGAGCCAAAGAGATCCGCAATACCTGCACATATTGCTCCGTGGGTTGTGGGCTATTAATGTACAGCCTCGGTGATGGCGCGAAAAACGCCAAAGCCGCGATTTATCATATTGAAGGGGACCCGGACCATCCGGTCAGCCGTGGTGCGCTGTGTCCGAAAGGCGCAGGTCTGCTGGACTATGTGCACAGTGAAAATCGCCTGCGCTACCCGGAATATCGCGCGCCGGGATCGAACACCTGGCAACGCCTCTCCTGGGACGACGCTTTTTCACGCATCGCCCGCTTAATGAAAGCGGATCGCGACGCAAACTTTGTCGAGAAAAACGCCCAGGGCGTGACGGTTAACCGCTGGATGACCACCGGTATGCTGTGCGCCTCGGCGGCGAGTAATGAAACCGGCATGCTGACGCAAAAATTTGTGCGCTCACTCGGCATGCTGGCGGTAGACAACCAGGCGCGCGTCTGACACGGACCAACGGTAGCAAGTCTTGCTCCAACATTTGGTCGCGGTGCGATGACCAACCACTGGGTTGATATCAAAAACGCCAACGTTGTGATGGTGATGGGCGGCAACGCCGCAGAAGCGCATCCGGTGGGATTCCGCTGGGCGATGGAAGCCAAAAACAACAACGATGCCACGCTTATCGTCGTCGATCCGCGCTTCACGCGTACCGCATCGGTGGCCGATATTTATGCGCCAATCCGCTCCGGCACGGACATTACGTTCCTGTCCGGCGTGCTGCTGTACCTGATCGAAAATCAGAAAATCAACGCGGAGTACGTGAAGCATTACACCAATGCGGCGCTGCTGGTGCGTGATGATTTCAGCTTTGATGACGGTCTGTTCAGCGGCTATGACGCCGACAAACGTCAGTACGATAAAACCAGCTGGAACTATCAGTTCGATGACGACGGCTATGCAAAACGTGACGACACCTTAAGCCATCCGCGCTGTGTCTGGAACCTGCTGAAACAGCACGTTTCCCGCTATACGCCAGAAGTGGTGGAAAATATCTGCGGTACGCCGAAGGCGGATTTCCTGAAGGTGTGCGACGTGCTGGCCTCCACCAGCGCCGCCGACAGAACCACGACCTTCCTGTACGCGCTCGGCTGGACGCAGCACACCGTGGGGGCGCAAAACATCCGCACCATGGCGATGATCCAACTGCTGCTCGGCAATATGGGCATGGCCGGCGGTGGCGTGAATGCACTGCGCGGTCACTCCAATATTCAGGGGCTGACGGATCTGGGGCTGCTCTCCACCAGCCTGCCGGGCTATTTAACGCTGCCATCGGAAAAACAGACCGACTTACAGAGCTACCTGGTGGCAAATACGCCGAAAGCGCTGCTGCCGGATCAGGTGAACTACTGGAGTAACTATCCGAAGTTCTTCGTCAGCCTGATGAAATCGTTCTACGGCGATGATGCTACGCCCGCCAACAGCTGGGGTTTTGACTGGCTGCCGAAATGGGATCAGGCGTGGGATGTCATCAAGTATTTCAACCTGATGGATAAAGGCGAGGTCACGGGCTACTTCTGCCAGGGCTTTAACCCGGTGGCATCGTTCCCGGATAAAAACAAGGTCGTCGCAAGCCTCAGTAAGCTGAAATATATGGTCGTTATCGATCCGTTGGTGACCGAAACGTCGAATTTCTGGCAGAACCACGGTGAGATGAACGACGTCGATCCGGCGGCGATCCAGACCGAAGTGTTCCGTCTGCCGTCGACCTGTTTCGCGGAAGAGGACGGTTCGATTGCCAACTCCGGGCGCTGGTTACAATGGCACTGGAAAGGCGCAGATGCACCGGGTGAAGCACGAAACGACGGGGAAATTCTGGCGGGCATCTACCATCGGCTGCGCGACATGTACCGCAGCGAAGGCGGCAAAGGCGTTGAACCGCTGCTGAAAATGGCCTGGCGTTATCATCAGCCCGATCGCCCTGAATCGGAAGAGATCGCCAAAGAGAATAACGGCTATGCGCTGGCGGATCTGTATGACGCCAACGGCACGCTGCTGGCGAAAAAAGGCCAGCTGTTAAACAGCTTTGCGCTCTTGCGTGACGACGGCAGCACCGCGTCATCGTGCTGGATTTACGCTGGAAGCTGGACCGAAAGCGGTAACCAGATGGCGAACCGCGATAACGCCGATCCGTCGGGGCTGGGAAATACGCTGGGCTGGGCTTGGGCATGGCCGATGAACCGTCGAGTTCTGTATAACCGCGCGTCAGCCGATCCGCAGGGTAAACCCTGGGATCCGACGCGCATGCTTATCCAGTGGAACGGCAGTAAATGGAGCGGGAATGACATTCCTGATTTCAACACTGCCGAACCGGGCAGCAACACCGGACCGTTCATTATGCAACCGGAAGGGCTGGGCCGTCTGTTCGCGCTGGACAAGCTCGCCGAAGGGCCGTTCCCGGAGCACTACGAGCCAGTCGAATCACCGCTGGGAACCAACCCGCTGCACCCGAACGTGGTGTCAAATCCGGCTGTTCGTCTGTACGCCGATGACGCTAAGCGCATGGGGAAAAAGGATAAATTCCCGTACGTTGGTACGACCTATCGTCTGACGGAGCATTTCCACACCTGGACCAAAAATGCGCGGCTTAACGCCATCGCACAGCCGGAACAGTTTGTGGAAATCAGCGAAACCCTGGCGCGCAGTAAAGGCATTGCTAATGGCGATCGCGTGACGGTCAGCAGCCAGCGCGGATTCATTCGTGCGGTGGCGGTGGTCACGCGCCGTTTGCGGGCGCTGAACGTCAACGGCCAGCAGGTTGAAACCGTCGGTATTCCGCTGCACTGGGGCTTTGAAGGGGTCGCGCGTAAGGGCTATATCGCCAATACGTTGACGCCAAACGTCGGTGATGCGAACTCGCAAACGCCGGAATATAAAGCGTTTCTTGTTAACATTGAAAAGGCGTAGGGGAGCGAACTTATGTCCATGGAAACACAAGACATTATCAAGCGTTCGGCCACCAACGCCTTTACGCCACCGCCCCAGGTGCGGGACTATAAAGCTGAGGTTGCCAAGCTGATTGACGTCTCCACCTGCGTGGGCTGCAAAGCCTGCCAGGTGGCCTGCTCGGAGTGGAACGATATCCGCGACGAGGTCGGGCACTGCGTTGGGGTGTACGACAATCCCGCCGATCTGAGCGCCAAATCCTGGACGGTGATGCGCTTTAGCGAGACGGAGCAGAATGGTCGGCTGGAGTGGTTAATACGCAAAGATGGCTGCATGCATTGTGAAGATCCAGGTTGCCTGAAAGCCTGCCCGTCAGCGGGGGCAATTATTCAGTACGCGAATGGGATTGTCGATTTTCAGTCAGAACACTGCATCGGCTGCGGCTACTGTATTGCCGGGTGCCCGTTCAATGTTCCGCGCCTGAATAGCGAGGATAACCGGGTCTATAAATGTACGCTGTGCGTGGACAGGGTCAGCGTCGGGCAGGAGCCTGCCTGCGTGAAGACCTGTCCGACCGGGGCGATACATTTTGGCACCAAGGCCGACATGCTGGAAGTGGGGGCTGAGCGCGTGGCGAAACTGCGCAAGCGCGGCTACGCCCGGGCGGGTATTTATAACCCGGCGGGCGTGGGTGGGACGCATGTGATGTATGTCCTGCATCATGCGGATCAACCGGAGCTGTATCACGGTCTGCTAAAAGACCCGACTATCGATATCCCTATCAGCCTGTGGAAAGGTGCGCTCAAGCCGCTGTCGGCGATGGGATTTGTCGCCACGTTCGGCGCGCTCATTTTCCATTACATCGGGATTGGGCCGAACAAAGAAGTGGACGACGACGAGGATGACCACCATGAATAAATCCAAAATGATCGTGCGAACGACGTTTATCGATCGCGCCTGCCACTGGACGGTGGTGATCGCGTTTTTCCTGGTGGCGCTGTCGGGCATCTCGTTTTTCTTCCCGACCTTGCAATGGTTGACGCAAACCTTCGGCACGCCGCAGATGGGACGCATTTTGCATCCGTTCTTTGGCGTGGTGATATTCATCGCGCTGATGTTTATGTTTGTGCGCTTTGTGCACCACAACATCCCGGATAAAAAAGATATTCCCTGGCTGTTGGGCATTGTCGAGGTACTGAAAGGCAATGAGCATAAAGTGGCGAAGGTGGGGAAATACAACGCCGGACAGAAGATGATGTTCTGGACCATTATGAGCATGATCTTCGTGCTGCTGGTGACTGGCGTGGTGATCTGGCGTCCGTATTTCGCGCACTATTTCCCGATCCCGCTGATTCGCTATTGCCTGCTGATCCACGCCGCCGCTGGCATCGTGCTGATACATGCGATCCTTATCCACATGTACATGGCGTTTTGGGTCAAAGGGTCAATTAAAGGCATGGTCGAAGGCAAAGTGAGCCGCCGCTGGGCGAAGAAACACCACCCGCGCTGGTATCGCGACGTTGAACGCGCGGAGGCGAAAAAAGAGAGCACCGAAGGGATTAACTAGCACACGCAAAAACCTCTTCCCGGCGGGAAGAGGTTAGCAGGGTGAAATTGACGAGGCTTAGCGGCGGAAATCAATCACCATGCGGCCACGGATCTGGCCTTGCTCCATCTCTTTAAAGATGGCGTTGATATCTTCCAGCGGGCGGGAGGCAACTTTGGGCACGACTTTACCTTCGGCTGCAAACTGGAAGGCTTCGGTCAGATCCTGCCGCGTGCCGACCAGCGACCCCACGACCTGAATTCCGTCCAGCACCAGGCGCGGAATGTCCAGGCTCATGGCTTCCGGCGGTAAACCGACTGCCACCACGCGGCCACCCGCGCGCACCGCATCGACAGCGGAGTTAAACGCGGCTTTCGCCACGGCGGTAACGACAGCGGCATGCGCGCCACCGGTTTTTTCCTGGACGATTTTTGCGGCGTCTTCATTGCGGGAATTAATGGTCAGATCCGCGCCCATGCTGGCCGCCAGCTTGAGCTGTTCGTCATTTACGTCAATGGCGATCACTTTGGCGTTAAAGACGTTTTTCGCATATTGCAGGGCAAGGTTGCCAAGGCCACCTAGACCGTAGATCGCGATCCACTGACCCGGCTTGATGGTGGAAATTTTGACGGCTTTATAGGTGGTGACGCCCGCACAGGTAATGCTGCTGGCAGCGGCGGACTCCAGTCCGTCCGGCACTTTCACCGCATAGTCAGCCACAACGATACACTCTTCGGCCATACCGCCATCGGCGGTGTAACCGGCGTTGACCACTTCGCGACACAGCGTTTCGTTGCCGCTGTTACAATATTCACAGTGACCGCAGCCCTGGAAAAACCAGGCCACGCTGGCACGATCGCCGAGCTTAAGCGACGTTACGCCCGGCCCCACTTCTTCAACGACACCAATCCCTTCATGGCCAAGAATGACCCCGGTCTTGTCACCAAAATCGCCGTTCTTCACGTGAAGATCGGTATGACAAACACCACAACATTCCATCTTCAGACGTGCTTCACCGTGCTTCAGCGCTCGCAGGGTTTTTTCCTTCACTTCAACCTGATGATCGTGCGTGACAACAGCTGCTTTCATGTCCATCTCCTTATTGGTGCGCAACATGAGTGTTGCGAGGTGAATTGCCTCAGCCTCCGGCTGAACAATTACAGCTTTAAAATTAGGGGTTTCCGAAAGGGATGCAATGCGTTGGTAACATTTGGACATGCTTTATTGGGAATATACTTGAATTTGCGCAAACAATAACAATTCAACATTTTTACCACGAGGAAAGGCTTAGTTGTGTTACGGTGTCACGTATTCCAGCGAGTGTAGGCCTGGCTAGCTTGCGCCGCCGGGCGTCCTGGCAATAGATTCCGACGTTTCGCCGGGTGGCGGCTGTCGCCTTACCCGGCCTACGAAAATGCGGGCGGTAAGCTGTTGTAGGCACGGCAAGCTTGCGCCGCCGGGCGTCCTGGCAATTGATTCCGGCCTTTCGCCGGGTGGCGGCTGTCGCCTTACCCGGCCTGGGAAACTGCGGGCGCTAAGCTGTTGTAGGCCCTGCAAGCGTAGCGCCGCCGGGAGTTTTGGCAATTGATTCCGGCCTTTCGCCGGGTGGCGGCTAGCGCCTTACCCGGCCTGGGAAACTGCGGGCGCTAAGCTGTTGTAGGCCCTGCAAGC
>CAUQTV010000001.1:0-893640 GCA_963521185.1 uncultured Enterobacter sp. | reverse complement strand
CGCCTTACCCGGCCTGGGAAACTGCGGGCGCTAAGCTGTTGTAGGCCCTGCAAGCGTAGCGCCGCCGGGCGTTTTGGCATTAGCACCAAAGGATGCCCGCTCAACGTCTGGTCAAAAAGATCAGATCGACGTGCGGCGATAACTCCGGTATTCCGGCTGCCAGAAATTGTCGTCGATGGCCTGTTTTAACGCTTCAACAGACGTTTTCACCGCCAGACCTTCTTCCTGCGCCACTTTTGCCACCGCCAACGCAATCGCACGCGACACCGTCTGAATATCCTCCAGCCCCGGCAGCACCATGCCTTCACCGTCCGTGAGTAACGGCGAGTGATCCGCCAGCGTTTCGCTTGCCGCCATCAGCATCGCATCGCTAATGCGGGAAGCGCCGGATGCGATCACGCCAAGGCCAATGCCCGGGAAGATATAGGCGTTATTACACTGAGCTATCGGGAAGGTTTTGTCTTTCCATATCGCCGGAACAAACGGACTGCCGGTTGCCACCAGCGCATTACCTTCGGTCCAGGTAATGATCTCCTGCGGCGTGGCTTCCACGCGTGAGGTCGGGTTCGACAGCGGCATCACGATCGGGCGCGGGCAGTGCTTGTGCATTTCACGAATGATTTCTTCGGTGAATAACCCGGTCTGACCGGAGACGCCAATCAGGATATCTGGCTTGACATTGCGCACCACGTCCAGCAGCGAAAGCGTTTCGGCATCGGTATCCCAGTGCTGAATATGGTCGCGCTTTTGCACAAGTTTGCTCTGGAACGGCAGCAGGTTAGGCATTTGATCGGTCAGCAGACCGAAGCGGTCGACCATGTACACGTTCTGACGCGCCACATCTTCGCTCAGGCCTTCACGCTGCGTCTGGGCGATGATTTGCTCGGCAATACCGCAACCGGCTGAACCTGCACCGAGGAAGACGATTTTCTGGTTGCAAAGCTGGCTGCCTGCCGCGCGGCTGGCGGCAATCAACGTGCCGACGGTAACGGAAGCGGTGCCCTGGATATCATCGTTAAACGAGCAAATCTCATCGCGATAACGGTTAAGCAGCGGCATGGCGTTTTTCTGCGCAAAATCTTCGAACTGCAACAGAACGTCAGGCCAGCGCTGTTTCACCGCCTGAATGAACTCATCCACAAACGCATAATATTCATCTCCGGTAATGCGCGGATGACGCCAGCCCATATACAACGGGTCGTTGAGCAGTTGCTGGTTATTGGTCCCCACATCCAGCATCACCGGCAGGGTGTACGCCGGGCTGATCCCACCGCAGGCGGTGTAGAGCGAGAGCTTGCCGATAGGGATACCCATGCCGCCAATACCCTGATCGCCGAGGCCCAGAATGCGCTCGCCGTCGGTGACCACAATCACTTTGATATTGTGCGCCGGGACGTTTTGCAGGATATCGTCCATGTTGTGACGGTTGGGATACGAGATGAACACGCCGCGTGCGCGACGGTAGATTTCCGAGAAGCGTTCGCAGGCCGAGCCGACGGTCGGGGTATAAATCACCGGCATCATCTCGTCAAGATGGTTTTCGACCAGACGGTAAAAGAGGGTTTCGTTGGTGTCCTGAATGTTGCGCAGGTAAATGTGCTTATCGATATCCGTTTTGAAGCCTTCGTACTGCAACCAGGCGCGTTCGGCTTGCTCTTCAATGCTCTCAACGACGTCAGGCAACAGGCCAAGCAGGTTAAAATTGCTGCGTTCTTCAAGGCTGAAAGCGCTACCTTTATTGAGCAGCGGAAATTCGAGCAGAACTGGTCCGGCATAGGGAATGTACAGCGAACGGTTTTTTTTATACTTCAGTAACATCTCAACAACTCCTTAATCGACGATCCAGGCGCGAACACGGTTACCTGCGTGCTGGCTGGTACTGCGGCGGCGGCAAGTATAAAGCAAGCGCATTGCAAATACTTCTTACTTCAGTCAATCGATGCGGAGAAGTTTTCAGGATGGAAAAAACGTTAGGGAGGGGTAAACAAGCCCGGCAGTGAGCGCCGCCGGGCTTTAACTTTACGGGTTACTCTGCGCGACGATGGCGACCGTGACGGTGGGTAACCACGGTTTCTGCATCATCTTTGATAACGATTTTTCTCTGGTTGGAGACTTTATAATCCAGACCCAGAAGGTGACGCGCTTGACGATTCGTTCTCATGCTTACTCCTTAATCCTGTATCGAGTTTCAAGGACCAGCCCGCATTGTCTGCCGGGCAAAGCGTAATCCCATAGCGTTGCAGCGTCTTTTCAGTCATGCCAAGCATGCACAAAAAATACGCTGCAACTTTGATGTTCGGACATCTCAACGGAAATATCAATGTTTGCGCCGAGATTCAGAACACTCCGTTATGGACTCTCCAGGGGAGCGAGTTTTTGGCTACCCAGCAGCCGGGTGAGATCGCCGCCGAGGCGGTAGTTGGTGAGCGGGCGCAGATTGTCGCGTTTTTTTAGCAGCGCAGGCGAGCAGGTATAACGCGTACACCAGCCCTCCAGCCAGGCCAGATTGGTGGGACTGTCCAAAAACTGCCGGTCCTGAATCGCGCCTGCCGCCCGGTTAAAGGCCGATGGATCCTCAATGCCTTCTATCACCCGTTGCGCCAGACGGGTCAGCGCCGCGTTTTCGGCGTCGGTGAGCACCACGTGATTTTCGCGAGCGAACACCACCAGCATCACCAGCGGTTGCAAGGCGTAGTTATGATAGGCCAGCGCGCGCTGTTTGCGCTTCAGTTCGTTGGGTAGAAAACCGTTTTCATCGACCTGGTGTAAGCCGGTGCGCATGACGGCGACAGCACGCTCAAAGAGATCCCCGCGTTCGGTCACCACGGCGGTGGCCATCAGCGCCCATGCCGCCCAGTAGCTGTGATTATTGACTTTAGCAAGCGGCAGGTGATTCCAGTCGTCCATCGTCAGGGTGCCGAGTCGACTTAGCCAGCGCTCGATCTGTGTCGCCGCCTGCGCATGGTTTTTCAACGGCTGCGCGGGTGAAAACTTCAGTTGCAGCCAGGCGGAAGAGAAGCTCGCCAGCGCCCATTTGCGCACGGATTTTCCTGTGTGATTGGTCCGGGTTGAGGTCAGCGCATCTGCCGCCGCCCAGGCCTGTAACGTGCGTACCGCGCAATCAGCCGCCAGAACATCGCCTTTTTCCGCATAGCGCGTCACCAGCTTGTTGACCAGCCGTTCGGTCTCGTTAACGTTTTTCGTCCCGGTGCGATAAGCGCGTTCTGCCTCGTGGTTAAGCGTGGCACGTGCGCCGTTCGAACCCTCATATTTACTGCGAAACACCAGCGCGTCGGTGAAGGAGGGCGGCGTTGCGGGGCAGGTGAAGGTGTTGTCTGAAGTGGGTGAGGTAACGGGGAGCGTAAATCCCACGGGTGGCGAGTAAGCGGCGAGTGCCTGTCGGGCTATGCCGAAGCAGGCACTTAACAAAAGGGACGCGAGAAATACTTTTCGTCGAAACATCATGCCCGTACACCCTGCCAGTGTTAACGTGAAAAACCGTCAATGACTATAGCACGGTATCATTTGAGGGCGTCTGAGTGCGTCAGTTTGCGCCGAATACCTGCACAGCACGTTGTAAACGGGCAGCACGAGCGGAGAGATCGCAGGCCGCGTCTGTCACCAGTTCGACCATTTCGTTGTTGTTGTGCGTCATCACGCCGATGCGCGAGACCGATTCGTTGATCAGCTGCAACGCCAGCGTCTGTTCGTTTGTCGCGGTACCGATCTCTTTGATCATCGTCGACATTTGCAGCACGTTGTCGATCATCGCCGTCAGATGTGATTCGGTACTCTCGACCATCACCACGCCGTTGCTGACGTTGGCGACATTTTTCTCGATCAACGTTTTGATCTCTTTTGCCGCCGAGGCAGAGTGCTGCGCCAGGTTACGCACTTCCGCAGCCACCACCGCGAAGCCACGACCGGATTCACCGGCGCGTGCCGCTTCCACCGCCGCGTTCAGCGCCAGAATGTTGGTCTGAAACGCAATGCTGTCGATTACGCCGATGATGTCGACGATCTGACCGTTATCACGGGAAATAGACTGCATCATTGAGATGGTCTGTTTCATGATATTGCCGCTGTTCATGGCATTGGTGCTGGTTTCATCGGCGCGGGTCATCGCTTCTGACGCCGTTTCGGCGGTTTGTTTGACGGCGCTGGCGATCTCTTCAACTGCTGCTGCGGTCTGGTGCAAATCCGCCGACGTTTCTTCCGTGCGGGTTTGCAGGGATTCGCCCTCTTCAGCAATGCGCTGGCTGATTTTACGAATACCGCTTAATTGCGTGTTCACATCACCCACCAGTGAGTTCAGGTTCAGACCGGACTGGTTGACCATACGCAGCATCAGGCCGATTTCATCCACGCGATTAAACTGGAAATAGTCTGCTTTTCGACCAGAGACTACTTTCTGCATTTGCGTTAAGGTCATTTTTAAGGGGCGGGAAATTTGTTGATGCATAAAAAAAGCGAGCAATAAAAAAGCAATCAGCGTGCCGCCCATTTTTATTGCCAGCGGCAATGCAACAAATTGCAGCGCCAGAATCAATAGCGCGCTAATAAAAAGTCCGAGATTAATTCGCCGGGAAACGCTCATCCACTGAAATGCGGAGAGGAATGAAAAAACACCCCGGCGAACTAACAATCCTTTATAAAATCGGTGACCTTTTATTTTATTTTCATTTACCTGCGCGTAAAGTTTTTCCGCACCGTCAATTTCTTCACGCAGGGGTATATTACGCACGGAGATGTAGCCAGAAAGCTGATCCTGGTGGTAAACCGGCGTCACGTTGGCACGTACCCAGTAGTGATCCCCGTCCAGTCGGCGGTTCTTCACCAGCCCTGTCCAGCTGTCGCCCTGCTGGATAGTGAACCACATGTCGGCAAACGCCGCAGGGGGCATATCGGGGTGGCGAATAATATTATGCGGCTCGCCCATGAGCGCGCCTTCGTCATATCCGCTGGCATCAATAAACGCGGAGTTGGCGTAAGAAATATGGCTTTGCGTATTCGTGGTCGACATCAGCGTCGTACCTGCTTTCAGCAAATACTCTTTTTGTGTAACAGAAGTGTTACGCTTCATGAATAACCCCACAATGAAGTGTCTTGCGATAATCCCTGAAAGGATGCTGTCTGCAATCTTGGTTGTTCGTTTTACAGAGCAGAATGTTTTTTGTAATGTCCGGCCTATTTTCCACTAACATTATTACAACGGATAGTAGCTGTAAGAAATATTTTTTTAGTCACACTACAATGGCGGGTTATTAATTCTGTTAGTGAAATGATAAATTAAAAAAGTGGCGCTAATATCCAGCGCAGCAATGTTTACCTTAAGGTAAATAAAAAGCAAAAAAACCGGAGGCGGAGCCATAATGGCATATCTACAGCGAAAATTATTAACATCGAAAACTGTCATAACGACGCTGATGAACTGACTGCAAAAGCACGGTGCGCAGACACGCCATGAGGTAATACAAACAATAGCCGCTCAATCGCGGCCATTGATCATGATCTACTTACCGGCTAACTGCTGATAGTGCGCGAAACGCGCTTTCGCATCGCGCTCCGTTTGTTCAAACAGTGCGCCCGAGATGGACGGATGCGAACGTTTCAGCGCGGCATAGCGCACCTCGCCCATTAAAAAATCCTGGAAGTTCTCTTCTGGCTCCTCCGAGTCAAGCACAAAGCCGTTTTTGCCCTCTGCGTGGCGCTGCGGATTGTAACGCCAGAGGTGCCAGTAGCCCGCTTCCACCGCGTTTTTGGCTTCCCGCTGGCTGCATCCCATTCCGGCTTTTATACCGTGGTTGATACAGGCAGCGTAGGCAATCACCAGCGAGGGTCCCGGCCAGGCTTCGGCTTCAGCCAGGGCACGCAGCGTCTGATCTTTATCTGCGCCCATGGCCACCTGGGCGACATAAACGTGACCATAACTCATTGCTATCACGCCCAAATCTTTTTTGCGCGTACGTTTACCGTCAGCGGCAAATTTCGCAACGGCGGCAACCGGAGTGGATTTTGACGACTGACCGCCGGTGTTGGAATACACTTCTGTGTCGAATACCAGCACATTGACGTCTTCCCCGGAAGCCAGTACGTGATCCAGCCCGCCAAAACCAATGTCGTAGGCCCAGCCGTCACCGCCAAAGATCCACTGTGAGCGTCGGACAAGATAGTCGCGATTTTCGAAGATCTCGTTTAACAACGGATGTTCGCCTTTTTCACGTAACAGCAATGCGCTCAGCGTGTCGGCGTAGTCGCGGGTACCCTCAGCGCTCTCTTTGTGGGCCAGCCAGTCTTCCAGCGCAG
Organism: uncultured Enterobacter sp.; assembly: GCA_963521185.1. GTDB lineage: Bacteria > Pseudomonadota > Gammaproteobacteria > Enterobacterales > Enterobacteriaceae > Enterobacter_D. The sequence goes on along the minus strand of CAUQTV010000001.1, from coordinate 887,334 downwards.
TTCGCATTTCGCCGCTGAGCGGCAATTGCAGTGCCTCATTCATTGCGCCGGTGAGTTGCTCACGAATGGCGCGCCCGCCCAGCATCATGCCGAGACCAAACTCGGCGTTGTCTTCAAACAGTGAATTCGCCCAGGCCGGGCCGTGACCTTTATGGTTGGTGGTCCAGGGGATCGACGGCGCGCTCGCCCCCCAAATGGATGAACAACCGGTGGCGTTGGCGATCATCATCCGATCACCAAACAGTTGCGTAATCAGGCGAGCGTAGGGCGTTTCACCGCAGCCCGCGCACGCCCCGGAAAACTCCAGCAGCGGCGTTTCAAACTGGCTACCTTTGACTGTGGTCTTTTTAAACGGATTGTCCTTTTCTGCAAGTCCGAGAGCGTGATCCCATACCGTTGACATCGCAAGCTGGCTTTCCAGCGGTTGCATGGCTAACGCTTTGCCGCGAGAAGGGCAGATATCCACACAGTTTCCGCATCCGGAGCAGTCGAGCGGCGAGATGGCGAGATGATAGGCATACTGTTGCGCACCGACCGCTTGCTTGCTCAACAGCGAGGTCGGGGCGGCTTCGCGTTCATCCGACGTCAAAAGCGCCGGACGGATCGCCGCATGAGGGCAAACAAAGGCGCACTGATTGCATTGCGTGCAGCCTTCCGGTTGCCAGACCGGGACATTCAGTGCGATGCCACGCTTCTCCCACGCGGCGGTGCCGGTAGGAAAGGTGCCGTCCTCTTTGCCCAAAAAGGCGCTGACCGGCAGCAGGTCTCCCTGCTGGCTGTTCATTGGATGCAGAATATCGCGGATAAAATCCGGCATCATCGGCAGCCGTGATCCTGCATATTCTTGTGCCGTCGCCCAGTGAGGAGGGATTGTCACTTCTTGCAACGCCGCCATGCCCTGATCGATCGCCATACAGTTCATCTCGACAATATTCTGTCCTTTACTCGCATAGGATTTTTCAGCCGCCTGCTTGAGGTAGCGTGAAGCGTCTTCAGCGGAAATGATCGCAGAGAGTTTAAAAAACGCGGCCTGCATCAGCATATTGAAGCGGCCGCCCAGCCCAAGACCACGGGCGATATCCACGGCGTTAAGGGTGTAAAACCGTATGTCGTTTTGCGCAATTTTGCGCTTGATGGCCGCTGGCAGGTGTGTTTCCAGCGCTTGGGCATTCCAGCGACAGTTAAGCAAAAAAGTGCCACCGGGTTTTATACCGTCCAGCAGATCGTATTTATCAATATAAGACTGCTGGGAGCAGGCAATGAAATCCGCCTGGTGAACGAGATAGGGTGACGTGATAGTCCGGTCACCAAAACGCAGATGCGAGACGGTGACGCCCCCGGATTTTTTCGAGTCATAGGCAAAATAAGCCTGCGCATAGAGTGACGTCTTATCGCCGATAATCTTGATCGCGCTCTTATTGGCGCTGACTGTACCGTCAGAACCCAGTCCCCAGAAGCGGCAGGCGGTGATCCCGGTGCTGTCGAGGGCGATGTCATGATCAGGCATCGGTAACGACGTATGCGTGACGTCGTCATCTATTCCGACGGTAAAACCGTCTTTAGGCAACGGCTGTTTGAGGTTATCGAATACCGCAACAATGTGCGCAGGTTGTACATCCTTACCGCCCAGGCCATAGCGGCCGCCCACGATCAGCGGCGCATCGGTGTGGTGATACCAGGCGTTTTTCACGTCCAGGCACAGTGGCTCTACACGTGCGCCAGGCTCTTTGGTGCGATCAAGCACCGCAATGCGTTTTACACTTGTCGGAATGTCTTTGAAAAAATGCGCCAGTGAAAATGGTCGGTAAAGATGTACCGTCAGCACACCCACCTTTTCGCCACGTGCATTCAGATAATCGACCGTTTCCTGCACCGTATCGCACACTGATCCCATGGCAACAATCATCTGCTCGGCGTCCTGAGCACCATAGTAATTGAACAGGTGATAGTCCCGACCGGTGATGGCGCTAATCTGCGCCATGCAGTTTTCCACCTGATCCGGCAGTGCGTCATAAAACCGGTTAGACGATTCGCGCGACTGGAAATAGATATCCGGATTTTGCGCCGTTCCACGGATAACCGGGTGATCCGGATTTAGCGCATTGCGACGAAACTGATTAAGAGCAGCGCGATCGAGAAGGGGAGCAAGATCGGCATATTCCAGTACCTCAATTTTCTGGATTTCATGCGAGGTACGAAAGCCGTCAAAGAAATTAATGAACGGGATGCGGCTTTTGATGGCCACAAGATGCGCCACCACCGAGAGATCCATCACCTGCTGCACATTGCTCTCTGCCAGCATCGCGCAGCCCGTTTGCCGCACTGCCATTACATCCTGATGATCGCCAAAAATATTCAGCGCATTGGTGGCCAGTGCGCGGGCGCTAACATGAAATACCGCAGGCAACAGCTCTCCGGCGATTTTGTACAGGTTCGGGATCATCAACAGTAACCCCTGCGATGCGGTGTAAGTCGTGGTCAGCGCCCCCGCCTGCAACGCGCCATGCACTGCCCCAGCCGCGCCTGCTTCCGACTGCATTTCCATTAACCTGACCGGCTGACCAAACAGGTTTTTCTTGCCCTGCGCGGCCCACTCGTCGACGTATTCAGCCATCGGTGTGGACGGCGTAATCGGGTAAATCGCGGCAACATCGGTAAAGGCGTATGAGATGTACGCCGCCGCGGCGTTGCCATCCATCGTTTTCATTTTTGCTGACATGCTGTGCTCCTTCCAGATTCGTGTATAGCGGAAGGGAAGCACAGGCTGTGCCAGTTCAATAAACATTATTTTTATCAGAAGCTTACAGGGTGAATGCTTGCAAACTAGCCCCTGAGCATTGCGCGAAATAGCACAGCAAAACCCACATCCTGTTGAAGTCCCTACAAAGTGTCGCCTGCGAAAATAATTGTCCGGTTTACAACAATTGGTCAGGTAATTGTTGCAGGTGTGCGCATTCGTCAATCTTTGTTAACTATAAAAATCATCGAAAAATTAACAAGTTAGTTAAAGTGACGCCGCTGGTACATTCCCTGCACGGTGGAGAGAGCAAGCACACTCAATCCAACAGGAGAAGCATTATGACCATGCGTCAATGTGCCATTTATGGCAAAGGTGGCATCGGAAAATCGACCACCACTCAGAATCTGGTCGCCGCACTGGCCGAGATGGGGAAGAAAGTGATGATCGTCGGCTGTGATCCGAAAGCCGACTCCACGCGTCTTATTCTTCATGCTAAAGCACAAAACACCATTATGGAGATGGCCGCTGAAGTGGGGTCCGTTGAAGACCTGGAATTAGAAGACGTGTTGCAAATTGGCTACGGTGACGTGCGTTGTGCGGAATCGGGTGGCCCTGAGCCTGGCGTTGGCTGTGCGGGTCGCGGCGTCATTACTGCCATCAACTTCCTCGAAGAAGAGGGCGCGTACGTCCCGGATCTCGACTTCGTCTTTTATGACGTCCTTGGCGACGTGGTCTGCGGCGGTTTCGCCATGCCTATCCGTGAAAATAAAGCGCAGGAAATCTACATCGTCTGTTCCGGTGAAATGATGGCGATGTATGCCGCCAACAACATTTCCAAAGGCATCGTTAAATATGCCAAATCCGGCAAGGTTCGACTCGGCGGCCTGATCTGCAACTCGCGGCAGACCGACCGTGAAGATGAACTGATCATCGCGCTGGCGGAAAAACTCGGTACTCAGATGATCCACTTTGTTCCTCGCGACAACATTGTGCAACGTGCTGAAATTCGCCGGATGACAGTTATTGAATACGATCCGAATTGTGATCAGGCCAATCAGTACCGCACGCTCGCTAATAAGATCGTCAACAACACCAAAATGGTGGTGCCAACGCCGTGCACCATGGATGAACTGGAAGCGCTGCTAATGGAATTCGGCATCATGGACGCCGAAGACACCAGCATCATCGGGAAAACCGCCGCCGAAGAAAACGCGGCCTGACAGGACAACCGGAATGAGCAATTTAACAGGCGAACGCAATGAAGCATTAATTCAGGAAGTGCTGGAGATCTTCCCGGAAAAAACGCGAAAAGAGCGCAAAAAACACATGATGGTGACCGACCCGGCAATGGAGAGCGTGGGGAAATGTCTGGTGTCAAACCGTAAATCACAGCCGGGTGTGATGACGGTACGTGGCTGCGCTTATGCGGGTTCAAAAGGGGTGGTATTCGGCCCGATTAAAGATATGGCGCATATCTCCCACGGCCCGATTGGTTGTGGGCAATATTCTCGTGCCGGGCGACGCAATTACTCCACCGGCTTAAGCGGCGTGGATAACTTCGCTACCCTGAACTTCACCTCTGATTTTCAGGAAAAAGATATCGTCTTTGGTGGCGATAAAAAGCTGACCAAATTGATCGAAGAGCTGGAGACGTTATTCCCGCTGACCAAAGGGATTTCTATTCAGTCGGAGTGTCCTGTTGGTCTTATTGGTGACGATATTGAGGCGGTGGCTAACGCCAGTCGCAAAGCGCTCAACAAACCGGTTGTGCCGGTGCGATGTGAAGGCTTTCGCGGCGTATCACAATCGCTGGGGCATCACATTGCGAACGATGTGATCCGTGACTGGGTGCTGGATAACCGCGAGGGCAAGCCGTTCGTATCGACACCCTATGACGTGGCTATTATCGGCGACTATAACATCGGCGGTGATGCCTGGGCCTCGCGTATTTTGCTCGAAGAGATGGGCCTGCGCGTCGTGGCGCAGTGGTCGGGTGACGGCACGCTGGTTGAAATGGAGAACACGCCGTTCGTCAAACTCAATCTGGTGCACTGCTACCGCTCGATGAACTACATCTCACGCCACATGGAAGAGAAACACGGCATTCCCTGGATGGAATACAACTTTTTTGGCCCCACCAAAGTGGCGGAGTCACTGCGCAAAATCGCCGAGCAATTCGACGACGTCATTAAGGCTAATGCCGAAGCGGTGATCGCGAAATATCAGGCGCAAAACGACGCCATAATCGCCAAATATCGCCCGCGTCTCGAAGGCCGAAAAGTGCTGCTGTATATGGGGGGACTTCGTCCTCGCCACGTCATTGGCGCGTATGAAGACCTGGGTATGGAGATCATCGCCGCAGGCTATGAATTCGGTCACAACGATGATTACGACCGAACCTTACCTGATTTAAAAGAAGGGACGCTGCTGTTTGACGACGCCAGCAGCTACGAGCTGGAGGCGTTTGTTAAGGCACTCAAGCCGGACCTGGTGGGGTCGGGAATCAAAGAGAAATACATCTTCCAAAAGATGGGGGTACCGTTTCGCCAGATGCACTCCTGGGACTACTCAGGCCCGTACCACGGCTATGACGGTTTTGCCATTTTTGCCCGCGATATGGACATGACACTGAATAACCCATGCTGGAGCGAGTTAACCGCACCCTGGCTGAAAAGCGCCTGAATTTAATTCCGATGTCCCGCTCGTTCACTAATTTGTGGCGCGGGAGGAGAACACCATGACCCAGACTGCCGAGAAAATCACGTCCTGTTATCCGTTGTTTGAACGGGATGAATACCAAACGATGTTTCGCCAAAAGCACAGCGTGGAGGAAGCGCATGACGCCGCTCGCGTGCAGGAGGTGTTTCAATGGACCACCACCGACGAATACCAGGCGCTGAACTTTCAGCGTGAAGCACTGACTATCGATCCGGCGAAAGCCTGCCAGCCGCTTGGTGCTGTGCTGTGCGCACTCGGTTTTGCTGGTACGCTGCCATACGTGCACGGCTCACAGGGTTGTGTGGCCTATTTTCGCACCTATTTTAACCGCCATTTTAAAGAACCCATCGCCTGCGTGTCCGACTCCATGACCGAAGACGCGGCGGTTTTCGGCGGGAACAACAACCTCAATACCGGTCTGCAAAATGCCAGCGCGCTGTATAAACCCTCGATGATCGCCGTCTCCACCACCTGTATGGCGGAGGTGATCGGCGACGATCTACAGGCGTTTATCGCCAACGCCAAAAAAGATGGCTTCATCGACAGCGCTTTACCGGTGCCGTTTGCTCACACGCCGAGCTTTATTGGTAGCCACATTACCGGCTGGGACAACATGTTTGAAGGCGTCGCGAAAGCCTTCACGCAGGATCGCGAAAACCATCCTGGTTCGCAGGCACGTCTCAATGTTGTGCCGGGATTTGAAACCTATCTGGGTAACTTTCGCGTGATCAAACGCATGATGGCGCAGATGGATGTGCCCTGCAGCCTGCTTTCCGATCCCTCTGAGGTGCTGGACACGCCCGCCGATGGTCATTATCGCATGTACGCGGGTGGCACCGAACATCAGGAAATGCGCGACGCCCCGGACGCCCTGGATACGCTGTTGTTGCAGCCCTGGCATCTGCTGAAAACCAAAAAAGTGGTGCAGGAAATGTGGGGGCAGCCCGCGACAGACGTTGCCATTCCTATGGGGCTGGCGGGAACTGACGCGCTATTAATGACGGTCAGTGAGCTGACAGGCAAAGCAATTCCGGATGCGCTAACCCTTGAACGCGGAAGGCTGGTGGACATGATGCTCGATTCGCACACCTGGCTGCATGGCAAAAAATTCGGCCTGTATGGCGATCCGGATTTTGTCATGGGGCTGACGCGTTTCCTGCTTGAGCTGGGATGTGAGCCGACGGTGATCCTGTGCCATAACGCCAACAAACGCTGGCAGAAAGCCATGAAGAAGATGCTCGATGCCTCGCCCTACGGTCAGGAGAGTGAGGTCTATATCAACTGTGATTTATGGCATTTCCGCTCGTTGATGTTTACCCGGAAACCGGACTTTATGATCGGTAACTCTTACGGAAAGTTTATCCAGCGCGACACGCGGGCGAAAGGCGAGCAGTTTGAAGTGCCGCTTATCCGTCTGGGTTTCCCACTGTTTGACCGTCACCACTTGCATCGCCAGACCACCTGGGGCTACGAAGGTGCCATGAGCATTCTGACCACGCTGGTTAACGCAGTGCTGGAGAAACTGGATGCTGACACGATGACACTCGGTAAAACCGATTACAACTTCGATCTTATTCGCTGATCCTCTCGCTCCGGACGCATACGCCGGGGCGTTAGCATGGGAGAAAACGCACATGCCAGTCGTGACATTTCGGGAACGCGAAACACAATTGTACTGCTACATCGCGAAACAGGATTTAGAAGCCAGAGTGTTGGCCGTAGAACATGATTCGGAGGGAAAGTGGGGGGGCACCATTCACCTTGAGGGTGGCCGTCAGTACGTCGTCAGTGTCCAGCCGGGGAAACCGGTTTTTCCGCTCAGTTTGCGCGCCAGTCGCGACATCGTGAAATAGAGGAGGCTGCCATGTCAGACCATGACGTCTTGTTCTGGCGCATGTTTGCGCTGTTTCAATGCCTACCGGAAATTGCCCCGGCCCAGATCCTCAACTGGATTGCCGGTGATACCGCTGAACCCTTAACGCCAGCGTATTTAACGCGGCTGGAACGCCAACGGCTGGAGTACCGATTTCCTCCCGGTCAGGCCCTGATGTCGCCCGCGCGCTGGCAGCGGGTGATGGGTATTCTGGCGGGTAATTTGCCGCCGCATCTTAAGGTTAAGCACGCTTCTGGCCGCCGTCCACACCTACTGGTGGCATTTTGCTCACAGGATGGGCAGTTCATTAACGGGCATTTTGGTCAGTGCCGACTGTTTTTTATCTATGGGTTTGACGATCAAGGCCACTGGCTAGAGAGCCTGCGGCGCTACCCCTCCGCGCCACAGGAAAAGGAGGCCAACGAAGTCCGCGCCTCGCTGCTTCATGACTGCCATTTACTGTTTTGTGAAGCGGTGGGTGGACCGGCGGCAGCGCGTCTGATCCGCCATAACATTCATCCGATGAAAGTTCTGCCAGGACAGACGCTCACCGCCCAGTGCGATGACATCCAGAAGCTGCTGACGGGGCGTTTACCCCCGTGGCTGGCAAAACGTCTGGCGCGGACTAACCCGCTTGAAGCCCGCGTTTTCTAAAATGAGGTGGATATGAAAGGGAACGAGATACTGGCATTGCTTGATGAGCCAGCCTGTGAACATAACCGCAAGCAAAAATCCGGCTGCAGTGCGCCAAAACCGGGTGCCACTGCGGGGGGATGTGCGTTCGATGGCGCACAAATTACGCTGTTGCCGCTGTCAGACGTCGCGCATCTGGTTCATGGTCCGATTGGCTGCACAGGCAGTTCCTGGGACAATCGCGGCAGCCAAAGTTCCGGCCCGGCGCTCAATCGCCTTGGTTTTACGACGGATCTGAACGAGCAGGACGTCATTATGGGACGCGGCGAGCGGCGTTTATTTCACGCGGTGGCGCATATTGTTGAGCGCTATAACCCGGCGGCGGTTTTCATCTATAACACCTGCGTTCCGGCCATGGAAGGCGATGATATCGGAGCCGTATGCCAGGCCGCAGAAGTTGCCACAGGGGTTCCGGTGATTGCTGTCGATGCCGCCGGTTTTTACGGCAGTAAAAACCTCGGAAACCGACTGGCGGGCGACGTTATGGTTAAAAAGGTCATTGGTCGCCGTGAGCCTGCGCCCTGGCCGCAGGATTGCGAATTTTCCCCGGAACACCGTCATGATATCGGGCTTATCGGTGAATTTAATATCGCGGGCGAATTCTGGCACGTGCAGCCGCTGCTGGATGAACTGGGGATCCGCATACTGGGGAGCTTATCCGGCGACGGGCGTTTTGCGGAAATCCAGACGATGCACCGCGCGCAGGTCAACATGCTGGTTTGCTCCCGTGCGCTGATTAATGTGGCACGCATGCTCGAACAGCAGTTTGGCATTCCCTGGTTTGAAGGCAGCTTTTACGGCGTGCGTGCCACCTCCGACGCACTGCGTCAAATTGCGCAGATGACCGGTGATGAGGATTTATCTCTTCGCACCGGGGCGTTAATTGCGCGTGAGGAAGCGCGAGCTGAGCGGGCGTTACACCCTTTCCGGGAGCGGCTACAGGGGCGCAAAGCATTGCTTTATACCGGCGGGGTGAAGTCCTGGTCAGTGGTCTCCGCGTTACAGGATCTCGGGATGACGGTCGTCGCAACCGGCACGCGTAAATCGACCGAAGAGGATAAGCAGCGCATCCGGGAATTGATGGGAGAAGACGCGGTCATGCTCGATGAAGGTAACGCGCGCACCCTGCTCGACGTCGCTTACCGCTATCGCGCCGATGTGATGATCGCCGGAGGCCGTAACATGTACACCGCCTATAAAGCGCGGCTGCCGTTTCTCGATATTAATCAGGAGCGCGAACACGCCTACGCTGGCTATCGCGGTATTGTTACGCTAGCCGAACAGCTCTGCCAGACGATGGAAAGTCCTGTATGGCCACAAACCCATGCCCGCGCCCCCTGGCATTAAGGAGTCAACCATGGCCCACATTATTCGTGGTAAAAAACCGCTGGCAGTCAGCCCGGTGAAAAGCGGTCAGCCGCTCGGTGCCATTCTCGCCAGCATGGGCTTCGAACACTGCATCCCGCTGGTTCATGGTGCACAGGGGTGTAGCGCGTTTGCCAAAGTTTTTTTTATTCAGCATTTCCACGATCCAATCCCGTTACAGTCCACGGCTATGGATCCGAACACCACCGTGATGGGGGCAGACACTAATATCATCACGGCGCTGCATACGCTATGTCAGCGTAACAACCCACGCGCGATTGTGCTGCTCAGTACCGGGCTTTCAGAGGCGCAGGGGAGCGACATCGCTCGCGTGGTGCGTCAGTTTCGGCAGGAATTTTCACGCTATAAATCAGTCGCGATCCTCACTGTTAATACCCCGGACTTTTATGGATCGCTGGAGAATGGCTACAGCGCAGTGATCGAAAGCGCCATTGAACAATGGGTTATTACTAAAGAGGTATCGAAAACAGATGGCGTTGAAAAATCGACATCCTCTTCGCGAAACCGGCGGGTGAATATGTTACTCAGCCATCTGTTCACGCCGGGCGACGTGGAGCTACTGCGCAGCTATGTGGAAGCCTTTGGTTTACAGCCGGTCATGGTGCCCGATCTCTCACAGTCTTTGGATGGACATCTGGCGAGCGGCGATTTTCAGCCGGTCACGCAGGGAGGCTGTCCACAACGGCAGATCGCGCTAATGGGCCAGAATCTGGGTTCGGTGGTACTCGGTGTATCGCTTAAGCGCGCCGCCAGTCTGCTCTCTTCGCACGGTAAAGGTGACGTTGTCACTCTCCCGCATCTGATGACGCTGGAAACCTGCGACGCTTTTATTCATCAGCTTAAACAAATCTCAGGCCGCGATGTGCCCGCATGGATTGAGCGACAACGCGGTCAGCTCCAGGATGCCATGATCGACTGCCACAGGTGGTTGCAAGGGGCGCGGGTAGCGATGGCCGCTGAAGGCGATTTACTTGCCGCATGGTGTGATTTTACCCGCAGTCAGGGTATGCGCCCCGGTCCGCTGGTTGCGCCGGTCAGTCTGCCATCGCTACTTAATTTACCGGTTGAGGCGGTGACCATCGGCGATCTCGAAGATTTGCAGGATTTACTGTGTCAACAACCAGCCGATCTGCTGGTGACCCATTCCCATGGTGTGGATCTGGCTGAACAGTTTGGACTCCCGCTGATCCGCGCAGGCTTCCCGATTTTCGATCGGCTGGGGGAGTTTCGGCGCTCCCGGCAGGGTTACAGCGGCATGCGCGACACGTTGTTTGAGCTGGCGAATCTGATGCGCGATCGCCACAACCACGTGCAGGCGTACCGTTCGCCGCTACGACAGGCATTTGGGTTGAAACCGGCACCGGAGGTGAGAGATGCAGCATATTAATCGCCATTTAAGCACCATCAATACCGATGAGTGGTCGATGAAAGTCGCCTTTGCCAGCTCAGACTGCCGCCATGTTGACCACCATTTTGGCGCAACGCCCAGGCTTGTGGTCTATGGCGTTAAGCAAGATGACGTTACGCTGCTCAGGGTGATCGAGTTTACTGTTCAGCCGGGACACAAAGAGGACAAACTGGCCTGCCGGATGGAGGCGCTGAACGATTGTATAACCCTGTACTGTGTCGCTCTCGGCGAGAGCGTTTTTCACCAGTTGCTGCAAATCGGCGTGCGCGCGGTTCGCGTACCTGAAGGCACCCCGGTGGCTGAACTGCTGGCCCAGACGCAGCGGTTCTGGCGGGATAACGATCGGCGGGCAAACCGACGCAAGCGTGACCCGGCGCGCTTCCAGCACTTACTAAAGGAGACGTGCTGGCAGGAAGAGAATGAGCCGGAAAAGCGTTGATTTTTGTCATGTCGGGTGTACGACAAAACCGACATAAACGCCGACAGCGGGCATTAACAATCAAAACGATGTCCCATTATCTGCATGATAGTTCAGTATTTTGTGACTGGCATCACCTTTGCTTACGGATAATTATCCGCCGTTGATTAAGGCGGTCAAGCGCGCTTGTGCGCATGTCGTCATCATCCTGGGAGCCTGAGAATGTGGAACTATTCTGAAAAGGTCAAAGACCACTTTTTTAACCCGCGCAATGCACACGTTGTCGCTGAAGCTAATGCGGTGGGTGATGTGGGTTCGCTCAGTTGCGGCGATGCGCTACGCCTGATGCTGCGTATTGATCCACACAGCGAAGTTATCCTCGACGCAGGATTTCAGACCTTTGGCTGCGGCAGCGCGATTGCCTCCTCCTCAGCCTTAACCGAGCTGATTATTGGCCGCACGCTGCACGAGGCGCAGCAGATCACGAATCAGCAGATTGCCGATTATCTCGACGGCCTGCCGCCGGAGAAAATGCACTGTTCAGTAATGGGCCAGGAAGCGCTACGTGCGGCGATTGCCCACTACCGCGGTGACGTCCTTGATGACGATCACGAGGAGGGGGCGCTGATTTGCAAATGTTTTGGCGTGGACGAAGGACAGATCCGTCGCGCAGTGCTGAGTAACGGGTTGACGACGCTGGAAGAGGTAATCAACTACACCAAAGCGGGCGGCGGCTGTACGGCCTGCCATGAAAAAATTGAGTTGTCACTGGCGTCAATTCTTGCCGGGCAATCGCAATCAACGCCTGTCGCCATCACAGTACGCGATCCTCACTGGCAGCAGGTGGCCGACGCGGTGGCAGAACTGCGTCCGCATATTCAGGCCGACGGCGGCGACATGGCGCTGGTCAACGTCGCAGGACAGCAGGTCACAGTCAGCCTGTCAGGAAGTTGCAGCGGCTGCATGATGACGGATATGACGCTGGCATGGCTGCAACAAAAGCTGATGGAGCGTACCGGGCGTTTTATGGAAGTGGTGACAGTGTAACGTTTAAGCGTGAGGAAGAGTGATGAAACCCATATACCTTGATAACAATGCCACCACCCGACTTGATCCGATGGTGCTTGATGCCATGATGCCGTTTCTGACCGAACATTACGGCAACCCGTCATCAATTCATGATTTTGGCATTCCCAGCCGCGCCGCGCTGGCGCGCGCCCATCAACAGGTCGCGGCCTTACTTGGCGCGGCGTTCGACAGCGAAATCATTTTTACTTCATGCGCCACCGAGGCTACCTCTACCGCGATCTATGCCAGTGCGGCGTTGATGCCCGAACGTCGGGAAATCATCACCACTGTGGTTGAGCATCCGGCGACGCTGGCGGTTTGCGAGCATCTTGAGCGTCAGGGCTACGTGATCCACCGTCTGAACGTTTCGTCTGACGGCGCACTCGATATGGCGCAGTATCGTCAGGTATTGAGCCGTAACGTGGCGCTGGTCACTGTGATGTGGGCGAACAACGAAACCGGGGTGATGTTTCCGGTGGAAGAGATGGCCGCGATGGCTCACGAATTCGGTGCGCTCTTTCACTGCGACGGCGTGCAGATTGCCGGCAAAGTCCCGGTGTCACTGGCAAAAACACAGATCGATATGCTGTCGTGCTCAGCGCACAAATTCCATGGTCCCAAAGGGGTGGGCTGTCTCTATCTGCGCCGTGGCACGCGTTTTCGCCCCCTGTTGCGCGGAGGTCATCAGGAGCGCGGAAGACGGGCCGGTACCGAAAATATTGCCGGCATTGTCGGTATGGGAGTAGCGAGCGAACTGGCACAACTGCACCTCGCCAGTATGTCGGCAGTAGAAGCGCTACGCGATCGCTTACAGGAAGGGCTAATCGGGGTCATCCCGAGTGTAATGGTGATGGGAAGCGGGCAGCCGCGCGTGCCAAACACGCTCAACATCGCCTTCGAATTCATTGAGGGTGAAGCGATTTTACTGCTGCTGAATCAGGCCGGTATTGCCGCCTCGAGTGGCAGCGCGTGTACGTCCGGCTCGCTTGAACCCTCGCATGTTATGCGCGCAATGAACATTCCTTACACCGCCGCACACGGCAGCATCCGTTTTTCTTTGTCGCGTTATATCCGTGAAAAAGAGATTGATTATGTCATTGCGACGCTACCCGGCATTATCAATAAATTACGCACGCTCTCGCCTTACTGGCACGGCGGGGCGTCCGCCAGTGACGACGCTGCATTCTCCCCCGTTTACGGCTGAAGGAAGGGCGACAATGGCTGACATTATTATTAACGACACCACGCTTCGCGACGGTGAACAAAGTCCAGGTGTTGCCTTCAGCGCCGAGGAGAAGATGGCGATTGCCTGCGCGCTGTTCGAGGCGGGTGTGACGGCGCTTGAAGTTGGCACCCCCGCGATGGGAGAAGAGGAGCGAACGCGCATTGCGCAGATCCGTCAGCAGCTTCCGGACGCCACGCTCATGACATGGTGCCGGATGAACACGCTGGAAATTGCACAAAGTGCGGGGCTGGGTATGGACTGGGTTGATATTTCTATCCCGGCGTCCGATAGATTGCGCGATCAAAAACTGCGACAACCGCTGTCTGCGTTACTTGAACAGCTCACTGCGCTGATCATGCAGGCCCGGGAAAGGGGCCTGCAGGTTTGCGTGGGCTGCGAAGATGCTTCACAGGCAAGCGATGAGACGTTACGCCTGATCGCCCGCGTCGCTTTGCATGCCGGAGCAAGCCGTCTGCGCTATGCGGATACGCTGGGGTTACTTGATCCTTTCAGCACCTTTGAGCGCATCTCCCGCCTGCGTGAAGACTGGCCGGGCGAAATTGAAATGCATGCGCACAACGATCTGGGCCTCGCCACCGCTAATACGCTGGCGGCGGTGCGCGCCGGTGCCACCAGCGTCAATACCACCGTGTCCGGTTTGGGTGAGCGAGCAGGCAACGCCGCGCTGGAAACGGTCGCGCTTGGGCTGACGCGCAGTCTGGGACGGCAAAGCGGCGTCAACTTTTCCCGACTTCCGGCGCTGTGTGAACGCGTGGCACAAGCAGCCCGGCGACCTATACACGCTCAACAACCCCTGGTCGGCAGCCAGGTCTTTACCCATGAATCTGGCCTGCACGTTGCCGCGCTGCTTCAGGATCCCGCCAGCTATCAGGGTATTGATCCGGCCTTACTGGGGCGGGAGTTCTCCCTGGTGCTGGGCAAGCATTCGGGGCGCCAGGCACTCAGCGGCGTGTTTGCCCGCATGGGCTGTCAACTGGACGCCCTGCAAGCGGAACGCCTGTTACCGATCATCCGCCGTTTTGCGGAAACCCGCAAACGTAACCCGCACAGCGAAGAGTTGTTGGCGTTTTACGACGCGCTCAACCATGTGGCAGAGGAGGGATAAGCCATGCAGTGGTTTTATCAAATACCCGGCGTGAACGCACTGGACGGCGCAACCGCCTTTTTCGACTTCTTTGCCGTTGACTATGACACCGACGCGCTGCAACGCCGAAGGCTGTTAGTGTTAAGCGATTTTCACCGTCGTCTGCAGGATGCGGTGCCGCTGCGAAATCAGCTCGACCTCAGCGAACGGGACGACTGGGCGCTGGCGCGTCGGTTATTAAGCGAAAGTTACCGGCAGTTGATTGACGGAGACCTGACATGAGACCCCGATTTTCATTTGGCGACGAGGTGCGCGTGGTCCGCAGCATTCGCAACGACGGCACGGTCGCAGGCCGTCAGCGCGGGGATTTACTGGTCAGGCGCGGCAGCGTGGGTTATGTGCGCGAATGGGGCGTTTTCTTACAGGATCAGCTAATTTACCAGATTCACTTTCTTGACGGCGACCAGATTATTGGTTGCCGCGAGCAGGAGTTAATCCCCGCTGCGCAGTCCTGGGCCGCAGGGCAATTTCAGTACGGTGACACCATTTTGCTAACCCGCGCGTTAGCCATCGGTGGCAACGTGGTGGTGACGCCGGGCCAGCAGGGAAGGATCCAGGCAACCGGGCAGGGTGTTAAAGGCGACGATTACACTGTTCGGGTGGGCGATCGCTGGTTCCTTGTGCCTGCTATTGCGCTGCACCTGCTGGAGGAAAATCCGTGACCGCCGACGACGAGATGCACGCAGTGCGGGAGTGGTACCTGGCACATCAGTCGCTTTTTATACGCCCTGAGCAGCGACTGACGCACCATATTTTGCTGACGTTCGACGATGACCGTGAAGAGATATTCAATGCTATCAGCGACCTTCATCAACAACTACTAGTGTCACCTGCCACTTTCCCCGGACTGGCGCTGCGCCATTCTCACTGCCCCAGCGCACTGGAAAATGGGCGTCTGGGCTGGGTGAGTCGCGGTTTATTGTACCCGGCGCTGGATGCCGCGCTGTTTGCATTGAACGCAGGTCAACTGAGCGCACCCATTGAAACCGAACTCGGTTGGCACCTGTTGTGGTGTGAAGCTATTCGCTCCCCGGAACCCATGCCCGAAGCTGACGCGCTGGGAAAAGCGCGCGCGTATTTACTGCACCGACATTCGCACCAGTAACGTTTCGCCCGGCCTTGACGCCGGGCGATCCTGACACTGTTTTCTTATACGAAGGCAGGTTTGATGTCGGCGAGCCACTGTTCCACGCGTTCTTCGGTCAGGTCATACTGGTTGTCCTGATCCAGCACCAGGCCGACAAAGGTCTCCGCGTCACGTGCCGCTGACGCCGCAAATTCATAGCCCTGGGTTGACCATTTACCGACCACCGTCGCCCCGCGCTTCACCAGCGTGTCATGCAGTGGACGCAAGGCACTGGCGAAATTATCGGGATAACCCACCTGATCGCCCAAACCAAACAGGGCCACAATTTTTCCCTCCAGATCCGCATCGCTCAGCGTCGCCATAAATTCATGCCAGGACGCTTCTTCACAGCCGGCATCAATGCCCGGAAGCTGCCCATCACCGAGTGTCGGTGTACCCAACACCAGCACCGGATAAGAGAGAAACGTCTCAAGGGAGGTACGGTTAATGTTGACGGGTGAATCTGCCATATCACCCAGTTTGCTATGGATCAGTTTGGCAATTTTGCGCGTTTTACCGGTGTCGGTGCCAAAAAAAATACCGATGTTAGCCATGATGTACTCCTGCCAGAAGGGAAAAATTATCGCCGCGGAATGTCGGCTTACATCCGGAGTATTGCGAAGGTTATGCCAGTTTATGGCTGGTATTTTCACCGGCAGTTGTGCACCAAACTGGCGTTTTATTGACCTGTTTTTGTGCAGGTGATACGCGCAAAATTTGCCAGTACCGGGCGACGGGCGCTGAAAACGCCAGAAGTACCCTGTGTGATCAAACTTTGATATCGGCGAAAAGCAAAAGGCGCAATCTTTGCATGGTTATCATTGGCCGGTAATGTCGCCGGAAGATGTCGGGACAGCGCACAATTTGTCGCGGATCCGACACTGCATCACCGACAGGCAGGAGCACGCCATGACCATCAACCTGATGACGGATTTCGTCGCACCCGGCGAGTTGGCCGGGGCACTGACACGACAGCACTCTTCGCTATTTTTTACGCTGGTCGAGCAGGCACCCGTCGCCATTACGTTAACTGATACCGATGCCCGCATTGTGTATGCCAATCCCGCATTTTGTCGACAAACAGGCTATCCACTGACACAACTGCTACAGCAAAACCCGCGCATGCTTGCCAGTCAACAGACGCCCACGTCAGTCTACAAGGAGATGTGGCAAACATTGTTACAGGGACATGCATGGCACGGTCAACTGATTAACTGTCGCCACAACGGTAGCCTCTATCTGGCGGATATCGACATTACGCCGATCATTAACCACCGGGGTGAGGTGGAACATTATATGGCGATGCACCGTGATATCAGTGACAACTATGCGCTGGAGCAACGGCTGCGTAACCACATGACCCTGATGGTGGCGGTGCTCAATAACATTCCGGCGGCGGTGGTCGTGGTTGATGAAGACGATCAGATTGTGATGGATAACCTTGCGTACAAAACGTTATGTGCCGACTGTGGCGGGCGAGAACTGTTAACGCTGCTGGATTATCCGGCGCAGAAAACCCGTTTCAATGAAGGTCAGTCAATGCCGGTGGCGATGCGTGGCAAGGTGCACTGGCTGTCGGTCAACAGCTGGGCGCTGCCGGGCGTGAGCGAGGAGGCGAGCCGCTATTTTACCGACTCTGCGCTGCCGCGAACGCTGGTGGTGATCAATGATTGTACCCAACAGCAGCATCAACAGCAGCAGGGCCGTCTTGAACAGCTTAAACAACAAATCACCACCGGAAAGCTGTTGGCCGCCATTCGTGAATCCCTCGATGCTGCGCTGATCCAACTGAGTTGCCCGCTAAACATGCTGGCGGCTGCCCGCCGTCTGAAGGGGGCTGATCGTAGCAATATTGCGCTTGAGGCCGCCTGGCGCGAAGGCGAAGAGGCACTTGCGCGGCTGCAACGCTGTCGTCCGTCGCTGGAGTTTGAAACCCCGACCATCTGGCTTTTGCAGCCGCTGCTCGACGACATACGCGCCCTTTATCAGCACCGCTTTACGCTGCCTGAAGGGTTAAATATCGACCTTGATTCCCCACATCTCGTTGGCTTTGGGCAGCGCACGCAACTGCTGGCGTGCCTGAGCCTGTGGCTGGACCGCACGCTGACGCTTGCCGCCGATATTCCGGCCTTTCAACTCAGGGTCCATCTATTTGCGCGTGAAGAGCAGGGCTGGATCTGCTTTTATTTTGACGACAATGTGCCGTTGGCACAGGTGCGATATACCGCCTCGCCAGATGCCTTAAACGTGCCTGGCAAAGGCATGGAAATCCGGTTGATCCAGACGCTGGTGGCACACCACCGCGGCGCTATCGATTTACACGCGCGTCCTGGCGGCGGGACCTGCCTGACGCTACGTTTACCGCTCTTTTACGAACTGACCGGAGGCTCACGATGACCACGCATTTCCCCGACGCGGGCACCACCGTCTGGCGTTTCGATCTTTCACAGCAATTCACCGCTATGCAGCGTATTAGCGTGGTGCTGAATCGCGCCACGGACATCAGCCAGACGCTGCAAAGTGTATTATGCGTGCTGCATAACGACGCCTTTATGCAACACGGCATGATCTGTTTGTATGACGACAAACAGGGCATTTTGACCATCGAAGCGTTGCACGAAGCCGACCAGCAGATGATCCCCCGCGGCTCGCAGATCCGCTATCGATCCGGCGAAGGGCTGGTGGGCGCGGTGCTGTCTCAGGGGCAATCAGTGGTGTTGCCGAGAGTTGCGGACGATCAGCGGTTTCTTGATCGCCTGGGCATCTACGACTACAACCTGCCGTTTATCGCGGTACCGCTGTGTGGGCCTGGCCCAACCCCGATAGGTGTACTGGCGGCACAGCCGATGGTGCGGTTTGAAGAAAAGCTCCCGTCGTGTACCCGTTTTCTGGAGACGGTTGCCAATCTGCTGGCACAAACCGTGCGGTTGATGACACCGCCGGTCATGTCATCGCCACTTACATCGCGCCAGCCGGTTTGTCCTGCGCCGCGTCCGTTTGGTTTTGAGAATATGGTCGGTAAAAGCCCGGCTATGCGCCAGACGCTTGAGGTCATACGCCAGGTTTCACGCTGGGACACTACCGTGCTGGTACGTGGCGAGAGTGGCACCGGTAAAGAGCTTATTGCCAATGCGATCCACCACAACTCACCACGTGCGGCGGCTGCCTTTGTAAAGTTCAACTGCGCGGCGCTACCGGATAATCTGCTCGAAAGTGAACTCTTCGGCCATGAAAAGGGGGCGTTTACCGGGGCAGTACGCCAACGAAAAGGGCGCTTTGAACTGGCGGATGGCGGCACGCTGTTTCTCGATGAAATTGGCGAAAGCAGCGCCTCGTTTCAGGCAAAACTGCTGCGCATTTTACAGGAGGGCGAGATGGAGCGTGTGGGCGGGGATGAGACCTTACGTGTCAACGTTCGTATCATTGCCGCTACCAACCGTAATCTGGAGGATGAAGTGCGGCTGGGTCACTTCCGTGAAGATCTCTATTATCGCCTGAACGTTATGCCTGTTTCACTCCCTCCGCTGCGTGAACGTCAGGAGGATATCGCTGAGCTGGCGCATTTTCTGGTGCGCAAAATTGGTCAGCAGCAGGGCCGAACACTGCGCATCAGCGACGGCGCGGTGCGTTTGCTACTGGGCTATAGCTGGCCGGGGAATGTGCGTGAACTGGAAAACTGTCTGGAACGTTCAGCGGTGATGTCGGAAAACGGCTTAATCGACCGGGATCTGATTATCTTTAATCATTGCGAGGGAGCGGCCAAACCCCCCACGCAGGTCATCCGCCAGGAAGAGGACTGGCGCGATCAACATCTTGATGAACGCCAGCGTTTGATCGCCGCACTGGAAAAAGCCGGTTGGGTGCAGGCGCGTGCGGCACGTTTGCTGGGCATGACGCCCCGGCAGGTCGCGTATCGCATTCAGACCATGGATATCACGCTCCCCAGGATTTGATTCCCTTCGATTGCGGCGTGCGACACTTTGTCAGTTTCATGCCGTAATCCCGACAACATCACCGACGGGAAATAATTAAAATCCTCTATTATCAATGATTTACTTTCGGTATGCGTTTTGCAACAAGAGTACATGATCCTCAGTTAAGGCTACCCCTATTATGGCTTCCTGTTCTTCCTCAACAGGCAATACGCGCTGTGGCGCAATGCAAACCGAGCATTTTACTGCCTCTGTCGCCAGCAGGGCGGCTCATCATCCTTGCTATTCTCAGAGCGGACACCATCGCTATGCGCGGATGCATTTGCCCGTTGCCCCGGCGTGTAATTTGCAGTGTAACTACTGCAACCGTAAATTCGACTGCAGTAATGAGTCGCGGCCAGGTGTTTCATCATCACTGCTTACGCCTGCGCAGGCGGTGGCGAAAGCGCGGATGGTCGCCGCGGCAATCCCGCAGCTTTCGGTGGTGGGGATTGCCGGTCCTGGCGATCCGCTGGCCAACATGGGCCGCACGTTTCAGACCCTGGAACTGCTGCGCGAACAACTCCCGGATGTGAAGCTGTGCCTGTCAACCAATGGCCTGATGCTACCGGACGCCGCCGCGCGACTGATTGATGTTGGCGTTGATCACGTGACCGTTACGGTCAACACCCTTGATGCGGATATTGCCGCGAAGATTTACGCGTGGATCTGGCTCGATGGTGAACGTTATCACGATCGGGACGCTGGACAAATACTCATCGCACGCCAGTTGGAGGGCATCGCGCGCCTGACGGAACAGGGCGTGTTGGTGAAAATCAATTCGGTGCTGATCCCTGGTATCAACGACACAGCACTACCCGACGTTAGCCGCAGGATGCGCGAGGCAGGCGCGTTTATCCATAACATCATGCCGCTGATTTCCCGCCCTGAACACGGTACGGTATTTGGACTCAGTGGGCAGCCGGAGCCGGACAGCGAGCAGGTAATGGCAGTGCGTCAGCGTTGTGGCGAACTGATGCCGCAGATGACCCATTGCCAGCAGTGCCGTGCCGACGCCATCGGCATGTTGGGTGAAGATCGCAGCCAGCAATTTCCGTTAACAGCTGTTACCACACCTGCGCCGCCGTGGCAGCCGGTGATGTTCCGTCGTGCACAGCTGCACGCCAGCATTGCGACAAAAGGCGAGTCTGACGAGCCGGACGCCTGCCTGGTGGCCGTCGCTTCCCGCAGCAACGAGGTCATTGACTGCCATTTTGGTCACGCAGATCGCTTTTACATTTACAGCCTGTCCGCGGCAGGCGTCGTGCTGGTCAATGAACGCTTTACGCCAAAATATTGCCGTGGCGACACGACATGCGAGCCTGAGGATAACGCGGCGCGTATGACGGCCATTATGGAACTTCTGGCGGACGTGAAGGCCGTGTTTTGTGCCCGCATCGGTTTTGCGCCGTGGCAACAGCTTGAAGCCCGAGGCATAACGCCCTGCGTGGATGCCGCCTGGGAAAAGATCCCTGACGCGCTCTGCCGCTGGTGGGAGGTGCACCGCCAGACATGGTCAGATA
This sequence comes from uncultured Enterobacter sp., assembly GCA_963521185.1. GTDB lineage: Bacteria > Pseudomonadota > Gammaproteobacteria > Enterobacterales > Enterobacteriaceae > Enterobacter_D. Next base: position 866,020 of record CAUQTV010000001.1, on the reverse strand, counting down.
ATGCTAGCGAACGAGGGGTGGCGTAATGGGGCCACATGACTGGATGTACCGTATCATCACGCTGTATGAAGCGGGCAGCGGCTGTTATGCCTGGCAGTGCGGGCTGTCCGCAAGCGACTGGCAGTCAATGCAAATTCGTTGCGCTCGCCCCTGTCGGCTCCCCAGCCCGGACACGGCGCTGCGCCTGCACTTGATGTCGGAACTTAACGCTGCACGGCGCGCAGAGCAGGAGCAACTTGCTGACTGGCTGGCGATTTACATGGTCGAAGACGCTGCGCCTGTGCACCGTGTTATCGCCTCAACGTCGCTGGCGTTTAACCACCTCTGGCAAGACCTGGGGCTGGCCTCTCGTGCTGAACTGCGCGAGCTGATGAGCACCTGTTTTCCTCAACTGGTTACGCTAAATCAGCAAAACATGCGCTGGAAAAAATTCTTTTATCGCCAGCGCTGTCTGCAAAACGAAGGGGAAATTGTCTGCCTGTCCCCCAGTTGCGACGAATGCTGTGAAAAAGCGATCTGCTTCGCGTCCGACTGATGCCTACATCAACAAACCGTCAACGAGCGGTCCCTTTTCGTTGTTCTGCTGCTCCCCGCGCCGGATAATCGTTATGCAAATTAATACATAACGAGATCATACGATGCAGGGTTTTAACGCAAGATGTGGGGTGGCAGTGGTTGTGGCGCTGCTCAGTACCGCGCCGGTTCTGGCAAAAGACGTTCGCGTCACCTACGCCGGATCGATGGGTAAAGTGATGGATCAGGGGTTAGGCCCGCTGTTTGCCAAAGCCGAAAACGGCGACTATCAGGGGCAGGGCCAGGGTGCTTACGGTATGGCGCGTCTGCTGGCGAGTAAAAAGCTGACCGCCGATGTGTTTGTCTCTATCAATCCTGGCCCGATGCAGATCCTCAAAGACGCCGGGCTGATTGACGACGCGGTGCCGGTTGCCAGCACCAGCATGGTGGTGGCCTATAATCCGAAGGGTAAATACGGCGAACAGTTTGCTGAGGCGAGTAAGAAAAACGACGCCTCCTGGCTCAAACTGCTGGCGCAAAAAGACATCCAGTTCGGGCGAACCGATCCGTACGTCGATCCGAAAGGGCAAAACATTGTCTTTACGCTGCTGCTGGCGGAAAAATACTATCACCAGCCGGGCATCGCCATGAAAATCCTCGGCGATCTGCAAAACCCACAGCAAACGCATCAGGAAGGCGGATTGTTGACGCGTCTTGAGAGCGGCCAGATCGATGCGGCCGCAGGCTACGAAAGCGAAGTGCGATCGGCCCATTTGCCGTTTGTGGCGCTGCCGGATGAAATCAACCTCAGCAACCCGGCGATGGCGAAACAGTGGTATGACACCGTCAGTTTCACCATTAAAGACAGCAACGGCCACGATCAGGTGCTGCACACTCAGCCGATGGTGTTTTACGCAGCAGTACTGAAAAATGCCCCGAACGGCGTCGATCAGGGGAAAAAATTCATTCAGTTTATGCAAAGCGCCGAAGGTCAGAAAGTGTTGCGCGACTACGGTTATGCCGAACCAAAAGGTGAGCCGTTATACACCCGCTAAACCGCACGGGTCGGATCGCGGGCTGGCTGTCGCTGCCCGCGCTGATGCTGCTCAGCATCCCCTTTATCACGCTACTGTCCGTCACACCGTGGCGGCATTTTCATCTCGCCTGGCGTGACGATAACGCCATTTATGTCTCCCTCGGGCTGGGCGTTCTGGCGCTGGGTCTGACCATCGCCATTGGGCTGCCGGTGGCCTGGTGGCTGTCGCAGGCGAAAGGGCGCAGACGTCTGACCGGGGAGCTGTTGGTGATGGTGCCATTGCTGACGCCACCGCTGTCGATGGGGATCCTGCTGGTCGCGGCCTGGGGGCCGTATGGCGTTGTCGGGCAGTGGCTGTCCCGCCTTGGCGTGACGCTGGTAAACAACCCTGCCGCGTTTGTGATGGCGCAACTTTATGGCGCGCTGCCCTATTTTATTGTGGTAGCGCGATCGGCTTTTACCGCAGTGCCCAACGACATTCTGGAAGCCGGGCAGACGCTGGGGGCCGACGGCTGGCGACGTTTTCGCTTTCTGGCGCTGCCGATGGCGTTACCGGGGCTGGCCTCGGCGGTAGCGCTGGCGTGGGTCAGGGCCGTCGGTGAGTTTGGTATTGTGATGATATTTGCTTATTTCCCGCAGGGGATCCCGGTCAAGCTCTATACCAATTTGCAAAATGACGGCGTGGACGCGGTTTACGCGTTGCTGTGGGTATTGCTGCTGGTGGCGCTGCCGCTGCCGATGCTCTGTTTCGCGGCGGGGCGCAAAGCACGCTAAGGCGCGGGTCTTCACTCAGCGCCTTTTCTTTTAACGCGTAAGCGTTGCCACAGACTCCCGGATAATCAGCGAACCTTCGTGCAGCGGCGGCGGAGAGGTGTCGTTCTCCGTGGTCGGTGACAGCAATATCTGCACCGCGTCATTGATCATCTCATCCATCGGGATATGAACGGTGGTGAGCGTGGGTGTGAAGTAGCGGCCAATGATCGAGTCATCGAAACCCGCGACGGAGATATCGGCGGGAACCTGTAATCCTCTGTCGGTCATCGCTTTGGTCACGCCAATCGCCATGTCGTCGTTAGCCGCCAGAATGCAGGTCATGGGGCGCGCGTTATCCAGCAACGCCCACCCGGCCTCATAGCCGCTTTCGGTGCTCCAGCTGCCGCGCACGATCAGCTGTTCGTCCGGCGTGATGCCGGCATTTTTCAGCGCAGCGTAATACCCCGCAAGACGACTGTCCCCCGTCGGTGAGCCTTCCACACCGGCCACAAAAGCAATGTCGCGGTGCCCCTGTTGCAGAAGATGCTCGACCATGCGCATGCTGCATTCCCGGTGATTCACAAACACTGAGCAGTTGCGATTACGCTTCAGCTCGCGGTTAATCACCACAATCGGCACGCTGTTCTGGTCAATAAGGTCATCGAGTTCATCGACGCTGAGGTACTTGGGATAGATCATGATCGCCTCACAGCGCAGTTGCAGCAGGAAATTGATGGCGTTGCGCTCATCATCCCGGCTGTGCTTGCCGTCGGCTAACACCAGCTGGCGCTGATGATCTTCACTGCATGTCGCGGCCTGGTAAATCATGGCTGAAAAGAACGGACCGTTATACAACCCGTTGGTGATCACCAGACCAACCGAATTGGATTCGCTGGTCGCCAGTTTGCGTGCCAGCAGGTTAGGGCGATAGCCGGTCTCTTCGATGGCCTGGAATATGCGGGCTTTGACCTCTTCGCTCACCACCACTTTGCCGTTAAGCGCACGGGAAACCGTCGCTTTTGACACGCCAGCCTTTCTGGCGACATCCAGTATCGTGACCATAAACTCCCTCAGTGACTATGACTTATTAACCTTTTGTACGCCGCAAGCTGCGGGAAACACAGGTTTATTCTATGAGTGCGTTCGCTCATTATGCCGTACGGCATCATAGTCCATGCATTGTGTATCTCAAACTGTGCGGCAGAGCAGCGAATTTACCGCTCTGCCGCCGTTTTAGCGCATCAGGAGACGGTCATTAGCGGCATGTCCTGGCGGATCACGCCCTGGGACTGATGGCGGGTCAGGGCGAACTCATCGCTGTTAATCACCAGCACCGGCGTGGTCAGGTCATATCCGGCCCGTTCAATCGCGTCTTTATCAAATTCCAGCAGCGTGTCACCGGCTTTCACTACATCGCCTTCTTTCACCCGCGGGTGGAAATGCTGCCCGTTCAGATTGACGGTGTTCAGCCCGACGTGGATCAGCAGCTCTGCGCCGTTATCGCACGACAGCCCGATAGCATGTTTAGAGTCAATCAGCGTTTCGACACGCGCATCGCACGGGGCGACGACTTTGCCCTCATGGGGACGAATGGCGACGCCATCGCCGAGCACTTTCTGCGAGAAGGCTTCGTCAGCCACCTCTTCCAGCGCAATGATCTCACCGTGAAGGGGGCTGGTCAGGTTCAGGCTGGTTTTTGCCGCTGGGGCAACCGGTGCATTGGCTGCATTAACCGGCGCTGCGTCAGCGTCTTCAGTCAGCGTTTCGTCGGCTACCGGATCGTCAAAGCCGACAATCTGCACCAGTACGATGGTCAGCACAATACAGGTTGCGCTCCCGACCAGCTCACCGATAAAGGACATTGGCGCGTCCGGGCTGATGGCATTCACCAGCGTAAACAGGCCCGGCAGCGCGGCGTACGCGTAGTAAAGCGAGCCGAACAGGCTGGCAACCACCGCACCAATAGCACCGCCGATGCAGCCGCAGATGAACGGCTTTTTGAAGCGTAACGTCACGCCGTAAATGGCCGGTTCGGTAATACCGAAAATGGCCGTCACGCCTGCGGAGAGCGAGGTGGTTTTCAGTTCGCGGTTGCGGCTTTTCAGGAACACGCCAAACACCGCAGCCATCTGGCCGATAACGGCAATGGTCTGGTAGGCCTGGAAGGAGTCATAACCCTGGGTGTCGAAGTTGGCCATGATCACCGGGGTAATGCCCCAGTGCACGCCAAAAATGACGATGATCTGCCACACGCCACCAATGACCGCTGCGGCAACCGCAGGCGCGGCGGCAAACAGGGCGTTGTACCCGGAAGCGATACCCATTGCCGCCCAGGTGGTGATTGGCCCAATCACGATAAGCGTCAGCGGAACGATAATGATAAAACAGATCAGCGGCGTGAACAGCGCGCTCACCACCTGCGGCAGGATCTTCTCGACGCGTTTTTCCAGCCAGGAAAGCGCCCACACCAGGAACAGCGGCGGCAGTACGGAAGAGGTATAGACCGTTTTTGCCAGCGGGATAAACAGGAAGGTGATGGTCTCACCGCCCGCAATGCGTCCAGCCATTGCCGACCACTCGGGGTTGATCAGCGCACAGCAGCAGAGCACGGCGATAAACGGGTTACATTTGAAGTGGCGTGCGGCGGTAATCGCAATAAACACCGGCAGAAAGGCGAACGGCGTCCACGACATAAAGTTGAAGATGGCGAAGGTGCCGGTGGTTTTCAGATCGGCGTCAATCAGCCCGACGACGATCAGCATGCCCTGCAAAATCCCGGCGGCGGCAAGGATATAAACAATCGGCGCGAACACCGCGGACATGGTGCCGATCACCGCATCCAGCCAGCGGGTTTTCGGTTTACCGGCAGCCCCGGTGCTGGTTTCTCCCACGATGGCGGAAAGGGCGTTAAACACGTCGGCGACGTGCGTACCAATCACAATCTGGAACTGACCGGAGCTTTCCACCACGGCAATGACGCCGGGCAGTTTTTGGATTTGGCTTTTTGCCTGAGCGGGCGTTTCGTTCAGCACTAAGCGTAAACGGGTAGCGCAACGGGTGAAATTATTGATGTTATTTTCACCGCCCACCTCGCGAAGGATGTCACTGGCTAACTTATTGTAATCCCTAATAACTGCCATTCTTATGTACCTTTTTTATGGGTAGTTGAGTGTGCGACCTTTCATGTAACCGGTTTCATGCTAACAGTGAATGATTCACGTGCAACCGGTTTCATGGTGAAAATGTGGTCTGTATCACAGTGACGCGCGCAGAAGGTTATCGCCCGTTAAAAGCGTGTGGGTATTTCGAATGAAAGGTGTTATTGGGTGTTACGTTTCATTTGCCAGGTCAATATGTTCGTGGTCAATACGTTTGTTGACTACGCTTTTACAGACTACACAGGAAGACAACAGGAGCAGGAGATGCGCACTCGCACGACTGAACGTCCGACCTTTACCGTGGCGCTGTATGAACTCTTCAATCCCATTCCTCTCGGTTTTTTTGTCGCCGCCTGGATTTTCGATATCGCTTACCTGAAGACGTTTCAGGTGATGTGGACTGACGCGGCCAGCTGGCTGATTGCCCTAGGACTGGTGATGGCTGTTATACCGCGTCTGATTAACCTCGTGCAGGTGTGGTTCGGGCGTACGTATCCGTACAGCTCAGCCGTGAAACTGCATTTCTGGCTGAATCTGCTGGCGGTGTTGCTGGCGATTGTTAACGCCTTCATCCACAGCCGCGATGCGTATGCGGTGGTCCCGCTGGGGGTGATCCTGTCGACGCTGGTGGTCCTGCTGTTGCTGCTGGCGAACGTGCAGCTCGCGCTACGTCAGCGCACGGTGACAGGAGGTGTCCAATGAACATCCCTAATCGTATATGGATAGCGCTGGCCATCAGCGCCGCGCTGAGCGCCTGTGATAACGGGGCCACGCTCGATCCGCAAAAGCAGATCGGCGCTAACCCTGAACTGCCGCAGGCGCAAAACTTCCTGCTGCCGCCGATGAAGGTCCCGGAAGGCGTCGCCTGGAAAACCGGGGAAACGCCAAAAGTGGCCCCAGGCCTGTCGATCGAAAAAATCGCCGGTGAGCTAATGCACCCCCGCCAGGTTTACGTCCTGCCAAATAACGACGTGCTGGTGGCTGAATCGAACGGCACCCCGAAACCGACCTCGCGACCGAAGCAACTGATCATGGGCGTGGTACAACAGGCGTCAGGTAAAGGCGGCGAGGGCGGCAACAGGATCACTCTGCTGCGTAACGTGGGCGGTAAATGGGAAAAACACCTGTTTATTGACAAACTGAACGCCCCCTTTGGCATTCAGTTAACGGGGAATACGCTGTGGGTGGCAAACGCCGATAGCCTGATGAAATTCCCGTATCAGGAAGGGCAAACGGAAATCCGCACCCCTGGCGTGGAGGTGACGGAGCTTCCCGGCGGGCCGATTAACCACCACTGGACAAAATCACTGCTGGCAAGCCCGGACGGCAGCAAGCTGTATGTCGGTGTGGGATCCAACAGCAATATTACCGAGAACGGTATCGGCGCGGAGTACCGACGGGCGGCGATCCTTGAGGTGGATGCCGCCAGCGGCGCGAGCCGTATTTATGCCAGCGGGCTGCGCAATCCCACCGGCCTGCAATGGGAGCCGCAGAGCGGGAAACTCTGGGCCATTGTGAATGAGCGTGATGAAATCGGCTCCGATCTGGTACCGGACTACATGACCTCGGTGCAGGAGCATGGCTTCTACGGCTGGCCCTACAGCTATTTTGGTCAGCATGTGGATGCGCGCGTGCAACCGCCGCGTCCGGATCTGGTGGAAAAAGCCATCAAACCGGATTATGCCTTAAGTTCCCACGTCGCGCCGCTGGGCCTGCTGTTCTATACCGGCGACACTATGCCGCAGTATCGCGGCGGTGCGTTCGTCAGCGAACACGGCAGCTGGAACCGCAAGCCGCTGAACGGCTATCAGGTTATGTGGGTCAAATTTGAGAATGGTAAGCCCGTCGGCATGCCTCAGCCGGTGGTGAGCGGCTTTTTGACCGATGACAACAAGCAGGTGCGCGGTCTGCCCGTCGGACTGGCGATGGACAAGCAGGGCGGCGTATTGATTGCCGACGATGCCGGCAACGCTATCTGGCGCATCAGCGCGAAGTGAACCCACAAGGCTGCCTTTCGCAGCCTTGTGTTTGTTCTCTTCAGCGGGTGACGTGAACCTGAGGCAGGGTGTTTTTGATAAAACGCCCGCCGGACGCACGCTCAAGCTGGGCGGCGAGTTGTAACAGCAGGCCATCATTCGCCTGCCGCGTCTGGAAGTGCATCCCCAGCGGTAATCCCGATTGCTGCCAGGCCAGTGGAATGGAGATCCCCGCTGTGCCCGTCAGACTCGCCAGCGGCGTATAGGAAAAGATATCCCACAGCTGGTAAAACCAGTTAAGCACATCGGGGTTGTCGCTCAGCGTCAGGTATTTCATCTCGCCCATGCGCGGCGTCGGTTTTGAGAAGGTGGGCGTGAGGATAATATCCCACTGTTCGAAAAATTGTCCCAGGTTGCGGGAGACGGTGTTGAACATCTCCTGCATTTTCCAGCGCTCGCTGTAAGACATCCCAATGCCTTTTTGCCAGATTTTAATGTTAATCGGCTCGACCAGTTCCTCTGGCGGCGCGGTCAGGCCGTGCTTCTCCAGCAGGCGCTGAATAAACTGCGCAAAGTTGCTGATGTAGCAGGTGGTCTGCGCCTCAAACGCGGCGGCAAAGTCTACCTCAGGCGTCACCCATTCCACCTGATGCCCCAGCTCCTGTAATAATCGCGTGGTGCGCTCAAGTTCGCTCACAAAGTGCGGATCGGCCTGATAATCGCCCCATTCATGCGATACCGCGATACGCAGCGGTGCCGGGTCACGCGCGATCATCTCGCAACAGGATTGCTCACTTTTCCAGTAGGGCATGAATTCACCCGGCGCGCCGCCGCGACAGCTGTCTATAAACAGTGCGGTATCGCGCACGCTACGGCTCACGCAACCCTGAGTCGAGACAAAACCGGTGATATCCGACAGCGCTGGCGCAATGGAAAGCACGCCACGGGAGCTTTTCAGCCCGATAAGCCCGTGGGATCCGGCCGGGATGCGAATCGATCCGCCGCCGTCGGTGGCATGCGCCAGAGGCACCACGCCCGCCGCAACGGAGGCGCAGGCTCCCGCCGACGAGCCAAAGGTGGTGTATTCCGGGTTCCACGGATTGTGGGTCACGTAGATATCCGGGTTTTCCGCCGAGCCGCACACGCCAAACTCCGGCGTTGCCGTGCGCCCGATGATATTCAGCCCGGCTTCGCGCATCTTCGAGGTCAAAAACGTATCCTGCGTGGGACGGTGCCCGCGCAGAAATTTTGAACCCTGCTCCTGTAGGCGGTTTTTTACGCTCTGACCCAGATCTTTCATTAAAAAAGGGACGCCGTGAAACGGGCCATCAAGGCGGGTGCCATCGGTTTCCGGGGCGTGAATGGCGTCGTCAAAAAGCTCAATCACCGCGTTAATCTGCGGATTCGTCAGCGCAACGGCGGCCTGCACCTGCATCGCCAGTTCTGACGGGCTGATTTCCCCCTGCGCGACACGCTCCGCCAGCGCGGTAGCGTCGTGCTCCGCCCACTCATTCCAGTTCATTACCGTCTTCATAGCGTCTCCTTATGACACATTATTGATGTTCTGAGCGCGTTTCAGGCCTTTGCCTGGCTGTGGGGAACGATGGGGTTTACGCTCTTTTAAAACGACCGTGGCAGTCAGACACAGGATGTTGGCCGCAATCAGGTAATAGCCCGGTGAAACTGGATCGCCGGTGACGTTAATCAGCCAGGAGAAGACAATTTGCGCGGTGCCGCCAAACAGCGTGATGCCGAAGGCGAAGGCAATGGAAAAGCCGGTGGAGCGGATGTATTTCGGGAAGTTTTCACACAGCACTACTAACACGCCAGATCCGCTGATGCACTGGAGCGCGGCAAAGACGGTGATCACGCTGTAGAACACCATTTCACTGCGCCAGGTGTTAATGATTTCCAGCCCCGGCAGCAGCAATACCAGCAGGATCAGGCGCGGTGCGATAATGGTCATTTTGCGGCCATAGCGATCAGCCATCCAGCCGCCAACCAGTGAAAACACCACCACGCAGACGCCAATCAAAATCGTGGAGGCCATTGCGCTGCCCTGAGCGAATTCCAGTTCGTTAAGAGCGTAGGTTGTCATGTAGTTGAGGAAATACTGCGTGATGGTGCTGCCGGACAGAATAAAAATGCCGATGAGGATCAGACCTCGGTAGTTTTTGAAAACGTCGCGCAACAGGCCGCCGGTCGTTTTGCTGGTGGCCGGTTCATCAGACTGGAAGGTCTCGCGCAAATTGCGGCGCAGGTAGAGGGCAATCGGCAGTATGATCAGCCCAAACGCGAAGGGAATACGCCAGCCCCAGGCGGCGAGCTGCTCCGGTGATAACAACAACGTGAGCGAATAGCCAATGACCCCCGCTGAGATCCCGGCCAGCCCCTGCGCGACAATCTGCCAGCTGGCATAAAAAGCGCGCTTGCCCTCAGGTGCGGCTTCCATGATAAAAGTGGTCGCCGGCCCGGCTTCGCCTCCCCATGCCAGCCCCTGTAACATGCGTACTATCACCAGTAAAACTGGCGCGGCCATGCCAATGGTTTCATATCCGGGTAAAAAGACCAGCCCGCCGGTGCCGATGGTCATAAAGAGCATGGTTAATAGCATCGCCGGTTTTCGGCCTGCGCGGTCGGCATAGCTGCCAATAAATATGGCACCGAGCGGTCGCACAATAAATCCAATGCCAAAAACCGACACCGATAATAACAGGCTGGTAAAGGGATTGTCTGACGGGAAAAATGCATGACCGATCATCACAGCAAACGTGGCGTAGGCGCTGAAATCGAAAAATTCAACGGCTGCACCGAGCACAACGGCCAGCACGTCTTTGCGAGACGCTTTACGCTCAATGGGCGCAGAGTTTATTGATGACATTAATAGTCTTCCTCATATTTTCGACGAATGAGCGAGAATCCGGACTCCACATATAACAAGAGTGCTTTCTCATCACTATCACAATTGTGCGCAGGCAGTGCGTAAAAAAAGGTGTCACTGACGCTAAAAAAGTAAAATAAGAAAAGGCTATCTATTGCTCTATCACATTGATTTATATGTAAATATTTTGCGGGTTGTTTTTAAGGGTATGTGGTGATGTTTTACAGAAAGGTGGATTGCACCATGAATGTGCTTACTCTCTTGTGTCAGTCAACCGGGAATGAATAATAGATACGCGCACAGTGCAATGATATGTCGGTTATTTTTTGATTCTTCATCGTGAAATAAATTGGCAGTGCGCGATTATGGTTCGTGCTGCATTGTTTGGGTGCATGTTCGGGCCTGTTTGAGCCTTGTTGCTGAAAGCTTCCCTCGCTTTAAAAAAAGACGTAGTGTTTGTTGATATAAGGGAGATAAACCGGAGGCAATATGCAACTGCGCTCGCTGCGTTATTTCAGCCAGGTGGCAAAATCATCGTCATTCAGAGACGCCGCGGATAAATTATTCGTCGCCCCCGGTGCGATCACCCGTCAGATCGATATTCTGGAACATTATTATGGCGCACTGCTTATCGAGCGCAGTCCGCGCGGCATTAAGCTGACCCGCGAGGGGGAGTATCTGGCGCAGGCGGTTGATGCCACGCTGCGCGAGCTTGACGCCGTTAAAGAGCGGATCGCGTCGGCGCAAAGCATCGTCTCCGGTACGGTGCGGATCTGTTCTGCCGAGAGTCTGATTTCGTCCTTTATTGCGCCGACGATCAGCGAGTTTCGTCAGCTTAACCCCAACGTTACGTTTGAAATCGATATTGGCAGTGCCCCGCAGATCGCCGAACAGCTGATCTCGGGGAAGGCGGATGTGGCCCTGACGTTCTACATGCCGGTCAGCGCTGAGCTTCAGGTGACGAACTATTGCGAGCTAAATCATAAGGTTTTGATGTCCGCTAACCATCCGCTGGCGGGCAAAAGTTATCTGACGTTAACCGATCTCACGCGCTATTCGATCGCCATTCCGCCCTCAAATTATTCCGCGCGTCAATTGCTGGAGTCAGCCGCACGCCGCGAGGGGCTGCACGTGGATATGCATTTCATCACCCGTTCGCTGGAAGTACAAAAGTGCCTGGCCCTGGAAGGGGAAGCGCTGATATTGCTGCCCCAGTTGAACGTGAACGATACCGTCGGCCATGAAAAATTTATCGCCATTGCGCTGGCCGATCCTCTGGTGGGGAGGGTAAAAGTGGATCTCTGTCTGCCAAGACAACGCTCTATCTCCATGGCAACCAGGATTTTCCACGACATGTTGTCACGAAGGGTTGATGCGCAAAATCAATGATCTAAGTAGAGATAATGCAGCCAACTGGTCATGCGCAGCAGCACCTTGCGCATTACCGCGACGTGCGTAAAGTGATCGGAATAGACCGCAACCTGCGCCGCGACACCGTCCGGCAGCGAATAGCTGTCGACCTGGCTGTCCAGTTCAATCGAGACCATCAGTCCACCGGCTTGCGGATCCAGATTCAGTCCCTGGAGATTGCCCTGCGCCTGATAACTCCCGTTGGGCACGATGGGTAAAACCCCTGTCACTTTTCCGGAAAATATCTTGCCGGGAACACTGTTAAACACCACTTCGGCCTCATCGTTGACCACCAGTCTCAGGAGGGAATTCTGTCGGAAGACGGCGATAATCTGGCGTTTCTGTTCCGGTATGAAGGTCATGACCGGGCGTAACGGCAGGGCGGCCGCATAGCTTCCGGGGCGCACCAGCACCTGAGTGATGTAACCATCGCCCGGCGCACGGATGACGGTGTTGTCCAGGTTGAACTGCGCTTCGGCAATTTGCGCGCGCAGGCTGGTGATTCTGGCATCTTCACCATTTAGCATGCCGTTGAGTTCTGCCAGAATGGCATCACGCTGCGCTTTGGACACCTTAACCGCGGCATCCTGCGTTAAGAATATTTGTCGGGCGTTGGTCACTTCTTGATCCGAGAAGGGATTTACCGCACGTTTACTGCCCTGGGCATAGCGCTGATAATCTTTTGCCGTGCGATCGCGTTCGGCAGAGATGCGTTCAATGTCGGCATTTGCTGCTGCCAGATTCGAGCGTAGACCATTCACGGTGGCCTGCGTGGTGACAAGATCGGCTTTCAGTCTTGCCAGACGCGCTTCAAACAGCGAAGGATCCAACCGAAACAGCGGCGTTCCTTTTTTTAACAAAACGTTTGCGTTGGTATTCACCTCCACCACCACGCCAGAGACTTGTGGTGTAATTGGAATAGTGATTACGGCTTTTTGTGCCGTAAAGGTATAAGGGTGATTATAGTTCATCAGTAAAACCAGCGTCGCCACTAACACGACGCCACCCAATAACGCTGTCGGTACCGTCCACTTATTAACGGGGATGCGGAAAAGCTTAAAACACCCGTAAGCAAATGCGGCATACGTCAAAATAATCAGAAGATCCATACCAGCACACCTTGAGGGTTATTTAGAATATTAATTATTATTTTGATTTTGTTCAGGTTGTGGGCTGAGCGATTGCTGGTGGAGTTTAAGCTCAGCTTCTATTCGTTCAATTCTTTCCTTTAAGTCCGCGACCTCATTTTCGCGGTAATCCTCTGTTTTACCGGACATTCCCCAGCCTCTGTCTTCACGGTAAAGCGTGGCCCAGACCCACAAAAAAGGCCAGATGACGTGCAGCGTAAACAGGCTAATCCAACCCGCAACATGGATGGCGTCCTGGTGGGGATGGTTTCTGTTTTTCGCCAGAATATAGGGGATGTCATGAATAATAATAACGCCGTAAAATATAACCAGCATAACGATAATGAGGACAGCCAATGCGAAGTAATCGAGAAACATAGGCCCACCTGACTTTTTATTTTGGAGGTAATGATAATTCTGGTCGATAAAGTGCGAGTTGCCTTAATCATTTAGTATTAGTGCGGAAATGAAAATTGAGCATACCCACCTCTAAAGATAGGAAAGAGGAGATTAAAAGGAAAGGGCGCTAAAAAATAAATCCAGATGATTAAGATCCATTCACCATTAAGCCAGACGGCAAAATGGGGTCAGAGATGCGCAGATAAGCGCATCGCTACGTGAAAACTGAGGTCAGATGCCTTGCTAAGTTTGCCAGATTTCACGTAGCGCACGATAAATTTACGGCTGATTCCCCCAACGAGTCCGCAGGTAACTCACGGCTTCTCGGGCCTGCGGCTGGTTGAGATTGTTTTCCCGGAACAGAATAGTGCCGCTGATTTGCGGCAAGGCGTCGTTCAAATCGAGCTGTTTTTTCAGCTCCGGCACGCCGCCATTGATCGTCCAGTCTGGCTCATTCTTCGACGGTTCACCCACTTTATACAACGCGACGCCAATATAGAGACGGGTGTGCGTAGGTTTAACCACCTCTGCCCACCATTTTGCGAGCACATCATAGCGGGCGGCATCGCGGGCGAAGGGCCAGTAAATCTGCGGCGCAATATAATCCAGTAAACCTTGTTGCACCCAGCGACGGGTGTCAGCGTAGGATTCGTCGTAAGCGGCCGCGCCGCGCGTCTGCGATCCGGCCGGGTCGTGAGAAATATTTCGCCAGACGCCCGCAGGGCTGACACCAAACTCAACGTTAGGGTTTAACTGTTTGATACTGCGCGACACCTGTTCAATCAACAGTTGCGTGTTGTGTCTGCGCCAGTCGGCTTTTGACGCAAAACCCTGACCGTATTTCTGGAAAGTCTGATTGTCATTCAATGTTGAACCTGGCGACTCGGTATAGAAATAATCATCGAACTGAACGCCGTCCACGGGGTATCGCGCAACCACTTCGGCGACGATGCTGGTGATCCAGTCCCGCGCTTCGGGAATACCCGGGTCAAGCACGTAGCGATCGCCGGAGGTGCGGATCCAGTCGCGGTGTAACACAAAGACGCTGGCGGGATTGAGCGAAAGCGTACGATTTAAGTCTCCAACGGTCGACGGCCTGGTATTGGTTGATACGCGATAGGGGTTGAACCAGGCGTGAACTTTGATGCCGCGTTTGTGCGCTTCATCGAGCATAAACTGCAACGGATCATAACCGGGATCGGTGCCGATATGTCCTGTCAGCATATCTGACCACGGTAAAATTTTTGATGGCCACAGTGCGGTGCCGTCCGGCTTCACCTGGAAAAAAACAGTATTAACGCCGAGGCTTTTCAGCTTATCCAGTTTGTCTTTTAACGCTTGCTGCTGCTGGTTAATCCGCACAGTTGTGCTGGCATTCACTGAGTTAACCGGTGGCCAGTCGAGGCGGGAAACCGTCGCCAGCCAGACGCCGCGCACGGGATCGCGATTTTTAGACGTTTTATCCGCCAGCGGGTGTTTAGCGACGGGGGGCAGTGGGGTGACCAACGATGCTGGCGGTTTTGATGCGCAACTGGTGAGAAACAGCGCGGCGACCACGACCGCGCTCCACGTTTTCACTTTTGTTACAGAGAAAGAACTGCAAGAACCGGCGATGATGTGCTCCCGTTTACAGCGAGTCGCTTGGATAGAGTCATTTTCGTCGTATTCGAGGTTAAGTCAATAATTTAATTAAGTATAATCTCACCTAGCCATATTAGAGGCGAACATGACTTTATTTGGCACATTACATCGTTTGGCACGATGCTATATTTAGCGGGTGCATGCATGTCTGCTTAAATTATCAAATCCGAAATTCATCCTTAAACGAATTAAAGGAAAAACACATGGCAACTAATTTAATCAAAGATGGTCAGTTCAATCCGGATATTACAGACAATTGGATTGAAAGCGCTGCAAACCTGGTGTCCAACCCCTCAGAAACTAATACCAACTACTACTGCCATTTGGAAGCTACAGGGCGTATTGAGCAAAATGTTCAGCATACGCCGGGTACCACGTATGTCTTTAGTTTCTCATCCCGTTCGGATATGGGCGGCACAGTGCTTATTCTGGATCCCACCGTGGGCACGACGTTTTTCACAAAAACCATTCCGGCATCGGCAGACTGGGCCTATAGTCAGTTCAGCGTAACCGCTGAAACGGACTGGCCGGTGTATGTCGCCGTAAACTTTGAAGCGCCTTACAACGGCACGTTCGACGTTGATAACGTTATTATGCAAGAATCGCAGACTTAATAGCATTTAAGCAAATCACACTTTCTCGCTTTATTCACACAGCATCGTGACGTAATTTTTTCAGGGCAGGGACGCCTTGCTTTATGTCGGTTGTTTATTGCTGCGTAGTGGGGAAGGGCATCAGAAGAGCCAGATGCAATCTGGGAAATAGCTAAAATGTTTTTTACGTGCTAATGTTGATATATCATAATTGATTAATAATGAAACTTATTTGTGCACGTTATGCGTTAACGGAAATCTATAAACCAAACTGATATCAAGGACGAATTTATGGCGATGACATTGACCAGCCAAAAAAGCACGGTGTTTAAACGACTTCACCTGGCCTTAACTGTGACGCTGTTGCTGTTGGTCGCGGGGTTTGCAGTCTGTCAGCTGTGCCTAAATGGCAAGCCAGACGATAAGCTGGATTCGCATCGTCAAATCACAGAAAATACGTTCTTGTATGTGACCAAATACAACGGAGGCGGTGCTACAGTTTCCGACGTTTTCCGTTATTACCTTGATGGGGATATCAAAGGCGATCTGTTGAAGCACCTGGCGGACCGCTCACCATTTTTGGTGGCTGATACCAATACCGCAAAAGTCACTGGCTATGGCAGTCACGTGAATGTGAGCATCACCGGCCGCGTGTACTCATTCACTAATTCTGATTTATTTTATTCTGACGGCATCGCCGTTATGCCCGTAATCAGTATCACAGCAAACGGGGTGCGTTGAGCTGGCAGATCGTACAGACCCGGCCAACGAGCCGGGTTTTTAGGAAGGGAAGTGTGACGTTTTAATCGACTGATTGCGATGAGCGTGCATGTGGCCTGTTGTAAGATTTAATTTAACATAATATACATTATGCGCACCAAGGTAAGCCCAGCATGAATCCGCCATTGTCCGCGTATCGTTGGATGACTCTCACATAAGCGCCAACTCAGTGGCTATCAGCAACCGTTGCCGTGCTCCCGGATGATGCATTGCGTTATCGCCGAATTGAGAATATTTTGCTTAATTGCCTGTGCGGCATCTTCAACCTTTATGTCAAGGAACCCGTTATGCCCATCTCCACTGTCACTGATTCATCTGCCCACAAAACGCTGCTGTTAATTCAGGCCGGTACGCCGCCGGATGATATTCGACGCGCTCAGGGTGATTTATCGGACTGGTTCAAAACTTTACTCAGTCCCTATGAAGACCGCTTTAACGTTGTCCGTGTGTTTGAAGATGAACCCTTGCCAGCTTACGACAGCAACGTTGTTGTGGTGATCACCGGATCATGGGCCATGGTGACAGATAAAGAAGCCTGGAGTGAGCGCACCGCCGGATGGATCAAAGAAGCCGTCGCTTTTGACGTGCCCGTCTTTGGCGTGTGTTACGGTCACCAGTTGATGGCCCATGCGCTGGGCGGAGATGTGGATTACCATCCCAGGGGGCTTGAGTTCGGCTGTCGTAACGTGGTGTTGAATGCCGCCGCCATAGATGATCCGCTACTTGATGGTTTCCCGCCGCAGTTCCCTGCCCACCTGACTCATATGCAAACCATTACGCGCCTGCCCGAAGGTGCCGTGGCGCTCGCGAGTTCCGATCATGATGCGCACCAGATTGTCCGCTACAGCAGCAATGCGTATTCCACGCAGTTCCATCCAGAATTCACGCCAGAAATTGCGCGGTCAATGATTAACCTGCGAGCGGAGTCATTGCGTGAGGCGGGAAAAGACCCGGAGCAGCTGTTGCAAGCCATAACGACGGCGACAGAGGCATCGGCCATTTTAACGCGCTTTATCGAAAAACACATTTAAGCCATTATCGATCATCCGACGATGCCGTCGTCGGATTCTCCCATCGCCCTTCCCTCATTTTAATATCTTGTTACATATCACCCCGCATTCCTTACGCGACGACTGAAAAGCAAATCATTATCATTCATCTTCTCAAATGCAGTTGAATAACCCCTGCAATGCTGATCCCTGCGCGTGACGGAACGGTTCACGCGCAGCGACACAATAAAACAAACGGCATTGCGCCTTATCACACCTATTTTGATGGGATTATTTATGTCTTTCATTGGCAAGGCCGCGCGCGCGAACAGGCACGTCTGCGGCGCTCAAAAAACCTTTAGCGTGTCCCTGCTGGCACTGGCTATTCACGCGGTGATCACCCCTGCTTTTGCGGCGCAAAGCGCGACGCAGGATGACATCATTGTTGAAGCCTACGCGACGGATCCCGTGCTGGATGCACAGGATTACAGCGTAAAAACCACGCGTGCAGGCACCAAAATGCTGCTGGCTCCCCGGGATGTGCCGCAATCTGTCAGCGTAGTGACCGCGCAGCGCATGGAAGATCAGAACCTGCAATCCGTCGGCGACGTACTGGATAACACCACCGGCGTGTCCGCTGAACTGATCGACAGCGAGCGCTCGGCCTACTTCTCGCGTGGCTTTAAAATCACCAACTACACCTTTGATGACATTCCGACGTCCGTCAATGATGACTGGAATTTTGGTGACGCCGGGTCTGACACGGCGATCTACGATCGCATCGAAGTCGTTCGCGGTGCGACGGGCCTGATGACTGGCGCGGGCAGCCCGGCAGCGTCGGTGAATATGGTGCGTAAACATGCCGACAGCCACGATTTCCAAAGCTCGGTCAGCGCAGAATACGGCAGCTGGAATGCTCAGCGCTATGTGGCCGATGTCTCTGCCCCATTGAACGATGCTGGCACCGTGCGGGGTCGCGTGATCGCGGGATATCAGGATCAGGATAGCTGGCTCGATCGCTATCATAAGACCAAAAAATTTCTTTATGGCGTGCTGGACGCGGACGTCACCGATAAGACCACCGTGTCGCTCGGCTACGACTATCAGGAAAGTAATACCGGTAATCCGACCTGGGGCGGCCTGCCAACCTGGTACAGCAACGGGCAGCGCACCCATTTTGACCGCAGCACCAACCCGGCAGCGGACTGGACGCGCTACAGCCTCGACTCACGCAAAGTGTTCGCCAACGTCACGCACAATTTTGATAACGGCTGGAGTTTCCGCGTTAACGGCACGCACGCGGAAGAAAACTTTAACGATAAGTTACTCTACATTATGGAGTTTCCTGATATCACTACCGGCGAAGGCACGTCAGGTTTTGGCAGTAAAGACCGGGGGACGCGTAAACTAGAATCTGTCGACACCTACGCCACTGGCCCCTTCAACCTGTTGGGCCGCCAGCATGAACTGGTCGTCGGCGCGAGCTACAGTCGTCAGCATAATGAAACCTACAGCGAAGACGGAGCGCTCGACAGTGCGCAGATGGGGCGCGTGGATAACAACTGGAATGGCGATGTGGACGAACCTGAATGGGGCGACTGGTACCTGAATGCCAACGATGTTGTGCGCCAGAAAGCGGCTTACACCGCAGCGCGATTCTCGCTGGCCGATCCGCTATCGCTAATTGTGGGCGCGCGTTATACCGAATGGAGTACTCACGGCAGCAGCGGCAATGTGAGCAAAAACAATATCACGCCTTATGGCGGCCTGGTGTACGACATTAACGAGACCTGGTCCGCTTACGCCAGCTACACCTCCATCTTCCAGCCGCAAACCTACCGCGATCGCAACGGCAGCTATCTCAAGCCTGTTACCGGGAATAACTATGAAACCGGCCTGAAATCAGACTGGTTCGATGGCCGTCTGACCGCGACGTCTGCCGTGTTCCGCATCGAGCAGGAAAACGCGCCGCAGACCGACGGCAGTAATTTTGTTAATGGTTCCAGCGAGCAGGCCTATGTTTCCACTAAAGGCGCGGTGAGCAAAGGTGCGGAGTTCGAGTTAAACGGTGCTGTCACCGATAACCTGCAAATGACCTTCGGTGCAACGCGCTATGTGGCAACTGATTCCGATGGTCGCTACAACAGCAATATGCCGCAAACCACCTTTAAACTCTTCAGCCGCTATCGTGTGCCAACGCTGCCGGATCTGACGCTGGGCGGCGGGCTGAACTGGCAAAACCGCACCTTCCAGGATGCCACCGGCGCTGACGGTGAAACGACGCGCGTGTACCAGGGCAGTTACCCGCTGGCGAGCCTGTTTGCACGTTATCAGGTGACGAAACAGTTGGCGGTCCAGGCTAACGTGAATAACCTGTTTGATCGCACCTATTATTCGTGGTTGAGCGATTACGCGCTTTACGGCGAGCCGCGTAACTACACGCTGAATATGCACTACACCTTCTGATGTTCCCCTAAAACATCCCCGGTTAGCGCCAGGGATGTTTATTCCTTGTTATTTCCAGTTAGACCACGGATCGTCGCCGGAGGCTGGCGCATTATTGGCGGGCGTGTCGTCCAGCGAATTAATATAAAGATCTTCCACTTCTTTTCGCGCCCACGGCGTACGACGCAAAAACTTCAGGCTCGACTTGATGCTCGGATCTTTTTTAAAGCAGTTAATGTTGATGCGCTCAGCCAGCGTTTCCCATCCATAACGCGAGACCAGTTCGGTGAGTAAGGCTTCAAGGGTGACGCCGTGCAACGGATCTTTAGAAAGATGTTCTGCCATGGTGGATCCACAAAAATGAAAATTCCGCCCACCTTACTGCCCGCCGCGAGGTAATGCAATCCCTGGTCGCCGCAGTCGAATTGACACTGCGCATCTGTTATAAAAAAGAGGCAACAACTTACAATAAGAGAACATAAACATGGATTTCATTGTGAAAGAGGCAATCACTGAGCACGACAAAGCCGAACTCTTTGTCGGACTGCGTCGTTATAATCAACCCTATATTGATATGGCACGCTGGGGCGATATCGGTATTTATCATCGCGATGACAGCGGCAAAATGCTGGGAGGGCTAATTGCTCAACGTCGCGAGGACTGGCTGACAATCCAATATTTATGGGTCAGTGAAGACGTCCGAAGCAAAGGAATTGGCGGAAAATTAATGCGTGCCGCTGAACGTTTTGCCGCCGGTAAAGGCTGCCAGAATGCGCTGGTGGATACCTTCAGTTTTCAGGCGCTGCCGTTTTACGAAAAGCTGGGTTACGCGCGGCAAATGACCCTGCCGGATTTTCCGTCCGCAGGGCATTCCCGTCATTATTTAACCAAAGCGCTTAACCCCGTTTAATCCAGCGGCGTGACCACAATCGCACGGTCGCGCCCTTTCATCTTCGCCGCATACAGCGCCGAGTCAGCCCCTTCCTTGATCATGCGCGCATCATCATCGCTGCCGGTTCCTACCAGGCTAAAGCAGCCCGCGCTAATGGTCACGGTTTTGCGGCCGGTGGATGAATACGCGTGGGGAATTCGCGCATAGCGCACCGCATCGACAGCATTCTGCGCCAGCATAAACGCTTCCCGCAGATCGGTATCGGGCAGCACAATGGCAAACTCTTCACCGCCATAGCGCGCAATGAGATCGGTCTGACGCAGGTTCAATCGCATTAAAATTTCACCGACCTGGCGCAGGCAGTTATCGCCTGCCACGTGACCGTAATGGTCGTTAAAGCGTTTGAAGTAGTCGATGTCCAGCATGATCAGCGACACAGAACGGCGGTTGTTGGCCGAGGTTTTTAACGCCTGTGCGAGGAATAAATCAAACTGGCGGCGGTTCGCCAGACCGGTCAGACCGTCGGCCAGGGCCATGGTCTGTAAAGTATGGTTAATACTGGTTAGTTCATCACGCAGCATGGTCAGTTCGGTCTGATCGCGCACGTTCATGCGCACCTGACGGAAAATTAACGCACCCATAATCAGCGTACCGAGCAGCAGCACCGCGTTGAGGAGGATATCCGGCAGGCTGTCTTTTAACCACTTATTCCACAGCGCTGGTTTGTCGTAACCGGCTGCAACGACCAGCGGATAACGTTCCAGGCGGGCAAATCCAAAAATACGTTCGACGTGATCAATGGTGGAATACCATGTTGCATTTCCCCTGTCCTGATGGGTTAACTCGCGGGTAAACAGCGGGCTTTTCGACAGGTTACGGTTAATCACGTCATCATCAAACGGCCGTACATACAGCGCGGTTCCGTCGGTGCTCATGATCGCCAGCAAATCGCGATCGCCTAGTTCAAAATAGCTGTAGAAGTGACGAAAATAGTCAATCTTGATGGTCGCCAGCGCTACCCCGGCAAAACCACCGTAGGCATCATTCAGGCGTAACGATACGGGAATAATCAAATCGCCGGTTGAGCGGCTGCGAATGACGTGACCGATATGGATGCTGCCGTGGCCGTTAATCCGGTGATAGGTGAAATATTCCCGGTCGGCGTTATTGGCAATAGCGGGCAGCTTTCCAAACGAGGTGACGCGCATAAAGCCCTGCGAATCATAGACAAAAAGCCCATGCAGCTGCGGCAAGCGCTCTTTTATCTCGGCAAGATACCGGTTGAATTTAGGCTGATCCATGCCATCGATGCCCTGCTGTGGCACGTTACGCCGGATATCCCGCAGCGCCAGTTCAGCCTGGAGGAAGGTGTCTTCCGCCTGGCGAGCCTGGGAGATCGACAGGTTGATGGCGCTGCGCTCCGTCTCTTCAACCGAGCGTTCCCACGATCGGTTGAGCGTCCAGGCGCTGGTCGCCAGCCCGGCAATAAGCAGTCCTCCCATAAAAAGCGCAATGCTACGCCCAAGGGAGGAATTAAGCGCCAATGCGCCCGAGATATGTTTACCGACATTCACAGGCCTTCCTCCTGACATCCTTTCCCTTAAGTTAAGCACATAATAGTGTGATTCTTTAGCAGAATATACCTGGGCTGATGCAGACCTGCTTTTCAGTTTGTTCGTATCACCGGGAAATTCACGTGCAAGCGTCTCGCTTTTCGGGCGGATACCCATTGCATTTCCCGTAAGAAAAAACTGACTAAAACAAAATTTCCCCTTATGGCAAATTTATTACAGTATCAACACATTGCTAAAACATCGTTTCAAACCAATGAGAACGCAATTTTTACAGCCCAAATTTAACGCCGCAATATGTGATAAAGATCACCTTAATTAATCAACCTTTTTAGGTTTATGCCGTTAATACCCTTACCTTTTATAAGAAAGCTTATGTCATGAAAAAATTTGCGCAGTCAACGGTGTTAACCAAACTTCTAACCGGATTCTTTATTCTCATCGTCATGATGTTACTGCTCGGCGTGGTGGCGATTTACCAGCTCAACGCCAGTAATGGGCATATCGATAAATACCGTGAAAACCGTATGCCGGGTATTCGCTATACCCTTGAAATGCGGGGTGTATTGTCGGAAATGCGTCTGCAACAGATCCAGTACATCACCTCACAAACCGCACAGGATCGTGAAAAGCATCGTCTGGAACTGCTGCAAAATCAGGATATTTTCCTGAACGCACAAAAACGCTATGCGCGTCAGTTGAATGACACGCCAAAAGAGATGCAAGCGCTGTTTGCCACCGTGGTCGATAACTTTCAGCAGTTTGTCGATGTGAATGGCAAAGTCGTCGAGGCGGTTAACGCTGAGCGACTGGATGAAGCGTCAAAAATTAGCGGCGCGGTATCCGCGAAATATCGTACGCAACTGATGAAAGATTTGGCTACGCTGGTCGATATGGAAATTGCCATTGGCGATCGTGCTGGTGAAAGCGCTGAAGCGGGATATAAACATGCGTTGTATATGCTCAGCGGTTTACTCATTCTGGCACTGATCGCGACCGGTTTTATCGCCCTGACGATTTCGCGCAGCCTTTCACGTCAACTGGGTGGCGAACCGGGTTATGCGGTCACCATTATGAACCAAATTGCCGCAGGCAAACTGGATACGGATATTGCACTGCGTGAAAACGACCAGAAGAGTTTGCTGGCGACAATTAAATTTATGAACGCCAGGCTGGCGGAGATCATTCACGGTATTATTACCGGCAGCGAATCTATTTCGCTGGCTGCCAGTGAAATTGCGATGGGCAACAGCGACCTGTCACAGCGCACGGAAGAACAGGCTGCGTCACTGGTACAGACGTCGGCCAACATGCAGCAGATCACCGAGAACGTGAAGAGCAACGCCGAGAATGCGCACAAAGCCAGCGAACTGGCGCGCCAGACCTCGCAAACGGCGGTGAAAGGCGGGAAAGAGGTGCATGATATGCTTTCGCGCATGCATCAGATTTCCGACAGCTCGCAGAAGATCGTCGATATTATCTCGGTCATCGAAGGGATCGCCTTCCAGACCAATATTCTGGCGCTGAACGCTGCGGTCGAAGCTGCGCGCGCCGGTGAGCAAGGTAAAGGCTTTGCCGTCGTGGCGGGTGAAGTGCGCAATCTGGCGCAAAAAAGCGCAGATGCCGCCAAAGAGATCAAATCGCTTATTGATGGCACGGTAGAGAAAATCACCGAGGGTTCACGCTATGCGGATACCGCCAGTCGCGCGATGGAAGACATTGTCAGCTCGGTGAATAAAGTGACCAGCATTGTGGCGGAAATCTCTTCGGCGTCGAATGAGCAGCATCAGGGCATTCGTGAAATCAGTGTCGCCATTGAACAGATGGATCAGGTGACCCAGCAAAACGCCGCGCTGGTTGAACAAGCCGCCGTGGCGGCACACTCAATGACCGAGCAAAGTGAGCACCTGCGCGACTCGGTGCGCTATTTCCAGCTTCAGACGCAATAAGTGTTAATCAGGGGCCGCTGGCCCCTTTTCTTCCGCTGTTCAGTTATTCCAGATTGGCACGATCCAGTCCGTAGGCTTTATCCTGCGAGCCAGGCAGCATCTGCGATAAAATTTGCAGACGATTCCATGCATTGATGGTGGCAATCGCAAATGCCAGTTCGGAAATTTCAACCTCACTGAAATGTGCCTGCGTGGCGCGATAAAGTTCGTCGCTAACACCGCCATCGCTGATACGGGTCAATGCCTCGGTCAGGGCCAGCGCCGCTTTCTCTTTTGCCGAAAACAGCGGCGATTCGCGCCAGATGCTGAGATGATAGAGACGCAATTCACGTTCACCGCGCAGCTTGCCCTGCTTAACATGCATATCAAGACAAAAAGCACAGCCATTCAGTTGTGATGCGCGGATCTCTACCAGATTTTTGATCGTGCCATCCAGAGAGGATTTATGCGAGGCCATGCTGGCATCGGACAGGGTTTTAATCAGGGACGGTACGGTCTGAAAATGGTTTACGCGAGTGCTCATTTCATACTCCTCGTTTGTTAAGTTGACCCGCGCTATAGTAAACCGCTATGGCGCAGGAAAAAGATACAAAACCAAACAAAACAGGTAGGACATGAAACTGGGGTATCAGGCGATTTATGCGCGTTATCGGCAACACATTCTCACGGGCCTGCTCAAGCCCGGCGAGAAGGTCCCGTCTATCCGTGTGCTGGCGGAGGAGCTGGGCGTCGCGCGGAAAACGGTGGAAGCGGCGTATGCCATTTTGATTGGCGAGGGCTATTTGACCAGTCACGGTGCACAAGGCACGCGAGTGAATGCCGAGCTGAAAATTCATCATAACGAAACGTCGCCTCCCGTCACGGTGAATAGCGAAGACGAGCAACAGGCCGCAATCATGAATATCCGCGATAAAGCCGGCTATTTTCGTCTCGGTGTGCCGTCACTGGACGCGTTTCCGTATAAAAAATGGCTGCTCCTTTCGGGCAAATCCGTTCGCTCAATGCGCCCGGCTGACATGACTAATCCGCCCGTTATGGGTTATTACCCGCTACGGGAGGCGATTGCCCGCTACGTCAATATTTCACGCGGATTGAACTGCACGGCCGATCAGATTTTCATCACTAACGGCTATCGGCACAGTCTGACGCTGATCCTCGATACGCTCGCGGCAGAAAATGACAAAGTGCTGTATGAAGATCCGGGCTATTTTTTTGGTAAAAGCCTGCTCAAACGCAACGTCAGGCATCTCTACTACATCCCGGTTGACAGGCAGGGAATGGATATTGATTACCTGCTGCGTTATCACGCAGATGCCCGATTTGTGATGGTCACGCCAACACACCAAAGCCCGCTGGCTGTCACGCTCTCATTGCCGCGCAAGCACCAGTTGCTGGCATGGGCAAAAGATCGTAGCGCGTGGATTATTGAAGATGATTACGACGGCGAGTTTCATTATACGCGTAAGGTTTTACCCGCGCTCAAAAGCCTGGACGTGGATGATCGGGTGATCTATACCGGTACTTTTAGCAAAACCATCATGCCCGCACTGCGCATCAGTTATATCGTGATGCCTCGCGAAACGCTGGCGAAATTTCAGCAAATCGGTGAGATCACTGAAAATGGTCAGCCGGTATTAACACAAAAAATCCTGACCTCGTTTCTGGCCGAAGGCCATTTCTTTAAGCATTTGAAAAAAATGCGTGCGTTGTATCCGCAGCGAAGACAATGGGTGATCGAGGCGCTTGAGATCGTCTATCCGCAACGGTTTGATTTTGAGATAAACGATGGGGGAATGCATGTCATCGCCTTTTTACGCACCGGCACGCAGGACAGCGCCATTGCGCAGATCTGGCAACGTCATCAGTTGCAGGTTAGCCCGTTGTCCGAATGGTACAGCCTTGCGCAAAAACGCTATGGTTTGATTATTGGCTATACCACTATTCGTTCCCGGGAGGAAGCTATCGGGTTATTGCAAACGGCCAGGCAGGAAACGCTGGCGTTGCTGGCATAAAAAAGAGGTAAACCAGGGGCGAGCGCCCCCGGTCTGTCGCCGTCACGGCAATTCAGTGACAAAAGAGAGATCGTACGCGGTGGCAAACAGCGCGACACAGGCAACGAGCACCACAATCATCTGAACAATTCTTTCCATCATGAGTCCCTCCAGAGGTGAGTTTCAGCCATTAAACAGAGTAAAGCTTAACAATCTTCTTAAGGCTCTGTTACGTCAGCAGGTAATACTTATCCGGCTGCATTTTGGCGGGCAGACACTCCTCATCATTCATCTGCAACAAATCAATTTCAAGGGCGTTACATATGGCGTCCAGCGGTAAATCGTTATCCTCTTCGCCAAAAGGATCTTCGAGTTCCTCGGCCAGCGCATCCAGCGAAATAAAAGTATAGGAGATAAGTACCGAGACGAAAGGTGTCATGTAGTGCAAATCCACCACTAAAGCAAATGGCAGCATGATGCAGAACAGGTAAACCGTGCGGTGCAGAATGAGCGAGTAGGCAAACGGCAGCGGAGTATTCGCGATGCGCTCACAGCCCGATAGCACCGCCGACATGTCATTCAAACGGTTGTTAAAGCTGTGAAAGAGAATATCGGAAAGCTGCCCATCGGCGCGGTGTTTCGCAAGCCACTCCCCCATCAGCAACAGGATCTGATTGGCCGGTGCATGTGCATTGAGCACCCGCGTCAGATGTGGCTCGCTCAGGTAGCGTGCAAGCGTTTCCGCCTGCGGTTTGCGCCGCAACGTCATGCGCATACAGTGCGCAAAGGCGATTTGTAAACGCACAAATTCATGACGCGCGTCGTTATCCGGCAGCGTGGTTTTCACTTCCCGCAGCAGTGACCGCGAGGCAATGACCAACTGGCCCCACAGCAGACGCGCTTCGGTGTAACGCGCATAGCAGGCGTTATTACGAAAGCCGAGGAAAATGGCAATCGCCACACCGAGAATGCTGAACGGTGCCACCGTCAGCTTAATGCCGAGTGAGCTATACCACGGCAGCATAAGAATCACCGCCACTGAGAGCAGTAAATTGAGCAACAGCCGGGAAAAAATCTTGGAGAGCACCGAACCGTGCCAGACAAAAATACGTGCAAGCCAGTGCTGTTGAGGACGAACAATCATAGTAAGAGTTTGCGTTAACAAGAACTGCGCTATTAAACGTGATCTGTGTCACGGTTGCAAGTTTGCTAAAAAATTGTAACGAATATCATGACTGTTAAGCGAATAAGGGCACGATGTTGAAGTATGGATTATGAGGGCAGTATATGGATGTTGTAACTAAAAAGACTTCATTCAAAAAGCGCTTTCGGCGTTGGGTCGGGAGTTAACCCTCTCCGTGATCTAACAACAAAAAAGCCCTGACCATCCGATCAGGGCTTCTCATTACGCTTGCTTAACCGTTCTTAGCACAGTGGCTTGACGGCCTCGCGCATCCCTTGCAGCAGGATTGCATCCAGATCCAAAGATACTTGCTCCACCAGTCCAACGACCTGGGTCAGGTCCTGTTCCCAGTGATCCGCAACGGAGAGCACCGATTTGACCAGTTCGCTGGTGCTGATCTGGCGATCGCCGTGCTGGCTCCACAGTTGCTGATAACGTTCAATCCAGTGCGCGTCATCCTGCACCGGGTATGCTTCACCGCTGCGCTCGCCACGATAGAATGCAATCAGTGCGGCCAGGGCGAACGTCAGCCGAGCCGGTAATTTACCGGTCGCTTTCTGCCCTGCCAGCAGCTGCGGCAGAATACGCGTGCGGAATTTGGTCATCCCGTTCAGCGAAATCGACAGCAGTTGGTGTTTGATGTACGGGTTGCGGAAGCGTCCGGTAACCGCGCTGGCGAAGGTTTCCAGCTCATCGCGCGGCAGATCCAGCACCGGGATAATCTCTTCGTAAATGGCTTTTTCAACGAATGCACAGATTTCGCTGTCATTCATTGCTTCGCCCACGGTATCCAGACCGGCCTGGAAAGCGACCGGCACCAGCGCAGTGTGCGCGCCGTTCAGGATAGCCACTTTACGCTCTTTGTACGGTTTGATGTCGTCAACGATTAGCACGTTCAGCGGATATTTGTCGAGACGCAGCTCAGACGCCAGTGTTTTCGGCCCCTGAATAACGAACAGGTAGAAATGCTCGGCGGTGTCCAGGAAGCCGTCATGGTAGCCCAGCTCAGCTTCGATTTTCGCCACTTCATCACGCGGGTAACCCGTCACAATGCGGTCCACCAGCGTTGAGCAGAAGGCGTTGGCGCTGTCGAGCCATTGCACGAATTCCGCCGGTAACGCCCACTCCTGCGCATAACGCAGAACCAGTTCACGTAGCGCGTCGCCGTTGTAGTCAATCAGCTCACACGGAATGATCACCCAGCCTTTGTCGGCAGCACCGGCAAAGTGAGTGAAACGCTCAAACAGCAGACGGGTCAGTTTGGCCGGATAGCTGACCGCAGGCGCATCTTCAAATTTGTCGCCCGCATGGTAGCTGATGCCCGCTTCGGTGGTGTTAGAGAACACAAAGCGAATATCCGGATTACGCGCCAGCGCCAGGAACTCGTCATACTGAGCGTAAACGCTGATTTCGCGGTTTACGGAGCGGATCAGACGCGCATCGCTGACAGCCTCACCTTCTTCATTCAGACCACGAATGATAGTGGTGTACAACCCATCCTGAGTGCTCAGCGATGGCGGGAAATCACTTTGAATCGGGCGAACAATCACCACACCGGCGTCGAGGTCGGTGTGCTCATTTAAAAGATCAATTTGCCAGTCGACAAAAGCGCGCAAGAAGTTCCCTTCGCCGAACTGAATGATGCGTTCCGGGTACTGGGCTCCGGGGAAATCGCGACGGTTTATCGTTTTCACAATGGGTTCCTTTTTTGATTAGTCATACAACCTGGTGAGATTGGTGTAATAACTTACCAGACTTTTCGACCATGAAACCCTGTTTTGATCAAAATGGCATGTCATATTGATGCCAATTATGAAAACTAATAAAAAAGTGTCGTCGCCGTCACATTTTCGTTCGACATCAATGCGTAGCGCGGTGCAATCGTTAGTCGGAAATAAGATTGGTGAACCAAAGGTTTGCACAGGTGATCAACGCCGTGACCTAACCTGTGCTTTTCTTAACGTCTTAACGCTGTTGGCTATTTTTGGCTTTCATGGCATACATCCTGGCATCAGCGTCTTTTAACCAGCCTTTAATGTCCATATTCCCATGATGATCGTATTCACTCACGCCCCAGGAGAAGGTTAAGCTCCACGGCTGTTTTGCCTGCAGGTTCCAGGCTTCGGTCTGTTCTACCAGATGGTTCATCGCGACCCAGGCCCCCTTCTCATCGGTATCCGAAAACAGGATAGCGAATTCATCCCCGCCATAACGCACCAGCAAATCCGCCTCGCGGAAGTTCTGTCGCAGCAGTGCGGCCATGGCCTTCAGGGCGTTATCCCCTTCTTCATGACCCCAGGTGTCGTTAATGTATTTAAACTTATCGAGATCAAGCCAGGCGAGGGTGAGCGGCTCCGCACGACGGCGCGCAGCGGTAATGGCAAATTTACCCAGGTTATGAAACCCACGTCGATTAAACAACCCGGTCAGCTCATCGGTGGTGGCCGCCGTCATGGTCGCAAACTCCCCTTCAACGATGGCGGCGAAATCCTTTAGCACTTCCACCTCTGAACGGCTGAAATCACGCGGCTTCCGGTCAATTAGGCAGAATGAGCCAACGTTGGCCCCATCGGGCAGACGCAGCGGATAACCGGCATAAAAACGCACATGCGGTTCGCCGGTGACAAGGGGGTTATCACTAAAGCGCGAATCGTTAACCGCATCGGCGATGATGAGCGGATCCTGACTCAGAATGACATGGCCGCAAAACGAGATTTTACGGTCAACGGTACCCGGCGTGATCCCGTTGCAGGATTTGAAGTGCAGCGTCTGTTCATCCACAAGGCTGACAAGCGCAATCGGCACGTTAAACATGCGCTGTGCCAGACGGGTAAGTCTGTCAAAACGTTCATGCGCGCCCGTGTCGAGCAAGCCGGATTCATGAAGGGATGCGAGTCGTTGTGGCTCATTGGCTGGGATATCGGGAGTCTTCATAACGGGCCTTTCTCACTAAACATATCCTAAGCTTAGCGCATTCAGCCCGTTTGTCAGTGTGCGTAGATCCGGTTCTTGCCTTCCCGTTTTGCGCGGTAAAGGGCATCGTCTGCGGCCTTCAACCAGTCGGTCACGGTGCTCATTCCCGCCGTCGCACAGGCGATGCCAATACTGAGCGTACATTTAAAGGAGAGATCCTGACCGACGGTCATCACAGCCGCCGCGTCCATAATGCGTGTCGCCACCACATGGGCTTCATCGAGGGTGGTATCGGGCAGTAAAATCACAAACTCATCGCCACCCAGTCGCGCCGGGGTGTCCGTTTTACGCGTTGCCACGTGCAATATTTTTGACACCGTGACCAGCAGCGCATCGCCAACTTTATGCCCAAAGCGATCGTTAACCTCTTTGAAATTATCGATATCTATAAACATCAGCAGCGAATTGCGCGAGGTCTGACTCAGTTTTTCCAGCTCGTATTGAATACGTTTTTCCAGCAGGCGTCGGTTCGCAATGTCCAGCAGCGGATCCATCATCGCAATACGCTCAAGCTCACGGCTCTTAATACGCAGCTTCTGGGCAATGTTATCGGTCAGCACACTCAGGGCCAGCACGTAAATGCCAATCAGCGGCAGCGTGGCGAACATGGTTCGCTGCGTCACTTCAGGAATGAACACCATACCCTGCGCCAGCCACGTTACGGCAAAAGCGCTGACCATCGCGATGGTCGCTTTGCGCAGCAGCTGAGCGCCCCCCGCCGATAAGCGGTCCGAGAGAAGAATGGTGGCAATGACCACCGACGGCAGCGGATTCACCGCCATCATCGCGATCCAAAAACCCCCGGCGGCGGCGTCTGCCACCAGATTCTGATGCTCACAGGTTAAGGGCGTGGCGGAATTACGCGAGCGCAGAAAAGCGAAGGTTGGCCAAAAGAATGCATTGACGCCGAGCAGAAACATTGACCATATCGGCTGACGATGTTCCATCAGCACGGACAGAATAGGGATAAAGCACAGGAAGGTGCCGAGGATGCGCATCAGATACATACGTCTGACGAATCTTTTGCCCGTAATGCGTTGGTTCTTTTGTAGATTATCCGATCCGCTCATGCACAATTTTCCGATACGTATACTCAGCTATAGTATTGACGATAAAAATGCGTAGCAAGCAATTTAATAAGTTATTTCAATCAATTCCCGGCGAATTAGGATGAAACTTAACCATGCGGCACAGATTTTTGTTAAGCGCTGTCAGAAGCAGCGTCATCAACGTTCACCCTTGCCATAATTTCCGGCCTGGCGCTGGTCCGGTTGCGACCGCCTTTCTTCGACAGATACAAATATTCGTCTGCTTCGTTAAGCAGGCGGTTAAAGGTTTCGGTGAGTTGCCAGAACTCCGTCATGCCGTTGCTTAATCCAATGCTGACGGTTAAAAACAGCGTCTGGGAGCGCCAGCGGAAGCGATGCAGTTCAATGGCCTGGCGGATTTTTTCCGCCAGCGCCAGTGCCTCAGTGGCATCGTCAGTAGTGGCAATGACCGCGAACTCTTCGCCGCCCATACGCGCTACTTTCCCCTGCTCGCCGACCACCTGCTGCACCTTCTGCGCAAACGACGATAGCACCTTGTCGCCGCATTCGTGACCATAGTTATCATTGATATTCTTAAAATAGTCGATATCGAGCAGCATTACCGTAAGGTGGCGCGGCGGCAGGTGCTCCATTTCCAGCTGGCGCAGCGCTTCATACAGCCCGGAGCGGGAATAGACCTGGGTCAAAAAGTCGTAGTCGGCGCGCAATGACACCTGCTTAATCAGGGCGTTAATGGCGTTGACACTCACCGAAACCATGACCGGACAAATGGCCATGGTGGCAATGCCCAGACGCGCGGAGAACATCTGCGGCGTTTGCAAATGCGACAGCATCGAAATATTGATCACCGAATTGGCTACCAGAATAATTTCCGTCGCCCCCGTCACCAGCGTCAGCACCGCAGTCGTCAGGAACGAATAGCGCACCGCACACCAGATCAGCGCTGGCAGCGGGAATGCAAGACTGCCCGCCCCGCCAATCAGCACCGATGAAGCAATACAAACCGTTAACGCCGCCAGTGGCAGCAGGTGTTTCAGGCGAAAAGGCCGGGTGATGCCGGGCCAGGAGATCGCCAGAATACAGGGCAGGATCAGCACGCCGGTCGAGAACTGCTCGCTAAACCAGTCGGCAAACAGCGGCCAGAATGCCTGGCTGTCGATACCAAAAGAACCGAAGGTGCCAAAAAACGCGCACAGCACGGCGGACAGCAAACAGTAGTTAAAGAGTCTCAGGGCATTGGCGAGCGCCGTCGCCTGCTGCGGCTCGCGCTTATCCCGCTGAACCAGCAACGCAAAGGTCAGGATAAACACCATATTAGAGAAGTTGATGACAAACGACGCCGTACCCCAGTCGGTGGTCAGCCCGTCGTAAAGCAGCATCGCCACGTAGCAAATTGCGTAATTGTGCAGGCGGTTTAGCCAGGCGTAGCGCGCAAAAACCCCTGCCATTACGGCATTAAGCGGCCAGAAAAGCGAGAGTTCCTCGACCAGGCGGAGCATCGCGCCGATGGCATAAAACACCGTCGTCAGTAGAAATATCAGAACAGCATTACGCAGTGGCTTATCTTCGCGAAACAGACGAAAAGGCGTCGTCAACAGTGAGCGCATTCAATATCATTCCAGATAATTGCCCGTAGCAATTATGACTCCAGACAGCAATGAGCCTAAAGCTTAGCATGTCTCAGGCCCGCAAAAAGGTTATAGATTCTCAATCCGCCGCAGGGTCGTTGTCAGTAGACAGAACGGCCCAACTGCTGCGTGAGCGCCTCCAGCACGGCGATCCCCGCCAGTGAGTTACCCGCCTCGTCCAGCTCCGGGCTCCAGACGGCAATGGCCATTTCATGCGGCACAATCGCCACAATGCCCCCACCCACGCCTGACTTCGCCGGCAAACCTACGCGCCAGGCAAACTCCCCCGCGCTCTGGTACATGCCGCTGGTCGCCATCAACGCATTCACCTGCCGGGCCTGCATCGGCGTCACCACGGCGTCGGGCAAATGCGGCGCACGCCCCTGGCAGGCGAGAAACAAAAAGGTCTTCGCCAGCTCAGCGCAGCTCATCTCCAGCGCGCAATAGTGAAAATAGTTCTGCAACACCGTGGTGACGTCGTTATTAAAGTTGCCGAAGGATTTCATCAGCCAGGCAATCGCCGCATTGCGCGCCGAATGGTCGAACTCGGAACGCGCCACCGTGGTGTCATAGGCAATGTCCGGCACGTCGCTCAGACGGCGAACAATTTCCAGCATGCGCTGACGAGGCGCGCTGAGGCGACTTTGCAGCATATCGCACACCACCAGCGCCCCGGCGTTGATAAAGGGATTACGCGGAATGCCCTGCTCGATTTCCAGTTGAAGCAGCGAGTTAAACGGATGACCGGAAGGATCTTTCCCCACCCGCGGCCAGATCTCCTCTTCCTGATAGTGGTTCATCGCCACCACCAGACTCAGCACTTTAGAAATGGACTGAATGGAAAAGCGCTCATGGGCGTCGCCCGCGAAGGCGTGCTGACCGTCAACCGTGCTGACGGCAATACCCAGTTTACGTCCGTCAACCGAGGCCAGCGCAGGAATATAATCCGCCACTTTGCCTTGCCCCAAAAGCGCCCTGGCCTTTGCCAGAAGCGATTCCAGTCCCGCGTTGTCGATAACCGTTGCCACACCCTGCTCCTTGCCCAGCGGCTAAAAAAGGCCTGCGAGTATAACAGAGCGCACAGCACGGCGTCAGGCCGGAAGGCGAAAACGCGAAACCGCCTGCATCAACTGGTGGGAATCATCATGCAGTTGCTGCGACGCTTCGGTCGCGGTGTTCACTAATTCCCCGGTGCGCCTCGCCACCTGATTCAACCCGTGAAGCTGGCGGGTCATCTGATGGATATTCTCGCCCTGGCTCAGCGTAGCGGTTGAAATCTCGTTAAGTAGCTTGCTCAAATGCCCTACCAGCCCTGTCACCTGTTGCAGGTTGTCTTCCAGCCGCGTGACCGCCTGGGATCCCTCTTCAATGCCCTGCAAGGAGTGCTGGATCAACTGCTGAATGGTCTGTGTCGATGAACTGCTTTTACGGGCCAGCAGACCGACTTCTTTTGCCACCACCGCAAAGCCGCGTCCGTGGTTACCGGCGTGTGCCGCTTCAATGGCGGCGTTAAGCGCCAGAATGTTGGTCTGGAAGGCGACGTTATCAATCAGCGAAACGATGCCGCGCATTTCTGATGAGCGTTCGACAATGGCGCGCATCGACGCATTCACGGTATCCATCATGCGGTCGCCCCCGGCGGCCACCTGGCGGGCCTCATCCGCGCGCTGACTGGCAAGCTGGGCATAACCGCTGTTGCCCTCAACGTGAGACTCCAGCGCCGCAATATGCGCCGTTACGCCGTCCAGCTCTTCTGCCTGTCGCGCAGACTGCCGGGAGAGCTTCTGATTGCCCTCCGCCAGTTGACCAATATTGTTGACCATTGAGGCAGTGGCGTCGTTGACCTGCACGATCAGCTGTTGCAGACCAAGCTGCATGGTATTGATGCTGGTGCCAAGCTGGTTGATTTCACGGTTAAAGCGGCGCACCGGCGGCAAAGGCACCGAGAGATCCCCCGCCGCCAGCAAATTGATATGGGTGATCAGCTGACGCAGCGGGGTGATCACCCAGCGCGAGACGCCGTACCAGACCACCACCGCAATCAGCACTAACAGTGCGGGAGCCAGCAGATAGATATCCTGCAAGCCGCTCAGACTCCCCATCATCGCCTGCCGTCCGGCCTCGGCGCGACGCTGGCTGGCCTGCTGAAAGCGAGCAAAATTGTCATTGAAATCCGCCTGAAACGCCTGCGCGGGAACGGCAAAGAAAGCGTCAATGGACTGGGTGCGGGTCAGGCCATCCGCCTGCTCTTTAATGGCCCCATAAAACAGCTGATAACTGTTGATAAGCCCGTCGTCTTTAGGCGGATGCAGCGCCAGCCACCCTTCCCAGGCTTTATGCGAGGTGTTCAGCGCCTGCTGCGCCTCATCCATCAGGCTGTGCCAGCTGCCGTCCGACCCGGTGGCCTGATCCTGCATGAAATAAACGCCCGCGCGGTTAAGCAGATCGCTTGCCGCCAGTAGCGCAATGCGCGCTTCATCAACTTTTAGCTGCTGCTGTTGGGCATGCTGATTACGCAGCTCATTATGCTGTGCGTCGCGCAACGATCGGGAAAGCACCAGCGAGGAGGAGAGTTGCAGCGCCGAGAACAAAGCAATAACGCAAAAAATCCCGGCGAGCAGACCAAATTGTTGCGGTGTAAAACGCCGAATGAAACGGCGAAAAATTTGCATTAAGTTCATGATATTCTTCTATAACCCCACAATAACCGTGAGTCTACAAAAGAAAAATGACAGAACCATGACAGCCGCCGGACACGCGGGTGAATCAGGCATCCGGCGGATCCTTTAGCGGATCAGAGGCGATCTTTCCACACCGTCTGCACGTTGCAGAACTCATGCAAACCGAAGTGCGACAGTTCACGGCCAAAGCCGCTTTTCTTCACGCCGCCGAACGCCACGCGGGCATCGCTGGCGCTGTAGCCATTAATAAACACACCGCCGCATTCCAGACGCGCGGCCAGTTTCTCCGCCAGCGCAGTATCTGCGGTAAACAGCGTCGCCGACAGGCCAAACTCGCTGTCGTTCGCCAGCGCCAGCGCATGTTCCGCATCCTGTGCCACGGTGATGGCCGCCACCGGGCCAAACAGCTCCTGACGAAAAGCGGTCATCTGCGGTGTTACATTCCCCAGCACGGTGGGGGCATAGTAATTCCCTGCCCCGGCCACTTTCTCGCCGCCAAGCAATAACGTTGCGCCTTCGTTGAGCGTCGCCTGCACCTGCGCATGCAGTTCATCACGCAGATCGAAGCGCGCCATCGGCCCCAGGTAATTTTCTTCGCCTGACGGCGCGCCCATTTTCAGCGCAGCCACCGCGGCGACAAACTTTTCGGTAAAGGCGTCAGCAATGCCCGCTTCGACAATAAATCGTTTCGCCGCCGCGCAGACCTGCCCGGTGTTCTGATAACGTCCCGTCACCGCCGCTTTCACCGCCAGATCCAGATCGGCATCGTTAAGCACGATAAACGGATCGGAACCCCCCAGTTCCAGCACGCATTTTTTGAGTGCCGCCCCCGCCTGCGCGCCAATGGCCGCACCCGCGCGCACGCTTCCGGTTACCGTCACCGCCGCAATACGCACATCGTTGATGGCCTGGCTCACACCCTCATTGGTGGCATTAACCCAGCCAAAGACGCCCTGCGGCACACCGGCTTGCGTGAAGATCTCACCGAGCAATTCCGCACAGCCCAGCACGTTTGGCGCATGCTTGAGCAGATAACTGTTACCCGCCAGCAGGATCGGCACCGCTCCGCGCAGCACCTGCCACACCGGGAAGTTCCACGGCATCACCGCCAGAATCGGGCCGAGTGGACGGTACTCAATGACCGCGCGCTGATTTTCTACCTGCGTCGCTTCCGTTGCGAGCATCGCCGGGCCATGTTCCGCATACCAGTCGCAGAGGCTGGCAGACTTGGCGACTTCGCCGCGCGCCTGCGCAATGGGTTTACCCATCTCCTGGCTTATCCGCTGCGCCATTGCTTCGCCGTGTTTGCGCAGGGTGTCACCCACGCGACGCAGCGCATCGGCACGCTCCAGCACGCTCAGCGTTCGCCACTGACGATAGCCGCTGTCGGCCAGTGCCAGGCTGGATTCTACCTCTTGCGCTGTCGCCCACGGACGGGCTGACAGGGTTTCACCGTTGGTCGGGTTAACGGACAGCGCGTGTGTGGCAGGTGAAATTGTCATCATCTTCTCTCTTTTCATAAACGGGGCTTGCGCTATCCTCGCCTGTTCTGCTATTTCTGAAAACTGAATAATATTAACTTCACTATTCACTAATCGAGAATGGTATGGATCTCACGCAGCTTGAAATGTTCAACGCGGTGGCCCGCACCGGCAGCATTACCCAGGCCGCCCAGCAGGTCCACCGTGTGCCGTCGAACCTGACTACCCGCATCCGTCAACTGGAAGCTGATTTGGGCGTTGATCTGTTTATCCGCGAAAACCAGCGCCTGCGCCTTTCCCCGGCGGGCCACAGCTTTTTACACTACAGCCAGCGGATCCTGGCGCTGGTGGACGAAGCGCGATCCGTCGTGGCCGGTGACGAACCCCAGGGGCTGTTTTCACTGGGATCGCTTGAGAGCACCGCCGCGGTGCGCATTCCGGTTACGCTTGCGCAGTACAACCAGCGCTACCCGCGCATTCAGTTCGATCTCGCCACCGGCCCGTCCGGCACGATGATTGACGGCGTCATTGGCGGCACGCTAAGCGCAGCGTTTGTCGATGGCCCGGTTATGCATCCCGGCCTTGAAGGCATTCCCGTCTACCGCGAAGAGATGATGCTCGTCGCCCCCCGGGGGCATGATCCGGTCATCGGCGCGCGACAGGTTAACGGCGCGAGTATTTACGCCTTTCGTGCAAACTGCTCCTATCGCCGCCATTTCGAGAGCTGGTTTCAGGCCGATAACGCGACACCGGGCAAAATCCATGAGATGGAGTCCTACCACGGCATGCTGGCCTGCGTCATTGCCGGGGCGGGCCTGGCGCTGATGCCGCGCAGTATGCTGGAAAGTATGCCCGGTCATCATCAGGTGGACGCCTGGCCGCTGGCGGAAGAGTGGCGCTGGCTTACCACCTGGCTGGTGTGGCGGCGCGGCGCGAAGACCCGACATCTGGACGCGTTTATCGAATTGCTCAACGAGCGAACAAACGCGTCATAGGATTAACCTATACCCCGGCCGGAATATTGCGTGAACGTTGCCGTGGCGGTACTTTACTGCGAGAGCGTTCAACCGAAAATGGAACAGGAATGGAATGAATACCAAAGCCCGTAAGGTCATGATTATTGGCACTGGCAACGTAGGCGCGTCGGCGGCTTACGCCCTGCTCAATCAGAATATTTGTGAAGAACTGATTCTGGTGGATTTGAACCGCGATCGCGTTGAAGGTCACGCCCAGGATCTGTCAGACGCCGCGGCCTATATGCCGGGCATGATGACCATCTCCACGCGCGAAGCCAAAGAGTGTGCGGATGTGGACATTGCGGTGATCACTGTCTCGGGCGGCGCGCTGCAACCCGGGCAAACGCGGTTGGACGAGCTGACAGGCACGGCGAAAATCGTCAATAAGATCGTGCCGGAGATGATGGCTAACGGCTTTAACGGTATCTTTCTGATTGCCACCAATCCCTGCGATATCATCACCTGGCAGGTGTGGAAACTCTCCGGTTTACCGCGCAGTCAGGTCATCGGCACTGGCGTGTGGCTCGATACCACTCGCCTGCGCCGCACGCTGGCGGATGCGCTGGAGATTGGCGCGCAAAGTATCGATGCGTTTATTTTGGGCGAACACGGCGACACCCAGTTCCCGGTGTGGTCGCACTCGTCAGTGTACGGTTCACCCATTGCGGATGTGTTTTTACGCAAAACCGGTCAGGCGCTGAATACCGAAAAACTGGCGGAAAAGGTGCGTCGCCAGGGTTTTGAGATCTACGCGCGCAAAGGCTGTACCGAATATGGCATCGCCGGCACTATCGCCGAAATTTGCCGCAATATCTTTACCGGCAGCCACCGTGCGCTGGCGATCTCCTGCATTCTTGACGGTGAATACGGCGTGAGCAACGTCGCGATTGGCGTACCCGCCGTGCTGGCGCAAAGTGGTGTTCAGCAGATCATTGAGCTACAGCTGGCTGACGAAGAGCTGGCCAAATTCCGTCACTCTGCCAGCGTCATCACCTCGAATATTGCCCGCCTGCCGTAGGCTGATGCCGGTGAGTCCGCCAGGATTGACCGGCGCATTAGGCCCACAGATGTTGAACGTCCAGCTGAGAGGCGTACTGTTTAACGTCTTCAACCTCCCGCGTGGCACGCAATTGCAGGGCAAGATTGATGTTTTCAAAGACGCCCGCGTTAACCACCAGCGGGTCGTCAATACGCATTCTTTTTTCACGCACCAGCCACTCAGCCACCGTCCGCCAGCGCCACAGCGGCGAGTTCCCTTTTAGGCGCTGCACCGGTCCTGGAAAGTTTCGCGGGCCACGGCTTCCCTCTTTCAATAACGCCACGGCCTGGCGCGAAAGTCCGGTCATGGCGGCGATATCGCTTAAGCCCACCAGCGCGGAATCCACTGATTCGACGCAGGCATTGACCGATGCAGACTCTACGTCCCGTATCGCCGACAAAATAGCCTGTGACAGCGAGGGGGATTCGCGATCGAATTCCAGGTAGACCGCTGTGCCGTAGAAACAGACCAGCGCGTCATCACACCCACTGTCAAACAGGGCATCTTCCAGACCTGCGGTATCGATGGTGACGCCCGAGAGCGTGAGGGTGAAATTGTAGAGCGGCATAAGAGTT
This sequence comes from uncultured Enterobacter sp., assembly GCA_963521185.1. Classification (GTDB taxonomy): domain Bacteria; phylum Pseudomonadota; class Gammaproteobacteria; order Enterobacterales; family Enterobacteriaceae; genus Enterobacter_D. The sequence continues at coordinate 826,291 of CAUQTV010000001.1, read as the reverse complement.
TCCTTTCTTATCTGAGCGAAAAAGGCGGGAAAACCCGCCTTGCGTTAGGGCTAACTTTCAGGATGGCAGCGCCTGACCATACGAATGATCTGTTTCGCATGATTTTGCGCGCTGCGTGGCGTGGACCAAATGCTCATCATGTGGTCTTTGTGACCCGGTGAGCCGCAGACAAGTCGCCCGAAACAGTGTGCGCTTGCGCCTCCTGGTGTGAATGTCCAGCCTTCAGATAGTGCATAATCGATGGCTGCCCGAAGATGCTTGTCCGGATGTGACTTCATCAGCCTCCTGCTGTGTTGTATGTTGTTCCTTTTGTTGACGGATGTCAACACCCTTACTCATTACTGAGTGCGGAAAATGTACAGGAGGGAGAGAAAACCCGGTTAAAACTGGCGGTGAAATGGCCAGTTTTATTTTGGGTTTGCGAGCACATATCCAAAACGCGTCGGGAAAAATGTAACGGTTTCACGGGGAGTTCAGCCCAATGCCGCCATTCCCGTTAGCGCCCCTGATACTGCTCGTCGGTCACTTTTTCCAGCCACGCGACCGGGCTGCCGTCCACCGCTTCGGCAATCGCAATGTGTGTCATGGCCGTGTCGCCAGCCGCGCCGTGCCAGTGTTTCACTCCCGGTGGGATCCAGGCAATGTCGCCCGCATGTAACGGCTGAGCTTCTTTGCCCCACTCCTGAAGCCAGCCACGCCCCTGCGTCACCAGCAGCGTTTGCCCGAGTGGATGCGTATGCCACGCGGTGCGCGCGCCTGGTTCAAAAGTGACGGTCGCACCGCCCACTTTTGCGGGCGCTTCGGCCTGGAACGGCGCGTCAATACGCACATTACCGCTAAACCACGCGTCCGGCCCTTTGGCGGAAGGCTGCGATCCGCTGTGAATGATTTTCATGCTGTTCTCCTTTTGAAGGTTGTTTTATGAGGGTGGTTTAGATAGAGGTTCACTTTAGGCGCGAAGGTCGCTGAACACTACAGCCAGCCATCGCTAAAGCTTATGAGTAAAACTCATTAAAAGTGGCGATTTAGCAATGTCACTCACCGGTCGGCTCCGCTGTTTTAACCCCACAGATTGACGTTTTTTTGCGCAGGCTGAATCGTATCGACCCCGCGGCTGCTCTGACCACACGGATTCGCGCGACAACAATCAATTTTTGATGGTGTAAGTTTTGCGTCGCTACTTATTTGCGGGTACGATGCTGCGCCATGTTTTGTCTTATCCATACGTAGAATGACTGGAAAGGCGACGCATTTATTGGTGGGGGCAATCGTTTGGTTGGCCCTCGCCGGGTGAGGAAATCCTTCGATGATTCAGACAGGTCAACAGGTAACTCAATGAAAACAAGCAACAACAGCACGGCAGAGCATCAGGCTGCTAAACGACGCTGGCTTAACTCTCACGAAGAGGGTTACAACAAAGCGATGGGCAACCGCCAGGTACAAATGATTGCCATCGGCGGCGCAATCGGTACCGGCTTATTTTTAGGGGCTGGCGCGCGACTGCAAATGGCCGGACCGTCGCTTGCGATCGTCTATCTGGTCTGCGGCATCTTCTCCTTCTTTATCCTCCGTGCGCTGGGCGAGCTGGTTTTGCATCGTCCATCCAGCGGCAGCTTCGTCTCCTACGCCCGTGAATTTCTCGGCGAAAAAGCCGCATTCGTTGCAGGCTGGATGTACTTTATCAACTGGGCAATGACCGGCATCGTCGACATCACCGCCGTGGCGTTGTACATGCACTACTGGGGTGCCTTCGGCGATGTACCCCAGTGGGTGTTCGCCCTCGGCGCACTCGCCATTGTCGGCACCATGAACATGATCGGCGTGAAGTGGTTCGCTGAAATGGAGTTCTGGTTCGCCCTGGTGAAAGTGCTGGCGATTGTGGTGTTCCTGATCGTCGGGACAATTTTCCTCGGCTCCGGCAAACCGCTGGATGGCGGCGCAACCGGCTTCCATTTGATCACCGATAACGGCGGTTTCTTCCCGCACGGGCTGCTGCCTGCGCTGGTGCTGGTTCAGGGCGTGGTGTTCGCGTTTGCTTCCATCGAACTGGTGGGTACCGCGGCGGGGGAATGTAAAGATCCGCAGACTATGGTGCCAAAAGCCATTAACAGCGTGATCTGGCGTATTGGCCTGTTCTACGTAGGCTCCGTGGTGCTGCTGGTACTGCTGCTGCCGTGGAACGCGTATCAGGCGGGTCAGAGTCCGTTCGTGACCTTCTTCTCGAAGCTGGGCGTGCCCTACATTGGCGACATCATGAATATGGTGGTGCTGCCGCACTGTCGAGCCTGAACTCCGGCCTCTATTCTACCGGACGTATTCTGCGCTCGATGTCGATGGGCGGTTCCGCGCCGAAGTTCATGTCGAAAATGAGCAAGCAGCATGTGCCCTATGCCGGGATCCTCGCGACGCTGGTGATTTACGTGTTTGGCGTGCTACTCAACTATTTAGTGCCCGCCAGCGTGTTTGAGATCGTGCTCAACGTGGCAGCGCTGGGCATTATCGCCTCCTGGGCCTTTATTGTGGTCTGCCAGATGCGTCTGCGCGTGGCTATTAAAGAAGGCAAAGCGGCCGATGTCGCCTTCAAGTTACCGGGCGCGCCGGTCACCTCCTGGCTGACGCTGCTGTTCCTGTTCAGCGTGCTGGTGTTAATGGCCTTCGACTACCCGAACGGCACTTACACCATTGCGGCGATCCCATTCATTGCGGTGATGCTGGTGGCTGGCTGGTATGGCGTGCGTAAACGCGTGCAGGAAATTCACAGCACCGCGCCCGTTCACCCGGATGATAACGGCAACGACAGCGCGCTGGTCGAAGAGACGGTGCGATAAGCGAGAACACCCTCTCCCGATGGGAGAGGGTGAACCTGAGGGAAGTTACAGCACGATACGGATCACATCATCCGGCTGTGTGGCTTCTTTCTCGCGGGTGGACTCCTGCTTCACGCTGACGTAAAGGGTTTTGCCATCCGCTGACAGCGCCAGGCTGTTCGGGAAGGTTGGCGTATCAAACGTTTTCACCACTTTGTAGCTTTTGGCATCAATCACGCTGACTTTACCGGCCTTACGGTGCGTCACGTACACTTCATTGCGGGTCGGGTTATACAGCACGGCCAGTGACTCTGGCGCGGCGATTTTCTCCAGCACCTTGCCGTTACGCGTATCCACCACCAGCACCTGCGCTTCTTTTGAGTCGGTCACGAAGGCACGGTGTCCGGCAGTGTCCAGACTGAGGTTCAGATAAAAGTGCTCTTTGCCATCGTCCAGCAGTTTATGACGGCTCAGAAGGGTATTGGTGGCAGTATCAATGGTGATCAGCTCACCGTCGCCGTTCGTGGTGTAGAGGCGTTTCGCGGCGCTATCCACCGCAAGACCGGTGCTGAATTTCCCCGTCCCGGCGATCGTGGTTTTCAGCGTCAGGCTCTCTCCGTCAATAACCCAGATCACGCTCTCTTTACCAATCCCGGTGATGTAAACCGTATTGGTGGCTTCGTCCACCGCCAGCTCGCGCGGCTGCAACGGACGCACGGTGTCAGAGCGCTCACGCGCATCCAGCACCAGACGCCCTTTCACCTCGCCGCTCTTCGCATCAATGGCCGTTACCGCGCTGTTAGTGGTATTGCCGAACCACAGCGTTTGCGTCTTCGTGTTAATGGCGGCACCAAACGGTTTTAAATCACTGTGGATCGCCTGGGTCACATTCAGCGTGATGGGATCGAGACGATATACCACCCCGCCCTTATCGGTTTTACGGCTCTGCGATGTTGCCAGCCACAGCGCGTTTTCCTGCTGGCTAAAGGCCATTTCATAAGCCCCTTTCCCCACCGGCTGGCGCAGCATCTCCTGGGCTGCCTGGGCGTTAAATGACCCGGCGAGCAGCAAAGAACCTAACAGCAGAGAACCCCGCAGGCGCGGTGAGTGTAAATGACGTAAAAACATGACGACTCCCTTTCATGAGCAAATTAGCAGCGACACATTGCTTCCTGGCGGCGAAGTCGGGCTTCGCTTATGGTTATGGGTAATGCTTAGATGCGAATAGTAATCATTTATTTGTTAAAAGGGCAGCATTTCTTTGCTGCCGTTACGCAATCCTCACTTTTTCTTCATACAGTTATTGAGACGACAACAAACCCCAGACTTAACACAATGTGCCGTTAATGTTTTCAAAACATTTACATTACCAGTAACATGTTTGCACATGTTCCATTTGGTTCGTTTTTTTATTAACCGGTTCCCATAATGAAAATCATTTTTGCCCGCCAGACTACACTCCCACTCCTGCTGCTTCCGGCCACGCTGACGCCCGCGTTTGCCGCCGATGAGCAGACAATGATTGTTAGCGCCACTCCCCACACGGTGTCTGAACTCGATACCCCCGCCGCCGTCAGCGTGGTGCAGGGCGAAGAGATGCGCCAGGCCACGCCGCGCGTGAATCTCTCAGAATCGTTAAACAGCGTGCCGGGGTTACAGATCCAGAATCGCCAGAACTATTCCCAGGATCTGCAACTGTCAATGCGCGGATTCGGTTCGCGATCCACCTATGGCGTGCGCGGCATTCGCCTCTATGTTGACGGTATTCCGGCGACCATGCCGGACGGTCAGGGTCAGACGTCGAACATCGATATCAACAGCATCGAGAGTATTGACGTGCTGCGAGGCCCCTTCTCCGCGCTGTACGGCAACGCCTCGGGTGGTGTGATGAACGTCACCACTGAAACGGGCCGCCAGCCCGCCGCCCTCGAATCCAGTAGCTATTACGGCAGCTTTGGCTCCTGGCGCACCGGTCTGAAAGCCACCGGAGCCGTTGGCGATGGCACCCAGGCGGGGGATGTGGATTACACCGTTTCCACCAGCCGCTTTGCCACTCACGGCTATCGCGACAACAGCGCCGCGCGCAAAAATCTGGCGAACGCCAAACTGGGCGTGCGTATCAACGACGTGAGCAAACTGAGCCTGCTGTTCAACAGCGTGGACATTAAAGCGAAAGATCCCGGTGGCCTGAGCAAAAGCGAATGGGAAGATAATCCGCGCCAGTCACCCCGCGGCGAGCAGTACGATATGCGCAAAACCATCAAGCAGACGCAGGCCGGGCTGCGCTATGAGCGCCAGCTCAGCGCGCATGACGACATGAGCGTAATGATGTACGCGGGCGAACGCGAAACCACGCAGTACCAGTCGATTCCAATGGCCCCGCAGCTTAACCCGACCCATGCCGGTGGCGTGATTGAACTCACCCGTCACTATCAGGGCGTGGACACGCGCTGGACGCATCGTGGCGAGCTGGGCGTGCCGGTCACGTTCACCACCGGACTGAACTACGAAAACATGAGTGAAAACCGCAAGGGCTACGAAAACTTCGTGCTCTCAGGCGGCACACCGGACTACGGTCAGAAAGGCGATTTGCGCCGCAATGAACGCAATCTGATGTGGAACCTCGACCCCTATTTGCAGACCAGCTGGCAGCTGACGGACAAACTCTCGCTCGATGCGGGTGTACGCTACAGCTCGGTATGGTTTGATTCCAACGACCATTACGTGACGGCCGCCAACGGCGATGACAGCGGTGAGGCCAGCTACCACAAGTGGCTGCCGGCCGGATCGCTGAAATACGCGGTGACCGACGCCTGGAACCTCTATGCTGCCGCCGGTCGCGGGTTTGAAACACCGACCATCAATGAGCTTTCCTACCGCTCAGGGGGACAAAGCGGGCTGAACTTTGCGCTGCAACCGTCAACCAATAACACCTTTGAAATCGGCAGCAAAACGCGTATTGGCAATGGTCTGCTAACCGCCGCGCTTTTCCAGACCGACACCGATAACGAGATCGTGACCGACACCAGCAGCGGTGGGCGTACCACCTACAAAAATGCCGGCAAGACCCGTCGTCAGGGTGCGGAGCTGTCGCTCGATCAACAGTTCGCCGAGAACTGGAAGCTGAAAATGGCGTGGACGTATCTTGATGCCACTTACCGCACCAACGTCTGTAATGACGCCGACTGCAACGGCAACCGTATGCCGGGCATTGCGCGCAATATGGGCTTCGCCTCCTTCGGCTGGCAGCCGGAAGCAGGCTGGTACGCGGGCACCGATGTGCGTTATATGAGCGATATTGAAGCCGACGATGAAAACAGCGCCAGCGCGCCGACCTACACGGTTGTCGGGCTGAACACCGGCTACAAATTCAGTTACGGCAACTGGATGATGGATGTCTTCGGTCGCGTCGATAACCTGTTTGACCGCGAGTACGTCGGCTCGGTGATCGTAAATGAGTCTAACGGACGTTACTACGAGCCAGCACCGGGGCGTAACTACGGCGTGGGGCTTTCTGTCGCCTGGCGTTTTGAGTAAATACAGTTGAGTAACGCCCGGCAGTTAAACGCTGCCGGGCACTAGCATCAGAACGTTGTCCAGCCCTCATCGGCGGCAGCAGCCTGTGGACGGATCAGCGTGACGCTGCGCGGTGGCGTCGGTGGCGTCCTCGCCGTTGCGGCACCGCCATCCCGTTCAAGACGAAACGCCGCGACCAGTTCTTCGAGTAACCGCGCCTGCTCTTCCAGCGATCCCGCCGCCGTTGTGGAGGCGCTAACCAGCGAGGCATTCTGCTGCGTGGTGCTGTCCAGCTCGCCCACCGCACGGGAAATCTGCTCAATGCCGCGACTCTGCTCCTCAGACGCAGACGAAATCTCGCCCATGATATCGTTAACGCGTGTTACCGAATTCACCACCTGCTCCATGGTTTCACCGGCTTTCGCCACCAGATTGCTGCCGGTACTGATGCGCGACACCGACTCGGCAATCAGCTGTTCAATATCTTTTGCCGCCTGCGAGCTGCGCTGGGAAAGACTGCGCACTTCACTGGCCACCACGGCAAATCCACGCCCCTGTTCTCCCGCGCGCGCCGCTTCAACCGCCGCGTTGAGCGCAAGGATATTGGTCTGGAAGGCAATGCTGTTAATGACCGCCGTAATGTCGGCAATTTTTTGCGAGCTGCTGTGAATGTCGTTCATTGTTGTGACAACGTCACGCATAACCTTACCGCCCTGGGTCGCCGTCTGCGAGGCTTCCGCCGACAGTTTGCTGGCGTGGCGGGCGTTATCGGCGTTGTTTTTCACCGTCGCCGTCAACTCTTCCATGCTTGCCGCGGTCTGCACCACCGCCGCAGCCTGCTCTTCAGTGCGTGAAGAGAGATCGGTGTTGCCGTCGGCAATCTCCGTCGCCGCACGCGACACCTGCGCGACGCTGTTACGGACTTCAAAAATCATCTCACGCAGGCGGTCATTCATTTTGCCCATCGCCCCCGTCAACTGGCCTAACTCATCGTCGCTTTCGGCGCGAATAACCGCGCTAAGATCGCCACTGGCAATGCATTCGGCCAGTGCCAGGGTGTGTTTAACCGGGCGGGTGATCTGACGAACAATCCACACTGACACCAGGATGCCGATGAAAATCGCAATCGCCCCGGTGATCCCGGCGACGGTACTGGACTGGTACGCCAGCGCATCGTTATGGGCTTTGACCCGCGTGATGATCTCTTTAATCGCCGCGCTGGTTTTGTCACCCGCTACTTTGACGTGATCTTCTGCGGTTTTCAGGCTCTGCGTTGCCGCCTGGGTTTCTCCACCGCTGTTGCGCGCCGCCAGCAGTGCACCGGTCGCGGTCTGCATTTCCGCTACCCCGGTCTGGAAATCACTGAGATAAACGCCAAGGGATTTCACAAACTCCGCTTCTTCCGGCGTCCAGTTGAGTTCGCTGGCGGTCGCGGTCAGTTCAGCGGCGTGGCGTACGTAACCCGCCAGCGTCTGGCCAGCTTTTTCATCGGCGGTATAAAAATATTTAAGCCGGTTAATCTTGGCCTGGAAAACTTCAATGTTGATGTTGTAGATTAAATTCGTTTTTTCATAAACGCTGCGGATCTCCTGAAAGCGCAGGACGCTCAGCGTGGTGGCATAGGCCACCAGCAGCAAAACGAAACCAAACCCCACGGACAACTTCTTACTGATTTTTATATTGCGCAAATGTTGGCTTAAAAACATCCCCGACTCCTTGTAAACGTAAAATGTTAGCGCCTAACAGCGTGTAAAGGGGTTATCGGCAAGGGGAATTGATGTTGCAGCATAAATGGCGGGGAGAGTTCAAAAACGTGACGGGGATGCTTCCCCAAGGCAAATTTGCTCAGAGAAGCATCACATTTAAAACAGAATAGCGTGATATTTATTTACACGCTAAATTGTCACTCAGTTGTCGTATTGCAGCAAAAGAATTTTCGCTCCGGCATCAATAGCGTTAATAACCGCTTGTTGGCTGGCAGTGCAATCGCCCTGGTCCAGCGCAACTAATAATTCGTCGTATGCATGTTCCGTTCCCACCAGCCCTTCCGAGAGCGGATACAAATAATTAAAGCACGGCCCAATGCGCACCCATAACTGTTCAATGAGTGACGTGAGCGTTGGCATTTCCGCATATTCATAAACGCGGAAACGAAAAGTCCGGTTCGCCTGGAGCGTCTGCTCAACGTTACGACTGATGCGCGCTTCCTGAAAGGCCGCCGCCAGCAGGTGCAGCGACGCGAGCTTCTCCGGCGTCATGGCGGCACAGGCAACGCTTGCCGCCATGCCCTCCAGCTTTTTACGTATTTTATTGATTTCGTTATATCTGTCTTTGCTGACTTCGGGCACCAAAAACGCCTGCGCCGGTGTAGCGTGCAGCGCTCCCGACGAAACGAGTCGCAACAGCGCCTCTCTGACCGGGGTAATACTGGTGCCAAGTTGATCGGCAATTTCTTTCGTAATTAATCGTGCGCCTGGCTTCAGGGCACCGACAATCAGCGCACTTTTTAAACTCACTTCGACCTGCATAGTGAGACTCATTCGTTGCGCTTTCTCCAAATCAAGCATATTCCATTCCTGTCGAATACTTAATTATTTTCAGCCCGGCGGCATGGCTAATACCATACAAACACAAGGATATATTATGTATATACGAGTCTGGTATTGGATCATCGCGTAAAGGATAGAACAAAAAGTTATTTGTTATGCTAAATGCAACGCTATCGAATCAAAAGGTTCGACGCGTTATCTCTGTATAATTAAAGACGTTATTGAGAAATTTGCACGAATTTTGATGGCGGCGTTAACCGCCATCAAGGTTGATCAGGCGTCCTGTGCGACCCGTATCACCACTTTACCGAAGTTTTTACCATCGAGCAGTCCGATGAACGCCTGCGGTGCGTTTTCCAGCCCGTCGGTGAGATCTTCACGGTAGTGAACTTTACCCTCTTCGACCCACGGGCCCATCTCGCTGCGGAACTCTTCAATGCGGTGACCGTAATCCATGCCAATGATGAACCCCTGCACGCGCAGACGTTTTTTCAGGATGGTGCCCATCAACAGCGACAGACGGTCCGGCCCGTCGGGTAAATCGGTGGCGTTATAGCCACTCACCAGCCCGCACACCGGAATACGCGCCGAAGTGTTCAGCAGCGGCAGGACGGCGTCAAAGACTTTGCCACCGACGTTTTCATAATAGATGTCGATGCCCTGCGGGCAGGCCTGTTTGAGCTGCTCGGCGAAATCCTCTGCACGGTGATCCACGCAGACGTCAAAGCCGAGTTTCTCAACCGCGTACCGGCATTTTTCTGCGCCGCCCGCCACGCCCACCACGCGACAGCCTTTCAGCTTGCCGATTTGACCGACCGTTGCGCCAACCGGCCCAGTCGCCGCCGCAACCACCAGCGTTTCGCCCGCTTTCGGCTCACCAATATCCAGCAGCCCCATATACGCTGTGAAGCCCGGCATGCCGAGAATACCCAGCGACCAGGAGGGATGCGTGGGGTTGTCACCCAACTTCACCAGCCCTTCGCCGTCAGACAGCGCGTAATCCTGCCAGCCGCTGTAGCTCAGCACCCAGTCACCTTCGGCGTAATCAGGATGCTGTGATTTTTCAACGCGACTCACTGTGCCGCCGCACATGACTTCACCGACGGCTACCGGCGCGGAGTAAGACGGCGCGTCGCTCATACGCCCACGCATGTAAGGGTCGAGTGACAGATAGACCGTGCGCAGCAGAACCTGTCCTTTCTCAGGGGCGGCAACCGGCGCGGTCTCTAAGCGAAAGTTATCGGCAACCGGCGCACCGTGCGGACGCGAAGCCAGCACCCAGCGGCGATTTTTTTGCGGATCTTGACTCATGGCATTCTCCTTTTTAATGAATAACATCCCTCAATAGTAGAGCCTTTACCCGCCACGCGCTTTCTCATTACGAGCCAGAATGGTTAAGACGCACCACCAGATACAGGCAGGGTTCGGCGCTCTCGTTGACAAAGCGGCAGTCGTTCGGCGGGCCAAGTTCGAGACAGTCACCGGCCTTCATGTCGTGGCGGGTATCGCCCTCGACAAACACCAGTTCCCCCTGCTGCAACCAAATCAGCTGGCGCGCCAGGGCGTAAGATGAGGCGGGCATTGGGATATCACTGCCCGGCGGCAGTTCGACCTGCACCAGATCGATGGGCAGGTCGCTGCGCGGTGAAACATGGCGGCGCAAATACCGGGTTTGCGGATCGCGCCACAGAGGCTGATCCGCTACGCGCAGCAGCTTCCCCTCCGGCATTTCGGCACGGGCAATCAGCGTGGACATGCTAATGCCCAGCGCCCCCGAAAGCCGGGCGAGCAGCGTCGCCGTTGGACTGCTCTCCCCGCGCTCAATTTTGTGGATCATAGCGCGCGACACCCCGGCCCGCTCGGCCAAATCGCTCAACGACCAGCCCCGTGATTCACGCTCAATGCGAATTCGCGCACTGATCCGTTGATTTATGTTGTCTGGAATAGTATTCATAACGTACCACTATAGTGTACAAACCCCGAGGCTCCACCATGAATATTCGTTTTGCGTGCAAAGAAGATTGTGCGGCGATCGCTGAAATCTACAACCATGCGGTTTTGCATACTGCCGCCATCTGGAACGACACCACGGTGGATGTTGACAATCGCATTGCCTGGTTTGAAGCGCGAACGCTGGCGGGCTATCCGGTGCTGGTGAGCGAAGAGAATGGTGTGGTGACCGGCTATGCGTCGTTTGGCGACTGGCGCGCATTTGACGGCTTTCGCCACACCGTTGAACACTCCGTGTATGTGCATCCGGATCATCAGGGAAAAGGACTTGGCCTGACGCTGATGGAACACCTTATCGTTGAAGCCCGCCGCATTGGCAAGCATGTCATGGTCGCCGGGATCGAAGCGCAAAACGCTGCGTCTGTTCATCTGCATGAAAAACTCGGCTTTATCACCACCGGGCAGATGCCGCAGGTGGGCACTAAATTTGGACGCTGGCTGGATCTGACGTTTATGCAGTTGCAGCTTGATACGCGCACCGAGCCGGACGCCCTGCCATGAACCCGTCGCTGACGCTGGTTTTTCTCGTCGCCGCAGGCATTGGTCTGGTGGTGCAAAACACGCTAATGGTGCGCATTACCCAAACGTCATCGACCATTCTGATCGCCATGCTGCTCAACTCGCTGGTGGGCATTGTGCTGTTTGTCAGCCTATTGCTGCTAAAAAAAGGCGTGGCGGGCTTTGGTGAACTGGTGGCGACAGTGCGCTGGTGGACGCTGATCCCCGGTTTGCTCGGCTCCTTTTTTGTTTTTGCCAGCATCAGCGGCTATCAGTACGTCGGCGCGGCAACGACCATTGCGGTGCTGGTGGCGAGTCAGCTCATTGGCGGGCTGGTGATGGACGTGGTGAGAAGCCAGGGCGTTCCCCTGCGGGCGTTAATCGGGCCGGTGTGTGGCGCGGTATTGCTGGTGGTGGGCGCCTGGCTTATAGCCAGACGCCAGTTTTGACGCTCAGAGAATAGTGCCGCCTTTGGTCAGCGATTCGCGGCGCGCTTCCATCTCTTCCTGATGATGGCGGCCCGTGTGGGCAATGGCCGTGCGCAGACGCTGCTGCTGCGTGTAACGCTCATCACGACTGAGTTCGCTGTCATCGCTAAGCGACACGAGCAGCTCATTCATGTGTGTAATCACGCTCTCTTCAATGGTGGCATCAACGCGCGCAATTACCTCATCCAGATGCGACATACCCTCTCCTTACGTGCTTAATTAAGTTTGGCTTTTGAAAAATCACTGCCCATCAGGCTGACACTATACCCGCTCACATTGCTGCGCGTGGCATAAAATGTTTTGCCGTTCGCCAGCGCAATCCACGGTGCCTGTTGGTAGAACACCTCCTGCGCCTGGGCGTAGAGTTTGGCACGCTCGGTGGGCACGCTGGTCAGCTTCGCTTTCTGCACCAGATCGTCATAGCCTTTGTCGCACCAGCGCGCGGCGTTGGAGCCGGTTTTTATGCTGTTGCAGCCGAGCAGCACGTCGGCAAAGTTATCCGGGTCGCCGTTATCGGACATCCAGCCAAACAGCGCGGTGTCGTGCTCGCCTTTGCGCATCCCTGACAGATACTCTCCCCACTCGTAAGAGACGATTTTCGCCTTCACGCCCACTTTCGCCCAGTCGCTTTGGATCATCTCCGCAATGCGTTTGGAGTTCGGGTTATAGGGACGCTGAACCGGCATCGACCACAGCGTGACTTCGGTACCGTCCGCCACGCCCGCCTGCTTCAGCAGCGCTTTGGCTTTTTCTGGATCGTAGGCGTAATCCTTCAGGTCTTTATTAAAGCCCAGCATGTTCGGCGGCAGCGGCGATTTTGCCACCGTACCGGAACCGAGGAAGACCGCGTTGACGATCGCTTTTTTGTCGGTCGCATAGTTCAGCGCCTGACGCACCAGCACATTATCAAAGGGTTTTTTCTCGGTGTTAAACGCCAGATAACCCACGTTTAACGCATCCACAGAATGCAGCGTCAGATCTTTGTTGTTCTTGATTTCATCAAACTGTACCGGAGCCGGGGCCGGGATCACCTGGCACTCGTTGGTTTGCAGTTTTGCCAGCCGCGTCTGCACGTTTGGCGTGATGGAGAAAATCAGGTGTTTGGTCGGCACTGCGCCGTCCCAGTAGTTCGGGTTGGCGATATAGCGGATTAGAGAGTCCACTTTGTACTGTTGCAGCGCATAAGGCCCGGTACCAATCGGCCAGGTATCGACGTTTTCCGGCGTGCCCTTTTTGAGCATCGCATCGGCATATTCCGCAGAGAGGATCGACGCGAAGTCCATGCCCCAGTCGGCGAGGAACGCGGCGTTGGGTTCGTTCAGCACAAACTGGACGTGATAGTCATCGACTTTTTTGACCTCTTTGATCAGCTTGTCGAGGCCCACGTCATTGAAATATTCGTAATTCCCCTGCGACACGTTGTGGTACGGATGGTTCGCATCCTTCTGGCGCAGAACGGAGAAAATCACGTCGTCGGCGTTAAAATCGCGGGTCGGCTTGAAGTATTTATTGCTGTTGAACTTCACGCCTTTGCGCAGCGTAAACGTATAAGTCTTGCCATCCGGGCTGATGGTCCACTCGGTTGCCAGCGACGGCACCGGCGTGTTTTTCACCGGATCGAAGTTGATTAACCGGTTATACAGCACCTGCGAGCTTGCAACGAAGGTCGGGCCGGAGCTGGCGATCTGCGGGTTGAACGATTCGGGTGACGCCTCTGAACAGTAGATTAGCGTGTCATTTGAAGCCGCCAGCGCGGCGCTTGCCGGTAAAAGTGTGCTCAGCGCCAGCGCGAGCAGCGTTTTCCCTGTAGACATTGTTATACCTTATGGCTTTTTATGTTGAGCTATGATCACAGCACAGCAACCGAAAACTGGCAAATAACGATTCACTATCAGGTTATGCAAAAGCAGTTGTTTTTGCTGCTTAATCCAGCAATGCGCCCCATTTAATTTGCCTTAAAGAATTCGCGGTTCGTCAAGGGCAAAAATCGCTATCAATAGGACGAAAATTCAATGCTTTTGCACTCTCTTCCGTCGTTTGCTTGCAATGACATTACGTAAAGTAGACGTGTGAAGAAGTCTATGGGATGAAAACGTGGCAAAAACTCTCTTGCGCAGCGGCGATCTGGATGATTTTCAGGCCGTTGGCGGTGGCGGTCAGGCCGTCTTTGATTCGGCACTGCAAATTCGTGAAGCATTGCGTCTGCGTAAGCAGCAGGCGATGGTGGACTGTCTGGCGATCCCGCAGGTTAATGACGACGGCGATCGCGTTGACTGGTACGCGCCCATCGACGGGCGCGCCGTGTCGTGGAAGGCCGCAGACGAAGACGAACGTTTTCGCGCCCTGCGCTACCTGGAAAGCACGCTCGACAGCGCGGCATCGCTGAGCCGTAAAAGTCTGCAATCCCCCAAAACGGCCCAACAGCTGTTTGGTTCGCTGCTGGAAAAGGCCCTGCAATTTCCTGGCATCAATCATGTTTTTCTCGTCGATGGCAAACCGGTGATCACCTTCTGGGGCTTCGTGAATCTTAACGAAAACGCCCGTGACGATGTGCTGGCCTGCCTGCGCGAACAAGAACCGCCCGAGCCTGAAATCGTGATGGAAGAGGAGCCAGAAGCGGAAGACGCGCCGCCGGTGGTCAACTTTAGTAAGGCCGATGAGCCGCTGATCGCCAGCGTGCCGGTGATGAAAACCGACGATCACGTGGAAACGGTGTACGAAAAACCGGCCCCCGCCGCACCGGTCGCTGAGCCAGAAATCCCTGCCGCTGCCGCAGAGCCTGTGCCCGTTGCCGTACCTGCCCGCAAAAAACGCCCTTCCGCACTGTGGGCGCTGCCGGTCGCCGCCGTAGTGGTCGCCGCCGTTGCCGCTCCGATCCTGTGGAAGCAGCAGGATGCACCCGCGCCGCAACCCGCTCCGGTTACCGAACCCGTCGCGGTGGCAGCCGCCCCTGTCGCACCCGCCCCGGTACTGACGGCGGTCCTGCCGCTGCACCAGGCCGATGTGGTCGCGGCTAAAGCGCCGGTTGAAGCGCCAAAAGCCGAGCCTGCTACGCTGACCGCCATCCCGAAGGATGCGCTGGTGATGGATGCGCTCCAGGTGAAAACCGGCAGCACCCGCTTCCTGAACGGCAGCTGGCGCGTGATGCTGGATATCAAAGACACCGCCACGGGCAAACCACCGACGCTGCGTTTCCAGATCCAGAACAACAAAGGCACCGCCCGTCTGGTGCACGGCGATAACATCACCTGCCGCGCCGATCTCTTTTCCGGCCTGCATCAGACCGGTGAGTTAATGATTAAAAGCCGCAGCAATGCGCGTTGCAGCGATGGCTCTCGCTACCCGATGCCGGAAATTACCTGCACCGCGAGCAGCAATGACGTTGCGCAATGTACCGCACGTTACGATGCCAAAACCGTCGTGCCGGTAACGTTCAGAAAAACAGGTGCCTGATTTATGCTGGTAAATCTTTGCGACTACAAACAGAGCGTGACGCTGATTGCCAACAGCGGCGTGCAGTTTCTCGACTTCGGACTGACGCCGCAGGTGTCGGCGCAGAGCGGTCGATTTGTGCGTAAAACGGCCAACGGCCCGCTGCTGCGCCTCGATTACGATGTGGTCAACGAACGCTACACCCTGCCCGCGCACAACGGCGGACTGGCGGAAGTGGTAAAACCGGAAACCACCCTTGGCCTGCTGCAATCGCTCGCCATTCTTGACGGTATCTGGCTGCCGATCCCCTTTTTGCGCTTCAACCCGCCGCGCACCTTCGTGGAAGGCCCGGATAACTGGGCGCGCGTACAGATCCGTAAACTGAGCGAGCCGGATAGCGCAGGAAACACCCACCGCGTCACGCTGGCGCTGGACAGTCAAATCAACGATCTTTCGCCGGTGTCGCTTGCCCCGGCGGAAAATGACATCCTGAACGGCACGCGTTTTGCGCTGGCCTGGCGCGATGATGAAGTGTTCGACTTCCTCGATCAGACGTGGATTGACGGCTGGCTGCGTGAAATCTTTATGCAGCACGTCAGCCAGAACGACAGCCGCAGCGAGCGCGAAATCGCTCAGGCGCTGCGCAGCTTCGAATACCAGGCGCACTGGCTGAACCTGATGACGCTGCTGGGTGAACAGCTGAGCGTGCCGGAAGTGAAAATCGTCACCCATACGCTGAGCACCCCCGCCATTCCGGTGGATTTGATCCTCGACGTGGGCAACACCCATACCTGTGGCGTAATCATCGAAGATCACGGTGACGCCAACGACGGCCTGCGTCAGACCGCGGAATTGCAGGTGCGCTCGCTCAGTGAACCGCAGTTTTTAAACGAGCCGCTGTTTACCAGCCGTCTTGAGTTTTCCGAAGCGCGTTTTGGCAAGCAGCACTTTTCCGTGGAGAGCGGTCGTGAAGACGCGTTTGTCTGGCCGTCCATCGTGCGCGTGGGCGACGAAGCCCGCAAGCTGGCGAGTGCGCGCCTCGGCACCGAAGGCAACAGCGGCATCTCCAGCCCGCGCCGCTATCTGTGGGATGAAACCCCGGTCCTCCAGGACTGGCGCTTTAGCCAGATGAACAGCAAATCCCAACGCGAACCGCTGGCGACCGCCTTCCCGCTGATGAACCTGATGAACGACGACGGGCAGCCGCTCTACACCCTGCCCCTCGACGAGCGTTTGCCGGTCTTTTCACCGCAATACAGTCGCAGCACGCTGATGACCCACATGCTGTGCGAACTGCTGGCGCAGGCGTTAGGGCAAATCAACAGCGTCGCCACGCGCCTGCGTCTGGGCTTCCCGGCCTCGCCGCGTCAGCTGCGCACCATCATTCTGACCCTGCCGTCGGCCATGCCGAAGCAGGAGCGTGAGATCTTCCGCCGCCGCATGTTTGAAGCCATCGCACTGGTGTGGAAGTCGATGGGCTGGCATCCGCAGGACGATGATTTTGCCAGCGTTAAGCAGCAGCAAAAAAGCGTCGTGCCGGTACCGCGCATTCAGATGGAGTGGGACGAAGCAAGCTGCGGCCAGCTTGTCTGGCTCTACAACGAAGCCATTTCACATTTTGCCGGTCAGACCGAAACCTTCTTCGCCTCCCTTGCGCGCCCTGACCGTACCGACGCGCCGGGCAGCGTGCCTGGCCGGGCGCTGCGCGTGGCGTCTGTTGACATCGGCGGCGGCACCACCGACATGGCCATCACCCATTATCAACTGGATGACGGTACCGGCAGCAACGTCAAGATCACCCCGCAGCTCCTGTTCCGCGAAGGTTTTAAGGTCGCGGGCGATGACATTCTGCTCGATGTGATCCAGCGCTGCGTCCTGCCTGCCCTGCAAACCCAGCTGCAAAAATCGGGCATTACCGACGCCGCCGCGCTGATGGCTACGCTGTTTGGCGATTCCGGACGCATTGACACCCAGGCGGTGCTGCGCCAGCAAACCACGCTCCAGCTGTTTATGCCCATCGGGCACGCCATTCTGGCGGCGTGGGAGCAGAGCGACCTTAACGATCCGCTGGCCGGGCTGCACGCCACCTTCGGCGAGTTGCTCAAACAACTGCCTACGCGCAATGTGATGAACTACTTAAAGCAGGCCATCGATCCGGCGCTGCCGCCAGGATCGGCGGAGTTTGATATTTTCGCCGTGCCGCTTCAGGTTCACTTCAGCGAATTACAGGCGGCTATGCTCGCCGGGCAGTTTACGCTGACCGCCCCGCTGCATGCGGTATGCGAGGCCATTTCGCACTATTGCTGCGACGTGCTGCTGATCACCGGGCGTCCGGGCTGCCTGCCAGGCGTGCAGGCGCTGATTCGCCATTTGCAGCCGGTGCCGGTCAACCGCATGGTGTGGCTGGATAAATACCGCGTGCACGAATGGTACCCGTTCAGCCAGCAGGGGCGCATTGGCAACCCGAAATCCACCGCCGCCGTGGGCGCCATGCTGTGCAGTCTGGCGCTGGACTTACGCCTGCCGCGCTTTAACTTTAAGGCCGCGGACATCGGTGCTTACTCGACGGTACGCTACCTTGGCGTGCTGGATAACACCGTTAACACGCTGCGCGATGAGAACGTCTGGTATCAGGATATCGACCTGGATAAGCCCGGCGCGAAGCTCGATGCCCGTCTGCATTTCCCGCTGCGCGGCAACGTCACGCTCGGTTTCCGTCAACTGGCTAACGCCCGCTGGCCCGCCACGCCGCTGTATACGCTCAGCATCAACTCCCCGGATCTGGCAAAAGCCATCGCCGGTGATGGCGTGCTGAACGTCCGTCTTCAGTTTACCGGCGGCAGCAAAGCTCACGGCCCGGACGCCTTCAAGCTCAGCGAGGCCTGGCTACAGGACGGCACGCCGGTGGACGCCGATGCCCTGACGTTTAAACTGAATACGCTGGCGGACCGCCGTCACAGCGGAAGTCACTACTGGATCGACAGCGGGAGTGTGTACCTGAAATGAAAGCCCCCATCAAAACCACGCAGGCGCTCATGGCGTGGGTCAACGAAACCCGCCAGTCAGCCCCGCTGCTGGATGACGATGCCGACGCGCTGCTGGCCCGGTTATCCTCCGTCGCCGCTCAGGAAACCGTCCTCGCCCAGGCGGTGGATACCCCCTGCACCGTTGCTCTTTATGGCCATTCGCAGGGGGCGAAAGCGCACCTGCTGGCCGCGCTGTGCAACAGCGGCAATGGCCGGGTGAACGTAAAACCCGGCGATAAGACGCTCGATTACTTCACCCATATCAATCCGGGCCATGCGCTGACCAGCATGGCGCTGCGTTTTCAACGTGAAGGCGATAACGACGCCCTTGATGACGGGTTCCCGCTGCGTCTGCGCATTCTGAGCGAGGCCGAACTGGTGCAGGTGTTTATTGCGCATGCGCAAAACCTGGCGGATCTGCGCAGAGTGGACAGAAGCGTGATTGAGGATCGTCTGACCCGCTGGCGCGCACTGCGTCAGCCGCAGGCGGTGCCGGGGATCACCGCCGAAGAGGTTGGCGCGATTGCCCGCTTCTGGCGTTCCGTGGTGCCCGCTGCCCGTCAACAGCTTGATGATGGCCTGTGGTATCAGCTCATTGATCTTATTCCGTCGCTGGATCTCAGCGCCCGCGCCAGCGCCTGGTCGCTGCTGTGGGGCGAACAGCAGGAGCTCACTCAACAGTGGCTGGCGCTGGCGCACATTCTGCACCAGACCGGCAATGCCCAGGCCCTCGCCGCGCCGGTGAGCCTGCTGATTGATAACTTTGCCCTGCCGACGGAAGGCTTTTTAACCCCGGCGGCGGAGCACAGCATGGAGAGCCAGGGCGCGGTGGTCGTGCATCCGTGGGCGGGCGAGAAACTGCAAAATGCCGTCAGCATCCCGCTGGCGACGCTGGCGTTGATTACCCACGAGCTGATCCTGCCGGTGGAAGATTGCGTGCTGCCCGGCGTCGATATTCTTGATATTCCCACGCCGGCCACAGAGTCCACGCCGACGCTGTTAAACAGCAAATGCCGCTGGCTGCTCGACAGCTACCGCCAGCAGCTACAGCCGGATGTGCTGATGATCTGCAACGCCACCCCCGCACGCAATGAAACCGCCCTTACCGCCCGCACGCTGCTGAACTGGGTGAAAGAGACCCAGTCCGGACAAGAGACGGCGCTGCCGGGCCTGGTGTGGGCCATTACCCCACAGGACGCCCGTTTTACCACCTCACAAAATCTGGATGAAACCGTGCAGCAGCTGCTCGGCAAACCGGGCCAGCACTGGGGAACGTTGCAGGCGCTGGATGCCAGCAGCCTGCAACGCCTTATTGAGTGGCTGTCGCAGGCCACCACGCCTACGCTGCGCACCCTGCGCCTGAAAGCCCTGCGCGAGCGCCACCATCAGCAGATCCGCGATCTGATGCAGGCATGGACCGCGCCACTCAAAGAGACGCCGGACAGCCAGCGCGCCCGTGCCGAAGCGGTGATCCGCGAATTGCAGGGTCAGGCCAGCCGTCACGGTGAACTGCTCGACGGCCTGCTTCCGGACATCAATCAGTTCGACGCGATCTGGAAGGTACAACAGCCGCGCGAGGAGAAAGTCAGCGGCCTGTTTAATGAGGCTATCGATCTGTTCGCAGAAAGCAGTGAACGCGCAGAACAGCGCCCGGTGGCCCGTGATACCGGTCACCAGGCCCATGCGATGTGGGTCAATCACCTGCGCCAGTGGAGCCGCAACGACGCCAACGCGGAGCGGTTAAATCTGACGTCGGCGGCGCTGCGTCAGGTGGCGGACATTTTGATTGTCGCCAGCTACCGTCTGAACCTCTCGGAACAGTTGCAGCAGGTGATGCAGCGCGATACCGCCTGCGCCGCGCAGTTGCATGCGGCAGTGGGGAATTTTATTGCCTGGCTCGGCTATGCCGCGCTGCCGGAAAATGAACGCCCGGCGAGCCGCATTCAAAAAGGTCACGGCATTTTCACGGCCACCGCCCCGGCAGCGGCCGATGCGCGTCTCACCCGTCTTGGGGAGCAGCCGGTGCACGCGGCGACCCGCTATGTCTACGACTGGCTGGTGGCGCTCTACACCCGCAGTAATGAAAACATCGGCTATCAGCACCCGCTCGACGTCCCGCTCACCCAGCGCAAAAAGCTGTTAAAGCTGGTGCCTTAACGCGCCACTGCCCGGCCTGCGATCCCCACAGGCCGGGCTGCAAAGAACGTTAAAACTCCCACAGGCGGTTCCAGGCCGTGTCGTTTAACGCGCGATCGGCGCGGGGGTTGGCTTTGTACGGACGGGAAGTGGTCGCGGCGGCACCCCACGGCGAGAGCAGGTCGTAACTGTCATCGATGGTGCTGCGCGCAATCAACACCTGGCCGTTGGCGGTGTTACCGGGCAAATAGCCGGTTTTGCCCGCGCCCTGATCCCACGCGCGTCCCAGCTTCGCTTTAAAACTCCCCTTATACCCAACGTCGCCGGTAAAGCGGCTGTTAAGCACCAGGAAACCGTAAGGGTTATCCGGCAGCGTGTTCGGGGCCAGCACGTAAGCCTCTTTTGAACCGCGCGTAGACACGGTGTGGAATTCGACGTCATCAAACACCACGTTCGCACGGCCAAAGACGTAATCCACATCCCCTTCGATATAGCTCTCTTTGACCAGCACGCGGCTGATGCGGTCGGTCACCGCCAGGTTTTCACGATTGCTGGTGTTAAGATACGCCGTATCCTGTCGCCCAATCAGCCGCACCTGTTGCAACTGCACGCGATCGCCGTCCGTGCGCAGCGCGACGCCCTGATGCGTACCGCCATCGACGGTATCCAGCAACGCGTTCACGACGCTCAGATTAACCATCTGGAAGTCATTGCTTTGCGACCACACCACCGCCGCGCAGTTGGTGCCAATCAGTTGGCTAGTTTTGTTCGCGCACTGCGCATAGAGATACCAGGCCGGATCGCCTTCGCGAAATTGCTGCGAAGGATTGACGGCCTGACGATACTGTTCGGGTGAAAACTGGGAATCCAGCGCCAGCTCAAGGCGCACATCCTGCGGCTGGCTGCCGCCGCCAAACAGGGTGATGGGCGGCGCATCGGCGGGAACATACACCGCGCCGGAATAGACGCCGGGGTTAACACGAATGTATATCCGTTGGCGGTCATGGGCGTTTTTAAGTGCCGCATTCAGCGCCTGTTGCACGCTGGCGTAAGGCGCATTCGGCCCAACCTGCCACGGCGTGGTGATGCCCTGCACGCTGATCGTCTCAGGCATCCACGGCCCCTCAGGTGAGGCCAGCAAACCGCCGCGTGCAAAATAGTTCTTTGCCGTATAAGGTTTCGCTTCCTGCGCGCTCAGTACCGGACGCGTCGCCGTGCCGGGTGCCCGCGTATCGCCCGTCGCACAGCCCTGCATCACCAGCGGCATACAGGCAATCGCCGCCAGCCCCCATCGTTTATTGACCATCATCACGCCTCTTTATTTATAAGAAACAGAGGACTGATAATAATGGAACGATGTTTTGATTAAAGACTAAGCGATCACGTTTTTAGCCGAGGTATTTGAATCCGTTAGAAAATGGAGATCAGCAGCGCCACCGGAAAGCTCATCGGCCAGGTGGTATTTTTTCCGCTCGCGATTCTCTACCACTCCCCGTACGGATAGGTTTTCCCTTTAATAAACTCAGGGATCTTTCCGTAATAAACATAGCCGTTTGGATGCCTGGTCTTTCCCTTACATACCATCATTTCCTCTCCCGTCATTGTTAACTGCCGGGCGGGATGCTGAAGCACTACGGGATCACCATTATCCTCAAGCCAGACTCGCACAGTGCCACCGGGGGCCAGACCGATAATTAAATTATCCCGGTAGTACGTTTTTCCGGGATGATAGGTATCCGGATAGGCTGTGAGCATTTGCTGCCAGGTCTCACGGCTGAACCAGATCTCCGTCTCATAGGCCTTTTTATCTATGACCGAATCCCAGCACACCGTCATTCTGACCGGCAACGCCTTTCCTACGTTAAAGTTGGCGGAGAAACCGCCCACGCGCTGACTCCATGCCCCAACGCTGCTCTGGCTGGGGCTTGCTGCATCAAACCACCGAAAGATGGTTTCCCGGATATCTCCGTCCTCCAGATACACCATCGTCACCAGTGCGGGTAAATTCTTAGGGTAAAAAATATTGAACTGCCAGTGATCGTAAGGCAGCTTCTTGCCCCACTGCTCCACGCCATCTCCTAATGGTGTGGTCACCCCTGCACGCCGATCATGACAAGCGGCCAGTGCTATAATCCCGGCCAGTACGGCCATTAACGTCTGCAACTTTCTCATCCCTGTCTCCTCAGAAAAGCCCGTCCAGTGCCGCACTTAGTAAAAATAACGTACTGCTACCATTATCCTTTTGTTGATATCGACCCTCTACCACTCCCCGTATGGATAGGTTTTCCCTTTAATAAACTCAGGGATCTTTCCGTAATAAACATAGCCGTTTGGATGCCTGGTCTTTCCCTTACATACCATCATTTCCTCTCCCGTCACTGTTAACTGCCGGGCGGGATGCTGGAGCACTACGGGATTACGGTTATCCTTCAGCCATACTCTGACTTTTCCATCTGGAGCCAGACCGATTAGCATTTTGTTTCGGTAATACGTATTACCGGGACGATAGCTATCAGGGTAGGCAACAAGCATCTGTTGCCAGGTCTCCCGGCTGAACCAGAGCTCAGTCTCATACATTTTCTTGTCGATAACCGAGTCCCAGCAAATAGTCATCCTTACTGGCAGCGCCTTACCTGTATTGAAAGTGGCTGGAAAACCACCCACGCGCTGACTCCATGCCCCAACGCTGCTCTGGCTGGGGCTGGCTGCGTCAAACCGACGAAGGATTGTTCCCCGGATATCTCCGTCCTCCAGATAGACCATCGTCACCTGAGCCGGCAGGTTGACGGGATAGAAAAAATTGAATTCCCAGTGATCGTAAGGCAGCTTCTTGCCCCACTCATCCACGCCATCTCCTAATGGTGTGGTCACCCCTGCACGCCGATCATGACAACCGGCCAGTGCTATAATCCCGGCCAGTACGGCCATTATCGTCTGCAACTTTCTCATCCCTGTCTCCTCAGAAAAGCCCGTCCAGTGCATCCACGTTTGCCCGCGCCCTGCCTTCCCACTGTTGCTGGTCGTCCATCCGCCATACTGTCCGCACCCACCCCTTACCCGGCGCGTCCGCCCATACGAAGGAGCGCTCATCCGTCGGCGCAAAGCGATTTCGCAGGAACACCTCGCCCGTTGATGGACTCACCCACAGACTGAGATCGCAGTCGATGTTCCAGTTTGCCGAGCAGTGCAGGTACCTGCCGATGGTCTTCATCTCATCCGCCGTGAAATCCACCGGTTCCGCGCCAAGTCGGACTGCACGCCCTTGCATTATTGCTTTGTCACATAGAGGGAGCAGTTCAGGAGGAAGGGTTGTGTCCAGATTGTCCGGGTCGATATCCTGAAAAGTCACACCAGCGTCTTTCGCTGCGTCCAGCATCACCCGCATACACACCTTTTCCCAGTCGTTCGGCACCGCTTTCCGCGTCATAAATACTGCCGCGCCGACCTTTTTCTCAAAAATAAACGCACGCGCCTTGTCGTGGTTAACCAGTGGCCACGAAATCATTTTCGTCTCCACCTTTCCATGCGGCATCAGGTATTTCAGCGCCGGAAGTGAAAAGAGTACCTCACGCATCCTCTCCGTCTTTTGGTAGACATCGGTCTTCGTCTCGTTCGTGCTGTCGACCACCACCTCAAAATCCGGCATCGTCAGCAGGGAAATCTGATCTTCCCCGGCGTTATACCCCCCGCCGATATCCGAGTGCGCCCCTGGCAGGGCCAGTTCCGGCCACATTCCTTTGATGCTGTTCAGGCTGAAGTTATACCGGCACTCGTGCATCGCGCTTATCTGAAACACTTTCTGTGCCACGGACGGGCGTAGTTCCAGATCCACGCCAGGGTTGCTGCGGTCGTTGAGACTGTAGAAATTCAACAGGCTGCCGATAGCGGCGACCGTATCAAACAGCCCCAGAAAGCGCACCTCTCCCGCTGGTTTTCCGTGATGTCCGGCCAGATCCAGTCCTTTGTTTATCGCGGCGGCTATCTCGCCATCCTGATTCAGCACCCGGTTAGCGAAATGGCGTGCCGCCGCGGCTCCCCGGCTGAATCCAAACACGTCAAACTGCACCTTCACGATTGCCACCTCTTTGCAGTTGACGTCCATGAAGTCCTTGAGTGCCTTGCTAATGTTATCCAGCGCTTCGTCAGTCTTTGTTACTACGCCCTCAAACTGCTTTAGCAGGCTACTCCCAGCGCCATTCCCAACAACGAATCCCTTCTCCCGTCCGCGGTCCCGATACCGCAAACATAGGCTTTGACCTGTGCCTCAGTCTCGCCGTTTTTAAGTTCGTCACTCCGCTGATATAGATCAAACAGCCGGGAGATATTTGTCAGGCCGCCCTGCCAGCTTGTGTTACTCAGTCCCGGTTCCGAGTGCTGTTCAAATTTCGCACACGCTTTTGCCCGCGCCTCATCCACCAGGCCTGCGCAGTCGTTATAGGCCATTCGCAGGTCATTTGAATTAGCACGGTTATTCCCCGTTCCGTCAAAGAATACCCCCACGGTGAGCGTGATGCCCCTGACCGGTACTCGCCGACACTTGACGATTTTTACGGTTCCCTGAGCATCGGTACGATGCGTGTTGTCGCCGACAATTTCATAACGGTAATAGCCTGTATCATCCGATGCGTTTTTTTCATCCGTAATCATAAAAATCCATTTAAATTGCAAGGTTATTTGCGCGAATCATAACCTAAATTGTTACACCTCGTCGCTGCCCATAAAACGCAAACGCCGTATAGACAAGTCCATTAACGGCGTAAAGAGGAGATTTAATGTAGTAATGAAATCAGGCCGGTAAAAACGGAAAGACCCGACGGCGAAGCATTGCCGGGCTATAGACAGGATACAGCTTAGAAAATGGAGATCAGCAGCGCCACCGGAAAGCTCATCGGCCAGGTGGAACCGACCAGCAAAGCGCTCAGAAAGCGAATGCGTTTGCGGTCTTTCGATAAAAACCAGGTAATCAGCGCGCAAAGGGCTGCCATGACTGCGTAAAAAACCAGCATTTTTTGATAAAGCGTCATTCGTGTCTATAACTCTGTAATAACAAAACGCGCGCAATATGCATGGTTTATTGATATTAATCAAGTTTTGTAGCGGATTGGTGCAGTTGAAGAAGAAAAAAGCGCGCCCGGACGTAGGCGCGCTTTCGGTTAGTGCTTGATCATCACATGGCGAACGACGGTGTAATCCTCCAGTCCGTATACCGACATGTCTTTGCCGTAGCCGGACATTTTTTGCCCGCCGTGCGGCATTTCGCTGACCAGCATAAAGTGGGTGTTGACCCAGGTGCAGCCGTATTGCAGGCGCGCGCTCATGCGGTGCGCCCGGCCCACGTCTTTGGTCCACACCGAGGACGCCAGGCCATATTGCGAGTCATTCGCCCAGCTCAGCACCTGCTCTTCGTCATCAAACAGCGTCACGCTGACCACCGGCCCGAACACTTCGCGCTGGACGATGTCGTCCTCCTGCTTCGCGCCGGCCAGCAGCGTGGGTTGATAGTAAAACCCCGCGCCATCGTGCTTTTTCCCGCCGGTGATCACCTTGACGTGCCCCAGCGCCTTCGCGGCGTCTACCGCAGCGGCAACACGCTCAAGATGCGCGGCGGAGCTGAGCGGGCCAAGCTCGGTGGATTCATCGTCAGGCGCACCAATTTTCAGGCTGGCGACCGCCGCGCCCAGTTTCTCCACCAGCGCGTCATAAATGCCTTTTTGCGCATAAATGCGACAGGCGGCGGTACAGTCCTGCCCGGCGTTGTAGTAGCCGAAGGTGCGTACACCCTCCACCACCGCATCCAGATCAGCGTCATCAAAGACAATCACCGGCGCTTTACCGCCTAGCTCCATGTGCGTGCGCTTCACCGATGACGCGGTATGGGCGATGATGTGCTCGCCAGTGGCAATGGAGCCGGTGAGCGAAACCATACGCACTTTTTCATGCCCGGTCAGCGGATCGCCCACGGTTTTACCGCGCCCGAACAGCACGTTCAGCACGCCCGCCGGGAAGATATCTTTGGCAAGCTCCGCCAGTTTGAATGCCGTCAGCGGCGTGATTTCAGACGGTTTGATCACCACGCAGTTGCCTGCCGCCAGCGCCGGGGCAAGTTTCCATGCCGCCATCATCAGCGGGTAGTTCCACGGCGCAATTGATGCCACCACGCCCACCGGATCACGACGGATCATCGAAGTGTGCCCTTCGAGATATTCCCCTGCCGCCAGCCCGTTCAGCGTGCGCGCCGCCCCGGCAAAGAAGCGGAACACATCCACCACCGCCGGGATCTCATCGTTCAGTGCACAGTGCAGCGGCTTGCCGCAGTTCAGCGACTCCAGTTCGGCAAAAGTCCGGGCGTTATCTTCAATAACCTGTGCCAGTTTGAGCAGCGCCTCGGCGCGCACTTTTGGCGTGGTCTGGCCCCAGTGGGTAAAGGCGCTATCGGCGGCGCGTACGGCGGCATCGACCTGCGCGGCAGAGGCTTCGGCAATCTCCAGCAACACCTCACCCGTCGCCGGATTGTAAACCGCCTGCTTTTCACCCTCGCCGTTGACCAGTTCGCCATTAATTAACAGTTGATGTTGCATCGCTTTATCCTTTCATAATGGTCAATTATTTCCCGCTTCCGGCGACCGTTTCGCCCTCGCGGGTGAGCCACCAGGCCCCAAGAATCGGCAGCATCGTCACCAGCATTACCAGCAGCGCCACCACGTTGGTGACCGGCACATCGCGCGGTCTGCCCAGCTGATTTAACAGCCACAGCGGCAGCGTGCGCTCATGCCCGGCGGTAAACGTGGTGACGATGATCTCATCAAACGACAGCGCAAAGGCCAGCATGCCGCCCGCCAGCAACGCCGATCCCAGATTCGGCAGCACCACATAGCGGAAGGTTTGCCAGCCGTTCGCGCCCAAATCCATCGACGCTTCCACCAGGCTCCAGGAGGTGCGTCGAAAACGGGCGATGACGTTGTTAAACACCACCACCACGCAAAACGTCGCATGCCCAATCACAATCGTCAGAAAGCCCGGCTCCAGACCCACCGTTTTAAAGGCGGTGAGCAGCGCAAGGCCAGTAATGATGCCGGGCAGCGCAATCGGTAGAAGCAGCAGCAGTGAAATGGCATTTTTGCCAAAAAAGTCGCTGCGCCATAGGGCTGTTGCAGCAAGCGTGCCAAGTATCAGGGCTACCGCCGTGGAGAGCGCGGCGATTTTAAGTGACAGTGTCACCGCATCAAGAATATCCCCCCGCGCGGCGGCGACCTGAAACCAGTGCAGCGTCAGCCCTTTCGGCGGAAAGCTAAAAGCAGCGTCTTCCGTATTAAAAGCATAGATGGCAATGATCGCCAGCGGGAAATGCAGGAAGATAACGCCACCCCACGCCGCCAGCCTGAGCAAAAACGGTGCGCGATCAGAGTGCATCGAACGCTCCCAGACGTTTCACGAACGCCAGATAAAGGGCAATTAAAACAATGGGTACCAGCGTAAAGGCGGCGGCCATCGGCATGTTGCCAATCGCCCCCTGCTGGGAATAAACCATCTGACCAATAAAGAAGCCCGGCGGGCCGACCAGCTGCGGAACGATAAAATCCCCCAGCGTCAGCGAGAAGGTAAAAATCGACCCGGCGGCAATACCGGGAATCGCCAGCGGCAACACCACATAGCGAAACGTCTGGCGGGGACGCGCCCCCAGATCCGCCGAGGCCTGCAACAGCGACGGCGGTAAACGCTCCAGCGCCGCCTGCACCGGCAGGATCATAAACGGCAGCCAGATATAGACGAACACCAGAAAACGCCCAAAGCCGGACGTTGACAGCGTGCTACCGCCCACCGCTGGCAGCGTCAAAAACGTCGCCAGCAGCGGCTCTACGCCCAGGTGATTCAAAAACCACTGGGCCACGCCGTCTCTTGCCAGCAGCAGCGTCCAGGCGTAAGCCTTAACGATGTAGCTCGCCCACATCGGCAGCATCACTGCAATGTAAAAGAAGGCTTTCCATTTGCCGTGGGTATAGCGCGCCATAAACCACGCCATCGGAAAAGCCAGCACCGCGCTGGCAAGCGTGACGGCCACCGCCATCGTCAGCGTGCGCACAATGATGTCGTAGTTAGCGGGATTAAATAAGGCGCTCAGATTTGCCAGCGTCAGATCGGGCGTGACCGACATGGTGAAATCATCGAAGGTGTAAAATCCCTGCCACAGCAGCGTTAGCAGGGAACCGAAATACACCACGCCAAACCACATCAGCGGCGGTACCAGCAGCAAAAACAGCCCTAATCCCGGCCTGCGCCAGAACAGCGCGGTCAGGCGGCTAACCTTGCGCGGCGTCTGCGGGTGTGAAAGCGAAGACATCCCGTTACCCCGCGTTTTCAAGCGGCACCATTGCCGCGCGCGACCACGAGGCCTGCACCGGCTGGCCCGGCTGTAGCAACACCGGCAGGTGCGCATCAGAAAGATTGGCCTGGCTGACCAGCAGTTTTTCGCCGTCCGACAGCGCCAGTTCAAAGCGCGTTGCCGCCCCCTGATACTGCACTGCTTGCACAATGCCGTAGACCTGTACTTCACCGCCCTCGTTCAGGCGAATATGCTCCGGACGCAGCGAGTAGACGCCGTGCATGCCGCACAACGCACTGGCCCGCTCGCGCGTGAACACGTTCGAAGTGCCGACGAAGCTGGCCACAAACGGCGTGCGCGGGCGCAGGTAAAGCTCGCGCGGGGCGTCAATCTGCTCAATCTGACCGTTGTTAAACACGGCGACGCGATCGGACATCGACAGCGCTTCGCCCTGATCGTGGGTGACAAAAATAAAGGTGATGCCCAGATCCTGCTGTAACTTTTTCAGCTCAAACTGCATCTGTTCGCGCAGCTTGAGATCCAGTGCGCCGAGCGGCTCATCCAGCAGCAGCACGCGCGGTTGGTTGACCAGCGCACGCGCAATCGCGACACGCTGGCGCTGACCGCCGGAGAGCTGCGACGGCTTACGCGTGTGCACAAAACCAAGGGCCACCTTTTCCAGCGCCTCACGGGCAAGGGCATGGCGCTTTTTTTTCTCCATGCCTTTGACCATCAGCCCGTAGGCGACGTTGTCGAGGATCGACATGTGCGGAAAGAGCGCATAATCCTGAAACACAGTGTTCACGTCGCGCGCCCAGGGCGGCAGCTCGCTGGCCTCCTTGCCAAAGATGCGGATAGCGCCGCCGCTCAGCTGCTCAAATCCGGCGATCAGGCGCAGGCAGGTGGTTTTGCCGGAGCCGGACGGCCCCAGCATCGAGAAAAACTCCCCGTCGTTCACCGCCAGACTGACACCGTCAACCGCCCGCACATCCCCGTACAAGCGCGACACATTTTCAAATTCAACGGCAAAGGTCATACCCGACTCCGACAGATTAACGGCCACCCATAATCGCGATGTAATCCTGTGTCCAGCGGCTATACGGCACGAATTTGCCGCCCTGTGCCACCGGGGTTTTCCAGAAGGCGATTTTATCGAAGAAGCTGTAACCGTTGGTTTCGCAGCCCTTTTCACCCAGCAGCGGGCTGGCCTTACAGCCTTCAGGTACCACCGGCAGCGAACCAAACCAGGCGGCGACGTCGCCCTGCACTTTCGGCGTCAACGACCAGTTCATCCATTTGTAGGCGCAGTTCGGGTGTTTGGCGTCGGCGTGCAGCATGGTGGTGTCCGCCCAGCCGGTGACGCCCTCTTTCGGAAAGACGGTGGCGATGGGCTGATTTTCGCCTTTCAGGGCATTTGCCTGATAGGGCCAGGCGCTGGAGGCCACCACGCCTTCGTTTTTGAAATCGCTCATTTGCACGGTGGTGTCATGCCAGTAGCGGTGGATCAGGCCATGCTGCTCGCGCAGCACTTTCAGCACCGCCTGATACTGCTCTTCGGTCAGCTGATAGGGATCGCTAATGCCTAACTGCGGCTGGGTGGCTTTCACATACAGTGCCGCATCGGCGATATAAATCGGGCCGTCGTAGGCCTGCACGCGCCCCTGGTTGCTTTTACCGTCCGGCAGATCCTGTTTCACAAAGATCACCGCCCAACTGTCCGGCGCGGTGGGGAAGGTTTTGGTGTTGTACATCAGCAGGTTCGGCCCCCACTGGTACGGCGTGCCATAGACTTTGCCGCCGACGTTAAACCAGTCGCCTTTTTCCATGCGCGGATCGACGGTTTTCCAGTTGGGAATAAGCGAGGTATTAATGGGCTGAACGCGTTTGCCCATAATTAAGCGCAAAGAGGCATCGCCGGAGGCGGTGACCAGGTCATAGCCGCCTTTCGCCATCAGGCTGACCATCTCATCTGAGGTGGCGGCGGTTTTCACATTCACCGCACAGCCGGACTCTTTTTCAAACTGCGTGACCCAGTCATAGGCTTTATCGGTCTGACCACGCTCGATATACCCCGGCCAGGCAATAATGTCCAGACGCCCTTCGCCGTTACCGATTTGCGTGGGGGGTTCTGCGGCGTGTGCAGTGACAACGGTCATGCCGAGCGAACACAGACAGCTCACGGCAAATTTTTTGCTCATACGGTTTTACTCCTGTCGCAAAGAAAATGAGCGGCTGCCGTGCCGTAAAAATATCTCCCTTAATGAAGGTAGACCGCTCGCCGAAGCCGCACCTGTGGCAGAAGATAAATATGCGTTGTTATTCACATTTCCTATGAAGCATTGAAAAACGATGGCGAAAAACCGAGCCGAAAAATAAACCCCGCTTATTTTTAAAAAGAGAATGGGATATTCAAAAAATAAGAATACCCCCTTGTTTATTTCAGCATTTCACGAATTAACTGACCGAGCGTGCTGACCGCCTGCTCTTCGCGCGCGCCCCATTCCCAGGAGGTGTTGAAACGAAAGAACGGGATCCACGCATCGGACGTGGAAAACATTTTGCCCGGCGCAATGCTGATGTGGTGCGCCAGCGCCCGCTCGCTCAGCACTCCGGCGTCCAGCGGCGCGGGCAGCTCCAGCCATAAAAAATAGCCGCTCTCGTTGTGGTGTATTTTGACCTCTGCGGGCAAGTGACGCATCAGCGCCTGCCAGCTTTGCTGTTTACGCTCGGCCAGTGTGCGGCGCAAACGGCGCAGATGGGCGTCGTAGCGCCGGGTGGCAAGGTAATCCACCAGCGCCAGCTGCATGGGGGAACTGGTGGATAAGGTGCTCATTAGCTGTAACTGCTGAATGCGCCGCGCATGTTTCCCCGCCGCCACCCAGCCAATGCGAAACCCGGCCACCAGGCATTTGGAGAACGACGAACAGTGCAGCGTCATGTCCTGCGTATCCCAGGCTTTGGCAGGCAGGGGTTTTTCACGACCGTAATAGAGCTCGCTGTAGACGTCATCCTCGATCAGCGTGACGTTATGCGCGGTTAACAGCGCCACCAGCCGCGCTTTTTTCTCCGCGCTGAGCGTAAAGCCGAGCGGGTTCTGGCTGTTGGTCATCAGCCAGCAGGCTTTGACCGGATACTCTTCCAGCGCCTGCGCCAGCGCCGCCAGATCGATACCTTCGTTGACGTCGGTAGCCACGGACAGCGCCTTTAACCGCAAGCGTTCCAGCGCCTGGAGCGCGCCGTAAAAGCACGGGTTTTCGACAATCACCCAGTCCCCCGGATTAGTGACCGCTTGCAGGCTGAGATTGAGCGCTTCAAGCGCACCGGCGGTAATGACAATTTCATCCGGTGAAATCGTCATGCCCTGCTGCGCGTAGCGGCGGGCGATGGCGTGGCGCAGTTCGGCATTGCCCGGGGGCAGATTTTCCAGCACGCTCATCGCGGTGGCGGTTTTGCTGACGTTCGCCAGCGAGCGGTTTAGCTGCTGCTGCGGGAACAGATGCGGATCGGGAAACGCCGAGGCAAAGGGCACCACGGCGGCGTTGCCGCTGGCCTGCAACACCTCAAAAATATAGGTGTTGATATCCACCGCTTCATCGCGCATCACCTGCGCAGGCGGCGCGGGCTGCTGCCTGACCGCGCGCGGGGCAACAAAATAGCCCGACTGCGGACGGGCGACGATCCGCCCCTGACTTTCGAGCAGTTGATATGCGTGGCCCACGGTCATAAAGCTCATGCCGCTGTTCACCACCTGCTCGCGCAGCGACGGCAGTCGGTCTCCCGGTTGCCACACGCCCAGTTCGATTTGTTCCCTAAGCTGCTGCGCCAGGCGCTGGTATTTTTTCATCTCATTTACACTTAATTAACCTGAAGCTACCCTAGCATGCGCACCGTTGCGCGGCTATATCAGTTCGCGCAAAACCGCCATTTCTGTTCAACTGTTATCATAAAATATCGCTGATCTGCGTCTGCATCTTCTGCACCCCACTCGCTACCATAACGGCCTCAGCGGTACATTTTGAGGTTGTACATGTTCGGTCTTGACGCGTTTCACCTGGCGAGGATCCAGTTCGCCTTCACGGTTTCTTTTCACATTATTTTCCCGGCGATCACCATCGGTCTCGCCAGCTACCTTGCGGTGCTGGAAGGGCTGTGGCTGAAAACAAACAATCCGGTCTGGCGCTCGCTCTACCAGTTCTGGTCAAAAATTTTTGCCGTTAACTTCGGCATGGGCGTCGTATCCGGTCTGGTCATGGCCTATCAGTTTGGCACCAACTGGAGCGGTTTTTCGCAGTTCGCTGGCAGCATTACCGGCCCGCTGCTGACTTATGAAGTGCTGACGGCGTTTTTCCTTGAAGCGGGTTTTCTCGGGGTGATGCTGTTCGGCTGGAACAAAGTCGGGCCTGGCCTGCACTACTTCGCGACCTGCATGGTGGCGCTTGGCACCCTGATGTCCACCTTCTGGATCCTGGCCTCCAACAGCTGGATGCACACGCCGCAGGGCTTTGAGATCCATAACGGCCAGGTGGTGCCGGTGGACTGGCTGGCGGTCATTTTCAACCCGTCGTTCCCCTACCGTCTGCTGCACATGACCGTGGCGGCATTTCTCAGTAGCGCGCTGTTTGTCGGGGCCTCAGCGGCCTGGCATCTTTTGCGCGGCAACCGCTCGCCCGCGATCCGCGCGATGTTTTCCATGGCGCTGTGGACCACGCTGATTGTCGCGCCGGTGCAGGCGATGATCGGCGATATGCACGGACTCAATACGCTTAAACACCAACCGGCGAAAATTGCCGCCATTGAAGGGCATTGGGAAAATAAACCCGGTGAAGCTACGCCGCTGCTGCTGTTTGGCTTACCGGATATGCAGCAGGAGCGTACGCGCTTTGGCCTGGAAATTCCGGCGCTGGGCAGCCTGATCCTGACGCACAGCCTGGACAAACAGGTTCCGGCGCTTAAAGAGTTTCCTAAAGCCGACAGGCCTAATGCCACGATTGTCTTCTGGTCGTTCCGCGTGATGGTGGCGCTGGGTCTGCTGATGATCCTGCTCGGCGTGCTCGCCCTGTGGCTGCGTTATAAACAGCGGCTGTATGACTGCCGCGCGTTCCTGCACTTTGCGCTGTGGATGGGGCCTGCGGGACTGGTGGCGATTCTGGCGGGTTGGGTCACCACCGAGGTGGGACGCCAGCCGTGGGTCGTGTATGGACTGCAACGCACCGCCGACGCGGTATCGGCGCACGGCACGCTGCAAATGAGCATCAGCCTGCTGGCGTTTTTCGTGGTTTACACCTCGGTTTTCGGCGTCGGTTACAGCTACATGGTGCGTCTGATCAAGCACGGGCCGCAGCCGTTCGATGAACCGCCCGCGCAGGGTACGCCCGCACGTCCGCTCTCTGCCGCCACTGAGGAATTTGAATAATGGGTATCGATTTATCGGTTATCTGGTTTGTGATCATCGTCTTCGCCACCCTGATGTACATCGTGATGGACGGCTTTGATCTGGGAATGGGGATTTTGTTTCCGCTCATCCGCGAGAGCGAGGATCGCGATGTGATGGTCAACAGCGTCGCTCCGGTATGGGACGGGAATGAAACCTGGCTGGTGCTCGGTGGTGCGGGGCTTTTCGGCGCGTTTCCGCTGGCCTATGCGGTGATCATTGATGCGCTGACGATCCCGCTGACGCTGATGTTAATCGGGTTAATTTTTCGCGGCGTGGCTTTTGAGTTTCGCTTTAAAGCCACCCCCGCGCATCGCCCGTTCTGGGATCGCGCGCTTATCGGCGGCTCTCTCCTCGCGACCTTTGCGCAGGGGGTTGTCGTTGGCGCGGTGATCAACGGTTTCCCGGTGGCTAACCGCGCGTGGACCGGCGGCGCGCTGGACTGGTTAACGCCGTTTAACCTGTTTTGCGGGCTGGGTCTGGTGGTGGCCTATGCGCTGCTTGGCGCAAGCTGGCTGGTGATGAAAAGCGAAGGCGAGCTACAGCGAAAAATGCGCTATGCCGCACGAAAACTGCTGCTGGCGCTGCTGGTGGCGATCGGCATTATCAGCCTGTGGACGCCGCTGTCACACCCGGCGATTGCCGCGCGCTGGTTTAGCCTGCCGAATCTGTTCTTCCTGCTGCCGGTTCCGGCGCTGGTTATCGTGCTAAGCCTGTGGCAATGGCGCAGCCTCGGTAATTCGCAGCGTCACGCGCTGCCGTTTGTGCTGACGCTGGGGCTGATTTTCTTAGGCTTTAGCGGGCTTGGGATCAGCATCTGGCCGCATATTATTCCGCCGTCCATTACGCTGTGGCAGGCGGCAGCCCCCGCGCAGAGTCAGGGGTTTATGCTGGTCGGCGCGCTGTTAATTATCCCGATTATTCTGGTGTACACCTTCTGGAGCTATTACGTGTTTCGCGGGAAAGTGACGCCTGGCGAGGGGTATCACTGATGCCAGGGTTAGTGTTTAAACGCCTGTTCTGGCTGGTAGTCATTTGGGGCGGGAGCGTGCTGGCGCTGGGCGTGGTCAGCATGGGGTTTAGGCTGTTGATGAGCGCAGCGGGTTTTAAATCGCATTAACCGGGAGAAACGCCGGGCGGCGACTGCGCCTTGCCCGGCCTGTGTTTACTATTGATTATTTTCGTTTGGGTAACGTCTTCATCAACTCTTCGGGGCTGACGGAGGCGACGATGCTCCCGGCGTGGGGCAATTTCAAAATATGATTTTTGATTTTGCCTATCACGTGCATCTCACACGGACGGCAATCGAATTTCAGCGTCAGCACCTCATCCCCCTGCACCAGCTGCATCGGTGTGGCCTTCCAGCTTTTGATCGAGCCTTTCGCCTGTTTCGGGCACAGATTAAACGCAAAGCGCAGGCAGTGCTTGGTGATCATCACCGGGACATCGCCCTTCTCTTCGTGCGCTTCATACGCCGCGTCAATCAACTGCACGCCGTAGCGATGGTAAAACGCGCGTGCCTTACTGTTATAAACGTTGGCGAGAAACGACAAATGCGACTCCGGGTAGACCGGCGCAGGCGTGGCGACGGGTTTACGGCTGCCACGCGTATAGCCCGCCACCCTTGCCGCATCAAGCTGTTCGATAGTCTCGCGACGCAGCTGGTTAAGCAGGCTGTTCGGCACAAACAGCGCGTCCGGCAGCGCAATGGTAATGTCGCGCGCGTAGTAGATCGTCTGGCCCAGTTTCGCCAGCCCGTCCTGCAACTGACTGCGCGCTTTCTCTGCATTGTTGGCTTCGTCGAACTGACCGTCCAGCGTATGCGTGACGCTGATCCCGTCTTCACAGGTCACCGTCAGGATCAGCTGCTCCTGCCAGCCGCCGAGTTCAATATCCACGGCGATGCGCCGCGCGCTGGAAGTTTTGGTCAGCGCCTGCTGCCAGTTATGATCAAGGTTGCGGTTAAGCGCCTGGTGCGGTCGCACTTTGTGCAGATCGGCGGGCATCTCGTTCGGATATACGCGGTAGCGATTGTCAGCGGTTTTTTCCACGGTATTGGCGCGAAAACCCACGACATCACGCTTGATCATCACATTCAGCCCGTCACCGTTTGCCAGCGGCTCGCTCACCTGTACGTAGAGATGATCCTTGCCGACCTTCAACACTTCACCCACCGGCAGGCCAATAAATTTTGGCGAGTCGAAGGCACCGATGTCGGTTTTACGCGCGTTAACAAAATAGTCGGTGCTGCCACGGTGGAAGGTTTTGTCCGTGGACGGTACAAAGAAGTGTTCGGTACGCCCTGCGGAAGCCCGCGCCAGATCGCCCCGGTCTTCAATAATGGCGTCGAGCATCTGACGATAATGCGCGGTGATATTCTTCACATAGCTCATGTCTTTGTAGCGTCCTTCAATTTTGAAGGATCGCACCCCCGCATCAATCAGCGCCCCAAGGTTGGCGCTCTGATCGTTGTCTTTCATCGACAGCAGGTGCTTTTCATAGGACACCACGCGACCCTGATCGTCTTTCAGAGTGAAGGGCAAGCGGCAGGCCTGCGAGCAGTCGCCACGGTTAGCGCTGCGCCCGGTCTGGGCGTGGGAAATGTAGCACTGACCGGAATAGGCCACGCACAGCGCACCATGAATGAAAAACTCAATGGTGGCGTCAGTGGCAGAATGAATAGCCTGAATCTGTTGCAGGTTTAGCTCGCGGGCCAGCACGATTTGCGAGAAGCCTACGCCCGAGAGAAATGTCGCTTTTTCAACGCTGCGAATATCACACTGGGTGCTGGCATGCAGATCAATGGGCGGGATATCCAGTTCGAGAATGCCCATATCCTGCACGATCAGCGCATCAACGCCAATCTGATAGAACGCGTTAATCAGGCGCTGCGCCGGTTCCAGCTCATCCTCGTGCAGAATGGTGTTGAGCGTAATGAACACTTTCGCGCCGTAGCGATGGGCAAAGGGCACCAGCGCCGCGATATCGCTCAGGCTGTTGCTGGCGTTATGACGCGCACCAAAGCCAGGGCCGCCAATATAGACCGCGTCCGCGCCGTGCAAAATGGCTTCGCGAGCGATGTCGGTATCACGGGCAGGGCTCAAAAGTTCAAGATGTTGGGTTTGCAGGCGCATACGAAAGTTGTTATCCGAAAGGGGCAAAATGGCCGCTATTGTAGTGATATTCCTTGTGCAGGCCAAAACACTTTTGCAGGATCACCGCGCGTCGGCGGTTTTTTCTTTTGGGCTTTTCTCTTTCGGGTAGTGGATCAGCGAGTGAAACTGCACCGGTAATGCCGTACTGTTGCGGTACGCGTGGGTTTTATCCCCGGCAAAGCGCACGCCGCTGTCAGCCGCCAGGCTTTGCCACTGCCCGTCAATACGCATGTCCAGCACGCCAGAAATCACCACCACGTGCTCGATCACCCCCGCTTCATGGGGCGTTGATTCACTGAACGCGCCCGGTGCCAGCGTGATGTTAAACAGATCGAAATGCAGCTGTGCGTCCCACGGGAAGAGCGGCGTGATCACCATCGCCTGGCTGTCGGGATCGTAGGTCTGCGGCGCGACGGCATCCGGTGCGGCAATAAACGTCGAGAACGGCACATTCAGCCCGGTGGCGATTTTCCACAGCGTTGAGACCGTCGGACTGGATTCATTGCGCTCGATTTGCCCGAGCATCGCCTTCGATACCCCGGTCTCTTCCGCCAGCCGCGATAAACTCCAGCCCCGCCCCTGGCGCAGTGTTTTCAGGGTGTTCGCCAGGTAATGTGTCAGATCCACGCTTTTCTCCTTAAGGACAATCACTTACTGTCAATAAGCTTACCGCTTGTACGCTAAAGCGCCCAGTGATAAATTCAATGGACGTTATAACGCACAAGGAATGCTATGCGCCCGTTCGTTCTGCCTTTTCCCACCGCCCTTGCCGGGTTTGTCGCCGTGCTGGTCGGCTATGCCAGTTCCGCCGCCATTATCTGGCAGGCGGCCACCGTCGCCGGGGCAAGTCCCGGACAGATCGCCGGCTGGATGACGGCACTCGGGCTGGCGATGGGCGTTAGTACGCTGGCGCTCACGCTCTGGTATCGCGTACCGGTGCTGACCGCCTGGTCAACGCCCGGCGCGGCACTGCTCGCCACCAGCTTACAGGGCCTGACGCTTAACGACGCGGTCGGCGTGTTTATTTTCGCCAATGCGCTGATCCTGCTGTGCGGCGTCACAGGCCTGTTCGCCCGCCTGATGAACATCATCCCGCATTCGCTGGCGGCAGCAATGCTCGGCGGTATTTTACTGCGATTTGGTCTGCAAGCCTTCGGTAATCTTGAAGGCCATTTTGCGTTATGCGGCACTATGTTGCTGGCGTGGATGCTCTGTAAAGCGCTGGCACCGCGCTACGCCATTGTGGCAACGCTGGTGGTTGGCGGTATCGTGGCCTGGCTATCAGGTGACGTTGTCACATCTAACCTGAGGTTTGCGGTGGTACTGCCTGAATTTACCGCGCCGCGTTTTGAACTCACCACGCTTGTCAGCATCGGTATTCCCTTCTTTCTGGTAACGATGGCGTCGCAAAACGCGCCGGGACTCGCCACGATGCAGGCCGCTGGTTTTCGCGTGCCGGTGTCACCGCTGATGACCTTTACCGGGGGGATGGCGCTGCTGCTTTCAGTGTTTGGCGTCTACTCCATCTGCATTGCCGCCATTACGGCGGCCATCTGCCAGAGTCCGGATGCGCACCCGCAGGCCGATAAACGCTGGATGGCCGCAGCCGCCGCCGGGGTATTTTATCTACTGGCCGGGATGGTGGGTGGCTCGATTACCGCGTTGATGGCCGCGTTGCCGCCTAGCTGGATCCAGACGCTGGCCGGGCTTGCGCTGCTCGGCACCATTAGCGGCAGCCTGCATCAGGCGCTGGTGAATGAGCGCGAGCGCGACGCGGCTATTGTCACCTTTTTGCTGACCGCCAGCGGCATGACGCTGCTGGGCATTGGTTCTGCGTTCTGGGGGCTGGTTGCCGGAGGGATCTGCTTTAGCGTGATGTCACGCGTGCGCCGCGCGTAGCTGAGATGGCGTAACGCCGAGCACGCTTTTGAAACGGTTACTGAAGTGGCTGGCGGAGTTAAACCCGCAGGCCAGCGCGATATCCGTTAGCGACAGCGCGCTATGACGCACCATCTCTTCGGCCCGCGCCATGCGCCGCTGCATCACGTACTGATGGGGTGCCAGCCCCATTGACTGCCTAAACATACGGGCAAAATGGTATTCGCTGAGCGCCGCTTCCTGCGCCAGGCAGTCCAGCGTCAGCGGTTGCGCCAGGTTTGCCTCAATCATCGCCAGCACGTTACGCAGCACCGAGGGGGCCAGACCGCCCGTCACCGTCGGCAAACGCCAGCGCACGTTGGCGTAGTGCTGCATCAGATGCGTGAGCAGAAGCGTTGAGGCGGTGCTCAGCGTGAGCTGGTTCGCCTGCTGCTGCCAGTCGCAGCCGAGCAGAAAATGACGATACAGCGCGGTGATCTGCGCATCTTCCCCAAAGGTCTGCTCGCTTAAGCTCAGCGACGCCGGGCTGCGATCCCAGATTTGCTCGCCGATTTTACGCAAATGCGCGTCGGTGCAGTAAAGGTGCACAAACGACAAATCGTCGCGAATATCCCAGCTCGACTCGCTCTCTTTTGGCATCAGGCAGAACCGGTCCGGCCCGCCGCCGTTTTTCCAGCCGCTTTGGGTTTTGTGGTAGCTCTCGTAACCGTCCTGGATGTAGAGGCTCAGCGTGTGGTGATCGCAATACTGGGTAATGTTATCGCGCTTATTGGACCATGCCGCCAGTTGCACCCCGGTATTGAGCGCAACGGCGTCGTGCAGCACCGCGTTGTGTTTCCGCAGGTTTTCAAAGGCGTCATAGCGTTTTACAGGCATAGGTTTTACAAATAATTAACCAGATCCTCAGTTTATGAAGAGTGCGCCACGGATTCCAGCACTGCGTTGGGCTGCACACAAAAAAGCGCAAGATTTTGCAAGTCACCCGCAAGCCGGTGCAAGCGCACGTCGCACACTGGCGCGACACTGGACGTCAGTCCTGCTATGTGTGAGAGAAAAAAATGAACGCCGTATTATACAGTCTGGTGGTAGTGATTTGGGGAACAACGTGGATCGCGATTTTCCTGCAACAGGGATCGGTTCCCGCACCGGTGTCCATTTTCTGGCGCTTTGCGCTGGCGTCGGTGACGATGATGATTGTGCTGCGGGTGCTGCGCCGCTTACGATCGCTCAGCCTGCGCGATCATCTGTTTTGCGCGCTGCAAGGCGCGTGCGTCTTTTGCTTTAACTTTTGGTGTTTTTATACCGCGGCGGCGTGGATCAATACCGGGCTGGAGTCGGTGATCTTCTCCATGGCGGTGCTGTTTAACGCGGTGAACGGCTTTCTGTTCTTCGGTCAGAAACCACCCGCACGCTTTTTCCTCGCCGCAGCGCTGGGCCTGACGGGGATTGTCGCCCTCTTCTG
The DNA here is from genome assembly GCA_963521185.1 of uncultured Enterobacter sp. Lineage (GTDB taxonomy): Bacteria > Pseudomonadota > Gammaproteobacteria > Enterobacterales > Enterobacteriaceae > Enterobacter_D. The sequence continues at coordinate 785,583 of CAUQTV010000001.1, read as the reverse complement.
GCACGATCTGGCCGCCAGCGGCCTGAGCACCACGCTGCTGATGGGCATTGGCCTCTCGGCGCTGGGCACGCTGGGTTTTTCGATGGGCAACATGATCAGCCTGCGCCACCAGCGCAACGGGCTGGAAACCATGACAACCAACGCCTGGGCAATGTTATACGGCACGCTGATTATCGGGGCGATTGCGCTTTACCGTGGCGATAACTTTACGCCTGAGTGGACGATGAGCTATCTGGGCGCGCTGGTGTATCTCGCCCTGTTTGGATCGGTGATTGCGTTTGGGGCCTACTTCACGCTCATTGGCCGCATCGGTGCCAGCAATGCGGCCTACAGCACGCTGCTGTTCCCGCTGGTCGCGCTGACGGTGTCGACACTCTACGAAGGCTACGTCTGGCACCTGAACGCGGTGGTCGGGCTGGCGCTGATTTTAGTGGGGAATCTGGTGATGTTTGCAAAGCCGGAAAAGTGGCTTAGCGTCTGGAGGTTACCGCGTAAAATGGCATAACGAAAAGCGCCATCCGGAGATGGCGCTTTATCAGGTTATTTTTTGTTGACGTCAAACATTCTGGCGTCGGTCGCCATGTCGTCGATAACCTGTTTCAGCGTGCCGACCGTCATTTGTGCGCTTTCATTGTTCAGGTCTTTGCCTTCACCCTGACGCACCACTTTGACCACCGGTTTATTGGTGGCGGCATCGACAAGCTCCCCTTCGAAGAAGAGCTTAGTGTCCATGGTGCGGTGCCCGGTTACGGCTTGCGTGCCCGCTACCACCAGCGCCACAGGCACTACTTCATAGAATTGCAGTCCCTCTTTGTTGGTTGCCACACCGGTGATCGCACCACGGAAAATCAGGCTGCGAGGACCCGGCGTTGCCACCAGCGGTTTACGCTGCGCCGCTGCCGCTTTCAACTTGGTATTGGTGTAGCTGAGCACGTCATTGAGTGTCTGCTGACCAATCTGCGTTGTCGGTTTGGGTACCGGGTAGTAGGTCACTGGCTGATAAACAATGCTGTCGTATTTGCTGTCATTAAAGTTTGGATCGACCCAGCGCAGCACGGGTTTACCGCTGGCTGAGGTGGTTTGTTGCAAGCCGGAATAATCTTTTAAAAAGCCGGAATACTGCTCCGGCTGCGTCACCTTGGACGCACAGCCTGCCAGGATCAACAGGCCGGAAAGCGCGGCAACTTTAAATAAAGTATGAGTACGCATCAATGGATCCTTGTTATTGCATATATGCCTGTAAAGTTATAGCAAAGGAAGGCACGTCTTGTTGTGACGAAAAGAGTGATGGCTCATACTTTTGAGAAATAAACCGCCTGATTTTAAGCCAGGCGGTTTCATTTTATTTTTGCAAATCAACCTGGTAAAAAATATGTTTACCGAAGGGATCAATTTCGTAACCGGTAACCTCTTTTCGCACTGGCTCAAAAATAGTTGAGTGCGCAATCATCACGGCCGGCATTTGTTCGTGCATCATTTGCTGGGCCTGGGTATAGAGCGCAGTACGTTTGGATTGATCGGTTATTGCTTTGGCGTCAGAGATTAATTGATCGAACGGCTTATAACACCACTTCGATGAATTCGAGCCGCCGTTTGCCGACTGGCAGGTAAACAGCGGGCCAAAGAAGTTATCCGGATCGCCGGTCGCCGTGGTCCAGCCCATGAGCGCCGCCTGATGCTCCCCACCCTTGACGCGCTTCAAATATTCGCCCCATTCGTAGGTGACAATTTTCGCCTGTACGCCAATCTTCGCCCAGTCAGCCTGGATCATCTCCGCCATGCGTTTAGCATTGGGGTTATAGGGACGCTGCACCGGCATGGCCCATAAATCGATACTCATACCGTTCGCAAAACCCGCCTCTTTTAACAGCGCTTTGGCTTTTTCCGGTGAATAGTCATAATCTTTTAATTCACTGTCGGCACTCCAGACGCCGGGTGGCAAAAGATTCTTAGCCTGGGTACCGGTGCGCTGGAATACGGCGTCAATAATAGCGGATTTATTAATCGCCATCGCCAGCGCCTGGCGAACTTTAACATTATCCAGCGGCGCTTTTTGGGTATTGAACGCGAGGAATCCGGTATTTAATCCGGCCTTACTGAGCAATTTAATATCCGGGTTGGCTTTCATGCGCGGTAAATCCGCCGGATTGGGAAAGGCCATCACCTGGCATTCGTTTTTTTCCAGCTTCGCGTAACGCACCGAGGCATCGGGGGTAATACTGAATACCAGCCGGTCAAGCTTCGCTTTGCCATGCCAGTAGTCCGGGAAGGCGGTAAACAGAATGCGTGAATCTTTCTGGTACTGCGCCAGACGGAACGGTCCGGTGCCGATGGGATCCATATCGACGCGCTCCGGCGTGCCTGCTTTTAGCATCGCATCAGCGTATTCCGCCGACAGGATGGAGGCGAAATACCACCCCAGATCGGCGACAAACGGCGCTTCTGCGTGGGCGAGCGTAAAGCGCACGGTGTTATCGTCAACTTTATCAATGGCGGTGATCAGCTTGCCAAACTCCAGACTTTCAAAGTTAGAGTAGTTGCCGTTGGAGACGTTGTGGTACGGATGTTTGGCATCTTTTTGCCGCATAAACGAGAAGATCACGTCATCGGCGTTAAAATCCCGCGTCGGTTTAAAGTATTTGTTGCTCTGAAACTTCACGCCTTTGCGCAGGTGGAAGGTGTAGATTTTCCCGTCTTCGCTCACCTCCCAGCGTTCGGCAAGACTGGGCACCAGCTCCGTCGTGCCGACCTTGAAATCGACCAGGCGGTTATACACCGGCACGGCGCTGGCATCGACGCTGGTCCCTGAGGTGTAAAGTTGTGGGTTGAAATTCTCCGGCGATCCTTCTGAACAGTAAACCAGTGTCTTCGCGTTCGCAGCAGAACTGACCGCGATTGCGGCCAACGCCAGGGCAATTCTAGTGGGTTTGCTAATCATGTTTATCCTGTCTTTTTATACGAATTTCAATAAATGCTTGTTGTTTGCCTGTTCATACATAACATTAAAAGGAGAATGCAAACACCTGATAAATCGAATAAAGAAGGAATCACTATGTCGTCGCCCCTCGCCAGTCAATTAACCCAACGCTTCTTCCGCTACCTGTCAATCACCAGTCAAAGCGATGCCGCAGCCACCACGCTGCCCACCACGCCGGGCCAGCATGAGATGGCAAAAGAACTGGCGAAAGAGCTGCAAAGCCTGGGCTTAAGCGACATTGTGATCGATGATCACGCCACCGTCACCGCCGTCAAAAAAGGCAACGTGGCGGGCGCGCCGCGCATCGGTTTTATCACCCATATCGACACCGTGGACGTCGGATTGTCACCGGATATTCATCCACAGATCCTGCCCTTTACCGGCACAGACCTCTGTCTTAATGCCGACAAGCAGATCTGGCTGCGCGTTGCGGAGCACCCGGAAATCCTCGCTTATCCCAATGAAGAGATCATTTTCAGCGATGGCACCAGCGTGCTCGGCGCGGACAACAAAGCCGCCGTTACCGTGGTGATGACGCTGCTGGAAAACCTCACCGCTGAGCACGCCCACGGCGATATCGTGGTGGCGTTTGTCCCGGATGAAGAAGTGGGTCTGCGCGGAGCAAAAGCGCTGGATCTGCAACGGTTTGATGTGGATTTCGCCTGGACCATCGACTGCTGCGAGCTGGGCGAAATCGTCTATGAAAACTTCAACGCCGCCCACGCCGAAATCACCTTTACCGGCGTTACCGCGCACCCGATGTCCGCGAAAGGCGTGCTGGTCAATCCGCTGTTAATGGCGACAGACTATATCAGTCATTTCGATCGCCAACAGACGCCGGAGCATACCGAGGGCCGCGAGGGTTATGTCTGGTTTAACAGCATCGAGGCTGTGCAGGGCTATGCGGTGCTCGGCGCAAGCATTCGTGATTTTGACGCCGCGAGCTTTGCTCAGCGTAAAGCGCAGATAGGGTTAGTGGCAGAGAAAATCGCCGCCCAACACCCGACGGCGAAAGTGGAATACCATGTCAGCGATATTTACAGCAACATCAGCAACGCCATTGGCGAGGATCGCCGGGCGGTGGATTTGATGTTCGACGCGATGGAGAGCTTAGGCATTGCGCCAAAACCGACGCCGATGCGCGGCGGCACCGACGGCGCGGCCCTGTCGGCCAAAGGCATTCTGACCCCGAACTTTTTCACCGGCGCGCATAACTTCCATTCGCGCTTTGAATTCCTGCCGCTGAAATCGTTCGAGGCATCCTACAATGTGGCGTTACAGCTCTGTCTGCTGGCCGCGCGTTAAGCGGGCTTACGCGCCAGCAGCGTGGCAAAACGTAATTTGATGCGGTTGCCGTTGGCGTCGGTGCGGTGCAGTTCACCGACGTCTTCGTTATATTTCACGCTCTCCCAACCGGCGTAATACCCGCTTAACTCCCCTTCTTTAAACGCAAACGGGAAGCCGACCGTGCAGGGGAAATCCGCCGTGTCCATTGCCGCCACGATCAGGTTATACCCGCCGGGTTGCGTGCAGCGCTGCATGTTGGCAATCAGCCCCGGAATGGTTTGCGCCTCCAGGAACATCATCACCACGGTGGAGAAAATGAAGTCGTACTCGCCGTCAAAACGCAGCGCGTTGAGATCCTTAACCGCGATCGTCAGGTTATCCAGCCCTTCCGCCGTTTTAATGCGCTCAAGATTGCTGATGCTGGCCGGGTTCTTGTCCCATGCGGTCACCTCAAAGCCCTTCGCCGCAAGGTAAACGCTGTTGCGTCCGTTACCGCAGCCCAAATCCAGCGCCTTGCCCGGCGCAATAATGGCGGCAGCTTCAAGGATCTCCGAATGGGTGCGGGTCAGACCGTAGGTCTGTGTAAAGTAGTTTTCATCACGAAGGGTCATGATTCATCCTGATTAATTGCAGATTATGTTGAATTTTTAAAATATCATTTGAAATGCATTTTATTGAAATTTCCCCTTAATAGCCAGTGTGCCCGGTTTGCGACGACCAAAGTTTATGACGGCCAAAGTTTGCTAAATTTAGTGCAGGCCAATCCGGCACGTCAGGTGACACAACAATGAACAAATATCGCCTTAGTGATGAACGCCGCACGTTCAGCTACCGGGACAGCGGCGAAAAGCGCAGCGTCACGCTGCGGCAGATTATTGCGCTTAAGGATTTTAGCGACGTCACCGCCGGTACGCCGGGTGGCTGGGTGGACAGCGAGGCGGTGCTGGCTCAGGACGGCGAGTGCTGGATCTATGACGAAAACAGCATGGCGTTTGACGGCGCGCAGATCCGCGACAACGTGCGCGTCACCCAAACCTGCATTATCCGCAAGGATGCACAACTGGGCGGGAATGCCTGGGTCGATGCGTCTGAAATCAGCCACGGCGCGCAATTAAGCGGGGATGCGCTGGTGCAGATGTCGGTGGTGCGCGGCGAGTGCGACATCCGCGATGAAGCACGCGTGCTGCACGGCAGCGAGATTATCGCCGCCAAAGGGCTGACGCCGGACGGCGAGCAGATCCTGCGTATTTATGATCGCGCTACCGTTAGCCGTTCACGCGTGGTGCATCAGGCGCAGGTATATGGCGACGCGATGGTCAACTACGCGTTTATTGAGCATCGCGCCGAAGTCTTTGACTCCGCCCTGCTGGAAGGCAACGAGGAAAACGACGTCTGGGTGTGCGACTGCGCGAAGGTCTACGGCAGCGCCCGCGTGGTGGCAGGCAGCGAAGACGATGCGATCCCGACGCTGCGCTACAGCGCTCAGGTGGCGGAGAACGCCATTGTCGAAGGCGACTGCGTGTTAAAACACCATGTGCTGGTCGGCGGTCACGCATGGCTGCGCGGCGGACCGATACTGCTTGATGATCATGTGGTGATCGAAGGCGAGGTAAAAATTATCGGCAATGTGCTGATCGAGCATCACATCACGCTTAGCGGCGAAGCGGTGATTGAGAGTAACGAGCACAACAGCATTCATTTGCGCGGACCGAAGGTGATCGGCGGCGCGGAGCATATTACCCGCACGCCGCTGATTGGCTCGGTGTGATTGTTTGTCCCCTCACCCTGGCCCTCTCCCACTGGGAGAGGGTAAACGCGAGATTAACGCATCGTTTGTCCGATCACCCCAGCCCTCTCCTAATAGGAGAGGGTAAAAGCGAGATTAACGCATCACCCGGTCATCCACATAGTTGCGTTTATCCGGCGCGGGCGGGAAATACTGATACAGCCAGGTTTCGCTGATCGCATCGCCCTGGCAGCGCAGGAACATGCGCATATCCACCGGGTCGGTGGCGTCGTTGGTCGGGTACCAGTCAAACTGAATGCGGTAGCCGTCAATCGGCTCGACGTAGAGGATCTCCACCTGTTTCGCTTCGCCGTTTGACAGCGTGATCACCGGTTCAATGCCTTTCGGCGCGGAAGCTTTGATGTCGCCGCCCACAAAATCCACGGCGAAACGGCGCGCCCACACCTGCGGGTAGTGCTCGCCCGGTGCCCAGCCTTCCGGGAAGCCGCCCATGCCGGTACGGGTCGCCAGCACGCGCGCCATTGGCGTATGCACCGGCGGCAGCGCGCTCCAGTACAGGCGATACTGGAAGGCCAAATCGTCACCGGCTTTGATCGGTTTTTCCGGCTGCCAGAAGCAGACGATGTTGTCGAGCGTTTCACCGGTGGTCGGGATCTCCATCAACCCCACGGCCCCTTTACCCCACTTATTACGCGGCTCCACCCACAGGCTGGGGCGTTTGTTATACCAGCCCATGATGTCCTGATAATGGGAGAAATCGCGGTCAAGCTGCAACAAACCAAAGCCTTTCGGGTTGTTGTCCTGATAGGCGTTGAACTGTAATTTTTGCGGATTGTTGAGCGGACGGCAGATCCACTCTCCGTTGCCCCGCCACATCGCCAGGCGATCGGAGTCGTGGATCTGCGGGTGAATGGTGTCACACATGCGGCGCTCGTTGTTGCCACAGCTGAACATGCTGGTCATCGGCGAAATGCCGAGCTGCTTAATGTCCTTGCGCGCGTAAAGGTGGTTATCCACCTCCATGATCACCTGGCTCTTCTCGCAGTGAATAACAAACTTATACGCCCCGGTCAGGCTTGGGCTGTCGAGCAGCGCATAGACGGTGAACGACGTGTCAGCCGGTTTCGCGGTTTCAAACCAGAACGAGGTGAAATCCGGGAACTCTTCCGGCGTATCGGTAAAGGTGTCAATCGCGACGCCCCGCGCGGATAAACCGTACTGGTAGGTGCTGTCCACCGCGCGGAAGTAGCTCGCGCCGAGGAACGAAACGATGTCGCGACGTGCCAGCTCCGGCGCTTTAAACGCGCGGAAACCGGCGAAACCGAGATCGCTCTGCCCTTCAAGCTGTTTAGTATCCACGCCCGCGTCGTGATAGTTGAACAGTTCCGGGCGGAAGTGGATTTCACGCGCCTGCTGGTCAGCGGGATCAAGCGAAAACATGCGCACACGACGGCGGAACCCCATGCCAACGTGGAAGAACTGCACGTCAAGCTGGCGGCCTTCTACATTGTTCCACAGCGAGTGCTGCGCGTCGTACTGAATGCTGTTGTACGCCTGCGGCGTCAGCGTCGCCAGGGTCTCAGGCAACGCTTTTGGCGCACCCTGCCACGGATTCTGCGCAATATCATGCGCCATGGACTGCAGGACGGAAAAATCGAAGCGACGGCTCTGACCATCGGCGATATCGGAGTCCGCCGCAAACGCAGCGCGAGAGAAGAAGGATGCGAGTCCGGTGGTCCCGCACGCAGCGGCCAGCGCCATCGAAGATTTGATAAAACGTCTGCGGTTCATGCCTGAGAAAACGTCCTTTTGGTCGTGTGAGTGAGCCCCGCGCTTTTGCGAAACAGCGGCAAGAAAAAGCACGCTCACTCTAGACAAAAATCATTGAGAATCCAATTGTTGGTTGGTGTTCTTATGAACAAAACGCAGAATTTTTTATGTCGAGGGGATTAGACTGAATCGAAGGTAAAGATACGTATAAAAAACCCCCACCCGGACATCGTCGGGCGGGGGAAAAAAACGCTGTTATTTTGCGCTGACCGCGACGTCAATGCCGGGGAAGTATTTCGCCGCCAGTTTCGTGATGGTGCCGTCGGCGCGGACTTTATCAATCGCCGCATCAAGCTGCTTTTTGGTGGCGTCGTCGCCCTTGCGCAGGCCAAAACCGATGCCGCTGCCGAGGATCGTATCGTCTGACACCGGCTTGCCGATAAAGCCAAACCCTTTGCCCTGCGGCTTGCTGAGGAATCCGGCCTGCCCGGCGGCGGACATCACCAGCGAGGCGTCAATGCGTCCATTGAGCAAATCCGCCCACGCCAGGTTCTGATCTTTATATGAAACCACCGTCACACCCTCTTTTTCCCAGTGCTCTTTGGCGTAAGTTTCCTGAATAGATCCCTGCAACACGCCGACGGTTTTGCCTTTCAGCCCCTGCGGCGTGGCTTCCATTCCGCTACCCGCTTTACCCACCAGCTGCGACGGAATGCGGTAAATCGGCTGCGTGAAATCGATGCTCTGACGGCGCTGATCGGTAATGTTCATCGCCGAGTTAATGGCGTCATATTTTTTTGCCACAAGCCCTGGGATCAGCGCGTCGAAGGAGGTTTCCACCCAGCTGCATTTCAGCGCGGCGGCAGTACAAATGGCGTTGCCAAGCTCGATATCAAACCCTTCCAGTTCGCCTGCCGCATTGCGGCTTTCAAACGGCGGATACTCCGCTTCCAGCCCGTAACGTAACTCTGTGGCTGCAAAAGACGACAGCGAGCAGAGCAAACCCATTCCCAGACAGAGTGCTTTTAATTTCATGCTTAACGCTCCTTAGCGTGGCTTAACCCGACACAGGGCCTGCGCCCCTGCCCGTAACGTCGTCTCGTCTTTGGCAAAAGAGAGACGGATCAGTTTGTTATCCGTGCCATCGGTATAAAACGCGGATAACGGAATAGTAGCAACCCCACATTCAACAATTAATCGTTTAACCAGGTCGCTGTCACTTTCATCGCTGAAATGGCTGTAATCGGCGAGCAGGAAGAATGATCCGGCGCTCGGTAATAAACGTAAAGGCGACTCTGCCAGCAGACTCTGCAGCATGTCGCGCTTGCGCTGATAGAATCCCGCCAGCGATAGCCAGGTCTGCGGGTCGTTCATGTGCTCGGCAAACGCGTACTGCATCGGCGTGTCGGCGGAGAACATCAGGAACTGATGCACTTTGCAGATCTCGTCCATCAGCGTGGCAGGTGCCACGCAGTAGCCCACGCGCCAGCCGGTCACGTGGTAGGTTTTGCCGAACGAGGAGATAATCACGCTGCGCTCGGCAAGCTGCGGATGGGTAGCCATGCCGTGATGCGGTTCGCCATCAAACACCACATGTTCGTAGACTTCATCGGATAAAATCACGATGTCGGTGTTACGCGTCAGGTGCGCAAGCTGTTCCAGATCCTGGCGCGAAAAGACCTGCCCGCTGGGATTGTGCGGCGTGTTGACGATGATCATGCGGGTGCGTGGCGTGATCGCGGCGCGCACTTCGTCCCAGTTGACGGCGAAGTCCGGCACCGTCAGCTTAATGGCAACGGGCGTCGCTCCCTGTAAACGCACGATGGGCGCGTAGCTGTCGAACGACGGCTCGAAGTAGATAACCTCGTCGCCCGGATGCACCAGCCCGCTAATGGCGGAGTACAGCCCTTCGCTGGCGCTGGCGGTGATCAGAATTTCACGGCCCACGTCATAGCGCGTGCCGTAGAGATTTTCGACCTTTTCGGCGATACGCTCTTTGAGCGGCAGCAAACCGGTCATGGCGGCATACTGGTTATGATCGGCCTGCATGGCGCGGGTCACACCGGCAATCAGTCCGGGATCGCAGGAAAAGTTCGGCGCGCCCTGAGAAAGGTTGATGGCGTTGTGCTCAGCGGAAAGCTGACCGATCACGGTGAAAATGGTGGTGCCGACGTCGGGCAGTTTGGAGCGGGTTTGCACCGGGGTACGCAAAGTCATTCTCTGTCCTTCCTCATCAAAATTGCATAACCATTCAAACCAAAAGTGCCTTGAGCGGACAACCGAATTGTTGTCATAATAGCCATGACAAAAACGCATACCTGGAGTCTCTATGTCGCGCCGCTCCCTGCCCCTTAACGCCATTGATGCGTTTCTGGTCACCGCTCGTCACCTGAATTTAACCCATGCGGCCAAAGAGCTTTGCCTGACGCAGGGCGCGGTCAGCCGTAAAATCGCCACCCTTGAAACCTGGTTTGGCTTTCCGCTGTTTGAGCGCCATGCGCGCGGACTGCACCTGTCGCCGCAGGGCAGCGCACTGCTGCCAGAACTGCAAGCGACGTTTGAGCAACTGGTCACCGTGGCGCAGCAGGCGCGTTCGCAGCAAACCGTGGTCCGACTGAAAGCGCCCACCTGCGCGATCCGCTGGCTGGTGCCGAGACTCCTGCGCCTTGAACGCGACAACCCGGATCTGCAAATCTCGCTCACCTCCACCAACGACCACACGGTGAATTTCAAAACCGAGCCGTATGACGCGGCAATTGTCTTTGGCACGCAGTTAAGCGCCGGTGATTTGCTGTTTGAAGAGGCGTTAACGCCGGTGATGAGCCACGATGCCGCGCCGCCCGAGGCGCTGGAATCCCTGACGTTCCTGCACCCGACCCGCGACAAAACCGACTGGTCGCTGTGGCTTGCGCACCAGGCTATTCAGCCGTCGGTTATGCGAAAAAATCAGCACTTCGACACCATGGATTTGGTCATCGGCGCGGCGATCCAGGGCTTTGGCGTGGCGATTGCCGACGAGACGCTGGTGGCGGAAGATCTGCGCGCCGGGCGGCTTTTTCGCCCCTGGCCGCACAGCGTGAGGACCGGGGCGAGCTATCGGCTGGTGCTGAGGGGATCGCGCAGCAAGGCCGCAGGCTTAGCCATTTTTCGCGAGGTGATGCTGGCGGTTAATCGAGACTGACGTGGTGGCGCATGACGCGTTTAAACAGCGCCATGCGAGCACGCATAAAACGGTTAATCAGCTTAAATTGTGCATGCTTATTCACACCTATCGCCAACAAACGATCCTTTCCACGCACGCTTGCCAGCCAGCGTACCGGGCCGTTTAGCACCGTACAGGTGGCGCTGGCGTGACGGGCAAAGTTTACCCAATAGTCAGCCACCTGTGCACAGAACGCCCGATCCTGCGGGGTCACATAGCCGTTCGACGGCGAGATTTTTGCGAGCGTATCAAACACATAGGGCACTTCATTACCGTGCCACGCGCCATGCGGGTAAGTCTTATGCTCAGCCTGCGCCACATAATCAAACCAGTAGCGCCAGCACGGCTGCCCGATGCGCTGCTGCGCCTGCATCACCACAAACCCCATGGTGGTGAAGGCCATATCGCGACACACCTGACGCCCTAACTCCGCGTCGCCTTTTACCCCCGGATAGAGCAGCTTAATCAGCCCCAGGCCGACACGCCGCTCGCGCCGCAGCTTGCGTATCTGCCCGGCGAGATCGACGCCAAACACGCCCATCACGCTGGCTTCATCGCTGTTGGAGCCAATCATCACCGGCATGGGGTGCTGACGGGCGTGAAAAAAGGCGTCAAGCATCGGCTCCGGCAGCACCGCATCGCCGACAATCGGCGTTGGACCGATGTTATGCGGGGCTTCCAGCGGCCAGAACGCCTCCGCCGGGATCGCCCGCAGATCCTGCGCCGTGGCGTTTTCCAGCCCTAAATGTGCGGCCAGCGCTTCGCCTTTTGCCAGCGCAACCTCGCGCGGCGTGTCCGGCAGCGTGTAACCGCTCTGAATAATCGCCTTATGAAACAGCCCGGCGGATTGAGGGGAAACCAGCAGCGAGAGCACGCTGCGCGCCCCGGCTGATTCGCCAAACAGCGTGATGTTTCCGGCATCGCCACCGAAGGCGTGAATATTCTCCTGCACCCAGCGCAGCGCGGCAATTTGATCGCACAGCGCGAAGTTGTAGATCTTTTCACCCGCTTCGGCTTCCAGCGCCGGGTGGGCGAAGATGCCCAAATGGCCGAGGCGGTAGTTGACGGTGACAACCACCGCGTCACGCCGTGCCAGCGCGCCACCCTCGTAGGGCGGCAGCCCGCCTGCGCCAATGGTAAAGCCACCGCCGTGCAGCCAGACCATCACCGGCAACGGCGCTGTGCGCGCCGCCGGGGACCAGATATTGAGATACAGGCAGTCTTCGGAAAAACGCCCGGGATCGCCGCCGCCCAGCTCGCGGCAGTAGTCGCTGTTCTGCCAGCTTGAGGCCGAAAAAGCGTCAGCGACGCGCGGCGTTTGCCAGGCGCTCAGCGGCTGCGGGGCACGCCAGCGCAGCGCGCCCACCGGTGGCGCGGCATAAGGGAGGCCGCGCCAGACGTGCACGCCCTCTTCATTAAGACCAATAACAGTGCCGAGGCGGGTTTCAGCCACCGGGGCGCAGGGATTTTCCATGACAGCGTCCTGTTCCTTCACATCCCTTCAGCGTACCTGTTTTACAGCAGACCGCAACGCCGTTTGCTGCGGTCTTCCGCCGCCTGGTAGAGCGCAAACTCATCAAGGACCGCTGCACCCAACGCCTGTTCAAAGGCGTCGCGGCTGGCGTTGCCGTGGCGACGCTGCTGTGTTTCATTGCCGAGGTTCGACTGGAAAATCCCGGCGGCGCTGACCGGCAGGAAGTCTTCATAGATGATGGGCTGCGCCACCACCCAGCCGCGCTCGATCAGCGGCTGGGGATCGTCGCCGGGGCCAAACGCCTTGCGGTGCGCTTCGCCGGTGGGCGTCAGGCGGTAGCGGAAATAGGCCAGTCCCTGGTGGCGCAGCAGCATTTCGCTGTCCGGGAAGGGATGGAAAACTTCCTGCAAATGCAGCTGATGGGTGAGATTGTCTTTGCCGGTGCCCGCCTCAGCGAGCAGACTGTCGTACAGCGCCCGCCCCTTCGGCGTCAACGCGACACCGCGCTGCTCGATTTCGCCAAAGCGTGCGCTGTGTGTGCCCTTCTCTTCTCCGGCCGCGCCACCGGGAAAGTACACCCGTTCTTCCAGCGCTTTAAAGCTGGTCTGGCGCAGCAGCACCGGCACATCGCGGCGCGGTGGGCCTTCGATGAGAATTTTTGGCTCAATGCCATATTTTGGCATCAGCGCCTGCACCCGGTCGATATCCAGCGTGCGCGGGGTGAGATGGTTGATATGGCAGCCAGGAAAGCACACGACATCGGCGATCAGCCGGTGTTCATTGTTGAGCGCGAGATAGGTTTCATGACTGACCGTCGCATGGCGGTGCCAGCGAAAGGTCTCCAGCGCTTCGCGCACAAACTCCTGCGCTTCACTGGGGGCGAAGGCACCCTGCTTGTCCCAGCTGTCCAACAGCTCCAGGCAGCGCGGGGTGAAAATGCGCCGTTTATCCAGGATCGCGGCCGCCTGTTTGCGCAACGCCTCATTTTCAATCAGCTCCAGACGTAGCAGCGAGGTGAACACGCGAAACGGATTTTTTGATAGCGACGCGTCGTCCACCGGGCGAAACGCCGTGGAGTGCACGGGCACGCCCGCCTGGGAGAGATCGTAATAGCTGACCGGGTGCATGCCCATCACCGCAAACATGCGCCGCAGCGTTGACAGCTCCAGCGGCGTACCGACGCGGATCGCGCCGTGCCGCTCAACGTTGAGCCGTGCCAGTTCATCGGCGTTCAGCAACTGTTCATGTAAGCGGGGATTTTGTTCCAGTACCGAGAGATTAACATCCGCCACAAGTTCCAGCAGCGTGCCGTACTGCGGAACTTCTTGCTGGTACATTGCCGACATTGCCTGCGAAAAATCTTCCCGAATCTCATCTGCCGTGATGCTGTTCGCCATTTCGTCTTGCCTCCGGTGGTTATACCTGGAGTGTAGAGAAGCCCTCATGCGCGCGCGGGAAGAATTTAGAAAGTGTGAGGTGAGTCAGCGCCGTGAGAGCGTAAAGCGCACGGCGCGCCGCAAAAAATTGTTTGTAAGTCAAATGGATTAGATGTTAATAATATTTTGCTAGCAAGTTATCAATATTAAACAACTTATCTTGTCATTCACGGCGCTCTGTTTTTAACATCACTTATGGAAAAAAATGGTCTGTTCAGTCAGCGCATCCGCTTGCGCCATCTTCATACATTCGTCGCCGTCGCTCAACAGGGAACACTGGGGCGTGCGGCTGAAACCCTTAACCTTAGTCAACCGGCGTTGTCGAAAACCCTCAATGAACTTGAGCAACTGACCGGTACGCGCCTCTTTGAGCGAGGGCGCATGGGCGCGCAGCTCACGCTGGTGGGCGAGCAGTTCTTAACCCATGCCGTGCGCGTGCTTGACGCGCTCAACACCGCCGGACAGTCGTTTTCCCGCCAGGAGGGGATAAACAGCGATGTGGTGCGTATTGGTACGCTGCCCACTGCGGCGCTCGGTATTTTGCCGACGGTGATCGGCGAGTTTCATCCGCATCTGCCTGACATTACCCTCCAGGTGGCGACGATGAACAACCCAATGCTGCTGGCCGGATTAAAGACCGGCGAGCTGGATATTGGCATTGGTCGCATGTCCGATCCGGAACTGATGAGCGGGCTTAATTACGAACTGTTGTTCCTGGAATCCTTAAAAGTGGTGGTGCGTCCCAGCCATCCTTTATTAAAAGATACCGTGACGCTAAGCCGCGTTATGGAGTGGCCGCTGGTGGTACTGCCGCAGGGTACCGCCCCCCGCCAGCACACCGAAGCGCTGCTGGCGTCGCAGGGCTGCACGCTGCCGTCGGGCTGTGTCGAAACGCTGTCGGCGTCGCTCTCGCGCCAGCTGACGCTGGAGTATGATTACATCTGGTTTGTGCCGTCCGGGGCGGTCAAAAACGACCTCCGTCAGGGCACGCTTACCGCGCTGCCGGTCCCGGCGCACGGCGCGGGCGAACCGATTGGTATCATCACCCGCATTGATGCACCGCTCTCTACGGGGGCGCAAACCCTGCTCGGCGCTATTCGTAAATCCATGCCTGACTAACCCCGCCGCCGGAGCCACCTCCGGCACGCACATCGCTCTTCCTGTTGCGCAAACGGTAACAATTTCGTTAATTGTGTGATAAAAATAGGTTGTTGATTAAGGGTTGTTGTTACGACGTTTATACTCAAACCCGAGCAACCCGCTGTCTGGAAGAACCGATGAAATTCAAAACCGCCATTAAACCCTACCACGCTGCTGCCGGTGGTCTGGGATCGCTTGAAGCCACTACCCGCTTCGTTATTGACAGCAAAAACGCCCTCAAAAATATGCGCAACCTGCTGCGCATGAATAAAGCCCGTGGCTTTGACTGCCCCGGCTGTGCCTGGGGTGACGATAATAAAAGCACCTTCAGTTTTTGTGAGAACGGCGCAAAAGCCGTGACCTGGGAAGCGACACGCCGCGAGGTGGACGCCGAATTTTTTGCCCAGCACAGCGTCAGCGCGTTAAACCAGCAGAGTGATTATTTCCTCGAATATCAGGGTCGCCTCACCCAGCCGTTGCGCTATAACGCCCAGCGCGATCGCTATGAACCGATCAGCTGGCCAGACGCTTACGCCTTAATCGCGCAGCATCTTCAGGCGATGGATAACCCTAATCAGCTGGAACTCTATACCTCAGGACGCGCCAGCAACGAAGCCTCTTATCTGTATCAGCTTTTTGGCCGCATGCTCGGAACCAATAACTTCCCGGACTGTTCGAATATGTGCCACGAGGCCAGCGGTGCCGGGCTTAAGCAAAGCATAGGCGTCGGTAAAGGCACCATTCACCTTAACGATTTCGAACAGGCCAACGCCATTTTCGTCTTCGGGCAAAACCCTGGCACCAACCATCCGCGTATGCTGCACAGCCTGCGCCATGCGGCCGATCACGGCGCGAAAATTGTAACTTTTAACACCCTGCGCGAGCGCGGGCTGGAGCGTTTTGCCGATCCGCAAAAGCCCCTCGAAGTGGTGACGCCGATGGCAGGTACCATCAGCACCTCCTATTACCAGCCGAATCTGGGGGGCGATATGGCCGCGGTGCGCGGCATGGCGAAAGCTCTGCTGGAAACCCAGCGTCAGCGTCTTGCCAGCGGTGAAGCCGGCATTTTCGATGAGGCGTTTATCAATCAGCACACCCACGGGATTGACGGCTGGTTTGCGCAAATCGATGCCACCTCCTGGGAGGCCATTGAGCGCCAGTCGGGCCTGAGCGAAGCGCAGTTGCGCACGGCGGCGAGCGTGTGGGCGAGTGCCGAACGGGTGATTTGCACCTGGGCCATGGGCGTAACGCAGCATAAGCATTCGCTGGATACGGTGCGTGAGATCACCAATTTGCAGCTGCTCGGCGGGCACCTTGGCAAGCCCGGTGCGGGTCTGTGTCCGGTACGCGGTCACAGTAACGTGCAGGGAAACCGCACGATGGGCATTGATGAAAAACCCCCGGCGGCGCTGCTCGACAGCCTTGCCCGCCATTTCCACTTTGAGCCACCGCGCGCGCCGGGCCACCACACGGTGGAGGCCATCGAAGCCATGCTGCGCGACGAGGTAAAAGTGCTGATTGCGCTGGGCGGTAACCTGGCGGCGGCGGCCCCCGACACGCCCCGCACCTGCGAAGCGCTGCGCCGCTGTGGTCTGACGGTCTACATCAGCACCAAGCTAAACCGCAGCCATTTAATGCCGGGTACGGACTCGCTGATCCTGCCCACGCTCGGCCGCACGGAAGAGGATGTGCAGGCCAGCGGGCGGCAGTTCATCACCGTGGAAGACTCCTTTAGCATGGTGCATGCCTCCGAAGGCATCGGTAAACCGCTTAGCGATCGGCAGCGCTCGGAAACGGCGATCGTCGCGAATATTGCGCACGCCACATTAGGGAAAGAAAAACTGGACTGGCTGGCGCTGGCGGATGATTACGATCTCATCCGTAACCACATTGCCGCCACCCTGCCCGGCTTCCAGAACTTTAACGCCCGCTGTGAAGAACCCGGCGGTTTCTGGCTTGGCAACGCAGCCGCGGCGCTGACCTTTAACACGCCATCCGGTAAAGCGGAATTCAGTCACGCAGCGCTGCCCGCTTCGGTCTGCCCGGAAATTGACGCGCCGTTCGTGCTGCAAACGCTGCGCTCGCACGACCAGTACAACACCACGATTTACGGTCTCGACGACCGCTATCGTGGCGTGTACGGTCAGCGAGACGTGCTGTTTATGCATGCGGACGACATTGCCGCGCTCGGCTTGCAGGATGGCGATCGCGTGGATATTGAAACCCTCGCCAGCGACGGCATTGTGCGCCGCGTCGAGGATTTCAAACTGGTGGCCTACGCGATCCCCCGCGGTAATCTGGCGGCGTACTACCCGGAAACCAACCCGCTGGTGCCGCTCTCGCGCTTTGGCGACGGTACCGGCACGCCAACGTCGAAGTCGATCCCGGTGAGCGTCACCCGCGCACGACCGCAACCTTCGCTGCGTATAGCGTAATCACCCCACCCCAGCCCGCCGTTCTGGCGGGCTAGTTATTTCTGATACTCAAATAATGCGGATTTAATTTTTAACAATTGCGCAAAGCAATTTAACAGATTTATCATATCCCCCAATTCACCAGATGGTTCGCAAGAAGCTATATCAGTGAATTAATACCCACGAAAGACGGTGTTATTACCTTCATTCAAAACAAAAATCGTTAATAAGTTATCCATTTGGTTCAGATGCAGCCGCGCTGAACGTTAAGGATGGTGTGTTTTTAGGAGAATGTTATGGCAACAGGCAGCACGCCGCGCGGGATAGCTCGTCTCCTGCAGTGGCTTCTCGCCGGGCTGATGATCGTCATCGGTCTGGCGATAGGGGGGCTGGGTATCAAGCTGGTGACCCTCGGCGGGAGTGTTTACTTCCTGGTGATGGGTGTGGTTATGCTGGTGGCCGCGATCCTGATTATTCGCTCGCGCCCCAGCGGTATTGTGCTTTACGCGCTGGCGTTTATCGCCTCCGCTATTTGGGCTGTGAGCGACGCTGGCTGGGATTTCTGGCCATTGTTCTCGCGCCTGTTCACCTTCGGCGTGCTGGCGTTTCTCGCCGCGATCCTCTGGCCGTTTCTGCAACCGCAACCGGCGCGTAAAAAACCGGCGTTCGCCGTGGCGGCCGTGGTTGCCGTTGCGCTGTTGGTTAGCGCAGGCTGGATGTTTAAGCCGCAAACACTGGTGAGCGCTAACGAAGCCGTGCCAGTGAAACCCGTCGCCCCTGGCGATGCGCAAAAAGCGTGGAAGCACTGGGGGAATACCACTCACGGCGACCGCTTTGCCGCGCTGGATCAAATCAACAAAGGCAACGTGAATCAGTTGCAGGTTGCCTGGACCGCACACACTGGCGATATCCCTAAAAGCAATGGCTCCGGTGCGGAAGATCAGAACACGCCGCTGCAAATTGGCGACACGCTGTTTGTCTGCACGCCGTACAGCAAAGTGCTGGCGCTGGACGTGGATTCTGGTAAAGAAAAATGGCGCTATGACAGCAAGGCCACCGCGCCAAACTGGCAGCGCTGCCGGGGTTTAGGCTATTACGAAGAGACCCAGGCGCACACCAGCCAGCTGCAAACGCCGGTGGAAAATGTCCCGCCTGCGGCCTGCGCACGTCGTCTGTTCCTGCCGACGACCGATGCGCGTCTGGTGGCGATTAACGCCGATAACGGTCAACTCTGCGACGATTTTGGCGATCATGGCGTGGTCGATCTGAGCGTTGGCATGGGCGAAATTAAACCGGGCTACTACCAGCAAACCTCAACTCCGCTCGTCGCGGGCAACGTTGTGGTTGTGGGTGGTCGCGTGGCGGATAACTTCTCCACGGGCGAACCGCCGGGCGTGGTGCGCGCCTATGACGTGCACACCGGTCAACTGGCGTGGGCATGGGATCCGGGTAACCCGGACCTGCACGGTCTGCCACCGGCAGGCCAGACCTATACGCGCGGTACGCCGAACGTCTGGTCTGCCATGTCGTATGACGCCAAACTGAACCTGATTTACCTGCCCACCGGCAACGCGACCCCGGACTTCTTCGCCGGCGAGCGTACCCCAATGGACGATAAATTCAGTTCGTCCATCGTGGCGGTTGATGCCACCACCGGCCATGTTCGCTGGCACTACCAGACCACGCACCACGATCTGTGGGACTTTGACCTGCCGTCGCAGCCGCTGTTGACCGATTTGCCAGACGGCAAAGGCGGCACAACGCCGGTGCTGGTGCAAACCAGTAAACAGGGCATGATCTTTATGCTCAACCGTGAAACCGGTCAGCCGGTGGCGAAAGTAGAAGAGCGTCCGGTACCGGCGGGTAACGTTCAGGGCGAGCGCTACTCACCTACCCAGCCTTACTCCGTGGGCATGCCGATGATTGGCAACCAGACGCTGAAAGAGTCGGATATGTGGGGTGCGACACCCGTTGACCTGCTGATGTGCCGTATCGCCTTCAAAGCCATGCGTCATCAGGGCGTCTTTACGCCGCCGGGGCTGGATCGCTCACTGCAATTCCCAGGCTCCCTTGGCGGGATGAACTGGGGCAGCGTCTCCATTGACCCGAATAACAGCCTGATGTTCGTTAACGATATGCGTCTGGGGCTGGCGAACTACATGGTGCCACGCGCAAACGTGGCGAAGAACGCCAGCGGGATCGAGATGGGGATTGTGCCGATGGACGGTACGCCGTACGGTGCGATGCGCGAGCGCTTCCTGTCACCGCTGGGCATTCCGTGCCAGAAACCGCCCTTCGGCACGATGTCTGCGGTGGATCTGAAGTCCGGTAAACTGGTGTGGCAGGTTCCGGTAGGTACGGTGCAGGACACCGGCCCGCTGGGGATCCGTATGCACCTGCCCATCCCGATTGGCATGCCAACGCTGGGCGCGTCGCTCTCCACGCAATCCGGCCTGCTGTTCTTCGCCGGTACGCAGGATTTCTATCTGCGGGCGTTTGATACCGCCACCGGTAAAGAGATCTGGAAACAGCGTCTGCCGGTCGGCAGTCAGTCTGGCCCGATGACGTATGTGTCGCCGAAAACGGGCAAACAGTACATCGTCATCAACGCAGGCGGCGCACGCCAGTCACCGGATCGCGGCGACTATATCATCGCGTACGCACTGCCTGATTCGAAGTAAATGCCTTTCCCCTCACCGTTCTGGTGAGGGGCTTTTCCGCAAAAATCTTAGAACGTTTCCCAGTGTTCCCCGCTCGTCGCCGCCGCCGCTGCCACGGGTTTGGTGGTAAACGTCGGTTTCAGCGTCGCCGGTTTCTCTTCCCGTTTTTGCGAGGTTTGCTGCAAACGGAATGCACCCACGGCTTCGGTCAGGCGGGCAGCCTGCTCTTCGAGCGACCCGGCAGCGGCGGAAGCTTCTTCCACCAGCGAGGCGTTCTGCTGTGTGACGTTATCCATTTCGCTGATGGCCTGGCTGACCTGCTCAATGCCTTTGCTCTGCTCGTCGGAGGCCGCCGCAATTTCCAGCATAATATCGGTCACGCGTTTCACCGCATCAACGATATCGCCCATGGTATTCCCGGCCGCGACCACTTCACCTGAGCCACGTTCAATGAGCGACACCGACTCGCTGATCAGCGCTTCAATCTCTTTTGCCGCCTGCGCACTTCGGCTTGCCAGCGTACGCACTTCGCTGGCGACCACCGCAAAGCCACGACCCTGTTCCCCCGCACGTGCGGCTTCGACCGCCGCGTTCAGCGCCAGGATATTGGTCTGGAAGGCGATGCTGTTAATGACGGCGGTGATCTCAGAAATTTTCTTCGAGCTGGCGGAAATGTTGCTCATGGTTTTCACCACGCCGGACACAATCTGTCCACCCTTGCTGGCTTTGCCCGACGCGTCCCCCGCCAGTTTGCTGGCGTGATGGGCGTTATCGGCGTTCTGTTTCACCGTGGCGGTTAACTGCTCCATGCTGGCAGCCGTTTCTTCAATGGCCGCCGCCTGCTGTTCCGTGCGCGAAGACAAATCGGTATTGCCCGCCGAGATTTCGCTGGTACCGCGATAGATCTCTTCCGCCCCCTGACGCACCGACCCCACCGTTTCAACCAGCGAGCGCTGCATTTTTTGCAGATGGTTTGTCAGCACGCCGATTTCACTGCGGCCCGTTGGCTCCGTCGGCAACGTCAAATCGCCCCCAGCAATGTGCTCAATGCGCGCAGCGGCGCGGTGCAGCGGCTGAATAACCGTCCGACGCAGCACCACAAAGGTCATCAGGGTTAACAGCAGCGCAATGACAAACGCCCCGCCCATAAAGAAGAGGCCGAGCTGCGTACGCTGGTGCGCCGCTTCGCTCAGCTTATTGGCCCGCTCAGTGCGGATTTTGATCGCTTGCAGCAGGATGTCGTTGAAATTCGCATCCAGCTGGCGCGCCTGTTCGTTTTCATGGTTGATGATCGCTTCAAACATGCCGTTTTTCGCGTATTTCAGCATCGGCTGGAGACCGGCGATATAGGCGTTGTAGCGTTTGGTCAATTCACCGTCGAGGGCTTCATCCGCAGGGGTTTTCACGCTGCGATTGATGTACGAATCAAAACCCACCTGCGACTGCTTGATGCGGGATTCCGCTTCATTGATGTTGAGCTTCATGTCGTCCATTTCGGCGATACGGCTGGCCGCGCCCGCATGGATCATGTTGATTCGCGCCGTGCGTAAATGGTTTGAGCTGTTGGATAAGCCCATGCGGATTTGCAGTTCCGCCGTCACATCTTGCTGATCGGTGTCAGCCTGAATCAGAAAATACCCCGCCAGCCCTGAGCTCAACGCAAACAGCAGCAAAATGCCGCTGAGGATCGAAGAAAACAGGGGAACCAACCGAATGTGATGTAAAAAACCAACGGTTTGCGGTTTGTGCATCGCTGCTGTGTTGTCCATGGCTATCGACTCTCTTATAGGAAGATGCGTAAAACACGCCTGTCAAATAGACATCGGCAAAACGGGAATTTCCCTTATGATTAAAAGCGCTAACCCGGTCACAGATTCAAACATTCGCCCTAAAGTCTGGGCTAAAGCGGCCTGCGACAAGCACCCGCGTGCAAACTCTGGCATACTGAACAGGCTGTTGGATTTTAGATAAAACCCTCTGCACACTATGACTTCTGCACACAATGACCTCTGCAAACTAAGGATGCACCCATGGACAAACTGAGTTTTGAGGAAAGAGAAATCTTCGCGTTGCACACCGTGGTGACGCACATGATTGCGGTGATGAGCGACGACCAGAAAGCGAGGCTTAAGACGCTCGCCAGCACGTCGATGGATGGGATGATCGCCGCGGATGCCAAAAATTCCCACCATTTTGCAGATATCAAAAAATCCGTCATGGAAATAATGAACATCAGCAGCGTGAAATCGGATACGTAAAAAAGGCGGCCCCAGCGCCGCCTCCTTCATTTTGTTGCGTACATTCTCATCCGAGGTTTTTTTGCGCGCCTGGTGGCGACTCCCTTGTAAAACTGAAATCCCCTGAATATACCCCGCTCTTGCCTGGCGCAAACTGGCACTTTTTAATTGCCAACTGCGTCGTTTTATAGAAAAGCTCATCCCCGGAAGTGTCAACCGCCGTCACGCGACCTTCGTCATTTACGAGGGCATGAAAATGGACGGAACCTGAAATGCGCAGTGCCGCCGCTTTCGCCGGCATAATCGGATAGCCGCAGGTGTTGGCGACAGGTGTTAGCGCGATCATAGAAGTGCCTGGGGATTGCGGCAGAGCGTCGGCTTTGGCTTTACTGCTACACCCTGCGCCGAGCAGGGCAATAACGATCATCGTAAGCATTCTTGTTGCTGTCATCATCTTTATTCTTGTGCCTTATTTTTTGCGCGTAATGAAAATCACCTAAGTGTTTTTTTGTTTTATTCGGGGAAGTTAAGGCCCCGCAGGACCTTAGAAGGAAAGATCAAATCGGGGTCGGTAGATTCTTAAGAATGGCGTCTTCCACCTGCGGCGTTTTCGGCTCTTTGTCGGAATAACCCACCAGATACACTTCGCCATCTTCGGAGAAAAATTCAATCAGGGTGAACTCCGCTTCCCGTTGATGGGTGTCGATCGGGTTGGGGACAAACTGAAAGCGTTTGAGTCCCTGCTCCACCTGCCGCACTTCCCCGTCCCAGCCTTCGCCAAACAGCATGACATCGTGCATCGCTTTACTCCCGATTGAAGGTTATGTCTTTTGACATTAGCACAGGTCAGCGTTCGGGAGGCGTAAATCGTGCCGGTCACTTTCGTTAAGCCATTATCATTAGCAGACTATAAGTTTTGAAAGGTGAGAATCACTTTCCATGAAAAAAAGTTATGTAATTGTCTTTTAGTGAAATTGTGAATATTTTTAATACGTTCTTTTGTAACGATGACCCGTTGGTCTCCCTTCTGAAGTCCCCGGATTTCGCTTCAGAAGGGAATTTTTTCACGCTTTAGCGTTTTAAAGGTTTCCCCGCCGTCTCTTTTGCTCGCATCACCGTCAGGAAGGTAATCAGCGCCGCCCCCATCACATAGAACGCCGGTGAGAACTGATCGCCGGTGGCGGTGATGAGCCACACCGAGAACCACGGCGTGATCCCGCCGAAGAAGGCCACGGCAAAGTTATAGGCAATCGACAGGCCGCCGTAGCGAATGCTGGTAGGAAACAGTTCCGCCATTGCCGCACTACAGGCACCGTCAAACGCCGCAATAAACGCGCCGAGCATCAGCATCGCCAGCACCGCAGAGAGCATATTGCCGTTTGCCATCACCATCATCGCCGGATAGCTGAACAGAATAAACCCGCCGCAGCCCGCCAGCATCAATGGCTTTCGTCCATATTTATCAGACAGCAGCCCCATGAACGGCACCATCACGGCGATAGCAAACAGACCAATGGTGGTAATGGCGTAGGAATCGAGTTTTGAGAAGTGCATCTGCGTGGAGAGGTAGCTCGGCATAAAGGTTTGCAGCGTCCAGTGACCGACGGCTTTGATCACCACAAAGCCGACGCAGAACAGCAGCGCACCCCACGCGGTGGTGACGGCGGTGCGCAGCGGTGTGGCGCTGGTTTTACCGTGCTTCACCATCGCCAGGAATTCCGGCGAATCCTCCAGATGCTTACGCAGATACAGTCCGACCCAGCCCAGCGGCCCGGCGACTAAAAACGGAATGCGCCAGCCCCAGTCGCTCATTGCACTCTCGCCCAGCAGCGCGGTCAGTAAAAATACCAGACCGGAACCGGCGACGAACGCCATAAAGCCGAAGTTATCGATCCAGCAGGTGAAATAGCCGCGTCGGGCGTTGGGCGCGTATTCGGCGAGAAACGTCGTTGCCCCGGAGCTTTCACCGCCCGCCGCAAAGCCCTGCACCAGGCGCGTGATCACCAACAGCACTGTCGCCGTTATGCCAATCTGGTGATACGTCGGCAGCAGCCCCATGACAAAGGTCGCGCCCGAGGTCAGCAGGATCACCGTGGCGAGGATTTTTTGTCGCCCCACGCGGTCACCGAGCGATCCAAAGTACAGCCCCCCAAGCGGACGCATAATAAAGCCTGCGCCAAACACGGCAAACGATGACAGCAGCGCCACGCTGGGATCCCCGGCCTGGAAGAACTGCAAACCGATGATCGCCGCCAACGTACCGTACAGGCCGAAATCGAACCATTCAACGAAATGGCCGACGCCGGTTGCCAGCAAAACTTTGCGCAATTTTCGTGACACCATGACCTCTTCCTGCCTGTCTGCGCGACCAAGTGACTGCTCAACGGGTTGCGTCATATCCCCTCTCCATCTCGATAGTGTTTCTATAATAGATATACTATCTATACTGCTTGTTCGAATTACGCACAGTATCGAAGCCTGAAAATGTGATGCATAGCAGAGTTGTGCTGCGAAAAGCCCGCGAGGATCACATTTATCAGACTGATGAATAAAAAAAAGCCCCGCCGTGTGCGGGGCCGGTCAGTGCACTGATGCTACTGACGTTTCTTGGGCATCATGCGCAGCAACGTATTGTCTTTCCAGAAGTAATGATGCATCAGCGCGGCCAGAGCGTGCAAGCCAATCACGTAATAGCCGAGCATCGCCAGCGTCACGTGATACGTCTTGAGAATATCGACGAGATCAAAATTGGCTTCGGTGGCGTGCGGCATGATGATGCCAAACGCAATCCAGTTATTGCCGCGAAACCACATCATCAGCAGACCAATGATGGGTAGCGCGATAAACAGCAGGTAAATCACCAGATGGCCCAGATGCGCCAGCCCCGTCACCATCGGTTTTGGTTTTGGCACAATGGGCGGTGTGGCGTATTTCAGGCGCGCCAGCAGACGCGCGACCATCAGCACCAGAATAGAAATGCCGCAGGAGACATGCACAATATTAAAATAAGGGCGGTAGCTGCGCGGCGCGAAACCCCGGAACTCCATCGCGCAATAAGCGGTAACAACCAACAAAAAGACCAGCCAGTGGAGGGCAATTTGTAATCCTGAATATTTGCTGCGCATACTTTTCCCTGGAGTTAAGAGCCTGATATAAACGGTAAGAAGGCAAACATACCGGGGTTTTGTTAAAAATTCATTAAATTTTCTGCCGAACGTATTAGCGATCCACCACAGGAGACCTGCGTGAAGACTCTCAGTAACGATTATCTGTTGCAGCTTATGGAAGAAGCCTCCCACCGCGCCACGACGTTTTCCGTCTGGCCCCAGGGCGAAGCGCCGGGTGCCGCCACAAGCCCGGTACGTTTTCAGCTCGAAGAACACCATACTGGCCCGTCGGCGTTTGACCGCTCGGTCACCGGGGTGCGTGATCCGCAAATCACCGTCTATGCGCCGGAGAACCCCAACGGCGTGGGGATTCTGGTCACGCCGGGCGGCTCTTACCGCCGCGTGGTGCTGGATAAAGAAGGCAGCGCACTGGCACCGTTTTTTAACGCCCGGGGTTACACGCTGTTTGTCATGACCTACCGTATGCCGGGCGACGGTCATGCGGAAGGGGCAAACGCCCCGCTGGCGGACGTGCAGCGCGCCCTGCGCACGCTACGCGCCAGGGCCCGCGAATGGCATCTGGAGGCGGATAAACTGGGGGTTATGGGCTTTTCCGCAGGTGGTCACGCCGCCGCCAGCCTCGGCACCCGCTATGACGAAGCGGTTTACGCCCCGCTCGATGAGATCGATGCGCTGAGCGCGCGTCCGGCGTTTATGGCGCTGGTGTATCCGGTGATCACCATGCATCAGGAGATTGACCACCCCGGCTCGCGCCATGAGCTGATTGGCGATACGCCCACCGACGCCCAGATCCAGCATTACTCGCTGGAAGAGCGTGCGGACAGCGCGACGCCGCCGACGTTTTTGCTGCACGCGGTGGACGACCCGGCGGTGAAAGTGGAAAACAGCGTGGTGCTCTTTACCGCCCTGCGCCGTCTTGGCGTACCGGTAGAGATGCATCTGTTTGAGCAGGGTCAGCACGGGTTTGGCATCCGCGACGCGCAAGGCTTGCCTGTCGCCGTCTGGCCGGAATTGATGATGGCGTGGATTGAAACCAAAGTGTGATGTCTACCCGGTAAGCCAGCCTTACCGGGCAGTGATTCGTTACGCTCAGGACTGCAAATAGACGACCTGCGTTTGCAGATACTCGTTCAGCCCGTGACGCCCGTCCGCGCCGCCGATCCCCGATTTGCGCCAGCCTGCGTGGAAGCCCTGCATCGCCTCGAAGTTTTCGCGGTTGATGTAGGTCTCACCGAATTTCAGCCCTTTAATGGCTTTCATCGCCACGTTGAGATCCTGGGTGTAGACCGATGACGTCAGGCCATAGTCGCTGTCATTGGCCATCGCCAGCGCTTCTTCGAGGGTGTCGAAGGCCACGACGGGCAGCACCGGGCCAAAGGTCTCTTCATGCATAATGCTCATGTCCTGACGCACATCCAGCAATAGCGTCGGCGGGTAGAAGTAGCCGCTGCCCTCCACCGCCTTGCCGCCGAGCACGACTTTTGCGCCCTGCTGCACCGCGCGCGCCACCTTTTCCTCCACGCGCGCCAGCGCGGCGGCGTTGATCAGCGGTCCCATGGCGATGTCATTGCGCTGTGCCGGATCGCCAAACTGCACGGCTTTCATCGCATCGCCCAGGCGATTGACAAAGCGATCGTAAATGCCTTTTTGCACATACACGCGTTCGGCGCAGTTGCACACCTGCCCGGTATTGATGACGCGGGAATCGACAATGGCTTTCACCGCCAGTTCCAGATCGGCATCATCCATTACAATGGCGGGGGCTTTACCGCCCAGTTCCAGACACACTTTGGTGATGTTTTTCGCCGCTGCGGTCATGATTTTTTCACCCGCGCCCACGCTGCCGGTCATGCTGACCATCGCCACTTTCGGGTTCCCCGCCAGCGCCTGTCCCACGGTTTCCCCCCGGCCCAGCACCAGGTTAAAGACCCCGCGCGGCAAGCCAATACTGTCGACAATTTTGGCAAAGGCAATGGCGTTATTCGGCGTGAATTCACTGGGTTTGATCACAATGGTGTTGCCGGTAATCAGGGCTGGCGCGAGCTTGCGGGCGATGAGGAAGAACGGGAAGTTCCACGGCAGAATGCCGGTGGTGACGCCCAGCGCGCGCTTAAAGACCAGGATATTTTCACCGGGGCGATCGCTTTGCAGGATCTCACCTTCATAACGCCTGGCCCACTCCGCCATATAATCGATGTAATCGGCGGTAAAGGCGACTTCCACCTCTGCCAGTTGCTGAATTTTGCCGCCTTCCGCCACGATAAGGGCGCTGATTTCGCTGGCGTTCTCACGGATGCCCGCAGAGATTTTACGCAGCCACCCGGCGCGTTCAATGGCCGGTAGCGCTTCCCAGCCCGGCTGCGCGCGCTCTGCCGCGTCGATAGCCTTGTGCGCATCTTCAGCGGTGCCGTCGGGGATGCGTGAAATAAGCGCTTCCGTTGCCGGGTTGACCACGTCGATCCACGCGTCGCCCTGCCAGGTGACAAACTGTCCATCGATATACATGGGGTGTTGTACGGGTGCTGTCATGGCCTGCTCCTGTAAGGATATTGTTTTTAACAAGTGAATTCATTGTTAAAAATCTACAAGCACCGCGGCCAATTCCCATTCAGGCGGTTTATATTTGTGAGGCGAATCAAAAAAGAAAAATCATACGCATAACAAAACGATTACAAAAAGCCGCGCATAATGACCGTTTGCGCATAAGCTGGCGCAAACGGTCAGCGGCTAGAGAAGCGCACGCTGGCGCAGGGTTGACGTCAGGATCTCATCGGCGATGACGGTTTGCCAGGCGGCGGTGATCTCTGGCGGGAACGCAACGTGATCGATAAAGTTTTTCCCCAGCGGGCCATAACCCTGTGCATCATCGCGCAGTCGCGGCACTTCCCCCAGCACCAGCGACAGGTAGCGCTCGACCTCCCACAGCCCTTCCGTTCCCGACGCAAAACGCAGGCCCGCGTCGGTGTTGATAAGCTCCGGCGTGAAGCCGGGATAGCTCAGCCAGTGGGCGTTGATATCATACTGCGCGGCGGCGCGGGCGAAGGTTGCCATGGTACGGCGCTGCATGGTGGGATCCTGCACCACCAGTACGCTATTGACCGACAACTGCCGCTCGCGCAGGCGCTCACAGGAGAAACGGGCGTTCTCCCCGCAGTTGGTCGATTTGTCTTCCAGTAAAAGTCGCTCAGCCGGGATATCCCAGAACTGCCGGGCGATATCGCCAATGATCGCCGCTTCCGCCCGCCCGGTGGTGCGAAGCGTGTTGTAGCGCGGGTGGCGCGCAATGGCAGCGTACAGGAAGGTGGTGGAGTGGCCAATACCACCGCTGATGAGCAACGGGGCGCGATCGCCCGCCGCCAGTTTGCAGGCCGCGTCAATGGTCGGGATCACCGCGTTACCCGCGAGGATCACACAGTCCGCGTGCACCGGCTGCGGTTTATCAGCAAATTCGTTTTGCGAAAGCCAGCGTCCCAGCGTATTCACGGCGGTTAAGGTGGCTTCGGGTAAGGGCGGAAAGCGCGTTGTGATCATCGTTAACTCCTTCAAAAACCTGATATCAGGGTAACGAGCGTCACGGCGATGCATAGCGGATCACTCCTAATCCACCGGACGGCCCGCTACTGCGGTCCAACAGGGATTATATCCTGTAGGGTTAAACGTCCGGCTTGGCATTTTGTGGTTTCTATCGCTTGCAGGATGTAAATGACGTTTTGTGACACCGTCACTTGAATTGTTCACTTTTTTTAATGTTCGCTATATTCATTCACTTGAATTATGGTTTATAAGCGCAGTAGAATCCTTAGCCCCCTAATAGTTCAAAATAGTGAAGAAGTAATGCGTCTGCCGAAAAGCGATCCTTATGCGCCACGAGAATGGGCACCGCATGAAAAACCCATGCTGCTGGGTTCGCCCTCTACGCCCTACCACAGCACGCCACGGCGCATCGCCTATGGGATTGTGGGCCTGTTAGTTTGCCTGACCGGCGCGCTGGGGAATGCCATGGTCACCGCCAATCTGCAAAATTTGCAGGGCACCTTCGCCGCCTGGTCAACGGAAATCGCCTGGCTGCCAGCGGTGTACGTGATGACCAACGTCTCGATTAACCTGCTGCTGGTGAAATTTCGCCAACAGTTTGGCCTGCGCGCGTTCACCGAAGGCTTTCTGGTGCTGTATGTGCTGGTGACGTTCTTCCATCTGTTTGTTAACGATCTCAATTCTGCGCTGATGGTCCGCGCCGCGCATGGCATGGTGGCCGCCGCGCTGAGTTCGCTCGGCATCTATTATCAGATCCAGGCGTGGCCCGCGAAGCACCGCTTAAAAGCGCTGACCATCGGTATTACCGGCTCGTCGCTGGCCATACCCATTGCGCGGCTGTTCTCCACGGAACTGCTGCAACTGGACGAATGGCGTGGGCTGTACTTCTTCGAGCTTGGGCTGGCGCTGATTGCCCTCGGCTGCGTGATCGCCCTCAAACTGCCTCCCGGCGATCGCAAAAAGGTGTTTGAGAAAAAAGACTTCATCACCTTCATTCTGCTTGCGCCGGGCATGGCGCTGCTGTGCGCGGTGCTGTCGCTGGGCAGGCTGGACTGGTGGTTCGAAGCGCCGTGGATTGGCTGGTCGCTGGCCGGTTCGCTGGTGCTGATTTTAAGCGCCATTGTTTTCGAACATAACCGCAGCAACCCGCTGCTGAACACCCGCTGGCTGTCGAGCGGCAGCATTTTACGCCTTGGGCTGATCATGCTGCTGATCCGGATTGTGCTGGCGGAACAGAACACCGGCGTTATCGGCTGGCTGCAATATGTTGGTTTACAGAACGAACAGATGACCCACCTCGCCTGGGCGATTTTCGCGGGCATTGTCTGCGGGATTATTACCAGCTGTCTGACCATCAAACCTCAACGGCTGGCCTGGCCGATTGTCACCTCGCTGGTGCTGATGATTGTCGCCTCGCTGCTCGACAGCCAGTCCACCAGTCTTACGCGCCCGGACCAGCTGATGGTCAGCCAGTTCTTGCTGGGATTTGGCAGCGCCTTTTTCCTTGCCCCGGCGATGCTGGCGGGCATCGGTGGCGTGGTCGCCGATCCGCGCAACTTAGTCAGTTTTTCCGTGCTGTTTGGTATGAGCCAGAACCTCGGCGGCCTGCTCGGCTCCGCCATTCTCGGCACGTTCCAGACCTGGCGTGAGAAATACCACTCCAGCCTGCTGGCAGAGCAGCTCACCACCTTAAATCCGCTGGTGAATGACCGCATCCAGCTTTACAGCCAGATGTACCAGAACATGATTGGTGACAGCACCCTGCTCAATGTACAGGCGATCGCGCAGTTGCAAACGGTGAGCACCACCGAAGCGAATATTCTGGCTTACAACGATACCTATTTACTCACCGCCAGCATTGCGGCGGGCACGCTACTGTGGATCCTCTGGCGCTTGCTGCGCCTGCGCATCACCGCACGGCTGGCGTTAAAGCGCGCAATGCGAAAACCCGTATAAGCTTTGGATAATAAGATGAAATTTGTGTCTCAACAGGAGTGGTTATGAGTCAGCAGGATGCCGCTAAAGAGCAGGCAAATACCCGCAGTAACCTGCGCATTGTGTCTATTTTTGCTGCGGCGGCGATTGGCATCGTCGGCGTGCTGGTGATCCTCTACGCCTGGCAACTGCCGCCGTTTACCCGTCAGGCGCAGTTTACCGACAACGCCTATATTCGCGGGCAGACGACGTTTATCAGCCCGCAGGTCAATGGTTACATCACCGATGTGAAGGTGCAGGATTTTGCCCAGGTAAAAAAAGGCGATCTGTTGATGCAAATTGACGATCGCATTTACACCCAGCGCGTTCACCAGGCCCAGGCGCAGCAGGCAATGAAAATTGCCGCGCTCAATAACAACCTGCAACAGCGAAAAAGCGCCGAAGCGGTGATCAAACGCAACGAAGCCGCGCTGCAAAACGCCAAAGCGCAGAATCTGAAATCGCAGGCGGATTTGAAACGCGTGAAAGATCTGACCGCCGACGGATCGCTGTCGGTGCGTGAACGTGACGCCGCCCTTGCCACCGCCGCCCAGGGCAATGCCGACATCGCACAGGCCAGCGCCACGCTTGAGATGTCGCGCCAGGATTTGCAAACCACCATTGTCAATCGCGCCTCGCTCGAAGCGGACGTGGAAAACGCTAACGCCGCGCTGGAACTGGCGCAAATCGATCTGCAAAACACACGCATTGTGGCCCCGCGCGACGGTCAGTTGGGTCAGATTTCCGTGCGCCAGGGCGGGTATGTTACCGCCGGTACGCATCTCACCTCGCTGGTGCCGCCGCAGCACTGGATCATTGCCAACGTCAAAGAGACGCAGCTGGCCACCATTCGCATTGGGCAGTCGGTGCATTTTAGCGTTGATGCGCTCAACGGCGAGACGTTCTCAGGCCGTGTGCAGAGCATTTCGCCCGCCACCGGCGTGGAGTTCAGCGCCGTGTCGCCGGATAACGCCACCGGGAACTTTGTGAAGATCGCCCAGCGCATCCCGGTGCGAATTGCCATTTACGGCAAGCCCGAACAGCTTCAACGCCTGCGGCCGGGGATGTCGGTGCAGGTACACATTGATACCCGGGAGGCGTCCAAATGATCGTCCGCCCGACTCTGCTGGCGGTGGCGCTTGCGCTGGCAGGCTGCCAGTCCGTTGATGTCGCCCCGGCAACCCCCACGCTAACCATTCCGGCGCAGTGGCGCGAGGCTATCGGCCCGCAAAGCCCGGTGGAAGGCGTGTGGTGGCGCAATTTTCATGATGGTCAGTTAAACCAGTATGTTGATGTGGCCCTGCGCCAGAACAGCGATGTGCTGATCGCCCGCGAGCGCATTAATGAATATCAGGCGCGGGTCTACGCCTCTGAAGGCAGTCTGTTCCCGACGCTGGATGCGGGGATCAGCGGCACGCGCGCCCGCTCGCAGTCTTCCGCAACGGGTCTACCGGTGCACGGCACGCTGTACAAAGGCAGCCTGACGGCGAGCTATGATGTGGATCTGTGGGGCGCGAACCGCAGCACCAGCGATGCCGCGCAGGCTTCGCTGGACGCGCAAAAAGCCGCGGCCGCCGCCGCCGATCTTACGGTCGCATCGTCGGTGGCATCGGGGTATATCACGCTGCTGTCGCTGGATGAACAGCTGCGCGTCACGCAATCCACCCTGAAAGCCCGCGAGGAAGCCTACACGCTGGCAAAGCGCCAGTTTGAAACGGGCTACAGTTCACGGCTGGAGCTGATGCAGTCCGATTCCGAACTGCGCGCCACCCGGGCGCAGATCCCGCAGTTACAGCATCAGATTAGCCAGCAGGAAAACGCCTTAAGTCTGCTGATCGGCGAAAACCCCGGCGCGGTGGCGCGCGCAGAAAGCTTTGAAAAGCTCACGCCGCTGAGACTGCCTTCGCAGTTGCCGTCAACGTTGATGAACCGTCGCCCGGATATCGCCCAGGCCACGCAGCAGCTGATTGCCGCCGATGCCACGCTGGCCTCGTCGAAAGCGCAGCTGTTACCCTCGCTCAATCTGACGGCGGGCGGTTCGTATCAGGATGACACCCTGCCCGGTCTGCTGGATAACCCGCTGCGGCTGTGGAACGTCGGCGGCAGTATTCTTGCGCCGCTGTTAAACCGCCAGGCGCTCAATGCGCAGGTGGACGTGTCGATGTCCCAGCGTAATCAGGCGCTGTACAGCTACGAGAAGACCGTACGCAACGCGTTTAAAGAGGTGAACGACAGTCTCGATGCGATTAACCGGTTGCAAGAGCAGTTAAGCGAATTGCAGGAACAGGCGACGGTAGCGCAGGAAACGTTACGCATCGCGCAAAACCGCTATCGCAATGGCTATTCGTCGTATCTGGATGAGCTTGACGCCCAGCGCACGCTATTTTCCACCCAGCTTAACGTCGTGCAGGTGAAAAATAATCTGCTGCTCGCGCAAATCGATTTGTATAAAGCGCTGGGCGGGGGTTGGCGTGAGAAGTAACGCCGGGCGGCACTGCGTTTGCCCGGCCTACGATTTCTACGTTTCTCTCGTCGGCCCGGGCGCGTTTGCTATGGGCTAACCTGCTCCATCGCCTGTAAAATACGCTTATCGGAAATCGGGTACGGCGTACCCAGTTGCTGGGCGAAATAGCTTACCCGCAGCTCTTCGATCATCCAGCGGATTTCGCGCACGTCTTCATCGTCGCGACGTGCGGGCGGCAGCTTATTCAGCCACTGCTGCCACGCCTGCTGCACGCTTTCCACCTTCAGCATTTGCGCGCGGTCGCGGTGCGGATCAACCGCCAGTTTCTCCAGGCGTTTTTCAATCGCATTGAGATAACGCAGCGTGTCGCCAAGCCGTTTGAAGCCGTTACCGGTGACGAAACCCCGGTACACGAGATTGCTCATTTGCGCTTTCACATCCGACAGCCCCAGCGCCATGGTCATGTCCACACGCCCTTTCAGGCGCTTGTTGATATTGAACACCGCGGTCAGAATTTGCTCGACCTGTTTGGCGATCTCCACCACCGTTTCATTGAGTTCGGCGCGGACTTTTTCGTGCAGTTTTGCAAAGCCCTCTTCCGTCCACACCGGGCCGCCCGCCTCATCGATCAGCTTATCCACCCCACAGGAGATACAGTCGTCAATCAGATCCAGCACCTTGCCGTACGGGTTAAAGTAGAGGCCCAGCTTGGCTTTGTTTGGCAGCTTTTCATGCAGATATTTGATCGGCGACGGAATGTTTAGCAGCAGCAAACGCCGCAGACCGCGCCACATCGCCTGCTGCTGCTCTAACGGATTATCAAACAGTTTGATCGCGACACTGTCACGTTCATCCACCAGCGCGGGCCACGCTTTCACTTTGTAGTTGCCGCGTTTCTGCTCGTAGCTTTCGGCCAGCGTGCCGAAGCTCCAGATGTGCAAACCGCTCTGTTCGATACCGTCATCGGCTACCGCCGAAAGCGTCTCCTGGACTTTGCCT
Organism: uncultured Enterobacter sp.; assembly: GCA_963521185.1. GTDB lineage: Bacteria > Pseudomonadota > Gammaproteobacteria > Enterobacterales > Enterobacteriaceae > Enterobacter_D. The sequence goes on along the minus strand of CAUQTV010000001.1, from coordinate 751,140 downwards.
TTTAACGCCTCTTTTAGCGCCGTCAGATCCCGGCCTTCCTGAAGTTTCTTGTTCTTATCGTCCACCACGCGGAAGCTGATTTTCAGGTGATCGGGCACCTGATCCCAGTGCCACGCCTCGCGGTCAACGGTGACGCCGGTCATGCGGCGCAGTTCGCGCTCCAGCGCCTCCAGCAGCGGCAGTTCCAGCGGCGTAACGCGGCCTAAAAACGCCTCAGCGTAATTCGGCGCAGGGACAAAATTGCGGCGCACGGGTTTGGGCAGCGATTTGATAAGCGCAATAATCAGCTCCCGACGCAGACCGGGGATTTGCCACTCAAAGCCGGCATCATCGACCTGGTTTAACAACGGCAGCGGAATATGCACCGTCACCCCGTCGGCGTCTGCGCCCGGTTCAAACTGATAGCTCAGGCGCAGTTTGAGGTTGCCCTGATGCCAGAAGTTCGGATAGTCGAGCTTGCTGACCGACTCCGCGCCCTCTTTAATCAGCATGTTCTTTTCAAAGTTCAGCAGATCCGGCGTGTCACGGCTGGCCTTCTTCCACCAGTTATCAAAATGGCGGGCGGAGATGACGTCGTGGCTGATGCGCTGATCGTAAAACTCAAACAGCGTTTCGTCGTCCACCAGGATGTCGCGGCGACGCGATTTGTGCTCCAGCTCTTCGATTTCCGCGCGCAGTTTGAGGTTGTCGCGGAAAAACGCATGACGCGTCTGCCAGTCGCCCTCCACCAGCGCATGGCGGATAAACAGCTCGCGGCACAGCACCGGGTCAATCTGGCTGTAATTCACTTTGCGCGCGGCGACAATCGGTAAACCGTAAAGGGTCACTTTTTCCGTCGCCATCACTGCGCCCTGCGCCCGCTCCCAGTGGGGTTCGCTGTACGCGCGTTTGATCAGATGCTGCGCCACCGGCTCGACCCATTCGGGATCGATCCGCGCGGCAATGCGTCCCCACAGGCGGCTGGTTTCCACCAGTTCCGCCACCATCGTCCACTTCGGTGGTTTTTTGAATAAGCCGGAACCGGGGAAGATCGCGAAACGGGCGTTGCGCGCGCCGGTGTATTCCTGCTTATCGGCGTCTTTCATCCCCATGTGCGACAGCAGCCCGGTCAGCAACGCAATGTGTATTTCGCGGTACTCAGCGGGTTCGCTGTTCACGGGAATACCCAACTCTTTCACCACCTGGCGCAGCTGGGTGTAAATATCCTGCCATTCGCGCACGCGCAGGTAGTTCAGATACTCCGTGCGGCATAAGCGGCGGAAGGTGTTAGACGACAGCACTTTTTGCTGTTCCCCCAGATAGTTCCACAGATTCACAAACGCCAGGAAGTCAGACTCTTTGTCATGAAAACGCTGGTGTTTTTCATCCGACGCCTGCTTTTTATCCATTGGCCGCTCGCGCGGATCCTGAATCGACAGCGCCGAGGTGATGATCATCGCTTCGCGCACGCAGCCGTGTTTTTGCGCTTCCAGCACCATGCGCGCCAGTCGCGGATCGACCGGTAACTGCGAGAGCTGGCGGCCCTGCGGTGTGAGTTTGTACGCGGTTTGCTGCGCGTCAGTGGTGATAGCGCCCAGCTCTTCGAGCAGACGCACGCCGTCCTGAATATTGCGTTTATCCGGCGCTTCAACAAACGGGAACGCCGCGATGTCGCCGAGATCAAGCGATGTCATCTGCAAAATGACCGACGCCAGATTGGTGCGCAGGATCTCCGGATCGGTAAATTCCGGACGCGATAGGAAATCATCTTCCGAATAGAGTCGAATACAGATGCCTTCCGACACGCGTCCACAGCGCCCTTTACGCTGATTGGCCGAGGCCTGCGATACCGGCTCAATCGGCAAACGCTGCACTTTGGTGCGATAGCTGTAACGGCTGATGCGCGCGGTACCCGGATCGATCACATATTTAATGCCCGGCACGGTCAGCGAGGTTTCCGCCACGTTGGTCGCCAGCACGATGCGCCGACCGTTGTGTGACTGGAATACGCGGTTTTGTTCGCTGTTCGACAGGCGCGCATAGAGCGGCAGCACCTCGGTGTGGCGCAGATTCAGCTTGTTTAGCGCGTCGGCGGTGTCGCGGATTTCGCGCTCGCCGCTCATGAAAATGAGGATGTCGCCAGGGCTTTCGCGCCCCAGTTCATCGACCGCATCAAAAATGGCCTGTAGCTGATCGCGCTCGGTGTCGTCGGCCTCTTCAACAATCGGTCGGTAGCGCACTTCCACCGGGAAGGTGCGGCCGGAAACTTCGATGATCGGCGCGTTGTTAAAGTGGCGCGAGAAGCGTTCCGGATCGATGGTCGCCGAGGTGATGATGATTTTCAGATCCGGGCGTCTGGGCAACAGCTCTTTAAAATAGCCGAGCAGGAAATCGATATTCAGGCTGCGCTCGTGCGCCTCATCAATGATGATGGTGTCGTACTGCATCAGCAGCCTGTCCTGCTGGATCTCAGCCAGCAGAATACCGTCGGTCATCAGCTTGACCATGGTGTTGTCGCTGACGTGATCGCTAAAGCGGACCTTATAGCCGATGCAACCGCCCGGCTCGGTTTTCAGCTCTTCGGCAATACGGTTGGCGACGGTGCGCGCCGCCAGACGACGCGGCTGCGTATGACCAATCAGCCCTTTGACGCCGCGTCCCAGCTCCATGCAGATTTTGGGGAGCTGAGTGGTTTTACCGGAGCCGGTCTCACCCGCGACAATCACCACCTGGTGATCGCGAATGGCCTCAAGAATGTCCTGTTTTTTCTGACTGACCGGCAGGTTTTCCGGGTAGTCGATGTCTGGGCGTGCTTGCGCGCGCAGCTGGACTTTCCCGGCCGCCTGGTCAATTTCTTTCGCCATCTCCTGGAAGATGGCCTGTTGTGCATCAGGATTTTTAACCTTTTTCACGCCATGCAGTCGGCGCGCGAAGCGTTGCTTATCGCGCAGCATCAGGGCGTCGAGCTGGTGGTGAAGGTCAGCGAAGGTGACTTTATGTTGTTCTGTCATAACGTTATCGGGCAGCACACTGCCGGGAAAATGTCTCTTTAGCGTTTAATGTAGATTACCACATCAGCGCTTTTTTTGGCTTATTCAAAAAATTCGAACATAGGAATCGATATATTGCGCTATTCACAACGTTAAATTGTGAATAGAGTGAGGCTAATTACTGGGGCCTGGCCCCATCAAATACAACAAAGGAATCACCCATGAGTAAAGTATTAGTGCTTAAGTCGAGCATTCTGGCAGGGTACTCTCAGTCTAATCAGCTGTCTGACTATTTCGTTGAGCAGTGGCGTGAAAAGCACAGCGCTGACGAAATCACCGTTCGCGATCTGGCGGCAAACCCGATCCCGGTACTGGATGGTGAGCTGGTGGGTGCACTGCGTCCTTCCGATGCCCCGCTGACCCCGCGTCAGCAAGAAGCACTGGCGCTTTCTGATGAGCTGATCGCTGAGTTGAAAGCCCATGACGTGATCGTTCTGGCAGCCCCGATGTACAACTTCAACATCCCGACGCAGTTGAAAAACTACTTTGACCTGGTGGCGCGTGCCGGTGTGACCTTCCGTTACACTGAGAATGGCCCGGAAGGTCTGGTGACGGGCAAACGCGCGGTGGTTCTGTCAAGCCGTGGCGGCATTCACAAAGACACCCCGTCTGACCTGATCTCCCCGTACCTGAAACTGTTCCTCGGCTTTATCGGGATCAGCGACGTGAACTTCGTGTTCGCCGAAGGCATTGCGTACGGTCCGGAAGTGGCGACCAAAGCGCATGCTGACGCTAAAGCCGCTATCGACAGCATCGTAGCCGCATAAGCGTATTCTGCTCTCCCGCGCCTGTGGGAGAGCATGTTTTGTTACTTCTTAGCCGCAATGCCATCCAGCGTCGCCAGTACCTCTTCTGACAACACCAACTCCGCTGAAGCCATGTTCTCGCGTAAATGCGTCACCGACGATGTGCCGGGGATCAGCAGAATATTCGGCGAACGGTGTAACAGCCAGGCCAGCGCCAGTTGCATCGGCGTCACGCTTAAGCTCGCAGCCGTATCCGACAGAATCGACGATTGCAGCGGCGTAAAACCGCCCAGCGGGAAGAACGGCACGAAGGCAATGCCATCGCGAGCCAGAGAATCAATCAGTGTGTCGTCATGGCGATGCGCGATGTTGTATTCGTTTTGCACGCAAACAATCTCCGCGATGCCACGCGCCTGTGCCACCTGCGTCGGCGTGACGTTGCTCAGACCGATGTGCTTCACCAGCCCCTGACGCTGCATTTCCGCCAGCACGGTAAAGGTCTCTTCAATCGACCCTTCACTCGGATGGTGTACGTCAGACATCACCCGCAGGTTGACTACGTCGAGCACGTCTTTACCCAGGTTGCGCAGGTTATCGTGCACCGCCTGTTTTAACGCGTCCGGAGAAATTGCCGGCAGCCAGGCCCCCTGCGCATCGCGGCGAGCGCCAATCTTGGTGACGATCACCAGATCGTCCGCATAGGGATGCAGCGCCTCGCGAATGATTTGGTTAGTCACATGCGGACCGTAAAAGTCGCTGGTGTCGATATGGTTAACGCCGAGATCCAGCGCCTCGCGCAGCACGGTCAGCGCCGCATGGCGGTCTTTCGGCGGCCCAAATACGCCCGGACCGGCCAGTTGCATCGCGCCATAACCGAGACGGTTTACGCGGCGATCGCCGAGGGTGAATGTGTCAGTCTTCGTTTTGCTGTTCATAACAACCCTTCTTGCTCATGATGATAATGCGTTGGGACAACAGTATATGAACGATCTTAGCGTTAGCAAATTCGCATTCTGTGCACTTCACCGCATTGCTGAAGCAACGGTTTACGAGGCGCTACGCAGAATCGCATTCTGCGCCTTTTACCCCGCGAAAAACGCCCTACACTGCGCATCGGCAACGCCGGGCTGTCCACAGCGAAATTAATCGACATATCGAATCTGTATTCAAACTTTTATTGTTGTAATGATTGACAACAGACTGCATGTTGTCGATGATTACAACATAATGAGATGGACCTCAACATGACATCCGTATTGTATAAAAAATTTACGCGTTATCTCAGTGAGAGCGATTTTATTCAGGTACTAATATGGGAAATCGACCCACCCGTTCACGGCAGTACACACAATTTTAAATACAGCCTCGCCTACGTCGTTAACGAAGTTTGCCTCATGCGCTATGACAACGAACGCGGCAAAGGCGACCACAAACATATGGGTAACATCGAAATCCGCACAACGTTCGTCAGCATTGAGCAGCTCATTGCGGATTTTCTGGCCGATGTGGAACGCATTCGACACCACAGGAGATAGCATGAAAACAGTCACTATTCGCATCGAACCAATGCAGGACTTTACAAGGGATGTGACGGCGGCATTAAACGCGGCAGCGTTGGGCGCACGCGGGGCGGGTGATGATGTCATTTCATTTCCTGACTGGGCCGTCATGGTGAAAGTCCTCTCGCCTAACCGCATGGACCTGCTGCTCGCCATGACGGGCGCGGGTGAGTTGACCATCCGCGATATTGCTGCCCGCGTGAAGCGTGACGTTAAAGGCGTTCACACTGATGTCACCGCATTACTCACTTGCGGACTGCTGGTGCGAGGCGATCGAGGAACCCGCTTTCCCTACGACGCCATTCACTTCGATTTTATTATTGGCAGCGCGGCGGCATAATGCCTGACGTTATTTCTTCAGCCATTTGCCGTTGATGCCCTGCACATACTCACCCGGAAGCGCGCGGGCGACGAGCTTCTGCCCGGCCATTTTGGCGACTTCGTCCACCGGAATATTGTTACCGTCAGCCAGTTGCTGATAGCTCTCGGATCGCGCTTTATTGATGCGTGCCACCAGCGCCAGCGTCTCGTTGTCCTGGCTGATGGGGGCGACGTAGCCTTTTAGCGTCTCCCCGACGCGGCCCTGGCTGCGGGCATCGCTTAGGGTGAGTGCCAGCGCCTGCGAGCTGACCAGCGCTGTCGCCAGCAGCAGTAGGATGAAGTGTTTTCTCATCATGACCTCAGAACAGATCGCTGCGGGATTTCAGCAGCGTTTCAACGTCTTTATCCACCTTAATGTGGATCTCATGCTCAATCTTCACGTTCATGTTAATGGTGATCGGCTCTTTGGGGGCCGCCACTTCGATACGCGGCGTGCAGCCCGCGAGCGTCGCCAGCAACGGAACGAACAGGATGGCTACCAGGGATTTCATTGTTTTTCCTCACACGCCTTGCCAGATGCACAGCCCGTCTCCGGCAGTGCCGCATGTTGTTCAAGCCATGACTGCAAATTGTCACCAAAACGCAAACTGCGCCACAGCGTGAACACATTCTCTTCATGGGTATAGTTCAGATTCACCGTATTGCTTTTTCCGTCAACAAAACTGGTGCCCTTCAGGGTGGCCTGCATTTTCAGCTCCCCCAGATTATCAAGATCGATTCGGGTCCACGACTGCGAAATTTCCATATAGCGCAGCCAGTTAATCGCCACGCCAGCGGCCATATTGTCTTTCACCACCGCGTCCGCCGTGTCTTTATCCAGCCTCAGCGTCATCGGCCCCGGATTGGTTAGCCAGCCGTCATGAATGATCCACTTTTCGTTATCCAGCCACAGCGGCAACGCGCCATTGACCGCGCCGGACAGCGTAAACTGCTTCGGATTTATGGCGGTAATCAGTTCGCTCGACGAGATCTGTTGCAGGCGCACCAGCGCGGCGTCGTGCTGCGGCATGCGCAGCTGTTGCAGCGTCACCTTGCCACCCAGTACATCAACGCTGACGTCGCTGAGCGTCAGCGGGTTCTCTTCGCGCCACGGATACGCGCCCTGTAAATCGGCGGTAAAATTTTTGGCGGTCACCTGGTTGATGATTTCGCCAATGCGCAGCGATACCGGTCCGTGCGTGCCCAACTGCCACGTAGCATCTTTAAAACGGAACGGCAGCACAAAATCGACGCCGTTGAACTGGTTGTCGGGAAGCCACGCGCTGCCGTTTTTAATCACCCCATGCCCACCGGCTTCGAAGCCCTGATCGGCTGCGGCCGAAAACGCGACCTGCGCATACATCTCGCCTTCGCGCAGGTTCAGTTTCATGTCGGGTGGCACCAGCGGCTGGAAGACGCTCAGCGCCTGTTTCGGCCACCACGCCTGCCCGCGCAGACGCTCGCCGTCCCAGCGCCCGTTCACCTGTACCGGGCCAATGGCCTGTGCGTGTAAATCGCCTTTGAACTGAAACACGGTCGGCTCGCGCCCGGCGACGCTGAAGTTGAGCGTCGAGGGCGGCAACACGCTGCCGCCGCTGAAGGTGGTCTGCCCCGCGTCGAGCACCAGCGCGCCGCTAAACTGCGGATGCTGCTCGTCGCGCAGCCAGCGAACGGGCGCTTCCAGCACCAGCCGGGGCGTGCTCACCTGCATGCTGCCGTACTGTAATTTGTCAAAACCGGTGGAAAGATCGGTCAGCACGATTTCGTTATCCCGCCATTCGCCCTTCCCGGCCACATCCCACCGGGCCTGCATTGGCGTAAAATGCCCGTCGCCCCAGTAGCGCCACTGCCAGAGACCGTTATCCGGCAGAAAGTCACTGGCCCGGCCATCGAGGTGCAGCAGGAAATCACCCATCTCATTTTCGTGCGCGCGCAAAATCGCCTGTAAGCGCCCGTCAACCCCGCGCGATGACACGGTGACGCCCGCCAGCGGCCAGCGCACCTCATCAATATTGAGTGAGTCAATGATTCGCCCGCGCGAGCGCAGCAGCGCCCCAGGCAGAAAGGCCAGTTGCGGATCGCTGAGGCTGCCGCTCATCTGGGCGGGCAGTACGGCGTACAGCACCAGATCGCCCTGCTTGGCTTCGCCGGTGAGCTGCATCGGCATGGCGCTGTCGTCCATGCTCAGATGCCCCGGCCCAAAGGTGAGCACCGCGTTGGCTTTGCCCGCATCGCCCTCGGTCACCACGTTAAGACGCCCGCTAATCAGCGCCTTGTCCAGCCCCTGCTGCCAGCCCTCAACGTTCACACCTACCCGACCGCTCAGCGGGGATGCCTGATACGGCCAGCGCCAGCGCCCGTCGCTAATGGTGAGCTTTTCGCGCGTTAACTGCCAGGGCAAATCGAGCAGCGGATCGGCCTGGTCGCGCGCCATCACAATCAGCTGGCCCCGATCGTCGTGCCACTCAAGCTCGGCATCTACCGGATCCGGACTTTGCGGAATGCGCAGCGTGGTGACCGCATGACCATTGACCGGCACGCCGTCGGGCACCTGCGGTAGGGTAAATTCCCCGGCGAGCCTGACCGGCGGCTGGTTGTCCAGTATCGCCAGCTTAAACTGCTCAACCTTAAGCAACTGCCCCTGCAATTGGGCTTCTAACGTCACGCGCTCGCCCTGATAGCGCAGCGTCTGCCGTGCGGGCGTGACGGCAAGCGACAGTTTTCCCTGCCACTGCTGCCAGGGTGCAACCTCCAGTTTATCGATATTCACCCACGCGTACGGCAGCATGGCCTGCCATTCGGCCAGCGTGCGCGGTGCGACGGGTGACGCTTCGGTCTGCGGAAGTGCGCTCAGGCAGGTTGAATTGAGCGTCAGCGACCCGATATTCAGTTGCCAGCGGCTGGGTTGGGTCAGTTGCGCATCGCTGATGACAGCCAGCGGACAGTCACCCACCAGATAGCTCAGTCTGGGGATGCGCAGCGCATGGCGCGTCAGACGCGGGCTGTCTTCAATGGCAATACGCGTCCCCGCTGGCAGCCAGATGCCCGCCAGCGTCGGCACCCAGTGCGCGAGCGTCAGCAGCAGCGTAAGCGGCAGCAGGATCAGCAGTAAAATGAGCGCGATGACGGCTTTATATTTACCCTTCATGGGCAGTTAATATCCTGATTTAGCGTAAAATTTAGTCTGGCCGTGGCGGTATTGTGGCATGCTTACGTGAATTGATGAAGTAAATGCCATTTCTAAGCATAGATGCTCTAGAATTATTCATTATGTCTATGTTAATCAATTATTTTTTAAAAATTGTATGATTATTTTAATCATGGTATCGTGATGTTAAAATCACTGGAGAAAGTCTTATGAAACTCGCCGTCTACAGCACAAAGCAGTACGATAAAAAGTATTTGCAGCATGTTAACGAGAATTATAACTACGAACTTGAATTTTTTGACTTTCTTCTCACCGAGAAAACAGCCAAAACGGCTAACGGTTGCGAAGGCGTCTGTATTTTCGTCAATGACGACGGCAGCCGTCCGGTGCTGGAAGAGCTGAAAAAACATGGCGTGAAGTTTATCGCGCTGCGTTGTGCGGGCTTTAACAACGTCGATCTGGTTGCCGCGAAAGAGCTGGGTTTGCAGGTGGTGCGCGTCCCGGCCTACTCCCCGGAAGCGGTGGCGGAACATGCGATTGGCATGATGATGACGCTGAACCGTCGTATTCACCGCGCTTATCAACGTACCCGCGACGCTAACTTCTCGCTGGAAGGTCTGACCGGTTTTACCATGTACGGTAAAACCGCTGGCGTCATTGGCACCGGTAAAATTGGCGTGGCGGCGCTGCGCATCCTCAAGGGCTTTGGTATGCGCCTGCTGGCGTTTGATCCCTACCCAAGTGCCGCAGCGCTGGACATCGGCGTCGAGTACGTTGACCTGCCAACGCTGTTTGCGCAGTCGGACGTTATTTCGCTGCACTGCCCGTTGACGACGGAGAACTACCATCTGCTGAACCCTGCCGCGTTTGAACAGATGAAAGATGGTGTGATGATCATCAACACCAGCCGTGGCGGGTTGATCGACTCTCAGGCGGCGATTGAAGCCCTGAAAACGCAGAAAATTGGCGCGCTGGGCATGGACGTGTATGAAAACGAACGCGATCTCTTCTTTGAGGACAAATCTAACGACGTGATTCAGGATGATATTTTCCGCCGCCTGTCCGCCTGCCACAACGTGCTGTTTACCGGACATCAGGCGTTTTTGACCGCCGAAGCGCTGATCAGCATTTCTGAAACCACGCTGGAAAACCTGCGTCAACTGGAAAACGGCGAAGCCTGTCCGAACGCACTCTGACCTGCGGGTTTAAGAATATCCTGCAAGACAAGTCCCCTGAGCCTGATAAAATCAGGCTCTATTTTATGGAGCGATCCCAGGGAGCAGTAATGAAAAAACATCTCGCCCTCACCGCGCTCGCACTGCTGCTTGCAGGCTGCGCCAACGACGGAAAAGTGTCCGTCACTGACGATCAACTGGTGCATCACCGTTTTGTGCTGGAAAGCGTGAACGGCAAGGCCGTCAATGCGGGTGAGAATCCGCCTGAAATCCGCTTCGGCGAAAAATTGCAGCTCTCAGGCGTGATGTGTAACCGCTTTACCGGCCAGGGAAAGCTGTCCGATGGTGCGCTGTCTGCGAAAAACCTCGCGATGACCCGCATGATGTGCGCCGATCCGCAGCGTAACGAACTCGACCAGGCCTTCAGCGTAATGATGAATAAAGGGGCGCAGGCCGACCTCACCGAAACGCAATTGACGCTGGCGACCGCAGAACAGACGTTGATTTTTAAACTGGCCGATAACGCGCAGTAATCTGGCTACGGTTTAATAAGCACCGCAACTGCCCGCAGCGAGCGACTGTTCGCTGCAACGTTTGCCGTTGGGCATGGCGCACATGCCGATGGCCGAGCCGTCCAGTTGACGCGCGACAGAGAGCGAGCCGCCGATCATCGCGCAATTGGCTTCCCCTGAACTGGACATTGCGGCGCGTAATCCCGGCGCAACGTGCGCGGCGGTGGCCTGCTGAACGGGTTCACTGCTACAGGCCGACAATAATAGCGCGGCACACCCAACCCAAAACGCTGAACGCATCTTCTCTCCCCCTCCGATTTAGCAAAACCTATGCATCATAGGCAGCGCAGCGCCTGACGTCGAGCGCCGAGTCTCGATTTTATGCGCCCCCTGGCTATTTTTCCGGCAAATCACTTTCTGTAAACAGCGGTTCATTGATTCATGTTATGACCAGCACACAAAAGCGAAAATGGCTTTTTCGGGGTTTTGCTAAAATAAAAGCATAACGACAGGACGTGTGGCGGTTATGCATGTCCCTTTTTATTGCGCAATGTGAAGGTGACCTATGATCACAACTGACGGTAATGGCGCGGTCGCCTCGGTGGCGTTCCGTACCAGCGAAGTTATCGCCATCTATCCTATTACGCCGAGTTCCACGATGGCGGAGCAGGCGGATGCCTGGGCCGGAAACGGCCTGAAAAACGTCTGGGGCGATATCCCCCGCGTGGTGGAAATGCAGTCCGAAGCCGGGGCAATTGCCGCCGTGCATGGCGCACTGCAAACCGGGGCACTCTCGACGTCGTTTACCTCATCGCAGGGCCTACTGCTGATGATCCCCACCCTGTACAAACTGGCCGGGCAGCTCATGCCGTTTGTGCTGCACGTGGCGGCCCGCACCGTTGCCACCCATGCGCTGTCTATTTTCGGCGATCATTCCGATGTGATGGCTGTGCGCCAGACCGGTTGTGCGCTGCTGTGCGCCAGTAGCGTACAGGAAGCGCAGGATTTTGCGCTGATCGCCCACATGGCGACGCTGAACAGCCGCGTCCCCTTTATTCATTTCTTTGATGGTTTCCGCACCTCGCACGAGATCAACAAAATCGTTCCGCTGGCGGATGACACCCTGCGTCAACTGCTGCCGCAGGAGGCGATCGCCGCCCACCGCGCCCGTGCGCTGGATCCGGAACACCCGGTGATCCGTGGGACCTCGGCCAACCCTGACACGTATTTCCAGTCCAGAGAAGCCACCAACCCATGGTACAACGCCGTTTACGATTGCGTTGAACAGGCGATGAACGACTTTGCGGGCGCGACCGGTCGCCAGTACCGCCCGTTCGAATATTACGGCCACCCGCAGGCGGAGCGCGTGATGGTGCTAATGGGCTCGGCGCTGGGCACCTGCGAAGAAGTGGTGGACGAGTTACTGACCCGTGGTGAAAAAGTCGGCGTACTGAAAGTGCGCCTCTACCGGCCATTTTCAGCGAAGCATTTGCTGGACGTACTGCCGCAAAGCGCGCGGTCCATTGCCGTGCTCGATCGCACCAAAGAACCCGGCGCACATGCCGAGCCGCTGTATCTCGATGTGATGACCGCGCTGGCGGAAGCCTTTAATAACGGCGAGCGCGACGCCCTGCCGCGTGTGATTGGCGGGCGCTACGGGTTGTCGTCAAAAGAGTTTGGCCCGGAGTGCGTGCTGGCGGTGTTTAACGAACTGCGCCAGGCGAAGCCAAAACCGCGCTTCACCGTTGGCATTTACGATGATGTGACTCATCTGTCGCTGCCGCTGCCGGAAAATACCCTGCCCTCCAGAACGAAGCTGGAAGCGCTGTTCTATGGCCTTGGCAGCGACGGTAGTGTGTCGGCGACCAAAAACAATATCAAGATCATCGGCAACGCGACGCCGTGGTATGCGCAGGGCTATTTCGTTTATGACTCCAAAAAAGCCGGGGGGCTGACGGTGTCGCACCTGCGCGTCAGCGAGCACCCGATTAACTCTGCTTATCTGATCTCACAGGCGGATTTTGTGGGCTGCCACCAGTTGCAGTTCATCGATAAATACCCGATGGCCGAGCGGTTAAAACCCGGCGGTATTTTCCTGCTCAATACGCCCTACGGTGCCGACGACGTCTGGGCGCGCCTGCCGCAGGAAGTGCAGGCGGTGTTAAACCAGAAGAACGCGCGATTTTACGTGATCAACGCCGCCAAAATTGCCCGCGAATGTGGCCTGGCCGCACGCATTAATACCGTGATGCAAATGGCGTTTTTCCATTTGACGCAAATTTTGCCGGGCGACAGCGCGCTGGCGGCGTTACAGGGGGCGATTGCCAAAAGCTACAGCAGCAAAGGCACCGAGCTGGTTGAGCGCAACTGGCAGGCGCTGGCGCTGGCTCGCGAGTCGCTGGCGGAAGTGCCGCTGGAGCCGGTGAACGCGTCCAGCCCGAACCGCCCGCCGGTGGTGTCCGATGCCGCACCCGATTTCGTCAAAACCGTTACCGCCGCGATGCTCGCAGGCCTTGGCGATGCGCTGCCTGTTTCGGCGCTACCGCCAGACGGCACCTGGCCTGTCGGCACCACGCAGTGGGAAAAACGCAATATCGCCGAACAGGTGCCCATCTGGAAGCCAGAAATTTGTACCCAGTGCAACCACTGCGTCGCCGCCTGTCCGCACTCGGCTATCCGCGCCAAAGTCGTGCAGCCTGACGCGATGGCGCACGCACCGGCGTCGCTGCAATCGCTGGATGTGAAATCCCGCGATATGCGCGGGCAAAAATACGTGTTGCAGGTCGCGCCGGAAGACTGTACCGGCTGTAACCTGTGCGTTGAAGTGTGCCCGGCAAAAGACCGTCAGGATCCGAGCATCAAGGCCATTAACATGATGTCGCGTCTTGAACACGTGGAAGAAGAGAAAGTGAATTACGACTTCTTCCTCGGCCTGCCGGAAATCGACCGCACGTCCCTTGAGCGCATTGATATTCGGACTTCGCAGCTGATCACCCCACTGTTTGAATACTCCGGTGCCTGCTCCGGCTGCGGTGAAACGCCGTATATTAAGCTGCTAACCCAGTTGTACGGCGACCGCATGATGATCGCTAACGCGACCGGTTGTTCGTCGATTTACGGCGGTAACCTGCCGTCAACGCCCTACACCACTGACGTCAACGGTCGTGGTCCGGCGTGGGCCAATTCACTGTTTGAAGATAACGCCGAGTTCGGTCTGGGCTTCCGTCTGACGGTCGATCAGCGCCGCCAGCGCGTGATGCGCCTGCTGGAGACCTTTGCCGATCGCCTGCCGGAAGCGCTTAATGCCGCGCTGCACACCGAGGCGACGCCGGACATCCGCCGCGAACAGGTTGCCGCGCTGCGCAACCACCTTAGCGGCGTGGAGGGCGCACAGGAGTTGCTGACCGACGCCGACGCGCTGGTGGAAAAATCCATCTGGCTGATTGGCGGTGACGGCTGGGCCTATGACATCGGCTTTGGCGGTCTGGATCATGTGCTGAGCCTGACGGAAAACGTCAATATTCTGGTGCTGGATACGCAGTGCTATTCCAACACCGGCGGCCAGGCGTCGAAGGCCACGCCGCTCGGTGCCGTCACCAAGTTTGGCGAGCACGGCAAACGCAAAGCGCGTAAAGACCTGGGCGTGAGCATGATGATGTACGGTCATGTCTACGTTGCGCAGATTTCGCTGGGCGCGCAGCTTAACCAGACCGTGAAGGCGATTCAGGAAGCGGAAGCCTATCCGGGGCCGTCGCTGATTATCGCCTACAGCCCGTGCGAAGAGCACGGCTACGATCTGGCGTTAAGTCACGATCAGATGCGTCAGCTGACAGCCACCGGCTTCTGGCCGCTGTACCGCTTTGATCCGCGCCGCGCCGACGAAGGCAAACTGCCGCTGGCGCTGGATTCCCGTCCACCGTCCGATGCGCTGGCCGACACGCTGATGAAAGAGCAGCGTTTCCGCCGCCTGAATGCGCAGCAGCCCGAGGTTGCTGAACAGCTGTGGAAGGACGCCGCCGCCGATCTGCAAAAACGCTATGACTTCCTCGCACAGCTTGCCGGAAAAGCGGAGAAAAGCCCGACCGAATAACCCTTCACCCAGAAAAAAAGCCCGATAGTGATATCGGGCTTGTCTGAGGACGTATTCGCCAAAAGAATGACAAAAAGGCATATGTCGCCAGCAGAGTAACGGAATTCCCGCCGCCAGGCTCATTCTGTTTTGCTATGACTTATAGAGCATTCAACGGTAAATAGTCGTCATGAAATCCATGCGTTAAATGATAATCTGTTTACATGCCGAGCTGTAAAGGACAATACCGTGCGCCACCATCCCGTTACCTCATCCCGAATTGCGTCTGTGGGCTATGAAGAGAGCACCCGCACGCTGGAGGTTCGCTTTCATAACCAGAGCGTTTACCAATATCTCGGCGTGCCGTCGCGCATTTTTAGCGTCTTTCTGACCGTGGTGTCCAAAGGGCGTTTTTATGACGGCGTGGTGAAAGGAAAATACCCTGAACACCGCATCGCCTGAGCGTTAACACACCCGAACAACCATCGCATCTGAAACCCGCGTGGTATAGCGCGGAGAGAGCATCTCACGTTTCATTTGCCACGCCTGTGTAATTCCCTGCCCGGCAAAATAGAGCGTTCCCCGCCCCCGTTTTTCATTCAACGCATCGAGCGTGGCCATTAACGCTTCACTGTTGCGACGAGGCGTGTTGTCGTCAAACAAATTGAGCTGCGCCACGCCCTGACTGAAAAAATCACCGAGCATCACGCCCGCTTTCTGGTAGTGCAGCCCCTCTTTCCAGATCACCTCAAGGCACCGGGAGGCGGCCTGAATAATATCCCGGCTGTCCTGGGTCGGCGTCAGCAGCTTTACCGCTGCGCTGTTGCCGTAGTAAGGCTCATCTTTCGCAAACGGCGAGGTTTTGACGAAGGCGGAGATAAACCGGCAATACTGGTGCTCTGCCCGGAGCTTTTCCGCCGCGCGCGTGGCGTGGCTGCAAATAGCCTGCCGCATAGATTCATAGTGCGTCAGCCGCTCGCCAAAGCTGCGGCTACAGATAATTTCCTGCTTGTGGGGTGCAAACTCTTCAAATTCCAGGCAGGGTTCGCCGCGCAGTTCGCGCACGGTGCGTTCCATCACAACGCTAAAGTGTTTACGAATAAAGCGGATGTCCGCATCCGCCAGTTGCAATATGGTTTTGATCCCCATCGCATCGAGCTTTTTCGCCAGCCGCCGCCCTACGCCCCAGACTTCTTCGACCGGCAGCAGCGCCATGAGTTTGCGCTGGCGATCGACACAGGAGAGATCGACCACTCCGTTGGTCTGCGTCCATTTTTTGGCGGCAAAGTTTGCCAGTTTGGCCAGCGTCTTGGTGGGGGCGATACCGACGCCGACGGCCAGATGCGTATTTTGCAGTACGGTCCTGCGGAGTTCATGGCCAAAGTCCGCGAGATCCCGGCAGTTACGCACGCCGGTAACATCACAAAACGCCTCGTCGATAGAGTAAATTTCTACGCGGGGGCACAGGGCTTCCAGCGTATCCATGACGCGCTTGCTCATGTCGGCGTACAGCTCGTAATTGCTGCTAAAGCAGGTCACACCATGGGCGCGAAAGAGATCTTTTTGTTTAAAAAAGGGCGCTCCCATAACGACGTTGGCCTTTTTTGCTTCGGCATTGCGGGCAATAACGCAGCCGTCGTTGTTGCTTAACACCACGACCGGCTTGCCCCAGAGGTCGGGCCGGAATGCTGTCTCACAGCTGGCATAAAATGCGTTAACATCCACCAAGGCAAACATGATAAATCCCTGAATCCATAACTGTATATGCATACAGTATTAATGGATCCGCGGGATCGATCAAGATGCTTATGGGGCAATGATGTAAAATGTCTGAAATCAAACACTATTTTTTAGACGATCCCGCAGATCCTTAAAAGGCCGCATTATGATCTTAAGAATTATTCTGGCGATGACCGGCTTTGCCGCGAACTCACTGCTGTGCCGGGTGGCGCTAAAAGGAATGCACATTGACGCCATTAGCTTTAGCAGCGTGAGGATCATCAGCGGCGCGCTGGCGCTCTACGTGGCGCTTATCGTTTTATACGGCGGAAAAAAACCGGCCTTCAATGGTATGAATGCCGCGTTTCTTTGTCTCTATGTTTTTGCGTTTTCGATAGCGTACGTTTCGCTCGGGGCCGCAACCGGGGCGCTGCTGCTGTTCGGTACCGTGCAACTGGTGATGACAACGTGGGGAATGTGGAAAGGAGAAAAGCTGACGGCGCTTAAAACGACCGGCATGCTCGGTGCGTTAGCCGGGATCCTCTTTCTGCTGCTGCCGGGGGCCGAGCGCCCTCCACTCTCGGCCTCCATCATGATGGTGATCGCCGGTCTGGCCTGGGCGCTTTACAGCATTACGGGGAAAAAAATCGCCGACGCCGCAGCGTCCGTCACCGGGAATTTTGTGCTCTCGGTGCCGGTCGCCGTGGTGGCGCTGCTGCTAAGCCAGCACGTAAGCCAGCACGCGCTCCATGCGGATCTCACCGGACTGGTGCTGGGGGTGATTTCCGGGGCGGTGACCTCCGGCGCGGCGTATCTGCTGTGGTATTCGCTGCTGCCGTCGCTGAAGCCCACGACGGCGTCGACCCTGCAACTCAGCGTTCCCTGTCTTGCCACGCTCGGCGGCGTGCTGTTTTTGGCCGAGCCGCTGGATCTGCGCATTATCGCCTCAACCGTGATTATCCTCTCCGGGATAGGCATGGTTATCTGGTCGGATAAAAAGCGCAGGCAGGGTTAGCGCCGGGGTTTGATAATAAACGTGACGACCCCAAAAATCTCCAGTGCTTCTTCGCTCATCAGACGAATAGGCCGGTAGGCGCTGTTAAGCGGATTAAGCTGTACGACGGGGCGAATTTGCAGCTGCTTGACGGTAAATTCACCGTCAATGGCCGCGATCACAATATCGCCCTGCCCGGCCGTTAGCGATGCATCCACCACCAGCAGATCGCCATCGCTGATACCGCCATCGATCATCGAGTCCCCGGAAGCTTTCACGATGTACGTCGCCGTGGGGTGTTGAACCATCAGCGCATTGAAATCGATTCGCTGCTCAACGTAGTCCTGAGCCGGGCTGGGAAATCCGCAGGGAATGCGTTCCAGAAAAAACGGAAATTGTTTGATCTCTTTGAATTCTATTGGTTTTAAGAGTTCCATGTGCGTGACTCATTGAATGCTGTATATAAACACAGTAGTTCCTTTCCACCCCAATGATCAAGTCTGATTTGCGGTGATTCGTCGAACAGATTGATGCATCAAAGGATTTAGTCCCGCACGGCTTCCGCGCCGAATATGTCTATTTTTGGCTATTCCAGCCTAATGCGAGTGATTTTCAACCCGCGTTAGCGTCGTATTTCCCGGCGATTTTCCGCCTGATTTGTTATTAGTTTTTTAAACCTGAGACGGCAATGTTGCACATCGCGGCAGTATATTAACCATCATAAAAACAGTCAGCGCCAGAGAGTGTCTACTTCTGACCATTTCACTTGAAACCCGCACCGTTAGCGTATTTTCAAGCCCGTTTATCGGTGCTAATTTTCGCCGCAGAAAGCATCGATACTGATGCATCGTTAATGATGAGGGGCGTTATTATGAAAAAAACACTTATTTTAGCTTTTACGCTGCTGGCGGGCTGCTCCACGCAGGCTTCACGCATGGCGGAGTGCCAGGCTAACGGCGTAAGCCGTGATACATGTTACCTGGCAGAGCAGAACCGTCAGAGCAGCATTACCGCTGCGGCTGAAAAGCAGGCGCTGGAAAATGCCGCGAAACAGTACGCGCAGGCCGCAAAAAAAGTCACGCCGTTTGTCAAACATGTGGGCGACATTGAAATTAAACGCGATAAATTGGGGATCGTCAGCATTGACGGAAAACCCGCCGCACCGGTCGAACAGACGCCGGACGCCAGCAGCTACGAAGCTGGTCTATTTACCGCGATACTTTATAAGAATGGAAAAGTGGCTTTAATGGAAAATGGCCGCTTTGCCGGATTCGCAAAATAACGGTGTAGATTGCCACGAATGGCCTGATTTTGACATTCACAGGGTGATGCATCATACTAATAATTCTTTTTATTCAATAACTTTGGCATCCTGATTATTTTTTGACTACCGGCTTGGGGATACGGGCAGAATGAACAAAATAGATGTGTCTGACTCTGTCGCCATCATCGGCAAGGCCATTGAAGATTCGCCTTTAGCGCATTATGCAAAACACAAAAAGAATCAGCGTATTGACGTTAAAAAGCGTGAGCAGGTCTGTTTTATCGCGTGCGGAAAAGTCTCTTTTTATCGTATGACCGATGATGTTTTGACGATTTCAGTCCCTGCGCCCGGCGTTGTCGGCATCGCCCAACTCCGCTATCACTCGCAAACGCACTATATTCGCTGCGATACCGACTGTGAGATGTGGGTGATCGGTGCCAGTGACGCCATTGATTTATTCACCCATGCCAACCTTTGGATGCATGCCTTTAATATTCTCTCGCAGCTGACGCAACAATATTTTGAGCGCGAATCGATGATCTCGCGAAAAAGTACACGTGAGGTGGTGATTCAACACCTTAAGTTCATTTGGGAATTGCCTGAAGACGAACGCAGTAAAACGTCCGTGTACTCTTTTATTCTGTCGCGCAATCATTTATCACGCAGCGCTATTCATAAGGTCCTTTCGGAACTGGCGAGTGAAAATAAAATTACGATCGCGCGCGGGAAGCTGATCGACGCCAGGCTGTAAACCGCATACAAAACCGCCCGAAGGCGGTTGAGTATTTATGCCAGGGTGAACCTCATCTAACTGTGCGCCTTGCTGTTGTGGTACAGGGTCCCATCGCAATGCATGGGGCCTATTCGTCCCGCTTCAATCAATAGCTCTTCCAGTACACCTTCGACAGCTTCAGCACCGTGCTTATCACGCAGCAGACTGATTTGCTGCGCGATAGCTGTCTTACTGGCATCGCCGCGTAGTGCGGACAAGAGCATCTGTGACGCCCACCTTTTTACTTCTGGGTCTGTAAGCATAAGACCTCCTTTACCCGATATGGGTACATCAAGTTTAGCTTAGGGGCGGCTGCGCCTGTCAGGATTGGCACAAAATGTGAGTGGGTTTGGAAAAACGGGCTGGCGCGGGAGGTTTCATCACTCAAACCAGGCCGTCGTTGATCAATTCATAAGATCTATGGCACGAATGGTCACCACTCCTGCCTTTAAAATTTCGGACGATCGGTTCAGGATTGCGCAGCGATAAGCGAGTGACACGCTTGCTCGTCAGTCAATCCCGTGGAGAATTACTGGAGGTTATTTAATGAAATGGATTTTATCCGTGCTACTGCTGCCAGCCATGGCGTTCGCAGCGCCTACGCCGCAGAACGTGCAGCACAGCACGCTGACAGCTGAGGATTGGGGTTATATCGCAAGCCATATCGCCGCAGGTGATAAAACGTGGATTGCAACCGTTCCAGTGCTGGCATCTCAGGCGAATAAGATACGAGCGAGACAACTTGAGGCTGCGCTTGCCACGGCGCTGCCCATCAAGACAAAGGAAGTGTTAGCTACGCTACATGTAATGGATAAAGGAACATATCCAGAACTACAAGGCACCCCTGTCGTCTGCGTGCTCAAGGTCGTGAAACCTGATGAAAATGCTACCGCCTATTACACTCAGACCCGCCTCGCACTGCTGGACGATCCCAGTGGTGCAGATTGCCTGTGGAATCTTGAAAGCATTTGGGAAGAAGCAAGGCAAATACAAAAAGCACCATGAGCATCGGGCATACTGTAAATCATGCTGGCATTCGCCGCTGTAATCCGCACCCTCGCGACATCTTCGGACTCAGTTTGCTCCCCACCAACTCCTCTGCGCATTTTTCGGTTTGCGCACTGCGCACTTTCTTCTGCGCATTAGGCTTTTTGATGTATCGGCGTGCGGTAGCGTAGTTCAGTCCCTGCGCTTCACACCACTCTTTCGGGGAGATGCCTGTTGCGGCTTGATCGAACAAGAACCGTTGCTAAAACACGCCCAGCCCGGTTTGTTCATACTTTGTCCTTATAGATTAATTCTTATAGGAACTTTATGGTTTAAGTGCGTAGTACCAATCCGAGGTATATCGTATTTATAGTTCAATAGGAGAAAAATGATGTCTGGAAACTCAACTAATGAAGCAATAAATCAAGCGTACGAAGCTATCGTAATGCAGCTTTACAATGTCTACTTCAATTCGGTGAATGACCCGAATGCCCCTGCTAGATTTGAAGAGGGCTTAGCTCTAGCACGACACGTCAGAGATAAGTGCTATCAGATTGCCGCACAGCATCCTGAGTCTTGAATGTAACGTTTTCAAATAGTTGCCCTGTATAATGTAAGGCTAAAAATAATTTATGGATAAAAGGCCCGCATATACGGACCTTTTCGATAATGTATTTAGCAATCTTATTCAGAGCTTACTCGCTTGGTAAACCTGGTTCTACGATTACACCAATCAGTCGATAATCGTCCTCAAGATAAAACGTTACTCTTCCCGGAATAACTTCTTGAGTGATTAGATCACTACGCCGAACGAACCGGCAAACTCTGCCTTTCAGTTCATCAATAGTTGGGGATACAAACTCATTTTCAAACGGCCAAGGTACTGGACGGTTATCGCTCATAAAACCTCCTCATCATTAAAGGGCTTTATGATTATTGTTACCAATCTAGAAATGTCCTTAATAGAAAAGTATGTACGTTGATCTAATATCTATCCATTCTGGGTTTTGTGAATCGCAACGGGTTTAACAGACACCTCAGAGTCCATTTGGGGCCGCCAAAAACGGATGCAGGATCCAGAACCATTACTCTGCTTCAGCCAGCACTTGATGCTCTACTTGCCCAAAGCAAGCTAACAGGACCATTTCCTAAAACCGAGATCACCTATCATCATCGGGAGTTCGGACTGACCAAGCAACTGAATGTGCATTTCGTTTTTATGGCTTGAGTAAGGAATGGAGTCCAGAAACCGCATTGCTCGCTGGGTAGTATTGGTGCTCGTTGGGACGCTACTGCAAATCATGCTGGCATTCGTCGCCGGAATCCGTACCATACGCGACATGCTAAGGGTGTATGAGGTCTACGGGTGTAGAGTGATAATATCAACAGCGCTCAAAAATGTATGCTACACCGTAAGCTGATGCTTAACAGATTGCCCCTTATATGCCCCTTTTGGTTCCATAGGTAGTAAATAATGCAAGATAATCAAGAAGTTAACAAGAAAGAACAATATAACCTGAACAAGCTGCAAAAGCGCTTACGCCGCAATGTGGGTGAAGCCATTGCAGATTTCAACATGATTGAAGACGGCGATCGGATCATGGTGTGCCTGTCCGGTGGCAAAGACAGTTATACAATGCTGGAGATCCTGCGCAACCTGCAAAAAAGTGCGCCGGTCAATTTCTCGCTGGTGGCGGTGAATCTCGACCAGAAACAACCGGGCTTCCCAGGCCATATTCTGCCGGAATACCTTGAGCAGCTTGGCGTGGAATACAAGATCGTCGAGGAAAACACCTACGGCATCGTAAAAGAGAAGATCCCGGAGGGGAAAACCACCTGTTCCCTGTGCTCACGCCTGCGTCGTGGCATTCTCTACCGCACGGCAACTGAGCTGGGTGCTACCAAAATTGCCCTCGGTCACCACCGCGATGACATTCTGCAAACGCTGTTTTTGAACATGTTCTACGGTGGCAAAATGAAAGGCATGCCGCCGAAGCTGATGAGCGATGACGGCAAGCATATCGTGATCCGCCCGCTGGCGTACTGCCGCGAAAAAGACATCGAGCGTTTTGCCGAGGCCAAAGGTTACCCGATTATTCCGTGCAACCTGTGCGGCTCGCAGCCGAATTTGCAGCGTCAGGTGATTGCCGACATGCTGCGCGACTGGGATAAGCGCTATCCGGGGCGTATCGAGACCATGTTCAGCGCAATGCAAAACGTGGTGCCGTCGCACCTGAACGACATTAATCTTTTCGACTTCAAAGGCATCACCCACGGTTCAGAGGTGGTAGACGGCGGCGATCTGGCGTTCGATCGTGAAGATATTCCCACGCAGCCAGTGGGCTGGCAGCCGGAAGATGATGAAACGCAGCTCGACGAACTGCGCCTTAACGTCATTGAAGTGAAATGATCCCATGCCTCTCTGGTCGTGATGCCAGAGAGGCGTTCTGCCTGACTTACTTCAGCAAGCGCACGCGGCAGGTCTTGCCTTTGATTTTCCCGCTTTGCAGCTGTTTCCACGCCTGACGCGCCACGCTCTGACGCACTGCCACATACACGTGCGCCGGATGCACCGTGATTTTACCGATATCCGCGCCGTCCATGCCCATATCACCGGTCATGGCACCGAGCACATCGCCCGGACGCATTTTGGCTTTTTTACCGCCGTCGATGCAAAGCGTCACCATCTCAGCCTCAAGTGGCACCACCTTCACGTTTGCAGGCGGGTTCAGCCAGTTCAGTTTCAGTTGCAGCATCTCGGCGAGAATGTTCGCTCGCTGGGCTTCTTCCGGCGCGCAAAAACTGATGGCCAGTCCGCTGTTGCCTGCGCGAGCAGTACGCCCGATACGGTGCACGTGCACTTCCGGATCCCACGCCAGTTCATAGTTCACTACCAGCTCCAGGGATTTGATATCAAGACCGCGCGCAGCAACGTCGGTGGCAACCAGCACGCGAGCGCTGCCGTTAGCAAAGCGCACCAGCGTCTGATCGCGATCGCGCTGCTCCAGATCGCCATGCAGAGAAAGCGCATCCTGCCCTGCTTCGTTTAAGGCGTCGCACACTTCCTGGCAATCTTTTTTGGTGTTGCAGAACACCACGCAGGAGGCCGGGCGATGTTCGCTCAGTAATGCCTGTAACAGGGCCGGTTTGCCTCGGCGGGAAACTTCAAAAAACTGCTGCATCACGGCGGGTAACGCGTCAACCGTGTCGATTTCAATGGTTTCTGGATCGCGCTGTACACGGCCGCTGATGGCGGCAATCGCCGCAGGCCAGGTGGCCGAGAACAGCAGCGTCTGGCGTGATGCAGGCGCGAAGCGGATCACCTCGTCGATGGCATCGCTAAAGCCCATGTCCAGCATGCGGTCCGCTTCGTCCATCACCAGCGTTTGCAGGTTATCGAGCGTTACGGTGCTCTTTTGCAGGTGATCCAGCAGACGGCCCGGCGTGGCGACAATAATGTGCGGGGCGTGCTGGAGCGAATCGCGCTGCGCGCCGAAAGGTTGCCCGCCGCACAGGGTCAGAATTTTGATATTGGGCATGAAGCGTGCGAGACGACGCAGTTCACTGGCCACCTGATCGGCCAGCTCACGCGTCGGGCACAGAATAAGCGACTGGGTCTGGAAGCGGCTGGCATCAATGTGCTGCAACAGGCCCAGACCAAACGCCGCCGTTTTACCGCTACCGGTTTTCGCCTGCACGCGGACATCTTTACCGGCAAGGATCGCAGGAAGCGCTGCGGCCTGGACGGGTGTCATGGTGAGATAGCCCAGCTCGTTAAGATTCTCGATCTGGGCTGCGGGCAGTGTGTTCAAAGTTGAAAAAGCGGTCACAGTATTTTCTCGCGATAAAAGGCTTACGTTCAGCAGGCGCGTATCCTCTCAGATCTGACCTCTCAACGCGACAATTTAATCGGTTCTTCGTCCGGCGGCGGGTCTGGCAGCGGCTGCGGGCGAGGAATAGGATCGGGTACCGGAACCGGGTCGTTGGGGATCGGATCGGTGGGCAGGGAATCGACAGGATTAAGCAGGGTAAGACAGGACATAGTGACCTCCGCGCGGTAAGTGTGTGTATGCAACACCTTTAAGGGTAGAAGCCCACGGCGAAGAGGCAAAAAAAAAGCCGACTCTTCAAAGTCGGCGTCGTACGAATCAATTGTGCTATGCAGTAATTCAAAAAAGGAAGTAAGACAATATGGAGCGCAACGCCCATCGCTTGACGTTGCATTCACCTGCGAGAGAGATATTGCCCTGAATGAACTGCTTTTTTATTGATTTCGCTCAACATAAATGGCGTTATAATGTTCAATTAGTGTTAAAAATGTGAAAATTTACAACCATTTACTGCGATGTAACCACCAGGCAACACCGCCTATCAGCACCACCAACATGATGCAAAAGAATGAGAAACCAAAATGCCAGCCGCCCCCAGGAATCCCGCCCAGGTTGACGCCAAACAGACCGGTTAAGAACGTGCTGGGTAAAAAAACCATCGCCATCAGCGACATGGTATAGGTTCTTCGCGACAGCGACTCCTGCATGACCTGGGTAATTTCGTCGGTCATCACGGCGGTACGAGAAATACAGGCATCTATTTCATCCAGCCCGCGCCCTAACCTGTCGGCGATATCCTGCATGCGGCGGCGCTGGTCGTCGTTCATCCAGGGAAAACGTTCGCTGGCGAGACGGGCAAACACATCACGCTGCGGTGTCATGTAGCGGCGCATCACAATCAGCTGTTTACGCAGCAGGGCCAGAAAACCGCGCGGGGGAATTTGCTGATCCAGCAGGTTATCTTCGAGATCGATAATTTTATCGTGCAGCACTTCGATAAACTCGCTGGCGTGATCGGTGAGCGCATCGCATACGTCCACCAGCCAGCCGCCGCAGTCCGACGGACCGGTGCCTTCCTGCAAATCTTTCACCACATCGTCCAGCGCCAGCACTTTACGCTGGCGCGTCGAAATAATCAGCCGCTCATCCATATATAAGCGCATCGCCACCAGCTGGTCGGGCCGCTCGTCGGTGCTGCCATTAATGCAGCGCAACGTGATCAGCGTGCCCTCGCCTAACCGGCTGACACGCGGGCGCAGACTCTCTCCGGCCAGCGCATCGCGAACGGTATTAGGCAGCAGCGGCGTTGTCGCCAGCCATTCCGCACTTTCGGGTTGGGTATAATTGAGGTGCAGCCAGCACGGGTGCGCCTCATCAATCACATCATCGTTCCCGAGCGGCTTTACGCCACCTTTGCCATCCAGTCGCCACGCGTATACCGCATCCGGCACGTTAACATCCGATCCCTTAATGGCCTCCACAGCGCCTCCGAAGTCAGCAAAGTCATGCTGACAGTCTAGTCGCCCGCCGATGTTAAGCAATCGGAAAAGCCGCCATCGCGCTGAATTCGTTCAGAAAAGCGAAATTAATGTGTTACAAAACGCATAAAAAAACCCGGTTTCCCGGGTTTTCATCATCGCTGTAGCCTGTATCAGAAGGAGTGCCGTAAGCGCTTACCCTGTAGCAGCGGCGCAACCGCCAGCGGAAGGGAGACAGGTTTACTGACCTCAACGGCCGGCGTGCTCTCCAGTCGGAAATTACGCGTTCTGCCCTGCAACTCAATCACCTGATTTTTCAGCACATCCGAGGAGCCAGAAAGCTCTTCGACCATGCCGACGTTGCTTTGCGTGACTTTTTCAAGCTCAGACAGCGCCAGCGTGATCTGCGCGATGCCTTTTTCCTGTTGCAGCGTGGAGACAGAAATCTCGTCTATCAGTCGGCTCACCTGGCCCGATCCGGTAACGATTTCGAGCATGTTATGCTCGGCCTCGGTGACCACACTGGCCCCCTGGCTGACGTTCTGGGCGGTGACTTCAATCAGCGATTTGATGCTTTTCGCCGCTTCAGCGCTGCGGTGTGCCAGGTTACGCACCTCGCCCGCCACCACTGAGAAACCTTTACCGTGATCGCCTGCTCTCGCGGCTTCCACTGCCGCGTTCAGCGCCAGGATATTGGTCTGGAAGGCAATGCCGTCAATCATGCCGATGATCTCATTCATCTGCCGTGCGCAATCGGTAATGGATTGCATATTGGTCGCCACCTGCCCCATCAGTTCGCCGCCTTTGCGGGCGCTGCGGGTCGCATCGTTAGCGCGCTGGCTGGCAAGCTGAGTATTTTCCGCATTGTTTTTTGTACTGGCCGCCATCTGCTCCATGCTGGCCGCGGTCTGGATCAGCGCAGCAGACTGCTCTTCGGTTTTCACCGACAGCTCAGCGCTGCGAGCGTGAAGTTGTTCGGAGAGATCCATCGCAGACTGCGAGGACGCGCGGATTTCGCGCACCAGCGTAGCGATGTTGCTGGAGAGGCTGTTGATGCCCGGAATTAACCGGCCTGCGCAGTTATTGCCAAATTCAGGGATCGTGATCGATAAATTGCCGTCGGTCACTTCATCAATACTCTTCTTCACGGTATTGATTGGCGAGACTAAATAGACCGTCATGTACATCCATAACAACCCGAGCGTCACCAGCCACAGAGCACTGAGTGCGGTTATCAGCGTAATGTCTTTTGAGACGACGATCACGATAATATCCATTAGCACAAATGAACTCAGCAGGAATAACATGATGAACGTCCGTACACTAATATGTCTAAGCATAAATAAACCTGCTAATAAGTCGGGTGGGGTTGCTAGATTTATAGCATTCGAAATACGCTTTTTCACCCTCATTTTTAATGTAAATCATGTTCACACGTAATGTGGGGAAATTTTAGAAAGGGAGCGATCCAAATCCTTAAAATGATTAACAGACAGCATGAAAAACTGGTTTTAGCGCAAATACCCCGGAAAAACCGCTATGATATATCATATAAAAAAGCACGTTTTTATGAGAATACCGCCCATCACAGCCGCACCCTAAAATAAACTTTAGCCCGACTTAACTCGTGGAGATAATTTAACTGAAAAAGTTAACCACTGAGTGAAAATGCACCATGCTGCACGTTGACAAAAAAATATAAAAAAACGCTAAAGTGTAGATTTCGAAAACTTTAGGTTAGCCGCACTAAAATAAATTGCGCACCAACGATCTACTCCTAAGTAATTATCTGAGCGCTCAATAATACTGTTGTCATAATAGAAAGAAACGCCTGCTCTGGCAACGCGCAGGGTGCGATTCAGGGTTTAAAAAACCGGTTTGCGAGCCAGCAGTAGAACCGTCAAACTTGCTGGCCAGGATCACAAAAAAAACTGCCCGACTACCCTTTTTAAGGTATGTTCTCTGTGCGTTGGCAGCTATTATTTCTGTTGTAAATGTGGCTGTTGCGCGGTACCAGTAAAAGTATAAAAAAAGGGGGTGCCAATGTTGCCATGTCATCTTGACGCGCTGAACATGTTGTCAACACCCATCTGGATAATTAATCCGGATACCGAAGATCTTATCTTTGCGAACAGCAGAGCCTTAACGCTGTCTGACGGCCATTCGCTGACGTCCATGCGAACAGGAACCTGGTCGGCCCACGCCCAGCGCAAGCTGTCGATGTATCTCTCCCATCTCAAAAAGCAGGACGATATCGTCGAGATCCTGACGCTGCCGTCTGCGGACGATGGCACCACCCTGAGCTGCAAAATTACGTTAGCCACTCTGGAACCCTGGGGCGAGGTGCTAATTTTCGAAGGGATGGCAAGTCGCCTGAGCAGCAGTATAAAAACCACCCGCACCACCGCCTACCGCCCCCGCAAGCACGGATTTTATGCGCGCTTCTTCTACACCACCTCCGCGCCCATTTTATTGATCGATCCCGCACGCGACGGGCAAATTGTGGATGCCAATCTGGCCGCGCTGCGCTTTTATGGCTACACCTACGACAGGATGTGCGAACTGCACACCTGGGAAATTAACGCCCTCGGGCGCAATGTGATGCCGTTGATGACGGAGATTTCGCACCTGCCCGGCGGTCACAAGCCGCTTAACTTCATCCATAAGCTGGCCGATGGTTCGATTCGCCACGTGCAAACCTATGCGGGGCCGATAGAGATTTATGGCGATCGGTTGATGCTGTGCATTATTCATGACATCACCGAGCAGAAGCGCCTGGAACAGGAGCTGGAGTACGCCGCGCACCGCGATTCCCTGACCGAACTGCTTAATCGCCGTCAGTTTTACCATCTCACCGAGCCGTTCCAGCCTGCCGCGCTTGATTTCAGCCTGCTGCTGGTGGATATCGATCACTTCAAAAGCTTTAACGATCGCTTCGGCCATCAGCGAGGGGATGAGGTGCTGGTGAAGCTGGCGCGTACGCTGGAGTCGTGCAGCCGCGGCGGTGACTTTGTCTTCCGCTGGGGTGGCGAGGAGTTTTTGTTGTTGCTGCCCAATACCGCGCTTGAAAATGCCGTAGCGGTGGCGGAGTCGGTCCGCGCTGCCGTCGCCAGTATTGAGATGCCCGGTCTGCCCTCCTTTACGGTCAGCATTGGCGTGGCGCGCAAACAGCCCGAGGAAGATATGGATGAGCTGTTTAAGCGGGTCGATGATGCGCTTTACCGGGCTAAAAACAATGGACGAAATAAAGTGCTGGCCGCATAACGTGCAAAAAGCCCTGTCTTTTGACGGGGTTTGTTATGCCAAACTGAACCCGCGTTTTGTAAACCCACAGCAATGTTTAGCGTGATTTGGTAAAATCCCGCACCGTTTTCTTCTCTGTTGATGAATACCCGGCATGTCCCAAAAAAGGCTCAGGCTTCGCACGCTGTTGATTATTCTCTCCGTCGGCGGGGTCACATTAACCTCTCTGTTTCTTCTCGGCGCGCTGTGGATCATTCAAAAAGGCAACATTGAAGACAGCCTGATGCGCAGTAATATTGCCTACGCACGGAAACTGGCGGACACCACCGACAACTATTTTTCCACCGCATTGCGAGAATTAGCCTACAGCGCCCGGCAAATTAGCACGCTGGATGACAGCGACACATTACATAAAGAAGCCGATCGTCTGCGCCTGCAATCGGGCTTTTTTAACTCCGTGGTAGTGGTCACTGACGATGCGGTGATCGCCGCCGCCTCGCCGGAAAGTCTGGATCTGGTTGGGAAAAAACTGAACTCTGACGCCAGTAAAATCGCTATCGCCACCCGAAAACCCTTTATTTCCAGCCCCTTTGTGTCCGCCGCCGGGAACTACGTAGTTTTTATTTCACAGCCGCTGTTTAGCGCGGACGGCCGCTACCTGGGCTATCTCGGTGGGACGATTTACCTGAAAAAGAAAAGTATGCTGAGCAACATTCTGAGTCAGCATTTCTACGAGGATAACTCGCAGGTGAGCATTGTCAGCGATGAAGGCAAGGTCATTTTTAACCATGACCCGGCGCTGGTCGGCACGCAAATCCCAATCAACCCGGATCTTAAAGAGAAACTGCTTAAGACGCAGAGTGGGAAATATCTTCTGAGCCATCAGGGACAGCAGTTTTTGCTCGGTTACGCCAGCCTGAAAGAGACCGACTGGAATATCTTTATTTACGGCACATCCGATAACGTAAAGCATATTCTGACGCTCACCGCGGCCAATGCGGCGTGGGTGCTGGTGACGGTCGTTATGATGATGATCGCCCTGCTCGCCTGGCTGGCCTCGCGCATCTCGACGCCGCTTGAAAAACTGGCGGAACTGACCCGCACCGATGACAGCACCAGCACGCTGAAAGCGCTGCCGGAGATCAACGCCTGGTACGCTGAAGCGGCCAATCTGCGCGAAGCGGTGTACCACCACGTTCTGATGATGGTCAACCGGGTGACGACGCTGAGCGATGAGGCGATGACCGATCCGCTGACCGGTCTGTATAACCGACGCGGTTTTAAAGAGCTGACCCGCCGTTATCGCCACAGCGACAATCACTGTTTAATTGCCATCGACATCGATCATTTCAAAAAAATTAACGACGCCTGGGGCCACGATGCCGGTGACGCGGTGCTGATAAGCCTTGCCGCCCTGCTGCGTGCCACGTGCCGAAGCGGCGACATCATCAACCGCTTCGGCGGTGAAGAATTTATTCTTTTCCTGCCAGACACGCACCTTACCGATGCGGTGGCGCTGGCGGAGCGCATTCGTAAAAACGTCGAGATGACCGATTTCCCCTTCGCGCACCAGCTGCGCGTCTGTGCGGGGGTTGTCAGTTTGCAGGATGATGGCAATAACATGGACGCCTCGCTGCGCCAGGCGGACATGGCGCTGTACGACGCCAAAGCGAGCGGCAGAAATAAGGTGATGTTCAGTAAAGGCGGGGAAATCTATCCGCACAGCAATGGATAAGCGCTGGCGCAACGAATCGCGCCAGCGGGGCTTAGGATCAGTGCTTAAGAATGTACATCGTGCGGCTGTAGGCCACGTCTTCCGGATTGGTGATCGGGTAACCTTTTAACCAGGGTTTGATCAACCGCCCGTTGCTGTACTGATAAATCGGCGCAATCGGCGCTTTCTCCGTAATGATTTTCTCGGCTTCGTTGTAGTCCGCGTTACGCGCCTGCGCCGTGGTTTCCAGCGACGCCTGTTTAATGACCTTGTCATACGCCGGATCGTTAAAGCGCGAAATATTGCCGCTGTGGCTGGAGGTCAGCAGCGACAGGAACGTCGATGGCTCGTTGTAATCCCCCACCCACGACGCGCGGATCACGTCAAAGTTGCCGGTGTTGCGGCTGTCGATATAGGTTTTCCACTCCTGATTTTGCAATTTGACGTCAACGCCGAGGTTTTTCTTCCACATAGACGCCACGGCAATGGCAATTTTCTGGTGCGTTTCAGAGGTGTTATAGAGCAGCGTCAGTTCCAGCGGACGCTGGGGACCGTAGCCCGCGGCCTGCAACAGCATTTTCGCCTGCGCGTTCAGCTCCGCCTGACTCATGGACTCAAACTGCGACGGTGTACCTTTGAAGCCTGCGGTCACATCCGGCGTGAAACGCCACGCGGGTTTCTCACCGGTGCCCAGCACTTTCTCCGCCATGATCCGGCGGTCGATGGTCATACTCAGCGCCAGACGCACGCGCGAGTCCGCCGTCGGCCCTTTTTGCGTGTTAAAGGCGTAGTAGTAGGTGCCGAGCTGCGGCGGCGTGTAGACCTGGCCGGGAATGTCCTTCATCAGCTTCTGATAAAGACTTTTTGGGAACGATTCGGTGATATCAATATCGCCCGCCAGATAGCGCTTGGTGGCCGCCGTTTCCTGGTTGACGGGCACGAAGGTCACTTTTTGGATCACCGTTTTGGCGTTATCCCAGTAATGGGCGTTCGGTACGGCGACCAGTTTTTCATTGACCACGCGCTCGCTGAGCACATACGCGCCGTTGCCAATCAGCTTGCCGGGTTTGGT
The DNA here is from genome assembly GCA_963521185.1 of uncultured Enterobacter sp. Lineage (GTDB taxonomy): Bacteria > Pseudomonadota > Gammaproteobacteria > Enterobacterales > Enterobacteriaceae > Enterobacter_D. Next base: position 719,469 of record CAUQTV010000001.1, on the reverse strand, counting down.
CCACTCCTGACCCGCGTCAACGTTGGCTTTTTTTACCGGATAAAAGGCGAAGCTGGCGGTCAGACTGGAAAACCACGGCAGGGGGTTGTCGAGCTGCACCCGTAGCGTGTGCGCGTCCACGGCGGTAACGCCGAGTTTGTCCGGCGTGGCCTTGCCATCAATAATTTTTTGCGCATTGCTGATGCCCGCCAGCGCAGCAAACCAGGCGAACGGCGAGGTGGTGTTTGGATCCACCAGCCGCTGCCAGCTGTAAACAAAATCCCCGGCGGTCAGCGGCGTGCCGTCAGACCATTTGGCGTCGTTGCGCAGGGTAAACGTCCAGACGCGGTTGTCGCTGGTTTGCCATTTCGTGGCGACGCCCGGCACCAGACCGCCCTTTTCATCCTGATTCACCAGCCCTTCGAAGAGATCGCGGATCACCTGAATTTCCGGTAACCCGACGGCTTTGGCCGGATCGAGCGTGGCGGGTTCATCTTTAATATGGCGGACCACTTCCTGCTTTTGCGCCAGCACGGCCCCGGCGGGGACGTCTGCGGCAAATGACACCGATGAAAAACCGCACAGCCACAGCGCACAGCAGGTTAACGAAACGGAATGCTTCATGAGATCCCCTCAGAAAATGATTACCCGCAGGTAAAAAGATGAGGTAATTATTTGTTTTAACTCGTTGAAACGCAAATGTCATCAGCAACAAATTCGCTGTAATCTCACGTTCAACCCTAAAACGGGGCATTTTTGCGGATCCATTTGAAAAGCACCGCCTTATACCCGACACTTTGAAGCATCACACGACACCTTAAGGATGACTATGTCCGTTACTCGCCCACGCGCCGAACGCGGAGCCTTTCCTCCCGGCACGGAACACTATGGCCGCTCCCTGCTCGGCGCGCCGCTGATCTGGTTTCCCGCGCCGCTGGCGTCGCACAACAGCGGCCTGATCCTGGCGGGAACGCACGGTGATGAAAATGCCGCGATGGTCACGCTCTCATGCGCCCTGCGCACGCTGACGCCCGCGCTACGCCACCATCACGTGGTGTTGGCGGTCAACCCCGATGGCAGCCAGCTCGGACTGCGCGCAAACGCCAACGGCGTGGATCTGAATCGTAACTTTCCGTCGGCAAACTGGCGGGAAGGGGAAACGGTTTACCGCTGGAACAGCGCGGCGGATGAGCGCGATGTGGTATTGCTGACCGGAGATACCCCCGGCTCCGAGCCGGAAACCCAGGCGCTGTGCCAGTTGATCCACCGTATTCATCCGGCCTGGGTGGTGTCGTTTCACGATCCCTTAGCCTGTATTGACGATCCGGCACAGAGCGAGCTGGGCGCATGGATGGCGCAGGCGTTTGATCTGCCGCACGTCACCAGCGTTGGGTATGAAACGCCCGGCTCTTTTGGCAGCTGGTGCGCGGATATTGGCCTGACCTGCATTACCGCCGAGTTCCCGCCCGTGTCCAACGACGAGGCCAGCGAGCGCTATTTGGCGGCCATGACCGGCCTGCTGCGCTGGACATCTCAGAGATGAAGCTGACCGGTGGTGAAATGCAATGCCGGTTCGACGTCCACCGCCAGCCATGTGGGACCGTCTAAATCAGCGAATCGCACTTTTCCTGCCAGCGGGAGTGCTGCGTTAATGGCGCGCGAGGTGCACAACATGCAGCCGAGCATCAGGCCCAGCCCCTGGTTTTCGGCCTCCACCGCCAGCGCCAGCGCTTCCGTCAGCCCGCCGGTTTTATCCAGCTTGATGTTGATCATCTCATAGCGGCCGTTAAGCGTCTTCAGGCTGCTGCGCGTATGACAGCTTTCGTCGGCGCAAATCGGCAGCGGATGAATAAAGTTTTCCAGCGCGGCGTCGTCACTGGCGGGCAGCGGCTGTTCGAGCATCGCCACGCCCAGATCCGCCAGCAGCTGACAGCGCGCCGCCAGCCCTTCACTGCGCCAGGCTTCGTTGGCATCAACAATCAGCGTTGCTTCAGGCACGGCGGCGCGCACGGCGACCAGCCGTTCGCTGATCAAGCGGTCGTCGAGCTTCACCTTGAGCAACCTGGCGCCCTTCTCCCACAGCGCCGCCGCGCTTGCCGCCATCTGTTCTGGCGTGCCAATCACCACCGTTTGTGCCGTGATGACGGTACCGGGGAGCGAGGCGTTAAGGTAGTGCGTCAGCGAAAGGCCCGACGCGCGCGCCTCCAGATCCCACAGCGCGCTGTCTACCGCATTACGCGCCGCGCCCGGCGGCAGAAGCGATTGCAGTTCCCGGCGGCTTAATCCGCTTTCCAACTGGGGCACAATGGTCATGATTTGGGCGATTACCGAAGCATCGCTTTCGCCGTAGCGCGGATACGGCGTGCATTCCCCCACCGCGCTGACCCCATTTTCTTCCAGCTCAATCACCACCACCCGCGCTTCGTTCCGGCTACCCCGGGAGATCACAAACGGCGTATGCAGCGGCCAGCTTTCTTCGTAGACCTTAACGGTTCTCATCCCTTACTCCTCTGGCGGAATGTAAATGATTATAGTGGTGAAAATAGGTTTGCCGTGCTCCAGGCTTATCCCTTACACTAGCCGCGACGTTAACTATTTGTAAACAGGAAGATATCTATGTCACAACTCGTTCATTTCCAGGGCAATCCGGTCGCTGTTGCAGGCACCATTCCTCAGGCAGGCAGCAAAGCACCTGCGTTTACCCTCGTGGCGAAAGATCTGTCTGACGTTGCGCTGAGCCAGTTCGCGGGCAAGCGCAAAGTGCTGAACGTATTCCCGAGCATTGATACCGGCGTTTGCGCGGCCTCCGTGCGTAAATTCAACCAGCTCGCCACCGAGATGAAAGACACCGTTGTCCTGTGCATCTCCGCTGACCTGCCGTTCGCACACTCCCGCTTCTGCGGCGCGGAAGGCCTGAGCAACGTCATCACCCTCTCAACCCTGCGCAACGCTGAATTCCTCGAAAACTACGGCATCGGCATCGCGGAAGGCGCACTGAAAGGTCTGGCCGCCCGTGCGGTGATCGTGATCGACGAGAACGACAACGTGGTCTTCAGCCAGCTGGTGAATGAAATCACCAACGAGCCGGATTACGACGCGGCGCTGAGCGCACTGCAAGCGTAATCGCGCGACAAAAAAGCCTCCCGCGTGGGAGGCTTCTCTTTTACTCTTCGCCCTTCTTCTGACTCAAACCATATTCCCGTAATTTATTCGCAATCGCCGTATGTGAAACGCCAAGCCGCTTCGCCAGCTTTCGCGTACTCGGATAGCTGCGATAAAGCTGGGTCAGTACCGAGCGCTCAAACCGGCTGGTGATATCATCCAGCGAGCCTTCCATCGCCTCTTCACCCACCGCCACCGTGCCCGCATCGTAATCCGGCAGTAAAATATCCTGCGGTCGCAGTTCGTAACCTTCCAGCTGGGTCAGTGCCCGGTAGATGGCGTTTTTCAGCTGGCGCACGTTACCCGGCCAGCTGTAGCGCATCAGTACGTTATTGAGTTCTGCGGAGAGCTTCGGTCGCGGCACGCCCTGCTCATCGGCGACGCGGGCGACAAACAGTTCGGTAAGCGGCAGGATGTCCTGCGGGCGATCGCGCAGCGGCGGCAGGTTCAGCGTCAGCACGTTCAGGCGATAATAGAGATCTTCACGGAACGCGCCTTTTTGCACCAGCTCCACGAGGTTTTTCTGCGTCGCACAAATCACGCGCACATCCACATGCACTTCATGATCTTCCCCAACGCGGCGGAAAGTGCCGTCGTTCAGGAAACGCAGCAGTTTAACCTGCATCCCCGGCGACATTTCACCGATTTCATCGAGCAGCACCGAGCCGCCGTTGGCCTGTTCAAAGAAGCCTTTTTTACCTTCCGGCGCATGACCAAACAGCTCGCTCTCAACCGCGTCTTCCGGAATCGACGCACAGTTGAGCGCCAGGTACGGTTTCGCCGCGCGCGGGCTGGCGAGGTGACAGGCGTGGGCCAGCAAATCTTTGCCGGTGCCGGTGTCCCCCACAATCAGCAACGGTGCCGTAAGCATGGCGAGCTTACGCGCCTGCTCCAGCACCTGACGCATTTTAGGGCTGACGCCGATAATCTGGCTAAAGGCACTGACATCCTGCTGGGAGAGATTTTGCAGCTGGCGGCCCATACGCAGGGTGGAACGCAGCATCACCACCGCGCCAATCAGCACCGGTTCGCCGCGCTCGCCTTCCAGATGCACCGGCGTGATTTCCAGCAGGAAGTTTTGCCCGTTAATCACCACATGCTCGTTGTGCGACGCCTGCGGATTGCCTTCCAGCCAGCGCTGGACGTTAAAACCGGGGATCAGTTGCAACGCCGTATGGTTGCGCAGTTTTTCCAGGCTGAGACCAAACAGCTGGCAGCTCGCCGGGTTCGCCAGTTCGACTTTACTTTTCATGTCGAGGGAAATAACCGGCTCCGGTAACGCTTCGAGCAGCGCGCTCAGCGCCAGATGCTCGCGCTCGGACGGCATCCACAGCACGGTGCGCACGTCCGTTACGCTCGGAATGCGGCGAATTTCAGCCATCAGACTGCTGAAGGTCGTAAATTCCAGCTCGGCGAAATTAAGATAAATTCGCCCGATGGGATCGATTTCGATACCGCGCAGATCTATGCTGCGCAGGACCAGCAGATCGAGCAGCTCGCGGGTCAGACCAAGGCGGTCTTCACAAAAGACTTCAAGACGCATGGGAGTCGTCACCCTAAACAATCATCAGATGACGAAATGATATGCCAGTTATTCACCGGCAGGAAGTTTTCTGTCAACAAATATTGACAGCGCGCCGGAAAAACAGCCGTTTCGCCGTAAAGTTATGCGTTCAGGGTGTTTTGGCCCGGCAATAAGACATGCCGGGCGATGACTATTGCGACGACTTATTCTTCTGCAACGTTTCTTTCATTTGCCCGATTAACTGACGGCGGAAATCGCCGAGGCGCGGTTTATCATCATCGATCCACGGCAGCGGGCGGCACAACTCCATCGCCTTAATACCCAGCCGTGCGGTGAGCAAACCAGCGCCAATGCCCTGCGCGGCGCGCGTCGAAAGCCGTGCCGCCAGATCCTGCGACACCCAGTCCATCCCTACTTCGCGCACCAGTTCACTGGCACCGGCAAATGCGATATTGAGCAACACCAGGCGGAACAGACGCAGACGGCTGTAATAGCCCAGTTCAATGCCGTAGAGCTTCGCGATGCGGTTGATAAGACGCAGATTTCGCCAGGCGATAAAGGCCATATCCACCAGCGCCAGCGGGCTTACGGCAATCATCAGCGTGGATTCGGCCGCCGAACGGCTGATCTCGCGTCGGGCCTGCGCATCCAGCACCGGCTGCACCAGATGGGCATACAGCGCCACGATCTCCCGATCGCTTTGCGTCTCATGAATAGCCGCATACCAGCGCTGCAACGCCGGATGGGACGCGTCGATTCCCGCCTGCTGCGCCAGTTTTTCACAAAAGGCGCGCCCTTTGCCCGTGCCGTGACTGTGCAGCAGATCCCGCGCTTCATCACGCTCCTGCGCGCGCTGGCGCAAACGCCACAGGCGACGCCATTCGGTGGCGACCGATCCCACGCCAGCACCGATAATCAGCGCACCCGCCGCACACCCGCTCAGCGCCACCCAGTCCTGAGTTTGCCAGGCGTTCAGCGTCCACTGCACGCCCTGGCCGACGACGCTTGCGCCAAACAGCGCCACGCCGCCCAGCACCATTTTGCGCCACAGGCTGCGTTTGGGGCGCAGCGCCGCCTCGACAAGCGCTTCCGGCTGCGGATCATCAACGAGCGTGTCATCCACCTGGACGGCAGCGAATTTCTCCGCCGCGTCACCGGCGAACGTCTGCGCCGTTTTGAAGGTTTCGCTCTGCTCCGCGTCGAGCGGACCCGCGAAATCAATGCGGGGTTTTAACGGTTCGCTCATCGCAATTTATCTCCGATTAAAAACTCCAGCGCCGCATCAAGACGGATGTGCGGCAGCGGTTTGTCCACGTCCATGACCTGCGGGCGGAAGGCTTCAAACTGGAAGCCCTGGTTTTGCCAGAACGCCTGACCCGGCAGCCGCGCCGGGACTTCGCCGGGGTAGACCGTCAGCGGCGTACCGTCGCTCAACCGGTTGCCGCGCAGCGCCGGGATCTTCTCACCGTTGACGTCAATCAGACCGCTTTGGGTAGCCTGCACGGCGGCCAGCCCCAGGCAATCCATGCTGATGCCTTCAAACGCCGCGTTTTGCCAGGCGTCCTGAATCAGCTGTTGCAGCAGCGAGACCATGTTGGCGTGCTGATCGAGCGTAACGTGGTCGGCTTTCGTGGCGGCGAACAGCAGCTTGTCGATCACCGGCGAAAACAGGCGACGAAACAGCGTACGCTGCCCGTAATGAAAGCTCTGCATCAGTTGCGTCAGCGCGAGGCGCATATCATTAAACGCCTGCGGCCCGCTGTTGAGCGGTTGCAGGCAGTCCACCAGCACGATTTGCCGATCAAAACGCAGGAAGTAATTTTTGTAAAACCCCTTCACCACTTTCTCGCAGTAGTAGTTAAACCGCTCGCGCAGCATTCCCGCGTTGCTGTTTTTATCCGCCTGCGCCAGGGTTGACTCGCTGGTGCCGTCCACGTCCGGCCACGGAAAAAACTGTAGCGCAGGCGCGCCCGCCATATCGCCGGGCAGCACAAAACGCCCCGGCTGAATAAAATGCAGCCCTTCTCGTTTGCACTGATGCAGATACTCAGTCCAGGCCCCGGCAATCTCTGCCAGCCGGTTTTCGTCTGCCGGGGCCAGCGGATCCAGCCCTTCGCATAGCTGTCGCCAGCGGGCAGACCACGCATGACGGTCGCCCTGCAATAAACCGGTCATCTGCCGCGACCAGCTCAGATAATCCTGCGCCAGCATCGGTAAATCGAGCAGCCACTCGCCGGGGTAATCGACAATTTCGAGATACAGCGTAGAGGTGTCTTTAAAATGGCGCAGCAGGGAATCATTGGATCGATAGCGCAGCGCGAGGCGCATTTCGCTCACGCCGCGCGTAGGCGTCGGCCAGACGGGCGGCGTGCCGTACAGTTGCGCGATGCCCTCGTCATAGGTAAACCGCGAAATGCCAAAATCGCGCTGCGGCACGCGCTTAACGCCGAGCAGACGATCTTCACGCACGGCGCTGAGCAGCGGCAATCGCGCGCCGTTATGCACGTTCAGCAACTGATTAACCATCGCCGTGATAAACGCCGTTTTGCCGCTGCGGCTCAGGCCGGTCACCGCCAGGCGCAAATGCCGGTCGACACCGCGGTTAACCAGCGCGGTAAATTCGTTTTTTATTCTGTTCATCGCGTTGATTAAGCTCCCGCGTAAAACGCTAACGTGGGGAATAAATGGGGGCGATTGCCCGTCATATCAAATCCAATTGTCTGGGTTTACACGCTTTTTACACAGCGCTGAGTCAATAGACAGTCCGCCAACGGTTAAGTAATATGCGTTATCTTTTGGCGCAGTGCAGGACGGGTTCAGCCATGTCACCCACTATTTATGATATCGCCCGCGTGGCGAACGTGTCGAAATCGACCGTGTCACGCGTGTTGAATAATCAGACCAATATTTCGCCGGAAGCGCGCGAACGGGTTCTGAAAGCCATTGAAGAGTTACATTATCAGCCCAACAAACTGGCCCGTGCACTCACCTCAAATGGTTTTGATGCCATCATGGTTATTTCCACGCGCCCGTCTAAAACCACCTCCGGTAATCCGTTTTTCTCGGAAGTGTTAAACGCCATTACGGCGCGCGCCGAGCGTGAAGGTTTTGATGTTATTTTGCAGACCTCCAAAAACAGCCAGGAAGATCTGCAAAAGTGTATCAGCAAAATCAAACAAAAAATGATCAAGGGCATTATTATGCTCAGCTCGCCGACCGACGAATCTTTTTTTGAAGCGCTGGACAGCTACCACATCCCGGTGGTGGTCATCGGTAAAGTCGAAGGGGAATTTCATCACGTCTGCTCGGTTGATACCGATAATTACCAGGACAGCATCGCGCTGACTGAAACGCTGGTTAAAAAAGGCTGCCGTCGTTTTGGCTGCCTGCATGCGCCGCTGGATTATCATGTTTCCGTTGACCGACTGGCCGGGTTCAAACAGAGCCTGGCCACGCACAATATTGCCGCGCATGATGAGTGGATTATCGACGGCGGCTATACCAATGAGTCGGCGCTGTCAGCCGCGCAAACGCTGCTGGGCGGTGATACCCTGCCCGACGCTATATTTGCCACCGACAGCCTGAAGTTAATGAGTTTATATCGCGTGGCGCATGAAAGAGGGATCCGCATTGGCGAGGATCTTTCCGTCGTGGGCTACAGCAATGACATGCTGAGCTTTTTATTGTCGCCGCCCCCCGATCGCATTGAAGTGCCGACGCTGGAATTAGGCAGCGTTGGCAGCGCCCTGCTGTTTAATAAAATTGCCGGAAAGAGCGTTCCCGCTCGCACGCTGGTGTCAACGATGCTGGCGAGCAGCGTGAAATAAGCGCCAGCACGGGCGGCAACAGACCGCCCGTGAGCGTTTAAAAAAAGAGGGGCTTAAAAGCTATAGTTCACACCGACGCCCGCGTAATGGAAACGGTCATCCGCGCCTTCTTTATGGTCTTCCCACTCATAGGCGTACTCAAGGGACATCGACAGACCATTATTAAAGTCATAGGCATACAGCAGACCAAGACGGTTGTAGTGATGATCTTCGCGGGTAATGTCGTCCTGCCAGTCCCAGTTAGACCAGCGATCCAAACCAAGTCGGGTATAGGGCGTTAAGGTCGTGCTGCCGAGGGAAACAGGCAGATAAATACGCATCTCTTGCGTAGAGAATTCACCGTTGTTTTTATCACTGTCGGTATTAAACCCGCGCTCTAAGTAATAATTCGTTTTCAGGGAAACCGTTTCGTTGATGGTCCATGTCAGACCGGTTTCGGTTTCTACGCGGCTGTCGGAATAGCCGGTTTTATCCAGATCGTTATCGAAGCGATAATAAGCCAGCCAGCCGCTAAAACTGAGGTTTTCGCTGAGTTTAACGTTCCAGTCCGGCATAAATTTATAGCGTTGGGTGTTGGCCGTGCCGTTGTTTGAACCGTCAGCGTTTTTGAAATGATAGCCGTAATTACGAATGCCGCCGGTGTAGCCTAATGAAAACGCGTCGCTGCTCAGGATCTGGTAACGAATGTCCAGTTCAGGCCGGTTAAAGTAGGTATCGCGGGTGAAATTGCTGTAATCAGCGGCCCCTTCCTGATACATCGCAACCGCGATTGTCCAGTCACCCCAGGCGGCGTTAAAATAGATCGACGGTTCATACAGGCCGTCTTTATCTTCGCCCTGACCTTCAACGTTCTCGATTTCATACATCGCGCCAATATTGTAGCGCCAGGCGCTTTCTTCCGCCTGGGCTCCTGCCGATGCGCCGCATAATAGAATGCAGGTTAATACACGTTTCATTATTCAATCCTTGTAGAAGTACAGTGAAAAAACGCGCCGGACCCTACCGCCCGGCACATTAAACAGGCGTTCGCTTAAGCCAGTGCGATTTCAGATTCGCTATCAAAGAAATGGCTTTTTTGCATATCAAAGGTAATGTCAATGTGCTGTTCAGCGTGGAAATCCGCGTCGCCATTAGCGCGCAGGGTTAATTCATGGCCCCCAATGCTGGCGTAGAGCATAAATTCCGCGCCGGTTAATTCGGCCACGCTGATGTGCGCTGCAATGCCGCTTGGCTGTTCGGCAGGATGGATATCCTCCGGACGCAGCCCCAGAATCACCGGCTTATGCTGATACGCGGCGAGCGTCTGCGCAGACAATTTCCCCTCCGGAATTGCCAGCTTCAGCGTTTCGGTGACAAAACAGTGGTTATCCAGCGTGCCGCGAATAAAGTTCATCGACGGCGATCCAATAAACCCGGCGACGAACATATTGGCGGGCTGGTTATAGACGGTTTTCGGCGCGCCAACCTGCTGGATCACCCCGTCTTTCATGATCACAATCCGCGTCGCCATCGTCATGGCTTCGGTCTGATCGTGAGTCACATAGATCATGGTGGTGTTGAGCTTTTGATGCAGACGGCTGATCTCCGCGCGCATTTGCACGCGCAGTTTGGCGTCGAGGTTCGAGAGCGGTTCATCCATTAAAAAGACGCCCGCTTCGCGTACAATCGCGCGGCCTAATGCCACGCGCTGGCGCTGGCCGCCGGAGAGCGCCGCCGGACGCCGGTCAAGATAGGCTTTGAGTCCGAGGATTTGCGCCGCCCACTGCACGCGCTCGTCGATTATCGCCGCGTCCAGCTTCTGCATTTTCAGGCCAAACGCCATGTTGTCGTAAACCGACATATGCGGATACAGCGCGTAGTTCTGGAACACCATGGCGATACCGCGTGACTTGGCCGGCACATCATTCATGCACACGCCGTCGATCAGCAGCTCACCGCCGCTGATCTCCTCAAGTCCTGCAATCATGCGCAGGGTGGTGGATTTCCCGCAGCCCGATGGTCCCACAAAGACGATAAACTCTTTGTCTTCAATCTCCAGATTGAAGTCTTTCACCACGTGTACGCGGTTGTCGTAGATCTTTTGAATATGTTTTAGCGACAGTTGTGCCATCGTTAGCCCCTTTGGCCCAGTTTGGTTAACCAGAATGATTGCAGACACGCGACGTTCAGCTCCGCCGTGGAGGAGAGCAGCAGATCGGCCTGTTTCAGCTGCGAGCCAATGCCGACGGAGAGCATGCCGCAGGCGTTGATCGCATCAATGCCCGCCTGCGCATCTTCAATGCCAATGCACTGCGTGGGCCGGACGCCCAGCCCATCGCAGGCGGCAATAAAAATCGCCGGATCGGGTTTGGAGCGCGCGACCTTTGCGGCGTCTGCGCAGTAGTCAAAGTGCGCCGTCAAATTGAGCGCCGCCAGTATGCGCGGCGCATTAAGCGACACCGACGCCAGCCCGATGGGGATCGCCCGCGCACGAAGCGCCTCCAGCAGTTCAGCGATGCCCGGCAATACCGAACCGGGATGCAACTGTTCCAGCGATGCCACGTACAGTGCGTTTTTACGCTCGCACAATTGCTGGCGCTGCCGCGCGTCCACCCGCTGCTCCGCCCCACCGCACGCCAGGATGCGGCGCAGGGATTCGTCACGGCTGACGCCCTTAAGCTGCTCGTTAATGCGATGGTCAATCTCGATGCCCACCTCGCGGGCGATGTGTTGCCAGGCGAGAAAGTGCAGATGCGCGGTGTCCGTGACCACGCCGTCCAAATCAAAAATTACGGCCTCTGGCGTCATGCCTGATCCTCCTGCGTGGTACCGCTCCCAGTTTCAGTGGTTAAAAAAGGCGTTAACGCCAGTTTTTCTCCGTGAGTCAGCGTGACCGTCTGATGTCCAATGCGCACGCTTAACCGTGCGGCGCTGTGCGCGGTCATGATCAGATGCGTGTGCGTCAGCGTGAATTCGACGCGCTCGCCGCGCCAGCACACCGGCAGCGTGATCGCCTGCCAGGCGTCAGGTAAACGCGGGTTGATGTGCAGTTCGCCCTGCTCAACGCCCAGCCCGGCAAATCCCTGTACCGCCCCGAGCCAGATGGCACCCGTGGCCGCCGCATGAATACCGTCATCGCTGCTGTGTGGGGCATCACCCAGATCAATCAGACAGGCATCCTGCCAGAACGCCCAGGCCTGCGCGATACGCTGACAGCGCGCCGCGACGATGCCGTGAATCGCCTTACTCAGTGACGAGTCGTGAATGGTGCGCGGCTCGTAGTAGTCAAGGTTTGCCGCCATCTGCTGCGCGCTGAACTGCCACGGCAGTAAATAGGTCAGCATCACCACGTCGGCCTGTTTGAGGATCTGCATCTCGTTGACTTCCGCCCGCGCATAATCCAGCAGAATGGTCTGCGCCCCCGCCTGTGCTTTGTAGGCGCTCAGATCGAGGGTCGGTTTAGTGAGGAAGGTATCATCCTGGGCGAGTAGCCCGTCGGCGTCAGGCGTGGGTAAATAGAGGCGAGCGAGAAAATCCCTGGCGCGCGTGATAAACACCTGATCCTGTGGCTGAAACTGCTGATGAAAATGCAGCGCCCGCGCCACGTTGTGGTGCGCAAGGGCGTTGGTATAGGCGTTATTGTTAACGTGCTCGGTGTACTCATCCGGGCCAATCACGTCATGGATCTCCAGCCGCCCGTCAACGTCAATGGCGCGACTGAGCCAGAAACGCGCGGTCTCCATCAGCAGTGCCACGCCGCGCTGACGCATAAATTCGTCATCGCCCGTCGTCTGATAGCAGGCATCCACCGCCCAGGCGATATCCGCCACCAGATGATGTTCCGCCAGTGCCGACGCCACTTTTTGCCGCAGGCCGGTGCGAATGTTGATCGCGGCAAACTCCGGCGTTTCTTCCTCGCCGGTCCAGGCGCTTTCCCACGGGAACAGCGCGCCCTCATACCCCTCTTTTTGCGCTTTCGCCTGTGCGCCAGGCAGATGATGCCAGCGATAGCTTAGCAGTTGCCGGGCGGTATCCGGCTGCGTGAACAGCCAAAACGGCAGCAAAAAGATCTCGGTATCCCAGAAGATGTGGCCTTTATACCCTTCCCCCGTTAGCCCCTTCGCCGCAATGCTGCACCGCTCGCTGTGGGCGGGCGTCATCGCAAAGAGATGATAGAGCGCAAAATCCAGCGCGCGCTGATCCCGCGTATTATCGCTTTGCACAACCACCCGGCTGCGCTGCCAGTAATCCGCCCACGCCAGCGCCGACTCCGCCAGCAACGCGTCATAGCCCGAGGCCACGCACGCCGCAAGCTTTACCCGCGCCTGTTCACTGGCGGTTTGCGTGCAGTAATCCGCATCCAGCGAGCTGCTGATCCAGTTGATTTTGACCAGTTCAAAGGTTTCGTCGCGCGGCGTCGTGGCGCGAGTATGCTGCATCAGTCGGCGGTTTTTTGCCGCAAAGCTGGCGCAGGCGTCGTCGGGGATCTGACAGTAGCTGCTGATCAGCACTTCATTGCTGCCGTCCAGCGCCCGGTAGGTGCCCTGCAAATAGCGCTGAGAAAACACGCGCACGCTGGTTTCGTCCAGATGCTGACGCCCACTGTTGGTCTGCGTGGCGTCAATGCCCGTTTCAATGCCGATGGAGGCGTCATCGCTCAGTGGCGTGATGCGAATACGCGAGCACAGCAGCGAAACCTGCGCCGCCGAGATAAAGCGCTGCGTTTCAATGCGATAACAGCGATCGTTGGGGGCGCGCCACGTCACGCTGCGGCACAGTTCGCCGTTGGCAAAATGCAACTCGCGCGACCACTCAATGATGGTGCCGGAGAGCAGCGAAAAAATCTCACCGTCCAGCATAATGCGCATCTGCATCACATCCGGCAGATTGACCAGCTCGGTGGTTTCCGTGGCCGACGCGCGATGGTAAAAGCCCGCCATAAACATGCCGCGCGTTTGCTCACTGTAAGCCTCTTCGTGACAGGCCCGCACGCCAAGATAACCGTTGCCCGCCGCCATTATCGTGGCAAATTTATTGAGGGTGTGCGTTGAAAACCCAGGCTCGGTTAGCGACGTCATGTTGCTCATAAGTCAATGCTCGTTCCCTGCTCCGCCGCCTGATAAATCGCGGCGATAAGCTGTTGAATAAGATAGCCCTGTTCGGCATCGGCAATGCCGACTGGCGTGCCTAAGACATGATCGAAAAACGCCTTCATGCTGTTGAAATGCCGGTTGTCATCGGCCTTTTCGCGCGCCAGCAGCGTCACCAGTTCGCCCGCCTCATCCTGGTAAATATTGAGCGGGAACAGCGACGCCCCGGCGTTTTCGCCGCAGAACTCCACGCTCATTACCGACTGTGGCGCGATGTTGAGCGCGAACGACGTCTCCAGCCGCAAAATGCCGCCGTTGTGAAACTCAATGGTGGCAAACACCGCGTCTTCGACGGTGTAACGGGTTGGATCCCACTCACCAAACTGGCCGCTGCTTTTGCGCGTGCCGAGTTTCGTAAAGGCATGGGCCGATACGCGCCGCACGCGCGGAAAGCCCAGCACGTACATCGCCGTATCCAGCATATGAATGCCGATGTCGATAAGCGGGCCGCCGCCCTGTAAGGCTTTATCGGTGAACACACCCCAGCCCGGTACGCCGCAGCGGCGCAACGCTTTGGCGTTGGTCACATAAATCTCGCCGAGCGTGCCCGCCATGACCTGTTCGCGCAGCAGTTGGGTATCCAGCGCGAAACGGTGGTGAAAGTCATAGGCCAGCACTTTCCCCGCCTGACGCGCGGCATCGCGCATTTCGGCGGCCTGTTCCGGGGTCATCGCCGGGGGCTTTTCACACATCACGTGGCAGCCGTGCGCCAGCGCCTGCAACACATGCTCATGATGAAAGCGGTTGGGCGAGCAGACGCAAACGATATCCGGCTGACAGGTGCGGTACATCTCGCGTGCGTCGGTAAACGCGTGCGGGATCCCCAGACGCGCGGCGACATCTTCCGCGCGGGCGGCGGTGGCATCCACCACCGCCACCAGCGCCAGATCGGGCCGGGTCAGCACATAGGCGGCATGAACCTTCTCCGCGACCTGACCCGCCCCGATAATCGCCACCTTGAGAGTTGCGCTCATTGCGTGATCGCCTCTTAGCAGGTGCGCAAAAATTGCAGCGATTGTTGATACGCCGCCGCTGGATCCTCGGCCCGAACGCGCCCTTCGTAAACCACATAGCCGTCGTAACCATCGGCGCGCAGCTGGTCGAAATGCCGTTTAAACTCAATGCTGCCGGTGCCCGGCTGATAGCGATGGTTGTCGGCAATGTGCACATGCCCGAGCAGATCGCGGTGACGATGAAACGCCGCGCTGATGTCGTCTTCTTCGATGTTCATGTGATAGAAATCACCGATGATTTGCGTATGTTTCAGCTGATTCTCTTCGATATATGAACGTGCGTCGGCCAGCGTGTTGATCATGTGATCCTGATAACGGTTAAGCGGTTCAAGCAGCACGGTGGTGCCGGTGCGTCCCGCCACCTCATCGAGAAAACGCAGCGAATCGCTCACCGCCTGACGGTCCCCTGCCGGGCTTCTTGGGGAGGTCATCGGCGGTAAACGGTAAGTGAACATGCCCCAGGCCGCCGGGACTACAATGCCTTTACCGCCCACCTGCGCCAGCGCCTCAAGAATGCGGGCGATCTGTTGCAAACCGTTCAGGCGACGCTCTTCGATAAAATCCCCGATCCAGCCATCGTAGCCGCCGCACGCCGTGGTCACCGGCAGGCCGATTTTGGTCACCGCCGCTTTTACAGCCTCGATATTGTCGACCAGTAATTTGCCGTCGATTTCAAAGCCATCAAATCCCATCGCTTTGATATAGCGAAATTTCTCTTCGATATCCGTAGGGAAAAAAGCCTGATTTTGAGTACCAATTTTCATGTCATTACGTCCGTTTAATTAAAAGGTCACGCCCATTTTGATGCTCAGCTCTGGCTGCTGATCGACATATTTCATGTAGCTTTCCGCGCTGTCGTGGAAGCCAACAATCGGGTCGATCAGATCCTCGCAGTTGAGATAGCCGTTCATCAGCAGTTCCCAGCAGGTCTCTTCAATGCGTTTGCGGTTCCAGCGCGGGTAGTCCGGGTTGGGTTCGCTACAGGCGCGTGAAAAGACAATTTTGGCGTTATTGAAATGCGCTTCGCGACCGAGATTCAGGTCATGGAAGGGTTTGGCGAAGGCCACATACGACAGGGTGCCGCCATAGGCCAGGCCGCGCAGCGCCGCCTGCAACGCCGATTCGTGACCGCTGGTTTCGATGATCACATCGGCACCCTGTTTGCCGGTGAGCTTTTTAATCTCCAGGCCCACATCGGTGGTGGTTGGATCAAGCCAGACGTCCGCGCCGTGGCGCAGCGCGATATCACCGCGATGGGAAATGGGATCGACGCCGATGACCACCGATGCGCCAGCGCGTTTCGCCAGTTGCACCGCGATTTGACCAATGGCACCCAGACCAATCACCACCACGAAATCACCGACGCGCACATTGCCGTCACGCACACCGCTCATGGCAAACTGCGCCGGATCGTAGCAGACCGCGTTTTTCCAGCTCGCGCCCTTCGGCATTTTGCGCAGCTTGTAGTTGTTCACGCCGTTGACGATCACCGTTTCTTGCAGCGGACCATAGGTACACACGCTGTCGCCGATCTGATAATCGGTGACACTGTCACCTAAATCAGTCACCTCACCGACAACCATGTTGCCAAGCTGGAAGGTGCCAAACTCGATCCCGCGAGATGCGCCCTCGGCGCGCGGCACAAACAGGTTCCATTCGGCGGAAAATTCCTCGTCGATAAAGGGACTGGCGGCGCGAAAATCCACCACTTCAGTGCCGTGCTTAGGCGCGCCGAAGGCGACCTTAATTTTAACTTCATGCGCCTGAACCGGACGGTTTTCATACTCCACAAGCGCCGCCACACGCGGTGCTGTAGCCACTAATTTTTTCATTGATTCCTTGCTCCAGAAATTGGCAGATCAGCCTTTGACGCCGCCTGCGGTTAAACCACTTTTGATAAATCGTTCGGAAAGTGCGTACATCGCGACCACCGGCAGTGCCGTCACCAGTGAGGCCGCCATCATTCTTCCCCACACGTAGTCCGGCGTGCTGAACAGCGTGCTTAAGCCCACCGGCAGCGTGAAGTTCGCCGAGCTTGAGAGAAAAATTGAGGCAAACAGATAGTCGTTCCACGCCACCATAAAGCAGTAGACGAACACCGATACCAGCCCGGAAATCGCCAGGGGGACCGTGATGTAAAAGATGATTTGCAGGCGGTTCAGGCCATCCATCATGGCCGCCTCTTCGATTTCATCCGGGATGGTGTCGAAATAGCTTTTCAGCATAAACACCGCGGTCGGCAGGGTTTGCGTCACCATGGTGATAATCAGCGCCAGCTCGGTGTCATAAATGCCCAGCGCGGTGATGATTTTGAACAGCGGCACCACCAGCAAAATGCCGGAAAACATATACACGGCGTAGAAGCTGGCGTTGATGGTCATGCGCCCTTTAAAGCGCAGTTTCGACAGCGCATAGGCCCCCAAAATACCGATCAATACCGCGATCCCGGACGACGTCAGCGACACCACCATGCTGTTTTTGAAATAGGTCAAAAACGGGAAAATCAGCGGATTGAAAATGTCGCGATAGTGCTCAAGCGTCCAGACCTGCGGGAAGATGGTCGGATGCAGCGATATCGCCTCTTTCGGGCTTTTGAACGAGGTCATCAGCATCACGAAAAAGGGAAACAGCGTAACGATCAAAAACAGTGCCAGACCGAGGTAAAACCCCACGCGCCCAACCAGCTTGCGTTTATTTGTTGCCATGAAGATTCACCCGGTTTCTGGTTATCAGGATGACCGCGAAGATGATGACAAACAGCACCACCGAGATCGCCGCCGCTTTACCTAAGTCATTAAATGCAAAGGCGGTTTTATAGAGATAGACGCCAAGAATGTTAACCTTGGTGGTCAGCAACCAGACATCGGCAAACATATAGAACATCCAGATCGCGCGCAGCGTGATGACCGTCGCCAGCACCGGCATGATGGCGGGCAGCGTAACGATACGAAACCGTTGCCAGGCATTTGCGCCGTCCATCTCTGCCGCCTCGTAGAGGGATTTATCAATGGTCTGCAAAATGGCCAGAAACGAGATGAATGCATAGGGGAAGTAGCGCCAGATGGCGAACAGCACCACCAGAAAGAAGCTGCTGCCGGGGTTGTCAAACCACAACGGTGCCTCACTAAACAGGTGCAGCACGTCAACGCCCAGAAAGTTCACAATGCCGTAGCCGCTGTTGAACATGTATTTCCAGGCGAATACCAGCGAAATGGAGGGCGTGACATACGAGAGGATCACCAGCGAGCGCGCTGTTTTACGCAGGCGGAATTCGCGGTTGAAAAACAGCGCCACGCCAAGCCCGAGACCGGTGCTGCCCAGTACCACCAGCGCGGTGTACCAAAAAGTGGTCCACAGCGACTGCCAGAAGGCGGCATCCGTAAGGATGCCGATGTAGTTTTCCAGGCCAATAAAACTCGCGCTAAGCGCAGGATTTAACGGTAAATGCTGGAAACTGATTTCGATATTCGACAACATCGGCCAGGCGACCAGTCCCCCAAGTAACACTAAGCTGGGGGCCAGTAGCAGCATGGCGAACGGCATGTCGGAGCGGCCAGAAAACCACGTCTTCATAACAAACTTATCCTGTAAAATCAGCGTTGTTTCATTAATTCAACGATGCGCTGTTGGCTGCGTTCAAGGGCCGGTGCCGTTTCCTGCTTGCCAACGGTCACCTGATTCACCATTTCGCTTAATACCGCCGATCCGGTGATATCGCCCATGCGGGTGAAGTTTTTGTCACCCACCGAACCAAACACCTGCACGTTGGGGAACTGCGCAATCAGCTCATACGGCAAATTACCAAAGGCTTTGATCACCGGGTTTTCCTTATAGCTGGCGGTATCAACCACGGCTTTGGTGACCGGCAGCGCGGCACCCGGCGACATCAGCACCCAGTCGGCGGAGTTTTGCGCCTTCTCCATAAACGCGACAAACTTCTGCGCGGCGGCGGTTTCGGCTTCGGTCTGCCCGGCGGTGATCGTCAGCGAGGTCAACATGCCGTATACGGCGGCGGATTTCTCAGTCGGGACGACGAAGCCCAGATCCTGCGGTGTGCCCTCTTTGAAGAACGCGGGCAAAATGTAGGTGGAGTAAAACGCCATCGGCGTGGTGCCGTTCATAAACGCGTCTTTAATTTCCATGACGTCGTTTGAACCGGGCATGGTGTACTGTGCGAGGTTCCGGTAATAGTTCAGGGACGCGAGCATCTCCGGCGAGTTAACGGTGACATCGCCCGCGGCGTTAAACACGTTGGCATGATTGGAGAGCGCAAACTGGGAGAACGTCTGTTCGGTCATCACGCTTTCTGCCGTGGGCAGCGCGATGCCATATTTTTTCTCTGCGCTGTGGGTCATTGCGCGCGCCGCATCCAGCAACTGCGTCCAGTTTTTCGGCTCTGCAACACCGGCTTTTTCCAGCGCGGACTTGCGGTACCAGATCCCGCCAAGCCAGGCGCTGATTGGCACGCCGGTAAAGGCGGTCGCGTCTTCGGTACGCACAATGCGCAGCACACCGTCGTAGAAACTGGCTTCACCCATGTCGTTGATGACCGACTTCACCGCCGCGCGATCGATAAGCTGCTCTTTGTCCATCACCTTCGCGTAGTCATGGCTCACCTCAATGATTTCCGGCAATGCGCCCGAGCGGGCCAGGGTGATCACTTTGGTGTTGTAAGCGTCTTCTTCTACCGGCACCTGTTTAACGGTTATGGTCGGGTTTTCTTCGCTAAAGCGGGTGATTAACGCGCTAATCACTGCCTGGCGCTCCTGCTCAACGGACGAATGCATAAATTCAATGGTGACCTGTTTTGATGCGTCGTCTTTACAACCTGCGAGCAAAGCAGCGGCTACCAGCGCTGATATCAGCGCCGTTTTAGAGGTTTTCATTTGTTATTTCCTTATATTAATCGCGAAGCCATAACACCTGATAAGGCTGCATGTGATACGTCTGTTGAGTATTTAATTCCTCACCGCTGATCAGATCGTGATAAGCGTGATTCGCTAAGAGATAAGGCTGCACGCTGTTACTGACGTTAAACAGCGCCAGAATGCGCTCACCGCATTCGCTGCGGCGCTCGATAACCAGTATCGCCTGATTATGCACACTGACGGAAAATGCGCTGTCCGGGTGAAACGCCGCCTGCGATTTACGCACGCAGACCAGATGCGTTAATTGCTGATACACGCGCTGACGCAGGCTGTTTTCTGTTTCAAGCTGTTGCTCAATGTCGTCGCGGGAATATTTCTGCCGGTTAATGGCGCGGTTATAGCCCAGACGCTCGACGCCCGCGTTATCATTACGCGAACCAAGAATGCTTTGGATATAAATGGCCGGCACGCCGGGGAACGCCAGTAAAATAGCATGCGCGAGAATAAACCTTGCCAGTCGCACATCGTCGCTGCTGTCGCGCTGATTTAACGCATCCATATAGGTCACGTTAATTTCGTACGGGCTGCGGGTGCCGTCCGGGTTATTTTTCCAGTTCACCAACGCGCCTTCCTGCTGTAGCCCCTCTACCAGCTGCAAAATCTCGTCCTCGGGCAAGATACCGCGCAGCGGGTTAAGACCAATGCCATCGTGGGAAGCCAGGAAGTTGAACCAGGTTGTTTCGCCGCGCTGGCCTTCACCGAGCGTAGCGGCCCACTGGCTCAGGGCGGTGGCGGAACCGGTATGAATGGCGTGAAGCACCAGCGGCGGCAGCGGGAACTGATACACCATTTGCGCTTCATCGTGACCATTGCCGAGATAGGAAATATTGTCTTTATGCGGCACGTTGGTTTCGGTGATCAGCACCGTGCCGGGCGCGACTTCATCGACCACGGCGCGAAACAGTTTCACCAGCTGGTGGGTTTTTTCCAGGTGGATACAGGCGGTGCCAGGGGTTTTCCACATATAGCCGACCGCGTCCAGGCGCACATAATCGGCCCCTTCTTGCAGATAATGCAGCAGCACGTCGATCATCGCTAGCAGCACGCGAGGGTTGGCGAAATTGAGATCGATTTGGTCGTCGCTAAAGGTTGTCCAGATATGCTGTTGCCGCCCGTCGGACAGCGTAAACGGCGACAATAATGGCAACGCGCGCGGACGCGTTACGCCTGACAGGTCGGTCGCGGGATCCACGGAAATAAAGAAATCAGCAAAACGCGGATCGCCGGCTAAATACCCCTGAAACCAGGCGCTTTTCGCAGAAATATGATTGCACACGAAATCAAACATTAATTTTGCTGATTGATTCAGTCGGGCCACATCTGACCACTCACCCGCCACGGGATCGACCCGGTGATAATCAATGACCGAGAAACCATCATCAGAGGACCATGGGTAAAACGGCAACAGATGTACGTGCGAGAATGCGTTTTTTAACCAGCGCTGATAAAAATCCGCAAATGTTTTTAGCGTTTTTTCATCCTGATGGTGAAATTGATCGGCGTAGGTGATCAATACCACATCGCCCTGATCCCACCCCTTTTTACGGGTGCGCGTAATCACCTTCCGGCTCTCATCGATCCGTGAAATAAACGCATCAATGGCGTTAGCGTCTAGCGTATCGTCGTAAATAGCGGTCAGAAGTTTTTTAATTTTTTGCATTTTACCTTTTCTCATGGGAGCGGTACCACGAGAGAGGAAACTACGCCGCTTTTATTTTTATGTCAACGCGACGAAGCCCCGAAACGCCCGTCATACGGGGGATCAAGAGAAAGTAAATGATATATTTGTGAGGTAACGCAAAATTTGAAGATCCTGTGCAGAAGAGGCCGTTCCCCTCCTGCACCGGTGAGTTTAGCGTTTTGAAGGGGTGTGATAACGCGCAGTCGCTTTACGCATAATGCGGGTGAGGAGCGGTTCGAGCGCCACGGCCAGCAGCATTTTCAGCGGACGGCGGGCGACGGATTTCACCGCCCACCCCGCCACGCCTGCCGGGCCGAAGCGCAGTGCGCCAAGCAGGATCAGCTTGCCTGCGAAAGTTAACCCGGGCTTCATTTTCTGCCCTGTCTGTTGCCAGTTACGCGCCATCGTAAACCTCTTGAATAAGCGTTCAGTTAAAGCTGGCGGAAGCGGCTGCGCAATGAAAACGTGTCCGAGGTGACGTAACGTTCCATTTCACGCAGGCGTTTTTCCCCCGCCGCGAGTTCGGCGTCCACCGCGTCGAGCAATTCGCCGCTGGACGGTATCGCCTCACCGTCCGCCAGATTCTCCGGCATCGGGTCGAGGACAAACGTCATGATGATGTAGGCCACCACCACGAAGAAAAAGAGTCCAAAGAACATTGCCAGCACGGTGATTAATCGCACCAGTTTAACCGGCACATCGAAATAGTGAGCGACACCGGCACAGACGCCTTTCACCATGCCCTGCTGCGGAATACGCCAGAGTGTTTTATTTAAATTCAAACCTGCCATTAGCGTTCTCTCCAGTTCGGGTGTTCTGCATCCAGGATCGCTTCCAGCGCCTGGATCCGCTCACGCATGCGGGCCGCGTCATCGTTAAGCTGCATCAGCCGCTGCTGCTCGCTTTGGGACAGTTCGCTGCGAGAAGCGCGGTTGTTGTAGTGCAGCCACAGCCAGATGGGCAGCACAAACAGAACAAACAGCGTCAGGGGAATAGCCAGAAATAGCGCGCTCATGTGTACTCCTTACAGGTGATGAGGCGGCACGTTCGGATGCCGCCTGCCATTATTATTGGTTGTTATTAGTGCTGCTCATCCTGCTTCATTTTGGCTTTTAACTGGGCAATTTGCTCGCTGATGGCGTCGTCGGCTTGCAGCTCGGCAAACTCCTGGTCCAGCGTCTTTTTCTTGCCAAAGCTCTGGCTTTCGGCTTCCGCTTCCATGTGATCGATACGGCGTTCGAACGACTCAAAACGCGCCATCGCTTCATCCAGTTTACCGCTGTCCAACTGGCGACGGACATCGCGGGACGAGCTGGCCGCCTGGTGACGCAGCGTTAATGCCTGCTGACGCGCGCGGGTTTCGCTGAGCTTGTTTTCCAGCTCGGCAATCTCGGTTTTCATGCGGGCCAGGGTGTCATCCACCAGCGTAATTTCATGCTCAAGCGTGCCGATAATGTCGGTCAGCTTCTGTTTTTCGATCAGCGCAGCGCGTGCCAGATCGTCTTTGTCTTTACGCAGCGCCAGCTCGGCTTTCTCCTGCCATTCGCTCTGCTGGGCGGTGGCCTGCTCAATGCGGCGGGAGAGCTGTTTCTTTTCCGCCAGCGCACGGGCCGAGGTGGAGCGCACTTCCACCAGCGTGTCTTCCATCTCCTGGATCATCAGACGAACCAGCTTTTGCGGATCTTCTGCTTTCTCCAGCAGGGAGTTGATGTTGGCGTTCACGATGTCGGCAAAACGAGAAAAAATACCCATAATTCAGTCCTCAACTTTTCTGTTATCGGGCCATGCCCTGCTGAGACGATAATACAATTGGCGTGCCAACTTTTTATCTATCTGAAAACGTTGAGAATGATTAATTTTACCGCCGCGCACAATTAGGCTAAAGTGGTGAAACACACCAACGAGTGGTGAATTTCATCATGGCAGAATATAAAGACAATCTTCTAGGCGAAGCGAACAGTTTCATCGAGGTGCTTGAGCAGGTTTCGCGGCTGGCACCGCTGGACAAACCGGTGCTGATCGTGGGCGAGCGCGGTACCGGTAAAGAGCTGATTGCCAACCGTCTGCACTTTTTATCGTCACGGTGGGACGGACCCTTTATTTCCCTCAACTGCGCAGCGCTCAATGAAAACCTGCTCGATACCGAACTGTTCGGTCATGAGGCTGGCGCGTTTACCGGCGCGCAAAAACGCCATCCGGGGCGCTTTGAACGCGCCGACGGCGGGACGCTGTTTTTAGACGAGCTGGCCACGGCCCCGATGCTGGTGCAGGAGAAACTGCTGCGGGTGATTGAGTACGGGGAGCTTGAACGCGTTGGCGGCAGCCAGCCGCTACAGGTGAATGTGCGGCTGGTCTGCGCCACCAACGCCGATTTGCCGGAGATGGTGCGCGAAGGCACCTTTCGCGCGGATCTTCTCGATCGGCTGGCGTTTGACGTGGTGCAACTGCCGCCGCTGCGCGAGCGTCGCAGCGACATTATGTTGATGGCGGACCATTTCGCCATTCAGATGTGTCGCGAGCTGGGGATGCCGCTGTTTCCGGGCTTTACTGAAAACGCCCGTGAATCGCTGCTGGGCTACCGCTGGCCGGGGAATATTCGCGAGCTTAAAAACGTGGTTGAGCGCTCGGTCTATCGCCACGGCAGCAGCGAGATACCGCTTAACGAGATTGTGATCGATCCTTTTCACCGCTCGTCGCCAGCACCCGTTGAGTCCGCACAGGCATCGGCGCTCCCCGCCCTGCCGCTTGATTTGCGCCCGTTCCAGCACGCACAGGAAAAAGCGCTGCTGGAAGCCAGTCTGAACCAGGCGAAATTTAATCAAAAACGCGCGGCAGCGCTTTTAGGCCTGACCTATCACCAGCTACGGGCGCTGTTAAAAAAACATGCGCTTTAAACGTTATTTTTTATTTAACATTGATTTGAGGTTGGCGAACGGATTATAGGTCGCTTCGCCAACATCTTTTTGCGCGTCTTCACCGGCGATAACCGAGGTGCCGTACTGGTCGGCTTCGGTGTATTTCGAGTGCTCGTTATCATGGCAAAACAGGCACAATAGCTCCCAGTTACTGCCATCTGGCGGGTTATTGGTGTGATCGTGATCGATATGGTGAACGGTCAGCTCACGCAGATTCGAATAGACAAACTCGCGGGAGCAGCGCCCGCACACCCACGGGTAAATTTTCAGCGCGCGCTCGCGGTAATCCACTTCCAGGCGGGCGTAGTTCTTAGGAATAATGGCCATTTCCGGCGGTCCTTATGCTAATGACGTTAAGATCGCCATAGTAAGCCAATGTGCCCAGGCCGCCAATCATTGTTGCTGCTGGCGGCAAACCTCAAGCACAAAGTGTCGCAACCAGCGGTGCGGAGGGGACGCCTCCAGCCGCGGGTGCCACATTTGCGAAATGGTAATAGCGGGCGTTTTCACTGGCAGTTCAAAGGCGTGCAGCGCTGAACCCCCGTGGTGAATAAGAAACGACGCCGGCACCAGTGCGACGAGATCGGACGCCTGCGCCACCGCCAGTGCCGCCGGGAATCCGGGAACGACAGCAGCGACAGTGCGCGTCAGGCCCAACGCGGCAAGCGCATCGTCTACCGGCCCGGCATGCTCACCTCGCCGGGAGGCCACCACGTGTCCGCAGGCGATATACTCATCGACGCTTACCCTGGACAGCGCAGCCAGCGGATGTCCAGCACGGACCACGCCCACAAAGCGATCGCGAAATAATGTCTGGATGCGGATTTCCGGCCCCATGTCACCGAGTACGCCAATCTCAAGATCCACCAGCCCTTCGCGCAGCGGCCTGACGCTTTTTTCTGATTTCGGCGCAAAGCGTAAACGCACGTGCGGGGCCTGTTTCGCGGCGGCGACAATCAGCACCGGGCCGAAAGCTTCAACAAAGCCGTCGTTGGCCCGCAGCGTAAACGTCTGCGTAAGGGTAGCCAGATCCAGCGCCGATGCTGCCGGACGCAGCACCGCCAGCGCCTCAAACACCGTTTGCTGAGTACGTTCACGAATGGCCTGCGCGTAAGGCGTCAGCACCATCGTGCGCCCGGCACGGACCAACAGGGGATCGCCGGTGACAGTACGCAAGCGGCTTAAGGTACGGCTCATAGCTGAGGCGCTTAACCGCAGACGTCGCGCCGCGCCCGCAACGCTGCCTTCCGCCAACAGCGCATCCAGTGCGATCAGCAAGTTTAAATCGGGATCCGTCATCGGCGATGTATCCTCGGCAAACGTGAGATAAGGCGTTATATGCAGGTTATAACTGCAAATGCTGCGTCTTCCGCCATATCTTACGCCGCTCTATAGTGCCTGACTATCTTCTACACGCTTTTACGCACAGGTTAGGTTAATGGAACTTTTCTCAGACAGACCCGGCGATGAGGGTCTCCAGGGCCGCGAGCGCGGTTGGGCGTTAGCCGCCGTGATGACCTCCACCACCATGGCGGTGCTGGACGGCGCGATGGTGAATATTGCCCTGCCGCAAGTGGCCCGCTCACTGGATGTCAGCGCCACGTCAGCGGTGTGGGTGGCAAACGGTTATTTATTAGCGACGGCCATGACGCTGGCGATCTTTGCGGCGCTCGCCAGTCGCATGGGTTTTCGCACGATTTTTGCCTTCGGCTTGACTCTGTTTACTCTCGCCTCACTCGGTTGTACGCTCTCCACCTCGCTCAGCACACTGACCTTCTGGCGCTGTGTGCAGGGAATTGGCGGTGCCGCAACGCTCAGCATCGCCCCGGCAATCTTGCGCGCCGTGTTCCCGAATCGACTGCTCGGGCGTATTCTCGGACTGAATGCCCTGCTGATTGCCGCCAGCACCGCCATTGCGCCTGTGCTGGGTGGCACGCTGCTGGCGACACTCAGTTGGCAATGGTTATTTGCCATCAATATTCCATTGGGCCTGCTGGCACTGGCGCTCACCCTGCGCGTGATCCCCACCCACCCCTCGCGTACGCGTGACCCTTTTGATGTGCCAGGCGCGGTGCTATCAGCACTGCTACCCGGCGCATTGATCATGGCCGCCAGCGCGTTTTCCCACCATGGCGGCAATCAACATCCACTGATGAGCGGGAGCCTGTATGGCATGGTCGCTCTGGTATCCGGTGCGGCCTTTGTCTGGCGTCAACGACGTGCGCCAAATCCCCTGCTGCCGCTGTCGATGTTCAACTCTGCCCGCTTTTCGTTGGCCGCCCTGACCTCGCTGGCGTCGTTTGTCAGCCAGGGCATGACCTTTATCGCGCTGCCGTTTCTCTTTCAGAGCGTGTATGGCTACAGCGCGCTTGTCTCGGCGCTGCTGTTCACGCCGTGGCCGCTGGGCATTATGTTCGCCGCCCCGCACGCCGGACGCCTCGCCGACCGCTATCCGTCAACGCTCATCGCCACGGTTGGCCTGTGTGTGTTCGCCGTTGGTCTGGCGCTTCTCGCTATACTGCCCGAACACGCACCGATGTGGGATATCGGGCTGCGCAGTCTGGTGTGTGGTCTGGGTTTTGGCTGTTTTCAAAGCCCCAACAATCGCGAAATGCTGGCAAATGTCTCTCGGGAGAACAGCAGCTATGCCTCGGGTGTATTAGCGATTATGCGTACGTTTGGGCAGTGCCTGGGCGCGGCGTGTGTGGGTGTGATCCTCTCACTTTTCGCGCAATCCGCTCTTCAGGAAGCGCTGGCCGTGCGTCTCGCCCTGTGGGTTGCCCTCGCTGCGACGCTGCTTGCCGTGGCCATTAGCGTGATTCGCACGCGAATATCGCCTGATTGATGACTTTTAAGCCACTTATCCGCAGACATTTTTACGCAGCCGTCCTAAGTGCGATACACTTTGCAGATCAGTCTTAAAACCAAAGAAATTATGCGCCTAATTTTCTCGACTCTGTTGATGACAGCCGGCCTGTTTAGCGGTCTGGCACAGGCCGCGCCTGTGCTACCCGACACGGCCGATATTCGTGACAGTGGATTTGTCTATTGTGTCAACGGCCAGGTCAACACCTTTAACCCGCAAAAAGCCAGCAGCGGCCTGATTGTCGATACGCTGGCCGCGCAGCTTTATGATCGCCTGCTCGACGTCGATCCCTATACCTATCGCCTGGCACCGGAGCTGGCGGAGAGCTGGGAAGTGCTCGACAACGGCGCGACCTACCGCTTCCGCCTGCGTAACGACGTGTCATTCCAAAAAACGCCGTGGTTTACCCCCACGCGCAAACTCAATGCCGACGATGTGATCTTCACGTTCCAGCGCATTTTCGACCGTCATCACCCCTGGCATAACGTCAACGGTCCGGCGTTCCCCTATTTCGACAGCCTGCAATTTGCCGACACCGTCGACAGCGTGCGCAAGATCGACAGCCGCACGGTGGAGTTCCGGCTTAAGCACCCCGACGCCTCCTTCCTGTGGCACCTCGCCACCCATTACGCCTCGGTGATGTCGGCTGAATACGCGGGGAAACTGGCCCAGCGCGATCGCCAGGAGCAACTCGATCGTCAGCCGGTGGGTACCGGCCCGTTCCAGTTAAGCGAATACCGTGCCGGGCAGTATATTCGTTTGCAGCGCCACGCCGGTTTCTGGCGCGGCACGCCGCTGATGCCGCAGGTGGTGGTGGATTTAGGATCCGGTGGCACCGGGCGATTGTCTAAGCTGTTGACCGGCGAATGCGACGTGCTGGCCTGGCCCGCCGCCAGTCAGCTCACTATTTTGCGCGACGATCCGCGTCTGCGACTGACGCTGCGTCCCGGCATGAATATCGCTTATCTGGCGTTTAACACCAACAAGCCACCGCTAAATAACCCCAAGGTTCGTCACGCGCTGGCGCTGGCCATTAATAATCAGCGCCTGATGCAGTCCATCTATTACGGCACGGCGGAAACGGCGGCGTCGATTCTGCCGCGTGCCTCCTGGGCCTATGACAGCGAAGCGAAGATCACCGAATACAATCCCGACGAAGCCCGTAAGCAGCTAAAAGCGCTGGGCCAGGAAAACATGACCCTGCGTCTGTGGGTGCCGACCACTTCGCAGGCGTGGAACCCCAGCCCGCTGAAAACCGCCGAGCTTATCCAGGCGGACATGGCGCAGGTGGGCGTCAACGTGATCATCGTGCCGGTTGAGGGGCGTTTCCAGGAAGCGCGCTTAATGGACATGAACCACGACATTACGCTCTCCGGCTGGTCAACGGACAGTAACGATCCCGACAGCTTCTTCCGCCCGCTGCTAAGCTGCGCGGCGATTGATTCGCAAACCAATTTCGCGCACTGGTGCAATCGTGAGTTCGATGGCGTGCTGCAAAAAGCGCTGCTGTCACAACAGCTGGCCTCGCGCATTGATGCATACGACGAAGCGCAAAACATTCTCGCCCGCGAACTGCCGGTGCTGCCGCTGGCCTCCTCGCTGCGGTTACAGGCCTATCGCTACGACATTAAAGGGCTGGTGCTCAGCCCGTTCGGCAACGCCTCGTTTGCGGGGGTGTCGCGTGAAAAAGAGATCAAAGAGGTGAAGCAGCCATGATTATCTTTACCTTACGGCGCATTCTTCTGCTGCTGGTTACGCTGTTTTTGCTGACCTTTGTCGGCTTTAGCCTGAGCTATTTCACGCCACACGCGCCGTTGCAGGGCGCGTCGCTGTGGAACGCCTGGTCGTTCTGGTTTACCGGCGTGCTGCACTGGGATTTTGGCGTCTCCAGCATTAACGGGCAGCTGATTTCCGAGCAGCTCAAAGAGGTGTTCCCGGCCACGATGGAACTGTGCATTCTCGCCTTTGGTTTCGCGCTGGTGGTGGGTATTCCGGTGGGCATGCTGGCGGGGATCACGCGCAATAAATGGCAGGACAAATTCATTAGCGCGCTGGCGCTGCTCGGTTTTTCCATCCCCATCTTCTGGCTGGCGCTGCTGCTGACGCTGTTCTTCTCGCTGACGCTCGGCTGGCTGCCGGTTTCCGGGCGTTTCGATCTGCTGTATGAGGTAAAAACCGTGACCGGTTTTGCCCTCATCGACGCCTGGCTGTCCGATTCCCCGTGGCGACACGAAATGATCGTCAGCGCCCTGCGCCACATGGTGCTGCCGGTGCTGACGCTGGCCGTGGCACCGACCACTGAAGTGGTCCGCCTGATGCGCATCAGTACCATTGAGGTGTTTGACCAGAACTACATCAAAGCGGCCGCCACGCGCGGGCTGTCGCGGCTGACCATTTTACGTCGCCACGTGCTGCACAATGCCCTGCCGCCGGTGATCCCGCGTCTGGGCTTACAGTTTTCGACCATGCTGACGCTGGCGATGATCACCGAAATGGTGTTTAGCTGGCCGGGCCTGGGACGCTGGATGATCAACGCCATTCGCCAACAGGACTACGCGGCCATTTCCGCAGGCGTAATGGTGATTGGCGCGCTGGTGATTATTGTTAACGTCATTTCCGACATTTTGGGCGCACTGGCGAACCCTTTGAAACATAAGGAATGGTATGCCCTCCGATAACGTTTATAGCGAAAAGAGCGCTCCCGGCGCGCTGCGCACGGTGTGGCGCAAATTCTACGGTGACACCCCCGCGATGATCGGTCTGTACGGCTGCGCGGCGCTGACGCTGCTGTGCGTCTTTGGTGCCTGGTTTGCGCCCTACGGCATCGATCAGCAGTTCCTGGGCTATCAGCTGTTGCCTCCCTCCTGGTCACGCTACGGCGAGGTGTCATTCTTCCTGGGCACCGACGATCTGGGCCGCGATGTACTCAGCCGTCTGTTAAGCGGCGCGGCCCCCACGGTGGGCGGTGCCTTTGTGGTCACCCTCGCCGCCACGCTGTGTGGTCTGGTGCTCGGCGTGTTTGCGGGTGCCACGCACGGCTTACGTTCGGCGGTGCTCAACCATATTCTCGATACGCTGCTGTCTATTCCGTCGCTGCTGCTGGCGATCATCGTGGTGGCGTTTTCCGGGCCGCATCTTGTTCACGCGATGTTCGCCGTGTGGCTGGCGCTGCTGCCGCGCATGGTGCGCTCCGTCTATAGCATGGTTCACGACGAGCTGGAGAAAGAGTACGTGGTGGCTGCGCGTCTGGATGGCGCGTCCACCCTGAATATTTTGTGGTTTGCCGTGCTGCCGAACATGACCTCGGGCCTGGTGACGGAAGTCACGCGCGCACTGTCGATGGCCATTCTGGATATCGCTGCGCTCGGTTTTCTCGATCTTGGCGCACAGCTTCCCTCCCCGGAATGGGGCGCGATGCTCGGGGATGCGCTGGAGCTGATTTATGTCGCGCCCTGGACGGTGATGCTGCCGGGCGCGTCGATTATGCTGAGCGTGCTGCTGGTTAACCTGTTAGGCGACGGTATTCGCCGCGCAGTCATTGCGGGGGTGGAATAATGCCGTTACTTGATATTCGCAACTTGACCATCGAAGTCAAAATTGGCGAAGGCTGGGTGAAGGCCGTTGACCGGGTGAGCATTACGCTTGCGGAAGGCGAAATTCGCGGGCTGGTGGGCGAGTCCGGATCCGGTAAGAGCCTGATTGCCAAAGCCATTTGCGGTGTGACGAAAGATAACTGGCGCGTCACCGCTGACCGCATGCGCTTTGACGATATCGATCTGATGCGCCTCTCTGCACGCGAACGCCGTAAGCTGCTGGGTCATAACGTGTCGATGATCTTTCAGGAGCCGCAGTCGTGTCTTGATCCCTCCGAGCGCGTGGGCAAGCAGCTGATGCAAAACATCCCTGGCTGGACCTACAAAGGCCGCTGGTGGCAGCGTGTCGGCTGGCGCAAACGCCGCGCCATTGAACTGCTGCACCGGGTTGGGATTAAAGATCACAAGGATGCGATGCGCAGCTTCCCCTATGAGCTGACCGACGGCGAGTGCCAGAAAGTGATGATTGCCATCGCCCTGGCAAATCAGCCGCGTCTGCTGATTGCCGACGAACCCACCAACTCGATGGAGCCGACCACCCAGGCGCAGATTTTCCGTCTGCTGACCCGACTCAATCAAAACAACAACACCACCATTATGCTGATCAGCCACGACCTGCAAATGCTCAGTAAATGGGCCGATCGTATTAACGTGATGTACTGCGGTCAGACGGTGGAAACGGCGCTGAGCGAGGATCTGGTGAGCACCCCGCACCATCCGTATACTCAGGCGCTGATCCGCGCTATTCCGGATTTTGGCAGCGCCATGCCGCATAAAAGCCGCCTGAACACCATGCCGGGGGCCATTCCGCTGCTTGAGCAACTGCCCATCGGTTGCCGACTGGGGCCGCGCTGCCCTTACGCACAACGTAAATGTATTGAAACACCGCGTTTAACGGGTGCTAAAAATCATCTTTACGCCTGTCATTTCCCGTTGAATATGGAGCGCGAATAAGATGGTCGAAACTCTGCTTGAAGTCCGCAACCTGAGTAAAACCTTCCGTTACCGCACCGGCTGGTTTCACCGCCAGACGGTGGACGCGGTTAAACCGCTGAGCTTTACGCTGCGGGAAAAACAGACGCTGGCGATCATCGGTGAAAACGGTTCGGGGAAATCCACGCTGGCGAAAATGCTGGCGGGGATGGTAGAGCCGACCACCGGCGAGCTACTGATTGATGACACGCCGCTGCATTTTGGCGACTACTCGTTTCGCAGCCAGCGCATCCGCATGATTTTCCAGGATCCCTCGACCTCGCTGAACCCGCGTCAGCGCATCTCGCAGATCCTCGATTTTCCGCTGCGCCTGAATACCGATCTGCCGCCGCAGGCCCGGCGTAAGCAGATCGTCGAAACGTTGCGCATGGTGGGGCTGCTGCCGGATCACGTCAGCTACTACCCGCATATGCTGGCCCCAGGGCAGAAACAGCGTCTGGGCCTGGCGCGTGCGCTGATCCTGCGTCCGAAGGTGATTATTGCCGATGAAGCGCTGGCGTCGCTGGACATGTCTATGCGCTCGCAGCTGATCAACCTGATGCTTGAGCTACAGGAAAAACAAGGCATTTCTTACATTTACGTGACTCAGCATTTGGGCATGATGAAGCACATTAGCGATCAGGTGCTGGTCATGCATCAGGGTGAAGTCGTCGAGCGCGGCAGCACCGCTGAAGTGCTGGCGGCACCGCTGCACGACCTGACGCGTCGCTTAATCGCCGGACACTTCGGCGAAGCCCTGACGGCGGACGCGTGGCGAAAAGATCGCTGATTTTCGCATCACGTCTGTTCCGACCTGCGGCGAGGCGATCGCCACCTGACACGGTCTGGGGAAAAATAACGTGACAGAACAGGTCGTGAATAAGATATAATTTCAATTTAGTGTTGAATAATTGTGACTTAATAATCGTAACATGATGATTATTAATGCATAAAATGAGCAAAAACTATAAGGATTCAAAGCTATGGGTTTTCTTACCGGTAAACGCGTTCTGATCACTGGCGTCGCCAGTAAACTCTCCATCGCCTACGGTATCGCACAGGCAATGCATCGCGAAGGCGCTGAACTGGCCTTCACCTACCAGAACGATAAGCTGAAAGGCCGTGTGGAAGGTTTCGCTGCTGAACTGGGTTCTACCATCGTACTGCCGTGCGATGTGGCTGAAGATGAGAGCATCGACGCGCTGTTTACCGAACTGGCGAAAAGCTGGCCGAAATTCGACGGTTTCGTTCACTCCATCGGTTTCGCACCGGGCGATCAGCTGGACGGCGACTACGTTGACGTCGTAACCCGTGAAGGCTTTAAAATTGCCCACGACATCAGCGCCTACAGCTTCGTGGCGCTGGCAAAAGCCTGCCGCGCTATGCTGAATCCGGACTCTGCGCTGCTGACGCTCTCCTACCTCGGCGCTGAGCGCGCGATCCCGAACTACAACGTGATGGGTCTGGCGAAAGCCTCGCTGGAAGCAAACGTGCGTTACATGGCGAATGCCATGGGTCCTGAAGGTGTGCGTGTGAACGCCATCTCTGCCGGTCCTATCCGCACGCTGGCGGCGTCTGGCATTAAAGACTTCCGCAAAATGCTGGCACATTGCGAAGCGGTCACCCCGATCCGTCGTACCGTGACCATTGAAGACGTGGGTAACACCGCGGCGTTCCTGTGCTCCAACCTCTCTGGCGGTATCTCAGGTGAAGTGGTTCACGTTGACGGTGGTTTCAACATCGCCGCAATGAACGAACTCGAACTGAAATAATCCCCTGCCGCCCCTTCTTCCCGGAAGGGGCGCATTTCGTTATGCCTTTCTGATATTTATTATCACTCAACAATATTTCAACCCCTCTCCCGCTTGCGCCAGGATAATGCTGCGAAAAAGATCCGGCGTACCCTGACGTTGTCTCCGGGTCGCCACTTTCAGATCAAGGAAAGCCCATGGAACAACGCCGTTTTTCCGGCAAAGGCCACTGGTATCATGAGACCCAGTCGAGTACCAGCCAGACACAAGCGCTACCGTTAGTTCCCGAAGCCGCCGTTGTCCCCGACCGTTTTCTGCTCGACCTGCGGGTAAGCGAAGAGATGTTAACAGCGTGTCAGTCGTGGTTAATCCCGGCTCGCACGCTCTGTGAGCGTTTATTTCCGCAACATGTGACCGTCAGTCGCCTGCGCACCTTTAACGCTTACGATCGCCTGAGCACCGCGCTGACGGTGGCACAGGTTTACGGCGTGCAGCGTTTGTGCAATCACTATGCCGCCCGGCTGGCCCCGCTGGCAGGCCCGGACTCCTCCCGCGAGAGCAATCACCGCCTGGCGCAAATCACTCAGTATGCCCGCCAGCTTGCCAGTTCGCCGGAAGTGATCGATGGCCGTGCCCGTCAACAGCTTGAAGACGTGGGGCTGACCCCGTACGACATCATTCTCATCAATCAAATTATTGGCTTCATTGGCTTTCAGGCCCGCGTGGTGGCCACCTTTCAGGCGATGCTCTGCCAGCCGGTGCGCTGGTTGCCCGGCATGGAGATGCAGCGCGATGCCCCTGCCGCGCTGTTCACGCCGCAAGAAAAGCACTGGAATGCCGCACTCGCGCCGGTTGAACTGCGCAATGCCACCGCCGCGCAAATGGAGGCGCTGGCCCGCTGGCAGCCGCTGCCGGAACTGCGCGTGCTGGCACCGACGCTGGCCCATGAGCATCAACTCCTCAATGCGCTGGGCGCAGTGTTGAGCAGCGAACTGAGTGCCTCGCTCGCCCCGGCACTGACACAAAGCGTTGCCCTGCTAACGGCGCGCATTAACGGCAGCGCGCACTGTTTTTATGAACAACTTACGCCTGCGCCCGATGCAGAGCATGTAAAGGCGCTACGCCTGGGCGAGCAGGCATTAGATGCCTGGAGCCAGCAGGATTTACAAGCCCGCGCGGTTATCCAGGCGGTGCAGCTTTTGACCCGTGCCGCTGACCGTTTTAGCGCAGCACAATTTAATCCGCTTACTGAGCAGGGACTTTCCGTGCAGCAGGCGGTGAGCCTTCTGGCCTGGAGCGGCTTGTGCGGGTGGTTGAATCGTCTGAAAATCGCGCTCGGCGAGGTCGTCTGACGAGAAACAGCGCTTGCTGCAACACCCAGATTCGCGTAAAACTGTCAGCCGCTCTTTTGGCCACGAAAATACAAAATTATGTTCCAGGACAACCCGCTGCTTGCACAGCTTAAACAGCAACTGCACTCTAAGACGCCGCGCGCGGAAGGTGTCGTCAAAGCCACGGAAAAAGGCTTTGGTTTCCTCGAAGTCGATGCGCAAAAAAGCTACTTCATCCCGCCGCCGCAGATGAAAAAAGTGATGCATGGCGATCGTATTATTGCCGTGATCCACAGCGAAAAAGATCGTGAATCCGCAGAGCCGGAAGAACTGGTTGAGCCGTTCCTGACGCGTTTCGTGGGTAAAGTGCACAAGAAGGACGATCGCCTGTCCATCGTGCCCGACCATCCGCTGCTAAAAGATGCCATTCCCTGCCGCGAAGCGCGCGGTGTGGAACACGCCTTTAAAGAGGGCGACTGGGCCGTGGCCGAGATGCGCCGTCATCCGCTGAAAGGCGATCGCGGTTTTTATGCTGAGCTGACCCAGTTCATTACCTTCGGCGACGATCATTTCGTGCCGTGGTGGGTGACCCTTGCCCGTCACAACCTTGAGAAAGAAGCGCCGAACGGCGTGGCGACGGAGATGCTGGACGAAGGTCTGACGCGCGTGGATTTGACCGCGCTGGACTTTGTCACCATCGACAGCGCCAGCACCGAAGATATGGACGATGCGCTGTTCGTTGAAGAGCGGGCCGACGGCAAGCTGCAACTGACCGTCGCCATTGCCGATCCGACCGCCTGGATTGCCCAGGACAGCAAGCTCGACAATATCGCCAAAGTTCGCTCGTTCACCAACTACCTGCCGGGCTTCAACATCCCGATGCTGCCGCGTGAGCTGTCAGACGATCTGTGTTCGCTGCGTCCGCAAGCGGTGCGCCCTGTCCTCGCCTGCCGCATGACTATCAGTCAGGACGGCACCATTGAAGACGACATTGAATTCTTCGCCGCCACCATCATCTCGAAAGCCAAACTGGCCTACGACGACGTCTCTGACTGGCTGGAAGGTAAAGCGGGCTGGACGCCACCGAACGAGGCGATTGCCGCACAAATCCGTCTGCTGCAACGCGTCTGCCTGAGCCGCAGTGAATGGCGCACCACGCATGCGCTGGTGTTCAAAGACCGCCCGGACTACCGTTTCGTCCTCGGCGAAAAAGGCGAAGTGCTGGATATCGTGGCTGAGCCGCGTCGTATCGCTAACCGTATCGTTGAAGAGTCGATGATCTCCGCCAACATCTGTGCGGCTCGCGTGCTGCGCGATAAACTCGGTTTCGGCATCTATAACATCCACTTAGGTTTCGATCCGGCCAACGGTGAAGCGCTGGCCGCCCTGCTGAAAACGCACGGCATGCACGTGGATGCGCAGGAAGTGCTGACGCTGAACGGCTTCTGCAAACTGCGTCGCGAACTGGATGCACAGCCGTCGGGCTTCCTCGACAGCCGCATTCGCCGCTTCCAGTCCTATGCTGAAATCAGCACCGAACCGGGTCCGCATTTTGGTTTAGGTCTGGAGGCGTATGCCACCTGGACTTCGCCGATCCGTAAGTACGGCGACATGATCAACCACCGCCTGCTGAAAGCCATCATCAAGAACGAGAGCGCTACGCGCCCGGCTGATGAAATCACGCTGCAAATGGCGGAGCGTCGTCGTCTTAACCGGATGGCGGAGCGCGATGTCGGCGACTGGTTATACGCCCGCTTCCTGAAAGATAAAGCCGGTACCGATACCCGTTTTGCCGCTGAGATCATTGATATCAGCCGTGGCGGTATGCGTGTTCGCCTGGTCGACAACGGCGCGGTGGCGTTTATTCCCGCCCCGTTCCTGCATTCCGTTCGCGATGAACTGGTGTGCAGCCAGGAAAACGGTAGCGTGCAAATTAAAGGTGAAACCGTTTATAAAGTGACAGACGTCATCGACGTAAACATCGCCGAAGTTCGCATGGAAACCCGCAGTATTATCGCCCGTCCGCTGGCGTAATTGCTTTATTTCGGCTTCTCCATTGTGGAGAGGCCGAAAATTCCTTCCGCTGTGAGCGATTCCACGCGCATTTTTTCGGTTCAATTCCCCACAAACGTTTAAAAACGACCACACTAAAAAATGTGCATTTGCGCACGCCTTTTCGCATGCGTTATTTTTTAAACCTTCGCTATGCTTTTAAGCGGGAGTCGTTTTACTATAACAACGCAAGTAAAAACAACATGTTCAGCCCTGTTTACCCCTTATAACAGTGCGGATAACCTGACGTTTGACCCTGTGCCGTTGCGCGAAGGGTGGGGATGGGAGAAAGCATGAAAGACGATTTGGAGCACAACCTGCTGTTTCGTTATCTGGGGACGCACAGCCCCTTCTGGCGATTGACCGCTGACAGCAATGCGCTTCACCTTGCCACCAGCGAAACATCCGAGACCAGCCAGGTGATAGCCCTCGGTGATGAACTGGCGAACCGCATTCGTGACATGACGGTGATCACCTCCAGCATCACCATGACGCTTTCGCTCTTTGGCACCGACGTCCCGGTGCATCTGGTGGGCCGTAAAATCAGTAAAAAAGAGTGGGCTGGCACGGCGTCGGCCTGGCATGACACCTCTTCCGTGGCCCGGGATCTGGTGCAGGGATTGTCGTTTGCTGAACAGGTCGTTTCGGAAGCCAACTCGGTGATTGTTATTCTTGACCGGCACGGCAGCATTCAACGCTTTAACCGACTCTGCGAAGAATATACCGGTCTGCGGGAGCAGGAAGTCATCGGCCAGAACGTCTTCAAATTATTTATGAGTCGCAGTGAAGCCGCCGCGTCGAAACGTAATATTAATGAATTCTTCCGTAACGGCAGCTCTTATGAAGTTGAGCGCTGGATTAAAACCCGCAAAGGCCAGCGACTTTTTTTATTCCGCAATAAATTCGTGCACAGCGGCAGCGGTAAAAATGAAATATTTTTAATTTGTTCCGGCACCGATATTACCGAAGAGCGTCGGGCGCAGGAGCGTCTGCGCGTGCTGGCGAATACCGACACCGTTACCGGCTTACCGAACCGAAATGCGATTCATGAACTGATAAGCGACGCGATTGCTGAACGCGGCGAAACCCAGGTAGGCATTGTCTATCTTGATTTAGACAATTTTAAGAAGGTTAACGACGCTTACGGTCATATGTTTGGCGACCAGCTATTACAGTCCGTCTCACTGGCGATTTTAAGCTGTCTGGAAGAGGGCCAGGTGCTTGCGCGTCTCGGCGGCGATGAATTTATCGTGCTCGCCACCGACACCTCTCAGAGCACGCTGGAGGCGATGGCATCGCGTATCCTCACCCGCCTGCGTCAGCCCTTTCGCATTGGACTGATTGAGGTCTATACCGGCTGTTCTCTGGGCATCTCGCTTGCGCCGCAACACGGTAACGATCGCGAGAGCGTGATCCGTAATGCGGATACCGCCATGTACACCGCAAAAGAGAGCGGACGCGGCAAGTTCTGCGTCTTCTCCCCGGAGATGAATCAGCGGGTGTTTGAGTATTTATGGCTTGATACCAACCTGCGTAAAGCGCTGGAACGTGACCAACTGCTGATCTATTACCAGCCGAAAATGACCTGGCGCGGCGAAGTACGTAGCCTCGAAGCACTGGTGCGCTGGCAATCACCTGAGCGTGGATTGATCGCGCCGCTGGAGTTTATCTCCTATGCCGAAGAGTCCGGCCTGATCGTGCCGCTCGGGCGTTGGGTGATGCTCGATGTGGTACAGCAGGTGGCGAAATGGCGCGACAAAGGCATTAACCTGCGCGTGGCGGTGAACGTCTCTGCGAGGCAACTCGCGGATCAGACGATTTTTAGTGATTTGAAGCAGGCGCTCAAGGATCTCAATTTTGAATACTGCCCGATTGACGTCGAGCTGACGGAAAGCTGCCTGATTGAAAACGAAGAGCTGGCGCTCTCTGTCATTCAGCAATTTAGCGCGCTGGGTGCGCAGGTACATCTTGATGACTTCGGTACCGGGTATTCGTCGCTGTCGCAGCTGGCGCGTTTCCCGATCGACGCCATCAAGCTCGATCAGTCGTTTGTGCGGGATATTCACAAACAGTCGGTGTCGCAGTCGTTGGTACGCGCAATCGTGGCGGTGGCGCAGGCGCTGAATTTGCAGGTGATTGCCGAAGGGGTGGAGAGCGCGAAAGAAGACGCCTTTCTGACGAAGAATGGCGTCAACGAACGGCAAGGTTTCTTATTCGCTAAACCCATGCCCGCTGCCGCGTTCGAGCGATGGTATAAACGTTATCTGATGCGTAAAGCGCGTTAACTGGCTTTGCTCAAACCGGCGATATGCCGGTTTTGCAACTGCACCAGCCGCTCCATGTAGGCCACGTCTTTCGGTTGCAGACAGAACGCCGCGTCCACCCAGTCTTCGGTGATATCCATCATTTCACTGCGTGGCAACTGCATCACCCGCTGACGCGCGCGCAGCATGGCACGGACGCCATTCAGACGCGGTTGCAGCGTGTCGATGAAGGTGCGCACAGCCACGTAGCTCTGGCCGGGTTCAAACAGTTCATCCACCAGCCCTTTCGGCTCATACCACTCTGCGGTGTGCGATTCCCCTTTGTAGATAAGCTCTTCGGCCAGCGTCATGCCGGCACGCCGTGCGACCAGCGAGTAGCCCCCCATGCCGGGGAACAGATTGAACGCAATTTCCGGAAACCCCATGCGGGCATCGCGCTGCGCGAGAACGAAATGGTGCGCCAGTGCCGCTTCAAATCCGCCGCCGAGGGCGCTTCCTTCAACCATCGCCACGCTGATTGCGCCGGTGTCAAAACCGCGAGACGCCGCGTGCACACAATCGACACAGGCACGCGCATAGGCGCGCAACGCTTCCCGCCGACCGTTCTGAATGCAGTCAACAAAGAAGTTCAGATCGCCCCCGGCGTTATACATCCCGGGGACCAGTGAACCGGTTACCCAGAAATCCACCGTGAAGCCCGCCTGCCTGACCAGCCAGGAGATATTCATGATCTCTTCAATTAACCCATGATTGAAGCACGGACGGGGTTGCGCACGTAGCATCATCCAGACCGTGCGTCGCTCCTCTTCGTAATATCCCGCCAGTTGGGTAAAGCGCTCTGTATCAGTAAACAATTTGCATGTTGCATGGTTGATAACTGTCATCGTCTTTTCCTCATTAAAAAAAGCGCGTTGCGCGCAGAATCAGACTAATGCAGGAGCCAACGGGACAGTATGGATGTACGAGAATATATAATCGTTAGTTATGCTTTTTTGAGATTTGGTTTTTTCCCTTCTCTTTTTACACTAATTTCTGCATCATTGAATTTATTAACTTTTAAAACAGGGTGACGACATGGCCGACATCGATGTGAAGCAACTGGCAGGACGTATTGATACCGTGCTGGACATTCTGGTTGCAGGTGATTACCACTGGGCTATCCACAACCTTGAAATTCTGAAAACGGAATTGCTAAACCTCGATAGCGCAGAACAGGCGCAATCTCAGGGCGCGCCGAAAACGCCATGGGAAATTTAAGGACGAGATAAAGAGTTGCTATGAATTCCCGACAACAAATCATTCTACAAATGGTGATCGACAAGGGCCGCGTGAGCGTAGCCGATCTGGCGAAAACCACTGGCGTGTCAGAAGTGACCATCCGTCAGGATCTGAACACGCTGGAGAAGCAAAGCTACCTGCGTCGCACGCACGGTTTTGCGGTCCCGCTGGAGAGCGACGACGTTGAAACCCGCATGATGACCAACTTTACCCTTAAGCGTGAACTGGCCGGGTTCGCCGCGTCGCAGGTCAATCCGGGTGAAACGGTGTTTATCGAAAATGGCAGCAGCAACGCCCTGCTGGCGCGCGCGCTGGCGGAACTTAACGACATCACCATCATCACCGTCAGCGGCTACATTGCGCATCTGCTAAAAGACACCGCCTGCGAGGTGATCCTGCTCGGCGGCATTTATCAGAAGAAAAGTGAAAGCATGGTCGGGCCGCTGACCCGCCAGTACGTGCAGCAGGTGCATTTCAGCAAAGCCTTTATCGGCATTGATGGCTGGCAGCCTGACACCGGTTTTACCGGTCGCGACATGATGCGCGCAGATGTGGTCAACGCCGTGCTGGAAAAAGGCTGTGAAGCGATTGTGCTGACCGACAGCTCGAAATTTGGTGCGGTGCATCCCTATACCCTCGGCCCCATCAATCAGTTCCACCGGGTGATCACCGATGAAAAGCTCAGCCCTGCGCAGCAAGCGCAGCTCGAAGAGGCTGGTTTAATCGTTGACATCGTTAAACGTCCTGCCCCGCTATAAGCCGAAAAGCCCGCGCTGGCGGGCTATTCCCACTCTCTGAGAATATTCCGACGCTGCAATTAAGACTATTTACCTGTCTGGTTTTCTGCCACCACGTAAAATTATGTTGAGCGATATAACAGGACGTAACTATCACACGCGTGACGTTAGTAACACCTGCGCACCATAATTTACGGAAAATAACTTAAGTTTGCTTTTTGAGCACTATACTTATGATGACTTCTTTCCGTGAATCAATAATCCAGGAGAAAGAATTATGATGTTATCAAGCAAAAAAATGGCAACCGCCGTGCTGGCCGTTACTCTGGCAATGTCCCTGAGCGCCTGCTCTCACTGGTCTAAACGCGATCGTAACACCGCAATCGGTGCCGGTGCAGGTGCAATTGGTGGCGCAGTGCTGACCGACGGTAGTGGATTAGGAACGCTGGGTGGTGCAGCCGTGGGTGGTATTATTGGACACCAGGTGGGCAAATAATAGGCTGGCTTAGTGACCAGTTAAAAATAAAAAATAACACTCAAGTTCAGGTCTGACATACGCAGTAAATATACATGGCCACGGTAATTTCCGTGGCCTGACAGTTTGCAGGTGTAGTTGCAGAAGTGGTTTGTGGAACTGGATTACAGAATATATTATCCGCCCGCCAGTTTCACCTTCATGCCTTTTGCTTCCAGCAATGATTTAAGCAGGTCGCGTTTGTCGCCCTGAATTTCAATCACGCCCTCTTTCACCGATCCCCCGCAGCCGCATTTCTTTTTCAGTTCGGCTGCCAGCACATTAAGCGTCTCATCACTGCCGTCAATGCCCGTAATCAGGCAAACGCCCTTTCCTTTGCGGCCGCTGGTCTGACGCTGGATACGCACAATGCCGTCACCTTTCGGGCGCTCAACGATCTGTTTAGGTTCGTCAATGCGGCCTGATTCGGTGGAGTACACCAGACGACTGTTGTTATCGCGCATTACTCCCCCTTGCCCAGAGCGGCGTTTATCGCCTTTAACGTTTGCGCGGGATCGGCGGACTGCGTTACCGGACGGCCAATGACCATGTAGTCAACGCCCGCCGCCTGCGCCTGCTCTGGCGTCATGATACGGCGCTGATCGCCCACCTCGCTGCCCTGTGGACGAATGCCCGGCGTGACAAGCTTAAAGGCCTGGCCGAATTCCTGCTTAAAGCGTACCGCTTCCTGAGCAGAACAGACCACACCGTCCAGACCACATTGCTGGGTAAGGCGCGCCAGACGTTCGGCGTGTTCCGCCGGTGTGCTGGTGATGCCCAAATCCAGCAGGTCGCTGGCGTCCATGCTGGTCAGTACGGTCACGGCGATCAACAGCGGCGCATCTTTGCCAAAGGGCACCAGCGCTTCACGCGCAGCGCTCATCATGCGCGCGCCACCTGAGGCATGCACGTTGACCATCCACACACCGAGATCCGCAGCAGCGGCCACCGCATGAGCGGCAGTGTTCGGGATATCGTGGAATTTTAAATCCAGAAAGACATCGAAACCGCGCTGATGCAGGTCGCGAACAAACTGCGGTCCGAAGCGCGTAAACATCTCTTTGCCCACTTTCAGACGACAATCCGCCGGGGAGATGCGATCGACAAAAGCCAGTGCCTTGTCGCACTCGGCGTAATCAAGGGCAACAACCACGGGTGAATGCGTAACAACGGCAGAAGAGGATGAAGCAGTAGACGTCATGACCAGACCTTCCTGATGATGGGCACCCGCTCAGGCGCAATGAGAATAAACGGCGTGCATTCTACCTGTGGGAGGCCAAAAATGACAGGAGCCATTTTTCCCCTGCGAGGCGAAGGCGCGACGGTGCTGCGGGTGGAGTGGCGTAAAAGCATTAGGATGTTGTAACTAAAGTGGAGATTTTTTTTAAATTACTGCCCGTCGAGACCCCGAATCGGTTTGACGGTTGACCAGGCACGGCAGGACGGACAGTGCCAGTACATGGTGTAAGCGGTGAATCCACACTTGCTGCAACGGTAGCGCGGTTTACTGCGGATCTGTTCGCCAACCATGTCGCGCAGCACCATCAGGCTCTCTTTCGCGCGCCCTTCCTCGGCGTCATGCAGATGGTAGTCCATCAGCTTGTGGAACACGCGCATGGTCGGATGGCGCTGGAGCTGGCGCGTTACGTACA
The DNA here is from genome assembly GCA_963521185.1 of uncultured Enterobacter sp. Classification (GTDB taxonomy): domain Bacteria; phylum Pseudomonadota; class Gammaproteobacteria; order Enterobacterales; family Enterobacteriaceae; genus Enterobacter_D. Next base: position 676,300 of record CAUQTV010000001.1, on the reverse strand, counting down.
GCTGCGCCGGATCCTGTCCTTCACGCTGCTCAACGATGTCGGCCAGCATCAAATCGGCCGTGGCCCCGCTGTTCTCTTCAACACAGCGGCGTAGGAACTCTGCCCACTCGTCTGCTTTGCCTAACTGGAGATAGCAGGTTTGCAGCATCTCCAGCGTTTCGCTGACCAGCTCTTTATCCTGATCGATAACGCGCAACAGGCTGTCGACGGCTTTCTCGTATTCCCCTTTCGCCATCAGCACGCGCCCCATCATGATGGAGACGCGCGGGCTGTTGCGATCGGCAGCCGCCCCTTTTTTCAGAAGCGCCATCGCCCGGTCAAGCTCTTCATTGCCGATTTGTTGCAGTGCAAGCTCGCAATAGAAATGGGCGATTTCGCCGCGCTGCTTCTCTTTGCCGAGTTTCACCAGCCTTTCGGCAACGTCGATGGCTTTTTGCCAGTCGCTGGTCGCCTGGTAAATTTGCAGCAGCTGTTGCAGTGCGCCGATGCGGAATTCGGTTTCATCGACCAGTTGGTTAAACATGTCTTCGGCGCGGTCATACATGCCGGCGGCCATGTAGTCACGCCCCAGCTGTTGCACCGCCAGCAGGCGTTGATCGTAGGAGAGCGACGCGCTTTCCATGAGCGTCTGGTGGATGCGAATGGCGCGATCGACTTCACCGCGCGAGCGGAACAGGTTCCCGAGGGTGAGATGAGCCTCAACGGTGCCGGTGTCCTCTTTTAACATATCGAGGAACAGGTCTACCGCTTTATCTTGTTGATTGCTCAGCAGAAAGTTCACCCCCGCGACGTAATCTCGCGAGAGTCGGTTTGCTTCATCCTGCTTAGTTTGTTGCGCACTTCTGCGGCCCATGTACCAGCCATAAGCGGCCGCGACGGGCAAAAGCAGAAACAACAACTCCAGCATATAATCTTATTCCTTGACGGACGGCGTGCCAGGTGTAACGGGAACGTCGTTTGCGGGCGCAAGCTGATGTTCGAGTCGTTTGATTTTTCGTTCAGCGCGCGAGAGTGAGACGCGCACCCGCAGCCAGAAAAGCCCGCAAACCAGCCAGCCAATGACAAACCCTGCGGCAAATAAAAATGCCAGCAGCGTTGAAATACGGTATTCACCCTGAGCCAACAGATAATTGAAGGTCACCTGCTGATCGTTTTGCGCGCCCAGCGTGACGGAAATGACAAAAATCGCTAACACCAGTAAGAAAATGAGTAAATATTTCACATGACTTCCCGTTATGTGGATTTGAGCGAATAAATTGTGTTCAACTTATTGCATCCAGCCTTATAACCTACCATTTTAGCGCCCGTGACGAAACGGAAAAGCGCTGCACCCTACAGGATTTGCGGCCAAAACGCAGAAATTCAACCCTGCACGCGCGTTTGCACCGCAACCCGCGCGCTTATTCATCGTCGTCGCGCTCGGCAATCTCTTCGGCTTCTTCAACGGGCGGCGTCAACGGCCCGCACAAACGCTGCGCCAGCATCGTCGCGAAGGTGACCAGTAAACCGGAGATCAGCGTAGCGACAATTAAATCACGCGGCCAGTGCATTCCCAACAATAAGCGGCTACCCATCACCGTCGTGGCCCATATCAGCAACGCAACAATCGTCACCGTGCGCCTGCGCGGCCACAGCAACCCAACGCCAAGCAGCGCCCAACTGGCGGCAAACATGGTGTGGCCGGAGGGAAACGCGAAGCCGGTCTCTTTTTGCCAGTGCTTGCGCAAAAATTTTGGCACATCCTGCTGTTCGCTAAGCTGCTCTTTCACTAAATGGCCGCGATCTTTACGCTTTAAAGTGTAGAACGCCTCCACCGGAATTTGGTGCGTTTTTTCAAGCCAGACGACAAAGGGACGCGGCTCCTGCACCTGCTCTTTAACCCAGGATTTCAGGCCCTGGCCGACCAGTATTGCCGCCCCCAGAATGACAAACAGCATCAGCGCCGCTTTCAGGCGAAAGCGCAGGCACCATAAAAACCAGCCGCACAAGATAACGTGGGTGATAATGCCCCACGGCTGGGTCACCGTTTCCGTCACCCAGTACAGCGCCTTCAGCATGCGGCTGTCGGCGCCCGGTTGCCACTGCCAGCCTGAGATCAGGACGATAATCGGCATAATCAGCAGCAGCCCTACACCTGCCATAGTACGCTTTACAATGGAAAGCATGTCTTCTCCCTTTTCGCTTGAGCCACATGATAATAACCGAAAAATAACATTACCGGCATAACTGACGCATTCGTGCGTTTACCCTTTGCAGTCTGTTGACGTTATTAGAGAAGTTCTCCACCTTGTGGCAAAATAGCCGCAGACAGAAAGCCTGAAGGCTACGGGCACGCGAAGTGCCAACATAATCTGGAGAATCACATGCAGCTTAAACGTGTGGCAGAAGCCAAACTGCCTACCCCATGGGGCGATTTCCTTATGGTGGGATTTGAAGAACTGGCAACCGGACAAGACCACGTCGCGCTGGTTTTTGGCGATATTTCAGGCCAGACGCCCGTGCTGGCACGCGTGCACTCTGAATGTCTGACCGGTGATGCATTATTCAGCCTGCGCTGTGATTGCGGTTTCCAACTGGAGGCGGCGTTGACGCACATCGCCGAAGAGGGTCGTGGCATCCTGATGTATCATCGTCAGGAGGGGCGCAACATTGGCCTGCTCAATAAAATTCGCGCCTATGCGCTACAGGATCAGGGCTACGATACGGTGGAAGCTAACCATCAGTTGGGCTTTGCCGCTGACGAGCGCGACTTTACGCTGTGCGCGGATATGTTCAAACTGCTGGGCGTTGATGAAGTGCGTCTGCTGACCAATAACCCGCGTAAGGTTGAGATCCTGACCGAAGCCGGGATCAACATTGTGGAGCGCGTGCCGCTGATCGTCGGGCGCAATCCGAAGAACGAACACTATCTGGATACCAAAGCCGCGAAGATGGGGCACCTGCTGAAATAGCCCGCTGCCCATAAAAAAGGCCTGCTGATGCAGGCCTTTTGCGTTTTGCAACAGGCGTTAATCGAGCATATTACGGATCACGTAATGCAGGATGCCGTCGTTTTGGTAGTAGGTCAGCTCAGTGCCGGTATCAATACGACAGCGGCAGTCAATGGACTCTTGCGTACCGTCAACGCGGGTGAGTTTCACCGCAATGGTGGCACCTGGCTTCAGATTCCCAAGATCAACGACGTCCAGTCGCTCCTCACCGGTCAGCGCCAGCGTTTTACGCGTGACGCCCTGCGGGAATTCGAGCGGCAGGATCCCCATGCCAATCAGGTTTGAACGGTGAATACGCTCAAAAGATTCGGCAATCACTACACGCACACCGAGCAGACGCGGCCCTTTTGCCGCCCAGTCACGGCTTGAACCCGAGCCGTACTCTTTCCCGGCCAGCACTGCCAGCGGCGTGCCCTCTTTCTGGTAGCGCATGGCGGCGTCGTAAATGGAGATCACTTCGCTGCCCGGCAGATGACGGGTCATACCGCCCTCCACGCCCGGCACCATTTCGTTGCGGATACGGATGTTGGCGAAGGTACCGCGCATCATCACTTCATGGTTACCGCGTCGGGAGCCGTAGGAGTTGAAATCCCGGCGCTCAACGCCGTGCCCTTGCAGATAACGCCCGGCCGGGCTGTCCGGCTTGATGCTGCCCGCCGGTGAAATATGGTCCGTGGTGACAGAATCCCCCAGCATTGCGAGGATCCGCGCGCCGTGAATGTCTTCAACCGGTTTCGGCTGCGCCTCCATCTCTTCAAAGAAGGGCGACAGGCGAATATAGGTGGAGTCACTCTGCCAGCCGTAGGTGTCTGAACGATCCACTTCAATCGACTTCCACTCCGGCGTGCCTTCAAAGACTTCGGCATACTCTTTGCGGAACATCTCGGTGGAGACTTTTTCCACGGCGCGGGCAATTTCAAGACTCGACGGCCAGATATCCTTAAGATAAACCGGATCGCCTTTCCGGTCATGCCCCAGCGGATCGGTCGCCAGATTGAGATTCATATTCCCCGCCAGCGCATAGGCCACCACCAGCGGCGGCGAGGCCAGCCAGTTGGTTTTCACCAGCGGATGGATACGCCCTTCAAAGTTACGGTTACCCGACAGCACCGCGCCCACGGTCAGATCGCCCTTCTTGATCGCCTGCTCAATGGGATCCGGCAGCGGACCCGAGTTACCGATACAGGTGGTACACCCGTAGCCGACCAGATTAAAACCGAGTTCGTCGAGATACGGCGTCAGTTTTGCCTGCGCCAGGTAATCAGACACCACTTTCGATCCCGGTGCCAGCGAGGCTTTCACCCACGGCTGCCGCTTCAGACCGAGCGTGACGGCTTTTTTCGCCAGTAGCCCGGCGGCCATCAGTACGCTGGGGTTTGAGGTATTGGTACAGGAGGTGATGGCGGCGATCACTACCGCGCCATCCGGAAGCTGGTATTGATGACCGCGCATAACATACTCAACCGCCTGACGGTCTTTTTGGGCGGTGTTCAGTTCCAGCTCAGCGCTGGCGGCAAAGGCTTTAGGGACATCGCGCAGGGCCACCCGGTCCTGCGGGCGTTTCGGCCCGGCCAGGCTTGCTTCGACGTCGCTCATATCCAGCGCCAGCGTGCTGGTAAAGACCGGTTCATCGCCGGTGTTGCGCCACATGCCCTGCGCTTTCGCGTAGGCTTCCACCAGCGCAACCTGCTCATCGCTGCGACCACTTAACCGCATATATTCCAGCGTCACACCGTCGATGGGGAAAAAGCCGCAGGTCGCGCCATATTCCGGTGCCATGTTGGCGATGGTGGCGCGGTCAGCCAGCGGCAGTGAATCCAGACCGTCGCCGTAAAATTCAACGAATTTCCCCACGACGCCGTGCTTACGCAGCATCTGCGTGACGGTCAACACCAGGTCGGTGGCGGTAATACCTTCCTGCAATTTCCCGGTAAGTTTAAAGCCCACGACGTCCGGGATCAGCATCGACACCGGCTGACCGAGCATGGCCGCTTCGGCTTCAATACCGCCTACGCCCCACCCCAGTACGCCCAGGCCGTTGATCATCGTGGTGTGCGAATCGGTACCCACCAGCGTGTCGGGGTAAGCAACCCACTCTTTGTCCTGCAATTCACTCCATACGGCCTTGCCCAGATATTCGAGGTTAACCTGGTGGCAGATACCGGTGCCCGGCGGCACAACGCTGAAGCGGCTGAACGCCTGCTGTCCCCAGCGTAAAAACACGTAGCGCTCGTGGTTACGCTCCATCTCAAGGCGCACGTTCTCTTCAAAAGCGTCGTCATCGCCAAAATGGTCAACGGTGACGGAGTGGTCAATAACCAGATCGACGGGAGAGAGCGGATTGACTTTGGCGGTGTCACCACCGAGACGTTTGACGGCTTCACGCATGGCGGCAAGATCGACCACGGCGGGCACGCCGGTGAAGTCCTGCATCAGCACCCTGGCGGGACGGTAGGCAATTTCACGGTCAGCATGTGCGGTTTTTAGCCATCCGGCTAACGCACGAATATCCTCTTCGGTAACGGAATCTTCATCCTGCCAGCGAAGCAGGTTCTCCAGTAACACTTTGAGCGACTTGGGTAGCCGTGCAATATCCCCAAGTTCCTTTGCGGCCAGTGGCAAGCTGTAGTAGTGATACGTTTTATTCTCTGCCTGCAACGTGTCCTTACTGGCTTCGCGTAGGGTAAACGACATAAGCTCCTCCTTAATACAGGGATTGCATTCCCTGATAAGTATCAGGGTCTGTATTAAAGATAACACAAACAAATCGTAACGTTTTGATAACAACCCAAATCGCTAAAAGAGGCAGAACTGTCTGAGCCGTAAAACAAAAAACCTCGCCGTGGCGAGGTTTTGCGTAGGGTTAGTGAGACAACATCCAGACCAGCTGTCCCCAGAACAGCACAGAGACAGAGAATGCGCCCATCCATGACCAGTATTTGAGTTTATTCATCATTGCTACACCGTACGAATTTATTAATCGCCGAAATCGAGTTTTGACTCAATTCAATATTGCTGTGGTGTATTTATTAAAGAGTACATAAGACCGGACGGACTCTCGGGAATTTCCCTTAAGGTCTGAAACAGTCAAATTATTGTTTTTTACGTTCGTCTTCTGCGAACGTATCAATAAACGCTTTTTGCTGCGGCGTGAGCTTCCAGGATGCCGGAATGTGGACCGCAGTTTCATTTTCTTCAATCTTAGGGCTGTCATGGCGCTGACATACGGTTTTAACCGGTTCATACTGCGTCGTGGTCGCCATTTTCAACCCCAGAATTTCCAGACAAGCAGTGCCACAATCAGCCAGAACAGGGCTGAGCCGAGAAATACCGCCAGCCAGGCTTTACGCTTCAGCTCTGGATCCCTTTGCGGTTCTTCACTTCCTGATGGCATTGCTAACCTCACACAATCGACATCGCTTATCATTTTGACACCGAACAATAGGTCTAAGTAATCATGAGATGAGACAAATCCTAAAAGAACTTTAGCCTAAAAGCCAGCGAATTTACGAATCATTTCCAGTGAAATATTTAATCTTTTGACCCGAAATAAATTATTGAAGTAAGAAAGTTGCGAAGCGGTGAATTAGTTTCTACTTTTGTCGCGTAATCACGACACTCGCCCTGTAAAGATGTGATGTAAATCACCCATACGGGTGATTGAGAAAGCAGATGATGATAATTTCGATTTAGCTTTGGGGGGAATTAAACGGTACCTTTTCGGGCGAAAAGATACCGGGAGAGATTATTTCTCGGGTAACTTAATATCCTGGAACATAGCTTCAATATCTTCATTGGAGCGTAACGCCACCGCCGTATCGACGACATCGCGTGTCAGATGCGGGGCAAAGCGCTGAATGAAATCATACATATAGCTACGTAAAAACGTGCTGCGACGAAAACCAATTTTGGTAGTGCTGTGACTGAACACGCCCTGTGCGTCCAGTTTAACCAGATCCGGATCGGAGATGGGGTCCACCGCCATGCTGGCAATCACGCCCACGCCCAGCCCCAGCCGCACATAGGTTTTAATCACATCGGCATCGGTCGCCGTGAACACAATGCGTGGCGTCAGTCCGGCGCGATTAAACGCGGTGTCGAGTTCGGAACGCCCGGTAAAGCCAAAGGTGTAGGTCACCAGCGGATACTGCGCCAGTTCTTCAATGCTGACCGACTGCTTGCCCGCGAGGGGATGATCGGGCGTGACCACGATGGATCGATTCCAGTGGTAGCACGGCAGCATCACCAGATCGTCGTACAGATGCAGCGCTTCGGTGGCGATGGCAAAGTCGGCGTTGCCCTTCGAAACCGCCTCGGCGATCTGCGTGGGCGATCCCTGATGCATGTGCAGCGACACGCGCGGGTAACGCTCAATAAACCCTTTAATCACGTTTGGCAGCGCATAGCGTGCCTGAGTGTGGGTGGTCGCCACGTACAGAGAGCCTTTATCCGGCCAGGTGTGTTCGCCAGCAACGGATTTAATGGCATCCACTTTTGAGAGCACTTCCCTGGCAATACGGATAATTTCCTGTCCGGCGGGGGTCACCTGGGTGAGGTGTTTACCGCTGCGGGCAAAAATCTGTATGCCAAGCTCATCTTCCAGCATGCGGACCTGTTTGCTGATACCGGGCTGTGAGGTGTAAAGCCCTTCAGCCGTAGAGGAGACGTTAAGGTTGTGATTCACCACCTCAACAATATAACGAAGCTGCTGTAGTTTCATGACGGACCATCCGGTTCTGCGCTGGAAGCAATCGCTTAAGACGATTTAATAATAAGAAAGGCATTAGCTATAACCACTATATCATTTATGTCTGTGGTGTATAGCAACGATTGCAAAATATTACCGCCAATAAAAAGGGCCGGATAACCGGCCCTTAGGGTAACAAGCGTAATGCAGATTACTTCTTCCCGACAACCCATTTGTCGTCAATGAAGAACGCAGACCAGCCGGTCGCTTTACCGTCTTTTTCCGCCGCCACATACTGCTGCTTCGTTTTACGGCTAAAGCGTACCACGGTCTTGTTCCCTTCCGGATCCTGCTGCGGCGCATCCGCAAGATAGCGCAGTTTCTCCGGCAGGCGATCGCGGAAGCGGTAGAGTTCTTCCACCAGCGGCGCACGAGTCTCGCGCGATTTCGGGAAGGTGTTGGCGGCAAGGAAGACCCCAGCGGCACCGTCACGCAGCACGAAATATGCGTCGGATTTCTCACACGGCAGCTCAGGCAGCGGCACCGGATCTTCTTTCGGTGGCGCAACTTCGCCATTACGCAGGATTTTACGCGTGTTTTTGCAGTCGTCGTTGGTGCAGGCCATGTACTTGCCAAAACGTCCCATTTTCAGGTGCATTTCAGAACCACATTTCTCACACTCAACGATCGGGCCGTCGTACCCTTTGATGCGGAACTCGCCCTCTTCGATTTCGTAGCCGTCGCAGGTCGGGTTGTTACCACAGACGTGCAATTTACGCTTCGGATCGATCAGGTAGCTGTCCATCGCCGTACCGCACTTCACGCAGCGGCGTTTCGCACGCAGGGCGTTAGTCTCGGCGTCATCGCCTTCCAGCACATTGAGAACTTCGTTTTCCGGCACCAGGTTGATGGTGGTTTTGCAGCGCTCTTTCGGCGGCAGCGCATAGCCGGAGCAGCCGAGGAACACGCCCGTGCTCGCCGTGCGAATGCCCATTTTGCGACCGCAGGTCGGGCAGTCGATGCTGGTCAGCACCATCTGGTTCGGACGCATGCCGCCTTCTTCCGGATCCTGCTCTGCTTTCGCAAGCTGCTGAGTGAAATCCTTAAAGAAGTTATCCAGTACGCCTTTCCACTCGGTTTCGTGGTTAGCGACCTGGTCGAGGCTGTTTTCCATCTGCGCGGTGAAATCGTAGTTCATCAGTTCGCGGAAGTTCTCTTCCAGACGATCGGTGACGATTTCGCCCATTTTCTCCGCATAGAAACGGCGGTTTTCCACACGGACATAGCCGCGATCCTGAATGGTCGAAATGATCGACGCATAGGTGGACGGGCGACCAATGCCGCGTTTTTCAAGCTCTTTCACAAGCGAAGCTTCACTAAAGCGCGCAGGCGGTTTGGTGAAGTGTTGCGCAGGCGTGAGTTCGATAAGGGAGACCACATCGCCTTTGTTCACCGCAGGCAGGGTCCGGTCTTCATCGCCTTTGCGCAGCTGAGGCATGACTTTCGTCCAGCCGTCAAAACGCAGGATACGGCCACGCGCCTTCAGGCGGAACTCACTGGCTTCAATGGTCAGCGTGGTGGAGTCGTACTGCGCCGGTGTCATCTGACAGGCGACAAACTGACGCCAGATCAGCTGATACAGCTTCTGCGCGTCGGTTTCCATATCCTTGAGGGATTCAGACAGCACCGCCACGTCGGAAGGACGAATCGCTTCGTGCGCTTCCTGAGAGTTCTCTTTGCTGGTGTACTGATTCGCTTTTTCCGGCAGGTACTTTTTACCGAAGTTATCGGTAATGTAGTCGCGCACCATGCTGACCGCGTCCTGACTCAGGTTGGTTGAGTCGGTACGCATATAGGTAATGTGGCCCGCTTCGTAAAGACGCTGCGCCATCATCATGGTTTTTTTCACGCCAAAGCCAAGGCGCGTGCTGGCCGCCTGTTGCAAAGTGGACGTAATAAACGGCGCACCCGGTTTGCTGCTGGTGGGTTTGTCTTCGCGATCGGTGACAGCGTAACGCGCCTTTTCCAGCACGCTCACCGCCGCCATTGTCTGCTCGCGGTTAACCGGACGGAATGGCTTGTCTGCCTGATGCGTCACTTGCAGCGGCAGGGAATCGCCCGCAGGCGTCGCCACCGCGGCGTCGATTTCCCAGAACTCTTCCGGCACAAACGCTTTAATTTCACGCTCGCGCTCCACCACCAGACGCACAGCCACCGACTGTACGCGACCGGCGGAAAGCCCACGGGCGATTTTTTTCCACAGCAGTGGCGACACCATGTAACCCACTACGCGGTCCATAAAACGGCGCGCCTGCTGTGCGTTGACACGGTCGATGTTCAGTTCGCCCGGCTTCTCAAACGCCTGTTGAATGGCGTTTTTGGTAATTTCGTTAAACACCACGCGGCTGTAGCGTGATTCGTCGCCCCCGATGACTTCCCGCAGGTGCCAGGCAATGGCTTCCCCTTCGCGGTCAAGGTCGGTTGCGAGATAGATGTGGTCTGCTTTTTCAGCGAGCGTTTTCAGCTCTGAAACGACCTTCTCTTTTCCGGGCAGCACTTCGTAGCGTGCGTCCCATTGATGCCATGGGTCCACGCCCATGCGATTGACAAGAGCGCCACGTTCATCCTTTTTGGGCTTCTTAGCCGTTTTGGTGGAGGCAGAGTCCGCGCTCTTTTTGGGTGCTGAGCCACTGGTCGGCAGATCGCGGATATGACCGACGCTGGATTTCACCACGTAGTCATTACCCAGATACTTATTGATCGTTTTGGCTTTTGCCGGGGACTCAACGATGACGAGAGCTTTACCCATATTCACCTTTACCTAATTTGATTCTTCCAGGAATACGTCGCACGTTGATTCACCTTCCACTGGCGACGAGCCTTGATATTGCGGCGACGTCAATGGATATCAACCCCTCTTTAAAACCGGGCGCGTGAATTTTTGTGCTCAGGTGACTGAGTTCACAGGTTTTTTCGCGCATCAGTGCTTTAGCACGACGGACTTACGGTCGAATGTCAAGCAAATCTGTTGCCAGATTGACGAAAGCGTCACACTCTACCTGATAAAATTCGTTACGCAACTTTATTAGCATGCAAAAGCGATTCACGCCAGCCAGCACGACCTTTGAAAACCATTTTAAAAACAGGGAAAATTTGCCCCTGTCCCATGCCGGACGTAGAATATGCGCATTGTCTAAGGAGTAAAATATGCACGATACCGTCCAACCTATCGATCGTCAGTCATTACTAGTTGAAGCCAACCGCATCATCCGTGAGCATGATGATTTCATGCAGGGCATCGAAGCCAAAGATGTCACCGAGCGCAACGGCATTCTGGTGTTCAGCGGTGAGTACTTCCTCGATGAACAGGGCCTGCCAACGCCAAAAAGCACGGCGGTGTTTAACATGTTCAAGCACCTTGCCCACGTGCTCTCTGAAAAATACACGCTCACGGACTGATCGCCACATAAAAAAAGCGAGGCACTGGCCTCGCTTATTTTTAGGTACTCTTTACATTAGCGGTTTTTCACCGCGCTGCCACCAGCGCAGCAGCAAACGATCGGCGCTTTCCGCCGCGCTGCCCGTAAAGCGATCCATTAATTTTTTGCGCTGTGCATAGCGTACGCTAATCACATCACGCTCAGTGATGAGTCCAAGCAGCAGATCATCGCTGGTGCCGACGTCATCCACCAGCCCTTTTTCCTGCGCCTGCACGCCATACCAGTGTTCCCCGGTGGCGACAGCATCGATATCCAGCGTCGGACGCATCCGTTTTACGAAATCTTTGAACAGGTCATGCGTGTCGTTCAGGCTTTCACGAAACTTCTGCCGCCCCTCTTCAGTGTTCTCGCCGAGCAGGGTCAGCGTGCGCTTGTATTGACCCGCTGTATGTAATTCGATGTCGATATCTTTGCTTTTCAGGAAGCGGTTAAAGTTGGGGATTTGCGCCACGACGCCAATTGATCCCAGGATCGCAAAGGGTGCCGCGACGATTTTATCCGCCACGCAGGCCATCATGTAACCGCCGCTGGCGGCAACTTTATCAACGGCAACGGTGAGCGGAATATTTTTGTCACGCAGACGTTGCAGCTGAGACGACGCCAGCCCATAACCGTGCACCACGCCGCCGGGGCTTTCCAGGCGCAGCAGCACCTGATCTTCCGGCCTGGCGATGGTGATCACCGCCGTCACCTCTTCTCGCAGAGAACTCACTTCATGGGCGTCCATACTGCCTTTGAAATCAAGCACAAAAACGCGGGGTTTAACAGAGGTGGTCGATACCCCCTGCTTTGCGTTCGCTTTCGCGGTTTTTGCCTCACGCTTTGCCTTTTTCTTTTGCGCCTTGTGCCACAGCTTTTGCTGATGGTCGTCCAGTAACGCAACCGAGACCTCCTCCTGCATTTCCTTATATTGCTCACTCAGATTCGTGATGCGTAATTCTCCACGCTGACGCTTACGCTGTGCCAGATTCACAATCAGCACCGCCACGATGGCAATGGCCACCACGACCGTCGCAATTTTTGCCAAAAACAACCCATATTCAGACAGTAATTCCACGCGTACCACCTTGATTTAACCGCTCAACGTTCGAAACCAGTGTACATGAGCCTGGTCGCTCCGTCTTCTGTGACCGCACAATGTTGCGCGCCATCTTCCTGATTTTTTTAGACACGGTGAAAACGTTGCAAAGTGTTAACCTGAGGGATTGTCTGCCTTTGGCTGATTGAAATAGCGGGCGGTTTAAGGCATAAAACCAGCAAGCCTAAGAGAGATGACGCAGGCGTCAACGCGCGACGCCAGGGAGAGACCGTGTATTACCAGCCAAAACAAAATTTACTGAACAACCGCATAATCCTGGTGACCGGTGCCAGCGACGGCATCGGCGAGGAAGCGGCGCTGACCTATGCCCGCTACGGGGCAACCCTGGTCTTGCTGGGGCGCAATGAAGAGAAATTAACCCGCGTGGCAGACGCCATCGTGCACGAGAGCGGAAAAACCGCACGATGGTACACTCTGGATCTCGCCACCTGCACGCCACAGGCGTGCCAACAGTTAGCGGAGGCCATTGCCGCTGACCACCCGCGGCTCGACGGCGTATTGCACAATGCCGGGCTGCTCGGCGACGTTTGCCCAATGGACGAGCAGAAGCCGGAGGTCTGGCAGCAGGTAATGCAGGTTAACGTCAATGCCACCTTTTTTCTGACCCAGGCCCTGCTTCCTTTATTACTGAAATCGGACGCCGGTTCGCTGGTGTTCACCTCATCCAGCGTGGGCCGCCAGGGCCGCGCAAACTGGGGCGCTTATGCGGCGTCAAAGTTCGCCACTGAAGGCATGATGCAGGTGCTGGCCGAAGAGTATCAAAGCCGCCATTTACGGGTGAACTGCATCAATCCTGGCGGCACGCGAACAAAAATGCGCGCCAGCGCGTTTCCGTTGGAAGACCCGCAAAAACTGAAAACGCCGGCTGATATTATGCCGCTCTATTTATGGTTAATGGGCGACGACAGCCGTCGCAAAACCGGCATGAGCTTTGATGCTCAGCCAGGACGCAAACCGGGGATATCACAATGAGTGAAGAACGTTACCAGCAGCGCCAGCAGCGGGTGAAAGATCGTGTGGATGCGCGCGTTGCCGCCGCCACCGATGAACGCGGTATTGTTATCGTCTTTACCGGCAATGGTAAAGGCAAGACAACCGCCGCCTTTGGCACGGCCACCCGCGCCGTCGGTCACGGTAAGAAAGTCGGCGTCATTCAATTTATCAAAGGCACATGGCCGAACGGTGAGCGTAATCTGCTGGAGCCGCTGGGCGTTGAGTTTCAGGTGATGGCAACGGGCTTCACCTGGGACACGCAAAACCGCGAATCCGATACGGCAGCCTGTCTGGCGGTGTGGGAGCACGGGCGCAGAATGCTGGCTGACGAGAGCATTGACATGGTGGTGATGGACGAGCTGACCTATATGGTGGCCTATGACTATCTGCCGCTGGAAGAGGTGCTGAACGCGCTGCAAAACCGCCCCGCACAGCAAACGGTGATCATCACCGGGCGGGGTTGTCATCGCGATATTCTGGAGCTGGCCGATACCGTTAGCGAGCTTCGCCCGGTCAAACATGCGTTTGAAGCCGGGGTGAAAGCGCAGATGGGTATCGATTACTGATGTGCGAGTACCAGGGCCGGATAGCGGCATCAATGCCCCGTCCGGCCCGCCATTCACGGTATTACCCGCTGGTTTTATTGCGCGTGCTGGAACGACGATTTGTCGAGGCCGGACGCGGGCTGCTGGTCTGGCTGTGACGCTTCACCGCGCGACGGATCTGATTGGCCTTCATGCGACGACGATCTTTTTCCACCGCAACTTTCGATTCGGTCTCCGGCGTTAACTCCACCAGCTCACGCAGATAGTTGGTCTGGGCGAGATCCAGCTCGGTATACCCGCCGCGCGGCAGACCTTTTGGCAACGGGATGTCGCCGTAGCGCACGCGGATCAGGCGGCTCACCTGCACGCCCACCGCTTCCCACAGGCGACGCACTTCGCGGTTGCGCCCTTCGGTAAGGGTTACGTTGTACCACTGGTTAATGCCTTCGCCACCGCTGAACTTAATGGTTTTAAACGCCGCAGGGCCGTCTTCTAACTGCACGCCACGCGCCAGTTCGCGCACTTTATTGTCGTCAACCTGACCGAAAATACGCACCGCGTACTCACGTTCAACTTCACGGCTTGGGTGCATCAGGCGGTTAGCCAGCTCACCGTCAGTGGTGAACAGCAGCAGACCACAGGTGTTCACGTCCAGACGCCCAACGGCAATCCAGCGTGCGCCACGCAGTTTTGGCAGACGATCAAAGACGGTCGGACGACCTTCCGGATCGTTACGGGTGCACAGTTCGCCTTCCGGCTTGTAATATGCCAGCACGCGGCAGATCTGTTCTACGGATTCTTTAATCGAAATCAGATGACCGTCGATACGAATTTTCAGCGCCGGGGTCACTTCAACGCGATCGCCGAGGGTGGCGATTTTGCCGTCCACGCTCACGCGGCCAGCCTGGATAATGGTTTCAATTTCACGGCGTGAACCGTGGCCGGCACGGGCCAGCACTTTCTGTAATTTCTCGCTCATGGAGCATCCTTCCGGTGTCGCCTTCACAGGCGTCTGGTATACTTGCAAAAACAACGAGTTAGCACACGCCACTCTCGCTGCTATGTAAAATTTATGGCGTATGACACTGCGCCCAATTTCATGTGGTCGCACATACTACACGAATTTCAGTATAAATGCTCTTACGCGAGGCACATCACAGATCGAGGTTAAACCAGGTTTTAAGCGCGCGTTTGCCGCGTGCCGTAAAGGTCACCTCCCGACATCCCGCCGGACGCGTAAGCCAGCCCTGCTGCTCAGCATACGCAAACAGTGCCGCTCCGGCTTCTCCACCGAGGTGCGCCCGCCGTTCGCTCCAGTCAAGACAGGCACAGCACGGTTTACGTTTTGCGGTGGCATTGAGTGAAATCCCCATCCGCGCAAAACCTTCCTGCCCCAGGACGGTAAGCGATGACGCGTCTGCGTTAAGCCAGCCGCCAGCGGTCATCGCATCGAAAATAGCCACCGCGACCTCACCGGCAAGGTGATCATAACAGGTACGCGCCTGGCGAAGCGCGCCTGGCACGCGTGGCGAGGGCGAGCGCACAGACGGCCAGGAAACGCCCATAATGGTTTCAAGCAGTTGCGCAATATCGCGCCCGGCGAGTCGGTAGTAGCGGTGCCGCCCCTGAGACAGGCAGGAAATAAGCCTGCTGCTGACCAGCCGGGCCAGATGCGCGCTCGCGGTGGACGAGGCAATATCGGCCACGGCGGCCAGCTCCGTCGCGGTGAATGCGCGCCCGTCCATGAGTGCGCAGAGCATTTTCACACGGGAGGGATCGGCGAGCGCGGCAGCAACGGCGGCAATACCCTGCTCCAGTGCGTCATCATCATCGATCGTTTCAGTTTTGTTCAGCATAAGCGTCAGGGGCCGCCCATTTCAGCGTAAGAGTCGCCGCCATCGTATCATTGTCGGTGAGAAGAATAAGATGATTTGCGTGATCGCTGTACTGTGTAAGGATATTGATGCCCTTCGCTCCCAGTACCGCAGCGATTTCCCCCAGCTCACCAGGCCGCGTCTGCGACAGCTTACGAATAAGCGGCTTCGCTACGCCTGCCACGATAAACTCGGCCTCTTCCAGTACCCGCCGCGCTTTAGCGCCATCGGCAATTAAAAAATGCGCGTGGCTGACGTCGCCTGCGGAAAACACACCGCCACCTTCCAGACCCACGCCGTGTTGCCCAAGCGTTGTGCCTAAGCGCGCCAGCGCACAGGGTTCATTTTTCAGCTCCACATGAATGTCATACATAACCTGCCCCTTTTTATTGTGATGAATAGTCGCGTAACACCTGAGCGATGCGGATGTGATAAGCGGCGAAAATGGACGCCCGGCCTTCAGCCTGTGCGGCGCGATGAAAGACGTTGTGCTTCCATGCCAGCACGGCATTTTCATCCCGCCACCAGGAGAGCGAGAGAATTTTTCCCTCCGTCGTCAGGCTGTGGAAACGCTCAATGCTGATAAAGCCGTCGATATCTGACAGCAATGGTTTTAGCTCTGCGGCAAGCTCCAGATAACGCGCCTGCTTTCCGGGCGCGGTGGTAGCTTCAAAGAGAACAGCGATCATGATGAGGCCCTCAGTTAATAAACTGCGGACAGGTTAGTGGATTGGAAAACAGGATGCTTCGGTGCACAGCGAAGTATAGAAAACCGGCGGGAATATAAAGGCGTGCAAACCACGCCTTTTGCTTACAGGAAGGGTTTAACCGTACCGACGCCTTCGCGCAGGATCACCGGCGCGTCATCGGTCAAATCGATAACCGTGGTGGGTTGCTGGCCAAGATAGCCGCCGTGAATAATCAGATCGACGTGTTTTTCCAGACGGTCTTTGATCTCTTCCGGATCTGACTCGGTGAAGTCGCTGCCGGGCAGCATCAGCGAGGTGGAGAGCATCGGCTCGTTCAGCGTTTCGAGCAGCATCAGCGCGATGGGGTTTGACGGCACGCGCAGACCAATGGTTTTACGCTTTTCTTGCAGCAGGCGGCGCGGCACTTCTTTTGTGCCCTTTAAAATAAAGGTGTAGTTGCCCGGCGTGTTGTTTTTGATCAGACGAAACGCCACGTTATCGACAAACGCATAGGTCGACAGCTCCGATAAATCGCGGCACATCAGGGTAAAGTTGTGACCATCGGGCAAATGACGGATGCGGCAGATCCGCTCCATCGCGCCTTTATCTTCGATTTTGCAGCCGAGCGCATAACCGGAGTCGGTGGGATAGACGATCACCCCGCCTTTGCGCACGATCTCCACCGCCTGATTAATCAGGCGCGGCTGTGGGTTGTCCGGGTGGACATAAAAAAACTGACTCATACTTCCCTCTCATTGGTGTTCTGTGGCTGCTCCCACAAGGTCCACACCCCCTCCACGCCTGCCGGTAACCAAAGCTTACGGCCCAGTTCAATCCACGGGCAAGGTCCGTGAAAATCAGAACCTTGCGAGGCCATTAAACCGAACTGCTGTGCATACGCGGCAAGCTGGGTGCGCTCGTTGGGTGCCTGCTGGCATTGTGAGACTTCCATCGCTTCACCGCCATGTTCGGCAAAGTGTGCCAGCAGTCTTTTCAGCCATTTAGCGCTCAGATCGTAGCGGCCCGGATGGGCGAGTACGGCCTTACCGCCAGAATGATGAATCACATCAATAGCTTGTTCTATTGTACACCACTGTGGAGGAACGTAACCCGTTTTCCCGCGCGCAAGGTATTTTTTGAACACGTCCGCCACGTTTTTCGCTTTGCCATTCGCCACTAAAAAACGGGCGAAATGTCCGCGCGTCACGGCCTCACCCTGCGCCAGCGCCTGTGCGCCTTCCCATGCGCCAGCAATGTGCGCTTTTTCGAGCCGCTCGGCGATCATCTGCGCACGCTGCACACGGCGCGCTTTTTGCTCTTCAAGCAGTGTGCACATCGCCGGATGAGTGATATCAATATTCAGTCCGACGATATGGATTTCGTGGTTTTCCCACAGGGTGGAGATTTCGACCCCGGTCACCAGCGTTAACGCCAGCCCGGCGCGATCGATTTCAGCCTGTGCCGCCGGGATAGCCGCCGTGGTGTCATGGTCGGTAATGGCCAGCGTGCCGACGCGCATATCAACCGCGCGGTGCACCAGTGCTTCCGGTGAGAGCAATCCATCTGACGCGAGGGTGTGAGAATGAAGATCGTAAATAAAGGCGTAATTCGTGTCGCTCAAAGCGGCTCCCATTGGGATGGTGTATCAATTATCACGCCTATCATAACGGCTGATGATGATTTTCTGAAATCGGGGGTTGACTTTATTTCATCGAACTAGTTAACTAGTACGCAAGTTCACACAACGAGGTATCTGAAAATGAAAGCACACTCTACGCTTAACCGCTGGTGGCGCACTCCCTTTACAGGGCAGTGAGTGTACGTCTGCGTTACGCAAACAGATACCCCGGCCCGCCACCAGAGCGGGCTTTTTTTTGAACAAAATGAATGAGAGTGACTATGCAAACGCAAAAACCCGCACTTGAACTTCTCACCGACGACGCGGTTTATCGGGAGAATCCGACCGCGTTATTTCATCAGATTTGCGGTGCGCGTCCGGCGACGCTGCTGCTTGAATCCGCTGACATTGACAGCAAAAATGATTTAAAAAGTCTGCTGCTGGTGGATGCCGCCCTGCGCATCACCGCCTTAGGTGACACCGTCACTATTTCTGCGTTTAGCGATAACGGCGCGTCACTGCTGCCGCTGCTTGATGCGGCGCTGCCATCCGGTGTTGAAAACACCGCAACCCCTACGGGCCGCGTGCTGCGCTTCCCGTCCGTCAGCACGCTGCTCGATGAAGACGCTCGCCTGTGCTCGCTCTCGGTGTTCGATGCCTTTCGCCTGTTGCAGGAGGTGGTCACCGTGCCCGCCGAAGAGCGTGAAGCGATGTTCTTTGGCGGTCTGTTTGCCTATGACCTGGTCGCCGGATTTGAAGATTTACCCGCGCTTGCGCAGGATAACCGCTGCCCGGATTACTGCTTCTATCTCGCCGAAACGCTGCTGGTCATCGATCATCAAAAGCAGCACACGCGCATTCAGGCCAGCCTGTTCACCCCCGTTGAGCGTGAAAAAGCGCGCCTGACACAGCGTATCGCCCGGCTTCGCCAGCAGTTGCATGACGTGCCTGCAACGCTGCCGGTGACAACGGTGGCCGCTATGCGCACCGAGTGCAATCAAAGCGATGAAGAGTACGGCGCGGTCGTGCGCGAGATGCAAAAAGCGATTCGTGCCGGGGAGATTTTCCAGGTGGTGCCGTCGCGTCGCTTCTCGCTGCCCTGCCCGTCGCCGCTCGCCGCCTATGACGTGCTAAAGAAAAGCAATCCCAGCCCCTATATGTTCTTTATGCAGGATGAGGATTTCACCCTGTTTGGCGCATCGCCGGAAAGCTCACTGAAGTACGACGCCACCTCGCGCCAGATCGAAATCTACCCCATCGCCGGGACACGCCCGCGCGGTCGCCGTGCCGATGGTTCGCTGGACCGGGATCTCGACAGCCGTATTGAGCTGGAGATGCGTACCGACCATAAAGAGCTGTCCGAACACCTGATGCTGGTGGATTTGGCGCGTAACGATCTGGCGCGCATTTGTACGCCGGGCAGCCGCTACGTTGCGGATTTGACCAAAGTCGATCGCTACTCGTTCGTCATGCACCTGGTTTCCCGCGTAGTGGGTGAGCTGCGTAACGACCTCGATGCGCTGCACGCCTACCGCGCCTGCATGAACATGGGTACGCTCAGCGGCGCGCCGAAGGTGCGCGCCATGCAGCTGATTGCTCACGCCGAAGGCACGCGTCGCGGCAGCTACGGCGGTGCGGTCGGGTACTTCACCGCCCACGGCGATCTCGACACCTGTATTGTTATCCGCTCCGCCTACGTCGAGAACGGCATCGCCACCGTTCAGGCGGGTGCTGGCGTAGTATTAGATTCTGTCCCGCAGTCTGAAGCCGACGAAACCCGTAACAAAGCCCGCGCGGTCCTGCGCGCTATTGCCACCGCACACCACGCACAGGAGACGTTCTGATGGCTGACATTCTTCTGCTCGATAATATCGACTCGTTCACCTATAACCTTGCCGATCAGCTGCGCGCCAGCGGACACAACGTGGTGATTTATCGTAATCACGTGCCAGCACAAACGCTGATTGAGCGTCTGGCGACCATGGATAACCCGGTATTGATGCTGTCGCCGGGGCCTGGCGCGCCGAGCGAAGCGGGCTGCATGCCTGAGCTGCTCACCCGCCTGCGCGGTAAATTACCGATTATCGGTATCTGTCTGGGCCACCAGGCTATCGTTGAGGCCTATGGCGGCTACGTCGGCCAGGCCGGGGAGATCCTGCACGGTAAAGCGTCGAGCATTGAGCACGATGGTCAGGCGATGTTTGCCGGGCTGAGCAATCCGCTGCCCGTCGCGCGCTACCACTCGCTGGTGGGCAGCAACGTTCCGGCGGGTCTGACCGTTAACGCTCATTTCAATGGCATGGTGATGGCGGTACGCCACGACGCCGATCGTGTCTGCGGTTTCCAGTTCCACCCGGAATCCATTCTCACCACGCAGGGTGCGAAGCTGCTTGAACAAACGCTGGCCTGGGCGCTGCAAAAGCTGGCGCAGAGCAATACGCTGCAACCGATTTTAGAAAAGCTCTACCAGGCGCAAACGCTGAGCCAGCAGGAAAGTCATCAGCTATTCTCCGCCGTGGTGCGCGGGGAATTAAAACCCGAGCAGTTAGCGGCGGCGCTGGTGAGCATGAAAATACGCGGCGAGCACCCGAATGAAATCGCCGGTGCTGCCACGGCGCTGCTTGAAAACGCCGCCCCGTTCCCACGCCCGGATTATCCGTTTGCGGATATCGTCGGCACCGGCGGCGATGGCAGCAACAGCATTAATATCTCCACCGCCAGCGCCTTTGTCGCGGCGGCCTGCGGGATGAAAGTCGCCAAGCACGGCAATCGCAGCGTCTCAAGCAAATCGGGATCCTCTGACCTGCTGGCGGCGTTTGGTATCAACCTGGACATGAACGCGGATAAATCCCGCACCGCACTCGATGAACTGGGCGTCTGCTTTCTGTTTGCGCCGAAGTATCACACCGGATTCCGCCACGCCATGCCGGTCCGTCAGCAGTTGAAAACCCGCACGCTGTTTAACGTGCTCGGTCCGCTGATCAACCCGGCGCACCCGCCGCTGGCGCTGATTGGCGTTTACAGCCCGGAACTGGTGCTACCCATTGCAGAAACCCTGCGCGTGCTGGGCTACCAGCGTGCGGCGGTGGTACACAGCGGTGGCATGGACGAAGTGTCGTTACATGCGCCGACGGTGGTCGCAGAATTAGCCGAGGGTGAGATCAAAAGCTACCAGTTAACCGCCGAGGATTTTGGCCTGACGCCGTATCATCAGCAGCAACTGGCTGGCGGCACGCCGGAAGAAAACCGTGACATTCTGACGCGCTTATTACAAGGTAAAGGTGACGCCGCCCATGAGGCTGCCGTGGCCGCCAACGTCGCCATGCTGATGCGCCTGCACGGCGAGGAAGATTTGCAGGCTAACGCGCAAAAGGTTCTGGATGTGCTGCACAGCGGTGCAGCCTATGACAAAGTCACCGCACTTGCGGCAAGAGGGTAAATGATGCAAACCGTGTTAGCGAAAATCGTCGCAGATAAGGCGATTTGGGTCGCCGCCCGCAAAGAACAACAGCCGCTGGCGAGTTTTCAGAATGACGTCGTGCCGACGGCCCGTCGTTTTTACGACGCCCTGCAAGGCACCCGGACCGCCTTTATTCTCGAATGCAAAAAAGCATCACCGTCCAAGGGCGTGATCCGTGATGATTTTGATCCGGCGCGCATCGCCAACGTTTACAAACACCATGCGTCGGCGATTTCGGTGCTGACGGATGAGAAATACTTTCAGGGCAGCTTTGATTTTCTGCCGATTGTCAGCGGGATTGCGCCGCAGCCGATCCTCTGTAAGGACTTTATTATTGATCCTTACCAGATTTACCTGGCGCGCTTTTATCAGGCCGACGTATGCCTGCTGATGCTCTCGGTGCTTAACGATGAGCAGTACCGCCAGCTTGCCGCCGTGGCGCACAGTCTGAACATGGGTGTGCTGACGGAAGTCTCTAATGAAGAGGAGCTGGAGCGCGCCATTGCGCTGGAGGCGAAAGTCGTCGGCATCAACAACCGCGACCTGCGCGATCTCTCCATCGATCTTAACCGCACCCGCCAGCTCGCCCCGCGCCTCGGTCCCGGCGTGACGGTGATCAGCGAGTCCGGCATCAATACCTATGCCCAGGTGCGCGAGCTAAGCCATTTCGCTAACGGCTTTTTAATCGGCTCGGCGTTGATGTCTCACGATGATTTAAACGCTGCCGTGCTGCGCGTGCTGCTCGGTGAAAATAAAGTGTGCGGCTTAACCCGCACGCAGGACGCCCAGGCCGCGTTTGACGCGGGTGCGATGTACGGCGGGCTGATTTTTGTTGGCACCTCTCCACGCGCGGTTACCGATGAACAGGCGCAGACCATTGTGAACACCGTGCCGGGTCTGCACTACGTGGGCGTGTTCCGTAACGCACCGGTCAGCGAGGTGGTGAGTAAAGCCGCCCGCTTTGCGCTGGCTGCCGTGCAGCTACACGGTGATGAAGACCAGTCATATATAGATGCATTGCGCACGGCGCTGCCTGCGTCGGTGCAAATCTGGAAAGCGCTGAGCGTGGCGGACACCCTGCCCGCCCGCACGCTCAATCACGTGGATAAATACCTGTTCGATAACGGCCAGGGGGGCAGCGGACAGCGTTTTGACTGGTCGCTGCTGGCGGGGGAAAACCTCCAAAATGTGCTGCTCGCAGGGGGCCTGGGGGCCGACAACTGCGTTGAAGCAGCCAACGCCGGCTGTGCCGGTCTCGATTTTAATTCTGGCGTGGAGTCACAACCGGGTATCAAAGATGCCAGCAAACTGGCCTCGGTGTTTCGCACGCTGCGCGCATATTAAGGAACATGGCGATGACAACTTTACTTAATCCCTATTTTGGTGAGTTTGGCGGGATGTACGTGCCGCAAATTTTGATGCCCGCTCTGCGTCAACTGGAAGAAGCGTTTGTGAACGCGCAAAAAGATCCCGCATTCCAGGCGCAGTTTACCGATCTGCTGAAAAACTATGCCGGTCGCCCGACCGCGCTGACAAAATGTCAGAACCTGGCTACCGGCACCAAAACCACGCTGTACCTGAAACGTGAAGATTTGCTGCACGGCGGTGCGCACAAAACCAACCAGGTACTGGGTCAGGCGCTGCTGGCAAAACGCATGGGCAAGACGGAGATTATCGCCGAAACCGGCGCGGGTCAGCACGGCGTGGCCTCCGCGCTCGCCAGTGCGCTACTGGGCCTGAAATGCCGGATTTACATGGGCGCGAAAGACGTGGAGCGCCAGTCGCCGAACGTATTCCGTATGCGTCTGATGGGCGCGGAAGTGATCCCGGTGCACAGCGGATCTGCCACGCTGAAAGATGCCTGTAACGAAGCGCTGCGTGACTGGTCTGGCAGCTACGATACCGCACACTATATGCTCGGGACCGCCGCAGGCCCGCACCCGTTCCCCACCATCGTACGTGAATTCCAGCGCATGATTGGCGAAGAAACCAAAGCGCAAATTCTCGAAAAAGAGGGGCGCTTACCGGATGCGGTGATCGCCTGCGTCGGCGGCGGCTCCAATGCCATCGGTATGTTTGCTGATTTTATTGATGACGCCAGCGTAGGCCTGATTGGCGTTGAACCCGCCGGTCACGGTATTGAATCCGGCGAGCATGGCGCACCATTGAAACATGGTCGCGTGGGAATTTACTTCGGCATGAAATCGCCGATGATGCAAACCGACGACGGCCAAATCGAAGAGTCCTACTCTATTTCGGCCGGTCTGGACTTCCCGTCCGTGGGCCCGCAGCATGCGCATCTCAACAGCATTGGTCGTGCCGACTACGTGTCGATCACCGATGACGAAGCGCTTGAGGCCTTCAAAATCCTCTGCCGCAGCGAAGGCATTATTCCGGCGCTGGAGTCCTCCCATGCGCTGGCGCACGCGCTGAAAATGATGCGCGAAAACCCGGAAAAAGAGCAGCTGCTGGTGGTTAACCTCTCCGGTCGCGGCGATAAAGACATCTTTACGGTTCACGATATT
Organism: uncultured Enterobacter sp.; assembly: GCA_963521185.1. Classification (GTDB taxonomy): domain Bacteria; phylum Pseudomonadota; class Gammaproteobacteria; order Enterobacterales; family Enterobacteriaceae; genus Enterobacter_D. The sequence continues at coordinate 652,320 of CAUQTV010000001.1, read as the reverse complement.
TTTAAAGCGCGAGGGGAAATGTAATGGAACGCTATGAAAGCCTGTTTAAACGCCTGAACGACAACAAGGAAGGCGCGTTTGTTCCCTTTGTTACGCTGGGCGATCCGTCGCCGGAGCAATCGCTGAAGATCATCGATACGCTGATTGAGGCCGGTGCGGATGCGTTAGAGCTGGGCATCCCCTTCTCCGATCCGCTGGCCGACGGCCCGACCATTCAGAATGCGACCCTGCGCGCCTTTGCCGCCGGGGTAACGCCCGCCCAGTGCTTTGAGATGCTGACGACAATCCGTCAAAAGTACCCAACGATGCCGATTGGTCTGCTGATGTACGCCAATCTGGTGTTCAGTCGGGGTATTGATGAGTTTTACGCACAGTGCGAAAAAGCCGGGGTGGATTCGGTACTGGTGGCGGATGTGCCGGTTGAAGAGTCTGCGCCGTTCCGCCAGGCGGCACTTCGCCATAACGTCGCACCCATTTTCATCTGTCCGCCGAATGCCGATGATGAACTGCTGCGCCAGATTGCGTCTTATGGTCGTGGTTATACCTATCTGCTTTCGCGGGCGGGGGTAACCGGGGCTGAGAACGGAACTGCGCTACCGCTCGATCATTTGATCGCTAAACTGCGGGATTACCACGCTGCGCCGGCGCTCCAGGGATTTGGTATTTCGGCCCCTGCACAGGTCAGCGCCGCCGTTGAGGCCGGTGCCGCCGGTGCGATTTCCGGCTCCGCCATTGTGAAAATTATCGAAAAAAATCTCGATAACCCCACCGCCATGCTTGCGGAGCTGAAAACCTTTGTTCAGGGCCTGAAGGCGGCAACGCTGCCGCGCTGACAGGCAAAAAAACGAAGGTCGCATCGGTCAGCAACCGATGCGATCTTTACTATCAGAAACGATAACCCGTTGAGAACATAAACACCCACGGATCCAGACGCGTGCTCACGCTCTGCTGCTCGCCGCCCGCTTTGAAGCGCACATCGGTATCGATATCCATATACCAGACAGACATGTTGACCAGCCAGTCGCGGTTGATCAGATAGTCCAGCCCGACCTGACCCGCCAGACCCCAGGAGTCCTTCAGGCTCAAATCAGTCAGTCCGGCTTCTTTACCGGTATCATTGAATTTTTCATCAAAGAACGTGGTGTAGTTTACGCCTGCGCCAATATACGGACGTACTTTACTGGTGGCTTCGCCAAAATACCACTGCGCCATTAACGTCGGCGGTAAGTGGTGTACAGTCGCAATATCGCCGGTTGGCCCGGTGCCTACTTTATGACGGAACGGGGTTGCCGCGAGCAGTTCCACGCCGACGTTGTCCGTAGCCATATACGTAAATGTCAGCCCCAGTTGGGTATTGTTACTGACGTTGAAACCGCCCAGGCTACCCAGTACATTATCTGAACCTTCTGTCGGTCGCACGGTGGCGGACCCGGCACGAATAAAGAACTCACCCGCTTCATGCGCACAGACACTACCGGTAAAGCCGCTCAATAAAAGCGCTGCCACAGCTAACTTTTTCATTTCCACTCCTTTGTTGTGGTTTTCCATTGCGCGGAGAATATACCTACATATAAGTAAAATGTGATCATCTACGGATCACTTTTGCATCATCATTTGAACCTTTATTGATCCAGATTAAATTTGACTTAAAAATCCAGCGTGGCTCTTTACGTTTTTTTCACGCTATCCCTCTCTTATCCCCCTCTTTTTCATGCATCAACCCCCAAACGGCACTCAATGTCCTAAAGTGGACGATTAGACGCGACTGATTACCGCCGCTTTACAAAGATATGCTTTTCCATACAAGCCTTGAGGCTGCCACTTGGGGGTCATCCAGGGTACAATCCCCGTCAATAAACACCTGCTTAACTCAAGGAGAGGGCATGTCAATCACGGCGAAGTCCGTTTACCGTGACACGGGAAATTTTTTTCGCAATCAGTTCGTTACTATCGCGCTGATCGCTTTGTTATGTGCATTTATCACGGTGATGCTTGGCCATGTGTTTTCCCCCAGTGAGGAACAACTGTCGATTTTAAGTGAGGGTGATAATCTGGCGGGCAGCGTGAGTCTGATGGATCTGGTGCAAAACATGACGCCGGAACAGCAGCAGGTTCTGCTGCGTGCGTCCGCCGCCTCCACCTTCTCTGGCCTGATCGGTAACGCCATTCTCGCCGGCGGTGTGCTGCTGATGGTGCAGCTGGTCTCCGCCGGTCATCGCGTCAGCGCCCTGCGCGCCATTGGCGCAAGCGCTCCTGTTCTGCCAAAATTATTTGCGCTGATTTTTATCACCACGCTACTGGTGCAGATTGGCATTATGATGGTGGTGTTACCCGGTGTGATGCTGGCAATCCTGCTCTCTTTTGCCCCCATTATGCTGGTGCAGGATCGGATGGGCGTGTTTGCGTCACTGCGGGCCAGCATGCGTCTGGCGTGGGCGAATGTGCGTCTGGTTGCACCTGCGGTCATTGGCTGGCTGCTGGCGAAAACCGCGCTGTTGATGTTTGCCACCAGCTTTGCCGCGCTGACGCCTAACGTCGGTGCCGTGGTCGCGAATATGCTGAGCAACATGATTTCTGCCGTGCTGCTCATTTATCTGTTCCGTTTGTACATGCTAATTCGTCAATAACTTTCGCCGGTCTGCCTGCCTGTTCAGGCAGACGGTAATCACTATCGGAATTAAAGAATGAAGCAGTTTCTTGATTTTCTGCCCCTGATTGTTTTTTTCGCTTTCTATAAGCTTTACGACATCTATGCCGGTACCGCTGCGCTGATCGTGGCCACCGCCGTGGTGCTGATTTACAGCTGGGTGCGTTACCGTAAAGTCGAAAAAATGGCGCTGATTACCTTTGTACTGGTGGCCGTTTTCGGTGGATTAACCCTGTTCTTCCATAACGACGAATTTATTAAATGGAAGGTCACGGTGATTTATGCGCTGTTTGCTGGCGCGCTGCTGTTTAGCCAGTGGATCATGAAAAAGCCGATAATCCAACAGATGCTCGGCAAAGAGATCACCCTGCCAGAGCATGTCTGGTCGAAGCTTAACCTCGCCTGGGCGGCCTTCTTCCTGTTGTGCGGCCTTGCCAATATCTACATCGCGTTCTGGTTACCGCAAAATATTTGGGTGAATTTCAAGGTGTTTGGCCTGACGGCGCTCACGCTGATATTCACCTTGCTGAGCGGAATTTATATTTACCGCCATATGCCGTCGGAAGATAAATCCTGATGACAACAACGAACGATGCGCCGCAGGGCGAAATGGTATTACGCACCCTGGCAATGCCAGCGGATACTAATGCCAACGGTGATATTTTTGGTGGCTGGTTAATGTCGCAAATGGACATGGGCGGCGCGATCATGGCGAAAGAGATCGCACAGGGTCGCGTGGTGACGGTTCGTGTCGATGGTATGACCTTCCTGCGCCCGGTCGCCGTTGGTGACGTGGTGTGCTGCTATGCGCGCTGCGTTAAACGGGGCAATACCTCAGTGACCATTAACGTGGAGGTGTGGGTGAAGAAAGTCTCCTCCGAACCTATTGGTCAGCGCTATAAAGCGACCGAGGCGCTGTTTATCTATGTCGCGGTTGACAATGCGGGTAAGCCCCGCGCCCTGCCCGCGCAGCCATAAAAAAAGCCTCCGCTGGAGGCTTTTTCAGTCTGGTTAGACCGGTTATTCCATTGTCGCGCCGCCGTTCATGCGGAAAACAATATTAACGATAATCCCGCTGCCCGGTTTACCCGCCTCATAACGCCATTTGCGCATCGCACTTTTCACTTCACGCTCAAACATGTTTGATGGCTGTGCGGAAAGCACTTCAACATTATCCACGCGACCGTCGGCGGTAACATCAAATTTAACGCGAACGCGCCCTTCAATGCGCAGCGCCTGCGCGCGCGTTGGGTATTGCGGCTGATTGCGGCTGAGCGCACGGGGGCCTGAGGGTACCGTGACCGCCGGTTTACTGGTGGCCGGTGCCGGGTTGTTAACCGGACGCGGCGCGGTCGTTTCAACGGGGAGGTTCTGGCGCGGCTCTACCGGCCTGACGTCGCGTTTAGGCTGCTCAACCTTTTTCACCGGCTTCGGCTTCGGTTTTGGCTTCGGTTTAGGTTCCGGTTTTGGCTTCTCGATCACCACCGGTACCTCTTTCGGCGGCTCAGGAACGGGTTCCGGCTCCGGTTCTGGTTCCACCACTGGCTCGGGCGGCGGCTGCACAACCTGCGGCGGTTCAAGCTCGGCCGGCGTCACCATGGTCACCGTAATAGGCTGCGCGGGGGCTGGCAGTTCAATAACCTGATGTACGGAAGCGTAGAGAATACTCGCCACGACGGCTCCATGAATACCCACCGACAGCAGCGTCGGCCAGGGAAAGCGGCGAGGTAAATCAAGGGTCATTGACGTCATAATCGTTTCAGTTAAAAAACCAGGCCTCGATTTTAAATGCAAATAGCAATCATATTCAACAAGCCATCACATCTATCGTCAATTTTGTGCCTTTTAAAGGCCGGATTAGCCCCTCAAAATCAAGGTTGTTAACAACATTGCTATCTTTGCGTTGCAGTCCAGAATGCTTTCACATAACGTGAGTGGCGATTTTACCCATAAAGGAGTTCGCCCGTGCTTTACGTGATTTACGCAGAAGATAGTGCTGATTCGCTGGAAAAACGCTTGTCTGTGCGCCCGGCGCATCTGGCACGCTTGCAGCTGCTCCATGATGAAGGTCGTTTGCTCACAGCAGGTCCGATGCCCGCCGTTGACAGCAACGATCCGGGAGCGGCCGGATTTACCGGTTCAACCGTGATCGCAGAGTTTGCATCGCTGGAAGAGGCCAAAGCATGGGCTGACGCCGATCCTTACATTGCGGCAGGGGTCTATCAGAACGTGTCGGTTAAACCGTTTAAAAAGGTATTTTAGGGGTAAAACTGTGGGCACCGCTGGCGGTGCCCTGAGAGTCTCAGACGATGCGGATCGCAAACAGCAGCGAATTACGTTGCTGGTTGAGTAAGCATTTTCTGATTGAGTGGATGCGCATATTTCGACGTGACTGACCTTCCAGCCAGCGTGCTTTACGGCGGCTCGCCTGACGAACCATACGCCAGCGCCCCACTTCCGTTCTACTACGCTTCATATTAACAACTCTTTTTGTATCGAAGCCTGCATTATAAACGCTTACCTAACCCATACCAGCGCTTTTCATCTGCGTTTTTATTTGCCAGATGAATGCATGTGCGTAAACTCATTACATTACGCCTACAAAAGGATTTTATTGCTATGACAACCTTCTACACGCTGGTGAGTTGGCTGGTCATTCTGGGATACTGGCTCCTGATTGCAGGTGTAACCTTACGCATCCTGATGAAACGACGCGCGGTCACGTCGGCCATGGCCTGGCTGCTGATCATCTATATCCTGCCGCTGGTCGGTATTATTGCCTATTTATCTTTCGGCGAGCTGCATCTGGGCAAACGCCGCGCCGAACGCGCCCGCGCCATGTGGCCTTCAACGGCAAAATGGCTGAAGGATTTAAAAGCCTGCAAACATATTTTTGCCGAAGAAAACAGCCCAGTCGCCTCCTCGCTGTTTAAACTGTGCGAACTGCGTCAGGGTATTGCAGGCGTTAAGGGTAATCAGTTACAGCTGCTCACCACCTCGGACGATGTGATGCAGGCGCTGATCCGCGACATCCAGCTTGCCCGCCATAATATCGAGATGGTGTTTTATATCTGGCATCCCGGCGGCATGGCCGATCAGGTCGCTGAGTCGCTTATGGCGGCGGCGAGACGCGGTGTGCATTGCCGTCTGATGCTGGATTCCGCCGGTAGCGTGACCTTTTTCCGCAGCCCATGGGTGTCAATGATGCGCAATTCCGGCATTGAAGTGGTCGAGGCGTTGAAGGTCAATCTGATGCGTGTTTTCCTGCGGCGTATGGACCTGCGCCAGCATCGCAAAATGGTGATGATCGATAACTACATCGCCTACACCGGCAGCATGAACATGGTCGATCCCCGCTTCTTTAAGCAGGATGCGGGCGTCGGGCAATGGGTGGATTTGATGGCGCGTATGGAAGGCCCGGTCTCCACCGCCATGGGCATTGTCTATTCCTGTGACTGGGAGATAGAAACCGGCAAGCGTATTTTGCCCCCCGCGCCGGATGCGAACATCATGCCGTTTGAACAGGCCAGCGGGCATACCATCCACACCATCGCGTCCGGACCCGGTTTTCCAGAGGATCTGATTCACCAGGCGCTGCTGACCGCCGTGTATTCATCGCGCGAATATCTGATCATGACGACGCCCTATTTTGTGCCGAGCGACGATCTCCTGCATGCCATATGTACGGCAGCGCAGCGCGGCGTCGATGTCAGTATTATTCTACCGCGTAAAAATGATTCGGTGCTGGTGGGCTGGGCAAGCCGTGCCTTTTTCTCCGAGCTTCTCGCCGCGGGCGTGAAAATTTACCAGTTCGAAGGTGGACTACTGCACACCAAGAGCGTGCTGGTTGACGGAGAACTCAGTCTGGTGGGCACGGTGAATCTCGACATGCGCAGCCTGTGGCTCAATTTTGAGATCACGCTGGTGATTGACGATGCGGGTTTCGGCGGCGATCTGGCCGCGGTTCAGGACGATTATATTTCCCGCTCGCGCCTGCTGGACGTCAGATTGTGGGTAAAACGACCGCTCTGGCAACGTATCACCGAGCGACTGTTTTACTTCTTTAGTCCGTTGCTGTAAAACGTGCCCATAACGGGTAAACAGGTAGTCAATGATGGAAATGGATCTGAATAATCGCCTGACTGAAGATGAAACGCTTGAGCAGGCTTACGATATTTTTCTCGAGCTGGCGGTCGATAATCTCGATCCGGCAGACGTGATTCTTTTTAACCTGCAGTTTGAAGAGCGCGGCGGTGCCGAGCTGTTCGATCCGGCGGAAGACTGGCATGAGCATGTGGATTACGATTTGAATCCGGACTTCTTCGCTGAAGTGGTTATTGGCCTTGCCGATACCGACGGCGGCGAACTGAATGATATCTTTGCGCGTGTTCTGTTATGCCGCGAGAAAGATCACAAACTCTGCCATATTATCTGGCGCGAATAAGCGCTGATGGAAAAGAAAAAGGGCTGACAATTAATTGTCAGCCCTTTTTATATCACGCTCGCCTTAAAGCGGATCGACCTTCAGGCAGGAGACCGCGTGGCGGAAGCTGCCTTCCAGCACCGGACGCGTTTGTGCGCACTCCGGCCCGGCAATCGGGCAACGGGTGCGGAACACGCAGCCCGACGGCGGATTGATCGGCGAGGGAAGCTCCCCTTCCAGCAGCTGGATTTGTTTGTTCTTTTCCAGATCCGGATCCGGCACCGGGACCGCTGACATCAGCGCTTTGGTGTACGGGTGCAGCGGGTTGTGGTAAACCTGATCGTAAGTTCCCAGCTCCACCGCGTGGCCCAGATACATCACCAGTACGCGATCGGAGATATGTTTTACCACCGCCAGGTCGTGGGCAATAAAGATCAGCGACAGCCCCATTTCACGCTGCAATTTCTGCAACAGGTTGACCACCTGCGCCTGAATAGACACGTCGAGCGCCGATACGGGTTCGTCGCAAATAATCAGTTTCGGTTCGAGGATCAGCGCGCGCGCAATGCCAATACGCTGACACTGACCGCCTGAGAACTCGTGCGGATAACGGTTGATGAGGTTAGGCAGTAGGCCCACTTTCATCATCATCGTTTTGACACGGTCGCGCACTTCCTGGCGTGAAATCTTCGGATGGTAGGTGCGCAGCGGTTCGGCGATGATCTCACCAATAGTCATGCGCGGGTTCAGCGACGCCAGCGGATCCTGGAAAATCATCTGGATGTCGCTGCGCACATCGCGCCACTCGTCCGGTTTCATCCCCAGCAGATCTTTACCCAGCCAGGCGACTTTACCGTCGGTGGCTTTGACCAGACCGATAATCGCACGGGCGAAGGTGGATTTACCGCAGCCCGATTCCCCGACCACGCCCAGCGTTTCGCCTTCGTACAGTCGCAGCGTGACACCATCAACCGCTTTCAGCGTTTTCGACGGCTGCCAGAACCACTGTTTGCCATCTTTAATGTCAAAGTGCACTTTGAGATCGGCAATTTCCAGCAGCACTTTTCTGTCTTCAGTCAGGGCATTCATACCAGCTCCTCCACCGGCTTAAAGCAGGCGCGCAGGCGACCTGGCGCGAATTCCTCAAGCGGAGGCGCGCTATTACAAATTTCCATCGCATGCGGACAACGCGGCTGGAACGGGCAACCTTTTGGCAGACGCAGCAGGTTGGGCGGATTCCCAGGAATGGTCAGCAGCGCTTCGCCTTCGGCGTTGAGACGCGGCACGGCGTTTAACAGACCAATAGAGTAAGGATGCGCAGGTTGATAGAAGACGTTACGCGCAGAGCCGTACTCCATGGTGCGCCCGGCGTACATCACCAGCACTTTGTCACAGATCCCGGCGACGACGCCGAGATCGTGGGTGATCATAATGATGGCGGTGTTGAATTCACGCTTAAGCTCGTTCAGCAGCGTCATAATCTGCGCCTGCACGGTCACGTCGAGCGCGGTCGTCGGCTCATCCGCAATCAGCAGTTTTGGCCGACACAGCAGCGCCATGGCGATCATCACGCGCTGGCGCATACCGCCGGAGAATTCATGCGGGTACATGCGCATGCGCTTACGCGCTTCCGGCATTTTCACCGCGTCCAGCATTTTTACCGACTCTTCAAAGGCTTCGGCTTTGCTCATGCTTTTATGCAGCATCAGCACTTCCATCAGCTGTTCACCCACCCGCATGTACGGGTTGAGGGAGGTCATCGGATCCTGGAAAATCATTGAGATTTGCTCAGCGCGCAATTTATTGAGCGCCTGCTCAGGCAGGTTAAGGATCTCTTTGCCGTTGAACTTCGCCGAACCGCCAATCACACCGTTGGTGGCAAGCAGGCCCATCAGCGCGAAAGCGGTTTGCGATTTACCGGAACCGGACTCGCCGACGATGCCGAGCGTTTCGCCCGCGCTGAGGCTGAAGTTCAGGTCGTTGACCGCCGTTACGTCGCCGTCTGGCGTTTTAAACGTCACCCGCAGATCTTTAACATCCAGCAGAAGGTCTGAATGTGGCTGCGCCTGAGACGTCGATGAGGTTTCAATCATGCTCATAACAGCACTCCTTAACGATCTTTCGGGTCGAGGGCATCACGCAGGCCATCGCCGATAAAGTTGAAACAAAACAGGGTCACGACCAGAAACACAGCCGGGAACAGCAGCAGCCAGGGTGACACTTCCATCGAGTTCGCGCCATCGCTCAGCAATGCGCCCCAGCTGCTCAGCGGCTCTTGCGTGCCCAGGCCTAAGAAGCTCAGGAAGGATTCGAACAGGATCATACTGGGCACCAGCAACGAGGCGTAAACCACCACCACACCCAGCACGTTAGGCACGATGTGACGCACAACAATATTGAACGTCGATACCCCGCCCACCTGCGCCGCTTCGATAAACTCTTTACGCTTAAGGCTCAGCGTCTGTCCGCGCACGATACGCGCCATATCCAGCCAGGAGACCATGCCGATGGCGACGAAGATCAGCAAAATATTTTGCCCGAAGAAGGTCACCAACAGGATAACGAAGAACATGAACGGGAAGGAGTTGAGGATCTCAAGCAGACGCATCATCACCGAATCGACTTTACCGCCCAGATAACCGGAGAGCGAACCGTACAGCGTGCCGACGATAACCGCCACCAGCGCCGCCGCAATCCCTACCATCAGTGAAATACGCCCGCCTATTGCCACGCGCACCAGCAAATCACGGCCCGATGAGTCGGTACCGAAATAGTGGCCCGAGGTCGTATCCGGCGCGCTGGACATCATGCCCCAGTCGGTATCGAAATAGGTAAACTGAGAGAGTGACGGGGCTAGTGCGACGAACAGTGCGATACCGACCAGCACGATCAGGCTGGTGACCGCCGCACGGTTGTGCATAAAGCGGCGACGCGCGTCCTGCCAAAGGCTGCGTCCTTCGACTTCCAGTTTCTCACTGAAGTTTTCCAGCGCCTCGCTGTTTTTCTTACTTAACATCATGGCGAGCTCCAGTGTTAATAACGAATTTTCGGATCGATAACGGCGTACAGCACGTCAACAATCGCGTTAAAGAGAATGGTCAGGGTACCCACCAGAATGGTCAGGCTTAACACCAAAGAGTAGTCGCGGTTAAGCGCGCCGTTAACGAACAGCTGACCAATTCCCGGCAGACCGTAAATGGTTTCGATAACCATTGAACCGGTAATAATGCCGACGAACGCTGGACCCATATACGAGAGCACGGGCAGCAACGCGGGTTTCAGCGCGTGGCGCATGATGATACGGCGCATCGGCAGCCCTTTCGCACGCGCGGTACGAATAAAGTTGGAGTGCAGCACTTCAATCATTGAACCACGGGTAATACGCGCAATACTGGCGATGTAAGCCAGCGATAACGCCACCATCGGCAATATGATGTACTTGGGTGCGCCCCCGTTCCAGCCCCCGGCGGGAAGCCACTTGAGGGTTATCGAGAATATCAGAACCAGTAACGGTGCAACCACGAAACTGGGGATCACCACCCCGGTCATCGCAAAGCCCATTACCGTGTAATCCCATTTGGTATTTTGTTTCAGCGCCGCGATAACGCCTGCCGTCACGCCGAACAACACGGCGAAGATAAAGGCCGCCGCGCCTAATTTGGCGGAGACCGGGAAGCTGGACGCCACCAGATCGTTGACGGAGTAGTCTTTGTATTTAAACGACGGACCGAAATCACCCTGCGCCAGCTGTTTCAGATAGCTGTAATACTGCGTCAGGATCGGATCGTTTAAATGGTATTTCGCTTCAATGTTTGCCATCACTTCCGGTGGCAGCGCACGTTCGCTGGTGAAAGGACTTCCCGGGGCGAGACGCATCATAAAGAAGGAAATGGTTATTAGAATAAAGAGTGTCGGAATTGCTTCCAGACAACGACGTAGAATAAATTTCAACATTGCCCGTACCTTCTGGCCTGTGCCTTTGAGTAGCGATGAATAAGACACGATGGGGCAAAACGATCCCCGCCTGTTTCAGCGGTTACGCCCTGCCCCACGAATTGCCATTAATGTTTGATAACGTAAAGATCTTTGCCGTACACGTTATCCATCGGGTCTTTACCGGAATAACCGCCAACCCAAGGTTTCACCAGTCTGGCGTTCACGTAGTAATAAACCGGAACGATCGCGGAGTCTTTGCCCAGCTGCTGTTCTGCTTTGTCGTACAGCGCGGTGCGCTGTGCTTCATCTGACGCTTTAACAGAATCCGCCATGATGGCGTCGAACGCCGGGCTCTTATAGTGCGCGGTGTTCATCGAGCTGCCGGACAGCATGGTGTTCAGGAACGAAGTCGGTTCGTTGTAGTCAGCGCACCAGCCCGCACGCGCCACGTCGAAGTTACCCTGATGACGGGTGTCGAGGAAGGTTTTCCACTCCTGGTTAACCAGCTTGACGTTCACACCGAGGTTTTTCTGCCAGATAGACGCCGCCGCGATGGCGAGTTTCTTGTGCAGATCGGAGGTGTTGTACAGCAGGTTGAAGGTCAGCGGTTTGTCTTTAGTGTAGCCCGCTTCAGCCAGCAGTTTCTTGGCCTCTTCGTTACGTTTTTCCTGAGTCCAGGTAAACCACTCAGGTTTGGTCAGTTTTGCACCATCGGTGTAAGGCGGGGTGTAACCGTAAGCAGGCAGGTCGCCCTGTGCTTTAACCTTATTGGCGATGATATCGCGATCCAGGCCCAGTTTCAGTGCGGTACGTACGCGCGCATCGGTAAACGGTGCTTTCTGGTTGTTGATTTCGTAGTAATAGGTACACAGGTACGGATCAACGTGAACTTCCTGCGGGATCTCTTTTTTCAGTTTCTGGAACAGTTCAATCGGCAGGTTGTTGTAGGTCATGTCAATCTCACCGCTGCGGTAGCGGTTTACGTCAGTCACTTCAGACGAGATCGGCAGGAAGGTGATTTGGTCAAGGACGGTTTTTTTGTTGTCCCAGTAGTTGGTGTTACGCACCATGACGATACGTTCGTTGACAACCCAGTCCTGCAATTTAAACGCGCCGTTAGTCACGATATTGGCAGGCTGCGTCCATTTTTCACCGAATTTTTCGATGGCGGCTTTGTTAACGGGGGACATCGCCGGGTTCACCAGCAGCTTATAGAAGTACGGAACCGGCTCGCTCAGCGTCACTTCGAGGGTGTTGTCGTCAATCGCCTTCACGCCGAGTTCGCTCGGCTTCATTTTGCCTTCAACAATGGCGTCAACGTTAACAATATGACCGTACTGCGGATAGCTTGCATAAGGCGATGCGGTAGCCGGATCGACCAGGCGCTGCCAGCTGTAAACGAAATCCTGTGCGGTGACAGGTTCGCCGTTGGACCATTTCGCATCTTTACGCAGATGGAAGGTCCACACTTTGAAATCTTTGTTTTCCCACTTTTCAGCCACACCCGGAATCGGATGGCCGTCAACCGGAGAAGTGATCAGCAGACCTTCGAACAGATCGCGACTGACGTTAGATTCCGGAACCCCTTCGATTTTATTCGGGTCAAGGGATTGCGGCTCTGCGCCGTTGTTACGAATTAAGGTTTGTTTTTCTGCCAGTTGAACTCCTGCCGGTACATCTGCCGCCATGGCAACATTACCGGCGATTAGCGCAGTCAAAATCCCCGCCGCTACTAAGCTTTTTTTTGTGATGATGGACATTGTGTTGAGACTCCGATCATTATAATTACTGGCTGGTTAGCCAGCCTGTTTCTTACCCTTAAATGGGTTCCCGTACAGCGCAGGAGTTTTTGCCTCTGCCGGGCGTTTTTACTGCTTGCTATCACCGACTTTATTTTTACGGGTCACTCGTTCGGCGACCTTTCGTCGATTCGTGCGCATCTCCCCTGTTTTGAGACGCGACAATTCAGTTTCGATGAGGGTCAATATCGTAAATGATTCTCATCTTCATTAATTCTGTTGCAAAATATAAGGCCGCAAAGTATCAAAAGCGTTTATTCACCGCCAATACAATTTGCAAATTTGTTAAGCAATTCTCTTTTAAAGGCAGTTTTCGGCGATCAATATTGCTAACCAAGGAAGACTTCAGCATAACAAACTCATCTCATTCAACAAGTTAACCATCAGTTACGCGTTAAATTCATGCTTTCGGCGGTGCTGTGTGTTTTTTACACAAAAAAGTAACAATCGCCTGGTATTTAGCACATTCATCTGCCTGAACGTTGAAATTACTAATAACATTTCAATTATCTTACAGCAAGCCCAAGAGTATGGTGTGAGTGAAATAACACGCTGATTGCAGTATTTATGAACAACCCCAGCACGTAAGTGGGATTAACTTAATGAAATCTAAGCGTTATTATTTAGTAGCGTGATTTATTATATTTGGGTTATTTTTCAACTTTAGTTATATGATTTACTAATAATGAAGAAAAAAAAACGGCGTCAAAAACGCCGTTCTTCATTTGAAAGTCTTGCGGATTACGACAGTAGACCCGGAAAGAGCGCTTTCATGCCGGTCACGATGAATTCGATGCCGAGCGCCATTAGCAGCAGCCCCATAATACGGGTGATCACGTTGATGCCCGTCTGTCCTAACAGGCGCACTAACCACGGCGCGAGGCGAAACACACCCCAGCAGCAGACGGCAAAGAGCGCAATGGCGATAGAGAAACAGAGCAGATGCGTCCAGCTGTGAAACCGCGTTCCCCACACGATGGTGGAGCTGATGGCCCCCGGCCCGGCCATCAGCGGCAGGGCTAGCGGCACCACGCCGATGCTTTCGCGGATCGCCGTTTCTGATTTTTCCTGCTTATTCTGTTTATCCTCCCCGAGCTTTCCGCTGATCATCGACATAGCGATGGTCACAACAAGGATGCCCCCTGCGATACGGAATGAATCGATAGAGATGCCGAACAATTCCAGTATTCCGTTGCCTAAAAAAAGCGAGGTGAGCAGGATGATCGCCACAGAGAGGTTAGCCGTCAGGTTGGTTTTGTTTCTCGCGGCGGCCGTTTGATAACTGGTCATGCTAATAAAGACGGGAATGATCCCCACCGGGTTGACCAGGGCAAACAGACCTATAAAAAATTTTGAGTAGGTAGGAAAGTCAAACAACGCTTGAATCACGGTCGGCTCCGCAAAGTCACAAAGGCTGAGGGCAAAAGGGTGTCCTGAAAAATCCGTGCTGAAGATACGCTTTTTATCAGCACAGTTCACCAGAAATATCCGTACAAACGTTATTATTACAACATGTTATTAAGTTGTACGAATTATGATAAGCTCATTATATTAAAGTCCCGAAATCATTAACATTTGATGCAAATGTCCAAAAACCCCCTGCTGAAAGGTGTCAGCTTTGCTGAAACTTGATTTAGATCACGTAATCGCTACTCAGAAGTGAGTAACCTTACTTACGCCGCCAGGGAGTAACAGCGTCAGTAAAGAGTGATGCGTTAAGGTGAGGCTCTTTTCGTAAATCAGGGGTTCCAGTTCTTCGTTAACCTGTTGTTTTTGAATGCTAACGTGAGCGGTTGTCGGTCTTGACTATACTGTCCTATCGAGCAGCTGATTTACTAAAAGAGTTTAACATTATCAGGAGAGCATTATGGCCGTTACTAATGTCGCTGAACTTAACGCACTCGTCGAACGCGTGAAAAAAGCCCAGCGTGAATATGCCAACTTTACTCAAGAACAAGTCGATAAGATCTTCCGTGCTGCCGCTCTGGCCGCTGCTGATGCTCGTATCCCGCTGGCCAAACTGGCCGTTGCAGAATCGGGTATGGGTATCGTCGAAGATAAAGTGATTAAAAACCACTTCGCTTCTGAATACATTTACAACGCCTATAAAGATGAGAAAACCTGCGGTGTGCTGTCAACTGACGACACCTTCGGGACCATCACCATTGCTGAACCTATCGGCATCCTGTGCGGTATCGTACCGACCACCAACCCGACCTCTACGGCTATCTTCAAATCACTGATCAGCCTGAAGACCCGTAACGGCATCATCTTCTCCCCGCACCCGCGTGCAAAAGATGCCACCAACAAAGCCGCTGATATCGTGCTGCAAGCCGCAATCGCTGCCGGCGCGCCGAAAGATCTGATTGGTTGGATTGACCAGCCATCGGTTGAACTGTCTAACGCCCTGATGCACCACCCGGATATCAACATGATTCTGGCGACCGGTGGCCCAGGCATGGTTAAAGCCGCATACAGCTCCGGTAAACCGGCGATTGGTGTAGGCGCAGGTAACACCCCTGTTGTGGTTGATGAAACCGCTGACATGAAACGTGTTGTTGCATCTATCCTGATGTCCAAAACCTTCGATAACGGCGTGATCTGTGCGTCAGAACAGTCTGTTATCGTGGTTGACTCCGCGTACGACGCTGTTCGTGAACGTTTCGCCAGCCACGGTGGCTACATGCTGCAAGGCCAGGAACTGAAAGCGGTTCAGAATATCATTCTGAAAAACGGTGCCCTGAACGCGGCAATCGTTGGTCAGCCTGCGGCCAAAATCGCAGAACTGGCGGGCTTCACCGTTCCGGCGGACACCAAAATCCTGATCGGTGAAGTGACCGATGTGGACGAAAGCGAACCTTTTGCACACGAAAAACTGTCGCCGACGCTGGCGATGTATCGTGCAAAAGATTTCGAAGACGCCGTAGTGAAAGCAGAGAAACTGGTGGCGATGGGCGGTATTGGCCATACATCCTGCCTGTACACTGACCAGGACAACCAGCCGGCTCGCGTTGCCTTCTTCGGCGACAAAATGAAAACCGCGCGTATTCTGATCAACACCCCGGCTTCTCAGGGTGGTATCGGTGACCTGTATAACTTCAAACTCGCACCGTCTCTGACGCTGGGTTGTGGTTCCTGGGGTGGTAACTCCATCTCTGAAAACGTGGGTCCGAAACACCTCATCAACAAGAAAACTGTTGCTAAACGAGCTGAAAACATGTTGTGGCATAAACTTCCGAAATCTATCTACTTCCGCCGTGGCTCACTGCCAATCGCGCTGGATGAAGTGATTACTGATGGTCACAAACGCGCACTGATCGTGACCGACCGCTTCCTGTTCAACAACGGTTATGCAGACCAGATCACCTCTGTGCTGAAAGCCGCTGGCGTTGAAACTGAAGTCTTCTTCGAAGTTGAAGCCGACCCGACGCTGTCCATCGTTCGTAAAGGCGCAGAGCTGTGCAACTCCTTTAAACCAGACGTGATCATCGCGCTGGGCGGTGGTTCCCCGATGGATGCCGCGAAAATCATGTGGGTGATGTACGAACATCCGGAAACCCACTTCGAAGAACTGGCGCTGCGCTTTATGGATATCCGTAAACGTATCTACAAGTTCCCGAAAATGGGCGTGAAAGCGAAAATGATCGCCGTCACCACCACCTCGGGTACCGGTTCTGAAGTCACGCCGTTCGCGGTTGTAACCGACGATGCAACGGGTCAGAAATACCCGCTGGCTGACTACGCGTTAACCCCGGATATGGCCATCGTTGATGCCAACCTCGTGATGGACATGCCGAAATCCCTGTGCGCCTTTGGTGGCCTGGATGCGGTGACCCACGCACTGGAAGCTTACGTGTCTGTTCTGGCTTCTGAGTTCTCTGACGGTCAGTCTCTGCAAGCACTGAAACTGCTGAAAGAGTACCTGCCAGCGTCCTACCACGAAGGGTCTAAAAACCCGGTAGCCCGTGAACGTGTACACAGTGCAGCGACCATCGCCGGTATTGCGTTTGCTAACGCCTTCCTGGGTGTTTGTCACTCAATGGCGCACAAACTGGGTTCTCAGTTCCATATCCCTCACGGGTTGGCGAACGCCCTGCTGATTGGCAACGTTATCCGTTACAATGCGAACGATAACCCGACCAAACAGACTGCCTTCAGCCAGTACGACCGTCCGCAAGCACGTCGTCGTTACGCTGAGATTGCTGACCATCTGGGTCTGAGCGCACCGGGCGACCGTACTGCGGCGAAGATTGAGAAACTGCTGGCATGGCTCGACAGCATCAAAGCTGAGCTGGGCATTCCTAAATCAATCCGTGAAGCAGGCGTTCAGGAAGCTGACTTCCTGGCACACGTTGACAAACTGTCTGAAGATGCCTTCGATGACCAGTGTACCGGTGCTAACCCGCGTTACCCGCTGATCTCCGAGCTGAAACAGATCCTGCTGGATACCTACTACGGACGTGAGTTCAAAGAAGGTGATACCGCTGTAGCGACAGTTGACGCTACGCCGGTGAAAGCGGATAAGAAAGCGAAGAAAATGGCGTAATCCTTAACGCGAATGAAAAACCCGCCAACTGGCGGGTTTTTTTTGCCTCAAATTTATGGTCTCAAACGTATTGCCTGAAACGCATTCTGAGACGATTTTTCGTGAAGGGCTGCTACCCCCTTCCCCGCTTTTGAATCTCCGTCAGAGAGCCTTCAGAGAGCGCTTCTTTGTAATGCTTGCGGCACACCGAGACGTAACGTTCATTTCCGCCGATCACCACCTGCTCCCCTTCGTTATAGGGACGCCCTGCCTGATCCAGACGTAATACCATGCTGGCTTTGCGGCCACAGAAACAGATCGTTTTTAATTCGACCAGCTTATCGGACCAGGCCAGCAAATACTGGCTGCCAACAAACAGCTCCCCGCGAAAATCGGTGCGCAGCCCGTAACACAAAACGGGAATATCGAGCTGATCCACCACTTCAGATAAGTCGAGCACCTGCTCGCGGGTTAAAAACTGGCTTTCATCCACCAGCACGCAGTGGATAGGTTCACGCGCGTGCTCGGCGTTAATCTCTGTGAACAGCGAAGAGTGCTGGTTATACAATTTTGCGGGGGAGGACAGCCCGATACGCGAGCTTACTTTGCCGGCCCCGAAACGATCGTCAATTTCAGCGGTGTAGACAACCGTACGCATCCCTCTTTCCTGGTAATTGTACGAAGACTGCAACAATGCTGTCGATTTGCCCGCATTCATTGCCGAATAGTAGAAATAAAGCTGTGCCATTGCCCGCAAAACCCCAATCAGTGTGTAATATTTCGAGAGCTGATTGTACCATATTTTGTCCGGGCATCGCGGGCATCCGCCTCACAAACGGTGTTAATCGATGGCGTAACGTTTTCCCGGGATATACAACCCTTGCCGCAGCCCGGTTTGTTGCTGACAAAGAAACAGCATTCAAAATCGCTATAACCTACGATCGCCGGGTTTTTTAAGACAGAGCAACTCGCCATAGGGTTCAGAAAATATTAATGATTTGAGCTGACCAGAGCGGGGGCCGACTAATAGAAAAGGTTGATATTTATCCACAGTATCTATAACGCCAGCGCGATTAATCGGAAAAAATGCCCCTTCTCATCGCTGCGCTGTGGCGAAGATACTTCGTATTGATATGGTTTTTTTGTGCGGTGGTTCAAGAAAAATTTAAGATAGCGTAATTATTAAAATGAACAAATAACGGGGAATTTTGAATTCCTTACATTCTCAGCTATTGCACAACGCAATTTATCGCTCTATTATTAGCTCAACAAACCACCCCAATATAAGTTTGAGATTACTACAATGAGCGAAGCACTTAAAATTCTGAACAACATCCGTACTCTTCGTGCGCAGGCTAGAGAATGCACCCTGGAAACGCTTGAAGAAATGTTGGAAAAATTAGAAGTTGTTGTAAATGAGCGTCGTGAGGAAGAAAACGCTCAGGCAGCTGAAATCGAAGAACGTACGCGTAAACTGCAGCAATATCGTGAAATGCTGATTGCAGACGGTATTGATCCTAACGAACTGCTGAACAGCATGGCTGCGGCTAAAGTCGGTACTAAAGCTAAGCGTGCTGCACGTCCGGCTAAATATAGCTACATCGACGAAAACGGCGAAACTAAAACCTGGACCGGCCAGGGTCGTACTCCGGCTGTTATTAAGAAAGCCATGGACGAGCAAGGCAAGCAACTGGACGACTTCCTGATCAAGGATTAATCCTTTGCCAATATCCCGAAATCCCGCCGCTGGCGGGATTTTTTTTACCTGCGTTTAGCATTCATTGCTAACACGGCTTCTGCGTGCTTAACCCTAACCCTGCTAATCATTGGCGAAAAACCAGGCGCTCATTTCCCCTTCTTTCCCTTCTCTCCCTGACCTTATTTATGTGATGCCCCGGCGATTTTGGCTGAGAGAAGTGCGGTCAATATAGCGCACGGAAACAAATAGCAATAAAAAAAGCCGGAGATAATCCACGCATCGCGGGCTTAACTCCGGCTTTGTTCAGACGACAGGAATAGAGACGTTACTTCTTAAGTCCCAAAGTGCCTTCCAGCCAGCCTTTAAATTCTTCACCCAGCACGTTATGACGAATACCGTATTCAACAAAGGCACGCATATATCCGAGCTTATTACCGCAGTCATGGCTTTTGCCTTTCATGTGGTAGGCTTCAACAGTTTCTTTTTCAATCAGCATATCGATTGCGTCGGTCAGCTGGATTTCATCACCCGCTCCCGGAGGGGTTTTCGCCAGCAGCGGCCAGATTTCAGCGCTGAGTACGTAGCGCCCTACCACGGCGAGATTAGAGGGTGCGACGTTAGCCTTAGGCTTTTCAACCACACCGACCATCGGTACGCTCTCGCCCGGCTTCAGCTCAACGCCTTTGCAGTCAACAACGCCGTAAGCGGTCACGTCTTCTACTGGCTCCACCATGATCTGGCTGCAACCCGTTTCGTCGAAGCGCTGGATCATTTCAGCCAGGTTGTCCTGAGAGAGGTCAGATTCGAACTCATCCAGAATAACGTCCGGCAGGATCACCGCCACAGGCTCATTACCCACCACCGGATGCGCGCACATTACCGCGTGACCAAGACCTTTCGCCAGGCCCTGGCGAACCTGCATGATGGTCACGTGTGGCGGACAAATAGACTGGACCTCTTCTAACAGCTGGCGCTTAACGCGTTTTTCCAGCATGGCTTCAAGTTCAAAGCTGGTGTCGAAGTGGTTTTCAATAGAGTTTTTCGATGAATGGGTGACCAGCACAATTTCAGTAATACCCGCCGCGATACATTCATTCACCACATATTGGATTAATGGCTTGTCAACCAGCGGCAACATCTCTTTCGGGATGGCCTTGGTGGCTGGCAACATCCTGGTTCCTAATCCCGCTACCGGGATAACTGCTTTTGTAACTTTTGAATTAAGGGCAGCCATTGAAAATCTCCTGGACTGTTCACACTTAGAACATGTTCATAAATGAATAACGCGTTTGAGTATATCAGTACCGAAGTGTGAGCCTGGTCTGAATTGAACGCGATTAGGCTTAATTAAGACAATTACGCATAAAACTGCGCAGATAGTACCACCGGGCTTGTTGCACGGGTAAAGCTAAATGCGCCGGTTTTGTCGTTTGCTCATTCCGCAGTCAACATTAAGCGCAGACGCCCACCCGCACCCCACACCTGACATTGCCAGGCATCACAACGGTGACTAATTTGATTGAGGTAGGTATTCCCCAGCGTACCCAACGGCACGCCGTTGCTGATCTGGATTTGATGTTCACCGGTATTAAGGGTGGCATTAAGACCGGCCGAAACGAGGATGAGGTTTTTAAGTTCACTGTGGTAATAACCGACCAGCAAGGGGAACTGTCCGGGTAAATTAGCCTGACGCAGCAGCTGATTAACCTGTTTGAGCAAACTGCCCAGTTCAGGCAGGCGCTGACGCTGGTGAGAAAGCTGCTCCTGCAATAAGCCATTGAACAATGCCCGCAGTAATAACGCGGCTAACACACCGTTATCCCCTGCGCGGGTCACATCAAGGCAATAAAACGCGAGGTCATTTTCGGACAGTGGTGCAATATCCAGCACCAGCCCAGGCTGATCGGCAGAAACAAGCTGGCGGTAATTAACCCGGCATCGGGACATCACCTGCTGAACAGGTGGCTGCAACTCCTGCAATAATTTCGCCGCCGCATGGGGATCGCTGACTAACGCATCCCAGTCCTGGAACAGCCGTTCTTCTTCTTCAACCCGCGAATTAAACATGTTGGGATAGAGGCAGGCAAATACCGTTTCCCGCAATCGATTAAGATCTTTAACGGGTTTCAGTAATACATCCTGTACGCCAAGGCGCAATGCCCTGGCGATATCTGCCATATTTTCTGTCGCTGAAATGACAAGAATAGGAATTTGATCGCCTTCATTACGCAGATGTTCGACTAATTTCAGGCCGTTCATGCGCGGCATGGCGATGTCGCAAATCATCAAATCAGGTTTGACGCGTTCCAGCACCGCCAGCGCATCCACACCGTCGTTTGCCAGCGAGGTGGTCGCGCCTAAAGAAGATAACCATGAGTCCAGCAAAGAACGGAAAACGGGTTCGTCTTCAACGATCAAAATGTGTTTTCCGGCCAACGGCTGCGTCATGTTCTCTCCCCTGCCTTGCGATAGTTCAATAGTGGCATGCTATTGCAACTCACGCCTGTCAGATTTTGCTGAAGTCATCGAAAAAAATTGGTGCCAATCATCAACATGCACCCTGGTCACTCATCATCTCTTTTTTACACGCCAATTGTGTAGCAACAATGGCGAACCGCGCCCGTGCGATACGCCAGGAGGATGCAGGTGTACATCGAGGTTTTGTTCCCGGAACGAAAAGGGCGATGCGTTGCGATACCCGTCCAATCTCAACCTTACACATTACGTTTGTTTCACATCCCCCAGCGTCCTGGCATAGCATCAACGCTATCGCTCAGTTAACATAGAGCCACCCTGGCCTTCTGCGCCGTTATTATTATTCCAGGATTTCGATTGTGTCCCAGACTTGTCCATGCGGTAGCGCACTGGAGTATAGCGTATGTTGCCAGCCTTATGTGTCTGGCGAGCAGCTTGCGCCTTCACCATCACAACTTATGCGCTCCCGTTATAGCGCTTTTGTGAACAAAAATGCGGATTATTTGATCAGAACCTGGCACCCATCTTGCCAGATGTCTGAATTTAAAGCAGATATTGAAAACGGTTTCGCGCATACCGAATGGCTGGGGCTGACCATTTTTGAACAGGCGGACAGTGAGAAGGTTAACGAAGGCTTCGTCAGCTTTGTCGCCCGGTTCAAAGAACAAGGGAAACCCGGTGCCATTATTGAACGATCGCGTTTCCTGAAAGAAAATGGCCAGTGGTATTATGTCGACGGGACACGTCCCTCGTTTGGCCGTAACGATCCTTGCCCTTGCGGGTCAGGCAAAAAATTTAAAAAGTGTTGCGGGCAATAACACCCAGCGACACCTCATTGCAAACACTCCAACAGGATTTTCCCGGCAATGCATTCACTACAACGTAAAGTACTGCGCACCATTTGTCCCGACCAGAAAGGTCTCATCGCGCGCATCACCAACATTTGTTACAAGCACGAACTGAACATCGTGCAGAACAATGAGTTTGTTGACCATCGCACCGGTCGCTTCTTTATGCGCACCGAACTGGAGGGCATTTTCAACGATGTCACGCTGATGGCCGATCTGGATAGCGCGTTGCCGGAAGGCTCTGTACGTGAGCTGACGCCAGCGGGCCGCCGTCGCGTGGTGATTCTGGTGACGAAAGAAGCCCACTGCCTGGGCGACCTGCTGATGAAAGCCAACTACGGTGGCCTGGATGTGGATATTGCCGCTGTCATTGGCAACCATGACACCCTGCGCACGCTGGTAGAGCGCTTTGACATTCCATTCGAACTGGTCAGCCATGAAGGCCATACGCGTGAAGAGCACGATGCGCTGATGGCAGATGCCATTGCCGCCCACGATCCTGATTACGTGGTGCTGGCTAAATACATGCGCGTACTGACGCCGACCTTCGTGTCGCGCTTCCCGAACAAAATCATCAATATTCACCACTCGTTCCTGCCGGCCTTTATCGGTGCGCGTCCGTACCACCAGGCCTATGAGCGCGGCGTGAAGATTATTGGTGCGACGGCGCACTACGTGAACGATAACCTGGATGAAGGTCCTATCATTATGCAGGACGTTATCCACGTCGATCATACCTATACCGCTGAGGATATGATGCGTGCAGGCCGTGACGTTGAGAAAAACGTTCTGAGCCGTGCGCTCTATCAGGTGCTGGCGCAGCGCGTCTTTGTTTACGGTAACCGAACCATTATTCTTTAAGCGCTAAGGAAATGAATTGGTTAGCTTTAACCCGCTACGGATAAAAAGCAGACAAACGATTCATTTTGGTAAAAGGAATGCTTTACAGCGGCGCGTCATTTGATATGATGCGCCCCGCTTCCCGAGACGGAAGCAGGCCAGTATAAGCATTACCCCGTGGTGGGGTTCCCGAGCGGCCAAAGGGAGCAGACTGTAAATCTGCCGTCATCGACTTCGAAGGTTCGAATCCTTCCCCCACCACCATTACTGACTACAGCGATGTAGTGATACCGATAAGAACATGTTCAATAATGCACTTATCGGGAAGGGTAAGAACCTTCGATTAAGGTTCGACTCGAGCGAAAGCGAGAGAGCGTTGCCACAGGCAACGACCCGAAGGGTGAGGAGCGAAGCGACGAATAATCCTTCCCCCACCACCATCTCTTCGTTTTACCTCAAAATATGAATTACCCCTGGCGGGGTTCCCGAGCGGCCAAAGGGAGCAGACTGTAAATCTGTCGTCATCGACTTCGAAGGTTCGAATCCTTCCCCCGCCACCATCACTTCAAAAATAAAACCCTTTATCCCAGATTTACTCAGTTGTCTTATATTCTTCCAATACGGGGAAGGATAAATTCCAACACCTGGCGAAAGCTTCTTTATAGTCCTGCGACATTGCCCGGCGGCGCAGGCTTGCCTACGAAACCTTATGCTCCTCGGCGTATCAAAAACAAAAACCTCGCCGGGGCGAGGTTTTGCTGCTGCTGATGTTGGCTTAACGGCGTGCGCGGACCACCTGGTATTTGCGCGTCAGGTATTCCACCGGCACGCTCCAGATATGCACCAGGCGCGAGAACGGGAACAGCACGAACAGGGTCATGCCGAGAACCAGATGCACGCGGAAGATAAACGCCACCCCGTCCAGGTGCGCCGATGCGCCGCCGTGGAAGGTCACGATCGATTGTGCCCAACCCACCAGCTTCATCATCTCGCTGCCGTCCATATGCTGTGCCGAGAACGGAATGGTCAGCAGGCCAAGCGCGCACTGTATGAGCAGCACCGACAGCACCAGAATATCCGCAGGCGTGGTCGTGGCGCGAATACGCGGGCTGAACAGGCGGCGTTTAAGCAACAGCGCGCCGCCCACCAGCGTCATCACACCGCTGGCCCCGCCGGCAAACATCGCCATTTTCTGCTTCACCGCAATCGGCAACCAGGCTTCATACATCCAGTGCGGCGTCAGCATGCCGAGGAAATGCCCGGCGAAGATCCCCAGAATACCGATGTGGAACAGATTAGACGCCAGCGTCATGCCTTTTCTGTCCAGCATCTGGCTCGAACCGGCACGCCAGGTATACTGCCCGTAATCGTAGCGTAGCCAACTGCCCACCAGGAACACGGTTCCGGCGATATAGGGGTAAATGTCGAAGAAGAACATATTCAGGAATGGCATTATTGCTGTCCTCCGGGGGTAATATTCAGATATTGCGGCGCAACCGCACCCGCAAAACGACGTTGATGGGTAGCGATTTCTGACTCCCCGCAGCTTTGATCGGCGAAGAATTTCACCTGTTCCTCTTCCCAGACCGCATCCAGCGCCTGCGGCGTGTCATCACGCGCTTCACTGGCGATGGTCTGGCTGACTTTGTCAGTATCAATCGCGGTCTTCGCCAGTCGCAGCAGCACCTCAAACAGTACGGCATACGCGCTCTCACGCTGCTGCAAGCGCGCATGCAGTAGCGCCAGAATCGGTGCGATATCCTGCAAGCCTGCCAGCGCCTCATCGTTGGCGAGCTGCGCCAGATATTCCAGATACAGCGGCAGGTGATCCGGCAGCTCCTGGCTGTCAATTTGCAGGCCGTGACGCGCGTACTGCGCCATCAGATCCACCATCGCCTGCCCCCGGTCACGGGATTCCCCGTGCACATGCTCAAACAGCAGCAGCGACGTTGCGCGTCCGCGATCGAACAGTTCGCTATAGCGGGACTGCACGTCCAGCACATCCTGCGCCAGCAGATCGCGAATAAACACGCTCAGCGCATGCGCCTCTTTTTTTGCCAGGTTATCAGACGTGGCCAGCGCATCGACAAGCTCCTGATGATGCTGCCACAGGGCAGCATCCGGGTATTCCAGCAGACGCGAGACAATCACCAGCTCGATCATGGGTGCGGCTCCGTTTTGACGGTCACATCAAGGGCGTCGATGCGGCGGCTGTTAAACAGGTTGAATTTCGTGTCAGAACCGTGGCAACCGTCGCCGAAGGTAAAGCCACAGCCGCTTTTCTCCGGAAACGCATCACGGGCCTGTTCGCGATGGCTGCTCGGCACCACGTAGCGGTCTTCGTAGTTCGCGATAGCCAGATAGCGATACATCTCCTGCGCCTGCGCTTCGCTCAGGCCCACCTCTTCCAGCGCGCGGGTATCCAGCACACCGTCAACGGTTTCTGCACGTTTGAAATGGCGCATCGCCAGCATGCGTTTCAGCGCCAGCAGCACCGGCGCGGTGTCGCCTGCGGTGAGCAGGTTCGCCAGGTACTGCACCGGAATACGCAAACTTTCAACGTCCGGTAAAATACCGTTGCTGCCCAGCTCACCCGCGTCAGCCGCAGACTGGATAGGCGACAACGGCGGCACGTACCAGACCATCGGCAGCGTGCGGTATTCCGGGTGCAGCGGCAGTGCCAGCTTCCAGTCCATCGCCATTTTGTACACCGGCGACTGCTGGGCGGAGGCGATCACGCTCTGCGGTACGCCGTCTTTCAGCGCCTGTTCAATAACCTTCGGATCGTGCGGATCAAGGAATACGTCCAGCTGACGCTGATAGAGATCTTTCTCGTTTTCCGTAGACGCGGCCTGTTCAATCGCGTCCGCGTCATACAGCAGCACGCCGAGATAGCGAATGCGGCCCACGCAGGTTTCTGAGCAGACGGTCGGCATACCCGCTTCAATACGCGGATAGCAGAAAATGCACTTCTCCGATTTACCGCTTTTCCAGTTAAAGTAGATTTTTTTGTACGGGCAGCCGGTGATGCACATGCGCCAGCCACGGCATTTGTCCTGATCGATCAGCACAATGCCGTCTTCTTCGCGCTTGTAAATCGCTCCGCTCGGACAGGTTGCCACGCAGGCCGGGTTGAGGCAGTGCTCGCACAGGCGCGGCAGATACATCATGAAGGTGTTTTCGAACTGGCCGTACATTGCCTTTTGCATGTTTTCGAAGTTTTTGTCTTTCGACAGCTTCTCAAACTCGCCGCCCAAATCGTCTTCCCAGTTTGGACCGGCTTCGATTTTGTTCATGCGTTTGCCGGTGATCAGCGAGCGCGGGCGGGCAATCGGCTGCACTTTACTGTCAGCCGGCGCGTTGTGCAGCGTCTGATAATCGAAATCAAAGGGTTCGTAATAATCATCAATGCCCGGCAGATGCGGGTTAGCGAAAATTTTACCCAGCAGCAGCGCTTTATTCCCCATGCGCGGCACCAGCTTGCCGTTGATTTTACGGATCCAGCCGCCCTTCCACTTTTCCTGATTTTCCCAGTCGTTCGGGAAGCCAACGCCGGGTTTGGTTTCGACGTTGTTAAACCATGCGTATTCCGTCCCTTCACGACTGGTCCAGACGTTTTTACAGGTAACCGAACAGGTATGGCAGCCGATGCATTTATCGAGATTCAGCACCATGCCGACTTGTGAACGAATTTTCATTTTACGCTCTCCTGTACCTGGTCATTGCCTTCGCCATCTAACCAGTCAATGTTCTTCATCTTACGCACCACCACGAACTCATCGCGGTTTGAACCTACCGTGCCGTAATAGTTAAAGCCGTAAGCCAGCTGGGCATAGCCGCCGATCATGTGCGTCGGTTTCGGACTGATGCGGGTGACCGAGTTATGGATGCCGCCGCGCTGACCGGTAATCTCCGATCCTGGCAGGTTCACAATGCGCTCCTGCGCGTGGTACATCATGGTCATGCCCGCAGGCACGCGCTGGCTGACTACCGCACGGGCGGTCAGCGCACCGTTGCTGTTAAAGACTTCAATCCAGTCGTTATCCACCACGCCCAGCTCTTTCGCATCAGCCTCGCTCATCCACACAACCGGGCCACCGCGGCCAAGCGTCAGCATCAACAGGTTGTCGCTGTAGGTGGAGTGAATGCCCCATTTCTGGTGCGGCGTCAGGAAGTTCAGCGCTTTTTCCGGGTTGCCATTGGACTTCTCGCCCATCACCGCCTTCACCGAACGGGTATCGATCGGTGGACGGTAAACCAGCAGGCTTTCGCCGAAATCGCGCATCCACTGGTGATCCTGATACAGCTGCTGACGGCCCGACAGCGTGCGCCACGGGATCAGCTCGTGAACGTTGGTATAACCGGCGTTATAGGAAACGTGTTCATCCTCAAGGCCGGACCAGGTCGGGCTGGAGATGATTTTGCGCGGCTGCGCCTGAATATCACGGAAGCGAATTTTTTCATCTTCTTTATTCAGCGCCAGATGGGTATGGTCACGCCCGGTAAATTCGCTGAGCGCCGCCCAGGCTTTGACCGACACCTGACCGTTGGTTTCCGGTGCCAGGGTGAGGATCATCTCCGCCGCATCAATCGCCGTGTTGAGCATCGGCTGGCCTTTGGCCGGACCTTCCGCTTTGGTGTAATTGAGCTTGCGCAGCAAATCCATCTCGCTCTGCGTATTCCAGGCAATGCCTTTGCCGCCGTTGCCGATTTTTTCCATCAGCGGGCCGATTGAGGTAAAGCGTTCGTATGTCGCCGGGTAATCGCGCTCAACCGGGATAATGTGCGGCGCGGTTTTGCCAGGGATCAGATCACACTCGCCTTTTTTCCAGTCCTTCACGTCCAGCGGCTGCGCCAGTTCAGCGGCGGAGTCGTGCTGGATGGGCAGCGTCACCACATCGGTCTCTTTCCCCAGGTGCCCGACGCAAACCTGCGAGAAGGTCTTCGCGATGTCCTTATAGATTTCCCAGTCGCTTTTGGAGTCCCACGCCGGATCAACCGCCGCAGAAAGCGGATGAATAAACGGATGCATATCCGATGTATTCATGTCGTCTTTCTCATACCAGGTGGCGGTCGGCAGCACGATGTCGGAATAGAGACAGGTGCTCGACAGGCGGAAGTCCAGCGTCACCACCAGATCCAGTTTGCCGTCGAGGCCGTTATAGACCCATTCCACTTCTTCCGGCTTCACGCCGCCCTGCTTGCCGAGATCTTTCCCCTGAATGCCGTGCTCGGTGCCAAGCAGGTATTTGAGCATGTACTCATGCCCTTTACCGGAAGACCCCAGCAGGTTCGAACGCCAGATAAACAGGTTACGCGGGTGGTTCTTGCCGTTTTCCGGCTGCTCCGCCGCAAAGCGGATCGTGCCGTCTTTTAATGACTTGACGGTATAGTCCACCGGCGTCATACCCGCTTTTTCAGCGGCGGCCGCGATACGCAGCGGGTTGGTGCCCAACTGCGGTGCCGACGGCAGCCAGCCCATGCGTTCCGCTCGCACGTTGAAATCGAGCAGATGACCGGTGTAACGCGATTTATCCGCCAGCGGGGAAAGCAGTTCCTGCGCGGTCAGCGACTCATAGCGCCACTGGCTGGAGTGGTTATAAAAATAGGAGGTGCTGTTCATGTGGCGCGCCGGGCGCTGCCAGTCGAGCGCAAAGGCCAGCGGTTGCCAGCCGGTTTGCGGACGCAGTTTTTCCTGGCCGACATAGTGCGCCCAACCGCCGCCGCTCTGGCCAACACAGCCACAGAAAATCAGCATGTTGATAAGACCGCGATAGTTCATATCGAGGTGATACCAGTGGTTCAGACCCGCGCCGACGATGATCATCGAGCGACCGTGGGTTTTATCGGCGTTATCGGCAAACTCACGGGCGATACGCACAATCTGCGTGCGGGAGACGCCGGTGATTTTCTCCGCCCAGGCAGGCGTGTAAGCTTTGATATCGTCGTAGCTGGTGGCGCAGTTGTCGTCGCCGAGGCCGCGATCCAGACCGTAGTTGGCCATCGTCAGATCGTAAACGGTAGTCACCAGCGCTGAAGTGCCATCGGCAAGCTGCAAGCGCTTAACCGGCAGTTTGTGCAGCAGGATGTTTTCCAGCTCAACCTTGTTGAAATGCTCGGTGCCGTCGCCGCCAAAATAGGGGAAGCCCACGTCGGCGATCTCATCATGGCTGCCGAGCAGGCTGAGGTTCAGCTGCGCATCTTCACCGGTGGTGCCGTTACGCTGCTCAAGGTTCCATTTGCCCTTCTCGCCCCAGCGGAAACCAATGGAGCCATTGGGCGCAATCAGCTCGCCGCTGTCGTTCACCGCCACGGTTTTCCACTGCGGATTGTTTTCCTGACCGAGCGCATCCACCAGATCGGCGGCGCGCAGCATACGGCCTGCGGCGTAGTAACCGTCACGCGCTTCCAGCATCACCAGCATCGGCAAGTCGGTATAGCGACGCACATAGTCGGTGAAATACTGGCTCGGGTTATCGAGATGGAATTCACGCAGCATAACGTGACCCATCGCCAGCGCCATCGCAGCGTCGGTACCCTGTTTCGGTGCCAGCCACAGATCGCACAGCTTGGCGATCTCGGCGTAGTCCGGGGTAATCGCCACGGTTTTGGTGCCTTTATAGCGCACTTCAGTAAAGAAGTGGGCGTCCGGGGTACGCGTCTGCGGCACGTTAGAACCCCAGGCGAGAATGTAGCTGGAGTTGTACCAGTCGGCGGATTCCGGTACGTCGGTCTGCTCGCCCCAGGTCTGTGGCGACGCTGGCGGCAGGTCGCAATACCAGTCGTAGAAGCTCAGGCAGGTGCCGCCAATCAGCGACAGGTAACGCGCGCCCGAGGCGTAGGAGACCATCGACATCGCCGGGATCGGCGAGAAGCCTGCCACACGGTCCGGCCCGTAGGTTTTGACGGTGTAAACGTTAGAAGCGGCGATCAGCTCATTCACTTCCTGCCAGCTTGAGCGCACAAAACCGCCGCGCCCGCGTGCCTGCTTAAAGCTTTTTGCTTTATCGGCGTCTTCAATGATGGAGGCCCAGGCGTCGACCGGATCGGCGTGCTGCACTTTCGCGTCGCGCCACATCTTCATCAGGCGTTTACGCATCAGCGGGTATTTCAGGCGGTTAGCGCTGTAGAGATACCAGGAGTAGCTGGCACCGCGCGGGCAGCCGCGAGGCTCATGGTTGGGCATGTCCGGGCGGGTACGCGGGTAGTCCGTCTGCTGGGTTTCCCAGGTGACGAGGCCATTTTTGACGTAAATCTTCCAGCTGCAAGAGCCGGTGCAGTTTACCCCGTGCGTGGAGCGCACCACTTTGTCATGCGACCAGCGATTGCGGTATCCATCCTCCCAATCCCGGTTTGATTCATGAATCTGGCCATGCCCATCGGCAAAGGTTTCACCCTTCTGTTTGAAGTAGCGAAACCGGTCCAGGAATTTACTCATCGGGTTTCTCCTGTGTGGAGCCTGTGGCTCTCTGATAAATCGACATTGCTGCAATTGCCGCGACGTTAACGCGCGAAAAGCGGGTGGGAATTGATGACGATCAAGCCGCACGGGCATAGTCAGAAGGGGTAAAACCGGGACTACCCCCAAAGAGGCATAAAACCTTATTTTTTAAATCATTAATAAATAAAGATTTTATTTGCATGCGCTGTTATAACCGGCGGATAATTTGCGTGACAAGGTATTAAGGGGTAGAGCTTCGGCTGCTGTGACCCAACGCCCGTTTTTCTGCTCTGAGGTCGTGCGCACAAAATAAGTATGTTGTAACTACTTTGCAGCTAAAAAAAAGCGCGGCTTTCACCGCGCAAGGATAATCAACAGTCACTTACTTTTTATTGGAATTACGCCCATAAACCGCCCAGGTGATGATCACACAAGCGATATAGAACACGAGGAACACTTTCATTGCGCCTGCCGGAGAGCCGGTCAGCGCCAGCGACGTGCCGAATGCTTTCGGAATAAAGAAGCCGCCGACCGCGCCAATGGCAGAAATGAAGCCCAGCGCCGCCGCTGTGTCGGTTGCTGCTTCACGCAGTGCCTGCGCTTCTGTGCCACCCGAGGCTTTTACGCGTTCCATGGTCATTTTACGGAACAGCACAGAGATCATCTGGAAGCTGGAACCGCTGCCCAGACCCGCCGTCAGGAACAGCATCAGGAACACGCCAAAGAAAGCGGCGAAATTACCCGCGCTTCCCGCCGACGGCAGCGTCAGGAACAGCAGTGCGCTGAACAGCGCCATAAAAATGAAGTTCACCAGCGTGACGCGAATGCCGCCGAGCTTGTCAGAGATCGCCCCGCCCGCCGATCGCGCCAGCGCCCCCACCAGCGGACCGAAGAACGCAAAGTGCAGTACGTTAACGTCCGGGAATTGGGTTTTCGACAGCATGGCAAAGCCCGCTGAGAAACCAATAAACGAGCCGAAGGTGGCCAGATAGAGGAAGCCCAGAATCCACAGATGCGCACGTTTAAGCACCGGTAACTGCGCCCGCAGCGAGGCTTTCGAGGTAGAAAGTTCGTTCATGCCAAACCAGGCGGCCAGCGTGAAGACAATCAAAAACGGTACCCAAATCCACGCGGCGTTTTCCAGATACAGCATGGAGCCATCGGCCTGCTCAACGCCGGTCGCACCGAAGAAAGCAAACACCGAGAAGGAGATCGCCAACGGCGCAATCAGCTGCATGACGCTGACGCCGAGGTTCCCCAGCCCACCGTTGATGCCCAGCGCGCCGCCCTGTTTCTCTTTCGGGAAAAAGAAGCTGATGTTCGCCATGCTGGAGGCAAAGTTCGCCCCGGCTAAACCGCACAGTAACGCAATGATAATGAAGGTGTTAAAAGTGGTGCTGGTATCCTGCACCGCAAAACCCAGCCACACGCAGGGCACGATCATGATCCCGGTGCTAAACGCCGTCCAGCGACGCCCACCGAAAATCGGTACCATAAACGCGTAAGGCACACGCAGCAGCGCGCCGGAAACAGAAGGCAGCGCCGTTAACATAAACAGTTGATCGGTCGTAAAATTAAAGCCCACCTTGTTAAGGTTGACCGCAACAGCACTGAACAACATCCACACACAAAACGCCAGCAACAGGCAGGGTACGGAGATCCACAAATTGCGGCTCGCCACACGTTGACCACGCTGTTGCCAGAAAGCAGGATCTTCCGGACGCCAGTCGCTAATGACGGTTCCGGTTGTTCCTTCAGGAACGGAAGAGTGACTCATAGACACCTCTGATAATCGATTCGACGCTGCCACCATAGGGTTTACAGCGCCGCTTAAGTTGATATAAATCAAAGGAAAAGTCGGCGTGTTATCAGGTCAAAAATTGTCATACTCCTTTATGAGCACGAAAAACCGGTAAAAATAGTGTGGTTTTTCACGGTGCTGAGGTCTTCTACCCTCTCTTCTCTCGACGGGCATCCCCCACTGGCAATAAAGAGGTAACTCCTTTGAGGTATGGGTATACTCCGGGGGATGGTCGAGAATATCGCCTCTTATGCTGTTAAGCCGGGCCGGGAGCCACATCGCCTATGTTAAAACGCCTCTTTTCGCCACTGACCCTGGTCAATCAGGTGGCGCTGATCATGCTGCTGTCCACCGCTATCGGAGTGGCGGGCATGACCATTTCCGGCTGGCTGGTACAGGGCGTACAGGGCAGCGCACATGCGATCAACAAAGCAGGTTCGTTGCGCATGCAGAGTTACCGCCTGCTGGCGACCATTCCCCTTGATGAGAGCGACACGCCGCTGCTCGATGAAATGACCCGGACGGCGTTCAGCCCGGTGCTGGCGCAGGCGGCAGAGCGTGACGATCAGCAGGCACAGCTTCGCGCTTTGCAAAACTACTGGCAAAACGAGGTGGAACCCGCGCTTAAACGCGCCCAGCGTCCGGACGCGGTGTCCGGCGAAGTCGCCACCTTTGTTAATCGTATTGATCGCCTGGTCACCGCCTTTGATCACCGCACCGAGCAGCACATTGAGCGGGTGGTGTTTATGCAGCGAGCGATGGTGGTCTTTATGGGGCTGCTGCTGCTGTTTACCATCATCTGGCTACGCGCGCGCCTGCTTCATCCGTGGCAGCAGCTTCTGCGCATGGCACGGGCGGTGAGCCACCGTGATTTTACCGAGCGCGCGCGCATCAGTGGCCGCAACGAAATGGCGACGCTGGGCATGGCGCTGAACAATATGTCCGCTGAGCTGGCCGAAAGCTACGCGGTGCTGGAGCAGCGGGTGCAGGAAAAAACCGCCGGGCTTGAGCACAAAAATCAAATTCTGTCTTTCCTGTGGCAGGCCAACCGCCGCCTGCATTCGCAAATTCCCCTGTGCGAACGTCTCTCTCCGGTGCTGAACGGCCTGCAAAATCTGACCCTGCTTCACGATCTTGAACTGCGCATTTACGACATAGAAGATGAGGACAACCACCAGGAGTTTACCTGCCAGTCTGACATGAGCTGCGATGATAAAGGCTGTCACCTCTGCCCGCGCGGCATCGAGCCGAATACCACCGGCGGCGGCACGACGCTGAAATGGCGGCTGGCGGATGCGCACACGCAATACGGTTTATTGCTGGCGCAGCTGCCGCTGGGTCGTCATCTGAGCCACGATCAGCAGCAACTGGTGGATACGCTGGTCGAACAGCTTACCGCCACGCTGGCACTGGATCGTCAGCAGGAGCGTCAGCAGCAGTTAATGGTCATGGAGGAGCGCGCGACTATCGCTCGTGAACTGCACGACTCCATCGCCCAGTCGCTCTCCTGTATGAAAATGCAGGTCAGCTGTCTGCAAATGCAGGGCAACGATCTGCCCGACGCCAGCCAGCAGCTTCTGGGGCAAATCCGCACCGAGCTAAACACCTCATGGGCGCAATTACGTGAACTGTTAACCACGTTCCGCTTACAACTGAGCGAGCCAGGCCTGCGCCCGGCACTGGAGGCCAGCTGTCAGGAGTACAGCGCGCACTTTGGTTTCCCGGTCAAACTCGACTACCAGCTTCCCGCACGTCTGGTGCCTTCACATCAGGCCATTCACCTGCTGCAAATTGCGCGTGAAGCGCTCAGCAACGCGTTAAAACACTCGGGTGCCCAGGAAGTGACCGTCTCGGTCAGTCAGCAGGCAAACCAGGTAAAGCTGGTGGTGACCGACAACGGCTGCGGCGTGCCGGAAAACGCCGAACGAACAAACCACTATGGCTTGATTATCATGCGTGACCGTGCACAAAGCCTGCGCGGTGATTGTCAGGTCCGTCGGCGAGCATCCGGCGGTACCGATGTGGTGGTCACCTTTATACCCGAAAAGCTTCTCTCATCAGTACAAGGAGATAACCATGAATAATCAGGAACCTGCCACTATCTTGCTGATTGACGATCATCCGATGCTGCGCACCGGCGTGAAACAGCTCATCAGCATGGCAAATGACATTACCGTGGCAGGCGAAGCCAGCAACGGCGAGCAGGGTATTGAACTTGCCGAATCACTGGATCCGGATTTGATTTTACTCGATCTCAACATGCCGGGCATGAACGGTCTGGAGACGCTGGACAAGCTGCGCGAGAAAACCCTCTCCGGGCGCATTGTGGTGTTCAGCGTGTCGAATCATGAAGAAGACGTGGTCACCGCGCTGAAACGCGGTGCCGATGGCTACCTGCTCAAAGACATGGAGCCGGAAGATCTGCTGAAAGCCCTGCAACAGGCCGCCGCAGGTGAAATGGTGCTGAGCGAAGCGCTGACGCCGGTGCTGGCTGCCAGCCTGCGCGCCAACCGCGCCACTTC
This sequence comes from uncultured Enterobacter sp., assembly GCA_963521185.1. GTDB lineage: Bacteria > Pseudomonadota > Gammaproteobacteria > Enterobacterales > Enterobacteriaceae > Enterobacter_D. The sequence continues at coordinate 617,364 of CAUQTV010000001.1, read as the reverse complement.
CGATCGCGATGTTACCCAGTTGACCCCGCGCGAGCGCGATATCTTAAAACTGATTGCTCAGGGCCTGCCGAACAAAATGATCGCCCGCCGCCTCGACATCACCGAGAGCACGGTCAAAGTGCATGTGAAGCACATGCTGAAAAAAATGAAGCTGAAATCCCGCGTTGAAGCCGCGGTGTGGGTGCATCAGGAACGTATTTTCTGATCACTCGATGGGTAACTCGCCCCACTGCGGCGCGTTAGCCGACGGTGTCACCAGCGGTTCACTCAGGCTAAGCGTGATCTCATTGGACGAGACGCGCTGCCCCTTCTCATCTTCCACCACCACCGACAAGCGCCAGCGGTTGCTCGCCCCTGGCTGTGCATCCCAGGCGGGCATGATAATGCTCCAGCCCTCTTCGCTGCTGCCATTGGCTGGCGGCGTCAGGCTGAGGGACTGCGTGTCACCCTGCCAGTCCAGCTGGCGGATCCCGTGCGCGCTTTTCACCTGCAACTTTAACTGCACCGTTTCACCGGGCTGCAAATCCCAGGGCGGCGTCGCCAGGTAAACGGAGAGGGTTTTACGCTGACGGTACTCCACCACCGGCGCGTTGTTGCGCACCGGGCTGTCGTAACGACTGCCGCGCAGCGAACGGCTTTCGGCCACCTCACTGGCGGCAAGCTGTTTTTTCAGCGGTACACCGAAGCGGTAATTGAGCTTTAAGCCGAGATCGTTCTGACTCACGCCGCTCTCCCCCTGCTTGTGCTCCGCTGTGACCGTCACCAGCGGCACCGGGGTGTAGTTTAGCCCCAGCTTGACCGCCACCGGATTGTGATAGCCGGTGCCGGAATCAAACAGATCCACCTGGTCGCCGAAATACTGCTCCAGGCTGAGACTGGTATTGATGTGCTCATAAAACGGCAAGCGCGCCTGCGCGGTTATGTCATAGCCGCGCGCCATGCGCTGTTGCAGCGTCGTGCCGTCATCTTCCCACCCCGCCAGCGGTTGATAGAAGTTGGCGGACAGGCGCAGATATTCGCCCCAGGCTTCTGCGCCGACCCCGGCCCGTTGCAGATGCTGATCCCACTGATTATCGTAAAAGGTGTTGTAGCCCAGCAGCCAGTTACCCGCGATCCAGCGCTGACCAATGCCCGCATTGCTCACCAGTCCGTCGTCGCGCTGGGTGACGCCAAACTGGCTCCAGCTCAGGTAGCGGTTGTTGTCCTGCAACGGCACAAACCAGCTCCCTTCGCTACCGGTGAAACCGCCCTCATCGTCCACCTGCACGTTCACCGTGGCGTTACCCCAGGGCGATAGCCAGGATTCCACCTGCTCATTGACCTCGCCGCTGACCGCATCGCGCAATTGCCCGAAGGCGAACAGTCGCGCCTGTTGGCCTGCACCAAGTCCGTTGTCGGTCTGGCTGGCTTCGCCGAAGGCTTTCGCCATCTCCGCCAGATGCTTTTCACCGGTGTCGGTCGCGGTAGCGAGACCTAAATCGGGCAGGCCGTCAGCGTTATTATCAAAGGGGTTTTCGGCCTGCTGCGTCCAGCTTTGTTGGGCACCATGAACGCCTCCTGCCAGCAGCAAGAGTAGGGTAAAGGGAAGGTTATGACGTAACACATTACGCATCAATGTTTTCAGCGACAACGCACCTGCCTGGTTGATTGAGCGGTAACAAACGATAATGTTACCGTTTTTCGTCGCCTTTTTCAGCCCCCGGTAAAATTCCAGGAAAAACCTCAGCCCTCCCGCTGCGTCAGGACTACAGTTAAACCACCGCTTACGCTTGAGTACATGACATGAAGAAATCGCTGAAATGGGCCTTATGGAGTTCGCTGATGTTTTACGGCGGCGCAGTCAACGCCACAGAACGGTTTATGCTGCAATCCCCGGCGTTTGCCGACAACGCCCTGCTGGAGAAAAAATTCGCTGGCAACGCAGAGGGTAACCCCAACTGCACTGGCGACAACGAGTCCCCGGCGCTGGTGTGGAGCAATGCCCCGGTCAATACCAAAAGTTTCGTGCTGGTGATGCACGATCCCGAAGGCGCAAAAGGCCTCGGCGTCACCCACCTGGTCGCTTATAACATTGCCCCTTCCGCCACCGGTTTTGCCGCCAACGATCTGCGCGATGGCAAACATTTTACCGGCGGCAAAAACACCCCAGGCACCAACGCCTGGTACGGCCCTTGCCCGCCGCCGGGCAGCGGCGCTCACCATTACACCTTCACGCTGATTGCCACTGAGCTTGCGCCGGATCTGCCCGCCGGGCTTACGCGTGACGAACTGCTGACAAAACTGAAAGGCAAAGCGATTTCCGCCGCCGGGTTAATTGGTCGTTTCGGGCAGTAGCACGCTGGACAGAGGCGATTATCGCGCTAGCATAGGCAGGTCAATAGTGCGGGTAGACCTGCCCGCTCCGCCTTATCGAAGGAGTGAACATGCAAAAGATAGTGATCGTCGCCAACGGCGCGGCGTACGGCAGTGAATCCCTGTTTAACAGCCTGCGTCTGGCCATCGCCCTGCGCGAGCAGGACGCGGACCTCGATCTGCGCCTGTTTTTGATGTCAGACGCCGTCACCGCCGGGCTGCGCGGTCAGAAACCGGCAGAGGGTTACAACATTGGGCAGATGCTGGAGATCCTCACGGCGCAGGGCGTGCCGGTCAAACTGTGTAAAACCTGCACCGATGGTCGTGGGATCAGTGACTTAGCCCTGATTGATGGCGTTGCTATTGGCACGCTGGTCGAGCTGGCGCAGTGGACGCTGGCGTCGGACAAAGTATTAACTTTCTAATAATCCGCTTTCGTTAATATATTTTTCTTATAGATGCCATTACGGCATCAAGTTTGCCTGCTGAGTTGCCGATAGCCTCACTATAACAACACAGCAGGTACACATATGTTTAGATCGATTCGCGCACGTATTATTGCCGCGACAGCCGGGTGTCTGGCCGTCGCTTTGCTGCTTAACACCGTCATTAATTACCAGGTGGCTCGCCAGGATAACCAGAAAACACAGCAGGATATTTTAACCAGCACCAGCAACAGCCACAGTCTGGCGATTGCCGACTGGGTCGGCAGTAAAATGACCATGATCGCCTCGTTGCAAAACGTCGCGCTGATTGACGATCCGGTGCCGGTGTTCACGCAAATCGCCCACGCAGGCGGTTTCACCAACGTGTACGTCGGCTACGCCACTAAAACGGCGAAGTTCTCCGATCCCACCGGCGTTCCCGCCGATTACGATCCCACCATCCGTCCCTGGTTCCAGCAGGTGCTCAAAGCCGACGCGCCAGTGGTCACCGCCCCCTACGTTGACGCGGGCACCGGTAAACTGGTGGTCACCTTTGCTGTTCCGGTCAAACAAAACGGCACGCTGACCGCTGTGGTGGCAGGTGATGTGACGATGGACAGCGTGGTAGCGAACGTGCGCGGCATTCAGCCGACGCCGGAAAGCAGCGGTCTGCTGCTCGACAGCGATGGCACGGTGATTGCCGCCAACGACGCGAAACTGACGCTTAAGCCCTTTTCCGACGCCATTACGGGCGTGAAATTTAGCGAATTGCAATCTGGTCGCGCGGTGGAAGGCACCTACGCAGGAGCCAGCAAAGCGCTGCTGGCGCAGCAGGTGAAAGGCACAAACTGGCTGCTGGTGGTGGCGCTGGATACCAGCGATGCCACCTCCGGCATGCGCGCGCAGCTGAAAGCTTCGGCGCTGTCGCTGATTGTACTGGTGCTGATTGGCGGTGCGGTGATGCAGTGGCTGGTCGCTACCCTGCTTAAGCGTCTGATGACCATTCGCGACGCGATGCACGCCATTAGCAACGGCACGGACGATCTCTCCCAGCGGCTGCCGGAAGACGGCAACGATGAGGTGGCTGAAATCGCCCACGCCTTTAACGCCTTCAGCGATAAGCTGTCGGTGGTGATGGTCAAACTGCGCGACTCCAGCACCTCGGTGAAATTTGCCGCGCAGGAGATTGCCGCCGGAAACCAGGATCTCTCCGGACGCACCGAGCAGGCCGCCTCCAGCCTGCGTGAAACCGCCAGCGCTGTAGAGCAGATCACCGCCTCTGTCGGACAATCGACGGATTCGGCATCCCAGGCGAACAGCCAGGCGCATGTGGCCTCAGAAGCGGCCTCGCGCGGCGGTCAGGTGGTGAAGCAGGCGATTACCACCATGCAGTCTATCGAAGAGGCGTCGTCGAAAATTGGCGACATCACCAGCGTCATCGACGGCATTGCTTTCCAGACCAATATTCTGGCGCTCAACGCCGCGGTGGAAGCTGCCCGTGCGGGTGAACAGGGTCGCGGTTTTGCGGTGGTGGCTGGCGAAGTGCGCACGCTTGCCAGCCGCAGCGCGCAGGCGGCGAAAGAGATCAAATCGCTGATTGAATCTACCACCGAGAGCGTCTCCACGGGCTCACGCTACGTGCGTCTGGCCGGGGAAAGCATGGGCGATATCGTGTCCAGCATCGACAGCGTGTCGGTGATCATGCGCGAAATCACCGTCGCCACCAGCGAGCAGATGAAAGGGATTCAGGAGATCAACCACGCAGTGATCGATCTTGACCGCATGGTGCAGCAGAACGCCGAACTGGTGGTGCAATCCGCCGCCGCAGCCGATGCGTTGCAAATGCAGGCGGCAGAGCTGGCGGAGACCGCCGGGCATTTCCGCATTTAATCTCTTCGCGGCGCGCATTTCATTAAGTTTTGCGCGCCGCTGTCACTTTTTTTTCGAATTTTGTCATTTTTGTTTAATCGTTACGCCATTCGTTGATCAAAATCAGCATCCGCCCCCTGCCCATTTGGTGTTATGCCATGAGTGAATTGTGAACAACATCACGCACGGGATTATCCGGCATGGAGCGCTTTATGATTATTGACGGGGTTAAGAAATGGCGCTGGTTAAAGCAAGTTTGACGTTATTTGGTGGAGATACAGTGGTGGTCCGCTGTTCCGAGAAGTGTCACATTCATTTGATGAGCGCTAAAAGTCGCGCGACGGACGCGCAGACCGATATTTTAAGCGTTCAGAATCGCAACAGTGCGTATATGGCCGTGCCCTACAGCGGAACCTGGAACGTGCTCATCGACAGCCATAGCCAGTCGCTTGAGCACTCCATCAGCTTCGTTGCCGCCTGATTCGTTCTCAGGCAAAACCGGGCTGCAATTCCGGGCCCGGCTTCTCACCGGTAATTAACATCCGCACTTTTCCCACCAGATCGTTTAAGCAATCGTCGTGCATACCAAGCTTGATAAGCTCCTGCTCCAGCGAGAACAGGTACTGGGCGTTGGTGCCGAGCGGGCCGCTGGCGGCGGCAATCAGCGGGGCGATGACCTGCGCGCGGGTGTCGGACTCATACAGCGCATGGCGCGGATCCATAATAAACACCAGCGCATTCACCGTGCGACCGTCGTCGAGGGTCAATTTGCACCAGCTTGGCAGATAGCAGCCGGTGATCATTTCGCGTTTCCACAACAGCGTCAGTTCGTCATTTAGCGTATCGTCTGCCAGACGGTAAGCCACGCCGGTGGTGCGACCGCCCTCTTTCAGTGCAAGCATACGCCCAGGCTGACAGGCGCTACCGCGTCCGGCGGTTAAGCGCAGACAGAACGCCCGGTGCCAGCCCGTAAGCGTTCCGGTAGCGGATTCGGTGTACTCCAGCGCCGGGTTCCACATCAGCGACCCATAGCCAAAAATCCACACCGCGCCGTCGTCAGGCTTGCAGGCGAGTGTCGCCGCAAGCGAGGCTGCACGCTGCTCTGCCGACCACAGCAACGACTCTTCAATATCGCCAAAGGCCGTTTTGCAGTCGGCCTTCATCAGGAAATCACGGGTTAACATCTTTTTCATCCTCCACCACTGCGTGCTTCCCTGCGACTACTTTTTTGACGCCTTCCAGGCCTTTTTGCTGCTTTTTAGAAAGCAACAGGTTACGACGATATGCAATTCATGGGCCGCTTGCAAGGGGACGTGCAGCCTGACGCTATCTTGATTATCGGCAGTGTGAGAAGAATATTTATTAACCAACCGGATTTCAGTGTGTTACTTTTTTTTATGCCATTTATCGTCATCGCCTTTTTGGTAATCATGCTTCACCGCCGCCCAGGCCACCTTGTGCGCGGTCTCTTCCCGGCTGGCATCATCCTTTCGGTCCTCTTTGTCCTTGTATTGATCCCAGGCGCTGTTAAACGCTTCTTTGTAGATCTCTTGCGCATGCGCAGGCAGTACGTGCTGAACGCTGTCCGGCAACTCACCTTTTGACTTATACGGCATATCTGACCCTCTTTTTTCACATGGAAGAATAAGTGTGGTCGAGAATAAGCGGGGATGCCAGGAACTCGACATTAGTTAAAATAAGCCATCTTCAATACAATGTAATCTAAACAGATTTCAAACAAGTCTCACTTAAATGACGCTCTCAATGTAAAAATCACCATTTGCCGTAAAATTAGGTAAACCTTAAACGGCGGTAATCGCTTATCTGGTATTTTAAGTGCCTGAGATTTTTTCACTATACTAATAACGCACCTGCCAATGGGAGTTTCAACAAATGCCAACAGCACACGAGGCGGTTAAAACCCGCCACAAGGAGTCTTATCTCATCATTCCCCTGGTGGCGCTGGCAGTGCTGCTCTTCTGGGGAAGTAGCCAGTCACTGCCAGTGGTCATCGGCATTAACCTGCTGGCGCTGGTGGGGATCTTATGCAGCGCGTTTAGCGTTGTGCGCCACGCCGACGTGCTGGCTCACCGCCTCGGTGAACCGTACGGCTCGCTCATTTTAAGCCTTTCAGTGGTGATCTTAGAAGTTAGCCTGATTTCTGCGTTAATGGCCACCGGCGATGCCGCGCCTACGCTGATGCGCGACACGCTCTATTCCATCATTATGATTGTCACCGGCGGCCTGGTCGGTTTTTCACTGCTGCTGGGCGGGCAAAAATTTGCCACGCAGTACATGAATCTTTTCGGCATTAAACAATATTTAATTGCGCTGTTCCCGCTGGCAATCATTGTGCTGGTATTTCCGATGGCGCTGCCTGGCGGCAATTTCACTACCGGGCAGGCGCTGCTGGTGGCGTTAATTTCCGCCGCGATGTACGGCGTGTTTCTGCTGATCCAGACGAAAACCCATCAGAGCCTGTTCATTTATGAGCATGAAGATGAAGCCGACGATGACGACCCGCACCACGGTAAGCCGTCGGCGCACAGTAGCCTGTGGCACGCTGTCTGGCTGATCATTCACCTGATCGCAGTCATTGCCGTAACCAAAGTGAACGCCAATCCGCTGGAGACGCTGCTGACCGAGCTGAACGCGCCGGTGGCATTTACCGGCTTCCTGGTGGCGCTGCTGATCCTCTCACCGGAAGGTTTGGGTGCGCTGCGTGCGGTGCTGAATAATCAGGTCCAGCGTGCAATGAACCTGTTCTTTGGCTCGGTGCTGGCGACGATTTCGCTTACCGTGCCGGTGGTGACGCTGATTGCCTGGGCGACGGGTAACGAGCTGATGTTTGCCCTGGGCGGGCCGGAGATGATTGTGATGCTGGCTTCGTTACTGCTGTGCCAGATTTCGTTCTCTACCGGACGCACCAATGTGTTAAACGGCGCGGCGCATCTGGCGTTGTTTATCGCCTATCTGATGACGATATTTGCGTGACAGGCCCGCCCGGTGAGCTTGCGCTACCGGGCGGGAGGCTGATTAATTCTCGGTATCAAGCTCGTCGAAGCTTTTCACCAGATCGTCAATCGCTTTGATCTGCGTGAGGAACTGTTCCAGTTTAGCCAGCGGCAGCGCGGACGGGCCGTCGCATTTCGCATTAGCAGGATCCGGGTGCGCTTCGATGAACAGGCCCGCGATGCCGGTTGCCATACCCGCACGGGCAAGCTCGGTCACCTGACCACGACGACCGCTGGAGGCTGCACCAAACGGGTCGCGACACTGCAACGCGTGGGTCACGTCGAAAATAACCGGCGAATTACCCGACACTTTCTTCATCACGCTAAAGCCCAGCATATCCACGACTAAGTTGTCATAACCGAAGTTTGCGCCACGGTCACAGAGGATCACTTTATCGTTGCCACCTTCGATGAATTTGTCGACGATGTTACCCATCTGGCCAGGGCTTACGAACTGCGGTTTCTTCACGTTGATTACCGCGCCGGTTTTCGCCATCGCTTCCACCAGATCGGTCTGACGCGCCAGAAAAGCGGGTAACTGGATCACATCAACCACTTCAGAAACTGGCTGCGCCTGCGCGGCCTCATGCACGTCGGTGATGATTTTCACGCCGAAGGTCTGTTTCAGCTCCTGGAAAATCTTCATCCCCTCTTCGAGGCCTGGCCCACGATAGGAATGAATAGACGAGCGGTTGGCTTTATCAAAAGAGGCTTTGAACACATACGGAATACCCATTTTCTGCGTAACCGTCACGTAGTGTTCGCAAATGCGCATCGCGAGGTCGCGCGATTCCAGCACGTTCATGCCGCCAAACAGCACGAAAGGCAGATCGTTTGCCACCTTAATATCGCCAATGCTAACCACTTTTTGTTTCATAGGATCGCCTTATCAGGTTTAAATCAGAATTATTTGGTTAATGAAGCGTAATCTGTTTATGCGCAATGTTAGTGATCTGCGCGCGGATCATTTCGCTTATCGGATCTTCCGGGCACTGCTCAACAAAATAGCTCAAATCGTGGAGCGCGACATGGTCGCAGTCCAGCTGGGCGTAAATCAGGCCACGGTCGCGAATTTCATAGGGATCTTCCGGATTGAACTGCAACAGCGCTTCGCTGGCACGCAGGGCCAGCTCCATCTGCTGCTCTTCCATCAGCGCCGACTTTAGCGTATCCAGCAGTTTACGGATCACCTCGGCGTTGTCGGCCTCATCGAGATCTTCGTTAAACAGCTCCGCCACCGGGCTAATGTTGCCTTTCAGCCAGACTTCCAGCGTGTGTTCATCCAGCGTATCGCCGTTGAACGGGTTGATCAGCCACATTTCGCCGTCGAGCCACTCCGCGCGTAGAATCAGCTGCGTCGGGAAAATCACCGGTACCAGCGGAATGTCGAGCTGGTCAGCCACCCACAGCAGGATCGCCCCCAGCGACACCGCGCTGCCCTGGCGGTTTTTCAGCACCTGGTCCAGCCATAGCGCATCCGACAGGCGGTAAACGCCGCGCGTGTCCGTAAATCCCCATTCGCCGTAAAACAGTTCGACGAGTTTTTCCAGCTGCCAGTCCTGTGGCCTGGCCTGGTTAATCTCTTCACGGGCCAGACTCACCAGCCCTTTCAGTTCGTCATACACCGACTGCGAGGGGAAATCTTCACGGATCAGTTCCGACACGAGGATCATCCCGTCGCATAACGGTGCTTTATTAAATTCGAAATCGGCTAACGACCTCATCACTTACCCCAGTAACGGTATTTTTGTGGTGGCGAGTTTAATGATGATGTACAGCACCACCAGCCCCAGCAGAAAAACGATAAAACCGGCCTGCTGGCTGCGCGGACGACGACGCCCAAGCGCAATGAAACCCAAAACGATGTAGATGATAACGCCAAACAGCTTCTCAGTCAGCCATGCGCCTCTAACAGTAAACGGTAAGAAGTGCGTTATCCAAACTAAACCTGCCCCGCTCAGGAGTAACAGCGTATCCACCGCATGCGGCACGATACGCACCCAACGCATTGATAACCGTGGATTATCGGTATAGCGCCACCAGTAACGTAACACGAATAAACTGATGGTCGATACCACGCAAGCGAGATGCAGCGTAATCAGAATGTTAAACGCACTCATTGCTATTACTCCTGTAAAGGCAAGCGTCCAAGCGTTAACCGCTCGTTGTCACCATAATCCCGACACGTTTCGATCTGTTGGTAACCGGCTGCGGCAAACAGCGCGCGTACGGCGCTGCCCTGCTGCCAGCCATGCTCCAGTAAAAGATAGCCGCCCGGCAGCAGGAAACGCCGCGCATCGCGAATAATCAGCGCCAGATCGGCTAGCCCGTCGTCGGCCGCCACCAGCGCGCTGCGTGGCTCAAAGCGCACGTCGCCCAACAGCAAATGCGGATCCTGCTCATCAATATAGGGCGGGTTGCTGACGATCATGCCAAATTGCTGCCCGTCCAGCGCGGCAAACCAGTCGCTTTGTCGCACCGTCACGTTGGCAATGCCAAGGTGTTCAGCGTTGCGCGTGGCGAGTTCTACCGCGCCTGGCATTCTGTCGACCGCCGTCACTGCGCAGTCGGGGCGCTCGCTGGCAATCGCCAGGGCAATCGCGCCGGTGCCTGTGCCGAGATCCAGAATATGACAGCAGGCTGCCGGTAAGCGGGCCAGCGCCTGCTCGACCAGACACTCGGTGTCCGGGCGCGGGATCAGCGTCGCCGGGGAGACAAACAGCGGCAGCGACCAGAACTCACGTTCGCCCACCAGATGCGCCACCGGCTCGCCCTGTTCGCGGCGGGCCAGCAGATCGGTAAGCCGTGAGGCCTGCTCTGGCGTCAGCAGAGTTTCGCCGAACGCCAGAATAAACGTGCGCGCTTTGCCGGTGACAAAGCCGAGCAGAATTTCCGCGTCACGACGCGGGCTGTCGCTGGCCGCTAACTGGCGTGCGGCAAGACGCAACCACTGCTGATAGTCCATCAATCCTGCTCGGACAGCGCCGCGAGCTGGTCGGCCTGGTATTCCTGAACGATCGGCTCAATGAGCATGTCCAGTTTCCCTTCCATCACCTCGTCCAGACGGTACAGCGTCAGATTGATGCGGTGATCGGTCACACGACCCTGCGGGAAGTTGTAGGTGCGGTTACGGTCGCTGCGATCGCCGCTGCCCAGCAGGTTACGGCGGGTAGAGGCTTCCGCCTGGTGGCGACGTGCAATTTCTGCCGCGCGAATACGCGAACCAAGCACCGATAGCGCTTTGGCTTTGTTTTTGTGCTGGGAACGCTCGTCCTGGCACTCCACCACAATGCCGGTCGGCAGGTGGGTAATACGGATAGCCGAGTCAGTGGTGTTAACGTGCTGACCGCCTGCGCCCGAGGAGCGGAAGGTGTCGATACGCAGATCGCTCGGGTTAATGTCCGGCAGTTCCGCTTCCGGCAGCTCCGGCATCAGCGCCACGGTGCAGGCGGAGGTGTGAATACGCCCCTGGGATTCGGTAGCGGGTACGCGCTGTACGCGATGACCGCCGGATTCGAATTTCAATCGGCCGTACACGCCCTCGCCGCTCACTTTGGCAATCACCTCTTTGAAGCCGCCATGCTCGCCTTCGTTGGCGCTCATGATCTCAACGCGCCAGCGGCGTGCTTCTGCGTAACGGCTGTACATGCGGAACAGATCCCCCGCGAACAGCGCCGCTTCATCACCGCCGGTACCGGCACGCACTTCAAGGTACGCGTTACGTTCGTCGTCCGGATCTTTTGGCAGCAACAGCACCTGCAAATGCTGCTCCAGCGTTTCAATTTTTTCTTTTAGCTCGCGCAGTTCGTCCTGCGCCATGTCGCGCATTTCCGGATCGTCGAGCATCATCTGCGCGGTTTCAATGTCTTCCTGAACCTGTCGCCAGTCAGTAAAGCAGCGTGAAACATCGCTTAACTGAGCGTACTCGCGGGACAACGCACGAAAACGATCCTGGTCGGCGATAATTCCCGCATCACCCAGCAGCGCCTGAACTTCTTCATGGCGCTCATGCAGGGCTTCCAGTTTGGCAACGATAGAAGGCTTCATAGGCGTAAATGCACCCTGTTCTGTTATTAGAGGTTGTTGTGCTACTCCAGCCCGAGGCTGTTGCGCAGAATATGCAGGCGATCGTCATCCCCGTCACGGGCGGCCTGCTGAAGAGATTTGGTTGGTGCGTGGATCAAGCGGTTGGTCAGTTTCCACGCCAGATCCTGCATAATGGCTTGCGCATCACCGCCCTGTTGAAGGGCCGCGAGGGCTTTCGCCGTCAGTTCATCACGCACAAACTCGGACTGACTGCGGTATTCACGAATCGTCTCGCTGGCGCTTTGCGCACGCAGCCAGGCCATAAACTCGCTGGTCTCTTGCTCAACAATGGTTTCGGCTTCCACGGCGGCGGCTTTACGCTGCGCAAGGTTGTGCGAAATAATGCTTTGCAGATCGTCAACGCTGTAAAGATAGGCGTTCGCCAGTTTACTGACTTCAGGCTCTACGTCGCGCGGTACCGCGATATCCACCAGCAGCATCGGCTGATTACGGCGGGATTTAAGCGCGCGCTCAACCATGCCTTTACCGATAATCGGCAGCGGGCTGGCGGTAGAGCTGATAATAATGTCGGCGTCTTTTAAGCGCGCGTCGATGTCGCTTAACGAAATCACTTCCGCCCCGACTTCATCCGCCAGCACCTGCGCGCGTTCCCGCGTGCGGTTGGCGATGATCATCTTCTGCACTTTATGCTCGCGCAGATGACGGGCCACCAGTTCAATGGTTTCACCCGCGCCCACCAGCAGCACGGTAACGGTCGATAAGGATTCGAAGATTTGACGCGCCAGCGTGCAGGCGGCAAAGGCGACAGACACGGCGCTGGCACCAATGTCCGTTTCCGTGCGCACACGCTTGGCCACGGAGAAAGATTTCTGGAACATGCGCTCCAGCTCGCTGGCATTCAAATGCCCACGGCTGGAATCCGCAAAGGCCTTTTTCACCTGACCCAGAATCTGCGGCTCACCGAGTACCAGCGAATCAAGCCCGCTGGCGACGCGCATCAGATGGCTGACGGCGTTGTTATCCTGATGCCAGTAGAGGCTTTTACGCAGCTCATCTTCATTGAGATGATGGTAATCACACAGCCAGCGGATCAGCCCTTCCTGCAAATCGTCCTGCTCTTCTACACTGAGATAAAGCTCGGTCCGGTTACACGTCGACAGCACCACACCGCCCTGCACCATGGGCTGCGCCAGCAGGCTTTCCAGCGCCTGGTCGAGCGTGTCCGGCGCAAACGCAACGCGTTCTCGCAGCGAAACAGGGGCCGTTTTGTGGTTGATGCCGAGCGCTAAAAGGGTCATGTCAGCGGGAGTAGTACCAGCGTTGATAAGGTTAGTCTGAGCGCATCATACAGGATGAGCCGGGTCAATAAAAGAGAGTGCCCCCTTTTGGAGTAATTGGTAATTTAATGATTTAAGACAACTTGAACGTAGACGCTGTGCGCACGCGGCGCTAGCATTAACGATTATAACTGCAATGTAACTCAAGGATTTGTCACCACTATGATGTTACCTGATTCTCGACTGCTCCGCCTTCTGCCCCTCGCAAGCCTTGTTCTGACCGCCTGCGTCTCAACCCCCAAAGGTCCCGGGAAAAGCCCGGATTCACCGCAGTGGCAACAGCATCAGGCCGAAGTGCGCAATCTGAGCCAGTACCAGACGCGCGGCGCGTTTGCTTATCTTTCGGATGCGCAAAAAGTGTATGCCCGCTTCTTCTGGCAGCAAACGGGGCAGGACAATTACCGCCTGCTGTTGACAAACCCACTCGGCAGCACCGAACTTGAGTTAAAAGCCAGCCCCGGCTCGGTACAGCTGACCGACAATAAAGGCCAGAAATACACCGCGACCGACGCCGAAGAGATGATGGGCAAACTGACCGGCATGCCGATTCCGCTCAACAGCCTGCGCCAGTGGATCCTCGGCCTGCCCGGCCAGGCGACCGACTATAAACTCGACGGTCAGTATCGTCTGAGCGAGCTGAACTACACCCAGAACGGCAAAACCTGGCATGTGACCTACAGCGGCTATGACGAGAAAACCAAACCGACGCTGCCGTCGAGCCTGGAACTGACGCAGGACGGGCAGCGCATCAAACTGAAAATGGACAACTGGATCGTAAAATAATGATGACCCAGTGGCCCGCCCCGGCAAAACTAAACCTGTTTCTTTATATTAACGGCCAGCGTAGCGACGGTTACCACGAGTTGCAGACGCTGTTCCAGTTTCTCGATTACGGTGACACGCTGCGCATCACTCCGCGTCGCGACGGGGTTATCCGCCTGCTGACGCCCATTGACGGCGTGCCCGATGAAGAGAACCTGATTGTGCGCGCCGCGCGTCTGCTGATGGACGCAGCAACCCAGCGCGACTGCCTGCCTGCGGGCAGCGGCGCAGATATCGCCATCGATAAGCGCCTGCCGATGGGCGGCGGACTGGGCGGCGGCTCGTCAAACGCGGCCACGGTGCTGGTAGCGCTTAATGCGCTGTGGCGCTGCGGGCTGTCGGTTGATGAACTGGCCACGCTTGGGCTGCGGCTTGGTGCCGATGTGCCGGTGTTTGTGCGGGGTCACGCGGCCTTTGCCGAGGGCGTCGGCGAGGTGTTAACCCCGGTCGATCCACCAGAAAAATGGTACCTGGTGGTGCACCCTGGGGTGAGCATTCCAACGCCGGTTATTTTTAAAGACCCGGAGCTGCCTCGCAATACCCCAAAAAGATCAATAAATACGTTACTAAATTGTGAATTCAGCAACGATTGCGAGGTTATCGCAAGAAAACGTTTTCGCGAGGTTGATGCGGCGCTTTCCTGGCTGTTAGAATACGCGCCGTCGCGCCTGACTGGCACAGGAGCTTGTGTCTTTGCTGAATTTGACACCGAGTCCTGCGCGCGTCAGGTGCTTGAGCAAGCCCCGGACTGGCTAAACGGCTTTGTTGCGCGAGGCATAAACGTTTCGCCTTTAAAGCACGCTAAGTTTGGGTAAGCTGAGTTTCGGTGACAACGTCACCCTGTTCCAGACGTTGCATCGCGCTCTTTAATACACCGCCTGGATAGACTATTGCCTGGCCCGCACAGTTTTTGGCAACTCTATCCACCACTGGACGCATGCCTGAGGTTCTTCTCGTGCCTGATATGAAGCTTTTTGCTGGTAACGCCACCCCGGAACTAGCACAACGTATTGCCAACCGCCTGTACACTTCCCTCGGCGACGCCGCTGTAGGTCGCTTTAGCGACGGCGAAGTCAGCGTACAAATTAACGAAAATGTACGCGGTGGTGATATTTTCATCATCCAGTCCACTTGTGCTCCCACCAATGACAACCTGATGGAGTTGGTTGTTATGGTTGATGCGCTGCGCCGTGCTTCCGCAGGCCGTATCACCGCTGTAATCCCTTACTTTGGCTATGCTCGTCAGGACCGCCGTGTGCGTTCTGCGCGTGTACCCATCACCGCGAAAGTTGTCGCCGATTTCCTGTCAAGCGTAGGCGTTGACCGTGTACTGACCGTTGACCTGCATGCTGAACAGATCCAGGGCTTCTTTGACGTACCGGTTGATAACGTGTTTGGTAGCCCCATTCTGCTCGAAGACATGCTGCAACTGAATCTGGATAACCCGATTGTGGTTTCTCCAGACATCGGCGGCGTGGTTCGTGCACGTGCGATTGCTAAACTGCTTAACGATACCGACATGGCGATTATCGACAAACGCCGTCCGCGCGCTAACGTCTCTCAGGTCATGCATATTATTGGTGACGTGGCGGGCCGCGACTGCGTGCTGGTTGACGATATGATCGATACCGGTGGTACGCTGTGTAAAGCGGCAGAAGCGCTGAAAGAGCGTGGTGCAAAACGCGTATTTGCTTACGCGACGCACCCGATTTTCTCAGGCAATGCGGCGAACAACCTGCGCAATTCCGTCATTGATGAAGTGGTCGTCTGCGACACCATTCCATTGACCGACGAGATTAAATCTCTGCCAAACGTTCGTACTCTGACGTTGTCAGGTATGCTGGCCGAAGCGATTCGTCGTATCAGCAACGAAGAATCCATCTCTGCTATGTTCGAGCATTAATCGGACACAGCGTAAAAACCCGCTGCGGCGGGTTTTTTTGTCTGTGAATCTTATTTGTATGATTTATACATCCATCATCATTTATTCATAATAATGATGACTCCCGCACGGATGACCGCTCATTGTGAAAAAATTAACGTCCTCTGATGTTTTGCCTTTTCGCGCCCTTATCGACGCTTGCTGGAAAGAGAAGTACACCCTGTCGCGCTTTACCCGCGACCTGATCGCCGGGATCACCGTCGGCATTATCGCCATTCCGCTAGCGATGGCGCTGGCGATTGGCAGCGGCGTTGCGCCACAGTACGGACTTTACACCTCGGCGGTCGCCGGGATTGTTATTGCGCTGTCCGGCGGCTCACGCTTTAGCGTCTCCGGCCCGACCGCCGCGTTTGTGGTGATCCTCTACCCCGTTTCGCAACAGTTTGGCCTCGCGGGGTTGCTGGTCGCCACGCTGATGTCCGGCCTGTTTCTGGTGCTGTTCGGCCTCGCCCGGTTTGGGCGCTTAATCGAATACATTCCGCTGTCGGTCACGCTGGGCTTTACCTCCGGGATCGGCATCACCATCGGCACCATGCAAATTAAGGACTTTCTCGGCCTGCAACTCACGCATGTGCCGGAACACTATCTGCAAAAAGTGGGTGCGCTGGCGATGGCGCTGCCAAGCGCGAACCTTGGCGATGCGGCGATTGGTGTCGTCACGCTGGGCACGCTGATCCTCTGGCCGCGCCTCGGCATCCGTCTGCCGGGTCATTTACCGGCGCTGCTGCTGGGCTGCGCGGTGATGATGCTGGTGAATCTGCTGGGGGGTCAGGTGGCGACCATCGGCTCGCAGTTTCATTATCTGCTCGCCGATGGCAGCCAGGGCAACGGCATTCCGCAATTGCTGCCGCAACTGGTGCTGCCGTGGGAGATGCCCGGCTCCAGCTTTACACTGAGCTGGGCGTCGTTGCAGGCCCTTTTACCGGCGGCGTTCTCAATGGCAATGCTCGGCGCGATCGAGTCGCTGCTCTGCGCAGTGGTGCTCGACGGCATGACCGGCACGCGTCACAAAGCCAACAGCGAGCTGATAGGCCAGGGGCTGGGCAATCTGATTGCGCCGTTCTTCGGCGGTATCACAGCCACTGCCGCCATTGCGCGCTCAGCCGCTAACGTACGCGCCGGGGCCACCTCACCCATTTCCGCCGTGGTGCACGCCGGGCTTGTGATCCTCGCGCTGCTGATCCTCGCCCCGCTGCTGTCGTGGCTGCCGCTGTCGGCCATGGCTGCGCTGCTGTTGATGGTGGCGTGGAACATGAGCGAAGCGCACAAGGTGGTTAACCTGCTGCGCCGTGGCCCGAAAGACGACATTATCGTGCTGTTAATCTGCATGTCGCTGACCGTGCTGTTCGACATGGTGATCGCCATCAGCGTCGGTATTGTGCTGGCGTCGCTGCTGTTTATGCGCCGCATCGCCCGCATGACGCGCCTCGCCCCGGTAAACGTAGAGGTGCCAGACGATGTGCTGGTGCTGCGGGTGATTGGTCCGCTGTTCTTTGCCGCCGCCGAAGGGCTGTTTAGCGATCTGGAATCGCGACTCGCGGGCAAGTGTATTGTGGTGCTCAAGTGCGACGCGGTACCGGTGCTGGACGCGGGTGGGCTGGATGCGTTTCAACGCTTTGTGCAGCGTCTGCCGGAAGGCTGCGAACTGCGGGTGAGTAATCTGGAGTTTCAGCCGCTGCGCACCATGGCGCGCGCGGGTGTTGCCCCCATTCCTGGACGCCTGTCATTCTACCCAGACAGAAACGCCGCGCTGGCGGACATCTGAAGCAAAACGGCTCCTTCGGTTGGGTATTGGGTTTTCGGCTGTTGTAGGCCCTGCAAGCGTAGCGCCGCCGGGCATTCTGGCGATTGACTCCAACCTTTCGCCGGGTGGCGGCTTACGCCTGACCCGGCCTACGAAAATGAAGCAAAACGGCTCCCTCGTGGAGCCGTTAATCTGTAAAGCGAGGGGGTTAACTGTGGCGCTGATTCTGGTCGCGACGGCAGCGCTTGTCGTAATGGCGTACCCACCAGTATTTGTCGCACACCTGCTCATGCCCGCCGATGCGCGCACCCGCCAGCCAAAGAATGGCGCCGACAAAGATGCTTAAAATGGCACCGTGGGCAAAAAATTGCGGCAGGTGAAACTGCGGAAGCTGGTTTAAAATGGAGTAAGCCACGCCGACCACCATCACCACCAGCCCTAAAATCATCAGCGCATTACCGAGTAACGACGCGTTTTTGCGTTTCATATGTCACCTCCGGAAAGCCAGCCAGAACGGGAGTAATCCCCAATCCATGTGCGTAAAGTATAGGCAACACCCTATTATGCGGTTGCGCGTACGATCACAATTACAAACATCGGCATAACACAACTTTACACATAAGCGCATGAACTACATCAATTTCTAATAGTTCAGTGAGTGTATCATTTGATTATTCGTGCGGTTTTGGCAGACCTTTGTCAATGTGGCTAACACAACGTAAACTACGCGCCAGAACTTGTCCCCATCAGGAAAAAAGACGTGACGATTAAACTCATTGTCGGCCTGGCAAACCCAGGCGCTGACTATGCCGCCACGCGCCATAACGCGGGCGCGTGGTATGTTGATTTACTGGCCGATCGCCTTCGCGCTCCGCTGCGCGAAGAGCCTAAATTCTTTGGTTATACTTCGCGCATTGCGCTTGCGGGTGCGGATGTGCGCCTGCTGGTGCCGACAACCTTTATGAATCTGAGCGGTAAAGCCGTTGCGGCGATGGCAACCTTCTATCGCATCAATCCGGATGAAATTCTGGTGGCGCATGACGAGCTGGATCTGCCGCCGGGCGTGGCAAAATTCAAACTCGGTGGCGGTCATGGCGGTCACAACGGCTTAAAAGACATTATCAGCAGGCTGGGGAATAACCCGAACTTTCACCGCTTACGCGTGGGAATTGGTCATCCGGGTGATAAAAACAAAGTTGTTGGCTTTGTGTTGGGTAAACCGCCGCTCTCTGAACAGACGCTGATTGACCAGGCGGTTGACGAAGCGGTGCGTTGCACCGAGATCTGGTTGCAGGACGGCTTAACCAAAGCCACGAACCGTTTGCACGCCTTTAAGGCGCAGTAATCCCTGCAACGGGCTTTTTTGCCGCGCAGGGCAACGGTTACGTGTATAATAGGCTAAGTTATTAACTTTTCTACAATCTGTTTTCGCTAACAGGTTGAATATCAAGATATTAAGGTGATTTAAACCATGGGATTCAAATGCGGTATCGTCGGCTTGCCGAACGTCGGTAAATCTACCCTGTTCAATGCGCTCACCAAAGCGGGCATCGAAGCGGCCAACTTCCCGTTCTGTACCATTGAGCCGAACACCGGCGTCGTGCCAATGCCAGACCCGCGTCTGGACCAGCTCGCAGAGATCGTTAAACCGCAGCGCATTCTGCCGACCACCATGGAGTTCGTGGACATCGCCGGTCTGGTAAAAGGCGCATCGAAAGGTGAAGGCCTGGGCAACCAGTTCCTGACCAACATCCGTGAAACCGAAGCCATCGGCCACGTGGTGCGCTGCTTTGAAAACGACAACATCATCCACGTGAACAATAAAGTGGATCCGGCGGATGACATCGAGGTGATCAACACCGAGCTGGCGCTCTCCGATCTCGACACCTGCGAACGCGCACTGCATCGCGTACAGAAGAAAGCCAAAGGCGGCGATAAAGACGCGAAAGCAGAACAGGTCGCGCTGGAAAAATGCCTGCCGCACCTCTCCGAAGCCGGCATGCTGCGCTCGCTGAAAAGTCTCACCGAAGAAGACAAAGCGGCGATCCGCTACCTGAGCTTCCTGACGCTGAAACCGACCATGTATATCGCCAACGTGAACGAAGACGGTTTTGAAAATAACCCGTACCTCGACAAAGTGCGCGAAATCGCCGCTAACGAAGGCTCCGTGGTAGTGGCCGTGTGTGCCGCCGTAGAGTCTGACATTGCTGAACTCGACGATGCCGATCGCGACGAGTTCATGGCGGAAATGGGTCTGGAAGAGCCAGGTCTGAACCGCGTGATCCGCGCCGGTTACGAACTGCTGAACCTGCAAACCTATTTCACCGCTGGCGTGAAAGAAGTGCGTGCATGGACCATCCCGGTGGGCGCAACTGCCCCGCAGGCTGCCGGTAAAATCCATACCGACTTCGAAAAAGGCTTTATCCGCGCACAAACCATCGCGTTTGAAGACTTTATCGCCTACAAAGGCGAACAGGGCGCGAAAGAAGCCGGTAAGATGCGCGCAGAAGGTAAAGAGTACATCGTAAAAGATGGCGACGTGATGAACTTCCTGTTTAACGTCTAACGCCCTGCCCCACATTTGCACCTAAAAATCCACGCAGTTGCGTGGATTTTTTGTTTTATAGTGCCTCAACTCATCTCATAACAACGCGGTTAAAATGAGTACAGGGTTGGGCTGATATGCTGGACAAATGGGTTGTAGAATCCGATTAGAATTTATTGCACTTAGTGAATACCGAGGATAGAACTCATTCGAGAGGTCCGGTGCGTGCCAGGAGCGGACCTTGCAAAATGGGGTTATTTCAATCAAAACGTAACGTCACAACCAGCCGACGCTCTCTCGCCATTTATAATTAGTAACTTTATCATTTTCGCTTATTTTTTTAGAGATAGAGCGAGGCTCTCTTCCCATATACTCAGATATTTCTGTCGGGGACAAATCAAAATCGACAAGCATGACTCTAAGTTTTTCCATTTCCTTTAAAGTCCAAGGCTTGCCATAATTTTCATAAAGAGAGACCTTATGCTCCCTGATAGTTCGCTTTCTCTGAGTTCCAATTTCCCTCTGAAAAATCTCTCTTTTAAACTGTGAGTGGAACTCTTTACAGAAGTTGTCATCAGTTTTTTTGTTATACAGATTGCTAAAAATAAGCTGGGATGCCGGATCCAAATCAGGCGTATCAATAATGAAAGCCTTGACCTTTTCCATATAGGGATATTCAATTTTACCCAATATGCTTAGTTCTTTTATATTAAAAAAACCTCTCAAATCAAAAGATTTAATGAGCTTTGATTGGATTACACTTTCAATCCTGCTTGCATTTGAATAACAGTAACTTGCCATTGGAAGGGCCCATACTACCAGTTGAGGAATATATTTTTCAAATGCAATACTCTGCCAGTCGGTATCAAAGATTTGGCTTTTTGCTAGCATGTTTTTCGGCAAATCAGAATGCAATGTTGTAGATGCCCATATCTTATAATCCTTCGCCAAGGCTTGATAGTATTTTGTGTGGTTATGAATTTTATAAGCTGACATGAAGCGATACACGTCGTCATCGTGGCCCGCGTCGTAAATTGTTCGGTTTCCTCTCAGGTAACCGTCGTAATGTTCGTTTATCCTTCTACCTACATTACAACTTACCCCAACGTAAACCACACGATTGAAAATCCCTTTATGGACAATAAGATAAACTCCGCTACAGCCAGATTTCCTAGCCTCTGATATAGAACCTAAAAATCTCCATTCCATAATTAAATCCTTAATTATTGCTACTTTTTTTGTTTATCATTATTTTCGTGAAACTTCAACAAAATTATTCAAAAGCTAAGGGCAAAGGCTTATATAATTATACTTATCATCGTTAGCAATTATATAGTTTACTGACGCAATGAACTTGAACGTGCATATGGAGAAAATATATCGTTGTTGATTAACATGACATGCTCCCTATTGATTCACACAGAATGCTGTTAGCATTGTCCGCTTCACGCCCTGAGACATTCGACAAGCTTTTATGGCCTAAGTAAGGGCGAGCGTCGCGCTTCGAGTGCCAGCAAATATTTTGCTTCGTCGTAGCGGGTTCTGGTCTTCCAGCAGCGGTAAATGATCCTTATCCATTTAAACGCCAGAGCCCGGATGGCTGATTGATGCGATTTCCCTTTGTCTCGCTGGCCCTGGTAATAAAGTTTGGCCCAGTATGATGAGTTAACCGTCCTGGCAGCCCATTCAACAAATGTCTGCCTGACGAACTTCGCACACTGCCATCTCCAGTGAACCCAGGATTTCTGGCCACTTCGTTCTGTCACCGGTGCAATACCTGCGTAGTTTTGAATTTCTTCAGCGTTGTTAAACCGGTCACGGTTATCACCAAGTGCAGCAAGCATTCGTGGGCCCATACACGGCCCCATGCCCGGAAGTGATTTGAACAGCACCGCATCCGGCAATGTGTCAAACAGCGTTTCGATTCGTTCGTCATAGGTTTTGATTATTTCACTCACGACTTTAATTTGTGTCGCCAGTGCTGTTGCCATCAAAGCATTAGCCTCTATAACACTCGGGTCTGTCGTCAATAGGATCGCGTTATCAATACTCACCACACGCTGCTCGGTAAGAGCCATTGCGCGGCCACCTTTAGCATTGAGAAAGTCGCGGATTGTATCGCGCCTGGCGCGTTTGAGTTGTTGCAGACTGGGCCACCGTATAATCAGTTCACACAACAGCAAGCTACCCCGATGTGAGAACCACTCCAGTGGCTGAGGATAATACTGTTTAAGCGTGTTGATTAGCCGGTTCACGAAACGTCGTTTATCTTCAACCAGTTGACGACGCTGCTCAACCAGTTGCTGGAGTAACCGGATATCCGCATTGTCGAGTTCAATGGCTTTTATCTTTTGGGGATAACGCAGCATTAACTCTAATGCCAGCTCGGCATCCTGCGGGTCATCTTTAGCTCCGCTGGGCGAGAAGGCTTGCCGGTAACGAGCCAGGGACAAAGCGTGGACGGGGAAAACGGTGATAAACGGATATTTCTGAAGAGCATACACCACGGGTCCCTTCTTCAGCTCGAGAGCTATAGCGATCCTGCCTTTTACCTTCTGGTGTAACTCGGTAAGCCAGGCATCAAGCGCTTCTGCTGTATGTTCAATCACATGGAATACGCGTTCACCGTTTTTAAACTGAACACATACATCGTGTTTTTTATCTGCCCAGTCCAGACCAACATGTGCAGCAAATTAATTAGTCGCAGTCATCACCAACTCCTTTTATCGGGGATTGGTATGCATTCCACGCTCTTCGAAAGAAATATAGCCAGCAGTTTATCTGCATGCCCTGAGTATTCGTTAGCGAACGTGGAGCACCTACTGGTTCGAAAGAAAAGCGGCGATCATCACATGATTCTCGCTCAATATTCGTAACCAGTAAGCGCATACCCTGAATCACTTCAAAGTGTAATTCTCAGGGTACGAATGACTATACCTCGCTCACAGCGGACATTGCTGGGCGCGCATTTCTGCTCCGAGCCAAGAGCGGATGTTACTAGTGATAGAAATGGAAACGGTATTTTTTGAATCAAGGCTCACCCTCCCAATAATCCACCCCTCTGCTCCTGAAATCTGCGACTCTAAACCCCTGTTCTTTCTGGTTAGTTGATTTAACTAAATATTTATTTGAGTCTGGATACTCACAGACCTCGGGCGTCTCCATGGTACTCACAGACATATAAGTAAGTGGCAAGGATGAAGTATTTATGATTTGATGTGGGTATGCCTCTCCAGGGGGAATACATATAACGTCCCCTTCCTCTATCTCAACCATCTCATCTGCGATTCTCAATGTTCCATTGCCTTTTAAAACGATAAACATTTCTTCCTGAACATGATGAAAATGAAAAGGTGAACATCTTTTGCCTGGGGGAAGAGTGTCAACAGATGCTCCGAGTTTTATCGCCAAAGTGCCAGAGGTAAGAGATCCACCTTCTGACTCATAGAGCGGTGCTCTCTTGAAATTAACATCTTTAACTTTGTTGAAGTTTTTGATTATAAATTTTTCCCACATGAGTAGACTCCGTACATCTGGCTGAGCTTCAATTTTAGGGCGTTTAGCAAAACTGTCGCATAAATTGTAAGGTATAAGCATGTAGCACATCATATTGGCATGCAAGATTCCGCGCAGCCAGCAGGAATGACTTAACCGGGCGGGTTTGCCGGCCAATCTTCGACAGGCACCCACTGGCACCATAAAGGTTTGCGAGCATCAGTGATGTCTCTGCGCAGTTGCGGTTGAGAAAATGCCCGCCTTGTTCTGGATTTTCTGCCCTTCATGCCGTGACCGGAGAGGCCTGGATGTTCTCTGTGTGCCAGGTGCGGACATATCAAAAGTTAGTATGATAGCTTTAGGCTACTACACTTGTTTTTAGGAATAAATAAATGAAAACAGACTGGCATGGTTCTTCTTTAGATCGCACCACTTTCGTGGATAACAACTACAAAAATACACAAAATGTTCGTCGTTTCATGATTGATGAATGTGGTCCGAACTTTAAATTTGATCGTGCGTTTATGGCCTGGATAAGAAATGATGTACCAAAAAACTTAGGTGATGTGGTGGATGAGTGGAAGCGCAGAAATTCACTCTGAGAGTCACCCTGTAGGTTGTTTACAGCCGCTAAAGACCAGCGTACCTATCCGCTCCGCGCCCAGGCTGTAAAGCCGCCAGCAGACGGCTTATGTTCATAAAGATGGATTCAGCTGTATTCTATAATATTAAACCCTTCATCAGCTTTTGGTTCTGAGAAATAACGCGTTATGATTTCAAATTGTTGATCTGAAGCGGAAAATTCATGTTCTCCTTCTGCGTTACGAGCGCGTAAGCGGGATTTACATACTTCATCAGATACTTTGAGATAGTGCAGTTGGTTACAAGCACCTGACTCCTTAATGATGCTCATCATCCATTCACGATTTGTTTGTGTGTTTGCCGGGAAATCAAGAACTATTGATAAACCAGCTTTGAGTAGTGACACCAGATGAGGTTTCATAGCATTTCTCAGCCTTGAGGAATACTGAACATAATCAGATATGGAATGCATTTCTTTAGCAAAGAGAGCAGCCAGCCAAAGATCCTCACTGACAATTACGGTGCCAGGTGATGATCCCAGCTTTGCTGACAGTGTGGATTTCCCAGATGCAATTTTTCCACATAACAGGTGCAAAGTAGGTTTTTCTGACGTTGTTACTGTAGCGGTGTCCATTGTTTACCTCACTAGATAATTTCCGGTAAGGCCCGCCTTACCGGCGGGAAAATGGCGAACGTTATCCCACCTGAGTCAGACAGGTGATAATAATTGAATGGAATAGAAATGAGTGTGTTTTCATTGTCATTCAAGTTAACAGGGCTTGAATGAAAAATCAGCACTTTTTCACTTATACACGTAACGTCGGTTGTTCGCTGTGAGTTCAACTGATGGACGCATACGCCCTTAAGGCTGGCTAAGCGCATCGCCGCTGCAACGTGACAATCGGCTCAGTCTTTACCCGGGACAATCAGCACATCCAGCCTCTCAGCCAAATCGAGCACAGCATCGTAGGTGGCGGTGTCATTGACCAGACTAAGCGACTCGCCTGTGGGACGAAGTGCCTGCACAGAAACCCGAGTGCCAAACAGTACCATGGCCCGCGTGGTGTCATCCTGCCTGGAGACCCAGGATAACCCCTGTGCCGTCGGGCACTGCTGATGCAACGCCTCGGCCCATTTGCGGGTATTGGGATACTGATCCTTCTCCGTATCGATCAACTGCTTGCGGGTGATACCCAGTTTGCGCAACGAGATACTGGTCAGATCCAGTAACTCCAGATCGTCGGTGACCATCAGCGTCGAGTGCAACTGCCCGTCCAGTTTGCTTTTATCGTACGTTTTAAGCCCTGGCGCAAAAGGCACATCGTGAAAGACGGTCTCCATCATGGCGCACTCCCTGGTCAGGCCTGCGTACAGGGTCGGGATGGTGCCGCCCTCCGCATTCCGGATGGGGCTAAAACGCGCGTTGCCTTTGACACCCGGGTTGAACTGGTCGGCCGCACATTGCTCCTGATGGACGCGGTGCAACACTGTTCCTGCACTCACTGACAGTGTTGTGGTTTTAAGGGGACCGGGTTGAGGCAGTGGCGTAGTTCCCGCCTCCTCCTGCTCCGGTTGCTCAGGGACACCCTTTGCCCTGACAGGACGCTTAGCCATGCTCGACACCCTGAACTTCATCCATGGCTGCCGCGATCACCCGCTCAGGGTCTGTAGCAAGTAAGTCCTGCGGTCGTTTCCCACCAAGGAAGCTGTTGGCCGAGAGAAACCAGAAGGCCATCCCCCATCCGTCTTTATGGCCGTCAAACACCTCGATCACCTGAGCCATCGTTTTCAGAGGCCGGAAATTCGCATCCCTGTCCAGGCCATAGCCGGGGAAGTAATCAACACCGTTGTGGTGAATCGCGAAGATGTGTCCGTTCTTCTTCCATTTGTTCGGCTGAGCGCTCGGATTGGTGGTGCTCAGCTGCGCCAACTGTGCCAGTTCGGCAGCGCTCAGCCAGTCACCACTGTCCAGAACGGCTTTGCGCGCCTTAACCAGCATGGCTGTTTCTCTGATAAGCCGGGGTGGCGCTGGTGTACGCGGCACCAGTGCATCCGCCAGACGCTGTAGCGAGTTGCGACTCTGCTGTTCCTGAAGCAGCCCAAACATGGACGACGCCACGCTGGACAGATTTTCAATAAATATTTTTGACCCGGAAGGACTCAGGTGCTCGAAACTGACGACCAGCACGTGATCGGCATGTGATTTACCGAGCCTGTTACGCACTTCTTCCGGGGTTCCAGTCAGGGTGGAAACCCCAGATTGCACTTTCTGGACACGCATGACGCTCTCCCGCATGGGTTATTGGAATGATTTAATAATATCATATCCGCCATAACCTTCAAAAAGGATCGCAGACTTTCTTTTCCCCCACCCTGCATGGATTTTTAGTTTCAGGGCGCTATTTTCCACTTCTGCGTAGCTCGCCGCATTTATCCTCATTACAATTGTCAGCCATCTCCTGTCACAGTATGCTTCTCACGCATTCGCAAATCAGGTACAGGCTGTCCCTATGGCTACGATCCTCGTCAACGCACACCCGTTACTTTGTGTTCCCTTCAATGCCGATACCGATTTCACTACGCTTGCGAAGCTGTGCGAGGAACTCGCTATTGCCCAGATTGAATGCGACGATCCTGAGCTGAAACTGGCGTTCTACGCCCGCCTGGCCGCGGTACTGAAGCTGATTCAGGCGGACCTCTTCGATCCCATCCCGTTGCATTTGCGCGACAGTCTGACCGTAAATACCTTGCCCGACACGTTCCCGCGCTTCGCCCCTGACGCCGATTCGCTGTGCCGCTACTGCCTCACGCTTACCCAACTTTTACACTACGACGAAATCCCCGAAATAATGAAAAAACAGCTCAGCAGTTTGCTGGCAGAACTGGTCGAATACTTCACTGCCGAAATGATCGCGCCGCGTTGGATCCGCACAAATGAGGGTGTTGCGCCGATCGTTATGGAATCATAAAGCGGGGGAGTAAATGTCCTCCATGCTATAACCCCTACCAGCCACCCTTTTCTTACAATTTCACCCACTGCTGCGCCTGCAAAATATCGATAAGTTCGATATAGGGCGTGGGTTCCCGCCAGTGGAACGGGGGCGTATCAATGCGCGTGATCGCTACGCACTTAACCCATTCATTGAGGGCATCCACCAGCGACACGTCAGCATCAATATAGCCGCCAATAACCGCCGGATCGTCAAAAGGCGTTTCGCTGAGCGCCAGTCCATAATGTTTGGCCAGTAGCCAGGTTAATAATTTCTGCCAGCTCTCTACGGGCGTCAGAGGGCGGGATTCGGAAGTGTGCATCGTGACATTCTCATCTTAAATAAGCGCGTGGCGAGGTTTACAAATATTTCTGGTTTCGTTTATCGAAGCCATCACCGTGTTGATTCAGCGTCGCCTGCACCTCATGAATAACGCGGAAATACGGAAGTGCGGCAATAAAACGCGCCTGCGCCGCCAGCGCGCTAATATCCCGGCGTCGGCTGAAGACCTGCTCCATCACAATCACCGCGTCGATATCGTCGAGCGCAAAAACCTGCACGGCGTCCTGGCACCACGCCACCAGATACCAGGCCTCTTTCTGGAAAATAAGCTGGTAAGGTTCCGTGCTGACGTACTGTTCGCCGTCGGTAAATAAAATGATGCGGCGACTCTGTGTAATGGCCAGCAGCAGTCGGTGAAAACAGTCCGCCACGGTGGCGGAAAAACGCAGTTCCGGCAGCGAAATCACGCATGGCTGCATGTCTTTACTGGCGGCTATCGTATTCACCAGTCTGCGGTGCTGACCGGGGAATACCGCCGCAATCCCGGTATTACGCGTAAAGGTCAGAATATCTGGGGAGTGCTGGCGAATGCGGTTGCCCGGCATGCTGTAGTGACCGTTGTGATGAATGAGATCGAGATGCAAAAGCCGCTCATGCAGATCGCGCTGCAAAGTGCGCTCAGAAACACCGAACTCCTCCGCAAGCGCACCCAGATTGAGCGTTTCCCCGGCCAGCAAGCGACTTATCATCACCGATAAGCGCACCGCCAGTCGGTCATGGCGAGTGTGAGGCTTCTTCACGTCCCGAAGTCCTTTTGATGTCAGTTTGTTGTTTTGTGGGGATATTATGCGGGGTGTCGGTGTCAGGATATGTCAACGTAACGGATGAATTTCAGGCCAGGGGGCATAATAATTCGCTTATCACAAGCCGCTGAATAACAAGCCATTTCTGGCGTATTCTTTTTAGTGATCCCTTCGCGTGACATATCCTGTCACGCCAGAGAAGCGCCTGGCGTGACGATTTGCTGAGGGTTAATTCGGGTTAACCGGATAATCGCCGTCGTAAGCGATACAGGCTTTCAGCACCAGCTGTGGAGAAACCGTCGTTATTGGCATGCCGCCGCCGGTGGTCGCCAGCGCCACAGCCGCCCCGGCGATACCGCCCGCAAGCCCGGCAAGCGGAACCGTATCGCTACCGGTGCTGGCTGGCGCATAGATTTTTGCGTTTGGCGTCGCCGTCGCCAGTTGGTTATTGGCCGCGGACGGCGCGGCATTCGCCCCAGGGCTGGTGCTGGCATTTACGCTAAGGCCGGTCGCGGTGGGATTGAGCGTCGCCGTATGCGTATGGGCAGGAAGCTGCGCCTGAGTCAGCGTTTGGCTCTCTGCGCCGCGCGTACTGTATTGCGCAGCGTTAGTTAGCCCCGGCCCCGTTCCCTGCCCCGCCGGGCTGAAGCCTTGCAGATTCGGCAGCGTAAAGTTAACACCCGGCGTACCGCCATAGTGATTGCCCACCAGGCTGTAAAGCCCCTGAAACTGATTGACGAGTACGGTTTGCCCGTTCGCGTCAAGATAACCCGACGGGCAGAAGGTCGCCGCCGTAAAGCACACCGCGCCGATAAACTCGCCCTCGCCTTCGCACGCCTGTGCGCCGGACGAGAAAGCCAGTAACGCTGTTGTCGCAACCACCAGAGAAAGAGAGGTTTTCATTGCCTGTTCCTTATATCACTGTGGTGAAAAAAGAGGTTCGTTCGCGCACCCGCTAAGGTCTTCGCGGATAAATGCCCATCACCGCCACGCAGGCGCGCAGTGGCGTCTGCGGTGTCAGCGTGGCGAAAGGCACCGCCTGGCCCGTATTGCTCACCGCCACCGTCGCCCCGGTCAGAGCGCCGTTCACCCCCGCCAGCGGAATTTGCGTGCCTCCCGCTGGGGCGTAGATTTTTGTCGCCGGGCCGCTTGCGGCAGCTAACTGGTTGGTGGCCGTCGCCGGGCCAGTGGAGGTGCCGGCATTGCTCGTCGCGCTCAGGGAAAACGCCGCCGTACCGGGTGCCGCCTGGTGGCTATGGGGCGGCATGTTCGAGAGATCCATAACGGCGGTTTCCGCACCGCGCATTTGCCCCTGCGTCAGCACGGTTCCGTTGGCTTCGACACCCATACCCACCGGGCTTCTGCCGCGCAGATCGGGCAGGTTAAAGGCGGTATTACCGGTGGAGGACGGGGTATACACCCGCGAAATGAGCGAGTACAGCGCCTGCGATTGCTGGACCGCCATCTGCTGGCCGTTAGCTTCCACATAGCCGCGCGGGCAGAAGCTCGTTGCCATAAAGCACACCGCACCCACGTAGGGATCGACACTGCACGCCAGCACATTAGGAGACGCAGAGAGCAGCGCCAGGGCGCAGGCCGTCAGGGTGAGCGGAGAGGTCAAAGAACAGTTCATGAGTCTGATCCTTATCAATAAGTGGCATTATGACTGGGTGGGGAAAACACCGTTGACCGCGATACAGGCTTTGAGTACCGACTGCGGTGAAACAACCGGCACGGCGGCGGAACCCGATCCGGCAGGCTGTACGGTGATCGCCGCGCCACCCACGCCCGCCAGGGGAACCTGCGTGCCGCCCGACGGGGCATACATTTTCACCGCCGGTCCGGCTGAGGTGCTCAACTGGTTGGCCGCAGCGGTTGGCGTTGCTGATGTCGCCGCGTTGCTGGTGGCGTTAAATGACAGCGCCGATCCGCTGCCGGGGGTAAAGGTGCCCGCGTGGGCGTGCGGCGGCAGGTTCGACGCGTTTAGCGTCACGCTTTCCGCACCGCGAGGCTGGCCCTGTACCGCCGCCGTAAGCCCTGGCCCGGTTCCTTGCCCGACCGGCGCACGCCCGCGCAGATCCGGTAGCATAAAGGTCGTTGTCGTACCGCCGTAGGTGGTGCCAATCAGCGCATAAAGCGCCTGGTAATCAGAGATGTTCACCGACTGTCCGGCGGCCTCAAGATAGAGATCGGGACAATAAGGCGCAACGTTGAAGCACACCGATCCGATGTAGGGATCTCCATCACCGCAGGCCAGCGCGTGCGATGAAAAAGAGAACACAAGCAGACCGGAGGCAACGAGACATAATGAGGATTTTGCACGTCTGTTCATCAGGTGTTTCCTTAATGAGGGTTGAGGCGAACTAAAAACCACTCTCTCTGATGCCCAGCACGGCAATGCGACGCCAGACGCTGGTAAACAGAGATTCTGCCTTGCCGTTAATGACCACCACACCCCGCAGGGGCTGCGGCGGAAATGCTGCGTTGTCGGTCACGACGATGTCCACGCCGTACCAGGCCTGAACCGGTCGCGCCCGTTTTTGCCCGTCCCGGCGCACCGCCACCGGGCCGCCGTGATCGGAGGTCAGCGCTTCTCGCTCAATAAACGCCGAGGCGGTGGGATCGATGGACTGCACGCGCACCGCCTGCGCCGCCCGACTGGGATCGTCGGCAATAAAGCGCCCTGTCGCCGCAGGCTGGATGGCACTAAGCGCATCTTCCGGCAAATAGCCGCGAATGCGTCCGGCACCGGCATTGACCACGCGCAACAGCGGCTGGTCCGCAGCCAGCCAGCGGCCGGGGGCCAGATCCTGCTCCACATCGCGCACCTGCCCGGCCCAGGGCGCGCGGATCTCCAGCCTGCGCCGCTGCGCCGCCAGACCGCGATACTCCGCCAGCGATTCCGCCAGCTGCTGGTGCAAAATCAGCGTATCGCCCACCGTGTCTCGCTGGGCGGCAAGCCGGCGTAGCTGCAATTGCAAAATCGCGATTTTTTGCCGGGCGATGGCCTGACGGGCATTCAGATCCGGAGCCTCCAGCACCAGCAAGCGTTGCCCGGCGCTGACCGTCTGGCCGTCACGCACATGCAGCGCGACAAGCTGCGCAGCGACAGGGGCATAAAGGGTGCTGACGCGGGCGGCGTCGAGCTGCGCGGGGATCGCAATCTGGTTGCGCCAGGGCACAAACAGCACCAGCAGCAGGAACGCCAGACCCAGCGCGATGCAGATCGCCCGCCTGGGCTGCGCACGCTGACGCTCTTTCCACCAGTGGCGAAATTCATGCACCATCGGCTGTGCGATAAACCAGCTCACCTCCACCGCCATCAGAAACAGGCCCAGCAGCTTGAAAAAGAAGTGATACACCGCCAGCGCGATCCCCAGAAACAGAAAGAAGCGCCACAGCCATGAGGCGTAACCCCAGATCAGCAAACGGCGCTGCATTCCCGGTGACCAGCGCTGCGGCGGCGGATCGCCATAGCCAAACAGCGCCTCGCGCAGCCGCCAGCGGCACAGGGCAAAGGCGCGACCTTGCAGGTTATCCACCTGCCAGGCGTCGCTGAGAATAAAATAGCCATCAAAGCGCATCAGCGGATTAAGGTTGACCGCCAGCGTGGTCAGCCAGGTGGCGCTGGAGAGCAAAAACGCCGCCGTGCGCAGCGGCCCTTCCGGCAACAGCGACCAGGCCAGCAGCGCAATGACCGCCAGCATCAACTCCGCCAGCATGCCACCCGCGCCAATCAGCAGACGGGCGCGCGTTGAGTGCACGCGCCAGGCGTCGCTCACGTCGGTGTAAAACATCGGGAACATCACCACGAAGGCCACGCCCATGCTTTGCACCCGGCATCCGGCGCGCCTGGCCATAAACGCATGCCCCAGTTCGTGGGTAAATTTGGCGAATACCAGCGTCACGCCAAAGGCCGCCGCCCCTTCCAGGCTGAAAAGCCAGGAGAATGAATCGCGATAGCGCGGCCAGTCGCGGCTCACCAGATAGCCGCCGAGGATCGCAATGAGCGGTAACCCATACCGCAGCAGCCAGCCGCCGTGCCGCGCCAGTAGCGGCCAGCATCGGTTAAGAAAGGGATCGGGACGCCAGAGCGGAATGCGGAAGAAAAGATACTGATGCAGCAGTTGCGTTAGCAGACCTTTGCGCCGCGCCGCTGCCTTCAGGCCATAGCTGGCGCGCTGCTCGCTATCGCTGCCGACGATCAGATCGTTGGCGCGTAAAAAGCGCAACAGCCCCTGCACTTCGTCGCTGCCAAGCGGCACGCCCGCTTCCCGGTTCGCCGCGGCCAGCACCCGCTCCTCCTCTCCCAGCGCCCAGTGGCGCAGCAGGCGCATGGCGCTGCCGCTGAGTTTGAAATAGCGCCCCGCCAGCGTGTCAGCCAGCGTCCACTGGGGGGATCCATCGAGCGCGGGCGGAGCGGCGCACAGTTGCAAATCGTCGCGCAGTGCGGGCAATACGCTCATTACAGGCCCACCGCTTTACGCAGCGCTGCCAGCGGACGACGCAGCAAATAGAGCGCCAGCGGCACCCGCTCACCATACACTTTTGCCGTACCGCGCAGGCCAATGCGCGGGGCTTTGTCGATAAAGCGGGCATCAAGCCGCCACGCCAGGCTACCCTGTGCGGTCAGCGCCGATTCATAGGCCACGCGGGTCAGTCGCGCATCGTGACGCACCAGCGGATCGCTGTCGAGAAACAGCGTCACGTCGGCATCGGCGGGGAAATCTATCGCGTCGCCCACGTCCAGTTCAATTTTCAGTTCCGCCTGTTGCGGGTCGGCAATCGCCATCAGCCGCTCGCCGGTGCTCACCGGTTTGCCGACAAGCTGATCGGCGTCGGCAAACACCGCGATCCCATCACGCCCGGCGCGCACGTCGCTGCGCTGCAACAGATCCTGCGCCCACGCCAGTTCGGCGCGTTTTTGCTCCACCTGGGCGGCGAGCAGATCCAGCCGGGCTTTCGACTCCGCGTCCTGAAAAGCGCGCTGAGCGCCGGAGCGCAGTTCGGCCTCCGCCACGCCAAGCGCACGCGCGGCAACGTCGGCCTGGGCTTTTTGCACCGTGCTGTCAAACTGGGCCAGCAGAAACCCTTTTTTCACCACCTGATTCGGGCGCACGTTTATCTGGGCTATCACCCCGTCGAGGGGCGCGGTCACCACCTGGCCGCCCAGCGGCACCACTTCCGCCGGGGCCAGCACCGACTGGCGCACCGGGATCAGCAACGCCACCAGCACCACAACCACGAGCGCTAGCACTTTGGTTTTCAGCCGCCGGGCGCGCCAGGATCGGCGCGGCGCTAACGCCTGCCAGGCATGGGCCCAGCACTCAGCCAGCGGCCCGGCGAGCAGCAGTTCATGCTCCTGCCACTGTGTATCGCGGGCAAACCACAGCCCGCCAACGCGTTCACCTCTGCGGTTTTTCAGCGGGACCCACAGCGCGTGCGCCGCAGACAGGCTTTGCCACGCCTGGCGGGTCTGCTCGTCCAGCCAGGCGGCGATGACCACGGTAACGTTGTCCGCCTGCCCCTGCGCCGCGACCTGCCGGGCAGCGCGCTCAGTGAAGGCGACAAACGGCGCATGGGGATCGGGCACCGACACGCCGGTCAGCGCCCGCACGCGTCCGTCAATCAGCAACGCCGCATGACGAAAGCCGAGCAGGCTCTGGCTGTCATTCACCATCGACCAGGCCAGGGTTTCGCTGTTTTCCGCCTGCCGCGCCAGCCGCTCAAGCTGCAACAGCCGGGCGAAAATGTGTTCAGCGTTCGTGGTGTCTGCGCTCGTCATTGCGGCTCCGTGAAGTGCGCACTGCCGCTCATGCCGGACAGCAGTCCGGCCCCGGCCCCGGTGATGCGGCCAATCAGCGTGAGCGTCTGGCTGCTCTCGTCGATTCTCGCCCCGGTGCGCAGGATCTCCGCCTGCAACGCCTCACCCGTCTCGTCCGGTGTAAAGGTGAAGGTCTGTTTGGGCTTGAGCGTAGACAGCCAGCGGGACGGCACCAGCAGGTAAATCTCCAGATGGCTGTTGTTGACGATCTCCAGCAGCGGCATGCCCTGGCCTAAAAACTCGGACACCTGCGCTTTGCGCGATACCACCTGGCCGTCAAAGGGTGCCAGCACCCGGCAGCGACTGGTCTGGATCTGGTAGACCTGACTCTCCGCCGCCGCCTGCGCCAGCCGCGCTTCGGACAACCCCACCGCCGTGCGCCCGACGGACTGCATTTGCGCAAGCTGCCGGTTCTGGCTTAGCTCCTGCTGCGCGGCACGCATGGCCCCCTGCGACGCGGCAAGCTGCGCCTGGTAAGCCGCGCAGTCAAATCGCACCAGCAAATCGCCTTTATGAAACGACTCGCCCTCGCGAAACGGCAACTCAACGATACGCGCATTCAGCTCGCTGGAGAGCGTGGCCTGTTCGACCGCGCGCAGCACGCCACGCGCTTCACGCCCGCCCGTGGCCGCCGGTGCTGACGGCGCATCGAGCGTAAGCTCGTCCTCCGTCTGCGCGGCGGGTGCGGCATGCAGGTAAAGCGGCGCGATCGCAAGCAGCGCCAGCCATGCTTTGCCACGCGTTCGGCTCACTGTACGGCTCCCGGCGCTTGCATCGCCACCCTACCGCTCTGCCACTGGTTTTCCGTCTGTTGCAGCGCACGTTCCACCGACGGGATATCGGACGTTTTCTGCCCCGGCGGTAGCGGGTCCAGCCCGGCGGTGACGAAGATTTGTCCCCAGGCGTTACGCAGTTCGGCATACGCCAGATCGTTACGCAGCGAGGTGTTTACCGCGTTAAGCTCGCCCTGAATCAGCTGTAGCTCGCCGATGCTGCCTGCTTTATAACGGTTGTTGAGCTGTTCAAGAATAGAGGCGTCGAGCTTTTGCAACTCTTTGCCGGTACGGTACTGACGGGTGGCTTCGTTGAAATTTGCACGCGCCACGTACAGCTGCGCCAGTACCGCCATCGACATCGCCTGGCGACGCGCCTCGCCCACGGTTTCACCGGCTTTCGCCACGTCATACGCCGCCGGGCCGGAGAAGAGGTTGAACAGATTCCAGGTCACTTTCACCCCGGCATCCACCCAGCTCTGGTTAACCAAAAATGAGTTACTGTCATAGTTGCCGCCCACGTTGACTTCGATCCCGGGCAGCATGCGCAGCAGGGATTTACGCGTTTCGGCGGCGCTGATCCGCGCCTGGTAATCCTCCTCGCGCAGCTCCGGGCGATTGATGAGCGCGGTGTTCTCAAGCTGTTCGAACGGGATGTTTAACGTCGGCTCCGGCAGATTATTTTCATCCGGCAGCGCCAGCGTATAGTGCGTTTCAAGCGGCAGGTTCATCAGCGTTGCCAGTTCGGTTTTCGCCAGCGACAGCGCACGCCGCTGCTCTTCAAGCTGGCGGGTGGCGTCGAGCAGAGCACGCTGGTAGCTGTAAGCTTCGACCAGATCGCCGACCCGCTGGGTGGTCATTTTTTCGCTGTTTTCACGCGCCATATTGACGCGGCCAATCAGGGTATCGATGCGACTGAGCAAGCGCTCTGCCGCCACCGCGCGCCAGTAAGCGGACTGGACATCCTGCACAATGGTATGGGTGACTTTGCGGCGGCGCTCTTCGGCTATCCAGCGCTTGTCGGACTGCTGGTGCGCGGTCACGTAGCTGACGCCAAAATCGAGAATGTTCCACACCATGGTGAGATCGGCCACGCGGCGAGTTTTATCCTCCGAGGTTGACGGCTCCAGCGACTGTTCACCGGACTGCACGCTGCGGCTGCTGGAGGCGCTGACGTTATCGCGGGTGACATAGCCTGCGTCCGCCGCCATTTTTGGCAGCATATCGAAGCGAGCGAGGGAGACCTGCTGCTCAGCCAGCGCCGTTTCCATGATTTTCAGCCGCGCTTCCAGGTTGTACTTCAGCGCGCGGGCGGTGGCTTCCTGTAAGGTTATCGGCCCGTTGACCGGCTCCTGATGACTGAACATCGCCTGCAAGTCTGCCTGCGCGCGCTGCTGGCTGGTGGTGCGATCGACCGGCTCGGTGGTGACCGCGCAGCCACTCACCGCCAGAGCAATAACCGTCAAACCGAAAAGCTTTGCACATCGTTGCATAATCTCTGATACCCCTGTCCTTGCGTGCCGTTTCATACCGACGGCTTAACGTTTTGTATTGCCCCTTCAAGGGACGCTAACTGCGTGGCTTCATCATCATTAAGTTGCTGGAGCTGCATACTGAATACCGGCGCGCCGAACACCGTAGCGGGTGCCACCAGCGGCGCAATACTGCCCTCGGTGACCGGCTGCCAACTGCTGCCGGAGAAGACCTCCAGCGCATTCACACCGGGCAGCGGTGGTGCGCCAAACACGCTGGCGAACAGCGTGGTGCCCTCATGCGGTTGACCGAGATCGGCAGGCTGCGTGCGAACGACACCCGTCTCGTACCCGGTCACGCCGTTGTTACCAAACACCGCCGCCAGCGCCGAGGCACCGACCGCGCCGCTGCGCTCGCTCGTGCGGAAGATCTGGGTAAACGTTGGCGTGCGCTCGCCCATCGCCCCCGGCAACGACGCGCCGGTGGCGGGCAGCGTCAGCAGTGTGATCTGGCTCTGACCGCCGGTGCGCACAGGCGCGTCAGCGGCGAGTGGCTGGCTGTCATAACCCCGCGACGGCAGCGTTGCGTCCGGCGGCGTCGGTTGAGGGGGCGTAATGACCGGCGGTGTTGGCTCTGGCGGCGTCGGCCCTGGCGGCGTGATCACCGGCGGCGGCGTGGTCCCTGTGCCAGGCGAGGTTTCCGGCGTTTCATAGACCTCGCCGTTAAAACCACCGCTGATGGCGTTACCCGCGCTGTCGGTGATGCCCGTTCCGCTGGCGTTAAGCGTCAGTTGCACCGCGCCATCACCGGAGATGCCGGCCAAATGGATCACATAGCGCGTGGGGCTGACCATCGTGATCGACGCAATGGTGCCGGTCGCCTTGCCGGCGGTCAGCAGCGTAAAGTCGCTCGCGTCCACGCCGCTCACCGCTTCGGAGAAATCAAGCTGATAGTCAACCGTCTGCGCCGAGGTGGCGGGCAGCGGCGTCAGCCCGGTCACGCGCGGCAATTCGCTGTCAATGCTAAAGCCTGCGGACTGGGTGCTGCCCTCGCCGTAGTTTCCCGCCAGATCCGCAATGCCGGAATTATCCAGCACGATGGAATTTGCGCTCACCGTGACGCCCGTCTCCGGGGTGAAAATAGCGGTCCAGGTGATATTGTCGGTGGTGGTCAGCCCGCTGAGCGTGCCGTTACTGACGCGTAAATCGCTTAGATCAAAGCCCGTTACCGCTTCGGAGAAGGTGATGGTGACCGTGGCGGTTTGACCGGCATTGAGCGCCGTTTGGCTCAGGGCGATCGTCGCGGTGGGCAGTTGCGTGTCAATGCTGAAGTTATTGGAATCCGTGGTGCCGTTGCCGCCGTTGCCCGCCAGATCCGTCACGCCGCTGTTATCGAGCGTGATGAGATTGGTGGTGTCGCTGATCCCGGTCGTCGGGGTGAAAGTCGCCGTCCAGGTGATGCCGCCGTCTGAGGATGACACCGCGCTCAGCGTACCGTTGGCGACCGTCAGATCCGCATTGGTAAACCCGGTCACCGCTTCCGAGAAGGTGATGGTCACCAGCGAGGTTTCACCGATGCTTAGCGCCGGATCGCTCACCACCACCGTGGCGGTCGGGCGCTGGGTGTCGATGCTGTAGTTGTTGGAATCCGTGGTGCCGGTGCCGCCGTTGCCCGCCAGATCCGTCACGCCGCTGTTATCCAGCGTGATGAGATTGGAGGTATCGCTGATCGCGGCTGTCGGCGTAAAGGTTGCCGTCCAGGTAATGCCGCCGTCTGAGGATGACACTGCGCTCAGCGTACCGTTCGCCACGGTCAAATCCGCGTTGGTAAACCCGGTCACTGCTTCCGAGAAGGTGATGGTCACCAGCGAGGTTTCACCGATGCTTAGCGCCGGATCGCTCACCACCACCGTGGCGGTCGGGCGCTGGGTGTCGATGCTGTAGTTGTTGGAATCCGTGGTGCCGGTGCCGCCGTTGCCCGCCAGATCCGTCACGCCGCTGTTATCCAGCGTGATGAGATTGGAGGTATCGCTGATCGCGGCTGTCGGCGTAAAGGTTGCCGTCCAGGTAATGCCGCCGTCTGAGGATGACACTGCGCTCAGCGTACCGTTCGCCACGGTCAAATCCGCGTTGGTAAACCCGGTCACTGCTTCCGAGAAGGTGATGGTCACCAGCGAGGTTTCACCGATGCTTAGCGCCGGATCGCTCACCACCACCGTGGCGGTCGGGCGCTGGGTGTCGATACTGTAATTATTGGAATCCGTGGTGCCGGTGCCGCCGTTGCCCGCCAAATCCGTCACACCGCTGTTATCGAGCGTGATGAAATTGGTGGTGTCGCTGATCCCGGTCGTCGGCGTAAAGGTTGCGGTCCAGGTGATGCCGCCGTCTGAGGATGACACCGCGCTCAGCGTACCGTTGACGACCGTCAGATCAACATTGGTAAACCCGGTCACCGCTTCCGAGAAGGTGATGGTCACCAGCGAGGTTTCACCGATGCTTAGCGCCGGATCGCTCACCACCACCGTGGCGGTCGGGCGCTGGGTGTCGATGCTGTAGTTGTTGGAGTCGGTGGTTCCCGTTCCGGCGTTACCCGCCAGATCCGCCACGCCGCTGTTATCGAGCGTGATGAGATTGGTGGTATCGCTGATCGCCGCTGTCGGCGTAAAGGTCGCGGTCCAGGTGATGCCACCATCAGAGGAGGACACCGCGCTCAGCGTACCGTTCGCCACGGTCAGATCCGCATTGGTCAATCCGGTGACCGCTTCCGAGAAGGTAATGGTCACCAGCGAGGTTTCAGCCACGCGCAGCGCGGTATCGGCCATGACGATGGTCGCCGTTGGGCGCAGGCCATCAATGACCAGCCCGGCGTTTGCGCCTAATGAGCCAGCGCTGCCCGGCGTGGCGAGGGTCAGTTGCGCATCACTACCATTGGTATCGCGCAAGGTCGCGCCGTTAAGGGCGAGTGCACTGGTGCTGGTGTAATCGAGATCCGCACTGCGATCGCCGCTTTGCACGGTATAGCTAAAGACCAGCGTATTGCTGCCGGAGCCGCTGATATAGGTTGCGGTGCGATCGATGGCTCCTGTTTCCAGCAGCAATGTTGGTGTGCCGCCAGTGGTATCGACCACCACCGCCGCGTCAAAGCTCACGCTAACCAGAACGGTCGTACCGATACCATACATCCCGTTGCCGCTGGCAGAGGAAATGTTGGTGATCAGCGGCGCATTTGCGTTGACCGCAATGGTAACGGTATCGGAATCGCTCTGGGCACCGCCGGAACCGGTCGCGCCCTGGTCGCTGGTGACAATCTGTAATGACGCGCTGCCGCTATAGCCGCGGGTCGGGGTAAAGACCAGCCCGTTGAGCGCGGCGTTGATATCCGCCTGGCTCCCGGTGAAGGTCATGGTCGCATCCCCGCTACCGGAGCCGGTCACAAAGGTGATCCCGGAGGTTGAACCCAGCGACAACAGGCCGTTAGTGGTGGTCAGCGTGATCTGCATTGCACTGCTTCCGGCGTCCACATCGCTGACGGTAATCGCGTTGCCGTTGCCGGTGCTAAACACCAGACTGCCATCCTGCTGCACGCTCTGGCCTGACGGCACGCTGTTGACCAGTGCGTCGTTAACCGCACTGACCGCGAGCATAAGCGCCGTGGATGTCGCCTGTGCGCCACCCGTGCCGCTGTTGCCACCATCGTTGATGCCGACGTTGAGCGTCACGCTGGTGGTGCTGTTGCTGGCGGTGAGGAATGACACCTTTCCCGCCGCGATAAAGGCGTTGATATTGGCAATCGAGCCGGTCAGCGTCAGCGATGTGCCACTGACCGCGCTCACGGTCACGCCGGAACCGCTGAGGGCGCTCAGCGTGCCGCTGTTCACCGCAAATGAAGCCACCACCGACGCGCTACCCGCATCAACGTCAGAGAAACTGATGCCGGTCAGGGTCGTGGGGAGATCTTCCGTCACGCCGATCGTCCCCGGTGCGGTAATGGCTGGCGCGTCGTTCACCGCCACCACGCTCACCGTTGAGGCAATCGCGAGCGCGGTGCTGTCCACGCCACCGTTGCTGGTGCCGCCGTTATCGCGGATGCCGCTCAGCGTCACCACGCGGTTTGCCGCCGTCGGATTTTCACTGCTGTTACGGTAGGTGATGGCGTTGATCAGCGAAGCGGTCGCCGACGCGCTCAACCCCGCCGCGCTGTTGAGCGTTAAGGTCGCCGTGCCACCGCTAAGCGTGACAGCGTAACTGATGCCGTTGGTGGTGATGCCGCTCGCGCCGTTTATCAACGCGATATTACTGCCGTCAACCGTCAGGATTTCACTGCTGCCGTTGCTGAGATTACTGACGGTGAGGGTCAACTGATCGATGCTCTGCCCGGACTCTACCGTGCTGACCACCGCACCGCTGAACAGCGGAACAGCACCGCCGTTTTCAGTAAAGGTTGGCGTGCGCGGTGTGGCGCTGAGCGTCGGCGCATCGTTAACGCCGGTGACGTTGATGCTCACCGTCGAGGCGGCGCTGGTGGCCCCGTCGCCATCGTTGACGGTCACCGTCACCGTGCGCGTCAGGGTCGAGGGCTCGCTGTTATTGGTATTCTGCCAGGTCAGCGCATGGAGCAGCCCCTGCACGGCGGCGGGCGTCGCGCTGGCATTGAGGGCAATTACCAGCGCGCTGCCGTTGGTGCCGCCGCTGAGCGTGCCAATCGCCACGCCGCCCCAGGTCACGGACGTGCCGCTCAGACCAATCTGCCCGGCACCGGTACCCTGATTTTGTACCGACAGCACATCCTGCCCGCTGACGCCGTTATTGCCGAACGACACCGTGACGTTACCGCCGCTAAAATCCGTGGAGTCGCTGTCGGTCACCGTGGCGTTACTGCCCGCGTCAATCAGCACCGGGCTACCACCCTCGGTAAAGCTGACCGTATCACCATTCAGATTGCCGATAACCGGCGGCGTTGACGCTGCCGCTAAAGGTTTGACATCGGTAATAGTTATGGACTCAAAGGCCGAATACTCCTGACAGGTGATGGTCACGCTGGTGATGTCGTTAAGGGCATTCGGGAAGCTGCTGACCGTAGCGTAGGTCTGCAAGCCCACCGCCACATCAAAACTTCTTGTCGAGCCATCCCCGTAAATAACGTCAAAATGCAGCGTACCGGTATCCGAACCCGCGCGCAGGGCGTTGAGGTCAAACGTCGTGCCGCTCGGGCTGGTGATGGTGAGCGAGGTGACGCTGTCCTGGCCGGAGTAGGCATACAGACCCTCATTCCCATAGGTGGGATCGGCGCCCATAAAGCCACCCGGCGTTGTAGCGAAGGTAATGTCATAGCCGTCCACCTGGCGGACAATCGAATCGTGGGTGTAGTCCAGATCGCTGTCGCTACTGGAGAAGGTCACTTCCGCCAGCAGATCCTGATAAGCGTCAACGTGTAACGCCATGGCGTCTACCGTGCCGACGGTTTTCTCCAGCGTCCAGTTGCCGCCGATTACACGGCTGCCCGTGGCGTCGGTCGAAGCCGCCACATCCGCCCCGGTGGCGCTGGCGATACCGGCCATTAGCGCATCACCGCTGCGGCTTGCCCCCACGTCACAGCCGTAAAGCAGAATATCACCTTGCGCAGTGAGCGCTTTTCCGACCGCCGCCAGCGCCGTTTGCACGGCTTCTGTGGATAGCGTGGTCGCGTTCAGCACGCCCGTACCAAGGTTGATTTTGCCTTCCGAACCGTGCGAGAAAATATGCATCGCGTCGTAGCCGTTGTGGGTTGCGGCCCAGGCGGCGAGCTGTTGCAGGCCGTCTTTGCTGCCGTCAATCAGCACCACCTCAACGCCCGGTGCCACGCCCGCCGCAAGCGTCTGGTAATTTTTTAGCGAGGTGTCGATAAACGCGACCTCATGACGAGGGGCATCCGGGGCGGGTGCAGACACCGCCGCCGCATCAGCGCTGGCGGCGTCAACGCGGTTATTTTCCTGCGCGCTGGCGGACTTCGGGTTGGCATCGCCGGGTGCGACGGCGCTGGCGGACGCGTGATTAACCGTATTGTCTTTGCTGGCGCTCTCTTTTATCGCATTATCAGAAATAGCGTTTTCGGCATGAGAGGCGTCCGCCGTCGCTGTTTCGTGAACGGTTGCCGCCACCGCGCCATCAAATAACATACGCGGCTCTAATGACCAGGCTAATATTTCAGTCGGCGTTAATGAGTTAATAACCTGCGCTTCATTATTTAGCGAATTTATTATTTTGGGTTGACGGATAAACCAGTGACGCCATGCCATCGTATGCTCCTGATAATCAATTTTTTGGTAAAAGCGCTCATTCCCTGCGCGGGCGGAAGTAACAGAAACCCCTGACGTTTGGCCGTGCGGCCCAGTCATCATCGTGTTCTGACGCGTTATTGGCTTACCTTTTATCAAAAAATATTTCGAAACAAAAGCGAGAATAGAGACGTATTTTTTTACTTTAGATTACATAAGATAATTGGAAAGGATATATTCGCGAAAAAACAGTTCTCTTACCTGTGGAATAAAAAACGTTTTTTTGACGGGAGTGTGAAATTAAGCACGGTCGCAGATCGTGCGCGAGGGAAATTGCTATGCGATAAACAGTAAAAAGCCATGCTGCGCGCATGGCTTTTTTTTATCATTTCCGCACCGAACCACGAAGGTGAAAAGTCGTGGTTACTCGGGGATCACTTTTTCCTGCCTGAGTCGGTCAAACAGCGCGGTAAAAGAATCCAGCGTACTGCGATAGCCGGTAAAGCCCGCTTTGCGACTTTTACTCATGTCGGTGAAGGCTTCCATCGGTCGGCCCAGATCCGCATCGGTGTGCCACCAGGAAACCAGCTTGTTGATATCCGCTTCGCGCAGCGCGTAGTGTTCGGCAATCTCTTTCCAGGCCTCCGCCGCCTCCGCCATGCGCCCTTCCAGCGGCATCATTTGCGGGGGATACGCCTGCGCTTCAAGACCAAAATAGGCCGCCAGCCGGGGCCACAGCCAGTTCCAGCGGAAGACATCGCCGTTCACGGCGTTAAAATCTTCGTTGGCCGCATTGGGGCTTTCTGCGGCCCACGCCAGCTGTTCCGCCAGCAGACCGGCGGTAGTGACATCCGATACGCCATTCCACTGCTCGGGAGAGCCGGGGAAAATAAACGGCCAGCCTTTTTCACGGCACAGCGTCGCGTAGACGGCCAGCGTCTGGCCCATGTTCATCGCGTTACCCAGCGCGAAGCCAACAATGGTATGGGGGCGATGAACGCTCCAGCGGTAGTGATATTTTTCCGCCCCTGCGAAGAGTTCGTCCTCCTGGGCATAGTAGAAATTATCGACGGGCTGACGCCCCTGCTCTTCCCGAAACGGCGTCACCGGAACCGCGCCTTTGCCGTAGGCATCAAACGGGCCAAGGTAGTGTTTCAGGCCCGTGACCAGCGCCACATGCGCCCCTGCCAGTCGGTTGCCCAGCGCCTCAATAACGTTCCTGATCATTGCGCCGTTAACGCGGATGTTGGCTTGTTCGTTCTCCTGCCGCGCCC
The DNA here is from genome assembly GCA_963521185.1 of uncultured Enterobacter sp. Lineage (GTDB taxonomy): Bacteria > Pseudomonadota > Gammaproteobacteria > Enterobacterales > Enterobacteriaceae > Enterobacter_D. The sequence continues at coordinate 573,518 of CAUQTV010000001.1, read as the reverse complement.
AGACCGAGAAGTACACCGCGTCTGGCGTGAGCGTGCGAAGCGCGTCGTTGACGGCGTTAGGATCGGTCAAATCCGCCACCAGCGCGGTGCAGCCCACAGGCACGTCGCCACGTCCGCGCGACAGCCCATACACCTCCCAGCCGTCATGCTGAAGTTTCTCCGCCAGCGCCCGGCCTATGACCCCGCTGATACCCACAATTAACGCTTTTTTCTGCACAGTTGATCCTCCAAAGTGTCGGGCTTGTCCTCTGAGTCCAACACATTATGCGCTGCGTTGCCAGCCGCCTGACGCTTTCGTCACGCCGCCATGGCGGGTAGCACCCGATACAGCGCCTAAAATTACAGGTATAATCCCAGGCATTATTCAACGGGTTCAGATACGAAGATGACAAAACTTACCTTACAAGAGCAGATGCTAAAAGCGGGTTTAGTGACCAGCAAAAAGATGGCGAAGGTCCAGCGCACGGCGAAGAAATCGCGCGTTCAGGCGCGTGAAGCCAGAGAAGCGGTGGAAGAGAATAAAAAAGCGCAGCTTGAGCGTGATAAGCAGTTGAGCGAGCAGCAAAAGCAGGCCGCGTTATCAAAAGAGTATAAAGCGCAGGTGAAACAGCTGATTGAGATGAACAGGATCGTGATTGCTAAAGGCCATATTGGTTTTAACTTCACCGACGGTAACCTGATCAAAAAAATCGACGTTGATAAAACCACCCAGGCGCAGCTGATTAGCGGACGCCTTGCCATTGCGCGTCTGACCACCGACGAGCACGGCGACAGCGTGTACGCGATTATTCCGGCAAGCGTTGCCGACAAAATTGCGCAGCGCGACGCCAACAGTATTGTCCTGAACAGTGCCCTCAGCCAGGAAGCGCAGGATGAAGACGATCCTTATGCGGATTTCAAAATCCCTGATGATCTGATGTGGTAAGACTAAAAGGGGCTGGCGTGGCTGGCCCTGAACGCGTCGCCCGTGACCGGATGCACAAAATGCAGCTCGCTGGCGTGAAGCATCAACCGTGGCGTCCGTTCGGTGCACGGCAGCACCAACCCCCCGTACAGATCGCAACCTAAAATTGGGTGTCCAAGCTGCTGGCAATGGATGCGCAACTGATGCGTTCGCCCGGTTTCCGGGGTCAGTTCCACCCGCGTCAACGGCACCGGCATCCCCTCTTCAGACTGACGAGTGACACGCTCAATCACCCGATAGCGCGAGCGCGCAGGCTTGCCGGTGTTGGTGCAAATCGACATCAGCGGGAACAGCGCCGGATCTTTGGCAATCGGTGCGTCAATCACCCCCGCGTCATGATGCAGGTGCCCGCACAGCAACGCGCTGTAGACTTTGCTGACCGTGCGCTGACTGAACTGCTGGCACATTGCCGCATTGATCGCTCTGTTGCGCGCCACCACCATCAGCCCGGATGTGCCGAAATCCAGACGGTGCACCAGCGTGCAGCCGGGAAAGATTTTTACCAGCCGGTAGTGCACCGAATCGAGATTCTGCGGATTTTTCCCCGACAAACTGAGCAGCCCGGAGGGTTTATTGATCAGCACCAGATGCGCGTCCTGATAGAGGATCTCTATCTCCTCATGACAGGGTGGAGCAATAAAAGTATCAAGGATTGAAGACATCAGCGCGCCCGGCGAAAACATGGAAGCGGATGATAACCAATTTTCGACACCGGGGCGATCGGTGAGATCGCCCGGCCTGCGCGCCTGTTATGAGAAGCGCGCTGTGTGGCGCGATTATTTCGTTGAAAGCTCTGCGCGAACGATCTGCGCCCCTGCGCTTAACGCCGCCAGTTTGCCGTTGGCCACCCGGCGCGATAACGGCGTCATGCCGCAGTTGGTCGAGGGATAAAGCTTATCGGCATCCACAAACTGCAAGGCTTTGCGTAGCGTACTGGCAACCTCGTCGGCGGTTTCAATCTGTTGCGTTGCCACGTCAATGGCCCCTACCATCACTTTTTTACCGCGGATCAACTCAAGCAGATCCATCGGGACGTGGGAGTTATGACACTCCAGCGAGATGATATCAATGCTGGACGTTTGCAGTTTAGGAAACGCCTCTTCATATTGTCGCCACTCGGACCCCAGCGATTTTTTCCAGTCGGTATTCGCTTTGATGCCATAGCCGTAGCAAATATGTACCGCCGTCTCGCATTTAAGCCCTTCAACGGCCCTTTCTAACGCGGCGATCCCCCAGTCGTTTACCTCATCAAAAAACACATTAAACGCGGGTTCGTCAAACTGGATAATATCGACCCCGGCGGCCTCTAATTCTTTGGCCTCCTGGTTTAAGATCTTCGCGAATTCCCACGCCAGCTTTTCGCGGCTTTTATAGTGCGCATCGTACAGCGTATCGATCATCGTCATCGGCCCCGGCAACGCCCATTTAATGGGTTGCGTGGTGAGCGAGCGTAAATAGCGGGCATCCTCGACAAAGACCGGCTGTTGACGCGCCACCTCACTCACTACCGTCGGCACACTCGCTTCATAGCGATTACGGATTTTAACCACCTCGCGCTTTGCAAAATCCACACCGCTTAAATGCTCAATAAAGGTGGTGACAAAGTGCTGACGCGTCTGCTCACCGTCGCTGACAATATCAATACCTGCGCGCAGCTGATCGTCTAACGCTAAACGCAGCGCATCCTGTTTCCCTTCCACTAATTCCGCATCGTGTAATTTCCAGGGTGACCAGAGCGTCTCCGGTTGCGCCAGCCAGGCGGGTTTCGGTAAGCTGCCAGCGGTTGACGTGGGTAATAATACTTTCATCTTAAATAACCTTTTGTTCGGTGAGTTATACAGCGAAGCCAGCAGACCACTGCTCAAGAATTGCTTTGTAGGGCTTAATAAAATGCGTATCGGTAAATTTGCCCTGCTCAATAGCCAGCTGGCTACGCTCTTCCCGGTCGTAAACAATTTTAGTTAACGAATGATCCTGGTGATTCAGGTCAGGTCGATAACACAACCCTGCCGCTGAGTTGGCATTGTAAATTTCCGGTCGGTAAATCTTCTGGAAGGTCTCCATGGTGCTGATGGTGCTGATAAGCTCCAGATCGCTGTAATCACTGAGCAGATCCCCGCAGAAATAAAACGCTAACGGCGCGACGCTGTTTAGCGGCATGAAATAGCGAACCTGCAAACCCATCTTCTTAAAATAGGCCTCGGTTAACGACGCCCCTTCCTGCTGATATTCAATGCCCAATACCGGGTGCTGATTCCCCGTCCGGCGGTAGGTATCTTTGCTGGAAATACTCAGGCAGATGACAGGTGATTTTTTAAACGCCGTTTTATAGGCCGCAGAATGGACAAAATTTTTAAAGATGTTTCCGTGCAGTTCACCGAAGTTTTCCGGCGTGCTAAAGCCGGTTCGATCCTTGTTATGCTCTAACAGCAACACGCTAAAGTCATAATCGCGTACGTAAGAGGAGAAGTTATTCCCGACAATCCCCTCAATGCGCTGGTGCGTTTTTTTATCAACGATGGTGGTTTTTAGTATCTCGATCACCGGAAAGCTGACGCCCTTTTCTTCAACGGTCATCTCAACGGAAACGATGTCCAGTTCAACGCTGTAACGGTCGCCGGTGGGATTATCCCAGTGCGCTAACGTGTTGAAGCGGTTATCGATCATCACCAGCGTATTGCGCAAATTCTGCTGACGGTTTTGCCCTCTGGCTAAATTGGCAAAATTCGTCGTCATACGCGTGCTGGCAGAGGGGTTGTAGTTTTCATCAAAGCGCGTGCGCTTAAGCGTAAAAGTGAAATTTGGATTCATTGGCTTCTGCATCCCGGTTTCATGTTGCATGAAAGTTAATATGAAACAGTTATGCCAGAGCCACAGAGTGAGTAAAAGCGAGTTAATTTCAGGGCAACATGAGGGGTTTTCATGATCGTGACACAGCGCCCGCGTCCCGGACTGCTCGCGCCGGCGAAATTTATCGCCCACACTTACCCCAAAGACGTAGTCGTCGCAGGCATTGTGCTTTACACTGCGCGCTGCAAAAATTGAGTCGATAAACGATTAATCAGGCGGTAATGGCGATGAACGGAACGATCACAACGTGGTTTAAAGATAAAGGCTTCGGATTTATCAAAGATGAGAACGGCGACAACCGCTATTTTCATGTGATTAAGGTCGCCAATCCTGAGCTGATTAAGAAAGATGCGGCGGTGACCTTCGAGCCGACCACCAACAACAAAGGTTTGTCGGCCTACGCGGTGAAAGTCACGCCGGAGAGCAAATACATTTATATCGCGGGCGAGCGCATTAAACTGACGGCGATCAAATCATATCTGATTTACCGCGAAGAAGTGCCTCTCGATACCCGCATCGACAAAGAGAACGCGGTGCTCTCCGTTGGCGTGCTGCTGAGCAACATCCGCCCGAAATCCGCCGCCAAACCGGGCGAAATGCGCTCGATTAAAAAACTGGCGATCACCACCTTCCAGGGCACCACGCTTATCTTCTCGGAAGATGAGATTGACGTGGACGCCACGGTAAAACTGCTCAAGGTGTGATCGCCTGCGATCAGTGCCCTGCCGACGGCGGCGCGCCCGGCGCACCGGAGCGCACAAACGGCGGTCGGGCAAACCAAATCACCACCACCAGCACCATAAAGCCCCAGCCCAGCAGCGTAAAGTAGTCGATAGTCGACATCATATACGCCTGCTGTTCGATGGTCTTATCCACCGCCGCGAGGTTTTGCTGCGTCGCCCCGCCCATCTTATGCAGGTAATCAGTGGCGGCCGGACTGTAAACCGACACGCTTTCGGTCAGATTCGCATGATGGTAAATCTCGCGCCGCGACCAGATCCAGGTGGTCAGCGAGGAAGCAAACGAGCCGCCAAGTACGCGGAAGAACGTTGCCAGTCCCGAGCCTTCCGCCACTTCCACACCGTTAAGGTTCGACAGCACAATAGTGGTGATCGGCATAAAGAAAAACGCCACGCCGATGCCCATAAACATCTGCACTTCCGCCACGGTACGAAAATCCACGCTGGTGTTGAACTGCGCGCGGATCAGGCACGACGCCCCCATGGTCAAAAACGACAGCGTAGCGAGAATGCGCAGATCAACCTTATGGGCGTAGCGGCCAATAAACGGCGTTAGCAGCAGCGGTAAAAAGCCCATCGGCGCTGCGGCAAGCCCCGCCCAGATGGCGGTGTAGCCCATTTGCGTTTGCAGCCACTGCGGCAAAATAATGTTAATGGCAAAGAAGGCCGCATAGCCCAGCGTCAGCGTCAGGGTGCCGATGGCAAAGTTGCGATCGTTAAACAGCCGCAAATTGACAATCGGATGCTTTTCGCCCAGCTCCCAGATCACAAACGACACCAGCGCAATGGCGGAGAGCACCGACATAACGATGATTTCCGGCGCGCTGAACCAGTCCAGATCGTTACCTTTATCCAGCACCACCTGTAACAGGCCGACGCCCAGCACCAGCAGCGCAATGCCCACATAATCAATGGGCGACGTGGTGGTTGTCTCTTCACGATCGCGCAACTGCGTCCAGACCACGATAGCGGCGAAGATGCCGATCGGCACGTTGATATAAAAGATCCACGGCCAGGAGTAGTTATCGGTGATCCAGCCGCCGGTGATCGGCCCGACAATCGGGGCGACCACCGTGACCATCGACAGCAGGGCCAGCGCCATACTGCGTTTACTGGTGGGGAAAATCACCAGCAGCAGCGTCTGACACATCGGGAACATCGGTCCGGCGAAAAAGCCCTGCAACGCGCGAAAGAAGATCAGCTCGCTCATGCTGTGGGCAAAACCGCACAGGAACGAGGTCAGCGTGAACAGCGCCACCGAGCCGACGAACAGCTTCAACTGACCAAAACGACGGGTAAACCAGCCGGTCAGCGGCAGTGCGATGGCGTTACACACCGCAAACGAGGTGATCACCCAGGTGCCCTGATCCGAACTGACGCCCAGGTTACCGGCGATGGTCGGCAGCGCAACGTTGGCAATAGTGGTATCCAGCACCTGCATAAAGGTCGCCAGCGACAGCGCAATCGTCGCCAGCAGCAGGCTGGGTGGCGTATAGGCCGACTTATCTTGCATAACGTCTCTCTTAGCGGGCGCGTGACGCTAACGCCTGACTGTTGTCATGAAGAATTTTCGCCACCAGCCGATCGGCGTTATCCAGCGCGTTCTGGTAAACATCGGTAGTGAAGCGCGGCGCATCAACGGTTTTCGCCGGCAGCAGGTCGCCTTCGACGTTGCGAATATCCACGCGGGCAAACATCGACAGCCCCACGCGCAGCGGATGCTTCTGCATATCGTGCGGGTCAAGAGCAATGCGCACCGGCAGACGCTGGATAATTTTGATCCAGTTACCGCTGGCGTTTTGCGCAGGCAGCAGCGAGAAGGCGCTGCCGGTGCCGATCCCCAGGCTCTCGATGGTGCCGTGGTACTCCACGTCATCGCCGTAGAGATCGGCGGTGAGGGTCACTTTTTGCCCCAGACGCATGGTGTTCATCTGGCTCTCTTTAAAGTTGGCATCCACCCAGACCTTATCGAGCGGCACAATCGACATCAGCGTGGTGCCGGAATCAACGCGCATACCTAACTGCACCGCGCGCCTGGCGACAAAGCCGCTTACCGGCGCAACAATGGTGCTTCGGGCATTGTCCAGATAGCGCTGACGCAGCGTCGCAATGGCGCTTTTGATCTCCGGGTGGCTGTCGATCACCGTGTCATCGGTCATCGCCTGATTGGTGCTCAACGCCTGTCTGGCCGCCGCCAGGTCGCTTTTCGCCCCCGCGACCGCATCGGCGTAGTGGGCCAGATCCTCTTTGGAGATCGCGCCGCTGTTGGCAATTTTTTGCCGACGCGCATAGTCATTTTGCGCGGTTTGTAAGGCAACCTGTTTCGCCTCGACCTGCGCGCGGTAGTTATCCACCGTGCTGTACAGACCGCGCACCTGGCGCACCGTGCTCGCCAGATCCGCTTCCGCCTGTTGCAGCGCAATGTCAGTATCGCTCGGGTCAAGCAGCACCAGTTTCTGGCCCTTTTCAACGAAATCGCCTTCATCGACGGAGACCTGAGTAACGGTGCCCGCGATTTGCGGCGTCAGCGTCACGAGGTTGGCGTTGACGTAGGCATCGTCGGTGGTTTCGTAGTAGCGGGCATAGAGCAGATACCACACCAGGCAACCTGCGGCGATGAGCAGCAGAATGACAAACAAAATGGCGAAGTTGCGCTTGCGTTTACTGGGTGCACGCGCGGCAGGCGCTTTCTCTGTTTGTGCAGATGAATTTTGCATCTTTGTCGTAACCTTATTCAGGACAGCTTAGCGATGTGGACGCGTTGCCTCGTCGGGCAACAGTTTTATCAGTAGATCGACCAGCAGTCGGGACTCGTCGGGTGAGAGGCGTTCGGTCAGCGAATGGATGATCGTCGCCAGCGCCTCGTTTTGAAAACGCTCGCAAATCGTCAGGCCCTTTTCCGTCAGGCCCAGGATCACCTGGCGCTTATCGTCCGGATTGATGGTGCGCACAATCAGATCGCGCTTGACCATCCTTTCCAGCATGCGGCTCATCGCCCCGCCGTCCATCAGCAGATTTTTGCTGACTTCCACCGGGCTGTTAAACCCTTTATAGATGCTGATAAGTACCTTGAACTGCGCGGCGGTGATATCCGCCGTAGCGAAGTACTGGCCGATCAGCTGGTCTTTAAACTGGTTGGTAAGATGGATCAATAAGCCAAGATGAAGCTTGGGATTGGGAATATCCACGCGGTCACTCATGATATTTGCCTGGTCAGTAATTGCAAATGAAATTACTGACCAGGCAGTTAACTGTCAATGTATTGTCAAGAAGACCGCACGTTTTGTCAGCGTGGTGCGGCTCTATAACGCGGAACATCGTCAGCGCAGAAATGGTAAAGTGATGTTTTCTACGACTCTTTTGGGAGGTTACATTGACACATGGATTTTTTCGTCTGCCGCGCATCGGCGTTGCGCTCGCCCTGCTGGCCCTGGCCTGCGCAGGTCAGGTTAACAGTGTCAGGGCCAGTGAGTTGCTGACCGTTCAGTCCGAAGGCCAGGGGCCGGATGTGGTGCTGATCCCAGGCCTGGCATCGTCCCGTGAGGTCTGGCGTCCCTTAGCGGATCGGCTTAAAGCCACGCACCGCGTGCATCTGGTACAGCTGGCGGGTTTCGCAGGGGAGCCTGCGGTCAGCCCGGCGCAGGATCGCGTCGCCGCACCGGCCTCGCAGGCGCTCTCACAGTGGCTGGAAAAGGAAAACATCGTTAAGCCGACGATTATCGGCCATTCTCTGGGTGGGGAAGTGGCGCTGATGCTGGCCGCCCGTCACCCTGAACTGCCGGGCAAGTTGGTGATCGTTGATGCGCTTCCCTTCTACAGTCTGATCTTTGGCCCCACGGCAACGGAACAGTCAGCGGCCCCGCATGCGGCGGCGTTTCGTGATGCGATCATGACGGCGTCACCGGAGCAGATGCGAACGATGCAGGAACAAGGTATGGCGCGGCTGATCAAAACCGAATCAGCCCGGTCCGGCCCGCTGAGCGCCGCCCTCACGTCAGACAAGCACACTGTGGCGACGGCAACCTGGGAGCTAATGACCACCGACCTGCGCCCGTCGCTGGCAAAGATATCCGCTCCGGTCGCGGTGATCTATGCCTGGGATGCCAGCATGGGAATACCGGCGCAGACCCTCGATACGCTGTATCAGGATGCCTACGGCACTCTGCCCGGCGTGCACTTTAAACGCATTGACGGCAGTTATCATTTCATCATGATCGACCAGCCCGAGGCGTTTGAGCAGGCCGTAAACGCAGTCCTGCCAAAATAAAGCGGTGAAAAACAGGTAAAAAAAATCCACGCCGGGGCGTGGATTTTCATTTTCAGCGCAACTTACAGATCGTCGAGGGTGTGATCCACCACCACCTCTAAAGCCTTACGAATGATATCGCTGGTCACGACATCGTGCGTCGTTTCCAGTAAATCAATCAGGCACAGGATAATGGCTTTGTTGGTCACATGGCCCTCTGCTGCCTGGATGCGACGCATAACCTGCCCAAGTAACGCAGACTCATCAGCCAGCATATCGCCGGCGTTACGCAAATAATCAGACAGCGACGTATCGGGGAAATGGGTATAAGTGTCTGATTTCTGGAACATAGCTTCGCTCATTTGTCGCACCGTTATCAAATTGTCTGTGAGAAGTCACTGTTAATGTTTTTTCGTTTTGACGGACTGCGGCTGGTCACCGAATAGCGGATAGACGTTGCCGCTGTCCCATTTTTTTTCATCGCGCTGTGCGTCCGGACGCCGGGACGACACGCTATTGCTACTTATTTCGGCAATCACACTCGCCAGCGCCTTTCGCCGCCAGGGATCGGATTCACTCGCTTCCATTGCGCGCAGTCGGCTCACCAGCGCCTGTTTGCTGATAGGCCCCTTTTCTTTCAGCAAAGACAACACCGCCTCGCCAATAAGTTCATCTGTCAGTTGCTCAATTTCACTTCTCATCATAACTGCATCTCTGATTGCCACGCCGCGTCGAACCCGCGTTGCGGCATGGAGCCGGGTCTTAAGAGAAGTGTAAAACCTCCACTCTCCTCCCGCCAGAACCGACTCAATGGTACTGATGGCTTTCCGTATTCAGCGGTCAAACAGGAGGCCAATCAACGTGTGATAGTGGCTCTCCTCATCCGTATCCGCCGCCAGTTCGAGGCGACGAAGGAGTTTGGAACAGATCGCTTTACGATTCAGGCTCCGGCCGTCATTGAGGATTTCCACGACGATTTGCCCCAATGTTTCTTGTTGCGTCGGCAGCGTTGCTTTATTGAAGTACCGGGTAATGGCATTCGCTGTATCCGGAAGATAACCGTTCTGGCGCATATGTCACTCCTGTCAATTCACACGTTAGGCAAATGAATGTAAAAGTTATACAAAGTGAGAAAAAGTGTACGTTCAAAGTTGTACAAATGGGTAATGGATTTTTGATCAAAAAGTGCTATAGCTTTATTATCAACAAGTTAAACATAGCATTTTTCTTAACGCGCTTGTACAAGGCGTTAATTATCGATACATTCAGGAAGGTTATTTGTTTAGTAAATCGCGACAAATAATCAGGCTGTACAAGTTGCCTGTACAGCTAAGTGCATGGAAGATAAAGAAAATATTGCGGGCACGCTGACGAATCGCCTGACCTCTGCTACTGTTAATGCTCATAATATGAATCTGGAAGAATAATGCTTACCACCATCATCTATCGCAGCCACATCTGTGAGACTGTCTCGATCAAAACGCTGGAAGAGATGGTCTTAGAGGCCAATCTTAAAAACGGCATTGCAGACGTCTCGGGCATTCTTCTTTTTAACGGTACGCACTTCTTCCAACTGCTGGAAGGGCCTGAAACACAGGTCCGCGAGATCTATCAGGCCATCTGCGCCGACCCGCGTCATTACAATCTGGTGGAGCTTTTATGTGATTACGCGCCCCAGCGCCGCTTTGGCAAGCGTGGGATGGAACTGTTTGATTTACGCGAGCATGAAAAAGCTGACGTATTACAAACCGTGCTGGATAAAGGCACCTCGCGCTTCCAGCTCATCTACGACGATCGCGCATTGCAATTCTTCCGCACTTTCGTTGAAGCGCGTGAGACGGAAAACTACTACGAGATCCCGCCGGGCGACGCCTGGGATTTTATCGCCGACGGCAACGCCCGCACTCTGGACGCGGGCGCGCAATCAGAGGCGCAGGCGTGCACCTTTGCGTTCCAGCCCATTATCGATCCGCTGGCGCAGGAGATTATTTCCGTGGAAGCGCTGCTGCGCACCCCAACAGGCAAGTTGCCGCACGTCTATTTTGACGGGCTGACGGCTGAAGCGCTGTATCACGCCGATCTTGCCAGTAAGAAAACCGCGTTCGCCATGGCGCGCGAATTAAACATTGAGCGCCAGACGCTCTCGGTAAATTTACTGCCGATGACGCTGGTCAACGTGCCGGATGCGGTCAGTATTCTTCTGCGCGATATTGAAGATAACGGACTGATTCCAGAACAAATTATCGTTGAATTTACCGAGAGCGAAGTGATTTCGCGTCTTGACGAATTCACCGGCGCGGTACGCCAGCTGAAAGCGTCTGGTATTCGTGTTGCCATCGACCACTTTGGCGGCGGGTTTGCCGGGCTTTCTCTGCTGGCGCAGTTCCAGCCGGATCGCATTAAAATCAACCGCGATCTGATCCAGGATGTGCACAAAAGCGGGCCGCGTCAGGCGATTATTCAGGCCATCATCAAATGCTGCGCCTCGCTGGAAATGGTGGTCTCCGCCGTGGGCGTTGAGAAGCCCGAAGAGTGGATGTGGCTGGAGTCCGCAGGCATTTCGCACTTCCAGGGGTATCTGTTCGCCCCACCTGCTCTGCGCGGCATCCCTGCCGTCAACTGGCCGGAAAAAAAATCCCTGCTGTAGGCCTGGCAAGCTTGCGCCGCCGGGCGTCCTGCAATAAATTCCAACCTTTCGCCGGGTGGCGGCTCTCGCCTTACCCGGCCTACAAACCCGCTTATTTTTTTGTTTTTAGACCCGCTGCAATTTTCGCTGTACAATATAATATTAGTTGTACAACGGTTCAGGTTCGTCAGGTTACAAGTGGACGTTTCGGTGCTAACGATGAGGGAGTGAATGGCCTTTTACACGATCGGCGATGTTGCCCAACGATGTGGAATCAACCCGGTTACGCTGCGAGCGTGGCAGAGACGCTACGGCCTGTTGAAACCGCAGCGCAGCGAGGGTGGTCACCGTCAGTTTGATGACGAAGACATCTTGCGCATCGAAGAGATCAAACGCCTGATTGAAAGCGGCGTGACGGTCAGTAAAGTAAAAGCCCTGCTCGAGGATAAGAAAATCGTGGTCAATAACGGCTGGGAAACGCATCAGGAAGCGATGATGACTCTGCTGCGCCACGTGAACCCGACCCGCCTGCGTAACGCCATTATGACGTTAGGCCGCGAATACCCCGTCGACGCCCTGCTCGACAACATCATCATTCCCGTACGTCAGCGCTTAACCCTCGATCACAACACCGCGCGCATTATGTGCAGCCTGCTCGACGGCGCGCTGCTTGATTATGCGATCACCCGCATCTCTGGCGCACGCAAAAACGCCGGAAAAAGCACCCTGCTGATTGGTTGGGGCACGGATGACCGTACACGATTGTGGCTCGAAGCCTGGCGTTTAGCCGAGCGTGGCTGGCACCCCGATGTGTTTGCAGAGCCGCTGGATGCGCCCCGCCCGGAATTATTCCCCGGCCAGCACATTTTCGTCTGGACCGGCGCACCTCTCGCGCGGCGGCAACAGGAGCAATTAACCCACTGGCATGAGCAGGGTTACGATATTGAGTTCCACTCTCCCTGACGTAAAAAAGGCGGCTCACAGGCCGCCTGACTGACAGAGTTGCTGGCTATTACGGTTTCTTCGCTTTCTTCACCGCCGTTTTTTTCACCGCTGGTTTCTTCGCCGCCACCGTTTCGTTTTCAATCGGTTCGACCGCACCAATGTCCGTGCCCGTCACCGGGTTAACACTAGGATCGGAAGCGGTACGGCGCTTCATGCTCTCAAGATTTGCCTGCTGCGAAGACGGCAATGTCGTGTGTGCACCGCCATCGCCGCCATCAACCGCCGGTTGCGGGTCCGCCACGTAGGTAAAGTTCTCATCGGAGTTCCAGCTTCCGCGCACATCTTCACCCGCTGACATGTTGTAATACACCCCGGCGTACTGTTCGATAGGCGGCAGTTTGCCCGGTGGGAAATTATTGCGAATGGAATACAGTGCTTTCTCAAAAGAGATCTGGTGAGCCACTTCGCGGGTCATCAGAAAACCCAGCGCGTCTTTGACGCCCGGATCGTCGGTCATATTAATCAGTCGCTCATAAAGAATTTTGGCGCGCGCTTCCGCCGCGATATTTGAACGCAAATCGGCAGTGACTTCGCCGATGGTGTCGATATAGGCTGCCGTCCAGGGCACGCCAGCCGAGTTGGTCAGCGCCGGACCGCCGCCATAGAGCAAAGAGGTCAGGTGGCTGTCATTGCCCTTGCCGGTTATCGTTCGGTACAGTTCCCCTTCTTTCTCGGTGCCTTCCGCCAGATCGCCCTTTGCGCCTTTGTTCAGCATTCCCACCAGCGAGCCGATGATTTCAAGGTGACTCAATTCTTCTGTAGCGATATCCATCAGCATATCTTTGCGCCCCGGATCGTCGTCACTTAGCCCTTGAGTGAAATAACGACAGGCTGCCGCCAGCTCACCCTGCGGCCCGCCGAACTGCTCCAGCAGAAGATTCGCCAGCCCAGGATTCGGCCCGGCAACGCGTACGGTGTATTGCAGTTGCTTTACATGTCTGAACATTGCTCACTCCACTGTTTATTTTATTTTTCATTGTGACCTGTCGTCACAGGCGTTTTCTTTTGCTGCTAAAACACCCGTTTATAAAAATGCGCAGCGCCACGCGTTACGCTCGTTAAGTGTAGGAAAAAATGCTGCGGGTAATTTCAGTGTGGCACGAATTAAAGCATTATCGGAGTAGTCCTGGTTGGAGAAGTGCGCACAAAAATATGGCACACAATATATTCACCGGTGTCGCTGGCGTACTGATATAAATGGCTTTAGGCCGGGGGGGGGATGAGAGAAAAAATAAAAACCCGCAACCATCACAATTGCGGGTATATTCTTACAGCGTTACGCTAGCGCTAGCTGCGGCGGCTATTCTGGCCGCCCTTTTTACCGGCGTCGGAGGCTTTTTCGCGGTCATTTTTGAAGCTACCGCTGCTGCTCTGCCCGCCTTTCTTACCGGCTTCAGATGCTTTCTCACGGTCTTCTGCGAAGTTACCAGAGTTGCCACGATGCTGAGTCATAAACGTTCCTCTTATTAATTGAACATTACCGATTAATCTCGGATCAATTACTACTGGAATTACATGATCATCGGCTTACATGGTACAGTATTAAAATTAGCACCTCCTGCCATTTGCGCAAGTAATTATTTATTTTCGGTGAATCTTCAGCCTTAATTAAACCCTGTCATTTACTGAGGTGTTTTTTATTATCGGTAAATAAAAAGCCAATAAAATCAGTCACCCTTTAAACATCAACCTGCGGCCAGCCGAATGTTGCATTATTTTGTTATAAAGTATGACTTTATTTTTAAAATTATTTTGGCCGTTTTAAGCGAAACGGTAATAAGCCTAACTCACTGATTCTACAACGCCGCCCCGGTATTATTTTTGACCGCCGCGTTTTGGCAGCGCTTTCGCCCCTGCGCCCTGCCGCCCTCGTGTTTTAGGAATAATCCTGAGCGCAGTGGCAACTATGCTTAAGCGATAACGAAAAGCTTACTGCGTGCAGATAAGCCATAGCGGTCAGCCGCACCCCCATTCATGTCGTGATCCCGGAGGCCTGGTATGAGCAACCACGTCGAAACGCCGCAAATGTGCGACGTGACGTTACGCGTTAACGGCGAGCGTCACGCGCTTAGCGTCGATACCCGCACCACCCTACTTGATGCATTACGTGAGCACCTGCATCTGACCGGCAGCAAAAAAGGCTGCGATCACGGTCAGTGCGGTGCCTGTACCGTCATTGTTAATGGCCGGCGAATCAACGCCTGCCTGACGCTGGCGGTTATGCAGCAGGACGCAGAGATAACCACCATTGAAGGACTGGGCACGCCCGATAATCTTCATCCATTGCAGGCGGCCTTTGTCAAACATGACGGCTACCAGTGCGGTTACTGCACGCCGGGCCAAATTTGCTCGTCGCAGGCGATGTTAAAAGAGATCGAAGCGGGCATTCCCAGCCACGTTACCGATGATTTAACCTCGCCGCCGCCCTGTAACGCCGACGAAATTCGCGAACGCATGAGCGGCAACATTTGCCGTTGCGGTGCCTATGCCAACATTCTTGCCGCCATCGAAGACGTTGCAGGAGGCCAGAAATCATGAAGGCCTTTACCTGGGAACGCGCAACCACACCCGCCGACGCGGCTGCCCGCGCGGCACAGACCCCTGGCGCAAAGTTTATCGCCGGGGGCACCAATCTGCTTGATCTGATGAAGCTGGAGATCGAAACGCCCACGCACCTGATTGACGTCAACGGTCTGGCGCTGGACACCATTGAACCTGTGCCGCAGGGCGGTCTGCGCATCGGTGCGCTGGTGCGCAATACCGATCTCGCCGCCGATATGCGCGTGCGTCGCGACTACGGCGTACTGTCGCGGGCGCTGCTCGCCGGGGCCTCCGGTCAGCTACGTAACCAGGCGACCACCGCCGGGAATCTTTTACAGCGTACGCGCTGCCCCTACTTTTATGACACCAACCAGCCCTGCAATAAACGTCAGCCGGGCAGCGGCTGCGCTGCGTTAACGGGGTTCAGCCGCCAGCATGCGGTCGTGGGCGGCAGCGACGACTGCATCGCGACGCATCCCAGCGATATGGCCGTTGCTATGCAGCTTCTGGACGCGGTCATTGAAACGGTCAGCCCCGACGGACGCGAGCGACAGATCCCCATTGCCGATTTTTACCGGGCACCGGGAGAGACGCCGCATCTCGAAACGGTGCTGACGCCCGGCGAGTTTATAGTGGCGGTCAGCCTGCCGCCGCCGCTCGGGGGAACGCACATCTATCAAAAGGTGCGTGACCGCGCCTCCTACGCTTTTGCGCTGGTCTCCGTTGCCGCCGTGGTGCAGCCCGACGGCTCAGGGCGCGTCGCACTCGGCGGCGTTGCCCATAAACCCTGGCGGCTTGACGACGCGGACCGTGAACTGACGCGCGGCGCGCAGGCGGTTTACCGCCGACTGTTTGCCAGCGCCCATCCCACGGCGGAGAACGCCTTTAAGCTGACGCTGGCGCAGCGCACGCTCGCCTCAGTCCTGACGCACGCAAGGGGTCAATCATGAAATTTGATAAACCAGCAGGCATCAATCCGATCGACCAGTTGAAGGTCGTCAGCCATCCGCACGACCGCATTGATGGCCCGTTAAAAACCACCGGTACTGCCCCCTATGCGTACGAATGGCATAACGAGGCACCCAATGTGGCTTACGGTTACGTTGTCGGTTCGGCCATTGCCAAAGGGCGGATCACGGCGCTTAACACGTCGCTGGCGCAGCACGCGCCCGGCGTGCTGACGATTATTACCGCCGATAACGCAGGTGAGCTGGGCAAAGGCGAAATGAACGCCGCCACGCTGCTTGGCGGGCCGACTATTGAACACTACCATCAGGCCATTGCGGTGGTGGTGGCGGAAACCTTCGAACAGGCACGCGCGGCGGCGAATCTGGTGCAGGTGGACTACGCCCGCGAAGAGGGTGAGTACGATCTCGCCCGCGTGCAGCCGACGGTGACCGACACGCCGGAAGATACCCCGGATAAGCACACCGGTGATTTCGAGGGGGCATTTAACAGCGCGGATGTGACGCTGGATGCGACCTACAGCACGCCGGATCAAAGCCATATGGCGATGGAGCCGCATGCCTCAATGGCGGTCTGGGACGGCGATAAACTCACGGTCTGGACCTCCAATCAGATGATTAACTGGTGTCGCACCGAGCTTGCGAAAACCCTCAACATGCCGGTGGAAAACGTGCGCGTGCGCTCGCCCTATATTGGCGGCGGCTTCGGCGGCAAGCTGTTTTTACGATGTGACGCGCTGCTGGCGGCGCTGGGGGCACGCGCAATAAACCGCCCGGTGAAAGTTATGCTCCCACGCCCCTTCATCCCGAATAACACCACGCACCGCCCCGCCACCGTGCAGCGCATTCGTATCGGTGCCGACAGCGACGGTCATATCACCGCCATCGCCCATGAAAGCTGGTCCGGCAACCTGCCCGGCGGCGCGCCGGAAACCGCCGTCCACCAGACGGAACTGTTTTACGCGGGTGCAAACCGCTTTACCGGACTGCGGCTGGCGACGCTCGATCTGCCCGAAGGGAACTCAATGCGCGCACCGGGCGAGACGCCGGGCCTGATGGCGCTGGAAATCGCTATGGACGAAATGGCGGAGAAGCTGCACAGGGATCCGGTGGCGTTTCGCATTCTTAACGACACCCAGGTGGACCCGGCCCATCCCGAGCGCTTTTTCTCCCGTCGCCAGTTGGTGGAGTGCCTGCGTACCGGTGCTGAGCGCTTCGGCTGGGATCGCCGCAATCCACAGCCCGCGCAGGTGCAGGACGGGCGCTGGCTCATCGGCATGGGCATGGCGGCGGGTTTTCGCGACAGCATGGTGACCCAATCCGGCGCGCGCGTGCATCTGGATGCTGACGGTGTCGTCACCGTCGAAACCGACATGACGGACATCGGGACCGGCAGCTACACCATCATCGCGCAAACGGCGGCAGAGATGCTTGGTGTGGGGCTTGAAAAGGTCGTCGTGCATCTGGGCGATTCCGCCTTTCCGGTCTCGGCAGGTTCCGGCGGGCAATGGGGGGCCAACAGCTCCACAGCGGGCGTCTATGCCGCCTGCGTGAAATTGCGTGAGGCCGCGGCCCACGCGCTCGGGTGGGATCCTGACGCCGCCGAATTCGGCGACGGGCACATTCAGCTAGGTGAGCGCCGCGTGCCGCTGGGCCAGGCTGCCACGAACGGCACGCTTACCGTTGAAGACAGCATTGAGTTTGGCGATCTGGATAAGCAGTTTCAGCAATCCACCTTCGCCGGGCATTTCGTGGAGGTCGGCGTCGATATCGCCACCGGGGAAGTGCGGGTGCGACGTATGCTGGCGGTGTGCGCCGCCGGACGCATTCTCAATCCGAAAACCGCCCGCAGCCAGGTGATTGGTGCTATGACCATGGGGGTTGGCGCAGCGCTGATGGAGGAGCTGGCGGTGGATACCCGGCGGGGCTACTTCGTTAACCACGACATGGCGGGCTACGAAGTGCCGGTTCATGCCGATATTCCTTCTCAGGAGGTGATCTTCCTCGACGATACCGATCCGGTGTCATCGCCGATGAAGGCCAAAGGCGTGGGTGAGCTGGGACTGTGCGGCGTGAGCGCGGCGATTGCCAATGCGGTGTATAACGCCACCGGGGTGCGCGTGCGTGACTACCCGCTGACGCTGGATAAGCTGCTGGACGGGCTACCCACGCTCGCCTGAGGAGGCGCAATGTCGCAACACGCTGAAGGTCTGGATGCACTTTGCCCCACGCCACGTCCGGGCAACATGACCGATAACCGCGCAGAGATTTTACGCTTTGCCGCCGACGCGCTCACCGGCGGACTGGCAGCGGCGCTGGTCACGCTGGTGGAGATCCGCGGTGGCGCGGCACGCCCGCTGGGTACGCAAATGGCGGTACGTGAAGACGGCGTTTACTGCGGCTTTGTCTCCGGGGGCTGCGTGGAGAGCGCTGCGGCCCATGAGGCCATGCAGGCGATTGCCGCCGGAGAGGATCGCACGGTGCGCTACGGTCAGGGTTCGCCCTGGTTTGATATTGTGCTGCCCTGCGGCGGCGGGATCGCGCTGCATATCCACTGCCTGCGCGCGGTGCATCCGCTGCTGGCGGTACTCAACGCCCTTGAACAGCGCCGGGCGGCGGGTTTGCGCTTTCACCCCCGCACCCAGACGCTGACAAGCTCCACGGAGATTAGCCAGACGGGCTGGACGCATGATGCCTTTGACGTTGCGTACCGGCCACAGGCGCGCGCGCTGATTTTTGGTCGTTCCATCGAGGCGCAGATGACCGCCAGCATCGCCCAGGCTGCCGGTTACGATGTGCTCACCCGCGAGGGGTTTGCGCCGGATCTGACGCGACTGATTGATGCGGATACGGCGGTGATCCTGCTGTATCACGATCTGCACAAGGAGCTACCGGTGTTGCAGGCCGCCCTCGCCGCCGCGCCGTTTTATCTCGGGGCATTAGGCAGTCGCCGCACGCACGATGCGCGGGTCACGCGCTTAGCCGAACTGGGCTGGGGTGAGCAGGATCTGGCGCGCATTAAAGCGCCGATTGGCCTGTTTGCCAAAGCGCGGGATGCGCAGTCGCTGGCGCTGTCGGTGATTGCCGATGTCGCCGCTGCCCGGCAAAACAGCCTGTGGCCGGAAAATAACGCATGAGCCTGCCCGTGGTGATTATTCTCGCCGCCGGGAAAGGCCAGCGCTTTTACGCCTCCGGCGGAAAGACGCACAAGCTGGATGCGCCGCTGGCCGGTAAAACGGTGCTGGAGCACGTTATTGATGCCGTGCGCCAGGCCGGTTTGCCCTCGCAGCTGGTCAGACCCGACGGGGGTACGGGCGGCATGGGCGAGTCCATTGCGCTGGGCGTTGCCGCCACGCCGGATGCCGCAGGCTGGCTGATCCTGCCAGGCGATTTGCCGCTCATCACGCCGGAGACGCTGCAACGCGTCGCAAGCGCTGTACAGCCCTCCTCCGTTGTGGTGCCCTGTTATCACCAGCAGCCCGGTCACCCGGTGGCTTTTGGTCGGAGATATTACTCTGCGCTTCACGCGCTCAACGGCGAGCCGGGCGCAAAAGCCGTTGTGCAGCGCGCCCGCGCGAGCGGGAACGTCACGACGCTTGCGGTAAACGATGCAGGTAGTGTGCGCGATATCGATACGGTGAGTGACCTGGCGCGAGCGCAGCAGTTTTTTACCCGATAGCAAACACCTGACGTGAATAGCAAATCTGAACAAAAAGGATTGAATCAACCCGTAAGCCTTACTATAGTAACGGTTACGGAATATACACGTAAGGACGCTCATGGGGATCATTTGGGCAAGTATACGTACAAAAAACGCTTAGCTCTGCCAGCCGTCAGTCCCAGAGATGGGGCGCGAGCAATTGTTTTTTTTAAAGATGGCGAGAATGTCTATTTTTTTGATATGTACCTGAAAAGTCACCTGTCTAAAAAGAAAGGAAAGGAACTTGAGGACGATGAAATTGATGCTTATTGCAAAATCGCGAAAGATTTCGTCGCTATGAGTCCGGTGCAGATCAAACGTCTGACAGAGGCTAAAGAATTGATCGAGGTAATATGTGATGACTGAACGACTGAAACGTATCCAGAACATGGCCCGGCGTTATAACACGCTGGGCGTTGTTACAGAGGAGACCGTGGCTGCCATTGATGCTGCGGTTTGCGCTCGGCGGATCCCTGAAGTTCGTGCGATGACCGGCGGGCAAATCAAAGAGGTCAGAACTCGCTATAAAATGTCCCAGGCAGCGCTGGCAATGACGACAGGCATGTCCGTTGAGAGCGTGTCAAAGTGGGAACGCAACGAGAGCAAGCCTAATAAAGCGGCGCTACGCATACTGAATATTATCGATCTTAAAGGGCCGGACGTTTTCATGGTCTGATTGACGGTCATAATGCAAAAATCCACGCCGTAGCGTGGATTTTTTGCGTTTGCGTTCACGGCATTTCTTTCACGACATAGTGTGCAGGTCAGGCCTGCTGTTCAGCGATGACGGTTAATTTCTCATCCGTCGCTTTTTCTTCTTTCAGCGTGGCGGCCAGTAAGGCAGCGGCTTCTTTGTAGCCCAGTTTAACCGCCAGCGCGTACAGCGTGCCGTAGGTGGCTATTTCGTAATGTTCGACCTTCTGCGCGGCACCAATCAGGCCCGCGTCACGAACCGGCCCGGCTTCGACGGATTCGATAATCTCCTGCGCTTCTTCCGCCAGGCCCTCAAGCGCATGGCATTTCATGCGTTTAATGCGCACGCCTTCGGTTTTTTCAACCAGTTGATCCAGGCGTTCAATTTGCCCATGGGTTTCTTCAAGATGCTGTTGAAATGCGGCAACAAGTTTTTCGTCCGTTGCCGCACGGGCCATTTTTGGTAAGGCGCGGGTAATTTGTTTTTCAGCACTGTACACGTCAGATAAGTCGTGGATAAATAAGTCTTCCAGTGTTTTGATCGTCATAACAACTCCGCTTAATCGTTTTAAAATAAACAAAAGTAATATGCCTTGACGCCCACTAAGAATAGAAAACAATGTGCCAGTGCGCGGCGCACCTTGGTGCCGCTGCGCATTTATCGGATGAATCCTGGCATTAAGCGCTATCAACAAAACCCCGTTTAGATTTGCGACAAAATATTTCTTTTGGTGCATAAAGATTAACGCCTGCTTTGTTATTTCGCGTTAACTGGTATTCGCGCTTATTAACAACTATAACCCTATGATTGATAAATTTTTTAACGTGGGCCACAGCATTATGGGGTATCTGGCGTGGACGGCAGCCGCAGGCGGCCTGTTATTATTAATGTCCCTTTCCTATGGCTGGATCAGCCGTGTGCCGGTGCCCATTTTTGGCGTCTATCTGTTGGTCGGTATCGGCTGCGGTCCCTGGGGCCTGGGGATCCTGCAATTTGATATTCTGTCGCATGCCCCGCTCACCAGCCGCATTACTGAAATCGCGATGGCGGCCTCGCTGTTTATCACCGGGCTGAAAATTCGCCTGCCGCTCACGTCCCCCTACTGGAAGATGGGCATTCGGCTGGCGCTGCCGGGGATGCTGTTAACCATCGCCGGGATCATGCTCGCCGCGCATTTTCTCATCGACCTCTCCTGGCCGCTGTCGCTTGCGCTGGCGGCGATCATCGCCCCCACCGATCCGGTGCTGGCTAGCCTGATTGCGGTTAACGACGCCCAGGATGACGATCAGCTGCGCATCGCCCTCTCCAGTGAAGCGGGCCTTAACGACGGCACAGCGCTGCCGTTTTTGATGCTCGCGCTTCTCTGGTATAAAGCGGGGGGTACGCCCGATGCCGCTGAACTTTTTAAATGGCTGAGTATTGATGTGCTGTGGGCGCTGCTGGCAGGGCTGGCCATCGGTTTCGCCCTTGGGCGGCTGATTGGGTTACTGGCGACCCGCTCGCGCCATGCCCAGCGGGAAGTGGCCCCCAGCGATTTTATTGCCCTGTCGCTCATCTGCCTGAGCTTTGCGCTGGCCCAGTCGCTTGAGGCATCCGGCTTTCTCGCCGCCTTTGCCGCTGGCGTGGGGCTGCGCAGCGCGGAGGTGAGCGTGCAGAAAAAACATGGTGACAATGAAGACGATCGCCACGGCACGCCCGCCGAAATGCAGGTCAATCCCCATACCCGCCACGCGCTTAGCGAGAGCAGCCCGGTGAAATCCGTCGGTCTGGTGATTGGCGATGCGCTGTCGTTTGGCGATACGGTGGAGCGGCTGTTTGCCGCCGTGCTGGTGATTGTGCTCGGCGTGACGTTGTCACAGCACTGGGACGTTCATGCCCTGCTGCTGGCGCTGGTAATATTCTGCGTCATCCGTCCGCTGGCGGTGCTGGCGGTGAGCGCGCGCTGCCACGGCTCCTGGCTGCAACGCATCAGCCTCGGCTGGCTGGGCATTCGCGGCATCGGTAGCCTCAATTATATCGCCTGGGCCTATGTGCACGGTCTGAACGGCGCGCAGGCGGAGACCATGGCGAACATCGCCATCACCGTGGTGACCGCCAGCGTGCTGGTGCACGGCATTACCGTCACGCCGTTGCTGACGCTGCGCAGCCGGAAAGCACAGAAAAAATAGCGGCTCCCGCGAGGGAGCCTGAGCGGGTTACACCGTGGCGCGGTCGCTGACCATGCCCGGTACCAGGATCACTTTGCGGCACTCCTCTTCGCGCTTTTCAAATATCTCATAGCCGCGCGCGGCTTCTTCCAGCGGCATATGGTGCGTCACAATCTCTTCGGGTTTGAGCAGCCCCTGTTCGATGAGCGACAACAGATCGGGCAAATACGCGTGCACGTGCGTCTGCCCCATTTTGAAGGTCAGCCCTTTATCGAAGGCGTCGCCGAACATAAAGCCGTGAATAAATCCGGCGTAAACACCCGGTACGCTGACCGTCCCGCCGCGCCTGACTGCCGCGATGCACTGACGCAGCACTTTACCGCTGCTGCCCTCAATTTTCAGGTTGCTGAGCACCGTTTCCGTCAGACTGCCTTTCGCCTCAAAACCGACCGCATCGATCACCGCATCCACGCCGCGATGCCCCGCCGTGTTCTCAATGATCCATGCGGCGGGATCGTCGTTCTTGTCAAAGTTAATGGGGATCACGTCGTAACGCTCGGCGGCAAACGCCAGCCGATAGTCGTTGTGATCAATCATAAAGATCTTCTCCGCCCCGGCGAGGCGCGCACAGGCGGCGCTCAACAGCCCGACCGGCCCGGCACCGTAAATCGCCACGGTGGAACCCTGCGTGATGTCGGCGTTTTTCACCGCCTGCCAGGCGGTTGGCAGTATATCCGAGAGAAACAGCACTTTTTCATCCGGCAGGCTATCCGGTACTTTAAACGGGCCGACGTTCGCCTTCGGCACGCGAACATACTCCGCCTGTCCGCCAGGGATGCCGCCATACAGGCTGCTGTAGCCGAACAGCGCGGCGGGCGGGGTGATACTTTTGCGATTGAGTGCGGCACCTTTACCGCTGTTGGTGTTTTCACACGCGGAATACTGGTGCAGACGGCAGAAAAAACAGTCGCCGCAGGCAATGACAAACGGGATCACCACCCGGTCACCTTTGCTGACCGCCGTTACCGCCGATCCCGCTTCCACCACTTCGCCCATAAATTCATGACCGAAAATGTCCCCGTGATGGGTGCCGGGAATTTTGCCGCGATACAGGTGTAAATCGGAACCGCAAATCGCCGTCGCCGTGACGCGCAGAATAATGTCGTCTGCGGCTTCCAGCCCAGGATCGGGCATCGTATCGACGCTGACGTGGTGCGGGCCATGATAGGTCAATGCTTTCACATTTCACTCCTTTCAAAGGTTGATCGAGGGTTATAGCGTGCCGGTGCCGCCATCGGAGCACCACACCTGGCCGGATGAATAGCTGCTCTCATCGGAAGCCAGCGTGACGTACAGCGCGGCAATCTCCGCCGGTTGCCCTGGACGTCCCATCGGCGCATTTGCGCCAAACTGCTCTATTTTTTCCTGCGGCTGACCGCCGCAACATTGCAGCACCGTCCAGTACGGCCCTGGCGCAACGGCATTGACGCGAATGCCTTTCGATCCCAACTGCCCGGCCAGCGATTTGGTAAACGCCACGATGGCGGCCTTGGTTTGCGCATAATCCAGCAGAATGTCGCTGGGCTTAAAAGCCTGCACCGAAGAGGTGTTGATGATCGCCGCGCCGCGCGTGAGGTGGCTGAGCGCCGCTTTGGTGATCCAGAACATGGCGTAAACGTTGGTTTTAAACGTGGCGTCAAAGTCCTCGGTACTTAAATCGACAATGGATTCGCAGAACTGCTGCCGCCCGGCATTGTTGACCAGAATATCCAGCCCGCTCAGCCCGTCGACCGCCTGCTTCACCAGTTGCTGGCAAAAGACCTCGTCACGAATATCGCCGGGGATCGCCACGGCCTTGCGCCCTTCCGCACGGATCAGCTCAATCACTTCTTTGGCATCGTCTTCTTCAGCGGGTAAATAGTTGATGGCCACATCCGCCCCTTCCCGGGCAAAGGCAATGGCGACAGCACGCCCGATGCCGGAGTCACCGCCGGTGATCAAGGCTTTACGTCCTGACAGGCGGCCCGATCCGCGATACGAGGTTTCCCCATGATCGGGCCTCGGCGTCATTTTGCTGGCAAGTCCTGGAAAGGGTTGTTTTTGATGCGGAAACGGCGGGACCGGGTAACTGTCTTTGATTGAAGAGGATGCGTCGTTATTGTGACTCATAAGATGCGTGCTCCTTAACGTTGAACGGTTGCGGAAATTAAGTATAGAACACGCACAAATAGCACGGGTAATAACCCACCTTCGTCGCTAAAAAGTGCGGTATTTGAGAAGCCTGTCACCTCGCGTCTTTAATTCCATAAAGAACGTTTAACCGGTGCCGATATATCACACATCCCCTACCGACCGAGAAGCGATCATCATCATGTGGAAATCAACTCAGACGCGAGTTACTCTGCTGCTTATTAGTTTTTTTATTGTTTTATTAGTGGTTACGTATCTGGTTATTAAGCAATTTGTCTCACCGCAAATCGTGGCAACCGAAACGGAAAACATCCGCTCCACGGTCAATTTGCAAAGTGATGCCATTAAAGAACAGATGAACCGGGTGAAAGCGCAGCAGCGTGTCATCACCGAACTGGTGGCAAAACTGGACAGCGATCAAATCGATTCGCTGTTACCGCAGCTGGTGAATCAGTACGGGGACTTGAACGTGTTTGGCGGCGGCGTCTGGCCCCTGCCGAATCAGCGCGATCCTGCGCGGGACAAATTCAGCACCTTCTATGCCCGCGATACCGCCGGTGAACTGCAACTGAACACCGTCTGGAACCAGCCAGCGTCCGACAACTATTGGGAGCAGCCGTGGTACAAAGACGGCATGAACGCGCCCAAGGGCGAGTGTGCCTGGGCCAAAGCTTACCAGGACGCCGCCAGTCCGCAGCCGCGCACCAACTGCGCGATGGCGATCTGGCGCGATGACAAAGTCTGGGGCGTTGCCACCATCGACGTGACGCTGGGCTTCTTTAACCAGCTGGCGACCGACATGGGCAAAGCGGTAGACGGCTCGGTATTGATCGTTGAATCCGATGGCAAAATCGTCGGCAATGGTCTGACCGAGAAAGGCAAAGCGCTGGCGAACCTGCGTGATCTGGCGCTGCCGTCGTCTGCCCCGCTGCTGCAACTGCTGGCGCAGGGTAAGAAGGATCGTTATGAAGGCACCTACGACGGCGAAGATGGTGAACATTCACTGTTCGTGCTGCCGATTGCGGGCAGCCCGTGGTATCTGGCGGTGGACATTCCCAGCAGCCACCTGGTGCGTCAATCCGATGCGATCATGACCAAAATGACGCTGGTGCAGGTGGTGCTCGGCATTCTGATCGTGCTGGCGCTGATGATGATTTTCCGTAATATTTTCCGCAACGTGACGCTGCTGGATAAAAATATTCAGGCGCTCTCCAGCGGAGGTGCCGATTTAACGCGTCGACTGCCGGAAAGTAACAGCCCGGAATTTAACGACATCATTCTGAACTTTAATAAGTTTATTGCCTTCTTGCAGGAGCTGCTGATTCAGGTCGGCCAAAGCTCAATGGCCATTTCGTCCGCCTCGCGCGAGATTGCTGGCGGTAACCTTGATCTCTCCTCGCGCACCGAAGAGCAGTCTGCGTCGATTGTGCAGACCGCCGCATCAATGGAAGAGCTGACCAGCACTGTGCGTCAGAACGCCGATAACGCCTTGCAGGCCAATAAGCTGGCGTCGCAGGCCTCGGGCGCAGCCAAAGAGGGGGCGTCGGTGGTGAGCCAGGCGGTCACGACCATGGAGCGCATCAATGAGTCGTCGTCGAAAATCGTCGATATCATTTCGGTGATTGATGGCATCGCCTTCCAGACCAATATCCTCGCGCTGAACGCCGCCGTCGAAGCCGCACGCGCTGGTGAACAGGGGCGTGGATTTGCCGTCGTCGCCGGTGAAGTCCGTTCGCTTGCTCAGCGCAGCGCTCAATCCGCGCAGGAGATCAAAAAGCTGATTGAGGAATCCGTGAGCAATATCGAACAGGGCAGCAGCCTGGTTCGTCATGCGGGGACCACTATGGACGGCCTGATGGAGAAAGTGGAAAACGTCAGCGTGCTGATCTCTGAAATCAGCTCGTCCAGCGATGAGCAGAGCCGCGGCATCGACCAGATCAATATCGCCATTAACCAACTCGACAGCACCACGCAGCAAAACGCGGTGCTGGTAGAGGAAGTCTCAACCGCCGCCCAGTCGATGGAAGAGCAGACCGTGCAGCTGGAAAACGTGGTCGGAAGCTTTAAGCTGTAAAGTCACAACCTGTGCAGGGGGCAGATTGCCCCCTGATGACTGATGAGAAAATCACGATGAGGATTATTTGAGAGCGTCCGTTTGTTTCTCTTAGCTTTCTGAACTCCCGGACAACACCTTCACCCGCTCGCACAGCCAGTCGAGCCAGCGGGACCAGGTTTGCGGGGATTTGGTGGAGAGCATCATGACCGGGGTTTGCGGGGTCAGCAGGTCGATCTCTTCGATTACGCGCTGGGTGCTGAAGTCCTCAAAGTACGGCAGCAGATCGACCTTGGTGACAAGTACCGTGTCGGCCTGGCGAAACATCACCGGGTATTTCTGCGGCTTATCATCCCCTTCCGGCACCGACAGCAGCACCACGTTATGGTGCTGACCGAGATCGAAGCTCGCCGGACACACCAGGTTACCCACGTTTTCAATAAACAGAATATCGACGGGTGCTGCGCTGAGCGTTTGCCAGGCGGCGTGAACCATCTGCGCGTCAAGGTGACACGCCATACCGGTGGTGATTTGCACTACCGGTACGCCTTTACGCCGCAGACGCACCGCGTCGTTTTCGGTTTCCAGATCCCCTTCGATGACCGCCACTTTCAGGCCACGCGCCGTGAGCTGTTCAAGGGTCACCTCCAGCAGCGAGGTCTTGCCGCTGCCCGGCGACGACATCAGATTAAATACCCGCGTGCCGTGCGCGTCGAAGTGCTGGCGGTTGCGGGCGGCCAGGTCGTCGTTGTCCTGTAACAGATTTTTCAGCACCGTCACCGTTTGCGGTGCGGCGTTGATCGGTCGAACGGCATGGATCGCACCGTCGCCCAGCCGTAACTGACTTCGGTGCGGGATATTGCAGCCGCAGTTATTGCACATCCGCTTACCCTCTTTGCCATTTGATGGGTTTTAGCTGCTCGCCCATCAGCGCCAGTTTTTCACTGACCTGTTTCATCTGCGCGATGGTGTCCCGACAGCGGCTCGCCAGCGCGGTTTGCCCTTCCGCGTCCAGCGCGGCCAGATAGCGCTCCATTTCAGCAATGTGCTCTTCGTTGTGCGCCACCCAGTGCGGCACCAGCACGTTGAGTTTCTTTAATAAATTCATTTCGATCATCTACGCTCTCCTCCCCTGGCCGGACGTGCGCTGCGTCAACACCATCACGTTGTGCATACAATCAATCTCTTCTATCGCAAAGTCATATAATTCGCAGGGCGTATCGAACAGGCGCGAAAGGGTGATGTTTTCCACGCCAAACGCCACGTGCGTGACCTCATCGAACAGCTCTTCACTGCCATCTGCAAACTGCAACCGGACCCGCAACTGACACATGCTGATTCACTCCGCTTAACACAGGGCCGTCAGGCGCTGTTTGATGACCTCAAGCTCAGACATAAAATCACCGCCGAGATCGAAGGGCGCGCGGCCGCTGAGATCCGCGCCGCGAATGGTGTCATTGAGCGAGAGATAGCCCAGCAACTGGTCGGCACTGAACTGGGCTTCAAGGAACACCTTATCCGACGGGCAGGCAATTTTGCTGCCCACGTAGGCGAGGGTACGAATGCCGATATCTGCCGCTAGCTCGCCGATTTGCCGCGCGGTCTGAATGCTGCGCAGGCCTGGCTCCACCACCACGATCAGTACATCCACCGCTTGCGCCGTTGAACGCCCAAGGTGCTCGATGCCCGCTTCCATATCCATCACTACGACGTCATCGCGCTCTAACAGCAAATGGCTCATCAGACGGCGCAGCAGCGTATGCTCCGGGCAGACGCAGCCGGTACCGCCGTGCTCCACGGTGCCCATTCGCAGCAGGCGCACGCCTTCGTGTTCAACGCAAAACGCCTCGGGCAGATCGTCCACTTTCGGGTTGAGAATAAACAGGCTGCCGTAGCCTTCGCCTGCACCGGTGCGCGCCTTTGCCAGATCTTTCATGCGCGAGAAGGGTTGCAGTTCGGCGTAACGCGCCGCCGGTATGCCCAGCGCCGAGGCCAGGTTGGCGTCGGGATCGGCATCAATCGCCAGCACCGGCCTGCCGTCGGCGGCAAACGATCGGGCCAGCAGTCCGGCCAGCGTGGTTTTGCCCACGCCGCCTTTTCCCGCAATGGCTATTTTCATATCGGCCTCATTAATCAAAGTGTGTCGGCCCGCCCGTTCTGGCGCGGGCCAATAAGAAGGTTACAACCCCAGCGCGCGACGTTTTTCTTTGATCACCGCCACCAGTTTTTCTGCCGCCAGCGTCGGATCGGTTTCCACCATAAAGTAGCCGCCGAAGAGATCTTTCGACTGCTCGGTGATCAGATCGGTGACCTGTTTCGAACCGGTCACATGAGGTACCACGCCGAGATGCGTTGGCAGCCCGAGCGCCAGGCTCCAGCTGGCAATGGCGATGGCCTTTTCAGACATCGCTTCCGGCGCGGAGGCCACCAGCGGCAGATCGCTCAAATCGACGTTGAGCTTTTGCGCCAGCTCCGTCGCCAGCATCACCGCACGGCTGTTGTCCACGCAGGACCCCATATGCAGCACCAGTGGCAGCGGCCCTTCCAGTCCGGCAGCGGTACCGATGGTGGTCAGCACCGCTTTTAGCGAATCCCCCGCCCATGCGTTAGTCGCCTGCTGGTTCATCAGACCGTTTTTGGCAAACGCTCCCGCGCCGCAGCCGGTTGCCAGCATCAGCACGTTATGTTTCGCCAGCACCTTCGCCATCACCTGGAAGCTGTCGTCCTGCTTCACGCGCGTGGTGTTACAACCGGCAAACAGCGCCACGCCCAGAATGTTGCCGTTCACGATGTTCTCTACCAGCGGGGCCAGTGGATCGTCCGGGTTGAGCAGCGCCAGCGCGTCCATCACCGCTTCGGTACTGAACCCGACGATAGCGGTCTGCCTGATGTCCGGAATTTTGACGCGGGTGTTATCCCGGCGGCCAAAGGCATCAATGGCGTACTGGATGATTTTGCGCGCGGTATCCCGGGCGTGATCTTCGTGGAAGCTGACGTGGCGCGAACCCTGGATCTTGTTCTCATCCGCGGTGGTAATAAACTCGGTGTGGTAGCACTCGCTGATGGTCGAGAGCGACGGCATGATGCACTGCACATCCACCACCATCGCATCCAGCGCGCCGGTAAAGATCGCCATCTCCTGCGACAAATAGTTGGTCGCCAGCGGAATGCCGTGGCGCATCATGACTTCGTTACCGGTGCAGCAAATACCGACGATATTAATGCCTTCGCTGGCCCCGGCATCGCGGGCCACGCTGTTCATTTCCGCCGCCACATCGCAGATCACCTCGCTCAGCAGCGGGTTATGCCCGTTCACCGCGATGTTCACCGCCTGCTTTTTGATCACGCCAATGTTGGCCTGCGTCACCACCGGTTTCGGCGTGCCGAACATCGCGTCAGACAGTTCCGTCGCCAGAACCATGCCGTCGAAATCCGCCAGCGCACCGCGAATGCCGCCGAGGATCAGGTTGGTGGGATCCGCGTCACAGCCGATGTGGGTGCGTGACATGATCTGCGCCACGGTGGCATCAATGTTGTGCGGCAGCACGCCGAGTTTGCCGAGCACCGAAAGACGCTTCGACGGCAGCGAGGCCTTGAGCCAGTGGCACGGCGTTTTGCTGTCCTGGCTCTGGTAATCTTCCAGCGTTTTGGTCGCCACGTCCCAGGCTATCTCGCGCGTCGAACGCCCTTCCGTGTCGATCCCCAGCCGTTTAGCTACGGCGGCCAGCTTCTGCGGATCGCGGATCTGATAATCCGGAATTTCGCCCTTGCCCACGCGCTGCATCGCCAGCGCGATGTGGCGACCGTGCTCCGAGTGACCGGCTGCGCCTGCCGCCATCATGCGGATCAGGTTACGTGCCACAATGGTGTCTTTGGTGGCACCGCAAATACCGACCTGCGGCCCGTCGCCAAAGGGATCGACGCGGCATGGCCCTTTCCAGCAAATGCGGCAGCACAGACCGAGGCTACCAAAACCACACTGCGGTTGTTGCATCTTATGGCGATCGAAGACCGTTGCGATGCCCTCTTCTTCGGCGACTTTGCACAGAATAATGGTGGCGGGATCGCTCGTTCTGGTGTTGATATCCATTACATTCCCCTTAAGGCCAGGTCGATATTTCTTTGGGATTGGGCCAGCTCTTTGGCTCTGGCCTGAATAAGTGCCTGTCGGTAAGTCTGCATGTCCACAAGGCTGATGGCCTTTGTCGGGCAGGCTTCGATACAGGCGGTGTCGGATTTGCCCTGCTCTTTGCGCCACGACACGCACAGGTCGCACTTTTGTGCCACGCCCTGGTTGGTGACGCTAAAGGCCTGCTGCTGTTCGCTGCGACGCACGGTAATGGAGCCGAACGGGCACACCATCACGCACAGCTTGCAGCCAACGCAGTTCGCTTCGTTGATAAACACCTGGCCGTCGGACTGGCGGCACGCCCCGGTCGGGCACACCAGCGCGCACGGTGCGTTGTCACACTGGCGACACTGCATCGGGATGTTGACCTCCCCTGCGACGACCACCTTCATGCGGGGATGGAGCGGAAGCTGCTCTTTCACGGCGGCGAATAAACTGTTGTTACCGCCGTGGCTGACCGCGCAGGCCATTTCACAGCTATGGCAGCCAAGGCATTTCTGCGCATTGGCGTAAATCATGACATTTTCCTGTCTTTTCATGTCGTTACCCTCTAAATCAGGCATCAAAACTTTCAATGTACAGCTCGTCACCCTGGATCAGTTGCACTTCGCGGCTGTGACACCGGGTACATTGAAAATGGAATTTAATGACGTCAAAATCGGCATTACAGTCCGCGCAGTGCGCCACCGCTGGCAGCGATTCGATAATCAGCTCTGCCGCTTCTGCCAGCGTGCCAGCGGCAAAGGCAGTGAAACAAAACGCCAGCGACTGCGGCTCCACCGCACGCAGTTGCCCCACCTTCAGCCGCACGCGCGTGATTTGCGTTACCTGATGGCGCTGCGCCTCACTGAGCAGGATCCTGACCAGCCCCTGGGTTAATGCCGCCTCATGCATAGCTACTCCTCCAGGGCATCCAGTTCGCTTAGCGCAATCAGCATTTCGGCCGCTTCCTGCTCATCGATCCGCGCCATGGCAAAGCCGACGTGGACCAGCACCCAATAGCCGACGCACGCCTGCGGTGACTGATCCGCACTGACGAGGCAGGCGATGTTGATCTCCCGCCTGACCCCGGCAACGGACACCGTGGCGAGCAGATTGTCGGCATCGTTTATCTCCAGAATTTGCCCTGGAATGCCAAGACACATAGGCGACGCTCCTCACCCGCATCTGCCGAAAAACAACGCGGTGAAATAAAAGTCATTTTATTGATTAGGATCATCTTAATTGTCATGAAATGCGCCGGAAAAAATAAAAAACGGATATTGCGCGTTAATTTCTTCCGCCGTATTAATATTCATTCTCAATTAATTAGTGACAGACCTCATACTTTACCCGGCAAGATGTTAATGTTTTATTAATAACATCCGAACGATGACGCATATTCCCAGCTTTCCCGCCGAATATCTGTCAGCCAGCCGACAGACAGCCCCGCCGACTTTTAATAAATTCACTGCCTGGCGACTCTGAAGTCTGGTGAGGAATAAATGGGAGTATCACTGTTCGGCATTCCACTGCTGGCCTGGTCAGGAACATTATTGTTGCTGGTCGGCGAAATACTGGCGTTGTTGCATTTACGCAACCTGTCCCGCGTGCTGCTCTTCTCGACGCTCGCAGAGGTGGGCTATGTTCTGCTGGGCTTTGGCCTTAATAGCAGCGCGGGGGAAACCGGGGCGTTACTGCATCTGGGATTGCAGGTGGTGATGCGGTTATTAACCCTACTCAGCGCCGCCTGGCTGATTAAGCGCAACGGTTCAAGTGATTTGCAGGTGCTGGCAGGCAGCGGCACGCGTACACCACGGGTGGCGCTGCTGTTTGGTTTTGGCCTGTTTTCGGTAATGGGCTTATCGCCGTTTAAAGGCTCTTTCAGCAAGTTCCTTATTTTATACGGCGCAATGGAACAGGGTGAATGGGCTATTGCGGCCATCGCCACGTTGGCGACCATTCTGGCCTCCGTTTATTATATTATTATTATTCAGCGCGTCTGCCTTGAGCCGGATAATAACGCCCGTGAAGTAACCCCCCGCGCCGCTGAATTATTCTCTGCGCGCGGCATACTGCTGCTGATATTGGCGGGCATCACCGTTTATCTCAGCCTGATGCCGGAGCCGTTATTACATCTGGCGGAGTATTACGCCGCGCCGTCGTTAAAAACACCGGTGCCGGTATTCGAAACGCCCTGGCACTACTGGGTGGTTTTCCCTTATGTCGGCGGCTTTGTTCTGTATGCGCTGGGCCGGATCAATGCACGTCTGCGCGATTACAGCGCCGTGGCGATAGCGCTCGCCACGCTCGGTATGGTCTGGCAGGTGAATAATGGCGATAGCCTCTCGCATCTGTTCTCGGTGATTTTCGCCGGCCTGATTACCGTGGCGGTGATCTACTCCCTGGCCTATATGCGCCAGGATGCACACGCTAACCGCTATTACTTCTTTTTGTTCCTGATGGCGGGATCGCTGTTAGGGGTCGCCGCCGCCGAAGACTTCGGTAATTTCTACCTGTTCTGGGAGCTGATGACCTGGAGCTCTTACTTCCTTGTGGTGCATGAACGCACCCCGCAGGCGCTGAAAGCAGGCCGTAAGTATTTCCTCATGTGCTGTACCGGGGCGTACATCATGCACTTCGGCATTCTGGTGTGTCATACCCGCTTTGGCAGCTTTGATATGGCGATCATCGCCGCGCAAGCCACACAGCTTACCCCTGGTTTTGCGGCCGTGATTGGCGTCTGTTTCCTGGTGGGCCTGGGCGTCAAAGCCGGTCTGTGGCCGCTGCACGGCTGGCTGCCAGATGCGCACCCGGTCGCGCCGTCGTCCATCTCGGCGCTGATGTCCGGCATTCTGACCAAGGCGGGTGTGTATGGTTTAGTGAAAATTCTGCTGATCGTGCTGGGCACCAGCCTCACCGGGCAGCTGCTGGCCCTCGGCTCGCTGCCCGCCTTCGGGCTTGCGCTGAGCGTGCTGGGCTGCATGACGGTGATTTACGGCGAGGTGATGGCGCTGCGTGAGCAAAACCTGAAGCGCATTCTTGCCTTCTCTACCCTCGCCCAGGTGGGCGAAATTCTGGCGATGATCGGACTGCTTACCGGTCTTAGCGTGGCCGGTGCGCTCTTCCATGTGATCAACCACGCTATTTTCAAAAACCTGCTGTTCCTTGCGGCAGGCGGGCTGATCGCCCGTGCGGCAGGGAAAAAACTCTCGGACATTGCGGGCCTGGGCCGTGTGATGCCGTTCACCGCGCTGTGCTTTGCCATCGGCGCGCTGGCGGTGATGGGGCTGCCGCCGTTTAGCGGTTTCTTTAGCAAGTTTCTGATGATCTACGCGGCCGTGCAGGCCAATGCGCTGGCGGTCGCGGTGCTGTTCCTGACGGGCAGCGTGCTGGGTGCCATTTACTACCTGCGCATTGTCCGGGTGCTGTTCTTTTCCGTCTGGCAGGGCGGCGAAGTCAAAGAGGCCCCGCTGGCGATGCGCATTGCCATGGGGGTGCTGACGCTGCTGGTGATCCTCGGCGGCCTGTTCCCGGACTACGGGCTGCAAAACTGGGTGCGCCCGGTCATTGAGCAGATTGCTGCGCATCAGCACTGGACGGTGCCGGTCCTGCCGTCGCTCACGCTGGCGTGGTCACCGGCGGTGCTCATCGCCCTTCCCGGCGCAATCGTGACCTTTGTGGCAGGCAAACGCGCGCCACGTCGTGCCGGGCCGCTGGCGGTGATCGTCATGGCACTGAGCCTGGGCGCGGTGCTGTTCGACGCCGGACGCTACGATCTGCTGTCGTGGTGGTTCGCCGTGCTGATCGCCGGGGTCGGCGTGCTGAACCTGTGCTACGCCGTGGGCTATATGGCGCACGGCTACAGCCAGCACCGCTTTTTCTTCTTTTTCGTGTTTATGGTGGGCGGTCTGTTAGGCGTGACCGCCAGCAAGGATCTGTTCAACTTCTTTGCCTTCTGGGAAATCATGAGCAGCTGGACGCTCTATTTCGTGATTATCCACGATGAAACGGAAAACGCCCTGCGCGAAGGCTTCAAATATTTCATCTTTAACTTTGTTGGCGCGACCTGCATGTTCCTTGGCGTCGCCATGCTCTGCGCGCGCAGCGAGGGCTTTAGTTTTGCGGCGCTGACGGTTGCCGCCAGAACGATGTCGCTGCCGTGGCTGGGTAGCGGACTGGTGCTGGTGCTCACCGGGATGATCATGAAAGCGGCGCAGTTGCCGTGGCGTATCGACTACCAGATGCATCCGCCAACCGCGCCCACGCCGGTCAGCGGCTACATCTCTGCCGTACTGCTTAAAAGCGGGATCTATGGCGTGCTTAAGCTGTTTGCCCTCGGCGGCGCAAGCATGCTGTTTGTGCGCTTTGGCACGCTCGGCGGCACACCGACGCTGATGTACATCATTGCGGTGATCGCCACCGTCACGCTGCTGTACGCCGGGGCGATGGCGATGATCCAGAACGGCATCAAACGCCTGCTGATCTACAGCACCGTGAGCCAGTTGGGTTACATCCTGCTGGGTCTGGCGCTGACCACCCCCGAAGGCATTGCCGGTGGGCTGATGCACCTGGTGAACCATATGCTGCTCAAAGACATTCTGTTCCTCGCGGCGGGTTGCATTCTGGCGCAGGTGCACGTTGAAAGCCTGGACGAACTCGGTGGTCTGGGGCGCAAAATGCCGTGGACCTTCGGGCTGTTCCTGCTGGCGGGGCTGTCGCTGTCGGGGATCCCGCCGCTTAATGGCTTTGCCTCGAAATGGCTGATTTACCAGGCCGCGTTCCAGTCAGCACATTACCTGCTGGGGCTGTCGGCCATGATGTCGAGCCTGTTTACGCTGGCGGCGGTGCTCAAGTTCGCTCACGCCGCCTTTATGGGCCAGCCCTCCCCCCATCTGGAGCAGGTCCACGAAGCACCGCCCTCAATGCTGTTACCGATGGGGCTGCTGAGCCTCGCTGCGCTGATCGTCAGTTTACTGCCGGGCGTGCTGCTGGTGCCCATCAGCCATGTGATGGCGGCGAGCGGGCTTGGGCATATCGCCGTGACCTGGCGCGGCCCGCTGCCCGGTACGGCGGGCTGGCACCCGCTCACCCTATGGCTGCTGGTCGCCATCGTTGCCGCCTCCGGCTGGCTGTTCTATCGCCTGAGCAACCGCGCGTCAAAACCGATCCATTTGCACCAGGGTGGCGTAACCGATATTTCCCCGGCGCAGGCGCACATGCCCGCTTCGGCGCTCTATCCCGCGCCTGAGCGGTTTATTCGACAGGTGTTACGCGCCCAGGATAAGGACTAACCCCATGATGACCTCTGTTTTTGCTCCGCTAATCATTTTCCCGCTGGGGGCGGCGGCGCTGCTGTTTGGACTGCTGCTGAAAGGTATTGATCGCATTGCGGTGGCGCGCTTGCAGCGCCGCATCGGTCCGCCGCTGCTGCAACCGTTTTTTGACATTATCAAGCTGATGCGCAAAGAGACGCTGGTGCCGGAGGGCGCGCCGCGCGGTCTGTTTCTGGCGCTGCCCGCGGTGGGCGTCGGCAGTATGCTGGTGGCGATTGCGCTGATCCCTATCGCCGGGGTGTACCAGCCTTTCACCGGGCTGGGTGATCTGCTGGTGCTGCTCTATTTGCTCACCGTGCCCGCCGTGGTGCTGATGCTGGCAGGCTCCAGCTCCGGCTCGGTATTTGGCGCGATTGGCTTTTCCCGTGAAATGGCGCTGGTGCTGGCTTACGAAGGTCCGCTGTTAATGGCGCTGGCCGCCGTCGCCATTAAAACCGGGCTGGCGCAGGGCGGCTGGGTGAGCTTTTCTCTCGCCGATATCGTGGCGTATCAACAACAGCACGGGGCATTTTTATTCGATCCCTGGATGTGGCCCGCGCTGGCGGCCTACATCGCCTTTATGCCCGCTAACCTGGGCGTTGCGCCGTTCGACATTCCGGAAGCGGAATCAGAGGTGCTCGAAGGCCCCATTCTGGAATATACCGGCCCCGGCCTTGCGCTGTTTCACCTGATGTCGGCGCTGAAAACGCTGGTCGTCGTGGGGCTGGGCATTACGCTGTTTTGCCCGAACGGCCCCTCGGGTTTCGCGGGTGTGGTGGTGTTTTTACTGAAATGCCTCCTCGTCGCCGGGATCTGCAAAACGCTGCTGCGCGCCACGGTGGGCAGGATGCGTATCGATCAAGCCTTTCTGTTTTATCTGAAGTGGCCCGAGCTGCTCGGTGTGATTGGCCTTATTAGCGTGCTGGCGCACGCTTAGGGAAACAAGAATGACGTTATTAACTTCCATTGCTGGCCGGTCGCCCTGGCTCTATCGCATCAATGCCGGTTCGTGCAACGGCTGCGATGTTGAACTGGCGACCACCGCCTGCATTCCCCGCTACGACGTGGAGCGCCTCGGCTGTCAGTACTGCGGCAGCCCAAAACACGCGGATATCGTGCTGATCACCGGGCCGTTGACGATGCGCGTCAAAGAGAAGGTGCTGCGCGTGTACCAGGAAATCCCGGAGCCAAAGGTCACTGTCGCCGTGGGCATCTGCCCGATTTCAGGCGGCGTGTTTCGCGACAGCTATGCCATCGCCGGTCCCATGGACAGCTACCTGCCAGTCGATGTCAACGTGCCCGGCTGCCCGCCGCGCCCGCAGGCCATCATTGAGGGCATTGCGATGGCGATCGACATCTGGCGCACGCGCATTTAGGAACCCAGCATGAACTTTCTTAAAGTCCTGATCCGTAACCTGCGACAAGGCCCGTCCACCGACCCCTTCCCCTTCGGTGACACCTTCACCCCTGAGGCCCTGCGGGGACGCATTGCCTTTGACGCCACGCGCTGCTCGGCGTGCCGCATGTGCGAGCACGTATGCGCAGGCGGCGCGATCCGCTTCGAAGAGACCCCGAACGGCGTCGAATTTATTCTGTGGCATAACACCTGCACCTTCTGCGGCCTGTGTGAACACTACTGCGTGCCGAAAGCCATTCACCTGACAAATGACTGGCACCTGGCGCATGTGCAAAAAGACAAATACCGCATGATCGAAGAAGGCGTGATGCCGTTTAAGGCCTGCGTCGCCTGCGGCACAGCTTATTTGCCCGCAAGCCAGGCGCTGCTCAGCAAAGTCTACATCAGCACCCTTGATTCCGCCCTGAGCGAACTGTGCCCGGACTGCCGCCGTTTGCGTGCCGCCGCGCAGCAAAAAGAGACTCTCCATGATTAACGATATTCAGCAGGTTGAAAGGCTGTTTCATCAGCAGCTAACGCCAGGATTCGCCTTTAATACCAAGGTGAATAAATGGGGGGTAGCGACCGCGTGGGTGCGCCTGTCTGGCAGCGATCAACTGTTGCCCGCAGCTCAGGCCATCAGGGCGTTGGGCGGTCGCCTGCACACCATCAGCGCTTACCAGCGCGTGGAGGGTAAACCGAGCGAGATCCACGAAATTGCCTGGCACTTCGATCTCGATGGCTCGACGCTGACGATGACGCTGCGTCTCGCCGAAGGTGAGCGCGATCTGCCTTCGCTGACGCCGGTGTTTCGCAACGCCGACTGGAACGAGCGGGAGTTTATGGAGCTTTACGATCTTAACGCGGTCGGGCATCCCAATCCGACCCGGCTGTTTATCGACGAAAACATTGATGCTGCTGTGTTGCAAAAATACATTCCATTCTCGGATATGGTCAACGCCGCCAGCACCAAAGCCCTGTGGGAAAAAATCATGCAGCAACGTGGGGAAAACCAATGACCCGTTATCAAATGCCGGTTGGCCCGCTGCACGTGGCGCTGGAAGAACCGATGTACTTTAAGCTCGACCTTGAAGGCGAAACCATCAAAGGTCTGCACATTTCTGCCGGGCATGTGCACCGGGGCATGGAGTATCTGGTGATGAAACGTAACTTCTACCAGAATATCACGCTCACGGAACGCATCTGTTCGCTGTGCTCCAACAGCCATCCAACCACCTTTTGCATGGCGCTCGAAGAGATTGCGGGCATCGACGTTCCGCCACGCGGTCACTATCTGCGGGTGATTGCCGATGAGATCAAACGTGTCGCCTCGAATCTGTTTAACGTCGGCATCATGGCCCATATCATCGGCTTTACGTCGCTGTTTATGCACGTGCTGGAAACGCGCGAAATTGTGCAGGACATCAAGGAAACGCTGTACGGCAACCGCATGGATTTGGGGGCCAACTGCATTGGCGGCGTGAAATACAATTTGACTGCCGACAGCATCGCCTATCTGCTGACCCGTTTAGATGAAGTGGAACCGGCGCTGGCGGAGATCCACACAATTTATACCCACAACAGCAGCATTCTTACCCGCACGCGCGGCGTCGGCGTGCTGCCAAAACAGGTCGCGCTGGATCAGGGTTTAATTGGCCCGGTGGCGCGCGCCTCGGGTGTGGAGTACGACGTGCGCGCCAAAACGCCGTATGCGATTTACCCGGAACTGGACTTCGCCACCATGACCCGCCCGGACGGCGATGTCTGGTCGCGAGCGATGGTGCGCCTCGATGAAGCACAGATTGCCATCGCCCTCATCCGCCAGTGTCTGGCGCAACTGCCGGACGGCCCGGTGGCGATTGTCGGCATGCCATCCATCCCGGCGGGTGAAGCCGTGGCGAAAACCGAAGCGCCGCGCGGTGAGCTGATTTACTACCTGCGCACCAACGGCACGGATATGCCGGAGCGCCTGAAGTGGCGCGTGCCAAGCTACCCAAACTGGGATGCGCTACCGGTGATGATGCGTGATAACACGGTGGCCGACGTGGCGCTGATTGTTAACAGCATCGACCCCTGTATTTCCTGTACCGAACGGTAATGGCTGACGCCCTGCATTTTGCAAAATGCAGGGCGCGGAGCCTCGGGCCTTACTCTCTGTATTCGGCGAGGCGGGCGGAAAGCTGCTTGATATTGGTGATGGCGTATCGGTTTTTTGCCGTGCGCAGAATATCGCCATCTTTCATCATCACATTAAATAATGAGGAGGTGGTTTGACGCGTCGCGCCAATTATCAACGAGATATCCTCCATGGTTAAATCACATTCAAATTCAATGCCGTTTGCGCCCGCCTTTCCGCGCTCTTTGCCCAGCGACAAAATAAACGCAATCAAGCGCGTTTTGGCGTCCTGAAAAATAATCCCTTCGATGACATCCCATGAACTGCCGAGCATATCGCCGAGGATGCCGGTCATTTGCAGCGCCATTTCCGGGCGGCTGACCAGATGCTGGCCGAAGGTTTTAATGGACGAGGTCAAAATAACGGACTCTTTAACCGCTTCGATATAGGCACGCGTATGGGTGGTAAAGATATCCCCGCCCTCCAGATAGTAGAGCGTGAACTCGCGCTCGCCGTAGCAGAGGAACACGCGCAGCCGCCCGGACGAGACGATCAGCACCTCATCGCTGTGCAGATGCGGGCTGCTGATACAATCCCCTTTGCGGCACTTCTTACTGTGAAATTGTTGCAGAATATAGTGATTGGCTGGCTGATTAAGCAAGTCCAGTAAATTTATTGCCGACACCCTCATTTTTGATCGCATCACTCACCCTTCATTTTCCTGGCCAATAAACACGCTCACCAATTTGCGCAATATCAATTTTTAGATTTATTTGTATCGCCGCTGTTAATTATTAAGAAAAAATAAGATCACAGCGTTTGGATATTTAGTGGTGAGCCTGTAAGCGGAAAAGATTATATCATTTTTGGAAATGAAATTTGCGACGGCGGACAAGAAGAGCGTAAACAGGTTGTTTTGGAGGGTGTAAGAAAAAGCGAAAACGCAGCTGAGTGACTCCTTGACTGCGTTTTCGCGCGATGGTCAGGCCAGTGACTCGCGAATCGAACTCAAACGATTCACCAGACGTTCATTGCCCGCCGTGTGATTTTCCAGCCTGTCCAGTTCATCTTGCAGTTCGTTGATAATAGGGTTGAAAATTTGCCGGATGATATCGTCAAACATCTCAATACAGGCATCCTGAACATCCGTAACCAGTCGGGTCGACTGTTCAGTAAGGCGCTGATAATACAAACGTTGCCTCTCAACCTCTTTCTCTTCCGCAGCCTTTGCCTGATAAAATTCGTAAATGCCCATCACAACGTCAATGGCAGGCCCCACAAAAGGCACAATTCTGCCCGCGAATTTTTCCATCGTTTTAGGACCAATGCCTTTAAACAGTTTAGGGAAAAAGTCCTTACCCATCTTCATGGCACCGATCATGCCGTCTTTTAAAATTTCATTATCGAGCTTGATCTGACGGCCAAAATGCACCAGGTCATTCAGACTGAACAGAGACTGCCCTTCAGCGCCCAATGAAGAATTTCCACCTACTCCGCTACCTGAAAAACGCGGTATATCAGAAATCAGGTGTTCAGCCTGCTTGCCGATCTCAATCATCGTGACGCTAAGTTGCGTCTGAAAATACTCAACAACCTCATTTTGCCAGCTCTCAAGTTCGGTTTGAACCGAGTCATATTGCTGTGCGTTCAGGAGCTGATAGACCGTATCCCGCAGTTTGCCTTTTTCAGCATAAATTTTTCGTTCAGTTTTAGCCTGTAAGGCTTGTCTGGCGTCGTCGACACGATCGCGCAGCTTCATCAGACTCTTCTGCTCACCTTCCGGTGCCAAATCACTGAGCGTAAACAGCGCATGATCGATTTCGCTGCGCACCAGTCCCTTCACGGTGTTTAGCATTGCGGCTTTATCTGTCAGCATAAACAGCTGTTTAACTTCGCGCTCAAGCGTCAGGATATTACTTTTTGCCAGTAGCGCCGGTTTTTGTTCAAGCTTTGCCTTCAGCGCCGATTTGGCATTTACCAACCAGACGGGGAGTTGCAGCGCCTGCTCTTTTAAATTTTCCGGCGCGAGTTTAAGTAAGTTTTGTTTGATCTTATCCACAATGGCAGTGTATTCCCGATCGGATTCACTGTAGCCACTCTTATTATTGATCACGATTAACAGCGGCTTTTTCTCGCTGAGAATACGGAATATTTCCGTATAGGTGGCTTGTTCATCAAAAACACCGTCACTGCTGAGCAAAAAAATCACCGAGTCGGAACGCTGCAACTGATCGCGGCTTACCCGCTCATGCTCAACGGGCGCATCGATCCCCGGCGTGTCAATCACGTCAAACTGCGCAAACTGATACGCGGTCACTCTGTCCGTGCGAGGCACGTCGTCCATCTCAGCGACGACTTTCCCCACCAGCGCGTTAATAAAAGTGCTTTTCCCCGCATTATAAACACCGTAAACCATCACCACGGGTTTACTGGACGCCTCGCGCGTTGCCAGTTCAGTATCGATCTGGTTAAGCCGTTCTGCGGCAACGCATTTTGCCAGTAGCGGTCTGGCATCCTGGTATAATTTATTGATGATGACCCAATCAGAAAACATCGGCTTTCTCCTTTTGTTTATCTTTTACGATCCAGTTACGGATGCATTCCACCT
Source organism: uncultured Enterobacter sp. (assembly GCA_963521185.1). Classification (GTDB taxonomy): domain Bacteria; phylum Pseudomonadota; class Gammaproteobacteria; order Enterobacterales; family Enterobacteriaceae; genus Enterobacter_D. The sequence continues at coordinate 531,254 of CAUQTV010000001.1, read as the reverse complement.
TGTCCGCTAATTCCGTTACCGCCTTGTGAACCGGCGTGAGCAACTGGCAATCAATATCAAAGCGCGTTTTGTCAATGGCGCTGGCAATGGTTTCACTGGTCATTTCGGTGAGCCGTTGCACCAGTTCCATGCGGTTATCACCCACATTAATGGATTTACTCCGGCTGCCGTGGATCATGCCACCCAGAAAGCGCCCCACCGTACCGCCAACGGCACTGCCAATTCCCGCAGCCAGACCGCCGGAGAAAAATCCCGCAATCCCGCCAACAACCACAGCACCGATCCCCGCGCCAATGGCCCCGTTACGCCCGCTGGAATCGATCTCAATGGTCTGACTCACCGGATCAAGGCGGATATGCGATTTGAGGTGAAGACTTTGCGTCATCGCATTGACATCCAAAGCCAGTGACTGGGTGACGTCGTTTAACAGCGGTGACAATTTATCCTGGAGGTGTTTTCTCACCTCTGACACGATTTCGCGTTCCAGCTTTTTAGCGTCCCTGTGCTGGGTATAGGCATCAACACTGGCATCAATTTTTAGGGCGACATCATTACTGACAATCGTTTTTATTGCCTCACAGCGGTGCTTAACGTCCAGGCGAAGTTCGTCCACGCGTGTCATGAGTTCATTAAGGCTGGTTTGCAGCGCGTGAAGGTTATTACCCTCTGAATGTTCGGATAATAAGAAATCATAGAACGCCTGTAACGCATTACGGGGAACCTGCTTTTTAAGCGCAATGCCCTCGCTGTTCAGGGTCTTTTCAAGCTTGTTGATAAATGCCTGTACGCCTGAGGCATTAAGCGCCTCCGGCGTATTGCCATGAATGGCCGCATAGCGCACGGAAAGCGTTAACACCTCGCAATCCAGATCCGTTATTCCCATCTCTTCACTGAGCGCAATTAACGTATTTTTGAGATAGGTTTCCTGCATGCGGCGATTATCGTCACTTTTCATCTGATAAACGGCAACGATATTCCCCTCTTCATCTTCATCCTCCTCCATGGCATCACAACGCGTGATGAGCAAGAGTAAGCGTTTTCGCTTGAGCATTAACTCGCGAATTTCGCTCATATCCGTAGCCCGGCCCGGCTGCGCCGAGTTCATGGGATAGATAATAAGATCGGCGCTCTCAACGTATTTTTGCGCCAACTGCTGATTATCAGGCGTAATGGAGTGAATACCGGGAGAGTCAATCCAGGTCAGCCCCGGCAGAGTAAACCCCTGGATACAGCTGGTCGCTTCCGCTGAATCGACGTAAAAACCCCCTCGATGACTGGTGTCCTCAAGAGAATCCTCACCCTTTTCGGCCACAAAAAATTGCGGTTCATGGCCTTGCTGACGCATTGTTTCACGCCATTCAGGCGTCACTTTTTCATGCCCATAGGCCATGTAATTGCCCAGAGAGCTTTTTCCCGCTTTCACTTTGCCGTAGATGTAGACCAGTAATGAGTCGCCATAATGTTTGCGAAAAGAGGTATTGAGTTCATAGTGATCAATACGCTGTATCCACTCCCTTACCGTTACCGATATGTGTGCCAGCGTTGCCGAATAGAATTGCCGCAGCGGATCGGGACTGTCCGAATGAACATTATTTTTTTTCAGCAATAAATCAAGCTGCTTTATCTGTGAAAAGAACTGCTGCTCGTTGCTTTTAACATCACTCTCGATGGTTTTGAGTTCATCATGCAGGGCATGAAGATTACGATAAAACGACTGGTGTCCTTGCAGCACATTATTTGGCATCACGCGGTTCTCCTTTCTCACTCTCCAGCAACTCAAGAAGGTGGGTGCATTTTTGCAAACGGCGATTCAGATCGTTGATTTTGTTTTTTTCGCTTTTTGTATTGAGCTTCACGCGTACGCCTGCCAGCGCCGCTAATGCACGCATCGCATTATCCGCGTTATCCGTCTTCGCCGATAAAAAATCCGTTACGCGACTTAATGTGATATGAACACTATTCAGTGAAAGGCTGGCATAGCGATCGGTTATCGCTTTAACGCTCTCCTCTGCGGAGCGACAAAGCCTATTTTCCACTGCCGCCAGACGCTCAGCTCGCTGCTGTTGCTGCCAGGCCTGGGCTTTTCTCTCTTCCTCTGAGCTTGAAGACGATGATGACGATGATGACGATGATGACGATGATGACGATGAACTGTCATCATCAGCGAACATGTCGTAGGCTAATTTACCCACCACGACGGCAACCGGTATCAAAAACCACATTCTTTTGACCTCACGCGAGTTTATTGTATTCGGCGATTTTATTGCCCAGATCGCTTTTCAGGTTGTTCACATCGGAAACAAACTGCTTATGCTGTTGGGCCGTTGCGTACATTTTCTCTGTCAGTGTGACTTGCGTGGCGCGTTGTACCGTTTTCGCGACTTTAATTAACTTGTTAATCAAACGCCTGCGCCGCGCCTGCCGGTCTTGCTCAAGCTCTGCAATCAGATTCGCCGCGCGCCCCTCAATGCTCTGGGATAATTCAGGAATGCCGCTGCCGCTAACGAGTTTAGCTTTACCTTCACGCATTCCTTTAAGGTAGCGGGGATTGGATACGAGGAATATTTGCGCTTTTGACTTGAGCAGTTGATCCATTAGCGCGGTGATTTCGTCAATCAAGGCGATATTGTCATCCTGCTGTTCCGCACCTGTCAGGACAAACAAAACATTCGCGGGGTTAACATGCGCGTCGATAACCCGTTGCAGGAGTTTGACATCCTCATCCTGCAAAGAGCCTGCCGACAAGCGATGAACGATTAACAGTAAATCGGCAGTGGCAACGCTGCTGCGGGAGATTTTATCGTCATTGACGTTGACATCCAGACCAGGGGTATCCACATAGACCAGTTGACCACTTTCGAAAACCGTCTCTTCACGGGTTTCGGGAATATCATTCACCCGAAAAAATTCATTTGTATAATGGTTAGTCAGGGCATTGAGCAGCGAACTTTTACCTGCGTTATAGGTACCGCAGACGACGACGCGCGCTTTATGGTGATCGCGCATTGCATCAATACGCTCCAGATTGGCTATTTCAGCTTCATTATCGGGTAACAACTGGCGGAGCAGTTCGATTAGCGACTCTTCCATTCCATTCTCTCATAATAACGTTTAAGTGTTATATATAAAACATCGCGCGTCTGTTATCGGCATTGCGTGATATAACTTTAGGCAATGCAGACAGAGATTATTCTGAACAGGAAATTCTACCGGCGACGTAATGTTTCAGGAAATAAAAAACCTACCGTTTATGGTAGGTTTTTAATTGAGATCAGGGAAATTCGCTAACAGATTATTCAGTCATTATTGGCTGCCGGCGCACGCCAATCAGTACAAGCACCATCGCCAGCACCAGTAAGACACCGCTGACGGTAAACACGCCGCTGGCACCCTGAATATCAAACACCGCGCCGCCGCCAGCCGCTCCGGCACCAATGGCGAACTGAATGGAGGCGACCAGCAGCCCGCCAGCGCTTTCGGCTTCATCCGGTACCGTGGCGGCAAGCCAGGTGGACCAGCCCACCGGCACCATACCGAAGACAAATCCCCACAGCGTAACCAGCAGCGCGTCAAAGAGTGCAAGGTGCCCCACCGCCACCATCGTCAGCGCCAGAATGCCCATCACCAGCGGTACCATTGCCAGCGTCATGCGCAAATTACGCGCCAGCAGATGCCCGGCAAGCGACGTGCCGATGAAGTTCGCCACGCCAAAGCCCAGCAGGATCAGCGAAATGCTCTCGACGCTCACCTGACCCACCGTTTCGAGGAACGGGCGCAGATAGGTAAAGAAGGCAAAGTGGCCGCTAAAAATCAGGATTGTCGCCAGTAAACCGCCCACCAGTCCTGGACGGCGCAGCACGCGCAGCAGCGTTTTCAGGCTGGTGCTGTTTTCCGGTTTCATCGATGGCAATACCCACAGCTGCCACAGCAGCGCCACAATGCTGGGCACGACGCACAGAATAAAGACGTTGCGCCAGCCAATAAGGCTGCCGAGATAGCTGCCCAGCGGGGCGGCCACCACCGTCGCCACCGACACGCTGGAAAAAATCACCGCCAGCGCCTGCGGGACTTTATCTGCGGGCACCAGGCGGATCGCGGTCGCCGTCGACATGGCCCAGAAACCGCCAATGGCCACGCCGAGCAGTAACCGGCCCAGCAGCAGCACATGCAGCGTCGGCGCAAAAGCCACCAGCAGGCTGGAGATAATTTGTAGCAGCGAGAAAAACATCAGCACCCAGCGACGGTCGATGTTTTTCGTTGCCGCGCTGATTAGAAGCCCGCTGACCAGCGCCACCAGCGCGGTCGCCGTCACGGCCTGTCCGGCCATGCCCTCACTCACCCCCAGACTGGCCGCCATTGGCGTCAGCAAACTGGCGGGTAAAAACTCCGCCGTGATCAAACCAAACACGCCGAGGCCAAGAGAATAGACGGCGCGCCAGGCGGGTTTTGCAGGTGCCGTCATCTCACTCGCGGCGATGCATGAATTCATGTGGGGTGCTCCTGTTATTAAAATGTGATCGCTGTCGCAAAGCATAGGAAGTTCCAGCCGGACGATCTATGACATATAATCTTCATTTATTGATAATCCGTCCGGAGTTACCGCCATGTCGTTTCAGACCCCCGATCTCATCAGCGAGCTGCTGCGCGGCATGCGCCTGTCGGGCGTGAATTACCGCCGCATTGAGGCCAGTGCCCCTTTTGGCATTGCGTTCAGCTTCGCGCCGGGTCGCGCGCAGTTCCATTTCGTCAGTCGGGGTTCGGCGGTGCTGCGCATGGAGAGCGGTGCCCGCTACCCGCTTGCCAGCGGGGACGCGCTGTTTATTCCCAACGGTGACGCGCATGTGCTGCTCTCGGACGACGCCGCACAGGTGACGCCACTCTCCGCGCTACCAAGCGAACCGATTTGCAGCGCCGTGTGCGCCGTCAGGTGCGAACAGCAACCGGACAGTGACACCACCGTTATTTTTAGTGGCTGTATGGATTTTGAACTCGGCGGTATGCAGCCGCTGATCAAAGCAATGCCGGAAGTGATGATGGTCAGCAGCCTGATGGCCACATGGCCGGAGATCCACCCGCTGCTGGCGGCGATGGAGCGTGAATCAATGACGCGCCAGGTAGGTTTCGCCGGTATTCTGGCGCGGCTGGCGGATGTGGTCGCAGCGCTCATCGTGCGCGGCTGGGTTGAAGCCGGATGCGGCAAATCCAACGGCTGGCTTCAGGTACTGCGCGATCCACGCTTAAGCCGGGCCATCTATGCCATGCATCAGCAGCCAGGCCAGAACTGGAGCGTGGCAGAGCTGGCAAAAGAAGCGGGTACCTCGCGCTCGGTGTTTGCCGAACGCTTTCTGGCGGCCACCGGTACGACGCCGGCGAAGTACCTCGGCGAGCTGCGTATGCGGCTTGCCGTGCAGTACATCAGCCACGAAAAACAGCCGATCGAAACCGTGGCCCTGCGCCTGGGTTACGGCTCGCTTGCGGCGTTTAGCCGGGCGTTTAAGCGGATTGTCGGTCAGTCACCGGGCGCGCTGCGGGGTATTCCTCAGCCGGCGGACGCAGCGGCAAACGACAGCCCTCGGGCAGGATCAGTTCATCGCGCTCAAGGCAGAACGGCCAGACGTTGAGCGTCAGTTCGTGTGATTATTCAGCCACCCTTCGTCAGTCGGGCAGGTTTGTGCACCCTTGCCGCGCCAGGTTTTTCCATTTCCCGCACATGCAGTTTAAGCGCCACCAGCAGTGCCAGATCGGCCAATAGCGCAACGCTGATGCGCAGGCTTTCGTGCTGCGTATTCAGCACGATCAGCAGCAGGCCAAGCGCCAGCGCAATCCCCGCGTTGCGCCAATTTTTTGCAGTCAGTCGCCACATGATTTATTCTCCTGATAAGCCGCAGACAGATGAAATAAACTCACTTCATCCTTAATACGAACAGAGCTTAATCCCCGTACAGGCGGCAGATCAAAGTCATTGTTTTCAGCCATAGATGAGAATTATTCAGCCATGAGAAAACCTGCACTCCCCCCGCTCGGCACGCTGCGGGCGTTTCACGCCGTTGCCACGCATCTCAGTTTTAAGCGGGCCGCCGACAGTATTGGCGTTAGCGCCACGGCGATCAGTCACCAGCTCCGCCAGCTTGAATCCGCGCTGGCGTGCCGGGTGTGCGAACGCAGCGCACAGGGCGTGACGCTGACCCACGCTGGCGAGCTGTTATTTGCCGCCACTCAGCGAGCCTTTGCGGCGCTGGAAGACGCCACCGCACAGATTGTGCAACCCCACCAGCCGCCCATGCTGACCGTAACGACAACCTCCAATTTTCTCACCCACTGGATGATCCCCCGGCTGGCTGATTTTAAGGCGCAGTTCCCGTCCATTGATTTACGTCTGCACACCAGCGTTGAGCGGGTTGACCTGACGCGGCAAAATATGGATGCCGCGATACGCTACCGCGAGTCACCCGAGGTAGCGCTACACTGCACGCTGCTTTATGAGGATCGTTTTATCGTGGTCGCAAGCCCGCTGCTTAAGCTTGCCCGCGTGGAGGATTTGCAGGAGGTCACGCTGTTTCATGTGGAAAATCGCCACGTCCCGGCGCAAACGCCGGACTGGTTACACTGGCAACAGCGTTACGGGCAGACGTCGTTGAATGTGGGGGGTGGGCTGAGTTTTAGCGATGAGACCCATGCGCTACAGGCCGCTGCCGCCGGGCAAGGCGTGGTTATCGCCAGCCAGCTTTTGGCACGCGACCTGCTCGCGCGCGGCGTGCTCACCGCCCCGTTCGACATGCCGCTTCCCGGCGCGCGCTATTATCTGGTCACGCCGCCTGACAATGCGCAGCGCCCGGACATCGTCGCTCTGCGCAACTGGCTGCTGAGGGAGATGGAACAGTGACAAAAGCTGAAGTTGTACCCAAATAAGTACAGGTAATATACTACGCTGAACTGTCACAGGAGTTCCACCCATGCACGTATTGACCATTACCGACACCAGTGAATACGACGCGATGATCGAAACGCTTCACTTGTTTAGTAATCCTGCAAATGCGGCCCATATCAACGCGTCCCTTGCTGAACTGGACAATGACGACATTGTTGAAATCGATGTATGAAAACGCGATTTACGAAAAGAGCTGCCGCTGATTACCAGCACTGGCAGGGAAACAACGCGAAAATATTCGAACGGATTCGCGCGCTTATTCTGGCAATACACGCTGACCCTTTTAATGGCATTGGTAAAACTGAGCGTTTACGTCACCATAAAAATCCCGCGCTTTACTTTCGCCGCATCGACAGAGAACGTCGCCTCCTCTACAGCATGGCCGATGGGGAATTAACCATCATTGCCTGTCGCTACCACTACGAGAATCTCTGAGCCACATAAGATCCAACATCACAGCGAAACAATATGGTGCGTCAGCACTTCGTCATTATAACGGCGGATCATCAATGAAGGCGCAGATGGCATCCGGGGGCTGATTTAGCCGAGGGCCGTCAGCTCTTCTTATTCTGACGGGCGTTGACAGCGTTAATTTCCGCCATAGCAGCCTCAAGGGTCCACAGACACATTGCGCCGTCGCTGGTTTGTAAAAGCGCCTGCCGCATGTGTTGGTAGAATGTGATCATCTCCTCCGGGGATTTTTCTGTCATTGGCGTGCAAACGATATTCGTGCCAATCATATGCGGCCATTTGCCTGCATCAATCTGTCTCAGCGCTTTCAGCGCTGCCCTGGTATTTGATACCAGCGCGACAGTCAGCGCATCTTCCAGTGCGCGGGCCTGTTTAACATCTGCCACCGCCGCCAGTGCGGGAACCTGCTCAAGCCAGTGCGTTTCGCCGAACGCAACGCCTTTCAGCGCTGCGCTCCAGTCAACGCTGCTCGCCTGCGCCGGAAACACCAGAGATAATAGCAAAACGAAACCTAGCATTTTCATTGCACGACCTCGAGATCTGAACCGTCCCGAATGATTTCGCGACGCGTCGGAAAATAGCCATAAATATTCAGATATTGCCATTGTTCAAAACTCCTTTTACAGGCAATGATATTATTGAAAGCCGTTACACGTTTCGTTCTTACGAATCGTTTATGCCTACAACTTTAATCGATGTGGATTTTTGAACAATACGGTTATAAAAGGATTTGATTATTCTTTGATTTGAATAATAAAAGAACCGGAATTAACCGGGTCAAATTCTGAAAATATTAGAAGAAGGAGACAAACTCAACATCACAGCGAAACAACATGATGCGTCAGCACTCCGTCATTAAAACGGTGGATCATCAATGAAGGCGCATCGGTCACCGGCGGCACGCGGGCATCACCGAACCACAGCGGGTTGGCGGGGCAGACAGAACCGCAGATCAGGGACGGGATCCCCGCAAGGTTTCCGGACATGGGGCGATGGACATGTCCGCTCGCCAGCGCGGCAGGGGGTTGTGGATGCTGTTGCAAAAACGCCCCCAGCGCCGCAGCATCAAGGCACATCGCCGCATCAATAGGCGGAATGCCGCAGGCCACGACGTGATGATGCAAGAACAGAATTGAGGTCGTGGGACCCGGTGCCAGCAGGGCGCGATCGAGCCAGGCGAGGTGCTGCGTCACCAGCCCTGCCGCTGAACCCTCAATCGTGGAGTCGAGGCCAATCAGGCGCAGCGCCCCAACGTCGTGCACAAAATGCAGCGCGTCATCGGCGACCTGTTGCGACGCAAAATGCACCCGCATCGCGGCCCGGTCATCGGCATTGCCCGGCAGAACATACACCGGCCAGGGCTTAGTGGCCAGCCGGGCGGCAATCGGCGGATAACAGTCGGACTGACCGTCGTCAATCAGGTCACCTGATATCACCAGCACGTCGGGGGCGAGAGTATCCAGCCACGCCAGCGCCCTGTCAAAACGCGCCAGATTATCGTTATCGGGCGCAGCATGGATGTCAGAAATCTGTGCAATGATCATCTGTTATCTCCGGATTACGATCACGCCGCATCACTCTCCAGCCGCTGTCGGTGCCGCAGGCCGGGGAACCAGGTCATCCACAGCGCCACCACGATCAGCGTGCCGATGCCACCGATGGCCGCGGCAGGCACCGCGCCAAGCCAGGCGGCGAGCATGCCGGATTCAAATTCACCAAGCTGGTTAGAGGTGTTGATAAAGATGGAGTTGACCGCGTTCACGCGACCGCGCATCTCGTCCGGGGTGTCGAGCTGGACCAGCGAACCGCGAATCACCATGCTTACCATGTCACAGCCGCCGAGTGCGAACAGCGCCAGCAGCGACAGCCACATCCAGCTTGAAAGGGCGAACACCAGCGTCGCCACACCGAAGCCCGCCACGCTCATAAACATGATCATCCCGACGTTGCGACGCAGCGCGCGGTGGCTCAGCCAGAAACCGACCAGCAATGCGCCTACCGCCGGGGCGCTGCGCAGCAGGCCCAGACCCAGCGGGCCGGTGTGCAGCACGTCATGGGCAAAAATCGGCAGCAGCGCGGTGGCCCCGCCGAGCAGCACGGCAAACAGATCGAGTGAAATCACTCCGAGCACGTCGGGGCGCTTGCGAATAAAGTGCACCCCGGCAAACAGCGTGGCGAGGGTTGCGGGCGTGCGCGGCGGCGGTGCCTGCTCATATTTTAGCGTCAGCACCATCAGCAATGAGGCCAGGTATAATCCGGCGGTGACGGTGTATACCACGTCAGCCCCTGCGGCGTAGAGAAATCCGCCGAGCGCCGGACCGACGATTTGCGCGGCCTGGCCCGACACCGCATTGGCAGCGGTGGCGCGCGGTAAAATGCTTTTCGGCACCAGCGCAGGGAGCATTGAGATCATCGACGGCGATTCAATGGTTTTCGCCGATGAAATAACAAAAATCAGCAGCAGGATCACCCAGACGCTGGCGTCACCCTGCCAGCTCAGCCACGCCAGCAGCACAATCGCCACCCACTCAAACACCTGGCCCAGCATCACCACGCGGCGGCGATCGAACTGGTCGGCAATGTGTCCGGCCCATAGCGCCAGCGTCACCGACGGCACAAACTGCACCAGACCAATCATGCCAAGCCAGAACGCGCTGTGCGTCTGGGCGTAAATCTGCCAGCCGACGATGATCGACAGCATTTGAAAACCAAAGCTGGAGCTGGTGCGCGCCAGCCAGAACGCAACAAAGGAGCGATGTTGCAGCAAACTGCCATCGCGTTGGGGGAGTACCGGGGCCATAACCTGTCTCATAAAAGCAAAAGCAGTTTACGCGGTAAGTTATTGTTGGGATTGATACCGCACTGCGTAAAAGGAAGCGCTTACTATATCGCGTGTTATCTCTTAAAAAAAAGCGGATATCACATGGCGCTGGATGTTGACTTATTTTGTAACTGGCGTACTTTTCAAGCCATGAAAACCTTTCTGATTATTGTCCCCGATGGCGGGATGCTGTTCGAGGCCGCCGGGATCGCCGATATCCTGATGCAGGCCAACCGTCTGCACAGCCTGCCGGGTGCCACGCCGCGCTACCAGATTAGCCTCGCCACGACGCAGCCGCACCAGGTGATCCACGGCCAGTCGGGGCTGAACCTGTTGGCGGATCACCGTCTGCCGCAGCTCGACCCGCGCGAGCCGCGCGACACCATCATGATCACCGGTAAAGGCATGAACGACGAGGAAGGCGAAGCGGTGGCGGACTGGCTTCGGCTGGCCGCACCGCACGCCCGCCGCGTGGTTTCTATTTGCGGCGGTGCGCTGTTACTGGCCCAGGCCGGGCTGCTTGACGGGCGTCGGGCGACAACCCACTGGCGGATGCTGGAGGCCATGCAGGCGCGGTACCCGCGCATCACCGTTGAGGGCGGCCCGCTCTATATTCAGGACGGGCCGGTGTGGACCTCCGGCGGCGTCAGTTCCGGTTTTGACCTGACGCTGGCGCTGGTGGAAGAGGATTATGGTTTTACGCTGGCGCGCGATGTGGCGCAGGATATGGTGATGTACCTGCGCCGCCCCGGCGGGCAGATGCAGTTCAGCCGCTTCCAGATGCAAAACGCCGACAGCACCGGTCCCATTGCCGATCTGCAACGCTGGATCCTTGAGAACCTGGCGGCCGATCTCTCGGTTGAAAAACTGGCGGAGCAGGTGGCGATGAGCCCACGCAATTTTACCCGCGTGTTCACCCGCGAAACCGGGGCATCACCCGCCCGCTATGTTGCCGAAGCCCGGCTATCGGCTGCGCGTAATCGTCTGGAGCAGACCAGCGAAACCCTGGACAGAATTGCCACCGCAACCGGTTTTGGCTCCAGCGTTAACCTGCGTCGCCTTTTCGAAAAACAGCTAAAGCTCACCCCCGGCGAATATCGTCAGCGCTTTTACTGTCGCAAAATGGCGTAAAGTGATCCATTTTTGTCATTTACGCCAACCCATCCCGCGCCTAACCTGATAACAAATACAGCGTAACAGGAGTTCATCATGGTTAAGGTCGGTATTAATGGTTTCGGCAGGATTGGACGTAATGTGCTGCGTGCCGCACTCGGCAGCGACGATGTACAGATTGTGGCGATTAACGATCTGACGGACAGCAAAACGCTGGCCCATCTCTTGAAACACGACTCCCTGCTCGGCACGCTTAAGGTGCCGGTAGAGGCCAGCGAAGGCACGATCAGCGTCGACGGTCAGGCGATTCGCGTTTTCTCTGAGCGCGATCCGGCGCAAATTCCCTGGAGCAGCGTGGGGGTTGAGATTGTCATCGAAGCAACCGGTTTCTTCACCGATCGTGAGAAAGCGCAGGTGCATATCACCCACGGCGGCGCGAAACGCGTGATCATCTCCGCACCGGGTAAAAATGACGATCTGACGATTGTGCTTGGCGTGAACCACCAGAATTACGATCCGCAAAAACACTTCGTGGTCAGTAACGGCAGTTGCACTACCAACGGTCTGGCCCCGGCGGCGCAGGTGCTCAACCAGCACTTCGGCATTGAGCATGGCCTGATGAACACCACCCACGCCTACACCAACAGCCAGGCGCTGCACGATCAGCCAGAGAAAGATCTGCGCGGTGCGCGTGCTGCTGCGCTCTCCATCGTGCCCTATTCCAGCGGCGCGGCGAAAGCGTTAGGCAAAGTGATCCCGGAACTCGACGGGCGTCTGACCGGCTACTCTCTTCGCGTGCCGGTACCGGTGGTGTCGATTGTCGATTTAACCGTCACGCTCAAACGTGATGTCACCGTTGAAGAGGTTAACGCCGCCTTCCGCGAAGCCGCCGCGAACGGCCCGTTAAAGGACATTCTCGGCTACAGCGACGAACCGCTGGTCTCCAGCGATTACCAGGGCGATCCGCGCTCCTCGATTATCGACGGTCTGTCCACGCTGGTGATTGGCGGCAACCTGGTCAAGATCCTGGCCTGGTATGATAACGAATGGGGCTTCTCAAACCGCCTGGTCGATCTGGCGCGTCTGATGGCCCAGCGCGGTCTGTAACCCTCCCTCCGCCTGCACAGTTTGCAGAAACGCCCGTTCCAGTTTCTGCGCCGTAATGGCAAAAGGTAAATTCGCGGCGCTGGCGGCAGGAAAATGAATGTCGCCAGCAATGCGCCCAAACGCCGCCTGCGGATGTTCACCCAGCGCCGTTAAGGTGAGCGGGCTGCCGTAATGGCGCAGCAGCGCCAGCAAATGCTCATCCACCTGACCGTCGCGCTCCAGCAGCGACTGGATTAACAGGCTGTAACCCACTTTCTCCCCGTGCAGCAAATCATGCAGCGCAGGCTCATGCGTCAGACGATTGTGGATAGCGTGCGCCACGCCAGGCGTCGGCAGATCGTCCTGAATGCTGTTTGCCAGCCCCGCCAGCACGATGTTGGCTTCGATCACCCGCTCCAGCCCCGGCGTTACCCGCTGATGTTCATTCGCCGCCAGTGCCTCATCGCCAAACTGCTCATACACCTCAACCGCGCGGCGTGCCGCCGTCACTTTCAGATCCAGCGCCAGCCGTGCCGGGTTGTGCCGCTGATAAGGGTCGAACTCGAACCATTTTGCCAGCGCATCGACAATGCCCGCCTTCAGGTAGCGCACGTCGGCTCGGGCGATCACCTCGCTGTCCACCAGCACCAGGTCCGGCATTTTCGTTAACACAATGCCGTACTGGTGCGCGCCCTGCTCATTATAAATCACGGCGAAGGGCGACCAGGCGGCGCAGGTGGCGGCGAGGGTAGCGAAGTTGATCAGCTTCACCCCAGCGAGCGGTTCGGCAGCGGCTTTCGCGCAGTCCAGCACCCTGCCGCCACCGATAGCGAGAATACCCTGCGCACCCGATTTTGTGACGTTGTCACGAAGCTGAGCGATGGCCGCATCGCTGCACTCGCCGTCAAGGTACGCCAGCGTCCAGCGGATGCCGGCGCTCTCCAGGCTCTGCGTCAGCCCAGGATTCACCGCCTGCCAGGCGCGGGGCGAGGTAAAAATATGGATGACCGTTGCCAGCGGTTTCACGTATTCCCCGGTGCGGTTGCGCAGTCCGGGCTGTTGCAAATACGCGGCGGGCGAAGTGATTGAGAGCATAGTGACTCCTTGAAGAGGATTAGGGTGTTGAGGTCGATGACGGATCGGCAACAAAAACGGGCGGATCCCAGGCGGTGATCGGCGGTAACGGCTCGTCAAAGCGCTGGATATCGACTCGACAACTCTGGGCTGTACACCCCTGACCGAGCCGCGAACTGCCGCGATCGTCGGTCAACACGTTGGGGTTGCCATGCTTGTCCAGCGGGTTCACCTCATCGCGGTTGATCGGGTCATACCAGGCCCCGGTGGACATTTGCACCACGCCGGGCAAAATCGCGTCGCTCAGGTGCACGCCCGCCAGCAGGGCGCCACGGTTATTGAACACCCTGACGATGTCCCCTTCGCCAATGCCGCGCGCGGCGGCATCGTCCGGGTGCATCCACAGCGGTTCACGGCCCTTAATTTTGGTTTGTCGGCTGACGCTGCCGTGATCGTACTGGCTGTGCAGACGCGTGCGCGGCTGGCTCGACAGCAGGTGCAGCGGCCATTGCGCAACAGCGGCGTCCGGCAGCAACCAGAACGGATGACCGGGACATTCGGCATAGCCAAAGCCCGCCACGGTGGACGAAAAGAGTTCAATCTTGCCCGACGGCGTGGTCAGCGGCGAGCGGGCGGGATCGTCACGAAAATCTTTTAGCAGGATCTGCGGCCTGTCCGGGCGCGGATACTCCAGTTTGCCCTGCGCCCAGAAGGCATCGAACGGCGGTAGCGCAATGCCGTCCGCCTGCGCGCGCGGACGCGAGGCGTCGTAAATGGCGCGCAGCCACCCCTGCGCATCGCGTCGTTCGGTGAAGGTTTCGCCAAAGCCGAGCCGCTCAGCCAGCGCGGAGAAAATCGCATAGTCGTCCCGCGCCTCGCCCACCGGATCGATGTGCCGACGCATGGCGATCATAAAGCCGTCGTTGCTGGCGCTGCCGATGTCGTTACGCTCAAGTGAGGTAGTGGCTGGCAGCACGATGTCGGCAAACTTGGCCTGCGCGGTCCAGTACTGCTCATGCACGATGACCGTTTCAGGGCGTCGCCAGGCACGGGTAAGCTTATTGAGATCCTGATGATGGTGAAACACATTGCCGCCCGCCCAGTACACAAGGCGCACGTCAGGGTAAGTCAGGCGCTGGCCGTCAAATTCAAATGTTTCGCCGGGCTGCAACAGCATGTCGGCGATACGTGCGACCGGAATACGCTGCGTCACGGCATTGACGCCCGCCGACAGGCGCGGCCCGGAAAAGCCCCGCCGATCGGCCCCTGCCAGATTCGTCGAGGCATAGCCAAACGCCAGCCCGCCGCCGGGCGTGCCAATCTGCCCGAGCAGCGCACAGGTGGCGACGGTGGCCCAGAACGCCTGCTCGCCCTGGTGTGCGCGCTGCACGGACCAGGCGATGTTGATCAGGGTGTGGTGCCGCGCCATGTCGCGGGCAAGCTGGCGGATCGCATCGGCAGACAGTCCGGTGATCCCGGCGGCCCAGTGCGGATCTTTAACGATGCCGTCATGCTGCCCGAACAGGTAGGCGCGGTACGCGTCAAAGCCCACCGTGTGGCTGGCGACAAAGTCCTGCGCGTACAACGCTTCGTCGATCAGAACCTGGCTTAGCGCCAGCAGCAGCGCGGTGTCAGTGCCAGGGCGAATCGCCACCCAGTCGGCATCCTCCACCGCGGCGAGATCGTTTTTGACCGGGCTGATATTGACAAAGCGCGTGCCATTGGCGCGCAGGGTGTGCAGCCAGTGTTGCAGCGCATGATCGTTCGCCCCACCGCCGTTGACCTGCGCGTTACGCAGCGGTAAACCGCCAATGGCGACGAACAGTTCGCAGTGCTCCGCCAGCACCGACCAGTGGGTGTGCTGGCGTTGTAGCGTGTCGAGATCGCCCAGAATATGCGGCAAAATGCGCTCTCCGGCGGCGATGCTGTAGGTGTTAACGCTGGCGCTGTAGCCGCCAAACTGGTTAAGAAAACGGTGGAGCTGGCTTTGGGCGTGATGAAAGCGGCCCGCGCTCGACCAGCCGTAAGAGCCACCGTAAATCGCGCTGTTGCCGTGCGCCTCTTTAACCCGTGTTAACGCGTCGGCGACCAGCGACAGCGCGGTTTCCCAGCTCACTTCCACGAACGGCTCCCGCCCGCGTGCCTCGCGGGAGGCCGCGCCGTTTTGCAGATAACCCAGCCGCACCGCCGGGCACAGCACGCGCGAATGTCCCTGCACCGCGCCGGGCAGCGACTGGCCGATTTTTGACGGGTTGCGATCCCACTCCACCGGCGTCACCTGCGTCAGCACGCCGTTATCGGTGGTGACGCGGTAGGTTCCCCAGTGCATCACCGCCAGATGATGCTCAGACCGTTCTGGTTTTGCGCTCATTAATTGTCACTCGCGACGAATTCGGCGGGACAGCCGGGTGCCGACGGTTTGAATAAGCTGAACAATCACGATCAGCACCAGCGCGGTGACCAGCGTGGCAAACGCGTCGAAACGCTGATAGCCGTAGGTGATCGCCAGATCGCCAATGCCGCCGCCGCCCACCGTACCGGCCATCGCCGTGGCACCCAGCAGGCCAATGGTGGCGGTGGTCAGTGCGAGGATCAGCGACGAGGCGGCTTCGGGCAGCATAAAGTGCCAGATGGTCTGCATCGTGGTCGCTCCCATGGCATTGGCGGCTTCAAGAATGCCGTCGTCCACCTCCAGCAGTGCGCTTTCCACCAGCCTCGCGATATAGGGCGCAATAAAAACAATCAGCGGCACAATGGCCCCGGCGGTGCCAATCGTCGTGCCCACCAGCAGCCGGGTGAAGGGTAAAATGGTGATCAGCAAAATAATAAACGGCAGCGAACGCAGCACGTTGATCACCGGGTTGAGCAACTGATGCACGCGGTTACCGGGGGCGATACCGCCCGGACGGCACACCACCAGCACGATGCCCAGCGGAATGCCGAAAAGTGAGCCAAACGCCAGCGAGACGCTGATCATCACCAGCGTGTCGTGCAGCGCCTGCAAGAATTGATCGCCGGTGACGGCGGTGTCGATAACGTCAAACATGGGTGATTTTCACTCCTGCGTCACGCAGCACGCTTACGGCGGCCTCGATCTGAGCGCGCTCACCCAGCATCTGCACAATCATAAAGCCGAGGATGGTGTTTTTGACCTCGGACATGCTGGCAAAAAGAATGTTGACCTCAATGTCATACGCTTTGATGACGCGGTTGATGATGGGCTGTCGGGCGGTGATGCCGACAAACTCCAGCCGCAACGCCTGGGCATCGCCCTCGCGCTGCAACAGCTCACCGACGCGTTCAGGCAAGGTGTCGTGAATGACCGACTGCACAAAGCTCGCCGTGACCCGGTGCTGCGGCGCGCCAAACAGGCTTAAAATGTCGCCCTGCTCCACCACTTTGCCGTGCTCCATAACCGCGACTTTGTTGCAGATTTTTTGGATCACTGACATTTCGTGGGTGATCAGCACGATGGTGATGCCATAGCGGCGGTTGATCTCCGCCAGCAGCAGCAGGATTTGCACCGTGGTGTGCGGATCCAGCGCCGAGGTTGCTTCATCGCACAATAAAATTGACGGGTTAGTCGCCAGCGCACGCGCAATGCCGACGCGCTGCTTCTGCCCGCCGGACAGCTCGTTCGGGTAGCTGTGCACTTTATCGCTGAGGTTGACGAATTCCAGCAGCTCCGTGACCCGCGCCTGAATAAAGGCTTTATCCCGGCCCTGCAAAATGAGCGGGATCGCAATGTTGTGGAAAACGGTTTTTGAGTTCAGCAGATTGAAGTTCTGAAATATCATGCCGATCTCTTTTTTCACGGCATTAAGCCGTCTGCCGCTGACCTGTTGCAGCGACTCCCCGTTGATCAACACTTCCCCCTTGCCTGGGGTATCGAGACGATTGATTAAGCGCAGCAGGGTACTTTTTCCCGCACCGCTATAACCAATAATCCCGAAAATATCGCCTTTATCCACGTGCAGGTTAATGTCATTCAGGGCGACGATATCACGCCCATTCCGGGAAAATGTTTTACTGACGTTGCGAAACTCAATCATTACATCACTCATCGGCAAAGATTATTTCAAATAGTCTGGCAACAGATAACCGCTGTACTGCGCGTTACTGGCGATATACTGTTTAAATTCTGCCGAATGGTAACCGTCAATAATATCTTTGGAAAACTGTGCGTCTTTATTTTTACCGGCAACGGTAACGATATTAATAAAGTTACTGGTGGGATCTTCGAGCTTCAGCGCCGACGCCAGTTTGATCCCACTGGAGACCGCAAAGTTACCCTGAATCAGTCCGTAATCCACATCCGGCAGCGCACGCACCTGCTGGGCGTTGTCCATCTCCTTAAGCACAATTTTGTACGGGTTTTCCGTAATATTGCGCTGGGAGAAGGTCGCCGGATCGCTTTTCGGATCGATCTTAATCCAGCCGAGGCTTTGCAGCACCAGCGCGGCGCGGTACTCGTTCGACGCCTGATTGGGCACCGAGACAGTGGTGCCTTCGGTCGGTTGCGCCAGCTGTTTGATCTTCTCTGAATAGAGCCCCATCGGCGGCGTCGGCACCTGCACAATGCCGGTGTTTTCGATGCCTAACCGCTCATTCACCGATTTTAAATACACCGGATGCTGCATGATATTGGCGTCGATAGTGCCACGTGCCACGGCGTCGTTAACCTGAATACCGTCGCTGAAATCTTTATATTCAACCTGATAGCCTTTTTTGATCAAATAAGGTGCAACGCCTTTTTCAAACTGCTCTTTATACGGCCCTGGATTAAAGCCGACGCGGATCACTTTATCCTGCGCGTTTGCCAGAGAAGAAACGCTGGATAATAGCGCCATAATAACGCCCAGATAAATCGGCTTTTTCATTGAAAATACTCCAAAAGATTTCAGGTCAAATTGATTAAATCACAGCGTCGGGGCGGTTGTAAGCGAAATAGCGACGATCCATTTTGCTTTTTTGTGATAACCAAACGCAGGCTGCGCATATTCAAAAAGCGCAAATGCATAGCGATTTTTATCCTTTATAACGGCGGGGCTGAGAATGCAAAGCCGCGAGCACTTATGCCATATTGAGGGTAAATGTGAATATATCCGGGAAGACTATGCCTGATTTTGCCGCAGCAGATTTAATCAATCATCTGGAAGAGAACCTGTTTAGCCTGTTGGAAAAACAGGCCCGACAGTTTGATACCCCCGAACTGCCGCTGATTGACCTGTCGAGCGGCAGTCCTAGGCAGCCCACTGCCCCCGAAATCATCGACAGGCTGCAAACGGCGGCGGCGGACCCGCGCAATCACGACTACCCGTCGTTCTGGGGCAAAGCTGAGATACGCCAGGCGATTGCCGATTTTTACCAGCGACACTACGGCGTTACGCTGGATCCTGACCGGGAAGTGGCAGTGTTTCAAGGCTCGCACATCGGCGTGAGCGGGATCCCCCGCGCGGTGGTCAATCCTGGGCAGGTGATTATTTCTACCGATCCCTGCTACCCGATTTACCGCTCAGCCGCCCTTCAGGCACAGGCGACCTTTTACGGTATTCCGCTGCGCGAAGCGGAGAGCTTCCTGCCAGATTTCACCCGCGTGCCGGATGAGATTGCCCGTCAGAGCGGGCTACTGATGCTCAACTATCCGCACAACCCCACCGGCGCGATGGCGACACCCGAATTGTTCGACGCGGCGCTGGCTTTCGCCCGGCGCTACCACACGCCAGTGCTGCATGATTTTGCCTATGCGGCCATCGGCAGCCACCCGCAGGATGCGCCAGTGAGCTTACTCGCCCGTCCGGGCGGTAAGGAATGGGGCGTGGAAACCTACACGATGTCGAAAACCTTCCGCATGGCCGGGTGGCGCTTTGGTTTCGCCGTGGGGAACGCGTCGATTATTCAGGCGTTTAAGAAGCTGCACACTCACAGCTACAGTACGGTGTTTGGCGCGATTCAGGACGCGGCCATCACCGCCCTGTCGCTGCCCGCCTCGCGGATGCAGCAGCTGGTGGCGGTTTATCATCAGCGCCGTGAATGGGTGTTGCAGACACTTGCCCGGATGCACTGGCCGGTGAGCGCAGATCAGGGCACCTTCTTTCTTTGGTTGCCAGTGCCCGCCGGGTTCAGCACGCAGCAGTTTGCCGAACGGCTGTTAACCGCTGCCCACGTGCTGGTCGCGCCAGGCACCGGATTTGGCGCGGGCGGCGAGGGCTATATCCGCATCAGCCTGACGGCGGACGACGCAGCGCTAAAGAACGCCCTTACGCGAATCGCGGCGCTAAAGGTGTTTGTATAGAGGATAACCCCTCACCCTAACCCTCTCCCAACGGGAGAGGGAACGAGCGGTGCACGGGCGGGGTGAGGGGTAATGAACTTAATACAGCCCTAACGGTTTTCCGCTGTAGCTCACCAGCAGGTTTTTAGTTTGCTGGTACTGGTTTAGCGCCATTTTGTGGGTTTCACGTCCGACGCCGGAGTTTTTATAGCCGCCAAAGGCCGCATGTGCCGGGTAAAGATGATAGCAGTTGGTCCACACGCGACCGGCTTTGATCGCGCGGCCCATGCGCCATGCGCGGTTGATATCCAGCGTCCACAGCCCGGCACCCAGACCGTATTCGGTATCGTTGGCGATGCGCAGCGCTTCGGCTTCATCTTTGAAGGTGGTAATACCGATGACCGGTCCGAAGATCTCCTCCTGGAAGCAGCGCATTGAGTTATCGCCTTTGATCAGCGTCGGCTGAATGTAGAAGCCGTTTTGCAGCGTGTTGCCGTGGTCAATGTGCGCCCCGCCGGTGATGATCTCCCCGCCCTCTTCCCGTGCGATGTCAATGTAGGAGAGGATTTTGTCGTACTGTTCGCGGGAGGCCTGCGCGCCGATCATGGTGTCGGTGTCAAAGGGGTCGCCTTTGCGGATGGTTTCCATGCGCGCGAGGACTTTTTCCACGAACTGCGGATAGATGGATTCCTGCACCAGCACGCGGGACGGGCAGGTACAGACTTCGCCCTGGTTGAAGAAGCCGAGCACCACGCCTTCGATCGCTTTGTCGATAAAATCAGCGTCGCCGTTCATCACATCTTCAAAATAGATATTCGGCGATTTGCCGCCCAGCTCGACGGTACTCGGAATGATGTTCTCCGCCGCACAGGACAGAATGTGCCGTCCAATGGAGGTGGATCCGGTAAAGGCAATTTTTTCGATGCGTTTGCTGCGTGCCAGCGGCTCCCCCGCTTCGGTGCCGTAACCGTGTACCACGTTGAGTACGCCTTTTGGCAGCAGATCGCCAATCAGCTCCATCAGCACGGAAATACCGAGCGGGGTTTGCTCCGCCGGTTTTAACACCACGCAGTTGCCTGCCGCCAGCGCCGGACCCAGTTTCCAGGCGGCCATCAGCAGTGGGAAGTTCCACGGGATAATTTGCCCGACCACGCCCAGCGGTTCAAAAATGTGGTAGGCCACGGTGGTGCTGTCGATCTCCGCCGCCGTGCCTTCCTGCGCGCGAATACAGCCGGCGAAATAGCGGAAGTGATCCACCGCCAGCGGTAAATCCGCGCCCAGGGTTTCACGAATCGGTTTGCCGTTATCCCAGGTTTCCGTCAGCGCCAGCAGTTCCAGATTGGCCTCAATACGATCGGCAATCGCCAGCAGCACATTTGAGCGCTCCTGCGCACTGGTCTGGCCCCAGGCATCCGCCGCCGCGTGGGCGGCATCCAGCGCTTTCTCAATATCTTCTGCACCTGAACGCGGGAACTCGGCAATCACCTCACCGGTCACCGGGCTGGTGTTTTCGAACCAACGACCTTCAACCGGATCAACAAATTCACCGCCAATGTAGTTGCCGTAACGTTTCTTAAAGGAGACGGTCGATCCGTTTTTGCCAGGATGAGCGTATTGCATAAGATGTTCCTCTTTTCTTATAGGGTCACAGGTGAGGCGTCGCGCCATGCGGGCGGACAAACATCATAAGCAGCTCTTATGCCACTTCTCGCTCAGGGCAGAGAAAATCTTAAATTGTTCAACACTATCAATAAGTAATGTTATTACACGCCGATTCAACACCGCAAATCGAACAAAATAACAGCGCAGACAATTCAGGAATTGTGTCGCGCATCGCTACATACGCAACACCTTTATGCTACACAATTGTAACATCCGTTTTTGTGGAGCCTGCCATGTCGCAACGTGTTCGATCGTCGGTCCCCGCCCGCCCCCAGTGCGCGCTACCTTTCGCGCTGGAGGATTCCTGGCAACGCAGTCTTAGCTACGGCTTAACCCGTGACGACGACGCGCAGCCGTGGGTGGTGACATCGCAGCTCGAAGACGCCCGGGCGGAAAACGCCTGGATTGGCAAACTGGTCGCCCCGCAGCTGGCCCGGCTGCATGAGGCGCTGGCAAGCCATCCGTCGATTATGGTGATGTCCGACGCAAACGGGCTGGTGCTGGAAACCCACGGCAACAGCGATTTTTTACATAAGGCCCAGCGCTACGCCCTTTCACCGGGAAATCTCTGGGGTGAACACGCGCGCGGTACCAATGCCATCGGCACGGCACTGGCCCTGCAACGCCACTGCGAAGTGGCCGGTGGTGAGCACTATCTTAGCCGCAACGCCGGGCTGTTCTGCTCCGCCTCACCAGTGTTTCGCCCGGACGGACAGATTGCCGGGGTGCTGGATCTCTCCACGCCCGCACTGGCCCCCCGGCGTGACGCGGCGACGCTGGTGCGCCATGCGGTCGCGCAAATTGAACACGCCTGGGCCACCAGCGCCGTGGGCGCGAATCGCTGGCTGTTGAGCCTGCACCCGGACGCCGCCAGGCTTGGCAGCGCGGAGGAGCTGCTGCTGATTTTTGAAGACAACACCCTGCTTGGGGCCAACAAACTGGCAATGGATGAATTCTGTCTCACGGCGGGACACCTCGGTGCGACAAACCTTGCCGCGCTGTTTCCGGATCTCGATCTGCGCGGTGGCACCTCGGCCCTGAAGGCCAAAAACCAGCGCCGCTACTTCCTGCGCCAGACGCCGCCCACGCGCCGTTTCAGCGGGCGAGGTATTGCGCCCCGGCAGGAAATACCTGGCCCGGAAAAAGAGAAAGCGCTGCGCATCGTCAACGCCGGCATTGCCCTGTGCGTGACCGGGGAAACCGGCTGTGGCAAAGAGTATATGAGCCGGGAGCTGCACGCCTGTAGCCAGTGGCGTAACGGCCCGTTTGTCGCCATCAACTGCGCGGCGCTGCCGGAAAATCTGATTGAGTCGGAACTGTTCGGCTATGCGCCCGGCGCGTTTACCGGCGCGAACCCGAAAGGCTATATCGGCAAACTGCGCGAGGCCCACGGCGGCGTGCTGTTTCTTGATGAGATTGGCGACATGCCGCCGTCGCTGCAAACCCGGCTGCTGCGCGTGTTGCAGGAGAAAAAAGTCACGCCGCTGGGATCGAACACCGCCAGCGACGTCAATTTTGCCCTGATCTGCGCCACGCACCAGGATCTGGCGGCGCGCGTGCAGGACGGCGCGTTTCGTGAAGATCTGCTCTACCGCATTCAGGAATTCCATCTGCGAATTCCGCCGCTGCGCGAATGGACGCAGTTAGACGCCTTTATCCGCCAGCTGTGGCACGAACTGGGGGCGGTGAACCGCCGCCTGACGCTCAGTGACGAGGTGGTCAGCGAGCTTGCCCGCCGCCCCTGGCCGGGCAATGTACGCCAGTTAGTGAGCCAGCTCCGCGTGCTGATGGCGCTGGCCAACGACGGCGAGTGCATCACGCTTGTGGATTTACCCGCCGACAGCAGTCTGCCCCGCCCCCATCCGGCCCCTGGTGCGCCCATGAATGAAGAAAGCGCCATTCGTGCCGCACAGGGCAATATGAGTCTGGCCGCTAAAAATCTCGGCATCTCTCGCAGCACCCTCTATCGCCGCCGGGAGAAACGGGCGCGCTAAACCCCTTTACTCCTGCCACACGCGTGCCGATGAAAAGCCTTTTTTAACTTAAGGTTTTTCTGGCGCTGCCGTTAATAAAGAAAGAATAAAGCCATTGCCGATAATACGTTAGGGTCAGTTTGTCGTGAGATGCGCTTTCGCGACAGCCTGCATAGCGTTCAGGGATCAAGGAAAACACGAAAAAATGGGTCATCGCAATCAACTGCTGGCGTCACGACTGGCGGATATTCTTTTACGGTTGAATAACGGTCAAACGCTGTATATGGATAAGCTCGCCGAGGAGTACGGCGTTAATCAGCGGACCATCCGCCGCGATCTTGAGGACCGACTGACCGATCTGGCGCTACACCGCGATGAACAGACCGGCGGCTATTCGCTGTCACCGGAACTGCTGGGGCGTTTTGACAGCGGCAGCATTGAGATTTTCTCGAAGCTGGCGGGCGTGAAAGGGCTTTTCCCGACCTTTAATAAGTCGATTTTGGGGGCCATTGCCTCTCCGTCCGCGCAGACCAACTTTCTGGTGCACGGCCATAAATATCTTTCTGACAGTCGGCAGAGTGAAAACTTCACCCGCTTACAGGGGGCGATTGATGAGTCACGGCGCATCACCTTTCGCTATAAGCGCGGCGACGGCGAGCGCAGTTACGCCGCCGAGCCGTATAAGCTCATCAACTATAACGGCGTATGGTATCTCGCCGCGTGGCACGACGGACGGATGAAAAACTTCACGCTGACGAAAATCGTTGCGCTGAATTGCACCTTCGACACCTTTACGCACGATCCGGCGCTGTTGCAGAGCATTCGTCAGGAAGAGAGCGTGTGGGGTAATAACGAAAAATTCGAAGTGGTGTTGAAGGTCTCGTCAGAGGTGGCGGAGTATTTTTTACGTCGCCAGTTGCTGAGCGATCAAGGGATCAAAGAGCAGTTGCCCGATGGCGGTCTGATCCTCACCTCACAAATCTCGCACAAAAAAGAGATCTTACCGATTGTGCAGTACTGGATCCCACACCTCAAAATCCTCGCACCGGACGGTTTGCAGCAGGAGCTGGAAGACGAAATCAGGGCCTGGCTGACAGCCTGAGCCTGAATATGCGCGGTAGCCCAGCCAGGCGCTACCGCGCGCACTGTTTACTCCTCCGCCAGCATTTTCGCCAGCCAGATGCGGTCAATGGCCCCGGTGTCGTAGTGCGCCAGCGTAAATACGCGGCCTTTGCTCATCTCCAGCGCCAGTTCCGGGGTGATGGCAAAGCTTGCGGCCAGTTCATGTTTTTCCAGCCCAGGGCGACGTTTACGCCGTTCGATGCGAAAGCGCAGCTGGTTATATTTCGCCCAGCCAATCAGTACCAGTCCATTAATGGCGGCCACCACCAGGTAAAACGTTACCGTGTTCAGGGTGGTAAAAAACGGCCGGATGCCCATGTAGGGTGAGTGCGCGATGGCGGCAATCAGCCCGGCGTAGATCAGATACGAAAAACCTATCCAGGCAATGGCGGTCAGCACCGCGTCCAGCGCGCGCGGAAATACCCGTTGTTCTGTGAAGATCAGAGGTTGGTTCATGGATCAATTCTCCCAATACCGCGATCGGGACTCACCCAACGCGCCCTGCTGCGCTTGCGCTTCAGCATGACCTTTGGGAAAGCCACCAGCGTTGTGAACAGGCTTAACATCCAGTACACCACCGGAAACCAGATTATCCAGAAGAGCGACGCCGCTATGCCTTTCTCATAGCGCCGCTCAATGAGCAGGCTGACCATAAATTGCAGCAGACAGACCACGCCGAGCATCAGCCCGGTAAAAGCCGGTGGGAAAAGATGTTGAACGTATAAGGAATCAGGCATCGGAAACAGCAGCCCAATGAGGTAGAGCAGGATACAAACCGCATAGGCAAACGCCCAGACGGTGGACAGACAAAACTCCAGGAATAACGGCCACATGCGACGAAATTCCCACGCCCACAGGCGACGCATGTTAACGATAAAGACTTCGGCACCGCCCTGCGCCCAGCGTAACCGCTGCTTCCACAGCCCTTTTAAGGTCTCGGGCATCAGGATCCAACACAGCGCGCGCGGTTCGAAAAAGACCGACCAGTGCCGCAGCTGTAGCTTCCAGCTAATATCAATATCTTCGGTGATCATATCCGGGCTCCAGTAGCCCACTTCCGCCAGCGCGCGACGGCGAAACGCCGCGATCACGCCCGACACGGTAAACACCTGGCCGTAGACGCGCTGGGTACGTTTAATCAGCCCGATGATCGATGAGAACTCACCGACCTGCACGCGCCCAATGAGCGTAGAGCGGGTGCGAATACGCGGGTTGCCGGTCACTGCACCCACGCGAGGATGGTTCAACAGCGGCGTCACCAGCCAGGCGGCGGCGTCCTTGTCCAGTAGCGCATCCCCGTCGATACAGACCAGAAAATCACTGCGCGCCGCCGCCGCGCCCGCCTGGAGCGCCACCGCTTTGCCCTGGTTTTCCGCCAGATGAATGACCCGCAGCTTTTCGTATTGCGCAGCCAGGCTGTCCAGCACCTCATTGGTGTTGTCTTTTGAGCCATCGTTGATGGCGATAACTTCAATATTTTCATAGCGCTGCGCCAGCGCCGCTTCGATGGTCTCCCGCGCGTTCAGCCCTTCGTTATAGCAGGGGATCAGAATGGAAATCAGCGGATTGCCTTCCAGTTCCGGGGCAGGCGTGCCCTCTCCCCACGGCCAGTGGCGCTCGCGATAAAACCAGAAATAAAGCCCCCCGCTTATCCATAGCGCCGACATGAACAGCGGCCAGAAGAAGACAAAATTGAGGATCACTTCACCGGTGAATATCACTGCCACGCCAAGCGGAAAGCTGAACATCAGGCAAAGGATCAGAAACGCGACGATGCGATCGGTCATTTTTGTGGATACCAATAAGCGGAGAAGACGGAGCGAATATCCGCCATCCTGGGTTGATCGTTGAGGAAATCGTCCGGGTAGTAACCGAAGTTTTTCGCGCCGCTGAGCTTAAGCTGGCGCATCCAACCGGCAAGCTGTTCGCCGCTGATTTCGTCCTGTCCGGTACCTTCGCGCCAGTCACGCGCTTGCAGTTCAAAGACCGTATTTTCCAGCGCGCCCGGGTGCAACGCGACGCGATTAACCAGTCTGTCCAGCCAGGCATCGGCCTCCTCCGGCGGGACGTTTTCCATCAGCGGCATCGCCATGGGTGCGGTCCAGTCGTAGGTGCCGAGGAAATCATTCAGGTTTTGCGCAAACCACGCTTCGCTTTTGGGATCCAGCACCGGCATGGCGTAAATGTTGCGCGCGGTTTTCACCTGCGGCCCACGTACTGCGCGCACCGCTTTTGTCAGCTGTTGCGTGAAGTCGATTAGCGCCCGGCTTTTGAAGCGCGTCCAGCGCTCCATCTGCTGCGGGTTGGCACGGATTTGCGCAATATCGCCTGAGAACCCGGCCGCGCGGTAAGCGGCGATCGCATCCGGTGAGGCATCTTCAAAGTCCGTCAGGAAAGCGTCGTCGTGATACAAAATGCCGTGGAAGCTGGCGTGGCGCGCGAGATCCTCATAAATCTCGGTGATGCGCTGACGGGCGACCGGATTCCAGGGCGACAGGCGCTGATAGTGTTCGCGATCGACCGCCGCGCGTCCCGTTTTGGGCGACCAGGCTGTCACGCGCGGGATCGACGCGTCAAGATCGAAGGCCAGCACCGGCATCCATGCGTAAACATCCACCCCGGCGCGGGTTTGTAGCTGCCAGGCGACGAAGTTAAACAGATCGGCCCGCATCGGCAGCCAGCGGTTCTTGAAATAGAGCTCGCGGATGTTGCCGTCACCTTTCGGGTCGGCGAACGCCTGTAAAAACACATGCGAGATGCGCATGTCGTAGACGCGCTGGATCAGCTCATCGATGTTTTTGCGCTGCTGCACCGGATCGGCGTCGTAGACATAATCCAGATCGATATGCATAACGCGCATGGTTTGGGCTTCACGCACCTGCGCCACCTGGCTGGCAAAGGTGCGCAGTGACGGGTTGTTGGTGATCAGCACGCGCGGAATATCGTCAAGATTCCCGGCGTTGGCGAGGCCCTGGTTTAAGGTGAACGCCATCTGGTAGCCGTGCTGGCGGGCAAGGGTCAGTGTGGTGCCGTTTGCCGCGCCGTAGGGCCAGACCCAGGTGCGCGGGGCTTTACCGGTGACCTCGGTGATTTTCTGCGTGATGCGTGCCAGATCGGCGTTAATCCGACTGTTGTACTGCTCTTCGGTTTCGTACTGCCCGGTTTTGGTATCAAAGAGCCGGTTCGCCACCGCCGGTTCCTTGCTGCCCTGCGGGTTGGCGGTGATGCCGTAGTGCGACGCCCAGGTATGCGCGCCCACCTCGACCAGTCCGGACTGGCTGACTTTGCGCACCATCTCCCAGGTGGCAAACTTGTCGCGGGGCGTTTTCAGGCCGCCAAAGTCCACCGGCGTACCGGCCGGGGCATCGACCCAACTGCCGACCGGTGCCCACAGCGCAGGGTAGCGATACTGTTTCAGCATCGGCCAGACCCGCGTATAGAAACTGCTGTAGCCGTCATCAAAACTCAACAGCACCGCTTTTTCCGGCAGCGTGCTCTTCCCGCTATGCGCATCCAGCACCTGCTGAACGCTCACCGGGTGATAGCCGTTGTCGCGCAGCCATGCGAACTGGTCATTGAGCGCGCTGGTGCGCACCGAGAGATAGCGCTGATCTGCCGCACCATCCTCCACATCGTGGTACGCCAGCACCAGAAAACTGTTTTTCGTCCAGGCGTGATCCGCGTTGAGCGGGACCCGGTCGGCAGGTGAAACATAGCGAGGTGTTTCGGCACTCCCGCACGCGGTGACCAGCATCCATCCAGCGAGTAATATTCCGGCGCGCAGCCATCGTTTAAACATGAAGAGTCCTTAAAACCTGACATTCAGATCAAAAGCGAGCCCAATGTTGCGCTCTCGCTTACCGTCGTAGGGGCGTTTGTCCCAGGAGACCATCACCCCCGCATCCACCACGTTGTTCCATTGAATTCGCTGGCCGTAGCCAATCTGGGTGATCGCCCCGCTGCTGTAGCCTTTTTGCCAGTAAGCCCCGGCCCCCGCGACGATCTGCTGCTTCCACACGGTGTCGTAATGCCGCGCGATCACATGCTCGGCGCTAAGGCCAGGCACGACGGAAAGATCACGTTTGGGGTTGTAATAGGGCACGTTCTCTTTGGTATTGGTGCTGCCGCTGATACCGGGGGTAAAATCGAGGGTAAAGCGCGGCGTGGTCCATAAGCGCTCCTGGCCACTCAGGCCATACTCGATGCGATCGTTACCGTCGGAGTAATGCGCAGCCGCAAAGGAGAGTGAATACTCGCGGCGTTCATTTTTACGCCAGCGCAGGTAGAGATCGCCGCCGTTGGCGTAAACACCGTTACGCAGCGCGCGCAGCGGCGTGTTGCGTGACAGCCGCTCAGCGGAGCCGCCCAGCCGCCAGTTGTCGTTAAAGTCGTGCCAGCCCGAGAGCCGCCCGCCAATCTTCTGCCCGTCGCCGTAGCTTCGCCCGGACACTTCCATTTCCGCCCAGTAATCCCGCGCGGTCCACTCCGCACCGGCACCGAGATCCCGGCTGATACCTTTACCCTCTTCAAACTCACCGGTGGCAAAATTGAAGCCGGTAAACAGCCGCCAGTTTTCGTTGATCGGCGGTGAATAAATCGCCGAGTTAAGGGTGAAATCGTGCTTACCGCTGATCGGGCTGTCGGAGGTGATGCCCTGGGTTCCGCTGATCCGCAGCTCGGCTTTGTTATGAACGTCCATCAGGCGCTGTAATCGCCGGGTGCCGAAATCCTCCGGGCTGCGCGCGGCGACGTCGTCGGTCAACTCCTTCGCCTGCCGCCACTCCTGCAATTCGAGGGCGTTGTAGGCCTGCTGACGCTCCAGCACCAGGTTGCTCGGTTCGATCACTTCGGCGAGTTTTAACTCACGTTCGGCTTCGCGCGGCAGCCCGCGTGCCAGCAGTACCGAGGCGTAAGTGATGCGCAACGCCTGGTTCCCCGACCCGGTACGCGCCAGCTTTTCGGCATGCGTTTCGGCGGCGGGCAGATCGTTACTGGCAATTTCATATTCCGTTTGCATCTGCTGGGCAAGCAGCCAGCTGTCGTTCGGCTGCGGCGTAGGCGAGCCATAGACGCTGCGCAAATAGGGACTCTCTTTGGCAAGCATATCGACCTGATCTTTGGCCTCATCGAGGTGATCGTTGTCGAGGCGGGCGTAAAACAGATCCTGCTGATCGTCCATCGTCAGCGGCGACACCGGCAGCGGACCGCGCGGGAAATAGATCGCCTCCAGCATCTCTTCCGCTTTTTCGGGCTGCCTTTCCGACAAATACGCCGAGGCGACCCAGCGTTTGGCGTAGTCCGGTACCGGCTGCCCGTCGGCGCTCAGGGATTCATATTCGCTGATGGCGTCGGCGGTACGATGACGCACCACCAGCGCCCCAAGCCGGTCGATGCGCGCGCGGCGCACGTCGTTCTGCGCACTGGGGGTGTCTTTCCATGCGGCGATCAGTCCGCCGTACTGCGCCAGCGCTTTATCCGCTACCAGGAAACGCTCGTCATCGTTGCGCGTGGGGGTGAAAGAAGCGCGAACGGTTTGCGCCGCCTCGTCCAGCTGTAGCCTGCGCTTGAGCGCATCCGGCTGCGGATCGGTGGCGGTCATGGCCACCGCCGGGCCAGACAGTTGGTTGGCGGCCATGGCCGCGAGCAGCGTCGGTTTTACGCTCTTGTTCTGCGGATCTAACTCTTCCGCCTGGCTGGCGGCCAGCAGGGCATCCCAGTTTTTACCCTGCGCGTTGTAGGCGTAGGCCAGCAGCGCTTCGCGATCCGGTCCCGGCTCGCGCTCCGCCCACAGGCGGGCTTCGGACACGGCCTGTTCGTTACGCCTGGCATCGGCCAGCGTCATGATCCAGCCGGTGCGCGCGTCGGTGTCGTTCGGTTCTTCGCGCAGCACGTTTTCCCACACCGCCAACGATTCATTCCATTTTTTCTGGTTGCGCAGGGCGCGTGCCACAGCGATTTGTCCGCGCGCGGGGATCGCCATGCTGTCACGATAGCGCTGCCACACCGCCAGCGTTTGCGCATCGTTATCCGCCCAGGCCGAAACCTGAAGCCAGTCGGCCACCTGGCCGGGGGTGAGCGGCGTCTGTTTTTCCTGAACCTGTAAAAACTGAAGTAATGGCTCGCGGTCACCGTCACGCGCCTGAATAATCAGATCATCGTAAGTTGGCGTAGCGCTATAGGCAAAAGCAGGAAACATTATGCTTACAGTAAATAAGCAAGTACCGGAACTAAAACGTTTTATAGAATTGGCACCGCGACGAATGCTGAACATAGCTGTCCTTATATCCTTATGCCAGAATTTGAGCATTTCATTAATTTATTGCCGCAATATGACGGAAAATAAATCATCACGCCAGACTGACGCTCGCATGAGATAATAATTAAATCTCATACTTTCGTCGTATTTATCATTATTGAATCACCTTCTATGGGCGAGTAAATAATATAAACCGAGCGCCAGGTGACGTTAACAGGAGTCATTTTGTTTTACCATACGGCATGCGGATATAAATAAAAAACCACGCGAATGCGTGGTAAGAGTGACGGGTGCATATAATTAAGTGATACGGGTGCCGGGCCAATATGCGAATGGGTAAATTGCGCGAAAATATTATCGTCTGCAAATGAGAGACGTTTTCCCCTCTTCTACAAAAGAGGGGAAAACGGTATGCACTACGCGTTAAAGCGGAACTGCTCGACCGTCTGCGCAAGCTGCGCGGCCTGATCTTCCAGCGAGCTGGCGGCGGCGGACATCTGTTGCACCAGCGCGGCGTTTTGTTGGGTCACGCCATCCATTTCATTCACCGCGATCGTTACCTGGCTAATGCCGCGCGACTGCTCTTCGGAAGCGTTGACGATTTCGCCAATAATGCTTTGCACCGAGTTCACCGCCTGGGTCATCTCCTGCATGGTTTTCCCGGCGTTTTGCACCAGCTGTACGCCGTTTTCGACCCGCTGGGTAGACTCTTCAATCAGCGAGGAGATCTCTTTAACCGCGCTGGCGCTGCGCTGTGCGAGGTTACGCACTTCGGTTGCCACCACGGCGAAGCCCCGC
This sequence comes from uncultured Enterobacter sp., assembly GCA_963521185.1. GTDB lineage: Bacteria > Pseudomonadota > Gammaproteobacteria > Enterobacterales > Enterobacteriaceae > Enterobacter_D. Next base: position 499,676 of record CAUQTV010000001.1, on the reverse strand, counting down.
CCCTGCTCACCGGCACGGGCCGCTTCCACGGCGGCGTTAAGCGCCAGGATATTGGTCTGGAAAGCAATGCTGTTGATCATGGTGGTGATGTCGCCGATCTTGCGGGAACTTTCGTCGATCTGCGCCATGTTCTCCACCACCTGGCCGACCAGTTGCTCACCCCGGCTGGCAATTTGCGTTGCGTTCTCGGTAAGCGCCGTTGCCTGGTGGGCGTTGCTGGCGTTGTGCTTCACGGTGGCGGTGATCTGCTCCATGCTGGCGGCGGTTTGTTCAAGCGCTGCCGCCTGCTGCTCGGTTCTGGAGGCCAGGTTGAGGTTGCCGCTGGCAATCTCTTCCGCCCCCTGACGCACGGAGGTACTGGCGTCTTTAATCTGCCCGACGATATTGCGCAGCTGGCTTTGCATGGTGTCCAGCGCATAGAACAGGCTACTGCGATCGTTGGGCTGGACGGTAATGGCGTTGCCTAACTGCCCGTCGGCCACCGCCAGCGCGATTTGCGCGGCACGGCGCGGCTCGCCACCCAGCGGCTTGAGCACTTTGCGGCTAAAAACAACGCCGAGCAGCGCGCATACCAACAGGATGCTGACAACCATCAGCACCAGCGCGTAGGTTAACTGGCGGTTGGCTGCCGCCATCACCAGGCTGACCGGGGCCACAATGCCCAGGGACCAGTGCTGATCGCTGTTGCCAATGGTGATCGGCTGCCAGGTCACCAGCGCGTCTTCCCCCAGAATCGGATCGTGGCGCTGTGTGACGTTGCTGCTCAGAGTGCTGACCGGCTCAGACCAGGCCTTGCTGGTCAGGGATTTATCCGGGTAGGCGACGATTTTACCCGCGCTGGAGAGCAGCACCGCATAGCCTGCGCCCTCCCAGGGTTTGATCTGTTCAATCTTTTGCTGAAGCGAGGCCAGCGAAATGTCCGACGTCACCACGCCCCACAGTTTGCCCTGCTCAACGATCGGCGCGGCCACGGAGGTTAGCAGTGTATCGACGCCGTTGTAAGCGTAGTTATACGGCTCGGTTACGGTGTCTTTCTGGGATTTTTGCGGCAGTAAATAGTAGTCCCCCTGACCCGGCGTTAAATAGCTGGTCAGCGGATGCATGTTGTAATTACCGGAACTGTCTTTATCCACAAACCAGGCGTAGCGCCCGCCGGGAGCCTGACCCGGCTGGCTGGCGAATTCGGCGTCGCGTCCATCGAGCGCGTTCTCCTCGAAGATGACCGAAATCGACAGATACTCCGGGTTGGCCCGCAGCGTGTACTCCGCCATTTTATCGACAATCGCGCGGTTTGGCGTCCCTGCGGCGGGCAGGGCAATCAGGTTGTGGCCGAGGTTTCGCGCCACGTCGCGCGCATAGCTCAGCTCGTGCTGGACCTTCAACGCATTCGTTTGCGCGATTTGTTGCAGATACTTATCCGCCAGTGATTTTTGCTCGTGGCCCGATTGCCAGCTCAGCACACCAATGGTGACCGCAAATCCCAGCGCAATGGTCAGCGCCCCGGTCAGCAACATTTGTGCGCGGGTACTTAACTGCTTCTTTTCATATGATGTGTCTAATGATGTTGCCATTACTGCTCTCCCCGGAATAACGTTCAAACGCCCGGCACAGCCTGTGCAACTCTCTCCTTCACATCATATATCGGCGCGGAGAGCGATAACTTGATCACTAAATGAACGCATTTTGTTCACATAACCATAACGAAATCTTATCTCTCCCCGGTGGGTCCTGACGTGATTAACACGCCGCTGAATGTTTGCGGCGAGAAACATACTGGCGCGGCGCTTCACCGGTATAAATCTGGCGCGGACGGTAGATTTTTAACGGCTCGCTGTGCATCTCATTCCAGTGGGCGATCCAGCCGACGGTACGGCCTACGGCGGTCACCACGACAAACATGGACGACGGTAATCCCATCGCTTTGAGAATAACGGCGGTGTAAAAATCAACGTTGGGAGTGAGGCCATTTTGGATGCACCACGGGTCGTTCAGCGCGACGTTTTCCAGCGCCATGGCGACCTGCAACAAGGTGTCGGCCATGCCCAGCTCGTTCAGGACCTGATGGCAGGTTTCGCGCAGGATTGCCGCACGCGGGTCAACGTTGCGGTAGCGGGCGTTGCCAAAACCGAGGCGGCGGAAAGCTTCCGGATCCGCTTTTGCGCGGCTTAAGAAGGCCGGCACCTGGTCCACGGTCTGGATCTCTTCAAGCATGCGCATACAGGCTTCATTCGCCCCGCCGTGCATTGGCCCCCATAGCGACGCCAGCCCGGCGGCAATGCAGGCAAACGGGTTAGCCCCCGACGATCCGGCGGCGCGTACGGTCGTGGTGGAGGCACACTGACCGTGATCGGCGTGCAGCACGAGGATCTGGTTCATGGCGTTTTCAATCACCGGATTGACCACGTACGGCTCGGCCGGAACAGAAAACAGCATATGCAGGAAATTCCCGGCGTAGGAGAGTGAATTGCGCGGGTGGTTGGCCGGTTGTTCAATGGCGTATTTGTAGCTCATCGCCGCCAGCGTTGGCATTTTTGACAGCAGACGCGTGGCCGCCAGCTCGCGGTGTGCCGGATTATCAACGTCCAGCACGTCGTGATAGAACGCCGCCAGTGCGCCCACCAGCGCACACATCAGCGCCATCGGATGGGAGTCACGACGAAAACCGCTGCTCATGCGCGCCATCTGTTCGTTGATCATCGTGTGGCGGGTGATCGATTCACGAAACGCGGCATATTCGCTGTCGGTCGGCGCGTCGCCGTGCAGCAAAATGTAACCCACTTCCAGGAAGTCGCACTGCTGCGCCAGTTGATCCACCGGGAAGCCACGGTGCAGCAGCAGGCTTTTTTCGGTATCAATGTACGAAATCGCCGATTTACAGCCCGCCGTATTGCTAAAGCCCGGATCGAAGCTGCATAAATCGTCCTGCTCAAACGGGGTGATGTCTACCCCGGTGCGTCCCAGCGTACCGGTGACGAGATCCAGTGAGACGGCGTCCTGCCCTTCCCGTGAAAGTGTTGCCTGCGTGTTTGTCATGAGTTGCCCTTCCTGTTAGCCGGACGTAGGTTGCGTTAACGACTATCCTACGCCTGACGAAACGGAATGGGCAGAGTGATCAGGAAATTCTTATGGAAAACAGGAGTATGAGGGAGTGGAACAGATAAAATAAAGGAATGACCGACGGGCCAATCTGCACCCGTCGTCATTCAGGCTCTTAATGGTTTTTTTCTTCCTCAATCACCACCACGCATTGACCGGCACGCACCGAGGAGCCGGGCTGGACGCGCACCTGGGCGACCACGCCGTCAGCGCTTGCCAGCAACGGGATCTCCATTTTCATGGATTCGAGGATCACCAGCACGTCACCTTCTTGCACTCGTGCGCCGGGTTCGACGCTGACCTGCCACAGATTGCCGGAAATGGGGCTGTCGACGCGGCGCTGGTGCGGCAAAAGCGATGCCTCTTCGCCCTCGTCAGCCGCACAGTCCCGGCTTTCAAAATGCGCCTGCCCGGAGGCGATCCAGCGTTCACGTTCGGCGTTAAACGCCGCCTGCTGATGCGTGCGCCAGGCGTCAATGCTGCTGGCTTCGTCATTGAGAAACTGCTGATACTCCGCCAGTCGCAGCGTGCTGTGCTCAATACGCAGCGGGTAGCGTCCGAGCGGGAAATCGCGGCGAATCGCCAGCAGTTCGTCAGCGCTAACCGGGTAGAAACGGATCTGATCGAAGAAGCGTAACAGCCAGGGCTTGCCGTCAAAATCGGCGACCTTATGGTAGCGATTCCACATTTGCAGCGTCCGGCCGACAAACTGATACCCGCCAGGCCCCTCCATTCCGTAAACGCACAGATAGGCACCGCCAATACCCACCGAGTTTTCCGCCGTCCAGGTGCGCGCCGGGTTATATTTGGTGGTCACCATGCGGTGGCGCGGATCGAGCGGCGTGGCAACGGGCGCACCAAGATAAACATCGCCCAGCCCCATCACCAGATAGCTCGCTTCAAACACCGTTTTGTACACCTCATCAACGTTGTCCAGATCGTTGATGCGGCGGATAAACTCCAGATTGCTCGGGCACCACGGCGCGTCGCGGCGCACGGTGGTCATGTATTTGTCGATGGCTTTCTGACACGCCGGATCGTCCCATGACAGCGGCAGCCAGACAATACGCGACGGTACCTGTAAATCTTCACGCTGGCACACTTCCAGCCAGACGCGTTTGATAAGGCTCAGCAGCGTCGCCAGCGGCATCGCTTCTGGCTGATAATGGATTTGCAGCGAGCGGATCCCCGGCGTCAGGTCGATAACGCCAGGCAGCGTCAGCGCCGCTAACGCCTGCATTAAGGCATGACCGCGAAAACGCAGCACCAGATCCAGTTCAGCGTCGCCAATCTCCAGCAGCAGATGCGTGTCGCCGGAAAGGCGTGCCACCAGGCGTTTGTCGGCTTCGCCGGTTTCCATCACCACCGGGGTGCTGAGCGGCTCCGGGTGCCAGTTGATGGTGACGGGCTGTAATGACGCCAACTCTTGTGCACGCCCCTGCGCCAGCAGCCGCGCGGTGGAAATATCCACCGGCGTAAAGCGCAGTTTATCCCCCGCTTTGAGCTGCCCAAGCTGCCAGAGATCCGCCTCGATGATGGTCACCGGACAGACAAACCCACCGAGGCTGGGGCCGTCGGGACCTAAGATCACCGGCATGTCACCGGTAAAATCCACCGCGCCGATGGCGTAGGGGTTATCGTGAATATTGGAGGGATGCAGTCCGGCGTCGCCGCCGCTCTCGCGCGCCCATTCCGGTTTCGGGCCAATCAGACGCACCCCGGTGCGGCTGGAGTTGAAATGCACTTCCCACTCGGTGGCAAAAAAGGTGCTGATGGAGGCCGGGGTGAAATATTCCGGCGCGCCGTGCGGACCGTAAATCACCCGCAGTTCACGCACGGCATCAAGTGTGGTGCACAGCGCGTCGGGCAAGGCGGCCCCGACCTGAGTGGCGGTTAACGGTGTAAGGTGCAGCACATCGCCGGTTTGCAGCGCGCGCCCGGCGTGACCGCCAAACTGACCAAGGGTAAAGGTGCTTTTACTGCCGAGATAGTCCGGCACGGCAAAACCGCCGCGCAGGCACAGATAGCTGCGCACACCCTGCCCGCTGACCTCGCCGAGGCGCAGCGTCATCCCTGCGCGGATAGCAAACACGGTGTTCATCGCCTGCGGTTCACCGTCGAGGGTCACCGGCAATTCTGCCCCGGTAATGACCGCCACGCTGTCGGTATTGAATTTTAACGTCGGGCCGCTCAGGGTGATCTCCAGCGCCGCGTCGTTCCCGGCATTGCCCAGCAGCCGGTTGCCCAAGCGCTGCGCACGATCGTCCATCGGTCCCGATGGCGGGACGCCCACCGCCCAGTAGCCAATGCGTCCGGGGAAGTCCTGCACCGTGGTTTGCGTGCCTGCGCTCAGCACCTCGACAGTGCTGGCCTGGTAGCGCAAATTATCCAGGCAGCGCGTCCACGGCTGCCCGCTGGCAAAGGGGGCGTAGCCGAGGATCTGGCGCAAATAGTCGCGGTTAGTCTCCACGCCGTACAGGCGGGTGTCGGCAAGGGCGCTATCCAGCCGGGCAATGGCGGCGCTTCGCGTGTCGGCAAAGGCGATGATCTTCGCCAGCATGGGGTCGAAGAACGGCGGGACCTCGCAGCCGGATTCCACCCAGGTGTCAATGCGCAGCATTTTGCGATCCTGCGCCGGAAATACCACTTCGGTGAGCAAACCTGGCGACGGCTGAAACTGACGGCCCGGATCTTCAGCGTAGACGCGCGCCTGTACCGCATGCCCCTGCGGCGTCAGCCCGGCGGCAATCTCACTGAGCGGTGCCAGCGTGCCCGCCGCCAGTTCAATCATCATGCGCACCAGATCCACGCCCCACACCTGCTCGGTGACGCCGTGCTCCACCTGCAAACGGGTATTTACCTCAAGAAAATAAAACTGCCCGGCCTCGCTGTCATAGACGAACTCGACGGTGCCTGCGCTGCGGTAATTGACCGCTTTGCCAAGGGCGATGGCCGCCAGGCACAGCGCCTGCGCCATGCCTTCAGGCAGGTTAGGCGCGGGGGTTTCTTCCAGCACTTTTTGATTGCGACGCTGCACGGAGCAGTCGCGCACGCCCAGCGCGATGACCTCGCCCTGCCCGTCGCCGAAAATCTGCACTTCGAGATGGCGCGCGCGCTCAATGTACTTTTCGATAAAGACACCGGCGTCGCTAAAGTTGTTTTTCCCCAAGCGCTGCACGGCGTCGAAAGCCTCGCTCAGTTCAGCGGCGCGGTAACAGACACGCATGCCGATGCCGCCGCCCCCGGCGGTGCTTTTTAGCATCACCGGGTAGCCCACGCGCTGCGCGGCGGTTAACGCTTCTTCGCAGTCAGCCAGCAGCGCGGTGCCTTCAAGCATCGGTACGCCGTGTTTTTTCGCAAGCTTGCGGGCGGTATGCTTCAGACCGAAGACGCGCAGCTGTTCCGGCGTGGGGCCAACAAACGCTATGCCAGCGGCTTCACAGGCTTCGGCAAAAGCGGCGTTTTCCGACAGAAAGCCATAGCCGGGATGAATAGCCTGCGCGCCGCTTTCCCTGGCGGCGGCGAGAATTTTCTCCACCTGTAAATAGGTTTGCGCGGCAGCCCCCGCGCCGAGGCAAATGGCTTCGTCGGCTTCGCGGATGTGCAGGCTGCTGGCGTCGGCTTCAGACCAGACCGCCACACCGCTCAGGTTCATGTCGCGCAGTGTGCGCAGAATACGACAGGCAATCGCGCCCCGGTTGGCAATGAGTAATTTCGTCAGCATATTTTCACCCACAAGGATCAGACCCAGACCGTGGCGGGTCGTCCCGCCGAAAAAGTGTCACCGCCCGGTCGTCCAGGGGGAGGATCGTATCAGGGGCGCGGCGTGCTGCCGGGCATCAGCCGATTGGCACGGACGGCGAACAGGCGGTAGATCGCGCGGCGTACTTTTTGTAAACGCGTCAGTTCCATACCAGCACCTCCGCAGGCGTTGGGTTCCAGCCGTTGCACGGGTTGTTCAACTGTGGACAGTTGGAGATCAGCACAATCAGGTTGCACTCTGCGCGCAGTTCGACGTACTTACCCGGCGCGGAGATGCCGTCTTCAAAGGTCAGCCCGCCTTCCGGCGTCACCGGCACGTTCATAAAGAAGTTGATGTTGGCCCCGATGTCACGCTTGTGCAGACGGCCATCATGCAGGCAGGCGCAGAGGAAATTGTCGCGGCAGCTGTGCATGTAGCGCTTATCCAGCGCGTAGCGCACGGTGTTGCTCTCCTGTGCACAGGCCCCGCCGAGCGTGTCGTGTCGGCCGCAGGTATCCGCGACAATGGTCGCCAGCGGGTTACCGAGGCCCGACCACAGCACGCTGCCGGTGGTGAGGTAAGCGTTGCCCTGACGGCGCAGTGTGCGCTGGGGATCGTAGCGCTCGCGCGGGTTATCGGCGCTGTAAAACAGCGTGTCGATGGCCTGGTTGCCCTCAAGATCGAGCAGGCGCAGGGTCTGGCCTTTTTTGACCTCAAACAGATAGTGCTCGCCCGCCGGGATCACATGGCGAAATACCGCCTCAGCCGGGTGTTTATGACTCTCAACAAGGTTCATCTCGCGGCTCCTTACAGGGCAAACAGCTGGGTATTGGTGAATGCGCGGCCATTTTCCGGTCGCGAGAGCAGCGCGTTAACAGCGGCGTCTTCATCGCTTGCGGTAAACCAGCTCAACTGAATCGGTTGCGGGGCGTAGTGCGGGTCTGGATCCATAGGATGTTGTAACGTAGTGAGCACCATCAGCGTATCAATTGGCGCGTACAGCTCGACAACGCTGCCCGCGGCGGAAAATCCAGGGTGGAAGCTGAATGCGCCGTCGGCATCGACGGTCACCTTGCTGAAGAAATTGACCACCATCAGCAGATCTTCAACGTTCAAATCCCACTTGCCCATCTCCACTAACAGGTTGTCCATGCCGTTGCGGTAGTAGCCGTTGCGCAGCGCCTGGTAGCGTCCCTCGCCGTATTTTTCAGCGGTTTCCGCGCCGTTCAGCACGCCGCCAAAGGGATCGTGCCAGCCGCAGGTGTCGGCAACGATGCCCGCCAGTACGCGGCCCATGTCGGAATAAAAGCAGTGACCGGCAGTGAGGCGCGCCGTGTGCTGGCCTTTGAGCGTGTCGGGCAGGTTCAAGCGCTCACTTTTTTCATGGGCGTTAAGCATCATCATGCTGACGTTGGCCCCGCCATTGATGTCGGTCAGGCGCAGGATCTGCCCGCGCTTGAGCACCAGCGAAGTATGTCCGCCGCCCGGTACGGTCTCTTCACGCAGCGGGGTGGCGCAATGCAGTTGTGGCGTCATCAGATAAACTCCTTAATAGCGATAACATTTGCCGGGGTCGAGGCGGCCATCACCTCCGCCAGTCGCGCTTCGTTAAGCGGAATGTCGTAGGTAATGCGCGCCCCGTAGGCGTTAGGTTCGTGGGGATCGATCCGCACTTTGTCGAACACCAGCAGGCGGGTGCCGAGGTTGAAGCCTTCCGAGAGATCGTGGGTCACCATAAAGACCGTCATGCGGGTTTCGCTCCACAGTTGCAGCAGCAGGCCGTGCATGTCTTTGCGGATCCCCGGATCCAGTGCGCCGAAGGGCTCATCGAGCAGCAGCACGCGCGGCTGCATAATAAAGGCCTGGGCGATGGCTAAACGCTGCTGCATGCCCCCTGACAGCTGCGCCGGGTATTTCTCCAGCGCGTGTCCGAGGCCCACTTTGTGCAGCATTTGCGCCGCCTGCTCGCGCGCGGCACGTTTGCGCGCGCCGAACAGACGCCCCATCAGCGGCGCATTGGGCAGCTCCAGGCCAATGGCGACGTTGTCAAGCACGTTCAGGTGCGGGAATACCGAGTAACGCTGGAACACCACGCCACGGCTGCGGTCCGGCTCCGCCCGAAGCGGTTTGCCGTCGAGGGTAATGCTGCCGCGACTGGGGGCTTCCTGACCCAGCAGCAGACGCAGAAACGTGGATTTGCCGCAGCCGGACGCGCCGACCATTGAGCAGAACTCGCCTTCGGCAATGCGCAGATTCAGGCGCTCAAGCACCACATGGTCGCCGTATTCCTGCCAGATATTGTTGATCTCGATAAAGCTCATGCTTTGCCTCCTTCCGCCCAGGGAAAACAGGCCTGGTGTAACTGGCGCAGGGCGACGTCCATCAGCCATGCCAGCAGGGTGATCCACACCACGTAAGGAATGATGACGTCCATCGCCATGTAGCGGCGCACCAGGAAAATGCGGTAGCCCAGCCCGGCGGTGGACGAAATGGCCTCGGCGGAGATCAAAAACAGCCAGGCGGACCCGAGCAGCAGACGCAGCGACATCAGCAACCGGGAGAGCAACTGCGGCAGCACCACGCGCAGCACCAGGCTCCAGCTATTGGCCCCCAGCGTTTGCGCTTTGATGATTAATTCCGATGGGATTTCCCGTGCGCGCTGCTCCAGATCGCGCGCCAGCATTGGCGTCACGCCAATGACGATCAGTATGATTTTTGACAGCTCATCAAGACCAAAGACAATGAACAGCACCGGCAGGATCGCCAGCGGCGGGATCATCGACAGCACGGTCATCAGCGGGGAGAGCGAGGCGCGCCACATCGGGAAGACACCGGCGGTGATACCGATGCACAGCCCCACCAGCGAAGCAATCGCTAAACCGGTGAGCAGGCGGGCGAGACTCACCAGCGAGTCCATCCAGAACAGATAGTCGCCGCTGCGTTTATCCGGCGTGAAGGCCATCCGATCCACCGCGGCCAGCATCTGGTCGAGGCCCGGCAGCAGCTTGTCCTGCGGGTTCGCCTCCAGACGCATGGCTGAGCCGAAAAAGTAGGCCGCCAGCAACAGGGCGAAAGGCAACAGCACCAGCATGATGCGCATACCGTGCGGCGGATGGCGGTTGATTTGTCGCATGGCGAGGTCTCCGTCAGTCAGGTTCAGAGCGTGCCAGCCACTGCCATTTTCAGGAAGCGGTCATCAAAGCGCAGCTTGATGTTCGCGGCATCGCCCTGGGTCACGTTGCCCGGAAACGCCATGCCCACCACGTCGGCGCTCGGCGCGCCTTCGCCCAAAAGCCCTTTGTCAAACGAAAACTGTGCGACGCGCTGCATGGTTTTTGCCAGCTCCGCCGAGGTGGTGAACGCGAGGTTATCCGCCGGGGTGTAGAACAGGTGCGTGGTGCTCAGTTGCTTTTTATAACCAGCAAGATCGGTACCCGAGGCGGCGGCCATGGCGTTGAGCGCCTCGGCGTTCTGCGCTTTCATCAGCCCCATCATTTCATACCACGCCCCGGTGAGCGCTTTGCCCAGCGCCGGGTTGTCTTTCAGCGTGGCGCTGTTGACCACCATCATGTCGATGATCTCTCCCGGCACGGCGGAGGAGCTGATCACTTCGGTAGTGTTGGGCGTGGCTTTAATGGCCGACAGCTGCGGGTTCCAGGCGACGGCGGCCTGCACCGCTGGGGTGGCGAAGGCAGAGACAATGTCGGCATCGGAGGTGTTGACCACCGTGACGTCACGCTCTTGCAGTCCGGCTTTTTCCAGACCCCGCACCAGCAGGTAATGAGACACCGACAGCTCCGGCAGGTAGATTTTCATCCCTTTCAGATCGGTCAGCTTTTTGCCCTCACCTTTCATCACCACGCCATCGTTACCTTCGGAGTAGCTGCCAAGGATCAGCGCCGTGGTATCCACGCCGCCCGCCGCCGGAATGGTCAGCGCATCCATGTTGGTCATGGTGCAGCCGTCGAACTGGCCTGCGGTGTACTGGTTAATGGATTCGATATAGTCGTTAAGCTGTACGACGTTGATTTTGATGCCGTATTTGTTCGCCCATTTGTCGATGATTTTATCGCCCGCGATTGTGCCCCACGGCATCCAGCCCGCGTAAATGGTCCAGCAGACGTTAAATTCTTTTTTGACGGCGGCAAAGGTTGGCAGGCTCGTCAGCATCACGAGAGACAATACGAGTGAGCGGAGCAACGGAAATGTCTTCATTTTTTAACCTCTGGTTGGCACAAAAAAAGGAGCAGCGCGACACCATCTGGTGCTGCTGTCTCCCGGGTTTTTGTCCCGCCGTGTAACCTCTCAGAGGTCGCAAGCTCTCGGACCAGCATTCACCCTGCGGTGAACCGGAACCCTAGCCCGCTATTTTTTACAGATAATTTGTCTGATGCGCTGCCTTCTGCTTGATTTAAGCAAGGCTTGTGCCAGGTTTACATCTCTGTGATTTCGCGGCCCGCGCGGCACGGCGCTCACCAAAAGGCGCATGAGGGCGACCCAAAATGGGGCAACGCCGCAATTTAGTGCAGGTTGAGGAAACTCATAAGCACGCCTGACGAAAGATCCTAAGAAAAGTCTCTATTTTAGGTGCGTATTCCGGCGGGATTTTGGCTACAATGGCGCTCAATAAATGGCATAAAAAAGCGCAGCATTACCCCTGGATCGGCCAGGGATAAGAATGAGCCTGGTGCGCGGGAAATAAGCAAAGGGATTGGTTAGAGCCGCTAATGATTGGTTTTAGCGGTGCTTCAACGATGCATATGATTTTAAACGCCATTGAATTGTTATTCAGTCAATGTAAAATCATAATGATTATGCTAATCCATGTTAATCGCATTGCAGCTTATGTTTAGGCAGGCACGCCAGCACAAGATGTCTTTGCGGCATGGCGCATTCCACGGCGTGGTGAATAAGTCGTGAAATATAACGGCATTCCACGCGGTAGGGTTCAACACTTTTTCAGGGAAAGTCACGATGAATTTGCGAAGTCTGTTACTCCTTTTAATGGTCACAACAGCCGTAGGTTGTAAAGCCCCACCGCCGAAGATGACCGACGATACGATCGTGACCAGCCAGGTAAATGGTGTAACCCTTACTCACCGTTATGTGGTCGCCCCCCCGAAAGAATTTAACCCGGTGAACGATGAGTACCGGGCGCTCTATCCTGGCTCCATTCTGAGCAAGCCGGACTTCAGCGGCAAAGTGCTCGGCCAACTGGAGACCGGGCAAACCTATGTGGTGCTCGGCTTTGTTGAGCAGTCGTGGCTGGCAATCAGCGCCGCCGACAATCCGCAGCTGCTGGGCTACGTGCCGCAGCGCGCCATGGTGGTGAGCGAGCGTTATGCGCAGGCGCTGAAAAGCGATCGCCCACGCCCAAAACGGGCCGCTAAAAAAACCACCTGCGTCGCGGTCGATGACAGCAGCAAGGCCTGCCAGAAAGGCGACAGCGGTACCTGGATTATCGATTAAATCCACGCGGGGAGCGTGCGCAACGCCGTTTCCCCAAATAAGATAATTCTGAACTAAAATGCATATCTTAGTGGAAGACGGGGTGCGGACTGGCCCCGGCTTCATTTTTCACTCAGGCTAACAAGGATTTTTATGAAACTCTGGCTCTCGGGTTTGGCGTTGCTTTTGGCATCCACAACCGTGTCGGCAGGGAATTATCGCGTCGTGCAATCCCCTTCTCAGAAGCTGGATGTCTGGATAGACGATATTAAGGATAATTCGCCCCAAAGCTGGTGCGCCGCTGACCTGCCGCTGCGGATCGTCACCAACGGCGATAAGAACCCCTTTATTCTCAGCAATTTTATGCCGCGTCTGGGCACCCTGCTCGCCAGCCAGTGCAGCGAGTTAACGCACATCAACTGGCAATTAGTGGATCCGCAGGACCACGTGCTCGCCAATGGCGATGCCAGCAAAGAGAATGACTGGGCGCTGGTTATCGCCCCGCAAACGCTGGAGCCGGTCAACACCAACGACACATCATCCACGACCTCCCCACCCGCTGACCGCACGCCGTGGCTGGAATTCACCTTGCAGGACGGCTGCCATCTGCGCACCTTCTGGCGCGGCGATGCCCAGGCGTCGGCGCTGTTTATCCCGGCGAAATCGCCCGATAAGTGTGAGAAAGGCGGCTGGCTTAATGGCCGGAGTGAAATCGTGCAGAGCGGCAGCAACGGCGACAAACGCATGGTGATGACCTTTGTGCACGGCTTCCCGGTCAGCGGCCTGAGCGACGCGGTTAACGCCGACAGCCTGCTGATCACCAGCGTCAATAATGAGCGCATGGTGGTGAGTAATGAGCAGGCCCCTCAGAGCTGGCTGATTATTCCTTACAGCCCGGAGATCAACGGCTGGAAGGCCAGCGGCACGGTGGCGGTTGAGGTATCCCGGGATTTGGCGCTGGATGAGACGCGCTTGCAGTCGCGGTTAAACGACATCCGCAAAGTGTGGGCGGGCTGGCTTGCGCCAGACACCCCACTGACGCTGCTGTTAATTGATAATTTGCATCCGCAGTTACGCGATCCGGCTGCCGGCGCGTGGCGCACGCAAAAATAATCCTGACTCTTCGTCCGTTTCGAACAGAGAACCACCATGACAGATAACGATTACACACCCGCAATAGCCGACGCGCTGCCGCCTGGTTATCGTTTTGACGAATTTGAAATTCAGGATGTGATCCAAACCACGCCGGGCGGCATTGTTTACCGGGCGTGGGATCACCTGCTCGAACGCGCTGTCGCCATCCGCGAATACATGCCGCGCGCGCTGACGGTGCGCGATGACGATATGCAGCTGACCCTGCGCAGCAAGCAGGATCAGGCGGCGTTCAGCGCGGGCCTGAACGTGTTTATTCAGGAAGCCCGCCAGCTCGCCCATTTTAACCATCCTAATCTGGTGCAGGTGCTGCGCTTTTGGCGGCAAAACGAAACCGCCTACACCGTGACGCTGTTTTACAGCGGCATTACGCTGGCGGAGTTGCAGCAGCAGCAGCCCGAGGTGATCGACGAAGCGTGGATCCGCCGCATGCTGCCGATGGTGTGCGGTGCGCTGGCGGCGCTGCACGCTGACGGCCTTGTGCACCGGGATTTGTCGCTGAAAAGCATCCAGATCCAGGACAACGGTATTCCACTGCTGCTCAACTTTGGCGTGACGCGCCAGCAGGGCGATGAGGCCAGCGACATCAGTAAAACGCTGCTGCATCCGGGCTTCGCACCCCTTGAGCAGTACACCGACGATCTGCAAAACCAGATCGGCCCATGGACGGATATCTATGCGCTGGGGGCGGTGCTCTACACGCTGATCACCGGCACCTGCCCACCGGCGAGCGTCACGCGCAGTATTCTGGACAACTGCATCACGCTTAGCGAAAAAGGCCCGTCGGGCTACTCACCTGCCCTGTTGCTGGCCATTGATAAAGCCCTGGCGCTGAAGCCGGAAGCACGTCCGCAGTCCATCGCCGAATTCGCCGCGCTGGCTGAGATCCCGCTGGGTGAGGTGGGCGAGCTGAGCGGGGCGAAAAAGCCGGGCACCATGCTGGTACCGGTTGAAGAGCCAGCGGCCAGCCGGGCAACCGCGCTGTGGCCGCGCCTGAAAATACCGCTCTCCCTTGCGGCGGGCCTGGTGGTCGGCGTGATTGTTGGGGCATTTTTGTTTGGCGCGACCCCGTCCACCGCGCCGGGTAGCACGGCCTCAACCGCCAGCCCGGTGGTCACGGGTACCCCCGTGGTGACGGCACCGGCAGGTGGACCCGTTGCCCGCGTGTACATCAAAATGAACGATGCCGACCAGTTGCTGGTCAACGGTAAGCCGCAAAAGGCGGTGGCGGCCTCCAGCGGTTATGGGTTTTTGCAGCTTCCGGCGGGGAAATATGACATTACCCTGCAAAGCGGCAGTCAGACCCATACGCAGTCGCTGACGGTCGGTGCGCCAGGCACCTGGCTGCTCAATCCGCAGGGATAGAAGCCAATGACGCAGCCCCAGGGCCGGGGCTGGTGTCACGCTTTTGCCGGTAAATTGTCTGGAAGCGCGCAAAACGGGAAATCCGCCACGCGATGTGTCTGATCTTCGTCTACTGTTTTCTCAAGGTTGATTGCAGCGGCTTCGCTGTTCACCCGCTCAAGGAGAATAATTGATGACAAGACCTGTTATGCGCCGCCCTCATACGTTGTTTTTCGCCATGCAGCTTGCGCTCACCGGCGCGCTACTGACGCTCTCGCCACTGTCCGCGCAGGCCGATGAGCCGCAACGTCAGGGCCAGCCGCAGTCGCCGGATATCCTGCTCGGCCCGCTGTTCGCCGATGTGCAAACCGCGAAACTCTTCCCCGATCAAAAAACCTTTGCCGACGCCGTGCCGAAAGGCGATCCGCTGATGGTGCTGGCGGATTACCGCATGCAGCGCAACCAGTCGGGTTTTGATCTGCGCCACTTTGTTGAGGTGAATTTTGTGCTGCCGGGCGAAGGCAAAAAATACGTGCCCCCCGCCGGACAGAGCCTGCGACAGCACATTGACGATCTCTGGCCGGTGCTGACGCGCACCACCGACAAAGCCGGAAAATGGGATTCGCTGCTGCCGCTACCGAAGTCCTACGTGGTGCCGGGTGGACGCTTCCGCGAAGTGTATTACTGGGACAGCTATTTCACCATGCTGGGCCTCGCCGAGAGCGATCACTGGGACAAGGTCGAGGACATGACGGCGAACTTCGCTTATGAAATCGATACCTGGGGCCATATTCCTAACGGTAACCGCAGCTACTACCTGAGCCGCTCGCAGCCGCCGTTCTTTGCGTTTATGGTTGAACTGCTGGCGACGCACGACGGTGATGACGCGCTGAAGCAGTATTTGCCGCAGATGGAAAAAGAGTACCAGTACTGGATGGACGGTGCCGATGCCTTACAGGCCGGGCAAACCAACAAGCGCGTGGTGAAACTCGAAGACGGTTCTGTGCTTAACCGCTACTGGGACGATCGTGACACGCCGCGCCCGGAATCCTGGCTCGATGATGTGACCACCGCCAAAAACAACCCTAACCGCCCGGCCACCGACATCTACCGTGATTTGCGGTCCGCCGCCGCATCCGGCTGGGACTTCAGTTCGCGCTGGATGGACGATCCGAACCAGTTGGGAACGATCCGCACCACCAGCATTGTGCCGGTTGATCTGAACGCCCTGATGTTCAAGATGGAAAAAATGATCGCCCGCGCCAGCACGGCGGCCGGCGACAGCGCCAAAGCCAGCCGCTTTGAAGCGCTCGCCAGCGCCCGTCAAAAAGCGATGGAGGCCAACCTCTGGAACGACAAAGAGGGCTGGTATGCGGATTACGATCTGAAAACGAAAAAGATACGTAATCAGCTGACCGCCGCGGCGCTCTTCCCGCTGTACGTCAACGCAGCGGCGAAAGATCGCGCGGCGAAAGTAGCAGCGGCGACCCATTCCCGACTGATCAAAGCGGGCGGCCTGACCACCACCACGGTCAACAGCGGTCAGCAATGGGATGCGCCGAACGGCTGGGCACCGCTTCAGTGGGTGGCGACCGCCGGGCTGAATAATTACGGCCACGAGAAGGAAGCGATGGAAGTCACCTGGCGCTTCCTGACCAACGTGCAGCACACCTACGACCGCGAGCAAAAACTGGTGGAGAAATATGACGTCAGCACCACCGGCACAGGCGGTGGCGGCGGTGAGTATCCGTTGCAGGACGGCTTTGGCTGGAGCAACGGCGTGACGCTCATGATGCTGGATCTGGTGTGCCCGAAAGCGCAACCCTGTGACAGCGTGCCGAAAGCGCAGCCCGCCTCCGCACCTGCGTCGTCTGCGTCGTCTACGCCTGCATCCGAAGCTCCAGCGCCACAACCGGCCCCTGCTGAGCAGAAAGTCGCTCAGTAAACCGATCTTACCTGCTACCAATTCTGGTAGCAGGTAAACCCTCGCCTTGCCGATTTTCCGCCGTGGATCCCTTCTCCCGCCCCGCCTGACGGGGATTCGCCTGTGGTTGCGCGGTTTTCTGCAACGATACCCTCGGCCCTATACCCACAGTGTTACCCTCTTGATCCTGGTAACGGTAACAATAATAATTCGCATTCCGTTTACATTTTGTGAAACACATTCATATCTGATCATACGCGCGCGCGCGTGGCGACAGATTTCAGGATCCCGGAATGATAAGAATATTGCCTCTCAAACGTTCATCTCTTTTTTGTGCGCTGGCGTTAGCGCTTCCCCATGCGGTTCTGGCCGAAGATACCGTGGTGGTGACCGCAGCACCGGTTGAGTCCGCCGTGGCCCCCACCGAAGGTTACACGGTGAAAACTTCGCGCGGTGCCACCAAAACCGATGAGCCGTTGATCACCACCGGACAGTCCGTTTCTGTGGTCACCCGTCAACAGATGGAGGATCAGGGTTCCGTGAACATTTCCCAGGCGCTGGCCTACACGCCGGGGGTCTATTCGGGCTTTGGCGGCGGCGCAACGCGCTTTGACGCCATGTCGCTGCGTGGCTTCCACGGCGGCGACGTCGATAACCTCTTCCTCGACGGTATGCGTCTGATGAGCGACGGTGGCAGCCACAGTGTGCTGCAAATCGATCCCTGGTTCATTGAGCGCGTGGACGTGGTCAAAGGCCCGTCGTCGGCGCTGTACGGACAGAGCGTGCCGGGCGGCCTGGTCAACCTGACTTCCAAACGTCCGCAGTTCAAATCCGAAGGCCATTTCCGCGTCAGCGGCGGCACGCAGAATACCAAGGGCGGCGCATTTGATTACACTGATGCCATTAACGATCAGCTGGCGTTCCGCATTATCGGCATGACCCGCAGCAGCGACACGCAGTATGACAACACGCGCGAAGAGCGTTATGCCATCTCCCCTTCACTGCTCTGGCAGCCGGACTCTGACACCAGCCTGCTGCTACGCGCCTATCTGCAAAAAGATCCGACGGGCGGCTACCACGGCTCGCTGCCGATGGACGGCGCACGCTTTGCGCATAACGGCCGCAAGCTCGGCAATGACACCAACGAAGGCGACCGCGGCGATGGCTACCGTCGTCGTGAGCAGCTTTACAGCATCGAGTTCGATCACCAGTTCAACGACGTCTGGTCGGTTCACTCCAGCGGCAGCTATACGCACGCGAACGTCTCGCTGGACCAGGTTTATCAAAAGGGCTGGGTGGAAAACACCAACGAGCTGGCGCGCGGGTACAGCGGCAACCGGGGTTCGCTGGACGCATGGTCAACGGATAACCGCGTACAGGCGGACTTTAATACCGGTGACGTGGCGCACACGGTGATCATCGGCGGCGAATACCATCGCTACCGCAATGATATCTGGAGCGGCGCGGGTACAGCGGCCTCGCTGAACCCGTTTACCGGCTACACCGCACAGAGCGGTCACGTGGTGACCTACAGCGATGACAACAACCGTCGCTACTACCAGACCGGCGTCTATTTACAGGATGAGATGGTGTGGAACCGTTGGCATCTGGACGTTTCCGGGCGCTATGACCGCATTGTCTCTGAGCAGGTGAGCGACACCTCCTCGACCTCCAGCCGTCGTCAGGACGATCACGTCAGCGGCCGCGCGTCGTTGCTCTACGCCTTCGAAAATGGCCTGTCGCCCTACATGAGCTACAGCCAGGCGATTACGCCTGCGTCCCTGCCGGGGGCCGATGGCACACTGCTGAAACCCACCACCGCCGAGCAGTATGAAGCGGGTCTGAAATACCAGCCGCCGGGCACCTCGGATATGTACACCATTGCGATGTACGATCTGACGCAAAAAGATGTGGCAACGCGCGATATTAATATCGCGACGGCAACCTATTTACCGGCGGGTAAAGTGCACTCCCAGGGCGTGGAGATCGAAGCGCGTAACCAGTTGACCGAACGTCTGAGCACCCTCGCAGCCTATACCTGGAACAACCTGAAGTACCGCGATTCCCTCGACGGCAACAGCGGTAATATGCCGCAGTTGACGCCGGATCAGATGGCGTCCTTCTGGGCGCACTACAAGTTTGATTTCGGGATCAGCGCGGGTGCGGGCGTGCGCTACGTCGGCAAGCAGTGGGCCGATGACGCCAACTCCAGCCGTTTGCCGTCAGCCACTATTTTTAACGCTTCCGTGCGCGCAGACCTGGGAGAATGGTCGCCGCAGTTAAAAGGCGCGTTTGTGCAGGTTAATGCGAATAACCTCGGCGATCGCGAGTACATCACCGGCTGCTACGGCACCATGAACTGCTACTTCGGTGCCGAGCGCAGTGTGATTGCCACCGTCGGATATGATTTTTAATCGTTAACAAAAAAAGCCCGGCAGCCTTTGTGGCTACCGGGCCTGTCCCTCAGACTAACCCCTTCGCAGCAAGCGGAATATCGCCAGCACCACGATCGCGCCGACGACGGCGACGAGGAAGCTGTGCAGGTTGAAGCCCGTCACATCCCCCCCGATACCAAACATGGTTGCCAGCCAGCCCCCAACAACGGCACCGATGACACCGAGGATACAGGTTAAAATAAATCCCCCTCCGTCGCGGCCTGGCATGATAAGTTTGGCGATTACACCGGCAATGAGACCAAAGATAATCCACGCAATAATGCCCATTTTGCTATGTCCTCTTTTTGCGATTGGTTGCAGAACAAAATCTCTGCAAGGTGAATTGAGTATAGGCAATGGGCATAAAAGCGGTTAGATGTCACAGACTTAATTCAGCCAATTCGCAAAAAATTTTCACCCGTTCGACTTAAGTTTCCCAGGGCGTTGCCGATAATTTCCCGGTGGGCTATTCGTTATTAAGGAGCCATTCGGCGTGAGTAATTACAGTGAGCAGTTCTTAAAGCAAACCCCTCTGGCGGTATTGGGTGTCTTGCGCGACCTGCAAAAATACCAGGTACCCGTGCGTATTTCATGGGCCGGTGGGCAGTTTATCAGCAAGATCCTGGATGCAAATCCGGAGGCGCTGGTCATTGACTTCGGCAGCCAGGATTACGAAAACAAAGCGGTTCAGCGCGCCGGAAAGATCGCCATCACTGCCGAAACTCACGGGGCAAAAGTCGAATTTACCGTATCGCAGCTGCAAAGCGGCGACTATCAGGCGCTGCCCGCGTTTATCATGCCGTTGCCCGCCCAACTGTGGTTTATTCAACGCCGCGAATACTTCCGCATCAGCGCCCCGCTCTATCCCGCCTATTTCTGTAAAGCCAAAATGCCGGACAAAAGCGTGCTGCGTTTCCGCCTGTTTGACCTGTCGCTTGGCGGCATGGGTGCCCTGCTTGAAGGCGACGCGCCGGAGGGTCTGAAAGAGGGCCAGCGCTTCACGCAGATCGAGCTGGACATGGCGGCATGGGGACAGTTCTATTTTGACGCGCAGCTGATTTCGATCAGCTCTCGCACGGTGGTGGACGGTAAGAATGAGACGGTGACGACACCGCGACTGAGCTTTCGCTTCCTGAACGTTAACCCGGCGGTAGAGCGCGAGCTCCAGCGAATTATCTTCTCGCTGGAGCGTGAAGCGCACGAGCGGGCTAACAAAGTGCGCTAAGCGGGTTTACATGGCATCCATCGCCTGCTGGACTTTCCAGATATAGCGCGGAGCCTGGGGTGCGGGGTGGTTTTCAACCACGTGATTGAAGAACTCATCCGCATCCAGTTCATTGATCTCTTTGATGGCTTTTTTCCGATCCGATGAGAAGGTGCGCAGCAGCGCGCCTGCCCCGTTCACATAGGACACCACCAGCGCATACTGCATCACCTGCGGATCCTGAATACCCGCCAGCACGCCGTGCTCCATAATGCTCAGATAGGCCGTGCCCATGGAGATATTGCGCTCGGGATTTTTCAACTCGCTGGTGGAGGGTTGGCCGCTCCAGCCCATATGACGGTAAACTTCCCGCCCGGCGGTGGAGGCTTTCAACTGCATCAGACCCACGGCGTTGGATTTGCTCACCAGCGACGGGTTACCGCCGGATTCAACCGCGATGATCGCCGTGACCAGACGCGGGCTGACGCCCCATGCGGCACCGGCTTTTTCGCTGATTGGCATCCACTGCATTGCGCGCTTGACCGGCACTTCCGGGTTCCACGCTGGATTTTTGTAATCCTGTTTTGAGCTACATCCCGCCAGTAACACAATCAAAAAAGCAAACCATCTGAGTTTCACGCCAGGCATCCTTATGTCCGGTAATCATTGCTGCGGATGACAACAACTTGCGAAAGCTGCATGATAAACGTTTCGCTTTAGATGTCAGCAAGGATTTGCCATGTCTGTGTTTCATTTGATTGCGCCTTCGGGCTACTGTGTGAATCAGCAAGCCGCCGCCCGTGGCGTGCAGCGTCTGCTGGATGCGGGCCACGAGGTGCGCCATCAGGAGGTGATCGCCCGCCGCGATCGGCGCTTCGCGGGCGCGGACGGTGAGCGGCTGGCCGATCTTAATACGCTTGTGGATCTTGAAGGCGCAAACACGATTGTGCTGCCCGTGCGCGGCGGCTACGGTGCCAGCCGCCTGCTGGCGGATGTCGACTGGGCCGGACTGGCGCGACGCCAGCTACGCGATCCTTTGCTGATTTGCGGTCACAGCGACTTTACCGCCGTTCAACTCGCCTTGCTGGCAACGGGCAAGGTCATTACATTCAGCGGGCCAATGCTTGCCGCCAATTTCGGTGCCGAAACCCTGGATGCGTACACGCAGCACCATTTCTGGCTGGCGCTGCGCAACGCGCGTTTTAGCGTGGAGTGGGCGGGAGATGGCCCACGCTGTCATGAACAGGGCACGCTGTGGGGCGGGAATCTGGCGATGCTGGTGTCGCTTATCGGCACGCCGTGGATGCCGGCGATTGAGAACGGTATTCTGGTGCTGGAAGACATTAACGAGCATCCGTTCCGCGTTGAGCGCATGCTGCTCCAGCTCCATCACGCCGGTATTTTAGCCCGCCAGCGCGCGGTCATTTTCGGCAGCTTCAGCAACAGCGCGCCGAACGATTATGACGCGGGCTTTACGCTGCAATCGATGACGGATTATCTGCGCACGAAGATTGGCATCCCGCTGATTACGGGCCTCGCGTTTGGTCACGAGCCGCAAACCGTGACCCTGCCGCTGGGCGCGCAGGCGACGTTATTCCACGATGGCGCGCACACGCAGCTGACCCTGACCGGGCATTCTGTGCTGCATGAATAAAAAAACCATTCACAGCCCTTATTAATCCGCTGTTGCTGCCGTTAATATGATAGTGTTTTGTCATGCTGTGTTCAGCGATATCAGCGACCGTCAACGACGGCAGGACGCGGCTTTTTAGCTGGTAGTCATGGCGTAATAAGGAGAAATACGACATTGGAAGCAGAGGCGATAATCGGTCTGTTTATTCTGGGTTCGGTACTGGTAACCTGTAGCATCTTATTAAGTTCTTTCTCCTCTCGTCTCGGTATCCCTATTCTTGTGATTTTCCTCGCCATCGGCATGCTGGCGGGGGTGGATGGTGTTGGCGGTATTCCCTTCGATAACTACCCTTTCGCCTACATGGTGAGTAACCTGGCGCTGGCGGTGATCCTGCTGGATGGCGGGATGCGCACCCAGGCCAGCTCGTTTCGCGTCGCCTTAGGCCCGGCGCTGTCGCTGTCCACCATTGGCGTGCTCATCACCTCAAGCCTGACCGGGCTGATGTCAGCGTGGCTGTTCCACCTCAATCTGATGGAAGGGCTGCTGATTGGTGCGATTGTGGGTTCTACCGATGCGGCGGCGGTGTTCTCACTGCTGGGCGGTAAGGGGCTCAATGAGCGCGTGGGATCGACACTGGAGATTGAATCCGGCAGCAACGACCCGATGGCGGTGTTTTTAACCATCACCCTGATTGAGATGATCCAGCAGCACGAAACCGGGCTGAGCTGGATGTTTGTGGTGCACATTGTTCAGCAGTTCGGCCTTGGTATTGTGCTGGGCCTGGCGGGTGGCTATTTGCTGCAACAGATGATCAACCGCATCGCGCTGCCTGGTGGACTCTACCCGCTGTTGGCGTTAAGCGGCGGGATCCTCGTGTTTGCGCTGACTACGGCCCTTGAAGGCAGCGGCATTCTGGCGGTTTACCTGTGCGGATTTCTTCTGGGTAACCGCCCTATCCGCAACCGCTTTAGCATTCAGCAAAACTTTGACGGCCTGGCGTGGCTGGCGCAAATCGCCATGTTCCTCGTGCTCGGTCTGCTGGTGACGCCATCGGATCTGTTGCCGATTGCCATTCCGGCGCTGATCCTCTCGGCGTGGATGATCTTCTTTGCCCGTCCGCTGTCGGTGTTTGTCGGCTTACTGCCGTTTCGCGGGTTTAACCTGCGCGAGCGCATCTTCATCAGTTGGGTGGGCCTGCGCGGTGCGGTGCCGATCATTCTGGCGGTGTTCCCGATGATGGCGGGCCTTGAGAACGCGCGGCTGTTCTTTAACGTCGCCTTCTTCGTGGTGCTGGTGTCGCTCCTGCTTCAGGGCACATCGCTGTCGTGGGCGGCCAAAAAAGCGAAAGTCGTGGTGCCGCCGGTAGGCTGGCCGGAATCCCGCGTCGGGCTGGATATTCATCCTGAGAATCCGTGGGAGCAGTTTATCTATCAGTTGAGCGACGATAAATGGTGTGTGGGCGCAGCGCTGCGGGATCTGCATATGCCTGCCGATACGCGCATTGCGGCGCTGTTTCGCGATAACACCCTGCTGCACCCGACCGGCAGCACGCGCCTGCGCGAAGGCGATGTGCTATGCGTGATTGGCCGTGAGCGCGATCTCCCGGCGCTGGGTAAGCTGTTTAGCCAGTCGCCGCCGGTGGCGCTGGATCAGCGCTTCTTCGGGGATTTTATTCTCGAAGCCAGTGCCAAATTTGCCGATGTGGCGCTGATTTACGGGCTTGAAGAGGGAACGGAATATCGCGATAAGCAGCAGACGTTGGGTGAGATTGTCCAGCAGCTTCTGGGCGCAGCCCCGGTGGTGGGCGACCAGGTTGAGTTTGCCGGGATGATCTGGACGGTGGCGGAAAAAGAAGATAACGCGGTGCGTAAAGTGGGCGTGCGTCCGAGGGAAGAGGACGCGGAGTAGTTAACCCGCGCCGGGTGGCGGCTTCGCCTTACCCGGCCTACAAAACTGTCTACAAAACAACGTTACACCGTCACTACTGGCACACGCGGTGCCAGCGCGCACATCATTTCATACCCCACGGTACCTGCACTGGCGGCGACATCATCGATTTTGATGTCGTTGCCCCAAAGCTCCACCGCCGCGCCAATGCCCGCCTGCGGACACGGCGTTAAATCCACCGTCAGCATATCCATCGAAACCGTGCCGACCGTCTGCGTGCGCACGCCGTCCACCAGCACCGGCGTCCCGTTCGGGGCGAGACGCGGATAGCCGTCCGCATAACCACAGGCGACAACACCGATGCGCTGTTCCCCGCCCGCCCGGTAGCGCCCGCCGTATCCCACGCAGTCGCCTGCCTGCAATGTCTGAATACCAATGATCTTACTGCACAGCGTCATCACCGGTTTGAGACCGCTGGTCGCCACGTCGTGCCATTGCCCGGAAGGTGATGCGCCATACAGGATGATGCCCGGGCGTACCCAGTCGAAATGCGCTTCCGGGTGCCAGAGCGTGGCGGCAGAATTGGACAACGAGCGCGGACACGCCAGCCCCTCCGCCGCCTGCTCAATGCGCCTCATCGCATCGTCTATGCCATCGGGCCTTTCGGCAACCGCGAAGTGCGACATCAGCGTCATATCCCCGACGTTGTTCATTGCCCGCAACTGCTGCCAGACGGAATGCACGCGATCGGGGAGAAAACCGAGCCGGTTCATCCCGCTGTTGACCTTCAGATAAATGTCCAGCGGCGCACGCAGTCGGGCATTTTGCAGCACTTTGAGCTGCCAGTTGCTGTGCACGCTGGTGGTGAGCCGGTATTGATCGAACAGAGGAAGTTCGTCTGCGTGAAAAAAGCCTTCGAGCATCAGAATCGGCCCTTTCCAGCCGCGCTCGCGCAGCAAAATCGCCTCTTCCAGATTGAGCATCGCAAAGCCATCGGTGCCGCTAAGCGCCTGCCAGACTCTGTCGATACCGTGCCCGTAGGCATTGGCTTTTACCACTGACCAGACGCGAGATGTGGGTGCGGCCTGGCGCACTACCTGCAAATTGTGCCGCAACGCCTGCAAGTCGATACAGGCCTGAACGGGACGAGACATGACGGCTCCTTTTTTTCGCCCTGATTATTGATGCACACCGTGCATCTGCTGCGCGCGTGCTGGCGTAAAGCCGGGACGGTAACGCGCGACGCCAAGATCGTCGTAGGGGATCGCCGGGGTGCGCCCGGAAATCAAATCGCTCAGTAGCTGCCCGGAGCCGCAGGCCATGGTCCAGCCCAGCGTGCCGTGTCCGGTGTTAAGCCACAGGTTTTTAAACGGCGTGCGCCCGACCACTGGCGTGCCGTCCGGGGTCATGGGACGTAAACCGGTCCAGAACGTCGCCTGTTCCACATGACCGCCACGCGGGAAAAGATCGCGTACTACCATCTCCAGCGTTTCACGGCGCGGCTGTAACAGTTCGGTGTTAAAGCCGACAATCTCCGCCATGCCACCCACGCGGATGCGCTGATCAAAACGGGTAATGGCAATTTTGTAGGTTTCATCAAGAATAGTCGAAACCGGTGCACCGTCGTCCTCGGCGACTGGAATGGTGAGCGAATAGCCTTTTAGCGGGTAGACCGGAATATCGACAATGCCTTTCAGCATCCCTGTGGACCAGGATCCAAACGCCATTACGTAGGCGTCGGCTTTGATCACCTCATCGCCGCATTTGACGCCATAAATCTTTTCACCTTCGTAGAGCAGTTTGTCCACCGGCGTGTTGTAGCGAAAGACTACGCCCGCCTGCTGCGCCATCTCGGCCAGCCGCTGGGTGAAGAGCTGGCAATCCCCCGTTTCGTCATTGGGTAAACGCAGCCCGCCTGTCAGCTTGTGCGCCACTTCCGCCAGCGCAGGCTCCACTTCTGCCAGCCGCGCCGACTCCAGAAGTTGATACGGCACGCCGGCCTCTTTCAGTACCGCGATATCGCGCGTGGCGTTTTCATACTGCTGCTCAGTGCGAAACAGTTGTAGTGTGCCGCCCTGTCGCCCTTCGTACTGAATGCCGGTGGTGTCGCGCAGGATTTTTAAGCAGTCGCGGCTGTATTCGGCGAGGCGCACCATGCGACCTTTGTTTTCCATGTAATGACGGGTGTCGCAGTTGCGCAGCATCTGCCACATCCATTTGAGCTGAAACGGCGTACCGTCGAGGCTGATCGCCAGCGGCGCGTGGCGCTCAAACATCCATTTCACCGCCTTAAGCGGTACGCCGGGGGCCGCCCAGGGCGCGGCATAACCGGGAGAGATCTGCCCGGCATTGGCGGCGCTGGTTTGCAGTGCCGAACCGGGTTCACGTTCAATCACCGTTACCTCATGCCCCGCCTGACTCAGATACCAGGCGCTGGTCACACCCACCACGCCACTTCCCAGAACGACAACGCGCATAGCCACTCCCTTTCAACAAAGAACAATCTTCTGATTACAAATTGATAACCCAGATGAAAATGTTATTCAACATACGGCTTTTTTATGGTGACTTAACTCACACCTTTGCCCGTCACTCCTGAGATGCTGGTTTTAGGATCTCCTGCTAAGCGCCCTTTTTAACCAGCATAAAACTCTGTCGAAACCGGTAAAAGCGCCTCGCTATCGAGTCGATATGGCGAAGAAAAAAAATTTGCGAAGCAGTCCGTTTATGACACCTTGATCTATGCTTGATGTGAGGCTCTCCGTACAGAGAGAGTCGCCAACAATGAGGGCGCGCTAATGGCTATGATTGATTCCATGAATAAGGACACCACACGTCTGAGCGATGGACCCGACTGGACGTTCGAGCTGCTGGACACCTATCTGGCGGAGATCGACCGGGTGGCCAAACTCTACCGGCTGGATACCTATCCGCATCAGATTGAGGTCATTACCTCAGAGCAGATGATGGATGCCTACTCCAGCGTCGGGATGCCCATTAATTATCCGCACTGGTCCTTCGGTAAAAAATTCATTGAGACGGAGCGACTCTATAAGCACGGACAACAGGGGCTGGCTTACGAAATCGTCATCAACTCCAATCCGTGTATCGCCTATCTGATGGAAGAGAACACCATTACCATGCAGGCGCTGGTGATGGCGCACGCCTGCTACGGCCATAACTCTTTCTTCAAGAATAACTATCTTTTCCGTAGCTGGACCGATGCCAGCTCGATTGTCGATTACCTGATCTTTGCGCGTAAATACATCACCGACTGCGAAGAGCGCTACGGCGTGGATGAAGTGGAGAGGCTGCTGGACTCCTGCCATGCCCTGATGAACTACGGCGTGGATCGCTACAAACGCCCGCAAAAAATTTCGTTGCAGGAAGAGAAAGCGCGGCAGAAAAGCCGTGAAGAGTACCTGCAAAGCCAGGTGAATACGCTGTGGCGTACCCTGCCAAAACGTGAAGAAGAGAAAACCGTGGCCGAGGCGCGCCGCTATCCGTCCGAGCCGCAGGAAAACCTGCTCTACTTTATGGAAAAAAACGCGCCGCTGCTGGAGTCCTGGCAGCGTGAGATCCTGCGCATTGTGCGTAAAGTGAGCCAGTATTTTTACCCGCAAAAACAGACCCAGGTGATGAACGAAGGCTGGGCAACCTTCTGGCACTACACCATCCTTAATCATCTGTATGACGAAGGCAAAGTGACCGATCGCTTTATGCTGGAGTTTTTGCACAGCCACACCAACGTGGTGTTCCAGCCGCCGTACAACAGCCCGTGGTACAGCGGGATCAACCCGTACGCGCTGGGCTTTGCCATGTTCCAGGACATTAAGCGTATTTGTCAGACGCCAACGGAAGAGGATCGCTACTGGTTTCCGGACGTGGCCGGATCCGACTGGCTGGAGACGCTGCATTTCGCGATGCGTGATTTCAAAGACGAAAGCTTTATCAGCCAGTTCCTGTCGCCGAAAATCATGCGCGATTTCCGTCTGTTCAGCGTGCTGGATGACGATCGCAATAACTACCTGGAAATTGCGGCGATACACAACGAAGACGGCTACCGTGAGATCCGCTCCAAGCTCTCTTCGCAGTACAACCTGAGCAATCTGGAACCGAACATCCAGGTGTGGAATGTGGATCTGCGCGGTGACCGTTCGCTGACGCTACGCTATATTCCGCATAACCGCGCCCCGCTGGATAAGGGCCGCCGTGAGGTGCTCAAGCACGTGCACCGCCTGTGGGGATTTGATGTGATGTTAGAGCAGCAAAACGAAGATGGCAGCGTGGAGTTGTTAGACCGTTGCCCACCGCGCCCGAACAGCCTGTAAAACAAAACCCCTTCACAATCGTGAAGGGGTTCTTTTCGTGACTGCATTAGCGACCGTGAATGGCTAAATCGCCCGGCAGCGTTTTCTGCATGCGGTGCCAGATTTCGCCGCTGTCACGCCCGTAACGGCGCACGGTTTCATAAACCTGATCGTGCTCGGCGTTTTTACACAGCAACGAAAGCTTATGGTAGAACCCTAACGCCAGGCTGCGCGCTTCAGGGTTAGCGAAATAGTGACGCCCGATGCGGGTGTACAACCCTTTCATTCCGTTAATGATAAGCCCGTAAATCGGGTTGCCGGAGGCAAACGCCAGACCGCGGAAGATATTGTAATCCAGCTCGGCGAAGGCATCGGCGTGATCTTCCACCGACTCGGCACTCGCCAGAACCTTCAGCGCGTCTTCCGGATGCTGACGGAAAGCGGTACGAATGAAAATCGTCGAGATGTTAGTGCGCACGGAAAGCAGGTTATCGATGAGCTGCGGAACGCTTTCGTGATCGAGACGTGCCAGCGTCTCCAGGATGTTCAGGCCGGAGGTTTCCCAGAAGTTATTCACTTTGGTCGGCTTGCCATGCTGGATCGTCAGCCAGCCGTCGCGGGCCAGGCGCTGCAACACTTCACGCAGCGTGGTACGCGTGACACCAATCAGTTCAGAGAGCTCACGTTCGGCTGGCAGGATCGTTCCGGGGGCAAAACGGTTATTCCAGATACTTTCGATGATGTACTCTTCCGCGAAACCCGCCGGGCTCTGCGCCTTTATAACCATAGTGAGATTTCCATTACACAGCTTAGCAAAGGCACTCATCATACCAGAGCCTCTGGGCGTCAGATAGCATAGGGCGTGAAGAAAAAGGGATCGGGACTTCATTTTCAGGATTTTTTTACCCGCATTTTTTTCGTTATTTACCCCAAAAAATGCCCTTAAGTAAAAATTATGTTTCAACCTGAATCCCTACCATTTCCCTGATGAATGATTAAGCAACGTTATGCACTGGAGAGACTTTATCAGAGTAAGGTAAAATCAGTGACTTAAGCCGCTGTGCCGCCAGCCTGATTTGACTTTTTGCATGATTAACATCCAATTACTGATTATTTTTGGTGATGTTAGTGGCGCGCGAAGTGAATTCGTTTACACTGCGGTGTCCACGCATGTCCCAGGGAAATGATTATGTTGCGATTTTTAAACAAGTGCTCGCACGGGCGCGGTGCCTGGCTATTAATGGCACTGACCGCGTTTGCGCTTGAGATGGTTGCGCTATGGTTCCAGCATGTGATGCTGCTTAAACCTTGTGTGCTGTGTATTTATGAGCGCAGTGCGCTGTTTGGTGTGATGGGAGCGGGCCTTGTGGGGGCCATTGCACCTAAATCACCGCTGCGCTTTGCGGCAATCGCTATCTGGCTGTACAGCGCCTGGCGGGGCATTGAGCTTTCGCTTCAGCACACTAACATCCAGCTGCATCCGAATCCGTTTATGACCTGCGACTTTGCCGCACGTTTTCCGACGTGGCTGCCGCTGGATAAATGGCTGCCGCAGGTATTTGTGGCTTCCGGTGATTGCGCCGAGCGCCAGTGGTCGTTCCTGACGCTGGAAATGCCGCAGTGGCTGCTGGGGATTTTTATCGCCTATTTTGTAGTGGCGTTGCTGGTCCTGATAGCCCAACCGTTCAAACCGAAAAAACGCGATTTGTTTGGTCGCTAAGATAACGCCCTGCGGGGCGTTTTTTTTGCGCCCGTCACCGCGCTCAGTCGGCCCATTCGGGTTTGTTGAGAATGTGATCCTGCCAGTCGCGCACTTCTGACTCTTTCACCGCAATATGCCGCACAGAAATGCGTTCCCCGTGCATTGCGGCCTTCGATCCCGTGATCAGCGGATGCCAGACGGGCAAGCCCTTCCCTTCCGCTAACCGACGATAGGCGCAGCTTGGCGGCAGCCATTCAAAGGTCGGCAGGTTTTCGCGGGTCAGTTTGATGCAGTCCGGTTCGTACTCAAAACGGCGTTCGTAATTGCGGCACTGGCAGGTTTTGATGTTCAACTGACGACAGGCGACGTTGGTGAAATAGATTTCATCCGTGTCTTCATCCATCAGTTTGTGCAGGCAGCATTGACCGCAGCCGTCACAAAGCGACTCCCACTCAACGTCGGTCATCTCATCGAGTGTTTTGCTTTGCCAGAAAGGTGTGTCAGTCATCAGCGAGTCCGCCCGTTAAAAATCAAGCTGCACCTTATAACCAGTCTGGCACCATGATGCAAGTTTTGCCGCCCTTTCAGGCGGCAGAAAGCATTTACAGCACGCGGGTGCTCAGCGAAAGTCCGTTGAATTCCACCTCCAGCGCATCACCACTGTTTAGCGGTCCCACGCCTTCCGGCGTGCCGGTCAGGATAATGTCACCGGCGCGCAGGGTGAAGAAACGGCTCATATAGGCGATAAGCGGTACGATCTTGTGGATCATATCCGCCGTGTTGCCCTGCTGGCGCACTTCACCGTTAATTTTCAGTCCCAGCGGCGTGTTTTGCGGATCGCTTTGAAACTCGGCGGCGGGAATAAATCCGGAGATCGGACAAGAGTTATCAAAGCCTTTTGCTTTTTCCCACGGCTGCCCGGCCTTTTTCATCTGGCCCTGAATATCGCGCAGGGTGAGATCGAGTGCGATGCCGTAGCCCGCAATGGCCTTCTGGACGTGTTCTTCACTGGCCTGACGCAGCGTCGCGCCAATCAGTACCGCCAGTTCTACTTCGTGATGCACAGACCCCAATCCCTGCGGCAGGGCCAGCGGCTGGCGAATGTCGCACAGCGCGGTTTCCGGTTTGATAAACAGCACCGGCTCTTGCGGCGTGGCGCTGCCCATTTCCTGAATGTGCTTCGCATAGTTACTGCCAACACAAACGACTTTGCTGACCGGATAATCGAGCAGTGCACCCTGCCAGTTATGATGTTGATACATGTCACCCCCTAAGTAACACCTTGAACGCGAGCGAAAAATGACTATCACCGCCGCATCGGGGTTTGTCAATGTGCAACATTTGGGGGGCTAAGCGTAAAGGCGCAGCGGAATCGTGTCCGCTGCCAGGAAGAATAAAGTGTTATTCTTTATTACCTGCGGCGAGGTGCTGTTTTAACAAATTTTCTACCGGCGGCGGCATCTGTAAATAATAGCCCTGATTATTTAACGCTTCTTTTACTTTTTCAATATCCGCGTTAGCCAGCTGTTTACGCCCGTCGAGCGGGAAGAGCATTGCCAGCTGCGGCTGACCAAAGCTTTGCATCAGCGCATCGGGCACGCGGGAAAAATCGTCTTTTTTTTCGACGTACAGATAGGTTTGTTCACGCTTAGCGCTTCGATAGATCACACAAAACATACTTTTACTCTGAATTAACGGGAGGTGACTTGCCTCAATATAATACTGACTATAACATGCCAGAGAGTCTTCGGAATATCATCCCGTGCGCGATGATAAAAGCAAATCGAGTAAGGTCAGGATGTCAAACACGCCCATCGAGCTAAAAGGCAGTAGCTTCACCTTATCAGTGGTTCATTTGCATGATGCAAAACCCGAGGTTATTCGTCAGGCGTTAGAAGACAAAATCGCTCAGGCACCCGCTTTTTTACAACATGCCCCGGTGGTGATTAACGTCGCGGGCGTAGAAGGCAGCATTAGCTGGGCCACGCTGCAAAAAGCCATTTCCAGCACCGGCTTGCGCGTTGTGGGCATCAGCGGCTGTAAAGATGCCGGGCTGAAAGCCGAAATTGATCGCGCTGGCCTGCCGTTACTGACGGAAGGCAAAGAGAAACCGGCGCGTCAGGCCCCTGCTCCCGCAGCGGCGGTGGAAGCGCCAACTGTCGCTCCGGTCACAAAAACGCGATTAATTGATGTGCCGGTTCGTTCCGGTCAGCGAATTTATGCACCAAACTGTGATCTGATTGTCACCAGCCATGTCAGCGCAGGCGCTGAGCTGATTGCCGATGGGAATATCCATATTTACGGCATGATGCGCGGACGTGCACTGGCGGGGGCCAGCGGCGACAGAGAAGCACAAATATTTTGCACCCACCTCACCGCGGAACTGGTTTCTATCGCGGGAGAATACTGGCTGAGCGAACAAATCCCGGCCGAATATTATGGCAAAGCGGCGCGTCTGCTTCTGGCTGATAACGCTTTGGCTGTTCAACCATTGAATTAAGCCCTTTTTAACAAGGAACTCCTATGGCACGCATTATTGTTGTTACTTCGGGTAAAGGGGGCGTCGGCAAGACCACCTCCAGCGCGGCCATCGCGACAGGTTTAGCCCAGAAGGGAAAGAAAACGGTCGTTATCGATTTTGACATTGGCCTGCGTAACCTTGACCTGATCATGGGTTGCGAACGCCGCGTGGTATACGATTTCGTCAACGTTATTCAGGGCGATGCAACGCTCAATCAGGCGCTTATCAAAGATAAACGCACTGAAAATCTCTACATTCTGCCGGCTTCGCAAACCCGCGATAAAGACGCGCTGAGTCGCGAAGGCGTCGAAAAGGTCCTCGACAACTTGCAGACCATGGACTTTGACTTCATCGTCTGTGACTCACCGGCGGGCATTGAAACCGGCGCGCTGATGGCGCTCTATTTTGCTGACGAAGCCATTATCACCACCAACCCGGAAGTCTCGTCCGTACGTGACTCCGACCGCATCCTCGGCATTCTCGCGTCGAAGTCGCGCCGCGCTGAACGGGGTGAAGATCCTATCAAGGAGCATTTGCTGTTGACCCGCTATAATCCGGGCCGCGTCAGCAAAGGCGATATGTTGAGCATGGAAGACGTACTTGAAATTCTGCGTATTAAACTGGTCGGCGTGATCCCGGAAGATCAATCCGTACTGCGCGCATCAAACCAGGGTGAACCTGTGATTTTGGATGCCGTGTCGGACGCTGGCAAAGCCTATGCAGATACAGTGGAACGTCTGTTGGGAGAAGATCGTCCTTTCCGCTTCATTGAAGAAGAGAAGAAAGGTTTCCTCAAACGCCTGTTCGGAGGATAAGTTATGGCATTACTCGACTTTTTTCTCTCGCGAAAAAAGAGCACCGCCAACATTGCGAAAGAGCGCTTACAAATTATCGTTGCTGAACGTCGCCGTAGCGATGCTGAACCGCACTATTTGCCGCAGTTAAGGAAAGACATTCTGGAGGTCATTTGCAAGTACGTGCAAATCGATCCGGAAATGGTCAGCGTGCAACTGGAACAAAGAGACGGCGATATTTCCATTCTGGAACTCAATGTCACGCTACCGGAAGCAGAAGAGACCAAGTAATTTCCCCCTCTTCTTATTTGCGGCAGCGATAAAAAAAGGCAGAATCTCTTCTGCCTTTTTTATTGTTTATTGTCCAAACCCTGTAATTAATTACAGGGTTTTTTGCACGCCTTAGCCTGGATATTCCAGCAGCAGCGTTAACAGTTTGTCTGACATCAATTCACCGCGCCAGCCTGAGATTAATTCTGGCAGCGTGGTCATCGGTTTTATTTTCCAGTGCCAGTTCAGAAGCTGATTTATTTGACGGCGTGACGCCAGTAATTCTGCGCTGACACCGTGGGCGACGCTGACGGACTGCACCAGCGCCTTGATGGCTTTAAACGCCTGCCGGTAACCGGGCATTTCGACCAGATTTGCCAGCGGCTCAGGCAGCGCCTCCTCGGGCAAGGCGGCGGCTTTCGCCACCAGGGCAAGCAAGGTTTTGCCGTGGAAGCGGATTTCGCTGCCGGAAAGGCCGAGGCTGTCCAGCTCGCCGAGGCTGCCCGGCATATAGCGGGCGACGGCCCACAGGTGCTCTTCACGCACCACAAAATTGACCGCCAGATCGCGCTCACGCGCTTTACGCAAGCGCCAGTCGGCCAGCAGTTGCAGACACGCCAGCTGACGCGTTCTGAGCTGCCAGGCGTTGCTGATTTCACGCCATGCGTCTTCCGGGGCCAGAATCTCCTGACGACGCTGTTGCAACAGACGGCACTCGTCCAGCGCGGCCGGTAACCAACCGGAGGCTTCCGCTTCTGCCATCAGCTTGTTGGCAATCGGCAGCAGGTACCAGACATCCGCCGCCGCATAGTCGCACTGACGCGCGGTCAGCGGGCGCGCCAGCCAGTCGGTTCGGGATTCGCTTTTATCCAGCGTCAGGCCGGTGAACTCTTCGACCATCGGCGCAAATCCCCAGGACTGCGGGCGACCGCTGAAGGCCGCGAGGATCTGCGTATCAATCAGCGGCTGCGGTAAGGTGCCAAACACATTGAGGAAGACTTCCAGATCTTCACTGCCCGCATGCAGGAATTTGGTGACGGCTTTATCCAGCATCAACTCGCGAAACGGCGACCAGTCGGTGATCGACAGCGGGTCAATCAGCGACACCTGTTTGCCGTCAAACACCTGGATCAACCCCAGCTGTGGGTAATAGGTGCGGGTGCGGACAAATTCAGTGTCCAGTGCGATAGCCGGAACGTCGCGTGCGGCTTCACTCAGCGCTTCCAGCGCGTCGTTAGTCGTGATCATCTGGTAATTCAAATCATGTTCTCTTTGGTTTGCGCCCATAAAAAACGCCGGCTAACCGGCGTTTGGGCGACTCACTCGAAGCTTAGGCTTTATTGTCTACTTTGGCGCGCGCTTCGTCACGTAATTCTCGCCGTAATATCTTGCCGACGTTGGATTTCGGCAGTTCATCGCGGAATTCAACCAGTTTTGGCACTTTGTACCCGGTCAGTTGCCTGCGACAGAACGCGATCAGCGCCTCGTCGGTCAGCGCCGGATCCTTCTTCACAATAAAGACCTTCACCGTTTCGCCGCTGCTGCCCGCAGGCACACCGACCGCTGCGACTTCCAGCACGCCAGGGTGCTGCATCACGACATCTTCGATTTCGTTCGGGTAGACGTTAAAGCCGGAGACCAGAATCATGTCTTTTTTGCGGTCCACAATGCGCAGGAAACCTTCGTCGTCCATCACCGCGATATCCCCGGTCATCAGCCAGCCGTCTTTGATGATCTCATCGGTGGCGTCCGGACGCTGCCAGTAGCCCAGCATCACCTGCGGGCCTTTCACGCACAGTTCGCCCGGCTGACCGTGTGCCACTTCCTGGCCTTCATTGTCGATAAGCTTCGCTTCGGTCGAAGGGACCGGCAAGCCGATGCTGCCGCTGTGGTAGTCGATATCGTGCGGGTTAACGCTCACCAGCGGCGCACATTCGGTCAGACCGTAGCCTTCCAGCAGATATTGCCCGGTCAGCTTCACCCAGCGCTCAGCCACCGCCTGCTGGACCGGCATTCCGCCGCCCGCAGACAGGTGCAGGGTGGAGAAATCCAGTTGCTGAAACTCTTTGTTGTTAAGCAGCGCATTGAACAGCGTGTTGACGCCGGTCATGGCGGTGAAGGGGTATTTCGCCAGCTCTTTCACCAGGCCCGGAATGTCACGCGGGTTGGTGATCAGCAGATTTTGACCGCCCAGCTCGATAAACAGCAGGCAGTTCATGGTAAGCGCAAAAATGTGGTACAGCGGCAGCGCAGTCACCACCAGCTCTTTGCCGCGATGCAGCAGCGGGCCGTAGGTGGCGTTGACCTGCTCCAGGTTGGCAAGCATGTTGCGATGGGTCAGCATTGCCCCCTTCGCCACGCCGGTGGTGCCACCGGTGTATTGCAGGAAGGCGATATCGTCGCTCACTACCTCCGGCTTGATGTACTGCATACGGTAGCCGTTTTGCAACGCCTGGCGGAAGGAGATGGCATCCGGCAGGTGGTATTTCGGCACCAGCCGTTTAACGTATTTCACCACAAAGTTGACCAGCGTGCCCTTTGCCGGGGAGAGCTGATCGCCCATGCGCGTGAGGATCACATGCTGCACCTGCGTTTTATCGACCACTTTTTCCAGCGTGTGGGCGAAGTTGGAGACGATGACAATGGCGGCGGCACCGCTGTCGTTCAGCTGATGCTCCAGCTCACGGGGCGTGTAGAGCGGGTTAACGTTAACCACCACCATGCCCGCGCGCAAAATGCCGAACAGCGCCACCGGGTATTGCAGCAGGTTGGGCATCATCAGCGCCACGCGGTCGCCTTTTTTCAGGCCAAGCCCCTGTTGCAGATAGGCGGCAAAGGCGCGGCTACGCTCTTCGAGTTTGCGGAAGGTCATCACCTCCCCCATGTTCACGAAGGCGGGTTGATCGGCGTAACGCGCCGTGGAATGTTCGAACAGTTCTACCAGGGAGTGGTAGCGGTCAGGATTGATCTCTGCGGGCACGTCGTCGGGGTAACGGTTAAGCCAAACCTTCTTCAATGCATCACCTCTGAAATGAGTATTTGTCGTCATCACAACCCCTGTTAATAAACAAGTCGTTAACATAATATTAACTCAGCGTACCAGTTTATTAATTAATCGGATTTAAGGTTGCGAAGCGCGTCACTATTTATTTTTGTTATAATCCTAAAAACAGAGAAACAGCGGACCAGCCGCTGTTTCTTTTCTTTCTACAACAATCAGTTACTCTGTCACGATTGTCTGAACCTGCGCGGGGCCGGGATTATACCAGCCCATGCCGCCGTATCCATAGCCGTAACGCCACGGATGCGGGCCAGGTCCCCAAAACCAGGGGTCCATCGGCTGTGCCGGCATCATCACCTGCTGCGACAAATGCCAGCGTTTATAGCCGTTTGCCTGCATGACCATATATTTATAGGGCGTTTCGCCCACTTTCCCGTCCGCCGTGCCGGTAATCGGCCCGACGACGGTCACCAGTTGGTTACGGAAATCCACCGGATCGAGGAAGCCGCTCACGTCGGCGTAAATGCGCCCACGGGATGGCTCACCTAAAATCGGACGCGCACCGCTGTCGAGCGGCACCGAGGCGATTTCAAGACGCGTTTTACCCTGGGTGTTCTGCACGCCGATCACTTTGCCGCCAAAACGCGCTTCCTGACCGACGTACAGCTGCGGTGCGTTCATTACGCGCACCAGATCCTGCTGCGGCGTCGGGCTGCTGCCTTTGATCGCATCGGGAACGGAAACACAGCCACTCAGCGCTGCGACGGCAACGCCTGCCACCAGCCAGCGCACTACATTCAAACGACCCGCCATTTTGCGACTCCTGTTTTTAGCGTCTCTTACTGAGATTCACTCGCGGCCTGGAAGTTTCTTCCACGCGACGTTGTTACGCAAATAAACTGGCTCGGCATGCTCCACGGCGACGGTGTTACCCTGCGCCAGCAGCTGGCAGGCGAGCGGCAGCATGTCTTCGGCGGCGGGCAGTAGCACCCCGGCGTCCGTCAGCGTCAGACCGCAATCCTGCGCCAGATCCGGCCAGGCGGGCCAGCCGGTACCCACGGTGGCCCATTCACCGCTCAGGCCGCTCAGACGCTCGCGCACCGCTTCGGGTTTCAGTACCGCTTCGGTCTCTTCCCCGTGCCAGATGCCCTGCTCGTCGCGCTCGTACTGCGCCCAGTACACTTCGCCCATGCGGGCGTCGATAGCGGCCAGCACGCGCGTTGCGCCACACAGACGAAACGCGCCCTGCGCCATGGTGGCAAGCGTGGAAATACCGATCATCGGCAGTTCAGCTCCCAGCGCCAGCCCTTGCGCGATGCCAATACCGATGCGCACGCCGGTAAAGCTACCGGGGCCGCGACCGTAGGCCAGCGCGTCAAGCTGCTGTAAGGTGACGCCCGCCTCGTTCAGCGTCTGCTGAACCAGCGGCAGAATGCGCTGGGTGTGCTCTCGCGGGCAAAGTTCAAAATGGGCATGGGTGGTGTCGTTGTCTAACAGGGCAACGGAACAGGCTTCTGTTGCGGTATCGATAGCCAGAATTCGCATGGGTCTCGCGCTCTTGCAGTGATGATTCAATAAAATGGCGCGCATGGTACCACAGTCCGGGACAAATTACTCCGTCCCGGCGGTGGCAAGAAAGCGCACGGCACGGGAGAGATCGCGCGTACGCGGCGTCGGGGGCAGGCTCGCCAGGAAGGTGGCACCGTAGGGCCGCATGACCAGCCGGTTGTCACAAATGACCAGCACACCGCGATCGTCGATGTCGCGAATCAGACGCCCGACGCCCTGTTTTAAGGTGATCACCGCATCGGGAAGCTGCACCTCATCAAAAGGATCGCCCCCGCGCAGGCGACAGTCTTCCATGCGCGCTTTCAGCAGCGGATCGTCCGGCGAGGTGAACGGCAGTTTGTCGATGATCACCAGCGACAGCGTGTCGCCGCGTACGTCCACCCCTTCCCAGAAGCTGCTGGTTGCCACTAATAAGGCGTTACCGGCGGACACAAACTGCTGCAACAGCTGGCCTTTGCTGGTCTCGCCCTGAAGCAGTACCGGCAGTGTCATGGTGGCGCGGAACTGTTCGGCGAGATCGCGCATCATGGCGTGGGACGTACAGAGCATAAAACAGCGGCCATTGTTGGCTTCAATCAGCGGGCGGAGCATGGCGGCAAGCTGGCGCGCCGCGCCGGGCTGATTGGTCTGCGGCAGGTTACGCGGCACGCAGAGCAGCGCCTGACGCGCGTAATCGAACGGGCTGGGCAGCAGCAGCGACTCGGCCTCATCAATGCCCAGACGCGCGGTAAAATGGTGCAGATCGTCGTTCACCGAGAGTGTGGCGGAGGTGAAGATCCAACTGCCGGGCTTTTGCGCCATCACCTCTTTGAATTTGTCGGCCACCGTCAGCGGCGTCAGCGCCAGCGTGAAGTGGCGGGAGGTGCATTCATACCAGTAGCTGAAACCGGGCTGGTTGATCTCTTTTAAGCGCTTTAAGCGAGCGCGATAGAGCGTGGCGCGCTCGAAGGCGGCGTCGAGTAGCGCTGAGCGGCCCAGGGAGAGTTTTGCCACGTCGTAGCACAGCTCCAGGGTATCATCGAGCAGCAAAAAGGCGCGCTGAATATGGCTGTCGGCCAGCAGCTCCCGCAGGTTTCCGCGATAGCCCGGCTCGCCCAGCTGTACGCGAAAATCCTGAGCGCTTTGCGCCAGACGGTCAGCGCATTTTTGCAACTGCTGGGTGTCGCGCAACTCGGTGCGGTAGGCGATGGTGAAATCTTTCGCCAGATCGATTAGCTGGCGGCTGGAGAGGGACTGACCGAAATACTGGCTGGCGATATCCGGAAGCTGGTGCGCTTCGTCGAAGATCATCACGTCGGCCTCGGGGATCAGTTCCCCAAAGCCGCTGTCTTTGACTACCATGTCGGCGAGAAACAGATGGTGGTTGACCACCACCACATCGGCGTCCATCGCCTTTTTACGCGCTTTGACCACGAAGCACTCTTTGTACTGCGGGCAGTCGCTGCCGAGGCAGTTATCGTTGGTGCTGGTCACCAGCGGCCAGGCCTGGGAGTCTTCCGCGACGCTGGCGCAGGTGCTGATATCACCGTCCACCGTGGTGTTCGACCAGGAGCGCAGCAAAATCACATCGCTTAGCGTCTGCACGGGCAGATCGCCACCGGCCAGCGCCTGTTGCTCCAGTCGCTCAATGCACAAATAGTTAGAGCGGCCCTTGAGCAGCGCCAGCTTGCCTTTGTATTCCAGCGCGCGCGAAACGGTGGGCAAGTCGCGGCTGTAGAGCTGATCCTGCAAGGCTTTTGAACCGGTCGAGATAATGACTTTTTTCCCGGCGCGCAGCGCGGGCGCGAGGTAGGCGTAGGTTTTACCGGTGCCGGTACCCGCTTCCACCACCAGCGGTCGCGTTTTGGCGATAGACTCTGCCACGGCCTGCGCCATCTGGCGCTGCGGCTCACGCGGATTGAAGCCGGCTATCGCTTTCGCTAACTGCCCGTCTGGTGCAAAATCGTCCGTCACACTTTTCTTCGCCACGCTACCCCCTGTTTAAATCGCCAGTGATTATGTCAGGCGACATGCTTTTTAGCCAGCCAAACGGGTGACAGGCCAAAAACTCTGTGGCAGTCTTGGCCCGCCTGTCAGGAAAATTAAGGAGAGAGTCATGACAATCACACGTATTGATGCCGCCGCACGCTGGTCGGATGTCGTCATTCACAACCAGACGCTGTACTACACGGGCGTGCCGGAAAATTTGCAGGCCGACGCCTTTGAGCAAACGGCGAATACGCTGGCGCAAATCGACGCGGTGCTGGAAAAACAGGGCAGCAATAAGTCACGTATTCTTGATGCCACGATTTTTCTGGCAAACAGCGACGATTTTGCCGCAATGAACAGAGCCTGGGATGCGTGGGTCGTTGCGGGGCATGCGCCGGTGCGTTGCACCGTGCAGGCAACGCTGATGAAGCCAGAATACAGGGTGGAAATTAAGATTATCGCCGCGGTCTAAAGCGCGATCACTCTTCTTCGTCCTCATCGTCAAAACGCGCCACGATCCGCTCACCTTTGTGGCTGGCGCGTAGCTCAGCGGCCACGAGGGTAATCGCCTCTCCGCTGCTCATCCCTTCTGACATTAACGTCTGGATACGCTCGACGGCTTGTTGCTGCTGCTCATGACTGAGCGAGGGTAATCCTGCAAACATGGTAAACTCCTGCTAAATTGTCGGCGCTAATTAATCATGCTACCCCATAAGCCTGCCTGCGGGTAGTAAAGAGTCTGGATTGATGAACACGTTTACTGCCACTGTTATTTCGCTGCCCTGGCGCGCAGACGCCGCTGAACACTACTTCACGCCGCTAAGCCACCGTCCATGGGCGATGCTGTTGCACTCCGGCCATGCGGACCACGCGCACAACCGCTTCGATATTCTGGTCGCCGATCCGCGCGTTACGATCACCACGCACGGCGAGCGCACAGAGATTGCACGTGCGGATGAACGCGTTTGCTCGCAGGACGATCCGCTGACGCTGATCCATCGCGAGCTGGATGCGTTACACCTCTCGCCCCTGCCGGACGCCGATATCCCCTTTCTGGGCGGTGCGCTGGGGCTGTTTGGCTATGATTTGGGCCGACGCTTTGAAACGCTGCCCAACCATGCGCGCGGCGATATTGCGCTGCCGGACATGGCCGTGGGGGTGTATGACTGGGCGCTGATTGTGGACCATCATAAGCAGACCGTGCGCCTGGTAAGCCACGGTGACGCCGGGGCGCGTCTGGCCTGGCTGAACGCGCAAACCCCTGCCCCCGCCGCGCCGTTTGCACTGACCTCGCGCTGGCAGGCCAATATGAGCCGCGAGGCCTACGGCGAAAAATTCCGCGCAGTGCAGGCGTGGTTGCACAGCGGCGACTGCTATCAGGTCAATCTCGCTCAGCGCTTTCAGGCGCACTACCGGGGCGATGAGTGGCAGGCATTTGTGCAGCTTAACCGCGCTAACCGCGCGCCGTTCAGCGCCTTTGTGCGCCTTGAGACCGGGGCGATTTTAAGCCTCTCGCCGGAGCGGTTTATTCTTATTGAGCAGGGCCATATCCAGACGCGCCCCATCAAAGGCACGCTGCCGCGTTTAGCGGATCCGCAGGCCGACACGCAGCAGGCGCACAGGCTGGCGCACTCGCCAAAAGACCGGGCGGAAAACCTGATGATTGTCGATTTAATGCGCAATGATTTGGGTCGCGTGGCGGTACCGGGCACGGTGCGCGTGCCGGAGCTGTTCGTGGTGGAACCCTTCCCGGCGGTGCATCATCTGGTCAGCACGGTTACCGCGCGTCTGCAACCTCACCTGACTGCCTGCGATGTGCTGCGGGCGGCGTTTCCCGGCGGTTCGATTACCGGCGCGCCCAAAGTGCGTGCAATGGAAATTATCGACGAACTGGAGCCGCAGCGCCGTAACGCCTGGTGCGGCAGCGTGGGTTACATAAGCCTGTGCGGCAATATGGACACCAGCATTACCATCCGCACGCTCAGCGCCTGCCACGGGCAGCTTTACTGTTCGGCGGGCGGCGGTATTGTGGCCGACAGCGAAGAGCAGGCGGAGTATCAGGAAACCTTT
The DNA here is from genome assembly GCA_963521185.1 of uncultured Enterobacter sp. Taxonomy (GTDB): domain Bacteria; phylum Pseudomonadota; class Gammaproteobacteria; order Enterobacterales; family Enterobacteriaceae; genus Enterobacter_D. Next base: position 457,606 of record CAUQTV010000001.1, on the reverse strand, counting down.
GATAAAGTGAACCGTATTTTGCAGCAACTGGAGAATTGAGTCGTGGATGCCCACAATTTGACGCTGGATGACTTTTTATCGCGTTTTCAACTGCTGCGCCCGCAGGCCAGTGGCACGACGTTAAACCATCGCCAGGCGGCGGTGCTAATCCCGGTGGTGCGCCGCGAGCAGCCCGGTCTGCTGCTGACCCAACGCGCCAGCACGTTGCGTAAGCATGCCGGGCAAGTGGCGTTTCCGGGCGGTGCCGTTGACAGTAGCGACGCGTCGCTAATTGCCGCCGCCCTGCGTGAAGCGCAAGAAGAGGTCGCCATTCCCCCCGACAGCGTTGAGGTGATCGGCGTGTTGCCTCCGGTGGACAGCGTCACCGGGTTTCAGGTCACGCCGGTGGTGGGCATTATCCCGCCGGATTTGCCCTATCACGCCAGCGTAGATGAAGTGGCGTCTGTTTTTGAGATGCCGCTGGCGGAAGCGTTGCGCCTGGGGCGCTATCATCCTTTAGATATCCACCGCCGGGGCAATGAACATCGCGTGTGGCTGTCGTGGTATGAGCACTATTTTGTCTGGGGAATGACCGCAGGCATTATCCGTGAGCTGGCGTTACAGATTGGCGTTAAAGCCTGAATATTATTTATGCAAATTCCCTGCTGCGTACAGGCCCAACGCCGTTTTTGCTATTAGTAAAATCATGGGTAAACATTAGTTAAATTCATGTGAATAGTTCCACTGCGTGAGCAGTTCCCTCTTACACTAAGCGCTGTGATTACATCGTTACCGGAAGCCCCGGTAACCCTGTCAGGAGTGTTATTGTGATTAGTCTATTCGACATGTTTAAGGTGGGGATTGGTCCCTCATCTTCCCACACTGTAGGCCCGATGAAGGCTGGCAAACAGTTCGTCGATGACCTGGTCGAAAAAGGATTGCTGGACAGCGTGACCCGCGTCGCCGTTGATGTTTACGGTTCGCTGTCTCTGACCGGTAAAGGTCACCATACCGACATCGCCATTATTATGGGGCTGGCGGGCAATGAACCGGCCACCGTTGACATTGACGCCATTCCGGCGTTTATCCGCGACGTTGAAACCCGTGGTCGTCTGCTGCTGGCGCAGGGTTTACGCGAAGTCGATTTCCCGCACGACAACGGCATGCGCTTTCAGAGCGATAACCTGCCGCTGCATGAAAACGCCATGCAAATCCACGCTTACAGCGCGGATAAAGAGATCTACAGCAAAACCTATTACTCCATCGGCGGTGGGTTTATCGTCGATGAAGAGCATTTCGGCAAAGAAGCCAGCAGTGAGATCGTGGTGCCCTACCCGTTCAAATCCGCCAAAGAGATGCTCGACTACTGCAAAGAAACCGGCCTGTCGTTATCCGGCATGGTGATGCAAAACGAACTGGCGCTGCACACGAAAGACGAGATTTACGCGTATTTTGGCGATGTGTGGCAGACCATGCGCGCCTGTATCGATCGCGGGATGAATACCGAAGGCGTGCTGCCAGGTCCGCTGCGCGTGCCGCGTCGCGCCTCTGCGCTGCGCCGTCTGCTGGTTGCCAGCGATAAGCTGTCCAACGATCCGATGAACGTAATTGACTGGGTCAATATGTTTGCGCTGGCGGTGAACGAAGAAAACGCCGCCGGGGGCCGCGTGGTTACCGCACCCACCAACGGTGCCTGCGGGATTGTGCCTGCGGTACTGGCCTATTACGACCACTTTATCGAGCCGGTCAGCCCGGATATCTACGTGCGCTACTTCCTGGCGTCCGGGGCTATTGGCGCGCTGTACAAAATGAACGCGTCGATCTCCGGTGCGGAAGTGGGCTGTCAGGGTGAAGTGGGCGTGGCGTGCTCGATGGCGGCCGCCGGTCTGGCGGAACTGCTGGGTGCCAGCCCGGAACAGGTGTGCGTGGCCGCCGAAATCGGCATGGAGCACAACCTGGGCTTAACCTGCGATCCGGTCGCCGGTCAGGTGCAGGTGCCGTGTATTGAGCGTAACGCGATTGCCTCGGTGAAAGCCATTAACGCCTCGCGCATGGCGATGCGCCGCACCAGCGAGCCGCGTGTCTCCCTCGATAAAGTGATCGAGACCATGTATGAAACCGGCAAAGACATGAACGCCAAGTACCGCGAAACTTCCCGTGGCGGCCTTGCGATCAAGGTTCAGTGCGACTAATACCTCTCTTACGCCCTTCTGCAACGGAAGGGCTAAATCTCCCCGCTTTTCTCGTCTGATTATTTTTTCCACACTACACTTGCTGTGGTGCCGTTGCCTTTTGTGGCCGATGGCAAAAATCCTATGGATCAATGGCACATGCAAACAGCGCAAAGGATCATTAAAGGCTATCGACGTCGGCGTATGATTGTTTGCGTGCTGGTGGCGGTGTCGACGCTGATCCTGACGCTGGGCTCACGATTTATTTCGGAGCGCAATTTAAATCATCAGCGTATTTTGTCTTTCACCTCGCACGCTGTCGAGTCGCTGGACCGCATTCTGCTGCCGCTGGAAAACGGCCGCCCACTGTTGATCCCGCTGGTAGGCCAGCCATGTAACAACGCCCATCTCGCCCTGCGAAAGCAGGCGGCGTCGCTTCAGACCGTGCGATCCATTGGCCTGATTGAAGACGGCATTCTTTACTGCTCCAGTATTTTCGGTTATCGCGATGTCCCTATCCGCCAGTTGCAGCCCGCGCTACCCACGCCTCAACCGTTACTTTTTTTGTCCAATGACAGTTCGCTGCTAAAAGGCAGCCCGATTCTTATACAGTGGTTTCCCACCTCGGAAGACGGTGAAAATGGTGTGATGGAGATCGTTAACATTACGCTGCTCACCAATATGATGCTGGAGCCGCAGCGCCCGTTAATCACTGGCGCAAGTCTGACGGTAGGCGACAAGCATCTGGTGTATGGCACCGGGGTGCTGGACGCCCTGCCGCCGCTCGCCGGTGAGACGCGCTTTGCGCAGTCCTCCACGCATTTTCCGTTCACCGTGAGCGTCAAAGGCCCCGGTGCCAGCGAACTGGCACTGCGCCACTTGCCCTCACAGTTTCCACTGGCGCTGATGCTAAGCCTGCTGGTGGGCTACATCGCCTGGCTGGCCACCGCTAACCGGATGAGTTTTTCCTGGGAGATTAATCTGGGGCTGGCCGCCCGCGAATTTGAGCTGTTTTGCCAGCCGCTGCTGAACGCGCGTACGCACCAGTGCGAAGGGGTTGAGATCTTGCTGCGCTGGAATAACCCGCGCCAGGGCTGGATCTCACCGGACGTGTTTATTCCTATCGCCGAAGAGCACAATCTCATTGCGCCCCTCACGCGATATGTGCTGGCTGAAACCCAGCGCCAGCTGGGGCTGTTCCCGGCGAGTCCGCAGTTCCACATTGGCATTAACGTTGCCGCCAGCCATTTTCGCCACGGCGAGCTGATTGCCGATCTCAACCGCTACTGGTTTAAAGCGCGCCCGGTACAGCAACTGGTGATTGAGCTGACCGAACGTGATTCACTGCACGAGTCGGATTCCCGCATTGTCCGCGAGCTACATCGCAAAGGGGTAAAGCTGGCGATTGATGATTTCGGCACCGGCAACACTTCGCTGTCGTGGCTGGAAAAACTGCACCCGGATATGCTGAAAATTGATAAATCCTTTACCACCGCCATTGGTACCGACGCGGTGAACTCCACGGTGACCGATATTATTATTGCGCTGGGAAAACGGCTGCATATTGAGATGGTGGCGGAGGGCGTTGAAACCCCGCAGCAGGCGAAACATCTGCGCCAGCGCGGGGTGAATATTTTGCAGGGATTCTTGTACGCGAAGCCGATGCCGATTAAAGAGTTTCCAAAATGGCTGGCGGGTAGCCCGCCGCCACCCGCCCGGCACAACGGTCATATGATGCCGCTGATGCCGTTACGCTAAGGATTACTCCTCTTCGTCGTGAAGAGGACGCTCTTTAATAACCCGCACCAGGTCAACGCGATAATCGTTCGCTTCGATGACCGTGATGGTGAGCGGTGCCAGTTCAAGCACATCGCCCACGCGCGGGATCTGTCCATTAATGGCGATCACCAGACCCGCCACCGTGGCGATGTCCTCCTCGTCATTGACCAGATTATCCAGCCCCAGCCGGTGTTGCAGCGCATGAAGATCGCTGGTGCCTTTGACTAACCAGCCGTCGCCGTCGGCAACGATCTCTGGCGTTTCATCGGCGTCCGGGAATTCACCGGCAATGGCTTCCAGCACATCAAGCGGCGTGACCAGACCCTGCACCACGCCAAACTCGTTGGTGACGATGACAAAGCTGCCACGCGCGCGACGCAAAACGCCAAGCAGTTTGATCGGATCCAGGGTTTCGGGCACCACGATAGCCGGAGACGCCGAGGCAATCGCCGTCACATCGCTCCCCTCTTCCAGCGCCACCAGCATCTCTTTCGCCCGTACAATACCGATGACTTCGTCGAGTTCACCCCGGCAGACCGGGAACAAACTGTGCGGCGAAGAGAGCAGTTGCTGACGAATTTCGTCCACGCTCAGGTTGGCATCTACCCAGCTAATTTCACCGCGCGGGGTCATGATGCTGCGAATGGAGCGTGACGCCAGCGTCAGCACGCCGTTGATCATATAGCGCTCTTCTTCCGCAAACGCCCCTTCCGGCACCGGCACGGGTGCCTGGCTGTCCGGCTCATGCTGGGCGTTCGCCTGACGACGACTGCCCATCAGACGCAGAATGGCGTCAGCGGTACGGGCGCGCAGCGGCAGCGTGGACTGGTGGCGAATGAAGTTACGACGCGCTACCTGGTTGAAGAACTCTATAATGATGGAGAAACCAATCGCGGCGTACAGATAGCCTTTCGGGATATGGAAACCGAAGCCTTCCGCCACCAGGCTCAAACCGATCATTAACAGGAAGCTCAGGCAGAGCACCACCACCGTCGGATGCTGGTTCACAAAGCGTGTGAGCGGTTTTGAGGCCAGCAGCATCACGGCCATGGCGATAACCACCGCAGCCATCATCACCGGCAGATGGTTCACCATACCGACCGCGGTGATCACCGCGTCGAGGGAGAACACCGCATCGAGGATCACGATTTGCACGACCACGACCCAGAAGCTGGCATAGCCTTTTCCGTGACCAGCGTCATGTTCCCGGTTTTCAAGCCGCTCGTGTAATTCTGTTGTCGCTTTGAACAGTAAGAATATCCCCCCGAGCAGCATAATGAGATCGCGGCCGGAGAACGTGAAATCCATTACCGAAAACAGCGGCTGCGTCAGCGTGACCATCCACGAGATGACGGAGAGCAAGGCGAGACGCATTACCAGCGCCAGCGACAGGCCGATCAGGCGCGCTTTATCACGTTGTTTCGGCGGCAGTTTATCCGCAAGAATGGCGATAAACACCAGGTTATCAATACCAAGAACGATTTCAAGGACAACAAGCGTCAACAACCCCACCCAGATCGAGGGGTCCATTAAGAATTCCATGACAGGCTCCTGCTAACGGAATGGCAAAACGGTGCATTAAGCACAGGCGTGATGACAGCGGATGAGATCGAGAGGTGGCGGAAAACGCCGGACAGAATGGCGCGAAGCGGCCATTGGGTTAACTGACGTCGGTGACGGTCCATACACTGGGCTGCTGCCCTTTACTCCTTAAAAATTAAACGGAAGCTAAACATAACAGAGGGAATTGGAATTTTGCAAAGATTTACCAGAATTTGCATTTTTGTGGATATTTCGCGGTTCGAAATTTCTTAATCCATAAACCTAAATTGCGGATCTTCATCACATAAATTATTTTTTCACTGTCTAAAATAATTCACGCACGTAATAACTTTTTCTCTCTGACCCTTATCTGAATCGATTCGGTACGCGGGAATGATTCACGGCATATCTGTTACAGATGTGTTAACGATAATAAAAGGAGGTAGCAAGTGACCATTGCTATTGTAATAGGCACACATGGCTGGGCTGCAGAGCAGTTACTCAAAACGGCCGAAATGCTGTTGGGTGAGCAGGAAAACGTTGGCTGGATCGACTTCGTTCCCGGTGAAAACGCCGAGACGCTGATTGAAAAGTACAACGCAAAGTTGGCAAATCTCGATACGCAGCAAGGCGTGCTGTTTCTCGTTGATACATGGGGCGGCAGTCCGTTCAACGCCGCAAGCCGCATTGTCGTCGATAAAGAGCATTACGAAGTGGTTGCCGGCGTAAATATCCCGATGCTGGTCGAAACCCTGATGGCCCGTGACGACAACCCAGGCTTTGACGAGTTGGTTGCGCTGGCCGTTGAAACCGGTCGTGAAGGCGTGAAAGCGCTGAAAGCTAAAGCCCCTGAGCCTGTCGCACCTGTTGCAAAACCTAAAGCCGCAGCACCGGTGAAACCGATGGGCGCGAACGATTACATGATCATCGGGCTTGCCCGCATCGATGACCGTTTGATCCACGGCCAGGTCGCCACACGCTGGACCAAAGAAACCAACGTCAATCGCATTATCGTGGTCAGCGACGAAGTGGCCGCTGATACCGTGCGTAAAACGCTGTTAACGCAGGTGGCTCCGCCGGGTGTGACGGCACACGTGGTGGACGTCGCTAAAATGATCCGCGTTTATAACAACCCGAAATACGCGGGTGAACGTGTGATGCTGCTGTTCACCAACCCGACAGATGTCGAACGCCTTGTTGAAGAGGGTGTGAAAATCACCACCGTCAACATCGGTGGCATGGCCTTCCGTCAGGGGAAAACCCAGGTGAACAATGCGGTTTCCGTGGACGAGAAAGATATCGAGGCCTTTAAGAAACTCAACGCGCGCGGTATCGAACTCGAAGTGCGTAAAGTTTCTAACGATCCGCGACTGAAAATGATGGATTTGATTGGCAAAATGGCGAAATAACCGCCGCGCGCTGATTACAGTTTTCACACTTAAGTCTGTTTAAGCTATAGGAGAAGTACAATGGAGATTACCACTCTTCAGATTGTGCTGGTGTTCGTCGTGGCGTGTATTGCCGGTATGGAATCCATACTCGATGAATTTCAGTTTCACCGTCCGCTCGTGGCCTGTACGTTGATTGGTATTGTTCTGGGCGACATGAAAACCGGTATCATCATCGGTGGTACGCTGGAAATGATCGCGCTGGGCTGGATGAACATCGGTGCGGCCGTTGCCCCTGATGCCGCGCTGGCGTCTATTATTTCAACCATTCTGGTTATCGCAGGCCACCAGAGCATCGGTGCCGGTATCGCGCTGGCAATCCCGCTGGCCGCAGCAGGCCAGGTTCTGACCATCATCGTGCGCACCATCACCGTTGCGTTCCAGCACGCTGCCGATAAGGCAGCCGAAAACGGTAACCTGACGGCCCTGTCCTGGATCCACGTCTCTTCCCTGTTCTTACAGGCGATGCGTATCGCGATCCCGGCGGTTATCGTCGCTGTCTCCGTCGGCACCAGTGGTGTTCAGGCCATGCTGGATTCCATTCCGGAAGTGGTGACCAGCGGTCTGAACATCGCAGGGGGCATGATTGTGGTCGTCGGTTATGCGATGGTCATTAACATGATGCGCGCCGGTTATCTGATGCCGTTCTTCTATCTGGGCTTCGTTACCGCAGCCTTCACCAACTTCAACCTGGTTGCACTGGGTGTGATTGGTGCAGTAATGGCAATTCTTTATATCCAGCTGAGCCCGAAATATAACCGTTCAGCGGGTGGCCCGGTACAGGCGGCTGGTGCTAACGATCTCGATAACGAACTGGACTAGCAGGTGAGCGACATGGTTGATATGACTAAAACTACCACTACCACCCCTGAGAAAAAACTGACTCCGGGTGATATTCGTGGCGTGTTCATCCGTTCTAACCTGTTCCAGGGGTCGTGGAACTTTGAACGTATGCAGGCGCTGGGCTTCTGCTTCTCGATGGTGCCTGCGATCAAACGCCTGTATCCGGAGAATAACGACGCGCGTAAACAGGCGATTAAACGTCACCTGGAGTTCTTTAACACCCATCCTTACGTCGCCGCACCGGTGCTGGGCGTGACGCTGGCAATGGAAGAGCAGCGTGCGAACGGCGCAGAGATTGACGACGGTGCCATCAACGGCATCAAAGTCGGTCTGATGGGGCCACTGGCTGGCGTCGGCGACCCGATCTTCTGGGGTACCGTGCGTCCGGTCTTCGCGGCCCTGGGCGCGGGCATCGCCATGAGCGGTAGCCTGTTAGGTCCGCTGCTGTTCTTCGTGCTGTTTAACCTGGTGCGTCTGGCAACCCGTTATTACGGTGTGGCCTACGGTTACCGTAAAGGTATCGACATCGTTAAAGATATGGGCGGCGGCTTCCTGCAAAAACTGACCGAGGGTGCATCCATTCTCGGCCTGTTTGTGATGGGGGCGCTGGTTAACAAGTGGACGCATGTGAATATCCCGCTGGTGGTGTCTGAAATCACCGACCAGACCGGGAAAACCAACGTCACGACCGTGCAGACCATCCTCGACCAGCTGATGCCGGGCCTGGTGCCGCTGCTGTTGACCTTCGCCTGTATGTGGCTGCTGCGTAAGAAAGTCAACGCGCTGTGGATCATCGTCGGCTTCTTCGTGATCGGTATTGTCGGCTATGCTATTGGCCTGTTGGGTCTGTAAGTTGTAAGCTGCAAGCCGGGGCCATTGGCCCCGGTTTTTTTTATTCGGAGGAACCATGACGATTACGGATATCGTGTTAATTTTGTTCGTCGCCCTGCTGCTTGCCTATGCGATTTATGACGAATTCATTATGCCGAAACGCCACGGCAAAACGCTGCTTTCCCTCCCCCTGCTGCGTCCGGGTCGTATTGACAGCTTTATCTTCGCGGGCCTGCTGGTCATCCTTATTTATAATAACGTGACAAATAATGGTGCTATTTTAACCACATGGTTATTATGCGCACTGGCCTTAATGGGCATTTATCTGTTCTGGATCCGCGCCCCAAAAATCATCTTCAAGCCGACCGGGTTTTTCTTCGCCAACGTCTGGATTGAATATACCCGCATTAAAGAGATGAATTTATCGCAGGATGGCGTGTTAGTGATCCAATTAGAGCAGCGCCGCCTGCTGATTCGTGTGCGAAATATCGACGATCTTGAGAGGATTTCCAAACTACTCCTTAAAACTCAATAAGTTATAATATAGCCTGCGCTATCTCTTTGCCGTTTAAATAAGCACAGATATAGCCCAGGCTATATTACATCCTGCGAATCTACCCATTCTTATTAACGTTATTATTACCAATAAATCTAAATGAAAATCGTTATCAACGGGTAAATAGATTAAAACAATTCTGTTATTGTTTTACTTTCTAAAAATATGTTAAGGTTGCGCCGTCGTTGGGGAGTAGCCGATTTCCACATTCCCGGAAATGTACGTGTCAACATACTCGTTGCAAAACGTGGCACGTACGGATCAACCTGCTGTAGACGGGTGATCAGGCGAGACCATTGGCACATGACTGCTGTTTACTGGGGGCAGTGATGTGTTATATGGATACCCCGGTCAGGACGCTCTCATGAATTTAACAGCTACCCTCCTGCTCGCCTTTGGCATGTCAATGGACGCGTTTGCGGTCTCCATCGGCAAAGGTGCCACCCTGCATAAACCTAAATTCTCTGAAGCGCTGCGCACAGGCCTTATCTTTGGCGTTATCGAAACGCTAACCCCGCTGGCGGGTTGGGGTCTGGGCATGCTGGCAAGCCAGTTTGTACTGGAATGGAATCACTGGATTGCGTTTGTGCTGCTGGTCTTTTTAGGCGTCCGAATGCTGGTGGAAGGCATTCGCGGTAACGATGACGAAGAAAACGCGCCACTGCAACGCCACGGTTTCTGGCTGCTGGTCACCACCGCCATCGCCACCAGCCTCGATGCGATGGCCGTCGGCGTCGGTCTTGCTTTCCTACAGGTCAATATTGTCACCACCGCGCTGACCATCGGCTGCGCCACGCTGATCATGACCACCCTGGGCATGATGATTGGCCGTTTTATTGGCCCGCTGCTGGGCAAGCGAGCCGAAGTTCTGGGCGGGATCGTACTGATAGGTATGGGCGTGCAGATCCTCTGGAGCCACTTCGCCGCTTAAGCCTTACGCTGCCAGCACTGAATGCTAAAATCCGTCCGGCAGGTGAAGGCGTCACGCGCAGCAAGATCGTCCCACACGTTGGGCTTTGCGCGCCAGGCGAACGGCGTCATCTGTAACAGCGCTACCGCTTCCGGGCCACTGAGCACCATGTCATACCCCAGCGTCACCTGCTTCGCGAATTCAAATCCAGCGATCTCTTCCGTCTGCGGCGCATGCAGTTGCACCTCGTCATAAATCAGCCCCTTAAGCTCCTGCAAATGATGCGGCCCCGGTGCTGCGGTTATCACCCACCCGCCCGGCTTCACTACCCGTGCCAGTTCCTGCGCTTTGCAGGGGGCATAAATGCGCACAACGGCGTCCATGCTGTTATCTTCAAAGGGCAGCCGGTGGCTTGAGGCCACGCAGAACATCACCTGCGGATAGCGCCTGGCCGCAGCGCGAATGGCCGCTTTTGACACGTCCAGCCCTAAAGCTGTTGCACCGTGCCGTGCGGCAATCCCGGCAAAGGCATCGGTGTAGTAGCCCTCGCCGCAGCCAATATCGAGAATGGCCTGCGCCTGCTCAGGCAGACACGCGTCCAGCTGCTGGCTCATTGCGTCACGCAAGGGCTGGTAATGTCCGGCATCAAGAAACGCCCGACGCGCCTGCATCATCCCGGCGCTGTCGCCCGGTTCACGGGAGCGTTTATGCTGAACGGGCAGCAAATTCACGTACCCCTCTTTTGCCAGATCGAACTGATGACGCTGCGGGCAGGTAAAACTTTTTTCCGAGCGGCTAAGCGGCGCGTGGCAAAGTGGGCAACTGAAGGACATAACAACTCCGGGCTGGCTTAAAGGGCGAAAGTGTAACGCCAAACGCGCGCGCACGACATCTTTACCGCAGCGGATCGCTATCGTTGCGCGAATTTAGCACCACCAGATTGCTGGCCCCCGGCGGCAAGCCATCCGGTTTGACGTTTTCAACGCGCAGCACGTCGGTCATGATTTGGCTGAATACCGGCGCGGAGACTGCACCGCCGTAGTAAGCGCCGTTTTTGGGATCGTTAATCACCACCACCAGCGCAAACTTTGGCTTGCTGGCGGGCGCAACACCGGCGGTGTACGCCACGTACTTGTCCACGTATTTCCCGTCGTCACCGATTTTCTTCGCCGTGCCTGTTTTTACCGCCACGCGATAATCCCGCACCGCCGCTTTAATGCCGCCGCCGCCCGGCAGCGCCACGCTCTCCATCATGTGTTCGACTTCATGCACAATGCTTTCTGGCATCACCTGCGTGCCCATTACCGGGGGATCCACGCGGGTAATTGATAAGGGTCGCGCCAGCCCGAAGCTGCCAATCGTCGCATAGACGTGAGCAAGCTGAAGCGGTGTGACCATCAGTCCATAACCAAATGAGAACGTCGCGCGATCCAGTTGCCCCCAGTAGCGATGAACCGGCAAACTGCCGCCGCTCTCACCGGTGAGTCCCAGACTGGTCGGAGAACCAAATCCGAAGCCTTTGTAAGTATCAAGCAGGCGCTGAATGGGCATCGCCAGCGACAGGCGCGAGACGCCCGTATCGCTCGATTTTTGCAGGATGCCGGTCAGCGTCAGTTCAGGATAGTAGCCGACATCGCGGATGCGGTGCCCATCCAGCGTGTAGGGATGGGTATCGACCACGCTGTCCGGTTGCACAATGCCCTGCTGAAGGGCGGTCATTAACACCATCGGTTTGACGGTAGAGCCAGGCTCGAAGGTGTCGCTGATCGCGCGGTTACGGAAATCATCCAGGCTTGCCCCGCTGCGATTGTTGGGATTGAAATCCGGAAAGCTCGCCATCGCCAGAATTTCGCCGGTTTCCACGCGCACCAGCACGGCTGCACCGGATTCGGCTTTGTTCCAGCTTACTGCGTTATCGAGCGCGTCTTCCGTCAGCGTTTGCAGACGTTTATCAATGCTCAACTCCAGCGTATGCGCGGGAACGGGGGGGATCTCGGTAATGTTTTCAATGACGTGACCATAGCGATCTTTTCGAACCTTGCGCAGACCGGGTTTGCCGGTGAGCTGCGTATTAAAGCTCTTCTCCACGCCCTCAATGCCCTGCCCATCGACGTTGGTAAATCCGATCAGATTTGCCGCGACATGGCCGGACGGATAGAAGCGTCGCGTCTCTTGCTGAAGGTTAATCCCCGGCAAATTCAGATCGTCTATCCACTGCGCCTGCTGCGGATCGAGCTGACGCGCCAGATAGATAAAACGCGCCTGCGGGTTGCGGCTGATCCGCGCGGCAAGCTCGCTAAGCGGGATTTTTAAGGCGCTTGCCAGCGCCTGCCAGCGTCCGTTGTAACCCACGCCGCCCTTTTCATTAACGACTTTCGGATCCGCCCAGACCGCACTGACCGGGACGCTAACCGCGAATGGCCGCCCGTTGCGATCCACGATCATGCCGCGCGGGGAGAGCACCTTCACTTCGCGCAGAGAGCGCATATCTTCTTCTTTGACGAGCTTTTCAGGTGAAATGATTTGCAGCCAGGCCGTACGACCTAATAGCAACCCCATCGCCAGCAGAATGGCAACGCAAATCAGGGCAAAACGAAGGGGTGTGAAATTACCGGGTACGCTGTTCTTGTTCACCTGAACTCCTGTTTATGATTAACCCGCTGATTTAACGGGAAAACGGAGCCGAAAGGTAAAAAACAGTGCTAATAAGCGTATAGCTTTGCAACAAAAGGCAACGGGATGTGGGTATGGAAATATTTTGAAAAATCAGGCACTAAAAAGCCCCGCACCAGGCGAGGCTTTATGCTGACATTGATGCGCGTGAAGCGCTCAAGTCGTGGTCTGAAAATCAGATAGCAGTAACGTTAACTGCTGCCGGGCCTTTCTGGCCGTCCTGAATTTCGAACTCAACGTTCTGGCCTTCAGCCAGAGTTTTGAAGCCGTTACCCTGGATAGCGGAGAAGTGTACGAACACATCTTTGCTGCCATCAGCCGGAGTAATGAAGCCAAAACCTTTAGACTCGTTGAACCACTTAACTTGACCTTTAATCTTTGCCATTTGCAAAATTCCTTAGATTGTTTTTTAGCCCGCAGGCATTCACTGAGATAAAACTGAGACATTACTGCTTGAGGCACTAATATAAGGTTCGGCAGAGAAGCGGTATTCAACGACAACGTGTTTACTCAGGACTTCTTTACTGAAAATGCCACACATAAACAGAACTGTACCTCGTTTGACCCACAATGTGTTATCACATACAACGAAAAATATGGCAAGCCATTTTTAAACATGTCTGGATCCGTCGCACAATTTCTGTGACTGGTAGAACACACTCTGCACGATTATGCGCATAATGGCACTCCAGCAGCAGCCTGATCCCACATCGGATACCCTTCAAGCGTAGCGCAAAACCACGACTTTTCCACTACAGCTCAATCACTTCACCCCACAAACGGGTGGCTAAGTGATTGATAAGATATAGCGTATATCGTTAGACTATTATGTGCATAGTTATGCCATTTTTAACAATATGCGGCATTCGCAAGAGGGTATTAACAGATTAGCAAAGCACGAGGTTGACCAGCGAATAATTGTTGTGCAATAAAAAGATGCTCTGCACCAAAATAATGAAAGTTTAATGACATTGCCTCATCATAAGGCAATAAAAACGTTTCGCTGGGAAATAAAATAATAACCTTAGCAATACCATTGTGCAAATAAGGGACGGGTCACGGCGGGGTCGCAGAAAGTAAGGGCAAATATTGACCAATTTTCAGTATCCTGAAGTTGTCAGTGGCCGTTGCCGCTTCGCTTAATAGGCTGTTCAATTCCTGTACAGGTTCATCGAGTGCTTCATCTGCCAGTTCGAATACTCCCCAATGGATGGGAAAAGCCAACGGCTCGCCCAACTGCTGCCAAAGTTGCACCGCACTTTGCGGGTCCATGTGATGAATCGACATGAACCAGCGTGGTGCATACGCCCCGACGGGCAAGGCTGCGGCGCTAATCGGGCCGAGACGTCGGGAGATGTCCACCAGCGACGGCGTATAACCCGTGTCACCTGCAAACCAAAATCGCTGCCGCGATGATTCTACAACCCAACCACACCATAAAGAGCGATTACGATCCCAGAATGTGCGCATACTCCAGTGCTGAGCAGGAACGGCGGTGATTTTTATTCCGTTAACGTCAGCGTCCTGCCACCAGTCAAGCTCCACGATATGCCGCACGCCCCGACGACGACACCAGCGCCCAAGCCCCAGCGGGACAAACAGCGTGATATCGGGAAAGCGTTTGAGCAAGGCGCGGATTGTGGCGGTGTCGAGGTGATCGTAATGGTTGTGCGAAATAAGCACGGCGTCGAGGGCGGGCAACTCATCAATGTTTAAGGCCGGTGGCGTCTTTCGCTGCGGTCCGGTAAAACTCACCGGCGAGGCCCGCTGCGAAAACACCGGGTCCATGAGCAGGTATGCGCCATCAACGCGCAGAAGTGTACTGGCATGGCCTAACCACCAGACGCCATCGTCGTGGCCGGAAATGCTCGCGCGCTGCCACCACTGCTGGATAAAGGCGTCATAACCGCCCTGCGGCTGATTCGGTAACCCGGCGGCCCGGCGTGCTTTGCGCCAGCGATCGAGATCGCCAGGCTGGTGCGCCACCGGGGTGAGATTACGAAAGCCCTCAGGGGAGTGATGGGCAACGTCAGGATTGTACCAGGGGTTTTTCCAGGCCATGCCATGCCTCCCCTTTTTGCCAATTAGCGTTCAGCGACCAGACGAATAAAATCGTCACTGTCGGCCTGAACGCTGACGGACGGCTTCTGTGCCGGTTCTTCTTTTTCCGGTTCATTGGCTTCGCAAAGGCGACGCAGTAGCGCGTTTTGACGCTTTTGCTGCTCCAACAACGCTTCCAGCAGTTCAATCTGCTCATTTGTGCGCGAGCTGGCGCGATTAATAAAGAACCACAGCACCAGAGCGACTACCAGTACCACCAGAGAGACAACTAAAGACGCAAGATTGAACGCGCCCGAATTCAGTACTTCGTTCATTTCACCACCTCAATGTTAACGCGCTATCTTAACACTCACACCAGGGAAGGAAATCATTCACTGAGAAAATCCCGCTACCAGGGGATAAATTTATTGATGACGCAAATACCGCTGAAAAATTGCACATCCTGATCGCACATCACATTGAGCATCTGCGTCCACATCAGTAGACAGATGACCAGTACGACCGCCAGGATGAGCCAACGAAACTTTCTCACTCTTCTCTCCGAATCAACACCTTGTCCCATGAGGTTAACATGCGTTTGTTAAACCGGGACTAACTGTAACGCTATCCCCGTTTTTTAGGAATGCTCAACTTGTTTACTTGCGTAAAAAGAGCCACGCTTTACGCGATTCTATAACAATAAAAGGAGCTCACATGCGCGTGTCTATTCGAACAATTATGATTATCGCACTCTTGTGGATTGGGGTCTTAATGAGCGGCTACGGCGTGCTGGTGGGAAGCAAAGAAAACGCCGCGGGTCTGGGATTACAGTGTCAGTATCTTACCGCGCGCGGGATCAACACCGCACAATATTTGCACACCGACAGCGGTATTATTGGCTTCTCAAATTGCCCGGTACTGCGCAAGAGTCATGCTGTCATCGATCAGGGCTAAGCGTCCTGTGCATCCATTAAAAACGCCGCTTTTGACAGCGGCGTTTTTATTGTGCATGCAGTACAGGGCGTAAAGATCAGAACGGATAGTCGTTATAGCCCATCTGCTCAGATATTTTACGCGCGGCGGTATGCAGCATTTCCACGTATTCGTGCAGACGCTCCTCAGAAAAACGCAGCGTCGGGAATGAGATGCTCAGCCCGGCAATCACCACGCCAAAGCGGTCGAATACCGGAACGCCGATGCAGCGCAGACCTTCTTCCTGCTCTTCATTGTCTTCGCCGTAACCCTGCTCACGCACGACATCGAGCAGCGTCAGAAGCTCCCCGGTGCTCATAATGGTGCGGTCAGTGCTGCGTTTGTATTCTACATTTTCGAGAATTTGCTTCACTTCTTCGCGGTCGCGCCATGCCAGCAGCACTTTACCGATAGCGGTGCTGTACAGCGGGTTACGTCGCCCGATGCGCGAATACATGCGTAAGTTATACATCGAGTCAATTTTGTGGATGTAGACAATGCTGTCTTCATCCAGCGCACCAAGGTGAATTGTCTCTTTGGTCAGGCGAGAAAGTTCACGCATCTGGATGTCCGCGCTGCGGATCAGATCGACGTTTTGTAACGCGCGCGCGCCCAGTTCAAAGAGTTTCAGCGTCAGCGAGTATTTCTCGGACTCCCCTTCCTGAGCCACATATCCCAGCGATTTCATGGTTTGCAAAAAGCGATATACGGTGCTTTTCGACATCATGACTCGCTGCGAGAGTTCGGTAATACCAATTTCTCGTTCTTCGCCGAGCGCCTGCAGGATGCCAAAAACTTTCAGCACGGAAGAGACAGAATCTGGCTGCTTGTCCAAATCTGCGATTGCCATTAATCACCTCATCGCCAGTGTTTTATAAAAATCAGAACCGGTTTTTATTATAAATTTGTCACACGCGTCCCGCAATGCGAGTTTGTCAACTTCGTTACAAATCTGCGACATAAAACCGAAATATCAGTGCTAGAATCATTACCCCGTTAATAATTTCAGTATAGCCTTTTATTTTACATGGATAAATCCACTTCTGACGGCCTGCCGCTGCCACAGCGATACGGTGCTATTTTAACCATCATCATGGGTATCGCCATGGCCGTGCTGGATGGCGCAATCGCTAATGTCGCGCTACCGACCATCGCCAGCGATCTGAATGCGTCACCGGCGAGTTCAATCTGGATAGTGAATGCCTACCAGATTGCCATTGTGATCTCCCTGCTCTCTCTCTCCTATCTTGGTGACATGTTTGGCTATCGCCGCATCTACAAAATCGGGCTGGTGCTTTTCACCCTGACCTCATTTTTGTGCGCTTTTTCCGACTCTTTGCAGATGCTGACGCTGGCCCGCGTGGCCCAGGGATTCGGCGGCGCGGCGTTAATGAGCGTTAACACCGCGCTCATTCGTCTGATTTACCCGCAGCGTAGTCTGGGGCGCGGGATGGGTATCAACTCTCTTGTGGTCGCGGTCTCATCGGCGGCGGGGCCGACGGTGGCTGCGGCGATACTCTCCGTCGCCTCCTGGCAGTGGCTGTTTTTGATTAACGTGCCGCTGGGCATCGCGGCCTTTCTGCTGGCGATGAAATTTCTCCCGGCCAATGCTTCGCGCACCAGCAAGCCGCGTTTTGATCTGCCCAGCGCGGTGATGAACGCCCTCACTTTTGGTCTGCTGATTACCGCGCTTGGCGGTTTTGCTCAGGGGCAGTCTACTGCGCTGGTTGCCGGGGAAATCGTGGTAATGCTGGTGGTGGGTTATTTCTTCGTGCGCCGACAGCTACGTCTTCCCGTTCCTTTGCTGCCGGTGGATCTGCTGCGGATCCCGCTGTTTTCACTCTCCATTTGTACCTCCATTTGCTCTTTCTGCGCCCAGATGCTGGCGCTGGTTTCGCTGCCCTTTTTCCTGCAAACCGTGCTGGGGCGCAGCGAGGTGGAAGCGGGCCTGCTGTTAACGCCGTGGCCGCTGGCAACAATGGTGATGGCCCCTCTGGCGGGTTATCTGATTGAGCGTGTGCACGCAGGCTTATTAGGCGCGCTAGGGCTGGCGGTAATGGCAACGGGTCTGTTCGCGCTGGCGATGTTGCCAGCGGCACCGGCTGACGCCGATATCATCTGGCGTATGGTGCTGTGCGGCGCGGGCTTTGGTCTGTTTCAGTCACCGAACAATCACACCATCATTACGGCAGCACCCCGTCATCGCAGCGGCGGGGCCAGCGGGATGCTCGGCACCGCGCGGCTGTTAGGACAAAGCTCCGGCGCGGCGCTGGTGGCGCTATTGTTCAACCTCTTCGATAAGAGCGGCACGCATACGTCGCTGTTGTTAGCGGGCGCACTGGCAACGCTTGCCGCGATCATCAGCGGCTGCCGGATCGCTCACAAAGCGCAGGCATAAAAAAAGCGCGCCAGCTGGCGCGCTTTTTGTGCATTTCCGACATTATTTCAAATAAGCACCGCTACGCAGCGCTTCGATACGTTTATCCAGCGGCGGGTGGGTCATAAACAGCTCGCTGAGCGATTTAGACTTGCCGTTGATGCAGAACGCCATCATGGTGCTGGCTTCCTGCGGCTCGTAGCTGGTTTTCAAACGCTGGAGCGCAGCAATCATCTTTTCACGGCCCACAAGGCGCGCTGAACCGGCGTCGGCGTGGAATTCACGGTGACGCGAGAACCACATGGTAATGATGCTGGCGAGGATACCAAACACCAGTTCGAGCACCATCGCCACCACGAAATAGATCATCGGGTTGCCGTTGCTCTCTTCGCCATCGTCGCGGTTGCCGCCAAGGAAACCGGCTGCAATCTGCGCCAGAATGCGTGAGATAAAGATGACAAAGGTGTTCACCACGCCCTGAATCAGCGTCATGGTGACCATATCGCCGTTGGCGATGTGGCTGATTTCGTGCGCGATAACCGCTTCAGCTTCGTCACGGCTCATGTTTTGTAGCAGCCCGGTGCTCACCGCCACCAGCGAGGCATCACGGCGAGCGCCAGTTGCAAAGGCGTTGATATCCGGCGCATGGTAAATCGCCACCTGCGGCATAGCGATACCGGCCTGGCGGGACTGCTGTTCAACCGTGGTCATTAACCAGCGTTCCATATCGTTGCGCGGTTGGGTGATTACTTCCCCGCCAACGGATTTCAATGCCATCCACTTTGACATTAACAGTGAGATAATGGAGCCACCAAAACCAAACAGCAACGCCATGATCATCAAGCCCTGAACGCTGCTCGACTGAATACCTGTCAGGCTGAGTACCAGCCCGAAAACCATCATCACGGCCAGGTTGGTCAACAGGAAGAGCGCGATTCGCATCATAATTTTCTTTTAACCTCAATTTAACAAAACGCACTATGCGATTACCCACATCGTATGGGTATATCGGCGATTTTCAAGCATACACGCTTCGTAAGTCACCAGAAAGACACAACTTTACACTTCGAAGCGCATTGCTTACGCCAGGATACGCTTGTTAAAAAAAACAGGCACAATTTCTTGTGCCTGTTAATTTATTTCGCCGCGGCGGGTTGCGCCCCGGGCCGATCTTTTTCGATATGCGAAAGATCGAGCGCGATGTGCACCGTTTCATCAAGATACGGGTCAGGCTCTTTGTAATCCTTTGGCAGATCGTCGAGTTTTTTCAGCAGCGGTTTGCCTTCACGCTTATTACGATCGTTAAGTCGGGCAAGGCGAATCGCGTCGTCATCGGCGTTTTCCTTCTCGCGCTGCGCCAGGTTCAGCGAGACGATGTTCCGTTTATCTTTCAGGGCATTAAAACGGGCAATATCTTTCATGATGTACTGGAACTCAGGATCCTGGGCGATACGCTCTTCGTGCTGTTTAAGCAGCACCGGGCCAATCGGCGTCAGGTCGCCAGACTTCACAAAGGTTGCGGCGTTGATGCTGTCCCACGGCAGGGCGTTATCTTCAAACTTCTCACCGGTTTCGGTCTCTTCATTGCCTGTCGGCATGATGATATCCGGCGTGACGCCTTTACGCTGCGTACTGCCGCCGTTCACACGGTAGAACTTCTGAATAGTGTACTGAACGGAGCCGAGCGCAGGCCATTCCGGACGCAGCATCTGATCGTAGATACGGTTGAGGGAGCGATACTGCTGCACGGTACCTTTACCGAAGGTCGGTTCACCGACGATCAGCGCACGGCCATAATCCTGCATGGCTGCCGCGAAGATTTCAGACGCCGACGCACTGAAGCGATCGACCAGCACCACCAGCGGGCCTTTGTAATACACCACGCCGTCGGTATCGCTGTCTTCGCGCACTTTGCCGTTGTTATCCCGCACCTGCACTACCGGGCCGGATGGGATAAACAGACCAGAAAGCGAAACCGCTTCCGTCAGTGCGCCGCCGCCGTTGGTACGCAGATCGATAATCACGCTGCTGACGTTTTGCTTTTCAAGCTTTTGCAGCTGAACTTTAACGTCATCGGTCAGGCCAACGTAGAAGCCCGGAATATCGAGCACGCCAACTTTCTCTTTACCGATCG
The DNA here is from genome assembly GCA_963521185.1 of uncultured Enterobacter sp. Classification (GTDB taxonomy): domain Bacteria; phylum Pseudomonadota; class Gammaproteobacteria; order Enterobacterales; family Enterobacteriaceae; genus Enterobacter_D. The sequence continues at coordinate 437,351 of CAUQTV010000001.1, read as the reverse complement.
TTTTCACCGTCATCTTCACGGCGCGATCTTCTAAGCGAATGCGCTCACGCGTTAACGTCACGATGCGCGTTTTGGTGCCCTTACCTGCCGGCAGGATCTCCAGGCGCACTTTGCTGCCTTTCGGTCCTTTGATCAGGGCAACCACGTCATCTAAACGCCAGCCAATGACATCCACTACGCTCTGACCGGTCTGCCCCACGCCGACGATGCGATCGCCAACGCTGATTGCTTTACTTTTTGCTGCCGGGCCGCCCGCTACCATGGAGTTGATCACCGTATAGTCATCGTCACCTTGCAGCACGGCACCGATCCCTTCCAGCGAAAGGCTCATTTCGGTATTGAACTGCTCGGTATTGCGCGGTGAGAGATAGTTGGTGTGCGGATCGATTTCATGCGCGAAGGCGGTCATCGCCAGCGAGAACACGTCTTCACTGTTGGTTTGCGCCAGCCGACGGATCGCAAATTTATAGCGGCGCGCCAGCGTTTCACGGATCTCTTTTTCGCTTTTACCGGTGAGTTTGAGGCTCAGTTCGTCGAACTTCACCTTGGCGTCCCACTGGGCGTTGAGTTCCGATTCGTCTTTCGGCCAGGGCGCTTTGCTGCGATCCACGTTAAAGGTGTCGTTACCGGAGAAATCCATCGGTTTCTCCAGCACCTTTAACGCGTACTGATAGCGTTCAAAGCGGCGTTTTTGCGCAAGGTTATACAAATCGTAGAAAACGTCGAGCTTGCCGCTGCGCAATTCATCGCCAATAACGGCTTTCTTCTGCGCAAACTGCTTAACGTCACTGTCCAGCAGCACATTGTGGCTGTAGTCCAGCAAATTGAGGTAACGATCAAAAATCTTCGCCGAGAAGGCCGGATCGAGATCGAATTGACGGTAATGGGAACGGGTGAAACGTGATGTTACACGCTCACTCACCGTTGCGTGCTGCGTCTCTTCCTTAAGAACCGGAATCTGATCAACACGGGTAATATCATCGACGGCGAAAGCCTGCCCTGCAATCAGGAACAGGCCAGCCAACGCGGTGCGCTTAAACAAAGTGTTCATGCCAGACCTGGCCTCCGTTTCAGAACAACAAGTGTTCTGCGCGTACAATCATTGACATACCAGAAGTCAGCTGTACACGAACGCCATCTTTGGTGATTTCCAGAACGGTGGCATCCATTGCATTATTGCCCGCTTTCACCTTGAGGCTCTGCCCCACATTCAGTGCGGTAATATCTGACACTGGTGTGTGTTGCGGCTCTTCACGCGGTGCGCGCTGAGGTTTAGCTGCTGGTTTGTCTGCACGTGCTTTGCGCTCGCCGCCCTCTTTGCGACGAGGAGCCGGACGCGGTTTGCGCTCACGACGCGGTGCGTCTTCTTCCGGGGTTCCTGCCGCAGCGGCTGCTTCGCGTTTTTTCGCTTGCTGTTCTGCACGCTGCGCCGAAACGCGCGCTTTGGCTTCTTCCAGCTGTTTACGCGCGTGTTCAACGTGCTGCTCGTCCAGCACACCACAAGGGTTGCCGTCGAGATCGACACGTGTTGCACCCGCTTTGATACCGTACAGGTAGCGCCAGCTAGAGGTGTAAAGACGCAGTGCGGAACGCAGTTGAGTTTTGCTGAGACTCATCTCACCCTCAACACGCTCGACTAAATCCTGAAAAATTCCGATTTTCAGGGGGCGCGCTTCGCCTTCAGCACTGAAACAGTGTGGAAAGCGTTCGGCCAAAAATGCGATAACTTCTTTACTACTGTTCAACTTAGGTTGATTTTCCATGAAATTTCCTGATTACAACGGACGTAGCCAACAAGCCGCAGGCATGAACAGGCGTCATTATAATGACGCTATCGGTAAATGCTACGTTATCCGTTGATTATCCTGCGACGCTCGCAAAGAATTTTTTGTAATCGGTCGCCGCAAGGCACTTTTCAAGCTGCGAGACCAGGTCGCGCAAGCCTTCTTCATCCTCGATGGTGAAGCGCGAGAACGCCGTGCTGTCGATATCGAGTACGCCGATAATCTGATCCTCAACCACCAGCGGCAGTACGATTTCGGAATTACTGGCGGCATCACATGCGATATGGCCATCAAACGCATGAACGTCTTCCACGCGCTGCACGCTGTTTTGTGCCACCGCCGTGCCGCACACACCGCGTCCTACCGGAATACGGACGCAGGCGATTTTGCCCTGGAATGGGCCTAACACCAGTGTCTCACCTTCCAATAGATAAAAACCCGCCCAGTTCACACCGTCGAGGCGCTCAAACAGCAGCGCACTGGTGTTCGCAAGCGTGGCTAAAAAACTGGTTTCACCTGCCATTAACGCCTGAAAATCGCGGTTCAACTCCGCGTAAAATTCTGTCTTGTTCATTATTCAATCACTTGGTTGTCTTACAAAAAACCTGCACAGCCTATTAAAATAAGCATTAAATGCGTTAATTCTCAAGATGAATCCGTTCATGAGTTAATATAGATTTATTCGAACACGGGCTTAAGCAATCAATGCCATTAAAAATTCCGCAGGTCACCCCAGGTAAAAAAATAGCTGTCCATGCAATCGGCGATGCGTTGCCTCGGGCACATTATCAGCGTTGCCCGCAGTGCGATACGCTTTTTGCGTTACCAGTGATGAAATCGCACCAAAGTGCGTATTGCCCCCGCTGCGATGCCAAAATTCGCGATGGACGCGACTGGTCGTTGACGCGTCTCGCGGCCATGGCGGTGACCATGCTGCTGTTAATGCCCTTCGCCTGGAGCGAACCGCTGCTGCGTTTCTACCTGCTCGGCACCCGTATCGACGCCAATCTGCTGATGGGGATCTGGCAAATGACCGCGCAGGGCGATCCCTTAACCGGGGCGATGGTGCTGTTTTGTACCGTCGGTGCGCCCCTGGTGCTGGTGGCCTCAATTGCCTATTTATGGTTCGGCAACAGACTCGGCATGAACCTGCGTCCGGTCCTGCTCATGCTGGAGAAGCTCAAAGAGTGGGTGATGCTGGACATCTATCTGGTCGGCATTGGTGTGGCGTCAATCAAAGTTCAGGATTATGCGTTTTTACAGCCGGGGGTTGGCCTGTACGCCTTTGTCGCGCTGGTGATATTAAGCGTGCTGACGCTGATTCACCTTAACGTTGAGCAGCTGTGGGAGCGTTTTTACCCGCAGCGCCCGGCTACCCGACCGCATGAAAACCTGCGCATTTGTCTCGGCTGCCATTTTACCGGCCTGCCGGATGCGCGCGGCCGCTGCCCGCGCTGTCATATTCCGTTGCGCCATCGCCGCCGCCAGAGCATACAAAAATGCTGGGCGGCGTTGAGTGCCTCGATTGTGTTTCTGGTACCAGCAAACCTGCTGCCGATTTCGGTGGTATATGTTAACGGCGCACGGCAGTCGGACACCATCATGTCCGGCATTATGTCTCTCGCCAGCAGTAACATCGCCGTCGCCGCCGTGGTGTTTATCGCCAGTATTCTGGTGCCGTTTACCAAAGTTATCGTGTTATTTACGCTGCTCGTCAGCATTCATTTTAAATGTGAACAGGGGTTGCGCGCTCGCGTGCTATTGTTGCGCCTGGTCACCTGGATTGGGCGTTGGTCAATGCTCGATCTGTTTGTTATCTCGCTCACGATGTCTTTGATTAACCGCGATCAACTGCTCGCGTTTACGATGGGGCCAGCTGCGTTTTATTTCGGCGCAGCGGTAATTTTGACTATTCTTGCTGTGGAATGGCTGGACAGCCGCTTACTTTGGGATGCACATGAGTCAGGAAACCCCCGCTTCGCCGACTGAAGCGCGCATTAAAACAAAACGCCGTATTTCCCCTTTCTGGCTCCTGCCGGTCATTGCATTATTGATCGCGGGCTGGCTCATCTGGAGCAGCTATGAAGATCGCGGTAACACCATCACTATCGACTTCGTGTCTGCCGATGGCATTGTGGCGGGCCGAACGCCCGTCCGCTATCAGGGGGTTGAGGTCGGCACGGTGCAGGACATCCGCCTGAGCGAAAAGCTCAATAAGATTGAGGTCCGCGCGAGCATAAAATCGGACATGAAAGACGCCCTGCGCAGCGAAACGCAGTTCTGGCTGGTGACGCCGAAAGCGTCGCTGGCCGGTATCTCTGGCCTTGATGCGCTGGTCGGCGGTAACTACATCGGCATGATGCCGGGCAAAGGCGATCCCGAAGAGCATTTCACCGCGCTGGATACCCAGCCCAAATACCGGCTTAACAACGGCGAATTGATGATCCATCTTCACGCGCCGGATCTGGGATCCCTTAGCAGCGGGTCGCTGGTCTATTTCCGCAAAATCCCGGTAGGCCGCGTGTATGACTATGCGATTAATAAAAATAAAGAAGGCGTAACCATTGATGTGCTGATCGAGCGCCGCTTCACTAACCTGGTGAAAAAAGGCAGCCGCTTCTGGAACGTCTCCGGTGTCAAAGCCGACGTCGGCCTGAGCGGTGCCAAAGTGGAGCTGGAAAGCCTGGCGTCGCTGGTGAACGGCGCGATTGCCTTTGACTCGCCTGATGCCTCCAAACCTGCGCAGGCGGACGATGAGTTTGGCCTCTATGAAGATCTGGCCCACAGCCAGCGCGGTGTCTTGATCAAACTGGATTTACCGGGCGGCCAGGGGCTGAAAGCCGGGTCAACAGCGCTGATGTATCAGGGGCTGGAAGTCGGTCAGCTGACCAAACTTAACCTGAACCCAGGCGGTGCGGTGACCGGCGAAATGACCGTCGACCCGAGCGTGGTCAATCTTTTGCGCGACAACACGCGCATCGAAATGCGCAATCCTAAAATCTCGCTCAATAACGCCAGCCTGAGTTCGCTGCTGACCGGCAGCACCCTGGAACTGGTGCCCGGCGAAGGTGAACCGCGCAACCAGTTTGTGGTTCTGCCGGGGGATAAAACCCTGCTTCAGGAGCCAGGCGTTATCACCCTCACCCTCACCGCGCCGGAAAGCTACGGCATTGATGCCGGGCAGCCCATCATTTTGCACGGCGTGCAGGTCGGCCAGGTGCTGGAACGTAATCTCACCGATAAGGGCTTATCCTTCGCCGTGGCGATCGATCCGCAGTATCGCGAGCTGGTGCACGGTGACAGCAAATTTGTGGTCAACAGCCGTGTCGATGTGAAAGTCGGTCTGGATGGCGTTGAGTTTCTCGCCGCCAGCGCCAATGAGTGGCTTAGCGGCGGCATTCGTATTCTGCCGGGCAATAAAGGCGAGATGAAGTCGTCTTACCCGCTGTTTGCCAATCTGGATAAAGCGCTGGAAAACAGCTTAGGCGATCTGCCCACTACGACGCTGACGCTGACGGCAGAAACGCTGCCGGACGTGCAGGCCGGTTCGGTCGTGCTGTACCGCAAATTCGAAGTCGGTGAGGTCATTACCGTCACGCCGCGTGCGAATGCGTTCGATATTCAACTGCACATCAAACCGGAGTACCGCTCCCTGCTAACGGCAAACAGCGTGTTCTGGGCGGAAGGCGGCGCGAAAGTGCAGCTTAACGGCAGCGGGTTGACCGTCCAGGCCTCGCCGCTGTCGCGTGCGATAAAAGGCGCGATCAGCTTCGATAACCTCAATGGCGCAAACGCCTCCACGCGCAAAGGCGATAAGCGGGTCCTGTTCTCGTCGGAAACCGCTGCGCGCGCGGTAGGTGGGCAGATCAAGCTCCACGCCTTTGACGCCGGAAAACTCTCCGCCGGCATGCCGATAAAATACCTCGGTATTGATATCGGCCAGGTGCAGGATTTGCAGCTCATTACCGAGCGCAACGAAGTGCAGGCCACCGCCGTGCTGTACCCGGAATATATGCAGAAATTCGCCCGTAGCGGCACGCGCTTCTCGGTGATCACCCCGCAGATTTCTGCCGCGGGCGTTGAGCACCTCGACACGATTTTGCAGCCCTACATTAACGTGGAGCCTGGCCGGGGCGATCTGCGTCGTGACTTTGAATTGCAGGAAGCGACCATCGCCGATTCGCGCTATGTCGATGGGCTGAACATTGTGCTGGAGGTGCCCGAAGCGGGCGGGCTGAATATTGGTACGCCGATCCTGTTCCGCGGTATGGAAGTGGGGACGGTCACCGGCCTGACGCTGGGGACGCTCTCTGATCGCGTGATGGTCGGTTTGCGCATCAGCCAGCGCTATCAGCATCTGGTGCGTAACAACTCCGTGTTCTGGCTGGCCTCAGGCTACTCCCTCGATTTTGGCCTGACCGGTGGCGTGGTGAAAACCGGCACCTTTAACCAGTTTATTCGCGGTGGCATTGCCTTTGCCACACCACCGGGAACGCCGCTGGCACCGAAAGCGCAGGCGGGTAAACACTTCCTGTTGCAGGACAGCGAACCCAAAGAGTGGCGTCAATGGGGTACGGCGCTGCCGCGCTAAAGCTAAAGGCTTCGGCGTGCCCGCGCCGGAGCCTTTATGCTACACTGCGCGCCTGTTTTTTTGCTGGTGGTATGCTCTGTGGTTCACAACGCTGTTTATCTTCCCGACGAATTCCTGACCCAAATGCGCGAGGCGATGCCTGCGCACCTCTCCTTTGACGCGTTCATTGCCGCCTGTCAGCGCCCGCTTCGCCGTAGCCTGCGCGTCAACACGCTGAAAATTTCCATCGAGGCTTTTCTCGCGCTGGTTGCCCCTTACGACTGGCAACTGACGCCGGTGCCCTGGTGTGAAGAGGGATTCTGGATCGAGCGTGAAGATGAAACGTCGCTGCCGCTGGGCAGTACCGCCGAACACTTAAGCGGGCTGTTTTATATTCAGGAAGCCAGCTCCATGCTGCCGGTGAGCGCGCTGTTTGCAGACGGCAATCAACCACAGCGGGTAATGGACGTGGCCGCCGCACCCGGCTCCAAAACCACTCAAATCGCGGCGCGCATGGGCAACCGTGGGGCGATCCTCGCTAACGAATACTCTGCCAGCCGCGTTAAAGTGCTGCATGCGAACATCAGCCGCTGCGGTATTCATAACGTTGCCCTCACCCACTTCGACGGTCGCGTGTTTGGCGCGGCGCTGCCGGAAGCCTTTGACGCGATTTTGCTGGATGCGCCCTGCTCTGGCGAAGGCGTGGTGCGTAAAGATCCCGATGCGTTAAAAAACTGGTCGGTTGCCAGTAATCTGGAGATCGCCGCCACCCAGCGGGAATTGATCGACAGTGCGTTTCACGCCCTGCGTCCGGGCGGCACGCTGGTCTATTCGACCTGTACGCTTAACCGCGATGAGAACGAAGCGATCTGTCACTGGCTGAAAGCGCGTTATCCGCAGGCGGTTGAGTTTGAGCGCCTCGACACGCTGTTTACCGGTGCCACAGACGCGCTGACCGCAGACGGCTTCTTACACGTCTTCCCACAGATTTTCGACTGTGAGGGCTTTTTCGTCGCGCGGCTGCGTAAAACCGCTTCGGTAGCGCCGCTGCCCGCACCGGGCTATAAAGTGGGCAATTTCCCGTTTGCGCCGATGAAAACCCGCGAAAGCGCAGCGATTGCTGAGGCGGCTTCAGCGGTTGGCCTGCGCTGGAGTGACCAACAGCGCCTCTGGCAGCGCGACAAAGAAGTGTGGCTGTTCCCGGTCGACATTGAAGCGTTGATTGGCAAAGTCCGTTTCTCCCGCCTGGGTATCAAACTTGCGGAGACACACAATAAAGGCTTCCGCTGGCAGCATGAGGCGGTGATCGCGCTGGCAGGCACCGACAATCCGCTGGCGTTTGAACTGACCCATACCGAGGCCGAGGAGTGGTATCGCGGCCGCGATGTCTACCCGGAAACCGCGCCGACGCGAGACGATGCCATCGTCACGTTTCAGGGACAACCGCTCGGTCTTACCAAAAAAATAGGCTCGCGCTTAAAAAACAGTTATCCGCGTGAGCTGGTGCGTGACGGGCGTTTATTCGCTGGCAAGGCGTGACGGCAAAACCATAATCAGCACAATCTGACTGGCATATTCCGCTTTATTGAACCAGGCTAAAAAATGGGTGACTTTACTGGTCGTACCACATCTGGCAATTTAACGGAGAGCATTATGACGAAAACCAGCGTGCGAATTGGCGCTTTTGAAATCGACGATGCTGAGCTGCAAGGCGAACAGCAGGGCGAGCGAACGTTGCGTATTCCGTGCAGTTCAGATCCGGATTTATGCATGCAGCTTGACGCATGGGATGCCGACACCAGCATTCCGGCGATCCTTGATGGTGAACATTCCGTTCTCTACCGCGAGCATTACGATCAACAAACCGATACCTGGATCATGCGCCTTGCCTGATCTCAATGGAGCCCGTCGCGCAGACGGGTTATTTATTCCCGCTGGTTTCCCCTGATGACATTCCTCCCCTACACTTAGTCTACGATTGCGTGATCTGAGGATGGAATGGTCGCACTGGTATTATTTGTTTGTTACCTGGACGGTGGCTGTGATGACATCGTTGTGGATGTCTTTAACACCGAGCAGCAATGCCTGGTGGCCATGGAGAATCAGCGAATGCGTCATGGCGGGTGTTATCCGGTTGAAGATTTTATCGATGGCTTCTGGCGACCGGCACAAGAATATAGCGATTTTTAATGTCATTACTGCACCTGCACCAGCGTGAGGCTTCCCCCCATCACCGCGCCGGTATCAATATAGTGCTGATTATCCGCGTCATACCGCTGCTTTAGCGGCGTATGACCGAACCAAAAATGATCGGCCCCGGCAATCGCGCCGCCTTTCCCGGCGAAATGTCCGTTTAGCCTGCCGCGATGCCATAATACCGCTTGTTTATCGACCGGTTTTTGCCACGCATATTCAGCTGCCGGATAATCCGCATGCGCAATAATATGGTTGTGAGGCTGGCAATTCAGCTCAATAATATAGGGCAAGGTATCGCAATACTGTATTGCCTCAAACGCTGTGGTCTTCATTTCTTCAGGCAGGGCGATAAACCATTGACCGCCATTGATCAACCAAAGGGAAATATCCCCTGACGACAGGCCATCAATTGCCATCTGTTCATGATTGCCGCGAACGGCCCTGAACCAGCGACGTCGCAGCAGAGCAAGACAGCTGAGGCTGTCCGGCCCACGGTCAATCACGTCGCCAACGCTAATCAGTAAATCCTTATAAGGATTAAAGTGACGGCTTCGCAGGGTAGCAATCAATAGCGTGAAGCAACCATGAATGTCACCCACAATCCAGATATGCCGCCAGTCATGACCGTCGATTCGCTGATATTCTTGCGTAAGCGCAGACATCGCATCTCCTCATGTATCCCCTGCGATAAGTATAGCTCTGCGGCCTGATAAGCGCGTCTGGCGAGGCTCTGGCGTCTCTGTTATTGTCTTATTGCCAGGAACATTTAAGACAAGGTAGCGCTATGCCAAAGTACGACGATTTGTGGAATGCCATTGATACCCGCGTGCGTGAAAACAACTTTATTCCGCTCGCCGATATGGAAAACGAAGACAGCGCGCGGGGCAACGCGACCCGTCAGCGCATCGCGCAGATTTTCATTCTTGAAGTCCTGCTGTCGAGACACCGGGAAAAATATGCCAGCGTTTACGTCCCGCTGGCCGGTGAAGAAGCCCTGTATCATCTGATTTTCAAGCGCACAGGCTGGAAACCCTTCGAGGTCAAACAGCTGTCGTTTACCGACGCCATGTTTGTGATCGCGGAACTGTTCCGCGATGAGAACCTGCCGATGGACGTGCGGGAAGTGCTCCTCGCCCACGGCGTGCGTGATATCACCTACCCGAATTATGATTTCTCAGAAAAAGACTGGTCGCCACGCGAGAACGCCGTTTTTCTGCAACGCTGAGTGTGTTATGGTCTAATGCAGAAATGAAAATTTCTGGAATTTTCTTGCTGGATTCAGAAACGCTGTTGTTAACGCTTCAGGATCTGACAAGATAAAAAAAGACCGAATACGATTCCTGTATTCGGTCCAGGGAAATGGCTCTTGGGAGAGAGCCGTGCGCTAAAAGTTGGCATTAATGCAGGCTGAGTACGCCTGGCACTTTAAGAATAGATGACGACGCCAGCTTTTCCAGTCCGCTGCAAAAGTGGTCTAAAAAAAGCAGTTACCGTCACGCTTTTGATACAAAAAACCGCACCGCTCCAGTGATGGAGCATGCGGTTTTTTATTGGAAATCAAAAAGATGGTTTTGGGATTTAACAGAGCTTTTCAGCACGCTCAATAAAGGGCGTCAGACTCATCTTTTCACCCGGTTTAGTCGGGTTATCCACCTGAATCGTCGACAGCGGAATACCGCTCGCCTTGCCGCCAGCAACCTGCTGTTGTGCGACGTCATTTAACGGGTATTGCACCAGCGTGCTGGGGTTAATCACAAACAGCGCATGGCCGGGTCGACAGGTGAGCATCACCTCTTCGCGGTTAAACGCCCATTTGTCTTTGCCCACTTCAAAACGGCTAACGGTGATCACCTGCGGTGCCGCCAGCGCGCTGGCAGAACAGGTGAGTAAAAGCAGAGAGAGAATTGTTTTCTTCATTGTTTTCGCCAGTGTTTCAGAACGGCTCCAGGGTAGCAAACAGACTGACCGTCGCCAGTACAATCGCCCCCAGCACCACTTCTGCCTGAGTCATTCGGATAAAAAATGCGTGGGCCTTCACTCCATGCGAACGAAAGCGCGGCACCAGAACATAACGATTCACAACGGCAATTGCCAGCATCAGTAACACCAGCGCACATTTCAACAACAGCAGGCGTCCATACTGACTGTGCCAGGGCCACGCGAGGCCCTGGATCAGCAGCGCGTTAATCAGCCCGGTCACGATAACCCCTGCCACGGCGAGATGGCCGTAGCGTGAGAAACGCATCAGGCTGGCGATGGCCTGTAGCCGCCAGCGCCCTGTGGCAAGATGCGTACAAAACAGCACGGGCAAGAGGCCACCGAACCAGGCCGCGGCGCACAGAAGATGTAGCGCATGATTAACCCGTTGCAGCGTGCCGGGTAGCCCTTCGCGCATCGCCGCGTGCCCCACCGTCGCCAGTAACAGCAGTTGCGCCACAATGAGCACCAGCAAGCGTCGCTGACTTTTCGGTTGGGTGACGACACAGGCCAGCGCCACTAGCGCTATCAGCATTTGCCATTTCCACATCCGACCAAACTGCGTATCCGCCAGCGCCTGCCAGATAGCGGGGCTGATAGTGTCGGGCCAGCCGTCGCCCATGATCCCACCCTGCACGGCAAACATCAGCACCGCGCTTAATGCACTGAGCGCAAGACATACGCGCTGGAGCGTTAAAAAGCGCAGGGCCAGCATACGTTTAACGGGTGCCGGACACACGCAGACGCTAAACCATGTGCTGCCCAACACCAGCATCAGTGCGGTAAAATGGGTAAATCGCAGACTAATGTAGACAAACGCCAGCATGGTTTATTTCACGCTGAACGTATAGTCGCCTTTGGTTTTATGCCCATCCACCGACACCACATGCCAGTCCACGGTATATTGTCCTGGCGTCAACGGCTGGTCGAGTGGCACAATTAACTGCATTTTATCATTCTCGTTACGCTTCACCGCGCCGGTTTTCACCGTTTCCTGCTTCGGTCCGGTAAGGGACACACCGCTGAACTGAGGCTCAATGCCTTCAGAAAAGCTCAGCGTCAGCGCCTGCGGTGCCGCGTCCACCTGCGCATTGGCAGCCGGATACTGGTTTTTGAGGTGTGCGTGAGCAAATACAGAAGGTGCGGTGAATAACCCTGCGGTCAGGATCAGGGCGCAACGCAGACGGGATGCCGTAGCAGTCATTTATTCCATTCCTTTTTGTTATGTCTCGCTAATGAGAATAACCTTAGCGCAGGGATGAGTCGAGTCCGGTCGTTAGCAGACTTGCCTTTCTGTCGCAGGCTTAGTAAGTTTTGCGCCGTAGCGTTTATACCGTACAACTGCACCGTACAACTACACCGTACAACAGGAGATGCCGATGAGCGTCAATCTCGCGAAAATTGCGCAAGAAGAAATGGACAAAGTGAATGTCGACCTGGCCGCCGCAGGCGTTGCCTATAAAGAGCGCTACAACATGCCGGTGATTGCCGAAGTGGTTGAGCGCGAGCAGCCTGCGCATCTGCGCGACTGGTTCCGGGAACGACTGATTGCCCATCGGCTGGCATCCGTCTCGCTTTCACGCTTGCCTTACGAGCCTAAAATCAAATAACGTCGGAACTGTTACGGCGGGAGAATGCCATGTTACGCGTGATCGACACCGAAACCTGCGATTTGCAGGGCGGGATTGTAGAAATAGCCTCTGTTGACGTCATTGATGGACAGATTGTTAACCCCATGAGTCATCTGGTGCGCCCGGATCGCCCGATCAGCCCGCAGGCCATGGCTATTCACCGCATCACCGAATCGATGGTTGCCGACCAGCCGTGGATCGAAGACGTACTGCCCCATTATACAGGCAGTGAATGGTACGTTGCGCACAACGCCAGTTTCGATCGCCGCGTGCTGCCGGAGATGCCCGGTGAATGGATTTGCACCATGAAACTGGCGCGCCGCCTGTGGCCCGGAATCAAGTACAGCAATATGGCGCTGTATAAATCCCGTAAGCTCAGCGTGCAGACGCCGTCGGGTTTGCATCACCACCGTGCGCTGTATGACTGCTACATCACCGCCGCGCTGCTGATTGATATCATGAACACGTCCGGCTGGACGCCAGACCAGATGGCAACCATCACCGGCCGTCCTGCGCTGATGACCACCTTTACCTTCGGCAAATACCGTGGCAAGCCCGTCTCTGAAGTGGCCGAGCGCGACCCCGGCTATTTACGCTGGTTGTTTAATAATCTGGATCGCATGAGTCCGGAACTGCGCCTGACGCTGAAACATTATCTCGACGACAATTAACCGTTATGCCCCGGTAAGGTGCCCTGGGTTAACGCAATCAAAAACGCATATTCCAGCGCCACGCCTTCATAGGATTTAAAGCGGCCTGATTTCCCACCGTGCCCTGAATCCATGTCGGTGCACAGCAGCAGTAGGTTATCGTCCGTTTTCAGCTCGCGCAGTTTCGCCACCCATTTTGCCGGCTCCCAGTATTGCACCTGGGAATCGTGCAGCCCGGTGGTCACCAGCATATGCGGATAGGCCTGCGCTTTCACGTTATCGTAGGGGCTGTAGCTTTTCATGTAATGGTAGTAATCCACATCCTGCGGATTGCCCCACTCCTCGAACTCACCGGTGGTTAAGGGAATGGACTCATCAAGCATGGTGGTCAGCACGTCAACAAACGGGACCTGCGCAATCACGCCGTGGAACAGATCGGGGCGCTGGTTAATTGCCGTGCCCATCAACATGCCACCCGCGCTGCCGCCCATGCCATAGCAGTAGAGCGGCGAGCCGTAACCCTGTGAGATCAGCGCGTCGCAGACGTCAATATAGTCACTGAAGGTGTTTTTCTTACTCAAAAACTTGCCGTCTTCATACCAGGCCTGGCCCAGCTCACCGCCGCCGCGAACATGCGCGATGGCATAGACGAATCCCCGGTCCAGCAAACTTAAGCGGCTGCTGCTGAAATCCGCATCAATACTGGCCCCGTAGGAGCCGTAGCCGTAAATCAGGATCGGGTTTTGCCCCTGCCGGAAATGCGCTTTGTGCCAGACCAGCGAAACCGGGACTTCAACGCCATCCCGCGCTTTGATCCACAGGTGTTCGCTGCGGTACTGGCTGGCGTCAAAGCCCTGCACTTCCGTTTGCTTGATGACGCGGCGTTCACCGGTGTCCATATCGAGTTCAAACAGCGTGTCCGGCGTGGTCATTGACGAGTAACCGTAGCGCAGACGTGAGGTTTCCGGCTCCGGGTTATAGGCAAGCCAGGTGACGTAGGCCGGATCGTCAAACGCAATCCCCGTCACTTCGCGGGTTTTACGGTTGATCTGTCGCAGGCTGGTCAAGCCGCGCTGACGTTCTTCAACCACCAGCCAGTCGGTAAACAGGGTAAACCCTTCCAGCATCACATTGTCACGGGCCGGGATCAGCACTTCCCACTGTTTTTCATTACGCACTTTGGTGCGATACAGGCCAAAGTTTTTCCCCTCACGGTTCGAGCGCAGATAGAAGGTGTGCTGATAGTGGTCGAGGCTGTATTCGTGATCTTTGCGTCGGGGAAGAAAGCGCAGCGGCTGCGCATCCGGTAGCTCCGCGTCCAGCAACAGAGATTCGCTGGTGGTGGCACTGGCAAGCGAAATCACCACATAGTGCTGCGAGGTGGTTTTGCTCAGACTGACGTAGAAGGTTTCATCCTGCTCTTCGTATATCAGTTCATCCTGACTGCCGGGGGATCCGACCGTATGCCGCCAGACCTGATATGGCAGCAGCGTGGTCGCGTGTTTGCGCACGTAATACAGCGTCTCGGAATCGTTGATCCAGACAAAATCCGGGGACACATTGTCGAGCATTTCCGGATACCAGTTGCCGGTTTCCAGATTACGAAAGCGTATTCCGTACTGGCGGCGCGAAAGATAGTCTTCCGCTAGGGCCATCACGGTGTTATCCGGCGAGATCGCCAGCCCGCCAAGGGTGTAGAACTCGCTGTGCGCGGCGCGTTTATTGGCATCCAGCAGCGTTTGCCACTCATCCCACTCGGAGCTAAGCACCGACTGGCGCTGGTAGCAGGCATACTCGCAGCCCGGTTCGTAAACGTGCCGGTAACGGTAGCCATTTTTGACGTAAGCCGCAGAGACTTCGCGCTGGGGTATACGATCGACGATCTCTTTGAGCAGGCTGTCCTGTAGCGCCTGTTGCGAGGCCATGATCCCACGACCGTAGTCGTTTTCTTCGTGCAGGTAATCCAGCACCTCTGGCTGCGCGCGCGTGTCGTCCCGCAGCCAGTAATAGTTGTCGGTCCGCGTGTCGCCATGCAACGTCATGGCATGAGGTACTCGTCTTGCTTTAGGTGACATAGCTGTTTTCTTTTGCGTTTAACACCCTATAAGGGTGGCAAAACCCACGCATGTTGCAAGCGCAGCGCGTCACCCAAAGGCAATAACCTGTGCATCCTCAGACAGGCAGCGCCAGTTTTTGCGCCTTGAGATCCTGCTCAATGCCATCACGTACGTCCTGCGGAATTTTTAAGGCATCGCCGAGTGCGTTCAGATAGCTGCGCTCCATGAAGTGGTCAACGTCGATGGCGGCACAGCTAAGGAAATAGACTTCAAGGGCTTCTTCCTCGTTTTTGACGCCCCGCGCCAGACGATCTGGATCGAGCGGCTGCTCAATGGCCTGGGCCACCAGCGCTCTGCCCTGCTCTTCAACACCGGCCTCGCGCATTTGCTGTTCAATCGCCGCACGTTCTTTGGCATCGATATGGCCATCGCTCTTCGCCGCAAAGACCAGCGCAAGGATCAGCCGTTCAGTTCGCACATCCAGCGGCGAACTTTGCACACCAAACTGCGGTTCACCCTGATGCGCCGTGCGTACTTTGTCTTTGTACTTGTTCCACAATACCGATCCTGCCACCGCGCCACCGCCGACCAGTAGTGCACTGGTGCCATATTTGGTGAGCAGTTTGCGCGAGGATTTACTGGCAACCAGCAAGCCGGCCAGTCCGCCGAGCGCGCCCGGCACCAGTAATTTGCTCAGTCCCTGATCGCCAGAAGAAGAGGACGATGCCCCTTTCTGACCTAACAGAGACTGTAGTTGATTCATCCAGTTAGCCATGATTCCCCTCAATTATCTGATGATGTTTCATTCAGAGTAAGCGAGGGGGTGTCAGGAAATGTCTAAAACAACAAAAGATGCGCAAATTCCGTTAATTAGCGCGTCTGGTAATCGGCCTTGCCGGTTTTACAGTCCACCACCACGCGATACTGGATATCCCGATTTTTACCGCGTACGGTCAACGGCACGTTCCAGACATCATCTTTACCGGTGATCTCTTTCGCGTTGATCCAGGCGACCGGATCAGCCTGACCGAGTTTTTCCTGATCGTCGGCCCAGCGCGCAATGCGATTTTGCAGATAGTCGCGCTTCACGCTGGCTGCCACACCGTCCTGATCCAGCCCTTCGCATTTTGGAAACTTCACCGATTTTTCGTTTGCAGCCTGCGCCGTCACGCTGCCTGCCAGTAATACCAGGCCGAGCAGTGCTCCTGATCTGTTCATGCTTTTCTCCTGTGAGCATAACCCACTCAAAGCATGGTACAAATTACCGACAGTGCAAGGTCACGTCAGGCCGCTTTGGTGCGTTTTTCCGTAGGGATGTCGGTCACGTTGACCTCTGCGGGGGCCTCGTCACCCGGCAATTTACCGGATTTAAAGATGCCACCCAGCACATCTTTCTGCTCGGCAAGCCACAGCCCCATTTGCTCACGCTGCTCATCGTCCAGCGTCACCGGGCCTTGCGCCAGCCAGCCTTCCAGGACTTCTGCCAAATCAAGCATTTTGTCGTAAGCATCGGCTTCCTTTTTGCTGGCAAAAGACATTTTTTCCTCACCTTCACGAATGACAACGTATTTAACTTCAACCGCCATGATGCAGCCTCACATTACTGGTTATTTATACAGTATACCCTATAGGATTATTACCCACCGCGCAAGCCGGGAAGACACGCGCAAACGTTTTCGTTTATACTGAGGCGAACTTTTTTTAACGGTGGGTGTTATGACTCTTTTAGGTACAGCGCTGCGACCAGCAGCCACACGCGTGATGTTACTCGGTTCTGGGGAACTGGGCAAAGAAGTTGCCATCGAATGCCAGCGCCTGGGCATTGAAGTGATCGCCGTTGACCGCTACGCGGATGCGCCAGCGATGCACGTCGCCCATCGTGCGCATGTCATTAATATGCTGGACGGCGAGGCGTTGAAAGCCCTCGTGGCGCAGGAAAAACCGGATTTTATCGTTCCGGAAATTGAAGCCATTGCCACAGCAACGCTGATTGAGCTTGAAGCGCAAGGTCAGCACGTTGTGCCCTGCGCCCGCGCGACGCAACTGACCATGAACCGCGAAGGCATCCGCCGCCTCGCCGCCGAAGAGCTTCGCTTGCCGACCTCCAGCTACCGTTTTGCCGACAGCGAAGCCGCGTTCACTCAGGCCGTGTCTGAGATTGGCCTGCCCTGCATTATTAAGCCGGTGATGAGTTCGTCCGGCAAGGGCCAGAGCTTCATCCGCCGTGCCGAACAGCTGACAGAGGCCTGGAACTACGCCCAGTTGGGTGGCCGTGCCGGTGCCGGGCGAGTGATTGTTGAAGGCGTGGTGAATTTCGATTTTGAAATCACCCTGCTGACCATCAGCGCCGTGGATGGTGTGCATTTCTGCGCCCCGATTGGGCACCGCCAGGAAGACGGTGACTACCGTGAGTCGTGGCAGCCACAACAGATGAGCGAGCAGGCGCTGGCTCGCGCGCAGGCGATCGCCCGCGATGTGGTGGTTGCACTTGGCGGCTACGGTCTGTTTGGCGTTGAGCTGTTTGTCTGCGGCGACGAGGTCATCTTTAGCGAAGTCTCCCCTCGTCCGCATGATACGGGTATGGTGACGCTGATTTCGCAGGATCTCTCGGAGTTTGCCCTGCACGTGCGAGCGTTTTTAGGGATGCCGGTGGGTGAAGTGCGCCAGTACGGCCCGGCGGCGTCAGCGGTTATTCTGCCTGAGCTTTCAAGTCAGAACCTGACCTTTGATAATGTGCAGGCGGCCGTGGGCGCGGGTTTACAGCTGCGTCTGTTTGGCAAACCTGACATTGACGGAACGCGCCGCCTGGGCGTGGCGCTCGCCACAGCATCCGACGTGAACAGCGCCGTTGACCGCGCAAAAGCGGCTGCGGCTGCCGTGGTGGTGAAAGGCTAAGGCAGTTAAGACTGACGGGCATAAAAAAGCCGGGTGACGCTTGCGCCAGCCCGGCTCCTGTCAGCGCAGAACGCTTACAGTTTTGCACCTTCGACGGCTTCGCGAGCCAGTTTCGTGATGCGATCGTAGTCACCCGCTTCCAGCGCATCCGCTGGCACCAGCCAGGATCCACCGATACACAGCACGCTTTTCAGCGCCAGGTAATCACGGTAGTTTGCCGGAGAGATACCACCGGTCGGGCAGAAACGGACCTGAGAGAAAGGACCCGCGATGGCCTGCAACGCTTTCGTGCCGCCGTTAGCTTCCGCCGGGAAGAATTTGAACTCTTTCAGGCCGTAATCCAGACCCAGCATCAGTTCAGACACGGTGCTGATCCCCGGAATCAAGGGAATAGAGCCTTCCGTTGCGGCTTTCAGCAGAGGCTCAGTGAGGCCTGGGCTGATGGCAAACTGTGCGCCCGCTTCGGTCACTTCTGCCAGCTGCTGCGGGTTCAGAACGGTGCCAGCACCGATGATAGCGTCCGGAACTTCTTTCGCGATGGCGCGGATTGCGTCCATTGCACAGGCAGTGCGCAGGGTCACTTCCAGCACGCGAACGCCGCCAGCCACCAGGGCTTTCGCCATCGGTACGGCGTGTTCCAGTTTGTTAATGACGATAACCGGCACAACCGGGCCCGTTTTCAGGATTGTTTCTGCACTCGTTTTCCAATTTTTCATCAGAGTTTTTCTCTCGCCAGATCTACAAATCTTTTTGTCTTAAAAAGTGATACAGGTTGCGCCCTGTTCCGCACCGGAGAGCTTTTCACGCAGTGCGCTAAACATTTCGCGGCCCGTACCCACCCGCTCGGCACTCAGGTCAGGAATGTGCGGCTGACGTGCGGCAAGTTCGTTTTCATCCACCAGCAGTGTTAACTCCCCTGTCTGTCCATTCACGCGGATGATGTCGCCATCACGGACTTTCGCCAGCACGCCTCCGTCATACGCTTCTGGTGTGACGTGGATCGCTGACGGCACTTTACCTGATGCACCTGAGAGCCGTCCATCGGTAACTAACGCAATTTTGAAACGGCGGTCCAATAATACACCAAGTGGCGGCATGAGTTTATGTAATTCTGGCATGCCGTTCGCTTTTGGCCCTTGATGACGGACAACAACTACGCAATCACGGTCGAGCAGACCGGCTTCAAAGGCGGGCAAGACATCGTGCTGGCTTTCGAAAATCACCGCAGGCGCTTCGATCACCTGGTTTTCAACCGGTACCGCAGAGGTTTTCATGACGGCGCGGCCAAGGTTACCGCTGAGCACTTTGGTGCCGCCGTGATGCGAGAACGGCTTCTCAATGGTGGCGATCACATTCGCATCGAGCGAGGCGCTGGCCCCTTCACGCCACGCCAGTTCTCCGTCATTCAGCCACGGCTCCAGGGTGTAGCGCGACAGGCCAAAGCCGGACACGGTGTTAACGTCTTCGTGCAGCAGACCGCCTTTCAGCAGTTCGCGCATCAGCACCGGCACGCCGCCTGCGGCCTGGAAGTGGTTGATATCCGCCGGGCCATTCGGGTAGAGACGCGCCATCAGCGGTACCACGTCGGATAGATCGGAGAAATCATCCCAGTTGATGATAATGCCCGCCGCGCGCGCCATCGCCACCAGGTGCATAGTGTGGTTGGTGGACCCGCCGGTTGCCAGCAGCGCCACAATCCCGTTGACCACGACTTTCTCGTCGATCATTTTACCCAGCGGCATCCATTCATTGCCGTTACCGGTCAGACGCGTGACCTGACGCGCAGCGGCCATGGTCAATGCCTCGCGCAGCGGCGCGTCCGGGTGCACAAAAGATGAGCCAGGCAACTGCATGCCCATGAACTCCACGACCATCTGGTTGGTGTTAGCGGTACCGTAGAAGGTACAGGTTCCCGGTGCGTGATAAGACGCTGCTTCTGACTCCAGCAGCGCCATGCGATCCACTTTGCCTTCCGCATAGAGCTGGCGAATACGCACTTTTTCTTTATTCGGCAAACCGCTGGCCATTGGGCCTGACGGCACAAATACCGCAGGAAGATGCCCAAACGACAGCGCGGCCATAGCCAGCCCCGGAACAATTTTGTCGCACACGCCTAAATAGAGCGCGCCGTCGAACATGTTATGCGACAGCCCTACCGCAGCAGACATGGCGATCACTTCGCGGCTCAGCAGTGACAGTTCCATACCGTCCTGACCCTGTGTCACGCCGTCGCACATTGCCGGTACACCGCCCGCCACCTGGCCGACGGCGTTTGCGCTGTGCAGCGCTTTGCGAATGATATCCGGATAATGTTCATACGGCTGATGGGCTGACAGCATGTCGTTATAGGAGGTGATGATGGCAATATTGTTACGCAACATGCTTTTAAGCGAGGCTTTATCTTCCGGCTGACAGGCCGCAAAACCGTGGGCCAGGTTTCCGCATGCCAGAGAAGAGCGGTGCACCGTTTCGGTCTTTGCTTTCTCAATACGTGCGAGGTAGGCCGAACGCGTTTCACGTGAACGTTCGATAATTCGATTTGTTACCCGTAACATTGCTGAATTCATAGAGGCTCCTAAAATGTATTTGTCCTGGGCGGCGTAACCGTGTGGAAATGTAAACATTCGGAAACACACAGGCACCGTATCCCGGAGGCAAAATCGCTTCAGCCAGTTTAATAAAAAAAGCCCGGCGGGTGAATCCGCCAGGCGTTTAAAAGCTGAAAAAGTGTACGGAATTCTGAGTTAGATCATGTTACCGGTAAAATAGAAGCCAGGTTTGCCGGATCAAGGCCAGACAGGGGGAAGTTTTCCGGGCGCAAAAAAACGGCCCCGCAGGGCCGTTGACAGAACAGGGTATGGCGTTACTCGAATTCGTTCCATGAACGACCGTCGCGGGTGATCATCGCGACAGAGGCCACTGGCCCCCAGGTACCCGCCTGATAAGGGTTCGGTGCATCGTTATCCATGGCCCAGGCTTCGGTAATGGAGTCGACCCATTTCCACGCTTCTTCCACTTCATCACGACGCACAAACAGCGCCTGGATCCCACGCATGGTTTCCAGCAGCAGACGCTCATAAGCATCGGCCAGGTGTGTCTGATTGAAGGTCTCGGAGTAGCTCAGATCCAGCTTGGTGGTTTGCAGATTGTGCTTGTGATCCAGGCCCGGCACTTTGTTCAGGATCTGGATGTCCACGCCTTCGTCAGGCTGCAAACGAATGGTCAACTTGTTCTGCGGCAGATCCTGCCAGGACTCTTTAAACAGGTTCAGCGGCGGAGTTTTGAAGTAGACCACCACTTCAGAACATTTCGCTGGCAGGCGCTTACCGGTACGCAGGTAGAACGGCACATCCGCCCAGCGCCAGTCGTCGATATCCACGCGGATCGCCACGAAGGTTTCGGTGCTGCTGGTTTTATTTGCGCCCTCTTCTTCCAGATAGCCCGGCACTTTTTTGCCCTGCGCGAAGCCTGCGGTGTACTGACCGCGCACGGTTTTTTCACGCACGTTTGAGCGATCGATACGGCGCAATGATTTCAGCACTTTCACTTTGGCGTCACGAATACTGTCGGCCGAAAGATCTGACGGTGGGGACATAGCAATCATGCAGAGAATTTGCAGCAGGTGGTTCTGGATCATATCGCGCATCTGACCGGCCTGGTCGAAGTAACCCCAACGGCCCTCGATGCCCACCTCTTCCGCCACGGTGATTTCCACGTGATCGATGGTGCGATTGTCCCAGTTGTTCACAAACAGCGAGTTGGCAAAACGCAGCGCCAGCAGATTGAGCACCGTCTCTTTACCGAGATAGTGGTCGATGCGGTACACCTGGCACTCTTCGAAATATTGCCCCACCTGGTCGTTGATTTCACGCGAGGTTTCAAGGGAGGTGCCCAGCGGTTTTTCCATCACCACGCGCGCAGGTTTGGCGTTCAGTTTCGCTTCGCCCAGCCCTTTACAGATGGCACCGAAGGTGCTTGGCGGCATAGCAAAGTAGTTGATGGTGACGCGGTTTTTCTGATCGAGCATGTCGCCGAGACGCTTAAACGCCTTGGTATCATTCACATCGAGATTGCAGAAGTCCAGGCGACCGCTCAGCGTGTCCCACAGACTTTCGTCAATTTTTTCCTTCATGAAGGTTTCGAGCGCTTCACGAACGATTTTAACGTAGGCTTCTTTATCCCAGTCAGCACGTCCGACGCCCAGGATACGCGTATCCGGGTGAATCTGGCCCGCTTTTTCCAGTTGATACAGGGAAGGCAGCAATTTTCGACGTGCGAGGTCGCCTTTCGCGCCGAAAATGACCAGGTCACATGCCTGGGCTGTTTGCGTTACCGCCATGTCATTCTCCTCAGTTGGCTATCCTGGTACTTTTGCCAGGCCTTAGTTGTAATTTTATTACAATGCACTGTACTGCTTTTACGTAATTACCGAAACCGTTAACCTTTGCCAGAGCGTGCGCTTGCGTCTGAATGTGCGCAAACCGGGGTAATCGCCCTGAAAAGTCAGGGGATTTGCCCAGGCCTGGCGTCGCTAAAATCCGACCCTGATCATGTAATGAAAAAAAACAACACCTTTTGACGTTGTTATTTACCTGAAATCACTTCACCGGGGTATATTCTTGCTAAAACGCATCGTGGTTTCACCCCTTTTTTGAAACCAATTGACTCATGAGCGCCCCGTTAAACATGAATATGCTGGAAAAAATCCAGTCTCAACTGGAACACCTTAGCAAATCCGAACGTAAAGTGGCCGAAGTCATACTCGCCACACCCGACAGAGCTATCCATTCCAGCATTGCCGCGCTCGCTCAGGAAGCAGGCGTCAGTGAACCTACCGTTAACCGCTTTTGTCGCAGTCTGGACACCCGCGGCTTCCCTGATTTTAAGCTACATCTGGCGCAAAGTCTGGCAAACGGCACACCTTATGTAAATCGCAATGTCGATGAAGATGATAGTGTCGAAGCGTACACCGGGAAAATCTTTGAGTCGGCGATGGCCACGCTCGATCATGTGCGCCAGTCGCTGGACATGGCCGCCGTCAATCGCGCGGTGGATCTGCTCACCCAGGCCAAAAAGATTGCCTTTTTCGGGCTAGGCTCGTCGGCGGCGGTTGCGCATGACGCCATGAACAAATTCTTTCGCTTCAATGTGCCGGTGGTCTACACCGATGACATCGTGCTGCAACGCATGAGCTGTATGAATTGCAGCGAAGACGATGTGGTGGTGCTGATTTCCCACACCGGTCGGACCAAAAGCCTGGTCGAACTGGCGCAGCTGGCGCGCGAAAGCGATGCCATGGTGATTGCCATTACCTCCGCCGGTACGCCGCTGGCGCGTGAAGCCACGCTGGCGATCACCCTTGACGTCCCGGAAGATACCGATATCTATATGCCGATGGTGTCGAGACTGGCGCAGCTCACGGTGATTGACGTGCTGGCAACCGGCTTTACGTTGCGACGTGGCGCAAAATTCAGAGATAACTTGAAGCGAGTCAAGGAAGCGCTTAAAGAATCGCGCTTTGATAAGGAGCTGCTTGTCAGAAGCGAAAAACATTAAAATTCGATAACAAAGCTGTAACCTATTACGTCATTCGGTTAAGTTCTTTATTTGCCGTTCCGACACGTGGAACTGCCGAATTCATCTTCACGCAACACCTAGTTGTTTCAGTCAACGGAGTATTACATGTCCAGAAGGCTTCGCAGAACCAAAATCGTTACCACCCTGGGTCCAGCCACCGATCGCGATAACAACCTTGAAAAGATTATTGCCGCCGGTGCCAACGTGGTACGAATGAACTTCTCCCACGGCACGCCAGAAGATCACAAGCTGCGTGCAGACAAAGTGCGCGAGATTGCGGCAAAACTGGGTCGTCATGTTGCTATTCTCGGCGATTTGCAAGGTCCGAAAATCCGTGTTTCTACCTTCAAAGAAGGCAAAGTGTTCCTCAATATCGGGGACAAATTCCTGCTGGATGCCAACCTGGGTAAAGGCGAAGGCGACAAAGAGCGCGTCGGTATCGACTACAAAGGTCTGCCGGCTGACGTGGTACCGGGCGACATTCTGCTGCTCGACGACGGGCGTGTGCAGCTGAAAGTGCTGGAAGTCCAGGGCATGAAAGTCTTCACCGAAGTGACCGTCGGCGGCCCGCTGTCAAATAATAAAGGCATCAACAAGCTGGGTGGCGGCCTCTCCGCTGAAGCCCTGACCGACAAAGACAAAGCGGATATCCTGACCGCCGCGCAAATCGGCGTCGATTACCTTGCCGTTTCCTTCCCGCGCTGTGGCGAAGATTTGAACTATGCCCGCCGTCTGGCGCGCGATGCTGGCTGTGATGCGAAGATTGTCGCCAAGGTTGAGCGTGCGGAAGCCGTGTGCAGCCAGGACGCGATGGATGACGTCATTCTCGCCTCTGACGTGGTAATGGTCGCCCGTGGTGACCTGGGCGTTGAGATCGGCGATCCTGAACTGGTCGGCATTCAGAAAGCCCTTATCCGTCGTGCCCGTCAGCTGAACCGTGCGGTGATCACCGCCACGCAGATGATGGAATCGATGATCACCAACCCGATGCCCACTCGCGCCGAAGTGATGGACGTGGCGAACGCCGTGCTGGATGGCACCGATGCGGTAATGCTCTCCGCAGAAACCGCAGCGGGTCAGTACCCGGCTGAAACGGTCGCGGCCATGGCGCGCGTCTGCCTGGGCGCTGAAAAAATCCCCAGCATTAATGTCTCCAAACACCGTCTCGATATTCAGTTCGACAACGTGGAAGAAGCGATTGCCATGTCGGCAATGTACGCCGCGAACCACCTGAAAGGCGTGACCGCGATCATCAGCATGACCGAATCGGGCCGTACTGCGCTGATGACCTCGCGTATCTCTTCCGGTTTGCCGATCTTTGCGATGTCCCGTCATGAGCGCACGCTGAACCTGACGGCGTTGTACCGTGGCGTCACGCCGGTGCACTTCGACAGCAGCGCCGATGGCGTGGTTGCGGCAAGCGAAGCCGTGAACCTGCTGCGTGATAAAGGCTACCTGGTGTCGGGTGACCTGGTGATTGTGACCCAGGGCGATGTGATGAGCACCGTGGGCACCACCAACACCACGCGGATCCTGACCGTCGAGTAACCCAGGCGTTAAAAACACAAAACCTCTCGTGATGAGCGAGAGGTTTTTTTATGCCTGTTTTTTACAACGGCTTATCGATCACTTCGGGAAGAGTTCTTTGCGTTTGTACGGCTCGTTTTCCCCAGGCCTGCGCGTTTTGAGCAGCTTCAGGATCCAGGTATATTGCTCGGGATTGGGAAGCACCAGCTTCTCCACTTCTTCGTTCATCCGGCGGGCAATGGTCACGTCATCTTCAGTGAGAATATCGTCCATCGGCGGGCGCACCATAATGGTCAGACGATGTGTTTTACTGTCGTAGACCGGAAACAGCGGCACTACGCGCGCATGACACACTTTCATCAGACGACCAATCGCGGGCAGCGTCGCTTTATAGGTCGCAAAGAAATCAACAAACTCGCTCTGCTCAGGGCCATGATCCTGATCCGGCAAATAATATCCCCAATAGCCCTGACGAATGGACTGGATAAAGGGTTTAATGCCGTCTTTACGCGCATGCAGACGCCCGCCAAAGCGCAGGCGCACTTTATTCCAGACGTAGTCGAACACCTTGTTGCCCTGATTGTGGAACATCGCGGCAACGGGCTGCCCCTGTGACGCCAGCAGCATCGCCGGAATATCTACGCCCCAGCCATGCGGCACCAGTAAGATTATTTTCTCGTTGTTGCTGTGAATGGCATCAATGATTTCTTTACCCTGCCACTCAATACGCGACTGCACTTTTGCCGGGCCACGCAGCGCCATCTCCGCCATCAGCACCATCGACTGCGGTGCGGTGGCAAACATGTCATCGACGATCGCTTCGCGCTCGTCATCGCTCTTTTCCGGGAAACAGTACAGCAAATTGATTTGCGCCCGGCGACGCGCGCTTTTACCCATGCGACCCGCAAAACGGCCCAGTTTAGCGAGGAGTGGATCGCGCACCGATGGCGGGATCATCGCCACGCCAGCAAACGCAAACACGCCCAGCCACGCGCCCCAGTAGCGCGGATGAAGGTATTCCCTCTCCATTTCAGGAATATAACCACTATTATTTTTTTTCTGTTCCATGCGTCTTCCAGGGTCAACGAGCACATATTGATAAAGATTATGAGACAGTGTAGCGAGGCACTGAGTTGCGCACAAAAGAAAAAGCCGGCGCAGAGACTGCACCGGCTTTAATCGCACGGTTTTTAATCGAATCGCAACTGCGGCAGAACGTCTTTAACCTGAGCTAAGTAATCGCGGCGATCGGAGCCGGTCAACCCTTCGGTTCTTGGCAGCTTCGCCGTTAACGGGTTCACCGCCTGCTGGTTGATCCACACTTCATAGTGCAGGTGCGGCCCGGTTGAACGCCCGGTGTTACCCGAGAGCGCAATACGATCGCCACGCTTCACTTTTTGACCGTCTTTCACCAGCAGTTTGCGCAAGTGCATATAGCGCGTCGTGTAGGTTCGACCATGACGGATAGCCACGTAATACCCGGCCGCCCCGCTGCGTTTCGCCACCACCACTTCACCATCGCCGACGGACAGTACAGGTGTGCCCTGCGGCATCGCAAAATCGACGCCTTTATGCGGCGCAACGCGACCGGTCACCGGGTTCAGACGACGCGGATTAAAGTTTGACGAGACACGGAATTGTTTGGAGGTTGGGAAACGCATAAAGCCTTTCGCCAGCCCGGTACCGTTACGGTCATAGAATTTGCCGTCTTCGGCACGGATAGCGTAATAGTCTTTGTCATTAGAGCGCAGACGCACACCCAGCAGTTGGCTCTGCTCGCGCTTGCCGTCGAGCATTTCGCGCGACATCAGCACAGAAAACTCGTCGCCTTTTTTCAGCTTGCGGAAGTCCATTTGCCACTGCATGGCTTTGATCACCGCGCTGATTTCCGCGCTGGTTAAACCGGCGTCTTTAGCACTGGCAACAAAACTGCCGCCAACGGTGCCTTTCATCATGGCGTTAACCCAGTCGCCCTGCTGGATTTCGCTGCTCATCTTGAAGCCATTAGCGAGGCGATCGTAGGTGCGCGTTTCCCGGCGGGACATTTCCCACGTCATACGCTGCAAATCGCCCGCATCATTGAGCGTCCACGAAATTTGTTGGCCGATTTTGAGATTACGCAGGTCTTTATCCGCCGATGCGAGCTGGCTGATATCGCCCATATCGATGCCATACTGATTCAGAATGCTGCTTAGCGTATCGCCGGTCGAAACAACATATTCATGCACGCCGGTTTCGTTGGCGGTTTTGTCGTCGAGCTCATCCTGAGGAATATCTTCAACTTCATCTGGCAGCGACTGATCGATAGGCTCACTGGCTTCCGGAAGCAGCGAGCGAATTTCGCTTTTTTCCAGCTCGATCGTCTTAACGATGGGGGCCACTTCGGGATGATAAACATAGGGTCGCCATACGGCGACCGCCAGGGTGAGAACAGTAAGCGACCCCAGCATAACGCGGTGGGGTCGGGGCAAATTAGTAAATGTAAGGCTGACCGCGCGGGCTATCTGTTGCACGTATTCACTTCCTCGTTAATCTCCTTTCAGGCAGCTGGAATACTGGTTTGCGAGTTGAGTCAGGAACTGCGGATAGCTCTCTTTACTCACTTTAATGCTGGTTCCTAATGGATCCAGGGTCCCCATGCGAACAGAGGTACCTCTCGCAACCGCTTCGACAACGGCTGGCCTGAACTGTGGCTCAGCAAAAACGCAGGTTGCTTTTTGCTCAACCAACTGTGTTCTGATTTCATGTAAACGCTGCGCACCCGGTTGAATCTCAGGGTTGACGGTGAAATGGCCGAGGGGCGTCAGACCATAGTGTTTTTCGTAGTAGCCGTAGGCGTCATGAAAAACGAAATACCCTTTACCCTTGAGCGGTGCCAGCTCATTACCCACCTGCTTATCGGTCAGGGCTAATTGCGCCTCAAAATCCTTCAGGTTGGCGTCGAGTTTGGCTCGACTTTGGGGCATAACTTCTACTAATTTTTGATGGATTGCAACCGCTGCCAGCCGCGCTACGTCTGGGGAGAGCCAAATATGCATGTTGTATTCACCATGATGGTGATGGTCGTCACTGTTTTCATCATCATGATGTGCACTGCCGTGTTCATGCTCATCGTCGTCACTGCCTTTCATTAGCAGCGGCTTCACGTCAGCCAACGTTGCCAGCGCCACTTTTTTCTGTTCAGGAATTTGCTGCGTGGTTTTTTGCATGAACGCTTCCATCTCTGGACCAATCCAGACCACTAAGTCCGCGCTCTGTAAGCGTTTTACATCGGACGGGCGCAGGGAATAATCATGCTCGGAAGCGCCATCCGGAAGTAATACTTCCGTTGTAGTGACACCGTCTGCAATGGCCGCCGCAATAAAGCCAACGGGCTTAAGCGAGGCCACAACGGCGGCGTTTGCACCGGTAGCCGCGCTACCCCATAATGCAGCGGTAAGCGCTGCGCAAAGAAGCGTATTTTTATGTAACATAATGCAACTTATCATCGTAATGGTCAGGTGGGATGTGATATTATAACATTCTATCACTTGTGCAAGTCTTTAAACGCTATGACGAATTTAGTTTCACTGGAAAAAGTATCCGTCTCATTCGGTCAACGCCGCGTCCTGTCTGATATTTCTCTTGGGCTTAAGCCGGGAAAAATTTTGACGCTCCTTGGCCCGAACGGAGCAGGAAAATCCACGCTGGTGCGGGTGGTTCTGGGCCTGGTAGCAGCCGATTCGGGGGTGATCAAGCGAGACAAAAACCTGCGCATCGGCTATGTGCCGCAAAAACTTCACCTGGATTCAACGCTGCCGCTCACCGTCAGTCGCTTTTTGCGCCTGCGCCCGGCTACGCGCAAAGATGACATTTTACCGGCACTGAAGCGCGTGCAGGCGGGTCATCTTATCGACGCGCCAATGCAAAAACTCTCCGGTGGGGAAACCCAGCGCGTGCTCCTTGCCCGTGCGCTGTTGAACCGCCCACAGCTGCTGGTGCTCGATGAACCCACCCAGGGTGTCGATGTTAACGGTCAGGTTGCGCTTTACGATCTGATTGACCAGCTGCGTCGTGAGCTGGCGTGTGCGGTATTGATGGTGTCTCACGATCTGCATCTGGTAATGGCAAAAACCGATGAAGTCCTGTGCCTGAATCACCACATCTGCTGCTCCGGCACGCCTGAAGTGGTCTCGATGCATCCGGAATTTATTTCGATGTTTGGACCGCGCGGTGCCGAACAGCTGGGTATCTACCGCCATAACCACAATCACCGTCACGATTTGCAGGGACGTATTGTTCTGCGCCGGGGAAATGGACACTCATGATTGAATTATTACTGCCCGGCTGGCTGGCCGGCATCATGCTCGCCTGCGCGGCGGGTCCACTGGGGTCGTTTGTTGTCTGGCGAAGGATGTCCTATTTCGGCGATACGCTGGCGCATGCCTCACTGCTCGGCGTGGCGTTTGGCCTGCTGCTGGATGTCAATCCGTTCTACGCCGTCATCGCCGTGACGCTGCTCATCGCCGCCGGACTGGTGTGGCTCGAAAAGCGCCCACATCTGGCGATTGATACGCTGCTGGGGATTATGGCGCACAGCGCGCTCTCCCTGGGGCTGGTAGTGGTCAGCCTGATGTCGAACATCCGTGTCGATCTGATGGCCTATCTGTTTGGCGATCTGCTGGCGGTCACCCCGGAAGATCTGATCTCCATTGCGGTGGGCGTCACCATTGTCGTGGGGATTTTGCTCTGGCAGTGGCGCAATCTGCTGTCGATGACCATCAGTCCGGATCTGGCGTTTGTTGACGGCGTGAAGTTGCAGCGCGTGAAATTGCTCCTGATGCTGGTGACGGCGCTGACCATTGGCGTGGCGATGAAGTTTGTCGGCGCGCTGATTATCACTTCGCTGCTGATTATTCCGGCGGCAACGGCGCGTCGTTTTGCCCGCACCCCGGAACAGATGGCGGCTATTGCCGTGGGGATCGGCGTGATTGCGGTCACCGGCGGATTAACCTTCTCCGCGTTTTACGATACGCCTGCGGGTCCGTCCGTGGTGCTGTGCGCCGCGGCGCTGTTTATTTTCAGTATGATGAAAAAGACCGCACAGTAATCAGCTTGTCCCCGGTGGCGCTGATGCCCTCACCCTGCCCCTCTCCCCCTGGGAGAGGGAAATAAACATCATGGCAATTCTGGTGGCGTAATGCCGAAGTGATTCCACGCACGCACCGTGGCCATACGTCCGCGCGGGGTGCGCTGTAAAAAGCCCTGCTGGATCAGGAAGGGTTCCAGCACGTCCTCAATGGTTTCGCGCTCTTCGCCAATGGCGGCGGCGAGGTTATCAAGCCCGACCGGGCCACCGAAGAATTTGTCGATAACCGCCAGCAGCAGCTTACGGTCCATATAGTCAAAGCCTTCGGCATCCACATTGAGCATATCCAGCGCCTGCGAGGCCACATCGTGTGAGATGGTGCCGTCGTGCTTCACCTCGGCAAAGTCGCGCACGCGGCGGAGCAGGCGGTTGGCGATACGCGGCGTGCCGCGCGAGCGTTTCGCCACTTCAAAGGCACCCTCTTCGCTTAGCTCCAGTCCCATATAGCGTGCGCTGCGCCCGACAATGTGTTGCAGATCGGCAACCTGATAAAACTCCAGGCGCTGCACAATACCAAAGCGATCGCGCAGCGGCGACGTTAACGAGCCTGCGCGCGTGGTCGCGCCAATCAGCGTAAACGGCGGTAAATCGATTTTGATCGAGCGCGCAGCCGGGCCTTCGCCAATCATGATGTCCAGCTGATAATCTTCCATTGCCGGATACAGCACTTCTTCCACCACCGGCGACAGGCGGTGGATCTCATCGATAAACAGCACATCGTGCGGTTCAAGGTTGGTCAGCATCGCCGCCAGATCGCCCGCCTTTTCGAGTACCGGGCCGGAGGTGGTGCGCAAGTTCACACCCATTTCATTGGCGACGATGTTCGCCAGCGTGGTTTTGCCAAGCCCCGGCGGGCCGAAAATCAGTAAATGATCGAGCGCATCGCCGCGCAGTTTCGCCGCCTGGATAAATATTTCCATCTGCGAGCGCACCTGAGGCTGACCGATGTACTCTTCGAGCAGTTTGGGGCGAATAGCGCGATCCACCACATCTTCGGGTGCCGCGATTTCTGCCGAAACGAGACGGTCTGCTTCAATCATCCTTTACCTCACATTGCCGCGCGGAGCGCTTCACGGATCAGCGTTTCACTGCTGGCATCCGGACGCGCAAGTTTGCTCACCATCCGGCTGGCTTCCTGAGGTTTATACCCCAGCGCCACCAGCGCAGCAACCGCTTCGGCTTCGGCGTCGTCCACCGCAGGACCGGACGGCGAGGTCAGCACCAGATCGGCGGCCGGCGTAAACAGATCGCCATGCAGCCCCTTGAAGCGGTCTTTCATTTCGACCACCAGCCGCTCGGCGGTTTTTTTACCGATGCCCGGCAGTTTGATCAGCGCCACCGCATCTTCGCGCTCAACCGCATTCACAAACTGCTGCGCGGACATGCCGGAGAGGATCGCCAGCGCCAGCTTCGGCCCGACGCCGTTGGTTTTGATAAGCTCACGGAACAACATCCGTTCCTGCTTGTTGTTAAAACCATAAAGCAGCTGCGCATCTTCGCGCACCACGAACTGAGTGAAGACAATGGCCTCTTTGCCCAGTTCCGGCAGCTCGTAAAAGCAGGTCATTGGCATATGGACTTCATAGCCCACGCCACCCGCCTCCAGTAATACCAGCGGCGGTTGTTTTTCCAGAATGATGCCTCTGAGTCTGCCTATCACGTTACGCTCCTGCGCTAAGGGCTAAAATTTTCTCTATCATATAAAAAAGGCTGGATAGATATCCAGCCCCTTGTGAAATTATCGCAACCGCCCTCGCGCGAGGTTCAGCCGCGTTTCGCTCATTTGCATCGCGTTCTGACTGACGTGGCAGTGCGTGATGGCAATGGCCAGCGCATCGGCGGCATCGGCCTGCGGGTTAGCGGGCAGCTTGAGCAAGGTACGCACCATGTGCTGCACCTGGCTTTTTTCTGCGCTACCTATGCCCACAACCGTCTGTTTGACCTGCCGCGCCGCATATTCGAAGACCGGCAAATCCTGATTGACGGCAGCCACAATCGCCACGCCACGCGCCTGCCCCAGCTTCAACGCTGAGTCGGCGTTTTTGGCCATAAAGACCTGCTCAATGGCAAAAAAG
Organism: uncultured Enterobacter sp.; assembly: GCA_963521185.1. Classification (GTDB taxonomy): domain Bacteria; phylum Pseudomonadota; class Gammaproteobacteria; order Enterobacterales; family Enterobacteriaceae; genus Enterobacter_D. Next base: position 405,284 of record CAUQTV010000001.1, on the reverse strand, counting down.
TCGGGCTGAAACTGGGTGATGATTTCCGTCACGCCTGCGTAAATCAACTTCAGACGCGACGGCAAATCGTCAACCTTCATGCGGATACAGCCGGAACCCAGGTAGGTCAGTTGTCTGCCGACCTGGCGGATGATGCCATAACCGGTGATGCGTGAGCCCGGATCAATACCGAGAATGATGGACATCACGCGCCTCCGGGGGTTGGGATAAGCAACATTATTCTAATGTCGCAGCGACCTCATCAGAGATCTCACCGTTATGATAGACCTCCTGCACGTCATCGCAATCTTCGAGCATGTCGATCAGACGCAGCAGTTTCGGTGCCGTTTCCGCATCCATGTCCGCTTTGGTTGACGGGATCATGGTCACTTCAGCGCTGTCCGCTTTCAGACCAGCCGCTTCGAGCGCATCACGTACCGCGCCCATCTCTTCCCACGCGGTGTACACGTCGATGGCACCGTCGTCGAAGGTCACGACGTCTTCAGCACCGGCTTCCAGCGCCGCTTCCATGATGACGTCTTCGTCGCCCGCTTCAAAGGAGATCACCCCTTTTTTGCTGAACAGATACGCAACGGAACCGTCGGTACCCAGGTTACCGCCGCATTTGTTAAACGCATGACGCACTTCCGCCACGGTACGGTTGCGGTTGTCAGACAGGCACTCCACCATCACCGCGGTGCCGGCCGGGCCGTAACCTTCATAAATGATGGTTTCCATGTTCGCATCGTCATCACCGCCCACGCCACGCGCGATGGCACGGTTTAAGGTGTCACGCGTCATGTTGTTGGACAGGGCTTTGTCGATCGCCGCGCGCAGACGCGGGTTTGACGCCGCATCGCCGCCGCCCAGACGGGCTGCCGTTACCAGCTCGCGAATAATTTTGGTAAAGATTTTACCGCGTTTGGCATCCTGTGCCGCTTTGCGGTGTTTGGTGTTGGCCCATTTACTATGACCTGCCATAAAATATCTCCAAAAGTGCCCTTTCAGGCAGCATTAATTACAAATTCTTCAATCGCTTCCCGGTTACTCCACGACTTGGTTAACGCCGCCGCAGCGGGTGCATCAAGCCAGCGGTAGGTCAAATGTTCAGTGAACACAATCTCCCGCTCATGGGGCAGCGCAAGACAGAACCAGGATTCCGTGTTGCGCGCAATACCGGGCGCGTAGCGATGACGCAAATGAGTAAAGATCTCAAACTCCACCGTGCGCTGACAGTCGTCTAAGGTCAGTCGCTCTGCGGCAACGTCAATGGCGACCTCTTCCTTTACTTCGCGCAAGGCGGCCTGCGTCGGCGTTTCACCCTCTTCCAGACTGCCGGTAACCGACTGCCAGAAATCGGGATCGTCGCGACGCTGTAGCATTAGCACCCGTTTCGTGTCGGCGGCGTAGATGACAACCAACACAGAAACCGGACGCTTGTATGACATATTACTTATTCTCCAGCGGCTCTTCTTTTTTCACCACCTGAATACCCAACTCGCTCAAAGACGCAGCGTTTGCAAAGCTCGGGGCTTCGGTCATCAGGCACGCGGCAGCGGTGGTTTTCGGGAAGGCGATAACATCACGGATGTTGTCGGTGCCGGTCAGCAGCATGGTCAGACGGTCCAGACCGAAGGCCAGGCCCGCGTGTGGCGGCGTGCCGTATTTCAGCGCGTCGAGCAGGAAGCCGAATTTCTCGCGCTGTTCCTGTTCAGTGATGCCCAGAATGCCAAACACGGTTTGCTGCATTTCACCACGGTGAATACGCACGGAACCGCCGCCGACTTCGTAGCCGTTGATAACCATATCGTAGGCGTTCGCGATGGCGGTTTCCGGTGCCGCTTGCAGCTCTTCCGGCGTCATGTCGCTTGGCGCTGTGAACGGGTGGTGCATCGCGGTCAGACCGCCTTCGCCGTCCTCTTCAAACATCGGGAAGTCGATAACCCACAGCGGAGCCCATTTGTTTTCGTCCGTCAGGCTCAGATCTTTACCGACTTTCAGACGCAGCGCGCCCATTGAATCAGCAACGACTTTCTTGTTGTCGGCACCGAAGAAAATCATGTCGCCGTCTTCCGCGCCGGTGCGCTCCAGGATCGCTTCAACAATCTCCGCGTTGAGGAACTTCGCCACCGGGCTGGTGATGCCCTCCAGACCTTTGGCACGCTCGTTAACCTTGATATAGGCCAGGCCTTTCGCACCGTAGATCTTGATGAAGTTACCGTAGTCGTCAATTTGTTTACGGCTAAGGGTTGCGCCACCCGGCACGCGCAGGGCAGCAACGCGGCCTTTGGCATCGTTCGCCGGGCCTGCGAACACGGCAAACTCAACGTTTTTCAGCAGATCGGCAACGTCGGTCAGCTCCATCGGATTACGCAGGTCAGGCTTATCAGACCCGTAACGGCGCTCCGCTTCGGCAAAGGTCATGATCGGGAAGTCGCCCAGATCGACGCCTGCCACTTCCTGCCACAGATGACGCACCAGCGCTTCCATCACTTCGCGCACCTGCGGTGCGGTCATAAAGGAGGTTTCCACATCGATCTGCGTGAATTCTGGCTGACGGTCTGCGCGCAGATCTTCGTCGCGGAAGCACTTCACAATCTGATAATAGCGGTCAAAGCCGGACATCATCAGCAGCTGTTTAAACAGCTGCGGTGACTGCGGCAGCGCGTAGAATTTACCTTTGTGGACGCGGGAAGGCACCAGATAGTCACGCGCGCCTTCCGGCGTGGCTTTGGTCAGCATCGGGGTTTCGATATCCAGGAAACCGTGGTCGTCCATAAAGCGGCGCACGAAGCTGGTGATTTTGGCGCGCGTTTTCAGGCGATTCGCCATTTCCGGGCGACGCAAATCCAGGTAGCGGTACTTCAGACGCGCTTCTTCGGTATTAACGTGATTGGAATCCAGCGGCAGCGATTCTGAGCGGTTGATGATGGTAAGAGAGGACGCCAGCACTTCGATTTCGCCGGTCACCATGTCGCTGTTGATGTTTTTCTCGTCGCGGCGGCGCACGGTGCCGGTCACCTGGATGCAGAACTCATTACGCAGTTCGGAAGCCAGCTTTAACGCGTCCGCACGGTCCGGATCGAAGAAGACCTGCACGATGCCTTCGCGATCGCGCATATCGATAAAGATCAGGCTGCCGAGATCACGACGACGGTTGACCCAACCACACAGCGTTACCTGCTGCCCCTCGTGGGACGAACGAAGCTGTCCGCAATATTCTGTACGCATGAGATATCCCTTAACTTAGCCGCAGGCCGATTGTCGCCTGCCGTGCAGGCAATACTGTCGCAGCTTTAGCTGTATGTCACAACTGGATGAAAAAAGGGGGCTATTATACTGGAAATTCTGAGCGACGATAAGAGCCAGACCGCGCGGACGCACGATTGCTGCGCGCTTATTGCGGATTCTCACAAAAATTAACAAAATTTGTGAGCCACGCTACCCTTTTAAGCAGTTATGGTAATGCGCGAAGTCACTCATTTAACGGGAGTTATCATGCTGGAACTCAATTGCGCGAAAACCGCACTGGTGATCATTGATTTGCAGGAAGGGATCCTGCCATTTGCCGGTGGGCCACACAGCGCCACCGATGTTGTCACCCGCGCGGCAAAACTGGCCTACGCGTTCCGCACGCAGGGTGCGCCCGTGGTGATGGTGCGCGTGGGCTGGTCTGCGGACTTTGCCGAAGCGCTAAAACAACCGGTTGATGCGCAGGCCCCCGCGCAGGCGCTGCCCGAAAACTGGTGGGAGTACCCCGTCGCGCTCGGTAAAAAAGCGAGCGACATTGAAGTGACCAAACGCCAGTGGGGCGCGTTTTACGGCACCGATCTCGAACTGCAACTGCGTCGTCGCGGCATTGATACCATCGTCTTATGCGGCATTTCCACCAACATCGGCGTCGAGTCCACCGCGCGTAACGCCTGGGAGCTGGGCTTTAACCTGGTGGTGGTTGAAGATGCCTGTAGCGCTGCCAGCACCGAACAGCACCAGGGCAGCATGACGAACATCTTCCCGCGCATCGGTCGCGTGCGCAGCACTGATGAAATCCTGTCTGCGTTATGATCTTTTTGGGCCTTCCGCAATGGTCGCATCCGAAATGGGTGCGTCTTGGGATCACCGGCCTTGAAGAGTATGCCCGCCACTTTACCTGCGTGGAGGGCAATACCACGCTGTACGCGCTGCCCAGAGCAGAGATCGTCGCGCGCTGGCGTGAGCAAACCCACGATGATTTTCGCTTCTGTTTTAAATTCCCGGCAACGATTTCCCACCAGGCATCGCTGCGCAACTGCGATGTGCTAACCCTGGAGTTTTTCACCCGCATGGCCCCGCTGGCTGACCGCATCGGCCAGTACTGGTTACAGCTTCCGGCAGCGTTTTCGCCGCGCGATTTACCCGCGCTGTGGGCCTTTCTGGACCACTTACCCCAGGCGTTCACCTATGGCGTGGAAGTGCGTCACCCGGATTTTTTCGCTAAAGGCGAAGCGGAAACCGACTTAAACCGGGGCCTGCATGAGCGCAATGTCAACCGGGTGATCCTGGACAGCCGCCCGGTGCACAGCGCCCCTCCCCACAGTGAAGCGGTGATTGCCGCGCAAAAGCAAAAGCCGAAGGTGCCAGTGCATGCGGTGGTAACGGCGCAGCATCCCATGGTGCGCTTTATCGGCAGCGATAATATGGCGCAAAATATGGCGCTGTTTGACGTGTGGCTGAAGAAGCTCGCCGCCTGGCAAACCACCACCACGCCGTATCTTTTTTTGCACACGCCGGACATCGCCCAGGCCCCCGAGCTTGTCGATGCGCTATGGACGTCGCTGCAAACCGCCATTCCCTCGCTCGGCCCCGCGCCGTCTATCCCGCAACAATCTTCTCTTTTCTAAGTCAGGCGCGCTATCATAGAGGTGTGCCACCTTTGTGCATTAAACGGAGTTTCTATGGTTAGCGCGCTGTATGCCGTGCTGAGTATCATGCTGTTGGTGAAGTTTTCCTTTGATGTAGTCCGTTTACGCACGCAGTACCGCGTTTCTTATGGCGACGGGGGGTTTAGTGAGTTGCAAACGGCCATCCGCATTCACGGCAATGCGTTGGAGTACATTCCCGCGGCGCTGCTCCTGCTGCTGTTTATGGAGATGAACGGTGCAGAAACCTGGATGATCCACGTCTGCGGCCTGCTGCTGCTCGCCGGTCGCATCATGCACTACTACGGTTTTCACCATCGCCTTTTCCGCTGGCGTCGTTCAGCGATGAGCGCGACCTGGTGTGCGCTTATCCTTATGATGCTGGCAAACCTGTGGTATATGCCCTGGGAGTTGGTTTTCTCCCTGCATTAGCGCACAATACGCCACTTTTGTTTTCTCGGGTTTTTACGTTATGTCTCACCGCGACACGCTTTTTTCTGCGCCAATCGCCAGCCTGGGTGACTGGACATTTGATGAACGGGTAGCCGAAGTCTTCCCGGATATGATCCAACGCTCTGTCCCCGGCTACTCCAATATTATTTCGATGATCGGTATGCTCGCCGAGCGCTTCGTGCAGCCAGGCACCCAGGTGTACGATCTGGGCTGCTCGCTGGGCGCGGCAACCCTTTCCGTGCGCCGAAGCATTGTGCATCCGGGCTGTAAGATCATTGCCGTCGATAACTCCCCGGCCATGATTGAACGCTGCCGCCGCCATATCGACGCCTGGAAAGCCTCCACGCCGGTCGAGGTGGTCGAAGGCGATATCCGCACGGTGCAGATCGAAAACGCGTCAATGGTGGTACTGAATTTTACCCTGCAATTCCTTGAGCCAGATGAACGTCAGGCATTGCTGGACAAAATTTACCAGGGTCTGAATCCTGGCGGCGCGCTGGTGTTGTCAGAGAAATTTAGCTTTGAAGATGCGAACGTCGGCGAACTGCTGTTTAACATGCATCACGATTTCAAACGCGCTAACGGTTACAGCGAACTGGAAATCAGCCAGAAACGCAGCATGCTGGAAAACGTCATGCTGACGGATTCCGTGGAAACGCACAAGGCGCGCCTGCGTCAGGCCGGTTTCGAGCACAGCGAGCTGTGGTTCCAGTGCTTCAACTTTGGCTCACTGGTGGCGCTGAAAGCCGGGGCCGCCGCATGATCGACTTTGGCAACTTTTATGCGCTGATCGCCAAAAATCATCTGTCACACTGGCTCGACACGCTGCCGTCGCAGATTTCCGCCTGGCAGCGTGAGTCCCTGCACGGCCAGTTTAAGCAGTGGAGTAACGCCGTCGAATTCCTGCCGGAAATGTCACCGTACAAACTTGATCTGCTGCACAGCGTCAGCGCCGAAAGCGACGCGCCGCTGAGCGCGGGCCAGGTGCGTCGCATTGAGACGCTGCTGCGCAATCTGATGCCGTGGCGTAAGGGGCCGTTTTCGCTTTACGGGATCAACATCGACACCGAATGGCGCTCCGACTGGAAGTGGGATCGCGTTCTGCCTCACCTGTCCGATCTCACCGGACGCACCATTCTCGACGTCGGCTGCGGCAGCGGTTACCACCTCTGGCGCATGATTGGCGCGGGCGCGCAGTTAGCGGTCGGTATCGATCCGATGCAGCTTTTCCTCTGCCAGTTTGAAGCCGTGCGAAAATTGCTCGGCAACGATCAGCGCGCGCACTTACTGCCGCTCGGCATTGAGCAACTGCCTGCGTTGAATGCGTTCGATACGGTGTTTTCGATGGGCGTGCTCTATCATCGCCGTTCGCCGCTGGAACACCTGTGGCAGTTAAAAGACCAGCTCGTCAAAGAGGGTGAACTGGTGCTGGAAACGCTGGTCATTGAAGGGGATGAACACGCGGTGCTGGTGCCGGGCGATCGCTACGCGCAGATGCGCAACGTCTATTTTATTCCGTCCGCGTTGGCGTTGAAAAACTGGCTGGAAAAATGCGGTTTTGTTGACGTGTGCATTGCTGATGTCAGCGTGACCTCGCTCGACGAACAGCGCCGCACCGACTGGATGATCACCGAATCGCTGGCTGAATTCCTCGACCCGAACGATCGCAGCAAAACCCTTGAGGGCTACCCTGCCCCGCGTCGCGCATTATTGATAGCGACGAAGCCGTAGCCTTTTCGCCGGGCGGCAGCTGCTCTTCTAAACGGGAACAGTTTCTCCAAAATAGTTCAAGTTGTAGCAAGGCGGCAACGCAGCGAATCCCCGGGAGCTTACATCGGTAAGTGACCGGGGTGAGCGAGGCGGCCAACGCAGCTGCGGCTTGAAATATGATGGAGAAAAAAAGGCCCCTGTTGAAATTGCAGGGGCCTGGTACAAGCAAGCATCATATTGGGCGACATGATGCGCGGTAAAATCGGTTAATGCGGGCGATGACGGGCAATCATCGCTTTCATCTCAGCCACCGACGCGCCATCAACGCCATAGCGGGAATATTCATCCGCTTGTGCGTCAGAGGACATCGACAGCCCGGACTGACGGTAACGCATGGGTGAGGGTGTCCAGACACCCGCAGAGCTGTGCACCTCCGCGACGCCTGCATCCAGAAACAGATTCAGATTCGATGCACGCACGCCAGCACCCGCCATAATGATTGGAACACCGGATCGGGCGATAAGTTCCGTAATTAATAAAACTCCTTTTTCCGCGCTCGCCTGCTGCCCTGAAGTCAGAATACGGGCAATGCCGAGTTGGGCTAATTGATCAAAGGCTTGCAGCGGTTGTGCGCACATATCAAAGGCGCGATGAAAGGTCACCGACATTCCACGGGCGGCGCTCATCACCTGCTTCATGCGCGGCACATCAACGTTGGCCTCTTCATCAAGAATGCCGATCACCAGCCCCGAAAAACCCAACGCTTTCACCTGGGCGATGTCGTCCAGCATGGCGCTGAACTCTGCCTGGCTATAGCAAAAATCACCGCCGCGCGGACGGATAATCGGGTGAACCGGGATGGTGACCGCCTGACGCACCTGCTTTAGCACCCCATAGGATGGCGTCAGACCGCCCTCTTTCGGCGCGGCGCATAGCTCTATGCGATCGGCACCGTGCTGCTGCGCAATAAAAGCGCTCTCAGCGCTGTAACAACAAATTTCCAGTAATGCCATGCCTTCCTCCTGCACTCAGGCCTGCTGTTCGCTGGCGACAATGGCCTCAATGCTCCACGGATGAAACTTTATCGTCACCCGACCGTCGGTCACCGCCAGCGTCGGGTTTGGCAGTCGTTCGCGTTCGCCTTTGGGAGCGCTAGTTTTGACAGCGATGCCGGGCTGGCTCAGGCCATCGTCAGATAATAGCGCCAGCGCGCGGGCATTAAGTGTATCGGGATCACCTGGCAGCACAATTTCGATGTGCTCCCAGCCTTCAATCGGGTAGCGCTTCTCACCGGGCCACGGCAGTTCGATAATCTGAAACGACCAGCGGTTGACGCACACCGGCGCATTCAGTTTGAACAGGCAAATCGGGCGACCGTTAATGATGTTTTCGCTCAGCAACTCACCGCACTGCAAAAGCCCGCTGCGCCAGCGTTCGGCGGTGGTGTTTTGATGGCAGCGCAGGGAGATGTGATCGGCCTCAAGCGGGGCGACATCCAGACCGAGCCGGGTGGCAAGTTCTGTTAACGCCTGGGTGAAGCGCGGAAGATCGGTGGAAAGATCATGCAGTTCATCAACTGCCTGCCAGTGAGCCATAATCGTTGCCTTAAGGATTTCGCAAAGCCGCTAATTTACCGCGTTGGCAGAAGTGAACCAACCGTTGATTTTGGGCGCGCGCAATTGAATGATTATTCAGGGTTCAGCGACGGTTTATTTGCTCACATCCCGCCCGGTTGCAGGGCTGACGCCAACGGTCAATTGCAGTATACTCCCGCCTTTGACGATCAACACCCGGACGCAGCCAGACGTTAAGCGCTGCGTCGTTAACCAAAGGTATCACGGTGAATATTCAGGCTCTCCTCTCAGAAAAAGTCAGTAAGGCACTGATTGCCGCAAGTGCGCCTGCGGATTGCGAACCTCAGGTTCGTCAGTCAGCAAAAGTACAGTTTGGTGACTATCAGGCCAATGGCGTGATGTCCGTTGCTAAAAAACTGGGCATGCCCCCGCGACAGGTTGCTGAGCAGGTGCTGACACATCTCGATCTCAGCGGGATTGCCAGCAAGGTTGAAATCGCCGGTCCTGGCTTTATCAACATTTTCCTGGAGCCTGCGTTTCTGGCCGAACACGTTAATCAGGCGCTGGCATCTGACCGCCTGGGCGTTTCCCAGCCTGCTACGCAAACCGTGGTGATTGATTACTCTGCGCCGAACGTGGCGAAAGAGATGCACGTCGGCCACCTGCGTTCGACCATTATTGGCGACGCCGCCGTGCGTACGCTGGAATTCCTCGGCCACAAGGTGATCCGCGCTAACCACGTTGGCGACTGGGGCACCCAGTTCGGTATGCTGATCGCCTACCTGGAACTCAAACAGCAGGAAAACGCGGGTGAAATGGCGCTGGCAGACCTGGAAGAGTTCTACCGCGCCGCCAAAGCCCACTACGATGCGGACGAGGCCTTTGCTGAGCGCGCACGTAACTACGTGGTGAAGTTGCAGGGCGGCGACGACTATTGCCGTGAGATGTGGCGCAAGCTGGTTGACATCACCATGACGCAAAACCAGATCACCTACGAGCGTCTGAACGTGACGCTGACCCGCGACGACGTGATGGGCGAAAGCCTGTATAACCCGATGCTGCCGGGCATTGTGAGCGATCTGAAAGCCAAAGGTCTGGCGGTGGAAAGCGAAGGCGCAACCGTCGTCTTCCTTGACGAATACAAAAATAAAGAAGGCGAACCGATGGGCGTCATCATCCAGAAAAAGGATGGCGGCTACCTCTACACCACCACGGACATCGCCTGCGCCAAATACCGTTATGAAACCCTGCATGCGGACCGCGTGCTCTATTACATCGACTCCCGCCAGCACCAGCACCTGATGCAGGCGTGGACTATCGTGCGTAAAGCCGGTTATGTGCCGGACAGCGTGCCGCTGGAGCACCACATGTTCGGCATGATGCTGGGCAAAGACGGTAAACCGTTCAAAACCCGCGCGGGCGGCACGGTGAAACTGGCGGACCTGCTGGACGAAGCGCTGGAGCGCGCCCGCCGTCTGGTGGCCGAGAAGAACCCGGAGATGCCAGCGGATGAGCTGGAAAAGCTGGCTAACGCCGTGGGCATTGGCGCGGTGAAATACGCGGATCTGTCAAAAAGCCGTACCACCGACTACATCTTCGACTGGGATAACATGCTGGCGTTCGAAGGCAACACCGCGCCTTATATGCAGTACGCATACACCCGCGTGCTGTCGGTGTTCCGCAAAGCGGGCCTGGAAGAGAGTACGCTCGGCGCGGCACCGGTGATCATCGCCGAGGATCGTGAAGCGCAGTTGGCCGCTCGCCTGTTGCAGTTTGAAGAGACGCTGACCGTAGTGGCGCGCGAAGGTACGCCGCACGTGATGTGTTCTTACCTCTACGATCTGGCGGGACTGTTCTCGGGCTTCTACGAGCACTGCCCAATCCTGTCCGCCGAGAGCGAAGCGATTCGCCAGAGCCGCCTGAAACTGGCGCTGCTAACCGCGAAAACCCTGAAGCTCGGTCTGGATACCCTCGGCATCGAAACCGTCGAGCGGATGTAGTAAAAATAAAACCTGGCGTTTGCCAGGTTTTTTTATTATCAGAAATATTTTCGTAGATACTCGGTAAGGCACAGCATCGCCATCGCCTGACCGTACGGCATCGACGTGCGTGGTATGTTGCGATAGAAGTCCAGATCCGATCCCATCCCGGTACCAAACGACGTTTGCAACAGCTCCCCTTCCGGCGAAATATTTTTTACCACGCCTTTGATCGCTTTTTCGGCCACCTCAGCGTACTCCTGACTCACGTAGCGCTTGCGCACGGCTTTCAGGATCCCGTAGGAGAACCCGGCCGTGGCGGAAGATTCCAGATACGAGTCAGGATCGTCGAGCAGCGTATGCCACAAACCACTGTCGTCCTGGCATTTCGCCAGCGCGGCGATCTGCGCGTTCAGCACCTGCACCAGATAGCGACGCACGGCGTTGTTTTCCGGCAGATCCACCAGCTCCAGAAAATCAGGGATCACGATGGTCAGCCAGCTGTTGCCGCGCGCCCAGCGGGCGTTGGCAAAGTTATGCTTGCCGTCATAGTTCCAGCCGTGGAACCACAGACCGGTTTCCCGGTCCATCAGGTTTTGCACGTGCAGCAGGAACTGGTACACCGCTTCTTCGACGTAATCCGGACGATTGAGCAGTTTGCCGATTTTTGCCAGCGGCAGCACCGTCATCATCAGCGTGTCATCCCACATTTGCTGGTGGTTCTCTTCCGCCAGCGTAATGTGCTGCATGCCGCCGTGTTCGGTGCGCGGCATCTCGTTCATCGCCCACTCCGCCCAGGTTTCCAGCCACGGCAGGTACGCCGCATTGCCAGTCTCTTCGTAGCGATACGCCAGCGTCAGGAACGGGGCCATGGTATTGACGTTTTTAGTGGTCGCGCCTTCCGCAAAGCGGTCGGCAAACCAGCTGTCAATGGTGTCACGCATCGTTTCATCGCCGGTCTGCCGATAATACTGATACATGCCGTACAGGCCCACTCCGTGCGTCCACTCCCAGCCCGCCCAGCCTTTGGTATCAATCACACGCCCGTCGTCTAATCGCAGTAAAAACTCACCGGATTCATCCCGAATATTGACCAGGTTATGGGTCACTTTCTGGATCAGTGCCTTCAGTTCGTCACGGGCGATAAAACGCTCGGGCTGACGCAGTAAAGGGCTATATTTGACAGGGTAAACAATCATTTACTTCACCTCTTGAGTATTAAATTCATTTGCCGCACGCGCTTTGAGTGAACCTGGCGCAGGCTTGTTACGATTCAGGTACCCGATGTTGTTATTTCCCCACAGGGATTCATACGGCATGCCTGCCAGCATCTCGACGGTGGCGCGCGCCTGCGGCGTAATGGACTCGGGCATCACACGGCCAGACTGACGCATTTTCTCCGTTTCTTCGCGCAGCACGCTGTGGGTTTTCAGATTCAGTTTAAAGCGCAGGGAGACCAGGAAGCCGCACAGCAGTACCGCAACCGTACCGAAGCACAGGATCATCAGAATGGTATGACTGACGGACTCGACCTGCGTTTTCTGACCGGAGACAAATCCGGACGCCTGCATGACGATACCCACCAGCATCACCGCCCCCGCCTGCGACGCTTTACGCGTCAGGGTCATGATGCCTGCGAAGATCCCTTCACGGCGTTGACCGGTAACCACTTCGTCGATATCAGCAATATAGGTGTAGGTGTTCCACGGGACATAGTTGATCCCCCCGCGACCCAGACCGGCAACGCCAGACACTAACAGCAGCAGAGAGTAGATATCGCTCAGGCCCGCGTAGTAGAGCACCGCGTAGGAGATGGAGCTTAAACCGAACAGCGTAACCACCATGCGATAAGACGGCGCTGGCCCGAAACGGATGCACAGCGGGATCATCATCATCACAGCGATGAACTGGAAGATAGCCATGGTACCAAGCAGGTTCGATGCCATGGACGCATCCTGCATCAGCACAAACACCACGTAGTAGGTGAAGACGGCGTTGAACACGTCCTGCGCGATATAACCGCCGAGGTACATGCCGAGATGTTGACGGAAAATCTTAATGCGCAGCGTCGAAGTAAGCTCCACGACCAGGCGGCGCATACTCTGCCCAAAGGTCAGGTGTTTCTTCTCTTCTTCCGCGCGCAGTGCCGCTTCGGTCCAGTCCTCACGCGGACGTTCCCAGGTAAAGAACCACACGAAGGTCAGCATCATGGCGCACAGCACCGAGAACACCAGGCTGGCGTAAAAGAAGGAGACCGGGTTGTCTTTACCGAAGTGGTTAAGCAGGATGCCCGGCAGGAACGACGCCAGAATCGCCGACATCTGCGCCATACCAATGCGCGCACCGGAGAATTTGGTTTTCTGTCTGAAATCGTCGGTCATTTCCGGCACCAGCGTTTCATACGGCACCAGAATCATGGTGTAGACAATATCAAAAATCAGGTAGGTCACCAGGTAGTACCAGAAGCTCATGTCACCCACCCACATAATGGAGTAGCTGAACACGCACGGAATACCCAGCATGATGAAGAACTTACGGCGACCAAAACGCTTGCCCAGCCAGGTCGAGCCGAAGTTATCGGTTAAGAAGCCCATCAGCGGACTGACTACCGCATCCAGCACCCTTGCGGTGGCGAAGATGAAGGTTGCCTCGATGGGGGTTAAGCCACAGAAGGTTGTGTAGAAATAAAGAAGCCATGCAGCGGTTAACGCTGTGGTACCGGCCCCTAAAAAGTCACCCGAGCCATAAGCGAGGTAATTCGCCAATCCTATTTTACGTTTGTTCATTGCCGCCAACCCTATTCGTTATTGGGAGACCCCGGCAGTTTGGCATTGCCTAAGGGAGTAATTACACGGCTAAAGTAAAAGTATGTGGACGGAGTTACCTTTCTGTTTCTGCCATCGGCATAGCGCTTCTGGCAAAAACACAAAGAGTCTCATAACGCGTGTCACTGATTTATAAAACAGTGTTTCTTTTGCTTCAAAAGGCGGGGTCAAAATATGGGAGCCAGCCATCAAATTCAGCGTAAAATCAGCGATGGCTGGTGAAAAGTGCGGCAGTTAGCGGTAGTTGACGATCACTTCGTTGCGGCTGACTTTGAGCGCCGGAATGAGCCTTCCGCCGCCGGGGACTTCCCAGATAAAGCGCAGCGGTTCAAGGGCGGGCACGTTTGAAAAGCCGTGCGTGGTGCCACTTTGCCCGTCGAGTTCGACACAGCGGGTTTGCGAACACAGGCGTGTAATCAGCCCGGCAGGCGTCGGGCCGTTCAGCTCGTAGCGCCAGGCCACCAGCGTCATCAGCCCGGAAACCGGCTGAGAGGGCGACAGCGGGCGCGACGACATCGCCTCTCCCCGGTGATTGAGCGTAATGCCGATGCTGCTTGCCTGCCAGCTGCCCTCACCCGCCGCATGGGCGAATAAGGGAAGCGCGAGTAAAAGTGCCAGTTTGCGCATTATTTGCCCCCGATCGTTGCCGTCATGCGGATGTTGCGGTTGTCGGACATCTCCATGTTCGACAGCACCACCAGCTGCGGCAGGCTGCGACGCAGGAAGCGTGACAGCAGCGGACGCAGCGCATGGTTCACCAGCAGCACCGGCGGCGCGCCCAGCATCTCCTGCCGCGCCAGCGCTTCCTGAGTCTGCGCCAGCAGACGATCCGCCAGGCCCGGCTCCAGACCGCCCCCGCCCTGCAACGCCTGCAACAGCAGACGCTCAAGCGGTGTGTCCAGACCAATCACCTGCACTTCGCCACTGCCTGGGAACCACTGCTGCGTAATCGCACGCCCCAGCGCCACGCGAACCACAGTGGTCAGCTCGTGCGGATCGCTCTGGATCGGCGCGTGTTCCGCCAGCGTTTCGAGAATGGTGCGCATATCGCGGATCGGCACTTTCTCTTCGAGAAGATTTTGCAGCACTTTGTGCAGGGTGGTGAGCGTCACCACGCCCGGCACCAGATCTTCGGTGAGCTTCGGCATCTCCTGCGTCACGCGATCCAGCAGCTGCTGCGCTTCCTGACGACCAAAGAGTTCGGCTGAGAACTGACCAATCAAATGGTTAAGGTGCGTCGCCACCACGGTACTGGCTTCCACGACCGTGTAGCCCTGGATCTGCGCCTGCTCTTTGAGCGCGCTTTCAATCCAGATGGCCGCCAGGCCAAACGCCGGATCAACCGTCTGTTCGCCCGGCAGGGTGCCTGCCGCAGTGCCAGGGTTTATCGCCAGCCAGCGGCCCGGATAGGCCTCGCCGCTGCTGATCTCTACGCCTTTCATCAGGATACGGTAACGCGCAGGCGGCAGATCCATGTTGTCGCGGATGTGCACCACCGGCGGCAGGAAGCCCATATCCTGCGCAAATTTCTTACGGATGCTGCGGATACGTCCGAGCAGCTCGCCGTCCTGCTGGAAATCCACCATTGGGATCAGGCGGTAGCCCACTTCCATCCCCAGTGAATCTTCCAGCTGGACATCATTCCAGGTGGCTTCCACCGCCTGCGTATTCTCAGGCAGCTTAACCGGCTCGGCCTGGGCCGGTGCCTTTTGTTCACGACCGCGCAGCCACCAGGCCAGGCCCAGCAATCCGGCAGTAAAAAGCAGGAACACAAAGTTTGGCATGCCCGGCACGAGGCCCAGCAGACCGAGCACCGCGGCGGAGAGCACCATCACGCTCGGGTTGGTAAACAGCTGGCCGACCATCTGCTGACCGACGTCCTGGTCGGTGGCGACACGGGTCACGATCACGCCCGCGGCGGTGGAGATCACCAGCGCCGGGATCTGAGCGACCAGACCGTCACCGATGGTCAGAAGCGTGTAGCTCTCCGCCGCGTGCCCCATGTCCATGCCGTGTTGCAGTACGCCCACCAGCAGGCCGCCGATGACGTTGATCACCATGATCAAAATCCCGGCGATGGCGTCACCGCGCACGAATTTACTCGCACCGTCCATTGAGCCGTAGAAGTCTGCTTCCTGGGTAACATCAGAGCGGCGGCGCTTTGCTTCATCTTCACCAATCAACCCGGCGTTGAGATCCGCGTCAATCGCCATCTGTTTACCCGGCATCCCGTCCAGCACAAAGCGCGCGCCCACTTCCGCGATACGCCCCGCACCTTTGGTGATGACCATAAAGTTGATGATAACGAGGATCACGAACACCACGATACCGATGGCGAAGTTGCCACCCACCAGGAAGTGGCCGAAGGCTTCCACCACTTTACCTGCCGCCGCGCCGCCGGTGTGCCCCTCCATCAAAATGATACGCGTCGAGGCCACGTTCAGCGCCAGGCGCAGCAAGGTGGTAAACAGCAGGATCGTCGGAAACGCAGCGAACTCCAGCGTGCGCTGGGTGAACATCGCCACCAGCAGCACCATGATGGAAAGTGCGATGTTGAACGTAAATAACAGGTCAAGAATGAATGCCGGTAACGGCAGCACCATCATCGACAAAATAAGCATTATGAGGATCGGTCCGGCAAGGATCTGCCATTGGATCGACTTCATGTTGCCAGGCAAGCGCAACTTTGCCACCAGATTATTCATCAGTGTCCTTCTCGTTCATGAAATCCAGTGCGTCTGGCACAGGAAGATTTGCAGGTTTAACAGGCGCTTTCCCACCCGCCAGCCGCCAGCGTTTAAGCTGCCAGACCCACGCCAGCACTTCGGCGACGGCCGCATACAGCTGACCGGGGATCTGCTGACCAATCTCAGCGTGGCGATAAAGTGCACGCGCCAGCGGTGGCGCTTCAAGCATAGGAATACGGTTTTCGTTGCCGATTTCACGGATGCGCAGGGCCACAAGTCCCGCCCCTTTCGCAATCACCTTCGGCGCGCTCATTTTGTTTTCGTCATATTGCAGCGCCACGGAGTAGTGCGTCGGGTTGGTGACGATCACGTCGGCCTTCGGCACATCCGCCATCATGCGACGACGCGCGGCGGCACGCTGCATCTGGCGAATGCGCCCTTTTACGTGCGGATCGCCTTCGCTCTGTTTGTATTCGTCGCGAATATCCTGACGGGACATGCGCAGCTTTTTAATGTGGCTGTGGATCTGCCAGAACACGTCAAAGCCCACCATGGGGATAATGCTCAGCACCACCAGCAGCACACACATCCCGGCAATATTGAGCGCGCTGCCCATCGCCGTCATCGGCGATTCGCTGACCAGACGCATAATGTCGGGCCATTTATGCCACAGATACAGCCCCGCCACGCCACCCATCAGCAGTGATTTCAGCACCGCTTTTAACAGCTCAGCACCGACCTGCGCCGAAAACAGGCGGCCAATGCCGGTGAGCGGATTGAGTTTGGAGAACTTGAACGCCAGCGATTTGGTGCTAAAGACCAGACCGCCCAGCATGACGGGAGACACCAGCGCCACAATAACCACGCCGGTGATCAGCGGCAGTAGCGCAATCATGGCCTGTTTAATCAACAGGATGACCTGGCTTAAAATCAAATTGGGATCGTTAATGATACCGTGGTCAAACCGCAGCCCCGACGACAGCAATCCCGCCAGACGACGGGCGAGCGACTCCCCACCCAACCAAACGATGCTCACGCCAACGATTAAAATCAGCACCGAGGTCAGCTCTTTGGATCGGGGAATTTGCCCTTCCTCACGCGCCTTATCAAGTCGGTGGGGTGTGGGGGCTTCTGTTTTGTCGTCGCTATCGTCTGCCACGGCCGAAATTCCGGTGATACATGTTTGTATCATGATGCCAGAGACAGGCACGAGCAATGGGCGAATAAACGAGGCTAAAAGGCGGGCTTTTCAGGCGATAACCCCACTCCCCTGTGCAGGGAAGTGGGGCGGGCAATCAGAAACCGAGGCTGTCCAGCAGGTCGTCGACCTGATCCTGGCTGGCAACCACACCGGCTTTCGAGGTGTCCAGTTGCGGACCGTTAAGCAGGCTCTCGTTTTCACGCTTCTGGCGCGCAGACGGTTCCGGCATGTTATCCAGCAGAACCATCAGCAGCTGACGTTCAATTTCCTGAATCACATCCATCATACGCTTGATCACCTGACCGGTAAGGTCCTGGAAATCCTGCGCCATCATAATGTCCAGCAGCTGCGCGTTGGTGAAGCTGGTGTGGCCCGGCACGTCGCCCAGATACTGACGCGTGTCTTTGACCAGCTCTTTCGCATCGGTCAGCTCGATAGGATTTTCAAACCACGCATCCCAACGTGTGCTGAGCGATTTCGCGCCGCTTTCCATCGCATCCTGGTGTGGCTGCGAGGCTTCCACGCTGTTAAGCGCACGTTCGGCGGCCTGCGCCGTCATCTGTACAACATAGTCGAGACGGTCACGCGCATCCGGGATCGCTTCTGCCGCTTCGGCAATCGCCTGGTCCAGGCCCAGTTCGCGCAGGCTGTCGCGCAGCATGCGGGTCAGGCTGCCGATACGGGCGATAATGTCTCCAGCAGCGTGTTCGTCTGCGGGTTTAATCTGTGGTTGCATCATCATCCGTTCCTCACATGCCAAGTTTCTCGAAGATCTTGCCGAGTTTTTCTTCAAGCGTTGCCGCAGTGAACGGTTTCACCACATAGCCGCTTGCACCCGCCTGTGCTGCCGCAATAATGTTCTCTTTCTTCGCTTCTGCGGTCACCATCAGCACCGGCAGAGAGGCCATTGCGCCGTTGGCGCGAATGGTTTTTAACAGTTCCAGACCGTCCATGTTAGGCATGTTCCAGTCAGAAATGACAAAACCGAAGCCACCCGCCTGGAGTTTATTCAGCGCATCAACACCGTCTTCTGCTTCTTCAACGTTGTTGAAACCCAGCTCTTTAAGCAGGTTGCGCACGATGCGACGCATGGTGGAAAAGTCATCCACAACCAGAAACTTGAGCTCTTTGTCCGCCATAAAACTACACTCCTCGTTAAATACGTATTGCCTGTCCGGCACTGATTTTTGCCAGCATCTGCTGGCTTACCTGGCTAAGATCGACCACTTCGCTAACGCCACCCATATTGATAGCCTCGCGCGGCATGCCGAACACCACACAACTTGCTTCGTTTTGTGCGATGGTCCAGGCGCCTGCCTGGTGCATCGCTAACATACCGGCCGCGCCGTCGTTGCCCATGCCCGTCAGGATCACTCCCACGGCATTACGCCCCGCAAACTTTGCCACCGAATGAAACAGGACATCCACTGCCGGACGATGCCGGTTAACCGGCGGGCCGTCGTGGATCTTAATCTGATAGTTTGCGCCACTTCGCGCGAGTTCCATGTGCCGATCACCGGGCGCAATATAGGCGTGTCCTGGCAATACGCGCTCCCCGTCTTCTGCTTCTTTTACGCTAATCTGACACAATTTGTTCAGACGCTCAGCAAAAGAGCGGGTGAAACCCGGTGGCATATGCTGCGTGATCAACACGGCTGGACTGGAGAGCGGCAGCGGTTGCAGCACATGGCGAATGGCTTCGGTACCGCCCGTGGAGGCACCGATAGCAATCAATTTTTCCGAACTTAACAGCGGCCCGGCTTTCAGCGGCGTCACGCTTGTTGTCACCGGCGTATGGGCGGCCAGCTTTGCGCGCGACGCGGTGCGGACTTTTTCCGCGATCATCTCACTGTAGGCCAGCATGCCTTCGCGGATCCCCAGTTGGGGTTTGGTGACGAAATCAATCGCCCCCAGCTCCAGCGCGCGCAGGGTGACTTCTGAACCTTTGCCCGTCAGGGATGACACCATCACCACCGGCATCGGGCGCAGGCGCATTAATTTTTCCAGAAAATCCAGCCCGTCCATGCGCGGCATTTCAACATCAAGCGTCAGGACTTCGGGATTGAATTTTTTGATCAAATCCCGTGCGACCAGCGGATCAGGTGCCGTCGCCACCATTTCCATATCACTGTGGCTATTGATAATCTCCGTCATGATTTGGCGCATCAGTGCCGAATCATCAACGGACAATACCCTGATTTTACTCATGCTTTTTCCTTACTCAGCGCATAAACCGTTTGCCCTCGCAGGGTAAACTCGCGCACGAGGTTGCTGAAATTCTCCGAGTGCCCGGCAAACATTAATCCGTCGGGCTTAAGCAATGGTGCAAAGCGGCGCAAAATGTCCTGTTGCGTCGTTTTGTCGAAATAAATCATGACATTGCGACAAAAAATAGCATCGAACGGTCCTGGAATGTTGTACTGCTTATCCAGTAAATTGACCGAGGTAAAATCAACGTAGTTCGCCAGCTCCTGGCGCACGCGCACCAGCCCTTCATGCGGACCGGTACCGCGCATGAAGTAGCGTTGCAGCTGCTGTGGGGAGAGCGTTTTCAGCTCATCCACGCGATAGATCCCATTTCGGGCTTTTTCGAGCACTTCCGTGTCGATATCGCTGGCGATCACTTTAAACCGGCCTGGGGCCATGCCCAGCGCATCCGCAAGCGTGATAGCGATGGAGTACGGCTCCTCACCGGTCGAGGCCGCCGCACTCCACACGCGGTATTCACCCGAGCGTTTACGTGCGTGTTCGGCCAGTACCGGGAAGTGATGAGCTTCCCGGAAAAATGCGGTCAGGTTAGTGGTCAGGGAGTTAATAAACGCCTGCCACTCGGCGCTGTTCTGGTTCGCTTCCAGCATGCTCAGATAGCGGCCAAAATCATCCAGCCCAAGCGTGCGCAGGCGGCGAACCAGGCGGTTGTAAACCATGTCCCGCTTGTGGTCTGCCAGCACAATCCCCGCGCGCTGGTAAATCAACTGGCAAATCCGACGGAAATGCGCGTCGGACAGCGCCAGGCGCTGGGTCATCTGTAACAGTAGCGATGTTTGCCCGTTGGGCATAGATGATGTCATAGCGCCTTCTCAATTACATTCAGGATACAACGGGCACCGTTTGAGGCGGTGCGATTGCAGGTGGTTCATGTTGTTCATCAAGCGTAAATACGGCGACCAGTGACGTAAGATGGTCAGCCTGGTGTGCCAGTTGGTCGGTGGCGGCGGCCGCTTCTTCAACCAGCGCGGCGTTCTGTTGTGTCACCTGATCCATCTGACTGACGGCGAGGGCAACCTGCTCGATACCCCGACGTTGTTCATCAGAGGCCGAGGCAATTTCGCCCATAATGTCGTTAACCTGAGTGACGGAGCGCACAATATCCGTCATGGTCTGCGCAGCGGTATTCACCAGCGTAGACCCTTGCTCAACGCGCGAAACGGACTCTTCGATCAACCCTTTGATCTCTTTTGCCGCCTGCGCACTGCGACTGGCCAGGTTACGAACTTCGCCTGCGACCACGGCAAAGCCGCGGCCCTGTTCCCCTGCTCTCGCGGCTTCGACGGCGGCGTTTAGGGCAAGGATATTGGTCTGGAATGCAATACCATCAATCACGCTGATGATGTCGCCAATTTTCTGTGAACTGGTGGCGATCTCATTCATTGTGTTCGACACGCGTGACGTCTGTTCGCCGCCTTTACGTGCCGTTTCCGCCGCGCTAAAGGCAAGCCCGGAAGCCTGACGCGCGTTATCGGCGTTCTGGCCAACGGTGGCCGTTAACTGCTCCATGCTCGCCGCCGTTTCCGCAAGCGAGGCCGCCTGTTGTTCGGTACGTGCGGACAAATCATTGTTGCCAGCGGCGATCTCTGAAATCCCGGTGTGCATGGCGTTACTGCCCTGACGCACATCGGCGACGGTGCCACGCAGCGAGGTTTGCATCTTCTTCAGACTGGCAAAAATCGCCGAGATCTCGTTACGCCCATACACCAGAATCGGACGCGCCAGATTGCCCTGGGCAATGCTGTCAAAATGGCTGCTAATTATCGCCAGCGGCTGGACAATCATCTTACGTGACCAGAACAGCGCGCTGCTGGTCAGCAGGGCCGCGAGGATCACCACCGCCACGAAAATCACCGCCGACATATGGTAGTTGGACTGACCGTCCGCACTTGCCGTTTCGACGAAATCGTTAATGTGACGCTGCCAGTGATTGAAGTTGTCATCAAAGGCCGCCTGCGACGTCTGCACCGGTGCGGTCATAAAATCAGAGAGCTGATTACTCTCAAGCCAGGTCGCCTGGTGCTCTAAATCATCACGCCACGCGGTATAGGTTTTCTGCGTGCCGTCTTTTAATGCCGCGCCCTCTTTCGAGAGTGCTTCAATGGATAAAAACTCTTTTAGCTCGCCGTCCGCCTGTTTCAGGCTGGCGCGGGCGGTATCCATCTGCGCTTTAATGTCTTCCGGCGGATAGCTCAGCGCCGTCAGCGTGCCCGCTTTGTTCAGCGAGATGCTGACCTGTAACAGCGTTGCGCGCATCTGCGCCAGCGTGTTGCGCTGATGGTTACTTTTTTCAACCTGCTGAAGGTGCTCAAACCCTTCGCGAAACGCCCAAAACGACAGGCCATTGCTGCCTACCTGCAAAATGCCGCATACGATCAAAATCAAAAACAATGTGGTGGAGATACGAATACGATTAAACATCTACGCTCCCATCAGGTGGCAATGTGCCACGGTGAAATCACTCAAAAAGTTTCCCAGTTTTCATCTTGTACGGTGCTGAGCTGGCGCGGTTTCGCCACCGGAGAGACAACCTCCTGCGACGTGACGCCCGGCCTGACCGCTTTTGTAGGGACGGCTGCAAGACGGAATGCTGACACTGCCATGTTCAGGGCGCTGGCCTGTTCTTCTAATGCGGCGGCGGCCGCCGCTGACTCTTGTACCAGCGAGGCGTTCTGCTGCGTGACGCGATCCATTTCGGAAATCGCCAGCGCAACCTGATCGATCCCGCGACTTTGTTCATCAGACGCGGAAGCAATTTCACCCATGATGTCGGTCACGCGAGTAACCGCATTGACGATGTCATTCATGGTTTCACCCGCGCTTTCCACCAGCACCGAGCCGGTATCCACACGCGAAACGGAATCTTCAATAAGGGCTTTGATCTCTTTTGCCGCCTGGGCGCTGCGGCTGGCAAGGTTACGCACTTCACCGGCGACCACTGCGAACCCGCGCCCCTGCTCACCGGCACGGGCCGCTTCGACAGCGGCGTTGAGCGCCAGAATGTTGGTCTGGAAGGCGATGCCGTCGATCACGCTGGTGATGTCGGCGATTTTCTTCGAGCTACCGGCAATCTCGGACATGGTTTTCACCACCCCATCGACCACTTTGCCGCCGCGCTCGGCGGTCTCGGAGGCGCTCAGGGCAAGGCGTGAAGCCTGGCGCGCGTTATCGGCGTTTTGCTTCACCGTCGCGGTCAACTGCTCCATGCTGGCAGCGGTTTCCTCCAGCGCCGAGGCCTGCTCTTCGGTGCGGGATGAAAGATCGTGGTTACCGAGGGCGATTTCACTGGTGCCGCTGTAAATCGCATCAGAGCCGAAGCGCACTCGGGTGACGGTATCGCTGAGCGAGGTCTGCATATGGTTGACGCTGTCCGCCAGATCGGTCATTTCATTGTGACCTTCCACCGCCAGCGTTTGCGTCAAATCGCCGCTGGCAATTTCGCGGATGTGGGAAATCACGCGGCCAAGCGGGTCGAGCAGTATTTTGCGGATCCCCACCCACACCACGATCAGCACCACAATCAGCGCCAGCGCAAGCACGCCCATCTGCCATTTGGCGAACTGATAATCACTGACGCTGGCGGTAAACGCATGGTGATAAAGGGATTCGCTTAGCGTGGCGTACTGGGTCATCGCCTCGCCCATGGCGTTTTGCATGCCCTGCGTTGGCTGCGCAAAGAAGGCGTCCATGTTGCCGCCTTCGAGGAAGCCAATCAGCTCACCCAGCGCGGCGGAATAGGCACGGTATTTGTCGTCCAGCGTCTGGCTGGCTTGCGCCATGGACGGCACCACCGGCAGCGCTTTGAACGCGTCGTAATGTCTGGCGGCCTCGGCAAGGGAGGCGTGCGCACTTTTCAGCAGATCCGTTTTGGCGCTGCTTTGTTGATTCGTCGGATCCATCATCATTCGCGCCGAGGAGCGGCTTAAGTTGATGCGGGTTTGCAGCATCAGTTCCCAGGCTTTGGTGAGCTCAGTTTGTTGTGAACGCAAGTCATTGGAAACGGCAAAACTCTGCTGGTTCTCTTTTAAGGAAGAGAACAAAAGACCACCAGAAACCAGCTGTAGAAGTGCGAAGACCACCAGCACCATCATCAGCATTGTGACAACTCGGATACGGTTCAACATGCAACACCTTATTGATGACTTATTAACGGTGTTATCGGCACGTGCTGTGGGAACTTTACGTTTGCATTTGCGAAAGGGAAATAATCATCTACGGGCATGGCAAATGGGGGACAAACGCGGCCCCCATCGCTTAAAAGGCGATGTCCACCACCAGCGTGTCGCTGTAGTTTCCCGCCGGCGGTGTCGTCTGCGTGGTGAGCACGCGGGCGGTGTAGTTGTAGGTGCGCAACACGCCGTCGGTGCTGACCTGCGACGAGTCGGTGCTGGTCCAGCGCTCGGCACCGCTCACGCCCCAGCGGTTGGCGGTGCTGCCTTTATAGATCTCATAGCTCAGACGGTTACTGCCGTTGGCCATATTGCGCACGCTGCCGTTGGCATAGCTGCCATTGCTGATACCGAGGGTATATACGCTGCCTTTGGTGCAGGTCACCGCCACCGACTGCGTTACCGCATTAAAGTTTTGCACCACCGGCGCGCTGCCAAAATTGACGTTTGGCGCGGTGATCGCCGTGCAGTCGTTGGTGATGTTCATGTTCACCACCAGGCTGGTAAGCAATGTTCCCGCCTGGGGCGTGCCGCATAAGCCCAGCGCCCCCACCGAGCAAATGTTGTAATCGACGCTTAAATTCACCGTCACCTGATAGGTTCCGGCTGAGACGCTTTGCCCTGGTACCGTGCGCAGATAAATCGGGATCGCATAGCGCGCCTGACCGAGCAACCCGAGCAGCGCGGTGGCATTCCAGGTATAGGAGCCGGTATTGATGGTCACCTCGCTGCTGCTGGCGCAGGCGGAGGCCCCGCACACCTGAATGGGTATCACATCGGCGATAGCGGTGTTATCGGTGCGCTTGAGCGCCGCGCGGTTCACCAGCGTTGCGCTGGCACCGGTGACGCGCATCGTCACCGAGTCATTGGTCAACAGCCCCAGCACGCGATCGCACTGCACAATCAGCGTGCCGGTGGTGCTTTGCACGGTGCCGTTCACCGCAAACGAAGTCACGGTGCCAAAAGTCCCCGCCGTTGTGCTAATCGTACAGGCGGACCAGGCGAGCGGCGTGACGCCCAGCAACAGTAAAAGCAGTAACCCGGCGCGGAGCATTAGGGGTTCTCCTTACAGGTTAACGGACCGAAGGTTTGCAATTTATGGTCGGGATTGGCCCCGACGGTGAGCGTGGCAAAACAGGTTCTGTTATCCGGCGTGGAGACGCGCAGGCGCTGATTTTCATTTAAACTCTCCAGAAACGCGAGACCGTCATAACCCACGATTGCCGTCGGTTTGCCCTCGCGGTAGACCTGGCTTGCCACCGGGATGGCCTCGCCGTTGACGTCATGTAAAATCACGCTGGCGACGCGCTCCTGATCCATCGGGAATTCCACCAGATAGCCGCTCTGACGCCGCAACGCGACGCGCCGCTCGGTATCGCGTAAGCGCGTATCTGCCGGTAAGTTTAGCGTATTGATGCTGTAGCTGGCGGGGTAATAGGCCGACACGCCGCTCACCAGCAGATACCCGTTGTCGTTGGTCACACCGACGGGCTGGTTTTCATAATTTACCGGGACACCCGCGTTGCCCATGGTGCTTATCACCACGAAGGCATCGTTGATTTTATTGGCGGCGAACAGCTCGTTGTCCATCAAAACCAGCGACCCCAGGGCCTCGCCCCACCAGGTCATCATCTCCCGCTCGCCGTAGGTACCGCCCTGCAATTCAATGTTGTTGTTACGCCAGCCCAACGCGGCCTGCTGGTAGGTATCCGCCTGCGACTGATTTGCCAGCGACATATTCCAGCTAAAGCCGCCGTCCGTGGGCATCACATGGTTGTAGTTGACGCGCTGCGTATTGCCGGATGATGGCGTCTTATCCAGGCTTATCGCCGCACTGTCGCGCTCGCCGAGCGGAATTTGTAATGACATGGCAAAGGTCCAGTCGTCCTGCTGCTGGTCGCGGCTGGCGGCGAGATAGATGCTGCTACTGCCCCACAGGCTGCGGCTCCAGGACAGGTTTAACAGCTCGGTTTTCTGATCGTCAAAACTGCGCACGCCGATCCACGCGGCCCCCATGTTGCCAAAAGCCCCCATGTTCACCGTCAACGAATACTGATCGGTGCTGCGGCTCAGAGTGGCGGTGGGCTGGGCGCGGTCTTCGTCATCATCATAATTACGGTATTGCGCGCTAAGATCGTAAAGCGCAAGGTTACCAAAACCCCGTTCGCGCTGGGTGTGCTGCGTGGCGACGCTGAAATAGTTCGTGCTGTACTGATAACCCCAGTTGAGCTGATTGCCGCTGTTTCCGCGCATCCGGCTCTGTGTGCCGGAGGCGTTCACCACGCCAAAGCGACCCAGTTTGACCACCGCACCCGCCCCGCCCAGCGCCAGCTCTTCGGCGGCTTCACCGTGACCTTCCAGCGTGACGTAATCGGTCACACCGTACCGCCATGTCGCGCTACCGGCCGCCGGACCGTAATCAAAATTATCAATCCCGTAGTTGCGCCGCAGGCTGCCCAGGGTCACCGCCCCGTCGCTGAGCCCTTTTTTCAGCACATCGCTGGTGACATAAAACGGCAGCGTGGTACTCACCTGGCGGCCCAGCGCATCGGTGGTCACCAGCACCGCATCGCCGGCACCGTTAATATAGGGAAGATTAGTGAGGGTGAATGGCCCCGGCTGCAACTGCGTGTTCCCGGCGCGGTAACCATTGATAAAGACATCGACGGAGGTGGGCACGGCGGCCTCACCGGTAAACTGCGGTAACGGCCAGGTGACCAGATCCGGACGCAGCGTGAAATCACGCCCGTAGCGAATACCGCCCATGCGCACACTGTTACTCCAGCTTAGCGAATCCGAAATGACATCACCGACGTTCCACTCGGTGGCATTGTCTTCGTTGGTCAGCGTCAGCGTAGTGTCATAACGTACGTAGCCCTCTTGCTGTTGCAGCGCCCCGGAAAGATTTTGGCGCGCGGCCCCGGTGGACGAGAACACCGCGTTTTCATCGAAGTAGCGAAACTCATGCCACAAGGCCGCCTGGCCGCCGTTGTGCTCAGTGTGACTGGTATAAAGATCGTAGTTAATCAGCGCACCGCGACCGTATTTCGGTTCGCTACGCTCGGGCTGTTCATTAAACGACGTGTCACGTTCACCGACCCACTCGCGCGGCACAAACAGTAAAAGCCGCTGTCGGGTGCTGTCGTACTCCGTGCGCACGTTAGCCAGCGTTGACAGATTCACCTCCCCGTCTTGCGGCACATGTTCGGCCGGGATCCCGGCACGTTGCAGATCGGCGCTGGAGACAAACCAGTCGTTTTGCCGCTGCGTAACGGGCACCACCTGGTGCGTGTCGTAGTGATTCACCACCAGTGAAAGATGGAAAACCGCCTGCTCACTGCTCGCCTGCGCGCCGGGCGGCGGCGGGAGTGCATCGTCGCCTTCCTCTGCGTTAACCCCCGCTGAACTTCCGAGCAGTAACATCGCCACCGGATAGATCAGTTTGCGGGGGCCGACTGCCATTTCGTATCCCGGGCGTTAATGGTTGCCGTCATGCTGGTGGGATGATTCAGACTCGCCGGAAGATCAAAGTTACGCGTGTTGCCCGGCAGCACGTAGCCCAGCAGCCCGTCGGCGAGCACCCTGCGCTGACCGCCCTGCTGTAGCGCCACCTGACTTAGCCGCACATGCACGTCACCGCGATTGCGCACTTCCAGCACCGGTTTACCGCCATCACGGATCACCCGCCAGCTCAGATCGCGCGGGTTGACCAGCGCATGGTTGGCCCCTTCGCTGTAGGTCGCCACGCCCTGTCCATAGACGAACAGCGGAATCGAATAGCGCATCTGAATTTTCAGACCGATTTGCGGCGTGGCGGGATCGGCAGGCTGCGGGATCTCATCCACAATAATGCGATACGCCTGCTCAACGCCCGCCGGGATTTGCGTTTGTTTCATCAGGCGGATCAGCTGCTTACTGTCTTTTTCTATACGAATAATCGGTGGGCTTGCCACCACATCCTGCTGCTGCTGGTAGCGCTCGTGGCCGCCCTCCTGGTGCCAGCGCACGATGCGCACCTGCATGGTCGTCGGTGTGTTTCCCTGGTTTTGGATCCACAGCTCCGTCGCTTTGGTGTCAGCACTCATCCACGGGTCAATGGGCCACAACAGGATGGTCGCCGCCGCATGCACAGGTTGAACTGCCCCCGCCAGTGTCGCGGTCAGCAACCCTGCCACCGCCCGAATATGCCCCGTGCAAATACGCATAACACGTCTCCCTGTATCACCATGACAACGTCACGGTAAGTTGATCGGTATAACTGCCTGCGGGGCTGAACCCCGTCAATTGCGCCGCGCCAAAAAGCGTCAGGGCGATGTTATTGCTGTTGCTGTAGGTTACGGAGACCGGCTGATTGACACCGATTTCCGTATTCGCCGCCAGCGAACTGTTGCTGTACAAGCGGTACGGCACCAGCTGCGTTCCCCCGCTGCGCTGCATATTGCGCGTTGACGCGTAATGCTGCCCGCCATCAATGTACATCGTGAGCGCCACGCCCGGCGTGCAGGCGAGCGACAGTGAAGAATTAGGCACAAAGCTGGTAGTGACGCGCCCGTTTTCGACCCCGGTATGGGTACCAAAATTGAGCGAACCAAGAACCCCTCCGCTGCCGCTTGTGACCGAGCATCCCGCCGCGATCGTTGCCCCCACCGTAAATGACTGCTGGGTCACGGTGAGCGCCAGTGCCTCTCCCTGCATGGCGAGTCCTGCACACAATGCCCATAAACTGCGGCGCAGGACTCCCCAGCCTCCTCGTAAGGAAGCGGCTCTTCCATCAGACTTCATCGTGAGGGGCGTTAGTAAGTAACGCTCACGTTAATCGTATCGGTATAGGTACCGGGTACGACAGTGACGCTGTTACCGCCACCCTGAATACGACCGTAGAGGGTGTAGTTGTTGACGCCCCCCGTCGTTGAGGCAATAGGCAGTGGCGCGTTGTTGGCGATCACGTTACTGAAACCGCTGTCGCTATAGAGGCTGTAGGCCACACCCTGCGCGGCATTGGCGCTATTGACCAGATAACGCGCGGGGGTGCCCGGCGTCCCGACCACGGTGCCTGGCGCGGTGGAGTGGAGGTTTCCCGTAATTTGAACGGTGTAGTCTGCGGTGGTGCACTGAATACCGAAGCTGTTACCGCCTGTCGCGCCCGTCAATTGCGTGGTCAACTCAGAGAAGGTGGCCGGATGGGTACCGAAGTCGAGGCTACCAAAGTTGATCCCATTCTGGCTGGGCGAGCCATTGATTAAGCAACCGTTGGTTAACGTCAGGGTGGCAGCGATGGTACCGCTGCTGGTAACCGCGTGGGCGTTCTGCCCAGTCATTACCAGTGCTGCACTCGTCAGGACAAGAAGTAATTTTCTGTTCATGTTATCGCCTCCTGAATTGAAGCGTACCGTTCATGATGATCAAAGGTAAGCCACCGAAAGAGAACTCCTGCACCGGAAAAGGCAGGATTAACAGAAATTTAGTTTAAAGATGACGAAACAACCAACCTTGTTGACGGGCCTCAAACCTTCCGCGTATTGACAAAAAATTTCATTACCTTTCAGTAGATTAAGAATTTTAACAGCCAGTAACAAAGATGTTTCAGAACGATATATTCATTATCGCGTGATGGGCATCACAATATATCGCACAGGTTTTCATCAGAGAATTTTATCAAAACAGTAGAATTATTGATGGAGGGAGAGGACGGGAGAAGAAAACGCTCCCCCAGGCGGGAGAGCGTGTGTCAATTACGCGACGTGCGGGTGGGTGGTGGCAACGTCTAACAGCGCCATTTCATCGCTGTTCAGCAGCTTCTCGATGTTCACGAGGATCAGCATGCGATCGCCCAGCGCGCCGAGGCCGGTCAGGTATTCGGTAGACAGGGTCACCGCGAATTCCGGTGCCGGACGGATTTGATCCGATGCCAGCGACAGAACGTCGGACACGCCGTCGACCACAATGCCGACCACGCGTTGACCCAGGTTCAACACGATAACCACGGTGTTTTCATTGTACTCCACTTCAATCTGGCTGAACTTCACGCGCAGATCGACGATAGGCACAATCACACCACGCAGGTTGGTGACGCCCTTGATGAACTCAGGGGTGTTGGCGATGCGGGTCACCTGATCGTAGCCGCGGATCTCCTGCACTTTCAGAATATCGATACCGTATTCTTCATCACCGAGGGTGAATACCAGGAATTCCTGACCTGATGGCTCGCCAGCCAGTTTCGTTACATTACTCATACCGGTCATGTTTATACCTTCTTACCTAAATCAGGCGGCTGTGTGCGCCATACGTTGTTCACGGTTTAATCCCTGTAACGCCGAAACATCCACAATCAGCGCGACACTGCCATCGCCGAGGATGGTCGCAGCGGAAATGCCCGGCACTTTGCGATAGTTGCTTTCGAGGTTTTTCACCACCACCTGATGCTGACCGATCAACTGGTCAACCAGCAGGGCATAGCGGCGTCCCGCGCTCTGCACAATCACCACAATGCCTTTTGTGGCTTCTGTTTTCGCGCCTTTAACGTCAAAGACCTTCCACAACTCCACCAGCGGCAGGTACTCGCCACGCACTTCCAGCACGCGCTCACCGCCCGCCAGCGGGTGAAGATCTTCTTCACGCGGTTGCAGGGATTCCATCACCGCGTTCAGCGGCAGGATAAACACCTCTTCGCTCACTTTCACTGACATGCCATCAAGAATGGCCAGCGTCAGCGGCAGCAGAATACGGATAGTGGTGCCAGCGCCCTGTTTGGATTTGATCTCAACGTGGCCGCCCATCTCCTGGATGTTACGTTTCACCACGTCCATGCCCACGCCACGTCCGGAAACGTCCGTCACCTGCTCAGCGGTAGAGAAGCCTGGCGCGAAGATCAGCATGCCCACTTCTTCGTCGGACATGTTGTCGTGAACCGGCATCCCCTGCGAAATGGCTTTTGCCAGAATGCGCTCGCGGTTAAGGCCAGCACCGTCATCGGTCACTTCGATGCAGATATTGCCGCCCTGGTGTTCTGCGGAAAGCACCAGATTGCCGACCGGTGATTTACCGGCGGCGACGCGTGTATCCGGCAGTTCAATACCGTGGTCGAGGCTGTTACGCACCAGGTGCGTTAACGGGTCGATAATGCGTTCAATCAGGCTCTTATCGAGTTCGGTGGAGCTACCAATCAGCGTCAGTTCAATCTGCTTATCCAGCTTGCTCGCCAGATCGCGCACCAGGCGCGGGAAGCGGCTGAAGACGTATTCCATCGGCATCATACGGATGGACATCACGGATTCTTGCAGATCACGGGCGTTACGTTGCAGCTGGCCCATGCTGGTGATCAAATCACCGTGAGTCACCGGATCCAGTTCGTTTGAGCGCTGGGCGAGCATGGACTGGGTGATCACCAGTTCGCCCACCAGGTTGATGATTTGGTCAACCTTCTCAACCGCCACGCGGATACTGGTGGATTCGCTGGCCGCACGCGCGGGTTTCTCACGCTCCTGGCGACCTGCACCGGCAGCCTGCTCTTTCGGCACGGCTTTCAGTACCGGGGCGGCGCTGACCGCAGGAACCTGCGGCGTAGCGTCAGCAACAGACGCAGCCACTTCTTCAACCGCCGCGACGTCAGCCACGGCAGGCGCGGCTTTTTCGAAGGCAATCTGGTCCTGCTCAACCACGAAGCACAGCACGGCAACCAGGTCATCTTCGCTGACGCCGCCATCCAGCGTCGCGCTGAGGGAATCGGACCCTTTCACCACGTCGCTTAAGGTGGCCAGGTTTTTAAGCTCATCTTCCAGCAGGCTGACTTCGCTCTCTTTCAGGCGAGACAGCACGATGCGTAATTTTCCGTCGTTGTCTGCGGCAGGTGCGGCGTGTGCCGGAACCTGCTGAGAGTCAACCACGGTCAGCTTTGCGCCCGCAGGGGCAACGTCGCCTTTGGCTTCCAGCGCAAGCTGGCGCAAGGCATTGCAGATATATTCAAAGCTGGCGGCATCCGGCTCTTCAGAGCTTTTATAGGCGTCGAGCTGTTCCTGCATAATATCTTTGGTTTCCAAAAACAGGTTGATAATATCGGTGTTGAGCTGCATCTCTCCACGCCGCGCTTCATCCAGCAGGTTTTCCATTAAGTGCGTGGTTTCCTGCAAAATGGTGAAGCCGAACGTGCCTGCGCCGCCCTTGATGGAGTGCGCGGCACGAAAGATGGCGTTCAGTTGTTCGGAGTCCGGTGCTTCTGGCACCAGATCCAACAAATGTTGCTCCATATCGGCCAACAACTCGTCAGCTTCATCAAAAAACGTCTGATAAAAATCGCTAATATCCATGCTCACGCTATCACCTCGATACGGGTTGTGGCGATGTGGGAACTGTCGCCTGGGGCAAAGCCTCGGGCTGTTTTAATAAACTCACTGGCTCATTTTGGCTTTCGGCGTTTTCATGCAGAATGGCCTGTTCTGCCTGCTTGTTTAACACCAAAAGACTGATGCGGCGGTTAATCGCATCATCGGCCCCCCGGTCGCTTAAGCGCATGGTCGCCGCCATGCCCACGACGCGCAGGACCTTACCATCGTCCAGACCACCGATAACCAGCTCACGACGAGATGCGTTTGCGCGGTCAGCGGAAAGTTCCCAGTTGCTATAGCCGCGTTCACCATTGGCATACGGGAAATCATCGGTGTGGCCAGACAAACTAATTCGGTTCGGGATGCCGTTCAGCACCGGGGCGATCCCGCGCAGAATATCGCGCATATAGGGTTCAACTTCGGCACTGCCGGTTTTAAACATCGGGCGGTTCTGGCTGTCGATAATCTGAATACGCAGCCCTTCCTGCACGAGGTCGATTTTCAGATGCGGTCGCAGTGCGCGCAGCTTTGGATCGGCCTCAATTAACTGGTCAAGATCGCCGCGCAGTTTGCTCAGACGCGTCTGTTCCATGCGTTTGCGCAGCTCTTCAACGTTTGGCTGGCGCTGCACTTCACCCTTTTGCTGGGTGTAATCATCACCGCCGCCAGGGATTGGACTGTCGCTGTTCGAAATACGTGGCCCACCGGTCACCGCCGTTGCCAGCGGGGTGCGGAAATACTCCGCAATCTGGATAAGCTCTTTCGGACTTGAAATGGAGATCAGCCACATCACCAGAAAGAAGGCCATCATTGCCGTCATAAAATCGGCGTAGGCAATCTTCCAGGAACCGTGCGATCCGCCTCCGTGTCCTTTATGTTTGCGTCGTTTGACGACGACAATGGGATGGGCCTGATTTTTCATGCGTCCTCAGTCGTGGTCTGCTGGTTAGGGTTTCTCACGGCACGCACATGCTCTTCCAGCTCGACGAAGGAAGGACGTTCGCTGGAGTACAGCGTTTTACGGCCAAATTCGACGGCGATGGGCGGCGCGTAACCGTTGAGATTAGACAGCAGCGTGATCTTGACGCACTGCATCATTTTGGTGGTTTCCGCGCTCTTTTGACGCAG
The DNA here is from genome assembly GCA_963521185.1 of uncultured Enterobacter sp. Taxonomy (GTDB): domain Bacteria; phylum Pseudomonadota; class Gammaproteobacteria; order Enterobacterales; family Enterobacteriaceae; genus Enterobacter_D. The sequence continues at coordinate 372,092 of CAUQTV010000001.1, read as the reverse complement.
TACCGTCGCCAGCGGAGAGATAAATCCGTAGGCCAACAGAATACCGAGGAAGGTCCCCACCATCGCATGGGCGATCAGCGCACCCAGCTCCGCCGCTGGGCGGTCCGCTGAGGCCAGGGCGTGTACCACCCCCATCACCGCCGCGACGATACCGAACGCCGGGAGCGAGTCACCGACCATCGCCAGACTGTTCGCCGGCACTTCAGCTTCGCTTTCATGGGTTTCGATCTCTTCGTCCATCAGCGCTTCGATTTCGAAGGTATTCATGTTGCCGCTGATGATAAGACGCAGATAATCCACGATAAATTCGAGCATAATCGGGTCAGCGATGATGCGCGGATAGCTGGCAAAAATTTCGCTCTCTTTCGGGTTTTCGATATCCCGTTCGAGGGAGAACATACCTTGTTGACGTGACTTGGCCATCAGGCGATAGAGCAGCGCCAGCAGGTCCATGTACATACTTTTGGTATATTTTGAACGGCGAAACAGCAGCGGAAGCGCGCGCAGCGTTCCTTTGATGGCTTTGCCGTTGTTGCCCACAATAAACGCACCTACGCCCGCGCCACCGATGATAATTAATTCGGCAGGTTGATAAAGTGCCCCAAGGTGTCCGCCGGTCATCATATAACCGCCGAAGACTGTACCGAGAACAACCAGGTAACCTAATAAGATCAGCACGACATCATCCTTCAGCTATTGACTAAGGCAAGGAGGAACAGATTTTCATTAACGTAACGGCGGGGCAAAAAAAAGCAGCGGTAATTGCTTACCGCTGCTGGAGTGTTGTCCACACCGTGTCGGTTAAACAGCCTGATTAATCTGTTCATCCAGCAGTTGTGAATTTATATCGGCAGCTTCCGGGGAAAGTTTACGTCTTTTTACTGCCCTGGAAGGCGGCTGACATAAACTGCAGGCGAAGCTACCCACCGGTTGGTGCGCATGGGTGATGAAATTGCCATCGCAGCAGTTGCAGCGAGATAATTGCAGCATTCCACTCTCGACGAAACGTACGAGCGTCCAGGCACGCGTGAGTGCCAGCAACGGCCCCTCTTCCGGTTGTGGGCATTGTTCCAGATAGAGACGGTAAGCTTTAATCACTGCGTCAACACCGCTGCAAAGCCCTGTTTTAAGTAGGAATTGCCAGGCGTTACAGAACATTGACGCATGTATATTTTGCTCCCACGTCATAAACCAGTCCGTTGAAAAAGGCAGCATGCCTTTTGGCGGCGGGCTTCCGCGGAGTTCTTTGTAAAGTTTGATGAGACGGCCACGGCTCAGCTGCGTCTCACTCTCCAACATCTGCAGACGCGCACCCAGCGTAATCAGTTCCATTGCTAACTGAATGTCGCGTGCTTCCTGAACAATGCTTTTCTCAGTCATCTTTAAGCCCTTTTCTTCCGGGCCGGCGCATCGACGCTCTGACCCGCGTCACTCAGCAGGCGCGTTGAGAGCAAAATCCCGGTATGGATTTGCTGGAGGTCGTCTACACGGGATTCCTGTGTCAGGCGTGTAATTGTCTGATGGCTGTCAAAGCGGAACTGGCAGATCAGCTGGTTAGTTTCAGCCAGTTTTACCATTTGAGGAAGCGTAAGCTCACCCATGGTGGATGCCATTTCTTCACTGATCCCCAGACGGAACATAGCAGATGCTTTGTCCTGACTGATCAGACGCTGTGCAAGGAGGAGATATGACAGGTTGATGTCATAAATATGTTTCAGCAACTCGGATGTATGCATTTTTCCCATCCAGAATAACCAACTAGTAACTTATGCGGTCAGACCGCACCCCGTGATGTCGCCGGGCAAAAACCCGGAAAAAAAAGAAAAGGCTAAATGCATCGCTTCGACTTAGGTAAAAACGTGAAGTTGATCACTTCTGCGAGCGAAGGATCCTTCTAACGCTTTAAATCATTTCTTACAATTGACTAAGATTTTTCCTAAATCGACGCAACTGTACTCGCGAACACTGAGACATACAATGTGACCGACCAGCAATTTGAAAATAATGTGATCGAGGTCACATAATTTAAGCGAATATTACGAATAAATCTATCAGTCTAGCTGTTCAATTGATGATTTTTTGTTCTAACAGGCCACTTTTCTATTCCTTTATGACGAATAGTCATGCAAATGGCACCAGGCGGCGCTGGCAAAAGCAGTTACGTGGATAAATCGCGTTGATCGAGGTTGCGTTAACATTTCTAAGATAGAGACATTTTTAAAATTTCATATAAAACAAAGAATTATCCTGCCGATTTTCCCAACAAATTCCGGTCAGTGATCATTTCAAATTTGTTAATCGGCACGATAAATAAATTAACATTACTATCGTTTATCGTGTCGATTTACGTTAAGTGTTTAAAAATTTTTAACATGTCCACTCTTTGAGCGATTCCAGAGGTAAGAATAATTAATGAATATTTATTAACTGCGTCATAAAATTGTCACACTAAGGGGTTGTGCTATGAGCAAAAAAAGAGTAAAGGTCAGTCAGGTTCATACGCTTAAAAGGAGCGAGTGATGAGCTATTCCCATGTGTTAGTCGCTGTTGCACCCACGCCTGAAAGCCATCAGTTGCTGGCGAAGGCTGTTACAATTGCGCGTCCGGTTAACGCGCGCATCAGCCTTATTACTCTCGCCGCCGATCCCGAGATGTACAATCACTTCGCCGCACCGATGCTCGAAAACCTGCGCGAACTGATGCAGGAAGAGACGCAGCAATTTCTCACTTCGTTAATACGCCAAACGGACTACCCCATCGCCCAGACAATCATTACTTCGGGTGAGTTAAGCGATCATATTTTTCACATTTGTAAGACGCAGAAGGTCGATTTGGTGATTTGCGGCAACCATAATCACAGTTTTTTCTCCCGCGCAGCGTGCGCAGCCAAAACCATAGTTGGCGCAAGTCAGGTTGATGTGCTACTGGTGCCGTTAAGCGAAGCGTAGCGCCCCCAATTACCGGGGGCGCGTCATTAAGATTTTGTCAGGCTAATCGCGGGAAGGTCGCCACTTTGTCCTGCAGCTTACTTTCCGCGCTGCGTGGCGCGATCTGCTTTAGATCGCGAATAAACCTCTTCTGCCAGGCATCGATATCGTTTTTCTCGATAATCTCCAGCATCTCCGCATGGCGCGAAATACGCTCGGGGAGCGGCATAGTCAGCGCCCTGTCCATTGCGTTGGCCATATCGTCCCGGTCATAAGGATTGACCAGCAGCGCGGAGGTGAGCTCATTGGCCGCGCCCGCAAATTTCGACAGGATCAGTACGCCCGGATTCGCCGGATCCTGCGCTGCCACATACTCTTTTGCCACCAGGTTCATGCCATCGCGCAGCGGCGTCACCAGCCCGACATCCGCATAACGGAAGACTTTCATCAGCAGCTTACGGTCAAAGTGCTGATTGAGGTAATAGAGCGGCGTCCAGCCTAACTGGCCGTATTTCCCGTTGATGCGCCCGGCTTCTGTTTCCAACTGATGCCGGATATCCTGGTAGGCCTGCACTTCACCGCGTGAGGTGGGCGCAATCTGCGTATAGCGAATTTTGCCGTGATGATGCGGGAACTTCTCCAGCAGGGTTTCGAACGCCGCAAAACGTTCCGGTAGCCCTTTTGAGTAATCGAGACGCTCCACCGAGAAGATATTTTTGACGCCTTTAAGCTCTGATTTCAGCTGCGCCAGTTTTGGCGGCAGCGGCCCGGATGCGGCAGCGGCGATCTCTTTTGGCTCAATGCCAATAGGATACACTTCCGTCGAGAAGGTTTTACCCCAGGCGGTGTGGCGCTTATTGTTTTTGGCGATTAAACGCGTCTGGCTGGAAAGGCTGTCGAGAAACGCCACGCGGTCACTTTCGGTCTGGAAACCGAGCAGATCGTAATCGCACAGCTGTTCAAGCAGTTCAGCATGCGGCGGCAGCGCATTGAATATTTCCGGGGTTGGGAACGGAATGTGCAGGAAGAAACCGATCTGATTATTAACCCCACGCTGACGCAGTTCGCTGGCAAAAGGCAGCAAATGGTAGTCGTGGATCCACAGGATGTCGTCCTCTTCAAGCAGCGGCACCAGCTTATCCGCCAGCAGTGCATTCACGCGCTGATAACCCTCCCAGGCTTCGCGCTGAAACTTCACTAAATCGAGGCGATAATGAAACGCGGGCCACAGCACGGCGTTGGAAAACTGGCTGTAGTATTCATCATAATCCTGTTCGTTCAGGTTAAAGGAGGCCCAGGTGATATTGCCTCGCGTCGTCTTTTTTAACGGGGCATCTTCATTGCCGATTTCACCGCTCCAGCCAAACCAGAGTCCTCCGGTGGCTTTTAACGCGCCTAAAATCCCGACGGCCAGCCCACCCGCGCTCGATTTTTTGTCGTCCGGCGGTGCGATGCGATTAGATACTACGACTAAGCGACTCATAGCCATCTCTCCTGTTTGTTAGCGCCATTTCTTGTTGTTGTTGGTGGGTAATCTGTGCAATCCACTGGTGAACATCCGCGACGTTATTAAGACGCCATTGCGCATGCGTAGCACCAATGCCGACTTTGATGGACATTCCGCCCTGTCGGTTCACTGCTTCAAAACCGGCCTCGTCGGTCAAATCGTCGCCGAGAAATACCGGCGTACGACCCGCGAACGGTGCCTCTTGTAAAAATGCCTCAATCGCTGCGCCTTTGTTAATGCCGCGTGGTTTCAGTTCCACGACGCATTTACCGGGCTGCAACGCGAGTTCGCTGTATTTTTGCTCAAGGGATTTCGCCAGCGCAAAAATGGCCTCTTCGTGATGAACGGCCTGACGGTAATGCAGCGCAAACGCCATCCCCTTCGCCTCAAGCTCGGTGCCCTCAAGGCTGTCGAGGCCGGCGATCAGTTCCAGCTCAATGCGTTTAACCAGCGCTTCCGGCAGCGTCACAATATGCGTTTCGCCATTGATATCGCGGCGCTCGGCACCGTGCACCCCGGCAAGCGGGAAGCGGTACGGATGCGCAAGGGCGTCAAGCTCGCCCATGGAACGCCCTGAAATCAACGCCACCGCCCCGTGGTTCATCTGCGCAAGTCGTTGCAGATTGCTTAGCACAGTGGGGGGAACGGCGACCTGATCGGGGTGTGGTTGTATGTCGGCGAGGGTTCCGTCGAGATCAAAAAAGAACGCAAAATGTCCGGAAATTACAGGCGGTACAGATAACTGGTCAGCCACCCTGGTCTCCTCCTTAAATGGTTTGGATGCACAGCTTTGCTGGCGCATCTCGTTATGATTAGCCATGTAAGTATAGACAGTGTGACGGGGCTCGCCATTCTGGATAGCGCTCGCCAGCCCGTATAGCGGCTGGCGAGGGATAGGATTATGCTTAAAGTTTGTCGGTTTTGTTTACGATGTGAACAATCATACCGTGCGTTTGGCTTTCTGTTTGTAACGGTCAAAGATCACTGCCGCCAGCAGGATCAGGCCGCGGACCACATACTGCGAGAACGGGGAGATGTTGAGCAGGTTCATGGCGTTTTCCACGGTGCCGAGGATCAGAATACCCGCCACAACGTAAGAAATTTTACCGATCCCGCCTTTCAGTGACACGCCCCCCAGCACGCACGCCGAAATCACAATCAACTCATAGCCGATAGAGGTCATCGGCTGGCCGCTGGTCATGCGTGACGCCAGGATGATCCCCGCCGCCGCCGACACCAGACCCGACAGAATAAAGATGATGATTTTAGTGCGTACCACCGGCACACCCGCCAGACGCGCCGCTTCTTCGTTGCCGCCAATAGCCAGCGTGTTACGGCCAAAGGTGGTTTTGTTGAGCAAAAAGCCAAAGATAATCAGGCAGCCCACCGTCAGCCAGATTGGCGCAGGCAGTCCAAACCAGTTGGTGTAACCGAGCGCGAAGAAGCGTTCGTCTTCGATGCCTACGGCTTTACCGTCGGAAATAATGTAGGCGAGGCCACGCACGATCTGCATGGTGGCAAGCGTGGTGATCAGGGCGTTGATCTTCAGTCGTGCAATGACAAAGCCGTTGACCAGGCCGCTGAGCACACCCAGCATTAAACCGGCGAACACGCCAATCCACAGGCTTTCAGTGAGGTTAATCACCACCGCCGTGGTCACCCCGGCGCAGGCAATGACCGACGCCACGGAGAGGTCAAAATCCCCGGACGCGAGGCAAAATAGCATGCCGCACGCCACCATGCCGGACATCGAAATCGCCAGCCCAAGACCCTTCATATTCACAAAGCTGGCAAAGTTGGGCACAAAAATCGCACAGCCGATAAACAGCACGGCAAAGACCACCAGCATGCCGTACTGATCCCAGATACGGCCAATGCTGAACGGCGATTTCGGCGCGTTAGAGGTACTTAATGCAGACATCTCATTCTCCTTGCTCAGGCGACAGCCTGGCTAACTTTAGGCATGGCAAGGCTTAACGCCCGTTGTTCATCCGCCTGACCGTGAAGCAGTTCCCCGGCGATTTCCCCTTCGCACATCACCAGAATGCGGTCGGCAACGCCGAGCACTTCCGGCAGATCGCTGGAGGCAAACAGCACCGCCACGCCGCGTGAGGCCAGCGCGTAAATGACGTTGTAAATTTCGTGCTTTGCGCCGACGTCAATGCCGCGCGTCGGCTCATCGAGCAAAATGACCTTCATCTCCTCCGAGAGCCAGCGGCCAAGAATCGCCTTCTGCTGATTACCGCCGGAGAGGTTCATGATCAGCTGTTCTGCACCAGGTGTTTTGATGTTCAGGGAGCGAATGTGGCGATCGGCGTTTTCCACTTCCCAGGCGTTGTTAATCAGGCATCCGGCGTGAATCGACTTGCGTCGGGCGCTGATGTTGATGTTATCGCGCACTGAGTGAACCGGGATGATGCCCTCGGCTTTGCGATCTTCCGGGCACAGCATCATACCCGCGCGTATCGCGTGGGCCGGTTTCTGAATCGTCACCTCGTCACCGTCGATAAAGACCTGGCCTGCGGTAATGCGCGTGCCGCCAAACAGCCCTTTCATCAATTCGCTGCGGCCCGCACCGACCAGACCAAACAGACCGACAATTTCGCCGCGTTTCACCGTCAGGCTCACCGGCTTACGCACGCCGGGCGCTTTCACCTCATTGAGGCGCAGCATCTCTTCACCGTACTCGCGCGGTTGCCAGCCGTAGATGTCACCGAGATCGCGCCCGACCATCGCCTGCACCAGCGAGTCATGATTCACCTGCTGCATATCGCTGAAGGTGCAGACGTAGCGACCATCTTTAAACACGGTGATGGCGTCGCTTAAGGCAAAAATCTCTTCCATGCGGTGCGAGACGTAGAGGATCACCCGCCCTTCATCGCGCAGTTCGCGGATCGCGCGGAACAGATTGTCGATTTCACGCGCAGACAGCGAGCTGGTGGGTTCGTCAAAGGCGATCACTTTCGCGTTGCGCGCCAGCGCTTTGGCGATTTCCACCATCTGCCACTGGCCGATGGATAAATATTTCAGCGGCGTTTGCGGATCAATATCCAGCCCGAGGTGCTCAAGCTGCAAACGCGCTTCGTAATTGAGCAGCGAGCGATTAACAAAACCGCCCTTATGCGGCAACTGCCCAAGATAGATATTCTCCGCGACGGTCATTTCAGGCACCAGGTGCAGCTCCTGATAGATGATCGCCACGCCCGCGTTTAACGCGGCGGGAGTATCGGCGAAGGTGACATCTTCACCGCGTAAAGAGAGCGTGCCTGCGGTGGGAGCGTAGTTGCCGCTGAGAATTTTTAGCAGCGTCGATTTACCGGCACCGTTCTCGCCCATCAGGGCGTGCACCTGTCCCGCGTAGCAGTCAAAGCTGATATCGCTCAGTGCTTTCACGCCGGGGAAGGTTTTGCTGATGCCCCGAAAAGACAGGTAAGGCGTTGACTGTTGCATAACATCTCCGTGAACCGTTCATTGTACGACTGGCCCTCCACCCGAGGGTGAAGGGCGCAACCAACGTGAGAGAATTACTTCACGCCCAGCCCTTTTTTCGCCAACTCTTCTTTAAAGTTGTCGCGGGTGATCAACACAACATCGGTCACGGCGGTGAATTTAGGCGGCTCAACGCCTTTTTCCACCCAGTTGTACAGCATCTCGCTGGTTTTATAGCCGTGCACGTCCGGGCTTGGCAGCAGCGAGCCGTAGAAGCCGGTCGCCTGTGCTTTAGACAGCTCGCTCACCGCGTCCACGCCGTTAATGCCGATCCCGATGACATCGCCGGCTTTAAAGCCCTGCCCTTCTGCCGCTCGCACTCCGCCCAGCACGGTGTTGTCGTTCATGCCGACAATCAGCCAGTGTTTGACTTCAGGGTGTTGAACCAGCAGGGAGTTACCGGCGTCAAATGCGCCTGGAATATCGTTCGCTTTCGTCGGAACCTGGTAGATCTGTTTTTCCGGGAAGCCTGCGGTTTTCAGCGCGTCCATGGAACCGGTGGTGCGGCGACGCGCGGTATCGAGTTCGTTGGCGGTGATCGCCATCACGCCGGTCTCTTTCACGTCCCAGCCGCGTTTTTGCATCTCTTTATACAGTTCCTGCCCCTGACGCGCGCCAATCTCGCTGGCGGCCATCATCACCAGCGGCACGCTCTCCATCGGCTTGCCTTTGGCGTTCACGAACTGGTCATCCACGGCGATGACTTTCATGTCATAGCCTTTGGCTTTCGCCACAATCGCGGAACCCAGTTTTGGGTCCGGCGTACAAATCACAAAACCTTTCGCCCCGCTGGCTGCCAGGCTGTCAATCGCGTTCAGCGTTTTCTCACCGTCCGGCACCGCAATTTTAATGACCTCAAAGCCTAACTCTTTGCCCGCCTTATCGGCGAATTTCCACTCGGTCTGGAACCAGGGTTCTTCCGGTTGTTTCACCAGAAAACCGAGCTTCATGGTTTCTGCGATAGCGGATTGTGACATAACAGCAGCCAGACCAATGGCCGCCAGCGCTTTAGTGAATTTGTGCATGGTTAACTCCAGCTTTAGCGTTCTTTTATGTAGGGAAAAACGTTTTCTCTGTTCTTTAATCGGACAGAAAACAAAGCATTAGCAAAGGTGATGTCTGAAATGCTCTTGCTGGATATAAGTTGTAGCGGGAAATTGATTCTCCATAGGAGAGCGGCATCACACGGCAGAATTACAGTAATTGCGTACATAAATTCAGCGAAAAAAGCCATAAAAAAGAACGGATTTGTCGGACAATTAGACCGGGATATAGCTTAATCATCCATAACATCAGCCAGCTTATCCTTGTGCCCCGGATGCCTTGCGCACCCGGGCAGCGATTACCACGGATAATAGATGTGTTCCGCGTGATCGCGTACGGGCGCTTCATCACCCAGTAAACGCGCCGATACGGTCAGCGCAAAATCAAACACGTGGCCTAAGCCTTTGCCGCTGATCAGATTCGCATCTTCCACCACCGGGGCATCCACATAAACGCCGTCGGTGACAGTTTCATACAGTTCGCCGGAACAGACGTAGCGGCGGCCCTTCAACAGACCGTTGCCTGCCAGCACGCGCGCCGCAGCCGAACAAATCGGGCAGATTAGCTTTTCAGCGTTGTCGTGGGCAGTGACAAAGCGCACCACCTCTTCGCTGGCGGCGAGATTGACGCTGCCCTGTGGCCCGCCCGGCAGCACGACCGCATCGTACAGGGTATCGATACGCTCAGAGAGCGTGCTGTCAGCCACCATCGGTATGTTGTGGTAGCTTACGACGGCCCGCGATTCCGCACAGGCCAGCGTCTCCACCTCTATATGCAGACGACGCAGAATATCAATGGTGACGATAGCCTCGGCTTCCTCAAAACCCGGGGCCAGCAACACGGCCACTTTTTTCATTCTTTACTCCTTAACGTTAATCACTCGGTGCTTATTGTTTAAAACCGCTTACACATCACATTATTTGTCGATCAAAAATGATCTACCGCATTTTTTAATGCCAACGTTCACCACAAAGACATAAATCAGATGAAGGACAGGCTGCGAAAAATTAATTTTCTTGCCCTGAAAATGTGACGACCTTCAACCGTTATATTACGGATGCCGGTAAAAGTCTTTATTTCACATGAACTAAAAAAGCCATTTAAAACAAACAATTGATTTAAAAACGTTTCAGTTTAATTGAAACGATGAAAAATCATGCAGCCAGGTTAATTCGTAACGATTCATGGAAGTGAATGCCAGGTCACAGTCTGGAGCGGGCACAAATCATTATTCTGTGGTGAGTATCCACAGTGTGGTATTGACGCGGTCAGACAGCTTTTATGCCGCTGGTAAAAATAACGTCTGCCTCAACCTTCCTGGAAATAAGGATATTTATATGGCTGTTGTTGGAATGGTACAAAAACTGAATACGCAAATGAACCTCGAATTTCAGGCTTCTAACCTCTATCTCACCCTCAGTGAATGGTGCACCGAACATAGCCTTAACGGGACAGCGACCTTCCTGCGCACGCAGGCGCAGGGCAACATTACCCAAATGATGCGCGTCTTCGACTACATGAAAAAAGCCGGGGCCAATCCGATTGTCAAAGCCACGGATACGCGCCAAAACCCGTGCGGCTCGCTGGAAGATCTGTTTCAGAAAACGCTCGATGAGTACGCGCAGCGCTGTACGACCCTGGCCCGTTTAACCGTCGAAGCGAAAGATGCGCACGACGATTCAACGCTGATCTTTTTAAAAGAGATGGAAAAGGAGCAGCAGCAGGATGGCCTGTTGTTGCAAACGGTGCTGGAAGAAGTGCGTAACGCGCGCCAGGCAGGATTAGGTCTGACGCAAACCGATCAGCATTTGCTCAATATTGTTAACTATCAGCAGCATTAATCCTTTTCTCTGCCCACAAGACCCGGCCTCGTTGCCGGGTTTGTTATTTTTATCCTGCCAGAGAGCAAACGAAATGTTAACTTAATGTATATAACTTATTGCTTTCATTGAATATTAACAAATTCGATCTGGCTCGCAATGGAAAGTCTTACAAAGTGTAATGATTTGGGCATCATCGTTTATGGACAAAGGTGCTTCATGATTACTCTTGAATTTGTTGTCATCATTCTCTGCTTGCTGGTAGGAACACGGTTCGGCGGGATGGGTCTCGGCTTAATCAGCGGGATCGGTCTGTTTATTCTGACCTTTATCTTCGGGCTTGAACCTGGTAAGCCGCCGGTGGACGTGATGCTGACGATCCTCGCGGTTATCGGCTGCGCTGCCACGCTGCAAACGGCGGGCGGCCTCAACGTTATGATGCAGTTCGCCGAACGCTTATTGCGTAAACATCCGCAGCACATCACCCTGCTGGCCCCGTTCACCACCTGGAGCCTGACGTTTCTGTGCGGCACCGGACACGTGGTGTACACCATGTTTCCGATTATCGCCGACATTGCGCTGAAAAAAGGCATTCGCCCGGAGCGCCCAATGGCGGTGGCGTCTGTCGCCTCGCAAATGGCCATCACCGCCTCACCGGTTTCCGTCGCCGTGGTTTCGCTGGTGTCGATTCTGGCCGCTCAGCACGGCATAGGTCATGCGTGGAGCATTCTGGAGATTCTGGCGGTTTCCGTTCCGGCGTCGTTATTTGGCGTGGCCGTCGCGGCGTTGTGGAGCCTGCGTCGGGGTAAAGACCTGGCGGATGATGCAGAGTTTCAGCAAAAAATCAAAGATCCGAAACAGCGTGAATTCATCTATGGCAGCAGTGACACCCTGATGAACCAGCGGTTTCCTAAGCAGGCTTACTGGTCTACATGGATTTTCTTTGCCGGGATCCTTGTGGTGGTGCTGCTCGGTGCGCTGCCCGAACTGCGCCCGGCGTTTGAGATCAAAGGCAAACTGACCCCGCTCTCAATGAACCTGGTGATTCAGATGATGATGCTGATTGCCGGGGCGGTAATGCTGATGGCCTGTAAGGTCAACGCCGCAACCATTTCGAACGGCGCGGTGTTCAAGGCGGGGATGGTAGCGATATTCTCGGTCTTTGGCGTGGCGTGGATGAGCGACACCTTTTTCCAGGCGCATCTTGATGAGCTGAAAGTGGCGCTGCAAGGCGTAGTACAAACCCATCCGTGGACCTATGCGATTGTGCTGTTCCTCGTCTCGAAACTGGTGAACAGCCAGGCTGCCGCGCTGACCGCCGTCGCGCCCATGGCACTGGCGCTGGGTGTGGAACCGAAAATGCTGCTGGCGTTTTTCCCGGCGTCTTACGGCTATTTCGTGTTACCCACCTACCCAAGCGATCTGGCCTGCATCGGTTTTGATCGCTCCGGAACCACCCGCATCGGCAAGTTCATCATCAACCACAGCTTTATTTTACCTGGTCTGATTGGCGTGAGCTGCGCCTGCGCGGCAAGCTACGCGCTGGTGATGGTACTGTTCTAATCCCGTCGGCGGGGGCAACCCCGCCAGTTTCGCCCACGCCCAACCTCAGCCTCAACCTCAACCTCAACCCAGGCTCAACGGCCGCACGCCTTGCGAAAACATCCGTTTGAAAATTCCGAAACGAAGGTTTACTTTACTTAACTGCTCGCGTCTTAGTGCGCTTCGCCCTGCGGCGTAAATTTCAGTTCAATCAGCGCTATGGCTTTTTGGATCGCACGACGCGTCACCGGATCGGCAGCGGCCGGGTGGGTGGCAAAGTCGATGGTTTTCAACTGGTGGGACATTTTTTCGCGGACTTCCACCGGGGCGATCACGTCGAGCACGTCGAGAATTTGTTTGATGACCAGCTGGCAGGCGACAACGTCGGAAACCAGTTCCTGATCGGCAGTGTTAGACGAAGACATATAGCACTCCTTAGATAAAGGCGGCTATCTTAAGGCATAAAAAAACCTGCCGCAGCAGGTTTTTCGTCAAAGCGTTCTGATTAGAACATCGCACCCGGCGGTACGTCTTTGAAGGTTTTGCAGTATGTTTCGAAGATGTTTTTCAGGATTTTACGCAGTTTCATTTTTTTGCTCCGGCGATTTTGTTATGCAGGTGTTATTTGTCTATGTGCGTATAATATGACCTACGTCACAAAAATCAACCACTTTGTGATGGTGGTCACATAAAAATCAGGGCTAATATTTTACTTTTGTTAAAAAAATAATTAAAAATCTGTAAGTTACGAGCATTTCATTCCTGTATAAATTTTAAAATTTTTTTGAAATGGCAGACCAAAAATGAGTGAAAACACCCTCCCCGACAAGGCACGCGGCGTCTCACCTGCCGCCCTGCTCGTTGCGGGCGCATTTTTTATGGAGTTTCTCGACGGCACCGTCATCGCCACGGCACTGCCGGACATGGCGCAAAGCTTTGGCGTGGATGCGGTGGATCTGAACATCGGCATTAGCGCCTATCTCATCACCCTGGCGGTGCTGATCCCGGCCAGCGGCTGGATTGCCGATCGCTTCGGCGCGCGCAAAGTCTTCGCTACCGCGCTGGCCATTTTCACCCTCGCCTCGGTGTTTTGTGGTCTGGCGGTGAATGTGGAGTGGTTTGTGGCGATGCGCGTGCTGCAAGGGATGGGCGGCGCGCTGATGGTGCCCGTGGGGCGTCTCGCCGTGCTGCGAACAACGCCCAAGCATCTGCTGATCACCGCAATTGCCACGCTCACCTGGCCCGCGCTGGTGGCACCCATTATCGGTCCGCCGCTGGGCGGGTTTATCACCAGCTACGCGAACTGGCGCTGGATCTTCTTTATTAATGTGCCAATCGGGCTGGTGGCTATCGCGCTGGCGTTTCGCATTATCCCTAACATTAAAGAAGATGAGCGGCGGCCTTTCGATCTGCCGGGATTTCTGGCGACCTCCATTGCGATGGTGAGTCTGGTCTACGCCATGGAATCCATGGGCGCACAGCAACCGCAGGGCTTACTGACGCTCGGTCTGCTGGCGTTAGGGGCCATCACGTTGATTTACGCGCTGCGCCATTTTCAGCGCAGCCGCTGGCCCATGATCCGTCTGGATGCCATGCAGGTCCCCACCTTCCGTGTAACAATGTATGGCGGTTCGCTGTTTCGTGCCTCCATCAGCGCCGTGCCTTTTTTACTGCCGCTGATGTTTCAGGTCGGGTTTGGTATGGATGCTTTCCACGCCGGGCTGCTGGTGCTGGCGGTCTTCGTCGGTAACCTGACCATTAAACCCGCCACCACGCCGCTTATCCGCTGGCTGGGCTTTAAAAAACTGCTGTTGATCAACGGAGCGTTAAACGTGCTGGCGCTGCTGGCCTGTGCGTTTCTCACGCCGGACACCCCGGTGTGGCTGATCATGCTGGTGCTTTATCTGGGCGGCGTCTTCCGTTCCGTACAGTTTACCGGCGTCAGCACGCTGGCCTTTGCCGACGTGCCGTCCGCGCAGATGAGCTACGCCAATACGCTTTTCAGCACCGCGACTCAGCTGGCGGTGGGGCTTGGCATTACGCTGGGGGCTATCGGTATCCGCATAGGGGAAAAGGTCACCGACTGGCTGGCGCTGAACAACGTGCCGGGCATGAGTTTCCGTCTGGCGTTTGTGGTGATTGCGCTGATTTGTCTGGTGGGCATGGGCGATACGTTGCGGCTGGCGAAAGACGCGGGCAGCGCCGTGTCGAAGAAAAAGAAAGCATAAACGAAAAAGGCCAGCGCGATGCTGGCCTTTGCAGATTTATTCAGCCGCTTAGCCGATGATCCCGCGCACGAACGCTTCGATCTCTTTGTCCTGGCAGTTTTCAAAGAAACACTGCTGGAAGCGCTGACCGCTCACGGCGGTTTTCACCAGTTCCGGGTCGATGGCGCGCAGGGTGTCGAGATAGTTCTCTTTCACCACCGCCGCTTTAACCTGGTTCAGAATGCCCGCGTTACGCACCTGCGGCTCTTTACGCTCCGGCGGATACCCTTCACCGTTGCGACCGGTAAACGCTTTTTCAAAGATAAAGCGCACATTCAGCTCTGCACCCCAGCCGAAGCCCTTGGCGAACGGCAGCGACAGCGCGTTACCGTTGTTGATCTGCGCGAACAGGAACGCGTCCGCCGGATCGATACAGTAACCGCAAATCACACCCGGATGGATGTTCAGCGACATCAGCGCACCCTGGCCGGTACCGCAACCGGTTACCACGAAGTCGACCGCTTTAGCGTTCAGCAGAATGCTGGCCATGATGCCTAAGTGAATGTAGGTCAGATGGTGGTCATTCTCGTCGCTCATCCCGACGTTGTAAACCGGGAAGCCTTTTTCATCCGCAACGGTTTTCAACTCTTTAAGGATGGTGGCGTTTTTGCCGGCCTGGCTATTTTCCATCATCAATGCAATTTTCATTCTTTCATCTCCTGAAGACACTGCGGGGTTCCCCGCCATCAATCGCTAACGTTTGATCAAACCTTACTACTTAGCAAACATACTTTCAAATTTAGTGAAAAATGGTTTTAAAAAATTGAGATGGGCTCACAGTTTTGCCTTTTCCATCGCACATTTACCCATTTTAGTCGCTGCGTGATGAAACTTTCGCATTATCGATGACAGCCTGGCCGACTGACCCTGCGCCCGTTGCAATTAGTAGGGCATGAAAATCGGGCTATTCCAGCCATTGCGTTACCGGGCTCGTTGTAGGATGAGGTCATCCAAACTGAATCAGAGCGATTCCATGAAGAGTATCTGTTTTGTCGCCGCGTTGATGCTGCTCGCCGGATGCACCATCACCAAACAACCTGAGGTGAGCGACGTTAATCCCGCAGCCGGCGTGGTCCGTCTGACCTACAACGAAGGGGCGATGCAAAAAGCGCGCTTCGATGATTACACCACCCAGGGCACAGTCAACCGCCAGTGTCAGCAAATGGGTTTTGCCAACGGCACCGCCTACGGCCAGCCGATTCGGACCTGTAGCGTCTTTAGCGGATCGCTCTGCCTGAACGAAAAAATCACCCTGCAATATTTGTGTCACGGCGTCGCTTTCGCGCACCCGACCACCGCAGCCTGGTAATTGTGTCTCGCCCGCGCTATTTCGCGGGTTTTTCCTTTCTTTATAAAAAATGAATAATTCTCATTTATATTTTATATTTCCCTGCCAATGCGTGTTATTCCCATTCTCATTTTAAATAACCAAATATTTTATTTTACCTTTTGCAAATAATTAAATAACAAATTATAGTGGCCACATTGAAACCCGCCGTCATTATTTTTGGAGCGTCACCATGCTTAAAGCTGAAATGATTGAAAAACTGAACGAGCAAATGAACCTGGAGCTTTACTCTTCCCTGCTTTATCAGCAGATGAGCGCCTGGTGCAGCTACCACAGCTTTGAAGGTGCCGCCGCGTTTCTGCGCCGTCATGCGCAGGAAGAGATGACTCACATGCAGCGCCTGTTCGACTACCTGGCGGACACCGGCAGCCTGCCGCGCATTAACAATATCACCTCGCCGTTCGCGGAATATGCGTCGCTGGATGAACTGTTCCGCGCCACTTACGAACATGAGCAGCTGATCAGCGCTAAAATTAATGAACTGGCCCACGTGGCTATGACCACGCAGGATTATCCGACCTTTAACTTCCTACAATGGTATGTCGCTGAACAGCACGAAGAAGAGAAGTTATTCAAATCCGTGATTGATAAATTGTCCCTGGCGGGTAAAAGCGGTGAAGGCCTCTATTTCATCGATAAAGAACTTTCAACGCTCGACGCGCAGAATTAATCCTCCGGCGGTGAAGTTATTCACCGCCGTTTTATTTACATGCATCCTGCGCAGCTGGTGCAACGCCAGTCCTGTCGATTAATCGCCTGGTAAAAGAAGCGGTAATTTTCCGTCATCAGCGGAATGTCGTTATCGAAAAACAGATCCGTTACCCACTCCACATTTTCAATGATCCACTCGTCTTCCGTTAATCCCTGCGCAAAGGTCTCATCTTCCGGATCAATGATGGAGTAAATAGCCCAGGTGCCCATGTCTTTCTCTCGCCGCGCCTCCGGCAGTTCAATGGCCTTCTCCTGCCAGCTAATAATCCAGTGACCGTGACAAAGCAGGTTCCCGCCCCGGCTCCATTTCGCACTGAACGGATTCACTGATCCCATCGCTGACCTCACTTTTTTTGATTATTTATCATTTTTTTAAGGTACGCCCAATTGTGGCGCAACTGTATTGTCCTTATGAAGTAGTCAAACCCCACAAATCGCCTGGGCAGATGCCCGGTATCGCCCAGCCTGTAAAGTTTTATTCACAGCGCCTGTAACAGCTATTTGACGAAAATTCTCTTTTCCCTTACTCTGCGCCGCATAAATAGGGCTAATGGGTTTGGGTGTAGAGAAAAGCGTGAAGAATCGGACTCTTGGAAGTGTTTTTATCGTTGCGGGAACGACGATTGGCGCGGGTATGCTGGCGATGCCGCTGGCGGCCGCTGGCGTCGGTTTTGGCGTGACGCTGGTGCTGTTATTTAGCCTGTGGGCTTTGATGTGTTACACCGCGCTGTTGCTGCTGGAGGTTTACCAGCATGTGCCGGCGGACACCGGGCTGGGGACACTGGCGCGCCGCTATTTAGGGCGCTACGGTCAGTGGGTGACGGGATTAAGTATGATGTTCCTGATGTACGCCCTGACCGCCGCGTATATGAGCGGCGCAGGCGAACTGCTGGCAGCCAGCTTCAATGACTGGTTTGAGACCAGCCTGTCACCGGTTGCAGGGGTGCTGGTGTTCACGCTGGTTGCCGATGGCGTGGTCTGTATCGGCACCGCGTTGGTTGATCTGTTTAACCGCTTTTTATTCAGCGCCAAGATCCTCTTCCTCGTCATTATGCTGGCGCTGCTGATGCCGCACGTGCATAACATCAACCTGCTGACGCTGCCGCTGGAAAAAGGGCTAGCACTGTCGGCGATCCCGGTGATTTTCACCTCGTTCGGCTTTCACGGCAGCGTGCCCAGTATTGTCAGCTATATGAACGGCAATATCCGCAAGCTTCGCGGAATTTTTATCACCGGCAGCGCGATCCCGTTGGTGGCCTATATTTTCTGGCAGCTGGCGACGCTTGGTAGCATTAACTCGTCCACCTTTATGGGACTGCTGGCGGATCATGCAGGGCTGAATGGTTTGTTACAGGCGCTGCGTGAAGTGGTGGCCTCACCGCACGTTGAGCTGGCGGTGCATCTGTTTGCCGATCTGGCGCTGGCGACCTCGTTCCTCGGCGTGGCGCTGGGCCTGTTTGACTACCTGGCCGACTTGTTTAACCGTCGCAATACGCCTGCGGGACGTTTGCAGACGGGCGTGATTACCTTCGCCCCGCCGCTGGCCTTTGCACTGTTCTACCCGCGCGGGTTTGTGATGGCGTTAGGTTATGCGGGCGTGGCGCTGGCCGTGCTGGCGCTACTGATCCCGTCCATGCTGGCATGGCAAAGCCGCAAGCATAATCCGCAGGCGCAGTATCGCGTTCGCGGCGGTAAGCCGGCGCTGGTGTTGGTGTTTTTGTGTGGGATTGCGGTGATCGTGGTGCAATCTTGCATTACCGCTGGGCTGTTGCCGGAAGTGGGATAAACGCGGGGTTTTGTTTCGTAGGCCGGGTCAGGCGACAGCCGCCACCCGGCGAAAGGTTGGAATGACTCGCCGGGACGCCCGGCGGCGCAATCAGTGCAGGCAGCACTGCTTGAATTTTTTTCCGCTGCCGCACGGGCAGGGATCGTTCCGACCGACTTTATCACCGGCGGTGAACGGCTGGGCAACGGGCAGTTCTTGCTGATGCTCTATCCAGTAGTTATAGAGCGCTAACGCCGCAGGCTTGATGACTTCAATGCTTGCTTCAAACGCCTCCGGCGTCAGATCTTCCAGAGGCTCGAAATTCTCTTCTTTACCGTGTAACTCAATAGCCGCCAGCGCCGGTTTTAACGCCGCAGGCAGGTTTGACCAGTCGCTCAGTGCCGCGCCACGCAGGTAGCCAAAGCACCACTCTTCAACAATGGTAAATTCCTGATCTTCAACGTCGCGGGTGCCAAACAGCGGCTCGAACTGCTCCGGATAGTCTGCCAGACGGTCAGCGATGTCGTCCATGTGCTGGAAGCACAGCATCATGAAACGCTCCATTTCCTTTTGTGATGACCAGCGTGGGATTTTGTCCTGACCGCCCCACAGCGCCACCAGCCACTGGCTTGGCTCAATGGGCGTCGGCGCACTCAGGATCGCGGTCAACATGCCATCCAGCTCCGAGACATCCAAAATGGAATCGTCCGTGCTGTATTTCATCAGCACATCTTCAAGCCACTCCAGCTCTTTCTCGTTCAGTGGTCCGGTATTCATCATCCAACGTCCTCAGTAAGGTGCGAAAATAGCACCAGGGTAAACCCGTATTAATAATTTATTCAGTAACTTGCAGGGAATTTTTTATACAACATCGATATGCCAACATCGTAAATAATCGCAACCTGCTGACGCGACAGTCCGTTGTTCAGTAACCGTCCAGCCTGCGCCCACCAATTCGCCCTTGCGCTCGCGCTACTGCAAGACCCGCACGCGTCCTCTCGACAATCAGTTCGCGCTCCATCTCAGCCAATGCGCCCATGACATGAAAGAAAAAACGCCCCATCGGCGTACTGGTATCAATGCTATCGGTCAAACTTTTGAAATTGATCTGGCGTCGGCGCAATTCCTCAACCAACTCAACAAGGTGACGCATGCTACGCCCCAATCGATCAAGTTTCCAGACCACCAGTGTGTCACCGGAGGTCATTATTTTCAGCAGTTTATTTAACCCCGGCCGATCGGCTGTTTTTCCGCTGATTTTATCTTCGAAAATCTGTTCACATCCTGCGCATTGTAGCGCATTTCGCTGTAATGACGTGTTCTGATCGTTTGTTGATACGCGCACATAGCCGATAAGCATCATTAATGTCCCATCCAAACTGAGAATGATGCCATTTGGCGGCGAGATAGGCATTTTCTTAAAGGTTCGTTTGAGAGCGGGCGCGTTTCCGATAGTGGAATTGCCTCGGTGGTAGATTGGATCGGGGAGTTTCGCAGCGAGCACACCACCATTTCCCCCTTGACTCCATACGATAAGTGGGATGGTGAAAAATGGGTAAAGGAGGCCGATGCTTAGCATACTGCTAACGTTGAAGCCGCAGAAGGTAATAAAAAAATGCTTCATGTTGAGGCTAAAAACATAATCAGTGGCTGGAAAGCGGAGTTATCGCTTGAAATTATCAGTGATGAAGATAAAGCCAGCCTAATAGGATGGCTGGCATATATCAAAGCGCTAAAGGCTGTGGACACATCCAAGGCCCAGAATATTAACTAGCCTGTTCCCCCGGAGGCGTAGGCCATACGGGTTTTGCAGTATCGACACGCATCAGCAAGACCCGATATTTCTTCCATTCAGCCAGTGCGGCGGTTTCATCATCCGTCGCGATATCCGCATCAACCGCATCCTGCCGCCATGAAATTTCATCAGCAGCCATAATACGCAACTGTGATTTCTGCTCTGCTGCTGCCTCAATAGGATCAACTGTGTTCTCAACAGCAACAGGGTATCCACAAGAGTCAGGAGCAATGATAAAACCTTGTTCCTGCCGTGATATCAACTCTTCAAATCTTTCCTGAGACACTTCAACGGCATCTTTAGGCAAATTATCACCAGTGCGATAAAAACCACGCGTTATTGCAGAATAAAAAATTGTCATCACATTTTCCCTATAGCAAAGCCAATTACAGCCGTAATTTGCTTGTTTGCATTTGACGCGTTGTAGAGGTTAACGGACATACCTGTTGCAGTAAGGTCTGCACAAGTGGCGACGACCCCCGCCCCAGCTGCAACCCCGGATGGGGTCGATACAGCAGACCAGTAGATAATCGGTGTCGACCCAAATGCCTGGGGAAATGTTAATGAAACCGCCACAGCAGCAGCTGCAGCCAGAACCCCTCCGGGAGCATTACCTTTAACCCAGACTAACCGATACCCATTACCCAAATCGACGTAGTTAGTAGTTCCTCCCAAACCAAGGTTTGCGAGAGCGGTTGAGATCGCAGCGGCACCGTCGGTTTTGATATCGCCAAACGGATTGCTGCGACTCAGGTACTGGTTTGCGAAGCCCGCAGTGAGCTTACTGACAAATCCGGCGAGGTTGCCATCGTCGAGGACATTCTGCCCGCTTTTGTCGCTGACAAACTGCGCCAGCGCGGCGGCGACAAAGGTCGCCTGTCGCAGCGCTTTGTTAACCTGGGCGCTGGACGCCTTGCCGGACTGGAATCCGCTCAGCAACGCCGGTAGCGCGCTCCAGTCGGTTTGAGATGTCACATTGGCGCTCGCGCCTGTGGCAAAGGGTTTAAAATCATTGGTCGCCATTAGAGTGTTGTCTCCCATGAACCGGCGTCAAAACCGGCGATGTAGTGGTTGGTCATATCGAAGCCAAAAAACAAGGTGCCCGTTGAGGGCGTCAGGATATTGCCTGCCTGAACGCCTGCGGCTTTGATTGTCAGGTAGCCCTGGCGGATCGCGGCGAGCAGCTCCAGCGAAACATCTGCAATATCGTTTTGCGGAAAAACCCAGACCGAGATTGTCATATCGCGGTTATCCACGATTTGCATACTCAGGCCCGAGCCGGCCGTTGCCGCATCAAGGATCGCGGGCAGCGAGTCGTTTTGCCCGTCCCAGTGGTTGATGGCGATTTTGGCCTTGAGGATAATGCGGTAGGTCTCATCGCTGAGCGCGGTATAACCGGCGTCCGGATCCCACGGGCCTTGCCAGACGCCCCGGTCATAGCCCAGGTCATCGCTGTCCCAGGCGAAATAGATCCCGGCTATCGGCGTGCTCACATAGCGGCTGCGGCCAATCCATTCCCCCAGAATGTCGAGCTGCGCCCCCTGCGCATCGTCAATATCAAACTGCGCAATCAGCGTGTTCAGCGCCGCACCCACGTCCGTCAGCGGGCGTGTGCTGAGATCTATGTGCTGCACAAACAGCGGCCTGGTGGCGTGATAGTTGGTGATGAGTTCGGTGTATTTACTCATGACGTCACCGTGATAGTGATGTTATCCACGCGACAGCTGGCCGACTGGTCATAGGCGATGTTGATATTGGCAGGGGCAAGCTGCCCTGCGCTCACGCCCATGGTCAGTTGCGCGATATCGTAATAACGGGCATCGCCGCCGCTGACCACGCCGAGGTTTGCCGGTGAATAAATCCGGCTCAACAGGACGTCATCACCAATCGCCAGCGCGTTGATGTAATCGGCAATCGCCTGTTTCATCTGCGTGCCGACGAGGGTGGTGTAGCCGGGAAAGACGTTCAGCGTCAGCGCCACATAGACGGGGATGTCCGTGGGGCGCGAAAAGCTAATGCTGTGCGGGTTGCCGTAGCTGTCGGTCACCACGACCGACGTTCGTCCAAAGGTGCTGACCCCCTGCCCTTTTTTGCCGCGGATCACCTGCGCGATGTCGTTCACATCCCCGCCTTCCACAATGGCCGAGAGCGAATGCGCGGGCAGACCGTTGCCGTCTGTCGCGCCGGTGTCGTTTTCATACAGCTTGTGCCGCGTCACGCCGGTGACCGAGGCAATCGCGCCGTCCAGCGCATCGAACGGCGTCAGTGCCGGGAGTGCCACACTTTGTGTCTGCCGGATGCGCAGCGCGCTGTCGGTTTCCGCCGCCTGGCCGACGGTTGCCGCCGTCGGGTTAGTGACCGCCATCCAGCCCTGGGTTGGCGAATTGATCACCGTGACCGTCGCTGGCAACGCGGCGATAGCCCCCGTGGTGGCGCAGGTCGCCGTCACGGTCACGCTGCCGTTGACGCTAACGGTGACCGTCGCAGGGAGATCCCAGACTACGCCGTTGGCATCGCGCACCGAACCGTTAACAATGGTGGTGCCAGGCGTTCCCGTCAGCGTGACGTCAACGGTTGAGTGGGTGGCAATTTTGCGCACAATGCCGTTGATTTTGACGTTCCGACCAAGCGCGGCTGACATTGCCGTGGTGGGGGAAAAGGCGTTGTAGACCGCAATGGCGGTGTTGTTGGCGTCATGGATGGCGAGAGCCACCAGCGCCACCATCTGGCCGTCTTTGCTGTCCGGTGCCAGGTACGCATCGCTGCCGTAAATTTGCTGAAAGTACGCGGTGAGAGAATCGAGTATCGTCTGGTATGCAGGCGCACCGATCCCCTGGGCGGTTACCGTTGCCGATAACCCCAGTGTATCAAGGTTCAGAGCCATTTATGCCTCGCGGGTGACGGTGGTCTGACCGTAGAGCGTGTCGACGGTCGCCGTGAAGGTGACGCGACGGGTGTTGCTGTCGTTCACCGAGTCAAAAGATAACAGGGACACTACACCCGGCGTGCTGGTGATGCGGTCGCGAAGGGTCAGCGTATAGGCATCAGCACCGTGTTTGCCGAGCACCGATTGCAGGTAACGCGTCCCGTCGCTGGCATCTAAAAACCACTCCCCGTACCACAGCGCAAGGCGGGTATTGATCGCCTGCGCAACGGTCTCCGGTGCGTTAACCAGCCAGTTATTATCGCCGCCGCCGAAGGTGTAATCTCCGTCGCGGCTCTCTCGTCTGTATCGCATCAGTTCACCCCATTGGTATTGGCGCTACCGCGCTGAATGCCGCCGTGCGTGTGCGTGTCATCGATGCGTTTACCGTTGGCGCTTACGCTGCCGCTAAACGCCGTTGCGCCGGTGATACTGGCCTGCGGCGCGACAATCTCCATGCCGCCGGGGGCGACGATTTTGATTTTCTGCGTGGTGGGATTGAGTTCAAAAAAGGTGCTGCCGTCATCGCTGCGTAGCTGTACCGCCTGGGTGCTGATAGCGCTGATTTTCTGCGCCTGCGACTGCGGCCCCATCAGTGCAAAAGCGTCTGACAAATCATGGGTTCGGGGATCCTGCGCCTGCTGCACCCCGCCGCTCTGCCACCAAAAATCGATGCAGCGATCGGCGAAGATCACCAGGCACTCATCGCCCACCCTGACGGGAAAAGTCAGCGTGCCGCCCCCGCCCCTGGGAAAGACCACCGGCACATCCACCAGCAACGGCAGAGTGCTGACGACCCATTCGCCCTTCTCGTTTTGCACCTCGCCCGCGATAGCCGGAGTTACGCTACAGGTGACGGTGACTGGATCAAACGAGTGGATGATGCCCGGAAGGGCGACACGCAGCGTGGAGAATATTTTCTTGCGCAGGGATTCAAAAGCCTGGGGTTCGCCCGCCTCCTGAACCGTTGCGGATAAGGCCATAGTGCCTCCTGATTAAAGCTGATGAATAAAAAGTGTGTGGGTTATTTTTTCTGCATCTTCTCTTTTTCCTCCCGCGCGAGACAGATCATGTCCATATACCATTCGGTACCCCGCGTATTGCCGCTGTATTTAATCGAGGTTACGAGATAGACCCCGTCGGTGGCGATATTAACGGGTGTAAGGTAGCCGTCGGCTTTACGGATCTCCTGCGCCTGGTATTCTTTTTTCAGGATCGCTGATTCATCGATATGAATCAGGCTGTTGGGCTGAATGCGGGGATTGATCAGGCAGCGCACGTTTATGCCGTTGTCCATAGTTTGCTCCGGCATCCCGACCAGCCCGGTTTCGCTGTTAAGGACAATCGGCTCGTAGACATAGTTGTCTTCCGGCACCAGCGTGACTTTACCGTGCACAATCTGCCAGTTGGCCTTGCACTGCGCGGCGAAATCGTTCATGTACTCGTGGGTCATGCCATAAAAAACCTTACCGCGCGGAAAAACGGTGGCTGGCAGCGCCGGCAGTAATCCCTGGGACAATCCCTGCGCGACAAAGCTGCGCATCATCAGGGTGTTAAGGTGCTCAGCACTGTAGCCCGCGCCCTGGGTTTCATTCACCATCGCGTTCATCATTGCTTTGTGCCCGTCGCAGGCCTGAATCAGCGTGAAGGTTTCGGTCGGGCTCGCCTTATCGCGCCCGGCAAAAGAGAAGCGTAATTCACCGCTAAAAATCAGCCCCTGATCCTCGCTGTTCGCCGACGCGCCCACGCCCTGATAACCTGCCAGCACCTGCACGCGGTTATACTTCCGGTTGAGAATTTTATTCTGCGTGTCGCTACCCAGATTAAAAATGCGGATCGTCGCCACCCGCCAGCCCGCCGTTTGCGGGCAATCGATCTGGAAGGTGACTTTAAAATCCGAGAGCGAAATCACCTCCCCATCGGCGGCGGAGAGTTGCAGGTCGAAATAGCGTAGCCAGTTAGCGCTCATGAGGACTCCGTGATCGTCAACAAGTGCGCGTCGCGCCCCAGGTTATCCACGGTCGGGTATTCGGGCGCGCCTTTATCGGTGGCGACAATCAGCGCCGCCTTTATGCCCAGATCGGGATACTGCGCCAGCAAATCAACGCCGGGGATGAGAGGAATACCGGCCAGCAACGTTGTGTCGTAGGCGTCGGCGAGATCCAACACCCAGCCCGCGTCATCACGCCAGAGGGTGCGAATAAGATAGGTCGCGCCGTCGATATCAATATAAAACTGCTGATTATTCGGGGTGAGCGGAATTTCCTGCGTACGCATAGTGGCCCCCTGTTTTATGGGTTTAATCGCGAAGAATCGGCGGGTTTTAGTGCTTTTGTGCCGGCATCCTGTACCGGCGACGTATTCGCCCCTAATGCCATGTCGCTTTTCTTCCCGGCGGTCTTAAGCGTGGTGTCGCTGAATAGCACCTCGCGCAGGGTCAGCGTGCACTTGAGCGCATACTCACTTTTGCTGTCGGTGTCCACCACCAGCGACGTCATCAGCATATTGCTGTAGGTGCGCTTGCCGGTGATCACATCAAACGGCTGGCGGGATTTTTGCAGCGCCAGCAATTGCTGGTAGGTCTCCTGCGGACTCATCTGATAGCTGATGCCAACGTCACGCGTGTCCTTGAAATCCAGCAGCGAACCGCCGCTGGCGAACAGGCACACCATCACCACTTCACCGGGTTTCATCCAGGCATGATCGCTAAGCGATGCGCCAGACTCCACCGGTTGATCGGTGACCACCAGCGTATCGGTGTGCTTCTCGGTCACCACCGCGCTGGGGACCAGCACACCCACACTTCTGCTCTGCAATTTCAGCATCGCCGATAAAATATCCATTACCTCACCTTTGGCGTTAGCGTTTGGGTTAGCAGCGAATTCACATTGATTTGCCGCTCAGCCACCTCGCGCCCGGTGGCAACGGGGTCGGTTGAACCGTAAACATTGATGTGGGTTTGCTGCTCGATGTTCGCCCCCGCAGCGGTATGCCAGCTGGACGAGGTCTCCGGGCGCACGCGCTGCGGCATCAGTTGCATACCGTAGCGCGCCACGTTAGTGAGCGCCGTGGACTGTTGAAAAATCGAATCTCCGTTGATCAGGGTGGACGATGGTCCTTCGCGATTAACATTGACGGTGGACGTTTGCGGGAAAAACGCGGCGGCAAAGCTGTCGCCACCGCGCAATACCCACTGATTTACCCTGTTCGCCGCGTTTTGCACCGCCGTTGACAGCATCGACGTGGAGTGCACCACGGACGACTCAACGTTGAGAGATAAATCCGCAGGCGGATTTTCACCGATCGTCGGCACGCTCGCGGATCCGGTCAGGATACGCTGCATCACTGACGCTGCGGCCGTTTGCAAAAGGGTTAACAGCGTTAACGTGACCGGTCCGGACGGCCTTGACGCCTCGGGTGTTGTTTCCCCAGGCATGACGTCTGTCGGGTCGGTCATGCTGTTCAGCGTGGTCAGTGTTTCCACTGTGGTCAGCGTTTCCACCGTGGTCAGCATTTCCATAACCTGCATAGCCTGAAACAGGTTCAGCAGTTGATTCACGTACGTCAGCCCTTTCTGCACGTCAGGGGCACTTTTCTCCAGCTGTGCAGCGAGGGGTTGCGCGCGGTCACTCATCACGGTGAGCGCCTGCGTAGCGGCTGGCGTCAAAGGTCTGAGGGTGAGCGCGGTGGTCTGCGCCACCGCCTCCAGCGTGATGAGTTGCGCCAGCGCACTTTCCAGCACGGCGATAAAATGATCTGCGTCCGCCTGCGCAAGGCCTGGTCCAAGCCCTGGCGGGATCGACGCATCGTCTGTTGTGTCAGTCATGAAGTCGGTCTCTCCATTTATCTGCGCGCAACGCGTTATCCTCCAGCATGTCGAGGTAGTCGTTGAGCAGTGAGATGCGACAAAGATCGACAGCACCGCTGTCGAGATCTTTGTGGTCAAGATGAAATGCCAGCGCCGGGCGCAGGATGAACTCCTCCCCGCCCGGCAGCGTCGTAAACGTCAGCCCGCTGTCGGGGCTGAGGTCTCGCGAGTAGGGACGTCGGGCAAAAAATTTCCCAGCGAATCGGCGACCACCCGCGCCACCAGCTGTAGCATGACGAGAAGGTCAATATCGTCGAAACGCATATCGCCCTCCACACACACCGGCACCCAGCTTTTCATGTGCTTGCGCGACACCACCGACAGGCACGGCAGCAGGATGGCGTTGACGTCATCATCGTGAAGCGCTGAGACGGCGCTGGCGATATTGGGCAGCAGCGTCTCCATCGCCGTGCCAGCGGGATGTTCACGCAGGTCTTTCACCAGGCCTGCCA
Source organism: uncultured Enterobacter sp. (assembly GCA_963521185.1). Classification (GTDB taxonomy): domain Bacteria; phylum Pseudomonadota; class Gammaproteobacteria; order Enterobacterales; family Enterobacteriaceae; genus Enterobacter_D. The sequence goes on along the minus strand of CAUQTV010000001.1, from coordinate 344,634 downwards.
GCACCGGCAACAGTTTGCGCGAGACGTTTAGCTGCTCAAAGACGCTGAGTTTTCCCGCCCGGTAGTCGTTACCCTGGAGTGAAAATTCCATCGCTTAGAACTCCCCCAGTACCTGATCAATTTTGATGCAGTCAAAGGTCCACGCCACCGTACCGGCGGTTTTGGCGCTGCTCCACTCGGGCTGCTTTTGAAACGCGCAGCCGCGCGCGGTGATGATGTCACCGGAGGCGGTGTTGCGGATGACGATCACGTTATTGCCCCACAGCGTGGACGAGAGACTCTGCGCGTTGTAGGCCAGCGAGAGCTTTTTATTCACCGGCGAAGTCTGTTGCAGCGTGACGGTAATGGTGCCGCTTTTGTCTGCGCTCAGCGTGTGCAGGCCTTCGCCGTCGATGCCGACGGTCATGGTGCTTTTCGCGCCGGTCATCGTCACCGAAATGCCGTTATCGGCATTGGCCGACCCTGCGCCCAGGTCGATAACGCCAGTCGGGCCAGCCAGGGAAGCCGTGATATCTAAAAAAGAATAAGTTGCCATGTCGTTTCTCCTTAACGCACTACATTGATTAAGACGTCGGCGAAGTGAATCGCCCCTGCCAGTTTTGCGGCTACCTGAATCACCGGCGCTTTACGCGCTTCGCGATCCGCCTGCGCCTGGGCGCTGAGCGGGCTGGCGTAGACGTAATAGCCTTTGGTGAGCGTGTCGCCCGCGGTGATATGGCCGATCTCACCCCCGTTCCAGATCCCCGGCGCAATCAGCCCGTTATTCACCGCCTGATCCATCGACTGCTCGACGTTGGTCAACAGACGCGTCACGCCCGCTTCGGTTTGTGGGATTTTGGTGGTGGAGGTGTAAAGCAGATTCCACAGGTTGTTCTGCACATAGTTTTGCAGCCAGTCGAGGCCGTGGCGCTCATCGAAGAAATCGCCGTTGGCCATCACCCCTTCCTGAATAATCGCGGTGTCATTGGCGTAGCGCACAAACACGTTGCAGTTTTTCGCCTGTAGCGTATCCGCCTGCTGCGCGGTGAGCGTTTCGGCGGTGATGCCCGGCTCCTGTTTAAATTTCAGGGTAATAGTGGTGTTGTTACCGAGGAAGTTGACGGTAAATGCCCGGCCAAACACCGAGGCAGCCGCGTAATCCACCTGGCTGTACTGCACGAATGCCCGTCCGTAACCCGCCGCTTTCAGCTGGCTGGCAATGTCGGTGCTGACGCTGGCATCCAGCACGTCGGCGTCGTGGGTCGAGATGCCGTAGATGCGCGCATCGCTCGCCGCGCCCAGCAGTGCCGCGACGTCCAGATGCTCCTGGGTCGTCATGGCGGGATCGGCAATCAGCAGGCCGTACCAGTCGGCGGAGTAGTCCAGCGCGGTGGTCACCGACGGCAGCGGCGAACCACTGCTGTCTTCATCCGGCGTGCGGATCAGGCGACCGATATAGAGATCGCGCGGCTGCGGTGACTGCTGGAAGTAGAGGTTTGCCGCTTTGTACTCTTCCGATGCAGTACCAAAATCGGTCGCCACGCTCTCAATGTCCTGGTAAAGGCGCATGACTTCTGCCGCCGTCACGACACTGGATGTACCGAGGATCAGCAATGCGCCAAAATCGCGGGCCTGCGCTGCGCGTGCGGCAAGGGACACCTGCACGCTGACAATACGTGATACAGATAAGCCGTTAGGCATAGTTATTCTCCGAAAAAGTGGGTGGGAGCGAAAAGGATGGATTTAATGCCGTATTCACGTTCAACCTTGCGGTGAAGCGTGACCGACAGGTCGTAGCGGCGTTGCCACTGTTCATTGATGCATTCGGGGGTCGGCGTGATGTCGCCTGCGTCACCTAAGGTCAGGCCTGTGCGGTTGAGTTCGGCATTGTTTTGCGCCACGCCTAACCCCGCCTTAAACTGCTTTGCGTAAAACTGCCCGGAAGGGCCGTAAAAGCAGCACTGCACGACCAGCGTTTCGAAATGCCATTGGTAATCGCTATTTTCATCATGCTGGACGTATACCGGATCCGGGGTTTGCCCAAAGTCCGTTATGCTAAAACCGCACCCAAGCGCGTCAAGGACGGGTGCGTTGGGTTGTTCATCGGTAAATCGCCTAAAAATCGCTGTCGCGGGCAGGCCCGAGACACCGCTGATCCACTGCCTGATTTGCTCTTCAAGCGCATCGTCATAGGGCGGTGGAGCGCCGGTGGGCGTGAGATAACCCGCTTTCGTCGTGTCGTTCATGGGATGACTCCTTTAGCTATCCTCCCCCGATGTCGCACCGGGTTGTTTGATTAAACGACCGACAATGCCGCACACGGCGGTGACGGCGGCGATCGTCCCCATCCATCCCGCCGGGATCAGGGCTTTCAGTCCGTCGGGCAATTGCGACCAGGCCATTGGGATGGCCCCGGCCACGGCCAGCGCCTGAACGCTGAAGAGTTTCCAGCTTTTGTGCCAGTTCTCGATAATCATGCACACCTCATAGCAAAGCGCGTTTAGCGCAGTTGAAGCGATCAAGCCGGTCGTTCAGGCCGTTCTGACCGCCGTTAATCCGCCGGGTGACGCGGGCAATGTCGTCGGCGAAGTGCAGGCAACCGCTCACGGAAAAAAACCACGCCGCCGAGCGGGCAGCCTCCGCATCGTTGGTCAACAGTTCGGGACGGTCGAGAAGATCCAGACCCAGCGCGTCACCGCAGAGCAGGTAGTTGTCGCGCCCGGTAATTTGGATCAGTCCGCGTCCCCGATAGGTCCAGCCATCGGCAGAGGCGCGGTTACCGAGGCGTTTGTAGTAAACCAGGCTGGCAATGGCCTTTTGCCGCTCGGGGGGCAGGGTTCGTTCATCGGGGCGACGACCCAGCATGGCCGCCTGCTCCCGGGTGATCCGTCCGGCGCGGATGAACCCTGCCAGCCCCACAACGCTGTAATTAAAGTTTTCCGTCAGCGTAATAAACCCCGCTGATTCATGTGCGGTCTGCGCAATAAACATCGCCTGACTGATTGGGGTGGAAATTGCAAATTCCCGCATCGCGTTCTCTACGGGTAAAAACCAGCGCGTAGCCGCATCGGCGCTAATATTAGCCGCCTGTTGAAACTGAGATAACTGCATGAACACCTCACGCAATAAAGATGGGATAAATAAAAGACAGGATTATTTTTTACCGCCCGGACCGCCCTCTTTATTGCGCACCAGCCAGTTTACTAAACTCATCAAATCCTGTTTGTAGAGAAATTTAAGCACTTTGATGATTAGCGCAGAAATAAGCACGGCACCGAGCGCATCCAAAGATGGATCGGTATATCCGGTTAGCGCGGCCAGTTTTGCGCCCATCAGACCCGCGCCAATGACACCGACGATAAAAGACGTCAGGAAATAGGCAATGAGTCGTAGTCGACTGAGATGCGCAGCGGTTGCCGCGTAGAACACCGCGCCAGCAAAGGCACCGAACACCACGCCGTAGTCGGTATGGGTAACAAGACCGTAAAACAGTGCCCCCAGAAAACCGCCGCTAAACAGTGCGCTGGTACCGGTGACAGGATCGGACATAGTGCCCCCTTATAATTTTACCCCCTATTACGACGCTAAAGTCTGTATACGGGAGACAAAATTATTATTAAATCATGGAGTGGAAAAACAGTGGGCAGAAAATGGGATAGCGCAGTCGCAAATAATAAAACGATGAGCCAGGTAAATCACAGAAACAAAAAAACCCGCACGCTGGCGGGTTCGGGGAGTTGCATCTCGTTAGGTGCTAATCTCCATAATGGAAATACTAAACGTCATCTTCGGACAAAGCAAGTCTTTTGCGAAAAAAATTAAATATTATTATTTTCAGACGGGTTTCGCATCAGGCGCTGGAATTCCGTTTCGGCCACACCCTCTTCAATATCACATTTCGCGACCAGCGCATCAAAAAAGGGTTTCCAGTTGCGGGTCCAGGTTCTGACGTGTAAATCAGGAACGATCTTTACTATTGCTTTATAGACATGAGTGGAGGGCGTGGTGATAAATCCTTTGCCGCTACAGCGCTCACACTCTTTACTGACCGGTGCGCCGAGGGCCTTCGTCGCTGCACGGTCGAGCACCTTGCCCGTGCCTTTACAGCGACAGCGCGCAGTCACGCGTCCCTTACCCTGACAGGTTTTGCACAGCACCCTGACGTTCTGATACTCAACGATGGGCGCAACGCGCTCTTCCCCGTCTTCGCTGTACAGCCCGGCGTATTTTGTCACGCAGTCGCGACGCTCAATCAGTCCCTTACCCTGACAGCACTGGCAGGTTGCGCTGGTCGCCGCCGAGCGGGCGTATTCGGCAAAGGCGAACTGCGCCAACAGTAAGACACAGTGGCCGACGTTGTCCCCTGCGGCTTTGCGCACGTTCTTAGGCACCGTCTCCAGCGCGAAACGTGCCAGCGCCTGCTCAGCCTGTCGCTTATCTTTGTCGCTGACACCGGCCTTACCCAGAAACGCGGTCAGACCAAATCCGGCGCGACGACCGGTGGCACCGATGGCATACATCACATCGGATTGGGTAATTTTGTCCGGCGATGTACTTTTCACGTCATCGCTGAGTTGGACACCCTGCGGGCTAAACTGTCTCAACGCTGTCTCAAGCTTCATGCTGACCTCTTTTGTACGGTAACGGAGGCGAAACGCCCCATCAATACGATCTGTACTATACACGCTCGGACAAATAATACAAAATGGTAGTGGTGAAAAAAATACAGATTGTAATACTCATGCATATGAAACAGAGATGGCAGGACCTGGTGAAAGCCAGAATGAAAGAAATCGGCGTGACTCAGGAGCAGCTTGCGGAAGCGATAGGCGTGACGCAGGGCGGACTGGGCCACTGGTTGAATGGGCGTCGTGAAGCCAGGCTTGAGGTGATTGCCAAAATTTTCAACATCCTCGACATGCCCGGCTTCGTCGTCAACGCCGACGGCAGCATTAGCGACAACAATGCCGATCACAATGTGCATTTTCGCGGCAAGAACGAACCGAAAGGCAGTTATCCGGTCATCAGCTGGGTGAGCGCCGGGGCGTGGATGGAAGCCGTTGAACCCTACCACCGCCGGGCGATCGACCGCTGGTATGAAACCACGGTCGCCTGTTCAGAGGACGCGTTCTGGCTGGATGTGAAAGGCGACTCGATGACCTCGCCGGTCGGATTGAGTATTCCGGAAGGGATGGTCATTCTGGTAGATCCGGAGATTGAACCCATTAACGGTAAGCTGGTGGTCGCGAAGCTTGAGGGTGATAACGAAGCAACGTTCAAAAAGCTGGTGATTGATGCCGGGCAGAAGTTTCTTAAGCCGCTTAACCCGCAATATCCGATGATCCCCGTGAACGGCAACTGCCGGATTATCGGCGTGGTGGTCGATGCGAAGATCACCAACCTTCCCTGAAGGTGTCAGGTTGCGCACTGCGGCCTGATGCTTCGTTGCGCCAGTACATTGCGTTATGTCAGCGGGAAAGTAATACAGTACGGAATAGAGCAGACCAGATTTCAGGCATAAAAAAACCACCCGAAGGTGGCTTATACGACACTGCTTATCATTGATTTTATTCTTTATTTTCCCATGGTACCCGGAGCGGGACTTGAACCCGCACAGCCATAAGCCGAGGGATTTTAAATCCCTTGTGTCTACCGATTTCACCATCCGGGCTCGGGAAGAAATTGGAGGCGCGTTCCGGAGTCGAACCGGACTAGACGGATTTGCAATCCGCTACATAACCGCTTTGCTAACGCGCCTGAAATCTTCGTGTCTTTCGACCAGCACCCGCAATTTGCCGATGCTTAAATTGGAGCGGGAAACGAGACTCGAACTCGCGACCCCGACCTTGGCAAGGTCGTGCTCTACCAACTGAGCTATTCCCGCATAATCTTGTGATGAGCTAATCACTTGATTTTGTTATCTTCTGGCAAGCTGTGCCGCCGTCCGATGCGTTGCATTCTACTTACCTGACGCACTGAGTCAACGATATTTTTAAACTTACGGATCGTTTGCTGAAAAATAAGACGAAACGATCACGGTTCAAGCAGATCGCCACGCGCCGCATTCAAATATTGCAGCATCGACCAGAGTGTCAGCGCCGCGGCCACAAACAGCAGTGCGACACCCGCGTATTCGATAGCCTGATTAGGACGCCACAGCAGGCCGATGAGCGCCACCATCTGCGCCGTGGTCTTCACTTTACCGATCCACGACACCGCCACCCGGCTGCGTTTACCCATCTCCGCCATCCACTCGCGCAGGGCAGAGATAATGATCTCACGCGCGATCATGGTTGCTGCCGGCAGCGTCACCCACCAGGTGTGGTAATGCTCGACCACTAACACCATCGCAATCGCCACCAGCACTTTATCCGCCACCGGATCGAGGAACGCGCCAAAACGCGTGCTCTGGTTCCAGCGACGCGCCAGAAAACCATCAAACCAGTCGGTGATTGCCGCAAAGCAGAAGATCAGCGCGCAGGCGAAGGGAGCCCAGACGAATGGCAGGTAGAACGCCAACACGAAGAAGGGGATCAGGATGACACGAAAGAGCGTAAGCAACGTCGGGATATTAAATCGCATAGTGACGGGTAACTGTCTGTTGTCAGTAAAAATTAGCTCTATGTTGCTACATAGCCCTTAATGTTTCAACGAGTAGAAGATCTTTTCTGCCAGGCCTTGCGAAATACCCGGCACTTTTGCAATTTCCTCAACGCTGGCATTGAGTAAACCTTGCAATCCGCCCATATATTTCAACAACATCTGGCGACGTTTTGGTCCGACGCCTTCGATCGTCTCAAGGGTACTGGTATTTTTAACTTTCGCTCTTTTTTTACGGTGGCCGCTAATGGCGTGGTCGTGGGACTCATCGCGGATGTGCTGAATCACATGCAGCGCCGGAGAATCCGGTGGCAAATTAAAGCCCTCCCCTTCTGGCTCAAAGAACAGCGTCTCAAGGCCAGCTTTACGGTCGGTGCCTTTCGCCACGCCCAGCAGCAGCGGATGGTGCTTATCCCACGGCACGTCAAGCTCGTCAAACACGCTCTTCGCCTGCCCCAACTGGCCTTTACCGCCGTCGATCAACACCACATCGGGGATTTTGCTCTCTTCAATGGCCTTGCCGTAACGGCGACGCAGCACCTGGTTCATCGCGGCATAATCATCGCCGGGGGTAATTCCCGTGATGTTGTAACGACGATACTCCGCGCGCAGGGGGCCATTGGCGTCAAACACCACGCACGACGCTACCGTCTGCTCACCCATGGTGTGGCTGATGTCGAAACACTCCATGCGCTTCACTTCCGGCAGTTTTAGCAGCGCGGCGAGCGCGGTCATGCGTTTACTCACCGTCGACTGCTGTGACAGCTTGCTGCTCACCGCCGTCGCCGCATTGGTGCGCGCCAGCTTCAGGTAGCGCGCCCTGTCACCGCGCGGTTTCGTTTGCACGTTAACGCGGCGGCCGGCCAGCTCAGACAGCGAGTCCGCCAGCAGGGTTTTATCGGCGAGATTGAAATCCAGCAGGATCTCCGAAGGCAGCGTGCGCATCTGGCTGCCCTGTAAATAGAACTGCCCGACAAAGGTCTCGACCACTTCACCCAGTTCAGTGCCACCCGGCACTTTCGGGAAATAGCTGCGGCTGCCGAGCACTTTCCCCTGCCGGATGAACAGCACGTGGACACAGGCCATGCCCGAGTCAAAGGCCACGCCAATCACATCGAGGTCGTCGCCACTGTTCGACACGAACTGCTTTTCCGTCACGCGGCGGACGGCCTGAATTTGATCGCGAATACGCGCCGCTTCTTCAAAATTGAGCGCCTGGCTGGCCTTCTCCATGCGACCAATCAGCTGCGTGAGCACCTGATCGTCTTTACCGGCGAGGAACAGCCGCACGTACTCCACCTGCCGGGCGTATTCATCTTCGCTCACCAGCCCTTCAACGCATGGCCCAAGGCAGCGGCCAATCTGGTATTGCAGACAGGGGCGTGAACGGTTGCGATAGACGCTGTTTTCGCACTGGCGGATGGGGAAAATTTTTTGCAACAGCGCCAGCGTTTCCCGCACAGCGTAGCCGTTGGGAAAGGGGCCGAAATACTCGCCTTTGGCGTGTTTGGCACCGCGATGCACGGCCAGGCGCGGGTGAGTATCGCCGCTAAGAAAGATAAACGGATAAGATTTATCGTCACGCAGCAGGACATTGTAACGAGGCTGATACAGTTTTATGTAGTTGTGTTCGAGCAGCAGCGCTTCTGTCTCGGTGTGGGTCACCGTAACATCGATTTGCTGGATCTGCGTCACCAGCGCTTCCGTTTTTCGGGAGGCTAAATTGCTGCGAAAATAACTGGAAAGGCGCTTCTTGAGATCTTTGGCTTTGCCGACATAAATAACGGTACCCCCGGCATCGTACATACGATACACGCCGGGTTTGCTGGTCACCGTGCCGAGGAAGGCTTTTGAATCAAAAACATCACTCACTGACTTGCTAACGTCTCCGCATTACACAGACCATGGCGAATGGCCAGGTGCGTCAGCTCCACATCGCCGTGAATGTTCAGTTTACTGAACATGCGATAGCGATAGCTGTTCACCGTTTTCGGGCTGAGACTCAGTTGCTCTGAGATCTCGTTGACCTTTTGGCCTTTAGTGATCATCAGCATAATCTGCAACTCGCGTTCAGACAAACTGGCAAACGGCGATGCCGTTTTTTCCGGCTCAATCTGACTGAGCGCCATTTGCTGTGCAATATCTGAGGCGATGTAGCGCTGACCCGCAAAAACAGAGCGGATAGCGTTGACCATCTCTTTGGGCGCGGCACCTTTACTCAGGTAGCCCGCAGCCCCGGCCTGCATCACCTTCGCCGGCAGCGGATTTTCCGTGTGAACCGTGAGCATAATCACTTTGGTATCGGCCGTTGAGCGGGCGATTTTACGCGTCGCCTCAAGACCGCCAATACCGGGCATGTTCATATCCATCAACACCACGTCGACGGGGTGGGTGCGGCACCATTTAACGGCGTCTTCACCGCAACAGACCTCACCGGAAACATTGATACCCTTTATATCTTCAAGAATGCGTCGTATCCCTGCGCGCACCAGTTCGTGGTCATCAACAAGAAGGACGTTGATCAAAGGACATCTCCAGAATAGGGATAACGCTACTGTCAGTTTAATGCGGCCATATTAACGTTTTTTGCCGCAACTTTAAATTGTTAAAGTGCACGGGTAACGATTTCGTTCTCGTTTTTGGAAATTAAGCTGTACATCCTGTGGAAACTAAACGAACAACTAACGACATGCCGTTAAAACCTTTAATCACGCAGTTTCAGGGCCTTACAGACTGTCACGCTTTGTGCGGATTTTAAAAATGCAAAGTTGTTTTTGTAACAATAATTAACGCCACAGCCACTTCGATTAAACATATATCCCGTTAATAAAAAAATAGGAATAACAAGGCTGTTGTTTAATTTGATAAACCTGCCGGATAATGATCAAAAAACAACCGCCGCTATTTTTTGCTGCGCCTTGTGGTATACTCCGCGGCCTTAACATTCACTGGCGCACACAGGCGCTGTTACCTTTTGAGGAAAATAAATGAGCACACCTGATTTTTCCACTGCGGAGAATAACCAAGAACTGGCCCTGGAAGTCTCCTGCCTGAAAGCAATGGTCACCCTGATGTTACAGGCGATGGGCCAGGCTGACGCGGGACGCGTGATCCTCAAGATGGAACGCCAAATCGCTCAGATGGAAAATGATGCTCAGGCTAACGTGTTTTCCACTACGGTTAAGCAGATCAAACAGGCTTATCGCCAGTAATCGCAAGCCGGCTGGTGGTCATACGCCAGCCGGTTTGGTGTTCGCCACGCGAAACGAAGGTCAGTTCATATGAAGCCGGTCGCCGCAGCGTAACACGCAATCTGCGTTTTATTAGGCGCATTGAATTTTTTCTGCATATTCTTCTGGTGAAAATTCACCGTATTTTCCGAAATAGACAAAATCATCGCGATTTCCGCTGACGTCTTCCCTTCTGCCGTCCACTTAAGAATTTCCCGCTCGCGTTTACTGAATTTCATTTCAGGTGCCGCGACCGAATCATCCTCCAGTTTAGACAACGTCAACAGGCTCATTTGCACCATAAATTGCAGTCGCAATTCAATTTCATCATCCGACAGCATTTTGCCACGGACGTTGGTGCGCGAGACCGACAGGAATCCCATTGCTCTGTTCGGCAGCATCATACATTGCGTAATGCCTTTGCGCAGACCATGATCGCGTGCGGCATCCCAGAGCACGGACGCATCGCTAAATAAACGATCGCTCCACGGCAGATGCCCCTGAATAAAGTTTTCGGCTTTCAAAACAGGATCAATCGCGAAATAATTCTCAGACTGATAGTGTGCCATCCAGGCATCCGGGTAGGTCGTTTGTAGCGATTGTTTGGGCCGCGTGAAGGGCACCGGATGGCGCACACACAGTGAGTAGTAATCGAATTCCAGCTGCTGCGTCTGACGCTGTAGCTCCTTGTAAACCTCTTCAGCCGCCATCATTCCTTCAAAACGATGCAGCAATTCCCGTCGCCAGGTAAAAAAATCAATTTCCCGCATAACTAACCGGTATAACCCCTGATAGCAATCATCATTATTATAGATACCTAAAACTAACACATAAAACTTATTTATAAGTGTAAAAGATCGTCCACTCTGGAAAGAAGGTGAATTTTAATGCCAGCAAAGCGCTCAGTGGCAATAGAAACGGCGGAAATAAGAATGTTACGCTTAGAAATAAACGGAATAACTAAGACGTAATCGCTATAACATCCCAGCGATGAGAAAGAGCCTGGAGAGAGGAAAAAGGGATCGCTATGCGCGATCCCCGAGGGTTATTGCATCAGAAACTTTTCAAGAAATTGCTGTGTGCGGGGCTGTTGCGGACTGGCGAAAAGTGATTTTGCCGGTCCCTGCTCGACGATCCTGCCTTGATCCATGAAAATCGCGCGGTCGGCAACGTCGCGAGCGAAGCTCATTTCATGCGTCACGATGACCATCGTGCGCTTTTCCTGGGCCAGCTGACGGATGGTGTTGAGCACCTCCCCCACCAGCTCAGGATCCAGCGCCGACGTCGGTTCATCAAATAAGATCACATCCGGGCGCATCGCCAGCGCACGGGCGATAGCCACGCGCTGCTGCTGCCCGCCCGACAGGCGTTTCGGGTAGCTGGTCTCTTTACCGTTCAGTCCCACTTTTGCCAGCAGCTCGCGCGCCCGCGTCAGCGCCTCGGCCCTGGGTTCGCCTTTAACAATCACCGGCCCTTCAATAATGTTTTCCAGCACCGTGCGATGCGGGAAAAGATTAAAGCTCTGGAACACAAAACCGACGTGCTGGCGCAGCTCACGGATCAACCCTTTTTGCTTACTGAGAGAAAGCCCGGCATCAATGGTGATTTTGCCCACGCGTATGCTGCCTCTCTCCGGTTGTTCGAGCAAATTAATGCAGCGCAGCAGCGTCGTTTTCCCTGAGCCGCTCGGCCCAATAATGGCGACAATTTCGCCCTCTTCCACGTCCAGATCAATGCCGTGCAGCACGGTCTGCCCGTGGAAGCGTTTCACCAGGTTTTTGACTTCAATGGCACTCATTTCGGATCGCGCTCCTGGCGGTTAAGCTGATTTTCGAAGTAGTTTTGCAGCGCCGACAGCACCGTGGCCATCACCCAATAAATCAGTGACGCGGCAAGATACATGGTGAACACTTCCAGCGTGCGCGACGTAATAAGCTGCGCCTGGCGGAAGAGTTCCGGCACCTGGATGGTCGCGGCAAGCGAAGTGTCTTTAACGAGGCTGATAAAACTGTTGGAGAGCGGCGGTAACGCCACGCGTGCCGCCTGTGGCAAAATGGCCCGGCGCAGCGTTTGCCACGGCGTCATCCCGATGCTGGCGGCGGCTTCCCACTGCCCTTTATCGATAGACGAAATGGCCGCGCGCAGTGTCTCCGAGGTATAAGCCGCGGTGTTGAGCGACAGGCCAATCATCGCCGCCGGGATCGGATCGAGTTCGATGCCGAACTGCGGCAGGCCGTAATAAATCATAAACAGCTGTGCGATAAGCGGCGTGCCGCGAAAAATAGAAATGTAAAACCGCGCCAGCCCGCGCAGTAGCAGCGATGGCGACATGCGCATTAGCGCCAGGATAAAGCCCAGCAACAGCCCGAAGAACATTCCCCCTAGGCTTAGCTGAAGCGTAAATACTGCCCCTCTTAATAGAAAAGGGGCCGAATCAATCACCAGTTGTATACTCTCTTGCATTCTCGTTTTTCGACCTGGAGTTTAAACGTGAGGATGGTAGGCAAACAGCGCGGGCGCGCCGCCGGTATGCACAAATAAAATCGGGCCATGATCTTTAAACCGGTTCTGGCTGATACCGTCGATTAACCCGGCCATCGCTTTGCCGGTGTACACCGGATCCAGCAAAATGCCTTCCAGGCGCGCCAGCAGCTTCACCGCCTCCAGCCCTTCCGGGTTGGGAGTGCCATAGCCGGGAGCAAAATAGTCGTCCCACAACGTAATCCCGGCGTTGGCCTGCACCTCAAGCGACGCCGCCAGCGCCTGCTGTAGCGCCACCACTTTGGGTTTTTGATCGGCCACACTTCGCGATACCGTCACGCCAATCAACTCCACCTCAGGCATAAGCTGTTCCAGCCCCACGGCCAGACCGGCATGGGTGCCCGCGCTACCGGACGCTACCACCACCGACGACAGACTCACCGCGCCTTCACACTGCGAGACGATTTCAAGCGCACTTTCCACATAACCGAGGGCACCCAGCGCGTTGGAGCCGCCCACCGGGATCACATACGGACGAAAGCCCTGGGCTTCGATACGCGTGGCCAGCGCGTCCAGTTGACCAACCGGATCGGTCAGCGCATCACACATTTCCACCTGCGCGTTAAACAACTCCAGCAGCAGGCGGTTGCCGTTAGCGAGATAGTTATCCGCCGTGGTGCCGATGGGATTTTCCAGCAGCGCCACGCAGTTCAGACCCAGTTTCGCCGCCACCGCCGCCGTCTGGCGCACGTGGTTTGACTGAATCGCCCCGGCCGTGACCAGCGTGTCGGCTCCTTCGCGCAGCGCATCGGCGGCAAGGAACTCCAGCTTGCGCAGTTTGTTACCGCCCATGGCGATGGGGGTGAGATCGTCGCGCTTGATGAAAATTTCACGGCCCAGGTAGTCAGAAAATCGCGGCAGATACTCCAGCGGCGTGGGCGCGCCAATCAGTTCGAGGCGGGGAAAACGGGTTAGATTTTGCAAGGACATGGAACCTCCGGTTGCCGTGTAATGTGTTGCGTTTCGATGATTATGCACGGTACTGGCCGATAAATAAAAAAGGGCGCTTACAATAAGCGCCCTTTCTCAGCGGATGACGACTATTTCGTTACATCAGCCCCGAACCATTTTTCAGACAGCGCCTTCAGGCTGCCATCTTTTTGCATCTCGGCAATGGCGGCATCAACGGCTTTCAACAGATCGTCATTGCCTTTACGCAGCGCCACACCGGCTTCCTGGCGAGAGAACGCATCGCCTGCAACCGCCAGCGTGTCTTTGGTTTTCTTCACCAGATCCAGCGCCGCCAGGCGGTCAACCAGAATCGCGTCAATACGGCCTACGCGCAGATCCTGGTATTTGGTCGGATCGTCATCATAGGTGCGGATATCAACACCCTGTACGTTTTTACGCAGCCACTCTTCGTAGTTCGTGCCCAGACCCACACCGACCTTCTTGCCCTTCAGGTCAGACGCAGATTTGATACCCGACTCGCTACCTTTTTTCACCAGCGCCTGAATACCGGAAACGGTATACGGGGTGGAGAAGTCATATTTTTTCTTACGCTCATCCGAAATGGTCACCTGATTGATCACCACGTCGATGCGTTTGGAGTCCAGAGACGCCAGCATGCCATCCCATTTCGTCGGTTTGAGATCGGCTTTCACACCCAGGTGTTTTGCCAGTTCTTCGGCAAATTCGACTTCGAAGCCGGTCAGTTTGCCGTCATCACCCTGGAAACTGAAGGGAGGATAGGTTCCTTCCAGGCCCACGAGTAATGTTCCACGCTCTTTCACTTTGCTCAGCAGATTTTCCGCCGCGAAGGTTTTCGCGCTCATCCCTGCTACCAGCGCGACGGCCATAACGCCCATCAACGCCTGACGACCCAACTGTACTAGTTTCATAGTCACCCCGAATAATAAAATTTTAACGGTAGTGTAGGGTGAATTCCCAAAGGGTCAAACACCACTCCGCTACATGTTATTCATTTTTAATATATATCAGAAGTTGCTCCAACCGCGATTTTCTGCGGGGAGATAAAGTGTGACTGTGATTTGAATTGCGCATATTTGCGCAGCGCGATCCGGTAGTTGTTGGTGCTGGTCGCGGGCAGCCAGGGTTCGAGAACTTCATCAAGGAAGCCGTCCTCAAGCTGGTCATGTGTGATGTTGTTGGCGCTGAGATGATTGCCGAGGCGACGCAGGCGCACAACGTATTCCCGCACGGTGCCATGGCTCATTTCAGTTTGCTCAAACAGGAATTGTTTAAAGCCGATGATATCGAAGAAATCGCTCTGCTCTTTGCAGTGTAAATCACCGCAGAAGCGACACAAGGCGACCCACTCCTGTTGCTCAACCTGCCAGGCGGCCTCATCGAGCAGGGTATCCAGACGCGAAATCGCAATTTTATTAACGATTTCGCCATGGCGTACCAGCGTGATGCGATCGAGCAATTTGTGGCAATGCGCGCAATGCGTCTGGCTGTGTTTAAAGTCTTTAAGGTAGCGGCTTAGAGGCCGTCTTTTAGCGTGCTGCACCGTCATGATAACTCCTGGTTGTCAATACGTTGTGCGGCATTCTTCAGGTGATGAGAATCACCAACCTATAACTTACCCAGCTTAGTGCGTAAACGCTTAATGGCCTGGCTATGGAGCTGGCTGACCCGCGACTCGCCGACTTCCAGTACCGCGCCAATCTCTTTGAGATTAAGCTCTTCCTGGTAGTAGAGCGTCAGGACCAGTTGCTCGCGTTCCGGTAAGGCTTCAATCGCCTCCATCACGCGATGGCGTAAATTGCTCTCCAGCAACTGGTGTAACGGGTTCTCCTGCTGGTGATCATCTGTCACCAGCTCGATGCTATCGCCATGCTCTTCACGCCACTCATCATAAGAGAAG
The DNA here is from genome assembly GCA_963521185.1 of uncultured Enterobacter sp. Lineage (GTDB taxonomy): Bacteria > Pseudomonadota > Gammaproteobacteria > Enterobacterales > Enterobacteriaceae > Enterobacter_D. The sequence goes on along the minus strand of CAUQTV010000001.1, from coordinate 329,454 downwards.
AGTTGGCTGTTATTGGTGTCGAGCAACATCTGACGATACTCTTCAACAGGAATACCGAGTCGCTGCGCGACCTCAGTTTCCGTCGCGTTGCGCCCTAATTCCTGCTCCAGCTGCCCCATCGCCTGTGCCACTTCGCGGGCGTTACGCCGGACGCTGCGCGGCACCCAATCCCGGCTGCGCAATTCATCCAGCATCGCGCCACGAATACGCTGCACTGCGTAAGTGGTAAATGCCGTTCCTTGCAGAGCGTCGTATCGGTCAACTGCATTCAATAACCCGATACCGCCCGCTTGTAGCAGGTCGTCCAGTTCCACACTCGCCGGCAGACGTACCTGCAGGCGTAATGCTTCGTGACGCACTAGCGGTACATAACGCTGCCACAGCGAGTGTTTATCCATTACACCTTCAGCGGTATACATTGAATTCACGATAAACAGCCCTGCGTTAATGAGTTATCGGCATGATTATCCGATTCTGGAGTGCTTTTAATCGGATGAATAGTGGGTGAAATGGGGGGTTATTTAAGAGTTACCCATCTCACGACCTTTAGGGATCGCGTATAACACTAATTCAAAAGCTAATTCTGGATGGTGTCCACGCAGGTAAAACCTGTAGTCAGGGTACACAGACTGAACAAATTGCGGGATTGTCACCAGGTCTTCCGGTTTGTGATAGAGACTGATGGTCAAAATAGGTTTTGACGCACGAATGGTCTGTTGCGCACCTTTTAGCGCCTCAAGTTCAGCACCTTCAATATCCATTTTAATAAAGGTCGCATAGTGCGTGCCTTCCAGCGCATTATCAATGCTAACGACCTCCACGGAGGTATTGCCTTCACCTTCACTTAAACGTGAAGAGGTATCCATACCGGAATCAAAACGTAACGTCGTATTCTCTGACCACACGCCTTTATTGATGGCCGTTAGCTGCACATCACCAACGTTCGCATTTTGCAATAATGTGAAATTCTTATCTTCGGGTTCAAAAGCGAGAATTTTCGCAGGTTTTACAACCCCCTGCTTTTCAGCCGCGCGGAGAAACGCCAGAACGCTATCGCCATCATAAGCGCCACAATCTACGTACACTTCTTCATCTTGTAACTTGACTAAATCTTCCGCTAAATAATGGTTTGGATCGAAAAACTTGCCGTACTCAGCGCGACGAGCGCAAATGCGCTGATTGATAAATGCGACCAGCGTCTCTTTTGATTTTTCATCGGCTAACGAATTGTAAAATTCTGTTAAAAGCGGCTCATTTTCTCGACAAAATTCAAGGCTATAAAGCGTGTCTGTATTTACACCAATAAATGAATGGTCAAAAATCAATATGCTTGCTGCATTTTTACGCAGCATGGCTTCTAATTCTTCACTGACATATTGGATCGCTAAGATGTAATTATAGGTCGGATCAGTTTCCGTCATGCGGTCTAAATTGACGATATCGTAACCGTAAAACGTCGCGCCGGGGGTGAAATACTGCTCATTGACCGCGACATAATCGACTTTCACACCCTGAGAGGTCAAAAACTCCCATGTTTTTTGCCCCAAATAACCCGCGCCACATAATACTAACGGGCGACCATTCTTCTGCATGTCGGCAACGGTATCGATAAAATGATTTTTGGACTCGTAAATTTTTTCAAGAATAGACATATCAACCTCAGATACTCGTTCAGAACACATTAAGATATCGATTACAGTACGATTTTTTGCTGCGCGATCGCGCTTTTGTTCGCACTTTCAAGGAATTTCAATCCCTCAAGTGCAGTGTCAGAACCAATGGCATAACCGCTATCTTCACCGCGCAATGCCGCCGCGATATCAGAATAGTAATTGGCAAAGGCTTCGATAAAACCGGCGGGATGGCCCGCTTTAAAGCGACAATAACGATCCTGATTCGCGACCGTGTTATCGCTTGCCGTGCGATCAACAATTCTGACGTTGCCGTGAATATCCGCCATGCGTAAATACTCAGGCTCCATTTGCAGCCATTCAGCACTGCCTTCGGTGCCATAAATACGGATACGCAGACCGTTTCGGTAACCCAACGCGGCTTTTCCATACCAATAATTGCAGACCATATCGTCGGTATAACGCGAGACGATGTTCACGGTATCCACAACATTCGGCACCCGTGCAAAGGTGCTGTTGACGGCATAAACATCTACGGCCTGTTTGTCGGTCAAAAATTCCACCAGCTGATGCACATGTACGCCGAGATCTAAGGAAACCGTTGGGATCTCACTGTCAGTCCGACGCCAGGGTTGGGGTAAGGCAACGTTGCCATCATCACGACAGCGGCTAAACCCTTCCTGCGGCATTTCAACCATCACCTGCTGAATGCGCCCTAACCCACCGCTCAGCAAGCGCTGACGCAGTTCTCGCACCATGGGGTAACCCGTATAGTTAAAGGTCACATACAGCGGACTTTTCACCTCGTCAACGCGCTGCTGAATTTCAGCGGCATCCCTGACGGTGGCGACTAAGGCTTTCTCACAGATAATGGGCAACGAATATTCGAGGCAGGCCAGCAAAATATCGCGATGCGCCGGCGTCGGTGTCAGGATCACAATCGCATCAAGCTGCTTGTGCTCTTGCTCCAGTAACGCCAACGCATCGCTGTAAATCGCGCTGGCATCAAGCCCCCATGCTGCACCCGTTTGCCGATTAACAGTCTCATCGCGGCTGAAACAACCGGCCTTCAGGTGGAAATGTCCGTCCATCTGACTGGCGATTTTATGCGTCATGCCGATGGCGGAATTCATTCCACCGCCGATGAAACCGAGGGACAAAGGCTTAGCCATAATCCGGTCCTTACGTCGTTGTAAAAGAAAAATAGTTTTTAAGCTGCGGGGTCATTCGCGCAAGCTCAGCGAACTGGTCAAATTCCGCAAAGACCAGCCCTGCGCGATCCCCCGGCGCAGGCATAAGGCGATCGCCGGGCAATTTAAGAGGGATCGTTTCGATGATCCGTGCCGCTAAAGCGTCGAAGCGGTAGCCCGCAAAGCGGGATTCCACATCGCTGGAAATTGTGTGCCGGGCAATCGCGCGACGATGAGCGGGTCGGCGGGAGGTAAATGAGGCTTCACCGCCAAGAAAAGGCGCTACGAAACCAGCACAGTACGCGGCACCTGTCGACAGCTCGATTAAGCGGGAATAAAGATCGCCAGGGCAACGGCGTGTCAATTCGATCAGCCAGAAATCTCGCGCGTTGGCAATAAACTGCGTGTGGAGTAAACCATCGACAAGCTGAAGTTCGCGCACCAGCGTTTGCATGCATTCGCTGACGCGATCGCGCATCTCTTCGGAAAGCGACAAACTCACACAGCTACTGTTCACCTGCCAGGGGTAGACAGTACAGAACTCATCAACGAAAAATTCGCCAACAATTTCACCATGACGTATGAACGCTGAATGGCTAAATAAGGCCCCTTCACAAAAGGTTTCGATGACGCACTGACCGTTTTGGGACGCGCTTTGCGCCAGAGCGACGGCCGTTGGAAGGTCCGCCGGATCCTGCACCCGCGTAATGCCAATACCGCTGTAGGCATCAACCGGCTTAACCAGCAAAGGCCAGGGTAAGTCACGCGCAGCCTCTGGGGTACTGGCGGCACGCGGGATCGGATAGCCTTTTTGCCCGGCCCACTGGCGAAAACGATCTTTGAGGAACAGCGTGTCACTGATCTCAGGCGTGTCGAAACCCGGTAAGCCTAACTCTGCGGCCACACGGCTTCCCGTCAGGTAGGAGACGTCGGTCACACCGGGTAGAAGCGCCACAATGTTATGCTGCCTGGCTAACGCAAGAACGGCGTCAATATCCGCATAATTCTGTACCAGCGGGAGGTCTGCCGATTTCATTCCCGCATCATGCGTTTTACCGCTGCACACCAGCGTGGTAAACCCCGCCGCTTTGACTGCCTGCTGCAAAGGCAATGAGGCAAAGCCCGCATCAAGGATCAGCGCATTACTCATGCCACACCCCGTGAGATTGTCGCCACATTATTGGCGGCAGGTACTGCGGCATGACGCACGAGATCGATGATTCGCTGCTGATCGTCACGCGACAAACCCGGATAGATCGGCAGACAAAGGACTTTGTCGGCGATTTCGTTCGCAAAAGGCAGATGCTCTTTCGACGAGGTAGGAAATCCCCGATACATACTGAACGAGCTGATCAGCGGGTAGAAATAGCGGCGCGTGAGGATACCGTCATTTTTCATCCGCTCATAAAGCGCATCGCGACTCAACCCAAATTCAGGTTCAATTAATATGGGGCAATAGGCATGATTCCAGGTCACATCGTCGGGCACATTCAACAGGGTCACGCCTTCCACACCCTGAAGCAATTCCAGATAATGCGCGTAAAGAGACTGGCGCTCAGCTAATGCGTGGTCGATGTGCTTAAGTTGCAATAACCCAAACGCAGCCTCAACCTCATTCATTTTCGCGTTGATCCCCGGTGCAACAACCCGCGTTTCACCGGCAAAACCAAAGTTTTTCAAATAATCGATACGCTGTTTGGTGCGCGCATCATGGCAAATGATGGCTCCCCCTTCGAAAGTGTTAAACACTTTGGTGGCGTGGAAGCTCAGCACCGACAAGTCACCGTGATTCAACACGCTGACGCCATCTTTTTTAACACCAAACGCATGCGCTGCATCGTAAATCACTTTCAGACCGTAAACGTCAGCCACCTGCTGGATTTTGTCTACGTCGCAGGGAACGCCATAACAATGCACCGGCATAATCGCGGTTGTTAGCGGTGTGATCAGCTCTTCAACACGTTCAGGATTGATATTGTACGTCTGGGGATCGATATCCGCGAAAACCGGCGTCAGGCCATTCCATAACAGCGTATGCGAGGTCGCAACAAAGGAATAAGGTGTCGTAATCACCTCTCCCGTTACCCGCAGCGCCTGGAGTGCGGTCAGTAATGCCAGTGTGCCATTGGCAAACAGGCAAACGTATTTAACGCCGAGATAGCTTGCCAGCGCTTCTTCCAGTTCCTGATGGAACGACCCGCCATTGGTGAGGATCCGGTTCTGCCAAATCTTTTCCAGATAAGGAATAAACTCTTCCAGAGGCGGCAACAGTGGGCTGGTGACAAAAATGTTATTGTCCATAAGATAAACCTGAACAAGCCAGAGATGTAAATCATGTTACAGATGCGGTTAGGGAATCGATCGGGCAAACAAGAGGCATTTCCGGTGCCATTTAGGTCTGCGATGACGAGCGCGTCCGGTGCTATCACTGAAATAGAGCGCGAAAATCCCTGATATTTCACGGCTGACTCTGCCGGTTGCTGTGACATAGTTGCAACATAGACGTCTTTGCAACATAGAGACAGTTGCAACATCGATTGTCGCTGCATTAGCGCGACAGCCCAGGCATAACGGAAAAAAAATGAACGAATGCGCTTTGGTGAGTATTGTTATCCCTGCTTATAATCCCGAATTTTTCGAGACAGCCCTCTCCAGCGCGTTGAATCAAAGCTGGCCCAATTGCGAAGTGATCATCCACGATGACAGCCAGGATGACACCATTTCGCTGATCTGCGAGCGTTATGCGTCACGCAGTGATACCCCCATCTATTACACCAAAAATGAAATTCGTTTGTGGGAAGAAGGCAATGTGCTGGCCGGTGTGCGGCTTGCCAAAGGGAAGTACGTTAAATTTCTTTACGACGACGATATCATCTATGAACACGCGATCACCCGACTGATTGCCGCCCTGGAGTCCTCGCCGCAAAACCGTATGGCTTCGTCACGGCGCACACGAATTGACGTTCACGGCAAACCGCTGGTGGATATTCTGGCGACCGCCTATCCCTTTACCGGTGATGCCATTTTGCATGGACCGGACGTGGTCAAATTTTTCACCGACCATAATGTTAACTTTATTGGCGAACCCAGCGCCGTACTGTGTTACCGGGACGATCTGCTCTCCTTTGGCGATGAATTATTTAAATTAAAAGGTGAGCATCTCTACTTTCTGACCGATATGACGCTGTTTCTCAAGCTACTCCATCTGGGTAACCTGGCCTTTGTGGCCGAACCGCTGGCCGCCTTCCGCGTTTCAGAAAATCAAAGCAGCCAGTATGTTCACCTGGAAAAATACAGCGGAGAAGTGGCGAAAACCTACGCCCGTCTGCCGCAGCTGATCAGAGAGCTTGGCTGGTATGCGGGCGATGCAGAGTCCAACCAGTTTGTTAACGTCGCCCCTATGCATGACAAGGAGAACTTCCGCAAGGAGAACCTGCTTTCGGCGTTAACCGATTCCGTGCACTTATCGGCGCAAAAATTCTACAGCGACTCTATCCATCGCTGGCTGGATGAACGCCGCTTATTGCCTGCCCAGCGCCCGCTTGCAGAGGCTTATCAGCTGGCGCGCAGCATTCACCAGACGCTGACGCTGTTTATCCTGCAACGCGGGAATACCCCTGAAGCGGTGGCGGCAACGCTGCACAGTGTGCAAAAGTATGCGGGTTACGGCCTGACGCTGGATCCGGTGGTGATTGACGCCACTGCGCCCGTTATCGCCATACATGCGCATCTCGCCACCCATGCCTGCGACTGGGTGATGTTCGTCGATGCGGGCGAAACGCTGATCCACAGCGGCATGCTGATGTTTGACCTGGCGCTGGATGGCGCAGCCGGTTGCGACGCGCTGTACGGCGATGAGTTCCATCAAATGAATGGCAAGATTGTCTCCGCCGCCATGCGTCCGGACTTTAACCTCGATCTGCTGCTCAGCTACCCTACCGAAATGGCGCGCCACTGGATTTTCCGCACCGACACGCTGCTGGCGCTGGGCGGCTTTGATCCGGCGTGCCAACAGGCCTGGCAGTTCGATTACATCGTCCGGTTGATCGAGCAAAAAGGCATTGGCTTTGCCGGACATCTGCCTGAACCCTTTGTGATGGGCCATCCGCAAACGTTAGCCACCCAGCCGGAAGAAGTGGCCATCCTGACGCGCCACCTGCATAACCGCGGCTACCCGCGCGGTACCGTAGAAGCCCCGCAGCCGGGCCTGTATGCGCTGCGCTATCATCATGAGCAGCAGCCGCTGGTGTCGATCATCATTCCAACGAAAGATCAGATTCAGATCCTGATTACCTGCGTCACCTCCCTGCTGGAGCAGACGCGCTATCGCAACTATGAGCTGCTGATTGTCGATAACAACAGTGAAACCCCTGAAGCCTTGCAGTGGCTGGAGGGCATTTCCGCCATCGATCCCGAGCGTATTCGCGTGTTGCGCTACCCGCACCCGTTTAACTATTCGGCGATCAACAACATGGCGGCCCGGGAAGCGCGCGGCGAGTATCTGGTGCTCCTCAACAACGACACCGCCACCCTGAGCGGCGACTGGCTTGACCATCTGCTCAACCACGGCCAGCGCCCGGAAGTGGGCGTTGTCGGAGCGAAGCTGCTCTACCCCACCGGCAAAATTCAGCATGCGGGCGTGGTGCTGGGCCTGCGCGGCCCTGCCGACCATCCGTTTATTGGCAGCGAAAATACCCGCGCCGGCTTTATGAATCGCCTGCTGCTGGATCAGAACTACAACGTGGTGACCGCCGCCTGTCTGCTGATCCGCAAATCGGTGTATGAGCAGGTGGGCGGGCTGGATGAAGAGCAGTTCAAAGTCTCGTATAACGACGTCGATCTGTGCCTGAAGGTCCGTGAAGCGGGCTACCTGAGCGTGTGGACGCCGCATGCGGTCGTGATGCACGAAGGCAGCGTGAGCCAGAATAAAGTCGATAAAGCCACCGCTGAGAAAAAACGCCAGCGTTTTATGGGCGAGCAGGACGCTATGTACCAAAAATGGCTGCCGCTGATTGCTAACGATCCGGCGTATAACCCGAATCTGAGCCTTGACGATGCGGGCTTCCAGCTGGCTTTAAGCAATCAGAACAGCTGGCAACCGCTGCACTGGAAGCCGTTGCCTGCCCTGATGGCCTTCCCGTTGCCAAGCCATCACGCGGGCCAGCAGCGTTTACGCTGGCCGCTGGAAGGTCTGCGCGATGCCGGACTGGCGGATGTGCAAATCAATAACGGTGCGATTTCCTACGCCGAAGTGGCGCGCTATGCGCCGACATCGCTCATTTTGCAGCAGCAAATTTCGCCGTTCGCCACCGAGTGGATTGCGCGACTGCGTAAAATTTTGCCCACGTTTACGATCTTCGACCTCGACGAATTTCTGCCCGCCATGCCCGCTCAGCATCCCACGCGGGAAAAATTCCCGGCGGATATCTCAACCGCCCTGCGCGCCATGCTCGAACAGGCTGACCGGCTGGTGGTCGCCAGCGAGGCGATGGCGGAAAGCTGCGCCGGACTGCATCACGATATCCGCGTCATGCCGACGTGCCTGTCGCCGCATCTGTGGGCGGATTTGACCAGCCTGCGTGGCGTGGGTAAAAAACCGCGCGTGGGTTGGGTCGGCGCTGCCTGGGCGAATAGCGATCTGGAAGTGATCCACAAAGTGATTAGTCAGTTGGCTGACAGCGTAGACTGGGTGTTCCTCGGCTACTGCCCGCCGTCACTGCGTTCCTCTGTCGCGGAATACCATGCGGCGGTGCGCCCGGAGTGGCACGCGCAGAAGCTGGCCTCGCTTAATCTTGATCTGGCGGTCCTGCCGCTGGCGGACAACGCCTGGAACCGCACCATGAACGCCTCACGGCTGCTGGAATTTGGCGCCTGCGGCGTGCCGGTGATTTGCAGCGATATCGCAAGCCTGCGCAACGATTTCCACGCCACCCGCGTTGAAAACCGGGCAAAAAGCTGGCGCGACGCCATCGAGATGCACCTACGCGATGCCGACGCCAACCGCGCGGCGGGCTACACACTCAGGGCGCAGGTTTACCAGCACGGCATGCTGCTCGGTGACAACCTGCTGACGCAAATGCAGATCTGGCTACCGGATTAACGGCGAAAAAAAACCGGATAACCCTCTTATCCGGTTTCTCTGTGTTATCGACGGGGATTATTTCCCCGCCGGTACCCAGCCCTGACGCCAGTCATCCAGCCCCGCATCGCGCAGATACCAGTTTTGCAGCACCGCTTCGCGCAGCGCATCCCCCTGCGCTTCACGCCAGTTCACATCATTAATGTGAGCCTGAATCGCCGCCATCCAGTCCTTGAAGCGGTTTTCCACCAGCGTCACCGGCAGCCCGCAGCGGTACGGAATCAAATCGGTGGCGATGATCGGTACGCCGCAGGTACCGATCTCTAACAGTCGCAGGTTACTTTTACATTCGTTAAACTGGTTGATCTCCAGCGGCACCAGCGCCAGGTCAAGGTTCAGGCTGGCGAGTTTTTCCGGGTACATCTCAAACGGCACCCCCGGATGGAATTCACAGCGCACATTGCGCGGCTTCATCCCCATAAACACCCACTCCACCTGGCCTTCCAGGGCTTTAATCAGCGGCAGCAGGATCTCCAGATCGCCCGCGTGCGAACTGCCGCCCGCCCAGCCGACACGAATTTTCTTACCCGCGCCCCGCTCACTGCGCAAATGCGCCCATTGATCCGGGGCAAGACGGTTCTGCGCGATGCGAATATCGTGATGGAAACGGCTGTAGGCCTCCGCCAGCGGTGCGGTGGAAACCACCACCCAGTCGGCGCTGTCCATCACTTTGCGGAAGCTTTTCAGCATCCGCTGCGGGAAGTGCTGACGCGTGCCGTTTTTAAGCGGCACGTTGAGCAGGTAATCGTCATACTCCAGCACGATTTTTGCGTCGCTGACGTTGCGTAGCTGGCGAATGATCTCCGGGAAGCGGCTGCCGGTGACCAGCTCCAGCAGGATCACATCGGGCTGCATCTGCGCCGCTTCCATCAGTCCAGGGATCGAATTGGTCAGGCCGCCTTCAACCAGCAAATTGCGCTCCAGCGCTTTATAGGGCTGCATCACGCGGTGGTGTCCGCCGCCCTGCCAGTTAATGTGATGTGCCAGCACCACCGGCAGCGGACGCCCCGGCAGCGGCTGACGGAAACGGGCCGTGCTGTCGCTCAGGGTGAAGGCTTTGCCCATTTTCTGCATCAGCGGGTGATAAGAGGGATCGGCTAACAGCCCTTTCTTCCACTGACGGCGCAGCGTTTCGAAGTTCTCCAGCACCGGCCGCTCCTGTACCCTGAAGATTTCGCCCATCAGACGCGTCGCGCCGCCCATGTGTTTCACGCGGGCATGGGGCGTCCAGACATTAAGATAGCCCTGCTGCTGTGCGCGCAGGCCAAAATCGACATCGGCAAAATAGAGCGGGTAGCTTTCCTGGGTAAAACCATTGAGCGAGAAGAAAACGTCTTTGCGCACCATCATGCATGAGGCGCTCACCGCCGCCAGATTACGCGGGGTTTTGAGGTAGCTCTGGAAGCCGTTGCTCTGACCATCGGCACCGTCAAATGCCACTTCCACGCCGTGCTGAACGCCCACCAGATAGCCGCCGTGCTGAATGCGTCCGTCGTGGTATTCGAGGCGCGCGCCGACCACGCCCACTTCCGGGCGCAGCGCGTGTTCAAGCAGCGCATCCAGCCAGCCGCCGTCGATGATTTCACAGTCATTATTTAAAAACAGCAGCACATCACCCCGCGCCTGCTGGGCGGCGGCGTTGTTGATTTCGGCAAAGTTGAACGGGGCGTCGTAGCGTAAGATACGCACCTGACTGATATTGAGATCGGCCAGATCGTTCAGGAAGCGGCAGGCGTCCTCTTCCACCGACTGGTTATCCACAATCAGCACTTCATACTGCTGATAACGCGTTTTTTCCATCAGGCTTTCAATACAGCGCTTGAGCAGCGCAAAGCGGTCGCGGGTCGGGATGATGATCGACACCAGCGGCGTCGCGTCCCAGTGGTAACGCACGCGTTTAAGCGTCGGCGACAGCCCCTCTTCCAGCGTGGCGTTGATCCCCAGACGCTGCAAATGGGCGATGAGCATGTGCTGGCACTCCTGCTGCACGGCCTCATCCTCAATCCAGCGCGACGGTAACCAGGGACTCTCTACCAGCACGTCCGGCACATGGCCCAGCGCGCTGGTCCCCTGGGCTTCGACAAAGCGCCACAGTAAATCGATCAGCGGGGCATGCGGGTAACGGGCATCCAGTCCCCCGGCCTGTAGGGCGATATCGCGGGTAAACAGCAGCACCTGGCCGACGTAGGGCACGCCGCGCAGCAGATCAATATTGACCGCCGGGCGCAGCGTGATGTTGGGTTCGCCATTTTCTCCACGGGTCATTTCGTCACCGTAGAACAACCAGGCGTTTTGCTGATTCAGTCGCTGCTCCGCAAAGCGCAGCAGTGCGTCATCCAGCAGCTTAAAGCCGGCGGGGATCACCAGCATCGCGTCCGCCGTGCGCGCGGCTAACAGCGCATTGAAGGCGGGAACAAAGGTTTCACCGCCGTCGAGGGTATCGGTGCTGACCGGGGCCAGCGACTGGGCATTTACCGAGGCCAGCGTGCGCTCGCAGGCGGCGGGATCGTTGCGGTCATTGACGATCACCACACCAATACTGCCCTTCTGCGGATAGCTGCGAACGAAGCTTTGCAGCGCTTCACGCCGCGCGTCGCTCACCTGCCTGTCCGCCAGCCAGCGCGACATGGAATATTCGGAGGATTGCTGGGCTAACAGCACCGCTTTGCTGTGAAAACTGAGGGCATAGCGGTTTTTTTCATCCAGCGTGCGGGGTTTATCCGCCAGCGGGCCGGTGAGGATCGGCAAAAGCGCACGCGGCAGACTCCAGCGATCTATGAAGGTTTCGCGCTGCGCTCGCGTCCAGTTGACCGCGCTCTCGTAGCCGCTTTTCAGCATCTCGATCCACTCATCCGCGTCCGGGCAGTTGCGCAGCGTTAACGCACAGAAATGATCGCGCTCGTGGCGGGCGAGATTGTCCTCACCGAGGTAGCCTTCAACGTAGCCTTCATTGACCAGAAACAGGGGAATACCCAGACAGAGCGCTTTCGGCACGATCTCTTCGTTGCCGATCACCACATCGTAGGTTGCCAGCCAGTCGGGGTCGATTTTTGCGATCTGCTGGGTTTGATCCAGCCACTCCAGGGCGATCCCCGCCTCGGTGGCCCGCTGCTGGATTTCATACATTTCGGCAGACATTTTCGGCGAAACATAGAGCACGCGCTTAAGCGCCGGCGCGGGAGCACCCGGTGTGTAGTCAATAAAATTCGCCGGCACCGACCACGGCAGCAGTTGGAACTGTTCGCTGTCCACGCCGGTTTGCAGAATGATCTCCTGACTGCGCGGCGAAAGTCCCAGCGTCAGCGCGGCGAACTGATTCTCAAGCTGCGCGCCATATGGAAGGTAGAGGTCGTTGTAATCGCTAAAGTGGCGGAAGATCATCGGCCCGGCAAGGCGCTGGGCCTCCACGGCGTCGAGCATTTTCTCGCAAAAAAAGCCGCGGTAGATCCAGATAGCGTCATAGCGTTCAGCCAGTTCGCCCTGCGCGTCGGTGATGAGGTTAAAACGCCCGGTCGCCGTGAGGCGTGCGATTTCGGCGCTCAGCGCTTTGCCCGCGTCGGTGGTGATGAGGCAGACCTGCCAGCCCGATGCCAGCACGGTATCAACAATGTCGATAATCTCGGTCGCATGGGCGGAAAAGGCGTCGAACTTATCAACGCTGATTAATAAACTTTGCATCTGTCATCCTCAACATCGCGATACAGGTCGTCTTCGCCTGCACAAGGCGAACGAGTGGTTATACGATATTGTGCGGGAAAGCAGGCTAAACGAGGGAAAAAACAGATTGCGGAAAAGGGCTTAAATCCGGCGATTGATCGTAAAAAAAGGCATCCGAAGATGCCTTTTTTCGCTTTGCGTAATCGGCGAGATTAACGCAGCAGGGACAGCATGGTCTGCGGTACCTGGTTGGCCTGGGCCAGTACCGACGAACCGGCCTGTTGCAGGATCTGCGCACGGGACATGTTCGACACTTCCGTCGCATAATCGGAGTCCTGAATACGGCTGCGGGCAGACGTCAGGTTGCTCACGGTGTTGCTCAGGTTGGTGATGGTGGATTCGAAACGGTTCTGAGACGCACCCAGCAGTGAACGCTGGCTGTCTACCGCTTTGATCGCTTCATCGATGTCTGCCAGCGGGCTACCGTTGGTGCCGCCGGTGGCGTTCACGGTACCGCTGATGACGTCAAAACCTTCAGCTGAGGTGCTACGCTTGTTGCCGTTGATGGTCTGACCGGTGGTCACAGCGGTTGCGCCTGTCGCGTTGTACAGGTTGTAATCGTTGCTGCTGTCCATGCTGATAGCGATGGTTTCGCTGTCTTTAGAACCCACCTGGAAGCTGTAGCTGCTGGAGCCGGAACCGGTGTTCAGCACTTTGATGCCGTTGAAGTCGGTCTGCGTGGTTACGCGGTTAACTTCTTCCATACGCTGGTTAACTTCAGCCTGGATGGAGTCGATGTCAGATGCAGAGTTAGAGCTGTTCTGCGCCTGAACGGTCAGGTCACGGATACGCTGCAAGTTGTTGTTGATCTCGCTCAGCGCGCCTTCAGCGGTCTGAGACAGGGAGATGCCGTCGTTCGCGTTACGGGACGCAACGGTCAGGCCGTTGATGTTGGACGTAAAGCGGTTAGCAATTGCCTGGCCTGCCGCGTCATCTTTTGCGCTGTTAATGCGCAGACCGGAAGACAGACGCTCAATCGCGGTACCCAGAGAAGACTGAGATTTAGTCAGGTTGTTCTGAGTGGTCAACGACAGGGTGTTAGTATTAATCACTGCCATGATATTTATCCTTTAAGAAGTTAATTCACTATTGGGCCAGCGGCTTCACCACCGTCATAATAGTTATCGACGTGCTATCCGATTTCTTTATGATTATTTTTTGGTTTTCTTCTGTACGCTTTTTAAACCAAATCAGGCGGCGAGCCATAAAAAAAAGCGCCGATAATTCGGCGCTTTCTCGACATGCGTTTGCGTATTAACGCAGCAGGGACAGCATGGTCTGCGGAACCTGGTTGGCCTGGGCCAGTACCGACGAACCGGCCTGTTGCAGGATCTGCGCACGGGACATGTTCGACACTTCCGTCGCATAATCGGAGTCCTGAATACGGCTGCGGGCAGACGTCAGGTTGCTCACGGTGTTGCTCAGGTTGGTGATGGTGGATTCGAAACGGTTCTGCGACGCACCCAGCAGTGAACGCTGGCTGTCTACCGCTTTGATCGCCGCATCGATGTCAGCCAGCGGGCCGCCGTCGGTGGTGCCGCCGGATGCGCCGGTCACGACGGTGCCGCTCAGCACGTCGAAGCCTTCCGCAGAAGTAGAACGTGCCGTCCCGTTCACCATGCCGCCGGTTGCGCCAGATGCGCCCGCGGTGTTGAACAGGTTGTAGTCGTTGCTGCTGCTCATGCTGATAGAGATGGTTTCGCTGTCTTTAGAACCCACCTGGAAGCTGTAGCTGCTGGAGCCGGAACCGGTGTTCAGCACTTTGATGCCGTTGAAGTCGGTCTGCGTGGTTACGCGGTTAACTTCTTCCATACGCTGGTTAACTTCAGCCTGGATGGAGTCGATGTCAGATGCAGAGTTAGAGCTGTTCTGCGCCTGAACGGTCAGGTCACGGATACGCTGCAAGTTGTTGTTGATCTCGCTCAGCGCGCCTTCAGCGGTCTGAGACAGGGAGATGCCGTCGTTCGCGTTACGGGACGCAACGGTCAGGCCGTTGATGTTGGACGTAAAGCGGTTAGCAATTGCCTGGCCTGCCGCGTCATCTTTTGCGCTGTTAATGCGCAGACCGGAAGACAGACGCTCAATCGCGGTACCCAGAGAAGACTGAGATTTAGTCAGGTTGTTCTGAGTGGTCAACGACAGGGTGTTAGTGTTAATCACTGCCATGGTATATATCCTTCAATAATGGACGTCAGTTCATGCTACGGGTCAGCGGCTTCACCACTGTCATAATAGTTATCGACGTGCTATCCGATTTCTTTACGACTTTTTCCCCGATCGCGTTCTTTTCTGTGTTGCCGCGCAATAAGACGGCACCAATAAAAAAGCGCCGTAAATACGGCGCTTTTTGTAAACGGATTTTGCGTATTAACGCAGCAGGGACAGCATGGTCTGCGGAACCTGGTTGGCCTGGGCCAGTACCGACGAACCGGCCTGTTGCAGGATCTGCGCACGGGACATGTTCGACACTTCCGTCGCATAATCGGAGTCCTGAATACGGCTGCGGGCAGACGTCAGGTTGCTCACGGTGTTGCTCAGGTTGGTGATGGTGGATTCGAAACGGTTCTGAGACGCACCCAGCAGTGAACGCTGGCTGTCTACCGCTTTGATCGCTTCATCGATGTCTGCCAGCGGGCTACCGTTGGTCACACCGCCAGAGTTCACGGTACCGCTGATGACGTCAAAACCTTCAGCTGAGGTGGTACGCTTGTTGCCATTGATGGTCTGGCCGGTGGTCACGGCGGTTGCGCCTGTCGCGTTGTACAGGTTGTAATCGTTGCTGCTGTCCATGGTGATGGCGATGGTTTCGCTGTCTTTCGCGCCAACCTGGAAGCTGTAGCTGCTGGAGCCGGAACCGGTGTTCAGTACTTTGATGCCGTTGAAGTCGGTCTGCGTGGTTACGCGGTTAACTTCTTCCATACGCTGGTTAACTTCAGCCTGGATGGAGTCGATGTCAGATGCAGAGTTAGAGCTGTTCTGCGCCTGAACGGTCAGGTCACGGATACGCTGCAAGTTGTTGTTGATCTCGCTCAGCGCGCCTTCAGCGGTCTGAGACAGGGAGATGCCGTCGTTCGCGTTACGGGACGCAACGGTCAGGCCGTTGATGTTGGACGTAAAGCGGTTAGCAATTGCCTGGCCTGCCGCGTCATCTTTTGCGCTGTTAATGCGCAGACCGGAAGACAGACGCTCAATCGCGGTACCCAGAGAAGACTGAGATTTAGTCAGGTTGTTCTGAGTGGTCAACGACAGGGTGTTAGTGTTAATCACTGCCATGATAGATATCCTTCATAAAGAGAGTTGATTCCGGCTATTGCCAGCGGCTTTATCACCGTCATGACTTGTTATCGACGTCTCCTGCGCAGACTTTACCTCTTTTTTGCAATTTTCGATTTTTTTCTGAGGTCGCGCCCATAAAAAAAGCGCCGCTAAGCGACGCTTTTTTAAGACTATTCTGCAAATTAACGCAGCAGGGACAGCATGGTCTGCGGAACCTGGTTGGCCTGGGCCAGTACCGACGAACCGGCCTGTTGCAGGATCTGCGCACGGGACATGTTCGACACTTCCGTCGCATAATCGGAGTCCTGAATACGGCTGCGGGCAGACGTCAGGTTGCTCACGGTGTTGCTCAGGTTGGTGATGGTGGATTCGAAACGGTTCTGCGACGCACCCAGCAGTGAACGCTGGCTGTCTACCGCTTTGATCGCCGCATCGATGTCAGCCAGCGGGCCGCCGTCGGTGGTGCCGCCGGATGCGCCGGTCACGACGGTGCCGCTCAGCACGTCGAAGCCTTCCGCAGAAGTAGAACGTGCCGTCCCGTTCACCATGCCGCCGGTTGCGCCAGATGCGCCCGCGGTGTTGAACAGGTTGTAGTCGTTGCTGCTGCTCATGCTGATAGAGATGGTTTCGCTGTCTTTAGAACCCACCTGGAAGCTGTAGCTGCTGGAGCCGGAACCGGTGTTCAGCACTTTGATGCCGTTGAAGTCGGTCTGCGTGGTTACGCGGTTAACTTCTTCCATACGCTGGTTAACTTCAGCCTGGATGGAGTCGATGTCAGATGCAGAGTTAGAGCTGTTCTGCGCCTGAACGGTCAGGTCACGGATACGCTGCAAGTTGTTGTTGATCTCGCTCAGCGCGCCTTCAGCGGTCTGAGACAGGGAGATGCCGTCGTTCGCGTTACGGGACGCAACGGTCAGGCCGTTGATGTTGGACGTAAAGCGGTTAGCAATTGCCTGGCCTGCCGCGTCATCTTTTGCGCTGTTAATGCGCAGACCGGAAGAGAGGCGCTCGATCGCAGTACCCAGAGAAGACTGAGATTTAGTCAGATTATTCTGAGTGGTCAGCGACAGGGTGTTAGTATTAATAACAGCCATGATGAAATTCCTATAAAAAAGTTATCAGATTCAGGCAACTGCCTACGGCTTTCTCACCGTTAATCCAATTATCGACCGCCGCGAATCAACCTTTAGGGAAAAAATCTTTTTTTTAAAGGCGCAAACTGCCCCGTATTCTCGCGCTTTATTTCGCCATTGTTTTTTTTAAAAGACTCTAATCTTTTCGCTATCGCTGCCGATAGAACATCCAGTGATTGTCACAAATTGAAGGATGAATATAT
The DNA here is from genome assembly GCA_963521185.1 of uncultured Enterobacter sp. Classification (GTDB taxonomy): domain Bacteria; phylum Pseudomonadota; class Gammaproteobacteria; order Enterobacterales; family Enterobacteriaceae; genus Enterobacter_D. Next base: position 312,165 of record CAUQTV010000001.1, on the reverse strand, counting down.
GGCAACAATTAGTTCGCTCGGTGCTGGCACCAGTATGAGTTCGACCTTGAGCACATTGTACGATGGATTAGAATCTTCCGAACAATCAAGGCTTACCCCTATCACCACGCAACAGACGTCTTACAAGGCGAAGCTGACGGCGTGGGGTGTGGTTCAGACTTCGCTGACGAAGCTGCAAACGGCAGCGGCGGCACTGAAAGATACGTCATCTATTGCGGCGGCAAAGGTTACCAGTACCAACAGTGCGTTTAGCGCGAAACTGGCGAATGACGCAACGGCGGGTACCTATTCCGTGGAAGTGACCGCGCTTGCCGCGTCACAATCACTGTTAAGCCCGAAGGTGGCAAGCAAAGACACTGATTTGGGTGACAGCAGCCTGACGTCACGCACCATTACCATCGCGCAGACGGGTCAAACCACACCGCTGACGGTAACGCTGGCGGCGGATAAAACCAGCCTCGCTGATGTTCGTGACGCGATTAACGCCAAGCAAGGCAGCGTGACCGCCAGTATCATCAAGGCGGACGATAACAGCTATTACCTGTCATTGACGTCTCGCGACAGCGGCACCGCAAACGCCATGACAATCACCACTGATGATACAGAGCTGGCGAAGTACATCAGTTACGATTCAAGTTCTTCCACGGGCAACATGACGCAGCAGGTCGCTGCCGCTGACGCCAAAGTGAAGATCAATAACATTGAAATCACCCGCAGCAGCAACACCATCACCGATGCGCCGGAAGGCGTGACGCTGACGCTGACGAAAACCAATACCGGCAGCCCGGAAACGTTAACCGTGGCGAAAGATACCGAGCCGATGACCACGGCGATCCAGGCGTTTGTGGATGCGTATAACTCGCTGCAAACCACGATCACCAACCAGACTAAATACACGTCGGTGGATCAGGGCAGCGATAGCCAGAGCACCTCGAACGGCGATCTGCTGGGTGACGGCACACTGCGCAATATCCAGACGCGTCTGCGCTCCATGCTCTCTACCTCGCAGTCCAGCGGAGGCACCCTGTCAATGCTTTCGCAGATCGGCGTGACGCAGGATTTGAACGGCAAGCTGACCGTGGACAGCACCAAGCTTGAAAAAGCGCTGACCGAGAGTTCCGCTGACGTGGTCTCTTTCCTGTCTGGCGACGGTAAAACCACCGGTTTCGCCACGCAGACCGATAACCTGCTGGACGACATTCTGGGTACCGACGGTACTTTGCAGAATGCGACCGACGGGATTAACGCGACATTAAAACGCCTGTCGGATAAATACGACAGTGTGAATACGCAAATCACCGCCACCATGGCGCGGTATAAAGCACAATTTACATCGCTGAGTACGCTGATCTCTTCGCTGGATTCCACGGCGAGCTATCTGACCCAGCAGTTTGATGCAATGAACAGTTAATCGTCCATTCGTTGAGGTTTACATGTATACGAAATCGGGAATTCAGGCTTATGCACAGGTCGGCGTCGAAAGCGCCGTCCTAAGCGCCAGCCCTCATCAACTCGTGGTGTTGCTTTTTGACGGCGCGTTGAGCGCCATGAAAAAAGCCGCCATCCTGATGGAGCAGGGAGACATTCCCGGTAAAGGAAAGGCGCTGTCGCATGCAATCAATTTAATCACTAACGGTTTGCGCGCGGGACTCAACCACGATGTCGGTGGTGAGCTCGCCGGAAACCTGGACGGTCTTTACGACTACATGACAAGGCGTCTTTTACAGGCCAATTTGCACAATGACCTCTCCGCCATTGAAGAAGTAGCGATGCTGTTAAACAACATCGCGGACGCCTGGAAAGAAATTGGCCCCAACAATCAAAATGCGCGGGATACATACTAATGGAAGCCAATATTGGGTTGCTCCACCACTATCAACAGCTGCTCATCACCAGTTGCACCATGCTCAATCTTGCTAAAGATGGCCGCTGGGACGACCTGATACAGCACGAGTTGGGCTACATCACTGCGGTGGAAAAACTGACTCAATTTCAGGATTCGAGTGACATTGCGCCTGCCGTTCAGGCGCAAGTTCGTCCGCTTCTGAAACAGATTCTGGACAATGAGCTCGAATTAAAAACGTTATTGCATCAGCGTATGGAAGAGCTGCGAACTCTGGTTGGACAAACATCCCGACAACATAACCTGAATTCAACATATGGACGTCTCTCTGGCAATATTCTCTATCCAAGCGAGCTTTAAGCGTCGCTTACCGGTCGCGGGTGAATAATTTACTCCCCTCACCCGCTTCCTTTCCGTATTTCAACCATACTTCGATTGTCCCCAATCTGGAGCATGGAAGATGAAAAACCCCACCTTATTGCAATGCTTTCACTGGTATTACCCTGACGGCGGAAAACTCTGGCCGGAGCTGGCCGAACGCGCGTCGGGTTTCAATGACATCGGTATCAATATGGTCTGGCTTCCTCCAGCGTATAAAGCAGCCACCGGCGGCTACTCTGTGGGGTATGACAGCTACGATCTTTTCGACCTTGGCGAGTTTGATCAAAAAGGATCGGTGGCGACCAAGTACGGCGATAAAGCCCAGCTGTTGGCCGCCATTGCCGCACTGCGCGAAAACCAGGTCGCTGTGCTGCTCGACGTGGTGGTCAACCACAAAATGGGGGCCGATGAAAAAGAGGCGATCCGCGTTAACCGTGTAAACGAGCAGGATCGCACGCAGATCGACGACGAGGTGATTGAATGCGAAGCCTGGACGCGCTACACCTTCCCTGCCCGCGCGGGCCAGTACTCCAAATTCATTTGGGATTACAAATGCTTTAGCGGCATCGATCATATTGAAAACCCAACCGAAGACGGCGTGTTCAAAATCATCAATGATTACACCGGCGACGGCTGGAACGATCAGGTTGATGATGAGTTGGGCAACTTCGATTACCTGATGGGCGAGAACATCGATTTTCGCAATCATGCGGTGACCGAAGAGATCAAATACTGGGCGCGCTGGGTGATGGAACAGACGCAGTGCCAGGGCTTTCGTCTCGATGCGGTAAAACATATTCCGGCGTGGTTCTATAAAGAGTGGATTGAGCACGTGCAGGAAGTCGCCCCCGATCCGCTGTTTGTCGTCGCGGAATACTGGTCCCACGAGGTGGATAAGCTTCAGCACTACATTGAGCAGGTCGAAGGCAAAACCATGCTCTTTGACGCACCGCTGCACATGAAATTCCACGAAGCCTCGCTGCAAGGCCGCGACTACGACATGACCCAAATCTTCACTGGCACGCTGGTGGAAGCCGATCCGTTTCATGCCGTGACGCTGGTCGCCAACCATGACACCCAGCCGTTACAGGCGCTGGAAGCGCCGGTGGAAGCCTGGTTTAAACCGCTGGCCTACGCGCTGATCCTGCTGCGTGAAAACGGCGTACCCTGCGTCTTTTATCCGGATCTCTTTGGCGCGAGCTATGACGACACCGGTGGCGACGGCGAGACCTATCACATCGACATGCCGGTGATTGAACAGCTCGACCAGCTCATCCTGGCGCGGCAGCGATTCGCCCACGGCGTGCAAACCTTGTGGTTCGATCACCCTAACTGCATCGCCTTTAGCCGCAGCGGCACCGACGACGATCCCGGCTGTGTGGTGGTGCTGTCCAACGGTGACGACGGTGAAAAAACCGTGGCGCTCGGCGAAAACTACGGCAACAAGCAGTGGCGGGATTTTCTCGGCAACCGCGAAGAGACGGTCACCACCGACGAAAGCGGCGAAGGGACCTTTACCTGCAACGGCGGCAGCGTCAGTATTTGGGTGCTGGAAGACGTACTGTAATGGGAAGCGCGCTGAGTGGGAAAATGCTTTCAGCGCGCCTGTTCATCAGGGTAAAGGGGTGGGCAGCGGATTTTTCGCCAGCGCGTCCGCGCACGCTTCGGTCGGACGATCAACGCGCTTGAGCGTCATGCCCGCGTAATCCAGCAGGCTGCCGTCACGGGCAATGTCATACACCTCAAGCTTATTTGTCACGTTGTTAAACTCATCCCCACGCAGCGTCAGCTTGCCCGGCACCGCAATCACGCGCTGCCACTGGCGGCAGTCCAGCGTGTCACCTTCGGGGGTAACGATCAGGCTGGCGATGGCTTCCGGGCTGACCAGGTTGCTTTGCGGCCCCACCGACTGCCAGTACCCTGCCAGCGACGCCGGGGCCGGATGCTTGACCACATCCTGATAATTTTCAATCTGCGCGCAGCCTGTAAGGGCCAGCAGTGCGCCAAGGATTGCTACTTTTTTCATCTTCTGTCCTGCGTATGAAGCAAAAAAATATTGTGGCATTAAAGCGTTAAGCCTGCCAGCGTTTCGCCAGCGCACAGTGAACTTGATCTTCGCCATGATTTGGACGTTTTGGACTGTGCAAAAACGCGCGTCGGTGTACCATCGCGGTTCATTTTCATCGATAGACCCTTCTGAGTTCAGAGGCGAACAACATGTCATGGCACCACTTCAAACAGGCCTGGTTAATTAAATTCTGGGCACCTGCACCTGCGGTTATTGCCGCCGGTATTCTCTCCACCTATTACTTCGGTATTACCGGCACCTTCTGGGCCGTTACCGGGGAGTTCACCCGCTGGGGTGGGCAACTTCTGCAACTGATGGGCGTCCATGCTGAAGAGTGGGGCTACTACAAGCTTATCCACCTTGAAGGCACCCCGCTGACCCGCATCGACGGCATGATGATCATCGGTATGTTCGGCGGCTGTTTCGCCGCCGCGCTGTGGGCAAACAACGTCAAGCTGCGTTTTCCGCGTAACCGCATCCGCATACTCCAGGCCATCGCAGGCGGCATTATCGCCGGGTTTGGCGCACGTCTGGCGATGGGCTGTAACCTGGCCGCGTTTTTCACCGGCATTCCCCAGTTCTCGCTGCACGCCTGGTTCTTTGCCCTGGCAACGGCGGTCGGCACCTGGTTTGGCGCAAAATTCACCCTGCTGCCGCTGTTCCGTATTCCGGTCAAAATGCAAAAGGTCTCCAGCGCGTCGCCGCTGACGCAAAAGCCGGATCAGGCGCGCCGCCGTTTTCGTCTCGGCATGCTGGTGTTTGTCGGTATGATTGGCTGGGCGCTGTTCACCGCCATGAATCAGCCGAAACTGGGGCTGGCGATGCTGTTCGGCGTCGGGTTTGGCTTACTGATTGAACGCGCACAGATCTGCTTCACCTCGGCCTTCCGCGATATGTGGATCACTGGCCGCACGCACATGGCAAAAGCCATCGTCTTCGGTATGGCCGCCAGCGCGATCGGTATTTTCAGCTATGTGCAGCTGGGCGTTGAAGCCAAAATCATGTGGGCGGGTCCGAACGCCGTGCTCGGCGGTTTGCTGTTTGGCTTTGGTATTGTGCTGGCCGGAGGCTGCGAAACGGGCTGGATGTATCGCGCCGTTGAAGGTCAGGTGCATTACTGGTGGGTGGGACTGGGCAACGTGATTGGCTCAACCCTGCTGGCGTACTACTGGGATGCGCTCGCGCCATCGCTCGCCACAAGTTGGGACAAAGTGAATCTGCTCAATACCTTCGGCCCATTAGGCGGGTTGCTGGTGACCTATGGCATGCTGCTTGCCGCTTTCCTGCTGATGGTGGCGTGGGAAAAACACTTTTTCAAACGCGCCGCGCGCATTGCCGTTAAGGAGCCAGCATGAAAACCATCACGCCCGATTACCGCCTCGACATGGTGGGTGAACCCTGCCCTTACCCGGCGGTTGCCACCCTCGAAGCGATGCCACAGCTGAAAAAAGGTGAGATTCTGGAAGTGGTCAGCGACTGCCCGCAGTCCATCAACAACATTCCGCTGGACGCAAAAAATCACGGCTATACCGTGCTCGACATCCAGCAGGATGGCCCAACCATTCGCTATCTGATCCAGAAATAACCGAAAACCTCCTGCCCGAGGGCGGGAGGTAAAATCCGGCGGCAAAAGCGTTCAGCAAAGCATTAAGATACTCAAAACGATTTAAATCCAGATTTGCCATTGGCGGCACGCCATTCTTTCACCGTGTTTACAATGCCCTGCGCTGAGTTATCAGCGTCGGGTGCAGGGTGAAAAATCAGATCCCAACGTTCCGGATGTTCGGTCAACTCACCAAATTGATAGATAGCTTCGTCGTGTTCTGCTTCTGTTTTAAAGTCTGCTTTTTTGATCTTAAAAACCCATGCCACAAACTCTGCTTCCGTAAAATCAGAAAATTTTCGCTTGGTCATTATCATTTCCATTTAGCAAATTAGTGATGTTTGATCCTACCGCCTCGACATATGAAAGATCGGTAAGAAATGAATCAACAGGGTGATAAAGCTTATTCAGCCAGCGATAGACAGTCCAGAAGCCAGGACGAAATGACCAGCTTAGGAAAACAGTATGAAGTGACTGTGAGACTCAGGGAATATAACAGGTGTGAGATGCATCCGTGCACGTTCGTGTTCAATCCGCAGGTAATGACGCACAGATGATATACAGCGTTTACGGATCATGGATGGCAGAGAACAATAGGATCAGGTGAGGATCCTGAACCAGAAATTATGCTCTTTTCCCCACCCACGCCCCGAGCCGTTGGATCTGATGCCAAATACTAAACTACACCTGCATTGACATGATGTCCTGGTAGGCAGACACCAGCTTGTTGCGCACCTGGATGCCCATCTGCAATGAAACAGACGATTTCTGCAAATCGGTCATGACGTCGTTCAGCGCCACGCCCGGTTCACCCAGGGTGAATTTTTCGGCCTGCGTGCGTGCGGCGTTCTGCGTGTCGCTGATGCGATCGATGGCGGCGTGCAACTGGCCCGCAAAGCTCACCGTCTGCTCCGTCTCAACGCTCTGATTCTTCGCGATCCCGGCCGTCGCCTGCAACTGGCTGATGACCCCTTCAATACCCTGTACTGACATGGTTTTTCCCCGGATGATTTGATACCGGACAAGGCTACCAGCTTGTCAATAAGATAATGGCGGTAAATAGCGACAAAAAACCAGGTTATTTGACGCATAGAAAAATCCGAATCATCAAATAATGACTGGGCCATCAACATGGAACTTTTGTCGTGTTTGCCGACCCGGGAGTCTGTTTTGCTTCATTACACGTATAACGCCGTCCGCCCAGAGTTAAGAGGTGCGCAATGAGTGCGACTGCAACGACTGCATCACAAAATAAATCTCTCGAGTGGATGAACCGCCTGCGCGCGAACCCTAAGATCCCGTTAATGATCGCGGGTGCGGCCGCTGTTGCCATCATCGTTGCTATGGTGCTGTGGGCTAAACAGCCCGACTATCGCACGCTCTACACCAACCTGTCCGACCAGGACGGCGGTGCGATCGTCACGCAGCTGACACAAATGAACATTCCTTACCGCTTCTCCGACACCGGCGGCGCGCTCGAAGTGCCTGCCGATAAAGTGCACGAGCTGCGTCTGCGTCTGGCCCAGCAAGGGCTGCCGAAAGGCGGCGCGGTCGGCTTCGAGCTGCTGGATCAGGAGAAGTTCGGTATCAGCCAGTTCAGCGAGCAGGTGAACTACCAGCGCGCACTGGAAGGCGAACTCGCCCGCACCATCGAAACGCTCGGTCCGGTGAAAACCGCACGTGTGCACCTGGCCATGCCAAAACCGTCGCTGTTTGTTCGCGAACAGAAATCCCCTTCCGCCTCCGTGACCGTGAATCTCGAACCGGGCCGCGCGATGGACGAAGGTCAAATCAGCGCGGTGGTACATCTGGTGTCCAGCGCGGTTGCTGGCCTGCCGCCGGGCAACGTGACGCTGGTGGATCAGAGCGGTCGCCTGCTCACCCAGTCCAATACCAGCGGTCGTGATTTAAATGACGCCCAGCTGAAATACGCCGGTGACGTTGAAGGCCGCGTTCAGCGCCGCATCGAAGCCATCCTCTCCCCGATTGTGGGCAACGGCAACGTGCACGCGCAGGTCACCGCGCAGATCGACTTTGCTAATAAAGAACAAACCGTTGAGCAGTACAGTCCGAACGGCGATGCGTCCAAAGCCGTGCTGCGCTCACGTCAGATTAACGAAACCGAACAGAACGGCGGGGCCGCAGGCGGCGTTCCGGGTGCGCTGTCCAACCAGCCGGCACCGGCTAACACCGCGCCGATTTCAACGCCACCGGCGAATAATCAGCAGAATCAGAACGGCCAGCAGAACGCCAACGGTCAGCAGCAACAGCAGACCAGCACCGCCAGCAGAAGTGGCCCAAGTAACTCGTCGCGCAACGAAACGACCAACTATGAAGTCGATCGCACCATTCAGCACACCAAAATGAATGTGGGCGACGTGCAGCGCCTCTCGGTGGCGGTGGTCGTTAACTACCGCACGCTGGCCGATGGCAAACCGCTGCCGCTGACCGCAGAGCAGTTGAAACAGATTGAAGACTTAACCCGCGAAGCGATGGGCTATTCCGAACAGCGTGGCGACACCCTGAACGTGGTGAACTCGCAGTTCAACGCCACCGATGACACCGTCGATAACACGCCGATCTGGAAACAGCCATGGTTCCTTGAGCAGATGCTCTCCGCCGGACGCTGGTTGCTGGTGTTGATTGTGGCCTGGCTGCTGTGGCGTAAAGCGGTGCGTCCGCAGCTGGTACGCCGCGCAGAACAGACCAAAGCCTTGCAGGAGGCGACGCAGAACCGTCAGGAAATTGAAGAGTCGGTGGAAGTTCGCCTCAGCAAAGACGAGCAGTTGCAACAGCGTCGCGCCAACCAGCGCATGAGCGTTGAAGTGCTGAGTCAGCGCATTCGCGAAATGTCAGATAACGATCCGCGCGTCGTGGCGCTGGTCATTCGCCAGTGGATGAGTAACGAAGAACATGAGTAACCTTACCGGAACTGAGAAAAGCGTCATTTTGTTAATGACCATTGGCGAAGACCGCGCGGCTGAGGTGTTTAAGCACCTCTCCCAGCGTGAAGTTCAACATCTGAGTACCGCCATGGCGGGCGTGCGCCAGATTTCAAACAAACAGCTGACCGACGTGCTGCAAGAGTTTGAGCAGGAAGCGGAACAGTTCGCGGCGCTCAACATCAACGCGAACGACTATCTGCGCACCGTGCTGGTCAAAGCGCTGGGCGAAGAGCGTGCCGCCAGCCTGCTGGAAGATATTCTCGAAACGCGCGACACCTCAAGCGGGATCGAAACGCTCAACTTTATGGAGCCGCAGACCGCCGCCGACCTTATTCGCGACGAGCACCCGCAGATCATCGCCACTATCCTTGTGCACCTCAAACGGGGCCAGGCGGCGGATATTCTGGCGCTGTTCGACGAGCGTCTGCGTCACGACGTGATGCTGCGTATCGCCACCTTCGGCGGTGTCCAGCCAGCCGCGCTGGCCGAGCTGACCGAAGTGCTGAACAGCCTGCTCGACGGTCAGAACCTCAAACGCAGCAAAATGGGCGGCGTGAGAACGGCGGCAGAAATTATCAACCTGATGAAAACGCAGCAGGAAGAAGCCGTTATTACTGCGGTTCGCGAGTTCGACAGCGAACTGGCACAAAAAATTATCGACGAGATGTTCCTGTTCGAAAACCTGGTCGAAGTGGACGACCGCAGCGTCCAGCGCCTGTTGCAGGAAGTGGACTCCGAGTCTCTGCTCATCGCCCTCAAAGGTGCCGAGCAGCCGCTGCGCGAGAAATTCCTGCGCAACATGTCTCAGCGTGCGGCGGATATCCTGCGCGACGACCTCGCCAACCGTGGCCCGGTACGTCTGTCTCAGGTGGAGAACGAACAGAAAGCGATCCTGCTTATTGTGCGTCGTCTGGCCGAAACCGGCGAGATGGTAATTGGCAGCGGCGAGGATACCTATGTCTAACGAACTGCCATGGAAAGTCTGGAAGCCTGAAGATCTGGCCATGCCGATGTCCGATTTCGTGCCAGCCGAGCTTTACGCTGAGCCAAAAAATGACGATGCCGGTGAAGTGGAAGAGACGCTGACTGATGAGCAAAAGCTGCAACAACAGTTGGCGCAGATGCAGATGCAGGCCCATGAGCAGGGATACAACGCCGGTCTTATCGAAGGTCGCAAAATCGGTCAGGAACAGGGCTATAAAGAAGGTCTTGCGCAGGGCCAGGAGCACGGTCTGAACCAGGCGCATCAACAGCAGGCACCGCTGCATGCCCGTATGCAGCAACTGGTGAGCGAGTTCCAGTACACGCTGGACGCGCTCGACAGCGTGATTGCCTCGCGTTTGATGCAGATGGCCCTTGAAGCGGCGCGCCAGGTCATTGGCCAGGCGGCCTGTGTGGACAACAATGCGCTGATTAAACAGATCCAGCAGCTGCTGCAACAGGAGCCGTTATTTAGCGGTAAACCGCAGCTGCGCGTGCACCCGGACGATCTCCAGCGCGTTGAAGAGATGCTGGGAGCCACGCTCAACCTGCACGGCTGGCGCTTGCGTGGCGACCCGACTCTTCATCCGGGCGGCTGCAAAGTCTCCGCCGATGAGGGCGATCTTGATGCCAGCGTGGCAACCCGCTGGCAGGAACTGTGCCGTCTGGCGGCACCTGGAGTCGTCTGATGACCGCACGCCTCACGCGCTGGCTGAACACGCTGGACAACTTTGAAACCAAAATGACGCAGTTGCCGTCCGTGCGCCGTTACGGGCGTTTAACCCGCGCCACGGGCCTGGTGCTGGAAGCGACCGGTCTGCAACTGCCGCTCGGGGCTACCTGCATTATTGAGCGTCAGGATGCGCACGAAACGCGTGAAGTGGAAAGCGAAGTGGTCGGGTTTAACGGCCAGCGCCTGTTCCTGATGCCGCTTGAAGAAGTCGAAGGCATTTTGCCGGGTGCGCGCGTTTATGCGCGTAACGCCAGCGGCGACGGTCTGCACAGCGGCAAACAGTTGCCGCTCGGTCCGGCCCTGCTCGGGCGCGTGCTGGACGGCAGCGGCAAACCGCTCGACGGCCTGCCGTCACCGGACACCACCGAAACCGGCGCGCTGATCACGCAGCCCTTCAACCCGCTGCAACGTACCGCAATCGAACACGTACTGGACACCGGCGTGCGCCCGATTAACGCCCTGCTCACGGTGGGTCGCGGTCAGCGTATGGGGCTGTTTGCCGGTTCCGGCGTCGGTAAATCGGTGCTGCTCGGCATGATGGCCCGCTACACCCAGGCCGACGTTATCGTCGTCGGGCTAATCGGTGAGCGTGGCCGCGAAGTGAAAGACTTTATCGAGAACATTCTCGGTCAGGAAGGTCGCGCGCGCTCCGTGGTGATCGCCGCCCCGGCAGACGTCTCTCCCCTGCTGCGTATGCAGGGTGCAGCCTATGCGACGCGCATTGCGGAAGACTTCCGCGATCGCGGTCAGCACGTGCTGCTGATTATGGATTCCTTAACGCGTTACGCCATGGCGCAGCGTGAAATTGCGCTGGCGATCGGCGAACCGCCAGCCACCAAAGGCTACCCGCCTTCGGTCTTTGCCAAACTCCCGGCGCTGGTTGAACGCGCGGGGAACGGCATTCACGGCGGCGGTTCGATTACCGCCTTTTACACCGTCCTCACCGAAGGTGATGACCAGCAGGACCCCATTGCCGACTCTGCCCGCGCCATTCTGGATGGTCACATTGTGCTTTCTCGTCGGCTGGCCGAAGCCGGTCACTACCCGGCGATCGACATTGAAGCATCCATCAGCCGTGCGATGACCTCGCTGATTACTGAGAAACATTACGCAAGAGTCAGGAATTTCAAACAGTTGCTGTCTAGCTTCCAGCGCAACCGTGATTTGGTCAGCGTTGGCGCGTATGCGCGAGGCAGCGACCCAATGCTGGATAAAGCCATCGCATTGTGGCCGCAGCTTGAAGCGTTTCTACAGCAGGGTATTTTCGAAAAAGCCGGGTGGGAAGAGTCAATTCAGGCTTTAGAGCTGATCTTCCCGTCAGCATAACGCAGTGTGAGGCGAACCAATGACGCAAAATAGCGCATTAGCGACGCTAAAGGATCTGGCCGAAAAAGAAGTCGACGACGCGGCGGTAACGCTTGGGGATATGCGTCGGGGATGTCAGCAGGCGGAAGAGCAGCTCAAAATGCTGATGGATTACCAGAATGAGTACCGTAATAACCTCAACGTCGACATGACGCAGGGCATCGGCAGTCAGCGCTGGCAGAACTATCAGCAGTTTATTACGACGTTAGAAAAAGCCATTGAACAGCACCGTTTGCAGCTCACGCAGTGGACCCACAAAGTGGAACAGGCGTTGACATGCTGGCGTGAAAAAAAACAACGTTTGCAGGCGTGGCAAACCCTGCAAGACCGGCAATCCGCTGCCGCATTACTGGCGGAAAACCGTCTTGACCAGAAAAAAATGGACGAGTTTGCCCAGCGCGCATCATCGAGGAAAATAGAATGATCTCTTTGCAAAAACTGCTAACGACCGATGCAGATGCTTCTACCAGCGGCCTGCTATCCGGTAAAGCGGACACTTCAGCGCAGGATTTTCTGGCGCTGCTCTCCAGCGCGTTGTCCGGCAACCCGGTACAGGGCGAGGTTGTCGAGGGTGAAGGCACCACGTTGACCCTGGCGGATCTGCAAGCCGCCAGTGCAAAACTGCAAAAAGGCCTGCTGACCAAAGGCACCGACGACGCGGACAGCCGCACACCGGCGGCCCAGTTGGCGGATATCCTTGCGCGCCAGGCGGCGAAAACCGACGTGGCCGCCGACGTGACAGCGGATGAAGACTTAGCGGCAACGCTCACCACCGGCCTGAAAACAGACAGCCTGGCGGTGCTCAACAAAGCGGCGAAAACCGATGACGACGAGACGTCCACGCTGAGCGAAGAAGAGCTGGCCGGACTGAGCGCCCTGCTGGCTATGCTGCCGCATCAACAGGATGCGAAGGCGACAACCGCAACGGCCGCGACCGTAACAGGTGCAAGCCTGACGCCAGCGTCAGCGGCGAAAACACCCGCGCTGAGCATCACGGCGGATGACCGCGACGCGGCCTCAACCGATAAAGCGGACATCAGCGCCGCCACCACGCCAACTAAAAACGATACCGGCGCGCTGACGGCACAGTTGCAGAACGCCGACAGCGTTTCACAGGCCGCGGCACAGAGTGCCGCTCATGCCGCTAAAGCCGATGCGCAAACCGCCGCGCAGGCCATTAACACCACCGTGAGCACCGCGCCGGTTGTCAGCACCGCCGCCGCGGCGCAGGCCAGTGTTCCCGTGGCCGCGCCGGTGATCAGCGCCCCGCTCGGCAGCAGCGAATGGCAGCAGACCATCAGCCAGAACATCACTATGTTTACCCGTCAGGGTAAGCAAAGCGCTGAACTGCGTTTACACCCGGAAGATTTGGGTCAAGTGCAAATTAGTCTTAAAATAGATGATAACCAGGCGCAATTGCAGATGGTTTCTCAGCACAGTCATGTGCGTGCTGCGCTGGAAGCGGCGCTGCCTGTTCTGCGCACGAACCTTGCAGAAAACGGTATTGAACTGAGTCAAAGCAGCATCAGCAGCGAGAACTTCGCCGGTCAGCAGCAGTCGTCTTCGCAGCAACAGCAGACGTCCCGCTCCGGTGGGGGCCAGTCCTTTGGCGCTGAAGAGGATGAACTGTTAGCGGTGCCTGCGAGCCTGCAATCCGCCGCCCGTGGCAACAACGCTGTGGACATCTTTGCCTAAACGCGAAAGGTAGCATGATTATCCCCGTCTTTTCCGCCCTTTGACGCGCGCAGGACACGGGATAATCAGTCCATTAGCAGTACCGAAACAGGAAGCTCGTAACCGATGACTGACTCCGCCATTACCAAAAAAAGTAAGCGTGCAATCTGGATCCCACTTTTAGTGCTGATCACGCTCGCCGCTTGCGCCACCGCTGGTTACAGCTACTGGCGTATGCAACAGCACCCGACTGACGCTGCGGCTGCGAAAGAAGAGCCACCGCCGCCACCGGCTCCGGTCTTCTTCGCGCTGGATACCTTTACCGTCAACCTGGGTGACGCTGACCGCGTGCTGTATGTCGGTATCACGCTGCGTTTGAAAGATGACGCAACGCGCGCACGTTTGAGTGAATATCTTCCGGAAGTTCGCAGCCGTCTGCTGTTGCTCTTCTCGCGTCAGGATGCGAACCAGCTTGCAACTGACGAAGGCAAACAGAAACTCGTTGCCTCGATTAAAGAGACGCTCTCTCCGCCGTTAGTCGCCGGGCAACCGAAGCAAGAAGTGACTGACGTTCTTTATACAGCTTTCATTCTGCGGTAAAGACATGGGCGATAGTATTCTTTCTCAGGCCGAAATCGATGCGCTGCTCAATGGCGACAGCGACAGTAGCGATGCTCCGAAAGCCGGCGACGGTTTTGAGAGCGAAATTCGCCCGTATGATCCCAATACACAGCGCCGCGTCGTTCGTGAACGTTTGCAGGCGCTGGAGATCATCAACGAGCGTTTTGCACGTCAGTTCCGTATGGGTCTGTTTAACCTGTTACGTCGTAGCCCGGATATTACCGTGGGTGCCATTCGCATCCAGCCATATCACGAGTTTGCGCGTAACCTGCCGGTGCCAACAAACCTTAACCTGATCCACTTAAAACCGTTGCGCGGTACCGGGCTGTTCGTGTTTTCGCCGAGCCTGGTGTTTATCGCCGTCGACAACCTGTTTGGTGGCGATGGTCGCTTCCCGACGAAAGTAGAAGGCCGTGAGTTTACCCATACCGAACAGCGCGTGATCAACCGCATGCTGAAGCTGGCGCTGGAAGGCTACAGCGACGCATGGAAGGCGATCCACCCGCTGGACGTTGAATATGTGCGTTCGGAGATGCAGGTGAAGTTCACCAACATCACCACGTCGCCGAACGATATCGTCGTCAATACCCCTTTCCATGTGGAAATCGGTAACCTGACCGGCGAATTTAATATCTGTCTGCCCTTTAGCATGATTGAACCGCTGCGCGAAACGCTGGTTAACCCGCCGCTGGAAAACTCCCGCAACGAAGACCAGAACTGGCGCGATAACCTGGTGCGTCAGGTTCAACATTCTGAGCTGGAGCTGATTGCTAACTTTGGTGATGTACCGCTGCGTCTGTCGCAGATACTCAAGCTTCAACCCGGCGATGTGCTGCCGATCGAAAAACCCGATCGCATCATCGCCCACGTGGACGGTGTCCCTGTGCTCACCAGCCAGTACGGTACCGTTAATGGCCAGTACGCCTTGCGAGTAGAGCATTTGATCAACCCGATTTTGAATTCGCTGAACGAGGAACAGCCCAAATGAGTGACATGAACAATCCGTCCGATGAGAACAGTGGTGCAATGGACGATCTCTGGGCTGACGCGTTAAATGAACAGAAAACCACCACCAGCAAAAGCGCCGCCGACTCGGTGTTCCAGCAGCTGGGCGGCGGTGATGTGAGTGGCACCTTACAAGATATCGATTTGATTATGGATATCCCGGTCAAGCTGACCGTTGAGCTGGGCCGTACCCGCATGACCATCAAAGAGCTGCTGCGCCTGACGCAGGGTTCGGTTGTCGCGCTGGATGGACTGGCCGGTGAGCCGCTCGATATTCTGATCAACGGCTATCTGATTGCGCAGGGTGAAGTCGTGGTCGTGGCCGATAAATACGGCGTGCGCATTACTGATATCATCACGCCTTCTGAGCGCATGCGTCGCCTGAGCCGTTAAGCATGAAAACCCAGGCGAGCATCGCCCAGCCCTCCGCCGTACCCGGCTCACCGCTGCTGCAAGTCAGCGGTGCGCTGTTCGGTATTATTGCCCTGATTCTGGCGGTGGCGTGGGTGGCGAAGCGCGTGGGTTTTGGCGGCAAAGTCGCCAGCACGCGCGGTCTGAAAGTGAGCGCCAGCACCACCATTGGCCCGCGCGAGCGCGTGATTATTGTCGATGTTGAAGATGCACGGCTGGTGCTGGGCGTCACAACCTCGCAAATCACCGTCCTGCATAAGCTTCCGCCAGCCCCCACGCCGCCGGAAGACACCCAAGAGAACACCCCGGATTTTCAGTCCGTGTTGAAGAATTTGCTCAAGCGTTCCGGGAGATCCTGATGCGCCGTTTGTTACTCCTTGCGCTGTCCGGGCTGATGCTGGTCGCGCCGTCCGCGTTTGCCCAGCTTCCCGGCCTGATAAGCCAGCCTCTCGCAGGCGGCGGTCAGAGCTGGTCCCTGCCGGTTCAGACGCTGGTCTTTATCACCTCCCTGACCTTCCTGCCGGCCATTTTACTGATGATGACCAGCTTCACGCGCATTATCATCGTCTTTGGCCTGCTGCGAAACGCACTGGGTACGCCCTCTGCGCCACCGAATCAGGTGCTGTTAGGGCTGGCGCTTTTTTTGACCTTTTTTATTATGTCTCCGGTCATCGATAAGATTTATACCGAGGCGTACCAGCCATTCAGCGAAAGTAAGATCTCCATGGACGAGGCGATGGATAAAGGCGCGCAGCCGCTGAAAGAATTTATGATGCGCCAGACCCGCGAGGCCGATCTGGCGCTGTTCGCCCGCCTGGCGAATACCGGCCCGCTGCAAGGCCCGGAAGCAGTGCCGATGCGCATTCTGCTGCCGGCCTATGTCACCAGTGAGCTGAAAACCGCCTTCCAGATCGGCTTTACCATTTTCATCCCGTTTTTGATCATTGACCTGGTGATCGCCAGCGTGCTGATGGCGCTGGGGATGATGATGGTGCCACCGGCCACCATCGCCCTGCCGTTTAAGCTGATGCTCTTTGTGCTGGTCGACGGCTGGCAGCTGCTGGTCGGCTCGCTCGCCCAGAGCTTTTACAGTTAAGGAGTGGGCAAATGACACCTGAATCGGTCATGATGATGGGCACTGACGCGATGAAAATCGCGTTGGCGCTGGCGGCTCCGCTACTGCTGGTGGCGCTGGTGACCGGTCTGGTCATCAGTATTTTGCAGGCGGCCACGCAGATCAACGAAATGACCCTGTCGTTCATTCCGAAAATCCTCGCCGTGTTCGTGGCTATCGTCGTCGCCGGGCCGTGGATGCTCAACCTGCTGCTGGATTACATGCGCTCGTTGTTCACGAATATTCCCTACATCATTGGATAACGCCTGAGATGCTGCACGTCAACAGCGACCAGTGGCTGCACTGGCTCAGTATGTACTTCTGGCCGCTGCTGCGCGTGCTGGCGCTGATCTCAACCGCCCCCATCTTAAGCGAACGTGCGGTACCCAAGCGGGTGAAACTCGGCCTGGCGCTGATGATCACCTTTATTATCGCCCCCAACCTGCCCGCTAACGAAACGACGATTTTTTCAGCGGACGCGGTGTGGCTGGGGCTACAGCAAATCATGATTGGCATCGCGCTCGGCTTTACCATGCAGTTTGCCTTTGCCGCTGTGCGTACCGCCGGGGAGTTGATTGGCTTGCAGATGGGCCTCTCCTTCGCCACCTTCTTTGATCCCGCCAGTAACCTGAACATGCCGGTGCTGGCGCGCTTTATGGACATGCTGGCGATGCTGCTGTTCCTGACCTTTAACGGTCACCTGTGGCTGATCTCCATGCTGGTCGATACCTTCCACACGCTGCCCATTGGCGGTGAGCCTATCAACAGCAATGCGTTTATGGCCCTCGCCCGCGCGGGCGGCATGATCTTTATTAACGGGTTAATGCTGGCGCTGCCGGTGATCACCATGCTGCTGACGCTGAACATGTCGCTGGGCCTGCTCAACCGTATGGCCCCGCAGCTCTCGGTTTTCTCCATTGGTTTCCCGGTCACCCTAAGCGTGGGCATTCTGCTGATGGCGACCCTGATGCCACTGGTTGCCCCCTTCTGCGAGCACTTATTCGGTGAGATTTTCAACCTGTTGGCCGATATTGTTAGCGAGCTGCCGCAAAATAATAGCCCCTAATCTTTGTGGTACTTTAATGAGGTTATTCCGAAAAGCAAAACCGGAAAACATCCACCAGGATATATCTGGCGCGGTTTATTTGTTTTTAGCCACCTCACATAACCTAATATTTACTTTACTTTAAGATGATTCCTGGCAAATTATACGTAACTTTACGGGATAGTGGGTTCGCCTGAAAGACTCGTAGAGTTCATGGTTTTAAAGATATTTTCATTCGTTTCGCTGATCTTGAAGTTTCAGGTAGGTGGTGAATTATCGTTACGCATTGAGTGAGGGTATGCCATGTCAACGATTATTATGGATTTATGCAGTTATACCAGGTTGGGACTAACCGGATATCTGGCAAGTCGGGGGGTTAAAAAGCGAGAAATCAACGACGTGCAAACCGTCGACGAGCTCGATTCTGCCTGTGAAGCATTGCGGCCATCCGTGGTGTTTATTAATGAAGACTGCTTTATACATGACCAGGAACTCAGCCTGCAAACAAAGCAAATCATTAATCAACATCCGAAAACACTTTTCATTGTGTTTATGGCGATTGCGAATATCCACTTTGATGAATACCTGCTAGTACGCAAAAACTTATTAATTAGTTCAAAATCGATTAAACCTGAATCCCTGGACAACATTCTGGGTGATTGCCTGAATAAAGAGACAAAGGGACACGGCTCCATCAACATCCCTACACTTTCTTTAAGCCGTACTGAATCCAGCATGTTAAAAATGTGGATGTCCGGTCAGGGAACGATTCAGATTTCCGATCAGATGAATATTAAAGCGAAAACGGTATCATCACATAAGGGTAATATTAAAAGAAAAATTAAAACGCATAATAAGCAAGTCATCTACCATGTAGTACGACTCACAGATAACGTGACCAGCGGTATCTTTGTCAACATGCGGTGAGAGGGCAAGCAGGCACTTACCCTCCCGTCTGGAGGGTGATCCTCAGTCCTGCGTCTCCACAAAAATCCCGTCCGGGTGCCCAGTTTCATTAAAGAACCAAATACCGAGCGGGTAATCGTCAAGGGAAACCAGATACATGGTGCCTTCACTGAATTCCTCGATGGCCAGTACCACTCCCGGACGGCGGGGTCCCCCGTCCGTTTTCACCGTAACCCTATCGTTTACCTTCATTTTCATCCTCCAAAAACCATTTTTGCCAGTGTAGATCAAAACCCACCATCTGGCAGCGTTCGCATCGCTGATTGCTGCTTTTCTCAACCGTCTATACTGGTAGTAACTCTGTGTGAAAAGGTAACGGCGATGAAAGGTGACAACAGCAGTGAACGACTCGCCACGGAGGGAGAAGTCAACGTTGATGCCCTGCTGGCGGCCATTAATGAAATCAGCGAAAGCGAGATCCACCGCGTTGAGGGCGAAGACGGACGTCGTGTCAGCGTTGATGGTCGTGATTATCATACCTGGCGGGAGCTGGCAGAAGCCTTTGAACTGGACGTGCGGGACTTCAGTTCCACCGAAGCTAACCGCTAAACGAAAAAAACCCGGTCTGGGGAGACCGGGTGGAAACTTGCTATGCAAGAAGCACTTGAAAATTCGTTACACCAGGAAATCTGATGTGCGAACGACTCTATCTGCAAAATATTTGTGAAACAAGAAAAGATTCACCATGTGAATTATTCATGACAGCAAGGAAAAACAGGTGACTTCTCGCGAGGCCAGGCGGCAGCGCGCTTTGATGACCGTTACCCACTGCATGGACGTTATAACGCTCTCTGTAATTAAGAATATTCTTACTTTATAAGTGCTTTTAGGTATTACAAAGGAGTTATCTATGCCCAGCCTCAATGATGCGCTGCTTATCTTTACCGACCTCGACGGCACCCTGTTAGACAGCCATACCTATGACTGGCAGCCTGCCGCAGCGTGGCTGGCGCAACTACAAGCGCACAAGATTCCGGTCGTTTTATGCAGCAGCAAGACGGCAGCGGAGATGATGTCGATTCAAAAAACGCTGGGGCTACAGGGATTGCCGTTTATCGCTGAGAACGGCGCGGTCGTTCATCTTGACGATCGCTGGCAGGACGATGACGCCTGGCCCCGCCTGCTGACCGGCACCTCTCATCAGGAGATCGTGAAGGTGTTAACGCAGCTGCGGGAAAAAAACGGCGATAAGTTTACGCTGTTTAGCGAACTCGATGAGCGGGTGATTGCCGAACTGACCGGCCTGCCGCCCGCGCAGGCAAGCCTTGCGCGACTGCATGAGGCATCGGAAACGGTGATCTGGCGCGACAGCGACACGCGCATGCTGGCCTTTGAGGCTACGCTCGCAGAGTTGGGTTTACGCTTCGTGCAGGGCGCGCGTTTCTGGCACGTGCTCGACGAGCGCGCCGGGAAAGATCAGGCGGTGAAATGGCTGACGAAGCAGTATCAACAGCGCGAAGGGAAATCCTTCACCACGCTGGGCCTCGGCGATGGCCCCAACGACGCGCCGCTACTTGATAACGTCGATTATGCCGTGGTGGTAAAAGGGCTGAATCGCGAGGGCGTGACGCTGCGCCACGATGCGCCCCCGCGCGTCTATCGCACCGAACTGAAAGGCCCGGCGGGCTGGCGCGAAGGGCTTGATCATATGTTAGACGGATCCTGATCCGCTGGCGCCTCCCCGGCGCAGACCTGATTGCGTCCGGCGCGCTTCGCCAGATACAGGCGCTCATCCGCCACCGACTGGAGCAGTTCAAAGGCGTAGCTCTGCTCGTCGATGGCGCTACTGACGCCGAGGGACGCGCTGACGCGCAGGGTTTGATCGCTGTGCACCAGAATCTCTTTGCGGGCCAGCCTTTCGCGAATACGCTCCGCCACGGCGGTGGCCTGCAACAGCGTGCTGCCCGGCAGGATCACGCAGAACTCCTCGCCGCCGACGCGCCCTGCCACATCGTTGTCCCCTAATGCACCGCGGATAAGCCGTGACGCATGTTTCAGCACCAAATCGCCCGCCTGATGCCCATAGCGATCGTTTATGCGCTTAAAATGGTCGAGATCGATCTGGATCACCGAGAACGGCAGCCCTGCCCGCGCACAGGCCTCACTGTGTGTTTTCGCCTGCTCAAACAGCGCCCCGCGATTGCACAGGCGCGTGAGAGCGTCGTGCCAGGCCTGCCATTGCAATGAGTGCTGAAGGCGGAACATATTGCTGACCATGCGACGAATCACGCCCCAGGAAATCAGCAGCATGGTGGTAAACAGCAGCCACAGCAGGGTCAGCACAATGCTGATGGTGCCAAAATCCCCGCGCAGCCCGTCGCGCAGGGACTGGACACGCACCAGCGTGCCGTCGAAATGCTTCAGGTGCTGCCAGCTGATAAACCGGGTACCGAGGCGCAGCGTGCCCGCCGTATCCTGTTCCATGGCGGCGATCAGCTTCGCCCTCTCCTGCTCGCTAAAGCCGCTCGACGGCACATTGGCGAGCATCGCACTGGCGATGGTGTCCATGCGATCGTCAAACAGCTGATACTCACCCCGGTCTTCTTCTTTGAGCGTCTCGTCCAGCCGCTGCTTCATGGAGGCCACGGAGAATTCAATAGCCAGCACGCCGTACCAGTAGCGGGCGTAATCCAGCGGCACGCTGGCGATCACCCGCCGTTCGTCCTCGCCGCCCGGCCCCGACGGCGTGCTGAACCAGCGCACAGCGCGTGCGCGGTTATCGCGTTCGGACTGGCCCACAAACCAGCGCTGATGCAGCAGATTGTCATAATTTTCCGCAATGTTCGCAGGAAGGGATGCATTGTCGGTGGTGACGTAAAAGCCGGCGCGGGAGACGTACAGCGCGCGCTGGGGCAGTACCGGGGACACGGCCGACAGGCGCATGATATAACCCAGCTCCAGCGCCGCCGTCAGCTCCGTGTTAAGCCCTGGGATGTCGCGATTAAGACGGGGTGCCTGGGCGACCGCCGCATCCGAAATGCCGTTGATCGCCAGCGTGCGGCGGTTATCCACGTCAATTTGCCAGCTCGGGTGCGTGCGTAGCTGGTCGAACTCGCGGTGCGCGGTGCGCAGCAGGTCTGAGTCGAGCGGGGTTTGCATCGCCTCTTGCATACCGTTTCGAAAAAACAGCAGCAGGTTAACGCCCATTTGCATTTGCCGGTCGAGTGCACTGGTGGCTTTCTCCAGCGTATTGCGCTGTCCGGTCACGTAGGCGTCATGCAGCACCACCACCTGACGCCAGGTCAACAGCGTTGAGCTAACCAGCACAATCACAAAGCAGAGGTTAACCACCCGGCCAGGCACGAAATAACGCGATAAAAACGGCACAGCGTCTCCCTGTTGTGCAATGAAAAGGTGCGTAGAAAATAGGTGCGTAGAAAATGTGCAAATAAAAACGCCCGGCATGCCGGGCGTTGGGTGATTACGCCTCTTCGTGTGTCTGCATACGCTGGCCTGCCACAAGCTCTTCCTCGCGGAAGGCTTCACGCTTAACGCCATAGCCGTCATACCACCGGCACTCCACCATACCGCTGGAATACCCGGTCACAATCATGCGCGGCCCACCACTTTTAGGCTTAACTTCATCACTGACCACAAAGACCATTACCGCCTCCAGTATCAGGGTGAAACGTTTTCACATTAGCCGAAGTTTGCGCATTTTGCGTACTCCACGCGCGGGCAATTAATGCGTTTTACCGCGTAACCGCGCAATGGCGCTGACGAGTGCCACCACCACCAGCCCGATGAGAAAACCCAGCACCAGATTAGCCAGCGTCGGCAACAGCGTGTGGACCAGCGCCCCCTGCTGCGCGGCGAAGGCTTCAATGGCATGGTGCAGCGGCGCGACGCCGTGTACCACAATGCCACCACCGACTAAAAACATCGCCAGCGTGCCGATCACCGACAGCGACTTCATCAGCCACGGCGCGACCACCAGCATGCCGTTACCGAAGGCTTTGGCGAACGCACCCGGTCGCTCCACCAGCCAGTAACCCATATCATCAATTTTCACGATCACGCCAACGATGCCATACACGCCAATGGTCACCACCAGCGCAATACCCGACAGCACCAGGACCTGATTGAGCAACGGCGCGTCGGCAACAATGCCGAGCGTGATTGCGACAATTTCCGCAGAGAGGATAAAGTCAGTACGGATGGCACCTTTCACTTTGTCGCGCTCGAAGGTTTTGGGATCCTGCTTTGCGATCTCATCCAGACGCCGCTGACGATCTTCCGCCGACTCCTTATGTTTGCGCGCATGCAGCGTATGCAGCACTTTCTCGACGCCTTCGAAACAGAGAAACGCGCCGCCGACCATCAGTAACGGCGTAATGGCCCAGGGAATAAAGGCACTGATAAGCAGCGCCAGCGGCACCAGAATCACTTTATTAAGCAGCGAGCCTTTCGCCACGCTCCAGACCACCGGCAGCTCACGGTTTGCGCGCACGCCGGAGACCTGCTGCGCATTCAGGGAGAGGTCATCACCCAGCACCCCTGCGGTTTTCTTCGCCGCCAGCTTGCCCATCATTGAGATGTCGTCCAGCAAGGTGGCAATGTCGTCCAGTAAGGTTAATAAACTACTTCCTGCCAAAATAGGTATCCTTCTTTTTTTGCTGATATTACAACGAGTATGGAGCATAAACGCCGCAGGCGAAACGCCCAAAACAAAGTCAACAAAAAATCAACATCAAACTAACAACTAATTCCCTCGCCAGCCCGGTCGTTTTGGCGTTTACTGTCTGCGTCTTATTCATTTCGCTGTGAGGGAGTATGGGTTTCAGGCAATTATTACCGCTTATTGGCGCGCTTTTCGCGCTGTATATTATTTGGGGTTCCACGTACTTTGTTATTCGCATTGGCGTCGAAAGCTGGCCGCCGCTCATGATGGCGGGTGTGCGCTTCTTTTCCGCAGGCCTGGTCTTGCTAGCCTTCCTGCTCGCCACCGGTCACAAACTGCCCCCGCTGCGCCCGTTGCTGAATGCGGCGTTGATTGGCGTGCTGCTGCTGGCGGCAGGCAACGGCGCGGTGACCGTGGCGGAGCACCAGAATGTGCCGTCGGGCATTGCCGCCGTGATGGTGGCAACGGTGCCGCTGTTCACGCTGTGCTTTAGCCGTCTGTTTGGCATTGCCACCCGCAAGCTGGAGTGGCTGGGTATCGTCATTGGCCTTTGCGGTATCGTGCTGCTCAACAGCGGCGGCAATCTGAGCGGCAATCCCTGGGGCGCGCTGATGATCCTCGTGGGATCGCTAAGCTGGGCCTTCGGCTCGGTCTACGGGTCGCGCATCGAACTGCCATCCGGCATGATGGCCGGTGCCATCGAAATGCTGACGGCGGGCATCGTGCTGCTTGTCGCCTCGCAGTTAGCCGGTGAGAAGATGACGACGCTGCCCACCTTGCAGGGCTTTATGGCGGTCGGGTATCTGGCAATTTTTGGCTCCATTATCGCCATCAACGCCTATATGTTCCTGATCCGCAATACCACGCCCGCCGTGGCAACCAGTTATGCCTATGTTAACCCTGTGGTGGCGGTGCTGTTAGGCACCAGCTTCGCAGGCGAAACCCTCTCCACCGTGGAGTGGCTGGCGCTGGGCATTATCATTTTCGCCGTGGTGCTGGTCACGCTGGGCAAATACTGGTTTCCCGCCGGACCCGTTGTGACGCCGTGCAAGACGGGAAAATAGTTCACTCCGCGCTGTGAATGCCCTGAGTGTCGATCTGCGCGTGGCGACCGCCGCCGCAGATCCACTCTTCCAGCCGCTCTTCCAGATCCCTGTCGCTCAGCTTTTGCCGCCCGCGCAACGCACACTCCCACACCACCAGCACGCGCCAGCCCTGTTCAATTAATAACGCGGTGTCTCGCCTGTCGCGTTGCACATTTTTGCCAATCTTGCCGAGCCAGAAGTCGGTGCGCGTCGCCGGGACTTTAAACAAATAGCAGTGGTGATGATGCCAAAAGCAGCCGTGGGTGAAGATGACACAGTTATAGGCGTCGATGACAAAGTCCGGTTTACCCGGCAGCCCGGCGTCCTGCACACGGTACTCCAGCGCTAACGCCCCCAGCAGCACGGCGAGGCGTTTTTCAATCGCCGTGTCCCGGGTGCCAATCGCCCGCATGTTTTTGCTACGAGTGGCGTGGTCATGTACGTCAGCCATTGAGCGCTCCTCTTTAACGTGCGCCAAACCGCGTCAGGACGTCATCATCAAGCCGCAGATGTTCGCCTTGTAGCTCGGCGCTGAGCTTCGCCATGTAGTGCACCAGAAAATCGGCGTTGTGACGGGCAAGCGCCCGGCCCTTTTCCGTTTGCATGGTGTCAGGCAGACCCAGCAGTTTGGTCTGGAAGTGATCCAGCGCGTAGCGCTTATCGTCGAGTTGCCGATGGTCGGCAAAGGGGTCGAGGCCGTCAAACAGCGGTCTGCCAAGCATGCCAGAGACGGCAAAGACCCGTGCGAGGCCAATCGCGCCCAGCGCCTCTAAGCGATCGGCATCCTGCACGATCTTCGCCTCAGGGCTTTGCGGGGTAATCCCGGCGCTGAAGCTGTGCGCTTCTATCGCATGCGACAGCAACGCGTAACGCGCAGGCGGAAAATCGCTGAACTGGGAGGCGAGAATGCTGAGGGTTGCCTTCGCCGCCATGCGCGAGCCGTTGTGCCGCTCGGGGTGATCTTTGGGCAGGCTGACGATGTCGTGAAAATAACAGGCGGTCAGCACCACCAGTTCATCGACCTTCATCCCTGGCATCAGCGTTTGCGCCGTGGCCCAGACGCGTCGGAAATGGGCCACATCGTGTGCGGCATCGGTCTGCGTGTGATTGTGCTGCATCCAGGCGTCAAAACGCTGTTGCCACTGTGCGAGTTCCATCTTTACCCTTTTGGCGGTGAAAACCTTACCATAGCACGCGCGTCACTCATCAGCATCGCGGGGCCGGGTATACCAGGCAATGCTGCCGAGGATCACTCCCACCACACCCAGCACCAGGAACCCCAGCAGCGCGCCGATCCACTTACCGAGCGTTGAGCCGAGCGCGGCATCCGTTCCCACAGAGGGCGGAGCCTGTACATGGCTGACCACCCAGATGTAATGCAGCATCGCCCAGGCGAAATAGACGCAGAATGCATAAAATACCCACAGAGCCAGCCTTCCACCTATACTGCGTACCGCTCTCTCTTCCATAGCTGTGTTAAACCCACTTCCCTTCGATAGCACTGTGAGTGAAATGACAATCATTCACCGTAATTGTGATTATCCTCACATTATATTGATAAATTGTATGGGTTAAACACTGAAATTTGCCTTAGGGCTGGCGAAATCCACTGTGATTGATCTCGCGCAAACTTAACGCCTGCTCCCCTTTTAAGGCTCCCGGCGCGGTCGGGAATGTCGCTTCAGCGGGCATTCATGAAAGCGTTCGCGAAAAAAAGCACAACTGCCTCATTGCGAGGCTTGTTATTTTCGGCAGAGTTGTGCGATTATTCTTTCGTTATTAACCTGATTGTCTTATTTGCTTTATTTGCCCCCTCATGATGGATGCACTGTCATGAACAACCCAACCCGCAAGGTTGGGTTTTTTTTGTCTTTATGAAAAGTACATTCACGGTATAAATATCAAAACCCACTCTCATTCACACAATCAATTAATTTAACAAGCACCATACAAACTACGGTGATTTTTAATATTTACCCGTTAAACCATAACCCAGACAAATAATACAACATGCTGATATTCATGAAAAAAATACATCGAAAAACAGAAACATTTAGCAATGAATAATATAATTTACTTACACCTTTCCTTTAAAAATAAATGAACTTTATAGAATAGTATCGGGGCTGTGATTTCGGATGAAATTACATCTATTCATATAAATTATGATTAAAGGGACTCAATAATGAAAAGAAAAGTATTGGCAATTCTTGTGCCGGCATTATTAGTGGCTGGCGCTGCAAATGCGGCTGAAATCTACAATAAAAACGGCAACAAACTTGACGTATACGGTAAAGTCGATGCCCGTCATACGTTCTCTGATTCTCCGAGCAACGACGGTGACGAAACAATCGTTGAACTGGGTTTCAAAGGTGAAACGCAGATCAGCAACGATCTGACCGGCTACGGTAATTTCCTGTCCAAAACAGAAGCCAATAACACCGAAGGTAACGATAACACCTTCATGAAACTGGCGTTCGCAGGCATGAAATTTGGTAACTACGGTTCATTTGACTACGGCCGTAACTACGGTGTGGTCTATGACGTTGAAGCCTGGACCGATATGTTGCCGGTCTTCGGTGGCGATTCCTACACCTGGACCGATAACTACATGGTGGGTCGCGCAAATGGCGTAGCCACTTACCGTAATACCGACTTCTTTGGTCTGGTTGAAGGTCTGAACATTGCCTTACAGTATCAGGGCAACAACGAAGGCCAGAGCAACAACGATGCCAACTCAAACGAAGGCACCAAAAACCGTAACGACGGCGACGACTGGCGTCTGGACAACGGTGACGGCTTCGGCATGTCCACCACCTATGATTTCCAGGGTGCGCTGGATGGCCTGACGCTGGGTGCGGCTTACTCATCCTCTGATCGTACCGATGAGCAAGTCACTAAATATCACTTCAATGACAGTGCCGCTACCGGTGAAAGAGCAGAAGCCTGGACCGTCGGTGCGCGTTACACCGCTCAGGTGAATAAATTCGATACCCTGTATCTGGCGATGATGTATGCCGAAACCCGCAACATGACGCCTTACGGCGACGACGGCATTGCGAACCAGACTCAGAACTTTGAAGCGGTAGCACAGTACCAGTTCGATTTCGGTCTGCGTCCGTCACTGGCATGGGTCTATTCCAAAGGCAACGATCTAGGCGGCAATGGCACGGGTAACCGCGCAAATGCAACTGATGAAGATCTGGTGAACTATATTGACGTTGGCGCAACCTACTACTTCAATAAAAACTTCTCCACCTACGTTGATTACAAAATCAACCTGTTGGATTCTGACGAAGAGTTCTACGACAATAATGGCATTTCTACCGATGACGTTGTCGGTGTTGGCCTGACCTATCAGTTCTGATTTATCACTCTGCTCAAGCCCGCCATTGTGCGGGCTTTTTTGTGCCTGAAATTCAGGAATTTCCTCAGAGTATCCTCGCCCTTGCTCAGAAAACGGAAGTGACTGACGCGCGTGAAGAATTTAGCTTAAGTTAAAAACCTCGCCACTCAAAAAGGCTAATTTCCGGCCAACCTACCAGATTTTGGGAGTGTCCTGAGCCGCAATGGTCGGGCCTTTAGGAATAATCCCCCTTTTCATCAGACGCTAATTTTTAAACAATTTTACACAACTTCACATTCTCATCATTTTTCTTTTACACAGCGCGGAACGTCTGATGAATTCGTCACATAAAATAGCGATAATAATAACGACTGCCAGCAGTTTTTCCTTCGTGTTTTCTGCCCTTGCTGCTGAGCCTGATAATCAGTTTATTATTCAGCAGCAACGCCAGAGAGCGCTTGAACAGCAGCTCACCCCACCGGTGCCGGATGTGCGCCTTTCGACGCCCTCTTCCAGCTTTGGGCGCATTGCTTTTCCCACGGAAACGCCCTGCTTCGACATTGACCACGTTAAAATCAGCGGGCTGGACGCCCTGCCGCGCTGGCTGCCGTTGCAGCACGTCGCGAACCAGGCGCAGGGTAAATGCCTCGGCGGTAAAGGCATCAATTTGCTGATGAGCACCCTGCAAAACCGACTGGTGGATCATGGCTGGATCACCACCCGCGTGCTGGCCCCCTCGCAGGATCTCAAAAGCGGCACGCTCAAACTTGCCATTGTACCGGGCACGGTTCGCCACGTAAAACTCACCAAAGAGAGCGACGACTACATTCAGCTCTACAGCGCGTTTCCGGCGCATGAGGGCACGCTGCTGGATCTGCGCGACATCGAACAGGGGCTGGAGAACTTACAGCGCCTGCCCACAGTTGAAGCCAGCATGGAGATCCTGCCCGGCGAGAAACCCGGCGAGAGCGACGTGGTGATCACCCGCAAACAGGCGAAAATGTGGCGTCTGGGGCTGTCGCTGGATGACTCCGGCACCAACACCACCGGGCGCTATCAGGGCGGTGCCACGCTGTCGCTGGACAACCCCTTCTCCCTTAGCGATCTGCTTTATGTCTCTGCCAGTCACGATCTGGATAACAAGGGTGGCAAAGGCAGCAAAAACTACACCGCCCACTATTCGGTGCCCTTTGGCTACTGGATGCTGGGCGTGACCGGCAGCGATTTTGACTATCACCAGACCATCGCCGGTGAAAATCAGGATTACCGCTACAGCGGTAAAAGTAAGAATCTTGACGTGCAGCTAAGCCGCGTTCTGCATCGCAGCGGCTCGCAGAAAACCACCTTTACCTATGACGTGCAGGCGCGTGAAATCCGCAGCTATGTGGATGACACGGAAGTCGGCGTTCAGCGTCGGCAGACCGCCGCCTGGCGCGCCGGATTAACACACCGCCACTATATCGGTCAGGCGACGCTTGACGCGGGGATCAGCTATCAGCGCGGCACCCGCTGGTTTGGTGCCCAGCCTGCGCCGGAAGAGTATTTCGGCGAGGCCACGGCGCTGAGCAAAATCATTCAGATCTCCGCCGGGCTGGATCTGCCGTTTGAAATCGGCTCGCAAATCTTCCGCTACAACATGCAGTTCCAGCGCCAGATGAGTAACACGCCGCTGACGCCGCAGGATCAGTTTGCCATCGGCAACCGCTGGACAGTGCGCGGCTTTGACGGCGAGCGCACGCTCAGCGCCAGTCACGGCTGGTATGTGCGCAACGACGTGGCCTGGCGCACCCCGCTGCCCAATCAGGAACTCTACCTCGGCGCAGACTATGGCGAAGTGGGCGGCTACAGCTCTGAATATCTGATCGGCAAACACCTTGCGGGCGGCGTCGTTGGCCTGCGCGGTAGCGCGTTCAACACCGGCTATGACCTGTTTGCCGGTACCCCTTTCTCGAAGCCGGACGGGTTTAGCACCAGTTCTGCCACCCTCGGTTTCAACCTGAACTGGAGCTGGTAATGCGCGTCGGAGATTATGACATCAAGGCCCCGCTGATCCTCGGCGGTGATGAGAACGAAGCCGAAGTGCTGGGCGCTACCGTCTGGCTGTGGATGCACTCGGCCCTGCACCGCGACGCACCGCTGCATGCCCTGCCGACGCTGCTGCTGCCCATCATTAAACGCCGCCAGTATGTGCTGGTGGCAAAAGAGACGCAGCCGATTTTCTTTCTCAGCTGGGCCTGGCTCAACACCGAGTCCGAAGCCCGCTACCTGACCCGCCCGGCGATTGAGATGAGAGAAGAGGACTGGGACAGCGGCGACCGGATGTGGTGCTGTGACTGGATCGCGCCCTTTGGTCACACCGCCGAAATGAGCAACCTGATGCGCCGCGATCTCTTCCCCGATCACTGCGTGCGCGCCCTGCACCACCGGGGCCAACAGCTCGGCAAACGCGTGGTGATGCTGCACGGCAATCACGTCAGCCGTGAACAAGCCAAAGCGTGGCAACACGCCCATCCGCTCAGCGTCAACCTGCCGGAAGTTTTTAAAGGAATGAACCATGAATAAGAACCTGTACCGCATCGTCTTTAACAAAGCCCGAGGCATGTTGATGGTGGTCGCCGACATCGCCCGTTCGGGCCGCGCGGGTTCTTCCCGTTCTTCCGGCATTGGACACACGCACAGCCGCATGGTCGGGAAAGTGAGCGCGCTGAGCTTCAGCCTGTGGCTGGCGATGGGGGTGGTTCAGACGGCGCAAGCGGCGATCGTTGCCAACGGCGGCGCACCGAAAAACCAGCAGCCGACGATCGTGAAAAGCGCCAACGGCACCACGCAGGTGAATATTCAGACGCCATCAAAAGCGGGCGTGTCACGCAACAACTACACCCAGTTCGACGTGGACAAGACCGGCGCAATCCTTAACAACTCGCACAAAAATGTGCAGACGCAGTTGGGCGGCATGGTGGCGGCGAACCCGTGGCTCGCCAAAGGCGAAGCGAAGATCATTCTGAACGAGGTCAGCTCACGGGATCCCAGCAAGCTCAACGGCATGATTGAAGTCGCGGGTCAAAAAGCGCAGGTGGTGATCGCCAACCCGGCGGGCATCACCTGTAGCGGCTGTGGATTCATTAACGCTAACCGCACTACCCTGACCACCGGTCAGGCGCAGATGAACGACGGCAAGCTGACCGGCTTTAACGTTGAGCGCGGTGAAGTGGTGATCGACGGCGAAGGGATGGACACCTCCGGCTCAGACTACACCGACATTATCGCCCGCTCGGTGAAAGTTAACGCCGGGCTGTGGGCTAACGATCTTAACATTACCACCGGACGCAACCAGGTTGACGCCGCCACTCAGGCCGTCGTGAAAGGAAAAGATGACGCGGCCACGCGTCCTCAACTGGCGGTGGATGTCGCCAGCCTTGGTGGCATGTACGCCGGGAAAATCCGCATGGTCGGTACCGAACAGGGTGTGGGTGTGCGCAACGCCGGTGTGATTGGCGCGCAGGCCGGGAGCGTCACCCTCACCGCCGATGGCCGCATTGAGAACAGCGGCATCACGCGCGGCAGCGAAAACGTGGCGGTCGCCACAACGGGCGAATTCAATAACAGCGGCGTACTCACCGCAGGCAAAAACGCGCAGGTGAGCGCCGCCACGCTTGCCAGCAGCAAAACCAGCGTGCTGGCCGCCGGTGTAACCAGTGACGGAAAACTTGCCGCCAGCGGCGATCTGCAACTCAATACGCGCGGCCAGCTTAGCGCTCACGGTCAGACGCTGGCCGCCGGGAACCTGAGCGCGCGCGGCCAGGGCGTGGACATCAGCGGCAGTCAGACGCAGGGCAAAAACGTGGTGCTGGATAGCGGTGCAGAAGATCTGAATACGCAAAACGCCCAGGTCAACGCCCGCGCGCTTACTGCCCGCGCGGGTAAACAACTGAACAATAGCGGCGGCACCCTGAGCGCCAACGTCCTTAGCGCCAGCGCACAGTCGCTCAATAACCAGAGCGGTGCCATCGTTGCCGATACTGCCACGCTGTCGCTCGGCAAGGGTGAGTTCAATAACCAGAACGGTGCCCTGCTCTCACACGGCGCGCTGGATATCACCAGCGGCGCACTCAATAACCAGACCGGTTTCCTCGCAAGCGCTGGCGCGTTCACCCTGACGGCAGGTGACATCGACAACACCGGCGGCCAGCTCGGATCGGAACAGGCGCTCAATGCCCGTTTTACCAGTGTAAAAAACCAGAACGGCGCGCTGACCTCCGGCGACGCCATGATCCTCAACGGCGGCCTGCTGGATAACAGCGGCGGGACGCTGGGCGCTGGCAAAGCGCTGACGCTCAACGCCAGTGCGGTAAATAACCAGCAGGGTACGCTGGTGAGCGGCGATACCGCTGCCATTACCGCCGACACGCTGGTAAACCAGGGCGGACAGCTGGCGGCGCAACAGGCGCTGGCGATTGACGCGTCCACCGTCACCAACGACGACGGCGGACTGATCCAGAGTGGCGACGATCTGCGCCTCAGCGCGCAGACGCTCAGCAACCGCAACAGCGGCGACAAAGGCGGCATCACCAGTCTTGGCGAGATGACGCTGGCGGCAGATAGCGTGGACAACGCCAGCGGTGTTCTGCTCGCCGGGAAAAGCCTCGCCTTTAACGGTGGCTCGCTGGATAACCGTGACGGACAACTGGTCGCCACCGACGGCCTGACTATCGCCCCGACCACCTCGCTCACCAACGCGGCGGGCCTGCTTCAGGGCAACGGCGTGAACGTCACCACCGGCGCGCTGGATAACGCGGGCGGTACGCTCAACAGCCTGGGCGCACTGAATATTTCCGCCACTGCGCTGGGCAATGCGGGCGGCACGCTGGCGGCGAAAGGCGACGCGGACATTGCTACCGGTCAGCTTGATAATCAGAACGGCGGACGGATCATTGGCGAATCGGCCACGGCACTGCACACCGCGAATGTGCAAAACGGCGGTGGAGAGATCCAGTCGGTGGGAGATTTGCTGATCGACAGCGTTAACGGCACGGTGGATAACCTTTCCGGGCTGATCCGCGGCGGCAAGGCGATTACCCTCAACGCCGTTAACTTCATCAACCAGAATACCCAGGGCGAAAACCAGGGGCTGGAAGCGCAGACCGTGGCGCTGAACACCAGCAGCATCAATAACCAGAACGGCACGATCCTGGCCGACAACGCGCTGACCGTGCGCAACAACGGCGAGCTGAATAACAGCGCTGGCGCGCTGGCGTCGTCCGGGCTGCTGGATTTGGGCGGTGATGGACTGCGGGTGATAAACCAGAGCGGCACGGCGAAAGCCGGTGAACAGCTGACGGTGCAGGCGGACTATGTTGACGGCAGCGGTCAGCTGTTATCGCTGGGCGATCTCTCGTTGCACACCGCGCAGTCGCTCAATAACAGCGGCACTCTCGCGGCGAACGGCAGCGCCACCGTCAGCACCGATGGCGATATCACCAACAGCGGCAAACTGCTGGCAAGCCAGGCGCTCAACGTGCAAAGCGCGAATCTGACCAACGCCGCCAGCGGTGAAATCAGCGCCGGGCGCACCACGCTTGATGCGCGCGGCACGCTGGAAAACCGTGGCCTGATTGACGGCAGCATCACGCGCATCAACGCCGACACGTTAACCAACATTGGCAGCGGGCGGATTTACGGCGATGCCGTGGGCGTGAACGCGGTGACCTTTAACAACCTCGCTGAGAACGGCACGGCAGCGACGCTTGCCGGTCGCGAGCGTGTCGATTTGGGCGTACAGACGCTGAACAACCGCGATCACGGGCTGATCTACAGCGCAGGCGACATGCTGATTGGCGGCGCGCTGGATGCGAACGGCGCGGCAACCGGGCGCGCAGGCGTGATTAATAACCACAGTTCAACCATCGAATCTTCCGGGAATATGGCAATCGACGCCGGGCAGATCAACAACATTAACGATCACTTCTCTACCGCGCTGGTGACGGTCTCGCAGGATCAGCTTACCGAGTATCAGCACACGGGTTCCACCAACCGCTGGAAGGCGGGTGATGACGGCGTTTATGTTGACGGCAACTCCGCCGATGGCTTGCGCAACCTCAATACGCCAGAGAATA
Source organism: uncultured Enterobacter sp. (assembly GCA_963521185.1). Taxonomy (GTDB): domain Bacteria; phylum Pseudomonadota; class Gammaproteobacteria; order Enterobacterales; family Enterobacteriaceae; genus Enterobacter_D. The sequence goes on along the minus strand of CAUQTV010000001.1, from coordinate 278,245 downwards.
CCAACAGCGGTAACGACGATTTCAATCAGTACGACTACACCCGCACGGTGGAAGAGACGCGGGTTGTGGAAAGCGATCCGGGCAAAATTCTGGCCGGCGGCAATCTCACGCTCTCCGGCGATAACCTGTTTAACGATAACAGCCAGGTCGTGGCGGGCGGCACGTTGTCGGTCGTCGATTTGGGATCGGTGAAAAACGACGAAGTGCCGGGCGAGCGACACACTACTGACGCGGGAACCGTGACCCACTATCACCGCATTCGTCACAAAGGTGGCGACGAACAGGGCCGCGACCGCACCGCCTATGTGCCGCCGACCGTTATCCAGTCCATCGCGCTCAAACCGGGCCAACTGGTCAGCAATGGCAGCGTCGAGGGCAGTAACATCACGTTAAACCCGCTGACACAGCAAGGCACCGACGTGACGATTTCCCGGGCCAGCCTGGTGACCGATGGCGTCAACAACGCAGGCCACGCGCCGTGGCAGCAAACCGTGTCGCCGGGTGAACCGGTGACGCCGCCTGCGGGCCAGCAGTTTGAAGTCAACCCAGGGGAAGGTACGATCCGCATTATCGGTGCCAACACTACCCTGCCGGATAACAGCCTGTTTAAAGTCAACCCGGCGGCGGACGTGCCGTATCTGGTGGAAACCGATCCCCGCTTTACCAACGAGCGTCAGTGGCTCGGCAGCGACTACATGCAAAACGCCTTTACCGATGACAGCGACAATACGGTGAAGCGTCTGGGCGATGGCTATTATGAGCAGCGTCTGGTCCGCGAACAGGTGGTGGGCATTACCGGTCAGCGCTACCTCGACGGCTACAGCAACGACGAAGAGCAGTTTAAGTCGCTGATGGATAACGGCATCACCTTCGGTAAACAGTATGCGCTGAAGCTGGGCGTGGCGCTGACGCAGGAGCAAATGGCGCTGCTGACCGGCGATATCGTCTGGCTGGTAAACACGCCGGTGAAACTGCCGGACGGCTCAACGGAAAATGTGCTGATCCCGCAGGTCTACGCCAAAGTGAAAGCGGGCGATATCGATGGCTCCGGGGCGCTGATCGCGGGCAATAACGTCTCTATGAAGCTCAACGGCGATCTGTTTAACTCCGGCACCATTGCCGGACGCCGCGTGCTGCAACTCGATGCAGAAAACATCACCAACCAGACCGGCGTGATTCAGGGTGCGGATGTGGCGCTGAACGCCCGCAGCGATATTAACAACATCGATGGGGCGATTGTTGGCAACAGCAGCCTGCTGGCGAATGCCGGACGTGATATCAACGTCACCACCACGGTGAACAGCGCGGCGAGCGTAAGCGGTAAAAACAGCTTTACGCGCACCACCATCAACAGCGTGTCCGGTATTTACGTTGAAGGCGATGATGGCAAACTGGCGTTGCAATCCGGGCGCGACATTACCCTGACCGGGGCGCAGGTGGTCGCCAGCGGCGACAACGGCAAAGCGCAGCTGGTGGCCGGGCGCGATGTGAATCTCAACACCGTCACCACCGCCAGCAGCGATAACCTGGTGTGGGACAAAGACAACACCCTGAACCAGAGCAGCCGCGATCAAAACGGCAGCCTGGTCAGCGGCACCGGCGGCGTCACGCTGGCGGCCAGCAATGACGTCAACGCGCGCGGCGCGGCGGTGAAATCCGACGGTGCGCTGGTCGTGGGCGCGGGCAATAACATCAACATTGAGGGCGTGCTCAACGATCGCCAGCTCGATGAGCGCCATAAAGTGGTGGGCGGCAACGGCTGGTTATCCAAAACCACCACCACCACGCGCGACACCGTGGACAAACAGACCGTGCAGGCCAGCGAGCTGAGCGCCGATTCCGTTAAGATGTCGGCGGGCAATAACCTGACCGTCGCGGGCAGTAATATTGTCGGCACCCATGACGTGGCACTGCGCGCGGGCAACGATCTCACGCTCACTACGCTTGGCGGACGCAACGATGAAACGCACCTGAAACAGGAAAAAACCTCCGGGCTGTTAAGCTCCGGCGGCATTGGCTTTACCGTCGGCTCACGTAAAGAAACCATCGAGCAGGCCAGCCAGGCGAAGGCCGGACAGGGTTCGATGGTGGGGAGCTTGCAGGGCGATACCGTGTTACTGGCCGGGAATGATTACCGTCAGACCGGCAGCAGCGTGGCCTCGCCAAACGGCAACGTCGGTATTCAGGGTAAAAACGTCACCATTGAAGCAGCGCAGGACACCTACGCTTCTCAGTATAAGCGCACCTACGAGCAGAAAGGCTTTACCCTCGCGGTTAACGTGCCGGTGGTTCAGGCGCTGCAAAGCGTGCTCAACACCACCAAAGACGTGGGTAAGAGCAACGATGACCGTATCAATATGATGGCCGCCGCCAATGCCGCCTGGGACAGCGCGCGGGCCGCCAGCACCATGATGAATGCGGCGCAGGGCGTGATGGAGAACGGCGCGCAGGCGGCGGCGCAGAACGTCAGCGTCTCGCTCACCTACGGGCAGAGCAAGCAGGTCAATACGGAAAACACCACCAGCACCAGCGCGCTCGCCAGTAAGGTCAACGCCGGGAAAAATGCGGTGGTGATCGCCACCGGCGGCGATCAGTCCGATATCAATATCATCGGCTCTGACGTCAGCGGTAAACAGGGCACCACGCTGTTTGCGGATAACGATGTCAATATCGTTGCCGCGCAGCAGGATCGCCATGAGCGCAGCGACAACAAATCGAGCGGCTGGAACGCCGGGATCGCCGTCAGCTACGGCCAGGGCGGCGCGTCGTTTGGTATCACCGCCGGGGCCAACGTGGGTAAAGGCTACGGCAACGGCGACGAACTCTCCTGGCGCAACAGCCACGTAGGCGACATGGACAGTCTGACCCGCATCACCAGCGGCGGCGACACCACCCTGCGCGGCGGACAGGTACTGGGCAAAGGGGTGGACATCACGGCGGAAAACCTGAACATCGAAAGCCTCCAGGACACCATGAAGTACGACGGCAAGCAGATGAACGCGGGCGGTCAGGTCACCGTCGGCTACGGTTTTGCCGCCTCCGGCAACTACGGTCAGTCGAAGGTCAACGCCGACTACGCCTCGGTGCAGGAGCAGTCCGGGGTATTTGCCGGTGAAAACGGCTATAACATCAACGTTAACGACCACACCAGCCTGATTGGTGGCCTGGTCACCTCCAGTGAAAGCGCGGAGCTGGCGGGGAATAACCGCTTCAGCACTGGCACCCTGAGCTGGCGCGATATTAAAAACAGTTCGGAATTCGAGGGCAATGGCTTTGGCATCGGCGGCTCCATGAGCATGAACACCGACCTCGGTCTTGGCGATAACGCCGCGCGTCAGAGCAGCAAAACGGTCACCACCGAAGAGGGTTACCATGTGCCGGCTGACGGCTATGCGTCGCTGGATAAAAACGTCACCTTCGGTATCGGCCACGACAGCGGCAGCGAAAGCTCGGTCACCCGCAGCGGAATCAACACCAGCAACATCACCCTCACCCACCCGGACGCCCAGGATCAGTCCCTCGACGGCATTAAAACCGACGTGACCACCGAAACCGCAGCGGCGAACTCCGGCAGGCTGGAGAACAACTTCGATAAAGATAAGGTCTTTAAGGAGCTGAATTTACAGGTGCGCGTGACCCGCCAGTTCAAGGAGAACGCCAATAATCAGATCAACTCTTATCTGGATGATAAGCAGGCGGCTGCACGGGCAGAACTGCAACAGGCCATCAAGTCCGGGGATACCGTTAAACGCGACGCCGCGCTGGCCGAAGTGTATAAACTTCAGTATCAGCGCCGCTTCCTGCAAACGCTGGTGGGCGTCGTGGCCGGATCGCCGGATGCGGCGGTGACCCAGGGCACGCTGGCGCTGGCCGCCACGAAGATGCGTGAAGAAACGGCGAAGAACTCGCTGATCTTTAGTGGCATTAAACAGGCCGGCAGCGAAGAAACCCTGCTCAGCAACGTTTCCGCGCAGAGTAGCGCCTTTGATGGCCTGAAGCTTGGCGGCGTGAGGGTTGGTCTGGACATTATTTGCGGCGCGGATAATGGCCGTTGTAATACGCAACTGGACGCTAACGGTAATCAAATCAAGGACGCTAACGGCATACCGGTACTGGACTATGATGCCGCAGGCAGGGTGACCTTCAAAGGCGATACGGAGTTCCCTACCCTCACCTACCTCCTCGGCACTAAACATGCGGATGGTTTGTATGGTTACACTGGCGGGCTGCAAGGGGACGAAGGTCGCTTTGGCGACACCCACTATGCCCCAGGCACGCTGAAAGGCGATTTCTTTGACAACGCCGTCGAAAGCTTTGCCGGGACGCATGATTACATCGGCGGCCAACTGCCAGGCTTCTACGATGAAACCGGCAACACGTCCCGCGACCGCTCAGACTTTACTAACGTCGCCTCCGAAGTCTGGACCGTTGCCGCTATCCCGCAGGCCGCGCCTTTCGCCCTGAGCGAGGTGGTGTCGCCAGAGCTACTGGAATTTATCTTTGCCACAAGCAAATAAGGGAAGGGAATGATAAAAAAACTTGCTGTCGTCGCGTGCATCATAAGCTTAACCGGCTGCGTGGTCGCCGATATGGACTCGTCGAATTATACCTATGTGCCCTGGATCAAGCTGTTTCAAAAGCCGGAGGCATCAGGCTTAACCAACGTTGCGCAGCGTAAAAAGGATCTTTACGCCTGCGGAGTGAATCCGAAAGCCAACCTGGATGATCCCAGCTGGAGTCTGAACGGTGTTTATCCGGGGGAAAGCGATGAACATTTTACCGCTCGCCGGGATCACACGCTCAGTTGCATGAAAGAAAAAGGCTATAAGATTTACGGCTTTGCAGAATGCGGTCCGCTGAAAAAACCGACCGGCCTGTGTCCCAATTAATGCTGCTGCGAGGTTATTGGTTTTAATTCCGCCCATCTGGCCCGGCGATCCCGTTGGGCCATCTCGCCTGCCTCTTCTCACGCGCCCTTGCGGTTAAGCCTGGACGCAGTTCACAGATCCAATGGTGCAACCGCAAAGCACTACCCACCCTGACAGGCGAAGTGTTAACGTATTTGTTTAAGTGATGTCTACAATGTAGGGCATGCGGGGATGGGGACAAGGGAAAAAAGTGGCGGAGAGAGGGGGATTTGAACCCCCGGTAGAGTTGCCCCTACTCCAGTTTTCGAGACTGGTCCGTTCAGCCGCTCCGGCATCTCTCCGTTCTGATGGTTGCCATCATGCCAGGTTATTTGGCATTTTAACAGTCCCAGTTTCTTCAATAGCGTTCAAGTGACGAGTTTGCGAGCAAAGCGATGATAAAATGGCCCTGGAAAGCAAATGAAACGGCAAGGACAACGGCGTTCCCCTGGGAAGAAGCGCTGGCTATCCCTGTATTAGCGAACCTCACCGCCGAGGAGCAGAACCGACTGGTTCAACTCGCCGACCGGTTTTTGCAGCAAAAACGGCTGGTCGCGCTACAGGGTTTTGAGCTGGACGATTTGAAAAACTGCCGTATCGCCCTGCTCTTCTGTTTGCCGGTGCTGGAACTCGGCCTGGAGTGGCTGGACGGTTTTCATGAAGTGCTGATCTACCCTGCGCCCTTTGTTGTGGATGATGAATGGGAAGATGACATTGGGCTGGTACACAACCAGCGCGTGGTACAGTCCGGCCAGAGCTGGCAGCAGGGTCCGGTCATTTTGAACTGGCTCGACATTCAGGATTCTTTCGACGCCTCGGGTTTTAACCTGATTATTCATGAAGTGGCGCATAAGCTGGACACGCGCAATGGCGATCGCGCCAGCGGCGTTCCATTCATCCACCTGCGGGAAGTCGCCGGTTGGGAGCACGACCTGCATGCGGCTATGAACAACATCCAGGATGAAATCGATTTAGTGGGTGAAAGCGCCGCGAGCATTGATGCGTACGCCGCCACCGATCCCGCAGAATGCTTCGCCGTGCTGTCGGAGTATTTTTTCAGTGCGCCCGAACTGTTCGCCCCACGTTTCCCGGCGCTGTGGCAGCGGTTTTGCCAGTTCTACCGTCAGGATCCCCAGGCGCGCCTGCGTGACACCCGCACCGACGTCAGCGGTAATTCATCGCGTGTTCACTGAAAGAGCAACCTGAGCTTTAATTCGCCAGTTGAATCAGCATGTTAAATTTGCTGTTGACACAATTAGAGGGGGCCAGTAGTATTCGCCCCGTTCACACGATTCCTCTGTAGTTCAGTCGGTAGAACGGCGGACTGTTAATCCGTATGTCACTGGTTCGAGTCCAGTCAGAGGAGCCAAATTCTCGTTTCGGGACATCTTAGTGAGTCCGGAGACGTTAAAAAAAGACGTTATTTTTACCCGGTTGCCCTGCGAAGGACGACCGGGTTTTTTACGTCCAGAGTATTTAACCGCGCCCGCATTTTATTGGCATGAAAGCATCAAATAAGGATCGCTTCCAGCCTGGCCAGCACTTCACCCACAATAGTGTCAGGTATCCGTTCCAGCCGTTTACCGTTGCGGGCTACCATGTCAATGGTTCGTGGCTGGTCGCAGCGAATAACGCCCGTTGTCTTTGTTCCCGCGCCGTCCAGTGAGACGGTAAAACCGGCTACGCGGGCGAAGTTTCCGCCGCTGGTGACCGGAACGACAACAGGTAGCCGGGTCAGCTTGTTAAACGATGCCTTCGAAACGATAAGCACCGGACGCTTGCCGCTTTGCTCGTGACCGGCAATCGGATCCAGTGACACCAGCCAGATTTCCCCTCTGTCCATTTACAGGATCTCCTTGCCCACCGCAGGTGCATCAATCCATTCCCGATCCTCTTCACTTATTTCAGCGTGTGGATCGCACTGCGCCAGCAGTTCCTCAAGCGCATAACGGGGCCGTTTCTGGGGTTCAATAATCAGGCAGCCATTATCAATGGTCATGCCCACTTCGCTGTCCGTGGACAGCGCCAGCGTTTTCAGCACGGCGGGAGGAACCGCCAGCATGACGGATCCGCCAACCTTTTTCAGGCGTGTAATATACATAGAGCACCTCCGAATATTATATTTTAATATAACATTTAAAGCAGGCGATGCACAATGATTCATCAGATACATTGTGGATTTCCTTATCGTAAAAAGCGTGGGCACAATGCCAGTCAGACTGCACATGCTTTGGTCTCCACACCCTCGATAACCTTCACGCCGTCAGCATTACGCAGCCAGCGCGGGGCTTTCATTTGCGCCGCGAAGTAGCTAATCAGGTCACACAGCAGCCCGCTAAGATGCTTCTCCGTTTCTGAGGCAAATCCCTGGCCCGAAAGAGTCCGGGTAAGCGCAAGGCAGTAGTGACAAAGCTCAGTGCATTCGGGATCGAAACGCAGAGAACGGGCAGGAAGCGTGTCAACGGTCAGACTTTCAACCAGATGGGGAGAAACAGGCTCTAACAACGTGGGTTGCAGTAGCGTCAGACAGGCATTGATTCTGCCGCATAGCGCCATTTTCAGCGTGGGATCGTTGCTTTCAACCAGGGTTTCAGCAAAGGTTTCGCAGTGACTGGCGAGTAGGGTGAAATCCGTCGTGGCATTAAAGGGAACAGCAAGTAACGGGTGTGTCTGTATTGGGGTGATAGCCATAGTGGCAGCCTCCTGTAACGGGTTTAAAACCCACCACCCGAGGTTCCAATCTCATGGTGATGGACTGAACGGGGTTGGAACTACCGGCGTTACAGGTAACCGGCGCACCTTGCGGTGCCCCCGCTCAGCCCACCATTGAGGTATAACCGAGCGAACGACATAAAAAAAGACGCGGGGCGCGTCGTATGTCGCCTGTAACATTTTCAGGGTTCCAATCCCGGCACCTGATTTTGCAGGTGCGGATAAAAGATACCGCTTTCGGTCGAAAACGGCAAGGGAAAGCCGTGGAATACGACAGAGCAGCAGAATGTATCTGCGCTATTTTTTACTGCCATATCAATGAAATGGAACCAAAAATGAAGAAGCCTGCTTAAGGAAGCTCAGCAGGCTTTTGCTTTTGGGGCTATTCGTTGCCCCACTGGTTCAGAAAGGTTGCGATCTCATCAATGCGGTTCGCGGCAATGCCCGCCTCGTTCGCCATCTCCTGCTGCGCCGTCTCACTGATCTCTTCGTTGTTCATCAGACGGGTGATCAGCAACTGGAAGTAACGCGCCAGCGCATCACGCTCTGTCTCGCTCACCGGGTTGGTCGTCTCCGTCGAATACTCATCAACGATGTCATAATATTTCAGCGGTATTTCATTACTCATCACTCATCCCCACAGATTCACGTCGGTGTTCACTGGTGCTTGTACCCTCAGCAGCGAATGATAGCATTTTTGGTCCGATCCCGTTCTGATAAGGCGGCTTTTCGTTTGTGCTCAGACTGAAACATCTGGGACTTGCAAACGAACGAACGTTCGTTCATATTACCAGAATGAAAACATCTATGACGCCAGGCGAGCGCCAACAGCATATTTTGAGCGCCGCCATTACGTGCTTTATCGGGAAGGGGTTTCACGCCACGAGCATGCGCGACATTGCTCGTCAGGCGGGCGTAAGCCTCGGGAATCTTTACAACCATTTTTCAGGTAAGCAGCAGCTAATCAGTGAAGTTGCCGCGCTGGAGCAAAAAGAACTTGCGCCAGTCGTCACTGCCCTGGACGCACTCGCAGCCCCTGATATCACCGCATTGAGTGACATACTCAGCCAGTTATTCGCCCTGTGCCGACAGCCCGACTGGGCTATTTTAACCGCAGAGTGCCTGGCGGAAATTGCCCGGACACCGGGGCTGGTCCCGGTATTTGAGGCGAACAGACTGCACTTACTCAATACGCTTTCATCTGCCGTCGCACGGGGTATTGAAAGCAGGCATTTTTCAACCTCCCTTCCGCCTTCTGTTGTGGCACAGATCCTGATTGATGGCATTGAGGCCGAAGCACTTCGGGCCGCGCTGTCACCCTCTTACGCGTCTGGCTGCCCGATACTGGCAAAGGAAACTCTGACCGTTTTGTTGGGCGCATCCACCGATGAGTGATGTTAAAGCGCGGCTGGAAGGACTGGACGCAGCACGATACCTGGCTTTCGCCGGTATGCTGCTCGTCAATTTTCAACTGGCGATGGAGGTGGATATTTCAGCGTCCGGCGCGCTAAACGGACTGTTTACGCTGCTGGAAGGGAAAGCATCCGCAACCTTTGTGTTGCTCTCCGGCATTGGGCTGTCGCTGGCAACACGGCGAATGAGCGACCATGAAGCACGCCGCTGGATATGTCGCCGGGCGCTGTTTCTGCTGGTGGCGGGTCTGCTAAACCTGACCGTGTTTCCAGCCGATATTTTGCACTATTATGCCGTCTACTTCCTTCTGGCGATCCCTCTGCTTGGCCGGGGCACGACCCTGCTCATCGCCTGCGCAGTCGGCATAGCCCTTCTCTCCTGTTGGCTATTGTTAACGCACAATTACAGCAACGGCTGGGACTGGGCGCTGCTTCAGTATCGTGACGCATGGACGCCCGCAGGGTTCGTTCGCAACCTGCTCTTTAATGGATTCCATCCGGTTTTCCCGTGGATGGTTTTTCTTCTCACCGGCATGGCGCTGGGCCGTCTGGCTTTGCATCAGCGCAATGTACAATGTGCCCTCATTGTGGCCGGGCTGGCGCTTTTCACGCTGGCCATGCTCATCAATGGATCCTCATACTTTTCATCCTGGCGCTGGCTGCTGGGAACCACACCCATGCCACCTGGGCCGGTATATCTGTTAACCGGTACCGGCAGCGCACTGACCGTGACCGGCGTATGCCTGCTGATAGCACGCTGGCACCTGTTCCCCAGCGCCCTACTGTCCGCCGGACGCATGACGCTCAGCCTCTATATTGCGCATATTTTACTGGGAATGGGAGCGCTGGAGGCGATGGGTATGCTGAACGGGAACGCGCGCATTGAAACCGTATTCAATTGTGCGGCAGCGTTTCTCATCCTCAGTACCTTCTCCGCCCATGTCTGGTGCCGTTACTTCCGCCAGGGGCCGGTGGAAATTCTGATGCGGCGGGTGTGATTATTTGTCGCGGTGATTAAAAAAACGGATAAGTGCCTGAAGTGCGGGCGGTACGTGTCGCCGACCATGATAATAGAGATAAAACCGATCCGGGGAAGGCAACCATTCGCTTAATATTTCCGTCAGCCGCCCTGCCTCCAGCGCTGGCCGGGCAAGATCGTAATAGACATAAGCGATGCCGTGACCTTCCATCGCCGCGCTCAACATCATATCTTCATTACTCAGGGCAAGCTGTCCGTTCAGCGCCACCGTAAACCCCTGCCCGTCACGCTGAAACTCCCACGCATAGCGACTACCAGACGGAAATAATCTGTTTATGCAGCGGTGATCAATAAGGGCATCGGGGCGTTCAGGCGTGCCGTTCGTCGCAAGATATTCCGGTGAGGCGACGACAGCAAAGCGCTGCTGAGGCCCGACAGCCATTGCGATGACGTCCGGTGAGAGGCTTTCGCCATAGCGCATACCGGCATCAAACCCTTCCCCCACAATATCCGTCAGCCGGTCATCGGAGACGATCTCCAGTTTTATTTGCGGATAGAGAGAAGCAAATGCCGTCAGCACGGGGCCGATGACCAGCCTTGCCGCCATCTCCGGGAGGTTCAGGCGAAGCGTACCAGTCAGCGCTGCCTGGCTGGCATGAATCTCCGCCAGTGCGTCGCTCACCTGTTCGAGCGCTGGCGTGAGCCTTTCAAGCAGTCGCTGGCCTGCTTCCGTCGGCGTTACGCTTCGGGTTGTACGATTAAGCAGCCGCACGTTCAGGCGGGCTTCGAGGCTGCGCAGGGCATGGCTGAGCGCCGAAGCGCTTATACCGCGTTCATCGGCGGCCTTACGGAAGCTGCGATGGCGGGCGACCGCAGCAAAGTGCTCCAGCTCACTCAAATCAGGCGTTTTATTCATGAATAAATCTCAGTAATCCATCAAACAAAAGCCATCTTATCAGCATGAATCGGGCTACGTATACTTCAGTCTCTTTCACAGAGGCAGACAAAATGAAGATCAGAAAATTAGGTAAAAACGGGCCGGACGTTTCGGCACTGGGTCTGGGCTGTATGGGAATGAGCTTTGCCTATGGCAGCAGCGATGAGCAGCAGTCTGCTAAGCTCCTGCACCAGGCCGTTGAGACAGGTATTAACTTTTTCGATACCGCTGAGCTTTATGGCCCCTATACCAACGAAGCGTTGCTTGGCCGGACGCTCAAACATGTTCGTCAAAACGTGATTATTGCGACCAAGTTTGGGTTCAATATCAGTGACAAAGGTGAAGGTATGGCCCGGATATCGGGCGTCACCAGCCATCCGGATCACATTCGCCGGGCCGTTGAAGGCTCGCTCAGACGTCTTGGAACAGACGTCATAGATCTGCTCTATCAGCATCGGGTCGATCCCGCCATCCCTGTAGAAGAGGTTGTCGGCGTCATGGCCGACCTGGTGCATGAAGGCAAAGTCCGCTGGCTTGGTCTTTCAGAGGCTTCCGCGTCAACGCTGCGCCGGGCGCATCGCGTTCATCCCATCACCGCCCTGCAATCTGAGTATTCGCTGTGGAGCCGTGACGTGGAAAACGATGTACTTGCGACCTGTCGCGAGCTGGGCGTCGGATTTGTTCCTTACAGTCCGCTCGGCAGAGGATTTCTGACCGGCAAGCTCAAAGATCCGCATCAACTCAGCGAAGATGATTTCAGACGCTCACTGCCACGCTTTCAGGCGCCGGCCATGCAGAAAAACAGGATGCTCTTGAAGGTGCTCGAAGAGGTGGCGGATGAACAGGCAGCCACCCCCGCCCAGACGGCGCTCGCATGGTTGCTGGCACAGGGTGAAGAGATTGTTCCTGTTCCGGGTATGCGAAAACATCACCATCTCATTGAAAATGTGAAGGCAGTAGAACTGACGCTGAACGATTCTCAGCGTGACAGGCTGTCACAGGCCTTCAGCGAGGTGGCGGTTACCGGAAAGCGTTATACCGACGCGGAACTGCAAATGGTCAATCTCTGAGCTGAACAGCGCGGCTTAAGCTTATCCCGGTCTCTGGCATTCTGGTCGCGCTTTGAACATTATCCGTTTATTTGTTCAATGAGCCCGCGTTAGCCGTCATCCATTCCGCGAGCGAATCGAGCGTCGGTCGCAGTGACTTACCCAGCCCGGTTATTTGATATTCCACTCTGGGTGGAACTTCAGCAAAGACTTTCCTGCTTACCAGACCCCGGACCTCAAACTGCCGCAACTGGCGAGTCAGCTCTTTCTGAGTGATAGGCCTGACCGCCCGTTGTAGCTCGCTAAAACGAACAGGTTCACCCAGTACAATCAGTCGATAGAGAATGGGGATCGCCCACTTTCCCGCAATTAAATTCACAAAACTGACCATCGGGCATTCTGTTTCAGTCACTGCTGTCGCCGAATTATTTTGCATCACTGGACCTCAGATCTCACGCCATCGCATCCCATATCGTTACTTAGTATCCTAACGGTGCCTACTTCCCAAAAGATACTAAAGCATAAATACTCATTCCACAAACAAGACGTGAGGTGGAACATGGGAAGACTTGAAGGTAAATATGCATTGATTACTGGCGGTACCAGTGGCATTGGTCTGGAGACTGCGCGACAGTTTTTGGCCGAGGGTGCAACGGTCGCCATCACGGGTCGAAGCGAGGCTAATCTTACCGAGGCAAAAAAAGCGTTAAAGAACGTGGTTGTGTTTAACCTTGAAGCGGGTGATGCGGCCCAGCAAAACAAGCTGGCAACAGCGCTTCAGGAAATATGGCCGAGACTGGATATTTTATATATCAATGCCGGTGATGTTACGCACAGACCGCTGGAACTGTGGGATGAGCCCGCTTTCGATACCCTGATGAACACGAATTTTAAAGGCCCATTCTTTCTGATCAAGGCGTTGCTTCCACTGCTTGCTAACCCCTCTTCCATCATTGTGTGCGGGTCAGTTAGCGCCCGGATTGGCCTTCCACAAAGCAGTGTTTACGCTGCAAGCAAAGCCGCTATTTTGTCTTTAGCCCGAACGCTTTCTGCGGAACTTCATCCCCGCGGCATACGCGTCAATGGCTTAAGTCCCGGCCCCACTGAAACACCGGCACTGAACAAACTTGGGGAAGGAATAGACCAGGAAAAACTCAGAGAAAATATCCGTGATCTGGTCCCGATAGGGCGTTTAGGTACGCCCTATGAACTCGCGAAAGCTGCCGTTTACCTGGCTTCAGACGAATCTGCGTACGTGGTCGGCACCGAGCTGTTAGTTGATGGAGGCGTGGGTAATCTTTAGCGCAGCGCTATAAAAGCGGCGAATAATAAGTTATTGAGTCACATCGATTATCTTCATTATCGGATAAATCCTGTGTGGGTGATCATTCGACTAAAAGCGGAATCAAATATCAGGATGACGAGTGAGAGCATTAAAGACCCAGTTCAGATAAACCCGGATGGTCATCCGGACGACGTCCCAGAGGCCAGTGAAACTTGCGTTCGCTTTCTTTAATTGGCATGTCATTGATACATGCGTAGCGATGATGCATCAGGCCATCTTCGGCAAATTCCCAGTTCTCGTTGCCGTAAGAACGAAACCAGTTACCAGCATCATCACGCCATTCGTAGGCATAACGAACGGCAATACGGTTATCGGTAAACGCCCACAATTCTTTTATCAGACGATACTCAAGTTCTTTATTCCACTTGCGTGTGAGGAAGGCTTCAGCTTCTTCACGATTGGTGGCGAACTCGGCACGGTTACGCCATTTGGTATCCAGCGAGTACGCCAGGGATACCTTTTGAGCATCACGACTGTTCCAGCCATCTTCTGCGAGGCGCACTTTTTCAATCGCTGATTCACGGGTGAAAGGAGGGAGCGGCTGACGAATTTCTGTATGAGACATGTTTAAGACTCCTGTGTAATTGGATGTACCCGTAAACCGGGTTCTGGATACTCAGACTTCAGGTTTGAACCACTGCCTCACAACGATTCTAACGCCAGGTCAGAGCGGCGGTAATACTCCTCACTGTGTTAACAACCGTCTGGCCAGAGGTGACGCGCTTTGTCCATGAATCAGGAGTAGAACGATCGTTCCAGGTACGCGTTTATTTCAAGCTTGTTCCAGTAAGATGATCTCTCAGCATCGCTACGGCCTCGTCCTGTTTCTGAAGGCCGCGACTTTCATACGGTTGCCACAGGTCGCCATACTGCACCAGCGGCGGCGATGTGATTTACTCAGGTCATGGAACAGTAAGATGCAGTCGTGTGCTTCGCACTGGCGGACGAACTCAAATTTATTGCCGGTGACCAGTTTCACCAGTGCGTCAGCAACAGGCCAGAGAAGGCTTTCGGCGCTCTCGCTAACCAGGTGAGCAACAACCTGATAGCGCTGCGTATCCTGATCCCACTGCAATCTCATCAGGGGATGCCCTTGCTCAAGGATCCTGTTAATCACACCCAAATCAACCGCAACGGCGTTCATCGCAGCATGCACAACAGCCCTTGAAGCATCCCGGAGCTGGCGAGCTTGCGTTAATAATCCGCCCGGAGGTACTGTACTTTTTGACACAAGGCCCAACGTGGCGAGCCAGTCTATGACACTGAGATCGTTATCAAAACAATCATGCCTGGCATCTTCTATGCCGTATTCCGTGTTGATGAAATCCAGCGCGAGGTTATCCGCGAGAAAGAGAGGCTGAGAAGAACGTGGTTGAGTGTCCATGACAGTCCGTAACCTTTAAATTAATTTTGACAGGTTACCAGATCTGTGTGTAACCTTCAATTGTCAATTTTAAGGGTTACATAGAGGTTTTCATGTCATCTTCCACATCTGGACTCACGGCTACCGGTGAGGCAACTTCCGCGTTGTCTGCAAAGATTCATTACCGCTACAAACAAACGGGAAATGTTAAGGTTTTCTACCGTGAAGCAGGAGACCCGCAAGCACCTGTACTGCTTATGCTCCACGGCTTTGCAGGCTCATCCTTCATGTTTCGTGACCTTATTTCTCAACTGGCCGATCGATATCATCTGATTGCACCGGATTTGCCTGCTTTTGGTTTTACCGAGGCGCCGGAGAGAGGCGAATACGCCTACACCTTCGACCAGCTTGCGCAGGCAATAGGGCAGTTCACTGAAGCACTGAATCTTGATAGCTACGCACTAATGGTGCACGACTACGGTGCTCCTGTGGGCTGGCGTCTGGCACTGGCGCACCCGCAGCGGGTGACCGCCATCATTTCTCAGAATGGGAACGCGTATGAAGAGGGACTGAGCGAGGCCTGGGCACCTATTCAGCAATACTGGCGCGAACCGACGCCTGAAAACCGGAATGCACTTAGCGAATTTCCGACGCCGGCCGCTATTAAATGGCAGTATCTGGAAGGTGTTGCCGATCAGAGCCTGGTTTCACCGGATGGCTATACCCTTGAAGGGATGCAGATAATGCAGCCTGGCAATGTGGAGATTCAGCTTGATCTGTTGCTGGATTACGCCTCAAACGTGCAGATGTATCCACACTTTCAGCAGTATTTCCGTGAGTATCAACCGCCGCTCCTGGCCGTATGGGGCAAAAATGACCCTTTTTTCCTGCCTGCAGGAGCACAAGCCTGGAAGCGCGATATTCCTGGCGCAGATATTCATTTCTTTGATACCGGGCATTTTGCGCTGGAAACCCATGGCGATGAAATTCATCAGGTCGTTCGCGAATTTCTTGCCAGGAATATCCGCTAATCAGGTAAGCCTGCAGACCACATGCCGACATCATAGCATTTCAGATTAAGCTCCTGACCGGTCTCAGGAACTTCGCTGACTTATTTATCTTACTGGTTTACCTCTGTACGAAACCCGCTGCAGGGCGCAGATAACGACTGTACTGCCAGGCAGATACCAGACAGGCCAGTAAGACAGGCAGCATCATGAGTCCCAGTACTTTCCAGCCCATGAGAGTCAGTACCACACCGGCACCGGACGTAGCTATTGCCGAGAAAATAAAACGGCTGGTTTCCGCCAGCCCCTGGGCTTTTTTTCGCTCATGGCTGCGGTAGGACTGAGTCAGGAGCGTTGAGCCTCCGACAAACATAAAATTCCATCCCACACCAACCAGCAACAGGCTTATGCTGTAGGTCATCACTGAGTCACCGGTCAGATTCATCAGCACTGCAATCATGTTCAGACCAGTACCGGCAAACAGCAGGGCAGACAGTCCCACCTTTCTGATCAGTACGCCGGTAAAGAGCGAAGGTACATACATGCCCAGCAAGTGTAACTGTATGACCATGGCACCCTCATTCATGGAGTGATGATGAGCGACAGAAAGCGGCGCTGCGGTCATGAGAAAAAGCATGACAAATGAACCGATCACAAGGTGAAGCCATGCGGTACGATAATCCGTACGGCGGAGAAGTTCCCTGCTGGTTGGCGATGCATCCGGAACGGCCCCGGGTACAGGCAGTACAGTATCGTTCTGCCTGCTCCGGAAGAAGACTGCCAGGTTAAGGGCAGAGATAAGGCCCAGCCCGGCTACGATCAGATAAATGCCTGCAAAACGGGGAAGGCCGGGAATATCTCTGGCTATGATTGTCAGCAGCGGACCGAGCACGGCTGCGACCACGCCACCAATCATCACCAGTGAGATAGCCTGTCCTTTGGCCTCATCAGGTGAGTGATCGGCAGCGACCAGACGATAATACTGACTGAAAGCCTGATAAACACCGACCAGAAAGCAGCCCAGGCAGAAAAGCAAAAAACTTCCCTTCATGACGGCAAAGAAAGACAGCAGCCCACCGGCTGTACCGCAGAGGGAGCCCAGTATGAATGCAGATTTCTCGTTACCCCGGCCAATCATCCCGGCAGCAGACAGACTTGAGAATGCCCCGGCCACGGTGATCAGGGCAAAGGGGACAGTTGCCAGCTCAGCAGAGGGTGCAAGCTGGTAACCCACCAGCGTTGCAATCGTCAAATCCACTGATACGGCGCAGGTAAAGAAAATATTGCTGATAGCCAGAATGGCAGGCACCCTGCCTGGAAAGTAATACATGAGACCTCCAAGTAGTGGTCAAGGAATATTCACCACCTGTTCTTATAAGGATGAACAGATAAAGCAAAATGGATGCCAATAAAAAAGTATGATGCTGGCAGGGATCCCCTTTTCCCTGCCCTTTATTTGAGCAAAATGACTTTTTTGGTGCAGGGGAAATACTTTTACTGCGGTAATACTATCTTTAAATAAAATATCTGAACTTAACCAGCTTACAACGTTATGTCATAAAAGATTTCAGCAGGAAGGTGGGGATTAGGCAGAGACAAATTTGGTAGGTTGATGACACCGACGGGAGTCGCCTAATCTATTCTTCGGGATTTTCTATGCTGGGATTTTGTCATGTCATTAGCGAAGCATCTTAAATGGGGCGGCGCAGCGACGATCGCCGTTACGCTGTTGAGTGGGTGTATTCCTTATCCTCGGGAAAGGCCGGGGTATATCGACCTTTGCGAAAGTGAGCATACCTTTAGCGTTAATACCCCGGGCGGAAAGCAGGAGATCTTGCTTGAAACCTGGCTCTACGATCACGGGATCCCTGGCCGAAATGTTTCTGAGAAACGTTCCAGCTTCACTATTCCCAATGTGCAAGGGCCTGAGGCGAGACCGGAATTTTATGTCCAGCTGATTGCCTGGAATAAAGGACGGCAGCGGCCATCGCGTCCGGGTAGCAAAGGTGTGCCACCTGTACCCATTATGCTCGATGCCCGAAAAGCCTTTATCGATTTAGGCGATGGGAAACGCCTTAATGCGCGCCCCGAGATTTTCCTCAACACCACTGCATTTCCCTATGATTTCCCGGAAGATCAGATGGAATATTCAAGGCCTTCACCTTATGACATCAACAGTGATGAGGTGCACCGCAATGTCCCGAGAATCACCAATAATGATGACTATGGTTCAGCCTACGTCGTCTTTAAAATTTATAACAAGTACGCGAATGAAAAATGGGCCATTCACCTCGGCGAGCTGGAGGTTGCAGGGCAGAAAATCACGGTTCCGCCGCTGAAACTTTGCTATCAACCGACGCTGAAATGGATCGGTATTGAACCCCTGATGCGACCCTAACCGCGTCAACCCTACCGCAGATGCCAATGCCAGTGGGTAAGTAAAATTTTCGGACGTATAAAAATGGGGCCTTTCGGCCCCACGTTTGTTACAACTCGCCCAGATTATTCAGGCAGTGCGTACACCACCACCTGGTCACCCACCTGATCTTTCAGGATCGTATTTCCGCCTGCGACAAACGCCACATACTGACGGCCTTTGTACTCATAGACTGACGGGTTTGCTACCGCAGGGGCTTCTGCCTGATCGGACCACAGCTCTTCGCCGGTATCCACCGAGTAAGCACGCACTTTGGCATCCATTGAGGCACCGATAAACACGACACCGCCTGCTGTCACGGCCGGGCCGCCAATGGTCGGGGATCCCCAGCTCTCAGGCATAAAGAAGCCATACTGCTGCGATGCGCCAACCGGACGACGCCATTTCACATCACCGGTATGCATATCCAGCGCGACGATCTCACCAAACGGCGGCTGCCAGCACGGCATACCCAGCCAGTTACTGGCGACCAGCAGACGCATACCGTAAGGCGCGCCTTCCTGCGGCGCAAAGCCGTTCTCGTTGCCGGAGTCTTTATCCGCGTTGTCGTAATCTTTGCGGCTGTAGAGCTTCACATACTGCACGATGTGCGAGGTGTTCACGATGGCGATCTGTTTTTTCGGATCGAACGCCACCCCGCCCCACTGAACGCCACCGGCGCTGTCCGGATAGGTCAGCGTACCTTCGCCTTTGGTGGTTGGCGGCGTGTACATCCCCTCGTAGGTCAGGTTATCCCACAGGCGGGAACATTGCCCTGCCCCCACCATGTCTGCCAGTTTCCAGATCTCTGGTTTTTTCGACTGATCGAGCAGCGGCGCAGGTTTGGTCGGGAAAGGCTGCGTAGGTGAGAGTTTTTCACCCTGCACCGAACCGTCGCCCTGCGGAACCGGACGTTCCTCGATAGGCCAGACATCCTCGCCCGTCAGGCGATTCACTACAAACAGGAAGCCCTGCTTGGTGGCCTGAATCAGCGCCGGGATCTGCTTGCCATCAACGGTGATATCCATCAGCGTCGGCGCAGAGTTGATATCGTAATCCCACACGTCGTGGTGCACCCACTGGCGGGACCAGACCACTTTACCGGTGTTAATATCCAGCGCGGTGGTTGAGGTACCAAGCGGAATTGATTCAACGCGGTTGCCGCCCCAGTAGTTGGGAGACGGGGATGAAACCGGCAGATAGACCAGACCATGAGCTTCATCGGCTGACATATGGGTCCAGACGTTGGCCGTACCGGTGCGCTTACGGATTTCTTCCGGGATCGCTTCGAAGGTCCACTCCCGCTCGCCCGTCTGGGCATTGATTGAAAATACGCTGCCCGGAGGCGCTTCGGCATAGGCCCAGTCTTTACCGGCCCAGCCCACCAGCAGATGATTACCGACCACGGTTGGCGGTTGCAGGATGGAGAGCGGGTACTTGGCGTTAACCGTGTTCCACTGATTCACATCCAGCACGCCATTGTCACCAAAGCTGGCGCACGGCTTGCCAGAATCGGCGTCCAGCGCGAAAAGCTTGCCATCAACGTTGCCCATATAAACGATCTTCTGACAGGCTTCACCGGCGACCGGATTTTTTGCCTGCCAGTAGGAGACGCCACGGTTTTTCAGCACCGGCTGGGTCAGGGCTTTGCGTGACGATTTGGTATCGTAATGCCACTTCTCTTTACCCGTGCCCGGATCGAGGGCAATCAGGCGATCAAAAGGGGTGCCGATGTAGAGCGTCTGGTTAGCAAAAATGGGCGTCGCCGACCAGACGGTGGCAGGCGTATCACCTTTGCCATCCGACACGTCTCCAGTATGAAACTCCCAGACTTTGGTTAATTTATTGACGTTTTCCGCCGTGATCTGCGTCAGCGGGCTGTATTTCTGGGCGTTGATCTGACCGTGGAAGCTGTCCCAAGTGGCAGCAGAAGGCACCAGCGAGGTGGCCGGTTGCGCGGCAGATTCCACTTTTTGGCTATCGTTTTGGCCCGTGGAGGCGTCGTCCGTGGTTTTTGTGGTGCCCGGTGCCTGGTGATCGGCGGCGTTAATATTGAGTTCTTCCTGAGTGCCCTGAGAGGCTTCGGCAGCGTTATCCTGCGCGTGCAAAGTGAGCGGCGCGACCAGCAGCGCCAGCGCCGTCAGGCTGATTTTCATTAATGGAGAGTGTTTATCGTTATGCACGGGTGGCTCCTCAGGCGTTTACGCGGGGATTGTGACGAACGGAATTGCTGCTCAGCGCAATCAGACCAACGAGGCCGACCACCATTGCTGCCGTAATGAGGTACTGGTGCAGCAACGCGGCTGCAAAACCAATCCCAAACAGCACCACGAGGGTGACAATAATCAGAAAAATGCGCGCCCCGCGACCGGATGCGGCACGTAAAACAAAGGTCAGTGCCGCGAGCACCACACAGGCGACGGCCACGCCCAGCGCACCGATAGTCCCGGTGACGCCAGTCAGTGGCGTCAGCCAGGCGTAGAGCGCCACCGCGAAGCCGATAACCGCAGCCAGCAACAGCAAAATGCTGCCGATGCGAGAAGGTTGAGATTGCAACATACCAGGAAGTCCCCTCTAAAATAAAAAAATGAACCAATAAGATGTTTTCGTGGGCCAATGCGGCGGTTAATTGCGCAGGCAATCGTCAAAGCAATCAACGCGGTGCGAAAAAAAGCGGCATACGTCACTAAACGTAAAGAGTATAGAAGAGGATTTTTCTTAAGGGGCTTTCAAGCACAAGTTGCCAAAACAAGGCCTTACAGGCGAAGGCAGTGCCCGGAACAAAAGCATATCGGGATGCGGGCGGTGTGAAGCGGACATAACATCCTAAAGACAGGCAGGAATTCGACGATTCTCACACCCACATCAGGACGACGCTAAAACAGACAGGATGCTCTATGCTGGACAGAATCTCTTTATAGGACATCAATATGATAACAGTAGAGAAATCCAATCTTTTTTCTTCAGAATCCCATCACTTAATCGAAATGCTGTCAGCAGAACTTGCAGCGATTACTGGCGATAACGGTAAACGCAATTTCACTGTTGATGCAATGAATAGTGAGAAGGCGTTGTGGGTGTTGGCAAAGAATGCCCAGGGTGATGCGATAGGATGCGGCGCTATCCGGCCATTAACGCAAAACATCGCTGAGCTTAAACGAATGTTTTCAGACCGAAGTTTACCAGGAGTTGGTCGCGCTTTACTCACTTTTCTGGAAAACTCCGCAAAAGAAATGGGATACCTCGAACTGAGGTTAGAAACCCGACATATTAATCATCGGGCCGTAAATTTTTACGAGAAAAATGGGTATGTCCGCATTGAGAATTATGGCCCATACGTAGACAGAGAAGAGGCGGTCTGTTTCTCTAAAGCATTATGCTAATGTGCTTCGAGTTGTTCAGCACGAACTGATGTTAACTCGCCCGTCATTCTGTCAGGCATTATTAAGCCCAGTCTCCCAGCGCCAGGCCTTTAAGCATTGTCTTTCTAAGGCAATACCAACGTCATAAAGCGGCTATTGGGATCAGGCTGGTAATCAGCAAACGGCTCGCAGTCAACAAAACCGTGCTTACTGTAAAGGTGATGGCAAGCGGTAAACCCTGGCTGTGTGCCCGTTTCTAAGCTGAGACGTCGCAGGCCTTTGCTATGCGCCACTTGCAGGATATGGCGTAACAGTTGGTTCGCAACGCCACGACGCAAAAAATCGGGCGCGGTACGCATTGATTTCAGCTCACCCTGTTCATCATCCAGTATTTTCAGCGCACCGATTGCCGCAAGCTGTTCCCCTTCCCATGCTGACCAGAATATCACTGCCGGGTCACGCAATTTTTGAATATCCAGCGCATGGCTGCTTTCGGGTGGGGATTGTTCGAGCATACCGGAAATATGAAAAGCCACTAACGCTTGCACTGCCGGATGGGAGAGATCGTCGGTTTTGATCGTGAACATGCTGATTTCCAGTTGATTTATTACAGTTTATTAACATACAACCAAGCGGCACTCGCTTTGTCTAAGATCGCTTTCTTATGGCACCCGTCTGTCACCACAGCCCGTCGCTTCCCGTGCTATTGCGTCGCTAAATCTGCCGACATGCGGTAAATTATCGCTCTCCGCCCTTCACGCACATGGCCGCATGCTAACCGTCACGCACACGCTTACCCGCCCGCCTTTTATCACTCACGCGCAATCGGGTATCGTTGCCCCCCAGCCCGCGCTGGCGTTTTGCCTGGCGCGATATGATAAACGCCACTATCACGACGCGCTGTTCGCTCAGGCAGGCCTGCCTTTTCCGCCCGCACTCGCTCAGGCGGTGGACAAACGCAAGGCCGAGTATTTCGCCGCCCGTTTCTGTGCGCAGCAGTTGCTGCGTCAACTGGGGGATAATGACGTGGTGGGCAGCCATCCTGACCGTGCCCCGCAGTGGCCCGCAGGCGTGTACGGCAGCCTGTCGCACAGTGGCGATCTCGCCATCGCCGTGGTGGCGCGCCAAAGCAGCGGGTTACGGCCCGGCGTGGATATTGAGCACATGAATGCTGACGTGATGCGGGAAACAGCGGAGATGTTCACCACTCCGGCGGAACAGGTGTTGCTCGCCCGCACGGATCTTGCCCGCGAGCAGGCGCTGCTCATCACTTTCTCGGCAAAAGAGAGTTTGTTCAAAGCCCTTTACCCGCAGGTCCAGCAGATGTTTGATTTTGACAGCGCGTGCATCATCGAACTTAACAGCGCACAGCAGCGATTCCGGCTGCGCCTGACCCGCTCCCTCGCCGTAAAATTACCGCAAGGCAGTGAGTTTACCGGGTTTTATCAGCACATAGACGACGCGGTCGTGACCTGCGTTTTTTGACCGCCCTCAGATCTGGTAATCAAGCGCCGCTTCATCCGGCTCCATCACCTGGCGTTTAATGTCTTCAACCGACAGCCCGGCGTTGCACAGCTCGATAAAACGCCAGACATAGTTGCGCTGCAACTGCCCGCGCTTTAAGCCCAGCCAGACGGTGTTAGCATCGAACAGGTGCCGCGTGTCGAGGCGCACCAGCCCGCCCTCTTCGCGCTCGCCGCTTGACTGCTCGGCCACCAGCCCTACGCCCAGACCCAGCTCGACGTAGGTTTTAATCACGTCGGAGTCCTGCGCGCTCAGCACCACATCGGGGATCAGCCCTTTCCGACCAAACGCTTCGTCAATGCGCGAACGCCCGGTAATGCCCTGGCGGTAAGTGATCAGCGGCCAGCGGCTGATATCCTCAAGGGTTAACGGCGAGCACTGGATCAGCGCATGATCTTCCGGCACCAGCAAACTGTGATGCCAGCGGAACCACGGGAATGCCACCAGCGTGGCGTCGTTACTGAGGCGCTCACTGGCAATGCCAATGTCCGCGCCGCCGTTGTGCAGCAGCGATTCAATCTCCTGCGGGGTGCCCTGAATCAGCTCAAGGCGCACTTCCGGGAATAGCGCGCGGAAGGATTTGATCACCGGCGGCAGGCTGTAACGCGCCTGCGTGTGCGTGGTGGCAATAGTGAGAACACCGGACGTGTCGTTAGTGAAGAGATCGGCGAGGCGGCGGACGTTGCTCGCTTCATTGAGGATGCGCTCGGCGATCACCAGCAGCGCTTTACCCGGTTCGGTCATTCCCAGCAGTCGCTTGCCGCGACGGATGAAAATCTCGATCCCCAGTTCCTCTTCCAGTTCGCGTATGTGACGGCTCACACCGGATTGCGACGTGTAAAGCATGTTAGCGACTTCGGTGAGATTGTAATCCCGACGCGCCGCTTCGCGGATTATTTTAAGTTGCTGGAAATTCACCCTTCCCTCCGGGGCCATCAGACATACTGCTATTGTTAGAGTCTGCGGCCCTGAGGGACAAATAATAAAAACCAGCATCTTATGCTAATTAGCTATAACGCTTAGCTGACCAGCAGTAACTCGCGGTTCTCTAACGCCGGGCGGCTGACCAGCGACATGAGTATTTCTTTTACTGCCTGCGCCTGCGGCGACAGCGGGCCGCGCGCGGACATGTTCAGTGACAGCGGCAAACTCATCGACGGCGCAGTGATGCGCGCCATCCAGCCGTTTGCCGCATCGCTCAGGGAACGGGCGGCAGATTCCGGCAGCACCGTCACGCCCATCCCGCTGGCAATGGCGGCGGTCAGCGTGCCGATGGACTCGATCTCACCGATGATCTTCGCCGTCAGGCGGCGCAGTGAAAAGGCTTCATCCACGCGCAGGCGCACAGCGCTGTAATCACGCGGCAGGAACAGGTTCATTTCGGCGACCGCGGTGAGATCCACGCTCTGCCCCGGACAATCGCGGGTGCCGACTAAATAGAGATCTTCTTTTAACAGCGGCTGACTGGCAATCCCCGCGCCCGGCGAGCGCTCGTACAGCACGGCCATGTCCAGTTGGCCGCTCAGCAGTTTGTCGTTGAGCACGGACCCGCTATTTTCATGCAGATAGACCATCACATCCGGCAGCTCGTTACGCACCGCCTGCAACAGCGGCATGGTGATGGACGAAGCCGCTGTGCCCGGCGCCAGGCCAATGGACACCTGCCCGCGCAGCGTCTGCCCGACGTTATGCACCGCCAGCTGCGCCTGCTCACACTGGCGCAAAATGGTGCGCGCATGAGCGTAAAGAATTTTACCCGCTTCCGTTGGCGTAACGCCTCGCTTTGTGCGGATCAGCAACTGCTGATCCAACTCACCTTCCAGGGTGGCGACCTGCTGACTCAGCGCGGGCTGCGCAATATGCAGCACTTCCGCTGCCTGAGTCAGACTTCCGATATCGACGATTTTTACGAAGTATTTCAGTCGTCTTAAGTTCATTTTGCCTCCTGTACGGAACAACAATGCCAACGATGGCTGTTATCATGTCGGAGGAGTTGCAAGATACTTGCCAGTTTTGGCGGGGAACATTCAACCCCGCCTAACAAGCTGGATAATAAGAGATTCTAATCACGAGGGGGGTTGTCATCACTGAAACAGCGGTTTGAATATTCTCCACGATGAGGCAGAGCTGCACTGTACTGGTGCAGAAGTACAGCCATCGACCTGGAAATCAGCGAATTGCTGAATTTGTCAGCAAACGATCGGTCTGGTGCGATCCACCCTTTGACAAGCCCACAGCGCGCCGCTAATATTCGCCCCGTTCACACGATTCCTCTGTAGTTCAGTCGGTAGAACGGCGGACTGTTAATCCGTATGTCACTGGTTCGAGTCCAGTCAGAGGAGCCAAATTTGAAAAGCCCGCTTTTATAGCGGGCTTTTTGCTTTTCTGATTTCGCTATTCCCGCCAGCCCATTGCCGGGGCAACATGTTTCAGAATCGACTCAATCACATGCACGTTGTACGCCACGCCGAGCTGGTTTGGCACGGTCAGTAACAGCGTGTCGGCTTCGGCAATGGCCTCATCCTGTTTTAACAGCTTCACCAGCGTGTCCGGATCGGCGGCGTAGCTGCGGCCAAAGATCGCACGGGTTTTCTCATCGAGGAAGCCGACTTTATCGCCCTCGTTGCCGCTGCCACCAAAATATGAACGGTCGCGGTTATCCATCAGCGCAAAAATACTGCGGCTCACCGACACGCGCGGCGTGCGCGTATGCCCGGCTTCCGCCCAGGCCGCACGGTAAGCGCGGATCTGCTTCGCCTGCTGAATGTGAAACGCCTCGCCGGTCTCATCATCTTTAAGGGTGGAGCTTTGCAGGTTCATGCCGAGCTTCGCCGCCCACACCGCCGTGGCGTTCGAGCCTGCGCCCCACCAGATACGTTCGCGCAACCCTTCTGAAAACGGCTCCAGGCGCAGCATGCCCGGCGGGTTCGGGAACATCGGCTGCGGGTTCGGTTTGGCAAAACCTTCGCCGCGCAGGGTGTCGAGCAGCACCTCGGTATGACGTCGCGCCATGTCCGCTTCCGACTCACCTTCCGCAGGCTGATAACCAAAATAGCGCCAGCCGTCGATCACCTGCTCCGGCGATCCGCGGCTGATACCCAGCTGCAAACGCCCCCCGGAAATCAGATCCGCTGCCCCTGCGCTTTCCGCCATATAGAGCGGATTTTCATAGCGCATGTCGATAACGCCGGTGCCAATCTCGATGTGTTTTGTCTTCGCTCCCACGGCGGCCAGCAGCGGGAACGGCGAGCCCAACTGACGGGCAAAATGGTGCACCCTGAAATACGCGCCGTCCGCGCCCAGTTCTTCCGCCGCGACCGCCAGATCGATGGACTGCAACAGCGCATCTGCCGCCGAACGGGTGCCGGACTGCGGCGAAGGTGTCCAGTGACCAAACGATAAAAAGCCAATCTTCTTCATGGGGTTGTCCTTCTATTTTGCAGGTGAACCGCGCACATCAGTTACGCGCGTGGCGGCACATTATGGCCTTTACTCTACGCGTTTCAGGATGAGAATAAATATCGTTTGTTTAACATAATGATTCAGTTTATTTGACTGATATGCACACGCTTTGTTCACCCTGCCGCAGCCAGGGCGTATAGTTATCGAAACCTTTAGACTCAGGGAGCAGAGAATGGTCGCCGTTTATATTCAGGGAAAAGACAGAACCGAACAGCTGGCGGACTGGTCATTGCGATACAGTGACAGCCGCCAGGAGCTTGAACTGGTTTGCCACTTCAAAACCGGGAAATCGTTCTACCCCTCTTACAGCGAGTGCCGCGTCGAACCGACGCAGATCATCACCCATGCGCGGATGCGCAAAAAAGGGCATAGCGAACTGCAACACATTGAGCGGGCTGAGATCGTCGGCAACAAATACGCGCTGATTTATTACCCTGGTGGCACGCGATGCTATGTGATGAAAGCGGAAAACGTGCAAATTTTCGCCGAAACCACCCTGAAAGACGGCAAGGTGTTTGACTATTTTCGCGAGGTGGCGCAGATGCGGGTCAACATCGCCGCTGAGGACAAAAAGCCCATCGCAGAGAATATCTGCCGCCAGCTGGATAAAATCATCGCCGATCCCGACATTGCGCTTCATGCGTACTGTCATGGCACCAATGCTGAGCGCCGCAAGCCCGCGCACTTTATTTACCCCTTTGGCCTGAATGAGAGCCAGCTGAAATCCGTTGAGACGGCGTTCAGCGCGCAACTCTCGGTCATTGAAGGCCCGCCGGGAACCGGTAAGACGCAGACTATCCTGAATATCATCGCCAATATTGTGATGCAAAATTGCAGCGTGGCCATCGTCTCCAACAATAACGCCGCCGTCGAGAACGTCTATGAGAAGCTGGCGAAGGCAGAGCTGGGGCACATTGTTGCGCAACTGGGCAGCGGCGATAATCGCGAGGCGTTCTTTACCGACCCGCCCGCTCTACCCGAACAAGCCCCGCTTCCAGCCGCGGATCTCAACGCCATCACCGGGCAGGTCACGCAGTTAAAAGCAACGCTGCGTGCGCAAAACGACGCCGCACAACTCAGAGCGGAAATCGACGAACTCGCCATTGAGGAAAAATATCTCAGCCAGTGGCTGAAAAATAACGATATTCCTGCGCACCAGGACGTGGCGCGCTACGCCCTTGCCCCGCAAAAAATCACCGACCTGATGGCGTTTCTCCAGTCGCTGCCGGACGCGCGCATTCGCCTGCGCCACCGGCTGTCGCTGCTGCTTAACTTCCGAATTTTTAATACCGCGCCGCTCAGTACGCCTGAAAAACGCCAGGGGATGTTCTTTGCGCTACAGCGCCATTATTACGCTCTGCGTCTGCAACAGGCGCGCGAGGCACTCGCGGAAAACGAGCGGCTGTTGCAGGACAATAACGTGGCGGATGTGCAGGCGAGCCTGACCGAGCGTTCACTCTCCGCGCTTCGTGCGCATCTGCAACAGACCATCACCCCCTGCAACGGTCTGACCAAAGACAACTATCAGGATGATTTCCCCGCGTTTTTACAACGCTATCCGGTCATCGGCAGTAGCACGCACTCAATTGTTAACTCGCTGGCACCGGGCGCTCTGCTGGATTACGTCATTATTGATGAAGCCTCGCAGCAGGATATCGTGCCGGGAATTTTAGCCCTGGGCTGCGCACGCAACGTGATAGTGGTGGGCGATCGCAAACAGCTTGCGCATGTGCCCACCAAAACCGCCGCTAGGGCTCCCGCCGCCCATTACGACTGCGTCACACACAGCCTGCTGGATTCGCTGATCGCGCTCTATGGCGAGGCGCTGCCCCTTACCCTGTTAAAAGAGCATTACCGCTGTCACCCGAAGATCATCCAGTTCTGCAATAAGCAGTTTTATGACAACCATCTGATTGCCATGACGCGGGATAACGGCGAGGCCGCGCTGTCGCTGGTGGTGACCGCCAAAGGTAATCATGCGCGTCGCTACACCAATTTGCGCGAGCTGGAGTCATTTAGCGCGCTGGCGTGGGAAGCTTCCGGCAGCCGAGGGTTTATCGCGCCCTATAACGCCCAGGTGGCACTGTCTGGTCGCACGCTGCCCACGGATTTTGTCAGCGCCACAGTGCATAAATTTCAGGGCCGGGAATGCGAAGAGATTGTCTTTTCGACCGTGCTGGACAAGAACGCCGATGCGGATGCGCTGGCCTTTGTGGATAACCCGCAGCTGATTAACGTTGCCGTATCACGGGCGCAGAAGCGCTTCACGCTGGTCACTGGCGACGCTGTTTTTGACGGACAGAATCAGCATATTGCCGCGCTGATCCGCTACATGACCTATTACGCCGACGAGGGTGACGTGCACCACAGCCCGGTGGTCAGCGCCTTTGACCTGCTCTACGACGACTACGACCGCTCGCTGGAGAGATTAAAAGCCCGTCTGGATCCGGCGGACTCGGCGTTTGTGTCGGAGCAGATCGCCACCGCGCTCATCAACGACGCCCTGGCCCTGCCCGCCTTCAACACGCTGGTCCTGCACAAACAGGTGCCGCTCCGCCAGTTGGTGACCTGCGCCGATGACCGTTTTACCCCACGGCAGCGGGAATTTATGGCGCAGGGCGCAAGCTGTGATTTTGTGCTCTATTACCGCGTCGGCAAGCAACCGCTGGCGGTGATCGAAGTCGATGGCGGTTCCCATGACCGCTCGGATCAGCGCGAACGTGATGGGCAAAAAGACGCGATTTTGCACGACTGTGGTATTGCCCTGCTGCGTCTGCGCACGCATGACAGCGCTATTGAAGCCAAAATCGCCACGTTTTTGACGCGGGCGCTGCAAAAAGAGGCGTCCGCTGAGTGCGCGGTGGCGTGACGGCCGACGGGTTATTTTCAGCCTTATCCCAACGCTTTTGTTTCACACTCCTGTGACATACTATCGGCAGAGCAGCACATCGGTGAAACAAGGAGATAATGATGAATAACAACGATGCAGGTCTCACCCCGGAACAGGCGCTCGACGCGCTCGACGCGCTGTACGATCGCTCGGTGAACGCCCTGCGCGAGGCAATTGCCGGGTACATTGAATCGGGCGCGCTGCCCGACACGCTCGCTCGTGGCGAGGGGTTGTTTGTCTATCCGGCGCTGTCGGTCAGTTGGGACGGCAACGCGAAGAATCCGCAAAAAACCCGCGCCTATGCCCGCTTCACCCATACGGGCTGCTACACCACCACCATCACCCGCCCGACGCTCTTCCGCCCATACCTGCTCGAACAGCTGACTATGCTGTACCAGGATTACGGCGCGCACATTGAAGTCGGCCCCTCGCAGCATGAAATTCCGTATCCGTACGTGATTGATGGCTCGGCGTTGCAGCTTGACCGCTCAATGAGCGCCGGACTGACCCGCCATTTCCCGACCACCGAACTGGCGCAAATTGGCGACGAAACCGCCGACGGCCTGTTCCACCCGACCGAGATCTACCCGCTGTCGCATTTCGATGCCCGCCGCGTGGATTTTTCACTCGCGCGCCTGCGCCACTACACCGGCACGCCGGTTGAACACTTCCAGCCCTTCGTGCTGTTTACCAACTATACGCGCTATGTGGATGAGTTTGTGCGCTGGGGTTGCAGCCAGATCCTCGACCCGGACAGCCCGTACGTGGCGCTCTCCTGCGCGGGCGGGATCTGGATCACCGCCGAGACCGAAGCGCCAGAACAGGCGATTTCCGATCTGGCGTGGAAAAAACACCAGATGCCCGCCTGGCATTTGATCACTGCCGACGGCCAGGGCATTACGCTGGTGAATATTGGCGTGGGGCCGTCGAACGCCAAAACCATTTGCGACCATCTGGCGGTGCTGCGCCCGGATGTCTGGCTGATGATTGGTCACTGCGGCGGCCTGCGCGAAAGCCAGTCGATTGGCGATTACGTGCTGGCTCATGCGTACCTGCGCGACGACCACGTGCTGGATGCGGTATTGCCGCCGGATATTCCGATCCCAAGCATCGCCGAGGTGCAGCGCGCGCTGTACGACGCCACCAAACAGGTCAGCGATATGCCGGGCGAAGAGGTAAAACAGCGCCTGCGTACCGGCACGGTAGTGACCACGGACGATCGCAACTGGGAGCTGCGCTATTCCGCCTCGGCCCTGCGCTTTAACTTAAGCCGTGCGGTGGCCATCGATATGGAAAGCGCGACCATTGCCGCTCAGGGTTATCGCTTCCGCGTCCCATATGGCACGCTGCTGTGCGTCTCCGACAAACCGCTACACGGTGAAATCAAGCTGCCCGGTCAGGCGAACCGCTTCTATGAAGGGGCAATTTCAGAGCACTTGCAGATTGGCATTCGCGCGATCGATTTGCTGCGCGCCGAAGGGGAAAAACTGCACTCGCGCAAACTGCGCACCTTTAACGAGCCGCCGTTCCGCTAACGACCTGAGCACGCCGCAGCAGTGTGGCGTGCTATTCGATGTTTACATCCAGCGTGAGTAATGCTTCAAAGTGCCCCACCTCAGGCGTTTTTCCCGTCGTGTTGACAGGGACAGCGGTTAATTCCGACTCACCGTTGCCGTCACGGTAATTCACCGGTAATTTTGCCTCGCCGCTTATCGGCAGTGTCGTACCGTTCTGATTACTGATTTTAATGCCGACGTCGGCATTCGACGTTTTCAGCATGTCAGTATTATTGGGATCTGCTGCACCTTCCAGCGAAATAGACAGCGTAGTCGTGTTCTCAACGTTATCGCAGGTCATGCTAATGGTCTGCGTTCGCGCGGCCGACGCAGCTTCGCTACCTTTTGTTTTGAGATCGGCGCTGATTATTCGCCCAAAATCGACCTGAATAACCTGCCCGGCATTAATCGTGCAGGATTGCGGCACGGTAATGGTGCCGTTAATTTCTCCAATGGCGATCGGACTGCTTGTATCAATCGAACTTTCACCTTCTCTTGTTGCCGCGTAAAAACGGAAAACGGTTTGTTTAGGAATGGTGACAACGCCCACTAAAGGCTTCTCAATATATAAAAAGTACTTTCCACTTTTTGCGACGTCGAAATTGTAAAGGGTTTCATTACAATCAGCAAAATAAACCCCTCCCATTTTATCAGAAATATAACTAAAGGGAACGGCATACAGTTGCGCACCATTTCTTATACCAATCAGAGCAGCAATGGAGAGCTTATTGCTCACTCCGTTTAGCATGAGATAGGACTGACTGTTGTGGGTCACGGAAGGTAAGTCTGACATTGCACTGACATAAGGATTCGTAAATATACCCTCCGAGGTGCAATGACAGGTGACAGGGTAGGTACCGGCAGCCCATGTATATTCTTTTTCATAACCCGGTTTATTGTCAGAAATTGAGTCAAGTGTTTGAGTAACATCCTGGCTGATTACCTTAGGTGTACCACTGTCCGGTGTGCAAGAATTAAAGACTGCTGCCTGGCAAGGTGCAATATTAATAATAAATAGCGTGAGCACAAGGCCCAATAGAATTCTGAATCTCACTTACGGCCTCACTGACAATTAAGGGCTAATAGAACTACACCACCAGAATGCGTTCCCGCATCTTCTGGCAGGGTGAAATCGGCTGCACACTGCTGGCTTGCTGCGGATCCCCATTTCACCTGTATGCGCCCGGTTAACGGTACGCCGGATAGGTAAACCTGACCATTATCCGCAACAATCCCCATGCTTTCATTGCTTCCTTCCAGCGACGCAGTAGCCCCAAAAGGTATTGCTTCGCCGCCCGTATGCTGAAGGGTAAATAATGTACGGTAGCCGACTTTAACGTCGAAATCAGCGCGCGCAATTGCGCCACGGGTAGGGATAACTGTTTGCCGGGCCTTCACCAAATCGGTGTTGTCCTTTAATGATTGCGTATCCAGTCCAACGGCGTATTCGCGGTAGGGCGTGGCGTAAGGCACAATTGCATAGCCCCGCGAGTCGGTTTGTACCCCCGACTGCGACGTGGCGTTGACACCCTCAGCGCCTGGCGCTTTAATCAACACCGAGGTCGTCCCGAGCGCCTGGCCAAAGGTTACACCATCTTCATGAATAATGACGCCACCGCGATGACCATAATTCACGCGTTTTTGCGATGAATCATAGGAATATCCCACCGTTGTTTCGCCTTTGGCACCAGCATAATTCAGGTTGAGATTGCCCGAATTCCCAACGCCGTGGTCGGTATAATTTTCCTGTAGCGACCAGTTTAAATTGCGCTGCTCCAGCGCCGTTCCCGCTAAATTTACTTGCTGCGTGGTATTACCCTGTTTGCTGCTGTTTAAGCTGTATCCGGCACGGCTGTTTTTAAGCCATCCGTCTAAAGGAATACTCACGTACAGGGAGAATACCTGATCTTTCTCCTCGTAAGATTCGGCATTATTTTCTTCGGCATTATTTTCTTCGGCATAATTGTTCCGGCTATAAGCATAGCTCAGGCTGTAACTTATCCCCTTCCAGCTATTGTTGTAACCCAGGCTAACAGACCTGGAGGTATTTTTAGAGTTCCAGTAGTTTTCCTGCATATAAGTGGCATAAACCGATCCAAAATCATCCGACAGATCCTGATTCAGCGTTACATCAAAACGGTTTCGCTGGCGATCATTATCTTCGGCAGATAATTCATCCGAGCGGTAGCGATCCAGCGCGTCATCAAGGGTGTAGAAATTTTGTGTCGCGTAGCGATAACTCGCGAAGGTAAAATTGGTGCCCGTTTCAACAAAATTTTTGCTGTAGCGAAAGCGGTAGGATTGTCCGGTTTCACGTTGCTGACGTTCAGGAATATAAGCATCAGAGCGCGTGACATCAAATGAAAACGCCCCTAAATATTGCAAGTTTTTGCCCATGCCTAACGCCAGCGAATGATACTTATCACCCGCGATCTGAGTGCCGCCGTACAGTGTCATCTCATAAGGCAGACCATATATCAGCGTTGCCTGGGCAAAGGCGCTGTGATCGACCGCATCGTCATAAGGGCGATATTCCCCGGCGGTGAAGCTGTATTTGTAATGTCCTTCGCGCTGCATGATAGCCAGCGAAGCATACGGCACAATGAAATTTTGTTCGCTGCCGTCGCTCTCTTTTACCGTCACGTGAAAGTCGCCGTTGCTGCCGGAGGGATACATATCGTTAATTTCAAACGCCCCGGCAGAAACGTAAGTCTGGTAGATGGTGTAGTCGTCCTGCTTCACAATCACCTGCGCGTTAGTGCGCGCAATACCGTGGATCGTTGGTGCGTAGCCCTGCATACTGTCCGGCTGCATGGAGTCGTCGGATTCCAGTTGAGCACCGCTGAAGTTTATGCTGTCAAAAACCTCTGAGGGCGATGAACTTTCACCCAGTGTTAACTGACTTTTGAGTGCCACAATATTTCGCTGGACATAAGTGTAAACTGAACTCCAGTTCGCTTTTTGTTGTTTATTCTGCGAACTATAATTCCATGTCGAGTAGTTTCTTAAGCGCCAGGCACCGAGGTTGACACCGGGTTGCATATTCAGATAGTAATCGCTGGAAGTTTGCTTGTCCGAACCGGTGTTATCCTGCCGCGAATTACTGCCGCTAAAAGTATAATTTAGCAAAAGCGCATTAATACCGTTATCCCAGGCTTGTGGTTCAACATAGCCACGCGGATTTTGTGCCATCGCGGCCTGTGGAATACTCAGATTCAGTTGCTGGTGCGAAAAATCAAAATCAAATTTGGCATCGGGAATGGCTTGCAGGTCCGCACACTGACTATTTTCAGCAAGCTTGGGAAATTGTTCAGTCGTAACGCCGTAGCGTTTAAGATCGTCGACGCTCAAACAGGGCACCAACTGATGGCGATCGACACTGTTTACAGCATAGGAGAAGTTAACATCTTTTGAATCCACCTTCTTGCGGTTAAGCAAAATATCAACGTAATATTTTCCTTCCGTTTGCGTATTTTGTTTTTCAAAGATGCTGAGATCGGGCGTGGCCTGCCCATTATCAACACCATCCAGAAAGGCTGGATTGAAATATTCTTCGGAGAAAGCCACGGGAGACCAGCCCAAAATGAATTGCATCGAAATGCTTATCATCAGGCGGCGGAGAGTCAATCCTTTTGGGTCCTGCGGTTCTGCCGTTTTCATCATTCTTTGCCTGTACGCTCTGGCCTCTGTTTGATCGCTAAAACGATCCGATCAGAGTTTTGCCCTGAACTCCTTTGTGCTGCCGCCTGAGTCATTAATCAGTTTCCAGCTCAATGATGACACCGTGCCTGCTGAGACGGAATAATTCTTGCTGCTGCCGGGAGGAAGGTAAGAAGGATCCTTGATTTCAACACCGTTAATCCTAATAGAGGCAAAGTTCATGTAATAAGCAGTAGGATTAAATACCGTTATCATACCGCCATTGTTCTTCCAGACTAATTGCTCTGTAATATCCTCCGGTTTATCTGTCAGCGCTGCGGGACGATAAATGAGTTTAATTCGCGTTTTGATTGCAATTAACAGTACATTTCTGTTGCTGTTTTTTTCTGCGGCAGGAATTGACTTAACGGTTATCCAGTAAAGTGACTCTTTATTTTGTGGTAATCCACCACGGGTGTTCACAATACGCAGGACGTTTTCTTGCTTGCTGTCGAGCCTGAAGAGCGGCGGGGTGATGATAAACGGCACATTATTTGTATCATCCTGATTATCAACAATTAACGATTGTATCAGAAAGGGACGATCGTCTGGGTTAAACACATTCAGGGCAGCTTCCTTTTTTCCCCCTTGATAAATAACGCGCGTCGCACCTACCCGCACGCCCGCTTGCGCGGAGAAGTGACAGGCGCACAGTGCCACCAGCACTATCGTATTGAATAATTTCATGGGACTCACTTAAAAAAAAGAGAACTGGTAAACCGAAACGATTTACCAGTCTCACAGGACTACATGCAAACTAGTTGTATTGCAGATCGAATGTGGCAACAGCATCAACGGTACCCGCGCCAACGACGGCATCCGTCGAGTAATATTTCGCGGTAAAGCCAAGACTGGTGTCCGGTTCAGACAACGTATAATCCGAGGACCAACCCCCTGCATCCGTCAACGAAAGAATTGCACCCGATGCATCAGCAACCTGTACGCCCACGTTTGTTGCTGTGCCGGTGTTGGCAAGCACTTTCGAGCCTGCCGCCGTTTCCGCACCGTTTAAACGCACTTTCACTTTCGTGGGGGCCGGATCGCCAATCACACAATCGGTCAAATCCAGCGTGAAGCTGGTATCACCTGCCGTCACGCCCGCAGCGGTAAATACGCTGGCGTTGACATTCGGCAAAAGCACTTCTTTATTCACCGAGTTCACGTCAACTTTACAGGCGTTAGCAGTGATCTCGCCCGTGAAATGAATACTCCCATCGTGACCAGCATCATCTGCGGCATTGACCATTGTGGAACACATCAAGGGCAGTAATGCGGCCAGGCATGAGCGTTTAAATCCCTTTTTCATTATTTCTTCCTCTACTCAAAAAATAATTCTACTTATCACTGTTGCTTATAGGTTGAACTTCCTCTCTTGAGGAAAATCTTACACACCAAACAACATTTGCGGAGAATAGCATTTATTCGAGGAATTTTGGCAAGCCAAAAGCATCACCAAAACAAATGAAACACCAAAACAAACATGAGATAAAATCATTGCAATCAAAAAAAACCTATAATTTCATCACACTAACACCGCACGCAAACATCATTTATATGAATAAATGATGGATATATCAACGCATTAGAAATTCTAAAAAGATAATTAAGCTGAACTTGCAATAACTTAATTCATATATATGGATGATGTTTAATGTCTGAAAGCAGTGACAAAAGTGTCTGAAGGCGGGATCTCAAACGCAAAAAAGCCTGCTTAAGTTTCCTTAAGCAGGCTTTTCAAATTTGGCTCCTCTGACTGGACTCGAACCAGTGACATACGGATTAACAGTCCGCCGTTCTACCGACTGAACTACAGAGGAATCGTGTGAACGGGGCGAATATTAGCGGCGCGGCCTGGCCTTGTCAAAGCCTGTTTGCAAAAAAGATGCCGATTGCCGATTTATTCCCCACTCCGCACAAAAAGAGTCCAGCGACACCGCATCAGCCGCCGTTTTGCCGCTTAGCGCGCGGGTATTTCCACAGCCAGCGACCGCTGACCATGCGCCAGTAGAACAGCACGCCGCGCACCGCCCAGTCGAGGAACATCCCCAGCCAGACGCCCACCACGCCCATGCCGAGCACGATACCAAGTGTATAACCGGCGACCACGCGACAGCCCCACATGCCGAGCATCGACACCCACATCGCAAAGCGTGCGTCGCGCGCGCCCTTCTGCCCCGCAGGCAGCACCCACGACGCCGCCCAGATGGGCATAAACGCCGCATTGAGCCACAGCAAAATCACCACCACCTCTTTGACGTCCTGCTCTGGGGTGTAGAACGACGCCAGCATTCCGGCAAAGGGTGCGGTGCCCCACGCGATAATCGTCAGGCCGATGGTCGCCAGCCAGAACACGTGACGCAGCTGACGTTCGGCCTGGCCAATCTGCCCTTTTCCCAGGCGTCTGCCGGTGATGATGGTCGATGCCGATCCCAGCGCGTTCCCCGGCAGGTTGATCAGCGCCGCCACCGAGAAGGCAATAAAGTTCCCCGCGATGACGTTGGTGCCCATACCCGCGACGAAAATCTGCGTCAGCAGTTTGCCGCTGTTAAACAGCACCGATTCAATGCTGGCGGGAATGCCGATACCCATCACTTCCCAGATAATGGCGAAGTTAAGCGGTTTGAAGTAGCTTTTCAGCGTGATGCGCAGCGCCGGGTTAAAGCCGATCATCAGCACCCAGATGATCGCCAGCGCGCCAATATAGCGCGAGATGGTCAGCCCCAGCCCTGCCCCTGCAAAACCCAGACCGGGCCACGAATAGAGGCCGTAGATCAAAAAGCTGCTGATAATAATGTTAAGGATGTTCATGCCGCCGTTAATCAGCAGCGGAATTTTGGTATTACCCGCCCCGCGCAGCGCACCGCTGCCAATCAGCGCAATGGCTGCCGCCGGGTAGCTAAGGACGGTTAATTCGAGATAGGTCAGCGCCAGCGCTTTGACCTCGGGCGTGGCGGCACCGGCCACCACGTCAATAATCTGCGCGCCGAAATAGTGGATCACCGCCGCAAGAATAATGGCGAACAGCGTCATGATCACCAGCGACTGCCTTGCCGCCGCCCTCGCCCGCCGCCGGTCACGCTTACCGAGGCTGAAGGCGACCACCACGGTAGTACCGAGATCGACCGCCGCGAAAAAGGCCATCACCACCATATTGAAACTGTCCGCAAGGCCAACTCCCGCCATCGCCTCTTTGCCAAGCCAGCTCACCAGGAAGGTGCTCAGCACGCCCATCAGCAGAACGCAGGTGTTTTCGAGGAAAATGGGTACGGCGAGCGGCGTAATTTCACGCCAGAACAGAACACGGTAGGTTTTTCGTTTTGCGTACCAGGGCGTGCGGACGACGGCCTGGCGTAAAGCGGCAGTAACGTTCAAAGTGGACCTTAGTGAGAAAGTGAAACTTCATTTCAAATGATGAGGTAGAAAGCGCAAAGCTGCAAAGTATTTTCCACAGAATTTGTTGGCAAATGCGACAAAGTGGTGACGGAAACGGCAAACGCATCAAAGAGTGTAAAATGCGGTTTGACAAAAGATTTTTCGCCGCTAACATAAGCCCCCACACGATTCCTCTGTAGTTCAGTCGGTAGAACGGCGGACTGTTAATCCGTATGTCACTGGTTCGAGTCCAGTCAGAGGAGCCATACAAAGAGAAGCCCGCTTAAGGAAACTTAAGCGGGCTTTTTGTCTTTTTGGAACATTGCCGCGTATTGAAATGCTGAAGGTTCGCTCCGGGCTGTGAGTTCAACGAGTCGATGCAACGTTATCGTTAATCGTGCCGACTGCGTCGCCTTCAACATACTATAGGGGGGTATGGGTTGACACATTACCAATCCCCCCCTAAAGTATAAAAAATCAAACATCATGAGGTCGACAATGCCCAGCACTCCGCAGGAGAAAAAAAAGGTCCTCACCCGCGTTCGTCGTATTCGGGGTCAGATAGACGCCCTGGAAAGAGCGCTTGAAAGTGACGCCGGATGCAGCGCCATTCTGCAACAGATCGCCGCGGTACGCGGTGCCGCGAATGGTCTGATGGCCGAAGTGCTCGAAAGTCATATACGGGAAACGTTTGACCAGAACGGCACTTATAACCACGAAATCAGTAAGTCGGTTGACGATACCATTGAACTGGTACGGGCCTACCTTAAGTAACAGAAATCTCAAGCCAATTTAAGGATTATCTTCCATGAAATCACGTGCTGCCGTTGCATTTGCGCCAGGTAAACCCCTGGAAATCGTTGAAATTGACGTTGCGCCGCCCAAGAAAGGCGAAGTGCTGATTAAAAACACGCATACCGGCGTCTGTCATACCGATGCGTTTACCCTTTCCGGCAGCGATCCGGAAGGTGTTTTCCCGGTCGTCCTCGGCCATGAAGGAGCCGGTATCGTTGTTGAAGTGGGCGAAGGCGTCACCAGCGTTAAGCCGGGTGACCATGTTATACCGCTTTACACTGCCGAATGCGGAGAATGCGAGTTCTGCAAATCCGGCAAAACGAACCTCTGTGTCGCGGTACGTGAAACCCAGGGTAAAGGACTGATGCCGGATGGCACCACTCGCTTCTCGTATAACGGCCAGCCGCTCTACCACTACATGGGATGCTCCACCTTCAGTGAATACACGGTCGTCGCCGAAGTCTCACTGGCGAAAATCAACCCGGAAGCCAATCCTGAACACGTCTGCCTGCTGGGCTGTGGGGTGACGACAGGGATCGGTGCCGTCCACAATACGGCGAAAGTGCAGCCCGGTGATTCTGTTGCCATATTTGGCCTTGGCGCGATTGGCCTGGCAGTGGTTCAGGGTGCCCGTCAGGCAAAAGCGGGACGGATCATCGCCATTGATACCAATCCGTCAAAATTTGACCTGGCCCGACAGTTTGGTGCCACTGACTGTATCAACCCTAACGATCACGACAAACCTATCAAGGATGTGCTTCTGGACATCAATAAATGGGGCATTGACCATACTTTTGAGTGTATTGGAAACGTCAATGTGATGCGTGCCGCGCTGGAAAGTGCTCACCGTGGATGGGGGCAGTCCGTGATTATCGGCGTTGCCGGTGCCGGGCAGGAGATTTCCACCCGCCCGTTCCAGCTGGTGACGGGCCGTGTCTGGAAAGGCTCGGCATTTGGCGGCGTTAAAGGCCGCTCACAGCTACCTGGTATGGTTGAAGATGCGATGAAGGGCGATATCGAGCTTGAGCCGTTTGTCACCCACACCATGACGCTGGATGAAATTAATGACGCCTTCGATCTGATGCATGAAGGTAAATCCATCCGCACCGTAATTCATTACTGAGTTTCGCCGGATTCTGATAAAGCCCCCGGCGTCAGGGGGCTTCGTCATAAGAAATTCGTTCGTAGCCAATGTGGTTAGGTGTTTTCTCTGAAGGCGGATCGCAAAACCAGACACTGCTTCTGCGCCAATGCCCATCCAAATTTGACCATTATTGAATTGTGAAATAAAATAATCGTCAAACGGAGGTGTATTATGATCAAACTCACCACAGGCATCAACGCGCTAAACGCTACGGCAAAGTTGACTGAGTACCAATTAAATCTACTGAAAAGAATCAACAATCTTGCCGTTTCGCTGATGCCAGAATTTGAAGATAAAAATCAGGCGATGGACGCCATCACGTTAG
This sequence comes from uncultured Enterobacter sp., assembly GCA_963521185.1. Taxonomy (GTDB): domain Bacteria; phylum Pseudomonadota; class Gammaproteobacteria; order Enterobacterales; family Enterobacteriaceae; genus Enterobacter_D. Next base: position 237,989 of record CAUQTV010000001.1, on the reverse strand, counting down.
ATGACGGCTCGCTGATGCAATTGCTGTATACGGTGCAGCTTGAGCAGAGGACGCGCCTGTCTGACCATGAATTGCATAAAGTCCGCCGCCGCCGCGAAAATCTGGAAAGCTTTTATCGCGATCTGCAAACGCTGGGCGGTACGCTGAAAGTCAACGATGTGGCGGATATCCTGGGTATTACCCGTCAGGCGGTGAATGTTCGGGTGAAGAAAAATAAGTTACTGGCCTTCAAGCAAAACGGTGATTTCATCTTTCCCGTATTTCAGTTTACTGACAAAAGTCTGGCACCGGGTTTTGAAGAGATTATGGGCGCGTTTGATGCCGACACTCACCCTATGCTAAGACTGGGTGTGTTTAAAACACCTATCCAGTTGGACAGCCGAGGGCTGAGTAAAACCCCGGTCCAGATAATGCAGGACGGCGCGAAACGTAATGAACTCGATCTGGCGATTCGTGCTGCCAGGCAGTTTGGCAATCACACAGCCAGCTAGCTGTTTTGGGGGAATGTTCTGCCCTTTATTTCAGCTAAAAGGGCTCCGGCGTAATATCAAACCCAAGCAGCACTTCAAACATCTCCTCACCAGACATTGTTGATTTGTGCCACCACTCAGGGAACATGGCAGTATCTGCTTCACGGTACTGAGCATAAGACACCATTCCATTAAGCGTGTCACTAAAAGCAGAGGATGCTTCAGGTCCCTGCCAGAATGCATAACAGCGCTTGTAACGTTTATGTCTGGAGGTGTAAGCGATCCCGTCGTCTTCTTTTGCGAAATGAAAATAAAGATGTTCCATAAGCCATTGAGGAAAAGCGTAGTCTTCAGTTTCAAGGTAGCCGGGTGGGATATGGAGCATTTCGCAAAGTGAAACAACATCAATGACCTTCACTGTTCTGACGACATCGACTGAGCACATATAGTGCTGTGTCAAAACGGATTCAGGATAAGCGGTGATTCCATTAAGATGGAGCACTCTGCCATATGCCTCGGCTGCCGCCGTTAATGCTGAGTCGGATGCATACCACACGCCGATCTTTCCACCTGGGGGGTTAAATCGCCCACAATCATTGACATCATTGGGCGCGCTAAAGTGAATCGCACTGCTGTATAATGCTTTTTGATGACGCTTAAGAACAGCAACGCCACATTGCAGAACACAGTGCGGAATAGTGTTCGATGCTTTTAACGCCGCGATCCCGCCTGCAACCGCCTTTTTATCAAAATTCCATTTTTTCAAAATCGACATCGCCTCCTGCCTGGCCGTCCAGGCTACAGACTCAAGCATGGTAAGGGAACAAGCAATGCTTCTGCGGTATTAACCCAAGTAATCTTTCAGCCGTTAGAATTAAGACGGTGATGGTCCGCGATCATGTGCGTAACGGGGGAGGATTTCAGGAAGGCGGATCGCAAAAGTCAGCAAAGTTCAGTTAAATAAGCCCGGCCTGGTTAACATGATCGAGCTTACTATTATCGGCGGCTACAGCACCGACCGCCTCTGTATGTCGCTTTCCCCTGCCCCGCTGATATTCACCGGCATGCCCGAGCGGCGTTCCAGGGCGGCGCTTGCGCGCACGGCGTCGACGTTTTCGCCTTTCATCTGCGCACGCAGAACCGGGGTGATCGGCAGGGGAACTTTGGTCGTGGACTCAAATTCCGTGCGGTTGCGCGACAGCGGCTCGTGCACTTCCACCCAGCGGCTGCCGTCCGGCTCGGTGGTCACCTTGACCGGCTGGTCGATAAGCTGGACGCGGGTGCCCACCGGCACAGTGTCGAACAGGTATTTGATATCTTCGTTACGTAAGCGAATACAGCCCTGGCTCACGCGCAGCCCAATGCCGAAATTGGCGTTAGTGCCGTGAATGGCGTACAGCCTGCCGATGTACATCGCATACAGCCCCATCGGGTTATCCGGCCCGGCGGGCACATACGCGGGCAGGGTTTTGCCCTGTTTTGCGTACTCACGGCGGGTGTTAGGCGTGGGCGACCAGGTTGGCCCTGCCTGTTTACGCTCGACCGCCGTCACCCAGTTGCGCGGCGTTTCGCGTCCGGCCTGGCCGATGCCAATCGGCAAAACCTCCACCGTATTGCTGTCTTTCGGATAGTAATAGAGACGCATCTCCGCGACGTTAATCACAATGCCCTGGCGCGGGGTATCGGGCAGTATGATTTGCAGCGGCACAATCAATTCCGACCCCGCTTTCGGCAGGAAGGGATCGACGCCGGGGTTGGCTTCCAGCATATTGCTCAGCCCCTGCCCAAATTGAGCGGCAAAGGCTTCCAGCGGCTGAACGTTACCGTCGGGGATGACCATCGTCTGTGTCGCGCCCACCAGCCGACTCCCTTCCGGCGGCAGCGGGTAACTCACCGCCAGCGCACTCTGGCTGGCAAGCAGGGCAAAAAGACCGTAAAACAGATTCACACGACGCATGATTTCCCTTCCCGAGATCTAAAATATATTGCCTAATCATAGCCGCTTTCTGCGCACTTCTCCCACACAACCGCACTATCACCGTTTCGTTCTACACGCCACCCAGATAGGCTTTGCGCACCTCGGGATCGACCAGCAGTTCTTTACCGCTGCCGCTTAAACGGATCTCGCCGTTGACCATCACGTAAGCGCGGTCCGATAACTTCAGCGCATGGTTGGCGTTTTGTTCGACGAGAAAAATCGTCATGCCCTCTTTCGCAAGCTCGCGCAGGATCTGGAAAATTTGCTTCACCACCAGCGGGGCCAGCCCGAGGCTTGGCTCATCTAACAGCAGCAGTTTTGGCCGACTCATCAGCGCGCGGGCAATCGCCAGCATTTGCTGCTCGCCGCCTGAGAGGGTCATCGCCCGCTGGCTGCGACGCTCCTCAAGCCGTGGGAACAGCGCATACATGCGCGCCTTGTCCTCTTTCTGGTAGCGATTGCCGATGGGAATGGTACCCATCAGCAGGTTCTCTTCCACCGTCATATCCGGAAAAATTCGCCGCCCTTCCGGGGCCTGCGCAATGCCGTTGCTGGCAATGAAATGCGTCGATTTACGGCTGATGTCGTCGCCCCGGTAAACAATCTGTCCGCTGGCGATGCGCGGCTGACCGAAAATGGACATCAGCAGCGTCGACTTCCCCGCGCCATTCGCGCCAATCAGCGACACGGTCTCCCCTTCGTTGACGGTAAGAGAAATACCCTTCAGCGCCTGGATCGGGCCATAAAAAACATCAACCTGGCGAAACGCCAGCAGTGGCTCGCTCATCCGGCTATCTCCTCTTCATCCGCGCCCAGATAGGCGGCAATCACGCTGGCGTTATGCTGGATCTCCGCCGGTGCGCCACGGGCGATCACATCCCCGTGATCGAGCACGATCACATGGTCGGAGATCTCCATCACCATGCTCATGTCATGTTCAATGAGCAATACCGTCACGCCATGCCGCTCGCGCAGCACGCGCACAATGCGGCTCAGCGCCTCGGTTTCCACCGGGTTCAGCCCGGCGGCGGGTTCGTCGAGGCAGATCATCTCCGGGCCGGTGCACATGGCGCGGGCAATTTCCAGCCTGCGCTGCTGCCCGTAAGAGAGCGTGCCGGCCAGCCGGTTTGCGCAGTCGACCAGGTTTACCGTCTCCAGCCAGTAAAACGCCCGGTCCAGCGCCTGGTTCTCAGCCCGTCGGTAGCCCGGCGTGTTGAGGATCCCGGCAATCAGATTGCGGTTGGCCTGCATATGCTGTGCGACCAGCAGGTTTTCAATCACCGACATCTCGCGAAACAGGCGGATATTCTGGAAGGTACGCGCAAGCCCGGCGCGGTTGACCAGATGCGTGCCGCCGAACATTTTGTAATACAGACGCGAACCAAGCCGCCTGGGACGGATAAAATCCCCGGCCCGCAACGCTTGCCCGAGCACCTGAATCACATCCGTGGTGCGCGTGCGGGTGTTAAGCACAATCGCGCCGCCGGAGGCCTGATAAAACCCGGTCAGGCAGTTAAACACCGTCGTCTTCCCCGCACCGTTCGGGCCAATCAGCGCGGTGATCGAGCCACGCTCGACGTCGAGATTAACGTCGTTCAGCGCCTTAATGCCGCCAAAATGCATCATCAGATGCTCAACGCACAAAATGCTGTCACTCATGGCGCGACTCCTTTACGCGGGGCAAACCCAGCGCGACTGGTTCGCACCAGGCCACGCGGTCGCCAGATCATCATCAGCACCATAAGCACGCCAAACAGCAGCACGCGGTACTCGGCAAAATCGCGCAGCAGTTCCGGGGCGACGGTCAGCACAAAGGCGGCCAGCACTACGCCGAGGGTCGATCCCATCCCCCCCAGCACCACAATGGCAAGGATCAGCGCGGACTCAAAAAAGGTGAACGAGGTCGGGTTCACAAATCCCTGATAGGTGGCGAAGAACACCCCGGCGATCCCGGCGGTCGAGGCCCCCAGCATGAACGCCGACAGCTTCACCAGCACGTGGTTTAACCCCAGCGAGCGGCAGGCGATCTCATCTTCGCGCAGCGCTTCCCAGGCGCGCCCAATCGGCATTTTGGTCAGCCGATGCTTGATAAACAGCACCACTAACACCACCAGGATCAGCACCGCATAGATAAAAATAAACTTCAGGTTGGGATTGTAGGTCAGGCCAAAAAACTCATGGAACGGCACGCCGCCGTCTTTCGCGCGCCGACCAAACTCCAGGCCAAACAGCGTCGGCGCAGGCACCGAAATGCCGTTAGGCCCACCGGTAAAACTGAGCCAGTTGTTAAGCACTAAGCGGATGATTTCGCCGAAGCCGAGCGTGACAATCGCCAGATAATCGCCGTGCATACGCAGCACCGGGAAACCCAGCAGCGCCCCCGCCAGCGCCGCCATGAGCGCCCCAAGCGGCAGCATTACCCAGAAGCCCAGCCCGAGATACTGATACCCGAGCGCCAGTCCGTAAGCCCCAATAGCGTAAAACGCTACGTACCCCAGATCCAGCAGCCCGGCCAGCCCCACCACAATGTTGAGGCCGAGTCCGAGCAGCACGTAAATAAGCCCCAGGATCGCCACGGTGAGGAAATACTTGGTCGCCATAAACGGGAAGAGTGCCGCCAGCACCAGCAGCAGCGGAACTATCCAGCGCAGCCGGGATTTATAGCCCACCGGGCGCACGTATACGCCGTCGTCGGCGGCTTCAAACCGGCGGAGAAACGCCCGCCCGGCGTGGGATTGCAGCGCAAGGCTCAGCACAAATCGCCCGGCCATGACGGCGGCCACCAGCCAGGCTACGCGCGTGGGGGCCAGAATAAAGCTGTAGCCTTTTAAAATAATCCCCACGATGGGGCCAAATACCACCAGTGCGCACAGCCCGGCTAACACCGTTTCCACCAGGCACTGCTTGAGATCAACTCCCGATTTACCTGCCGCGTCTGCCATCAATTACCCCTTACACCTTCGCCACCATTGGACGTCCCAGCAGCCCCTGAGGGCGAAAGATCAAAATGACCACCAGCAAGGAAAATGAGAACACGTCTTTGTAATCGGAGTTCACCAGCCCCGCGAACTGCGCTTCGGCGACGCCCAACAGCAGCCCGCCGAGCATCGCTCCCGGCAGCGAGCCAATGCCGCCCAGCACCGCCGCCGTAAACGCTTTGATGCCGATGATAAAGCCCGCGTAGAAGTCAAAAGTGCCGTAGTTCATGGTGACCAGCACCCCGGCAAGCCCGGCCATTGCCGCGCCCATCACAAAGACCAGCGAGATCACCCGGTCGGTGTTGATGCCAAGAATGGCGGCCATGCGCCGATCCTGCTGGGTGGCACGGCAAATCCGCCCAAGCCGTGTGAACTGAATCACCCAGGTCAGCACCGCCATACCCACCAGCGCTGCCAGCAGGATGAAGATTTTGGTCCAGGTGATTTGCACAATGCCGTCGCCCACGTCAAAACGCAGCACGCCGCTCATCAGTGTGGGGATCCCCTGCTGGTTCGGTCCCTGGCTTATCTGCACATAGTTCTGCAAAATCAGCGACATCCCAATGGCGGAGATCAGCGGTGCCAGCCGCGTGGAGTTGCGCAGCGGTCGGTAGGCAATTCGCTCGATGGCCCAGCCGTAGACGCCAGTGACCACAATGGTGAAAATCAGCGTGCCGAATATCAGCAGCGGGAAAGAGTGAATGCCGAAGTAAGAGAGCAGCCCCAGGCCAATGGCGCAGAGGTAGGCGGAGATCATGTAAACCTCGCCGTGAGCGAAGTTAATCATGCCGATGATGCCATAAACCATCGTGTAGCCGATGGCGATCAGGCCGTACACAGCGCCCAACGTCAGGCCGTTGATCAGCTGTTGGAGAAAGAATGCATCCATTGAACAGTCTCGCCAGTGGGAAGGCAGCGCAGTGATCCGCCCTGGCTGCCTTCAGTGTCGCGACGCTTCGCTCAGCGCGAAACGGGAAGTACGAACCGGTCACACCGCGTTAAAGCTGGTGATATTTGCCCTTATCGTCCCACTGGTACACCACGTAATCCGAGACTTTCAGATCGCCTTTGCCGTCCCAGGATTTCGCGCCCATCACGGTATCGACGCTGTGCGACTTCAGCCATTCGCTGGCTTTAGCGTTGTCTTTACCCGCGCCGTTGTAAGCGGCGGCAATCGCCTGGATGGAAGCATAGGCGTACAGCGTGTAGCCTTCCGGCTCAAAGCCGCTGGCACGGAATTTCTCGATCACCGATTTGCCCGCCGGAATGGTGCGCGGATCGTTGCCGAAGGTCATCAGCACGCCGTTGGTGTACTGCGCGCCACCGGCGGCGGTCACCATCTCTTCGGTCACTACGCAGTCGCCGGAAAAGAATTTCGCCTGCACGCCCTGCTCACGCATCTGGCGCACCAGCGGCCCGGCTTCCGGATGGCAGCCGCCGAAATAGACCACGTCCGGTTTCAGCGCGCCAATTTTCGTCACCAGCGCATTGAAGTCTTTCTCACCGCGCGATAACCCCTCGTACAGCACTTCTTTGGTCCCGCGTTTTTCCAGCGCCGCTTTGGTGGCGTCCGCCAGTCCCTGACCGTAGGTGTCTTTGTCGTGGATGACGGCGATTTTTTTCGCTTTCAGCACGTCGAGCATGTAGTTCGCCGCCGTGACGCCCTGCTGATCGTCGCGTCCGCACATGCGGAACATGTCTTTCATGCCGCGCTCAGTGATCAGCGGGTTGGTCGAACCGGGGGTGATCGTCAGGACGCCCGCTTCGTCATAGACTTCCGACGCGGGCATGGTGGAGGAGGAGCAGAAATGGCCGACCACCGCTGAGACTTTTGATTCATCCACCAGACGGTTGGCGACGGCAACGGCCTGCTTCGGCTCGCAGGCGTCGTCCCCCTGCACCAGCACGATTTTCTCGCCTTTAATGCCGCCCGCCGCATTGATGTCGGCCACGGCCTGCGACGCCCCTTTCCAGTACTGCGCGCCGTAAGTGGCATTTGGCCCGGTAAACGGCCCTGCCACGCCAATCATTACATCCGCCTGCGCATAAAATGCGGTACTTAAACAACCAACAATGGCAACCTGAAGCGGTAACTTGATCATTTTCAAAGACATTCGGGTATTCCTCAGCACGGTTCATCACCAGGCGCCGTTGACGGCGCGGAAGAAATCTCTGACTTCGTCAATACATTGATAGGGTTATCGAGCGGGCCGCGAACGGCTGCTATCGATTAAGCAATAATCAGGCCTGATTTAACGTTTATGGGGAAGTTTTTGCCATCACGTGGCTGGCTGGGAAACGCGGTGTCCGGACCGTCCAGAAATTTAAACATAGCTGCCGCTCAGCAAGGATGCGCACCCCGCTGGTGCAAAAGTGCGGAGAAGATCACCCGTGCGGCGCGTTATTTGCACCGTGACAGAAAAAGAAACGCCCCGACCTGTTGTCAGGCCGGGGCGGTTTCAGGGGGCTTACGCTTTCACGCGGCTGGCGATGATCGCGTCTGCCACGTTACGCGGTGCTTCGGCGTAGTGGTGGAACTCCATGGTGTAGGTCGCGCGTCCCTGGGACATGGATCGCAGCGTGGTGGAATAGCCAAACATTTCCGCCAGCGGCACGTCCGCACGGATGATCTGGCTGCCAAAGCGCTCTTCCATGCCCTGCACCATGCCGCGCCGGGAGGAGAGATCGCCCATAATATTCCCGGCGTACTCTTCGGGTGTTTCCACCTCGACGTGCATCACCGGCTCCAGGATCACCGGATCGGCGCGTTTGGCCCCGTCTTTGAAGCCAAAAATGGCGGCCATTCTGAAGGCCATTTCCGATGAGTCCACGTCATGGTACGACCCAAAGGTCAGCGTGACTTTGACGTCCACCACCGGGTAACCGGCCAGCACGCCATTATTGAGCGCTTCACGAATGCCTTTTTCCACCGACGGAATGTATTCGCGCGGCACCACGCCGCCTTTGGTCGCATCAACAAAGGCAAAGCCCTGGCCCGCCTCCTGCGGCTCCAGCGTCAGCACCACGTGACCGTACTGGCCCTTACCGCCGGACTGGCGTACAAACTTGCCTTCCACCTCTTTCACCGTTTTGCGCAGCGTTTCGCGGTAGGTGACCTGCGGACGACCAATGTTCGCTTCCACGCCAAACTCGCGTTTCATGCGATCGACGATGATCTCCAGATGCAGCTCGCCCATACCGGAAATAATGGTCTGGCCCGACTCCTCATCGGTGTGCAGGCGGAACGACGGATCTTCCGCCGCCAGCCGTTGCAGCGCGATGCCCATTTTTTCCTGATCCGCTTTGGTCTTCGGCTCAATGGCCAGTGAAATCACCGGCTCCGGGAACTCCATGCGCTCCAGGGTGATCACCGCATTGGGATCGCTTAACGTGTCGCCGGTGGTCACATCTTTCAGCCCGACGCATGCGGCGATATCGCCCGCCCGTAGCTCGTCCACTTCAAGCCGATCGTTGGCCTGCATCTGCACAATGCGACCGATGCGCTCTTTCTTGCCTTTGACCGAATTGTAGACCGCGTCGCCTTTTTTCAGCACGCCGGAATAGACGCGAATAAAGGTCAACTGGCCCACGTACGGGTCGGTCATCAGTTTGAACGCCAGCGCCGAGAAGGGTTCGCTGTCATCCGGGTGGCGCTCAAGCGTCTCGCCCTTTTCACCCACGCCTTTAATGGCCGGAATGTCGAGGGGCGACGGCATCAGTTCGTTCACCGCGTCGAGCATGCGCTGCACACCTTTGTTTTTGAACGCGCTGCCGCACAGCATTGGCTGGATCTCTCCCGCCACGGTGCGCGCACGCAGACCGGCGATAATGTCCGCCTCGCTCAGCGTGCCGGTTTCCAGGTAGCGATCGCTCAGTTCGTCGTTCGCTTCCGCCGCCGCAGAGATCATTTTCTCCCGCCAGATTTCCGCCGTTTCCAGCAGGTCGTCCGGGATGGGTGCGTAATCAAACTTCATGCCCTGCGTGGCGTCATCCCACACAATGGCGCGCATCTTGATCAAATCAACCACGCCCGCAAAATGCTCTTCGCTGCCGACCGGAATGACAATCGGCACCGGGTTGGCCTTGAGGCGGTCGATCATCATCTGCACGACGCGGAAGAAATCCGCACCGGGACGGTCCATTTTGTTGACGAACGCCAGCCGCGGCACGTGGTATTTATTGGCCTGACGCCAGACGGTTTCCGACTGCGGTTGCACGCCACCGACGGAGTCATACACCATCACCGCGCCATCAAGCACGCGCATGGAACGTTCAACTTCAATGGTGAAATCAACGTGCCCTGGGGTGTCGATAATATTGATGCGGTGCGGCTCAAAGCTATGGTCCATACCGGGCCAGAAGCAGCTTACTGCGGCTGAGGTGATGGTAATTCCGCGCTCCTGCTCTTGCGCCATCCAGTCCGTAATTGCTGCGCCATCGTGAACCTCACCCAGTTTGTGGCTCACGCCGGTGTAAAACAGGATACGTTCAGTTGTTGTGGTTTTCCCCGCATCGATATGGGCAGAAATACCAATATTACGATAGCGTTCAAGGGGGATGGGTCGGGGCATGATGCGTCCTTAGTCAGTGTGACAGTAAGCGGCGTGTTGGCCGCGTTGAGTTAACAGACATCATCATAGTCCAATTGTACGAGTATATTCGAACTATTTTAGCTATAGTTGTTGTTGATGAGGTCAGCGCGGCGACGCTACGGTTCAGACGCATAGCGTTGACCGCGCAGTTTCAGTATAGTGGCCGACCCGTCCGCCTGACGGGCTTAGCCTTTTTTTGCCAGCACTGGAGCACTATGATTGCCAATCACCCCGAACGTGACCAAATCCGCCTTGAGAATGTGCTGTTTGCGCTGGGCAACCCCCTGCGGCTGGACATTGTAAAAACGCTGGCGGATGAGGGTGAACAGGCGTGCGGAGCGTTACGCAAGGATGTGGCAAAATCGACGATGACCCACCACTGGCGCGTACTGCGCGACAGCGGTGTGATCTGGCAGCGCCCACAGGGGCGCGAGAATTTGATCTCGTTGCGCCGCGATGACCTGGACGCACGTTTTCCGGGACTCATGGATATTTTGTTGAATGTGATGCACGATCGCCTGAGCCCGGTCACTTCGTAGGCCAGGTCACTCCGTAGGCCCGGTAAGCGTAGCGCCACCGGGCAATTCACGGTTTATTTGAGATCGGGAAACACAATATTACTCGCCGCGAGCGTGCCCATATTATTGTGCATCGCACAGGCCGCATCGACGATCTGCATCGCCAACGCCGCACCGCTGCCCTCTCCCAGTCGCATCCCCATATTGAGATACGGCTCAAGCCCCAAGTGATCAAGCGCGATTTTCGCACCCTTCTCTGCCGACAGATGCGAGGGGATCAAATAGGGTTTCAGGTTTGGCGCAATACGACACGCCGCCAGCGCCGAGGCGTAAGAGAGGAAACCGTCCAGCACCACCGGCAGGCCGCAGGAGGCCGCGCCGAGCATCACCCCGGTCATGCCCAGCAGATCAAATCCCCCCACTTTTGCCAGCACGTCCAGCCCGTCGCTCGCATCCGGCTGATTCACCGCAATCGCCCGGCGCACCACATCGGCTTTATGCTGGAGCTGCGCCACCGGCAGGTTCGCGCCAATGCCGACCACCGCTTCCGGTTCGGCCCCCGTCAGCACGCTGACAATCGCCGCCGCAGGCGTTGTGTTCGCCATTCCCAGTTCACCGACGCCAAACAGCGTAACGCCAGCGGCGACCTGCTCGCGGGTATAGCGTACCGTCTCCAGCAGCAGCTCCTGCGCCTGTTCCCGGCTCATCGCCGGTTCCACCGCAATGTTGCCGCAGCCGCGCGCCACTTTCATGTTCACCACGCCGTCGAGGGGATCGCAGTCGATGCCAACATCAATCACCTGAACCTGTGCGCCCGCCTGCGCGGCCAGCACGCACACGCCGGTGGTGTGGCGCGTCATGTTCGCGGCCTGGATCGCGGTTACGATTTTCGGCGACACCGCCACGCCCTCGTCCCAGACGCCGTGGTCGGCGCACATCACCAGAATGGCTTTTTTCTCCACGTTCAGCGTGCCGTTCAGCCCCGGCATTCCCGCAAGCTGCACCGCCAGCGCCTCCAGGCGGCCCAGGCTGCCGGGTGGCTTAAGCAGGCCATCAATGTGCTGCTGCGCCTGTGCCTGAGCGGCAACGTTCAGCGCCGGGATCTCACTTGCTAAAAAAGAGGTCAGTGTCTGCATTGTTTTCTCATCATTGTTAAGCGGGCTACCTGAGCAGCGCCAGCAGGAATATCACTTCACCTAACTCAATGGCGGCCCCTAAGGTGTCGCCGGTCTGTCCGCCCAGCGTGCGTTTAAGCAACTGACCGAGCGCAAAAATCATCAGCATAGTGACCAGCAGGGCCAGCACGCCGTGGGTGCCCAAAAATGCGAACACCAGAACCCCGGCAAACAGCAGCGTCGCCCCCGCCTGCCAGAATGAAATTTTGCCGATAAACAGATTTCCCAGCCCCTCTTCACGGGCGTAGCGATGCCCGTACATCAGCAGCACCGCGCAGCCACGTCCGGCGGCGCAGGCGCTGGCGAGGGCGGCGATCATCGGCATATCGCGCAGGCCAAGCTCGCTTAACACCAGCACTTTGGCGAGCAGCACAAACACCAGCGCCAGGCCGCCATGCGTGCCAAGGCGGCTGTCGCGCATGATCTCCAGCATCCGTTCGCGCGTGCGGGCGGAAAACACGCCGTCGCAGGTGTCCGCCAGCCCGTCGAGGTGAAAGCCGCCGGTCAGCAGCGCCAGCGCCAGCACGGTAAACAGCGCCGCCAGCGGGATACCGCACCACTGCGCCACGCCGACAAACACCAGCCCGCTTACCGCCCCCAGCACCACTCCCACCAGCGGGAAGGTCACAATGCCGCGCACATACTGTTCGACCGCCAGCCCTTGCACCCAGCGCGATGGCACCGGAATGCGAGTGATAAACGTCAGCGTGGCGAGAAACAACCTGATCATTTGATTTTGACTCCAATGCCCGACACCACCAGCCAGACTTCGTCTGCCGCCTGGGCTAAGCGCTGATTAACGCGTCCGGCGATATCGCGAAAATGGCGCGCCAGTCTGTTTTCCGGCACGATGCCCATGCCAACCTCATTGGTCACCAGCACCACCGGCGACGGACAGCGCTGGCATGCGGCGATCAGCGCGTCGATCTCCCGCTGCACGTCCGCCTCCAGCGCCGCGTAATCCCAGCCGTCCGGATCCCCCGCGCCGCCGTGGGCAAACAGCAGATTGGTCACCATGGTGGTGATGCACTCCAGTAAGATCGCCTCGTGCGGATCGTTAGCGGCGGTGATGATCTCCTCCAGTTGCTGCCAGCGCTCCTCGGTGCGCCAGTGCGCCGGACGGTCGTCACGGTGATGCTGGATGCGCGCCGCCATCTCGTCGTCAAAAATTTGCGAAGTGGCAATGTAGAGCACGTTTTCAACGGCGCTCACCAGCGATTCCGCATGGCGACTTTTGCCGCTGCGCGCGCCGCCGGTCACAAGGGTAATCATGCTGGCTCCTGGTGCTGACGCATAATCTGATACAGTTTATCGATATCGATGTGTTCACGCATGGCGCTCGCCAGCACGTCAAACTGCTGAGATTTGTACCCGGCGTAATTCACCGCCACGTCCAGCGCGGGCAGGCCCTTACGCCCACGCAGACCGTTAATCACCGCACGGGTAAAGCGGTCGCTGTCAAACAGGCCGTGCAGGTAGGTGCCGAACACCCGCCCGTCGTCGCTTACCGCCCCATCCGCAACGCGCTCGCCGTTTTTATGCAGCCACAGTGCGGGCTGGCATCCGGCGTTGAGCGTGGTTTCGCCCATGTGGATTTCATAGCCGCGCAGTGACATGTCTGCGGCCTCCGCCAGCCAGCCGGGGAGCGAAGACTGCGTGTGGGCGTCAACCAGCGTGGTGGTCTTCGACTGCGCAAACTGCGTGGTGACGTTCAACAATCCCAGGCCCGGCAGCCTGCCCAGCCCCGACTCCACGTCATCCACGATGGTTTCCCCAAGCATTTGATAGCCGCCGCACACGCCCATCACCGCCCCCCCTGCGCGGTGCGCCTGCAACAGCGCCTGCGCCATACCGCTTTGCTGTAACCAGTTCAAATCGCCGAGCGTGTTTTTACTACCCGGCAGAATAATCAGATCGCTGTTTTGCAGCTCATCGGGATGACGCACATAGTGCACGCGCACGTCCGGCTGGGCGGCGAGGGCGTTAAAATCGGTAAAATTCGAAATGTGTGGCAACTGGACCACGGCGATGTCGATCGCCCGTTCGCCCGTTTGCAGGTATTTACCGCGCTGAAGCGCCACGCCGTCTTCGTCTTCCAGATCGACCTCCAGCCACGGCATAACGCCCAGCACCGGCACGCCGGTGAGCGCTTCAATCTGTTTGATGCCCGGCGTCAGTAGCGTGACGTCGCCGCGAAACTTATTGATGATCACGCCTTTGACGCGCCAGCGCTCGCTCTCCTGCAACAGCGCCAGCGTACCGTAAATCGAGGCGAAGACGCCGCCCCGGTCGATATCCGCCACCAGCACCACCGGGCAGGCGGCCATTTCCGCCATGCCCATGTTGACGATGTCGCGATCGCGCAGGTTGATTTCCGCCGGGCTGCCCGCGCCCTCCAGCACCAGCACCTCGTATTCGCTCGCCAGGCTTTGATACACGTCGATGATCTGCTCGCGCAGGCGAGGCTTGTAGTCGTGGTAGCTGACGGCGTCCATGTCGGTGGCGACTTTGCCCATTAACACCACCTGCGCTTTGCGATCGCTGGTGGGCTTGAGCAGCACCGGGTTCATGCGCACGTCCGGGATAATACCCGCCGCGTCGGCCTGGAATATCTGCGCGCGGCCCATCTCCTGCCCGTCGGGCGTGATGCCGGAATTGAGCGCCATGTTCTGCGATTTAAACGGCGCAGTGCGATGCCCGTCCTGATAAAAAATCCGGCACAACCCCGCAACCAGCACGCTTTTACCGACGTCGGACGCGGTTCCCTGCACCATAATCGCCAGCGTCATGACGCCTCCTTAATTTGCACTGCCCGCATGTGGGCAAAAAATTCGGCTTCGCTTTTACACAGCGGCAAGCCCAGTTCGGTATGCAGTTTTACCAGCCACGGCTGCGTAAGTCCCGCCTCTTCAATCAGTTTTTGCTGCGAGAAAACCTCACCCGGCGTGCCCTGCGCCAGCACTTCACCGTGGCGCAGCACGTAAATGGCATCGCACACTTCATACATCAGGTCGATATCATGGCTGGAGATCACCACGTGATTGCCCTGTGCCACGATGCGCTGAATAATGTTTATCATCTGCGCGCGACCGGACGGATCCAGCCCGGCGGTGGGTTCGTCCAGCAGCAGGTATTTCGCCTGCAAGACCAGCGCCCCGGCTATCGCCACGCGTTTTTTCTGCCCGTGACTCAGGCACTGGATCGGCTGCTGGCGAAAACCCTGGGCGTCCACCAGCGTCAGCGCATCATCAATGCGCCGGGCGATGTCCGGCTCGGGCACGCCAATGTTACGCAGGCTGAACGCAATGTCGCTGTCGATATCGGTATAAAAAATTTGCTGATCGGGATCCTGAAACACCGTAGCCACCTGCTGGCGCAAAGCCAGTAAGCCGCGCTTACTGTGATCCAGCGGTTTACCCTGCCACAGCACCGCCCCTTTTTGCGGGCGCAGCAGACCGTTGAGGTTCATAAACAGCGTCGATTTCCCGCAGCCGTTCGCCCCCACCAGCCCGGTCACCGGCTGGGTGGAAAAATCGAGGGTCAGGCCTTTCAGCACCGGGGCATCCTGGTAGCGAAACCACAGCCCTTCTGTCGCCAGCATGATGATCCTTAGAGGTGAAAATCACCCTGATAAAGTTTGATATCCAGCGTAGTGGCCATTTGCTGATAGCGGATCAGCACGCGGGTAAACAGCAGCCCTACTAACATCGCCAGCGAGCGGTAGCCCTGCGGCACGCTGCCATAGCCAAAACGCAGCGTCTGCGCCCGATGGATCGCCATCGCTTCATCGAGCAAAATAAAGATGAAGCGCCAGGTCAGCAGCACCTGCTCCGTTAACAGTCGCGGGATGCGCGCGCGTCGCATCAGGATAATCAACTGCGGAAACGGCAGGTTCAGCACCAGCCAGAAGGTCGCCGCCAGCGCCGCAAGGCTTCGCCAGAAGGTGGCATTCGCCATCGCCACACCCTCGGGTGTGATGCCCAGCCACAGGCTGCCAATCGGTACGCCCGCCAGTAGAGGGTGCGGATCGCGCGTGACGCTAAATACAATGGTCAGCACGCCCACCAGCAGAAACGACAGCGGGATTGCCATCCAGCGCAGCCAGCGCCAGAACGAAATGCGCAGCAGCCAGCAGGTGAACGCCGCCAGCACACACAGTAAAATGCCCTGCCCCAGCGGAGGCAGGGAAAACGCGAGGATCATCATCACCAGCCAGAGCAAAAACTTGCGCTCAGGGGCAACGTGAAACCAGCGGCTTTGATAACTCAGGCGGTCAAGCCCGTTCATCATCACGTTGTTTGCCCTTCATATAGCCGAGGATGTAGAAGATCACCGCCGCACCAATGGACCCTTGCAGGGTGAAAAGCAGACTTTCGATTTCGCCGCTCGCCGGTTCATACAGCGGCTGGAACCACGGCTGATAGTGCGGCGCAACCACCTGGATCTGGCTTTCCGCTTCGCCGTCGGAGCCGCCGTATTCGCCGCCGTGATTGATGAAAAATGGCAGGATCACCAGCGCAATCACCATGGCGAGTAAAATAAGCGTCTTTTTCATTATGCGTGTCCTTCGGCGGTAACCAGACGCCGTTTGGTCAGTTGGTCGTAGATCATCACTGTTAACAGGCCTTCGGCGATGGCAATCGGGATTTGCGTCAGGCAGAAGATGCCCATGAACTTCACGACTGAGCCGGTCGCGCCCGCCTGCGGATCCGGGAAGGCCACGCCAAGCTGCACCGAGGTGACAAAATAGGTCACCAGATCCGCGAGCATCGCGCACAGGAAGACGCAGACATCACGACGCAGACCCGCGCGGGTCGCCATCTGCCAGACCAGATACCCCACTAACGGCCCAATCACCGCCATGGACATGCCGTTCGCTCCCAGCGTCGTCAGGCCACCGTGCGCCAGCAGCAGCGCCTGGAACAGCAGCACAATCGCACCGAGCACCGCGACCACGCCCGGCCCGAAGAGGATCACCGCCAGACCTACGCCGGTCGGGTGCGAACAGCTGCCGGTCACCGACGGGATTTTCAGCGCCGAGAGCACGAAAATAAACGCGCCGCACAGCGCCAGCAGGACTTTCTGATGGCTGTCTTCGTGCACAATCTGGCGCAGTCTTACCAGCCCGTACCACAGGCACGGCAGGAACAGAACCCACCAGGCCAGCGCCCACATCGGCGGCAAAAAACCCTCCATAATGTGCATGGCAAAGGCCTCCTGCGGCACCACCAGCAGCAGCAACCCTGCCGCCAGACCGCTTAATGACAGCCGTTTAAGCTGTTGTTCGAGTTTCATACCCTCTCCCACTGTTTATTGACCAGAATGGTTGAAAAATAGGGTAGCGGCTGATCGTCGCCGACCTCGCTAAGCCTTTGCCAACACTGCTCATTCGGCAGGGTCGCTTCCGCCATCATGATGGCGCGATCGATCACGCCCGCCTCTGTGAGCAGCGCTTTGATTTGCGCAAATCGCCCATAGACTTTCATCAGCACCAGGCTCTGGTGTTGCGCTAACGCCTGGCGGATTTCGCCTTCCGGTGCCGTACAGGAGACCACCGCCAGCGACTGTTGCTCCATCGCCAGCGGCGTCATGGCGCGCGCGGCAATCGCGGCAAACGAGGTAACGCCCGGCACAATTTCAAGCCATTCGGGGCGGCCCAGGCGCTGCAATAAAAAGACCCAGGTGCTGAATAACATGGCGTCGCCGAGGGTGATAAAGCCGACCTGTTTACCGGCCTGCACTTCGGCGGCCAGCGCTGCCGAGACCTCATCCCAGACCGCTTCTTTCTCGGCGCTGTCGGCGCTCATGGGGAAATGGCAGCAGCGGACTTCGGTCTGCTCACCGAGATACTCCCGCACGATGGAGAGCGCCAGGCTGTCGCCGCCTTTGCGGCCCGCCGGGGCGTACAGCACGTCGAGCTTGCCGAGAATGCGCGCGCCGCGCACGGTGATCAGATCGCTGGCACCGGGTCCGGTGCTCAGCGCGTAGAGTTTGCCGCTCATGCTGCCACCTCCAGCTGTTGCGCCAGCGCCTGGTGCAGGTGTGCAACGAACATGGCGCGAATGGCCGGGTTTTCCCCCAGCCCTTGCAGCCACGGCGTGGCGCGGATACCCACCTGCTGGAACTGCGTTTTCCACGAATCCTCTTCGTCAGAGGCCATGTCGTTAATGGCGTGATCGCCTGCGACCAGCATCAACGGCATCAGGTGCACGTGGCTTATCTCTTCACGTTGCAGGCTTTCGATCAGCACATCGACTTCGGGATAGCTCTCCACCGCGCCGACGCGGGCCGGGAAATGGTGAACCGCCATCATATGGTCAAGACAGGCGTAGGCGGCAAACGCGTGATGGCTGGCACCGTGGCCCATAAACACCACTTTGTCGCCCGCAGAGAGCGCAGGCATTTGCCAGGCCAGCGCCTGCATCAGTTGCAGGTAGTCGGCGTGGCTGCTTAACAGCGGCGCACCGATCACCAGTTGCTTAAACAGCGGTCGCAGGCTTTGCACCTCGCGCACAATTTTTTCATATTCATCGCCGTTGATAATGTGCAGCGACTGAATGGCGACGTCCTCGTAACCCTGCTCCGCCAGTTTTTTCAGTGCCTCAAGCGGGGTATCAATGTGCAGGTTGTCGCGCTGTTTCAGCTTGCGGATGATCATGCCGGAGGTAAACGCGCGAAACAGCGTGCGGTCCGGGCAGCTCTGGGCCAGGGCGCGCTCGCAGGCAACAATGTTCTTTTCACAGGTGTCGTGGTAGCTGGTGCCGAAGCTCACCACCAGAAGGGCTTTTTTCATTTTCATCTCCTTTACCGAGCGGCGAGCCAGCGCGTCAGACGTTGTGCGAAGGCGTGCTGGCTTTCCAGTAGTTCGTCACCCACGACCAGCGGGGCCGGGCGGGCAATCACAATGCAGGGAATGCCTGCGTCCAGACAGGGCTGCACTTTTTCCTGATAGCCCCCTTCTGCACCGGAGGCTTTGGTTATCACCACGTCGGGCTGACACTGGCGATAAAACGCGGCGTTAAACTCCGCGCTGAACGGGCCGCAGAGCGCAAAGATTTCACCGACGCCGAAACCGAGTTCGGCACAGGCAGCAATGACGTCCGCCACCGGCAGCACGCGTGCCATCAGCGTTTTGCCCGGCAGCCCTGAACGCCAGGCCGCCAGATCTTTACTGCCGGTGGTGAGCAGCACGCGATCGCCAAACCCGGCGGCCAGCGTGCAGGCCCCGGCGATGGAGGCCACGTAATGCAGCAGCGGGTGTTCGAGGCTGACGAGCTGTTCCGGCCGCTGGTAGCGACTCAGCAACACCCCGGTCTGCTGACAGGCGCGCTGCACGTTGCGGCTCACCACCTCGGCATAGGGATGCGACGCGTCAATCACCCAGCGCGTGCGACCGTTTTCCAGCCACGCCACCATCTGGTCAACGTCCAGACGACCGCAGCGCACCTCGCCGTGCACGTTGCCCGCCAGCTGCTGCCCGGTGGGCGTCGCCACGGAGAGCGTGTAGGCCACGCCCGCCGCGTCCAGCTTCTGGCAGATCGCCCGCGCGTCGCTGGTGCCGCCGATCACCAGTACGTCGGTGCAACTCACAGCACGTAACCTCGCGGGGTGATCATCAGGCCGTCCTGCACGTAGGTCGCGCGGTTACCGACGATCACGAGGCTGGTCATGTCTACCGGTTCGAAATCCATCTCGCCCAGTGTCGTGACCCATTTCTCTTCTTTTTTGCGTCCGGCGGATTTCACCACGCCCACCGGCGTGGCTGCGCTTTTGCTGGCGGCGAGTAGCTCGAACGCGCGGGCCAGGTGTCCTTCGCGGCCACGGCTGCGCGGGTTGTAGAAGCAAATCACGAAATCCGCCTCACCGGCGGCAATGATGCGCTTCTCAATGACCGGCCACGGCGTAAGCAAATCGCTCAGGCTGATGTGGCAGAAGTCATGCATCAACGGCGCGCCGAGCAGTGCTGCCGCCGCAATGCTCGCGGTCATGCCCGGCACCAGACGCACTTCAACGTCGAGTTTTTGCTTGCCCACCAGCTCCAGAACCAGCCCCGCCATGCCGTAGATCCCGGCGTCGCCACTGCTGATCAGCGCCACGTTGTGCCCGGCCTGCGCCAGTTCGATCGCCGCCTGGCAGCGTTCGATCTCTTTACACATGCCGGTTTTGATCACCTGTTTATCGCCGGTAAAGGCTTTCACCAGGTGGGTATAGGTTTTGTAACCCACGACGATATCTGCCGCTTTCAGCGCGTCGATAGCATCCATGGTCATCATGGCCTGTGATCCAGGGCCAATGCCGATAACAGTTAACATCAGTGTGAAACTCCCAAAGTGATGGTGACGCCCTGCTCACGCAGCGTTTCGCCAACGAGTTGTCCCTCGCTCATCAGCCAGGCGGCGGGACCGGATACGCTTCCGACCCCAACGGTCTGACGGACAAAATCCGACGCGGGAAAAAGGTGTTCATGCTGGCGCAGCTCGTCAGCACTGAATATTTCAAACGGTACGTGCAGGCTGTCGGCCAGTTGGGTCAGCGCTTTTTCATCCTGCTTTAGCGTGATGCTGCCAATGGCCCGCAGCGCCAGCGGATCAAACTGCTGCGCCTGTAGCTGCCTGTCGAGCAGCGTTGAAACCAGCGCAAACGGCGTATCGCGGCGACAACCGATCCCCGCCACGATGCGCTTTGGCACCAGTTTGTAGACCGGCACCGGCAGCGCGGGCAGCGATGCTTGCACGGTGATGCACACCAGCGCGTCAAGCTCCGGCAGCGCCTCCAGCGACGTCACCGGCACAAACCCGCGCGTGTCGCAGGCGTCGGCTTCATCACGCAGCCCCTCCTCACACCACAGGCCGATGCGTTTGCCGCTCACCAGCATGTGATTGATGCTTTTCACCGCCGCGCGAAAGTGATCCATGCGCGCATCCAGCTGCTGCGCCAGCACATCCAGCGCGGCAAGATTGTTGACGTCGGTGGCCGTAGTGATCACCGGATCCGCCCCCAGCACGCCCGCAAGGTAGACCGCCATCGCATTCGCGCCGCCCGCATGTCCCGAGAGCAGACTGATGACGTGCTGACCGCGCTCGTCGATAACAATCACCGCCGGATCGCGCATTTTGTCGTTCACCAGCGGAGCCAGCACGCGCACGGCAATGCCCGTTGCGCCAATAAACACCAGCGCCGAATACTGGCTAAACGCCTCACGCAGCGCCTGCGCAAAACCGCCCTCAAACGGGGTAAATCCGTCGGCCACCAGCTTTTCACTGGTGAAGCAGGTCATCGGTAGCGCCGTTTTCAGCCGCCTGGCGAGGAGAAGCCCCCCGGGCGTCAGGCAAAACAGCGCAATGGATTCAGGCTTTACGGTATTCATGGCTAAAATCCGCCGCGTAGAGACGGGAGTAGTGGTACTCCTCGCCAAGGAATTTACCGACCAGGATGAGTGCCGTTTTGCGGATCCCGGCGTCGCGCACTTTGTCGGCGATATCCGTCAGCGTGCCGCGCACCGTCTGGCTTTCTGGCCAGGTCGCTTTGTACACCACCGCCACTGGCGTATCCGCAGGGTAGCCGCCTTCGATCAGGCGCTCGGCGACGCGGTTTATGCGCTGCACCGACAGGTAAATCGCCATCGAGGTCTGGTGTGGGGCAAAGGATTCCAGCTGTTCGAGCGGCGGCACCGGGGTGCGGCCTTCGAGGCGGGTAATGACCAGGCTTTGGGACACTTCCGGTACCGTGTACTCCACGCCCAGCTCCGCCGCCGCGCCGAGAAAAGCGCTGACGCCCGGGACCACTTTCCACGGGATCCCGCGCTCGGTCAGCACTTCGCCCTGCTCGCGCACCGAGCCATACAGCGACACGTCGCCGGTCTGCAACCGCACCACGGTTTTACCGGCCTTCACGCCGGCTTCCATCAAATCGATGATTTGCGCAAGGTGCAGTTCGGCGCTGTCGTGGCACTCAGCCCCTGGCGGACAGTATTCCAGCAGTTCGGTGTTGATCAGCGATCCGGCGTAAATCACCACCTGGGCCTGCTGTAAAAGCCGATAGCCCTTGAGCGTAATCAGCTCGCGATCGCCGGGACCGGCACCTACAAACCACACGGTTTGCGCATCAAAATTGTCGGGCATCGTCCTTCTCCTTTTCGCAGGAAATCACAAATACGGGGTTATTCGGTTTGAAGTAATGACCGGTGCCGAGTCCGGTGAGCGTGGAAACCTGAAGCTGCTGGCAGTCCAGCGCGCTGACCACGCAGGTGGCAAGGTGTGCCAGCGCGGTACTGAGGTTTTCCTGCAAGATAAAGGTCATGACCAGACGGCCACCGGGGCGCAACTGCGCCAGTGACCAGTCAATAAGCTGCGTGAGATTGCCACCGCTGCCGCCCATAAATACCGCGTCGGCAGGCTCGGCGATAAACACCGGCGCGACGCCCTCGACAATGGTCATGTTGGCGCAGTCAAAGCGCTGGCGGTTTTCGGCCAGCAAATGCAGGGCGGCGGGATTACGCTCAACGGCGGTGATGCGAAGCGACGGGTTAAGCAACGCGGCTTCGATGGAGACGCTGCCGGTACCCGCGCCGATATCAATAAAATGGGTCGCACGGTGCAGCGCCAGCCGCGACAGCGCCAGCGCCCGCACCGGCTCTTTGGTCATCGGGACCTTCTCACCGCGTAAAAACAGCTCATCTTTCATTGAGGATCACCACCACATTCATGTCGTATTGCGCCTGCACGTCACGGGCCTGTAGCCAGTGGATGCGCTCATTGTGCTGGGCGAGGTTTTCACCGATCGCCATCCAGCGCTCACCCACGCCGCGCGCCACCAGCGCCTGAGCGATTTCACGCGGGCCGCAGCGGGTGTCCGTCACCATCGCCACTTTGTCGTGTCGGGCCAGCGTGTCGAAATCCACCTCGCGCCCGTGGCTGCTGGTCAGCCAGATGTCATTCATGTCGATGCCGGTTTTGGCGCACAGATACTGTACGGCGCTGATACCGGGGATGATCTGCACGTTTTCAATGCCGAAATGCGCTACCAGCCGTTTACCGATGCCATAAAACAGCGGATCTCCCGAGGCCAGCACCACCACGCGGCGCGCTTGCTGACGCGCTATCCACGCCAGCAGTGCGGGAATATCGCTGCCAATGGCGCAGGTTTCACCGCGAAAATCCGGGAACTGCGCCAGATGGCGTTTGCCGCCCACCAGCGCGTCGGCCTGTTGCACGGCGCTGTGTGCGGCGGGCGTCATCAGCGAAAGCGCACCCGGTCCCATGCCGACGACGGTTAGCATTTCAGATCCTCCGCAATGTCAGCCACCGGGCGGTTTGCGCCGAGGATCTGGTTATCGAAGGAGAACAGGATTGCATCGCACTGGGGCGGATTTTTGGTAAAGCGCAGCGTCTGCTCCACCCGCTGACAGATACGTTTTGCGAGGTGTTCAAAGAGATGACCAAACCCGGCTGCATCGATGTGTTCCATTGCCGCTTCGGTGGTGTCGCAGTCGGCAACCCGCAGCAGCAGATCGTGCGGCGCACCGAGCAGCGCCAAATGCGCCACCAGCGTTTCCATGCGCGCATCGGCAATGTGACTGTGGGTGTGGAAAATACCGGCGGCAATTTTGATGAGTTTGCCAGGATGCCCCACCAGCACAATCTGGCGAAAACCGAGGCGCACCGACTCCTCAATCATGTAGCCGACGAAATTACTCATCGTCACCAGCATGTCGGTTGCGACGCCAAGCTGCTCGCGCACGAAACGTTCGCCGTGGTTGCCCGGCACCAGAATGACGCGCTCCAGTCCGGCGGCGCGCTTCATTTCAAGCTCCAGCGCCAGCGAGCGTTTCCAGCTCTCTTCGGACATTGGCGTGACAATGCCGGTGGTGCCGATGATGGAGATGCCGCCGTTAATGCCCAGTCTGCCGTTGTAGGTTTTTTGCGCGCGCACTTCCCCTTCCGGGGCAAAAATTTCAATCTGTGCGCCACGCGCCGGGCCGATCACCTCGCGCACGGCGGCTTCAATGGTCTGGCGCGGTGTGCGGTTGATCGCCGCGCTGCCAACCGGCAAGCCGATGCCTTTACGGGTGACCGTTCCCACCCCTTCGCCGCCGCGCAGGGAGATCTCGCCGTCGTCGGTCAGGGTAACGCGGGCAAAAATGAGCATACCGTGCGTGGCATCGACGTCATCGCCGCCGTCCTTGCGGATTGCGGCCAGCCCTTCCTGCCCCTCGACGTGTGGAGACTCCACGTTCAGACAAAGCGTGACGCCTGAGGGCGTGACGATAGACACCTGATGGATCAGGTGCTGGCGCAGCACCATCAGCGCGGCCACCTTCGCGGCCGCCGTCGCACAGGAGCCGGTGGTGTAACCTTTGCGCAGTGCTTTACCGTTATGCCACACGGGTGCGTCAAACGCGGCGTCGCTCATTGCGCCCCCCGCAGGTGATAGAGCATGGCGTTAACGATCGCCGCAGCCACGTTGCTGCCGCCCTTACGACCGAGCGCCGCAATGGCCGGGTGTGCGCTGGCCGCCAGCGCATCTTTCGACTCTTCCGCGCCCACAAAACCCACCGGCACGCCCACCACGCCGCAGACGTCGGTTTTGTGCTCCAGCAAGCGAAACAGCGCCGTTGGCGCGTTACCGAAAACGAACACCTTGTCGCCCGCCTCCGCAAGCGCCAGATCCACCGCCGCCATTGAGCGCGTGATGCCCTGCTCTTTGGCCTGTCGCACGACGCGCGGATCGCTGATGTAGCAGCGCACTTCGCCGCCAAACTGGGCCAGCAGCGTTTTGTTGATGCCCGACAGCGCCATAGTGGTGTCGGTATACAGCGTGCAACCATTGCGCAGCGCCGCGCACAGGCTGGTCAGCGCGTCTGGCGAAAACCACAGAATATCGAGCCAGTCAAAATCGGCGGTGGTGTGAATGACGCGTTTGATCACCGCTTCATGCAGCGGGCTTGCGAACACATACTCCGGGCGGGTCTCGCGAATAATGTCACCGATAATGACAAAACTTTTGGCCTCAATGGCCTGAGGTTGCTGCAAATAATCCATGATCGTTATCCTGAGAACGCGCCCGCAAGCGCAAAGTGAACCAGTGCAAAAAGAATGAGCGCAAGCGTAGATGCGACCCACATCAGGCGAATGCTGTGGGCGATGTCATCCACGTGGATCTCACGGCGCGCATCGCCAATCCAGGGCTTCTCAACGCGCTGACCAAAATAGTCATTCGGGCCGCCGAGCCGCACGCCCAGCGCCCCGGCGACCGTGGCTTCGGGCCAGGCGCAGTTCGGGCTGCTGTGATTCGCGCGATCGCGCCAGCCAAGCCGTAACGCGTTCACGCCGTCGTGGCGGCAGAGCCAGGCGGCGGCGCTAAACAGCAGCCAGCTCAGGCGCGCCGGAAGGTAATTGGCGACATCGTCCAGCCGCGCGCTGACCATGCCGATAGCGCGGTATTTTTCATGCTTGTAGCCCACCATCGAATCGAGCGTGTTGACCGCTTTGTAGGCCATCGCCAGCGGTGCCCCGCCCAGCAGTAAGAAGAACAGCGGCGCGATCACGCCATCCACGGTGTTTTCCGCGACGGTTTCGACCACGGCTCGATTGATTTGCGGCGCTTGCAGCTGCGACGTGTCACGCCCGACGATCCACGAGAGTTTCTCGCGGCTCTCGGCAAGGCTGCCGTGCCGCAGTGCGCGCTCCACGGTGCGGGCGCTGTCATCCAGGCAGCGCGTCGCCAGCACGGTGTAAATCATCCACACTTCCACCGCCCAGCCGAGCCAGGGGTGGATGGCCGTTGCCTGCGCGACCAGCCCATACGCGATGGCAAACGTCCCCCCCACGACCACCAGCCACATTACGCCGCCGCCGATGCGCAGGGCGCGATCGCTTTTGCAGATCCGTCGAACGATGCGCTGCGTGAGCGAGATAGCATGACCAATCCAGCGCACCGGATGCGGCCAGCCCGGCGGGTCGCCGAGCCAGCGGTCAAGCAGCCATGCAACGCACCATGCCAGCAGGGTCATTGCGCACCTCTCGCCGCGCGGAACCAGTGTTCGAGCATCATCGGGCGTTGGGCAAAATGCAGGTGCAGATAGCTGGCAAAAGTGTTCCCCACCTGCCAGCCGCCCTGCCAGCGCTTAAGCACCTCGCCGTCGCGGGTTTTGTGGCAGTCGAGCACCGCGTCGCGTTCAGGGGTAAAATCGGAGTAGTGAAATTCATGCCCGCGCAGCACTTCGCCAGACGCCGCCAGCAGCGTGTGTTCACGCGCCTGCGCCTCGCAGTAGCCGAAGCGGGTAAGCTTTTTGCCCATCTGGCTGTGTCCGGGAATGACATCCACCATCGGGTGCACGTCGCCGCTGGTGTCGGTGAGCGTGGAGCCGAGATACATCAGCCCGCCGCATTCAGCGTAGATCGCCACACCCCGCTGATGCGCCGCGCGCAGCTGCGCGATCATCGGGTGATTCGCCGCAAGCGCAGCCGCGTGCAACTCCGGATACCCGCCGCCGAGCCACAGCATCTGGCAGTCGGGCAATACCGCGTCGTGAAGCGGACTAAAGCGCACAATGCGCACGCCCGCGCGTTCAAGCAGCAGCAGGTTATCGGGGTAGTAAAAGTTGAAGGCTTCGTCGTCGGCAAGCGCCAGCGTCAGCCCTTCGCCGTGCTGCGGCATGGCGGGCCACTCACCGTGCGGCAACGCCTGTAAGCGGGTCATCGCCAGCAGGCGGTCAATGTCGAGCGTCTGCTCAAGGCCGGTGGCAAAATCGCGCCAGGGTTGGGATTCGACCACCGATTCGCGCGCGGTCACCAGGCCCAGGTGACGTTCAGGCAGGCTCACACCAGGCGTGACGGGCACATAGCCCAGCGCCGGGATGCCGCAATACGTTTCGATGGCCTGTTTGAGAAGCTGGAAATGGGTATCGCTGTTGACGCGGTTTACAATCACGCCCGCAATGTTGAGTTCAGGGCTGAAGCGTTGAAAGCCCATCACCGTCGCCGCGATCGAGGTGGACACGGCTTTGCCGTCAACCAGCAAAATCACCGGCACGCCGAGCTGTTTTGCCAGCGCGGCACTGCTGCAATAATGGGGATCGGTGCCGTAGCCGTCGTACAGTCCCATCACGCCTTCGATAACGGCAACGTCTGCCGCGCGCAGGTGTTCAGCGAACAGCGCATTTAACGTCAGGTCAGGGAGCATGAAGCTGTCGAGATTACGGGAAGCCACGCCGGTAACGGCGGTGTGCCAGGCGGTGTCGAGGTAGTCAGGGCCGACTTTAAAGGGTTGCACGCGCAGGCCGCGCTGTTTTAGCGCGCTGAGCAGACCGAGCGTGACGGTGGTTTTACCGCACCCGCTGCCCGTTCCGGCCAGGATAAAGGCATTTTGCCCTGTTAACGCATTTCGCCCTGCTGTCATAACACACCCTGTTCAGGGCGGGAAATGGGTGTAGTCAGGCTGTGCGTATACCCAATCTTTCGATTGTACGCTGCTGCCCAACCCACTTCCCACCGAAGTTGTTGGTGATACCTCAGGCTGGTCTTCTGGCTTAGCGTCGTCCTCGCCCGTCCTTCCCAATCTTGCGATCAGTGGTTACTACGGGGTTGTCGGCATCACAGCAGCGGGGGCTGCGGGGGATTATCACCCCCTTCCCTGCCACATTAACTGTGGCAAACCTGATGGTATTATTTTTGCACGCTAGGTAGCATAAAGCGTTTAATTCTGAGTAACACTATATCGCATCACAAAAATAAAAACTGGTGCAGTTTATCCTGCGTACTCCATTAATTTGTTGCGCTATGACAATTTCTAGCGCGACTTATTCTTGAAACACTGATAGCACCAGTGCTCAGGGTGAATATTAAAAAATCGCGAATAACAAAATATTGCTATTCAACCTTACTCTGCCCGCTCATTTTCATTAATTTGCAGACGAAATGCTTGTGGCGTCACCTGATAGGTCTGGCGGAACACTTTGCAGAAATAACTGGTCTGCGAGAAGCCTAAATTCCGGGCGATACTGGCGATGCTCCAGTCACTGTGACAGAGCATTTCGCGCGCGCTGGCCATACGCTGCTGATTCACCCAGGCGTTAAACCCAATGCCCTGATACTTTTTAAACAGCTTGCTGAAATAATAGGGGCTGAGATAGACGTGCGCCGCCACCTCTTCCAGGCGCAGTTCATCCGACAGATGCGCGTCGATATAGCGCAGCGCTTTTTTCATTTTACTGTCGTGTGGATTCTGGCTGCGCGCCGCACGCTGCGTGTCCGCGCTCTGCTGCTGATCCTTGATGACCACAAAGTTAAGCTGTTTCTTCAGGCAGTTTTCAACGATGAGTTTAAGCAAATCGGCAGAGGCCATAACGCGTGAGTAGTCCATCTCCGGAACGTTAAGGAACTCGTCCATCAGTGCCGGATCCGCCTGCCAGCGGTCGTCAATACCCAGGATGTGCACCAGCTCAACATCATTGCGCAGACGCACCTGCCCGCAAAGCACAAAACCGACCAGATGCCCGGCAATCACCAGCGGGATGGAAAAATCGGTCAGTCCCGCATGGCAACGGTAGATGCACGGCTGATTGGATTTCGAGGCTTCCAGCCCACCGCAGCGATCGCTCTGACGACAGCGCGTACTGTGCTCCGGGTGCTGACGCATCAGCTGACAAAAAGGCGTGAAATTAAAGAGTTCAGAAATTTCTTCACCGTGGATATTCACGACAACGACGGCCAGACCGGTGGCTTGTGCAAAATCCTGGGCGATTTTATTAATGAGTTCGGAGTTCAGCGCACTCGCAGAAATCATGATAAAACCTCTCAGTTAATTTTAATTTATTGTTATAAACAAATTCATTTTGTTTACATTCCATTTAACATTGCCATTCGCTCTCGAGCGAGATCAGAGAACAAAAGCAACATAACAAAAGTCTCCCATCCGTGGGAGACCCTTTACTTCGTTCAGGAAAGCAGATCACGAAAACATATATTAAATTTCATTATTTACATGATTACCGCTAATTCGTGCGTTTTTAAATCTCCTTTTCATCCAGCGTACAAACATTGCAGGGCAGATTTTTGCCAATCAAATAGCGGTAGCAGGCTGCGCCGCCGCAGGCACCGATGATCGGAGCAACGATCGGCACAATAAAGTAAGGAATAGTAAGGCCGCCGGTCATCGCAATGTCACCCCAGCCTGCAAACCAGGTAAACAGTTTAGGTCCAAAATCGCGAGCAGGGTTCATGGCAAACCCGGTCAACGGCCCCATGGATGCACCAATCACCGCCACCAGAATACCGATCAGCAGCGGTGCCAGTGGGCCGCGCGGCACGCCGTTACCGTCATCGGTCAACGCCATGATCATGCACAGTAAAATAGAGGTGATGATGATTTCCACCAGCGCCGCCTGCCAGATGTTCAGCGCAGCGGCAGGATAAGTGCTGAAGATGCTGGCCAGTTGCAGGCTTTCTACGCTGCCGCGAACCAGCTGATGCGCGGTTTCAAATTCAATAAACAGATTGCGGTAGAGCAAATACGCCACGGCGGCCCCACCAAACGCCCCGGCCACCTGCACCACAATATAGGGCAGCACTTTGCGCGCAGGGAAACAGGCGAACAGCCACAGCGCGATGGTCACGGCAGGATTGAGATGCGCCCCGGAAATGCCCGCGGTCAGATAGACAGCCAGCGAGATCCCCAGCCCCCAGATGATGCAGATTTCCCACAAGCCCAGACTGGCACCCGCCACCTTGAGCGCGCACAGGCACCCGATGCCAAAGAAAAGAAAAAGCCCCGTACCTAAAAATTCGGCGATGCATTGCGCCTTAAGAGAGTCATTCATTGTGTCACCTTCAAAGCAGAGTTCACGACCCTGCCAGCACGCCAGAAGCTGGCAGCAGAGTACAACGGCGCTCACTATAGAAACCCCTCGCTGTAAAGTGTTGGCAACCTCAGCAAAAACACGCCTAAAAAATCGGTTGGCAATAACACTATTTTGTTATTGCATCCGCCCATAATTCGCGCCAACACTCGCCTTATTCCCTAATAATAAAAAATCTCTTACAGCAAAATATTGTTATTTTTCGGCTGCTGTTTTTCAGGCTGGCTCACAGAATGCGTTTGCTCGCGCGGTTAACACATTAATAATCTCCCGTCACCTTCAAAAATGTAAAAGTGAAAAGCCAATAACAATAATGTGTCATTCACATAAATATATAAATTACTTTAAAATCATCAAGTTAAATTAAAACATTGCAATTATTTATCTTTATTAAACCAGGAAGTTCTTAACGACATGTTAAGTGAGCCATTCTTTTTCCTCGCTTGTTTGTATAGTCCAGAAAATCAGGGACAACCTTATCGAGGTCTATATGCAACAAGAAGCATTAGGAATGGTGGAAACCAAAGGCTTAACCGCAGCCATTGAAGCGGCAGACGCCATGGTGAAATCCGCCAACGTTATGTTAGTGGGCTACGAAAAAATCGGTTCAGGCCTCGTCACCGTGATTGTGCGTGGTGATGTCGGAGCCGTAAAAGCGGCAACGGACGCCGGTGCGGCAGCGGCGTCCAACGTCGGTGAAGTGAAAGCTGTCCACGTCATCCCGCGCCCACATACCGATGTCGAAAAAATCCTACCGAAGGGAATTAGCCAATGAGTAGCAATGACCTGGTGGAACAGATCATGGCTCAGGTGATGGCCAAAGTGGCGTCACCCACAGAGGTCAGCCCTCCCACTGTAACCCCTATAAAACGAGAAACGGCTATGGCAGAAAAAAGCTGCACGTTAACTGAGTTTGTCGGCACGGCAATCGGCGACACCGTGGGTCTGGTGATTGCGAACGTCGACAGTGCCCTTCTTGATGCAATGAAGCTGGAAAAGCGCTTCCGCTCAATTGGCATTCTGGGCGCGCGCACCGGTGCAGGTCCGCACATCATGGCGGCGGACGAAGCGGTGAAAGCCACCAATACCGAAGTGATCAGCATTGAGTTGCCGCGCGACACCAAAGGCGGCGCGGGTCACGGCTCGCTGATCCTCTTTGGCGGTAACGACGTATCCGATGTGAAACGCGCGATTGAAGTGGCGCTTAAAGAGCTGGATCGCACCTTCGGTGACGTTTACGCCAACGAAGCCGGTCACATCGAAATGCAGTACACCGCCCGAGCCAGCTATGCGCTGGAAAAAGCCTTCGGCGCACCGGTTGGTCGCGCCTGCGGCGTGATCGTGGGTGCCCCGGCGTCTGTCGGCGTGCTGATGGCCGATACCGCGCTGAAATCCGCCAACGTTGAGGTGGTGGCCTACAGCTCCCCGGCTCACGGCACCAGCTTCAGTAACGAAGCCATTCTGGTGATTTCCGGCGATTCGGGTGCCGTGCGTCAGGCGGTGATTTCCGCACGCGAAATCGGCAAGACCGTACTTGGCACCCTGGGTTCCACACCCAAAAACGACCGTGCATCTTACATCTGATAACGCAGAGGCTGTTTCATGAGATCGAAACGATTTGAAGCGCTGGCGAAACGCCCTGTTAATCAGGACGGCTTCGTGAAGGAGTGGATCGAAGAAGGCTTTATTGCCATGGAAAGCCCGAACGATCCGAAACCTTCTATTCGTATCGCCAACGGCGTGGTCACCGAGCTTGACGGAAAACCCGTCGCAGAGTTTGACCTGATTGACCATTTTATCGCCCGCTACGGCATTAACCTGGCGCGCGCGGAAGAAGTGATGGGGATGGACTCCATCAAGCTCGCCAACATGCTGTGCG
The DNA here is from genome assembly GCA_963521185.1 of uncultured Enterobacter sp. Taxonomy (GTDB): domain Bacteria; phylum Pseudomonadota; class Gammaproteobacteria; order Enterobacterales; family Enterobacteriaceae; genus Enterobacter_D. The sequence goes on along the minus strand of CAUQTV010000001.1, from coordinate 206,542 downwards.
ATCCGAACATCAAACGCAGCGACATTGTGCCGCTGACCACCGCGATGACCCCGGCGAAAATCGTCGAAGTGATGTCGCACATGAACGTGGTGGAAATGATGATGGCGATGCAGAAAATGCGCGCCCGTCGCACCCCGTCGCAACAGGCGCACGTCACCAACGTGAAAGACAACCCGGTGCAGATCGCCGCGGATGCCGCCGAGGGCGCATGGCGTGGCTTTGATGAACAGGAAACCACCGTCGCGGTGGCACGCTACGCGCCGTTTAACGCCATCGCGCTGCTGGTCGGCTCACAGGTTGGGCGTCCGGGCGTGTTGACCCAGTGTTCTCTGGAAGAGGCCACCGAGCTGAAACTCGGTATGCTCGGCCACACCTGCTATGCGGAAACCATCTCCGTATATGGCACCGAACCGGTGTTTACCGACGGTGACGACACGCCGTGGTCGAAAGGATTCCTCGCCTCGTCTTATGCGTCGCGCGGTTTGAAAATGCGCTTTACCTCGGGTTCAGGCTCTGAAGTCCAGATGGGCTACGCCGAAGGTAAATCGATGCTGTATCTGGAGGCGCGCTGCATTTACATCACCAAAGCGGCGGGCGTTCAGGGGCTGCAAAACGGTTCCGTGAGCTGCATCGGCGTCCCCTCTGCCGTGCCGTCGGGCATTCGCGCTGTGCTGGCAGAAAACCTGATTTGCTCATCGTTGGATCTCGAATGTGCGTCCAGTAACGACCAGACCTTTACCCACTCCGATATGCGTCGTACCGCGCGCCTGCTGATGCAGTTCTTGCCGGGCACGGACTTTATCTCCTCCGGTTATTCCGCCGTGCCGAACTACGACAACATGTTCGCCGGATCGAACGAAGATGCGGAAGATTTTGACGACTATAACGTGCTGCAGCGTGACCTGAAAGTGGACGGCGGTCTGCGCCCGGTTCGCGAAGAGGACGTTGTCGCTATCCGCAACAAAGCCGCACGCGCCTTACAGGCGGTCTTTGCTGGCATGGGTCTGCCGCCCATTACCGATGAAGAAGTCCAGGCGGCCACCTACGCGCACGGTTCGAAAGATATGCCTGAGCGCAACATCGTAGAAGACATCAAGTTCGCGCAAGAGATCATCACCAAAAACCGCAACGGCCTGGAAGTGGTGAAAGCGCTGGCGCAAGGCGGCTTCCGCGATGTGGCGCAAGACATGCTGAACATCCAGAAAGCCAAGCTGACCGGTGATTACCTCCACACCTCGGCGATCATTGTCGGCGACGGACAGGTGCTCTCGGCGGTGAACGACGTCAACGATTATGCCGGCCCGGCAACGGGTTATCGCCTACAGGGCGCACGCTGGGAAGAGATCAAAAACATCCCTGGCGCACTCGATCCGAACGAACTGGGCTAAGGGGTGAATGATGGAAATCAATGAAAAGCTGCTGCGCCAGATTATTGAAGATGTGCTGGCGAACATGAACACCGGCGACAAACCCGTGTCGTTTAGCGCCCCGGCCAAAAGCCAGGCGGTGACTGGCGCTAGCTTTCTGACCGAAGTCGGCGAAGCGAAAGCAGGTACGCAACAAGATGAAGTGATCATCGCCGTGGGGCCAGCGTTTGGCCTGTCGCAGACCGTCAATATTGTGGGCATTCCGCATAAAAACATTCTGCGTGAAGTGATTGCGGGTATTGAAGAAGAAGGCGTTAAGGCACGCGTGATCCGCTGCTTTAAATCCTCTGACGTGGCGTTCGTGGCGGTGGAAGGCAACCGTCTGAGCGGCTCCGGTATCTCAATTGGCATTCAGTCAAAAGGCACCACGGTCATTCACCAGCAGGGCTTGCCGCCGCTGTCGAACCTTGAGCTGTTCCCCCAGGCACCGTTGTTGACGCTGGAAACCTATCGCCAGATCGGTAAAAACGCCGCCCGCTATGCGAAACGCGAATCGCCGCAGCCTGTGCCGACGCTGAACGACCAGATGGCGCGACCGAAATACCAGGCGAAGTCGGCGATCCTGCACATCAAAGAGACGAAATACGTCGTGACCGGCAAAAACCCGCAAGAACTGCGCGTGGCGCTTTGAAAAGGAAACACCATGAACGCTGATGCAATTGAATCAATGGTCCGTGACGTGCTGAGCCGAATGAACAGTCTGCAAGAGGCCGCGCCCACGACCGCCGCGCCCATGAGCACGAACGCTCATCCGGCAAAAGTGGGGGATTACCCACTGGCAAACAAACACCCGGAATGGGTGAAAACGGCCACCAACAAAACGCTGGATGAGCTGACGTTAGAAAGCGTCCTGAGCGGAAAAATCACCGCCCAGGACATGCGAATCACCCCTGAGACCCTGCGCATTCAGGCGGCGATTGCCCGCGATGCCGGGCGTGACAGGCTGGCGATGAACTTCGAGCGGGCAGCGGAACTGACGGCGGTACCGGACGATCGCATTCTCGACATTTACAACGCCCTGCGCCCGTATCGCTCCACGAAACAGGAGCTGATTGATATCGCCGACGATCTCGAAAGCCGGTATCAGGCGAAGATTTGCGCCGCCTTTGTGCGCGAAGCCGCCACGCTCTACGTGGAGCGTAAAAAACTCAAAGGCGACGACTAAGCAAGGACGATCTATGCGTTATATAGCGGGCATTGATATCGGTAACTCGTCAACGGAAGTGGCACTGGCTGCCGTGGCGGACACAGGTGAGCTGAACATTATTAGCAGCGCGCTTGCGGACACCACGGGCATCAAAGGCACCTTGCGCAATGTGTTTGGTATTCAGGAAGCACTCAACAGCGCCGTGGCAAACGCGGGCATTGAGGTCCGCGATATTTCGCTCATCCGCATCAATGAGGCCACGCCGGTGATTGGCGATGTGGCGATGGAGACCATCACGGAAACCATCATCACCGAATCGACAATGATCGGCCACAACCCGAAGACGCCCGGCGGTGCCGGGCTGGGCGTGGGGATGACCATCACGCCGGACGAGCTACTGACGCGTCCGGCACAGACGCCGTACATTCTGGTGGTCTCAGCGGCTTTTGATTTTGCAGACGTGGCGAAAATGGTCAATGCCGCCACGTCAGTCGGCTATCAGATTAACGGCATTGTGCTCCAGCGCGACGACGGCGTGCTGGTGAACAACCGCCTCGACCGTCCGGTGCCGATTGTCGATGAAGTGCTCTATATCGAGCGCATTCCGCTCGGCATGCTGGCGGCCATTGAGGTTGCCGTACCGGGCAAAGTGATTGAGAGCCTGTCAAACCCCTACGGCATTGCCACCGTTTTTTCCCTCAGTGCGGACGAAACGAAAAACATCGTGCCAGTCGCGCGGGCGCTCATCGGCAACCGCTCCGCTGTGGTGGTGAAAACCCCTTCCGGTGATGTGAAAGCACGCGCCATTCCGGCGGGCAATCTTGAGCTGTTAAGCGGCGGCCGTACCCTGCGGGTCGATGTCGCCGCCGGGGCCGACGCCATTATGAAAGCGGTGAACGACTGTCCGGCGCTGGACAACGTTATCGGCGAGGCGGGCACCAACATTGGCGGCATGCTGGAGCATGTGCGCCAGACCATGGCGGAACTCACCAACAAACCCAGCAATGACATTTTTATTCAGGATCTGCTGGCGGTGGATACCGCCGTTCCGGTGAGCGTCACCGGCGGGCTGGCGGGCGAGTTCTCGCTGGAGCAGGCCGTGGGGATCGCCTCCATGGTGAAATCCGATCGTCTGCAAATGGCGATGATCGCCCGGGAAATTGAGCACAGTTTACACATCGACGTCCAGGTGGGCGGCGCGGAAGCGGAAGCCGCCATCCTTGGCGCGTTGACCACCCCCGGTACCACAAAACCGCTGGCGATCCTCGATCTCGGCGCAGGCTCCACGGATGCCTCCATTATCGATGCGCGCGGCGACATCATCGCCACGCATCTGGCGGGGGCGGGAGATATGGTCACCATGATCATCGCCCGCGAACTGGGGCTTGACGATCGCTACCTGGCGGAAGAGGTCAAAAAATACCCGCTGGCGAAAGTCGAAAGCCTGTTCCATTTGCGCCATGAGGACGGCAGCGTGCAGTTCTTCCCTGCCCCGCTGCCGCCCTCGGTATTTGCCCGCGTCTGCGTCGTCAAACCCGACGAGCTGTTGCCGCTGCCGGGCGACCTGCCGCTGGAGAAAGTTCGCACGATCCGCCGCAGCGCCAAAGAGCGCGTTTTTGTCACTAATGCGCTGCGCGCCCTGCGCCAGGTCAGCCCGACCGGCAATATCCGCGACATTCCGTTTGTAGTGCTGGTGGGCGGCTCCTCGCTGGATTTTGAAGTCCCTCAACTGGTGACTGATGCCCTCGCCCACTACCGGCTGGTCGCCGGGCGCGGGAATATTCGCGGCAGTGAAGGCCCGCGAAACGCGGTTGCCACCGGGCTGATCCTCTCCTGGCACAAGGAGGCGACCCGTGGACAGTAGCCCAGAGGAACCCGCCATTGTGATCACCGCAATCGGCGAGTGCCAGGCCCAGTGGCGGGAGGTGCTGTGGGGCATGGAAGAAGAAGGCATTCCCTGGCGCTGGCGAAACCAGCCTGACGGGGAGGTGATTGCCTGCGCCTGGCAGGCGGCGAACCACTCTCCGCTGCTGGTGGGCATCGCCTGTGATGCAGAGCAACTGGTTATTCATTACCGAAATTTACCCGCGTCAGCACCGCTGTTTACGCTGACGCACCTTGCAGACAACCACGCCAGGCGCTGTGCAGGTAACAACGCCGCCCGGCTGGTGAAAGGGATACCGTTCCGGTAGCCATCTACTTATCGACAGGAGAATCGCAGTATGAACAACGCATTGGGACTGGTTGAAACAAAAGGCCTGGTGGGCGCAATCGAAGCCGCCGATGCCATGGTGAAGTCGGCAAACGTACAGCTGGTGGGCTACGAAAAAATCGGCTCGGGGCTGGTGACCGTGATGGTGCGCGGCGATGTGGGCGCGGTAAAAGCGGCGGTTGACGCCGGTGCGGCAGCAGCAGGTGCGGTGGGTGAAGTCAAATCCTGCCACGTGATCCCGCGTCCGCACAGCGACGTCGAAGCGATTTTACCCAAACAAGTCTGATAACCCGGATACAAGGAGCACAGCGTGAAGCAGTCACTGGGATTACTCGAAGTTAGCGGTCTGGCGCTGGCCATCAGCTGCGCGGATGTTATGGCAAAAGCCGCTTCCATCACGCTGCTGGGTCTGGAAAAAACCAACGGTTCCGGCTGGACGGTGATCAAAGTGACCGGTGATGTGGCCTCGGTTCAATCGGCCATTTCTACCGGGGCCAGCTTCGCCGAAACGCGTGGCGGACTGGTCGCACAAAAAGTGATCGCCCGGCCTGGGACCGGCATTCTTTCGCAGGTCCCTGCGCCTGAGCGTGAAAATCAGGTTCCTCCAACGCCCGTAGTTGAGGCCCAAATTGCTGCAACAGAGGTTCAGATTGCGCGCACCGACGACACAGAGCGCGTGCCAGAAACGGCGCTGCCCTTACTGGTGAGCTGCAATTTGTGTCTCGATCCGGCCTGTCAGCGTCAAAAAGGGGAACCGCGCTCGCTATGTCTTCATAGCGGTCAGCGAGGTGAATAACTAGCGAGGGGAATGACTATGGATAAGCAGTTAGTCGAACATGCTGTGACTCAGGTGCTGGATGAGATGCGTCAGCGTCCCATCCCGCTGGGTATATCGAACCGACATGTCCATCTTTCGCAGCACGATTATGCCCGCCTGTTTCCAGGGGTTGATGTTACCCAGAAGAAGGCGCTGCTTCAGCCGGGGCAGTATGCCGCTGAACAAACCGTGACGCTGGTTGGCCCTAAAGGACAGTTGAAAAACGTGCGTCTGCTGGGGCCGCTTCGCGGTGCCAGTCAGATTGAGGTGTCACGGACCGATGCCCGCACGCTGGGCATTGCCGCCCCGCTGCGGATGTCAGGCGATCTGAAGGGAACGCCGGGTGTGCGGGTGGTAAGTCCACATGCGGAAATCGATCTGCCGTTTGGGGTGATTGTCGCCCAGCGCCACATTCATATGTCGCCGCTGGATGCGTTGATCCTCCACGTGGCGCACGGTGAAAAGGTCTCGGTTGCCATTGAAGGCGGTGACAGAGGTCTGATTTTTAATGACGTTGCGGTGCGCGTTTCACCGGATATGCGCCTTGAAATGCACATTGATACCGACGAAGCGAACGCCGCCGGTGCTGACGATCCGCACGCGTTTGCCCGGCTGGTCACCCGCGCATGACGGGCGAACAGATGCAGCACATCGTCGGGCTTATCGTCGCCCGGCTTCAGGCCCGGACGGGGCAAACCGCCACGCTCAGCGTTGATGCACTGCGTGCCGCATCTGTCATGGCGCTCTGCTGCGCCTGTGGCCGTTTACAGATCCAGCAGGCGGATCTCTGTTTTTTGCAACGCCTGGCGCAGGGTGAAAGTACCGATCCGGCGATAGAACACCTGACGCAGGCGCTGGCACTGGGCGTTGCGGTTGACGTCTCAGTGCGCCGCGATCTTCTGGTTTGTCTGCCGGTTAAAAAACTGGCGCGCCTGCCGGTCGCGTTTGCCGATGAACACGGGCAGCCGGTGCGTTTCCACCCGGCGGCGGTGCTCAGCTATCGGGACGTTGCCGGGTTACCGGCGGGCTGGCTTGTCACCGCGCGACACACGGTCATCACCGCCCTCGCCCGTGAGGCGGCACACACTCATCACATTCAGCTCGTGAAGCAGGAGTAAATCATGCAACTGGCGCGCGTTACAGGCTCGGTGGTTTCCACGCAAAAGTCCGCCTCTCTGGTGGGTAAAAAGCTGCTGCTGGTGCGGCGCGTCTCCGCCGATGGCGAACTGCCGCCTAACCCCACCCACGGTGATGAAGTGGCCGTCGATTCGGTGGGCGCAGGCATCGGAGAGCTGGTGCTGTTAAGCAGCGGCTCCAGCGCCCGGCATGTGTTTTCCGGTCCCAACGAAGCCATTGATTTGGCGGTGGTGGGCATCATCGACACCCTGTCACGGTAAGGATGAGACATGGCGATTTACACACGTACCGGTGATGCAGGTACCACCGCGCTGTTCAGCGGGCAGCGGGTGAGTAAAACCCACCCGCGCGTTGAAACTTACGGCACGCTCGATGAGCTAAACGCCTCGCTAAGCCTGGCTCGCTGTGCGGTCAAAAGTCCCGACAGCAACGCGCTGCTGGAGGCCATTCAACTGCACATTTTCTGGTTCAGCGCCGAGCTTGCCAGCGAAAGCGAGACGCCGTCACCAAAACAGCGCTACGTCAGCACGGGGGAGATCGATGCCCTTGAGCGGGCGATTGACGCCGCAATGAGGCAGGTGGACGACGTGCACAGCTTTATTTTACCGGGCCGTTGCGAACCGGCGAGCCGACTGCATTTTTCACGCACGCTGGCACGCCGCGCTGAGCGCCGCCTGGTCGAACTGAGCGCTGCGGTCACCGTGCGCCAGGTACTGATGCGCTATCTCAACCGGCTGTCGGACTGTCTGTTTGCCCTGGCGCGTCTTGAGGATCATCTCGCGCATCAGGAGGCGGTGATCGGTGAAATTACCACCCGCTACCTGGCCGCCACGCGGCACACCGCCGCGACACAAGGCGCACAAACGGAACGCGGCATGACGCTCTCTTTTCATGAATTGCATCAACTGGTCAGCGCCGCAATGGCCCGTTCCCATACGCTGGGGGTGCCGGTGGTGGTGAGCGTGGTGGATGCGCACGGCATCGGCATGCTGACCTGGCGCATGCCTGACGCCCTGCTGGTCAGCAGCGATTTGGCACCCAAAAAAGCCTGGACGGCGGTGGCCATGAAATCTCCCACGCATGCGCTCTACGATGCCGTCCAGCCGGGTCAGCCGCTGTACGGACTTGCGTCGCAACTTGACGGCAACGTCGTCACCTTCGGCGGGGGTTTTCCCCTCTGGCGCGACGGCAACATCATTGGTGGTCTTGGGATCAGCGGCGGCACCGTTGAACAGGACATAGACATTGCTCAGGCCGCACTGGCGGCAATCAATATGGGAACAAAATAATGAATACGACTGAACTGGAAACCCTCATTCGCAATATCCTGAGCGAGCAGCTTGCCCCTGCGAACGTCAAGCCAGGGGCGGGCGCGCACGGCATTTTTGCGACGCCGGGCGAGGCCATTGAGGCAGCGCATCAGGCTTTCCTGCGGTATCAGCAGTGTCCGTTAAAAACCCGCAGCGCCATTATCAGCGCCCTGCGAAGCGAGCTGGCCCCGCATCTGGCGATGCTGGCCGAAGAGAGTGCCGTCGAAACCGGCATGGGCAACAAAGAAGACAAGCTGCTGAAAAACAGGGCGGCACTGGACAACACCCCCGGCATTGAAGATTTAACCACTACCGCGCTGACCGGTGACGGCGGCATGGTGCTGTTTGAATATTCGCCGTTTGGCGTGATCGGATCTGTTGCCCCGAGCACCAACCCGACGGAAACCATCATTAACAACAGCATCAGCATGCTGGCAGCGGGAAACAGCATTTACTTCAGTCCACACCCCGGAGCTAAGAATGTATCCCTCAAACTCATCAGCATGATTGAGGACATCGCGTTTCGCAGCACCGGCATTCGCAACCTGGCCGTCACCGTGGGCGAACCCACCTTCGAAGCCACGCAGGTGATGATGGCGCATCCGAAAATCGCACTGCTCGCCATTACCGGCGGCCCGGGCATTGTGATGATGGGTCTGAAAAGCGGCAAAAAAGTGATCGGTGCCGGGGCCGGGAATCCGCCCTGTATCGTCGATGAAACCGCCGATTTGGTAAAAGCCGCCGAAGACATCATTAACGGCGCATCGTTTGACTACAACCTGCCGTGCATCGCCGAAAAAAGCCTCATCGTCGTTGAGAGCGTGGCGGACAAGCTGCTGCAACAAATGCAGGCGTTTAACGCCCACCGTGTCACCGGCAGCGATATCGACAAACTGCGCGCGGTGTGCGTGATTGACGGCGTCGCCAATAAAAAACTGGTGGGGAAATGCCCGGCGACGATTTTGCGCACCGCCGATCTGCCCATTCCGGCCAAAGCCCCTCGCCTGCTGATCGCCGAGGTTCAGGGCGACGATCCGCTGGTGACCTGCGAACAGCTGATGCCGGTGTTGCCGGTGGTACGCGTGAAGGATTTTGACGCCGCGCTGGCGCTGGCGCTGAAGGTGGAAGAAGGCTTACACCACACGGCGGTGATGCATTCGCAAAACGTCTCCCGACTGAACCTGGCGGCACGCACGCTGCAAACCTCCATTTTTGTCAAAAATGGCCCGTCCTACGCGGGGATCGGCGTGGGTGGCGAAGGCTTCACCACCTTCACCATTGCCACCCCGACCGGCGAAGGCACCACGTCGGCCCGCACGTTTGCGCGTTCGCGTCGCTGCGTGCTGACCACCGGTTTCTCGATTCGCTGAATGAGGTCACAGATGAACAGATTTTCGCTCCAGACGCGCCTCTACAGCGGGCCGGGAAGCCTGAAAGCGTTAACACGTTTTCACAACAAGCACATCTGGGTGATTTGCGACGGGTTTCTTGCCCGCTCGCCGCTCATTGAGATGCTACGCGAGGCGTTACCGGCGGATAACCGGATCAGCGTGTTTAGTGAGATCACGCCCGATCCGACCATCGCCACGGTGGTGGCGGGCATCGCGCAAATGCAACAGCTTCGCCCGCAGGTGGTCATTGGTTTCGGTGGCGGTTCGGCGCTGGATGCTGCCAAAGCGATAGTCTGGTTCAGCCGTCAGCGCGACATTGACATCGAAACCTGCGTGGCAATCCCCACCACCAGCGGCACCGGCTCTGAGGTCACCAGCGCCTGCGTGATTAGCGATCCGGATAAAGGCATTAAGTATCCGCTGTTTGATAATGCACTCTATCCCGATATGGCGATCCTCGACCCGGCACTGGTGAAAAGCGTCCCACCCGCCATTACCGCCAACACCGGGCTTGATGTATTGACCCATGCGCTGGAAGCCTATGTTTCACCAAACGCCAGCGATTTCACCGATGCGCTGGCGGAAAAAGCCGCGCAGCTGGTGTTTCAGTATCTTCCCGTCGCCGTGCGTAAAGGCGACTGTCTGGCGACCCGGGGGAAAATGCACAACGCCTCTACGCTTGCGGGCATAGCGTTCAGCCAGGCGGGACTGGGCATCAACCACGCCATTGCCCACCAGTTGGGCGGGCAATTTCACCTGCCGCACGGCCTGGCCAACGCCCTGCTGCTGACCTCCGTCATCCGCTTTAACGCCGGGGATAAACGCGCCGCTAAACGCTACACCCGCCTTGCCATCGCCTGCCATCTCTGTCCGCCGAATGCGAACGAGCACACCGGGGTGAATGCGCTGATCCGTCAGGTTGAAAAGCTTAAACAGCACTGCGCACTGCCGACGCTGGCAACCGCCCTGAAAGCCGATAAGGCCCTCTTTGCTCAGCGCATTCCGGCAATGGTACAGGCGGCGCTGGCCGACGTGACGCTGAAAACCACGCCGCGACCGGCAAACGCTGAGGCGATCCGCGAACTGCTGGAGGATCTGTTGTGAGTGAAGCACGGGTTATTAATCTGCCCTTTGGCGAACTGAGTGAGGCAACGCCCGCACAAATCGTGGAGCGCGTACGTGATGCCGGAGTGGTGGGCGCAGGCGGCGCGGGGTTTCCCACCAGCGTAAAGCTCCAGGCTCAGGTTGACACATTTTTGATCAACGCCGCCGAATGTGAACCGATGTTAAAAGTGGATCAGCAACTGATGCCCCAACAGGCCGCACGCCTGATCCGCGGAACCCTGTACGGCATGCGCGCCACCGGGGCGACGCAGGGCATTATCGCCCTGAAAGAGAAATACCACGCCGCGATAAGCGCCCTGACGCCGCTGCTTCCAGCGGACATTCGTCTGCACATTTTGCCGGACGTCTACCCGGCGGGTGATGAAGTGATCACCATCTGGATGGCAACCGGGCGACGCGTTCCGCCTGCGGCGCTGCCGACCCATGTTGGCATCGTGGTGAACAACGTCCAGACGGTGCTGAACATTGCCCGTGCGGTGGAGCAGCAGTTTCCGGTCACGCTGCGCACGCTCACGGTGAACGGCGCGGTGGCAAACCCACTGACGGTCACCGTGCCGCTCGGCACCTCGCTGCGCGACGTAGTGCAGCTTGCGGGCGGCATTACCATTGACGATCCGGGCTTTATCAACGGCGGCCCAATGATGGGCGCGCTGCTCACATCGCTCGATACCCCGGTGACGAAAACCACCGGCGGCCTGTTGGTGTTGCCCAAATCGCATTCCCTGATAGCGCGCCGGATGCAGGATGACCGCACGGTGTTGTCGATTGCACGCACAGTATGCGAGCACTGTCGGCTGTGTACCGATCTCTGCCCGCGGCACCTGATCGGCCATGAACTGTCACCGCACCTGCTGGTGCGCGCGGTGAATTACCAGCGCGTCGCCGGTCCGCAAACGCTGCTCAGCGCCCTGACCTGCTCGGAATGCAACGTCTGCGAAAGCGTCGCCTGCCCGGTGGGGATCTCGCCGATGCGGGTTAACCGCCTGTTGAAGCAGGAACTTCGCGCCAGTGGTGCGCGCTATGAAGGCCCGCTGCATGCGGCGGACACCATGGCTAACTACCGTTTTATTCCCACTCAGCGGCTGATCGGCAAACTGGGATTACGCGAGTGGTATCAGGAGGCACCTTACCGGCACATCGACTGGCAGCCCACACAGGTGATTTTACCGCTGCGCCAGCACATTGGTGCACCCGCGCAGCCCTGCGTGCAGGTAGGCGCGCATGTTACCCGTGGCGAGCGCATTGCCACCCAGCCGGAAGGCGCGCTGGGCGCACCGGTTCACGCCAGCATTGACGGCACCGTTACGGCGGTGACCGACCAGACCATTACGGTTGTACGAGGTTAACCATGTCACAGGCTATCGGAATTCTTGAACTCACCAGCATTGCTAAAGGCATGGAGCTGGGCGATGCGATGTTAAAAAGCGCCAACGTGACGATGTTGGTAAGCAAAACGCTGTGCCCCGGCAAATTTCTGCTGATGCTGGGCGGCGATGTGGGTGCGATTCAACAGGCCATTGCCACCGGTGACAGCCTGGCAGGTGAAATGCTGGTGGACAGTCTGGTACTGCCCAATATTCACGCCAGCGTGCTGCCCGCCATTAGCGGTCTTAACGCGGTCGGGCAGCGCCAGGCGGTGGGCATCGTTGAGACCTGGAGCGTGGCGGCCTGTATCAGCGCCGCTGACCGGGCGGTGAAGGCTGCCAACGTGACGCTGGTGCGGGTGCACATGGCGTTTGGTATCGGCGGGAAATGCTACATGGTGGTCACCGGTGACATCTCTGATGTTGAAAACGCGGTTACCGTCGCCAGCGAAAGCGCAGGCGAAAAAGGCCTGCTGGTTTACCGCTCAGTGATCCCGCGCCCGCACGAGGCGATGTGGCAGCAAATGGTGGAGGGATGATGGACACACAGCACAGCACCGAGCGCATGATTCAGGAATACGTTCCGGGAAAACAGGTCACGCTCGCACACCTGATCGCCAATCCCGGCAAGGGATTGTACAAAAAGCTGGGGCTTAGCGAGGCGGCCTCCGCCATCGGTATTTTGACCATTACCCCCAGCGAGGCGTCGATTATCGCCTGTGATATCGCCACCAAATCCGGGGCGGTTGAGATCGGCTTTATCGATCGTTTTACCGGCGCGGTGGTGCTGACCGGGGATGTTTCCTCCGTGGAGTATGCGCTTAAACAGGTGACACGCACGCTGGGCGAAATGATGCGTTTCACCATCTGCCCCCTTACCCGGACCTAGGCCGATGAAACGGATCATGTTGATTGGCCCCAGCCAGTGCGGCAAAACGTCGCTCACCCAGCGTTTGCACGGCGAGGCGATGCATTATCAAAAAACGCAGGCCATTGAATGGTCGCCAGAAACCATCGACACGCCGGGCGAGTATCTGGAGAACCGCTGCCTGTACAGCGCGCTGCTGGCGAGCGCCAGCGAGGCGGAGATCGTGGCGCTGGTGTTGAATGCCGATGCGCCCTGGTGCCCGTTTTCACCCGGCTTTACCCTGCCGATGAATCGCCCCACCGTCGGCATTATCACGAAGGCGGACCTTGCGGACGCCGCACGCATTGAACACGTCAGTCAGTGGCTTACCGAATCCGGTGCCGAGCGCTGCTTTATCACCAGCGCACAAACCGGTGCCGGTATTGACGCACTGCTTTTCTTTCTTTCTCATCAGGAGTCCCCATGTCCCGCACAATAATGGCGATTAACGCCGGAAGTTCATCGCTGAAATTTCAGCTCCTCAACCTGCCGGGCGGAACGGTTATCTGTCAGGGTTTGATTGAGCGCATTGGCATGAATGACGCGGTGTTGACGCTGAAGTATGACGGGCATAAGCATCAGGAAACCCGGCCCATCAGTGATCATCATGACGCGGTAAAACTGCTGCTGGCGCAGCTGTTAAGCCTGAACATCATCGCGTCGTTAGACGTCATCGACGGTGTGGGTCATCGCGTGGCGCACGGCGGTGAAACCTTCAAGGATTCGGCGCTGATCACCGACGAGACGCTGGCCGAAATTGAACGCCTGTCCGAGCTGGCACCGCTGCATAATCCGGTTAACGCGGTGGGGATCCGCCTGTTTCGTGAAGCCTTACCCCACGCCCCCGCCGTGGCGGTGTTTGACACCTCGTTCCACCAGACGCTGGATGAAAGTGCTTACCTTTACGCGTTGCCGTGGCGCTACTACGCAGAGTTGGGCGTTCGCCGCTACGGATTTCACGGCACCAGCCATAAATACGTCAGCGCAGTGTTAGCCGACAAACTGGGCGTGCCGCTCAGCGCGTTACGGGTAGTCAGCTGCCATTTGGGTAACGGCAGCAGCCTGTGCGCCATTAAAGGTGGGCGTTCGATCAACACCTCAATGGGCTTTACCCCACAGGCGGGTGTGATGATGGGGACCCGCAGCGGCGATATCGATCCCTCTGTTCTGCCGTGGATTGCCCAACGAGAAGGCAAAACACCGCAGCAGCTCAACACGCTGTTAAACAACGAATCCGGTCTGCTCGGCGTGTCTGGCGTGTCTCACGATTACCGGGATGTTGAACAGGCGGCACTGGCGGGGAATGCTCGCTGCGCGCTGGCGTTAAAGTTGTTTGCAGAGCGTATTCGCGCCACCATCGGCAGCTACATTATGCAGATGGGCGGTCTGGACGTGCTGCTCTTTACCGGCGGCATTGGCGAGAACGCTGCCCGTGCCAGAGCGGCAATTTGCCGCGATCTGCACTTCCTCGGGCTGGAAATTGATGAAGAGAAGAACCAGCGCAACCAGAGCTTTATTCAGGCCGATAACGCGGTGGTGAAGGTGGCGATTATCAACACCAATGAGGAGCTAATGATCGCCACCGATGTTATGCGCATCGCGCTTTTGGCAGAGAACGCCGTAAGAGTTCCGGCGTAGCTCGCGGAATGTGCAGTCAATCCTGGCGTTTGCTGCGCCAGGATGACACTATCTCACCCAGGATAAACAGTGATAAGGAATGACCGTGGCGCTGGCACAATGCCCCGCATCCTGCGGCGAAATTATTCAGGGCTGGATCCTGGGCGGTGAGAAGCTGGTCTCCTGCCCGGTGAACTGGTATAGCACCATTGAGATCTCCACCGGCACACCTTCGCGCCATGAGAAGCCGCTGGTGCGAGCCATGGTCAATCAGCTGCTCGCTCACTGGCAGCTACCCGCCGATCTTGGCCGCGAAATTCGCATTGAGTGCCACTCAACCATTCCGGTTGCAAAAGGCATGGCCAGCAGCACGGCGGATATTGCCGCCACCGCCGTGGCCACCGCACGGCATTTGAATCAGCCACTGGGTGAAACCGCGCTGGCCCGCCTTTGCGTGACGCTTGAACCGACCGACAGCACGATCTTTCGCCAGCTCTCCCTGTTTGATCACAACAGCGGCGAGACGCATATTGCCTGCGCGGCGCAACCGGAAATGGACATTTTACTGCTGGAAAGCCCGCTGACGCTGCGCACTGCTGACTATCATCGCATCGATCGCGAAAAAGCGTTGCGCGATAACGCCGGCGTGTTGGATCTCGCCTGGCAAAAAGTGCAGCTCGCCTGCGCGCAAAACAGCCCGCAGCTTCTGGGTGAAGCGGCGACGCTCAGCGCTATCGCCAGCCAGGCCGTTCTGCCCAAGCCCGGCTTTAATGCCCTGCTGGATATTGTTGAGCGCTGTGATCTTTACGGCATCAATGTTGCACACAGCGGCAGCGTGGCTGGGCTGTATGTAGACCGCAAGCGGCACGACGTGGAAGAGGTGCTGTGGTGGGTGAGAAAGAGTACGGAAACCCAGGCGTGGCCGGTGCAGCATTTGCTGCGGCTGGTGGAAGGCGGTGTGACGCTAACGTGAAACAGAGCGTGAAAAGCAAAACGGTGAGAGGCTGTGCTCTCACCGTTTGAAAATCACTCGGCGTCTTTCGGCTCGTGCGTTTTCATCTCGCCCATGGTTTTGAGCTTTTTGGAAATCTCACGACGCTCTTTGGAGATTTCAGCATTTTTGATGATGTAGTCATCAACGCGATCTTCGTAATCGCTTTTCATGCTGGCGATGATGCCCTGAATGGCTTCAACGCTCATTCCCGGTTTGATGTAATCGCTCAGGTTGTCCAGTAACAGAACGCGTTTCTGGTTATCACGGATCTTTTTCTCAACGTCCTGGATTTCACGCTGCAGTTTGTTTTTACGGCGGAACAGACGAACAAATTCCAGCACATCCTGGAACGAAGGCTTGGTAGTTTCCATTTTTACACCCCTGCTAATATAAGATTCGGATTCGTTAAAGCAACCGCTCCTGGCTCAACATTACTGATAGCGGCTGCTGATGACAATGGTTTTATCCTTTCTGCGTATCATAACCCTAAATCGTGCTGAATCGAAACAACACGCTGTTATTGTGCGCGCGGGTGAAGTTTATTTGCGCAGCGCACGACAGATCAGGTGCGACAACAATTCGAGCTGTCGGGCCAGTTCCATGCTTAACCATACATAGCCGTGCATGGGCGTTTCCGCCAGCGTTTCGCCCTTATGCTCCTGGATCAACTGGCGCAGTTCGGCCACGATCTCATTGAGTTTTTCGCTGTTTGCCAGTATGGGCTGCGGATTGCCTTCATACAACGCATGGGCGATAGTCAGCAGCGTCTGCTGCGTCATGTTTTGCGTTTCGCGCAGCGTATGGGCGTTCAGCATCACGAAATGGCTGGCACGCGAGGCCCAGTGCGCGTTGATTTGCAGCTCCAGCATGCACACCATGTTTCGACTGACCGTCTGAATGGCCTCAAAGATGGCTTTCTGAATGTGCGTCTCTTTGCTGGCAGGCGTGATCAGGCCGCGCATTTTCACCACGTCATTGAGAATTTTTTGCAGATGCTTTTCCAGATGGGGGCGCTCCACCAGATTCGGTGAGAACCCCGCCTGGTAGACGCGGTTAAAAGCGGTGACGTAGTTGGCCATCAAAATGCGCCAGTGTAAAAACGCGCGCTGCGGCCAGATGCCGGTAAACAGCATCGCGAGCAGGGAGCCGAGGATCACATCGCCCCCGCGCCACAGCGCCGTGTGCATGTCCCCTGCGGGCGCGCCCACCACCACCGCCAGCGTGATGCCAATCAGCAGCGCCTGATAAGGTTTTTTGCCCAGCGCCAGCCAGCCGCACAAAAACATGGCGGCGGCGCACCAGAGCAGCATCAGGGGCAGCGAAACCAGCTCCAGCTTCAGGGCGACAAGCCCGAGCGCGGAGCCAAAAATGGTGCCACCGATACGCTCAAAGGCGCGCGGCACCACGTTGCCCCAAAATGAAATCGGCCCCATGATCACCACCAGCGTGATCAACGGCCATGTGCCTTCCGGTACGTGCAGCAAACGCACCAGTAAAAATGTCAGGACGAACGCCAGCGCAATACGCACGCCATGCACAACACGATAGTGACGATACAGGCGAATTTCAAAAGGACTGAGTGACTTGTCGGGACGCACACCCGCTCTCCGGCTAAAACGACGAAGGCGCAATTGTATCCATTTTTTCACTGAGGGCATCCCTGTTCTCACCAAATCCCGTCGGGAAAGGTCAATTATTCAGCAAACTGATACATACTGCCCCAGGATCACCCTTTAAAGGCAGGATGCGCTATAGCGAATCGGGTCATCACCACAGGCTGGCCTGCATCACAGCACCTTCGGTTCGACCGGAATGTACATGTCGATTTCCCAGAATCCGTCGTTTTGATCCGCGTTGAGGTAGATTTCAAAACAGGGACGCAGCGCGATCTGGTGGTCAGCGTCGGCAAACAGGCTGTCAAAAAACAGCTCCCACGCCGCCTGGAACTCTTCATTTTGTACGCGTGCACGGGCCACGGCATAGGCACCGCCGGGCAGTTCGGTGATCATCACCCCTTCGCTGTTTTCGGGGATCGTAAAGCCCTGGGGTACCGTAACAACGGTATCCGCACGCAGTTTTTCAGCAGGGACTTCATCCGGATTATCGTAATACACCGCCAGCCACTCCTGCGCCGGGATCTGCTTACCTTTAACCCACATCGTCAGTTGTTCGAAGCCTTTCTTGACCGTTTTATCCCACGGGCCGACCAGATGAAAACCGGCAATGGTGCGCTTTTCTACTTCGTTGATACGGTAGTCCATGATTGCCTCCGTCGATGATTGCTGTATGGATATACACTTTAAATGACGAACGGATAAAGAACAGCGTCAAGGTTTCAGTATGCGAGCGGACTCGCAGAGTTGCCAGTCCGCCCCCCCTTACCGTCAGGCTTTGTGGTGGAAATAATCACTCAGGCGCGAAAACATCCCGCCCTTACCCACGCTTTCCAGCGTCACCAGCGGCCAGTGTGCCACCAGCTTATCGCGATCGTAGAGCTCAATTTCCCCTACTGGCTGATGCGCCGCAATCGGGGCTTCCAGCTCTTTTCTGCTCAGCACATATTTGGCTTTGATGTTGGGCACTTCGGTTTTCGGCAGCGACAGCCAGAAATCCTGCTCGGTGCCCAGCGACACTTTTTCTTTATCGCCGTACCAGATACGCTCGGTGCCCACCTGTTTACCCTGATGCAGGATTTGCACGGTATCGAAGTTTTGCTGGCCCCAGTGCAGCAGTTTGCGCGCCTGATCTTCGCGGCCTTTCGGGCTTTCTGCCCCCATGATCACCGCAATTAAGCGACGCTGGCCGTCAACGCTGGAGGCAATCAGGTTAAATCCGGCCCCGGAGGTGTGCCCGGTTTTCAGCCCGTCAACGTTAAGGGATTTATCCCACAGCAGGCCGTTACGGTTCTGCTGGGTGATGCCGTTCCACGTCAGGCTTTTCTCGCTGTACATATGGTAAAACTCAGGCTCGCCGTGGATGATTGCCCGGGACAGCACCGCCAGATCGTAGGCGGAACTGTGCTGGCCAGGCGCATCAAGACCGTGCACCGTTTCGAAATGGCTGTCGCGCAGATTCAGTTTTTCCACGTAGCGGTTCATCATCGCCACAAACTGCGGCTGTCCGCCAGCCACATGATCCGCCAGCGCCACGCAGGCGTCGTTCCCGGAATCCACAATCAGGCCGCGGCTGAGATCGCGCACCGTAATGCGGTCGCCCGGTTTGATAAACATCAGCGATGAACCGTCAAATACCGGGTTGCCCTTCGCCCAGGCGTCTTTGCCGACGGTGACGATATCGTCCGGGGTGATGCGATGGCTGTCGATTGCCCGGTCAACCACATAGCCGGTCATCAGCTTGGTCAGGCTCGCCGGGTTACGTTGTTGATGCTCATTGCCAGCGGTTAAAATCTGCCCGGTGGTGTAATCCATTAAAACCCAGGATCCGGCCTGGATTTGCGGTGGCTGAGGGGTAAAAGGTAAAGCATCCGCAGCCAGCGCGGAACTCACGCAAACAGCAAGAAGTGAAGCGGCAACAAACAAACGGCGTTTCAACGGCATATCCTCAAAATCATCTAAAATCGCTGCCCTTTTTACGGAAATTCTTATGTCGATACCTGGCATAATTGCAAAGAAATGTGACAGAGCGCGGTAAGAACGCCGGGGCTGCTCGCAAAATCATCGCGTAAACGGCTTTTAGTTCAGCAGAACGGGCGGGATGGTTTACCATAGGCAGGTCACTTCAAAACAGGATGAGCTCACTGGTGTCTGATTCCGCCACGCAACCGACATTTGTCTTCCACGACTACGAAACCTTCGGCACCCATCCGGCGCTGGACCGACCGGCGCAGTTTGCCGCCCTGCGCACCGATGCTGATTTCAACGCGCTCGGCGAGCCGGAGGTGTTTTACTGCAAGCCCGCTGATGATTACCTGCCGCAGCCGGAAGCGGTACTGATTACCGGCATTACGCCGCAGACTGCGCTGGCGAAAGGCGAGAACGAAGCCGCGTTTGCCCGGCGTATTCACGCGATTTTTACCGTGCCGGAAACCTGCGTGGTGGGCTATAACAACGTGCGGTTTGACGATGAAGTGACGCGCAACGTGTTCTATCGCAACTTTTACGATCCCTACGCCTGGAGCTGGCAGAATCACAACTCCCGTTGGGATCTGCTGGACGTCATGCGCGCCTGCTATGCCCTGCGCCCGGAAGGCATTCACTGGCCGGAAAACGACGACGGCCTGCCGAGCTTTCGCCTTGAGCATCTGACCCACGCCAACGGTATTGAGCACAGCAATGCGCACGACGCGATGGCTGACGTGTATGCCACCATCGCGATGGCGAAGCTTGTTCAGACAAAGCAGCCGAAGCTTTTCAGCTATCTCTACAGCCACCGCAGCAAACATAAACTGACCGCGCTGATTGACGTGCCACAGATGAAACCGCTGGTGCACGTCTCCGGCATGTTTGGTGCCTGGCGCGGAAACACCAGTTGGGTTGCGCCGCTGGCATGGCACCCGGACAACCGTAACGCGGTGATCATGGTCGATCTGGCGGGCGATATGTCGCCGCTGTTAACGCTTAACGCCGATGAGCTTCGTGAACGGTTATACAGGCCAAAAGCGGAGCTGGGGACGGATGCCGCCGTGCCGGTGAAACTGGTGCATCTGAATAAATGCCCGGTGCTGGCACAGGCCAACACCCTGCGCGCGGAAGACGCCGACAGGCTGGGCATCGATCGCCAGCGCTGTCTGGATAATCTGAAAATTCTGCGTGAAAACCCGCAGGTACGCGAAAAAGCGGTGGCGATTTTCGCCGAAGCCGAGCCGTTTGTGCCCTCAGAAAACGTCGATGCTCAGCTGTACAACGGCTTCTTTAGCGACGCTGACCGCGCTGCGATGAAAATCGTGCTGGAGACGGACCCGCGCAATCTGCCCGCGCTGGATATCACCTTCGCCGATAAACGCATCGAAAAGCTGCTGTTTAACTACCGCGCGCGTAACTTCCCCGGCTCGCTGGATGAAACCGAGCAGCAGCGCTGGTTGCAGCATCGCCGCAACGTGTTCACCCCGGAATTTTTACAGGCTTACGCGCAAGAGTTGGAGATGCTGTATAACCAGCACGAAGGCGATAGCGAGAAGCTGGCGCTGTTAAAACAGCTGGTTCAGTACGCTCAGGATATTATTTAAGACAACTGGATTTAAGGTAAGAAAAAACCGGAGGCCCAACAGGACCTCCGGTTTTTTTATATCCTCACCGTCAGCGATTACTGTGGGATATCTTCGTATTGCGGCACCGGGTTGCGGAAGCTTTTGGTCACGCAGGCCAGGTAAATCAGACCAATGGCACCCCAGATGAGGCCGAGGATCATTGAGCTTTGCTCCAGATTCGCCCACAGCGCACCCACCGTCAGCGCGCCACACAGCGGCAGCACCAGATAGCTGAAGTGGTCTTTCAGCGTCTTGTTGCGCTTCTCGCGGATCCAGAACTGAGAGATGACCGACAGGTTCACGAAGGTGAACGCCACCAGCGCACCGAAGTTGATCAGCGCGGTTGCGGTCACCAGGTCAAAGTTGATCGCCAGCAGCGCGATGGCACCCACCAGCAGCACGTTCCATGCCGGGGTACGCCATTTCGGGTGCACGTAGCCGAAGAAACGCGTTGGGAACACGCCATCGCGGCCCATCACGTACATCAGGCGGGACACGCCCGCATGTGCGGCCATACCGGATGCCAGAACGGTGATGGTGGAGAAAATCAGCACCGCGAACTGGAAGGATTTGCCCGCAACGTAGAGCATGATCTCTGGCTGTGACGCATCCGGATCTTTAAAGCGAGAGATATCCGGGAAGTACAGTTGCAGGAAGTAAGAGGCCACGATGAACACCAGACCGCCGATTAACGCCGTCAGGAAGATGGCTTTCGGGATCACGCGCTCGGCGTCTTTGGTCTCTTCAGACAGCGAAGAGATGCCGTCAAAGCCCAGGAACGAGAAGCACAGAATGGTGGCACCGGTGATCATCGGCACCACGTGTGCGCCTTCAGACCAGAACGGACGGCTGCTGGTCAGCGTACCTGCGCCTTCGCCGTGCGCCACACCGTAAACGATAAGGCCGACGATAACCGCGACGATGCCCATTTGCAGGATCACGATCAGGGTGTTGAAGTTTGCTACGGACTTGATGCTACGCAGGTTCGAGATGGTCATAAAGGCCACCAGCGCGACCACAAACAGCCACGACGGGACACCGGGAACCAGCGCTTCAAAATAGATTTTTGCCAGCAGAATGTTGATCATCGGCATGAACAGGTAGTCCAGCAGCGATGACCAGCCCACCATAAAGCCAACGACCGGGCTGATGGATTTCTGAGCATAGGTGTAGGCGGAGCCAGCGGACGGGAAACGACGAACCAGTTTACCGTAGCTCAGCGCCGTAAAGAGAATGGCAACCAGCGCAAAAGCGTAAGCCGTCGCGACGTGACCATCGGTTAACCCTGAGACAATGCCGAACGTATCGAACAGCGTCATCGGCTGCATATAGGCAAGACCCATCATAACAACCGGAATTAGCGTTAGCGTTTTACGCAATTCCACGCGAGAGGTTTTTGGAGTAACGTTATGCGACATGGTTTTCTCCCGTTACGGCGAAAGCCGTCGCAAATGCAAATAATTGCCCCATCTGTTTTCTTTCCTCAGCGACAACGACTGTCGGTTTTTAAATGTGTATCTATCCGGTACGAAGCCCGGCCTCTTTGATTTAAATGACGTTTTTATTGCAAAAAAATAACCGACGCGTTGAACGTCGGTTAATGTCATTTTTTGCAGGCGGCATATTTTGCACCAAACTGAGGCGCGATGACAAGCCAGTGAGAGGGCGATCACGCGATTATTTTTGTGAACCACCTTATTTAGGGGCTTCGTGCAGATTGTAAACGCCCGCTATCGCACTATTTGCCACTATTTCCTTGCACCACCAGGCGCTGGCAAGCCCTGACGTTTTTTCATTCCAGCCCACCCAAACCGGCTCCGGGGAGATTTCCGCCACCACGCGTTTTTCAATTAACGCGCCGGAATCCAGAAAGCGCTGCGCCAGATAACGCGGTAAATAGCCGCAGCCGAGGCCGCCAAGATGCAGTTCCAGCTTGGTTTTAAAATCAAACACAGTGATCGCTTCCCGATCGTCTAACAGCTGCTGCGACAGTGAACTGCCGGTGCCGCCACCGCTCACCACAATGGCGCGATAACGCTTGATCTCCCGCCGGGGGATCGGTTCTGGCTCCTGTGCCAGCGGGTGATGCGGGGCCACGGCGAATACCTGCTCCAGGCTGCCGAGGCGCGCATAGCCAAACCCGCTCAGCTGTGGCGGATCGTGTAGCGCGCCGACAATGATATCGGCCTTCCCTTCGACTAGCGTATCCCATGAGCCGGACGATACGCCGTTGATGAATTTTAACCGCGTGACGCTGTGATCTTTATAAAAGGCTTCAATGAGCGGAACCAGCAGTGAAAAGGGAAACGTGCCATCCACGCCAATGACCAGGTCGTTTTCCCAGCCCTGATGGAGCTTGACCGCCTGCTTTTCCAGCTCGCGCACGCTGTGCAACACCTCGCGCCCTTTCTCCAGTAGCAGCTGACCGGTGCGGGTAAACTTCGCGCGATGTCCGCTGCGATCGAGCAGTTGAATATTGAGATCGCTCTCAAGTTTGTGAACGGTGTAGCTGAGCGCGGAGGGCGTTTTATACAGCTTCGCGGAGGCCGCGGCGAAGCTGCCCTCTTTTTCAAGTGCGTCAAGAATGACAAGAACATCCAGCAGTGGTTTCATGTTCGCCCCTTGCGGTATGCGACCCGTCTTCCCCTGCGAAAGCCCCTATTCCATTGGCATTAGCAGCGGATCGGGATATTGATAATCAAATCCCAGCTCTTTAGTGATTCGGCTGCCGTCGACGACTTTACCCTTTTCATCATCTGTAGCATCGAGAAACTGCGGCGGGGCCAGATCCAACTGGCGCGCCATCATCGGATAAAACGTTGACCGCGCCGGGTGCAAAGGCGCACAGATATTATAGATGTGGCCCCCTTTGGGAGCCTGCAACAAAAGGGTGATTGCGCCGATGACATCTTCAAGGTGCACCAGGTTGACGCCATGCTGGCCGTCGGGCGCGGTTTTTCCGGCAAAGAAACGCCCCGGATGCCGCCCAGGCCCCACCAGCCCGGCCAGGCGCAGGATGTCCACCGAGGTGCCCGGCAGATTGTGCAGCCAGTCTTCCAGCTCTTTCAACACGCGTCCGCTGGACGTGACCGGGTTACGCGGGGTGCTCTCTTTCACCGTGCCGCTTCCGTTACCGTAAACGGAGGTGGAACTGGTGAAAATAATGCGCGGGATGCGGTGCGCCAGCGCGCTGTCGACGATCTCTTGCATCGCCTGTAAATAGAAGGTTTCGCCCGGACCGCTGCGCCGCGCCGGGAGTGTGATCACCAGCGCATCCACGTTCATCAATGCATCAAGGTCGTCTGTTTCACAGACCAGCGCCGGTTCAAGCTTAAGCGGGTAGCTTTCAATACCGCACATGCGGGCCGCCTCCACGCCGTCCTGGGTGGTTTTACTGCCGGTGACCTGCCAGCCCCGCGCCGTTAACGATAACGCCAGGGGCATGCCCAGCCATCCTAAACCGACAATTGCGACCTTCTTCATGCGTTTTCTCCAGACTTTCACGCGCCAGCTTTAAGGCTACGCCAGCGTGGCGGAACTGACAATTCATAGAATCAATATGAAATGATTTAATGAAGGAAAAAAGCCCTTGCCATAACCCGTCAAAGTGGTTTAGGTTAACTGACAACATATGAATAAGCATTCATCGAGAATTTTATGACACGCGTTCAATTTAAACACCACCATCACCATCATCCTGACTAGTCTTTCAGGCGATGTGTGCTGGAAGACATTCAGATCTTCCAGTGGTGCATGAACGCATGAAAAAGCCCCCGGAAGATCATCTTCCGGGGGCTTTTTTTTGAACCAAATTCAGGCAGGTAAAGAGGATAAACCCAATGTTAGACAATTCACGTTTACGCATAGCTATGCAGAAATCTGGCCGACTGAGCGATGATTCACGCGAACTGCTGGCCCGCTGCGGCATCAAAATTAACCTGCACACTCAGCGCCTGATTGCGCTGGCAGAAAACATGCCGATCGATATTCTGCGCGTGCGTGACGATGACATCCCGGGTCTGGTCATGGATGGCGTGGTAGATCTCGGCATCATTGGCGAAAACGTGCTGGAAGAAGAGCTGCTGACCCGCCGCGCGCAGGGCGAAGATCCGCGTTACTTTACCCTGCGTCGCCTGGATTTTGGCGGTTGCCGCCTGTCGCTGGCGACCAACGCGGATGAAGTCTGGGATGGCCCGGCGGCCCTCGACGGTAAACGCATTGCCACCTCTTACCCACACCTGCTTAAGCGCTATCTGGATCAGAAAGGCGTGTCGTTTAAATCCTGCCTGTTAAACGGCTCTGTTGAAGTCGCCCCCCGCGCCGGTCTTGCAGATGCCATTTGTGATTTGGTGTCCACCGGCGCAACGCTTGAAGCCAACGGCCTGCGCGAAGTGGAAGTGATTTACCGCTCGAAAGCGTGTCTTATCCAGCGCGACGGCGAAATGGACGCGGCGAAACAGCAGCTTATCGATAAACTGCTGACGCGTATTCAGGGCGTGATCCAGGCGCGCGAATCCAAATACATCATGATGCATGCACCAACCGAGCGTCTTGACGAAGTGATTGCCCTGCTGCCGGGCGCTGAGCGTCCGACTATTCTGCCGCTGGCGGGCGATCAGCAGCGCGTAGCGATGCACATGGTGAGCAGCGAAACCCTGTTCTGGGAAACCATGGAGAAGCTCAAAGCGCTGGGTGCCAGCTCGATTCTGGTGCTGCCGATTGAGAAGATGATGGAGTAATGACGATGAGCTTTAATACCATTATCGACTGGAATAGCTGTAGTCCGGAACAGCAGCGTAGTTTGCTGACGCGCCCGGCGATGGAAGCGTCTGAAAGCATTACCCGTACCGTGGCCGAAATCCTCAATAACGTCAAAGCCCGTGGTGATGACGCGCTGCGTGAATATAGCGCGAAATTTGATAAAACTGAGGTCGCTGCACTGAAAGTCACCGCACAGGAAATTGACGAGGCCAGCGCGCGCCTTGGCGATGACATCAAGCAGGCAATGGCCGTGGCGGTGAAAAATATCGACCGGTTTCACGTCGCGCAAACGCTGCAAACCATTGACGTCGAAACCCTGCCCGGCGTGCGCTGCCAGCAGGTGACGCGCCCGATCGCCTCGGTCGGCCTCTATATTCCCGGCGGCTCCGCTCCGCTGTTCTCAACCGTGTTAATGCTGGCGACGCCTGCGCGCATCGCTGGTTGCCAGAAAGTGGTGCTCTGCTCGCCGCCGCCGATTGCCGATGAAATTCTGTATGCGGCGAAACTGTGCGGCGTGCAGGAGGTATTCAACGTAGGTGGCGCACAGGCGATTGCCGCGCTGGCCTTTGGCACCGAATCTATCGTCAAGGTGGATAAAATCTTTGGTCCAGGCAACGCCTTTGTGACCGAGGCTAAGCGCCAGGTCAGCCAGCGTCTTGATGGTGCGGCCATCGACATGCCCGCCGGCCCCTCTGAGGTGCTGGTGATTGCTGACAGCGGCGCAACGCCGGACTTTGTGGCGTCTGATTTACTCTCGCAGGCGGAGCACGGCCCGGACTCACAGGTAATTTTGCTGACCCCGGATGCCGACATGGCTGAAAAAGTGGCCGAGGCCGTTGAGCGTCAGCTCGCTGAATTACCCCGTGCTGACACCGCGCGCCAGGCGTTGACGGCCAGCCGTCTGATCGTGGCGAGGGATTTAACTCAGTGCGTGCAGATCTCGAACGCCTACGGCCCTGAGCACCTGATCATTCAGACCCGCGACGCCCGTTCGCTAGTGGATAGCATTACCAGCGCCGGTTCGGTGTTTCTTGGCGACTGGTCGCCGGAGTCCGCAGGTGATTATGCCTCCGGTACCAACCATGTGCTGCCGACCTACGGCTACACCGCCACCTGCTCAAGCCTGGGGCTGGCGGATTTCCAGAAGCGCATGACCGTGCAAGAACTGTCGCGCGAGGGCTTTGCCGCCCTCGCCTCAACCATTGAAACCCTCGCCGCCGCGGAACGCCTGCACGCCCACAAAAATGCCGTCACCCTGCGCGTTAACGCCCTCAAGGAGCAAGCATGAGCATTGAAGAACTCGCCCGTAAAAATGTCCGTGAGTTGACGCCCTACCAGTCAGCGCGCCGTCTGGGCGGTAAAGGCGACGTGTGGCTTAACGCCAACGAATTTCCCACGCCGGTGGCGTTTCAGTTTGGTCAGCAAACGCTAAACCGCTACCCGGAATGCCAGCCGAAAGCGGTGATCAACGGTTACGCGCAGTACGCAGGGCTGAAGCCGGAGCAGGTGCTGGTCAGCCGGGGGGCCGACGAAGGCATTGAGCTGCTGATCCGCGCCTTCTGCGAGCCGGGTAAAGACGTGGTGCTGTTCTGCCCACCGACCTACGGCATGTACAGCGTGAGCGCGGAAACCTTTGGCGTAGAAACGCGCACCGTTCAGGCGCTGGACGACTGGCAGTTGAATTTGCCGGGCATCGCCGACAAGCTCGACGGCGTCAAACTGATTTACGTTTGTAGTCCAAACAACCCGACCGGGCAAATTATCCATCCGCAGGATCTGCGCACGCTGCTGGAAATGGCGCGAGGCAAAGCGCTGGTCATTGCCGACGAAGCCTATATTGAATTTTGCCCGCAGGCGACGCTCACCGGCTGGCTCAATGAATACCCGCATTTAGTGGTACTGCGCACGCTGTCGAAAGCCTTCGCCCTCGCCGGTCTGCGCTGTGGCTTTACGCTGGCAAATGAAGAGGTGATCGCCCTGCTGATGAAGGTGATCGCCCCCTACCCGCTGTCAACGCCGGTGGCGGACATTGCCGCGCAGGCGCTTACGCCGCAGGGCATTGTTGCGATGCGCGATCGCGTGGCGCAGATTTTAGCGGAGCGCCAGTATCTGGTGTCGTCGCTGCGGGATATCCCCTGCGTTGAGCAGGTGTTTGACTCTGAAACCAACTATATTCTGGTGCGTATTACCGCCTCCAGCGCGGTCTTTAAATCGCTGTGGGATCAGGGCATTATCTTACGGGATCAGAACAAACAACCTACATTAAGCGGCTGCCTGCGCATCACCATTGGCACCCGTGAAGAGAGTCAGCGCGTCATTGACGCCTTACGTGCGGAGCAAGTATGAGCCAGAAGTATCTTTTCATTGACCGTGACGGCACGCTGATAAGCGAGCCACCGAGCGATTATCAGGTCGATCGTTTTGACAAACTGGCCTTTGAGCCGGACGCCATCCCGGTGTTGTTAACCTTGCAGAAAGCCGGGTACAAACTGGTGATGATCACCAATCAGGATGGTCTGGGCACGGCAAGCTTCCCGCAGGCGGAATTCGATGGCCCGCACGATTTGATGATGCAGATTTTCACCTCGCAGGGCGTGCGGTTCGACGAGGTGCTGATCTGCCCGCACCTGCCCGCAGACGCGTGCGACTGCCGCAAGCCGAAAACCAAACTCGTCGAGCACTATCTGGCGGAGCAGGTGCTGGATAAAGCCAACAGCTACGTGATTGGCGATCGCGAAACCGACATTCAGCTTGCGGAAAACATGGGCATTGCCGGCCTGCGTTACAACCGCGAGACGCTGAACTGGGCGACCATTGGCGAGCAGCTGACCCGACGCGACCGCTACGCGCACGTTGAGCGCAACACCAAAGAGACGCAGATTGACGTCAAAGTCTGGCTCGATCGTGAAGGCGGCAGCAAGATCAATACCGGCGTAGGGTTCTTCGACCACATGCTCGATCAGATTGCCACCCACGGCGGCTTTCGCATGGAAATCACCGTTAAAGGCGATCTCTACATTGACGATCACCACACCGTGGAAGACACCGGCCTGGCGCTGGGCGAAGCGCTGAAGCTGGCACTGGGCGATAAGCGCGGCATTAACCGCTTTGGTTTCGTGCTGCCGATGGACGAGTGCCTGGCCCGCTGTGCGCTGGACATTTCCGGTCGTCCGCATCTGGAATACCGCGCGGAGTTCACCTATCAGCGCGTGGGCGATCTGACCACCGAGATGGTCGAGCACTTTTTCCGCTCGCTCTCATACACCATGGCGGTGACGCTGCATCTGAAAACCAAGGGCAAGAACGATCACCACCGCGTGGAGAGCCTGTTCAAAGCCTTTGGACGCACGCTGCGCCAGGCCATTCGCGTTGAAGGCGATACCCTGCCTTCGTCGAAAGGAGTGCTGTGATGAACGTGGTGATCCTGGATACCGGCTGCGCTAACCTGAATTCGGTAAAGTCTGCGATCCTGCGCCATGGCTACGATCCGCTGGTCAGTCGCGATCCCGACGTGGTGTTGCGGGCGGATAAACTGTTTCTGCCGGGCGTGGGTACCGCGCAGGCGGCCATGGATCAGATCCATGAGCGCGAACTGGCCGATCTGATTAAAGCCTGTACTCAGCCGGTGCTGGGCATCTGCCTCGGCATGCAGCTGTTGGGCAGTCGCAGTGAAGAGAACAACGGCGTTGCGCTGCTCGGCATTATCGATCAGGAGGTGCCGAAGTTTAACGATGTGGGTCTGCCGCTGCCGCACATGGGCTGGAACCGCGTCTACCCGAAAGCCGGTGACCGACTGTTTCGCGGCATTGAAGATGGTGCCTATTTTTATTTTGTGCACAGCTACGCGATGCCGGTGAATACCTGGACCATCGCCCAGTGCCACTATGGCGAGCCTTTCACCGCCGCCGTGCAGAAAGACAATTTCTATGGCGTGCAGTTTCACCCGGAACGCTCGGGTGCCGCTGGCGCGCAACTGCTGAAAAACTTCCTGGAGATGTGATGATTATTCCGGCTTTAGATTTAATTGACGGCACGGTTGTGCGTCTCCATCAGGGTGATTACGGCACGCAGCGCGATTACGGCAACGACCCGCTGCCGCGCCTGCAGGCATATGCCGCACAGGGCGCAGAGGTCCTGCATCTGGTGGATTTAACCGGCGCTAAAGATCCGCTAAAGCGTCAGATTGCGCTGATCAAAACGCTGGTCGCCGGGGTGAATGTGCCGGTCCAGGTCGGCGGTGGCGTGCGCAGCGAAGAGGACGTGGCCGCGCTGCTCGACGCCGGTGTGGCACGTGTGGTGGTCGGCTCTACGGCGGTAAAATCGCCGGAGATCGTGAAAGGCTGGTTTACCCGCTTTGGCGCTGACGCGCTGGTGCTGGCGCTGGATGTGCGCATTGATGAGCACGGCAGTAAGCAGGTCGCCGTCAGCGGCTGGCAGGAGAACTCGGGCGTAACTTTAGAGGAACTGGTGGAGAAGTATCTGCCGGTCGGCCTGAAACACGTGCTGTGCACCGATATCTCCCGCGATGGCACGCTGGCCGGATCTAACGTTTCACTTTACGAAGAAGTGTGCGCGCGTTATCCGCAGGTGGCATTTCAGTCATCCGGGGGGATTGGCGACATTCACGATATCGCCGCCCTGCGGGGGACGGGCGTGCGCGGCGTGATTGTGGGTCGTGCGCTGCTGGAAGGAAAATTTAACGTGACGGAGGCGATTCAATGCTGGCAAAACGGATAATCCCTTGCCTGGACGTGCGTGACGGCCAGGTGGTGAAAGGCGTGCAGTTTCGCAATCACGAAATCATTGGTGATATCGTTCCGCTGGCAAAACGCTACGCTGACGAAGGCGCGGACGAGCTGGTGTTCTATGATATCACCGCCTCCAGCGATGGCCGCGTGGTGGATAAAAGCTGGGTGTCCCGCGTGGCGGAAGTGATCGATATTCCCTTCTGCGTAGCCGGTGGCATTAAATCCGCCGAAGACGCCGCAAAAATCCTCACCTTTGGTGCCGACAAAATTTCGATCAACTCGCCAGCGCTGGCCGATCCTGAACTTATCACCCGTCTTGCGGATCGCTTCGGCGTGCAGTGTATCGTGGTGGGTATTGATACCTGGTTTGACGAACAAACCGGTAAATACCATGTGAACCAGTACACCGGTGATGAGTCCCGTACCCGCGTGACGCAATGGGAAACCCTGGACTGGGTGCAGGAAGTGCAAAAGCGCGGGGCGGGTGAAATCGTGCTGAACATGATGAACCAGGACGGTGTACGTAACGGCTACGATCTGCAACAGCTGCGCCGTGTGCGCGAGGTCTGCCACGTGCCGCTGATTGCCTCCGGCGGGGCCGGTACGATGGAGCACTTCCATGAAGCGTTCCGCGATGCCGACGTTGACGGTGCGCTGGCGGCGTCCGTGTTCCACAAACAGATTATTAATATTGGCGAACTGAAAGCGTACCTGGCACTACAGGGCGTGGAGATTAGGGTATGTTAACAGAGCAACAACGCGCGCAGCTGGACTGGGAAAAAACCGACGGACTGCTACCCGCCGTGGTGCAGCACGCGGTATCCGGCGAAGTTTTAATGCTGGGTTACATGAATCAGGACGCGCTGGCGAAAACGCTGGAAAGTGGCAAAGTAACCTTTTTCTCACGCACTAAGCAGCGCCTGTGGACCAAAGGTGAAACCTCAGGCAATTTCCTTAACGTAATTAACATGACGGTGGATTGCGATAACGACACGCTGCTGGTGCTGGTGGATCCCGTTGGTCCGACCTGCCATAAAGGCACCTCCAGCTGCTTTGGTGAAACCAGCCATCAATGGCTGTTCCTCTATCAGTTGGAACAGCTGCTGGCGGCGCGTAAAACAGCCGATCCGGAAAGCTCATATACAGCGAAGCTCTACGCCAGCGGCACTAAACGTATTGCCCAGAAGGTGGGAGAAGAAGGCGTGGAAACCGCGCTGGCCGCGACCGTTAACGACCGCTTTGAGCTGACCAACGAAGCCTCTGATTTGATGTATCACCTGCTGGTGCTGCTACAGGATCAAGAGCTGGACCTGACGGCGGTGATTGAGAACCTGCGCCAGCGTCACAAATAAAATTTCAGTGAAAAAACCGGGCTAAAGAGTAGCCCGGTTTTTTTTAGCTTATGCTTTGGGTTGGTAATTCCGCATTGCATTACGGGCGAGAACCACACCGGACCCAATCAGCCCGCCTAAAATGATCGCCAGCAACAGGGTCAACGTACGTTTTGGGCTGTCACGGAACAGCGGCTGCGTGGGTTTCATCACGTAACGGTAGGCGTGCATATTGTCAGGATCAGGTTTAATTCGCTGAATATCCAGCAGATTTTGTCGGGTTTTATAGTAGTCTTCAGAGAACACTAACGGACGCGTTGCCTCGTTTTTGATCATTGATTCCAGCGCCGCGCTCCCTAACAGGAAGAGCGTGTCCTGCGTCAGCTCTTCACTTTGCTGCGCCTGCGGCGCTTTGACGTTAGACTCATTGGCAACGGTAAGGGCCTGGGTAATTTGCTGTATCCGCAGATTTTTTTGCTCCTGAGCCACTTTTTCCTGGGTGCTCAAAGAGGCCTCTAGCTCCGTTTGTCGGGACTTCATGTTCACCGCGAGATCCTGATCCAGCTCCTCGGCAATCTGTTCATCAACCTGCTGAATATATTCTGCCAGCTTTTTCTGCGCATTCTCAGCGGAATCCCCCTGATAGCTGACGCTAAGTGGGAGCGGCTGACCTTTAACGGCCGTGTCGATGGTCAGTTTTTCGGGTTCCGCCTGATTTTTTAATGACTCAGACAGTGCAGAAAATGAAGAACTGAAGCGCCCGATGACGCGCTGCTGTAGGTCGATGACATTAACTTTAGTATCGCCGTAAAGAATGGTCATCGCATTGGTGTAACCGGCGATTTGACCTACGTCCGGCATGGTAATGACCGCCGTGGATGTCCACTTTTCTTTCGCCAACGTCACATAAGCACCCGCCACCACTACGGCTACTGCCATAAAGATAGCGATTACCCACTTGCCGCGCCAAAGTTGAAAAATAAGGTCAATCAAATCAATCTGTTCAGAGTCCTGATTTCCTCTGACTATCTTATTATCGTTGTGTGTCATAACAGCCCTAATGAGAAAAAATGCCCGCGTGCAATATAAATGTCATTATAGTTTACGGAAAGCAATTTTTCTGTGTATAGGAATACGTTTAATTGTGTTACCGGTTGATAAAGCAGCAGAAGATGTAATGCACAGGGTTAAACCGGGGCTTAAGCAAAATTTACATCGAGGTAGTAAAACAACCGCTCAATGGATCTCATTGAGCGGTCCGGGCAAGCTCATCGTGGATCACGCTACCCACGCTGCGCTTAGTCGCTGCCAAAAAGATCGCGGGTATACACTTTGTCTTCAACATCTATCAATTCTTTGGCCATTCGGTTGGAGATGATGACATCTGCTTCCTGTTTGAAGGCGTCAAGATCGCGCACCACCCGAGAATAGAAAAATTCATCTTCCTTCATAACCGGTTCATAGATGATAACCTGAACGCCCTTCGCCTTGATTCGCTTCATGATCCCCTGGATGGACGAGGCACGGAAGTTGTCTGAACCACTTTTCATGATCAGTCTGTAGATGCCAACGACTCTTGGTTTACGAGCGAGTATTGAGTCTGCAATAAAATCTTTGCGGGTGCGATTTGCATCCACAATGGCGGAAATAATGTTATTTGGAACCGACTGATAGTTCGCCAGCAACTGTTTCGTGTCTTTTGGCAGACAGTAACCGCCGTAACCAAATGAAGGGTTATTGTAATGGTTGCCAATGCGAGGATCCAGACAAACGCCTTCGATGATTTGACGAGTATTTAACCCAAGGCTTTCTGCATAGCTGTCCAGCTCATTGAAATAAGCTACCCGCATGGCGAGATAAGTATTCGCGAACAGCTTGATGGCTTCAGCTTCTGTCGAGTCAGTGAAAAGAACCTGAACATCTTTCTTAATCGCCCCTTCCTGTAACAGAGAAGCAAATCGCTTCGCACGCTCAGAACGTTCACCGATAACAATACGTGAAGGATGCAAGTTATCGTAAAGCGCCTTCCCTTCCCGCAAAAATTCAGGCGAGAAGAGTATGTTATCTATACCGAATTTATCTTTGATTGATTGCGTAAACCCAACCGGCACCGTCGATTTTATGATCATTAGGGCGTCAGGATTTATTTCGATAACATCTCGGATAACGGCTTCGACGCTCGACGTATTAAAGTAATTGCTTTTCGGGTCATAATCGGTAGGTGTAGCGATAATGACAAAATCCGCATTTTTGTAAGCATCATGCTTATCAGTCGTTGCACGAAATTTTAAAGGCTTAGTTTCAAGATACTCTTGAATCTCCTTATCTACAATCGGAGAAACCTTTTGA
Source organism: uncultured Enterobacter sp. (assembly GCA_963521185.1). Lineage (GTDB taxonomy): Bacteria > Pseudomonadota > Gammaproteobacteria > Enterobacterales > Enterobacteriaceae > Enterobacter_D. The sequence goes on along the minus strand of CAUQTV010000001.1, from coordinate 172,699 downwards.
TTAAGCATATCTACTTTAGCCTGTACGATATCCAACGCCACCACCTCGTGGTGCTGGGCGATTAGAATGCCGTTTGAAAGACCAACGTAACCTGTACCGGAGATTGTTATTTTCATTCGCTAAGCAGCTTCTTAAGTTGAGTGTCTGAAGATGACTTACTTGCCATCACTAAATTTAATAACTGCTGAATTTTTAACTCTTTAAGCGCCGGGCTGTCAAGGTAAGGAATCTGAACAGAATTTCTATGAGTGATTGTAAATTATGAGCTTTTTCTGAAAATGCAGACGCTATGTTACTGTCTCATGGGGAATTTCGATAAAAAAAAGCCCGGAAGTATTAACCGGGCTTTCATTCATGCGTTTCTTAAATCAGATTAATCCAGCCATTCCGTATGGAATACGCCGTTTTTATCAGTGCGTTTATAGGTATGCGCACCGAAGTAATCACGCTGCGCCTGAATCAGGTTAGCTGGCAACACAGCGGCACGGTAGCTGTCATAGTAAGCAACAGCAGCGCCGAAGGTCGGAACCGGGATCCCATTCTGAACGGCGTAAGCCACCACGTCACGCAGCGCTTGCTGATACTCATCGGCAATTTGCTTGAAGTAAGGTGCCAGCAGCAGGTTAGCAATTGCTGGCGTTTGCGCGTAAGCATCAGTAATTTTCTGCAGGAACTGCGCACGGATAATGCAACCAGCACGGAAAATCTTCGCGATTTCGCCGTAATTCAAATCCCAATTGTACTCTTCGGACGCTGCACGTAATTGAGAGAAGCCCTGAGCGTAAGAGACAATTTTGCCAAGGTATAACGCGCGACGCACTTTCTCAATGAACTCGGCTTTATCAGCAGCAGGTTTCGCCTGGGGGCCAGTCAGCACTTTGGAAGCTGCAACGCGCTGCTCTTTTAACGAGGAGATGTAACGTGCAAATACAGACTCGGTGATCAGCGACAGCGGTTCACCGAGATCCAAAGAGCTCTGGCTGGTCCATTTACCGGTGCCTTTGTTCGCCGCTTCATCCAGAATCACATCCACCAGGTACTTACCGTCTTCGTCTTTTTTGGTGAAGATGTCTTTAGTGATGTCAATCAGGTAGCTGCTCAGCTCGCCCTCATTCCACTGGGTGAAGGTCTGCGCCAGCTCTTCGTTAGAAAGATTTAAGCCACCTTTTAGCAGTGAATACGCTTCAGCAATCAGCTGCATGTCGCCGTATTCAATCCCGTTGTGAACCATTTTGACATAGTGGCCCGCGCCATCAGCGCCAATGTAAGTCACGCAGGGTTCACCATCTTCTGCGACGGCGGCAATTTTCGTCAGGATTGGGGCAACCAGTTCATAGGCTTCTTTCTGCCCACCGGGCATAATGGAAGGGCCTTTCAACGCGCCCTCTTCACCACCGGAAACGCCGGTACCAATGAAGTTAAAGCCTTCTGCGGAGAGTTCACGGTTACGACGGATGGTGTCCTGGAAGAAGGTGTTACCCCCGTCAATTATGATATCGCCTTTTTCCAGATACGGTTTCAGGGAGTCAATGGCAGCATCAGTACCTGCGCCCGCTTTCACCATTAACAGGATACGACGCGGTGTTTCAAGAGATTCAACAAACTCTTGTACGGTATAGTAAGGCACCAGCTTTTTGCCTGGATTCTCGGCAACAACTTCTTCAGTTTTCTCACGGGAACGGTTGAAGATGGAGACGGTATAACCGCGGCTTTCGATGTTGAGCGCCAGGTTGCGCCCCATCACTGCCATACCGACGACGCCGATCTGTTGCTTGGACATTACATACTCCTGTCAGGTGTGGTCACCGCGACGCGTGCGCGGCTTGAATGTGTCTTAGATGTTAACTTCTTCTGAACTTCAATTGAAATTATATCTGCATAGATTATAGAAAAATTTGCCATAAAAACTTACAAAGAATTATTAATAAGTTTTTTCATACTCTTCAACGATAACTTTCCACGTATAACGCCTATTAGCAATTTCTTTCATCTGCTCACCAGGACTAAAACTACTATTACTAAGCAATAAATTGACTTGTGCATTTAATTCATCAACTGAAGAGAAATAACAGGCCTTATTTTCTGTAGTATATCGATTAAAAGTGCAATCGAATGCTATTATAGGAACCCCAAAGTGCATTATTTCCACTAATGACGGATTTGTGCCCCCCGCCGAATGTCCATGTACATACCCTATGCATTCGGCGCGGTATTTATATAACAAGCCCAAATCATAAATAGGATCAATAATTTCTATGTTTTGATAATCACTATACTTTTCTTTTAATTTTCGCCCATATTCGCTTGCATTCCAATTTCCGATGAATTTTATGTGAAATCCATTTTCTGAAAATGCAGATAAAATTTGATGCACATTATTTTCCGGCTCGATCCTACATAAAGACAAAAAATAATCTTTACGGGTTATACCTTCAATAGCATACGATAAAGCATGATCTCCACCATAGGCGATAGCACAACTTTCATCATTGTAGGTATTTCTCACATATTCACTTATTGCTTCGTTATCCGTAATAATTTTATCTGAATACTTTATTGCAAAGGATTCTGACTTTTTCAAAAACCATTTAGCAAACCTGCCCCACTTATCTCGTTTCCATTCGAGGCCATCTATATTAGTGATAATTTTGCACTTAGGCGAAAAAACCTTAAAAACTGGCAAAAAAACACAACCAGAAACACCCAATATTAAAAGAGCATCTGTGCGCTTAAATATACAGATCATCAACGAGACAATATCATATACTATACTTTGCATTCCATTAGCTTTTAAAGGAACATATATCAGCTCAGCATTATTATGCCTTTTCAACTTTTTATTATAATGAAATGATGAGCAAAACACACTATAAGCAATATTTTTATTGGAATACAAAGTTAAATTTTCAACTAATGATTCAAAACCACCGTAACACGCCGGAATCCCTGCGGTGCCCACAATCGATATTTTTTTCATTTTATATACTTAAAAAATTAAATTTCACTGCACACCAATTCATTTATTTCTTGAGTGCGTTACATAATTACTAATTAATACAGAATATATTAATGCAAAGTTGCGTTTATATCCTTGCATATAAATACCATTAAAAAAGCATGTAACTAGTGATTTAAAACTGGCTCGGACGCCAAGCCCATTAATCACCAGTTTCAATTTAGTCACAGCATCCTCTGGAAGTTCATCAGCATAAATGCGAATAAAACTTTCTGCTTGTTTAACAACTATGCTTCGAAAACGATCTACACGTTCCAGACCATTACCAGAAATTAAAGAACGAATAAATCTTCTCAATGTATTAGGTTGCGCACCTAAGACGTTCTTAGAATGCTGACGATATAAAATTGTTTTCTCATCATCAAAGTGAATGGTTCCAAACGACTTTGCAACGAGTGCCGCCCACCAATCATGCATTGCAATACTTTTGTGGTCAGTTAATTTTTTTGATATTTTATCGGCTAAAGCCGAATTTACAGCCATAGTACACCCGACTACAAAATTTTGGATGTAAAGGTTATTCTTAGCCATTGAGTCATAAGCGTTAAAGGATTGATGTTTCAGAAATGAGTTATTAAGAACGTCTAATTTTTCATCAACAACAATCAAATCTGAATGATATAGTTGCGGTATACTATTGTCTTCAACCTTAGAAAAATGACTATAGACGCGTGCTATTTTATCTTTTAGCCAAACATCATCCTGATCACAAAACATATAGACATCGGACTCTATAGATGACATCAACTTCAAAAATGATTCAGCACAACCAACATTACCACCGGAATTTATCAGAATAAAACGAGAATCTTTACTACAATAACTTTCTAAAATACTCAAAGTATTATCTGTAGAACCATCATCTCGTATGTAGACTTTAAACTCACTGTAAGTTTGACTACGCAAAGAATCTAATTGCTCTAAGAGGAAGTTTTCACCATTAAAAGTTGAAAGTAAAACAGTAATTATCATCGCAAACCTCAAGTGTAATTTACAGCTACAGCTCTGACTGTAATAAAGCACATTACTAAAGATAATGTTAATACGACAAGTATTAAAAGTTGTGGATAGCGTTTTTCCTTTAGTGCCCGCGAGATAATCATGGCAAAAACTAGAGGGTAGGTAACACGCAATAACTCTGGCAGCCTAAATGCTATTACTGGCACTGAACTAAAACAATAGAATAGAGTAAAACCTATCAAATTTGCATATTGCGTATAACCTATTAATTTTTTCTCATGTGAATTAAACAAAAGTTTTGCTTTGGAAAACTGCACTACGCCAAAAGCCATAACAAACACAATGTTATTAAGAGTTAAGACATTTAATTCTGAATCTGATACTGATGTTATCCTTGAAACACTAATCAAGTACAATTTCAGTTTTTCATTTGGCATGTAATCTTGCAAAAGCATTAAATATTGACCTGAACCAACCCACAAAAGAAAAACAGTAATAATGAAGAAAAATAATTTTCTTTTAGTATTTATAAATAAAGTAATAATTAAAAAAACGATACTGAAATGAAACATCAAGGCTAAACAACTAAATAAACCGAACCAAAACAAGCGTTTATCAAAAAATAAATAATAAAGCGCAAGATAGAAGAAAGATGTAGCTATTGCAAGCCTTAGTTGAGTTAGCTCATGCAAAAAGCCAAAAAAACACATATATAATATTATAAACAGCAAACCACTTTCATTACCAATTATTTTTCGAAACGAAGTTAATTTTATTACAAGACAAAATATACATATCAAAATTGCGAAAAGTAAATAGTCCACCCCTAAGTAATTAAAAAAACCGGCAAGAATTCTAAAAGGATATTCAATATCTTCAATTTTGTTGTAAGTCGAATGATAAATTTCATTATAAGCATTGAAATCAGCTGGAAGATAATCAGCTTTTAATAGAACAAAATAACTCAACAACATGCATAAAATCCAAGCGATGTGTCTTGAAAAATTCGATGTGCTGTTATTCATAGGTGTTCATTACATTGGTAATAAAGGTTGAAAACTTGTAGTTATTAAGAATTGATTCAGATACTGGCGAATACTTGCTAACCAGAAATTGCTCGAAGGCCTCAAAATCCCAAGTGCTACATGATTTAAAAATAAAAATCCTGCAAGGATCATAAAAATCGTATTCGCGCAATGAAAGATTATTAGTGATCAATTTCTTTTGATAGAATATTGACTCAAGAGCCCGTAGAGTTATTCCTTCCTGGCCTTCTTGATTTATTTCTAATAAAAACTTATTCTCTTGAACCATTTTTATGTTGTCATCGTAAGTTAGAGGATTATTAATATAAAAACATGATTCATAACTTGAGGTCTTATCTTTAACAACATTAAACACTGATTTAATGTCATAACCATTCAAGATCTCTGAGATAGTATTTATAACACCAAGACGATTTTTATCGAGCCCCACGAAGTAACATGCATTCTTACTTTCAGGATTCCCCAATTGGGGCTTGATATCAGCAAAAACTTGCAGCATATACTTAAATGAATATTTGTCACATTGCACTTTATCAAAAGAATATATATGCGAAAAAATTTTCTTATATTTAATAACATCTTTTTCCGAGACAATATTTCGAATGACTAAAACTCGTTTACCCTTGAAAAATTGTGCAAATCTCAAATAGCCATAACCATCGGAATCTTTAAAGAAATAAGTTGAATGCCGATGAGTGGTTAGAGAATGTAAAAATAAATAAAATCCATTAAGCCAGTAATACAATCGCTTATTTAATTGATAAATTAGCTTACCTTCAGGAAAGTTGATAACTTTATGTCTAATCGATGGTTTTAAAAGCCCAATCATTTGTCTATCGTAATCAGCAGTCCAGCCAATAAAATAAATCATTTCAATTTAACCTGATAGAGAACGTAAAACAACATGATAAGATTTAATATTGAATATACGCTACAGACCACTGCTAAACCATATGCATTAAAATAATAAAAGCCAATATATTTAAGTGGAATAAAAATGGTAAATGTAAACATTGAAATGTATGATGGTGTTCTTGTGTCATTAAGGGAATAAAATGCTGATGACACCAAAGTAGCAGTATAATCTCCTATAAACGTCCCAAACAAACAAGCAACAATTACCCAAAGATAACTATAATCCAGTTTTTTGTAATCAAAAAATTCGAACACAAGTCTAAGCAGTGGTAAACCTATTAAGCAATATAATAAAAATAACCCCATACTTATACCCAAGCACCAAAAAACCTTCTTTTTCACCCAATCTTTCAGTAAAGTTCGGTCTTCGATGGCTACTTTATTCATCACTGTAATTTGTGGAATAATTAAAGACTTCGTTAAAACCAAATTAGCCATTGATAGCAATTGCTGTCCCAAAACAAAAATTGACATTGTGCCAGAAACTGAATGAGAAAGTATATTGCGATCAATAATCGGCCCTGATTTATAGTAAAGTGAACCAATTAATAATGGGCGCATTTGGCAAAAAGTTTCTTTAAATTTGGCTTTTGTAAAAGAGGGTATGTTAGGACGACCAAACATGCAGGATTGTAATATACTTGTAATGATTACCTTTGCGAAATATAAATAAGATGTAGCCAAGACACCATAATGGGGTATTGCATAAAATACAGCCGGGAATATACACAATGAACATAGAGCAGGTATGAATTCGGCGCTCAAAAAATTTGATTGAGAGTTCAGATATGATGAATACACTGTCGAACATAATGAGAAAGGAATGGCCAACAATTGTAATTGAAGTATTTGACTAGTAAGTTCAAGAGTCAAATTATCGAAACCAGGAAATATCCATCTAATCCAAAAACTACTACTCACTATCAAGGGAGCGATAAGCGCCCCCCCACCTAAAAACATAATAAAAATATGCTCCCATAGTGTTTTTTTTGCATCGGAAGAATTAATAAAGATAGGTACTAATACATTTGTTAAAGAGCTACTTACGATTGTCAAAATTATTGTTGGGATTACCATTCCAGCAAAAAGTGCATCGGTTTGATTTGATGGACCAATAGTTATGATAGTAACCAACTGGGATGCAACAACAAATAGCAAATTGACAAGTGAGAAAATAATTAAAAAAATCGTCCGATACTTAAACATATTTTTTGCCAAAAATCAAATTATACAACCGTATTTTTAATACTATTTTAATTTTGTTATATGCAGTGATTGTATTTTTATGAGATTGTAACTTAAATATCCCATTGGATGAACGGAACATGTTTTCACCAATAGCATTACATTCTAATTCAGCCTCAATTAATGATGGCAAAAAATAAAACTGATCACGTTTAGCATTCCTAAAATAATATTGAAACCAAACTTCACCTAATTTCTTTAATTTTTCATTATATTTTTTCCGAATGATTACTCCGCATTCAAAACCTATATCCATATTTAGAAAACTAGATAATAGTTTCTTGGTGGCACATAATTCAGAAAAAGTAATCCGTGAGTAAATAAAGCAACTAACTATTTCTTCCCGTAAAGTTGGATTTCGATAATGGGGATATGCGTAAATAAGATTATTTTCTCGTACAACCTTTTGCATAATCTCATTTAGCGGACTTTTGATTATGATATTCCCATCTAAATATATCGTGTAATCAAACTCTCGTAAAAAAGGAGGTATTTTTAATTTTAGCTCACGATTATCGATAGCAGGATTCTGATGTTTACGAACCAATTGAATATACTGCCACGGAGCTGGAACTGTTACGGGATTATCGCTAATAAAAAAATAGCTGAAATGAAAATGAGTATTATCATCATAGGTCTTGAATATTTCTGAAGAAATATTATCATAACCACCAGTTATAACTCTATATATCGCAACACTTGTCATAGGGACACTTTTTCTATTTTCAACCTTTTCGTGATCATATTATTAATATTTTAAACATACGATCATAAAGTAATTATTACTCGCTCATTCCATTTATTTCAAGTTGTTAATGTACCATGGCATTGCTTTTTCTAAACCTGCCTCAATGCTGTAAGCAGGTTCAAATCCTAACATTCTCTTTGCTTTAGAAATATCAGCTAAAGAATGTCTAACATCACCAGTCCTGAAATCCTGATAGTGAGGTGCATGATTATATATTATACCGTGAACGCCAACTTGAGACTTCAAAAGATTAAATAAATCATTTAATGAAGTTCGCATACCAAAAGCGACGTTATACACTTCATTCTTAAAATCGTCGCTAGCGACTGCTGCAAGTATGTTCATTTGAACAGTATTTTCAACAAAACAAAAATCCCTGCTTGTTTCACCATCACCATTAATAAATATTTTTTCGCCATTAACCATTGCAGAGATCCATTTTGGTATAACTGCTGCGTACGCTCCGTTAGGTGTTTGACGTTTTCCAAAAACATTAAAATATCTCAGTCCAATACATTTGAAGCCGTATGTTGTCGCAAATATATTTGCATATAATTCGTTAACGAATTTTGTAATAGCATAAGGTGAAAGTGGCTTACCAATTATATCTTCGACTTTAGGTAACGCTGGATGATCACCATAGGTTGAACTGGATGCTGCGTAAGTAAAACTTTTCACAGCAGCTTCATTTGAAGCCACCAACATATTTAAAAAACCATCGATATTAACGCTATTAGTTGCAATTGGATCGCTTATAGATCGTGGAACTGAACCTAAAGCTGCTTGGTGCAAAACATAGTCAACATCTCTTACTGCGTCTCTACAAATTTCAAGATCACGAATGTCGCCCTTAATAAATTTAAAGTTTGACCACTGCTCTTCAGTGACTAACGTCTTAACATCATTCAGATTACTTTCAAAACCCGTTGCAAAGTTATCTAAACCAACGACATTTTGATTCAGTTTGAGTAATGTTTCAAGAAGATTAGAACCAATGAATCCCGCTACACCAGTTATCAACCATGTTTTGGGGTTATTGAGTAGATTAGCACATGATATTTCTAGAGCTGTCATTTAATAATCATCCTTCATTACAGACGTATATCAGGGATATGGCTATCGAGAACGTATTTCAAATCATAGATTACATTTTTCTCATGTAATAAACATTGTAATTGTTCGTCTCTCAGGACCTTGAACTCATCGTGTGCCACAGCAAATATAATTGCTTCATAGCGTTTATTCGGCAATATTTCTAATACTTGAAGATTATATTCCCTTAACGCTTCATTAGGATCAACCCATGGATCATAGACATCAACTTTAATATTATAATCTTGTAATTCTGTAACAATATCTATAACCTTAGTATTCCTTAAATCAGGGCAATTCTCTTTAAATGTTAAACCTAAAATCAGCACGTTAGCATTATCAATCATAATCCCTTTTTTAATCATTCCCTTAATTAACTGAGAAGATACGTATTGACTCATACGGTCATTAATCCTCCTACCAGCAAGAATTACCTCTGGATTATAACCAATTGCTTGTGCCTTATGTGTCAAATAGTAAGGGTCCACACCTATACAATGTCCTCCTACAAGGCCTGGTTTAAACGGTAAGAAATTCCATTTTGTTCCTGCCGCTTTCAGCACTTCTTCTGTGTCGATATTTAATTTATTAAAAATAATAGCCAATTCGTTAATCAATGCAATGTTGAGATCACGCTGGGTATTTTCAATGACTTTTGCAGCTTCAGCCACCTTAATCGACGATGCTTGATGTGTTCCAGCAACGATAATTTCGCCATATAATTTATCAACAAATGAGGCAGCATCTTTAGTTGATCCTGACGTAACTTTTTTAATGTTAATAAGACGATGCTCTTTGTCTCCTGGATTGATTCGTTCAGGACTATATCCAACATAAAAATCTTGGTTAAACTTTAGCCCTGAAACAGATTCTATTACAGGCACACATTCTTCTTCTGTTGCGCCGGGGTATACCGTTGATTCATAGACTACAACGTCTCCCTTACTGAGGACAGTACCTAAAAGCTCTGATGCTTTAATGAGAGGGGTTAGATCTGGACGTTTATATTTGTCTATAGGGGTTGGTACTGTCACTATATAAACATTACAGGTTTTAAGATCATTTACCAATGAGCTATAATCAAGATTAGATGCTTCTTGCAATTCCTCAGCACTACACTCTAAAGTAGTATCTATGCCTTTTTTCAACTCTACAATTCTACTTTCTTTTATGTCAAATCCAATCGTTTGAAATTTTTTACCAAACTCTACTGCCAGTGGCAAGCCAACGTAACCGAGGCCTATGACTGCTATTTTTACATTATTAATATTCATATAATAAAACTCATTTTGAGATGCGAAATTATTTATTCTAATTAAAGCATTCAGCGTCACATAAAGACGGTTGGTTTAAGTCTTTTGCCGACATGATCGGAGGATTTGTTAATTCCCAATTGATACCAATAGTTTTATCATCCCAAATAATTCCACGATCGCTTGATGGATGATAATAATTTGTCGTTTTATAAACAAATTCAGCTGTTTCACTAAGGACTAAAAATCCATGAGCAAAGCCTTCCGGTATCCAAAGCTGTCTTTTGTTTTCTGCCGAAAGTTTCACGCCTACCCACTTGCCGAATGTTGATGATGACTTCCGGATATCAACAGCAACATCTAATACCTCACCAACAACACAGCGCACAAGTTTTCCTTGCGCATGAGGTTCTAATTGATAATGCAAACCTCGTAAAACATCCTGCGTTGATTTAGAATGATTATCTTGTACAAATTCTACTTTGCGTCCAACCGCCTCTTGAAATATATTCTGACTAAAACTTTCAAAAAAGAACCCACGGTCATCACCAAAAACTTTTGGTTCGAAAATCAACACATCCGGTATTTCTGTTTTTATCACGTTCATGAATCAAAAACCTTTAATCATTTTAAGCAGATACTGACCATATGCGTTCTTCTTCAATGGCTCAGCTAATTTTTTCACCTGCTCAGCATCAATAAACCCTTTGCGGTAAGCGATCTCTTCCGGACAAGACACTTTAAGCCCCTGGCGCTCTTCAATGGTCGCAATAAAGTTGCTGGCTTCAATCAAACTCTGGTGAGTGCCCGTGTCCAGCCAGGCGTAGCCACGCCCCATCATGGCAACAGAAAGCTCGCCCTCTTCCAGATAGATGCGGTTAATATCGGTGATTTCCAATTCACCACGGGCAGATGGCTTGAGCTTTTTAGACATCTCAATCACGCGGTTATCATAGAAATAGAGCCCCGTAACCGCATAGTCACTCTTAGGCTGCTGCGGTTTTTCTTCTAAAGAAATTGCGGTGCCATTACTGTCAAATTCGACCACGCCGTAACGTTCAGGATCTTTAACATGATAGGCAAAGACCGTTGCACCTTTCTCTTTACTGATGGCCGACTGAAGCTGTTTCGGCAGATCGTGGCCGTAAAAGATGTTATCGCCCAGCACTAACGCACAGTTATCATCACCAATAAACTCTTCACCGATAATAAAAGCCTGAGCCAGTCCATCCGGACTCTCCTGGACTTTGTACTGAAGATTCAGTCCCCACTGACTCCCGTCACCCAGCAGTTGCTCAAAACGTGGTGTATCCTGCGGCGTGCTGATAATAAGAATGTCACGGATACCCGCCAGCATTAAGGTAGAAAGCGGGTAGTAAATCATTGGCTTATCAAAGATAGGTAGCAGTTGTTTACTGACTGCCATCGTGACTGGATAAAGACGGGTCCCAGAGCCACCAGCAAGGATAATACCTTTACGTGTTGTCATTTTATTTCTCTGCATACAGAAAATGCCCGTTACCGGGCATTATAGAATGTAATTTAGATCGTGGAGGTAGTGAAAAGCTCGCCCAGCATGCGCTTGACGCCGACTTCCCAGGCGGGCAACACCAAATTAAAATTGCGCTGAAATTTTTCAGTATTAAGACGAGAATTTAGCGGTCGACGCGCTGGCGTCGGATAAGCGCTGGTTGGCACCGCATGTAATGTCTTAATAGCCAGCTCAATGCCTGCGCTTCTGGCTTCTTCAAATACCAGCGCCGCGTAGTCATGCCACGTCGTGGTGCCCGACGCCACCAGATGATACAGGCCAGCAACGTCTGGTTGCTGTAATGCAACGCGAATCGCATGGGCCGTACAATCAGCCAGCAATTCCGCCCCGGTTGGCGCGCCAAACTGGTCGTTGATGACCGAAAGCTCCTCGCGATCTTTTGCCAGACGCAGCATCGTTTTCGCGAAATTATTGCCTTTACCGGCATACACCCAACTGGTACGGAAAATCAGGTGCTTCTCACATAGCTGGGCTGCTTTTTCACCAGCCAGTTTGGTTTCGCCGTAGACATTCAGCGGCGCGGTCTCATCACTTTCCTGCCATGGTTTTTCGCCGGTGCCAGGGAAAACATAATCCGTGGAATAGTGAATCAACCATGCGTTTAGTGCCTGCGCTTCTTTCGCAATAGCCGCCACGCTGGTTGCATTTAGCAGTTCAGCGAAATCACGCTCGGATTCTGCTTTATCCACAGCTGTATGGGCAGCGGCATTCACGATAACGTCCGGGCGCACGCGGCGAACGGTTTCAGCCACGCCTTGCGGATTGCTGAAATCGCCGCAGAAATCCTCTGAGTGCACGTCCACAGCAATAATATTGCCGAGTGGTGCGAGCGCACGCTGTAATTCCCAACCCACTTGCCCTGTTTTACCGAAGAGAAGAATATTCATGATCAACGTTTCTCGTAATTCTGTTCAATCCAGCTTTTATAAGCACCGCTTTTAACGTTCGCAACCCACTGTTGATTATCCAGATACCACTGCACAGTTTTACGAATACCGGATTCGAACGTCTCTTGTGGCTTCCAGCCCAGCGCATGGCTGATTTTATCCGCGTCGATGGCATAGCGGCGATCGTGTCCAGGGCGATCGGCAACATAGGTGATCTGGTCACGGTATGCGCCGTCTTTGGGTACAATTTCATCAAGCAAATCACAGATGGTATGAACGACATCGAGGTTTTGTTTTTCATTATGACCACCGATGTTATAAGTCTCACCCGTTTCGCCCCGGGTCACCACGGTATAGAGCGCACGCGCGTGATCTTCAACGTAAAGCCAGTCGCGAATTTGATCGCCTTTGCCGTAAATCGGTAGCGGCTTACCTTCCAGTGCATTAAGAATAACCAGCGGGATCAGTTTCTCAGGGAAATGATATGGCCCGTAGTTATTTGAGCAGTTAGTCACAATCGTCGGCAGGCCATAGGTGCGTAGCCAGGCCCGGACAAGGTGATCGCTGGAGGCTTTGGATGCCGAATAAGGGCTGCTCGGCGCATAGGCCGTTTGTTCTGTGAAGAGAGGCAACACCTCTCCCTGCGGATGCTCATCCGGGTGCGGAAGATCACCGTACACTTCGTCCGTTGAAATATGGTGGAAGCGAAACGCTTTTTTGGCATCTTCGTTTAACGTCACCCAGTAAGCGCGGGTCGCTTCCAGCAGGACATAGGTGCCCACTATATTCGTTTCGATAAACGCAGCAGGACCGGTAATCGAACGATCCACATGGCTTTCTGCCGCCAGATGCATCACCGCGTCAGGCTTATGGGCTGAAAAAATACGTGACATTTCAGCCGCATCACAGATATCAGCCTGTTCGAAGTGATAGCGGTCGCTATCCACAACATCCTTGAGTGATTCCAGATTACCGGCGTAAGTTAATTTATCAACATTCACAACGGAATCTTGAGTGTTTTTAATGATATGTCGGACGACCGCAGAGCCAATAAATCCGGCACCACCAGTAACTAGGATTTTCACGCTATCAATTCCGTATATTAAATAATGAGGGTGCGAAGCTGCACCTTACCGCCATTAGCTTCGCTCGCGCGCACGCTACCGCCCCTGGCTCAACAGCTACCAGTGGACTGCAATTCAGCAAAATGTATGAGTAACGACAGTGAGGAAAATCTTAAATTCAAGCCGTCGATCAAACTCTATATCAAACAGTAATTGTCATCCTATTCCCCCCGGGAAACAAGAAAATTCTGATTGATGGCAAACGTCTGTGCAATTCTCAAGCCCTTGTTCTACAAGAATTTGTAGCTTGTAAAACAAAAAAGCAGCAGATCATTCTCTGCGGCACAGCAACCGGCCCCAGGAATCCTCTACTGCTTTCATCTTCAAATGTCGTGTATCACTTTTTTTAAGACATCATCCTGACATTAGCTCAGAAGCTTAACAATGCTTTCGCGGAACTTCTGCCCTTCTTTCAGGTTACGCAGGCCGTAGTTGACGAACGCCTGCATGTAGCCCATTTTCTTGCCGCAATCGTAGCTGTCACCGGTCATCAGCACGGCGTCAACGGACTGCTTTTCAGCCAGTTTAGCGATGGCATCGGTCAGCTGAATACGATCCCAGGCACCCGGTTCAGTTTTTTCCAGCTCAGGCCAGATATCTGCGGAAAGCACATAGCGCCCTACCGCCATCAGATCGGAATCGAGGGTTTGCGGCTGATCCGGTTTCTCGATGAAGTTAGTGATGCGGCTCACTTTGCCTTCGCTGTCGAGCGGCTCTTTGGTCTCGATGACAGAGTATTCAGAAAGATCGCCTTTCATGCGTTTAGCCAGTACCTGGCTGCGACCCGTTTCGTTGAAACGTGCCACCATCGCCGCGAGGTTGTAGCGCAGCGGATCGGCGCTGGCGGTATCGAGAATGATATCCGGCAGTACCACCACAAACGGGTTATCGCCAACAATCGGACGCGCGCACAAAATAGAGTGACCCAGGCCCAGCGGTTGTGCCTGACGCACGTTCATGATGGTAACGCCCGGCGGGCAAATAGACTGAACTTCAGCCAGAAGCTGACGCTTAACACGCTGTTCCAGCAGCGCTTCCAGCTCATAAGAGGTGTCGAAATGGTTTTCTACGGCATTTTTTGATGAGTGCGTGACCAGAACGATTTCTTTGATCCCTGCAGCAACAACCTCGTCAACAATGTACTGAATCATCGGCTTGTCGACGATCGGCAGCATTTCTTTAGGAATGGCCTTGGTGGCGGGCAACATGTGCATCCCAAGTCCGGCTACCGGAATAACTGCTTTCAAATTAATCATTATTTCTTCCACCTATAAATGGTTGATGAATTATAGCTATTTGGCCTGCTTTATCCAGCAGGTTTTGTCCATGTCATTGCTGCGAATGATGTTACGCCGGTTGCTCAGCATTTGCAGTAGATGTAATCCGAAGCAGGCCTCCACTACACCAGGAATGTTCGCAAAATGCGACTTAGGTTCGCTTCGCCGGCAACCTGAAATTCAGCTTTTCTGCATTCACTACGTGCTGGTCAACCCGGTCGATATCCACCGAACTCTGCCCTTTCTCATTGACCGCCGTGATGTTTGCCAGCGACAGCAGCGTGTCCTGCTTCGCCATAAAGCGCCCGCGCACGTCTTTTCGCAGGTCGAAATGCATTTTCAGGGCCGGACCGGTTTCGGCCTCCTGCATCACGTCAATGTTGCGTAAAAAGAGATGCTGCGGCTTGTTATGCAGCTCAAGGGTGGCCCGCTTCAGGGTGATATTGGTCAGGGAGACAAACGAGGTGGCGTTGCCGGACGAGATCTGGATACCGCGTAATTTCAGCGCGCTTTGGCGGTTATCCAGGCGGATCCCGTTGAGTCGGAAATTCTGCGGGATCGACAGGTAATTGCCTTTGATAACCCCGTAGCCGATCAGCATCCCGGCGCTGTTGGTCATGCTGACATTATCAATGACGAAATTGTCGCAGCCGTAAATCGCCACCGTGGCGTTATCGATACCCGCCTTTTTGCTGTATTCGGGGGTGATGTCCGTCGCCTTGATATTGCGAATGACAAAATGCTTGCCGTTCTCGACATGCACCAGCTGTCGGCAGTGGCTGCCGGTAATGTTGGCGACCACGAAGTTTTTAACCGCCTGATCTTCCGGGTAGTCATTGTCATAGGTGCTTCCCGCCAGGCCAATCCCTATCCCCCAGTTAATCTTTCCGTTAGTGCAATCAATATGATCGATAACGTGATCGGAGATCAGGATGTTGCGGTCGTTGATCGCCACATTCCACTCGATAGCATCGCCTTGCAGGTAGCTAAAACGGCTGTTTGTGATGCGCGCGCCGTCGATCTGGTTATGAAAACCCTGCCGCAGAATAGCGTAGTTCGCTTTGGTGACGGTGATGTTGTCGATGGTGAGATTGCGCATCACGCGCTTATTTTTCCCGCCAATATAGATTTGCGTCACCGGGCCGTAGCCGCTCATCGCAAGCCCGGTAATGGCACAGTCCGAACCGCGCACGTCCAGCGTGATGTTATACAGGCTGCCGCCGTTTTCACCGACCACCTTGCTGCCGTCCTGCAACACAAAACGCCCACGCCCGTTGCCTTTTAGCGCACCGCGCACCCGCAGCGTTTTACCTTCAGGAATAAAAATAGCGGCGTTGATGTTTTCACACACCACGCCCGCGGGCACGTCCACCGTATCGGCATCGACAAACGCCTGCTTAAACGCGGCAATCCAGTCGTTTTTTTGGTAGCTTCGCACATCCACGGAGGCCGTGCGCCCCAGCGCGGACGCCGCCGGGGAGTGCAATAACGGGAGGGAGGCCAGCGCGGAACCGGCAGTGATGAAGCGGCGGCGAGTCAGTTCATTCAAGCTTGTCGTCATAAAACCTCAGGTCAGAGCGTCTGTAAAAGCGTGGCGAGGCGCTGATTGATTTTCTGCTGATTAAAGTCTGATTCGACCTTCTCCCTGGCGCGCGTCACCACCGGGGCCAGCTCCTGGCCCTGCATCCCGCTGAACGCCGCCAGTCTGTCGGCCAGCGCCTGCGCATCGTTTTCCGGCACCAGCCAGCCGGAACGATCGGCATCGATAAGCTCAGGAATGCCGCTGTGCACCGTGGAAACCACCGGGATCCCCACCGCCATCGCTTCCATCAGCGCCACGGGAATACCTTCCATATCACCATCGGCACCGGTCACCGACGGCAGCAGGAAGACGTCTGCGTCATCGAGCATCGCTTTTACCTCATGGCTCGGCTTAAAGCCCGGCATCTCAATTACGTCATCCAGTTCAAACTGTTCGATAAGCGTGCGCAGACGCCGCTCCCACGGCCCAATACCGAGGATGCGGTAATGGAAATCGACGCCGCGCGCTTTAAGCAGGCGGCAGGCTTCAATGGCGACATGCAGCCCTTTTTTCTCCGTCAGTCGCGCCACAGAGATGATTTGCAGCGAGCGTCCCGGCGTTTTCACCGGGCGCAGCGTAAAGCGCGACATATCAACGCCCATACGCGAGACGGCGATTTTCTCCGGCGGGCAGCCCATGTTTTTCAGCCGACCGGCCCACAGGTCGCTGATTGGCAGCATCAGATCGCCACGGCGAAACAGCTGCTGGTATTCCGGCGTGTAGTGGTTTAACACCTCGCGGTGTGAGACGTCGATACCGTGGAACACCGTCGCGATTTTACCGCTGATCACCCCCAGCTCGCGCAGTTTTGCCGCCGTGACGCCCGCCGGGCCAAAGTGGGCGATAAACACATCCGCCTCAAAGGTGCGCGGCGTCAGGCCGCAAATCGCTGCCAGGATCAAATTCCGCGCTTCATCGCCGTAACGGCGCATATTCAGCGCTTTCCAGGTGGACGCCCGCCCCAACCCGGCGACGATGGCCCGGGCGCGGTAGCGCAGTTTCGCCAGCTTGCCCTCCGGCTCATCGAGCAGCCAGTGCGTCTTTTCGCCCAGTTGGTATTCGGTGTACGCCGCGTGGGTATTGCTCAAATCGCCCTTGTGCAGCGAGACGATTTCAACTTCGTACCCCATGTTGATGAAGGCGACAATCTGGTTAAGCACAAACGTCTCAGACGACAGGGGAAACTTCAGCAGAAAGAAGCTGACTTTCATTTCACCCCCTGCACGCGGTCCAGCACCGATTTGACCATGTGCAGCCCGTGCTCGCGCTCAGCCGCCACCGCCGTTGCCAGCCGTGCATTGAGCGCAGGCAGTTGCCCCAGCGTATCGGCCACCATCGACGCCAGCGAACCGTTAAGCAGATGGCGAATATCAATGGCCATTTCCGGCATCCCCAACTGCTGCATAATGCCCGCAGACTTATGCTCATAGTTAATGGCGATGGCCGGTGTGCCAAAGTTCATTGAGATGATTGCCGAGTGCAGGCGCGTGCCCACGGTAAGATCGCAGGCGGCGAAGATTTTGCCCATTTCCAGATCGTTAAGCTCATCCATCACCACGTGATAGCGCGATGGATCGCTCACCTGCGAACGCAGGTTTAACGCCACCATGCGGTCATCCTTGTTGTAGCTGTCGATGCCGGTACAGGTGGAGAGCGCCAGCACCTGATAGCCCGCATCCAGAATGCGGTTCACTACATCGGCAAAGGCCGCTTCGTAAGCCTGCTGCGTGGTGCCGAGGCGCTTATCAAAGGGCGCAAGCTCGCGCAGGGTGATCGCCACGGTTTTTTGCGCGGCGGCCACGTCCAGCCAGTGCTGCACCGCATAGCTCGCCACAAAATCGGACTGATGATGATCGACAAGCCAGGCGGTATCGACGCCCTGCTCCACTTTTTCGGTGGTGATGTGGCTGTGCTGCATCAGTTCAAGACTGACGCGTTCGCGCAGGATCAGCGCGTCACAGTGGCCAAACACGTAATTTGCCAGTTGGTTAAACTGCGCGTCCTGGAACGGCCCCACGCTGTGACCAATCATGTACAGCGGCTTTTTCGCCATAAAGGTGCACAGGGCGTGCTCAAACTGCGGCACGCCATACAGATCGACAAAGAACGAACCGCCCACCTGAATGATGGCGTCGTAACCGGCCAGCAGACGGACAAAATCGGTGAAGCCCTGGGCGATAGCGATGTTGCGCAACTTGCCGCTGTCCGTCACGCGGGAAAGCAGCACCTGGTGCTGGTAGCGACGGCGCAGCACTTTCTTGACGCGCCCCACCAGCCCTGCGGCGGTGTTGTGCTGTTTCATCTGGCTGTAGAGCGGATCGCCCATCACCGGGCGATTGAGCAGCCAGGAGGAACTCACCGGATAGCGGCTCATGACGTCAACCTCTGCGTCAGGCGCAATCACGGCAATGGCGTCCAGCAATCCGCGCAGGATCGCGCTGTCACCACGGTTACCGCAGGTGTGGTTGCCCAGGATTAATAATTTCATTTTAACCTCTATTATTCGGCAATAATTATCCTGCGCGAAGCAGTGTTCTCATTTTTTCACTGCGGCAAAACTGCCGCTTTAATTCGACCACCAGCGCATTACGTGACAGCACAATCATCACGCCAAACGCCAGCGCCCCCGCGATCACCTGAATCACCAGGTTCGCTGCCAGGGAGAAATGCCCCTCTAGTGCCAGGCCCAGGCCATAACTCACCACCAGCGTCGGCAGCGACAGGTAAAACGGCAGCCACAGGCTTAATATGTACTGGCGATAGCTGGAGCCGAGCACCGGTTTGATCATCACGAAATAGCTCAGGACGGTATTGATGATTTGCACCAGCAAAAAGCCCAGCGTCACGCCCAGCGCGCCAGCGACATGGCCGCCGACGATAATGGCGGGGACAAACAAGAAGGTTTTAAAGACGTTGAATTTAAAGCTGATATCGACGCGTGCCTTGGCCATCAGCAGCGAGCCAATGGGATTGCCCACCGCGCGCAGCAGGCCCACAATGCACAGCAGTTGCAGGATGGGAATGATGCTGTTCCACTTCTCGCCAAACACCAGCGGCACAAAATGACTCGACACCACCATCAGGCCGAGCAGCACCGGGAAGTTGATGATCCCCACCACCGACAGCAGCTTGTAAAAGTTCAGCCGCAGCTTTTCAGTGTCGTCCTGGATCTTGGCAAACGCCGGGAACAGCACGCGGGTGATAATCGGGTTGAGCTTCATCGGCGGCACAACCGCCACGTTATAGGCGAGGTTGTATCCCCCGGCGACGCTGGCCCCGAGAATACGCGCCAGCACCAGCGTGGAGAGGTTGGTATTAACGTAGTTGATCACGCTGTCCGCCGTCAGCCATGCGCCAAACCGCAAGTTCGAGCTGACCGATGCGATCGAAAAATGCAGCCCCGGACGGTAAATTTTGCGGCCAAAAAAGCCGAACAGCGTGGTGCGCACGGCGGTGTTCACCAGATAACCGAGGATCGCGGTCATCGCCAGCGGCCAGTACCAGGCGCTGATCACCGTAAAGCTAAAGCCCGCCATCACCGACACGGTTTCAATCATGCCGATTTTGCTGAACTCCAGCTCCTTTTGCATCAGCGCGCGGAACTGCTGTCCGTGGGGGATCATCACAAAGGCTACCGACAACGTTTTAATCAGCGGCGCAAGATCCGGGTTATGCAACACCCCGGCAATCAGGTCGCTTAATAAAAATATCGCCACGCACACCACCAGCCCCAGCCCGACGTTCAGCCAGTACAGGGTGGTCAGTTCGAGGTGGCTTATCTCTTTGCGCTGAATAATGGAGTTGGCAATGCCAAAATCCGACAGCGTATCCGCCAGCGCGATGATCACCAGCGAAACGGTCAGCAGACCGAACTGGTGATTATCGATAATGCGCGCCAGCCAGGTCATCTGCACCAGCCCAAGGCCGATGATGATGAGGGTGGCCATCGCTGACCACTTTGCCCCGCTGATTGTTTTTTCTCTCAGGCTCATGTTGTGCTCGCTCAGTACGCCGCTTTGTTCACAAAGCCCTTAAAGATGGTCAGAAAAACAATTTTGATATCGAACCAGAGGCTCCACTCGCGGATGTACTCAAGATCGAATTCAACGCGTTTTTCCATTTTTTCCAGCGTGTCCGTTTCACCGCGCCAGCCGTTAATTTGCGCCCAGCCGGTGATGCCCGGTTTCACTTTATGGCGCAGCATGTAGCCCTGAATCAGCGAGCGGTACTGCTCGTTGTGCGCCACCGCGTGTGGACGCGGCCCGACAATCGACATGCCGCCGGTCAGCACGTTGATAAACTGCGGCAGCTCATCGAGCGACGTACGGCGCAGGAAGTTGCCCACGCGGGTGACGCGGGGATCGTTCTGCGTCGCCTGGGTCACCACTTTGGCGTTTTCCATCACCTTCATGGAGCGAAACTTCCACACCATGATCGGCTTACCGTCCATGCCATAGCGGGTCTGGCGGAAGATCACCGGGCCTGGCGAGCTGATCTTCACCGCCGCGGCGATGCACAGCAGCACCGGCGAAATCAGCAGCAAAATCATTGACGACAGGATGATGTCTTCGACGCGCTTGAGTACGCGATTCATGCCCGACAGCGGGGTGTCATACAGCGGCACCACCGGGATGCCGTTCATTTCTTCAATGCGCGAATGCAGAATATTGAAGGTGAAGACGTCCGGGATCAGGATCACCGAACAGGTGGTATCCGCCAGCTCGCGCACCAGTTTTTTGATGCCCGGCTCTTCGCACATTGGCATGGCGATGTAAACGTTATGGATTTTTGCCGCTTTCGCATCGTCGAGCAGCTGATCAAAATTCCCCGCCCAGTCAGCCGTCACGCCGCCAGGCTTTGGGTCGTGGTAGATACCGACCACTTCAAACCCCAGCCAGGGTTCATTGCGAAAGCTGTCCATCAGCAGTTGCCCCACCGCCAGATCGCCCGCCACCGCCACCCGACGGGTGTTGTAACCATGGTGACGCAGCCAGCCGGCCATATAGCGGATCAGCGCACGGCACACCAGAAGACCGACGCTGCTCAGCACATACCAGGCGAAAAACACGCGGAAGGTATTGTCAAAATCGGCATTGAACGCCATCAGGCCCGCACTGAAGACCAGACTCAGCGTCCAGTTTTGCAGCAGCAGCACCAGCTCGGTGGAGATCTTTACCCCGCGCCAGGAACGATAGAAGTCAGTCATCCCGCCAATCATCTGGAACACCACCAGCGTGATGAGGGCCATCAGCAGATGCAGGTAGAAGAAGGGGAGCGCATTAAGCTTACAGACCACCCATAACCCACCGAACATGATGGTGATGTCTGAAAATCGCTGCACCATTGAAATTAACGATGCATTGGTTTTGGCTCGCTCGCGCTTTTTTAGGTTTGTCATCGTTGTTCCTGTTATTGAGCCCCCTCACCCGCCTTCTGCGTGCTGCTGGCAAAAGGCGTGATGAGAGGAAACCAAACTCGACTACTGATTCAGCAGCGCCAGAATGTCCTGCGTTCGTGCCTCCATCAGCGAGACGTCGCGGCGGGATTCCACATTCAGGCGAACGACGGGTTCAGTATTGGATGAGCGCAAATTAAAGCGCCATTCCGGGAACGCCATGCTGATGCCGTCGGTGCGATCCACGCTCAGCGCGCTGGCGGCAAAGTGCTGCTCCACGCGGGCAATGGCGGTGACCGGATCGGCGAGCGTACTGTTGATTTCACCGCTGGCCGGGAAGGCAATCATGCGATCGCGGACCAGCTCGCTTAACGACTTACCCTTCAGGCACAGCAGTTCCGCCACCAGCAGCCACGGGATCATGCCGCTGTCGCAGTACGCAAAATCGCGGAAGTAGTGGTGCGCGCTCATTTCGCCGCCGTAAATGGCGTCTTCCTGGCGCATACGCTCTTTGATAAACGCATGACCGGTTTTCGACATCACCGGCTCGCCGCCCGCCGCCGTCACCACATCGACGGTGTTCCAGGAGAGTCGGGGATCGTGAATGATTTTCGCGCCAGGGTGTTTTTCCAGGAACGCTTCCGCCAGCAGGCCGACGATGTAATAGCCTTCGATAAACTGACCGTCGCCGTCGAACAGGAAGCAGCGGTCAAAATCGCCGTCAAAGGCGATGCCCATATCGGCGTTGTGTTCAATCACGGCATTGCGGGTATCGGCCCGGCACTCGGGGAGCAGCGGGTTGGGGATGCCGTTCGGGAAGTTGCCGTCCGGCGTGTTATGCACTTTGATAAAGGTGACCGGCACGCTGAGCGCCTTAAAGCGGGCTTCAATCGCGTCAATGACCGGACCCGCCGCACCGTTACCGGAGTTGATCACCAATTTCAGCGGCGTGGATTTTTTAACATCAAAGTTTTTAACGTTGATATAACCGAGCAGGTGATCGATATAAGCATCGCGCAGGTCGATTTTTTTATAGCTGCCGCGTTTAGCGTCATTGACCGGCGGGAAGTCGTTGGCCTCGGCCAGACGCTGCACGTCGCGCAGCCCGGTGTCACCGCTGATTGGCCGCGCGCCCTTGCGCACCAGCTTCATGCCGTTGTAATCCATCGGGTTATGACTGGCGGTCACTTCAATGCCGCCATCAACGCCCAGATGGAAGGTGGCGAAGTAAATCTCTTCGGTGCCGGAAAGACCGATGTCCAGCACGTCCACGCCCGCATCCTGCAACCCTTTCGCCAGCGCCAGTTTTAAGGATTCGCTGGTCAGTCGCACATCACCGCCCAGTACGATGGTTTGCGGTTTTAAATATTCACCGTAGGCACGCCCAATACGCCAGGCGATATCTTCGTTAAGCTCTTCGCCCAGGCGACCGCGAATATCGTAGGCTTTGAAACAGGTTAATTTCGTCATGTTTTTACCCTTGTTCAGGCAACAGTTGGCCCTGACTCTCATAAGAGCCTTTTTTAAATTTTTGTTTTATTGCCCGGTGGCGCTGCGCTTACCGGGCCTACCGTTTTTTTGTAGGCCGGATAAGCGCAGCGCCATCCGGCAACTTATCAGGGTTAGACCCGACCGTAGCGGTCTTCGAAGCGCACCACGTCATCCTCTTCGAGATAGGAGCCCGAGCGCACTTCGATTAAGTCGAGAGGAATTTTCCCAGGGTTTTCCAGGCAGTGCGTGGCCCCCAGCGGAATATAGACCGACTCGTTTTCGCCGATTAAGCGGATCTCGTCGTTGATGGTCACTTTGGCCGTGCCCGCCACCACAATCCAGTGCTCGGCGCGGTGATGGTGCATCTGCAACGACAGCCCCTCGCCCGGCTTCACGGTGATGCGTTTTACCTGGTAGCGTTCGCCGGAGTCAATGGAGTCATATTTGCCCCACGGGCGGTAAACTTCCCGGTGAATGTGGTGTTCATGACGTCCGTCGGCTTTGATCTGTTCAACCACTTTTTTGACGTCCTGCACCGAATTACGATCGGCTATCAGCACCGCATCTTTGGTCTGCACCACCACCAAATCCTTCACGCCGACGGTGGTCACCAGTCCGGACTCAGCGTATACGTAGCTGTTTTCCGTTTTATGGCTGATGACGTCGCCGTGATGCACGTTGCCTTCCGGCGTATGCGCGCTGATTTCCCACAGCGAAGACCAGGAGCCAACGTCGCTCCAGCCCGCGTCCATCGGCACCACCACGGCGTCGGCGGTTTTTTCCATCACCGCATAGTCGACAGACTCTTCCGGGCAGGCGAGGAACGCCTCTTCATCGACGCGGATAAAATCGAGATCCGGATCGACGCTGTCCATCGCTTTCACGCAGGCGTCGAGGATGTCCGGTCGGAATTTTTGCAGCTCTTCAAGGTAGCGTCCGGCGCGGAACAGGAACATGCCGCTGTTCCAGTAATATTCACCGCTGGAGACATAGGCCTGCGCGGTGTCGAGATTCGGTTTTTCGACGAACTGCGCCACTTCGAAGGCCACGGCATCAACCTCGCCCTGGCTGACCGCACCGCGACGAATATAGCCATACCCGGTTTCCGGCAGATCCGGCACGATGCCGAAGGTCACCAGCTTGCCGCTTTCGGCGTAGGGCATTGCCGCCCGTACCGCCTCGCGGAACGCCTCTTCGTTTTGGATCACATGGTCGGCGGCCAGCACCAGCATCAGCGGATCGCTGTCCGGGCTGTTGCGCTTCGCCGCCAGCGCCGCCAGCGCAATGGCCGGGGCGGTGTTGCGACCCGCAGGCTCCAGAATAATGTTTTCGGTCAGCTTGTTGAGCTGGCGCAACTGCTCGGCGACGATAAAGCGATGCTGTTCGTTACAAATCACCACCGGGCTTTCGCACTCGACGCCGTTCAGGCGGCACACGGTGGTTTGCAGCATCGTCAGCTCGCCCTTCAGGCAGAGAAACTGTTTGGGATACAGCACGCGGGACAGCGGCCACAAACGGCTACCGGAGCCGCCGGCCATCACAACCGGGTAAAGTGTACGACTCATGATTTATCCCCGAATATCCGTAATAAATTGGTTTAACACGCTCTCTTTTTCGAGCGTACGTTCGGCATAGTCACGTGCCACCGTGTTGGTTTTGGGCATCAACAGCGCCTGCTCAATGCCGGTCAACAGCGCGTTAACCGATTCAGGCTCCACGCACACGGCAATGCCCGGATACGTTTCGCACAGTTGTCCCAGTTCAGTGTCAGGTTCGGCGGTGATCACCGCGTTCCCCGCCACCGCAAGAATATTGGTCAGTTTGGAGGGCAGCACCGCGTCGGCCGCACCGCGCTTCTGGATCACCAGATGGCAATCGCCCATTTTTAACAGGGCCGGCAGCGCTTCCCAGGACTGCAACGGGAAAAATTTCACGTTGCTAAGACCGCGCTCGCTCACCTGCTTTTCCAGTCGGGCTTTACCGCCACCCTGGCCGACAATCACGAAGATCCACGGTCTGTCTTGCAGACGCTCAGCGGCGTCAATGACGCTCTCCAGCCCCTGCTTCTCACCGATGTTGCCGGAGTACAGAATGATTTTTTTATCCAGCGGCAACCCAAGACGCTGGCGAAGCTGCGCTGCGTCGTCGTCGGTGACATCGCGAAAACGGGCCACTTCCGACCAGTTGGGGAAGAAGATCACTTTTTCAGCGGCAACGCCTTTTTCCTGCGCTTTGTTCATCATCGAGCGGGAAATGGTCGACACGTTGTCCACGTTATGCAGACCGTTACGTTCAAAGGCGCTGGCAAGCCGGGCGACTTTGCCGTTTTTACCCTTGCCTGCCATGCCGAGGCCCAGCATCGCATCCACTTCATAATCCTGAATGTGCAGCAGCGTGCGCGCCCCGGAGAGTTTCGCCAGCAGGCGCATACCCGGTGTGCAAAACAGCGTCGGCACCACGCCGATAATGCGATCCGGCTTCCAGCGGCGCTGGGCCATCAGTGGGAAAAAGCTGCTCAGCGCAAAGCTGCCAAGGTGCATCAGACGCTTGAGCGTGGACGGCTGTTTCGGCACATACAGCGGGCAGCGCCACACCGTGGCGGCCCCCTCTTCCCGGCGGTAGCGCCAGGCGGAGTAGCGCTCGCCGATCTTCCATTCCGGGTAGTACGGCGGCGCGGTGATCACGCGGACCTCGTGGCCCTGGCGGGCCATCCACTCCACCATCTCACCGGTGTATTTGCCGATCCCGGTTAACTCCGGCGAGTAGTTAATGCCATACACCAAAATTTTCATAAGCCCGGTACCCCGGACCTGTCAGCCTTAAAATAGGCCCGGCTGTTCTCGTGTACGTTGTCGCTCGCCAGCAGCGCGTCCGGCGTTAACCAGCGGTAGTCGTCGTGCTGCTCATCGGGCAGGGTCAGCTGCGCGCTATTCACGCGCAGGCGAAAACCCAGCACGATGTAGTGCGTGGAAAAATCCGTTCCGGAGAAGTTATCGTCATAGAAGTGCTGCCAGACGCCGTAGAACTCGCCTGCCGACATCGGCAGACGAACCCCCAGCTCAGCCTGCGTCAGGCGTTCAAAGGCGGCCGCAAGCGGCTCGTCCTTTTGTACACGTCCGCCCGGAACAAACCAGTAACCCTGTGCCGGACGATTGGTCCGTTTTCCCAACAGAAACTCACCGCGCTCATTCTCAACCACAAGGTCGATGGAGATGAGCGGCGTTGAGCGCACAACCGTGGCGAAATCTTCCTGACTTAAAAACATACTTACCCCCGGAACCGGTGCTGGTTTTCAAGGAACCACTGGTAAGTGCTTGCCAGTCCCTGTTCGAGCGAAATCTCGTGATACCAGCCCAGCTGATGCAAACGGGTCACATCGAGCAGCTTACGCGGCGTACCGTCAGGCTTGGTGGCATCGAACACCACGCGGCCTTTATAGCCGGTCACCTGCGCCAGCGTCTGGGCCAGTTCGCGAATGGTGCAGTCCACGCCGGTGCCAACGTTAATGTGTGACAGCATCGGTTCGGTGTTCTCCTGCCAGACCTCGCTGTCCAGCTCCATCACGTGAATGCTGGCCGCGGCCATATCGTCCACGTGCAGGAACTCACGCATCGGTGTACCGCTGCCCCACACCACTACATCCGGGGCGTTTTGCGCGGTCGCTTCGTGGAAGCGGCGAAGCAGCGCCGGGATCACGTGCGAATTGCTCGGGTGGAAGTTGTCGTGCGGGCCGTACAGATTGGTCGGCATAACCGAGCGGTAATCACGACCGTGCTGACGGTTATAGGATTCGCACAGCTTGATCCCGGCAATTTTGGCAATGGCATACGGCTCATTGGTGGCTTCAAGCGTGCCCTGCAACAGTTCGCTTTCCGCCATCGGCTGCTTCGCCAGTTTCGGGTAGATGCACGAGGAGCCGAGGAACAGCAGCTTGTTCACGTTGTGCGTGTGCGCCGCGTGAATGATGTTGCTCTCAATCATCATGTTTTCGTAGATGAAATCAGCCGGGTAGGTATTGTTCGCCACAATACCGCCCACTTTTGCCGCCGCCAGATACACCTGGTCGAGGCGCTGGTCGGCAAAGAAGTCGTTGACCGCTTTGGCGTCCAGCAGGTTCAGTTCATCACGCGTACGCAGCACCAGTTCAACGTCGCCGCGTTGCTCAAGCTGTCGCACGATGGCTGAACCCACCATTCCGCGATGGCCAGCCACAAAGATACGTTGTTTGCTCATGCTTACGACTCCAGCGCGATAGCCACGTCGTAACCGTGCGCTTTCAGCAGAGAGTGTTTTTTCGCCGCTTCAAGATCTTTGGCGACCATCTCGGAGACCATCTCTTGCAGGGTGATTTCCGGTTTCCAGCCCAGTTTTTCGTGTGCTTTGGTCGGGTCGCCGAGCAGGGTTTCCACTTCGGCAGGACGGAAGTAGCGCGGGTCAACGGCAACGATCACATCGCCCGGCTTCACGCCCGGTGCGTCATGGCCGGTCACAGAGACCACAATGCCCTTCTCTTCCACGCCGGTACCTTCAAAGCGCAGTTTGACGCCCAGCTGTGCGGCGGCCATTTCCACGAACTGGCGCACGGAGTACTGCACACCGGTGGCAATGACGAAATCTTCCGGCTTATCCTGTTGCAGCATCATCCACTGCATTTTCACGTAGTCTTTCGCATGGCCCCAGTCACGCAGCGAATCCATGTTGCCGAGATAGAGGCAGGACTCCAGGCCCTGCGCGATGTTGGCGATAGCGCGGGTAATTTTACGGGTCACGAAGGTTTCGCCACGGCGCGGAGACTCGTGGTTAAACAGAATGCCGTTACAGGCGTACATGCCGTAGGATTCACGGTAGTTCACGGTGATCCAGTAGGCGTAAAGTTTAGCGACCGCATACGGCGAGCGCGGGTAGAACGGCGTAGTTTCTTTCTGCGGGATTTCCTGCACCAGGCCATACAGCTCAGAGGTGGACGCCTGGTAGAAGCGGGTTTTCTTCTCAAGACCTAAGAAGCGGATCGCCTCCAGCAGACGCAGCGTCCCCATGCCATCCACGTCAGCGGTGTATTCCGGGGATTCAAAGGAAACGGCAACGTGGCTCATCGCGCCCAGGTTGTACACTTCATCCGGCTGCACTTCTTGCAGGATACGCGTCAGGTTTGAGCTGTCGGTCAGATCGCCGTAATGCAGGTGGAACTTAGGATTGCTGGTGTGCGGATCCTGATAGATATGGTCCACACGCTCGGTGTTAAAAGAGGAAGCACGACGTTTGATGCCGTGAACTTCATAACCCTTCTCCAGAAGAAGTTCCGCCAGATAAGAGCCATCCTGTCCGGTTACGCCGGTGATGAGTGCGACTTTAGTCATAGTTTATTTTCCTCAAATTTTGCCGTTTCAACGCGTTCGCGCGTCACCACTGCTGGATTGCCACGGCAAATCACGTTTGCCGGTAGCGATTTAAAAACACTGCTGCGGGCACCGACGACGGTCCCCTCACCAATCGTTACGCCGGGGGCGACAAACACATCCGTCGCCAGCCAACATTTTTCGCCAATCACAATCGGCGTCGCGTTGATATCGAAATGCGCGCTCTGATAATCGTGACTGCCGGTGCATAAATAACACTTCTGTGACACCACGGAATTTGCCCCGAGGGTAATATCGCCGAGCGTATACAACACGGCGTCATCGCCGACCCAGCAATAATCCCCAAGCGTTAATTTCCATGGATAGGTAATTTTTACCGACGGGCGAATAACCACCCCTTTTCCCACTTTTGCGCCGAACAGACGCAATAAAAATGCACGCCAGCGATACAGCACCTGCGGAGACCAGGCAAATAATGTCGCCTGCACCGCCCACCACAACTGCACTTTAATACCGCTGGCACCCCGGAACCCTTTCGGCACCGAGAATCCGTTTAATTCCTGCATAAGTTTCCCTTATATTTATTTATGCTTTTATGCTTTGTTATATAAGGTTTTCGTTTTACCCGTGGTGCGCACACGCAGCAGGTAGGAAAGCTCTGCCCAAAAACCCGGCACCCGCAATATTTTACGCTGGACGTTTTTTGCATCCTGGCATAATTCCAGATTATTCGAGGTTGACACCCCACCCATTGAAAATTCAGACACTAAACCTTTCAGTCGTTTAAAGGCGTATCCGGCTTTAAACATTCTGGCGGCCAGCGCATAATCAGAAGAGACTTTATATTGCAGATCGTAGGGATAGGCTTTTAAGCCGCTGACCGGGAAGAATATTGCCTGATGGCTGGCCGGTAAGCTGTGATAGATATACCAGCCGTGTTTAGCGCTGCGGCGTTTTTTCGTGCCGTCGCCAAAATCTAACAGTGCATCGCCAATGAACATGGCGTTTTCTTTGGCCCCGGCAAGCTGACGCACCACGTCGGCGACATCCGGATGAAACACATCGCCGGAGTTGAGGAACAGAGCGAAACGCCCTTCGGCCATGGCAATGCCTTTGTTCATCGCATCGTAGATGCCGTTATCTTTCTCGCTCACGTAGCGTAAGTTGTAGGCCCCGTTGAGGTTTTCAAGGAATTCAGCGGTGCCGTCGTTAGAGCCACCGTCCACCACAATCCATTCGAAGGTGATGTCATGCGCCTGCGCCAGGTGCGCCAGGGACGCCTGCGTTTTCGCAACACCATCGTAGTTGCGAAACGCCACGGTAATGACACTTAATAGCATGGTAACCACCTCATCATGAATTCGTAATATTCAGCGCTTTGCGCAGAATAAAAGGGCAGACGATCAAAAATGCATATTCCGGACTAAAAATCGAACCGGTAAAGAACAATGACACTGGCGTAAAAAGAAAAAGTTGAACACGATAATTCTGATTATTACCAAAAGCATTAATCATCATTTTCACCACTTTCGACATGTACCAGATCGTCAGCAGCACTGCGAACCAGGAGAAATAAATGATCAGCAGATACAACCCATTGTCTATTGTTTTGCCGACGTCCGCACCGTTAAAGATTCCGAATGATGCGACATATTCGTAAAGCGATCCGAAACGCACCACGCCATCGATATTGGTTAATGAGTACCCAACCATCGCCAGTGGCCCAATGATACGGTAGTAGGAGGATGAACCTTCCGTTCCTAAATCACCGAGACGTTCGGAAATATAGGGAAACGCGAATACGACGCCAACGACAAACACCGCTAATGAAATTATCGCCAGTGGCAACTTCTTCTTGATTGCCTCTTTATTCAGGTACTGAAATGCCCATTCCAGCAGATAAAACAGGATAAACGTCATCACGCCGGAGAACGACCCTGAGAGTATTATCCCTGCCAGAATCATAGCATCGGTCTTTGGTGTTTTGATACCAAACTGTTTGATGCTGAGCCAAATTGAGATTAGTGCCAGAGCGAAGAATGCCGGTTCGAAATACATCGCCGTGGTGCGCTTACCGCCAAACTTAATGAAATTCAGAACATAGCTGTTGCTGTAAATCAGAAATTTCGAAATTGTCTCCATCAGGCTACTGCCGCCGGTGAGAATAATCTGCGCCATCTCCAGGGCCGCCAGCGTGACAATAAAGCCCACCACCAGATAAAAGAAACGCAAAATTTTGCGGTAGTTGTGCGGTGAGATGGTCTTGAAGCGAATGCTCCACACCATGCCGACAATGATCACCAGATAGACAAACAGCAGCGTTGAGGTGACGTACTTACTGGCGTTGAGCGACTGACCAAAGATGTAGTTAAACAGCGTCAGACCCGCGCCGAGTCCCAGGGCAAGCATCAGCTTTTTCACGCTGATTTTGTCCACATACAGCAGCAGCAGCACCGGCAGGAACGTCACAATGGTTATCGGGAAGCTTTCGCCAAGCTGGGCAATTTTGACGTTGACCAGCAGGTAGATCAGCGGCAGCAGCAGATAACTACAGATTCTGATAGAACGAGACATACTCCTCCAGCATCTGTTGCCCGCTGTACGCGATCCGGCTGCGCGCGCGGAATGTCTCAAGCGTGGTGCCAAACACCGCCTGGGCGATCTCCGCCTTTGGCTGCTGCACCAGACTCACCACCTCGCTCTCGGCAAACGTTTTGCCGCCGGATTTTTGCAGCACTTCCTGCGCCGCCTCGCTGTGGGTGGCGATCACCGGCACGCCGATGGACAAGGCTTCGCACAGGATCAGCGGATAGTTATCCACGCGGGAGCTGAACACCAGCGCGTCCATCCCATTGAGTTTGCTCATCAACTGGCGCTTATCGGTGAGAAAACCGTGGTTGACGACGTTTTTGCCCTCAAACGGCGAGAACTTGCCGAAAGTGTGCAGCTCGATACCGTCGCCCAGCGCCATCATTTCACGCACCAGCTTTTGATTGGTTTTGCCGTCGTAGCGTAAATCGTGCGCCACTACAGCGATTTTCGGCACGCCCTGGGTTTCGCTTACCGGCGACAGTTCAGCCAGAATCGCTTCCGTCGCCACGTCGATACCGTTATTGATAATGCGGCAGCGCCCCTCGCCGTAGACGCGGTTGAACGCATCGGCCACGTGCTGACTGGGCGATATAAACTGACAACCCAGCGCCAGCATCTCGCTAAACAGACGGCGTTTGGCGTCGATTAACTGATGTGCGCGATCGACCTTCACCGGCGGATAGTTGCTGAGCGTCGGGCACTTCTGGCACTGGTTTTTCCAGCCTTCGCAGCCGTCGGTAAAGGCGCAGCGCCCGGTCACGCTCCAGTGATCGTGCAGCGTCCACACGAAGGTCACATCCGGCTTATGAGCGTTGACCTTCTGGCAAAACGCCACCACCTCGTCCAGGTTCAGCCAGTAGCTGTGCAGCACGTGAAAGTGCAGCACCACCGGCCCCGGCGTGCGCGTGACGGTGCGATAGAGATTATTGAGATTGCCAAACACATCGCGGTTAAACAGGCGAAACAGCGCCAGGTTGGCAAGAGAGGTTAAACGCGGCGTCTGCTTAATCACCTGTGCGACGGCGTCATGGCTGACGCTCTTTTTGCCGCCCTTGCCGTAACCGTAAACAAAGCGGGAGGGCAGACCCTTTTGCAGCGCGCGCTGGTGCAAATCCAGCGCAACGCCTGCCGCACCGCCTTCTGCGAGGCGGACGTTAAATTGCAGAATATTCATTTGATCACCTTCACGCGCGCTTTCTCACCGACCACCAGCGCGTTGTCCGGCACGCTGTCTAAGACCACGCTGCCCGCGCCAATGGTCACGCGGTTGCCAATGGTGATATCACCGATGATCACCACATTGGCCCCCAGCTCAACGCCGTTGCCAATCACCGGACAGGCCAGGTTATCCGGCCCGCGATTGCCAATAGTGACGCCGTGACGAATGGTGAAATCATCGCCGGCAACCACGTTTTTATTGATCACCACCGCATAGCCGTGGTGGATAGTGAAACGGCGTCCAATGGTGGCGGCGGCCTGAATTTCATAGCCAAACAGGCATTCGGTCACAACGCGGTAGAGCACTAACATCGGGGCGGCCCAGATGTTGTTGATGACGTGCTTTTTGCGCCACACCGAGCAGAAATGCGCGATGCGGTAGGCCATCACCATGCAGCAAGGGCGCAGGCTCCAGTGATTGGCGCGGAAATCGTCCAGTCGCATTATTTCCCCCGCAGCCCGTCGGCGAGACGCTTACCGTTACGCAGCGAAAATAGCGTCAGCAGCGTGCGCCAGTTCATGCGCTTATTGCGGATTTGATAGAGCGTAAACAGCTGGTATTTCTTGCTGGCGCGGTCAAATTTGTTTTTGTGCTTGCGGTAGAAATGGAAGTAGCCGGAGAACTTTTTCGGCGACGAGGTGATCTGCATCTCGCCGTGATTGATGTGCAGGATCTGCGTGGCGTCCTCGACCTTCCACGGCTCGCCGTACTCCACCACCATGCGCAGGAAGATGTCGTAATCCTGCGCGGCTTTCAGTTCGGTATCAAACAGGCACTCTTTAAAACGCCAGGCCCAGCTGAACACCTGGTTGCCAATAATGTTGCGTTTGTAGAACAGCTTGCGCGAGTAGGGCGACTTTGGATACAGCGGCAGGCTGGCGGGCTGGGCATACACTTCGCCCTGGCACACATAGTCATTGGCGTAGAGAAACGCGTGGGTCACCAGCTGGTGTTTGTGCGACAGGAACACCGACAGGCGGTTTGGCGTCCATTCGTCGTCGTCATCAATGCCGGTGATGAAATGGCCGCTGGCCTGCAAAATTGCCTGGTTGCGCACCGCGCAGGCCCCGGAATTGAACGCATTGTGGGTGTATTTCACGCGCGGATCGTTGAGCGAGTCCACGAACTGCGAGAGCTGCTCAAACGAAGAAGAACAGTCGTCGACAATGATCATTTCCCAGTGCGGATAATCCTGGCGCAGCACCGATTTAATGGCGCGGATCGCCAGCTGCTGACGGTTCCATGTCGGCATATAAATTGAAATAAGTGGACGGTCTTGTGGGCGGTCGGTTGTGGTCATTATCCGTTCCCTATCGTTGACGTTATTCATGCGGCCCTCCCCTCGCACGCGGTTCACCGGCGCGCGAGGGGAGCGTTCGCTACTTCGAATCAGACTTATATTCGTACTCGTAATAGCCGTAATCCTGATACCCGGTGGCGCGACGGAAGATGGAGTTGAGGATCACCCCTTTCACATGAATGCCGTTTTGCTCGAAGCGGTTCAGGCTGGTTTCCACCTCTTTTAAGGTGTTAACCGCATAGCGTGCGACCATCAGCGTGGTACCCGCATGGCGGCCGACCACGGCGGCGTCGGTCACCGCGAGGATTGGCGGCGTGTCGATCAGCACCAGGTCGTAGTGGCTGCTGGCCCACTGGATCAGCTGCGAGAAACGTTCGCTCATCAGCAGTTCAGAGGGGTTCGGCGGCACCTGACCGCGCGGCACCAGATCGAAATTACTGATCGAGGTTGGCTTGGCGCAGGCGGAGATTTCACCGCTGCCCGCCAGCACATCCGACAAGCCGTTAATGTTGTCGGTGCCGAGCAGTTCGTGGGTGTAGCCCTTACGCATGTCACAGTCGATCAGCAGCACGCGCTTATGGGTCTGGCTTATCACCGCCGCGAGGTTGGCGCAGACAAAGGTTTTACCAATGGACGGGCTAACCCCGGTCATCATCAGCACATTGTTGCTGGCTTGCATCATGGCGAAGTGCAGACTGGTGCGCAGGCTGCGAATGGCCTCAATCGCCAGATCCGTCGGGTTACCCACCGCCAGCAGCTGGCTCTGCTTGTAACGCTTCGCGCCTTTGACGGTTTTGACATGATCGCGCGCTTTTTGCCACTCGGAGAGCGGAATGCTGGCGTAGACGCTGATGCCCTGCTCTTCGAGCACCTGCGGGCTTTCGATACCGCGGTTAAACAGCGAGCGCAGCAGCACACCGACAATTGACAGCAGCAGGCCGAGAATAATGCTGCCCAGAATGATCAGCGCTTTCTTCGGTTTCAGCACGCCAGGCTGGGTGATGGCCGGGTCAACGATGCGCACATCGCCCACGGTGCTGGCCTCGGTAATTTTCAGCTCCTGCTGTTTGTTCAGCAGCGCCATATAGACCTGCTGACCGGACTCCACATCACGCGTCAGGCGCACAATCTCCTGCTGCGTTTTCGGCATCGCGGTCACGCGGTTATTGAGGCGGGATTTTTCATCCTCCAGCGCCTGGCGTTTTTCCAGCAGCGTGCGGTACGCCGGGTGCGCTTTGGTGAACAGTTTAGAAATCTCGGCTTCTTTGAAGGTCAGCTCGTTGAGCTGGGCATCAATGTTAACCATGGAGTCCAGCACCGCTTTGGCTTCCAGCGGCAGATCCACCGAGTCTTTATCCTGGCGGAAGGCGTTGAGTTTGTTCTCCGCCACGTCGAGGCTGGCACGGGTTTCCGGCAGCTGTTTAGCGAGGAACGCGAGGCTTTTCGCCGCTTCTTCCGACTTACGCTCGATGTTCTGCTCAAGGTAATTGCGGGTGATGCTGTTCAAAATCGCGCGGATCTGGTCTTTGTCTTCCCCGGTATAGGTCAGGCTCAGGACACCCGTGTCTTTACCGTTCTCCGCTACCGTCAGGTTGCTTTGCAGATTGTTAATCATGCCCAGCGAGGAGTATTTGGTAACGGTGTACTCTTTGCCGGTGGAGGAGTGAATGGCCTCCACCATCAGGGTGACGCCCTCTTTTTGCAGCAGCGTACCGACGGTGCCTTTGGCGTCAAAGCCCGCGTCGCTGGTCAGCTGATACTGTTTCGGCCCCAGCACACGCAGGGTGAAGATCTGATCCCCCGCGCCCTTCGGCAGCGTGAAGCTGGTGACCTTCACCGTTTCGTTCTGGCGTCCCATCAGGCGCTCCCACCCGGCACCGAAGATCGGGAAGGTATTTTTGCTGACGGCGATATCCAGGTCCAGATCGTCAACCGTTTTACCGAGCACCATGCGCGATTGCAGCAGCTGAATTTCCGCATCGGATGCCGGTGGCTTATTGGATAAGGCGCTGTTGAGGTTTTGCACCAGCGAGTTGCCGGTGTCCTGCTCAATTTGCACCAGCGCGTCAGCGCTGTAGATAGGCGTGGCGAACAGGGTATAAACAATCGCCCCGAGGGCAAAGACCGCCGTGATGCCGAGCACCCACCAGCGCGCTTCGATCACCGTTCCCAGGAGGCGGCCAATATCGATTTCATCGCTGCCCGTCTGGGGAGCAGCAGAATGATGGTTTTTCTCTGTCATTGTTATCCCTGCTGAACGTTCAATGCCTGCGCCCACTGGCGGGCAGACCTGTCGAGTAAGGTGTAAACGGCTTCAAAGGCGTCACGGCTTTTGCGGTACGGATCGGGAATTTCACGCTCGTTATCCCAGTGACCAAACAGCATCACCTTGCCGCGCATTTCCGGTGCAATTTCACACAGCGCGGCAATATGACGTTTTTCCATCACCAGAATCAGGTCATATTCCCGGCACATGCGTGCGGAAATCTGACGGGCGCTGTGGCCCGCCAGTGAGATGTCATGCGTGGCAGCAACGCTTGCCGCACTGGCATCCGCCCCTTTACCTACCAGCGCCCCCAGTCCTGCCGAGGCGACGGTCAGATCGGGCTGATAGGTTTTTAACAACCGCTCAGCCGTGGGCGAACGGCAGATGTTGCCCACACAAACCACCAGGATTTTTTTAAACATCGCTTATTCCCAGTTACGTAAGTCGCTGGCCGTGTCGGTCATGTAGCGAACGCCACTGATGGTCGGCAACAGCTGGTTGATAAGGCGGTTCCAACGGGCAACCGGTGCGGTGGTGACATACACCACGTCATACGGCTGGAGGCGGAATTCCGTCGCCATCACCAGCGACGTCGCATCAGACATATCGAGCTGGTAGATATTGGCAATCTTGCCGCCGCGACCACCCTGCCCTTTCAGCGGACGGATCACGAAGATGCCGCTGGCGTTAGACGTATTCAGATCGATACCTTCCGCCTGGCCCAGTGCTTCGGTCAGCGTCATGCCGCTGAAGTCCATTTTGAGGGTGCTCTGTTTTTTCACTTCGCCCATCACGAACACTTTCAGATCGTCATTACGTGGGACGAATAAAATATCGCCGGGATAGAGCAGGCGGTTCTGACTCAGGTCGCCGTTTTGCATTAACGCCTGGAGGGAAATACGTTGCTCCTGACCGTTGTGGGTCAGCACCACATTGCGCCAGTCAGCGGTATCCGTCAGACCACCGGCGGCGTTCACCGCATCCAGTACCGTCAGCGGCACGTTGGTGATCGCCTGCTGGCCGGACTTATTCACCTGGCCGGAGACGTAAGCTTTTTGCGAACGGAACGCGGCGATATTAACGTCCACCTGCGGATCAGCGATGTACTGCGCTAAACGGCCGGTAATATCACTACGGATTTCTGCGAGCGTTTTGCCCACCACGTGCACGCGGCCAATGTAGGGGTAGAACATCGTGCCGTCGGGCTGCACCCAGTTACCGGTGTCGCTGGAGCTGCGATATTGTCCGGCGGGGGTGGTTAATTCCGGGTGATCCCAGACGGTCACGCTCAGCACATCGCCCGGCCCTACGCGATACTCGTAGCCGGAGATTTCCTGATCTAAAGAGACATTCGGTTGGGCGACATTGGGACGTGGACGTAACTGCTCGACCAGTCGGGGTGTCAAAGGATAAACATTCACCATGCGGTCAAGGTCGAAATCAGCATCTTGCTGTTTAATCACGTCCTTACCCATGGTCGACATATTGCTGCCGGGGAAAACGGTGCAACCACTCATCAAGGTCACAGACACCAATAATGGCATCAATTTCATTTTGGATTTCATCATTGATTATTTATCACTTTGGCAGAGTAATTATCCTGTGCGGTTTTAATAAGCGCTTAGCCTGTTCACATTTAGAATGCAGTTAATCGCGGCTAAATATAACTGGCATCAGTCCTAAAAAGAGCTTATTCAAACGCATTGTGTTGACAGAATAACCGGGATCGCGGCGTACCCACTCAGGCACGCTACCGCCCCTGGCTTTCAGTTACCAATTCACTGATTAAACAATAAGTTATTGATATGAACACTTTTTACCTTGCCTGACGAGAAAAAGAACAACGCAGACAAAAAGCCAGTGGAAAAAGGTTTAGAACGTGCTTTGCGACTGGTTTAACAACTTACTTTTTGGCACAGAGAAAACGTAATAAAAATAACATCTGCGGATGACTTCAATCACGCTGGAGGAATTGTTGCAGTTAACGGAATAGCAGGCAAGGTAACTTACTCCTGAAAACATCTTTTTAAGAATAATATTAAGCGCAAATTTTCCAACTTTTAGGAATTCCTTCATGTTGACAAAATCTATATATAGCTTTACGTATGCGATAATTCCTAATTTCCAGACATAACTGAAAGCGGCAATTAATCACAGTAACAATAAGGATACCTTCTGCATATATCGTTTTGCGACCTGCGATTATTCGGAGAAATCGCAGGCTGATATTGCAATTTAGCGCAGCTTTACCCATGATCGAAACATGACAATTGTCATATTACACAAGGTACTTGAATCACTATGGAATGGATTGCCGATCCATCAATCTGGGCCGGGTTGTTTACCCTCGTCGTTATCGAACTCGTGCTCGGCATTGATAACCTGGTCTTTATCGCGATACTGGCGGAGAAACTCCCCCCCTCCCAGCGTGACCGCGCGCGCGTCACGGGTTTAATCCTCGCCATGCTTATGCGCCTGCTGCTGCTGGCCTCCATCTCCTGGCTGGTGACGCTCACCAATCCGTTATTTACCGTTCGGGGTTTGAGTTTCAGCGCCCGCGATTTGATCATGCTGTTCGGCGGGCTGTTCCTGCTGTTTAAGGCAACGGTCGAGCTTAATGAGCGGCTCGAAGGCAAAGACAGCGATAATCCCACCCAGCGGCGCGGGGCAAAATTTTGGGCGGTGGTGACGCAAATTGTGATCCTCGACGCGGTGTTCTCACTGGATTCCGTGATTACCGCCGTCGGCATGGTCGATCACCTTGCGGTAATGATGGCCGCCGTGATCATCGCCATTTCGCTGATGCTGCTCGCCAGCAAAGCGCTGACCCGCTTTGTGAACAATCATCCGACCATCGTGATCCTCTGTCTCAGCTTCCTGCTGATGATTGGCTTTAGCCTGATCGCCGATGGCTTTGGCTTCCATATTCCAAAAGGCTATCTGTACGCCGCGATTGGCTTCTCGGTGATGATTGAGTCGCTGAACCAGCTGGCTATTTTTAATCGCCGCCGCTTTCTGTTTGCCGACAACACGCTGCGCCAGCGCACCACGGAAGCGGTGATGCGTCTGCTAAGCGGGCGTAAAGAAGACGCGGAGCTGGACGTGGAAACCGCGTCGATGCTCGCTGACAGCGGCAACACGCCAATCTTCAACACCCAGGAAAGACTGATGATTGAACGGGTGCTGAATTTGAATCAGCGCACGGTCAGCAGCATTATGACCTCGCGCCATGATATTGAGCACATCGATCTGACCGCCCCCGAAGAGGAGATCCGCGCCCTGCTGGACAAAAATCAGCATACGCGCGTGGTAGTGACCGGCGGGGACAGCCACGAGGATTTGCTCGGCGTGGTGCATATTCTGGATCTGCTTGCGCAGTCGCTGCGCGGTGAGCCACTCGATCTTAACGTGCTGGTGCGTCAGCCGCTGGTGTTCCCTGAGGGTTTGCCGCTGTTACAGGCGCTGGAACAGTTCCGCAACGCCCGCACGCACTTTGCCTTTGTGGTGGATGAATTTGGTTCTGTGGAAGGGATTGTGACGCTCAGTGATGTGATGGAAACCATCGCCGGTAATCTGCCAAACGAAGTGGAAGAGATCGACGCCCGCCACGACATTCAGAAAAACGCTGACGGAAGCTGGACGGCCAACGGTCATATGCCGTTAGAAGATCTGGTGCAGTATGTTGCCCTGCCATTGGATGACAAACGTGAATACCACACCATCGCTGGCTTGCTGATGGAGTATTTACAGCGCATTCCCAAAGAGGGTGAAGAGGTTCAGGTGGGGGAGTTTCTGTTAAGAACCGTGCAGGTTGAGAGCCACCGCGTGCAGAAGGTACAGATTGTGCCGCTGCAAACGGCAGAGGATTTGGATTACGAGGTGTAAGATTTTCCCCCTCACCCTACCCCTCTCCCGCCGGGAGAGGGGATATCAGTGACCAGCACGGCTTACATCTTCTTCAGCAGCTTCTTCACATCATCGTTGTATTTGCTGTTTTTGTTGCGTTCGGCCCAGTCCTTCAGGCGGTTTTTAGCCTCGTTTTGCAGATGCTCACGCATAACCTGATCCACTTTCAGACTGTAGTTCAGCGCCTGCCACTTGCCGTAAACGCTCAGCGGTACCGGCGTGTTTTGCAGGAAGGCGATAAGCTGACTGTCGCCACCGTTCCAGCCCGACAGGACGCGCACGTTAAAGTGCATGTCGCACAGCTCTTTAAGCAGATCGAGCGAGCCTTTGCCGGTAAGGGACAACAGCGCGGAACTGCCCTGCATCTCATCAAGGGCGATCTGCCCGTGATCCAGCGACAGCGCGGTGCTCAGCGCATCCAGACGGGTGGTGTTGTCGTAATCCTGCTGCACCTTCACGCCATCATTGCTGCGCGCCACGGCCTGCTGGATAAGCTGCTGGAAGTTCAGCCCTTCCATGCGGGTGTTCGTCAGATCAACCTGCGCATCACCCTGCCAGCTACGGCGGAACGCTTCAGCGTCGATTTGATCGCCGGAGAAATCCCCGGCCAGCGACAGCGTGCCGGTCAGCGCAATCGGGTAGTTAAAGGCTTTCAGGATGGTGCCAATCTCAACGTTATCGAGCTTAGGCTGGAAGGTGCTTTTCGGCGTCTTCCCGCGCACGTCCAGCTCGCCCGGCAGTGCGATTTGCCCGTTGCCCAGTTTGCCCTGCAACGTGGAAAGGGTCAGTAAGCCCTGTTCATTGGTCATCTGGCTGCTGACGTCACTGAAATCCATGCCGCGCCAGCGCACATGTTTTGCACTCAACGCTAACTGGGCGGAGAAACCGCGCAGGCTGTCATATTCGGGTTCACCGCTGTCGCGGGCGATCACCGGACGCGGCAGTTTGGCCTGGGTCTGCCCCTTCTGGTCGGATTCAGGGGTCGCGGCCGACGCGGTCATGCCGAACAGATTTTCAAGGTTGAGCGTTTCAAACTGCAAATCCAGCGCCCATGCCGGTTTGTCGTCGAGTACCACGCTCCCCTGCCCGTGCAGGGTCGTGTCGTTGGCGGTGAGCACCAGATCGCTAAACGAAAGGCGTTTCTGTGTTTCCTGCCACTGCGCCTTCAGGTTCGCCGTGCCGGTAATGCCCTGCGGGGCGATATCGCCGCCTTTGAGCTGCCAGTCAAACTGCTCAAACGTGGCATTGAGCGTATGCGGATAATCCGCCGCGTTGATGCTGGCTTTCATCGCCAGCGTCAGATCGCGCTGGTTACGGTTGATGCGCCCGGAGAACGCCACTTTCGCCTGATAGGACGCGTCCTGTTCCATGTTCAGGCGAATGTCACGCACGGTGACCTGCTCTTCGTCTTCGTGCTGGAACACCAGCACGCTGTCTGCCACTTGCAGGCGGGAGATGGCGTATGACCAGCCCTTATCGCTATCCGTCTGCGGCAGAGAATTGGCGTTCGGCGCAACCGGCGCATCGGGGCGCGCGGCGGCTTCTGTCTGCGGCGTGAGTTGAATCACCGCCCCTTTTAGCATCACCTGCTTAACGTGAAGCTGGTGGGAAAGCAGCGGCCACAATTCAACGTCAAGGCGCATATTCGAGGCGGTGACCAGCGGCGTTGATGCCCCTGGTGCCGTCAGCGACATGCGCCCGGAAAGAATGCTCAGCTGCGGCCAGACGTGCCAGCGCAGCGGTTCGTCGAGTTTTAACTGGTAACCGCTGCGCGCCTCAACCTGCTGCACCATATAGGCACGGAAGTCGTTGGGGTTCACCAGCAGCACCAACGCAGAAATGCCGGCAACAAGCACGACGAGCAAAATCATCAGCGTGGTTAAAACTCTTCTCATGGCATCCTCAGAGAGTAAGACTCACTCAATCTTTATCAATACGACTGGCGACCGCGCCCTGCTGATCGCGATATTTCGCGTCTTCACGGCGGTTATAAGGTCGCGCTGCCGGGCCGGAGAGCGGTTCAAAGCTCAGCGCGCCAATGAGCATTCCAGGGCGCAGCGCCAGCGGCAGCTTGCCTGAATTGTAGAACTCCAGCACGATACAGCCAGCCCAGCCGGGATCGATACGGTGCGCGGTGACGTGCACCATTAAGCCCAGACGTGCCAGCGAGGAGCGTCCATCCAGCCAGCCGACAAGGTCTGCGGGCAGCGTGACGGATTCCAGGGTTACCGCCAGCGCCAGTTCACCTGGGTGTAAATAGAACGCATCGCCTTCCGGCAGCACAATTTCATCGCTCATCACACGGTCGAGCGCGGCGCTGACTTCATCTTTCGGCCCGCTGAGATCGATAAACGCGGCGGTGTGGCCACGGAAGGTACGGAATTTATTGCCGAGGCGCACGTCCACCGTCGCACCGTTAATACGTTCAACGGGTGGGCGCGGGGTGATGGCCAGGCGGCCATCGTCCAGCCAGGCTTCAATATCTCGATCGCACAGACGCATGCGTTATCTCCTTAAATGCTGCATACCCCGGAGAGCGTTCTCACCGGGGGAAATCATGTTATCGTTGAACGGTACACAATTTGGGCGCGTTATTCAAAATCTTACTATTCAAAGAATTGACTGATTTTGGCTTTCAGGATGTCGATCGCAATACGGTTCTTGCCACCGCGCGGCACAATGATGTCGGCGTACTGTTTTGACGGCTCAATAAATTGCAGGAACATTGGGCGCACAGTTTTTTGATACTGTGCCATAACCGAATCCATGGAGCGCCCGCGTTCGTTGACATCGCGCTTAATGCGGCGCATCAGGCAAATATCCAGCGGCGTATCGACGAAAATAGAGAAGTTCATCGCGTCACGCAGACGGGCGTCGGTCAGTAGCAAAATCCCTTCTAGGATGATGACTTTCTTCGGCTGAATGTGGATGGTTTCCTGCGTGCGGGTATGTTCAACGTAGCTATAGACCGGCAGTTCAATCGGCGTGCCGCTTTTCAGCGTCTGCAAATGCTGGAACAGCAGGCTGTGATCCATTGCGCTCGGATGGTCATAGTTCGTTTTAACACGTTCTTCCATGGACAGATGGCTTTGATCTTTGTAATAACTGTCTTCCGGGATGACGCCAATATGCTCATCACCAACCTGTTCGCGCAGCTCGCGGTACAGCGTACTGGCAATGAGACTTTTACCTGAAGCCGATGCGCCGGCAATACCGATGATGACGCACTGATGAGACTTATCAGTCATAAATTTTGCGACCTGATTAACCTGGATGTAAAGGAAGGGCGACGCTTGCGCGTCAAACGCGGCAATTATAGGGACTTCGGCGTCGTGATACCAGTCGAATAGGTCAAGGATGCGAACGGAGTTTGATAAAGGGATAAATGGCCCTTACGCAAATTTAAACGTTCACTTTTAACGCGCTGCGTAACAAATTTTCGCAGAGTAAGTAATTAATAACACTATGATGTCAAATTATGAGCAGTCACCATAGGAATTGTAAATTGTTTGTACTAGCATAATCCGAATTTCAATTTTAACTCGCCCGGCATTTGCTCCTGGCGGCACAGGGTCAGCGGATAAAGCGGTAATGAATAAACAATACCAGCGCGTTTTGGTTACCACCCCGAATCCTTTACTGCGCCTCGTCAGTTTAGGGCTGG
Source organism: uncultured Enterobacter sp. (assembly GCA_963521185.1). Taxonomy (GTDB): domain Bacteria; phylum Pseudomonadota; class Gammaproteobacteria; order Enterobacterales; family Enterobacteriaceae; genus Enterobacter_D. The sequence goes on along the minus strand of CAUQTV010000001.1, from coordinate 128,812 downwards.
TGACATTCATCTTTACCCTGTTTTCCCTTGAGCTGACCCGCTTTGGCACTATTCTCGCGCCGCTGTGGTTCCCCACCTCAATCATGATGGTGGCGTTTTATCGCCATGCGGGACGCCTGTGGCCGGGCATTGCTATTGCCTGTTCGATGGGCAGCGTCGGTGCTTCACTGCTGCTGTTCCCGGTCAGTGACATTAATCTTTGGTATACCGGCATCAACATCATTGAAGCGCTGACCGGCGCGGTGCTGCTGCGTAAAATGCTGCCGTTGTATAATCCATTACAAAATTTAAGCGACTGGATAAGACTCACCATTGGCAGCGCCGTGATCCCGCCGCTGCTGGGTGGCGCGCTGGTCTATCTTCTGGTGGAGAACGACAATCCGCTGCGCGCTTTCCTGCTGTGGGTGCTGTCAGAATCCATCGGCGCGATGGCGCTGATCCCGCTGGGCCTGCTGTTTAAGCTGCACTACCTGCTGCGCCACCGCAAACCACAACTGCTGCTGGAAACGCTGCTGACGCTGGCGGTGACGCTGCTACTGAGCTGGCTGTCGATGGTCTATCTGCCGTGGCCCTTCACCGCCGTCATTGTGCTGCTGATGTGGAGCGCCGTGCGCCTGCCGCGCCTCGAAGCCTTTTTGATTTTCCTCGTCACCATCATGATGGTATCGCTGATGATGGCGGTAAACCCTGTTGAGCTGAACGCGAACCACACCGTTGCCATGCTCAATGCGCCGTGGCTGCCGTTTATGATGATGCTGCTGCCCGCGAACGTGATGACCATGGTGATGTACGCGTTTCGCACCGAGCGCAAGCACATCACCGAGAGCGAGGCGCGTTTTCGTAACGCCATGGAGTATTCCGCGATTGGTATGGCGCTGGTGGGCACCGAGGGGCAGTGGCTACAGGCGAACAAGGCGCTGTGTCAATTCCTCGGCTATACGCAAGAAGAGCTGCGCTCGCTGACCTTCCAACAGCTGACCTGGCCTGAGGATCTCAACACCGATCTGGAACAGCTTGAAATGCTGGTACGCGGCGACATCAACAGCTACTCGATGGAAAAACGCTACTACACGCGCAACGGCGATGTGGTGTGGGCGCTGCTGGCGGTGTCGCTGGTGCGTCACGGCGACGGCACCCCGCTCTACTTCATCTCACAGATTGAAGATATCAACGACCTCAAACAGACCGAATGGGTCAACAAGCGGCTTATGGAGCGCATCACCCTCGCTAACGAAGCGGGCGGGATTGGCATCTGGGAGTGGGAACTCGAACCGGACATTATCAGCTGGGACAAACGCATGTTCGAGCTGTACGAAGTGCCGCCGCATGTGAAGCCCACCTGGCAACTCTGGTACGACTGCGTGGTGCCGGAAGACAAAGCCCAGACCGAAAAGACCATTCGCGACTCGCTGGTGGCCCGCGTGGCCTTCAAGCTGGAGTTTCGTATTCATGTCAAAGAGGGGGTGCGCCATATTCGTACCCTCGCCAACCGGGTGTTGAATAAAAACGGTGAAGTGGAACGTCTGCTCGGCATCAACATGGACATGACCGAAGTCAAGCAGTTGAACGAAGCGCTGTTTCAGGAAAAAGAGCGTTTGCACATCACGCTTGATTCCATCGGCGAAGCGGTGCTCTGTACCGACGTCGACATGAACGTCACCTTTATGAACCCGGTGGCGGAGAAAATGAGCGGCTGGCCGCAGGAGCATGCGATGACGCAGCCGCTGCTGAGCGTGCTGCGCATTACCTTTGGCGACAATGGCCCGCTGATGGAAAATATTCACAGCGGTGATATGTCTCGCTCGGCCATTGAACAGGACGTGGTCCTGCACTGTCGTAACGGCGGCACCTACGACATTCACTACAGCGTCACCCCGCTCAGCACGCTTGACGGGCAAAACATTGGCTTCGTGCTGGTGATCCAGGACGTGACCGAATCCCGCAAAATGCTGCGTCAGCTGAGCTACAGCGCCTCGCACGATGCGCTGACGCATCTGGCAAACCGCGTCAGTTTTGAAAATCACCTCAAACGCCTGCTGCAAACCGTGCAGGAGACGCATCAGCGCCATGCGCTGGTTTATATCGATCTCGATCGCTTTAAAGCGGTGAACGACTCTGCCGGGCATGCGGCCGGTGACGCTCTGCTTCGGGAGCTGTCGTCATTAATGCTCGGTATGCTGCGCGCGACCGATATCCTCGCGCGCCTCGGCGGCGATGAGTTTGGCCTGCTGCTGCCGGACTGCAACATTGAGAGCGCCCGCTACATCTCCGGTCGTCTGATCCACGCCATTAATGATTACCACTTCACGTGGGAAGGACGACTGCACCGCATCGGTGCCAGCGCCGGGATCACCCTGATTGACGAGACCAACTATCAGGCGTCCGAAGTCATGTCACAGGCTGACATCGCCTGCTACGCCTCCAAAAACAACGGGCGCGGCGTGGTAACGGTCTATGAGCCGCAGCAGGACAGCATTCACCCGAGCCGCAATCTGATGTCGGTGGAAGAGCAAACGCGGATGATCAACGAGAACCCGTTGCTGATCATTGCCCGTGGCGTCGCCTCACCGCGTATTCCGGAAACGTGCAGCTTCTGGCTGTTGTCGCTGCGCCTGTGGACCAGCGAAGGCGAGGTCATGGAAGAACATGCGTTCCGCGCGGGACTGACCGAGCCGGAACTGATTCGCGCCCTTGACCGTCGCGTCTTGCAGGAGTTCTTCCGTAACAGCGCAGCCGCCATCGCCCGCAAAGGCCTGAGCGTGGCGCTGCCGCTTTCAAGTCCCGGTTTGTCGAGTACCCGTCTGATTAACGAGCTGCTCGACATGCTGGAGCAGAGCAAAATGCCGGGGCGTTTACTGCATTTTGTGATCCATGCCGATACGCTGCTGCGCGCCGACGCCAGCATTGGCGAAGGCCTGCAAAAACTGCGTCATGCGGGCTGTCGCATCATCCTCAGCCATGTTGGCCGCGATCTGGAGATCTTCAACCACCTGTCGCCGCATATGGCGGATTACGTGCTGCTTGAGCAGGAGCTGGTCACCAACGTGCACGGTAACCTGATGGATGAAATGATGGTGACCATTATTCAGGGTCACGCCCAGCGCCTCGGATTAAAAAGCATTGCCGGGCCGACCCACCAGCCGATGATGATGGACACGCTCTCCGGCATCGGCATTGACTATATTTACGGCGACACCATTTCGCAGCCGCAGCCGTTAGATCTGATCCTTAATACCAGCTTCTTCGCCATCAACTGACGGCTGCCAGCCATCGGTATACCAGATATGCAGCAGCGCGTAAGAGCGCCAGGGCTGCCAGCGCGTGGCGTACTGGCGAATGCGCGCTGGCGTCATGCCGTGAAAACGCTGCTTGATAAGATAGTCATCCGGCAGGAAAACGTCCTTCGCCTGCCAGCCGCGCAGCGCCAGATAGTTCGCCGTCCAGCGCCCAATCCCCGGAAAGGTCTGTAACGCGGTTACGCCCTGCGCCACATCGGCGGGCGCGCTCAACGGGAAGGTACCGTTTAGCGTCGCCTGTGCGAAGTAGATCAGCGCCCCGGCGCGCTTAAGCGGCATCCCGAGCGCTTTTAGCGCCCCGGGATCGGCACCGGCGATTGCTTGCGCAGTAGGAAAACAAAGAAACCCCGGCGCGCCATCAAGGGGTTCACCGTAGGCCTGCGCCACTTTTGCCGTCAGCTTTGCCGCCATCGCAACGCTGACCAACTGGCCTAATATCGCCCGCACGCCCTGCTCAAAGGCATCCACGGATCCCGGCAGACGCAGCCCCGGTCTGGCCGCGCCGAGCTCACCCAGCGCCGCCAGAATGGGGCCAGGATCGCAGGCTAAATCAAACAGGCGGCTCACCCGCCGCAGGCACTCGTCCGCCACGGGCAGCAGCCCGTCGCTTAACATCACGCGCAGCTCACCGCGCGTTTCATCCGGTTCAACGGTGATAACCCCGCGATGCTCGCCGAGCGCCAAGCTGCGCACATAGCGCCCCTCGCTCACCGCCTCCACGCCCGCCACCGCACGCGCGCGCAAAAATCCCAGCATCCATGACCAGTCGTACGGCGGCCGCCAGGTTAGTGTGTACATAATCTCTCCTGTTCTTTTATTTCCCAGCATAAACGGCAATGACACTTTTTGCTTTGCTTTCAAATTCCATTCCGCTAAAGTCGCCCCCCTTCTTCACCGGCATGGGGAATTCACATGTTTATTGGTTTTGACTATGGCACCGCCAACTGCTCCGTTGCGGTGATGCGCGACGGTTTACCGCAGCTTCTTAAAATGGAAAATAACAGCGCGCTGCTACCGTCAATGCTTTGCGCCCCAACGCGTGAAGCGGTGAGCGAGTGGCTGCATCGCCATCACAGCGTTCCGGCGACCGGTGGGGAAACCCAGGCGCTGCTGCGCCGGGCGATGAACTACAACCGTGACGAAGATATCGACGTACTGGCTAACAGCGTACAGTTTGGCCTGAGTTCGCTGCATGAGTATGTGAAAGATCCGGAAGAGGTGTACTTCGTTAAATCGCCGAAGTCCTTTCTCGGGGCCAGCGGCCTGAAACCGCAGCAAATTGCCCTGTTTGAAGATCTGGTGTGCGCGATGATGCTGCACATCCGTAAACAGGCGCAAACGCAACTGCCAGAAACCATCGATCAGGCGGTGATTGGCCGCCCGATTAACTTTCAGGGGCTGGGCGGCGATGAGGCTAACGCCCAGGCGCAGGGCATTCTTGCGCGTGCTGCGCAGCGTGCGGGATTCCGTGATGTGGTGTTCCAGTATGAGCCGGTGGCGGCGGGCCTGGATTTTGAAGCCACGCTCAGCGAGGAAAAACGCGTGCTGGTGGTGGATATCGGCGGCGGGACAACCGACTGTTCCCTGCTGCTGATGGGGCCTGACTGGCATCACCGTCGTGACCGCGACAGCAGTCTGTTGGGCCACAGCGGCTGCCGCATTGGCGGGAACGATCTCGACATCGCGGTGGCGTTTAAACACCTGATGCCGCTGCTCGGCATGGGCGGGCAAACGGAGAAAGGTATTGCGTTGCCGATCCTGCCGTGGTGGAACGCGGTCGCCATCAACGATGTGCCTGCCCAGAGCGATTTTTACAGCACTGCTAATGGCCGACTGTTAAACGATCTGGTGCGCGACGCCCGCGACGGCGACAAAGTGGCCCTGCTGGCGAAAGTTTGGCGTCAGCGTCTGAGCTATCGCCTGGTACGCAGCGCCGAAGAGAGCAAAATTGCGCTTTCGGAAAAGGCCGAGGTCAGTGCGGATCTGCCGTTTATCAGTGACGCGCTGGCGACGTCTATCTCCCAGGACGGGCTGGAAGCGGCGCTGAATCAGCCGCTGGCGCGTATTCTGGAGCAGGTGCAGCTGGCGCTCGACGGCAGCAATGAAACACCGGATGTGATTTACCTGACCGGCGGCAGCGCCCGCTCGCCGCTGATCAAAAAAGCGCTGGCCGATAAGCTGCCGGGCATACCCATTGCCGGTGGCGATGATTTCGGTTCCGTCACCGCCGGTCTGGCGCGCTGGGCGCAGGTGGTGTTTAGCTAGTGCCATTACGCCGGGTGGCGCTTCGCTTACCCGGCCTACAACATCACTGAACCGTAGGCCAGGTCAGGCGCAGCCTCCCCCCGGCATAAAGAGCACCATACTCAGACGATTCCATACGGTCTTTCATATTTCCTCCATTTTTCTGCGGCATAGCGTTACTAAACTAGTATCATTCTGCTCAATGTTTCAGGACGAGATACGTATAACGATGAAAGGCCGTAATAATACCCGTTGGTTTATCCTCGCAGGCCTGGTGATTGCCGGACTTGCCGCTGCCTGGTTCTGGCATAGTCGCAGTGCAACGCCTGCCGCAGGGGCCTCTGAGCATCCGCAGCGCCAGGCCAGCGGCGGTGGACGCCGCGGCATGGGCGCGCACGGTGGCCCTTCACTCGCACCGGTTCAGGCCGCCACTGCCACCCACGAATCCGTCCCGCGTTACCTCTCAGGCCTTGGCACCGTCACCGCTGCCAACACCGTCACCATGCGCAGCCGCGTGGACGGGCAGCTCATGGCGATCCACTTCCAGGAGGGTCAGCAGGTGAAAGCCGGTGATCTGCTGGCCGAAATCGATCCCAGCCAGTTTAAGGTCGCCCTCGCTCAGGCGCAGGGTCAGCTGGCGAAAGACAACGCCACGCTTGCCAATGCGCGGCGGGATCTGGCCCGCTATCAGCAATTGGTGAAAACCAATCTCGTCTCCCGCCAGGAGCTGGACGCCCAACAGGCGCTGGTGAGCGAAAGTAACGGCACGGTAAAAGCCGACGAAGCCGCCGTCGCCAGCGCGCAGTTGCAGTTGAACTGGAGCCGCATCACCGCCCCGATTGACGGTCGCGTGGGCTTAAAGCAGGTTGACATCGGCAACCAGATTTCCAGCGGCGACACCACCGGCATTGTGGTGCTGACCCAGACCCACCCCATCGATCTGGTCTTCACGCTGCCGGAAAGCGACATCGCCACGGTGGTAAAGGCGCAGAAAGCAGGCCAGACGCTCAGCGTTGACGCCTGGGACCGTACCAACAAGCAGAAGCTGAGCAGCGGTTCACTGCTGAGCCTCGATAACCAGATTGACGCCACCACCGGCACCATCAAGCTGAAAGCGCGCTTCACCAACGATGACGATGCGCTGTTCCCCAACCAGTTCATCAACGCCCGTATGCTGGTGGATACCGAGCAAAATGCGGTAGTGATCCCGGCGGCGGCCCTGCAAATGGGCAACGAAGGCAACTTCGTCTGGGTGCTTAACGATCAAAATAAAGTCAGTAAACACACGGTCACGCCGGGTATTCAGGACAGCCAGAAAGTGGTGATTGCCGCCGGGCTTTCCGCAGGCGATCGCGTGGTCACGGACGGTATCGACCGCCTGACCGAAGGCGCGAAAGTGGAAGTGGTTGACGCGCAGGGAGCGAAATCCTGATGCAGGTCTTACCGCCCAGCGCCACCGGCGGCCCGTCCCGCCTGTTTATTCTGCGCCCGGTTGCCACCACGCTATTGATGGTGGCGATCCTGCTGGCGGGGATCATCGGTTACCGCTTCCTGCCGGTCTCGGCGCTGCCGGAAGTGGATTACCCCACCATTCAGGTGGTCACACTCTACCCCGGTGCCAGTCCTGACGTCATGACCTCGGCGGTGACCGCCCCGCTTGAGCGCCAGTTCGGGCAGATGTCCGGCTTAAAACAGATGTCGTCGCAAAGCTCCGGTGGCGCATCGGTGGTCACGCTGCAATTCCAGCTGACGCTGCCTCTTGACGTCGCCGAGCAGGAAGTGCAGGCGGCGATCAACGCTGCCACCAATCTGCTGCCGGACGACCTGCCTAACCCGCCGGTCTACAACAAGGTGAATCCGGCGGATCCGCCGATCATGACGCTGGCGGTGACCTCAAGCGCCATGCCGATGACCCAGGTTGAAGACATGGTCGAGACCCGCGTTGCCCAGAAAATCTCGCAGGTCTCCGGCGTCGGGCTGGTGACGCTGGCGGGCGGTCAGCGCCCTGCCGTGCGCGTGAAGCTCAACGCACAGGCCATTGCCGCGCTCGGCCTCACCAGTGAAACCATCCGCACCGCCATTACCAGCGCCAACGTCAACTCGGCGAAAGGCAGTCTCGATGGCCCGACGCGGGCGGTAACGCTCTCGGCCAACGATCAGATGCAGTCCGCCGAAGAGTACCGCCAACTGATTATCGCTTATCAAAACGGCGCGCCGATCCGCTTAGGGGATGTCGCCACCATTGAACAGGGTGCCGAAAACCGCTGGCTTGGGGCGTGGGCCAACCAGCAGCAGGCGATCGTGATGAACGTGCAGCGTCAGCCGGGGGCCAACATCCTTGAGACCGCCGACAGCATTCGCGCCATGCTGCCGAAGCTCACCGACACCCTGCCGAAATCGGTAGAGGTGAAAGTGCTTTCGGATCGCACCACCAACATTCGCGCTTCCGTCACCGACACGCAGTTTGAGCTGATGCTGGCGATCGCGCTGGTGGTGATGATTATCTATCTGTTCTTACGCAACGTTCCGGCGACCATTATCCCCGGCGTCGCCGTTCCGCTGTCGCTGGTCGGCACCTTTGCGGTGATGGTGTTCCTCGATTTTTCCATCAACAACCTGACGCTGATGGCCCTGACCATCGCCACCGGGTTTGTGGTAGATGACGCAATTGTGGTCATTGAGAACATCTCACGCTATATCGAGAAGGGCGAAAAACCGCTGGCCGCAGCGCTGAAAGGCGCGGGCGAAATCGGTTTTACCATCATCTCGCTGACCTTCTCGCTGATTGCGGTACTGATCCCGCTGCTGTTTATGGGCGATATCGTCGGGCGTCTGTTCCGTGAGTTTGCGGTGACGCTGGCGGTGGCGATCCTAATTTCAGCGTTTGTCTCGCTGACGCTGACGCCCATGATGTGCGCCCGTATGCTCAGCGCCGAATCGCTGCGTAAGCAAAACCGCTTCTCCCGCGCCTCTGAACGCTTTTTTGAGCGGGTGATTGCCGCCTACGGTCGCGGGCTGGCGAAGGTGCTTAACCATCCGTGGCTGACGCTGAGTGTGACCTTCACCACCCTGCTGCTGTCGGTGCTGCTGTGGGTGATGATGCCCAAAGGCTTCTTCCCGGTGCAGGACAACGGCATTATTCAGGGGACGCTTCAGGCTCCGCAGTCGGCGTCGTTCGCCAGTATGGCGCAGCGCCAGCGGCAGGTCAGCGACATTGTGCTCAAGGATCCGGCGGTGGAAAGCCTCACCGCTTACGTCGGCGTGGACGGCACCAACCCGTCGCTCAACAGCGCGCGGTTGCAGATTAACCTCAAGCCGCTCAGCGATCGTGACGACCGCGTGCCAGCGGTAATTGAGCGTCTGCAAAGCGCGGTGGCGAAGGTGCCCGGCGTGGCGCTGTACCTGCAACCGACGCAGGATCTGACCATCGACACCACCGTCAGCCGCACGCAGTATCAGTTTACCTTGCAGGCCACAACGCTTGAGGCGCTCAGCACCTGGGTGCCGCAACTGATGAGCAAATTACAGGCGCAGCCACAGCTTGCCGACGTCAGCAGCGACTGGCAGGACCAGGGCCTCGCGGCTTACGTTAACGTCGATCGCGACAGCGCCAGCCGCTTAGGCATTACGATGTCCGACGTGGACAACGCCCTGTATAACGCCTTCGGTCAGCGCCTGATCTCCACGATTTATACCCAGGCGAATCAGTACCGGGTGGTACTGGAGCACAACACCGACAACACGCCAGGCATGGCGGCGCTCGATACCATTCGCCTTACCAGCCGCGACGGCGGCGTAGTGCCGTTAAGCGCGATTGCCAAAACCGAACAGCGCTACACACCGCTGTCGATTAACCATCTCGATCAGTTCCCGGCCACCACCATTTCGTTTAACGTGCCGGACGGCTACTCGCTGGGCGAGGCGGTACAGGCCATCAAAGACACCGAAAAAACCATCAGCTTCCCGACGGATATCACCACCCAGTTCCAGGGCAGTTCGCTGGCGTTCCAGGATGCGCTCGGCAGCACCGTGTGGCTGATTGTCGCCGCCGTGGTGGCGATGTATATCGTGCTCGGCGTGCTCTATGAGAGCTTTATTCACCCGATCACTATCCTCTCCACGCTGCCCACCGCAGGGGTCGGGGCCTTAATGGCGCTGATGCTGGCGGGGGCGCAGCTCGACGTCATCGCCATCATCGGCATTATTTTGCTGATTGGCATCGTCAAGAAAAACGCCATCATGATGATCGACTTTGCCCTTGCCGCCGAGCGCGAACAGGGCATGTCTCCCCGCGAGGCGATTTACCAGGCGTGCCTGCTGCGTTTTCGTCCGATCCTGATGACCACGCTGGCGGCGCTGCTCGGCGCGCTGCCGCTGATGTTAAGCACCGGCGTGGGCGCGGAACTGCGTCGCCCGCTGGGGATCGGCATGGTCGGTGGTCTGCTGGTCAGCCAGGTGCTTACGCTGTTCACCACGCCGGTGATTTACCTGCTGTTTGACCGGCTGGCGCTGTCGATTCGCCACCGCTTCCCGCGTCATCACGAGGAGGCGTAAGTGAAGTTCTTCGCCCTCTTCATTTACCGCCCGGTCGCCACTATTTTACTTTCGCTGGCGATCACCCTGTGCGGCGTGCTGGGCTTTCGCATGCTGCCGGTCGCCCCGCTGCCGCAGGTGGATTACCCGGTGATCATGGTCAGCGCCTCGCTGCCGGGGGCGTCGCCGGAGACCATGGCGTCGTCGGTGGCAACGCCGCTGGAGCGCGCACTGGGGCGCATTGCCGGGGTCAACGAAATGACCTCCTCCAGCTCGCTCGGCAGCACGCGCATTATTCTTGAATTTAAGTTTGACCGGGACATTAACGGCGCGGCGCGCGACGTACAGGCGGCGATCAACGCGGCGCAAAGTCTGCTGCCAAGCGGCATGCCCAGCCGTCCGACTTATCGCAAAGCCAACCCGTCCGACGCGCCGATCATGATCCTGACGCTGACCTCTGATACCTACTCGCAGGGCCAGCTGTATGATTTCGCCTCCACGCAGCTGGCGCAGACCATCGCGCAGATTGACGGCGTGGGCGATGTGGACGTTGGCGGCAGTTCGCTGCCCGCCGTGCGCGTCGGCTTAAACCCGCAGGCGTTGTTTAATCAGGGCGTCTCCCTCGACGATGTGCGCAGCGCCATCAGCGACAATAACGTGCGCCGTCCGCAGGGGGCCATTGAAGACAGCACCCACCGCTGGCAGGTGCAGACCAACGATGAACTCACCACCGCCGCCGAATATCAGCCGCTGATCGTGCACTACAACAACGGCGCGGCGGTGCGCCTGGGCGATGTCGCCAGCGTCACCGACTCGGTAGAAGACGTGCGCAACGCCGGGATGACCAACGCCAAACCGGCGATTTTGCTGATGATCCGCAAACTGCCGGAAGCCAATATTATTCAGACCGTCGACAGCATTCGCGCCCGCCTGCCGGGCTTGCAGGAGACGATCCCGGCGGCCATCGACTTGCAGATTGCTCAGGACCGCTCGCCGACTATTCGCGCCTCCCTCGAAGAGGTGGAAACCACGCTGGTGATCTCCGTCGCACTGGTGATCCTGGTGGTGTTCCTGTTTTTACGATCCGGTCGCGCCACGCTGATCCCGGCGGTGGCGGTGCCGGTGTCACTGATCGGCACCTTCGCCGCCATGTACCTGTGCGGGTTTAGCCTCAATAACCTGTCGCTGATGGCGCTAACCATTGCCACCGGGTTTGTGGTCGATGACGCCATCGTGGTGCTGGAAAATATCTCGCGGCATCTGGAAGCGGGCATGAAACCGCTCCAGGCAGCGCTGCAAGGCACGCGGGAAGTGGGCTTTACGGTGCTGTCGATGAGCCTGTCGCTGGTGGCCGTTTTTCTGCCGCTGCTGCTGATGGACGGGCTGCCAGGGCGGCTGCTGCGCGAATTTGCCGTGACGCTGTCGGTGGCGATTGGCATCTCGCTTGCCGTGTCGCTTACCCTCACGCCGATGATGTGCGGCTGGCTGTTGAAAAGCCACAAACCCAAAACGCAGCCCCGCACCCGTGGCGTGGGTCGCCTGCTGGTGGCAATGCAGCAGGGCTATGGCCGTTCGCTGAAATGGGTATTACAACACACGCGGCTGGTGGGCGTAGTGCTGCTCGCCACCATCGTGCTTAACGTCTGGCTCTACATCTCGATCCCGAAAACCTTCTTCCCGGAGCAGGATACCGGCGTACTGATGGGCGGCATTCAGGCGGACCAGAGCATTTCGTTCCAGGCGATGCGCGGCAAATTGCAGGACTTTATGCAGATTATCCGCGACGATCCGGCGGTGGATAACGTCACCGGCTTTACCGGCGGCTCGCGGGTGAACAGCGGCATGATGTTCATCACCCTTAAATCACGCGATGTGCGCCATGAAAGCGCCCAGCAGATCATTGACCGCCTGCGGGTGAAGCTGGCAAAAGAGCCGGGGGCGAACCTGTTTTTGATGGCGGTGCAGGACATCCGCGTCGGCGGGCGTCAGGCTAACGCCAGCTACCAGTTTGCGCTGCTCTCGGACGATCTCGCCGCGCTGCGTGAGTGGGAGCCGAAGATCCGCAAAGCGCTGGCTGCCCTGCCCCAGCTGGCGGACGTCAACTCCGATCAACAGGACAACGGCGCGGAAATGAACCTGATTTACGATCGCGAGACGATGTCGCGCCTGGGCATTAGCGTCTCGGACGCCAACAGCCTGCTCAACAACGCCTTCGGTCAGCGGCAGGTTTCAACGATTTATGCGCCGCTCAACCAGTACAAAGTGGTGATGGAAGTCGATCCGCGCTATACCCAGGATATCAGCGCGCTGGACAAGATGTTCGTGATTAACAGCGACGGGAAAGCGATCCCGCTCTCCAGCTTCGCGAAATGGCTGCCCGCCAACGCGCCGCTGTCGGTGAACCATCAGGGATTATCGGCGGCCTCGACCATCGCGTTTAACCTGCCGACCGGCGTGTCGCTCTCGGAAGCCAGCGACGCCATCAACCGCACCATGACGCAGCTTGGCGTACCATCCAGCGTGCGCGGCAGTTTTGCCGGTACCGCGCAGGTGTTCCAGGAGACCATGAGCTCGCAGGTGATCCTGATCCTCGCCGCCATTGCCACGGTCTATATCGTGCTCGGTATTTTGTATGAGAGCTACGTGCACCCGCTGACCATTTTGTCCACCCTGCCCTCGGCGGGCGTGGGGGCGCTGCTGGCACTGGAGTTGTTCGGTGCCCCGTTTAGCCTAATTGCGCTTATCGGTATTATGTTATTGATTGGTATCGTAAAGAAAAACGCCATTATGATGGTCGACTTCGCCCTCGACGCCCAGCGCAACGGCAACCTGACGCCGGATGAGGCCATTTTCCAGGCCTGCCTGCTGCGCTTCAGACCGATTATGATGACCACCCTGGCGGCGCTGTTTGGCGCGCTGCCGCTGGTGATCTCCGCTGGGGACGGCTCTGAACTGCGCCAGCCGCTGGGGATCACCATCGTCGGTGGCCTGGTGATGAGCCAGCTGTTAACACTGTACACCACGCCGGTGGTGTACCTGTTCTTTGACCGGCTGCGGGTGCGTTTTGCGCGTAAAAACCGACAACGGATAAGTGAGTAAATGACCGAACTGCCCAACAACGTGCGCTGGCAATTGTGGATCGTCGCCTTTGGCTTTTTTATGCAGGCGCTGGACACCACCATTGTCAACACCGCCCTGCCCTCGATGGCAAACAGCCTCGGGGAAAGCCCGCTGCATATGCACATGGTGATTGTCGCCTATGTGCTGACGGTGGCGGTGATGCTGCCCGCCAGCGGCTGGCTGGCGGACAAAGTTGGTGTGCGCAATATCTTCTTCACCGCCATTGTGCTGTTTACGCTCGGCTCGCTGTGTTGCGCCCGCGCGGGTACGCTCGACGAACTGGTGATGGCGCGGGTGTTGCAGGGCGTCGGCGGCGCAATGATGGTGCCGGTGGGCAGGCTGACGGTGATGAAAATCGTGCCCCGCGAGCAGTACATGGCGGCGATGACCTTCGTTACGCTCCCCGGCCAGGTCGGTCCGCTGCTTGGCCCGGCCCTCGGCGGCGTGCTGGTGGAGTACGCCTCCTGGCACTGGATCTTCCTCATCAATCTGCCGGTGGGCATCGTCGGCTGCATCGCCACGCTGTGGCTGATGCCGAACTACAAACTGCAAACCCGCCGCTTTGACCTGTGGGGCTTTGTGCTGCTGGCGTTTGGCATGGCCGCGCTGACGCTGGCCCTCGACGGACAAAAGGGGCTGGGGATCTCCCCGCTGCTGCTCGGTGCGCTGGTGGCGGCGGGCGCGCTGACGCTGGTGCTGTACCTGCTGCATGCCAGAGGTAACGATTCGGCGCTGTTTAATCTGAAGCTGTTTCGCACGCCAAGCTTTTCGCTGGGGCTGCTGGGCAGCTTTTGCGGGCGCATCGGCAGCGGAATGCTGCCGTTTATGACGCCGGTGTTTTTGCAAATCGGCATGGGCTTTTCGCCTTTTCACGCCGGTTTAATGATGATCCCGATGGTGCTCGGCAGCATGGGGATGAAGCGCATTGTGGTGCAGGTGGTCAACCGCGTTGGCTATCGCCATGTGCTGGTGGTCAGCACGCTCGGCCTCGCGCTGGTCAGCCTGCTGTTTATGGCAACGGCGATGCTCGGCTGGGTCTGGCTGCTGCCGGTGGTGCTCTTTTTGCAGGGCATGATCAACTCGATGCGCTTTTCGTCGATGAACACGCTGACGCTAAAAGATCTGCCCGATGAGCTTGCCAGCAGCGGCAATAGCTTGCTGTCGATGGTGATGCAGCTGTCCATGAGCGTCGGCGTGACCGTCGCCGGACTGCTGCTCGGGCTGTACGGTCAGCATCATCTGGCGGCGGACAGCGGCATCGCCCATCACGTGTTTATTTATACCTACCTCAGCATGGCGCTGGTGATTGCCCTGCCCGCGCTGGTCTTCGCGCGCGTTCCCAACGACGCCAGCAAAAATGTGGTGATAGCCCGGCGCAAAAGGAGTCAACAATGAAAATCTGGCGGCCCGGAATTACCGGCAAGCTGTTTATGGCGATCTTCGCCACCTGTATCGTGCTGCTGATTACCATGCACTGGGCGGTGCGCGTCAGCTTTGAGCGCGGCTTTATCGACTACATCAAACACGGCAACGAACAGCGCCTGCAAATGCTGAGCGACGCGCTGGGTGAACAGTACCAGATCCACGGTAACTGGGGTTTTCTGCGCAATAACGACCGTTTTGTGTTCCAGATCCTGCGCTCGTTTGAGCACGATAACGACGGCGATAATGAACGCCCAGGCCCAGGGCCGGGACCGGGGCCTGACAGAGGGCCGCGCCCGGATATGCCGCCCCACGGCTGGCGCACGCAGTTCTGGGTTATCGATCAGAATTTCCAGGTGCTGGTCGGCCCCCGTTCGCCGGTGCCGGAAGAGGGGATGCGCCGCGCCATCAAGGTCAATAATCAGGATGTCGGCTGGGTGGTGGCCTCCCCCGTCGAGCGGCTTACCCGCAACACCGACATTAATTTCGATCGTCAGCAGCGCCGCACCAGTTGGCTGATTGTCGGGCTGGCGACGCTGCTCGCCGCGCTGGCGACCTTCCCGCTGGCACGCGGTTTGCTGGCCCCGGTGAAACGTCTGGTGGAAGGCACGCACAGGCTGGCCGCCGGGGATTTCACCACCCGCGTGACCCCCACCAGCCCCGACGAGTTAGGCAAGCTGGCGCAGGACTTTAACCAGCTCGCCAGTACGCTGGAGAAAAACCAGCAGATGCGGCGCGATTTCATGGCCGATATTTCACACGAACTGCGCACGCCGCTGGCGGTGCTGCGCGGTGAACTGGAAGCGATCCAGGACGGCGTGCGTCAGTTTACGCCGGAGTCGGTGGCGTCGTTGCAGGCGGAGGTCGGCACGCTGACCAAGCTGGTCAACGATCTGCATCAGCTGTCTATGTCTGACGAAGGCGCGCTCGCTTACCAGAAAGCGCCGGTCGATGTGGTCACGCTGCTGGAGATGGCCGCCGGGGTGTTCCGCGAGCGCTTTGCCAGCCGGAATTTGTCGCTCAATGCTTCGTTCCCGGAATCCGCCACCGTCTTCGGTGACCGCGACCGCCTGATGCAGCTGTTTAACAACCTGCTGGAAAACAGCCTGCGCTATACCGACGCGGGCGGACACCTCATGATCAGCGCCAAAACAACCGACGCCAGCGTGATGCTGACCTTCGCCGACAGCGCGCCCGGCGTCAGCGACGAGCAACTAACCCGCCTGTTTGAGCGCTTCTACCGCACCGAAGGTTCACGCAATCGCGCCAGCGGCGGCTCCGGCCTGGGGCTGGCGATTTGCATTAATATTGTCGAAGCCCACGGCGGGAAGATCCATGCAAGCCATTCGCCTTTTGGCGGGGTAAGCATTACAGTTGAACTACCGCTGGAACGCGACGTATCGAGAGATGTATGACTGAATTACCGATAGACGAAAACACACCGCGCATTTTGATTGTGGAAGACGAGCCGAAGCTCGGGCAGTTACTGATCGACTATTTACGCGCCGCAGGCTATGCGCCGACGCTGATCAACCACGGCGACCAGGTGATCGCCGCTGTGCGCCAGACGCCGCCGGATCTTATGCTGTTAGATTTGATGCTGCCAGGGGTGGACGGCCTGACGCTGTGCCGCGAAATCCGCCGTTTTTCGGATCTGCCGATTGTGATGGTGACCGCCAAAATCGAAGAGATCGACCGCCTGTTAGGCTTAGAAATTGGCGCGGATGACTACATTTGTAAGCCCTACAGCCCGCGTGAAGTGGTGGCGCGCGTGAAGACGATCCTGCGTCGCTGCAAGCCCCAGCGCGATCTGCTGGCGCTGGATGCGCAAAGCCCGCTGATCATCGATGAAAGCCGTTTCCAGGCCAGCTGGCACGCCAAACTGTTGGATCTCACCCCCGCTGAGTTTCGCCTGCTGAAAACCCTCTCCAGCGAGCCGGGGAAAGTGTTCTCCCGCGAGCAGCTGTTAAACCATCTTTATGATGATTACCGCGTCGTGACCGACCGCACCATCGACAGCCACATCAAAAACCTGCGCCGCAAGCTGGAGGCGCTGGACGAAGAGCAGTCGTTTATCCGCGCGGTGTACGGCGTTGGCTACCGCTGGGAAGCGGACGCGTGCCGGATGGCGTAATCATCCGCATATCGCTTAAGGCCGGGTTAGCGACGCCGCCGCCCGGCACAATACCTTTACCTCTTAGCCCGCTAGCGCTACAATTCCCGCCCTAAAATTAAGGGATCTCCCTACCGCTGCACCGGGTGCACGCGGATCTGACCTGTCATCAGAACGAGAAAATCATGTTTAAACCGGAACTCCTTTCCCCGGCGGGAACGCTGAAAAATATGCGTTACGCTTTCGCTTATGGCGCGGATGCTGTTTACGCGGGCCAGCCTCGCTACAGTCTGCGCGTGCGCAATAACGAATTTAATCACGAGAACCTGCAACTCGGCATTAACGAAGCCCACGCGCTCGGAAAAAAATTCTACGTGGTGGTCAACATTGCGCCGCATAACGCCAAGCTGAAAACCTTTATTCGCGATTTGAAACCCGTCGTGGACATGGGGCCGGATGCGCTGATCATGTCCGATCCCGGTCTGATTATGCTGGTACGTGAAAGCTTCCCTGACATGGACATCCACCTCTCCGTGCAGGCCAACGCCGTAAACTGGGCGACGGTGAAGTTCTGGCACCAGATGGGCCTGACGCGCGTGATCCTCTCCCGCGAACTGTCGCTGGATGAGATCGCAGAAATTCGCCAGCAGGTGCCGGACATGGAGATTGAAATCTTCGTACACGGCGCGCTGTGCATGGCCTACTCCGGACGCTGTCTGCTTTCAGGCTACATCAACAAGCGCGATCCCAATCAGGGCACCTGCACCAACGCCTGCCGCTGGGAATACAACGTGCAGGAAGGCAAAGAAGATGACGTGGGCAATATCGTTCACGTGCACGAGCCGATCCCGGTGAAAAACGTGGAGCCGACGCTCGGACTCGGCGCGCCGACCGACAACGTCTATCTGCTCGAAGAAGCCAAACGTCCGGGCGAGTACATGACCGCCTTCGAAGATGAGCATGGCACCTATATTATGAACTCGAAAGATCTGCGCGCTATCGCCCACGTTGAGCGTCTGACGCAGATGGGCGTGCACTCGCTGAAAATCGAAGGCCGCACCAAATCCTATTACTACTGCGCGCGCACCGCGCAGGTCTATCGCAAAGCCATTGACGACGCCGCCGCTGGCCGCCCGTTCGATACCAGCCTGATGGACACGCTGGAGGGCCTCGCCCACCGTGGTTATACCGAAGGGTTCCTGCGCCGCCACACCCATGACGATTATCAGAACTACGAATACGGTTTTTCCGTGTCTGAGCGTCAGCAGTTCGTTGGGGAGTTTACCGGTGAGCGCAACGGCGCGCTGGCGGCGGTGCTGGTGAAAAACAAATTCACCGTTGGCGACAGCCTTGAGTTGATGACGCCAAACGGCAACGTCAATTTCACGCTGGAGCACATGGAAAACGCCAAAGGCGAGGCGATGCCGGTCGCACCGGGCGATGGTTATACCGTGTGGCTGCCGGTGCCGGAAGAGATGGCGCTGGAGTATGCGCTGTTGATGCGTAACTTTGACGGGCAGAATTCCCGTAATCCACACGCTAACTAGTTCAGGCAGGTTATTTTTTCAGTTGATATGAATTTTAGAATCGGATCACATACCGCTTCGTTCATTATGGGTATTATCCCCCTCGCTGAAAAACATAATCCATAAATGCTAGCTGTACCAGGAACCACCTCCTTAGCCTGCGTAATCTCCCTTACGCAGGCTGATTTTTTCTCTCCCTTTCAGTCTCTTCTTACACGCTCCGCTTCTCTCTGAGATACACTTCTTCTATTAAGACTTTTAGAGGTGCCAGGATGACCACGTTTCCCTCCAGTTTATTAATTTTGAATGGCAAAAGTGCAGGCAACGACCCGTTGCGTCAGGCCATTACGCTGCTGCGTAGCGAAGGCATGGATATTCAGGTCAGAGTGACGTGGGAAAAAGGCGATGCACAGCGCTATGTCGAAGAGGCGGTTGCCCTCGGTGTGGATACGGTGATTGCCGGCGGCGGCGACGGGACCGTCAACGAAGTGGCAACGGCGCTGGTAAAAACCGCCGGGGAAAATGCGCCTGCGCTGGGGATTTTACCGCTCGGTACCGCCAATGATTTTGCCACCAGCGCCGCTATTCCGGAAGCGCTCGATAAAGCCCTACAGCTTGCCATTGTGGGTAAAGCGGTGCCGGTGGACATCGCCCAGGTGAACGATAAAACCTGCTTTATCAATATGGCGACGGGCGGGTTTGGTACGCGTATCACCACCGAAACGCCGGAAAAACTCAAAGCGGCGCTCGGCGGTGTCTCCTACATTATTCACGGGCTGATGCGCATGGATACGCTCAAACCGGATCGCTGCGAAATCAAAGGCGACAATTTCCAGTGGCAGGGCGACGCGCTGGTGATCGGCATCGGTAATGGTCGCCAGGCGGGCGGCGGTCAGCAGCTGTGCCCGGAGGCGCTGATCAACGACGGTCTGCTGCATCTGCGCATTTTTACCGGCGACGAGTTACTCCCCGCGCTGTTCACCACCCTCACCCGCCCGGAAGACAGCCCGAATTTGATCGACGGGAAATCCGGCTGGTTTGAGATCACCGCGCCGCACGACATCACCTTTAACCTCGACGGCGAACCGCTCAAGGGGCGGGAGTTCCGTATTGAAGTGCTGCCCAACGCGCTGAAATGCCGGTTACCGCCGGACTGTCCTTTATTGCGGTAATTGTCCGGCTTACAGGGGCAGTCACCCTCAATACGCCGCCACCTCCCGCGCCATCTCGCGGCTGTATTGCTGGCTGGCGTTAACCAGCATCTGCGTATACTCCGTTTTCGCCTGTCCGCTCACCAGATCGTCAACGGTGAGCGTTTCAAGGATTTTCCCATACTGCATCACCGCGATTTTCTGGCACAGATGCGCAATCACGCCCAGATCGTGCGTCACCATCAGATAGGTGAGCTTCGATTCCTGATGCAGCTCCGCCAGCAGATTGAGGATTTCCGCCTGCACCGATACGTCCAGCGCCGAGGTTGGCTCATCGAGCAGCAGCACCTGCGGCTCCAGAATCAGCGCGCGGGCAATCGCCACGCGCTGGCGCTGCCCGCCGGAAAGCTGGTGCGGATAGCGGTCGCGAAACGCGCGGTTCAGGCCAACCCTGTCGAGCAGCGCGTTGATACGCCGGTCGCGGTCGGTGATACCGTGGATGTGCAGTGGCTCTTCAAGGATATCGCCGATGGTATGCCGGGGATGCAGCGAGCCGTAGGGATCCTGAAACACCATCTGCACCTTGCGGCAGCGCGCCTGATTAATGCTGTGCCCCAGCCCCTCCCCGTTGATGGCCATTTCACCGTTCCAGTGGGTAAACAGCCCGGCGAGGCACTTCAGCACGGTGGTTTTCCCGGAACCGGACTCGCCCACCAGCCCGTAAATCTCCCCCGGTTTGACGTGAAAACTCACGTCATACAGCACCTGGTTGCGCTTCTCGCCTTCGCCAAACACCAGATTTAAATTCTTCACATCAATCATCGTGCGTTCCTCATTCGGTGAGCCAGCTGGCCTGGCGCTGCAATACCGGCAGCACCGGGCGGCGATGGTGAATTTCCGGCAGAGCGTTGATCAGGCCCTGCGTGTAGGGGTGCTGAGCGTTATCCAGATCTTTCGCAGCGATGGATTCCACCACCCGCCCGGCGTACATCACCAGCACCCGGTCACAGAAGCTGCGCACCAGGTTGATGTCATGGCTGATAAAAATCAGCCCCAGCCCGCGCGACTGCACCAGATCGTCGAGCAGACCGAGCACCTGCAAGCGTACCGAGACATCCAGCGCCGAGGTGGGTTCATCGGCGATCACCAGTTCCGGATCGGTGATCAGCATCATGGCGATCATAATGCGCTGGCCCTGACCGCCGGAGATCTCATGGGGATAGAGTCCGTAGACGCGATCCGGCTGACGGATGCGCACCACGTCGAGCATCTCCAGCACTTTCGCTTTGGCATCGGCTTTGCGCCCCGGATGGTGCGTCAGCCAGGCTTCGGCAATCTGATCGCCTACGCACACCACCGGGTTTAGCGAGTATTTCGGATCCTGCATAATCATCGAGATGCGCTTGCCGCGCACCGTGCGCATCTGCGCTTCGCTGACGTTACGCAGATCGATATCGCCAAAATGCATGCGCTCGGCGGTGATGCGCGCTTTGGCCGGGTGCAGACGCATTAGCGCGCGACCGACCGTCGATTTACCGGAGCCGGACTCACCGACAATCGCCAGCTTCTCGCGGCCCAGTTGAAAGGAGACGCCGCGCACCGCGTGGGTCACCGCGCGCCCGTTGATAAAGTCGACGTGCAGATCGCGCACATCGAGCAGGGGTGAATCATTCGCTGCGAGGATCGAGGATGTCACGTAGGCCATCTCCTAAGAAGTTAAACGCCAGACTGTTGATCAAAATTGCCAGCCCCGGAATAGTCACCACCCACCAGCACTCCATCATGTAAGTGCGACCGCTGGAGATCATCGCGCCCCACTCCGGTTCCGGCGGCTGCGCGCCGAGGCCCAAAAAGCCCAGTCCGGCGGCGGTCAGAATGATCCCCGCCATGTTCATGGTGATACGGATAATCACCGACGGCAGGCACAGCGGCACAATATGCCGCCACAGCACGCGTACCGGCGACGCGCCCTGCAAGCGCACCGCCGAGATGAAATCGGCCTGGCGTAGCGACAGGGTTTCAGCCCGCGCCAGACGCGCAATCGGCGGCCAGGCGGTAAGCGTAATGGCGATCACCACATGCTCAAGCCCAGGCCCCAATGCGGCGACAAACGCCAGCGCCAGCACCAGGCTGGGAAAGGAGATAAAGATATCCGTTACGCGCATCAGCACCATATCGACCTTGCCACCAAAATAACCGGCGGTGACGCCGAGCAGCAGGCCGAGAGGGCCAACGGTGACCGACACCAGCAGCACGATGTAAAGCGTAATGCGCGAGCCATACACCAGGCGGCTGAAGATATCGCGCCCGAACTCGTCGGTGCCAAACCAGTGCCGGGCGTTCGGTGCCTGTAACGCGCTGTTGAGATCCTGAACCAGCGGGTTATAGGGCGCGATAAGCGGCGCAAAGGCCGCCACAATCAGCAGCAGGAAAATAATGCCGCCGCCAATCGCCGTCAGCGGATTGCGCGCCATTTTGCCAATAAACCCGCCCGCGCGGGCCATGACGCGCTTCATACGCAGGCCGTTTTCGTTCGCATGGCCCTTATTGACAGGAGAATCCAGGGAAACCGTCATGATTTCGTCCTCGGGTCAAAGAGTTGGTAAAGCATGTCGGAAAGCAGGTTGAGCAGCACGAAGATCACCCCCACCAGCAGCACGCAGCCCATCACCGCATTCATGTCCCCCAGCAGCAGGCTGCCGGTGAGATAGGAGCCGAAACCCGGCCACGAGAAGACGGTTTCGATCAGCACCGCGCCTTCCAGCAGCGAGCCGTAGGCCAGCGCCACTACCGTTAACAGCTGCACCAGAATATTGCGAAACGCGTGATTCCAGATCACCTGCCGCTCGGTTAAGCCTTTGACGCGGGCGGTGATGATGAACTCCTGCGACAGCTGCGCCAGCATAAAGCTGCGGGTCATGCGGCTGATGTAGGCCAGTGAGTGAAAACCGAGCAGCGACGCCGGCAGCACCAGGTGATTGATCGCGTTCCAGAACACGGCGCTGTTACCCGCCAGCAGGGCATCGACGGTCATCAGCCCGGTGCGGCGTGGCACGATGCCATCCAGCCCTAAATCAATGCGACCTGCCCCGCCCACCCAGCCGAGCCAGGCGTAGAACAGCAGCAGGCCCATCATGCCGACCCAGAAAATCGGCGTGGAGTAACCGGCAAGGCTGATGATGCGCACCACGTAATCGGAGACGCTGTTGCGCCGCGCCGCCGCCAGCACGCCCAGCGGAATGCCAAGGCCTGCGCCAACGATGATCGCCATGGTCGCCAGTTCAAGCGTCGCCGGGAAGACGCGCACGATATCGTCCATCACCGGTTTGCCGGTTAATAGTGCGTTGCCTAAATCGCCGTGCAGCAGGTTGCTGAAGTAAATGCCGAACTGCGTCAGCAGGGATTGATTAAAGCCGAGCTGCTCATACACCTGCTGATAGGTGCTCTGATCCGCATCCGGGCCGACTATCGCCAGCACCGGATCGACCGGCATCACGCGGCCAATGAAAAAGGTCAGCAGCAGCAGGCCGAACAGCGTGATCGCCACCTGCACCAGCCGCGTTGAGAACCGCCGGGCGCGGGAGCCAGGCGCTAACATTGCCATACTCATCCTTTGGTTCCTCCGGTGTTAATGGGCGCTTTGTACACCTCACGCAAAAACGTGGTGGCGGACGGATGCGACTGGAAGTTTTTCACTTCGTTACGCACGACGACTGAATCCACCATCTGCGAGAGCGGCATCAGCGCGGGGATCAACTGGTCGTAGCGGGTCTGGATTTGCTGATAATCGGCCTTCTGCCTGCCGGGATCGCGCTCCAGCAGCGCCTTGTCGATCATCTCGTTTAGCGGCTTGTCATAAAACCCGGTGCGCCAGCCCTGGAAGTTGGTCAGCCGCGCTTCGTCGCTGTTATCCGGGTTGTAGACCAGCGCACGCAGGCTGGAGTGCGGATGCGGCTCCACCCCGCTGCCGCCACGCCCCACCAGCATGTCGAACTTGCGCTCGCGCATGGCACCGTAGATCTGGTTGCCGGTGCCGGTAATAATTTTGGCGTTAATGCCCGCCTGCATCAGCGTGGACTGCACGGCGATAGCGATGTTGAGGAACGGCTGATCCGCCAGCACGCGCAGGGTGGTGTCGAAGCCGTCGGGATAGCCCGCTTCCGCCAGCAGTTTTTTCGCTTTCGGAATGTCGAGTTTATAGCCGGGATCCGGCAGGGTTGACGGCATGCCCGCTTTGATAGGTCGCTGGTGAAGCACGCCATAACCCGGCATCAGCGCTTTGTTAATGCCCTGATAATCCACCAGATAACGCACCGCTTCGCGCACTTTTGGATTGGCAAAGTGCGGCTCTTTCATGCTCATCGCCACGTAATAGACCGTGCCCTTTTGTACCGCTTCAACGGTGACATCCGGATCTTTACGCAGGGCGTTAATGTCGGAGACCGCCATATTGTTGGCGATGTCCAGATCGCCTTTGGCGATCATCAGGCGCAGGGTTTGCGACTCCTGAAAATGGCGCAGGACGACACGGCTCATCTTCGGCGCTTCCCGCCAGTAATCCGCGTTACGCTTCATGCGCAGCACATCTTTTGCCTGCCAGGTTTCCAGCGAGAACGGGCCGGAACCGGCTTCGTTGGTGGTCAGCCAGCGGTTGCCCCAGTCGTTATTCACCTCATGGGTTTGCACCGTTTTGCTGTCCAGCACGCCGAGGTTGCCGAGCGCCCCCAGCGAGTAGATCACCAGCTGCGGATCGTTCGGCTTAGGCAGCGCGATCTGCACGGTGTAGTCATCCGGTGCGCTGACCTGTTGATCAATGTTCTTTTTGCTAAAGCCATAGGATTTCCACACCGACGCCTGCGCGAGGTTTAGATGCAGCAGGCGGCGCATCGACCACACCACGTCCTGCGCGGTGAGCGGATTGCCGGAATGGAACTTCACGTCTTTACGCAGACGAAAGGTCAGGGTTTTGCCGTCCGGGCTGATAGCCCAGGATTCAGCCAGCGCCGGTTTGACGTTAGTGAGTTCGTTGGCATCCAGCTCCACCAGCGAATCGTAGAGGTTAACGACGATCCCCACCACTTCGTTGCCGGTCATCGCGGCCGGGTCGAGCGTCAGGAGGTTGTTCATGTTCATGCCGATGATGAGCTGATCGGGCGGCGTTTTCGCCACCGCCGCCCCGCTCCCCATCATCAGCGAAAGCGCCAGCCAGCACGCTCCCGCGAGAGAGGTCTTTTTCATGTATATATCGCCTGTAGGGTACGTTTTTATGGGTCAGTCGTGGCTGACGGTATTGGCTTCGATATACGCAAAATTAATGTCTTCGCCGAGTCCCGGGCGGTTCGGCAGGCTCACCATGCCGTCTTCATCCATCGGGTCAACAATGCTGTTTAAATAGGCCGCCGGTTCGTCGTAATCGAGGAACGGATGCAGCAGACCGCGCTCATACCAGCGGCAGTTTTTGATCGCGCCAATCACCGCAAGGCTTGCCGCGCCGTTGCCGTGCACTTCGCAATCCATGCCAAAGGATTCCGCCAGGTTTGCCACCTTCAGCGTCGGCGAAATCCCGCCCACGCCGTTCGCGCCCGCACGCAGAATGTCGCACGCGCCCGCTTTTACCCAGTCCGCACGGCTGTGGTGCTTACCGCCAAGGCTTTCCGGCCCGATAATCGGAATGGAGAGGTTTTCGGCAAGCCAGGCGTAAGACGCCATGCTCTCTTCTTCCATCGGCTCTTCAAACCACGCGAAGTCGAGTTTTTCAAGTTCCTTACCGATATAGAGCGCTTCGGTGCGGCTGTACCAGTGGTAGCCATCAATCATCAGATCGATGTCCGGGCCAACCGCTTCACGCACGGCGGCGCAGGCTTTGACGTCCATTTTGGGGTTTGGCGCGAACGATACCGGGGGCATCCAGGTGTGCAGTTTGATGGCTTTGTAGCCGCGTGCGACCAGCTTTTCCGCGAAGGCGGCATACTCGTCCGGCGTAGAGAGGCCGCCTTCCAGATCGTCGCCGCACATGGTGCTGCCGTACGCTGGCACTTTGTCACGGAACCCGCCGAGCAGTTTGTACACCGGCATATTGAGCTTGCGGCCAATCAGATCCCACAGCGCCTGTTCAACAAACGACAGGGCGCGCTCGGTCAACTGATGCGCGCTACCGCGCTGCCAGTGGGCCAGGTCCTGCCAGATGCGTTCGCGGTTAAACGGATCCTGGCCAACCATAACTTTGCGAAAGAAGGTATTGACCACAAAGGGGCGCACCACTTCCGGCGGCGCGAATGAAAACCCTTTGCTGCCATCGTCTGCGGTAATGGTCAGCATCGCCATTTTCGCCAGGCTTTCCGGCCCCGGGTGCGAATGCCCCGCGGTGTCTGATACGCGGCGCGTGGGATACTGAAAGACGGTGACGTTTACAGATTCAATTTTCATGAAGAGTCCTTGAGTCAGGAATTTATACTTTTGAAAAGCTGTTTCAGATATCAATGTATGCAGAAAAAATGGCCTGTGCCTCAGACAATTTCCGCTAAGAAACGCTTAATTATTGTGCATGTGCACGAGAGGGTGTGACATTTTCCACAAAAGACGGGGGAAGTGTGAAGTCGATCGGGACGGGTGTTTGAATGAAATGAAATGTTGTTTTGAATAGAGTTAGGTGTTATCTGATGCCCTCACCCCGGCCCTCTCCCACAGGGAGAGGGAGCAAACCATCCCCTCTCCCGCCGGGAAAGGGTTAGGGTGAGGGGAAAATATTTATGCGATCGTCACTTTACTGTCCAGATACACATCCTGCACCGCGTTAATCAGCTTCACGCCGTCGGCCATGCTTTTCTTGAACGCTTTGCGCCCCAGAATCAGCCCCATGCCGCCCGCACGTTTGTTGATCACCGCCGTGCGCACCGCGTCGGTCAAATCGGTTTCGCCGCCTGCCGCACCGCCGGAGTTGATAAGCCCGGCGCGACCCATGTAGCAGTTCGCCAGCTGGTAGCGCACCAGATCGATAGGGTTATCGCTGGTCAGTTTGCTGTAGACGCGATCGTCGGTATAGCCGTAGTTCACCGCGGTATAGCCGCCGTTGTTCTCAGCCATCTTCTGCTTCACGATATCAGCGCCAATGGTCGCCGCCAGGTGGTTTGCCTGACCGGTCAGATCGGCAGAAACGTGATAATCAACACCGTCTTTTTTAAACGCGGAGTTGCGCAGGTAGGCCCACAGCACGGTGACCATGCCCAGTTCATGTGCGCGCTCAAAGGCCGCAGAGATCTCCTCAATCTGGCGGCGCGACTCCTCGGAGCCGAAATAAATCGTCGCCCCCACCGCCACGGCCCCCATGCTAAACGCCTGCTCGACGCTGGCGTAGAGAGTCTGATCAAAGGTGTTTGGATAGCTCAGGGTTTCGTTATGGTTGAGTTTGACGAGGAACGGAATGCGGTGCGCATAACGGCGCGATACCGATGCCAGCACGCCATACGTAGACGCCACGCAGTTACAGCCCGCCTCAATGGCCAGCTCAACGATATTCTTCGGATCAAAATAGAGCGGATTAGCGGCAAACGACGCCCCCGCCGAGTGCTCGACGCCCTGGTCGACCGGCAAAATGGACAGGTATCCGGTTCCCGCCAGCCGCCCGTTGTTGTAAAGCGTCTGCATGTTGCGCAGCACCGCAGGCGGACGGTTGTTGTCCACCATCACGCGGTCCACATAGTCATGTCCTGGAAGGTAGAGTTGATCGGCTGGAATAGTCATACAACGATGCTGTAAAAGGCTGTCGGCGTCTTTGCCAAGCAACTGCGTAATATCAGTCATAGCGATGCTCCCGTAAGGTTCGCCCGGATGGCGAACGTGGTTTTTCCTCGGCTTAACAGGCCGGATGCCCGGTAAGCAAACTAAGCCTGGTACCGACTGCTTCGCTTTTCAACCGACGGTCATTTTTTAAGGACAATCTTATGGCACGATTCATATGTTTAAAAAGTGTTATGCTGTTCAAGGAATCTTCCCATAGGTATTTAAAAGGTATTATTAACGGGTATGGTATTGCCGTACCTTACTTACTTGGCAAGAAGGGATGTTCGATGAAAACAACTGTTAAGCTGTCGTTCATGATGTTTGTTGAGTGGTTTATCTGGGGTGCCTGGTTCGTTCCGCTGTGGCTGTGGTTGAGTAAATCGGGATTTACCGCCGGTGAGATAGGCTGGTCTTACGCCTGTACCGCGATTGCCGCGATACTCTCGCCGATTCTGGTGGGATCGCTCACCGACCGCTTCTTCTCCGCACAAAAAGTCCTCGCCGTATTGATGTTCGCCGGGGCGATTCTGATCTACTTCGCCGCACAGCAAACCGAATTCCGCTATTTCTTCCCGCTGCTGTTAGCCTACTCGTTGACCTATATGCCGACGATTGCGCTGACCAACAGCATCGCCTTTAGCCACGTGAAGGATGTTGAAGCTGACTTTCCGCGCATCCGAGTGCAGGGCACCATCGGCTGGATTGCGTCCGGCCTCGCCTGCGGATTTCTGCCGGGTATGCTCGGCTATGACGATATTTCTCCGACCAACATTCCGCTGTTAGTGACCGCCGGCAGCTCCGTGGTGCTGGGTGTGTTTGCCCTCTTCCTGCCGGATACGCCGCCGAAAAGCACCGGTAAGCTCGACGTTAAAGTCATGCTCGGGCTGGACGCGCTGGTGCTGCTGCGCGATAAAAACTTTTTAGTGTTTTTCATCTGTTCGTTCCTGTTTGCGATGCCGCTGGCGTTTTACTACATCTTCGCCAATGGCTACCTGACGGAAGTCGGCATGAAAAACGCCACCGGCTGGATGACCCTCGGCCAGTTCTCTGAAATCTTCTTTATGCTGGCGCTGCCCTTCTTTACCAAACGCTTTGGTATTAAGAAGGTCTTGCTGCTGGGCCTGATCACCGCCGCCATTCGCTACGCCTTTTTCGTTTACGGCGGGGTTGAGAACTACTTCACTTATGGCCTGCTGTTCCTCGGCATTTTGATGCACGGCGTCAGCTACGACTTCTACTACGTGACCGCGTATATTTACGTGGACAAGAAAACGCCGGTACATATGCGTACTGCGGCGCAGGGCCTGATTACGCTGTGCTGCCAGGGCTTCGGCAGCCT
Source organism: uncultured Enterobacter sp. (assembly GCA_963521185.1). Taxonomy (GTDB): domain Bacteria; phylum Pseudomonadota; class Gammaproteobacteria; order Enterobacterales; family Enterobacteriaceae; genus Enterobacter_D. Next base: position 100,289 of record CAUQTV010000001.1, on the reverse strand, counting down.
GCTGGGTTACCGTCTCGGCGGCGTGATGATGGAAAAAATGTTTGCCTATAAAGAGCCGGTCAACGGCCTGACATTTGACTGGGCAGGCATGTGGGCGTTTGGCGGCATTATGATCGCCATCATCGCCGTGCTGTTTATGATTTTCTTCCGCGAATCCGACAACGAAATCACCGCCATTGCGGTGGACAGTCGCGATACCGCGCTGACTCCAGGGGAAACCGTTAAATGAAATCACAACGCATTCTTGGCGCGCTGTACGGCCAGACATTGGGCGATGCGATGGGCATGCCATCGGAACTGTGGCCGCGCTCGCGGGTAAAAGCGCATTTCGGTTGGATCGACCGTTTTCTGCCGGGTCCAAAAGAGAATAACGCCGCCTGCTACTTTGACCGCGCGCAGTTTACCGATGACACGTCGATGGCGCTCTGTCTGGCCGATGCGATTTTTGAATGCAATGGCGTGATTGATGCCGACGTTATCGGTCAGCATATTTTGCGCTGGGCGGAGGGCTTCGATGCGTTTAATAAAAACGTGCTCGGCCCGACGTCTAAAATCGCCCTGAAGGCCATTCGCGACGGCAAACCGGTGAGCGCGCTGGAAAACAACGGCGTGACCAACGGGGCCGCCATGCGCGCGTCCCCGCTCGGCTGCCTGCTGCCTGCCCACTCCCTCGATGAGTTTATCGATCAGGTGGCGCTGGCCTCCAGTCCGACGCATAAATCCGATCTGGCGATTGCCGGTGCGGTGGTGGTCGCCTGGGCGATTTCCCGCGCCATTGACGGCGAACCGTGGCATAGGATCGCCGATGCCCTGCCCTCGGTGGCCCGTCATGCGCAGGAGAAACGCGTCACCACCTTTAGCGCCTCGCTATCGGCACGCATTGAGCTGGCGTTAAATCTGGCGCGTCATGCCACGGGCGTGGAGTCGGCCAGCGAGCAGATTTACCAGCTCGTGGGTACCGGCACCAGCACCATCGAATCGGTACCGGCGGCGATTGCGATGGTTGAACTGTCGCAAACCGACCCGAATCGCTGTGCCATTCTGTGTGCGAATCTCGGCGGTGACACCGACACCATCGGCGCGATGGCCACCGCCATTTGCGGCGCGCTGCACGGCGTTTCCGCGATCGATGCCACGTTTAAGCAGCAGTTAGACGACGTGAATCAGCTCGACTTTTCGCATTACAGTGAGAAACTCAGGGCCTATCGCGAGGCGCGGGAGGAAGCATGAAAGCAGGTCATATCGTCACTCTTACCCATCAACTGGAAGCCCGGCGGCCAATCACGGTGCTGGGCGGCGCGGTAATCGACGTCATTGCCAACGCCTATTCGTTACCCTGGCGCGGCTGTGACATCGAACTTAAACAGCAGAGCGTCAACATTGGCGGCTGTGGGCTGAACATTGCGGTGACGCTGCATCGTCTTGGCGTGAAGGCGCAAAATGCCCTGCCGGTCGGGCGTGGCGTGTGGGCCGACATGATCGCCAAAGCCCTCAGCGAGCGCGGCATTGAAAGCGTGGTGAAAACCGACGAAGGCGATAACGGCTGGTGCCTGGCGCTGGTGGAGCCCGACGGCGAGCGCACGTTTATGTCGTTTAGCGGCGTCGAATGCCAGTGGAGAGAAGAGTGGGTTTCGCGCTTAAACGTACCGCCCGGCAGCCTGATCTATTTTTCAGGCTACCAGCTGGCCGCGCCCTGTGCGGAAATTCTGGTCAGCTGGCTGGAGACCCTCACCGACGTGACGCCATTTATCGATTTTGGCCCGCGCATTGAGGATATCTCCCCGCCGCTGCTGGCGCGTATTCTGAACCTGAAGCCGATCGTTTCCCTGAATCGGCAGGAAGCGGAGATTGCCGCGCAGCTGCTGGACGTGGAGCAGGAGGATTTGGGGCGCGCCTGGCAGCAGCAGTATGCCGCGCCGCTGATCATCCGTCATGACCGCGACGGGGCCTGGTACTACGACGGTGATGAGCAGGGGCATATTCCGGCGTTCCCGGCGACTATCGTCGACACCATCGGTGCCGGAGACAGCCATGCGGGCGGCGTGCTGGCCGGATTGTCGTCAGGGTTCTCCCTGGCGGATTCGGTGAGCCTGGGCAATGCCATTGCCGCTCTGGTGGTAAGCCAGCGCGGCGGCGATTGTGCACCAACGCGTGAGGCGCTACTCCTCGCTTACAAAGACGTATAGGTCGCTGCGGCAGACGCTGATACTGTACTCAATGGGCCGGTTTTGTTGATCAAAGGCGATTTGGCTAATCACCAGAACCGGCACGCTGCTGTCCAACTGGATATGCGCTTTAAATTCGGCGTCCGGCATCCGTGCGCCGACACGGGATTTCGTGCGCTGCGGCATGATACGCTGGCTGCGAAAATAGTCATACAGCGACACGCCGATGGCATCCACATCGTGGATCAGATGCGCGGGCACCCACGACTCCTCAATGGAGACGGCATCGCCATCCACATAGCGAATGCGCTTGAGTAAAAACATGTCGGCACCCGGCTCAATGCCCAGTTGCCCCGCCACTTCCTGCGGACAGGCCGCCATTTTTTTGTTGACCCACAGAGTATCCGGCTTTTTGCCGTGCAGCAGCACCTGCTGAGAAAACCCCCGCGCCGCCTTCAGCGAATATTCAAAGATATTATTCACCTGCGTGCCGTAACCGCGCGAGCGCGTCACCACGCCTTCATCTTCGAGGGTTTGCATGCCTTTGCGCACGGTAATGCGCGAGATGCCCGTCAGCAGACTGAAGTCGCGCTCGCCCGGCAGAATATTGCCATGCGCCAGCAGTCCGCTGCGCACGGCATTTTTCACCGTCTCGGCAAACTTCAGGTACAGCGGCATGTTATCCGCTGCGGCAATGCGCTCTTTCACCTGCTCAATTAACCGGATATGCGCTTGTTCCATCTGTTCTTATCCTGGCCATGTCATCGGGAGGACTATCTTACCACCATGCGTGGAAATGATGCACCGGCCCGATACCGTGACCGACCTCCAGCGAGTCCGCTTGCGCCAGTGCGGCGCTAAGCCAGGCTTTCGCTTCCCTCACCGTATCGGGCCAGTTCGCGTGGCGCGGACGCAGCGCCGCCAGCGCCGCCGACAGCGTGCAGCCCGTACCGTGAGTGTTTTTGGTCTGAATGCGCGGGGCGGTAAAGCGCGTGGCCCCGTCGCGGGTAAACAGCCAGTCCGGGCTTTCTGCGTCCTCAAGATGACCGCCTTTCATCAGCACCGCACCGCAGCCGGAGGCCAGCAGCGCCCGCCCCTGCTCGTGCATTTCGCGTTCGTTACGGGCATGGGGCGCGTCGAGCAGCGCGGCGGCTTCGGGTAGATTCGGCGTGATAAGCGAAACCTGCGGTAACAGGCGCTGACGCAGCGTGTGCACCGCCGAGGGCGACAGCAGCGGATCGCCACTTTTCGCCAGCATCACCGTGTCCAGCACCACGTTTTGCACCTTATAACGCGCGAGCCGCTCCGCCACCGCGTCGACAATATCCGTTTCCGCGAGCATCCCTATTTTGGTGGTATCGATGCGCACATCGCTGAACACCGAGTCCAGTTGCGCGGCGACAAAATCCGGTTCGATACGGTAGACCGACTGCACGCCACGGGTATTTTGCGCCACCAGCGCGGTGATCACCGAACAGCCGTAGGCCCCGAGCGCCGAGAAGGTTTTGAGATCGGCCTGGATCCCCGCCCCGCCGCTGGGATCGGTGCCGGCAATGGTCAACGCATTGATTCGCTTCATACCAGCGCCCCCGCGTCCAGCGCATAGAGCGCGTCGAGAAAGGCCGGGGTAAATGAACCCGGCCCGTTGCTGGCAGCGGTGGCCGCAGCGCCCGCCTGCGCCATAAAGCAGCAGGCCGAGGCCACATTAGTGAGCCTGTCCCCCGGCAGCGCACAGCTCGCGGCCACCACGGCGGAGAGTGCGCAGCCGGTGCCTACCACGCGTGTCATTAACTCGTCGCCGCCGACGATCGCCAGCGTGCGCTGACCGTCGGTGACGTAATCCACCTCACCGGTCACCGCCACCACCGCCTGCGTTTGCCGGGCCAGGGCCTGCGCTGCCGGTAATGCGGCACTGGCAGCATCGGTGGAGTCCACTCCGCGCCCGCCTGCGCTCATGCCCGCCAGCGCGAGGATCTCGGACGCATTGCCGCGAATAGCCGCCGGACGCAGCGCGAGAATGTCGCGGCAAAAATCGCTGCGCAGCGACAATGCCCCGACGGCCACCGGATCCAGCGTCCAGGGTTTGCCTGCAGCACGGGCGCTGTGTATGGCCGCCAGCATCGCCTGCGCACGATCGCCGGTCAGCGTGCCGACGTTAATCAGCAGTGCATCAGCCAGCGCGCTAAACTGCGCGGCCTCCCCGGCATCAATAACCATCGCAGGCGACGCACCGAGAGCGAGTAAGACATTGGCGGTGAAGGTCTGTACGACGTCGTTGGTCATACAGTGAACAAGCGGAGAACAGCGACGGAATTGCTGTAAGACATGCGCGGCATGCGCGCGATCAAGCAGGTCAGGTTGCATAGTATGCTCCTGCCAGGCTGCGAAGAAGCGACGCCGGCAGGCATCTGACTTCCCTACGCTGGCATTATCCAGATCAGGTGGTACGGGTATTTCTCAGCCTTCACAAAGAAGGGCACCCCGAGTCATTTGTTTCAAAATCAAAAAGTTGGGATTAGCGCTCAGTTAATCCCTAGTCAGGATCATGCCAGCGGCAAGCCAAAGGCACAACCCTTAAAATGCCTGTATCCTTAATTGTGTCCCATAGATAACTGACAATCTGTCAGTTCGTTTTAGTTCGCTTGCAGAGATGAAACTACGGTTATAGAATGGCCTGTGAAAAACATATTGAGTTTAACAGTCGGTAACTTCAAACGACTGTCTAGTGAAGGAGATGATATGAAAAAATTCGACGAGTACGACGGTTTATAACCACTAACCTTCTTCAACAGAATGCGGGGCTTCGGCTCCGCTTTTTTTTGCACACCCAAGGGGCGTCAAATGGAATTGAACTCTATAAATTTGCAAATTATAAGTAATGTGCTGCTTTTTGCAGGTACCATAGTTGCTGCTTGTACCATCGGTTATAACATCCGTACGGCGCGACGCACCCAGACCGCAATTTTTCTTTTCGAGAGTCGTAAAGACCAGGAATACATCACAGCGATCCACACACTCAAAGATTTGAAGGATTCAGGTAAATCGCTTCGTTCATACGTATTTCCCCCTACAGGAAAGCAAACAAGTCAGGTAGAAAAAGACGAAGGACGGCGGGTACAGTACATCCTGAATTTCTATGAACGTGTTGCTGTAAGTATTAAGGCGGGTATCTACGACGAGGATATGATTAAAAAAACGTCCTTTTCGACCGTCATGGATACATATGAAACCGCCGATCCAATGATTAAAGCTATCAGAGAGAAGGCCAGAAGTGGCACTGTTTACCAGGAATATGAATGGCTATACAACCGTTGGAAGCGGTATCCACTAAATCAAAACAAGCACAACTGACTAATTTCTTGAGTAAAAATGGAGGGCATTGCGCAATGCCCCCTCTTATTATCCCACCCGCATCACGCTCTACTCTTCAACCTCGACGCTGTAGTGCCCATCTTTATTTCTGACAATGTATCTGTGTGAGTCATCGCATATCACCGTGACGGAACCGCCGAAGGCGGCAGGGTACACTGCATCTACCTTTTCACAGGCGTATCCCGCCTGCTGCACCAGCGATTTGCCTTCGGCTTTCAGTTCGGCTGAGCCGCCATCCGCTAACGCGCTTCCTGCCCATAATCCGATGATGATCAAAAGGAGTGTTTTCACGCTATTCCCTGTTCTATTTTATGTGTTGTACAGGACTCTTCGGTGAAATCGCGTCATCACTTTAAGTCATTATTTCAATCCTATAGATAAGTAATCTTGATGTTGTCGGGAGGGCTTAGCCTGCATCGCCACAGGCCTTGCGCCCATGCCACGCTTCGCATGCGTTTCACGGGTGTTGAGCGCTGAAAATCAGATTAATACTCCAGGCATTCGATCTGAGAAATGGCCTGCCAGTAAGCTTTAGCGTTGTTGCGCTCCATTGCCAGCGTCGCTTCGCGAATATGGTTTCGGTTGTGCTCGGAGTCGAGGATTTTCTTCTCCCACTCTTCTTGTGCCATGGCGCTGGACGGCGTACAGGTTTTTCTGACGTCCTGCATTACCGCCTGCTTTTGCTTCTCCAGCCGGGCGTCTTCAGATGTTGACCACGCGCCCGCCGAAAACATCACGCAGATAAAAATAAATGCCGTTTGATATTGCGTCATAGGGACTCCGAGAGGTACGCCGCCAGGCTGTTTTTGTCAGTGTAGAGCGCTTTTTCGCGCGGCTGTCCCCCACTTTTGTATGAACCGCACCGCGCCGCGTGCTGCGTCAAAAAATGAATGCCGCTCATAGGTCTTTGCGGGAATTCGCACTAATTCTGCGCCGTGGGCGGGCTATAATGCTTAGCTGCTTCGCTTACGCACGCCTGTTTCCAACCGCTAATTCACTCTCATAACCGACCGTCCATTACGGACCCATTTTCCGGAGAGCATCGATGATCAATGTAAAAGGCTATGCCGCCCTGGCGATTAAAGAAGATCTGGTTCCCCATCAGTTTGTGCGGCGCGATGCGCGTGCCAACGATGTGGTGATCGATATTTTATTCAGTGGCGTGTGCCACTCCGACATCCATAACGCCTATAACGACTGGGGCAACGCCACCTTCCCAATGGTGCCGAGGCATGAAATTATTGGCCGCGTCAGCCACGTTGGCCCGCAGGTGACGAAATTTCGCGTCGGCGATCATGTGGGCGTCGGCTGTATGGTGGATTCTTGTCAGCACTGCAAACCCTGTGAACAAGGGCTTGAGCAATATTGCGAAGAGGGTTCCACGCTGACCTATAACGACACCGACCGACACGATCACCTGCCAACCTATGGCGGTTATTCCGACAAAATTGTGGTCAGCGATAAATTCGTAGTGAAAGTGCCTGACGGGCTGGATCTGCGGGGTGCCGCGCCGCTGCTGTGCGCAGGCATTACCACCTGGTCACCGCTGCGCCACTGGAATGTGGATGCCAACAGCAAGGTGGCCGTTGTCGGGCTGGGCGGTCTGGGCCATATGGCGATTAAACTCGCCCATGCGCTGGGTGCGGAAGTGACGCTGTTCACCCGCTCGCCGGGGAAAGAAGAGGATGCGCGCCGCCTCGGCGCACATAACGTGGTGCTCTCCACCGATGCCGGGCAGATGCAGTCGGTGACCGGTCAGTTCGATCTGATCATCGACACCGTGCCTTACGTGCACGATCTGGCCCCCTATATTCCGACGTTGGCGCTCAGCGGCACGCTGGTGCTGGTAGGCTATCTGGGTGAGCTGGAAAATGCGGTGAACACCGCGCCGCTGGTGCTCGGGCGTAAATCCATCGCCGGTTCGGTGATCGGCGGCATTGCGGAAACGCAGGAGATGCTCGATTTTTGCGGCGAGCACGGCATCACCGCCGACGTCGAAGTGATTGCCATGCCGGAGATCAACCACGCCTGGCAGCGCATGTTAAAAAGCGATGTGAAGTACCGCTTCGTGATCGACATGGCGACGCTGTAAGTCGCGTTTACAGGGCGGTTCGCCGCCCTTTACTTGCCTTTGTAGCGCAGCGCATCAATCAGGCGGGCAAACGCCAGCGTGTGCTGTTTGCGGCTCGGGTAATACAGGTAATAGCCCTGAAAAGGCGCGCACCACGCTTCCAGCACCCGCTCAAGCTGCCCATTTTCTACCGCATCCCGCACCGTATCTTCGGGCACAAACGCCAGTCCCATACCGGCAATCGCTGCGTCAATACGTGAATAGAGGTTGTTAAACGTCAGTTGACCGTCCACCTTGACGCGCAGATCCTGGCCGTCTTTTGAGAACTCCCAGGCATAAAGCCCGCCCAGCGTCGGCAGCCGCATGTTCATGCAGTTATGCTGTTGGAGATCGTGCGGGGTCAGCGGCTTACCTTTTTGCGCAAAATAGGACGGCGCACCGACGACGACCATGCGCCAGTCGGGGCCAATGCGCACCGCCACCATGTCTTTCGCCACCTGCTCGCCCAGGCGCACACCCGCATCGTAGCGCCCGCTGACGATATCCATCAGGCTGTTATCGATGGCAAGCTCCACGTTCACCTGCGGGTAATCCTTTAAAAACGGCTCCAGCGCTGGCCAGACGGTGGAGTGCAGCGCATGTTCCCCCAGCGTGATGCGGATATTCCCGGCAATGCGATCCCGGGTTTGCGTCAGCGCGATCAGATCCTCTTCGATCTCCGTAAAGCGCGGACCAATGCTGTTGATGAGCATTTCACCGGCTTCGGTCGGCGCAACGCTGCGGGTGGTGCGGGTTAACAGACGAATGCCGAGGCGCTCTTCCAGCCCTTTAATCGCATGACTTAAGGCGGACTGGGATACACCCAGTTTGGCGGCGGCGCGGGTGAAGCTGCGCTCGTGAGACACCACCATCAGATAGTAGAGATCGTTAAAATTATCTTTTAGCATTCACGCGCCTTAGCATTTGAGTCATGAATCACTGCCCTGCAATCCACAAGTCACTCTAAAATGATCTGATGTTATCCATAATACCGTCATTCGAACCTGCGGTCATGGCCCTTGCGCCGGATGCGCTGTGCTGGCAGGTTATGAACCTGGTGCGGGTCTGCAAAAATTGATGTCAGGGGAGTAGAGATGTTTACAGGTATGGTGGCTTTTCCGTTAACGCCGTTTCGACACGATAAACCCGACGAGGGTGCCTATAACAAGCTGGTGCAACGCTTAAGCGCCGCGCAGGTTGACGGCATTTGCGCGATGGGATCGACAGGCAGCTACGCCTATCTCACCCGCGTCGAGCGCGCACGCTTTATCAGCCTCACCGTGTCGCACGTCGGGCGCATTCCGGTGATGGCGAGCATCGGCGCACTCAACCAGCGCGACGTGCTCGATGCGGCCTATGATGCGCAAAAAGCTGGCGCTCAGGCGCTGCTGCTGGCCCCGGTCGCCTACCAGCGTCTGACGCCGGATGAAGTCTTTGCCCTGTTCGAGAAAGTGACGCAAAACATCTCCGTTCCGCTGTGCGTGTACGATAACCCCGCCACCACGCAGTTTACGTTCGATGACGCGCTGCTGACTAAGCTTGCCGCACTGCCGCACGTTCAGTCGATCAAACTGCCCGGCGGCCTGCCGGATGCGGACGGCTTCTTTGACCGCATCCACCGCTTACGGGCGATCCTGCCCGCGCACATGACCCTGGGCGTCAGCGGCGACGCCTTTGCAACAGCGGGTTTAAGCGCCGGATGCGACGTCTGGTATTCGGTGCTGGGCGGCCTGTATCCGAACATCGCCATGGCCCTGACGCGGGCAGTACGCGAGCGCAATCTCGCCGGGGCCAGCGATATCAACGCCCGCCTTGAGCCGCTGTGGGCGCTGTTCCGCCAGCATGGCAGCCTGCGAGTGATCGCCACCGCAGCCGAGCTGGAAGAGCTGGGCGAACAGTTCCTGCCGCTACCGTTAAAATCCCTCGATGGTGACGACAGAGAAGTGCTGCGCGCCGTGCTGGCAGAGGCTCGCTCGCAGTTATCCCTGTCTTAAGAACTGCAAACTCCTGGTATTGTTCCCGTGATGATAAAAGGGTTATCGTCATGGGAAAAATCTAGACCATTAAATCAGGGGATGATGATGAGCAGTGTTGTATCAATACCCCAGGCTGACCGCCTGGAGATTATTACGTTTGGCGTGGGTCATGGTGACTGTTTTCTCGTTGAGTTTTATCAGAATGAAAATATCAGCTTCCGCTTACTGTATGATTTTGGCGTGTCATTGTCCGATGCATTACTGACGCATCTTAAACAATCGAAGCGGACGGCCGGCAAAGTCGATCTTGATGTGGTGGTGCTCAGCCACGTTGATAACGATCATCGCGGTGGTTTAGATGCGCTGCTTGCCGATAACGATATTATTATCGGCGAGCTTTGGCTACCCTGCCTGCCCGCCTATCAACGCCTGAGCTGGCTATTTCCCTCCAGAGTCCAGACCGCGATTAAACTGACCATGCAATCCGAAAGCGCCGCGCGTAACCGCGCAATTCCGGTAATCTATCCGCTGGAGAATCACGTTTTTCGCCCGGAGGGTAATAACGCGCTTAGCGTTACCGTTATTTCGCCTGCGCGTAAACTGATGAAAAAATTATACAGCGCCTCTGCCAGCGCGCTTTTACCGCTGCTGGCGCACGATCCCCTGCCTCTGGAATGGCTTATTCGGGGCGAAGCGCTGGATGAGGAGCAGGATGAGCGTGCCATGGGTGCTATTTTTGATGGCCGAAGCGCGTTAACACCGGACGAATTCAGCGAGCCACACATACCTTTTGTCCCCGATGTGACTTTTACCGCGACGTTGAACGCTTATCAAGACACTCTTGATCAGCCTGAATTTTTTGGCAATCCGATATTAAACGATACGTCACTGGTACTGGTGATTGATGCCATTCTGGATAATCACCACCGGCGGCGCGCGGTATTAACCGGCGATCAGGAAAACTGGTCCTGGATTAGCGCGCAACACCCGATGGGGCTGAATGCGGACGTGATGAAAGCCCCGCATCATGGCGGACGCGTTTATCTCGCGGATAAAACAGATCATATTTCCGACGTTGAGCAGTTCTGGCTGTGGACCCGACCGCGCATTGCTCTGGTGAGCGCCAATGGTCATCATAAATTACCGAACCTGCGTTTTCGCGAAGCGCTACGCGCCGCAGGTACGACGCTGCTTTGCCCGAATAAAAGAGGCCAGGAGTGGATATTTTCAGACAGCGAAACTGAGCAACCGAAATCCTGCTTTGAGTATTATCAGTGTGATAAAAATCAACATGCCACCATCACGCTCACGCTGACCGCGAAAACAGAATTTGCCAGCGCCGCAGCCTGCCTGAGCGGAAGCGGCCATCGAGGCGCGTCACCCGTTGTGGTGATGCAGCAACGCCTGATAGAGCCGGATGAATCCTTTGTGCGCTGGACGCAGTCTGAGGTAAGACGTCAGGCAGAATGGTTAAACGAAAAGGCGAAAATTCATAGGGCTGAGCAGCAGGCCGCATTTGAGGGTGTGCTCAGCGTTAAATTTCCGTTTCATGCGACCCGCGTTGAGGAGATGATACGTAGAGCTGAAAAAGAAAAAAAAGACACGAACCGCAGCGCGCTGCTTTACGAACCGTCACCCGTGCTTCGTTATGCGACGGTTCACAATTTGCTGTGGACGGAAAACCCGCGCTATTTTTCAAAAGAGAGCCCTTTTTGCGCGCCGCTCGATCATAAAGAATACAAAGCACTGATCGGTAAAATTCGGACGTTTGACCATCTGCTGTTTATTATGCCGCAGGTCGATTCCAGAACGTACCAGCTTAAAAACAGCGTTGATTTGCTGTCGTTAGCAAACAGACATACCTTTAACGTTATATGCGCAGGCTGGGCGGGACTGCCGGTTGACACCTATTGTGAACATGTCGAATCACGCATTCTGCACGATATCGTCAAGCATTATTCTGCCAGGGCGATCTCCTGCTCAGGCTATAACAGCGATATCACACACTATGGTGCGGTGTTATTACATCTTTATGCCAGTAAACCTGAGATACCGGATTTTCTGGCCGCCGACTGGTGTGAACAAAAGCGTCATTACAGAAACACGCTCGATAATGCACAGCTGGACTTACTGTTAAATAACAATACGCAGTCAGTTTTACCCCCGCTGGGGCATTATAAGAGTTCAGATCAATACTCTTTCGAGATTGAGACAAAAAATATAGAACGCTTTATTTATGAAGAAAGTGACGGCGAGGATGAAACAGTATTCTCCTTCGATCTTCGTGAACCCAACCCATACTGGCAGCCGTTGTGGTGATGACATTCATCCGGATGATAAAAGTGATCGCCGTTCATTTTCACTCGCAGAAGATAAGTGCTGCCGTTTTCGTGCGGTTTTTCCCCCTCTTCCGCCCGGCTATGCTTAGGTCCTACCTGAACAACAGTGACGCTATGGAGTCGTTATGAAAGCTATCGCCATTACCCAGGCCGCACAGCACGGCGGCAATATCGAATTTTTGCAGGACATTGAGACCGACAAACCCGTCGCACGCGGCCATGACCTGCTGGTGCAGGTTAACGCTGTTTCCGTCAACCCGGTGGACACCAAAGTGCGGGCCGGATTTAGCGCAGACAAACCCCGCATTCTCGGCTGGGACGCGGTCGGCGTGGTGGCTGACGTCGGTGACCAGGTCACGCTGTTCAAACCAGGCGACGCCGTGTGGTATGCCGGTGCGCTGACCCGTCCGGGCAGCAACAGCGAGTACCAGTTGGTGGATGAGCGCATCGTGGCGTTAAAACCGACGACGCTGGATAACGCTTCGGCCGCCGCCCTGCCGCTGACCGCCATCACCGCGTGGGAAATGCTGTTCGACAGGCTGGGCATTGAGGAAAACGGCAACGACGGCGATGTGCTGCTGATTGTTGGGGCGGCGGGCGGCGTCGGCTCGATCATGACGCAGCTGGCTCGCAGGCTGACCAACATGACGGTGATCGGCACGGCATCGCGCCCGGCCAGCCAGAAATGGGTCAGTGAACTGGGCGCGCATCACGTGATCGATCACAGCAAACCGTTCGGCGAGGAGCTGGCCCGCATCGGGGTTAAACACGTCACCCACGTCGCCAGCCTGAACAGCACCGAACAACATTATCAGCAGTTGATCGACGCCTTGATCCCCCAGGGCAAGCTGGCGCTGATTGACGATCCGGAGACGCTGGACGCCCGTCCACTGAAGGCGAAGAGTATTTCGTTGCACTGGGAGTTTATGTTCACCCGCTCCATGTTTGAAACTGACGATATAATCGCCCAACACCAGTTGCTCACCCGCGTGGCGGCGCTCATTGACGAGGGCGTGATTAAAACGACGCTGGGCGAGCATTTTGGTGCCATTAACGCGGAGAATCTGCGAAAAGCGCATACGCTTCTGGAAACCCAGCGTGCGGTAGGCAAAATTGTGCTGGAAGGCTTCTAAGCCAGGATTCCTCTCAAAAACCCTTTACGGGTAAAGCGGATAGCAATTTGTGCTGTCCGCATCTTCTGCTTTACCCCGCCATTGCTTACACTTTTTACGAAAGCGCTATCTTCATAACATCTTAACTATTGCATTCCTTCAGAAATCGCAGCAATGATAGCGCGCACAAAATACTTGAGGGCTGCTAAACATAAAATGCCCGTCAAAAATGGAGAGACCATGGGTAAAACGAAAATGATGCTTCTGGGCGCGCTGCTGATGACCACCGGTGCGGCGTTTACCGCACCGGCAATGGCGGCGACGGGCCTTGAGAAGTATGAGATCCAGGAATTTGTCGCCGACTTCATCAAATTCAAACCGGGCGATACCGTACCGCCAATGTATCTCACCGAAGAATACAACATTAAACAGTGGCAGTTGCGTAACCTGCCCGCACCCGATGCCGGTACCCACTGGACCTACATGGGCGGTAACTACGTGCTGATCACCGATACCGAAGGCAAAATCCTCAAGATTTATGACGGTGAAATTTTCTACCACCGCTAACCGTTCGTCGATTGTGCACCCGCCCGGGTGCGCAATTCCTCCGTTTGAGCTTACCGCCTAAGGATATGATGTGATTATTCGCGCCTGGCAGGAGAGCGATCGCCCGTTTTTACGCACCCTTTATCTGCACGCCCGTCGCACAAACTGGACATGGCTGCGCGGCGAAAACTGGACGCTGGAAGATTTTGATGCCGTGACGCTCGGTGAGAAAATCTGGGTCGCCGAAGAAAAAGGCCACCGCCTGGGCTTTGCCGCCGTCACCGAAAACGACAACTTTTTGCACAGCCTGTTTGTGGACCCGGATCATCAGGGTAAAGGCGTGGGCAGCGCGCTGCTGAAAAAAGTGCAATCGGAATTTCGCAGCACCGGGGCGCTAAAGTGTCTGGTGCAAAACAGTGCCGCGCTGCAATTTTATGAGCAGCATGGCTGGACGCGTGAAGCGAAGGGCGAAGCGCCGGACGGGGAATATGTGCTGATGCACTACCGACGCCGATCGTAAAACACCTTCTCCCTGGGGAGAAGGTGGGGATGAGGGGTAAAACTTACACCGCTCTGAAGGCAATCTCCGCCGGGATGACTTCCCCTTTCCAGTACAGCTGCGCCGCCACACGACCGGCGAGTTTGCGGTACAGGGCAGTGAACTCGCTGTCCGGGCGGTGCACCACCGTTGGCGTACCCTTATCGAGATCTTCACGCAGGCTAATGTGCAACGGCATTTGCCCCAGCAGCTGCGTGTGATACTGCGCCGCCAGTTTTTCCGCGCCGCCGGTACCGAAAATCGGCTCGTGGTGACCGCAGTTGCTGCAAATGTGCACGCTCATGTTTTCGACAATGCCAAGCACCGGCACCTCGACCTTTTCGAACATCACAATGCCTTTTTTTGCGTCGATCAGCGCAATGTCCTGCGGCGTGGTCACCACCAGCGCACCGGTCACCGGCACGTTTTGCGCCAGCGTCAGCTGAATGTCACCGGTACCCGGCGGCATATCCAGCACCAGATAATCCAGATCCGGCCACAGCGACTCCTGAAGCAGCTGCAACAGCGCTTTACTGGCCATCGGTCCGCGCCAGACCATCGCGTTCTCATCGGTCACCAGATAGCCAATGGAGTTGGTCGCCAGACCGTGAGCGATAATCGGTGCCATGTGCGTGCCGTCAGGCGAGGTCGGACGCTCGCCTTCCGCGCCCAGCATCATCGGGATCGACGGGCCGTAAATGTCGGCGTCCAGAATCCCGACTTTCGCCCCTTCGGCCGCCAGCGCCAGCGCAAGGTTCACGGCGGTGGACGATTTCCCCACCCCGCCCTTGCCGGAGCTTACGGCGATGATGTTTTTCACACCGTTGATTCCCGGCTGATTTTTTACCCGCTTGAGCGTGGCAACGGTGTGCGACAGCTTCCAGTCGATGGCTTTCGCGCCGGTAATGCGCAAAAGCTCGGCACTGCATTGCTCTTTGAGTTCTTCAAACGCACTTCGCCAGACGAACGGCATCAGCAGTTCGATATGCACCGTGTCGTCAAGCCAGGCAACGTGATGCACGGCTTTCAGTGCGGTGAGATTGTGCTCTAACGTGGGGTGCTGAAAGTTAGCCAGCGTCCCGGCAACCATTGCGCGCAGGGCTTCCGGGGATTTGGCCTGGGATTGCGAGTTCATCCCGACTCCTTTGTAATTGTATTAGAAAAGCTCGTGCAACAAGTTTACCTGAAAGAAAAAGGTTTGTGCTTACTTAATAATTCCCCTTTTGGTAATATCAAAACCCCTTTTTTACAGAAGAAGTAATGTTCACTATGACTCAAGTCGCGAAGAAAATTCTGGTAACGTGCGCACTGCCGTACGCCAACGGTTCCATCCACCTCGGCCATATGCTGGAGCACATCCAGGCTGATGTCTGGGTCCGTTACCAGCGAATGCGCGGCCACGAGGTAAATTTCATCTGCGCGGACGATGCCCACGGCACGCCGATCATGCTGAAAGCGCAGCAGTTGGGGATCAGCCCCGAGCAGATGATTACCGAGATGAGTCAGGAACATCAGACTGATTTTGCGGGCTTTAACATCAGCTTCGACAACTTCCACTCAACGCACAGCGATGAGAACCGCGAACTGTCCGAGCTTATCTACGGTCGCCTGAAAGAGAACGGTTTTATTAAAAACCGCACCATCTCCCAGCTTTACGATCCGGAAAAAGGCATGTTCCTGCCGGACCGTTTTGTCAAAGGCACCTGCCCGAAATGCAAGTCACCGGATCAGTATGGCGATAACTGCGAAGTGTGCGGCGCGACCTACAGCCCGACCGAGCTTATCGAGCCGAAATCCGTGGTGTCGGGCGCAACGCCGGTGATGCGTGAGTCTGAGCACTTCTTCTTTGATCTGCCGTCGTTTAGCGAAATGTTGCAGGCGTGGACCCGCTCCGGCGCGTTGCAGGAGCAGGTCGCCAATAAAATGCAGGAGTGGTTTGAATCCGGGCTGCAACAGTGGGATATCTCCCGCGACGCACCGTACTTCGGCTTCGAAATCCCGAACGCACCGGGCAAATACTTCTACGTCTGGCTGGATGCGCCTATCGGCTACATGGGCTCGTTCAAAAACCTGTGCGACAAGCGCGGCGACACCCTGAGCTTCGACGAATACTGGAAGAAAGACTCCGACGCTGAGCTGTATCACTTCATCGGCAAAGACATTGTCTACTTCCATAGCCTGTTCTGGCCGGCGATGCTCGAAGGCAGCGGCTTCCGTAAGCCGACTAACCTGTTTGTGCACGGCTATGTGATGGTCAACGGCGCGAAGATGTCCAAGTCCCGCGGCACCTTCATCAAAGCCAGCACCTGGCTGAACCACTTTGATGCCGACAGCCTGCGCTACTACTACACGGCGAAGCTCTCTTCGCGCATCGACGATATCGACCTGAACCTGGAAGATTTCGTGCAGCGCGTGAACACCGACATCGTCAATAAAGTGGTTAACCTGGCGTCGCGTAACGCGGGCTTTATCGCTAAGCGTTTTGATGGCGTTCTGGCTGACGAACTGGCGGATCCGGCGCTGTACAAAACCTTCACCGACGCCGCAGCCAGCATTGGCGAGGCCTGGGAAAGCCGTGAATTCGGTAAAGCCGTGCGTGAAATCATGGCGCTGGCCGACGTGGCAAACCGCTACGTTGACGAGCAGGCACCCTGGGTGGTGGCGAAACAGGAAGGCCGCGACGCTGACTTGCAAGCCATTTGCACTATGGGGCTGAACCTGTTCCGCGTGCTGATGACCTGGCTCAAGCCCGTGCTGCCAGAGCTTTGCGAGCGTGCGGAAGCGTTCCTGAACACCACCTTCAGCTGGGATGCCATCGACCAGCCGCTGCTGGGCCAGAAGGTCAACACCTTCAAGGCACTCTACAACCGTATCGACATGAAACAGGTTGAGGCACTGATTGAGGCGTCCAAAGAAGAAGTGAAAGCGGCGGCGGCACCGGTCTCCGGCCCGCTGGCGGACGATCCGATCCAGGAAACCATCACCTTTGACGATTTCGCCAAAGTCGATCTGCGCGTGGCGCTGATTGAAAACGCTGAATTTGTTGAAGGCTCTGACAAACTACTGCGCCTGACGCTGGACCTGGGCGGCGAGAAACGCAATGTCTTCTCGGGCATCCGTTCCGCGTATCCGGATCCGCAGCCGCTGATTGGTCGCGTGACGGTGATGGTGGCAAACCTCGCACCACGCAAAATGCGCTTCGGGATTTCCGAAGGCATGGTGATGGCCGCAGGCCCTGGCGGGTCGGATATCTTCCTGCTTAGCCCTGACGACGGGGCAAAACCGGGTCAACAGGTTAAATAATCCGCAAACGGGCGCTGATCATCAGCGCCCTTTTTTTATTGCACTATTCTTATCAGGGACAGGGTTAACAGTAAAAGGAGCATTATGAACAGTTTAAAGAAAGTCGGCGCCCTTCTCTTTACCGCGCTTTTGGTTGTCGTGCTGAGCGGCTGCGGCGATAAAGAAGAGAGCAAAACCTTTGAGTGGTCGGACGGGAAAACCGATTTGTCCCTGACCTATTACTACAAAAACGATGTGGTGTTACGCCAGACGGCGAAAAACACGCTGCACTATGCGGGTCTTGGCGTGGCGAACAAAGAGCAGGCGATGCAGCGCCTGGGGCCAATCAGCGAGAAATACAAAGCCATTAAGGGCGTGGAAGAGAGCCTGGATTATCAGGATACCTACGCAACCGAAACCTTAACCGTGGATTACACCAAAGTGGATCGCGATGCCTTGCAGAAAATTCAGGGCGCGGAGTTTACCGGTGATATGAAAGACGGCGTCAGCATGTCGAAGTCCGAAGCGTTACTGCTTTCGCGCGGGTTTAAACAGGTGAAATAAAGGTCCTGCCCGGTGGCGCGTTGCGCTTACCGGGCCTACAAAACATCTCGATCGCTGTAATGCCCGGTGGCGCGCGCTGCGCTTACCGGGCCTACAAAACCCGCCACCCGGCTTTTTCACATTACTTTGCCGCGTGCACCCGGGTCGCCAGGCCGCGCAGGAAATAACGCATAAACTGATCGCCGCACTCGCGGAAATTTTTATGATCCGGCGCGCGCATCATGGCGGTGATTTCCGGCATCGACACGCGGAACTGCTGTTCGGTCAGGATGGCCAGAATATCGTCGGTCTTCAGTGAAAAGGCGATCCGCAGCTTCTTCAGCACAATATTGTTATTGAGCTTACGCTCGGTCACCAGCGCCGGGGCGCTCTCGTCTTTGCCACGGCGATCGTAAATCAGGCCGTTCAAAAATGTCGCCATCACAATGTCCGGACACGCCTGGAAACCCTCTTCGTCTTCTTTGCGCAGCCAGGCCACGATTTGCTCGTCGCTGACATCCGCTTCGCCCAGCGTGAAGATGCGTTTCAGATCCAGATTGTTGACTTTCAGGGTGTAGCGCAGGCTACGTAAAATATCGTTATTCAGCATAAGGCCTTCGGCGGTTGTTTTCGCAAGCGCGCAGTGTACCACTGGAAAATTATAACCCCAGCGCCTCTTTTAAATTTTTCAGGTAACGGCGGCTGACCGGCACGGTATGCCCGTCGCGCAGCAGCAGTTCGGCCTGGCCGTTATCCTCAAAGCGGATCTCTTTTAAGTGCGCCATGTTCACCAGATACTGGCGATGGCAGCGCATCAGCGGCGTGCGGCTCTCCAGCGTGCGCAGGGTCAGTTCGGTAAACCCCTCTTTCCCCTGCTGGCTGGTGACAAACACACCGCTCATGCGGCTACTGACGTAGGCCACCTCATCCATTTGCAGCAGATAAATACGGCTGTGTCCGGTGCAGGGAATAAACTTCAGCGCGTCCTGGTTCTCAGGTAATACCGACACATCCTGCACCGTGCGCTCCTGGCGCAGGCGCGCCAGCGTTTTCGCCAGGCGGCAGGATTCAATCGGCTTGAGTAAATAATCGAAGGCGTTTTCTTCAAAGGCTTTCACCGCGTACTCGTCAAAGGCGGTGAGAAAAACAACGTACGGGCGGTGTTCCGGATCCAGCATGCCGACCATTTCCAGCCCGCTGATGCGCGGCATCTGGATGTCGAGAAACAGCACGTCCGGGCGCAGTTTGTGCACCGCGCCGATGGCTTCCACCGCGTTGGCGCACTCGCCCACAATCTCGATATCGCTTTCATCCTGCAACAGGATCCGCAGATTTTCCCGCGCCAGCGGTTCGTCATCCACAATCAGCACTTTTAACATGCGCTTTCCTCCAGAGGCAGTCGTAGGGTAATTCGGGTGAACTGGTCAGGTTCACAAGCCACGGCTATGCCGCACTCATCACCAAATCGTGCGCGCAGACGCTTATCCACCAGATTCATGCCCAGCCCGCTGGCGTTGTTTTTGGGCTGATAGAGTCCGGCATTGTCTTCGATATCCAGCACCATATGCTGTCCGTCGAGGCTCGCCTGGATGGTGATCTCCCCCACGCCGAGCAGCTGCGAGGTGCCGTGTTTAATCGCGTTCTCCACAATCGGTTGCAGCGTAAACGCCGGAAGTCGTTGATGCGCAAGCCCTTCCGGCACGAACAGCTGGACCTGCAAGCGCGACTGGAAGCGGGCTTTTTCAATTTGCAGATAAGCGTTCACGTGTTCGATTTCATCGGCCAGCGTCACCACTTCCGACGGACGCTTTAAGTTTTTGCGGAAAAACGTCGACAGATACTGCACCAGTTGACCGGCCTGATCGCTGTCGCGGCGGATCACCGCCATCAGCGTATTGAGCGCGTTAAAGAGAAAGTGCGGGTTGACCTGGGCGTGCAGCAGCTTGATCTCTGACTGCACCAGCAGCGCTTTTTGCCGCTCATACTGCCCGGCGAGGATCTGCGCCGACAGCAGCTGTGCGATGCCCTCGCCCAGCGTGCGGTTGATCGAACTGAACAGGCGGTTTTTGGCTTCATACAGTTTAATGGTGCCCATCACCTTCTGGTTCTCACCGCGCAGCGGGATCACAAGCGTAGAGCCTAACTTACACTGCGGGTGCAACGAGCAGCGATACGGCACTTCGTTGCCATCGGCATAGACCACTTCGCCGGTCTCCAGCGCTTTAAGCGTCCAGGACGACGAAATAGGTCGCCCGGCCAGATGGTGATCGTCGCCGATGCCTTTAAACGCCAGCAGCTTTTCCCGGTCGGTGATCGCCACCGCGCCGATATCCAGCTCCTGATAGAGCACCTGCGCTACCTTCATGCTGTTCTCTTCGTTAAAGCCCTGGCGCAAAATCCCTTCGGTGGAGGCGGCGACTTTTAACGCCGTGGCGGAAAACGCCGAGGTGTACTTTTCAAACATCGCGCGCTTATCGAGCAAAATACGCATAAACAGCGCCGCGCCAACGGTATTGGTCACCATCATCGGGGCCGCGATGCTGTTCACCAGATGCAGCGCATCCTCAAACGGACGGGCGATGAGCAGAATGATCAGCATCTGGGTCAGCTCCGCCACCAGCGTGATCGCCCCGGCGGTGAGCGGACTGAACACTTTATCGGTACGACCCCGCTTGATAAGGAAGCTGTGCACCAGGCCGCCCAGCAGCCCTTCGACGATGGTCGAAATCATGCAGCTTAGCGCGGTCATTCCCCCCATCGAATAACGGTGCAGGCCACCGGTCAACCCGACCAGCCCTCCGACCACCGGGCCGCCCAGCAGGCCGCCCATCACCGCCCCGATGGCGCGCGTGTTGGCAATCGAATCTTCAATGTGCAGACCAAAATAGGTGCCGAGAATGCAGAAAATCGAGAAGGTCACATAGCACAAGAGCTTGTGCGGCAGCCGCACGGTGACCTGCATCAGCGGGATAAACAGGCGGGTTTTGCTCATCAGCCAGGCAATCACCAGAAACACGCACATCTGCTGAAGCAGCAGCAACACCAGATTAAACTCGTACATACCCGCACACCGACCCGATTTAAAGCGCGTAACATACAGTGACCCGCTGTAACTTTCAGTGACACAGGCATAAAAAATACAAAAGCGTGCTCACCGTCACAATAAGTGCCTGCGTTGTCACCTTTTTGTGCGCTTTGTGAATAAAAAACGATCGAATAGCACGGGTTCACGTCACAGCGTCTACAGTTAGTCTGGGGACTTGCAGCAAAGGTGGAATCATGGCGCTTTACAGTATTGGTGAAGTGGCTCAACTGTGCGATATCAATCCCGTCACGCTACGTGCCTGGCAACGGCGCTATGGGCTACTCAAACCTCAGCGCACGGACGGCGGGCACCGGCTGTTTAACGATGATGATATTGATCGCATCCGCGAGATAAAACGCTGGATTGATAACGGCGTGCAGGTCGGGCGGGTGAAAACCCTGCTGTGGAATCAGTCGCAGGAGAGCCAGCAAAACTGGCGCGAGCATCAGGAAACGGTGCTCCGCTACCTGCAAAACGGCAACCTCCAGCGCCTGCGACAGTGGATCAAAGAGCACACCCGCGACTACCCCGCCCACACCCTCTCGACCCAGCTACTCATTCCCCTGCGCATGCGCTTACGCTGCCAGCAACCAACCTTACTCGCCATGCTAAGCCTGCTCGACGGCGTATTGATTGCGCACATTTCCGGGTGCCTGAGCGCCGCACGCAAGAAAAACAGCAAAGATGCGCTGGTGGTGGGCTGGAACATTAATGACACCACGCGGCTGTGGCTGGAGGGGTGGATGGCAAGCCAGCAGGGCTGGCGCGTCGATGTGCTGGCGCACTCCCTGACCCAGCTAAGACCGGAGCTGTTTGAGGGACAAACCCTGATGGTCTGGTGCGGCGAATCACCGTCGGTGGCGCAGACGCAGCAACTGGCCGCGTGGCGCGACGCGGGCCACGCCATCACTATGCTGGGCATTTAATGTTTTATTAACACTTGCCCTTCACGCTATACTCGCTGGGTTAATTCTCAGGAGCGCAACATGAACGCAACGAAAATCACCCTTATCGCTATCTTCCTTCTTATGGCCATTGGCGGCATCGGCGGTGTGATGCTGGCGGGCTATTCGTTTATTGTCCGTGCATGAAATTGTCTGTGCATAAAATTGTCCGTGCATGAGCTGACGTCATCCGTTACTGAACGTGCCGCGTCATTGCGCGCGCCAGCCGCTCAAAACAGCGGTCAACGATGATCGCCGCCAGCGCCACCAGCAACGCACCCTGAATCACATACGCCGTATTAAACCCGCTCAGCCCGATAATGATCGGCGTCCCGAGCGTGTTTGCGCCCACGGTTGAGGCGATTGCCGCCGTACCAATATTGATGATCACCGACGTGCGCACCCCGGCGAGGATCACCGGTGACGCCAGCGGCAGTTCCACTTTCATCAGCCGCTGCCACGCGCTCATGCCCATACCTTCGGCCACGCTTTGCACCCCCGCCGGTACCGCTGACAATCCCGCCAGCGTGCCCTGCAAAATCGGCAATACGCCGTAGAGGGTGAGCGCAATCACCGCAGGCTCTTTGCCAAACCCCATCACCGGCACGGCGATAGCCAGCACCGCCACCGGCGGAAAGGTCTGCCCGACGGCGGCGATGGTCTCCACCAGCGAGCGAAACTCCAGCCCTGCCGGGCGCGTCACCGCAATGCCCGCCCCCATGCCGATCGCAATGGCGATGGCGCTTGATACCCCCACCAGCCAGAAGTGCGCCAGCGTCAGCGTTATAAACGACTCCTGCTGATACACCGGGCGCGGCAGCTGTGGAAACAGCGTACTGAACAGCGCTCCGCTGTGCGGCAAAAGCAGCAGCAGCGCGATGAAAACGGCAATCAGCCACAGGAGCGGATCACGAACGACCTTCACGCTGCACCTCCGCGCTCAGTAGATCCTGGAAATGCAGGCTGCCGTAAGTTTCGCCCTGCGCGTTCGCCACCGGCAACGCTTCACACTGTCTGGCGACAAACGCCGACAGCGCATCGCGCAGCGACAGCGTGTCCGGCAACGGCTCGCCGCTCACCGTTTCGCCCCGCCGCGCATAATCGCCGACGCTACGCAGTGACAGCAGCCGCACGCCCAGCTCGCTGCGGCCAAAAAACTCGCGGGCAAACGCATTCGCCGGACGGGTCAGCATCGCCAGCGGCGTGCCCTGTTGCACCACTTCACCACCATCCATAAGCACCAGGTGATCGGCGAGCTGCAAGGCTTCGTCGATGTCATGGGTCACCAGCACAATGGTGCGCCCGAGCAGCTGGTGAATGCGGCGCATCTCCTGTTGCAGCGACGCGCGGGTGACGGGATCGAGCGCACCAAAGGGTTCATCCATCAGCAGCACTTCCGGATCGGCTGCCAGCGCGCGCGCCACCCCGACGCGCTGCTGTTGACCGCCGGAAAGCTCGTGGGGATAGCGCCCGCGCAGGCTGGCGTCCAGCCCCAGCAGCGCCATCAGTTCGTCCACGCGGGCGTTGATTTTCGCCCGTGGCCATTTCTGTAACTGCGGCACGGTGGCGATGTTCTGCGCCACCGTCCAGTGCGGAAACAGGCCAATGGACTGTATCGCGTAGCCCATGCGGCGGCGCAGTTCCAGCACCGGAAACCCGCGGATCTCCTCCCCGGCAAAGAGAATCGTGCCCGCATCGTGCTCCACCAGCCGGTTGATCATCTTAAGCGTGGTGGATTTACCCGATCCCGAGGTGCCAATCAGCACCGAAAAGGCCCCGGTTTTAAAATGCAGGTTGAGGTCTTTCACCGCCGTTTGCCCGTTAAAGGCTTTGTTGACCTGTCGGAATTCAATCATGCCTGTTTTACCTTAAGCAGCGCGACCCAGAGGCCAAAGAGCGCATCGACCACCACCGCCAACGCAATCACCGGGATCACGCCGAGCAGCACCAGATCGAGCGCGCTGCTGAGCAGTCCCTGAAAAACCAGTGCGCCAAACCCGCCTGCGCCAATGAGTGCGGCAATCACCGCCATGCCCACCGTTTGCACCGTGACCACGCGCAGGCTGCGCAGCAGGAGCGGCAACGCCAGCGGCAGTCGCACCTGCAAAAACCGCTGCCGGGCGCTCATGCCCATGCCCGCCGCGCTTTCCAGCACCTCGCGCGGCACCTGGTTTAATCCCGCCACCACGCCGCGCACCAGCGGCAGGAGCGCATACAAAATCAGCGCAATCAGCGCAGGGGTCAGCCCGGTCCCGGCAATGCCCAACTGACCGAGGAACGGAAATTGTTTTACCAGTCCGGCGAGGGGCGCAATCAGCAACCCAAACAGCGCCACCGACGGCACGGTCTGGATCACATTGAGCACCGCGAACACCGGGCTTTGCCGCGACGGGTGGCGATAGCACCACAGGCCGAGGGTGACGCCAATCATCAGCGCCGGGACGAGCGTGCCGAACAGCAGCGTCAGATGCTGCGCCAGCGCGTCGTTAAACACCTCCTGGCGGTTGGCATACTCTTTAAGCAGCGAGAGATGATTCAGATGACCGGACTGCAACATGAGGATCGGCAGCAGCCAGATTTGCGCGTGCAGCAGCCAGCGCCAGACCGGGTTTTGCGTAAGGCGACGAATGGCATCGCTGCACGTCAGCAGCGCCAGCGCCAGCCACAGCCACAGCCCGCTGCCCATCGAGGTGCGGGCAATGGCGCTGCCGTTATTTGCCAGTTCGCTCGCCGCACTCCCCGCCCCCCACAACAGCGCCACGAACAGCGCTTCGGCGGCGATAAGCGTGACCACCAGCGGCCATCGGCGGGGAAGAAAACTGAGCGCCAGCAGCAACAGCGGCACCGGCAGCCACAACGCAAAAGTGTGCGGCCACACCTGCCACAGCAGTCGGCTTTCGCCGGAGACCAGGCGGTTTGGCGCGTAATTGACGAACGGCAGCATGGCCGCTGCCAGCGCAATCAGCACCAGCAGCAGCAACACGCGGTTATAACAACGAATGAACACGTTCCCGTCCTGTGGTTACTTCACCAGTCCTTTCTTTTTCAGGTAGTCGGCCGCGACTTTTTTCGCGTCCAGACCTTCTACCGCAATACTCGCGTTCAGCTGTTGCAGGGTTTTCTCATCAAGGCTGGCAAAGACCGGTTTCAACCACTCATCCAGCTGCGGTACGGCTTTCAGCACCGCCTCGCGCACCACCGGCGTTGGCGCGTAGATCGGCTGCACGCCTTTCGGATCGCTCAACGTTTGCAGCCCCAGCGCCGCCACCGGACCGTCGGTGCCGTAGGCCATCGCCGCGTTTACCCCGGAGGTTTGCTGCGCAGCCGCTTTAATGGTCACCGCCGTATCGCCCCCGGCCAGCGACAGCAGTTGGTCCTGACTGAGCTTAAAGCCGTAGGCTTTTTCAAACGCGGGCAGCGCATCGGCGCGCTCGATAAACTCCGCCGAGGCGGCCAGTTTGAACGTCCCGCCCTCTTTCAGGTAACGGCTGAGATCGTCAAGGGAGGTCAGCTTGCCTTTTTCGGCCACGTCTTTGCGCACCGCGATGGTCCAGGTATTGTTCGCAGGCGCTGGCGTCAGCCAGACCAGTTTATTCTGTTCCGCGTCGAGCTTTTTAACCTTGTCGTATCCCTTCTGCGCGTTCTTCCACGCCGGGTCGTTTTCATCTTTGAAGAAGAAGGCACCGTTGCCGGTGTATTCCGGGTAGATATCCAGCTCGCCGGAGGTGATCGCCCCGCGCACCACCGGCGTGGTGCCGAGCTGGACTTTATTGACTGTTTTTACGCCGTGACTTTCCAGCACCTGCAAAATGATATTGCCGAGCAGTGCGCCTTCAGTATCAATTTTCGAACCGACTTTGATCGGCTCTGCGGCCATGGCAGGCAGGCTAACTGCCGCCGCCAGCACCAGTGAACCCCACATTCCCCTGGAGATTGTCATTATGCTTTCCTCACCCTTTTGCTGCCCGTTTTCAGAGGCTTGAGAGAAAAGCGTAGACGATATATGGCTATTTTGTCGCGCTAATTGCTGCACGCGTAGTGCCAGTGGGCAGCCGTAGCGGCACGGTGAGGATGCTGGCAGAGAAGTAAAGCAGGGCAATGACCCACAGCGTACCCTCAACACCCAGCGGTCCGACGCACAGCGTAACGATAAACGGCCCGGCAAAATTGCTCAGCCCCGACCCAAGATTCAGGCAGGAAATGGCCGCGCCTTTGTTTTCCGGCAGCAAAGAGGGGATCAGTGCGCTCAGCGGGCCAAACGCCCCAAGACCGATGGCGTACAGCGCCAGTGCCAAAAACAGCGCGACGGGCTGATGACCAAATACCACCGGCGCGTAGCACACCGCCAGTGACGCCAGCCCGCACAGCGTGCCGGAAAACCATACCACCGTGTTGCGCCAGCCTATTTTGTCGCCCAGCCAGCCAAACAGGTAGTTGGCGAAGATGTTCACGACATTCACCAGCCCCCAAATGGTCAGCCACTCGGCAATGCTGAACCCGAAACGCGGCAGGTAGACGGGCATCAGGATCACCAGCGAGAATTTACCAATGTCGTTGATGGTTTTTACCACCACCGCCAGCCGCATTTTCGGCTCGCGAATCAGCACCATGATCCCCTCGCCCATCGCTTTACTGACGTTCTGGCCGCGCTGCCAGCCTGGCTGGTCGCGGTTGAGAATGAGTGCAAACAAAGCCCCAAGCGCCACAAACGCAAAACCGCTGAGCAGCGTGTTGGTCTCGCCGATTTGAGGGATCATCACCCCGGAATACCACGGGCCGACAATCGTCATACCCACGCCAAAAGCAATCCAGAACCACGACACCGCACGCCCGAGAATGCGCGCTTCGCAGCGCTGGTTAATCCACACCAGAAACGAGTAGGCAAACAGCGGATAAGCCACGCCGCGCAGGGCGTAGCTTGCCATCATCAGCGGGTAGTTATTGTGCGGCAGGGCAATGAAAATAAAGGGGATCGATCCGGCAAAGTAGACCAGCGTCGCCACCCACATCAGCCGCCGCAGGCCGAGCACCCCGGCCCCAATGCCGGAAAACCACGACACCGCCGCCACGCACAGGCCAAACACCGTTGACAGCAGGCTGATGTCAAAGGCCGCAAAGCCGCGCTGTTGCAGCAAGGATGCCAGCCAGCTCTGCTCAATGGTCGCGCCGGTGATGAATAAAAATACGCCGACAAATCCCCAGCAAAGCTCGCGCGGCAGGCCAATTTTCGCCCAGATCCCTTGCTGTATAAAAACACCCTGTTCGCTCATAGCATCCCTTCATCAAAAAAAGCCCCGGCAGGTAACGCCGGGGCGCAGCGGGCATTATGCGTTTTTCAACGCCACGTCTGCCTTGCGTGAGTTCATATATTCACGATTAACAAAGCCGACGCGGTTTTCTCCCCAGCAGGCGTCGTAGGGCAGCCCCGTCAGACTCTCGATCACCGTTCTGGTTTGCGGGCTCACCGCCGCTTTGCTGCCGCCCGCTTTCAGGCGCGCCACTTCCTCATTGAGAATGGCGTGGGTGCGGCTGTTCACCTTAAACTGGAACGCTGACCAGATGCCCCACATCGTCAGCAGCACCGGCAGAATAATCATGATGGAAAGGATCATGTTGATCGCCGACGCGGGCTGGCTGGCCTGACCGGAAACAAAGCCCGACATTTGTAGCGCCGCCCCGACGAGGAAAATCGACAGCGCTTGCGACGCTTTACGCAGCAGACTCATGAAGCCTGCGAAGATCCCTTCCCGACGGTTACAGGTGAGGATTTCATCCACGTCGGCCACGAAGGTGTAGTTGTTCCACGGAATGGCATAGATACCGCCGCGCGCCAGCCCCGCTACGCCCGCAGCCAGATACAGCAGCGCCATGTTTGTTGCGCCACTGGCCCAGGTCAGACCGAACAGCGCAAACGCCACCAGCGCCAGCGTGGCCTGAGAGGCAAAAGCACGCGACGGCGAGAAACGCAGCGTCAGCCAGGTTGCCACACCAACGCCGAAGAATTGCAGACCGTTCATCACGCTCAGCAGATTAGATGCCACCACAGAACTGGTCATCATGGCGAAGACCACAAAATAGGTGAACACCGAGTTAAAAATATCCTGACCGACCGAGCCACCAAGGTACATGCCAAGATGCGAACGGAAGGTTTTAATTTTTAACGTTGAGACGAAATCGTAATAGATGTGGAACACACGCGTGGTCAGCGGCAGTTTCTCGGTGGATTCAAGCTGGCGTTCGCTTTGCAGGATCTCCTCCAGCGGGCGCTCCCAGGTGCCGAAGTAGACAAAGAACAGCACGATCATAAACGAGACGGTAAAAATCGCCCCGGCGTAGAAAAAGGAATCCGGCGAATCAGAACCCAACAAGGCAATCAGTCGCCCTGGCAGAAACGCAGCGGCGAAACCGGCGAACTGGGCGATGTACATGCGGGCGCTGGTCAGCTTCGAGCGTTTGTTAAAATCAGAGGTCATCTCCGCCGACAGGGTGTCGTAAGGAATGATGATCATTGAGTAGACGATTTCAAACAGAATATAGGCCAGCAGGTAAATCCAGTAGTTGAAGCCCTCCACCCACAGCAGGCTGTAGACCGACACCAGCGGAATACTCAGCAGCAGGAAGAAACGGCGGCGGCCGAACCGGCGTCCGAGGCGCGTTTTATGGAAGTTATCGGAAACGTAACCCATCACCGGGCACATCACTACGTCCACAATGCGTGCCACGGCGAACAGCGATCCCGCCTCCAGCGGCGTCAGGCCGCAGAAGGTGGTCAAAAAAAACAGTAGCCAGGCGCTGACCAGCGTAAACGCGCCCGATCCAATCACATCCGCCAGTCCGTAGCAGATATAGTTTTTAAGCTTAATTTCCCGCACTTTTTTTATCATTTTTTACCCCTGAGAACTGACTCACACCGTGCCACCCGCAGATGCGCGTGCGGCGGATAATCCGTTAATCCGTTAATCTGTTAATCTGAGTTATCAACCTGCACCACAGCGTCCCCATTCCAGCCCGCAGGCAACGGTTCGGGCCGTCGCAGGCGTAGATTTGTTAGCGCAAGCCCCGCGACACCCTGGGCGTAAATCGCTGGCAGACCACCGGGGTATAGCTGCACGCCATGCGCCCGCCCGGTCAGCGGATCCACTTTGTAGGCGTTATCCAGTCCCATGCCGGTCGGGCTGTCGGGATTGCACGGCGGGCGTACGTCGTAACACGCCTGCTCTGAATGCGGCCCCTGCACCTGCTCAAGGCTTATGCCGTCGAAGGTGATATCGCGGATATCGCCCGGCGTTTCGCTGTGCAAATTGATCGCCCCTTGCGCGCGCCCCGTCAGATGGCTAAAGCTGACCTGGCGGATTTGGCCGGGACGCGTCTGTGGCGCGCGAGTACGCACCGAAACAAACACCGGATCGGCTTTGCCCCAGTGGCACGGGTCGCCGTGCTGGCAGTCAAACAGGATGTGGCTGAAACTGAGGCACTCAAAAACACCACCATCGCGCGAGACGAGGCCAATGCCGCGATTGGACTCAAAGATTGAACAGTGGCTGACGGTGACCTGGCGGATATCCGCGAAGGTTTCGGTGCCGATTTTTATCGCGCAGCTTTTCGAGCGGATAATGCAGTTGCTGACCGTCACATTCATTACCGGCTGTTGCAGGTGCGCGGGCTTGGCGGTGGTTTTCAGGCAGATGCCGTCATCGGCGGCGCTGAAATAACTGTCGCTGACGTGCACGTGCTGACAGCTGTCGAGATCCAACGCGTCGGTATTTGAAAGGGTTAAATCGTTATCGATGGTCAGGCCGCGAATAAAGACGTGACGGCAGCTGACCAGATGCGCGGTCCACATCGGCGCGTCGGCCAGCGTCACGTCGGTGATGCGCACCTCGCTGCATCCTTCAAGCACCAACAGGCGTGGGCGGGTGGTTTTTGGCAGACGGTAGCCCTGGGCGTCGGCCTGGGCGGCAAACCAGGCGGCGGCGTGACCCTCAATGCGCCCGCTGCCGCTAAGCGTAATGTGGTGCTGCTCGCAGGCATACAGCAGCGCCATGCGCGAACGTTCCGCGACGGTGTGCGTTTGTACCGCCCGGTAATCGGCTTCATCGGCGCTGGCCCACAGGCAGGCCCCGGCCTCCAGATGCAGGGTGAAATTCGACGGCAACACCAGCGTGCCGGTCAGATAGTTGCCCGGCGTCAGCGTCAGCGTGCCGCCGCCTGCGCGGGCAAGCTGGTCGATCAGCATTTGAAGTTGTGTCGTCACAACGGAATTGCCGCTGCGGTCAATCTCCACCTGCGCTAAAGAAAGGTTCATTTTGCTGCCTCATCGTCTTTGATGGGCGCATTTAACGGGTTTTAGCGCACGCGAGGGTGAGGAGTTTTTGCGCTTTTTGTCGAAGTGGTGAGCAACTTCACGCCGCGCCGCCAGGGGGCGCGGGTGATATGACAGCGATCACAGTGAGCGCTGCGCCCTGAACGGCGGGCGTGATAATCATCACGGTTTAGCGCGGTGCAATCCGGCAATAGCCGTGTGAGCGCGAGGCGACGCCGTGTCAGCCGCTCAGGCTGGGATGCGCGTCACAAAAAGAAACGCCCCCGAAAACGGAGGCGTTGAAGACAAATGGCTTTAATGGGATGAGCGTTATTGCAACTCGAATTCACCCTGTTTCACGCGGGCAGAATCGGTGCCAATAAAGACGTTGAACTTGCCGGGTTCGGCGTCGTATTTCATGCGCTGGTTCCAGAATTTCAGCGCCTCGACGTCAATCGGGAAGCTCACGGTCTGCGTTTCTCCCGGCTTGAGGGTGATTTTGTCGAAGCCTTTAAGCTGCTTCACCGGGCGGCTCATCGATGCGGTAACGTCCTGCAAATACATCTGCACCACCGTTGCGCCTTCGCGCTTGCCGGTGTTGGTCACCTCTACGCTGGCGGTGACGCTGCCGTCACGCTTCATTGTCGGCGCAGAGAGTTTGACATCCGACAGGCTAAAGGTGGTGTAGCTCAGGCCATAGCCAAACGGATAGAGCGGCCCGTTGGCTTCGTCAAAGTAGCGCGAGGTGTATTTGTTCGGCTTGTCGGCGTTGTACGGGCGACCGGTGTTCAGGTGGCTGTAATAGACCGGGATCTGGCCGACCGAGCGCGGGAAGGACATCGGCAGTTTGCCGGACGGGTTGTAATCGCCAAACAGCACATCGGCGATGGCGTTACCGCCTTCGGTGCCGGCGAACCAGGTTTCCAGAATCGCGTCAGCCTGCTGATCTTCTTTCACCAGCGCCAGCGGACGACCGTTCATCAGCACCAGCACCAGCGGTTTGCCGGTGGCTTTCAGCGCGGCAATCAGATCGCGCTGGCTTTGCGGGATAGTGAGATCGGTGCGGCTTGACGCTTCGTGCGCCATGCCCTGGGCTTCACCCACCACGGCGACCACCACGTCAGATGCATTGGCCGCTTTCACCGCTTCATCAATCATCGCCTTCGGCGTGCGTTCATCGACCTGCACCGCCGGTTCGTACTGGTTCAGGAAGGCGACGATATCTTTTTCGTCGGTGATGTTCGCCCCTTTGGCGTACACCACTTTGCCCTGCGTACCCAGCGCGTTTTTAATGCCGGTCAGCACGGTCACGGATTGATCCGCCACGCCTGCGGCTGACCAGCTCCCCATCACGTCACGCTTACTGTCCGCCAGCGGACCGACCACGGCCACGGTCGCGGATTTTTTCAGCGGCAGCGTCTCAAGACGGTTTTTCAGCAGCACCAGACTTTCACGGGCCACGTTGCGCGCGTCGGTACGGTGCAGGCGGCTTTCGGCGTTGGTGTCCTGCGGATCGCTCTCTTTCGCGCCGAGGTGGCTGTAGGGATCGTTAAACAGGCCCATGTCATATTTGACGTTGAGCACATGGCGCGTGGCGTCGTCTAACTCTGCCATCGTCACTTTGCCCGACTTCACCAGATCCGGCAGGTATTTGCTGTAGTATTCGTCGCTCATGCTCATGTTGATGCCGGACTTGAGCGCCACGCGCACCGCGTCTTCAGGATCGGAGGCGGTACCGTGCTTGATCAGTTCTTTGATTGCACCGTGGTCAGAAATGGTGATGCCCTTAAAGCCCCACTCGTCGCGCAGCAGATCTTTTAACAGCCAGGAATCGGACGACGCCGGGGTGCCGTTGAGCGAATTGAGCGCCACCATCACGCCACCGCTGCCCGCGTCCAGCGCCGCTTTGTACGGCGGCATGTAGTCGTTGAACAGACGCTGCGGACTCATGTCCACGGTGTTGTACTCTTTGCCGCCCTCCACTGCGCCATAGGCGGCGTAGTGTTTCACGCTGGTCATCACCGAATAGCGATCCGCCGGGCTTTTGCCCTGCATCGATTCGACCATGGTTTTGCCCATGGTGGCGGTCAGATAAGTGTCTTCACCGAAGCCTTCGGAGCCACGGCCCCAGCGCGGATCGCGCGAGACGTCAACCATAGGTGCCCAGGTCATGTTCAGCCCGTCGTCTGCAGCCTCGTAGGCGGAGACGCGGCCAACAGTTTTCACCGCGTCGAGGTTAAACGACGAGGCCAGGCCCAGGCTGATAGGGAAGACGGTGCGCTGACCGTGGATCACGTCATAGGCAAAAAAGAGCGGGATTTTCAGGCGGCTTAGCTGCATCGCCTGATCCTGCATCGCACGGATATCCTGCCGGGTCACGGTGTTGAAAATGGCCCCGACCTGGCTGGCTTTGATCATGTCGCGAATGGCTTCTTTCGGGTTATCCGGCCCGACGCTAATTAAACGCAGCTGACCGATTTTTTCATCCATGGTCATTTTTTTGAGCAACTGGGTGACAAATGCATCCCGGGCTTCTGGGGTCAGCGGATGATTACCGGACATCTCGTCTGCCAGCGCGGGTTGCAGCGCCAGACTCACAGCGACACCTACAGAACATAGCCATTTCATGTCGATTACTCTCTCGTGTTTACAGCCGAATCAGCGGCCACGGCGTGCGAAAACCGCAGTGTGCCATAATCGTAGCCGCACTTGCAGGGTTATTCTCTGATTTTTCTGATGATTAGATCCGCACGCGGTTTTTCACGCGCTATGCTTTAAGGCGTGAATTTGCCTCACCCTATTTGCCCCGCGACAAGGAGTGGATCATGTCGACCGCCCGTAATGCTCACCACAACGCCTTTTTAAATGAACTGACGCGCCTCGTCGGTCAGTCGCACGTACTTAGCGATCCTGAAAAAACCGCGCGCTACCGTAAAGGGTTCCGCTCCGGCCAGGGCGATGCGCTGGCGGTGGTCTTTCCCGGCACGCTGCTTGAGCTGTGGCACGTATTAAGCGCCTGCGTGCGGGCGGACAAAATTATTCTGATGCAGGCGGCGAATACCGGCCTGACGGAAGGCTCCACGCCGAACGGTAATGACTATGACCGCGAGATCGTGATCATAAGCACCCTGCGGCTGGACAAACTTCAGCTGCTGGATAACGGCGAGCAGGTGCTGGCGTTTCCGGGTACCACGCTGTATACGCTGGAAAAAGCGCTCAAACCGCTGGGGCGCGAGCCGCACTCGGTGATCGGCTCCTCGTGCATTGGCGCGTCGGTGATCGGCGGCATCTGCAATAACTCCGGCGGTTCGCTGGTGCAGCGCGGCCCGGCGTACACCGAAATGTCGCTGTTTGCGCGCATTACTGAGCAGGGCCAGCTACAGCTGGTGAACCATCTCGGCATTGAACTGGGGCAGACGCCGGAGCAGATATTGAGCACGCTTGACGATGAGCGTCTGCGCCCGGACGCGGTGCGCCACGACGGGCGTCACGCCCACGATCACGACTATATTACCCGCGTGCGCGACATCGAGGCGGACACGCCCGCCCGCTATAACGCCGATCCGCAGCGCCTGTTTGAGTCTTCCGGCTGCGCCGGGAAGCTCGCGGTGTTTGCCGTGCGTCTCGACACCTTTCCCGCCGAAAAACGCCAGCAGGTGTTTTACATCGGCACCAATCAGCCGCAGGTGCTGACAGCGATCCGCCGCCATATTCTGGCGAATTTCACGCATCTGCCGGTTGCCGGGGAGTATATGCACCGCGACATCTACGATATCGCCGCGCGCTACGGCAAAGACACCTTCCTGATGATCGACAAGCTGGGCACCGACAAGATGCCGTTCTTCTTTACGCTCAAAGGACGCACCGACGCCTGGCTGCAAAAAGTGCCGCTGTTTAAGCCGCACTTTACCGACCGGGCAATGCAGAAGCTCGGGCATCTTTTCCCTAATCACCTGCCGCCGCGCATGAAAAGCTGGCGCGATAAGTACGAGCATCACCTGCTGCTGAAAATGTCGGGGGACGGCATAGCCGAAGCGCAGGCGTGGCTGAAAGAGTATTTTGCCAACGCCGAGGGCGATTTCTTCGCCTGCACGCCGGAAGAAGGCAGCAAGGCGTTTTTGCATCGCTTTGCCGCCGCGGGTGCGGCGATCCGTTATCAGGCGGTGCATGCCGACGAGGTGGAAGATATTCTGGCGCTCGACATTGCCCTGCGCCGCAACGACACCGACTGGTTTGAAACCCTGCCCCCGGAGATCGACAGCCAACTGGTGCACAAGCTCTATTACGGTCACTTTATGTGCTATGTGTTCCATCAGGATTACATCGTCAAAAAAGGCGTGGATGCGCATGCGCTCAAGGATCAGATGCTGGCCCTGCTACGGGATCGCGGCGCGCACTACCCGGCAGAACATAATGTCGGACACCTCTATGAAGCCGCAGAAAGTTTAAAACAGTTTTATCGCGAGAATGACCCTACAAACAGTATGAACCCCGGTATTGGTAAAACCAGCAAGCAGAAACACTGGGGCGAGCGGGATCCGCTGGCAGAAGATATCAGCGTAACAACTGGTCGGACACCTTAGCCCCGCGCAGCCGATTGTCATGTGCGCCTCATTCGTACTAGAGTAGCGGCATGCCGCTATAGAAACGTTTCTATGGCCTGTCGCCAGACGATGAGGAGCACCTGCACCATGTCTGTCATAGATGTGTTAGCTGGAACAGAGGTTGAGATCCGTGATGCACGGCCTGATGACGTTCATGCCATCGCCGCCATCTACGCGTGGCACGTGCTGCATGGTCGCGCCTCCTTTGAAGAAGTTCCCCCCACCATTGAAGAGATGCGCAAGCGCATGAGCAACATCGCCGCTGAAGGGCTGCCGTGGATGCTGGCGCTGTATCAGGGCATTGTGGTCGGCTATTGCTACGCGAAACAGTATCGTCCCCGCCACGCCTACCGTTACACCCTCGAAGAATCCATTTATGTTGACGCCAGCATGACCGGTCGCGGTATCGGCAGTACGCTGATGGACGCGCTGATTGCCCGCTGTGAAGAGGGTCCGTGGCGTCAAATAGTGGCAGTGGTGGGCGATGGTCACAACAATGCCGGTTCGCTGCGGTTACATAAAAAGCACGGCTTTGAGGTGGTTGGGCAACTGCGAAGCGTGGGCTATAAAAAAGGCGACTGGCGCGATACGCTGATTATGCAGCGCTCACTCAACGACGGTGACTGGACGCTGCCGGAGTAACGTTGGGGTTTGGTGGTAAATGCCGGGTAGTAAATGCCGGGTGGCGGCTGCGCCTTACCCGGCCTACGAAAATCAGAGTAGCGGTTAGCGCCTTACCCGGCCTACAAGAATCCTAATCGTTTTGCGCGGTTTGCTCGCCTGCGGCGCTGCCGGTGCTGGCCATTTGCGCGGCTTTTTGACGCTTATAGGCGAGCGCTGACGCCGGAACAGGCTGCACTTTGCCGGTTTCAATCCACGTGCGCAGACGGCTGGCGTCGGCGAAGTGGGTATATTTGCCGAACGCGTCCATCACCACTAACGCCACCGATTTTCCGTTGATCACGGTGCGCATCACCAGGCAATGACCTGCCGCGTTGGTAAAGCCGGTTTTGGTCAGCTGAATATTCCAGTTATCGCGGTACACCAGATGGTTAGTGTTGCGGAACGGCAAGGTATACGCCGGGTGCGCAAAGGTCGCCATCTCTTCACGCGTGGTGCTCAACTGGCCCAACAGCGGATATTGCTTCGTGGCAATCAGCAGTTTGGTGAGATCGCGCGCCGTTGAGACGTTGTGAATCGACAGCCCGGTCGGCTCCACAAAACGCGTATTGGTCATGCCCAGCGCTTTCGCTTTGGCGTTCATCGCGCGAATAAACGCGTCGTAACCGCCCGGATAGTGGTGAGCGAGGCTCGCCGCCGCACGGTTTTCAGAAGACATCAGTGCCAGCAGCAGCATGTTCTTGCGGCTGATTTCGCTGTTCAGGCGCACGCGGGAGTAGATCCCCTTCATCTCCGGGGTCTGACTGATATCCACCGTCAGAATTTCATCCAGCGGCAGGCGGGCGTCCAGCACCACCATCGCGGTCATCATTTTGGTGATCGACGCAATCGGGCGCACCAGATCCGGGTGGCTGGCATAAATCACGTTATTGTTTTGCAGATCAACAATCATCGCGCTGCCTGAGGCAATCTCTGGCTGCGCCGCTGTGGTGGTCGCCGCAGCGGTTTTTGCCAGCGCGTAGGGCGCGGCAGGCACGGTCAGTACAAGCGCGAGGCTTAGTAAGGAAACACGGAATTTCAGCATGATGAGACTTCTGATAATGATTCACGCACGTTATGACGCACACCGCTTTTGTCGGCATTTACAATAACAAAAGCTGGCAAAAGCATGATAGCCGTCCGCATGCCTTGCCGCCAGAGAAGATTCGTTGCGGAAAGTTGCATTGCTGGTATTCACACCAGCAATGCAATCAGGGTCAGAACAGACGGTAACCGTAGCCCCAAAGGATCACGGTTAGCGCCAGCAGCACTTCAAGCACCAGCACGCCGATGGCGAGCGTGGAGCTGGAGAAGCTCAGGCCCTCTTCGCGGTTAATGTTGAGGAAGGTCGGAATACCGATATACAGCAGATACCCGGTGTAGAACAACGCCGCGGTGCCTACCAGCGCGCAGAGCCACACCAGCGGATAGAGCGCGACGATGCCGCTCAGAAACAGCGGTGTCGCCACGTAACCGGCGAACACCATGCAGCGTGCCAGCGACGGACGCTGTGGATAGTTTCGCGCCATCCAGTAAATCACGCGGCCCATCACGGCGACACCCGCCAGCATCAGGGCATAAAACAGGATCCCCAAATACAGACCGCTGAACAGCGACAGCTTCATGATGTTACCGTCACCGAAGTTCCAGCCAATCTGCGTGGTGCCGATAAAGGCGCAGAGCACCGGCACGGCGGCCATCATTAACACATGGTGCGTGTAGTGGTGCGAAACAGTTTCGTTTTCGCTTTTGATCACCTGCATTTCACGATCGGGATGGGAAAAGAGTCCCCAGACATGGTTCATAACGCCCCCTTGCAGTCAGCCCGAACTACGACCCTGTAAGTATAATGCAAATACTGTTTATTTTTTGAGCGAAGCGAAATCAAGCCTCAACAACGCCGCCCTTCGGTTAACGCGATCGGTTTTCAGCGTATATGCTTACTTCATAATGTTGAAAGGGAGGGTTGGTTTTTCACGTGGATATTAACGGTTTGATAGCGCAGTACGGTTACGCGGCGCTGGTGATTGGCAGCGTGGCGGAAGGTGAAACCATTACCCTGTTGGGAGGCGTTGCCGCACATCAGGGGTTACTTCGATTCTGGCTGGTGGTGGTGTCTGTTGCGCTGGGCGGCATGATTGGCGATCAGCTGCTCTACCTGGTTGGACGGCGCTACGGCGATCGCATCCTGCGGCGTTTCTCCCGCCATCGCGATAAAATCCGGCGCGCACAGCGGCTTATTCAGCGGCGTCCTTACCTGTTTGTCATCGGCTCACGCTTTATGTACGGCTTTCGCATTATTGGCCCGCTGCTGATTGGCGCAAGCCGCCTGCCGCCAAAAATCTTTTTACCGCTTAACATCATCGGCGCGATTGTCTGGGCGCTGATCTTCACCACCCTGGGTTACGTGGGCGGCGAGGTGATCGGCCCGTGGCTGCATCATCTCAATCAACATTTTAAACATCTGATCTGGCTGGTGCTGGCGCTGGTGATTGCCCTGGCGTTGCGCTACTGGTTACGGCGCAGGTGGAATAAAGATGAGGAGTGAGCGGGAGACTTTCGCCTCCCGCCGGGCGGCCTATTTTGGCTTGAACTGCGGGTTCGCCAGCATAAACCCGCCATCGACAATAAACGATTGTCCGGTGGTGTAGCTGGCGTTGTCCGAGCACAGCCAGCCCACCAGACTGGCGATTTCATGGGTTTTGCCCGGGCGTCCGAGGGGCACTTCCGGCAGCGATCCCTCTTTCACCTCGTTATCATCCATATTATTCATCGGCGTGGCGATCGCCCCTGGCGCAACGGCGTTCACCAGAATTTTATGCTCCACCAGCTCAAGGGCCATTGATTTGGTCAG
The DNA here is from genome assembly GCA_963521185.1 of uncultured Enterobacter sp. Lineage (GTDB taxonomy): Bacteria > Pseudomonadota > Gammaproteobacteria > Enterobacterales > Enterobacteriaceae > Enterobacter_D. The sequence goes on along the minus strand of CAUQTV010000001.1, from coordinate 61,857 downwards.
CCCGCCGAGGGCATGTTTGGCGGCGGTGTAGGCGCTGGCTTCGGGCAGCGGGGTGTGCTCGTGCACCGAGGTGATATTCACGATCCGCCCGCCCTCGCCCTGCCCGACCATGTACCGCGCAGCAATTTGCGAGCACAGAAACGCGCCGTCTACATCGACAGTAAAAATGCTCCGCCAGTCGCTGAATTTCACGTCGAGAAACGGCGCTTTGGTCATCGCCCCGGCGTTGTTCACCAGCACGTCAATACGTCCAAAGCGGGCGATGAGCGTACTGATGGCCTGCGCACCGTCGGGCAGTTGACCGAGATCGAGCTGGATCACTTCCGCACGCTGGCCGCGATCGCGCACGGCCTTCGCGGTAGCATTCGCGCCCTCCTCGTCGGAGTGCCAGGTGATACCGACATCAAACCCCTGCTCTGCCAGCACGAGCGCACATGCTTTACCAATACCTGAATCTGAAGCGGTGACAATGGCAACTTTCGTCATCTGAACCTCCGGGGAACGGGTTAAGTTCAGAGTATAGAAAATCACCCGGCAGTCGGGAGTGCTTCCGGCATTGTCTTAAAGCCGCCGCCAAGGGCCGAGGTCAGTTGCAGCGTGGCATCCAGCCATTGCCCCTGTAGCGTCAGCCCGTTAAGTTCTTCTTCCAGCGCCGGTAAACGCGCCTGGCTTAAGCGTGAACCGGCGATGATCCCCACGTCAAAGCGTGCCTGCGCCAGCGACACCACCCGCGCGGCGTCATGGGAAATCTGCGCCTGATGCTGGTTTTTCTCCGTGAGCAGTTGCACCTGGCTTGCCGCCTGCGCTACCTGATTCACCGCCTCAACCACCGCTTTGTTATAGCGGGCGACAGAGAGGTTGCTTTGCGCCTGGGCAATGTCGAGGCGGGCATCCAGACGACCGCTGTCAAAAATCGGCAGCGTCAGCCCGGCACTCACGCCCATTTGCTGTGCGGAGTGACGAAACAGATCGCTTAAGTGCAGCGCGTCCTGCTGTAAAAAGCCCAGCAGATTGATGTCGGGATAATAGGCCGCTTTTGCCGCCACCACCTCGCTGAGGGACGATTCAATATACCAGTGGGCGGCCTGTAAATCGGCACGACGGGCCAGTAGCTCATAGCCCAGGCGGGCGGGTAGCTGCGCCTTCACCGCTGGCAGCGCATGCGCTTTCAGATCCAGCGGGGCAGTGGTGTTGGTCAGCGCCCTCAGTCGCGCCTCGATTACGCGCATTTTGTTGCTGGCGTCGCTGAATTTCTGCCGGGTTTTGCTCTCGTCGATATCTGTCTCAACCCCTTCCACCGACGAGGTGATCCCGTGCTCGTACAAGGCCCGGTCAGCGGTGATGATGTTCTCCTGCTCGTGGGTGATCCTCTTCAACACCTGCTCTTGCGCCGCCTGCGTTTGCCACGCCCAGTAAAGCCGGGCCACGCTGCTGGCCAGCAGCTGACGCGTCTGTTCTCGCTCAGCAATGTGCGCTTTTACGCCGCCAATCTGTGCGTCGATCAGTGCACGGTGCTTGCCCCAGAGATCCGGTTGCCAGGTGGCGGTCAGGCCAAAGGTGCCGTTGGTGTACCACGGCCCGGTGGTGCCCGCCGCCGGATCGGTATAGGCGAACGGCCCCATTAAGCCTTCGGCGGACATTTTTTGCCGCTCCACGTCGCCCGACAAATTCAGTGAGGGACCGTCTCCCGCCACCGCCAGTGCGGCCTGTGCCTCAGCCAGCGTGATGCGCTCGCGGGCAATCTGCATCTCCGGTGCATCGCGCAGTGCGCGGTCAATTAACGCCGTGAGCTGGGGATCGTGGTAATCCCGCCACCACTCGCTTTCCGGCCAGCCCCCTTTCAATGCCGCTGGCAGGGTATCCGCCACCGTGCTGGCGGGGATGGTTTGCGGTAACGCGGGGGCGGTGTTGTGCGCGGGCGCGCAGGCGCTCAGGCAAATAAACAGGGGGGCAAGCCATAAATGACGGTTCATGAAAGCGTTCTGACAGTAAAAAGGGAGGCTAGCCTATGCTCATTGTCAGACGGTTTTTACGTAATGCGTGTCAATCCACAGCTTGTTATCAAATGCAACACCTTGAAAAATATTCACCATATAAATCATTAAGATAAATGCATTCATGGTAATTATGAATCAGGGCGATGATTTACAAAATGACGCAGCGAGGAGGCAGCCTTTCCAGTTATTGCCTAAACTTTCTAACGGGTAACAAAGAGACATCACTAAAAGGACAAGGTAATGAAAATATTATTATGGGCAGTTTTGATTATTTTTCTGATTGGGCTGTTGGTGGTAACGGGCGTGTTTAAAATGATCTTCTGACGGTTGCCCCCTTTTGGGGGCAATGCTTTTATTGCGCCACCGATTCGATAGCGCGGGCAATGGACGCCGAGTCTTTGAGCGTGCGCACCTGCTCAAACAGCGCGGTGGCTTCCACATACTCTTTACGCAAATATCCCAACCACTGTTTGATGCGGGCAACATGATAGAGGCCGGTATCGCCCTGCTTTTCCAGCTGGCTGTAACGCCGCAGTAGCTGCACCACCTCAGGCCACGGCATCCGCGGCGCATTGAACTTCACCACCCGACTCAGATTCGGCACGTTGAGCGCGCCACGGCCAATCATGACCGCATCGCAGCCGGTCACCGCCAGGCAGTCCTGAGCGCTTTGCCAGTCCCAGATCTCACCATTCGCGACCACTGGAATGCGCAGGCGCTGACGGATCTCACCAATCGCCTGCCAGTTTATCCGCTCGGCTTTGTAGCCATCTTCTTTGGTCCGGCCATGCACGACCAGCTCGCTCGCGCCCGCCTGCTCTACGGCGTCGGCGATTTCAAACTGCCGCGCTCCCGAATCCCAGCCAAGGCGGACTTTCACCGTCACCGGCAGATGCGCAGGCACGGCGTCGCGCATGGCCTTTGCGCCGCGATAAATCAGCTCGGGATCTTTTAGCAGCGTGGCACCGCCGCCGCTGCCGTTAACCAGCTTTGACGGGCAGCCGCAGTTGAGATCCACCCCCCAGGAGCCTAAATCAACCGCGCGGGCGGCGTTTTCCGCCAGCCACTGCGGATACTGCCCCAGTAGCTGCACGCGCACCGGCGTACCGCTGGGCGTGCGGCTCTGGTGCTGTAATTCCGGGCAAATTTTGTAGAAGGATTTTACCGGCAACAGCTGATCGACCACCCGCAGAAATTCGGTGATGCAATGGTCATAGTCGTTAACCCCGGTCAGCAGCTCGCGCACCAGCGAATCGAGCACACCTTCCATCGGTGCCAGTAATACACGCATAGAGAAACCCGGTCAGAAAGAGGCGCGTATGGTAGCGTCTCTCGCACGGCGATGAAAGTGGCTTAAGGCCTCCACGCGCAAGGTTTGCCGCTAATCTTGTGGGAATGCATAACGTTCCCGTCTGGAATATTTGGTATGCTCATAATTCATAGTGTGATCGGTAGCACATTACACCGTTTAATTGTATGATGAATGCGGTTCATCAAAGGTCATTCCCATGAAGAAATCACTGACTGTTGTCTGGCACTATCTGCGCGCCTTCGTGCTGATTTACGCCTGTCTGTACGCCGGGATCTTTATCGCTTCGCTGCTGCCGATCGCCATTCCGGGCAGCATTATTGGCATGCTGGTTATGTTCGTGCTGCTGGCGCTGCAAATCCTGCCCGCAAAATGGGTCAACCCCGGCTGCTACCTGCTGATCCGCTATATGGCGCTGCTGTTTGTGCCTATCGGCGTCGGCGTGATGCAGTATTACGATGTGCTCATTGCGCAGTTCGGCCCGGTGGTGGTGTCGTGCGCGGTCAGTACGCTGGTGGTGTTTCTGGTGGTGAGCTGGAGTTCGCACATCGTACACGGCGAACGTAGCGTGGTGGGTGAAGAAGGGTCGAAACAATGATGGCGTCCATCTGGTGGTCTCTGCCGCTGACGCTGGCGGTCTTTTTCGCCGCGCGCAAGCTGGCCGCACGCGTTAAAATTCCGCTGCTTAACCCGCTGCTGGTGGCGATGGTGGTGATCATTCCGTTCCTGCTGGTGACCGGCATTCCTTACGATCGCTATTTCCAGGGCAGCAAAATCCTCAATGATTTACTCCAGCCGGCGGTGGTTGCGCTGGCCTATCCGCTCTATGAGCAGCTGCATCAGATCCGTGCGCGCTGGAAATCCATCATCACCATCTGCTTTGTTGGCAGCGTGGTGGCGATGGTAACCGGCACCACCATTGCGCTGCTGATGGGGGCCACCCCTGAGATCGCCGCCTCGGTGCTGCCAAAATCCGTGACCACGCCAATCGCTATGGCGGTGGGCGGCAGCATTGGCGGTATTCCAGCGATCAGCGCCATGTGCGTGATCTTTGTTGGCGTGCTGGGGGCGGTGTTCGGCCATACGCTGCTGAATCTCATGGGGATCCGCACCAAAGCCGCGCGCGGGCTGGCGATGGGCACCGCCTCCCATGCCCTCGGTACGGCGCGCTGTGCGGAGCTGGATTATCAGGAAGGCGCGTTCAGTTCGCTGGCGCTGGTGATTTGCGGGATCATGACCTCACTTATCGCTCCGTTTTTATTCCCGCTGATCCTGGCGCTGGTGGGCTAAAATTTGCGATGCGTCGCGCATTTTTCATTTGAATTTCATAAGTTGCATATACAGTGTGAAGTGAATCACATATAAAGGGCCAACCGGCCCGTAAACTACGATTCCATCACACTGTTATGAGGCAATGCCATGCATTCACGTTTTCACGCTGCTTTTGCTAACCTCGCGGAAGATTTACAGTCAGCGCTCGCGCCCCTTCTGGCGGATGCGCATTTTCCCGCGCTGTTTAGCGCAGAGCAGGTCGCGTCGCTGAAAAAGGCCACGGGGCTGGACGACGACGCACTGGCATTCGCTCTGCTGCCCATCGCCGCGTCGTGCGCCCGCGCCGACCTGTCGCACTTTAACGTCGGTGCCATCGCACGCGGCGTCAGCGGTACATGGTATTTCGGCGGCAATATGGAGTTTCTCGGCGCAACCATGCAGCAAACCGTGCACGCCGAGCAGAGCGCCGTCACGCACGCCTGGCTGATGGGTGAAACCGCCCTCGCCTCCGTCACGGTGAACTACACCCCCTGCGGGCACTGCCGCCAGTTTATGAACGAGCTGAACAGCGGGCTGAGTCTGCGCATTAACCTGCCGGGCCGCACACCGCACACGCTGGGCGACTATTTACCGGATGCCTTCGGCCCGAAAGATCTGGAGATCAAAACCCTGCTGATGGACGAGGAGAATCACGGTTTTACCTTAACCGGCGATGCCCTGACCCAGGCGGCGATCTCTGCGGCCAATAAAAGCCATGCGCCTTACAGCAATGCGCCTGCGGGCGTGGCACTTCAGTGCGCTGATGGCCGTATTTTTGCCGGACGCTACGCTGAAAACGCCGCGTTTAACCCGTCGCTGCCGCCGTTGCAGGGCGCGCTGAATCTGCTGAGCCTCAATGGTTACGACTATGGGGATATCGTGCGTGCCGTGCTCGCCGAAAAACCCGATGCGCCGCTGACGCAGCAGGATGCGACCACCGCCACGCTGAACGCGCTGGGCTGCCAGAACATCGTGCGCGTTGCGCTGGCATAACCGAATTCACTGCGGGTGAGCATGCCCGCAGTGGTGAATTTCCCCGCAATCGAACCGTCGTTTCTTGCGCAAAGTCGGCGCGTAAAGTAGCCTGAGTGAAATTTCTTCCTTTGTCTGAGTTATCTGCATGTTGAAGCGTTTGTCCTACAGCCTGTTAGTCATCATCGGCTTACTGCTGTTAACGGCGCTTGGGCTGGATCGCTGGATGAGCTGGAAAACCGCCCCCTATATCTACGACGATTTGCAGGATCTCCCCTACCGCCAGGTCGGCGTGGTGCTCGGCACCGCCAAATATTACCGCACCGGCGTCATCAATCAGTATTACCGCTACCGTATTCAGGGTGCGCTTAACGCCTATAACAGCGGCAAAGTGAACTACCTGTTGCTGAGCGGCGATAACGCGTTGCAGAGCTACAACGAGCCGGTGACGATGCGTAAGGATTTGATTGCCGGTGGCGTTGATCCGCAGGATATCGTGCTGGACTATGCAGGCTTTCGCACGCTGGATTCCATTGTGCGCACGCGGAAGGTTTTTGATACCAACGATTTTATTATTATCACCCAGCGCTTCCACTGCGAGCGTGCGCTGTTTATCGCGCTGCATATGGGGATCCAGGCGCAGTGCTACGCCGTTCCCTCACCGAAGAATATGCTGACCGTGCGCGTACGCGAATTTGGCGCTCGCCTGGGGGCGCTGGCGGACCTCTATTTCTTCAAGCGTGAACCGCGCTTCCTCGGGCCGCTGGTGCCGATCCCGGCCATGAACGCGGTGCCTGACGACGCGCAGGGTTATCCGGCGGTGACGCCGGAACAGCTGCTGGAGCTACAGGGAAGAGGCAAACCGGCGGACGCCGCACGCTGAACGTCCTTAGGCGGTGATCATATCCGCCCACGCCGTGGCGCGATTCATCGCAATAATCACGCTCGCCTGGTCGAGTCTGAACGAGGTCAGCACGCGCTCGGCGTTTTCCCAGTCCTGCACTTCGTAGCGTTTCGCCAGATACAGGAACTGATAAAGCACGCTGTCGTTTTTAGTCAGCGCATTCATCACGTTTTCGGACAGGGATATCTGCTTAAACAAATCCTCAAGGGAAATGCCGAGAATCGTATCAAGCAGCGAAAACAGTCCGCAGAAAAAGGCGTCGCTGGCCAGGTGGTCATTGCCGGTCGCCCTGGCCATATGCTCGCAAAACATTCCCCGCACCAGGCTCATATGATACAGCTCGTCGGTGGTCACATCCGCCATATTGGTCAGGCAGGAAATCGAGACGAAGCGCCGCACCTCATTGATGCCAAGATAAAGCAGGGTGTCGCGTAGGGTGGTATTTTTTGCCTGCACTATGCCTCTGTTTTTAAACAGAACATTTTTGGTATAGCGCATTAAGGTGTAGGACAGCGTGAGGTCGCGTTTGAGGTAATTCTCGATCTTAAACATATCGGGATTGGGCGCGTTCACTTCCTGAATAAGCTGAAACTGTAACACTTTGCTGGGCGAGAGCCGCTTATTTTTAATGATCTCAGGCTTGCTGTAGAAATAACCCTGGTAGAGATCAAAACCGAATGCTTTGTAGCGTTCGAACTCTTCGGCGGTTTCGACCTTTTCAGCCAGCAATTTCACTTTGCCCAAATATTTCTTCTGCTGCTGAATATACTGCGTGATCTCTTCGAAGGAGTACGCGCGAATATCAAATTTAACGATGCTGATAAACGGCATAAAACGTTCCCAGCCGTTCTCAAGGGTGAAATCGTCCAGCGCAATTTTAAAGCCCCATCCGTGCAGACGGCGGACGGCGTCGTAAAGCTCGTCGTTGGGTTTGGCGGTTTCGAGGATCTCGATCACCACTTTGTCATGGGGCAGCGTGTCCGCATAGCCCTGCACGATCATCTCCGGCGGGAAGTTGATGTAGCAGCTGTTGTTGCCCACCAGCTTCGGTAGAGACGTTGAGAGAAACAGATCGGAGATGATCTGTTTGGTTGCATACTCTGATGACACATCCGGGAAGCGATTAGTCATCCCGTCGCGGAAGAGCAGCTCATAGGCGACCGTAGACATGCTTTTGTCGAAAACGGGCTGCCTTGCAATAAATGAATACATGAGACTCCCTCCATGGCGTACGCGCGTTGCCGGACTTCAACTTTCGCGACCCGACCATCGATAATATAGCTGTATCTTATACCATGCCTGTGAAAATGACAGACAACCCACCGGCAATTTCCACGAATAATAGCCGCCGTTTCGTCTTTCAGCGCAGTGACGGAAATTGCTCGCCTATACTCACATCAGGATTTACATAACCTGACGAAGTGGTCGGGCGTCGTTCACTGACTGGAGAGGTCATGCAAAAATCGTCCCCTTCCGACCGCGCCGAGAAGCCGGTCAATGAGAGTCATTTCTGGTTAACCTTTGAGGCCAGAGCGCGGCAGTTCGGACTGCTGCTACTGTTGCTGATTGTGATTGCCGCCGTCAGCGGCGTGTTTTCTCGCGGGGTTTTTAGCCACGTTGAACGAACTCAGGGCAGCCTGTCGCTAAGCTATGAGCGCTTTGGTCGCCAGCTGAGCGACACGGAGATGAAAATTGTCATCCCCAAAAGCATCAGCGGTGATATCACCCTAACGCTGGGCGGGGATTTTATGCGCACCTTCCAGCTTGAAACCCTGCAACCCCAGCCCGACAGCATGTCCACCGAGGGCGATAATCTGCTCATCACCTACAAACGCACCGCGATACCAGCCGATCGCACCTTATGGCTGAATTTACTGCCGTTAACGGCGGGCCGTGCGCAGAACTGGGTCCAGGTGGATCAGCAACCCGCCCTGCGGTTTTGGCAGTTTATTTACCCTTAGGAGCACACTATGGACATGGTTTTCAGAGCGATCGCCATCTATCTGATCCTGATGGTAGTGTTCAAAATTGCCGGACGCCGGGCGCTGTTGCAGATGACTTCGTTTGATCTGATCCTGCTGCTTATCATCAGCGAAGCGACGCAGCAGGCGCTGCTCGGCAACGACTTTTCAGTGACCGGTGCCGCCATCACGATCATCACGCTGGTGGTGATCGACATTCTCTTCGGCCTGCTGAAAAAATACCTGCCCTCCGCCGAAGCGGCGATCGATGGCACGCCGGTGATCCTCGTCGATAATGGCCGCCTGCTGGAAGATAAGATGCGCAAGGCCGATATCTCCTGCGATGACATCATGGTTTCTGCCAGAAATAATCACGGCATTGATAAACTGTCACAAATTAAATTCGCCATTCTTGAACAAAACGGGCACATCTCGATCATTCCGCTGTCTCAGTAGCAGGTCAGAGAAGGCCAGGCGCAACTTAAGGTTAGGTTAATGTTTTACGCACTATACTCTATAGGGATATCTCAAATGGCACGTGCGGACAGCGATGACGTGCCAGCGCCTTGCCACGAGGAGGAGGAGTCATCATCGACAGAATAGGTAAAATCGCGCTGCGTCGCCGTGGGATCGGCGTTCGGGAAAAAATCATCCGCTTTCGTGGGCAGACGCTGGTGTTTAAGCTGCACGCGGAAAAATATGATGTGTATGCAAATGAAGAGATTATCGCGTCGATTAACACCAATAATATTAATGAGGCGATTCAGTTATATAAAAATCAGGAGAGCAAACAGTGATTGTGGCAATTCCGTAGAGCACAGAATTGCCACAATACTTTCTTCACACAGAACAGTTCCTCACACAAACATGCGCGTAATGTCATTGACACTGACCGGCAGGTAATAGCGTGAGGGGCGTGCGGTCAGGATGAACGACCGCCGCCGTGGCTGTTTTGGCCACCTTTCTTACCGGCTTCAGAAGCGCGCTGCGGATCGTTCTTGAAGTTCCCCCCGCTGTGCTGCCCGCCTTTACGACCGGCCTCAGCGGCACGCTGTTTATCTGCTGCGAAGTTTCCTGAACCGCCACGATGTTGTTGGGCCATAATATCATCCTCATACCCGTCATACTTCAGGTTGCCTGTGCGTTGGCCGCGTTCCTGCAACTCGAATTATTTAGGGCATACATACAGTTTTGGTTAAAAATAAAAGAGGAATATTTTCCCCCTTCAGGCAGTAATAACTCTAGCAATAAATCCCAGTCCTTCAAGGCCGATGTCAGAACAAATATTTCACTTAAGTCAGACTAAGAACATTCTCACTTACAAGCCAAGCGGGAGAAAATACAAAATAAAAAGCCCACGTAATTAGTGGGCTTTGGCGACAGCGAGAGAATATATTATTTTTTGCGCGCGTACTTAAGTGAATCAAGCGCAACGGCGAAGATAATAATGCCGCCCTTAATAATGTACTGCCAGTACGGGTTAACACCGATGTAGGTTAAACCGTAGTTGATGACGGTAAAGATGATCACACCGGTGACCACACCGAAGACGGTACCGACGCCGCCGCTAAAGGAGACACCACCCACCACGCAGGCGGCGATAGCATCCAGCTCGTACATAAAGCCGAGGTTGTTGGTCGCGGAGCCGATACGCCCTGCTTCCAGCATACCGCCGAAGGCATAGAACACGCCGGACAGGGCATAAATCATCAGCAGGTTCAGCGCCACGTTCACGCCGGACACTTTCGCCGCTTCAGGGTTACCGCCGATAGCGAAAATGTTTTTACCGAAGCGCGTTTTGTTCCACAGCACCCACACGAACGCCACGGCAATCAGCGCGTAGAACGTGATGTAGGAGAGGCGGAACGAGCCGAGGGCGACAAAGCCCTGGGTAAAGGTGGAGAAGCCGGAATCAAAACCTGAAATTGGTGACGCGCCAACAAAGTCGTAGTACAGGGAGTTGATACCGTAAACGATGATCATCGTACCCAGCGTGGTGATAAACGGCGTCACGTTCAGATAGGCAATGATGATGCCGTTGATCAGGCCAATCACTGCCCCGACGACGCAGACAATGCCAATGACCGCGATGATCGGCATGGTTTGCATTTCCGGGAACACCTTGTTGACGTTCTCCATTGACTGCAACAGCGTCGCCGCGACCACCGCCGCAAGACCGACCTGACGACCGGCGGAGAGGTCAGTACCCTGGGTAACGATCAGCCCCGCCACGCCCAGTGCGATGATAATACGCACGGAGGACTGGGTCAGAATGTTACTTAAGTTCAGCAGACTTAAGAAAGTGGGATCCTGGAAAATAATAATGGCCAGCAACACTAAAAGAACGACGTAAATCCCGCCTTCTTTCAGGTAAGTGAGAAAACTTTTTTTATTTAGCGCACTCATGAGAAGCCCCTGATCTTAAAGGTGCAAAGACGCAAGACGTAAAATTTCGTTTTGCGTTGTCGTTTTAGTGTCAACAATTCCGGAAACGAGGCCATTGCTCATAACCAAAATACGGTCGGTGATCCCTAACAGTTCAGGCATTTCAGATGAAATGATAATGATCCCTTTGCCTTTCTTCGCCAGCTCAGCGATGAGCTGATAAATTTCAAACTTGGCCCCGACGTCAATTCCGCGCGTCGGTTCATCGAGCATCAGAATTTCCGGCTGGGTGAGCAGCCAGCGACCGATAATCACTTTCTGCTGGTTACCCCCCGAAAGGGAACCAATTTGCGTGCGGTGGCCCGGCGTTTTAACGCGCATTGAGTCGATAACCCACTGGGTATCACTCTTCATGCGGGTGTTATCAAGCAAGCCGACTTTGTTTTTGTAATTCTGAATATTGGAAATCAGTGAGTTAAATCCAATGTCCAGATAGGCGTAAATACCGGTCGAGCGACGCTCTTCGGTCACCAGCGCAAAGCCGTTATTGATCGCTTCGTTTGCGGTGTGGTTATTAATGGGCTTATCGTGCAGCTTGATGGTGCCACCCGATTTCTCGCGAATACCGAACAGGGTTTCCACAATGTCGGTACGCTTCGCGCCCACCAGCCCGGCGATACCGAGAATTTCGCCTTTGCGCAGGTCAAAGGAGATGTCGCGAATGGACGGCTGACGCAGCGAGGTAAGGTTGCGTACTTCCAGTATGGTTTCACCAGGCACGTTGACTTTGTCCGGGAAACGCTGGTTGAGCGAGCGGCCGACCATCATGGCGATGATCTTGTCCATATCCAGCCCTTCGAGCGGCTGGGTGGCAATCCACTGACCGTCACGCAGGATGGTGATTTCATCGCACAGCTGGAAGATCTCTTCCATTTTGTGCGAGATATAGACAATGCCGCAGCCGCGCTCTTTAAGCTTGCGGATGATTTTAAACAGATGGTTGACCTCTTTTTCGGTCAACGACGAGGTTGGTTCATCCATGATGACGATTTTGGCATCGTAGGAGAACGCTTTCGCGATTTCGATCATCTGCATTTGAGAAACGGACAATGTACCGACACGCGCTTTCGGGTCGATATCAATTTCCAGTTCATCGAATATGGCTTTGGTATCGCGAAACATTTTGTCCTGATCGACAAACACGCCTTTGGTGGGGTAGCGCCCCAGCCACATGTTATCCATGACAGAACGTTGTAATACCAGGTTTAATTCCTGGTGAACCATTGAGATACCGTTTTCCAGTGCCTCTTTGGTGGAATGGAAATCGATCTCTTTTCCCTGAAAGAGGATGCTGCCGGAATCTTTTGAATAGATCCCAAAAAGGCATTTTAATAATGTGGATTTGCCTGCACCGTTCTCACCCATCAATGCATGAATGGAATGAGGACGAACTTTTAAATTCACATTATCGAGCGCCTTAACGCCAGGAAATGACTTGTTGATGCCGCTCATTTCCAACAAGAATTCGCCTGACGACTGAGTATTATTGCTGACCATAATTATACCTTGTTGGCCTGGCACATCGCGTTATAAATGGGCGCAAATAAATGCGCCCAGTGAGAACGTTCTTAGAATAACTTATTTACCGGTAAATTCAGCGAGGTTGTCTTTATCGACGCCAACGTACGGGATACGAACAATTTTGTTTTCGATTTTCCAGTTAGTGCCGTCAGCCGCGCCCTTGCCGTCTGCCAGGTTTTTCGCCAGATCGAAGCTTGCTTTCGCCTGGTTGTTGGCATCGTTCAGCACGGTACCTGCCAGCGCACCGGATTTCACCAGCGCCAGCGCTTCAGGCAGCGCATCCACACCAAATACCGGAATAGAGGATTTGTTGTGTGCTTTCAGCGCTTCTACCGCGCCCATTGCCATCGCATCGTTGTTGGCGATAACCACTTCGATTTTGTTCGCATTCGGGCCAGAGAGCCATGCGTCCATTTTGTCTTTCGCCTGAGCGGTATCCCACATTGCGGTATCTAACGCCAGCTGTTGGGTTTTCAGGCCCTTGGTGTTCAGCTCTTTGATAACGTAGGTGGTACGCGCTTCAGCGTCCGGGTGGCCCGGTTCGCCTTTCAGCAGCACGAACTGTACCTGGCCGTCTTTGTTCAGATCCCAGGCCGGGTTTGCCGCCCAGTGTTTGGCAATCAGATCGCCCTGGATAATACCGGACTCTTTAGAGTCAGTACCGACGTAGAACGCTTTGTCATAGCTATCCAGCGCTTTACGGGAAGGCTCTTTGTTGAAGAACACGATCGGCACGTTCTGGCCGCGTGCTTTCTCAATAACGGTGCCTGCTGCTGCCGGGTCAACCAGGTTGATGGCCAGTGCTTTCACGCCTTTTGCCAACAGAACGTCGATCTGGTCGTTCTGTTTAGACTGGTCGTTCTGTGAGTCATTCATCAGCAGCTGAACGTCTGGCGCTGCTTTTGCATCTTTCTCAATTGCTTTACGTACAACCGACATAAAGTTGTCGTCGTATTTATAAATGGTCACGCCAATACGGGTGTCCGCAGCGTGTGCTGCCGCGCCAAAAAGCATGCTTGCCATAACAGCAGACAGAGTCAAAACCTTCTTATTCATGGTATCTCCGGTTCTATGCAGGGTAGTTCTTGTGAATAATGATCGGCGGGGCAATAAGTTCGTGGAACGTTATTGTCGCCGAAGGTCACTCTAAAAAATTCGTTCTTCCCTGTTCGGTAACGCTCCAGAATTCACTTTATTTATGCGTTTCAGGCGCTGTGCACGGCGAAAATGCCGCATCACCGTTACATTCTGTTTCAGCCCCTGGAACGCTGACATCATAGTCAGCGCAATGTTAAGATACTGTGAATTTACTCACAGATTGAAAACGGTTACATACAACTACGTTATAAGTTAGTGATCGGCACCACAATTTGCCGCATGCCCACAGAATGGCGACGCACCAGCGTCGGCATAAAGCAGTGCGTTGCGGCGGGATCCAGCGTTCCTGCGGCACCTTGCAGGGCCAGTTCAGTGGCAAGCCTTGCCATAGAAGCAATGGGATATCGCACGGTGGTCAGCTGCGGATCGGTGTAGCGCGCAATCGGAATATCATCGAAGCCAATGAGTGATAAATGCTGTGGCACCGCAATACCGTTGTCTTTGAGCGCGGTAAGCGCCCCGGCGGCCATGCTGTCGTTGTAGGCAAATACCGCCGTCAGTTGCAGGTTGCGGCCCAGCAGTTCAACCATCGCCGCTTCTCCGCCCTGCATGTCCGGCTCGCCGGTGCCCGTCCAGCTTTCAGGCACCGTAATGCCCTGCTCTTCCAGCGCTTTCAGCCAGCCGTCCCGGCGCAGATCGTTATCTTCGATGTGATGGCTGGAGGCCAGATAGCCGATGCGCTGATGACCGTGGCTCATCAGCATGCGCGTCGCCATCATCGCCCCGCTGACGTTATCGAGTGTGACACAGCGATGGGCGTAACCCGGCACCACACGGTTAATTAACACCATGCCGGAGATCTGCTCCATAAAGCCGGCAAGCTCTTCATCGCTCAGGGCTTTTGAGTGGACAATCAAGGCGTTACAACGCTGGCGAATCAGCACTTCAATGGCGTGACGCTCTTTCTCGGCCTCATGATAACTGTTGCCAATGAGCACATATTTTTGATGCTGCTGAGCGACCATATCGACGGCTTTCACCAGCGCGCCAAAGAAGGCATCGGACACGTCCATCACCACCACACCGATGGTGTCACTGACCTGCGTCGCCAGCGCCTGGGCGTTCGCATTCGGGCGGTAGCCCAGCTGCGCCACCGCTTTCATCACCGTATCGCGCGTTTCCGGGCTGACCAGCGAACTGTTATTGAGCACGCGGGAAACCGTCGCGACGGAGACACCCGCAAGGCGGGCCACGTCACGAATGGTGATCATAAACTTCGTCCTTCAGTTGATTGCAGCAACGCACAGACACCCCCTGTGTTTAGCAAGAGGGGTATTCTGGCAGTCGGCGGCGCGAGACTACGTGAAGAACATCACACGAATGGAAACGGTTACATCCGTTTTGTTAATGATTGTGATCCAGATCGTTATCTGGATGTGTGGGAGAGTGAAACGCCTGCCGCACGCGCGGTGAGCTGACGCCATAGCCACTCAAGCGGCCCCTGGCGGAATCGTCGTAGCCAGTAAACCGAGAAGAGAATATTCACCGCCCAAATGGGTGGGACGAACGCCAGCAGCGTCAGGCGGTCGAATTTCATAAACAGGCTGAATTGATTGAACAGCGTCGTGCAGATAAGCGTCTGCAAAATATAGTTGCTTAACGCCATGCGCCCGACGCAGGCCACCGCTGTGACCACTCTCCAGCGGCAAATCTGCGGCCAGTATCCGTAGGCCAGCGCCGCATAGCCCAGCGTTTGCAGCGGCGCGCTCAGCTCACGCGGGGCCTGGAGCAAAAAGGCGCACCAGCGGTATTCCCAACCCAGCAGCCATTGGGCCACGACGCCCGGCACGTTAATAAGCAGCCCGGCGGCAATGAGCAGCGCGCCGGTTTTACGGTAATGGTGCAGACTAAACTGGCCTTTGAGCCAGCCGCTGCGCATCAGCGCCGCCCCTAACAGCATCAGCCCCGCCAGTTGCCAGCCATACTGTGCGCCCAGCGCCAGCAGACCGTTCGACAGCATGTCCGCGCGGTTGCTCACCGCTTCGAATCCGCCGGTCGTTTTCCAGTAGGCTTCATATTGCACATTCGCCGCATCCGGGATCCACGAGCGGTTCGGCTCACTGCCGGAAATGAAACCGAGCAGCAGCAGCACGGCAATGCCAATGAGGTACAGCATGACGCCCGTATTAAAGAGGGTTTTCAGCGAATGGGCATCGCGGATCATGCGCCAGCACACCAGGCCAATCAGCCCGTACGCGAGCAGGATATCCCCGTCCCAGAACAGTAAACAGTGGATAAACCCCAGCAGGACCAACAGCGTAAGACGTGACTGGATCCATCGCTTGCCGCGCCCGAGCAGCATTTGCAGCCCGGCACCGAATAAAATGGCAAACAGCGTCAGAAATTTAACCTGGGCGAACACGTCCATCACCGCCCAGGTCCAGGCATCCCGCAGGGTGATGTCGCCATACCAGGCGGGATTGAGGTACGCGGCTTTGGGCAGGCCAAAGGCGTTAATATTGAGCAGCAGAATACCCAGAATGGCAACGCCACGAATGAAATCCAGCGTGACATTTCGTTCCATGTACCCTGCCCTGAGTTAGTTGTGGTGACGCACGGCGCGCAGGAATTCCTGGCGTGTGTTCTGGCTGGATTTAAACAATCCGCCAAGGGATGTGGTGGTGGTCGCGCTGGTGGCATCGCGAATGCCGCGCGCTTTCACACAGTAATGCACCGCATCAATGGATACCGCGACGTTGTTCGTGCCAAGCAGCGTTTGCAGCGCCGTAAGCACCTGCTGCGTTAAGCGCTCCTGCACCTGCGGACGCTGGGCGAAGAACTGCACAATGCGGTTGATTTTCGACAGACCAATCACCGAGTCTTTCGGGATATACGCCACCGTGGCTTTGCCATCGATGATCACAAAATGGTGCTCGCAGGTGCTGGTCAGGGTGATGTCGCGCACGGTGACCATTTCATCAACCTTCATTTTATTTTCAATGAGGGTGATCTTCGGGAAATTGGCGTAATCGAGACCCGAGAAGATCTCATCGACATACATTTTGGCGATACGCTGCGGCGTTTCCATCAAACTGTCATCGCTCAGATCGAGATTCAACAGTTGCATGATCTCGGTCATGTGCCCGGAAATAAGACGTTTGCGGGTCTCTTTATCCATATCGACCGGTGGACGCAGCGGTGTTTCCAGCCCGCGCGCAACGAGGGCTTCATGAACCAGAGCCGCTTCTTTACTGAGTGATGACATTTTTTTATTCTCCTGCAGGTGTTGCAATCCTTTACCGCTCAGGGGGTAAAGTGCGCAGACATTGTGCGTGAGGTCGCGCACATAATCCAGTATTCACGGCGATTATTATTGAAATTGCCGCTGCCTTTCATCGTGGCGTTTCCACACCAGCGCGCCGCCAATAAACAGCGCGAGACCCGCCAGCCCCAGGGCGGGTTCAAGCTGGTGCATAAGCCAGGTGGAGAGCGCCGAGGTCATCGGCCCCACAAGCTGCCCGATGGCATAGCCGGTGGTCAGCAGCCCGGCCATATAGCGTGCGTGCTGCGGTGCCAGTTCGCGGCCATAAGCCAGCGATAATTGCACGGCGCACAGAAAACCGCCGCCCACCAGTAATGCGCCCGCCACCAGACCGGCCATGCCCGGCAGCAGCCAGGCGGCAATCACGCCCAGCCCTTGCAGCCACAGCACGAGTGCCAGCCGCTGGTTGCTCTTGCCGCTATGGCGCAGGGCAATACTGAGCGCGATGCCGATAACCGACGCGGCACCAAACACCGGCCAGACAAACTGCGCGAAGACGCTGCCGGGAAAACGCTGCGCCGCCATCTGCGATAAAAAGGTGGCCGGCAGAATGTAGCCAAACCCGGCGAGGCTGTAGCTCCAGACCAGCCGTTTGATATCGGCGGTGAGAGCCAGCGGCTGTGGTTTTTCACCGCTGCGATGCAGCAGCCCTGGGCGCGGTAAATAGCGGGCAATCAGTACAATTAACACCAGTGCCAGCACGCCGTACAGCTGCCACGCCGCCGGGGCGGAAAGCGCTTTAGCCTGAATGGCAATCGCCAGTAAGCCGCTGAGGGCGATCCCGGCCCCCGGCCCGGCAAACACCGCCGCGTTCAGACCGGGCTTGCCAGCATGGGCTAAGGTGTCGTTGACCCACGCCGCGGTTAAGACCATCGCCCAGCCACTCATGACACCAATAATGAAACGCAGCAGGCCATGCGCCAGCGCGTTATCCGCCAGCGCCGAGAGAAAGGTCAGCGCCACCGCCCCCGCCACGCCCGCGTAGAGCCGAATTTCGACATGCCGGTGCGCGCGCATGGCGTCCCACGCGCCCACCAGATAACCGAGATAGTTCATTGCCGCCACCAGGCCCGCGCTGGTGAGCGTCAGTTGCCCTTCGCTTATCATCAGCGGCACCTGCGGCGTAAAGGCAAAACGCCCGATACCCATTGCAACGATCAGCACCACAAAGCCGCTGATCGCAATTCTGAGCGCCATGCGCACCCCAAAAGTTAATGTAAAGTTGTGTTTATGATGCAGTATGTTGCAGTTATGCGGAAGTGAAAGTTACTCCCGGCACCGTGAATAATCTGTATGATAAAGCGATTCAACCGAGGTATGACGAGAGAGGAACGTCGCATGGAAATGCTCGAAGAACACCGCTGTTTTGAAGGCTGGCAACAACGCTGGCGTCACGACTCGGCCGTGCTCAACTGCACGATGACCTTCAGCGTGTTTTTGCCACCGGTACGTGAAACCACCCCGCCGCCGGTGCTGTACTGGCTGTCCGGCCTGACCTGTAACGATGAAAACTTTACCACCAAAGCCGGTGCCCAGCGCGTGGCCGCCGAACTGGGCATTGTGCTGGTCATGCCGGACACAAGCCCGCGCGGCGATGACGTCGCCGACAGCGACGGCTACGACTTAGGCAAGGGCGCGGGGTTTTACCTCAACGCCACCGAGCAGCCGTGGGCCGCGCACTACCGCATGTATGACTATCTGTGCGATGAACTTCCGGCGTTGATCCGCGCCCGGTTTAACGTCAGCGAACGCCAGGCGATTAGCGGGCACTCTATGGGCGGTCACGGGGCGCTTATTATGGCGCTGAAAAACCCAGGCCGTTTTACCAGCGTGTCGGCGTTTGCACCGATTGTGAATCCAACGCAGGTACCCTGGGGCCAAAAAGCGTTTCGCGCCTACCTGGGTGACGATGCCGCTCGCTGGCAGGCGTGGGACAGCTGCGCGCTGATGCTGGCAAGCCAGCCGGGTGACGCCATTCCAACGCTTATCGATCAGGGCGACAGCGATCAGTTCCTCGCCGACCAGCTCCAGCCCGCCCGCCTCGCCGAGGCCGCGCGCCAGACCGGCTGGCCGCTGACGCTGCGCGTGCAGCCCGGACACGATCACAGCTACTTCTTTATTGCGTCGTTTATTGAAGATCACCTGCGGTTTCACGGTGAGCATTTGCTGAAGGCGTGAAAATGTCCGGCGGTGCTTATGCCGCCGGACAGGGTTCAAAACGTAATGAACGCAATAATCTAAGCCTGCTCCCCTACCGCACCGAGTTAGAAAGTAAAGATCGCTTACGCAAAACCGATTCCATTACTTCCGTCCTAAATGACAAGCACGGTGACCCCCACCTGATTACGTCCGGTTAGTTTCAACCATCACAATACCCCGGTCGTTTTAAAAGACCGTTATAGTCGGAATGAAGTCGCTTGCCGGATGCATTCAGTTATTACCCTACGGCATAAACCAGGCAAGGACAGAAAGAGGCTAATTTTCAAATCCCATACAAAACAGCCAGATAATCGACAACCAATTATTAGACCATCAGGGCTATAAACAAGTCATCAAAATGGCATA
The DNA here is from genome assembly GCA_963521185.1 of uncultured Enterobacter sp. Lineage (GTDB taxonomy): Bacteria > Pseudomonadota > Gammaproteobacteria > Enterobacterales > Enterobacteriaceae > Enterobacter_D. Next base: position 42,452 of record CAUQTV010000001.1, on the reverse strand, counting down.
TACTCATTTTGCAACCATACCTTTATAAAACCAGTAGCGTAAAAGGTGTGATAACAATCCAGGTTTAAGAAATTACGCATTTTAGCGTATTGACTCAAAACATAAACATAACCTGCAAAACAACCCACACCATTCATTGTTTCAATTTTATTAAAACAAATTTATAAAAATAAATGTTAATGACAAGAAAAATAAATCTAATCGATCGGTTAATTTTGATGTTAAAATAAATCATCACGTTACAATGACCGTGCCATTAATAGGCATATGCCTAACGTAAAATGCACGTCAGTTCTATTCATATGATGCTAAAACTATTACTCTAACTTTTTCCAGGTCTTGGAGGAGAAATGAACCTGTTCATATCGAATAAATTTAAGTATTTCATCGCAGTAATGGAGGAAGGCAGCGTCAGTAAAGCCTGTGCAAGAATGCATATCTCGAGAACACCGCTCAGCAAGGCCATTTCTGACCTTGAGCAGGCTCTCGGTTTAGCACTTTTTATCAGGACGAAAGATGGGATGACGCCCAGTTCATCGGGAACCCTGCTCTATAATAAAATTATCACGCATTACAATGACTTGAAAAGCATCGAGAATTGTCTTCGCGCAGCCAGCGGAGAGGTGGTCACCAAGATTATCCACAGCAAAAATATTCCGCAGTCGATTATTAGCTTTCTCAGAACGCAGTTGCTGGACAATAACATCCCTTGCGAATTCTATGTGATGGATACGCTGTCGGAAGAACAACTGGAAACCGAGTTGCACTTTTATGACATTGTTATTATGGAGAAAAATATCCAGAGCGTCTATGCGGTGTCTGAGCCAAGTTACTTTGATATCTATATTGCCGCAACGGCGGTGGCTTGTGAAAAGATGATCAGTGGCAATGAGATTTATCTGTATCATGATTTTGACCATGAAGCGGCGCTCAATGACTTTTTAAATGGGGACAACGTCAGTTTTCGTCACGCACAAAAAATAATGGAAGCCGATCTGGTCGAGATGATGCACCGGTTGAACAGTAATGAAGCTGCCATTATTACCACCGATCCGGTACTTAAAATTCTTAACTTTGAGGGAATGTCTGTACTTAAAAGAACCGTCATTAATCAACCGATCTGGTTTTACTCACAGTGGAAGTCAAAGAATAATAAAGAAGCGCTGCAACTGATGTCGACAGCTTTTGATAACATTAAACAGAATAATGCTAATCCTAATGGATTACCTCATTGATTTTTTGCAGTTTCTTTTTGCCCATCCCTTAGCCACTTTTTGCGGGGTGAGCGCATTCGTTGTCTCGTGCTGGTCTGGTTATACAGAACACGAAACACCGGGGAATATTCTCATCAGTAGTCTGGTTTGCGTGGTCAGTTCACTTGCGTTCTTAGCTATTTTATTTCAGGGTAATCACTACCATTTGTTCTTGCCGTTAGTAGGTATTGTCACCGGGTTTATCGGCCCGTTCAAAATAAAACAGTTGTTTCACACGCTATTGCGTCGCTATTTTCCTCAGCACTTTCCAAAAAAATAACCCTAACAGGGTAGATAAAATAAGAGAGCCATAACGACTCTCCCGGCAACGTTAAACAGTTATCAGAATCGATAATCCACCGCCACGAAGTAGCGCCGACCGTCTTCGTTATAACTGTAGTCGTCGCGGCTGAGGTCTTTATCGCCCAGGTTCAGTACGCCCGCACGCAGTTTCACACTCTTCGTTGCCTGCCATGCGCCGCCTGCGTTCCAGATAACGTAGCCACCCGGCGTGGTACCGGTTGCGCTGACGTCACGCTTTTCACCGGAGTAATTCCCGGATACGTAGAACGACCACGCCTGCCACGGCTGCCAGTCAATCGTGCCGTTGGCGGTGTGGAAAGGCAGTTCCTGTAAGGGTTTATTACCGCCATTGCTTAAATCACGACCGTCGTTATAGGTGTAATTGAGCGTCAGCTTCCACTGGTCGTCAAAGGGCACTTTTAACTCGGTTTCCACGCCGCGGATACGCGCTTTGTTGACGTTGTAGTAGCGGAAGATTGGCTCACCGTCGGCGTTCAGGCCAACATAGTTCGGGTAACCCTGCGCGTCGTTTACATTTGACGTGCGGCTGATGCTAATACGATCGTCGACGTCATTCTGGAAGGTGGTTACGCTCGCCTGCACGCCCTCCAGCCAGCCCTCTTCGCCCGCGTAGTACAGGCCTAACTCGTAGCTTTCGCTGGTTTCCGGTTTCAGATCCGGGCTGCCGACGATTTCACACGCGCCCCGGCACGATCCGGTGGTCCAGTCCGGGCTTAACTGCAACAGGGATGGCGCTTTAAACGCGGTGGCCCAGCCGCCTTTTACGGTCAGCGTGTCGGTCGCGTTATAGACCAGATAGGCACGCGGGCTCCAGTGATCGCCGTAGGTGTCGTGATCGTCCAGGCGCACGCCGGTGGTCAGCGCCAGCGGCTCAGCGATGCGCCACTCATCTTCAATAAACAGCGCATACTGGCTGGTCGAGGTGGCGCTGCCGCCGGTCAGGTTAACCGGATCCTTGAGCTTATCGTGACGCCATTCGCCCCCCACCGTGACAAACTGATTGATCGCCTCTACCGGTACGCTGAATTTTCCGTCAAGGGTGTTGCTCTCTGAGGTGATCGCCCCCTGGCTGCCCTGGTTTTTGTTATCCACCTTCTCACCGTAAAACTTCAGTTCGCTGGTACCGAGATCCCAGCGGCCATTGTGGCTTAGGGAGTAGTTCTGGCGCTCTAAGCGGTTCTGGTCGAGGGAATCGGAATCCCTGTCCTGGCGATCAAAGCCGTAGCCCGCCGTGAAGTCATGCTTCTCGTCCGGCGTCCAGGCGAATTCGACGTTGCCGTCGCGGCTGGTGAACCCTTCGATGCGCGGCGTTTCGCCGGTGGCGGAGGTCTGGGACGGCTCCTGCTTATCTTTTTCGCGCTTCGCCAGGCTGCCGAAGGCTTTCAGGCCGAGCACGCCGTCAATGAGCGGGCCGCTGGTGAAGAACTGCCCGTTCCAGGTATCGCCGCGATCGCGCTTTTCCTGGATCGTGGTGTCGGCGGTGATGCTGCCGGTCCACTGTTGCCCGATCTTTTTGGTGATGATATTTACCACGCCACCCAGCGCGTCGGAACCATAGAGTGACGACATCGGACCGCGCACCACTTCGATGCGTTCAATGGCGTCCACCGGGATCCAGTTCAGGTCAAAGTCGTTATGGCGGAAGACGGCGTTGCGGGAGTTGACGCGCTTGCCGTCAATGAGGATTAGCGTGTAGCTGCTGTCCAGGCCGCGAATGCTCACGCCCTTGCGGTTATCGCCTTCGTTAGTCAGCTGTACGCCCGGCACTTCCTGTAAGACGTCTTTCAGGTTCTGCACCGGTTTACGCTGCAAATCCTGCCGGGTGATGACGCTGATACTGGCTGGCGCATCCTTGAGATTTTGTTCGGTCGCCGCCGCCGTGACAACCATCGTTTCCCCGGCATTTTCAGCGGCGATAACCGGCAGCGCCAGAGAAATGGCGGACGCACAAAGTCCTCCCCGTACGATGGGATTTAACCTAAACATTCCGTTACTCCATGAGGTCAATACAACAAATCAAATAGGTTGCGCTCACACCGCGCAGTCTTCAGCCAGCTACATAGGCGGGCTGTTAAGGGGTAAAGCAGATGTGTTAACGGACGAACGATAATGCGAACGACAATAATTATCAATTAAAGTTGTTAAAAGTTATGTCAAGACGGCAAAAAATGAAGAAAATGTGGATAAAAAAAAGCCCTCTAAAAAGAGGGCCTTAGGCGTTGATGCGCGGAGTGGGGATCGTTACTTACCGAAACGTTCCGGGAACTCCATATCGCGATATTTCACAAACTTAGTGCCACGGCTCAGCTTGTAACCGAACCAGATCACCAGGAACAGCGGGATGCCGATGTAAGTCGCCATGACGCCGCCCCAGTCGATGGTGTCCGCCAGGAACGCCTGGTAGTTCTGACCCAGGGTGATAATCAGACACAGTGCGAAGGCGAAGATCGGCCCCAACGGGAAGAAGCCCGAGCGGTACGGCAAATCGTTCAGATCGCGCCCCTGAGCGACGTAGCCCCGACGGAAACGGTAGTGGCTAATGGCAATGCCCAGCCAGGCGATAAACCCGGTCATACCGGAAGTATTGAGCAGCCACAGGTAGACGGTCTGGTTACCGAACATGGAGGTCAGGAAACAGAGCGCGGCAATCACCGTGGTGGCATACAGCGCGTTACGCGGCACACCGCCCTTCGACAGCTTGCTGAAAATGCGCGGCGCTTTGCCGTCGCAGGCCAGGGTGTAAAGCATACGCGTGGAGGCGTACATGCCGGAGTTCCCCGCCGACAGTACCGCCGTCAGGATCACCGCGTTCATTACCGCCGCCGCAGAGAGCAGACCTGCGTGTTCAAACACCAGGGTGAACGGGCTGACGCTGATGTCTTTCACATCGTTACGCAGCAGGCTCGGATCGGTGTAAGGAATAATCAGGCTGATAATAAGAATAGCGAACACATAGAACAGCAGGATACGCCAGAACACCTGACGCACCGCGCGTGGAATGTTCTTCTCCGGATCTTCGGATTCACCGGCCGCGATGCCAATCAGTTCGGTCCCCTGGAAGGAGAAACCGACGATCATCGCCACGCCAATCATCGCGGCAAAGCCACCGGCAAACGGCGCGTCGCCAATGCCCCAGTTGCTCCAGCCCGCCGGTTTTGCACCGTGGAAGATGCCAAGGATCATCAGCACGCCCACGACGATGAAGACAATCACGGTCGCCACTTTGATCAGAGAGAACCAGTATTCCGCTTCGCCGAAGCCTTTTACGGAGATCCAGTTGAGCAGGAAGATGACGCACAGGAACAGCGCGCTCCAGATCCAGCCCGGCGTGTCCGGGAACCACCAGGTCATCACCAGCTGCGAGGCGACCAGGTCAACGGCGATGGTGACCGCCCAGTTGTACCAGTAGTTCCAGCCCAGCGCGAAGCCGAAGCCCTCTTCCACGTATTTCTGTCCGTAGGTGGCAAACGACCCGGAAACCGGCATGTACGCGGCGAGTTCGCCAAGACTGGTCATCAGGAAATAGACCATCAGGCCAATCAGGATGTACGAGAACAGTGCGCCGCCTGGGCCTGCCTGTGAAATGGTTGCGCCGCTGGCAACAAACAACCCTGTACCGATGGAACCGCCAATGGCGATCATCGTCAGGTGACGCGCCTTGAGTTCACGACGGAGCGTGGGCGCTTGTGTGGTTTTAGTTTCGGAAACCATGTTTAAATGCTGTCCATCCAAAAAATGAGGCCGGATTGTAGCAGACGAAGCCGCATCTATCCGGTAGAAATGCCGGGTTATAAGAGACCTTCATGATGGGCGTCAGATTATAAGTAAAGCAGCGGATGGACGGCGTGGCGATAATAAAACGCGATGGCTCAAGCGCCCCCGTCCCTGCTGTCAGGGTTCGCAGTAGCGCAGAAAACGCTTCAGCGAACTGGAGAGGTGCTTCTGACGATGATGAATTCGCCACAGCGTGCGCACCAGGCGCGGCAGCGGAATGGCTATCTCGACAAGCGTACCGGCCTCTAACTGCTCGGCGATGACCCGGCGTGACAAACAGCTAATGCCCAGACCGTGACGCACCGCGTGTTTAATGGCTTCCGAGTTGCCCAGCTCCATGCCGAGGTGAAATTTCGGCAGGTGGGAGAGCAAAAGATAATCCACCAGTTCGCGCGTACCGGAACCGCGCTCGCGCAGGATCCACGGCGCGGCGGAGAGGCGATCGAGGGTGATGTCACCCTGTAGCAGCGGTGAGGCAGGAGAGGCAAACACCACCAGTTCATCCTCCAGCCACGGCTCGGCGATAATCTCTGCGGTATGGCACGGCCCTTCAATCAGGCCGATGTCGACGCGAAAATCCGCCACGGCGTTGATCACATCCTGGCTGTTGCCGACGCTCATGTCTAACGGCAGCTCGGGAAAATCCCGGCGATAGCGGGCGATCACCTCCGGCAGAATGTAGTTGCCGATGGTGCTGCTGGCGAAAACCCGGATCGCGCCGTTGTCTTCACGAAACAGCTGCTCAATTTCGGTTGCCTGCTCCAGCAGCGCCACCGCACGCGGGTAAAGCAAGCGCCCATGCTCATTGACCACCAGCCGTTTACCGACGCGGTCAAAAAGCTGAACCCCAAGCTGACCTTCCAGATCGGTCAGTGCGGCGCTCACCGCAGACTGAGACAAGGCCAGCATCTGCGAGGCCTGCGTCGTCGATCCGCTTTTCAGCACCTCCGCAAATACCGCCAGCTGACGCAATGTGATATGCATGAAATCACCCTGTCCGGTAAGCGCTCGCTTACCACTTATATAGATTGGTTATAAATATATAATCAATTTTATTTTTAAGCCAGTCCGCCGTAACCTTTTCGCCAGATAAAGGAGAAGGCTATGACTGAATTCACGCTACAGACCCGAGATCAATCCCGACTGCATCACTATGCGCCAGGGCTGATATTAAGCGCACTCATTAGCGGTGCTGCGCTCTGGGCGGGCAGCAATGCACAGATTTCAGGGGCCGGATTTAGCGCCCTGACGCTGGCGATCTTATTTGGCATGATCGTCGGTAACACCCTGTATGGTCGCGCTGCGCCACGCTGTGACGCGGGTGTCCTGTTTGCCAAACAGCATTTGCTGCGCTTCGGCATCATCTTATACGGCTTTCGCCTGACGTTTTCGCAAATTGCAGAGGTTGGCGTCAGCGGGCTGGTCATTGATGCCCTGACGCTGACCAGCACCTTTTTTCTCGCCTGCTTTTTAGGGCAGAAAGTATTTGGCCTCGATAAACAAACGAGCTGGCTGATCGGCGCGGGCAGCAGCATTTGCGGCGCAGCCGCGGTGCTGGCGACGGAACCGGTGGTCAAAGCCGAGGCCAGTAAAGTGACGGTCGCTGTCGCCACGGTGGTGATTTTTGGCACGCTGGCGATTTTTATCTACCCGGCGATGTATCCGCTGCTGGCGCATATGTTCAGCCCTGAAACCTACGGCATTTATATGGGATCAACGATGCATGAAGTGGCGCAGGTGGTGGCCGCCGGTCATGCCATCAGCCCGGACGCGGAGAACGCCGCGGTGATTGCCAAAATGCTGCGCGTGATGATGCTGGCCCCGTTCCTGCTGTTTCTGGCCGCACGCGTAAAACACCTCGCCCCGGCGGACCACACGCAAACGCGAAAAATCACCGTGCCCTGGTTTGCCCTGCTGTTTATCCTGGTGGCGATCGTTAACTCGTTCCATCTGTTGCCGCACGCGCTGGTGGATGCGCTGGTGACACTCGATACCGTCCTGCTGGCGATGGCGATGGCGGCGCTGGGATTAACCACCCACGTCAGCGCCTTAAAAAAAGCCGGTGCGAAACCGCTGCTGATGGCGCTGGGTTTATTTGGCTGGCTGATTGTGGGCGGCGGCGTCATTAACCTGCTGGTGCATCACCTTATCGCATAATCCAGCACGTAAAATTCCGCTTAACCCGCTATGATAGTGAGTTTCCCCCTGGCGGGTTTAACAGGAGTTGTGACATGAAATACATTGGAGCGCACGTCAGCGCCTCGGGTGGCGTTGCCAACGCTGCCGCACGTGCCGCAGAGATTGGGGCAACCGCATTTGCCCTGTTCACCAAAAACCAGCGCCAGTGGCGCGCGGCACCGCTCACGCCAGAAGGCATTGCTGAATTTAAAGCCGCCTGTGAAAAATACGGTTTTACCTCCGCGCAGATCCTGCCGCACGACAGCTACCTGATTAACCTCGGACATCCGGTTACCGAGGCGCTGGAAAAATCACGTGAAGCGTTTCTTGATGAGATGCAGCGCTGCGAGCAGTTGGGGCTGAGCCTGCTTAATTTCCATCCCGGCAGCCACCTGATGCAGATCCCGGAAGACGAGTGCCTCGCCCGCATTTCGGAGTCGATCAATATTGTGCTCGCGCAAACCCAGGGTGTGACCGCCGTGATTGAAAACACCGCCGGTCAGGGCAGTAATCTCGGCTTTAAGTTTGAGCATCTGGCCGCCATCATTGACGGCGTGGAAGATAAATCCCGCGTCGGCGTGTGCATTGATACCTGCCACGCTTTTGCCGCCGGGTACGATCTGCGCAGCGCCGCCGAATGCGAAAAAACCTTCGCCAACTTTGAGCGCATTGTGGGCTTCGATTATCTGTGCGGCATGCACCTGAACGACGCGAAAAGCGCCTTCGGCAGCCGCGTTGACCGCCACCACAGCCTGGGCGAAGGCAATATCGGCCACGAGGCCTTTCGCTGGATCATGCAGGATACCCGCTTCGACGGCATCCCGCTGATCCTCGAAACGGTGAATCCGGATATTTGGGCAGAAGAGATCGCCTGGTTGAAAGCGCAGCAACGTAACGAAGCCGCCGCCTGACATTATTAAAGGTGCCGCTAATTAATATTTATTATTAGCGGTACTCGCCATAATAACCATGGAATAATAGTGTGATTCATTTCACATATAACTATCATCACAGTATTATCAGCGGCAAATATGAATTAGCCTGTTCTCAGCCAAAGATAGACACATTGATTCACTTGTCACCACTTGGGCATTACTGGCACTTGTAACTATTCAATTAGGCAAGGGCAATACCTGAAGGGTTCTCCCTTTATGTATTGCCCTTTTTTTATGGGGAAAAGTATGATCATCTCGAAAATACTGAACAACAACTCGGTTATCGCAACCAATCGCGAAGGTGAGGAGATCGTCGTTTCTGGCTCAGGAATTGGATACAATCAGAAACCTGGGCGCACCCTCGACAAACGGTTAATCAATAAAGTCTATTACATTAAAGAGGAGCATAAAGAACAAATTTACGACCTGATTAAAAAGGTCAACATCGAGTATATTCACGTTGCGGAAAAAATCATTACCCTTGCGGAAAAACAGCTGGGTGAAACGCTTTCCAGCTCAATTATTTTCTCCCTGATCGACCACATTGCCAACGCCATCGCACGCCAGCAGCAACAGATTACGCTACCGAATCTGTTCCTTGATGAGATCGCCATGCTCTACCCGCAGGAGCACGCCATTGCTGAGCAGGCGCTGGGCCTTATCGCCCGGGATATCGGTATTGTGCTGCCGCCCGATGAGATTGGCTATATCGCCATTCACCTGATTAACAACTATCAGCGCACCGATGTCTCGGTCTCTATTCTGGAACTGGTCAAAGATATTATTGAAATTGTCGAGCGCAATTACCACTGCGTGCTGCCGAAGAAGTCGTTCGAATATTCCCGATTCATGACCCATTTAAAATTTTTCGCACACCGGATTATCAATAAAGAAGAGGTTAACGACTGTGATTTTAGGATTATATTTGAATACTTTACGGAAACAGATTTCCAGTTAAAAAACTGCATCGGTCAAATTAGTCATTATATTAAGACGAACCACCAACGGGAGGTCAAAATGGCGGAAAGCCTTTACCTTTCCATTCATATCAAAAATGTCATGAGTTACCGCATCAATTAATAATGTAGTTCTGCCCCTAACACCGGAGTGTAAAATGAAAGCGCCAAATATCTGGCATTATTTCCAAAGTCTTGGAAAGGCCTTTATGTACCCTATCGCCTTACTTAGCGTCTGCGGTATGATGCTCGGCCTCGGTATTGGATTATCTGACGATAATATTTCCCATTATTTCCCATTTCTGGCGTGGACACCGGTTCGCGTCACGCTGGCGTTTGTGGTTGAACTGGGATTATTCGCCTTTAAAAATCTGCCGGTATTATTCGCCATCGCTATTCCTCTGGGATTATTGAAAGACAAAGAGGAAAAGGCTTACGGCGCGTTCTCAGGCCTCGTCGGCTTTATGGCGATGCACCTGGGAACCAACTTCTGGCTGCAAACCAACGGCCTGTTAGTGCCGGTGGAGCAAATGTCCACGCACGGACAAACGCTGATCCTCGGTATTCAAAGCTATAACACCAGCGTGCTGGGCGGCATCGTCAGCGGCCTGATGGTCACCGCGCTGTATAAACACATCGTGGCGCTGAAAATTCCCGCCTCGCTCGGTTTCTACAGCGGCCCGCGTCTGGTACCGATTTTAACGCTGATCGTCATGAGTATTGTCGGGCTGCTGATACCGTTCATTTGGCCGCCGTTTTTCAATATGTTTATGGCGATTGGGCGCTGGATTTCAACCTCCGGTCCCATCGGCTATTTCTTCTATGCCGTGGCGGAGCGCGTAACCATTCCCTTTGGGCTGAATCATCTGGTGACTTCGGTTTTCCGCTTCACACCCATTGGCGGCTCCGCGGTGATTAACGGACAGGAGTATTTCGGTACGCTGAACATGTTTATGGCCTATGTGAAAGAAAATGAAGTCATCCCGCTGGATCTGGCCGGGAAGATGGAACAGGGCAAGCTGATGATCCAGTACGGTCTGGCGGGTGCCGCGTTGGCGATGTATCAAACCGCCCGCAATCGCACGGCGGTGAAAGCGCTGCTGATTTCCGGCGTGCTGACGGTGATCATTGGCGGCGTGAGCGAACCTATCGAGTTTCTGTTCCTGTTCGCCAGCCCGGCGCTGTTTGCCTTCCATGCGTTCATGAACGGCTTTGCCAATATGTTGCTGCCCTATCTCGGTGTGAAAATGGGCTTTACCGGCGATCTGATCCAGTTCCTGAGCTTCGGCGTGCTGCGCGGCGTGCGCACCGGCTGGCCGATTGCCATCATGGTGGAGGTGGCTTACTTCTTCATTTACTACTTCGTCTTCAAATGGGCGATCCTCAAATACAACATCCTGACCGTCGGGCGTGAAGAGGACGAAGACGATACCCCGGCACAGGCCTCCACCGTGACGGCGATGGGAAGCGATAATGGCCAGGCGATGGTGGACGCGCTCGGCGGTAAAGCGAATATTGCGTCGCTGGACAACTGCGTCACCCGCCTGCGTCTGGTGGTGAATGACATGAGCCTGATTGACGAAAAGCGCATTAAAAAAGCGGGCGGCGTGGCGATTGTGAAACTTGACGCCAACACCCTGCAAATCATCATTGGCACCAAAGTCTTTGCCGTGCGCCGTGAGATGGATCTGCATATGGGAGTGGCCCATGACTGACTTCAACACCCCCATTTCCCGCTACAACACCTGGTGTACGCAGTGGGATTACACCGCCGACCGTTTTGGCGAAGCGGGGCTGCTGCCCTTCTCGATTTCGGATATGGATCTCGCCGTACCGCCGCAAATCATGACCGCGCTAACCGACCGTCTGGCGCACCCTGTTCTGGGCTACAGTCGCTGGCGACATGAGGATTACCTCAGCGCCATTGTGCACTGGTACGACAAACAGTTTGACTGCGCCATTCAACCCGAGTGGATCCACTACAGCCCCAGCGTGATGTACTCCCTCAGCAAGTTGATCGAGCTGTTGAGCGGCACCGGCGACGGCATCTGCCTGCTCACTCCGGCCTACAACGCTTTCTTTGACGTGATCCGCGAGAATCGCCGCCAACTGATGCCGTCGGAGCTAAAACGGGTTGGCGGCCGTTATCAGATCGACTGGCAGGATGTTGAAAACCAGGCGCTGCGGGCGAGGATCATTTTGCTGTGCAATCCGCATAACCCGGTTGGGCGCTGCTGGACGCCGCATGAGATTAACCGCCTGCTGGATATTGCGCACAAATACGACTGCTGGGTGATCTCTGACGATATCCATATGGATCTTTGCTGGTCGCAGAAAACCTTTCCGGTGCTGAAGGCAAACCATCCGCATCAGCAAAGGCTGGTGGTGCTGTCGTCGGTGTCCAAGACGTTTAATGTACCCGCGCTGACCGGCTCCTACGCCCTTATTCCCGATGCGGAACTGGCGGCGAAGTTTGCCACCCTCACCCGCTATCGCGATTTTGTGAATTCGCCAGCCATTCTTAACGTCATCGCCACCATTGTGGCTTACCGCGAGTGCGACAACTGGCTCGATGACTTACTGACGCATATTCAGGGCAATATCGCCTATGTGACGGATTTTTTGCTGAGATTCTTACCAGAGATTAGCGTTGTGCAGCCCGAGGGGTGTTACTTCGCGTGGCTCGATTGCCAACGGCTGACGGTCACAGACGAGGCGCTGGCGCACAGCCTGGTGCACATCGGTAAAGTGGGCATTATGTCGGGTAACGCCTACGGACGCGGCGGTGCGCATTTTCTGCGCCTGAACTGCGCCTGCCCGCGCGCCAAGCTGGAGGAAGGTATGCACCGTCTCTATAAAGGCGTCAGTGCGCTCACCGCAACACGACAGGGAGTTCATCATGACTAACGACACCACAGCACTGCTGAAAAGCTACATTCGCAAAGAGCATCAGGCCATCGCGCAACTGCTGGTCACCCCCTTTCCCGGCATGACGACGCTGATTGATCGGATCATGACCTGCGCAGGTAAAGTGGTGTTTATCGGCATTGGCAAATCCGGACACATCGGCAAAAAGCTCGCCGCCACTTTTGCCAGTACCGGCACACCGGCAATCTTTGTGCACGGCACCGAGGCGCTGCACGGTGATTTAGGCATGATCGGCGCGCAGGACGTTGCCATTTTGATTTCAAACAGCGGCGAAACGCAGGAGATCCTCGCCCCACTGCCCAGCCTGAAACGCATGGGGACGTATCTGGTGGCGTTTACGCGCAACCATCACTCCACGCTGGCGCAAGCCTGCGATCTGTCGATTGAGATTGTGGTGGACGGGGAAGCAGATGATTTAGGGCTGGCCCCATCAAGCTCATCCACCGCCGTATTAGTGGTAGGGGATGCGCTGGGACTGACGCTGTCACATTTAAAACGCTTTACGCGCCAGGACTTTGGGCTGTATCACCCGGGGGGAACGCTAGGGCAGATGAGCAAATAACAGAAAAGCCCGGCAGGCAAGCGCCGCCGGGCAATGACAGATTATGCGACGTTAACTTCCGCCACGGCTTCCGGGCGTTTCAGGAAGGCGTAAGCCAGACCTGCCAGCAGCGTACCGGCCACAATCGCCAGCAGGTAACCCACCACCGGTGTGATTGCGCCAGGGATCAGCAGCACAAACAGACCGCCGTGCGGTGCCATCAGTTTGGCACCAATCGCCATGGAGATCGCGCCGGTTACCGCGCCGCCCACGATACAGCATGGGATCACGCGCATCGGGTCACGGGCCGCGAACGGGATCGCGCCTTCAGAGATAAAGCACAGACCGAGAACCAGCGCCGCTTTACCCCCTTCCTGCTGACCTTTGTCGAATTTACGGCGTGCTACCAGCGTTGCCACACCCATCGCCAGCGGCGGCACCATCCCGGCAGCCATAATGGCGGCCATCGGTGCGTAAGTCTGGGTACTGAGCAAGCCAACGCCGAACGCGTAGGCCGCTTTGTTCACCGGGCCACCCATATCGGTACACATCATGCCACCGAGGATCGCGCCCAGCAGGACGGCGTTCGCGGTGCCCATGGTTTGCAGCCAGTGAGTCAGACCTTCGAGAATACCCGCAACCGGCTTACCGATAAGGTAAATCATTGCCAGACCAACGATCAGACTGGAGAACAGCGGAATGATCAGAATCGGTTTCAGCGCTTCCATACTTGGCGGCAGCTTCACTTTCTGGCTGATCGCTTTGGCGACGTAACCCGCCAGGAAGCCCGCGATGATCCCGCCAATAAAGCCAGAACCGGTGCTCACTGCCAGCATACCGCCAATCAGACCCGGCGTCAGACCCGGACGGTCAGCGATGGAAAACGCAATGTAACCCGCCAGCACCGGCACCATCAGCGCGAAGGCTGAACCACCACCGATTTGCATCAGCGCGGCGGCCAGGGTGTCAGGCGTTTTGAACGCCGTGATACCAAACGCGAAGGACAGCGCGATACACAGACCACCCGCCACCACCATCGGCAGCATGTAGGAGACACCGGTCAGCAGGTGACGGTAAGCACCGCCGCCCTCTTTCTTACCTTCCGTCGCAGACTGCGATTTGCCCGACGGCTGATAAGGTTTGGCTTCCGCCTGCGCTTTATCCAGTTCCTGGGCGGTTTTCTTCAGCGCCAGACCGGTTGAGGTACGGTACATCGGTTTACCGGCAAATTTCGCCAGATCCACTTCGATGTCAGCCGCCACAATCACCAGATCGGCTTCAGCCACTTCTTCTGGGGTGATTGCGTTACCTGCGCCCACGGAGCCGCGCGTTTCAACCTTCACCCACCAGCCGCGTTTTTTCGCTTCGGTTTCAATGGCTTCAGCCGCCATAAAGGTGTGTGCCACGCCGGTCGGACAGGCCGTTACCGCCACCACGCGTTTTACGCCAGTGGAGGCAGCCGCCGTCGGTGCCACGGGCGCGGTATACGGCGCGGCGTGGTTTTTGGCTTCGCTTAAGAACAGCTCCGGGTGCGCCACGGCGCGATTGATATCGCCCAGCCACACTTTTTTGCCGTTCAGCGCGGAGTCGGCAGGCACGCTGGTGCCCAAAACAATCGCCAGCTCCGCGTCGTGCGGATTGTCGATGAGTTCAACGTTCGCTTTTTGCGCCGCCGCGCCCAACAAGGTTTTCGCCATATAAGCGCGAGCCTGGCCGAGACCGGCGTCAATAATCAGCAGCGTTTTCATTATGCTCTCCTGCTGTTAGTTAAAGGGTTGTAAGTCAACGCGCGCCATCATCGCGGCCAACTGGGTACGGTCGGTAATACCAACGTTACTCTGGCTGACAGCCAGTGCAGCGACAGCCGTAGCAAGACGTAACGTATGTTCACTGGACTCACGCATCAGCAGACCATAAATCAGACCACCAACCATCGAATCCCCTGCGCCAACGGTGCTTACCACTTCCATTGACGGCGGTTTGGCGATCCATTCGCCAGAAGCGTTCACCCACAGCGCCCCTTCTGCGCCCAGAGAAATCACAACGTGTGCGATGCCCTGTTCGCGAAGCGCATGAGCGGCCTCGATCACATCTTTCAGTTCCGGTAATTTGCGACCCGCCCAGATCTCAAGCTCGCGGCGGTTCGGTTTCACCAGCCATGGCGCGGCCTTCAGACCAGCCACCAGCGCTTCACGGCTGCTGTCAAAAATGATGCACGGACACTGGCTGCGCAGGCGTGTCATCCAGTCGGTGAACGCGTCCGGGCTAACGCCCGCTGGCAGGCTGCCGCTGACGCACACCATGTCGAACTGGCCAAGCCAGCTTAAGGAGTCGGTCACAAAACGTTCCCAGTCCGCTGGCGTCACGTCAAAGCCGGAGAAATTGAAGTCGGTGACTTCACCGTCTTTTTCCGTCAGCTTCACGTTGATACGGGTACGGCCCTGCACCACCTGGAAACGGTTAGCGATGCCCAGCTCGCTGAACAACTGCTGAAAGCCATCCTGGTTATCTTTACCGAGGAAGCCACCGACGGTGACATCAATACCTAAGTCTTTGAGAACTTTGGCAACGTTGATGCCTTTACCGGCAGCGTGCAGGCCGGTGGTGCGCACGAGGTTAACTTCACCGCGCTCAACTTCCGGCGTGAAACCCACCAGATCGTAGGCCGGGTTCAGGGTTATAGTAGCGACACGTCTGCTCATTACGCACCCTCCCCAAGACCGGCGGCAATGGCTTCGCCAATGGCCTGTAATGCCTGTTCAGCGTCAGCACCTTGCGCGGTGAAGCGCAGGCGGTGACCTTTCTTCACGCCCAGCGCGACGACTTTCATCAGGCTACGACCGTTGGCCGGTTTGCCGCTGCCGTCGAGATTGGTCACGGTGATGTCACTGGTAAATTGTTTGATGGTATTGACCAGCATGGTGCCAGGACGGGCATGCAGGCCGTGCTCATTACGCACCACAAATTCTGCGTTCAGCACATCTTCCGCCAGCGCGTCATCGCTGGTCAGCAGTGCGACCACGGTGGACGCATCCGCCGTGAGTAAACGGTCGGCTTTATTTGCCAGCAGCAGATCGCTCAGGCGTTTCAATACCGCGACCGGCTGATCGTCTGCCATGGCGACGCTGACCAGCAGCTGTGCTTTTTCACCCTCAACGTCAAAGGCGCTCGCCGCACGGCTCACCGCAACGGCGCTGCCGATGTTGCCTTCGGCGCTGTCGTTCAGCCAGATGCCCTGGCCCAGGTTCAGCGGCTTGTCGTTAATCGCGCGGGTAACAAATGCGGTATCGGCGGCACCGGCTTCTTTCAGGCGACCTGCGTTGATCGCTTGCAGCGTCACCAAATCGCTTGCCACGATATCCAGCGTCAGCATGCCGTTGTCCAGCTTCAGCACGTCATTCTGTTTTTCACCCATCAGCAGGGCGCGCAGCTCTTCTGCGGTGGTGGCTGACTGCAACTGTGCCGCAACGGCGTCATCGCTCAGCACATGCGTCAGCTGACGCAGCAGACCGAGGTGCTCATCGGAGCTGGCCGCGATGCCGATAGCCACATAGGCCACCTGCCCTTCACCCCACAGCACGCCCTGCGGGAACTGATAAACCTGCACGCC
This sequence comes from uncultured Enterobacter sp., assembly GCA_963521185.1. Taxonomy (GTDB): domain Bacteria; phylum Pseudomonadota; class Gammaproteobacteria; order Enterobacterales; family Enterobacteriaceae; genus Enterobacter_D. Next base: position 25,953 of record CAUQTV010000001.1, on the reverse strand, counting down.
GGTTTTCAGCACCTGGTCACGGGTGTCGGTGGTACCGTGCGGAATGGCAATGCCGTTACCGAGGAAGGTTGAGGTTTGCTGCTCGCGCGCGAGCATGCCATTGACGTAGCCATCGGCCACATTGCCGGACTGCACGAGGGCGGCGGCGATCTGACGAATAGCGTCTTCTTTATTGCCGGCCTGCTGGCCAGGATGAATGTCCTGAACGGATAACTGGAACATAAATCTCCACTCCTGCTGAGGTTGAATCGTTTCAGCTGATTTGTGAATTGATGCGCCACCCTGATTTCCCATGAAACGAAGATGACGCTGAAACGTTTCAAGGAGTCTTGCGCTTTCTGCTTCAGCAATCAAGGAAAGTCTTATTTCCGCATTCAGAATTTAGATGTAAAGCACATTTCTACGGCAATAAATGGTGGTTTGCTGAAGCAGGCTGATAGCCAAAAGAGGTATTTCAGCAGCGTCAGCCTTAATGAGAATCATTTTGAAATGCTATTTTGATTTTTCGTGGCACTTTCAGGGGCGCTGTCTGTTCATTTTCTGACAGGCGGCGTACACTCCGCGTCTCTGTTGATGACCGATACCCAATGATGCAAATTTCCCCCGCGGCCACCGCCCCCAAATCGTTCGACTGGACCTCTTCTGCGTTCCTGATTGTTGCCTTCCTGACCGGGATTGCAGGCGCGTTACAGACGCCTACGCTGAGCCTGTTTCTCACCAATGAGGTGCATGCGCGTCCGGCGATGGTGGGCTTCTTCTTTACCGGCAGCGCGGTGATTGGCATCCTGGTCAGCCAGTTTCTGGCGGGACGCTCCGACCGCAAGGGCGATCGCAAAAATCTGATCGTGGTGTGCTGTCTGCTGGGGGTAGTGGCCTGCGTGCTGTTCGCCTGGAACCGCAACTACTTTATTCTGCTGTTTATTGGCGTGTTCCTGAGCAGCTTTGGCTCCACCGCCAACCCGCAGATGTTTGCCTTAGCCCGCGAACACGCTGACCGCACAGGCCGTGAAGCGGTGATGTTCAGCTCCATTTTACGCGCGCAGGTCTCGCTGGCGTGGGTGATTGGCCCACCGCTCGCCTATGCGCTGGCAATGGGTTTCGGCTTTACGGTGATGTACCTCAGCGCGGCGGTGGCGTTTGTTGTCTGCGGCATTATGGTGTGGTTATTCCTGCCTACCATGCGCAAAGAGCCGGTGCTGGCAACCGGCGTGCTGGAAGCGCCCCGCACTAACCGCCGTGACGCGCTGCTGCTGTTTTCAATCTGCACATTAATGTGGGGCACCAACAGCCTCTATATCATTAATATGCCGCTGTTTATTATTAATGAACTGCACCTGCCGGAAAAACTGGCGGGTGTGATGATGGGTACCGCCGCCGGGCTGGAAATCCCGACCATGCTGATTGCGGGTTACTACGCTAAACGCTTCGGCAAACGCTTCCTGATGCGCATTGCGGTCATCGCCGGGCTGCTGTTTTACACCGGAATGCTTACCGTGCATACGCCCGCGCTGCTGCTTGGCTTACAGCTGCTGAACGCCATTTATATCGGTATTCTCGCCGGTATTGGTATGCTCTATTTTCAGGACCTGATGCCAGGCCAGGCGGGTGCGGCGACCACGCTGTACACGAATACGACACGCGTCGGCTGGATCATCGCTGGCTCGCTGGCCGGCGTCGTGGCGGAGTTCTGGAGCTATCACGCGGTCTTCTGGTTCGCGCTGGTGATGATCATCGTCACCATCGCCTGTCTGACGCGCATTAAAGACGTTTAAGGGGCGGTTTGCGCTTCGAGGTCAATCAGATAGACCATCGCCTGTGCGCGCGTGTGGCCGCACATCTCGCGGGAGGGTTGCAGGCCCGCGCAGACCTTTGGCCGTAACGGTGAGCGAAACAGCTTACAGCGCTGCTGCTCATCCAGTTGTACACAGGGGGTGTTAGCCGGTTTGCCGTTGGGCATGCCGGGGATCGGGCTGCTGATCGACGGGGCTGTACAGCATGCCCCGCAGTCCGTGCGACACTCCATAAACGGCTCTCTTTGATGGGTTAGTGATCCGCGGTGTCATCACGCGTGAGCGCACGCTAACACTTTTTGCGGTGAACATGCAAAACATGCTGATTCCACTTGCCTGAAACGCCCCTCACGAGTACTTTGTCGCGATATTTTTACCCTTTTTCTAAACAGGATTATGCAATGCCAAGAGCGAATGAAATCAAAAAAGGTATGGTGCTGAATTACAATGGCAAACTGCTGATTGTGAAAAACATTGATATTCAGTCACCGAGCGCCCGTGGCGCAGCAACGCTGTATAAAATGCGCTTTTCCGACGTCCGTACCGGGCTGAAAGTGGAAGAACGTTTTAAAGGTGACGATATTGTCGATACCGTGACGCTGACCCGCCGCTACGTTGACTTCTCTTACGTTGACGGCAACGAATACGTGTTCATGGATAAAGAAGACTACACCCCGTTCATCTTTACCAAAGAGCAAATTGAAGAAGAGTTGCAGTTCATTCCTGAAGGTGGCATGCCGGATATGCAGGTGCTGACCTGGGATGGCCAGCTGCTGGCGCTCGAACTGCCGCAGACCGTGGATCTGGAAATTGTGGAAACTGCACCGGGCATTAAAGGCGCGTCTGCCAGCTCCCGTACCAAACCGGCGACCATGAGCACCGGTCTGGTGATTCAGGTTCCGGAATACCTGACCACCGGCGAGAAAATCCGCATCCATATCGAAGAAAGCCGCTATATGGGCCGCGCGGACTAATAAAAAAAGGACAGTGAAAACTGTCCTTTTTTTTAATTACCGGCTGGGCAAACGCGTTACAGCAGTTCCCGGAACAGCGTCTGTTTCAGCGCCAGTTCAACGCCGCGCACTTCCGCCATGCCTTTCAAACGACCAATCGCCGAGTAGCCTGGGTTGGTTTTCTTACGCAGATCGTCAAGCATCTGGTGACCGTGATCCGGACGGAACGGGATGGGACGCAGATCGCCGGCGTTTTTACGGCGCAGCTCCTCTTCCAGAATCGCTTTGACCACCGACACCATATCCACATCGCCGTTCAGGTGCGCGCCTTCATGGAAGGTTTTCGGATTATCTTCCCGGCAGGTTGCACGCAAGTGCGTAAAGTGAATGCGATCGCCGAAGGTCTCAATCATGCGCACCAGGTCGTTATCCGCACGCACGCCGTAAGAGCCGGTGCACATAGTGAAACCGTTGCTGATGCTATCGACCGTCTCTTTCAGCCACTGCATATCTTCAATGGTAGAGACGATACGCGGCAGACCCAGGATCGGGCGCGGCGGATCGTCCGGGTGCACGGCCATGCGCACGCCCGCTTCGTCAGCCACCGGGATAATGGCTTTTAAGAACACCGCCATGTTTTCACGCAGCTGATCTTTGTTGATACCGTCATACTCCGCCAGACGCGCGCGGAACTGCTCAATGGTATAGCCCTCTTCTGCGCCCGGCAGACCGGCAATGATATTGCGCGTCAGCTTTTCACGATCAGCGTCGCTGGCAGCGTCGAACCAGGCCTGCGCCTGCTGCTGCTCTTCGGCGGTATAATCGGCTTTCGCCCCTTCACGCTTCAGAATGTGCAGCTCAAACGCGGCGAAGGCGATCTGGTCAAAACGCAGCGCTTTGGAGCCGTCCGGCAGCGTGTATTCGAGGTCGGTACGCGTCCAGTCCAGAATCGGCATGAAGTTGTAGCAGACGGTATCAATGCCGCAGGCCGCCAGATTGCGAATGCTTTGCTGATAGTTGGCAATCCAGGTTTTGTACTCACCGCTGCGGGTTTTGATGTCTTCGTGGACCGGAATGCTCTCCACAACCGACCAGTAAAGGCCCTTCTCAGCCAGAATAGCCTGACGCTGTTTAATCTCGTCTACCGGCCATACTTGCCCGTTGGGAATGTGATGCAAAGCCGTCACTACGCCGGTTGCGCCAGCCTGACGCACATCGTCAAGAGATACCGGATCGTTCGGTCCATACCAACGCCAGGTTTGTTCCATCGCCTAACCCTCTAAAGTTGTTATACCAATACAATGTGTCTTAATGACGACTACCATACATGTTTCTCTGTGCGGATCAAATGCTGCCCGGCGTTTGATTGATCCAGCTCACATTCCCCGGATAATTACGGCTTACCAATTCAATTTGCTGTCATATAACTTTACACTGCAACTTGTTAATTATTAGTTAATCAGGTGTGTTTTTAATGAAGACAATTGCCTCCGCCACGCTGCCGGAAAACGTGCAGCGCCCTCAGTACGATCGCCAGCATTTGCGCGCTCGCATCGTGCACTTCGGTTTTGGCGCTTTTCACCGCGCCCATCAGGCGTTGTTAACACACCGCGTGCTTAACGCCCAGGGCGGCGACTGGGGAATTTGCGAGATCAGCCTGTTCAGCGGCGATCAAATTATGGCGCAGCTCCGCGCGCAGGATCATCTGTTTACCGTGCTGGAAAAAGGGGCAGCGGGAAACGAAGCCATTATCGTCGGTGCCGTGAAAGAGTGCCTCAACGCGAAGCTCGACTCCCTTGCGGCGATCATTGAAAAATTCTGCGAGCCGCAGGTGGCGATTGTATCGCTCACCATCACCGAAAAAGGCTACTGCATCGATCCGGCGACCGGCAAGCTGGATCTCACCTCGCCGCGCATCGCCCATGATTTGCAGAACCCGGCTGAGCCACACTCCGCCCCCGGCATTCTGGTCGAAGCGCTGCACCGTCGCCGCGAGCGCGGGTTAGCGCCGTTTACCGTGCTCTCCTGCGACAACATTCCTGACAACGGCCACGTGGTGAAAAATGCCGTGCTGGGCATGGCGCAACAGCGCTCCGCTGAACTGGCTGAGTGGATCCGCGAGCATGTAAGCTTCCCTGGCACCATGGTGGATCGCATTGTTCCGGCCGCCACAGAAGCGTCGCTGGCTGAAATCACCGAAACGCTGGGCGTGGAAGATCCCTGTGCGATCAGCTGCGAGCCGTTTATCCAGTGGGTGATTGAAGACAATTTTGTTGCCGGTCGTCCGGACTGGGAAATCGCCGGGGTACAGATGGTGCAGGACGTTCTGCCGTGGGAGCAGATGAAGCTGCGTATGCTGAACGGCAGTCACTCCTTCCTGGCGTATCTCGGTTATCTGGCCGGGTTTGCCCACATTAGCGACTGCATGCAGGACGCCGCGTTCCAGGCTGCCGCCCGCCGCTTAATGCTGGATGAACAAGCGCCGACGCTGCGCATCACCGACGTGGATTTAACCGCCTATGCCGACAGCCTGATCGATCGCTTTGCCAACCCGGCGCTACAACACCGCACCTGGCAAATCGCGATGGACGGCAGTCAGAAACTGCCGCAGCGCATGCTCGACGGGATACGCGTACATCTTGCGCGTGAAAGTCACTGGCCGCTGCTGGCGCTGGGCGTGGCAGGCTGGATGCGCTACGTCAGCGGCGTGGATGACCAGGGGCAGGCCATTGACGTGCGCGATCCACTGGCGGATAAGTTCCGTGTCATTACTGAAAACAGTCAGGAAAGCGAGCGCGTCACCGCTCTGCTGACGTTAACGGAAATTTTTGGCAGCGACCTGCCGCAACGGCCTGCGTTTGTGAAGGCCATTCAGTCAGCCTGGGATTTGATTGCCCATAAAGGCGCACATCAGGCGGTCATTGACACGCTTGATCAGTAACCTTCCCTGCCCTTCGCGCGGACGGAAAATGCTCTCATCCGCGCGTACCCTTCTCTTTTTTCCGATTTTTCGCCAGGATAATACGTATTGTTACTCGATAACAATTTAAAGAATTATTAACGGAGCGAATGTGACCAAAACCAACCTGATCACCGGATTTCTCGGTAGCGGAAAAACGACATCAATTTTGCATCTGCTGGCTCAAAAAGATCCCGCTGAAAAATGGGCCGTGCTGGTCAACGAATTTGGTGAAGTGGGCATCGACGGCGCGCTGCTCGCCGACAGCGGCGCGTTGTTAAAAGAGATCCCCGGCGGCTGCATGTGCTGCGTCAACGGTCTGCCGATGCAGGTGGGCTTAAACACCCTGCTGCGCCAGGGTAAACCGGATCGGCTGCTGATTGAACCGACCGGGCTGGGTCACCCTAAACAGATCCTCGATATGCTCACCGCCCCGGTGTATGAACCCTGGATCGATTTGCAGGCAACGATTTGCCTGCTCGATCCGCGCCAGCTTCTCGACGAAAAAGCGGTGAATAATGAAAACTTTCGCGATCAACTGGCCGCCGCCGACATTATTGTGGCGAACAAAGGCGATCGTGCCACGCCGGAAAGCCTTGCGGCGCTGACGCAGTGGTGGCAGGAGTACGGCGGCGCGCGTGAACTGGTCCACGCCACCCAGGGCAATTTCTCCCCTTCTCTGCTCTCGCGCCCGCGCTGTAACACCCGTGAACTCCCGGCCAGCGCAGCCCATCAGCACAGCCATGCGGACAAAAAAGGGCTGGCGGCGCTGAGTTTACCCGAGCACCAGCGCTGGCGGCGAAGCCTCAACAGCGGTCAGGGGCATCAGGCCTGCGGCTGGATCTTCGACGCCGATACGCAGTTTGACACCATTGGTTTGCTGGAGTGGGCGCGCCTGGCCCCGGTCGATCGCGTTAAGGGCGTCATGCGCATTGCGGAAGGTCTGGTGCGAATTAATCGCCAGGGCCTGGATTTGCATATCGAAACACAAAATGTCGCCCCGCCCGATAGCCGCATTGAGCTTATTACAGCCTCAGATGCCGACTGGAACGCGCTTCAGGCCAGCTTGTTGAAGCTTCGTTTAATTGACGGAGCTTAACGTTTACGGTTGATACATTCGATTCAGATGAACCTATGAAGACGCGACTTCCTTTAATCATTTTCCTCAACGCCGCCGGTCTGGCGCTCTTTTTATGCTGGTATCTTCCGGTGAATCACGGCGCGTGGTTGACCCTGGATTCGGCGATATTCCACTTCTTCAATCACAAGTTGATTGAGAGTCGCGCTTTTCTGTGGCTGGTCGCCATCACCAACAATCGCGCGTTCGACGGCTGTTCACTGCTGGCGATGGGCTGCCTGATGCTGGGGTTCTGGAAAAATGAAAATCCCGCAGGCCGCCGCCGCATTGTGATTATTGGTCTGGTGATGCTGCTCACCGCGCTGGTGGTTAACCAACTGGCGCAGGCGCTGTATCCGGTCAAGCGTGCCAGTCCGACGCTGTTCTTCGAGCATATTTATCGCGTCAGCGATTTGCTGAACGTCATTCCCATGAAAGATGCGTCGAAAGACAGTTTCCCCGGCGATCACGGCATGATGCTGCTTATTTTTTCAGCCTTTATGTTCCGCTATTTCGGCAAGCGCGCCGGGGCCATTGCCCTGATTATTTTTATGGTTTTTGCCTTCCCTCGCGTGATGATTGGCGCGCACTGGTTCACCGATATTGCCGTGGGATCGCTCTCCGCCGTATTGATTGGTTTGCCGTGGGTGCTGTTAACCCCGCTTAGCGACAGACTGATTTCGCTGTTTGATCATTATCTGCCAAACAAAAACAAACAATTTTTAAACAAATAAATAACGTAATTTAACAGCCATTTTCAGGGATCCTTGTTGATCCCTGCAAAAAAATGATTGATGCGCACCTGTGAATGTCATTCTTTTGTCATCAAAATCCTGTTGTAAATGAGCGGAATACATGCATTTTAAGCTAAATTGCCGCTATTTTAACCAAAGTTTTTTTCCAGCTTTCCGTATCACAATTTCTTATAAAAAAACGCATAAAAGCGCTCGCAATGCCGGGGGGCTTCAGGTAATCTCGGGTACGTTTCGCCTCACAGAGAAAAATATTCCCGCTGTGAATTAATTTGTGCGTTTCACCACAGATTTGACCAAGAGGAATTGTCTCATTGTGCGCAGGTAATTAATCTCGTCACGTTTGGCATTTTTATAACGATATTTGTCGTTAAGGACTTCAAGGGAATATAAACAACATGGTCAAATCTCAACCGTTTTTGAGATATATCGTGCGGGCGATACCCGCGTTAGCAGTCGCGGTTCTGCTTTCAGCTTGTTCTACTAATACCGCAAAGAATATGCACCCTGAGACGCATGCTGTGGGCATGGAAGATGCCTCGTCACTGCAAGCCTCTCAGGATGAATTTGAGACAATGGTTCGTAACCTTGATGTGAAATCCCGCATCATGGATCAGTACGCAACCTGGAAAGGTGTTCGCTACCGCCTCGGCGGTGATACCAAAAAAGGCATTGATTGCTCTGGTTTCGTACAGCGTACTTTCCGTGAACAATTTGGCTTAGAACTGCCGCGTTCAACCTATGAACAACAGGAAATGGGCAAGTCGGTGTCACGCACCAGTTTGCGTACCGGTGACCTGGTGTTGTTCAAGGCGGGTTCTACAGGACGTCATGTTGGTATTTATATTGGCAACAACCAGTTTGTCCATGCCTCTACCAGCAGCGGCGTTGTGATTTCGAGTATGGATGAGCCGTACTGGAAAAAACGTTACAACGAAGCGCGTCGCGTATTAAGCCGTAGTTAATCGTTATGTTTAACGGATCCTGTTATGGGTTTTCCCTTGGCCGACAACAGGATTAATAAAGAAGCACTGCTCTGGCAGTGCTTTTTTTTTGCCTGAATGTACATTTAAACCTATATAAAGGTATGACTATCCGCGCTTTTCCAGGCTATAGTCTTTAAAATCAAGGCGATCGGCTGACCGTGTTACGCGACAGCTCTTCCGGATAAGATAACGCTATGCTCACCCGCACCTCTTTTGCGCGCCGTAAAATTCTGACGATCAGCGTCCTGGTGGGCGTGGTTGCGGCTATTATTGTGGGCGGCTTCCAGTTTATGGTGGCGGCACACAAGCGTGAGCAGCAGCTGGATCGCTCGATTAAGGATATCCGCACCAACCTTGAAAGCTACTTCAGCGATTTGCAAAATACCGCAAAGGCGCTGCAACCTCTGGCATTAAGCAAATGCGAAGACGTGACGAGTGAATTAACCTCGCGCGCGGCCTTTAGCGTGAACGTGCGCGCGTTCCTGCTTATTCGCAATCAAAATGCCTTCTGCTCTTCCGCTACGGGCGTGCTGGATGCGCCGCTTAAGGATCTGGTGCCTGGCCTTGATCTCACCAAAGATCGGGATATGGAGGTCTTGCCGGGTACGCCAATGATGCCGGATAAACCCGCCATCGCCATGTGGTTCAAAAGCCCGATACTCGACGATCGGGGTGTCTTTGTCTCCATCAACGTAAACCTTACTCCCTATCTGATATCGACCACGCGCCAGGAAAACTATAACGGCGTCGCACTGGCGGTGGGCAGCTATGCGATTTCAACGTTTTCCAGTCATCTGATAAACCTTGAGAGCCTGACCCAACAGCCCGTCAGGACGGCAAGCATCGACGGACTGCCGTTAAACGTGCTGCTGTTCGCCGACAAATGGACGCCCCAGGATATCCAGCTCGCGCTGCTGCCGGGGTTGTTGGCCGGTCTGCTGTGCGGATTACTCTGCGCGGCCGTGCTGCGCCGACGCCTGCGGCCAGGCCGGGATATTCTACAGGCCATCAAGAATGAGCAATTTTACGTGGTGTATCAGCCGGTGGTAGAAGCCGGATCGCTACGCATGAGCGGCGTGGAAGCCCTGCTGCGCTGGAAGCACCCAACCCGGGGTGAGATCCCGCCCGATACCTTTATTCCGCTGGCCGAAGCGCAAAAACTGATCGTCCCGCTAACGCTGCATCTGTTTCGCCTGATCGCCCTCGACGCGCCAGTGCTGCAAACGCGCCTGCCCGTTGGGGCCAAAATGGGCGTCAACATCGCCCCAGGGCATTTGCATTCGGGCCGATTTATTGAAGACATTCACCAGTTCTCCGCTTCGCTGCCCGCCGGGCATTTCAGTATCGTGCTGGAAATCACCGAGCGCGACATGATCAAACAAACCGAAGCGGTGAAGTTGTTTAAATGGCTGCATGACGATGGTTACGAAATTGCCATTGACGACTTCGGTACCGGGCACAGCGCGTTAATCTATCTTGAGCGGTTCACGATGGACTATCTGAAGATCGATCGCGGGTTTGTGAACGTCATCGACATGAACACGGTAAACTCCCCGGTGTTGGATGCGGTACTGATGCTGGCAAAACGCCTCAATATGCTGACGGTGGCGGAAGGCGTTGAAACCCCCGAACAGGCAAGATGGCTGCGCGAGCATGGCGTACACTTCCTGCAAGGCTACTATTTCAGCCGCCCGATGACGCTGACCCAGTTTATGGCCTGGCAGGAACCTCCGTTCATCGCCCAACTTCAGTGTGAATAAGTTCACAACTGACGGCCGGTCACTTATTATTGGCTCACCAAAACACCCTGGTAGAAGGATGATGCCCTGATGAGCGTTGTGCGCCTGTTTTGTCTCTTGTTATCTCTGGTCACACTCACAGGTCACGCTCAGACCATCAAAGAGAGCTATGCGTTTGCCGTGATCGGCGAACCGAAATACGCCATAAACTTCACGCATTATGACTACGTGGATCCGGCGGCCCCGAAAGGCGGAAGCATCACGCGCTCGGTCATCGGCACCTTTGATAACTTCAACCGTTTCGCCCTGCGTGGCAATGCCGCCGTGCGCACGGAATCCCTGTACGACGCGCTCTATGCGACCTCCGACGATGAACCCGGCAGCTACTATCCGCTGATTGCTGAAATGGCGCGCTACGCTGACGACTACGCCTGGGCTGAAATCAGCATTAACCCCAACGCCAGGTTTCATGACGGTTCGCCCATTCGCGCCAGCGATGTTGCTTTTACCTTTCATAAATTCATGACCGAAGGCGTGCCGCAGTTTCGCCTGATCTACAAAGGCACAACGGTAAAAGCAATCTCTCCGCTCACGGTGCGCATTACGCTGGCGAAGCCCGGAAAAGAAGATCTCCTCAGCCTGTTCACCCTGCCGGTGATGCCGGAAAAATTCTGGAAGGATCACAAGCTTAGCGACCCCATCAGCACGCCACCGCTCGCCAGCGGCCCGTATCGCATCAGCCGGTGGCGTATGGGGCAGTACATTGTCTACACCCGCGTGAAGGATTACTGGGCGGCGGATCTGCCGGTTAACCGTGGCCTGTGGAACTTCGATAACATTCGCTATGACTACTATCTGGATGACAACGTCGCCTTTGAAGCCTTTAAGGCCGGGGCGTTTGACTTCCGCCAGGAGGGCGATGCGAAAAACTGGGCGACGCGCTACGTTGGCAAGAATTTCGCCAACCACTTTATCGTGAAAGACGAACAGAAGAATGAATCGGCGCAAAATACGCGCTGGCTGGCGTTTAATAATCAGCGACCGCTGTTTCGCGATCGCCGGGTGCGCGAGGCGCTCACGCTGGCGTTCGACTTTGAATGGATGAATAAAGCGCTGTTTTATGGAGCCTATGCGCGGGCAAACAGCTATTTCCAGAATACCGAGTATGCCGCCCGCGGTTATCCGGATGCGGCTGAACTGATGCTGCTGGCCCCCCTGAAGGCGCAACTGTCGCCGGAGGTATTTACCTCGGTATATCAACCGCCCGTCTCCAAAGGCAACGGCTTTGACCGGGATAACCTGCTGAAGGCCAGCAAACTGCTGGCGGATGCGGGCTGGGTGCTGAAAGATAAGCAGCTTGTGGAGAGCAAAACCGGCAAGCCCTTCAGCTTTGAGCTACTGCTGCCAGCAGGCAGTAACAACCTGTGGGTGATGCCGTTCCAGCACAACCTCGCGCGGCTGGGCATTACGCTTAACGTGCGCCAGGTCGATAACTCACAGCTCAATAACCGTCTGCGTACGCGTGATTTTGATATGATGCCGCGCACTGTGCAGGCCACGCCGTGGCCGGGAACCGATTTACAGATCTCCTGGGGCTCTGAATACATCGATTCCACCTACAACACGCCGGGCGTCTCCAGCCCGGCCATTGATACACTACTGGGTAAAATCATTGCCGCACAGGGCGATAAAGCGAAGCTGCTGCCGCTCGGACGCGCGCTGGATCGCGTGCTGACGTGGAATTATTACATGCTGCCCATGTGGTATATGGCGTCTGACCGCCTGGCGTACTGGGATAAATTCTCTATGCCGACCCGGCGTCCAATTTATTCACTGGGGTTTGATACCTGGTGGTATGACGTCAATAAAGCGGCCAAACTGCCTGCCGCCAGACGCTAAGGAGAGACGATGGGCGCTTATTTACTCCGCCGTTTATTGCTGCTGATCCCCACGCTGTGGGCCATCATCACGATTAACTTTTTCATCGTGCAAATTGCCCCCGGCGGCCCGGTCGATCAGGCCATCGCCGCTATTGAGTTCGGTCAGCAGGGCACCCTGCCCGGTGGCGGCGGTGAAATGATGGGCGCAGGGCATGCCCGCACCGGCGTGGGCAATGCCGCCGACGGGCGCTATCGCGGCGGACGCGGGCTGGATCCTGAAGTCATCGAAGAGATCACGAAACGCTACGGCTTCGATAAGCCGATCTACGAGCGTTATTTCACCATGCTGTGGAATTACGCGCGCTTTGATTTCGGCGACAGCCTGTTTCGCAGCGCCTCGGTGTTACAGCTGATCAAAGACAGTATGCCGGTCTCGGTAACCCTCGGGCTGTGGGGAACGCTGATTATTTATCTGGTGTCGATCCCCCTTGGCATTCGCAAAGCGGTGTACAACGGCAGCCGCTTTGATATCTGGAGCAGCGCGTTCATTATCATTGGCTATGCGATCCCGGCGTTTCTGTTTGCCGTTTTGCTGATCGTCTTTTTTGCCGGCGGCAGCTATTACGATATTTTCCCGCTGCGCGGTCTGGTATCGGCCAATTTTGATACGCTGCCGTGGTATCAAAAGATCACCGATTATGTGTGGCACATCACCCTGCCGGTGCTGGCGACGGTGATCGGCGGCTTTGCCGCCCTTACCATGCTGACCAAAAATTCCTTTCTCGATGAGATCCGCAAACAGTACGTGGTCACCGCGCGCGCCAAAGGGGTCAGCGAGCGCAACATTCTGCATAAGCACGTGTTTCGTAATGCCATGCTGCTGGTGATTGCAGGCTTTCCGGCCACCTTTATCAGCATGTTCTTCACCGGCTCGCTATTGATTGAGGTGATGTTTTCCCTCAACGGCCTGGGACTGCTGGGCTACGAGGCTACCGTATCCCGCGATTACCCGGTGATGTTTGGCACACTCTATATTTTCACGCTGATTGGCCTGCTGCTGAATATTTTGAGCGATATCAGCTATACGCTGGTGGATCCACGCATTGATTTTGAGGGCCGCTGATGCGTCAATTAAGCCATGTTAACCAGGCCCGCTGGGCGCGCTTTCGCCACAACCGTCGCGGCTACTGGTCGCTGTGGATCTTTCTCATTCTGTTCGCGCTAAGCCTGTGCGCGGAGCTGGTCGCCAATGATAAACCGCTGCTGGTGCGCTACGACGGGCACTGGTTTGCCCCGGTGTTGAAAGATTACCGCGAGACGGCGTTTGGCGGTGAATTCGCCACCCCCGCCGATTATCAGGATCCGTGGCTGCAAACCCAGTTGGAAAAGAACGGCTGGGTGCTGTGGGCCCCCATCCGCTTTGGTGCGCGCAGTATTAATTTCGCCACCGACACGCCGTTTCCCTCCCCCCCTTCCGCGCAGAACTGGTTCGGCACGGACGCTAACGGCAGCGATGTGCTGGCGAGAATTCTGTACGGCACGCGTATCTCCATCCTGTTTGGCCTGCTGCTCACGCTGTTTTCCAGCGTGATCGGCGTGCTGGCAGGGGCGGTGCAGGGCTATTACGGTGGCAAAATCGATCTTATCGGCCAGCGTTTTATTGAGGTCTGGGCCGGTATGCCGACGCTGTTTCTGATTATCCTGCTCTCCAGCGTGATCCAGCCCGGCTTCTGGTGGCTGCTGGCGGTGACCGTGCTGTTTGGCTGGATGAGCCTCGTGGGCGTGGTACGCGCTGAGTTTCTACGCACGCGTAATTTTGACTATATCCGCGCAGCCCTGGCGCTGGGGGTGAGCGATCGCGGGATCATCTTCCGCCACATGCTGCCAAACGCGATGGTCGCCACGCTGACCTTTATCCCGTTTATTTTGTGCAGCTCGATCACCACGCTCACCTCGCTCGATTTTCTTGGCTTCGGTTTGCCGCTCGGTTCACCCTCGCTGGGGGAGCTGCTGTTGCAGGGTAAAAATAATCTTCAGGCACCGTGGCTGGGCATTGCGGCGTTTTTATCGGTAGCGGTACTGCTGTCGCTGCTCATTTTTATTGGCGAAGCGGTGCGCGATGCCTTTGATCCGAACAAGGCGGTTTAAGATGACCTCTCCCCTGCTCCAGATCGATTCGCTGACGATTGCGTTTCGCCAACAAGACCAGTTACGCACCGTGGTCAGCGACCTGTCGTTGCACATCAGCGCGGGCGAAACACTGGCGCTGGTGGGCGAATCCGGCTCCGGTAAGAGCGTCAGCGCGCTGTCCGTTCTGCGCCTGCTGCCGTCGCCGCCCGTGGAATACCCGACCGGGGATATTCTGTTTCACGGCGCGTCGCTGCTGCACGCCCCTGAAAAAACCTTGCGCAGCGTGCGCGGCAATAAAATCGCCATGATTTTCCAGGAGCCGATGGTGTCGTTAAACCCGCTGCATACGCTGGAAAAACAGCTTTATGAAGTGCTGTCGCTGCACCGTGGAATGCGACGGGAAGCGGCACGCAGCGAAATGCTCGACTGCCTCGATCGCGTGGGTATCTGCAATGCGCGATCCCGGCTCGGTGACTTCCCGCATCAGCTTTCCGGCGGCGAGCGCCAGCGCGTGATGATTGCCATGGCGCTACTGACCCGCCCCGAACTGCTGATCGCCGATGAACCGACCACCGCGCTCGACGTCTCGGTGCAGGCGCAAATTTTGCAGCTGTTGCGCGAGCTTCGTGACGAGCTGAACATGGGCCTGCTGTTTATCACTCACAACCTCAGCATTGTTAAAAAGCTGGCCGACAACGTGGCGGTGATGCACAACGGGAAGTGCGTTGAGCAAAATAGCGCGCGAGAACTCTTTGCCCGCCCCGTGCATGCTTACACCCAACGCCTGCTCGACAGCGAACCCTCCGGCGATCCGGTCCCCTTGCAGGCTGATGCGCCGCCGCTGTTGCAGGTGGAGAACTTAGGCGTGGCCTTTCCCGTACGCAAAGGGATTTTTCGCCGCGTGGTTGGTAAAAAGCCGGTGGTCAATAACATCAGCTTTACGCTGCGCCCCGGTGAGACGCTGGGCCTGGTGGGCGAGTCCGGTTCCGGCAAGAGCACCACCGGGCTTGCGCTGCTGCGCTTAATCGCCTCCGAGGGGCGGATTATCTTTGACGGCAAGCCGCTGCATGACTGGGGACGCAAACAGATGCTGCCCGTTCGCCACCGCATTCAGGTGGTGTTCCAGGATCCCAACTCTTCCCTTAACCCGCGCCTGGACGTGCAGCAAATCATTGAAGAGGGTTTGCGGGTGCATCAGCCTGCGCTCAGCGCCCAGGCGCGTGAAGAACAGGTGATTCAGGTGATGAATGAAGTGGGGCTTGATCCGAAGACGCGTCACCGCTATCCGGCTGAGTTTTCCGGCGGCCAGCGTCAGCGCATCGCCATTGCGCGCGCCCTGATCCTCAAGCCTGAACTGATGGTGCTGGATGAACCAACGTCGTCACTGGACCGCACCGTGCAGGCGCAAATTCTGACGCTGCTGAAGTCACTGCAAGAGAAGCACCGTCTGGCGTACATTTTTATCAGCCATGATTTGCACGTGGTGCGCGCGCTGTGTCATCAGGTAATTGTGCTGTCGCAGGGAGAAGTGGTGGAGCAAGGCGCCTGCGAGCTGGTCTTTTCTAACCCGCAGCAGCCGTATACGCGCCAGCTGTTAACGCTTAGCTAACGCTTAAAACGGATTGTTGCTTAAAACGGATTATTGTTCGAGAAAGGTTCTGCAATGGCGACGCCGAAGTTTTTCAGGCGGCAGGTGGCGGCGAACTCGTCCTGGCGATTAACGAACAGACACGGCTCGCCTTCGCATTCGAGCACCGAGCAGTGCACTTCGATATCACTCAGGGCCTGGCTCAGCTTGTGCATCACCGGCCATGCGCTGTCGCCATCCGGGCTTAATAATTTTAACGCGACCAGACAATTATCACCGCTCAGTCCATTTTGCGGAATCGGTTCAACTTTCGAACCTGCGCAACCCGCCAGCCAGCGATAGGTCTGCGGCAAACGATGCACGATGGAGAGGTTTAATGTATTCACGTCTTTATCCCCGGAAGCCAAAACACTTCACAATTATTTTACAACAATATTAACACATCATTGACAAGTCGTCCTGCCAGCGATCCCGTAACCGCTTACATCCCTGGCCCACGCGGTTTAGCAGCCTAATTATTAGGGTCTTAGCACAACGATCATGGGTGTCGTTTCGGGGTATATGTACCCCTTTTTGCGATCTGACTCAACCTTTTTAACTACAAAGATGTGACTTTTTACACAAAAGGATTTTACATAAAATATACAAATGCGGAATGACAATAACGAAATGGGTTGATATGCATCAACGAAGGGGGCATGTTTTGCCCCCCGAAAGGCTTACTTCGCGGATTTTTTGCGGCGGCTGGCGTAGAGGTAAAACAGAAGGGAGCTGCTGGCGCAGAACGCGATCGACCAGATCATCGGCCAGGCGCTGTTAAACGTGGCCAGTGAAAGCAGCGCACCGACGATGGCACCAATACCGAAACGAAACGTGCCAGCCAGCGACGACGCCGTTCCCGCCATGTGCGGAAATTCATCCAGAATGACCGCCATCGCGTTTGACGCCACCAGCGAAATGCAGCCGACAAAGGCCGCCACGCCGACCACCAGCGCCCAAAACCCCACGTCGAACGCCGCGCACAGCACCATCCACAGCGCCATGACAAACTGAACCCACAGCCCGGCGCGGAACATGTTCAGCGCCCCGACACGACGCACAAAGCGACCGTTGATGATGGTCATGATGAACAGGAACACGATGTTCAGCGCAAAGTAGTAGCCAAAGTCCTGCGGCGAGACATGATTGATCTCAATGTAGACAAACGGCCCGGCGCTGAGGAACGAGAACATCCCCGCAAAGCTGAACCCGCTTGCCAGCATGTAGCTCAGCACGCGCTTATGACGAAACAGCGTGGCGAAATTCCCGAGCGTGGTGCGGATGTGAAATTTCTGCCGACGCTCCACCGGCAGGGTTTCGCGAATGAAGAAGAAAATCATCAGCGACGCCAGCAGCGCGGCAATGGCAAGGATCCAGAAAATCGCATGCCAGCTAAACCAGACCAGCACCGCCCCGCCGACCATCGGTGCCATCAGCGGCGCAACGGTGGTCACCAGCATGACGAACGACATCATCCGCGAGAACTCTTCTTTCGGGTAGATATCGCGCATCAGGGCGTTGATCACCACGCTGGCTGCCGCAGCCGCAAGACCGTGGAAAAAGCGCATAGTGATCAGTTGATCGATGGTCTGCGACAGCGCGCAGGCCACCGCCGCCGCGGCGAAAATCAGCGTGCCGCCGAGGATCACCGGCTTGCGCCCAATGCTGTCCGCCATCGGGCCGTAGAGCAGTTGTCCCAGCGCAAAACCCAGTATGTAGGTGCTGAGCGTCATCTGGGCGCTGCCTGCCGGCACCGCAAACTGTTGCGCGATCACGGGCAGCGCGGGCAAATACATGTCAATCGAGAGCGGCATCAGCATGGCCAGCAGGCCAAGAATAAAGACGATACTCAGTGAAGAGTGCTGCCGGGTGGTCACGTGGTAAAACTCCTGGGGTTAGCGAGAAGGCATGCCAACGCTGGCAATTTCTTCTTCCGTTAACGGGCGGTATTCGCCGGGGGCTAAATCATCGTCCATTTTGATGTCACCAATGCGTTCGCGGTGCAGTTCAATCACATGATTGCCGACGGCGGCAAACATGCGTTTGACCTGATGGTAGCGCCCTTCGGTGATCGTCAAACGAACCTGCGTCGGCGTAATCACTTCCATGACCGCCGGTTTGGTCAGATCGGGCTCATTGTGCAGTTGAACGCCGTGGGCAAACTGTGCTGCGGTATCATCGCTGACCGGGGATTCAAGGGTCACCAGATAGGTTTTTTCGCAGTGATGGCGCGGCGAGGTAATGCGGTGCGACCACTGTCCATCATCGGTCATCAGCACCAGTCCGGTGGTGTCGATATCCAGACGCCCGGCGGCATGCAGCTTGTAGGCGACCGGCTCGTCGAGGAAATAGAGCACGGTAGGATGATCGGGATCGTCGGTGGAACAGACGTAGCCCTGCGGTTTGTTCAGCATAAAATAGCGCGGGCCGTTCTGCTGGGCCAGCGGGTTGCCGTCAAATTCAACCGCGTGCTCTGGCAGCAGTTTAAACGCTGCGTTTCTTACGATGTCGCCGTCTACCGTGATACGGTTGCCGCGGATTTCACGTCCGGCAATAGCACGGCTCACGCCGAGTTGCTGAGCGATAAACTTATCAAGTCGCATGGATTTTGTTTAGCCTGTAAAGATGCTGGAGTCGGACAATGCGTCCGAAAAGAGAAGCAATATTCAATCTCCCAGTATAACGGGGTCTACGCGCCGCTCAAGGGAAAAAGATTCGTGGCATACTATTCGCACGCTGAGTAACCCGCCTCATGAACAACGAGACACCATGACTTTTACACTTCGCCCGTATCAACGTGAAGCGGTGGACGCCACCCTCGCCCACTTTCGCAAACACCCGCAGCCCGCGGTGATCGTGCTGCCTACCGGCGCGGGTAAAAGCCTGGTGATCGCCGAACTGGCCCGCGTGGCGCGCGGACGTGTGCTGGTGCTCGCTCACGTAAAAGAACTGGTGGCGCAGAACCACGCAAAATACCGGGCGTTAGGGCTGGAGGCCGATATCTATGCGGCGGGCCTGCACCGCAAAGAGAGTCACGGCAAAGTGGTTTTCGGCAGCGTGCAGTCGGTGGCGCGTAACCTCGATCATTTTCAGGGCGAATTTTCACTGTTAATCGTTGATGAGTGCCACCGCATCAGCGACGACGATGAAAGCCAGTATCAGCAAATCCTCAGTCATTTAGCGAAAGTGAATCCCCACATCCGTTTACTGGGGCTGACCGCCACGCCTTTTCGTCTTGGTAAAGGCTGGATTTACCAGTTTCATTATCACGGCATGGTGCGTGGCACCGAAAAAGCGCTATTCCGCGACTGCATCTATGAACTGCCGCTGCGCTATATGATCAAGCATGGCTACCTGACGCCGCCAGAGCGCCTCGACATGCCGGTGGTGCGCTACGATTTCAGCCGCTTGCAGGCGCAGAGTAACGGCCTGTTTAGCGAGGCGGATCTGAATGTGGAGCTGAAAAAGCAGCAGCGCATTACGCCGCACATTATCAGCCAGATTGAAGAGTTCGCCGCCGATCGCAAAGGGGTGATGATTTTTGCCGCCACCGTTGAACACGCCCGCGAAATCACCGGACTGCTGCCCGCTGGCGACGCGGCGCTGATCACTGGCGAGACGCCGGGAAACGAGCGCGATGCGTTAATCGACGCGTTTAAAGCCCAGCGCTTTCGCTACCTGGTGAACGTCTCGGTGCTGACCACCGGTTTCGACGCGCCGCATGTGGATTTGATCGCGATTTTGCGCCCTACCGAGTCCGTTAGCCTCTATCAGCAAATTGTCGGGCGCGGTCTGCGCCTGGCACCGGGCAAAACCGACTGCCTGATTCTGGACTATGCCGGGAATCCGCACGATCTCTATGCCCCGGAGGTCGGCGCACCGAAAGGCAAAAGTGACAATGTGCCGGTGCAGGTATTCTGCCCGGACTGCGGTTTTGCCAATACGTTTTGGGGCAAAACCACCGCTGACGGCACGCTGATTGAGCACTTTGGTCGCCGCTGTCAGGGCTGGTTTGAAGATGATGACGGCCAGCGCGCGCAGTGCGATTACCGTTTTCGCTTTAAAAACTGCCCCCAGTGCAATGCGGAAAACGACATTGCCGCGCGCCGCTGCCGGGAATGCGACACCGTGCTGGTGGATCCTGACGATATGCTCAAGGCGGCGCTGAAGCTCAAAGATGCGCTGGTGTTGCGCTGCGGCGGCATGACGTTGCAGCATGGCGCAGATGAAAAAGGCGAATGGCTGAAAATCACCTATTACGATGAAGACGGTGCAGATGTGAGTGAGCGCTTCCGTTTACAGACGCCCGCCCAGCGCACGGCCTTTGAGCAGCTTTTTATTCGCCCACACACCCGCACGCCCGGCGTGCCGCTGCGCTGGATTGTCGCGAGCGACATTCTTGCTCAGCAGGCGCTGCTGCGCCACCCTGATTTTGTTGTGGCACGCAAGAAAGGGCAATTCTGGCAGGTTCGCGAGAAGATTTTCGATTATGAAGGGCGCTATCGCCGGGCCAATGAATTGCGCGGCTAGCGGCACTTTTCATTGAAGTAAGCGGCGTTCGAGTATAGAATACCGCCCGCTTTACACCCGTAAAGCCGATCATCACCCTGTTGCTGGGTCGCCTGTAACAGGACTCATTGAAGAGAGATTCAAATGTTAACTATCGAAGTTCAAGCACGTAAAGACCAGGGTAAGGGTGCGAGCCGCCGCCTGCGTACTGCCAACAAATTCCCGGCAATCATCTACGGTGGCGCTGAAGCCCCGGTTGCTATCGAACTGGATCACGACAAAGTAATGAACCTGCAAGCGAAAGAAGGTTTTTACGGCGAAGTGCTGATCCTGTCTGTTGACGGTAAAGAAGTAAAAGTTAAAGTTCAGGCTGTTCAGCGTCACGCGTTCAAACCTAAACTGACTCACATCGACTTCGTTCGCGCGTAATCGCCAGCGGTTGATGAAGAACCCCGCCACGGCGGGGTTTTTTTATACCCGATCGCTCTCCATCAGCGGCGTGCCGATGCGCGGATCCCGTATCCCACTGCTGTTGTTTGTGCGTTTTAGCTGATTGAGCAATGCCCGCTGGCGAATAATGGCATTGCGCGGTTTCCACGGCAGAATGCGCACCGGGATAGATTGCCCGACACTCAGCGCGTCAAAGAGCGCTTCTCGGGTGAGCAGATCCGCACACTCCCAGGTTTGCCCGCCATAGTCGAAGCGAAACCCGACCTGCAACTCCAGCTCATCAATACTGATATGCCGCGTCTCATCGCGTCGCTCCGCCACGGTGGCGTCACGCGTTTTCGAGATCACCTGCGCGTTGAGGTTCAGACCGTGCTGGCGCAACCGCCCTTTCTGGTAGTAATACACCGTGCTGCTGACGGTGGAGTAAAACGTAAAGCCAACGATAAAAAGCCCGCTGATAAAGAACACCAGCAAAAAAATCAGCGACAGCACTTCACGTGATTCGCCGGTCGCCCAAAAACGGAAGAAAAGCGCGGCGGAGACGCCGATAAACAGCATCCCCAGGCCAAGCATCAAAAAGAAAATTAACGCATGCTGACGAACGGCCTGGCGCAGCAGTTTACCGTCGAGGCCAGGGCGCTTGCCGAAATGTGCAGTGATCATGAAACTCCTGCGTGGTGCATCCTGAAAGCAGAGCCTGCCGGATGTAAACAGGCTCCCTGAAACATTACTTGCCGCCGTTTAAACGACGCTGAAGCTGATCGCGCAGATTCGGCGGTGTGCCTTTAATGGTCAGCGTGTCGGTGGCCGGATCCCAGAAGATACGCTCGCCTAGCAGCATAGCATCAAAATTAAGGGTCAGCCCGCCGCCGCTTCCCGCATATTTCATCAGCTGACGCAGTGTGCTCCTGTCCGCCGGGAAGCTCTCTTCCAGCTCGTAGCCGTTACCGGCGGTAAACTCCTGGAAACTCACTTCGCTCACGCCCGCCAGCTCTTTTGACAGCGACTCCAGCTCGATCTCCTCGCCCGCCTGCAACTGCTCGTTGCAGTAGCTGTAGACCTGCTGACGCACGCTCTGACGTTCGTTTTTATCAAGCTGCGCTTCTGCGGTGAAGTCATCTACCGCCTGCAATAAGCCTTTGTTCTGCGCTTTGGCGTTCAGACCTTCGCTGGCACCGAGGAAGTCCATGAAGAAATCCGCCACTTTGCGTCCAACGCGGCCTTTCAGGAACGTCAGATAGCGCGTTGATTCCGGGTTGGTTTCCCATTCGGTTAAATCAATTCGCGCCACGATATCCGCGTGGTTGATATCCAGATAATGCGTGGAGCTGATATCCAGTTGCTCGTTGACGCGCATGCTGCTTAAGTTGTTCAGCACGCTGACCAGCAGGTATTCCACCGCCAGGTAGCGGTAATGACAAAACAGCACGATACCGCCATCGGCAAAGGGGTATTTCGCCAGCTCATCGCGCAAGCGCCCGGTGGCCGCCCGGCTAAAGGCCAGAAAATCCTCTTCACCCTGACGTTGCAGACGCAGCGCCTGCGCCAGTTCGCTCTCTTCGCTAAACAGGCCATAGGCTTTATTTTTCGCGCTATACACCCGATGCAGCTCTGCCACCATGTCGTTGACGGTAGCCGTCGGTTCCAGCAATGAATCGCGCAGCACCAGCTCAAGGGTTAGCTCATCGCGCTTGATAAGCTGGTGCAGGGCAATCTGGTTGATGTCCAGACTCATGATAAACTCTCCTTTTAGACCGGGCGGTATTCAACCACCGCCAGGACAAGTGTGCAATAGCGGATAAAAAAGCAGAAAAAAAGCTGTTGCTACGGTAATATGTTGCCCTTTCATGAACAAACTGATTCCGATTTTATGCCACAAATCTCCCGCTATAGTGATGAACACGTTGAACAACTGCTGAGTGAACTGGCGAACGTGCTGGAAAAACATAAGACACCGACCGATCTTTCCCTGATGGTGCTGGGAAATATGGTGACCAATCTTATCAACACCAGCGTCGCTCCCGCTCAGCGTCAGGCCATTGCCCGGTCTTTTGCCCAGGCGCTACAGTCTTCTATTGCTGACGACAAAGCGCACTAAGGAACACGACGACATTTTATGGTGACCCATCGTCAGCGCTACCGTGAAAAAGTCTCCCAGATGGTTAGCTGGGGGCACTGGTTTGCCCTGTTCAACATTCTGTTGTCGATGGTGTTCGGCAGCCGCTATCTTTTTGTCGCCGACTGGCCGACCACGCTCGCCGGACGAATTTATTCGTACCTGAGCGTTGTCGGGCACTTTAGCTTTTTGGTGTTCGCCACCTACCTGCTGATCCTGTTCCCGCTGACCTTTGTCATTATGTCGCAACGGCTGATGCGGCTGCTCTCAGCGATCCTCGCGACGGGCGGCATGACGCTGCTGCTGATTGACAGCGAAGTCTTTACCCGCTTCCACCTGCATCTCAATCCCATCGTCTGGGAACTGGTGATTAACCCCGATCAGAATGAAATGGCGCGCGACTGGCAGCTGATGTTTATCAGCGTGCCGGTAGTGCTGCTGATCGAGATGCTGTTTGCCACCTGGAGCTGGCAGAAGTTGCGCAGCCTGACGCGCCGTCGCCACTATGCGAAACCGGTGGCCGCCTTCTTTTTCGTGGCGTTTGTTGCCTCCCATGTCATGTACATCTGGGCCGATGCTAACTTCTATCGCCCGGTGACCATGCAGCGCGCGAACCTGCCGCTCTCCTATCCGATGACCGCGCGTCGCTTCCTTGAGAAGCACGGCCTGCTGGATGCGCAGGAGTATCAGCGTCGTCTGGTTGAGCAAGGCAATCCGGAAGCCGTTTCCGTACAGTATCCGTTAAGCGATTTGCGCTACCGTGATATGGGCCAGGGCCAGAACGTTCTGCTGATTACCGTCGACGGTCTGAGCTATTCGCGCTATGAGAAACAGATGCCGGAGCTGGCGAGCTTTGCCGATCAGAACATCAACTTTACGCAGCACATGAGCACCGGCAACAATGCCGACAGCGGCATGTTTGGCCTGTTCTACGGGATTTCACCGGCCTACATGGACGGCGTGCTCTCCGCGCGTATTCCGGCGGCGCTGGTGACCGCGCTCAATCAACAGGGCTATCAGCTGGGGCTGTTCTCATCCGATGGCTTTAGCAGCGCGCTCTATCGCCAGGCTCTGCTGTCTGATTTCTCGCTGCCGTCTGCCAAATCGCAGTCCGATAAACAGACCGCCGATCAGTGGATCGACTGGCTGGGCCGCTACGCCGAGGAAGATAACCGCTGGTTCTCATGGGTCGCGCTGAACGGTACGTCGCTGGATGACACCAATCAGCAAGGGTTTGCGCGTCGTTACAACCGTGCAGCGAACGATGTCGATGCGCAGATCGCCCGGGTTCTCGCCGCGCTGAAAGCGTCCGGCAAGCTCGATAAAACCGTGGTGATCATTACGGCCGGTCACGGTATCGCGGTCGATAAGACCGAACATAGCTTTGACTGGTCACGGGCGAATCTGCACGTGCCGCTGGTCGTGCACTGGCCGGGTACGCCTGCTCAGCGCATTCGTAAACTCACCGATCATAAAGACGTGATGACCACGCTGATGCAGCGTCTGCTTCAGGTCAGCACGCCAGCGAACGAATACTCGCAGGGTCAGGATCTGTTTACCGCCACCCGTCGCCACAACTGGGTGACGGCAGCTAACGCCACGTCTCTTGCCGTCACGACGCCGGAAATGACGCTGGTGTTGAACCATAACGGAAACTACCAGACGTACAATGTGCAGGGTGAGAAGATCCGCGATCAAAAACCGCAGTTGAGTTTACTGCTACAGGTACTGACGGATGAAAAACGCTTTATCGCTAACTGATTGATTAATTATGAATCACTTAGCCGGAATCGGGTTGCAATCAGCCGTAAAATAGGTACTATTATCGCCACAGTTCGGCACGTAGCGCAGCCTGGTAGCGCACCGTCATGGGGTGTCGGGGGTCGGAGGTTCAAATCCTCTCGTGCCGACCAAAAATCCCAAAAAAAACCAACCGCTTAGGTTGGTTTTTTTATGCCTGAAATGGAGTTGTAGGCCCGGCAAGCTTGCGCCGCCGGGCGTCCTGCCGATGGATTCCGACCTTCCGCCGGGTGGCGGCTGTCGCCTGACCCGGCCTACGAAACGGTGTTAGCGTCGTGTTTTTGCGCCTGCGGGAAGATCAGCGCATGGCACTGGCGGCTGATCCTTGCCTGCATTTTGGCAGGAGGATTGGCTAAGACCAGCATGACTATCGCAAACAGTCCAAGACTCTCAGAGCAGGCCAGCAAATCTCCGCGGGCTAACTCCTGCGCTTCCAGCGTAGAAATCACCACCGCCTCAACAATACTGGCCCATGCGTCACCGGTACTGGCTAACACAATGTCGGTGAGGTGACCCGAAGCGCCGCGATCGCCCTCAAGGGCACGACAAAGTAATTTCGCAATATCGGTTTTCATTATTCAATTCTCGGAGCTTAACGGGATCTTAATGGAACTGGGAATGCCCACCAAAACCTTCGGAGGCGCTGTTATCATGGCCGTAACCGTGACCACCAAACGCGTGTGAGTGAGCGTTATCCGCCCCGCTCTCGGATCGCTGATCGCGTTGAGCGCCACGATCATGACTGCGCGACGTGTGTTGCGCGGCCGTATGGGTAAATGCGCTGTTAAAGGCAACCTGCACCTGCGTATCCGGCTTTAACTGCGAGGCTGCGACCGTCTGCGCTGCGCGGCCAGGCGAGGAAAGAGTCACGCGCGTGGTTGCCGGTAATGAATTCGCGCTAACGTTGATGGTTGCACCGGTATTAATAGGGCTATCCAGATGCGCACCCGGCTCAGAGCTGTAATGCTGCACGGCATCAAGATGCGTACTGCGATCAACAGCAGGTGTTGCGGTGGCGGTGGCATGGCTGACAT
The DNA here is from genome assembly GCA_963521185.1 of uncultured Enterobacter sp. Taxonomy (GTDB): domain Bacteria; phylum Pseudomonadota; class Gammaproteobacteria; order Enterobacterales; family Enterobacteriaceae; genus Enterobacter_D. The sequence goes on along the minus strand of CAUQTV010000001.1, from coordinate 111 downwards.
GACTTGCCGTATCCAAATGCGCGCCCGGCTCAGAGCTGTAGTGCTGCGCGGCATCCAGATGCGTACTGCGATCAACAGCAGGTGTTGCGGTGGCGGTGGCATGGCTGACGT